>NC_010162.1:5525000-10337500 GCF_000067165.1 Sorangium cellulosum So ce56
CGAGGAGGAGAGACAAGCTCACCTCGACCATCCGCAATCCGCGCCCGCCTCCGGCCGAGCCGGCTCGACTGTGGCTCCCCTCTCGGGTCACCTCGCCGCGCCGCTCGCCTCTCGCTGAGGCTGGCCTCGATCGGCCCAGAGAGACACAAGCCCTTGCTTGCCGACTCTCCAGCTCCGTCGTTTCGGGGCGGGCTTTTTAACCGCCTGCCTCGAATCTGTCAACCTTTTCTTTCGAGAAGGCCGACTTGTCAGAACCGCTCACATCCACAACAGCCAACCGAACGGCCTGGACCGGCAACGCTTCCGCTGCTCGGTTTCGATCCACCGGTTCGGGTCGGGGCGGGCTTTCTAACGACCTGCCTCGAACCTGTCAACCCTTTCTCTCGCGTCCTCTTTCGAGAAGCTTGAGCGAGAAGGTCGACTCGCTGACCGGGCTGATCGGTCACCCGGCTCTTCGAACGGACTCCCAGGGAGTCTCGCCGAAGTCGCCCGGTCGCCCTGCTCTCCGACCGGCCTAGACCGGTCAGGCGAGCGGCCCAGAGCCGCAGCGTCTCCGCTGCTCAGCTGCTGGTCCTCAGCTCGGGGCGGGCCTTCTAACGGCCTGCCTCGAACCTGTCAACCCTTTCCTTCGACTGGACCGACTCGGTCGATCCTGCCGACCTGCCACGGCCGCCTGGTGAGCGATCCGAAGGCGCAGCGGCTTCGCTGCTCAAGATGTCGGCTTCCGCCGGCGTTTCCGCCGACGTGCGACGGTGAACTTATCTATGTTTCATGAGGGTGTCAACGGGCGCGAGGGCGCGGCCAGATGGGCTCGAGCGCTCGGTCGTATGCGTGCCGGCGCCGCATCGGTCTGCCTGCGCGCCCTGCGCACCGCGCCTCGCGCGCCTCGCAGCACGGCGCGGCGTCGAGACACGTCCGAGGTATCGGCTGCCCGCGATGTGACCGGGCGACAGAACCGCCCAGGGCGCGAGGACGACGTTGCGTCCGCTGGCGCAGCGTGCAGCGCGCGGCGCGCCGTCCGCCGGGCCCGGCGTGGCGCGCCGGACCCGAGCTCGCCCGCCACGACCTCGGCTCGCACGAGGACGTGACGCCGCAGGAGTCCCTCCCGGGCGAGAGCCCGCCGTGGACGCTCTCCGTGCGCGGGCCAGAGGCGCGCGAGCGCACCATCGGCCGTCTGGAGCGCATGCGCCCGCGCGCAGAGGAGTACGCAGAGGAGTACGCAAAGGACGAACGAGACCTTCACTGCAGCACGGCTGCGCGTGCGTACCGCGCGCGTGCATCGATTGCGCGACGCATCCTCCTCTCCGCTGGCCTGACCTCTGCAGACACCGGCGACCCAGGTGGCACAGGGTAGGCGTCGGGGGGGAGCGGTCATGACAATACGCATCGGGGCGATGGCGGTGGGCTCAGCGGTTCTCGCGCTGGGCTGTATGGACCTGGATCAGCAAGAGCCGCCACGCGAAGGCGTGGCCGCTCTGCAGATACAGAGCGGCGCGCGGCCGGAGACGCCGCGCTTCATCGAGGGTGGATCGATTCCGTACGTGCTCGGCTTCTCGCCGGAGACCGGGCAGATCCTCGGCGGCTCGCACACGCTCCTCATCCCGCTGACCGGGACGCGAGAGGCCATCGACGGCGCGAACCTGCCCACGAGCCTGCATCCGGAGCTCAGGGGGTCGTACGTGGCGCTGAACTCGAGCCTGCTGCAAGGCCACTCCACGGGCCCCTTCGCCTCGCAGTGGTGGCCGCAAAACAGGAACGGCATCGCGGACCGGTGGAACTCCGCGGTCAAGGACTACGGCGATCTGACGTCCGATCCAGACAATCTCTCGCCGGCCGAGAAGTACGATCTCCTGTTCTACGCGGGACAGGGCCGGTCCCTCGATGCGCCCGCGGGCGCAATCACCTTGGGGGTGGGCCGGGCTGACGGGCTGCGCGCTCCCCGGGCGACGCGCGTGGCGGGGCCGACGACGTACTGGGAGCTGAGGAACCACGGCCTGTATCAAGGGGTGACCCCGGAGTACTGGTGGGGACACTGCAACGGCTGGGCGGCCTACGTCGTCGCCGAGGACGGCGGGCCGCCGCAGCGCGATATCCGCGTGAAGCTCTCGGGCGGCAAGGTGACCACGTGCGCTTCGGTGGAGACGGGGTGCATCCTGTTCCGCACCGCCGATATCGAGGCGCTCATGACCGAGCTGTACCACAGCGACTCGGCCACGATGTCCGGGCGGCGCTGCGAGGCGCGGGAGGACCTCGTCCAGCGCGATCAGTATGGCAGGCCCGTCGATCCGGCGTGCCGCGACCTGAACCCCGGGACGATGCACATCGCCATGACCGGCCTCCTCGGGCTGGGCGCAAGCTCCATCAGCTCGCCGTCCAGCGCTCGGGCGCGGCGCGCGTTCGTCGTCGACTACACCTGGCACCGCGAGGTGTGGAGCTACCCGGTCACGTCGTTCGCCATCGACACGATGGCGGAGGTGAGCGCGCAGGAGGCAGCGCGGCTCGTCTGTAACGGCGGGTTCCAGGGGGCGGATTGCTACAATTACCGGTTCAACCCGTACGCGAGGCGCTTCGTCCGGGTCAGCGGGCGCTACGGGATGGTCTCGGACGAGGTGAGCCCCGAGCAGCTCCTCCAGCCCCCCGCGCAGCGCAACATCCCGGTCATGAACGTGGAGCTCCACTACGTGCTCGAGCTCGACGATCGGCTGGCGGTGATCGGCGGCGAGTGGATCAGGAACCCCGCCCTCGTCAACGGAATCAACGGCAAGCAGCTGCACCCCGACTACCTCTGGCTCCCGGTGAGGGCGCAGGGCCCAGGGGAAGACGCCGACGATCTTGGCGGCTCCACGGACAACCCGTACATCGCGTACTCGCGCGCAAAGGCGCTGCTCAATCTGTCGCGCGCTGCCGTGACGGGGAGCAGGCCGTCAGAGTAACTCCGGCGCCGCGCCGCCGCGCGCCGGTCTACGATGGCGTCGCCATGGTGCACCTGGACGAGACGTTCGCCGCGGCGCTCCGCCGCGCGGACGTGCGGTGGCTCGCCGAGCACGTCGACGAGGCGCGCTGCAGCAAGGAGATGCTCCGCCAGCTCGTCGAGCACGAGGACGAGCGCGTGCGGTACCTCGGGCTCACGTGGATGGCCCACGCCGCCCGGCGCGAGGGCAGCGCAGGGCGGCGAGAGCTCGCGGCGCTGCTCCCGCGCACGCTGCGCACGCTGGACAGGACGCCGGAGGTCGCGCTGCTCCTCGCCGGGCTCTACCGCGAGCTGTGGCCCTCCCTCCCGGATCAGCGCCTCCCGGCGTGGCGCGAGGCCTCGCTCCCCGCCGCCGTTCGCGTCGCGTGGCTCCGGACCGAGATCCTCACGCGGCCGGAGGCCCTCCGCGGCGAGCCCGCCGGCGAGCTCCTCTACCAGGCGCTCCACGCGCTCGATCCGGCCGAGATCCCCGCGCCCGAGGCGCTCCTCCCCGAGCTCGCGGCGCGCCGCGATCCGGTCCTCGCGGCCGCGGCGCTCGACCTCACCCGGCGCTGCCTGCACGCGGCGCTGCTCGCGCCCGAGCAGGCGCGCGGGGTGCTCGCCGCGCTGCTCGAGGCGGCGGCGCCCGCGATCGTCGCAGGCGCGCTCCGCGAGCTCGCCGCGCCCTGGGCCGTCCTCGCCGGCGCGCCGCTCCCGGGCGCGCGCCTGGAGCAGCTCCTCGGCGGCGCCCCCGAGGTGGCCGCCGCCGCGCTGGAGACGGCGGCGCGCCACGGCGAGGGCGCCGCGCTCCGCGCGTTCGTCTCCCGCGAGGACGCGCCGCCGCGGCTCCGGCAGCGGGCGCTCACGCTCCTCGGCGAGCACGCGACCCGCGAGGACGTCGGCGCCATCCTGAGCGTCGCGGCGGGCGATCCGCTGCTGCTCGGCCCGAGCGCGATCGCCTGCCTGCGCGCGCTGCACCGGCGCGGGCACTTCCCCGCCCCGGAGCACGCGGCGGCCCTGCTCGATCTCGCCCTCGCCGATCCCACGATCGCCGCGGAGGACGTCGCGGCGATCGCCTTCACCTGCCGGCGCGCGCTCCTGTCGGCGCTCGCCGCGGCGCCGGGCGGCGACGCGAGCTGGCCGCGCCGCGCCGAGATCATCGTCGCCATGGCGCGGCAGGGCGCGGCGGATCTCCCGCTCGGCGACGCGCTCGCCGAGAAGCTCCGCGACGCGCCCTCGCCCGCGCCCCTCCTGCGCGCGCTGGGCGCCCTGCGCCACGCGGCCGCGGAGGACGACGTGCTCGCCGCCCTGCCGCGCGCGCCCGCCGCGGCCCTGGAGGCGCTCGCCGCGATCGGCGGCCCACGCACGGCGGAGGCGCTCCGGGCCGCGCTGGGCCAGGACGGCGCAGGCGCGGCCATGGCGCCGTACCTCCGAGGCGAGCGCCACCGCGCCGCGGCGCTGCTCTGGCACCTGACGGAGGATCCGGCGGACCGGCGCGCGCTCGTCGCCCGCCTGAACCCCCGGGACCTGCCGGCCGAGATCGCCGCCGACCTCGCCGGGGCCGAGGCGGCGGAGCTCGCGGTGCTCCAGCGCGCGGTGAAGCGGTGCACGCCAGCGGACGCGCTCAGGGCGCTCGCGCGCGCGGGCGACGCGAGCGCGCTCCCGGCGATCGCCGATCTGCTGCTCCGGATCGCGGCGGACCACGCCGCGGCGTGGGCCCCCGGCGGGCCAGCCGAGCCGCCCGATCGCGACCTCGACCGGGGCCCCGCGCGGCCCGCGGAGCCGGCGATCCCGGACGATGTCGCGGAGGCGATCCGCGGCCTCGGGCGGCGGCTCCACCAGCGCCGGAAGATCCGGCCTGTCTGCCTCCTCGACGCCGCGAGCGAGAGCGCTGCCGGCGACGCGCTGCTCGCGGGCCTCGCCCTCGATCTCCTCGACCGACCCGGCGTGTCCGCGGGCGAGCGCGCGCTCCTCGTCGACCTGCTGCGCTCGGCGCGCGGTCAGGCCGCGCGCTCGCGCGTCCCGCGCTTGCTGCGCCACCGCGATCCCCGCGTGCGCAAGCGCGTGATCGCGCTGCTCGCCGAGGACGGCGCCGAGGCGCTCTCGGCCAGCCTGACGCTCCTCACGGGCGCGGGCGACGTGCAGACGGCGAGGCAGGCGCTGCGCGCGCTCGGGGGCATGGAGGCGCGCTGGGCCTGCCCCGCCATCGCCGCGTGCCTCGATCACCCGAACATGAGCATCAAGAAGACGGCGGCCGAGGCCCTGGCGCGGGCGGGCGGGCCCGAGGCCGTGCCGAAGCTCGTCTTCTGGCTCGGCCGCCACGACAACCCGGGGCTGCGCGCGGCGCTCGAGGCCGCGCTGCGGGCGATCGTCGGGCCGGCCTGCGAGGCGACGCTCCTCGCCGCCGCCGGGGCCGCGGAGGACGAGCGCGCCCGCGACCGGCTGCTCGACGCCCTGAGCGGCAAGCTGTCGGCCCAGGCGATCCGGAGCGGGCTCCGCCAGGGATCGGCCGCGGCGGCGCGGCTGCTCGAGCGGGTGCTCGACGGCGAGATCGCCCTCGCCTCCGGGACCGCCGACGAGCTCGCCGTGGAGGAGGCGCACGGCCTCCCCGCCCGCGAGCGAGGGCGGCCGGGCGCCGCGCGTCCCCCAGGCGCCGCGGACGCGCCCGCAGGCGCCGCGGACGCGCTCGCTGCCGCGCTCGCCCGCGACGGCTGGGACGACGCGACGGCGCGGCGCCTGCTGGAGCGGCAGGCGGCGCTGACGCAGCGGTGGCTCGCCGCCCTGCGGAAGCTCGCGCCGGAGTGGCTCCGCCTGGCAGCGGACGAGCCGGCGCTGCGCGACGCGGCGCTCCGGCTGATCGTCCGCGCCTCGACCGCCCCGTGGTCGCCCGTCGAGGCGCGCCTGTACGCCCGGCACGCCGCGGTGCTGCTCGACGGGCTCGCCGCGGCGGCGGCCGATCTGCGCGACGGGCTGCTCCCGCTGCTCGAGGAGGCGGCGCCCGAGCTCGCGCGCGCCGAGGCGCTCGGCGTCGCGGCGCGCGTGCGCGGGCTCGCGCCGGCGCCGGGGGCGCGCCGATCGCCGCTCGCGCTGCTGCGGCGGTGCGGGGCGATCCTCGGGCGCGCCGACGTCGATCAGGCGCTCGCGATGGCGCGCGCCGCCGCCGATCCGTGGACGGCCGAGCCGGCGATCCTGCGCGAGGCGTTCGGGGCGACGGCCGAGGCGGGCGATGGCGAGGATCCCGGGGGCGCGGCCGCGTGGCGGGCGGCGCTCCGGGCCGCGGCGCTGGAGCCGGCGGCGCTCGCGGCGCTCCGGGCGGGGCCGCGCGGCGGCCTCGGCTCGCGCGCGCAGCTCGCCGCGCTCATCGAGGTGTTCCCGGCCGCGGCCGAGCCGGCGCGGCCGGCGCTGCTCGACTGGATGGAGTCGCTCCAGCCGATCGGCGCGCCGCCCTGGACCCTCGCCGAGCAGGCGGCCGCGCCGAGCGGCGACGCGCGGGTGCCCCGGCCGTTCGATCTCGACCAGCCGCGCTCGGCCGCGCTCCGCGAGCGCCTGCTCTCGATGCTGGCCGCGCCCGCGCCCGAGCTCCGGAGCAAGGCCGCCGTCGCGCTCCTCTCATGGCCGGAGCCCGACGCCCGCGCCGCCGTGCTGCGGGCCTACCTGCGCGGCGACGTGGACGGCGTCGACCGCCCGGGGCTGCCCTCCCTGGCGCCCTCGCTGCTCGATCTCTCCGAGGAAGAGCTCCGGGGCGACCCCGCCGACGAGGCGCGCCGGGAGCGCGCGGCGCGCCTCGCGGCCCAGCTGATGCCGCCGGAAGCGGAGCGCCTGTTCCCGCAGCTGCTCTCGTGGTGGGCGTCGGGCGCGCCGGCGACGCGCGCGGCGGCGGCCCAGGCGATCCGCCGCGTCGCGCCCGACGCGCGGGCGGCTCGGCTGGTCGATCGCCTCCGGCAGGGGGCGTGGGGCTACCTCGATCTGGTCGCGGGGGAGCGGCTGCTCCGGACGCCGGAGCTCGAGGCCGTGGTGGAGCGCCTCCACGCCGAGGGGCGCGCCGATCTGGCCGGGCGGCTGTCGCTCGACGACGGCCCGCTCCGGCCGCCCGGAGGGGGACGCGCGGCCGAGGACGCGCGGGCGCTGGAGGCCCTGCGCGCGCGCCCGGAGCCACAGGCGCCCGAGGCGAGCGACCGAGGTCCGGCGCGGAAGGAGCTCGTGCGGCTCGCGCGCGCAGGGGACGCGGAGCAGGCGCGCCGGGCGCTCTCGGCGCTGGCCGGGGCGCCCGACGGGGAGCTCGCGGCGCTGCTCGTGGAGCTGCTCGGCGATCGGCGCCCCCGGGTGCGGCTCCACGCGCACCGGCTGCTCCGCGATGCGGTCGATCGCGCCGCCTACCTGCGCGCGACGTGCGCGCTCCTCTCGGATCCGCTGCCGGACGTGGTCCGCTCGGCGATCCGGATCCTCTGCTTTGCGCCGTGGCCGCCGGCGCTCCCCGCGATCGTGGGCCTGCTCCTGCACCCGCACGCGGTCGTCCGCCGCGCGGCCGCGGAGGGGCTCGGGCACGTGGGCGCGCCGGCGCTCCCCGCGCTCAAGGACGCGCTGGGCCGCGCTCGGCCGGACCGGCGCGAGGTCTATGCAGAGGTGATGAGGCGGATCGAGGGGCGGTGAGCGCGCGGGGCGCCGCTCCTCAGTTGACGCGCGGCCCCGGCGCATCCCCGGGCGCCGCTCCCGGCCCGAGCTCCCCCGCCCCGGGCGCGGCCGGCGGCGACACGACGCCGCGGTCGGGCTCGCCGAGGACGCAGGCCTCCTTCCCCTCGACGACCTTGCAGCGGTAGTCGGCCGGGCATTTCCCCCCGCAGGGCTGCCGCACACACATCCCCGTGGCTGCGTCGCACGCCGTCCCGGTTGGACACGCCGCGTAGCAAGTGTCGTAGATCGCGCGGTTTGCGACGGTCGACCCGGCCGCACCGGCGAGGGCGGCCGCGGCGTCCACGTAGCCCGTGCCGGTGACCCCGGTGCTGGCGTTCTCGTCCCGGTGACGATCGCCACCAGGTGATGTCTGCACCGCCCTCGCGCCGAGCAGGAACTCCGGCGGTCCCTTCCGCGACTTCCGCGAGGTGAAGCACCCCGCCAGGATTCCAACCGAGCAGCAGGAGATCAGAAGGACGGTAATTCGCATAGAAGCGAGATCCTCCATACACACCGAAACGATTCCACGACAATACAGGAGCACACTCCGGTACCATCGACGCGATGCAGGGGAGGGAGACGAGGTGAGTGAACCTGTGCACCTAACGCCGTGGCCCACACCACTCCGCTGGGAGGTACCGCCCAGGAGCTGGAGCGCCGGGAAAGCGTCGAGCCTGACCGTCACAGCGGGCGGCGAGACCGACCTGTTCCTCGATCCGGAGCGCACTCGGGGCGCGCTGAACGCGCCGCGCTTGCTCGGGACGCCGCACGGGGACTTCCTTGCCAGCGCGCGGGTGACGGTGGGCTTCTCGGCGGTGCGCGACGCCGGCGTACTGCTCCTCTGGGCGCACGAGCGCTCGTGGGCGAAGCTCTGCTTCGAGCTCTCGCCGGAGGGCGCCCCGACGGTCGTCTCCGTGGTGACCCGCGGCCTGTCGGACGACCGCCGATCCTTCGAGGTCGACGCGGATCATGTCTGGCTGCGCGTCTCGCGGCTCGGGCGGGTGTGCGCGTTCCACGCCTCCACCGACGGGACGACATGGCACCTCGTCCGCAGCTTCTCGCTGGGCAGCACGGCGGAGCTCGCCGTCGGCTTCTCGGCCCAGTCGCCCGCAGGCGACGGCTGCACGGCGGTCTTCGACGACATCCGCTTCGCGCCGCGCCGGCTCGGCGACCTCCGTAGCGGAGACGCCGTGTACGGCGACGCGCTGGCGCGCGCCGGTCAGATGCCGCCGCTCACCGGGCTCGCCTTGCCGCTCCCGCACGTGCTGTGAAGCGCGGGCCGCGCGATGGCGCGCGCGGCCTCCTCCTGCGCGCTCCCCCGCGGCGCCCGTGAGCGCGCAGGATCCGGCGTGACGGCGGCGCCAGGGACAGGCGCAGGCGCTCCCGGGTGTCCCTGGCGCGTGGCGTCTTGTCCCTGGCACGCCGGCGTCTTGTCCCTGGCACGCCGCGTCTTGTCCCTGGCACGCCGCGTCTTGTCCCTGGCACGCCGCGTCTTGTCCCTGGCACGCCGCGTCTTGTCCCTGGTACGCCATGCCTCGGCCCTGACGGCGGTCCGCATGTCCCTGCCGGCAACTCCGTAAGTCGCTGTCGGCGCCGGTCGTGTCCCTGGCCAGGATCTCCACGTCCAAGTCGCTCGATTTCGTGTCCCTGGCGGCGTTCTCCATGTCCTGTCGCCAGGCTCCGTGTCCCTGGCGATCGTATCCATCTTCGATGTCCCTCGTTTCCCTGGCTCTCGTGACGTTCTCCGTGTCCCTGTCGCACGATTTTGCCCCGAGAGCAGAGACGCCTCGGTATCCGAAGTGAAGCCAGTGACGCTGTAGCGTCGGGTGACAGACGCCCCGAGCATAGCCCTTGCTCATGAATCCGACGAGGCTCGCGAACGGAGACCACCGGGGCTCCACCGCAACGGGTCTCGTCGTCGGCAACGAGTCTACGTCGTAGAAAGAGGGGAAGTATGAGCAATCGTCGCAATCTCCAGAACTGGCTCGGCATGGCGCTGGTGACAGGGCTCGTCTGCGTCTCCGGCTCCGCCTGCGTGGGTTCCATGGATCCGTCGGTCGACAGCGAAGAAGCCGGCGAGACCGAGCAAGCGATCGTGACCGGGTTCGTGGCAGGGAGCAGGCTCGATTGCACGATGTCGGGCCCCACCCCGACGGGGAGGCGGTGGGCATATCTGATCGTCGGCAATGACCAGTCCACCTGTTACCGGACTCCCAACATCCATCGCGTGGACCTGGCGCCGGAGACCGCCATCCACTGCCACTCTCTCGGCAGGAGCATCGGATGTGATTACATCCAGGACCTCTAGGTCCCATCCTATCAGGCGGACGCGCGCGGCGGGGCGCCTCGGCCGAGCGTGACCATCGCCGCGGTCCTCGTCTGCGCCTGCGCGCCGAGCGCCCTCCTCGGGTGGGCGTTCAGCTGATCTCCCTGGCCGTTTCCCTCGCTCGCCGGACCCGGTAGCCTCGGGGCCGATGCTCGAAGAGAACACCCCCTCAGGGGCCGCCGGCCGGCGCGAGCGCGCGCCGGGTCGGCGCGCTGTGGCGGCGAGGCGCCGCTGTCGGTCGACGAGATGATCTCGCGCGGCGTGACCGCGGCCCGCGGATCAGGAAACATCCTGATGGCGTGCCGAGGAACGGCACATCGCAGGAGGCATAGCACCATGACCAGAGATCTTCGCGCGCGCATCATGCACATCGTGGGAGCCGGCATGTTCACCGGCCTGTCGCTGGCTGTCGGCTGCCTCGATGGCGCCGTGGAGGGCGCGAATACAGGCACGGGCGCCGGCGGTCAGGGCGGCGCTGCGGGTCAGGGCGGCGCCGGCGGTCAGGGCGGCGCTGCGGGTCAGGGCGGCGCCGGCGGTCAGAGCAGCGTCCAGACGAGGTGCTTCTCGCTGGAAGAGATCCAGCAAAACGCCGGCGACGGGGGCGGCGGGGCCGGCGGCGCGGGAGGGAGCGCCGAGGCCTGCCCGAGCGACTACCATCCGAACCCCGTGTCCTGCGTGAGCTACGAGAATGGCCGCTTGGAGGACGGCCAGTGCTGCTACGACGTCGACGACCCGGGCATCGGCGCCTGCGGCCGCCCGTTCCTCGTGGGCGGCGCGCCGCGCCTGGCCGGCGTCGAGGCGCGCGCCGACTGGGTGCTCGATCCCGCGGCGGACGACGTGACAGCGCTCGATCCCGCGACGCGCGCCGCCCTCGCCGAGGCGTGGCTCGCCGACGCGCGCCTGGAGCACGCCTCGCTCGCGTCCTTCGCGCGCTTCACGCTCGATCTGCTCGCCCTCGGCGCGCCGCCCGCCCTGATCGACGCCGCGCAGCGCGCCCTGTCGGACGAGCTGCAGCACGCGAGGGCGTGCTTCACGCTCGCGAGCCGCTACGCCGGCCGGCCGCTCGGCCCGGGGCCGATGGCCATGGACGGCGCGCTCGGCGCGCCCACGCTCGCCGGCGCTGCGGCCAGCGCGGTGCGCGAGGGCTGCGTGGGCGAGACGCTCGCCGCGCTCCTGGCCAGCGCGCAGCGGGACCGCGCGCGCGACCCCGAGGCGCGCCGTGGCCTCGACAGGATCGCGGCCGACGAGGCCGCTCACGCCGAGCTCGCGTGGGCGTTCGTGCGCTGGGCCGTGGCGCGCGGCGGCGAGCCGGTGCGCGCGGCCGTGGCGCGCGCGTTCGACGAGGCGCTCGCCCAGGTGCGTGGCGCTCACCCGGGCGAGCGCGCCGGCATCGACGCCGCCGCGTGGCGCGACCACGGCCGGCTCACCGAGGCGGAGCGGGCGCGCTGTCACCTGGACGCCGTGCGCGACGTGATCGCGCCGTGCGCAGAGGCGCTGTTGTCCGCGCCCCTCTCCGCTCCCTCGCCCGACGCCAGCCCCGGCGCCGCGGCGTCGCCCTCGTGAGAGGATCCAAGAAAGCATCCATCCCCCTGCCCCGGTCGGCGTCCGTCGAGATCAGCCGATATCAGCCGGCGTCAGTGGACATCCGTCGGCGTCGGGCGACTTCAGTCGACGTCAGTCGACGTTGAGCCTCGCCGCAATGCCGCGCTGATGACCCAGCAGTTTCAAGCAGTTGTCGACAGATGGCGGCAGCAAAAAAACATCGCTGAGCGTGTCGATCTCGGGCCCGCCCGTTCGTCGTGACGGTAGAACCGGGGCGCATCCGGTCAGTGCTGTCCGGACGACCCGCTTCGAACGAGCTCGACCCAGGAAGAGGAGATACGACATGCGATCCATGATCACCGCGGAACCGGCCACCAACGACGCGAAGGCAGCGCGGGAGCGGCCGGATCACGCGCCGCCGCGCTCCGATCGCCGGACGAGGAGCGCGGTCGTGAGGCGCGTCTCGATGGCAGCGTGCCTGTTCGTCGCCGCGTGCGGCGGCGCGGAGGACGCCAGTGATCCGGAGCTGACCGGGGGCGGCGGCGCGGGGGGCTCCAGCGATCCGGATCCGACCGGGGGCGGCGGCGCGGGAGGCTCCAGTGATCCGGATCCGACCGCGTGGAAGGACATGAACTTCGAGCAGCGCGTCGCGTACATGAACACCGACGTCCTGCCGCGGATGAAGGAGGTCTTCGTGGCGTACGACCCGGCGTTCGAGACCATGGACTGCACGACGTGCCACGGCGCCGACGGGGCCACGCGCGCCTACGCCATGCCGAGCCCGGAGATCGCCGTGCTACCCGACACCGAGGAGGGGTTCCTCGAGTACGTGCAAGACCCGGAGCACCCCGAGCGCGCGGAGTGGAGCACCTTCATGTTCGAGAAGGTCGTGCCCGAGATGGCCAGCCTGCTCCAGCGCGTCCAGTACGACCCCACGACCGGCAATGGCGACTTCTCGTGCAACAACTGCCACACGCTGGGGTCGGTCGAGCCGTGAGGCCGTTCGAGGGGGGATGAGCAGCGCTGACCTCGGCCCCCTCGCGCCCGTCGGCGCACCTCCGCCCGCCGGTCCGCGTCCTCTTGGGATTGGCGCCTTCGTGTTGGTTTCGTCCCATCAGGCGCCCTGATCCGCCAGGTTCGATCGGATCACCCTGCCCGGCCAGAGCGCTCCGCTGCTGCCGAGCCGGCGGCCACGGCAGCGCCGCGGGGCCCGCGCGCGCGACGGCGAAAGCTCGATCGCCGGGCGCCCGGCCCGGTATATCTCGGTCCAGAGGAGGTCTCGCATGTCCGACCCGACCGAGATCGCAGAGTGCAACGCGCAGTTCCTGGCCGCCTGGATCCACTTCAGCCGCTGCCTCCCCGGCCACCGGATCGAGCACACGGACGGTGTCTCGGTCATCCTCTCGGGCACGGCCATGGCCCTGCTCAACATCGCCACGCTCTCCTCGCCGGCTGGCAACCTCACGGATCTGGAGCGCCGCGCGCGCATCGGCGCCGAGCTCGCCCGGACCGGCGGCGTTCCCTGGTTCTTCGCGCTGTCCGACAGCTGGGCGCCCGGCGGCGACGCGGAAGCGACCGCCGAGCTCCTGGCCGGGCTCGGCTTCCAACCTGCGGTGTCGATCATGGGCATGGTGGCCGACGCGCTCCCCACCCCGCGGCGGGAGATCGCCGGCCTGGAGCTCAGGCGCGTGGGCGACGCCGAGACGCGCGCCGCCGTCGCCGATCTCAACTCCGTCGCCTATGGCCTCCCGCTCCCCATCGGGCGCGCCGCCCTGGCCCACGAGGCGTTGTGGGACGACCGGGCGTTCGGGCGGGTCGGCTACGTGGGCGACCAGCCGGTATGCTGCGCGGCGACGTTCATGGTGGCGGGGATCCGGTACGTGGGCTTCGTGGCCACCGCGGCCGAGCACCGGCGCAAAGGCTACGCCGAGGCGGTGATGCGCTGCTGTCTCGACGACGCGCTGAGCGCCACCGGCGCCCAGAAGACCGTCCTCCACGCGACGGACCTGGGGCGGCCCGTGTACGACGTGATGGGCTACCACGCGGTCACGCGCTTCGCCTTCTACACGCCGCCGCCGGACTACCTGCCGCCGCCGCAGGCCTGATCCCGCGCGCCCCCGCCTACCACCCGCACGTCTTGCCGCGGTTCTGCTGGTCGAGCCAGTCCTTGAGCGGCCCGAAGTAGTCGAGCAGCGCCGCCGCATCCATCCGCCGCGATCCCGTCACCACCTCGAGCGCCTCCGGCCACGGGCGGCTCCGCCCCATCTCCAGCATCCGCCGGAGACGCTCGCCGGCCTTGTCGCTGCCGTAGATCGTGCAGCGGTGGAGCGGCCCCTTGTACCCCGCTGCATCGCAGAGCGCGCGGTGGAACTGGAACTGGAGGATATGGGCGAAGAAGTACCGGATATACGGGACGCTCGCCGCCACATGGTACTTCGCGCCAGGATCGAAGTCCGACTCGGAGCGAGGCACCGGCGGCACGACGCCCTGGTACCTCCTCCGGATCTCCCAATAGGCCTTGTTGTATGCCGCCGGCTGGATGTCCCCCGAGAACACCCCCCAGCGCCACCGGTCGACCGAGACGGCGAACGGCAGGAAGGCGATCTTCCCGAGGGCCTCGCGGAGGAGGAGCGAGAGATCGCTGGAGGCAGGGGGCAGCTGGTCCACGAGCCCGATCCGCTGGAGGTACTCCGGACTGACCGAGAGCCCGATCGTGTCGCCGATGGCCTCGTGAAACGCGGGGTTGGGGCTGTCGCGGTACAGGAGCGGCAGCTGGTTGTACGCCCGCTGGTAGAAGGTGTGGCCGAGCTCGTGGTGGATCGTCTGGAAGTCGCCGGCCGTGATCTCGATGCACATCTTGATGCGCAGATCCTCCTCGTCGTCGATGTTCCACGCGCTCGCGTGGCAGACGACGTCGCGATCCGCCGGCTTGACGAAGAGCGACCGCTCCCAGAAGGTGGCCGGGAGCGGCTCGAACCCGAGCGAGACGAAGAAGCGCTCGCCCGTCTTCACCATCTCGATCGGCGTGTACCCCTTCGCCTGCAGCGCGGCGTCGAGATCGTAGATCGGCGCGGCGCCCTCGGGCTCCATGAGATCGTAGATGTTGCTCCAGTCCTGCGCCCACATGTTGCCGAGCAGATCCGCCCGGATCGGGCCCTTGCCGGGCGCGACGTCCTCGCCGTACTTCGCGGCGAGCCGGCCCCGCGCGTAGCAGTGGAGCGCGTCGTAGAGCGGCTTGACCTGCCCCCAGAGGCGATCGACCTCCCGCGACAGCACGCCGGGCCGCATCTCGAATTTCGAGCGCCACGCGTCGCCTGTGTCCTTGAACCCGAGCTCGCGGGCGCCCTCGTTCGCCAGCTGGACGAGCCGCGTGAAATCGCCCCGCATGGGGGCAGAGACCGTGTGCCAGCCGACCCACGCCCGCTTCAGCTCCTCGGGGTCGCAGCTCTTCGCGAGGGTCCTGCTCAGGTCCTCGAGAGTGAGGCACTCGCCGCTCGCGGGGCAGTACTTGCCCGCTCCGTACATGGCCTCCAGCCTCGACGCGATGGTCGCGACCTCCTTCGTCTTCGCGGGATCGGCGGGTGCGTAGAGCGTGAGGGACGTTCGCAGGAGCTCGAGCCGGCGGCGGACGTCGTAGGGCAGATCGAGGTCGAGGAAGCGGGCGGCCCGCTTCGCGTAATCGGCCTGGACCCCGAGCAGCTTCGCGCTCGCCGCGGCCGCGAGGATCTCGGTGTCGACGGTGATGTACGTCGCCGCCACCCACGCCGCGCGGTTGTTGTAGGTGCTGAGCTCGTGCAGCTCCGCCTCGGCCGCGTCGATGAACCGCGCGGCCTCCTCCGCCGCCGGGTCGGTGGCGGGCTGCGGCGGCGTGGGCGGTGCGGGATCGGAGCAGGCCGCCGTGAGCGCGAGCATGCCGCAGGGCAACGCGACGACGAACATCGGAATGCGAACCATTTCTCGCCGCTCCTCGATCGCGGACAGCTCCGGCGTACGACCGTCCTTCCACCCCGGACGCGCGGAGGGCGCGGGGTGCGCTTCGGCGCCGCGATCCTGGTGGGGCTCCTAAGGCCGCTCGCCGGCTCCAGCAATCCTCTCGGGCGCTCGGCGGCGAGGGCCGAGAGGCGGCAAAGTCCGCTCGATCCAGGTCGTCGCGCCAGCCTGGAGGTGGCCCCTCGCCGCAAGATCGCTCACGATCCGCCGGAGATGGGCAACTGCCCACGGAAGGGAGGAAGCGAGCATGGCCGTCCAGCTCAATCACACCATCGTCCCGGCGCGGGACAAGACGACGTCCGCTACCTTTTTGACCGAGATCCTGGGCCTCTCGGCGCCGGTGCCGTTCGGGCACTTCTTGACGGTACGGCTCGACAACGACGTCACGCTCGACTTCATCGACACCGACGACGAGATCCGCTCCCAGCACCTCGCCTTCCTGGTCAGCGAGGCCGAGTTCGACGAGATCTTCGGTCGAATCCGCGAACGCCAGATCCCGTACTGGGCCGATCCCAGAGCGCAGCACCCCGGGGAGATCAACCACCATGACGGCGGGCGCGGCGTCTACTTCCCCGATCCCGCCGGGCACTTCCTCGAGATCATCACGCGCCCTTACGGCAGCGGCGGCGGATGACCGAGCGATCGCTCGGTCGGGGGCAAAGAGCCCCTCCTCGATGAGGGAGGCTCGCAAGGTGACCCCCGGCGGGCCTGCGCGCCCTGCCTGGGTCGCAGCGAGCGCGCCGTGTCGGAGCGTTGCGCGGTAAGGTCAACCTCACCATTTCCTCCCGCGCGTTTCCTGTCTAGCTTTGGGTCCATGCGTCGCACCTCCACCTTCCTCGTCACCCTCGCCATCGCCGGCTGCGGCGGCGCCCCGAAGCCGCCGCCGGAGCCCCCGCAACCCGCGCCGATCGCGGCCGAGCCCGAGCCGGAGCCCGAGCCTCCGCTCGACGACGCGCCGATGCTCGACGTGATCGCCGCGCAACCGACCGAGATCCTGCTGGACGGCAAGCCCATCGGGACGACGCCGATCTCGGGGCGCAAGGTCGCGCCCGGCACGCACGAGGTGACGTTCGTGGACCCGGAGCGCGGCAACCGGACCATGATGGTGACGCTCGAGCCCGGCGACGCGAAGACGGTCCAGTCGGACCCGCCACCTTCCCTCGTGGAGTCGAGCGGCGGCGCGACGGGCGACAAGCAGGGCGAGAAGAAGAAGTAGCGTCATGCGTCCCGCGAGGAGCGGAGGGAGAGCGATGACCACGACCCATCGATGCTTGCCTCTCCCGAACCACTCGCCGAAGCAGCCTTGAAGGAGGGCCAGGCGGACCTCATCGTGCTGGCGCACGCCCTCCTGGACGACCCGCACTGGGCCTATCACGCGGCCAAGAAGCTGGGAGTGGAGCAGCCGAGCCGCGTCCTCCCGCCGCCCTACGGGCACTGGCTCAAGCGCTGAACAGGGGACGCTGGCCGTCCCCTCGTCCGCGGCTATCTTCGACCGATGGGGGAGCGATGGAGCGTCCGTCGATGGTTGTGGGAAGCGCTGCGAGGGCACGCTGTCGAGCCATCGAGACCTGCCCCCTCGCGGGTCAGCCCTTCCTGCTACAGGACGCCGGCCCCTCACGGGGAGCCCCGACGTGACGGCTCACTCCCCCACGCTGCCGGCGATGTCATCACCTCCGACACGCCGCTGACCGCGTTGATGCTCGGGTCCCAGGAGCGCCGCTGGAAGACGAGCGAGCTCGATACGGTGCGCATCGACCCTCCAGGGCTCTTCGATTCGTGGTCCATCCTCGGGGTGAGCCAGTGGTTCTGGCAGTACCAGCGCCGCAACCTGATCCTCTTCGAGCGAGGAGAGCGCCGATACATCTACGTTCCCGCGCGGCGGGCCCTCGCGTGGGCCGTGGCGGATGGCGTCGTGCCCCCAGGCGCGCTCGAGGAGCGGGCGCGCGAGAGGGCCGAGCACACAGGGCGCCAGTGCCCAGTGGAGCGGACGCGCCTCGATCACCTGCGCGGCTGCGCGCTCGACAGCGCCCCTTTCGGGGCCGGATGGGCGGCGCTCGTCCAGCGCGTGCGCGGAGAGGCGCCGCCGCAGCCAGGCGACATCGATCTCGCGACGCTCGTACACCGGGATCTGTGGAGGGCCGCCGACGCCGCGCGCCTCGAGTTCCTGGCAGGCGCTTTCGGGGTCCTGGACATCCTCGCCGTGTTCAACGGGCTCGGCAGCCACGAATTCACGCTCCCACGCGTGCTCTTCGGCGGAGAAGCCGAGCAGCTCATCGAGGAGCGCCTCGGCGGCCGCACACCAGGGCACGTCCGAGACGAGCTGCAGCGCGGAGCAGCTGGCGCGCGGTGGAGCGACGGCCCGCGGCGGCTGACAGCCGTCGTGGATCGGCGTCACGCGCTCGACGGTTGCGTGGGCGGCCATGAAGCGGAGCTCGCGCTGGTCCGCCTGGAGCTGTCCACGAGCGGATGGGTGTACGAGCGCAAGGTGCTCTGGGCCGACGCGGAGGAAGGCGAGCCGATGAGCTGAGCTCCGTCGATGCCATCTACGACGGTGCCTTCGAGCTGGAAGCCGACTGACCTCGCAGAGTTTCACCGCGGGCGGCCGGATGTGGCAGCATGGGGCCGGAGGAGACCCTACCTTGCGCCTCGGGATCGATTTCGGAACCACGCGGACCGTGGTCGCGTGCTGCGATCGCGGGAACTACCCTGTCGTCAGCTTCCAGGACGCGGCGGGGGACACCGTGGATTTCTACCCCTCCGTGGCCGCCGAGCGGCGGGGGGAGCTCCGGTTCGGCTTCGACGCCCTCGCGGTGGCCTCGGACCCCGAGTGGACCGTGCTCCGGTCGTTCAAGCGGGTGCTCTCCGGCCCGCGCGCGTCGCCCGACGTCGAGGTCGAAATCGGCGGGACGAAGCTCCGGGTGCTCGATCTCCTGACCCTGTTCCTGCGGTCGCTCCGCGACGCCGTGCTGAACCGATCGAACCGGCCCAAGAAGAACGACGACGGGCGCCTCATCTCGGTCGTGGCGACCCCGGCGAACGCGCACGGGTCGCAGCGGTTCGTGACGCTCGACGCCTTCCGCCGCGCCGGCTTCGAGGTCATCGCGCTCCTGAACGAGCCGTCGGCCGCCGGCTTCGAGTACACGCACCGCCACCGCAGCACCATCACGTCGAAGCGCGAGCACATCGTCGTCTACGATCTCGGCGGCGGGACGTTCGACGCGTCGCTGGTCCACATGACCGGGCGCAGCCACGACGCCGTGACGACCGCGGGCCTGAACCACCTCGGCGGCGACGACTTCGACGCGGCGCTGGCCTCGATGGCGCTCGACGCCGGCAAGATCGAGAAGATCGAGCGCGAGGGCCTGCCGGCGCGCGCGCTCGCGGCGCTCGCGGACCAGTGCCGCGAGGCGAAGGAGCGGCTCAACCCGAACTCCCGGCGCATCGTGATCGACCTGGAGGCCTGCCTGGGCGACCTCTCGCCCGCCCGCGAGGTGACGATCGCGACCTCCGACTACTACGACCGGTGCGTGCCCCTCGTGGAGTCGACCATCACGGCGATGCAGCCGGTGATCGCGCGCCTCGACGCCGGCGCGGGCGAGGCGCTCGCCGACATCGCGGGGATCTACGTCGTCGGCGGCGCGAGCTCGCTGCCCATCGTCGCGCGGACGCTGCGCGAGCGCTTCGGGCGCCGCGTCCATCGCTCCCCCTACCC
This sequence comes from Sorangium cellulosum So ce56, assembly GCF_000067165.1. Lineage (GTDB taxonomy): Bacteria > Myxococcota_A > Polyangia > Polyangiales > Polyangiaceae > Sorangium > Sorangium cellulosum_B. The sequence continues at coordinate 5,544,192 of NC_010162.1, forward strand.
CTCGGCGGCCATCGCGATCGGCCTGGCCATCGCCGTCGACGAGGACGCGGGCTTCGAGCTCTCCGACCGGCTCTCGCGCCACTTCGGCGTGTTCCGGGAGGGCAGCGGCGGGGACGAGGTGGTCTTCGACCCGATCTTCGACCGGGAGGCGCGCATCCCGTCGAGCCGCGAGGCGCCGGTGGTCTCGCGGCGGGTGTACCGGGCGGCGCACAACGTCGGCCGCTACCGGTTCGTCGAGTGCGCCGCGCTCGACCGGCTCGGCGTGCCCCACGGCGACATCACGGCGTTCAACGAGGTCGTGTTCCCCTTCGACCGGCGGCTCCGCGACCGCGCCGCCGAGCTCGGCGGGGTGACCGTCGAGCGCATGGGCAATGAGGGGCCGCTGATCGAGGAGCAGTACGCGATCACCTCGCACGGGATCGTCGAGGTGACGATCACGGACGTGGAGGCAGGGTACCGGCGCGTCTACCAGGTCGGGGCGTGAGGGCATACGCGATGCCCGAATCGAGCGTGGACCGCACCAGGAGCCCGCCCAGATCCGCCCCGAGCTCGACGAGCGTCCGCGCGATGGCGGGCTGGATCCCCGTCAGGAGCACCTGCGCGCCGAGCAGGTTCACCGCGCGCGCCGTCCGCACCAGCGCGCTCGCGACCTGGGTGTCGATGGTCGGCACGCCCGTAACGTCGAGGATCACCATCGAGGCCTGGTGGGCGACGATGCCCGCCAGCAGGATCTCGAGCACCTGCTCAGCCCGCGGCGCATCGATGTTGCCGATGAGCGGCATCACCACGACGCCGCGCGCGATCGGCAGCAGCGGCGTGGAGAGGGCGCGCAGCCTGGCCTCCTGCAGGCGGATGATCTCGTCCTGAAGCCGCTGGGCCTCGGCCTCGGCCGCTCGGCTTTCGGTGACCTCCACGGAGATGCCGCACACCGCATGCAGCCTGCCTCGTGAATCCAGCAGCGGGAACCTCGTGGTCACGAAGGAATGGACGCGGCCCTCGATCAGGAGCTGCTCCTCCTTGACGAGCGGCGCCTCCGTCGCGATGACCTGCCGCTCCGACTCCGCAAACGCCTCGGCGAGCTCCGAGGGCAGGACATCGCGATCGGCGCGCCCGAGCACCGCGTCCCGGGAGAGGCCCATGAGCCGCTCGAAGTGCCTGTTGACGAGCGCGTAGCGGCCGTTCAGATCCTTGACGTAGACGGCGCTGGGCGCGTGCTCCACGATTGCGGTGACGAATGCCGCGCTGTCCTGGTACGCCTGTTGGGCGCGCATCCTGGCGGTCACGTCGAGGTTGATCCCGATCACGTAGCGCGCGCTGCCCACGTCGGCCGCCGACATCCTCGTCTCGGTCCAGACGGTGCGGTCCTCGGTGCGCTCGAGGCCGGCGTCGGCCGTGTTGTACGCGGTCGGCGCCATGATCACGCCCCCGCCGCTCCGGATCACCTGATCGAAGTGGGCAGTGTATCCGCCCGCCATGGCGACAGGGTCCTCGTACATATTATGCTTGCCGACCATGGCCTCCTTCGACGGAACGGCCAGTATCTCGCGGTTCCGTCGGTTGATGTCCACGAGTACGCCGTCGGCGCCGTAGAGCGCCGACGGGACCGGCAGGTGCTCGAAGACGCCCTGGTACAGCGCCGCCTGCGCCTCCGCGGCCTGGGCGCGCTGCTCCAGCGCCTTGACCTCGCAGCGGAGCCGCTCCAGCTCAGCCTGCAGTCCCTCGATGTCCGTGCCCCCCAGGATCATCGAATCTGCCCTTTCAGCTCGCGAGTGGCCATCGCGCTCAGGTCGTATACATTCATTATTGCACGCTGGACACTTACATGTTCTGTCCAGCATTGCCAAGCCGATTTGCCGAGCTCGGCTCTCAGCGATTGGGCGCGTGGTGGCGCTCACACCTGCGCGGGACCTGCTCTCTGGGTCGCGTCAGGCCGCGTTCATGAGCGGGGAATGCGGAGGGCGCGCTACGGGACGATCCGGCGCAGCGCCTCGACCACGATCGGCAGGGTCGCCAGCGCGCCGAGCGTGGTCACGACCGCGGCGGCCGCGGCGAACTGGCCGTCGCAGCCGTACCGCGCGGCGACGATCACGGACACCATGGACGTCGGCATGGCGGACTGCAGCACCGCCACCTCGGAGGAGGGCCGCTTCAGGCCGAGCGCGACCGCGACGCCGAGCGCGACCGCGGGCGACAGGAGCAGCTTCACGGCGGCGACGGCCGCGAGCGGGCGCACGCGGCCACGGAGCGAACCAAGGTCGAGGCTGAGGCCCAGCGCGAGGAACACGAGCGTCGGGGTCGCGCTCCCGAGCGCGCCGAGCGCGCGCTCCAACCACACCGGCAGCGGGATCGGCGCCGCGTGGAGCGTGAGCCCGACGGCGATCGACAGCACGTTCGGGTGCAGGAGCACCGCGAGCAGGCCCCGCCCATCCCCGCCGCCGCCCCCGCCCATGCGCGCGGCGAGCGCGACGCCGAAGGTCCACAGGAGGAACGCCGTGACGATGCTGTCGACGAGGATCGCCGTCCCCGCCGCGCCGCCCGCGTCGCCGTAGAGGGCCAGCACCACGGGCACGCCGAGGAAGCCGGTGTTGGAGAAGCTGCCGACGAGGCCGGCGGCGCCCTGCGCGGCGCGCGGGAGCCCGAGCGCCCGCGCCACCGCGACCCCCGCGAGGGCGCACGCGAAGAGCGCGACCGTCGACGCGGCGACCGCGCCCCACGCGCCGTGGCCGATGCCCGAGCGGCGGAGCACCGTGACGATCAGCGCGGGCGTGGTGACGTCGATGACCAGCCGGTGCAGCACGGCGGCGTCCGCCTGGCCGGCGCGGCCCAGCGCCCGCAGCAGCACGCCGACCCCGAGCACGGCGAAGAGGGCCAGGAGCTGCGAGATCAGGTCGCCCGACGGCACGGGCCCGCTTTTAGCTCGGCGGCGGGCGGCGTCCAGCGCTCTCGCCGGTCATGCGGCCGGCCGGCCGGCAGCGGGGCGGGAGATCGCTACCGCGCCAGGAGCGCCGGGGAACGTTGCTTCCCGGCACTCCCGGCGGTTTCTCGCGTCTTCAGGTGGTCAGGGCACGAGGTCCTGCACGGCCTGCACCACCGCCTGGGCATTCATGCCCAGCCGGTCCATCACGATGTCGCCAGGGGCGCTCGTGCCGAAGCGGTCGATCCCGAGGGCGATCCCCTTGGAGCCGACCCACCGGTGCCAGCCGAAGGTGACACCCGCCTCGATGGACACGCGCCGCGTGCACGCGGCGGGCAGCACGGCCTCGCGGTAGGCGTGATCCTGGCGCGCGAACCGCTCCACGCAGGGCATGGAGACGACGCGGACGCCAGGCCCGATCCGCTTCGCGGCCTCGACCGCGTGCTGCACCTCGCTGCCCGTCGCGATCAGGATGGTCTCGAGCGCCGCCGTCTCCTTGACAAGGACGTAGGCGCCGCGCCGGACGCCCTCGCGCTTGGCGGCGGCGTCCCCCGGGAGCAGCGGGACGGCCTGGCGCGTGAGCGCGAGGACCGTCGGGCCGTCGTTGCGCTCCAGCGCGGAGATCCAGGCGCCGGCCGTCTCCTCGGCGTCCGCCGGCCGGATGACGTCCAGATCGACGATGACGCGCAGCCCGGCGACGGTCTCGACGGGCTGGTGCGTCGGCCCGTCCTCGCCCACGCCCACCGAGTCGTGCGTGAAGATGTAGATGACCGGCAGGTGCGACAGCGCGGCCAGGCGGACGCTCGGCCGCAGGTAGTCCGCGAACACGAGGAACGTCGCGCCGCTCGGCCGCAGGCCGCCGTGGTACGCGATGCCGTTCATGATCGCGCCCATGCCGTGCTCGCGGATGCCGGCGCGGATGTTCCGGCCGCCGGGGTGCTCCGGATCGAAGTCGGTGCTCGACGCGATGTAGTTGAACGTCGAGCCGTAGAGGTCGGCGCTCGACCCGATGAGCGCGGGCACCGCCTCGGCGACGGCCTGCAGCACGGTCTCGCCGGCCTTGCGCGTGGCGACCTTGGTGCCGGCGGCGAAGGCGGGGACGCGCGCGTCGAGGTCCGCCGGGAGCTTCTTCGCGAGGCCGTCGTCGAGCTGGCGGGCGAGCTCCGGGTTCTTCGCGCGCCAGGCCTGGAAGGTCGCCTCCCACGCCCCGCGCACCTTGGCGAGCTCTTCCTTGCGCGTCGCGAAGAACTGCTTCACCTCCTCGCTGACGTAGAAGTGCTCCGCGGGCAGCCCCAGGTTCTTGCGGGCCTGATCCACGAACTTGGCGCCGCCCTCGCCGTGCGCCTTCTGCGTGCCGGCGACCTCCGGGATCCCCTTGCCGATGAGGGTGTGGGCGACGACGAACTTCGGCTTCCCGCTCTTCGACGCCCGCGCCTCGGCGAGCACCCGGTGGACGGCCTCCAGATCGTTGCCCTGCTCGATGTGGAGCACCTCGAAGCCGTAGGCCTCGAAGCGCTTGGCCGTGTCCTCGCTCTGGGTCTTGATCGCCATCGCGTCGAGGGTGACGTCGTTGGCGTCGTAGATGAGGATCAGGTTGTCGAGCTTGAAGTGCCCCGCGAAGGAGGCCGCCTCGGCGGCCACGCCCTCCTGGAGGCAGCCGTCGCCGGCGAGGCAGTAGACATTGAGATCGAAGATCGTGTGCTCGGGCGTGTTGTAACGCGCGGCGAGCATCTTGGCGGCCACCGCGTGCCCGACCGCGTTGCCCACGCCCTGGCCGAGCGGGCCCGTCGTCGCCTCGACGCCCTCGGTGTAATGGAACTCCGGGTGGCCGGGCGTCTTCGACTCCCACTGCCGGAAGCGGCGGACGTCGTCGAGCGACACCGGATAGCCCGAGAGGTGCAGCCAGGCGTAGAGGAACATGCTGCCGTGACCGGCGGACAGGACGAAGCGATCGCGGTTCAACCAGTGCGGTTCGCTCGGATCGTGGCGGAGGATGTCGCCGTAGAGCGCGGCACCGATCTCGGCGGCCCCTAGCGGTAGGCCGAGGTGACCGGATGAGCAGGCGTGGACGGCATCCATGGCGAGGCCGCGGGCGATCGAGGCCGCGGCGGCGAGCTTGGCGAAATCAGGCATGGCGCGCACTCTAACCTACTTCGTCGCGAAGCGCGCCCCTTCGCGAGGCCCCTCACCCGCCGCCCGTCGCCGGGAGCGGTCCGAGCGCGCCTCGGCGGGACCACGAGACCTCCCTCGCGCGGGGCGCCACGGCGCCTGTGCCGGCCGCTGGTAGACCGCGTCGACGCGGGATGCAGCCCCCCGCGGCTCGCCGTCGACCCGCAGGCGCAACGCCTCCGCCGCACAGCCAGCTGGGGCTCACTGAGCCCCGACCGCTGGTCGCGCTTTCACCCCCACCTGGGCCGTCGTCGGGGTCGCCCAACCCGGACCGAGCCGCCGCGGACCACGCCCGACGCAGGCGCGCTCGCGTGCGTCAGGGGGCGAAGAGCGCGACGAAGCCGTCCCGGCCCGTGGCGATGAGCGGGCCGGTGCCGAAGTCGGCTGTACCCGTGAAGTCGACGACGAGCGCGATGCTCGCTCTCAACATGGCTGTCCTCGCCCAGGCCGCGCCGTGATCCTTCGCGCCTCCGTGGACACCCAGAAGGCACCGGGGAGGCAGGGATGGGACGGAGAAAGAGGCCCTGTTCGCGCCGGAGCTCAACGCGGAGGCGGTACGTCTGGCGAAGGCGGACGACCGGAGCACCGGCCAGCGGCCGGGAGCGCTCACGACGCCCGAGCGTGAGGAGCTCCAGCGGCTGGAAATGGGGATGGAGCGTGAAAGCCGAAAAGAGCGGAGGCCTCCTCGCGAAGGAAAGCAAGTGAGGCGAGCCGATATGGGACCTCGGAACGAGGCGAAAACGCCCATCTCATGCGTACTCATGCGTACGTAGATGGAATGGATGACCTGTGTGGCTCAGCCTACCCTCTCCACCGCACCCTGCACCCCTCTCCGCTTCCGCCTACAAAAGGTATGTTAAGGCTGAACAGCCCGTGGTACGAACGGAAAAAAAGAAGACGGAATGTTTCCTGTGATGGGGCCGTCGGCTCACAGTGTACGCATTTGCTCGCCCGCCGTGCGTTGGGGCACGCCGACCGGGCGCACGAGGCTCGCTCGATCGTGCTGAGCCGGCAGAGACCCATGCAAGAACAAGAAACGCCGCTCTCTGGCCTCGTCCTCATCGTGGACGATAGCGCGGACAACCTGACCGTGCTGTCGCACGCGCTCATGTCGGATGGCATGGAGGTCGCTGTCGCGCGCGACGGGGAGGAGGCGATCGAGCTGGTCAGCCGGGCCCAGCCGGACCTTATCTTGCTCGACGCTCTGATGCCCGGCCTCAGCGGGTTCGAGACGTGCCGGCGGCTCAAGGCCGATCCGGCGACGCAGGGCATCCCCGTCATCTTCATGACGGCGCTCGCTGAAGCGAGGTTCAGGCTCCAGGGCTTCCGCGTGGGCGCCGTCGACTACGTGACAAAGCCGTTCGAGAAGACCGAGCTCCTGGCGCGGGTGCACACCCAGATCTCGCTCCGGCGCGCAACGCGGGCTCTCGAGGAGCGCAATACGAGGCTCTCGGAGGAGATCCGGGAGCGCGCCAAGGCGGAGGAGGCGCTGGCGCAGGCCGTGCAGATGCTGCGCGACACGAACGAGCGGCTCTCGCAGCAGCTGATGCAGAGCGAGCGCGCCGAGACGGCCAGGGCGGCGCTGCAAGAGCAGATCATCGCGGCCCAGCGGGAGCGGCTCCTCGAGCTGTCCGCTCCGCTCATTCCGATGATCGATGGCGTCCTCGTGATGCCCCTCATCGGCACGGTGGACGTCGAGCGTGCCGGGCAAGCGGTCGAGACAGCGCTGCGCGGGGCGAGCGAGCGCAGGGCGGACTATCTCATCATTGACATCACTGGCGTAAAAGCAGTAGATGAGACGGTTGCGCGCATGCTCGTGCAAGCCGCGATGGGGCTCTCGCTGCTCGGCACGCAAACGGTCGTCACGGGCATCCGCGCAGAGGTAGCGCAAACGTTCGTGGCGCTCGACCTGCACCTCGATCAGCTCGTGACGAAGGCCACCCTGCAGTCGGGCGTGGAGCACGCGCTGCGGACACGCGAGCGCCGCCAGCGCAAGCCCGAGCGCTGAAGTACCGGAGAATTCCGTTGTTCGCCCGGCGCCTCCGCCGGCCCCGAAGAGGAGCTGAACCGGGATGGATCTTAGAGACTACGTTGTGGGGGAGGTGATGCACGAAGGGGCCGAGACCCGCGTGTGCCGCGCGGTCCATCGTCCCTCCGGCGACAGGGTGGTGCTCAAGCTCCCCGTGGCGGCCGCGCCGAGCTCGCGCGTGACGGGGCGCATCCTGCACGAGCATCACATCCTGACACAGCTGAGAGAGGTGTCGGGGGTGGCACGGGCGCGGGAGCTCCTGCCGCGGGGCGGCACGGCCGCGCTGGTGATCGAGGACCCCGGCTTCCGGTCGCTGGATCTAGAGCTCGCCGAGCGCGGGCGCCTGCCGGTGGAAGCGGGGCTGAGGCTGGGAGCGCTCCTCGCTCGAGCCCTCGAGGCCGTGCACGCGGCCGGCATAACGCACAAGGATATCAAACCCCAGAACGTGCTGGTCGACGCGGCGTACGCGCAGGTCAAGCTGCTCGACTTCGGCATCGCCTCGTCGCTGCCGCTGGAGGCGACGGCGGCGAGCATCCCCGAAGGGCTCGAGGGGACACTGGCGTACATGTCGCCCGAGCAGACGGGCCGCACGGCGCGAGCGCTCGATCCCCGCACCGACCTGTACTCGCTCGGAGTGACGCTCTTCGAGGCGCTCTCGGGGCGGCTGCCGTTCACCGAGCGCGACCCGCTCTCGCTGGTGCACGCGCACCTGGCCAAGGAGCCGCCGTCCCTCGACGAGGTCGTCCCCGGCGTGCCTCCGGGCCTCGCGGCGATCGTGTCCAGGCTCCTCGCGAAGAACCCTGACCGGCGGTATCAGACGGCCAAGGGGGCAGCGGAAGACCTGGAGCGAGCGCTGCGCATGTGGCGCGAGCGCGGCGCGGTGGAGCGCTTCACGCTCGGGGACAAGGATTTCTCGCAGAGGCTGCGGCTGCCGGACGTCCTCGTCGGGCGGGAGCACGAGCGCGATCTCCTGGGCGCAGCCTTCGCCCGCGCCGCCGAGGGCGCGGCGGAGCTCGTGCTCATCGGCGGCCCGTCCGGCATCGGCAAGACGGCGCTCGTGCGCACCGTCTACCAGGACATCGCGCGTGCGGGGCGCGGGCTCCTGATCTCGGGCAAGCACGACCAGCTCGCGCGGTCGACGCCCTACGCGGCCATGGCGCAGGCGTTCGGGGCGCTGATGCAGCAGTGGCTGGCGAGCCCGAAGCCGGCGCTCACGGCGTGGCAGGAGCGCATCAGGGCCGACGTGGGGGACAACGCCCGGCTCATCGCCGACGTGGTGCCGGAGCTCGACCTGATCATGGGCAAGCTCGCGCCGGTGCCGCCGGTGCACGGCGAGCAGGTGCTCGCACGCCAGAGGCTGACCTGGCTGAACTTCGTGCGGGCGGTCACGACGCCGAACGCGCCGCTCGTGATGTTCCTCGACGACATGCAGTGGGCCGACAGCGCCACGCTGGAGATCCTGAGGACGCTGCTGACCGACGCAGAGCGAAGAGAGCTGCTCGTGATCGCGGCGTACCGCGACAACGAGGCGCCCCCCGAGCACCCGCTGTGGAGCCTCGTGGCGTCGGTCGAGGAGAGCGGGGCGAGGGTGTCGAGGATGTCGGTGCGCCCCCTGTCGGCGGAGCACGTGCAGGCATGGGCAGCGCGGGCGCTGAACAGCGAGGCGGCGCGGGTGGAGCCGCTCTCGCGCATCCTGTGGCAAAAGACGCGAGGAAACCCGTTCTTCATGGAGCAGCTGCTGCTGTCCCTGCACCGGCAGGGCAAGGTGGCGCGGGACCCGGAGAGCGGCGCGTGGCGCTGGGGCCAGAAGGAGATCGAGCAGGCGCAGGTGACCGACAACGTCGTCGCCCTCCTGACGGACAAGCTGCTCGAGATGCCTGAAGCGACACAGCAGCTCCTGGGGCTCGCGGCGTGCGCGGGGCACGCCTTCCACCTCCACGACCTGGAGCGACTCAGCGGATGGGAGCGCGCCCGGGTGACCGGCGCGCTCTGGCCCGCCCTGCGGGAGGAGCTGGTGGTGCCGGCCGATGGAGCCTACCGGACCGCGCAGGCGCTGGGAGAGGCCGGAACCGGAACCGGAACCGGAACCGGAGAAGGAGCGCTCGACGCTGAATACCGCTTCTTGCACGACCGCGTGCAGCAGGCGAGCTACGAGCGGGCCCCGCCGGCGCAGCGCGTCCTGGCGCACCTGGAGATCGGCCGGCGGCTGTGGGCGCGGCATCGGACGCAGGGGGGCACACCGCAAGAGCTCCTGGAGCTGGTGCGGCACCTCAACCTGGGCTCGGCGCGGATGGACTCCGCAGGCGAGCGCGAGGCGCTGGCGCGGCTGAACCTCGAGGCCGCGCGCGCCGCGAAGGCGGCGAGCTCGTACCGGCTCCTCCTGAGCCTCGCCGAGACGGCGCAGGACTTGCTGGGCGATGACGCCTGGCGCAAGGACGCGCCGCTGTGCGCGGAGCTCGCGCTCGAGCAGATCGAGGGGGCCTTTCTGCTGCGGGAGTTCAACGACGTCGAGGCGCGGTGCGCGCGGCTGCTCGCCAGGCCGCTGCCGGCGCTCACAAGGCTCTCGGCGCACGAGATGCGCGTCCGCAGCGCCCAGGCGGCGGGCCAGTTCGCGCGAGGGGTCGAGCTCGGGCTCGCCGCGCTCACGGAGCAGGACATCGCATTTCCGGGCACGGACGAGGAGCGCGGCGCCGCGCTCCTCGAGGAGTCCGCCGAGCTGGATCGATGGTTCGAGCGCGACCCGGACGCGTTCGAACGGATGCCCCTCGATCCCTCCCCGGAGCAGGTGCTCATCGATGCGCTGACGATGCACCTCATGGTGTGCGCGGCGATCGGCGGTCAGCCGGTGCTGTCCGGGCTCGTGATCGCCCGCGCCGTGCTGAGGGTGCGAGTGCGGCGCGCGCTCACGCCGGTCTCTCCCTTCATCATCGTTTGCTTCGCGAACGTCTGGTCGCTCACCACAGGCATGTACCGTCGCGCCGCGTGCTGGGTCGGCCCTGGCGTGCGCGCAGCCGAGCGCGTCGCGTCGCCCTTTCTGGCAGAGTGTCTGTCGTTCCAGGGGCAGTACACGGCCTACGCCCGCCCCGCGGATGAAATGGCGCCCATCTTCGAGCGAACCTGCGCGACCGGCCTGAAGGTCGGCTCGTTCCAGGGGGCGAGCTGGGGGCTGGAAGGCGACCTGTTCTACTACCGCGTGTGGCGCGGCCAGCCGCTCGGGCAGCTCGAGGCGCACCGGGCGGCGCGCTGGGGGTTGATGCAGCGCGCGGGGACCGCGCTCGGGACGCACTATTTCGAGGCGGTCGCGTCGTGGTGCGACCTCTTGAACGCCGCCGACGGCGCAGGGAGGCTCCTGTCGGGCGAGCCGCTCTCACGAGGATCGCGCTCCCTCCTGGCGGACGGAGACGGGATGGCGGCCGAGCTGGCGCGCATCCTCGAGGCGCACCTGTTCCTCGTCGCCGGCGCGTACCCGATGGCCCTCTCGCGGGCGCGGGAGGCCGAGCAGTTCCGCGTGTCCATCTTCGGCTTTCCCCCGGTCACGGACATACCGCTCTGGCTCGCGCTCGCGGCCGCGAGGTGCTGGCCGGAGGCCGCGGACGCGGCGGAGCGGGACGGGCTCCGCGACGACATCGAGCAAGGCCTCGCGCGGCTGCGGTACTTCGCCGAGGGGAGCGCGGAGAATTTCCTCCACAAGCTGCGCCTCCTCGAGGCCGAGCACGCCCGCGTGCAGGGCAAGACGGACGAAGCCATGGCCAGGTACGACGAGGCCATCGAGCTCGCGCGCGAGCAGCGATTCTTTCACATCGAAGCCCTGGCGGCTCAGCTCTGCGCCGAGTTTCACCTCGAGGCGGGCAGGCGCCGTGTCGCCGCGCTGTACCTGCGTGAGGCCAGGGACGCTTATGTTCGCTGGGAAGCGCACGCGGTGGTGGCCCACCTGGAGGCGAGATGGCCGGCCCTGCTCCGTGCGCCTGCCCAGCCCGCGACGGCGGAGCGCCGCCGCACGACGGGCGTCGCCACGCTGACCACCACGGGGGTCGCCGGCGGCGCGCAGCTCGACGTGAACACCGCGGTGCGCGCGGCGCGGGCGCTGTCGAGCGAGCTCGACCCGGAGCGGGTCGTCGGGCGTCTGATGGAGCTCGTGCTGGAGAGCGCCGGGGCGCAGCGCGGCGTCCTGCTGCTGGGCGAAGGCGAAGAGCTCTCGGTCGTGGCGCGGCTCTCGGTGGAGGGAGGCCGCATCGAGACGGGCCTGTCCGAGCCGCTCTCGCAGAGCAGCGAGGTGGCGAGGACGGTGGCGCACTACGTGGCGCGCACGAACGAGCCGGTCGTGGTGGACGACGCCAGGTCGGACGCGCGCTTCGCGGCCGATCCGCACCTGGCCTCGCGCTCCGTGCTCTCGCTCCTCTCGCTTCCCTTGTCGCATCGAGGGCGCCTCGTGGGCGTGCTCTACCTCGAGCATCGCGAGGTGCCCGCGGCGTTCCCCGAGCGGCGGGTGGAGCTCCTGTCGGTGCTCGCCGCGCAGGCCGCCATCGCCGTGGAGAACGCCCTCCTGTACCGGGACCTGGAGGCCAAGATCAAGGAGCGCACCGTCGAGCTCCGCATCGCCAAGGAGGCCGCGGAGCGCGCCAGCCAGGCCAAGAGCGACTTTCTCTCCAGCATGAGCCACGAGCTGCGAACGCCGCTCAACGGGATCATGGGTCATGCCCAGATCCTGGAGCGAACGCCCGACGTCCCGCCGGCGTGGCGGGAGGGCCTGCGGGTCATCCAGAAGTCGAGCGAGCACCTGCTCTCGCTCATCAATGACCTGCTGCACCTGGCCAAGATCGAGGCCGGCAAGATGGACTCCGTCCTGACGGAGTTCCGGTTGCCTGCGCTCGTGCGGACGGTGGTCGACCTGTGCCGGGTGCGCGCCGAAGCGAAGGGGATCACGTTCTCCGATGAGCTGCGCGGCCCTGCGCTTCAGGCCGTCTGTGCCGACGAGAAGCGGCTGATGCAGGTGCTCTTGAACCTCCTCGGCAATGCCATCAAGTTCACCGAGCGGGGAGGCGTGTCCCTCCATGTCGAGGTGCTGGAGGAGACCGTCCCTGCAGGGCGGATGGTGCGGTTCCGGATCGAGGATACGGGTCCTGGGATCGCCCCGGAGCACCTGTCACGCATCTTCGAGCCCTTCGAGCAGGTGGGGGAGCAGAGCGCGAAGAGCGAGGGCACAGGGCTTGGCCTCGCCATCACGAAGAAGCTCGTGCAACAGATGGGTGGTGCGATCGAGGTGCAAAGCGAGGTCGGCGAGGGCAGCGTCTTTGCCGTGACGCTCCCGCTCGCCGAGGCGCAGCTCGCGGCGAGCCCAGGCGAAGCCAGGGGGTGGGACACGATCGTCGGCTATCCGGGGGAGCGCCGCACGATACTCATCGTGGACGACAATCCCGACAATCGCGCGGTGGTGCGCGGGCTCCTCGGCCCGCTCGGCTTCGATCTGCGCGAGGCGGACGGCGGTGAGGAGGCGCTGCGCATGGCGGCGCTTCGCGCGCCGGCGCTCATCCTGCTGGACGTGTACATGAAGGACATGGACGGCTACGAGACCGCGCGTCGCCTCAGGCGCATGCCGGAGCTCCGGCAAGTCGTCATCCTGGCCTCGTCGGCGAGCGTATCCGAGGCCGAGCGGCAGCAGTGCGCCAGCGCCGGCTGCGATGACTTCTTGCCCAAGCCGATCGTGGCGAGCGCGCTCCTGGACAAGATATCGCGGTTGCTGGGCATCGAGTGGCTTCGCCGCGATGGAGCCCCCGCCCGGGATGCGCCGGCGAATGAGCCCGACGGCGGCGGACCCCTCGCGCCGCCTCCGGCCGAAGAGCTGGCGATCCTGTCGGCGCTCGCGAAGAAGGGGCTCGTCCACAAGATCCTGGAGGAGGCGGAGCGGATGGCGCAGCGCGATCCGCGGCTCAGACCTTGGCTCGGGCAGCTCACGGCGCTGGCACGCAGCTACCAGACCCGGAAGCTGCGGGACTTTGTCGGCGCGTACGGCGCGGGCGGCGCCGACGGCCGCGCGGATCCGCAGGAATCGATGTAGCGAGCGGCCGAGGTCGGGGGAACGATGCCAGGGATGGCGGGAGACGGCGGCCTGGTCGCGGTCGTTACGCCGATCTGGGGCGGGTCGCCCGTTCGAGCAGCCGCTCGACCGTCGCGATCTGCAGGTCGCGCGTCTGGGCCGTGAGCGAGTAGAGCATCGCCTCGCGGAAGAGGCGCTGCGCGGCGTGGTCGACGAGGTTGGCGCTGCCTCCGGTCGCGGCGACCGCCGCGTGCGCGGCCCTGACGCCCAGATCGATGCACCAGGCGCGAACGCGGACCGCGTGCTCTGCATGGCCCTCCGCCTCCGGCCGGTCCGCCCATGCATCGACCTCGGCGCGGGCGGCCTCCTTCTCGTCCTCGAACGCCCGCGCGGCGTCCGCCAGGCGCGCGCTGCCGCGGCGCTCCGCGAGCTCCGCGAGCAGGGCCGCGGCGGCGCAGGCCGCGCCCAGGGAGAGCGCCGACGGCGTGAGCAGGCCCGCCACGTCGCGGGCAGCCTGCTGCTCGCGCGTCAGGATGGCGATCACCTGCTCGGGCCCGACGCGCAGATCGCGCAGCGTCAGCGACACCGTGGCCGAGGCGTTCATCGCGCTCAGGCGGAGCGGCGGCGATGCCTCGATGGAATCCCCCGCCTCCAGCGACGTCAGGATGTACATCAGGCGGCCATCGGGGAGCGCGCCGGCGATGACCGCATCGTCGGCGATCCCGTGGCCGGTCAACCAGGGCACCGTGCCCTCGACGCGAAACCGGTCGCCGTCGGGCTCCACCCTGACCATCGGCGGGCCCGGGCGGCGGACGTGCGAGAAGCCCACGGTGCAAAAGCGCTCTCCAGAGGCGAAACGAGGCAGGACGCGCTCCTTGAGCGCCTCGTTGTCGCCGCGCGCGATGAGCGGGCACGCGGCGGCATGCTGCATGTGGACGAACGCCGTCACACCGCAGGCGCCGGCGAGGATCTCCAGGACCTCGCGCGCGACCCGCGGCGGGGCGCCGTGGCCGCCGTGGCACGCCGGCGTCGCGATCCCGAGGAGACCTGCGTCCGCGAGGGCGCGGATGTGCTCTCGGGGAACCGCCGCGGCCTGATCCGTGGCGTTCGCCGAGGGGGCGAGCACGAGCGTCGCGAGCCGGCGGGCGCGCTCGATCAGCGCGGCGGAGCCGGCCGTGGCCGGCGGCATGGGCGATCCGGGGGACATGCGAAGGGAGTGTAGGCCGCGACGGCGATGCGACCCAGCGACCCGACCGAGCGCGGCGCCAACGGCAGTCGGCGGAGCGGCGCCGCCCGGCGCGCTCGTCCGAGGCGAGCTGTCCCCCGGCCCGCGGTCTAGCGTCGCCGGGCTCGGGTCTATCGAGGCGTCATTGCCCGAAACGGTCGTTCGCCTGGCCGAGGTCGTTCACACCATCGCTCCCCTGCCGGAGCGACCGCGCGGAGGAGAAGTTGCGCGGATCGCTGTCGAAGACGTTGCCGCCGCTGGTGAGCGCGAAGACCATGCCTTCGTGGCCGACGTCCGCTGTCAGGCTCTTTCCAGGCGCAGAGACCGCGAGATCCGCCCTTCCATCGTTGTTGTAGTCGCCCGCGCGGAGCACCTCGCCGAAGTGATCGCCGTTCCCGTAGAACTCGTCGCATATCAAAGTGAAGAGGAAGGCCCCTACGGGGCTCTCCTGGGTCCAGTGCCTGCGGGAGAGGATGAATGGTCCCAGCTGCACGCTCCGAGCGATGAACACGAGCAACGGGAGGCGCGCAGGCCGTCGATCGATGCGTCGGTGAATGGCTGGGGTCGACGCACAAGAGAGCAAATTTACAACAACACTTCCTGAGCGTCGCTGTCTCCGATTTCTGTGGAGACACGATAGCTCGCGTGGAGTACTTTCCACGCATGGCCCGCAGGCGACAGACAACGCAGCTCCGATGCAATGCGGCGGCTCGCGGCACGGCGCACGCACTGGCTTCCTGCGTGGAAGCCGCCGCGCTCCGTGAACGCGGGCAGCTGCGGCATGTTGCGTGGTGCGCCGCGCTCGCGCTCGGCGCTGCGGCGTGTGGCAGCGGTGGCGCCGATAGCTCGAGTTCGGGTGACGCGGGCGGCGGGGGCGCCACGAGCAGCGGGGGCGCCACGAGCAGCGGCGGTACCACGAACAGCAGCAGCGGCGGAGGCGCGGGCGCGTCCGGCGGCGGCAACAGCACGAGCGGTCAAGGCAGCGGCTCGGCCTCGGTCTCGGCCGGGAGCGGTGGGAGCGGTGGATCCGGCGGCAGCGCGAGCGTCGACGAGCCGCCGAGCTGCGCGCCCGGCGGACCTGGGCTCTCGACATGCGGCCCGGACGGCAACGAGAGCTGCTGCACGAGCCTGCTGGTCACGGGCGGCACGTTCTATCGAACGTACAGCAACAACGGCAGCGGAGCGACCAACACGAGGGATCCCGCGACGGTGAGCTCATTTCGCCTGGACAAGTACGAGATGACCGTGGGCCGCTTCCGGCAGTACGTCGATTACCTGGTCGCCGGCGGCTCCCCGCCCGCGGCGGGCAGCGGCAAACACACGCATTTGAACGACGGCCAGGGCGTGGCCGATAGCGCGAAGCGCGGAAGCTTCGAGTCCGGGTGGAACTCGAGCTGGGACAGGTACATTCCGAGGGGCCCGGGCGCGGCCGCCACGTGGACCAAGAACCTGACCCCCACCGTGTACGGCACCTGGACGGCGAACGCCGGCGACAACGAGATGCTGCCGCTCACGTTCATGAACTGGTACGAGGCCCACGCCTTCTGCATCTGGGACGGCGGCTTTCTGCCGACCGAGGCCGAATGGAAATACGCGACCGCCGGTGGAGACGAGCAGCGCATGTACCCCTGGGGCTCGATGGATCCCGGCTCTGGCAACCAGTATGCGATCTACGATTGCTACTATCCGAGCGGCAGGCGAGGCACGTGTACGGGCGTCGTGAACGTGCCGGACGTCGGTAGCACGCCGCTCGGCGTCGGGCGCTTTGGACAGTGGGATCTCTCGGGCAGCGTGTGGGAGTGGAACCTCGACGTCTACGCGAACTACGTGAGCCCCTGCGAGGACTGCGCGAACCTGACCGGCGCCACGAACCGGGTGCTGCCCGGCGGCGGCTTCCACACGGGGTTGATGCCGTATCTCCTGTCGTCGAATCGCTCGGCGGTCTCCTACGATCCGGCGAACTATCGCGGCGACTACGGCGTCGGCGTGCGCTGCGCGCGCACGCCGTAGCGCCGAGCCGTCGCCGAGGGCGGCCCTCGCGCGACCGGACGCGAGCGAGCTGAGCTCGAGCGCGCGGTGCCACCACGCGCCGACGTGCGGCAGCGACGGACGCTGCGCTGGCCGGGCAGGACGAACACGAGGCACCCTGTGGCGGGGACGCCACAGAAGGGTGGATTTCGAAATGAGCGCACCCGGGATCCGCAAGCTGTCGAGCGGCTACGCGGACGCGGCGACGTGCGCCGCGGACCTTGCTGCGAGGTGGATCCTCCGGCAGGCTTCCGACATGACGTCCCTCGCCTTCGCGATGCCGGCGGAGATCGTCGACCCGAGCGTCGTCGCTCCGCCGGGCGATCTGTACAGCAGCGAGCCTCCGATGGAGAGCTACCAGCACCTCGTCCAGATGATCCTGCTGCTCGAGAGCCTGGAGCTCTTCTGGAAGGACCGGGCCGACTTCTTCGCCGCGGGGAACCTGACCATCTACTTTCAGCCCCAGGCAGCTCACGACCGAGCAGTTCCGGGGGGACAGCTCCGCTTCTTTACCCCCGAGGGAGAGCTCGTGCCTGCAGGCAAGGAGCTCGCGAAACGGGCCGAGTCCGCCGAGCAGCGCGCCGAGTCCGCCGAGCAGCAGGCGATGTGGCTGGCAGCGCGGCTCCGGGAGCTCGGCGTCGATCCCGACACGCTGAAGTAGCGATCGGCGCCCGCGCCCCTCTCGCTCTTCTGAAACGCATGATGAAGCTCTATTTCAGCCCTGGCGCCTGCTCACTCTCTCCGCACATCGCGCTGCGCGAGGCCGGCCTCCAGTTCGAGCTCGAGCAGGTCCACCTCGGCACGAAGAAGACCCGGTCGGGCGCCGACTTCACCTTGATCAACCCCAAGGGATACGTGCCCGCGCTCGAGATCGAGGGCGGCGAGGTGCTCACCGAGGGGCCGGTGATCGTCCAGTACATCGCCGATCGGAGGCCCGAGTCCGGGCTCGCGCCCCCGGCCGGCACCCTGGACCGCTACCGGCTGCAGGAGTGGCTGAGCTTCATCAGCACCGAGCTGCACAAGCAGTTCTCGCCGCTCTTCAAACCGCGGGTGCCGGACGAGCAGAAGAACGCGGCGCGGGCGCTCCTCGGCCGGCGCTTCGCCCACGTGGCGCACCGCCTCGAGGGCGCGACGTACCTCCTCGGCGAGCGGTTCACGGTGGCGGACGCGTACCTCTATACCGTGACGACGTGGACGAGGTTCGCGGGCGTCGATCTCGGCGGATGGCCCGTCCTCGGCCGCTACAGGGAGCGCGTCGGCGCGCGCCCTGCGGTGCAGGCCGCCATCGAGGCCGAGCGGAGGCGGTAAGCCTGCTTCGAGTCCCTGGGGATACGCGCCTTGACGCCACGATCTCGCGCGGCTTTGCATGACGACATGCTGCGGGCGATCGCCGACGAGGTGTGGGCCTACGAGAGGGACTTCCGGCTGCCGTTCGGCGATCTGCCGGCGCGCGCGACGGTCGTGAGGCGGGCCGACGGCGGGATGGTCATCCACTCGCCGCTGGCGTTCGATGACGACACCGCCCGGGAGATCGACGCGCTCGGCGAGGTGCGCGCCCTCGTCGCCCCGAGCTGCCTCCACCACGTCTTCCTGAGGGCCGCGACCGAGCGCTGGCCGCGCGCGAGCGTGCTCGGGGCGCCCGGGCTCGAGAAGAAGCTCTCCGGCCTCCGCTTCACCCCGCTGCCCCGATCCGGCGTGGCGCCGGAGATCGGCGACGATCTCGACGTACGCCTCGTCGAGGGCGTGCCGTACATCGCGGAGCACGTGTTCCTGCACGCGCGGTCGCGGACGCTCATCGTGACGGATCTCCTGTTCAACGTGCACGAGGCCCGCAGCTTCGCCATGAAGGTCTTCCTCTGGGTGGGCGGCGTGTGGAGGAAGACCGCCCAGGACCACGTGTGGCGCGTGCTCATGAGGGACCGCGTCGCGGCGGCGCGCAGCGTCGCCGACGTCCTCGCGTGGGAGTTCGAGCGCGTCGTCGTCGCCCACGGCGACGTCATCGAAGGCGAGGCGAAGGACCGGACGCGCCGAGCGCTCGCGTGGATCGGCGCCGGGGCTGGCCGGCTCCTGCCGGCGAGATGAGGGCTCTCAGGCGGCCGCCTGCGCGCGGCGCAGCCCGATGACCTGCGCCTCCGCGAAGAGCGCGACGGCGAGCGCCTGCGCCGCGACGAACGCATGGCCTACCGCCGTCGGCTCGAACCAGCCGAGCGCGAGGAGGAGCACGCTGTCGACGACCCAGAGCGCGTTCGCGACGACGACGGCGACGACGGCCCCCCGCGCCGGTCGCTCGCGCGTGCCGAGCCACGCGACGAGCGCCGCGAACGGGAGAAGGCTCGCGCCAGCCCAGCGGAACAGCGCCTCGGGGAGGCCGGTCAGGCCGGTGAGGGGCGCCGCGGCGGCGAGCATGAGGAGGCCTGTAGCGCCGCTGAGGGCCGCGTCGGCGAGGAGGGCGCGGCGCAGGAAGTGAGGAGAGATCACGAACGACATGGTGGGCTCCTTTCGTTGCGGTCGGGGGCTCATCGCCCCTCGGTGGGCGGGACCGCTCGACATCGGACGCGCGTGGCGCGCCGGGTGTCCGCAGCGCCCCGCCACCGCTCACCTTGGGGCGCCCTCGGCATGGGATCGATTACCTCCCAGGTAATGGGCGTCATTTTCCGGCGTGCTAGGGTCGACGCGCGATGACGAGCTCACACCCGCCCATCGGGGGTCTCCTGCGCGCGTGGCGCCAGCGCCGTCGAATGAGCCAGCTCGACCTCGCCTGCGAGGCCGACATCTCGACACGCCACCTGAGCTTCCTCGAGACCGGTCGCGCGCAGCCGAGCCGCGAGATGGTGATCCACCTGGCCGAGCGCCTCGATGTGCCGTTGCGCGACCGCAACCAGCTCCTCGTGGCGGCGGGGTACGCGCCGCTCTATCCGGAGCGCAGCCTCGGCGATCCGGCGCTCGCGGCGGCGCGCAGGGCGGTCGATCTGGTGCTCGCCGGCCACGAGCCCTATCCGGCGGTCGCCATCGATCGGCACTGGACCCTCGTCGCCGCGAACGGCGCGATCGGCCCATTGCTGGTTGGCGCCGACGCCGCCCTCCTCCAGCCCCCGATCAACGTGCTGCGCCTGAGCCTGCACCCAGGCGGCCTCGCGCCGCGCATCGAGAACTCACCCGAGTGGCGCGCGCACCTCCTCGCCCGCCTGCGCCGTCAGATCGACGTGAGCTCCGATCCCGCCCTCGTGACGCTCTTCGAGGAGCTCATCCGCTATCCATCGCAGGAGGGATCGAGGCGCCCTGAGCCCGCCCGCGAGCTTGCCCCGGTCGCCGTCGCGGTGCCGCTCCGGCTCAGGACGGAGGACGGTATCCTGAGCTTCCTCAGCACGACGATGGTCTTCGGCACGCCGATCGACGTCACCCTGTCCGAGCTCGCGGTCGAGTCGTTCTTCCCCGCAGACCAGGCGACCGCGGAGGCGCTGCGCGCGACGGCGCGACGCCGAGGACAAGGGCGCTCCGCCGAGGAATCCCATCGGATCCCGCTCTGAGGGCGCGCGCAGCGCACGCGTCGACGGGCCGTGCACGGCCCGCGCTCCCCTGAGCAGCGCCGAGAGCGCTACCGGTGCATCGCGATGTCGTTGCGGGGAAAAGGCTTGATGCGTCGGGTCTGCCGCCCAGTGGACGGGATGGTCTTGGTCCGCCCTGGAGATCGCGTGGGGCGTACGGAGGGCTTCTTCTTCGAGGTCGACCGCGAGGCCTCGCTGGTGGGCGCGCTCTCGGGCTGCGCAGCGGCCTGGACCGGCTCCTGGAGCTCCGGCGCGAGCAGCGGCCGGGGTGCCTCCACGACGCTGGCGAGGAGCGTCGACTCGGTCGAGCTCGCCAGCCCGGCGCGGGGGGCGACGGCGAGCGCGGCGCTGTCGTCAGCGGGCACGGCGAGCCGGACGCCGAAGAACAGGCTGGCGCCGGCCAGCACGGCGCCGATCGCGGCGGCCGCCGCGATCCGCGCGGAAGGCCGCTTGCGCTTCTTGCGGCTCGACGCCGCGCCCAGGACCGCCGTCGTGCCATCGCCGCCGTCGTCCTCGCAGAGATCCGCCTCCACGACCGGAATCGACGGGGACGTCATGACAGGGTTGCGCCGGGTGACCACGCCGTCCTGCGAGCTCACGGGCGGCGCCTCGACCACGCCCTCCGCGGCCGCGTCCCCGGCCACCGGAGCCGGCGTCTCGGTGCCCCACTTGCGTGACGACAGCGCACGCTCCAGCGCTTCTGCCATCTCCTTCGCCGACCCGAAGCGCGCGCTCGGATCCTGCTGCAGGGCCCTCGCCATCCACTCGTCGACGGCGGCCGGCACGTCGATCCGGTGCGCGCTGGGGGGCGTGAACCGCCCCCTGTGCACGGCGAGCGTGAGCGCCGCGAGCGTCTCTCCGGAGAACGGGGTCCGCCCCGTCATCGCGTGGTAGGCGACGACGCCGAGCGACCAGAGATCCGCACGGAAATCGAGATCCCTCGGGCTGACGAGCTGCTCCGGGCTCATGTACAGCGGGGTCCCGACCACGTTCCCCGTCGAGGTGACCCTCAGGTCCCGGACCCGCCTGGCGATACCGAAGTCAAGCACCTTGACGAAGGTCTCCCCGTCCACCTGGGTCAGGAACAGGTTGTCCGGCTTGATGTCGCGGTGGACGATGCCGAGGCGGTGCGCCTGCCCGAGCGCCTTGGCCGTCTGCGTCACGATACGCGCCACCTCGCCGAGCGGCAGCCGGCCCTGGCGGCTGATACGGGTCCTCAGGTCGTCGCCGCGGAGGAGCTCCATCGCGATGTACGGCATGCCCTCCGCCGTCAAGCCGTGATCGAGGACCTGCGCGACGTGCGGGCTCGTGATCTGCGCCGCAGCGACCGCCTCTCGCCGGAACCGCTCGACGTAGCCCGCGTCATCCGCGTACTCGGGCGACATGAACTTCACGGCCACCTGAGCCTTCAGCGGAAGCCGATCCGCAACCCAGATGCTCCCCATCCCGCCGCGCCGGAGGATGCGCACGAGCCTCAGCGAAGGCGTCACCATCTGTCCGGTGTGCAGGGGCATACCTCTGCTACTCCTTCTCGCACAGGCCCGAGCCGGTGGTTCCGTCAGCTCCAGCCGAAGACTCGCCCGAATGGCGTAAATAGATCACTACGACGCCTTCATTACCTCTGCAAGAGAAACAAAGTGCTCTCCGCCACGTCGGTCACGTCGGTCACGTCGGTTACGTCGGTTACGTCTGCGCGTATATCGCGCACCCGCGCACATTGAAGTCAACCCGTCTCTTACATCCCCCAGGAGCGCAGGGGCCACGGAGCACTCCTGTGCGATACGGCCACGTGGACGGACATCCACCGTGCGCCGGTGTCGGCGCATGAGCGCATGCCGAGCGCCAGGTTCGTCCGGCCGGTCGAAAGCACCCGTCGCCGCGAGCGGTGACGCCGAACAACGGAGTTGAAGGTAGGCCACCTGATGATCAGGTGGGGAGCCCGGGAACAAGCGTGCCTGTCGTACGGCCATGGCGCGCGATCCGCTGCGACTTCATCCATGGGCTCACCTCGCGACGCCAGATGAGTCCCCCCCGGGGCGCGCGAGGGCTCATCACCTCTTGACTTCGAAAAAAGTCTTTCATTTTACCTCCACAACCACCGTCCGGGCAGCGCGGAGGACGGGGCTCGTGTCTTCATCCAGCGCGGGAGTCACGAGGACGGGGCGAGACCCATTGGGGTGTCGGCATCGTCCGACATCGGAGGGCGGGCCTGTCCAGAGCTCCACCCGCGCGGCGCGCCCGCGCTTCCTCGGATCACGCGCCGCGACAGGCGGGTTGTCTTCCAGAGGAGGATTGAAGCCTCTCGTCTTCTGGATGCCGGCTCACTGAAAGAGTTCACCCAGCCGAGGACGGCCTGGACACCCGCGGAGCTCGCGCGTACGCCGGCGGAGGAAATCCACCCGCGCCGAGGCTGAAGCTGAGGCGTAGGGGTGCGATAAAAAATGAAGCGCGGGTGTCATCCATGGTTGCGTCTACGCGCGCAGGCGTAGAATCGCCGGAACCATGAGCCGATCCCCCTCCGACAAGGACGCGCACAAAAAGGCAACGGTCAGCCCCGTGCCGTCGCGAGGGACCCCGCCGGAGACGATCCCGTCGCGCGCCAGCGCCAGCAGCAGCACCTCCCTGCCGTCAGCGCCGCCTCCGACGCGCAACAGCAGCGCCGGCAACGGCAGCGCCCTGCCGCCGGCGCCCGCATCGAACCGCGGGGGCAGCACCCTCCCGCCTCCTCAGCAGCACGCGCCGCCGCCGGCGCGCGGCAGCCACTTCCCGGCCGACGCGCGCGTGCGGCGAGATCGGCCGAGCGTCCCGCTCTCTCCGCACGGCGCCTATGCGTCGCAGGAGGCGCGCGGCTGGCGAGAGCGGCCGACCGCCGCGGCCGCGGCCGCGGCGCGCAGCGGCTACACCTTGCAGGATCCGTTCGACAGGTGGGACCCGCCCGATGGCGCCGCCGCGGCGCCCGCGACCCAGCCGCCCGAGCCGCCGAGCTCGCGCGTCCCGGAGGGGTCGCGCCACGACGACGCCGGCCGTGGCCACGCGCCGGCGTCGTCGCCGGCAAGGCGCACGGCGACCGGCGGGCTGCCCGCCGCGCATCAGCCCGCGCCGTCGGCCCGGTCGACCGCGGGGCGCGAGCCGCAGCGGCTCCACGAGCCGCACGGCGGGGGCCACGACCCGTACACGCCCATCAACCAGATCCTCGGCTACACGCGCCTGCTCGTGGCGTCGCTGCAGGGCAAGGTCGCGCCGCAGCACATCGAGGACATCCGCAACATCGAGCTCGCGTCGCGCAAGCTGCTCACCATCGTGCAGGCGATGGAGAACGGCGACGAGGACGCGCCCTCGAGCGTGAAGGTCAGCATCCCCTCCCCGCACGAGGAGCCCGCGGTCCACGCCGAGATCGAGGGCAGCGGGCGCGGCACCATCCTCGTGGTCGACGACAGCCGAGGCAACCGCGACGTCCTCTGCCGGGTGCTCCAGAACAACGGCTACCGCACCGCTTCCGCCGAGGACGGACCTCGCGCGCTCGGGCTCGCCGCGCGCGAGCGCTTCGACGCCGTGCTGCTCGACGTGAACATGCCCGGCATCAGCGGCCTCGGCGTGCTCTCCGCGCTGCGCCAGAGCCGATCGCAGGCCGAGCTCCCGGTGATCATGGTGACCACGCGCGGCGCGAGCGAGGACGTCGTCGAGTCGCTCAAGCTCGGCGCCAACGACCATGTGACGAAGCCGATCGACTTCGACATCCTGCTCGGGCGGCTCGACACGCAGCTCACGCTGAAGCGCTCGCGCGAGCAGCTCTCGCAGCTCGCGGCGGAGCTGTCGGTCAAGAGCGAGTTCATCCGCAAGACGTTCGGCCGCTACCTGAGCGACGACGTGGTGAACCGCCTGCTCTCCTCGCCCGAGGCCCAGCTCCTCGGCGGCGAGGAGCGGGAGGTGACCATCATGATGACGGACCTCCGCAGCTTCACGACGATGACCGAGAGCATGCCGCCCGACGTCGTCATGCGGCTCCTGAACGGCTACCTCGGCGAGATGGCGCGCATCATCGTCGCGCGCGGCGGCACGATCATCGAGTTCATCGGCGACGCGATCCTCGCGCTCTTCGGCGCCCCGTTCCCGGCGGGCGACGACACCCGCCGCGCGGTCGCCTGCGCGCTGGAGATGCAGATCGCGATGGACGCGGTGAACGAGAAGAACAGCGCCGAGGGCCTGCCGACGCTGCAGATGGGCATCGCGCTCAACACGGGCCCGGTCGTCGTCGGCAACATCGGCTCCGAGGCGCGCACGAAATACGGCGTTGTCGGCGCGCAGGTGAACCTGACGTCCCGCATCGAGTCGTGCACGGTGGGCCGCCAGATCCTGATCGCGGACACAACGCGCCGCGCCGCCGGCGCGGGGCTCCTGCTCGGCCAGAGCCACGCGCTGGCCGTCAAGGGGTTCTCGAACCGCGTGCTGGTCCACGAGGTCCTGGGCCTCGACAACCCCGAGCGGCTCTACCTGCCCGAGCGGCGGGTCGAGATCCTCTCGCTCTCGTCGCCGCTGCCGGTCGTCTGCGCGCGCCTCGCGGGCAAGCGGGTCGAGGGCGAGCCGCAGTCCGCGTTCATCCTCGGGCTCTCGCCCTTCGGCGCCGTGCTGCGGCTCCATCCCCGGCCCGCGCCCTTCACGAACCTCCAGATCCACCCGTCCGGCGCGCTCGCCGAGCAGCTCGGCGGCGAGCTGCACGCGAAGGTGATCGAGCTCGACGCGCGCGCCGAGGACGTCGTCCGCATCCACTTCACGTCGTCGCCGCCGGGGCTCGCGGCGTTCGTTCAGAAGCTGCACCGCGCCGAGGCGTAGCGGCTCGCCGCCGTACAGGCACGCTCGCGTCCGGGTGGATGGGGCGCCGCCAAGCCGCCCGGCCCCCGGAGAGGGTGTCCGTCGCGTGGGACCTGGGACGAACTCGAGCCCTCCCCCGGTGCCGTGGAGCGGGCGGCGGGCCGACTCAGGGTCTCGTGGAAAAGAGCGAGAAGGCGATCTCCGGGGCGCGCCGCGGGAGCCCGATCGTCAACAGGCATGTCGTTCACCTCGAGCACGTGCGCCTGAAGGGGCCTTATCGACTCAGCGACCGATTGTCCTCGGCTCCGAGGACATCGACCCGCGTGTAGCCCACGACGACGCGCTCCTGGGCGAGCACCTTTGCTTCGAACAGGCACCTCGCCTACGCTCCGCCGTCGCAGCGCAACACGGCTCCTTCACGCAGCCACACACCGAGGTAGCAGTCGCCCATGCCTTCCCTGACCATCGCGGGCCCTGCGGGCGCGCTCCACGTCGTCGATCATCCAGCCGCCGTCCCTCGCCCTGACGCAGGCGCCGGTTCCTCGCGCGAGGCGCCGCCGGTCGTGCTCGTGCACGGCATGGTCGGCCACGCCGGCTTCTGGGAGGCGCCGCTGGCGCACGTCGCCGGCCGGCGGCGCGCGGTGGCCATCGATCTCCGGGGGCACGGCGCGTCGGAGCCCCCGCCCGACGCGGACTACGCTCCCTCCGCGTGCGCGGCCGACGTGCTCGCGGTCCTCGACGCCCTGGCGCTCCCCCGCGTGGCGCTCGTCGGCCACAGCTACGGCGCGCTCGTGGCGCTCGCCGTCGCGGCCGACCATCCGGAGCGGGTCGCGCGCCTCCTGCTCGCCGATCCGCCCCGGGATTTCACGCAGATCCCGGCGGAGGTCCAGGCGCAGCACTTCCCGCCCTACCTCGCCGCCCTCGCGGCGGACGGCTGGCGCGACACCGCCGTTGCCGCCTTCAACGAGGCGCTCGCGGGCAGCACGCCCGCGACCCGGGAGACGGTGCTGGCGCGCGTCGCCGCCACGCCGCACGACCGGATTCTCGGCATGTCCCGGCATTTGCTGGAGTTCGAGGCGGTGAACGCGCTGGACCGCTACCTCGCCGCCCCGGGCGCCCGCGCCCGCGCCATCGTCGCCCCCTCGAACGCATGGCCGCAAAGCCTGCACGCGCTGAGGCCCGCGCTCACCGCGGTCGTGCTGCCGGAGACCAGCCACTGGCTGATGCTCGACGCGCCGGCGGCGTTCGCCGCCGAGCTCGAGGCATGGCTGGACGCCGCCTGAGCCCGGAATACGGCGCTCCCGCTCTCCGGCTCAGCTCCGCCCCCGCTTCCCCGCGGCGAGCTCGCCGAACCGCTCCAGGTAACCCCCGAACCGGTCCAGCACCTCCCGCTCGGTGAGCCCGAACTCGTCGAGGGTGTAGCGATGGACCCCGCAGCGGTGCTGCGGGTGCTCGCGCATCCACCCCTCGATCCGCGCGGAGGCAGCGCCGTCGAACCCGAGGCCGAAGCGCTCGTGGATGCGCCGCACCAGCCCGGCGGGATCCGCGGTCAGCTCCTCGTAGCTCGCGTCGAAGAACCGCGCCGGGTCGAGCCGCGCGCGGGCCTCGAGGAAGCGGTCCATCATGGCGCCGAGCAGCTCGAGCGCCCCCGGACCGACCGCGCGCGGCTCGACCCGCCGCTGGTGCATCGCGCGCGCGGCCGCGACGAGGCTGCAGAACGAAGGGACGACCCGGAGCGGATCGCGGTGCGTCATCACGACGCACGCGTCCGGATACACCTGCAGGAGCGCGGCGATCGCCGGCAGGTGAAAGGGAGACTTGAGCACCCAGCGCCCCTCGGGGCACCCCCATTGCAAGACCTGCAGCTGGCGGCGGTGATGCTGGTAGTCCGGGACGAGGTCCTGCGCGAGCGCCCACCTCCGGTACGACGGCGTCTCGGCGCGGACACAGGGAAGAAGGGTGTTCTGCATCAGGAACACGCACTCTTCCGGGCCGTCCGCGGAAAGCTCGTGGATGGTGGCAAAGATCGGACAGACGGCGTGCGCGAAGCGGACGCGGCGCCTCGCCGCCGCGCGCCGGGGGTCGCGCGCCTCGTCCTCGGGGCGGACCGGCGGCGACGGCGCCTGGAGCCGCCAGAAGCGCGGCGCGTGCGCGTCCGGGTGCAGGATCATCAGGTTGTGCAGCAGCGTCGTGCCGGTCCGCGGATAGCCGACGATGAAGACCGGGCGCGGCGTGCGCTGCTCGGCGATCCGCGGCTCGCGCCGCACGTCCTCCCGCAGCAGCAGGCGATTCGCGATCTGCCGCTCGATCTCGTCGCCGAAGCCGAGCCTCCCGAGCAGGGCCAGATCGGCCTCGTCCTCGAGCGAGGCGGAGAGGACCCGCAGCCCCTCCCAGAACCAGCCCTCGCCGGGATCGATCAGCCCCGTGCGCCGCCGGGCGCGCTCGGACAGGACATCGACGTCCAGGGGGGCGAGCGCACGCAGCGCCGAGCGCCCCATCCGCGCGCCGACCGCGTTGAGCGCGCGGAACGGCATCGATACGCCGTACGGATGAGGGGTCGATCGGGTGGGTCCGTGCATGCGCCGGCCTCAGGGTAGGCGCGCGCCGCACGGAGGGACAGCGCCGAGCGGGCGCGCGCGGGCCGGGCGGCGGCCGCGCCACGAGCGCCTCGCCGTCCTTTTCGGCGGGGCGCTCCCGGCCCACACTGCCGCCATGCATGACGACAGCGCCCCCCGGCACTCCGCGCTCACCGAGAGGACCCTGGCTCACTACGACGATCACGCCCTGTCGTTCTGGGAGGGCACGCGCGATCACGACGTCTCGCAGAACCGCGCCGCGCTGCTCGCGGCCCTGGAGGGGGCAGGCCCGTTCACGATCCTCGATCTCGGCTGTGGCCCCGGGCGCGATCTCGCGGCGTTCCGGGCCGCGGGGCACACCCCGGTCGGCCTCGACGGGTCCGCGCGGTTCGTCGACATGGCGCGGCGACACGCGGGCTGCGAGGTGCTCCACCAGGACTTCCTGCGCCTCGACCTCGAGGCCGGGCGCTTTGACGGGATATTCGCCAACGCGTCGCTGTTCCACGTGCCGAGCAAGGAGCTGCCGCGCGTGCTCCGCGAGCTCCACGCCGCGCTCCGCCCGCGTGGCGTCCTCTTCTGCTCGAACCCGCGCGGCGACGATCGGGAGGGGTGGTCGGGCGATCGGTACGGTTGTACCTGGTCGCTCGAGCGGTGGCGGGAGCACGTGACCACCGCCGGGTTCGAGGAGATCGAGCACTACTATCGACCGGCGGGCCGGCCGCGCGAGCAGCAGCCGTGGCTGGCGACGGTGTGGCGCAAGCGCTGAGCCCTCGGCGCGAGCAGCTTGCACTCCATCGCCCCGAGCGGGCGGAGACGCGCGGGTGCCCGCGGTCAGTGCGCCCGGATCACCTGCGGGCGCGCGGGCGTGCGGGCGGCGGGGGCGCGGGGCGCGGGCCCGCGGATGACCGCCGGGCCCAGCGCGACGATCACGAGGGCCAGCGCCACGACGAGGGCGAGGCCGCCGCGCAAGGTGAGGTGATCGGAGATCAGGCCGATGGCCGGAGGGCCCACGAGAAAGCCGCCGTACGACAGGGTGGCGAGCGTCGCCAGCGCCTTGCCGGGCGCGACGCCGGGGGCGCTCGCCCCGGCGCGAAAGACCAGCGGCACCACGACGGACAGGCCGGCGCCCACGCACCCGAACCCCAGCAGCATGGCGATGGGGGCGTTGGCGAGCAGCGCCGCGCCGAGCCCGCCCGCGACGACGACCCCGGCCGCGCGCACGACCCGATCCGCGCCGAACCGCTGCGTCAGCCCGTCCCCGGAGAACCGCCCGAGGAGCATCGCCAGCGAGAACGCGGCGTAGCCGGTCGCCGCGAAGGCCGCGGTGGTGTGGAGCTCGTCGCGGAGGTAGACGGCCGACCAGTTGGCCATCGCGCCCTCACCCACGGACGAGCAGAACGCGACGAGGCCGAGCAGGAGGAGCCCGGTCGAGCGTGCGGTCCCGGGGGCAGCCGCGGTCGCGGGCTCGGGGCGCGCGTCGGCCGAGAGCGCCCCGCCCTCGCGCGTGACGGCCGCGGCGAGGACGGCGGCGACGGCGACGAGGTGCGCCGCGGGCGACAGCGCCCGGTCGGCCGCGAGCGCGCCAAGGGCCGCCCCGATCAGCCCGCCGAGGCTGAACATGCCGTGGACCGACGCGAGGATGGGCCGACCGGAGCGCCGCTCGACCTCGACGGCCTGCGCGTTCATCGCGACGTCCATGAGGCCGTTGCACACGCCGAGCAGCAGGAGGGCCGCGACGAGCGCGGCGAAGGAAGGGGCGAGCGCGGGCAGGGGCAGCGCCGCGCACAGGAGCAGGGCCGAGACCCGGGTGACGCGCCGGCTCCCGAAGCGGGCGACGAGCGGCCCGGCGGCGCGGAAGGCGAGCATCGCGCCGCAGGCGAGGCCGAGGAGGGCGAGGCCGAGCAAGCCGTCGCGCAGCCCGAGCCGCTCGCGGACCGCAGGGACACGCGCGGCCCAGGACGCGAAGGCGATGCCGTTCGCCACGAACATGACCGAGACGGCGCGCCGAGCGCGCGCGACGTCATCGACGAGCGCGAGGGGGACGCCCATCACGGCACCCCCCGCGCAGGACCAGGCGAGCCGCTGGCGCACAGCCGCGGCCCGGGGAAGGCCGTCCGGAGGACGGCGCTGAAAGTTGGAGGCTCCCCGGAAGGTTCGTGCATTTTCGTGAACATCAGGGAAAGATCATGGGGCCGGATCGGACCGAAGCAAGCAACTTCGTGCACAAACAGGAACAACCGTGCAAAACAACGCAGACACCTCCGGCCTGATGGTGGCCGAGCGGCGCCAGCATATTCTCGCTGTACTGGAACGTGACGGGAAGGTGGTGGCGGCAGAGCTGAGCCGTGCCTTCGGGGTCTCGGAGGACACGATCCGGCGCGATCTGCGCGAGATGGCGAACGAGGGGCTCTTGCAGCGGGTTCACGGCGGCGGCCTGCCGGTCTCGCGGGTGAACCCGAGCTTCCCTGCGCGCGAGCGGCAGCGGCCGAAGGCCAAGGAAGAGCTCGCGCGGGCCGCGGCGACGTTGATCAAGCGGGGTCAGGTCGTGTTCATCGACAGCGGGACGACCAACGTGGCCGTGGCGCGCCTCCTCCCGCGCGATCTCGAGGCGACGGTCGTGACCAACAGCCCTCCTGTCGCCATCGCGCTCTCGGAGCACCCGCGGGTGGAGGTGGTCCTGCTGGGCGGGCGCATGCGCAAGGATCCGCTGGCCGCCGCCGACGGGGTGACCATCGCGGGGGTGCGCCAGATCCGGGCGGACCTCTGCTACCTGGGGGTGTGCACGATCGATCCCACGTTCGGCGTCACCACGCTGGATCTGGACGAGTCGTACGTGAAGCGGGCGATGGTGGAGGCCTCGGCCGAGGTCGTCGCGCTGGTGACCGCGGACAAGCTGGGCACCGTGTCGCCGTACGTGGTCGCGCCGCTGAGCGAGCTCACATGGCTGTTCACCGAGCGCGGCGTGTCGCAGGAGGCGCTCGCGCCCTACCGGGCCGCGGGCGTCACCGTCACGCAAGACCTCGAGGCGGAGCCGGCCTGAACCAGCGGGTCAGAGAGCCTGCCGTGACTCCAGGAGGCGCAGGCTCGCGCTGGCCATGTCGAGCTCGAGGTGCCTGGACGCCTCCGCTCACTTCACGACGACCTTCGCCGTCGTGAAGTTGATCGTCCCGCTGTTGTTCTGGGACTCGATCAGCAGCTTGACCTCGTGCAGGTTCCCCAGGGGGAGGCCGAGCGCTTCCCACTTGGTGAAGTGTTCGGAAACGGAGATGGTGCCGCACGTGCGAGCCGTCCGCCGGATGCTGAAATACTGATCGAACGTCTCGCTTGAACCCGTGATGGCCGGCTTGTTCACGCGGGTCTTCTTCCACACGTCGTAGGTCTCGCCGTCGGCGGTGAGCGTGCCGACCTCGTCCCGTGGCGTCCCGTCGGAAGAAAACCCTGCCGGCTTCACGCTCCCCCAGTCGTCGAGGATGTAGAACTCGCGCAGCGGGTTGACGGTCCAGCCGTAGATACCGATGTACGTCAGGCCGCCGTCCTCCTCCGTCTTGGTATGCGCGAACTCCGCCGAGAAGGTGCCTATCTGGGCATGCTTCCGGGTCTGGTTGAAGTCGAGCCCGACGCGCGCAAGGAAATCCTCGACGTTGTTCCATTTCGCGCTGAACGCGGCGTCGACGCCGTGCACGGTCATGCAGCCCGTCCCGCTTCCCTCCGCCCAGAGCTCATAACCGTAACCATTGCCCGCATTGCCTTTGCTGTTCGAGCAATACTCCCTGCCTCCGGTCAGGGGGGTCGCCGGCGGGCAGGTGTTCGCGCCGCTGCCCGTGGACCCGCCTTCGCCGGTGGACCCGCCGCCGTCGCCGGGGGAGCCACCTCCACCCGTCGCTCCGCCCGCACCAGGGAGCCCGCTGCTGCTGCTGCTCGCGCCGCCGCTCCCCGTGACACCTCCGGTAGCGGAGGTAGCGTCCGCGCCCCCGGCGCCCGGTTGACCACCGCCTCCGCTCGCGCCGGTGGATCCCGCGATCGATCCGCCGCTCCCGCCGTCGTCCTTCCCTTCCTCGGAGCCGGAACAGCCCGTGAAAGCCGCGGCAGCGAGGCAAGCGGCGAGGGTACCCAACGACCAACGCGACGGAGCGAGAATCTTCATCGTTCGAGCATGCCAGGGGTTGCACACGGGGATCAAGGGAGGCGAACCGCTGGAAGGAGAGCTCGTCGTCGGCTCGCCGCATCGGGCAGAAGTTTCCAGACCCGCGCAAACATCCCGTTCCATGGGCTGCTCGACAGGCTCACCGGCGCGGTGACGAGCGCCGGCGCGACAGGCCCTCCCGCGATCTGCAGAACCGGTTCGGCCATCCACGTGAGACATCCAGGGTCCTGAGACCCCTGTACGCCGAGCACCGAGAACGCCGAGGTGGGCCTGCATCCGAAGAAGGCGATCTCCGGCCTAAGGCACCGTGTCTCGACGGAGAATCGACGAAGAGCGGAAGTTAGCTATCTTCGCGTCGACCTCGGCGGACGACAGGATCGCGTCCTCGGCGAAGTAGACCCAGTCGACATCCTCGTGGTATGTCCGCGAGCTGCCCTTTGCGGCATCGAGCTCATCGTACCAGAGGTTGAAGAAGATGAACTGATCCACCTCTGGAACGTACATGGAACCGTGCGTCGCGCGATGCACCCCATCGATGTAATAGCTGATGGACGCGCTGGTAACCTGGAGAACGAGCGTGTGAAATCCGTTGAAGTTCGCGGAGACCAAGCTCGAGATGTTCACGTCCGACGTCTCCCACGAGGTCAGCCACATCGTGTTCGTGTTGCCCTGGCCCCAGCCGCCGTTGGGCATGTACTCGAAATCCTGCTCCGAGTAGTCCGGGTCGCCGACGGCCCATTCGGTCAAGGTGAAGAAGGTCTCGACGGGCTTGTCGGCGTAAAAACGGGTGCCGGACAGCGGGGTGTCGTTGAACTTGACCCTGGCAGCGTAGGTGCCGAAGCGGAACTTCTGGGCATTGGTGATCACCTCGGCCTGCGAGGTGGTCGCTCCGGTGCCGCTCGTGCTCGCCTTGAGGCGCATCAGCTTGTTCGTGGAGCTCTGCGGGTCAGCGACCAGCGAAACGTTGGATTCCAGCCACGAAGCACCGCTCACCCCTGGCGCCCCCGACCAGCTCCGCACCGACCACCAGCTCGTGAAGTTGGCGTCGCTGGTCCCGTTGTAGCTGAAATCGTCGAAGAACTCGGCCGTGGCCGCGCTGCCGGCCCGGGTCGTCGCGCTCGCCTGATTGGAGGCTGCAGACGCACCGCCCGCGTTCAGCGCCGTGACCTTGTAATAGTAGGTGGTCGACGCGGCCAGGCCGGTGCTGTCATGGCTGGTAGAGGTGACGCCGCTGGCGATCTGGTTTCCCGTGCCAGGCGTGAAGCCCGACGTGGTCGATCGGTAGACGTCATAGCTTGTCGCGCCGCTGCTCGCCGCCCAGCTCAGGGAGATCGCGCTCGCGCTCGACGCCGTGGCCTTCAGGGAGATCGGCGCCCGAGGCGGCGACACGCTGCCGCTCGGCGGCGTACCGCTGCGCAGGCCGCCCGTGGGCGCGGAGCCGGCGTCGTGCACGGTGATACGGCCGAAGTCGGAGAAGGCCGTCTGGTTTCCATACGAGTAATCGTCGGTCTCGACGACGTTCGTGTCGAACTCGATCCCGAGGTCGATCGGCTGGGTCGTCGCCCCCGCAGCCAGGCTTCCGGCGGCGCTGGTGAAGCCGATCTGCACGTAACGATCGGCGCCCGTATAGGACACTGTCCCGGTTGTCAGCGTGATTCGGCTGCAGCCCGAGCTCCACCACCAGCACGCCGGGGTCACCGTCGTCGCGCCGTTTTTCGTGAACCAGTAGCGTAGGACGATGCTGCTCAGCGGTATCGAGGCAGCGGTGTTGTTGCGAATTTTTATCCCGGCCTCGACGATGGTGTCGTTCGGCGCGGCGGCGTCATAGTTGCTGTACTGGACGGTAAAGTCGGTCGTCCCGGCGAAACTACCGCTCGAGTGACCGCAGGTCGAGAGCGCGACGAAGAGGCTCAAGCACGCGAGGCGGAGGGCACGAGCCCGCAAGAGCTCGGCCATCCTTTCGAGGAGCGTCACACGTGTGCGCCGGCCAGCCGGCCTCATCGGCTCGACAGCATGTAGATAGTTCGAGTTCATGATCGTCAATCGTGCTCCTTTCACGCCCGCGTCGCGCGACATCGCCGGGCCGCGGTCGACTCCAAGCCTCGTGTCGAGCGGCGCCCGCTGTCGTTGTCGGGCCGATCCGCTGTCGCCCGGTCTGGGCGCGACGGCCGTCTTCAAGTTCAAGCACGGCGCGTGCCAGCGCTGCGCAGCGCCGGATCGGGCTTCGAGGCGACAGTTCAACGGATCATTACCGGGAGTGCGTACGAGGGCGATCCCGGCGATCCTTTGGGCGCGATCGGCCTCACGTGACGTCGGCGCGGAGGCCTGCTGAGATGGCAGCATGCCTCCGTTGAGCGACGACGATGCCGCCTCCACCGAACTCCTGCCCGGGCCGGTGCGCCCCGCCGCGGCCGCGGCCGAGAGCTTCGCCCTCTCCGTCATGGCGGGCCCGGACGAGGGCCGCCGGTTCACGGTGGCGCCGGGGCTGCCCTCGCGCGTGCTCGCCGGCACGAGCCCCGCCTGCGACATCCCCCTCACCGACCGGCTCGTTTCGCGCCGCCACGCGGCCTTCGAGCTCGCCGGCGCCCGGCTCCGCGTCACCGACCTCGGATCGACGAACGGCACCTTCGTCCAGGGGATCCGCGTCGGCGACGCGTACCTCCAGGGCAGCGAGCTCGTCCGGATCGGCGAGACCGTGCTCCGCGTCGAGGCGCTCGGCGTCACGCAGGCGGCCGAGCTGTCGCCCGCCGTGCAGTTCGGCAGACTGCTCGGCGCCAGCGAGGAGATGCGGCGGCTCTATCCGCTGTGCGAGCGCATCGCGGCCTCGAGCGTCCCCGTCGTCATCGAGGGCGAGACGGGGACCGGCAAGGAGGTGCTCGCGGAGGCGCTCCACGAGCAGGGGCCGCGGGCGGCCGGGCCGTTCGTTGTCTTCGACTGCACCGCGGTGCCGCCGACGCTCGTGGAGTCGGCGCTCTTCGGGCACGAGCGCGGCGCCTTCACCGGCGCGAACGAGGCACGCCGCGGCGTCTTCGAGGAGGCGCACGGCGGCACGCTGCTGCTCGACGAGATCGGCGATCTCGACCTCAGCCTGCAGGCCAAGCTGCTGCGCGCGATCCAGCGATCGGAGGTGCAGCGCGTCGGCTCGAACCGCTGGATCCGCGTGGACATCCGGGTGCTCGCGGCGACGCGGCGCGATCTCGAGCGGGAGATCCAGGCGGGTCGGTTCCGGGACGATCTGTTTTTCCGGCTCGCGGTGGCCCGGATCGAGCTGCCGCCGCTGCGCAAGCGGCGGGGCGACGTCACGGTGCTCGCGCACCACTTCTTTCGGCAGCTCGCGGGCCGCGGCGCGCTCTTCCCTCAGGGGTTCGGCGAGCGGCTGGAAGACTACGACTGGCCGGGCAACGTGCGCGAGCTCTACAACGCCGTGGCGCGGCGCGTGGCGCTCGGCGAGGACGCGCCGATCGAGATCACCCGGGCCGGACTGGCCTCCCCGGGCGCGCCGGCCCCGGCCTCCACACCTGCAGGCGCGCGCGGAGGCACGGAGCCCGGGACAGCCGACGACGTCATCGAGGAGATCCTCGCGCTCAACCTGCCCCTCCCGCGCGCGCGGGAGCGTGTCGTCGAGCACTTCGAGCGGCGCTACGTGGAGCGCGTCCTCGCCCAGCACGGGGGCAACGTCCGGAGCGCGGCGGCCGCGTCGGGCATCGCGCGGCGGTACTTCCAGATCCTGCGCGCCCGGCGAGCCACCTGACGTCCTGCGGCGCCGGCGTCCAGCTGGCGGCAGGTCGCGGATGAGCTCCGGGCGGCCCGAGAGCTCCGGATTGCCGGGGGCGATCCGAGAATTCCCTCGCCCGCGATCGGGGCGATCGCGCCGCGATCGCTCCGATCACCCCCCGCGCTCGCCCGGCTATCCGGGCGCGATCGCGGTGCGTCGGCTCTAGATCGGCTCCAGCAAGAGCTCAGGATGCGCTGCCGCGGCTCCTTGCGCCGATCGTCGGGGCCATCGCCACGACTGGTACGTCGTTTGCTCTTCCGGCCTGCATCAGCGGGCTACGACGACCTGGCCTCGCTCGGTACCACGATGGGCCTCATCCACGGAGGGTGATCGCGGTCGAGCCCCAGCGGTGAGTCACGGCCCCGCGGCGCCGGAGTGCAGCATGGCGAATGCTGCATCGGGCGAGGCAACCGTCGGCGATCGTTCGTCTCTAGTCAAAGGAAGGTTACCATGTCTCTCCATCGCACTGCCATTGCTCCTGAGCTGTCGCTTCTCCTCGTCGCCATCACCATGAGCGGGCTCGGATGCCTTGCTTCCGTGTCGCCGGAGGGCGAGATCGACGCGGCTCAGAACGAATCTTCCGTGTGCGCAGACATTCCGGAGTGGCAGGAGGGTCAGTGGTACTACGCGGGGGACATCGTGAATTACCAGGGGTCGGCCTACATCGCCGAGTACGACAATCCTGGCTACATCCCGACGGTCAGCACGTACTTCTGGGAGCCGTATTCCGACTGCAGCGGCAGCACCGAGCCCACCGAGCCTACCGAGCCCACCGAGCCCACCGAGGGCTCGTGCGACTATCCGCAATGGCAGGAGGGTCAGTGGTATTACGCGGGGGACATCGTGAATTATCAGGGGTCGGCCTACATCGCCGAGTACGACAATCCCGGCTACATCCCGACGGTCAGCACGTACTTCTGGGAGCCGTACTCCGGCTGCAGCGGCAGCCCCGGCGATGGCGGCAGCCCCGGCGACGGCGGCAGCCCCAGCGCGGGCGGTGGGCTCCCCGCGAAGGTCGTCGCTGGCTATTACCCCAACTGGACGGAAGCGCCCGTCCGCATCCGGCACATCAACAGCAATTACAACGTGATCTATCTCTTCGCCGCGACGCCCGTGGGAGGATCGCCCGGCACCACGGGCGCCGTCGAATGGAAGGCGCCCAGGGATGGCAGGGGAGCGGCGACGAACCTGAACGCCGACATCCAGTACGCACGGACGAACCAAGGTCGCAAGATCATCCTCTCCATCGGCGGCGCCGGCAATGGCATGAGCTTCCCGACGCGCGCGAAGTCGGAGACGTTCGTCGAGAGCGTGGTCGCGATCTACGACAGCCTGGGTGGGTTCGACGGCATCGACTGGAACACCTTCGAGGCCGATCAGGCCCCCGACACCTCCGAGATGATCTGGATCAGCAAGGAGCTGAAGCAGCGCTTCCCCGGCTTCATCATCACCGCGCCTCCGGCCCCCTGGAACGACCGCGACAAGACGTTTTGCAAAGAGATGGTGGACGCCGGCGCCATGGACTACGCGGCACCGCAGTACTACGATGGCCCCGACCTGGACCAGCAGTGGTACATCGTGAACAGCGTGAACGAGTGGGTCTCGCTGCTCGGTCCGGAGCACGTCGTCGTGGGGTTCGGGATCTGGGACCAGCCATACTACATGTCGATCGACGAGGCGATCCCCACGTGGAATGAAGTCGAGAGCAACCACCCGACGCTCCGCGGGGTGTTCGACTGGCAGATCCACATCGACGAGAGCCTCGGGTGGCAGTTCGCCAACGGCGTGGGACCTCTCGTCACGGACTGAAGCGGGATCGGGCGGAGCGCGCGGCGGTTCCGCCCGCCGATCGCGGGCAGCGCGCGCTCCCCTCGATGGAAGGAGGTCTGCGCCTATCGGTAGAAGGCGACGTCGTCGATCCAGATATCGAACGCCAGCTCCTTGTCGAAGAAGAACTCGATGGCCCAGAGCCGCTCCAGGGCGGGCGCCAGCAACTGTTTACCGTAGGGCTCCTGCTTGAGGCACTCCACCGGAATCTTGAAGTGCTTCCACTCGCTCTCCAGCATGACGGGCTTGTGGAAGTGATTGTTGCATCCCTCCTCAGCCTCGTTGCAGATGCCCCCCAGGTGATAGGTCTGCTGATCGATGAACATCACCTTCATTTTCCTGGTGGAGCCCTCCTCGGCGCGGGCCCAGAACGTGAGGCCACGGTACTCGGATGCGTCGTAGTAGCCCTCGTCGTCCAGATGGAAGCCGACGCCGGCTCCCCAGAGGATGAAGCCGTCATCGGCGCTCGTGTGCACGGCCTTTTTGCTGGCGCCGCGCGGCGGGTCGAGGGTGCTCACGAGGTCCGCCGGGTCCGCTGGATCCTGCCTTCCTTCGGGTGACTCGTCGTTGTCCTCGAACCAGAACCCTGCCCAAGGGTTCGCCCCGTCACCTCCGGAGATCCGGGTATCTCCGTCTTCCATGTCGTCGATCATCGACAGGGCGAGGGTCTCCCCGGGCAGCACCGCGAGGATCTCGCATGGATTCCCCGCGCCGCCGCCGCTCCCGGCCGCTGAGCCCGCTGCGCCGCCGCCTCCGGCGCTCGGGTCCTCGGGCTCGTAGACCTTGTCGAAGCCGAAGATCTGCGCACATCCGAGCCCGAGCAGCGCCATGGCACATCCGCCGGCGCACCGAGCGAAAGCCAGCATCGTCTTCATTTTCATGTGAAATTTCGAGAGGTTTTGGTCGCGGAAGATACGAGGTTGGCCGCCGAAATGGAATGATGCCCCCATCAAGTAGCACGGCTGTCACCGTTCAGTCAGCGAGCGACCACCGGCCATTCCGCCGCGCGATGGCGCAGACCGACGGAGCGCGCCCTAGATCTTTACTGGAACACTGTAAATCGCGCTTCGATCCGTCAGTTCCTGAGTGCAGGCGTCGCGTACGCTGGTGTATAAGTTTGCCTGCTGGTGGAACCCATGTCGCTGAGTCTGGACGACGGGATGCTGTTTGCTGGCAGGTACCGCGTGGTGCGCGGAATCGCCAGCGGCGCGATGGGCGCGGTCTACGAGGTTCTGCACATCGAGACGGAGCGCCGGCGGGCGCTCAAGGTGATGCACTCGCACCTCGCCGGCAACCCCGAGTTCCAGGCCCGGTTCAAGCTGGAGGCGCGCGTCGCCGCGCGCATCGAGAGCGACCACATCGTGGAGGTGTTCGACGCCGGGATCGACGCCGGGACCGGCAAGCCGTTCCTCGTGATGGAGCTGCTCCGCGGCACGCTGCTCGACGAGCGCCTCCGCCACGCCGGGCGCCTGCCGCCGGAAGAGGCCGTCGCCTTCCTGCGCCAGACGGCCATCGCCCTCGACAAGACACACGCCGCCGGGGTCGTCCACCGAGACCTCAAGCCAGCCAACCTGTTCCTGGCCGAGACCGACGACGGGGCGCCCCGGATCAAGGTGCTCGACTTCGGTATTGCCAAGCTCGTGGTCGAAACGGCGACGGACTCGGCGGCGACGGCGGTCCTCGGCACGCCGCTCTACATGGCGCCCGAGCAATTCAGCGGCGAGTCGGTCTCGCGGGCTGCGGACATCTTCGCCCTCGGCATGATCGCGTACACGCTCCTCGTCGGCAAGGCGTACTGGCTGAACGACAGGCGGAAGTACGACAGTGCGCTCGCTTTCGCGGCGCTCGCCGTGAACGGCCCGCAGGAGCCCGCGTCGACGCGCGCGGACGCCGAGGGGGTGAAGCTGCCTCCGGCCTTCGACGCGTGGTTCACCAGGGTGACGGCCCGCGCCCCCGAGGCGCGCTTCGCCACCGCTTCGGCCGCGGTCGAGGCGCTCGCCGAGGTCTTCGACCTGCCCGCCGCGCCGGTGCGATCATCGCGCCTGCTCCCCGCGGAGACGCCGAATGGACATGGCCCCCTGAGCTCCCGCTCCTTGTCGCTGCCGAGCGACGTCCAGCTCCCGACCGCGGCCGTGGTGACCGCGCTGCCCCCCACGAAGGAACGGAGCCGAGCCGCGATCACCGTCGCGGTGCTCGTCCTCCTCGGCGGCGGCGTTGGCGCCTTCGCCTCGCTGAGCCGCGGCGCGCTCCCCGCCGACGGGAACGCGGAGCCCGCGCAGGCCGCGGGGGACGCGCGCTCGCCCGCCTCCGCGCCCCCTGAAGCCCATCCGACGCCGCCTCTCCCCGACGCCTCGGCGACAGCCACAGCGCCGGGCGTGGCGACGCCCGCGCCCGAGGTCTCCGTGCCGCTGGGCAAGGGCAGCCGCGCGCTCGCCCCCGCGACGGGGGCGGCGAACACGTCGCCGCCGCCAGCGTTCGGCTCACGGCGCAGGCTCGCGCCAGCCCCGTCGGCCGCAGAGACGAGCCCTGAGCTGCTGTACAAGCCGGACTGAGCACGATGGCAGGGCGGACACTCCTTTGCCAGCAGCGAGCGGGAACGATGGTATTTGGCGGCTCACGCATGCGCTTCTCCTGGTTCCGGTCCATCTGCCTCGGCGTGCTGGGCGTCGCCGTCGCAGCGCCGGCCAGCGCGCAGGCGCTCGCCGTCGCGGAATCGCACTTCGATCGCGGGCGCGCCGACATGCTGGCAGGCCGGTACGAGACCGGCTGCCCCGCCCTCGCCGAAAGCCAGCGCCTCGATCCCCGCCCGGGGCGGCTATTCACGCTCGCCGAGTGCGAGGCCAAATGGGGGCGTATCGCGACCGCGGTCGCGCGCTACAACGACTATCTCGCGATGGTCGATCGCATGAGTGAGGCCGAGCGGGTCAAGCAGTCGGTGCGAAAGAAGATCGCGCTCGGGCAGCGCAGCGCGCTCGCGCCGCTCGTGCCTCAGCTCACGCTGTCGCTGCCGCCGGGCGCGCCGGCGGGGACGCGCGTGCAGTGCGACGGCATGACGCTGGAACAACCCTCGCTCGGCGTCGCGCTCCCCGTCGATCCCGGAGAGCACGTCGTGACGACGCAGGCGCCGGGAGGGGCCGTGACCGAGACGCGATTCACGATCGACCGGTCGGAGTCGAGGGCGATCGTGCTCGAGGTGAAGCCCCCGGCGGGCGCCAAGCCGCCGCCCGCCGAACCGCCGGCGCCGGCGCCGGCGCCGGCGCCGGATCAGGGGCCCAGCGGCCTGCGGGTGGTCACCTATGTGGCGGGCGGGCTCGGCGTGGCCGGGCTGATCGTCGGATCGGTGACCGGGTGGATGGCGCTCGACGCGAGCGGCGTCGCGGCCGACAACTGCAGGGACGTGAGCCCAGGCCGGGCGCGATGCAAGCCCGACGGGCTCGACGCTGGCAACCGCGCGAAGCAGCTTGGGCTGGTGAGCACGGTCGGCTTCGGCGCCGGCGTGGCGCTCGCCGGCGCGTCGGCGCTGCTCTTCTTGCTGGAGCCATCCCCGCGCCGCCAGCCGTCGCCCGAGGTGAGCTGGGAGCTGACGGCGGATCAGGCCGGAGGCGGCGTCGTGGTGCGTGGCCGCTGGTGACGCGGCTCGCGCGCGCCGCCGCGGGCCCATGAGCCGGCGCATCGGTTCGGCGCCGCGGAGCAGTCCTGCCAGGGATCTGTCTCGCGATCGAAGAGAGATTTGAAGCAAAGACGCCAAGAGCGCAGAGGGGCAAACCTGCACAAAGTTCGTTCTTGCGCCTTTGCGCTCCTGGCGTCTTTGCGTTGAATTCTCTCTCCGGATCCCTGGCCCGACTCCGCGTGGGTGGAACTGGCGCCTCTCACCGAGGTGAGCTCACGGCGCCCCCGGGCGCTACCCCGCACGCACAAGCACGAGGGCGTCGGACAGGATCCAGAGCCCGAGGCCGATCAAGACGAACGGCAGCGCCGCACGGCCGAAACGCCGGATGCGCGTGCCCAGGATCGGGTGGTTGACAAGGCGGTGCCCGAACGCGCAGAAGGCGCCGGTCATGACCGCGAACACGGCCGCGTGAAGCGGGATGTGCGCAGGGGAGCTGGAGAACAGCGGGATATAAACGCCAAGGTTGTCCCCGCCGTTCGCGAGGGTCACGCCCGCCACGGCGATCACCTTGAAGCGCGACGCGCTGCTGCCATGGCGCCCGCGCGCGCTCTCCGCTGCGTCCGCTTCGTCCGCTCCGCTCGCCACGCCTGCTTCCCTGGCCCTGGAGCCCCGCCAGAGCGCCCAGAGGCCTCGCAGGCCGAGCGCCAGGGGAGCCAGGCCGAGCAGGCCAATCCATCCGTCCGGCACGCGGACCGCGAGCAGCGCACACGCGGCGCTCGCGATCACGAGCGCCGCGATGCCGAGGAACTGGCCGGCCACCACCTGAGCGGGGGTAAAGCCTGGATCCGCGAAGAACGCCGAGAGAAGGAGGATGTCATCGATGTTCGTGGACACGAACACGACAACGCTCACCCCGAGAATCGGAAGGATCTGCTCCATGGCGCGCCCACGGACGTACCACCTCCCGCGGCTCGCGTCCGCTCGGCGGGGCGCGGGCGCCGCTCCGAACCGGCCGACGCCGGAGCTCACCCGGGCCTGCCGGGGTAGACCGTAATCATCGGAGCGACGGCGCGTCTGCGCAGGCGACAGGAGACGAGCCGCGAGCTCGTGTAAGGAGAAGCCATGGCGACGATTCCCCAGCCCGTGCAGCAGACCAGCGCGAAGGCCGCGCCCGCCGCGCAGGGCGCCCGGACGGAGCTTCCGGTCCAGGGCATGACCTGCGCGGCGTGCGTGCGCCGCGTCGAGAAGGCGCTGCGCGCCGCGCCCGGCGTCCAGGATGCGGCCGTCAACCTCGTGACCCGGCGCGCGACGATCACCTACGACGCGCAGGCGACAACGCCGGCCGCGCTCGCCAGCGCCATCGTGGAGGCGGGGTACGAGGTGCCCGAGGTCCCCTCGGCGGCCAGCTTCCCTGAGGCCGCGCCGACCGCCGGCCTTCCCGCAGCGCCGCAGGCCGACGGAGGCCCCGCAACCTCGCCGATCGCCGGCGTCCGCGCGACCTCCACGGCGCCCGAGCGCCCGGCAGCGACGGCGGACGTCCCACCGCCGCGCCCGCAGTCGAGCGCGGCCGATCGCGCCGCCGCCATGGATGCGGCCGAGCAAAAGGAGCAGCGGACGCTCCGGCGCGACGTCGCGATCGCCGCGCTGCTCACCGCGCCGCTGCTCGCCATGGCCATGTCCCACGGCGCGATCCCGGCGTTCGACGGTGCTCTCGCGCGCTGGCTCTCGCTCGCGCTCGCGACGATCGTGGTCTTCGGGCCGGGGCGCCGGTTCTTTCGCCTGGCGTGGAGCGCGCTCCGGCACCGCGCAGCGGACATGAACACCCTCGTGAGCCTCGGGACCGGCGCCGCCTGGCTC
The DNA here is from genome assembly GCF_000067165.1 of Sorangium cellulosum So ce56. GTDB lineage: Bacteria > Myxococcota_A > Polyangia > Polyangiales > Polyangiaceae > Sorangium > Sorangium cellulosum_B. The sequence goes on from NC_010162.1 coordinate 5,586,734, forward strand.
TACTCGACCGCCGCGGTCGCGGCCCCCGGCCTCTTCCCGCACGCCGAGCACGGCCACGCGCCGCCTGTCTACTTCGAGGCCGCGGCCGCGATCGTCACCTTCGTGCTGCTCGGCAAGCTCCTCGAGACGCGCGCGCGGAAGCGGCTCGCCGACGCGGTGCGCGGGCTCGTGGCGCTCCAGCCGAAGACCGCGCGGCGCGTCCGCGGCGACGCCGAGGACGAGGTGCCCGCCTCGTCGCTCGCCCCGGGCGACCTCGTGCGGGTGCGGCCCGGCGAGCGCATCGCGACCGACGGCGAGGTGGTCGACGGCGCGTCCGCGGTCGACGAGGCGATGCTCACCGGCGAGAGCATGCCCGTCGACAAGACGGCGGGCTCGGTCGTGCTCGGCGGGACGCTCAACCAGAGCGGCGCCCTCGTCTTCCGCGTCACAAAGACCGGCGCGGACACCGCGCTCGCTCGCATCGTCGAGGCCGTCGAGCAGGCGCAGGGGTCGCGCGCGCCGATCGCGCGCCTCGCCGACGTGGTGAGCGGCGTCTTCGTGCCCGTCGTCCTCGGCGTCGCGTCGCTCGCCTTCGCCGCGTGGCTCGCGATCGACCCGACCGCCGCGGGGCTCGCCACCGCGGTCGAGCGGTTCGTCGCCGTGCTCGTGATCGCCTGCCCGTGCGCGCTCGGGCTGGCAACGCCGGCCGCCGTGGCCGTCGGGACAGGGCGCGGCGCGGAGCTCGGCGTCCTCGTCAAGGGCGGCGCGGCGCTCGAGGCGGCGAGCCGCGTCGACACGGTGCTGCTCGACAAGACCGGGACCCTGACCTCGGGTCGGCCCGAGCTCACGGACGTCGTGGACCTCGCGGGCCACGGCGAGGCGGCGCTCCTCGGCCTCGTGGCGGCCGCCGAGCGCGAGAGCGAGCACCCGGTCGCGCGGGCGATCGTCGAGGGCGCCCGCGGCCGCGGGGTCGGCATGGCGCCGGCCTCGGCGTTCCGCGCGGAGATCGGCCACGGCATCGAGGCGCGCGTCTCGGGGCGCCTCGTCCGCATCGGGACCGCGGCGTGGCTGAAGCGGGCGGGCGTCGACACGGCCGCGCTGGAAACCGAGGCCGATCGCCTGGCCGCGCTGGGCCGCACGCCGTCGTTCGTGGCCGTCGACGGGCGGCTCGCGGGCCTCGTCGCGGTCGCCGATCGGCCCACCGAGGAGGCGCGCCGCGCCGTCGCGGCCATGGACGAGCTCGGCGTCGAGGTGGCGATGGTGACCGGGGATCGGGCGGGCGCCGCGCACGCCGTCGCCGATGAGCTCGGCATCCGCGCCGTGTTCGCGGAGGTGAGACCCGAGGACAAGGCGAGGATCGTCCGCGACCAGCGGGCAGCCGGCCGCAGGGTGGCCATGGTCGGCGACGGCATCAACGACGCGCCCGCGCTCGCCGGCGCGGACGTGGGGATCGCCCTGGGCAGCGGCACGGACATCGCCGTCGCGTCCGCGGACGTGGCGCTGATCCGCGGCGGGATCGCGGGCCTGCCCGTGGCGCTCGGGCTCGCCCGCGCCACCCTGCGGACGATCCGGCAGAACCTGTTCTGGGCGTTCATCTACAACGTGATCGGCATCCCGATCGCGGCGGGCCTGCTCTACCCGTTCACCGGATGGCTCCTGTCGCCCGTCCTCGCGAGCGCGGCGATGTCGCTGTCGAGCGTGTCGGTGCTCACCAACTCCCTCCGCCTACGCGCGTTCGGTCGGCCGTAGACCGGCACACACCGGCGCGCTGGCGGGCACAGCAAAAGCGGCGCGTTCCTGTCGCCTTTGCAGCCCGACGCGGTGAAGCAAGAAGCCGACGAGCAGCGCGCTCGTCGCGCTGTTATCCCGAGCAGCCGGCTCATCGCGCCAGCGGAGCGCTCGGCCCGGGCGCCGGCGCGTCGCTCCGCTTCACGCCCGCTCGCAGGGCGGCTACCCGGTGAGTGAATGATTGGAGCCGCAACTGCACCGAAGCGTTCAAAATACGGAGGATCCATGAGAGCTTATCGCCAGCAACTTGGCACAGCCATTGCTTTTGCCCTGTCCCTCTCGGCCCACGCCGCCGATGCCGCCGTCACCGTCGGGCTCATCGAGCCGACCAATGTGATCATCGAGAGCAGCACGATCCCGGTGCACGCAACGGCGTCGTCCCCCGAGGACATCTACTATGTCGAGGCGGAGCTCGAAGGGCTCACCATCGAGCTCACGCCGACGGAAGGGGGTCATTTCCAGGGAGCGTTCGACCTCGGCGAGCTCGCGGGCGAGCTCGCCTATGGGCCCCACGTCGTGACGGTCCACGCGTACAGCACGCTTGGCGAGGTGGCGAGCGTGCAGGGCACCGTGCACCGGTACGCGCCTCCGACGCTCGGATGGAACGTGGTCACGCACGACACCCTCACCGACGGCTGGCGCTTCGCCGCGAAGTGCATCCCGACGCCGCCGTACGCGTGCAAGAGCCTCCGGGCGAGGTTCCAGACCGACAACGGAAGCTACGAGCTCCTCGCCGAGCCGGGGTTTCCCGTCCCGCAGCCTGTGCCGGGGCACCTCTACGTACTGGAGGGGATGTACGACGGCCGCATGATCCCGTCGGGTAGAACGTACACGCTCACGATCGAGGTGGACGACTACATCGGGCCCACCATCACGAGGACCATCGGCCCCATCTACGTCGACAGGAGCCCGAGGCTCACCGCCGTCCAGCGCGCGCCTGGCACCATCCTCGATTTCGACGCCGCGCGGATCCTCTTCCGGGACCTCTACCAGCGCCTCGGGATCTTCGACCGCGCCACGCAGCAGGTGACCTGGATCGCGACCATCCCGCAAGGAGATCTGCCGTTCAGCGAGGTCTACGGGGCGCTCACGCCGTCCGGGTCCGTGCACCAGTCGACGACGGGCCACATCCTCGCCTGGGTCAACGGCGCCCGGCGCACCATCACGAGCGCGGCGCGCCTCGACGCGGTGAACGGCGACAACATCGTGTGGACGACGTACAGCGACGACTGGGCCGTCGCGACCTCGCTGTCGGCGGGGACGAGCAGGACCCTCTGGCGCATCGACGGGAGCAGGTCGCCGTTCCAGGCCGACATCACGCCTTCCGGCGGCGTCTATTTCGGCACCTACGAGGATTCCGCCATCGTCGGGCCGAGCGGGGTGCGCCTCGGCGATCACGAGGGGAACCTGCAGCGGCCGATCACCGACGGGACGAACGTCGCCGGCCGGTGGTGGGACGGCATGACGAGCTCGAGCTACCTGTACACGGCGGAGGGAGAGGAGGTGTTCCTGGGCGACTCGATCACCGGCACCTCGGCCGGGCTGCTGGTTCACGCGGGCCACGCCGCCTTCCTGAAGAGCGACGGCGCCGTCAACCAGGTCTGGTTGCGGACTCCCGACGGAGAGCAGCATCAGCTCAGCGATTTCACGACGTCGAGCCAGTTCGATCAGGTGAAGCTCCGGGTCGGCCACGACGGCATCAGCGACACCGGCGAGGTCCTCTTCCTGAACGGCGGCAAGCGCTATCTGGGCCGGGCGGGGAGCGCGCCCGAGACCATCGGCTCGTCTCTCGGGCACGGTCGCTGGCTCGACGGGAGCTGGTATGTGACCATCGGGAACACGATCTTCCAGGTCTCGAGCGCGCAGGGCGCCGTCGCGCAGCTCGCCGCGCCGGGGAGCGCGGAGTTCGCGCCGGAAGAGGCCCTGGGCGGCGAGCGCGAGGTGCTGTCCACCTCGTTCGCCGTGGACGAGGTGCTCGATGAGCCCGTGTGGGCTCGGGATCTGCACGAGCCGGACGCGCTGCCGGCGTCGGCCGACGCGGACACGGGCGGCAACGTCGCGCCGGCCGCGGCCGGGTGCAGCGCCTCTGGCCCGGCGGGCTCCGCGGGCAGCGCCGCCGCCCTCGCGGCGGCCGTCGCGGGCCTCGTGCTCGGGCGGCGCCGGCGCGCGCGGTCGTAGCGGCGCCGCGATCCTCCACCCGGCCCGGTCGACCTCGATCGGGCCGGGGCGCCGCGCTCATCGGCGCCGGCCTCGTCGCGGCCCTGCCCTCGCGGCCGCCCCGCCCGTCATCCACCCATCACTCGGCGACGACGATCCGCCATCGCTGCTCCTCGCCGCCGCCGCCCCCCCGCTGCTCGATCGCGGCGGCGTCCTCGGTGGAGCCCTGGTAGACCCCGATCAGCTTGCCGCTCTTCTTGTTCCTGATCTGGAAATCACCGCCGCCCAGATCGATGAACAGCCACGCCTGGTTGTCGCCGTCGTGGTTCTCCCATTGCACCAGCGCGACCCCGTCGCTCGTCGACTCGTCAGGGACATCGAGCACCTTGCCGCTCTTGACGTTGGTCAGCCGGAAGTAGCCCGATCCATTGTAGTTGAAGCTCCACTTCTGGCTGTCTCCTCCCCTGTCCGCGTTCTGGACGACGTCCGCCCCGTCCTCGCCCGACGCGCCGACGACATCCATCACCTTGCCGCTCTTCTTGTTGACGAGCTTGAAATTGTTCGTCGCTCCGGCGACGGCGCCGGCCGACGTGTCGATGGTCAGCGTGTTGTTCCAGCGCATGCTCATGGTGGTGTCCGACGGGAAGGAGATCGGCTGCCAGACGTACGTCGAGTTGTTGACCGGTCCGCTCCAGGCCCCTGCCCACCGGTCTCCCATGTACAGGTAGGCCGTCCCGGCGCTGCCCTGGACCGGGAGCACGTAGGTCGACTGGGAGTGGTAGGTCGTGCCGTCACCGACGTTGGTCATCGCCGACCAGCCCCTGTCGAGAGCGCGCGACGTCGCGTATTTGGCCTGGTTGGGCGACCAGCCCGTGGCGCCCGAGGTCAGCAGGAAATAGGTGCCGTTCCGCTTGAACAGCGCCGGCGCCTCCCGGTGCCCGCCGGGGAAGAGCGTGGCGGAGAGGCGGGCGATGGACAGGTAGTCGGGGGCCAGCTCGTAGAGGTTGAGGTCGTAGTTCTCGTTCGTGGCGGAGATGAAATAGGCCTTGGCGTCGTCGTCGACGAAGAGCCCGCAGTCGCGGGACATGTACCCGGGCTTGCCGTGATCGGTCACCCCGCTGCCGGCGAGCGGCCGGAAGCTGCCGTGATACGTGTAGTCGCCGTCCACGGTGCTCGAGCTCGCGACCGCGGCGCGGGCCTCGCCGTAGTTCACCCCGTTCTCCCAGTGCATCCACATCACGAACCTGTTCGTGGATGCGTTGTAGACCACCTTCGGGCGCTCGATGTTGGCCGGATCGAGGTCCTTGTCCGAGTCCATCGTCAAGACATGGTTCCTGAACTCCCAGCGCCGCAGATCGGTCGAGCGATAGCAGGAGACGGCATAGAACGTCCCGTCCGGGTTCCGGTTCTCTCCGAACCAGTAGTAATGGTCGCCCACCCGGATCACCCCTCCCCCGTGGGCCTGGATGGGCTTGCCCGAGGTGTCGGCCCACTGGATCCCGTTGACCAGGGGGCCGACCGCCGGCGGCAGCTCCGGTCCCCCACCCTCGCCAGCCGCCCCGCCGCCGCCGGACGCCGAGCCCGCCGAAGCGTTGGAGGTGCCGGGCGCCCCGCCCGCCGAAGCGCTGGAGGTGCCGGGCGCTCCGCCGCCGCCGGACGCCGAGCCCACCGATGCGCCGGGCGCCCCGCCGCCGCCGGACGATGAGCCGACCCCGGAAGCGCCGCCGCCGCCCTCCGATGAGCCCCCAGGGAGCTCTTCCGAGCCGGAAGCGCAAGACGCGACGCCGAGCCCCACGACCAGCAGGCCCATCACCGGAGACAAGGAACCGAGACGCATGACGCCCTCCAGAAAGAGCGAGATCTCGGTGCCTTCAACCGGACGAGTCAAGCCCTTCTCGCGCGCAGCGGCCTGGGTGATTTGATCCGCTCCCGTGCGATCTGCCAGCCTGCGCGCCGCGCCCCGAGGTGGTAGGGCGGGTTCATGCAATCGTAGACCACGCTCGCGCCGCGCGTGGCCTCCTCGGCGAAGGCGAGGTCGGTGATGTCGCCGCACACCGACGTGAGCCCCGGCCGGTCCGGAGCGCGGCGGGTGCGCTGCACCAGGCGCACGCGATGGCCTTGCGCCAGCAAGAGCTCCGCGACCCGCGGGCCGATCTGGCCGGCGCCGAGCACGACGTGGAGCCGGCTCTCCCGTGCGCGGGACGAAGGCTGCTGGAGGGGCTGATTCCGTGCGTCAGCAATCCCTGACGGGATTTCCGACGCACGGAACGAAGCCGGTTTCCCCCCACCCCTGCACCAAGCAGAGCGGCGGTCTCCCGCGCAGGAGACGGGCCCAGATCGGCGTTTTCGGCGCGGAAGCGCACTCCTGTGCGCTGAGCACCGAAAACGTCGAGGTGGGCCCGTATCCGAAGCGGGTGACCGTCGCTCTAGGTGAGCGAGGGGAGCGGGCCGGTGCTGTACTGCGGGTCGCCGAAGGTCTTGTCGTCGGTCCCCATCGCGTTCGCGATCGTGACGAGCAGATCGTTGTGCTGGCGGGCCGAGCCGCCGTTCGCCAGATAGTCCACGAAGCGGCCGGTGCGGAAGACCCCGCCCGCGCTGCCGGCGAGCAAGAACGGGATGTTCGTGAGCGCGTGCTGCCTCGACTCGCCGATCTCGGTGACCCACAGGACGACGGTGTTGTCGAGGAGCGTGCGATCCCCCTCCGCGTACGAGTCGAGCTTCCCGAGCAGGTAGGCGAGCTGCTCCGCGAACCACGTGTGGATCTTCATGTACTTCTCGTCGCCCGCCGCGTTCCACTCGTGGGAGATGGCATGGTGATTCTGCGTGAGACCGAGGAACGGGTAGAGGTGCTCGCTCTCGGCATACGACCACTGGATCGTGGCGATCCGGGTGAGGTCGCACGCGAGCGCCGCGGCCATCATGTCCATCTGGAGCTTGCCGATGGCGGGCATGTTGTCGTCCTTCGAGAGGTCGATGCGGTCGCCCAGCGCCGGGGCCTGGCAGCTCGTGGTCGGGTTGCCGCCGCCGCCGGTCGAGGAGCCACCGCCGGCCAGGCGCGCCTCGATGTCCCGGATCGACTGCAGGTGCGAGTCGAGCTTGAGGCGATCTTCCTTGCCGATGCGAGGCCGCACGTCGGCGATGTCCTCGCGGAGGATATCGAACACGGTCCGCCGCTGCGCGCGGAGCCGATCCAGCGCGGTGGAGCCGCCCTGGTCCTGGCCCTGGCCAGGCACCGAGGCCCCGAAGAGCTGCTGGAACGTGTCATAAGGGTCCTCGCGGGGGGGGATGGGCTGGTCCGGCCCGGCGTAGCTGAGCCGACCGCGCACCTCCGCGTCACGGACTTGGACGCCGAGCTCCAGGGTCCGGAACAGCGTGCTCGGCTGCAGCTTGTTCGCGATGTGCTGATCGAGCGAGATCCCCGACGACCAGCCGGCGTTGGTCGACATGAAGCTCTTGAAGTTGCCCTTGAGCAGCGCCCTCCCCGTCAGCAGGCCCCCGATGCCCCGAGCGTGCTCGGAGCCGATGTTCGAGTTGACCACGACGTTCATGTTGACCCCGCGCAGCGGGATAATCTTCGACTTGAACGGCGAGAGCGGCTGGAGCAGCGGGCTCAGCGTGAAGTTGGTCTCGGTCCCCGTGGGCATCCATTTCGACTCCATGGTGCCGTTCGGCGTATAGAACACCACGAAGCGCTTGGGCGCGGTGGCCTCTTGCCCGCGGGCCAGCTCGGAGTTCAGCAGCGGGATCGTCGCCGTCGCCGCCAGCGCGCCCTGGAGCATCCGCCGTCGAGAGATCATTCGCGGTTTCATGTCACTCCTCCTCTGCGATCGCGCTGCGGTACAGGAACGCGTCGGTCTGCGTCGTCGCCACGATGAGCTCCACGAGATCACCCTCCGAACCGTGGAACCCTGCGCGCAGCCCGTCGAGCGAGCACTCGTCGTCGACGTTCTCGAAGCGGCCCGCCGTGTAGCGGAACCATTGCGTCGCGAGGCACTCGCGGACCTGCGCGCTCCCGGCGAGCTTCTCCGCCAGCTGGCGAACGCCGACGAACGGGCCGTCCATGTCATCGGACAGGACCATCTCCCCGGAGACGTCGATGACCTGCCCGCCCTCCTCGGTGCGGTACGCGCCCACGGCATCGAAGTTCTCGAACGCGAAGCCGATCGGATCCATCAGCTGATGGCAGCCGGCGCACCTGGCGTTGGAGGCGTGCTGGTTGAACCGTTCACGCGCGGTGACGCCCTCGTCGCCGGTGGGCGGCGTGAGGTCGACGTCGTCAGGAGGAGGCGGCGGATCCTGGCACATGAACTTCGAGCGGATGGCCTTGCCGCGCAGCACCGGAGAGGTCTGATCGGGGTGCGCGTGGACGGCCAGGAACGCGGGCTGCGTGAGCACCCCCGCGCGCTGGTCCGGCGGGAGCTCCACGAGCTGGGGTGTGGTCGAGCCGGGCGGGACCGTCACGCCATAGAGCTCGGCGACGGACTCCGTGGCAAAGCCGACGGGCAGCGTGAGCAGGCTCGAGAGCTTGTGGTCCCCCGACCACAGCACGTGCTCGACGAACGCGGGAGTCTCCGCGCTGATCCCCGCGACGAGCTCGTCGTCGTACCCGGGGAACTGGCTCTCCTCCTTGACGATGGTCTCGAGCTTCCCGAGGTTGAGCCATTGCTTGTAGAACTCCGTGATGGCCCGGCGCGCCCGCGGGTGCTCCAGCATCTGGCGGGTTCGCTCGGCGAGCTGCTCGCGGGTATCGAGCAGGCCCGCCTCGGCGGCGTCGAGCAGCTCGTCGTCGGGGCCGGACGCCCAGACGAGGTACGACAGGCGCGACGCCATCTCGTACGGGTCGAGGCGCACCCGCGACGAGGAGGCATCGAGATCGTGACGCAGCTCCAGGCGGAACAGGAATTTCGGCGATTGCAGCGCGGCCCGGATGACGACCTCGATGCCCTCACGGAACGACCCGTCCGTGCGTCCCGCGGCGTAGGCGCGCATCAGCCGGTCGACGTCCGACGTCTCGAGCGGTCGACGGTACGCGCGACGGCCGAAGTCCTGGACGAATTGCCGCGCGCACGCCTCCTCCTGGGGGACTTGCCCCTCGACCGCGGCCGGATCACACGGCACGAGCTTCGACAGATCGCCCGCGACCGCCTCGGTCGCGAGCGCCTCGGCCGCCAGGAGGTATTTCTCCGCGTGCAGCGCAGACACGGTCAGCACCGTCGCGTTGTTGTTGAAGCCGCCGGCGATCTCATCCGGAGGGAATTGATCGGCAGGGGTGAGGGACGTTCCGAGGAGATCTCGGACCGTGTTGTTGTATTCGAATCGCGTCAAACGCCGCTGCGGCGCGAGGATCCGCTCGGCGCCGCACACCGGGGGATCTCCTGGTCCGGACGTCGAGGCGTCCTCCCCGGAGCTGGAGCCCGAGCCCGAGTCCGCCGCTCCGATCCGCCCGTTACCGCACCCGGCTACGGCCGTCAGCGCGAGCGTCGCCATGAGCGCGTGACCGGCTCGCCAGCGACGATATCCTAAGTCATCCATACCGTGACCTCCTACCGTCGGTCACAACCTACGGTGAAGCCTCGGCAGACGTCAAGCGCTGCTCCCATCAATCCACGGCGCAAGACGCCAGCGTCCGATGGCCGGACAGCGGTCAACAACGGACCGTCCGCTGGCGAAGTCTGATGCTGCCCGAAGACTCCACTCCCGTCATATTATGGATCGACTGGCCGTCACTTGACGCGACACGCGCCGCGTCAGCCCAGCAGAACCGGGCGCACTGCGGCCTCGGCAGCGAGGCGAGAGCGCGACTCCGTCGCACCTTCCCAGGCCACCCACGCCGCGCACACGAGCAGTCATCGGAAGAATTCCCGCTCCGGCGCGTATTGATCACGAACCGCCGAAAGCTTTCGAATTTTGACCAGCGACGTCACGCGCGCCGCGCGCCTCGAGGTCGCCGAACGGCTCGCGCTCGAACGGGGCGGAGAGGCCGGTCGGCGCCCTCGAGCGCGGGGGCGTCGGCCTGGCGCTCGTCCCGCGGGTGGACATCGACGGGCTGGAGCAGTTCGTGTTCCGCCCCATCGTCGACGACGAACACGTCATCGTGACCCGTCGCGGGCACCCGCTCGCGCGCGGGCGCGGTTCGGCCGGAGCACGCGATAGCGCCGCTCAGGCACTCCACGGCCTCCGTGCAGGTTCGACTCCGCACCTGCTATGCTGGCGCATGGGTCAACGCATGGTCGCGGTGCTCGGCTGGCTGCTCGCCCTCCTGCTCGTTCCGTCCGGCTGCCATCCCCCGCCGACACGGGCTCCGGCCGCGCTGCCCGCGCGCGCGACTCCGATCCATCACGCGACTCCGACCCCGCGCGATCCGTCGGCCGTGGTCGACCCGGACGATGATGCCGGTATCGCCGCGGCGCTCGCCGGCCACGGGCTCGATGGCTGGATGCACGGCGCGGCGCCTGCGTCCGGTCTCTTCGTATTCACCTACCGGCTCCCGCACGATTTCTTCCGTTACGCTGACTTTCCGATGATCCCGGGGTCACCGGAGGTCGCGCGGGAGCTCGCCGGGCTCCAGCGGCATGACCGGCTGCGCGTGTTCGGCAGCCTCGAGAAGAAGGGCCCTCAGCGCCATGTCCGCGTGCGCCGCATCGAGGTGATCACGCGGTTTTCCTCCGGCGTGGACGCGCCGTCGTATGCGCACGACACGACCACGCGCGCGGCGCTCCTCGGGGGGCGCGAGCTCGTGGGTCGTGTGCACGGCGTCGACGCCGAGGGCAAGATCCTCGTTGTCGAGCTCGCAGACAAGGTGGTCCCGGTGTTCGTGACCCGCCCGGAGCACGTCCGGGACCTGTGGCGCAATGACAAGATCCGGTTGCATTACGTGATCGCCGAGCGCCCCGATCGCCCGATCCACCTGCGGCTCGATCCGGCCGTCTCGAGGCCAATCGAGGTGCTGGAGCGCGTGCAGGCCGGTCATGGCCAGCCGATCGAGCTGGAGGGCGATCTCGTGCTCTTCCCGAGGAGCCCGCAAATCAAATTCGACATCTGGGCGCTGCGCGTCGTCGACAGGGATCGGGTGGAGCGCGAGTATACGCTCGTCAATTTCAGCGATCCGGAGCTCTTCGAGGCGATCCGCGACAAACTCGCGCGGGGCTGGGCGGCGCACCCCGGCGCCCCTGTGGACGCGCGCAACAAGTTCATCAAGCCAGGCCTGCGCGTGCGCGCGAGGGGCGTGCTCAACGTGATCTCGCCGGCGCAGGCCAACCCGCAGATCTTGCTGTCGTCGGAGGGGGCGGTCGAGGTGCTCGGAGCTCCGGGAGGGGGATCAGCGCCTGCTGTCGACCGATGAGGCGTCCCCGCGTCCCGCCGGTCCGTCCTGTGCATCAGCCAGGGCCGCCCGCCTGACGGGCTCGATCACGGCGGTAGAAGGCAATCGCGCCTCCATTTTCTGCTTGCCCACGGTTTCCTGAGACCACACTATCTGCCGGGGGTGGGGTACCCGTACGCGCCGCCCCTCGGAGCGTCATCCTTCCGTATCTCGAGCGAGCGCCCACCCCGGCTCGGGCCGCTCGCGGCGTTCGTCCGTCAGAGCCCAGGACGCTCCACGCGCCCGCTTCGCTGCCCGGTGTCCCGACAGCCATGCTCTCGATCGGAGGTGCGCCCGTGAAACCAGCGATCGTCCTACAGCTCGTCATCGTATCGTCGTGCCTCGCCTCCGCCGCTGCCGCCGCCGAGCAGGCGTGCGGGTACTCCAGCGCCGGCTGGAACGCGCCGAACGGCGCGGCGGTGTTCAGCGCCGGCTCGGGGCCGATCGGCGACGTCCTTAACGCCGTCGGCGAGTTCCGGACGCACTCGATGCTGTCGCACGGACCCGGACGGTGGGTGACGCATGCCACCATGAAGCAGCCGCGCGAGAACTCCTGGCCCGAGGTGTGCAGCACGCCCATCGTATCGAACGATCTGCTCGATGGTTATCCCGGGCTCGCGCAGGTCAACCAGGGTGGGATCTACCGCTTCCTCTACGGGAGCGGCGGGAGCGGCCCGGCCGCGCTGACGTATCAGGTCGGCAATGCCAAGAGGGCCGCGTCGATCGGCGAAACCATCTGGTGGGAGGTGCCTTACTACGCCGAGCGCTCGATCATCGACGGAGGGGTCGAGATCCCTCGGCTGAGCGTCCGCGGCGACCGGGTGCACTACTCGTTCTTCCAGTACCGCAACACCGAGGGCACGCCCACCGGCGAGCCGGCGTGGAACAACGGTATGGTCTGCTCCTCATTCCTTGCCTATGCGCACCACCTCGACGGCCAGGGCGCCATCCCCCCGTACACGTACAGCCATACCAAGCTCGCCAGCGCGGCCAACGCCCTTCACGGCGGGGTGATGGACAGCTGCGAGAACAGCCTGGGGTTCTGGGGCTCGATTGGCACATCGATCGTCTGCCTCTCGGACGTCTGCGAGAAGGCCGCCAATCAGGTCGCGAACTGCATGGCCTCGCACGCATGCGACACCAGCAGCGGCAGCTTGTGGAGAGGAGTCCGAGACGACCCGAAGGCCGTCGCTGTGTCCATCAGCCCCGACCGCATCGGCGGCTGGAACGGGCACCCCTGGGGGACCCAGGCCGGCGCGACCGTCTGGTCCGCCGATACGAACCACAACGTCCAGTGGAACTCCGGAGGCAATGTGTACGGGTGCTGGTACTGACGATCGCTCGAGCACACTGACATGAGGAGCTCAGGCCATGAGGACCAGGAACGGTGCGCGTCGGTCGAAGGCGCAGTGGGTCGGCGTGGCGGCGCTCGCCGCCGCGCTCTGGCTCTGGGTCTGGTCGGCCCGCCCTCCCGAGGCGCCCGAGCCCGCCCGGGCAGCGCCGAAGGCGAGCGCGCCGGAGGCGCCGCCGAGCGCGAGACGCGCGGCGAGCGCCGCCGCGGCGAGCACGAGGGCGCCCGAGGAAGACCCGGCGCCCCTCATCGACGAGATCGAGGTCGAGAAGCCGGAGGTGTGCGCCGGCGAGGAGAACCTCATCACCGTGCGCGCCCATACCACGAACGGGACCGACGAGTACCTCCACAGCGTCATTGGCACGCGCGCCGGCTCGCGGGTGCCGCTCCGCATCTGGCCCGACATGGACGGATCGTACGAGATGCCCACCATCTCCGTGTTCGGGCGGAACAACGTGGTGCGTCAGATCGAGGTCCCGAGATACAAGGTCAACGACTGCAAGCCGGAGCGGATCGTCGTCATCACCCACAGGCTCCTGCCGAGCACCCCCGGTGACTACGAGCTCACGGCGCAGATCGTCGACGTCGGGGTCAAGGACGAGCCCGACACGAGGCCGTTCAAGCCCGCGAGTTATGCCTGGGTGTTCGACGACGGCGGCTCGGAGAAGACCAAGGCGCCGTTCGTGACCCACAGCTACGAGCGCCGGCCGCAAACCGCGCTCGTCTCCGAGTTTCTGGTCCGGGTGGAGGTCAAGAGCGAAGCGGGCGAGAAGCTCGCCGGCCGCGCCCTGCTCCAGATCCCGAACATGATGTTTCAGGACCTCGCCGAGCGGGGCATCGTGACCATCGGGGCGACGCCGACGCCCCGATTCCCCAAGCAGGACGGCGACGGCGTGGTCCGGCAGGCCTTCCGCTTGTGGCATCACCGCGACGCGCCGGTCCGGATCGATACCGTCACGGCGGTGCGGCACTACGCGGGAGCCTCGGACGCCTCACCGCGCGAGAACGCGTCGCTCGGCGTGGTCGAGATCCCACCGGGGCAAGGGGTCGATGTGGAGGTGAGGCTCGACACGGTGCGTGAACCGGATGTCTTCACCATCACGTACTTTGTCGAGGGGGAGACGGCCGAAGGGAACGCTGCGCGCGGGACGTTCTCGCTGATGAAGCCGCCGCCCGCGCCGACCAAGGAGTCGAGCATACCGGTCACGGAGCCCGTTTTCCTGGCGAAGATCAAGCGAGCGCGAGAGCTCCTCGCGCAGGAGTTCGTCACCGACGAGGACATCCGGCGGCTGGAGCGAGAGGGGAAGATGGCGGATCTCGACGTCTCGCCGCCGCGGGCGAAGGCGCCTTAGCCCGATCAGCGTGCCTCGGCCCGCCGCGCGCCGTCGGCCGCGGCGGCGTCGGCGCGGTTCATCCGCTGGATGCAGAGCTTGAGGCCGGCGCGGAGGTTGCCCATCGTGATGATCCCCGAGAGATCGACCCCGAGCGCGATCATCGTCTGCGCCACGTTCGAGCGGATACCCGTGATCACGCCCTCCGCGCCGAGGAGCCGTATCGCGCGGACCATCTCGATGAGGTAGCTCGCCGTCTTCGTGTCGACGGCGTCGACCCCGGTCAGATCGAGGATCGCGAAGCGCGCCCCCTTGGTCGAGATCGCGTCGAGGAGGCTGTCCATCACCTCGGAGGTCCTCACGCTGTCGACGACGCCGACCATCGGGAGCGTCAGCACGCGATCCCAGACCTCGATGATGGGCGTCGACAGCGCGCGAATCACCTGCTGCTGGGCCTGGATCATGTCGAGCCTCGCCTGGAGCTCGACCTCCTTGCGCTTCACGTCCGTGATGTCGAACGTCACGGACACCGCGCCGTTCTGCGCGCCGCGCTCGTCGAAGATGGGGAGCAGCCAGGACCGCCAGGTGACGCCGTGGGCCTCGACCTGATTGTCCACGACCTCTCCCGCAAACACGCGCCGCATCCCGTCCACGGCCGCCTGGTTGGCCTCGTAGAGGTCGAAGACGTTCTTGCCGATGAGCGCCCCGGGCTCCACGCCCGAGTTCTCGAGCCCCTTGCCGTCATGATGGGTGAACACCCCATCGCGATCGTACTTGCACGCGGCGATCGGGACGTGATCGAGGATGGCGCGCAGGATGATCGAGTCGTCCCGCGACGCGTCCGCCAGCCGGCCGCGGTCGGTCACGTCTTGCCCGAGGAAGAGCCTGCGCACCACCTGGCCGTCGGCGCCGCGCATCGGCTCGTGCACCCACGCACACGCGACGACGCGCCCGTCCTTCCGCCGGTGCTCGGCGGAGAGCGGCGCGCCGCCCTCCCCGTCGCAGAGGCGTCGCCAGAGGTCGACGTCGGCGCTGCCCAGCGCCGTGTCCGCGAGGCGGCGGCCAATCACCTCTTCCCCGGTATAACCCAGCAGCCGCTCCGCCCCGGCGCTCCACGCGGCGATCTCGAGAGCCCCGACGTCGCCCGTGCACTCCACGGCGATGAACGGTCCGTTGAGGACCGCGTTCATGTAGCTCGTCGCGGTCTCGAGCTCGTCCGGGCCGGCCAGCTGGTCCATGCGCCGCACTGTACCGGGCACATCGTCGGAATGTCGAGAAAAACGGCCACGCCCGGCGGTCAGCTCCCTCGTTTCATCGTGGCCTCGATGAGCCCGTGCGGCTCGTCGACCGGGACGAAGATCTCGTTGTCGTTGGTGAGCCCGAAGGGTGCGAGATCGACGAGCAGGCAGTGCTTGTTGGGGAGCGAGAGGCTCACCTCGTCGATGGCAGGACAGGCGGCGAGCACCGCCTCCCCCAGGTCATGAATGGTGTGCTGCACCGAGAGGCTGTGTCGCTCCGCGAACGTCTCGATCAGGGCGCGGCGGGCGCGCTCCCACGTCGCCGTCGGCGCCGGGTCGCGGCCGGCCGCGCGCCAGCGGGCCACCATGAGCGTCGAGAGGATGCGGTCCCCGGTCTCCTTGAGCGTCGTGTGCTCGTCGCGCGGGAAGCCAGAGAACGCCGAGCCGGTGGTCTTGAGGACGAGGAGGTCCGCGATGCCGGACGTGATCTCGACCCCGCCGGGAGCCGCCGAGATCTCCGCGGTCCGCCGCTCCCCTGCCGCGCGGAGGAAGGCGTGAGGGTGCGGCGCGCCGCCCGCGTCGACGCGAGACCAGACGTTCTCCGCGATAGCGACCCTCGCCCGCCGGGTGTGCGGCTTGCCGAGGAAGTGTTCGGCGAGCAGGACGCCGAAGTCCTCGATAGGCTCGACCGGGTGGCCCTTGGCGAGCGCGTACACGGTGTTCTTCATCGTGTCCGTGGGCAGCACCTTGCTGTTGTCGCCCTTCGTGTAAGCGTCGTCGAACTCGCCCTCCAGCTGGACATCGACCTGGACGTCGGTGAGCTCGTGCCGCGCGCCCGCGCGGCGGACCTTCACGAGCCGCACCCTCGATTTGCCGTAGGCGTTCCGCACCAACGAGATCGACATCGTTCTTCAGCTCCCGCGCCGGGCGACGACGCTCTTTTGAGACGCGGGAGAGACGGTAGCTCGAAGCGCGACGCCGGCTCAAGCCTGGCGGGTCCCCTCGCCCTCGACCCGCGGCGCGCGACGACGCGCCGGCGGCGGCCGCCCGCCGGAGGGGCGTCGGGCGGGCCCGTGCGATATCGCGCGTGCGGCGGCGAGGGCGCGTCACCACATACGCGGGCATGGTGACCACAGAGCGTGACAGGGCGGCCGACGAGCTCGTCGCTCGCCGTGAATCGTTGAGAGACGCCGCGCTCGCCCGCCTCGAGGCCGCGTCCGTCGCGCCGCGCGCCTTCGGAGCGCGCGGCGAGCGCGAGGCGCTCTCGCGCTGCCACGTGGACCTCGCGGCGCACATCGACGCCCTCGCGGCGGCGCTCCGCGCGGCGGGCGCGCAGCAGCTCTGCGAGTACTGCGCGTTCACGGCGGTGTTCCTCGAGGCGCTCGGGGTGCCCCGGCGCGCGCTCGGCGCCGCGCTCGACGCGCTGAGCGAGAGCATCGGCGAGCAGCTCGATCCGGCGCTCTCTTCGCTGGCGCAGGACGCGCTGGCCGCGGGCCGCGAGCGCCTCTGCGCCTCGCCCCTCGTGACGCCGGCCGCGCTGGCGGCCATCCCCGAGCCCCCGTGCGCCGCCCGCGAGGCCGGCTCGCCGGCGGAGGCCATCGAGCGCTCGGCGGCGCGCATCGCGCCGATGAGCGTCGCGCTCAGCTTCATGCGGCGCCCGGCGGACGCGCTCGCCGCCGGCGCGAAGCGCGCCCTCTGCCTCGACGACGCCAGGCGCCACGTCGCGCAGCTCGCCGCGGCGCTCGACAACGGGTCGCCGGAGCTCTTCACCGCCTATGCGGAGTGGGCACAGACGCGGCTGGTGCAGCACGGCCTCGACCCCGCCGAGCTCGCTGGCTACCTCCGCGCGCTCGGCGACGTCCTCGCGCTCACGCTGCCGGAGCGCCTCGCCGAGGCGCCGCGGCGGTACCTGGCGGCGGCGCTCGATCGGCTCACCTCGACGCACGCCGAGGATCCCAGCTTCGTCCGCCCGGAGGCTCCGCTCGGCGCCGTCGCGTGCACCTACCTCGACGCGCTGATCGAGCGGGACCGGAGGCGAGCGGTGCGGGTCATCCGGGAGGCGCTCGACGCTGGCGCGCCGATCAGGGACATCTATGCTCACGTGCTGGAGCCGTGCCAGTACGAGGTGGGCCGGCGCTGGCAGCTCCGTCAGCTCAGCATCGCCGGCGAGCACTACTGCACGGCGGTCACGCAGATGATCCTGGGCCAGCTCTATCCGCTCGTCGTCAGCGCCGATCGCGCCGGCCGCCGCCTCGTGGCCACCGCCGTGGACGGGAACCTCCACGAGATCGGCGCGCGCTTCGTCGCCGATTTCTTCGAAATGGCGGGGTGGGACACCTTCTATCTCGGGGCCAGCACGCCCGCCGAGCACGTGATCCAGGAGGTCGTCCAGCGGAAGGCCGACGTCCTCGCGGTCTCGGCCGCGCTCAGCGATCAGCTGTCGAGCGTCCGCCAGGTGATCACCGCGGTGCGCGGCGACGACCGGTGCAGGGGCGTCGTCGTCCTGGCCGGCGGCCAGCCGTTCCGCGTCGTCGACGACCTCTGGAGGCAGCTCGGGGCCGACGGCTCGGCGCCGAGCGCAGAGCGCGCCGTCCGCACGGCGGAGCAGCTCCTCGCGGCGCGGAGCGCATGACCCCGCTCCGCGCCTTCGACCGCCGGCCCCGCAGGGCGCGTTTCGCATAGCGAGCTCCACGCCGGCCTGCCAAGGACAGATCGCCTCCACCGCAAGCGAGGGAGAGGCTTTGATTCGGATGATTCCGATGACTCCGATGGAACCGCGCAGCACGCAAAGCGCAGGAGAAAACGAAGGAGCGCCGCTCGTGACCCCGCCGCCTGGACACGAGCTCGGCGGTCCGATCGCGGAGCTCGCCGCTGCTTTCCTCATGGCCTCGACCGCGCTCGCGATCGGCGTGTTCGCGCCGGACGGCGCGCCGAGGCTCACCAACCACGGCATGCGCCGGCTGCTCGGGGGGGCGGGCGAGCCGGGTCGCGCCGAGGCTCGCCTCGTCAGCCCGAGCTTCGCGCAGCTCGCCGCGGCCGGGCGCGGCGCCGAGGAGCCGATCTACCGCGGCCTGCTGCACTTCGGGGATCTCCGGTCCATCGCGCACAGCCTCCGGGGAGAGGTCTGGCGGCTCGGCCACGACCTGCTGCTCCTCGCCGAGTTCGACGTCATCGAGCTCGAGCGCGTCGTCGCCGAGGTGTCCGCGCTCAACTCGCGGATCACGAGCCTCCAGCGGCGGCTCGTCTCCGAGCAGAAGGAGCTCGAGCGGTCGCTCGAGCAGCTGCGCGCCACGCAATCGATGCTCGTCCACTCCGAGAAGATGAACGCGCTCGGCAAGCTCGCCGCCGGCGTGGCCCACGAGATCAACAACCCGCTCGCGTTCGTCCGCAGCAACGTGCACACCCTGGCCGAGTCGCTCGATCGGCTATTCGCCGCGTACGAGGCGCTCGAGCGGGCCGCCGTCAGCGCAGGCTCGGACGACGTGAAGGGCCTCGCCGAGGCGCTCCGCGCCGAGGTCGAGCCCGACTTTCTGCGCGAGGATACGGTGGATCTCGTGAAAGGCACGCTGGGCGGCCTCGCGCGCGTGCAGAAGATCGTCGAGGACCTCAGGACCTTCACGCGGATCGACCGGGCGGAGGAGGAGCGCTGCGACCTGAAGGAGTGCCTGGAGAGCACCCTCGCGATCGCGGGCCCGGCGCTGAAGGACGGCGGCGTCCAGGTGACGGTCGAGTGGGCCGAGCTGCCGAAGCTGCGCTGCAAGCCAGCGGAGCTCAGCCAGGTGTTCCTGAACCTCCTCATCAACGCGGCCCAGGCGGTCGAGTGCCGGGGCCGGGGCAACGGCCGCATCGTGATCCGCGAACGCGACGAAGAGCGCCGGGTCGTCCTGGAGTTCGAGGACAACGGCGCCGGGATAACCCCTGACGTCCTCGGCCGGATCTTCGATCCGTTCTTCACGACCAAGCCTGTCGGGCAAGGCACGGGGCTGGGCCTCACCATCTCGCACAAGATCGTCGTCGATCAGCACGGCGGCACCATCGCCGTCCGATCGACCCCCGGGGTGGGCAGCACCTTCACGATCACGCTGCCGAAGGAGCCCGACCGATGACGCGCGCCTCCGGCGAGCGGCGCGCGCTGCTCATCGTCGACGACGAGCGCGAGACCTTGAAGGCGCTCCGCCGCGAGCTCCGGCGCGACTACGATGTCCTCATCGCGGAGAGCGCCGAGCAGGGTCACGCGATCTTGCGCGAGCGGACCATCCCTGTCGTCCTCAGCGACCAGCGGATGCCGGGCACGACGGGCACGGAGTTCTGCGCGAGGCTCAGGGCCGAATTCCCGGAGACCGTCCGCCTCCTCATGACCGCCTATGCGGACACGAGCGCCGCCATCCAGGCCATCAACGAGGGCGGCGTGTACCGGTTCATCTCCAAGCCATGGGATCCGCCGGCGCTGGCCGGCGTCGTGAGCGACGCGTTCGCCCAGCACGAGCGCATCAGCAGCTGCCAGCGGCTCCTCTCGAGCCTCAAGACGAGCGCCGAGGCCCTCCACCTCGAGAACCAGCAGCTCGCCGAGGTGACCCAGAGGACCCATGAGCTCATGGGCGTCGCCGCGCACGATCTGCGCAATCCGATCGCGGCGATCCAGTGGTTCTCGACGATGCAGCTGGCCGGCGCCGGCGTGGGGCCCGAGGACACGCGGCGCTACGCCCTGAAGATCCAGGACAATGCCGAGTTCGCGCTGCAGCTGCTCGAGGACCTGCTCGACATCACGACGCTGGAGCACGGGAACGGCGGGCTTCGCCTGCAGGAGGCCGACCTGCGAGGCATCCTCTCGGCGGCGGTCTCCCTGAACGAGCACGGCGCCGGCCGGAAGGGGATCGCGGTGCACGTCGACGTGCCCGCGGATCTCCCGCTCGTCTGCTGCGACGTCGCGCGGATCGAGCAGGTCCTGAGCAACCTGCTCAGCAACGCGTTCAAGTTCTCCCATCCGGGCACGACGGTGACGGTGCGCGCGCGGAGGCTCGGTCAGGCGATCGAGGTGATGATCGAGGATCAGGGCCTGGGCATTCGCCCGGACGAGATCAGCGGCCTGTTCCGCAAGTTCCGGAGGACGAGCACCCGGTCGACCGGCGGCGAGAAGAGCACGGGGCTCGGCCTGTCGATCTGCAAGAACCTCGTCGAGCGCCACGGCGGCGCGATCCGCGTGGAGAGCGAGCTCGGCCGGGGAACGCGGGTGTTCTTCACGCTCCCGATGAAGGCTGGGCGCGCCTGCGACCCCGAGCGACCCGCGGTGTAGGCTCGCCCGCGCGCCGCGCTTGGCTGATGACCACTCACCAGCTCACCGTGTCGTCGAGCGTGAGCGCCCCGCCGGACGCGGGCGTGCTCATCGTGCGGTTGCCGCCGCCCGGGAGGTTCTCCCAGGTCACGGTGCCGTCGGCGTTCTTGCGGTAGTACTTGTACTGGAGCGCGCTGCTGGCCGGCAGGTTGACGCGGTTCGTCCACACGGGGTAACCGCGTGGATCGACAGGGACGCCGAGATCGGTGTTCCAGCTGCCGAGCGCCGCGGTGTTGCCAGTGACGTACATGTGCTGGCCGACCACGGTGGTCGCGGTGACGTTGACCGTGACGCCTGCCTCGCCGGAGCCGGGCGGCACCACACATGCGTTGTAGCGGCCGCAGACCACCGAGGGGACATCGACGACCCTGCCCGCCCGGATCGACGCCACCAGGCTGATGTACTCGCCCATGGCCCAGTTCAGGGGGCTCATCGACCGCGTCGGGGTGCCCGCCGCGACGTTCGCCGGCTTCTGGACGGACCAGCCGGTGACGTCCGTCGTCTCGCTCCATACCTGCTCCGGGATGAAGCCCTGCGGCGTCGAGAACGCCTTCACCGCGGTCAGGTAGGGGTTGCCGTCGGCGCCGACACCCGTGCTGGCGATCTTGAACATGCCGCGCTCGGCCGTGAAGATGGGCCACAGCCGGCCCCGGCCGCCGTTTCCGTCGAAGTTGCCGCCGTCGTTCTTCTCGCCGTATCCATCGTAGTTGTAGCGGAACCACGCGTCCCCCTTGCCGGCGATGGTCCGCTTCAGGATGGCGTCGTACTCGGGCAGCGTCGCGACGATCGAGGGATCGTCGGCCCGCTTCACCCCCATCCGCACGAGCTCGAGGAACCCGCCGTCGACGATGTACCGCTGGTCGTGCGTGCCGCCGCCGTTGCCGATCGTGAAGGTGACCGCCGCGTCCGGCCCGGACACCGGGTTGTACACCTGCGGCCCGCTGCCCGTGTTGCCCCGCGCGGAGGGGTTGATGCGGATGTAATACCGGCCGTCGCCGTGGTACCCCGTGGTCGTGAACGTCCAGCGGTCGACGCTCTGCTGCCAGTAGTCGGCGGCGGCCATGTAGCGCGCCGCGCTGGTGGTGTCGCCGTTCGCGCGGGCGATCGTCGCGGCGCAGACGAGGCCCGCGATCTCCGCCGCGATGGTCGACGGCGAGTACCCGGCGTTCTCCTCCCAGCGCTCCTGCTGGGTCCATGGGCCGGTGTTGACGATGTAGTCGGCCGTCTTCTTGATCTTCTTCCACAGCGGGTTGTAGACGGAAGGTCCGAGCCGCCACGCGAGGAGGATCGGCATCGCCTGCTCATCCATCTGCGTGCCTTGCCAGTACTGCCAGCCGCTGACCCAGGCGTTCTGCGGGAAGCGGCCGACGCGGCTGTAGCCCTGCGGGCAGCCCGGCGCGTCGTACTCGGCGGCGCCGCAGTCGCTCGACTGCTGCAGGGTGTTGAACAGGTAGTTGACCACCGAGGTCCCGGCCGCGGTGTCGCCGGCCGTCACCAGCGCGCTGGCGAACTTGAACAGATCGCGCGCCCAGACCAGGTGGTAGCCTCCGTTGTTGCCGTCGCCGTTGGTCTCGCCCCAGGGCGTGCCCATCCCCGCGATCATGGCGCCGTTCGACTTGTCCTGGATCGCCTTGAGCGACATCGCCGCGAGGTAATACTGGTCGTCGGCGGTGGCGCTCTGGCTGCTGAGCCCGGCCGCGTAGGACTTCCACCCGTTGTCGTAGGTGGTTTGCAGCGTGCTCAGGTTGCTGCCGAGCGTCGCGTTCGCCGTGGCGGCCGCCTCGATCTCGGTCGCGCCGAAGCCGAGCACGACGTCGAACGAGACGCTGGTGACGGCGCTCGCGCCGAGGTCGATCCAGCCCATCTGCGCCACATTGCCGCCGCTCGCCAGGTCGTTTCGCCAGGTCATGGTCCTGTCGACGTTCCCGCCGAGGAGGTCGGTCCAGCCGTCCGACTCGCCGACGAAGCCGCTCGACACCATCGGCGCGCCGCTCACCACCTTCCATGGGCGCGACGCGGCGAGCGCCGAGGCGCGGCTGTTCTCCGAGGCGACGAGCAGCGTGCGCCCCCCTGCATCCACCGTCCTCGACGTGTCGCCGGCCCCGGAGTTATCCATCGCCGGGTTGTGGAGCAGGTAGAGGTTGAACTGGGTGACGTTCCTGCCGCCCAGGGCGTCGAACCGGACGCGCTGGATCAACGCGTGGCGCCCCGGATCGGTGAAGACGGTCTTGGTGATCCGCCAGTTGTGGGCGCTGTTCGTCGTCGTCGCCTGCCAGCGCATGGACCGCTTGTCCGGCTGGGTCACGGTGAAGCTCTGCTGCTTCTCCTCGTCGACGAACGTCTTCGCCGTGTCCCCCACCAGGAACTGCAGATCGACGGTGTTCACGGTGTCGAGCACCGGATAGAACACCTCGGACACGATGCCGCGATGACCGGTGAAATAGACCCTCGAGGTCGCGGTCGTCGAGGTGCCCAGGAACGACTTCTCAGCAGGTCCCCACACAGAGGGTACCCCGCCCCCCTTGGCGGCAATGCCGGCGCCGAGCGCCTTCAGGGCCTCTGCCTTCGACGGGGCCTTGCCGGCGGTGCCGAACGGGAACGGGACCGCGGACTCCCCGGCCATCGGCTCCTCTGCATCCGTGTCATCCGTGTCGAGCGCGCAGCCCGCGAGCCCGAGCGTCAGGCAAACAATTGCAGTGTCACAAGAAATGCGCTTCAGCATCACGCCATTCCCCTTCCCTCGGGTGGCCGTCGCGTGAAGACCGCTCCACGGCTACCGTAAGCCAGCGACTTGGTTGATGTTTTTACGTGGAACCGGCGGATCGCGGCCCGGGCCCCCTGCGCTCACTTCGCTCCGGTTCCGCGTGGAACGCCAGCAATGCTGTAGCGTAGCACGCGATCCTCGCGCGCTTGCGCGCACCTGCGCGCCGCCATGCCGAGCTCCTGGCAAGGACAGCGCCCCTGCGCTCTATGCGCCGTGTCGACGCGGGTCCACCAGCGCCGAAGCCATCACGCTGCAGGACGATCGACGCAAACAGCGCAGGTCCCGCCGCGGGCTCGACGGAGCGCGGCGCCGCCCTCGCCGCCGCGGGCTCATCAGCTCACGCGCCAACCACCTTGCGCCTCGCCGCCGCGTAGCGCCTGACCACCTCGTCCGCGATGACGCCGATCAGGATGACGGCGCCGATGACCGCGAACTCGATCTGGGTCGGGACGCCCAGCATGTTGATGGCGTTGCGCAGCACCTGCATGAGGGCGGTGCCCAGGATGACGCCCAGCACCGCGCCCTCGCCGCCGCGCAAGCTGAAGCCGCCCAGCACGGCCGCGGCGATCGCATACAGCTCGTAGAAATTGCCGAAATCGACCGGCTGGGCCGAGTTGACCTCCAGCGCGAACAGCATGCCCCCGAAGCAGGCGAGCACCGAGCAGAGGACATACGCGAGGATCGTCATCCTGTCGGTGTCGACCCCGCTGTAGCGGGCCGCCTGCTCGTTGCGGCCCAGCGCCATCAGATAGCGGCCATAGACGGTGCGGTTCAGGAAGATCGACGCCGCCACCGCGATCGCGAGGAACAAGAGGAACGGCATCGGGATGTCGATCCACGTGATCGGCGCGAGCCGCGTCTTCACGCCGGTGAACGGGTGCACCACGTAAGGGCTGAAGCGCCCCTCGGAGATCCACGAGAGAAACGGCACGGGGACCGAGAGCGGGCTGCCGACCGACAGGTAGCGCAGCGACTCGAACCCGACGCCGAACCCCTGCGTCTGATCGCCGGAGATCCCGCGCGCGGTGCCCCGGTAGAGCAGGAGCCCGCAGAGCGTCACGACGAACGGCTGGAGCCGGAGCTTCGTGATGAGCAGCCCGTGCGCGAGCCCGATGCAGAGGGAGATGCCGAGCAGCACGGGCACCGCCAGCGAGGCCGGCCAGTGCTGCACCGAGAGGAGCCACGGCAGCATGCAGCCGGCGAGCGCCACGACCGAGCCGATCGACAGGTCGATGCCGCCCGTGATGATCACGAAGCCCGCCCCGATGCTGAGGATGCCGAACAGCGCCGTCCTCCGGATCAGGTTCTCGAGGTTCTCCGCGAGGAGGAACCTCCCGTTCAGGAGCGCGGTGCCGAGCGACACCGCGAGGAGGAGCCAGAAGACGCCGAGCACCTTCCGCCGCGTGCTGGGCACGAGCAGCGAAGCGGGCGCGGCGCCGCGCGCCCTGAGGTCATGTGTCGTCGTCACAGACATGCTCTCTGGCCTCGATGGGTAGTGGTCACGCCGCGTCACGCCGCGTCACGCCGCGTCACGCCGCGTCACGCCGCGGCGTCGCTGCCGGTCGCGAGCCGCATGATCGCCTCCTCGCTCAGCTCGGCGCGGCCGAGCTCGCCGGCGATGCGCCCCTCGTGCATCACCAGCGCACGATCGGACATGCCTATCACCTCTTCCATGTCGCTGGAGACGAACAGGGTGGCCATGCCGCTCGCTGCCAATCGCTCCATCAGCTGGTATATCTCGTGCTTTGCGCCGACGTCAATGCCGCGGGTCGGCTCGTCCAGGAGCAGCACGCGCGGCGACATCGAGAGCCACTTTCCGATGACGACCTTCTGCTGGTTGCCGCCGGACAGGTGCTGCACAGGCTGCACGTCGCTCGGCGTCCGCACGCCGAGCTCCCGGATCGTCCGCGCCGACATCCGGCGCTCGCCCGCGCGGTCGAGGACGCCGTAACGCTGCGCCGCGCCGAGGCTCGGGAGGCTCACGTTGGCCCGGATCGCCATCTCCAGGATGATGCCTTGTTGCTGGCGGTCCTCCGGGACCAGGCCTATCCCGGCGGCGATGGCGTCTCGCGGGGCGCGCGGCGTGATCGCCCGCCCGGCCACGCGGATGGCGCCCCCGGCCGCCGGCGTGACGCCGAACAGCGTCCGGAGCAGCGACGTGCGCCCCGCGCCGAGGAGCCCGGCCACGCCGACGATCTCGCCGCCGCGCACCGTGAAGGAGAGCGCTCGCTCGGGGTGCCTCGGCGTCCGGAGGCCGGAGACCTCGAGCACCGGCTCGCCGGGCGGGTTCGGGACGTGCGGATAGAACTGCGAGAGATCGCGGCCCACCATCAACCTCACGATGCGCTCGTGGCTCATTTCCTCCCCGCGCGAGAGCTCGCCCGCGTTCTCGCCGTCGCGCAGCACGAGCACGCGATCGCAGAGCGCCCTCACCTCGCCGAGGCGGTGAGAGATGTACACGACGCTGATCCCGCCCGCGCGGAGCTCCCTCACCACCTGGAAGAGCGCCTCCGCCTCGTGCGGGCACAGGCACGACGTGGGCTCATCCATGATGAGCACCCGCGCGTTGGCCGAGAGCGCCTTCGCGATCTCGACCAGGTGCCGCTGCCCGAGCGACAGGCCCGCGACGAGCGCGCGCGGCGAGCACGCGAGGCCGACGCGCGCCATGATCGCCCGCGCCTCCCGCTCCATCCTGCCCTCGTCGATGAAGCCGCCCCGCCGCGGCTCCCGGCCGAGATAGATGTTGGCCGCGACATCGAGGTTGTCCGCCAGGTTGAGCTCCTGGTGGATGAGCGCGATCCCGAGGGAGAGCGCCTCCCTGACGGAGCCGAGCGCGACGGGCCGCCCGTCGAAGAGCATCTCGCCGGCGTCGGGCGCCTCGACGCCGGCGAGGATCTTCATGAGGGTGCTCTTGCCAGCGCCGTTCTCGCCGACGATGCCGAGCACCTCGCCTCGGCCGAGCGCGAGATGCACGCCGCTGAGCGCGAGCACGCCGGGGAAGCGCTTGGTCAGGCCGCGCACCTCGAGCAGCGGCGTCGCGTCCGGTTCAGGCGAGGAGGCTGTCATTCGCGTCGGCGCGTCGAGCGTCGCCGGCGTGTCAGCGTGCGCGCGCGCCGCGCGGGCGCCGCGCTGCCCGACGCCGGGCTCACTGCTGTTTGCCCGCCTTCTGCTTCAGATCGGCCCAGAACGCGTCGAGGTTGCCCTTGCGGATCTGCCGGGCCGGCAGGGAGATGAACTTGTCCTGGGGCACGACGGAGTTATCCCCCCGCACGAGCGCCGCGAGCACGCGCACCGACTCCTTGCCGTACATGTACGGATTCTGCACCACCGTGCCGACCACCTCGCCGTCCTGGATCGCGCGCAGCGTCGCGTCCTGCTCGTCGAAGCCGACGACCTGGATCGCGCTCATCTTCCCCGCCTGCTTCACCGCCTCGAGCAGGGCCGGCGTGTGGTACGCGTTCAGGCCGATCAGGCCCACGAGGTCCGGGTGCGCCGACATCATGTCTTCGGCGTTGCTCTTCGCCTTGGCGGCGTCGATCTGGTCGGTCAGGGTCGCGACGATGGTGTATTTCGCCCCCTTCAGCTCCTGGTTGAGCGGGTCGTTCCCAGCGCTGGTGTCCTGGCGATCGAGCAGCTCGTCGAGCACGCCTTGACGGCGCTTGCGGGCGTTGTCGCCCTCGAGCCGCCCGACCAGGATGGCCACCTTGCCGCCGCCGGGGATCGCCTCCTTCACGAGCTGCCCCGCCATCCGGCCAGCGACGTAGTTGTCGATGCCGATGTACACGATGCGATCGCTCTTCGGAGCGTCCGAGTCCTGCGTGATGAGCTTCGTCTTCGCGGCCGCCTTGTTGAGCAGCGGGACCTGGTTCTCCGCGTCGATCGGGCTGATCGCGATGCCGTCGACGCCGCGGATCAGGAGATCCTCGACCCGGTGCAGCTGGTCGTTCACGTCGCTCGGCATCACGACGCTCACCTCGACGTTGTGCTCCTTCGCGCCGTCGATGACGCCCTTCTCGGCGATGGTCCAGAACGGGGCGACGCCATTCGTGATGTAGGCGAGCTTCGGCTTGCCCCCCGCCGCCGGCGCGCCGCCGTTGTCGCAGCCCAGGGCCGCGAGCCCCGCCGCCACGCAGGCCCCGACGATGAACCGACTGATGCTCTTCACCATGCGCTCTCCCCTCCACCCGTCCACCCGACAAGAGCCGCCTCGCGCGACGGGCCCATACGCCTCGTGCCGCCGCGCGGGCCACGACAGAGCAGGAACCCCCCGGTCAACTGGCCAGCTCATGATGCGCGATCCGCTCCGGACGTGTCTACACGATTCGACGCGCGGATCGCCACCCGCGCCTAGGGTCGCGTGCCCGGCGCGCTCATGCCGCCGGATCGGCCGACGGCGTAGGCGATCCCGCTCTGCAGCGTCCCGCGGATCACGACGCGCGACATGTCGATGTCGAGCCGGAGGAGCGCCTGCGCGACCTCGCCGCGGATGCCCGTCAGCACCGCCTGGACCCCGAGCAGCCGGAGGGCGTTCGCCGCCTTGAGCAGGGCGTTCGCCACGCGTTGATCGACCCCCTTGATCCCCGTGACATCGATGATGACGGTGCGGGTGCCGCTCCTCGTCGCGCCGTCGAGCAGGGTCTCGAGCACGTCGTGCGCGCGCTCCTCGTCCAGCGTGCCGATGAGCGGCATGACCATGACGTCGCTCGTGATGGGCACGAGCGGGGTCGACAGCTCGGAGATCTTCGCCCGCTGGAACCGGATCACCTCCTCTTGCAGCTCGGCCCGGGCCGCCTCGGCGCGCTCGCGCTCGCCGAGCTCGTGCAACAGGCGCACGTTGGCGTCCCGGAGCTCGGCGCTCTGCGCGGAGAGGCGCACGTTGGCCAGAGAGAGCTCCTCCGTCCGCTCCTTCACCTCCCGCTCCAGCCGCTCGTTGGCCTCACGGAGCTCGGCGCTCACCGCCGTGAGGTCCGCGTAGAGCAGCGCGTTCTCGACCGCCACCGCCGCCTGCGAGGACAGGAGCCGCAAGAGCTCGATGCGATCGGCGGTGAACGCGTGCTCCGCGAGGTGGTTCTCCAGGTACAAGACCCCGCTCAGCCGGCCCTGGTGCAGGAGCGGCAAGCCCAGGATCGATTTCGGCCGGCGCGCGATCACGTGCGGATCGCCGGCGAGGCGCGGGTCGTCGTCCGCGCGCCCGATCACGAGCGCCTCGCGCGAGCGGGCCACGTAATGCACGACCGAGCGGGCCAGATCGAGGCGCGCCTCCAGGGGCATCGAGAGGCCGAGGCTCACCGTGTCGGGGCCGACCGCGATCATCGCCTCGACCGTCAGCACCTCGCCGCGCACGAGGATGAGGAACCCCCGGCTCGCCCCGGCGCTCTTGATCACGCTGCGCAGGACCTGCTCGATCACCTTGTCGAGCACGATCGCGCTCGAGATGGCCTGGGCGGTGCTGAGGACCGTGGCGAGATCGAAGCTCTCCCCCGCGACGAGGCCCTGGAGCGCGGTGCCGGTCGGCGAGAGCGGAAGAGGCTGGCCCAGGGTCGAGGGGTCCGCCGGCGCGAGCTCCTCGCGCAGCGCCTTGGCCTTCTCGGTCGCCCCCCAGCGCTCGTACAGGTAAACCGCCCTGCGCAGGAAGATGTGCGCGAACTCGACCCTGCCCTGGGCGAGCCAGAACCTGCCATAGAGCTCGTTGCCGAGCGCCTGGTTGTTGACGTAGTCGGCCTGGCGCGCGGCCTCGATGCCCCGCTCGTAGAGGTCCATCGCCTCGGCCCTCCGCCCCTCGACGCGGGCCTGCTCGGCGAGCAGGAGCAGGTGCTTGTGAAGCACGTTGTCCGGCCCGGCGTCGGCCCAGCGCTTCATCCGCCCGAGGAGCCGCAGCAGGTGCTCCTCGTGCTCCCGCCGCGCCGCGCCCTCGGCGCTCTCCCACGCGGCGATCCGCATGAGGCCCGCGTAGAACGTCGCCTCGGGCACCTTGGCGTGCGTCGGCAAGGCGCCCTCGAT
Organism: Sorangium cellulosum So ce56; assembly: GCF_000067165.1. Taxonomy (GTDB): domain Bacteria; phylum Myxococcota_A; class Polyangia; order Polyangiales; family Polyangiaceae; genus Sorangium; species Sorangium cellulosum_B. The sequence continues at coordinate 5,616,034 of NC_010162.1, forward strand.
CACGGCGAGCTTCGGCATCAGATCGGCAAAGCTCGCCCTGTCGCCGAACAGGTAGGCATTCCGGATCTTCGCGTAAACCAGCCACCCCATGTGGTAGGGCGAGCCGCCGTGCTTCGCCGCGTAGGACGCCTCGTCGAACCCGTCGTCGTCGAAGCTGAGCCGGCCCCTCGTCAGCCCTTGCAGGCACCGCAGGGGCTGGATCACGCCCGCGAGGAGGATATCGATGATGTCATGGCTGCGGGCGCGCCGCAGGAACGCGAGGTGCGTCTCGGTGAGCTGCGAGAGCTCCGCGAGGTTCATCCCGTAGGTGAGCCGGTCCGAGCCGCTCTGGCTGATCATGTACCCCATGGCCGTCCAGTCGCCGGCCTGGAGCCCGAGGTCGTAGACCCGGTCGTAATACGGGTCTGCCTTCCGCAGGGGCTGCGTCCAGCTGTGCACGTCCGCGGAGAAGATGTGGTAGGTCTTGGCCCGGAGCACGAGGTTGTCGAGCTGGTCTGCGAGCTCGACGGCCATCTTGCCGAACCGGTACGCCGTCTCGTACTCGCCGAGCAGCGGCCCGACCACCATGCCGTACGCGACGTATCCGAACGCGGACATATCGCTGTTCCCGTGCTGCAGCGAGAGCGTCACCATCTTCACGATGGCGAGGTTCGCGAGCGTCTGGTCGCTCGAGTTGTAGGCCCCGAAGAACAGGTTCACGAGCAGCTCCAGCGTCACGGGGTGCTCGGGGTTCGTCGTCCTCGGGGCGCGGGCGAGCTCCTCGATGCTGCGCGCGCCGAGGAGGACGGGCACCGCCCGGAGCTCCTGCTCGAGCAGCGCGGCGACCTCCTCCCGGGCCTCGGGGATCGGACAGCCGAGGAGCCGGAGGCCGGCCTTCTGGACCAGGGTCGCCTCGTGATTGCGCCACTGGAGCAGGTACTGGTTCGCCTGGACGAGGAGGACGGCGACCTTGTCCATGGCCGTCCGGGCGCGCGCGAGCGCCGCGGTACAGAGCCGCTCGGCCTCCTCGAAGGCGCCGCACAGCGACTCGACCTCGGCGCGCTCCCTGTGGAGCGCGAGGGCGAGCTCGTAGTGGTCGTCGAAGCCGCCGTGGGGCAGAAACCCGAGCCCCGCGCGGAGATAGCCGGCCGCCGCCTCGTAGGCGGTGGCGGCCTTGGCCCTCCTGCCGGCGGCGAGGTTCAGCTCCGCGGCCGTGGCCTGCTCCGCGGCCGAGGTCACGATGGGCGCCGCGATGTTGACGTGGTTCACGATGTCGAAGAGCGCCTCGTCCCGCGCGGCGCCCTCGCAGCTGGCGAGCATGAGCCGCGCGATCCTGAGGTGGACCTCGCGCTTGCGATCCTCGCTGATGAGCGAGTACGCCGCCTGCTGGACGCGATCGTGCAGGAAGCGGTAGGTGACGCGCCAGTCGACGCCGGTCTGCGCCTCGTCGTCGGTCGCGTGCGCGAGGCGGTAGTCGGCGTCCACGGGCGCGATAAGGCCCTCTTGCAGGATCTTCCACAGCGCGGCCACGGTCTCGTGCGCCGGCCGCTCGCTGATGACCGCGAGGGTGCGCAGGTCGAACTCGTGCCCGATGCAGGCCGCGAGGCGGAGGACGCGGACGAGCTCGGGCTCGAGCTCCTCGATCTTGCGCGCCATGAACTCGACGACGTTGTCGGTGACCGTGCGCCGCCGGATGCCGTCGAGATCCCACGTCCAGGCGCCCTTCTCGAAGCGGAGCAGGCCCTCCGCGTGGAGCGAGCCCAGGAACTGCCGCACGAAGAACGGGTTGCTCTGGGTCCTGTCGAACACCACGCGGGCGAGCGGCTCGACGTCCGCGCGGGCCGCGGAGAGCGCGTCCGAGAGCAGCGCGATCACGTCGGCGAGGGCGAGCGGCGTCAGCTTGAGCTCGCGGATCGGCGCGCCCGCCTTCTCGATCTCGTCGAGCGCGACGCGGAGCGGGTGAGCCGCGTAGACCTCGTTGTCGCGGAAGGCGCCGAGGAGGAGCAGGTGGCCGCGCTCTGGATCGGCGGCCAGGATCTGGAGCAGCTTGAGCGAGGCAGGGTCGGCCCACTGCAGGTCGTCCAGGAAGAGGACGAGGGGGTGCTCGGCGGTCGCGAAGACGCGGACGAACGCCTTGAAGATCGCGTGAAAGCGGCCCTGCGCCTCCGCCGGCGGCAGCTGCTGGACGGGGGGCTGCTGGCCGATGATCCACTCGAGCTCCGGGATGAGGTCGACGAGGAGCTGGCCGGCGCTCCCGACCGCGCGGCCGAGCGCCGCGCTCCAGCGCGCGAGCTGCTCCGGTCGCTCGGTGAGGATGTGCCGGAGGAGCTCCCGGAAGGCGCGCGCGAGCGAGGCGTACGGCGCCCCGCGGTTCAGCTGCTCGAACTTGCCCGCGGTGAAGTAGCCGCCTCGCTGGGCGATGGCCCTGTGCATCTCGTTCACCAGGGCCGACTTGCCCATGCCCGAGTACCCCGACACGAGCAGGAGCTCGCCCTCCCCGCCGGCGGCGCGCTCGAAGGCGGCGAGCAGCGCGCGCTCCTCCTCGGCGCGGCCGTAGAGCTTCTGCGGGATGCGCAGCGTATCGGGGATGTCGCGCAGGCCGAGCGCGAAGGGCGCCACCGCGCCGGAGGTCGAGAGCTGGCGGAGGCATGCGTCGAGATCGGCGAAGAGCCCGAAGGCGCTCTGGTACCGGTCCTCCGCGTTCTTCTCGAGGAGCTTCATCACGATCCGGGACACCGCGTCGGGCACGCCCGGGACTTGCTCGGGCGGCGGCACCGGCGTCCGCGCGATGTGGCCATGGATGAGATCGAGCGGGTCGCTGCCGGTGAACGGCAGGACGCCGGTGAGCATCTGATAGAGGGTCACGCCGAACGAGTAGAGGTCGGTGCGGCGGTCGATCACGCGGTTCATCCGGCCGGTCTGCTCCGGCGACATGTACGCGAGCGTCCCCTCGAGCGCCTCGGGGCTTATCGCCTGCTGCGTCTCCTGCGGGAGGAGCGTCGCGATGCCGAAGCCGGCGAAATGGACCTCCAGCGTGTCCGGGTCGACGAGGAGGTTGTGCGGCTTGATGTCCTTGTGAATCACCTTGCGGCGGTGGAACTCGTCGAGGACCCGGGCCGCCGAGCGGGCGATCGTCAACGCCGCCTTGAGCTCCAGCCGGCCGGCGCGCAGGATGTCGTGGAGCGTCGTCCTGCTCGGCCGCTCGAGCACGAGCGCGAGGCCGTTCCTGTGCTTCTCGAGCCCGTAGGCCTTGACGACGCCCTCGACGTCGAGCGCGCAGAGCACGTTGTACTCGTGCCGGAGCGCCGCGAGCTCGCGCGCGCTCGGGAACTCGCTCTTCAGGACCTTGAAGACAGCAGGCTTGCGCTCGTCACCCCAGGTCCCTTCGAACACCTCGATGCTCGAGTCGACGTAGATCGGCTGGCTCACGGAACAGGTCGCGGAGAGCATCTCACCTCGCCGGGGCGCTCGGCCGGACCGCCGTCGCTGCTCGCGTCGAGCAGGCAGGACGGACGGTGTTCTCGCACAAGCGCACCATGGGCGGATTATGTCTAGATCGCTGCCCCAGAGTCACCACCGAAATCGGAACATCGATTCGTCCGCGGTGATATTTTTCAGCATTTGTGCGCTAGACATCCAACTCGGACGGAGTCGGCGTTCGCGCCCGTCAACGAGCTCGGCAGTGCCGGCGCTGGCGCGGCGCTTCATGCGATGTGGGCTGGCTCTCGGAGGGATGGAGGAGGTCGATCACGCGGCGCGCCGGGAGGGCGCGTCACAGGCGCAGGTCATTGCGGCACCTCGACGGTGGGACAACCGAACTCGACACGGACGCTCTCCGCCCCCATGGACTTCACCTGCTCACACGTGGCGCCCTTGATCACGATGGTGGGCGGGGTCGTCGAATCGTCGTAGTCCCAGCCGTCGTCGCCCGGCTTCGGCAGCACCTCATCGTCGATGAAGACGTTCACCTTCGCGCGGTCCGGCGGCTCGGTCTCCAGAGAGAGCGCGCAGGTCCTCACGAGATCCCTCGTGATGCCGGTCAGCGTATCGCCGAGGCTCGCCGCGTCCACCACCTCGAAATAACGGGGCGAGGTCTCGGACGTGGCCGTGTCGCCCTCGACGGCGAGCTGGTCCAGCACATGGGCGTAGGCCGTCGCGCCGGGGATGCCGACGACGAAGGTCTTGATGCCGGCCGCGCGCAGGTCCTTCACCCGCTGCACCGTGCGCACGTCGTCCAGGCACACGTCCGTCAAGCCGGCGACGCAGCAGTTCGGCACGCCCGAAGGGCAGTCCCCATCCATGTTCGTGGTGCAGGTCGCGGCCTCGCAGGTCATGGCCGGATCCTGGTTGCAGTTGGGACCGCCGTCGGTCGCCAGGAGGACGTACTTGTCGCCTTCGAGGGCGCCGCCAGCTCCCACGGTGAGGTACCCGAGGGCGCGCGCGAGGGCGTCCGCGGTCGGCGTCGCGCCGCCGGGGTCCGTGCCATCCAGGAGGGTCTTGATGGCGGGGACGGAGGTCGCGCCCGGCGCAACGGCCACGCTCAGGTCCTCCCCCGCCGGCATGCCGCAGTGCTCGTCGGAGGGAAAGAGCTGAAGCCCGACGGACATCCTGTCCCGGATGACGTCGAGCGCGGTGCCGAGGGCGCCCTTCATCATCGTCCAGCGGTCGCTCCCTTCCCAGTCCTTGGTCATGCTGTCGGAGCGATCGAGCACGATCACGAGGTGAACCTGCCGCGGCTGAGCTTCGACCTGCTGGCCGCCGCAGTCGCCGCCGCCCTCCCCCCCGCCCGAGCTGGCGCCCGGCCCGGACGCGATGAAGCCGCCTCCGAGGGAGGGCTCCCCGCCCGTTCCACCGAAGTCCGTTCCGCCGGCGCCGCCGTTTCCGGAGCCGCCGCTGCCCGCGCCCGTTCCGCGATCCGATACCGAGCATCCCGGCGCGAGCGCCCAGCCGAGGCACCAGAGCGATGCCAGGAACAAGGAGCGGGCGTGGTTCCCGCGGTTCTTGCCGATCATAGCCATTCTCCTCGACACGCGTGAATCGACACGAGTCAACGCCAGCGCGCGGCGTCAGCCCGGAGGAATGCGGCAGATGCCGTTGTAACACTGCACGGTTCCGGCGTTGCAGCAGTCGGACGTGGCGCCGCAGAGCTGCCCGTACTCGGCGCATCGCGGCGGGGTGCCGCCCGCCCCGTCCGAGCCACCGCCGCCGCCTGCGCCGCCTGCGCCGCCTGCGCCGCCCGTTCCGCCGGTCGCGCTCGAGCTCCCGGTCGCGCCTGACGGGGAGTCTGTCGTGCACGTGCCCGACAGGGAGCCCGGCTCGTACTCGCACGTCGTTCCGACGCAGCAGTCGCCGTTGTTCGTGCAGGGTCCGCCCGCCGTGACACACTGGGGCGTCGTCCCTCCGGGCGTGTCGTAACACTGGAGCTTGCCAGTTTCGCTATTCCGCACGCAGGGAGCGCCGTCGCAGCAGTCGTCGGCGGAGGCGCAGTCCTCGCCTGCCTGACGGCAGGCCGTGAGCGCGTTGCACCGAGGCACGCCGAGGGCGTCGAGGCGGCAGTTGCTGGCGTTCCCCAGGTAGTTACAGCAGTTGTTGGGAGCGCTGGTGGAGGTATCCGAGCAATAGCTGTCCTTGAAGTGACAGACGCCGCCCTGGGGCGTGCAGCCGTTCGGGTTGCGGCAGCGGCCGATCTGCCCGTCCGGATCCCCCGACTTGTCGCAGACGACATTGCCCGCGCCCGGCAGAGCGGCCGTGGGATCGCCGCCGCAGCAGTCCTCGTTGCGCTGGCACAGGGCGCCGTTCACGCGGCAGCCGCTCGGCGGCTGGCAGACGGCGATCCCGGTCGGGCCGTACGGCGCGCACACGCGGCTGCAGCAGAAGCCGCAGCTGTCGCAGACCGCGCCGTCGATGCCGCCGCTGTTGCAGCGGCTCGCCGTCGACGGCTCCGCGCCGCAGTACCCCGCGGGGTCGGATGCGTTCCGCTTCACGCATACGCCGGTACAGCAGTCGCTGTCGCCCTTGCAGACGTCGTTGCGCTGAACACAGAACGAGGAGTAGAGGACGCAGCGGTTGTCTCGCCCGCACAGCTGCGAGCAACACTGGCTGTCCTCGGTGCACGGGTTGCCGCCCGTCTGGCATGCCGTGGCGCCGTTGACGTCGCTGCACGTCCCGCCGGCGCACATGCCGCTGCAGCACGCGGCGCCGCCTGCCGTGCAGTCGGATCCGTCGGGGAGGCAGGCGGTCGCGCTGCACCTGCCCGAAGCGCAGTTGAGGCTACAGCACTCCGAGGATTCCTCGCAAGCGGCGCCTGTCCCGAGGCAGACGCTGAGCGGCGACGCGCAGGTGCTCGTCGCGCTGTCGCAGATGCCGGAACAGCAATCTCCGGAGCGCGCGCACGTGGACCCGAAAGGCGCACAGGTCGGCACCTCGACCCCCGTGTCAGGGCCGCCCGCGCCGCCGACGCCGTCCGTACCGCCGGCGCCCGTACCGCTGGCGAGCGCGCCGCCCGCGCCGCCCGCGCCGCCGGTGCCTGCGCCACCAACGCCCGTGCCCGCGCCCGCGCCGCCTTCTCCGGCGCTGGCCGTCCCGCCGCCGCCCGTTCCAGTCGCCCCGCCGCCGCCAGCGTTGGCCCCTCCGGAGCCACCGGCCGAGGAGCTGCCCCCGGCCGCGCCGCTGGAGGGCCCTGACGTGGTGGCGACACCACCTTCGCCTCCCGAGCCGGTGCCCTCGGACGAGCCGCAGGCGCCAGAGAGCCATACGATGCCGACAGCCGCGAAGATTCGAGATACACGCATGCACTTTCCTCGCTTGATCGCTCGCCGCAACCGACGCAGTCGGAGAAAGGATACATTCGCGCAACTCCAGCGTGTCCGTATGGCTTTTGTTTCAGGGCATGCCCCTCCCCCTCTATTTTTGTCGGAGGTGGTGAGCGTCGTGAGCGCTGCGCGCACCTGTGCGCGCAGCGCAGAGCTCGCGCTCGCCTGCCCGTGATGGCGCTGACCAGAACGGTCAGCGAGACCGCAATCCGCGCTTTGGTGAGGTTCGTCGCAAAGACCCCTCGACGGAGGAAGCGACGCTGTACGCTGTACGGTCCTCGAGAGGAGAGGACATGCAGGCTGTCTGGAGAGGCACGTTCATGGGGCGGCCCGGCGGCGCCCGTCCGCTCCCTTCTCCCCCGCTCACGCCGATGTCCTCGTGCCCTTCCAGAGCGCGCTCCAGAACCGCCCCGTCTTCACGGCGCCTTCCGGGACGGACTCTCGGGCGCTCTCCTCGGCGGGCTTCTCCTTGTGGGCCTGGCCCTCGAGGAAGGTGATCAGCCGCTCTCGGAGAGGATAGTACATCGGGTCCTCCAGCACCTCCTGACGGTCCCGCGGGTGAGGGAACGGGACCTCCAGGATCTCGCCGACCCGCGCCCCCGGGCCGTTCGTCATCATCGCGATGCGGTCCGACAGGAACAGGGCCTCGTCGACGTCGTGCGTGACCATCAGCGCCGTCTTCTGGTCCTCCGCCCACAGGTTCATGAGCACCTCCTGGAGCTCGAACCGGGTGAGCGAGTCGAGCATGCCGAAGGGCTCGTCCAGGAGGAGCATCTTGGGCGACAGGGCGAAGGCGCGCGCCAGCCCGACCCGCTGCTGCATCCCCGACGACAGCTCGCGCGGCTTCTTGTGCATGGACTCCTCGAGCCCCACGAGCTCGAGGTAGTGCGTCGCGATCTCGATGCAGTCCTTCCTGCTCTTCTGTCGGTGGACCTGCTCGACCCCGAGCAGAACGTTCTCGAGCGCCGTCATCCAGTGCAGGAGGCAGGGCGACTGGAACACGACCCCGCGGTCCGGGCCAGGGCCCTGGATCTGCCTGCCCGCGAGGACGATACCGCCGCTCGTGATCTCGGAGAGGCCCGCGACCATCGACAGCACGGTGGACTTGCCGCACCCGGAGTGGCCGATGAGGGACAGGAACTCTCCCTTCCTCAGGTTCAGATCGAAGTTCCGGACGACGACCGAGGGGCCCGTCGGCGTGGGAAAGGTCTTCGTGATATTCCAGATCTCGAGGTACTTCTTCATGCGACCGCCTCCGCGCTCCGCGCCGCATCGGGCGCGCTCTCGCCCGCCTTGGGCCCGGCGCCCGGGCCGAGCAGGTAGCCGATCACCGCGCCGCGGATCTCCTTGAAGCGCGGATCGTGGTTGAGGGCCTTGCGATCCCGAGGGCGCTCGAGATCGACGGTGATCCCTGGCCCCAGCGTGGCCCGAGGGCCCTTGCTGAGCGGGACGATCCGGTCGGCGAGGAGGATGCCCTCGTCGACGTCGTTCGTGATGAGGAGCACGGTCTTCCGGGTGGCGCGCCAGATCCGCGCGATCTCGTCCTGGAGCGTCGCGCGCGTGAGCGCGTCCAGCGCGCCGAACGGCTCGTCCATCAGGAGGACCTCCGGATCCATGGCGAGCGCCCGCGCCACCGAGACCCGCTGGCGCATGCCGCCGGAGAGCTGCGCCGGCTTCTTCTCGCGGGCCTCGGTGAGCTTCACCATGGCGATGTAGCGCTCGGTGTGCTCCCGCTTCTTCTCCGTGGACCAGGAGCCGAAGATCTGGTCGACGGCCAGGTAGACGTTCTCGTAGACCGTGAGCCAGGGCAGGAGAGAATAGTTCTGGAAGATGACGCCGCGGTCGGGGCCCGGCCCCTCGACGACCTTCCCGTTCAGCTTGACCTCCCCGGTGTCCGGCCTGAGGAGCCCGGCGATGAGGGACATGAGCGTCGTCTTGCCGGCGCCCGAATAACCGACGACGGCGACGAACTCGCCCTTCTCGATCTCCAGGTGGATGTCCCTGAGCACCTCGGTGCGGGTGGCCCCGCCACCATAACTCTTCCCGACGTTGCAGAGCTCGACCAGCGGCATGGATGTCACGCTCCCGCCAGCTTGAGCCGGCGCTCGACGAGGCTCATCAGGGCGTCCAGGAGGAAGCCGACGACCCCGATGGTGATGATGCACAGGATGATGTGCTCGTAGATGAGGCTGTTGTACTCCTGCCAGAGGAAGCCGCCGACCCCGGGCGAGCCGGTCAGCATCTCCACGGCGACGATGACCAGCCAGGCGATGCCCAGGCTGAGCCGGAAGCCCGTGAACATGTAGGGGAGCGCCGCGGGGAGCTGCACCTTGAACAGCGTCTTCATGCGCGACAGCCGGAGCACCCGGGCGACGTTCATGTAGTCCTGCGGGATCGATCGCACCCCGAGCGCGGTGTTCAGGACCGTCGGCCACATCGAGCACATCGCGATGGTGAAGACGCCGGCGGGGTCGGGCTTCTGGAAGAGCACGAGGCCGAGCGGGAGCCACGCGAGCGGCGAGACAGGGCGGAGGATCTGGATGATGGGATCGAAGCTCGACTTGAACAGCCTCGACGCGCCCAGGAAGAAGCCGATCGGCGTCCCGAGGAGGATCGCCAGCGTGTAGCCCTTGGCGACCCGCTGGAGCGAGTACCAGGTGAAGCGGAGGATGCCCTGGTCGAGCTCTCCCCGCTTCTCGAACGGCTCGAAGATGTAAGGCCTGCTCACCTCCCATGTCTTGAGCGGAGAGGGCAGCGCCTGGGTCCACAGGCTGCTCGCGGCGGCCCACAACCCGATCACGCACGCCACCCCGAAGAGGGGCAGGATCATGTGGTCGACTCGAATCCTCGGAGAGATCGCCTTCGCCTCGCTCATGCAGCACTCCTCTTCCGCTTCCGCTTCCGCCGCCGCGCCTCCCGCCGGCGCGGCGATGGCGATGTGGGTTCATCCCTTCAGGGCGTGGACCGGGAACGACGTCGCGTACTTCTCCGGGTCCTTCGGATCGAACGTCACGCCGTCGAACAGCGTCTCGGGCGCGTCGCTCCGGCCGCCGTGCGCGACCCCGAGCTCCTTCATCGCCTCCTCGTAGAGATCGGGGCGCATGACCTGCTTGACGACGCCCTCGTAGTCCGGCTTCCCCTCCACCATGCCCCACCGGCGGAACTGGCTGAGCCACCAGAGCGCGTACTTGGGCTGCGGGTAGTTGCAGCCCCGCTCGCTGAAGATCATGTAGTCCTTGTCCTCTTTGTTGCGCCCGTCGCCGTAGTCGTAGCGCCCCTGCAGCCGGCCGAGGATGAGCTCCGGCGGACAGTTGATGTACGTGGGCCTCGACACGACATCCGCCTGCTCGGGGCGGTTGTCGAGCTTGTCCAGCCAGACGCTCGCCTCGTGGAGCGCCTTGATCACCGCCTTCACCGTCTTCGGGTTCTTGTCGGCGAACTCCGCGGTGAACGCGCACACCTTCTCGGGGTGGTCCCTCCAGAGCTCCTGCGTGGTGACGGCCGTGTAGCCGATCTGGTCGGCGATCGCCCTGGCGTTCCACGGCTCGCCGACGCAGAAGCCGTCCATCTTGCCCACCTTCATGTTGGCGACCATCTGGGCGGGCGGGATGGTCACGAGCGCGACGTCCTTGTCCGGGTGGACGCCGCCCGCGCCCAGGTAATACCGGGTCCACATGGCGTGCGTTCCAGGCGGGAACGTCATCGCGAAGGTCATGGGTGCCCCCTTCTCCTTCGCTTCCTCGACGAACGGCTTGAGCGCCTTGGGATCGCCGGCCACCTTGCCCCGGAGGTCGCTCTTCATCGTGATCGCCTGGCCGTTGCGGTTGAGCAGCCACGGGATGACCATGGGCATCTTCGGCGATCCGAGGAGCCCCATCGTCGAGGCGAGCGGCATGCCGAAGAGCATGTGTGTCGCCTGGAGATCCCCGTTCGTGAGCGAGTCGCGGATCGCGGCCCAGCTCGCGCCCTTCACGATGGTCGCGTTGATGCCGTACTTTTTGAAGAACCCCTTCTCGTGGGCGATCACGAGAGGAGAGCAGTCGGTCAGCGCGATGATGCCGAAGCGCAGATCGGGCACCTCGGGCCTGGCGGCGTCCGGGATGAGGGGCGCGGCGTTCGCCGCGGGCTTCGCCGACGCTTCGGACCGCGATTCGCAAGCGGGGAGGAGCGCTGCTCCCCCGAGCGCGAGCGCACCGCCGAGGAAACGCCGGCGGTGGAGGGGCGTGGCGCTCGGGGCCTCACTCGCAGGTTCTCGTCTCTTCATTCCAAAGATCCTTTGCTGGGATGACCGTGGAGCCTCGGCGCATGGAGAGGGGCACGCCCGCCGATCGGGGCAGACTGGACGGGCTGCGCTCCGGAGGCGCCGTCCGTGAAATCGCCTGTTGGTTCGACGATGAGCTAGGCCAGCTCCGCGGCGAGATCGGCAGGGTGAGCTCGCGCTCGCCGCGGGTGTGCGCCCTGGATGGTCTCAACCATACATGGGCCCAGGATTTGCCAAGGACGATGCATGGGCGCCTGTTTCTATGAAGTTTCTGTAGGATATTTTTTCTTCATTCACTTCACGTTCATCACGTTCATCACCTTCGCTGCGCTCGTTGCGTTCGTTGCGCTCGTTGCGCTCGTCACGTGGCCTTCGTCTTCCGTCTCGATGACTGCGGGGCAGCGGCGCGCCCGAGCGAGCGGTCGGGGAGCGTCGCGAACGGACCGGTTGCTTGCCAGGCCTGGGGGGAGGCCGTAGCGCCCGCGCGGCGCGGGAGGAGCGCCGCGCCGATCCTGCAGGTGTGAAGCGGCCATCGCGCGGCTGACACCCGGGCCGCCGCGGTGGCAGACTTCGACGACGCATGAGCGACCGTTCGACCCTCGTTGACGTGCCGCCGCGCTTTCGCGTGATCACCGATCCGCGGGGCGCGGAGGTCGACGACCGCACCATCGTCCTCGGCCCGAGCCACGCGTTCGGCGACGGCCGGCACGAGAGCACGCGGATGTGCCTCCAGGCGCTCGCGTCGTTCGCGCCACGCGGCGGCTTTCGCCTCTTCGACGTGGGGAGCGGGACGGGGATCCTCTCGATCGGCGCCGCGAAGCTCGGCGGCGAGGCGATCGGCGTCGACATCGACGCCGCCGCGAACGCGGTCGCGGCGGACAACGCGCGGCGGAGCGCGGTGGAAGCGCGCGTGAGCTTCTCGGCGACGTGGCCGGACGGGACGTTCGACGTCGTCGTGGCCAACATCCTCCGCGACGTCCTCACAGCGCTCGCCCCTCGGATCGTGGCGCGCCTGGCTCCCCGCGGGACGTTGATCCTCTCGGGGCTCGTGTCCACCGACGTTCCCGAGATCGTGGCGCGTTATGCGCCGCTCCTGGCCGACCGTCGACCGGAGATCTTCGAGCGGGGCGCGTGGCGCGCGCTCGTGTGGCGCGACGCCGAGCCGCGCGCCGATGCGGGAGCCGCGACATGATCTCGGCGCGGCGGTCGCCCCCGGACGACCGCATGACTGCATGACTCCATGACCGGAACCGGAACCGGAACCGGAACCGGAACCGGAGAAGGAGCATGAGGGCGCAGCGCCGTCGCGCCCTCCCGCAGCGCGGCCGTTGACCCGGGGCGCGAGGGCGCGCGAACATCCTGCGATCCCTTGCCGACCCTCCCCGCGACACGCCACCTCGCCGCGCTCCTCGCGCTCGCCGCGAGCGCCTGCTCCCGCGGCCCCACGCCCGGCACCGACGCGGGGCCTGGCCCGGCCGGCAGCGCGAGCTCCTCGGCCAGCGGCGCGGGCGCCCCGGCCGCTCCCCTGCCTCCGTCCACGGCCGCGCCGCTGCGCGCGCCGGTCCGCGAGGGCGGCGCCCTGTCCCGCGCCGCGCGCGAGGACGCGCTCTATGTGGCCGACGAGGACCACGGCGTCGTGCGCGTCGTGCCGCTGCCGCTCGATCCCGCCCGGCCCGGCGCAGGGGTCCCCGCGCCAGGCAGGCCCGCGCAGGTGCTCGCGCTCGGGAGGCACGGCGAGCACGACGCGCGCGTGCTCGCCACCGTCCGCGACCCGGGGCTGCTGCTGATCTTCCGGCCGGATCCTGCGGCCGGCCTCGTCGAGGTGGGCCGCGTGCCGCTGCCCGCCGACGCGTGGGGCATCGCGGTCACGCCCGACGAGAAGACCGCGATCGTGACCTCGGCGTGGACCCACAAGGTCTCGGCCGTCGACCTCGAGGCCAGGCAGACGCGGTGGACCGTCGACGTGGCGCGCGAGCCGCGGGGCGTGGCGGTGCTGCCCGACGGCAGCGCCGCGTACGTGAGCCACCTCGTCGGCGCCGATCTCACGAGGATCGACGATCTCGGCGGGGCGCCGAGGGTCCGGCGCGTCGCCCTGCCCGCCTCGCCGCTGCGCGCGCCGTCGGGCGAGCGGCTCGCCGCGTCGCTGGGGTATGCGCTCTCGCTCTCCGAGGACGGGCGGCGCCTGTTCGCGGCGCGGCACGCGCTCGGCGCCATGGGCCACGCCGCGTGGTTCGGCGCCGCGACGGTGGACGTGCTGATCACCGGCCGGGACGAGCCGCTCGCCCCGCCGCACCACGGCAACCTGCCGGCGCTCCGGTCGGCGTTCGCGGAGCAGGTGATCACCCCGGAGAGCGTGATCACCCTGCCCGGCGCGGGCGTCACGCCCGTCACCCAGCCGCGCGCCACGGCGTACCGCAAGCGCGCGCGCACGCTGCTCGTCGCGGGCGAGGGCGACGATCTCGTGCTCGAGGTGGACGCGACCGCGGTGGATCCGACGCTCGCGATCGTAAGGAGCTACCCGGTCGGCGGCCGCTACGATCCGCACATCCGCGTGGCCGGCACGTGCGGCGCGCCGACCGGCCTCGCGCTCTCCGCGGACGAGGCGACGGCGTGGGTCTTCTGCCGATCGACAGGCGACGTGGCGGCGCTCCGGCTGCACGACGCGGCGGCGGGCTCGACCGTCGCGCCCGTGGGAGCGGCGGGCCCGGCGGGCTCGGCCGGCCCCGCGCCGGCGTCGGCCGCCGCGGGCGCGGCGGAAGGGCCGTCGGCGCTCGTGCACCTCGCCGACGATCCGCTCGGGCCGGAGGTCGCGAAGGGCCGCCGGCTCTTCTACAACGCGCTCGACGCCACGGTGAGCGGCAACCTCGGCTGCGCGGGATGCCACCCCGACGGGCGCGACGACGGGTACGTCTGGCGCGAGGCCACCTTCAGCACGGCCGACGGCGAGCACGCGAACTTCGTCGGGCGGCCGGAGAACATCCCCGAGGTCGCCAAGAAGCGAGGGGTTCCGCGGCGCACCCCGATGCTCGCCGGCAACGTGGGCGCGGCCGGGCCGTACGGCTGGCACGGCGAGAGCGAAGACCTCGTGAGCAGGCTCCAGACGGGCATGGGGCTGCACCGCTGGGGCGGGCTGCCGATCGACCATACGCCGGCCAGCCTCGCGGCGCGGGCGACCTATCTCGCGATGTTCCTCCGCCGGGGCCTCGTGACGCCGCCAATCGCCGAAAGGGCGCCGGACGAGCGCGTGAAGCGCGGCCGGGAGATCTTCCACAGCGACGAGGCGAAGTGCTCCCGCTGCCACGTCCCCACGAGCGATTACACCGATCGCACGGCGTACCCGATGCCGAAGCGACCGCCGCCGCCGGGCTACGACGAGGATCCGCGCCCCGAGTACAAGACGCCGTCGCTGCGCTTCGTCGGAGGCCGGCCGCCCTACCTTCACGACGGGCGCGCCGGCACGCTGGCAGAGCTCATCGAGCAGAACGCCGACTGGATGGGCAAGACCAGCCACCTGTCGCCCGAGGACAGGGCGGCGCTCGTGGCGTTCCTGGAGACGTTATGAGGCCGCGCTCGGTGATGCTCGCCTTGATGGGCGCTGGCGTGGCCTCCGTCCTGGCCGCGGCGTCGGGGGCGCCCGGCGCGCAGCCAGGCAGCGCGCCCAAGGCCGCTGCCAGCGCCACGCAGCCTGGCGGCGCGTCCAAGACCGCGGCGGGCGCCGCGCAGCCCGGCGGCGCGTCCAAGGCTGCGGCCAGCGCCACGGCCGACGCCGGCGCGCCCAGGGCCGCGGCGAGCGCCGCGACCGACGCCGGCGACGAGCTGCCCCTCGACGCCGCGCCCTTCCCGCCCGAGCCGTCCAAGCAGCCCACGGCCGCCGAGTGGAAGGCGGCGCCCCGCGTCCGCCTCTCCCGCGCCGGCCCCGCGGCCGCGGGCTGCCGCGCGTACAGGGCGAGGGAGTGGCTGCGCATCCGCTGCCCGGAGCTCACCGTCTCGGCCATCTCGCTGCTCGGCGGGAAGACCGAGGGCGTGGCCTTCTGGATCGATCCGCCCCGCGGCGGCAGCGAGCTCCCCCGCGGGGGCGAGGTGATGTTCCCGATCCGCCGCGGCGATCGGCGGGTGATCCAGATCCTGACGTTCGGCCCGGGCTACGACGGGCCGTTCACCTTGTTGCCGGCGATCGTCATCCAGGAGCAATGGCTGGAAGACGAGCCGGCGCCGACCGTGACCGCCTCCTGAGACACCATGCGATCCCACACAACGCTCCGCGCCATCCCCTCGCTGTTCCTCCTCGCCGCCGCGAGCGGCGTCCTCGTCGCCGCGTGCGGCGCCGCCCCCGCGGCTTCCGGCGGCCCGCCCGCCGATCAGGCGCCCGCCGCGCAGCCTGCGGCCACGAGCCCCGCCCCGACCGGGGCGGCGCTCGCCCCGGCGTCGCCCCAGCCCGAGCCGACGGCGACCTCGGCGCAGGCGAGCGCCGGGCTGCCCGGCGCCGAGCCGCCCGCCGCGCCCGCCGACGCGGCGAAGCCATCGGACGGCTGCCCCGAGGGCATGGCCCGGGTCCCGGGCGGCAGCTTCGTGATGGGCCCGCTCAAGGTGAAGGCCACCGTGGGTGACCTCTGCGTCGACAGGACCGAGGTCACCGCGGAGGCCTTCGCGGCGTGCGTCAAGGCTGGCAAGTGCACGGATAAATTCGCGGATTGCGCCAAGGAGGCGTCGACCTACGGCGTGGCCGGCAAGGAGAAGCAGCCGATGGTCTGCGTCGACTTCGCGCAGGCCGAGGCCTACTGCGCGGCGCAGAGCAAGCGACTGCCGCGCGACGACGAGTGGGAGTGGGCGGCCCGCGGCGGCGAGGAGGCGCGGCCGTATCCGTGGGGCGAGGAGGCGCCGAAGGATCAGCTCTGCTGGTCCGGCGGCGGCACCGTCCGCAAGACAGCGTGCGACGTGGGGAGCTTCCCCGCCGGCGCCAGCCCGCAGGGCATCCAGGACCTGGCGGGCAACGTCTTCGAGTGGACAACCAACGCCAACGACGGCAAGGGCAAGATGCGCATCGCCCGCGGCGGCAGCTGGCGCGACGGCATCGCGCCGCTCGTCAGGACCGCGCGGCCGGGCGGCTTCGAGGCGACGTACCGCTGCGGGTTCCTCGGCATCCGCTGCGTCGTCGAGCCGGCGGCCCAGGCGACGAAGTAAGCTGCGCCGCGTCAGCCGAGCGCCAGACGGGGATCGGCTGGGAATGCCGTTCCTGACACCGGACCCGTCACTCGGCGGTCGCCGAGGTCGCGCCCTGTTTCGCCAGTTCCTGGCACGGCGCGGCGGCGGTGTCACAGGCGTCCATCGCGTCTTCGGCGTCGACGGTGATGACGTGACGGTCCGCCGCGCTGCACTCGCACTGCCACCCCAACGCCGGATCTTCCTGCTTACAGCTGATGTTCAACGGCGCGTGCAACACGACATCCAGCCCTCCCAGGCTGGACGGCCGCTGGCAATCGAGCTCGGAATAGCAGACGCCACGGCTCGCGGTCCGGTGAACCCGGCTGCAAGTGGCATCGCGAAAAACCGTCTCGGGATGAAGTGACTTGCATGGCTCTGCCAGGTTCGCGCAGATCCCCGAGCCGGACGTGTTGTTGGGAATGTCGAAATGCACGTTGTTCCAGTTGTCCCAACACCCGCATCCCCAGGCGCTGTCTCCGGTGCCTTTACCGCAGTTGATGATATAGCCAGCCGCCGCGGTTTGCGTGACGCCGTCCCCGAGGTCTGCCGAGTAGATGCACGACGTATCCATGGTGCAGGAATCCTCGGCTCGCGCCTGGTCGCTCGGCGCGCAGCTCGGAGATTCGGTGAAGGGCGATGCGTCGTCTCCAGAGGCACATACCGCGAGGGCTCGCTCGCAGCCCGCTCTCAGGTCGTTCTCCGCGAGGTGGTACGATGTATAACGGGTCGCGGTGGTGCAGGTGCAGTCCATCCCACCATCGCTGCTGGCGGTGCAGTAAGATTGCTGGTCGTCGTAGGTGAAAGCGTCGATCGCTCCGACCATCAGCGGGACCTCACACCTGCGGTCGGTCTGGCAAAAGCCGTCAAAGACCTGCGTGATCGGCTCGGCGCAAGCGGGCTCGCCGTAGGCAATATTCCCCACCTTGCACGCCTCGAGGATCGAGCCGCATACCCCGGAAGACAGGCTCGGAAGCGAGACGTCATACCCGCCAAAGCTGTCCTGACAAACACAGCTGGCAACCCCACCGATGGTCCTGCAGTTCGCCGTGATCGTGTTACCGGTGCACACCTGGCGCGCCGAGCAAAAATCGTCACCCTCCTGCACCGTGGCGGGTGAACACGTCCCCGGGTCGTGCACGCCCGTCGACGGGTCGGGTTGCAACGGCGCTATCGGCCCCCCCTCCGTCTCTGGCGGGCCATCCTCCATCGGACCGTCCTCCTCCCCCTCCGTCTCCATCGGACCGCCCGCCTGACCCTCCGTCTCCATCGGAGGCGAATCAGCCTCATCGTTCGACTCGCTCGTATCTGTCTCATCCTTCTGTGGAGGGGTGGGCGTCGTCTCTTCCTCTGGAGCCGCATCTCCGCCGGACTCGTAATGCCCGCCCACGAGGTCGGTGGCCTCGGTCCCAGGCCGCCCGCCATCGATGAAACAGCCGGCGCAAAGACCGGACGCGAGGATCCCAAGGCAGCGAAAAGAGAGGCGCATGGTGGGATCCAGAGAATCCAAGAGCGATCCGGGAGTCAAGCTCGTCGTCGCGCCCGTCCACCGTACAGACACGCTGCACACGTTGGTTGACATAGAAACCCCTTCCACGCTCGAGCTTCCTCCTGGAAAATGGCGCTGTCTCATGCGGCTCGATCGACGATCCGCATTCAAATGCATCAAAATCTGCTGCCAGCGCGCCCCGCGCGAGCGCTGCTGGCAGCTCGATGCGCTGACGGCCTGACGCAGCGCGCGGCCGTCACCCGCGATCGTCGGCCGCCATGGAGCGCAGGACGCGCTCGGAGGCTTCGGCGTGCTCGAGCAGCAGCGCCGCAAAACCGCGCTGAAGCTCGATCTTGCGGCGCATCCACGCCTCGAAGGCGCCGCGGTCGAAGCGCGCGAGGTCGTGGGGGGCGGCGGGCAAATCGCCCGCAGCCCGCATCGCCTCCGCGGCGCGGCCCGCCGCCTCGCCGATCTCGCGGTAGCCGGCGGCCACCCGGCGCATCGCGTCGTGTTCGAGGCGGGCCTCGGGCGTCGCGCTGCCCACCCAGCACGCGTGGGCTTCCAGGTTGTCGGCCACGTGCCGGAACAGCTCAGCCAGCCGCTCGGGAACCACCGCGTTGTTCGCCAGATCGCGTCCACAGGGCTCGTCCATCGGTACCTCCTGTCCATTCGCCCCAACGCGCGAGGCGTCGGGTCGTGACCGCAGGCCGCGGTCCAGGAGCGGACGGTAGGGCGTGTGTTATCCATGGCGGCAGCAATGTCGTCGTCCCCCGCGCCCGCCACGATGGCGGGTTGCCCGCCCCGGAGCGCTGCCGATGACCGACCTCCACCACGCCGAAGCCACCGCCTTCTTCGACGACTTCGCCGCCGCGTTCGCGCACTTCGACGGGCCGCTGATCGCCCGCCGCTACCACGTGCCGTACCTCGCGATGCACGCCGCCGGCCTGCACGACCTGCTGACGAGCGCGGAGGCCGTCGGGGCCTACTTCCAGCGCATCGTCGACCAGTACCGCGGCGACGGCTGCACGGCCTGCCGCCACCGCGAGCTCCAGGTGGTCACGATGGGGGGCGAGGCGCTGCTCGCCACCGTGTCGTGGGACCTGCTGGACGCGTCAGGCGGCGTACTGTCGACCTGGCGCGAGAGCTACAACCTGCTGCGCACGCCGCAGGGACTGCGCATCTTCGCGTCGACGGACCACTGATTCAACGGCCGTCCAGCTCCTGGGCGCGCCGGCGGGCCTCGCCGATGGCCTCGGCGAAGGCGGCAACGAGGCCGAGCGCGCGACGGTCCTCGAGAGGATCGCCGGCGCCGGACCTCGGCCGATCAGATGCTGCACTCCACGAAGCCCTGCGTGTTCGCCGAGACGTTCATCTCCCACCTGGACTGGGTGGCGTCGTACTGGACGACCACGCCGGTGGAGACGCCGCCGCGGAGAAAGCCGCCGATCCCCTTGAGCCAGCACGTCTTGCCGGTCACCGCGGGGCCGAGGTCCACCGACCCTGCCTGGATGCCGTGGTGTAGCCGGACGATCGCGATGACCATCCGGATCTCGCCTCAACCACCCCTGGAAGCGCCGACGACATCAGCGTGGCTGACGAATCATGGCGGAGCGCCCTGCCGGCGTCTCGCCGCGCGACCGTTGATACGTCGATCCAAGCCGCCGAGCGGGCCGGCCCCCTGCGCGATCAGCGAGGGCCAAACTCCCCGCCGACCCGGGCCATCTGCGACGTTCGAACATAATTCAGGGGCAAATGATCAGCCAGCGAAGGAGGGTTCCCCACCCACCGAGAGAGCAGAAGCGCCAGGTCCCTGACCACGGGCTGCTCTCGGATACCTTGCAGTTGATCCATGACCCAGGCGACGCCGGCCAGGGCAATGCGCAGGGAACCAATGTTCGACTGCGTTATCGTCGAGTCGCGGTACTGCCATCCTGTGTCCGCCGCCTCGTACTCCTGGCCGAAGTGCTCGTATTCCCCCATAGTCCGCGGAGGGAGGGATGGCACAGCGTCCCACCGATAGACATGCCGGAAGAGCATCTTTCCGAAGGCGGCATCGCAATAACGCGCGAACACCTTGCCGCTCACCATTGGCTGACCGAACGTGTAAACGCCGCGGAGCAAACTCCGATACGGGCGCAAGCTCTCGTCGGCGAATATATGCGCCGCAGCAATGACGGCCATGGCGCCGCCCAGGCTATGACCTGTAATATAAAGTGCCTTGAGCGGGCTGTCCGGGATAGGCTCGGCGCCGATCTCGCTGCAGCAGTCCAGGTGACTCTCGGCGATCGTGTCATTGATGGACTTGCCGCCGCGCGCGAGATGCAGCCACTGTCGAATAGGCGCCATGAGCGCCCTGACAGATCGGCCGAATCCACCGTGTATCTGTCCAATCGTGTAGAATGGATCCGATTTGGCACTCACGTCCGTCAGCAGGTCGACCAGGCTCGTTGGCGTCGTACCTCGAAAGCACAGAATCACTACCTGAGAATCATCGCTCTGGATCATGTAAACGGACGGATCGAGAACGAGCGCCTCGTTTCGCAACCACGCGCCGACGAAGCGAGCTGGACAAATCCACTGCTTCACCATTCTGGCAAACGTATCGATGTCAGAATACGCCCATGTCGACGCGGCCGCGAGAATGCTTGCAGCGGTCGAGTCGTAGGCCCCCGGCGTGAGTTGCGCGAGCCTGGCGACTACGTCATCGGCATTGCAACACAGGATCGCTTTCAAGGCCCTGACTGTTACATCTGGATCCTCTCCAGCAGGCACGGCTTCTAGGCGTCTACGCAATTTGCCTAGACTCTCGCTGGCGCGGGTGGGTCCGCCGGGTGCGTCTTTGCGCGGATCCGGGTAATAGCCGAATTCCATTGTGTGCGTCTCCTTCTCCGTGCGCAAAATGACAGGCAGCAGCTCGGACCAAAAGTCCCGCGCTGGTGGTCGTCTCGTAATCCTGCTGCAATTTACGATTCGCCGGACAGTTCCTTGGGCTCCTTCAGAATTCCTCTGAGGCCTGTGCGATCTCCGGCGCTATCGACAGCGGATTGTGGGTCGAGGCGGAAAATGCCGCACAGGGAAATGCGGCGCTCATGTGATGTCATTGTGAGACAGGAGGTTGTGCGGGTCAATGTGATCAGGGTTGACGAGCGATCCATGTGGGCGCCGTCCCAGCGGGACCGCTTGACAGCGAGGTGTGCCGTCCCACGTTCAACAATGAGACGTGATGCATCGCTGCCATGTGTTGGGCCTCCGAAGGCGTCCTGGTTCATGCCGGGCGTCTGCGCGGCGATCTCTGGACGCAGCATGCGCGCGGATTCGGAGGGGGGAAAGGGGGCGCCCACGCGCCGCTCGTTCACAGATGCGACAATGACGATTTAGCCCAGAAGAGGCATTATGCGGACAAATGTGACCACGTGGCGTCTTGGTACGATGGCATGTCTAGCGGCAGCAGGGTTCTGTCCGGTCCCGACGCACGCCTCGCTGCCGGCCCCCGAGTCTCCTCATGAGCCAGAGTTCTGTCAGGTCCAGCCGGAGCACCGGCTGCCGGTACCCTTGTCTCCTCAGGAGCAATCGAAGTGGTGCTGGGCGGCAAGCGGACAGATGGTCATGAACTTCCTCGGCGCGACGGTCAAACAATGCGACGAGGCCAACAAGCAGTTTTACCGTATCGACTGTTGCCAATCGCCTGTGCCGCTGGACTGTGACAAGGCAGGCTGGCCCGAGCCTGACGAGTACGACTTCAACTACAGGACGACCTCCAATGTGGCGCTGTCCTGGAATGAAGTGCAGGACGAGATCTATTGTAATGGCCGCCCCTTCGCCTTCTCCTGGCACTATCTCGGAGGCGGAGGACACATGATGGTGGCGGTGGGATACCATACCGTCTCGGGGCAAAACTACCTGAAGGTCAACGACCCGTCCCCGGCAGATACCGGGACGGGGACTTATTGGGAGAACACATACGAGATCTTCGACGCCCAACCAGGCCATTACACCCACTGGAACGATTACTACGCCTTCGCCCGCAGGGAGTAAAATGATATGCGCACGACATCCACGAAATCGACCATCCTCGTCTGTCTCGCGCTTCTCGCTCCGTTGAGCGCCTGCTTCCCGGAACCGCCGACCACGACGACCAGGGAGGTGAAGGAAGTGGCCAGGAACGCGCTTTCGACGCTGGAGCGGCTCGTCAACCGAGAGAACTACATGGACCTGGGGTTCAGGTCGCTTGACGAAGTGAGCCGGGCGACAGTTGGCGAGCCGCTGCCGGTCAGCATGGTGCGCCTTGATGAGTTGGCCGCGTACCAGCGCGACCAGGACCCGACGCCCCTGCTCCATCCGACTCCACAAACTTTTGCCCCGGTGCTGGTCGACGGCGAGGTGCGGTCCTCGATGATCGTGCACCCCAGGAGGGTCGACGGCGCTCTCACCGTGGGCGGCTTTGGCGGGTCAGCCCTGATCCGAGCCCTGGAGACCGCGCGCCGCCAGAGCATGGATCGGACCAGGCGGCCAGCGAGCGACTACTTCGACGTCGAAGTGCCGGCCCTCCACCGTCATTTCGTGGCTTATCGCCAGGAAAATCAGGTCCTGCTGATCCCGATCTTCGATGACGATCGGCTCGGCTTCGAGGCCGGACAGACCATGCGCGCCCAAGAGGTCTTCGCGCGCCTCGTGCCCGAGGCGAGGCGCGACATGACCGACAAGCCGGGTTGAGGCCCCTCCCGGCCGCTGGAGCACGCGTCCGTGAAGGCCGCGCCCACCAGGGACGAGATCATCAGCGGCAGCGGCCGAGGATCACGTTCACGGTCGCGACGCCGTGGTCGGCGATGACGAGGTCCGGCACGCCGTCACCGTCGACGTCACCGACGGCTACGGCCACGCCGCCGGCGGCGTTCTCGTAGACGGTGGACACCGAGAAGTGTCCCTCGCCGTCGTTAAGGAGCGTGGCGGCGGCCTGCAGGGCAGAGCCGCCCGCGACGGCGAGATCGGGCGTGCCGTCGCCATCGAGATCGGCGGCGACGAGGCCGTAAGGCGCGCCATGGGTGCCGAGCGTGGTGTCCATCGGCTTGGAAGACCAGTCTTTGCCATCGCCGTGCAACATCGCGATCACCCCAGGAGCGAGATACCGGGGCGCTCGCGCGACGGCGAGATCGCTCCGGCCATCCTGGTCAAAGTCTGCGGCGACGGGCGCCTTCGGCGAGACGCCGATGGATTGGCTCTGGCGGGGCCCGAAGGTGCCATCGCCGACGCCCGGCAGTACGCTCACCGTGCCTGCGCGGCTCTCGACCACCGCGACATCTGGGTAGCCATCTCCGTTGAATTCGGCGGCGGTGAGCGCGATCGGGGTCGCGCCGGTTGCCGTGACGGCGCGCTCCGCAAAGGTCCCATCGCCGTGGTTGACGAGCACGCTGACGGCCCGCAGCCAGCCCGCGGGCAGGCGTCGCGCCGCGGCCAGGTGGGCGCGCAAGATCTGGACGAACAGCAGCTGGGCCAGCATCGATGCCGAGAGGAAGGCGTCCGGCGCGCCGCGCGCGGTCTGCTCCGCCAGCAGCTGGTCGATGAGCGTCGCGGCGGTGGCGCGTGCGCTACGGTCATGCTGAGGTTGCCGTCGAGCGTTCGGGCGATCGACACGGATTCACAACGGAGGCATTGGATGAACAGCACTCGATGGGTGTTTTCTCGGAACGGCGGATCGCCCGGACGCGCTGCTGCGCTGCTCGCCGCAGCATGCCTCGCGGCATGCTCCTCGGTCGTCATTCCGGATCAGCGCAGCGGAGGCACAGGCGGCGACGGCGGCGCGACCAGCACCGGAGGCGCGGAGACGGCCGCGGGCACCGGTGGCGCGGGAACGACCACGGGCACCGGTGGCGCGGAAACGACCACGGGCACCGGAGGAACAGTCACGCCGGGCGATCTACCCTGGAGCAAGACGATCGCGGGCTCCGGAGCGGAGAGTCCCCGCGCCGTGGCGGCGGATTCAGAAGGGAACGTCTTCTTGTCGGCCGAGATCTACGAGTCGACCGATCTCGGCTGCGGCCCCTTGACCGCAGGGTCAGGGCCCCTCGACGCCCTGGAACTCGGCGCCTTCGTCGCCAAGCTCGACGCGTCGGGTACCTGCCTCTGGAACGTCGCCTTGCCGAACACGGCGAGCGGCATCGCAAAGTACTCGACCCTCGCCGCCGACGCGCAGGGCAATCTGCTCGCCGCAGGCCTGGCCCGTGGCACCATCGACCTCGGCGCGGGTCCCATGGCAGGCGCGACGGAGGGCCAGGATATCCTGGTCGCAAAGGTTGACCCCGATGGCCGCCTCCTCTGGGCGAAGCGCTTCGGTAACGATGCCGTCCAGCTCGCGCCCCACATCGCGGTCGACCGGGCCGGGAACGCGGTCGTCACCGGCGGCGCGAGGGGATCCATTCCCATCGGCGACGAGCCGATCGTGGGCGCCGGCGGCGTCGATGCCTTCGTGCTGAAGCTCAATCCCGCCGGCGAGGTGCTCTGGGGGAAGCTCTTCGGAGATCACGACTACCAGGCCTGCAGGGGCGTCGCGTTGGACAGGCAGGGCAATGTGCTCATCATGGGCGATTTCGGCGGAACCGTTGATTTCGGCGGCGGCCCCCTCGCCAGCGCGGGGGACCGAGACATCTTCGTGGCGAAGCTCGACCCCGACGGCACCCCGCGCTGGAGCAAGCGCTTCGGCGGTGCGCTCAATCAGACCGGCCTCGACATCGATACCGATGAAAATGGGGTTCTGCACGTCCTCGCGGCGCTCGACGGCACGGTGGACTTCGGTGGAGGCGCTCTCACCGCGAGCTCTGGTATCGCTGTCGCGAAGCTCGATCCCGACGGACAGCACATCTGGAGCAGGCAATTCGGCGACGGCATGAGCTTGGTCCATTACCAGATCGCGGCGGACGCTCAGGGCAACACCGTGCTGACGGGCAGCTTCGGCGGCACGATCGACTTCGGCAACGGGCCTATCGGCAGCGGCGACGGCGCGGTCGAAGAGGCTTTCGTCGCCAAGCTCGACCCCCACGGGGACGCGCTCTGGAGCCGATACTTCAGCGGCGCCGGAGCGCAGTTCGGATGGGATATCGACACAGACCCCGGGGGCAACGTCTTCGTTCTCGGCGGATTCGAGGGCACGGTCGATTTCGGAGACGGCCCGATCTCCGCCCAGATGCGGGATGTCTTCCTTCTGAAGCTCTCGCCCTGATCTGTGCCTTCACAAGCCAAGGCTGCGCAGGAGCCACGAGATCGTACGATAGGACACCAAAGTAGGTGCGCAGGAGGGTCGCGGGGGCTGCGCAGGAGCCACGAGATCGTACGATAGGACACCAAAGCAGGTGCGCAGGAGGGTCGCGGGGGCTGCGCAGGAGGGCGCCGAGGCCGCCCAGGAGGGTCGCCGGGCCTGCGCAGCAGGGTCGCCAGGCCTGCGCAGCAGGGTCGCCGGGCCTGCGCAGGAGGACGCCGAGGTGAACGACCTGTACGAGCGGAGCCCTGGTAACACTTCTGACCGGGACGCCCTACGCATACTGATTCTCCTCCTGCATGCTGGTTTGGGAATGTCTTCGAGGTCGCGGACCATAGCCGCGGGCTTTGGCCTCATTCAGGCGTTTGGTCGTTGCCCGGTCGAGCTTGAACCATAACGTACGACCAAGGCCACCGCCCTCGACGCTCTTGAGCCAGCCTTTGGCGACCCAGTAGCGCACGGCGTGCTCGGTGACGTGGAAGCGTGCAGCGATGCCGTGGATAGAATACAGGCCGTCGGCGCGCCGGTCCGGCTGACGTGCGGAGGGGGATGGGAGGCTGGGGCGCCGCAGGTCGTGGCGCCAGCGGATCCAGCGCACAGACATCGCGCTCCATCGAGCGCTGCGGCCTGTGCGCAGCCCGCGGCGGTTGAGTTCGTCGGCGATCACCCGATCGGGCTTCTGGTCAGCGACGAGCATTTTGATAAGCTCGATCGCCTCGGGGGGCGTCACCACGGCCATGGGCTTGCTGTGCCGCGGGACGGTAAAGTCACTGACCACACCCGTCTTCCAGAGCAGTTGCACGCGGGTCATGCGCGCAGGGACCTCGATGGGACTCAAGGTGACTTGCTGAACGAGCATGCGAAGAAGATTCTTCCGCTCGGCGTGCGTGGTGGATGGCGCGTTCCAGACCTGAGAGAGGTCCTTGGTAAGCGACAAGATGCGACGGCTGTCCTCATCGGTAATGTTGACCTTCTCACGTCGGAACATCTCCTGGCGCTCTCGGTCCAACGCCTCGACTTCACGAAGTTTCTCGTTCCATTCGTGTTCGAGCGTGCGCGCGACGACGCGATTGTCCGGATCAACTGCCTTATAGCGGCGCTCCGCGAGCCGTGCCTCATACCGTGCCCGTTCCAGTCGCAGCTTCCACTGTCGGTTCACCTCGTCTGACTGTCGCTCTGCTTCGCGGACTACAGCCAGACCAATCTCGATATCGGGCGGCTGGGTCGCCTCCAGAAAGAGCCTTGAGACCGCCTCATCGATGACCCGCGCCGAAACAGTACAGCACACATGCCGGCCGCCGGTATGCGTGATCGGGGTCCGGCATCTGTAGTATGCCCGCCGCAGCGTGCCTTGATAATTCGTGACCATGCGATGACCACACTTGCCGCACAATGCGAGGCCTTGGAGCAGGGCCTGCCCTTCACGAGCGGCGCCGTGCTGATCAGGTGATGTTTGATGGGTCCGGTTGTCATGCAGCTTTCGTTGATTGGCCATGAATTCCTCCCATGGAATGTAGGCCGGATGGCGATCGCGGAGGCACGTCTTCCATGCCTCTTGCGCCAGGCGTGTCACGCGGCGGCGCGGTTGACCGTTCACAAGCGCGAGGCGTTCCTCATGTCGACCGAAGACATACGCGCCGGCATACGTCGGGTTGTGCAATATGCGAAGGATTGTGCCATGCCGCGGAGGCCCCCAGCGCAGTTCGCCTGTCGCGATGCTACGCGCCGGCATCTTGAGTCCGCGATCGGCGAAGTACCGCATCACAGCATAGGCGCTCCCATCAAGGCGGAAGCGCTCGAAGACGAGTCGGAGAGCACGCTGGACGTGCTCGTCCGGATCGAGTCGGAAACGGCACGCAGCTTCATCCCATTCGTAGCCGCCTGGAGCGTGAAAGAAGAGCTCTCCGCGACGCGCCTTACTGAGCTTTCCGCCGTGCAGTCGCAAGCGCATCCACATCTGCTCTGCCTCGCTCATAGTACCCTTAAGTCCAAGGAGAAGCCGATCGTTGGAATCACGTGGAGTGTAGACGCTGTGCTCATCAGCGAGAATCACATCGGCAAGGCCGCACAAGTCAAGCAGCCGGTACCAGTCCGCTGAGCAGCGGGCGAGCCGTGAGACTTCCAGCGCGAAAATGGCTCCGACGCGTCCGTGCGCTACATCATCGGCCAGCCGCTGGAAGCCGGTGCGCCACTGCGCGCTTGTAGCGCTCTGACCAAGGTCCTCATCGATCACGTCGATACGGTCGGCAGACCAGCCAAGCTCGATCGCACGCTGTTTCAGTGCGTATTGCCGGGACGTGGACTCAGGATGCTCGTAGACTTGACGGAGCGTGGACTGGCGCATGTAGACCATCGCTCGACGCTCCAGATGCTGCGGCTGGATCTTGTCGCTCATGGCCGACCTCGACGGGTGTGGGCTCGACGCGTAGCATTTTGAGGACGAGCGTGGCCCACGCGCCCAGCAGATCTCGCTGCATCGTTGCGGGGAGCGCTGACCACCGAGGGATCTTCGGCCGAGGCATGGGCGGGTTGTCTCGTTTCTTCGGGTGCCACCGCCTCTGTCTTGGGCGTCTCTCGGTGGAGGTCCAGGGCGGTACGCACGGCGCCAGCGAGCTCAAGCAAACCGCGAGCATCCAGACGGACTTCGCGGCCGTACAACCGCGGCGTTACCCATGTGGCGGCTCGATCGGTCCACTCAACCGGAAGACGGATCGTCCAGCCCTGCGGATGCTCGGCGTCGACGTACCGCCGGCCATCCTGGCCGCGCACGGACGCGACCACAGCAAGCCGCCGTCCCTTCAGGGGATGGATGGGCAGCGTGACGGTGACATATTCCGAAGGGGGTGCTGGACGTGGCGCAGTTTGTGGACGGTGTCGGGAGCTGCGGTGACACTTCCTTGAGCCACGGGCCCCTGCTCCGGGAGGACTGGAAACAGGGACCGGATCCTCGTCGACGCGACACGCTCGCCGCACTTTCTCGGACCGCCTGGATCTATACACGAACCGCTCCCCGTGGTCGCGGTACACACGAGCCTCTCCTCACGATCCGGCGTGAGTTCGCGCAGGTCACCGCGTCCTGGCCAGCTTCAGCTCCTTGTTCTTGAGGGTGACCTGCGCGAGCAGGACCGGGCCGTAGTACAGCTCCCAGACGTCATCGGCGATCGGAGTCAGCCCCACGGGCTCGCCGGCGAGCAGTGTGGAGACGTTGGTCTGCGCGCCCCCGAACAGCATCCGTCCTTGCTCGTCCAGGCGTCGAACGGCCATCGTGTCCGGGTACTCCGGCGACGAGGGCTTGCTCGGCATCGAGCGGCGCGAGGGCGTGTAGCGCGAAGCCGGCGTCCTCTGGCCGAGCGCCTCGTGCGGACGCTGATCATTGTACTCGTGCCGAAACCGGTCGAAGACGCGCTGCTGCGCTGCCAAGTTGGCTTCTGGCGGCGATGTCGCCTCCGCCTTCAACGTCTTGTGCATTCGCTCGTGACGGCCGTTCTGCTGCGGCTTACCGGGCTCGATCCGCTCGGGATGAATGCCGAGCTTGATCCAGCTGACCGAGAGCGCCGAGAGCCCACCGATGCCAATCGTGGCGAACGGCGGGCCGTTATCGGAGCGGATGCGATGCGGCAGCCCGAACTCGCGGAACGCGCGCTCGAAGTGCGGCCGCACCGAGGCCTCGTGCGGCTTCGCCACGCCCTCGCACTTGAGCAGGTACCGCGACGCCTGGTCCGTCAACGTCAGCGGGTGGCAGCGCGTCCTGTCGCCGAGCGCGAAGTGGCCCTTGAAATCGGCGCACCACGTGTCATTCGGCTGCTCGGCTGGAGCCAGCGGCGACGGCATCGCGGTCGTCGGCGTCACCACGCGGCGTCGACGGGGCCGGATCAACCCGTGCTTCTTGAGCAGCTCGCCGATGGTGCTCGCCGCCGGTAGCCCCTCCAGACCCAGGCTCTCCAGCCGGGCGCGCAGCTTCTTCGGCCCCCACGTGGGGCGCTCCTTCCGCAGCTCGATCAGCGCGTCGACGAGCACCGTTGGCGTCGCATGCGGGAACGTGTGCGCCACGGGCCGCCGCTCCTCCAGCCCGCTCGGTCCGGCCTGCTCGTAGCGCTCGACCCACTTGTACCCCGTCTTCCGGCTGATGCCGAACCGCCGGCACAGCTCCGCGAACGTCTCGTCCGACTCGTTGACCTGCGCGATGAACCGAAGCCTCTCGTCCACTGAACATGTCTCTTTCCAAGGCACCAGCGCTCCTCCGTCGCCGGTCCTCTACGACATGTGTCACCTAAGCTCCCGGTCCGTCCAGGTGCTACCCAGGCTCCCGGTCTGAACCGTTACCCAGGCCACCGGTCCGTACCACCGGGGGGACACCTACCTGTCGTGCCGCACGAAGAGCTGGTCGATAGCGTCGAGCGTCTAGATGGCGCCGAGCATCTGCCGGCCGGCTTCGCGCTGGACCTTGGTGGTGTCCTCCAGACGCGCGCTCGGGATTCGCAGCTTCGCCTCTCGCAGCAGCCGCCCGATCCGCTTGTTGTCACGGGCGGTTGGTGAATTGGGCACTATCCTTGTGCGCCGAGAAGCCAGCACAAGATCTGCCCGGAGAGCGGCATTACCTATCACTGCTGCTGGAAGTCGGAGGGGGGAAGCGAACCGCCATGACGCCAAGGGCGCCAAGAAACCAGCGCCAAGAAACCAGGGAACTGGGAGGGGGGAATGCCGGAACGGCACTTCCTCTTCTCCCCTTGGCGACCTTGGCGCCATGGCGGTTTCTCTGCCGATCCGGGGCAACTTCCCGCAGCAGTGCTATCCGCCCCAGAGCCCGTTCCCGCTCTCTCGATCCCTCGCGCGCTGCCCAGCGGACCGCCGGGCTCGCGGACGGCCGCTGCCCCGTCCGGCGCTCGCGCCTTGCGTTCCGGCCCGGCGCAGCGCACCTTCGCGCCCAGCGACCATGCCCGGCGACGACCCCTACGTGATGCCTGCTTACGTCAAGCTCCTCGTCACCGACGCGGAGCGCTCCGCCTCGTTCTACGAGCTCCTCGGCTTCACCCGCGTCCACCAGGATCCGGTGTTCATCCACCTGCGCTGGGCGCGTTATGCCGATCTCTTCCTCGTCGCGACCCCGCCGGGGGTCTCGCTCGCGGGGCAGCGCGGCCTCGGCGTCATCGTCTGCTTCAGCGCCGCCGGCGACCGCGGCATCGAGACCATCGCCGCGCGCGCCGCGGCGGCCGGCGCCGCCGTCGACGGGCCGCGCGATCAGCCGTGGCACACACGGGAGATCGTCGTCACCGACCCCGACGGCTACCGCCTCTGCTTCGTCGAGCCGAGCACACCCCTCCAGAGCTGAGGCCCACTGCCCGCGCCGGCGCCTCCCAGGCGGCGCCGGGCGCGCTCGTGTATCATCCCACCGGCATGTCGCCCGAGCCGTCGCAGCCCAGGCCCATCGGGCGGTATCTGCTGTACGGCGCGATCGCATCCGGCGGGATGGCGTCCGTGCACCTCGGCCGGCTCGTCGGCGACGCGGGCTTCTCGCGCACCGTGGCCATCAAGCGGCTGCACCCCGCGCTCGCCGAGGCGCCCGAGATCGCCGAGAGCCTGCGCGACGAGGCCCGCATCGTCGCGCGCATCCAGCACCCCAACGTCGTCGCCATGGTCGACCTCCTCCTCGCCGAGGACGAGGCGTTCCTTGTCATGGAGTACGTGCGGGGCGAGTCGCTGGCGCGGCTGCTCCGGGCGGCGCGCGCGGGCGGCGCGCCGGCGCCGGTGCCCATCGTCGCGAGCATCGCGTGCGGCGCGCTCCACGGCCTGCACGCGGCCCACGAGGCGCGCAGCGAGTCGGGCGAGCCGCTCGGCATCGTGCACCGGGACGTCTCGCCCGAGAACGTGCTCGTCGGCGTCGACGGGGCGGCGCGGCTGCTCGACTTCGGCATCGCCAAGGCGCGCGGGCGGCTCAGCACCACCCGCGGCGGGCAGATCAAGGGCAAGCTCGCGTACATGGCCCCCGAGCAGGTCCTCTGCGCCGACGTGACCCGGCGGACCGACGTGTTCGCGGCGGGCGCGGTCCTCTGGGAGGCGCTCGCAGGCCGCCGGCTCTTCGACGGCGGCGACGAGGGCGACATCATCCGGGCCGTGCTCGAGGAGCCGATCCTGCCCCCGAGCTCGCTCGCGGCGCACGTGCCGCCCGCGCTCGACGCCATCGTCCTCCGTGCCCTCGAGCGGAACCCGGAGGGCCGCTACCCGACCGCCCGCGAGCTCGCGGTCGCCATCGAGGACGCCGTCCCGCTCGCGTCGCCGCGCGCCGTGGGCGAGTGGGTGGAGGCGCTCGCCGGCGACGCGCTCGCGCGGCGGGCGGCGCGCGTCGCCGCCATCGAGAGCGCGTCGGCGGCGATCCCGGGCGGCCCGGCGACGGCCAGCTCGGGCGCGGCCGCGCGGGGTGGGTCGGGCGCGCCTGGCGACGGGGCAGCGGACGAAGGCGAGCCCACGCCGCCGGGCGGCCCGGCGCGGGGGCTGGCAGAGACAGCGCCCTCGATCCCGTCGAGGGCCCTCGATCAGGGGACGCCGGCGGCTGAGCCGCCGCCCGGATCGGTGACGTCCAGCGGGATCTCGCTGGGGCTATCTGCGACCGACGGCGCGCGGCGCGAGGGTCCGCCCCCCGCGGCGAAGAAGCGCGCGCGCCCGCTGCTCGTGCTGCTCGGCGCGCTGCTCCTCGGCGGCGCGGCCGCGCTCGCGGCGCAGTCGTGGCGCCGCGCCCCTCCCGGCCCGGAGGACGCCGCGCGCGCGGTCCACGCGCCCGCGGCGCAGCCGGCCGGCGCCTCGACGGCGAGCACGGCGAGCGCCGTCGCAGCGAGCCCATCGAGCACCGCCGCGGCGGCCCCGGCGAGCACCGTCGCGGCCGACCCGGCGAGCGCCGTCGCAGCGAGCCCATCGAGCACCGCCGCGGCGGCCCCGGCGAGCACCGTCGCGACCGAGCCGGCGAGCGCCGTCGCAGCGAGCCCATCGAGCGCCGCCGCGGCGGCCCCGGCGAGCGCCGTCGCGACCGACCCGGCGAGCGCCGCCGCGGCGGCCCCGGCGAACGCCGTCGCGCCAGCGCCCGCACAGCGCCCGGCGCGCCCTGCAGCCGGCGCGCGCGCGCCCGCACCCGCGCCGCGCGCGATCCGCACCGACGCCCAGCGCTGCTCCCCGCCCTATACCGTGGACAAGGCCGGCATACGCCGGCTCAAGCCGGAGTGCCTGTGAACCGATGAACCCCGCGTGTCCCACCCGCGCCCGGCTCGCGCTCTCCCTCGCCGCCGCGGCGGCGCTCTCGCTCACCGGCGCGCGCGCCGACGCCGCGCCCCACAAGAAGGCGTGCGCCGACGCCTACGAGCGCGCGCAGGGCCTCCGCCGCGACGGCCGGCTGATCGAGGCGCGCGCCGCGCTCGTCGTCTGCTCGCAGCCGACGTGCCCGGCGGCCGCCGTGGCCGACTGCGGGCCGTGGCTCGCCGAGGTCGAGCGGAGCCTGCCCTCCGTGGTCGTCGCCGCGAGGGACGCGCACGGGCGAGAGCGCCTCGACGTGCGCGTGCTCGTGGACGGGCGCCCCCTCGCCGCCGCGCTCGACGGCAAGGCGCTGCCGGTCGACCCGGGCCCGCGCACCTTCCGCTTCGAGCCCGCGACGGGCCCCGCCGTCGAGGAGCGCGTGCTGATCCGCGAGGGCGAGAAGAACCGCCCGCTCACCGTGACCCTGGGCGCACCTTCGGCCGGCGCGCCAGCCTCGCCTCACCCGCTCGCCCCGCGCGCCGCGCCGCCCGCGGAGCCCTCGGTCCCGGGGCTCGTGTGGGCCTCCGGCGCCGTCGGCGTCGCTGGGCTCGCGGTGTTCGCCGTCGCCGGCGCCCTCTCGCTGAGCGCCGAGGCCGACCTGCGCGCCACGTGCGCCCCGCGCTGCACGGAGGGCGAGGTGCGCGCCATCCGGGTCCAGCACGCGGTCGCCGACGTCGGCCTCGGCGTGGGCGTCGTCGCGCTGGGCGCCGCGGCGTGGCTCTATTTGACCCGGCCGGCCGCGGCGCAGCCCCCGAAGGCCGGCGCGACGGCGCTCTGGCCGTTCATCGCCGGCAGCGCCGCGGGCGTCGCGGGGGCCTTCTGATGCGCGCGTCGGCCCGCGCCCGCGGCTGCGCCGCTGCCCTGGCGGCGGCCCTCCTCTCGGCGTGCTCGCTCGTGCGCCCGCTGCACGGCCTCACCTGCGAGCCCGGGGCCGGCAACGCCTCGTGCCTGTACGGCCAGCCCTGCGACGCCAGCGCCGACTGCACGACGGCGGCGTGCACCGAGGGCGTCTGCCAGTGCCCCGCCAGCATGGTGACGATCGAGAGCTCGTTCTGCGTCGATCGGACCGAGGTCTCGAACGCCGCCTACCGCGCCTTCCTCGCCACGCGGCCGGACGTCGCGGCGCAGGAGCCGTTCTGCTCGTTCAACAGCACCTTCGATTTCGACGACACCGGGCCCGACGCGCCCCCCGTGTGCACGACGCGCCGCAAGGAGGACGAGCACCCCGCCACCTGCGTCGACTGGTGCGACGCGCGCGCCTTCTGCAAGAGCCACGGCAAGCGCCTCTGCGGCGAGCGCCACGGCGGCCCGCTGCCGTTCCGCGGCGGCATGGCGCAGGGCGAGTGGTTCGACGCGTGCAGCAAGCACGGCGCGCTCGCTCACTCCACCGGCGAGTTCGACGCTCTCCAGTGCAACGGCGACAGCACCGAGACGGTGCCGGTCGGCGACGACACGAGCCTGGCGTGCGAGGGCGGCTATCTCGGCCTGCAGCACATGAGCGGAAACGTCCGCGAGTGGGAAGACGCGTGCTCCGACGACGTCGGTCCAGGCGACCTCTGCAGGACCCGCGGCGGGGCGTTCGACAGCGGGGGAGCGCTCGAGGAGCTCCGGTGCGACGCGCGCGACGAGCGCGAGCGCGCCGACACCGATCATACGATCGGGTTCCGCTGCTGCAGCGGGTAGCGCGGCGGCGACGCCGGCGGCCGCGGGCTCTGCCTGGATCGCTCGCGCGATGCCATCGCCGAGGCTCGCGCGCGCGCCAGAGAAAGCTGGTATATCAAGGCTATGACACCGAGAAATTACAGGATCCTTGCTGGCGTTCTGCTTGTGGGGGTCTGCCTTGTCGCCAGCTGTCGACGGGACGGCGTAGATTGCCAAGATCTCTCCACGTCAGGCCCGAACCTTATACTATCCG
This sequence comes from Sorangium cellulosum So ce56, assembly GCF_000067165.1. Classification (GTDB taxonomy): domain Bacteria; phylum Myxococcota_A; class Polyangia; order Polyangiales; family Polyangiaceae; genus Sorangium; species Sorangium cellulosum_B. The sequence continues at coordinate 5,650,216 of NC_010162.1, forward strand.
GATGTGATGACGGAATCAAACGGAGCATTGACTGCAGTAAGGGAGCAGGTGCGTATTCATGCACTTGCTTCGAGGCGGGAAGACCTGGACGCTCGTACACGGCAGCAGACGGCCCGGCGGCTGGAGGCAGACCTCAGATGATCGCGGCAGCGAAGCAGCGCTGTGGCTGGAACCTGCAACAACCCTATTTCTAGAAGTGGGCTGCCCAGGTCGACCCGGCGAAGGGCCCTTCTCTGTCATCCGATAAACCTGCATGCTGCCACTCCCTCCCAGGAGATTCTACGATTCCGCCCCGGTCCGCGCAGGGCCCCCGCGGCCGACCCGATCCAGCGCCGCTCCGCCCGCTAGCCCGTCTCGCTCGCCGGCCAAGCGCTGCAACAATGCGTCGAACGGCGCCCGTTCGCCCAGTGCAGCCAGCAGCCGGCAATCCCCGCTTCCCAACCAGCCCATCGAGCGACGGCCGGCTCGGACAGGCCGGCTATCATCCGCTCCTCGAACTCTCCCTCACGATCCTGGATGAGCTTCGCGAGGACACGGTCATCGTCCGAAGTCGACTCGATGTGCATCGTGCCGCTGTCGACAGCTCGGATGTCGTCCATCACGCGACCCCTGAAGAACGCCCAGGCGTCCTCGACCGTCTTCAGAACGAAGCTGTCGCTCATCGGTGTTCACGCAAAGTGCTCGGGTTCGTGCCGGTGCAGTTCAAGATCATCGAGGAAAAGCGGGAGAAGCTCGCCTGCCCGCGCTGCCCCGAGCAGGGCGTAACGACGGCGGACAGCGAGAAGGTGATGGACCGAGGGCGACCAGGACCCGCATCTTCGCCGTGCGCGCGGCTCGCGACCCCGCACGTGCTCGCAGCTTGCCGCGCCGCGCCCCCGCTGATAGCTCGCTGGGCGCAATCAGGAAGCGAGGGGACGTATGAGCGAATACCGAACAATCGCGGCGGCGCCGGTGCTGGTGGCGGCGTTCCGGGATCAGATCTTCGGCGTCGACCCGGCCACCGGGCGCGTGCTCTGGGAGTACAAGCAGGCCGGGGGCGGTTTCTCTTCCACAGCGCTCCTGATCACGCCTGCGGCGATCTACGCGGCGAGCTTCAGCCACGTCGCCTGTCTGCATTACCCGACGGGCGAGCTGCTCTGGGAGGTGAAGGCCGCCACGCAGGGCCGCGCCACGCTCCTCCTGGAGGGAGACCGGCTCTTCGTCGCCAAGCAGGGCGAGGTGGAGTGTTTCTCGCTCACCGGCAAGAGCCTCTGGCACAACCAGTTCAAGAGCAAGGGGATGGGCCCGGTCGCCCTGGGCGTGCCGGACAATGTGGCGCAGCCGGACGATAAGGACTGACGCCCCCCGGCGCTACGCCGCCCGCGCCTCCCAGTCGATCCGGTACGCGTGCACGCGCGCCTGCGCCGCCGCGCCGAGCCGCAGGAACAGCGGCAGCGCCCGGTCGCGGAACCACTCGGCCACCGGACCGGCGACCAGCAACGCGCCGGAGCCGCCGACAGGGCCGGCCGCAGGCCGTCTGGCGAGGTGCCGTCAGCGCCGCCGGGCCAGGTGCAGCGTGAGGTCGGCGTCGAGCGTCACTCGATCGGGGAGCACGGCCCGCACCGCAGCGAGAGCCAGTTCCCGGACGGACGCGGGGAGCTCGAGGTAGGCCGAGATCGTCGAGAGATGGCCGACATAGTCCGAGGCGGAGAGCGTCGGGCGCCGGGTGACCACGACCTGGCGCACGTCCGTGAAGGCGTCCGACCTGATCAGCTCCGTGCCGGGCCACCGCATCGCCGCGCCCTCCGGTGTGCCGTCGGGCGACGGCACCTCGTCGTCGTCGAGGAACGGCGCGCGGGCGGCGCGGACAGCCTCCGCGAGGCCGGGGTCGGCCAGCCGCAGCGGCGCGCCGAACGAGGCGAACGCCGCGTCCGGCCCCAGGAGAGCGGCCACCCGCTCCCAGCGACCCGACGGCGCGGTCCAGTGCAGCGCGGCGGCCGCGAACACGAGGTCGTAGGTCCGCGTCAGCGGGAGGTCCTCGAAGGCTCCCCGGACGACGGTCACGCTCGCGGGCACCTGACGGCGGAGCTCGGCGAGCATGGCCGCGTCCGGGTCCGTGGCGGTGACCTCGATGCCGCGGGCTGCGAAAGCCCGCGTGGCCTTGCCCGTGCCGGCGCCGATCTCGAGAGCGGAGCGCACGGGCCGGCCCGCGTACTCGAGCACCAGGTCGACGAGCTCGTCGGGGTAGCCCAGCCGGAACCGCTCGTACGCGGACGCGGCGCTGCCGAAGGTGCGAGCGCGCGAGGTCATGGTCGTCAGTCTGGTCCGCCCGGCGCGACGGCTCACGCACTTTTCGACGAACCGGGAGCATCGTTCAATCGCAGATCCGCTGTTCTCCTCCAAGCGGCCCAACCAGCGGATACTACGAAAATCGCTACTGTTTCCAGCGACCACCCACCATCGACTGGTTTCTCTGGCGGGACGATTCCGCGGGGGTGAACCGTCGCGCTCCGTCGCTTTCCCCGGAGTTCCAGGGGGGCGTGGCCACAGATCGCACCGGTTCGAAGGGCATGGGCCCAACCCGGGCCCGACCGCCGGACCTCTGGCCCGGAGCGCTCGCGACCGTCGATCCGTCACCTCGGGCGGCCGTCGTCGCCTCGCTCGCCGGCACGCTGAGCCGAGCCGTCGCCCTCGGGGATTTGAAGGCAACCCGGGTCGTTCACGAGGCGATCGGGCAGCTGCTGCTTCGTGGTCCTGTCGGCCCTGGCCCTCGACGCCCTGCTGCTCCTGTGGCGAGGGATGCCAGAGACGGTAAAGGCAGGTGAGCCCTCCACGCTGCCACAACTAGCCCCTGCGCGGGGATTGAGGAGCTGCCCAGCGACGTGCATGACGCTCCGTTCGATCTGGCAATGCCCACGCCGGTCCGGGTACGGTGGTGCGCGCCATGGCAGAGCCCCCTCAAGGCATGCTCGATCAGCTCCGTGACATGGGCTTCGAGCTCGCCCCGGAGCTGCGCCGTCTGTCGGCCGTCGCGGCGCAGGCGCACGCCTATCGCAGGCAGCAGGGGCGGCTCGGGCGTCAGGCGAGGCTCTCCAGGGATCTGGATGAGCTGTCGCGCTCGACGGTCTTCTACGCTGCCTACCAGGTGAACTCCGCGGTCCGCAACGCGCTCGAGGCGTCGGGCTTCAGCTCCGCGCGTTATGAGCGGCTGACAGGCCTGGTGGGGTTTGCTCCACGGGATACCCAGGTCGACGATACGTCGCCGGTCAGCGAGGCCGTTCTCGCCGGACTCGATCAATACCGGTCGCAGCGGACGGAGCGACGCGCCCTCGACGCGGCGGGGCTCGTCGTCAGCATCCTCAAGACGGCCACCACGGGACCGTTTGGCGACCGCTTCTCCAGCGCGGGCGGGAACGTGGACGCCGCGCTCCGGGCGCTCGAGGCGCTCCTTCCCGGACCGGCGGATCGCGCCTCCGCCCCGCCGTCCACCGCGGCGACGGAGCCCTCGCAAGCCGCCGTGCGCGAAGCGCAGCTGCTGCTGCAAGCGCGGTCGAAGAGCCTCGCCACGGACGGAGTCGCTGGACGGGAGACCAGGGCCGCCATCGCGGCGTTCCAGGCCGAGATCGGGCGGCGCGCGGACGGGCAGATCAGCCCCGAGCTGCTGGCCGCGCTCCGCGAGCGCCTTGGGCCAGCCCGCGACGACTGGCTGATCGATGTCTCCGCCACGCAAGCGTCCCCCGCCGGAGCGGCGTTCGACGACCGCGGGCGGCTCTGGGTCCTCGACAGGGAAGGCAACCTGAGCCGGTACACGGACCTGCCGCGCGCACGCGATATCAACCATGCCTTGCCGCGCGAGGGCGCGCTCGCGCTCGAGGTGAGCCCGTCACCCCATCCGCCCCGCGCCGTCGTCCTGACGCACGAAGGATTGATCCACCTCGACGAGGACGGGCACTCCGGCGCTTCCATGCAGGAAGCTGTCTGTGCGCGGTTCGACCGGCGCGGCCGACTCGCGGTGGCCGCCGGACACATGCTGCGGGTGACGGATCCTGCGGCGCCGGGCGCCGAGCGCGCCCTGGAGGTGCAGCGGCCAGCGCGCGACATCGCCTGGGGAGCCGGTGACGTGCTCTTCGTCGACACCGGGGCGGGGGTGCTGCGCGTGTCCCTGACGGAGGAGCCGCCCGCCTTCGCACAGCTCCCCGGGGAGAGCGCCGGGGAGCCGCCCGGTGGGCACGGAGTGGCCGCGTCCGCCGACGGGAAGCTCGTGGCCGTCCAGCGGGGCTCCTGCCTCGTGCTCGACGCGCGCACGCTGGAACTCCACGGGCAGAGCGATCCGTCCGGCGGCGCTGTCTCCGCGCTTGAGTTCTCACCTGACGGGCGATGGCTCGTCCTCGGTCATGCGAGCGGGCTCCTAGAGGTCCGCGAGCCCTACTCCCTGCGCATCGTCCGCTCGTGGCAGGGCCACGCGGGCCGCGTGATTACCATCGCCTTCGACGGCCCCGGCCAACGGCTCGTGACGAGCGGCTACGACGCCACCGTGAAGTTATGGCGCTTCGCCCCCGCGAGCTCCGCGTCCATCGCCGTGCTGACCTCCGATCTCGAGCACCTCAACAAGCCGCTCGGCATCTCGCGCGACATCGCCGCCTTCTCCCGGGTCCTGCTCGCCACAGATCTCCGCCCGCCGCTGTCGGTCGGCTTGTTCGGCGACTGGGGCTCTGGCAAGAGCTTCTTCATCGAGCACCTCAAGCGTCGCATCGCACGCGACGCGGATGCCTCGCGCGAGGCGCGGAAGCGGGGGGAACAGCCCGGCCTCGTGGGCGAGGTCGTCCAGATCACGTTCAACGCGTGGCACTATCTCGAGGCCAACCTGTGGGCAGGCCTGGTGTCGCACCTGTTCGACGAGCTGGGTCAGCGCGTGAACCCGCACGAGCCCGCCAGCGTCACGCGCCGGCGGCTCCTCGCGAGCCTCGAGACCTCGCAGGTAGCGAAGAAGGACGCCGAGGAGCGGCGCGAGGCGGCCTCGAAGCGGGTCGACGTGGCGCGGGAGCGCGTCGCGCGCCTCGCTTGCGAGGAGGAGCAGATCCGCCACGCCGCGCTGCAGATTGAGACGAGCGCCGTCCTCCAGTCCGCGTTTCAATGGCTGTCGGATCACGCACGCAAGGGGCTCGACGAGGCGGGAGCAGCCGAGGTGCTCCGGGAATGGCGCGATCGCCTGGGCAGGCTCCGGACGGTGTGGGGCCGCGTCGTCGAGGCGATGAAGGTCGCATTCTCCGCCGAGGTGTGGGCCGTCGTCCTGCTCCTCGCCGCCGCCGTCACCGTCGCCTTCTGGTACCTCGGCGGCAGGTCGACCCTGGGGGCGGTCCTCGCCAGCGCCGGGTCGTTCGTCGTCTGGGCGGCGCGCGTCGCACGGATCGCCGCCGCGCCGACCGACGCCGCGGTCGCCTGGGCCGAGCGGTTTTTGGCTCCGGTCGAGGCCTCGGCGGACGCGCAGAGGAAGCGCGCCGCGGAGCGGCTCGCCGCCGCGGCCCACGCCTCCGACGTCGCGCGCGGCGAGCTCACCGCCAAGCACAAGGAGCTTGCGCAGGCGGACGCGGAGCTCAAGGCCGCCGCCGAGGCCGTCAGCAAGGCCGAGAGCGATCTGGACGAGGCGAAGGCCGGCCGCGTGCTCTTCCGGTTCCTGGCGGAGCGCGCGCAGACCGACGACTATCGCCGCCACCTCGGGATCGTGAGCCTCATCCGGCGCGACCTCGCCCAGCTGTCGCGGCTGGTCGGCGTCTCGCCGGACGGAGAGACGCCCCCGAAGGAGCTCGTCGCGCAGGTCGATCGGATCGTCTTGTACATCGACGATCTCGATCGGTGTCCGCCGGGGCGCGTGGTCGAGGTCCTCGAGGCCGTGCACCTGCTGCTCGGCATGCGGCTCTTCGTGGTCGTCGTCGCGGTCGACTCCCGCTGGCTCGTGCGGTCGCTCTACGAGCACTATGGCAAGCTCCTCCCGCTGGAGCGGAGCCATCGGGGCGAAAGCGTCGCCGTGCGGCTGACCACCCCGCGCCAGTTCCTCGAGAAGATCTTCCAGATCCCGTTCGCCGTCCCGTCGCTCGACACCACGCTGTTCGCGGGCGTCGTCCGCGCGCTCCTTCCTCTCGAGGCCGACGCGGACACCGATACGTCCGCCGCGGCGGACCGCGGGCGATCCTCGCTGGCGCGGGCGAGCGACGGGGGGGACTCGGGCACGGCCGTCGCCGCCGGACAGGGCGCCGGCGCCGCGGAGGACGCGCCGGCGTCCGCCGGGCGCGGCGCGGACCAGGGCCAGGGAGGCGGGGTGCGGGTCGGCGCGCCGAAGGCCACGCCGCCGCCTCCTCCCAGGCTCAAGATCACGCTCGCGGAGCGGGAGTTCATCGAGACGCTCGTCCCGCTCCTCTCCACCCCTCGGAGCACGAAGAGCCTGATCAACGTCTACCGGGTCCTCCGGGCGCGCCTCGAGATTCCCGGCTCGGACGAGCCCTCGCTGGACGAGTTCCTCGCGCGGCGCGAGTTCGGCCCCGTGCTCCTGCTGCTCGCGCTGCAAATCGGTGAGCCGGTGCTCGCGCACGTGCTCGCCCAGCACCTCGCGCCTGGAGGGCTTGACGCGTCGGTCGACGATCTCGACGTGGTTGTGAAGCGCTTCTCCGAAGCGCATGACGACAAGCTGAGATTGCTGTCCCGCCTGCTATCCATGCTGCGAGACCGGCGGCTCCTCGGGGCGAGCCTGCTGTCGTTCCGCGCCTGGATCCCGCGCGTCCGGCGGTTCTCCTTCGAGCCCTGGGTCGAGTCCCTGCCCGCGGAGGTCCCGCCGAGCGGACCGAGGGCGGGTGATGCCCGCATGCCGTGGGGCGAAAGCGGCCCCCTCTGAATCAGTTGCTGATACAGCGTCTCCTTTCCAGGGGGAGCGGGATGACGCGTTCGGGCGGGTTTCAGCGGGTTTCGAGGGGGTCGAGGCCGGTGTCAACCTGGGGATGCCGCGCGCTAACCCCGCGATCTCTGGTCGGCCGGACGATTCGGTGACGCTTCCGGCGGTGCCCTCAGCGCCCACGTATGAGGCAGCGCTGGCGACCCCTCCCCGACCCGAAGCAGCCCCGACCACGCGCCCGACGAGCAACCCGCGCCAGGTGCTCGTCGCAACCCTCACGCAGACCATCGCCGCTGCCCACGCGGCGGGCGACCTTGCGACCGCGCAGATCGCCGCTCGTACCCTCTCAGAGCTCCTCAGTGCCCCGCAGGCGCCTGCACACGTCGCGCCCGTGGTCGACCTCGCCAGCGCCCGCCGCGCGCGATCTTGAGCCCACCCTGAGCGCCGCCGCGGCCACGCTGAATACTGCGGCCGTCGATCAGGCCGGGAAGCACCACGAGAAAGCGCACCGCCTCGATGAGACCGCCGTCCCCAACCGGCTGGCCTACGTCCTCGGCCGAGTGTTCTCCCCCCATCCGGGGCAGTCGAGGAGCGGGCCCACTTGGATCCGCTCTGGCTGATCGAACCGAGGGAAAGGAAGGCGCTGATCCTTCTCGACGAGGGCGAGCTGGTGAGCGAGGTCGCTCGAAGCCTGGGGTTGCCCATTGGGACCTCGTTCTCAGGTTCCGCCGGGGGGGTAAAAGCCTCTCGCCGCCGTGCTCAAGCGCTGGCGTCGGGCCTCTTGAGATACTCGCACAGGCTGGTGGATTCTGATTTCTACTGCCCCTTAACCATCTGTTCAACGCGACGAAAGAACGCCCCGAGATCCGTGTTCGATATATCATCAAATGACATGGCCCGAGCGATCTTGCGGTTGTTCTTCTTTACGTTTATGCCTATCTGATCCTTCAATGGCTTATCTGTAGCTATAGTCGTGACGGAGCACGGAATCTGATTGCCAAGCACTGAGCGCAGCGAGTCCAGTGTAAAATAGTTTTCGATGGCATAACGGTGCAGACGGAATAGCTCGATGTTCAGGTTGCTGCAGGCTTCCGCGAACCTTTTGCGAACACCACCACTGCCAGGATCCAGGTCTACCAGCGCGATGGACTTGTATTTCTCACCAAACACAGACAAATCAAGCTGATCCATGATGTCGCCACCGAGAGGCCAAATCTTAATTGTGTAGCGCTCGCCAATACCAAGCTTTTCCAAAAACTCTTCGACAATAGGCACATCCGTTGGTCCCTCTACAAGTATAACCAGATCGGACACAAGGTTATCGGTAACAGAATATCCAAGATCATGTAGAGCGGTGGCCCTGGACGTGACGTCGTCAACATGCACGGCTGCATCTTTATACGACGTGAAGAAAACCTTATCGACGGCGGCGCTATTCACGAAAACATTAGAGTGCGTGCTGATAAAAAACTGCCTCGTTGTTACATGACGAAAGAACGACAGAAGTCGCCGTTGCATCTCTGGGTGCATGTGGTTCTCGGGTTCTTCGATGCATACGGCGGATTTGGTCCCCCACAAGGTGAATGAGATAATAACGAGCAATTCGTGCAACCCAAGACCGCACTTGTCTGCTGGGTGTGCGCCTTCTTCGGAAAAGAAATCGATGCTAATCAGGCCGCCGTCGCTCATCGACAAATCGAAATCGAAGCCGCTTGATATTTCTCGGAAGTGTTGACGCACAGAATCGTAGAAATGGCGCTCCGGCGACGACTTTCGTTTGTTTCTACAGGCAAACAGATGCTGAACGAGACCTTCCCCGTTCGGCTCCAACGTGTCGCCTGAGTCGCTTGAATCGAGATTGCTTTGGGGTTCTATCTGCCGTCGCGCAGGCATCAGCACCGCATTAAAGCTACTCCTGTACACTTTCGCAAACGCACTATGGAGCGCACTGTCTAAGTACATCGCTCTACTTTTTAGTGCGAGCGCGAGTCGGGCGTCCATTTTGTCGGTTTCGATATATTGCTCAACAAGATTACTGGACACTTCGACGATGCTTGTGATTGCGTTCCGTATTCCCTCTTCAGAGAATACGTTCGTTCTGTTTGTGTGTATGGAACGCATCGCATCTAGAATTGCTGGCTCAATTATGCTCCATAATTGTGGATCGATGCCGTTTCTCTTGTCCTTGTGCGCTAGATTGCGCGCCATGTCGATCAGTGGCTCAGGGTCCGTCGCTCTTCCAACTCCGGATTTTACGATTGCCTCGAGGACAGTGGATTTCCCGCTGTTGTTGCGTCCGCATATTACGTTGATGTGTCCTAGCCCACTGAATCGCCTCGACTGAAGACCCTTGTGGGTGTTCACGAATATCGTTTCATGCATGTTGCGATGGCTCCGAGAGGGGTGAGCGTCGAGGTTGATCGCACTTCAGACCTATGTACACCACCGGCAGGTTACCTGCGCGGCTTCCGACGGGGAAGGCATCCTGCCGCCGCGCTCCAGGCGAGCAGCACATTGGCCGTTTCGCTGTAGGCACATGCAGGTTGTGTGGATCCTGCCTGCCGCAGGCACGCCTGCCGCGAGGCATGCGAGTTCCAACACGAGGCCGGGCGCGACGGGCGAGGAAAAGGAGAGGCTGAGACGAGCTCAGCGAGGGCGGCGTCGACGAGGGCGCGAGCGAAATGTGCATTAATAAAAGTGTTCGGCATAGAGCTCGTTCGCCACTGCGTCGGCCCAGAGATACTTGAACGAGCCCGACTTGATGCCATGAGCCTTAGCCTCTTGGGTGCCCATTGTGGCCAGGCGGGTCATCGCGGTGTCTAGTGTTTTATGGATATCAACCCAGATCCTGTAAGCCATTTCCGACGATGCGTCGCTGTCTCGATAGAGCTTCAGCTCCTCGTCGGCCTTGCTGTAATTGTCGTTATGCTTGATAAGAAGATGTGCCCAGATGGTTCTGGAGTTCGCTACCCAGCAAACCGTCGGATTCATCATACAAGATAGCTCAGAGCCAACGCCGATCTGAAGGTAAGAGAGCGCGGCCGCCCTGATGAGGCTCGGAACGTCCAGCCCGCTCTTGACGGTTAAAAAATTCGAGGCGAGCTCGAATACGCGTTGTTGCGGGTTGGTGTTGTGCGCGATGATCTTGGGCCCGAGGGAGTGCTCGACGGCGCTGTAGTTGCCATTCTTGTCGGAGATGCCAACCGCAAGATCGAAAAATTGTTTCTTTTGTCCGCCCTTGTGAAGGGCCAGCAACCTGCGATGGGCTGCCTCGCGCTCGTCATAATGCTGGCGCACCAGCTTCCAGTCAAGACTTGCAAGGGACATATGTGACCTTAGGTTGTCAGGATTTCCTGGATGAGCAATAGACGGAGGCTTCTGCTGGGTTCTTCGTCGGGGCCCTCGTCCCGGAGTTTTTCGAGTGCATCAAGTCCCCCGAGCCGATAGGTACTATCAAGAGCCTCGCCAGCATCCTTTGGCATTCGAGTGATGGCCTTAAGTCACTTTCCATAACATACCATTCTTCGTGTGCCCGGGACCAAGACCACGGAATATCCATCCGGACCAACGGAAACAACGAGTCCAAGTTGATCTCCGAGTATCTTGACTTGATCGCCAGGTAGTATGTCGTCCTTCGTATTCACGTCAGACTCCTGAATTCTCTGCGTGATGACGATTGCGTACAGCGAGCCAGGGAAGGACCGGAGGGGTAGCCGTTCGCTGAACGGGCATGCGTCAGAGCGGAGCCTCGCGCCACTTGGCTCCAGCGTCCGGAGGTATCTCCCTGGTCCTCGCCGCTTCTCCAGCTACCTCCATAGCTACCCCGATCTGCAAGGCCAGCGGAGATACTGCCCCGTGTCAAGACGGGGCATGCCTCCGGCAGGGTGCCTTCCGCAAGAGCTGGTGCCGACGTCTGGGTCGTGTGACGGGTACGTGTGTACATCACTTCGCCATGCGGTTCGGTCGCTCAAGGCGCCAGTATCAGAATGCGAACATCTACAGCCCCATCCGTTGTCGACCGTTTGCCTTCGAGGTCGCTTGCGAGACCCTGGGGGTTGGGAATAAAGTTGTTGGGGTCATATATTATGCACCAAAGCGCGTCGCAATCGGGGTGCCGGCGATAATGCTCAATGTCGATAATCAGTTCATTGCCAACTTTGCGGCCGTGGGTGTGGTCACGAATCAGCTTTAGTTCCAGGACGAGCCTATGGGCGGGCAGCAGAAAATCCATGCGAGTGCTTGAGCCCGCGTAGCTCGGCGTGAACTCTTCGGGTCGAATGTCGGCGACCCAGGGACGAAGAAGAGCGTGGAGGAGATCCTGAATGTCGTATTCGGACTGGAATGAGAGCGAGATTGCGCCCTTGCGTCGGTGAGTGAGCGGGTGCATTGCTCTCGGCAGGCCACGAACGAGAGTCAGGATGAGTTCATGGACTGACGTCGGTTTTCGGAGCTCTGCAGGAACGTTTGTCCTGTTCGCCGGTTCCGAAACGATGGGGGGAGCCAGCTCTCCAGCAGGCAAAACTCGGCCTCCGCGATAGTACCGGAAGCCGTGCTCCTCCAGTACTTTTACGAGGCGCTGGCGGTTTCTCGTCCAAGTTTCGAATTCAGGTGTCGACTCATCTGGGCCGAGGTCCATAAATTCTTCGATGACGTTGCCTAATACCGCTAGACTATCGACGTCCGGATCATTCCCTGCCTTGAGTAACCAGGTTTTCCACTTCGCACCGTGAGAGAGAGCGGGTGGCGGGCCGGGCGCGCCGGCCGCTAGGAATAGGGCGTCCAGAGTTGGGTGAGACCCCACCAAGACCTCTCCAACCACTGAGCAAACAGCTGCGGGAAGGCGTACGTTAGCCATCGCTCTCCGAGTGCTTTGCGAGGGGGACGTTGGACACGCGCCGCTTGGCGCAGGCGCTCCGAGGTATCCCTCCGATCCTCGCCGCTGCCCCAGCTACCCCCATTGCTACCTCGATCCGCAAGGGCACCGGAAGTACCGTCCCGTGTCAAGACGAGGCTGCTCTTGCCTGGGGTAGGCAGGGGGACTGGCTGACAGGATAAGGGAACACCTACACCCACATTCCCATGCAGCCGCGCTCGTCCGCTCGGCATCGAGCTGCACCGGCACGCAGGTTCGGCACCGGGATTGGCCGCGCCGGCCTGATGCCCGCCGTAGAACTCCGTGGAGCTCCGTGTCCCCGGCGTCTGCCCCGCCGCTCGGCTCGTCGTCGTGGCGCCCCCTGATCGCGGCCGGCGCAGGGTCTATCGGCAGCGCGCCCGAGCTTAGGCACCTCGACCGAGCCGCTGGACCCCAGATCTCAGCACCACGACGTATCACAGCACTCTCGATCTCGAGCAGCATGATTTATAGAGGGCCCCGCCTTAGCCCTCCGGCCGGCATCACGGTCGGGGGGCCGGCGCTCCCCTGCCGCTTGGGTCGTCCTCGTGGCGCCCCACGGCGCGACCGGGAGCAGCATCGGCCGTCAAGGCGCCGGAGCGTGTGCGCCCCGACCGAGCCGCTGGACCGTGACCGGCGCCAGGCGCTGACGGCTCCTTAGCCGAGGGCACCCAGACCGCCGTTCGGCGTCGGCGTGCGCATCGGCCGCCCGTCTCGCCATCCCTTCGTTCGTCTTCGGCCGCATGGCTGCGTCGGCTGTTGCCGTCGACCTGGAGGGCCGTGTGTCTGGACTCGTCGTGAAGCTCCGGTCCTTTCGTCGGACGCGCCGCAGGACCGTGCCGGGGCGTTCGTGTGGATCGTGCTGTTCCTCGGAGGTGTCATTGAGAAAAGCTGTTAGCCAGGATGAGCTGTCCAAAGCATTCGCCACGATCGCTCGCTACCTGATCGACTCGATGCGCGAGGTCGCGAACGAGAACGCGACCGGCGACACCAGCCCCGCCTTCTACGACGCGAAGTCGTGCCCGATGGCGCCGACAACCTTTCGGCGTGCGGCTGCCACGGGCGCGTTCCCGAGCTTCAAGATCGGCCGCAAACTCATGGCGCGCAAGGCTGATGTGGACGAGTGGATCGCCACCCAGGCGCGCACGCCGAAGCCGAAGGAGCAGAGCGGCGACGACGCGGACGCGGCCTTCTTCGCGTCCCTTCAGCCCCGGAGGCCGCGGCGATGAAGCAGGCGGACACGATGACGATCATCATCGACACGCGCGAGCAGCGCCCGTGGACGTTCGGCGGAACCCACCGCGTCGAGCGCGCAGCGCTGCCCGCCGGCGACTACTCGCTCGCCGGCTTCGAGACGAGCGTCGCGATCGAGAGGAAGAGCCTCGACGACTTCGTGCAGAGCATCACGTGGGAGCGCGACCGTTTTCTCCGTGAGTGCGACCGGCTTCGATCGTACGAGCTCAAGACGATCTTGGTGGAGGCCGGCGTGCCCGATGTCTGGGCGCATCGCTACCGCAGCAAAACGGCGCCGCGGGCGGTGATCGCAAGCGCGCTCGCCATCGAGCAGGACTACGGAATCAGCACAACGTGGGCAGGCTCGCGCGACTCCGCCGAGAAAATCGCCGCGCTTATTCTCTCGCGATTTCACCGGAAGCGCGTGGAGGTGCGGGATGCACCCTGAACCGACCTCGGCGCAGCCGTCGACGGCAGGACCGGAGCGGCACCACGACGACGAGGCGCGCGCGGCGAACGATGTCGAGCCGAGCGAGCCGAGCGACCATGGTGACGCGACCGCCGACGCCGACGAGGCCGGCGACGACGAGCCGATCTCGCGCGGTGACGGGCTCTGGCTCGACGCGTGCGGTACCTCGATGGTGCCCGCAGGGCCGTCCACCGGAGGCGGTGCCGTGAACGGCAACGGGGCGCCGCACGTCGTCCCCGTGACGTTGCGGCAGGGCACGGCGTCGGACAGCGACCTCGCGAACGCGGAGCGCCTTGTTGCCCTGTACGGTCCTGATCTGCGCCACGTCGAAGCTCTCGGTGGTTGGCATACATGGGCCGGCTCCCGGTGGTGTTGTGATCGGGCCACGGTGGCAGAGCTCGCAAAGGAGACGACGCGCCGCCTGCTGACCGATGCCGAGTTCGCGATGAACCATGCCGCGAAGCGGGTGAAGCGTGCGCACGACGACGACGAGGTGGCGAAGGCGAAGGCTCAGCACAAGGAAGCGACCGCGCTGTTCAACTGGGCAAAGCGATCGCAGTCGGCGCGCGGCATCGATGCGATGCTCCGCCTCGCGGAAACGGAGCCGATCGTCCGCGCCGAGCCCGGTGACTTCGACGCCGATCCCTGGCTGCTGAACTGCCGCAACGGCGTGCTCGACCTCCGCACGGGAGAGCTGCGGGACCACGACCGCCGCGACATGATGCGCCGGATCGTTCCGGTCGCGTTCGATCCCGACGCGGAACTGCCGGTCTGGGATCGCTTCCTCGCGGACGTGACGGGCAACGATGAGGAGCTGATCGGGTTCCTCCGCCGCGCCGCAGGCTACACCCTGACCGGCGACGTCCGCCACGAGGTGCTCTTCTTCGTCCACGGTCCGCCGGCCTCCGGAAAGTCGACGTTCCTCGAAGCACTGAAGATCACCATGGGCGAGTATGCGGCGAAGGCAGACTTCGAGACCTTCATCGCCCGGCGTGACTCCGGCGGTCCGCGTAACGACATCGCGCGGCTCGCGGGGGCTCGCCTCGTGCTCTCGATCGAGGTCGACGAGGGCAAGCGGCTCGCCGAAGGACTGGTCAAGCAACTGACCGGCGGCGACACCGTGACGGCGAGGTTCCTCTACCGCGAGTCCTTCGAGTTCAAGCCTGCCTTCAAGCTGTGGCTCGCCGCGAACGATGCGCCGCGCGTGCGAGATGATGACGCCGCGATCTGGCGCCGCATCCTCCGGATCCCGTTCGAGCACACCGTCCCAAAGGAGAAGCGCGACCCGCAGGTCAAGGCAGCGCTGCTCGATCCGGCGGTCGGTGGTCCCGCGATCCTGGCATAAGCGGTGCGCGGGTGCCGCGAATGGCAAAAGCATGGGCTGGACGTGCCAGCGTCGATCATGCGAGCGACGGAAGCCTACCGCGCCGAGAACGACCCCTTGCGCGACTTCATCAAGGATCGCTGCGTCATCGCGCAGGAGGCATGGGTCGAGAAAGCGGCGCTGCGTCGGGAGTACGAGCGATGGTGCCTGGACAACGGCAACAAGTACCCGCTCGGGTCCAAACGCTTCGCGGTTCGGATCCGAGACCTCGGCGCCGCCCAGAGCACGAAGCGCGTCCCGGGGCACAGCTCCCCGCGTGACGTGTGGCGCGGCATCGGGCTCCGCTACCAGGGCGACGACCAGCCGGAAGGGGCCGGCGATGTCGGCTTGTAGGCACGTAGGCACTTGTAGGGACCAGATCCGGGAACTTCCTCCACGCAAGCTCACGCATCGACACCAGAGGGTTTTATGGAAACAGCCCCCTCGTTCGGCCTACATGCCTACAGCCGGTCGAGGGGCGCCCTCTCGACGTCGGCCCGTCCCGGAACGCCGCGCGCTTCGCTCTGCCGCTGCGCGCCGGCCGCCCTGGCATCGGGCTCGGCGGTCGGGCTCGTGCTGGTGGCCCTCGACATCGTGGCCGCGCTGGGCTGGATCAGGGCGGGCGCGCTCGCCGATCGCCGCCGGCTGGATCGCGACGTCGCCCTCGACCTCGGCGCCCTCGTGGGCCGTGGAGCCGCTCAGCATGGCGCCCTCGACCTCGGCGGAGTTCAGCCGCGCGGTGCGCTGACACTTCGCCGTGACGATTCGATCGCATGAAGCCTTAGTTTCCACGCATTTCAGCGCGCTGTTCGTCCCATCCCGTGGAGGCGAGCGCAACCCGACACGTCGGCCGGCGGCTCGATCGGCACGTCCGCACCCGTGCTCGCCGTGGTCGACCTCGGAGCAGCCGCGCGCGATGTCCGCGTCTTGGCCGATGGATCGGCCAGGGGGCCGCCCAACTCCGGACGCTCCGAGGTTGGATGCGCGGCCGTTGCGCTTGTGGCTGGTCGTCGCGCTGTGCGCTCACCGGACGCCCTTCCACGTGCCGGATGGTCGAGGCTGAGGTGCAAGCCGCTCGGAGCGTCAGCGGCCCTGTAGAGGGCGCCTGCGGTGGCTTCGCAGCGCTGGTCGAGGTCGCCGGTCCACTTCCCGCTCGTCGTCACAGTGCTGGCCACCCTCGCCCAGCTGGCGGCCGAGATCGCGCTCGTCCTCCTGGCGCTCGTCGTTGACGCCCGCGAGCAGCGCATCGCAGCCGAGGGCGTTCCGGACCCAGAGGTGGCCGCCGTTACCCCGGCGGCCCGCAACTGGCATCCGTTGCCAGTTGAACAACCGCGGTATGCCGCGACGGCCGTGAGGCTGCCCACGCAGGTCTGCCCCATGCGGCGGCGCTCGTGAGCCACGGCATCGGCTCCGCACAGCGAGACCTCGTGGCGACGCTGGCCGACCATCCGGCCGGCCTGTCGCTGCGCCGGTTGCGTCGACTGCATCTTCGGCATGTCCGCCGATCTCTTCGAGCACTCGTAGCTCGTGGCGTCATCAAAGCGCCCAACAACACTGGTGAGACAATGGATAGAAATGTGCTTCAAGAGCATCTGAACCTTCGAGTCAATGGAGAGCTCCGCGCCGAGATCGAGGCGGTTTCGGGGCTGATGTCACGGGATGGCTTGACCGTGAAGCGCGCCGCTGTGGCTCGCGCTGCTCTCGTTCGCGGCTTGCGCGCGATGCGGGATGAGCTCACCCGCGCAGCCGCTTCCGCCGAGGTCGCGTGATGGCGCTTCGATCCGGACATGGGCGCGGTCGCGGTCGACCGCATGTCGAGGTGCTTCCGCCGGACGAGCTGCCGGCCGCAGCGGGCTCCAAATCGGTCCGTTCCGATCGGGGCCCTGATGGGCGGTTCACCCGCGGCAACACGGCGGCACGGGCGCGACGGCTCCGCGCCGGTGCTCTCGGAGGTGTGGGCGGCATCGACTCGACCTCCGACGCCTTCAGGCCCTTCGCCAAATGGGGTCGGCGGTACGGTGCTCACCGACGCCGTGAACTCGCCGCGGCGCACGGCGGGGAGATCTCGGCCGGCGTCGGCGCGCTAGTCGAGTCGGCCGCGCTCGCCCTCGCGTCATCGCGGTACCTTCAGAACCAAGGCGCTGCGATCGGCGATCCTGAGCTGCTCAAGCGCGCGTCGGCGCTCGCCGCGGAGGCGAGGCAGAACGAGCTCGCCGCATGGGAGCTCGCCGCCCGCGAAGCGAAGGCGCGCGGTTCCAGCCGCCGCACCGCGCTCGATCGCGTTCGCGAGCGTGCTGCGGCTCGACTGAACGAGCAAGCCGAGGGCGACGCCGAGCAGTGAGCGACCACGGACGCCGCATCCTCGACCATCTTCGCGCCGTCGATGCAGAGCTCGTAGCGCAGGGCTTTCCCGCGATCTCCGCGTGGTGGTGGTCGACCCTCGAGCGCTTCTACATGAGCGGCCGGCGCACCCTCGTGCTGCGCGTCGGACGCCGCGGAGGAAAGTCATCCACCCTCTGCCGCCTGGCGGTGGTCGAGGCGCTGTTCGGTGAGCACGACATCCCGCCCGGCGATGTTGGGACGGTGCCGATCGTGTCGACCTCGCGGGACGAGGCAGCGGCCCGCCTGCGGACCATCGAGGCGATCCTCCGCGCGCTCGGCGTCGACTTCCGGAAGGCCGGCGAGGCCATCGAGTTGCAGCGCGACGACGGGGCGCCGGTCGCGTTCAAGGTCTTCGCCGCCTCGATCGCGGGGGTCTCCGGCTTCACCGCCATCGCGGCGATCTGCGACGAGGTGGCGAAGTGGCAGGACCGAGATACGGCAGCCAACCCAGCTGAGGAAATCCTCACCTCTCTCCGTCCGACGATGGCGACGCAACCCCAGGCGCGGCTGTTCCTCTCCTCGTCGCCGTTGTCGACGCTCGACGCGCACTATGACGCGTTCGAGCGGGGCGAGACGCCAACGCAGTGCGTGGCCCACGCGCCGACGTGGACCGCGAACCCCTCGATCTCGGAGCAGGACACGCGCGCGCTCGAAGCCGACGCGCGGGTGTGGGCTCGCGAGTACCGGGCGATCCCCCAGGCTGCGATCTCCGCTGCATTCGATCCCGATGCAGTCGATCGAGCATTTCGCGATCCGGGCTGCTCGTACCATGCTGGCGAACGGGTCCTCGTGCTCGACCCATCGAGCGGGCGCAATGATTCGTTCACATACGCTGTCGTCGGCTGGTCGTGGCCGCTGCTTCCGTTTGCCGCGTACGTGACGACCGACCTCACTGACGAGTGGGGCCGCATGATCGCGGGCAGCTGTGCCTACGCACTTGACGCCCGCGGCAACCGGATCGTGCGAAGCGACTACACCGGCCAGATCATCCCCTTCCTCCAGGTCGACGAGATCGGCGGGATCGATGGCGCATTCTGGCAGAACATGCGCGGTGATGACGTCGTGGATCGACTCTGCGGTGTCTGCGAGGAGCACGCCATCCGTCGCGTCGTGTCCGACCAACGCGAAGCGCTCATGCTCGAAGCCGCGTTCGTGGCGCGCGGCTACAAGTTCACCGCGTACGAGCGAGCATCTCTATGATTATGAGCGACGCAACAACTTGCCGCGCGGGACATGCGGCTCGGCCAGCGATCCGAACAACCAGCATCTCCGCGGCGCGCTCCGAGAGGTCGATGGGATCAGCTCGACGCAGCAGGGCGGCGGAGCGCGAAACGCCTGTCCGAACTGCGGCGTGCTTTTCCGCAACCTCCAGAATCAGGCGAACCAGGGCGCACCGCCGAACGAGCTCGTGGATCTGGTGGGCCGCACCACGCCGGGCATCGACAATCCGAGCCCCGGATGGCAACAAGCGATGAACCAGGGCGCACCGACGAGGAGCGCGAGGAGCCTCATGAACCCACGCAATGCAGCGAACATGCGGGTGCAGATGCCGCGCTGAGGGCCCACCATGGAGATTTCCCTTTTCGCCATCGAGACCCTCGCCCGCCGTGGCATCGTCCGCAGCGAGGCGCGTCGGGCCGGACGCGATCGACTGGAAAAGTTGTTGCGTCTGAACGGGCTTCCCACCCACGAAGCGCTGTTCGCCGCCGAGGCTGCGATCGGCGGCTTCGCCGGCTCGGACCGCGCGCGGGACCCGCTGGAGCTTGCGAGCGGCGGTTCCTTCGGTCCCCCATCGCGAGATTGGTGGGAGATCCTCCTCGGCCCAGCGGCGCTGCTGGAACGCAACATGACGAGGGCGCTGTCCCGCGCCGGCTGTTGGCCCATCGGGATCAGCGCGCCTTTCGCAGCATTCGCGGGGCTCGATCCGTACCTGCGCGTCTCACATGACCGCGCGGAACGCTCGCTGGGAATGGTCGACGTCCTGCTGAGCGACGACGGAACCGTCTCCGTGGAGGGCTCTTCGACGGGATACGCACTGGTGCCCTACGCAACGTCCCCCGTGATCCTGGTCGAGAAGCTCGCGCGCTTCCTCGACATCGCGCAGCGCGGCCTCCACCACCTGCGCCTCGAAGCCCGCCCGCGCGCAGGCGCCCGGCTCGCGGAGGCGCTCGGCGCCCGGCCTGTGGCGGTGGCGAGCGATGCCTACCACACGGTCTGGGACGCCGAGGATCTTGTCATCCTCGACGGGCACCCCTCGGGCGCCGCTCCGGACCGGACGCTCGTCTTCGCCAGATCGGTCGAGCGGCTCGCCCGGGCAGTCGAAGCGCTCGCGGGCTCGCCGGCGGTCGCGGCGATCGCCTGCGACGAGATCACCGTGGCTCTTCGCGATCCGGGCGAAGCCCCCGCGCCGGCGAGCCGCGGGCTCGTGCCCGTCGGCCTGGACCGGCCCGAGGAGCGGGGAGCGCTGCGCATCGAGCGCACCGCGTCAGGCGTCTCCCTCGTCCAGGAGCGCGACTTCGGCGGGCGTGTGCTCGAGCGCCGCGAGCTCCCGCCGGTGGGCGACCGGCTCGCGCACACGCGATGGATGCTCGCTGCCGAGGGGTTTCGGGGCGTGCTCACCGACCGCGCGGTAAACGCCCTGCGCGCGCGGGGGGTACTCCGGGATCCGCAGCGCGCCGCCTCGCGCGCCCGCCTCGAGGAGCTGCTCGCACCTCACGGCGTCGCGGCCAGTGAACCACTGTTCGCGTTCGAGCAGCACGCGGGCGGCCTCTGTGTCTCCCGCGACCACGGAGAGCACACCTGGCTGGGCCCCGCGCTCGAGATCGAGGGCGGCGTCCTGCCCCGCAACGGGTTGGTGCCGATCGGCGCCTTCTCCAGGGGCCTGTACTTCATGGCCGCCGACGGCGCGATCCTCGCCGACGACGGGGTGGTGGAGCGCTTCGTCTTCGCCGATTCGTGGCGCATCTTCCTGGAGCGGTTCGCCCTGGGGCACGAGGCTCCGGACGTGATCCCGGAGTGGCCGGCCCGCCATCGCGCGAGCCTCTCCGAGGACGTGGGCGAGGCGCTGGCGCGGGCTCTCGGCGTCCCGCGCGCACCCGAGCTCAGCGACCGGACGCAGTCGTTCTGGACGAGCGACGACCTGGTGATCTGGTCGACGCCCGCCTACCTCGAGTTCTGCGTGTCCCCCTGTATCCTCTACGCGGACGAACCTGCGGTGATCGAGCAGGCGCTCGCATGGATCCAGGCGAACCACCCTGAGCTGAGCATCGAGCGGAGCGAGGCCACGCGCTGATCGAGCGCCGGCACGGTGGCGCATCCTGTTCCTGCCGCCGCAGACTGTGGAATGAACGCCGCCCCGTTGACGACGCGGCGGCGGAGGGCGCTCCGTTGGGCCACATCGGAGCTGCCCTCGACGGGGAGACAGGCGGAAACTATGAACATCGCTACTGTTTCCGGCGATCGCTCGTCATCGACCGGTTTCTCTGGCGGGATTTCTGACACGCGGAACCAGGCAGCCCACGCATGAGCCGGACGATCCACGTCGCCATCACCCGGCGCGTCCGCAAGGAGCACGCCGAGGCGTTCGAGCGAGACCTGGCCGAGCTCGCGCGCCGGCTCGCGACCGGCGACTCCACCAGCATCCCCCCTCGCCGAAGCGCGCCGGCGCCCGGGCGCGGCGCCCATGCGCGCTCTCCGCGGCTCACCGCCTGATGTCGTACTTGTCCAGCTTGTAGAGCAGCGCGCGCCGCGAGATGCCGAGCCGCTTCGCCGCGCGCGTCTGGTTGTTCCCCTCGGCGGCGAGGGCGTCCTCGATGCTCCGCTTCTCCAGCTCGGCGAGGCGCGCCGGCATCGTCCCGCCGTCCACGGACGGCGGTGGCGCCCCCGCGCTCGCCGGAGGTGCGCCCGCGCCCGCGCTCGCGGGGGGCGCGGCGCCCTCGGCGCCCTCCACCACGGAGGCCGGAAGGTGCTCGACCTCGATGACGCCGCCCTCGGCCAGCACGACGGCGTGCTCCACCGCGTTGCGCAGCTCGCGCAGGTTGCCGGGCCACGCGTGCGCCTCGAGCGCCTGCATCGCCGCGGGCGCGAAGCGCGGCGCCCGCTCCCCCATGCGCCCGGCGACCTGCTGCGCGAAGCGGTGCGCGAGCAACGCGATCTCGGCGCGCCGCTCGCGCAGCGGCGGGACGCGGAGGACGAACGTGCTGATGCGATAGTAGAGATCCTGCCGGAACCTCCCGGCCGCCACCTCGGCCTGGAGGTCCCGGTGCGTCGCGCACACGACGCGCACGTCGAGCTCGATCTCCTGCGTGCCGCCGATCCGGGCCACGCGCCGGCTCTCGAGCACGCGCAGCAGCTTGGCCTGCATGGCGAGGGGCAGCTCGCCGATCTCGTCGAGCAGCAGCGTGCCGCCCTGCGCCGCCTCGAAGTAGCCGATCTTGCGGCGATCCGCCCCGGTGAAGGCGGCCTTCTCGTGCCCGAAGAGCTCGCTCTCGAGCAGCGCCTCGGGCAGCGCCGCGCAGCTGAGCCTCACGAACGGGCCCCCGGCGCGCGGGCTGATGCGGTGGAGCTGCTCGGAGACGACCTCTTTCCCCGCGCCCGTCTCGCCGAGCACGAGCACCGTCGTCTGCGCGCGCGCGAGGCGCTGCACCACCTGGAAGACCTTCACCATCGCCTCGTCCGCGACGACGAACCCGGCGCCGGCGCCGGAGGGCGGGCCCTCCAGCGCCTCCGGCGCGGCCCCCGGCGGCGCCGCCTCGACGGGCGCCGGCGCCGCGATCGCGACGACGATCTCGGCCGGGCCGATGCGGATCACGTC
The DNA here is from genome assembly GCF_000067165.1 of Sorangium cellulosum So ce56. Classification (GTDB taxonomy): domain Bacteria; phylum Myxococcota_A; class Polyangia; order Polyangiales; family Polyangiaceae; genus Sorangium; species Sorangium cellulosum_B. The sequence goes on from NC_010162.1 coordinate 5,672,229, forward strand.
GCCGCCGGCGAGGGCCCGCTCCGCCCCGCGCACGACGGCGCCGTTCACCGACGTGCCATTGCGGCTCCCGAGGTCGACGAGCGCGACGGCCTGGCCCCGCCGCGCGACGCGCGCGTGGTTGCGCGAGACGCGGGCGTCGTCCACGCAGACCGTGGACTCCGGCGCGCGACCGACCGCGACCACATCACCGTCGGTGAGATCGATCACCCGCGCCGCGCCATCACCGGCGCGGACGATCAGGGAGGCCTGACCCTGCGGCGTCCGCTCGCTGGGCGCGCTCTCCGCGGCGTCGAGCTCGGTCGCGACCTCGGCCGCGGTAGGCGGCGGCGCCGCGCTCGGCGGAGAGGCTGCCTGTCGACGAGGGTCTCGCTCCGCCATGCCGTTCGAGGGTTGCGCAAGTGTACGACGCTTGCGCAACCCTCGGCAACGGCAGCGCGCGCCGCCGCGCGGAAGACGCGGAGCGCGCGCTGGTCCCCGCCTTGCAGTGCCTCCGCGGCGCGCACGGACCAGCGCCTCTCTGGCGCGCGGAGGCGCTGCGGGAGCCGCGATCGCCGGGAGCCATCGCGGGGACCGGAGCGTCTCGAGGCGCGTCGCGCCGACGTGCGCCTGGCTTCACGAACGACCAACACGACAGGAGACGAGCATGACTTATCCCATCCGACCGGCGTCCTCTCTCGCGATCCGCGGCGCCCTGCGCCATGCCCTCGTGAGCCTGGCCGCGACGCTCGCCGCCGCCGGGTGCGGCGCGGATCCGGCCTCCGACGCGGAGATCGCCTCGGCGGCGAGCGGCGACGCGGTCACCGGCGCCCTCACGATGACCTGCTCCAGGCTCACGGTGAGCCGGGGCAGCATCGGCGCCGGACAGACGGCCGCCGCGCTCGCGACGGCGGATCTCACGGGCGAGCAGGACGTGTGGAAGAAGTACGTCGAGTTCGCGCCCGGCACGAGCGCGACGTGCGAGTACGCGCTCCCCTCGGGCACCTCGGCGGCGCAGCTCGCGTCCCTCGCGCTGGGCGTGAATTACCGCGGCCCGGCGAAGTCGGCCATGCGCTGGACCTTCGAGGCGTGGGACGCGGCCGCCCGCGCCTGGGTCCCTGTCGGCGACAACGCGTTCGCGCGCGACTGGTCCTGGACGAGCGCGAGCCTGAGCCTGCCGGGGCCGCTCGGGCGGTTCGTGGCGGGCGGTACCCTCAAGATCCGGTACGCGACGAGCAGCTCCGCCGACAGCTCGATGCTCGACAAGCTCGTCCTCACGGGCACGACCGGCGACGGCTCCGCTGGCGCCGGCGGCAGCGGCGGCTCCGGCGGCAGCGGCGGCTCCGGCGGCAGCGGCGGCAGCGGCGGCAGCGGCGGCAGCGGCGGCTCCGGCGGCAGCGGCGGCTCCGGCGGCAGCGGCGGCTCCGGCGGCAGCGGCGGCTCCGGCGGCAGCGGCGGCTCCGGCGGCAGCGGCGGCTCCGGCGGCAGCGGCGGCGCTGGCGGCAGCGGCGGCTCCGGCGGCAGCGGCGGCTCCACAGGCACCGGTGGCTCCACCGGCGGCATCTGGGTCCCCGCGCCGGGGACGACATGGCAATGGCAGCTCACGGGCACCATCGACACCAGCCTCGATGTCGCCATGTACGATATCGACCTCTTCGACGCCCCGCAGGCGAAGATCGACACGCTGCGCGCGGCCGGGAAGAAGGTGATCTGCTACTTCAGCGCGGGGAGCAGCGAGGACTGGCGCGACGACGCGTCGAAGTTCCCCGCCGCGGCGCTCGGCAACCCGCTCGACGGCTGGCCGGGCGAGCGGTGGCTCGACACCCGCAACGCCGGCGTGCGCGACGTCATGAAGGCGCGGCTGGATCTGGCGGTGCAGAGGCGCTGCGACGGCGTGGAGCCCGACAACGTCGACGGCTACACCAACAACCCCGGCTTCCCGCTGACGGCGGCGACGCAGCTCGATTACAACCGCTTCCTGGCCGCCGAGGCGCACGCGCGCGGGCTGTCCATCGGGCTGAAGAACGATCTCGCTCAGGTGAAAGACCTGGTGGGGAGCTTCGACTGGGCCCTGAACGAGGAGTGCCGCGAATACGACGAGTGCGAGATGCTCACCCCGTTCATCCGCGCCGGCAAGGCGGTGTTCCACGCGGAGTACGTCGACGCCTCGGAGGCAAACGCCGTCTGCGCCGCCACGAAGCCGCTCGGGCTCTCGACCTTGATCAAGAAGCTCGACCTCGACGCCTGGCGCCTCGCCTGCCCCTGATCCACGCGCCGGCGCCCCGCCGGCGCAGGGGCGCTGGCCGCGCACCCGCGGTCAGCGCCCCTCGCCCGCTCAGCCCCTCACTCCCCCGCCACCTCGAGGAGCTGCGCTCCGGAGAAGCTCTGCTGCTCCGGCTGGTAGTACGGGTGCACCTCGGCGCCGCCGTCCTCCGCCCGGACAGGCATGGTCGCCTGCAGCCGGTAAGCGAAGGTGGCCGCGCGCCCCGCGGGGATCTCCTTCACGTAGAGGATCAGCTGCTTGCCCGTGATCTCGAACCTCGAGAGCTGGCCCGCGGCGATGTACTCCTGGAGATCCTCGGTCAGGAGCTGGAAGCCGGGCGGCAGCCCCACGGTCACGAGGACCATGCTCTGCACCGAGTCCGTCCTGTTCTGGACGCTCAGCGACGCCGTCACGATGTCGTCCACGTACAGCTGGGTCTTGTCGTACGCCACGCTGACCGCGAGCGGGCCTCCCGCGTCGCTCGGGACCGCGCTCCACGGCAGGTTGTGGCGGCTCACCAGGTTGTAGCTGAGCTTCCCCTCCCCCGAGAACGCGATCGAGACGTCGTGCGCGCCCGCGGTCGCGAGGTGCGTGAGGTCGACCGTCGTCATGACGTCGGCCTGGTCCGCGCGCAGCGAGACCGTGCCCGCCGCCTCGCCGTCGACCGCGACGGTCACCGTCCCCGTGGCGCCCTCCGTCCCCTTGCTCGCGGCGAGGAGCAGCGTGCGCAGGCTCCAGATCGTCGCCTGGGTGGAGCCGAAGTTGCCGTTCGGGTCCTTCGACTGGGTCAGGAACTTCACGCCGCCGTCGGCGCTCGGCCGGTGGGCGCCCGCGGAGAGCAGCGCGTGGGCCGCGAGCGCGGTGGTCGTGACCCTGGCGTCGCTCCCGGACTCGTAGAACGAGGTCTGCGTGCCGCCGTCATCCCAGTAAAATGCGTCTCCTTCCGCGGTCTTGCGCTGGTCCAGCGCGTCGAGCACCTGGTCCGTCAGCGCGCCGGAGGGGTCGGCCACGGCGAGCGCGTTGGCCGCGATCGCCAGCGTGTACAGGTCGTCGGTCGCCGGCTTCAGCGAGCGGCCCAGGTAGGCGAGCCCCGTCCCGACCTCGGGCCCCGTGTACCCCGCGCTCGCGAGCGCCCAGAGCACGAAGGCGCTGTTGCGCAGCGTGCCCGTGTGGAAGCTGAAGAACTCGGTCTGGTCGCCTTCCCACGTGCCGTCCGCCTTCTGCTGCCCGGCGAGCCAGTTGACGGTCCGGGCGAGCATCGCCTCGTCCACGGTGTGGACCTTGATCATGTCGGCGAACTCCATGACGCCGAACGCTGTGACCGACAGGTACGGATGCCCGTCCTGCTCGCCGAACCACGAGAAGCCGCCGCCCGAGTGCTCGAACGTGAGCAATCGCTGGTACCCCGCCGAGATCAGCGACTCGGCCTTCATCTGGATCTCCGGGGTGATCTGGCCTGTCTGCTTCATGTACTGCGTGACGAGCACGTTGGGCCAGGTCGTCGAGGTCGTCTGCTCGAAGCAGCCATTCGGGACCTGGAGCATGCTGTCCATGCCGCTCACCACCTGCGACAGGAACGCGGGGTAGATCTCGAGATAGAGCTGGTTCGAGCCGGGGACCGCGTCCGCGGGGAACGACAGCGCGTGATCGGCGCTGCCCGTCGCGAGCATGCCAGACGCGCTCTCCGCGAAGGGCTTCCCGTCCGGGACCACGCGCACGGTGCGGGCAACGGCGTCGGCGCCCGCGCTGCCCCGCGCGGTGACCGTGAGCGAGTTGACGCCCACCGTGTTCACCTTCACCGGGAACCGGACGCCGCGCACCTCGCCCGCCGCGAGGGACACCGTCGTCGACGTCGCGCCGAGCGGCGTATACCAGCTCCCCGGCTCGAGGCTGAGATCGACCGTCTGCGGCGTCTCCAGGTAGTTGTAGACGGCGATCGGGAACTCCACCTCATCGCCGCGCGTGAGCGTCGCCGGGAAGCTCACGTCGACGAAGAAGTCCTGGAACACCTTGAAGCCGCTCTGGATGCCGCCGAGCTTGCCGTCGGTCGAGTTCGCCAGCGCCGAGAGCCGCCACTCGGTGATGCTGTCCGCGAGCGGGATGCTGAGGGTGGCCGTCCCGTCGGGGCTCGTGATCACGCTCGGGTTGACGTAGAGGGTCTCCGGGAACTCGCGCCGGACGCGCGGGCCGCCCCCGTTGCCGCCGCCGGGATCCGGGGTGGGATTCCCGGCCGAGCCGCCGCCCGCTCCGGTCCCGCCGCTCGACGCGGACGCGGCGCCATTGGCCCAGCCGCCGTCCGCGTCGCCGGGGATGCCCCCTTCGTTCCACTCTTGCGGGGGCACCTGGATCCCGAGATCGCTGAACGTGAACGCGAACGTCGCGTCGTCCTGGCTCTGCTCCACCTCGTCGGGCCCCGACGATTGCAGCGTGAGCCCGCTCCAGCTGGAGGCCACCCGGTACGCGTTGCCCCACACGTCGAAGGCGCGCAGGCGCTCGGCGACCCGATTCCCGAGCAGCTCGACGTACACGCCCTGCCCGTTGCAGCTGAACTGGGTGCTGTCGCAGCCGAGCGCCTTCAGCTCCTGCGCGGCGGCCGCGGTGGCCTCCGCGAGCCAGGGCTTCATCACGCCCTTCTGGCGCTCGTTGAACTGGGCGAGCTCCTCCGGCACCTTGGCCAGCACGGCGGGCCACGTGCGCGCCTGGAGGCCGGTGAGCGACGTGCCCGCGAGCGCGGCGAGCGAGGCCTGGGTCTTCACCTGCGCGGCCTCGGCCTGCTCGGGGTCCTCGCTCGCTGTCGCGTTGAACAGCAGGTCCTGGAGGTTCGCCGCGGGGCCGTGGATCTCGTAGCTCGGCTTCGCGAACTCGTCCTCCAGCTCGAAGTAGGTGCGGAGCAGCCCGGGCTGGGCGTCGACCAGCGCGAAGACGGCCTGATCGACCACCTGGACGCCGAGCGCGGCGACCTTCGGGTTCCCCGCGTCGTCCTTGACCGACAGCCGCAGCGTCGCCGTCTCCCCCGGCGCATACAGGGGCTTGTCGGCCTGGACCTCGACGCTCAGCGCGGAGTCGCCCCGCGCGAACACGGTGCGGCCGGAGCGGACCAGATTGCCATCGTCGTCGACCAGGTAGGCCTCGACCCGGTTGCTGCCGAGCAGGCCGGCGTCGACGGGCATGCTGAAATGGGCGCGCCCGCCCTCGAGCTCGAGAGAGCGCATGTCCACGGCCTGACCGTCGTTCAGCCAGTCGACGTAGACGCTGCCGGCCTCCTCGCTCGACTCGATGGTGACCTCGACCGTCTCGCCGGTCTCGTACACGGCCCGATCGGTGCGCACGAGCAGGTGCTCGCCGCCCGTCTGCGTGCCGAACGAGAACTTCCGCGTGACCGCCCGCTCTCCCACCGTCGCCCGCACCTCGAACGCGCCGTCCGCCGCGGCGACCGGCGGGGTGAAGCTCACCACGGCCTGGCCGAAGGCGTCGGTGCGCGCGGTGAGCTGCGTGCTGTCCGGCGCGGTGATGACCGCCTCGGTGTCGGCGAGCGGCGCCCCGAGCGGGTCGGTGACGAAGAGAAGAAGGGTGTTGGGGATCCCCGGGACGAGCTCGCGCGCCTCGGGCACGAGCACGATCGAGGCCGCGTCGGCCGCGACCTTGACCGGGATCGCCTTCGTGACCTCCTGCCCCGCCGTGTCCGCTACGGTGACGGTGAGCGTCACGGCCGCGTCGCCCTGCTCCAGCGGCAGGCCCGCGAGGCTCGGCGGGAGCGCCAGGCTGAACCCGTAATGGCCCTCGGCGTCGAGCTCGCCCATGATGCGCTGGAACGTCGTCTGTCCGACATCCAGCGACGCCGCCTCGATGGTCACGCTGCCGCCGGCGACGTTCTTGCCGAAGAAATAGCGCGCGTCGATGGTGCCGGTCAGCGTGTCGCCCGCGGTGTACCAGGGCCTGTCGGTCCTCACGGCGACCTCGAACTTGGGCAGCGCGTACTGCCCCACGGTCACGACCTTCTCCGTCGTGGTCTCCCCGCTCACGAGGCGCACCTTGAACTCGCCGGTGTTCACGATGGAGCCGATCCGGAACGTCGTCGCGGCGACGCCGTAGGCGTCGGTCTCGATGGGCTTCTTGAAGATCTTGTTGCCCTTGCCGTCCTCCACCTCGAACGTGATCGCCTCGCGGACGAGCGGCGCGTTGTTCCCCCGCTCGAGCGCGAGCGCGCGCAGGTGGATCGTCTGGCCGGGCTTGTAGAGCGGCTTGTCGGTGGTGAGGAGCAGCTTCGGGCCGGGGCCCTCGACGGTGATGTTCGCGGTGAGGGCCGCGTTGACGCCGAAGCCGAGCGCCTGCGCGGAGACGGGGTGCGCACCGAGCGCGCCGGGCTCCACCTCGAACACCGCGGCGCCGAGCGCGTCGGTCGTCCCGCGGAGCGGCCGCGCCCCCTCGCCCACCGCGAGCTCGACGCCCACGTTGGGCACCGGCTGATGGGAGAAAGCGTCGGTCGCGCGCACGCGGTAGCTCGCGGTGCGCCCGCGCACGACGCGCGCCGGCCCCTCGAGCTGCACGTCGTAGGGCGGGATGACGCGCAGGAGGCTCCGCGTGACGAGCAGCCCCTCGTCCGACCCGTCGTCGACGCGGACGAGGTACCGCGCGAGGCCCGGCTGCGCGCTCACGGCCGGCGCCGGAAGGCGCGCCTCCGCGGTCGTCGCCGTCCCGCCCGCGATCGCCAGGTCGACCTCGGTCGTGCCTTGTTCCCTGTCCGCGCCGAGATCGACGAGCGTGACGCGCAGGTGGCCGCTCGTCGCGCCGGCGGTCAGGTTGCGCACCGGGATCTGGAGGCGCAGATCGCTCCCGTCGATCACGCCCAGCAGCCTCGCTTCGTCGATCTCGAGCGTGCCGTTCCGCGGTTGATCCGGGCGACCAAGCGTCGTTGGCGGGGCCTCATCGGAGGAGCACCCCGCCGCGAACGCGCTCGCCAGCGCCAGCGCGGCGAGCAGGTGGGGAGAGCTCCAGCGTCGGCGGAGAGCATCGAAGCGTGAACGCATAAGTCCAAATCCTCCCGAGCGGCGCTGGCACATCCCCAGCGGCCGGCGCGTAGGTTGCATCCGCCGTACCAAGATGAACCACCGCCATCGAGCAGCAAATCCGCGGGAATAGACGCGGACCACGCGGACCACGCGCGGGAGGTGCGCCACCTTGTGCCAAGGTCCAGGCCCATCGGCGCCTCCACCGCGTGCGGGACTCCGTTCCCATGGGGGAATCGCGACGCCTCTGTGACTCGATGATTCGATGAGCCGATGATTCGATGACTCGATGATTCGATGAGCCGATGACTCGATGCCTCGATGAGCCGAGGACCGCCGGCCCCCTCGCGATGGCGAGGCCGCGCGGCGTGCCCGGCCCATGGGATGGGGTCGACCGGTCACGAGGGTCCGCGCCGTGCTCCCCTGGACATCGGGATCCGACCGTCTCAGGTTCTCGCCCGAGCGCAAGGCGTTTCGCCGCCGAGGAGGGGATCATGCAGATCGACTTCGAGATGCCCGTGATGGCCGACGGCGGCCTCGATGCGGGCGTGCTCGACCGCGTCCTTGTCGACCGGGAGCGGGGCGTGCTGACCCACGTGGTGCTCCGTTCTCCGCTGGCGAGCGAGGAGCTGCTGATCTCGATGGATCTCGTGCAGGGCACGGCGGGCGGGCACCTCCGCTTGCGGCCCGGCCGGGACGAGCTCCTGGCGCTGCCTCGGTACTACGAGGGGCGGACGACGGCGCAGCCGCCGGGGCGCGTCGACACCTCGCTCGTGCCGCAGCCGCCCGAGCGGAGGCAGGAGCTGGAGGAGGCGCTCGGGGTCACGGACGATACGGTCGAGCTCGGCCCCGACACGCGGGTGATGACCGCCGACGAGGCCGAGGCGCAGCTCGTGGGCATCGGCGCGAACGATCCTGGCAACGACATCTCGCGGATCCGCGTGCGCGGCCCCGCGGGCGCCGAGGCCGACTTCCCCGCATCCTGGATCGACGTGATGCGCGAGGACGTGGTGGCGCTGAAGGTGACGCGGGACGATATCTTGCGCTCTCGTCCGGCGCCCAGACGCCGGGACGGAAACCTCGCGAGCCTCGAGGGGCTCTCGGGCATGGGCGGACGCGACGGCGACACGCCCGAGGAGGTGTTCGGAGCGAATTTCGTCGACGAGCTGCGCGGCAAGGGCGGCATGCTCCTCCGCGTGCCCGGCGCCGGCAGCCCCGCCGAGGCCGAGAGCAACCGCGTGGCGGCGCCCGTGGTGGAGGCGGGCGAGGCGGGCCTGGAGCGGCGGTCCTCCTCGCGATGAGCTCGTGAGCCAGGCACGGTGGCTCTCCGGAGGGCTGGAGTTTCCGAGAGAGGGCTGGAGTTTCCGAGAGGTGGAGTTGAGATTGTCGCCCCGCCGGAAACTTGACACCGATGCTCGCGCGTGCTCGTCTCCGCCCCAGGATGGACCCTCACCACATTCCGCCGAGCCCGGGCACCCGCACGGCCAGCGTCCTCGATCCGACCGCGGTGGCGGAGACGTTCCGCAGCGAGATCCGGGCGGAGCTCGCGGCGCTGCCCGAGCCGCTGGTCCTGGTCGGTGTGCTCGCGGCGGATCACGGGCCGTCGTACACGTACGCGGAGTACACGCGCAAGGCGTGCGAGGACGTGGGGGTCCGCTTCGAGATCCGCCACGCGACGCGGCTCGACGCCGAGGAGGCCATCCGCGCGGCGAACGAGGACGCGCGCGTGCATGGGATGATGGTGTATTACCCGATCTTCGGCACGGAGCAGGACGTGTACCTGCGGGACAGCGTCGATCCCGCGAAGGACATCGAGGGGCTCCACACGTTCTGGGCACGTTGCCTGTACCAGAACCAGCGCTTCCTGGACGAGGCGAAGACCAGGAAGGCGATCCTGCCCTGCACGCCGCTGGCCATCCTCAAGCTGGTCGAGGCGGCCGGCTTCTTCGGCGAGGGGGAGCGGCCGCTCGAGGGCCGGCGCGTGTGCATCTTCAACCGGAGCGAGGTCGTCGGGAGGCCGCTCGCGAGCATGATGGCGCACGACGGAGCCCACGTGACCTCGTTCGACATCGATGGTCCGTTGCTCTTCGTGCCCAGCTCCTCGGGCGACATGCACGAGGTGCGCGAGACGACGGTGGACCGGGCGACCGCGCTGCGGCAGGCCGACATCGTGGTGACCGGCGTGCCCTCGCGGAGCTTCCCGGTCGTGCAGGGCGCCGAGATCCGCGAGGGCGCCCTCTGCATCAACTTCTCCACCTTCAAGAACTTCAGCGACGATATCCAGAGCAAGGCGAGCGTGTTCGTGCCCCGCGTCGGCCCCATGACGGTGACGATGGCGATCCGAAACAGCCTGCGGCTCTACAAGAACACCCACCCGGGCGGGTGAGCTCGCTCGCGGCGGCGCGCGCGAGCGCACGGGCTCCTCGCTGCGCGGCGGCTGGTCACATGTGGTCGGTGGGATCGTCCCGAGGGGTCCGGGGCCTCGGGGGCACCGGCGCCCGTTTTCTGGCGGACGACGACGCCGGCGGCGCGCGCACGGGCGCGGGCGCGCTGGTCTGCACCTCGGAGGCGGAAGGCGCGCCCGGCGCGGCCGTCGCGCTGTGGGAGGGCGGCGGCGGAGGCTCCGTCGACGCGGTGGACGGCGCGGCGGCGGACAGCGCGGACGCGGCGGCAGGCGAGGCCGCCGGGTCGGGCTGCGACGTCGGTTCGCCGCCGGGCGCGGGGGTGCGAAGGACCGCATAGGTGACGAGCCCCAGGGCGAGCGCGCCAGCGCCCAGGGCCAGGGAGATCCTGGCGCGGCGGCCGTCGGCGTTCGCCGGGGCAAGGGTATTTCCGGCCGACGTCAACGTGCTGATGGACCCCTGGAACGCCGGCGCAGCGCCCTCCGAGGCACCACGGCTCGGAGCGCCGTGGAAGGGGGGCCCTGCTTCGTTTCGCAGCGTCGGCAAGGACGCGCTGGAGGCGGCGCCCATCGTGCCGGGGCTCGGTCCCATGATTTCAGGGCTCGCCGCATCTGGACGTGCCTCTATCGCATCTGAACGCGCCCCTATCGCATCTGGACGCGCCCCTATCGCATCTGGACGCGCCCCTATCGCATCTGGACGTGCCTCTATCGCATCTGGACGCGCCCCCATCGCATCTGGACGTGCCCCCATCGCATCTGGATGCGCCCCCATCGCCTCTGGGCTCGCGGCCACCGTGCCGCCGCGGACGACGAGCAGCGGCGACGTCCCCTCCGCGGGAACCGAAGGCTGGAGAGGTCGGGGCTCCGACCCCGCCGCGGAGGCCGCCGCGCCGAACGCCTCGGCGAGCTCGCTCGCGCCCTGGAACCGATGCGCCGGGTCGCGCGCGAGCGCCCGCGAGAAGAACCCATCCACGGCGGGCCCGAGCTCCGGCACGACGCTGGATGCGAGGGGGACGTCCTCCGTGCAGATCGCCACGAACACCTCGCCGATCTCCTCACCCGGGAACGGGAGACGGCCGGTGAGGCAGCGATAGGCGATCACGCCGACGGACCAGAGATCGCTGCGCCAGTCGAGGGTCTTGCTGCGGCGCACCTGCTCGGGGCTCATGTAGTAGGGCGAGCCGACGAGCGTGCCTGTCTTCGTCTCGTTGCCGGCCAGCAGCGTGCCCTGGGCCTTGGCGATCCCGAAGTCGAGGACCTTCACGAGCTCGTCCTCGTCCTGCCGCGAGAGAAAGAGGTTCGCGGGCTTGAGGTCGCGGTGGACGATCCCCATCTCGTGCGCGCGGCGCAGGGCCTTGCACACCTGCGTGACGATGCCGAGCGTGGCCGCCGTGGAGAGGCGCCCCTCCCGCGCGAGCCGCGTCTCGAGATCCTCGCCGTCGAGGAGCTCCATCACGAGGAAAGGCGTGTCGCCCTCGAGCCCATAATCGTGCACGTGCACGACGTTCGGTAGCTTGAGCTGCGCCGCGGCCCTCGCCTCGCGCTCGAAGCGCGCCCGCGCGGTGGACGAGGCAGCGTACTCGGGCGCCATGAGCTTGACCGCGACCGTGGCGTCGAGCTGGAGGTGCCGGGCCACCCAGATCGACCCCATCCCGCCCCGCGCGAGCATGCGCTCGAGGCGGTATCTTCCGGCGACGACGCTGCCTTCTGCGAGCGAATTCATGAGCCTCGGCCTCTCGCTGGGAACGCGCCCCCCAGGGGCTCAGGGTCGAGCGGCCGGGGCGCCTCGCGCCCAACGAAGCAAACGAACGAGCCCACCGCAACAGGATCCGACCCGGACCGCGCGCCGCGTCTTTTCGCCTCGACCGGATTCGCCGCGCTCGCGGCGCCGCGCGCCGCCTACTTGCGCCTCGGCCGCGCCGCCGAGCTCGCGGCGTCGCGCGCCGCCGCCGCGGGGGCGCCTCGCCCGGCGGCCTGCGGCGCGCGGAGATCGCTCGCGCGCGCCCGCCGCGCGGGAGGGCTGCCCTGCGACGTCAGCGCCTCCAGGGCGGCGCGCAGCTCGCCGCGCACGTGCGGGCCGAGGAGCTTCTCCGCCATGGCGCTCAGGCGTCCCGCGAACGCGGCCATGATGCAGCCCGCGCGCTGGTCGTCGCGCTCCGGGGCCCCCGAGCGCCGGTAGTGCCGCGCGTAGTCGCCCGTGATCGCCCCGAGATCGCCGCCCACGTGGACCGCCTGCCGCATGAAGAGCCGCGCCGCGCGCTCGTTGGTGATCGACGGCATCTGCGCCAGCGTCAGGGCCACCTCGGTCCTGCCCACGGCGAGCAGCATGGAGACCACCCGCTGGCGCGCGAGCTCGACGAGCCTCGGCGCGAGCGCGTGCTCGTCGAAGACGTGGACGTTCGCCGGCACGAGCGCTTCGCCTTCCGTGCCGAGCTCGCTCAGGAACGCGTTCAGCACCGGCGAGCGCGTCGGCGCGGCGCACACGTACTCCCGCGCGCCGCCCGCGTTCGACCTGCCGCCCGGCGGCGACGGGACCGGGCCAGCGGCGGGCTTCGCGCGCGGACCGGGTTGCGCCGACCGCCCTCGCCGTGCCCGCTCGAAGTGCCGCTCCGCCCTCCCCGCGCGCTCGTTCTCCGCGGCAGCGTCCGTCGCGCCGAGCAGCGCGGCCAGCCCGGCCGCGTGGGCGGCGGTGACGTGCGGAGGAGGTTGCTTGCTGGACATTCGAGCAGATCCTCTCGTTCGAGAGCTGCTCGAGCGCTTATCACGCCGCACGAACGGTTGTACAGCGCTGAACGCCGGTTCCGGACGGACGCACGCGGCCATGGGGCCGCGGCGAGGCGGCGCCCCCCTTGCGCACGGCCGGGGACGCGCGCCTCAGCCTCAGGGCTCGCTCAGCACCTCCGCGAGCGTCGGCGCAGTGAGCACGCGCTCGGACCATCGATCGAGCACCGCGATGTCGGCGGCGTTGACCCGCGCCACGGCGTCGTTGGGCAGCGCGCCGAACCGCGCGCCGAGCACTTTCAGCAGCATGTGGCAGCGCCCCTCCCGCAACCCCTCCCGCAACCCCTGCTGTCTGCCGCGCTCCATCAGTTGATCGGCTGCCGACACGATCTCCTCCTTCCAGGGCTCTCCCGCCGCGGCCAGGAGCCGCTGCAGGACCTCGTCCGCCTCGTCGCGCTCGTTCGTCGCCAGAATGTACCGCCATATCGCCCGCAGCGCCTCCACCCCGTTCGGCGCGCGCCGCACCTCGTTCACCAGGTCGAGCCACTTCCCCAGCTGCCGGAGCAGCTCGTCCGGCTCCCGCCCGTGCCGTAGGCACCACAGCACCAGCCGCGAGAACGCGCTCATCGCCCGCGCCTTCAGCGCCTCGTCTCCCTCCTGGCTGATGTCGTCCAGCACGAACCGGAACCGCGGCACATGGTCGACCATCACGGCCCGCGCGCCCTCGTCGAGATCGAGCAGGTCCTCGAACGACGTCGCCGCGGTCCATCCCGTCTCGCTGTGGTGCAGCACCACCGGCAAGATCGCCGGCAGGCGCTTCGACCCCGGGTGCTCCGCGAGGTGGTGCTCCCAGATCCGCACCATGTACCGGAGGAGCCGGAACGCCATCAGCGGCTCCACCGTGCTCTGGTGCTCGAACAGGAGATACAGGAGCACGCGGGCTTCGCCCATCGACGCCGAGAAGAGCAGATCGCTCTGTCGCTCCTTCAACGCCTCATCCACGAAGCTCCCGGGGCGCAGCCGCAGCGCCGCGAAGTCGATCCGCGCCGAGAGGGCGGGCGGCAGCGCTTGCCGCAGCTCCCCCGCCGCGTGCTCAACCTGGGAAAAAGCTGCCTTGAACAGCGCATCATGCGCGTTGATCTGCATCGGTCGGGCAGCACCATGCCTCATGCGCGCGTCACAGACACCATTTCTTCGACAAGCTCTTTTGCGAACGAATCAGAACGGCTCTCCGTAATTCATGCTCGCGCGACGCACCGTCCTTCGTGAGCATCCTGTCCGCACACGACCTCGATCGACTTGTCGATCTCGGCGACGGAGAGCCGGGCCACCAGCGAGCGGACCAGCGCGCCACCGCGGCGCGAACGTGGCCTCGCAGACGAACGTGAACATCCACGCGCCCGGCGGCTGCCAGAGGAGCGACCCGACGGGAAGCGGGCCGACGGCAAGGACCTCCATCAAGCCGAGATGCCAATTTTACGTACAGGACAGCAATTCCCGGGACGCTGCGAGCTTCCAGCGGCGTGGGCGGGGCCGCCCTCCCGACGGTTGAAGATTGTTCAATGAAAACTTAGTCTTGCCACCCTTCGGCGGGCAGGACGGCGGGAGCGCGGCGGAGGAGGCGGCCGGCAAGGAGTGGGTTCCATGACCTCGACCTCGCACAAGTGGCAGTTCTGGATCGATCGCGGAGGCACCTTCACGGACGTCGTGGCCCGGCGGCCCGACGGCTCGCTCACCACCGCCAAGCTCCTGTCGGAGAACCCCGAGCAGTACGCCGACGCGGCGGTCGAGGGGATCCGCCGCCTGCTCGGCCTCGCGCCCGGTCAGGTCATCTCTGCCGCCGAGGTCGAGTGCGTGAAGATGGGCACCACGGTCGCAACGAACGCGCTGCTCGAGCGCAAGGGGGACCGCACCGTGCTGGTCACCACGCGCGGCTTCCGCGATGCGCTGCGCATCGGCTACCAGAACCGCCCTCGCCTGTTCGATCGCCACATCGCGCTGCACGATCTGCTCTACGAGCGCGTGGTCGAGGCCCGCGAGCGCGTCGGCGCCCGCGGCGAGGTGGCCGAGCCGCTCGACGGCGAGGCGCTGCGCGGCCCGCTCTCGGAGGCGTTCGAGGCCGGCATCCGCGCCTGCGCCATCGTCTTCATGCACGGCTACCGGTTCGCCGCGCACGAGCGGCGGGCGGCCGAGATCGCGCGCGAGGTCGGGTTCACCCAGGTCTCCGCGTCGCACGAGGTGAGCCCGCTGATGAAGCTCGTCTCGCGCGGCGACACGACGGTGGTCGACGCGTACCTGTCGCCCATCCTGCGCCGCTACGTCGAGCAGGTGGCCGGCCAGATGCCCGGCGTGCCGCTCTACTTCATGCAGTCGAGCGGCGGGCTGACGCTGGCCGGCCGCTTCCAGGGCAAGGACGCGATCCTGAGCGGCCCGGCGGGCGGCATCGTCGGCATGGTGCGCACCGCGCTCGCGGGCGGGCACGAGAAGGTGATCGGCTTCGACATGGGCGGCACCTCGACCGACGTGTCGCACTACGCCGGCGAGCTCGAGCGCGCCTTCGAGACGCAGGTGGCCGGCGTCCGGATGCGCGCGCCGATGATGAGCATCCACACCGTGGCCGCGGGGGGCGGCTCGCTCCTCGGCTTCGACGGCGCGCGGCTGCGCGTGGGGCCGGAGTCGGCCGGCGCGAACCCGGGGCCGGCGTGCTACCGCCGCGGCGGGCGGCTGGCCGTCACCGACGCGAACGTGATGCTCGGCAAGATCCAGCCGGAGTTCTTCCCGCACGTGTTCGGCCCGGGCGCCGACGCGCCGCTCGACCGCGAGGTCGTCGAGCAGCGCTTCCGGGCCATGGCGGCCGACGTGCAGCGCGACACGTCGCGCCCGATCACGCCCGAGCAGCTGGCCGAGGGCTTCCTGCAGATCGCGGTCGCGAACATGGCCAACGCGGTGAAGAAGATCTCGGTGGCGCGCGGGCACGACGTCACCCAGTACACCCTGCAATGCTTCGGCGGCGCCGGCGGCCAGCACGCGTGCGCGGTGGCCGACGCGCTCGGCATGCGCCGCGTCTTCGTCCACCCGCTCGCGGGGGTCCTGTCCGCCTACGGCATGGGCCTGTCGGACCAGAGCGCGATCCGCGAGGCGGCCGTGGAGCGGCGCCTCGACGAGGCAGGGCTCTCCGCGGCGCGCGAGGCGCTCGGGCGCATCGGCCGCGACGCGGAGGCCGAGCTCGTGGGGCAAGGGTTCTCGCCGGAGCGGGTGCGGCTCGTCCGGCGCGTCCACGTGCGCTACGAGGGCACCGACACCGCCCTCGTCGTGCCCGACGGCAGCGCGGAGGCGATCCGCGCCGCCTTCGACGCCGCCTACCGGAGGCGCTTCGCGTTCCTGATGCCGGACAAGGCGCTCGTCCTGGAGAGCGTCTCCGTGGAGGCGATCGGGCCGGGCGAGGCCGCGGAGGAGCGGCCGGGAGAGGCGCGCCCGCACCGCCCCGAGGCCGACGCCCGGGTGCGGATGTACGCCGAGGGGGCGCTCCACGACGCGGCGCTGTACCGGCGCGAGCGGCTCGGGCGCGGCGCGGTGATCGACGGGCCGGCCATCGTCGCCGAGGCCAACGCGACGACCGTTGTCGAGCCGGGATGGCGTGCCGAGATCACCTCGCTCGGCCACATGGTGCTCACCCGGGTGGCGCCGCGCCCGGAGCGGCGCGCGGTGGGCACCGAGGTCGACCCGGTGATGCTGGAGGTGTTCAACAACCTGTTCATGAACATCGCCGAGCAGATGGGCCTGCGGCTCCAGAACACCGCCCACTCGGTCAACATCAAGGAGCGGCTCGACTTCTCGTGCGCGCTGTTCGACGCGGAGGGCAGCCTGATCGCGAACGCACCGCACATGCCGGTGCACCTCGGCTCGATGGGCGAGTCGATCAAGACCGTGATCGCGCGGAACCCGGGGATGAAGCCGGGGGACGTGTTCGCGCTCAACGATCCGTACCGCGGCGGCACCCACCTGCCGGACGTGACGGTGGTCACGCCGGTGTGGGACGAGGCGGGCGCTCGCGTGCTGTTCTACGTGGCGTCGCGCGGCCATCACGCGGACATCGGCGGCATCACGCCGGGCTCGATGCCGCCGTTCTCGAGGACGATCGAGGAGGAGGGCGTCCTGCTCGACAACGTGAAGCTGGTCGAGGCCGGGCGCCTCCGCGAGGCGGAGCTCCTGGCGCTGCTCGGCGCAGGGCCGTACCCGGCGCGCAACCCGCAGCAGAACCTGGCCGACCTGCGCGCGCAGATCGCGGCCAACGAGAAGGGCGCGCAGGAGCTCGCCGCGATGGTGGCGCAGTTCGGCCTCCCGACGGTGCAGGCGTACATGAAGCACGTGCAGGACAACGCCGAGGAGAGCGTGCGCCTCGCGATCGCGCGGCTCGACCCGGCGCTCCTCCACGACGGGCGCTTCTCGCTGCCGCTCGACAACGGCGCGACGATCGAGGTGTCCATCCGGATCGACCGGGAGCGCCGCGCGGCGGTCGTGGACTTCACCGGCACGTCCGGGCAGATGGAGAACAACTTCAACGCGCCCCGCGCTGTGACGATGGCCGCGGTGCTCTACGTCTTCCGCACGCTCGTGGACGACGACATCCCGCTCAACGCGGGCTGCCTGAAGCCGATCGAGGTCGTCATCCCCGAGGGCTCGATGCTGAGCCCGCGCCCGCCGGCCGCGGTGGTGGCGGGCAACGTCGAGGTGTCGACCTGCGTCACGAACGCGCTGTACGGGGCGCTCGGCGTGCTCGCGAGCAGCCAGCCGACGATGAACAACTTCACGTTCGGCAACGAGCGGCTCCAGTACTACGAGACGATCTCGGGCGGCTCGGGGGCGGGCGTCGAGCTCGGCGGGAGCGGCGGCGGTGGCGCGCGCGCCGAGCGCGGCTTCGCGGGCACGAGCGTCGTGCAGACGCACATGACGAACTCGCGCCTGACGGATCCGGAGGTGCTGGAGCACCGCTTCCCGGTGCGGCTGGATCGCTACGAGATCCGCGAGGGCTCGGGCGGGGCCGGGCGCTTTCCGGGCGGGAACGGCGGCACGCGCGCCGTGCGCTTCCTGGAGCCGATGACGGCGTCGATCCTGTCGAACGGGCGCTCGACGGCCGCGTTCGGCCTGGCGGGCGGAAAGGCGGGCGCGCCCGGGCGCAACCTGGTGGTGCGCGCGGACGGCTCGGTCGAGGTGCTGGGGCACATCGGATCGGTCGAGATGGGGAGCGGCGATGTGTTCGTGATCGAGACGCCGGGGGGCGGCGGGTACGGAGCGCCGGAGCCCGCGTGAGGACGCGTTCCGCTGATGTCGCGGCGTCCCCGGCCTCCCCTGCCCGCTTACCCGCTCATCCAGGGGCAGGCACCTTGGCAGCGGGCCCGGGCGAGAGCTTGCACGTGGCCTCCCACAGACCGTTGAGATAGACAAGGCCGAGCGCGCGGTCGTACAGGCCATATCCCGGCTTGCCCGTCTCACCCCAGATCATGCGGCCGTGATCCGGGCGCACGTAACCGTCGAAGCCGACGTCGTGGTACGCCTTCACGATGGCGGCCATGTCGAGCGACCCTTCACAGGACAGGTGGGCAGACTCGAAGAAGGTGCCGTCCTCCTGGACCGCCACGTTGCGCAGGTGCCCGAAGGGAATGCGGCCCATGCCGCCGAACTCGCGCACCAGGGATACGATGTTGTTGCACAGATCGGCGCCCAGCGAGCCGGAGCACAGCGTGATGCCGTTGGCCGGAGAGTCGACGGTCTTCACGAGGCGCATCAGGTCGTCTCGGTTCTTGACGATGCGCGGCAGGCCGAAGATCGGCCGGGGCGGGTCGTCCGGGTGCATGGCCATGCGGACGCCGACCTCCTCGGCGACCGGGATGATGCGCCGGAGGAAGTGCTCCAGGTGCTCCCACAGCGCCTCTTCGCTGACGTTCTTGTACTCGTCGAGCACGGCGCGGAGCTGCTCCGGCCTGTAGCTCGAGTCCCAGCCGGGCAGCGAGATGCCTTGTTCCGGGTCGATCTCGGCCACCGCCGCGGCGTCGAAGGCCAGGGTCAGCGAGCCGTCGGGCAGCTCTCTGGCCATCTCGGTGCGGGTCCAGTCGAAGACCGGCATGAAATTGTAGCAGATCACCTTCACGCCGGCGGCCGCGCAGTTGCGGATGTTCTGGCAGAAATTGTCGATCAGCCGCTCGCGGGCCGGCTTGCCAAGCTTGATGTCCTCGTGCACCGGCACGCTCTCCACCACCTCGAACCGGAGGCCGACGCCCTCGACGCGCGCCCTGAGCGCCTGCAGCCGCTCGACCGGCCACACCTCGCCCACCGGCACATCGTAAATAGCCGAGACGATGCCGTAGATGCCCGGGATCTGACGGATGTACTCGAGCTTCACAGGGTCGTTCTCGCCGTACCAGCGAAAGGTCATCTTCATCGTTTCGGTCCTTCCAGCGTCACGGGGCATCCCGCGCAGAGCTCAGGGTTCGAGGCGCCGCGCGGCCGCCTCAGCGCGGAGGGGTCCAGCCGCCGAGCACGATCGCCGGATCGCGCATCATCGCCGCTTGCTCCGCGGAGATCTGCGTCGATCCGGCGATACGCCCGCTGGTGTCGATGAGGCGTCCATCCGCGTCCCGGCTCTGGTACTCCCAGAAGCGGAGGGTGCGCGGAGGAGATCCGCCCGTGATCGTCCACCCCGCCCGCGAGATGTGGCTGCCGAGCGTGCAGTTGATGTACGCGACGTGGCTCGACGGGTACTGGCTCACGTCGATCCTCGCCAGCGTGTTCCCCGTGATGCCCGCGTCGCTCGTGATGCGCGAGTCGACGAAGACATAGCCGTAGCCGGCGTCGCCGTTGCGCGCCTGCACGATGTAGCCGGATCGACCGACCGTCTTGATCTCGCACCGGTTGAAATACGCCGCGCCCGTGCCCCACACGAAGTCGACGTTGCCTGCGATGGTGCAGTTGTCCGCGTAGAGGCGCCCGGACCAGAGCAGCGTGTCCTGGAGGCTCAGGAGTTCGGCGTCGCGCACGACGCACCTGTCGCAGTCCTGGAGGCGCAGCGCCTCCGCCTGGGAGCCGCCCTGCGGCGTGAGGTTGTGGATGGTGAGGTTCTCGATGATGAGGTCGCTCACCTTGTCCGCGCCGACGAGCGCGCGCCCCTGGTGCTCGGGTTCAGGTTGTTGTTGTTCGTGCCCGACAGGACCGTGCCTTTGCGGTCGGCCCCGCGCAGCGTGATGTTGTGCTTGTTCTCGAAGTAGACGACCCCGTGGTGGGTCCCGCGCTGAACGGTGATGAGCACGCTGTCCCTGTTGTTCGCCGGGACCGCGTCGAGCGCGCCCTGCACGGAGCAGAAGTCGCCGGAGCCGTCGAGCGCGACGTCGAGCGACGCGACGCTCGATGGGCCTGCGTTCGCCGTGTCGAAGCGCCACGCCGTCGCGTCCGCGATCGCGAACGAGCCGCCCCCCGGGGGGACGATGGCGCCGGGGTCGACCGTGACGTAATAGGACTCTCCGTAGTCGAGCGCGCGCGACGGCAAGGACACGACGACATCGTTGCCGTCCACGTACACCGGGCGAGGTACGTTGAACGTCCGGCCGCCGATCGTGGCGCTCACGGTCATCGAGGCCATGTCGACCGTCGCGACCGCCGCGCCCGGCCGGGCGGCGTTGAACACGCGAACCGCGCCCGCGCTGCCCAGCGCCGGCGCGCCGGGGAACGTGATGCGGAGCGGCGGATCCGGGCACAGCCCCCGGGCGCCCGGCGCGGGGAACAGCGCGCTCACGCCGTCAGGGAGGTCGACCGGGGCCGCGCCGCCGTCGCCCTGGCTCGCGCCCGTGCCCTCGCCACCGCCGGCCGCGCCGGCGCCGCCCGCTCCCGCGCCGCCCGATGCGGCGCTGCTGGTCGACCCGCCGCCGCCCGACGCCGCGCTGCTGGTCGACCCGCCGCCGGTCGATCCGCCGCCGGTCGATCCGCCGCTGGTCGAAGCGCCGGCCGTCGAGGCGCCGCTGGACGCCTCGGCGCTGGTGTCGTCCGCCGTCCCGGCGCCCTCGCAGGCGATCGAACACAGACCGAGGAGCCCGAAGAGAAAAAGTCGAGAGCGGATCATGGCGCCGGCGCAGGGTATCAAGGCGATGCGCGGCCTGGCAATCCGCGCTCAGGGCACGGAACGTGCCCCTGCCCTGTTCGCAGAGACGCCCCATGCACCAAGGCCGGCCGTGTGGCACGACGGCCATCGTCGTTCCGGCGCAACGGCCCCTGGTGCGTTCGCCCCATCCACCCTCGAGGAGCTTCATGGCTGACTCCGTACCCATGACCGACCGTGCCCACGATGTCCTTCGTCAGGAGCCTCAGAGCCTCGACCCCATCTTCAGGCCGCGGAACGTCGCGGTCATCGGCGCGACCGAGAACAGCGGCGCCGTCGGCCGCACGGTCCTCTGGAACCTGATCAGCAACCCGTTCGGCGGCACCGTCTATCCGGTGAACCCGAAGCGGCAGAGCGTTCTCGGCATCAAGGCCTATCCGAGCATCGCGGCCGTGCCGGCGAAGGTGGATCTCGCGGTCCTCGTCACGCCCGCCGCGAGCGTGCCGGGCCTCATCGGCGAGTGCGTGGACGCCGGCGTCCCCGGTGCGATCATCATCTCGGCGGGATTCAAGGAGATGGGCCCCCCGGGCGTCCAGCTCGAGCGGCAGATCATGGAGCGCGCCCGCGGCAAGATGCGCATCATCGGCCCGAACTGCCTGGGCGTCATGAACCCGATCGGCGGGCTCAACGCGACGTTCGCGAAGGGGCAGGCGCGGCCGGGCAAGGTCGCGTTCATCAGCCAGTCCGGCGCGCTCTGCACGGCGGTGCTCGACTGGAGCATCCAGGAGCAGGTCGGCTTCAGCGCGTTCGTCAGCGTCGGCTCGATGCTCGACGTCGGCTGGGGCGACCTGATCGACCACCTCGGCAACGACCCCAAGACGAGCAGCATCCTCATCTACATGGAGTCGATCGGCGACCCGCGCGACGCGCGAGCGTTCCTGTCGGCCGCCCGCGAGGTGGCGCTCACCAAGCCGATCATCGTGATCAAGCCAGGCCGCAGCGAGGCGGCGGCGAAGGCGGCCGCCTCGCACACCGGCTCGCTCACCGGCTCGGACGAGGTGCTCGACGCGGCGTTCCGGCGCGTCGGTGTGCTGCGCGTGAACGACATCGCGGACCTGTTCTCCATGGCCGAGACGCTGGCCAAGCAGCCCCGGCCCCGCGGCAACCGGCTGTGCATCGTCACCAACGCCGGCGGCCCGGGCGTGCTGGCGACGGACGCGCTCGTCGCGAACGGCGGGGAGCTGGCGCCGCTCTCGCCGGAGATCCTTGGCGAGCTGAGCGGCTTCCTCCCCGCCGCGTGGAGCCGCAACAACCCGGTCGACGTGCTCGGCGACGCCGGCGCCGATCGCTACGCGAAGGCGCTGGAGATCTGCGCCAAGGACCCGCACAACGACGGCGTGCTCGTCATCCTCACGCCGCAGGACATGACCGAGCCGACCCAGACCGCCGAGGCGCTGCGCAAGCACGCGCACGTCGACGGCAAGCCGGTCCTCGCCAGCTGGATGGGCGGCGTGGAGGTGGAGGCGGGCAAAGCCATCTTGAACCGCGCCGGGGTCCCGACGTTCGAGTACCCCGACACCGCCGCTCGCGCGTTCTGCTCGATGTTCCGTTACGCGTACGCCCTCCGCGCCCTGTACGAGACGCCGAGCACGGACGAGCGGGCGTTGAACGTCGACCGCGAGCGGGCCAGGGAGATCATCGCCGGCGTCCGCGCGTCGGGGCGGACGCTCCTGGATGAGGTGGAGTCGAAGCAGCTCATGGCGGCGTACGGCATCCCGACGGTGCCGACCGCCGTCGCGAGGAGCGCGGACGAGGCCGTGGCCACGGCCGGGGAGATGGGATATCCGGCCGTCCTCAAGCTGTACAGCGCGACGATCACCCACAAGACCGACGTGGGCGGCGTGAAGCTCGACCTGCGCGACGACGACGCCGTGCGCAGGGCGTTCGAGGAGATCCAGGAGAGCGTCTCGCGGCGGGCCGGCGCGCAGCACTTCCAGGGCGTGACGGTCCAGCCGATGATCTCGCTGAAGGACGCCTACGAGATCATCCTCGGCAGCTCGATCGATCCGCAGTTCGGCCCGGTGCTCTTGTTCGGGGCCGGCGGGCAGCTCGTCGAGATCTTCAAGGACCGCTCGCTCGGCCTGCCGCCGCTCAACGCGACGCTCGCGCGGCGCATGATGGAGCAGACGAGGATCTACCGCGCGCTCAAGGGCGTGCGCGGCCGCAAGCCGGTGGACCTCACGATGCTCGAGCACCTGCTCGTGAGGTTCTCGCAGCTCGTGATCGAGCAGCGATGGATAAGCGAGATCGACATCAACCCGCTCTCCGTGAGCGCGGAGGAGGCCATCGCCCTCGACGCCCGCGTCGTCCTGCACCCGCCGGACACGCCGGAGTCCGCGCTCCCCAGGTCGGCGATCCGCGAGTATCCCACGCAGTATGTGACGGAGCTCGAGAGCAAGGACGGGCAGTCTTTCACGATCCGGCCCATCCGCCCCGAAGACGAGCCGCAGATGGTCGAGTTCCACAAGAAGCTGTCCGAGCGGACCGTGCGGCTCCGGTATTTCTACCCGATGCAGCTCGATCTGCGCACCGCGCACGAGCGGCTGACGCGCGTCTGCTTCGCGGACTACGACCGGGAGATGGCGCTCGTCGTCGAGAAGCCGCCCGCGGGCGGCGCGCAGCGGCAGATCATCGGCGTCGGCCGGCTGAGCAAGCTGCCAGGCACGCGCGACGCGGAGTTCGCCCTGCTGATCAGCGACGAGCACCAGCGGCAGGGGCTCGGTTCCCGGCTGCTCGGCCTCCTCGTCCAGATCGGCCGCGACGAGGGGCTCTCCCGCATCAGCGCCGACATCCTGGCCGAGAACGTGGAGATGCAGCGCGTGGCGCAGAAGCTCGGCTTCCGGGTGACGCGCGAGATCGGCGACTCGACCGCGAGGGCGGAGCTGACGCTGTAGGCGCGTCCACGAGCCTTCGTCCCCGCCCAATGGGATACTCGGTGCGCGATCACGACCACCCCCGGCCGGCGAACTAAGCTCACCTCAGCACGGCGAAGGCTGCGGAGCCGCTGGAGGAAGCCGCTCGAACGGTTCCAATGAATCCACGGCGCTCGATCGCGACGATGATGCTCTCGACCTCGGCGGCCTCCCTCCCGCTCGGCGATCCCGCCCAGCGTGACGGCGACGCCGCCTCCGTCGGAGGGGCCGTCGCTCGGTCAGACGTTCTCTCTATACGGTCGGACGTTCTCGTCATACAATCTCCCGCGGGACAGCAATGGTCTTCCGGGCGTTGCTCTGGGTCAGCTCACGGAGCTTCGAGTTGCGCGACAGCACGCACCTCGGCGACGGCTCGGAAACGCTGTGCTTCCACGACGAAGCACAGGCGCTGGCCTGGCTGCGCTGGGCTGGGTTCGATCCGAGCAACCTGGCGACCCTGAGGCGGTGCGTCGCCGAGGACCCCGGCTTGTGGGCTCTTTCGCGGCTGGGGAACGAGGATGTACTGCGCATCTTGGCATGGCAGCTTGCATCTCGGCGGTTGACCCTCGTCGAGGGTCCCAGCATCGCGCCACCGTCGATGGCCCCGCGATGGCTCGACCGCGGGTCCGAGGAGGCGGCGCAGGTGCTGCCGAGCGCGGAACGCTCCGCGGCGGACGACTGGATCGCCGTCCAGCTGGTGGGCGAGGACGCTCGGCCGATCCCCGGGGAGCGCTGCCGGATCCAGCTGCCGGACGGGTCGGCGCGCGACGAAGCGCTCGATGGAGAGGGGTTCATCGCGATCCGAGGCATCCGTCCGGGCCCGTGTGCTGTGACATTTCCCGAGCTGGATCGGGACGCCTGGATGAGCCTTGGTGAAGCAGACCTCCCCTCCCGACGAACCAACGGTCGTTCGCCGGCGCAGCGCTGGACGTCGCAGCGGCGCCCGATCCCTGACGGGGGCACGACGCACCGTGTCCGCCAGGGAGAGAACATCGAGAGCCTCGCCTTTCTTTACGGCCACGTCTCGGTGACCCTCCGGGCCGACGCTCGCAACGCGCCGCTCAGGGCGAAGCGGCACAACCTCAACGTCCTGTCGCCAGGGGACGAGTTCTTCATCCCGGCCCTACGGCGGCGCTCGGAGGCCGCGCACACAGGCGCCCTGCATCGATTCAAGCGGATCGGCGTCCCCTCGTTGCTCCGCTTCCGCGCGCTGGTCGGGGGCCAGCCGCTCGCGCGGGAGCCTTTCCGCGTCGCGATCGATGGCCAGGCGAACCCGGCCATCGAGGGGGCGACCGACGGGAACGGCTTCCTGGAGTGCTTCGTCCCGCCAGACGCCGTCTCCGCCGAGGTGCGGGTCGGGCTCCCCCCGCAGGTGTTCCGTTACACGATCACGCTGCGGACGTTGGATCCGATCACGCAGACCACCGGCATCCAGGGACGGCTGAAGAACCTCGGACTCTACGAGGGCGCCGTCGACGGAGGCGAAGGCCCGGCGACGCACGCAGCGGTGAGCCAATTTCAGATGCGCTGCGGGCTCCCCGTGACCGGCGAAGCCGACGACGCGACCCGACGCAGGCTGCTCGATCTGCACCAGAGCTGAGCCCTGCTGTTGATGCCCCGGAGTAGCGAGATGATCAAGATACAGAAGCCAGCGGAGGCGCCTGAGACCCTGCAAAAGGCCCAGAAACTTGTTGAGGGCTGGAAGAAAGACTACAAGAAAATCAGGAAGCGCACCCGAGCGCGGGAGCGCCTCGCGAGCTTCGTTAAATCGATTGACATCGACTCGTCGATGTATGCCGCCAGCGACGTGAAGAGCGCGCTCGTCCGCTCGCACTATGGCAAGTGCGTCTTTTGCGAGTCACGCATCCTCCACGTCGGTCATGGCGACGTCGAGCACTTCCGCCCCAAGGGCGGCTTCACCGTGTTCGACTCGAGCCGAGCGAGCCAAAGGAGCGACCTGAGCCACGACAACCCTTACATCGGGCTCGCCTACGACTGGAACAACCTCTTTCTCGCGTGCCAGATCTGCAACCAAGTCTACAAGAAGAACTTCTTCGACATGATGCCGGACACCGCCGAGGCGGGACAGGACCTCAGCGAGATGGATGACGAGAAGAGGCGCGAGATAAGCGAGAAGCGCGCCGAACGCGCAAAGCCCTTCGAAGATGTTCATGACGAGAAGGCCGTGCTCATCCATCCCTCGAACGAGAATCCTCGGCAGTTCATCCAGTTCGATCCGATGACCGCCGAGGCGCTCGGCGCCAAGCTCACCAGCAGCGGTGAGAAGGGCTTTAAGGACGAGGACCTCAAGACGGCTCGCGGCGGCGGCAACATCATTGCCCTCGGCCTGAACCGACCCGACCTCCTCGCGGCCAGGGCGAAGCACCTCGTCTACCTGCGCTCCTTGTTCGTGCTCGCCGTGATGAACGTCACGATCTGGAAAGCCATGGCCGATGTTCCGCTCGCGCTCGACGAGGTGAAATACGACCAAGAAGACATCCATGGAGATGCCCTGAGGCAGCTTCGGTGGTCCACGTCGCCGATGGCGGAATATTCGGCCCTGGCCCAGGACGCGATCCACCAATGGCGAATCGACCTCCCGGCGCTCTCCGTCGAGATGCATGGGGAGGCAGCGACGGCTGGACCTGCAGAGAAGGAGAGCACCGTCAACACCGGGAACATCCCGCTCCCCGTGCTCCGGCTTCAAGCTCAGAACAAGCTCTTCAACGGCGAACAGGACGAGTCCAGCCCTCAGGGACTCCTACAGAACGCGCTCGACGCCTATGAGAGCCAACGAAAAGAGGAGGATCGGGAGGAGAGGCGCCGCGCCCGCCAGAGCCTGCACAACGATTACAACTCCTACGCCGTGGAGTTCAACAACGTCAGGACTAAATACAACCGCGCGTACAAAAACAACAAAAAGGACAAGGGTTCATTGAACGAAGAATTTAAAAAGGAGATATCAGAGTCGTTCTTGGACATCGGCATGCTCGCCCATATCCTCGAGTGTGAGTACGAGTATGCGGGCGTAGATAACAAAGGATCAAAGGTCGCGGAGAGGCGCAAAAATCTTCGCTCTTTGTGTCAACGTAATGCCGAAAAGGCCAAGAATGGCGAACCGCTGGCGAACAACGCCGCCGAGTTCATCCAAATCACAAGAAGGTAGGAGCAAGACATCCTCCGCGCGCTGGCTGCGGCACGCACTTCGATGCGCCACCGGAGACGGACGCGGGGGGCTGCCCGATCCAGCGCTACCGTTGCCATCCTGCCGCTGCCTCATCGCCTCTCCCGCGCGTCGAGTCACGGCGTCCCGCTCGCCGGCGGCCCGCCCGGAGAAGGAACGGGTTGCGCTTGACGCGCGCGCAGCAATCGTTTTTCATCGGTCGAATCTCCAAACCGGCGCCCGGAGGAGGGCCCTGTCTGGCCTGACATCCCGGTGCCGCCATGAGCCCGAGGAGTGAGCCCGCCGTGAGCAGTCCGGACTTCACCTTCGCCTGGGAGGGCGCCTCCGGCGCGGAGGGCCCCTGGAGCCACCTGCGCGTCGCTGCCTTTCACGGCTTCGAGGCGATCTCCAGCCTCTATCGTTACGAGATCTCCTGTCTGGCCCGCGAGCCGGCGCCCGAGGTCGATCCCGACGAGCTCGTCGGCTCGCGCGCGACCCTGCGGCTCTCCACCTTCACGACCCCGGCGTACCGGGTCGTGCACGGGATCGTGGTCGAGGCCGAGGAGCTTGGCCAGGTGCATGATGGCGTGCTCTACCGCCTCGTGCTGATGCCCCCGATCGCGCGAGCGATGCACCGGACGCGCTGCCGGATCTTCCTCGGGAAGACCACGCGTCAGATCGTCGAGGCGGTGCTCCAAGGGGATCCCGACCTCTCGCTGGCCGCGGGCGCCTCGGTGCCGCCCGACGGAGGCGATCACACCGAGTTCACGCCTGCGCGAGGGCTCTTCACCTGGCGCATCACGGACGCGGCGCGCATCGATGACGTCGCCACACGCCCCTTCTGCGTACAGTACAACGAGAGCGACCTCGCCTTCGTGTCCCGCCTCCTGGAGGAGGAGGGCATCTCCTATCACTTCGAAAACGGCGACGGCACGTGCTTGCTCGTGCTGTCAGACAGCGACGAGGGCCGCGCGCGCCTCGATCCCTTCATCCCGGTCGGCCCCAACCTCTTGGGCCGGTCCGTCTCCTCGATGAAGCTCGGAGCGCGCCTCCGGCCTCGCAAGGTCTCCCTGATCGACTACAACTGGAAGCAACCCGCGCTCGACATGTCGGTGCTGGTTCCCGCCAAACCATCGGCGGTGGAGCTGATCGATCACGAGTACCCGGGCCGCTATACAGAGGCGCCGGCGATGGGTCAGCCGCTCGCCGCTGCGAAGCTACAGCGGCTCGGCGTCGAGGCCAGCTATGCGGTCGGCGAGGGCACGTGCAGGACGCTCGCGGCCGGCAGCGTCTTCGAGCTCGAGAACGTGCAGCCGCGGCATGAAGGCGAGTATTTGGTCACCCGGCTCGAGGCGCGGGGCGAGCAGCAGGGCGTGCTGCTACCGGGCATGGCCGCGGGCACACCTGCGATGGGCGTGCCCTACACCGTGAGGTTCGAGTGCGCGCGGCGTGGGAAGAGGGGCGCCGTCGCCGAGTCGGGCTTTCGACCGGCGCGCGTGACGCCGAGGCCGCGGATCCAGGGCTCGCAAACGGCCTTCGTCACAGCCGAGCCCGGCTTCAAAGGAGCGGAGATTCACGTGGGAGGGCCGCCAGGCGCGGAGATTGGCTGCGTTCGGGTAAAATTCCACTGGGACCAGGATACGGCGCGGCACGCGAAGGAGCCGACGTCGTGCTGGGTGCGCGTCAACCAGGTCTTCGCGGGCGTCGGTGAGGGCGCGGTGTTTCACCCGCGCGTGGGGGTCGAGGTGATCGTCGACTTCGAGGAGGGCGACCCCGACAGGCCCATCGTCGTGGGCCGCGTCTACAACGGCAAGAACCGGCCGCCCGGCGGGGCACCCACGGTGAGCACGTTCAAGACGATGTCGAGCCCCGCGACGGGGGCG
Source organism: Sorangium cellulosum So ce56 (assembly GCF_000067165.1). GTDB lineage: Bacteria > Myxococcota_A > Polyangia > Polyangiales > Polyangiaceae > Sorangium > Sorangium cellulosum_B. The sequence goes on from NC_010162.1 coordinate 5,700,703, forward strand.
TTCAACGAGCTCACGTTCGACGACACGGCGGGCAAAGAGCAGATCAAGATGCACACGCCGTACGACTGGAACTCGGACGCCGGAAACGATCGAACGGAGAAGGTCGGCAACAACAGCGCCTCCACCGTAGGCGTCGACAGGAACGAGAGCACCGGAGCGAACCGGAGCACGATGGTCGGCGCGAACAACACGGAGGTCGTCGGCGCGAACGAGTCGGTGATCGTCGGCGCGAACCGGCACGTGGTGATCGGCGCGAACCAGAGCAGCACGATAGGCTCCAGCCAGAGCACGAGCGTCGGCGTGGACGAGACCACCGAGATCGGCAGCAACCAGAAGGTGAAGATCGGCGCCGATCAGACCGTCGATGTCGGAGCCAACCAGACCACCACCGTGGGCGCAGATCAGACGCTCACGGTGCACGCCAACCGCACCGAGACCGTGCACGGCGATCACGACGAGGCCGTGCAGGGAAACCAGACCGAGAGCGTGAGCGGCGACGGCGCGCGGACCGTCGAAGGAAACCAGACGACCCACGTCGCGGGCAACGTCGACGAGACCGTCGATGGGGCTCGTTCTGTCACGGTCCACGGGACGATGAGCCACAGCGTGGACGGAGACGTGACCGTGACGGCCAAGGCAGCGATGACGCAGCATGTGACGGCCGCGTACACCGTGGAGGCCAGCGGAGACGGCAAGATCAACGCCCTCGGCAAGCTCGATCTGCTCGCGGGCGCGGACGGGACCCTCCAGGGCGCGAACATCTCGGTGACCGCGCAAGGGGAGATCGTGCTCTCGGCCGGCGGGGCAGCCATCAAGATCAGCGGCGCCGGCGTGGAGATCAGCGGCCCCTCGGTCAAGGCGACCGGCGGCTTCGTGGACATCAGGGGCGGCGTCGTGAAGATCAATTGAGCCGCGGAGCCAACGCACGATGCAATCCATCTCCGATGCGCTCAACGTTCTCCACGACGACGCCGCGTGGTTCGCTCGCGCGCGCGAGGTGCGGCTGCTCGTCGTCCGCACGTCCGGCGACCTCCGCGGCGCCGTCCTCGATCTGCTCCCCGGGTTCGAATTTCACGCGGACAACCGGAGCCCCTGGATCGTCCTCGACGACGCGAGGACCGGGGAGGATGCCGGCTGGATCGCCCGCTCAAACCGGCTCGCGGCGGCGTGGGAACGACGGCGCGAAGCCTACGCGCGGGACGGGATCGAGGTCGGACCGGTCCCGCTCCCGGCGAGCGCCTCGTTGGGGCAGTCTCCCGCCGCGGCCGGACCGAGCCCGTACCTCGCCGTCTTCGAGCTCATGGCAGGCGCCGTCCTGCGCGCGTTGCGTGGACCCCTGCAGGGGCTCGTCCTCGTCGTGGCTCCGACGATCATCGACGACGCTAGGGCGCTCGACGAGGAGATCGCGCGGCTGCTCGCCGCGCGCGAGCTGCTGGCGTGCCGTATCGTCCTCGTGCTCGATCTGGACGATCCGCCGCCGAGGCGAGCGACGGCGGTCGCGCGGCCGCTGGCCGTCGAGACCCGCTGCGCCGTCGACGCTCGGCAAAAGCAGGCGGATTTCGCGGCGTTCCTGGCGTCGGCGAGCGACGGGGCGCGCGCCTCCGGGGGCGTCGTCGGGCCGCGCGGCGTGGCGCCGCCGAGGCGTGTCGATGCTCCCCCCGAGCTCCCGCTCGAGCGGCGCGACGCCATCCTGCGCGGCGCGGGGATCAACCCCGCCTACCTCGACGGATCAGCGCGGCTCCGCGATCAGATCCTCGGCGCCGCCCTGGCCATGCAACAGGGGAACGGGCCTGACGCGATCGCGCAGCAGCGGAGCGCATGCGATCTGGCGGCCAGCGTCGAGCTGGGCGTGGTGGAGGTGATCTGCCGGGTCACCCTGGCCAGCTATCTATCGGCGCTCGACCGCTCCGAGGCTGCCGTCGAGGAGCTCGATCGGGCGGTGAGCGTCGCGCGCGCGCACCGGCTTCCAGAGCAGGAGAGCCAGGCGCTGCTCGCGCTGGGGCTCGTCCACGCGCTCGCGCAGCGGTTCCCGGACGCAGCCCGCGCGTACGTGCATGCAGCGCGGACCGCCGAGGCGGCCGGCGCGGCTCTCCTCGCCATCGAGGGCTGGCGACTCGCAGGGCAGCTGGCGCTCCTCATCGACGCGGAGGACCAGGCCATCGACTGTCTGAAGAAGGCCGTCCAGGTGGCCGCGGACAGCGAGCCGACGATCGCGCGGCTATCGAGCGGCCCCGAGGCGGCGCGTCGCCTCGCGGCGCTCTGCCGCGCGCGGGGGTGGCGGACGCAAGCTGCATCCCTGGACGAGCAGGCAGATCGCCTCGAGAGGGGCCGAACCACAGCGAGCCCGACCCAGATCGGGAGCGCCGGAGGCTGAGCATGCTGGCCAGCAGCTTCTTCGACCTGGTCCTCGGCCTGGATATCCACTTCGAGATGGTGCCCACGCCTGCGCCGTTGCCGTTGCCCATCCCGAACCCGTTCACGGGCATCATCTTCGATCCGATGGGGCTCGCCGCGGGCCTCGTGCTCGGCAATCTCATGGCCGCTGTCTCCGGCGCACCGCCGACTGGCCCTGTGGTTTACTGGGGCTTTGTTCCCGCGACCAACACGGGGACGGAGGCCATCCACATCCCCGGCCACATCCTGTTCCCTCCCGGGGTCGCCTGGGCGCCGTTCCCGAAGACGCCGAAGCCCGTGATCCACCCTGGTGAGGTCCCGGCGCCTGCCCTCCCCATCAAACCCGAGAACGACGCAATCTGTGTGTTCGGCTCGAAGACAGTGACCGTCATGGGCTCGAACGCCGTGCGGTTCGGCGACATCCTGTTGAGCTGCTCCGAGCCGATCCGGTTGCCGTCTTCCGTCGTGCTCGCGATCCCGAAGGGAGCGCCGATCCTGATTGGCGGCCCGCCGTCGCTCGACCTCATGTCGGCGGTCATGGCCTCGCTGCGCACTCGCTTCGTCAGCGATTCGCTCCATGCCTTGGTGAGCCGGCTCCGTCCGAGCCGGTTTCGCAATTTCCTGCACCGCGCGGTGTGCTTCTTTACAGGCCACCCCGTCGACGTCGCATCCGGCAAGGTCCTCACGGAGGCGGTCGACGCGGAGCTCGGCGGACCGATGCCGTTCCGCGTCGAGCGGATCTATTCCTCGGCGTGCGCCTCACGGCGTGGGCCCCTGGGCCACGGATGGAGCCTCTCCCTGGATCAGGCGATCTGGACCGAGCGCGGCAAGGTGGTCCTGCTCGCCGAAGACGGCCGGGAGATCGAGTTCGACACGTTCGACCACCCCGGTCACACGATGCTCCCCGGCGAGGCGGTCTACCATCCCATCGAGCGGCTGAGCCTCCGCTGCCTGGGTGGCAGCCGCTGGGAGGTCGAGGCCCGGGACGGGACCGTGCGCGAGTTCGCCCCGGTGCCGGGGCGCCCGGAGGCGAGGGCCGCTCTGCAGCGCATCCGCTCGAGGTGCAGAAACCACGAGATCGTGCTCGCATACGACGCCAGAGGCCGACTCGAGTGGGTGCGAGACTCGGCGGGGCGACTCGTCTGGTTGGAGCACGACGACGAGGATCGCCTGGTCGCGCTGAACCTGCCGCTCCCGCGAGGTCGCGGCTTCGCCGCACATCGGCAGTATCGCTACGACGACCAGGGCGACCTCGTCGCGGTCAGCGACGCGCTCGGGCACGAGTGGCGCTTCGAGTACGTGACGCACCTGCTCGTGCGCGAGACGGACCGCAACGGCCTGTCGTTCTATTTCGCCTACGACGGGCTCGGCGAGGACGCCTTCTGCGTTCGCACGTGGGGAGACGGCGGGATCTACGATCATCGCCTCCAGTACGACAAGCGCGGGCGCGTGACCGTGGTGACCGATTCGCTCGGGAACACGACCCGCTATTACATGAACGTCGTCGGTTTGGTGACGAAGATCGTCGATCCGCTCGGGGGGACGACCGAATATCAGGTGGATCCGACCACGCTACAGCGCACCAGGGAGGTCGATCCTGCAGGCGTCGCCGTCGAACGGCGCTATGACGATCGCGGGAACCTCATCGAGCTCGCCGACGGGGTGGGCTCGAAGGTGCGGCTGGAGTACGATCGCGGCGGTCGACCCGTCCGTGCAGTCGACGCCCTGGGCGGCGAGTGGCGATGGGAATACGATGAGAACGGTAGCCTCGTGCGCCGCGTGAATCCGCTGGGCGAGGCGACGTACCTCACCTGGGACCGCGGCTTGCTGGTGGCGCTGGCGCTCCCGGATCGCCGAAAGATCCACGTCGAGTACGATGAACACAAGGAGATCCGCGAGATACGCTCGGGTGGCAGCGGGAAGAGCACCTACGAGCGCGACGAGCGGGGGCGTCTGATCGCCGCACGCGATCCCCGCGGCGCGGTCGTCACGACGGCCTACGACGCCGAGGGGCGCACGCTCGAGCGACGATCCCGAAGCGGCGCCGCGGAGCGACATCGGTACGACCCCGAGGGCCACCTCGTCGAGATCGACAGCGACGCGCGTCGGATCAAGCTCGAGTATGGTCACTTCCACCGCCTCGTCCGGCGGAGCGAGGGCGGCGGGGAAATCAGCTTTCACTATGACAGCGAAGGTCACCTGCTGGCGGCCCGGAACGAGTACGGAGAGCAGTACCTGTTCACCTACGACGCGAGCGGCAACGTCGCGACAGAGACGCGCTTCAGCGGTGGGACATGGCGCTACCGCCGAGACGCCGCCGGACGCGTGGGCGCCGCCGTAGACCCGGCGGGGAGCACGTCGACGATGACCTACGACGCCGCGGGGCGGCTCGCCCGGGTGGACCACGGCGACGGCACGTTCCTCGAGTTCCGATACCGCGCCGACGGCGAGCTCGAATGGGCCCAAAACGAGCACTCCGAGACATCGTGCCATCGCGACGCGATAGGGCGCATCCTTGCCGAGGTGCAGCCGGCTGGACGCGTCGCATCCACGTATCTCCCGGGCGGCGCGCGGCATCGAATCGAGTCCTCGCTCGGCGCCAGGTGCACTATCGTCCACGATGCCGGGCTGGGTGCGCGCGAGCTTCACCTGGGCGGCGGGGCGTCGCCCGAGGCGGTCATCGCCTTCACCCGGGATCCCATGGGGGCGGAGCTGTCCCGCCTCCTGCCTGGAGGTGTCGAGCTGCAATGGGACCGTGACATCGCAGGACGGCCTCTCGCGAGACGGACAACCCGGGTCGACAGCGGCGCCGCGCGTCTCGACGCCCGCGCGTACGAGTGGCGAGGCGAGGACCAGATCGCCGCGATCGTGGACGCGGCTCGTGGTGCACGCACATTCGAGCATGATCGTGCAGGCCGTCTGCTGAGCGAACGTTCGCCCAGGGGCGATGTCGCGCGACCTCTCCGGCGCTTCAGCGCGGACGAGCTCGCCGAGGAGCGAGCCTCTGCGCGCTTCGGGCCTGGCAGCCGGGTCATCGACCATGCGGGCGTCAGGTACACCTACGATGCGGCTGGCCGCCTGCAAACGAAGGAGCGTGACGGCCGGCGGTGGTCGTTTCATTGGAACGGTCACGGTCTGCTCCGGCGCGTTGAGCTGCCGGACGGTCGGGCGGCGCTCTTCGAGTACGACGCGTTCGCGCGGCGGACGGCGAAGCGGATCGTCCGCTGCGGGAGCTCGGGAGAAGAGGTGGTGGATTCGGAGACGCGGTTCCTGTGGGACGGCCACACCCTCCTCCACGAAATCTCGATCAAGCATGGTCTTACGACGTGGTACTGGGAGCCCGGTCTGTTCGCGCCAGTCGCTCGCGAGCGCGGTGGTCAGGTATGGAGCGTGATCCCCGATCACCTGGGCGCGCCGACGACCCTGTTCGACACCAGCGGCGTCCAGGTATGGGCTGCCGAAACGGACACGCTCGGACGCACCGCCGTCGAGCAGGGCGCCCCGGAGGATTGCCCCTGGCGGTGGCCCGGGCAATATGAGGATCCCGAGACCGGCCTGTATTACAACCGCTTCCGCTACTACGATCCCGACGCGGGCAATTACGTCTCCCCCGATCCCCTGGGTCTGCTCGCCGGGACCGCGGAGTACGCTTATGCCCCCGACAGCCTGGTGTGGTTCGACCCGCTCGGCCTGATCGTGCTGCAGCAAGTTCCGTACAACGACCATCCCTTGTTCGGCGCTGTCTCTGAGTTCATCCAGGGGAAGAGCCGGAGCGACCTTCGCGGTCGCAACGTGGCTGCCGTCCTGCTCGATGACGGAACGGTCATCGTGCGCGCCAGCGAAGGGGGCGGCAATCACGCCGAGCGGGTGCTCATGGGCTTGTCGGAGGTGGACCCGGCGAAGGTCGTGGCCGTCTACACGGAGCGGTCCCCTTGCACGGGTCGCATCAACTGCCACGATTTGCTGGACTCGAGCCTGGGCGCGGACGTGCCGGTGTACTATACACACGAGATGATTCGAGGTCAGGAAGGCAAGACCGCTCAGCAGATCGAGGCGGATCGCAACCAATTTTGTCGAGGAGGATAGGTCCTGTGCGCGTCGTGACTGATGTCGAGATCGGTAGTCCAGTGCGCTGCGTCCGCTTCGATGCGTCCGGCCGGTACCTGGCGGTGCTGCCCGCCTCGACGAACAACGTGGCCGTCTTCGAGCTCGACGGCACGATGCTCCGACCCAGGGGCTGCCTCCCGACCGCCATTTCCGTCGATGTTCCGATCGCCACGCTGGCCTTCCACCCGCGCGACCCGATCGTCGCGCTCGCGAGTCAGGACCGCTTGCTCGGATTGTGGGACGTCGCCCGCGCGACCGCGGTCGCGGCGCTCGGCGAGCTCCAGCAGGCACATCCAGCCCGGGAGCGCGGGTACTGGGGCGTGAGCTTCTCGGCGGATGGTAAGTTCGTGGAGTCGCATTCCATGGAGCGCGGGCTCGGGGAGCGGTTCGACTGGTCGACTGGGCAAAGGACGTCTACCAGGTTCGGCCCGGGGGGGCCGATCGCATTGCACTCGGAGGGGCGCATCTTGGCGGTCTGCAGCGTCGCAGAGATGGCGACGACCACCTGGTTCGCCGAATGGTTGGCGAGCGGGGTCCGGTGGTACTCGGCAGAGCTCGTGTGCTGGTTCCCGGCGACGCGTGTCGTCTTTGGGCCGGGCGCCGTAGCGTTCATTGGCGGTTCGGGCGCAACCGCGGTGCAGGTCCACGATTTCCCCTCATGCGACGTCCGTTTCGTCGTGGACCTCGATCCCAATCCAGGCGACGTGGAGTTTCCCTGGGGCGTGAGCGAGGCGCTCGCCTTCACCCCGGGCGGCGAGCGCATCTTCGCCCCCAGCGCGTCAGGTGAGGTCCTGGCGCTGGACGCCTCGACGGGCGCGCGCCTGGCGGCATGGCAAGCCCATGCCAGCCTCGTCACGACCCTGGACGTGCACCCCCACGCGCCGCTCGTCGTCTCCGGCGGCGCGGATGGCGCGGTCGCTCTCGCCCACGAGCCAGGGCTCGCCTGGACCCGACGGGCGACCCCAGGCGAGCAGGACGCGTTCATCGCCCGGTTCGCTCCGCTGCCAGGCGACGAGCCGAACCGAGGCCCCTGCACGGTCATCGAGCCCTGACGGCCGGCGAGCGCTCTCTCGAGACGCGCTCAGCCCTTCCTCGCCCCTCGTAGCGCGTCCGGCGCCTTATCCGCCATCTTCGTGTCCTCCGCCACTCTCTTCGTCCACCACCGCACGATGGGCATCAGCGCTGGCCGCTGGATCCGCAGCGCGTCCAGCGCTGCCTCCGCCCTTCCTCGCTCCAGGCCCACGACGATCCGCATGTACTCTTCCATCGTGATCGGTCCGCGAAAGGCCTCGATGCGCGCTACATAGGCGGCGTCGTAGGCCCTGCGCAGCGCTTGCTTCCCGGTTCCTGCCTCCTCGGCGATCGCCACCTGCCAACGCCGCTCGTTCTCGCGCCACGTGCGCTCGCCGAGTTCATGTGCCTCCAGCACCCTGGCGCGCTCCGCTCGTCCCTCGGCGATCTCTGCTGCGATCGCTGCACACTGCCCGATCGAGAGCTCCACTTCCGCCGGCTCGGGCTCCGTCGCAGGTACGTCGAAGGTCGGTCTCTCCGCGACCACGACGCCTGGTTCGCTCGCGGGGACCGCCGCCGCGACCCCCGCCAAGGGTCCGATCATCGGCGGCTCTTCTACGACCCGAGCTTCGGTCGGCCGAATCTCTTCGACCATGGCAGGCGGAGGCACATCGAGGACCATGGCAGGCGGAGGCACGTCGAGCTGCGCGTGCGCTATGGGCTCGAGCGCGCTGCGCTCATGGCGATCTGGCAATGGGGCGGGTGCTTCCGTTGCGCGCGGCGACTCCTGCCGGAACGGCATGACCGGCTCGAGCGTCGGCTGGACGTCTGCATACGGCAAGAAGGTCGTGCCCGTACCTGCATCCTCCTCGCTGTCTGCCGGCCAAGACGCCCGAGGCGCATGCGGTTCGTTGTCGGAGCCCACGGACGCGTCGTCGAAGCTTCCTGGCACGAACGGGAGCACCGGGTTCGCGCCTCGCTGCGTGTGAAGTGGAATCGTCGTCGTGGCGACCTCCTCGCTCGATTGCTCGGAGAGATCACCGGAGGCGTCCGCTTCCCCGCCCTCCGCGCCCAGGTCGCCCACGCGGCACGTCCGCGCCGGCGCAATCAGGGACGGCGTCGCACGCGCGCTTTCGTCATCGATCGCCGCCGTCACAACCACGCGCCCGTCCTCCGAGGGGTGCGCGAGAACCACCACGCCACGCCAGACCAGCATCGCCAGCCCTCGATCGGCGTCGATGGTAAGCGTGTCGCAGCGCAACCGTGACTCCTGCGGGGCCGTGTTCGCTCGCTGCACGAGCGCCCTGGGCACGACGCACGAGAGGCGCGTCGCGAGGCGCGTATGGCTCGGGTGCAGGAGCTCGAGCACGATCGGCTCGTCGCCCGCGAGGTCCGGGAGCTGCTGGTCCGCAGAGGCGGCGTTGAAGAACGCGCCATCGATATCCTCAGGCAGCGGCCGCGTGTTCCACGCCCGGTGATCCCACGTCGCAGCGTGACGTCCGAGCATCGCGGTACGCGCGATCCGCTCCGGCGCGATAGGGCCGAGTCCGAGCAAGCCGGCTGGCACGCGCTCCGCGCGGACCTCGACGGCCTTCTCAAGTCGCCCCACAACGATCCGCGCTACCGGCACGCGCGCTGACGGTCTGCGAGGCGCGTACACGTGCCCCACAACGAGGACGTCGGCCTTCCGCTTGAACGGCGCGAGATCGCTCGCGGCGCAGAGCCGCGAGCGATCGTCGTCGCTGTAGACGTCCTCCTCCCACGGCGGTTCCTGCTCGGCGGCGAGCGCCGATGTACCTGGCCGAAGCTCGTACGTGGCCTTGCACGCCACGGTGAGCGCATGGGCGCCCGGGCGTGGTTGCCAGAGAATGCTGGACACGCGGAGCGGACAGAACGAGATGACGTCCATATGCAGCCAAGGGTAGCAGGGAGGGGGCGCCGGCCGCGATCGGGTAGCCCACCGTGTCGGCGAAGCGGAACCGGTGCGCGCCCGCCTCCGCTGCTGCGTCGATCGCCGCACGGACGAGATCGAGATCCGCGCGGCTCGAGTCCTCGCCTCCGACCGAGACGCGAAAGCCGTGATCGCGCGCGTGCGCGACCACGCGCCGGATACCGGCCAGCACCTCGTCGCGCCGCGCGCCGAGCTTCGCGGCGATCTGGCGATCCGAGAGCGGCACGGAGAGGTGGACCCGCGAGAACCCGGTGCGCGCCGCGGCGTCGCCCTCCGTCATCCGACACCACGCTATCGCCTCAGCGCGCTCGAGGGCCTCGCCGACCGCCGCCATGGCCTCCACCTCGACCGGCCCCATCACCGGGACGCCCGCCTCGATCTCGTCGACCCCGGCCCGCTCGAGCGCGCGCGATCTCGACCTTCTCCGCGGCGTGAAGGCCACGCCCGGCGCCTGCTCGCCATCGAGAAGGGTGCTGTCATTCACCACGCCCGGCGGGAGATCTCTCAGGCGCATCACAATCCTCTCCTCTGCAGCGAGCCGCTCCGCTCAGGCATAGGCGGGATTAAAGCTCCCGTTAGGTGCTCTCAGTTCCAGCCGCGCGTGCCCTCGTTCAGCGATCCCCTCGAAGCAGACGTCGAAGGGGACGAATAGGCTCCAGCGATCGCGGTCGCCGCGAGCCGCGGCTTCGAGGAGCACTCGTTTCTCCATGTCCGGCGCGCGCACAGCCCCCGGTCCACGGAGAGCCGCTGTCACATTCCGAGCTGCCCAGGCCAAGGAAGCGGCCCGCGTGCGCTCGCGGCGATCGGGCGGCGCGGCCGGCAGGCACATGGCACTTCCCTCCGCCTGCGAGACATGCGCATGCTCGGAGCGCAGCCATGGATACCCACCGTCTGAAGACCCTGATCGAGCGGCTCAGGCAGCAGCACCCCGCGAACGCGGGCGAGATCGATGCGGTCGAGCGATGGCTCCACGACGCGCCGCTGATCCGTCGCTACCGTATCAACCCCCACGTGGTCGCGGCGGACACCGCGCTCGACCCGCACGCGGTCATCCGCGTCCTGCTGCACGGCACCCAGACTGGCCTCTTCGACATGCACTGGGACGTCCACTGCGGCCATTGCAACATGCTGGCCGAGGCGATCGACGACCTCGCCACGGCCGCCGCCGTCTCGTTCTGCCCGATGTGCGAGTACTCCTTCGACGTCGACATCTCGGCGCGCGTCGAGGTGACGTTCTCGCTCGGCCGGTCCATCGAGGACCTCGGCTTCCCTCCGGTTTGCCAGCCGCCATCGGCGCTCCACCCCCGCTATGGCATGACCGCCGCGCTCGGCGAGACCGCGGCGGCGACCGAGGTGCTCACCGCGGGCCGCTACCGCTACTTCTGCCCCTTGACCCGCGCCAAGGGCATCCTTCGCGTCGAGGGTGAGCCCACGGACGAGGTGCAGGCCGCCGCGATCTCGCAGCTCGCGGGACCCCACTATGACGTGACGGAGCTCGAGGTGCGGCCCGGCCCGCTCAGGATCGCGCTCACCAACGTGGGCTGGCCGCAGTGCGGCTTCATCGTTCATCACGATGTCCTGAAGGACGAGCTCGATCCGGCCAGCCTGCCGCGGCGGCTCAGCGGGCTCGAGCTGCTCCACGTGCCGGAGTACCGGCGCTACTTCGGCGGCATGGTGCTGTCGGCGCGGGAGCGGCTGACGGTCCGATCGGTCCTCGTCGTCTTCACCGATCTGTGCGGCTCCACGCGGCTGTACGAGCGGATCGGCGACGCCCCCGCGTACAACCTGGTGCGCGATCACTTCGACATCGTGATTGGCGCCGTCGAAGCGCAGGGCGGCGCGGTGGTCAAGACGATCGGCGATGCGGTCATGGCCACTTTCCTGGACGAGCGGTCCGCGGTGACGGCGCTGAGCGCAGCCATGCGCGGCATGCTCGGCCGCAACGCCGGCCGGCCCGAGGGCGAGCGCCTCGTGCTCCGGGCGGGCATGCACCGCGGCCCGGCGTTGCTCGTCAACCTGAACCAGCGCCTCGATTACTTCGGCCGCACCGTGAACACGGCGGCGCGCCTGCTCGGCGTCTCGGCAGGCGGCGAGCTCACCGTCTCTGCGCCGCTCGCCGCCGACGCCGAGCTCGCCGGTCTGCTCACCGCCGAGGGCTGGACGCCGCCGCGCGCCTCGCACGTCGACCTGAAGGGGATCGAGGGGACCCGCACCGTGCATTCGGCGGGTTTTCCCGGCATGGCCGCGCGCTGACGCACGCGCCTCCCCGACGCACCGGATCCGCTGACTATGCACGGCCAGCGGCGCGCTCCGCGCCGTCCCGCCGATCGTGTCAGCGAACGACGCACGCCTTGCGCGGCGTCGCAAATCTTGCACGTGATGAGGGCAGACCGCGCTGCCAACCCATCGCGGAGAGCGAATACGACCGGGACATATTATCTTGGCCCGAAGCGTGCTATCGCCCTTTCGCCTCTTCAAAGACCCATCATGGCCCAGGACAGCATATTGCCGCGCCCGCTCGAGCGCGAAGTCGAGGATCGCCGCGCGTTCTTCCAGATCACCGACGAGGATCTCGCGCGCATCGCGGCGCTGCGGCCCCACGCCGAGAAGCGCACCGAGCGGATTGTCGACGCGTTTTACGAGCTGTTGCTCGACTTCGGGCCGACGCGAGAGCTCTTCCGCGACGGCGACGCCCTGCGCCGCGTGAAGCGCCTGCAACGCGAGTATTTCCTGGGGCTCTTCACCGGCAAGCTGGACCGGGCCTATGTCGAGCACCGGCTGCACGTCGGCGCGGCGCACGCGCGCATCGGCGTCGAGCCCACATGGTACCTCGGCGCGTATCGCCGGTACATGCACCTCTTGCTCGAGGCGTTCTCCGACGACATCGGAGATCCCGCAGAGGTGGTGCGCGCGTTCACGAGCGTCCAGAAGCTGGTCTATTTCGACGTCTCCCTGGCGCTCGACGCGTACTTCTCCACGACGTTCGACGTGTTGAGGCGCCATGAAGCCTCGATCCGCGCGATGTCCACGCCGATCATCCGCGTCCACGACGCCGTGCTGCTCCTGCCCCTGATCGGCGCCATCGACGATCAGCGCGCGCAGCAGATCATCGAGGCCGTGCTCCAGCGCGTGAGCGAGGAGCGAGCGCGGGTCCTCCTCCTCGACATCGCCGGCATCTCCACGGTGGACGCGCAGATCGCTCGACACCTGGTGAAGACCACGGCCGCCGTGCGGCTGCTCGGGGCCAGCGTGGTGCTCACAGGGGTCCGCCCCGGCCTGGCGAAGACCCTGGTCGAGATCGACGCGGACATGTCGGGAATGCACACGGTCGGAGAGCTGGCCGCGGGGATCAAGCTCGCACTCGATATCGTGGGCATGGCGATCATGCCCAAAGCGGAGCGACAGCGTACGGCGGAGCCGCCGATCGAGTAGGCGCCCCCCGTTACCGGGGGGCGCCTCTCACAGAACCGGACAAGTGCTGTTCACATCCGGCTCTTCGGGACGGCGGGTTGCGACCCCCGCCGCCGGCCGGTTCGCGACCTCTGCCATTCACCCAATGGTTCACTTCCAGAATTGCCACCATTTTTTCCCTGGAGACTGCTGTTCCGTCTGCTCGTCCGGCCCCTCACCCTCGTCCTGTCTGAAGTCCTTGTGCTGGACCAGCTGGACACCGCCACAGGCACCGCAGAAGGCGCTGAACGCGTCCATTCTTGCGCTGGCAGGAACATTCGGGAAGACTTTCGCTATCAGCTCGGAAGGCGCGTCGAACAGCTCGTCCAGGCCACACCTGCTACACGGCCCAATGACCCAGTCTGCGCGCTCTCGCAGGTACTGCTCGCGGACCTGCAGCAGGTGCTCGCCGCCGGTCGGCGCGATGAACCGAACCTCTGCGCCTTCATTGACGGTCTTCAACTGGTGCGGCTGGTTCAGGACCCGGGCGGTGAAGACATCGCCGTGGCATGCGGTGACGCGCACCCAGACGAGCTCCGGACGGCGATCGGTGAGCCGCGGCCCCCCCTCGTGAACCAGGACTTGCAGGTCGTCCGGGTGGTCGACGTGGAAGCGGCCCTCAAGCCTCGGGTGCTGTCGCCAAGCTGCCGTCATGTCCCAGAACCTCTCATCCGTTGCACTCGCGCCAGGCGCGCGCTCCGCGCCCCTCACTCCGTGAACACGCTCACCTCGACACCAGCCGCCTTCGCCAGCCCGGCGAGGTGTCCCGACCCGCGGCTCTTTTCGAACGCCGGATGAAACACCAGCACCTGCGCTGCCCCGCTCGCCAGCATCCGCTCGTTGAGCCCCTTCCAGGCACCACGCTTGTACTTGGCATAGTCCGCCTTGTTCTTCGCCATCGGCTCCACGGCGAGCCCGAGCTCGGCTGCGACGCGCCCGGCGAGGGCGTCCGCGCCCGGCGAGTCGCCGTGGATCACGATCGCCCCCGCCGGGAGCTTCGCCAGCTCGCGCCGGATCGCGTCCACGTCGGTCCACGCCACAGCGCCGGCGACGATCACACGCGTCATTCCGCCATCCTACCCCCGAAGCGCGCGGAGCGGGAGCATCGGGATGTACACACCCCGCCTGGCCCTCCCGGCGCAGCACCCGCCCGCCGAACCATCCCGCTCTGCGGGGCGACCGCCTCGCAGAGCGTCCTCGCGGCGAATTCCACCCTATCCTCTCGACGAGCACTCGCACAACCCGTACCAGGATTTTGCCGCCTGCCACCCGAAGCTGCGGGAAGCGGTGTCTGAGGTCGTCGCCGACTGGGAGCCCGACTCGGCGCCTGTGACGGTCGTCTTCGGCCACATCGGTCGTGCGCTTGTCCAGCTCGAGTCCGAATCAGTGCATCTCGGAGTTTCAGCTCGCGCGCGAGCCGCTACGCGTCGACCTCGTCATCCTTCGGCGCCGGCGGCGCGGCGCCCCGCCCAGGCCGAGCCTTCTCACCAGCGTCGTGGGCGGGCTGGCCGAGCACACCCTCGTGCACTTCAAGGGGCCGGCCGACGGGCTCGAACGCGACGACGCCCGGATGCTCCTCGCTTACGCGCTGCAGTACCTCGTCGTTGCAGAGATTGAGGACCCCGCCTCCGTCGCCCTTCGCGTGCTCGCGCCCCGCCTGACCCCGCGCTTCGTCGAGGCGCTCGGGTCGCTCGACTGCGCGCTCACGCCCACGGGACCGGGCACGCACGAGGATCGGCTCTGCGTCTTTCCGCTGCGGGTGGTGGAGACGGTGCCGGCGAACGCTCGCGAAGGCGACCATCTGCTGTACACTGTGACGCCTGGGATGGTCGCCGACCCCGGCGGGATCCCGGCGCTCTCCCCTGCGGAGATCGCGGTGTTCTGGGTGCTCGTGGAGCATCGTCGAGCAGCTTCGACGTCCGCTCGCGGGGCAGAGGAAGCGGCACATGAAGGACGAAAAGCAGGTGATCGAGAGCTTCGAGAAGGCGCTCACGGCCCTCGTCGCACGAGTGCCGCCGGAGCAGTGGCTCGCGGGTCTCACGCCCGAGCGGCGGCTCGCCGGGCTCGCCCCCGAGCAGCGGCTCGCTGGGCTCACCGAGGCGCAGGCGGTGCTCGCCCTGCCGGACGCGATGCTCCGCGCGTTGTCAGCGGAGTACATCGGGACGCTGCCCCGCGAGACGCAGGCAGCGATCCAAAAGCGCCTCGGGGCGGCCTCCCGGCGGCGCCCGGCGCGTCGGCGCGAGCCGCGCAGCCCTTCGAGATGACGCCTCGACGCCGGAATCGGCGACGGCCGAGGCGTAGTTCGTCCTTTCAGACAAGGCGCCGGCCGTGCCATGAGCGATAGAGACGCCCACAAGCAGTTCATCCTCGAAGGCGACCTGAAGGCCGTGATGTGGCGGCTCTCGTGGCCGGCCGTGCTGGCCATGGTCCTGTACGGGCTCAACTCGTTCCTGGACGCCGTGTTCGTGGGCCAGCTGATGAACGAGAGCGCCCTGGCCGGCGTGGGGATCGCCTATCCCCTGTCGCAGATCACGCTGGGGCTGGGCAGCCTGATCGGGACCGGCGCCGGCACGGCGCTGAGCATCTACATGGGCGCGGACGACCGGGGCAAGCTCCACGGCCTCCTGGGGAGCGTGAACGGGCTGTCGCTCCTCGTCAGCTTGCCGTACGCCGTGCTCGCTTATTGGTTCGCAGAGCCGCTCGTGCGCGCGATGGGCGGCAGCGGGGAGATCCTCGCGTACGGCACCGCGTACTTCCAGGCGACGGCCCTCGGCTCGCTGTTCTGGGTGCACGGCCTCGCGGTGAACATGACCGTCCGCGGCGAAGGCAAGATGAAGACGGCGGCCTGGATGATCTCCCTCGGCTTGCTGGTGGACGTCGCCTTGAAGCCGCTGTTCATCCATACGTTCGGCTGGGGCGTGCAGGGCGCGGCCTGGGCCACCAACGCGGCCATGCTCGTCTACTCGGCCATCGGGCTCCTGTACTACGCGAGGGGCCGCGCCTCGTTCGACACCGCCTGGCGCACGATCCGCATCGACCCGTCGATCCGGCGGCAGATCGTCTCTCTGGGCATGCCGGCGTTGATCGTGTGCATCATGGGCGTCGTCCAGAACCTCGTGGTCTACGGGGCGGTGTCGACCCATGGCACGGAGCAGGACGTCGCCTTCTTCGCCGCCTGCAACCGCATCTCCATGTTCATGATGACGCCGCTGTTCGGCCTGATGCGGGCCTTGCAGCCCGTGGAGGGGATCAGCTACGGGGCGGGGCGCTACGGCAGGGTGAAGCAGGCCTTCAGCCAGTTCTCGATCGCCGGGCTCGTGCTGCTCCTGCCGTTCTGGCTCTCGATGATGCTGGCCCCGGAGGCCGTCCTCGGCTCCATGCTGCCGGGGTTCGACTTCGCCGCGCAGCAGCTGCTCGACTTCCGGATCTCCGTCCTCGCCCTGCCCGTCATGCCGTGGGTCTTCATGGCGCTGGCGTTCTTCCCCTCCGTGGAGCGGGCGAAGCTCGCGAGCGCGCTCGCCCTGCTGAGGCAGCTGGTGTTCTATCTCCCCCTGATGTGGCTCTTGCCCAAGATCGCCGGGGTGAGCGGGGTGTTCTGGGCGAACGCCGCGATCGACATCGCGATCTTCGCGCTCGTGATCCCCCTGGTCGGCCGGGAGTTCCGGAGGCTCGACGGGCGGGGCGCGGAGGCGGGCGCCCCGCTGCGCGAGGCGACCGCCGGGTGAGCCGCGCCCGCGCGCCGGACGCGCGGCCCCGCGGCGCTACGCCGACGGGTCGGCCACGCGGCCCACGAACAGAATCGCGCTCGTCGCGTTGTCCCGGATGAAGAAGAAGAACGGGCGATCGAAGCGGATGGCCGCGGGCTCGGGCGGCCCGCTCTCGTCGAGGGCCACTGCGGTCGCCGCCGCGGCCTCCGTGCCCGCCTCGTTCACGGAGACGAACGCCTTGTGGACAACGGCGGAGATGGACAGGCTCCGCTGCCCGTCGATCCCCGAGAAATCCGCGGCGCCGAAGGCGGCGGTCATCCCCAGATCCATGAGCGGCGGGATGAGATCGAACGTCGACTCCACCTTGAATTTCGGCAGCCCGATGGTGACGTTCCGCGGCTCCAGCGACCCGAGGACGCCGTCGAGGCGCGCGCCGTCGAGGCCGTCCTCGAACGCCTCGATGTCGGACGGCAGCACGAGCACCATCGCGAGCTCGTCGCCGTCATAGGGCATCTCGAGCGCCGCGTAGCCGTCGCCCTCGCCATAGCGGACCTCCGACGTGGCGGCCATCATCGGCACGGAGACCGTGGAGCCGTCCGGCAGCGTGAAATCGCCCGGGGCCGTGTCCTCCTCCTTGAAGGGGAACTTCCACGCCGCGTTGAAATAGATGGCGTTCGTCAGCACGAGCCGGGTCCCGCCGCTGATGGAGCCTTCCGGCAGGAGGTCCTTGATCCGGTCCTCGGTGCGCTCTGCCACCCACCCGTTGATGATCTGCCGGGCCTCGCTCGTCTGGCCGAAGTCGAGGAGGTTCATCCCGGCCCCGTAGTTCTCCGCGAGCACGTCGAGGAACGAGGGCAGGAACGGATAGCCCACCTGCCCCCAGAGCGCGTTGGCGATGTTGAGCTGGAACCCCTCGCCGTCCTGCCCCTCGGCGACCTCGCCGCGGCTCTCGAGCGCCAGATCCAGCGCGTTGAACGCCGGGTGCAGCCGCTCCTGGGGCAGCGTGAAGCGCAGCGCGCTCGCCATCTCCGCCTCCGTCTCCGTGCGCGCGCCCGCGTACGTCATCGCCAGCGCGCTCGACACGCTGTGCGGCGAATAGAAGATGTTGCCCGGCTCGGCGCCGAGCTTCCCGTAGAGGTCGAGCGCGAACGCTGTGTTGCCGTCCGCGAGCGCCTCGCGATCGGCGTCGGGCACCGACGGGGCGAGGATCCGCTGCTTCTCGGAGGTGAGGACGCACCCCGGCGTCTCCGGATCGCTGCATCCGGACGGCGAGGGCACCGGGTCCTCCCCGGTGCCGCCGGAGGAGCAGCCCGCGAGGAGCACGGACAGAGGGATGAAGACTGAAAAAATTCGGCAATAACGCATGGGCCCCGGCACAGCAGCGCTTGTGCCAAGGGCCCCGGCCTCATCGACCCCCGCGGAGATGGCCGCTCTCGCGGAGGTGATCACCACCGGCGCAGCGCCCGCGATCGCGGGGACAGGGTTGGCCCACTGTGGCACAGGACGCTTTCGTCCTGTGCGGAGACGACACGACCCTCACTGCTCGAGGTAAAGGGCGACCTCCGCTGTCCGTCCCTTGGCGTGGGCGATCAGCGTGGCGAGTCCGTTGTCGAAGTCCTCGGGCGTCGTGAGGTGCGTGTGCCCCTCGATCTCGCCCTCCGGCCCGACGACGTACGGCGCGATCAGGTCGTGCGCCGCCTTGAACCACGCCTCGGAAGCGGCCGCCTCGTACTCCTTGGCGGCGGCCTGCGCCACGTAGCCGCGGTAGACCTCGAGATAGACCGGATCGTCGAGCAGGTAGCGGACGAGCGGCGATTGCTCGGTCACCTCGGCCATCGAGAGGGGCAGCGCCGTCATCCCGATGGTCACGCCCGCGTCGGCGTCCGAGAACGCGAAGGTGTGATCCCAGGGGATCCACGTGAACTGCCCGCCCTTGTTCGGGTCCGCGTAGAGATAGTAGTTGTGCGGCAGCCGGCCGTACACGCCCCGAGGAGAGCAAGGTAGGTCGACATCGACGCGGGAGGACGGCGAGAGCTATCGACTCGACGCCGCGGGGGGACGCGGCACATCAGGCCCCCCGCGGAGCGCGCTCACGAGGGCGCGTCGCACTTGCCGCGCGACGCGACCGACACGCCCGCCGCGTTCGCGGCGCATGCATTGCTGTACGTCCTGCCGTCGCAGCCGCAAACGGGATTGTACACCTGGGTGCACGCCTCCGGGATGGGCGCGCAGACGCCCGTCTGATCGCCCGCGCCGCACTGCGCCTTGATGTCGTAGTCACAGAAGAAGCCGCGCTCGCACGCGATCCCGGCGAAGCCGCCGCAGACGAGGCCCTCGTGCCCGCCGCCTCCCCTCACCTCACTCGACTCGGAGACGATCGATTCGGGCGCATCGTCGGCCACCTCCACCTGACAGCCCGCGGCGAGCGGTGCCATGGCGAGCGCGAGCCAGACGACGGATGCCATGCGACTGCCCTTGAACCAAGCCTGAACGTTCATGATGTTTCCTCCAATGTCGCCTCGCCGCTCCCGGCAAAGCGATGCCCCTGCGCGAGCCCCTCCCCTGGAGAGAAAGGGCGCCTTGCGCCGAGCGCGAGCGCGGCGCGTGATCCTTGTCATCCCCCTGCCGATCGGTCGGCGAGCATGAGAGTCAACTCGACGCGACCTACGTGCGATGAGACCTCGATCCGACGGTCGCAGCGCCACGGGGGGCACAGCCTCCTTGGCAGGAGTCAAGCCACACGTCGCGCGGCGCGGTTTCCACGGCGTGCACGCCCGGCTGCGGCGTCAGGGGCCGCCCGGATCGGGCCAAAGGTGCGCAAGGTGAGCCAGGGCTCGCGCAACCTGCCCCCGGAGCGTGACCTGCGCGGCCCTCTCACGATCACCGACGGCGAGGCGAGCCACGAGCCAATCCAGTGCTTACGGAGAGCGCGTCCATCGCCGATGTGACCGTCACGCCGCCGTAGGCCAGGCGACCGCGTAGGCCAGGCGACCGCGTAGGCCAGGCGACCGTGAGGCTCGCGCTCTCGCGGCGAGCGCTCGTCGCTCTGCGAGCCGGCCAGCGGCGCGCGCTCGCGTCGCCCCTCAGCCCAGGAGCCCCCGCTCGCCCAGCCACAGCGTCGCGCCGGCGCGGCTATAGATGCCGAGCTTGTCGTAGGCGTGAGCGATGTGATGCTGCACGGTCTTCTGGGAGATGTGAAGGACGACGGCGATCTCGCGGTTGGTCTTGCCGACCCCGACGAGCCGCAGCACCTCCAGCTCGCGCGCCGTGAGCGCCCTTCGTGACCGGACGGGCCCAGCGCACCCGCCGCTTCCGCGCTCGCCGCTCGGAGGAGCGCTCGGAACGGGATCGGTGGCGAGCAGATAGTTGTACGTCGTCCCGCGCCCCCCGGCGAGGCGATGGGTCCAGATCGGGTTGGCGCAATAGAGCTCCAGCATCTCCTTCGTGTACCCGATCACGAAGTGCTCGAAATACGGGTGCCAGGCCGGGAGGTCGTGAACTCGAAATTCGACGCCGGCGTCCCGCAGCGCCGCTTCGGAGCGGCTGTCGGTCTCCGAAAAGTAACGATGCCAGAGGGTGGGAATGGCCGTGACCAGCGAGGAGATCCCCGGATCCCGGACGAAGCGCTTCAGCGGGCCATCGACGAGCGCCCAGCGCGCCGACTCGGCCCCGAGCTCGAAGAGGGCGTCCTTGCGGTCCGGATAGAAGCGCCGCACGAGCTCGTCGTGGAATGTGAGGAACTCGGGCAGCGGAACCAGGCTGCTGGCCGTGATCGGCTGCCTGAACCACGGGTGGCTCAGCGCCATGTCACGAAAGAGGCCGCGCCACGCTTCCGAGCCGAATCTCCGGCTCACCAAGGTTTTCCGCGTCAGGATTGTGGTTCCGCTGACCTTCATGGGAAGCTCGTTGAGGCCTCCCGCTGGACGACGAAGCCGCTCGGGAGGCAGGCTCCCAAAGTATCACTCGCCACGTCGAACGATCAAGGCGTCGGCCACCAACGCGCGAGTTCGCGTGTCACGCCGCAGCTACGATCACGCGGTATTCACGCACCAGCAGCAGATTCTTCTGATGGCGCTGCAGGCCGACAGACCGCGCTGTGGATGCGTGGCGTCATTGCATCCCACGGCGGGTCGTATCTCGATGTCAGCGGAGTCGCTCGAACGTGGAGGCGGGTGTGGGTAGGACGGCGACGATCGAGGGACGCGGTGCACGGGAATGGGCGGACGCGCCGCGTCGAGCACGCGGCGCGCGCGTCAGGAGCCGGCTACGGCAGGGTGTGCCGCTTCAGGACAGGCCAGCCGACCGCGGCGTTGCCGTAGTCGTGACCCCCTCCCTGCTTGGTGCAGAGGGCCACTTCGACGCCGCCCTCGCAGTTCGAGAAGGTCGAGCAGCCCTTGCTGTCTTCGGCCGATGGCGAGCCCGTGCACTTGTTGATCTGGCCCCACTTCTCGAGGGTCGATTTCGCCCCGAGGAACGTGATGGGCATGCCGCTCACCACCGCGGAGTATCCACCGGCGTAAGGCACGATCGGATCCCCGGTGCTGCGGAACGAGATCACGGTGATGGGGCGCGATGGTTTGCAATCGCCGATGTTCTCCTGCAGGAGATCGAAGGCGGCGGGCGCCACGGCGGCGAACGTATCGGCCGCGTGGCAAGCGAGGTAGTGGGACATTCCACCTCCCATCGAGAAGCCGACCGCGTAGATGCGCTTGGGGTCGATGCAGGCGGTCTGCTGGATCTCGGCCACCATCGCCTTGACGAAGGCCACGTCGTCGGTGTTCTTCACGCAGCAGGGCCCCACGTTCCAGGCGCCGCCGGACGGGCCGGACAGCCCTGACGGGAAGGCCATGATGACCCCCTCCGGGTCGGTCTGCGCCGGATACGGCGAGCCCGATCGCTCCGACGGGCCAGAGCCGCCGAGGGGGTGGAGGTCCACCACGAGAGGCACCGGCTTGCTGCCGTCGTACGCGGCGGGGACATGCAAGACATAGCTGCGGTTCGAGCCGCCGACCGAGATCGTCTTGTTCGTGTCGCCGGCCCTCAGCGCGGGCGACGGGCAGGTGATGGGCTCGCCGCCACCAGCGCCGCTCGTGCTGGCGCCGCCACCCGTGCCGCTCGTGCTGGCGCCGCCACCCGTGCCGCTCGTGCTGGCGTCGCCACCCGCGCCGCTCGTGCTGGCGTCGCCACCCGCGCCGCTCGTGCTGGCGCCATCGCTGCCGGTGCTGGTGCTGGTGCCGCTGGCCGAGCCCGTCGTGCTCGCCGACGCGCTCCCGCTGCCGTTGCCCGAGGTGCCGCTCGTGCTGGCGCCGGCGGCGGGGCCGCCGCCGTCGCCGCCGGCGCTGGTGGTCCCATCGCTGTCGCCACCGCAGCCCCAGAGGGAGATGCCGAGCGCTCCCAACACCAGAATCAGCTTCGGTAAACTCGTTCGTCCGTACATCATTGGTCAGCACCTCTGTCCGGTGGGTTCAAGACCGCCATCCGGTGCTCGGGCCATGTCCTCGGAAGCGCGGGACAGCGCCGCCCTCGTCCTCCCGGCTCGCCGTCCGTCGTCACATCACCCGATGCACGTGGCTGTCATATCCGAGGTCGCTGGCTCGAGGCATGGGCATACTGGCCTATGCCTCGGCGCCGCAGCCGCTCGCCGTCCCGGGAGCATCTCCAGGCGTTCCAGGAAGGCGCAGAGCGCGCTGGTCTTCCCGGAAGGGCGCCGGAGGCCCGGGCACGGTCGATGATACGGCGATGTGTTCCGTGGAGATCGTGCCCACGGAGAGGGGCTGTGCGCGGCGCCCCGCGACGCGCCGACAGCAGGCGGTGCTGGCGTTCATCGTGGCGTGCCTCGCCGCCGTCCTCCTCTCCCCGGTCCACCTGACGCGGCGTGACCCGGGCGCCCTCGTCGTGTCCATCGAATTCGACGACACGCTGGCGGATCAGCTCTCCGTGCGCTCCATCCTCGCCGAGCACGGGATGCATGCCACGTTCTTCGTGAACAGCGGCGTACTCGACCGCCCCGGCTACCTGACGGTCGCAGAGCTCCGCGCGCTCGCGTCCGACGGCCATGAGATCGGCGGCCACACCATCAATCACGTGCGGCTGCCCGGGCTCAGGGTCAGCGAGCAGCGCCGGCAGATCTGCGATGATCGCCGCGCCCTCCTCGCGCTGGGCTTCGCCGTGAGCGACTTCGCCTACCCCTGGGGCGCCCACGACAGCGTCAGCGTCGAGCTGGTGCGCTCCTGCGGTTACGACAGCGGAAGGCGCGCGGGCGGGCTCGCGTTCGCCTCATGCATCTTGTGCCCGCGGACGGAGTCCATCCCTCCCCGCGACCCGACGGCCACCCGTGCGCCCGGCTCCCTCAGCCGCAGCCAGGGCGTCCCCGCGATCAAGGCTCTCATCCGCGGCGCGCAGCAGGACGGCGGATGGATACAGCTCATCTTCCACCATGTCTGTGACGCCTGCGGCAAGTACAGCATCTCCAGACAGGACTTCTCCACCCTCGTGGGCTGGCTCGCGGAGGAGCGCGACGCGGGCCGCGTCGTCGTCCTGACCGTGCGACAGGTGATCCGCGGCGAGGTGCCTCGCTAGGCTGCCTGTGGCGTGGAGGAGGCGCCCCCGATGCCGATCCGTCACGGAGCGGAGGAGCCGCGCGCGTCCCGTCGGGTGGCGCCTCCGGCGCGGCTCATCGGCAGGCGGAAGAGCATCGCGTCGTCGTGCTCGCGCAGGGCCAGGACGAACTCCGCGTGCGCCCACCCGAGGGGCGCAGCCGCGCCGGTCGGCTGGCCGGCGCGGGACCCGCGATCGAAGACCTGCTCCGGCAACATCTGGGACGCGGTCGCGAAGCGCCCCATCGCGTCGAGGTAGGGGCGCATCCTCTTGCGCGCCGCCGCCGGCGAGCTGGACTTCGCGAGCGCGTTCGCGAGCTCGTACTCGGCTCTCTCGCCTGTGAGCAGCGGCCACACCATCCCTCTCGTCCGCTCGCCCGTGCGCGGGTCGAAGCCATACCCGTCGCCGACATAGCGATAGAACCCGGGGCCGACCCCAGGGACCTCGACGCGCAGCGCGGCGTCGCAGGCCGCCAGCGAATCGGCGATGTTCGCCGCGAGCGCCGGGCGCACCCCGAGGACGACGAGCCTGAGGAAGCCGCAATCGACGATGTCGCGCTCCAGCCAGGAGCGGCCACGCAAGACATAGCGTCGCTCGTCGTTCGGGTCCCTCGGGGCGTCCGGGCTGCCGGTCCCGTCGACGCGCACGAAATACCGCCCGTTGGCGGTGCCCCCCTGGGTGGTGAACGTCCAGCCGTCGACCTGCCGGGCCCAGCGCTCGGCCGTCTCTCTGTACCGGGCCTCGCGCGCGGGGTCACCCATCGCGCCCGCGATCTCCGCGGCATGGGCGAGCGCGGCGCAGACGAAGGCCAGGGTCGACGGCGAGACGCCCGAGACCTCCTCCCATCGATCGAGCGGGGTCCAGGGGCCGAAGGCGACGAGGAAGTCGGCGGCGCGGCGCGCGAGATCCCAGCACGCATCCGCCGCGACGAGCCGCTCCTCGACCACGTGATAACAGAGGTCGATCGGCTGCGCGACCTGATCGAGCTCCAGGCCCCTCCAGTACGGCTCTCCGTCGGACCAGGTGTTCTGGTAAAATGAACCGTCCTTCGAGACATGGAGAGGGCCGAAATCCCAGGTGCCGTCCGACGCGGAGAGCTGGATCCGTTTCGTGAACCGCATCGCGGCCACGGGCGAGCGCGTGTCGCCCGCGGCGAGCAGCGCGAGCGCGATCTGGCTGAGATCGCGCGGCCACACGAGGTGGTAACCGCCCGTGATCCTGCCCGAGGTCCTCGGCGAGAGCGCGCTCGCCCGGTCGAGCCTGACGTCGCCCCAGGGCACGGACGGCGACGCGATGAAGGCCCCAGGGTGCGCCCTGTCCTCGAGGGACTTCATCACGGCCACGGAGCTCCGGTAGAGGCGCGCGAGGTCGGGCGAAGCGCTCCCGAGCGGGCGGAGGGACGCCTGATAGGCGCGCCACTGGGCGCGGTACCTGTCGAGGAGCGCGCCGGGATCCTCGCGGAGCGACGCCTGGGCGGCGCGGTGGGCCTCGTCGATGTCGCGTCCGAAGCCGAGCGCCAGCGTGAGCTCACAGACCCCGGGCGAGAGCGGGAGATCCAGCTCCCCGGTCAGCACGACGTCCCCGTCCCTCGCGTCGCGGTAGTGGGTGGTCAGCGTGCGGTGGTTCTGCAGGTCCCGATAGCCGTCGCTCTCGGCGCCCGAGAAGCCGGCTGTGGCGTCGCGCCAGCGGACGGAAGCCACGAGGGCCTGGGCGAAGGGGCCTTGCCAGGCGAAGAGCCCTGCCCCCGGCGCGCCTCCCGTGCTCGCCATCGCGCTGTCACCGAGCGGCGTGTTCCCCACGCTGGGGTTGTGAAGGACGAAGAACCTGAGCCCTCGGACTTTCCGGGTGATCTTCAGCCGCTGCAGGACCACGTCGCGATCGGGATCGGCGAAGACGATCTTCTCGATTCTGAACCTGCCGCCCGGATCTTCCGTGATCACCCGGAAAGCCGGCACGCCGCGCTCGATCCAGCGGACGCTCTGCCGCGCGTCTCGCCGCTCCTCGAAGAGGCCTCTGCCGGCCGCCGTGACGAGCAGCTGGCTGTCCCGCGTCTGCGCGGTATCGTTCGTCGGCCAGAACACCTCGGTCAGGATGCCGCTCGCTCCGGTGAACCATACGTTGCTGATCGGGGCCGTGTCGGAGCGCGCCGAGTACTTCAGATCCTCGTCGTAGCTCTCGTATGCGGCGCCGAAGAGATCCTTGGAGCCTTGAGACCAGCTCCCCGCGGACGAGGATCCAGGCGCCGCGCCGGTGGGCGTCGCGGCGCTGGCCACGCCGGCGAGCGGGAGCGGGCCGCCAAGGGCCGCGACCAGCAGCGTTCTTCCGAGATTTCGCATGGACCGGCTCCGACCAGCGAGGAGCGCGCAGCGCGTCGGTCTGGAAGTGTGCAACGCCCGGTCCATGGACGCCCAACCCACGGCCCTCGAGGCATGGCGGACGCTCCTCCGCTGGGGTGATCGGCCAGGCGCCGCGCGGTGTGCGGCTCCTGCGCGCACCGGCGTGAGCACCGAGGTTCCCCTGGGGACAGCGCGTATTCCGTAAGGCATCGTGCGCATCATCTATTCGACCAAGGGCGACCCGCGCTACACCTGCAACAGCACCATCATCGGCTCGGACGGAAGCCCCGCACGCTGCCCTGACACATCCCGGGGGGCGCGACCGACCCGACTACTTCGCGGCCTGGTCGTTCGCGTACGGGTTGAGTTCGTTCGTGTAGACGCGGCTCAGGGCGATCTCACCCGGCTTGAGCTCGCCGCTCTTGACCATCCAGTCGATCCAGACCTGGAAATCGCGCTCCGCGATCAGGCCGCCCTTGCCGGCAACGCCGTAGCTGCGCCAGAACTTGATGGCCGAGTCCTCCTCGTTCCGACCGCGCTTCTTCATCAGCGCGATGCAGCGCGCCACCACCGTCTCGCGCGGGGTGTCCCGGGCCCACTCGATGGCCTTGGCCGTCGCCTCGACGAAGCGCCGCGCGGTCTTGGGGTTTTCCTTGATGAAGCTCGTCTTCATCACGTAGCTGCCCGCGGTGAACTTGCCGTAGAGCTCATAGTCCGAGAACAGCGAACGAATTCCGCCGCGCTCGAGCGCGCGATCGCGGTAGATGTCGCCGAGCGCCGCCACGTCGACCTGCTTCTCGCGGAGCAGCTGCTCGCCGTTCACCGGGGGAACGACGAGCAGCGTGACGCGCCGGGCCTCCTCCGGCGTGAGCTGGCCTCGCGACAGAAACTCCTTGACCATGAACTCGCTGTGGGCGCCGAGCGTGTTCATGGAGATCGTCTTGTCCAGCAGATCGCGCGCGGTGCGCAGCGGGCTGTCGTTCAGCACGTAGAAGCCGCTCTGGCGTTGCTCGTCGACGCCGTAGTAGCCCGCGACGGCGATGATGGGCGCCTTGGCCGCGATCAGCTTGATGATGGCACCGTTGAACGCGCCGCCGAAGTCGGTGTCGCCGGTGACCACGGCCTGCACGCTCTGGGGGCCGCTCACCGTGCTGCCGACGAAATGCAGGCGGATCGGCGCGAGGTACCCGAGATCTTCCGCGAGCTCGATCGGCGACACCGTGCCGTTGTTGCCCTGATAGCGGAGCTCGAGCGTCTCGAGCTCGCCCTCCGCTCCGGCGGCGGAGGCACGCGAAGCACCGTCGCGCGAGCAGCCCGCCGCGCCGCACGACACCAGCAGGGCGAAAAGGAGGACGGCACGCGACGCGGCGCGCAGCAGGTCAGCAGGGAGGGGATGCGGAGCAGCCATGTCCGCTATATTAGACGAATATCCGCTAGAGTACAAGCCGCTCCTCTGGCCGAAGAGCTCGCGCGTGCGTCAGGGCGCGCGGCCGTCGACGGGCCTGGCACAGGGTTTTCTTGAACGCCGCCTTGCATCGAAACCGCGCGTCTTTTTCGGGATCCTCCCACGCGCGGCCCTGGCACTCCTTGGCACAGGAGCGAATCCAATGACAGACCTTCGACCTGCCTGGCTTCATTTCGGCCCCGTGTTCTCGCTCGCGATCGCCCTTCATGGAGGACGGCAACGTCGCATGCACCCTGGTGGCGTGCACCAGCGGCTGCACCTACGGCGGGCTCGACTACCTGCCCGGCGCGTCGTTCCCGGCGTCCGACGGGTGCAACACCTGCACCTGCGATCCCTCGGGCTCCGGGAACGTCGGCTGTACCAAGATCGCGTGTCACGGCTGTGAACGAGACGGCATCGGTTACGCGGCGGGGGCGCCGGTACCACCGGGCGACGGCTGCAACACCTGCACGTGCAACGCGGGCGGCGAGATCGTGTGCACGGACGTGGCTTGTCCGGAGGGCTGCACGTATGGAGGCGTGGAGTACATGCCGGGCGACAGCTTCCCTGCCCTCGACGGCTGCAACACCTGCACCTGCACCGCCGGCGGGGGCGTGGCCTGCACCGAGCGTGATTGCGGTTGCGACCCGTCGAGCGAGTGGTGGCGCCAGTACGTAAGCACCAACCCGGGGGAGTGCGCACTCATCGACTTCGCCTGCACCGGAGGCCTGACCTACGTCCTCAACGAGTGCGGGTGCGGCTGCGAGCAGGACCCGAGCTGCCCGCCCTCGTTCGACTGCAAGTCGCCCGAGGCGTGCGATCTGGAAGAGATCCAGCGGCGCTGCCCGTACTCGACGATCCATCGGTGAGCGGACGAGCCGCGCTCGCCCCGCGAGGAGCCGCGCCCCCGCTACGAGGGCGTCCGGGCGTGGCAGCCGAGCCGGCGCGGGGGAGGCCAGCCGCTCGACGGCGGCGTGCCTGCACGATGTGCCGAGTGGTATGGATACACCCCCCTCTTCACGGCGATTCATGGCCCAGTCCGGCGTCGTCGGTGATCCCCGTTTGGCCACATCTCATTCCGTTCGGGACGTCGCAGGTTTCGCGGACCGCATCGCGGTGGTCCGGTCGGCCCATCGCCGAGCCTGCTCCGCTGGATTGCTCTGTGCCCGCTGATGGAGCTAGCGTTGCAGCCATGCCGAACGACGGCATGCCCGACGCCCCCCATGGCGCCACCATTGAGACCTTCGCCACGCTATCGGCCGAAATTGCCGTCGGTGCAAGATTGCTCCACAGCATCATTGCCGAGCGAGGGATTTCGCCCGATGCCTGGGACGAGATAACCGCGCACTTCACGCGCCTGCTCGCCTTCGACGGGTCGGGAGACCTCGTCGCGCGCTACTCGCGCGCCTTCGCGGCCACGCAGGACCGCCTTCTCTCTCCGCCCGAGATGACCGTCGAGGCCTGGGCCAAGCTCTCCTCGGACGTGGCCCACCGCGGGATCGCCGCCCTCGTCGAGCACCACCTCGACGACGCCACGTACATTCGCCTCGGCCGAAGCTGGGCCGAGCGCCTCGCGAAGGATCCCCCGCTCGCCCACCGCTACCATCAGGCATTCTTTGCTCACGAAGCGTCCCGGAAGCGTTGACGCCCCCTATCGGCGGGCGTAGGAATGGGTCTCAGGCGTAGGAGCAGGTCCGATGGGGCACGTCGTTCGGCGCCCGGGATGGGGCGTCATCGATCTGAACACGGAGACCGGCGACGTCTTCGTCCAGGAAGATTGGCAGTACGTGTGGCTCGTCCAGCCGGGCGTCATCGCATGGACGCTGCGCGAGCGGCGCGCATTTCATCGCACCGCCGACGCGCACATCTGGAGGCGCTGGAGCAATCGCCGCCAGGTCGTCACCAGCGGCTCGCATCACTTCGCCGCGCGCTTTCCACGCGTTCGCGTCAACTTCGACATCCGGTGGGTGACGAGGCCCGGCCACTGGACGGTCCATGTCACCAAGATCCGGCCCGGCGCCGCTTCGCCCCGGAGCTACGTCGACTTCGCGGCCCGCGCCATCCACCTCGACTCGCTCGACCTCATCCCGCACCGCGTCGGCAACGACGCCGGCGTGTCACGGCCGGGCTTCCGCACCGTCCCGCACGAGTTCGGCCATACCCTGCCCGACCGCAGGGGAAGCGCCTCACCTATCGACGACGAGTACGACACGGGCGACCCCCACCTCGGCGATACGGATAGCCTCATGAACATCGGCCAGCAGGTCCGTGCCCGCCACCTCACCGCTGTCCTCGATGAGCTCAACACCATGCTCCACGGTTGCACCTTCGCCGCCCTGTAAGCGAGGACGACGCCATGCCAACGCAGCCCCCCAGACAGCGCTCGCCCTCAGCCGCTGGCCTCTGCGTCCACCCGTACCTCGCGCAGCACGTCCCGCCCCCGCCCCTGCGCGAACGCCGCGCGCATCGTCATCTCCACCACGCGTTCGTTCGGCAATACGACCACGGTATCCACGCTCGGGCGTACCTCGACCCGCCCGGAGATGTCGCTCTTCGCGCAGACCACGATTGGTATCCTCGGCACCTCGAAGGCCACCGGACCGTCCTCGTGCATGCCGCCGATCGCGATCGCGTCGCCAGGCGAGAGCGGCTGCTCGAAGAGCAGGCTCGGGTGGGCCGCGTTGTTCGCCCGCACGTCGAAGTCGAGCGGCGGGAGAGGCATCCTGGTCGTCCGCCACACCTCGTCGAAGGTGCCCGATCGCTCGAGCCGCGGGCTCCAGTGCAGCGCGATCGCCCCGTAGCCGACCGGCGGGTGCGCGTCGCCAGCCGCCCGGTGAGGCCGCGCCGGGTGCTCGATCTGCGGCGCCGGCCTGTCGACGAGGTCCGCCTTCTGCTTCGCCACCCCCACGCCCGCGCGGTTCCTCGGCTCCACCGTCCACCCCTCGTCGGCCACCCCGCCGTAGGCATTCTCGTAGAGGATCGGCTGCCGCTCGAACGGCGCCGCTGGCCCGATCGCGACGCCCACGACCCCCCGGAAAAACACCCGCGGGCCATGCACCCGGAGCGGAACGTCCACGTCCCGCACCCTCACGCAGACGTCCAGCGCCGTCACCGGCCTGCGCGATATCGCGTCACCCACGACGATCACGTCCGTGCCGCGCTTCTCGGCGCACGCGTCGGTCGGCAGGCGAATGCTGCTCTCGGCCCGGTCCGGGAACCACATCTCGTCATTGACCCGGATCGGATGGGGCACCTCGGCGAAGGCCAGCCGGCGATCCGGCCGGATCGTGTAGGTGACCTTGATCACCGCCACGACGGTCGACCGGCCGCGCGCGTCGAGCAGCGGGATGTCGAGCGCGGCAAACGGCGTGTTGTTCGCGAAGGTCACGGTTCATTGCTCCCGCGTAGCGCCGCCGTCCGACCGCCGCGTTCCGTGCCCGAGCCGTCGATGCGACGGAGACCATCATGAGCATCATCGACGTCGAGATCCACTGCGAAGCCCTCCCTGAGGCAGCCCGCGTCCTCTCCTGCGAGGGCTCGGAGGGCATGAACGCGCTGCCGTGGTGGCAGGCGAGGATCCTCGTGCCCGAGGCGTTCGACGTCGACGCTGTCATCGGCGCGTCCACGGCGCTCCGCCTCGCCGATTTCTCCGAGGGGAGCGCGCGCGTGTGGGACCTCCTCGTCGTCGCGGTCACCCACGAGGAGGACGGGCGCGACGGCTGCATCTACACGCTCGAGCTCTGCTCGCCCGCGTGGCTCCTCACGCGCCGCTCCGGCTACAGGACCTTCCTCGGCAAGACCACGAAGGAGATCGTGACCGAGATCCTCGAGGATGCGGGGCTCGGCGGCGACCGCCTGGTGTGGAGGCTGTCAGGGCTCTACGAGAAGCGCCTCTATTGCGTCGCCTACGACGAGAGCGAGTGGGCCTTCATCGAGCGCCTGCTCGCCGACGAGGGCATCTCCTACTGGTTCGACGTGACCGAGGACGACGCGCCGGTGCTCGTGTTCGCCGACGACAAAGGGGCTCACGAGGGCATCGCCGGGAACCTCCTTGTCACGTACGCGGACCCGGGCGGCAACGTCGGGCCGCGGCACGCCTTCGAGCTCGCCGTCACCGACGTCCTGACCCCCACGAAGACGCACGTGCGGGAGTACGACGTCCGGGCCCCTGACGTCTTCGTCGAGGGAGAAGCCGGCGATGGGCCGTTCGACTACTTCGAGTACCCGGCGAGCGTGCTCACCGAGGACGCCGCCACGGCCCGCGCCCGCGTGCGCCTCGAGCAGCTCCAGCGCTTCAAACGACAGGCGACCCTCTCCTCCAACTGCGTTAACGTGCAGCCGGGCCGGCTGCTCGAGCTCGACGGCGCCGCCGACACGTGGATGAACGGCCGCTACCTCGTCGCTGGCGTCGAGCACGAGATCGTGGTCGGGTCGAGGAACGACGCCGAGCCCGCGTCCTACACGAACCGCGCGCTGATCATCCCGCACGCCGAGGCGCCGTTCCGGCCGGCGCTGCCCCGCCGCGTGCCCAGGGTGAACGGTCTCGAGCCGGCCATCACGACCGGGCTGTCGGGCGAGGAGATCCACGTCGACGACCTCGGCCGCGTGAAGCTCCGGTTCCCCTGGGACAGGTCCGGCGTGATGGACGACACCTCGTCCTACTGGGTCCGCTGCCTCCAGATCGGCATGGGAGGCTCGATGATGCTGCCGCGCGTGGGATGGGAGGTCCCGGTCGCCTACGTCGACGGGACCCCCGATCGGCCGTTCGTCCTCGGCCGCATGTACAACGCCACGGCGGTCGTGCCCTACCCGCTCCCCGGCGCCCAGGCGACGAGCGCGCTCCAGTCCGCGACGTCGCCCGGAGACGGCACGACCAACGAGATCCGCATGGCCGACGACGGCGGCGCGCAAGAGATGTTCGTCCACGCCTCGCGCGACCAGACCGTCACGGTGGGGGGCTCGGCGACGAGCGACGTCGGCGTCGACGAGACACACGACGTCGGCCTCTCCCTCCTCGGCGCGGTCACGGGCTCCCAGTCGCTCACGGTGGGCGCGGACCAGACAGTCAATGTCGGCACCAACTACAATATCGCCGTCAGCGGGGCGCGCACCGAGATCATCGGCGGCATGGAGGCCATCAAGGTCACGGCGAACCGCACCGTCGCCGTCGACGGCGCCTACTCGGAGCTCATCGGGGCCCTCTACGGGATCCAGTGCAACCAGTCGAACACCGGCGTGAGCGGCGCCTTCACGCAGCTCGTCGGCGGCGGGCTCACGGTGATCGCCGGCCTCGGCGTGTCCGAGACGACGCTCGCCGCGCGCACCGACGTGGTCGGGGGTTCGAAGAGCCTCGTCAGCGCGAGGGGCGTCTCCGACAACGTGGTGGGGGCCAAGCAGGTGAAGGCTGGTCCCACGACCGAGAAGGCGGGCGGCAAGGTCGTGACGAGCTCGAGGGCCGCGGGCTCGGTGAAGGTCGGCGGGAGCGCCGATGTGAAGGCCGGCGGGCCGCTCGTCATCGAGGCGCCCACCATCACGGTCGAGGCGGCCTCGATCAAGACCAAGGAGATCGAGATCGGCGGCGGGGCGCTCAAGATGAAGAAAGGAAAGAGCTCGATCAAAGGCAGCATCAAGCGCGACGGGAACACCCGGCTCGGCGGCTGAGCGAGGTAACTCATGACCCTGGCCCGCACTCATACCCTCGAGATTGACGGCGCCGGCGCGACGTTCGCGGTGCTGCGCGTGCGCGGCCGCGAGCGCCTGCACGAGCCCTCCCGGTTCGAGGTGACCGCGGCGGTGGACGGGTCGGTGGAGCTCGGGAGCCTGCTCGCGCAGCCCGCGCGGCTCGCCTGGGCGCTGCCGGACGGGAGCGAGCGCGCCGTGCTCGGCTCGGTCGACGTGGTGGAGAGCGTCGCCCAGGGCCTGCGCGTGACGATCGTCCCCAAGATCGCCCTGCTCGCGGACGCCGTCGATTATCAGGTCTTCGTCGACGAGGACGCGGTCTCCATCGTCGAGGAGGTCCTGTCGGAGCACGGCATCTCCGTCGAGCGGCGGCTCGTGCGCGAGGCCCCGAAGCGCGCGCAGTGCGTGCAGTGCTTCGAGAGCGACCTCGATTTCGTGAGCCGCCTGTGCGCCGAGGAGGGCATCTCGTGGTTCATCGTCGCGGGCGCGCGCGATCGCGTCGTGCTGTGCGACCACGACGGCGGCTGGGAGCCGCTCCCAGGCCTCGGATCCATGCCCGTGCGCGAGCCGGGCGGCTTCGGCGAGACAGAGGAGTCGGTCACCGAGGCGCGCGTGCGCGTCGCGCGCGTGTACGACGAGGTCACGCTGCGCGATTACAACTGCGAGACCCCGCTCGTCGACCAGACCGCCGCGGCGGCCTCAGGCCAGGGCGGACCGCTCCAGCACTACGCCTATCCGGGCGGCTACGCGGACCCGGACGCAGGCGGCGACGTGGCGGTGATCCGGCTCGACCAGCTGCGCGCGCGCCGCGTGGTGCTCGAGGGCAAGACCACGTCGAGGCGCCTCGCCCCGGGCCACCAGGTCGAGCTCGTCGACGACCGGCGCGGCGACGTGACGGGCACGTGGGTCGTGCTCGAGGTGGTGCACGACGCGATGGACGGCACCCACGACGACCGGAGCTACATCGGGACGTTCCGGGCCTTCCGCGCCGACGCGAGCTATCGGACGGCCGCGCCGCCGCAGCCGCGCGTCGGCGGCGTCGAGACCGCGACGATCACCGGCCCCGCCGGCGCCGAGATCCACGCCGAGCGCCTCGGCCGGCTGAAGCTGCGGCTCCGCTGGGATCGGCGCCGCCCCGAGGACGACACGGCGTCCGCGCTCGCGCGCGTCGTGCAGCCGCCGGCCTCGGGAGGGCTCGTCTTCCCGCGCGTCGGGTGGGAGAACCTGGTCGCCTTCCTGCACGGCTCGGCGGACGCCCCCTGGGTGCTGGGCCGCCTGTACAACGGCGAGGCCGTGCCGCCCGACGGGCTCCCGGGCAACAAGGTGGTGTCGGCCTTCGGCACCTTGACCAGCCCGGGCGGCGGCAGCCGCAACCTCATCCGCCTCGACGACACCGCGGGCAACGAGGCGATGGCCTTCGAGGCGTCGAAGGACTGGAACGAGCGCACGGAGAACGACAAGAGCTCGAAGATCACCGCGAACGACGCGTGGACCGTGGGCGCCTCGCGCAAGCTCATCGTGGGGCAGGTCCTCGGCACCACGGTGAGCGGGGCCCAGTCGTACACGGTCGGGGCGAACCGCACGGTCAACGTGACCTCCAACAAGACCGTGGACGCCGGATCCGAGACCGTGATCGTCGGCGGCCTGCGCACCTTCGACGTCGGCGGGGATCACGGCATGAGCTCGGCCTCGCTCACCCGGCTCGTCGGCGGCGCCAAGGTCGAGGCCGCGATCGAGCACGTCAACCGCTCGGTCAAGGGCGCCGAGACGGTCGTGGTGGGTGGGACGTGGAAGACCGTCGCGGGGGCGAGCTACAACACGAGCGTCTCGGGGCTCCGGACCGAGACCGTGGCCGGGTCGAAGAGCATCAAGAGCTCGAAGCTCTACCTGAAGGTCCGCGGGGCCTACTCGGAGACGCTCGCGAGCCGGTCCACCACGGCGGGCAGCGATCGCGAGGAGGGCTTCAGCGGGGCGCTCACCTACCAGATCGGGGGCTCGGCCAGCGTGAAGGCGTCGGAGATCACGATCAAGGCGCGCTCGAAGATCACGCTGAAGGCCGGCGGCGCGACCGTCACGATCACCCCGAGCGCGATCACGATCGACGGCGATTACAAGTCGTCCGGCGAGAGCGCCGACGATGGCAGCGAGGAGTACCCGGGCTGACGGGCCGGCGAGCCGCGCGCGGCGGAGCGAAGGAGCGGGAGATGGCGAAACGTACGACGATCGCGAGGAAAGGTCGGACCGCGCCGGCGCTGGGGCCGGGGCTCCACGCCGGCACGATCGAGCTGCGCCAGGACGAGCGCTTCCGCGTGCGAACGCTCGGCGGGGAGCTCGTGACGGCCGTGCTCGACGACGCGGTCGATCCCGATCTCGCGAAGGAGTGCCTGCGCTCGGGGTGTCGGGTCATCCTGGCCGACGACGGCGCGCGCGGGCCGGTCATCCTGGGCGCGCTCCAGACGTCGCTGCCCGTGGCGCGCGATCGCGACGGGCACCTCGTCGTCTCCGCGAAGAAGATCCGGCTCAAGGCGGCGCAGTCGCTCGTCCTCGACGCGGGCGAGTCATCGCTCCGGCTCGAGCCGAACGGCGCCGTCCGCATGGAGGGCGACCGGCTGGTCATCGACGTCGGGAGCCTGGTGCGCTTCCTGGCCGCGAGCGTGGAGTTTCCCTGATGCCGAAGAAGATCTCCGTGACCGCCCTCGGGCTCGCCCACGAAGGCTCGAACCACGCGGCCCCCGGCCCGCCCGCGGTGAGCGGCATCAACCCGCCGACGAGCCCCGCCGGGACGCCCTTCACCCCCGCGCCGTTCCTCTACATCGCGCGCACGGCCAAGCTCATCCCGTGCACGGCCACCCGGCGGACCAAGTACACGACGTACCGCATCGCGCAGGTCGACGCGTGCATGGACGTCGAGAACCCGGCGAACAAGCCGGCCGATCCGCTCAAGTACGTCCCCCCCAACGGCGCCGACCTCGTCACGAAGTTCGCGGTCGGCATCGCGAGGATCACCAGCTGCGGGCACAGCCACGACGTCAAGGCCGCCGACAAGAAGCTCGCCGTCACCGGGGCCGACGTGATCCTGAACATCCCGACCGACAAGCAGACGGTCCACCAGTCCCGGAGCAAGCTGCTCGACGGCGGAGGGCTGGTCGCGGCCTGGAACGACGCGGCCAAGAACCCGTGCGTGATCCGCGCCTCGGGCGACCCCGTGGCGCTCGCGACCGGCGAGGTCATCGACGAGGCCGTCGATCTCATGACGCCCGGCACCATCGACGTGGAGCTCCGCCGCTTCTACGCGTCGGGCCGCAGCGCGGAGGTGGGGCCCTTCGGCCGCGGCGGCTGGACCCACGGCTACCACCAGTGGATCGAGCGCGACGGCGAGCGCCTCCTGCTCCACGACGAGAACGGGCGCGTCGTGCCGCTGCCGCCCGTCCCGCGGCGGGGCGCGGCGCTCCACAAGAGCCGCGGACTCCGGATCGCGCGCGTCCAGGACCGGTACGAGATCCGGCACCGGCCCTCGGGGCTGACGCGCGTCTTCGAGCCCCTCTCGCCCGGCGAGCGCGCCGTCCTGACCCGGATCCACGACGACTTCGGCAACGCCGTGGCGCTCTCCTACGAGGGCGGGCGGCTCGCCCGGATCGCCGACACGGCCGGGCGCGAGATCACGTTCGCGCACGACCCGGAGGGCCGGATCGCCCGCGCCGAGGTCCACGCGCGCGGCGCGCTCCAGCAGGCTGTCGCCTACGCGTACCACGTGGACCGCGAGCTCGCGGCCGTGACCAACGCGCTCGGCGAGACCGACACGTACAGCTACGACGCGCAGCACCGGCTGGTGGCGAAGGCGCTCCGGAGCGGCGTCGTGTTCCGTTACACCTACGATCCGGACATCCAGCGGTGCGTCCGGAGCACGGGCCCGGACCGCCTCCAGAACGTCGAGCTCCACTACGAGACGCCGGCGAAGGTGAGCGTCGCGGGCAACCCCGATCCGTGGGAGTACGAGTTCGACGAGCGGGGCAACGTCGTCTCGGAGAAGCGCGTCGGCTCGGGGTCGACGACCCGCTAC
Source organism: Sorangium cellulosum So ce56 (assembly GCF_000067165.1). Classification (GTDB taxonomy): domain Bacteria; phylum Myxococcota_A; class Polyangia; order Polyangiales; family Polyangiaceae; genus Sorangium; species Sorangium cellulosum_B. Next base: position 5,737,439 of record NC_010162.1, read on the forward strand.
GCGTACGACGCGGACGAGCTGCTGATCTCGATCACGACCCCCGCGGGCGAGGTGGTGACGTTCTCCTACGACGAGGAGGCGCGGCTCGTCGGCGTCGACGGGCCTGGCGACAGGAAGGTGACGTTCGAGTACGACGGAGACCGGCTCGCGCGTGAGATCGAGGGGCCGCGGGTCACGACGTTCGCCTGGGACCACCGCGGCGCCCTCGCTCGCGTGACCGGCCCTGACGGCGTGACGTTCGCCTACGACATCGACGCGTGGGGCCGGCTCGCGCGCGTGAGCGGCCCGGAGGGCGCGATCGTGTCCTATGCGTACGACGCCGAGCACAACCTCGCGGCGATGACCGACGCGCGCGGCGCCACGACGCGCCTCGAGCACGACGCGATGGGCCGCGTCGTGGCCGAGATAGACGCGCTCGGCCGCGCCGAGCGCACGACGTACGACGCGATCGGCCGGCCGGTGCGCCGCGCGATGCGCGACGGCGCGCTGATCGAGCTCACCTATGACGGCGGCGACAACGTGATCCGCTCCTCGGACGGCGCGGGGCTCCACAACGGCTTCGAGCGCTGCGGCACCGGGCGCGTCGCGCGCCGCACGCTGCCCGACGGCGAGACATGGGAGATGGCCTATGACATCCTCGAGCGCCTCCGGGAGATCCACAACGCGAAGGGCGAGGTCTACGAGTACCGCTACGACCGCGCGAACCGCCTCGTCGAGGAGATCTCGTTCGACGGCCAGTCGATCCGGTACGCCCACTCGATCGCGCACGAGCCCATCCGCATCGACTACGACGACGGGACCTGGATCGACCTCGAGCGCGACGCGCGCGGGCGCGTGATCGCCGAGCACAACGCCCACTTCCGGATCGAGTACGAGCGCGACGCGCTCGGCCGCATCCTGCGGGCGGCGGTCGACGAGCACGGGGGCCCCGTGGTCACCGAGATCGTGTGGAACGACCTGGATCGCGTGGAGAAGGTCGTGCAGGACGGCCTCGCGATCACCTACACGTACGACGTGATGGGCCGGGTCGCGAGCCGCACCCTCCCGGACGGGTCGGTGACGAAGTACTTCTATGACCCCGCCGGCGGCCTCGTGGGGCTGGACCACGGCGGGGAGAAGATCGCCGTGCAGCGGGACGCGGCCGGCCTGGAGCGCCGCCGGTACTACCACCGGAGCGGGCTCGACGTGCGCATCGACTACGACGTGAACGACGCCCCCGCGCGCATCGGCGCGGCCCTCCTCGACCCGGCGGGGGGCGCGCCGGTCCACGTCGCCGAGCGCCGCTACGTCTACGGCCCCCACGCGCGCCTCCTCGAGAGCTTCGACGCCGATCGCGGCCGCAGGGTCTACCGGCGCGACCTCCGCGGGCGCATCCTCTCGTGCGCCCGGGCTACCGGGACCGAGGTCTATGCGTACGACGCCGCCGGGTCGGTCGTGTGGGCGGGCGATCGCGATCCGGCGACGCCCTGGGGTCTCCGGCCCGGCAACGTGCTCGTGCGGACCGATCGCGCCCGCTTCACCTACGACGCGCGGCGGCGGCGCACGACCAGGACCGAGTCCGACGGCAGCGTCACGGAGTACCTCTGGGACTGCCGCAACCAGCTCCGTGAGGTGAAGCTCCCGTCGGGGGTGCGCGTGCTCTTCAAGTACGACGCGTTCGGCCGCCGCGTGCGCAAGACGATCGTCACGCCCGACGCAGATCCGACGAAGGCGCCGCACGTACGCCGGGTCGACTTCCTCTGGGATTACAACGAGCTCGCGGCGGAGATCGACTCCGAGCGCGGCGCGCGATCGATCGTGACCGCGCGAGGGACCTTCCTGCCCATGCTGCAGATCGAGAAGGGCGAGTCCTACGCGGTCGTCCCCGACGCGATGGGCGTGCCCAAGGAGCTCGTGAGCGGCCGCGGACAGGTCGCGTGGCGCGCCGACCATACGCTGTGGGGTCGCGTCCTCGCCGAGGAGAGCCCGGCGGGGGTCCGCGCGCCGTTCTCCTTGCTCGGGCACTACGTCGACGAGGAGACGGGGCTCGCGTACGTGCGGCACCGGTATTTCGACCCCGAGACCGCCCGGTGGCTCTCCCGCGATCCGCTCGGGTTCGACGGGGGGCCGAACCTCTTCGGCTTCGACGGGATGCCCACCGAGGAGGTCGATCCGCTCGGCCTCATGACCCGCGCGGACTTCGTGCAGTTCATGCGCCAGTACCGGAGGCAGCGCATCCAGGCGCAGCGCGCCTCGGATCAGGCCCAGAGCCAGATCGGCACGAGCCACGTCGTCTACTCGGTCGACTCGCGCGGGAACAGGGGGCAGAGCGGCCAGACCCTCCGCGCTGGCACGGGCCGCAACCATCGCCCCGAGGATTACCTGCACGCGGAGGAGCAGGTCATCCTTCAGGGCGGGAGCGGGCGGGCGGTCGGCGCGGGGATCCCCCATTGCGCCAACTGCACCAACGACATCATCACCAGTCGCAACGTCACCACGACCCGCATCAATCCCAGCTGGGACCCAGAACCCTGGGTCCGGCCGGACGGAGGCTGGCGCTGATGAGCACGGTCCCGATGTCGCCCACCTCGACGGCGCGCAGCTTCGCGGAGATCCACGCCGTTGTCCTCGCAGCCCTGCGCGAGACGCCCGAGAGCACGCTCCTTGACGGGGCCCAAGCCGTCAAGCTCTGGCCTGCTTCCGGGATCGGGATCCACTCGATCGCAGCCCTCCTCGATCGCGTCGCCGATCTGCGGGATCCGCTGGCGCCCTGGGCGGTGAGCTGGCTCGGCCGCGTGGCGCTCGACCGGGCCTGGCCGCTGGCGCTCGAGCTCTGCGCTGCCGCGCCCGCCGCGTCGACGTACGAGGCAGCGATCCGCGCCGAGCTGGGCAAGCGGGCGGCGCTCCTTCCGGGGGTCGCGAGCGCGGCGCGGTGGTTCGCGTGGGAGCCGACGGACGGCGTACCTCCGTGGCGGTGGCCCGCGAGGCCGCTCGCCGAGGCGTTCCCCACGCCGGACGCGCTCCTCGCCGCGCTGGATCCGCGCGGACCCCTCGATGGGCTTCACGTGATCGCGCTTCAGGTGCTCTCCGCCGCGATGCCGTCGGTTTACGGCTCGGCCCCCGGATCGGTCGAAGCCCTCCGCCTCGACGAGCAGCTCCATGAGCTCCGCAAGACGGACACCGCCGAGAACACCGCCGCTCAGGCCCGGCGTGTCCTCAACGACGCTGCGAAGCTGATGCCGCTCGACGTGCTCATGGACGCCGTGCGCCGCGGGTGGCTGGGGCTCGACGCGAACCTCGACGCGATCCAGGGCCGGAGAGACCTCCAGTCACCCGAGGCCGCCCTCGCCGCGCTCGAGCGGGTCGTGGGTCCCACGATGTCTCCGGGGGAGGTGCAGCGCAACGAGCGCGTGGGCCGATGGCTCATCCGGGAGCTCCGGGCGGCGCGGCACGAGCCGGCCATCCCGGTGCTCTCTTACCTCGCTCGCGCCTGCGATCGGCTGCTCGGCGAGGAGGCGCTCGAGGCGCTCTTCCACATCGGCACGGAGAGGTCCTACCGCGCGCTCCTGGACTCCATCCCAGCGCTGTTCTCGGTGACGCGCGTCGGCCCCCCCGTCTACCGGAGCATCCCCGTGGCCGTGCGCGCGGCGATAGCCCTCGATCCGGGGAGCTCCACCCGGACGCTCGCCGACTACTTCGATCCGGCCAGGCTCGAGACGCGCGAGGGCCGCTTTCGCGCGGAGCACATCCTCATGGCCTCGAAGCCAGGCGTGGAAGCCGACCCGCGGTGGTTCGACGTCGCCACAAGCCTGCTCGGCGGGACTTCGTTCTACGTGGCCAGGGAGTTCTTGAGCGCGTTCGATCCTGCCACCGTGCGCGCGGCGCTCGCGCGCGCCGGCTACAAGCCCCCCGAGCCCACCGCGCCGCGCCTCCACCCCCTGCCGGCCGCGCCGCGCTGGCTCGAGCGCTACGAGGCGGGCGAGCACGAGGCGGTATGGAGCGAGATCGCCGCGCTCGAGGACTCGGTCCGCGACGGGGCCGTGCTGGACGAGGCCGCCGCCGTCGCGCGCTCCATGATGACCCGGGTCCGGACGAACCTCGAGCGCATCGTCGAGGCGCTCAAGAAGCGAAAGTACGCCTTCGCCGCGGGCTCGGCGAAGAAGGCCTTCCCCGGGCCGAGCGCCAAGGCCGGCAAGGAGCTCGCGGCGATCGAGGAGCTCCTCGGAGGCCCCTTGCCCCTCTCGCTCCGCGCCTTCTACGAGGTGGTCGGGAGCGTCGACCTGACCGAGGTGTTCGACGCGAAGTACGACGACAAGGCCCTCTTCTTCTCGGGGTACGGGCAATTCGACCCCATCGTCGTGTTCCGGCCGGCGGCGACCCTCGAGATCCTGAGGCCCAGGGTCGCCGCCGAGGAGCGCCACCTCCCCGAGCTCCGGCGCCCGATCAAGAAGCTCGAGATAGGCACCGATCCCGCGCACAAGGCCGCGCCCACGAACCCGAACGACTGGACCTACAGCGTCGAGGTCCAGGGGACGGCCGCCGACGGGCTCCTCCGCCAGGGCGACCGATCCATGCCGTTCGTCGATTACCTCCGTGCCGTCCTGCGCTCGGGCGGCTTCCTTGCGCTGGCAGATCAGCCCCACGAGCGCGTGTGGCGGCAACGCGAGGCGCTCACCAAGGATGTTTCCCCCTTCTGACGGTCGCAGGACGAGGCCCCCGCCCCCTGGCGATGGCCTTCGAGGACGAGCATCATGGCCACGGCGACGCTGGTTTTCTCCGAGGACGGCATTCTCTTCGACGTGCGCGCGCTCGTCGGCCGCGAGCGGCTCGGAGAGCCGACCGAGCTCGACATCGAGGCGCTGTCCACGGCCCCGGTCGAGCCCGCGGCGGTGCTCGGCAAGGCCTGCCTCACCACGCTGGCGAGCCCGATCGGCGCGCGCTCGATCGCCGGCACCGTCGTCTCGTTCACCGCCATCGCCACGAGCCAGCCGGGGCTCGCCCGCCGCTACCGGATCGTCGTGCGCTCGACGCTCGCGCTCCTCGAGCTCCGCCAGCGCCCCCGCATCTTCCAGCAGCTCTCCGTGCCCGACGTGGTGAAGCAGGTCATCGCCGACGCCACGAGCTCGACGCTGCCGGTCGAGCTCCACCTCAGCGGCTCGTACTCGCCGCGCGAGTACATTGTGCAGTACGCCGAGACCGACGCCGCCTTCGTACGGCGGCTGTGCGAGGAAGAGGGCCTGTACTTCCGCTTCCTCGTCGAGAACGACGAGGAGCGCGTCGTGCTCGAGGACTCGTCCACGACGGCGGACGACGCCCTCGGCGAGGCGCTGCCCGTGACCGACGCCGCGGGCGAGTCGCGCCCCGTGGCGACGGCGAGCAACCCGCGCGTCTCCCACCGCCGCCGCGTCGGCAAGGTCACCCTGCGCGACTACAAGCAGCAGAACCCCCGGTTCAAGCTCGAGGCGGTCGCGACCGCCGGGCGCCCCGCCGAGCAGCAGGAGGTCGAGGTCTACGAGGCGCCGGGGCGCTTCCTTGATCCGGACGCCGGGAACACGCGCGCCAGGACCCGCCTGGAGGGCCTCCGGGCCAACGCGGAGGTGTGGACCTTCGAGACGACGGCGCTCGCCCTCGCGCCGGGCCTCGGGGTCACGCTCGCCGCCATCGACCTCTCGGGCACGGCGCAGCCCGAGGGCGAGTATTTCGTGGTGGCCGTGCGCCACCAGTTCCGGGAGTCGAACCACTCCATGGAGGTCGAGGCGATCCCCCGGGCGACCCCCTACCGGCTCCCCAGGATCACGCCGCGGCCGCGCATTCACGGCATCCACTCCGCATGGGTGACGGGCGCCGCGGGCGAGGAGATCCACGTCGACGCGCAGGGCCGTGTCCGGGTCAAATTCCACTGGGACCTCAGCCCGGGCGCTGATGAAAAGAGCAGCCTGCCGATCCGCGTGATGCAGCCCAACACGCCGGGCGCGATGGTGCTGCCGCGCGTGGGCTGGGAAGTCCTCGTGGCGTTCGAGGACGGCGACCCGGATCGCCCGTACATCCTCGGCCGGGCCTACAACGCGAAGCAGCCGCCTCCCTACGCGCTCCCCGCCAACAAGACCGTCACGGTGCTCGGCACGTCGAGCTCGCCGGGCGGCGGCCGGCAGAACCAGATCCGCTTCGACGACGCGGCGGGGAGGCAGAACATCTCCTTCGCGGCGGGCTTCGGCAAGAGCGCCTCGGTGGGCAACAACATGGTGACGCAGACGGTGAAGAACGAGGCCCTCACCATCGAGGCCTCGCAATCGCGGATCGTCGGCGCGAACGAGGATATCTCGGTGACCCAGGGCTACTCCAACACCGTGGGCTCCCAGTCTGCATTGGTCGGGGCGACCCAGAAGATCTACGTGAAGGGGAACATGGCCGTCGGGGTGGGGAGCGAGACGGTGGTGGTCGGCGGCGCGTGCCTCGAGAAGGTGGGCAACCCCGTGACCGGCGCGCTCAACCTGGCGAAGGCTGCGGCGTTGCACGGAGCGGGCGCGCTCGGCGCGGTCGGCGGCGCCCTCGCCACGGCCTACCAGCTCGGCGAGGCAGGCTACCGTGGTTACCAGGCAGGGGGCCTGTCCGGCGCGGTGCAGGCGGTCGGGACCGCCGGCGCGAGCAGGGTGGCGGAGCGCTTCGTGCCCGGGGGCGGGCAGCTCCTCGGCGCGCTCTCGGAGCTCTCGCCCGCGCCGTGGGCCGAGCGCGCCGGCCCGGGGGGGCCGAGCGCGGCGGGCGGCGGCGCGACCGCGGCCAGTGACACCGGAGGCCCCGCGGGCCCCGGCCCGGGGCACCGCAACACAACCGTGCGCGGCGTGGCGACCGAGCTGGTGGGGGCCGCCGTGCAGATGACCACGCCTGGTACGGTGTCCTGGTCGACGATCGGAGCGTCCACCTTCCTGGTCGGCGGGAGCCACCACATCAAGGCAGGCCAGGCGGGCGCCCGGACGCTCGGCGCGTCCAGCGAGACGCTGGGCAGCCTCCGCATCGAGACGTCGGGGGACATCACCCGCGACATCACCGGGCCCATCACCACCACGGTGGCTGGATCGTTGAAGAGCAAGGCGTCGGGAAAGCACAACATCAAGGCCGGGGGCGCGCTCAAGCTGACCGTGGGCGGGCCGCTCAAGCTCACCGCGTCCAAGGTGACCTTCGTGGTGGGGGGCTCGACGGTCACCTCCGCATCCGACGGCCTCCTGCTCGACGCGGGCACGATCAAGTTCAAGGGCAAGACGAACCAGAAGAAGGACACGGGGCACTCATGAGCCTGTCCATCGTCGGGACCGGCCTTGTCTCGCCGTTCGGCTTCACCCCCAGGGAGCACGTCGTGTTCCGCCATGCGGGTGTGCCGGCGCCGTCCGCCTCGCCCTTCCTCCTCGCCGACGACAAGCGGCTCCGCGTGTACAGCTGCGCCTTCCTCGATCCTGCGCTGCCGGTGGAGCAGCGGATCGCCTGGCTCGCGAGCGCGTCCCTGCAGCGGGCCATCGCGCCGCTCCTGCCGGAGGGCGTGCGGTGGGCGCTCCATCTGGTCCTGCCCGCGCCTCGCCCCGGGGTCGACAGGGCGGCCCTCCAGCGCGTGGAGCGCGCGCTCGACGAGGAGCACAGGCCGACGGACATCCGGACGTACTCGGGGGAAGCCGGCACCTTCGCGGCCCTCGGCGCGCTCCTCTCGGGAGGGCGCGGGCCCGACGCGCCCGCCGCCGTCGTCGCGGCGGACAGCTTCGTGTCGCTCCGCTGCCTGACCCACCTCGTCGAGCACCCGAGGACCCGATGGGAGCCGGCGCCGCCGATCCCCTCGGAGGCGGGCGCCGCGCTCCTGGTGGTCCCCCCCCAGCTCGCTCGCACGCTGCGGCTGCGCGCGCTCGGCGCCGTGTTGTCCTCGGCCACGATCGTCGGCGCCGCGACCGACGGCAATGACGAGCCCGTGGACGCGACCGAGATGACCGCCTTGCTCCGGCAGGTCGCGCCGCCGCGCCTCTTCTACGCCGCGGGGCAGGACGGCCACGGCGGCCTGCGGATGGAGGATTTCCACGCGGCGGCCGCCCGCCTCGCGGATCGCTTCTGGGACTGCCAGCACGACTGCCTGGAGGGATGGATCGGCGCCGTCGGCGCGTGCTCGGGGGCGGCGAGCCTGGTCTATGCGCTCGAGCGCCTGCGGATCGCCGGAGCCCCGTCGATCGAGCCGACGTACACGGCCGGGGGCCACGCCCCGCCGCCGCGCCCCCCGTGCCCCGCTCCGGCGCGCGAGCCCTTCCTCGCGTGGGCGATCTCCGCGGACGGGACGCGCGGGGCGGCGAGCGCTGCCCTGGGGGACGCATGAGCGACCCCTGGGCTCGACTCCGGTCGGCGCTCGCCGAGGCCGAGCAAGCGGCGATCGCGATGACGATCGGTCCGCGCTGCGAGCTCATGGCGACGCATGTCGCCGCGGCGCGCGCCGAGGCGGCTCGGCCATCGCCCTCCGCGGCGGCGCTCGCCGAAGTGCTGCAGCGGGCGGTCGTGCCCGCGCTGCTCGAGGCGGTCGAGGTCGGCGAGCTCGGCGAGCTCCAGGACGCGCTGGGTCGCGCCCACGCCGCGGCGCTCGACGCCATGGCGAGCGACAGGCTGGCCGGGGCGCCGGGGCCCGCCGAGGCCGAGGGCCTCACGGCCCTCACCACGTCGTTTCCCACGGTGGTCGCGATGAAGCGCGAGCCCTTCGCGCGGCCATGGCGTCCTGCTGCGAGCGAGGCGGCGGGAGAGGACGAGGCGGGGGCCCCACCTGCGCCCGGCGCGGACGCCTCGCCGGGAGGCGCTCGGCTCGACGACGAGGGGCACGAGGCGCAGGCGGAGCCCCTCGACGTACCCCCGCCGCCGCCCCGGCAGGCGCCCGATCATCCCCGCGAGGACGCGCCTCGGCCCGATCCTCCTCCGGTGAGGATCGACCCGGCGTTCCGGCCTGCGGCGTCGTCCGACCTCCATGCGCGCGTCGTGCGCGACGCCCTGGATCGCCTGGGAGCCGCCGCGCGCTTGCGCGACGACGGGCCCTTCTCGGAGCGCGCAGGGTGCGAGCGCGACATGCTCGCCGCGAGCGACGCGATCCTCGTCACGTCGGGCGATCCCATCCGGACCCTCCTGTCGGCGTGGCTGGGAGAGGCCGAGGACGCGCGGGGCTACGTGACCTACGCGGCCGTGTTCGCCCTCGCGCGCATCGGAGGTCCCGACGCGCTCCAGGCCGTGCGCGCGGGGCTCGACGCCCTCCCGCCCGACGCGGAGGCAGCCGCCGCGCGCGCGGCGGACGCGCTCGCGGTGGTCCCCCGCCCCGATCTTCCCCTGCTCGCCGAGGATCTGGTCCGCGACGGGAGCCCTGTCGCCCGCGCGGTCGGGGTGGAGCTCGCGCTACGCCTGGACCCTGCGCCTGCCCGGATGCTCAACGCACACCTGTTCGACTCGAGCCCGGTCGTCCTGCAGGCGGCGCTCCGCGCGGCCGGGCGGTCGCGGTTCAACGACGTGGCGCCGCTCTTCCCGCTGCTCGAGCGCTGGCTCCACTTCCCTCACCGGCAGGTCGCGTACCTCGCGGCGCTGGCCCTGCTGGAGGGCGGCTCGACCGCTCCCTACGAGCAGATCGTCCGTGGGGGCAGGCTCGCGCAGATCCTCGGCCCGCTCGCGCTCGAGATCCTCGTGCTCGCCGGCGGCGCGCGCGACAAGGAGGCATTCGCGCGCATCGCGCGATCGGCCCCGCTCTCGCCGTCGACGCTCTCGGCCTTGGGCCGCTTCGGCCACCCCGAGGCGTGGGCGATCTTTCTGCATGCGCTGAGCGACGACGCGCTGGCCGAGGCGGCCGCGGAAGCGCTCGCGACGCTGTTCGGCCCGCTCGTGCCCCCCGGAGCGGAGCTCGACGGGCCGGCGTGGCGCGCGGCGATCGCCGCGTTGAAGCCCGATCCGACGGTGCGGCTGCGGCGCGGCAAGGCATGGAGCGCGCAGGTCGTGGCCGAGGAGATCGATCAGGGGGACCTGAACCGCTGGAGCACGGCGCAACGCCTGCGCGAGCTCGCCGTGCGCGCGCAGGTGGAGGGGAGGGTCGATCTCGCGGCGTGGGGACATGCGCCGATCGACGCCGTGGGAGCGGTCACGCGTGAGGCCCGCTCCGTGACCTCGCGGCGGAGCTCCCATGGCTGGTAGGATTTGCGCTGGCCCGCACGGCGTCCGCGCCGCGCAGAGCCCCCTCCCCGCCCGCCTCCCCGATCTGCAGGTCGCTATCGCCTGGCGTCCGGAGCGCTGAGACCTCATGGCCGAGCCGAGCACGCCCCCGTCCGAGCAGGCAGCCGAGCCGCGCCTCCTGGGAGTCACGCTGGCGCAGGTTGCGGCCATCCACGCCGGGCTCGCGGAAGGTTTCCCTCTCGACGTGGTGCTCGCCAACGAGGGCGTGGCGCCGGCGGCTCACGACCGGGCGATGTCCGCGTGGGCCCAGGCGCTCGCCGACGATCTGGACCGAGACGGCACACCGCTGAATGAAGCCTACGACGTCCGGCTCGCCCGAGCGCAGGACCGTTATGCCCGGCGTGTCTTGCCGCTCTCCGAGGATCTTCGCGCATGGCTCTGCTTCGCGCGCCACTGGTCCAGCCACCCGGATCCGCTGTCCATGCTGGCGCCGCTCGGTCTGCACGCCGCCGACCTCGTCCGGCTGCACCGCGCGTGGGCGCGACGGATTGCGGCGGAGCCGGCGCTCCTGCGTGAGGTGCAGGGCGTCCTCGCGTCCGACCACAGCCCTCTGCCGGAGATCAGAATCGAGCCGGCGCGGCTCACGCCCCCTGGGCCTCCGGACCCGACATCGTTTCGGGACATCGAACCTCCCTCGGGCGACGGTGAGTTCGCCGAGAGGGATGACGATGCCGGCGACCCCCACGAGGAGCCGGCGGCCGATGGCGCCGGCGAGGTCCCTGCGATCTTCGCACCGCTGGAAGAGCTCGACACGAATGCTTCATGTCCTCCGCGCGGGCCAGGCGAGCCGCCGCCGGCGGGCGCCGGAGCTTCGCGCGGGTCTCCGAGGCCGCCTTCCGCGATTGCACCTCGGACCGAGGCGACCGTGCCCGCCGGGCGACGCGCTCTCCCGTCGTTCCTGCTTGCCGACGAGCCCCAGCGCCCGAAGGACCCGGCGCTCCAGGACACCGCCTCCGCCGCGAGCGCGCAGCATGGGAGCATGGACGCCATCGTCGCCACCGCGCGCCGGCCACCCCCGGCGGGAGAATCTGGACCGTACCCCTCGGCGGACGCGCGCGCCGACGCGCCGGACGAGACGCCTCCGCCGTCCACCGCCGACCCAGATTCCATCTCGGTGCAAAGGAACTCATTCCCGTTCATGCCACCCGATCCAGCCGAGCCGCGGCCATCCGGGACCGAGGTGCACCCAGCGCCGCCCGCCTTCTCCCGCACCATCGCCGCACCACTCGTCCCCCATCGCCCAGATCTCCCGTTCCACCCCGCTGAGACACAAGTCAGACATGGATATGGCGCTGCTGCGGGGGCGCCACCGACCTCGATGAGCGACAGAGACCCGGTGCTGCCGTTCCGCAAGGCAATCGACAGCTCCGACGCCAGGCGCTCGCCTCCGCCGCCTTCACCCCTGCCGAGGTCTCCGGACAGAGTTCCCCCTGCTGGTCCGCTACAAGAGCTCTCACTGGCCCAGTACGCATCGCTGTGCGCGGAGCTAGCCGTATTCCCTGGGGCCGCCGAGGCCATCTTCCAGCGTTACGGGCTTCGGTCCCAACAAGCGCGGAGGGCAGTCGATGCGGCCTGGAAAGAGCGGCTCGGCCGTGATACCGCGGCGCACGGCGCATGGCAAGAGATGTACCGGCGCTACCATGATTACTGGACGAAGCGAGGCGCACCAGCGAAGTGATGTTCCTCGCGAATTCGCGAAGATCATGAGCCGCCGATCAAGCACGCCAGCCCTGTGACGCCGCGCACATCCGAGCCCGCCTGGAGTATGCTCGGCTCGTGCCGATCCTCGACACGACCTTTCTCGCCCGCCTCGAGCAGGCCCACGCCGCCGACCCCGACGCCGCAGCCTACGTGGATGCGCCGGCGATGCTCGCCCGTTTCCAGGAGCGCTTTCCGGCCGCCCATGTTGGCGTGGTGTAGCTCGGACCGCTCTGCGTCACGGTCCTGCCCAAGATCGCGACAGAGGATCTCTGGCACATCCTCGCCTATGGACTGGGGCTCGACGCCATAGACCGTCGCTTCCCGACCGAGCTGCTGCTGCCTGACGCGCCCTTCGTCGGCGTCCTCGCGCTCCTTCTGCTCGAGGAGGCGGACGCGCTGCTCCGGCGCGGGCTCCCCCGTGGATACGGCGCTGCCCTGCACCTGGCACGAGCTAACGAGAAAGCGCCGATGCCGAGGCCGGATCTCACCGTCTCGCGAGGCGGTCGTGTCGTCATGGTGCTCGACACCAAGTACCGTGATCTGGCTGCGAAAGAGATCGGTGACGGCATTCTCTACCAGCTGTCCATCTACGGAGTTGCGTTCTGCCCGGCAGAGCCCGCCCCGCCGGTGCCCGTCGTGGCCCTGTATCCCGGGGACGCGTCGCGGGCCGAGGAGACTGCCGTCGAGCTCTGCGCGCCAGGGCGGCGTCCGATTCCCATCTATCTACGGCCGGTCGAGTGGGTCGAAGCCAGCCGTGCTGTGCGTTCGGCAGGAGGGCGCAGCCGGGCTGTCGCGCTGGCGGAGGGGTGGATTCGCGCGACGTGAGCTGCGGATCACGGCGCGAGGCCGAGCGCGCGGCGGCCGAGATCGTGCGCGCCCTGCGTCGCCGCCAGCGCCTCCGCGCCCGCGAGCTCCGCGAAGGCGCGCGCGTGGAAGCGCTCCTCGGGCAGGATGCGCTCGAACACCGCGCGCACGTCGGGGGGCGCCGCCGGGTCGGCGGCGATGACCTCGATGCGCTCGAGGCGCATGCGCTCGGAGTGCGCGCCCACCGCGCACCCGGTCTCGAGATCGCGGACGACATCGAGGGTCTCCTTCCAGTAACGCTCGCGCTTCGCGCCGATCTTCGGCTCGATTCCGCGGGCGGCGAGCAGGTCGCCCACCCAGACGGCGTGACGCCGCTCCTGCCCGGCGATGACGCCGAGGATCCGGTGCGCGCGCGTCCCGGGCTCCGCGAACGCGTCGCGCAGCATCTCGATGCGGCCGGCCGCGGTGGCCTCGCCGCGGTATTGATCCAGGAGCCAGGCGACGAGCGCCTCCGGATCTTTCTTCACGGCCTCCCACCAGGCGTGGCTGTCTCGGAGAACGACGGGATTCGAAGCGTTCATGGCGGCCTCCTTCGACGTTCGATCTTGGGGACCGGACCATCGGCGTCGACTAGAATGATTGGATATGCCATCGGCCGGACCGATACTCGACGGCGACCTCCTCCGCGCCTTCGTGGCCTTCGCCGACACCCTCAATTTCACGCACGCCGCGCGGCGCGTGGGGCTCTCGCAGCCGGCGCTCTTCGAGCGGGTGCGCCGGCTCGGCGACGAGCTCGGGGCGCCGCTCTACGAGCGCTCGGGCAAGCAGCTCCGCCTCACCGAACGCGGCCTGCGCGTGGCCGCGCACGCCCGCGACGCGGTCGCGCGGGCCGAGGCGTTCGCGCGGGATCTGCGCGGCGAGCCGCAGCGCGAGTCGGTCACGCTCGCCGCCGGCGAGGGCGCGTTCCTCTACCTGCTCGGCCCGGCCCTGACGCGCTTCGCCGCCGAGGGGGCGAGCCTCCGCCTGCTCACGCTGGGCGCGCCGTCGGCCTGCGCGGCGGTGCGCGCGGGCGACGCACACCTCGCGGTCGGCGTGCTCGATCTCGTGCCGCCCGAGCTCGTTGCGCGCGACGTGCTGCGCACGCCGCTCTGCGTGGCCATGCCGCGCCGCCACCGCCTCGCGCGCCGCCGCTCGCTGCGCCTCATGGACCTCGCGGGCGAGCGCCTCGTACTGCCCCCGGCGGGCCGATCGCACCGCGATTTGATCGGCCGCGCCATCGCGCGCCTCGGCCACGAGGTCGATCCGCCCATCGAGGCCGACGGCTGGCCGCTCATGCTCCAGTTCGCGGCGCTCGGCCTTGGCGTCGCCGTGGTGAACGGCATCTGCGCGCCCCCGCGCGGGGTGATCCTGCGGCCCGTGCCCGAGCTGGGCACCGTGTGTTACCGGCTCGTCACCCGCCGCGGCGCCGAGCTGCCTCCGGCGGCCGAACGGCTAGCGGCGCGGATCGTGGAGATCGGCAAAGGCGCCGCGCGGGCAGGGTGATGGCCTGTCGGGCGCGGAGCGGGCTACGACCGCTCCACGGCGCTCCGCAGCAGCGCCACGGCGGCCTCCCGCAGGATCGGCCCGTCCACGCGCACGGCGGGCGAGGCGTTCGCCAGCACCTCGTGGCAACGCACCGGCAGCGCTCGCCCGCCGAGCACCGCGATGATGTCCGGCGTGCTGGCAGCGTAGACGATGCGGCTCACCCCCGCCCAGAACAACGCCCCCGAGCACATGGCGCAAGGCTCCCCGCTGGCGTACACGGTGCCGCCCGCGAGCGCTTCCGGGCCGTGCGCCGCCGTTGCTTCGCGGATCAACATCACCTCGGCGTGAGCGGTGCAGTCGCCCTCCCCTGCGTTCGCCGTGCGCCGCTGGTTGCAGCTCACCTGGAGCACCTGGCCGCCCTGTACGAGCACGGCGCCGAACGGCATGTTGCCGGCGCGCAGGGCGTCGCTCGAGGCGTCCACGGCGAGCTGCATGAAGCCAGCGTCCAGGGGGTCGTCTGCTCGATGGGTCATGGTAAATCGACCTCGTGGTTGATGAGCGTATCAGATTTCATCGACGTCCGCGCTCCGAGGTTCCTTGTCATCCCCGCAGACGGCGAAGCGCTCACGGGTGAGCACGTGGCAGCTCGTCACAGACGGAGCGAGCCCTCACGTCTGCCGGAATACGCACGATGGGATGCGATCCGTCGTCACGACGCGTCCGGCCCAAACGGAATCACCGTTCACGACAGGTCGCCACCGCTAACGCGACCTTGGGCGACAACGCGCTAGGCAGGTGCATACGCCGGGCTCGGCTGCCCCTGCGGCGCGGGGCGAGCCGGCGTCGAGGCCTGCCGTGCCGCCTCTCTCTCTTGCCTCATCGCAATCGTCTTCCGGTACTGCTCGGCCTCTGCGACGCGGGTGATCTCGATTTCGCCGTGCATTCGCCGAACGGTCCTGGCGATCTCGTCGATCTCGACCTGGAAGAACTCCTTCTTCTCGTTGATCAGGTTGATACGCCGCTCGTGAAACGCTCGATGCAGGGCAGTTTCCAACGCCGGAGCATCATCCGAGTAAATCATCGCATGAACATCGAACGTGAACGGCACCGACGCATCACCGAGTTCCTGCACGCGATCCAAGGGATCCAGACGCCGCGTCATGCCTATCTTGTAGACGTGCTCCCCGAACGAGCCGATGTTGGAGATCACATAGACATGCCCCGAGCGCGTCATCTGCGCTCGGGAGATCGCGCGCTCCTTGTTGGCGTGCGCTTCGTCGAGCTTCTTCTGCAGCGCCTCGATCTGGGCTTGGAGCCTCTGCTGCTTCGCGCCGGCGGCCTTCGCGACCTCCTCTTGAGCTTTTCGCAGCGCCTCCTCGTAGCGCTGCTCTTCTCGCTCCGCCTCCAGCCTCGCCTTTTCGAGCTCGCGCTGCGCGACCTCCTCCTCGCGCATCTGTTCACGGATACGCCGCTGCTCCTCCTTCTCGGCCTGAACCTTCTCCTGGTACTCAAATGCAAGATACAGCTCTTGAAGCTTGAGATCGAGGTATGTCTTCGCGATCTCGCACTGCTGCACCTCGACGAGCCCATTGATGGCCTCCCACGACTTCTTGATGCGAGACTCCATCACGTTCACGTTCTTGTAGCTCACCCTCGCGATGGCGGCGTCGGACTCGCCATTGAACGCGCGCACGATGAGCTTGAGGGTCTGGTTGATCTGCCTCCGCCCTTCCGTGACGCTCCCGTCCACCGTCCACACGGTGCTGCACGTGGCGGCTGACTTGTCCTTGAGCATCTGCTTCTGACGATCCCGAATGTGCTCGAGCTTGCTCTGGTAGTGCTCCGACGACGAGAAATCGTACCGCGGCCGGTAGAAGCCGAAGGACCGGAGGTTCGATTCCTCGTCGAGCGCGCTGTGTTCGGCACGGAGCTTCGCGACGCTGGCCTGCAGCGACGTCAGGTCCGCCGTGCCCTGATGGAACTGGCCCTGGAGTCCCTGCAATGTCTGATCCCACTGCGCCCTGGCCTGCGTGACCTCACCGTGCAGACGCGCCCGCTCGGCATCGAGCTGAGCGACGGCGCGCTGCTTCTCCTGCTCCGTCGCGGCGATGCGGCCGAGGCGCTCGCTCACGGTTTGAAGCTCGTTCTGCAGCTGCACCTGTTGTGAGGCGAGATGCTCGACGGCGTTCCGCTTCTCCCTCTCGGCGGTGGCGAGGGCGGCATAAGCATGGTTGAGGACAGCGTGGCCCTGGCGGAGCTTTTCCAGCTCTGTGCCCGCGGTCAGATGTTGCCCCTGCAGATCTCGCAGAGCTTGCCCCCACTCGGCTGTGCTGCGCTCGAGCTCCCTTTGCAGGCGTGACCGGTCTGCCTCGAGCTGAGCAAGCACACGCTGTCGCTCTGACTCGACATCGACGATGCCTTGGAAGCGGTTGATCATGGCCGCATGCGTCTGCTGGAGCCGCGCGAGTTCCGAGAAGACGCGATCATGCCGCTCCTGGAGACCCAAGAGAGCCTGCTCTCGTTCGGCCTTCATCCGCTCGGCAGCTTCTCGGGCTCCGTCGAGCTTTTTCTTCTCGGCCCGCAGCCTCGTCAGCCATACGACGAGCACGGCGATCACGATGAGCGTGAGACCGAGCAGGGCTCCCAGCAGTAGTTCCATGGTCGAGCACACTCCTTCGAGGGCGAGACCTGCCAGGCACGATCGTAGACCCCCTCGCTACCATCAACGTACCGGGTGTGTCATCGCGATGAAAGCGTTTCCTCCTGGGCAGAGTTCTCCCTACCTCTACGCACCATCCAGGGCAACGCATGAGCCAACGCCGCGCGTCATGGCATCTCGCGCACCGGTGCGAAGAGGTGGGCGAGCTTGGTCCGCCGTACAGCGCCTCGAGTGCTTGGAGGCCCGCGACAAGAGGCTTCTTCCACGGGGGCGTGACCGACTCGCGGTACGTCGTGCTCGACGAGGTCGAGCTCCGCTCCGCAGCGCTCGGCAGGCCTTGCGGCCCGTTCAGGCCGAGCTCACAGCGGCAGCGGCGCTTCGGCCTTGTCGCCGAAGCGGCAATACCGCTCCGATCCGGAAGTCGCGCAGGAGCACGGTGAACGGAATTCCCAACCTCGTGTAGGCGGGCGTCCGGCCAGGGCAGAGATGATGGCCGAGCCCGAACGCGCCAGACCGCCGCTCCTTGACTGCGGGGCTCTGGAAGGCGTCCGTCTTCATGTCTCAATACCGATCGGGCTCGTAGCGAGACGGATCATGGTAGAACGACGAGTAGTGCTAACCAACGGGCTACCTGCCAGCACTCATCTTTTGAGCGAGCTCGGTCGGGCGGTTATGATAAGAGAAAATCCATGAGATCGCTCGAAACGGCGCTGCATGGCTGGGGTGCCTTCTTGCTGTTCACCATCACCCCCGCGAGCGGATCGCCTTCGGCCGGCGGCAGCTCCGCCGAGGACGGACGAAGCGATGCCAGCGGGGTTCGCGGCGGCCCTACCCAGACGCGCGAACCGAGCTTCGCCGATTGCCGTGGGGCAAACACCTATACGTTCAACACCGCATCGTCAGACACGCGCTGCGCGGGCCGCGGGCTCGTGGTCTTCGCGGACTCGGAAGTGGAGGCGCTGGGATGCGCCGCCGCGAGGGCCGTGCTCCAGGGGGTTCAGCTCGCCCCGGCGGGGGTGGCGCGAACGCACGCGATATGCGTCACCAGTCCCTTCGGGAGGTCGACCCAGCACGTCGTGGCGTACTCTCAGGATGACGCCAAGGCGTGCGCGCGCTCCTATGTGTGCGCGGCGCTCGGCAACTGCACCGCCGCGCCGAACGCGTGTCAGTGACGTCGCCTCGCTGGATCGCCGCAGCGGGGAGCGAGCGTCCGGGGGAGAAGACACCAGGTCCGCTGAACGGCGGCCGAGGCGAAGAGGCGCATCGGTCGCCTGCGCTCGATGCTGACCGCCACCCCGAGGATGCCGGGAAGGCCCTCCCGGCTCCCTTCGCCTGCATGGCGTGAGCGGGTGCCGGGAGGCGCGCGGCAGCGGCATTCGACCGGACGCTTGTCCCCGCGCGCCTGGCGAGTCCGCTCGGCGGGGCCTGACCCGAGCGCGCGCTCGACGTTGCCGAAGGCATGCCGGAGCGGCGTGCGCGGATGGTCTTCGGGATCCGGCTCCTCGCGCACGTAGTCGACCACCCGGTCGCCCAGACTGGCCCAGCTTGCTTGCAAGCTCTCGACTGTCGGAGCGTTCGTGCTACTACGGCGCTCCCCATGAACGCCTCAGACGCGATCAAGGAGCGGGTGGACCGCTTTGTAAAGGACATCCTGAGCCTGGTCGAACGAGTTCAGGACGAGCACCGCGCCGCAGCGCACCGGACTGTGACGACGATGCTGGCCGATCTGGGACGGCCAGCGGCGAACGCCTCCTCGGAGCGCGGTCCGAAGCCCCGGAAGCGGCCCGCGCACGCCCAAAGGAGCGTGGCGAAGCCCACGAGGAGCGTGGCGAAGCCCACGAGGAGCGTGGCGAAGCCCACGAGGAGCGTGGCGAAGCCCACGAGGAGCGTAGCGAAGCCCACGAGGAGCGTGGCGAAGCCCACGAGGAGCGGGAAGCAGGGCGCGCTCTCGAAGCAGGGCGCGCTCTCGGGAGCGTCAAGCTCCTCGACGACGGCACCGTCCACGAGGAGGACCTCGGCACCGGCATCCGGCGCGGACCGAACCACGGCTGGCACGATGACCGCGACGGGGGCCTCGACGAGCGATCGGGAGGCTGTGGTGCTCGAAACCGTTCGATCCCTCGTGCGAGGGACGGCGACGGAGATCGCCACGCGCAGCGGGCTACCGAACGGGAGCGTGTACGTCGCGCTTCGCGCGCTCGTCGCTCGCGGCCGCGTGGCGAGAGCCGGGACAGCGAGGGGCGCCGAGTACAGCCTCGTCTCGTCCGGCGGGATCCGGCCCTTCAAGCGCGTGAAAGCTGCGAGGCCCACCAGCCCTGCGGAGATGGAACAGACCGCCGACGCCGCGCTCGCGGAGTAGAAGATTCCACTCACGCACGAGATCGTCGCGGCGCGTTGAATCGAGCCCAGAACCTCCTCCTGTCGAGGAAGAGGGGGCCATGCCCACCTGCATCGACGGGGTGAGGGCGAAAGTTCCGTGGGTGCTGTCGCTCCTTCGGCAGTCCTGATGGAATGCCGTTTCGCCGCGCCCCGCATCACCGATGCCTGTCCCGCTCTTCCATCGCCAGATCGAGCGCCGCCCGGCCGCTACCTCCTCCTCGCGAAGCAGCTCGCCTCCGCTCGCAGCATCGCGTCGGTCTCCGCCTTGATCTCCGCGTGAGTTCGCGCCTTGCGCTCCGCCTCGCTCGCCTTGGGTCGACCGCACGTTCCGCATCGCTCAAGCGAGCGGGCAGACGAGCGGCATCAGCGGGGTAATGTTAGGTGTTCAAGACCTCGGCCGAATCAGGTATCGCGCGATGCCTGACAACGAGACGACCGTCTCGCGGTCAAAAGCACGGACGCCACGTTTCGACCGTGGCCGAGCCTGGGTATCGATTGCCGTTCTCGTGCTGGCCTCGTAAACTCGCCGGACAAGCAATGTGTCGCCCGCGGTTGCTGGTAGTATCCCGTGCGCCGCGGACGAACCCAGCCGCAACAAGGTCCTACATGTCCGTTGTCTAGTGGCCTCGGTGCTCAGGGTGCTCGGGGCTGGCTCATCCCGCAGGGCGGGCTCGTGCTGGGCTCCGAAGCGAAGTACGCGGTGAGCGCTGTCTCTGGCCGGAAGCCCGACGCCTCTGCGTACATGCCTCGGAGCCGCAAGCCACCTCGGCGCAGAACGCTCCACGCTCCGCCAGACATCATGGTCGAGGTGGTCTCTCTTACCCCGCGGGACGCGCGACGCGACCATGTCGAGAAGCTCCACGAGTACGCGTCTTTCGGGGTGCGCTGGTATCGGATCATCGAGCCGCAGGAAAGGACGCTCGAGCTCCTCGAGCTGGGAACCGACCGCCGCTACGTGCACGCGCGCTCGGCGGCCGACGGGATCGTCGGCAGTATTCCCGGCCTGGAGGGACTCTCGCTCGAGCTCGACGCGCTCCGGAGCGAGGTAGAGCTGCTCGGTCCTGAATCCGGAGAAGGAGCGCTCGGAGACCCGGAAGCCCAGTCGCGTTGCCGCACTTCGTGCGGCACCTGCCTGAACCTCGAGCCGACGCTCAGCGCGTCGCCAAGATCTTGAAATTATTAATTAATTGCGTCCCCTGCGGGGTACGCACCGGTGGTGCACGCGCCGGATCGCGCGGCCAGCCTGCAAGGTGTACGGCTTCCGGTGGCCCTGGGGGTGGTCGCGTGAGGCGCCTCGATCGCCTCGTCGTCGCTGGACCAGCGACGTCCGTCCTCGCACCGGGGGCTGGGAACCAACCCACCAGGCGAGCCCAGCTCAACCCACAATGGCGTATATCCTGCGGCCGCCTCGGGCGCCCGACGTCGACCATACAGGATGGTGCGGAGGCCTCGTACCCCGGACTCAGCGAAGGGCGCGATCGCGGCGGGCGCGATCGCGGCGGGCGCGATCGCGGCCGGATCACCCGGTGGCGTCGGGTCGGGGCGGTGTGGCGCGAGCGATGCGTCGCGTCAGATGCAGGGGCGCTGCGTCCGTGTTGGTGCGGCGGGCCTACAAGAGTCGTCGCACAAGTGAGGCAAGGAGCTCGCGCCTCCGCGCTGCTACGCGAGGCGAAGCGAGGCGTCGACGAGGACGTGCACGAAGAGCCGGAGCAGACGCGGCAAGGCGTCGATCGCGCTCGATGGAACGTCGCCGTCGAAGACACCCTGGAGCAGATCGCACTCGTTGAGCGCGCCCTGCGCAACACGCCGCCCGGCAGCCTCTCTCAGCGGACATGGCGAGGGCGATGGCCCGGCTCTCTCGTCCGCATCACGGGCAGCGCCGGGGCACTCCTCGACGGCCGGTGACCTTTCCGAACTTCGTGAAGGAGTTACAACCCATTTTTCCCCCGAACAGTGCGCTCGCCCGAGAGCACGGGGACGTGCTGCGCGCCTTCGAGGTGTTCGATCTCGCAGGTAGGTACCTGTGCAAGATCGAGCCAGCTCTCGAGCACGTGTACAACGAGTGCGCGACGAAGCGTTCCAACAACCCGTCGAGCGCTGCCATCTGCGACGCGATCGATCGGTTCGTCGAGCACCGCGGCTACGCCATCACCGCCGGCCAGTACACGTTTCTTCACCATCTCGAGGCGCGAGGTGTGCCCTCGGCGTTCTTCCGCGACGCAGAGGCCGCGTTCGTGCGAGAGGTCATGGAAGGAATGCAGCGTACAAACCTCGCCTTTTCGACGAGATCTTGAAGCGTTCGCCGAGCCTCACCCAGTACGCGCCGGCCGCGAGCAGCTCCATCAAGCTGCCCCTCACCGAGCCGCTCGACGAACCAGGATTCAAGGAGCTGTACGAGCATTTGAGGGACTGCGTCGCGTGCATGGAGAACGGCTGCGAGCTTCTCGCCGAGATATACCGCGGGAAGCCCGTGCCGCCCAGCATTCAGGAGGTCTCGCAAACGACCAGCGAGATGGCGCTGCGGTGCCGGCCGATGCTTGACGGCACGTTCACCCATGCCGACCACTTGCGTGCCTGGGGCGTCGATCCGTCGACACATGCTGCCAACCGGGCGACGCCGGTGAGCAACAAGGGCCGGGCTGCGCAGAGCACCGAGCCGCCCCTGCGACCTCCCGCGCGACAGCAGGCGGCGCAGCAGCGGCCAGAGGCACCACGCTCCAGTGAAGACACGCACACCAGACCGCTGAACCTCCTCCCCGCCGCCGCGCAGAAAGAGTTCGGCGTGATGCTCGGTCGCTACGTGGTGCATGGTCTGCGGGAGCGGGTTGAACGAGAGATCCGGAAGACCGACTGGCCGGAGGACGTGCAAGAGGCCGCGCTCCAACTGTTCTGGGCCATGGCAGGCAAGCCTGCGCCGTCAGCGCCGTCTTCACCCGACCGCGGCGAATTGCCCGGTCCGTGCTCGCCGCGCGGGCCACGAGGTCCCCACGCGGGCGCGTCACCGTAGATCGCCTCCCGCGCCCACGGCGTGCGCGCGATCACCCCGCGCACGGTGTCCTCGATGAACGTCGCTGCGCTGACGGGACGCGCCGGCGGATGGGTTGGCTGCTTCGCTGGAGCGGGCCCCGGCGCGGCGTCCAAAGGCCACGCGGGGGCTCGCGGTGCGCCGTTGTCGGCGGTCACGAGGATCACGCCGTCGCTCTCGGCCACGATCACGTTCTGGGACGAGGGGCGCCCGCGGTCGCCCGGACCACCGACCACCAAGGCGCGCCGGAACCCCTCGGCCAAGAGCAAGCGCTGCCACTGGTCCAGACCGACCAGGGGCGACCCTGCGAGCCGGTTCTCTTCGTCCTCGAACCGCCACCAGCCCTCCAGGAGCCCGAAGGTCAGCGTCGCGAACTCCTGCTACCGTGTGACCTCGTTCAAGACGAGCCACCCGTTCTCCTTCAGCAGAGCCTTCGCGTTCCTCAGCGTCCGGGGGATACTCCTCGTGGCGTGGAGAACGTTCGTGGCGAGCGCGAGGTCGAACCGCCCGCCGGCGCCCCCCACCGTCGCGCGTCCTTCTCGATGTCGAGGACCTTGAACTCGACGAACGGGTAGCGGCCGCCGTAGGTCTGAAGACCGTAGTGTGATGTCCTCCAACTCGTGGCGCAGTTCGGCCGACGCCAGGGCTATGGAGGTGACGAGACGCTCCCCGCGCAGCTCGATGAACCCGGCATCCACGAGGATGCCGAGGAGCGCGTCGTAAAGACGGCGATTAGGAGGGCACGAGCGCCAAGAGCTCTAGGAGATGCTCCTTCGTGTAGCTTTCGCCAGGCGCTCTGAGCACGCCCATTCCTTGGTGTGCCTTGAGGAGCAGGAGACTGCCGAGACGCCTCAAAGCTTCGTAGGATTCCTCGTGAAAATCCGTCACTGCTCTCTCCTGAATCCTGGCAGCGTCCTGACGCTCGACGGCCACGGGATCGACCTCACCCCTCCTGAGCGGGGCGATCGAAATGCTGTACCGAACCGACCGGCCCTGTGGCGCTGGCAGCAGAAACCGGTACGCCAGATGTCGCGGATACGCCTGTGATCCATGTCGATGCCGGCACGGAGGAATTCCACTCAGACCGGAGATCCACCCCTTCGGCGTGGTGGCGGATCTGTGGCGGCGCTCTCGTGCTCCGCCTCGTTTGTTCCCACGATCTGACTCGGGTTTCGCCGTTGTTCCGGCGAGTGTCCCCTCAGGAAGCTCGGCCGGGGACGAGGTCGAGGACCGCGAGCCCTTTGCGCCGCACATGGGCGCTCGCGGCGCGCCGCGTGGCCTCATCAACGACGACGCCGCGAGCGACGACAAATCGATGATCCGGCGCCACGGGCTCGTCGGATTCGGTGAGCACTGAAATTCCGAAATTCGCTTGCGAAGCCGCAAGCCGTCGAGCAAGAAGTCGAACAAGACGAGCAAGAAAAGGACGGCGAGGAGCCCGAGAATCCACCATCATGGCTTCATCCACTCGCCCTCTAGCGGCACACCACACGCAATGCGCGTGGGCCGATTAATAAAGTATCTTCATTCGATCGCAATCACAACATTGACGCACCGTCTCAGCTGGCGTATGGATAAGAGTCCCTATTAGGAGCGCACAATGACTGAATTTCTCCCGGGCCAAGGCACCCAGTCGCACTGGCGGACGCAGATCCATAATCAGCTTCGCCTACTCTCGCTGCTGGTACTTCCATCGAAGAATCGCGCCCATATCCTCTACGAGATCATGTCGACGGGCAACCTCCTCAACGAGAAGAGCCTGTTTCTCAACTACGGTTACTGGAGAGATTCACCGGAGACCCTGGACGCCGCGTGCGAGGCGATGGCGAAGCTCGTCGCGGAGACGGCGCGGGTCTCGCGCGGGGATCGCGTCCTCGATGTCGGGTTCGGATTCGGCGACCAGGACATGTACTGGATGAAGCATTTCGAGCCGCGGCAGATCGTCGGGCTGAACGTGACCGAGATGCAGGTGGACATCGCGCGCCGCCGCGTCGCGGAGCGCGGGCTCTCGGATCGCATCGACTTGCGCGTCGGCTCCGCGACCGAGATCGGGTTCGAGCCCGCGTCGTTCGACAAGGTGCTCGCGGTCGAGTGCGCGTTCCACTTCCAGACACGGGAGCGCTTCCTCGAGGAGGCGTTCCGTGTCCTCCGCCCCGGAGGACGCATCGCGATGGCGGACATGACCGTATTCCCCTTCGAAGGCCCGCCCACCGTGGCCACGAAGCTCTCCCACTTCATGGTGAGGTCGCTGCAGCAGATCTGCAAGGAGAACATGGTCAGCCGCCACGTCCTGCGGGACATGATGACCCGCATCGGATTCCAGGACGTGGAGATCACGGTCATCCACGACGATGTCGTCATGCCGTTCTCGCGCTACATCGTGAAGCGCGTCCAGGATGACGAGATCAAGCGCCGGTTGCCCGCGTTCTCTCGTGCGCTGACCTTGAAGGGCGCGCAGGTGACGCTCGAGGGGAAGCACCCCGAGCGCGGGCTCGAATACGTGCTGATCTCCGCGACGAAGCCGCTGGCCGCTGCGTAGCAGCACGACGACGCGCGCTGCAACGGCGCGCAGGCGATGGATGGCCGAGCCGAACGGCGCGGCCATCCAACTAACCCCCCTCCTGCTCGATGATGGCCGGCAGATCCTGTTCCGTTCGGGGGACGATCTGCGCTGGGCTCGACGGCCCGGGACGAGCGGCGCCTTCGAGGATCCGGAGCGGCTCGAAAAGCCGCACCAGATGCTCCTTGATGACGGCGAGCCCCGGACCCGAAAGCAGCGAGAAGTGATCCGCAGGGACCGAGACCACGTCGAGCCGGCTGGCGACGATGTCCCTCCAGGGCGCCACGTGGTCCGGCGCATCCGGACCAACACCCCTGGTCAGGCCGGAGCCGGCGCGGCCGGGATCGACGAAGCCCGCGGCCGCCCGGAAGTAAAGGACGTCCGATGCGTTGTAGCGAGAGGGCTCGTATCCGTGCAGGGCCTGTCCTGTATATCGAGCCACGTTCACGGCGCCCTGCAGGAGAATATAGATTTCGTCCCTCGACCACCCTGCGCCCAGCCGCTCTGCGAGCAGGCTCGCGAGGTGGCCGAGCCGCACCTCCGGCGGCGTCCCTTGCAGCTCCTCCACGGACACCAGGCCGTCGGCCCGGCCAGGGGCGAAGAGCATCGCGGCCACCGCGACATGGAGATAGTCGTCGTCCATGAAGCCAGCGAACCACCGTTGCACCTCCGGGGTCGACGGGTACGTGTCGAGCAGGATGACCCGGGCCACGGTCTCGCCTTGCCGGTGCAGCTCCCGGGCAAGCTCCAGGGCGAGGATGCCGCCAGAGGAATAGCCGCCGATGCAATACGGGCCTCTAGGCTGCACCGACCTGATGCACGCGACGTAATGAGTGAGCATGTCCTCGAGCCGGTGGAAGGGCAGCCGCGTGCCGTCCACTCCCCGCGCCTGCAAAGCATAGACGGGGTAGTCCTCGCCCAGCGCCGCGGAGAGCGGCCGGAAGATCTGCCCGAAGCCCAGCGCGCCATGGCACCAGAACGACGCAGGGCGCGTTCCCGCCGGGTTCATCGGAATCAGCTCGGGTTCCAGCGGCATGACGTCGGGGAGAGAGCGCTTCCCTCCCCGCTGCCGTAGCTGTTCCGCCCACTGCCGCAACGTGGAGGCGCCCCCGCTCGCGGGCACCGGGACGTCCACGCCGAAGACCGATTTCACGCGGCCCGCGAGCATCGCGCCCGTGATCGAGTCCACACCGTAGAGCGAGAGCTCCCGATCCGGGCTCAGCGCGTAAGGAGGCAGCTTCAGACTCTGCGCCACGAGCGCCCCCAGATCCTCCACGAGGCGGTCGGCGTGAGCTCCGTTCGTCCCGTTGAGCCTCGGGGGAGGCTCCGCGTGCTCCTCCGCCTCGCCGTTGCCCCTCCTCGTCTGCTGCGATGGCTGCGACCAGAACGGCGCCTCGCCCTGGCCGATCCAGCAGGCCCGTTGCTCGAAGGGATAGGCAGGCAGGTACATCAGCGGCGGAGTCCCTTCCGGATAGAGGAGCGGCCAGTCGACGTCGACGCCGCTCACCCAGAGCTGCGCGAGCTTGCGGAGCTTGCGCTCCTCGATCACGATCCGCAGGTAAGCCTCGCCCTCCCGGCCGTCGAGCAGGAGCCGCGAAGCCGCCGGGGTGGTCCCCACGTCGCCGCGGGCGAGATCGTCGATGCCCTCCTCGCCGCGCGCGAACGCGCGCAGCTTGGCCGCGGCGCTCGCCGCATCCGTCGCGATCAGCGCGAGCCGCGCGCCGAGCGGCTCCCTTCCGATCTGGAGCGTGTAGGCGACCGCATCGAGCGGTGTCTCCGGGCTCGCCTCGAGGAACGAGCCGATCCGCTCCGCATAGGCCTTCAGCCGATCCTCGTCGCGGCCGGACAGCACCACGACGCAGGGTTGTCGGGGATCGGGCCGCGGCGCGACCTCGGCCCCGGCGAACGACTCCAGGATCAGGTACGCGTTGGCGCCGCCTGCACCGAACGAGGCCACCGCCGCGCGCAAGGGCTCTCCCTCGACAGCGGGCCGCCACGGCGCGCGCTCCCGCTGGACATAGAAGGGAGAGTCGTCCAGCCGGATGTTCGGATTCAACGGCTCGCTGTTCAGGGTGGGGACCAGCGTGCGATGGTGAAGCTGGTACGCGACCTTGGTGACCTGTGAGACCCCGGAGGCGGCCTCCAGGTGACCGATGCTGGATTTCACCGAGCCGAGCGCGCAGAAACCCCGCTCGACCGTGAAGCGCCGGAACGCCTGCTTGAGGCCCGCGATCTCGATCGAGTCTCCCAGCGGCGAGCCGTTGGCCGCCACCTCGATGTAGCTCACGGCGTCGGGACGCACGCCCGCGCGCCGGAACGCCTCGACGATGAGGTCGGCCTGCGCGCTCGGGTTCGGGACCGTGGCGCCGTGGGTGCGCCCACCGTGGTTGACGAATCCCCCCTTGATGACGGCGTACACGCGATCGCCGTCCCGGAGGGCAAGCGCCAGGGGCTTGAGCAGCAGCGCCCCCACGCCCTCGCCGACGGTGATGCCATCCCCCTCGCCCAGACTGCTGGAGCGCTCCTTGCTGCCGAGCAACCCCATCTGGGAGAAGATCACGTACTTCTGCGGGTGCAAGCTCAGGTTGACGCCCCCGGCCAGCGCCATGGCGCACTCTCCCCGCGCGAGGCTCTCACACGCCATGTAGATGGCCGTGAGCGACGACGAGCACGCCGTGTCGACGAGCATGCTGGGCCCCTTCAGGTCGAAGTAGTGCGACACGCGATTGGCGATGGCCGAGCCCGGGAAGCTCGACAGCTGGGCCGCGGTCGCGCCGTCCGGCGCGACGAAGGGATAATGCTGGTACATCGATCCCACGAAGACGCCGACGCCGGAGGTGGCCCCCTGCTGCACGACGCGGAGCCGGCGGCGGGGATAACCGGCGTCCTCGAACGTCTCCCACGCCGTCTGCAGGAAGAGGCGGAGCTGCGGATCCAGCCGCTCGGCCTCGAGCGGCGAGATGTTGAACAGCAAGGGATCGAACCGATCGACGTCCTCGAGGAAGCCGCCCCACTTGCTGCGGCTCGCGCCTCCGCCGTCGGGCCGGTAATAAGCGTCTCCGTCCCACCGGTGCGGCGGCACCTCGCCGATGCACGAGCGGCCCGCCTTGAGGTTCTCCCAGAACTCGCGGACATCGGCGGCCTCCGGGTAGCGGCCGCCGATGCCGATGATGGCGAACTCCCCGCCGCTCGCCGCGCCCGGCCGGACGAGATCCGGCGCCGACTCGCGCCGGCGCTGCGAGGAGACCGGCGCGATGTCCTCGCTGCGCCCGGCCGCGACCTCGGCACCGACGTCGCCATCGACCTCCGCGACGGCCGCGGCGCTCGCGCGCGGCGCGAGGCCGAGCGTCCGGCGCAGCGCTTCCTCGTGGCTCTCCAGGAGATAGGTGGCCACCTCGGCCACGGTCCTCCGCTCGAACACCAGCGTGGAGGGCATGTCGCCGAGATCCTTCGCGAAGGCGTCAGCGAGCTCCATCGCCAGCAAGGAGTCCACGCCATAGGCGTCGAACCCGGCGTCGCGGTCGAGCTCGGATCCGGCGATCTTCAGGACCCGCGCGATCACGCCTTTCACATACTCCTCGCAGCGCTCCTGGAGTTCGCGCGCGCTGCGCTCTGGCGCGGGAGCCACCGCGGCCAGCGCGGCCAGCCGAACAGGCGGCGGCGCGGCGTCCGCAGCGGGCGTGACATCCCTCCGCGCCGCCGGAGCGCGCGCCGCGGCTCCGTTCGCCGCCGGAGCGCGCGCCTCGGCTCCGTTCGCGGCCGCCCGGTCGCCACGGGCCGCCGCGCCCTGATCGCCCGCCACGGTGACGAGCCCATCACTCTCGGCCACGAACACGCACTGGGCCATGTCCTCCACGGCGACCCCGGGCAGGCCGTGCCGCTGGATGCCCCGAAAGCCGCTCACCCCCAGCAGATCCGACCAGCGCGCGGTCGATAACAAGGGGGAGCTGGGCAAGCGCAGGGGCGCGTCCTCGAACAGCCACCACCCCTCGGTCAGGCCGAAGGTGAGCGTGGCGAAATCCTGGGTGCGCGTCGCCTCGTTGAGGACCAGGAGGCCGTTCGCCCGGAGCAGCGCCCTCACGCGGCCCAGAGTGTGCTCGATGCGCCGCGTGGCGTGGAGGACGTTCGTCGCAAGGACGATATCCACGCTGCCAGGCTCGAACCCCTGGGGGCCCGGCTCGGCCTCGATGTCCAGCGCGGCGAAACGCGCGAACGGGTACGCCGGAGCGAACACCTTCTCCCCGTGGCGGACGAGATGCGAAGAGCAGTCGGTATAGGCGTAGTGGACCCGGGCACCCAGCCGGGCGAGCGCATCGAGCACGAGAGCGCTCGTGCCGCCGGTCCCGGCGCCCACCTCGACGATGTGGATCGCCGGTCCGGGCTCCCGCGCGAGCCGCTCCTCGACGTACGCGACGACGACCTCCGCGACCAGGCGGTTGTGGAAGTCCGTGACGGCGTTCCCTTGATAGATGCGCTCGACGCGGTCCATGGATCCGCGCGGAAACAGCACCTCCGTCGCCTGCTTGCGCCCGGTGAGCACCGCCGGGTACTCGGCCAGGCGATCCCACACGAGCTCGATGGACGGGGCCGCCTCGGGGTGGCGCGCCGCGAGGGCGGCGCCGCCGCCGGAAACGGGCGCGACAGGCTCCGCGAGCGCGCGCACGACGTAGTCGTCGCCCGCGCGCTCCAGGTACCCGCCCTCGCAGAGCATGCGCAGGAGGGCGTGGAACAGCCGCTCATGCGCGGAGACGACGCCGAGCCGCGCCCGCAAGGCCGGCTCGGTCCAGCGCTCGCCGATCGCCAGGAAGACGCCCATCCACCGGAACATCTCGGCGAGCGCACGGCGCGCGCTGGCCCCGAGCGCCTCGATGGCGGCGCGGCAGCGCTCGATCGCGCCCGCGTCGAGCGGCGGCTGGAGCCCCCGGCGCGCGATCGCCTCGAGGACCGAGGGGGCCGGCTCCGCCTGCTCGAGGAGCCTCCGGGTCGAATCCACGCCCACGTGGGCCAGCACCGCGGCGCTGGCCTTGATGGCCGCGACCTGGATCTGCCGCGAGGCCAGGATCGCCTCGATGGCCGCCATGCCATCCTCGTCGCCGATCGGCTCGACGCCCGCCATCTCCAGGCGCTGCACGAGCTCCGGGCTGACGTCCCCGACGGAGCGCCAGTATCCCCAGTTGATGGTCTTGACCGGATAAGGCCGCTGCCGCGCGAGGTGGTGAGCGGCCGCGTCGGTGAACACGCTGCCGGCCGCGTAGCCGGCCTGCTTTGCGTTCACCTGGAAGGCGCTCGCCGACGAGAAGAACACCATGAAATCGAGCGGCTCGCCGGCGAACAGCGCGTCCACGATCCCGCTGCCATCGATCTTGGGCGAGAGCTCGCGCGCGAACGTCGCCTCGTCCAGCTCCGCGAGCGAGCGCTGGTGGAGGACCAGGGCCGAGTGGACGACGCCGTGGATCGCGCCGAAGCGCGCCCGCACCTCCCCCACCGTGCGCCTCATGCTCTCGAGATCGGCGACGTCCGCCCTCAGGTACAGCGCCTCGCCGCCGAGCGCCTCGATCGCGGCGAGCTCGCGGCGCATGGCGTCGTCGAGCTCCCGACGCCCGACGAGCGCCACGCGGGCGCGCACCCGGGTGGCCAGGTGACGGGCGAACGCGAGCCCGATCCGGCCCGATCCGCCGATGATCAGGTAGACCCCGCGCTCGCGGAAGGGCGGCTCGCTCGCAGGGAGATCCAGCGGGACGAGGCGCCGGGTGTAGCGAGCGCCGGCGCGGATCAGGACCTCCTGGGCTCGCGCCGAGCAGGGCTCGGCGAGGATTGCCTGCGCGACATCCTGGAGCTCGCCGGGCGAGGCCCCCTCACGGAGCGGCGCGCCGTCGATGTCCAGGCAGCACACCCGAATCGAGGGGTGCTCCTTGGCGATCACCTTGGTCAGCCCGTACAGGGCGGCGCCGAGCGGGCTCACCGCGTCGTCGCGGTGGAGCGGGATCGCCTGGACACCGACCGTCTTCAGCGAGAACGGCTCCCGGAACGCGGGGTGGAGGCTGAGGGCCTTGTAGAAGCGGAACAGCGCCGAGACCCCGTGCGCCGCGCTCCGGCGGGACGCCGCGAGATCCGCGGCGACGCCGCCGCGCGCCTCGCCCAGGAAGTACACGGTGTCCAGCTGGGATACCGAGCGGAGGCAGGGCTCGAACGAGGCGGTGTCCTCCACGTTCACCGTCCAGCGGCCGTCGCCGCGCGGCCGCGCCGCCATGCCCAGCTCGATCTCGATCACCCTCGCCCCGCCATGGGCCTGCACGAGGGCGTCTTTCAACGCCGCGGCGGAGGGGTGATGCACGATGATCGTCGCGGGCCCGGCGCTCGCTCCGCGCTGGACGTCTACGCGCCGGCCTTGCGGCGGCGGCAAAGGCGCGGATTGCCACGCCGGCAGGAAGTAGAACGGCCGCGCGGGGCGCGGCAGCGGCTGCGTGGGGTGCGGCAGCGTCTGCGTGGCGCGAGGCAGCGGCTGCGTGGCGCGAGGCAGCGGCTGCGTGGGGCGCGGCAGCGGCCGTGAGGCCAGCCCGTGGACGCGCGCAGAGACGCGCCCGGACGCGTCCAGCAGCGTCATCTGGAAGGTCTGGGCGCCGTCGCCGCGGAGATGGGCGAACATGCGGGCGCCCGGCGGCCGGAGCAGCTCGACCCGCTCCACGGAGAAGGGCATGACGGGGCTGCTCGACTGCCCCTCCCCGGACACCAGGGCGAGCGCGGCGTGAAGCGCGCTGTCCATGAGCACCGGATGGAGATGGTAGCGATCCAGCTCCGCCGCGGCGGAGGCCGGCAGCGCGAGCGCGGCCAGGGCCTCGCCGTCTCCGACCCAGACCTGCTCGACCGCACGGCAGTGAGGCCCGTAGTCCATGCCCATCTGCCGGTAGCGGGCGTACAGCGCCTCGCCCTCCACCCGATCGCGGCAGCGCGTCTGGATGGACTCGATGGCCTCGACCATCTCGCCCTCCTCGGCGTCCGAGGAGGCGCCGTCGAGGACGAGCTTCCCCTTCGCATGGAGGACGGGCGCCGCCGGATCACCTCCCAGGACCTCGAACATCGCTGCGCCGTCCTCCTCGCGGACGGCGAGGCGCAGATCCAGCCGGGCGCCCTCCAGCGCAGCAGGCCGCACCCAGTACACCTTGGCCAGCGCCACGCGCTGCGCTCCCCAGATGTGCCGCGCGGCGGCGAACGCCATCTCCAGGTGGGCGACGCCCGGGAGGATGGCGCGCGACGCCACCCGGTGATCCGTGAGGAGCGGCGCGTCTGCGCCGAGCCCACCGCGGAACGTGAGCCCCTGTCCGAGGCTCGAAGCGCCGTCGAGGCGCGCGAGCAGCGGATGCTCGCGCGCGGGCTCCTTCTCCCTCGCCAGCTCGGCGGGGTCGAGATCGGCGAGCCAGTAGCGTTCCCGGGCAAAGGGATACGTCGGCAAGGGCACCCGCCGCGCCTTGCGCTCGGGAAAGAGGGCCTTCCAGTCGATGTCCGCCCCGGCGACCCAGAGCGCAGCGATCCGATCGAGGCGACCCCCTTCGGCGAGCGCCGGGAGGCTCTCCTGCTCGACCCCGCTCCTGGCCGGGCCGTGGCGGCCCGCGGCCCGACCCCGGAAGACGCCGGAGGCAGCGCCGGGATCGCGGCAGAACGCGGCGAGCTTCTCC
This sequence comes from Sorangium cellulosum So ce56, assembly GCF_000067165.1. GTDB lineage: Bacteria > Myxococcota_A > Polyangia > Polyangiales > Polyangiaceae > Sorangium > Sorangium cellulosum_B. The sequence goes on from NC_010162.1 coordinate 5,769,961, forward strand.
TCGAGCTCGGCCGCGGTCGAGACGACCAGCGCGAGCCGCTCGGCCATGGGCTCGCGGCCCACCTGCAGGGTGTACGCGAGATCGGTGAGGCGACCTCGGACGGCGCCACGGACGACCGCGCTCCCGCGCACAGCGGCGCCCTCCGAGCGCTCCGCCAGCGAGCGGGCGAGCCCGCGCACCGAGCTCCGGGAGAGGACGTCGGGGTCGAGATCGCGGTGGAACCGCTCGCGGATCTGCTGGCCCACGCGGACGAGCGCGGGGGGATCGACGCCGAGCTCCTCGAGCTCGAGCTCGGGATCGACGTCGGCCGCGCGCACGCCGAGCGGCTCGGTCAGGATCTCGATCAGGGCGTCCTCGATCGCCCTCTCCGCCGCGGCGCCGCCCTGCGCCGCGCCGTTGCCGGCGGCGCTGTCTCCGGCCGGGCGCCGCACGAAGTCGAGGAGGCGCCCCGCGAGCTCCGCGAGCTGCGCTGGCTTGCGGGCCGACAGGATCACGAGCTGGGCCCGAGGGGCCGGCTCTCCCGGGCCGTCCGCCTCGGGCGCGTGCTCCTCGAGCAGGACGTGCACGTTGTTGCCGCCCGCGCCGAAGGAGCTGATCCCGGCGCGGCGCGGGTAGCGGGCGCGCCCCTGCTGGCCGGGCACCTCCGGCGGCTGCCACGCGGCTAGCTCGCGCTGCACGTGGAAGGGCGACGCGTCGAAATCGATATTGGGGTTCGGCGGATCGGCGTGGAGCGAAGGGGCGAGCTGCCTGTGCTCGAGCTGGAGCAGCACCTTCGTCAGCGCGGCGATGCCCGCGGCCGCCTCCAGGTGGCCGATGTTCGATTTGACCGTCCCGAGGGCGCGAGAGCGGGCCGGAAGCCCCGGAAACGCCGCGGCCAGGCCGGTCATCTCGATGGGATCGCCCAGGGACGTGCCGGTGCCGTGCGCCTCGACGTAGCTGACGCTCTCGGGCTCGAAGCCGGCCGCGCTCAGGGCATCCCGGATCAAGGCGCCGTGGGCCTCGGGGTTGGGCACCGTGTAGCCGCTGCTCCGGCCGCCGTGGTTGATGGCCGTCCCCTTGATCACGGCGTGGATGTGGTCGCCGTCTTCGAGGGCCCTGGACAGCGGCTTCAGCAGGACGGCGCCCACCCCTTCTCCGGGCACGTAGCCGTCCCCTCCCTGGCCGAAGCCCCGGCAGCGGCCGTCGGTCGACACCATGCGGCCCTGGGAGAGATACAGGTACTTCATCGGGTGGACGGTGACGTTCACGCCGCCGGCGAGCGCCATCTCGCACTCGCCGCGCCGGATGCTCTCGCACGCGAGGTGGATGGCGGTGAGCGAGGACGAGCACATGGTGTCCACGGCCAGGCTGGGCCCGCGCCAATCGAAGCAATACGAGACCCGGTTGGCGATGGAGGCGAAGATGGATGCCGGGAGGACGGTGCTGCGGCCGGCGCGCTCGGCGCCGAGGAGCTGGTACTGGCCCCACATCACACCTGCGAACACGCCGACCCGCCGCTTCGCGAGCGCGCCTCGCGCGTACCCCGCGTTCTCCAGCGTGGCCCACGCGGTCTCCAGGAACAGCCGCTCCTGCGGGTCCATGAGCTCCGCCTCGCGCGGAGCGATGTTGAAGACCAGCGGATCGAACCTGTCGACGTCGCTGAGGAACCCGCCCCACCGCGTGTAGGTCTTCCCCAGCTTGCCCACCTCCGGATCGTAGTAGGCGTCCACGGGGAAGCGGTCCGCCGGCACCTCGGTGATGCAGTCCCTCCCGGCCGCGAGGTTCTCCCAGAAGGCGTCGAGATCGTCCGCCATCGGGTAGCGGCCGCTCACGCCGATCACGGCGATGTCATCCGCCGGCGCCGCGACCGCGGCAGGGAGGCGCGCGCTCAGGCCGTTCTCGGGCCGGGCCGGCCCGGCGTGGCCGGCGTCCGTCCAGGTCTCGGGCGCGCCGCGGTGAGGCGCCGGCGGCTGCCCAGGCGCCAGGAACGCCCGAAGCCGCTCGGCGCTCCCCTCGGCGACCATCATCACGGCGGTCCGGGCGCGGAGGCCCCGCTCGAACGCCGCGATGCCGGCGGCCGTGCTCAGCGCCTTCATGCCCGTGGCCTGCCACAGCGCCTGCTCCGTCGCGGCGTCCACCCGCATCCCGCCCTCGGCCCACAGGGGCCACGCGACGGAGAGGGAGCGCCCGTGCGCTCCGCTGGCCGCGCGGCCTTCGACGAGCTGATCGAGGAAGCGGTTGGCGAACGCATAGTCGCACTGGCCCGCGTTCCCGGTGATCCCCGCGGAGGAAGAGAAGGCGACGAAGAGGTCGAGCGGCTCGCTCCGGGTGAGCGCGTCGAGGTGCGCGCCTCCGTGAACCTTGGGCCCGAGGACCGCGTCCACGTGCTCGCGGGTCTTGCGCGGGATCAGGGCGTCCCGGAGGACCCCGGCCGCGTGAATGACGCCGTGGAGCTCGCCGAAGCGGGCCCTCGCGAGCTCGATCACGCGCGCCACGTCCTCTCTCCGGCTCACGTCCGCGACGACGTAGAGGACCTCGGCGCCCCGGGCGCGCAGCGCGTCGTGGCGCCGCTGCTTGTCCGCGTCGAGCGGCGAGCGGCCGCAGAGCACGAGCCTCGCGCGCGCCCTGTCGACGAGGTGCTCCGCGAAGCGCCAGCCGATGCCGCCCATGCCGCCGGTGATGAGGTGAACGCCGCCCTGCCGGAGCGGCAGGCCTGCGGGGGCATCGCCGGGAAGCTCGATCTCCCGCAGGCGGCGGACCTGGCGCTTGCCCCCATGGTAACGGACCTCGACGTCGTCAGGGGCCTCGATGAGCTCGGCGAGCAAGAGATCGGCCGCGCTGGCGAGGTCCTCGGGCAGGCCGATCGACTTGTAGACAGCGCGCGGGCTCTCGAGGCGCACGGAGCGCGCAAAGCCGCCGAACGCAGCGTCCCACGCCGCGGGGCGGCCGCCCCGGTCGAGGTGGGCGTGGAGCAGCGTGATCCTGCCCGCCGGACCGCGGGCGAGCAGCGCCTGGGTCAGGGGAAGCACTGTGTGGAGACCGCGGGCGAGCCCGTCCTCCAGGGAGCCCGCCGGCCGGCATCCGTGGAGGATGTGGCCAGGAACGTCGCCCCGGGCAGCCAAGGCATCCAGGAGCAGCTGGCAGTCCTCGGCGCTGGCAGCGCGGATCTCGTAGCGATCGGCGCCGAGCGCGCGGAAGGCGGCGCCGAGGGAGACCTGGGTCACCGCCTGCCCCCGCGACGCGAGCGCCCGCGCGAGCGCCTCGTCGTCGGAGACGAGCAGGATCCGCGCGGGAGCGCCGGCGCGCGCGCCCGGCGACAGCGGCGCGTCTTCCCAGGTGGGCGCGAAGGCCAGGAGCTGAGCCGGCGCGTGCGCCGCCGGGTCCGGGCCCGGCGCCGGCTCCGGCTTCCCTGTCGTGTCCGAGGACAACGCGCTCACCCACGCGCCGGCGTGGTGCTCCAGCAGGTGATCCGTGAGCTCCCTTACACTCTTGTACTCGAACAGGAGCGTCGGATAGAGCCGTTTCCCAAGCCTCCGCTCGAGATCGCGCACCATCTGCAGGAGGTTCGTGGACTCCAGGCCCTGATCGTAGAACCCGTCCTCCAGAGAGATCTCGTCGGCAGGCCGGCCCGACGCGGACGCGACCATGTCGATGAGCTCTCGCTCCACGAGCGCCCGGGAGAGCGCAGGGCGCGCCGCCGGGGCGGCCGCGCTCTCGCGCGGGGCGGCTGCGTCGGCCACGCGGCCTGCTGCGGGCGCAGGCGCGGGAGACGGCGCGACACGTGGCGCGACGGTGCCTGTCGCCGCGGCCGCCGCGCCGTCGGCCAGATCGAGCCGGGTCAGCGAGGCCTGGGACCGGATCCGCTTGATCGAGAGGTTCCTGAACCACGCGAGCGGATTGCCCGCCTCATCGAAGAGATCGATGTCGATGTGGAAGATGTCCTCCGAAGCCGGCCGCCGCGCGTCCTGGCCTCGGAAGAGGACATGGCACCGCTCGCCGGAGCCCCTGAAGGCGCGGAACGCCTCCAGGTAGATGGGGATGCAGGGCTTGGTGGCCGAGGGCGCGGAGGGATCGAGCTTGGCCGGGACCAGGGTCGAGCAGTCGAGGAAGGCGGGGTGGACGTGGAAGTCGCGGCGATGTCGGCTCGCCAGCTCGCCCAGGTGGAGCTCCGCGAGGACGAAGCCGTCGCCCCGGTGGATCCTCCCGCGCCCCTTCATGAACTCGAAGTGCTGGATCTCCATGGCCCGGGCGACGGCGTAGGCGTCGTCCACGTCCAGGGACTGCGCGGCCTGCCGCCTGAGGCGGTCGATGTCGAGCGGAGGCGGCGCGTCCGCCTCGGCGCGGTGGATCTCGCACTCGAAGTTGTCTTCCCACTCGTCCGCGAGCGCGCGCCCGTCCCTGGCCTTGCGGCTCGCGGCCGTCGCGCGCCAGAAGCCCCCCCGCCGCTCCAGGTCGACGCGGATCTGCCGGTCGAAGGCGGCGCCGGTGGCCAGCGCGTTCTTGAAGAGGATGTGGCGCAGCTCCAGGCCGTCGCGCTGCAGACCGGCGCTCTCCGCGGCGCGGTAGATGAGGTCCAGGAAGGTCACGCCGGGCATGATGCGGACGCCGTGGACGCGATGATCCCGCACGATGTAATCGTCGTTGTTCATCGACGTCTCGAAGCGGATCCTGTCGTCTCCGCCGAGGTCGACGCGCCGGAGCGCGAGGAGGGGGCGCTCCCTGGCGGCGCGGTCGTCCGCGCCTCCATCGGGCCAGAAGCGGCGCCGGTCAAAGGCGGGCGCCGCCAGCGGCTGCCGTCGCTCCCGGGTCGCGGTCCCGGCCGGGAGCTCGCCGACGATCACATGGGCGTTGGTGCCGCCAAAGCCGAAGGAGCTGATGCCGGCCCGGCGCACTCCGCTCCTGGGGAGCCAGTCCTGGAGCGCCGTGTTCGGGTAGAAGGGCGAGCTCGCGAACTCGAAGCGTGGGTTGGGGGCGGAGCAATGGAGCGTGGGCGGGATCCGCCGGTGCCAGAGGGAGAGGACCACCTTGATGAAGCTGGCGATCCCGGCGGCGCTGAGGAGGTGGCCCATGTTGGACTTGACGCTGCCCACCGCGCAGAAGCCGCGATCCTGGGACGACTTGCGGAAGACCCGGGTGAGCGCCCGCAGCTCGATGGGGTCGCCGATCATGGTGCCGGTGCCGTGGGCCTCGACGTAGCTCACTGTGTCGGCGCCGGCGCCTGCCCGAGCCAGGGCCTGCTCAATCACCTGTCCCTGCGCATCCGGGTTGGGCGTGGTGACACCCATGGTCCGACCGTCGTTGTTCACCGCCGATCCCTCGATGACGGCGTAGATGCGGTCGCCATCGGCGAGCGCCCGATCCAGGGCCTTGAGCAGGACCGCGCCGCACCCCTCGCCGGGGACGAAGCCGTTGGCCCTCTCGTCGAACACATGGCACCTGCCGTCCGGCGACAGGGCCCCTGCCTCGCTCAGGCTGACGAAGGGCTTCTCATCGAGGAGGATGTCCACGCCGCCGGCCAGGGCCATGGTCGACTCGCCGCAGAGGAGGCTCTGGCAGGCCAGGTGAATACCGACCAGCGAGGACGAGCAGGCCGTGTCCACGACCAGGTTGGGCCCCTTCAGGTCGAGGAAATGGGCGAGGAGGGCAGCCACGAAGTTCTGCGCGACCCCGGGGATGCCGTTCTTGGCCGGCATCGTGATCTTGTCGGTGAAGTTCGCGGTGCGGGCGCCCATGAATACGCCCACCTGCTGGCCGGCCAGCTCTCTCTGCTCGTAGCCCGCGTCGCGGAGGCAGGTGACGCCGACCTCGAGGGCCTTCCGGATCAGCGGATCGACGAACGGCGCCGATTCCGGGGTCATGCGGAAATACTCGGGATCGAACAGCTCGATGCCGTCGATGAACCCGCCCCACTTGCTGATCGTCCTGCCCGGGCTGCGGGTAGCGTCGTAGTACCGCTCCGAGTCCCAGCGAGACGGCGGGACCTCGGAGATCAGATCGGCGCCGCTCTCCAGGTTGCGCCAGAAGGTCTCCTTGTCGGGAGATTGCGGGAAGTGGCACGCCACCCCGATGACGGCGATGGCCGGGCGAGGCACCGCCGTTCCCGACGTGGAGAAGCGATGCGCGCTCTCGACGAACGGGACGACGTCACGCGCGGAAGGCGCGGATACGGGCTGGGACGCGGGTTCGGCCGCAGGCGCGGATACGGCCGCGGACGCGGGCTGCGCCGCTCCCGGGTAGCGCTCACCGAGGTACGCGCTCAGGCGCGCCAGCGTCGGATGCTCCAGGAACACCGAGGGATCGAGCGATGCGCCGATGTGCCGCTCCGCCTTCTTGACGAGATCCAAGAGCAGGATCGAGTCGATCCCGAAATCGGTGAACGACGTCTCCGGATCGAGCCGCACCTCGGCGATCCCGGTCGCCTGGGACACGATCCCCCGCAGGAAGGCCAGCAGCGCGGCGTCGACCCGCTCCGGCCGCTGCGCGCCGCCCGCCGCCGCCGGCTGCTCGGCGGCAGCGGGCACCGGCTGCTCGGCGGCAGCGTCGACGCGGAGCCAGCGCTCCATCGGGATCGTCCCCTCGACAAGCACGCAGGGCATCCCGGTGGGCTCGGCCTCGCGGGCCAGCGCGGCGTCCAGCAGCGCCAGGCCCTCGGCGGTGGTCAGCGGGGCGAGCCCGAGCCTGCTGAGGCGCGGGCTCCTGGGATCTCCCATGCCCGTCTCACCCCAGGCCGGCCACGCGAGGGACCGGTACACGTGCCGCCCGAGCGCGTGCTGGTGGGCCGCGAAGCCATCCATGAAGGCATTGGCTGCCGCGTAGTCGGCCGCCCCGACGGCCAGCGCGGGGACCAGGGCAGAGACCGAGGAGAAGAGCACGAAGCGCTCGAGCCCGTCCCGCTCGAAGATCTCGTGAAGGACGGCGAGCCCCGCGACCTTGGGCTCGAGCACCCGCGCGATCGACGCCGCGCTCTTGTCGATGAACGCCGGACGCTCGTGGTCGGCCAGCCCGGCGCAATGGATCACGCCGCCGATCGGCCCCCACTCCGCCCTGACCTGCCCGAAGAAGCGCTCCAGCCGGGGCCTGTCCGTCAGCGGCCCTGTATAGGTCCTGACCGAGGCGCCCCGCTGCTCCAGCGCCTGGATCCGCCGTTCCGCGTCGCTCCCGGCAGAGGGCCCTGTCGCGCGGCCGCCGTCGGACAGGGGGCGCAACCCCATCACCACGAGCCGCTTCACGCCCCGCTCCACGAGGTGGCGCGCCACCTCGGCGCCGATGCCCCGCGTGCCGCCGGTCACCACCCAGACCTTGTCGGGGCTCCACGCCCCGGCCGGCGACGGCGCCGCCCCGGCGCCGCCGTCCGCGCCCCGCTCGCTCAGGTAGGGCTGATGGCGCACGCCGCCGCGGTAGCAGGCTTCGCCCTCCTCCGGCGGGAGCGACCACTCGCTCTCCACGAGCGACGGCAGGACGTCCGCGCGAGCAGCCGCCCGGTCCACGTCCACGGTGCGCGCCACGACGCCGCGGTACTCGGCGCCCAGCGCGCGCACGAGACCAGCGAAGCTCGCGCCCGAAAGGCTCCCCCGGTCGGCCCGGAACGCCACGAGGCCCGAGGTGAAGTGCAGCACCCGGAACGCCGTGCGCTTCGCCACGAGGAGGCGCTGGAGGAAGGCCATCTTGCCGGCGGAGGCACCACCATCGAGGTCCAGCGCGGGGTCGAGGTCGGATAGGTCGGATAGATCGATGAGCCCCGCCAGATCGGGGTGCGCGCCGAGGAGGCGCTCGGCGGCCTCGGCCCCCTGCCCCGCCGAATCAGGCCGGAACCACGCGCCGGCGCCCGATCCGGGGGCGTCCGTTCGCAGAACGATCTTCTGGAGGGAGCGATCTCCCCGGAACAGCCTCTCCGCGACGGGGTGCGTGGCCGCATCGGCCAGCACGACCACGCTGCCCGCGACCTCCGGCAAGCTGGAGGACGGGCGCGCCTGCTCGCGCCACCGCTTGTACAGGAAGGTCGCTCTCCGTCCGGCGGCGGTGTCGAGGACCGGACCTCGACCGTCGGTGGGAGCGACCTCGGCGACCGGATGGGCCGGCGCCGGCGCCAGAGCAGGCTTGAGGAACTCGCCCGCCACCCCGGGGCCGCCGGGGAGCCAGTAGCTCTCGCGCGCGAAGGGATAACTCGGCAGCGAGATCAGGCGGCCTGCCGGGCTCACGGCGAGCTGCCTCCACGGGACGTCCCCGCCCTCGGCCCAGTGCCGGGCGATCTCCTCCAGGCGCCCCGCTCCAGCGCCCCCGGAGCCCGCGCCGTCCGGCAGCGCGCGCGCCGGGGCCTTGCCAGCGCGACCCTGAAAGAGGCCGTCGGTGCCCCTTCGCGCGAACCGATCCAGCTTGTCGACGAGCTCGCGCCGGCTCGCGGCGACGAAGGCCAGGCGCTCCTCCATCGGCTCTCGCCCCACCTGCAGCGTGTGGGCGATGTCGCTCAGGGCCGGCGCCTCGCCCGCCTCGTCCCCGCGCCGCTCAAGGAACGCCTTCAGGTTTCCGGCGTGTGCTTCGAGCCGGTCCCGGCTCCGGGCGGAGAGGACGACGACAACGGGTGCGCCGTCGCGGCGCTCGTCCCGTGGCCTCGGATCCACGAACTCCTCGACGAGGACATGGGCGTTGGCCCCGCCGGCTCCGAACGAGCTCACGCCCGCGCGGCGCAGCGGCGGGTCGCCCGCCCCGAGCGACGTCCCCTCGGGCCAGGGCGACAGCTCCCGCTGCACGTAAAAGGGCGAGTCGGCGAAGCCGATCTTCTCGTTCAGCCGCTCGGAGTGCAGCGAGGGCACGAGCTGCTTGTTCTGGAGCTGCAGGAGCACCTTGGTGAGGCCGGCGATGCCCGCCGCGGCCTCGAGGTGGCCGATGTTCGACTTGACCGATCCGATCGCGCAGTACCCATTGCCGTCCGTGTAGCGCCGGTACGCGCTGGTCAGGCCGGCGATCTCGATCGGATCACCGAGCGAGGTCCCCGTACCGTGCGCCTCGACGTAGCCGATCGTCCGCGGATCGATCCCGGTCGACGCCAGCGCGGCGAGGATCAGGTCCGCCTGGGCGTTCGGGTTGGGGACGGTATAACCGTTGGTCCTGCCGCCGGCGTTGATCGAGGAGCCCTTGATGACGCCGTAGATCCGGTCCCCGTCGGTGAGCGCCCTGACGAGGGGCTTGAGCAGCACGGCGCCCACGCCCTCGCCGTCCACGAAGCCGTTGGCCCCGGCCCCGAAGCTCTTGCACTTCTCGTCGGGCGAGAGCATGCGCATGTGCGTGAGGCGCAGGTAATGCATCGGATGCAGGATGAGGTTCACGCCCCCCGCGACCGCCGCCTCGCACTCGCCGCGTCGCAGGCTCTCGCAGGCCAGGTGGATCGCGGTCATGGAGGCGGAGCAGGCGGTGTCGACCGCCAGGCTGGGCCCCTGGAGGTTGAGGAAAAACGACACCCGGTTCGCGATGGACCAGTACGCCGACTGGGCGCCGGTCATGCGCCCGCGGGCGCAGGACGCGGCGCTGAGCCACTCGTAATTGCAGTTCATCACCCCCACGAAGACACCCACCTTGAACGCGTGCCGCGCGAGGGACTCGGTCGTATATCCGCCGTCCTCGAGGCAGGCCCACGAGGTCTCCAGGAACAGCCGCTCCTGCGGATCCATGTTCTCGGCGTCTTTCGCGGTCACCCTGAAGAACAGGGGATCGAACTTGTCGACGTCCTCGATGAAGCCGCCCCAGCGGGTATAGTGCTTTCCACCCACGCCGGGATCCGGATCGTAATGGTCCTCCCAGCGCCAGCGGTCCCGCGGGATCTCGTCGATGCAGCTCCTGCCATGGCGCAGGTTGTCCCAGAACACCTCCAGCGTCGGCGACCGAGGATAACGGCCGCTCAGGCCGATCACGGCGATATCCCTGTTGGCCTTCTTCTGATGCAGAAGTCGGACGAGGCTCTCTCTCTTCGCGTCCATCATCAAATCCTGTGATCGAAGGGTCATCGCCATTCGCCTGAGGGGCCCCGGTCCAGCCGGCGGCGCTCCGCCTCGCGTTCCTGGCCGTCATCGAGGCTCGCCCGGACGGCCGAGGAGCCGTTCGTCGCACCCGCGCCACCCGCGCCACCCGCGCCGCCTGCGCCCCCGCCCTGCAGCCACCCCAGCAGGCGCTCGACCTCCGCGTCGGACATCCGCGCGACCTCGCCCGCGAGGTCCTCGGGCACAGCGCCGTCGAACCGCTCGACGGCCGCAGCCGGGGGGCTCGGGGCGCGCCGCCCGGGGGCTACGCCGGCGCGCTCCGGGGGGTCGGCGCGCTCCGGGCGCTCCGGGTTGGCGCGCGGCCGCACGGGCTCCGCGCCGCCCCCGCCGACCCCGGGCGGCTCCGACGCGCGCAGGGCCGCTTCATGGTGGTCGACGAAGAACACCGCCAGATCCTCCACCGTCAGCTTCTCGAAGAGGAGCGTGGAGGGCAGCGCGCCGACCCGCTGCTCGAACCGCTTGGTCACGTTCAGCACCACCAGCGAGTCGACGCCGTACGCATCGAAGTTCCGATGATCCTGGATGGATTCCGGATCGATCTTCAGGACATCGGAGAAGATGCCTTTCACGTACGTGCGGGTGCTCTCCAGGAGCGCGGCGCGATCCTGCCGGGCCTTGGCAGGCGGCTGAGCCGCGACCGCTGCTCGCTGCCGCGCCGGCCGCCCTTCCGCCCCATGGCCGTTGCCCTGCTCGCGCGCATGCCCGTTCACTGGCTCGCTCGCGCGCACCTCGTGATCACGCGCCGCTCCGTTGATCTCGCGCACCTCGCGCGCCCTCTCCGGCCTCTCCGGGGGGACCGCGGCGTGGGCCGCTCGGGCCGTCGGAGCCGGCGAGCCCGCGTCGAGCTCGACGACGCCGTCGCTCTCGACGACGAGGACGGCCTGGTCCTGCGCCTCCAGCGCGACGCCCGGCAAACCGAGCGCGCGGAAACCGCGGAAGCCGAGGCGCCCGAGGACCTCCCGCCAGCCGGCGATGCTGAGCAGCGGCGACCCCTTCATGCGCAGGGGCTCGTCCTCGAAATGCCACCAGCCCGGGGTGAGGCCGAAGGTCAACGTCGGATACTCCTGGACCCGGGTGACCTCGTTCAGGATCAAGAGGCCTCCGGGCCGCAACAGGCGCTTGCTCCACCCGGCCGTTCTCTCGATCTGCCGCGTGGCGTGGAACACGTTGGTCCCGAAGACGACATCGACATCGTTGCTCCGAAAGCCCTGGGCCTCTGGATCCTTCTCGAGGTCGAGCACCTTGAACTCCGCCGCCGGATGGCGGTCGCCGAAGGTCCGCTCGCCCTGGCGGACGAAGGCCGCGGAGATGTCGGTGAAGACGAGCTGCACCCGGTCGCCGAACGACGCCAGCGCCTCGAGCACGAAGGCGGTGGTCCCGCCGGTCCCGGCGCCGACCTCGAGCACGCGGACGACCGCCGTGGGATCCTCCGCGAGGCGGAGCCGGCAATAGCGGGCGACAACGAGGGCGACCCATCGGTTGTAGTGATCGACGACCGGGCTGCCCTTGTAGATGTTCTCCACGAGCGACGTGGTCCCGCCCGGGAATAGGACATCCATGTGCCCTCGCCGCCCGGTCAGCACCTCTCCGTAGGCCGAGAGGCAGGCGGACAGGAAGCGCAGCATGTCCTCGAGCCCCGGGTGCTCTTGAAGAAGCCGTCGAGTCGCCTGCTCCTGGTCCCATGCGTGGAGGGCATCGGGGAGGTCGGCCGCCGCGGTCACCGTCTCGCCGTCCACCCGCGCCCAGCCGGCCCGCTCGACGATGCCCAGCAGGGCGTCGAACAGGCGATGGTAGTGCGGCGCGATCTGGAGCCCTTCCCGCAGCGCGGAGACCTGGCGCCGATCGCCCGCGCGGCGGAGCGCGCCCATCCCCTGAAGGGCCCGCAGCAGCGCCCGAGCCCCGAACGCCTGCAGCGCGCGGCTTGCCTCGCCGGAGAGCTCGAGGGCGCGCGCGTCGATGGACGGGGGCTCCAGGCGATCGAGCGCGGCCTCGATCAGCGAGGGCGCGGCCGGGGCAAAGGCCTGGTATCGCCGCTCCCACCTCACCCCCATCGCCTGCAGGAACCCGGGCTCGGCCTTGAAGGCCAGCACCTGCTCCAGCGGGCTCGCGGCCACCCTGACCACCGCCTCCAAACCCTCGTGGGTGTGGATGGGGTGGACGCCGAGGGCCGAGAGCCGCTGCCGGACCTCCTCGTTGGCCACCGCGCCCACGCTCCCCCAGAATCCCCAGTTGATGATCCTGACCGGAACACCGGTTTGCTGGTGGAGGGCCAGGGCGAACGCGTCCTTGAAGACGCAGCCCGCTGCGTAGTTGCTCTGGCCGGCGTTGCACAGGAACGACTGCCCGGCAGAGAAGAACATCAGGAGATCGAGCGGCTCGTCCCGCAGCGCGCGACAGAGAACGACGCTGCCGCGCACCTTGGGCCGGAGGACCGAGCGGAGGGTCTCCGCGTCCATGGTCATCAGCGTGCGGTCCGCGAGCACCATGGCCGCGTGGATCGCGCCGTCGATGCGGCCGAACCGCTCCCGGGCGCGGGCGACGGCCGCGCGCATGGACTGCTCGTCGGCGATGTCGGCCTGGAGCTGGAGCACCTCGCCGCCGAGGGCCCTTATCTCCTCGATCTGCTGCGCCGCGACGGCGCTCGGCGGCTTGCGGCCGAGCAGCACGAGGCGCGCGGCGAAATGCTCGGCCAGGTAACGGGCCAGCTCGATCCCGATGCCGCCGGTGCCGCCCGCGATGAGGTAGACGCCCGACCGCTTGAACGGCGCGCGCGGCGCCGGCGGCAGCGCCACCGGCTCCAGGATGGGCACGCTGCGCACGCCGTCGCGGTAGGCGACCACGCCGCCCGGAGCGCCGGGGCCACGCGCGATCGCCCACCACAGCGCGCCGGCCCGGAGCGCCTCGCCGTCGCGCCGCAGCTCGGCGGCGTCCACGTCGACGACGTCGACGACGCCGATGCGCACGCCGGACAGCTCCTTGGCCGCCGAGCGGCAGAAGCCCACGAGATCGCCGCCGTGCGGCGCGACGCGCTCTCCTGCCCTGACCGGGTGGACGCGATCGACAACGACCTTGAAGAACATCCCCTCCGGCGCTGGCCGCAGGGCGAGGATCGCCTTGAGCAGGTGGAAGGCGGCGAAGACGCCGCTCTCCTGGCTCCGCTCCAGGGCCTCGAGATCGTCGAGCGCCGCGGGCCCGGCCTGCAGCCCACCCAGGAAGTAGATGCCCGCGATCGGCGCGTTCGCCCGCAGGCACGCCGCGAACGCCTCAGGGTCGCGCCGGTCCACCTCGAGGCGATCGACGCCGGACAGCCTCGTCTCCCGGCTCAGCGTGACCAGGACGACGCGGCGATCGGGATGGACAGCGGCGATCGGCTGCGCCGCGTCGCCCCACGAGGGCGGCGCGAACACAAGGACGGCGCCCGGACCGGCGGCGTCGCGCGCCTCCTCGGCCGGCTCCGAGACCCAGCGTGGCCGGAAGAAGAGCCGCCCCAGCGGGTCCCTGGGAGCGCGCACGACGAGGCCCTGGAGCTCAACGCAGACGGCCCCGGAGGCGTCGAGCAAGGACACCTTGTAACGGTCCTTCTCCGCCTGCCTGACGTGGGCATAGAGCCGCGCGCCCAGGGGACGGAGCACATCCACCCGCTCGACCGTGTACGGCAGCGCGATCGCCTGGCCCTCCCCGCCGTGAGACGCCGACAGGGCCATCGCGGTCTGCAGGGCGCCATCCATCAGCGCGGGATGGAGGCCGTAGCGGTCCAGCTCGCCGCGGAACGCGCCGTCGAGCTCCAGCAGCGCCAGGGCTTCCTCCCGGCTGGCCCAGACGCGCTTGATCACGCGGAAATACGGTCCGTAACGCAGGATCGACCCTTCGAGCCCGCGGTAGAACTGCTCTCCGTCGGCGAGCTCCGCGCAGCGCGCCTGGATGTCCTGGAGGGCGAGGCGCTCGCCCGAGGCCTCCGGCGCAGGCGCGGCCGGGTGCAGCTCGCCTTCGGCGAAGACGGTCGGCTCGTCGCCGCCCGACGCGATCTGGAACCGGTGGTGCTCGCGCTCGGGGTAGACGCGGATCCGGACGTCGACGGGCCCGGTGACCTCGAGCCGGTTGAGCCAGAACACCCGGCGCAGGCTGGCGCGCCCGCCGGGGAGCAGCCGGCTGGCCGCCGCGCTCGCCATCTCCAGGAACCCGACGCCCGGAAGGACCGCGGCGTCGTGGACGCGGTGATCCCTGACCACACGATCTCCCGGGTAGAACGTCTTCCGGAAGGTCAGCCCTGCGCCGAGGCTCTCCGCGAGGTCGACGCCGTCGACGAGGGGGTGCAGGCGCGCCGGCGCCTCGCGTTCGACCGGCTCGGGAGACAGCCAGTAGCGCGCCCGGGCAAAGGGATACACGGGCATGACGAGCCGGCGCCATGTGTCCTCCGGGAACAGCGCTCGCCAGTCGGGGTCGTGACCGCGGGTGTAGAGATCGGCCAGCGCGAGGAGCTTGCTCCGGTACGCGCCGCCCGCGCCACCGGCGTCGCCCGAGGGAGCGCGGCGCAGCTCGCCCAGGAGGACGCTGGCGAGCTCCCGCAAGGCGGGCTCCGGTCTGGCCGGCTTCGCGCCGAGCTCTCCGAACACGACGCCGCCGTCGGTCTCGCCCCGGATCACCGCGCGCAGGCGCTCGGTCAGCTCTTCGCGGCTCGCGGCCGCGAACGCGGCGCGGACGTCGAAGTGGGCTCGCCCGACGAGCAGGGTATAGGCGATGTCGCCGAGCACCTCGGCGGCGCCGGCGCCCTCCAGCCAGCGCAGGAGCTCGCGGACGCGCTGCTCGAGCGCGGCGCGGGTGCGCCCGGAGAGGGCGATCAGGAACGCGGGCGCGGCGGTGGACGGGGCCGCGCGCGGGCGGGCGGGCGGCTCCTCGAGCACCACGTGCGCGTTCGTCCCGCTCATCCCGAAGGAGCTGATCGCCGCCCGGCGGGGCCCCGAGGGGCGCCACGGCCTGAGCTCGGTGTTCACGAAGAAGGGGCTGTTCGCGAAGTCGATGTGCTCGTTGGCCCCGCGGAAGTGGAGGCTCGGGGGGATCTGCCCGCGCTCCATCGCGAGCACGGCCTTGATGAAGCCCGCCACGCCCGACGCGAGCGCCGTGTGGCCGATGTTGGTCTTCACCGAGCCGATCGCGCAGTAGCCCGTCTTTGACGTGAGCGTCCGGAACGCGTCGGTCAGCGCGTTCACCTCGATGGGGTCGCCGAGCCTGGTGCCGGTGCCGTGGGCCTCGACGAGGGTGATGGACTCCGGATGCACGTCGAAGTCGCGGTAGATCCGGGCCTCCAGCTCGGCCTGCGAGAGCGCGCTCGGCGCGGTGATGCCGTTGGTGCGACCGTCCTGGTTGACCCCGGAGCCGGCGATCACCGCGCGGATGGGATCCCCGTCGCGGAGCGCGTCGTCGAGCCGCTTGAGGAGCACAACGCCGACGCCCTCGCCGGGGACGAAGCCGTCGGCGCCGTCATCGAAGGTCCTGCACCGGCCGCTCGGCGAGAGCATGCCTGCCTTGCCCGCGACCTCATGGAAGTGATGGGAGGTCATCAGGCAGACGCCGCCTGCGAGCATGAGGTCGACCTCGCCGCTCCAGAGGGCCTGGCAGGCCATGTGGATGGCGATGAGCGACGAGGAGCAGGCGCCGTTGATGGTGATGGCCGGCCCCTTGAGGTTGAGGAAATAGGCGATCCGGGCGGCGATGACCGAGGTGTCGTTGGCCCAGAGGGTCTGCGGCTCGTCGAGATCCTTCGGGGACATGAAGGCCTGGTAGTTGCCGTCGAGCGCGCCCGCGTAGACGCCGCAGCGCGCGCGATCGAGCGCCTCGGGCGTGTAGCCGGCGCCCTCCAGGGCCTTCCATGCCTCCTCCAGGAACAGCCGCTGCTGCGGGTCGGACAGCTCCGCTTCGCGGCCCGAGATCTTGAAGAAGAGGGGATCGAACTTGTCGATGTCGTCGAGGAAGCCGCCCCAGCGGAACTGCGCGGCCGATCCGCCGATGCGATCGGGATCCCACCGATCCTTCGGTACCTCGGTGATGCAATCCCGACCCGCCGCCAGATTGTCCCAGAACGCGTCCAGGTCGGGCGAGCCGGGGAATCGACCCGACAGGCCGATCACGGCGATGCGGCGCGATCTCGCAGCCGCCGGGGCCTGGTCTCGCGGTGCGGCTGCGCTGGAGAGCGCGGGCGGCGGCGGCGCGGCTTCACGCGGCGGCGCGGCCTCGCGCGGCGACGCGGCCGGGCGCAGGGCGTCGCCGTGGGTCTCGACGAGGAACCGGGCCAGCGCGCGCACGCTCGTCCAGTCGAAGATCACGGTGGTGCGGAGCTTGACGTCGAACGCTTCGTTGAGGAGCCGGACGAGATCCACGCCGAGGATCGAATCCACGCCGTACTCGGCAAAGGGAGCCGAGGGATCGATCGACGCGACCGGCAGGTCCAGCGTGGCGGCGACGCACGCCGTGACACGCGCCTCCACCTCGTGGCCATCGACCGGGCGCCGGGGCGCCGGCGCGTCCTTCCGCGCTGGCACATCGCCTGGATCGGCCGCGGCCACGCTCTCCCGACGCGCGCTCGCGGCCTCATCGGCGCTCGCGGGGCGCACGGCCGCCGCAGCGCCGTGCGACGGCCCCCTCGCGACGATCCCGTCGCTCTCGGCCACGAGCACCTGCTGCGGGACCACGTCGCCCCCGGGCCCCACGTAGCCGAGGGGCAGCACCGGCGAGAAGCCCGCCTGCTCGAGCAGCCGCCTCCAGGCGCTCCCATCGAGCAGCGGCGCGTGCGGAAGGCGCTCGGCTTCGTCCTCGAACGCCCACCACCCCTCGAGCAGGCCGAAGGTCATGGTGAGGAAGCCCTGGACCCCGGTGCCCTCGTTGGCGACGAGCCACCCGCGCGCCTTGAGCAGGGTCTTCGCGCGCCCCAGCGTCTTGGCGATGTCGCGGGTCGCGTGGAGCACGTTGGCGGCGAGGACCAGATCGAACTGCCCCGCAGGAAAACCCTGCTCCTCCACGTCCTTCTCGATGTCGAGGACGCGGAATTCCACGAAGGGATAACGCTCTCCAT
This sequence comes from Sorangium cellulosum So ce56, assembly GCF_000067165.1. Taxonomy (GTDB): domain Bacteria; phylum Myxococcota_A; class Polyangia; order Polyangiales; family Polyangiaceae; genus Sorangium; species Sorangium cellulosum_B. The sequence continues at coordinate 5,787,037 of NC_010162.1, forward strand.
ACGCCCGCTTCCCGTGGAGGCAGAACGCCTTGGAGACGTCGGTGTACACGTAGCGCACGCGCGAGCCGAAAGGCTGCAGCTCGGCCAGGACGCCGGCGCTCGTGCCCCCGGTGCCGGCCCCGATCTCGAGGATGCTCACGCGCTCCCCCGGCGCCTCGCCGAGACGCTCGCGCACGAACGCCGCCGCGCTCTTCGCCACCATCCGGTTGAAGAGGTCGGCCGCGCCGTTGCCCCGGTAGATGCCCTCGACCAGCGCCATCGACCCGTCGGGGAAGAGCACGTCGGTCGCCGCGACCCTGCCGGTCAGAATCGCGGGGTAATGGCGCAGGCATTCCCACAGGAGCTGGACGTGGGCGCGCGCCTCGGGGTGGGCCTCCATCAGGCGATCTCGCTCGCCCTCCAGGGCAGCCAGGCTGCCGGCGGTGCGAGCCAGCGGAGCCGCCGGCCCGGCGTCGCTCCGCGCCTGTTCGGCCTCGTCGAGGAGGGCGAGCAGGGCCGAGAACAGCCGGTGGTGCGGCGGCGCGATGCCGAGCCGGTCCCGCGCCTCGACGGCGCTCGCGCGCGCGCCGGGCCCCCGGGAGAGGCCCATGTCCCGGAGCACGGCGGCCAGCGCGCGCTTGCCGAAGGCGTCGAGCGCGGAGAACGCCGGGCCGAGATCCGGGAGCTCGGCGCGCCGGCCCTCGTCCTCCAGCGCCGGGGCGAGGCGCGCGAGCAGCGGGGGTGAGCTCTCCGGCAGCAGCTCGAGGGAGCGATCGCCGGCGACGCCGAGCGCGCGGAGGACGTGCTCGTCCGCCGGTACGACAGCGAGCTGGGCGGCGCGCTCCGCGAGGAGCCGCTCCAGCGCGGCCAGGCCCTGGCCAGGCGCGATGGCGCCGTACCCCAGGGCGGCGAGGCGCTGGCGGCCGAGCGCGTCGCCGTCGTCCCAGTAGCCCCAGTTGACCACCTTGACGGGGTACCCGGCGGACCGGGCCAGGCTCGCTCCGAGCGCGTCCTGGAACACGCTGCCGGCCGCGTAGGCGGCCTGTCCCTTGTCCCGGGAGGAGGACTGGATCGAGGAGAAGAAGACAAGGAAGCCCGGCGCGTGCTCGGCGAGCGCCGCCGCGAGCGCGCGGCTCCCCCAGAGCTTGGCCCCGAGCAGCTCGAGGAACCGCTCCGGCGACATGGCCGCGAGCGGCTCGCTCGCGAACAGGAAGGCGGCGTGGAACACCCCGTCGATGCGGCCCCAGCGGGCGCGGACCTCGCCCAGCGCCGCCGCGAGCTGCCGCTGGGAGCGGGCGTCCGCCTGGAGGTAGAGGACCTCTCCGCCGGCGGCCGACACGCGATCCATCCGGCCGCGCAGGGCGGCGTCGAGCGGGCGTCGGCCGATCCAGACGAGGCGCGCGCCGGCCGAGGCAGCGAGGAACAGGCTGAGATCCATGCCGATCCTGCCCGCGCCGCCGACGATGCAGTAGACGCCGCTGCGCCGGAACGGCGAGCTCGCCGCGGGGGGCAAGGCGATCGGGCGGAGCACGCGGCGGTAGCACCGCCCGCCGCGGAAGGCGCGATCGTGCGCGTCGGTCGCCGCGCCGCCCAGGGCCTGATGGATCGCGAGGGCGTCGGCCTCGAGCGTCTCGCCGTCCATGTCCACGCCCTGGACGAGCAGCCGGGGGAGCTCCTTGGCCACCACGCCGGCCAGGCCGTGGAGCGCGGCGCTCGGCGGATGAGCGAGCTCGCCGGGCAGCACGGCGTGCGCCCGCTCCGTCACCAGCGCGAGCCGCGGCGCCGGGCCGCTCTGCTCGCCCAGCGCCTTGATCGTGCGGAAGAACGCCAGGAGCCCCCGCGCGACGCTGCGATCGAGCGCCTCTTCGTCGAGGTCGTCGCCCGCCCGCCCCGGCTTGCCGGCCAGGAAGTAGGCGCGCTCCGCCGGCAGCAGGTCCTGAAGGGCGCGCTCGAGGGCGCCGGCGTCGCCGACGGAGACCGAGCGCCCCTCGGCGGGCACGCCTCGCCCGTCGCCGTCGCCGGTCAACCACAGCGCGCGGATCTCGTCGCGCGGATGGGCGCGCCGGATCGCCTCGGCCAGCCGCTCGCCCCCTTCCGACACGACGATCAGCACGCGCTCGGCGCCCGGGCGCGGCGCGCCGGACACCGCGGTCACGGGCTCCCAGCGCGCCAGGAAGAGGGTGTTCGGCGCGGCGGCCGCCTCCGCGGCGAACGCCGGCGCGGCGCCCCCCACCGCGCCGGCCTCCACCGCGGCGAGCTGCGGCGCCGGCAGCGCGGCGACCTGCGGCGCCGGCATGTGCGGCGCGGGTCGAGCTTGCTGCACGGCCGCGACCTCTCGGCTCGGCGCCCAGTACCGCCTGGGGGCAAACGGATAGACGGGCAGCGGGACGCGCCTCGGCCGGACGGGCTCGCGCTCGTAGAGCAGGCGCCAGTCGACATCGATGCCCGCCGTCCAGAGCCAGGCCAGCTTGTCGTACTCGCGATCCTCGACGATGCACTGGAGGAACGTCCGGCCGGAACGCCCTTCGATCAGGGGCGCGGCGAGGGCGTGTGGCCTCTTCGCGGCGCCCCGGTGGAGCCCTTCGCGCGCCTTGCCCTCGCGGGTGTCCTTCAGCGCCTCCAGGAGCTCGTCGAGCGACCGCACCACAAGGGCGAGGCGGGCCGGCATCGCCGCGCGGCCCACCTGCAGCGTGTAGGTGAGGTCCGCGAGGCTGAGCCGCGGCGGCCCCTCCGCCTCGCCCGCGCCGCCTTGCGGCAGCGCGCCTCGCGACGCGGAGAACCTCTCCGGATGGGTGGCCGCGAGGTGGCTGGACAGCGCCTTGACGTCCGTGAGCCCGACCACGAGGTCGGGCTGGATCTCGATCCGGTGCCGCTCGCGCAGGCGCTCGGCGAGGCGGACGGCGTGGACGGGCTCGAATCCATAGGAGCTCAAGGCCACGTCGAGCTCGATCTCCTCGGCCCGCACCGACAGGAGCTCGGCCACCACGTCCCGCAGGGCCGCCTGCGCCGCGGCGAGGACGCCGTCACCATTTGCGGCACCGTTTGCCGCGCCGTTTGCGGCGCCGGCCGGCAGGGCGCCGCTCCCGCGCCGCTCCAGGAGGTCGATGAACCGGCGCACGTAGTCGTCGAGGCGCTCCTCGTCTCTGGCCGAGAGCGCGAAGACGCGCGGGCGGCCGTCATCGGGGGTGACCCGGTTGTCGTGCTCCTCGAGGATGACGTGTGCGTTCGAGCCACCGGCGCCGAAGGAGCTGACGCCCGCGCGCCGCGGCACGGTCCGCCGCGCGCCGCCCTCCTCGAGCACCGGCCGTTGCCAGGGCGCGAGCCGCGCCTGGACGCGGAAGGGGGAGCCCTCGAAATCGATGTTCGGGTTCGGGGGGTCGGCGTGGAGCGACGGCGCGAGCTGCCGGTAATGCATCTGCAGCAGCACCTTGGTCACCCCCGCGATGGCCGCCGCGGCCTCGAGGTGACCCAGGTTGGACTTGGCAGAGCCGATCGCGCAGTACTGGCGATCTGCGGTTCCCTTCCGGTAGGCCCTGGACAGGCCGGCGATCTCGATGGGATCCCCGAGGGCCGTCCCAGTGCCGTGGGCCTCGATGTAGCTGATGCTCCGTGCGGCGACGCCGGCCTTGCGGAGCGCCTCCTCGATGCAGTCGCCCTGCGCCTTCGGGCTCGGGACCGTGAAGCCGCTCGCGCGGCCGCCGTGGTTGACGGCCGTCCCCTTGATGACCGCATAGATCCAGTCCTCGTCGGCCACGGCCCTGGCGAGCGGCTTGAGCACGACCGCGCCGACGCCCTCGCCGGGGACATAGCCCGTCCCTCCTTCTCCGAAGGTGCGGCAGCGCCCCTCGTCCGAGAGCAGGTTCCCCTGGCTGAGGAAGGTGTATTTGTTCGGGTGCAGCGACAGGTTGACCCCGCCGGCGATCGCCGCGGTGCAGTCGCCCGCGCGGATCGCCTGGCAGGCCAGGTGGATCGCCGTGAGCGAGGAGGAGCACATCGTGTCCAGCGACACGCTGGGCCCGGCGAAGTTGAAGAAGTACGAGACCCGGTTGGCCACGGACGCGTAGAGCGAGCCCAGGGTGGGACCGGGCTGCCCGGGCCCCACGCCGGCGGAGAAGAGCTGGTATTGCCCCCACATCACGCCGGCGAAGACAGCGACCCTCTCGGCGGCGAGGCGATCTCCGCCGTGCCCGGCGTCCTCGATCGCATGGTAGGCCGCCTGCAGGAACAGCCGCTCCTGAGGATCGAGGATCTCGGCCTCTCGCGGGGAGATATTGAAGAAGAGCGGATCGAACTGGTCGAAGCGCTCGAGGAACGAGCCCCACTTGCAGGGAGACGTCCCCTGCCGCCGCTCCTCGGGGTCGAAGTGAGATCGGTAGTCCCAGCGCTCGCCGGGTATCTCGATCACGAGATCGTGCGCCTCCGCGAGGTGGCGCCAGAACGCATGCAGATCCTCGCTCTGGGGGTAGAAGCCCGCGAGCCCGACGATGGCGATGTCGCCGGTGGCCCCGGGCGGCACCTCGACGCCGGACGCGGCCGGCGGAAGGCCGGGCGCGCCAGTCGGCTGGGCGCCCGGTGCCCGGCCCGAGGCGGCGCTCGCCGCCGCCGCGGGCGGCTCGTCCTCGGCGGGGTCCAGCGACAGGATCCGCTGGAGGCGCTCGGCCTCTCCTGCCACGACGAGGAGCCGGGTGAGGCCGGCGCCCAGCGCGACCTGGAAGGCGCGCAGGCCGGAGGGGGTGTCCAGGGGAACGATGCCCGTCTGCTCGGCGAGCGCGGCCTCCGCATCCGCGTCCACCTGCATGCCGCCGTCGCGCCAGAGCGGCCAGTTGATCGAGAGGCTCCTGCCCGAGCGCTGGCCTCTCTGCCGCAGCAGCTCGCGGTGGGCGGCGTGGTGGTCGAGGAAGGCGTTGGCGTACGCGTAATCGCTCTGGCCGGCGTTGCCCCACACCGCCGAGGTCGACGAGAACGAGACGAAGAAATCGAGCGGCTCGTCCCGGGTGGCCCAGTCCAGCGCGAGCGTGCCGAGCACCTTGGGGCCAAGGACCGCCTGCACCGCCTCCTTCGTCTTCGACGGGATCAGCGCGTCCCGGATCAGCCCCGCGGCGTGGATGACCCCATCGAGGCGCCCGAACCGGGCCTTGATCGCGGCGACCAGATCGACCACCTCGCGGCGTCGGGAGAGGTCGGCCTGCAGGTAGACGGCCTCCGCGCCCTGCGCTGCCAGCGCGCGCAGCGCGGCTGCCTGGGCCTCGCCGAGCGGCGAGCGGCCGACGAGCGCGAGCTTCACGCCCGGCTCACCGGCCAGGAGCCGGGCGAAGAGCAGGCCGAGCTTCCCCGTCCCGCCCGTGATCAGGTACACGCCGCCTGGCCTGGCGGGCCCGCCCGCCGCGGCAGGCGGGGTCCACGTCCGCCACCGCCGCGCCCAGTGGCGGCCGCCTTCGTAGCGCAGCTCGAGGGCGTCGTCGCCGCGCCCGAACGACGGCAGGATCGCGTCCAGCAGGCGCGCTGCCCCGCCGCCGCACGCAGGGTCGATGGCCAGGGTCCTGAACCTCAACCGAGGGTTCTCGCGGGAGAGCGTCCGGGCGAAGCCGCCCAGCGCGGCGAGGTGGGCGTGGTCTCCGTCGTCGCGCTCGACGTAGGCCAGGACCGCCTCGACCGGCTCCGCTGGCGAGCACGCGCAGAGCGCCTGGGCCAGCCAGAGGGCGGCGTGGATGCCGCGCTCCAGGCCGCGCGCGATCGCCTCGTCGTCGCCGGCGAACGGATCCTGCCCCCAGAGGAACAGGATCCGCGACGGCAGCCCCGAGCGCGCCTCGAGGCCGTGCACGAGGGCGTGGAAATCGTCGGGGGACCGCGGATCCACCTCGAACGTGTCGGGCGAGATCTCACGGAACCGCGCGCCGGGCCGGACGAGGACCACGGGCCCGGCGGGGTGCCCGTCGCGTTCCCGCCGCGCGATCAGGGCGTCCCGCGTCTCGGTGCCGGTGTCGAAGATCCAGAACGCGCCGGGCCGGAGATCGGCGGCGGCGGCGGGAGCTGGTCCCCACGCCGGCCGGGCGAAAACGACCTCGGCCGGCCGGGGCGGCGGCGGAGCGCGATCCGGCGGCGGGGCGCGATCCGGCGGCATCGCTGGCCGGGCGAACCGGTCGGCGTGGTGGCTCGCCAGGTACGCGGCGAGATCGGCGACGGTCGTGTGCTCGAACAGGAGCGTGGGATAGAGCTGCGTCTGCAGGCGCTTCTCCAGCGTCCGCACGAGCCGCAACAGGTCCGCGGAGTCGAGCCCCTGCTCGTAGAAGCCGACGTCGAGCGGGACCTCCTCGGCGCCCTCGCCATGGATCCCGCCCAGCATGGCGCGCAGCTCCGCGACGATGGCCCCGCGCACGCCCGGCGCCGCGTCCGGGCCGCCCTGCGCAGGCGCCTGCGCCGCAGCCGAGCGCGTGGCCTCGTGGCCCACCGGCGCGGCGGGCTTGCCTCCCGCAGAGGCCTCGCCTCCTCCCGCGGGCGGCGCCGCGTCGAAGCCCGCCGCCGCGCCGGCCGCGGCGGTGGTTGGCGACGAGGCGCCCGGCCCGTCCTTCGCGGGCGCCGCCTCGGCGGACGGCGCGAGCTGCTGGATGAGCTGCTTGAACCGGACACGCTTGGCAGAGAACCGGCCGTACGCGGCGACCTGCCTGCCGCTAGGATCGTAGAGCTCGATGTCTCCGTAACTCACGTGCTGCGAGGAGCTCCTGAGCTCCTGCTTCTTCATGTGGACGAAGCACGAGCCCCCCAGCCGATCCACCGCGCGGAAGACGTCGACATGGAAGGGAATGAACGGGACCTCGGTCGTCTGGCCCGGCGGCACGATGAAATACGGCGGGAACACCAGTGCGGAGTCGAGGAACGCCGGGTGGAGGTGGTACTCGTCGAGGTACTCCTTGCCGAGAGAGCCGAGCTCGAAGAAGGCCAGGAGGTAATCCTCTCCCTCGTCGACGTGGCCGCGGACCTTCATGAAGTCGTCGTGGACGATCTCCATGCGCCGCGTGGCGCTGTAGATCTCCTCGAGATCGACCCGGCGCCTCGCCCCTCGCTGCAGCGCCGCGATGTCAATTGTCTTTCCGAAGGGGGATGTGTCCTCCACGAGGTGGCATGACAGGTTGTCCGTCCATGCTCCGGAGGTGTCCTCTGCGCCGGCGTCCCGGCTCTGCACGACGACGAGCCAGCCGCCATCCGCTCGGTCCACGGTGACGAGGACCCGCTTCGGCGCGTCCGCGCCGGGCGCGACAGGGGTGCGGAAGAGCAGATCCCGGAAAGCCATCCGGTAAATGGGGAATCCGCGCTCCCGCAGGACCTTTGACAGGACCTCTATCCATGCGGCGCCGGGCAGGAGCCGCGTCCCGTGGACGCGGTGATCCCGGAGCATCAGGTTGTCGTGATGAACGGTGAGGTGGCACCGAAAGGGATTCATCGACTCGGATCTCCTCAGCAAAGCCGTTTATCGCCTTCCAGGCTGCCGCGCGTCGGGCTCGGCGCCGTCCGCGGGCTCGAACTCGAGCTGGAAACGCGTGGGATCGCGCCGCGCCGGCGCGGCGGTCGCTTGCGGGGACGAGGGCGCGGCCGGGCTCTCTGGCCAGAAGCGGCGCCTGTTGAAGACGGGAGAAGGCAGGCGCCGCCGCCCCTGCTGGTCCGAAGGGGCGAGCGCCGGATCCAGCTCGGCGACGATGGCGTGGGCGTTGGTGCCACCGAACCCGAACGAGCTGATCCCGGCCCTGCGGACGCCGCGACGAGGGCGCCACGGCGCGAGGCGCGTCGCGGGATAGAAGGGCGAGTCGGCGAACGCGAAGCGCGGATTCGGGGTCTCGCAGTGGAGCGTGGGTGGGATCTGGCGGTGGCGCAGGGCGAGCACGACCTTGATGAAGCTGGCGATGCCCGCCGCGCTCAGGAGGTGGCCGATGTTGGTCTTGACGCTGCCGACCGCGCAGAAGCCCCGCTCCTCGGTGGAGCGGCGGAAGACCTGGGTCAGCCCGCGGAGCTCGATGGGGTCGCCGATCAGGGTGCCGGTCCCATGGGCCTCGACGTAGCCGAGCGTCTCCGCGGCGGCGCCCGCGCGCGAGAGGGCCTCCTCGATGACCGCCGACTGCGCCTCGGGGTTGGGGGTGCTGATGCCCATGGTGCGCCCGTCGTTGTTGACCGCGATCCCCTCGATCACGGCCTCGATGCGATCGCCGTCGGCGAGCGCCCGGTCGAGGCGCTTCAGGATCACGGCGCCCGCGCCCTCCCCGGGGACGAAGCCGTTCGCCTTCTCGTCGAAGACATGGCACTTGCCGTCGGGCGACAGGGCGCGCCCTGCGCTGAGGACCAGATAGGGCTTCTCGTCGAGGAGCACGTCGACGCCGCCCGCGACCGCCATCTCGCACGCGTCCGAGGCCAGGCTCTGGCACGCGAGGGAGATGCCCACGAGCGCGGACGAGCAGGCGGTGTCCACGACCAGGCTCGGCCCCTTGAGGTTGAGCGCGTGGGACAGGTGCGCGGCGATGAAATTCTGCCCGCCGCTGACGATGCTGGCCTTGGACGCGTGCCTGGACCGCTCGGCGAAATTCGCGGAGCGCGCGCCCACGAAGACACCCACCTTGCGGCCGCCGAGCGCCTTGCGATCGTAGCCGGCGTCGAGGAAGGCCGTGACCCCCGCCTCCAGGAAGAGGCGGACCAGCGGATCCAGCATCACGGCGTCCGACTCGGGGAGGTTGAAGTACCCGGGATCGAACCCCTCGATGTCGTCCACGAACCCGCCCCACCTGCTGATGCTCTTGCCCTCCTGCAGGGCGGGGCTGTACAGGCGGCGCCAGTCCCACCGGGACAGCGGGACCTCGCGGATGCTGCACACGCCCGCGGCGAGGTTCTCCCAGAACGCCGCCGGGCTGGGCGCGCCGGGAAAGCGGCAGGCGAGGCCGATCACCGCGATCCGGGGCTGCCCGGAGGACGACGCCCCGAGGGAGGCGCGCGCTCCGGCGTCCGGAGCGGGCGCGATCGTGGCGGCGGGCTCCGCCGGCGCGGGCGCAGGCGCGGCGACGGGCTCTGCCGGAGCGTGCGCGCTCTGCGCTGTCGCATCCCGGCGAGGAGCGTCGGACGCCGCGACGGCCTGCGCCTGCGCCTGCGCAGGGACGTTGTCCGCAGGAGCCGGGCGCGGCGAGAGCCTGGCGCGGATCTCGGCCTCGAAGTGTTTGCGGAGGTGGCGAGCGAGATCGTCGAGGGTGCGGTGCTGCAGAAGCACGGTGGGCTCGAGCGCCACGCCGCCCAGCCATGTCTCGATCCGCTGGACGAGGCCGGCCAGGATGACCGAGTCCACGCCGAAATCCTCGAACGGCGTGTCCGAGCCCAGCTTGGCCACGGGGATCCGGAGCTCCGCGCTGAACACGCCCCTCAGCCCGTCGAGGACACGGCTCGCGCCGTTCTCGCCCACGCGCGGCGTGATGTGGCTCGCGCCGTTCTCGCCCGCGCGCGGCGCGATGTGGCTCGCGCCGTTCTCGCCCGCGCGCGGCGCGATGTGGCTCGCGCCGTTTTCTCCCGCGCGCGCGGCGGGCGCGGGAGGCGCCGCGCCGAGCGTGGGTTGCTTCGCCTGCACCGGCTCTGGGCGCTCCACCTGCAGCCAGCGCTCCGCCGCCGCCTCCTCGGGGAGCTTCCTGCCGGCGAAGACGCAGGGCGCGCCGTGCAGCCGCACGGCCTGGTCGAGAAGCGAAAGCCCCTCGGCCGTGGAGTACGTCGGGAGGTCCCATTCCTCGAAACGCCGGGTCCCCTCGCCGGCCATGCCGCCCCCCTGCCAGCGGGACCATTGAATCGATCGGACGTGTCGCTCGCCCGCGGCCGCGCGCTGCGCGGCGAAGACATCCATGAAGGCATTGGCCGCCGCGTAATCGAGGATCCCGGCCGAAAGCCGCGGTATCAGGGCGGCCACGGACGAGAACGTGACGAAGAAGTCGAGAGGGCTCGTGCTCGTCAGCTCGTGGACGAGCTGAAGGCCATCGACCTTCGGTGAAAGGACAGCGGCGATGTCGGCGATGTCCTTGTGAATGAAGGCGGGCGTGGAGGTCCGCATCTCGCCCGCGCAATGGACGACGCCTCCCAGCGGTCCAAGGTCGCGCTCGAGGCCGCCGAGGAAGCCCTGCAGCGCCTCGCGGTCGGTCAGCGATCCGACGTAGATCCGGACCTCGGCGCCGCTCGCCTCGAGGTCGAGCACGAGGGCCACCCTGGCCGCGGTGAGCGGATCGCGCGCCGGATCCGCGACGAGCGCCCGCCAGCGCTCGCGCGGCGGCAGCGGCTTGCGCCCCAGGAGCGCGAGCCGGCGCGCACCGCGCCGGACCAGGTGGCGGGCCACCTCGGCGCCGAGGCCCTGCATCCCGCCAGAGACGAGGATCGGCCGCCCCGCCGCGATGGCCGAGGCGATGGGATCGCCGCCGCGAGGACCGCCGGACGAGGACACGGGCGAAATCCGGGGGACGAAGCGCTCGCCGTCCCGATAGCAGGCCTCGCCCTCGGGGGCGTTGGCCATGAACTCGTGCCACAGGAGCTCGCCCAGGGACGCTCCGGAGAGCGCGCGCTCGTCGAGGTCGACGGTCCGGGCCCGGACGCTCCTGTACTCGGCGCCCAGCGCGCCGATCAGGCCCGCGAGCGCAGCGCCGGCGAGGGACGGCGCCTCGTTGCGGAAGGGCAGTCGACCGCGGGTCGCGTGCAAGAGCCGGAACGGCCCCGGGACGGCGAGCCGAACGAGCCGCTGCACGAAGGCGAGCTTCCCGAGCTGGAGCGGGCAGCGCGCGACCGGCTCGCGATGGATGTCCGACAGGTCGATCAGCGCGGCGATCCCCCCGTGCTCGTTCCAGAGCGCCTGCGCGAGCGCGTCGGCCTGCGCGGGCGCGCCGGTGTCGAGCTCCATCTCTCCGCCGTGGAACCCGGCCGCCGCATCACGCGTGAGGACGACGCGAACGTCGCCGTGCCCCGCGCCCAGGGCCTCCGCCAGCGCGAGCGTCTGCCGGCCGGCGACCACGAGGACCGCGCCGTCCGGGCGCTCCGCGCCGCCGGCGACGCGCTCCGAGGGGCGCCAGGCCTTCTCGAGGAACACGCCGGCGTGCGCCGGAGCGGCCTCCGGAGCGGCAGCTCCTCGCTCCCCGCCCAGGTCCGCCGAGGGCGAAGGCGCCGCCGCAACGCCCGCCGCGCCCGCGGGCTCGTCCTGCAAGGGCAGCCAGTACCGCTCGCGGGCGAACGGGTACGTGGGCAGCGAGATCCTGCGGCAGGCGGACGGCCGGGGCAGCGCTTCCCAGTCGATGTCCGCGCCGGAGACCCACAGCCTGGCCACCTGCTGCAGCCGGCCCTTGCCGATCCATTGCGCGATCAGCGACCGGACGCCCTCGTCGTCCCCGGGGAGTAGCGCGCGGTCGTCCGAGCGGGCGCGCCCCCGCAGCACCGCTGCGTCGTCGCCGGCCGCGAAGGCCTCGAGGCCGCGCGCGAGCGCCTCCCGGTCGCCGGCGATCAGCGCCAGGCGCTCTTCCATGGGCTCTCTGCCGACCTGGAGGGTGTACGCTAGGTCGGCGAGGTCGACGTCGTCTCCGCCGCGGAGGAACGCCGCGATGCGCGCGGCAACCGCGCGCAGCCGCCCTTCTTCCCGGGCGGAGAGCACGACGATCTGCGGCCCTTCGTGCGGGGGGCGCGGCGCGACCTCCGGGGCCTCCTCCACGATGACGTGGGCGTTCGCCCCGCCGGCCCCGAAGGAGCTGATCCCGGCCCGCCGGGGCAGGACCTGCGAGCGCCCGTCGACCTCGACGGTGGCTCGCTCCCAGGGCGCCGGCCGCCGCTGGACGAAGAACGGCGTCGCCGTCCAGTCGATGTTCGGGTTCAGCGCCTCGGCGTGGAGCGACGGCGCGAGCTCGCCGTGTTTCATCTGGAGCAGGACCTTGGTCAAGCCAGCGACCCCGGCGGCCGCCTCCAGGTGCCCCATGTTCGACTTGAGCGACCCAATCGGGCACGAGAAGCCAGGCTCCGCTGCGCCCTGGAACGCCTGGTTCAAGCCCTCGAGCTCGATGGGATCCCCGAGGGGAGTCCCGGTCCCGTGGGCCTCGATGTAGCCGATGGACCGGGCCGGGATCCCCGCCCGCGCGACGGCGGCCTTGACCAGCGCGGCCTGCGCCTTGGCGCTCGGGACCGTATAACCGCTCGACCTGCCGCCGTGATTGACGGCGACCCCCCGGATGACGCCGTGAATCGGATCTCCGTCGCGCAGCGCGTGCGAAAGGGGCTTGAGCAGCACGCACCCGACCCCCTCCCCCGGCGTGAACCCGTCGCCGCCTTCACCGAAGCTGCGGCAGCGGCCGTCAGGGGCGGTCATCTTGAACAGCGAGTGCTGAAGGTACTTGTTGGGGTGGAGGGACAGGTTCACCCCGCCGGCGAGGGCCATGGCGCACTCGCCGCGCCGCAAGCTCTCCACGGCCAGGTGGAGGCACGTCAGGGAGGAGGAGCAGAGCGTATCGACGCTGAGGCTCGGGCCGTTCAGGTCCATGACAAAGGAGACCCGGTTGGCGATGGACCCGTACCCCAGCCCCACCGCGACCGGCCGGCCCCTGAGCGTCGCCTCCACCCCGTAGAAGGGATACTCGCTGTACATGACGCCGGCGAACACACCCACGCAGCCGCCGTGCCTGCGCTGGAGGAGCTCGCGGGTATAGCCGGCGTCCTCGAACGTCGACCAGGCGACCTCCAGGAACAGGCGCTCCTGGGGATCCATGAACTCGGCCTCTCGCGGCGAGATCCTGAAGAACATGGGGTCGAAGAGGTCGATCCCGCGGAGGAACCCTCCCCATTTGTTGTGGATCCGGCCGAGCTTGCTCCGGTCGGGATCGTACCAGGCGGCGTGATCCCAGCGATCCGCGGGGATCTCGGTAATGCAGTCCTTGCCCTCGCGCAGGTTCTGCCAGAACTCGCGCAGATCGTCGGCGCCGGGGTAGCGGCCGGCGACACCGATGATGGCAATGGCGGTGTCGTCGCCGACCGCTGCAGGGAGCGGCCCTGGCGCGACCACCGCCACGCCGGCGACCGGCGCCGGCGCGGCAGCCGCGCCGGACGGCTCGGCGCCGGTCAGGCCGAAGCGCTGGCGCAGCGCCTGGCCGTGGGAGGTGACGAGATGCCGGGCCACCTCCCGCAGGTCGCGATGCTGGAAGAACAGGGTCTTCGGCAGGCCGGCGAGGCCCTCCGCCGAGAGGAGCCGATACAGCCCCATGGCCATGAGGGAGTTCAGGCCGTAGTCCGAGAGCGGGGTCTTCGCCCGCACGTCGCGCGCAGGGATCTCGGCCACCGAAGCGAAGAGCTGCACGAGCCAGCGCTCCACCGCGTCGAGCAACCCGTCTTCCGCCTGCGAGCCCGCAGGCGTCACGGGCGCCGGAGCAGGGGCCGCTGCGAAGGCCGCTGCCACGGCGGGGGCCGCTGCCAAAGCCGGCGCCGGAGCAGGGGCCGCTGCGAAGGCCGCTGCCACGGCGGGGGCCGCTGCCAAAGCCGGCGCCGGAGCCGGGGCCGCTGCCGGAGCAGGGGCCGCGCCGGACGCGCGGGAGATCTCCCGCACGCGGAGCCGCTGGCCCCCGAACGGGTACGTGGGCAGCGGCACGCGTCGCGGCGGTCGCCGGTAGCAGCGCGACCAGTCCACGGCGTCCCCGGCGACCCATCGGCGCGCGAGCGCCACGGGATCGTCCGACGCCGCGGCGGGCCGGGGCACCGGCGTCCCATCGACGCTGCCGGTGAACACCCCTTCCGGCAAAGGCGCCTGGCCGGCGGCAAACGCTGCCAGCTTGGCGCCCAGATCGTCGAGGTCACGGGCGATGATGGCCAGCCGCTCGGCCATGTCGCGGCGCCCCACCTGGAGGGTGTAGGCCACCCCGGCGAGCGAGAGCGTCGCGCCCGGTCCGGCGAGAAAGCCCTGGAGACGTCGCGCGTACTCGCGGAGCTGATCGCCTGTCGCGGCCGAGAGGATCACCCCATAAGGGCCGATCGACGCTTCGGCGGGTCGCTCTGCAGCGCAGTACTCCTCGATCACGGCGTGGCCCAGCGAGCCCGTGGCGCCGAACGCGTTGACGAGCGCGCGGCGCGGCCCGCTGCGGGGCTGCCATGCGGCCGGCTGCTCGGGCACCCAGAACGGCGCCCTGTCCCAGGGGATCATGGGGTTCAGCGCGCCGCTCAGCACGTGCGGCGCCAGCGTCTTGTGCTGGATCTGGAGCAGCACCTTGGCGAGCTGCGACATGGCCGAGGCGGACTCCAGGTGTCCGATGTTCGGCTTGATCGAGCCGAGGGCGACCCGGGGCGCGCTGCCTTGCCGCTCCCCGAAGACCTCGATCAGCGCGGCGATCTCCGAGGCGTCGGCGATGGCGGCGCCTGTCGCCGCGGCCTCGACGTAACTTACCGCCTCGGGCCCGAGGCCCGCGCGGCGCAGCACGTCGCGGATCGACGCGGCCTGCGCCTCGGCCGAGGGCATACCGTAACGCGGGGTCGCGCCTGTGTGGTTGATCGCGGTGGCCTTGATCAGCGCGTGGATGTGGTCGCCGCTGCGCTCGGCGTCGTCCGCCGGCCGGATCAACACGGCGCCCACGCCTTCTCCCGGGATCCATCCGGTCGCGTCCTCTCCGAGCGCGTTGCCGAAGCCGCTCTCGGACACCATCCCCAGGCTGCAGAGCAGCCCCTGATGGTACGGGTGGGTCATCAGGTTGACGCCGCCCACGATCGCGGCCCTGCACTCGCCGCGCTGGATGCTCTCGCACGCGAGGTGCAGCGCTGTCATCGCCGACGAACACGACGTGTCGACAGCGACGCTGGGCCCCTTGAAATCGAAGGTGTGCGAGACCCGGTTGGCGATGGAGGAGTGGAGCGCCACGGCCCTGGCCACGTGGTCTTCCCGAAAGCCCTCCACTCCCTCGTTCTGGAAGTCGTTCCACATCACCCCGACGAACACACCCACCTTGCCGGCCTGGGCGTTCAGGCGCTCGGCCGTCGTGCCGGCCGCCTCGAGGCACGCCCACGCGGCCTCGAGAAACAGCCGCTCCTGGGGATCGATCGAGCGCGCCTCCGCGGGGGACATGCGGAACAGCAAGCAGTCGAAGCGATCAACATCGTCGAGGAAGCCGCCCGAGGAGCAGTAGATCCCGCCCTTGTCAGGCCCCGTGGCCTGGAGCGGCGCAGGGTCCCAGCGATCGGCGGGGGCCGGCCGGATGCTCCGCTCGCCGCGGCGGAGACGTTCCCACAGCGCGGCGGCGTCGGGCGCGCCGGGGTACCTCCCGCTCTGGCCGACGATGGCGATGTCCGTGCCCCAGGCGGCGCTGGCCGCGCCCCGGCTGCCGGCTCCGGGCGAGGCGCTGACAGGGAACGCGCCCGCCGGAGCGCCGCGCACAGTCAACGCCTCGACCCCCTCGCGCGCCGGCGTCCCCCTCCCCGGCTGCCGCGCCCGAGGCAACGCGCCCTCGCGCTCGACGCGGCCGCCCAGCACGTTGAGGAGGAATACGTGCCTCGGGCCCAGCCCGAAATGAGGCCGGATCCGGTCGAAATCGACGGCGCCGACGGGCAGGAGCCCGACGCCGAACTCCGATTGCCGGAGCGTGAGCAGCTCGATCAAGCACCCTGTCTCGATGAGAACGAAGGGATCCGCGCTCGCTCCATAGACGGGCTCGATGGCGTCGAGCTGGGCGATGAAGAACAGCGAGAACCCGGATCGGTCGAAGTGCGGCCGGTTGTAATAGAAATGGGCGGTCCGCTCGATGGATGGATTCCCGTCGATCAGCCAGAGCTCGTGCCGCTCGGGGTGATGATAGTAGATCCCGGGGCCGAGCCCCTCGACGGCGCCCTCTTTGACGTGCAGGTATGTCTGTACGGCGTAGGTCGCGCCGGCCGAGGGATAGAGATACTTCGGCTTTCCGTCGATCGTGGCCTGGCGGAGGAGCCCCAGCAGCCCGCTGAAGTCCGCGAGGGGGATGGGCTGGTCCTGGAAGTCGGTCCGGCACGAGCGCAGGCGGTAGTCGGCCTCGGGGACGCTGTCGCCAGGAAGCGCGATGACGCCGCGGTGCTCGCCCTGCCGGCGCAGGTGCGGCTTCTGCTGCTTGAAGGCCTCCCGCTGCTCCCTGGAGAAGAAGTCGGTCTTTTGCGGAGCGGGCGCGCTCGGCTCGGCCTCGACCGGCGCCGCCAGGGGCTCTGGTGCCGCGGCCGCCTCGACAGGCGCCGCGGGCGCGCCGCGCTCCTCCAGGAAGGCGGCGATGCCAGCCACGGTGGGCCGCTTCAGGAGGACATCGACGCTGAGCGACAGATCGAGCTGCTCGCGAAGGCGCTGCGCGATCCGCACCAGGGTGAAGGAGGTGGCGCCCAGGTCGAACAGGTCCTGGTGCGGGTCGACGTGCGCCACGTTCATCGCCTCCCTGAAGAAACCGACGAGCTGGTCGACGAGGCGCTGCCCAGCGAACACGCGAGGACTCCCATTCTTCGCCGACGCCGCCGGCGCAGACTGCGCCGGTCGCGCCGACTGCACCGGTCGCGCCGGCAGCACCGGCTCGGGCGCAGGCTTTACCGGGGATGCGGCGCTCCGCGGCGAGGCCGCGGGCTGCGGCGAGGCCGCGGGCTGCGGCGCCGCGGCCCCGGCAACCTGCTCGGCCACGCTGGCGGCGATGCCCGCCATGGTGGGATGCTTCAGGATCGTCTCGACGGACAGGCTGACGCCGAAGGCCTCCCGGACCTTCTGGGAGACCCGCACCAGCGTCAGCGAGGTGGCTCCCAGGTCGAAGACGTCCGCCTCGGGAGCAAGGCCCTTTCGCCCGAGGGCCAGCTCGAAGAGGGCGACGATGTCCCGGAGGATCTTCTCCTTCACGGCGCCGGCGTCCGGCGGCGCCGCGGCCGCGTCGTCCTGCACCGGCCAGGGCAGCGCCGCCCGGTCCATCTTCCCGTGGGCCGTCACCGGGATCCCGGCGACCTGCACGAACTGATTCGGCACCATGTAGCGCGGCAGCGAGGATTCGAGGAAGCGCCGCATCACCTGGGGCGAGAACGACGCCCCGTCCCGGAGAACGACGTAGGCGACCAGCCGCGGATCACCCGAGTCGGCGTCCCGTACCGCGACGGCGGCCTCCCTCACCGCCTCGTGCCCGAGGAGCGCGGCCTCGATCTCTCCGAGCTCGATCCGGAGGCCGCGCAGCTTGATCTGCCCGTCCATGCGCCCGAGGAAATCGATATTCCCATCGGGGAGCCACGCGGCGCGATCCCCGGTCTTGTACATCCTGGCGCCCGGGCTCGGATCGAACGGGTCACGGACGAAGCGCTCCGCGGTCAGCTCGGGCCGGTTCAGGTAGCCGCGCGCGAGGCCCACGCCGGCGATGTAAAGCTCGCCTGTCTGATCGGGGCGCACCGGCCGCTGCTGCTCGTCGAGGATGTAAAGGCGGATGTTGGCGATGGGACGGCCGATAGGGACCTTCCTGTCGTCCCTCAGGTTGCACTTCCAGAAGCTGACATCGACGGCCGCCTCGGTGGGGCCATACAGGTTGTGGAGCTGAGCGGAGAAGGTGGAGAGCGCCCTCTCCATCAAGGGATACGGCAGCGCCTCGCCGCTGAAGAAGACGTGCCGCAGCGACGCGCAGCCCGCCGCTCTGGGCTCGTCCAGGAAGAGGCGCAGCATCGACGGGACGAAGTGGCAGGCGGTCACGCCGTGCTCCTGGATGAGCCCGGCCAGGGCCGCCGGATCCCGCTCCGCGCCGGGCGCCGCGAGGACGATGCGGGCCCCGGTGATCAGCGGCCAGAAGAACTCCCAGACGGACACATCGAACGTGAACGGGGTCTTCTGCAGGACGCGATCAAGCGGCGTGAGGGCATAGGCTTCCTGCATCCAGTGGAGCCGGTTGCAGATCGCCCGGTGGGAGAGCATGCACCCCTTGGGCATCCCCGTGGATCCCGAGGTGTAGATGACATAGGCGAGGTGCTCCGGCCGGACCTCGACGCGCGGGCTGTCGGCGGAGTACGAGGAGAGCCGGCTCGCCTCGGTGTCCAGGCACAGGCGCGTCCCGGTGAATCCGGCCAGCACGCCGGAGAAGCTCGACTGGGTGAGCAGGACGGCCACGCCGGCGTCCCGCGCCATGAACTCCAGGCGCTGCTCCGGATACGTGGGCTCGAGAGGCAGGTAGGCGCCACCTGCCTTGAGGATCGCCACGAGCGCCACGACGAGCTCGAGCGATCGCTGCATGAGCACGCCCACGATCTGGTCGGGGACCACGCCGTGCGCGCACAGGAAGCGAGCGCACCGATTGGCTTGCTCGTCGAGCTCACGGTAGCTGAGCGAGCGCCCGTCGATCTGCACGGCCGGCAGATCGGGTGTCCGGAGGACCTGCTCCTCGATCAGGCGGTGGAGGGCCTGATCCTCGGGATACGCGGCGCGGGTGTCGTTCCAGCGCGCGAGGCGCTCTCGCCACGCCTCGTCCGTGAGGCCGGCGAGGGCGGAGGGCGCGCTCTCGGGGGCGCGCTCTCGGAGGACGGCCGCGAGGTCCGCCCGATCCCAGACCTCGGGCGAGGTGGCGAGCTGCTCGAGCAGCCGGCCGTAAGCGGCGAACATCTCGGCCACCATGCCAGGAGGGAAGTGATCCTGGACGGCGTCCCAGTGGTACTCGAGCCTGCCGTCGGCCTCCACCTGCGCTGTATCGAGGACGACCTGCGGCGTCTGGGAGAGGCCGCACGCGTCGCAGAAGCCGACCGGCAGCCGGAAGTCGGCGTGCGGCATGAAGCCGGTGAACACGACCGGCAGGACGCGCGCGCCCTGTTCCGGGCGCCGCAGCGCGAGATCGCGCAGGACCCCGAAGCCGCCGAGGAGCTGATGGGCCCGGTCCTCCTCGACGCCGCGCTGATGGCGGCGGACCTTCTCCGCGAACGAGCGGCCCGACCGAGGGTCGTGGACGAGCCAGCGCAGGAAGGTGAAATCGCCGACGACCTCGTCGATTTCCGGGTGGATCGGGGGGCGCTCGTAATCGACCACGACCACGGTGAACGGCCCGGGCTCGGCCCAGGCCGACAGCACCTCGACATACGCCGACACGAGGACGGTCTCTGGCGACACGCCGAGCGCCCTCGCCCTGTCCGCGAGGGCCGGCCACGCGGCAAGCGTCGCCTGGAGCCGCGCGCGCTCCGACCGGACCGAGGCCGGGGGCCGCGCCCCGGGGAAGACGGGGCCGTTCGGGATGTGCGCGAGCTTGTGACGCCAGTATTCCCGGGACACCGCCCCTTCCGGGGACCGCTGGAGCCGCGCGACGGCCGCCACGTAATCCTGAAAGGTGATGGCCGGCCGCCGCAAGGGAGCCTCGGACCGCTCGTAGAGGCGGAACCATTGCTTGAGGACGAGGAGGACGCTGTTGCCGTCGGCGATGAGCAGGTCGATCGCGACGTGCAGGCGCCAGCGCGTCGCGTCGAGCCGCGAGGCGGCGACCTCGAACAGGGGCCATCGGCCGAGGGGAAAGACCTGCTCGCTCGCGCGCCGTCGCATCGTGGCGAGGGCGCTCTCCGGCAACGCGTCGCCGCGCAGGTCGACGGAGCGGATCTCGTAGGGCGGCACGTCCTCGAGCACGCGGCAGCGCCCGTCGGCGTCGATGACCGCCCGCAGCATGTCGTGGGTCGCCACGACCGCGCGGAGCGCGCGCTGGAGGCGCGGCACGTCGAGGCCCTCGCATTCGTACTCCAGGTAGAGCTGGCAGCTCACGCCGCCGTGCTCCAGGAAGGCCGTGCGGCCGACGAAGTACGCCTGTTGCAGGTCGGTGAGCCCGAAGGACTGGTGTCGCAGGGCGGGGTCGTGCGCCAGAGGCGGCGGCGCGGCGCGCGCGGGTACGGCGTCGGAGCGGGAGGGCGCCACGGGACGATCCGCCGCCGGGCGCTCGGCGTGCCAGCGCTCGGGGTGCTCGGCGAGCTCACCGACGGCGCGGCCGTAGCGGTCGAACATCGCCTCCATCACGCCTGGCTCGAAGGACTCCGCGTCGTAATCCCAGCTCAGATAGAGCGCCCCGTCCCGCTCGAGGATCTGGTGATCCAGCGCGACCTGGGGTGTCTGCGTGACCGCGTACGAGACGCGCTGGAACCAGTCCTCGGCGTCGGCCGGCTTCGCCGCGTTGTCGAGCATCGAGGTGAACACCACCGGCAGCGTCGAGGCGCGATCGGCCTTGCTCCGCAGCCGGAGCTCCCGCAGGGTCCGCACCCCGCTGACCGTGTAGTGATCCATGTCGTCCCAGAGCTGGCGCTGGTGGAGTCGGGCCTGCTCGATGAGGCTGCGGCCCGCGGGCGGCTCGACCTTGAACAGGCTCGTCGAGATGAACGGCCCCACGATCTCGTCGATACGCGGGTGGAGAGGCGGGCGGTTGAAGAAGGTCAGGACGAGGGCATAGGCCTCATCCCCGGACCAGCCGCTCAGGGTCTCTGCGAAGAGCGTGAGGAGCAGCGTCGTCGGCGAGACACCGGAGCTCCGGGCCGCGCTCTTCATCGCTCCCCACGCCGCGGGGGGCAACGACCGGTGCAGCCGGACTCGCGCCGAGGCCGCCGTCGCCGACGGGGAGCCCGCCCGGACCCGCATGGGCAGCTTCGGCCCAGACGGCATGTCCGCGAACTTGCCGAGCCAGTACGCGAGATCCTCCCGGAATCGAGGCGTTTTTTCGAACTCCTTGATCGCCAGCACGACGTCGCGAAAGGACACATCGAGTCCGGCGAGCTCTAGCCCGGGCTCGCGGTAGAGCTGGAACCACTGCCGCTGGAGCAGGTGCAGCCCCGCGCCGTCGGTGACCCACGTATCCAGGCTGAAGTGGATGATGGATCGGTCGCCCGGCAGCCGGGTGATCTCGATATCGAAGAGAGGCCACGACCCCGGCTCGTAGAGCTTGTGGGACAGCCGGAGCCGGACGTCAGCGCGGTGGCGCTCGATCTCGGCCGCCGCGGACCACCTGAGGTCGTGGACCGGGAGAGAGACAGGGGGGGCCGGCGGCATGATCTGCTGGCGCCCCTCGGGGAGGATCTTCGCGCGCAGCATCTCGTGGTGGGCGACGAGGCGCTGCCAGGCCCGCTCGAGCCGCGCGGCGTCGAGGTCCTGCTCCTCGATCTCCATGTAGAAGTGGCCGCCCACGTGGCCGAGCGCGTCTCCGAGCTGCTTGCCCACCAGATAGGCTTCCTGGATATCCATCAGGGGAAAGGGCCGATGGCGGTTCTGCGGATCCGGCGCGAGGACGGGCGCGCGGGGCCCGGCGCCGTCGGCCGCTCCGCCGTGCTGCGGCGGGGTGCGCCGCAGCCTGTCGCGGAGGGCGCGGAAGACGCTCAGCTTCTCTTCTCTCGAGCGTTCGTCAAACATGGCGTCCGTCACAGCCTTCTCCATGCGGTAGAGTCGCCGCCCGCGGTCCGGGCGCTGCACACAAGCGCGATCACGTCAGACCATGCCTTCGAGCTCGGGGCGCGAGCGCAACGCGTTGAACAGCGCGTCGAGCTCCGCGTCCCCGAGCGCGTCGAGCTCCGCGTCCCCGAGCGCTCCGAGGAGCCGCCAGAGCTCGTCATGACCCACGGCCAGCTCCGGCGCGCCGGGGCCGGGAGCGCCCTGGGCGCGGAGCACTTGGGCCTTGATCTCTGCGAGCGCGGGATCGCGCTCGATCATTCCCGCCAGCGAATCGATCGTCCCTGCCTGCGCCAGGACTGCATTGGGGAATGGCCGGCGCAGCCTCTGCTCCAGGTGGTAGCAGAGCTTGGCCATGGCAATGGACCCCACGCCGAAATCGACGAGGGCTTGATCCGCGGGCAGCGACCCGGCGAGGCCCAGGAAGTCACCGATGGTGCCCTGGAGGTAGGTCGTAATGGCGTCGAGGCTCGTCCCGCGCTGCGGCGCGCGCAGCGTGCTCGGGCTGGCCGCCGTGCCATTCGCGTCCGTCACGGCGGGCGGGGCCTCCGGCGCGGGCGCGGAGACCGGCGCCTGCGTTATCCAGCAACGAGCCCCGCCGAAAGGATACGTGGGCAGGGTGAGGCGCTGGGGCGGCGGGCCTCCCTCGTACAGCGCGGTCCAATCGACCGGCGCGCCGGCCACCCAAGCGTGTGCCAGCGCCGCGGCCGAAGACGCGGAGAGAGGCGCGCTCGCGGGCGAGGGGCTCGTGGGCGAGGGGCTCGTGGCGAGGACCGCTCCGGCGGGGCGGATACGGCCCCATCGGGTTCGCTCCGTCTGCCGCCGCTCCCGGATGAACTGCTGGAGATCGGCGCGCAGGTGATCGAGATCGGGCGCGGCGACGGCGAGCCGCCACGGCATGGCCTCCCGGGCCGTTTGCAGGGTGAAGGCCAGATCCCGCAGGGAGAGGTCCCCCGCGCCGTCGCGAGAGGTGATGACGTCGAGGAGCCGCTGCGCGTAGGCGACGAGGCGCTCTTCATCCATGGCAGAGAGGACAAACAGTTGCTCGCCTTGCGGCGCGGACATGGGCACGGGAGCGGACCGCGCCGCCGGATCGTCGAGCTCCTCGACGATCAGGTAGACCCCGGAGCCTCCCGCGCCGAACGACGAGATGCAGGCTCGCCGCGTGGAGGGCTCGGCATGCCCGTCGACGACCGGCATGGGCCAGGGCTCGAGCGCGCCGGGGATCCTGAACAGCGACGCATCGAAGCCCACCTCTGGATTGACCGGATCGGCGTGGAGGGACGGCGCGATCTGCCGGCTCCGGAGCTGATGGACCACCTTGGTGAGCTGCGATATGCCGGCGGCCCCCTCGAGGTGGCCGATATTGGGCTTGATCGAGCCGAGGAGGCAGGGCCCCTGGCGCCGGCCTCGGCGGAGCACCCGGGTGAACGCGGCCAGCTCGGCGGCGTCGACGAGCGTCGAGCCCATGCCCTGCGCCTCGATGTAGCTCACCGAGCCGGGATCCACGTTCGCCCGCGCGAGGGCCCGCTCGAGCAGGTCGGCCTGCGCGGCGGGGCTCGGGGCCATGAACCCGCTTGTCTTGCCCGCATGGTTGAGCGCGCTGCCCTTGATGACGGCCAGGATCGGATCCCGGTCGAGCAGGGCCTGGCGCAGCGGCTTGAGCAGCACGGCGCCCACGCCCTCCCCGGGGACAAAGCCGTCGCCGCCCGCGCCGAAGCTGCGGGTCTGGCCCGTCGACGACAGCGCCTTGACCTGGCAGAGGTTCACGTAACGAGAAGGATGGGGATAGAGGTTGACCCCACCCGCGAGCGCCATCTCGCACTCCCCGCGCAGCAGGCTCTCGCACGCCAGGTGAATGGCTGTCAGCGACGAGGAGCATTGGGTGTCGATTGCCAGGCTCGGCCCCTGGAAGTCGAAGAAGTACGACACCCGGTTGGCGATCGCAGAGAACGAGGGATTGGAGAACACCCAGCGTCCCCGCGCCTGCTCCTCCAGGGCGAGCAGGTGGTAATCCCCCACGTTGACGCCGACGAAGACACCGACCGATCGCGACTGCGGCCTCCGCCGCGCGTACCCGGCGCGCTCCAGGGTGGACCACGCGATCTCCAGGAAGAGCCGCTCGGACGGGTCGAGGCTCGCCGCCTCCGTGGGCGAGATCTGGAAGAACAGGGCGTCGAAGCGGCCGATATCGTCCAGGAAGCCGCCCCATTTGCAGTACATCCTGCCCGCGGCGGCCCTCCGGGGGTCAGCGTCGTAGTAGGCGCTCACGTCCCATCGATCGGCGGGGACCTCCCTCGTGCACTCCCTCCCGGCGCGGAGGTTCTCCCAGAGCTCCTCCGGCGAGCGCGCCTGGGGATAACGCCCGTCTAGGGCGAGGATGGCGATGTCGTCCGGGGCGCTCTCCGGAGCGAGCCGAGCGCCGCTCTCCTCGATCACGGGCGCCGCGGCGGCCGGCGCGCGCTCGTGGACCAGCGCCGCCGGCGCGACGCCCTCCGCGTCCCGGCAGCGCTGGTCCACGACCGAGCGCTGGTGCTCCAGGAAGTAGCCGGTGAGCTCGGCGAGCGTCGAGTGCTCCAGGAAGAGCGTCGCCGGCAGATCCGGGTAGTCTCTGCTCAGCTCTCGCTTCAGCGTCATCATGACGAGCGAATCCACGCCAAGGGCGTCGAGCGGCACCTCGTCCTCGACGCTCGCGGGATCCAGCTTGAGGGTCCGCGCCAGGACCCCGCGCAGCTCATCGCGGATCCACCGGGCGGCCGCCTCGTCGGAGCCGGCGCTGCGCCCGGGCGAGCGGTCGGCCCGCTGCGCGACCTCGCCCTGGCGTCCGGCCCGCTGCGCCGCCTCACCCTGGCGTCCGACCCGCTGCGCCTCCGCGTGCGCGCTATCTGGCGCGAGCGGCGCGAGCGGCGCGACCACGACGCCGTCGCTCTCGGCCATCACCACGCATTGCGGGGCCTCAAGGGGCTCGATCCCGGCCTGGCCAAAGAGGTGGAGGCGACGGAAGCCGGCCGTCTGCAATGCGGCGCGCCACCCCGCCGGGCTGAGCAGCGGAGAGCCAGGGAGGCGCCGGTCTCCGTCCTCGAAGTGCCACCACCCCGCGGTCAGGCCAAAGGTCAGCGACAGGAACGTCTCCGCCCGGGTCACCTCGTTGAACAGCAGGACCCCATGGGCCTTGAGCAGGCGCTTGAGCCGCTCCAGCGTGCGATGAACGTTCCGCGTGGCGTGCAGCACGTTGCTCGCCAGGATCAGATCGAACGAGCCCGGGGTGAGGCCCTGCGCCTCCACGTCCCGCTCGAGGTCGACGACCTGGAACTCGAGGAACGGGTACGCCGCCCCGAACCGCCGCTCTCCTGCGCGAAGGAACTCGCGGGATACGTCCGAGTAGACGTAGCGAACCCGCACCCCCTCCGCCGCGAAGGCGTCGAGGGCGCGCGCGCTCAGGCTCCCCGTGCCCGCGCCCACCTCGAGGACCCGGAGCTCGGCGAGCGGCTCCGCACCCGAGCGCCGGCGGACGTACGCACGCGCCGCCCACGCCGCCAGACGGTTGAAATGATCCGCGGCCGCGTTGCCCTGGTAGACGCCGCTCACCAGCTCGGACGAGCCGCCCGGGAACAGGACCTCGGCCCCGCTCTTGTGACCGGCCATCACGAGGAACAGATCGCGCACACACGCCGAGAGCAGGGCCGCATGCGCGCCGACGGGCGGCGTCCGGCAGAGCCGCTCGCGCTCGTCGGTCAGGCGACGCAGCCGCTCCCGGGCCTCGGCGCTGTCCACCCGGGCGGTCGCGATCACCTCGTCGCCGCGGAGCTCGACGAACCCCGCGCGCGCGAGGATCTGCAAGAGGACGTCGAGGAGCCGATCGTACGGCGCCACCACGCCGAGCCGCCGGAGCAGCGCGCCTCGACCGCAGCCCGCGCCGCGCCGCTCGAAGCAGCCTTCGCGCTGGAAGGCGGCCAGGAGGTCCCAGCGGGCGAGCTCGTCCACCTGCTGGAGGGCCTCGTCGAACGCCCGTGACGGCTCCGCGGCCATGGACTCGGACGCGGGCAGGACGAGCGGCTCCTCGAGCACGGAAGCGGCGCTGGCGGGGTAGACCTCGCGACGCCGGAGGATGCCGGCGCGCCGCAAGGCGGCGCTGTCAGCCCGGAAGACCAGGATTTGCCGCGCCGGCGAGGCCACGATCCGGCCGAAGGCCTCCACGGCCGCGGGCACGGTGAGCGGATGAACGCCCTGCGCGGCGTAGCGCCGCTCGACCTCGGGCAGGTTGGCGGCCCCGACGAGCCCCCAGAACCCCCAGTCGATCACCTGGACCGGGTACGCGACGCGCGCGGCGAGCCCGAGGGCGAAGGCGTCCTCGAACCAGCTCGCGGCCACGTAGTTGCCCTGGCCGGCGTTGCCGAACAGCGCCGCCGCTGCGGAGGAGAACGTCATGAAGTCGAGGGGCTCGCCGGCGAACACCTCGCCGAGCACAAGGCTCCCCTCGACCTTGGGGGCCAGGCAATCGGTGAACCGCTCCTCGGTCATCCCGGCGAGGAGGCCGTCCGCAAGAGTGATCGCGCCGTGCATGACGCCGTCGATGCGACCGAAGGCGGCCTTCGCCCGGGCCACGGCCGCCTTCATCGCGGCGAGGTCGGTGACGTCGGCCTGCAGGTAGAGGACCTTGCCTCCCCTGCCCTCCACCGCCGCGATCTGGCGCTCGATTTCGCGATCGAGCGGCCTGCGGCCGACCCAGACGAGGCGAGCGCCGACGGCCTCGGCCAGGTGGAGGCTCAGCGCGTGGCCCACGCCGCCCGTGCCGCCGACCAGGAAGTACACGCCACCTCGCCGGAACGGCGGCGCCCGCGGTGGCACGGCGACGGCCACGAGCTCCTGCTCGTAGAGCACGCCGTCGCGGAGCAGCGCCAGGGTGCCCTGCCGGCTCCAGGGGAAGGCGCGGACTCGGTCAACGCTGCTGGCCACGCTGCTGGTCATGCTGCCGGCCACGCTGCCCGCGGTCGGCCTGGCGCTCTCCTCGCCGAGCGCGAGGTCCAGGCAGGCGATCTCCCAGTGCTCGCACTCCCTGGCCAGCACCTTCGCCAGCCCGTAGAACGCGGCGGCGAGGGGCGAACGGACGGGCCCTGCCTCGAGGTGGAAGGTCTCGTTCCCGACGACCTTGAGCTTCAGGGGGTTCACGTCGAAGCCGCGCCGGAAGAGCGCCTTGATCAGCCGGAAGAACGCGGTGATCGCGCGCGTCGGGGCGGCTCCGGCCGCGCCTTCCGCGCCCGCGAACGGCAGGACATAGACCAGCGCGCCCGGGCGGAGCCCCGCGAGCACGGCCTCGAGCGGCGCGTCCGAGCCGTCGCCCGAGCCGAGGCCGAGCGAGCGCACCTCGTCCCCGGCATGCGCCGCGGCGAGGGCCCGCCGGAGCGGCTCAGCGGCCGGCGTGGAGACGATGAGCACGTCCTGCCGCGCTGGCGCCGGTGAGGCGCCGGTCGGGCCGTTGAACGACGCGGCGAGCGGGGCGCGCAGCGGTGTCCACACCGGCTCGTAGAACAGGTCCTGGCAGAGGTCGGGCCCGGGAGCGGCCTTCTCGACCGGCGGCCGCGGGGCGCTGCCGGCCCAGTACCGCTCGCGGGCGAAGGGATAGGTCGGCAAGGCGACGCGCCTGGGCCGGCTCCCCGCGAACAGCACGTCGGCCGGCAGGGGCGCCCCCATCACCCAGGCCGCGGCGAGGTCGACAAGGTTCACCCCATCTCCGCCCGCTCGCGCCAGCGGGGCGCCGCCGCCGGTCTGCGCCAGCGGGGTGTCGCGCCTCACCTGGGACGGCGCGGACCTGCCGCTCGGGTCGACCCGACCGTGGAACACCTGCCCCGACGGCGTGTCCCCCCGGCAGAACCGGCGGAACGCGGACGCCGCCTCGCCGAGCGAGCCGGCGATCACGGCCAGCCGGGAGGACATCACCTCGCGGCCCACGAGCAGCGTGTAGGCGACGTCGGAGAGGTCGCACGAGGGCGCCGCGTCGCGGCTCAGCGCCTCGAGGCGGTCGGCGAGCTGCTGCGCGTACTCGCGCAGGCGCGCCTCGTCCCGCGCGGAGAGCACGAGCAACCGCGGCCCGCTCCGGGGCGGCGGCGGGGGCGGCTCGGGGTACTCCTCCAGCACGACGTGCGCGTTGGTGCCGCCGAACCCGAACGAGCTCACGCCCGCGCGCCTGGGAACGGGGTCGCCGTGCTCGTCGAGGAGCGGCGACCACGGCCGCGTCTCCGTCGGCAGGTAGAACGGCGAGCCCTCGAGGTGAAGGTACGGGTTGGGCTCGCGCAGGTGGAGGTTCCCCGGCAGGGTCCGGTGCTGCATGGACAGCACGAGCTTGAGGAGGCCGGCGATGCCGGCCGCCGGCTCGAGGTGGCCGATCTGCGTCTTCACGGCGCCCAGGGCGCAGTACGGCCGCGCCGGCAGCGCCAGGCCCTGGCGCTCGGCGAGGCGGCGGAAGGCGAGCTTGAGGCCGTCGACCTCGACGGGGTCGCCCAGCTCGGTGCCGGTGCCGTGGGTCTCGATGAGGGTGACGGTCTCCGGGGACACGCCGGCCCGCGCGTAGGCGTCCACCAGCAGATCGGCCTGGGCCTGCGCGTTGGGGGCGGTCAGCGACGCGGCCCGCCCGCCGTGGTTGACCGCCGTGGCGCGGATGACCGCGAGGATCCGATCGCCGTCGAGGACGGCCCGCTCGAGGGGCTTGAGGAGCACCACGCCCACGCCCTCGCCTTTCACGAAGCCGTCGGCGCGCCGGTCGAACGTCTTGCAGCGGCCGTCCGGGGAGAGGATGCCGAGCTGGTCGGCGCCGATCACGCCCTCGGGCGAGCACATCAGGGTCACCCCGCCCGCGAGCGCGAGCGTGGACTCGCCGAGGCGCAGCGAGTGGACGGCGCGGTGGACGGCCACGAGGCTGCTGGAGCAGGCGGTGGTCACGACCTCGCTCGGCCCGTGGAGGTTGAGCAGGAAGGAGACCCGGTTGGCCAGCATGGCCAGGTTGTTCCCCGTGGCCGCCTGGGCCCCCCACG
Source organism: Sorangium cellulosum So ce56 (assembly GCF_000067165.1). Taxonomy (GTDB): domain Bacteria; phylum Myxococcota_A; class Polyangia; order Polyangiales; family Polyangiaceae; genus Sorangium; species Sorangium cellulosum_B. The sequence goes on from NC_010162.1 coordinate 5,815,411, forward strand.
CGCCGCTCTGCTGGAGGATCCGGCTGTAATCGTCGTACTGGATCCCCGCGAACACACCCACGGGCTGGCCGCCGAGGTCCGAGGCCCGGTAACCGGCATCCTCGATGGCGTGCCAGGCGGCCTGCAGGAGCAGGCGGTGCTGGGGATCCATGAGCTCGGCCTCGGCGGGCGAGAGGTTGAAGAACCGCGGATCGAAGGCGTCGTGATCGGGGATGAACCCTCCCCACCGGGAGCGGGTCTTCCCGGGCTCGGTGGGGTCGCCGTCGTAGGCGCGAAAGTCCCAGCGCTCGGGCGGCACCTCGGTGATGAGGTCCACGCCATCGCGGAGGTTCTCCCAGAAGGCGCGCAGATCGCGCGATCGCGGGAAGATGCCGCTCGCGCCGATGATGGCGATCGCATCGCCCTGGGCGCCGCCCCCCGGCGCGCGCGTGGCGGATGCGCTGCCCGCGATCGGGGCGGCCGGCTCGCCGCGAGGAGCCGAGGACCGGCCTCCCGTCGCTGCGTCGCGGGTGGTGTCGGGGGCCTTGCTCAGCGCCGGGAAGGTCGCGAGCAGGTGGTCCACCAGCCCGCGCACATCGGGGTGAGAGAAGAACACGGTCGGGCTCACGGTGACGCCGAGCCGATCGTCGATGCGCGCGGAGAAGGTCTTGAGGTCGATGGAGTCGAACCCGACGTCTCCCAGGTTGACGTCGACACCCAGCCGCTCGGGCTCTAGCCCGATGATCTCCGCGGCCATCCGGCGCACGACCTCCGTGAGCCTCTCCGCCGCGGCCGCCCCGGCCCGCGCGTCCTGCGCTGCCTGCGCGGGGGCCACGGCGGCCGGCGCGGGGGCCACGGCGACGGCGGCCGGCGGCGTCAGGCCGAGGAGGCGCTCGATCTTCGCGCGCTCGCCGGCCAGGACCATCACCTGCGCGGCTCCGGAGGCGAGGAGCCTGTCGAAGGCCGCGAGGCCCTCGTCGGCCTCGAGGTACCTCATGCCCGTCGAGCGCAGGTAGAGCTGCTCGCCGCGCGCGTCGAAGTGCATGCCGCCTTCCCGCCACAGGGGCCAGTTCACGGAGAGCGTCCGGCCACGGCGCCGGCCCGACTGGCAGAGCCGGGTCCGGTACTGCGCATAGGCGTCCAGGAAGCGATTGCCCACCGCGTAGTCGCACTGGCCGAAATCGCCGAGGACCGCGGAGGTCGACGAGAACAGGGCGAAGAAGTCCAGATCCTCGTCCTGCGTAACCTCGTCGAGCACGACGGTCCCCTGGATCTTGCTCCGCAGGGCGGCCGCAAAGTCGCGGTGCGGTTTGTCACCGATCCGCGTCGCGTCGGTCCCGCCCGCGGCGTGGATCACCCCGTCGAGGCGGCCGGAGCGGCGCCGGATCTCGTCGATCACCCGTGCCATGCCGGCCCGGTCGGCGACGTCGACGCTCCGGTAGCTCACCGTGGCGCCCAGGCCCTCCAGCTCGGCCACGAGCGCCGGCCGGACGTCGGGCGAGCGTCCGGTGAGGACCAGATGCGGGCGTCCGGCGCGGGCGAGGTGCCGGGCGACGAGGGACGCCAGCGCGCCGGCGCCGCCGGTCAGCAGGTACACCCCGTCGCGCCGCCGCGCGGCGCCGTCCGGCGGCGGCGGGACCCGGAGCGGCGCGATCGCGCGCACGAGGCGCAGGTCGCCGCGGTACAGCACCTCGGCCGCAGCGGCCCGGCACTCGTCGGCCAGGGCGCCGTGCGCCGCGCGCGCGGCCGTCCCCTCCAGCCTCACGACGGTGAAGACGAGCTCCGGAAAGACGTGGCGCAGCGAGGGACCGTAGCCGGCCACGGCTTCCAGGAACGGGTTGGGACCGTCGAGCTCCGGGTACGCGAAGAGCACGCGCGAGAGGCCCCTGTGACCGGCCCGCGCCAGGGCGCCGAGCAGGTGGAACAACGAATGCACCCCGAGATCGAGGAGCGCCTCGCCGCGGGTGAGGATCTCCTCCGCCGCGGCCGGCGCGCCGCCGGCGAGGCTCCACTGGTGGACAATCCGCTCGGGCAACCGCCTCGAGGCCGCGAGGGCGGCCACCATGCGGTCGTAATCGCCCGCCGCGTCGATGCGGATCTCGAAGCCCCCGCCATGCACCTCGCGGTACGCGGGACCCGGGCGCACGCGCACCACGGCGCCCGGCAGATCGCGGCCGCCCTGTCCGTCGCCGGCCTCGAGGCTCAGCGTGACCCCCCGCAGCGGCGCCCCGCGCTCGGCAGCGATCGGCGAGGGCTCCCAGTCGAACCCGTAATAGAAGCAGGGATCGCCGGGGGAAGCCTCCTCGCGGCTCGCCGCCGCGGGCGGCGCGGCGCCGACCGGCAAGACGAGCGGGCCCGCGTCCGGGATCCAGCGAGGCTCGCGCGCGAAGGGGTACGTCGGAAGGGACACCTTGCGGGGCTCGCGGGAGCGCGGCAGGCGGTGCCAGTCCACCTCGCCGCCGGCGACCCAGACCCGGGCGAGCGCCGGAAGATGTCGGTCGCGGAGCATGGCCTGGACGTCCAGGGCCCCCGCCGTCTCGCCCTCCTTGGCGCCGGCGCGGCCGCGGAGCAGCGAGGCCGGAGCGCGACCCGCGAGGTAGGCGCCGAGCGCTGCGTGCAGCTCGCCGAAGTCGGAGACGACGAGCGCCAGGCGCTCGGCCATGGGCGTCCGGCCGGTCTGCAGCACGAACGCCGCGTCGTCGAGAGCAAGGCGCGGCGGCGCCGGCTCGTCCTGGCTCACGCGGGCGCCGGCATCACCTCCGGTGAGCGCCGCGACGAACGCGTTCACGCTCGAGCACCAGGACGCTGCGTGGAGCGTGAGGTCGGTGCCCAGGGCGGCGTTGAGGTGGTCGACGACGCGCCCCACGCCGGCCTGATCGAGGCCGTACTCCGAGAGGTCGTCGTCCGGATCGAGATCGGCCGGGGACACCGAGAGCGCGCCGGCGATCAGCGCGAGGACCTGCGGGCGGATCGCGGCCGGCGAGCCCTTCGCCGCGCGGCGCGCAGGAGCGACGAGCTCCTCGATCTCGTCGACCTCCTCTTCCAGGAACGCCTGCCACCGCGCGACGTAGGCGCGGAGCCGCTCCTCGGTCTTGGCCGAGAGCAGGAACAGCTGGGGCTCCGAGGACGCCTCGGACGCGCGCTCGTCGCGGTGCTCCTCGACGATGACGTGGGCGTTGGCCCCGCCCGCGCCGAAGGAGCTCACGCTCGCGCGCCTGGGCCACGCCGTCCCCTCCCCGTCCCGCGCGATCGGCGTCCAGGGCTCACGCCGGGTCTGCAGGGAGAACGGCGAGCTCGCCCAGTCGATCCGCGGGTTGGGAGGCTCCGCGTGGAGCGAGGGCGCGAGGGTGCGGTGCTCGAGCTGCAGCAGCACCTTGGTCAATCCGGCGATGCCGGCCGCGGACTCCAGGTGTCCGATGTTGGGTTTCACCGAGCCGACGGCGCAGCGGCCGTGGGCCCCGGTCCCGGACTGGAAGGCCCGCGAGAGCCCGGCGATCTCGATGGGATCCCCGAGGACGGTGCCCGTCCCGTGCGCCTCCACGTACCCGATGGTGGCCGGATCGATCTGGGCCTCCTCGAGGGCGCGGGTGATGAGCTCCGCCTGCGCGTTCGGGTTGGGGACGGTATAACCGCCTGTCTTGCCGCCCGCGTTGACGGCGGAGCCCTTGAGGACGGCGAGGATGCGGTCGCCGTCGGCCAGCGCCAGGGACAGGGGCTTGAGCAGGACTGCACCCACGCCCTCGCCGACCACGAAGCCGTCGGCGTCCGCGCCGAAGCTCTTGCAGCGATCGTCCCGCGACAACATGTCCACGAGGGTCAGCCGCGCGTAGTGGATCGGGCTGAGGAGGAGGTTGACCCCGCCGACAACGGCGGAGGTGCAGGAGCCCGCGCGCAGGCTCTCGCACGCGAGGTGGAGGGCGGTCAGCGACGAGGAGCAGGCGGTGTCCACCGCCATGCTGGGCCCCCTCAAGTTGAAGAAATACGAGACCCGGTTGGCGATCGACCAGAAGGACGAGTGCGCGTAGGTCAGCTTTCCCCGGGCGCAGGCGTAGCCGCCGAGCCACTCGTAATCGCGGTTCATGACGCCGACGAACACGCCTGTCTTCGGGGCCGCCCGGAGCAGCGCATCGTGGGCATAACCGGCGTCCTCGAAGAGGCTCCACACGACCTCGAGGAAGAGGCGCTCCTGGGGATCCATGCCCTCGGCCTCCTTGGGCGAGATGTTGAACAGGAGCCCGTCGAAGCAGCGCACCTCGTCCAGGAAGCCGCCCCACCTGGAGTAGCTCCGGCCCCCCTTGCCCTCCGCTGGATCGAAATGGGGGCGAAAGTCCCAGCGATCCGGCGGGATCTCCCGGATGCTCGAGATCCCCTTCTCGAGGTTGCTCCACAACCGGCGAAGATCCGGCGCGCCGGGGTAACGGCCGCTGGCGCCGATGACGGCGATGTCTTCCCGCGCCGCCGGGAGGGCGCCGGCCCTCGCGGGCGCGGGTGCTTCGCGCGGGCTCTCTCCGGCAGCGGCGCCGCGCGGGCGCGCCGTACCCGCCGCGCTCTGCCGCTCGTCCGTGGCCTCGGCCCCGGACGGCGTGGCCGGTGCTGCGGCCCCGGACGGCGCGACAGGCGCTCGCTCGGGGACGGCACCCCTGCTCCGGAACAGGTCGCTCCGGGTGATCGTCTCGCCCGACGAGGGGCGCCCGAGCTGATCGAGGGCTCCGGCGTGGCGCTCGGCGAAGTACGCGGCGAGCGCGTCCACGGTGAGGTGCTCGAAGAGCAGCGTGGGGGCGAGGGGCCCGAGATCCACCTCGAAGCGGCGGAGCAGGTCGAGGTTGGCGATCGAGTCGACGCCGTAGGTCTCGAACGTGGCCGCGGGGTCGATCTTCCCGGGCGGGATCTGGAGGACCTCGGCGAAGATCGCCTTCGCATACGCGACGAAGCGCTCGCGAGGGGTCGCGGCCGCGGCCTGCTCGCCTGCCGCGGCGAGCGCGCGGCGCTGGACCTTCGCCTCGCGGGCCGCCGTGGGCTCGGCCGGAGCGGGCGCGGCCTTTCGCGCTTCCTCGCCCTGGCCCACGACCCCGAGCTGGCGCAGCACCTCGGGGGCGGCCCTCATCACCACGACCTGCGGTGAGGAAGAGGCCATGATGCGCACCAGCGCCTCCATGCCGGCCTCGGGCTCGATCGACTGGACGCCCATCCGGGCAAGGCGCTCCCGGTAGGCCGGCGTCGCCGCGACGCCGACGCTGCCCCAGTACCCCCAGTTCACGACCTTCACGGGGACGCCGAGGTGCGTGCCCAGGTGGTGGGCGAAGCCGTCCTCGAACGTGGACGCCGCGGCGTAGTTGCTCTGGCCCGCGCCGCCGCCGAACGACTGGACCGAGGAGAAGAACAGGAAGAAGTCCAGGGGCTCGTTCCGGACGGCCTCGAAGAGGACCGCGCTGCCGCGGACCTTGGGCTCCAGCGCGGCCCTGAAGGTCTCCTCGTCCATGTTCACCAGCGACCGGTCGCGCATCACGATCGCCGAGTGGACGACGCCGTGGATGCGACCGAAGCGGTCCTTGGCCGCGGCCACCGCGCGCCCCATGCTGCCCGGATCGGCGGCGTCGGCCTGGAGGTAGACGGCCTCGCCGCCCAGCGCGTGGAGCTCGTCGAGGGCCCGCTGGATCTCCGGCGTCAGCGGGCGCCGGCCGAGGAGCACCAGCCGGGCCGAGGCCGCCCTCGCGAGCGTGCGGCTCAAGGTCAGCCCGATCCCACCCGCGCCCCCCAGCACGAGGTAGGTGCCGCGCTCCCGGAAGGGAGGAGCCTCCGGCGCGGGCAGCGCGACGGGCGACAGCGCGCGCACGTACCGCCTGCCCTCGCGGATCGCCACCTCCGCGACCTCGGCTTCGCCGGTCTCGGCGACGATGGCCGGGACCAGGGCGCCGAACCGCGCCCCGAGGTCCTCGCCGCGCCCGCCCAGCAGCGGGACGTCGAGGACGGCGAACTGCCACCGGGAGAGCTCCCTCGCCGCGGATTTGCACAGCCCGACGAGGCTCGCCGCACCGGGGTTGAGCACGGCCTCGCGACCGACCCGGAGCGCGTCGTTGGTTACCACCTTGATCTGCAAGGCGCGGTGCGCGTGCGTCGCGTGGAGGACGTGGAGGCGGCGGAGCAGCCGGAAGAGCGTGAGCACGCCGTGCTCCTGGCTCCGGCCCAGCGCGCTCAGGTCGGCAGCGGCGAACGGCGCAGGCGAGAGCCCACCCAGGAAGTAGATCGTGTCCACCGCGTCCAGGGCGTCGCCGGCGGCGCCGTCCAGGAGACGGGACAGCGCCTCCGGATCGTCGGCTCGGATGGACCAGGCCCCAGGCCCGAGCGGGCGCTCCTCGGCGCCGAGCTGGATGCGGCGCACGGTTCCTGGCGGGAACGCGCTGCTCAGGGCGGGGATCCAGCCGGAGACGGCGGCGGGGTGGACGAGCAGCACCCCGCGCGGGGCCGCGGCCCTGGGCGGCTCCGGGAGCGGGCGCTCCTGGAATGCCGGCACGAACAGCGACGGCGCGCGGGCGTCGCGGTACTCGCGCACGGTCACGTCGTGGAGCAGCGCGCGCGTCACGCCGGCGTCGTCGAGGATCGCAACGTGGAACCGGAGCTCCCCGGCCCTCTGGACGTAGACGTGGCCCGGGGAGACGAGCGCGTCGAGCACCTCCACCCGACCGACCGAGAAGGGCACCAGCGTCCGGCCGGCGCCCTCCCCGCCCTCGTCCAGGAGGCCGGTCAGCGCCTGGAACGCCGCATCCACCAGGCAGGGATGCAGCACGACCCGGCGGTCCTCCCGGAACGCGGGCCCGGCGGCGGGCTCGAGCGCCAGCGCGCCGAGGACCTCGTCGCCCTTGATCCTGACGCTCTTCAGGCAGTGCAGGGTGGGCCCGTGGTGGAGCCCCGCGGCGCGGGCGCGCGCGCGCAGCGCCTCGCCGCTGGAGAGACGGGCTCCGTCCTCGACCTGGGCCACGGACAGCCGCGCCGGCGCCGGCCCCACGGCAGCCGGAAGCAGCGCGCCCCGCGCGTGGACAATCTGCCGGCCGCCGGCCTCGCTCCGGATCTCGAAGGAGCGCCTCCCGCTCGCCTCCGTGAGCACGACGCGGACGTCCACGGGCTGGTCGACCCAGAGCGGCTGGAGGAACACGACGTCCGCAGGCCACGTGGGCGCCGTGCTCGCGGCCGCCGGCGCGGCGCCGGGCGCCTCGACCAGCGCGGCCGCCGCTCGAGCCATCTCCAGGTAGGCCGCGGCCGGGAGGGCCGGCCGGCCGTGGAGCAGGTGATCCCGGACGATGGGCTCCTCGGGCCACAGGGTCCTCTGGAACACGACCTCCCCGGCCCCGAGGCGCGGGACGACCCGATCGATGAGCGGGTGCAAGGGCGCGACCAGGCCGGGCTCCCGCGGAACCGGGACGGGCACCCAGTAGCGCTCTCCGGCGAACGGGTAGACGGGCAGCGAGATCCTGCGCCGCCCCCGCGACCCGGGCAGCCGGCGGAAGTCCACGGCCACGCCCGTCACCCAGAGCCTGGCCAGGTTGTCGAGGGCGCCCTGGTGCAGCCAGCGCTCGATGAGCACCTCGGCGTCCTCGCCGCTGATCGCCGCCGTCCACGGCGACGTGCTGCCCGCGGCGCTCCCGGCGACGAAGCCGCCGCCCTCGCCGGCCAGGAAGCGGTCCAGCGCGTCCACGAGCTCGCGCCGCGAGGACACGACCAGGGCGAGGCGCGCGGGCATCACCTCGCGGCCGGTCTGCAGGGTGTAGGCGGCGTCGGCGAGGAACCGGCGCTCCTCAGAGGGCGAGGGCCCGGCCTCCTCGCGCCTGGTCATGGCGTCGCGCAGGCGGCGGGCGACAGCGGCGAGACGCTCCTCGTCCTGCGCGGAGAGCGGGATGAGCACCTGGCCCCCGGCCGGGTCGCTCCCCGGCGAGGGCGCGGCGCTCGCCGGGTCCTCGTGGGACTCCAGCAGGACGTGGATGTTGGCCCCGCCGGCGCCGAACGAGCTGACGCCGGCGCGGAGCGGCAACGCCCGCCCCTCGGCGTCCGTGGCCGGGCGCCAGGGGGCGAGCTCCTGCGCGACGCGGAACGGGGAGCCATCGAGGTGCGCGCGGGGGTTCAGCCGCGCGGCATGCAGCGAGGGCGCCACCTGCCGGTGCTTCATCTGCAGCAGCACCTTGGTGAGGCCAGCGATGCCCGCGGCCGACTCCAGGTGACCGATGTTGGATTTGACCGAGCCGATGGCGCATCGCCCGGGCTCGACCGCGGCGGGGCCGAAGGCCCTGGAGAGCCCGGCGATCTCGATGGGATCCCCCAGCGCGGTGCCGGTGCCATGCGCCTCGACGTACGTCACCGTGCGCGGAGGCCACCCCGCCTGTCGCAGCGCGTCCTCGATGAGCGCGCCCTGGGCGGCGGGGCTCGGCACCGTGTAACCGCTGGTCCGGCCGCCGTGGTTGATCGCGATCGCCTTGATGACGGCGTGGATGCGATCGCCGTCCGCGATCGCTCGGTCGAGCGGCTTGAGGAGGACGGCGCCCACGCCCTCTCCGGGGACGTAACCGTTCGCGCTCTCTCCGAAGGCGCGGCAACGCCCGTCGGGCGAGGCCAGGTGACCCTGGCTCAGGAACAGGTGCTTGTTGGGGTGGAGCGTGAGGTTGACGCCGCCGGCCAGGGCGAGCTCGCTCTCCCCGCTGACCAGACTCTGGCAGGCCAGGTGGATCGCGGTCAGCGAGGACGAGCACATCGTGTCCACGGCCATGCTCGGACCGCTGAGGTCGAAGAAGTACGAGACGCGGTTCGCGATGGAGGAGAACGACGAGCTCAGCGCGATCGGATGGCCGAGATCGGAAGGCGGAACGCCGTGGAGCTGGTACTGCCCCCACATCACCCCGGCGAAGACCCCGACCCGCTTCCCGCCGAGCTGAGCCCGGGTGTAGCCGGCGTCCTCCAGCGCTTGCCAGGCGATCTCCAGGAACAGCCGCTCCTGCGGGTCCAGCGTCGCCGCGTCGCGCGGGTTGATGTGGAAGAACATCGGATCGAAGCGATCCACGTCGTCGAGGAAGCCGCCCCACCGCGTGTACGCCTTGCCCGGCGAGCCCTCCGCAAAGAAGGCGCTGTGGTTCCAGCGCTCGGCGGGGATCTCGGTGATGCAGTCCCTGCCGGCCTCGAGGTTCTCCCAGAAGCGATCGAGATCGGGCGCCATCGGGTAGCGGCCGCTCACGCCGACGATGGCCACGTCGAGCGGCGCCGGGCCCCGCTCCCGCGGCGGAGAGGCCGCACGCGCCGCCGTCGCGCGCGCGGCGGACACAGGCTCGCGATCGGTCGCCGCGGCGGGCGGGCGGACCACCGCGGGCGGGCTCGCGGGCGTCTCTTCCCGGGGCGCGAGCGCGCTTCCCAGGGCGGCGCGGAGCTTGTCGGCCTGCCCCCGCAGGACGGCGAAGCTCGTGCCGCTGGAGGAGAGCCCCGCGAGGAAGGCCTGGATGCCGGCCTCCGCGGACAGCGGCTGCACCCCCTTGGTCCTGGCCAGGTGGGCCTCGACGCGCGGATCCACGCGCATGCCGCCGTCTCTCCAGAGCGGCCAGTCGATGGACAGGCTCTTCCCGGAGCGCTCTCCGCGCGCGCGCAGGCGGTCGCGCGCCTCGGCGAACCGGTCGAGGAAGGTGTTGGCAAAGGCGTACGCGCTCTGGCCGGGGTTCGCGGCGATCGCGGCGGTCGACGAGAACAGGACCAGGAAATCGAGATCATCGCCCCGGGTCGCCTCGTCCAGGAAGACGGCGCCGAGGACCTTCGGGGCGACGACGGCCTCGAAATCCTGGCGGCTCCGGGTGACAGCGAGGCCGTCACGGAGGACGCCGGCGGCATGGAGCACGCCGTGGATCCGGCCGAAGCGCGCCCTGGCCGCGGCGACGAGCGCGGCGACCTGCGCGCGGTCGGCGATGTCGGCGCTGACGTAAATCGCCTGCCCGCCCAGCGCGGCGAGCTGCTCGAGCCGGGCGTCGATGTCCGCGCTCCGCTCGGAGCGGCCCGCCAGCACCAGGCGCGCCCGATGATGGCGCGCGAGGTAGGTCGCGAAGAGGAAGCCGAGCCCGCCGGCGCCGCCCGTGATCACATAGACGCCCTGGTCGACGGGGCGCGGGCCCTCCCCGGCGAGCGGGAGCGGGATCTCCCGCCACTGCCGCGCAGCGCGACGCCCGCCGGCGAGGCGGATCTCTGCGGCCGTGTCCGGATAAACGATCTCCGGCCAGAGGAGCTCGGCGAGCTCGGACGGCGAGAGCCTCGCCGGGGCGGCCACGCAGAGGATCCGGCACGAGACGGAGCTCGGCAGCTCCGCGGTGACGGTCCTCGCGAAGCCGGCCACGGCGGCGTGCAGCGGCCGGGACAGGCCATCGATCTCGCCGTGGACATGGAGGACGCGGACCGCGTGCCCGAGGCGCCGCGCGACGAGCGCCTTGACCAGGGACAGCAGCGTGAAGAGGCTCGATCGCGAAAGCGCCTCGAGCGCGCTCGGCTCCTCGCCTGGCGGGGCGCTCGGCTCCATCACCACGACGGTCCGCGGAGCGAGCCCGCGCTCGACCAGCGCGCCGAGGAGCGCGAGGGCGTCGTCCTCGCGACCGAAGTCGAGGCGATAGGTGGCCGGATCCACGGCCTCGAAGCGCTGGCCTGGCTCGATCAGGAGGACCGGGCTCGGCTCGCCGGCGCCGCCGGTCGCCTCCCGGAGCTTCCGCTCGAGGTGCGCCCGCAGCGCGGGATCATCGGCGAAGAGGAGGACCGGCGCGAACGGCTCCTTCGACGAGGTCCGCCGCTGCGCATCGCGCCACTCCGGCCGCAGGAAGAGCGTCTGTTCCTCGGCCTCCGACGCGACGGACCGGGGCGTCTCGGGCGCGCCGAGCGAGCGGCCGGGGAACTCCCGCCGCAGGTGGGCGACGAGCGCGTCGATCGTCGGGTGCTCGAACAGCACGGTCGGGTAGAGCTGCTCGCCGAGGAGCGCCTCCAGCTCCCGCGCGAGGCTCAGCAGATCGGTGGACTCGAGGCCCAGCTCGTAGAAGCCGCTGTCGGACCGGACCTGCGCGGGCGGGACCCCGAGCAGCCCGGCGATCTTGCGCCGCAGCGCGTCCTCCAGGGGCGCCGTCGCGAAGGTGGAACCGGGCGTGTCGAGCGTAACGAGCGTGTCGGGCGTGTCGAGCGCGCCGGCCGCGCCCGCGGGGCCGGCGGCGTCCGACGGCGCAGCGCTCGCCGTGGTCGGCGCCGCGGCGAGCCGGTCCGGGTGCGCGCGGCGGAGGTACGCGGCGAGCTCGTCGATCGTCGCGTGCTCGAACAGGAGCGTGGGATAGAGCTGCTCACCGAGGAGCGCCTCCAGCTCGCGGACCAGATCGAGCAGATCGGTGGACTCGAGGCCCAGCTCATAGAAGCCGCGCTCCGTCGGGACGCTCTCTGGATCTCGCCCCAGCCGGCCGGCGACGAGCTGCCGCAGGCGCGCCTTGAGCGCCGCCGCGGCGTCCGGCGCGTGTTCGCGAGGGCGGGCCTCGGGCGGCGGGGCCTCGCCAGCGAGCAGCGCGGGCGCGCCTGCGTGGCCGGCCCCCTGGAGCCGGGTGATCAGCGCGCTCGACCGGATCCGCTTCGTCCCGAACCTGCTCAGCCGGGCGACCAGCTGGCCCTGCTCGTCGTGGAGGTCCAGGTCCACGTACATCAGATCGCCGAGGAGGTTCTCCGCGGTGCGGCGGAGCACGCGCACGTAGCAAGCGCGCCCGGGCGCCTTCGCGGCGCGGAAGGACCGGATGTAGATGGGCACCGCGGGCTTGTCCGCGGCCTGCTGCGCCTCCTTGACGAAGAGCGCCGGGACGAGCGTGGCCCCGTCCAGGAAGACGGGGTGGAACGCGAAATGCGGCAGGTACGCCTGGGCCGACTCGCTCAGCACCAGCCGGGCCAGCACGCCGTCCGGCTCGAAGAACACCTCGCCCAGGTTCTTCATGAAGACGCCGTGGCGGATATCGACGCTGCGAGCGAACGCGTATGCCTCGTCGAGATCGGCGACCCGGGAGGCGCGGCGCTCGATGGCGCCCGGATCGAGCGCCCCGGCAAGGGGCTCGCGCGTGAGGTGCGCCTCGCACTGGCAGTGCTCTTCCCAGGCGTCCTCGACGATCCGGCCGCCCTTCACCTTGCGCGAGCGCGCTGCCACCTTCCAGAAGGCCCCCGCGCGTTCGAAGCGGATCTCGAGGTCGCGGTCGTACGCGTCCGCTGTCACGAGGGGCTTCGAGAACAGGACGTTGCGCAGCTCCACTCGCTCCAGCGCGTGTCCGCACGACTGCAGCGCCCGGCAGATCAGGTCGAGGAACGTGACCCCCGGCATGATCCGCACGCCGTGGACGCGGTGATCGCGGACGATGGGATCCTCGTTGGTGATGACCACGCGGAAGGGCGGCAGTTGCCCCTCCGATGCCGGCGCGCCGCGCGCCTCGACGCGGAGAAGCGGCGGTAGCGGCTCGCGCGCCTCGCGCTCGGCAACACGCGCCGCGCTCTCCGTCCCGCGCGCGGCGAGCGCGGGGCCCGCGCCGGCCGCGACCTTGTCGAGCCAGAAGCGCCGGAGGTTGAACTGGACAGGAGGGAGCGGCGGCCGGAGCGCCCGGCCCGCCTCGGCGAGCCCTGGCACGAGCTCCCCGACGATGACATGCGCGTTGGTGCCGCCGAAGCCGAAGGCGCTGATTCCCGCGTGGCGTCCGAGGTCGCCGCCTTGTTCCCATTCGCGCAGGCGGAGGTTGGGGAAGAAGGGCGAATCGGCGAAGCGAAAGCGCGGGTTCGGCGTCTCGCAGTTCAGGGTGGGCGGGATCTGCCGGTTCTGGAGGGAGAGCACCACCTTGATGAAGCCGGCCATGCCCGCGGCGCTCAGCAGGTGGCCGATGTTCGTCTTGATGCTCCCCACCGCGCAGTAGCCGCGCGCGTCCGTGTCCTCGCGGAACACGCGCGTGAGGGCCTTGAGCTCGATGGGGTCGCCGATCATCGTGCCTGTGCCGTGGGTCTCCACGTACGTGATCGCCCGCGCGCTGATCCCTGCCCGGCGCAGCGCCGCGCTGACGACCCTGGCCTGGGCGTCGGGGTTCGGCGTGGTGATCCCCATGGTCCGACCGTCGTTGTTCACGGCCGTGGCCTCGATGACGGCGAGGATCCGGTCGCCGTCGGCCAGGGCCTGCGCGAGGGGCTTGAGGAGCACGGCGCCCGCGCCCTCCCCTGGCACCAGCCCGCTCGCCTTTTCATCGAACGCGCGGCACACCCCGTCCGGCGAAAGCGCCTGACTCTCGCTCAGCCGGAGATAAGGCTTCTCGTCGAGGAGCAGGTCCACGCCGCCGGCCAGGGCCATCTCCACCTCGCCCGACAGGAGGCTGTGGCAGGCCAGGTGAATCGCCACGAGCGATGACGAGCAGGCCGTGTCCACGAGCAGGCTCGGGCCGGCGAGGTCGAAGACGTGCGAGATGTGGGCGGCGATGAAGTTCTGGCCCGTGCTGGCCATGACGCTCTTCGTGCCCATGTGGATGCGCTCGCCGTAGTCGCCGACCCGCCCGCCCACGAACACCCCGATCGCACGGCCGCCGAGCTCGCGCCTCTCGTACCCGGCGTGGCGGAACGCCTGCGTCGCGACCTGGAGGGCCTGACGGATCAGCGGGTCGACCGACGGCGCGTCTTCCGGCTTGAAGCCGAAGTGCTCCGGGTCGAAGAGCTCGATCCCCTCGATGAAGCCACCCCACTTGCCGGTGCTCTTCCCCGGCTCGAGCGTGGCGCTGTAGAAGCGCTCGACCGGCCAGCGCGACGGCGGAACCTCCGCGATACCGCTCTTCCCGGCCGCGAGGTTGCGCCAGTAGGTGTCCAGATCGGCGGCTCCGGGGAAGTTGCAGGCCATCCCGATGACGGCGATCCGATCCGGCCGCGGCGCTGCGGCGGCGCCCGCTGCGCCGGGGGCAGCGCTCTCCAACCGCGCCTGAAGCACGGGCGCGCTGTCGTACGCGCCCCGGGGCGCCGCGCCTGCGTGGGCGCCGCCCGAGCTACCCGCGGAGATCGCGCGGGTGATGGCGGGGCAGGCCTCGTCCAGCCAGCCGCACAGCCGCTCCAGCGTCCGGTGCTCGAAGAGCTGCGCCGGATCGAGGGCGACCTCGAACGACGCCTCGATGTGGTGCCGCAGCGACGTCAGGACGGTGGGATCGATGCCGAGCTCCTCGATGGGCGTGCTGGCGTCGAGCTCTGCCTCGGGGACCTTGACGAGGCCGGCGAGCTGGCCGCGCACCCACTGCAGCGTGGCGGAGCCCTCGCGCGCTGGCGCCGCCGCGGCATGCCCCGCGGACGCGGCCGGCGGCCGGGCGGCGAGAGCGGCGGCCGAGGGCGCCGGGGCCGGCTCTTTCCAGGAGGATCCGAGCTGCGCGGCGAGGCGGGCGAGCGTGGGGTACTCGAAGAAGAGCGAGGGATCGATCTTGGAGCCCACCCGCTTCTCGACCTTGGCGATGAGCCCGATCAGCAGGACGGAGTCGACGCCGAGCTCTTCGAAGCGGGTGTTGTCGTGCAGCTCGTGCTCGGCCAGCTTGAGCTCGCGGGCGAAGAGCTCGCGGAGGCCGGCCAGCGCGCGCGACACGCCGTCCGTGGATGCGCCCTCGGACACCGGCGGGCTCGCCGGCCGCGCCGGATTGCCTTGCTGCGCGTGATTCCCTTGCTGCGCGTGATTCCCTTGCTGCGCGTGATTCCCTTGCTGCGCGTGACTCCCTTGCCTCGCGTGCAGCAGAACGGTCGTATCGAAGCGCTCGGGATCGACCAGGCACGGGACGAGATGGGCGCTCCCCTCGTGTGCCATGGCCTGCTCCAGGAGCTCGAGCCCCTGCGCCTCGGCGTGGGGCAGGAACCCGAGCTGCCGGTAGATGGGGCTCGTGTGCTCGCCCAGGCCCACGCCCTCCCAGACAGGCCAGCTCAGGGCCAGGTAGGGGGCGCCATGGAGCGCGGCGAAGTGGTCCATGAACGCGTTGGCGGTGGCGTAATCGCTCAGGCCGGCGCCCAGCGCGGGGAGCACCCCGGCGACCGAGGAGAACAGCACGAAGAAGTCGAGCGCGTCCCGGGAGAACAGGCGGTGAAGGACCTCGAGCCCCTGGACCTTGGGCTCGAGGATACGGAGGAAGTCCGGGAGCGGCTTCTGGATGAAGGCGACGTTGCTCGACGGCGCCAGTCCGGCCGCGTGGAGCACACCGCCGATGGGGCCGAGATCGCGCCGCACGCCCGCGAAGAGCTCCTCCAGGCGGCGCTCGTCGACGAGGGAGCCCGACCAGGAAATCACGCGGGCGCCCCGCGCCTCGAGATCGAGGACCTGCTGCAGGGCGCGGCGAACCCTCGGATCGGCGCCGGGATCGCCGGCCACGCGCTCCCACTGGTCGCGCGGCGGCAGCGGGCGATAGCCCATCAGCACGAGCCGCCGCGCCCCCCGGTCGACGAGGAAGCTGGCGAGGAGCTGGCCAATCCCTCCGGTGGCGCCGGTGATCACGTAGACCTTGCGAGGATCGCAGGCGAGCGGAGCGCGCGCGCGCCCGCCGCCGGCGATCGGCTCGAGCCGGGGCGCGAGGCGCTGGCCGTCCCGATAAGCGATCTCGACCTCCGGACCGGGCTCACCCGCTTCCCGGAGCGCGCGCTCCGCGATCACCTCGGGCGCCGCGTCCGGCTCCACGTCCACGGTCCGCGCCCGGAACCGGCGGTGCTCCGCCGCGAGGGCGCGGACCAGCCCGGAGAACAGCGCGCCCGCCTTGCGGCTGGGCCGCCCGGAGACGCCGGCGAGGCCCCGGGTCAGGTGCACGTAGAAGAGGTCGCGGTGAACGCGCTCGGCGAGGATCTCGCCGGCGAAGGCGAGCTTCGGCGCGACCTCCGCGACGTCGCCCACCTCCGCCGCGCCAGCGTCGGTGAGGTCCACGATCCCCTCGATTGAGGGGCTCTGCCGGAGCGCCTCTCGCGCCGCGGATACGGCGGAGTCCACGTCCCACACGTCCTGCCCCGGGCGGCCGAAGCGCACCGGAAGGAGGTCCGGGAAGCGCGCGCGGAGGGGCTCGACCAGGGACGCCGTCTCCGGCGTCGAGAGCACGATCACCCGCCCGCCGGCCGCGGGACCGGAAGCACGGGCGCCCGCGCCGGGCACCGCGCCGATCCCATGGACGCCGTTGATCACATTGACGGCATTGATCCAGTTGATCCCGTCGCTCGCAGGCATCGTGGATGGACTGGGGCGCCAGTTCTTCTCGAGGATCATGGCCCTGGACCCGGCGCGGGCTCCGCCCGCGGCGCCGGGGCTTGCCGGGACAGGAGGCCAGTAGTGTTTCTTCGCGAACGGCGTGAGCGGGAGCGGCACGACGCGGTGAGGCTCGCCGGCGTAGAGCTGCCCGAAGTCCAGCGGGAAGCCCTGGAGATAGAGCGCCGCCACCTCGGCCAGGGCCTCTGCGTAGCGTTCCGGGTCCATGGAGGTCAGCGACGCCAGCAGGACGCGGCCGCGCTGGAGCCGCTCCGGCTCCGGCTCGCACGGGTCTTCCTTCAGATCGCGGACCTCGTATCCGGGCCACGGCTCACCGGCTGCCACGGCTTGCAGGCCGCGGACCAGCTCGTCCCTGCCGGAGAACAGGAACGCGGCGCGGAGCGGGAAATGGGCGCGCCCGAGGAGCGCCGTCGCGCACAGGTCTCCGAGATCGACGCGCGACAGGCCCTCCCACCGGGCGAGATCGCGGATCTTCGCCGCCAGCGCGGCCTGGTTCTTGGCCGACACGGGGAGGAAATAGCGAGGGCGGCTCCGCGCCCTGCGCGGCGGCGCGCTCGGCCCTTCGGCGATGACGGCATGGACGTTGGTGCCGCTGAAGCCGAAGGACGACAGCGCCGCCATGCGGGGCCGGCCTGGAGGAGCGTCCCAGTCCCTGTGCTCCGTGCTGATGTAGAATGGACTCTCGTCGAGCGCGATATGCGGGTTGATCGCCTCGACGTGGAGAGAGGGCACGAGCTGCTTTCGATCGAGGCAGCGCAGGACCTTGATGAGCGAGGCGATCCCGGCCGCGGCCAGCGTGTGGCCGATGTTCGTCTTCACCGAGCCGAGCGCACAGTAGCTGCGCTTCGCGGTGAAGCTCCGGAACGCGTCGGTGAGCGCGTCGCACTCGATGGGATCGCCGAGCTTGGTCCCGGTGCCGTGGGCCTCCACGTAGCCTATCGCCTCGGGATCGATCCGGAACTCGGTGTAGACGCGGCGGATCAGCTCGGCCTGGGACGCTGCGCTGGGCGCGGTGATGCCGTTGGTCTTCCCGTCCTGATTGACGCCGATCCCCTTGATCACCCCGTAGACGGGGTTGCCGTCCGCGAGGGCGGCCTCGAGGGGCTTGAGCACGACGACGCCGACGCCCTCGCCGGGGACGAAGCCGTCGGCCCTCCTGTCGAAGGCCTTGCACTGCCGGTCGGGCGAGAGCATCCCCGCCTTGCCCAGGAGATCGTAAATGACCGCCGTCGAGAACGCGGCCACCCCGCCCACGACGGCGAGCTCGCTCTCCCCCTCGCGGATGCTGCGAAACGCCATGTGAAGGGCCGTCAGCGAGGACGAGCAGGCGGTGTCGACGGCCACGGCCGGCCCTTTCCAGTCGAGGAAGTAGGCCAGCCGCGAGGCCAGGATCGACGTCGCGATGCCCATGAGCTGGTAAGCGTTCGCGCTGCTCTGCTCGACGAGATGCAGATAGCCGCTGTCGGCGGAGCACCCCACGAAGACGCCGCAGCGCCGGCCCCGCAGCCGCTCCGAAGAGCAGCCCGCGTCCTCCAGCGCGTGCCACGCGGCCTGGAGGAAGAGGCGCTGCTGGGGCTCCATGAACTCGGCCTCCAGGGGCGAGATGTTGAAGAAGAGCGGGTCGAAGCCGCCGACGTCGTCGATGAACCCCGCACGCCGCCTCCGGCCCGAGGCGTCGAACGGGTCGGGATCCCGGAAGCCGGCGTGGCTCCGGCGCGGCTCGGGGATCTCGCGGATGGAGCTTCGCCCCTCGACGAGGTTGCGCCAGAAGGCGTCCACGTCCGCCGCCCCGGCAAACGTGGCGGCCATGCCCACCACGGCGACCTCGACGCCGACATCGGAATCGGAAGAAGCAGGCTGCGGAGGCGGCGCGGACGGGGCGCGCGCCTCGGCGGCCGCGCCCTCCTCGGCGCCGGGGCCCGTGGCCTCCTGCTCCCGGCCGTCGGAGCGCGCCTTGAGCAGGCGATGCGCCTCGGCCCTCGAGATCTGCCCGTTCTTCAGCTGCTCGAAGATCACCCTGGGGTCGCGTTTCATCACGGGAGCTCCAAGAGGCGGCAGGCCTCGTTCACATCGAGCGCGCCGCTCTCCACGCCGCGGAGCAGGCGCCACAGGGGCTCGTCCCCCTCCGGCTCGCCGCCTCGCGGCTCGTCGACCGGCGCCGGCGCCGGCGCCGGCGCCGGCGCCGCGCCGTCGCCGAAGAGCGCCGCCGTATCGATCTTCGCGGCTCCGGGCAGGCGGACGTCGGCGGCGAAGCTCGAGAGGACATGGCCGGCCAGCTCGCGAACCGACGGATAGCTGTACGCGTCCGTCGTGCGGAGCGTGATCCCGAGCTGCTTGTTGATGCGGTCCACGATGCGGATGGACAGCAGCGAGTCGACGCCGAGCTCCGTGAACGGAGCGTCGCGGTCGATGCGCTGCCTGTCGGTCTGCAGGACCTCCCCGAGGCAAGCGACGATGGCGCGCTCCACGTCCCGCCCGATCTGCGCGGCGCGCTCCTCGGGCTTGCCGGCCTCCGGCGGGCCCTGCCAGCGAGGCGGCGCGGCGCCGTTGCCGCTCGCGTGGCGAGGCGGCGCGGCCGGCTCGGCGCCGTGGCCGTTCGCGTGGCGAGGCGGCGCGGCCGGCCCGGCGCCGTTGCCGTTGCCGTTCGCGTGGCGGCCATGCGGCGCGGCCGGCTCGGCCCCTCCGGGGGCCTGCTCGACCCTTCCGGGGGCCCGGGCGTTCGCCGTCTGCTCCGCCTCCGCCCCCTCCGCTGCTTGGCGCGGCAGGCTCACCACGCCGTCGCTCTGCGCCACGATGACGTGCTGGGAGAAGCCGAGGACCATGCCGCCGGGCGGCCCGAGGCTCACGGGCGTCGTGAAGCCCTCCTCGCGCAGGAGCTGCTCCCACATCGGGGCGCTCAGCAGCGGAGACGCCGGCAGCCGCCGCGTGGCGTCGTCGAACAGCCACCAGCCCTTCAGCAGGCCGAAGGTGAGCATGTTGAACGGGTGGTTCTCGGTCACCTCGTTCAGCACCAGCCAGCCGCCGGCCTTGAGGAGCGCCTTGGCGTTCGCCAGCGCGACACGCAGCGCTGCTGTCGCGTGCAGCACGTTGCTGGCCAGCACCAGGTCGAAGCTCGCCGGCGAGAAGCCCTGCTGCTCGACGGGCCGCTCCACGTCGAGCAGCGCGAACGTCGCGAAGGGGTACGCGGGGCCGTAGGCGTCGGCGCCATGCCGCGTGAACGCCCGGGAGACGTCGGTGTAGACGTAGCGGACCTTGCTCGCGTACGGCGCGAGCGCCTCGAGGACAGGCTCGCTCGTGCCCCCGGTGCCGGCCCCGATCTCCAGTACCTGGATCCTCTCGTCCCCGCCGAGCAGCGGCGAGCGCTCGCGGACATAGGCGAGCACCACGTCGACGACGCGCCGGTTGACGTAGTCCGTCAGGACGTTTCCCTTGTGGACCCCCTCGACCTTCTCCATCGACGCGCCGGGGAACATCACGTCGGTCGCGGCGACGGCCCCTGTCAGCACGTCGGGATACCGCTCCAGGCATAACCACAAGAGCTCGGCGTGGTGCCGGATCTCCGGGCGTCTCGCGAGCAGGCGCTCCTTCTCGTGCTCCAGCGAGGCGCGCTCGACGCGGGGGGCGCTGCGGACCGTGATCCGGCTCCCGCCGCCGTCGAGCTCAAGCCAGCCCGCCTCGGCCAGGTGGGCGAGCAGGACCGGGAACAGCCGTTCGTGGGCCGGCGCGATGCGGAGCGCTGCCTTCAGCGCCGCGAGCTCGTACCGCTCGCCAGACGCGCGGAACACGCCGAGCCGCTGGAAGGCTGCGAGCAAGCATCGCTGCCCGAGGCGGACGAGCTCGCCGAAGCCGTCGTGGAACGCGAGCAGCACGCCCGCGGGAGCGGGGGGCGCTCCGATGCTGCTCCTGGCGTGCTGGAGCACGGGCAGCCCGCTCTCGGGGTAGTGCTGGCACTGCCGGCCCAGATCGCACCCGAGCTCCACCAACGCGTGCGGCTCTGCCTTGATGGGCATGACGCGCTCCACCCGGGCGGTCAGGGCCTGCTCGACCGCGGCCATACCCTCGTCGGGCTCGATGGATCCGATCCCCATCGCGGCGAATCGCTCGCGGTGGCGGTCGTCGGCGACCACGCCGACGCTGCCCCAGTAGCCCCAGTTGAGGACCTTGACCGCGGTGTCCAGCCGGCGCGCGAGGCCCAGGGCGAAGGCATCCTGGAACGTGCTGGCCGCAGCGTAGTTGCTCTGGCCCGGGCGGCTCGCCTGCGACTGGGCCGAGGAGAAGAAGAGGATGAAATCGAGCGGCTCTCCGCGCGTGACCGCGCAGAGGACCTGGCTGCCCTGCACCTTGGGCGCGAGGGCCGCCCGCAAGGTCGCCTCGTCCATGCGATCGATGGTCCTGTCCTCGAGCCGGAGGGCCGAGTGAACGACGCCATGGAGGGCTCCGAAGCGGGCCTTGCCCGCGTCGACGGCAGCGCGCAGGGCGACCGGATCGGCCACGTCGGCGCGGAGGTAGAGGGCCGCGCCGCCGAGGGCCTCGATCCGCCTCACCTTGCCGCGGATCTCCTCATCCTCCGGCCGGCGGCCGATCAGGATGAGCCTGGCCTTGTACCGCCGGGCCAGGTGCAACCCCAGGGTGTGGCCGATGCCGCCGGCCCCGCCCACGATCAGGTACACGCCGCCGGGCCTGAAGGCGGATCGCTCGTTCGCGGGCACGCTCAGCGGCTCGATGGTCGGCACGAACCGCTGCCCGCCGCGCCAAGCGGCGACCTCCGCGCTCCCGTCCATCAGGGCGCCGAGGACGGCCTCGCGCGCCGCGCCCGTGAGCGGCTCGCCGGCCTCGCCGAGGTCGAGGTCGACGTACTCGACGCGGACCCCCGGGTACTCTCCGGCCAGCGACCGGCTCCATCCCAGCAAGGCCCCGCCGTAGAGCGCGTTGACCTCGCCCGGGAGCACGGGGAAGGCGCGGCTCGTGACCACCTGGAAGCGCAGCGGAGCGAGCATGAGCCCTGCCCGGCTCACCGCCTTGACGAGGCGGAACAGGGCGAAGAGCCCCTGGTTCAGGCAGCGATCCAGCGCTTCGCCGTCGTGGAGGCTCGCCTCATCCCGGGAGATCCCGCCCAGGAAATGAAGCGTGGAGACGAGCGAGGCGTCGCGCAGGGGTTGCTCCCAGGCGCCGGGGTCCGCCGTGTCGACCTCCCAGCTCCGCGCGTCGAGGCGGCGTGTCCGTGACCCGAGGCGCACGGCGAGCACGCGCTCCCCGCCGTAGACCTCGGTCAGCGCCGAGGCGAGGGCCTGCTCTGCCGGTGGGTAGACAACGACGACGGTCCTGCCCGCGTCACGGCCGCCGGCATCCGGCCGAGAGCCCTCGCCGGCGCGGCTCGGAGCAGCCACCCAGCGCGGCAGGAAGAGCGCGCAGCGCGCGCCTCGCCGGAGGGGCCGGGTGCGCAGCTCCTGCAGCTTCGCGCAGACCTGGCCCTCCTCGTCGAGGATCGCGAGGTGGTAGCGCCCCTCGGCGATCTTCCTCGCATAGAGGAAGCCGCTGCCCCGCGGCGCCCGGCTCACCTCCACACCGGCGAGCGACGCAGGCACGCTCGCCTCGATCCGGTCCTCTTCCAGAGAGGCGGCCACGTGAAGGGCGCCGGTCAGCAGGGCCGGATGCAGCCAGATCCTGGCCGGCTCCCGGGCGGCCGAGCGAGGCAGCTCGTAGCGGGCCAGCGCCTCGCCGTCGCCGACGTGCACGACCTGGATCACGCGCCGCTCGGCCTGCTCGTGCAGCCCGCGGGGCTCGAGCGACGCATGGAAGGCCTCTCCATCGAGGCGCCTCGGGCAGCGGGCGATGACCGACGCGATCGCGATCTCGCCGCCGGTGCCCTCGCCGGGGGCGTCCACGGCGCCCTGGCCGGAGAGCAGGTCGCCTTCCTTCCCGTCCGCCTGGATGCGGAACGCGAGGCCCCCGTCCTGGCGGTGCAGCGCCACGCGGAGCCGGTGCACGCCGCCGTGGAGCGGCCGCAGGTCCCCCCAGCTCACGGCGCGCAGGCCGCTGCCGCTGCCGGGGCGCGCGTGCTCCAGCGCCACCCGCGCCATCTCCAGGAGCGCGAAGGGGCAGAGGAGCGTCTGGCCGGCGAGGCGAAGGTCCACGCCGGCGGCGCCCGAGATGTCTTTGACATAGGAAAGCCCCTCGCCGAGGCTCTCGGACAGCTCGAGCGCGTCGAGGAGCGGGTGCAGCGGACCGGAGCGGGGGGACAGGCCGGCGCCTCTCGCCGTGAACCAGTGGCGTTCCTGGGCGAAGGGATAGGTCGGCAGCGAGAGCCGCTGGTAGCTCCCCTCGCCGAGGAGCGCCTTCCAGTCCACCGCGCCGCCGCCGACCCAGAGCTCGGCGAGGGCGAGGAGCTTCTCGCGGACGCTCTGCGGAGGCAGCGCCCGCGCCTCCCGCAGCTCGCCGACGAGCCGGCCGCCGCTCTCCTGCGGCGCAGCGGGCTGCGCCGTGCTCCGCGGGGACACGAAGCCTTCCGCGGCGCCCTCGCGCAGCGCGGCCCGGGTGGACTCGAGCAGGCCGCGGCCGTCGGAAGCGACGAAGGCCGCGCGGTGCTTGAACTGCGGCTTCCCCGCGGCCAGCGTGTACGCGACGTCTCCCAGATCGCTGTCCGCGCCGCCCTGCTCGAGCCAGCGGTCGAGATCGGCGATCTTGCGATGCAACGCGTCCTCGGTCCTCGCCGACAGGACGACGGGGTACCAGGGCCATGCCGCCCGGACCGGCGCTCGATCGCGCGCGGGCGGCTCTTCCAGGACCAGGTGGGCGTTGGTGCCGCCGATGCCGAAGGCGCTGATCGCCGCCCGGCGCGGGGCGCCGCCGATCGGCCGCCACGCTGTGCGCGCGGTGCTCACGAAGAACGGGCTGCTCGCGAAATCGATGTGCTCGTTCGCCTCGCGGAAGTGCAGCGACGGGGGGATCTCCCCGTGCTGCATCGCGAGCAGGATCTTGAGGAGCCCGGCCATGCCTGCGGCCGTGGCCGCGTGCCCGATGTTGGTCTTCACCGAGCCGATCGCGCAGTACTGCCGCTCGTCGGTGAACCGGCGGAACGCCCGGGTGAGCGCCTCCACCTCGATCGGGTCTCCCAGCTTCGTGCCGGTCCCGTGGGCCTCCACGTAGCCGACGGTCGCGGGGCTCACGCCGGAGCGCTCGTAGACAGAGACCTCGAGCTCGGTCTGGGACAGCGTGCTCGGCGCGCTGATGCCGTTGGTGCGGCCGTCCTGGTTGACGCCCGATCCCTTGATGATCCCCAGGATGCGATCGCCGTCGCGCAGCGCGGCGTGGAGCGGCTTCAGGACCACCACGCCGACCCCTTCCCCGGGCACGAAGCCGTCGGCGCGGTTGTCGAAGGCGCGGCACTCGCCCGCGGGCGACAGCATGCTGCCGCTGCTCCAGAGGATGAACCAGTCGGCCGTGAGGTTGACGAAGATCCCGCCGGCGAGGGCCATGTCGCAGTCGCCGTCCATCAGGGCGCGGCAGGCCAGATGCACGGCCACCAGGGAGGACGAGCACGCGGTGTGCACGGCCAGCGCTGGCCCCTTGAGATCGAGGAAGTACGAGATCCGCGAGGCCAGGACCGAGACGTCGTTGCCCCAGACGCACTGCCCCTCTCGCCGGGCCCCCTCGTCGCGCAGCAGGCTGAGGTACTCGCCGCGGTCCGCGCCCACGAAGACCCCGCAGCGGGTCTCGGACACCGAGGCGTCGGCATACCCCGCGTCCTCGAGGGCGTGAAACGCCTCCTGCAAGAACAGACGCTGCTGCGGATCGGAGAGATCGGCCTCCTTGCCGGAGATGTTGAAGAACGAGGCGTCGAAGCTGTCGATGTCCTCGAGGAAGCCTCCCCATTTCGAGTAGGTCTTGTCGACGTCGCGGGGATCGGGGTCGTAGAAGACGGCCGGATCCCAGCGGTCCCTGGGGACCTCGGTCACGGAGCAGACGCCGGCAGCGAGGTTCTGCCAGTAGGCATCCAGGCCGTTCGCGCCGGGGAACCGCCCCGACATGCCGATGATGGCGATGTCCGTGCTGACGACCCGGGGCGCGGGGCCGACCGCCGCGCCGTCATCGGCCTGCGTGAACATGGCCGGCGCAGCGAGGGAGCGCGCTGCGGACGCGGACGCGGACGCGGGCGCCGGCACATCGCGCCGTGAGGGCCCGTGCCGGAACAGATCGTCCGCCGAGCGGTGTGGCGCCTGCTCCTCGGGGAGGCGCGTCGGCGGTTCGCCGTCGAGGCGAGCGACCTCGGTCCATCGCGTGGCGATCGCCTCTCCGTGCTCCTGCCACAGGAGCTCGGACAGGGCGTTCACGTCGGGGTAGTCGTAGAGCACCGTGGCCCGCAGCGCGGTCCCGAACGCCCCGTTGAGGCGGTTGACGAGATCCACGCCGATGATGGAGTCCACGCCGTACTCCACGAAGGGAGCGCTCGTGGGCACCTCGGCGACGGTGGATCCCAGGGCGAGCGCGACCTCGGCGGCGACGCGATGGGCGATGCGCTCCTTGACCGCCTCGCCGCTCCGCGCGCCCGCGGGGCGCCCCGTCGGCGCGGCGCTCGTGGCCTCGACGGGCCGAGTGCCTCGCTCGGAGGCGGCCGGCTCCGAGCGCTCGCGCGCGACGACGGCGCGCGCGCCGAGCTGCCCGCTCGCCGGGCGGCGCGCCTCGCCGAGCACCCAGCCGTCGCTCTCGGCGGTGATGACGTGCTGGGTGGGGCGCAGCCCCTCGATCGACGTCGACTCGAGCCCGATCCGCTCGAAGCCCAGGCCAGCGAGCAGCCCGCGCCACCCCTCGGCGTCCAGCAGCGGCGATCCGGGCACGCGCAGCTCGCTGTCCTCGGACAGCCACCAGCCGTCCAGCAGGCCGAAGGTGAGCGTGTTGTAGTCCTGGACTGCGGTCTGCTCGTTGACGATCAGCCAGCCGTGCGCGCGCAGGAGCCGCTTCACGCGGGTGATCGTCGCCCGCATGCTCCGCGTCGCGTGGAGCACGTTGGTCGCGAGGATCACGTCGAAGGAGCCGGGCAAGAACCCCTGCTCCCCGGGGTCTCGCTCGATGTCGAGGCGCTCGAACGCCACGAAGGGGTGCGCCTGCCCGAAGGTCTGCTCTCCATGGCGGAGGAAAGCGCGCGAGACGTCGGTGTACACGTAGCGGATCCTGCTCGCGAACGGCGCCAGCGCCTCCAGCACGACCGCGCTCGTGCCGCCGGTGCCCGCGCCGATCTCGAGCAGATCGAGGGTCTCGCCCTCGCCGAGGTGCGCGAGCCGAGCCCGGACGATCTCGACCACCCGGCGGGCGACGAGGCGGTTGAAGTGATCGGCGACCGGGTTGTTCCGGTAGATCCCCTCGACGCGCGCCATCGAGCCGCCGGAGAACAGGAGCTCGGTGGCGAGCGCCTCGCCGGCGAGGATCGCGGGCAGATGCTGGAGGCAGGTCGAGAGCAGCGCGACGTGCGCGCCGATCCCGGAGAAGGCCGGTCCGCTCGGCGCGCCCGGGGCCTCCACGGCGAAGGCAGGCGCGGCGCCGACCGTCACGCGATCGCCCTCGACCCGGACCACACCTTCGCGCGCGAGCAGGCTGAGCGCGGCATCGAAGAAGCGGCCGTGCCTGGGCAGGATGCCGAGGTGCTCCCGCAGCGCCTCGCGGTCGATGGAGCGTCCCTTGGCGCGGAAGAGCCCCATGGCGCCGAGCTGCCGCGCCAGCGCGCGGCGCCCCCAGCGATCGAGCTCGTCGAGCGCGTTCAGGGCGCGGCCTACCTCCTCCGCCGCGGGCGCCGCGCCCATCGCGGGCGTGGTCGAGAGGAGCGCCGGGTAGCGGCGAGGCAGGAGGATCACCTCGTGCCCCAGATCGACGCCCATGGCGGCGAGCACGTCGTCGTCGGCCTTCACGGCGAGCGCCTGATGGACCGGGCTGGAGAGGACCCGCAGGAGGGCCTCCATCCCCGCCTCGGGCGGCATGGCCTGGTATCCCAGGGTCACGAGCCGCCTGTCGTACTCCTCGTCGCCGGACTGCCAGTATCCCCAGTTGATTGTCTTCACGGGGAAGGGCGCGCGCGCGCGGAGGTGATCGGCGAAGGCGTCCTTGAAGGCGCACCCGGCCGCGTAGTTGCTCTGCGATTTGTCGCCGGTGAACGACTGGATCGACGAGAAGAAGACAAGGAAGTCCAGCGGCTCGTCCGCGAGGGCCCGGTAGAGCGCGACGCTGCCCTGCACCTTGGGAGAGAGGACGCGGGCGAAGGTGTCCGTATCCATCGAGGCGAGCGGCGCGCCCTGGTACGAAAGGGCCGAATGGAAGGCCCCGTTCACGGCGCCGAAGCGGGCCCTGGCGTGGGCGACGGCGGCGCGCAGCGCGGCCGGATCGGCGGCGTCGGCCTGGGCGTACAGCACCTCGCCGCCCTCGGCTTCCACCGCGGCGATCTTCGCCTGGATGCCCGCGTCGAGCGGCGAGCGGCCCACCCACACAAGGCGGGCCTGGAGCTTCCTGGCCAGGAAGCGGCTGACATCGACCCCGAGGCGCCCTGCGCCGCCCAGGATCAGGTACGTCCCCCGGGGCCTCAGCGTCGGCGCGTCCGCGGCCGGCTCCGACAGCAGCGCCGGCGCGATGACGCGGCAGGTACGCTGCCCGCGGCGGATCGCCGTGACCGCCCCGTCCGGGTGCGGCGGCTCGTCGAGCACGGCGCGCGCGAGGCCGAGGAGCGCGCTGCTCTCCGCCGCGCCGCCCTGCTCGTCGAGACCGAGATCGAGGCAGCTCACCATGAGCTCCGGAAGCTCGTGCGCGAGCACCCGGCAGAGCCCGTAGAGCGTCGCCCCGGCCGGGTTGGTGTGAGCCCCGGGCAGCACCGGGTAAACGTCGCTGGCCACGACGCACAACCGGCGCGGCCGGTCGACTGCGCGCCGGGCCGCGAGCTCGCGGACCAGGTGCAGCAGGGCGAAGGCGCCGTGCTCGAGGCCCTCCTCGAGCGCCTGGGCGTCCTCGACATCCCACGGCCGAGCGCGAACGCCGCCCAGGAAGATCACCGCGCCGAACGCCTCGCCGGGCATCGCGAGCTCGAGAGGCCCCTCGCCCGTCCGGCCGCGGCCGCCCTCGATCCTCCGCGCCACCACCCGATCGCGCCCGAGCAGCTCGACGAGCGCCTCCTTCAGAGGCGCGCCGTCCTGCGTATAGAGCACCAGGGTCCGCTCTGCCCACGGCGCGGGTGAGCCGGCCGCCGGCGCCGGAAGGGCGCGGGGGACCCAGCGGGGGACGAAGAGCATGCTATCGCCCCGCGCCGTGCCCGCGGCGCGCTCGCTCTCCGTGACGGAGATGCCGTCGAGCCGGGCGTCCCCCCGGCTGCTGTCGTCGAGGATCGTGGCCCGGTCGTCGCGCGCCCGCGCGGCGGGCGCCTCGGGCGGCGAGAACCAGTGTCGGTCCCGCGCGAACGCGTAGCCAGGCAGGGAGATGCGCCGCGGCGCCTCGCCTGGCGAATACAGCATCTCCCAGTCCACCTCGGCGCCGAGGACCCAGAGCCGGGCGAGCTTGGCCAGGTTCTGGCTCGCGAGGATCGCGTCGAGGAAAGCGCGGCCCTCCGTGCCGGAGACGAGGTGCATCAGGTCGTCGTCTCTCCCCCGGACGCTCCCGTGGAAGAGCCCCTCGATGCGATCGCGGCCTGAGACGAACAGGCCCAGCTTGTCCGAGAGCTCCGCAATGTCCGAGGCGACCACCGCGAGGCGCGCGTTCATGGGCTCGCGGCCCACCTGGAGCGTGTAGGCCAGATCGGCGAGCGCGATCGGGCCCGCGGCGGGCGAAGGCTGCGAGGGCGCGCGCGCGGCCTGATAGCAGTCGCGCAGCGGCGCCTCGAAGCTGTGGCAGAGGTGCTGCGCCAGGGTGCGGAGCGAGTGGTGCGCGCCGAGCCCGTGGGGGGTGAGGTGCAGGTGGTATCGCTCGTTGATGCGGGAGGTGAAGACCGAGAGGCCCACCTGATCGAAGCCGATTTCCAGCAGGTCGCCCTCGGGCTCGATGTCGTCCGGCTCGTGGCGCAGGACCCCGGCGGCCATCAGCAGGAGATCCCGGCCCACGAGATCGGCCAGATCGGCCAGATCGGCGAGATCGCGGGACACCTCGGGCTCCGCGCCGAAGGGGACCCGGCGCAGGTGCTCGCAGAGCTGGGCGGCTTGCGCCCTGAGCCTCTCCTCGGATCTGGCGGAGAGCACCACGACGCGAGGAGCGCGCGCGTCCACCGCCGCGGCGCCGGGCCGCGCCTCGCTGGCCTCGAAGTCCTCGACCACGACGTGGGCGTTGACGCCGCCGAAGCCGAAGGAGCTGATGCCCGCGCGTCGCGGCGCGCCCTCGATCGGGTCCCACGGCACGGTCCGATCCAGGACGAAGAAGGGCGATCCTTCCAGGCGGATGTAGGGGTTCAGCTCCCGAAAATGCAGGTTTCCCGGGAGCTTTTTGTGCTTCATCGCCAGCAGGATCTTGATGAGCCCGGCGATGCCCGCCGCGGTCTCCAGGTGGCCGATGTTCGTCTTGATCGAGCCGAGCGCGCAGAACGGCGCGTCGGGCGCGGCGGCGCCCTGCTGGGCGAACAGCGCCTCGAACGCCTTCTTGAGCGCTTCGATCTCGATGGGATCGCCCAGCTTGGTCCCGGTGCCGTGTGTCTCGATGTAGCTCACGGTGGCGGGGTCCACGCCCGCTCGCCGCCAGGCCTCG
Source organism: Sorangium cellulosum So ce56 (assembly GCF_000067165.1). Lineage (GTDB taxonomy): Bacteria > Myxococcota_A > Polyangia > Polyangiales > Polyangiaceae > Sorangium > Sorangium cellulosum_B. Next base: position 5,844,341 of record NC_010162.1, read on the forward strand.
GCCACAAGCGCCGCCTGCGCGCTCGGGTTCGGAGTCGTCAGGGTGTTGACCCTGCCCCCGTGGTTGACCGCATGCCCCCGGAGGATGCCGTGGATGGGATCGCCGTCCTCGAGGGCCCTGGACAGGCGCTTGAGCAGGAGCATCCCGGCGCCCTCGCTGCGGACGTAGCCGTCTGCGTCCTTGTCGAAGGTCTTGCAGCGCCCGTCCGGGGAGAGCATGCCGGCCTTGCTCAGCGAGATGTAGAGCGTGGGGCTGACGATGACGTTCACCCCGCCGGCCAGGGCGGTGTCGCACTCGCCGGCCAGGAGCGCATCGACGGCGCGGCAGACCGCCACGAGGGAGCTGGAGCACGCGCTGTCCACGACCTCGCTGGGCCCGTGGAGGTTCAGCAGGTACGAGATGCGGTTCGGCGCGATCGCGTGGCTGAGCGCCCCGGTAGCGAGGTGCGCCTCGGCCGGCACGAGGCGTCTCGCCATCACCTCGCGGTAATCGGCGTTCCCGATCCCCACGTAAACGCCCGTCCGGCTGCCGGACAGCGACGACGGCCGGTACCCGGCGTGCTCGATGGCCTTCCAGGTGATCTCCAGCAGGATGCGCTGCTGTGGATCCATGAGGGCGGCCTCCCGCGGGGAGATCCCGAAGAACGCGGCATCGAACCGATCCACGTGCTTCATAAAGCCGCCCCAGCGGACAGCGGTCTTGTCGAGCTCCTCGGAAGAGGCCCAGTGCTCCTCCCAGTTCCAGCGGTCCCTGGGGATGACCTCGATGACATCGCGCCCCGCTTCGAGGTGCGACCAGAGCTCGTCCACGCTGTCGGAGGCAGGGAACACCCCGCTCATCCCGATGACGGCGATGGGCTCACGCTCCAGGGGGCCGGCGGCCATAGCCGGCTGGAAACGCCGTGGCGCGGCCTTGGCCGGCGGTGCGCCGCCGGCGACCCGGGGGCCCCCCTGGGCCGTCCCTTCGTTGCGCGGCTCGCCGCTGGCGCCGTCTCCGGCGCGCGCTGCCGGACCCGACCAGCGGGCCCGGATCGCGTCACCGTGGCTTCCGCACAACGTGCGGACGACGGAGCCGATGGTCCGGTGCTCGAAGAAGACAGACGGAGTGAGGTCCACCCCGTACGACGTGTTGAGCTGATTCGTCAGCTCCACGAACGTCGTCGAGTCGAATCCATAAGCGCTCATCTCCTCCTGCGGATCGATGTCTCTCGGCGCGATGCTCAGGATCGCGCCGATGATCTCCAGCAGCTCCGCCTGGAACCGCGCGTTCAGCGCGGCGTCCTCCGCCGCGGTCGCGCTCCGCCGCGGCGCCGATCGCGGCCTCGCGGCCGGGACGGTGGTGCCGACGCCGAGCGCCCTGTCGAGCCGCTCGGGCACGCCCTCCAGGACCAGGAAGGTCTCGTGGGGCAGGCGCAGGCCGCGGTCGAACGCGTCGAGGCCCGTCGCCGTCGTCAGCGGGCTCATCCCCAGCGTAAGCTCGAGCCGCTGTGCGGTCGACCGGTCCATCTGCATGCCGCCCTCCCGCCAGAGGGGCCAACCGATGGAGAGCGTCTTTCCGGTGCGCGCTCCCCGCGCCCGCTGCGCCTCCCGCCACACGGCGAACTCATCCATGAAGCGATTGGCGTACGCGTAATCGCTCTGCCCCACGTTCCCGAGCGCCCCCACGAACGACGAGAACATCACGAAGAAATCGAGCGGCTCGTCCCGGGTCGCCTCGTCGAGCGCCAGCGTCCCGAGGACCTTCGGCGCCAGCACCTCGGCCATGTCCTTGCGGGTCTTGGAGAGGCAGAGGCCGTCGCGGAGGACGCCGGCGGCGTGGATCACGCCGTCGATGCGAGAGAACCGGCGCTTGACCGCCTGGATCAGGGCCGCAGCCTGCCCGCTGTCGCCGATGTCCGCCTGGAAGTACGCGGCCTGTCCGCCGAGGGCATCGATCTCCTGCAGCACGGCCTGCGTGCGCGGGTCCGGCGCCGAGCGCCCGCAGAGCGCGATGCGCGCGCGCGAGGTGCGCGCGAGGTGCCGAGCAAACAGCGCGCCCAGCCCACCTGCTCCGCCCGTGATCACGTGGACTCCCTCGTCCTTGAATGCACGCAGGGCGAGGGATCCTTCAGAGCTCAGGGCGGGATCGAGCGCGGCGAACCTCCGGACGAGGCGCCTGCTGCCCTCGAAGCGCACCTCGACCTCGTCTCCTCCATCCCACGCGCCGACGATCCGCCCGAGCCAGGCGTCCAGGTGGAAGGCCTCATGCGCCGCGACCGACAGGCCGACGACCTCGAGGCGGAGCCTGTCGCTCTCCTGGCGAACGGACCGCGCGAAGCCGGCGACGGCAGCGTGCACGTGGCCGGGATCGCGATCGCTCGAGGGGTAGACATAGCGGACGCTCAGGGGCGCTCCGCCCTCGCGCGGGCGCATCTCCTGGAGGAGGGGCAAGAGCGAGTGGATGCCGCGGTCGAGCTTGTCGGCCAGGCTCTCCCGGGCGGCCTCCGCGCCCAGGGACCAAAGGTGGAGCACGTGGCGCGGCGCTGCCCCTCGCTCCCGGAGCTTCTCCGCGAGGAGACGGTAATGGTCTGCGCGCCGGGGCTCGATCGCGAAGGTGGTGTCATCCTCCTGGAGGAACGCTTCCCCCGGCTTCACCACCACGACGGGTTGTCCCCGCAGGTGCCGGGCGAGCGCGCGTCCCGCGCTCGGATCGCGGGCCAGAACGAGCACAGGCCCTTCGGGCGGCGCCCCTGCCGCGCCGCCGGCCTCCCGCCATGCCGCGTGATAGAAGCGGACGGCGTGGCTCGCTTCGGCGGCCGGCGGCGCGGCTGCGGCCGGCGGCGCTGCGGCCGGCGGCGCGGCTGCGGCCGGCGGCGCTGTGGTCGTGGCGCTCGCTCCGGACGCGGTCGCGGTGCTCGCTCCGGGCGCGCTCCGAGGCGCGGGCGCGTCGGGCAGCCAGTAGCGCTGCCGCTGCCACGCATAACGCGGCAGCGGGACGCGATGGTCACCCCCTGGGGAAAGGCCCGACCAGTCCAGATCGAGCCCGCGGCAGTAGAGCTCGCCCGCAGCGCGCAGCATCATCTCCCGTTCGTCTCTCCCCGCCTGCAGGAGCGGCAGCGCGACGCCCTGCGCCTCGACGCGCTGGAGGCTCCGCTGGATCACCTCCGCTAGCGCCGGTTCCGGGCCGATCTCGAGGAACAGCGCGTCCCGGCCGAGGGCGATGCCCTGGATCGCCTCGTCGAGGCGGCTCGGCTCGCGGAGGTTGCGCGTCGACGAGTGCGAGGCGTCGAGCGCCGCGCCTCCCACGACGCGAGCGGCCTCGTCGAGGCTCAGGGCACCCGAAAGATGCGCGGCGGCGATCTCCCCGAGCCCCTCGCCCACGACCGCCTCGGGCACGACGCCCCAGGAGCGCAGCAGCGCGACGAGGGCGATCTGCACGGCGAAGACGGCGGGGTGCGCGACCTCGGGGCGAGCGAGCCGCGACGCGCCCCCCTCGGCGAGGAGCTCCGCCACCACGCCGCAGCCATGGGCGGCGAGCGCCCGGTCGCAGGCCAGGAGCGCCTCGCGGAACACCGGGCTCCACCTGGAGAGGACACGCGCCGCGCTGGACGCGCCGGCCCCCGCGGCCTCGTACGACGGGAGCACGAAGACCACGCGCGGCGGCCCTTCCGCTGAGCTCCGACCCCGCGCGACCCCCTCGATCGCGCGGCTGCCGTCGCGCAGGACCTCACCGAGCTTGCGGTCCGCCTCCGCCCCGCTCGCGGCCACCACGGCCAGGCGGCGGCGGTGATGGGCGCGCCGCCGCGCCGCCGAGGCGCACAGCGCGGGCCACGCGGCCCTCGCGAGGTGATCCCGGTAGCGCCCGACCAGGTCCGCAAGCGCCTCCTCGGTGTGCGCCGAGATCGGCAGCAGCCGCGGCTCCTGCGGCTGCGGCTCCTGCCGACGCTCGCCCCCATCATCCAGGAGCTCTCGCTCCAGGACGCGACGATCGCCCGCGGACTCGAGCCCCTCCCAGCGCAGCGCCGCACCCTGCTCGAAGAGCCGGGCGGCCGCGCTCCGGATCGTCCGGTGCTCGTCCTCGTCGCGGCGCATCGATTCGAGGACCAGCGGGGGTTCCCCTGCGCCGTCGAAATGAGGCGGGATGTACCGGAGCAGCGCCGGATGGGGGCTCAGCTCCAGGTAGATCCGGTGATGGAGCGCGAGCGCGCGCATCGCCTCGTCGAAGCGCACCGGCGAGCAGATGTTGTCGCGCCAGTAGTGCCAGCCGAGCTCGCCCCCCTCGACCGGACCGGCGCGCACCGTGGAGATCATCGGCACCACGGCCCGCCCCGGCGACAGCCGCGCCGACAGCCTGTCCACCGCCTCGGCGAACGGCTCCACCAGCGGGCAGTGGGAGCTCATCGCGTTGAGCCCGTGGCAGTAGACGCCCCGGCTCTCCAGCGTGCCGAGGAGCTGCTGCAGCGCCGCGCGCCCCCCGCAGATCAGGCAGGAGCCCGGCGCGTTGCGCGCCGCCAGGTGGAGGGCGCCGCCGATCCCCTGCTCCGCGGCGATGCGCTCGACCTCCTCGAAGTTCGCCCCCACCACCGCGAGCGCGCCGTCCCCCGAGGCGACGGTGCGCTGGTAGATCGCGCCGAGCTCACGGGCGACCCGCATCGCGTCGTCCAGGCTCAGGATCCCCGCGGCGTAGGCCGCCGCCACCTCACCCGAGCTGTGCCCCACCACCGCCGCGGGCTCGACGCCGAAGGAGCGCCACAGGTCGACGAGCGCGATCTGCACCGCGGTCAGCGCGGGAAAGGCGGCCTCGAGCGCGTCCGGGTCGGCCAGCGGGGACCGGGCGGCGTCCGCCCAGAGGACCTCGGTCAGCGACCAGCCCGCGGCCTCGCGCAGCGCGGCGTCGCAGCGCGCCAGCGCCTGCTGGAACACGGGTTCTGCCATCCACAGCCGCTGCGCCATGCCCGCCCACTGCGGCCCGATCCCGGGAAAGACGAAGACCGGCCGGGCAGCGCCCTCCGGCGCGGCCCCCGGCGGTGCCTTCAGGGACGCGACGGACGCGAGGCGGGCGCTCAGGTCGGCGCGCAGCGCGTCGCGCGAGGCGCCTTCGGCCACGAGCCGGCACGGGGCGGCCCGCACGCGCGAGGCCGCGGCCCCGCAGAGCTCGCCGAGGGGGACATCGCGCGCGCCGCCGTCGAGCACGCGCAGCCACGCCCGGGCCTCCTCGGCCAGCTCGTCGGGCCTCGCCGCGGCGAGGGGCAGCAGGTGGGTTGGCCGCTCAGGCAGGCCTTCCAGGACCATGTGCGCGTTGGTGCCGCCGTAGCCGAAGGAGCTGACGCCGGCGCGCGGCGGTCCCTCCCCGCTCTCCGGCCACGGCGCGAGCCCGGTCACCACGCCCAGGCGGAGCGCGCCGAAGTCGATGTGCGGGTTCGGCGTCTCGTAGTTGCAGCTCGGCACGAGCGTGCGGTGGTGGAGGCACAGCACGGTCTTGATGAGCCCGGCCACCCCGGCCGCCGCTTCCAGGTGGCCGATGTTCGTCTTCACGGAGCCGATCCGGAGGCCGTCCTCCGCCGGGCGCCCGGCGCCGTAGACGGCGCCCAGCGCCGCCGCCTCCACGGGATCGCCCAGCTCGGTCCCGGTCCCGTGGGCCTCCACGTACTGGACCGAGCGCGGCGCCACGCCCGCCCGCGCGCAGGCCTCGCGCAGGACCGCCTCCTGCGCGCGCGGGTTCGGCGCCGTGAGCCCGTTGCTCGGACCGTCGTTGTTCACCGCGCTGCCCCGGATGACGCCGTAGATCCGATCCCCGTCGCGCTGCGCCCGCGACAGCGGCTTGAGCAGGAGGACGCCCCCGCCCTCGCCCCGCACGTACCCGTCCGCCCTCGCGTCGAAGGTCCAGCACCGGCCGGTGGGCGACATGACGCCGAGCTTGTGCATGCCGATCGCGGCGTCGGGCGCCAGCATCAGATTCACGCCGCCGATCAGGGCGAGATCGCACTCCCCGGCGCGGATGGCCTGGCACGCCAGGTGTGCGGCCACCAGGCTCGACGAGCACGCCGTCTCCACGGTCATGCTCGGGCCGTTCAGCTCGAGGAAGTACGAGACGCGGTTCGCCACGATGCAGTGGGAGGTCCCTGTGCTCGAGTAGGCCGTCACGGCCTCGATCCCGCGCCGGCTCTGGAGCGCGGCGTAATCGCCGAACAGGACCCCGAAATAGACCCCTGTGCGGCTCTCCTTGAGTGTCGCCGGGACGACCCCCGCGTCCTCGATGGCCTCCCAGCACAGCTCCAGGGTGAGGCGCTGCTGCGGGTCCATGTCCGCCGCCTCTCGCGGAGAGATCCCGAAGAACAGGGGATCGAAGCCGTCCACCCGATCCAGGAACCCGCCCCACCGCGAGGCGCTCGTCCGGTCAGGGGCGGCGCCCTCCTCGCCGCCTCCCGGCGCGGTCTCCCAGCGGTCGGGAGGCACGCTCCGGATCGCGCTCTCGCCGCGGCAGAGCGCGCTCCAGAAGGCGTCGATATCGTCCGCGCCGGGGAAACGGCAGCTCATGCCGATGATGGCAATGGGCTCGTCCTGCCGCTCTGGCGTCCCCTCGGCCGCGGCGCGCTCCTTCGCCGGCCCTCGGGCCAGGTGCGTGGCCAGGCTCTCGAGCGTGGGATACGACCACAGCAGCGTGAGCGGCAGAGCGCGATCGATCTCGGCGGACAGCCGTCTCAGGAGCGCGATAGCGCCGACCGAGTCGAGCCCCAGGGTGCGAAACGGCACGCCGGGGTCGATATCCTCTTTCGCCCGCCCGAGCAGCTCGGCGGCAGCTCGGCGGAGCGCGCCGACGAGCGCTGCTTTCTTGTCACTGGAGCGATCTTCTCTGTCACTTTCACGATCAAAGGATCCGCCGTCCATCACGACCTTTCCCGCGTCGGCGCCCGGGCGCGCGCCACCGCGCCCGCGGCGCCGCTAGCATCCCTGGCAATGGCCCCGCTCACGCAGCGTTCATGGCTGCGTACGGGTGCGCGGGCGCATAGCGCTGGGCCACGTGAGCGAGCAGCGCGGCCGTGGATTCCATCAGCCGGAGGGCGATGACGTCGGCGTGCCGGTTCCGCCAACTCTCGAGCTCCGTCCCTGTGACCCACTGGTTGAACGCGCCCAGCGCCGGGCTGCAATAGACCTGGAAGTCGACCTTGTTGCCCTCGTCGCCGCGCAGCGCGAGCTTGAAGGCGTGGTCGAGGTACCATTTGAAGACGAGGGCCATCCTGTGCTTGGGGTCGCGCTCGGCCCGCTCGATCTCTCTCGGGCTCTTCTCCCGCAGGAGCGCCCTCGTCTCTTCCCATACCTGCTGGAAGGAGCGCTTGAAGTACTTCTGCTGGACGTGGGTGCTCGTCTTCTCGTCGATCTCTTCGAGCGCGCCGTGGTGGCGATAGAGCTCGTACAGCTTGTTCGCCCTCGCCGCGAAGAACACGCCCTTCTTGAGGACCTGGACCTTCGCGCCGAGCTCGAACATGTCGCTGGCCGGCGCGTAATCCGTATCCTGGACGTGGACGCCCTGGAGCATGTCCTTGACGGCATCGCTCGTGCCGGCCTCCACCGTGCATTGATTGATCGAGCCCGTGACGATGTAATCGGCGCCGAGCACGAACGCCGCGAGCGCGGCCTCGGGCGTGCCGATCCCCCCGGCGGCGCCGATCCGGATCGTCTGCGCATAGCCATGCTGCTTCACGGCCTCGTCCCGCAGCCGGATCATCGTGGGGAGCAGGACGGCGGCGGCGCCGTGGTCCGAGCTCCCGGCGCAGTCCGCGGTCACGGTCAGGTCGTCCGCCATCGGCAAGCGCCTGGCCATCTCGGCCTGAGCGGCGCTGATCTTGCCGGCGGCGAGCAACCTCTCCACGATGCGCGCGGGGGCCGGGCTGCAGAACGCCTGGGCGATCTCGGGGCGCGACACCTTCGCGAGGACGCGGTTCTTGCGGAGGATCGCGCCGTTCGCGCCGCACTCGAGCCCCTTGAGCCGGAAGCGCACCAGCGCCGGCGTGAGCTGGATGTACCCCGACGCCTCCACGTTCCTGATGCCGAGTCGGAGGTACAGGTCGACCATCTCCTCCTCGACCTCGGGGAGGGCGGGGTTCGACGGGAGGTCCACGCCGTAGCTCGCCCCTGCGCCGAGCTCACGCTCGATAAAGGAGACGGCGCTCTCGATCGCGGGCAGCGTCATCCCGGCGGTGCCGAGGAAGCCCATGAAGCCGGCCTTGCCCATGCGGACGCAGAGCTCCTTCGAGGAGATGCCGTCGCGCATGGAGCCCGCGATGCAGGCATAGCGGAGGCGGTAATCCGATCGGAACGACGCCGCGCCCAGGGACCCGGCCGTGACGCCCGAGCCCTCAGCGACGTCCGCCGCCGGCGCGATCGCGCGCGGCGCCGCGTGCGACGGGCGCTCGGCCACCGGCGACGGGCGCTCGGCCGCCGGCGACGGGCGCTCGGCCGCCGGCGACGGGCGCTCGGCCACCGGCGATGGGCGCTCGGCCTCCGGCCCCGCCCCTGCGGGCCGCGGTGCCGAGAGCGGCGTGGCCTCCTGCTTGATCTGCTGGACGAGCTTCGTCAGGACGTTACCGGGCCCGATCTCCTTGAAGTCGGTCTCGCCGAGCCCCATGAGGTACCTGATGCTGTCGGTCCACTGAACAGAGCTCGTGATCTGCTCGGTGAGGAGCTGGGACGCTCGCCCGTCGACGTAGGGGCGCGCGGTGACGTTCGAGACGACCGGGATGCCCGGGTTCCGCAGATCAAAGCGCGCGATGTAGGCGGCGAACTCTTCCCTCGCCTCCGCCATCAGCGGGGAGTGGAACGCGCCGCTCACGTTGAGCGGCACATACCGCGCCCCCGCAATGCCGTCGAACACGGGCTTGGCCCGCTGGATCTCCTCTGCCGCGCCGGAGATGACGATCTGCGAGGGGGTGTTGTGGTTCGCGATGTGGAGCCGGCGGAGCCCGTGCCTCTGCAGCGCTTCGAGGATGTCGTCCTCGCGCAGGCCGAACACCGCGGCCATGCCGCCCTTGTCGGCCTTGCTCATCAGCTCTCCCCTCTTCTTGACGAGGAGGAGGCCGGTCTCGAAGTCGAACGCGCCCGCGGCGAGCAGGGCGCTGTACTCTCCCAGGCTATGGCCCGCCAGGTACGCTGGCCGCACCCCCTGGTCCTCGAGCCGCTGGTAGTACGAGAGGGCGTTGATCGTGAACAACGCGGGCTGTGTGTACTGCGTCTGATTCAGCCGCTGATCGGGGTTTTCGAGGCACAGCTCCTTGATCGAGTAGCCCAGGATCTCGTCGGCGGCGCCGATGACGCGGCGGAACCGATCGAAGAGATCCGCTCCCATTCCCTTGCGTTGCGCTCCCTGTCCGGGAAAAACGAATACCGCCATCACCGCCTCACAGTTGTGCAAAGCACTGGATGCATCATGACTGGCGCCTCGCACCAACGAGATCAGGCCTCGTGGCGCACCACCGCATAGTCTCCGGCGGCACCTCGCGGGCGCAACCGGGCGCGACCGGGCGCGCGGCACCATTGACGCTGGACAGCGCCATGGGCCACAGCAATGTCTACTCTTTGGTCTGCAGACAAACCATCAAGCGAGCGTCGGAGCAGACACGCGCTGCCCACAGACGCTGCACGTCATGGTCGAGCCCTCAGGGCCGTTTCTCAGCTTACAACCACCTGGCGCCTAGCCTACAGCGGAAATCTTGCTATGCAAGGCACATATTTGCCAAACAATTCGTCCCACAATGTGGGACACGCCGCGACACTCAACTCGATCAGGTCTCGCGCATCTGTCGAGCGGCTGAGCTGCGTGGTGCGCAGTTTGCATCGATCCTGCGCCGCCATATGTCGCATCTTGGTTGCAAGATGCAATACAATTAACATAGTAGCGCAACCATATTTCGGCGCGATTTCCTCTCCTGATTTCGTATGTATCCACGCGCGCCGAGGCCGTCGTCCGCGTCGGGACCGTCGATAGGCAGAGGCGGCGCCGAGCGCCGCGTCCGCGCCCTGCAGCGCACGACAGGCCGACAGCGCTCCTCGGCCGCAGCACCAGGTTCGCGGGCGCATCACCTCGCGGTCGTGCCGCTTCGCCGCCTGGCCGCTGGCGCAGATCGCCACTCCGCACAACGCCAGCTTTATTCGACGGGGGCAATGACAGTCCCGTTGCATCATGAAGGAGATTCAATGACTGAATGGCCGTGGTCAGCTGCTCGCTGGGAAGACCGGGGTCCACGCACAGCGAGTCAGCGCGGCGACCGGCTACCCGGACGAAGGGGCATGATTCGAAAGCTCGTGAGGTGTCCAGTAGGGCCCGTACGTTACGTGAGCCTGGGCAGCCTTGAGGAGCCATGCCGCCGTCGATGGATGCCTCCACATTGTTTCGCAATGGTTTCGAGAATCGATCATCTACGCGATCTGTCACTTCTATCGAAATGGAACAACAGTATCCCCAGAGCGCAGACACGCCGCAGCTGGACGAGTCCTGGCGGGGCTATGGCCGGCGCAAGGCTCAGGGTCAGCGGCGTGATCTGGTCGGAGGACGCAGACGCCTAGTACTACAGCCGCACTTGCGACCCATCGCGGCTGTAGGCAGGCTGATGGACATGGTTTTCTCGACGATTTTGACGCCGACCGCCGCGCCTCGGACCAAGTGCGTCCGTGGTACGAGAATCACGTCCGGAGTATGCGGCGATACCTAGGCGACGCCAGGTGGGCGTTCTGGAACGGCCGCGTTCCGTACGTGGAACACGAGAGAGCCAAGGCCAGGGCATCGATCACGTTCACGTTGAGCAAGCGAGAAATGAACCGCCAAGACACCAAGGACGCCAAGAGGGTGTCCTGCGCTTGGCGCCCTTGGTGCCGTGGCAGTTCGAGTTTCTGCTCTTTTCAGTCGGTTTCAGCCCGCTTGTCGTTCTCGCTGCTCAAGGACGAGGGACGGTCCGGGGAGTCGCCAGAAGAGGGCATCCATAGGGGGTCACGCGAGGAGGCGGGTGGGCAGGCGCCCGAGGAAGTTGATCGATGGTCCACTGGCGCACGCCCGCGAGCTTCACGGTGGCGACCGCCGATGAGGCCGTCATCACTGCATCAAAGCGAACGGCCCATCGCCCGTCCGCTTCCCCTTCCGCAGATGGGCCCGAGGGGGTGCCAACGCTGGGGACCGGGGCACCGAGCTCCCCGAGCTCGACCTGGAGCGCCGAGCTCCGACGCTGATACGACAGCACGCGCAACGCTGTGCTACCGTGAGGAGGTGATCCGCCAGAGCGCACTCACCGGGACCGCGGTCGAGCGGAGGATCACATTCGCCGAGTGGACCAGCCTGCCTGAAGAGGAACCGGGTGAGCTCGTCGACGGGCGGCTCGTGGAGGAAGAGGCGCCGGACGCCGTTCACGAAGTGATCGTGGCCTGGGTGATCAGGGTACTCGGGGGCTGGCTCATCCCGCAGGGCGGGCTCGTGCTGGGCTCCGAAGCGAAGTACGCCGTGAGCGCTGTCTCTGGCCGGAAGCCCGACGCCTCTGCGTACATGCCTCAGAGCCGCAAGCCACCTCGGCGCGGGACGATCCACGCTCCGCCCGACATCATGGTCGAGGTGGTCTCTCCTACCCCGCGGGACGCGCGCCGCGACCGTGTCGAGAAGCTCCACGAATACGCGTCTTTCGGGGTGCGCTGGTATTGGATCATCGACCCGCAGGAAAGGACGATCGAGCTCCTCGAGCTAGGAACCGACCGCCGCTACGTGCACGCGCGCTCGGCGGCGGACGGGATCGTCGGCAATCTTCCCGGCGTAGAGGGACTCTCGCTCGAGCTCGACGCGCTCTGGAGCGAGGTAGAGCTGCTCGGTCCTGAATCCGGAGAAGGAGCGCTCGGAGACCCGGAAGCCCAGTCGCGGTGCCGCACTTCGTGCGGCACCTGCCTGAACCTCGAGCCGACGCTCAGCGCGCCGCCAAGCTCTTGAAATTATGAATGAATTGCGTCCCCAGCGGGATTCGAACCCGCGTAGCAGCCTTGAAAGGGCTGAGTCCTGGGCCGGGCTAGACGATGGGGACCGGCGATTCGGCGCGGGACCCTACCGTCCGTCGTCGAGCAATGCAAGCCCAACTCGCGTCGCCCGTTGGGGTTTCCTCCGTCGGGCCCGCTCCCGCCCTGCGCCCCCCGCAGCCGCGGCACGCGCCGGCCGCGGGGCCTCTCGTGGCGCGCCGCAGGCCACCCGCCGAGGCGTCGGTCGCTCGGCATCGCCGCATCTCCGCTCACCGCTCGCCTGCCACGAGCCTCCGTCCCGACGCGAGCCTCCGTCCCGACGCGAGCTCCTTCGCGGCTCCAGCTGCGCGCCATCTACGCCGCCCACCGCGCCCGCCGCCCCGCGAACCGCTGGACGACCGCCCTGAATCGGGCGACCATCCCCCACCCTACCTCACCCGATCCACCGAACGCCGCACAGGCCGAGCTCTCCCCATGCCGCCGTCCCCGCGCCTCGAGCCTGCCGTTCCGATGTCCCAGGGAGGACCGTGCCCCGGCGTCGGCGCCTGACGCGCGCCGCGCTGCTCGCCTTCTGCCCGCTCCCGGCGCTCGTCCTAGCCGCGTTCTCGCGCCCTGCGCTCGCGCTCGCGCAGCTCCCTTCCGCGCAGCCGTCCGCCGCGCCCTCTTCCCCTTCTCCTCTTCCCGCTTCTTCGCCCTCCTCTCCCGCGTCGCCTCGTCCCTCTCCATCATCTCCGCCCTCGCCCGCCGCGCCGCCTCCCCTCGAGGTCGTCGTCACCGGTACCCGCACCCCGGAGAGCAGCCAGCGCGCCACCGTGCGCACGCGCGTCGTCACCCGCGACGAGGCCGAGCGCCGCGGCGCCACCAACGTCGGTGAGGCGCTCGACGGCGAGCTCGGCGTCCAGGTCAACCCGAGCGCCTACGGCGCGCTCGGCAACCCGAGCGCCATCCAGATCCAGGGCTTCGACCTCGACCGCGTCCTCGTCCTCGAGGACGGCGAGCGCGTCATCGGCGACGCCGGCGGCGCCATCGACCTCTCGTCCCTCCCGCTCGGCGACGTCTCCCGCATCGAGCTCGTCACCGGGCCGACCAGCTCGCTCTACGGCACCAGCGCCATCGGCGGCGTCGTCAACGTGCTCTCCGCGCCCCCCGAGCACCCGGGCTTCAGCGGCCGCGCCCGCCTCGAAGGCCGGAGCCGCGCCGGGCTCGTCCTCCAGGGATCGGGCGCCTACCGGGGCGAGCGCGCCTGGGTCAGCGCCGACGCGTCGTTCCAGCGGGAGGACAGCCTCTCCCTCGTCGAGCCCGCCGAGAACCTCGCCCATCCCGAGGCTGGCGCCGACGCCCCCACCGCCCTGCCCGAGCGCTCCCAGACCCTCCTCGGCCTGCGCGCCGGCGCCGCGCTCGGCAGGGACATCGACCTGCGGCTCCGCGCGCGCTGGATCCACGACGCGCAGGACGGCATCGAGCAGCAGGAGCGGCCTGTCCTGGGGGTCTACCTTTACGACCTCCCCGAGGTGACCGACCGCATCACCCTGCACCTCGCCGAGACGCTCGACCTCGGCGGCGGCTCCAGCCTGCGCCTCGCCGCGGGCCAGCAATGGGCCTTCCGGTCGAGCGGCCGCGACCAGCGCGGCTCGCCCTACGAGGAGCTGCGCGAGCGCTCGGGCACCCTCCAGAGCTACGAGGCGATCGCCACCGTCGCCGACGGGAAGCGCACCTGGGTCGCCGGGGCGCGCGCCGAGGTGGAGACGCTCGACCAGGTGCTCAAGACCACCGCCGTGACCACCTCCGGCACCGAGGAGATCCCGCCGAACGACGAGGTGCCCAGCACCCGGCTCGGCAGCGCCGCGCTCTACGGCCAGCTCGGGTGGAAGCTCACCGACGAGCTCACCCTCATGCCCGGCGTTCGCGGCGAGCTCCGCGTCCGCTACGGCGGCGTCGTCGCCCCACGCCTCGCGCTCGCGTACCGGCCCTCGCCGTCGCTCACGCTGCGCGTCTCCGGCGGGCGGGGATTCCGCGCCCCCAGCGCGAAGGAGCTCGGCTTCTCGTTCGACCACTCGAGCCTCGGCTACATCCTCGAGGGCAACCCGGAGCTCGCCCCCGAGACGTCCTGGGGCGTGAACGGCGATGTCACATGGATCCCCCGAGAGGGGATCACGGCGCGGGCCGGCGCCTTCTCGAACTGGGTCGACAACCTGATCGACGTCGATCCGAAGCCCGTCAGCTCCTCCGCCGGCGTCGATACGTACACCTACACGAACATCGCCGAGGCCCGCACCGCTGGCCTCGATCTCTCGGCCACGCTCCAGGCCACACCGTGGCTCCGCGTCGAGGCCGGCTACGCCTACCTCTGGACACGCGACGACACGGCCGATCCCGGACAGCCGCTCTCCGGCAAACCGCCGCACACGGCGCAGGCGTCGCTCCGCGCCGATCTGCCGCTCCGGATCGAGCTCGTCACCCGCCTCCGGACCATCAGCGGCGCGTTCGTCGAGAGAGGCCCGCGCGCCGAGGAAGACGTGTACGCCCCCGGGTTCACGACGCTCGACGCGCGGCTCGCGCGGCCGCTCTGGCCTTCGTCGCAGGCGTATCTCGGCGTCAGGAACCTGCTTGGCGCGCAAAAGGCCCCTGATCGCCGCGGCGATCACCGGCCCCTCGAGGGGCGCACGTTTTACGTCGGCGTCCGCGCCGATCTACCGTGGGAGGACTCATGACAAGAGGATCGGTCGCGGCGGCGCTTCTCCTGCTCACCCCGGCGTGCGGCGACGGCGGAGACCCGGGGACCACGGACGACGGCGCGCTCCTCGAGGTCGACGTGCCGGCCACCGGCCGCGTCTTCCTCCGCCTCGCGACGCCGGAGATCGCGCTCCCGGAAGGAGACGGCGCGGCGCCCACCGACTGGGATCTCGCGCTCTCGGGCTACGACGTCTTCACCAACAGCGGCCTCAGCGGCCCCGGCGAAGGCGGCGCGCTGCCGATCGGCCTCGAGGACTACAGAGCGGGTGAGCTGCCGAACACGCCCTTCCTGCTCACGGACGACTCCGGCGGCGCCTTCTCGCGCTGGTACGCCTACGACGGCGAGGAGCACGTCGCCTTCAGCCGCTACCACGTCCACGCGATCGAGCACGAGGGCAGGTACTGGAAGCTCCAGATCTTCTCCTTCTACGGGGAGGTGGACGGGGCGCCGATCACCGCGCTCTATCAGCTCCGCTACGCCGAGGTGCTCCCCGACGGCTCCGGCCCGACCGTCGACATCCAGGATCTCGACGCGACCGCGGGCGGCATCGACGCGGTCGAGACCGAGCCGAGCGCTTGCCTCGACCTCGCGGGCAACCGGCAGCTGATGCTCACGCCCGAAGAGGCGCGCGCGTCGGCGGATTGGAATGTCTGCTTCCGAAGGACGCTCGTCAGCGTCAACGGCGAGCTCGGCGGCCCCGGGACCACGCGCGCCGCCGACCTCCAGGCAGATGCGTCGGACTCCGAGGAGCTCGCCGAGGTCAAGGCGCGCACCGCCGCGTCGGAGCAGGCGCGGTTCGACGCGGCCGACCACGCGGCCCTCTCCGATCCCGCCGTCCCGTACCGCGGCGACCACATCGCGACCGCCTTCACGGGGCGGTGGCTCGAGCCCGGCGCGACGCCCCCCGCGCCGGCCAAGGACGCCGCGTGGCTCGTCCAGGGCGCGGACGGCGTATCGCGCTTCGTGATCGTCATCGAGCGCTTCGAGGGCGCGACGGAAGCATCTCCAGGTCGGGTGAGAATGCGCGTCAAGCAAGTGGAATGAGCGCCGCTCACGCCATCGCACACCCCGCCGAGGTCACGAGCGTGCGCAGCGCGTGACACCGCGCGAGGGCCCGCGCATACTGCGCGCGCGGTGAGGGAAGGCCCTTCCCGACGCAGGAGCATGCTTATGTCAAACTCGCTTGCACCGGCATCGAGCGCCATCGATCCGTCTCGCGTGGACGGGAAGCCGGGCGGTGAGCGCCGGGCAACGCAGGTGCGCGGAGGCGCTCTCCTCGCCGCGGGCGCGCTCGCGGCCCTCGTCGCGGGCGCCTGCGGCGGCAGGGTGGTGGTCGACGGGTTCGAGCCGCCGCCGGACGGCTCCGGGGGCTCCGGCGGCTCCTGGAGCTCCGGAGACACCGCGAGCTCCGCGCCGCAAGACGCCTCCGGGGCCGGTCAAGGCGGCAGCATCGGCGAGGGGGGGGCCCCACCGATTCCGCCCCTCGTCAAGGAAGAGCACACCATCGTCGACATCGACGGCGCCGTCCCGGTGAACATCGAGCCGGGCACCCTGGGCTTCACGGCCGTCGCCGAGATCATGGCGTCATCGCCGAGCTTCGAGCCGGTCGGGATCGAGAGCATCCGCGGCCCCGACGGCAGGCTGCTGGCGGCCGACTACACCATCCCAGGCACGATGGCCGCCTTCTTCAACCAGGGCATCGGCGCGGCGGCCGTCCCCCAGACCGGCGCGGACGCATCCGCGCCGCTCGCGCCGGGCGTCTACTGGATCGAGCTCGGCAACGGCGGAGTCGGCCCCCTGAGAGAGCCGGTGCGCCTCTCGGTGTGGCACCGCCGGACGCTCGACGGGCGCTTTCACGGCGGGAAGATCGACATCAACGCCTTCATCGCCGGAGAGGCGGTCTCCGAGCAGTACATGCGGCGCGCGCTGCTCGCCGCGTACGAGGGGTACGTGGGCCTCGGCGTGGGCAGCATCAACATCCGCCACCTGGGCTCTGAGTGGGAGTTCGTCGACGACGAGCTCCTCCCCGGCCTGCTCGAGCAGACGGCCGGCGCCCCCGGCCGTCCGGCCCTCAACGTGATCGCGGTGACGGCGTTCGGGGGGAGCATTGCGCAGGCGTCCGGCGTGACACCCGCCGTGCCCTCGGTCGCGGTCCAGCACGGCACCCACCTGAGCGGCATCGTGGTCACGCTCTACGAGGAGCCCTCGGTCGACACCGTCATCCTGCGCCATGAGCTCGGCCACCTCGCCGGGCTGTTCCACACCACCGAGTTCGACGCTGACTTCGGCGACCCGCTCGACGACACCTCGCGGTGCGGCGACGTGGAGTCACAGATGGAGCGCTGCCCGGATTTCGGGAATCTCATGTTCCCGACGGGGGGCGACTTCTCGGGCACGATGACGCCGCAGCAGACGGCGATCGTGCGGGCGAGCGCGCTTTACCGCGGGATCGTCGAGCAGGGCGGCGGGGCGGCCGTCCCGCTCCCGGCTGACGCGGACACGCCGGCGAGCGGAGCGCCCATCGCGCCGCCGGCTCCGGGCGAGGGTGCTCGCTCGTTTGCGCCGGACCGCCTCGCCTCCACCGCCGCGCTCCCGCCGCACACCGCGGCGCTGCTCGCGGGGCACTTCTGCGGCCAGAGCGCGGCCCGAGGCGCGGATTTCGACGAGCTGCTCCGCGCGGCCGGCGCCGACGCGGATCGGCTGCTCGCGGTCGGCCGCGATCCCGGCGCGCCGGCGTACGTGAGGGCGCGCGCCCTCACCGCGGCGGGCCGCGCCGCCACGCGTTCCTCCGCCTCGGCGCGCGTGATCGCGGAGCTCCAGGCCCTCGCCGCGGACCCGCGCCTCCCGCGCCGCGCGCGGCTCGGCGCCGTCGAGGGGGTCGCGTCGGCCTCGCCCGCCGCCGCCCGCGCGCTCGCCGCGCGCCTGACCGCCGACGCCGACGGGGTCGTCGAGCGGATGGCGGCCCGCGCCGCCGCGCGGTAAGCCGCGCCGCCGCGCGGTGAGCCGCGCCGCCGCGCGGTGAGCCGCGCCGCCGCGCGGTGAGGCCGCGCCGCCGAGGCCGGCGTTATCCCGCCCTGGATCTCGCGGCCGTGGTGATCACGCCCGTCCCTGCGACGGCGCGCGCGAAGTCCAGCCCCGTCAGCACGCCGCGGAGCCGCCGCCCCTGCACCACGAGCACGCGCCGCGCCTGCGCCGCGTGCGCGGCGGCCGCGGCGCGGTGGAGCGGCGTCCGGACGTCGAGGCAGACCAGGGCCGGGCTCATCACGTCCTCGACCGGTGAATCGGACAGCACGCCGTGCGCGAGCAGCGCCTCGGTCTGCGTGAACATCCCCACCGGCCACCCGCCGGGATCCACCACCACGAGCCCGCTCACCTGCGCCGTCGTCAGCCGGTCGGCGGCGAGCGCGAGCGGCGCGTCGAGCGGGATCGTGTACGCGGGCGCCGACATGAGCCCGGCGATCGGCGTCGGGTCCCGCGCCTCGACCAGGGAGAGCAGGAGATCCTTGGTGCTGAACACGCCGGTCAAGGCCTCGTCCTCGCGGACGAACACGCGATGGATACGGTGCTTCAGCAGCACGCTCGCCGCCTGCACGACCAGCGTCGCGCGCCCGACGGTGATGATGCCCGGGCGCAGCACGGCCCGCGCGGGGACATCGGGCAACGTGAGCAGCATTCCTCGGCTGTTCGTCTTCGTCTCGAACCTGCCGAGCCGGAGCAGGTCGGTGCGCGACAGCACGCCGATCGCGCGCGACGCCGCGTCCAGGATCGGAACGCAGGAGATCGCGCGCTCGCCCAGCGTGCGGTGCACCTCTGGCAGCGGCGTCATGTCGGACGCCGCGATGACTTCACAGGTCATGTAACGCGAGACGGGTGTCGCAAAAGACATCATGGCCAGCATTCCTCGAGGACGCCGGCGCCCCGGCGCGCTCCGGAGGGAGCAAGAAGCGATCCGCCATCCGACGAGGGCTGCCAGGCCTGGCGCAAGCGCAGGCACCGCGCCTCGGCGCGCGATCTGCGCCGAGGTGCGCAACGGGCTGGGCAGCGGCTGAGCCGCCAGACCCAGGTGCGCGTGCCAGGCGGCGATGTCCTAAAATGCGACAGGTGGGGGCCCCGGAACGTGGCCGTCAGCTGCACGGCCATCGCCGATCCGGAGACCCCGGGGCGCCTGGCCTCCAGGAGCTTCGCGCTTGCCGCAAGCTCCTGGAGGCCAGGACCCCGGTCACTCCTCCGGGCGACACATCAGACGACCCGCTGCTCGGGCGCCGGGCGCACAGGGGGTCCCTCGTGTTCGGAGGGCCTGTCGCGCGCCGGCCCAGGGCCCGCGCTCGCCGTCGTCGCCGCGGATGGACTCCGGGCCAGTGGGCTAGAACCTGCCGCAGCCACCGCCGCCCCAGCCGGGCCTGCCGCACGGCGGCCTGAAGCCGCCCCAGGGGCTGTTCCAGCCGCAAGGCCTGAAGTTCCCGAAGTTGCCCCAGTTGTTCCAGCCCGGGTTACCCCAGGGGTTCCCGCCGAAGAAGCTCCCGTTGCCGCAGGTCGGGAAGCCCAAGTTCCCGTTGGGGAAGCCCAAGTTCCCGTTGGGCCAGCCCCAGCTCGGATCGGTGAAGCCCCCGGGGGCCCCGCAGCTCCGCGCCCAGCTGGCGTCGCCGCACAGCGCCTGGGAGGCCTCCTCCACCGTCACGGCCTCGTCCGCATCACTCTCGTCGACGTCCGCCTCGCCCGCGCCCACCGCGCACCCGGTGGCCAGCGCCGCCATCGCCATCGCGACGCACATCAACCTGGTATTCAACAGCTCGACCATTTCTCCTCCTTGCCCGGCCCGCGACGTCTGCAGGACCGTCGCGCCAGTCGGGTTGCGGAGAGAGCAGCGCTCATGCCCGAGAGCTGGTGTGCAGAGCCTGCCGCCCGAGGGCGCGCGCCGCGGGCGCGAGGCAACGACAAACCGACATTCCTAAACAGCACACGACCCCGCGGTGATCCTGCGTGTCCCCCCGCGGCGGATCACTGCGCAGAGAAGGCGCTTCCAGGCGCGCCCGGCGCCCGCCGGGAGCGCCTCGCGCAACGCGGCGGCTCCGGCAATAACACGCCTTTCGCGCGCTGCGGATTTCTCGGCGCGGCGCGCGTCGACGAGGTGTCTCCGACGATGTCGAGCCTCCGCGCCGACAACATGAGACAAGGAGCGATACCACCGCAGATGCCTTCGCCGTCCTCAGGCGATCCGCGCCGCCCCGCTCGGCGCGCTCAGCCCATCTCCGCTGAGCTCGTGTACGCAAGGGTGCTCAAAAAGGACGCTCCGGGCATCCCGCGTCGCGAGCGTCAGGGGTCCTGTCGAGTCGGCCCCATCCTCCGCCGGGCGAGCGCGGCGGCGGCGCGGGGCCGCTCAGGGCGCGGCGATCCAGGTCTCCCAGGCTCGAGAGAAGTCGTCGGCGTGGATCTCGTGGCCGCGCCCCGGATGCACCACGAGCTCGTGCTCCCAGCCGTGCTGGGTCAGCACGTCGGCGAGGTTCTCGGCGCTCGCGATGGTGGAGGCGAGCTCGAGCTCGCCGACGGCGATGAAGATCGGCGGCCTCTCTTCGGAGAACAGGTGCTCCTCGATGACCATGCGCCCCGCGCCGACGAGCGCCGCGCCGTCGACGGCGACGAGGCCTTCGAGCGCCACGTAGCTCGCGAAATAGCCGCCGTTGGAGAAGCCCATGACATAACGCCTGTCGAACGTCCCGCCGAGGATCCGCGCCAGCAGCGCCTCTGCGCGCATCCACTCTTCGAGCAGGGCGGGCGCCGCGGCGTCGACGGTCTCGCGGCGTGTCGGCCAGCAGGGGTAGGTCTCCACGGACGGATCCCAGGTGCAGAGTCCTGGTCTCCCGCGCGGGAACACGGCAACGGCGCCGAGCGCCTCGGCGGCCTCCGCGGCGGTGGCCTGGAGGTCCACGGGCAGCGAGTCGGGCGCCATGGCCCCGTGCAGCACATAAAGAATCGGCGCGCCGCGGCGCGCGGTCTCGGGCACATGGAAGCAGGTGTGGTCGTCCAGGCCGATCCACCCTGCCGAGCACCAGTCCGTCTCGACCGGCTCCCAGCTCAGCGCGCCGCCCCGGCCGCCCCCGCCGTCCTCGCCGCCCCCGCCGTCCTCGCCGCCCCCGCCGTCCCCGCCGTCCTCGCCGCCCCCGCCGGAAGCCCCGCTGCTGGTCGCGACCCCGGCACGGGCGGCGCCGCCCTCGCCAGGCTCGCCAGCACCCGCGCCCCCGGCGCTGCCCGCGCCGTCGCCATCGCGCGGGACGCCGACGGCGGCGCTGTCGCACGTGGCCAGCGCCAGGGCGAGCGCCGCGAGCAGAGCCACGCGCCCATCACGGCTCCATCCGCCGCGTGCCCTGTGCACGCCCCCAGCCATGGCGACCTCGAGCGCGCCGCGGGCGCCCGCGTCCCCCTCCACGCCGTGTGCCTTCTCCATGCCTCCTGTCACGATGCCCTGTCGGGCGCGGCCCCGCAACGAGGGCGGCGCCGGCTCCGCGCTCGTCGGATAACGGCTGCGTGAATGACGCCTCGCGCTGCGGTCACCGCGGGGGCAGGCTCGTGCCGTGCCCGCCGCTCCTCTGCCCAGGGTCCTGCCGGTCTCCATCGAGCCGAGCGAGCCACGCCTCGAACTCCTCCTTGCCGAATGGCCCCATCGAGTGCACGCGCGGGTGGGTCTTCACCCGGATCGGCTTGAGCGCCCTCGACACGGGCCCATAAGAGACCGGGTACAGCGCGCGGTTCGTATCTCCGAGCTCCGGATGCGGGCCCGCCATAACGAGGGCGCCGCCTTGCAGCTCACGCAGCTCGGCCGTGCCACCGAGCGCCTGCCCCAGCGCCGACGCGCCTCCCAGCGCCGCGAGCCATCGCTCGCCGAGGATCGTCAGCCAGTTGACGCCCTTGATGCCATCCCGCAGCCAGAGGCTGTGCGTGATCGGGTAATCGATCTCCAGCCCGGGGTGCCGCATCGCCAGCGCGTACACCGTCTTCTCGTGCAGCTGGTTGAGGAAGCGGTTCGGGGACTGGACGAGGCCGAAGCCGCCATAGCCGTGGACGGGCTGGATCCTCTCACAGAAACGGAAGAGCAGGCTCGGGAAGCCACCTGGACGGTCGGCGAACCATGTGATGGGCAGCGCGAAGGAGAAGAAGCCGAGGTCGCCACGCCGGTCGCTCTCCCATTTCGGCGCCCCCAGCCCGCCGATCATGAAATGACTCGCCTCCTCGTCGGTCGCGCCGCCATGCCAGATGAACTCCCAGCCTGCGTTCTCGTTCAGGCCTGGATCCACGAGCCAGACCGCAGGGTCGCGCGCGACGGCGCCGTCGAGGCGGTCGAACCCGGCCGACCCAGGGTGCGCCCACCGCAGGTGACCGCCCGCCATCGCGCGGTACTCCTCGAAGCACTCCGCCACGGCCCGGCGCTTCTCGAGGCTGTGCCCGCGCTCGAAATAGACCGTGGCGAGCAGCGCGATCCGCAGGACGGTGCGACCTCTGTCGTCCACCACGGAGAGCCCGTCCTCGAGAGGGAGTTGGGTGTGCTCAGCCACTTGCTCACCTCCGGCGATTGCCATCAGTTACCATCCAAATATCTTCCCGATGCCGGAGCTCCAGCGCCGCTGGCCGTCCAGGACCATCCCGCCTCCGGCGGCCATCCCGGCCCCCGTGACCACGAGCGCGGGGTCGTCCAGCACGCCAACTCCGGTCACGTCGTCCAGGACGAGGCCCGCCGAGCCCACGGTCGATGCCCCGAACAGGACCGCGCCGCCTGCCATCTCCAGGAGCCCCAGCGCTGCCTCTCCCACCCCCTCGAACGAGAACGCCGGTGCAGGCACGCCGACCGGCGGCGAGGGAGAGGGCCTCTCCCGCTCTCGCTCCGACTCAGGAGCGCTCCGGCGCTCGGGGATGGGCACCGGCACGTACCTCGGCGATCGATGCCCGTCCTCGTCGCAGCCGCGCCCGCGCGCCGCCTCGAGCTCCCGCCGCAGCAAAGGCAGCGCGCTGCTCAGCCCGAGCTCGCCGGCGGCTCGCAGCGCGCGCGCCTTGAGGCGTGTATCGTCGGACGCGATGGCTTCCAGGAGCGGCGCCCCCGGATCGCGCCGGTGCGCGGCGGCGGCCGCGATCCCGAGGTAGCGAAGCTCGCCCGGGCAGGCGCTCGACCAGAGCTCCGGCAAGATCCGCGCTGCCCGGGTGAGCGGGATCCAGCCGAGCGCCGACACGATCCCGCGCGAGAGGGGCGCCGAGCGCGCGCCTCTCGCGAGGATCCTCGCCACAGCGGCCATGTCTGCCCGCTCGGCCGCCAGCACCATGGCTGCGAAGAAGGCGCCGGCGTCTCGCGCGTCGAGCTGCTCCTCGCAGAGGGCGAGGCCCTCCTCGCCGGCGATCCGCAGCCCGTCGAGGTGCGCCTCCAGGCGCTCGTCGAGCCTGCCGAGCGAGCCGAGATCGCAGGCAGGAGAGCGGACGGCCCCATCCCGCAGCGACCAGAGGAACGCCGCCTCGCTGGCGTGCTCCTCGACGACGTCGAGGAGGAGCGGGGGGAAATCGATGCTGCCCACGGCATCCCTCGGCGCGGGTAAGCTCATTGCTCGATGCTGCGAGAGGAACGCGGCTCAGTTGATCCCGACGAGCGAGCCTTTCACCTTCACGTGCCCCGTGGCGTTCAGGTTCACCGTCCCCGACGACTCGACATCGACCTTCCCCGAGGCGACCACCTTCACCATGCCCGAGGCGTTGATCTTCATGTTGCTCGCCTCGATGATCACGTTGCCGCCCTTGTCCATGGACAGCTTGCTGCTGCCGCACGCGATGGTGATCGTCTCGCCAGCGCTCACGGACTTCGAGCCGCCGGCCGACTCGACGCTGCTGCCCGCGACCTCGGTGCGCATGTCGGCGCCGACGGCCACCGCATACATGGCGCCGATCGAGAGCGCCTTGCCCGCGCCCACCGTCTCCGCCGGCCAGCGAGCCAGAGCAGCCCGAGGTCGATGTCGAGCGCGGAAACGGGCCCATCCGGGCCGAGGACTACGCGCGCTTGCTGGCTGGCACAGGCCGCCGCACCCCACGCCCGCTCGACGGCCTCGATCTGCCGCAGGGCGGCCTCTTGCGGCTCAGGCGCTTTGGCACCCGCAAGATGGCCAAGGATCCGGCGTTCGCCGCGCAGCTCCTGAAGGCCATCCAGAGGCCCGGCTGATCTCCGCGCACCTCGGCGGTCCACAGAGCAGCGGCGAGATCCCGGGGCGCCGGCTGACCCGCGAGGACCGCGCAGCCCGCTTGCCCTCGCCGCCGCGCCGCACTACCGACCCAGCCATGACCCCACTTACTGGCCTCCCCGGCCCCTTCCTCGAGGCCGTCCAGCGTGAGCTCCCCGCGGATTTCCTCTCGACGGACGCCGCCGATCTCGCGACGTTCGGCCGCGACTGGACCAAGGTCCACGAGCCCAGGCCCTCGGCCCTCGCGCTCCCGCGCTCCACCGACGAAGTCTCGCGGCTGCTCCGCCTCTGCTCCGAGCACCGCGTCCCGGTCGTGCCCTCCGGCGGCCGCACGGGGCTCGCCGCCGGCGCCGTGGCGGCCAGGGGCGAGCTCGTCGTGTCGCTCGATCGGATGCGCAAGATGGGCCCTGTCGACGTCCTCGGCGCGACCGTGCGCGTCGAGGCCGGCGCGGTGACCGAGGCGGTGCACCAGCACGTCGCGCCGCACGGCCTCACCTGGCCTGTCGACTTCGCCTCGAAGGGGTCGAGCCAGGTCGGCGGCAACATCGCGACGAACGCCGGCGGCGTGAAGGTCATCCGCTATGGCCTGACGCGCCAGTGGGTCCTCGGGCTCACCGTCGTCACCGCGAGCGGAACCGTGCTCGAGCTGAACGGCGCGCTCGAGAAGAACAACACGGGGATCGACCTGCGCCAGCTGTTCATCGGCAGCGAGGGCACGCTCGGCATCATCACCGAGGCGACGCTCAAGCTCACGCGGGTGCCCGAGGCGCTCAACGTGTTCCTGTTCGCGGTGCCCGACCTCGCCGGCGTGCTCGCGCTCTTCCGCGAGGCCCGGACGGGGCCGTTCGTGGTGATGGCCTACGAGTTCTTCACCGAGAAGTGCCAGGCGCGCCTGCGCCGCCACCGGAACGTGCGCGTGCCGCTCTCCGCGCCGTCGGACTACTACGTGCTCATCGAGGTCGAGCGCGGCGAGCCCGAGGCGCTCGAGGCGTGGATCACCTCGCTGTTCGAGCGCGGGCTGGTCACCGACGGCACGCTCGCGCAGCACGGCGCGCAGGCCGCCGAGCTCTGGGCGCTCCGCGAAGGGATCAGCGAGAGCCTGTCGGCGACCGGGCTGCCGCACAAGAACGACGTGTCCCTCCCCATCCAGGAGCTCGAGGGCTTCTGCTCCGAGCTCGAGAGCCTCTTCGAGGCCCGCTATCCAGGGTGGGAGATCGCGCTCTTCGGCCACATCGGCGACGGCAACCTCCACATCAACGTGATGAAGCCCGACGACCTCACGCGCGAGGAGTTCCTGAAGCGCACCCACGAGGCGGATCACGCCATCTTCTCGCTCGTGAAGAAGTACCACGGCAGCATCTCCGCCGAGCACGGCATCGGCCTGCTCAAGAAGGATTACCTGCCCTACTCGCGCTCGGCCGAGGAGCTCGCGATCATGCGGTCGATCAAGCGGGCGCTCGATCCGCTGAACCTCATGAACCCGGGCAAGATCATCGACGTCTGAGCGCCTTCCGCGCGCCCCCTCGCCTCGCTCGCCGCGCCCCCGGACCACCATGTAACAACCAGCGATTCACCCCGTGACCGCGCGGCAGAGCGCCGGCGGCCGTTCGACGGAATCAGCGCAAGGAGAGACGATGACCCTCGACGAATCCAAGCTCTCGCACCGGTTCACCGAGCACGGCGGCGTGCGCCTCCACTACGTCGAGGCCGGCGACGGGCCGCTCGTCGTGCTCCTCCACGGCTTTCCCGAGATCTGGTACTCGTGGCGCCACCAGATACCCGCGCTGGTCGAGGCGGGTTACCGCGTGATCGCGCCCGACATGCGCGGATACAACCTCTCGGACAAGCCCGAGGGCGTCGCCGCGTACGCGATCGCCGAGCTCACCGCGGACGTGGCCGCGCTGATCCAGGCTTCCGGCGCGGAGCGCGCCGCCGCGGTGGTCGGCCACGACTGGGGCGGCGGCGTCGCCTGGGGGTTCGCGGCGCGGTATCCGGCGCTCCTCGAGCGGCTGGTCGTCCTCAACTGCCCGCACCCCGAGCGGCTGGTCGCCGGGTTCCGCACGGCGCGGCAGCTCCGCAAGAGCTGGTACATGTTCTTCTTCCAGCTCCCGAAGCTCCCGGAGCTCGCCGCGCAGAAGGACGATTTTGCGTGGCTCCGCGCGGCGGTGAAGGACGACCCGCGGCGCCCGGGCGCGGTGAGCGACGAGGATCTCGCCCATTACGTGAAGGCGTGGTCGGAGCCCGGCGCGCTCACGGCGATGATCAACTACTACCGGGCGCTCTTCCGCCCGGGCAGCCTTGGCGAGCTCGGTAGGCAGCCCCGCATCGACGTCCCGGTGCAGGTGATCTGGGGCGAGCACGATCGCTATCTCGGCTCCGAGCTCGCCGCGCCGGATCCGGCGCTGGTGCCGAACGCCCGAGTCGCCCGCATCCCCGACGCGAGCCACTTCGTGCATTACGACAGGCCGGAGAAGGTCAATCAGCTCCTCCTCGAGTTCCTGCGCTGACGCCCTCGCGCCCTCGCGCCCTCGCGGCCGCGCGGCGCGACCGCCGGCGACGCGCGTTTCCTGACGCACGTACCCGTTTGACACGGCGGAGCGACCGATCGAACCTGGCGGGCGCTCATGCTCCGCCGCATCCCCGATCGCAACATCTGGCTCGTCTTCGGCGCGATATTCCTCCTCGGTCTCGCGTACGGCATCGCCATCTCGCTCACGGCGGTCTTCCTCGATGCGCGCGGGTTCACCAAGACCGACATCGGCCTGCTCGCGTCGTGCTTCGCGCTCGGCATCGTCCTGCTCTCGCTGCCGATGGACACGCTCATCCGCCGGTTCTCGGCGAAGGCCACGCTGGTGCTCGCGCTGGTCGGGTACGCGACGGCGGTCGGCGCCTTCCCCTACTTGCCGAGCTTCGCCGCCATCGCCGCGGTGCGCTTCCTCGACGGGGCCTGCTCGGTCGGCATCTGGGTGAGCTGCGAGACGATCCTGCTCGCCCGGTCGGACAAGGACAACAAGGCGTTCGTCACGAGCCTCTACGCCGTCTCGATGGCGCTCGGCTACGTCCTCGGGCCGCTCTGCGCGCCGCACATCGTCGCGCTCTCCTCGATGCCCGCGGCGTTCCTCCTCTCGTGCGTGATCTCGCTGATCTCGGCCGTCCTCGTGCTCGCGCGCCTCGACCGCGACCTGCCGGGCATGTCCGAGGCCCACGGGAAGGCCGGCGCGGCGAGCGGGGCGGAGCCCTCGGCGTCCTCCGCCTCGATCCTCGCGCGCATCAAGACCGCGTGCTTCGCGACCTTCGCCTACGGCTATTTCCAGGCGTCGGTCGTGCTGTTCCTCCCGCTCTACCTGATGGCGGAAAAGGGGGTCACGCGCGATCAGACGATCCAGATCCCCGCCTACTTCGCGGTGGGCATGCTCCTCTTCACCAACGTCTTTGGCCGGATCGGCGACCGCCGCGGCCACCTCCTGCTCATGCGCGTGCTCGGCACGATCGGCACGCTGATGATCCTCGGCTTCGTGTACCTCGATCGTTACGACGCGATGTGCGTGGCGGTGTTCGTCGCGGGGGCGACGCTCGCGTCGATATCGCCGCTCAGCCTGGCGCTCCAGGGCGTCGTCACCGCGCCGCGCGACTACAGCCGCGCCAACTCGCTCTACAACGTCTTCTACGCCGCCGGGATGCTCCTCGGCCCTCCGGCGTCGAGCGCCATTTACCAGGCCGCGGGCGGCGTCGCGATGATCTACCACCTCGCGGCGCTGTGGGCCGCGTTCGTCGTGTTCACCGTCGTCTTCGCGGGCGACGACCCGGCCGCGCGGCGCAGCGCCGGAGAGCGCGCCAGCGTCCCGGTCTGGAATGAATAGCGCTCTCCCCATCGCGCGGCGATCGACGTAGAAACAGCCCCGCTCGCCGCGCAGACTCGCCAGCTCGCGGCGGCATACGACGAGGCGCTCGATCGCGGATCCTCGCCGGGCTCAGAGATCGCAGCCGCACGACCGCCGGAC
Source organism: Sorangium cellulosum So ce56 (assembly GCF_000067165.1). Lineage (GTDB taxonomy): Bacteria > Myxococcota_A > Polyangia > Polyangiales > Polyangiaceae > Sorangium > Sorangium cellulosum_B. The sequence continues at coordinate 5,872,242 of NC_010162.1, forward strand.
GATCAGCTCTGTCGGCAGCTCGATCCTCCGCTCGGCCTTGCCCGTCTGGATGAGGTCCACCAGCGCCTGCACCGCGCGGTAGCCCACCCCGTCCGTCGGCGCGCGCACGGTCGTGAGCGCGGGCTCGAGGTGGCGCGCCGACGGCGCGTCGTCGAAGCCGACGACGGAGACCTCCACGGGCACGCGCTTGCCCGCGGCGCGCAGCGCCTCCATCGCGCCGGCCGCGGCGTGGTCGCACCACGCGAAGATCGCGTCGAAGTCGGCCCCCTCGCGCACCCACGCGAGCGTCGCGGCCCGCGCCTCCCGCGCGTCGAAGCCGCGGCGCATCAGGCGCGGATCCACGGCGATGCCGTGCTCGGCCAGCGCCTCCCGGTACCCCTCCGCGCGCGTCGTCGAGTCCTCGCTCTCGGAGACGCCGTGGAGGAAGGCGATCCGGCGCCGGGCGTGCGCCTCGATCAGGTGCCCCACGATGGCGCGCGCGCCGGAGGCGTTCTTGATGATCACGCTGGGCAGCGGGACGTCCGCGGGCGACGACTGGTACATGAGCACCGCCGGGCACTTCTGGTGGATCAGCTGCTGGAGATCGGCCTCGTGGACGTAGTGGCCGAAGATCAGCACCCCGTCCGTGTTGTGCCGCCCGACGAGGCGCCGCGCCGGCGCCTCCGGCCTCACCGAGAGCAGCACGTCGTAGCCCGCCTCGGCCGCCGAGGCGGCGATGGCCCGCACGAGGCTGGAGATGAACTCGGTGCTGATGTTCGGCAGGAGCAGGCCGAGGACGCCCGTCTTCCCCTGCGCGAGGCTCCTGGCGGCGGTGTTCGGCACGTAGCCGAGCTCGTCGATCGCGGCCAGCACGCGCTCCCGGGTCTCCGCGCTGTACTTGCCCCTGCCGTTCACCACGCGGCTGACGGTCGCGGGCGAGACGCGGGCGCGCTTGGCGACCTCCTCGATCCGGATCTGCGGCCGCGGCCCCGGCTGGATCGTGAACGGTGGCGACAAGGCGGGGGCACCTCTCGGGGCCGGGGACTCCGGCCGGGGCGCGGCGGCGCCCCGGCCCGGCGCGGCTTCAGTAGAGCACGCGGGTGCGGATGCTCGTCTCGAGCGCCCCGATGCGCCGGCTCACCTCGGCGGACACGTCCTGCGACAGGTCCATGATGAGGTAACCGATGTTGGCGTCGGTCGACAGGACCTGGCTGTCGATGTTGGCGTTCACGTCCGACACGATGCGGTTCACGTCGCGGAGCACGCCAGGCACGTTGCGGTGGACGTTGAGGATGCGGTGCGTGGCCTTGAGCGGCGGGAGCTCGACGTTCGGGAAGTTCACCGCGCCCGTCGTCGCCCCGGTGGTCACGAGCTGCGTCAGCGCGCGCGACACCTCGCGGCCGATCGCCTCCTGCGCCTCCTCGGTCGAGCCGCCGATGTGCGGCGTCAGGATCACGTTCGGGAGCTTCTGCAGCTCGGTCAGGAAGCCGTCAGAGTTCGACTCCGGCTCCTCCGGGTAGACGTCGATCGCCGCGCCCGCGAGGTGGCCGCTCTTCAGCGCCTCGGCCAGCGCCGGGATCACGACGACCGAGCCGCGGCTCGCGTTGAGCAGGTACGCGCCCTTGCGCATGTGCGCGAGCTCGGCGGCGCCGATCATGTTGTGCGTCTCCGGCGTGGCCGGCACGTGGAGCGAGACGAAATCCGACTCGGCGAGCAGCGCCTCCAGCGTCGGCAGCGCGCGGTTGTTGCCCATCGGGAGCTTCTGGGCGATGTCGTAGTAGACCACGCGCATCCCCATCGCCTCGGCGAGCACGCCGAGCTGCTGGCCGATGTGGCCGTAGCCGATGAGGCCGATGGTCTTGCCGCGGATCTCGTAGCAGGCCTTCGAGACCTTCTTCCAGGTGCCCGCGTGCACCTCGCGCGACCTGTCCCCGAGCTGCCGGGCCAGCATGATGGACTCGGCGATGATCATCTCGGCGACGCTGCGCGTGTTGCTGAACGGCGCGTTGAACACCGGCACCCCGCGCCGGTTCGCCGCGTCGAGGTCGACCTGGTTCGTGCCGATGCAGAAGCACCCGATGGAGAGCAGCTTGTCCGCCTTCTCCAGCACGCGCGCGGTGACGTGCGTCTTGCTCCGGATGCCGAGCATGTCCACGCCAGCGAGCGCGGCGATGAGCTCGTCTTCCTTCATCGCGGAGCTCCGCGTCTCGATCTCGAACGATCGCGACCGGAACAGCTCGTGCGCGCTCTGGTGGATGTTCTCGAGCAGGAGCACCTTGACGGGCTCCTTCGCGACAGGGGGGGTCGTCTGGAATTTCGTTGCTGAGGGCGTCATGGGCTTCATCCGTCAAGGCCACCTCTACCGCAACTTCGCCCTTTTGCATCCCAGGATCCGATCCGACGCCGACGTGCGCCGACGCCGGAAGGCGATCGTCCTGCGCATCGGTTCCGCGCATCGGTTCGCGCGTCGGTTCCGCGCATTCGTTGCGCGCGGCAGACTGCCGCGCCGCCGCGCAGGCCGACCGCGCGCCGCAGGGGAGACGCCTTGCCGATAGCAAGCTAGATTGCGCCGCATGCGCCACCGCAGCCACGCTCGACTCCCTGCCGTCCTCGTCGTCGCCGCGCTCGCCGCCTCCGCCGGATGCAAGGGGAAGCCCGGCCCCAGCGGCCCGTCGCCCAACGCGACCAAGGTCCCCGACGCGCCGGCGACGTCGGCGACGATCGACACGACGCCGCCGCCCGTCCCGCCCTCGAAGGGCGCGCTCATCGAGGACGAGCGCAACTCGATCGCCGTGTTCCGCGACGTCGCGCCCTCGACGGTGTTCGTGACGCAGCAGCGGCTCGTGGTGGACCGCTTCTGGGGGACGGCCGTCGAGGTGCCCGCGGGCTCGGGCTCGGGCTTCGTCTGGGACGCCGACGGCCACATCGTCACGAACTACCACGTCGTGGCCGGCGCGCAGTCGCTCGTCGTCCGGCTGCAGGGGGAGAAGACGTTCCCGGCGAAGCTCGTCGGCGTCGAGCCGCGCAAGGACATCGCGGTCATCAAGATCGACGCCCCCAAGGACATGCTGAAGCCGATCCAGGTCGCGCCCCTGCGCGAGCCGCTCGAGGTCGGGCAGAAGGCGATCGCGATCGGCAACCCGTTCGGCCTCGATCACACGCTGACGACCGGCATCATCAGCGCGCTCGGCCGCCAGGTCCAGGGCGTGGGCGAGGTGACCATCCGCGACATGATCCAGACGGACGCCGCGATCAACCCCGGCAACTCCGGCGGCCCGCTGCTCGACTCGAGCGGGCACCTCATCGGGATGAACACGATGATCTTCTCGAAGAGCGGCAGCTCCGCCGGCATCGGCTTCGCCGTGCCGTCGACGACGATCGCGCGGATCGTCCCGCAGATCATCAAGACCGGGAAGGCCGAGACGGTCGGCCTCGGCATCCAGCTCGATCAGTCCCGCCGCCTGGAGCGGCGCAACGGCATCCGCGGCGTCATCGTCATGGCCATCGTCCCGGGCGGCCCCGCCGACAAGGCGGGCCTGCGCGGCCTCTCCGAGGGCGACCGCGGGCTCGTGCTGGGCGACGTGATCGTCGGGATCGACGGATCGCCCGTCCAGGACTATGACGGGCTGTACAACGCGCTCGACGGCAAGAAGCCGGGCGAGAAGGTGAAGGTCGACGTGCTCCGCGGCCCGAACGGCGAGAAGGCCACCATCGAGGTCGCGGTCGAGCTCCTCGGCTGACCCGCCCTCCCCCGCCCCGAGTTACCCGAGCTCCTCTCTCAGGCAACGATCGCGTCGACGAGCCCGCCTTCGAGGCTCTCGTCGCCGAAGTCGTCGAGCGGGCCCCCCTCACCGTTGGTGCAGCCGACGGCCGCGCCGATCGTGTTGAGCAGCTTGTTGATGGTGACCCGCTGGTCGATGAACTGGCCGGTCTTCAGGTAACCCGCGGCGCCGCCGGCGAGGATGTACGGGACCCTCGAGTAGGAGTGGTACTTGTCGGCGTTGTCGTTGAGCCACACGGCCACGCCGCGGTCGAGGAGCGTCCCCGAGCCGAGATCGTACGACTCGAGCCTGTCGAGCAGGTGCTTGAAGATCCGCGCGTGGATGCGGTCGATCTGGTGGTGCAGCTCCTGCGCGCCCTCGATCGGCGGGCCGACCTCGCCGTCGCCGTCGATGCGGTGAGAGATCTTGTGGTAGCTCTTCTGCCGCACGCCGTGGATCGTGTACTCGGTCCCGTCGTTGCCGTCGCCGACCTGCAGGGTCGCCGCGCGCGTCGCGCCGCACGCCATCGCGAGCGCGATGATGTCCATCTGCATGCGGGCGACGGTCTCCACGTTGCCGTAGCTGCCGACGTCCGGGGAGATCGCCTCCATCTCCGCGACCCGCTCCGGCGGGAGCGCGCAGGCGAGCCCGACCTCGAGGTCGCGGATGCTGTCGAAGTGGAGCTCCAGCCGCTCGCGGTCGCCCTGGCTGAGGTCCTTCCGGCGCATCAGCGCCTGCATCTGCTCCCGGACCAGGTCGTTCACGCTGGCGCGGCGCGCGGCCAGCGCCTCCGCGGCCGCGGCGTCCACCTCGGCGAGCCCGAAGAGCTTCTGGTACGCCTTGTACGGGTCGCGCTCGGCGGCGCGCAGCTGCTTCGGCCCGCGGTACGAGAGCACCTCGTTGATGTAGCCGGCCTTCCTGCCCGCGTAGAGCGTCAGCGGCTCGACGCCCGCCGGGTTGAGCTCGGTCGCGATGCGGTTGTCGATCGACTCGCCCATCGCCAGCGACTCGTTGCCCGCCGGATCCTCCGACACCTGCGCGGCCGTCAGGCACTGGTTGCCGCCGCCGGAGTGGCCGCACCCGTTGCCCGGGAACGCGAAGCGGACGCCGCGCACCAGGATCAGCCGGCTCGCGTAGTCCTTGAGCTCGCTGACCGCTCGATCGGCGTCCGCGGCCATCGACTCGGCGGTCAGCGGGCCCGGCGCGCTGGGCCAGAACATCTCCGGCTCGTCGCCGACCTGCTGCGCGACGCCGTTGGCCTGGCGCATGAAGATCGCGAAGGGCGGCGCGTCCCCCGCGCCGGCCGAGGCGCGCCGCGGGGCGAACGTCTCCAGGAACGGGAGCGCCACCGTGACGCCGAACAGGCCTCGAAGCACACGTCGTCGGGTGATCATGGCGCCTCCGCGGGAACGCGAGCGAGGAAGGGTGTGGAGGAGACGATCCGGACGATGAGCTCCTTGGTCGAGGCGCCGCCGCGCGACGCCTCGCCGAGCTCCTCGACGAGCGCCCGGTCCTCCGCGCGCGCGCCGCGGCCGTGGGTGAACTCGAGCCAGCGCTCCGCGTAGCACCCGTGCGCCTCGCTGCTCTCGGCGAGCAGCTGGCTGAACTCGACCGCATCCGCGTAGCTCCTCGGCTGGCCGCCCAGCGTGTAGACGTCGGCCGAGTTGACGGGCGCGCCGTTGTCGGTCGTGCGGTACTTGCCGATCGCGTCGTAATGCTCGAAGGCGAACCCGGCGGGGTTGATGAGCACCCCGTGGCACGACGCGCCGCAGGTCCCCTTGCCCGTGTGCGCCTCGACGCGCTCGCGGTTGGTCGCGAGCTCGCCCGGCGGCAGCGAGGTCGCGTCGTCGGGCGGCGGCGGCAGCGAGGCGCAGAGGATCCTGAGGTTCACGAAGACGCCGCGGTGGATCGAGTCCGGCTGCCGCGCCGTCGCCTTGGCCGCGAGGAAGCCGAGGCGCGTGAGCAGCCCCGAGCGCTCGGCCTCGTCGAGCTCCACCCGCTTGAACTCGTCCGAGAAGTCGCCCTCGATACCGTAGACCGCGGCGAGGTGATCGTTCACGAACGCGGTGCGCGCGGTGAGCAGGTCGGTGAGCCCGCCCTCCTCGTCGAAGACGACGTGATCCACGAAGAGCTCCGCCTCGCGCTGCATGTCGTCGCCCATCTCGGGGACGAACTCGGGGTAGAGCGCCTGGTCCTTGTTGAGGTCGTGGTACTGCTCGTAGTCGTAGAGCTGCCGGTGGAACGCGCCAACGACCTCGCGGGCGCGCGGGTCGTCGAGCATCCCCTCGGCGTAGGCGCGGACGGCCTCGCGGGTCGAGAGCTCGCCCGCCTTCGCCGCCTCGAGGAGCGCGTCGGAGGGCATCGTGTTCCACAGGGTATAGGCGAGCTTGGTCGCGATCTCGTGTCCGCCGAGCGGGATGAGCCCGTCCTCCGCCGGCCCGGCGCCGATCTCGACGCGGTAGAGGAAATGGGGGGACTGCAGGAACGCCTCGAGCGCCGCGCGGGCGCCCGCGACGAACGGGTCTTCGCCCTCGAAGAGCTCCTCGCCGCGGTGGAACAGCGCGACGTACGCGTCCCGCTCCTCGTCCGTGAGCGGGCGCCGGAACGCCCGCTCGCCGAACCGCTCGACGAACGCCTGCGCCCGCGCCTCCGGCGCGTCCGGCAGGTCCGCCGGCGCGATCCGATCGAGCTTGCCCGGGTCGGCGGCCACCATCGCCGCGAGCTCCTCGGCGGCGCGCTGGTAATCGCCCCAGAGGCCCGGCGTCACAAGGAGCGCAGCCTCGTTGTTGTCGAACACGCCGCCGAGCGGGTCGCTCGTGAACGACGCCGAGAGGCCGGGTCGGTCGTCGAGGCGCAGGAGGTCGCGCACCGTGTTCTCCCACTGCGCGTGGGTCAGCCGCGGAAACATGCTGCGCTCGGCGACCTCGGGCCCAGTCGGGCCGCCGGGAATGACGCCATCCCCGTCGTCCTCCCCCGGATCGCCCACGGCGCCCGTACACCCCGAGATCAGGAGCGCGGCGACGCTCAGCTGCGCGCCGAGCAGCCGCCGCCACCGCGGGAAGGCGGTCAATCGACAAGCCAGTGAGATCATCGAGCTCTCCTGATGAGCAGATCGATTGTGTACGCAGAAGACTCACCTCGGCCGCTACCGCGACGAGGTGGTCAATCGATAAGCCAGTGAGGTCGCCGACCTCTCCTGAAGAAAGGCTCCGAACGAACCCGGACTGCACCAGGCAGCCGACGGTGGGCGCAGCGCCGGGTGCCACGAGGCGCCCTGCTGAAGCAGGGCGACGCGGAGCAACGACGCGACGCGCCGACCATCGGCTGCCTGGCGACAAGAGGTTTCGTTCGCTCTAAGCCAAGCAGCGAGATCCAGTTATGTAGGAAATACACTTTACTAACAACCAAAAAAAATCTCGGTCCATGGGAAGGTGCGCGACGATCGCCCTGGAGCAGACAAATCCAACGACACCCAAAACTCTCCTTGCTCGTGTGTGTGATCTCCCATGCATGCCGGCCATGGCAGGAGATCTCGATGGCTGGCCACTCCTGACGAGGCGGTGCGGTGTCGCCGCCGCGGGAACGGGCTCGGCGACAGGCCCGAGTCGTTCACGGGCCTGCTGTCGGGCGCCGACGTCAAGGCGCGCCTCATGGTTCCGCGCGGGCTCACGCCGGCCACACGGTGAGCGGCGAGATGCGGCGCGACCTCCTGCAGCTCATGCGCGGCGCCGCCGCCGAGATGCGCTGACGGCCGTCCGGACATGGCCACGGGCCTCGCCCGCCCGGATGTGCTGTTTCCAGGGGCTCTACACGGCGCGCGCGACCTACCCTACGTTGCGGGCCCGAATGAAACCGGATCCTTCCGATCGCTTCGCGCGGTGGCTCAGCCATCCTCGCTTCTTCACGGCTGTCTTGCTCCTCGCGCTCGCCCTGGCGCTGCCCACGGTGGCGATCGCCTTCTATGCCGATGACTACATCCTGTTCTGCTACCTCGCGAAGCTGATCCCTGGCTCGCCTCCCTGGTACGATCTCTACAACTTCTTCCCCGGCGTTCCGGGGGAGACACGGGCTGCCGTCTCCATCTCCGGGCTGCCGTGGTGGACCGATCCGGAGCTCAGGATCCACCTTGTCCGCCCCCTGGCGAGCGCGCTGTTCACGCTGGAGCGCGCGGTCTTCGGCGACGCCCCGCTCGGGTACCATCTTGTCTCGATCGGGCTCTACGTCGCCCTGGTCGCCGCCGCGGGCAGGCTGTTCCTGCGCGTGCTCCCGGGCGTGACCGCGGCGCTCGCCACGCTGATCTTCGCGATCAGCGGGAACCACGTTCACCCGGTCGGCTGGATCGCGTGCCAGCACATGCTGCTCGCGGCGCTCCCGGTGGTGCTCGGGCTCCTTGCGTACCTCCGCTACCGCGAGGAAGGGTGGCGGCCCGGGCTGTACCTGGGCCCGCTCGGGCTCGGGATCGGGCTCCTCGGCGGCGAGGCGGCGCTCGGCGGGGCGGCGTACTGGATCGCCTATCAGCTCGCCGGTCCCGTGCCGCCGGGCCGCGCAGATGGCTTTCGCGCCCGGGCTGCCGGCGTGCTCCCGGTGTTCGGCCTCCTCGTGTACTTCGCCGCGTACAAGGCGTTCGGCGGCGGCGCCGCGCACACCGGCGGGTATATCGACCCGCTCAACAGTCCGCTCGCCTTCATGGCCGCCGCGGCGGAGCGGCTGCCCATCCTGATCGGCGGCGCCCTCGTGGCCGTGCCCGCGGATCTCTCCGTCCCGCTCCCCAAGCTCCCCTTCATCGCGGTCGGGCTCGCGGCGGCTGCCGGCGTCGCCCTCCTCTACCGCGCTTGCCTCCCCGCGGTCCCCGAGCGCGAGCGGACCGCCTTGCGCTGGCTCGTCCCCGGGGCGCTCCTCGCGTTCTTCACGAGCCTCGGGGGGTTCCCCGGGTCGCGCCTGCTGCTGATGCCGGGCCTCGGGATCGCGCCGCTCCTCGCCGTCGTCGTCCTGCGCGGGCTGCGCCGCGCGCCCTCGCCCGGCGTCGCGTCATGGCCCCGCCGCGCCGGCGCCGGGTTCCTCGCCGCCGTGCACCTCGGGATCGCGCCGCTCCTGTTCCTCGCCGCCACCGCGTCGAGCGTCGATATCGCGCGCAAGCTCGAGGACATCGCCCGCACCGCGGAGATCGACGCGCCGCCCCGCAAGCGGGTCTTCATCGCGGCCGCCTCGGATCCCATGGCAGCCATGTACCCTCAGGCGATCCGCGCCCTGGAGTCGCCCGATTCGTTCTCCTGCTGGTCGATCCTCTCGATGAACAAGGGCACCCACCGCCTCACGCGCACAGGCCCGTCCTCGTTCTCCCTGGGGCGCATCGACGGGACGATGCTGACCGGGGCGTTCGAGACCCTCTATCGCGCGCCGTCCTCGCCGATCGCCGCGGGCTACGAGGTCGGCCAGTGCGGCGCCACGATCCGGGTCGCCGAGGTCGCGGACGGGAGGCCGGTGCGGCTCGAGATCGACCTGGGCGCGCCGCTCGAGGATCCGGGGCTCGTGATCCTGGCGTGGCGCGACGGGAGGCTCCGCCGCGTCGCGCCGCCCGCGGTCGGCGAGGCGGTCGAGTTCCGTTGGTCGCCCGGGCCGATCGGGTTCTTCTGAGCTCTTCCGGGGGGCGCCCAGGACGCCAAAAACAGCAGTTTCCGCCCCCCCTCTGCACCAAGCAGAGCGGCAGCAGAGCGGCGGTCACCCGCACAGGAGACGGGCCCAGATCGGCGTTTTCGGCGCGCAAGCGCACTCCAGTCTCAGGATTGATCATATTTTCCCCACCTCCCTCGCGGCGCTCCAGCCCTGGACGAGGGTGAGCAGCTGCTCGTAGCCACGGCCCAAGGTCTGCCAGCCGGGCTCGCCGTTTCGCCGGAGGTGTCCGCCGAGCCCGGCGATCGCCAGGAAGGCATCGCGGGCCGTGGCGTTCTCGGGCAGGGGCTTGCGCGCGAAGACCCGCAGCACCTCGAGCTGGGTGGGCGTGAGCACGGCGGTCGCGGGCTGCTCCGGAGCGCGCCGAGCCTCGCTGCGCAGCAGCAATAGCTGCCAGGCGATGGGCGCGAAGAGCGCCAGCACGTTGCGCAGGCCGTGCAGGTCCTCGATCTGGCGCTTCTCGTAGGCGCATCCGGTCTTCAGGGCCTTGAAGAACTCCTCCACCATCCAGCGCGCCCGGTACCAGTCGACCAGCTGCGTCAGCTGCTCGACGGACTCGACCGGCTCGCTCGTGAGCAGCACCCACTCGACCGGCGCTTCGCCCGGCGGCGGCTCGATCTCCCAGACGCGTACGACCCGCAACGAGAGCGTCGCAGGCAGCTCGCGCGGCTGGGATCTCGGTCGCCGCAGGGTCACGCGCGTGCTTCCAAGGGCGAGCTTGGCCAAGCGTCCTGCGCGCGGAGGATGCAGCCGTTTCTGTTGAGGGCTGCGATTGCCCGCCGGCCGCGGCGAAAGCTCTACCTCGCGCACGGCCACCGCTTGAACATGCGCGAGCGCCTGCTCGAGCTTGGCCTCCGCTCCGAGGGCGTCAGCCTCGACGAGGCGATTGTGCGCGAGCCGAATCACGAACCGATGCCCTGCGCTCAAAAGCTGCGCGAACAGGCCGTAGTCGTCGCCTTCGCGGTCCATGACGTGCACCACATCGTGCGGCGCAGCGCCCAAGACCGCGACTCGCTCCACCTGCTCTCCCCAGCGGTCGTGCTCGTTGTCCGTCGTGCCGTCGTCGCGCACGTGCGTGCTCAGATCGAGCACGCCGAGCGGGCGGCGCGTTCCATCGCCGCTGACCGCCAGCGTGAAGTGGGCGAAGAACGTCTGCCCCGAGGAGCGCAGCCGTCCGAGCCCCTGCCGCTGGCCGTCCGAGCGGAAGGAAAGGGTCGTGGTGTCATGGATGGCGAGCACGACCGGCTCGGCCTCCATGCGCGCGAGGGTGGCGCGCACATGCGGAGCCAGAATCGCCGCGGGCGTGACGGCGTCGTTGCCGAAGAAACGGTACGCCGCCTCCAGCTCGCTGTCGGACAAGAGCGAGGGGAAGCTCTTGTCCGGCGCCTGCGCCAGCTTCTGCACCAGCTTGGTCTGGCGCTTCGAAAGCCGCGCATCGCCGAAGTGCGCGTCGCTCATCTCCTCGGCGAGTGCCGCTGCGTGCTCTGCTGCAGGTGAACCCATCCGCAGCTTTGATCACGTCGCCCAGCACACATCAAGCGAGATGTGTAGGATCTTGAGACTCCAGTGCGCTGAGCACCGAAAACGTCGAAATGGGCCCGTATCCGAAGCGGGTGACCGCCGCTCTAAAGGGTCATTGGCAGCGGTGCGCCTTCGCGGCCGACGTAGGCCACGGTCACGAGCTCGCCTTCCCGTGGGTCGTTGACAGGCAGGGTGAAGAATCCCCCTTTCCAGAGCGTCTCCTGCGGGCTCATGAAGGCGCTCCGGACGAACTGCTCGTATTGCTCGAAGTCCTGGTGCACCGTCTCGACACGGCACATCGAGCTCCGGCACTCGATCGAGCGGAGCGACGAGGTGTCCGGGAGCGCCGCGCTCAGCTTTTCCCGGGCCGCCTCGCGCGCCTCGACGCTCCACCGAGCGTCGGTCCCCTGCTGCGTGAACGTGTCCTCCAGGCGCTCGCGCACCGCGGCCAGCGCGGCCGCGCGCTGCTCGACCGTCGGGGCGCTCTCGCTCGCGTCGCCCGGGGGCTCCGGCGCGGGCGACGCGGGCGCTGCCGCCGGCGGAGCCGCGGGGGCCGGCGCGGCGGCCTCGATCCTCCGCTCGGGCCGGGGCGCGGCGCCGGCGAGGGCCGCGCCGCTCTTCGTCGCCTCGATGGCGCGCGAGAGCGCGCCCATGTCCTCGCGCATGCGCGCCATCTCCGCCTCGTCCCGCCGCCTGTCGACGGCGAGCGTCGCGACGGCGCCGGCCGCCGCGAGCACGATCAGAACCTGCCAGATCCTCTTCATGACTCCCTCCGTCGAGCGGCGAGCCGGGCCGGAGCCGTGAGAGCGCGCGCCGCGCTCCCACGGCGGCCACGGCCCCTCTCAGTAAACGAGCTGGACCACCTGCGCGCCCGGACCGACCGCGCAGGCGGCAAACGGCGAGGTGTCGGGATAATAAAAGGTGTCCGGCAGCTTGATGTTCTCGAACCACCCCGTCGTCGTGAGATCGACGCCGCCTCCGGACCAGCCGCCCCCCGTGGCCTTGTCGAAGACGAACGTGGCGCAGTTCATCGTGGTGGTCCAAGTCGGCTTCTTCGCGGTCACGGTGACCCTCGCCCAGTTGTTGAAGGGGCCGGGATCCATCACGAGGGGGAGGATGACGACCGAGTCGCCGCAGCGGCGCCCGCCGACGAAGCCGTCGTTGATGAGGCTCCCGTAGCTCTCGTTGAAGCAGCTGGCCTCGGCGGCGTCCCTGGCGCGGCCGATGAATGCGGCGGTGTTCCTGGCCGAGGCGTCCGGCGCCACGCCGACCGTGGCGAGGGCGGAGGCGACGGCGAGCATCGAGAGCTTGACGATGGGCTTCATGGGATTCTCCATTCGGGCGCTTGTTGGTAGACGCGCTGCCGGCGATGCGCCCCATCGCCGCGCGTTCGAGGTGTCGTCGTCCATGGACCGTTGACCGTGGACCGTTATCCGCGGACCGCGGGCCGCTGACGTTTCACCGGTGAGCATCGAGCGTGCCAGCCGCGTCCCGCGCAAATCGCCCGGTCGCGGAGCGCCCTTGTCGCGCGCCCGTCGCACTCCGCTGCGCCGGCGTGGCCTGGGCGGCGACAGCGCCGCCGCGCGGGGCGCGACGCCGCCGTGGTATCGTGACGCCATGGCGAGCGGACCCCCGAAGAGAGCAGCCCAGAGCGGCGGCGATACGCTGACCCACCCGGGCGCCCGCCCGGACGACAGCGCGGGCATGGTCCGCCGGTTCCGCATCGAACTCGTGGAGGGCCCAGCCAAGGGGGCTGTCTGGGACTCCTCCGCCGATCGGTGCTCGATCGGGTCGAGCGAGGGCAACGACCTCGTGGTCGCCGACGCCACGGTCTCCCGGTTTCACTGCGAGATCCGCATCGACGACGCCGGGGCGCGCGTCCGCGATCTCCGCAGCCACAACGGCACGGTCGTCGACGGGGTGCACGTGATCGAGGCGTTGCTGCGCACCGGCAGCCTCATCCGGCTCGGGAAGACGGTCGCCCGCTTCGAGTTCGGCACGGAGCACAACCGCCTGCCGCTCTGGGAGGAGGCGCGGTTCGGCGCGCTCTCGGGCGCGTCTGCGGCGATGCGGGCGGTGTTCGCGCTCCTCTCGCGGTCCGCCGAGCGCGACGTCACCGTGCTGCTCGAGGGCGAGACCGGCACCGGCAAGAGCCAGGCGGCCCGCTCGATCCACGAGCGGAGCGCGCGGCGGGACAGGCCGTTCGTGGTCGTCGACTGCGGCGCGATCCATGGGAACCTCATCGAGAGCGAGCTCTTCGGCCACGCGAAGGGCGCGTTCACAGGCGCGGGCGAGCAGCGGATCGGCGCCTTCGAGGAGGCGTCGGGCGGGACCATCTTCCTCGACGAGATCGGCGAGCTGCCGCTCGACCTCCAGCCGAAGCTCCTGCGGGCGCTCGAGGCGCGCGAGATCCGCCGCCTCGGGACGAACACGCCGAGGTCGGTCGACGTGCGCGTCATCGCGGCCACGCACCGGGACCTGCGCGCCGAGGTGAACGCGGGCCGCTTCCGCGCCGATCTCTATTTCCGGATCGCGGTCGTGCGGATCCCGATGCCGCCCCTCCGGCAGCGCCCCGAGGACATCCCGGCGCTGCTCGACGATCTCCTCGCCTCGCTCCACGCGACGCCGGACGAGGCGGCGACGCTGCGGGACCCGAGGGTGATCGCCCGCATGACGCGCGCCGCGTGGCCGGGCAACGTGCGCGAGCTCAGGAACTACGTGGAGCAGTACCTCGTGTTCCGCGCGCCGCCGCCCGTGAGCGAGCTCGCGCCGGTGAGCGCGCCTCCGCCGGTCGACGCGAGCGTGCCGTACGCCCAGGCGCGCGACCGGGTCCTCTCGGACTTCGAGCGCCGCTACTTCGAGGCGCTGCTCCGCGCCCACGACGGCAAGGTCTCGCGGGCCGCGGCCGCCGCGGGGCTGGATCGGCGGTACCTGTACCGCCTGCTCCACCGGCACGGGCTGGGGCCGGAGCGCGATCCGGAGGCGTAGCGCCGCGGCGTCAGAAACTTGGACAGGGTTGGCGGGGTCCGGATAGGAGAGACACATGCTCGATCGCACGCCGCGGGCAAACCGCTCGTACCGATGGCGGGTACGCTCCTGAAGACTCCGTCCCTCACCGTCCGCTCCCCCGCTCCGGTCGCCGACGCGACGGCGGTGATCGAGATCGCGGCGCGCACCTTTGGCACTTACGCGAGCTTCCGCGCCGAATGCGCCGCCTGGTACGTGAACCACAGCCACTACGACTGGGACGCCTCGGTCATCGGATTCCTCGGTGACGCGATGGTCACCCACTGGGGCGTGTGGGGTTACCGGATGCGGATCGGTCGGGCGGAGGTGCGCTGCGGCGGCATCGGCGCGGTGGCCACCGAGGCGGCCCACCGCGGGAAAGGGCTCATGGCCCGCACGGCTCCGCACAGCCTCGACCGCATGCGCGCCCGCGGCTATCACCTCTCGATCCTGTTCGGGATCGACGACTTCTACCACCGGTTCGGCTATGTGCCGGCGTGGCCCGAGTCGCGGTGGCGCGTGAAGCTCGCCGACCTCCCGGCCACGCTGCCTCGGCTGCGCGGCCTGCGCCGGATCCCGGCGGCGCCCACGCAGGCGCTGGTGCGGCTGCACAACCGGTGGAACGCCGGCCTCACCGGCACGGCGGTGCGGCCGACCTATTTGCGCTCGTGGAGCGGCATGCGCAAGGACGTCGAGGCCTGGTGCTGGGGCGCGGATCGAGAGCGCCCCGAAGGGCATGTCGTCGTCCAGGCGAGCAAGAGCCGGCTCGTGTGCGCCGAGGCGACCGGCGCGCCGGACGCGGCGCTCTCGGCGCTCGGGGCCCTCTGCCGGCGGAAGGCGCTCCCCGAGCTCCGCTTCGACACGCTCCCCTACCGCTCGGCGCTCGCCGCGCGGCTCCGGACGCTGAACAGCCGCCACGAGCAGCGGTATGCTGAAAGCGGCGCCGCGATGGTCCGGGCCGTCGACCTCCCGGGATGCCTCGCGGCGATGACGCCGGAGCTCTCGGCCCGGCTCGCCGCGTCCGAGCTCGCGGGCTACCGCGGCGCGCTCACCCTCGAGAGCCCCGAGGAGACGGCGACGCTCCGCCTCGACCGCGGCAGCGTCGAGGTCGCCCGCGGGCGGAGCGCCGCGGCGGCGCGCAGCGCGGTCCGCGGCGGCTGGGCAGTGGCGCGGCTCCTCCTCGGCTCGGACGCGCCGCTGGAGGTGTGCGACGCGGGGAAGCTCCGGCTTTCAGGAGACGCCGCCAGGCTCGTCCCGGTGCTCTTCCCGGCGCAGCACCCGCAGCTCACGCTGGCGGATAGGTTCTGAGGCCGCCGGCTCGTTCATCTTCACCCCACCTGATAACAGGCCGGTGTACCGATATCGCATGTCGCAGCAGAGGGGGGTACCCCCCGCGCCCGGGCAGGGTCACGACGGCGCGGCGTCGACCTCGATGGGTCGGCTGGCGAGGAGGTCGTCGAGCAAGGCGCGCAGCGCCACCGACTGGCTGGCGGCGCGGGTATACAGCGCGGTCGCTTGAATCACCGGCAGCTCGACGTCGGGCAGCAGGCGCACCAGCGTTCCTCGTTCCAGGTCACGCAACACGAGGAACTCGGGCACGAAAGCGATGCCCAGCCCGGCCCTCGCGGCGTCCCGCGTGACGATCATGTTGCCGGTGCTCATGCGCCAGGGGACGCGCACGGTCTCCCCGCCGACCCTCCACTGGACGATATCGGGCCGCGTGACGACGGCGTCATGCTGGGCGAGCTCGGCGGGCCGTTGGGGCATACCGTGCTGCTCCAGCCAGGTCGGCGAGGCGACGATGACCATGGTGACGTCGGCCAGCTTGTGGCTGATCAGCTCGCTGTCCTCGATCGCCCCCATCCGGATGGCCAGGTCGTAGCCGCCGTTGACCAGGTTGACGCGCCCATCATGGAGATGCAGGTCGATGCGAACCGCCGGATAACGCCCCATGAACGAGAGCAGGCGTGGCGCGATCGCCGCCTGGCCGTAGGCGACGGGCGCGGTGATGCGCAGCAGCCCCGAGGGCGCCGCGTGGAGGATCTTGACGTCGGCGGTCGCCTGCTGCGCCTCTCGGACGATGGGCTGGACCTTGTCGAAGAAGCGCCTGCCCGTATCCGTCAGGCTGAGCGCGCGCGTGGAGCGGATCAGCAGCGGCGCGCCGAGCCGCTTCTCCAGCAGCGCGAGGTTGCGGCTGAGGGTCGCCTTGGGCAGCCCGAGCGCCCGGCCGGCCGCGCTGAGCGAGCCTTCCTCGACGATGCGCACGAACATCGACAGACCGGACAGATCATCGGGCTCCCTCAACGTTCCACTCCTCGAACGCGGCCGTTCCAGGGCGCCATCTGGCGCCGTCGTGGGCATCCTCGCATACTCCGGACGTGATCCTAAGCGTGGCGGCGCCGGCGCGGCGTCCCGCCTCGCGGCGATCCGCGCCGATGTGCGGCGCCGCCGTCGGCGATGCCGGTTCCCCCGAGGCCCTACAGGGCGCAGCGCGTGCGCCGTCGGCTCCGCCCTGCCACGGCAGCCGCGCGTGCGGCCATCCCTGCAGCCGCTGGCCTGGCTGCAGGGGCGAGGTCGTCAGCGCTCTTCGTGTCTTCGCGTTCGCTTCGATGTCGGCCCGATTCGTCGCGCCGACGCGCATGCCCCTGGCCGCGCCGATCGGGTCGCGCCAGCCGGCCAATCTTCGCCCCGCGAGGCATAACCTATGAGTCTCGAACACTCCTCGATCAGAACCGTGGCCATGAAGGCCCCCGGTCGGATGAGCCCCGCCGCCGACGCGCCGTCGTTGGAGAGCCTGGTCTCCACTGCGCGCGAGCTCGTCCCTCGCCTCCGCGAGCGGGCCCAGCAGACGGAGATCGAGCGCCGCGTCTCGGAGGAGACGAACCAGCTCTTCCATCGTGCCGGCTTCTTCCGGCTGATGCAGCCGGCCCGCTACGGCGGCTATGAGTACGGCTTCACCGCGCTGCTCGACGTGATCAGCGAAATCGGGCGGGGCTGCACCTCGTCCGCCTGGGCGTGCTCGCTCGGGGCCATCCACCAGTGGCTGCTCGGGTTGTTCCCGGCGCAGGCGCAGGACGACGTGTGGAGGGCCAGTCCCCGGGCCATCCTGTGCGGCTCCTACTCGCCCATCACCTCAGCGCAGGCGGTGGATGGCGGGTACCTGATCCAGGGCAAGTGGCGCTTCGCTTCGAACATCGACAACTCACAATGGGCCATGCTGGGCGTCCAGCTCCCGAAGGAGAGCGACGCCGCCCCCAGCGCCGGCTTCTTGCTCGCGCCCCGCTCCGACTGGTCGATCGAGGATGACTGGTACGTCGCGGCGCAAGCTGGCACCGGGTCCAAGACAGTGGTCATCGACAAGCCGACCTTCGTCCCGGGTCATCGGAAGCTCACTTTCGCGGAGGCCGCGTCCGGTGCGCCTCCCGGGGCCGCGGTGAACCCCAACCCTATTTACAGCATCTCCTTCCTCTCGGCGATCCCCGTCTGCCTCGTGGCCCCGCTCCTGGGTACCGCCCAAGGCGCCATCGACGCCTTCATCGATCTCTGTGAGAACCGCGTCACGCGCGGCGGCATCGGAGGCGCGGGGGCGCTCCTAAGCCAGTTCGCTCACGTCCAGTCGCGTCTGGCCGACGCCGCCGCCGCCGTGGACGCGGCGAGGCTCGTCCTCGACCGCGACATCACCGAGGTGGAGCTGACCGCGGCCCAGGGGAGGTCCGTGAGCGTCGAGAAGCGCATCCGCAATCGGCGAGGCCACGCCTACGCGGCGAAGCTGTCGCACGCCGCCATCCAGTCGTTGTTCTCGTGCGTCGGTGGCAGCAGCTTGGCGCTCGGTCAACCCATCCAGCGCATGTGGCGAGACGGCAATGCGATCGCCCAGCACATCACCCTCAACTGGGACGCCGTGTCCACCATGGTAGGCCAGCACATGCTGGGCCTCGAGCCGAAGGGGGCCTACTGAGCGAGGACCGAGAGAGAGCGCCGCATCACCTCTTCGTGAGCCGCATGAACCTCTTCATCGGCTTTCCCTCGTTCTCCTCTGTCAGCGTCTCTGTACCGAGCGTGAACGAGGACCCCTCCACGCAGAACGCCCTATCGTTGAACCCCCACTCCTCGCCGTCCTCCTGGGTCACCAAGGTCGTGCCCAAGACTCCCCAGACGCCCGCCTCGGTCCTGGGGTCCTCGCGCACGAACAGATCGCACACGCAGTCCTCGCCTATCATCCCGCATCTCCCCGATTGAAAGAGCGACTCTTCCGCGAGCGGGGCAGCTCTCATCTCCTCGTCGAGCTCCGCGCATGTCTTCGAGACGCCATCCGCGTCGACGCACGGCATCCCGATCACCATCTTCATCGGCCCTCTCGGCGTGTAGGTGAGGGCATAGGTAGCGTCCGCGTTGAATTCGGCATGTCCGCCGTACTCGACGTCATCGAACGAGATCGAGACGTCGCAGCGCGCGCTGTTCACGGAGAATCCACCAGCCGCGACCGCTCAGGCGATCTCCAGGAGATCACCGGGCGCCGGGATCACGACCTCGCCGTGCCCGCGCGCGCGGAGCATCCTCGCGAGGACCTCCTGCGCCCGCGGCTCGCCGTGGACGAGCGCGATCTTGCCGAGCGGGCCGCGCTCGCGGCAGCGGTCCGCGTAGCGGAGCAGGTCGCCCTGATCGGCGTGCGCGCTGAAGCCGTTCAGGACCACGACCTCGGCCCGACGGTCCCGCTCCACGCCGAAGATCCTCACCCGCGATCGTCCCTCCACGAGCCGCCGCCCGAGCGTGTGCTGCGCCTGATAGCCGACGATGAGGATCGTGTTCTTCGGGTCCTCGATCCCGGCCTTCAGGTGGTGGAGGATCCTCCCCGCCTCGCACATGCCGCTCGCCGCGATGACGATCGAGGGCTCGGGCTCGGCGTCGATCGCCTTCGATCCCGCGACGTCCTCGACGTAGCGGAGATCCTCGAAATCGAAGGGCGATCCTGAGCCGCGGAGGAGCGCGCGCGTCTCGACGTCGAAGCACTCGGGGTGGAGCCGGAAGACGTCGGTGAGCTTCACCGTGAGCGGCGAGTCGACGTAGACCGGCAGCGGCGGGATGCGGCCGTGCCGGCGGAGCTTCTTGAGCGCGAAGATCACCTCCTGCGCGCGCTCGAGCGCGAACGTGGGGATGTAGAGCTTGCCGCCCCGCTCGAAGGTCCGCCGGACGACGCGCGCGAGATCCTCGTCGAGCTCGTCGGTCCCCTCGTGCAGGCGATCGCCGTAGGTGCTCTCGCAGACGAGCACGTCCGCGCGCTCGGCGACCTCGGGATCGCGCAGGATCGGGCGCTCATAGCGGCCGAGATCGCCCGTGTAGGCGACGCGCCTGTGGGCATCGCCCTCCACGACGTCGAGCAGCGAGACGGCGCTGCCGAGCACGTGGCCCGCGTCGAGGAAGGTGAGCCGCACGCCCGGCGCGATCTCGATCGGGTGGTGGTAGGGCGCGGCGACCAGGCGGGAGATCGCCTCGACAGCGTCGTCGTCTTCGTAGAGCGGCTCGACGCGCGGCTCGTCGCTCCCCTGCTTCTCGGCGCGGCGGTTGAGGTAGCGCGCGTCGGAGACCTGGATCGCGGCGGCGTCGCGCAGCATCACGGCCGCGAGATCGCGCGTCGCCGGGGTCGCGTAGATCGGGCCTTCATAGCCGTTCTTCACGAGGATCGGCAGGGCGCCGGAGTGATCGATGTGCGCGTGGGAGAGGACGACGGCGTCGATCTCGTGGATGGGGAGAGGGAGGCGGCGGTTGCGCTCGAACGACTCGGCGCGGCGGCCCTGGTAGAGGCCACAGTCGAGCAGGACGGTCGCGTCACGCGTCCTCAGGAGGTGCATGGATCCGGTGACGGTCTGGGCGGCGCCGATGAACTCGAGGTGCACGGGCTCGATGATAGCAACCGCGCCGACGGACCGGGCAGATCATCGAGCTCCTTCGACGTTCCCCTCTTCGAACGGGGCCGTTCCAGGGCGCCGTCGGGCCGCGTCGCGGGCATCTTCGCATACGCCGGACGTGCATCGATGCCTTCCTCGATCTCCGTGAGAGCCGCGTCACGCGCGGCGGCCGCGCCGCGCGCCGCGCGCCGTCCGCTCTGGCAGGTTTGCGGAGCCGCTGAGCCGCCGGCCGGGAGGCCGTCTCTCCAAATGGATGGAAAACTGCCAACTCATTGGCAAGGCGCCACGCGCGCCCACCGAGGTTGCTATGCTGCCGCCGGA
Organism: Sorangium cellulosum So ce56; assembly: GCF_000067165.1. GTDB lineage: Bacteria > Myxococcota_A > Polyangia > Polyangiales > Polyangiaceae > Sorangium > Sorangium cellulosum_B. The sequence continues at coordinate 5,892,406 of NC_010162.1, forward strand.
CCCGGCGACGTGGAGCGGCCGTCTGGCCGCGAAGCGCGGACGTTCGATCCGTGGCTGGAGCGCCACCCGAAGGTCTTCGCCGAGCTACTCACAACGGGCTGCGACGAGCGCGTGGCCGCCGACACGCAACACGAGGAACAGAACCATGACCTTCACTCTTCCCGAGCTCCCCTACTCCAGAGACGCGCTGGTCCCCCACATCTCGGCCGAGACGCTCGATTTCCACCACGGCAAGCACCACAACGCCTACGTCACGAAGCTGAACGAGCTCGTGGCAGCGGACGCGGCGCTCGCGGGCAAGAGCCTCGAGGATCTCGTCCGCACGACGTCCGGCGCGGTCTTCAACCAGGCAGCTCAGGTGTGGAATCACACGTTTTACTGGCACAGCATGAAGCCCCAGGGCGGCGGTGAGCCCCCCGCCGCGCTCCGTGCGGCGATCGACGAGGCGTTCGGAAGCGTGTCGTCGTTCAAGGAGAAGTTCACCGCCGCGGCCATCGGTCAGTTCGGCTCTGGCTGGGCCTGGCTGGTGAAGAACGGCTCAGGCAAGCTGGAAATCGTGCAGACGGGCAACGCCGGGAGCCCGCTCACGGAGGGCAAGACGCCGCTGCTCACGTGCGACGTGTGGGAGCACGCGTATTACATCGACTACCGCAATGCCCGGGCGAAGTACGTCGAGGCATGGTGGAACCTGGTGAACTGGGACCACGCCGCCTCGAAGCTGTGACCCGCGCGCTCCCGCGAAGGCTGCATCGAGGCCGCTCTGTGGTCCAGGCATGAGATGAGAGCGACCAGCCTGAGCTGACGCAGCGCGGGGCCGCGCGGGCGCCGGCCTCGTGAGGTGGAGATCACTTGCCCGTCCCGCGCGCGTGGGCCGGGCGCCTGGAGCGCCGCGTCCTCCTCCGAAGACGATGATTCCGGCGATGGTGGGGCGGGAATGAGCCGGCGAAGAGCGAGCGCTGAGCTTGACGACCCCGCTCGATCCACCAAGCTCGGCCCGCGCCATGAGCCACGCCCGCCACACCAGCGCCGAGATGGATGAGCTTGCCCGCGCAGCGCAGCGCGATGGGTTCTGCCTGATAAAGAACCTCCTTCCGAAGAGCCTGCTGCGCTCGTGGCGTGAGGCCTTCGCGCCGCTCCTCGACGCCCACATCGCGCGTGAGGGGCACCTCAAGAACCGGGGGCCGGGTCGCTATTACGTGACGCTCCCGTTCAAGGCCCCCTTCGCGGAGCCGCGCATCTACGAGGACGAGACGATCCTGGGCGTCGTGGAGCGCCTCGTCGGGGCCGACATGACCATGGTCCAGCTCGCGACCGACACCCCGCTCCTCGGGTCCGACTACCAGGACGTCCACCGCGACGCGCCGCCGCTCTTCCCCGAGATCGGGAGAGAGACACCCGCGTTCCAGCTCGCCGTCAACTTCCCCCTGGTCGACGTCACCGCCGAGAACGGCCCGATCGAGATCGCCCGCGGCACACACATGCTCTCCAAGGCCGAGGGGATGCGGCGCCTCGCGCAGGGCGAGGTCGCGCTCGAGCCGATCGCCATGGAGCTCGGCGACGTCATGGTCCGCGACGTTCGCGGCCTCCACCGCGGGACCCCGAACCGCTCGCGCGAGCCGCGGCCCATGGTCGTCATCGGCTACAGCCGCCGCTGGCTCTTCCGCCCGGAGGTCTCGATCCGGGTGCCCCGCGAGAGCCTCTCCCACCTGTCGGAGCGGGCGAAGCGCATGCTCCGCTTCAATCCCATCGTCGAATCGCTCGACGCGCGCGAGGAGACGGAGGGAACCGAGGTCTACCAGGCCTTCGCCTACTGACGCGCGACGCCGCTCGCCCAGGCGCGACAGGCCCTCACGCCGCCCCGAACCTCTCGTCCAGCTTGCTGAGCTGGCTGGTGAAGCCCTCCTTCTGCATCTCGGTGAACTCGGGGCTATGCATGGTGTCGAGCAACACCACCATCTTCACGCGGTCGCCGAGCTCCGTGAGCTCGACCTCGATGTCGGCCTCGTAGGGCGGCACGCCGGGCAAGAAGTCGATCACGTTGCGGAGCACGAGCCGTGTCATGGGCCTGAGCTCGGCGAAGGTGGAAATGACGGCGTGCGAGGGCGGCCGGCCGACCTCCGCCATGGCGCGGACCATCTCGGGCGTCGCGGCGATCATCTCGTAGCGCAGGGTGCCGCCCGGCCTCGCGTCGAGCTCCGCCACGGCGGCCCGGAAGTTTCGCGGCCCCCACCAGGACTCGAAGCCCTCTCGCGTGGTCCAGAGGTCCCAGACCTCCCGCAACGTGGCGCGGTAGGTGCGCTCGACTCTGACCTTGGATCGGGCCTGGGCTTTGACTGCGCTGTTCATGATCGCTTCCTCGTGGTTGGGCCGCCTTGAACGGCCGGGTTGTTCTGAGCTTGCGCGCGCTTCTTCTCGAGCGCGGCGCCGAAACGGTCGAGGCGCTCCTCCCAGAGCTGCCGGTAGCGGCCGAGCCAGTCCTCGAGCTCACGGAAAGGCTCGGGACGAAGGGAATAGAGGCGCCGCTGCCCGTCGGGTCGCATCGAGACGAAACCTGACTCCGAGAGGATGCGCAGGTGCCGCGACACGCCGGACTGGTGGATGCCGGCCTTCTCCACGACCTCGGCCACCTGTTGCTCGCCAGAGAGGAGAGCCTCGACGATGCGGCGGCGCGTGGGATCGGCCAGGACCTCGAAGACGTCCAGTTGCATGTCGATACATATACACTACGGTGCATACGTCGGTCAAGCGCTACCGCGCGCGGGCTGCACGCGCGGCCGGACCTTGCTGGCCCGCGTGAAGCGCGGCTCAGCGTGACGCAGCGCCGCGGCGGCTCACCTGGGGTGTCAGGCGTGAGGGCTGCGTATGGCGCCCCGATCAGGGGATGACGTCGCCCTCGACCCGCGCTTCGCGCGGCGCCCGCAGCATGCGCTTCAGGCGCGCCCGCGCGGTCCGCTCGGCGCGGCGCCGCAGGGGCTTCTGCTCGTCGGCCGGCACCGCTCCGTGGCGAGCCGCCGGCACGATCGGCAGCCCCAGGACATCCGTGAGCGGGGCGGCGGGCGCTTCGATCTCCGGCTCCGCCAGCGCAGCGCCGAGCGTGGCGCGGACGCGCGCGGGGTCGAGCGCCAGGCACCACGCGACGATGCTCCAGGCGAGCGCGGCATGCCGCGCTTCGTCCGTCGCGATGCGCGCGAGCGCCCGCGCGACGGCCGGATCGGCCGCGTGGCGCTGCGCTCGTCGCGCGAGCGCCGCGGCGAACGTCTCACCGATGCAGCCGTCCGTGAAGCTCAGGTACGCGACGGCGGCGGCGTCGCCCAAGCGCGCGGTGGCCGGCAACGGCAACGTGCCCGGCCCGAGCGGCAGCCCCGCGTACGTGCTCGCGAGACCGAACGAGAGGCGCGCGTGTTCGGTCTCGTCCTGCGCCGCCTGCTGGCAAGCCGCGAGCAAGTCCGCGGGGGCTCCGAGCGCCAGGAGCTCCAGCGCGAGCGCGGCGAACGTCGCGATCGAGGCGTGCTCGGCGAGCGCGGCCTCGAGCCAGAGGGCGGCGAGCTCTTCCCGCTCCCGGGTCGAAAGGTGAGCGACCAGCGCGGGGTCGCGGATGTCCGCCCAGCCGCTCGCTTCGCGCGCAGCGGCCGTGATGGGGCCCTGTTCGTCTCGCAGCGGCCGGCCGAACGAGTTGAATATCTTGCCGCTGTAGATCGGAACCTTGAGGGTCAAGACCCACGACACCTCGACGCCGTGGGCCGGGAGGCCGTGATCGGCGCCGGTCATCGGGATCGTCACGCGCAGCCCCGTCCCCAGCACGGCGGCCGAGGCGAAGACGCCCGTGTGCAGCGCGAACGTCGACGTGTGGAGATCGCTGCGGGTCAGACCCGCGATGCCGAGCTCTCCACCGACGACGTTTCCGAGCTGAAACCCGAACGCCAGGCGCGCATAGTCGCCGGCATAGGTCTGCGCCTGGAAGAAACCACCGTAACCGATCGAGCCCGGGTCTCCCTTCGGGAAAACCATGCCGCTGATTTCCGTGCCGAACCCGACCGGGTATTCGCCGCTGCCGACGGACAGCAGCAAGCCGGGGTTGAACGACCCCTCGGGCACGGACGACGCCAGGGCCTGCGCCGGCACCAGGAGCGCGACCGCACCGACGACGTCGATAGCGACGAGCTTGTTCCTGCGTCTCATGTGCGTTGAACCTAACAGAACGGGAGCCAGGGGGAGTTTGTCACGAGCTTGATCGAAGCAGCCCGCCCGGAACCTCCTAAATCGTTGAATTGACAGCGCTTTCATGTGACAACCGGCCAGCGAAGAAAAAAAATTCGTCGGCGTGTCGATCCGGCCCCGGCTCGTTCGTCGTCACGCCAGAAGAACGGTCGCAGGCGACACCTGCGCCGGAAGGAGTTCCGCTCATGTCGAGGCTTCGGGTACACGCGTTTGGGATCTCGATCGACGGTCATGGCGCCGGCCCCGGCCAGGATCTGGCCAATCCGATGGGCGTCGGAGGGATGGCGCTGCACCAGTGGGTCCTCGGGACGAAGACGTTCCAGAGAATGTCCGCCGACTTCGCTGCCTCGCTGATCGGCGGCACGGTCGGCCGGACAGGCGTCGACGACGACTTCGCCGCGCGCGGCTTCGAGAACCTCGGCGCCTGGATCATGGGCCGCAACATGTTCGGGCCGCAGCGGGGCCCCTGGCCCGACGACGGTTGGCAGGGATGGTGGGGCAAGAACCCGCCCTACCACGTGCCCGTCTTCGTGCTCACGCACCATGCCCGTGAGTCCTTCACCATGGAGGGCGGAACGACGTTCCACTTCGTGACCGAAGGCATCCACGCCGCGCTGGAGCGCGCGAAGGAGGCGGCCCAGGGCAAGGATATCCGGCTCGGCGGCGGCGTCGCCACCGTTCGGCAGTACCTCACCGCGGGGCTCATCGACGAGCTCCACCTCGTGATCTCCCCCGTGCTCCTCGGCCGGGGCGAGCACCTCCTCGCCGGCATCGATACGGTGAGCCTCGGCTACCGATGCACGGAGCACGCCTCCACGGGCCACGCCACCCATGTCGTCCTGACGAAGTAGATCGAGTCCAGGGAGAAGAGCTCCGTGAAAGTCATGGTGTTCGTCAAGGCCACGAAGGAGTCCGAGGCGGGGATGATGCCGGACGAGAAGGTCATCGCCGAGATGGGCAGGTTCAAAGAGGAGCTCGTCGAGGCCGGCGTCATGCTCGGCGGAGAGGGGCTGCACCCGAGCAGCAAAGGCAAGCGCCTGCGCATCTCGGACGGCAAGACGGCGCTCATCGACGGCCCCTTCGCCGAAGCCAAGGAGCTCGTCGGCGGATACTGGCTCTGGCAGGTGAAGTCGCTGGACGACGCGGTAGCGTGGGCCAGGCGCTGCGCCGATCACATGCCCGGCGGGGAATGGGAGCTCGAGATTCGACCGATCTTCGAGGCGGAGGACTTCGGCGAGGCGTTCACGCCGACGCTGCGCGAGCAGGACGAACGCCTGCGCGCCGAGATCGAGCGGCAGCGGAGGGCCTGAACGGCTAGCCCTCGTCGATCCCCGCGCGCGCCGCGGGCGTGATCACGAGGCCGCCCCGGGAATGCCCCGTCGTCCACTCGTCGAGGCGCAGGAGCGCGCCGCCCGCGAACCGCTGCTGGCCCGGCGCGCCCTCGACCCGCGCGGGCGCGGCGTGCAGCACCAGCACGACCTCTACCGCGGGGCTCGGCCCCGGCCTCGCCGCGATCGTCGTCTCCAGCGCGCGCACGACGTCGACGAGCCGGGCCCGGGCGGCGCGGCTGCCCTCCGGATCGGCCGGGAGCGCCGTCGCCCCGACCAGCACCCCGCCGCCGTCGACGATCGTGACGAGCCCCGCGTCCGCCGCGGCGCGCCGGACCGTCGCGAGCACCGCCTCGGCGTCGTCGAACGCCGCCTCGTCGATCTCGCCCTCCCCCTCGATCTGCACGCTGGCGTGCAGCGCCGCCGCCGGGCGGATGCGCGCCTCGTCCCTCGCCGCGAGCGGCGCCGCGCGGAGATCCGCGAGCAGCCCGGCGACGCTCGGGTAGCGCGCGTCCGGCGACTTCTCGAGGCAGCGCGCGATCGCGGCGTCGAAGGCCGGCGGCACCGCCACGAGATCGCCCGCCCGCGGCGGCGGCGCGAAGAGCTGGAGCTCCTCGAGCTCGACGAGGTTGTCGGCGTGGAACGCGGGCTGCCCCGTGAGCAGCTCGTACAGGAGCAGGCCGAGCGCGTACACGTCGGTGCGCGCGTCGACGGGGCGGCCGGCGATCTGCTCGGGCGCCATGCTGCCCGGCGTCCCGAGCACGCTCGCCTGCGTGAAGATGGGCCCGCGGCCGAGCCGCTCGGGCTCGAGCAGCTTGGCGATCCCGAAGTCGAGCAGGCGCGTCGTGAACCACCCGCCGCGCGGGATCGCCATGATGTTCTGCGCCTTGACGTCGCGGTGGACGATCCCGAGCGCGTGCGCGGCGGAGAGCGCGCCGCCGACCTCCTCGACGACGGCGAGCGCCTCCGCGGCCGAGAGCGCGCCGCGGGCGCGGAGCTCCTGCCGGAGCGTCCGGCCCTCGAGCCACTCCATGACGAGGTAGGGCCGGCCGTCGGGCAGGTCCCCCGCGCCGAGGATCTCGACGATGTGCGGGTGGGCGAGGCGCCGGAGGGCCGCGGCCTCTTGCTGGAATCTCTCGAGGATCCGCGTACTTGCAGCCAGCCGGCGCCGGAGGACCTTGAGCGCCGCCGCGCGCCCCGTCCCGAGCTGCGTGGCCAGGTAGACCACGGCGAAGCCGCCGTGGCTCCGCGCCTCCTCGACCAGGTACTCCCCGGCCAGGGTGCCGGGCGCGAGGTCGTCGGCGGCGTCCAGCGCGTCGTCGACCAGGGTGCCGGTCGGATCGCGAGGCCTGGTGGTCGCCGCCATGATGCCGTGAGATCGCCCGAGCGGGCGCCGGAATGCAAGCGCGCCATGGAGAGGGCGGGCCCCGCGATCCAGCGCCTCGATCGCTTCAGCCCCGGGCAGGCGCCGGGCCAGGCCGGCTAGAAGGAGCCGGGGGCCAGCGAGATGTCGGCGGTGATCGGCTGCGTGAACGGGGAGAGCTCCGAGAACGGCCTGTCCACGATCGAGCACGACGCCGGAAAGAGGGCGCATCGGTCCTGGCTGGACAGGCCGGAGAGCGGCAGGTCCCCCACCTCCGGGAGCCAATCTTCCGCGTACTCGCAGACAGCCGGGGTGAGCGCGCACTCCTCCGCCAGGAACACGGTGATGGGGTTCTCCCAGACGCGGCCGCCAGCGAAGCAGTAATCGTAGACCGGCCGGCCCGTCACAGGGTTGCTCGTCTCCGGCCCGCACACGTACGACGCGCCCATGAGGGCTTCCTCGCCCCGCGCGTATCCACGGCACGCGCCGACGTGCTGGGCCAGGCAGCCGCGCACGGTCGTGCCCTTGGGCGGGACACAGACGCGGTCGCTCGCCAGAAGGGCGGACAGCACGGAGCGTTCTTCGGGGTGGCAGACAAAGGCGCTCTCGTAGATCAGCTCCCCTTCGCCGAGCGACGGCCGCACGATCGAGAACGCAGACTTGCTCTTCTTGAGATAAACCTCCGCCTGTTCGTTCAGCGCATCCGGGTCCAGCAGGTTGCCGAAGAACGCCCCCTCTCGCACCGGAAAGCGCTCGACATCGGCCAGCGCCGCCGACAGCGCCTCCGGGCTCGGCGCGGCGGCGCCCGAGGGATCGGCCGGCGTGAGGTCCCCCCATTCCATCGAGATGTCGACGGTCACGCCGAACGCGTTGTTCCTCGCGTACAGGCAGGCAGAGACGAGCTCCTGGCACGCCGCGGACGGCGCGCCGGTGTGCCAGTCGGGGCAGAGCCCCGCGCGCCCGTGCCACACGGAGACATCCTTGCTCGGCTTGACCAACCCCTCGAGCGGCGTCCACGAGAATCCGTCCTTGAAGACCGCCGAGGCGCCGCTTCCGCCGGCGAGGGCCGCGCGCTCCTCCGGCGTCGGCGCCCACGAGACGCTCTGGTCGCTCGCGAGCGCGCACTCCACCAGGGCCTGCATCACCTCCTGCGCGTTCGGATCGAGCAGCGCCTCGTGGAGCGTGCCGTACGCGAACGCCTTGGTCGACAGCGGGCTCGTGGTGAGCGCCCTGAGGCTCTCCCGGTTCGTGGTGAGCAGGTTGCTGCCCAGGACCTCGAGCTGAAAGTGGTTGCCGATCACGATGGTCCGCCGCGTCGCCGGGCTGCTCACGAGCGACCCGCCGGCGAAGCCGAGGTCGGAGGCGCTGGCGTCGTAGCCCGCATTCGCGAGGCTCGCCGCGAGGGACAGGGCGGAGAAGGCGGAGAGGGCGAGACCAGCAGTTCGTCGGTTCATGATGAGCCTTTCACAAGGAGGAGCTGGGGGCGGAGCACGCGTCCCGGAGTTGGCGGTCGGCAGTTGGCCGTCGGTGGTTGGCTGCCGGCAGGGAGTTGCACGCGTCGCGCCAGCCTCATCCGGCCGCGATCGCGCGCCATCCCGGGCCCGGCCGCGGCGCGCTGTCGCCTCTGCGACGACAGCGGGAGGGGCGCTGTCGCTCCGGAGACCTCAGGACGCCCCGGCCCACGGCGCGGCGCTCAGGGCGACGCGGCGTCGACCTGCGCCGAGAGGTGGGCGAGGCGGCCCCTCCAGAAGCGCTTGCCCCAGGGGATCTGTGCCGCCTCGGCGAGCCACCGGCGGGCCTCCTCGCGCCTGCCTCGCTGGAGCGCGTCGGCCGCCGCGAAGCAGAGGATCTCGATGAGCTCGCTGTTCAGCGCCGCGCTCCGCGCCTCGGCGACGAGCGCCTCCCACGCCTCGCCCTCGGCTCCCCCGCCCTGCGTCAGCTGCGCGCAGAGCCGGAGCAGCACCCGCGTGACCGGCGGCGCCGCGCCGAGATCGCACTGCGCCCGCGCCCAGCCGAGGTGGCGCGCGGCCTCCGCGAGCTCGCCGCGGGCGGCGTGGATCCGGGCCACGAGCAGCGCGTAGTCGGGCACCGGGGTCGCCTGAAAGAACCGCCGCTGGAGCTCGAAGGCGCGGACCGCGAGGGGCAGCGCCTCGGCGAGCTCGCCGCTCCAGTAGAGCATCTCGGCCAGGTTGTGGGCCGGACCGCGCTCCAGGTAGGCGTTGCCGACCTCGCGGGCCAGGGCGACGGCGGTCCGCAGGTCGCTCTGCGCGCCCTCCGGATCCTCGCGCGCCAGGCCGAGCGTCACGCGGTTCATGAGGGCGATGCCGAGGTGCAGCCGGTCGCCCACGCGCTCGCAGCGCGAGACGACCTCGTGGAACCGCGCCTCCGCCTCGTCGAGGCGGCCGGCGTAGACGAGCGCGGGCGCGAGCAGGAGCAGGGCGATGACGTGGCCCTCGTGATCCCCCAGCGCGCCGGCGTCCCGGGCCGCGGGCCCGAGGCGCGCGATGGCGTCCTCGAGCCGCTGGCAACGGAAGTGCGCGCGCCCCACCGCGACCTCGCAGCGCGCCCGCTGCGCGGCGTCCCCGAGCCGCTCCACGAGCGGCGCCGCCCGGTCGACGAGCGCCTGCGAGCCCGCGTAGTCGTCGCACCAGTCGAGGACCGTGGCCTCCTCGAGGAGCAGGTCCGCGACGGCCGGGAGATCCCCCTCCGCCTCGGCGATCGCCCGCGCAGCCCGGAGATCGGCGGCGGCGTCGTCGAAGCGCTGGATCCGGTAGCGGACCTTGCCGCGGCCCGCCAGCACGGCGCGGCGGCTCACCGCGATGCCCGGCGCGGGGGCCGCCGCCGCGGGCGCGGCCGCCGAAAGCGCCGCCAGCGCCGCGGAGTAGTGCCGCTCCGCGTCGACGTAGAGGTGCCGCCGCCGCGCCTCCTCGGCGAGCTCGAAGCAGGCCGCGGCCGCCTCGGCGTGCGCGCCCGCCGCGGCCGCGTGGCGCGCGATCCGCGCGAGGTGGGCGCCCCGCTCCGCGGGCGCCGCGAGCAGGCGGCGGAGCTCGATCCCGTGCAGCCGCCGCAGCAGCGCCGGCGGCGCCTCCGCCTCGATCGCCGCGCGAAGGAGCGGGTGCGCGAACGCGAGGCGGCCCGCGCCGGCGGCGTCCACGACGCGCAGCAGGCCCCGGCGCACGAGGCGCGACAGGCCGACGCCGGGATCCAGGTCCCGGCACGCGCTGACGGCGTGCGCGCGCGCCGCCTCGTCGAGCAGGCTGCCGAGGTCGTCGATCGCGAGCTCGTCGCCCGCCACGGCGCACACCTGCGCGAGCTCGGCGAGCAGCGGCGGCAGGCCGGCGAGGGCGCGGCGCGCGAGCCGGTCCATGACCTGCGCCGCCTCGCCCCGCGCGCGCTCGTCGGCGGCGAGGTACCACCCTGGCCCGCCGCGGACCTTCCGGATGGCGCCCGCCTGCCAGAGCGCGGCCGCGAGCTCGACAAGGAAGAGCGGGACCCCCTGCGCCGCCTCGAGCAGGCCCGCGACGACCGGCTCGGGCACGAACTCGACCGGGCGCAGCCGATCGAGCAGCGCCGCGCGCGCGGCGCCCGGGTCGAGCGGCGGGAGCGCCCGCTGGGCGGAGCGCGCCGCCCGCTCGCCGTGGAGCGGGCGCACCGCGGCCAGCGTGGGGTGGGCCGCCACGAGGATGGCGAGCGGCGCGCGGGCCCCCGAGAGGGTCGCGCTCTCGATCGCGTCGAGGCCGGCCTGATCGCCCCACTGCGCGTCGTCGACGACCAGCGCGAGCGGGCGCCCCTCCAGCGCGCACGCGCGCCGGAGCGCCTCTCCGGCGGCCCGGGCCAGCGTCTGGCGGAGCGCGCCGGGCGCGGCGAGCACCGCGGCGACCTCGGGCTCGCTCTCCGGCAGGGCGTCGAGCGCGAACGCGACCGCCGGCCACGACGCGAGGCCGAGCTCGGGGCCGAGCCGGTCGACGCACGCCGCGCGGATCGCGCCGGCGCGCGCGCCGTCGCCGAGGGCCAGGGCGGCGCGGAGCAGCGCGCGGACGAGCCCGGCCGGCTCTGCGACGTCGGGCGGCCTCGCCGCGAGCGCGATCACCCGCGCGCCGGGCTCGGCCGAGAGCGCCGCGGCGACCGCCTCCCAGAGGCGCGTCTTGCCGTACCCCACCTCGCCGAGCAGCGTGAGCAGGAGCGGCGTGCTGTCGCGCCACGCGGCGCGCACCTGCGCGACGATCTCGCCGAGCAGCTCGTCTCGCCCGCGGAGCGGCAGCTCGGACGGCGGGGCCACCGCCGGGGCGGCGCCTGCGCTCGCGCCGTCATCTTCGTCCGGTCCGGTCGGCTCCTCGAGGAAGGCAGCCGCCTCCGGGGTGATCGCGACCGGCACGGGCGCGCCGGGGCGCCAGAAGCTCGCGGGCTGCGCGAGCGCGGGCCCCGCGAAGGCCATCCCGGCGGCGCCCTCGCGCACCTGGAGCTCGGCGACGTGCACCGCCGCCGAGGTGGCGTGGCCCAGCGCGCGCACGAGCCGCCGGGCCGCCTGGAGGGCCGCGCGAGCGCCCTGGCGGGCCGCGCCGGGAAAGGCGATCACGTAGAGCCCGTCCTGCACCCTGGCAAGCCGCCCGCCGAGCGAGGCCGCGATGCCGGCGACCTGGTCCACCGGCGCGCCGCCGCGGACCGCGAGGAGCGCCACGGGGCTCCGCCGGGGCGGGCCGGGCCTACCCGGCGCGGCGTCGGGGGTCGGCCGGCCGGCCAGCGGGGGCACCTGGCCGGCCCGCCGAGGCGGTTCGCCGGTCGTCTTGGCGGGTTCGCCAGCTACCCTGGAGGGGCCATCGCGTAACCGATGTGATCCAGTGACATCGTGGGCTGGTTCATCGCGTTGGAGCGCCGCCCGGAGCGCCTCGGAGAAGGCACGCGCTGACCCGAATCGCTCCTCCCGCGCCTTGGCCAGGGCGCGCAGCAGGACCTCGTCCGAGCCGCGGGGGACCGGCGCGATCTCCGACGGCCGCGGCGGGCGCCGGGAGACGTGCGCGCGGACGACGGCCGAGGGCTCTCCCACGAAGGGTGGCCGCCCGGTGAGCAGCTCGAAGGCGACGACCCCGAGCGCATACAGGTCCGCGCGGCCGTCGACGTCGCGCGCGTCGAGGCACTGCTCCGGGGCCATGTACAGCGCGCTGCCGAGCCGGAGCCCCGTGTGCGTGACCTCGCTCCCCTCCTCCGCCACGCCGCTCCCCTCCCCCGGCCGCGCGAGCCCGAGATCGAGGAGGGCGACCTCCGGCGCCGGCCCCCCCGTCCGCCGCAACATCACGTTCTCCGGCTTCAGATCCCGATGCACGACGCCGGCCGCGTGCACCCTGTCGATCGCGGCGCCCATCGCGTCGACGAGCCGCATGGCTTCCGCCGGCGCCGCGGCGCCCGCCCCGGGGAGCGCCTCCATCCATCGCGCCAGCGTCTCGCCGTCGACGAGCTCGAGGACCAGATAAGGAAAGACTCCTTCCATCTCGCCTTCGCCGAGCAACCGCGGCACCGCGGGCGGACCGACCCGCCGGAGCGCCGCCGCCTCGCGCGAGAACCGCCGATCACCTCGGTGGCGCGCGATCTTGAGCGCCACCGCGATGCCGTCCTCGCGCCGCGAGGCCGCGAACACGCGGGCGAAGCCGCCCTCGTCGAGGAGGCGGAGCCCATCGAACCCTGGGACCCGGGGCGCGACCTCCACCGCCCCGGCCTCTTCCTTCGCGGCGCTCGCGGCCGTGCCGCCGTGCAGCGGGCAACCCGTGACGACACCGATCCTGCGGTGACAGAGGGTGCAGCGCATCTGCGGGGCTCGCCTCCGGAGCGATGCTACTGCGCGCGTCGAGCTACCGGAAGCATGGATGCCTCCCGTCGACCTGACGAGGTCGCCATGCCGGGGTTTCGCTCGGTAGAGCCCATCCTGGTTCGCGTTATAGTGGCGCCCTTCGACGACGGGGCGTGACGATCCGTCGACGCGAACGAGCTGCCGGCGCCCTGATGGAGGTGAACGGATGCGGAACTATGTGCTTGCTCTCCAGGAGGTCGATCGAACGAAGGCCAAGGTGGTCGGGGGGAAGGGCGCGAACCTGGGCGAGCTCTCCAGGATCGAGGGGATCCGCGTGCCCGCCGGCTTCTGCGTCACGACCGAGGCTTTCCAGCGGATCATGGGAGAAGCGCCGTCGATCGGCGGGTTGCTCGATCGGTCGTCGTCGCTCGCGGCGGAGGACCGGGACGGGATCCGGGAGGTCAGCGCCGAGCTGCGCCGGATCATCGAGGGGACGGCCATCCCCGAGGACGTACGAGAGGCGATCACCCAGGCTCTTTCCTCGCTTGGCGCGGGCGATGCCTACGCCGTACGGTCCAGCGCGACGGCGGAGGATCTGCCGGGGGCTTCCTTCGCGGGCCAGCAGGATACGTACCTGAACGTCCTCGGGACGCAGGCGATCCTGCAGCACGTCCGCCGGTGCTGGGCGTCGCTCTTCACCGAGCGGGCGGTGATCTACCGGATCCAGCACGGCTTCGATCACCGCAAGGTCCACATGGCGGTGGTGGTGCAGAAGATGGTCTTCCCGCAGGCCGCCGGGATCGTCTTCACGGCCGATCCCGTCACGTCGAACCGGAAGGTGTCGTCGATCGAGGCTGGCTTCGGCCTGGGGGAGGCCCTGGTCGCCGGCCTGGCGCGCGCCGATCGCTACAAGGTGCGCAGCGGCCAGGTCATCGAGAAGGCGATCGCCCGAAAGACGCTGGCCACGCGCGCCCTGGAGGAGGGCGGCACCGAAGAGCGGGCGATCGAGCCCGAGCGGCAGGAAGGGCAGGTGCTGACCGACGCGCAGATCCTTCGCATCGAGCGCCTGGGCCGGCAGATCGAAGGGCATTTCGGCCATCCCCAGGACATCGAGTGGTGCCTTGTCGAGGAGGAGCTCCACATCGTCCAGAGCCGGCCGATCACGACCCTGTACCCCATCCCCGAGGCCGGTGATCGAGGCAACCACGTCTACATCTCCGTCGGCCATCAACAGATGATGACCGACGCGATGAGGCCCCTGGGGCTGTCCTTGTTCCAGCTGACCTCGGGTGGCCGCATGCTCGCGGCGGGCGGCAGGTTGTTCGTCGATCCCACGAAGCAGCTGGCCTCACCGGCCAGCCGGGACGCCCTCCTGGAACTCCTCGGGCGCTCCCATCCGCTCCTCAGGGACGCCCTCTCGACGATCCTCTCGCGGGGAGACTTCATCGAGCCCTTGCCCGACGATCCGGCGGCCTCGCGCCCCGGCCAGGGCAAGCAGGCGCCCGGGCGCTTCGACGCGCAGGTCGAGGACGACCCGGCGATCGTCGCGGAGCTGATCGAGCGCACCCGGGCCTCGCTCGCGGAGCTGAAGCGCGACATCCGGACCAGGACCGGAACGGCGCTGTTCGACTTCATCCGGGAGGACATCCAGGGGCTGAGCAAGTCCATGTTCGGTCCGCGGAGCATGGGCGCGATCATGGCGGGCATGAACGCTTCCTCGTGGATCAACGAGAAGATGATGGCGTGGCTCGGCGAGAGGAGCGTCGCGGATACGCTCTCCCAGTCCGTGTCGAACAACATCACGTCGGAGATGGGCCTGGCGTTGCTGGATGTCGCCGACGTGATCCGTCCTTATCCGGACGTGGTCGCTTATCTGCAGAACGTGAAGCACGACGGCTTCCTGGACGAGCTGGCCGCGCTCGACGGTGGCAAGGAAGCCCGGGACGCCATCCAAGCTTACCTCGACAAATACGGTATGCGATGTGCGGGGGAGATCGACATCACGAGGGCCCGCTGGAGCGAGAAGCCAGCGACCCTGGTCCCCTTGATCCTGAGCAACATCAAGAACTTCGAGCCTCGTGCCGGCGAGCGGAGGTTCGAGCAGGGGCGGCAGGAGGCCTCGCAGCGGGCGCGAGCGCTGCTCGACCGGTTGAGGCAGCTGCCGGACGGGGAGCAGAAGGCAAGCGAGGCACAGCGGATGATCGACCGGCTCCGGAGCTTCATCGGCTATCGCGAGTATCCGAAGTACGGCCTCGTCAATCGCTACTTCATTTACAAGCAAGCCTTGCTGCAGGAAGCCGAGCGGCTCGTGCAGGCCGGCGTGATCCACGACGCCGAAGACATCTACTATCTCACGTTCGACGAGCTCCGTGAGGTCGTGCGCGCCCATCGGCTGGACGACCGGATCGTCGGCCAGCGGAGAGCGGAGCACGAGCTCCACAAGAGGCTGTCACCGCCGCTCGTCATCACGTCCGACGGGGAGATCGTGGCAGGCGCGCACAGACGAGCTGATCTCCCCGCCGGAGCCCTCGTCGGCCTGGCTGTCTCCTCCGGCGTCGTCGAGGGGCGAGCCCGCGTCCTCGTGGACATGGCCGACGCGGAGCTGGAGGCAGGGGACATCCTGGTCACCACCTTCACCGATCCCAGCTGGACGCCCTTGTTCGTGTCCATCAAGGGCCTTGTGACCGAGGTGGGGGGCCTGATGACCCATGGCGCGGTGATCGCCCGGGAATACGGCTTGCCGGCGGTCGTCGGCGTGGACAACGCGACCCGGCTGATCCGGGATGGGCAGCGCATCCGCGTGCATGGAACGGACGGGTATGTCGAGATCCTGACCTGAGATCCGCGGCGCTCGCGCTCCTCGCCGGGGCCGCGCTGCGCGCCTTCGATCGTCCGGTCGGCGCGGGACCGCCCACCCGATCGCTCGCGTGGGTGCGGATGCCTGGGGCCGAGGCGTGGGCACTTGCCTTCGCAAAGGCGTTTGGACCCCCTACCCACCGAAGCCACGTCCGACGTACGGCCCGGAGCGCCGCTGCCTCTCACGAGGCCGGCCGCCGCTGCGCACCCATCGGATCATCGAGGATCGCCGCGCGGCGGTTTTTGATTGACGCCGGCCATGTGAGCGTTCACATTGGCTTTCTGGAGTTTCTTCCGCTTAACCCTGGATAGACCGTCATGCGCATCGGGCCCTTCTTCTTCATGCGCATTCACCCTGACGGTCGGCTCTCGCTCCAGATGAGCAGCATGCAGGGGAGCGTTGCAACGGTTCCAAGGCGGAACGCCTGGCAACCACCTGTCTGCCAACTTCGTCATCGTCGGCCTGAAGCAGGCGCTTGGCGCTGGCGTGACGTAACCAGAGAGGCCTCATGTACAACAGAATGAAAGCCGTCAGGCGCTTCAACGTCTTCTGCTTGCTCTCGAGCGTCGCGCTGCTGGCGTGCGGCGAAGACAACGGCGGCGCGGCACAAGCTGCCGGTGCGGGCAGTTCGAGCGTGTCAGCCACCACCAGCGGGGCGTCGACCAGCGGAACCGCTGGGTCGGGTGGCGCGGCCAGCAGCGGTGCCGACACCGGCGCCGGTGGAATGGGCGGAGCAGGCGCGGGCGCGGGCGGAGCAGGCGCGGGCGGAGCAGGCGCGGGCGCGGGCGGAGCAGGTGACGGCGGCGCTGGAGCCGGCGGAGCCGGTGGTCCGGCGCTCCCGCCCATCACGGATTACTCTGCCGAGGGTCCGTTCGCGACGACCGTGGAGCGGAACGTGGGGCCGAACGGAGCCTATACGGTGTTTAGGCCCGAACCCTTGGGTGCGGACGGCTTCTTGCACGCTCCGATCATTTTCGGCCCCGGCATCGGCCAGCAGGTGGCGGTGCACACGACCATGCTGACGAACTTTGCTTCTCACGGTTTCGTGGTCGTCGGGAGCCCCGTCCTCAGTGGCGGCCCCGGCGACGCAGGCAATCTCAAGAAGATGGAGGATGGTCTCAATTGGATCCTGGAGCAGAACGACGCGCCAGGCAAATACCAGGGCAAGCTCTACGTCGATCACGCGGTCTCGATGGGCTTCTCGGTCGGCGGCACCTCGGCCGTGCAACTCGGCGGTCACGAGGCGGTGGCCACTGTCGTCTCGATCCACGGCCACAGAGCCTCGGCCGACCTCCACGGCACGATGCTGCAGACGACTGGCACCCGGGATACTGTCGGCATGC
The DNA here is from genome assembly GCF_000067165.1 of Sorangium cellulosum So ce56. Lineage (GTDB taxonomy): Bacteria > Myxococcota_A > Polyangia > Polyangiales > Polyangiaceae > Sorangium > Sorangium cellulosum_B. The sequence continues at coordinate 5,909,297 of NC_010162.1, forward strand.
CCCTCCAGCAGGACACCTACGACATGTCCGAAGTGCCCACATTCCTGGCAACGCTGACGGGCGCGCCGCATGCATACATCGAGAGCGACGGCGGCGGCGAGGAGCGGCCCGCGATCGTCGCATGGATGCGCTACTGGATCTACAACGACATGGGCGCGCGGGACCATTTCTTCGGCAATGATTGCGTGTTGTGCAAGGCGCCTTGGGAGAATCCCCAGCGCAAGAACTGGGAATAACCTCGCGTCGAGGGTGCTGGAGCGCCCGCTCCGGCTCCCCTCCGCGCTCCCGGCCCGCTCCCGATCCGACCTTGAATCTGGGCTGCGACCTCGCTCACGCTGGCGCTGGCAACGTCGGCTCCGCCGACCCCCGAGGGCATCAAGCGTCCGCTGCCCGCGTGCTCACTCCGGAAGCGCGTACAGTAGAGCGGTGACCGCTGAGCCCAACGGGACACGCTTACCCGCTCTGCCGCCCGAGCGCAGGCCTGGGTAGCCGCGTCGCTGGGCTCCGGCGGCTCGCGCCGGTTCGGCACCGCAAGCGCGTCCTCGGCGACGCGGCACGAGGACCCTGCGACCGCCAACGGACGTCGAGACGGGGCGCCGCCGCCCTGCGGTCGCGCAGGCCACAGCCGCGCGGCGTGGTGCGACGGGCGCGCGACAAACTCGCCGACAGCAGAGCGAATTCCGCGGTTCGCGGACGGCATATCGGTTGCTTGGCCGGGCGTCGAACGCACAGCGATCCAGGCGCGTCGCTGCGTTTCAGCCAGCCAGCGCCGCGGCGCCGCGCGAGAGCGCAGGAGCCCACGGAGACGACCATGCCGAAGCACTTCTTCCGCACCGCACCGTTCCTCGGAATCCTTGTCACCACCGGCTGCGCCGCGACGGCCGCCGTCGATGAGCTCGACGACGAGCCGGTCGGAGAGGCCGAGAGCGCGCTCGCCGCCGAGATGACGCTCAGCGCGAACCAGCGGATCGTCAACGCCGCCAGCCTTTACCATACGAACCCGGACGTCGCGGTGAGCCAGTTCGCCGAGGCGTCGCTGGGCGGCTACTGCAACGGCGTGATGATCGGACCGAACGTCTTCTTCAGCGCGGCCCACTGCGGGGGCGGGCCGACGACCATCACCTTCCGCACATACCGGAACGGCAGCACGGCCGCGTCGGACACGGAGGCCTTCACGTGCGACGCCATGGAGCAGACGTTCAACGACACGGACGGCGTGCTCTTCTTCTGCTGGCCGAACGCCGCCGGCGAGAACCCGGGCGACAAGTACGGCTACGTCGATTTCGACGTGTCGCCGCCCGTGGTCGGACAGCAGATCTACAGCATCTCGGCGAACAACCAGCAGAACGGCAGCCTCCCCTTCGACACGCGCATGTACGCGAACGGCCAGGTCACGAGCGTCACCGGCGCGGGGCACTGGTTCACCCCGGCCTCGGCGCCGAACACCGGCGTCGAGATGAACGTCTGGGGGGAAGGTGGCATGAGCGGCTCGCCCCATTTCAACGCAGCGAACGGCAAGATGATCATCGCCCCGCTCTCCACGGCGTGCTCCGGCGGGTGCTGGGGCCGCAACGCCCTCTCGATGCGCGATCTGCTCTTCTGGGGTTACGTCAACCCGAGCTTCGACCCCGCGGCCCAGGGCCCCACGGTCAACGTCTCGCTCGTCACGAGCCTCGGCCTCACCCCGGCCAACTACTACGGCTGGGCGGACAAGGAGCTCGACTGGGAGTTCGACATCCAGCGCGACCTCGAGCGGCTGCGCGGCGAGGCGCGGCGCGACTGGTACAACCTCGGCTTCGACAGCCAGCGCCGCAACGCGCTCTGGGACCTCACCGCGCTCGCGACCCTCGACGTGGCGAACCGGTGGGCGCGCATCAACCGCACGACCGGCGCGGGCTACGCCGACGCGCTCTCGCACGGCAAGCTGAACCTGGCCGCGGGCAGCTACCGGATCACGCTCATGACCAACACGCAGGCGAGCCAGTACACGAGCTCGCTGTGGGTGGGGCTGAAGAGCGGCGCGACGTGGCTCGGGGGCGAGTACGTGGCGAACACCGTGGGATCGGGCTGGCAGATGCACACGTTCGAGGTGAACGCCCCGTCCGACGGGCTCACGCTCGGGCTCGGCGTGTTCGGGACCGCGGACATCCTCGTGTCCGCGCCGAGCGTCGTGAAGAGCACCGCCGTCATGAACTTCGACACCTTCGACAAGCGCACGAACTGGCGCAACGACGTCGACGGGAGCCGGGCGCAGGTGGTCCCTGACGGGCGGGTGACGGGCACGCCCAACTGGGCGGTCCGCGTGACGCAGAGCGCGACGGGCTACCCGGTGCGCAACCGCCAGCTCGCGCTGGCCGCGGGGCGGCCGTACCAGATCTGCTTCGACGCGCGCAGGACCACCGCGAGCGGGTCTTCCCAGGCCGAGCTCCGCGTCGTGAGCGGCGGCGCCCAGGTGATGTGGACGAGCTTCTCGCCCTCGAGCGCGTGGAGCACCACGTGCTCGGCCACGTTCACGCCGCCGTCGGACGACAATAACCTGCAGATCCGCGTCTCGACCGGCGATCCGGTCCTCGTCGACAACATCGCGATCGCCGCGATGTGAGCCGGCACCAGGCACCACGGCGCCATCGCGAGCGTTCGGTATCGTGACATGTCATGTGACATGTCACGTGACATGTCACGGATCCGGCAGCCGCGCTCGATGCGCACGGACGAAGGAGCGCGAGCGAGAGGGCGGCGCGCTCGCGGCCCGCCGGGTGGCCCCCTTCGTGCTTCGATGTCGAGAGAGGCTCGCTTCCTTGGCATGCAGCTTGCCAGTCCGTGTGTCGACTACTGTGTCGACTACTGTGTCGAATGCCTGTGTCGACGGGGCGGCGCTCCGTCTGGCTTTCTTGCACGGTGATGCCATGGGAGGTTGACGGGTCATGCTCAAAGGATTTCGGTTCACGATGGCGGCGGCCGTCTTGCTGGTGGGCTCCGAGGCGATGGCGTGGTCCACGTCGCCGATCCACGGCACCGGCGCGGTCGGACACACGGCGCAGGGCTATGCGTGGAAGGACTGGGGAGGGGGGGCCTGGAGCAAGTGGCACAGCGTCGCCTACGGCGATACAGCCGGCGATATCGTCATGGTCGCCCGCCAGGAGGCCCACTCCGGCTCGCCCTCCGGATGGCTGCCCTGGGTGATAGAGACGGTCGATGGATCCGTGAACTTCCTCGACGGCCTTTCGATGACCATCGGCAAGGAGGACGGCACCGAGTTCATCGCGTACGTCGACGTCGACACGTATCGTCTGAAGGTCGCCAGGCGGGTCGGCGGAAACGCCGGCAACTGCGGCGTCCTCAGCCAGTGGGACTGCGAGACGGTCGACTCCGTGGACGTGGTCCGCACCCCGTCGATCGAGGTCAGGTACGACTCGGGGATCCAGGATTACGTCGTCTATGTCGTCTACACCACGGAGACGAGCTCCGGCGTCCGGAGCCTGAAGTTCGCGCGGAAGACCGGCGGGAATCCGTGGTACAAGGCGACGATCAAGGCGAACACGAACCATATCAGGCTGGCCTCCGACGCGATCGCCCTCGATGGCACGACGCCGTTCGTCGCCTTCGCCGAGACCTCGGTCGGGGTGCAGGTGAGCCAGAACGCCCTGCCCTTCGCCATCTGGACGACCACCCTCATCGACGCGAACGGCGGGGGCTACGCGTCGATGGACGCCAGGTCGGGCCGTCGCGAGATCGCGTACACGAGCAACAACGATTTGAAGTCCGCCTCGTGGAGCTCCTCGACCGCGACCTGGACGGTGAGCACCGTCGACACGGCGGTTGAGGGTTCCTATGTATCCCTGGTGATCGACGACGCCTTGAACCCGCAGATCGCCTACAGAAAGGGCAGCGCGCCCTGGCTGGCCAGGCTGGGGACGAGCGGGTGGAGCACCATGGGCACGGTGACGCCCCACGCGGCTGGCTTCAACCCGTCCCTTCAACTGGACACCCATGCCGCGACGGACAAGGCCATCCTCGTCCACTGCAACAGCTACCACGTCGTGCACGCCACCTACGAATAGCTCGAGGGCATCGGCGTTCACCAAGTTCGTTCGGTCGCGCTCAGGGCACGAAGCCCGCCCCCCCACCATCGTCAGCAACGTGAATGTGAACGTGAACGTTCGGAGGTAGGAGAACGCGGCGCGAGGCTTGGTTACCGCTATGGCCACGCCCCCGCCATGGCTCACGAACGCGGTCGTGAACGATGGTGGGGGGCGGCCTTCGTCACGGGACGAACGCGATGTCGTCCACGAGCATATCGAACACGGTCGACTTCGCCGTGTGGAACTCGATCGAATAAGCGTGCGCCGGGTCGAACGCCGCGGGCGCAGGAACGCCCCAGCCGTCCGTGCTGAGGATATCGAACATGACCGTGTACTGCGCCCACTCGGTCGTGATGTCGATCCCCTCGCCGAAGTGGTCGCCGCAGCCGGAGCCTTCACACACTCCGCCCTCGCGATCGGTGTTGCGGTCAGGGAAGTTCACGTAGATGTGCGTCGGCGCCGCCGCCTTGGCCCAGAAGGTCAGGCCCGAATAGGCAGAAGCGTCGTAGGTGAGCTTCGCGCCCCCCGGGGCGAAGTTCAGGTCGAACCCCATTCCGGCCCCCCTCGAGACGAAGCCGCTCCCCGCGACGTGAGCGGCATACTCGCTCGGGCCGTGCCCGGGCGAGACCGGCAGGAACGGGCGGCCGGGCAGAGGGGTCTGCGCGCCGGCCCGGGTGCCGTCGTTGTACGTGTACCAGCTGCCGATGCGGTCCTTGCACCGGAGGATCGCGCCGTCGCCGTCCTCCAGGTCGTCGAGGAGCGCGGTGCAGGTAGGGAGTTCGGGCTCCGCGTCCGAGCCGCCCGAGCCGCCAGCGCCACCCGAGCTGCCGGCGCCGCCCGCGCCTCCGTCCGAGCCGCCGGCTCCCCCGGCCCCGTCAGCGAGGCCAAACGGATCCGGGTCGTATTCGCCGGGCGAGATGCCAAGGACCAGGCCGCATCCGCTCAGCGACACCGGCGCGCAGAGGGCGACCGTGAGCACCTGGAAGCGCATCAGAAGCGGCCTTGCACGAGCGCGCCGCCCGCCGCGGGCGAAATCGCCAGCGACGCGCCCTGGGTCGAGCTCTTCGCGGTGAGCCACAGCACGCCGCCGCCGGCGATGGCCGCGAGGCCGAGGCCGGAGACCACGGTCGCGACGTTCGCGCGCGCCACGGCGCCGCCGCGGATGTCCATGCCGCGCCGATCGCAGCGGTCGCCGTTGCAGAACGGGCGCGACTCGTCGAACCTCGACTTCGCCGCGAAGCCGAGCGCCGCCCCGACGCCCACGGCCACGCCCCCCGCGCCTGCCGTGACGAGCGCGATCGTGCGGCGGCCATCCCCCGCGCCGCCCGCGTCCCTCCACGCGGGGTCGTCCTCCAGCGCGCGCACGACGACGGTCGAGGTCACGCCGCCCGGCTTCACGTCGACCTGCGCCGTCCACGCCCGCTTGCCCGGCGCGCTCGCCTGGATCACGTGGGTCCCCGCGTCGACCGGCATGGGCACGCCCCACTGGCCGGGGCCGACCGGCGCGCCGTCGCGCTTCACCTCGAGGCCCGGCGTGCTCGCTGCCTCGACGACCACCGAGAGGCGCGAGACCTTCGGCTGGACAGCCGCCGCGCGCTCGCGCGCCTTCGCCTCCTTCTCCCGGTCGCCGCTCGCGTGCACCCGCGCGGCGACCTCGAGGAAGTGCGCCCACGCGGAGGCCATCTTGCCGATGCGCTCGTAGCAATCGGCGAGGAAATAGCGGGTGTTGACGCTGTCGTAGAGGCGCAGGCTCTCCTCGTACTTGGGGCAGGCGCGCGACGCCTGGCCAGCGTCGACGAGCGCGCCCGCCTCCCGGAACAGCGCCACGGCGCCCGCCTTGTCCTCGGCCCTCGCCGCGCGCCCTGCCGCGATCGCCGCCGCCAGGCCGGCGCCGATCGCGCAGAGGCGCGCGGCGCGCCCGCGCTTCGGTCGGCTGCTCGTCTGCGGCGGCGTCATCGTGCCGGCGAAGGTATCAGAAGACATCGCGCGAGAACGGGTCGGCGTTGGCGGGGCGCTTTCCCTGCGGCGCGACGCGCTTCGCCGGCTGCGCCGAGCCTCCCGGCCTCGCGGGCTTCTGCGCGGCTGGGGCCGCGGAGCGCGCCGCGGGCGGCGGCCCCTCGGCTGACGCGCCGGGAGCGGCGCTGGACGGCGGCGCGGCGCTGGCGGCAGGCTCGACGGCCGCGTCCGGCGCGGCGCTCGGCTGCGCGGGGCGCGGCTCCGGCCCGGCGCTCGGCTCCACGGGGCGCGGCTCCGGCGCGGCGCTCGGCTGCGCGGGGCGCGGCTCCGGCCCGGCGCTCGGCTGCGCGGGGCGCGGCTCCGGCCCGGCGCTCGGCTGCGCGGGGCGCGGCTCCGGGAACGCGCCCTGAGGGCCCGCCGACGCCGCCGTCTCGCGCTCGATGTCGCTCGGGGCTCGGTCCGACAGGCGCCAGAGGAGCAGGCCGCCGCTCGCGAGCGCAAGGCCGAGCCCGATCGCGGCGGCGCGCTTCTCGCGCGACGCTGGCTTGCGGTTCGTCGTACCGAGCGGCGCGATGGTGAGCGCTCCCCCGCCGAGGGGCACGGTCGACGCGGGGAGGATCGCCCCGGCCGCAGTGACCGCCGTGGCGGCGCGAGCAGCGCCGGGCGGCAGCGCCACGGCCGGGAGCGCGCCGCGCAGCGCCCCGAAGAGGCGCTCGGCCGCCGCGCGCGCGTGCGGCGGCGCGAACGGCACCAGCGCGAGCGCGAGATCCGCGACGGTCGGGAACCGGCGATCGCGGTCGCGCGCGATCGCCGCGAGGATCACGTGCTCCAGCGGCTCCGGGAGGTCCGGGCGGAGGGCCCGCGGCCGCTGCGGCTCGCCCTGCGTGACCAGGTAGACCAGCTGCGCGAGCTCGTGCGCGAAGAACGGCGTTCGCCCCGTGAGCAGTTCGAAGAGGACGACGCCCAGCGAATAGATGTCCGCGCGGCCGTCGACGTCGCTCGAGGAGCGGAGCTGCTCGGGGGACATGTAGAGGGGCGAGCCGAGCACTCCCCCCACCCGCGTCAACGCGTGGTCCTCCGCGTGCGTCATCTTGGAGATCCCGAAGTCGAGCACCTTGACGCACGGCGAGCCGTCCGCGTTCCGCGTGACGAACAGGTTGCTCGGCTTCACGTCCCGGTGGACGATGCCTTGCGCGTGCGCCTCCGCGAGCGCCTCGCAGACCTGGAGCACCAGCTCGACGGCCACGGGCACCGCGAGGCGCCCGCTCTCCGCGAGCACGGCGGCGAGGTCCCTCCCCTCGAGGTGATCCATCACCATGTACGGCGCGCCGCTCTCGAGCGTGCCGACGTCGGCGACCCGCACGACGTGCTGGCTGCGGACGCGCACGGCGGCGCGCCCCTCCCTCAAAAAGCGCTGGAGGATCTCCGGATCCCGCACGTACTTCGGCAACAGCACCTTGATCGCGACGCGCTCGTCGAGGGCGAGGTGGCGCGCGGCGACGACGAGCCCCATGGCGCCCCGTCCGAGGACGCTCTCCACGCGATACTTCCCGAGGAGGACATCCCCGGGGGCAATCGTGGTCTCGTCAGGGCTCGACATGGCACGCCAGCGCGGAAGAAGGGCATCCACTATGCCACGTCACGGTCAGAGGCTCATGCAATTTTCCACCGCGCCGGCCTCAGCCGGGCAGCGCTGCCATGGATTGGCCTATCCCGTCCTGTCGCGACCGCTCCTGCCTGACTCGTCGCGACGCGCCGGGAGCAGCGCGACGACGACCTGATCTTCAGCGATGGCCGCGGCGCTGACGGGCCCTTCCATTCCTTCCACCGATTGTTACGAAACGACACGCCCTCACGGATTGTTACGAAACGACACACCACCTCGCCCAGAAATCGAGAATCGCCTCGACTACGCGCCTCGGCTCGCCTGCGAATATGATACGAATGCTCTCACACATGGAAGCCGCATCGCGGCAATTCACATCAGGATCAGGAGCGACCGACGAAACGTCGTCGAGTCGCAATTTCCGTTCTACTCGTCAAATGCTATTGATATAGCGATAGCGAGATAGCCAATGACCACCACCCTTCGATTCGTCGCGCCCGCCGCCGCTTCCCTCGCAACCGTGTTGCTCGCGATTTCGCCGTCATTGGCGGCTTCGTGGCAGACCCGGGTCAACTACGGCGGGAACACGCCCATGGACCTCTACGTCCCGGACAAGGTCGACGCTTCGCCGGGGGTTGTGGTCTCACTGCACTACTGCAGCGGGAACGCAGGAAACGCTCATGGCTGGTTCCAGGGTCTGGCCGATCAGCACGGCTTCCTCATCATCACGCCGCAAGCAGGCGGCAACTGCTTTGACGCGACGCCCGCGCGCAGCGGTGAGCGAGAGGCCATCACCAAGATGGTCCAGTACGCCATCACACAGCACCACGCCGATCCGACCCGAGTCTTCGCTGCGGGGGCGTCTTCCGGCGCTTGCATGACGAACGCGCTCCTCGCTGCCTACCCGGACGTGTTTGCTGGGGGTTCGGTGCTGGCCGGTGTCCCCGCTGGCGCTTGGACGGGAGGCAACGCCTACGGCTGGATGACCCCTCCCGCCAGGACCGCCACCGAGTGGGGTGACATCGTGCGCAAGGCGAATCCGGGCTTCACCGGCGCACGGCCTCGCGTTCAGCTCTGGCACGGAACGGCTGACACCACCCTCAACTACGAGCCGAACTATAAAGCCGAGATCGCGCAGTGGATGGACGTCTTTGGTTTCGGTCATTCCGACAGCAAGACGAGCATCTTCATGGGCTCCCAAGATACATGGCATCGGTACTCTTACACGAACGCCGCGGGCACGCTCCTCCTGGAGGCGAACTACGCGGAAGGTGCCCCGCACGATCTCTCGGGGCGCGGCTTGTGGAAGGACGTCGTGCGCTTCTTCGGGCTCGATATGGATCCTCCGCCCCCCGGGGACGGCGCGGGCGGAGGTGATGGCACCGGCGGCAGCGACACATCGACCGGAGGTGGCAGCGCTTCAGGCGCAGGCGGCGAAGGTGGCAGCGCAAGCGGCGCCACTTCAGGCACGGGTGGCGACGCCAACGGCAGCACGGGCAGCAGCGGAGCGACCACCGGAGGCGCGGCGCAAGGCACCGGCGGAGCCACCACGGGCGGCTCGACGAGCAACGCGAGCGGAAGCACCGCTTCCGGAGAGAGCGATCCGACCACGACAGGCGGCGACAGCGCGTCGGAAGACGGTGGGTGCAGCTTCAGCGCGGCCTCCAGGGGTCAGCTGCCCGGCGGCGCGCTCGTCGGATTGCTCGTGGCAGGGCTTGGCGCGGTGGTCCGCCGCCGTCGCTCTGCTGCGTGAGCGTGCAGCGCCGGCGAGGAGCTCGGTCTACAGCGGTGGGCAGGTTCGTGGGATACGGGCTCAGCCGCCAGGCAGGCGAGCGAGATGTACGAAAGTACGGCGCAGCGAGCCGAACGACGCGGCCGGGCCCGTAGCGCACGAAGGTGCACCCCGCTTTTAAGGCGCCAGCGGCAGCCAGATCTGGTGGTAGTCGTCCTCCCCCCAGCAGTACACCGTTCCATCCGTCTTCAGCCCGCAGCTGAAGCCGGCGCCCACGCTGATCGCGGTGAAGGTGCCGACGGGATCCGCGGACTGGCCGTACGAGTTGTTCCCCCAGCAGTCGACCGTGCCGTCCGTCTTCAATCCGCAGGTGTGATCCCTGCCCGCGCCGATCTGCGTGAAGGTCCCCGACGGGTCCGCGGCCTGGCCAGAGCCGTTGTTTCCCCAGCAGTCGACCGTGCCGTCGACCCTCAGCCCGCACGAGTGGTTCCAGCCCGCGCTGACCTGCGTGAAGGTGCCCGACGGGTCCGTGGCCTGTCCGAAGGCGTTGTATCCCCAGCAGTCCACCGCCCCGCCCGTCCTCACCCCGCACGTATGGGAGCCGCCCGCGCTGACCTGGGTGAAGGTCCCCGACGGGTCCGTGGCCTTGCCGCTGGTGTTGCTGCCCCAGCAGTGCACGCTACCGTCCGTCCTCACGCCGCAGTTGTGAAACGAGCCCGCGTCCACCTGTGAATAGGCCCCGGGCGGATCCGTCGCCTGGTTCTCGCTGTTGTCGCCCCAGCAGTACACGAGGTTGTCCCAGGTCAGCCCGCAGGTGTGGAGGTTGCCCGCGCTGAAGCTGGGGTAGCCGAGGGTCGGCGCGGCCTGCCCGTGATCGTTGCGGCCCCAGCAGGTACTCTTGCCGTCCGTCTTCTTCCCGCAGCCGTGGTCGAGGCCCACGCTGATGTGCGTGAACGTGTCCGTCTGCGGCGCGGCCTTCTCCGAATGGTTGGCTCCCCAGCAGGCCATGAGGCCCTCCGTCGTCAGGCCGCAGGCGTGCGTGGCGCCCGCGTTGATCTGGAGGAAGGTGGCGTCGGGCGGCGACGTCTCGCCGAGATCGCCGCGCCCCCAGCACGCCACGGTGCCGTCCACCCTGAGCGCGCAGCCGTAGTACTCACCAACCGCGATCTGCGTGAAGGTGCCGGACGGCGGCGAGGACTGGTTGTCCGCGTCGCGCCCCCAGCACCGCACCGTGCCGTCGGTCTTCAGCCCGCAGCTGTGGTACATGCCCACGCCTATCTGGGTGAAGTTGCCCCCCTGGTCCGCGGCCTGCCCTTCGACGTTGTGCCCCCAGCAATTCACGTAACCATCGGCCCTCAGCGCGCAGGAGTGATAGTAGCCCGCGCTGACCTGGGTATAGCTGCCGCTCTGGTCCTCGGCCTGCCCTTCGAGGTTGCGCCCCCAGCAGTCCACGGAGCCGTTCGTCCTGACGCCGCAGGTGTGCAGCCCGCCCGCGCTGACCTGGGTGAAGCCGCCCGAGGGATCCGCGGCCTGGCCATCGCTGTTGAAGCCCCAGCACCTGACCGGGCCGTAATGAAGCACGCCACAGGTGTGATTCCTGCCGGCGCTGATCTGCCGGTAGGCGCCGATCGGCTCCGCGGACTGGCCATGGACGTTGCTCCCCCAGCAGATCACCGTGCCGTTCGCCCGCAGCCCGCAGGTGTGCTCGCCCCCCGCAGAGACCGCGACGCGCCCGAAGATCCCAGGGGTCGGGTCCTGGGACCCGCTGCCCCAGCAGTCCACGGAGCCGTCCAACTTCAGCCCGCACGTGTTCAACCAGTTCGTGCTGATCTGGGTGAACGTGCCCGAGGGATCCGCGGCCTCGCCGGTTTCGTTCGCCCCCCAGCAGTCGACCGCGCCGTTCGTCCTCACCCCGCAGGTGTGCCCGGAGCCCGCGTTGATCTGGATGAAGGTACCTGAAGGATCCGCGGCCTCGCCGTGCGAGTTCTTCCCCCAGCAGTCCACCGTGCCGTCCGGCTTCAGCCCACATGCGTGAAATGTGCCGGCGCTGACCTGGACGAAGGTGCCCAGCGGCTCATCGGTCTGTCCGTGGCTGTTGGACCCCCAGCACCTGATCGCGCCATGCGACATCACCCCGCAGGTGAACGCGAAGCCCGCGCTGACCTGGGTGAAGGTGCCGCCGGGCGCGTCGATCCCGCCCTCGCCGTTCCACCCCCAGCAGTGGACCGTACCGCCCGTCCTCACCCCGCAATTGTGATAGTCACCTGCGCTGATCTGGAGGAACGTGCCTGCGGGATCCGTGGATTTTCCGTATTCGAGCTTCCCCCAGCAATCCACCGTGCCATCCGTCCTCAGTCCGCAGGTGTGATCCGTGCCTGCGCTGATCTGGAGGAACGTGCCCTCGGGATCCGCCGACTGGCCGTTACCGTTGCTCCCCCAGCAATCCACCGTGCCATCCGGCCTCAGCGCGCAGGCGTGCCCGCCGCCCGCGCTCACGATGGGGTCGTCGGAGAGGGAGTTCGTCGGCGCGTCGTCGTCGCGGACCCCTTGCGAGACGGTGGCGAGCTCGCTCCCCTCCGCGCCCGGAGCCCTCGGCGCCTCGCCGAGACACCCGAGCAAGGGCATCGCCACCATCGTCAGCGCGAGCCAGGGGCCGAGGATCCGGCCGCCGCCCTCGCGCAAGTTCGGAAGAATCAGCCCTGTGGGCACATGCATCAACATAGATCCTCGACCGGGTTTGCTTGGAGTGGCTCGCTGCCGTCCGCGTCGGGCTCTCGCGGCGATTCGCCGAGGCACCCGAGGAGAGATAATGGGATGACCTTCAGCGCGACCAGGGCTCCACGCCGCTGGCCGCCCCGCTCGCGCGATCGCGAAGTCAGGCGTCTTCCAGGCACATAGGTCGACATAGGTCCTCGATGGCTCTTGGTTCGAGTTTCAAGAAAGCAAGCGCTTCAAGAGCAGGCTCCGCACACCGATCGAGACTGCATTTCCGCGCTGCGGCGTTCTGCTGAGCGCTCCGGCGCTTCCCGCCAGGGCTCTCCGCGATGCCTCGCCGGTGGCGGCGAGGCACCCGGGCGTTCCGGGCGTTCCGGGCGTTCGAAAAGGCAACCCTCGGGCCAGGACACGCAAGAGCGCATTCAGGCCCGTTCACGCGACGGCGCCGGTCGAGGGGCTCGCCGCCGGGCGTGACATGTCGCGCTCGCTCCGTGACATGTCACGCTCGCTCCGTGACATGTCACGCCCTCACCTCACATCTCTTGCCGGGCTCCCCCGCGGTCGGCGGGAGCAGCAGTGAAGAGGACCGCCGCCCCGCAGGCGCTGGAGTCGACGCAACCCCTTCGATGCATGAACGAGTCGTCGATCCAGCATCACGTTTCAGGAGGAAGTCGGATCGAGTAAAAATGTTCAGTCAACCCGGGGCCGGTCCCGCGATGGGGCTTGACGTCTCCGAGACGTTTGGATTTCCTTCTCTCACCATGAAGACGGCTTTCCCTCGCCTTCGACTCGCCGCATCGACGGCGCTCCTCGTCGCGGCCGCCGCGTCCTGCAGCAGCGAAGATGCCCATCCTGGCGCGTCAGGTTCGTCGGGTGGCTCGCCGCCGGCCGGCGGGTCGGGCGGGACGGGTGGAGCGGCCGCGAGCAGCGGCGGCGGGGGTTCGGGCTCGGACGCCTCGAGCGCCGGAGGAGCTGGCGGCAGCTCCACGGGAGGTTCGTCCGCGGTCGGCACGGGCGCAGGGGGCGGCGGATCGGCAGGCACGGCGTCCGGCGGTTCGGGAGGGTCGACACCCGAGACGGGCGATCGCTCGCCGGAGGGCACCTGCGCGCGCTTCAACGCCGACACCGCCGACATGAGCGAGGGCACGTGGAGCGGCTCGCTGGATCCCGAGTGCGACCCGGGAGACATCTCTGCCGACGGTCGAGCGAACGCGCTCCGGCTCTTCAATCTGTACCGCTGGCTGGCGGACCTGCCCCCGGTCGTGACCGAGCCCACCCGCGACGTGCAGGCCCAGGCCTGCGCGCTCATGATGGACGCGAACAATGACCTCTCGCACGAGCCGCCGGAGAGCTGGAAGTGCTACTCGAAGGCAGGCGCGGACGGCGCGAGGACGAGCAACATCTCGAGTGGCCCCGGCGTCGCGAGCGTTCTGGGCTATCTGATCGACCCCGGGAACGAGACGACCTTCGGCCACCGGCGCATCATCCTCGCGAACGATCTCGGCCCGATCGGCCTCGGCTCGACCGGCAAGAACGGCGCCTCCTGCATGCAGAACATCGGAGGGACGGGGCGCGCCGGCAAGGAGTGGACGGCCTGGCCTCCGCCCGGCGTGTTCCCGATCCAGGCGTACGGCGACCGCTGGAGCTCACTCAGCGACACCGGCTGGTCGATCCAGAGCGAGGACATCGAGCTCGAGGACGCCGAGGTCACGATCACGAGCGGCGGAGCCCCTCTGGCCGTCGACGTGGAGCCGCTCCAGGGGCGCTACGGCTCCACGAACGCCATCCGCATCGTGCCGAACGGTTGGGACCCTGAAGCCGGCAACACCTACTCCGTGAGCGTCTCCGGCATCTCGGCGACCATCGCCTACGACGTCGTGTTCGTCGACTGCGAATAGAGGATCTCGCTCCCCTTCAGCGCTGGATCGCGAGCGCTCGGGCGCGGCTCCCCGGCCCAGGTTGCGAGAAATGACGCCACCGCGGCCCCTGCGGTCGTGACGGCGCGGCCGGTCAGCGCGCGGCGGGGAGGTCGGGAAGCAACAACATCATTTCGGGAGCTTGACGTCGAGCTTGCCGAGGCGCGCTAGCAGCGGGCCCCGATCCTCCATCGCCACGCCGACGAGCCTTTGCGCCGACGCGTCGTCGAGCTTCGGGACGGATCGCGCCGCGAATCGCGCCTCTTCCGCGGCGGGGACCTGGAAGATCAGATGATAGACGCCGCTCTTCGAGGCCGCGAGCACGCACGGCATCTCCCCCAGTCCGAGCAATCGACGGATCGCCGCGGCGAGGAATCCCGCGGCGGCGCGAGCGAGAGCGCCGCCGCGGAACGAGAGCGAGACGTGGTGCTCTCGTCCGGCCTCGCCGGCCTCGGCGACGGTATACACCACGGCGATTTCGGCGGACGTGATGAAGGCATTGCCCTCGGCGAACGGGTCCGCGGGCGGCCCCCCCCCGGGGCGCTTGAGCGCGGTGTCCTTGGCGCGGCCGAGCCCGCGCGAGAGCTCGATCAGGTGGTCCGGCGAGAACAGCCGATCGTAACGCGGCCGCTTCATCGCGAACCGGTAGACCAGGAACACCACGAGCCCGACGAGCAGCCATTTCAGCATCGGACCTTGCACCTCCGCGCCCGTGCGCCGAGACAGACCATCACGCCCGCGGGGAGCGGCTCATCGCCGCAGCATGCGCCTTCTTTCGTCCCATGGCGAGGTATCGTGCCGGTCCTCGGGCGATTCGTCCATGGGGTTTCACCTCTGCCGTCACCCCTCGCGCCTCCGCGCCTCACGCCCTTGCGGCTCGGCTTGCCTGATGGCGCGCGTTGCTGCGACGTGGGCAGGCGCACCGCCCGGAGCGGGCTCACCTCCTCGACGTCGTACCCGGTGGGCCGCGGCCCTCATTGGGTGGAGATCCTGACCTTCCCCTGATCCGAGCGCCGCGCGCGACGGCCCCGAGCTGGCGAAACTGGCGGCGCGGGTGGCGGCCGCCAGGTCCCGGAGCGCGGAGAGGGCCCAAAAGTCCCGCAAAAAGGCCCCGGCATACCGCTCGCACTACGTGCCCACCGAAACGCCGCGAGGTCCGACCTCGCGCTGGTCCCCGCCGTTGCGGGGCAGCGCGGAGCCCGGAAGCGGCGTGCTGGCCCGAGCCGGCGCCAGGCGCCGCGCTCGGATGGAGGCACCCATGTCGGTTCGTCATGCCATGTCCATGAGTCTCCCTGTCCTCGCGCTCGCCTGCTCCACCGCGCAAGGCGCCGCCCCGGAGCCACCGGAGAGCACCCCACCGCAGCACGACGACGCAGCGGCGCCGGCCGGATCGACGAGCGCGAGGAGCTTCGTCGACGCCGCGTCGTACCTCACGAGCGCGGAGGAGATCGACGCCTGGTACGAGCTGCTTCGCGAGCTGAACGACGACTTCGACGTCGTGTGCGGCGACACGTTCTGCGAAGGCGACTTCAGCAACTACGAGCCGCTTCGATTCCGTTGCTCCGTCGAGGAGCACGCCGGGACGATAGGCCGCTGTGTGTGGATCCTCGCCGCGAGCAACGAGGAGATCGTGGCCCCGACGGGCCATGTCGAGGTCGACGCGAGGATCTTCCTCTGCGAGCTGCCCATCGCCCCGGACACGGCCGTGACCGACCTCGTCGAGGCGCTCTCGGCGGCGGCAGGTCGGGCGATCGACGCGGAGCTCCCCGGAACGGACCGATCGCTCTACGACGGCCTCGTCGAATGCCTCTGACCGCCCGCCGGCGCCGGCCAGCTCGGTCGTCGAGCCGCGCTGGCGCCGCCTGATCCCCGGCGCAGGCCGAAGCACGGGGGAAACGCGCTGGTTCGCCGGGCGAGGAGGCGCGGCGCTCAGGAAGGGCCCGCCGGGCGAGCGCTTTCGGCGCCGCCCTCGCCCGTCACCGGCTCGCCTTCGGCGAGCAGCCGCTTGAGCGTGGCGAGATCGACGGGCTTCACGAGGTGCTCGTCGAACCCGGCTTCACGCGCCCTCTCGCGGTCGCCCTGCTGCCCGTAGCCGGTGAGCGCGATCAGATAGACGTTCTTGTGCTGGGGTTTCTCCCGGACGCGGCGCGCGAACTCGAGGCCGTCGATCCCCGGCAGCCCGATGTCCACGATGGCCACGTGCGGGAGCACCTCGTCCATGAGCTCGATCCCCGAGATCCCGTGAGACGCCGAGTGACACTCGAACCCGGCGCGCAAGAGGAGCGCGCAGAGCGCCTGGCGGCCGTCGTCGTTGTCCTCCACGACGACGACCCGCGATCTCCTGGGGATGTTCGCGAGGAGCGAGCCGCGCGCCGCCTCCTGCTCGGATGACGGCTCGGAGATCGGCAGCCGCACCTCGAACTCGCACCCCTTGCCCTCTCCCTCGCTCCGCGCGCTCACGGTGCCGCCGTGCTTTTCGACGAGGCCCCGGACGAGGGTGAGCCCCACGCCGAGCCCTCCCGCCGATCGGTCCAGGGTGCGGCTCGATTGCACGAAGAGCTCGAACACCGTGTCGAGCATCTCCTTCGGGATCCCCACGCCGTCGTCCTTCACGCGGACCACCGCGTGTCCGTCCAGGCGCTTGGCCTCCAGGGTGACATGCCCCCCTCGCGAGGTGTACTTCGCGGCGTTGTTGAGCAGGTTCACGTGAACCTGCTGGAGCCGCGCAGGGTCGCCCTCGACCCAGATCGGCTCTGGATCGACGACGACCGAGAAATCGACGCCGCGCGTGTCCATGAGGTTCTTGACCGCGTCGGCGGCGTCCTTCACCACCGAGCCGAGGTCGAGCACGCGCTTTCGAAGCTCGATCTTGTTCTGCGTGACGCGGCTCGCCTCCAGCAGATCGTCGAGAAGGCGCGCCATCTGCGCGGACTGACGCTCGAGGATCTGGACGACCTTCTCGTCGATCCCGGACGCGCCGTCCGACGCGGAGCAGTCTTCCTTGAGCAGCGCCGTGGCGTGGACGATCGCGCCGAGGGGGTTGCGGAGCTCGTGCGACAGCATCGCGAGGAACTCGTCGCGCCTGCGCACGGCGTCCTTGATCTGCTCCTCCGATCGCTTTTGCGCGGTGACGCTCCGGAAGATGCCGATGATACCGACGATGTGGCGCGCCGCATCGATGAGCGGGAGCCGCGTGACCAGGTCCCACTCCACGACGCCATCGTGCCGCACGCGCCGCTCCAGCTTGTAATGCTGCGCCTCGCCGGTCCGCAGCACCACCTCGTCCTCCTGGTGAACGGCGAGCGCCGCCTCGTACCCGGGCAGCTCGAAGCCGGTCTTGCCCGCCGCTTCGCCTGGATCGGAGAGGCCGAGGCGCTCCGCCATGGCGTTGTTCGTGCGAATGAACCGGCCGCGCGCGTCCTTGAAGTAGATCGCGTCGGGCACGCTGCGGAGCAGGCTATTCAGGAGATAGCGCTCGTGGAAGAGCGCGTCCTCCGCCGCCTTCAGGCCGCTCACGTCGATGAGCGTGAGCACGACCCCCGCGATGGTGCCCTTGGCACGGTAGGGGAGGATGCGAAGAAAGAACGAGCGACCATGCCGGTCGCGCAGCTCGCGCTCCACGCGCTCCCCCGTCGCGAGCACGCGCTTGAGATCCGCGGTGAGCTCCGGGTGGTCGACCGCATACGTGAACGTCTCGATCGGCCTGCCGACGTCCTGCAAGAGCAGGTTGAAGCTCTCCGCGATCTGCGGCGTGAATTTCCTGATCTTGAGCTCCCTGTCGAGGAAGATGGTGCCGATGTCCGTGCTCGACAGGAGGTTCTCCATGTCGTTTCCGAGCTCGGTGAGATCGGCGATCTTCCGCTGGTACTCCGCGTTCACCGAGTAGAGCTCCTCGTTGACGCTCTGGAGCTCCTCGTTCGTGCTCTGCAGCTCCTCGTTGGAGGCGAGGAGCTCCTCGTTCGCCGCCTGCAGCTCCTCGTTGCTGGCCTCGAGCTGCTCGGTCATCGCCTGCAAGGTCTGCTTCGTGTGCCCGAGCTCCGCCTCGAGCGCGCCGAGCTGCTCGCGCGACACGTCGTCGAGGTCGATCTCCATCTCCGGCATCGCCGCCCGCCGCGGCGCACCGTCGATCGCGTCGAAGGTGATGAGGACGTGGGGCAAGGTGCCTCGCCGGCTCTCGACCCGGCGCATCGTGATCTTGTAGGTGCCGCCCTCCGCTTGCACCCCCTTGAACACGATCGCCGTGCGCTCCTGGATGACGCGCCGGAGGCCCCCCGTCAGCACCATCTTGAGGTCGCAGTCCAGCATCTCGAAGGCGTCGAGCCCCTGTCTGCCGTCCTTGACCTTGAGGAACCGGCTCGCGCCGCCGAACGCGTGGACGAGCTCCCCTGTGTCATTGACGAGGAGGCTCGGCGGCATGAACTCGTCGAGCAGCGCGTCGTAGGTCCCGAGCAGGTACGACGCCGGGTGGCGCGCGACGGGCGCGGTGATCCCCGAGCGCGGGGCGCTCCGGGCCTTCGGTGATACCGGCTGGAAGCGGGGCTCGACCTGCATCCGCCGGTCGCTGTACTTCCGGTAGATCCGCCATTGCTTGTCGACGATCTCGAAGTCGTGCGCGAGGTGCCCCGGCGTCTCGCTGGGCCCGAGGAGGACCACGCCCCCGCGGTTGAGCGCGAAGTGAAAGAGGCTCAGGACCTTCTGCTGCACCGCCGGCTGAAGGTAGATGAGCACGTTGCGGCAGCTGATGAAGTCGACGCGCGTGAACGGCGCGTCCTTGATCACGTTGTGGTGCGCGAAGACCACCGACTGGCGGAGATCCGGGACAACCTGGTAGCTGCGTCCGCGCCGGATGAAATGCCGCTCGAGCCGCTCGGGCGAGACGTTCACCACCGCCTCTTCCTCGTAGAGCCCGCGCGTCGCGATCTCGAGCGATCCATGGTGCACGTCGGTCGCGAAGACCTTGAACGGGCGGTGGCCGCCCCCGGACGTGAGCTCGTGGAGGAGGATGGCGAGCGAATAGACCTCTTCGCCCGTCGCGCAGCCGGCGACCCACACGCGGAACGGGGCGTCCCGCGGCCCCGAGCGCAGCAGATCGGGGAGCACCGAGCGCTCGAGGATGCCGAACGCCTCCTCGTTCCGGAAGAAGCGCGTCACGCCGATGAGGAGATCACGGTAGAGCACGTCGAGCTCGCTCGACTTGCTCTTCAGGCGCTTGACGTACTGCTCGATATCGTCCGTATGCGCGAGCTGGATCCGCCGCTCGATGCGCCGTGTGACGGTGCTCGGCTTGTAGTGCGTGAAGTCGATGCCGAACTGCTCCTCGAGCATCCTGTAGACCGCGCTCATCCCCTGATCGACACTGGCCGCGTCCCGCTCCGGCCGGCGCCCCTTGGACCTCACGTGCTCGAGGAGGACGCGCGGCATGTCCTGGGGAGGCAGGACGCAGTCGGCCACACCGGCGTCTCGCGCGGTCTTCGGCATGCCATCGAACTGCGCGCTGTCGACGTCCTGCACGACGACCAGCCCGCCCGCCTCGTGGACCGCGCGGATCCCCCGCGAGCCATCGCTGCCGCCCCCGGAGAGGACCACGGCGATCGCCCGCGGGCCGCAGTCCTGCGCGAGGGATCGAAAGAACACGTCGATGGGCAGCGCGAGCTCCTGGTCGCGATCCCTCTCGCTGAGGAGGAGGCGGTCTCCGGAGATGATCATCTCCTTCTTCGGCGGGATCAGGTAGACGTGGTCGGGCTCGACCTGCATGCCGTTCTCGACGAGGTGAATGGGCAGCTCGGTGCGGCGCCCGAGGATCTCGTCCATCAGGCTCTTGAAGTCCGGCGACAGGTGCTGGACAACGACGAAGGCCATCCCGCTCTCCTTCGGGATGTTCGCGAAGAAGTGCTCGAGCGCCTCGAGCCCCCCCGCCGAAGCGCCGATTCCTACGACGTAGGGCGCCACCTCTGGCCGGGCTGTGCGGGTTCTTGTCTTTGTGGCGTCGCGCACCTCGCGCTCGGTCGACATGACCGACCTCGACGGCAGCAAGCGTGCCCAGGCTGGGGCCGCTGGCGAGCGCCTTCACCTGGGCCAAAATCCCCGGAATTTCGGCGGAGGGCGGACGTCGGACGTGTGACAAATTGCCTCGCTGCGCGCCACATGTGGTGGTCTTGCGGCGTCGCGACGGCCTCGTCATCTCGTCACCACGCCGTCTCGTCCTCTCGTCGCCTCGCTCCCCGCCATGGGGGCGGGCGCCGGGCGGAAGGCCGCCCGGCCGCCGAAGAACACGAGCAGGCCGAGCGCTATCCACACGAGCTCCTTGGCGCGCTTGATGAGGACGAAGGCGGCGCCCACCGTGGCGGCGGCGGGCACGCCGAGCGCGGTCAGGAAGGCGACATAGCCGGCGTCCTGCACGCCGAGCCCGGCTGGCACCATGAAGGCGGCGGCGCGGAGCAGCGCGAGGACGACCTCGAACGAGAGGACCTCGGAGAGCGAGACGTCGACCCCGAGGAGCCGGAGGAAAAGGTACGTCTCCGCCCCCTCGGCGAGCCACATCCCGAGCAGCAGCAGCGCCGCCGCGGCGAGCGCAGCGCGACGCTCCCCGAGCGCGGCCGCGTGCCGATCGGTCGCGGAGAAGGCCGCGGCCCTCGCGTCGACATAGGCCTTCACGCGCTGGCCGGGCAGGCGCTTGAGCCACGCGAAGACCCGCGACGCGACCGTGCCCGAGAAGAGCGCGCCCCCGAGCGCGAGCGCCACGACGAGCAGGCCGAGCCCCGAGAGGACCACGAGCCACGGGAGCCCCGGCCCGCCGATCAGGGGGCGCGAGGCGCGCTCCAGGTGGCCAAAGCCGAGCGCGAGGGCGATCGCGACATACGCCGCGTTCGCGAGGACGATGAGCGCCCTGCGCGCCGCGATGCCGGCGACGCCCTGCGGCCCCGGGATCCCGCACCACCGGTGCAGCAGATAGAACGTGACCGACTCGGAGAGGGCAGCGCCGGCGGGGACGCTCATGCTGAGCGCCTCGGTCGACAGCGTGAGCGCGAGATACCGGGAGAACGGCGCGGGGCGGCCGGACGCGGGGTTGCGCGTGCGCGTGCGCGTGTGCGTGTGCGTGTGCGTGTCGAAGACGCGCCGGCTCGCTTCGGCCTGGAAGAGCCGCGCGACGAGGTTGGGGACGAGGGCGAGCGCCATCATCGGCGCGGACACGGAGGCGATGAGCGCCGCGACGCTCGGGAGATCCGCGCCGCGCAGCGTGCTCCAGAGCGCCGCCGCCGCGACGGCGACCCCGAGCCACCTCAGCGCGACGGCGCCCGTGCCCGGGCGGGAGCGCGCCCCGCGGAGAGGCTCATCGTGGGCGTCACGGGCAGCGTCAGAGGCAAGGAGAGTCATCGCACGTTCGCGCTCCGGCGCCGGCCGAGGGCCTGAGGTCGAGCGCTCGTATCGCGCAGGCGCGTCGCGCGCTGATGTCATGGGCGCAACGCCGCGACGACACGCCACGACACGCGCGGCGGTGCGCCGAGCTCGTCCGCTCCGGTCGAGCGCGCCCGACGCGCCCGGACAGCCGACCGACGAGCGCGCGGCGTGACGTCGCGATCGGCTATCTTCCTGGTTCGTTGGAGACGCGCTGGAGGGGCGAGCGGCTCCTCGGCGGGGTGGGAGGGGGGCGGCCGGAAGGATGGAAGGAAGAGCGAACGTGGAGACGGATCAGGACAGCATCGAGCGGCTCCGGGTGGAGAACGCCGGCTTGCGCAAGGAGATCGACAGGCTCCGTGAGCAGCTGGGGCGCCGGGAGGAGCGGACGCGGCTGATCCTGCAGGCGGCCGGCGAGGGGTTCCACGTCGTCGGGATGAACGGCGAGATCCTCGACTGCAATCCATCCTTCGCCGGCATCGTGGGTTACGACCGGAGCGAGCTCCTGACGATGAACATCGGCCAGATCGACCCGCGGCCGCCGCACGAGGTCGTCATGGTCATCGAGGAGATCAAGGCCAGGGGATCGCTCCGCTTCCTCGCGAGGCACCGCCACAAGGACGGCCACCTGATCGACGTCGAGGTGAGCTCTCACCTCGTCCAGAGCGGTGACGAGCAGTTCTTCTCGGCCTTCTCGCGCCCCCTCACGGAGCAGCTGAAGCGCGAGCAGGCGCTGCGCGAGAGCGAGCAGAAGTTCCGGGCGATCTTCGACGAGACCTCGATGTTCATCGGCCTGCTCACCCCGGACGGGGACCTGATCGAGCGCAACCGGACGATGGCCGATTTCACCGGGGCGCGGCCGGGCGAAGCGCGCGGCGGGCCGCTCTGGGAGGCGCCGTTCTGGGTCGGCGGAGCGAGCGCTGGGGAGCGGATCAGGGAGTGCGTCCGCCGGGCAGCTTCGGGCGAGCCGTCCTCGTGCGAGGTCCAGATCCACGGGCCCGGCGGGCGCGTGGCGACGCTCGACCTCAAGATGAAGCCGATCCTCGACACGCTGGGCCAGAGCGTCCTCCTGATCGCCGAGGGCTACGACGTGACCGAGCTCCGGCGGGCCGAGGCGGAGCGCGCGGCGCTTCAAGCGCAGATGATCGACGCGCAGGAGGCGACGATCCGGGAGCTCTCGACGCCGCTCATCCCGCTCGACGCGGGGATCCTGGTGATGCCCCTCGTCGGGCGGCTCGACCGGGTGCGCATCGAGCAGCTGCTGGAGCGCTTGCTCCAGGGGGTGGTCGCGCAGCGCGCGGCCACGGTCATCCTCGACGTCACCGGCGTGCCCGTGGTGGACGCCGAGATCGCGGACTCGCTGATCAGGGCGGCCCAGGCGGTCAAGCTGCTCGGCGCGGAGGTCATCCTCACCGGCGTCGGCCCCGAGGTGGCGCAGACGATGGTGGGTATCGGCATCGACCTCCGGGAGATCGTCACGCTGAGCTCGCTCCAGAGCGGGCTCCACCACGCGCTGGGGCGCTCGCGCCGCGGCGGGAGGAGGTCGAGCAGCCCGCGGCGCCGCGACGGGTGACGGGCTGCGGCGCTCCTGCCCGGCGGGGCGTCGCCGTCAGGATCGCGCTCGGGTCAGCGGCGGATCGGCTCGGCGAGCCAGCGGACCAGCGCATCACTGTCGAGATCGAGCAGGGCATCCTCGACCTCGCCCGGCCCGATGGCCTGTGCGCGCTCGACGATCGAGCGCTCCTCCTCGGCGGTCGGCTGGCGCCCGACTCGCCGCGCGAAGAGGCGGCCGAGGAGCTCGGCGATGGCCTTCTGCGCCCCCGCCCGAGCGGCCTCCTGCGCGGCCACCTTCGCGCCCTCCTGTTCGGCCTCGGCGAGCATCTCTTCGATGATCGGTATGGTCCGGAGCAGCTTCTTCTCCGTCTCCCTGTCCTCCATCAGCATGACGAGCTCCTTCCGCAAGTTGTGCCCCCAGGGGTCGATGGCGGCCATGACCAGGAGCGCTGTATATAGCTCGATCCGTTCCTCGACGGTCGCCGCCCGCGCGGAGATCTCCGCGACGACCTCACGCATCGCCGCAGCGGTGGCGTCCCTGGTAAGCGGCGCGAACACGAGCCAGAACACGCTGCCTCGCGCCCGGAGCTCGGCCATCGTGCGCTGGTAGACCGCGTCGACACGAAAGTGCGCGCCGCTGAACGGCCGCCCCCGCCAGGAGGTACGACGCTTCCCTGTCGCCGGTAAACGCCGCCTGCGACCCGAGAGGACCACGGCGACGCTCTCGATCGGCGGTACCGGCGCTCCGGGAGCCTCGCGCCGGAGCGCGGAGAAGAGGAAGCCGAGGTACTCGAACATCTGGTCGGGCACGTCGTCGCGCAACGCGAAGCAGAACTCGACGTGCAGCACGCGCAGCTCGGCGCCGACACGCAGGCGCAGCGCCTTGTCGAGGCGCCGCTCGAGCTTCGTGACCTGGGTGTCGATCCAGCCGAGAACCTCGACCGACCTGTCCTCGGGGACAAAAACGCACGCCAGGTCGTCAGGAAACCGTCGGGCGATGTGGCGTAACGTGATGTCGGCGTCTCCCATGCGGCGCGATCTCGGCAGATCGCATGCCATGGGCCGGAGCGCCGGAATCAGCGTCGTCCTGGCAGAGAGGAGCGCGCTCCGGGGCTGGCGCCGCCATGGCGGACGGCGGCCTCGCCCGCGCCGGCTGCGGCAGGGCGCGCCCGCGCGGCGCGCCGCTAGGCGATGCGGCCGCGCGCCTCGCGCACCAGCGCCACCATCGCCTTCCGCACCTCGTCCGTCGTCGAGACCTGCGCGTCGAACGGGAGGCGCGTCGCCTTCGGCCCCGCCGGCGTGATGACGTCGAGCTCGAAGCCGTAACGATCGACCGAGGTCATCGTGGCGCCGGTGGCGTCCTTGATGCCGGCGAGGACCTTCGCGTACGCGAGGACCGCGTCGGCGTGATCGGTGTTCATGTGCTCGAGGATCCCCGCGGCGTCAGCGGCGAGCGGATCGGGCTCGGCGGCCGCGTACGCGTCGGCCTCGACCCAGGACATGCGGCCGAAGCCGCCGACGTAGCGGATCGACACCGGGTCGAGCCGGTAGAAAGAAAAGTCCGTGAAATCCACGTAGTACGACGCGCGCGGGTGCGCCGCGAGGAAGCTCGTCCGGGCGGCGGCCGCCTCCGCGCCCTCGAGGGGGCGGCACGGGCCGATCAGGGTCATCCGGCCGAGCGCGAGCGGGTCGGCCAGGCCCTCGGCGGGCTCGGCGAGGAGCAGCGACGCCTCGGCGCGGACCTTGAGGTTGCCCGTGTGCTCGGCGAGCGCCGAGAGCAGCAGCAGCGGGCGCCCGTGCGCGTCCACGGTGACGGCGACGAGCGAGCCGTACGGATAGCCGGCGGGATCCCGCGCGAGCGTGCACAGCGTGGCGGCGCGGGCCCGCTGCGCCAGCGTGCGGCAGCGCTCGGCGTGGCTCGGCGCCTTCGCGCCCTGGAGAGGTGGGTCCGCCGCCGGCTCCGGGCCGGCGCCGGGGCGGCCGTGGTCTGTGCTCCTCGACATGGCAGGGCGGGTAGCACGCCGGGAGGGCCGGAGGAACCGAGGCGGCGCCGCGCCGCCCCGCGCTACGACGGCAGCACCCGGAGCCGCCCGCGCTGCGCCGCTGCGTCGCGGGCGGCGGCCTCGGCCGCGCGCGGCGGCGCCGGCCGCGCCACGGCCTGCGGCCACACCGCGAAGTCCTCCGGGAGCGGCCCCGGGAGCGCCGGCTGCGCCGTCCGCTCCAGGAGCTGGAAGTCGCAGCGCGCGACGAGATCGAGCGGGAGCCCCTTGCCCGGCCCGCCCTTCGCGAACCACGCGCGCGCCGCCTGCACGTTGCGGATGAGCACCGCGTGCTGCGGGTCGCGCTTCGCGGCCGCCGTGAAGTGATCCTGCATCGCCTGCCAGTCGCGCCGGCCCGCCGCGGCGCACGCGAGCGCGTTGAGCGCGAGCCCCGGCAGCGGATGGCCGAGCTCCAGCGCGCGCGCCGCGTGCCGCTCCGCGAGGTCGAGCTGCCCCGCGTCGAGGTAGGCGACGCCGAGCTCCAGGTGCGCCGCGTGGTGATCGCCGAGCCGCTCGAGGATCGCCAGGCGCTCCCCCACCCCCTCGCGGTAGAGCTCGCGCAGCCCCTTGTTCTGCTCGAACCAGGCGCTCATCAGCGCCGTGTCCTCCTCCGAGGCGTCGAACGGCGTCTTGAGCTCCTGGAAGTCGCCGCGGAAATAGACGTCGCGCTGAAGCCAGCCGGCCGCCTCGGCGTCGTCGAAGTCGCGCGTGCCGGGGTAGATGGACAGGCACGAGAAGATGTACTGGTGCGGCCTCGCCGCCTCCAGGAACGCGAGCGTCTCCCGGAACGTCTCCGCCGTCTCGCCGCGGTTGCCCAGCATCATGTAGTAGCGGACCTGGATCCCGTACTTCTTCGCGAGCTCGGTCGACTCGATGATCTTCTTGACCGTGATCTTCTTGTCGATGTTCTTCAGGATGGACGGCGACCCCGACTCGACGCCGAGGCTCAGGCGCTGGCAGCCGGCGAGGCGCATCTCGCGGAGCAGCTCCTCGCCGAGCACGTCGACGCGCGTGTCGCAGCTCCACAGGAAAGAGATCTTCCGATCGCGGATGCCGCGGCAGATCTCGATGACGCGCTTCCTGTTCGTCGTGAAGGTGTCGTCCTTGATCTGGACCATCTTCACCGGCAGCTTCGCCACGGCGGCCTCGATGGAGTCGAGCACGTAGGGCACCGACTGGCCCCGGAAGCCGCGGCCCCAGGTCGCCTCGGCCCCGCAGAACGTGCACGCCCAGGCGCAGCCGCGCGAGGTCATCACGATGTGCGTGGCGAAGTGGTCGTGCGGCGACGCGAGCGCGTCGAGCTCCTCGATCGCGGGCCGGGGCGGGCCGAGCTCGACCCGGCCGTCGACGCGGTACGCCGTGCCGGCGACGCCGAGCGCGGGCCGGCCGGCCTCGAGGCGATCGAGGAGCTCGAGGAACGAGTGCTCGCTCTCGCCGAGCGTCACCGTGTCGATCTCGGGGTGGTGCCGCAGCATCTCGGCCGCGAGCGGGGTCGCGTGCGGCCCGCCGACGACGATGTGCGCCCCGGGGTGGAGCCGCCGGATGCACCGGGCGGTGAGCGCCACGCCGCGCCGGTTGGCGGTCCAGCACGACAGGCCGAACACGTCCGCGCCGAGCTCGCGCACGACCCGCTCGACCTGCGAGAACGGGTACGACGAGAGGTTCAGCACCTTCACCTGGTGGCCCGCGCGGAGCGCCTGCGCGCCCAGCGAGAAGAGCCCGTACGGGGTCTGGTGGAAGTCCGGGTCGAGGTCGCCCTCGCGGTACTCGGCCGGCGGGCCGTCGCCGCTCGTGTCGGGCGCCTCCCCGGGCGCGGGGATCTTCCAGGGCGGTGGGTAGAGCAGCGCGATGCGCATCGATCCTGCCTTTCCGGTGCCGTCCGTCACGCGGGCGCGGCGCCGCGCTCGCGCTGTGCGCCGCCTGGGCCGTCTGCCTCGATGCGGCGCGCGCGCGCGATCCGGGCGTAGAGCTCGGCGCTCGGCCGCGGGCTGCGCTCCTGGGTCACGCGATCGACCTCGACCAGCCCGAAGCGCGGGGCGTACCCCTCGGCCCACTCGAAGCCGTCGAGCAGCGACCAGTGCATGTACCCGCGCACGTCGACGCCGCGCGCGATGGCCCGCGCGACCTCCGCGAGGTGCCCCACGAGGAACCGCGGGCGCTGGTCGTCGTCCGCGTCGGCGATGCCGTTCTCCGTGATGTAGATCGGGACCCGGGCGCGGGGCCACCAGGCGTCGAGCACGTAGCCGAGCCCCTCCGGGTAGATCTCCCAGCCGAGATCGCTGACCTCCGCCCCCTCGGGGACGAGCCGCCGGAGGAACCCCGCGCGCGCGTGCGCCGCCGAGAAGCGCACGAGGTCGCGGCTGTAGTAGTTCACGCCGAAGAAGTCGTGCAGGCCGCTGTCGCAGACGGCGCGCGCGAACGCGTCGTTGAACAGCCGCTCGAAGAGGGCCGCCCACATGCGGTCGGCGAGCCGCCCGAACCGCTCCGGCTCGATGACGCGCAGGTGGTGCGCGACGCCGACCGAGATGGAATGCCCGCGCCGGCCCGCGGCCTCGTGCATGGCGCGGTACATGGCGGCGTGGGCGCGGAAGAGGTTCTGGTGGGCGCGCACCGCCTCGACGGGCGAGCTCCGCGCCGGCGGCCAGACGCCGAGCAGGTGGGCCTGCAGGGCGAGCATGTTGGGCTCGTTGATGGTGACCCAGAGCTGGCACAGGTCGCCGAGCGCCTCGACGGCGCGCTCGGCGAAGCGCGAGAGGAGCGCCGGCAGCTCCTGCGAGAGCAGGCCGCCCCGCTGCGCGACCCAGCGCGGCAGGGTGACGTGATGGACGGTGACCATCGGGGTGATCCCGGCGTCCCGGTGCGCGCCGAGCACGTCCCGGTAGTGATCCCACGTGGCCGGATCGAACTCGCCCGGCTCCCGCTCGACGCGGGCCCACTCGATGGAGAGCCGGTGCGCCCCCATACAGAGCCGCGCCTGGAGCGCGACGTCCTCGCGGAAGCGGTGCAGCTGGTCGCACGCGTCGTCCGGCGTATCGCCGCCGCGGACGCGCCCCGGCTCGCGCGCGAACGCGGCCCAGTCGCTCTGCGCGCAGTGCCCCTCGACCTGTGTGGCGGAGGCGGCAGTGCCGAACAGGAACCCGTCCGGGAAGCGCAGATCCTCACCCATGAGCGCGCATCCTACGCGAACTCGCGCCGGGCGGCTGCCTTCCGGAGCAGCCGTCCGATTGCTCCAGGGGCCGGGCGCCGGTACGCTCGGCCCGGTGTGCGCGGCGCGGTGCGTAGATGCGGGGGGCGCGCGGCGGAAAGCGCGCGCCCTCGCCGCCGCCTCGCTCGCCGCGGCGCTGCTGCACGGGGCCGCGCCGGCCCGGGCGGACGGGGTCGGCTGGGCGACGGCCCAGGCCGCCGAGCTGACGCGCCAGGCCGAGGCCCGCGCCTCGGCCGGCGAGGCCGATGTGGCGCTGCAGCGGTACCTGGAGGCGGTCCGCTTCGACGCGACCTACGGCCCGGCGTACCTCGGCCTGGGCGCCCTGTACGAGCGGGCGGGCGATCCGCGCGAGGCGGAGCGCGCGTACACCGTGGGGCTGGACCACGTGAGCGGCTTCGTCGAGGGCCACCGCGCCAGGGCGGCGCTGCGGTCGCGCGAGGGTCGGCGCGAGGAGGCGATCGACGACCTGGAAGCGGCGGCGGCGCTCCGCGGCGACGACGGCGAGCTGCTCCAGGAGCTCGCGGCCGCGTACGTGGCGGCGGGCGCGCTGCCGGCTGCGCTCGGCGTCGCGCGGCGGCTCTCGGCGCTCGCCGCGCGGGGAGGCGATCGCGCCCTCGCGGCTGCGGCGGCGACGCAGGCGCGCGCGCTGTCGGTGCTTGTCGGCGAGGCCGATCCCGTGCGCGCCGGCGGCGCCGATCGCGGCACGGTCCGGCGCGCGCTCGCGCGATACGCCGCGGCGCCTGAGCGGGGGAATGCCGCGGATCCGCGGCGCCAAGGGCGGTGACGCCACGACGCCGGCCCGGCGGCCGTATCGGGCACGGGGAGCGGCCTGCGGCGCGGCTCGCTTGACCTCCTACCAGACGGGTCGCATACGGCTGGAATCCCATGTCCCTCCGCGTCCCGCTCGGCATCGACGACTTCCGAAAGCTCCGCGAGTCCGGGCTGGAGTACGTCGACAAGTCCCACCTCATCCTGGAGCTCGTCGACAAGGGAGGCGTCGAGGTCGTCCTCCTCCCCCGCCCCCGGCGCTTCGGAAAGACACTGAACTTATCGATGCTGCGCTGGTTTTTCGAGAAGCGGCAGGAGGACCTGTCCCACCTGTTCGAAGATCTCTCGGTATGGCGGGCCGGAGAGCGCTATCGCGAGCACTTCCAGCGGTATCCCGTCATCTACCTGACGCTGAAGGGAGCGAAACAGGAGACGTTCGAGCGCTGCTGGGCTGCCCTGCGAGAGAAGATCGTCGAGCTCTACAACCAGCACCGCCACGTGCTCGACAGCGGCCAGCTCGGGGAGGTGGAGCAACGCCGCTACAAGGAGGTGCTGGACGGTACGGCGTCCGAGGCCGTTTATGGTCGGGCGCTCCTCGATCTGTCGAGCCACCTCCACCGCCTCCATGGCGAGCGCGTCGTGATGCTCATCGACGAGTACGACGAGCCCATCCACGCCGGGTATCTGCACGGTTATGCGCCTCGGATCCTCGACTTCGTGCGCACGTTCCTCACCGAGGGGCTGAAGGGCAATCCGCACCTCCACAGGGCCGTCCTCACCGGCATCCTCCGGGTGGCGCGCGAGAGCATCTTCTCCGGGCTCAACAACGTGGTCGCCTATTCGCTCCTCCGATCGGACTTCAACACCTGCTTCGGGTTCACGGAGGCCGAGGTGGAGGCGCTGCTCGAGAAGGCGGGGCGGCGCAGCCTGCTGGAGGTGATCCGCGCCTGGTACAACGGGTACGACTTCGGCGGCGCGGTCATCTACAATCCCTGGTCGATCCTCAGCTTCCTCGAAGGGCAAGACCAGGATCCGCTCCCGTTCTGGCTCGGCACGAGCTCCAACGATCTCATCCAGAAGGTGATCGAGGAGCACGCCGTGACGCTGCAGCCCGCGCTCGAGGTGCTGATGGAGGGAGGCGAGCTCGAGCGCGTGCTCGAGGAGAATGTGGCCATCGGCGACCTCGCGCAGAACGAAGATGCGCTGTTCGGTCTGCTGGTCTTCTCGGGATACCTGCGCGCCGAGAAGCGCTCGCGCGGCCACGGGGAGCAGCCCGCGCACGCCCTGAAGATCCCGAACCGCGAGGTGCGGCTGCTCTACACGGGCACGTTCCGCCGCTGGGCGGAGGCGCGGCTCAGGCGGCAAGGCAGCAGCATGCAACGACTCCTCGCCGCGCTCCTCTCGGGCGACGCCGCGGGGTTCGAGGCGGAGCTCCAGGCCTTTGTCACCGGCGTGCTCTCGTACCACGACGCGACGAGGGTCGATCCGGAGGCGGTCTATCACGGCTTCGTCGCCGGCCTGCTCGCGGCGCTCGAGCCGGGCCATCAGGTGCGTTCCAACCGCGAATCCGGGCAAGGGCGGCCCGACGTGATGATCCGGCCGGCGCAGCCGGGCCGGCCTGGCGTCGTGCTCGAGCTCAAGGTCGCCCGCGCGCCGCGGGTCAGCCTTGAGCAGGCGCTCGACGACGCGGTGGCGCAGATCCGGGCGCGCGACTACGCCGCCGAGCTCCGCGCGAGCGGCGCCGCGCCCATCTTCGCGCTGGCCGTCGCGTTCGACGGCAAGGTCGTCCGCGTACGATCCGGCGAGCCCGGATAACCGGGCTCGCCCGCGGCGGGCGGCCCCGGACGGGGCAGATTGTCACGATCGCCCCGCCGCCCGAGGAGCAGCGCGCCGCGGATGCGGGCAGCGCGCTGGCGCTGGTTCTCCCGGTGATGTCCCGCTGGCACCTCGGTTGCTGCGCCCTCCGCGCCGCGGCTACACGCGCAGGCTGGCACGGGATCGGCACGGACACGCGGCGTCCAGAACTCGGCCATCTCTGCAGAGCGCGGCGGCCTGTGCCTCTCGGCCGGCCGGCGCGCCGCCCCTCGAGGGAGAAAGCGAGAACCCATGAAGGCGGTAGTGTTTCACGGCGTCGGCGACATCCGGATGGACGACGTCAAGGAGCCGAAGATCAAGGAGCCGACCGACGCGATCCTCCGGATCACGGCGAGCGCCATCTGCGGGACCGATCTCCACTTCGTCCGCGGGACGATGCCGGGGATGGTGCCGGGCACGGTCCTCGGCCACGAGGCGGTCGGCGTCGTCGAGGAGCTCGGCGCCGACGTACGGAACCTGAAGAAGGGCGATCGCGTCGTCGTGCCCTCGACGATCGCGTGCGGCTACTGCTCGTACTGTCGCGCCGCGTACTACGCGCAGTGCGACAACGCGAACCCGAACGGCAAGCACGCGGGCACGGCGTTCTTCGGCGGCCCCGCCATGTCGGGCCCGTTCGACGGGCTGCAGGCCGAGCTCGCGCGCATCCCGTTCGCGGGCGTCGGCCTCGTCAAGCTGCCGAACGGCGTCAGCGACGACCAGGCCATCCTGCTCTCCGACATCTTCCCGACGGCGTATTTCGGCGCCGAGCTCGCCGAGATCAAGCCCGGCGACACGGTCGCGATCTTCGGCTGCGGCCCCGTCGGCCTGTTCACGATCGCGAGCGCCAAGCTCATGGGCGCGGGGCGCATCCTCGCCGTCGATCGCGTGCCCGACCGGCTCGAGATGGCGCGCGAGCAGGGCGCCGAGACCGTCGACTTCTCCGCCGAGGACCCGATCGAGGCCATCCTGCGCCTGACCGGCGGCATCGGCGTGGACCGGGCGATCGACGCCGTGGGCGTCGACGCCGAGCGCCCGCACGAAGGCCCCGCCCACAAGGAGGCGAAGCAGCAGGCCAAGGCGTTCGACCTCGAGGTCAAGCAGATCTCCCCGGACGCGCGGACCAAGGGCGACGCCTTCCGCGCCGGCGACGGGCCGTCGCAGGTGCTGCAGTGGGCCGTCCGGTGCGTGGCCAAGGCGGGGACCATCGCCGTCATCGGCGTCTATCCGCAGACGTCGCGCACGTTCCCCATCGGAGAGGCCA
The DNA here is from genome assembly GCF_000067165.1 of Sorangium cellulosum So ce56. Classification (GTDB taxonomy): domain Bacteria; phylum Myxococcota_A; class Polyangia; order Polyangiales; family Polyangiaceae; genus Sorangium; species Sorangium cellulosum_B. Next base: position 5,941,380 of record NC_010162.1, read on the forward strand.
TGAACAAGAACCTCACCCTCCAGATGGGCAACTGCAATCACAGGAAGTACATCCCGAAGCTCGTGGACCTCGTGCAGACGGGGCAGGTGGAGCCCACCGCGATCCTCACCAGGAAAGCGCCCCTGGAGTCGGCGATCGACGCCTACAAGGCCTTCGATCGGCGAGACGCCGGGTGGGTGAAGGTCGAGCTCCGCCCGTCGCGGGCGGGGATGGCTGCCCACCTGGACCGCGCCGTCGCGTAGCGCGGCGCCGCCTCCGCGACGCCGAGCCTCGCCGGAGCGCGTTGATCTGCGAGACATGGGGCTGCCGTCGACGCCGGAGCGCTCGAGTCCGCGCGCCTCGCCGAGGCGACGCGGCCACACGACCGGCGTGAAGCGCTTGCCGCGGCGACCAGGCGGGCTTCGCTGCGGGTCGCGCTGCGGCCAGGGGCACGCTGCAGATGGCGATCGCGGCCTTCAAGCCCGCCCGCAGGTCCCGGAAGGTCTCCACGCCCGATCAGGCGTGCGTCGCGGTGCACCCACTCGGGTGGTCCTGACCACGCGCATGACGGGCAAGGGCGTCGCGGGGTAGCCTCCCGGCCATGAGCGGACCACGTCCTGCCGCCCGCCTCGCCCCCGTCCCCCGCCCCGACCCCGGCGATGCGCCCGCCGCCCGCGCCGTCGACCGCGGCGCCGCGCCCTCCGCCGAGCGCCGCCTCGACCCTGCCGACCGCGCCCGCGCCGCGCTGCGCGCCGGGCGCATCGCGGCGCTGACCGCCGGCGGCCTCGCCCTCGGCAAGCTCGTCGCCGGCCAGCTCGGCCAGTCGATGGCCGTGACCGCGAGCGCCGTCGACTCGCTCACGGACCTCTTCGCCTCCTCGGCGAACGCCCTCGCCATCCAGCTGGCCCACGCCGCGCCCGACCGCTCGCACCCGTTCGGCCACGCGAAGATCGAGACCCTCGCGACCGCCGGTCAGGGCCTGCTCATCGGCGGCTCGGGGGTCTACCTGCTCATCGAGGGGATCCGGCGGCTGCTCTCGCCCGAGCCGCTCCGCCTCGCCGCCGTCACGCTCGGCGCGATGGCCGCCGCCGCGCTCATCACGGCGGCGCTCGTGGCCTACCTCGGCCGGGTCGCCGCGCGCACCGGCTCGAGCGCGATCCAGGCCGACGCCGTCCACTACCGCACCGACATCGCCGCGAACCTCGCGATCCTCGCCGGCGTCGCAGTCACGTACGCGACGGGCTTCTCCCGCATCGACGGCGTCCTCTCGGTCGCGGTCGCCGTCTACATCCTCACGTCCGCGGGGACCCTCCTCCGGCTCGGCGTGCGCGACCTCATCGACACGAGCGCCCCGGAGGAGCGCGTCGGCGCCATCGCGGACGCGCTCGACGCCATGCGCGCGCGCGGCGAGCTCCTCGGCCACCACAGGCTGCGCACGCGGATCGCCGGGCGCACGCTGTTCGTCGAGGTGCACATCGAGCTCTCGGGCGACCTCCCCCTCGCGCGCGCGCACGCGACCGGCGACCGCGCGCGCGACGCCATCCTCGCCATCGAGCCCGACGCAGAGGTGCTCGTGCACATCGACCCCGAGCGCGACGAGCCGGCGTGAGGGCCCCCGGCAGCGCCGCTCGGCCCGGCTGGGCGCTCGCTCGGCGCCGACGCGGGGGAGCGCCCGCGCAGTGTGCCGCGCGGGCGCCCTCACCCGGGAAGGCCGCTATGCGCCGGGCTCGTCGACGGCGGCGTCGTCTTCGTGCTCCTCGAGGTAGCGCTCGGGCGCGAGCTCCCACCGCTCGGGCGAGCGCCAGAGCTGCGACAGGAGCAGCTCGCGCATCAGCAGGATCTCCTTGGGCAGCCGGTCGTAGAGCCGCTCGAAGAGCTCCCCGTGCGAGCCGAACTCGACCTTCCACGCCTCGCGGTCGACCGCCATCAGCTGGTAGAATTGCTCTTTCGAGAAGCGGTCCATGCCCCGCCACTCGATGTCTTCGTAGCGCGGCATCCAGCCGAGCGGGCTCTCTTCCGCGAAGCCGCGGCCGTGCACACGATCGACGATCCACTTGAGGACGCGCATGTTCTCGCCGAAGCCCGGCCACAGGAAGTTGCCCTGGTCGTCCTTGCGGAACCAGTTCACCGAGAAGATGCGGGGCGGATTGACGATCTGGCGCCCCATCTGCAGCCAGTGATTGAAGTAATCGCCCATGTGGTAGCCGCAGAAGGGCAGCATCGCCATCGGGTCGCGGCGCACCTGGCCGATGTTGCCGGCGGCCGCCGCCGTCATCTCCGAGCCGATCGTCGCGGCCGTGTAGACGCCGAAGCTCCAGTTGAACGACTGGACCACGAGGGGCACCGTCGTCGCGCGCCGCCCGCCGAAGACGATCGCGCTGATGGGCACCCCGTTCGGGTCGTCCCAGCGCGGATCGATCGACGGACACTGCGACGCAGGCGTCGTGAAGCGCGCGTTCGGGTGGGCGGCCTTGCGGCCGCAGTCCGGGGTCCAGGGCTTCCCCTGCCAGTCGATGAGCTCCGGCGGCGGCTCGTCGGTCATCCCTTCCCACCAGACGTCGCCGTCGGGCGTGAGCCCCACGTTGGTGAAGATCGTCCCCTTCCGGATGGTCGCCATCGCGTTCGCGTTCGACTTGTCCGACGTCCCCGGGGCCACGCCGAAATAGCCCGCCTCGGGGTTGATCGCATAGAGCTGCCCGTCCCGCCCGGGCTTCATCCAGGCGATGTCGTCGCCCACCGTCGTGATCTTCCAGCCCGCGAACGCCTTCGGCGGGATGAGCATGGCGAAGTTCGTCTTGCCGCACGCGCTCGGGAAGGCCGCGGCCACATACGTCTTCTCTCCCTTCGGCGACTCGACCCCCAGGATCAGCATGTGCTCCGCGAGCCACCCCTGCTCCCTGCCGAGGACTGAGGCGATGCGCAGCGCGAAGCATTTCTTGCCGAGCAGCGCATTGCCGCCATAGCCGCTCCCGTAGGACCAGATCAGCCGCTCTCCCGGGAAGTGGACGATGTACTTGTGCTCCGCGTTGCACGGCCACGGCACGTCGGGCTGTCCCGGGGCGAGGGGCATGCCGACCGAGTGCAGGCAGGGGACGAAATCGCCGTCTCCGAGCGCCTCGAGCACCTTGCGCCCCATGCGCGTCATGATGCGCATGCTCGCGGCGACGTACGGCGAGTCGCTGAGCTCCACGCCGATGTGCGAGTAAGGCGAGCCGATCGGGCCCATGCTGAACGGGATGACGTAGAGCGTGCGGCCCCGCATCGACCCGGCGAAGAGCCGGCGCAGCGTGGCCTTCATCTCCTGCGGCTCGGCCCAGTTGTTGGTGGGGCCGGTGTCCTGCTTTCGCCGGCTACAGATGAACGTGCGGTCTTCGACCCGCGCGACGTCGCTCGGGTCCGAGCGCGCGAGGTAGCTGTCCGGGCGCTTCTCCGGGTTCAGACGGATGAGCGTGCCCGCCTTGACCATCTGGTCGCACAGCGCGTCGTACTCCTCCTTCGAGCCGTCGCACACGTGCACGTTGTCCGGCTGGCACAACGCGACGACCTCGGCGATCCATTGCCGGAGCTTCTCGTTCGCGATCTTCGCCCGCAGGCCGGGGATCGACACCGGCGGCGGCGGCTCCGAGTGGAACGAGCTCTGGCTGTTCTGGCTGGCTGCTACGGACACTTGCGTACCCTCCTGGCTCTCTGGGTCGAACGCGCTCTGCAAAGCGCAGGCCCTGCCCGCCCTCGACGCCAATTCTGGCCGAAATGCGGCCGGAAGGCTGCCCTGATTCTTCCTGAGCCCGATCGCTACAGCAGGGCTGCGCGCACCACGTGCGCCCCGGGGGGCGAGCCCTGCGCCGCGCGCTGGGTCGTCGAGCCGCCCGAAATCCTGCCGACATCCGTCCGAGGGTGGCTCCGAGGGCTGCCTCGCTGGCAGATACGTGTGCTTGGACGCGGGTGAACGCGGGTGAAGACGCAGGCGGAAACGCAGACGACGACGCCGGCCTGCCGTGATCCAGCCCGCGGGGGCGTTGACAAGGATAACGGGCTTTGCTCCCATACCCAGTCCGCTCGGAGCATCGCGCGCCCCTGAGGACGGCCGGTAACATGGTGGGCACGGGTCAAGACACCTCGGACGCGGAGCCGACCCAGGCGGCGATCATGGGCAAGTACCGGCTGATCGCGAAGCTCGGCCGGGGCGGGATGGGCGACGTGTTCCTGGCGATCGCGCGCGGGCCGGGGTCCTTCAACAAGCTCGTCGTCGTCAAGCGCCACCGCGGCGTGGGCGGAGCAGGCCGAGACGGCGAGAAGGTCGTCGCCATGTTCCTGGACGAGGCGAAGCTGTCCGCCCGCCTCAACCATCCCAACATCGTCCAGACCTACGAGGTCGATCACGACGACGCCGGCTACTTCACCGTGATGGAGTACCTGGAGGGCCAGCCGCTCAGCGCGATCATGCGGGCGGTGGCCGAGGGGGAGCCGGGCGCGGCGGGCTTCACGCGCGGCGTCTTGGTGAGGATCGTGGCCGACCTCCTGAGCGGCCTCCACTACGCGCACGAGCTCCGCGATTACGACGGCGCGCCGCTCGGCGTCGTCCACCGCGACGTCTCCCCGCACAACATCTTCGTCACGTACGACGGCGCGGTGAAGCTGCTCGATTTCGGCATCGCCAAGGCGTCCATCAACGCCGACCTCACCGAGACCGGGAAGCTGAAGGGCAAGGCGTCGTACATGGCGCCGGAGCAGGCCGTCGGCAGCGGGTCGACCGATCGGCGGGCCGACATCTTCGTCGCGGGGATCGTGCTCTGGGAGCTCCTCACGCGGGAGCGGCTCTTCGGGGGCGACGCCGTGAGCGCGCTCTGGAAGCTGGCGGCCGTGGACGAGATCCCGCGGCCCTCGCTCCTCCGGCCGGACGTCCCCCCGGCCCTCGACGCCATCGTGGCGCGGGCGCTCGACCGCGATCCGGCGAAGCGGTTCGCGACCGCGCAGGAGATGCGCGCGGCGCTCGAGGACCACCTGCGCGCGGCGGGCGAGGACGTCGGGTCCGACGAGATCGGCGCGAGCATGCTGGGGGTGTTCGCGGAGCGCCGGGCGAGCATGCAGCGGCAGGTCAAGGCGTACCTCGAGCAGAGCGCGCAGGGCGCGGACCGCCCGAGCGCGCCCGTCGAGCCCCGCCTCTCTCGCGTGAGCCTTCTCGAGGGCGCAGAAGGGAGGCGCATCCAGCCCGTGATCGCCCTCGACGAGGAGCTCGGGCAGAGGACCTCGGGGACGCCGGGCCCCGGGCGCTCCGCCTCGGACTCGACGAGCCTGAAGTCGAACCTCCGCACGGCCGCCGGATCTCAGCAGCGCAGCTACTGGATCGGGGCGCTCGGCGCGGCCGTTCTGGTCGCGGCGGCGGCGTTCTCCACGCGCCGCCCTGGTGGGCAGGCGCCCGCTGCCGGCTCCGCCGCGGCCGTGCTCGTCGAGCCGGACGCCGGCGCTCGCTGCACCGGGGTGCTCCGCGTCCGGATCACGACGGGCGACACGGGGACGGCCACCGACATCTCGCCGCCCTACAACTACGGGGTCTACGACTACCTGCGTCACCTCAACGACAGTCAGGGAGGGCTCCGGGGCTGTCCCATCGACGTCGACATGAAGGACGCGCAGTACGACCCCGCCAGGACGGAGGAGGTCATCGAGGCGTGGCGGCGGCAGCCCGGGTGGAGCGAGGTCTCCACGCTGTTCGTGTTCGGCACCGGGCCGACGACCCGCGTGGCCCCGAGGCTCACGGAGGAGAAGAAGCTCATCATTCCCGGCTCGTACGCCGGCTCGCTCGCCACGCCGGTGCCGATCTCGGCGGACGTGTCCCATGCCGAGTTCAACGCCCTGGGCCAGAGCGCCTCCGTGACAGAGCACAAGACGAGCCCTGGATATCCCTACATCTTCTTTCCGGCCACGGACTACTCGACAGCGATCCGCATCGGCATCAAGGCCGCCTGGAAGATCGCGCCCGGGCGCATCGCGATGGTGCACGACACGATAGACAAGTGTCTTTACTGCGTCGATCCGCTCGCCGCGGGCAAAGCCTACGTGGAGGAGCTGCCCGGGATGCTGCTCGGCGAGGATCTGATCGTCCCACAGACGTCGTCCCTCGAGGACGAGGGGCGCATCGTCGACGCGGTGATCGGCTATGTGAAGCGGGAGATCGAGAAGAAGCGAGCGGACCCGTCGTATGTGCCGGCGAGCTGGTTCTGGGCCGGCAACAGCGTGCTCTCCTCGTCCTTCGTCGGGAAGGGCGCGGCCGCGGCGCAGAAGCTCATCCAGCAGGCGTTCCCGGGGTCGGAGAAGAGCCGCTGGCAGCTGCGCGTGATGGCGAACAACTGGGGCATCGGCGAGAGGACGCTGGCGATCTGCGGCGCCGACTGCGCGGGGATCTTCTATGGGCTGTTCCCGGTGCCCGTCTACGGCGACACCCAGCACTCGAGCGGGATGGCGGAGATGCTGCGGATCCACAGGACCTACCGGGAGAAGGACGGCCACCCGCTGGAGCTGTACCAGGACCAGCCCTACGTCCAGGGCCACGCCGCGGCGCTCATGTGGCGCAAGGCCGTCGAGCGGGCCGTCGACGCCGGCCGCACGCACCCGACCGGAGCGGACCTGAAGGCCGCGCTCGAGGGCTTCCAGAACGCGGTGCTCGACGGGATGACGGCGGGGCCGATCTCGTTCAGCGCGACCGACCATCGGCCGCAGGCGAACGAGTCGGTGTACACCATCGGGGCCGCGGACGGGGGTGGGGTCGGGTTTCGGTTCGTCGATCACTGCTCGATCGAGCTCGACGCGAAGTGGCTCGGGTACTGAGCTGAGCCCGCGCCGCGCTGCCGGGAGTGGCAGAGAGGCCCGAGAGAATGGAACCGCCAAGACGCCACAAGACGCCAAGATTCTCTATGTTTCTTGGCGTCTTGTGGCGTCTTTGGCGGTTCCTCTCTCTCCGCGACGAACCTCCCGCAACAGGGCTAGGTCGGCCCAGAGATCCGCCAGAACCCGATCCTCGCGGCCCCCGTCAGATCCGGCCCGACCGGCCCCTTCCCCCAGAAATGGTCATCGTAGTTGGGCAACGTCCACCCCTGCCCGTACGCCCCCATCACCGCGTAGATCACCTCGTCGTCCGGCTGGACCTCGATCGCCGTCGTCACCCACGCCTGCCGCACCGGCGCCGGGCTCGCGTCGTCGAGCAGGGTGCGCGCGAACATGGATCCTTCGGTCGTGTCGTCGAACGACTCCGTCGCATAGCCGAGCAAGAGATGCAGCCCATCGAACGCGCCCGCCCACCGGTAGCGCCACGCGCCGCCGTCGTCCTGTAGCGGGCCGCAGGCGGCCACAACCATCCACTCCAGGTTGGCGTTGCCCCAGCGGGCATCGCTGAAATGGAGGACCCGGTCGTTCATCGCGCTGCAGAACATGAACCCGACGCCGTTCGCGTGCCCCGTGTAGAACGTGAGATCCACCGAATCCGCGAACGACGCGTCCTGGCCGCCCAGGGCCGGATCCTTGAAATCGACCTCCCACGCGCGCTGATCGCCCCAGTTGAAGCGAGAGTCGATGCCCCCCTCCCGGAAGCTCTTCAGCAGCCCGTCGACGTTCGCCGCCGAGTGATCCAGGCCGCCGCAGAGCCCGACCCACTCGGCGCCGACCACCGCGCGGCCGTCGTCGACCGGCGACGGGAGCGGCGGGCGCGCCGCGCCGAGCCCCGCCGACGCGCGGCCGAACGAGAGCCGCTGCGCCGCCGTCGCGACCAGACCGTCGGCGTCCGTGACATAGAGCGAGAGCGTCTCCGTCTCCCCGCGAAGGCCAGAGACGCCAGACACCTTCACCCGCGCGCCGCCTTCGCGCGCGTCGCCAGCCGAGTCGAGCCCCTCGAGCGAACGCGCCGACGATACCCACCTGTACGTGTATGGAGCAGTACCTCCGGTGACGCTCGCCTCCGCGAGCGCGGTCGCGCCGTCCACACGCACCGAGATCTCCGCCCTCGGAGCGTCTATGACGGCCGGCACGATCCGCTTGCGGACGTCCACCACCTCCCCGCCGACCGTCCGCCGTGCGCTGCACACGTAATGGGGCAGGATCCGCCGCACGTCGCGGGAGAGCGGCGGCGCGTAATAGACGAGCTCCGGCTCGGCCGCGATCACCGCGCCGCTGCCCAGCGCGCCGGCGCACAGCGCGGGGGCCTCGGAGGCCGGGACGATCGCGACGTCCTCCCCTCGCGCGAGCTCGCGCCGCGCGTAGATCAGGTGCGTCACGGCGCCCTCGCCGTCGAACGTCACCCGGACCTTGGCGCCGGGGCCGATCAGCCGGATCCCCTCGAGCTCGTCGCGAAAGCTCACCTGCGTGTCGAGCTCGGCCCGCGCCACGGTTCGCCCCTCCGCGTCGACCGCCTCGAGCAGCGCGTGGCCGACGGCGATGTCGCTCCCGGCCGGCAAGCCCGCGGCGTCCAGCGCGGCCCACGCGAGCGCCGCCGCGTCCGGCTCCGGCAGGACGCGCAGCGCCGCGAGCGCCTCGAAATCCAGGGCGTCATCGCCCGCCGACGTCTCGAAGCCGCGCTCGTCGCGGAACCCGGGCGCGGGCGGCGCGTCGGCCTTCCTCGTGGGCAAGCGCTGGAATCGCGCGCCGTCGAGGTAGCGGATCGCGCCGTCGGCCACGAGCGCGGCGGCGCCCCCCCGCGCGGGATCCTCCGCGAGCCCGAGCGCTGCGGCGAGCGCCGACGCCCGCGCGACGTCGGCGCCGCCGCCGATCACGCGGTACGCGGGCAGGGATCGCGGCTCCCTGCCGGGCGACCCCGCGGCGGGCGACGCCGCGCGGAGCACGCCGCGATCGGCGCTCTCCTGGAGATCCTCGCGGGCGTCGCGGCCGCCGCACCCGGCGGCGCCGAGGGTCACGAGGAGAAAGACGCCCAACACCCCATCCGGTGATCTCTTCATCAAAGTCCCCCTTTCCCTGCGGCCACGGCGAGGCTCGGCGCGCAACTCCGCACGAGCGATCTCGCAGGGAGCCTCCGCGCGGCGCTCGCGGCCCGCGACGCGAGCGCCACGCATTGCACGACCCAAGCCACCTCGGCCGCGCCGCTCCGCGGCGCGACTCCCCGCGCTCTCGGCCGAGATTGACCGCCTCGCGTCCGGCTCCTAGGCTGCCGCGCATTCCATGACAGCGCACACGAAGGACGGAGAGAGCGCGCCCGGCGCCGGCGATCGGACGCTCGAAGGGACAGCGGATCCCGGCGCACGCCTGTTCCTCGACTTTCTCTCCTCGATCCGCCCCCGCGTCGACGCCGCGCTCGATCAGCGCTGGCGCGACAAGGCGGCCTCCGTGCAGCGCTACGGCCGCGAGGTCGAGGCCATGGTCTCCGAGGCGCGGAGCCTCACCCTGCGCGGCGGCAAGCGGTTCCGCGCGGGGCTGCTCGTCGCCGCGTACCAGGGCGTCGCGCCGGACGCGCCGCTCGGCCCCGCGATCGACGCCGGTGTCGCGCTCGAGCTGCTCCAGACGTACCTGCTCATCCAGGACGACTGGATCGACGGCGACACCGTCCGGCGCGGAGACCGCACCGTCCACGTCGCGCTGACCGAAACGCTCGGCGATCCGCACCTCGGGGCCTCGTCCGCGATCCTCGCGGGCGACCTCACCTGGAGCTTCGCGCTGAGCACGCTCGCGGGCGCGGACGCGCCGCCGGCGACGACGCTCGCGGCCGTCCTGCTGTTCTGCAAGATGCACGAGGACGTCGTGATCGGGCAGCACCTCGACGTGGTCGGCCGGGCCGAGGACGTCGAGCAGATGCACGCGCTCAAGACCGGCAGCTACACGGTGCGCGGCCCGCTCGCGCTCGGCGCCACCCTGGCCGGCGCGCCGGCCGAGACGGTGGCGGCGCTCGAGCGGTTCGCGGCGCCCGTGGGCGTCGCCTTCCAGCTGCGCGACGACCTCCTCGGCACCTTCGGGAGCGCCGCCGCGACCGGCAAGCCGGTCGGCAACGACCTGCGCGCCGGCAAGCGCACCGCCGTGCTGGCCGCGGCCGAGGGGCGCCTCGACCCCGCGGGCCGGAGCGCCGTCGAGCGCGCGCTCGGCCGCAAGGACGCGAGCGACGACGCCGTGGCGGCCGCGACGCTCGCGCTCGAGGCGTGCGGCGCGCGGCGCGCGGTCGAGGAGCGGCTCTCCGCCCTGTGCGGCGAGGCCGAGGTCCTCGCGCGCTCGCTGCCCGTGAGCGCGCCGGCGCGGCAGATCCTGTGCGGGGCCGCGAGCGCGCTCCGGTGGACCGGCGCATGACCGAGGCGCTCGGCGAGGCGTCCGGCAAGGTCATCCTGCTCGGCGAGCACGCCGTCGTGTACGGGGCGCCCGCGCTCGCGGCCGGCATCGAGCGCGGCGCCCGCGCGCGGGCAACCCGCTGCTCCGGCGCGAGCGCCCTCCTCCTCGGCGGGCGCGAGCTCCGCGCGGCGCCGGCCGAGGAGGACGTCGCGCGGGCGTTCGCGGCGCTCCTCGGGGCGCTGCCCGACGTCGGCCCGGTGCGCGTCGAGGCCGAGAGCGATCTGCCGCCCGGCGGCGGCCTGGGCAGCTCGGCCGCGCTCGCGGTCGCGATCGCCCGGTCGGTGGCCGCGCTCGCGCGCGCGCCCGCGGCCTCCGCGCGGACCGCGTCCGAAGGCGCGGCCGCCGCGCACACCGCGGCCGACGCCGCCGCCGTGACCGACGCCGCCGCCGCCTGGGAGCGCGTGTTCCACGGCAACCCGTCGGGCATCGACACGACGGCCGCGGCCCGCGGCGGCTGCTTCCGCTTCACCCGGGCGCACGGCGCCACCTCCGTCGCCCCGCGCGACGACCTCTGGCTCTGCGTGGGCTCGACCGGGGTGTCTTCGTCCACGCGCAGCATGGTCGAGCTCGTGGCGAGGCTCTTCGAGCGCAAGCCCACGCTGGCCGCGACGTCCATCGCGGGCATCACCGCGCTCGTCGAGAACGCCGCCTTCGCGATCGAGGCGGGCGACGCGGTCGCGCTCGGGCGGCTGATGGACCTGAACCAGATGCTCCTCGCCGGGATGTTCGTCTCGACCGAGGCGATCGAGGCCCTGTGCAAGCTCGCGCGCGAGGCCGGCGCGCTCGGCGCCAAGCTCACCGGCGCCGGCGGCGGCGGCTCGGTCATCGCGCTGCTCCCGCCGCCTCCGCCGGGCAACCGCGGGGCGGCGGCGTCGAACGGCGCCGCGGACCGCGTGCTCGCCGCCTGGCGCGACGCGGGGTACAGCGGCTTCGTCACCCGGGTAAGAGCGGGCATGACGAGGACGGAGTCACAGGAGCAAGCATGAGCGTCGTGAGCCGGGCGACCGCGATCGCCCATCCGAACATCGCCCTCGCGAAGTACTGGGGCAAGCGGGCCGATGGCCACAACCTGCCCGCCGTCCCGAGCCTCTCGGTGACGCTCGCCGGGATGGCGACGACGACCGAAGTCGCCTTCGACGCGTCGCTCGACCGCGACGAGCTCCACCTCGGCGGCGCGGCCTTGCCGCCGGACGCGGAGGCGACGCGCCGGGTCGCCGGGCTCCTCGACCGGGTCCGCGCCGCCTCGGGGCGGCGCGAGCGCGCCCGCGTGGTCAGCCGGAACGACTTCCCCACCGCGGCGGGCCTCGCCTCGAGCGCGTCGGCGTTCGCCGCGCTCGCGCTCGCCGCGAGCGCCGCCGCGGGCCTGCCCACCGCGCCTGCGCTGGTCAGCGATCTCGCGAGGAAGACCTCGGTCTCGGCCGCGCGCTCCGCGTTCGGCGGCTTCGTCGAGCTCCGCGCCGGCCGCCCCGGGGACGAGGCGCTCGCCGCGACGCCGCTCGCGCCCGAGGACCACTGGCCGCTCGCGGTCGTGATCGCGGTGACGCGCGAGGGCCCGAAGGACGTGGGCTCCAGCGACGGCATGCGGCACACCGCGATGACAAGCCCCTACTTCCCCGCGTGGGTGGACGCGGCGCCGTCGCTCTTCGACGCGGTCCGCGCCGCGGTCCTCGCGCGCGACCTCGCCGCGCTCGGCGCCGCGGCCGAGGCGAGCGCCCTGTGCATGCACGCCTCGAGCATCGCCGCCTCGCCGGGCCTGCTCTACTGGACCGGCGCCACCGTCGAGGTGATCGCCGCGGTGCGGAGGCTCCGCGCCCAGGGGACGCCGGCGTTCTTCACCATCGACGCCGGCCCGCACGTGAAGGTCTTCACGACGCCCGAGGCGCAGGCCGCCGTGGGCGCGGCGCTGCTCGCCGTCCCTGGCGTCCTCCGCACCATCACGGCGGTCCCCGGCGGCGGAGCCCGCCTCGCGCCCTCGTCCGGGGGCGCGTGATCGTCCGGGCGCCTGGCAAGCTGGTCCTCTCGGGCGCCTACGCCGTGCTCGAGGGCGCGCCCGCGCTGGTGGCCGCCGTCGATCGGTACGTCCTCGCCGACCCGGCGCGGCCCGCCGCGCTCGTCACCGACGAGGTCCAGGCCGCGATCGACGCCGGCGCGCTCGACGCGGCGGCGTGGTTCGACGCGTCCGCGCTCCGCTCGGCGGAGCCGGAGCCGCCTCTGGCCTCGCCGGGCGCGCCGCCCCGCGAGGCGAGCCGCAAGCTGGGCCTCGGATCGAGCGCCGCCATCCTCGTCGCGACGCTCGCCGCGCGCGCCGCGGCGGCCTCGGAGGCGCGGGCGGCGCGCGGCGTCCAGCGCGTCCAGCGCGTCCAGCGCGCGCCCGCGTGGGACCCCCGCGCGCTCTTCCTCGACGCGCTCGCGGCGCACCGGCGCGCGCAGGGCGGAGGCAGCGGCGTGGACGTCGCGGCGAGCGTCTACGGCGGCGTGCTCTGCTGCCGGCTCGGGCCGGGCGGCGAGCTCGACGTGGCGCCGCACGCCCTGCCGGGCGGCCTCGTGATCGAGGTCTTCGCCAGCGACGCCTCGGCGCGCACGAGCGCCATGCTCGAGCGCGTGCGCGCGCTCGCGGCCCGCGAGCCCGAGGCGCACCGCGCGCTGCTCGGCGCGGCCGCCGAGGGGGCGCGCGCCGCAGTCGTGGCCGCGGACGCCCGCGCGCTCGTGGCCGCGCTGGATCGGCAGGTCGACGCGCTCGCCGAGCTCGGCGACCGTTCGGGCGCGCCGATCGTCACCCCCGCGCTCAGGCGCCTCCGCCCCGCCGCGGCCGCCGAGGGCGCGGCGATCGCGCCGAGCGGCGCGGGCGGAGGCGACGTCTCGCTCTTCGTCGGCGGCGCGCCGCCCTCGACGGCATGGCTCGCCGCGGCGCGTGAAGCCGGCCTCGAGCGCGTGCCGATGTCGCTCGGCGCCCCCGGCGTCCACGTGCTGGACGCAGCCCCTCTGCTCCCCGCCTGAGCGCGTCCCCTCGCCGATCGTGCGCCGCGCGGTGCCGGAGCGCTTGGCACGGAGCCCGCTCTGCTCGCTCCCGGATCGACCGCGGCGCTGCGCTCGGGCGACGCACCGCGGTCCTTCATGAGGCCTTCGGGACGCGAACAGCAGGGAAAGCATGGACTTCGTGGAGCCGGCGATGCTGCAGCGCCGCCGTGAAAGCTTGAGTTTTCATGGTGATACCGCCTGGACGGCCGATGAGCGCGGTGGGCGCCCGGTCCTCCAAGGCGGGCTCCGCGGGCAGGAGGCTGCCGGCGCGGGCTCGGCGGGCGTGACCTGCGTTCACAGCGCGGTGACGGATCGGCGCGGGGGCGCGCGCAGGCGCGCCGGACCGCCGGCCGTCGGTCGCGGTTCGGCCGCGGGGGGTGGTGAACGGGGTGAGGTGGCACGAGGACCAGAGGACCAGGTGAGGAGGGGGGCTCCATGACGACGTGCGATCGAGAGCTTTGCCGATTGGAGGATGTGCTTGGCGCCAGCATGGCCGAGTCGAGGGCCATGCTGGCAGCGTTCGGCGTCCAGGTCGCACCGCTGCGGAGGCGCACTGCGAGCACGTACCTGGGGCGGGTGCTGGTCCACCCGTACAACCTGCTCGTCGTGGGGAGCGCGCTCCTCCTGAGCTTCATCGGCTGGAGCCCGCTGCTCCTGCTGCTCGGGCTCGGGGCCGAGCTCGTGATCCTGTGCGTCGTCCCCTGGCGCGGCTTCTTCCGGCGCAGCATCGACGCGCAGCTCGACGAGGTGGATCGGGCGGCCTGGTCGAGGGCGCGCGAGTCGTTGATCCGGCAGATGGACATCCGGCACCAGCAGGAGCTCGCGCGGCTCGACCGGCTGATCGATCGCACCCGCGAGAACATCCGGCGCCGCGGCGGATCGGTCCCGCCCCTGCTCGACGAGGGCTTCGGCCTGAGCCGCCTCATCATGAGCTACATCCGCCTCGCGATCGCGCACAAGGCCGGCCAGGAGTCGCTCGCGATGACCAACCACGGCGAGCTCATGGACACGATCCGCTCGCTCGAGGCGGTCCGGAGCACGTCCGCGGGGCGGACCCGCGGGCTGTCCGAGCGGCGCCTCTCGATCGCCTACCGGCGCGCCGAGTGCTGGAGCCAGACCCGCGAGGGGCTGGAGGTCGTCTCGCAGAAGCTCGCCACCATCCTGGAGCTCATCCAGCTCATGCACGAGCAGTCGATGACGCCCGTGGATTCGCCCGCGACGTGCGTGGAGATCGACCGGTTCATGCGCGAGCTCGACGATCTCGACAACGGCGAGAGCACGCAGCGCGAGCTCGCGGAGCTCGACATGGACATGGACAGGGCGTTCGAGCTCGAGGAGCTCGAGACCGAGCACATCCAGCACAGCCGCCCTCCGATGCGCCTCGTCGCGCGCTGAGGGGCGCGGGCCTTCGGCGCTGGCGCGCGCGATCGCTCGGCGACGCGGGGGGAGCGCGCGGCGCGCGCTCGGGCCGCTGCGGTTGACGGCGCAGCGCCGCGGGCTAACGTCGACGCGCGATGTTGAAGCTCAGGCGACTGCGGATTGAGAAATTCCGGGGCGTGGCGCCGGGCACGGAGCTCCGGTTCTCGGACGGGCTCAACGTGCTGCTCGGCCAGAACGGGACCGGAAAGACGACGCTGCTCGAGCTGATCTCGATGGTTGTGAGGTCGGATTTCAGCAGCCTGGCCAGAGAAGAGTTCGCCGTCGAGTACGAGCTCGCGGTTCCAGAAGAAGCGACGGTGACCGTCGCGGTCAGCAACAAAGAGAAAACGGGCTTTGTAGGGACAAAGGACCGCCCCCGGATTGACCTACCGGAGCGCTGGTTTCCTGTTGCGGACGTCACGATCGAGGATTCGTCACCCGGAGCTAGCCGCCGCATCCGGTACGACGTCGAGCGTGGACTCACGGTCGGAGACCACGAGCCGATCGAAGGAGGTTGGGAGATCTCATGTCTCAACGCAGGATTCCTTTGGGCCTACATGCTGCTGGATCCTGAATTCATCGTAACCCCCACCTACAACAGGGTTCGTGACGCGAGCTCGGCGAGACGCTTCGACGAGTCACTGGAGCTGTTTACGTGGCTCACCGGGTCGAGCGATGCTCGCAGGAGGGTCTTCGTTCTGCGAGAGAGGGTGCTGTACGCTGGAATCAAATCCGGTCTCCTACCGAATGCCCTCCTCCGACAACTGGGGTCGATGTATGAGCCATCAAGGTCTGACTACACCTTCAAGCACTCTGATTTAGACTTCCTTGCCACCATCAAGGGAATCATGGGGTTCGACGCCGCCGAGCTGAAGGTGGACGTGACCGAAAGGAACGCGCGGGGTGAACTTCACGAATATCTGACGCTCGGAGATCTCGTGTTCCGGTTCTGGTGGGAGGGCGGCGAGTTCATCACCCACACGCGCCTGAGCTATGGGCAGAAGCGCCTGCTCACCTTCTTCTATTACCTCGCCTGCAACGACGACATCGTCATCGCCGACGAGCTCGTGAACGGCCTGCATCACCACTGGATCGCGGCCTGCGTCGAGGCCCTCGGACAGCGTCAAGCGTTCTTGACGAGCCAGAACCCACTCCTTCTCGACTATATCCCCATCACCTCGCCCGAGCAGGTCCACGATAGCTTCGTCCTCTGTCGCGGCGAGCGGCGCGACGGCAGGCCGGCCTGGGGCTGGGCGAACATGAGCGAGGAGGACGCCGCGGAGTTCTTCGCCGCCTATGAGGTCGGCGTCGAGCACGTGAGCGAGATCCTCCAGTCGCGGGGGCTGTGGTGAGCCCGGAGGATACCCGCCTCTCAATCGTCATTCTCACGGAGGACAGCGGCGAGGACGGTCGCCCAACCGTCGAGGCGCTCGTCGGCCGGATGCTCGAGCTCGTCGTTCCCGGGTATGGACGCCATCGTGTCGACTTCCTTCCGAGCGAGCCGAGGGAGGAGGAGGCGATGCGCGGCAACGTCTGGAAGTCCGATGGAAAGAACCCGATCGAGCACGAGCGACGCGTCCGGCTGCTGAGATACATCGCGCGCAAGCTCTCGTTGCCCGACACGTTCGTGTTCTTTCATATCGACGGGGATCAGCCGTGGGCGGAGCGCGGCACCTGCGAGAACATCGCGAAATTCGACCGGAAGGTTGTCACGCAGCTGCCGCACGTGGTCGAGCGCGGTCGCGCCAATGCGCCTCGGACCAGGCAGCGAGCCAAGGATGGCGCCGAGCCGCCCGCTCCCGCACTGCAGATCGAGCATCTCCTTCTGGTCTGCCCGTTCCGGAGCATCGAGGCCTGGCTGTACCAGAACATTCGACGCGCGAGCGAGATCTGCCGCCGCGAGCACGGGGGCCGCCACGCCGGGGACATCGAGGCGTGGCAGGGAAAGCGCGAGGAGTTCGACGAGCTACCGGCGCCCGACCAGGCGCTGTGCCTGAAGAAGGCCTACAACAGGGAGCTCGCATCCAACGGATTTCCCACGCAGCTCGCCTACGACGTTGGGAAATCGTTCGCCGAGAGCGTGGATCGCATGGGCCGGTGCGGCGCGTTGCGCGCTGCGCTCGAGCGCACACGCGGCTGGGAATAACGCCGCCGCTGCACCTGCGGCGCTGCTGGCGAGGATGACCTCGGACGCATCGCCGCGTCGGCGACGCGCCCCGGGTCACCGCCGCCGCGTCGCCGACGCCCGCCGGGTCACCGCCGCCGCGTCGCCGACGCCCGCCGGGTCACCGCCGCCGCGTCGCCACCGCCCGCCGGGTCACCGCCGCCGCGTCGCCACCGCCCACCGCCGCCCACGTGGCAAAGCTGCTTCCCATGGCCGGAATCCTGCCCGCCTCTTTCGCGCCCGCGCGACCGTGATACCCCCGCCATCATGGGAAAAGCCGCGTTTCTCGCCCGCCGGCTCACGCCGAGCGGGTGCATCGTCGCAGGTACAAGGCTCGCGTCTCACCGAGAGGCGCTGAGATCGAAGAAGATCAAGCTCGCCCCCAAGGTCGACGCTGCGGTCCAGTCCGTCATCGCGCGCACCGAGGCCGTCGAGGCGCTCGGGAGCTCCGACGCCACCATGACGGAGATCGATCGCGGCGCCGACCGGTGCATCTCCGCCTTCGGCGCCCAGCTCGACGGCATCGAGCGCTCGTTCGACCACGACGACATCCTGCCGCTGAGCGATGACGAGGCCGCGCGCCGGGCCGACGCCGCGCTGGTGCGGTCGGAGGTGCTGTCGTCGGGTACGGGCTTCGTCAAGCTCGTGTACTCCCAGCAGTGGGTGCGCATGAGCGCGATGATCAAGGCGCTCGACGGCAAGGACGTGAAGGCGGCGGTGGAGCGCCTCGGGCTCGCGGCCGAGGTCGATCGCCTCCGGCGCTGGACCGCGCTCTACGGCCAGAAGCTCGGCGTCACCGAGGCGAAGAGCGCGGACCCGGCGATCAAGGCGGTGGAGGCGTGGCACGAGGCCTACGGCACGCTCCTGGTCCAGGTCCACGCCGAGTACGACGACGACAAGGACGAGGCGCACGCGCTCCTCCGCGACCGCCTCCTGTCACCTTACGAGGACGCGGCGGAAGAGGAGCGGCGCGCCGAGCGAGCCCGCGCCGCGAGCGCCAGCAGGAAGAAGAACGAGCCCTCCGTTCCCGCCTGATCGAGGCTCGTGGAACGATCCCACGGGGCCGACCGGGCGCGGGCTGCACGGCGGCGGCTTCCCCGGCGCACCACCGCACCAGGACGGATCACCGCGACGCTGGCGCCTTCGCGAGGACCTCGGCGTTCTCGACCCACGCCGCGAAGACGGGCAGCTTGCTGCGCGGGGCGAGGACGAGGACCAGGAACGGCATGGCGCAGCTGAAGCGCCGCGGGGGTGACATCAGGCCGAAGGAACGCGACGGCGAGGGTGCCTTTGCGCCCCCGTCGTCGAGGCGAAAGCGGATGACCTGATCGAGAGGGCCCAGGCGAGCGCGCCCGAGGGACGGACTCTCGAGCACGCGGTCGGCGAGCTCGCTCGATCGAGCGGCGCACGCGATGTCGATCACCGGCATGAACAGGCCCTCGTCGGCGGAGAAGCGCGCGCGCGGGTGCGCGTCGTCTTCCTGAAGAAGGGAGAGCGCCCGGTTGATCGTACGCGCTAGCGTCGATCCGGCGGGCAATGTGGCCACGATGATCCTGACCTCGGGCTCGGCCGCGCGGAGCTCGACGACGAACTGGTTGTATGCGGCGTCGATCTCCTCGTCCGAGAGGCCCACGAGCTCGGCGTCCGTGGTGCGAGGGAAATGCACGAGCGCCTGCGTTGCCCGCGACTGCCAGACGGATTCGGGCTCGTCCCGGCTCGACCACACGCCGAAGCAGGGGACCTGAACGCCGTGATGAGATCGAGGGAACGGAGCGCGGGCCAGCGGAGGATCGAAGCGCGGGTGCATCGCGAAGCCGCTCCATAGAGCGATCCTGTCCGGGTCCGCGCCGGACGGCGCGCCCAGGGGCCAGTCCACGCCGAAGAGGCGGCAGCTCTCCCGCTGAAGCGCCTCGGCCGAGCTCTCGGCGAGCGGCCCAGCCCAGGCGGCCCAGTACGCTGGGTCCAGGGTGCTCTCGTCGATCAGGCTCTCGCGCATGGCCTGCGCGAGGGGCGCCGCCGGCTCACCGGTCCCGGCAGGCGCGATCTCGAGGGGAGCCCCTGCCAGCGAGGCGAGCCTCTGCCACGCGATCGCGCTCACGCCGGTCCACACGAGGCTCACGCCCGGCCGGTGCTCGACATCGAGGTGAGGGCAGACGCGCACATGCGCGTGCGGCGCGTCGTGGTGACAGACGGCGAAGGCGGCGGGCGGCATGGCGACAAGGGGAGTTTAATCGCGGACGCCTGCCTCGCGCCGAGCGAGCCCGCGCCACCAGCGCCAGGAAGAAGCACGAGCCCGACGTTCCTGCCTGGTCATCTCCCTCTCCCGCACGTCAGCCGCGCTCCCGGCGAGGCCGTCCGAGCCATGTAGCTTTCCCGGGCTACCGGACGGTGGGCTCGCGATTGCCGCGATTGCAGACGCTCGCGGGACCGTGGGACCATCCTGTCACCATGGGTAAGGTCACTGCCCTCCACATGGACACCATCACCGAGAAATCCGGTCACCAGATGACCGGTATGGCGGTGAGCGTGTGTCTGACCCCGGCCGCGCCCAGCCCGTTGCCGATCCCCTACCCCACCATGGGCACCGTCGCGGAGGGGATCATCGACCCGTGCATGCGCACGAAGATCGAGGGCGCGAAGATCCTCACCGTCGGCGGCTGCATGAAGGCGTGCCACGGCAACGAGCCTGGCACGCTCAAGGAGGTCGTCAGCCTCAACACCGGCGGGCCTTGCTTCCCGTGGCTCGGCGCGCCGAACGTCATCATCGAGCTCGGCATGGCCGGCATCACCGGCAGCATGGGCCAGATGAACAAGAGCATCACCGTCGGCGCCGGCGCCAGCGCGAGCGGCGCAGGCGGGGGCGGCGGCGGCGGAGGGGGCGGCGGCGGCGGCGCCGGGGGCCCGCCCGGGGGCAGCCCGCAAGGCGGCGGCAACGGCGGCGGAGGCGGCGGCGGGAGCAACAGCGGCGCCGCGCCGCCGAGCCCGCCTGCGCCGCCGGGCGCCGAGGGCCAGGCGGCCGCGGGCCATCCCATCGACGTCGTGACAGGGACGCTGTTCACGATCCCGGCGGCCGACTTCACGCTCACCGGGTTCCTCTGGGTCCAGTGGATCCGCACCTACAGCACCTCGGCCGTGCGCCACCGCTGCGGCCTCGGGTGGGGCTGGTCGCACAGCCTCGCCTGGCGCGCCGAGCGCAACGGCGATCACCTCGTCCTCGTCGACGACCAGCAGCGCCGCACCGAGATGCGGCTGCCCGCGGCCGGTGAAGCGCTGCTCCTCCCCCACGGCCGGAAGGTGCACCTCGACGGGGACGCGATCGTCGTCGACCTCGGCGACGACCTCGCGCGGATCCTCCGGCCCACCGCGGATCCGCGGGCGTACGCGCTCGCCGAGCTGCGCGACGCCTTCGGCAACGCGGCCACGGTCGAGTGGGATCACGACGAGGTCGTGGCCATCACCGACTCGGTCGGCCGCCGCGCGGAGGTCTCCCGCGACGGGAACCTGCGCATCTGGTCCGTCGCCGTCGCGGACGAGGGCGGCAAGGAGCACCGCCGGCGCCTCGTGACCTACGAGCTCGACGGGCGCGGAGACCTCGTCCGCGTCATCGACGTGGGCGGCGCGGAGACCCGGTTCAGCTACGACGACGAGCACTACCTGCGCTCGGAGACGCGGGCCGACGGCGTCGTCTTCCATTTCGTGTACCAGGACGCGGGCGGCGAGCGGCGCTGCGTGGAGACCTGGGGCGAGCTGCCCGGCGGCGACCTCCTCGCCGCGCTCGGCGCCCCCGAGGCGCACGCGGCCGGCGGTCCCCGCGGCCTCTTCCACACACGCGTCGCGTACGGGCCCGAGCCTCACCAGACGACGGTGACGGACGCGCTCGGCCACGTGCATCGCTACCAGGGCAACGCGCTCGGCCTCGTCGAGCGCTACGTCGACCCGCGCGGCTACTCCATGCTGTTCACGTACGACGGGGTCGGGCGCCTCATCGCCGTTACCGACGGCGCCGGGGCCACGCAGCGACGCCGCCACGATCTCGCCGGACGGCTGATCTCCCTCAGCGACGGCGGCGGCACGGTCCGGTACCAGACGGACGACGAGCGGCAGGGCGTCACCACCATCGCCCCGAACGGCCACCGCTCCACCGAGCGGCGCAGCCGGGGGCGCGTCGTCGAGATCGAGGACGCGCGCGGCAAGACGACGGCCGAGTACGACGCGCGCGGCAAGAACACGAAGATCACGTACCCGAGCGGCCTCGTCGACACGCTCGAGTACGACGCTCACGGCAACCTCGTCCGCTACGCCCAGGGAGAGCGCGTGTGGACCTACGTGTACGATCTCCTGGGCATGCCCGTGCGCATCGAGTCGCCCGGAGGCGCGGTGACGTCGCTCGAATACGACTCCTCGGGCAACATCGTCAGCGCCGTGGGGCCGAGCGGGCAGCGCACCGAGCACGCCTTCGACGGGCTCGGGCTGTGCACGGCGACCTCGTACCCCGGCGGCGGCCGCGCGCACTACCGCTACGTGGCCAGCGCGCTCGTCGAGCAGGTGCTGCCGGACGGCTCGCGCTGGACCATGGGCTACGACGCGCTCCTCCGGCTGAGCTGGATGCAGAACGCCGCGGGCGAGCGGCGCTCGTTCGAGTACGACGCGTCCGGCAACCTCGTCCGCGAGACGACGTTCACCGGGCTCCAGTACCGCTACGAGTACGACGGCGCGGACCGGCTCGTGTCGATCCTCCGCCCCGACGAGTCGATCGTGCGCCTCTCGCGCGACGGCGCGGGCAACGTCGTCGCGCGGGAGTACTCGTCGGGCCTCGTCGAGCGCTTCGAGTACGACGCCCTGGGGCGCGTCGCGCGCGCGACGAACGGCGCCTGCACGACGGAGCTCGCGTACGACGAGCGCGGCGCGATCCTGCGGGACACCCAGACGTGCGGCGGCTTCAAGTTCGTCACGAGCTACGACTACGATGAGGGCGGCCAGCTCGTGGCGCGCCGGTACTCGTCCGGCTGGCGCGTGGCGCTGGAGCACGACGCGTACGGACGGGTCGCCGCGATGGGCGTCGGCCATCCGGACGCTGCCGAGCGCTTCGTCTTCGAGCGCGACGAGCAGGACGGCGAGCGCGCCCGCCGGCGCGACGGTGGCGCCGGCGCCATCCTGACCCGGCGCAACGCCGAGGGCTTCCCCGTGGAGATCCAGGTGGAGGGCGCGCCGGGCGACGTCGTCCGCTCCCGCGCCTACCGCTGGCACCCGGTCGGGGCGCTGGCCGCCGTGATCGACAGCGAGCGCGGCGAGCGCCGCTACGAGCTCGACGCGCACGGGCGGCCCGTGGACGTCCGCGGGCTCGGCGCGACGGAGGCGTTCTCCTACTCGCCGCACGGCACGGCGATCGCGCGGGGTGAAGCGTCGGTCGGCGCCGGCGGGCGGCCGCGCGCGGCGGGCGATCAGGTCCTGACCTGGGACCGGCTTGGCCGGCTCTCGGGCCGGGACGCGCCCGATCCGCGGCGCACGTGGCGGTACGCCTTCGACGAGAACGATCGGCTGACCGAGGCCGTGCGCGGCGACGGGCTGAAGATCCAGTACATCTACGACGCGCTCGGCCGCCGCGTGGCCGAGATCGTCGGCCAGGGGAGCACGTGGTTCGGCTGGGACGGCGACAGCATCGTCGAGGAGCGCTCCTCGGGCGGGCAGGTCACGCGCCGTGTCTTCGACGCGTCAGGCCACGTGCCGCTGCTCGAGTCGCAGGGCGGCGCGGGCTTCCGCCTCGTGGCGACCGACGCCGCGGGGACGCCGTGGCTCACCCTCGACGCGGCCGGCGAGATCACCGAGCTCGATCTCACCACCTGGGGCGAGGTCGCCCACGAGCGCGGCGAGCCGGGCGCGCTCCGCTTCGCCGGGCAGCGCGCCGACGAGCTCACCGGCCTCCACTACAACCGGTACCGCTACTACGCGCCCGACCTGCGCGTGTTCATCACGCCGGATCCCATCGGCCTCTCGGGCTCGCTGCAGGAGATCGGCTTCGTCCCGAACCCGACGCTCTTCATCGACCCGCTCGGGCTGCTCACGATCATCACGGCCTCGAACGATCCCAAGCTCCACAACGCCTACTATTCGCAGTACGCGGCGAAGTACCCGGGCGCGACGATCCTCAAGCCGAACCAGGTCGTGCCTGGCAGCCTCAAGGGGGAGACCGATGTCGTCGTCGACACCCACGGCTGGCCGGGCAGCGTCGAGTGGGCGGGGAAGAAGATCTCGGGGGCCCAGCTCGCGGACAAGCTGAACGCCGCCGGGTTCAACGGGAAGATGCCTGGAGCGCGCGTGGAGGTCGTCACGTGCAACGGCGGGACGAAGCCGAACTTCATGGGCCGCAGCGTCGCCCAGGCGGTCGCGGACCGGACCGGCGCGACCACGTCCGGCGCGACAGCGAAGGGCGTCCCTGGCGTGGCCTCCGCCGGGGCGATGGGCAACGCGGGCGCCTCCGGCCTGGTCAGCGGGATGCCGACGGGACTCGGGTCCGGCAACGCGCCGGGCGGCCTGCACGTCAGCGGCGGCGGGCACCTGATCAAGGACATCAAGCCGCGCTGGTACACGTTCGGGCAGTGACGGGCGGCCCGCCGCTCAGGGCGCGCCGGCGGTCGCGCCCTCGAGCGGCTCCGGCGACCCGATCCAGGCGGCGAGCCGCACCTCGTCCTGCGGCGGCGCACCCAGGACGACGACGAGGAACGGGCCGTCGCACACGAAGTAGCGCTCGTACATATCGCCGCGCCCGAGGGTGAGCGGCCCGGGCTCGGTCGGCGGGAGCGCGTCCCAGCCGAGGCGAAAGCGGACGGCGTGGCGGGCGTCCCCGATCCGGCGGCCATCCCCGTCCGCGAGCGGCTTGCCGGCGAGCTCCTCGTGCACACGGGCCGCGCACAGGTCGATCGGGGGGATCTTCAGCGCGCAGCGCCGGTCGAAGGGCTTCACGCCGAACCATCTCCCGAGCCGGCCCCTCGGCCTCCGCGCCGTCGCCACGACCTTCGCGACGACGGCCCCGAGCGTCTCGGGGCGCGGGCACCGGGCGACAACCACGCGCTCATCACCCCTGGCCTCCATCTCGATCACGAAGTCGTCGGGGCCGCTGTGGCGATGCACCGTCAGCTGCGCCGCGGCCCGCGACCACGTCGCGTCGTCGACGTCGTTCCAGAGCCCGAACGCAGGCAGGACGCGCTCGCCGAAGAGGACGCCTTCACGCCGGCTGGCGAAGGGCGCTGCGAACGACGGGCGCACGAACGAGAACGCGTACGCCCCGAGGGCGTCTCCGGGCGCGCTCTCCGGCAGCGCGCCCTCAGGCAGCGGCCCGAACCTGCGCGCGCCCTCCTGCGCCACCTCCCGGAGCGCCTCTGCCGCGGCGCCGACGCGCGCGACCGACCAGGGCGACCCGGCGGCGCGCGACACGGCGGACGCCTCCCCCGCTCGCTCCTCCAGAGGGAAATCCGGCGAAAAGATCAGGGTCTGGTCTGGAGCGATGGGGGACGACAGCGACGGCACGAGCACGGTCGCGCGGCTCATCGTGGGCATGAGGTCCTCTGGTCCTGGAAGGAGGCGGATAGTATACCGCTCCCCTCCGCCTCCCCTCATCGCCGCGCCCGCGACGACCGTGGACCGAGCCATGCCGCTGCCCGATTTCCTCCCTGCGCTGCTTCGTCCGGAGCTCGCCGAGCTCCACGCCTACACCCCGGTCGCGGGGCATTTCCCTGTGCGCCTCGACGCCAACGAGAGCCCGCCGCTGCTCTCGGCCGAGGCGCGGGCGGCCCTCGCGCGCGCCGCGGCGCCCGAGGACTGGGGCCGCTACCCCGACGCGCGCGCCCTCGATCTCCGCGAGGCCATCGCCGCCCACTGCGGCGCCGAGCCCGACGAGATCCTGGCCGGCGTCGGCTCCGACGAGGTGATCTCGATCGTGCTCACCGCGCTCAGCCGCCCGCGGCAGGGCGCGGACGCGGCGAGCATCGTCACGGTCAGCCCCACGTTCGTCATGTACAAGCTGAGCGCGCGCGCGCGCGGGATGCGCGTCGTCGAGGTCCCGCTCGACGCTGGCTGGGATCTCGACGTGGCGGGCCTCCGGCGCGCCGTCGATTTCGCGCTCCCCAACGTCGTCTTCATCGCCTCGCCCAACAACCCGACGGGCGCGCTCATGTCGGAGGACCGCCTCGAGGCGGTCGTCACCGCGGCGAGCGACGCCCTCGTGATCGTCGACGAGGCGTACATCGACTTTGCCCCGCGCGACCAGCTCGCCCTCCTGCGCAAGCACCCGAACGTCGCCGTGCTGCGGACGCTCTCGAAGATCGGCCTCGCGTCGCTGCGGATCGGCTGGCTCATCGGCGCCCGGGAGCTCGTGGCCGAGCTCGACAAGGTCCGCCAGCCCTACAACCTGCCCACCCCGTCGCAGCGCGCGGCCGCCTTCGCCCTGCGGGAGCTCGGCGGCGAGCTCCGCCGCGCCGCCGCCGCCGTGACGGCCGAGCGCGAGCGCCTCGCGGCCGGGCTCGCCGCGCTCGGCCTCTCGGTCGCGCCGAGCCACGCCAACTTCCTCTGGATCGGCACGCGCCGCCCTGCCGGCGAGGTCTTCGAGGCGCTCGCGGCGCGCGGCGTCCTCGTGCGCAGCTTCCACGCGGCGGGCGGGCGCCTCGCGCACCGACTCCGCATCACCGTCGGCCTCCCGGAGGAGAACGATCGCCTCCTCGCAGAGATCGCCGCGTGCGCGTAGCCGTGCCGCGCTCCGCCGCGCGGCGCGCGCCGCGCGTGTTCCTCGCGCCGCTCGCGGTGCGCGCGGCGTTGACGGCGTTGACGGCGTTGACGGCGTTGACGTCCATTGCCGGCTGCGCCGCCCCCCGGGTCGCGCGCTCGATCGACGGCCAGATCATCGAGGGTCGTTACATCGCGGCGCACGCCTATGCGCTGTATGCGATCGGCGCCGAGGCCGAGGCGCGCGGCGATCTCGCGACGGCGCTGGAGGCGTACGAGCTGGCGGAGAACGGAGACCCCGACAGCGCGGACATCTGGACCCGTATCGGGTCCGCGCGCTGCCGGCTCGGGCGCGGGGAGGCGGCGGGCGCCGCCTTCGAGCGCGCCCGCGCGATCGAGCCCGACTACGAGCCGGCCTACCGCGAGCAGGCGCGCTGCGATCTCTCGGCGGGGCGGCTCGAGGCGGCGCTCGGGCGGATCGATCGGGCGATCCTGCTCGATCCGGATCGTGACGACGGCGCCCTGCTCCGGGCCGAGATCCTGCGGCGGCTGGGCCGCACGGGCGACGCGCGCCTCGCCTTGCGGGCGCTCGTGGTGCGGCGCCCCTGGTCGACGGAGGCGTGGCGCGCGCTGCACGCGGCGGCCGTCGAGGCGGGCGATCGCGCGGCGGCCGAGCAGGCTGCGCGGCGCCTGCGGGAGCTGGCTGCGCCGGGAGCAGCCGTCCTGGGGCGGCGCATCCCGCCACGGGGGCAGCTGGCCGAGGTCGACGAGGCGCTCGTCCTGGGCCAGCTGCGCCGCGCCCGCCGCCTGGCGCGCGACGCGGATCTGACGCCCGCCGACGTCGCGGTGCGCGCCGCCGCGCTGGGCCGCATCGGCGAGGCCCGCGAGCAGGCCGAGCTCGTCTCCGCGGCCGATCCGGCGAGCGCCGAGGCGCTCGTGGCGCTCGCGGTGGCGGCCGATCTGAGCGGCGATCTCGACGCGCTGGCGCGGGCCTGCGACGCCCTCGACCTGCCCGCGGCGGCGGGCGGCCCCACGGTGGCCCCCTCGCGGCTCGCCCGGCTCCTCTTTGCCGAGCTGCTCTTCCGTCGCGTCGGCCGCGACGCCGCGCTCACCTGGCTCGGCCCGCCGCCGCCCCCTGCGCTCGTCGCCGGGGATGCGCTGTTCCAGGAGGTCGAGCGGCGCGTCCACCGAGAGCTCGCGAGCGGCGCCCCCTGATGGGCGGGTCAGCGCCGCGTGCCCCCGCCGTGGACCTCAAGGCGAGGGCCTGGTGTGCGGCTTCTCCTTGTACTTCTTGAGATCGAAGTTGAGCTCGAAATCGAGCGTGTTCTCGCCCTCCTTGATCTCGATCTCCCTCTTCACGTCCTGATCGATGGCCGGCAGCAGGGCGGCGGTGAGCACCTTGCCCACGGGGATGCCCTTGATCTCGTAGCTGCCGTCGAGCCCGGTCACGTCGTGGGTCGCGAACTTGAGCACGAAGACCTCGGCCTTGAGGAACGGCTTCGGCAGCTTGTCCACGAGGTGGTAGTAGCCTGGCTGCGGCGGGTAGAACTTCACCGGGTCGCCTTGCGGCACGGCGACGAGGACCGCCATGAAGGGTGCGCCCTCGAGGTTCGGCATGTACGGCTCCAGGGGATCGAGGTTCGCGACCTCGAGCCGCTGGCCATAGGACATGACCACGGTCCGCTTCGAGAACGCGCACCCGTGGATGGTCACCTTCTCCGCCTCTTCGCGTTCCGGCACGTAGCCGCTGTAGTTGACGACGGTGACGAGCGCGTCGGCGACCCCGTTCTGCTGTCCGACGCGGAACAGCCGCCCGTAGGTCGCGGCGGCCTCACCGCACTTGCCGATGGGGAAGCTGAGCCCTGTATCGGGCGGCGGGTCGCCCTTGATGGTGACGCGTCCTCGCAGCGTCCCCGTGGGCCCGCTGTACGGCGCCTGTCGCTTCGGGTTCATCACCTTCGCGACGTCCTCGGAGGTCAGCGAGATGTCGCGCGCCTCGCCCGCCCCGGCCTGCGCGCTCCCCACAGCGCCGGCGCTCGCGCTCCCCGCGGCCGCCGGCGCAGCGCTCCCTGCAGCCGCCGGCGCAGCGCTCCCCGTGGCCACAGGCACCGCGCTTCCCGCCGGTGTCGCGCTCCCCGCGGTCGCGCCGCCGCTCGCGTTCCCTCCCTGACACCCGAGCGCTCCGAGCAGCGCAACGCACGCCGCTCGCATCCTCGCATTGCCCGCTCTTCTCTGCAGCTTGTCGCCGGTTCGCATCGGCGCCGACTCTAGCAACTCGCGCGCCCCGCGCAGCACCGCGGATTCATCGCAAAAAAACGCGCGCCCACGGCGACCATCACCCCCCGCTGCCAAATCAGTTGGCGACGCGGTGCCCCGCGGATGACAGCGGCAGGCCCTCGGAGAGGAGCCCCCCCGGCGGAACCAGCGACAGACGTGAGTGTTCGAGGAGGTCTAGCGAGACGCCAGGACCGCGCGGACCGCGATCCCGAGCGAGGTCGTCGGCCAGATGCCGAGGACCATCACGAGCACCGCGGACACCACCAGGGCCGCGTTGACGTAGCCCGAGCGCATCGGCCGGGCAATCGGAGCGCCCGGGGCCGGCTCGCGCATGTACATGTACACGAGCACCCGCAGGTAATAGTAGGCCGACAGCACGCTGTTGAGGAGCAGCGCCACGGACAGCGTGTACAGCTCCGCGCCCATCGCCGCCTTGACGATGTAGAGCTTGCCGAAGAAGCCGGCGGTCGGCGGCACGCCGGCCAGCGACAGCAGGAAGAGCGAGAACGCGAGCGCCGCCACCGGGTGCCGCTTGCCGATGCCGGAGAGGTCCTCGTAGCTCACCGCCTCGGCCCCACGGCTGCCGCAGAGGATGAGCGTCCCGAAGGCGCCGACCGTCGAGACCGTGTAGGCGAGCAGGTAGAACATCACGCTCGCCTGCGCGTCCTCGCTCGCGCGCACCGTCGCCGCCACGCCCACGAGCAGGTACCCGGCGTGCGCGATGCTCGAGTACGCGAGCATCCGCTTCACCGACTCCTGCCGGCCCGCGATCAGGTTCGCGACCGTCATCGTGAGCAGCGCCATCACCGCCACGGCCGGCGGCCAGCCCGCGGCCCACGACGAGAGCGCCGGGCTGCCGAACGCCCCGAGCAGCACCCGCAGGAGCGTCGCGAACGCCGCGCCCTTCACCGCCACCGCCATGAACGTCGTGGCCGGCGTCGGGGCGCCCTCGTACGCGTCCGGCGTCCACATGTGGAACGGCACCGCGCTCACCTTGAACGCGAGCCCGACGAGCACCAGCGCCGCCCCGATGAGCAGCAGCGCCGGGTTCGGCGCCGCCGCCCCCTTCGCGCCCGCGATGGCCTCGCCGATCCCCGCGAGGTCGGTGTGCCCCGTCGCCCCGTAGATCAGCGCGCCGCCGTACAGCAGCAGCGCCGCCGCGAACGAGCCGAGCAGGAAGTACTTGATCGCCGCCTCGGTGCTCCGCGGCGACGTCCGGCGGAACCCGGTCAGCGCGTACGCCCCGAGCGACATCGTCTCCAGGCCGAGGAAGAGCGTCAGCAGATCCCCCGCGCCGGCGAGGATGATCGCCCCGACCGTCGAGAAGGTCAGCAGCGGGTAGAACTCCCCGCGATCGAGCCGGTGCTCCGGGAGGTACCCCCCGGCGAGCAGCGCCGCCAGCGCGCCGCCCAGGCAGAGCACGAAGGAGAAGAACAGCGTGAACCGGTCCATGACCAGGTACGGGGCGAGCGAGTCGAACCCCTCCAGCGTCTCGGGGCCGACGAACCCGACCGCGCCCGAGAACACCGCCCCGGCGAGGAGCGTGATCGCGGTCCCGAGGGCCATGTCGGACGAGGGGCCGGAGCGGCGATCGTGCGACTCCTCGCGGCGGTGCGAGAACGCCTCCGCGAGCATCAGCAGCGCGCCGCCGAGCGAGATGACGATGAGCGGCGATACCGCGATGTACGGTCCGAGGATCATCGCGCCGCCTCCCCCGCGCGCGCCGCGAGCGCGCCGTCTCCTCGGCGCGCGCCCCGATCGCGCCGAGCCTGCTCGTCTTCACCCGCCCCCGCCTCGCCCTCACCGGAGCCCAGCGAGGGCGCCCCCTTCAGGAAGGCGGGGGAGAACGTGTCCTCGGGCAGGAGCTTCGCGTTCCGTTCGTCCGCGAAGAGGATCGCCTGCCCGGAGACGACCTTGAACTGGTTGTAAGTAGACAGGACCGACTCCTTCATCCGATCGAGGAAGATCGCAGGGAACAGGCCGATCACGAAGATCATGAGGATCAGGGGCGCGAGCGCGAGGCCCTCGCGGGGCGTCACGTCGGGCAGGTGCTTGTTCTTCGGGTTCGTGAGCGGCCCGAAGAACATCTTCTGCACCACGCTCAGCATGTAGACGGCGGCGAGGATGACGCCCGCCGCGGCGCCGATCGTGTGGATCCCGCTGAACGTCCCGAGGCGCTCGGAGGCGTAGGTCCCCATGATGATCATGAACTCGCCGATGAACCCGTTCGTGCCGGGCACGCCGACGGAGGCGAACGTCACGATCAGGAAGAGCGTCGCGTAGACCGGCATCACCTTGGCCAGGCCGCCGAACTCCGAGACCTCCCGGGTGTGCCGGCGGTCGTAGATCACGCCGACGAGGAGGAAGAGCGCGCCGGTGGAGACGCCGTGGTTCACCATCTGGATGACCGCGCCCTGGATCCCGCTCGGCGTGACGCCGAAGAGCCCGAGCATCACGTAGCCGAGGTGGGCGACCGACGAGTACGCCACGAGGCGCTTCACGTCGGACTGCTTCCAGGCGACGAGCGCGCCGTAGATCACCCCGCCGAGGATCGCGATGCCCGCCAGGTTGGCCGCGAGGCTGGAGGCCGGCCCGGGGAAGAGGCCCATCGAGAAGCGCAGGTACGCGTACGTCCCGATCTTCAGCATCACCGCGGCCAGGATCACCGAGCCGCCGGTCGGCGCCTGCACGTGGGCGTCCGGCAGCCACGTGTGCACCGGCCACATCGGCACCTTGATGAAGAACGCGATCGAGAACGCCCAGAAGCAGAGCATCTGCGCGCCCCGGGGCAGCACGACGCGCGAGAGCGCCAGGTAATCGAACGTGTAGGCGCCCGTGAGCTTCTGGTTCGCCCACACGAGGTACACGATGCCCGCGAGCATCAGCATCGAGCCCGCCATCGTGTAGACGAAGAGCTTGATCGCCGCCTTGATCTTCTCGACGCCGCCCCAGATGCCGATCATCACGAACATCGGCACCAGCATCAGCTCCCAGAAGAGGAAGAACAGGAACAGGTCGAGCGCGACGAACGCGCCGAGCATCGCCCCCTGCAGGAACAGGAGGCAGAAGCAGAGCTCCTTGATCCGGTTCTTGATGGATCCGAACGACGCGTACGCCGCGATGGGCGCGATGAACGTCGTCAGCAGGACGAGCCAGAGGCTGATGCCGTCGATGGCGACGTGCCACCGGATGCCCAGCGCAGGGATCCACTCCTTGATCGACTGGAAGTGCCAGCCCACGGTCATCGGCACGGTGAGCAGCCACAGCGAGGCGAGGAAGCCGGCGCCGAGCACGGCCAGCGTGAAGCCCCGGAGCAGCGAGAGCAGCTGCCGCGGCATGAAAAGCACCGCGGCGGCGCCCACGAAGGGCAGCCCGATGAGCACGTTGAGCAGCGACGACCACTCCCCTGTCGCCTCCGCCGCCTCCGCCGCGGCGCCGGACGGCCAGAGCCACTGCACGAAGAGCACCGTGAGCGCCGCGATGAGCCCGAGGCCAGCCCGCTGCCACGGGGTGTACCCCGCGGCGGCGTGGGCCTCTCCGTGCTCGTCGCCGTGGTGGTCGTCGCCGTGGTGGTCGTCACCGTGGCCGCCGTGGTGATCGTCGCCGGCGTGGGCGCCGTCGGCGCCCTGCCCGTCGCCCGGCGGGAGGATCGCCCCCACGACGCCGGCGGCGAGCGCCGGCCAGTAGTGCGTTACGAGGTCGAGCGCGCTCATTGCAGGCCTCTCGGCTGGATCAGGTCATGGATCTGCTCCGCCGGGGTCGCCCCCGGGGGCAGCGCGGGCACGTCCGAGCCCAGCATGGTGGTCGGGCCCGCGGGGGTCTTGCGTCCCGTCGGCCTGGAGAACGAGAAGGTCTCGGTCGCCTCGCGGTCGAACGCGTTGCGCACGCGGAGGACGACGTCCTTGGTCTCGCCGGGCTCGAGCTTCACCGTGACGTCGGCCGCCTCGGAGAAGTCGCGCGCCGGCAGGCCGGGCGCCTCCCAGCGGTACCGGTAGCCGAGCCCCGGCGCGGCCGAGAGCCTCACCTCGCCGGACCGGCGCAGCTCCGCGTCATCGACGTTCGCGTCCGCGTGCGGCTTGACGAGGAACCAGCCGACGCCGGCGAGGCCGATGACCATCGACGCGGCGTAGACCTGCACGCGGCCCGTCTGGAGCGCGCGCAGCACCGTGCCGAAGAACCCGACCAGCGCCGCGGAGAGCTTCGCGATGATGCCGTCGATGATCCACTTGTCGGCCATCGTGAAGATGTCGGCGATCGCGTCGACCATGCCCACCACCGTGGCGTTGTAGAGCTCGTCGATCCGCCACTTGTCGTAGATGAGCCGGTAGAGCCCAGGGAAGCTCTCGGCGAAGCGCCGCTCGGGCTCGCCGCGCTTGTTCCAGTACACGAGCATCGCCAGGAAGATGCCGGTGAAGCACGCCGCGACGCCGGGCAGCATCATCGGGAAGAGCAGCCCCTCCACCCCCTCGCGCGCCTTCACCGCCCGCTCCGTCAGCGAGAAGACCGGCTCGAGCAGGTGCGCGAGCGGCGCGAACGCGTGGTTGTGGGTGAGGTGCACGAGCGGCTCCGCCATGAGGAAGCCGGCGAAGACCGACAGCGCCCCGAGCACGATCAGCGGGATCGTCATCGGCAGCGGCGACTCGTGCGGCTCCGGGCCCTCGAGCTTCTCGCCGTGCGCGTGCCCGTGGTGGTCGTCGTGGTGGCCGTGCGGGTGCGGGTCCTTCCAGCCGCGCACGATCGTCCAGCCGCGGAACTCGCCGTGGAACGTCTGGAAGTACGCGCGGAACATGTAGAACGCGGTCATCGTCGCGGCGAGGATGCCGACCCAGTAGATCGCCGGGCCGAGCCACTCGGGCCACTGCCACACCGGCTGCCCGCGCGTCGAGACCGACTCGATCCGGCTGGAGAAGGCGCGCCACAGGATCTCGTCCTTCGACCAGAACCCGGCGAACCCGGGGAAGCCCGCGATCGAGAGGCACGCGAGGAGGAAGGTCCAGCGCGTCAGCGGCATGTGGTTCTTGAGGCCGCCCATGTTGCGCATGTCCTGGGACTGGTCGGTGTCGTGGATGCGGGCGTGCATCGCGTGGATCACCGAGCCGGCGCCGAGGAAGAGGCAGGCCTTGAAGAAGGCGTGCGTGAGCACGTGGAAGAAGCCGGCGGCGAACGCGCCGACGCCCACGCCGATGAACATGAACCCGAGCTGGCTCACCGTGGAGTAGGCGAGCACCTTCTTCAGGTCGTTCTGGAAGAGCCCGATCGAGGCCGCGAACAGCGCCGTGGCCACGCCGGTCACCGCGACGACCGCCATCGCGAACGGCGACAGCACGAACACCGCCGAGAGCCGGGCCACGAGGTAGACGCCCGCGGTCACCATCGTCGCGGCGTGGATGAGGGCGGAGACCGGCGTCGGGCCGGCCATCGCGTCGGGCAGCCAGACGTAGAGCGGGATCTGCGCGCTCTTGCCGGCGCAGCCGAGGAACAGCGCGAGCGCGGCCAGCGTCCCCGCGTACACGAGCACCGGCTGCGACGGGATGAGGAAGCTCAGGAAGCCGGGCACGGTGTCGGCCGACATGTTGCCGATCGGCCAGATCTTCACCGCGGCGAGCAGGTTGCCCGCGTTCGCCGCGATGCCGTCGAAGTTCAGCGTGCCCGTGTAGTAGGCGAGCATCGCCATCGCCACGAGGAGGCCGAAGTCGCCGATGCGGTTCACGACGAACGCCTTCTTGCCGGCGCTCGCGTTCTTGTCGTCCTTGAACCAGAACCCGATCAGCAGGTAGCTGCACATGCCGACGCCCTCCCATCCCACGAAGAGGACGGCGAGGTTGTCGCCCATGATCAGGACGAGCATCGAGAAGATGAACAGGTTCAGGTACGCGAAGAACCGGTAGTACCCCGGGTCCTCGCGCATGTACGCGGACGAGTAGAGGTGGATGAGGAAGCCGACGCCGGTGATGACGAGGATCATCGTCCCGCTCAGGCCGTCGACGCTGAAGGCGACGTCGATCGGGATCGACTGGCCCATCCGGCCGGTGATCGAGAACCAGCGCCAGGCCGTCCAGGTGAGCTTGCCGCCCTCGTGCGGCAGCATCAGGAACGTCGTGACGGCCGCCAGGAAGGCGCCGCCGAGCGCGGCGAGCGCCATCAGCCGGACCGCGTCCTTGCCGAGGCGCTTGCCGAAGAGGCCGTTCACGAACGCGCCGAGCGCCGGCAGGCCCAGAATGACCGCGAGCAGCGCGAACTCGGACGCGGGGAATAAGACTCTCAGGGCTTCCACGCTAACTCCTCAGGAGATCGGCGTCGTCCGAGCGCATCGTCTTCCGGATGCGGTAGAACGCGAGCACGATCGCGAGACCGACTGCGGCTTCCGCCGCCGCGATGGCGATGACGAAGAAGGTGAAGATCTGCCCGGCGTGATCGTGCGGGTGCACCCGGTTGTACGCGACGAGCGTGAGGTTCACGGCGTTGAGCATCAGCTCGATGCTCATCAGGAGGACCAGGAGGTTCCTGCGCAGCAGGAAGCCGATCGACCCGATCAGGAACAGCACCGCCGCGACGACGAGGTAGTACTCGATGGGGACGGAGATCATCAGTGCGGCTCCTTCGCCGACAGGGTGGCGTGTCCCGCGAGGGCGCCCGGCTGCGAGGCCCCCTGATCGCCCGGCTCGGGCGACGCGGTGTCCGGGCCTTCGCCGGCGGGCAGCAGCGTCGGGTCGACCTGCTTGCCGCGGGCGACGGCGACGGCGCCGATCACGGCGACGAGGAGCAGCGCGCCCGAGAGCTCGAACGGCACGATCCCCTTCGTGAAGAGCTCGTGCCCGAGCCCCTCGATGGTCCCGAGCGACTCGGGGGCGGCCGGGACGGCCAAGACCCCGGGCTTCGACGCGCTCGCGACCAGGGCGAGCGCGCCGATGCTGCTCGCCCCGAGGACGCCGGCGCCCACGTAGCGCGGCACCGCGGTGCGGGCGTCGCGCGGCGACGTCGCCGACGGGCCGAGGAGCATGATCACGAAGAGGAAGAGGATGACGATCGCGCCCGCGTACACGAGGATCTGGATCGCGGCGAGGAACTCCGCCGAGAGCATCAGGTAGAGCCCCGCGATGCCGACGATCGACGTGAGCAGGCCCATCGCGCCGCGGATCGGGTTCCTGGCCGCGACCGTGGCCAGGCCGCCGAGCAGGACGAGCAGCGACGCCAGCCCGAAGAAGGCGAACTCGAAGATTTTCACGGCGTAAGCACCCCTGTCGACGAGCGGCCCTTGGTCTGGATGTACGCCTCGAACTCCTTGCGGAACTTCCGGAGGAAGCCGAGCGCGGGCATCGCCGTGCCCTCGCCGAAGGCGCAGATGGTGTTGCCCATGATGTTGTCGGCGATCTCGTGCAGCCGATCGAGCTCCTCGATCGTCCCCTCGCCGTGAACGATGCGATCGAGGATCCGGTGGATCCAGGCGCTGCCCTCGCGGCACGGCGTGCACTGGCCGCACGACTCGTGGCGGTAGAAGCGCATCAGGTTGTGCATCGCGAGGACGGGGCACGCCTTGTCGCTGAGCACGATGGCGCAGCAGGTCCCGAGCATCGTCCCGAGCGCGCGGAACGTGTCCACGCCGAGCGGCACGTCGAGCACGCTCTGGCCGTGCCACGGGTGGAGCGGCGACTTGTCGCTCGGCGCGTTGACGACCTCGTCGGCGCGCAGGATCGGGCACGACGAGCCGCCCGGGATGACCCCGAGGAGCTTGCCGTGCTTCACGCCGCCGCCGTACTCGTAGATGAGGTCGCGGAGCGTGACGCCGACGGCGGCCTCGAAGATCCCGGGGTTGTTCACGTGGCCGCTCACGCCGAAGAGCCGGCAGCCGCCGTCCTTCAGGTGGTGCAGCGAGGAGAGCTTCGAGAAGTTCTCCCCCCCGAGCTCGAGCGCCGTGGGCACGGCCGCGATCGTCTCCAGGTTGTTCACGGTCGTCGGCATCCCGAACGCGCCGAACTGGGCGGGGAACGGCGGCTTGAGCCGCGGCTCGCCGCGCTTGCCCTCGAGCGAGTTGAGGAGCGACGTCTCCTCGCCGCAGATGTACGCGCCGGCGCCGGTGTGGACGTAGACCTCGACGGGGTAGTCGATCCCGAACGGGCGCTTGCCGAGGTAGCCCTTCGCGCGCGCCTCCTCGATGGCCCCCCAGAGCCGCGCCTTCGAGAGGTGCAGCTCGTCGCGCACGTAGATGTACGCGGCGTGGGCGCCGATCCCGAAGCACCCGATGATGCACCCCTCGACGACGGCGTGAGGGTTCTTCTCCATCAGGGTGCGGTCCTTGAAGGTGCCGGGCTCGCCCTCGTCCGCGTTGATGACGAGGTAGTGCGGCCGCTCGGGCTTCGGGGGCCACGGCATGAAGCTCCACTTCACGCCCATCGCGAAGCCGGCGCCGCCGCGGCCGCGGATGTTCGCCGCCTTCATCTCCTCGACGAGCGCCTCGCGCGTCATCCCGAGGGCGCGCTTCGCCTGCTGGTAGCCGCCGCCCTTCTCGTAGACGGCGAGCTTGTGGCCGTCGGGCGTGTCGTAGTTCTTGGTCAGATAGCGCGTCAGCCGGAGCATCTCGTCACCTCGTCAACCGATCGAGGATCGCGTCCACCTTCTCGAGCGTGAGGCCCTCGTGGTAGTCGCGATCGACCTGCATCATCGGGGCGGTGCCGCACGAGGCGAGGCACTCTGCGGTGCGCAGCGTGATCTTCCCGTCCTTCGTGGTCTCGCCGGCGTGGATCCCGAGCCGCTTCTCGCAGTGGTGGAGCACCTGATCCGCGCCGTTCAGCGCGCAGCTCAGCGTCCGGCACACCCAGACCTGGTGCTTGCCGACGGGCTCCTTGTTGAAGAGCGTGTAGAAGGTCGCGACCCCCTGGACGTGCGCCGCCGAGAGGCCGAGCTGCTCGGCGACCCAGCGGAGCACCCGCTCGGAGACCCACCCCTCCTGTTCCTGGCAGAGGTGGAGCACGGGGATGCACGCGGCCTGGCGGTTCGGGTAGCGCGCGAGGATCTTCTCGAACTCGGTTCGCCGCTCGGCGGTCAGAGCAAATTGTTCGGTCATGTCGGCTGTTGGCACGGTCCGCTGGCTCCCTGGGCGCGCCGCGCTCGCGGCGTGCCCGCTTCCACATGCAGTCGGGACCCCGCAATGCGGGCCCCTTTCAGCGAGGGTCCGCCCGGCAGACCGGGCGCTACCTCGTGCGCCTCCGATCTGGAGGCGCCTGCCGGAGGCGGACAGCCCCGCGCACCGGCGGCCGGGCATTCGGTTGTCCGTCGTACGGAGCCGTCCCGAGGCGCGGGCACGCTAGTGAGCGACGGTGGTCACTGTCAAGGCGCGCCGGGGGGGAAACATAAAAGCGGACCACACAAAGCCCGCCGCTGCCCAGAAACCGGACCTCTCCCCCCCGAGGTGGCCGCCCCCTCGATCGTTCTCCTAGTAGTCGTGGACGTGGACGTGGACGTGGACGTGGACGTGGACGTGGACGTGGACGTGGTCGTGGTCGTCGACGACCCCGCGGCCCCCCGCCTGAATCCCCGCCCTCCGCCTGGAGCACGTGGCTACGCGGTACTCCCTGGGTTTTCTGACGAAGACCGCGTAGCCTGCCGAGAAGTCCGCAGCGTTCTTCGTCTTTCACTTGAGAACCGGAACGCGCTTCAACTACCCTCGGCGCCCATTACGACGCGCAGGGGCGCGGATATCCGTAGCAGCGAACCCCCCGCCGGAGGTGGTGCGTGTTCTGTCCGAATTGTGGGACGCAAAACTCGGAAACGGCGTCCACGTGCACGAAGTGCGGCTACAACCTGAAGAGCGCAGCCGCGCCGAAGTTCAAGGGCACCATGCTGATGAGTCAGCCGTCCTCCGGGGCGGGCGCGGCGGGTCCGCGCGCGCCGGGGGCGCCTCCGCCTCCGGCGCCTCCTGCCGGAGCGCCGCCGGGCATGGCCGCGATCCCGAGCCCGCCGCAGGGCCTCGCCGGCACGGTGGTCGGCGTCCCGCCGGCGGGGCTCGGCGCTTCGGCGGGGCCTCCCCCTGCCCCGCCGCCTCCCGGCATGGGCTACGGCTCGCCGTCCCCCGGCGGACAGCAGCCGTCTGGCCCGGCCTTCGGCGGCGCGGCCGCGAGCCCGTCGGGCGGCTATGCGCCGTTCGGCCAGCAGCCCCAGGGCGTGAACCCGCTCGGCGGCACCATGGCGATCGACCAGCTGCCGGGGTACGGCGCCCCGGGCCAGCCGCCCGGCGGCATGGGCGGGGCCGCGGGCGCGCCGCCCGGCGCGTTCCCTCCGCCCGGCGGCTACGGGCAGCCCCCGCAGGGCGGCCCGGGTGGGAATCCTTTCGGACCGCCCCCGGGCCAGGACCCGATGGGCGGCCCCGGCGGCGCGCCTCCCGGCTACGGGCAGCCGCCCGGTTACGGGCAGCCGCCTGGCTACGGGCAGCCGCCCGGCTACGGGCAGCCGCCTGGCGGTGCGCCTCCCGGTTACGGGCAGCCTCCGCAGCACGGCGCCAGCGGGTACGGGCCGCCTCCGGGCCAGGACCCGATGGGCGGCGGCTACGGCAGCCCCCCGGGCGGCAGCTACGGCAGCCCTCCGGGCGGCGGCTATGGCGGATCGCCGGCTGGCGGCTATGGCAGCCCTCCGGGCGGCGGCTACGGCGGGCCGCCCGGCGGCAGCTATGGCAGCCCTCCGGGCGTGAGCGATCCCGGCTACGGCGGGTCGCCCGGCGGCGCTCAGATGTCGGCGCCCGGCCAGTTCGGCCAGGCTGCCAGCAACCTGGGCGTGTACGGCGGCGGCGGCTCGATGGCCCCGGGCGCGAAGGGTGAGATCCGCAACCCGGTCACGGTGTGCGTGATCGGGATGGTCTGCTTCCTCTACGCCCTCTGGCAGATGTGGGCGATGCTGAACGAGCTCCAGCAGGCGACGAAGGACCCCGAGTTCAAGCCCTGGTACCTCTTCATCCCGTTCCTCAACTACTACTTCCTCTGGGTGAAGGTGCCGGAGCAGGTGACCCGGGCCAAGCAGATGGCCGGCTCGCGCAACCAGCAGGCCGAGGGCATCGTGCTCTACGTCTTCCTCCCGCTCTACGCCCTCGCGAAGGACCTCAACGAGGTCTGGGACCCGAACGCCGCCTGACCCGCGCCGCGGTCCTCCGCCGTGTCGCCGTCCAGCTCGACCGAAGCCCGTTCGCCCGCTCCGTCGGCCCTGTCCCGATGGAGCGCGGCGCACGTGCGCGGCCGCGCTGCGCGCCTGGGCACGGTGGCGGCGGTGCTCGGTCTCCTCGTCGCCTGCGGCGCCCCGCTCTGCCCGTTCGCGATCGTCACCCGCCACCCCTGCCCCGGCTGCGGGCTCACCCGCGCGACGCTCGCCCTCGCGCAGGGCCACCTGGCCGACGCGCTGCGCCTCCACCCTCTCTCTCCGGTCATGGCGCCGCTCGTGATCGCCGCGCTCGCGTACAACGCGGCGATCTACGTGAAGGACGGCCGCATCGCGGCCGCCGAGGGGGTGCAGGGCGCGTGGGTCACGCGGCTCGGCATCGCGCTGGCGGTCCTGATGCTCGCCGTCTGGATCGCGCGCTTCCTCGGCGCGCTCGGCGGCCCCGTCCCCGTCTAGAGCGTCGCCCCCTGCAGCGCAGAGCGACGGTCACCCGCACAGGAGACGGGTCCAGATCGGCGTTTTCGGCGCGGAAGCGAACGAAGGTGCGCTGAGCACCGAAAACGTCGAGATGGGCCCGTATCCGAAGCGGATCAACAGCCGCGGACGCGGAGCGCTTCGCCCCGGCGCCGCGACACGGGGCGCAGGGCGCGCACGGCGTGGGCGCCGCGCCGGGGCCAGCCCCGCTGCGAGCGCGCGAGCGGGGCGCCCGCGGGCACGCCGACGCGCAGCAGCACCTCGTAAGCGCGCTCCAGATCGCTGCCGATCACGTCGAGCTGCTCGTCCGTCAGGCCCCGCTTCGCCTTGGGGAACAGGATGTCCTCCTCCTCGTCGGCGTGGTGGGCGAAAATGTCCCGCAGGAGCCGGAGGCGCGCCTCGAAGCGCACATCGGTCACGCGCGTGCGCAGCAGGTTGTCCGCCGCGAAGCGCGCGAGGCCATGCTTCTCGTACGCGTCGTGGAGCGGCTTCCTGTCGCCGGCCATCCGCTCGGCACACACCGGGTAGAGGTACGTCTCCTCGATGCGTACGTGCGCGTCGATCATCCGGGAGAGCTGCGCGACCATCGCCGTCCGGAGGCCCGGGCTGGGCTCGGCGGCGATGCGCGCCATCAGGGCGCTGACTTCGAGATGCTGCTGCTCCAAGAGATCGAGTGCGTCCATGGGGTTCCCCTCGCGTGAAGCTCACCGCCTCGCGCCGCCGCGCTTGAGCAGCGCGTGCACAGCCCCGGATCGCGGTGCCGGGCGGCGCGGTGCAGGCGGCACCGTCGTGGCAAGGAGCGGGCCGGCGCCGGGGCGCGCGGAGCGCTGCCTTGGCTACACCGGCACGCCGGCGAGGGCGTCGCGCATCGCCGAGGCGCTGGGGAAGCGGTGGTCCGGGTGCTTGGACAGGGCCCGCGCGAGCACCTCGTCGAGCACGCGCGGGACGTCACGGCGCTCCCGCCGGAGGGGCACGGGCGCGGACCGCACGATCGCGACGAGCACGTCGAGATCGCCCCGGCCCCGGAAGGGGAGCTTGCCCGAGAGGGCGTAGTAGATGAGCAGCGCGGCCGCGAACAGGTCGCTCCGCTCGGTGATCGCGCGGCTCCGCATCGCCTGCTCCGGCGACATGAAGAGCAGCGTGCCGACGAGCGACCCGGGGCTGTCCGGCGTCACGCCGTCGCCCGTGTCGACGCCAGGCTCGTGCGCGAAGCCGAGATCGATGAGCTTGACCGTCGTCGCGCCCTCCCCCTCCCCGGCGCCCCGCGCCCCAGGGACGAGCAGGATGTTGCCGGGCTGGAGGTCGCGGTGGACGACCTTCGCCGCGTGCATCGCCGCGAGGCCGGCGAGGATCTGGTCCGCGAGGCCGAGCGCGCGGCCGATCGGCAAGGGGCCGCGCTTCCGGACGTCCTCGCTCAGCGTCACGCCGTCGAAGAGCGGCATCACGAAGAACGGCCGCCCGTCCTCGAGGCGCCCCTCGCCGAGCACGGGGCAGACGTTCGGGTGGTCGATGCGGCGGGCGAGCCGCACCTCGCGGGCGAACCGGCTCTCGATCCCGGAGTCCCCCGCGTGCACGCGCCGGAGCGCCTTGAGGGCGACCGGCTCCCCCGTCGCGGCGCGGCGGGCCGCGTACACCGCGCCCATCCCCCCCTCGGCGATGAGCCGCTCGATGTGCAGTCCGTGCTCTGTACGACCGACGAGCGGGTCGACGGCCAGCCGCCCACACGCCGGGGCCCCCGTGGTGATCCCGCCTACCGCCTCGGCGCCACGCCCCGGCGGGAGCCCCTTCGGCGCCCCCCGCTCGCGGCCCGCATGGCGGACGATCCCGGAACGAAGCGGCAGCCGTCGCTCCTCGGCTGGACCGCGGCCCTGGTCGGCAGGGTCAGGCAGCGCCTCAGCGATCACGGACCTCTCCCTGGCCGAACCGGAGGAGCAACGCAGTTGGGAGCCAGGATCCACGTAGAGAACCTCGTCAGAAATTACCTGACGAGTGTCCATGGACCAGGCCCGCCAAGCAAGCGGATTGGGTGCCGAAACGACCAACGACGTGTGGGTGCACCTCCGGCTTATGTCCCGTTTCTACTCAGTTTTTGCCCGGACGAAGCGAACCGCCCAAGGCGTTTCCGGACGGTCGGGAAAATCCTGAAGGAAATTGCGTCCCGATCCCCGTTACCTTCGCGGCGCACTCCTCACTACATGCCGAGGGCGACGACGTGGCGAAGCGTCTTGATCTCATTCTCGTGATCGACGTGGAAGCGACCTGCTGGGACGGCGACCCGCCGCCGGGCGAGGAGAACGAGATCATCGAGATCGGCGTGTGCCCGCTGGAGGTCGCCTCGTGCCGGCGCCGGGAGCGGCGCTCGATCCTTGTGCGCCCTGAGCGCTCGCGCGTGAGCCCGTTCTGTACGGCGCTCACGACGCTGACGCAGGCGGATGTCGACGCGGGCGTGTCGTTCAGGGAGGCGTGCGCGACGCTCCGGAGCGAGCTCAAGGCGCAGGATCGCCTCTGGGCGAGCTACGGCGACTACGACCGGCGCATGTTCGAGCGGCAGTGCCAGTCGCGCGGCGTGCCGCTCCCGTTCGGGCCGAGCCACCTCAACGTGAAGAGCCTCTTCGCGGTGACGCACGCGCTGTCGCGGGAGGTGGGGATGGCCGAGGCCCTGGAGCGCGCCGGCCTGCCGCTCGCGGGCACGCACCACCGCGGCGTCGACGACGCCCACAACATCGCGGGCCTGCTCGCGCACCTCCTGCTGGCCGCGCGGCGGTGACGTCGGCGGCGCCGGGCGCTCACGCGATCGGCGCCGCCTCGAGGGCCTCGGGCTGCGCCCCTGCGGCGTCCCGGGGCGGTGGCTCGCCGGCGGCGGCGCCTCCGGACGACGCCGCTCGCTCGTCGCCTCCCGCGGCGGTCGCCCCGGCTGCGGCGGGCGGCACGGTCGCCGCGGCGAGGAGGTAAGCGAGGCCCGCGCCGAGCAGCAGGGCGCTGTAGCCGAGGTTCAGCGCGCACAGGGCGCCGAGGGCCATCGCTGTCGCGCCCGAGAACGCGCAGAGCGCCCAGCACCACGGCAGCAGCGCCGACGAGACCGAGTCCACGATCTTGACCCCGAGCGGCGCGAGCGAGCCCGCGAGCACGCCGAACGGCACGAGGATCGCGATGGCGAGGAGCGCGCGCGGGAACCCCCCGAGCCCGAGGCCCCACCGCGCGAGCGGCACGAGGCCCACCGCCGAGAGCGCCGCGGCCACGGCGAGCGCCTCCGCCACCCTCGCGGAGACCTCCGTCGCGGCGCCCGGGGCCACCCGGGCGGTGAGGTAACCGCCCACGCCGGCCGAGACAAGGAGGATCACGAGCACGGCCGGGAGCTCGTGCGCGGGCAGGTCGAGCAGGAGGAGACCGTGCCGGAACACGGCGAGCTCGACGAGCGCGAACCCCGCGCCGATCGCGGCGAAGAACGCGAGCGCTCGGGCGGGCGGCGTCGAGGGCGCGGTCGACGCGGGCGCGGTCTGCGTGGGCACGTCCTGCGGCGCGAGGCGCCCGCGCCGACGGCGCGCGGCGAGCGCCGGGAGCAGCACGCCGAGCGCGGAGAGGACCGCGCCGACGGCGAGCAGCAGCGCGAGCGCGAAGAGGGCCGTGTGCCCGGCGCGGAGGGCCCCGACGTCGCCGAGCACCGCGGGCAGGCGGCGCGCCGGGACGGTGTACGAGAAGAACGGCCTGTCGTCGGTGGGCGGCGTCAGATCGGCCTCCACGGCCGCGCCGTCGGCGACGCGCGCGGCCGCCGCGGAGGCCGCGGAGGCCGAGGGCGCGGCCGCCGCGACGAG
Source organism: Sorangium cellulosum So ce56 (assembly GCF_000067165.1). Lineage (GTDB taxonomy): Bacteria > Myxococcota_A > Polyangia > Polyangiales > Polyangiaceae > Sorangium > Sorangium cellulosum_B. Next base: position 5,984,691 of record NC_010162.1, read on the forward strand.
CAGGCTGCGGACCGGGGTCGCCGGGCGGTCGGGGGCGAGGACCTCCGAGAACCTGTGCTTGCGGCAGTGGCGGCGGAGCGCGTCGACGTCCTCGCGCGCGAGCGGCGTGCGCCGGGCGAGCAGCGCGGTCCTCTGCGCGGCGCTGCACGCGAAGAGGTGGTCCTTCGGCGCGGCCACGCCCGCGCGGCGCAGCGCCGCGGTCACGAGCGAGAGCAGCCGATCGAAGTCCGCGTCCGCGCGGGCCAGGACGAGCGTGCCCTCGGGCAGGAGGCGCGAAAGGAAGTCCCCGACGCCCTCCAGCGTGTGGAGCCGGCTCTCCGAGAGCGCGAGCGCGCCGGTCGTCGACGCTTCGACCGTGTCGGCCGACGGGATCACGATGTTCCGGAAGAGCAGCGGCGTGCGCCGGGCGAAGCTCCGCCCGTCGCCCACCACGAGGTGGACCTCGGGCTTGTCGAACAGGTTGCCGCTGAACGCGGCGTACCTCCCGCGCATCACCTCGAGGACGCCGTGGTCGCCCTCGACGGCGACCACGTCCTTCTGCCCCGCCTTGAGCGCGGCGCGCACGTCGCGCCCGCCCCCGGCGCCGACGACGAGCGCGGGGCCCTGGTCCTTGTGCAGCGCGTACGCCATGTCCTCGGGCTGCGGCGGGGGCGTCGCCTTCGCGTCGAGGATCGGGCTCGCCGCGGCGCCGCCGAGCCGCATCAGCGCCGCGCCGGCCTTCGGTCGATCGACGGAGATCAGCGAGCGCTCGGTCCAGGCCTCGTGCTCGGTCCGGTCGGGCGACGGCCGGCGGATGCCGGCGAGCCGGAGCCACGGGGCGCCGACGTCGCCGGCGAGCAGCACGAAGGAGCCGAGCAGGAACGTGGCGACGATGCCGCCGGGCGCCCGCTGCTCGCCCTCGCAGCAGCGCGACCCGAGGTAGAAGAAGATGCCCGCCACCGCGAAGAAGATCGCCGCCGCGAGCGCGGCGCGGGGCGCCCCCGCGCGGAGCGCGCCGGCCGCGGCGAGCCCGCCGAGCGCGCCGCCGACGAGATCGAGCAGGTAGAGCCGGGGCATCTCCGGCGCCGCGTGCCGGATCGCGGCCGCGAGCGCGAGGCCCGCGAGCGCGAACGGGACCGTCGAGGCCGCGTAGCACAGCGCGAGCCACGGGAGAGACCCCGGCGCGGGGACGGACAGGGGCTCGCGGTGCGCGAGCAGGATGACCGCGGCCAGGGTCGCGCCCGACGCGAGCGCGGCGAGGGTCGCCATGCGGGCGAAGAGCGCCGGCGGGCGGGCGAGCGACGGCACGACGTAGAGCAGCGCGCCGCCCACGCCCGCGCCGACGAGCGACAGCGAGACCGCGAGGAACGCGTGGATCTCGCCGAACAGCGCCGCGTAGATCCGCGCGAGCGAGATCTCGAGCAGGACCGAGGCGCACGCGAGGGCTGCGACGCCGCTGAAGAGGCCGCTCCGCTGGGGGACCCGCATGGGCCCGCTCCTACCACAGCGCGAAGCGGCGTTTCACCTCTCTCGACCGAGCGGGGCGAGCGGCCACGGCGCGAGCAGCGGCACCGGGGCGCTCTGTCGGCCCAAACGCGGCTCCGCCGCGCCGCTTTGTCGGATCGCGCGCGCGCACTCGTCGACGGTCAGGCGGCGCGGCCCGTACGCGGAGGCGTTGGCCGCGTCGGCGTCCATCAGCCGGGTCGGCGTGTCGATCCCGAAATCGTCCGGGTGCCCCGGCTCGTCGAGCAGCACGTGGCCGAGCTCGTGCGACAGCGCGAACGACGCGCGATCCGCGCGCAGGCCCGCCCGATCCTCGATGATCGTGTTCCGGAGTCGCCCCGCCGTCGGCGAAGATGAACGACTCGCCGATCCGCCCGCCGCCCGCGAAGCTCGGGACCATCACGACGTCGACGGTCGAGGGGTCGCCGTCGTCGAACGCCTTGAGCAGCGCCCGCTCCTCGACCGTGCCGGCGATGGCGTCCGTGTCGCTGAAGTGCTGGAGGCCGTCGTCGAGGTCCACGGCGCCGATGCACGCCGTGAGCGTCGCGTCGGTGCTCAGCGCGCCCGCCGCCGGCGGCTCGATGGTCGCGAGCGCGCCGCCCGGCCGCCGCACGAGCACGTCGGTGGTCCCGTGGGCGCCCGCGCCGATGGCCGGGTTGTCGGAGAGGCGCACCGAGAACCCCGCCGCGCCGATCGCCGCGGCGACGGCCCGGGCCGCCGCGTCGGGGCGCGCGCGGGGCGCGATCGCCGCGGTGACCTCGTGGCCGTCGACGCGCACCCGGATCGCGCCGCCGCTGGCCGGCAGGCCGTGGTCGCAGCCGATCGCGAGCAGGTGCGGGCGCGGCGGATCGACGAAGGTGACGTCGAGCGCCTCGGGCGGGCCGAAGCTCACGCCGCAGGCGCCCCAGAGGGCGTTCGCCCGCTCGACCTCCGCGCGCGCGATGGCGAGCGCGCCCGCGTCGTCGCCGCCCATCGGCGGCGGGCCGCCGGCGCGGGGGCGCACCATGACGATCCGGAGGCGCGCGCGCGTGCGCCCGAGCGGCCCGAGCGGCGAGGCGCGCGGGCCGGCGACGCGGATCATCTGGACCTTCGGCCCGCCGGGCAGCGCGACGACGAGCGCCCCGCCGACCTCGCCCTTCACGGAGCGATCGGCGATCATCGGGTGGTTGCGATCGATGTCGTCCGCGACCACCCGGAGGGGGCGCGTCGATCCGCACACGAGGCCCGGCGGCACGTCCTCCGGGCACAGCACGTGGCCGAGCGGCACGTCGGAGAGGCGATCGATCGCCGCGCCGGACGGCGCCGCGGAGTGGACGTCGAGCGTGAGCGGCAGATCCTCCGGCGCGCCGATGACGAGCAGCCGGAGCGCGTCGGGATCGTCGAGATTCGCGAACGGATCGTCGCCGAGCCGGTCCGGGGGTGTGCGCTGCAGCGAGGCGTGGGAGCGCGCCATGTCAATGCGCCGCCCGGCGCCGTCGATCGCGCGCACCTCGAACGCGCTGATCGTCCGCGCCTCGCCGAAGAGCGCGATCTCGCTGCGCCCGGCGCGGACCGCCTGGATCTCGACGCGGCGGGCGCCCGCGGGGATCGCCGCGCCGGGCTTGACCGGGCTGCCGTCGACGAGGAGCCGCAGGCCGGCGGGGATCGCCGCGGGCGCCTGGCTCGCGCCGCGCGGCGCGCGCAGCGCCAGGAGCTCCGGGGCGGGCGGCGCGCGGGGCTGCTCGCCGTCCGGCACGCCGTCGGCGTCGTCGTCGTCCAGATCGACCGCGATCAACGCCGGCTCGGCCGCCGCGGCGCCGGCCGGGCCGAGCAGCCCGCCGAGGAGGACCGCGAGTGCAGACAGCCGCCTGTTCATGTCGTCATCGCCCTGCCCGCTCGTCCTCCCCGGCCAGTCTATCGCGACTCCAGCCGAGCGCAGCCGGCGCGGCGCGGGAGGGGCCGTCGGGAGCCCTCCGATGGCGGTGCGTCACGCCCTGCGCCACGTGTCGTGCCATGGTCAGCGTCAGCGCCGTCATTTTCGGTGTCGACGGCACGATCCTCGACACCGTCGATCTGCACGCGGCCGCCTGGCAGCAGGCCTTCCGGCGGTTCGGCCGCGAGGTCCCGCGGGAGAAGCTGCGCAGCCAGGTCGGCAAGGGCGCGGACCAGCTGCTGCAGACGTTCCTCTCGCCCGAGGAGCTCGGCTGGATCGGCGCCGGGATCTCCTCTCTGCGCGACCAGATCTACGGGCGCGAGCTCCTCCCGGGCGCCCGGGCGTTCCCCTGCGCGCGCGAGCTGCTCCAGCGCGTCGCGCGCGACGGGCGCCGGATCGTGCTCGCCTCGCCGACGCCGCGCGGCGAGCTCGACGCCAGCGTCGAGCTCGCCCGGGTGGGCGATCTGGTCTCGTGGACGGTCTCGGCCGACGACGCGGACAGATCGAAGCCGCGCCCCGACGTCCTCGAGGCGGCGCTCGACCGGCTCGGCAGCGTCGATCCTCGCGAGGTCGTGCTCGTCGGCGACGCGCCCTCCGACGCCGAGGCCGCGGCGAAGCTCGGCCTCCTCTCGGTGGGGCTCCTCTGCGGAGGCTTCCCTGAAATGGAGCTCCTCGAGGCCGGGTGCGCGGCGATCTACCTCGATCCGGAGGATCTCCTCGCGCGCTACGGCGCGTCGCCGCTCGCGCCGCCGGGGGAGCGGCTCGCGTCGTAGCGGCGCTCGGGCAGGCTCAGGAGGCGCCGGGCGGGCGCGCGGCGCGCGCCGCGCTCGCGGCCACCGAGCGCTGGCTCTCCGGGGCGCCGAGCCGCTCCCGGAGCGCCTTCCGCTGCGCCTCGTCGATGGATGACGCGGCGGTCGAACCGTCGCGGCGCTCCACCGAGTAGACGGCGTCGGGCGGCAGGAGGTCGAGGAGCGCGGGGCTCTCGGTCGTGAGCAGGAGCTGGCGCTGGGCGGACGCGCCGCGCAGGTACTCGAGCAGCGGAGGCAGCGCGGCGCGATCGACGCCCGCGTCGGGGTGCTCGAAGCCGGCGAGCACGAGCGGGGGCTCCTGCGAGAGCGCCGTGACCATGGCGGCGAGCCGCAGCGTGGCGTCCGGCTCGTCCGCGGCGACCCGCCAGCGCTCGCGCCCGTCGCCGTCGACGCCGTGGCGCAGCTCCGGGACGAGGAACCCGCCGGACGAGGACGCGCGGGCGCCGTCGACGTCGCCGATCACCTGGGACAGCCCCGCGAGGAACTCGTCCTGCCATCGCTCCTTCGCGAGCGCGCGGAGGACCGAGCCCCAGTTGTCGCCGCTCGCCTTGAGGCGCCGGGAAGCGCTGATCTTCTGGGGCGAGCGCAGCGTGCGCGGCGCGAGGGAGTAGAGGACCGCCCGGCGCAGCTCGTCGAGCATCGGCGTGAGCGGTCCATCGGAGAGCAGCGGCAGGACGAGCTTCGTGCCGCTCACGGCGATGGGGGCGACGCCGCGGTACGCGAGCGTGCCGCTGCGCCCCTTGTCCTTGCGCGAGAACCCCTTCGGGCTGCCCTTCAGCCGGTCGAAGGAGACCTCGGGCGCGTCGCTGCCGGCGTCGAAGACCTCGCGCAGGCCAGGCTTGACGAGCCGCGTGAGCGCGCTGCGCTGCCACCACGCGGCCGTCTCGCTCTTGACGCGCGCCTCGCCCTCCCGCTCTCCCGGCGCGAGCTGCACGAGCCAGAACCCGTGGCCCTCGGTCCTGGAGACCGCGACCCCGAGCGTGGTGAGCGCGCCGTCGCCGCGCGCGCCCCCCAGCGCGCCGCCGCCGCGCCGGTTCGCCGCCGCCAGATCGAACGCCCCGTTGGCGCACTCGGCGAGGAACCGCACCGCGTCGAGCAGGCAACCCTTGCCCGAGCCCGGCGGACCGACGAGCGCGGTCAGCGACCCGAGCGTGAGCTCGAGCCCAGCCCCGACGCTGCCGTAGTTGCTGACGTAGACGTGGGTGATCATCGCGGCGCGGAGCCTCGGTTCGAGGACGTCCACCCCCCTGCCCGCGCTGCGGGACCGCTGGCCAGGCGCGCCTGAGAGACCTTCCAGGACGCTGGAGAGACCTCCCGGGACGCTGGAGAGACCTCCCGGGACGCTGGAGAGACCTCCCGGGACGCTGGAGAGACCTCCCGGGACGCCAGAACGACCTCCAGGGACACGCCACCGCGCTCCTGGGGCGCGTCGCGTTGCGCTCCCGGGACATGGCACAGCGCTTCCGGGACATGTCGCCAGGCACCAGGGACAGCACGCCGGGCTCCAGGGACAGCACGCCAGGCACCAGGGACAGCACGCCGGGCTCCAGGGACAGCACGCCGGGCTCCAGGGACGCCCGGACGGCGTGGGAGAGGTCCCGGAAGCGCTCTCTCCTTCACGCCACGGAGAGATCCTGCCGCCCGGGCAGGCTGTCGCCCGTCACGAGCCGGCGATGCGCGGCCCTCGGTCCCGGTACCGTCCTGAAAATCTCCGATGCGCCCCACCCGACGAAGATCATCGAACGCCTCGCCAGCGATGTCCGCAACAAGATCCTTGCGGAAGCCGCGCCGCCCCGCGATGCGAGGCGATCACACCCGCAGGATCGTAAGGCCCGGCACGTAATCGCGCCGGAGCCCCACGATCCGCGCGGTCGCATCGAACGCCCTGGAGCCCCCTTGGAGCGTTCACCCACGGCCTCCACCCGAGCCGCTGATCTCGCCGGTCGAGCGTCGCTTCATGAACGCCACCGGCGAGAGCCCCGCGAGCTCACGGAACTCCCTGACCAGGTGCGGCTGATCGCAGTACCCGCTCGCGAGGGCGATCTCCGACCACGACCCGCGGGCGACCTGCGCGTTCGAGACGACGCGCTGGAAGCGGGCGATGCGCGCGTACTGCTTCGGCGAGACGCCGACGGTCGCAACGAAGGCGCGTCGCAGGTTCCGCGGGCTGACGTGGAGCGCGCTCGCCGTCTCTTCCACGGTGATCCCTCCGAGCGAGAGCTTCCGGAGCGCGGCGCGCGCGACGGCCGCCGACGCGGGCTCGAACACGTCGGGACCGAGCATGCGTCCCTCGAGGGCGCGTTCGATCGCCTCCAGGCGAGCTCGCGCGGGGTCCCGCGTGACGCCGGCCCCGACCGCCACCAGCTGCTCGAGCAGGGCGTCGGCGCGCCGGCCCCAGAGATCGCGCGCCGGGACGATGCGATCGGCGAGCTCGTCCATCGGCACGCCGAAGAAGGGGTACGCGCCGCCGGGTCGAAAGACCACCTGCACCGCGAGCAGGAAGCGCGGCACGCGCTTGTACACGGCGCGCGTCTTGGGCCCGAGGACGACGAGGTCGGCGCGGTCCGCGTCGAGCAGGCGAAAGACCAGCGACGTCGTGCCGTCGGGCAGCAGGTCGAGGTTCGTGATCGGCGGCGCGCTGGCGCGGACGGCGGCGACGAAATTGCGAAGCGCGCGCGATGCCGGCGCGCCGGCCTCCGGGCGCGGGGCGCGCCGCGCGACGGCCTGTTCGATCGATCCCAGCACGGCGCGATCGTGCGCTCGCCCCGGGCCGCCATCAACCCACCCGGCCCCGTCCCGGCCGTTTCCTCCAAGATTGCACGCCGGCACGGGCGCACGCTGCGGTCCAGCGAGGGCTCTTCAGCCCGAACCCCCAGGAGGACCACGATGAACCTCGACCACTACGTCACCCTCGGCCGCTCCGGGCTGCGCGTCAGCCCCCTGTGCCTCGGCGCCATGACCTTCGGCGAAGACCACGGCTTCGGATCCAGCGTCAAGGAGTCCGAGGCGATCCTCGATCGCTTCATCGAGCGCGGCGGCAACTTCATCGACACCGCCAACGCCTACACCAGGGGCCACTCCGAGAAGATCATCGGCGACCACCTCGGCCGCCACCCGAGCAAGCGCGACCGGGCGGTGATCGCCACCAAGTTCACCGCGAACCTCTACCTCGGCGACCCCAACGGCGGCGGCGCCGGGAGGAAGGCCATCTTCGCGCAGTGCGAGCAGTCGCTGCGCCGCTTGCAGACCGACTACATCGACCTCTACTGGATGCACGTCTGGGACAAGCACACGCCCATCGAGGAGACCGTGCGGGCCCTCGACGATCTGGTGGCGGCCGGCAAGGTCCGCTACGTCGGCGTCTCCGACACGCCGGCGTGGAAGGTGGCGCAAGCGCACAGCCTTGCAGGCTTCCGCGGGTGGGCGCAGTTCATCGCGCTGCAGATCGAGCACTCGCTCCTCGAGCGCACGGTGGAGGGGGAGCTCATCCCCATGGCGCGCGAGCTGGGCCTCGGCGTCACGCCCTGGTCGCCCCTCAAGAGCGGCGTGCTCACCGGAAAGTACACGCGGGAGAACGCCGGCAAGCACAAGGCCGATCGCGGCCCGTTCGTGCTCTCCGCGCTCACCGACAAGGCGTACGCCGTCGTCGACAAGCTCGTCGAGATCGCCGGGGCTCTCGACACCACGCCGGCGCGCGTGGCGCTCGCCTGGGTGGTGGCCCGGCCGGGCGTCACGTCCACCATCATCGGCGCGCGCACGCTGGCGCAGCTCGACGACAACCTCGCCTCCCTGGAGGTCGAGCTCGCGCCCGATCAGGTGGCCGCGCTCGACGCGGTCTCGGCGCCGACGCTCGACTTCCCCGCCGGCTTCCTGCGCATGGCCGGCGCGTTCACGAACGGCGGCACGACGATCAACGGCGAGAGCGCGCCGGCGTGGCCGATGGCGCCGAAGAACGACGGCGAGCGGTACTGAGCACGCGCCGAGCGCCCGGGCTGGGGCGCTCGGCCGAGTCTCCGTCGCGGCAGCGCCCCCCCGGCGCCCTCACGCCGTCCGCGCGACCGCGATCGCGAGCGCCTCGCCGTCGACGTTGACCTCGCGCCGCTCGGCCTGCCCCCACGCCGCGGGCGCCGCGCCCAGCACGAGCTCGGCGGCGAGCGCCTCCTGCATGAGCATCTCGCGCGCCGCCTCGGCGACCTTGCGGGCCCGCTCGCCGCCGTCGAGCGCGAGCCGGATCCGCTCGGTGAAGCCGAGGTCGAGCTCCTTGCGCAGCCCCTGCACCCGCGAGAGGATCTCCCGGCCGAGCCCCTCGTCGCGGAGCGCGTCCGTGAGCGCCGTGTGCAGCACGACGACCCCCGCGCGGCCGCCGGCCGCCGCGAACCCCTCGCCCGCCTCGACCGCGACGTCGATCTCCTCGGGGCCGAGCTCGACCTGCTCGCCGTCGAGCGCGATCGCGATCTTGCCCTCGGTCGCGAGCGCCGCGCGGAGCGCCGCGGCGTCGGCCTTCGCCAGGACCTGCTTCGCGAGCTGCACCTTCTTCCCGAGCTTCGGCCCGAGCGCGCGGAAGTTCGGCTTGAGCACGTAGCGGACCGCGCTCCCCTCCTCGCCGGGCTTCAGGAAGCGCACCTCGTGGACGTTGAGCTCCTCGGCGATGAGCGGCACGTGCTCGGCGAGCGCCGCCGCGAGCCCCTGCTGCGACAGCACGATGTCGGCCCGCGAGAGCGGCTGCCGCACCTTGAGCTTGTTCGCCGTGCGCACCTGCAGGCCGAGCGAGACGAGCTCGCGCACCGCGCGCATCTCGATCGCGAGCGGCTCGTCCACCGCGGCGGCGTCCGCCTCGGGGAACGCCACGAGGTGGACGCTCTCCGGCTGCGACGCGGGCCACGGCCGCCGCACCAGGTTCTGGTACATGGCCTCGGCGAGGAACGGCGTGAACGGCGCGCTCAGCTTGGCGAGCGCGACGAGCACCTCGTACAGCGTGAAGTACGCGTCGCGCTTGTCCTGGGCCGCCCGCACCGCGCCCGGGGCGATCTCCAGGGCGTCTCCGGGAGAGGACGGCGAACGGCGATCCTCGACCCACGTCGGAGAAGGAGCCCAGAAGCGCGCGCGGCTCCGGCGGACGTACCAGTTCGAGAGCGCGTCCACGAGATCGACGAGCCGCTGCGCCGCCTCGTACAGCCGGTACTCGTCGAGGTGCGCCGTCACCTCTCGCGTCGCGAGCGCGAGCTCCGACAGGATCCACCGGTCGAGGAGCGACCGCTCCCGCGCCGGCCGGTAACCGGCGCTCGCCGCGAGCGCCGCGGGCGACGTGTCGGTCGCGCCGGGGTTCCCCTCGGCGGGCGAGAAGCCGTCGATGTTCGCGTAGATGGTGAAGAACGAGTAGACGTTGCGGAGCTTGACCGCGAACTCCTTCTGGTACGCGCGCACGTTCGTGAGCGAGTGGCGCGTGTTCGTCCACGGCGGGGAGGACGCGTAGAAGAACCAGCGGAACGCGTCGGCCCCGGGCGCGGGCGTCGCCGGGTCCTCGATGAAGACGCGCTGGTCCTGCGGCAGCCTGGGCACGTCGTTGGGCATCACCGAGAGCGCCTTGTCGGCCGGCGAGAGGCCGAGGCGCTCGAGGTCTCCGCGCGAGAGCGCGACGATGCGGCGCGGGAGGCGCTTGTTGCCCGTCGTGGGCCTGAGCTCCAGCGTCACCGCCGCGCCCTCGCGATCGGCGCGGTAGACCCGCACCTTCGCCGAGTCGCCCGTGAGATCGAGCCCCTCGTAGTCCTCGCGCGCGATGTAGGCGACGCCGTCCTTCATCGCGCCGATGCCGGCCTCCGCGCCGTCGGCTGCCGCGAACTCCATCCGGACGCGCTCGAGGATGACCTCGGGCGGCGTGTAGTTGCCCTTCGACTTGCTCTCCTTCTTGCCCTCGCGGTCGCCGACGTGCCCGAGCACGACGCACGTCTGGTACGGGTGCGGGTAACTCCGGACCCGCGACAGCCCGAGCTTCTCCTGCGTCGCCTCGTCGAAGACCAGCGTCGAGACCATCAGCAGCGAGTAGAACCAGCCCCGCGTCTGATCGATCGCCTCGCTGATGAAGTCCGCCGGGAACGCGCGATCGAACAGCTCCTTCGAGCCCTCCGCGTGCGGGTAGCCCCACTGCGCGAACGGCATGCTCCCGCTGTCGAACCAGGCGTCGATGACCTCGGTCACGCGGCGCATCTCGCCGCCGCAGGTCGGACACGGGAACGTCACCTTGTCGATCCACGGCTTGTGGACGATGAGGTGCTCGTTCAGGCCGGGGTCGGCCTTCCTGGCGTCGCGGAAGTGGTCGAAGGCGCGCGGGTTCAGCGCCTCGATCTCGGCGACCGAGGCCGGGGCGAGCTGGTGCTCCTCGTCGTTCGCGCAGACCCAGACGTTGAGCGGCGTCCCCCAGTACCGCTCGCGCGAGAGCGCCCAGTCCACGTTGTTGGCGAGGAAGTCGCCGAAGCGGCCCTCCTGGATGTGCGACGGGTGCCAGCGGACCGCGCGGTTGTTGGCGATCGCCTTGTCGATGTTGTCCCGGGTCCTGATGTACCAGGCCGGCCGCGCGAGCTGGATCAGCGGGTCGTCGTCCGCGCGCCAGCAGAACGGGTAGTCGTGGCGGTACTTCTCCTCGTGGACGAGCAGCCCGCGGGCCGCGAGATCCTTGATGATCAGCGGATCGGCGTCCTTCACCCAGAGGCCCGAGAACGCCGTGAGCCCCGGCTCGAACGTGCCGTCCGGCCGCACCGCGCAGAGCATCGGGACGTCGGCGCCCGGCTCGGCGAGCTCCGCGATCCGCCGCCGGTGCGCGTTGAAGTCGTCCTCGCCGAACGCGGGCGCGACGTGGACGACGCCGGTGCCGGAGTCGAGCGTGACGAAATCCGCGCCGAGCACGACCCAGTAGAGCGGCTCCACCTCGCCGTCCTTCCTGCGCAGGGAGGCGCCCTCGAGCGACCTCGTGAAGGCGTCGAACGGCGGGCGGTAGCGCTTGCCGACGAGCTCGCTCCCCTTGAGCTCGCGGAGGACGGGCAGGTCCCGCTTGAACTTCTTGGCGAGCTCCTCCCGCAGCGCCGCGGCCACGATGAGCTTGCCGGCCACGGGCGCCGCGCCGCCCGCGGGCGCGCCCGCGTCCACGACGACGTAGTCGAACTCGGGCCGGACCGCGGCGTAGCCGTTCGAGGGCAAGGTCCACGGGGTCGTCGTCCAGGCGCAGAGCGCGGTGTCCGGCTCGTCGACGAGCGGGAACGCGACGAACACGCTGGGGTCGTCGACCGTCTTGTAGTTCGAGCCGACCTCGGCCGCGCTGAGCGCCGTCCCGCCCTGGGGCCACCACCAGCAGACGCGGTGGCCGCGGTAGAGCAGCCCCTTCCCGTGCAGCTGGGAGAGCGCCCACCAGACGCTCTCGACGTAGCTCCGGTGGTAGGTGACGTAGGCGGTGTCGAGGTCGACCCAGAAGCCGATCTTGTCGGTCAGGTTCTCCCACGCCTCGGTGTACCGGAAGACGGAGTCGACGCAGCGCGAGATGAACGGCTCGACGCCGTACCGCTCGATGTCGGCCTTGCCGTGGATGCGCAGCTCCTTCTCGACCTCGACCTCGACCGGCAGCCCGTGCGTGTCCCAGCCGGCCTTCCGCGGCACGTCGTAGCCGCGCATGGTCTTGTACCGGGGGAAGATGTCCTTCACGGCGCGCGTGAGCACGTGGCCGTTGTGCGGCATGCCGTTGGCGGTCGGCGGGCCCTCGTAGAAGACGAACGTGCCCCGCGAGGGGCCGGTGGCGCGGGTCTCGGCGCGGAGCGTCTTCTCGAAGATGCGGCGCTGCTTCCAGAAGGCGAGGATCTTCGCCTCGTCGGCGGGGAAGTTCAGCTCGGTCGCCACCCTGTCGAACAGGGGCTCGGGCGGGCCGTCGGTCGGTTTCTTCGAGGACGCTTCGGACATGGCCCGGCCTAGTAGCAAGGCCGATTGCCAGCGTCGAGGGAAGCGCTGGGCCGGCGCGGAGCGCGCGCGACGAACGGCAGGGGTGCTAGGATCTGACGATGAGCGCGCAGCACCCGCTATTTCCAGGCAATGCGCCCGAGGTCGAGGCCGCGTTCCAGGCCGTGCCGGACGAGATGGTCGCCGAGATCCTCGACGGGGAGCTGTACACGTTCCCGCGGCCGGCGCGGCCGCACACGCGGGCGGCGTCGCGGCTCGGCACGAGTCTCGGGGGACCGTTCGATCTGGGCGCGGGCGGGCCAGGGGGCTGGGTCATCCTCGACGAGCCCGAGCTCCACCTGGGAGCGCGGCCCGACAAGGTCGTGCCCGATCTCGCCGGCTGGCGCCGCGAGCGCATGCCCGATGCGCTCGGGCCCGAGGACGCGCCGGCGCACTACGACATCGCACCGGACTGGGTCTGCGAGGTGATCTCCCCGCGCACCGAGCGCGTCGACCGGGGCAAGAAGATGCGGATCTACCGGCGCGAAGGGGTCCGCCACGCCTGGCTGCTCAACCCGGTCGCGCAGACGCTCGAGGTCTACCGGCTCGACGACGGGCGGTGGTTCTTGCTCGACACGTACGAAGGCGACGAGATCGTGCGACCGGAGCCGTTCGACGCGATCGAGCTGCCGCTCGCCGCGCTCTGGGCGCGGTAGCGCGCGGCGTCGGCAGGGCGCCGCCGCGCGCGGCTCACCCCGCGCGCTGCGCTGGCAGAGCCCCGCCGAAGTCGGCGCGGATGGCGGCCACCCCGTCCGCGCCCGCCGCGAGGCAGGCCGGCGCCGAGGCCGCGTCGATGCCGCCGAGGGCGAGGAGCGCGACGTCGCGCGAGGCCGCGGCCAGGCGGGCCCGCGCCTCGCGCAGGGCCGCGAGGCCGAGCGGCGGGCCCTTGCCGGGCGTCGCGAAGATCGGCGAGAGCACGGCGGCGTCCGCGCCGGCCTCCGCCGCCCGGAGAACGTCGTCGACGCCGTGGCAAGCGACGGAGACGAAGGCGCCCGCCCCGAGCAGGGCGCGCGCGTCGGCCACCGCGACCGAGCGGCGGCCGAGGTGGACGCCGTCCGCGCCGAGGAGGAGCGCGAGATCCAGGCGATCGTTGACGACGAACGAGGCGCCGAGCGCGGCGGTGGCGTCGCGCAGGCGCCTGCCGAGCGCGTGGAGCGCCGCGCCGGAGAGCTCGGGATCGCGGAGCTGCACCGCCACGCGGGCGCGGGCCTCGGGCGGCAGGGCGCCGAACGCTGAGAGCCGCGCGAGCAAGACCGGCTCCGGGACGTCCGCCGCCTGGGTGATCAGGGTCAACCTCGGGGTGAGCATGGCCGTCCTCCAGCGCGCCGGCGGCGGCGCGTCATCGCGCTCCGTCGCCCGGGGGGCGCTCCGCCGGGGCGCCCGCCTCGCCGAGCGCGTCGAGATCCTGCCGGGCCATCCGGGCGAACCGGCTGGCAGGGTACCGCTCGACCAGGAAGTGCAAGGTGTCGGCCTGGGCGCGGCGATCGCCGCTCGCCTTGAAGCGCTCGGCCAGCGCATACAGGGCCTCGCTCGGGTCCTCGTACACGCGACGATCCGGGTCGACCTCGCTCGCGCACTGGTAAGGCGCCTGTGCGACGGCGGCGAAGATCGCGATCGAGCCGAAGGCCGCGCGGAAGCCGGTGAACACGAGCGGCATTCGCCGATGAACGAGCGCGAGCGTCAAGAGGACGCCGCGGCCCCGGCGACGCCGCTCCTCCGGCCGAGCCGCGCAGGCCCCGCTCGGCCGGGCGGCCGGCGGCGGGGCTAGTTCAGGGAGGCGCCCGCCCGGGCGGCGCCGTTCTCGAGCCCGCCCTTCGAGGCCGGTGCGCCGAAGGGCGCGTCGCCCGCGTCCTTATCGCCGGTGATCGACAGGGGCTCGCCGCGGGCGCGCAGGAGCGACTCGTGGAGGGCGCGCGCGCTGTCGTCCCAGTCGCGCCTGCCGGCGAGCTCCGCGATCCGCGCCGGATCGTAGTCGGCCCGGGCGGCGCGGAGCAGCGCCTCCATCAGCGCGCCCTGGTTCCCCGGCGGGATGAGCTCGCCGAGCTCGGCGCTGCGCAGGACGTCGGGGATGCCCCCCACGCTCGTCGCGACCACGCGGCGCCCCGAGGCGAGCGCCTCGAGCAGGACGTTGGGCGTGCCCTCGTGCTTGCTCGGGAGGGCGAGGGCGTCGCACGCGCCGAGCCACAGCGACACCTGATCGTGCGGCAAGTAGCCGGTCACTGTCAGCCGGCCGCCCAGACGGGCGGCGGCGGCCCTGCACGCCTGCTCCTCGGCGCCGCTGCCCACGAGCGCCAGCTCGATGTCCGGGTGGACCGGCGCGAGCCGCTCGAACGCCTCGATCAGATCGAGCACGCCCTTGTCGCGGCTCAGGTGGCCGACGAAGACGATCAGCCGCGAGCTCGGCGACTTGCCGAGCGCGGCGCGCGCCTCGGCGCGGTTGCGAGGCTGGAACGTCTTCACGTCGACGCCGTTCATGACGATGTCGATGCGATCGCGCGGCACGCCGAGCGCCGCGACCCCGTCCGCGAGCTTGCGGCTGACCGTGACCACCCGGGCGGCGCGCGTGAGCCCCCAGCCGAGCGGCCGCCGCATCCGCCGGTCGCGCGGGATCACGTCGATGTCCGAGCCGTGCGTCTTGATCACGGCCGGCACCCCGAGCAATCGCCCCAGACAGACCGCGGCAAAGCCGTCCGGGTAGGCGAAGGCCCCGACGATGACGTCGGGCAACGGACCGCGCCCGATGAGCTCCGGGAGCATCGACGCCGCATACAGCGGGCCGTTCAGGGCGGGCACGATCCTCGGCACGTACAGGTACCGCGGGTGCCTGACCGGCAGCCCGTCGATGACCTCCTCGCGCGGCGCGCTGGCGCCGATAGGCCACTTCGAGAGGCGCTCTATCCCGGGGAACCACGGGATCGTGGCGAGCACCCGGACGTCGCAGTAGCGCGACAGCGCGGCGAACTGCCGCCGATTGTACGGCGCCTCGTCCGGGTGAACCGCGTTCGGAAAGATCTTCGTGATCAGCAAAACGCGCATTCGCCGCAAGAGCTCCTCCTCTCCGAGCGAGCCGGGCCGGCGAGCGCCTCGAAAGAGGACGTCGCTCGCGCTCGGTCTCATATTCGGTCTATCCAGTCTATCCAGTCTCGCCAGTCTCGCTCAGTCTCGTCAATCCCGCCAATCTACGCTCAGTCTCGCTCAGCCTAGCTCAGCGTCCCATTTTGCCTCGCTCAGCATCGTTCGTTGTCCCATTTTGCCTCGCTCAGCATCGTATTCGCCCTGGTCAGGTTCGATTCAGTCTCACCTGGTATCGAATGTCGTTACACGTCCAGACCGACCCGATGACCAACCCGTCCGTTGCCGTCGTCCCGTCCAGCGGCCGGCCCGGAGGCCCCCGCGGGGGTCGACCACGCGCGCTCCCGGGACGGGGCGTCGCCCCCGCGCCGCCTGGCGATGAGCTCGTCGAACAGGCGCACGTGCGCGTCGACCATCGCTTCCAGGCTGAACTGCTCGGTGAACTTCGCGGGGCCGCGCGCGCGCGCTCGCTCGCGGAGCTCCCCGTCGCGGGCGACCCGCGAGAGGTGCTCGACCAGCGCGCCAGGGTCCTTCGACGGGACGAGGAACCCGTCGACGCCGTGCTCGACGATCTCGGGGACGCCGCCGACGCGGCTCGCCACGATCGGCTTGCCGAGCGCGAGCGCCTCGAGCAGCGCGAGCGGCAGCCCCTCCCAGAGCGACGGGAGCACGTAGGTGTCGAACGCGGAGACGAGCTCCGGCACGTCCGAGCGATACCCGGGGAAGATCACCCGGTCGCCGAGCCCCGCGTCCCTGGCTCGCTGCTCCAGCTCCGGCCGGAGCGGGCCGTCGCCGGCGATGACGAAGCGCGCCTCCGGCGCGCGCCGCAGCACCTCGGGCGCCGCCTCGAGGAGGTAACGGAGCCCCTTCTGCTCGATGTGCACCACGGCGCACCCGAACACGAACTCCCGCTCGCCGATGCCGAGCTCCGCGCGGACGCGCGCGCCCGCGCCGCTCTCGCGGGCGCGGGCGAAGCGCGTCCCGTCGATGCCGTTGTGGATGACGCGGACCGGCGCGCGGACCTTCACGTCGTCGACAAGGATGCGCCTGAGGTCGTGCGACACGGCGACCATCTCGTCGGCGAGGTAAGCGTAGTAGCCGAACTTGCGCCGATCGAAGCCCTTCGCCCGGTTGATCTGGTTGTGCTCCGAGTAGACGATCAGCGGCCGATTCCGGAGCAGGCGCGCCGCGAAGCCAGCGAAGATGAGCGGAGCACGGTTGTGGACGTGGACGATATCGACCGAGCGCTGGTGAAAGAAGCGCCGGATCCAGAGCAGCGCCTCTGGATCACTCTTGAGGCCCGGCAGCACCGGCCGGAGGTCCTTCGTGATCACGAGGCACTTCGAGCGGGGGAGCTTGACCTCCGAGAACAGCCGTCCCTCTCCGTCGAGGCAGATCAGCGAGAGGTCGAAGCCGTGATCGCCGAGGCGATCGAGGAGGCTCAGCACCACCTTCTCGAGCCCGCCGACCTCGAGGTTGTTCACGACCATGCAGACGTTGGGCTTGCTCATATTCTCCTGAGCGGACCGTCAGGTCGCCGCGGTCGTCGTCGGAGCGCCGTGACGCGCCACGACAGCGTGTCGACCGTGCGATGAGCGTTCCGTGTCATTTTGGCTCAGGTAGGTGAGCGTATCATGACATGCGGGTGCTGTTCGCTTGACTTGGCGGCGCCGCAGCAGCGCCGTGCTGGACGTCGGAGTTGCTCGTTCATCATCCCTCATCGCGCCCGCGAGCGCCTCCCGCATCGGTGGAATATGCCGGGAACGCGAGCGCGCGGAGATCGAGGTGCGGGGCCACACCCGCAGCGCCGCGCTACAGCGCGGCGATCTTGCCCTGCTCCGGCGATGACGCCGTCGCATAGAGCTTCTTCGGCATCCGCCCCGCGAGATACGCCATCCGACCGGCCCTCACCGCGTCCTTCATCGCCTGCGCCATCAAGATCGGGTCCCGCGCGCCCGCGATGGCCGTGTTCATCAATACCCCATCACACCCGAGCTCCATCGCCACCGCGGCGTCGCTCGCAGTCCCGACTCCCGCGTCCACGATCACCGGCACCTTCGCTGTCTCTCGGATGATCATCAGGTTGTACGGGTTGCGGATGCCGAGCCCGCTGCCGATCGGCGCCGCCAGGGGCATCACGGCCGCGCACCCGATGTCTTCCAGCTTACGACAGACGATCGGGTCATCCATGCAGTAGGGCAGCACCGTGAAGCCCTCCTTCACCAGGATCCGCGCCGCCTCGAGCGTCGCCTCGTTGTCCGGGAACAGCGTCCGTTCGTCGCCGATGACTTCGAGCTTCACGAGATCGGACAGGCCGAGCTCGCGCGCGAGCCGGCAGGTGCGGACCGCGTCCTCGACGGTATAGCAACCGGCCGTGTTCGGCAGGATCGTGACGCGTCCCTGCTGGAGCAGCGACATCATCGACCCCTCGCCCCGCTCCTTCAGATTGACGCGGCGGAGCGCCACCGTGACGACCTCCGCGCCGGACGCTTCGAGCGCGCGACGGGTCTCATCCAGGTCCTTGTACTTGCCCGTCCCCACGAAGAGGCGGGAAGTGAACGTGTATCTGCCGATCGTCAACGCGTCGCTCGTCATCGCAGGCTCCTCGGTCTCGACCCAGACGATCTGCTAGTCGGACCGGGACACAGGGTCCAGCGCGTCGACGAAAACCGGCGCTTCCGGCGCGCCTCGCTCGGCAGCATGGTATCTTTGCGCCCATGTCTCCCAGAGCTCTTGGCATAGCCCTCCTCGTCGCGTTGCCTCCAGCCCTCACGCTCACGCCCCTCCCGACAGCGGACAGCCATGCGCAGGCCGGCCAGGAACGCGCCGGGGTGAGCCGCGGCGCGCTGCTGTCCGGTCCGCGCGCGGCGCAGGCGGCCGTGGCCATTCAGCTCTCGCTGGACGAGCTCGTCGCCGCGGCCTCGTACGTCGTGGTCGCGACCGCGATCGAGCAGCGCAGCCAGTGGGAAGAGCTCGGCGGGGCCAGGAGGATCGTCACCTACACCCGCCTGTCGATCGACCGGACCGTGGCCGGACAGCCCGACGGCGAGGTCTGGGTCAGGACGCTCGGGGGCGTGGTCGGGGACGTCGGACAGCACGTGTCGGGCGACGCGCAGCTCGCGATCGGCGCGCAGGCGATGGTCTTCGTCTCGAAGGTGGGCTCGGCCCTGGTCGTCTCCGGGATGGCCCAGGGCCACTACCCCGTCGTCGACGGCGAGGACAAGCCGACGGTCGCAGGCGGGGCCGGCGCGCGGCGCATCGCCGTGCGGCGGCTGGCCGCGAGCCCCGACAGCGGGACCGTCCTGCCGCGGCCGGGCCCCGCGATCTCGGCCCGCGAGCAGCTCATCGGCGCGGCGCTCGACGCGGCGATCGACGCGGTGAACCAGGCATGGAAGGCGAAGCATGCGAAGAAGTGACCTCGCGCCGCGCCCCGCCGGCGCGCGCCGCCCCGCGCGCGCCCACGCCATCGCCGCGGCCTGCAGCGCGCTCGTCGCCGCGCTCGCCCACCCCGGGGACGCCCTGGCCTTCTGCCGCACGAGCGTCTGTCCGCCGGAGAAGACCGCGTCGGGGAAGGCGGAGACCGCGGCGGTCTGCACGCCGCCGCAGGGCAACGACTGCGGCACCCCGCTCGCCTGGCCTTCGCCGTGCGTGAGCTACTCCCTCCAGGAGGACGCCTCCGCCCAGGTGTCGCTCCGGGAGGCGGAGGCGATCTTCGAGCAGGCGTTCGCCGCGTGGACAGAGGCCGACTGCGGCGGCGGGCAGACCCCGCGCATGGAGGTCACCTACCTGGGCCCGGTCGCGTGCGACGCGCACGAGTACAACAAGCGCAAGGCGAACGCGAACATCATCATGTTCCGGGACGACGGGTGGCCGTACCTCGACAGCGGGAACACCCTCGCGCTCACGACCGTCACCTACCACCTCAAGACCGGCGAGATCTACGACGCGGACATGGAGGTCAACTCGTTCGACGTGGTGCTCTCGCAAGGCGACGACAGCGGCTCGTTCGACCTCCTGAGCATCGCCACCCACGAGGCCGGCCATTTTCTCGGGCTCTCGCACTCGAGCGAGCCCAGCGCGACCATGGTCGCGGGCTACCGGCCGGGGCTCCGCGACCTCTCCCAGGACGACCGCGACGGGATCTGCGCGGTGTACCCGCCCGGGGCGCCGATCAAGGGCTGCGACCCCACGCCGCGCCACGGCTTCTCTGCCCTGTGCGCCGCGGATCAGCCCGAGGTGAAGGAGCCGGGCGGCTGCGCCGCGGCCCCGCGCGGCAACGCTGGCCAGGGCGGGCGCGGCGGAGGGCTCGTCCTCGCCGCGCTCGCGCTGCTCGGCGTGGCCGCGCGGGCGCGGCGCGGCGCGGCCCCGCGGGCGGGCCGGGAGGAGGCCTGCTGAGCCAGAGCCCTCCCGTCCTGGTCGAGCGCGAAGGCGAGCTCGCCCGGCTGATCGAGCGCGCCGGCCGCGCCGACGCGCTCGCGGTCGACGTGGAGGCCAACGGGCTGTTCGTGTACCGCCCGCGGCTCTGCACCGTCCAGCTCGCCTTTCGCGAGGGGGACGGCATCGCGGTCGGGATCGTCGACGCGCTCCGCGTGCCTGTCGCGCCGCTCGCGCGGCTCCTCGGGGCCGCCGGTCCGCCCAAGGTGCTGCACGATCTCACCTTCGACGCGCGCATGCTCGCCGAGGCGGGCGCGCCGCTCGGTGGCGCGCACGACACCTCGGTCGCCGCGCGCATGCTGGGGTGCGCGGCGACGGGGCTCGGCGCGCTGCTCCTCTCGGAGCTCGACGTGAAGGTCGACAAGCAGCTCCAGCAGCACGACTGGGGGCGCAGGCCGATCGAGGACGCCGAGCTGCGCTACCTGGCCGACGACGTGCGCCACCTGCTCCCGCTCCGCGCGCGGCTCGCGGAGCGCAGCGGCGCCCTCGGGATCGACGAGGAGATCGAGGAGGAGTGCGCCTACAAGCTCGCGACCGCCCTCGGGCCGCCGCGCGATCCGCGGCCCGCGTACGCGCGCATCAAGGGGGCCCAGGCGCTCGATCCGCAGGGCCGGGCGATCCTGCGGCGGCTCGTGGCGGCGCGCGAGGCCGCCGCCGAGGGGGCCGACGTGCCCTCTTTCAAGATCGTCGCCAGCGACGTGCTGCTCGAGCTCGCGCAGCGGAGGCCTGCCAGCGCAGACGACGTGCGCGCCGTCCGCGGGGCCGCGGCGGGCCGCGCGGCCGGGTGCGTCGCGGCGTGGCTCCGCGCGGTCGAGCAGGGGCGCAGCGACGGCGACGTGCCCGAGGACGAGCGCGCCCTCTTCCAGCAAGCCCGCCCGCCCAGGAAGGAGCTCGCCGCGCGGCGCGCGGTGGAGACCCGGATCGCGGCGTGGCGCAGGGCCGAGGCGAAGGCGCGGAAGGTGGACGAGCAGGTCGTGCTGCCCGGTCACTGCGCGCAGGATCTCGCGGAGATCGCGCTGGCGGAGGGCCACGCCGGGGACGAGGCGATCGCCGCGGCGATCGCGCGCATCCCGGGGCTCGGCGCGGGACGGCTCGCGCGTTACGGCCGCGCGCTCGCGGCGCTCGTGGCCGCGGCGCAGCCGGGCGAGCCGCCTGCCGCCGCGAGGTAGCGCCACGCGTCGGCCGCACGTCGGCTGCGCGTCGGCCGCGCGTCGGTTGCGCGTCGGTTCAGCAGATCGGTTCCGCGCGTCCGCGATCCCCTGCGAGATCTCCGACACGTGGAGCCCGCTGCGAGCGAGCGCACGTGGCGCGCGGGCCGCCCGGTCGACAGAGCCGCCGGGCGATGGAATAGCAGGGCCCATGCCCTCGACCGATCACCCCAAGGCGCCGAGGCGGCTCCGCCTCTGGCCGCCGGCGATGTGGCTCCGCGCCCCGCTCGCCTTCGCGCTCGTGTTCGGGTGCGCCCTCCTGGGAGCGAGCGCCGGAGAGCTGTCCGCTCCGCCGCCCCCGCCGTCGCCGCCGCCCGCGGCGAACGCCGAGGTCGGCCCGGAGCCGGAGCCGACCCCGGTCGCGCCCGACTCGCCTCGAGCCTCCATGCGCAGCTTCGTCGAGCTGTGCCGCGCGGGCGACTACGCCGAGGCCGCGCGCTACCTGGACGTGCCGCCGAGGGCGAACGGCGCGGCGCTCGCGCAGAAGCTCAAGGCGGTGCTCGATCGGCACCTCTGGCTGGAAGTGGAGACGCTCTCGCCGCAGCCGCAGGGGGACACGCAGGACAACCTCGGGGCCGGCGTGGAGCAGCTCGGCAAGATCCCGACGCGGACGGGGTCCCAGCCGGTGCGCCTCGTGCGGCGCACGACGCCCGACGGCGTGCGCTGGATCTTCTCGCGCGCGACGGTGGAGCGCGTCGACGAGTGGTACGCGCGGCTCGAAGATCGCTGGCTCCGCGATCACCTGCCGCCGGCGCTCCTGCGCCCCGGCCCGCGCGAGCTGCTCTGGTGGCAGTGGCTCGCGCTGCCGGTCCTCGCGCTGGCCGGCTGGCTCGTCGGCGCTGTGCTGAGCTACCTCGTCCGCGCCCTGCTCCGCCGCGTCATCGCGCGGACGGAGTCCACGCTCGAGGACGTGCTCCTCGGGGGGGCGCGCGGTCCGTTCACGTTCGCGGCGGCGCTCCTCGTGATCACGGTCGCGCTCCCGTGGCTCGGGCTCTACCTGCCGGCCGAGGAGTTCCTCGACAAGGTGCTGCGCGCCGGCGTCTTCGTCGCCGTGTTCTGGTTCGCCCTGCGCACGATCGACGCCGTCGGCGGCCGCCTGCTCGCCGCCCCCGCGACGCGCGACAACCCCGCGGCGCGCTCGCTCGTGCCGCTCATGGGGCGGATCGCGAAGGTCTCGATCGTGATCATCGGCGTGATCGCCGTGCTCTCGGAGCTCGGCTACCCGGTGGCGAGCCTCATCGCCGGCCTCGGCATCGGCGGCGTCGCGCTGGCCCTCGCCGCCCAGAAGACGGTGGAGAACCTCTTCGGCTCGGTCGCGATCGGCATCGACCGGCCGTTCCAGGTCGGCGACTTCGTGAAGGTGGACGCGCTCCTCGGGACGGTCGAGAGCATCGGGCTCCGCTCTACCCGGATCCGCACGCTCGATCGGACCGTCGTCACGATCCCGAACGGCAAGCTGGCCGATCTCCAGATCGAGTCGTACACGGCGCGCGACAGGATACGCCTCGCCTGCGTGCTGGGGATCGAGCGCGACACGTCGCCCGAGCAGCTCCGCGCCATCGTGGAAGAGTGCGAGCGGGCGCTGCGGGAACACCCGAAGATCTGGCCCGATGACGTCGTCGTGCGCTTCATCGGCGTCGGGCCCTCGTCGCTCGACGTCGAGGTGATGGCCTGGTTCCAGACGACCGACTTCGGGGAGTTCCGGGAGCTGCGGCAGGCGATGCTGATCACCTTCCTGCAGATCATCGACATGGCCGGATCGAGGCTCGCGTACCCGACGCAGACGCTGCACGTCGCGCCGCGCGGAGGGGATCACCCGCAGCCGGAAGCGGCCGCGGCGGGCGGCTCGGCTAACGGGCGGCGCGCGCCGCGGCGGGCGCCATCGGCTGAAGCCCCGCCTTCTCGATGAGCGCGCGGTCCTCGTCCTGGCCGGGGTTCGGCGTGGTGAGCAGCCTGTCTCCGTAGAAGATCGAGTTCGCCCCCGCGTACATGCAGAGCAGCTGCGTCTCGCGCGAGAGCTCCGTCCGCCCCGCGGACAGGCGCACCATCGCGCGCGGCATCATGACCCGCGCGACCGCGATCATCCGGACGAACTCGATCGGATCGACCGGGGGGAGGCTCTCGAGGGGCGTCCCGGGCGAGCGCACGAGGGCGTTGATCGGCACGCTCTCCGGGTGGGGGTCGAGGCGCGCGAGCTCGACGAGCATCTCGCAGCGGTCGGCGATCGACTCGCCCATGCCGATGATGCCGCCCGAGCAGACGGTGATGCCCGCCCGCCGGACGTTGCGCAGGGTGACGAGCCGCTCGTCGTACGTGCGCGTCGAGATGATGGATTTGTAGGCCTTCCGCGAGGTGTCGAGGTTGTGGTTGTAGGCGTCGAGGCCGGCCTCCTTCAGGCGGCGCGCCTGGTCGTCGGTGAGCATGCCGAGCGTGCAGCACGCCTCGAGGCCGAGGGCCTTCACGCCGCGCACCATGTCGAGGACGCGCTCGAAGGCGGGGCCGTCCTTCACCTCGCGCCACGCGGCGCCCATGCAGAACCGCGTCGAGCCGCCCTCGCGGGCGCGCTCCGCGGCGGCGAGGACCGCGCCGACGTCGAGCATGCGCTCCGGCCCGACCTCGGTCTCGTAGTGGCTCGACTGCGGGCAGTAGGCGCAGTCCTCGGGGCAGCCGCCCGTCTTGACGCTGAGCAGGGTGCAGAGCTGGACCTCGTGCTCGCCGTGGAACGCGCGGTGGACCGCGCGGGCGCGGTCGATCAGCTCGAAGAGCGGCAGGTCGTGCAGGGCCACCGCCTGCTGGACGGTCCAGTCGTGGCGGGGCGCGCCCGCCGGCGGTGCGTGCCCGGCCGGGCCGCTGCATCCATTGCTGTGCTCCGCCGCCTCTCGTTCGATCCCTTCGAGCATGGGCTCGCTCATAGCCGGGCTTGAGGCGCCGCCGCAAGCAAGGCGCGATCGAGCGTGAAATGAGCCGCCAAGGCGCCAAGGGCGCCAAGAACAGAAAATTTCCTGGCGTCTTGGCGCGCTTGGCGTGCTTGGCGGTTCGAATTTCTGCTCTTTTCCGGCGGTCTTGACCCGATTGCCGCCTCTAGAGCGCCGTCACCGCCTTCGCCGTCTCCTTGGCGATAGCCCCCTGGGCGACGAGCTGCCTGAGGTGCGCGTCGAAGGTCTGCATGCCGTACGGCGTGACCCCCTTCTCCATCAGCTCGCGCAGCGACGGGCTCCCCTCCGGCCGGCGGATCGCCTCGCGCACCGCGGCCGTCCCGACGAGCACCTCGGCGGCGAGGACCTCCCCCGCGCCGTCGCGGCGAGGGAGCAGGCGCTGCGCGACGACGCCCTGGAGACAGTCAGCCAGCCGCTCGCGCACCTCGCTCGGGCTCTTGCCGAGCGCGATCAGCCGCGCGAGCGCGCGCGTGACGTCCGCCGAGCTGACCGCCGCGAGCACGAGGTGCCCCGTCTCCGCGGCGTGGAGCGCGAGATCCAGCGACTCGCCGTCGCGGAGCGCGCTGATGAGCACGACGTCCGGGTCCTGCCGCAGCGCCGAGCGCAGCGCGGTCGGGAAATCCGCGGTGTCGACGCCGATCTCGCGCTGGCTCACGCTGGAGCGGTTGTCCTCGTGCACGTGCTCGATCGGATCCTCCAGGGTCACGATGTGGCGCGGCACGGTCGCGTTGATGTGCCCGACGAACGCGGCGAGGGTCGTGCTCTTGCCGCTGCCGGCCGTGCCCGCGACGAGGACGAGGCCGTGATCGTGCTCCACCATCGCCCGGACCGCCGAGGGCACGCCCAGCTCCTCGAACGTCGGGATCTTGAGCGGGATGCTCCGCAGGATGATCGCGAGCGAGCCCCGCTGGCGATAGATGTTGACGCGAAACCGGCCGAGGCCCGGGACGACGTACGCGGCGTCGAGCTCCTGGAGCGTGGCGAGCAGCTCGCGCGAGGGGCGCCCGGCGAGCAGCACCCGCGCTGCGGCCTCGCTGTCCTCGGGCCGGATCCTGTCGACGCGGAAGTAGACCATGTCGCCGCGCACCCGCGCGCCCGGCGGCTGACCGACCTTGAGGTGGATGTCGCTGGCGTGGGCGGCAAGCGCCTTGCCGAGGAGCTGATGGAGGAAGGCCTCGGAGGTGTACGGCGTCGTCACGGGGGGCAAGGTACCAAATTGGAACCCGACCGGCCCAAAGCGCGGCTGCACGAACCGAAAGCCCACACCGCCGCGCGGGACGGCCGCGCGCCCGCCCCGCCGCGCGGGACGTCAGGGACGCGGCGCCGCCGGGCCCCCCGCGGCGCCCGCGACGGAGCCCTCGGGATCGAGATCTGCCGGAATACGGAGAGGATCGACGAGCCCCCGCTCGGCGAGCGCGCGCGCCGCCGAGATGGCGAGCGCGCGCTGGTCCGAGGGGAGGTCGCGCCGGCCCGCCAGCTCGACCAGGGCCGCGGCCGCGCCGCGCGCCCCGTCCGGGTCGAGCGGCTCGCGCGGGCGCGGTGGCCGCCCGGCGATCCCGAGGAGCGCCTCGAGCAGGGGCGGGAGCGACGGCCCGGACGCCGCGCGGGCGCGCTCGGCGAGCGGCCCGAGCGCCAGGTCGGCGTCATCGGCGTACGGCAGCGCGCGCAGGGCCGTGAGCGCGATGTCGCCGCCGTCGTCGAGCGCGGCGAGGAGGCCGGAGGCGCCCTCGGCCTCGGCCAGCCGGGCGCAGTCCAGCGGGTCGTCCCCCGCGGCGAGGCGCCAGCGCGGATCGGTGAGGCGAGGGCTCGGCGGGCGCGGCGCCAGGGAGGGCGAGGCGGCGGCCGAGGCGGGCGACGCAGCGTCGCGAGGGGCGCTCCCCTGCTCGCGGCGACAGCCGAGGGGCGCGAGCAGGACGAGCGCGACGAAGGCGAGGCGCGCCGCGACAGGCCCCCTCCGCCGCGCGCGGCGGACGCCCTCGCGGCCCCTCCCCTGCTTCACGGCTGATCGAGGATCGAGAGCGACCGCTTCGCGGGCGCGTTCTCGGGCTCTTGCCGCGCGTTGTACTCGTCGACCACCCGGTTGATGTGCATCGAGCAGAACTTCGGCCCGCACATCGAGCAGAACTCCGAGGTCTTGAAGTACTCCTGCGGGAGCGTCTCGTCGTGCATCGCCTGGGCCGTCTCCGGATCGAGCGAGAGCGCGAACTGCTGCTTCCAGTCGAAGGCGTAGCGGGCGCGGCTCAGCGCGTCGTCGCGATCCCGCGCGCCCGGGCGCTTTCGCGCCACGTCCGCGGCGTGGGCCGCGATCTTGTAGGCGATGAGGCCCTGCTTGACGTCCTCGGGGTTCGGCAGGCCGAGGTGCTCCTTCGGCGTCACGTAGCAGAGCATCGCGGCGCCCGCGAAGCCGGCCATCGTGGCGCCGATGCAGCTCGTGATGTGGTCATAGCCAGGAGCGAAGTCGGTGACGAGCGGGCCGAGCACGTAGAACGGCGCCTCGTGACAGAGCTCCATCTCCTTCTGCACGTTCATCGCGATCTGATCGAACGGCACGTGCCCGGGGCCCTCGATCATCACCTGCACGTCCTTCTCCCAGGCGCGCTTCGTGAGCTCGCCGAGCGTCTTCAGCTCGGCGAACTGGGCCGCGTCGCTGGCGTCGTGGAGGCAGCCGGGGCGGAGGCCGTCGCCCGCCGAGATCGTGACGTCGTACTTGGCGCAGACCTCGAGCACCTTGTCCCAGTGGGTGTAGAACGGGTTCTGCTGGTGGTGCTCGATCATCCACTGCGCCATGATCGAGCCGCCGCGCGAGACGATGCCCGTGATCCGGCCCTTCACGAGCGGCAGGTGCTCGAGCAGCACGCCCGCGTGGATCGTGAAGTAATCGACCCCCTGCTTCGCCTGGTGCTCGAGCATGTCGATGAGGTCCGCGGCCGTCATCTTCGCGGTGCCCTTGCACGCCTCGAGCGCCTGGTAGATCGGCACCGTCCCGATCGGCACGGGGGAATCCGCGATGATCGCGCGGCGGATGCCGTCGATGTCGCCCCCGGTCGACAGGTCCATCACGGTGTCTGCGCCGTACTTGATGGCGTAGCGCAGCTTCTCGAGCTCGCCGCTCACGTCGCTCGTGGTCTGGCTGTTGCCGATGTTCGCGTTCACCTTGCAGAGCGACGCGATGCCGATGCACATCGGCTCGAGGTTCAGGTGGTTCTTGTTTGCGGGGATGATCATCCGGCCGCGCGCGACCTCGCTGCGGATGAGCTCGGGCGCGAGCTTCTCACGGCGGGCGACGTACTCCATCTCCTCCGTGACGACGCCCTTCCTCGCGAAGTGCATCTGGCTCTGGTTCGGGCTCCCGGCGCGCTTGCTCACCCATTCGGACCGCAACATCGACGACCTCGCTTTCGAGGTGGGCGGTTTAGGTCGCGACCGCGCGCGACGCAAGCGCCGCGTCGCGCCTGGCCGCCCGACCTCGAGGCGGCGAGAGAGCGCGCCTCTACCAGCGCTCGCCCAGCGCTCGCCGCTGGCCACGCGCGCGCCGCTGTCAGGGCGGCGGCGCTTCGGGGAGCTCGGTCATCATGCCGAGCGTCTGGGCGCCGGCGGCCTTCGCGCCGTCGAGCACCTCCACGACGGTGCCGTAGACGGCGCCGTCGTCGGCGACGACGAAGACGATCCTGTCCTGAGGCCTGCTGTAGCGCTCGATCAGCGGCCTGAGCGTGCCCACGAGCTCGGCGCTCTCGACCCGCTCGTCGTTCACCCGCAGCTCACCTTGCGCGCTCACCCGGACGACGAGCTGGTCGGGCGGCGGCGGGGTGTCCTGCTTGACCTGCTCGGTGTCCGGCACGCGCACGCCGATGTCCTTCTCGAGCAGCGGCGTCACGACCATGAAGATGATGAGCAGCACCAGCACGACGTCGACGAGCGGCGTCACGTTGATGTCGGAGTTCAGGGGCACCGCCGGCTTGATGACGAACTTCCTCTTCGCGCTCATCGCCGCTATTTCCCCTTCAGCTCCTCGACCGCCAGCGAGACGCTCTTCGCGCCCGACTTGCGCGCCGTCTCCATCACCCTGCGGACGTCGCCGAACGAGAGGCGCTGGTCCCCCTTGACCAGCACCCTGCGCCCCGGCTGCGCCGCGAGCTCGCGCGAGAGCCGCTCGGCGAGCCCGGCGTCATCGTATCTGTCGTTCTCGACCCACACCGTCTTCTCCAGCGTCACGGAGAGGATCAGCGGGTCCACCTCCTTCTTCTCCTCGTCCACCTCCGCGGCCTGCGGCAGCTTCACGTCCTTGCCGCGCTGGAGCATCGGCGTGACGACCATGAAGATGATGAGCAGGACGAGGACGACGTCGACGAGCGGCGTGACGTTGATCTCGCTCTTGGGGCCCCTCTGCGGGCCGACACCCATCCCCATCGGAACGCTCGCTTCCCTGCTGGGCGCGTCACCGCCCGCCGCGCCGCGGGCGCGAGGCGCCGGGCGCCGCGCTCCGCGGAGAGGCACGCGGGGTGTCGCGCGGGTCCCCTGTCAAGCAGCCTCTTCGGCGGCCGGCGCGAGGCGCCCGTCGAGCCGCTTCGCCACGACGTCGAGGAGCTCGTTCGACGACTCCGAGATGTCGATCGCCCGGGCTTCGACCCAACCCTGGAGATAATTGTAGCCCATGACGGCCGGGATCGCGACGATCAGCCCGAAGGCGGTCGTGATGAGCGCCTCCGCGATACCCGCCGAGACGGTGCCGAGGCCGCCGGAGCCAGAGGCCGCCATCTGCTGGAACGCCGTCACGATGCCCATGACCGTCCCGAGCAGCCCGACGAACGGCGCCGTGGATCCGACCGTGGCGAGCAGGCCATAACCTCGCTTCAGGCTGAGCACCTCGCGCTGCGCCTGCCGCTCGAGCGCCCGCGAGACCGACTCGAACACGCCGTCACGCTCGTGCCCCTGCGCCGGCAGCCGCGAGGGCGCGCTCGAGGCATAAGCGGCGAGCCCAGCGCCGATGACGCGCCCGAGATAGCCGCTCTCGCCGCCCGGCCTGGCGGCGGTCCAGGCCCCCTCGAGCTCGCCTCGAGCGAGCATCGGCCCGACCCGCGCCGCGAACGCGCGGGAGGCGGCGCGCGAAAGGAACGACACGACGAGGCGCTCGCCCAGGACGATCAGCGACGCAACGGACATGATGGCCAGCGCGAAGACAATCAGCTTCGCGAAGAGCCCCATGTGGCCCCACAGCTCGGTCAACGTGAATTGCATCGTCTCGCGCCTCCCGGCGCCCCATGTCGCGTGATGGTTTTGGTGCTGCTGGAGCAACACCTCAGGTGCTGCTGGAGCAGCACCTCTGTGGATGCCGAGCGGACTCGGCAGCACCGCAGCGCGGACCTGCCCGTACCCTTCTCTACTACATACTCCAGCGGTTCAATAACACCCCTGCGCGCCCGGACGTCAAGGGAGCTTGAGCCGGATGTGGAACACGTAGTCCACCGAGACCGGGCGCCCCTGATACATGACGGGGGTGTAGCGATGCGTCGCGAGCGCATCGAGGATCGCCCGATCCATGTGAGGAAGCGACTTGGCCATCCGGCAGCCGGTCAACGAGCCGTCCAGCTTGATGATGCACTTGACAATCGCGAGCCCCTCGACGCGCGCGGCGAGCGCCTCGCGCGTGTACTGCGGGTCGCGCCCCGCGATCCTCGAAGGGCGGGTCATTCCGGCGCCGAACGCCAGCACCACGTTCTGCGGCGGCGCCGTGCTGCCCACCTGGCCGCCGACCTTGCCGCCCAGCTGACCGCCCATCTGCCCGCCGACCTCGCCGCCGACGGTGCCCCCCTGAACGCCGCCCTGGACTCCCCCCTCGACGCCGCCCGGCTGCTCCGGCGCATCCTCCTTGACCGGCTCCGGCTTTGGCTCTGGCTCACGCGCCTTGGCCTTGGGCTTCTCTGGCATGTCGTAGATGGTGTCAGGCGTCTTGACGGGCTTCGGCTGCTCGATGCGCTCCACCTTCGGCGGGCGCTTCGCGCCGCCGCCCGGAGGCGGCGGTGGCGGAGGAGGAGGAGGCGGCGGCGGCGGCGGGGCGAAAAATGTGACCTCGACGTCCTTCGGCGTCTCGGCTCGAGGGCGCGTCGCCTGCCAGAGGATGGCCCCCGCGACCGCCACGTGGGCGACGATGGAGAGCGCTGTCCCCGTCCCTAGCCGCCCCTGGGTGGCGGTAGCGCGACCGAGTACCGAGTCGAACATGAGGGGTCGTAACTCCTAGGACTCGAGCCGATCGAGGTAGAGAAGCCGCGACGTATGGAAGCGTGCGGCGCCTACCCGGAGTGTACAAGCGCGCGAGTCCTACAAAAAAGTCTATTGTCTGGCGCGATTCCTGTCTAGGGTAAGGAAGGACTCGAGGGGCATACATTTCTGGAGGGAATTCCGTGAAGTTTCTCGAAAAGAGGCTGGAACACGGAGGGCGCTCACGTGCGCCGTTGGGGCCGTGGGCGGCGCTGCTGCTGCTCGCGATGACTTTGTTGACCGCGTACCCTGCGTTCGCGCAGACGGGCAGCGGCGTGCTCCTCGGGCGGGTAGTCGACGCGTCGAACAGGGCGCCGGCCGCCGATGTGGTCGTGACGGCGACATCGCCAGCGCTGCAAGGGGAGCAGCTGGTCGTCACGGACGGCACTGGCCAGTACCGTATCCCGAACCTGCCGCCGGGCGACTACACACTGCGCTTCGAAAAGGACACGTTCAAGCCGTACGCGCGCGGCGGGATCGCGGTCCGCGCCGCGACGACCATCCGCGTCAACGTCGAGCTGCTCCCGGAGGCGCTCAAGGCGGCGGAGATCGTCGTTGTCGGCCGCGCGCCGACGGTCGACGTCGGCTCGAGCAGCGTGAGCCAGAGCATCACCCAGGACTTCACCCGGCGCATCGCCGTCTCGCCCCCCACGGGGAAGGGCGCCACGACCCGCTCCTTCGAGTCGGTCGCCGCGACCACGCCCGGGGCGCAGGCCGACAACTTCGGCACGTCCATCGCCGGCACCTCCTCCCCCGAGAACCAGTACGTGATCGACGGCCTGTCGGTGAACGACCCGGCCTACGGGATCATCGGCACGCCGCTCACCATGGAGTTCATCAAGGAGGTCAACGTGGTGGCCGGCGGGTACATGCCCGAGTTCGGCCGCGCGACCGGGGGTGTCCTCGATGTCGTCACGAAGAGCGGCGGCAACGCCTTCCAGGGCTCGGTCTTCTTCAACATCGCGCCCGGCATCTTCGAGGGCGCGCCCAAGGCGGTCCGTCGCCAGGGCGAGACCATCCAGACGGACGAGACCCTGTCGTCGATCCGCGACTACGGGTTCGAGGTCGGCGGCCCCATCCTGAAGGACAAGCTCTGGTTCTACGCGGGCGCCGATCTCGCGTTCAAGAGCAACTCGATGGAGCGCAACCTGTTCGCCACGCGCTACGACCCCACGTTCGAGCCGGTGACCGATCCCAGGACCGGGCTCAACGTCGTCGACCGGCTGCCGGGGACGCAGCGCTTCTACCGCGCCGAGGAGCAGACGCTGCAGTACCTCGGGAAGCTGACCTACCAGATCGATCCGGACCACAGCGTCGCGCTCTCGGTCTACGGCTCGCCCTCCACCTCGGGCGGCAACGGCACGTTCGGGTTCGACCCGCAGCGGGGCGTGACCGAGCTCTCCAACATCACCGGCGAGTATGGCGCGACGGCGCACGAGTACGTGGCGTCGTCCACCGACGTCGCGCTGAAGTGGTCGTCTGCGTTCAAGAACA
Source organism: Sorangium cellulosum So ce56 (assembly GCF_000067165.1). Classification (GTDB taxonomy): domain Bacteria; phylum Myxococcota_A; class Polyangia; order Polyangiales; family Polyangiaceae; genus Sorangium; species Sorangium cellulosum_B. The sequence continues at coordinate 6,016,270 of NC_010162.1, forward strand.
AGACCCTGCTCCTCGACGCGACGCTCGGCTGGCACGGCCAGCGGAGCGCGCGGCTGCCCCCGGACGGCTCGGAGCTCGGGACGCGCGAGGGCCTGGCGGGCGTGCCCCTCATGGTCTGGCAGCGGTACGACCCGACCCCGTACTCGATCTACGATTTCGAGAAGCTCTCGCCCGAGGCCCGGGCCATGTGCCAGCCGCTGACGACGCAGACCGGCGAGATCGCCGCGGTGCCCTGCGCGGTGCGCCAGTACTGGCAAGGCGGCCCCGACTTCATCGATGACGCCTCGCTCAACCGCTTCCAGCTGAAGGCGATGGTGACGAGCATCTTCGAGGGGCTCGGGCACCACGTGGTCAAGGCCGGCATCGACGGCGAGATCACGACGTACAAGCACATCAAGGCGTACGCGGGCGGCACCACCTACGTGGAGGAGGGGGGCGGGGACATGTCCCACGACGAGCGACAGTTCGGCTTCCTGACCGGTCCGGACGGCCTGACGACCGGCCCCGGCGCCAGGGACTATGTGATCCAGGACAAGCTCACGGTGTCGTCGCTCGGGGCGACGATCGGCGCCTTCGCGCAGGACAGCTGGAGCATCCTCGACCGGGTGACGTTGAACATCGGCCTGCGCTACGACGCGCAGTACCTGTACGCGAGCGACGGCACGCTCGGGCTGGCGCTCGCGAACCAGTGGTCTCCGCGCGTGGGCGTCGTCTACGACATCACGCAGGAGGGGCGGTCGAAGGTGTTCGCGAACTACGCGCGGTATTACGAGAGCGTCCCCCTCGACATCATGGATCGCACGTTCGGCGACGAGCGGTACATCCGCTCCTCCCACCGCGGGGGCGCCAGCGGCTGTAACCCTGGGGACCCCGAGGACGCGACGGGTTATGGCGAAGGCCAGTGCCGGAACGACGACAGCCGGGTTCCATACGACGAGGCCTTCGGCGCCTCAGGGGCCTTCAACCACGACCCGAACAGGAACTGGTTCACGTTCGGCGGCGGCAAGGCCCCGGTGGATCCGGATCTCGAGCCGCAGTCGTCCGACGAGATCGTGATCGGCGGCGAGTACGAGGTCATCCCGAACGGGCGTGTCGGCGCGCTGTACACGAAGCGCTGGATGAACAACGTCATCGAGGACATGAGCCGGGACGAGGCGAACACCTACTTCATCGGCAACCCCGGGAAGGGGATCGCCAAGGACTTCGCGGAGGCGAGGCGCGATTACGACGCGCTGACCCTCTATTTCAACAAGACCTTCTCCGACCTGTGGCTCGCCCAGGTGAGCTATACGCTGTCGTACCTGCGAGGCAACTATCCGGGCCTCTTCAAGCCCGAGACCGACCAGCTCGATCCGAACATGAACACGGAGTTCGATCTGGCGTCGCTCCTCGTCAACCGCGATGGGGCCCTGCCCGGCGACAACACGCACGAGATCAAGGTCTACGGCGCGAAGGCGATCGAGCTCCCGAAGGGCATGGTCCTCGACCTCGGCCTCACGTACAGGTCCCGCTCGGGCGCCCCCATCGGCGCCTGGGGAGCGCACTACCTGTATGGCACCGACGAGGCGTTCATCCTGCCTCGAGGCGAAGGCGGCCGCCTCCCCTGGATCCACAACATCGACGGTCACATCGGCTATTCGGTCAAGCTCGCGAAGGACAGCGAGCTCACCGTCACCATGGATGTCTTCAACATCTTCAACTTCCAGGAGACCGTCCAGGTGGACGAGCGCTACACGAGCGAGTACGTCGACCCCTGCGTCGGTGGAACGAAGGAAGATCTGAACCCGAGCAGCGGCCCGACGTGCGTGAAGAACCACAACACCGGCGAGCCGCTCGATCCCAAGGCCGTGAACCCGAACTACGGTGAGCCGACGCAGTTCCAGACACCGCGGCAGTTCCGGTTCGGCGCGCGGGTGACGTTCTAGGCGCGTCGCGCGCGGGAAAGGATGCAAGCGATGAAGAAGCGATGGCTTGTTTGGATGGCAGGGCTCGCGGCGCTCTCACCGCTCGCGGCGATGTCTCCGGGCTGCTCGCAGCCCAAGCCCGAGTGCACGGTCGGCGGCGCCCTCGCGTCCCCGTTCGCGGCGAAGTTCACCCGGATCGACGGGGATGCCGATGGCCCGTGTGCTCGGAAGGACGGGACTGTCGAGCTGGTCGGGATGCAGGTGTACACTCGGGACGAGAATGGCGACCAGCTCCCCGACAGCGAGAAGCTCGTCGCGATCCAGACCCTGGAATTCGGCACGTGGTATCGCGGCGGCGCCGCGATCGACCCGAACCCGGATCTGAACCCGTTCGCGATCGGTGCCTTCGCGTCGCGCGAATCGGATGGCAATGAGATCTGCACGGTGCCGACGTTCGATCCCGCCGAGGTGGTGTTGCTGCCCGGCGGCGAGGGCGGCGCTGGCGGCGAGGGCGGAGCCGGCGGCGCTGGCGGAGCCGGTGGTGCCGGCGACGGCGGCGCTGGCGGAGCCGGTGGTGCCGGCGACGGCGGCGCTGGCGGAGCCGGTGGTGCCGGCGACGGCGGTGCCGGTGGCGCCGGGGAAGGCGGCGCAGGCGGTGCCGGTGGCGCTGGTGGCGCCGGCGGTGCGGGCGAGGACGGCGGTGGGGATGGCGGCGTACCGCCGGTGGCGCCGGGATCGCACAAGCTCGAGTGGCGCAACATGCGCGTGTACGTGACAGCCTCCAACCTCGGCAATCAATTCGAGGCAGAGGTCACCTACTCGGAGGAGAGCTGCTCGGCGACGTACAAGGTCGTCGGAGTCTGGCCGGCCATCGATTGTCGGGTCTACGCCCCGAATCCCGAGCCCGGGGGCGCTCCGATCCCCACGGACAAGGGCGATGATGCCCTCTGCGTGAATGCTCGCATCTCCCCGGAGCTCAAGGTGAAATGCGACGCCGGCGCGGGCCTGTGCGTGCTCGACGCGGACTCCATCCCCGCCCTGAAATAGGCAACCTGGCGGGCGGGGCGCCCATCGCCCCGCCCGCGCGCCTCCGGCCCTCTCCCCTCACCTCCCGCAAAACGTCATCGCCCAGGCGCATCCCTCGTCGTCCGAAGGCGGCGGGCTCGAAGAGCCCCCGTTCGCCGCGCGGCGCCGGCGAGGGTCGAGGGTCGAGCGAGAGGTGATGAGCGTCCGCGACGACGCGCTCGGCCGGCGGCCCCGAGGTCAGCGCAGCTCACGGCGCGATCCCTCGGACCGCCGGCTCACGGCGCGGGTTTGACGGCCAGCCTCGCCAGCGCCGCGCAGCCGGCCCCGCTCGCGATCTCGAGCTTCGCCGTGAGCGCGCACAGGCGCGACGCCCGCTCGAGCGCCGCCGGATCGCCCGATACGATGGCCCGCTTGGACTCGTATCCGGTCCGGACCGCGAGCATCGTCTGCGCGCGGGGGGGCAGCTCCGCGCGCCGCGCCACGAGCAAATCGCCGAGCTTCGGGCCGGGATCGGCGGCCGGCGCCCACGTCCAGACCGACGCGACCAGGGCGTCCGCGAAGGCGGCGCGCAGCTCGTCGCCGCCGCGCGCGCCCTCGCACGGCAGCGCGGGGCCGGCCGGTCCGACGTCGGTCGCGAGAAGCCTCCGCCCCGCGATCCGCCGGAGCAGATCCTTCTCCACGCCGGCGATCTTGCCGTCGTCGTCCGAGAACGCCCCCGCCTTGAACCGCACGGCGAGCGCGGCGCACTTCTCGTCGCGCTCCGCGCGCAGCCGCTGCTCCTCGCGGGCCCTCTCCTCGGCGCGCAGCCGCTCCTCGCGCTCGCGCGCCTCGCGGGCCTCCACCGCGGCGCACTGCTCTAGCCGCGCGGCCACGCGCCGCTGCTGCTCGCTCGCCGCGCGGCCGAGATCGTCCTCCGCGATGTCGCGGACCGCGCACACCTCCGGGCGCTCCAGGACCGCATCGACGCGCGCGCGGGCGGCGCGGAGCCGCACGATCACCGACAGCGCCGCGACGATCACGAGCGCCGACACCACGATCGACGCGATCCTGCGGAGCCTCCGCCGGCGATACGCCTTGGCGAGCGCGCCGCCGCCGCTCTCGTCGAGCAGCTTGCGGCAGCGGCCGATCATCGCCTGCCATTGCGCGATGTCCTCGGCGAGCACCTGGAGCGGCTCGGCGAACGGGCGATCGCGCCGGACCTTGTTCGCCAGCCGCTCGAGCCACATGCCAGCGTCGGGGGCCCGACCGTGGTCGGTCACCTCGGCGACGCCCTCGAGCAGCCCGCCGATGCGCCCGGCGTAGACGTCCCAGGCGAGGAGCGCCTCGGACTGGCTGTCGCCGAGCCGCTCGATGGCCTCGCGCACGTCGGCCATCGGGAGCAGGCGCTCGACGTCCTCCCGGCGCACGCCCGCGAGCTTCGCGGCTTGATCGACGCCGCGCTGGAAGCCTCCGAGGAGCCCCTCCGGCGCCAGCTCGCGGAGCCCCTCCGGCACCCGCCTCGCCTGCATGCACGCGCCGGCGTGGTGCAGCGGGCCCATCGCGCAGGTCAGGAAGGTGCCGCCGAGCTTCACGTCCATCGAACCGTGGCTCTCCTCTCCACGACTCTCCACGAGATACCCTGGACAGCGCGGCGCGGAAAGGCTCGCCGCGCTGTCCAGGGTGATCAACGGCCGCCGCGCGAGACCTCGAGGTCCCAGAGCGCGTAGAGCACGTCGACGTCGTACTCGGTGTGTCGCCAGCCGGGGTGGAGCCGGTAGCTGCGCGGGAGCAGGCCAGAAGCCAGGATGGCGTCCGTCTGCTCGGCGAAGGTGTAAAGATACATCTTCACGCCGGTCAGCTCGGCGTCCGAGAGCGGGCGCGCGTGGCGCTCGTGGAGCCGGACGTTCGGCCTCCGCTCGACGATGCTCACCAGCAGGCGGCCGCCTGGGCGCATCGCGCCGGCCAGGTTCTTGAGCACGAGCGGGAGATCGTCGCAGAACTCGAGGGTGCCGAGCGCGAGGGCGACGTCGAACCGCCCCCAGGAGCGGGGGATCGGGAGGTGGTAGTCGTGCCGGTGATAGGCGCCGTGGGGCCGCTTCTCGCGCGCGATCTCGAGCATCCCCTCGGCGATGTCGAAGCCCACGACCTCGACGGACGGCGGGAGATCGCGCGTGAGGTGGCCCGGGCCGCAGCCCGCGTCGAGCACGCGGGCGCCCTCGGCGACCGCCTCGCGCAGGAACGCGCGCACGGGCTTCTCGTAGTGCTGGATGTCTTTCCAGGTGGAGACGTAGTCGGGCGCGAAGTCCTCGTAGTAATCGACGAGCCGCTCGATCCGGGTCGCTCGCTTCATGACGCCTTTCAGGTGATGTCGTCGACCGCCTGGACGGTCTCCTGGATGTCGTGCTCGTGCGTGTAGCCGAGGATGTCGCGCGCCCGCCGATCGTCGACCATGCACACGTAACGGATGTGATCGAGCTCGGGGGCCGGGAACGAGGTCGCCCTGAACCGCCAGAGCCGCGGGATGATCGTCTGCATGACGAAGTGCGGGATCGCCGCGCGCGCCCGGCCGGTCATCTCGATGACGCGCGAGAGCGGCAGCGGCGCGGGCCCCGCGAGGTTGAAGATCCCGCGCACGCCGGGGCGGAGCGCCGCGAGGATCGCGGAGACCACGTCGTCCTGGTGGATGACCTGCACCATCGGGTCGAAGCCGAGGAGGGTCGGGATCACGTTGAGCCGGAGGTAGTTCGACGGCGCGTTCCGCACGGAGCCGAGGATGTGGACCGGCCTGAGGATGACCGTCTCGGTCTGGGGGTGCTTCCAGAAGAACGACTGCGCCAGCATGTCGACCTCGATGAGGTCGCGGATCTCGCTGAACGACGCGCCGCCGAGCAGCGGGGCGTCCTCGGTGATGAACTGCGGGTTGTCGGGGCGCGGCCCGTAGGCGTTCGCGCTCGACAGCACGATGAGCTTGGGCACGTCGTACTGCGCGACGAACTCGAGCAGCCGCTGGAACCCAGCGAGGTTCCAGCTGTGGTGCTCCATCTGGCTCACCCGCGGATCGTGCATGACCCCGAGGTGGACCACCGCGGCGAGCTGCTCCTGGCGGAAGATGTCCTGGGTCTTCTTGCGGCGGATGTCGATCTGGTGATGCTCGATGTCCTTGGGGCGCCCCTCGAAGCTGCGCCGGTCGACGCCGATCACGCGCCGCTCGCGGTGGAGGCGCCGCGCCAGGCGCCGCCCGAGGCGACCACAGATGCCGGTGATGAGGATGGACCGGAGGGACGGATCGGTGTCCGCGGCGGGACGGCGGCCTCGACCGAGCATTCGTTCGCTCATCGGAGCGACGGTCGCTTCGAGGAGGCCGATGGTCAAGCCCTTCGTGCCGGTGCAGGCCCACGCGAGTTTTGCTATCGTCCGCCGCTCATGGCCAGCAGAACGACGCTCGCCAGGCTGAGCCACTTCGTCACCCACAGCGCGCTGCCGCTGGCGCGCGTCGGGGTCGACAGCCTGCGCGGCACGATCGACGACGCGACCATCCGGCTGCTCGGTCAGGACTTCGAGGACCGTCTGCGCCGGGTCGCGCTGCCTCACGCGGCGGACGGGGTCGACCCCTTCGGGCTCGACCGGGAGTGGGCGAAGTACGCGGTCGGGGTCGCCGCGTTCTTTCATCGTTTCTATTTCCGGACCGAGGTGTTCGGCATCGAGCGCGTCCCGGCCGGCCGTGTGCTCCTCATCGCGAACCACTCGGGCCAGCTCCCGTTCGACGGCATGCTCATCGCGGCCTCGCTGTTCCTGGACGCGGAGCCGCCGCGCGTGATGCGGAGCATGGTCGAGAAGTGGACGCAGACGCTGCCGTTCGTGGCGACCTTCTTCTCGCGCGTGGGCCAGGTGGTCGGCGTCCCCGAGAACGCGCGCCGGCTGCTCGACATGGGCGCGGCGATCCTGGTGTTCCCGGAGGGGACGAAGGGGATCTCGAAGGGGTTCTCGAGCCGCTATCAGCTGCTCGACTTCGGGCTCGGGTTCATGCGGCTCGCGCTCGAGACCGACACGCCGATCGTGCCCATCGCCGTCATCGGGGGCGAGGAACAGTACATCTCGCTCGGCAACCTCGAGTCGGTCTCGAAGGCGCTCGGCATGCCGACGTTCCCGATCATCCCACAGCTGCTGCTCCCCGGCGGCCAGCTGCCGCTGCCGACCCGATACCGGATCTACTTCGGCGAGCCGATGACGTTCCACGGCGACCCCGACGACGACGACGCGGTGATCCAGGAGAAGGTGGCGCTCGTGAAGGGTCGGATCCAGTCGATGCTGAACCGCGGCCTGAAGGAGCGGAAGAGCGTCTTCTGGTGATCGCGTGATCGCGTGATCGCGCGGGCGCTCAGGCGCCCGCCAGCGTGACCGCGGCGTCGGGGCCGTGAGCGAGGACGCGCGCGTGGCCGCCGAGGATGGCGGGCTCGTTGCGATGGCCGTGGCCGATCGGAAGCCCGGCGACGACGGGGATGCCGAGCGGGAGGAGCCTGTCGCGGAGGACCTCGTCCACCGTGATTCCATCGGGGCCTGGCGCGCACTGATCGAAGTCGCCGAGGACCACCGCCGCGGCCGGGGCGAGGTGGCCGCCGACCTCCAGCGTCGCGAGCATGCGATCGATGCGGTAGGGCCGCTCGGTGACGTCCTCGAGCAGGAGGATGCACCCCTCCGGGACCCGGAGCCGCCCCGCGGCGGCGCAGGCGTGGAGCAGGGCCAGGTTGCCGCCGAAGAGCGGCCCCTCGGCCACGCCGGCGCGCAGCGTGGTGAGGCCGTCGAAGCGGCGCTCACCCAGCGGATCTTCGAGGGCGCGGATCAGCGCGGCGCGGGCGCGGGCGTCGCCGCGCCCGAGCGCGGTGACATGGATGCCATGGAGCGACGCCACGCCCGCGCGCGCTGCCTCGACGTGGAGGGCCGTGACGTCGGAGAAGCCGACAATCCAGCGGGGGCGCGCTGCGAGGGCGCTCCAGTCGAGCCGGTGGACGAACCGGTTCGCGCCGTAGCCGCCGCGGGCCGCGAAGATGGCCCTGACGTCGGGGTGCGAGAGCGCGCGGGCGAGCTCGTCGCTGCGCCGGGCGTCGCTGCCGGCCAGGTACCCGGCCCGCGCGAACAGCCCGTGATGGGAGGGCGCCGACAGCGATGGCGGCCCGCCCCGCCGGCCGTCGCCGTCGAACGGAGGCCCCTCGCCCGCGTCGAAGAGGACACGGTAGCGCTGGGCGAGCCAGCCGATGCCGACCCGCGCGAGGACGTGCTCGAACGGGCTGGAAGGGGCGATCACCGCGACGGTATCGCCCGGCCGTAGCGCCGGGGGCAGGATCGGCGGGGGAGAGCTAGCGAGCACCAGGGTCGTCGTCGAGCAACTCGACGTCTTCCGCGTCGGTGTCGACGTCGATCGCGTCGGAGCCAGGCAAGGGCGGCACGACAGGCGCCATCGGGGCAGCGGGCGCGACGGGCAGCGCAGGGGCCGAGAGGGGCGCCTCCTCGTGCGCTCGATGGGCTTCGTCGTTGTCGACGTCGCCGAGCGTCTGCGGCCCTGGGTGAGCGTCGAACTCCGACCCCTGCGCGGGAGCGGCTGGCGCATCGGAATACGCAGCCGGAGCAACGTGGAGGACCTGGGTGGCGCTATCCAGAGGGAGCCTCTGCCCCTCGCGCAGAACCACATCGCCATGGGCAGCGCCGCTGCCCGTGTCGGCGTGCGCAGCGGCGCCGTAGGCCCAGACCTGCTGCTCCGGCTCGACCGGCAGCGCTTGCGAGGCGGCGGCGTCCGCCGGCTGCGCCTGGGGAGCCGACAGCGCCTCTGCCGCCGGGTACGCCTCCGCCGCCGGGTACGCCTCCGCCGCCGGGTACGCCTCCGCCGCCGGGTACGCCTCCGCCGCCGGGTACGCCTCCGCCGCCGGGTACGCCTCCGCCGCCGGGTACGCCTCCGCAACCGGCTGCGCCTCTGCCGCCGGGTACGCCTCAACCGGCTGCGCCTCCGCCGCCGGCTGCGCCTCGACGCCCTCGTGCGCCTCGGAGCCCGCGTAGCCGTTGCTCACCGCCGCCACCGCGCCGGCCTCGAGGCCGAGCGTCTCGAGCGCCGGCGCCCGGGGCGCGAGCGGCGGCTCGGTCAGCGGCGGGCCCGGCGCGCGCGTCGGCAGCGAGGGAGGCGGCGGGGTGCGCTTGAGCTTGCCGGTCTTGGCCCGCTCGAGGCCCGCGGTCGCGTCCGGATCGCCCGCCTTCATGCGGAGGACACGGCGCCAGGCGTCCGCCGCCTCGCGCGCCTCGCCGAGCTCCTCCTCCCAGAGGCGCGCGACCTTGCGCGCGAGCTCCGCCCGCTGCGCCGGATCGCGGCCGCGGAGGATCTGGTCCTCGTAGAGCTGGATCATGCCGCGGTGATCGCCGAGCTCCAGCAGGAGACCCGACAGGTCGTTCATCACGTCCTGATCCGAGGGCGACAGGTCGTGAAGCTTCTTCAGATCCGCCGCGGCGCCCTGCCGGTCGCCGAGCACGTCGCGCCGCAGCCTGGCGCGACGCTGCAGGAGCTTGCGCACGAGCGGGCCGTCAAAGACCTCGTCGAGCGCGCGGTCCAGCGTCGCGCTGACGCGGGGCAGGTCGCCCACGTCGCGCCCGAGGGCCTCGAGCGCGTCGAGCGAAGCGTCGTCGACCTGCGTGAGCACGGCGTCGCCCAGCCAGCCGAAGGCGCGGTCGACGTCGCCGAGATCCTTGTAGGCGATCGTGGCCGCGCGCCGCAGGAGCGCCGCCCGGGTGCGGCCGCCGTCGCGCGAGCCCTGGCCGCCGGCCGCGAGCGCCTCGGCGAGGACGGTGCGCAGCGCCGTCGACCGCGACCGCTCGTCGTCGTCCCGCGCCACCTGCTCGAGCGTGGCGATCGTCTCCTCCTGGACGCCGCCGCCGAGGGCTAGCTCGAAGAAGCTCCTCGCCCGGTCGATGGCGCCGCGCTCGCAGGCGATCTGGGCGGCGCGGACGAGCGCCGCGAGGCGATCGGCCGGCGTGCGGCACCGGCCGACCTGGCGCTCGAAGAGATCGATGATGAGGCCCGGGGCCTCGGCCAGCGCCGCGAGCCGCTGGAGCAACGGCTCGACCTCGGCGGTCGGCACGCTCGCGAGCGCGCCCTCGCCGTGGTGGATCGACTCCAGCGGATCGGCGCCAACGGAGACCCGGACCTCGGCCTGCCGCACGAGCTCGGCCGCCCGGGCCGCGCCCGAGAGATCCCTCGCGAGGAGCTCGTGCGCGACGGTGAGGGCCTCGCGATCCTGCAGCTCCACCGCGATCGCCTCGAGCTTCTCCGCGAGGCCGGCGTCGGCGGTGCGGGAGCGCGCGAGCTCCATCGCCACGCGCGCGGCGTCCTTCTGGCGACCGACCTCCACGAAGCGCTCGAAGGCCCCGCGCAGGGCGACCTCGCGCCCCGCGCGCGCGATCGACTCGTTCCAGGCGACCAGCTTGGTCGCGACGATCCCCTTCCACCCGTTCCGATCGCCGAGCGCGACGTACGCCTCGCGGCACGGCTCGTCGCCCTGATCGGCGAGCCGCTCCAGGAGCGCCAGCGCCTCGTCGCTCTTGCCCAGCTGCTGGTCGAGGATCTCGGCGAGGCGCCGGGTCATCTGCGACGCCTCGTCGTCGTCGCCCTCCATCTCGATCAGGATCGCCATCAGGCGCGCGACCTTCGGCCAGTCGTTCAGCCGCTCGGCGAGCCGCAGGAGCCGGGCGACCGCGTCGAGGTCGTCCGGCTCGACGGCGTGGACGATCTCGAGCGCCCGGACGGCGCCGCGCGGATCGTCGAGCGGGCCCTCGTACAGCGCCGCGAGCCGCTGCGCGATGTCGATCTGGTCGTGGCCGTACACGAGCACGAGCTCACGCTCGAGCGCGCCCGCGACCCCCCTCGGGTTGCCGCGCCGCTCCTCCAGATCGGCGATCCCCTGCAGCGCGATCCGGTTCTGCGGATCGAGCGTCGCCACGACCGCCTCGTAACGCGCGATCGCGGCCTCGAGGTCGCCGGGGCCCTCCGCGAGCATGCGCGCCTCGCGCAGGGCGAGCGAGATCTTGCCGGGCTCGCTGTCCGTCAGATCGCCGAGCTTGCGGAGGAGCTCCGCGCCCTGCTGGTGATCGCCACGCTCGCCTGCGTCCTGGGCCAGCCGCTCGATGGCCTCGGCGTCGTCGCCGTCGGCGAGCAGGAGCGTGAGCGTCGCGCGCTCCCCGTCGCGATCGCCGAGCTCGCGCTGCAGGGCCGCCGCGGCCCGCCGCGCCGCGACGCGCTCCGCCCTGTCGCCGAGCACCTCGGCCCGGCTCAGGAGGAACCGCACGAGCTCGGGCCACCGATGGGCGCGCCGGTAGAGATCCTCGATCGCGGGGGCAGCGTCGGTCGCCGGATCGATCTCGACGGCGCGCTCGACGCGGTCGAGCGCGCCGTCGACGTCCCCGGCGCTGAGGAGCAGCTCGGCGGCCTGGACGAGGAGCGCAGGGCGCGCCTTGCGGTCCGCGAGCAGCGCGCGCTCGCAGAGCGCCCTCGCCGCCTCGGCGAGCCGCCCCGCCGCGACGTAGGCCTGCTGCGCGAGCTCCCACAGCCTCGGTTGGCGCAGCAGCTCGGCGGCCTGGCCGTAGGCGTCGCCCGCGGCGCCCGGCTCATCGAGCCGCATCCGGAGCTCGCCGAGCTTCTGAAGGAGCGGCCCGTGGTTCAGCTTCCCCCTGAACCAGGACGTCGCGTCGGCGAGGACCCGCGCCGCTAGATCGAAGCGCTCGCCGCGCTCGAAGAGCTTGACGGCGGACAGGAGCGCCGCGCCGTCGTCCGGCGTGAGGCCCGCGATCCGCACCCACGCCTCCGCGGCCGCGATGGGGTCGCGGCGCTTTTGCTCATGGAGCGCGACGAGCGCCCTCTCGATCTCGACCCTCTGCGCGACGTCGGCCGTCGCAGCGGCGTCGTGCTCGAGCAGCGCGGCGAGGTCGTCCCACCGCGAGCTCAGCTCGAGCAGCCGCCTCAGCTCGGCCTGCGCCTGCGCGTCGCCGGGATCGAGCTCGGAGAGCAGCTTCCAGGCCTGGACCGCCGAGTCGATGTCGCGCAGCTGCGCCTCGCACAGCCCGGCGACGTCGCGCAGCTGCGCCTTCCTGCGCTCGATGGGCGCCTCGGGGACGCGCGCCGCCGCGAGCAGGACGTCCCGTAGCTCGACGAACATCCGCTTCTGGCGCAGCTGCTCCTCGACCTGCGCGAGCACGTCCGGGTTGGCCGGCTCGCCCTTGAGCACCTCGCGGAGCTTGGCGAGCGTCAGCGGCTTGCGGAGCTCGGCCGGCTCCTCCCTCGGCGGCTGTAGCGCCTCCGAGGGGACCGAGCCGCCGAAGGCATCAGGCGCCGGCGCGGCGCCGGCCAGGCCGTACGCCCCCGGCGCCGCGGCATCCGCGGGCGAAGCCAGCGTGTCCGGCGCCGTCGACCCCGGCGCGGGAGCGAACGAAGGCGCCGGCGCGAACGCGGCCACCCCCGGCTCGACAAGCCCAGCGGCTGCCGGCGACGAGAGGAGGCCCGAGGGCGGCACGGACGCGTGCGCATGGGCGGCTCCCGCGCTGGGCGGCACCGACGACCGGTGCGCAGGCGCGGCAGCCACGCCCAGGGGCGGCGGCGGCGCCGACGGCAGCCGCGGGGGGGGCGGAACGGACGCCCGCTTGCGCGCCTCGGGGGCCATGAACCCGTTCGGGTTGACCTGGAGGTAGGCGACGTAGCGCGGGCGGAGCTCCGCGATGCGGCCCAGCTGCTTCCCGTAATGGTCGGCGAGCTGCATCGCGCGATCGTGCCCCGGCACCGCGCGGAGGGCGTAGACCGAGTACGAGTAGCCGTACTCCCCGTCGTAGGTCTCCGCGAGCGCCACGAAGAGCTCCGCGGCCTCGTCGCGCTCTGGCTGCGGCACCGGCTCGCCCGCCTCGATGCGGTCGACGATGGCGACGCCGAGCGCCTGGATGAGCCCCACGTCGTGCGGCACGAACGCGCGCGCGTTCCGCAGCGCCACGGTGGAGCCCGCGAGATCGCCGGCGCGGCGCCGGATGTCGGCCTCGTCGCGCAGCAGGGCGAGCCGCCGATCCGGGTCGTCGACGAGCGCCTGCTCCATCGCGAAGTACGGGATCGCCTCGGCGTACTGCTGCTGGGCCTTCAGCATCTCGCGGGCGGCGTAGATGGCGTAGACGTTGTGCGGATCGAGCTCTGCCAGACGGCGCCAGTTCTCGAGGGCGCGCTCCGGCCGCGAGAGCGGCGGCTCGCTCCACAGCCGGCCGAGCTCCTCGTGCAGGGTCGAGACCTGCGCGCGCACCTCGGGCCGCTCGAAGAGCAGCGGCGTGAGCGCCTTGACGAGCCGCTCCAGGAGCGCGACGAGCGCCTTCTGATCGCCCTTGTCGCGGTAGAGCTGCGCCAGCCGCTCCGCCGCGGTCCGCTGCGTCGGATCCTTGTCGATGGCGATCATGAGCGTCCGCGCGGCGTGGTGCGCGTCGCCGATGGTGGTCGACCACACGTTCGCGGCCTCGCTCAGCCAGTGCGCCGCGTACGATGGATCTGCGGTGGAGCTGCCGACGCGCTCGAGCAGCATGGCGTACGAGCGTGGGTCCTGCTCCCCGGCTCGGTGAGCATACGCCAGGGCTTCCCCGTCATGCGGATTCGTGACGAGCCGCTGAACGAGCGTTTCCATCTCCCGGGGATCCATCGGTGCGCGGCGAAGTTACACGTTAGCCTCGGGCTCGTACAGCGACTCTCGGCGTCCTTCGCGATTGGACGCCGCCGTCTCTCGCGCGACGGGACTCCTATGGAAGAGCGGGCCTTCGGGGGCCCACGTCGGCCTTGCGCAGCGGCGCCGCGCGCGTGCCGTCATCAGTCGAATTTCACATACGGCTTGCGCGGCTGCGCTGGCTTTCGCCTCGGTGTCGACGCCGAGGGTACGCCCGTGGGCGCTGGCGCCGCGCTGGCGACACCCGCGGGCGGCGGCGCAGGCGCGGTCGGCGCGGCGGACGGCGCCGGCGCGGCGGGCGGCGGCGCAGGCGCGGCGGGCGGCGGCGCAGGCGCGGCGGGCGGCGGCGCAGGCGCGGTCGGCGCGGCGGGCGGCGGGGCGGCGCGCGAGATCGCGCTGGCGAGTGCCCTCGCTTCCAGCGCTACCCCTTTCTGAAGGCTGCGCGCGCCGCCGTCCGCAGGCCGGCGGAGCTCGCGCACGGCGAGCGCCATCACGATCAGGGACAAGGCGCCGGCGCCGACGGCCACGCGCGAGGTGCGCCTCCGTGGCGCGGGACGCAGCGTGCTCGGCGCCTGCGCGGCGCCTTCGCCGTCGCCCACGACCGCGAGCAGCTCGCTCGTGGCGCCGACCTCGGCGGGCTGAGCCGGGCCGAGGCGCTCGCGGTCGAGGCTCGGCCTGGCCTCGTCCATCGCGCGATCGAGCTCGGCGATGAACTCCAGGGCGCTCCGCGGCCGATCCTCGGGCCGCTTGGCCAGGGCGCGCTGCAGGAGCTGCGAGAGCGACGGCGGGATCCTGGCGTCCGGCGCGGCCTCGCTCGCCGGCACGGGCGACGACTTGATGTGCCTCGCCATCACGACGACCGCATCGTCGTCGATGAACGGCGGCCTCCCGACCAGCATCTGGTAGAGCAGGACGCCGAGCGAGTAGAGGTCGCTCCGCGCGTCGAGCGGCCTGCCCTGCGCCTGTTCCGGCGACATGTACCGCGGCGTCCCGAAGACGGTGCCTGCCTGGGTCTCGAGGGCGTCGACCGGCCGCTCTGTCCCGGTCATCACCTTCGCGATGCCGAAATCGAGCACCTTGCAGATCTCCTCGTGCTCGCCCGCGGGGGGCCTCGCCAGGAACAGGTTGTCCGGCTTGAGGTCTCTGTGGATGATTCCCTTGTCGTGCGCCTCGGCCAGCGACAGGAGCGCGTGCCGCGCGAAGCGGGCGGCGTCGCCCAGGCGCAGCCGCCGCAGGCGCTTGAGCCGCTGACCGAGCGACTCGCCCTCGAGCAGCTCCATCGCGAGGTAGAGGGAGCCGCTGCTCGACGTCGTCCCCTCCACGGGCGAGCTCTGCTCCGCGGAGCGACCGCGGCCGAAGGCCGCGTCCGTCGCGTCGTCCACGATCTCGCCGAAATCGAACACGGTGACCGTGTGCGGCGACCGGAGGAGGCTCATCGCGCGCGCTTCGCGGGTGAAGCGCGCCTTCGCCTGCGCGTCGAAGGCCCTGTCCGACCGCAGTATCTTGATGGCCACGTCGCGGCCCATCGCCTCCTGGCGCGCGCGGTACACCGTGCCCATCGAGCCGGCGCCGAGCTTGCCCACGATCACGAACCGATCCGCGATCGTGATCCCCAGGAACGGATCTCCGTCGGCCTCGCCGAGCACCTCGCGGCTCACGAGGGCCAGCCCGTCGTGGGGGCAACGAGGCAGCCTCGCGCTCTGGCCGTCCTGGGAACCGCGCTCGCCTGTGGGAGACGGAAGCTGGCTGGACGAGCTCCTCCCCTCCGGCGCGACGGCCCCGAGGTGGTGACAGCGCGGGCAAATCAGCCCCATGGCCCTGCCGGGCTCGCCGGGCGACCCGGGAGCGCTGGCTGGGAACTGGCCGTCAGCTGCACGAACTACCACCGCGATGGGGGGATCGTCCGTTACTTGGGCTCGCATCGCAAGGCCCACGACTCGCCTGTCGCTCGCGGGTGGCAGCCGAAGAACGCGGCGTCGCCGCAGGACGCATCGCTGCAGCAGACGTCGCTACAGAATGGCTGCGTTTGTTCAGGGTCCTTGATGCACATACCACTCCGACAGTCCTCGGGCGTGGAGCACGGAACGCCGATGGCCGCGAGGCTGTCCCCGGACAGCAGCGTGATGCACGCGCGGACGGTCGAGCGTCCGTCGATCGCGAGCTCAGCGCAGCCGACGCGCTGCCTCACCTCGCCGGGCGTGTCCGGGCACATCTCCGAGCCACAGCACGGGATGGTGCAGCGGCCGTACCCTTCCACCTCGACGCAGAGCCCGGACGCGCAGTCCTCGTCCCCAGTGCACCGTTCGAAGTAGCCTCCATCACCCGAGGCGGCGGCCTGGCACGCCCAGGCCGGACCCGACGAGACGAGGCCGGTCGTGAGCCGGCACGCCGCGCCGTTCGTGGCGCAGCTGGTGTCGGAGCAGCAGGCGTCGACGCAGGCGCCGTCGTTGCAGATGCCAGATCGGCAGTCGCCGGGCGCGGCGCATCGCGCGCCGGAGAGCCCCGTGCCCACGTCGGGCCGGCCGACCTCCCGGCCGACGCGGCAGAGGCCGCTCCCTCCGCCGTCGGGGATCCAGCAGACCGCATCCCGGACAGGATCGCAGTCGCTCGAGCTGCAGCAGGCGCGCGAGCAGGCGAGCGGCCCCTCGACGTCGAACAGCGCGGGATCGAGGCAGAAATCGAGCGCTCCGCAGTCCTCGTGCCGCGCGCAGCGCGCGCCCAGCGCGCGCTCCAGCGGCAGCTCGGCGCAGGCGCCGTCCCTGCAGACGGCGCCCTCGGGGCAGGCCGGCGGCCCGAGCGCGCCCTCGTCCGAGCAGTGCACCGGGCCCAGCGTTCCGTCGACGAGGACCTGGCACCCGGCGCCGAGCGACACGAGCGCGGCGAGCCCGCGGAGCAGCCTGCGCCGCGCGGCGCTCGCACGCATCAGAACTGCACCCAAAGCCGGGCTCCCTCGGCGCCCAGCGACAGGCGGATCCCCTGCGCCCCCGCACCGGCGCCGCGCGGGAGACGGCGATCCTGCCCCGGCGTCAGCGCACGCGCGCCGACGGCCGAGGCCCCGCGAGCGGCTGGGCTCGCCGCGGGGGCCTCGGGAGACAGGTACAGGTAGAGCGCCGCTGCCCCGGAGAGCCCGGCGACCAGAAAGGCGACATCCGCGGCGACGGCGCACCGGTGAGCGGCGCTCGCGTCGGCCTGCAGGTCGGCGATGGAGACGCCGGCCCCGGTGCGCTCGCCGGCACCGGGATCCCGCGCCACGGCGAGCGCGGCGAAGACGCCGCCGACCACGAGCGACCCTGCGGCGATGCCCCCGCTGACGCCGAGCCAGGTCGCGCGCGGCGTCGCGCTGCCGACCGCGACGGGATGGCGCGGCAAGCGCGGCAAATACGGCAGCGCCGTCGAGACCGAGGCGGCCTTCGCGGGCGCGGACGGCGGCGCCTTCGCGCTGGCGAGCTCTCGCTTCGCGCCCTTGAGCCGCGTGAGGACCGCGTGCACCTCCTCACGCGCCTTCGGGAGCGCCTCCATGTGGAGGTAGCGGCGGTAGTAGCGCTCGGCCTCGTCGATCTCGCCCAGCCGCTCGTGGATCATCGCCAGGTTGTAGATGAGCTCCTTGCCCTCGGGATCGAGCGCCACGGCGGCCTCCAGCTTCGCGATGGCCGCGCGGTACTCGCCGCGCTTGTAGCGCCGCTGCGCCTCGTCGTGCAGCGCCGTCGCTCGCTCGATGCGGAGCCGCTTCTCCTCCTCGTCTCGCGAGAGCGGCGGCGGGGCCGGAGGGCTCGGCCCGCCGCTCTCCGGCGGCGGGGCGGGAGCGCTCGGCCCGCCCCCCTGCGGCGGCTGCGCGGGCGGGGCAGCGGGCGCGACCAAAGGCGCGCGGAGCGGCTCCGGCGGGGGCACCTGCGCCGCCAGCGCCGGCGGCGCGCCGTGGGCGAGCGCCGCGGCGGCTGCGACCGCGGAGGCGAAGCCCACGACGATGCGCCCGGCCTCGGGGCCGATCGAGCGAGGCAAGCGCGCTGTGTGGCTCGTCACGGCCGCCCACCATAGCGTAATTTCCGCGCGGATAACGGCGTCTCGCGGCGGGCGGGGTGAAGGACGCCGCCGCGGCGATCACCTGAGCTTGCAGCTGTACTCGCCGGCGAACACGAGCGCCCGCTCGCACCTGACGTCCACGACGCGCTTCGCCGTGGTGAACTCGAAGGTCTGGCCGAACGGCGTCCGTTCCAGCCGCGTCATCTGGGCTCTGCAGCCCTCGCTCGCGCGGCGCGGCTCCGGCGCGCCCGCGGCGCCGTCCTCGCCGCACGCGACGAGCGCCGCCCTCCGTTCGACGTCGGCGTTGTCGGAGACGACGTTGTAGAGCGCCGAGACGCTGAACGCGACGCAGAGGGCGAAGAGGGCGAGCTGTCCGAAGCGCTTCACAGCCCGAGCTTACCCCGTCCGGCGCGCGAGGGGCTCGCCGCCGCGCGCGACCCGCCTCAGAGCCGCATGCCCGAGCCGGGCAGCGGGTTCCACGGCTGCCGGCGGGTCGTGTACTGGCCCCGCACGAACGCCCCCAGCACGGGCGCGATGTTGCGCGCGATGTCGTCGTCCCACTCGCCGCCGTTGATCCCGTCCTGCGGGGAAAGATCCGGCGACAGCAGGAAGAAGCCCGGATACAGCCGCCGCGGCACCTTGATCTGATCGAGATCTTCCTTGAAGAGATCGATGTCCACGCGCACGAGCCGCACGCTCCGGAGGGCCGTCTGCATCAGCGGATCGCCGAGCGAGCGGTCGACCCCGCGGCACGGCTCGCAGGGATCGCTCGTCGTCATCACGAGGACCTTCTCGCCCTGGGCGTATGCCTCCGCGCGCTGCTTGGCGAGCTCCTCGCTGAGCACGGACACGTCGACGCCGATATCGACGATGGAGACCCCGCCGATGCGCCGGTGGGTCGTGTGCTGAGGGACGCTGCCGCTCGGCTGCACCGCCGGAGGACGCGCCTCCGGCAGCGGCATCGACGGCGACGCCGTGCTCGCCGGCTCCGGCGAGGCCTCCCCTTCCGGGAGGGCGGAGGCCGTCTCTCCGCTGTGATGGGTGCTCCACATCCACACGCCGAAGCCGATCGCGGAGCTCCAGCAGAGCGTGAGCAGGACGCCGAGCGCGAGCCCGACGCTGGCGAGCGCGTACCCCCTGCGCACGGCCGGGTCCTGCTCGATCTCGCGGCGAGCCGCCCAGCCGAAGGCGATCGCGGCGATCGCCCCGAGCGGCCCGAACAGCGCCGCGACGAGCGAGCTCACGGCCAGCGTCGAGAGCTGCCGTCGCTCCGGCGGGGGCGGCGGCGTGAGGTAGGGATCCTGGATGATCAGCCGCGCCGCCTGCGCGCGGCTCGGCTGCGCTGCTGCCGGCGCGAGCGCGACGCGCCCGCGGGCCGCGACCGTGTCGCAGGGCGGCGCGCCGGCAGGCGGCTCGCTCTCGCAGGGCAGGGCGCCCGTCTGCACGTCCCTGAGCGCTGCAGGAGGCTCGTTCGCATCGCGGTTCGGCAGTGGCTGAGTCGGGCCGAATGCGTGGCTCACGCCCTTCATCCTAGCGCCGGAGGCCGCGCTACGCCCGCCGCACGGGCCCTCTCGTCGCGTGAGCGCTCAGGGGATGCAGGTGCGCTCGAGCACACGCAAGACTGCGCGCTTCGTGCTCACACCGGTGCTCATGGGCTCCGTCCATGCGACGCCCACCCGCTCACCGGCGAGCGCCACGCTGGGAGAATCCTTTACGGGAAACACCCCATCCGACACCCGGATCCCTCGAGCGGAGGGCGCTCCGTCGGCGGCCAGCTTCACGAGGAGGGCTTGCCCCTCCACCTTGCCATCGTGGCCGACCCACGCCACGAGGGCCCCGTCGCCGCTCGGCGCGAGCGCGCGCCACTTGCCCTTGCCAACGACCCAGGGCGCCCCGCGCGGCCGCGCCTCGGCGTCCAGCGCGCGGGCGATCAAGGTGGCTCCCTCGCTCCAGACCAGCAGCGCGCCGGCGCTGCCCGTGGCCACAAGGCCGAGCCGCTGATCCCTGTCCGGTGTCTCCTGAGCGGCGCCAGCCGGTCGGTCGCCGCCCTGTCGCTGCGCAACGACGTGGGCATTCCCTTCCCTGCCCGCGGCGTCGAACCGCGAGGCCCGGATGCTCCCGTCCTCCTCGTCCTGCCAGGCGACGAGGTAGCCACCGGACGCGTCGGCAGCGACCGTCGGCCACCGCGGCTTCTTGGCGCTTCGCGTGACCCCGACCGCCTTCAGCTGTGGCTGCGCCGGGTCCACCGGCGCGAACTGGAACACCCCCAGGCGCTGGCGGTCCGGTCCGAAGGGCGCCGCTGCTACCAGGGCGCCACCTGGAGCGGGCGCGAGGGCGACATGGTCGCTGACCTCCCTCCCGATCGCGCCGACGCGCTGGATCCCGACCGGCGGGTTCGTCTCCCAGCGGGGCCGCGCGTACGCGAGCCCCTCCGCGTCGAACCACGTGACCGCCCATTCGTCGCCCGAGGAGAAGATCCGGAGCCCTGCGTCCCGCGTGCTCGAGATCGCCCTCGCGCGAGCGACCTGCCGGGCCTCGTTATCGAAGCCGGCGAACGCGATCTGCGCGTCCCCTCCCTTGAGGTCCACGAGCCACACGGCCCCGAACGAGCCGTCGGCGCGCCCGGCGATCCCCATCCCCTCGCGCAGGATGTAGGTCGCGATATCACCCGACTTCGCCTTGCACCCTTCGAGGGAGCCGATGGGCACGAACTCCTGGACGCCGGTCCCGCGCGGTAGCTCGGGCTCGGCCGGCGCAGTGGCAACGGCGGGCTCGGTCGGGGCGCTCGACGCGGCGGCGGCCGCGGGGACCGCCTCCGAGGCGCTCGGAGCAGGGGCTGCACTCGCGGCTCCTCCCGCTGAGGGGGAGGAGCGGCGATCACAGGAACTGCTGGAGACGACAAGCAGGGACAGAGCCACGACCTTGGCAAGAGTCGTGGCTAGGGAAGCAGGATAAGAAGAGCGCTTGGTGCGAAGCAGAGGACTTGAACCTCCACGGGAGTTACCCCACTGGAACCTGAATCCAGCGCGTCTGCCAATTCCGCCAGCTTCGCGAGCGGGGACGGCATCACTACCTCACCCCCTCGCGTTCCGTCAAGCGCTGTGTCACGCCCCGAGCGTTTTTCTTCCGCCTGCGGTTCCGTCCGTTGTGTCGGTTGCGTCCGTTGCGTCGGTTGCGTCCGTTGCGTCCGCTACGCCCGGCTCTTCTCTTCCCAGCTGACCCTGGCGCGGTCTCCTTGCCGCGTTGTGGTGGGCACTTCTCCCCTGCCGGAACGATGGAGCCGCCAAGGCGCCATTAAGACGCCAAGATTTTGTGTTTTTTCTTGGCGTCCTTGGCGCCCTTGGCGGTTCAAAAGGCCCCACCTTCGGCCAAAGTCCCCCCCAGGACCGCCGCGTTGGTTCCCCCGCCGACGCCGCACCGGTGCACGGCGAGGAGCGCCTGTGCTAGGGGAGCGCGCTCCCATGGCGGCCATCGGCTCACCTCCTCCCCTCCTTCTCTTCGTCGGCGTGCGCGCCGTCGACCCGGCACAACAGCTCGACGACGTGATCGATGTCGTCGTGGAAGACGGCGTCATCACCCGGGCGGGACGCGGCGCAGCGACCGACGAGCTGCGCCGCGCCGACCGGGCCGAGCTCATCCAGGGCGATGGGCTCCTGCTCCTCCCCGCGTTCGTCGATCTCCACGCCCACCTCCGCGAGCCCGGGCAGGAGTACAAGGAAGACATCGCCTCCGGCCTGGCGGCCGCGGCGGCCGGCGGCTTCGCCCACGTGTGCGCGATGCCGAACACGCGGCCGGTCAACGACACCCGCTCCATCACCGAGGCCATGATCGCGCGAGCCCGCGCGATCGGGGGGCCCGCGCTCCACCCCATCGGCGCGATCACGATGGGCCAGAAGGGCACGGAGCTCACCGAGATGGCCGACCTCAAGGACGCCGGCGCCGTGGGGGTCTCCGACGACGGCCGCTGCGTGACGTCGAGCTCCGTCATGCGCCGCGCGCTCGAGTACGCGAAGACCTTCGATCTCACGATCATCCAGCACGCCGAGGACCACGCGCTCACCGACGGGGCGCAGATGCACGAGGGGGCGATCTCGACGCGGCTCGGCCTCCGGGGCTGGCCGCGCGTGGCCGAGGACATCATCGTCGCGCGCGACGTGCTGCTCGCCGAGGCCACCGGCGCGCGCTACCACGTCGCGCACATCTCGTCGCTCGGGGCGGTCCGCATCCTCCGCGAGGCGAAGGCCCGCGGCATCGCCGTGACCGCCGAGGTGACGCCGCACCACCTGACGCTCACCGACGCCGCCGTGCTCGGGTACGACACGGCGTGCAAGGTCAACCCGCCCCTGCGTGAGCAGGCGGATGTCGACGCGCTCCGCGAGGCGCTCGCGGACGGCACCATCGACGCGGTCGCGACCGATCACGCGCCGCACTCCACGCTCGAGAAGGACTGCGAGTTCGCCGAGGCGTCGCCCGGCCTCATCGGCCTCGAGCTCGTCGTCCCGGTCCTGCTCGACCTCGTCCGGCAGGGCGCCCTCCCCCTCGGGCGGCTCGTCGACGCCCTCACCCGCGCCCCCGCCCGCATCGCGCGGCTCGAGGCGCCCACGATCAAGGCCGGCGCCCGCGCCGAGCTCTGCCTCGTCGATCCGAACCTGAGCTTCGTGCTCGACCCGGCGCGCCTCCGCTCGAAGAGCAAGAACACGCCGTTCCTCGGCCGGCAGCTCACGGGCCGCGTCAAGATGACGCTCGCCTCGGGGCGGGTCGTCTTCGTCGACGGCGAGGGAGCGGCGACATGAGCTCGCGCAAGGTCCATTTCGTCAGCCTCGGATGCCCCAAGAACCGCGTCGACTCCGAGGTGATGCTCGGCGTCGCCCGCGCGGCCGGCTTCGCGCACGTCGACGACGCCGCCGAGGCCGAGGTGATCGTCGTCAACACCTGCGGCTTCATCGGCGAGGCGAAGAAGGAGTCGATCGACGCCATCTTCGAGATGGCGCAGCACAAGGAGCACGGCAGCTGCAAGCGCCTGGTCGTGGCCGGCTGCCTGTCGCAGCGCCACCCCGAGGAGCTCGCCCGCGAGATGCCCGAGGTCGATCACTTCCTCGGGTCGAGCGACATGCTCAAGCTCGGCCGGGTGCTCGCGGGCGACGCGGAGCGGATGCTCGTCGGCAACCCCGCCGAGTGGCTGATCCAGGCCGGCGATCCGCGCACCCTCTCGACCCCCGGCGGCAGCGCTTACGTCAAGATCGCCGAGGGCTGCAACCGCACCTGCTCGTTCTGCGTGATCCCGGACCTGCGCGGCGCGCAGCGCTCCCGGCCCATCCCGGACGTGGTGCGCGAGGTGGAGCAGCTCGCTGCGGCGGGCGTCCGCGAGATCAACCTCATCTCGCAGGACACGATCGCCTACGGCCGCGACGCGGCGGGCCGCTCCGAGGGCGGCGCGCGCGCGACGCTCGCGCAGCTCGTCGAGCGGGTCGCCGACGTGCCCGGCGTGCGCTGGGTGCGGCTCTTCTACCTGTACCCCGAGACGATGACCGACGACCTCGTCGAGCTGCTCGCCGGCCACCCGCGGGTCGTGCCCTACGTCGACATGCCGCTCCAGCACGCCGCCGACGCGATGCTGCGGCGGATGCGGCGCGGCCACGGCGGCGATCGCCTCCGCCGGGTCGTCTCCACGCTGCGCGAGCGCGTCCCCGACCTCACGTTCCGCACCGCGTTCATCGTCGGCCACCCCGGCGAGACCGACGCCGAGTTCGAGGAGCTCTGCGACTTCGTGCGCTGGGCCGAGTTCGAGCGCGTCGGCGTGTTCCGCTACTCCGACGAGGAGGCGAGCCGCAGCTACGAGCTCGAGGGCAAGGTCCCCGCGCGCACGGCCGCGAGCCGCTACCGCCGCCTCATGACGCTGCAGCGCCGCATCTCGCACAAGAAGAGCGCCGCCATGATCGGCCGCGAGCTCGAGGTGCTCGTCGAGGGGACGAGCGACGAGCACGAGTACGTGCTCATGGGCCGCCACGCCGGCCAGGCGCCCGAGATCGACGGACAGGTCTACCTCTCCGGCGGCGAGGTCCGCCCCGGAGAGATGTGCCGCGTCCGGATCACGCAGGCGAGCGACTACGATCTCGTCGGCGAGCTGCTCGACGACGAGGAGAGCGGGCGCGGCGCCGGGCTCCCCCCGGCCGCGGATCTCGGCGCCGTCACGGCGAAGCGGCGCGTCGCCCTGCGCGTGCTGCAAACCGATGGACGCGAGCGCCAACAGAATTGACGGTCCGGCGATCGGGTCGCGGCGCGATCGCTGAAAATCCCGCTGCATAGCGGCGCTCCGTGGCGGAGGGGGCGCGGCACACGGTGTGCTATGACGCCGTGCCGTGCCGATGCTCCGCCGCGCTGCGCTTCACCTCGCCGTCGCCTTCGCGATCTCGCTGCTCGCCGGTGCGGCGTGCCTGAGCCCGACGCTGCCGCTCCCCCCGCCCGAGCCAGCCGACACGATGCGGCCCACCGCAGATCGCGAGGGAGTGTGGCAGATCGCGGGCAACTGCAGCCCTGGCGCGCGCGTCAGCCTCTTCAACGAGCGGACGCAGCGGGGCGTGATCGAGGACGACACCGACGGGAACGGCCGTTACCTCCTCGAGATCGAGGCCCAGCTCTGCGACACCCTGCTCGTATGGCAGGAGCTGGAGGGCAACGGAGGCGAGGAGAGCGCGGCGCAATCGTTTGTCGTCGAGGAGCGCACACCGCTCGGCGTCGTGAACGCCTGCCCCTGAGCGCGCGACGAAGCCCCATGCGCCGAAGTGGGGCAGTCACGACGCGGTGACGTGACGACGACGCGGCGCGCCGCGCCCGATGGCCCCCCTCGACGCGTGAGCGGAGCATCGTGATAGGGTGTTGGCGTGATGGCGTCGATCCCGCCGAGCATCCCGCAGAACGCCACCCGGGTGCTGGTCGTCGATGACGAGCCGGGCCTCCGCCAGGTGCTCCACATTGCCTTCCACCGCCAGGGTTACGAGGTCGTGGTCGCGCCCGGAGCGCGCGCCGCCATCGAGGCCATCCGCCAGAACCCGCAGCCGTTCCCGCTCGTCCTCACCGACCTCGTGATGCCCGACGGCTCGGGGATCGAGGTGCTCACGGCCGCGAAGGCGCGGAGCAACGCGACCGAGGTGATCGTGATGACCGCGCACTCCACGGTGGAGAGCGCGCTCGACGCGATGCGCCACGGCGCGTACGACTTCGTCACCAAGCCGTTCTCTCCGGCGGAGCTCACCGCGCTCGCCGCGAAGGCGCTCGAGAAGAGCTCGATCGTCGCGGAGAACCAGCGGCTGCGCGCGCAGCTCGAGCGGCTCGATCTCCCGTCGCGCGAGCCGCTCGGCACGAGCGCCGCGATGCAGCGGATCGCCGAGCTGATCGCCAAGATCGCGCCGACGCGCACCACCGTGCTGCTCACGGGCGAGAGCGGGACCGGCAAGGAGCGGGTCGCCCGCGCGATCCACGACCAGAGCGATCGCGCGGCCAGGCCGTTCCTTGTCGTCAACTGCGGGGCGCTCCCGGAGGCGCTCATGGAGAGCGAGCTGTTCGGCCACGAGAAGGGCTCGTTCACGGGCGCCGGCGCGCGCTCGATGGGCCTGTTCCGGGAGGCGGACGGCGGGACGCTGCTCCTCGACGAGATCGGGGAGCTGCCGGCCGCGCTTCAGGTGAAGCTCCTCCGCGTGCTCCAGGAGCGGAAGGTCCGCCCGGTCGGCGCCGCCGCGGAGATCGCGGTGGACGTCCGGGTCCTGGCCGCGACCAACCGCGACGTGGAGGCCGAGGTCCGCCAGGGCCGGTTCCGGCAGGATCTCTATTATCGGCTGAACGTCATCCGCATCGAGCTGCCGCCGCTGCGCGAGCGCCCCGGGGACATTTCGCGGCTCGCCGAGCGCTTCCTCCGCCGCTTCGCCGCCGAGCTCGGCAAGGACGTCCGCGGCCTCACGACGGACGCGGTGCGCGCGCTCGACGCTTACAGCTTCCCCGGCAACGTGCGCGAGCTCGAGAACATGATGGAGCGCGCGGTGGCGCTCGCCGGCGGGCCCACGATCGGCCTCGGCGACCTCCCGAGCGCCGTCGCCGGCCTCAGCGCGAGCCCCGCCCCGCTGCTCGCGCAGCTCCCGCCCGAGGGGTGCGCGCTCGACGAGGTGATCGGCGAGGTCGAGCGCCGGCTCATTCTCCAGGCGCTCGAGCGCACCGGCGGCGTCCGCAAGGCGGCCGCGAAGCTTCTCGGCGTCTCGTTCCGGTCGCTGCGCTACCGCCTCGCCAAGCACGCCCTTGCGGCCGATGGGGAGGGAGACGACGACCCGGAGGGAGGATCCCGACGAGAATCGTCACCGCCGGGCGCCCTGGAGTGACGGTTTTCGTCACCACCGCAAAAGAACACAACCCCGCACCTCCGGCACCCTGCCCTCGTCACCACAAGGAAAACCGAGGCAACTCATGAGCTTCTCGCGCAACTCGAAGACGGCGCCGCGCCGCGCGCTCCTTGGCACGTCACCTGCTGGAGCGTCAGGGCGCATGCGGAGCAGGCGGCGACAGCGAAGCGCAGCGAGCCGAGCGTTCACGCTCGTCGAGCTCCTCGTCGTCGTCGCGATGGTGGGTGTCCTCGCGGCGATCGCGATGGTCGGATACCGCAGGTACATGAACGCGGCGGGCGTCGCCGAGCCGAAGGCGGTCATTCAGGGCATCCGCGGCGCGCAGGAGGCCTACAAGGCCGAGATGCTCGTGTACCTGAATGTCTCTGGCACGCTCAACGACTGGTATCCCTCGGCAACGCTGGGCGCTCACAAGACCGCGTGGAGCAACCCGAGCCACAGCGATTTCGCGAACTGGCAGATGCTCAACGTGACGACGGACGGCGCGGTCCGGTTCGGGTACGCGACGGTGGCGGGCGTGACCGGCGGGCTCGAGCAGACCACCGGCACAACGTACACGTGGGCAGGTTTGCCGATGTCGCCGCTGGTGGATCCGCAGTTTGCGCCCAGCGGGCCCTGGTATGTCGTCCAGGCGGCCGGCGATCGGGACGGGGATGGAACGCTGGCATTGCTCCTGACGGCATCCACGATGTCGGGGATCTACATGGAGAACGACACGGAGTGACGGAGTAGAGGAATTTCGCTTCGGTGAGGCGCAGAGAGCGCCTGTCCGTGGGAGAGGTTTTCGCGCTGCGGGCCGGCCGAGCCCGCACCAGGCGACATCATGGTCAGTCTCGGCAAAGCATCCAATTAAAGAAAGCATCACGGAGGATCGACACTCATGCGTGCAATCAAGCGATATGACAGGAGAGGCTTCACGCTCGTCGAGCTCATGATCGTCGTCGCCATCATCGGCGTCCTCGCCGCGCTGGCGATCTACGGCGTTCGCCGGTACCTCGCGAGCGCGAAGACCTCGGAGGCCAAGAACTCCATCGGCGCGATCGCCCGCGGCGCCGCCGCCGCGTACGAGCGCGAGACCGCCGCCTCAGAGATCTTGACCGGCGGCACCTCGACGGCCGCGAACCACGCGCTCTGCGACTCGGCGACCGCTCCGGTTCCGGCGGCTGTCCCAGCGGGCACGAAGTACCAGCCGAGCTCGGTGGCGACGGAAGACTTCAACGCGGGCACCTCGACCCTGGGTTGGCCGTGCCTCAAGTTCGCGATGACCCAGCCGATCTACTACCAGTACCACTACACTAGGGGTGCTCGCACCGGTGTGAGCACGACGTCGCCCGACCCGACGGCCAACGGCGCCACGGACTCGTTCGAGGCGGGCGCCGCGGGCGACCTCGACGGTGACGCCACGCTCAGCGCGTTCGCGCGCGGCGGCAGCGTCTTCAACGGGGAGCTGGTCCTGGCCACGCAGGTGTTCATCGAGAACGAGTACGAGTGACCCGCTCCGGGCTGTCCGGCTCATCGGAGCCGGACAGCCCCGGTCCACCAGCGTCGTCTGCGAACGGAAAGGGCGTGTCATGTCGAGCACGACATCGGTCCGTGGACGAGGCTTCACACTCATCGAGGTCATGATCGTGATCGCGATCGTCAGCGTGCTCGCCGCCCTGGCGATCGTCGGCGTGCGCAGCTACCTCGCCACCGCAAAGACGGCGGAAGCGAAGCAGATCGTCGGCGCCATCACCCGCACCGCGATCGCCCAGTACGAGCGCGAGCGCGACGTCTCGCAGATCCTGGCAGCCACGGGCGTCGTCTCGGCAAACACGCACCTCCTCTGCACCTCGGCGACGCCGGTCCCGCTCACCTTCACCGCCGTCGAGGGGACGAAGTACCAGCCGAGCAACGCGCCCGGCGTCGACTTCAACTCGGGCTCGACGCTCGAGGGCTGGCAGTGCCTCGGCTTCTCGATCAGCCAGCCCATCTACTTCCAGTACTCGTACCAGGTCGGCGGGAGCTACGTCAGCCAGGGCCTGCCTGGCGCGCCCCTCCCCACAGGGGACGGGTTCGAGGTGGGCGCAGTCGGCGACCTGAAGGCCGACGGGCAGAGGTGCACGATCACCCGCATCGGCGAGGTGCGCGACGGCGAGATCGCGACAAGCACCACGATCTACACGAACATCGACTCCGACTGAAGCGAACCGTGCCTCCCTCGCGCTTGTTCGATCGTGGAGGGGTGAGGTAGAGAGGAGCCCATGACCTGGCGCTCCTGGAGCGCGCTGGAGCTCAGCGCGGCCTTCGCGGTCGGCGGCAGCGTCCTCGCCGTCGCCGTCCCCGCGTTCTTCCGAAATCTCAGCGCGTCCAAGCTGAGCGAGCCCATCGAGGGGCTCGACCGGCTGGTGACGAGCGCGGTCGCCTACGCCGAGTCGCGGCCGCAGGAGATCAGCTTCCCCCCGTCCGCCCCGCTGACCCCGGCCCAGGTGCCGCGCGGCGTGCGCGCGGTCGATCCGCCGGAGTCGTGGGAGCACCTCACGTGGCGGTCGCTCGACTTCCGCTTCGAGGGGCCCCACGCGTTCTCCTTCCAGTTCACGAGCGAGGCCGACGCGTCGAAGGCCATGCGCTTCACCGCGACCGCGCACGGCGACCTCGACGGCGACGGCGTGCTGTCCACGTTCGAGGTGCGCGGCGAGCGGATCCCCGGGGAGCCGGCCCGCGTGCTGCCGGGCATGTTCGTGGACCGCGAGGTGGAATGATGGGCCTCCCTCCGGTGCGCGGGCCAGGGGCCCCTCCGGCGGCCCCCTCGCTCCTCGCCCGTTTCGCTGGCGCGCGCGATGCGCTCGTCACGGTCGCGCTCTCGGCCGCCGCCGCCATCGCCATCGGGAGCGTGCGCGCGCCGGCCGCGGACCTGGAGCGGCGCATCGCCGAGACCTCCGACGTGTATGTCCTGCCGCCGCCGGACGAGGTGGTCACCCTGTCTCTCGGCTACCGCGCCGCGCTGGCCGATCTGCTCTGGTCGCACGTGCTCGTCTCGCAGGGCCTGCACACGATGGAGCGGCGCCGGTTCGAGAACCTCACCCTGCTGCTCGACGCCATCAACGCGCTCGACCCGACCTTCCGCGACCCCTACCTGTTCGCGGACGCGCTCATCACGTTCCAGACGAGCGAGACGCCGCGCCACGAGATCATCAAGGCGCGAGAGATCATGGAGCGCGGGGTCCAGAACCGCCCCCTCGACGGCGAGATCTGGCTCGCGCTCGGCCAGTTCGTCGGCTTCATCGCGCCGGGCACGTACCTGACCGATCGGGAGGAGAAGGCGCGGTGGCGCCTCGAGGGGGCCCGGATGCTCGCGCGCGCCGCGGAGCTCGGCGGCGGCGACGCGAACATCAGCTGGCAGGCGCTCGGCGGCGCGGGCATCCTGGGGCGCGCCGGCGAGCGAGAGGCGCAGATCCGGTTCCTCCAGCGCACGCTCGCCGTCACCGACGACGAGGAGCTCAAGCAGAAGATCCGCGCGCAGCTCGACAAGCTCCTCGACGCGCGCGACGCAGAGAAGTACCGCCGTCGCCTCGACGGGTTCCGCGAGCTCTGGCGGCGCGATCTGCCGTTCGTCAGCAACACCGCGATCCTCGTGCTGGGCCCCCCGCGCGACCCGGCGTACTGCGCCGGCGGCGCGCACGCGGACGAGCCGCGCTGCGCGACCACCTGGCGCGCCTGGGCGGAGCGGGTCGACGGCGAGCGGTGAGCTGCCTCGGGCGCTGAAGCGGCACGCGCCGGACGCCGGCGCCACGCCCGGGCGTCCCCGGAGCGGGCCGAGTGAACCGCCAGCGCCAGCAAGTCCAGCGCCCGGCAGCACCCGGACTCGCTGGCAGCTCGTCCGGGTGTCCCAGGCGGCTCTCGTGACGTCCCTGGCGGCTCTCCAGGCGTCCCTGGCGGCTCTCCCGGCGTCCCTGGCGGCTCTCGTGACGTCCCTGCCGGCTCTCCCGGTGTCCCGAGCAGCTGACCTTGGCGTTCCAGGCGGCTCTCCAGGCGTCCCTGGCGGCTCTCGTGACGTCCCTGCCGGCTCTCCCGGTGTCCCGAGCAGCTGGCCTTGGCGTTCCAGGCGGCTTTTCTGGTGTCCCTGGCGGCTCTCCAGGCGTCCCTGGCGGGGTCCTCAGGCGTACCTGCCGGCTCTCCAGGCGTCCCTGGCGGGTCCTCAGGCGTCCCTGCCGGCTCTCCAGGCGTCCCTGGCGGCTAGGTGTTAGGAGTTCATTCGAACTTGACGGCCGCGGTCTTGGTCTCGCCTGCCTTCACCGTGACGGTGACCGACTTCTTCCCGAGATCCGGGTGGATGAACATCACCGTGTGCGACCCCGCGGAGACGCTGACACCCACCTTGGGCGTGCTCCCCAGCGGCCGCCCGTCGAGGACCACCTTCGAGACCGGGATCGAGTTGATGTTCAGCGTCGCACCGCCGGCAGCTGCCGCGGGCTCCGGCGCGTCCGCAGGCGCTTCCACCTTCGGCGCGGCGGCCACGGGCTCCGACCTCGGCGCGGCCGGCTCCGGAGCAGGCGCGGGCGCGGGCGCGGGCGCGGCCGGCTCGGACTTGCGCGCCTCGTCGAGCGCGATCCGGATCGTCTTCTCGGCCTGCCCGTCCTCGAACGAGATCGCCTGAGAGAAGTCCTGGTGCCCCCTCTTCGTCGCCACGATCTTCCAGCGCTCGGACGCGGTGACATCGACCTTGACCGGCGGCTTCTTCCAGGCCGAATCGGGCAGCTTCTTCTCCGTGCCCTTGGCGCTCACCAGCTTGACCGAGGCGCCCGACGTGGCGAGCTCCAGCGTCACCTGCCCCTTCAGCACCTTGAGCGCGACCGCGCCGAGGTCCTTCATCTGGCCCTGGCCGACCTCCACCGTCTGCTCCAGGGGCTCGAAGCGCTCGCCGCCGTCGAAGCGGATCTTGTGCTCCCCCGGCGGCACGCTGACCTCCACGGGGAGCGCGCCCTTCTCCTCGCCGTCGATGAAGACCTTCACGCCGGGCGCGCCTGACGCCTTCACGCCGGTCGTGGTCGACGCGCTGGTGGAAGACCGCTCGGCGCCGGCCGCGTCGAGCGTGATCACGACGACCTTCTCCTTGCCGCCCTCGACGATCTCGACGGCGTCGCGCGGCGGGAAGTCGGGGGCGAGGATCTTGACCACCTTGGAGCCGGGCTCGAGATCGCGCACGACGCAAGGAACGGTGTCGCAGCGCTTCTGGCCGTCGAGGAAGATCTCGGCCCGGTCGACGGCGCCGCCGCCCGGGGTCTTCAGGTCGATCGTGAGCGCGCCCTTCTTCGGCACCAGCATGACCACCGCCAGGATGAGCACGGCGACCAGCGCGAGCCCGCCGAGCAGCACGCCCGCCTTGCCGGCGCCCTGCTGCACCACGTGGCGCGGGCGGATCTCCGTCGGCTCGTCCTTGCGCGACAGCGCGCGGAGCCCGAGGTCCGGCGGCATCGCCGGCGCGGGCGGGGCGCTCGGGATCGGCGGCGGCGCCGGGACGGGGGTGCGCCCCCGCGAGGCCGACGCCGCGCCGCCAGAGCTCGCGACCAGCGCCGCGGCCGCCTTCGGGATCGCCGGCGAGCCCGCCGCCGGCAGCGCGCTCGATCGCCCAGGATTGTAGTCGTTCCCCTGCTTGTCGTAGACGTGGGTCGACTCCTCGTCGTCGTCCCAGTTCATGTCGACCGCGGTGCCCTTGACCGAGCGAGGCTTCGCGTCGTCACCCGCCTTCTGCGGCGGCTTCACCGACGGCAGGCGCACCGGCGGAGGGACCACCGGAGGCAGCGAGCCCGAGGCCCCGCTGACCGGCGCCGGCGGCAGCGGGCTCTTCGACGGCAGGGCCGGGGCGCTGATCGCGGGCAGGGACGGCTGGCGCGACCGAGGCGGCACCACGGGCGGCAGGGAGCCCGTCTTGACCGAAGGAGGCATCGGCGGCGGAAGCGACCCCGGGCTCGTCCCCTTCGCCGACAGGGGCGGCGGGAGCGACGCCGGACCGGTCCCCTTCTGCGTCACGGCCGGCGGCGGCAGCGACGGCGGCGGCAGCGACGGCGGCGGCAGCGACGGCGGCGGCAGCAGCGACGACGGACCGGTCCCCTTCGGCGGCACGGGCGGCGGGAGCGACCCCGGGCTCGTCCCCTTCGACGGCACGGGCGGCGGGAGCGACGACGGGCCAGCCCCTTTCTGCGCCACGGGCGGAGGAAGCGGAGACGGCACGCCGCTGGGGAGCGTCGCCGCATGGTTCGGCGGCGGCGGCACCGCCGCGCCGACGAGGGTGCGCGACCGCGCAGGCGGCGACGGAGGTACGAGGGCGGTGCTCGTGGCGGGCGACTTCTTCTTCGCGAGCCCCTCGAATACGTCCAGATCGCTGCCGCCCTTGTTGTCCGCCATGTTCGAGAACTCCTCAGGATATGCGGCGCCGTTCGCCGCGGCGTCCCTGAAACGGAAACGGAAACGAAAACGGAAACGAAAACGGAAACGACCGCGCATGCTCCGCGCGACGAACGTGAGCTCGATGCACAAGCGCTCGTCGCGGGCGAGCTCGGAGCGCGCTAGAATCCCCTGATCCGCTGCAGCGTACCGCTGGTCCGGTGACTTCGCGAGCGCCATCGGGAGGATCTCGGCGGCAGCGAGGCGCCGCGCGCGCCGCGATCTCGCGCGGATCCAGCGCTCCACCGCCGGCGATGCGGCGCGCGACGAGCGCGACGTCCGCTGCGCGCGCGACGTCCGCTGCGCTCCGCAACGCGACGCTGCGCGCGATCCACCGCCCGCACATCGCGCGCGCGCCGCGCGCGACGTCCGCTGCGCGCGCGCCCCCGCCCGGCGAGCCAACGCAGATCCGCGCCGAGATGTCGCAAGCTCCGAAGGATCGCAATCGCTGCACCGGCCGACGTGTATTAGTCCGTCGGGCCGCCAGCGCACAAGCGCCTACTGCACGTCAGGGAAGGGCCGGGGGCGCCGTCACGCTCACGGATCGCCGCCCGCCGTTTCCTCTTTCTTCGGCTTTTTGAAGTACCGAACGCGCTTCTGCTGCAGCGGGTACCAGACGCTGTGCGGAACGATCGGTGTGGATTCGAACATCCGGCCGGCGCCGGGCGCCTCGGCGCGCGTGAGCCGGACGGCGCGCGGGCCAGACGGCGGATGGACGGCGGCGCCGGCGAGATCGGTATCGCCGCCGAGGGCCACCGAGAGCGGCCGAGGCAGGTAGATCCGCGAGGAGCAGCCGAGCCCCGCCAGGAAATCCTGGAGCAGCTTGGCGTCGCGCGGATCGGCGGGTGCCGTGGGCGGCGCCGATGCGTCCGGCGCCAGCGCGGCGTCCGGTGCGCTGGACGGCCCGGCCGCGGCCCGCTCGACGTAGATCAGCATCCCATCCTCGTCGTTGACGCCCAGCGCGGCCACGGCCCTCGCGCTGCCGAGCGCCCCCGTCGCGATCCGGACCGCGCCGCGCACCGGGGAGGTCGGCGAGGCGGAGAAGGACCCGGCCGAGTGCCAGATGCTCGACCCCTCGCCCTGCCCCGCGCCGGGCGTCGCGGCGCCGTCGCTGAAGACCGCCACGGTCGCTCCCGCGCCGGCCGGCGGGGGCGCCCCGGGCTCGCCCAGCGGCGCGGCCGCGACGGTCCGCGGGTCCACCTTGAGCACCCGCAGCCGGACATCGGGCCGCGCGGGATCAGGGCGGATCTCGGTGAGCGCGAGCGCATAGGGGAAGCCGTGCTGCGGGAGCCCCTGGGTGCGCCAGGCGCCCTCCCCCGCCACGGCCGGCGCCGCGCGGGGCGCCAAGGGCGGCCCCGGCAACAGGTGCCGCAGCGTCATGTAGAAGAAGTCGCGCGCCTCCCGCCGGATGTAGCGGGGGAAGTTCATCAGGCCCATGCCGCGGATGAGCCGGCGGCCGCGGAACCGGTAGCCCGAGAGCCCCGAGACGTCGCCCTCGGTCTCCCACTCCCCCTGGAGCGGGCGCCCGAGCGGAGGCAGCTCGCCGCTCGGCGCCACACGATAGAACTCGAGCCCGCTGTGGCCCGCGTTCATGTCGAGCGCGATCCCGTAGGAGCAGCGGGCCTGGATCATCGCCTGGGCCAGGGCCTCGGGGCTCACGTCGGCGCCATAGAAGTAGGCGACGAAGCGCTCCCGGGTCAGGCAGATGCCGGTCCTGACCGTGTGCGTCTTGTCGGCCCACCCGGGCGGCGTGCCTCCCCACCACGTCCGGCCGAAGGGATTCCATTTCTCGTCCTCGACCATGACCGTCATGTTCTGGCGGAACGACAGCATCCATTCGGGGACGGTCTCGTCCTCCGACCAGCTCCCGAAGACGGTGCTGCCGTCGCGCCGGACGGCCACCGTCGCGGCGTAGGGCTTCGGCGGCAGGTACATCACCCCGTCGGCCATCATGCCGAACTCGCCGTGCATCGCCTGGAAGCCGGCGTTCGACGCGGCGACCACGCGCTTCATGACCTCGGGCGTGCGCGGGATGAGCCCCGGCCCGGCCTCGCCCGTCGCGCCCTTGGGCTCCACCGTGCCCGCCATCATGTGGAGCTCCACCTGGCGCGGGTCCCAGAGCGCGATGTAGACGCGCGTCGCCTTGCGCGAGCGGTCCGTCCGGAGGAACGTGGTCATGAACGCCGGCGGGAGCCCGTCGAGCTGGCGCACGAAGGCGTCGCCCCCCTGGGGGTTCCACTGCCCCTCGCCCGGCAGCGGCGGCGTCACCCAGGGTTCGAGCCGCGCCGGCGGCCAGCCGATCTCGGGATCGATCGGGATCTGGCGGACGGGCGGATCCAGCTCGCTCTGGCCGAGGTCCGCGGCGATGTCCTCCGCGCCGGTGTCGCCCGTCACCGCCTCCTTGTTGCGGAGGACGAAATCCAGCGCCGTGAACGCCACGGCCTTGACCGTCTGCATCGCGGCGTCGCCGATCACGAGGCGCACCCGGTCGACCGCCCAGGTGACGAGGTTCCCCGGCCGCGCGACCTCGGACGCCTCGGCGCGGATCCACGCGGGCAGCGCCGCGTCGTCCACGCCGCGCACCGGCAGGCGGGCCTCGCGGCCGCCCGCGCGGACGACGACCGCGCTGTCGTCCTCCAGCGCGACGGCGACGTCCCCCGCGTCCGGGCCGCGGCGGCTCCGCGGCGCCTCGGCGCCCGACTCCTCGGCGCCCGGCTCCTCGGCGCCGTTCTCCTCGCTCCGGGCGAGGTCGATCGCGAAGGTCCGCCGGCCGATCCCGCGCAGCCGGCCTGTCGCCTGCCAGCTCGTGACGGCGTGCTGGAGCCGCTCGACGAGGGACCAGTCCGCGCCGCCCGAGAGCTGTTGCCCGTCCAGCTCGAGCACGTGCACCGTGGGCGACGCGGCCTCGATCAGCGGGCGCGAGACGTAGGCGAGGGCCTCGCCGCGGAGCACGGGCTTCGACTCGTCCGCGCCGCTCGTCTCGGTGAGGTTGTGGATCGCCGAGACGTCGAGCAGGACGCCCTCCGGCGAGAGCCTCGCGTCGACGAGGTACAGGTCGGTGGGCTCCCCGCGCTCGCCGCCGGCGCGCACGCCGCGCGCGCCGCGCACGACCGCGCGCGCGTCTGTGCCGAACGGGCGGAGGCCGCCGCGCGGCGGATCCACCCACACCACGTCGCCGGCCGCCGCGGCAACGCCCCGCTCCGCGAGCTCCGCGGCGAGCGCGGTCGAGCGGTCGCGAGCGCCTCCGCCGACGGCGGGCGACATCGCCACGGCCGCGGACGCGCAGAGGACGAGGATGCCGATGCGCTCGCGGCGCAGGGAGGGCGTTTTCGGGGACTGCATTCGCGGACAACGCGCGGAGGGGCGGGGCTCCTGCCCGGGCGATAGAGGACGACCGGACGCGCGCGCGGCAGCCGTTATCACCGTTTTTGTACCGCGGCCAGGCTCGGGGGCGCGCGGCGCTGGCGTCCGCGGAACCGGCGGTGCTACATCGGGCGCGCCCATGTCGAACGCTGACTCGCCCCCTCTCCGCCGCGACGAGGCGCTGACGATAGCGCGCCTCGCCCACCTCGACCTCTCCGCCGAGGAAATCGAGCGCCTCACCGGTGATCTCGGCAACATCCTCAGCTACGTCCGGCAGCTCGAGGAGCTCGACGTCTCGGCGGTGCCGCCGACGGCGCACGTGCAGATCGAGCGGCTGCCGCTCCGCGCCGACGAGGAGGCGCCGAGCCTGCCGCGCGAGGTGGCCCTGCGGGAAGCGCCGCGGGTCGAGGACGACGGGTTCGCCGTTCCGGCGTTCGTGGACGAGGGGTGACGCCGATGGACACAGCGATCCTCGATCGATCCATCCCGGAGCTCGCGGCGCTCGTGCAGCGCGGCGAGGTGAGCGCCGAGGAGGTGGCCAGGGCCGCGCTCTCGCGCATCGAGCAGCGCGACGGCGCGCTGGGCGCGTTCCTCACCGTGCAGGGGGAGCAGGCCGTCGCGGCGGCGCGCGCGCTCGACGCGCGGCGCGCGCGGGGCGAGGCGCTCGGCCCGCTCGCCGGCGTGCCGATCGGCCTCAAGGACGCGCTCTGCACCGAGGGCGCCCCGACGACCGCCGGCTCGAAGATCCTCACGCGGGCGGCGGCGGGCGGG
The DNA here is from genome assembly GCF_000067165.1 of Sorangium cellulosum So ce56. Lineage (GTDB taxonomy): Bacteria > Myxococcota_A > Polyangia > Polyangiales > Polyangiaceae > Sorangium > Sorangium cellulosum_B. Next base: position 6,052,858 of record NC_010162.1, read on the forward strand.
GACGGCGCGTCCAGGGCGCCCGACCCGGCGCGCGGGTTCCGCCCGCAGTTCGACGCGACGGTCGTCACCCGCCTGCGCGAGGCCGGCGCGATCCTGCCGGGCAAGTGCAACATGGACGAGTTCGCGATGGGCTCGTCGAACGAGAACAGCGCCTTCGGCCCGGTGAAGAACCCGTGGGATCCGTCGCGCATCCCCGGCGGATCGTCCGGCGGAAGCGCGGTCGCCGTGGCGGCGGGGATGACGCCCGGCTCGCTCGGGTCGGACACCGGGGGCTCCATCCGCCAGCCGGCGAGCCTCACCGGCGTCGTCGGCATCAAGCCGACGTACGGCCGCGTCTCTCGCTATGGCCTCATCGCGTTCGCCTCGAGCCTCGACCAGATCGGGCCGTTCGCGCAGGACGTGAAGGGCGCGGCGCGCCTGCTCGAGGTGATCTCGGGCCGCGATCCGCGCGACGCGACGAGCCTCGACGCCCCGGTGGGCGCCTGCGAGGCCGCGTGCGGCCGCGACGTCGCGGGGCTGCGCATCGGGGTGCCCGAGGAGTACTTCGCGAAGGGCATCGACGCGCGGGTCGAGGCGAAGGTGCGGGAGGCCATCGAGGGGCTGCGCGGGCTCGGCTGCGAGATCAAGCCCGTGCGCCTGCCGCACACGCGGTACGCCGTGGCGGCCTACTACATCGTCGCGACGGCCGAGGCGTCGTCCAACCTGGCGCGCTTCGACGGGGTGCGCTTCGGGCTGCGCGTGGAGGGCGACCGCGGCGGGAAGGCGGACCTCCAGGGCCTCTACGGCCGGACGCGCGGCGAGGGGTTCGGCCGGGAGGTGAAGCGCCGGATCCTGCTCGGCACGTACGTGCTGTCCGCGGGCTACTACGACGCGTATTACCTGCGCGCGCAGAAGGTCAGGACGCTGATCCGGCGCGATTTCGACGAGGCCTTCCGCGAGGTGGACCTCATCGCGGCGCCGGTCTCGCCGACGGTCGCGTTCCGGCTGGGGGAGCGGGTGGACGATCCGCTGTCGATGTACCTGGCCGACGTCTACACGCTGCCCGCCAGCATGGCCGGGCTGCCCGCGATCAGCGTCCCGTGCGCGACCGCGCAGGCGCCGGACGGCGGGCCTCCGCTGCCGGTCGGCCTGCAGCTCATCGGCCCTGCGCTGGAGGAGGCGCGGCTCTGCCAGGCGGCCTACGCGTGGGAGCAGATCTCCCCGGTGCGCGGGCTGCGCGCGCGCGTGTCGAACGCGTGACGAGCGGAGCGCGCCGATGAGCTCCGCGATCACCGTGGCGGCGGCCGGCCCCGAGCACCTCCCGGGGCTCGAGGCGCTCTTCGAGGCCGCCGGCACGCCCTGCTACTGCCGGTACTACCACTTCGGCGGCACCAACAACGAGTGGCTCGCGCGGTGCTCGGACGGCCAGGGCGAGAACCGCCGGGAGTTCGCCGAGGCGCTCGCCTCGGGCAGCGACGAGGCGCGGGGCGTCGTGGCGCTCGCGCCGGAGGCGCCGCGCGTCGTCGGGTGGCTCAAGGTCGCGCCCGCGGCGGCCGTGGCGAAGGCGTACGAGCGACGCCTGTACCGCGGGCTGCCGTGCTTCGCGGGCGATCGCGCCGGCGTCTTCCTGATCGGCTGCGCCGTCGTGCACCCGGGCCACCGGCGGCGAGGCGTCGCGACAGCGCTCGTCGCGGGCGCGGTGGAGCTCGCGCCCTCCTGGGGCGCGCGCGTCCTCGAGGCCCTGCCGCGCCGCCCGAAGGAGCCGGTGAGCGACGAGGAGCTGTGGACCGGCCCGGTCTCCGCGTTCACGAGGAACGGATTCGCCGAGGTGCACGCGTTCGAGCCGTATCCGGTCCTGCGCCGGGTGTTGTGACAGCGCCGCGGCGAGCCCCGGCCGGGGTCGCGCTTCACTTGCGCGCGCCGGCCGACCAGGTAGTGTCGCGCCCCGCGCATGGCTCCCACCTCCGAGCACCCTGAAGCCGCGGCCCACGACGTCGCCGAGCGGAGCTCCGCCGCCGGCACGGATCACGCCGCGCCTGCCTCCGCCGCAGGCGCGGCCACGGCCGGCGCGAGCGAGCCCCCGGCGTCCGCGGCGGCGGAGGCCTCGCCGACGAGCCGGCGCGCGTCGTCCAGCTCGAGGGGCCGGGTCATCGCGCTCACCGGCGCCGCGTCCTTCCTCGGGCGCAACCTGATCGGGATCCTCGAGGAGGACCCGCGCATCGCGCGCGTGGTGGCCATCGACATCAAGCGGCCGGACACGGGCGGCTCCAAGCTGCGCATGCACACGGTCGACCTGACGGAGCCCGCCTCCGAGGAGCGCGTCGCCGAGGTGCTCGCGGCCGAGCAGGTGGACACGCTCGTCCACCTCTGCTTCCTGTCGTCGCCCACCCCGGCGACCGCCTGGGCCCACGAGCTCGAGTCGGTCGGCACGATGCACCTGCTCCACGGGGCGCGCCAGGCGAGCCTGCGCAAGCTGATCCTCTGGAGCCAGACGATCCTCTACGGCGCGCACCCGACCAACCCCAATTTCCTCACGGAGAAGCACCCGCTCCGGGCGGACCCGGACGAGCGCTTCTTCGCGGACAAGATGGCCGCCGAGCGGGAGCTCAACGCCTTCGGCGCGAAGGCCAAGGGCACGACCGTCACCATCCTGCGGACCGCGCCGATCCTCGGCCCGACCGTCCAGAACTACGTCACCCGGTTCCTGGCGCGGCGCCTGGTCATGACGATGCTCGGCTTCGATCCGCTGTGGCAGTTCATCCACGAGGTCGACGCGATCGCCGCCTTCAAGCTCGCCATCGACAGCGATTTCCCCGGGACCTTCAACATCGTGGGCGACGGCGTGCTGCCGCTCTCCACGATCGTGCGCCTCGCGGGCCGGACGGCGGTCCCGGTGCTGCACAGCGCCGCCGGGCCGCTCGCCTCTGCGCTCTGGGCCGCGCACGCGGCGATCGCCCCGCCCAGCTTCCTGCGGTACCTGCGCTATCTCTGCGTGGCGGACGGCGAGAAGGCGGCGCAGGTGATGGGGTTCCGGCCGGTCTACACGACGCGCGAGGCGTTGCTCGACTACACGAGCGCGCAGCGGCTGCGGGACGTGCGCCTGCTGCAAGAGACGCCCGCGTGATGCGGTTCGGGGGGTGAGCGATGGGCACGGAGCACGATCGAGAGCTCGAGGAAGCAGGGGCAGGGAATGGATCGCCGCCGTCGACGCGCAGGCGCCCCGATCGGACGGGGCCCGGGCAGGTCGTGCCGAGCGCCGACATCGAGGACGAGGAGACCCGGTACCTGGCGCCGATCGGCCCGACGGAGCCCTCGGACGGGCGGAAGACGCAGTCGTCCGAGGTGCACGCCCCGGTCGTGCCGGTGACGGCCGAGGAGCTCCAGCGCCAGATCAGGGAGCTCGAGGCGCGGCTCAAGCGGATGCTCGCCGGGGGGCCATCGCCCGACGCGAGCGGCGCGGTGGGAGGCATGCCCGAGACCGAGCGGAGCCCGCGCCTGGGCGGAGCGCCCGCCGCGTCGGCCGGCTTCGCCAGCGAGCCGCCGCTGTCCGAGCCCGGGACGGCGCGCGACGTCCTGTCGACCGACTTCTACCTGCGGCAGTGGGGCCGCGCCGGCCTGCGCCGCCGCTCGGAGGAGGTCGACGAGTTCGGCTTCGATCCCAAGTACGAGGCCCGGTACAGGTCGCTCTTCGACTTCCTGCACAGGTACTATTTCAGGATAGATATCGAGGGCATCGAGCGTATCCCCGCCGAGGGGCGGTGCCTCGTGGTGTCCAACCATTCGGGCGGGCCCATCCCCTACGACGGGCTCATGCTGCGGGCCGCGGTGCGGCGGGAGCACCCGGCGCGGCGGGAGCTCCGCTGGCTGGCCGACGATTTCGTGTACTACCTGCCGTTCGCCGGCACGATCATGAACCGGCTCGGGGCCGTGCGGGCCTGCCAGGAGAACGCGGAGCGGCTGCTCGCGGGCGAGCGGCTCATCGCGGTCTTCCCCGAGGGCGTCAAGGGCAGCGGGAAGCTCTACAAGGACCGGTACCAGCTCCAGCGGTTCGGTCGCGGCGGCTTCATCCGGCTCTGCCTGCGCACGCGCACGCCGCTCGTCCCGTGCGCCATCGTGGGGGCCGAGGAGACGAACCCGCTGTTCTACCGGGTCGAGCACCTCACGCGCGCGCTCGGCATCCCGTACCTGCCCATCACGCCGACGTTCCCCGCGCTCGGGCCGCTGGGCCTCGTTCCGGCGCCCACCAAGTGGAAGATCCGCCTGGCCGATCCGGTGCGGTTCGACGCGTACGGCCCGGAGGCGGCGGACGATCAGATCCTGGTGCGGCGCCTCGCGGAGCGCGTGCGCGCGACGATCCAGGGGCTCATCGACGAGACCCTGGCCACCCGGAAGTCGATCTGGTTCGGATGAAGCGATCTGCCGAGGCGAATCCTCACTCCATGCCCGAAAATACGAACGAAGGGGATCCGCCCGCCGAGCCCGAGCGAGCGACGCGCAGGGGCGCGCGGACGGAGGGCGTGCTGGTGATCGACAAGCCGCGCGGGCCGACGAGCCACGACGTCGTGGCCCGCCTGCGCCGCGCCCTCGGCGTGAAGCGCATCGGGCACGCGGGGACGCTCGACCCGATGGCGTCCGGCGTCCTCGTGGTGCTCGTCGGCGAGGCCACCAAGCTCGCCCCGTACCTGACCGCGCAGGACAAGCGCTACACGGCGCGCGTCGTCCTCGGTGTGGGGACGGACACCCTCGACGCGGACGGGGAGATCACCGCGACGCAGCCCCTGCCGCCGTGGCTCGACGCGGAGCTCGGCGCCCTCGCCGGGGCCGGCGGGCCTCCCGGCGGCGAGGCGCTCGCGCGCGCGGCGCCGCGCATCGCCGCCGCGATCGACGCGGAGCGGGCGCGGCGGGAGCAGTCGCCGCCGGCGTACTCGGCCATCAAGGTCGCCGGGCAGCGCAGCTACGCCCTGGCGCGCGCCGGCCAGGTGGTGGAGCTGTCGGCGCGGGCCGTCGAGGTCCGGTCGCTCGAGGTGACCGGCGCCTCGCGCGGCGTGCCTGGTGCACCTGCCGCGGGCGCCGCGCCGGCCGCGGGCGCTGCGCCGGCCACGGGCGCCGCGCCGGCCGCGGGCGCTGCGCCGGCCACGGGCGCCGCGCCGGCCGCGGGCGCTGCGCCGGCCACGGGCGCCGCGCCGGCCGCGGGCGCTGCGCCGGCCACGGGCGCCGCGCCGGCCACCCTCGATCTCGAGCTCGGGGTGAGCAAGGGCTATTACGTGCGCTCGCTGGCGCGCGACCTGGGCGCGCACCTCGACGTGCCCGCGCACCTGTCCGCGCTCCGCCGCACGGCGAGCGGCAGCTTCACCGTGGAGCAGGCCGTGTCCCTCGACGCCGGCGCCGAGGCGCTGCGCGCATCGCTGCGCCCGCTCGCCGACGCAGCCGCCGCGAGCCTCCCGGTCGCCCGCCTGACCGAGCACGGCGCCCGGCGCGCGCGCATGGGACAAGCGCTCACCGAATCCGACTTCTCCATGGCTCCTGCGCACCCTGGCGCCGCTGTATGGCTCGATCCGGACGGGGCTGTCGTGGCGCTCGGCGCCTCGGAGGTCGCCGATGTGGACGCCGGTGAGGGCCATCCAGCGCCATCGCCGACTCGGTTTTCCGTCCTGCGCGGTTTTTCTGAAGCGCCCGACATGCGTGGGAATGCTGCTAGATAAGAGAAACCCACAGCACACGGCAATTCCCTGGACTTCGGCAGATCTACGGCGCATGTCACTGGCGGCGCTCGGCAGGATCGGTCGAGCTGGGGAGTCCGCCTTCGGGCGAGAGCGGCAAGAACGCGTGGTTCCGTCATCTCCTGAGATTTCGCGTCCCGGTCCGGTTGCGCTCCCCTCGCCTGTTCCGTTACGATTCGTCCGTTAGGAGCCTCTGTTTGAGTCCCGATTTCGTTCCATTGCCAGCGCTCGGCGCTGCAGTTCTCTCCGCTGTACTTGGCTCGCTGTTCGTCGGCGCCGACACCGCACTGACGACGTTGAGCGCGACGAGGCTCGGCGCGCTGATAGAGCAGGCGACGGGCCCCACGAAGGCCGCCTACGAGCGGATTCGTCAGGAAGACGCCAAGCTCCGTTCCCGCTACCTGCTCGGCTGGGTCGTATCGACCAGCCTGACGGCCGCCTGCTTCGACCTCTTCTTCCGGCGGACTGTCCCTGGCGCTGCGCTCTATCTCGGGCTGGCGACCACCATCGTCCTCAGCGGAGCCCTTTACGAGGTCAGCTCCACGCTGGGCCGCAAGCACGCCGATCGGGCCGCATCGATGGCGGTCCGCTTCTTGCGCCCTCTCGAAATCGCGATGCTGCCGCTCGCCGTACCGCTCGGCTGGATCGGCTCCAAGCTGGGGCCGCGGGATGGTGAGCAGCCGTCGGATCCGCGGGTTGCCGAGGCGGAGGTCGAGATCCTCGTCGATGAGGTCGAGCGTTCTGGTCTCTTCGGGCGAGAGCCGGCGGAGATGATCCGGAATGTGCTCGAGTTCGCCGATCTCACGGCGCGGGACGTGATGGTGCCGCGATCCAAGGTCGAGGCCATCGAGATCTCCACTCCGCTGGAGAAGGTGCTGGAGATCGTCACCGAGAGCGGGCACTCGCGGTATCCGGTCTACAAGGATCAGACCGACAACATCGCTGGTCTCCTCTACGCGAAGGATCTGTTCAAGGTCCTCGAGGAGCGCCGGCTCAAGAACACGACGCTCCGGGAGATCACGCGGAGCCCGGCCAATTTCGTCGCCGAGTCGCAGCCCCTCTCTTCGTTGCTCCGGGAGATGAAGAGCCGGAGACAGCACCTCGCCATCGTGGTCGACGAGTTTGGCGGGATGTCGGGGATTGTCACCCTGGAGGACGTGCTCGAGGAGATCGTCGGAGACATCCGGGACGAGCACGACGAGACGGACGACGGCGCCGCCATCCAGGATCTGGGCGACGGCCGCCTGGTCGCCGACGCGGCCGTATCGATGAGCGATCTCTCGGCCTACCTGGGCGCGGAGCTCGACCGGGAGGGCAAATACGATTCGCTCGGCGGGATGCTCACGCAGCACGTGGGCAAGGTGCCCGAGGTCGGCACGGCCGTGAGCAAGTTCGGCCTGCGCTTCATCGTGCGCGACAGCGACGAGCGCCACATCGGCAAGGTCGAGATCGTCCGCCCCCGCGCCATGGGCGCCGGCGGCGCCGCCTAAAGCCCCCCGCGCCGACCCAGCGCGCAGGAGGGTCGGCCATCCGCCCGCCCCCCTCGGCTCCCCCACACCGCGCGCGACGCCAGGCCCCCCCAGCGCGCCGCGGCGCTTCCGATCTGCGCCGGCCGAGCGGCGCGCGCCCGCACAGGAGACGGGCCCAGATCGGCGTTTTCGGCGCGGAGGCGTACTCCAGTCTCAGGATTGATCATATTTTCCCCACCTCCCTCGCGGCGCTCCAGCCCTGGACGAGGGTGAGCAGTTGCTCGTAGCCACGGCCCAAGGTCTGCCAGCCGGGCTCGCCGTTTCGCCGGAGGTGTCCGCCGAGCCCGGCGATCGCCAGGAAGGCATCGCGGGCCGTGGCGTTCTCGGGCAGGGGCTTGCGCGCGAAGACCCGCAGCACCTCGAGCTGGGTGGGCGTGAGCACGGCGGTCGCGGGCTGCTCCGGAGCGCGCCGAGCCTCGCTGCGCAGCAGCAATAGCTGCCAGGCGATGGGCGCGAAGAGCGCCAGCACGTTGCGCAGGCCGTGCAGGTCCTCGATCTGGCGCTTCTCGTAGGCGCATCCGGTCTTCAGGGCCTTGAAGAGCTCCTCCACCATCCAGCGCGCCCGGTACCAGTCGACCAGCTGCGTCAGCTGCTCGACGGACTCGACCGGCTCGCTCGTGAGCAGCACCCACTCGACCGGCGCTTCGCCCGGCGGCGGCTCGATCTCCCAGACGCGTACGACCCGCAACGAGAGCGTCGCAGGCAGCTCGCGCGGCTGGGATCTCGGTCGCCGCAGGGTCACGCGCGTGCTTCCAAGGGCGAGCTTGGCCAAGCGTCCTGCACGCGGAGGATGCAGCCGTTTCTGTTGAGGGCTGCGATTGCCTGCCGGCCGCGGCGAAAGCTCTACCTCGCGCACGGCCACCGCTTGAACATGCGCGAGCGCCTGCTCGAGCTTGGCCTCCGCTCCGAGGGCGTCAGCCTCGACGAGGCGATTGTGCGCGAGCCGAATCACGAACCGATGCCCTGCGCTCAGAAGCTGCGCGAACAGGCCGTAGTCGTCGCCTTCGCGGTCCATGACGTGCACCACATCGTGCGGCGCAGCGCCCAAGACCGCGACTCGCTCCACCTGCTCTCCCCAGCGGTCGTGCTCGTTGTCCGTCGTGCCGTCGTCGCGCACGTGCGTGCTCAGATCGAGCACGCCGAGCGGGCGGCGCGTTCCATCGCCGCTGACCGCCAGCGTGAAGTGGGCGAAGAACGTCTGCCCCGAGGAGCGCAGCCGTCCGAGCCCCTGCCGCTGGCCGTCCGAGCGGAAGGAAAGGGTCGTGGTGTCATGGATGGCGAGCACGACCGGCTCGGCCTCCATGCGCGCGAGGGTGGCGCGCACATGCGGAGCCAGAATCGCCGCGGGCGTGACGGCGTCGTTGCCGAAGAAACGGTACGCCGCCTCCAGCTCGCTGTCGGACAAGAGCGAGGGGAAGCTCTTGTCCGGCGCCTGCGCCAGCTTCTGCACCAGCTTGGTCTGGCGCTTCGAAAGCCGCGCATCGCCGAAGTGCGCGTCGCTCATCTCCTCGGCGAGTGCCGCTGCGTGCTCTGCTGCAGGTGAACCCATCCGCAGCTTTGATCACGTCGCCCAGCACACATCAAGCGAGATGTGTAGGATCTTGAGACTCCAGTACGCCGAGCACCGAAAACGTCGAGATGGGCCCGTATCCGAAGCGGGCGCGTGCCGCTCAGCGGGCGAGGGAGAGTTTGCGGAGCTCGTTCGCGAGATCGTCGCCCTCCTTGATGAGGCCGGGCGTCTCTTCGACAGGGTTGTCCTTGTTCCCGTCGAGCGTCTTGCGGATGTCCGCCATCGCGCTGGCGAGCCTGAAGACCATCTGCTCGCTCGTGAGGCCTGCGACGGACTGAGGATCGACCGGGAGGGCCTGCAGATCGCCGCCGACGATGTCGCCCTTCGTCCAGCGGGCGGCCTCCTTCTCGGCGGGCTTCAAGCCCTGCTGCGTGCGCTCGAGGCGGGTCACCGTGTACTTCGCCGGCCAGTCCTTGCCGAACGGGAACGGCGCCTTGTTGGGAACGAGCTCGGCCAGCGTCTTGTCGCCGTCCCGGCGGAAGACCACCGAGAAGTTCACGACCGGCTCCTCCTGCTCCTTCCACGATTTCTCGACGGGAGCCTGCGCGGCCGAGAGGACGTTCTTGAGGCTGTCCTTGGTCTTGTTGAGATCCTGGACCGCCGTGGTGTAGGCGAGGACCTGGCGCATCACCCGCCCCGGGAGGCCGCCGATCTGCTTGCCCTCCAGGTTGGTGGCATCGAACGGGACGTTGATGCCGCCCAGCTCGGCCACGAGCTGCGTGGGGAATTTCTTCCCCTCGAGCGCCGTCCGGCCCGCATCGAGCTTCTCCTTCAGCTCCACCATCTTCTCGTTCGCGGCCTTCACGTCCTTCGCGAGCGCCGCGGCGCCGTCGACCGCGAGCTTGCCGCGATCGCCGCGCTCCTTCGCGCCGCCGATGGCGAAGCCCACGCCGATGCCGACGATCGCCGCGAGGCCGGCGTAGAGCGCCGTCTTCTTCGAGGCCTTCCGCCGCTCCTGCTCGACCTCCTCGCCGACCTCGACCTTGATGGTCTGCGCGGCGGCCGTCGGCTTGGGCGGCGGCGTCTGGATCACAGGACGCGGCGCCGGCGCGAACGGAGGCAGCGGGATGCCTGGCGAGATCCCGGGCGGGGGCGCGATGCCCCCCACGGAGGGCATCGGCGGCCGCGCGCTCGGATGCGGCGAGGGCACGCCGATCGGGCCCGCGTTCATGTCGGGAGGCGGCCCCGATCCGGGCTGCGGGCCAGGCACGGGAAGGGGGACGGCCGCTCCCGGCGCCCCGCCTATCGCCGTTTTGCCAAGCCGAGCCTTCAGATCGATTTTGCTCTTCTTCTTTTCTTCAGCCATCGGCTCCTCGAGGACGGGATCGCTGCACCACTTCGCGCTGAAAACTCCAGCTCGCCCGAGGGAATCGACCCACCACGGCCCGAACCGGAGCTGCCCCTGCGCGAGCGGCAACAGAAGACGACACGGGCCGGCCTCCAACAGACCGACATGGGAGCGGGGAGGGAAAGATCAGCAACACGACGGGAGCGCCGGGCGAGCGGACAACCCGCCGGGCACGTTAGCGGCGCGCCGCCTGGAATGTCAACGCGATGGCGATCGCAGCGCAGGATGTGTTTCGACGGGCGATCGCCAGGCCACACGGGCCACCCTGCCCCACGGCAGCCCCCGCCGGCCCGCGGCTGCGCCTCGCCGGGTCTGCGCCGGCGTCCCCCGCCCATCCTGCGGGCGACCGCCGGCAGCCTGGCCCTCCGCGGAGGGACCGGGTAGGAAGCAGGGGGTTCATGGTCTCGTTCAAGTTCGGCGGGGGTCGGCCGCCGCGGCTCCGCTCTCCTTCCGGTTCCGGCAGCGGACCGCAGGCGCCGCCAGCTTCATCCACCGGCAACAGACCGCAGGCGCCGCCCGCGGCTTCGTCCGGCGACGGGCGGCAGCCGTCCCCCCCGCCTTCCAGCGGCGGGCGGCAGGCGCCGCCCCCTCCTGCCTCCAGCGGGGGCCGGCGGGGGCCGCCCCCGCGGCGGCCATCGCTCCGGATGGAGACCCGGCGGGTCACGAGCTTCGATGGAACCGACATCACCTACCGCGTGACGCCGCCGCCGTTCGAGGGGGCGAAGACGGTGGTCCTTGTCAACGGGCTGGGCGGGCCGTACCTCGCCTGGCGGGCGCAGGTCGAGTACCTCTCCGACCAGTACCGGTTCATCACGTGGGATTACCGCGGGATGTACGCGTCGAAGCGCCCGTCACCGGACGTTCCGGGCGCCTATGCGGTCGCGAACCATGTCCGCGACCTGGAGGCGATCCTCGCCGCCGAAGGGATCCGGCACGGCGCGCTGATGGGATGGAGCGTGGGCGTCCAGGTGGCGCTGGAGGCGTTCCGCAGGCTCCCGGGGTTCGCCGCGAACCTGGTCCTGCTGAACGGCACCTACCGCCGGCCGCTGGAGACGATCGGGCCGCTGCCGGGGCTCGGGCGGCTGTTTCCGCCGTTCGTGGCGTTCGCGGCGCGCGCTCACACGCTGGCGGCCCGGGTGACGCGCAGCACCATCGGCCCGCCGGACGCGGTGCTCTGGTTGAAGCGAATGGGGCTGCTCGGCAAGACGCTCGATAGCGAGGCGTTCGCCGAGCTCGTGCAGCCGTTCGGCCGGCTCGACATGGACGCGCTCTTCAGCAACCTCCGCGCGCTGGACGCCCACGACGCCGAGTCCGTGCTGGAGCAGATCGACGTCCCGACGCTGCTCATCACCGGCGATCGCGATGCGTTCACCCCGCGGGCGCTGGCGCAGTCGATGGCGCGCCGCATCCCGATGGCGGAGATCCTCGTGGTCCGCGGCGGGACCCACACCACCGCGGTCGAGTTCCCCGAGCTCGTGTCGCTCCGGATCGAGCGCTTCTTCGCCGAGCACGGGTTCTAGCGCGGCCCGCCTGGCCCGGGGCCAGGCGGGCGCGCGCCGATCACTTCCGGAGCAGATCGGCGAACGGGTTGTTGCGGAAGCCGCCCGACGAGCTCCCCTGCCCCTTCCCTTGCTGCCCCTGGGCCGGCCGGCGGCCGTCGCCGCGATCGTTGCGGCCGCGCGCGTCGCCGCCTGCAGAGGGGCCGCCCGCCTGGGGACGCGCGCCGGCGGGAGCGCCGCCCTTCTTCGCGGTGAGCGAGATGCGCTTGCGCACGAGGTCGATCTCGAGCACACGCACCTTGATCTTCTCGCCCACCTTCGCGACCTCGTTCGGGTCCTTCACGAACCTGTCCGCCAGCTGCGAGACGTGCACGAGGCCGTCCTGGTGGACGCCGATGTCGACGAAGGCGCCGAACGCCGTGACGTTGGTCACCACGCCCTCGAGCTCCATGCCCGGCTTGAGATCCTCCATGGTCCGCACGTCGTCGCGGAACTTCGGCGGCTCGAACGTGGCGCGCGGGTCGCGGCCCGGCTTCTTCAGCTCGCTCAGGATGTCGTTCAGCGTGAACGAGCCGACGTCGCCGGCCTCGTATTTCTTCGGATCGATCCGCGCGATCGCCGCCGTGTCGCCGATGAGCGACCCGACCGGCACGCCGAGATCCGCCGCGATGCGCTCGACGAGGCCGTAGCGCTCCGGGTGCACGGCGCTCGCGTCGAGCGGGTGCTCCCCGCCCCGGACCCGCACGAAGCCCGCGGCCTGCTCGAACGTCCGCGGGCCGACGCCGGGCACGTCGAGCAGCGCCTTGCGGCTCTTGAACGCGCCGTTCAGGTCGCGGTGGGCGACGATCTTCTTCGCGAGGCTCGGGCCGATGCCGGCGACGCGGGCGAGCAGCGGGGCGCTCGCCGTGTTGAGCTCGACGCCGACCAGGTTGACGCAGCTCTCGACGACCTCATCGAGCTTCCGCGCGAGCAGGCCCTGGTAGACGTCGTGCTGGTACTGGCCGACGCCGATGCTCTTCGGGTCGACCTTCACGAGCTCCGCGAGCGGGTCCTGCAGCCTGCGGGCGATGCTGATCGCGCCGCGCACCGTGAGGTCGAGGTCGGGGAACTCCTCGCGCGCGACCTCGCTCGCCGAGTAGACGCTCGCGCCCGCCTCGCTCACCGGGACGCAGAACAGCTCCTTCAGGCCCTCCGACGCGAGCACGTCCTTCACGAACGCCTCGGTCTCGCGGCCGTGCGTGCCGTTGCCCACGGCGACGGCGCGGAGCGGGTACTTGCGGCAGATGCGGCGCAGGTCCTGGCGCGCGCGCTCGAGCGAGTCGCTGCTCCCGACCAGGTAGATCGTCGTGTGCTCGAGGAGCTTGCCCGTCTCGTCGACGACGGCGCACTTGCAGCCGGTGCGCTGGCCGGGGTCGATGCCGAGCACCGCCTGCGTGCCGAAGGGCGCCGCGAGGAGGAGCTCGCGGAGGTTCTGGGCGAAGACATCGACCGCGGCGCGATCGGCCTGCATCTTGAGGTCGACGCGCACGTCGCTCTGGACCGCGGGGAGCAAGAGCCGCTTCACGGCGTCGTCGGCGGCCTTCGTGAGCTCGCCGGCCCACGGCGATTTCGGCTTCAGCCCCACCGCGGCGTGGATCGGGGGGACGAGCGGCTCGGGCGCGAGCTCGATCGAGGCGCGCAGCACGCCCTCGGCCTCGCCGCGGCGGATCGCGAGGTAGCGGTGCGACGGGATGTTCGCGACGGGCTCCTCGAAGCTCCCGTACATGTCGAACTTCGTCTGCTTGGCCGCGTGCTCCTCGTTCTTCTGGACCTTGATGACGCCTTCCTTCGCGTAGGCCTCGCGGACGAGCTTGCGCACGTCGGCGTGCTCGGCGATGCGCTCGGCGCAGATGTCGCGCGCGCCGGCGAGGGCGGCCGCCGCGTCGGGGACCTCCTTCTCGGCGCTGACGAACGCGCGGGCCTCCTCCTCGGGGCTGCCGTCGCCCGGCTGCGACCACATGCGATCCGCGAGCGGCTCGAGGCCCCGCTCCTTCGCGATGATGGCGCGCGTGCGGCGCTTCGGCTTGAAGGGGAGATAGAGGTCCTCGAGCTCGGCCTTGGTGCTGCAGGCGCGGATCTTCGAGGCGAGCGCGTCGGTGAGCTTGCCCTGCTTCTGGATCTCCGTGAGCACCGTGGCGCGGCGCTCCTCGAGCTCGATGAGGTAGGCGCGGCGCTCCTCGATGGCGCGGATCTGCACCTCGTCGAGCCCGCCGGTCGCTTCCTTGCGGTAACGGGCGATGAACGGCACCGTCGCCCCCTCGGCGAGCAGCTTGGCCACCGCCGAGACCCCCTGGCGCGGGAGGCTCAGCTCCTCGGCCAGGAGCGGGACCGGATCGAACGAGCTGTCCGCGCGGCTCGGGACAGCGACAGGGCTCTGCGTCTCAGTCATGGGCGCGGCATACGCGCAGGGTGCACGCGCGTCCAGGCTTGACTTGCGGTGTGCCTCAGCCCGCCGCCGCGATGACCTCGCCGTCGCGCAGCACGGCCCGCGCGCGCGGCGCGCCCCAGGGCTGCACGATCGCGTTCTCGTGCGGCAGGTCCCACACGGCGAGATCCGCGCGCAGCCCCGGACGGACGGCGCCGCACACGCCGCGTAGGCCGAGCGCGGCCGCCGCCTCGCGCGTCGCGCCCAGGATCGCCTCGGCGACCGTGAGCCCGTAGAGCCGCACCGCGAGCGCGAGCGCGAGCGGAAGGCTCTCGGTCGGCGCCGTGCCGGGGTTCGCGTCGCTGCCCACGATCAGCGGGACGCCTGCGGCCCGGAGCGCGGCGACGGGCGGCGGCTCCTGCCGCAGCGTGAAGCTCGCCACGGGCAGCAGCGCGGCGGCGACGCCCGCCCGGGCGAGCGCCGCGATGCCCTCCGGCGCGACGTGCTCGAGGTGATCGGCCGACGCGGCGCCGAGCGCGGCCGCGAGCTCGGCGCCGCCCACGTCCGCGAACTGCCCGACGTGCACGCGCACGCCGAGCCCCAGCGCGCGCGCCCGCTCGAGCACCGGGCGCGCCTCGTCCACCGAGAACGCGCTCCGGTCGATGTACGCGTCGACGTAGCGCGCGAGGCCGGCCGCGGCGATCGCGGGCAGCCAGGATCGCGCCACCGTGGCGGCATAGGCCGCGCGATCGCCGCCGGCCTCGGGCGGCAGCGCGTGCAGCGCGAGGTACGTCGGAACGACGCGGGGCAAGCGCGCGTCGCTCCCCGCCTCGGCGACCGCCTCGAGCTGCTTGCGCTCCGTCGCCTCGTCGAGGCCGTAGCCGCTCTTGGCCTCGACGGCGGTCACGCCGAGCGCGGCCATCCGGCGGAGGCGGGCGCGGAGCGTGTCAGCGAGGTCACCGGCGGTCGCGGCGCGCGCCGCGCGCATGCTCGCGACGATGCCGCCGCCGGCCGCGGCGATCGCCTCGTAGTCGCCGCCGGCCATGCGGATCGCGTACTCGGCGTCCCGCGAGCCGATCCAGGGCGCGTGCGTGTGGCAATCGACGAGCCCGGGCGTGACGACCCCCGCGGCCTCGATCGCAATCGGCACGCCGGCCCCGGGCCGCAGGACCTCGCGCCGCGGGCCGACCGCGTCGATCGCGCCGCCTCGCACCACGATCGCGGCGTCCTCGATGACGCCGAGGGGATCGCCGGCCGAGGCGCGGGACGGGTCGCAGGTGACCAGCCGGCGCGCGGTGATGGCGAACGGGCGCTCGGGGTGCTGCGCGGCCTCCGCTCGCGCGGCGCCCGGCGGCGCCGTCACGTCGCCGCCCCCGCGGCGCGCGCGGCGCGCGCCCGCTCGATGTCCTCGATCACCGCCCGGGACGCGGGCCCGCCGGCGATCTCGGCGAACGCCGCGGGCGACGAGACCGGCCGCGGCGGGCACCGCCGGCGCAGGCCCAGGCACCGCGCGGCCGCCTCGGCGCAGCGCTCGCGGAAGCGGGGCTCGCGCTCGGCCTTGCGCACGAGCGCCTCGTGCACGCGATCCTGCAGGTCCTCGCTGTGGCAGACGAGCAGCGCGTCGCAGCCCGCCCAGACCGCCGCGGCGGCGGCCTCCTCGACCGCGTTGTGCGCGGCGATCGCGGCCATCTCGAGATCGTCCGAGAAGAGCACCCCCTCGAAGCCGATCTCGCCGCGCAGGAGGTCGGTGCAGATGGCGCGCGACAGCGTCGCCGGGACGCCCGGATCGAGCGCCTCGACGACGATGTGCGCCGTCATGAGCGACGCGACCCCGGCGCCGCAGGCGGCGCGGAACGGCGGCAGCTCGATCTCGTCGAGGCGGCCGCGCGCGTGCGAGAGGGTCGGGAGCGCGAGGTGGCTGTCGAGCGCCGTGTCGCCGTGCCCCGGGAAGTGCTTGCCGCAGGCGAGCACGCCCTCCTCCTGGAGCCCCTCCAGGAACGCGACGGCGCCCCGCGCGACCGCGCCAGGGTCGCGGCCGAACGCGCGATCGCCGATGATCGGGTTCGCCGGGTTCGAGTCGACGTCGAGCACCGGGGCGAAGTTCAGGTTGATGCCGACGGCCCGGAGCTCGGACGCGACGGCGCGCGCCGCGCGGCGCAGCAGCGGGAGGTCCGCGAGCTCGCCGAGCGAGCGCATCGACGGCAGCGTCAGGAAAGGCGCGGGCAAGCGGGTGACGCGGCCCCCCTCCTGATCGATGCCGATGAAGGGAGGCCGATCTGGCCCGCCCGCCTCGGCGAGCGCCTGGCAGAGCCGCGCCGTGGCGGCCACGTCAGGGACGTTGCGCCGGAACAGGATCGCGCCGCCCCGCCGCCCCTCGGCGAGGGCCTTCAGGTACCGGGCCGGCGGCTCCGCGCCGTCGAAGCCGCCCACGATGAGCTGACCACACAGGACCTCGAGCTCCAGATCGAGCCGCATCGTCCACCACCTCTCGCGCGGCGCAGGCGAGTGGCCGGCCGCGGAATCCGTTCGTAGACGACTCGTAAACGACTTGGGCCGACGAGGCCACTTCCGAGGGATGCCGGAGGGACGCGACGCGCCGCGGCCGGCTCCCTCAGAACCGGATCGCGATCTTCCCGAAGTGTGAACCGCTCGCCATGGACTCGATCGCCTGGCGCACCTCGGCGAAGGGGACCACGCGGTCGACGACCGGCCGGAGCCCGCTCGCCGCGATCGCGCGGTTCATGTCCTCGAACATCGCCCGCGACCCGACGAAGATGCCCTGCGCGGTGATCTGCTTCATCAGGATGGGGAACAGGCCGACGTCCCCCAGCGCGCCGCCCGTGAGCACGCCGATGAGGCTCACGCGGCCGCCGAACCGGACCGCGCGGAGCGAACGGGCGAGCGTGCCCGCGCCGCCCACCTCGATCACGTGATCCACCCCCGCGCCGCCGGTGAACGAGCGCGCGGGCGCGTCCCAGTCGGGGTTCGCGCGGTAGTTGATGGTCTCGGACGCCCCGAGCGACCTGGCGCGCTCGAGCTTCTCGTCGCTGCTCGAGGTGACGATGACGCGGGCGCCCGCGAGCCGGGCGAACTGCAGCGCGAAGATCGAGACGCCGCCCGTGCCCTGCACGAGGACCGTGTCGCCCGCCTTGATGTGGCCCGCCACGAAGAGCGCGTTCCACGCGGTCACCGCGGCGCACGGCAGCGACGCGGCCTCCTCGTCCGTGAGGTGCTGCGGGACCGCGACGACCCCCTCCGCATCGAGCAGCACCCGCTCCGCGGCCACGCCCGGCAGCTCCCCGCCGAGCGCGCCCCGCGCCTTGTCCGCGGAGAGCTCCCCGTCGATCCATCGCTGGTGGAAGATCGGGCTCACGCGATCGCCGACCTTCACCCGCGTCACCCCGTCCCCCACGGCGACGACCTCCCCGACCCCGTCGGAGAGCGGGACGAGCGGCAGCGCGAACTTCGGGTTGTAGAGCCCCTTCGCGACGAGCAGGTCGCGGAAGTTGAGCGACGCCGCCCTCATCTGGAGGACGATCTGCCCAGGCCCCGGCTCAGGATCCGGAAGATCGATCGGGCGGAGCGCGTCGAGACCGAACGAACCCTGGAGAGCGAACGCTTTCATGCAGATCCTCCTTGAGCGGAGATCCGCTATCCCACGCGGGGTGGAGGCCGGTCAACGCGCCGCTCGACGCCCTGGCCCCCGCGCGTCGCGCAGCGCCTGGGAAGCGAGCCAGAGGCCGGCCGCCGTCACGAGCGCCGCCCCGAGCAGCTGGTCCGCCGACGGGCTCTCGCCCAGCCAGGCGGCGGCGAGCACGTGCGACAGGACGACCCCGACGTAACCGATCGCGCCGACGCGCGCCGCGCTGTCGAGCGCGTAGGCGCGCGTCATCGCGAGCTGCGCGAGCCCGCCGGCGAGCCCCGTCCCGATCAGGAGGAGGGCGCCGAGGGCGTCGGGCGTCCGCCAGACCGGGATCGAGAGCGCGACCATCGCGGCGCTCGCCACGAGCGAGAAATGCAGCGCGATCGCCTCGGGGCTCGCGCCCTCCCCGCCGGCGCCGATCCTGCGCAGCCAGATCATGGCGAACGCGGAGAAGACGGCGCCGAGCGTGGCGATGAGCGCGATCTCGCCCGCGATCGCGAGCCTCGGCGCGGCGACCAGCCCGACGCCGACGAAGGCGAGCAGGGTCGCGAGCCAGAGGCGCGGGCTCGTCCGCTCGCCGAGCAGCCGGGGCGCGAGGAGCGCGACGAAGATCGGGCTCGTCGCGCCGAGCGTGACCGCGTCGCCGAGCGCGATCTGCGGCGTGCCGAGCGTGTAGAAGCCGCAGAGCATCGCCCCGGTGCCGCAGAGCGAGCGCGCCCACGCGAGCCGCCGGTCGCCCCTGCCCACGGAGAGCGGCGCACGGCGGACGAGCGCGACGCCGAGCGCGGTGGCTGCGCCCACCAGCGTGCGCGACGCCGCCACCTCGGGCCACGGGGCGTGCTCCGAAGAGAGCCGCGCGAGGACGTTCATCGCGGCGAAGAGCGATTGGGCCAGGAGCATCCACAGGACGCCCGCGGTCGGGTGCGCCGCGCGCCCCTCGCGCTCCGCGGCGAGGACGATCGCGGAGGCCCCGGGCGGGTGCGCGGCGACCGCGCCCTGCGACGATGACGACGTGCTCACGTAGCGCATCGATTACCACCTCGACCTCGCCGCCGTACACGCCGCCGTGCGCCCGAAGGCGTCGGCGCTCCCGGGTGCGCGCGCGACATCGAAGCGCTACGGTCGCAACGATGCGCGCGATCATCGGAGCCACGAGGAGAAGCAGGACAGGAGCGATGGATGGTCAGCGGGAGCGCCGGTCCGGGGCGCGCTGGCTCGGGCTCGCCGCCGCGGGCGCCCACGCGCTCGCGTGCGGCGCGAGCGGCGCGAGCGTCGCGAGCGGCGCGAGCGTCGCGAACGAGCCGGCGGAGGAGCCGTCCGGGGGCAAGGCCAGAGCGGCGGAGGAGAACGCGCGCCCCTCGGAGGGCAAGGCCGCCGGCGTGGAGGCCGGCGGCGAGGCCCAGGGCGCCCAGGCCCCGCCCGCGCCGGGCCAGCCGATGACCCGCGCGGAGGCAGGGCGGTACGTGCTCGGCCTCGTCAACCGCGATCGCGCGGCGCACAAGCTGCCGCCCGTCCGGTGGGACGAGACCGCGGCGCGCGCGGGGCGGCGGCACGCCGAGGACATGGTCCGGATCGGCTTCACCGGCCACTGGGGCAGCGACGGCTCGGTCCCGGAGGAGCGCTACACGGCCGCGGGCGGCGACGGGTTCCCGATGGAGAACGCCGGCTGCTTCGCCGACGCGATCCCCCGCGAGCTCGATCCGGATCCGCGCTTCTCCGCGGAGAGCCTCGAGCGCGTGCACCAGGCCTTCATGAACGAGAGGCCCCCGGCCGACGGGCACCGGCGCAACGTGCTCACAGCGTCGCACACGTCGCTCGGGGTCGGGCTGGCCAAGGCGAAGGGGTTCGACATCGCCTGCGTGGCGCAGGAGTTCGTCGACGACTACGGGACGTACCAGCCGCTGCCCAGGCGGGCGACGATCGGCGAGCGGATCCGGGTGAGCGGCGAGATCGCCGCGCCGGCGAAGATCGCGGGCGTCGGGCTCTCGCGGGTCGAGCCGGGGAAGCCGATCAAGCCGGAGAAGCTGCTCAAGATGGGCGGATACCCGATCCCGCCCCCCTACGCGACGTTCTTCCCGAAGGGCTTCAAGACGCCTATTCCTCTCCAGGTGACCGGCAATCGATTCGACATCCAGGTCCCGCTGGACGACCGCGGGCGGCCCGGGCTCTACGGCGTCAGCGTCTGGGCCACGTTCCCCCCCTCGGACGAGCTGAAGATGGTCTCGCTCCGCACGATCGACGTCGTCGGCAAGGGAGGCGCGCGATGAGCCAGAGCCGCCCCCCCACGGCGTCCGAGGAGCTCGACGCGGTCAAGGTGCTCGATCACCTCGTCCGCCGCGCTGTCTCGATGGGCGCGAGCGACATCCACGTCGAGCCGAAGCGCGACGGCATCCGCGTGCGCTACCGCGTCGACGGCGTGATGGTGGCGCAAGGGCAGATCCCGATCGAGATCGCGCCGTCGCTCACCTCGCGCGTGAAGGTGCTCGCGCGGATGGACATGACCGAGCGGCGCCTGCCGCAGGACGGCCAGTTCAGCCTCGAGCTCCACGGCCACCCGCTCATCCACCTGCGCGCCTCGACGTTCCCCGCGATCCACGGCGAGACGCTCGTGCTGCGCGTGCTGCTGAGCCACCAGCTGATCCCGCTCGACAAGCTCGGGCTCGCCGAGGGGGACCTGCCGCGGCTCGAGCGGCTCGCCGACCGGCCTTCGGGGCTGATCGTCGTGTGCGGGCCGACCGGATCCGGCAAGACCTCGACGCTCTACTCGCTGATCAAGGTCATGAAGACGAGCGAGCTCAGCATCGTCACGCTGGAAGATCCGATCGAGGTCGAGTTCGCCGACATCACGCAGGGGCAGACCAACCCGAGGCAGGGCTTCACGTTCGCGACGGGCCTGCGCGCGATCCTCCGGCAGGACCCGGACGTGATCATGGTGGGCGAGATGCGCGATCCCGAGACGGCGCAGATCGCGCTGCAGGCGAGCCTCACGGGGCACCTCGTGCTGTCGACGCTGCACACCTCCGACGCGGTGGACACGGTCGCGCGCCTCGTCGACCTCGGCGCGGAGTCGTGGATCGTGGCGAACGCCCTGCTCGCCGTGGTCGCGCAGCGGCTCGTGCGCAAGCTCTGCGAGGAGTGCGCGGAGACGTACGAGCTCGAGACCGCCGTGACGGGCGAAGAGGACAAGGTCCTCATCGAGAAGGGCGCCGAGCTGAAGCGCAGCGTCGGGTGCCAGACATGCCACATGACGGGCTACCGGGGGCGCATGGGCCTGTTCGAGATGCTCGAGCTCGACGACGACCTGCGGGATCTCGTGAAGGCGCGGGCGGGGAAGCGCGCGTACCGGGACGCCGCGCGCAAGGTAGGGCTCGTGCCGCTCCGCGAGGCCGGGCTCGCCAAGGTGAAGGAGGGGCTCACCTCCCTGGACGAGGTGCTCCGCGTGACGTGACGGTCTCGGCCAGACGCGCCGCGGTTCGCCCTGCGATCCGCGGCGCGCCGCCGGTCAGGTCGCCTGCGAGGAGCCGTCGTCGACCGCGTTGGCGGCGATGACGCCCTTGTACCAGAGCGCGCTGTCCTTCGGGATGCGCCGCTGCGTCTCGTAGTCCACCCAGACGATGCCGAACCGCTGCGAATAGCCGCGATCCCACTCGTAGTTGTCCATCAGCGACCACACGAAGTACCCCGCGAGCGGCGCCCCCGCGTCCATCGCGCGCCGCGCGGCGACGAAGTGATCGCGCAGGAACTGAAGCCGCCGCGTGTCCGGGATGCGGCCGTCCTTGTCCGGCTCGGTCGAGTAAGCCGCGCCGTTCTCCGTCACGTAGAGCTTCGGCACGCCGTACTCCACGTGCAGCCGGAGGAGCAGCCGCCGCAGCCCTTCCGGGTAGACCTCCCACTGCATCTCCGTCTGCTCGGAGAGGGGCGCGACGTGCACCGTCCTCGGCAGGTTCTGCTCCTCGGGCACCTTGCTGCTCCGCAGGACCGCCCGCGAGTAGTAGTTGAGGCCGAGGAAGTCGCACTGCGTGGCGATGATGTCGAGATCGCCCGGCTTGCACACGGTCAGCCCCTCCGGCGGGAGGTGGCCCAGCGCGATGTAGTCCTCGATCATGTCCGCCGGGTAACGCCGGCCGTACAGCGGATCGAGGAACCAGCGGTTGAAATACCCGTCGTAGTGGCGGCACGCGTCGTAGTCGGCGGCGCTGGGGGACGCGGGCATCGCGTAGTTCATGTTCAGCGTGATGCCCACCTCGGCGCCCGGGCAGTTCTGGCGCACCACGGGCACGGCGAGGCCGTGGGAGAGCAAGAGGTGGTGGCTCACCGCCAGCGCCTTCTTGAAATCGCGCATGCCCGGCGCGTGGATCCCCTTCTCGTAGCTGAGGAACGCCGTGCACCACGGCTCGTTGTGCGTGATCCACTTCTTCACGCGATCGCCGAGCTTCCGCGAGATGACGTCGGTGAACTCCACGAACGCGTCCGCCGTCGAGCGGTGCTGCCAGCCCCCGACCTGGTCCTGGAGCACCTGCGGCAGGTCCCAGTGGAAGAGCGTCGCGTACGGCTCGATCCCGGCCGCGAGGAGGCCGTCCACGAGCCGGCTGTAGAAGTCGAGCCCCTTCTGGTTCACCGCGCCCCGGCCGTTCGGGAGGATGCGCGGCCACGCGATCGAGAACCTGTAGGCCATCATGCCCAGGCTCTTCATCAGCGCGATGTCCTCAGGCCACCGGTGGTAGTGGTCGCACGCGACGTCGCCGTTGGTCCCGTCGACGATCTGACCGGGCGTCTTCGCGAAGCGATCCCAGATGGACTCGCTGCGGCCGTCCTCGTTCGTAGCCCCCTCGATCTGATAGGAGGACGTCGCGGTCCCCCAGACGAAATTGTCGGGAAATCTCAGAGACGGCATGTCTATCTGTGGTTCTCCTTAGAGCGGTTTTCAGCTGAGCCTGGTACGAGCGTCGCAGAGCGGCGGTCACCCGCACAGGAGACGGGCCCAGATCGGCGTTTTCGGCGCAGAAGCGCACTCCTGTGCGCTGAGCACCGAAAACGTCGAGATGGGCCCGTCTCCGAAGCGGGTGACCGCCGCTCTAGAGAGGTCCGGCCTCGACGGAGGCGGGCACCGTGCGATCGTAGAGCGCGGAGGGCGCGATGACGGAGCCGGGCGCGTAGAGATGGCAGCGGACCCAGTGCCCCGACCCGACGTCGACGGCCCCCGGCATCTGCTCCCGGCACGTGTTCATCACGCTCGGGCAGCGGTCCGCGAAGGGGCAGCCCGGCGGCGGGTTGATGAGCTTCGGCGCCCCGGAGCGGGCGGGGAGATCGCCGCGGATCGAGCCGTTCGGATCCGGAACCGCCGAGAGCAGGAGCTTCGTGTACGGGTGCGCGGGCTGCTGCATCAGCTCCTCGCTCGGCGCGCCCTCCACGATGTGGCCTGCGTACATCACCATCGTGCGATCCGCGACGTAGCGCGCGCTCGCGATGTCGTGCGTGATGTAGAGGTAGGAGATACCGCGCTCCTCCTTGAGCTTCTCCATCAGGTTCAGGACGCCCATGCGGATCGAGACGTCGAGCATCGAGATCGGCTCGTCCGCGAGGATCACGCTGGGATCCACCGCGAGGGCGCGGGCGATCGCCACGCGCTGCCGCTGACCGCCCGACAGCTGGTACGGGTACTTGAGCGCGACCTCCGCGGGCGGGTTCAGATCGACCGTCTTGAGGAGCGCGTGCACCTTCTCCTTGAGGATCGCCGGGGTGGGCGCCTTGTTGTGGAGCAGGAGCGGCCGCTCGAGGTGGTAGCCGATCGTGTGCACCGGGTTGAGCGAGCCGAACGGATCCTGGAAGATCATCTGCACCTGCCCGCGGTAAGCGAGCGAGGCGCGGGTCGGCTCCTCCTTCAGCACGTCGCGACCCTTGAACAGGATCTGCCCGCTGCTCGGCGGCATCAGCCGCGCGAGGAGCCGTGCGATCGTGCTCTTGCCGCTGCCCGACTCGCCGACAAGCGCGATGACCTCACGCTCTGCCAGCGAGAACGATGCGTCGTGCAGCGCCCGGAGCTGCTGCGATCGCAGCCCGCCGCCGACAGGGAAGTACTTCCCCAGGCGCACCACGTCGAGGACAGGCGAGACAGAAGGTTGCGTCATCGTCATCGTCAGTAGAGGTGGCAAGCGCCGCGGTGCTCGGGCGCGATTTCACGAAGGACGGGCAGCTCGTTCTGGCAGGTCGCGAAGGCCTGCGGACACCGGGGGTGGAAGCGGCAGCCGGCGGGCGGGTTGCGCATGTCGGGCGGCGAGCCCGGGATGCCCTGCAGCTTGCGGCGCGGCCCACGGACCGAGGGGAACGACCCGAGGAGCCCCTGCGTGTACGGGTGCTTCGGATCGCTGAAGAGGTCCTTGGCGCGGGCGGTCTCCGCGAGCTTGCCGGCGTAGAGGATGGCGATGCGCGTGGAGAACTCGGCGATGAGCGAGAGGTCGTGCGTGATGAAGAGGATCGAGAAGCCGAGGCGCTCCTTGAGCTCGGCGATCTGCTGCAGGATCTCCCGCTGCACGACCACGTCGAGCGCCGTCGTGGGCTCATCCATGATGAGGAACGGCGGCTTGAGCGCCATCGCGATCGCGATCACCACGCGCTGCCGCATGCCGCCCGACAGCTGGTGCGGGTAGCTGTTGAGGCGCGACGAGTCGATGTTCACGAGCTTGAGCAGCGCGGCCGCGCGCTCCATCGCCTGAGCGGGCGTCACGCCGTCGTGCGCGATGATCGGATCGGAGATCTGCTCGCCGATCGTCAGCACCGGGTTGAGCGCGGTCATCGCGCTCTGGAACACCAGCGCCATCTTCCGCCAGCGGAAGGCGCGGAGCTGCTCCTCGTTCATCGCCAGGACGTCCTGCCCGGCGAAGTACACGTGCCCGCCCGTGATGACCGCCGGCGGGCGGAGCAGCCGCATGATGGCCATCGCCACCGTCGACTTGCCGCTCCCCGACTCGCCCGCGAGGCCGAGCACCTCGCCCGGGGCGATGTCGAAGGAGACGTTGTCGACCGCACACACCGGACCCGTCGGGGTGATGAACTCGACCCGGAGATCCTGAACCGAGAGAAGCGGACTAGGCGCCATGAGTCCTCACCACCGGCGTTGACGAACCCGCCGTGACCTTGCGGCTCCTGAGGAGACGCGACCAGGCTCCCTCCGAGCGGAGCCGCGGATTCGAGATCTCGTCGATCGCGTAATTGATGAGCGTGAGCGCGAACCCGACCAGCGCGACACACACGCCGGTGGGGACAATGGTCCACCAGGCGCCCGTGAGGAGCGCGGCGTTGTTGCTCGCCCAGTAGAGGTTCGTGCCCCAGGTGACGGCGCTCAGGTCGCCCAGCCCGAGGAACTCGAGGCCGACCTGGGCGCCGATCGCGTAAACCGTCGCGCCGATGAAGCCGGACATGAGGAGCGACGTCATGTTCGGCAGGATCTCCACGAAGATGATGCGCGCGCTGCTCTCGCCGCTCACGAGGGCCGCGGACACGAAGTCCTTGTCGCGCAGCGCGAGCACCTGCGAGCGGAGCACACGCGCGTTCCACGCCCAGCCCGTGAGGACGAGGACGAACAGGATCGTCATCGGCCCGGCCGGCAGGTAGGCCGCGATGACCACGGCCATCGGCAGGCCAGGGATGATCAGGAACACGTTCGTGAGCAGCGAAAGGACGCTGTCGATCCAGCCGCCGAAGTAGCCCCCGGCCATGCCGATCGCCGCGCCGATCGCGATCACCGCGAAGCCCGTGGCGAAGCCGACGGCCAGCGAGGTCCGCGCGCCGACGATCGTCTGCGCGAGCACGTCCTGCCCCTGGCCGTTCGTGCCGAACAGGTGCTCGGCGGAGGGAGCCTCGTGCGGCATGCCCACGAACGCGTGCGGATCTTGCCCCACCATCGAGGGGCCCAGCAGCGAGAGGAGCAGGAAGAAGAGCACGATGAGCGTGCCCACCATCGCCTTGCGATTCGAGAGGAGCAGGCGGAGCCACCCCGCCGCACGGGAGCCGCCGCCCCCGCTGTTGCCTTGTTGCGCAGCCATCGCTTCTCCTGGACCCAGCCGTCAGCGCCCGCGGGCGCGGGGATCAAGAAACACGTAGATCACGTCGACCAGGAAGTTCGCCCCCAGCACGGCGAACGTGATGGTGAGGAAGATCCCCTGCATGAGCGGGTAATCCTGGTTTCGAACCGCCTGGATGAGCAGATAGCCTTGCCCCGGATACGAGAAGACGATCTCGGTGAGCAGCGAGCCGGCGAGCACGAAGCCGAGCGCCATGCCGAAGCCGGTGACGTTGGGCAGGAGCGCGTTCCTCGCGGCGTAGGTGAACATGACCCGCCACTGCGAGAGCCCCTTGGCCTGGGCCATCGTGATGTACTCCTCGGACAGCACGGTGACCATCGCGCTGCGCATGCCGAGCATCCAGCCGCCGATGGTGGCGATGACGATCGACAGGGCGGGCAGGATCATGTGCGAGAGCACGCTCCCGATGAACTCCAGGCTCCACTCGGGCGAGAGCGTGTCGCTGTAGGCGTGCCGCAGCGGGAAGGCCCCGAGCACGAACCCGAGGAGGTAGAGCGACACCATCGCGAGCCAGAAGTACGGGAACGCGCCGAGGAACATCAGGACCGGCGGCATGACCGAGTCGAGCCAGCCGCCCCGCTTCCACGTCGCGATGATCCCGAGCAGCGTCCCCAGGCCGAAGCTGACGATCACGGCGGCACCCGACAGGAGCAGCGTCCAGCCGAGCCCCGTCGCGATGACCTCCGTCACCTTCGCCGGGAAGTGCGCCACCGAGGTGCCGAGATCGCCGACCAGGATGTGGCTCAGGTAGGTGAAGTACTGCTTGTAGAGCGGCTCATCCGTGAACCCGAACGCCTTCCGCAGCGCCTCGATCGCCTCCGGCTGCAGCTGCCCCCGGAAGCGCACGAACATGGCCGAGGCTGGATCGCCCGGCATGGCGCGCGGAATGAGGAAGTTCAGGGTGAGCGAGGCCCACGCCGCGATGAAGTACAAGCCCAGCTGTCGCAGAAGGTAACGCACAGAAGCTCTCTCTTTTAACCTGCGCTCCGGATCAGGTCACGCCCAACTTCACTTCGGCTTGAGCTCGGTGAGGACCAGCAGGTACTCCGGCGGGTTGTTGGGCGACAGCTTCGCGTACGGGTTCTCCTTGCTGGGGAACCCGGTGAAGCGGCGTGTGTTGTACTCGCCCCAGGACGGCCCGGGGAACAGCGGGATCGAGGGCGCCGTCTCGGAGAAGATCTCCTGGAGCTGCTCGATGAGCTTCTTCTGCTCCGCCGGCTCGGTCGCGGCCTCGAACGCCTCGAAGAGGCCGTCGGCCTGCTTGGCGCCGAAGCGGTGCCAGTTGCGCGCCGACGTCTCGCCGACCGGCTTCGCGGTCGCGGTGCCGAGGAGGTCCCGGTAGAAGTTGTATGGGGTCGGCTCCTCGTTCGACCAGCCCATCGACAGGTCGAACGTGCCCTTCTGGAGCGCCTCGAAGAACGCGCTGAAGTCGTACGTCTTCAGCGTGGCCTCGACGCCGATCTGCTTCACCTGCTGCGTGACGATCTGCGCCGCGCGCACCCAGTCGGACCAGCCCGTGACGACGTTGAGATCGAAGCGCAGCGGCTTCCCGTCCTTCACGCGGATGCCGTCGGCCCCCTTGGCATAACCCGCCTCGTCGAGGATCTGGTTCGCCTTGGCCACGTTGAACTTGACCCAGTCGCCCGCCTCGACCGTCTTCTGGCTGCGCCAGCGCTCGTGCGCGTCGCTCAGCGCCGTCGCGTCCGCCGGCCGCGTGTAGTTGTTCATGGCGACCTTGACGATCTGCTCGCGGTCGAGCGACATGCTGATCGCCTTGCGCACCCGCGCGTCGTCGAGGGGCTTCTTCGTCGTGTTCGTGTAGACGAACACCGTGCTGCCGACGAGCGGGAACCAGT
This sequence comes from Sorangium cellulosum So ce56, assembly GCF_000067165.1. GTDB lineage: Bacteria > Myxococcota_A > Polyangia > Polyangiales > Polyangiaceae > Sorangium > Sorangium cellulosum_B. The sequence goes on from NC_010162.1 coordinate 6,080,487, forward strand.
AGTGGTGATTCGCCGGGTCCTTGCCGACGTAGACCTTCTCGATCTCCGGGACGAAGTTGCCGGCCCAGTCGACCTCGCCGTTCAAGAGCGCCAGGTTCGCCTGGTCGTTGCCCGGGTACGCCGGGAAGCGGAGCCCCTTGATCGCCGGCTTGCCCTGCTGCCAGTAGTTCGGGTTCCGGCCGAGCTCGTAGATCTGGTTCTGGAAGGTCTTCACCTCGGTGAAGGGCCCCGTCGCGACCGGGTTCTCGTTCGTGTACGTGACCGGATCCGCCACGTCCTTCCACTTGTGCTCCGGAACGATCGGCTGGTGGCCGAGGAAGACGAGCCCGGGGACGTACGGCCGCGTGAGCGTGAACTCGACCGTGGAGTCGCTCTTGGCCTCGACCGAGGTCAGCCACTTCCAGACGCCCTGCAGGTCGAGGGCGACGTGCTTCTTCAGGAGCCCGAAGGTGAAGGCCACGTCCTTCGCCGTGAACGGTTGGCCATCGGACCACTTGACCCCGGGCCGGGTCGTGACGGTGAGCGTCTTGTTCCCGTTACCCCACTCGTACTTCGACGCGAGCCAGGGGGTGAACTCGCCCTTCATCGTGTTGTAAACGAGGAGCGGCTCGTAGATGCCAGCGACGGTTGGCCAGCGAACGTTGCCTGGTGCGAGCAGAGGATTGAAGTTCCGCACCCATGACGCTTGCTGCTCGATCGAGACGGTCAGGAAGGTGTCGGCGGCCGGTGAGGGTTTGCCCGGCCCCGGCGCTGTGCTCGCGCCGCCCGCGGACTCCTTGGTCGGTTCGGTCTTCCCGCACCCCGCTGTGACACCGACCGAAAGCAGCAACGTCGACAACACGAACGTCCGACGCGGCAACAACCAGTTCCTCATGAGAATGCTCCTCGCGGGGCCCTCGTGGATACGCCCGAGCGCCCACCGTCCCTCTCCCACTCCTCAATCTCCCTGGAAGCCACCACGCGGCAGAGCGGCTCGCCGGAATTCGACACCGCGACGCAGTGCGCCATACCAGCATCCAGGCGTCGGCACTGTAGCCGTTTTCGCACAGCAGTGTCAACGGGGATTCGAGGTCGCTGTCAAGTTCTCGCGCCGCTTACTCAGGCGCGTTTTCAAGGGAGATGTCGTGGTGCGTCATGTCTCGCAGCAGCAACTCCGTCTCATGTGGTGCTCATGGTGTCATCACGCGTCATGAGGAATGATGGCTTAAGCACTTGCACTGTTATTTTCTTTGGCCGCAGTAAGAAAGTAAGCAGTCACAGACTGCGTCGGTTCAGGCACCCGAGGTGCGCCGCGGTCCACGCGCGTCCGGGGCTGGTCTATACAGACGTCCGCGGGCGATTACAAGACCAGAAATTTCCAACTTCGCGCCGGTGGGCCGGTGGACAGGCGGCGCGCTCCCAGGGCGAGCGCGGACACCTCCTGGGCGGGCAGAGAGGGAAGGCCGCGTCAGGGGCTGACGCGGGCGGAGCGTCGGGCGCGGTCAGCGTTGTGGTGCGGGCCGCTGTTCGACGCCTGATGGGCTGGTCCTCTCCGCCGTGGCCGTGAGTACCACGTATCAGGAAAGGCTCCCTTCGATGTCATCAATGTTTCGCGCGCGGGCGCGGGTCAGACGAGCGGCCGCGAGCGCGTTTCATGGAAGCGGGGGAGCGGACGCTGGCACGCGGAGCTCGCTGCCGAAGAGCTCGTCGGCGGTGCAGTTCTCGAGGAACGCGCTCTGCTCACCCAGCTTCAGCTGAGGCTCGGGCGAGCCCTGCACGACCAGCCCGAAGCGGTTGTCCAGGGCGCGAACCCGGGAGAGGCGACCCGCGCTCCGGTCGTACAGGATGCCGGCGCGCGCACAGCCTTCCACCCGCACGTCATCGAGCGCGACGGTGGAGCCGGCAAGCGCGAGGACGCCGTCGGCGACGAGCTCGTCGCGCCGGCTGCCCCGTGCGGCGCGGGGATCACCCGTCACCCCGTCGACGACCGTCTGCGAGATCTCCGCCTCGGAGGCGAACAGCACCACGCCGGCCGTGCGGCTCCCGCGGACGAGGGACGAGGCGAGCCGGATCTCGTACCCCGCGGCGGCGACGCCGATGCCCGTGCTGTCTTCGTCGCCGCCGCCGTCGACATCGTCATCGTCATCGTAGGATTCGCCGCCCGCGGTGCCGTCGATCAGGTTCCCGATGATCTCGACCCTGCTGCCGAGGCTCTCCGTGCCGGCGAAGACGCCGACGGAGCGGTTGCCGCTCACGACATTGCCAGCGAGCACCGCGGTGGCGCCCCGGTAGATGACGATCCCCTGCCCCACCGGCGCGCGGCGGTCCGGGGCGACATGCCCCTCGACGAGGTTGCCTGTCACGGTCGCCTCGGACCCGTCATATCCCACGAGCAGGCCGGTGCCCTCGTTGCTGCGAATGGCATTCGACACGAGCGTCACCCGGCCCTCCGCCACCGTCAGCCCGGCGCCGTCCCCCCAGCCGCCCTCGGCGATGGTGCCCTCGATGAGGTTGCCGCCGGCGATCAGCTCGGCGGAAGAGTCGCCGACGTGAACCCCGGTGCCGCGGTTCCGGACGACCGCGCTGTCGTGGAGGCGCATCGCCGCGCCGCGGGCGACGGCGACGCCGAATCCGCCGAGCAACGACCCGGTCGGGGCCGCCACCGTGCCCTGCACCAGGCTCCGCGTCATCGTCGCCGCGCTGCCCTCGCCGATGACGGCGACGCCGATCTCGGTGTTGCCGAGGACCACGCTCGAGTCGATCGCGACGCGCGCTTGCCTCGCCGCATACACGCCGACGCCGTAAGGCGGGTCGGAGCTCCCGGGGCTCGTCCCCTCGACGAGGACGCCGGAGAGGGTCGCGGACGCGCTGGCCGCCACGAGGATCCCGGACAGCTGGTTTCCAACGACAGCCGTGCTCTCGATCGACGCCTCGGCGCCGTCCTGCACGACGATCCCCTGGCCGTCCGCCGGGTAGCGCCCCGACGACAAGGTCCCCTCGACGAGGCTCCCCACCACGGACGCCGTGGCGCCCGCCTGGAGCGCCGCCACGCCCGCGGCGCGGTTGCCCGTCACGGCGCTCTCCTTCACGAGGAGCGCGCCGCCGGCTTCCGCGGAGGCTCCGATGCCGGTCCCTGCGCTGCCGTCGCGCGTCCCCTCGATCCAGCTCTGCGCCACCGAGAGGCGGGCGCCGTCGCCCGACAGGACGCCGGCGTGCATGGCGTCCTTGATGTGAACGCGCTCGAGCGTCACGGCGCTCGCGCCGGTCGCCACGACGCCGGCGCCGTCTCCGCCGATCCCGATCCCCCGGAGCGTCACCTCCCCTGCGTCGAGCACGGCCACGATCGCGGGAGGACGCACGGCCGAGCTCACCCCGCGGATCCGCACGCGCGAAGCGCACGGGCCGGCGATCACGAGCGGCTTCGTGATGACGACCGGCTCGTCGTAGGTCCCCGCCGCGAGCGCGATCGTCCCGCCGGCGGCGACGAGCCCCAGCGCCGCCTCGATCGTCGTGACCGGCCTCGCCTCGGAACCGTCGCCGTCTGCGCCGGAGTAGCTCGGATCCACATAGACGTTCCCGGACACGCGCGGGACGCTCCCCCACGGCCCGCGCCCGCAGCCGGCGGGGCCGTCGACCGGCACACACCCCGCTTCCGGCGTCGCGAACATGCCTGTCGGGCACCTCGCCATGGCCGGCCTGCAGAGCCCGTCGTCGCCCGCGAGCTCCGGAGCGCAGCGGGGGATGCCAGCGGGAACACAGCCCTCATCGAACTTCGGGATCGTCCCCGCAGGGCACTTCTCCATCGATGGATGACAGAGTCCGTCGTCCTCCACGAACAGCTCGGCGCACCCCTGGATGCCCACCGGCATGCACGCATCCGCGGGGCCGAGGACGTGCCCAGGCGCGCAGCTCGGCGCGCGGGGCGCGACCCCCTCGCATACGGGCGGGGCGCCGGAGCTCCCCGAGGTGTCGCCGCACGCCGCGACGAGCGGCAACAGGGCCGCGATGCAGGCGGCCAGGCAAGATGAACCCGCGCGCGTCGCGCAGAAGCGCATGCAATCCCCTCCTTGGAAAGCGCAGCCTCGCGCCTCGCGGGCTCCCGCTCCTCGGGCGAACAGCTCTCCAGAGCTCCCGCAGCAGCGCGGAGACCGCGCGTGGCCTCCATGAACAGGCGCTCCGAGCGCCCGAGATCGTCGATGAGCCCGCGCCGGGGTGACGAGGACGCCCCATGTGCGCCTGTGCGCCTGTGCGGCGCCGCGCGAGCTCCTTTAGCGTAATGAATCCTACAACGGGAGATGCGCTCCTGCCAGGCAAAGGAGCCGTGATCGTGCCGACTTTCCCTTCGCTGCAGCGCCACGGACGGCTGCGCCGCGCCGGGTCTCCCGGGCGTGGGCGCGCGAACCCCGCTGACACCGAGGCTCGCGCGCGGCCGAGCGTGTCGGTCAGACGTCTTCTGTCAACCACGTCGAGCCGGGCGAACGCGGCGCAGGGAAGCCCCGCGAAGGCCGCCGCTCCCGCCGCATCGCGGGCCCGCCGTCCGCGGCCGAAGGCGGCGGCCGCGCCGTCGTTCCGGACGACGGGCCGGACGACGGGGTGACGCGCGGCGCGGAGCAGAGCGCGGCACAGACGCGCAACGACGGCGAGGTCACCGCAGGAGGAGCGCCGCACAGGGCCCTTGTCGGCCGAAGTGGGCTGAGCACGGCGTGACCAGATGGCCGCAAGCGATGAGAACATCGCCGCCGACGAGCGCAGATGTCGAGTCGCAGCAGCCCCTGATTGCAGGGATCGACCAGGTCTTCGGAAATGCGGCTTGCCGAGCGCGATAAAGCCGCAAGTCGGGTCGTCCTCCCCCTGTCTCCTGCCGTCCCGCCGCGCGCGACGCGCGGGGGGCGCCCCGCGATGGGCGTCGACATTTGCCTTTCTCCAGCGCTCGAGAGGCTCCCACATCGGCGCGTGTCGGCGCGCGCCGGCGCGGCGGCTCCCCGGCGCGATGAAACGGGGAGAACGCTCCCTCGGCGCGGATTCAGACAATGCACTTTCGCCGTCGCCGACGCGGCAGGCTCTGCACACGAGGAGTCAGGCACGCAGCCTGCTCTCCACGCCGTTCAACATGCCGGCGCGGGCCCGAGGGCCGTAGCAGGGCATGGAAGGAGGACGGATGGTTCGCTCAATCGATATGAAGATGGCGCACGCGGCGATGCTCTTTTCTGTGTTGATGACCGGGTGCGCAGTCGACGCGGTGGCTCCGCAAGAGGCCGACTTGGACCAGGCGGACGTCGACGTGGCGTCGAGTGAGCAGGCGTTGGAGGGCGAGGAAGCGACGGACGAGGAGACGCGGGGCGGCGGCCTGATCGGCGCGCCCGGGGTGCCGGGCAAGACCGATATCGGCCAGGCCCCCATCAAGGGCGGTGGCCCGCTCCAGGGCCCCGGCGGCATCGGACAGGGCCCCTTCAAGGGCGGCGGCCCGCTCCAGGGCCCCGGCGACATCGGACAGGGACCCATCAAGGGCGGCCTCGGCGGCCCCGGCGGCCCGCTCCAGGGCCCCGGCGACATCGGCCAGGGCCCCTTCAAGGGCGGCGGCCCGCTCCAGGGCCCCGGCGGCGTCGGACAGGGTCCCATCAAGGGCGGCCTCGGCGGCCCGCTCCAGGGCCCCGGCGGCCCGCTCCAGGGCCCCGGCGACATCGGACAGGGCCCCATCAAGGGTGGCGGCCCGCTCCAGGGCCCCGTTGGTCAGGTCGGGCAGATGCCCGGCGGCCCGGTCGGGCAGATGGGCGGGATCCCCGGCCTCGGCGGCTACCCGGGAGGCCTGGGCGGCTACCCGGGGGGCATGGGCGGATTCGGGTGGCCGCTCGGCATGGGCGGCTATCCGTACGGCGGCTTCGGCTTCCCCGGCGGCTTCGGCGCGCCGCTCGGTGGCTTCGGCGGCGGTGGGTGCTGCGGCGGCGGTGGTCTCCCTGGCTTTCCCTGAGGTCGTTCCCTGGGCGCGACGGCCACGCTGCCGCCGCGAGCCGTGGTGAATCGATACGAGGATCCGCCCGAACCTGCGGGGAGAGTCACATCAGCTCCCCGCGAGGCGGGCGGCCCGTCCGTCGACCGGCCTCTGGAGAGCGGGCGCCCTCCGTCGAGCGCGGGGCCCGCGAAACGTTGGACCCCCGCCGCGCGGTCGAGGCAGCATACGGCGATGGAAGACGCCCCCCTCCTAGAGCGCGAGCCGGAGACCAACATCTTCGGCGAATCCATGGTGGTGTTTCACACCGCCGCGGACCTCATCGGCCTGGCTCCCCGCATCCGGCTGGAGCTCGAGCAGCCCGACTACGAGCACATCTTCTACATCACCACGCAGCTCCAGGACCGCCTCGTCCCCTTCCGCGGAGAGGCGGCCGCGGCCTACGAGCGGCTCCCTGCGTCGGTGATCCCGAACCGGGCCGCGATCACCCCGCTCTTCAACGGCAAGCTCATCCTTCGCCCCGAGGCGCTCCGGAGCGGCTCGATCCACGTGCAGGACGGGACGATCCGCCTCGCCGATCAGGGCCTTTACCGCATCCAGCCCGGCGCGTTCGTGCGCTTCAAGGCCTATCGGGTCCAGCACAACCAGGCGCGAGGGCCTTACAAGGGCGGGCTGCGCTTCCACAAGGCCGTGTCGCTCGACCTGTTCAACGCGCTCTCCGCCGAGATGACCTGGAAGACGGCCATCGCCGATGTCCCGTTCGGCGGCGCCAAGGGGGGTATTCGCATGGACCCGCGCGAGCACAGCAAGGAGGAGCTCGAGGCGATCTCGCTCCGGTACATGTACCGGCTGAAGCAGCTCATCGGGCCCAACGTGGACATCCCCGCGCCCGACGTGGGCACGAACGCCGAGGTGATGGCGTGGCTCCTGCGCCAGTACAGCGACGGCGAGCGCGAGCGGGTGAACCACCGCGGCGTCGTCACGGGCAAGGACGTGCGCATCGGCGGCTCCGAGGGGCGCGTCAAGGCGACCGGGCAGGGGCTCGCGTACTGCATCGAGGAGTGGTACGCGCAGCGCGGCGCCCCCCTCGCGGGAGCGCGCTTCATCGTGCAGGGCTTCGGCAACGTCGGCTCCGCCGCCGCCGAGATCCTGTGCCGGATGGGCGCGCGGTGCGTGGCCGTGCAGGACGCCGACGGCGCGATTTACGACCCGAACGGCATCGACGTGGGCGCGCTGATGGCGCACGTCAACGACAACCCGCAGAACCTCCGGCGGTCGGTCGCCGGCTACAGCGGCGCCCAGGCGATCGCGCGGGACGATTTCTGGAGCGTGGACGCGGACATCTGCATCCCGGCCGCGCTCGGCGACGCCATCACCGGCGAGGTGGCCGAGCGGCTCAAGGCGAAGCTCGTGGCCGAGGGCGCCAACCGCCCGACCACGACCGAGGGCGACAAGGTGCTCGCGGAGCGCGGCATCAGCGTCATCCCCGACATCATCGGCAACGCGGGGGGCGTGACCGTCTCCTATTACGAGTGGATCCAGAACAAGCGCATGGAGCACTGGACCGAGGGCGAGGTGAACGCCCGGCTGGAGCGCGCCATCAAGAGCAACTACCGCCTGATCTGCGACATCGCGGAGGACCGGCCGCGCCGCTCGGAAGATCACGACTCGACCGGGTTCGTCCTGGGCAAGCGCCTGCCGATGCGGCTCGCCGCGATGGTGCTCGCGCTGAAGCGGATCGAGGCGCACTACATGCTGGAAGGGTTCTCTCAGTGACCTCGGCAAAGCGACGAACGCGGCGCCGGAGCCCGGCCATCCCGCGGGCCGAGCTCCGGGCGGGCGGCGGGCGGACCTAGCGAGCGACGCCGTACCCGAGCTTCTTGATGCCGTAGACCTTGATCTTGTGCTGGAGCGTTCGCAGCGGCAGCTCGAGGCGACGCGCCGCCTCCGTCTGGTTCCAGTCGGACGCGCGCAGCGCCTCGAGCAGGAGCTCGGCCTCGATCTGCTCCAGGCGCGTCTTGAGGCCGACCGCGGGGGCCGCCGCCTGCCCTGGCTCGGACGCGCGCGGGGGGAGCGGCTCGGACGGGCGCGAGGGCAGCGGCTCGGACGCGCGCTGGGAGAGGGCCGGCGCGACGCCGGGCTCGGACGAGCGCGAGACGTCCACGGCGCGAGAGGGCGTGGGCGGCGAGCTGGGCGAGGTCACCGCCAGGCGGATGCGCTCCGGGAGATCGCGCGCCATGATCGCGTCGCCCTCCGCGATCACCACCGCCCGCTCGATCGCGTTCCGGAGCTCACGCACGTTGCCGGGCCACGAGTAGCACTTCAGGAGGGCCAGCGCCTCGGGCGCGAGCGACTGGACCCTGCTGATGTTCGCCGAGTTCGCCTGCGCCAGGAAGCCCGCCGCGAGCGTCGCGATGTCGTCGCGGCGCGCGCGGAGCGGCGGGATGTTCAGCGTCATCGCGTTCAGCCGGTAGAGCAGATCGAGCCGGAACGTGCCCGCGTCGCACATCGCGTCGAGGTCGCGGTGCGTCGCCGCGATCACGCGGACGTCGACCTCCAGCTCCTTGGTCGCGCCGACGCGCGTCACCCGCTTGGTCTCGAGCACGCGCAGGAGCGCGGCCTGCGCTGCCGCGGGCAGCTCGCCGATCTCGTCGAGCAGGACCGTGCCGCCGGCGGCCGCCTCGAAGACGCCCTTGTGCTGCTGGCTCGCCCCGGTGAAGGCGCCGCGCTCGTGGCCGAAGAGGGTGCTCTCGACGAGCAGCGCCGGGATCGCGCCGCAGTTCACGCAGATGAGCGGCTCGCCGCGGCGCGGGCTGCCGTCGTGGATGAACCTCGCGAGCACCTCCTTGCCCGTCCCGGTCTCGCCGCGCAGGAGCACGGGGATCGAGGAGCGCGCGGCCCGCAGCGCCACCTCGACGAGCGATCGCATGAGCGGGCTCTTGGTCGCGAGGAGGTGGCCGTTGGCCTCCCACTGGCTCTCCGGCGGCGCGCCCGGCGGGCCCGCCGCGTCGGGCGGCCGGGTGCTGTCGACCTTCGGCGTGACGTAGACCAGCGCGCCCTCCGGAGGCGCGAGGCGCACGGGCTCGGCGGGGGTGGCGCTCCGCGACGCCTCGTGGCTGACCTCGATGAGCTTGTCGATGGACGTCGCGGCGTCGGGGGACACGGCGACCCCCGCGACAAGCACGGGCTCGCCCTCGCGGCGCGCGACGATCGCCTTCGCGAGCTCCTCGGCGAGCTCGGGGGTGACCTCGGGGAGCAGGATCTCGAGGGTGTCGGCGCTGTAGAACGCGACGCGATCGACGGGCCTCAGCGCCTCGCGCACGCGGAGCCCCCAGTGGCGGAGGTGGCTCGCCTGCGCGCCGAGCGAGCGGACCACGACGAGCGCGAACTTGCGTCCGAAGAATCTGGACCGCACGATCTCGGCCTGGAGCGCGAAGCGGAGCGCGTCGGAGCCCTCCAGGCCGAACGGGGGCATCTCGCTCCCGGAGAGCACATGGACCGACGCGACGATGCCGCCGAGCAGCACCTCGTCCCCGGCCTTGACCACGCCGCTCTCGACCCGCTGCCCTGAAATGCGCGTCCCGTTGCGCGAGCCGAGGTCCTCCACCACGACCTCGCCGCCCACGAGCGTGAAGCGCGCGTGCCGCCGCGAGATGCTCCTGTCCCGGATCACCACGTCGGCCGGGGCCTCCCTGCCGACGACGACGCCGACGCCGGGGCTCATCGGGGCCATCTCGACGCCGTCATGATGATAGACGAGCAGGAGCACACGCCGCTTCTCCGAGCGCGCGCCCTGGAGGAGCTCCCCTGTCTTGATGGACAGTGGCGCGGTCGTCGCCATGGGGCCGGTCCTGTAACCGCTCACACTGCCCAACTACGCCTCATTCCTCCCAACGGCAACCGGGAAGCGGCGGCGCCCCCGGTCTTCGACGAAAGCGCGCGCGGGGCGTCCGCATGGTAAGGAGGTCGGATGCTCCGTCTCAACGCCGAATGGACACAGGTGCTCCGCCGGTACAAGGAAGACCACCAGGATCCACGCAACCAGGCGTGTCACCAGGTCGGCATACCGCTCATCGTCGCGAGCTTCCCCGTGGGCGCGACGCTCATCGGCCTCCCGCTCGCGGCCGCGATGTTCGCGACCGGCTGGGGCTTCCAGCTCGCGGGCCACTGCTTCGAGGGGAAGAAGCCGTCGTTCGTGGACGACAAGCGGAGCCTGATCATCGGCGTGCTCTGGTGTCTCGAGAAGTACGGCCTGCGCGTCTTCGAGGAGACGCCCGCCCCCTGACGCTCCTCGCCAGGCGCTCCCCGGGCGCCGTCCACGTGCGCGGCTGTGACGCGGACAGATCGGCTTCCTGCATCAGAAAACCTGGAACATGGCTTTCTTTGCCGCTGTGCTGCATTGCGCAAAGCTTTCTTGACGTGATGCACGCACGGTCGTACCTGTGTCGCGGGCGGGGCGACGACACTTCCTGTTCGGGGTCCTCGGCAGGCACCGCGCCCGCCGGCGCATCGACGTCCGCCCGCGCCTCTGTCCCGACGAGCTCCCGGAGCGTCGGGACCGGCCCGCCGCAGGCGATGAGATGGACGAGGACGAGGAGACGGGGGATGGGGAGCATGAGGGGGAAAGTCGCCGTGATCACCGGGGGCACCTCGGGGATCGGGCTCGCGACGGCATCCGCGCTGGCGCGGCAGGGCGCCCGGGTGACCGTGCTCTGCCGCCGGACCGGCTCCGACGGCGCGAGGAAGCTCGCCGCGCTGAAGGTGCTCGGCGAGGTCAACCTCGTCGAGTGTGACCTCGGCCGGCTCGCGTCCGTGCGCGCGGCGGCCCGCCAGGTGGCCGACCGGTGCGGGGTCGTTCACCTGCTCGTGAACAACGCGGGCGTGTTCCTGCGCGAACGCGCGGAGTCGGCCGACGGCCTCGAGATGACGTTCCAGGTGAACTACCTGTCGCATTTCCTGCTGTCGAACCTGCTGCTCGACCGGCTCAAGGCCGCGCGCGACGCGCGCGTGGTCAACATGGTCGCGCCGGTGGACAGCATCCGGCTCGACTTCGATGATCTCATGTCGAAGCGCTCGTATTCGTTCCTCTCCGCCTCCGCGCGGTCGAAGCTCGCGCTCGTGCTCTCGGCGCGCCGCCTCGCGGAGAGGCTCTCGGGCACAGGAGCCCAGGTGCTCTGCTACTACCCTGGCCTCGTGCGCTCAGGGCTGTTCGAGGGGACCTCTCGCGTCCTCAAGGCGCTGATCGACGTCGTGGGCGCGACGCCGGCGCAGGCGGCCGCGAACCTCCTCGCGATCCTGGCCGAGGCGGCGCCCGCCGGGAGCCCCGCCTTCTTCGAGCGGACCAGGGCGAGGCCCCTCAAGGGAATGGCGACCGACGCAGAGGCGGCCTCGCGGCTCTGGGAGATGAGCTCGAGGCTCGTCGGCTTCACCTGAACGGAAGGGCCCCCCGGCTCACCGGAACCCCCGCTTCTTGAGCTCCGCGGCGAGCGACGACTGCACGCGCTCGACCTCCCGGCCGATGGCCCGCACCGCCTCCGTCGCGCTCTCGAGCGTCCCCGCGCGCGCCTCGCGATCGAGCCGGGCGCAGAGCTCCTTCAAGCTGGAGGCCGCGAGCGCGTCGGCGCTCTCGTAGAGCGCCCAGGCGAGCCGCTCGAGCTCGCCGAGCGCGCCCTGCGCCGCGGCCTCGCGCATCGAGGCCACCCGGGTCGGGGCCTCCGTGAGGAAGAGCTGGATCATCTCGGTGACGACGTCGGGCTCGACGGCGCGCAGCCCGCCCCGCGGCCGCGAGGAGGCGGGCTGGCCGCGCTTCGACGTCGGCGGGGGCGAGGGCGTGACCAGGGTCGGCGGAGCGAGGTCCACGCTCGGCGGCGCGCCGTCGGGGTGGGCGGCCTCGTACGCGCCGGACCGCGACGCCGCGCCGGGAGGCCGCCGCCCGCGATCGGGCTCGTCCTGCCTCGGCGGCTTGGACGAGGCCGTCCCCCGCGGCGACCTCGGCGGGTGCGCGCGCGCCCCGGCGGACACGTGCTCCGGCGGCAGCCCTGCGAGCAGCCGCAGGCTCGAGTGCAGCTGCGCGCGCCGGATCGGCTTGATGAGCACGGAGTCGACCTCGGCGCGGCTGGGCGCCTCCCTGCCGGCGTAGGTCATGAGGCCGACGCGGACGGGCGCGATCGCGGGGTCCGCCTTGATGCGCTGGAGCAACCTCAGGCCGTCGAGATCGGCCAGCTCGAGGTCGATCAGCACCATGTCGTAGGCGGCGCCGGCGTCCGCCGCCTCGCGCAGCGCGGCCAGGGCGGCGGCGCCGCTGCCCGAGGTGCGGCACGCGAGCCCGAGCTCCTCGCTCAGCTTTCGCACCACCTGACGCACCGAGCCGCTGTCGTCGACAACGAGCACCCGCTTCCCGGGCAGGTCGATGCGCGGGATGAGCGCGCGCTCCGCGCCGCGCGCACGCCGCTCGAACGGCAGCGCGAACGAGATCCCATGCCGGCGCGCATCGATGTCCGCGGGCTCGCAGAGCTCGCCGCCCATCGCGACGACCAGGCGCTTCGCGACGGCCATGCCGGACGCCACGCCGAGGTCCCGCCCGGACGCAAGCCGCGCTCGCCCGCCGGGCGCGCCTGCTGCCCCCGGCGCCTCCGCGCCGTCCGCGCGCCCTGCGCCGCCGACGAGGCGCACGTCGAAGCGCACCCGCGCGCGCGCTCGCTCGGGCGCACCGTCGAGCCTGCCCCTCGCCTCGTCGTTGCGGGCCGCGTCCAGCGCGGCGCGCACCAGCACCTCGCCTCGGGGCGCCGCGCCGATCGCGGTCGCCACGACGTTCAGCAGGATCTGCCGCAGCCGCGCGGCGTCGCCGCGCACCGCCGCCGGCACGTCCGGCTCGACGTCGAGCACGAGCTCCGTCCCCTCGTCATGCGCGCGATCGCCGAGCAGCTCTGCCGCGTCCTCGATCGCCCGCCGCAGATCGAAGCCGGCGTGATCGACGTGCGGCCCACGGCCGTCCGGCTGGCCGAGCGAGATGAGATCGTCGACCATCGAGAGCACCGCGTCGCCGCTGCTCCGGATGCGCCGCACCCAGGCGCGTTGCTCCGGGTCGAGTTCGCTGTCGAGCAAGAGGCTGCTGAATCCGACGATCCCGCTGAGCAGCGTCCGGATCTCGTGCCGCATCTGCGCGACCGCGCTCGCCTCACCCTCCTCGGGGACGAGCGCCCATGGCCGCGCGGCTGGCTCCTGCGGCGTGAGCGCGCGCTCCGCGGACTCGCTGCTCCTCGTGCCGGGGCTGCTCTCTGGACCGCTCCGGCGCTGCTCTTTGCCTGCCATCGACGCCCCGCCACGCCGTGGTCGCCCGCCCCACGCGGACCCCACGACGCCGGAGCTTCGAGTGTACTGCTTACAATGCCCCGGAGAGAAGCTCGCCGTGCGCGCCGCGACGACCGCTCGGCGCCGTGCGCGCGCCAGGCACGCGCGATTTACGCGTCATTTGCGCGTCATTTGCGCATTATTTACGCGTCATTCACGCAATGTCAGCGTCCGTCAGCTCCCGCGCTCCGCGCCACGGCGGGGGCGCTCGGCGGCGTCTCCCACGGTTCGCGAGGCCCATGGGGGCGACGCGCGTCCCCGAGCGCCGTCACGACGACGCGCTCGCGATCGACCGCCGCCTCCGCCGAGAGCACGCTGACGGCCGACGGGTCCTCGGACGACGCGAGCGCGCGCCGGCTGTGCCCGAACAGGCGCAGGAGCAGCTCCGGCGGGGCGAAATCGAGGTCGCTCTCGTGGACGAAGAGCCGCCCGAGGTGCTCGGCGTAGGCGCTGGCGAGCACTTGGAAAGGGATCCTGTCGAAGGCGAGCGCGCGCCGGCGGCTCGCTGCCGCCGACCCGAGCAGCGCCGCGAAGAGGGTCGTGTAGATGGCGCGGAGCCTGATCCGCATCGAGGCCGGGCTGCGCTTCAGGGCCTCGCGCAGGAAGTGGACGTTGAGCGGGACGTGGAACGACTCGTCGCGCGTCAGGATCGTCAGCATCTGGCGCACCGCCGGGTACCGGGCTTCCCGCAGCGCGAGGCGGTAGGTCGTCGAGCCGATGGTCTCGAACATGAGGTTCGTGAGCACGATCGTCTCCACCCGCTTCGCGCGGCCGTACAGGCGATAAAAGGTGCCGGTGACGCGGCCCATGGGCCGGACCTCGCCGCCGATGTGCGCGAGGAACTTCGTGAGCAGCTCGCGGTGCCACCCCTCCTCGTCGCCGTAGAGCCGCAGGCACTCGCCGAGCTCGGGGTCCCAGCCGCTCACCTCGTCGGCCAGCGCATGCGCCTGCATGAGGCCGGACTCCTCGGCGCGGAACGCGGCGTTGAAGAAGGCGATCGCCGCCTGGCGCTCTCCCTCGCTCTCCCACGGGATCCGCCGGGAGAGGTCGAGCTCTTCGTCGTACATCCGCTCCGCGCGGCGGCGCAGCATGCTGAGCCACCACGAGGTGGCGCGCTGGACGGGGGGCTTGCGGGAGATCGGCTGGGACGCTGCAAAAAGCATCGGGCAAGGACCCCGTCGGTGACGGATGAGGAGCCGTCTCCTCGAACGCACACGACGGGACGGGACGGGCGGCACCATAGCGCAGTTGTTCGGCGCGGCGCACCCGGGTGCGCCGCGCGCCCGAGCGCGCGCCGCGGGCGGAAGGCTGCTCGGGGGCGACGGATCCCTGCGCGCTCGCCTACGCGCTCGCCTACACGCTCGCCTATACGCTCGATCGACGGGCCCACGGGCGGCGCCGGGCGGACGACCCCGGGGGGGCATCGGTCGTCGCCGTGGCGCGCTTTGTACGCCCCTCCGGGTGGGATACCATAGTCGACCCACTGTGTTCTTCGAGCAGCTCGAGCTCCCCCTCGGAGGGCTCTATCCCCAGACCGAGCCCACGCGCATCCCACGGACCCGGCGCGTCTTCGTCAACCGCAACCTCAAGCTGGCGGGGATCGACTGGGTCGGCTTCGACATGGACTACACCCTGGCGATCTACAACCAGACCGAGATGGACAACCTCTCGATCCAGGGGACCGTCACGAAGCTCGCCGCGCGAGGCTACCCCGAGGAGATCCTGCGGCGCCTCCGCTACCCGATCCACTTCCCGATCCGCGGCTTGCTGATCGACAAGCGCTTCGGCCACGTGCTCAAGATGGACCGGTTCAAGGTGGTCCAGCGCGGGTACCACGGCCTCCGGGAGCTCACGAAGGACGAGCTCCGGTCGCTCTACCAGCACCGGAAGATCCGGCCGAACACCGCCCGCTACCACTGGATCGACACGCTCTACGCGCTGAGCGAGGCCACGCTCTACGCCGGCATCGTCGACGCCCTCGAGGAGCGCGGCGTCGCGCTCGACTACGCGCGGCTGTTCACCGACATCCGCGAGTGCATCGACGAGGCGCACCGGGACGGCACCATCCTCGACGTCGTCCTGTCCGACCTGCCGCGCTTCGTCGAGCGCGATCCGAACCTGGCGCAGACGCTCCACAAGTTCCGCTCGGCGGGCAAGAAGCTCTTCTTGCTCACGAACTCGCGCTGGCCGTTCACCGAGAAGATGATGACGTACCTGCTCGGGGACGCGATGCCGGAGTACCCGAGCTTCCGGCACTACTTCGACGTCATCGTCGTCGCCGCGCAGAAGCCGGCGTTCTTCCAGGAGCGCCGCCCGCTCCTCATCCGCGACGGCGCCGAGCCCCGCCCCGCCACGGCCCCGCTCGAGCGCGGCGCCATCTACGAGGGCGGCAACCTCAACGACTTCGAGAAGTTCCTGAACATCTCCGGCGACCGGGTCCTCTACGTCGGCGATCACATCTACGGCGACATCCTCCGCTCCAAGAAGGAGAGCGCGTGGCGCACGGCGATGATCATCCAGGAGATGGAGGCGGAGGTCGCCGCCCACGAGTCGTGCCGCCGCGAGCACATGGAGAGCGCCCTGCTCGAGGGGCGCCGCGAGGAGCTCGAGGACCAGCTGCGCTTCTACCAGCAGCGCTACAAGGACCTCACCCGCAAGATCGAGGAGGAGCAGCAGAGGAGGAACGGCGCCACCAACGGGGGCGGAGCGCCGCTGCTCGCGGAGGCGAACGGCGAGCACGTCCAGATCGACTACGCGACGTCGTTCTACGAGGCCGAGCGGGGCCGCACCAAGCGCGCGGTCGAGCGCATCCGCGGCCAGCTCCGGGCCGTCGACGCGGAGGTCGGCAAGCTGGAGCGCGAGATCGCCCGCCGCTTCCACCCCTACTGGGGCTCGCTGCTCAAGGAGGCGAACGAGACGTCCAGCTTCGGCGATCAGGTCGAGGAGTACGCCTGCATCTACACGTCCCGCGTCTCGAACCTGCTCGCCTACTCGCCGCTGCAGTACTTCCGGAGCCCGCGCGACCTGATGCCGCACGAGCTCTGATCGCCGAGGCCTCCGCGCCGGTGCGCGGGCGCCGCATGAGGAGATCGCCATGAGCATCGCCCGCCCCCGCCCGCTGTTCGTCGCGCTCGTCGCCCCCGCCCTCCTCGTCGCCGGCTCCGCCGGCTGCGGCAAGCGGGCCTGCTTTCACTGGACCGAGCTCGAAGGGGCGTGCCCGTCGAGCGACGAGGCGCGCGTGTTCTTCGAGAACCCAGGCTGCGTGAGCTCCATCGACTCCATCGACAGCGAGGCGGATTTCGACGGCGAGCTCTGCTGCTACGACGTCACCACGGTCGACACCGGCGACGAGGAGTGCACGACGCAAGGGCCCATGTCCGGCAGCGCCGGCGGCGGACGCCCCCCCATCCCCAAGTAGCCTGGGGGCGCAGCGCGCGGCCTGCGCCGCGTCACTTGCAGCAGCGGAAGCCGGTCGAGTAGTCGTGGTATCCGCGCGCGTGCGCGGTGGTCTTGTACTCGCAGCCGTCGCCGTGCTTGGCGCTGTCGAGGTAGTAGCCGCCGCGGAAGGTCCCGCGCGGCGCGCTCGTCCACTCGTGCAGGTTGCCCACCATGTCGTGGACGCCGAAGCTGCTCTTGCAGCGGCGGAACGCGCCCGAGGACGCCAGCGTGCCCGGGAGCTGGTTCAGGCGGGCGTCGTTCATGTTGGCCCACGTGAACGCCGACTGCGGGGCCTCGCCCCCCTGGCCGAAGTAGCGGTTGAACGACGAGACGCCGCTGTCGTTGCAGGCGCCGCGCTCCCGCTCGCGTCCGTAAGGGAACACCGTGGCGCGCTTGCCCTTGCACGCGGTGACCCACTCGTCGTCCGTGCAGAGCCGCTTGCCGGCGTTCTGGCAGGCCGCCTCGGCCTGATCCCGGCTGATGTACGCCTGCGGCTTCACGCCGCGCCGGCTCACCGCCTTCACCTTCAGCTTGCCGACCGGCTCGAACGGCGAGTGCCGGCGCTTTCCGCCGCCGGAGAGCAGCTCGACGGTGCTCGCCTCGAAGCGGTCGATGCAGAACGTCCCGCGCACCGAGGCCATCCCCGCGGGGCACGCGGCGCGCGCGGCGGCGGCCGTCCGGGGGCTCGGTAGCCCGAGGACCGCGAGGCCGAGCGCCGCGACGCCCGCGACGAAGGCCGGCGAGCGCGCGAACGACAGGGCGGGCCGGCGCGCGGGGGGGTGAGACGGGAAAGGGGGTCGCATCGCGGAGAGGCCCAGGCCCGGGGCGAGCTCCTGGCCATAGCCGATCCCCGGCGCGGCGGGCAAATCGCCGCAGCTGGCGGAGGCGGGCCCGGGCGCGCGCGCTGCGGGCGCTGGACGAGCGGGCGATTTCGGTCACGCTGGCGCTCCCATGACAGCCACCGACCCGCCCGCCGCCGGCGCCACGGCCGCGGGCTCGCGCGGCGACCTCCCCGCGCCCGCGGGCTCGCCCGGCGATCTTCCCACGGCCCTGCTCCGGAGCTCCCCCGCCGACTTCATCGTCGAGGAGCTCCCCGCTTACGCGCCGAGCGGCCGCGGCGAGCACGTGTTCGTGACCTTCCGCAAGACGGGGCGCACCACGCTCGACGCGGTCCGGGCCATCGCGCTCGCGCTCGGGGCCGACCCGGGCAGCGCCGGCTTCGCCGGCATGAAGGACCGGCACGCGATCACCACGCAGACCGCATCGTTCCAGCTCCCCCTCGCGCAGGATCCGGCGCCCCTGCTCGAGAAGGCCGAGCTGCCCGGGATCGAGGTCCTCGCGGTCGCCCGGCACGACAACAAGCTCAAGCCGGGGCACCTCCTCGGCAACCGGTTCCGGATCGCGCTCCGGGGCATCGCTCCCGCGGCGCTCCCGCTCGCCGAGCGCCGACTCGCCGAGATCGGCCGCGCCGGCGTGCCGAACGCGTTCGGGCCCCAGCGGTTCGGGAGGAACGGCGACAACCCCGAGCGCGCGCTCGCGTGGATCGCGGGCCGGGAGCGCGGGCCCCGGGACAAGCGCGAGCAGCGGCTGCTCTTCTCGGCGCTCCAGTCGGTCTGGTTCAACGAGGTGCTCGCGCGCCGCGAGGCGGACGGCACCTGGAGCACGGTGCTCCCCGGCGATCTCGCCAAGAAGCGCGACAGCGGCGGGCTGTTCCTCGTGCCGCTCGAGGGCCCGGAGCTCGCGGACGCCGAGGCGCGCGCCGCCGCGCTCGCGATCTCGGCGACGGGCCCGATGTTCGGCCGGAAGATGCGCTGGCCCGAGGGCGCCCCGGGCGCGCTGGAGCGCGAGGTGCTCACCGCGGCGATCGGCGACCCTCGCAGGCTCGACGCGTTCGCCCACGCCGGAGAAGGCACGCGGCGCCCGCTGCGCCTGGAGGTGGACGGCCTCGAGGTATCCACCTTGGACGCGGCCGCCGGGGAGGCGGCGGTGAGCGCCACGACGCCAGGAGCAGCGGACGATCCGGATGTACGGCACGGAATCGTCGCCTCGTTTGTGCTACCGAAGGGCGGCTACGCGACGACCGTCCTTGGGCGAGTCTTCCGGCTCGTCGACGCCTCCGCCCCCCGGCCCTCCATCGGCAGGCCGGGGGCGGGCAGCGCCCCTCCTCCGGAGGAGGACGAAGTCGAGGAAGGGCAGCCCGCCGTCGACCCGTAGATGATCTTCGAAGCGCGGCTCCCCCCCACCCCCCATCGGAAAGGCACCAAGGAACAAGATGAACCTCGTCGAGTGGCTGCAGCGCATCATGGTCGGATTCGGGGCCGCCTGGGTCATGTGGTTGATGATCGCCCTCAGCGTCGTCTCGGTCGCCATCATCCTGGAGCGCGCCTGGTTCTTCTGGTCGCTCCGCGACGATCTCACCGTCCTCGCGCGGGACCTCAAGACGTCCCTCGACGACTCGATCGAGGCGGCGCGACGGCGGATGGACGCCTCGCCCTCGGCCGAGGCGGCGGTCGTCGCGGCCGGCCTCGCGGTGGCGCACCAGGGGCCCGAGGCGGCCGAGGAGGCCATGGCCGGCGCCGCGGCGCTCCAGCGCATGAAGCTCGAGCGGCGCCTCGCCTACCTGGGCACGCTCGGCAACAACGCGCCGTTCATCGGGCTGTTCGGCACCGTCATCGGCGTCGTCGGCGCCTTCGACGCGCTCGGCCAGGCGGCGAAGACGCCGGTGGCGCAGGCGACGTCGCAGGCCATGGCGCCGCAGGCGGTCATGTCGAGCATCGCCGAGGCGCTCGTCGCGACCGCGGTCGGCCTCGCGGTCGCCATCCCTGCGGTCGCCGCGAACAACTTCTTCCAGCGCATGATCAAGTCGACGCTCGCCAACACCGAGGCGCTGACGCGCGTCCTGCTCGCGCACCTCAAGATCGATCCGGCGTTCGCCGGGGCCGCGCCCGCCGCCGCCGTCGAGCAGCCGCGCGGCAAGGCCGCGAGGGCGTCGCGGCAGGACGAGCACAAGAAGGGCGGCGCGGGCGAGGAGGAGCGCTGATGGCCGCCACGAGCCGCAACGACGATGACGAGATGATCAGCGGCATCAACGTCACGCCGCTCGTCGACATCACCCTCGTCCTCCTCATCATCTTCATGGTGACGGCGAAGATCATCGTCTCGCAGTCGCTCCCCCTCGACCTGCCGAAGGCGGCGCAGGGGCAGGAGGTGCAGCTCATCTTCGGGCTCGAGCTGCACGCGAACGGCGACACGCTCGCCGACGGCAAGAAGCTCGCGAGCGAGGACGCCATCCTGCCGATCGCGCGCGAGGCCCAGGCGAAGAACCCGGAGCTCCGCGCCGTGATCCGCGCCGACACGACGGTCCCGCACGGCCGCGTGATCCGCGCGCTCGATCTGCTGAAGCAGGCCGGCGTCTCCAAGATCGCGTTCGGCGTGACGCCGATCGCGCCCGAGGCCGGCGCGGCCCCGGGCACGGCGCCGGGTTCCCCCGCCGCGCCTCCCCCGGCAGCCCCCGCGCCCGCAACCCCGAGCCCCGCGCCGTGAGCGCGCCGAGCGAGACCTTATGAGCCAGGCCACGAGCGATCGCGCCGCGGGGGCGGTCCACGACGGGCGCCGCCGGGGCAAGCGCAGCGGCGCTGAGCCCGGGGGCGCCCTCGATCCCTCGGCCCCCCTCGCCTCGCCGGCGCCTGCCCGCGCCGGCGATCGCCGGCGCAGCGCGGATCCGCTCGCCGCGGTGCTCGCCCTCGGCGACCGCGCGTCGCGCGTGGGCGCCTTCCTCGGGGTCACGCTGGCGGTCACGAGCCACGGCGCGGCCTCGGCCCGGGCCATCGTCTCGGGGTCGCTGCGCGACATGCGGCACGTGGTCGAGGAGATGCGCACCGGCATCCACGACTACCTCTGGGCGATCTACGAGGTCGACATCCCGCCGCCGAAGGTCGAGGCGCCCAAGCCGCCGGAGCCCGAGCCGCCGCCGCCCGCGCCCGAGCCCGAGCCCGTCCCCAAGGTCGCGCCGCCTCCCCAGGCGAACACCCCGCCGCCCAAGGACGACCCGTACGATCCCCCCCCGGCCGCCGCCGAGGCATCGAAGGTCCTGACGAAAGAGCCGGATCCGGACGAGGTCCTCGACATGACCGATCAGGGGATCGCGAGCGGCGAGGGGCAGGGCGTCGGCTACGGCCAGGTGGCCGGCGCGGGCACGGCGAAGACCCCCACGTTCAACCCGAACGCGAAGGTCGGAGGCGTCGTCGGCGGCAAGGGAACGGGCGACCCCGTCCCGCCCCCGCCCCCCGCAGGGCCGGACCGCTCCGCGCCGCCCGGGCTGATCGGCAGCAGCAACTGGAACTGTCCTTTCCCTCCGGAGGCCGACGTCGACCAGATCGACCAGGCGAAGGTCGTCCTCATGGTCACGGTGCGCCCCGACGGCAGCCCGCTCTCGGTCAAGGTCGTCAGTGATCCTGGCCACGGCTTCGGTCGCTCCGCGCGGATGTGCGCGCTCGGCCGCCGCTACAACCCCGGCAAAGATCGCTCGGGCGCTCCGATCGCCGCCACGACGCCGCCCATCACGGTGACGTTCACGCGCTAGCTGCTCGCCGCGAGCTCCCTTTAAATTCGCTCCGCGCCCTTCGCCTCGGTTATCCTCATCGGCGGCTTGTGATCGTCCCCGAACGGATCGAGCAGCTCTCGAAGGTCCCCCTCTTCAAGGGCCTCACCCCGGCCGCGCTGGAGCTCATCTCGCGCGTCGCGAGCGAAGAGACGCACGCCCTCGGCACCAAGATCTTTCAGCACGGGGATCCGGGCGACAAGCTCTACATCCTGCTCGAAGGCAAGGTCCGGATCAGCCGAGAGATCGCCGGGATCGGCGAGGAGGCGCTCGCGGTGCTCGGCCCTGGCGCCGTGTTCGGCGAGATGGCGCTGCTCGACGAGGCCCCCCGCTCCGCCGACGCGCGCGTCCACGAGCGCTGCCGGTTGCTCACCGTGTCGAAGGACGCGTTCGAGGACCTGCTCTTCCTGCACAAGGAGCTCGCGTACGAGGTCCTCTGGAACGTCGTCCGGATGCTCGTCCAGCGGCTCCGCGAGACGAACAACAAGCTCACGTTCCTCTCCGTCTCAGGCAAATTCGAGTAGAGTGCCGGCCAGATCGCCCGGCGACCGTGGGAGCGCGCCTGCGCGGCGCGGCCTGCCGCACGGGGGGCGGCGTTCGGCTCGAACTCAACGTTCCTTGGAGGACTATGGCAGCCAGAATGAAGCACGCAGCGCTCGCCCTCGCGCTCTGGATGGGCGCCTTCGCGGGGGCCTGTGGCCCCAGCACGCCGCCGCCCGAGACGGCGGCCGACAAGAACGACTTCGACGGCGAGTCGAGCCCGGACGAGGGCAAGGCGACCGCCGACGCCGAGGGCGCGAAGCCGGAGAAGGCCGCGGAGGCGCACGAGCACGAGGAGGAGCACGAGGCTCCCGCCAAGTCGACGCCGATCCAGGCGACCAAGTTCGAGGCGGATCTGAAGAAGATCGGGATCAACCTCAAGAAGATCCCCGAGCTCGAGAAGCTCCCGGCGGGGCAGAAGAAGAAGGTGATGCCGCTGCTCCAGAAGGCGCTCGGCTACGACACCTGCGAGGGCTGCCACGTCGAGGGCGACTTCAAGAAAGAGACGCGGGACATGAAGATCGCCCGCGAGATGTGGCGCAACTTCGTGGTGCCGCTCCGCAGCGAGAGCGGCGGAACCCTCTTCTGCGACAGCTGCCACGCCGGGAACGAGCACGTCCTGAACCGCAAGGACAAGAAGGCCCTGCAGGCGTTCATGGAGGAGGAGTACGAACACAAGCTTTCTCGGGCGAACAAGGAGGACATGGAGTGCGGCACGTGTCACGGCGACGCCATGGAAACCAAGATCATCGAGAAACTCTGGAACATCCCGAAATGACGGGAGCCGCCTGGACGACGCGCGAGGCGCCGATCCAGCAGCGGGGCACGACGGAATCCGGCGAAGCCTCATCACCCTGCCCGCCGGACGCTAGTTAGCTGCCTTACATTTCAGCAGGAGCGGCCTCGTGGCCTGCCTGCGCTCCGATCTCGCACCAGCGTCCACTTCCATCCTGCGCCGGCGCTCGGCCGCCTCATCCTCGACGACAGATCGCCATGACGGTGGGTCATGCACCGTTTTCGTACTAGATAGGCGGCATGTGCGGTGTGTTCGGAATCTTTGGCCACCCCGAGGCGGCCAACATGGCCTACCTCGGGTTGCACGCGCTCCAGCACCGAGGGCAGGAATCCGCGGGTATCGTCAGCAGCGACGGGGAGCGCCTCTTCGGTCACCGCGCCATGGGGCGGGTGCAGTCCGGCTTCTCTCCGACCGATCTCGCGACGCTGCCCGGCGATCGCGCCATCGGCCACGTCCGCTACTCCACCGCGGGCGGCTCGCACCTCAAGAACGCGCAGCCGCTCGGGGTCGACTACGCGCGCGGCTCGCTGGCGGTCGCGCACAACGGCAACCTCACGAACCATGAGGCCCTGCGCGATCGGCTCGAGGCGCGCGGCTCGATCTACCAGACCGCGAGCGACACCGAGTCGATCGTCCACCTCATCGCGATGAGCAAGAAGGAAGAGCTGCGCGACCGCATCGCGGAGGCGCTCACGCAGGTGGAGGGCGCGTACTCCCTGCTCTTCCTGACCGAGCGCGAGCTCATCGCCGTGCGCGATCCGCGCGCGATCCGGCCGCTCTGCCTGGGCGAGATGGCGAGCGGGAGCGGCGTCACCCACGTGGTCGCGAGCGAGTCGACGGCGTTCGACCTCATCGGCGCGCGCAAGGTGCGCGACGTCGCGCCGGGCGAGATGCTGATCATCAGCGCCGACGGGGTGCGCTCCGAGTTCCCCTTCGCGCAGGAGCCGCGCAAGCTCTGCATCTTCGAGCACGTCTATTTCGCCCGGCCCGACTCGACCATCCAGGGCGTGAGCGTCTACGAGGTCCGCAAGGCGTTCGGCCGGCGCCTCGCCGCCGAGCAGCCGGTCGAGCCCGGCGACGATCTCGTCGTGATCCCCGTGCCCGACTCGGGCGTGCCGGCGGCGATCGGCTTCGCCGACCGCGCGCGCGCCCCCTTCGAGATGGGGCTCATCCGCAGCCACTACGTCGGCCGCACGTTCATCGAGCCGCAGCAGTCGATCCGGCACTTCGGCGTCCGGCTCAAGCTCAACCCGAACCGGGCGGTGATCGAGGGCAAGCGGGTCGTCGTCATCGACGACTCGATCGTCCGCGGGACGACGAGCCGGAAGATCGTCAAGATGATCCGCGACGCCGGCGCGCGCGAGGTGCACGTCCGCATCTCGAGCCCGCCCACGCGATGGCCCTGCTACTACGGGATCGACACGCCCACGCGGTCGGAGCTCATCGCCTCGAGCCACTCGGTGGACGAGATCTCCAGCTACCTGACGGCCGACAGCGTCGGGTACCTCTCGCTGGAGGGCCTCGTCGAGAGCGTGCGGTCCCTCGAGGCGCGCGCCGGGGACGCCTCGGGCGCGCGGCCGTCGGCGGAGAGCTACTGCCACGCGTGCTTCTCCGGGAGCTACCCGATCCCCTTCACGCCGGCCGCGCCGAACCGGCAGCTACGGATGGTGAGCGGTTGACGCTGCCCCGCTCCGGCGCCGAGGGTCCTCCGATGACCGAGGGGACCGCCGATCACGAGAGCGCGGATCGCGCCGCGGCCTCGGCGCCGCTGTTCGCCCGCGTCGCCGACGAGGTCTCGATCTACGAGGTGAGCCCGCGGGACGGGCTCCAGAACGAGTCGGCGATGATCCCGATCGAGGGCAAGCGGCGGCTCATCGCGGCGCTCGTCGGCGCTGGCCTCCGCAGGATCGAGATCACGAGCTTCGTCTCGCCGAAGTGGGTGCCGCAGCTCGCCGACGCCGAGGAGCTCGCGCGGACGCTCCCGGCGGAGCGGGGCGTGACCTTCAGCGCCCTGTGCCCGAACGCGCGCGGCCTCGAGCGCGCGCTGGCGGTGGGCCTGCGCGAGATCGCCGTCTTCCTGAGCGCGAGCGAGGCGCACAACCGCGCCAACATCAACAAGTCGATCGACGACACGCTCTCGGTGTTCTCGGAGATCGTCCCTCCGGCGCGCGAGGCGGGCCTCGCCGTGCGCGCCTACGTCTCGACCGTGTGGGGCTGCCCGTACGAGGGCGACGTCGACCCTGCCCGGGTCGTGCGCATCGCGGAGCGGCTCATCGACCTCGGCTGCTACCAGGTCTCCCTCGGCGACACGATCGGCGTCGGCACCCCGCGGCAGACGCACGACATCGTCCGCCGCTTCCTCGACGCGATGCCGCCCGAGCGGTTCGCGCTGCACCTTCACGACACGCGCGGCACGGCGCTCGCGAACATCCTGGTCGGCCTGGAGCTCGGGGTGCGCGACTTCGACGCGTCGGTGGCGGGCGTCGGCGGCTGCCCCTACGCGCCAGGCGCGGCGGGCAACATGGCGACGGAGGACCTCGTGTTCATGCTCCACGGGATGGGCGTCCGGACCGGCGTCGATCTCGACAAGGTGATCGAGGCGGGGAACGTCGCCGAGCAGGTCATCGGCCGCCCGCTCCCGGGCAAGGTCCACCGCGCCGGCCCGTTCCGGCTCCGCCGTCAGCCGACCCGGGACTGAGCGCGGCCCAGCGGGCGCATCTTCGTGCGCTACGGGCTCATCCGCGTCGTTCGGCTCGCTGCGGCGTACTTTCGTACGCCTCACTCGCCTGCCTAGCGGCTGAGCCCGTAGCGCACGAAGCTGCACCCGCTGGAGGCGGACCAGCGGGGCGCCGGCCGGCGCGCCGCGCTCGGCCGCGAGGCCGCCGTCAGTCGCCCGCGATGCACCCGAGGCGCGTGAAGAAGACGTGGTGCTCGCCGCCCTCGCGATCGTCGCGGAAGAGGATGCCCACGTCGCCCTCCGGCCCGAACGTCGCGACCGGGCTGATGCTGTCGCGAGGCGCGAACGTGAGCCGCTGCTCCGCGCTGATCGGCGCGAGATCCGCGTTGACCGTGACCGCGTAGAGCTCGTAGCCGTCGTTCTGATCGCGGTCGTCCGAGTAGATCGCGAGCAGGCGGTCGCCGAGCGGGCGCAGGAACGGGTACCTGGAGCGGAAGGGCCCGGGGTTCGAGATGGGCGTGGGCGGCGTGAGGATCTCGCCGTCCTCCGAGACCGCCGACGCGTAGATGGCCTTGGGGCTCGCCGACTTGTCGAACCACGCGATGACGTAGCGATCGCGGTTCCAGACCACCGTCGGATAGACCGCGTCGGTCTCGCCGGTCGTCAGCGTGACGACATCCGAGCGCGGATCGAGCTCGGCGGTGAACGTCCGGAACTGGATGAAGTGCGTGGTCGCGTCGCCCGTGGACCACGCGACCCCGATGCCGCCCTGGCCGGCCGCCGCGGAGGGCGCCTCGTTGCCGAGGCCGTTCGACGCCTCCGTGAGCTGGACGTTGTCGCCGATCAGGTTGCCGTCGATGTCGATGCGCTGCGCGAACAGATCGAAGAGGCCGTTGCGCTCGTCCTGCCAGACGGGGATGAACTCCGCGTCGTTCCAGGTGAGCGTCACGTTGACGGAGAAGCCGGGCGCCCTCGAGAGCCGCCGATCGCCGCCCTCCACCTTCTGGCCTTTCTCGTCGAGCAGGGAGAAGTACACCTCGTAGTCGCCGTCGCGCCGGTCCTGCCAGGCGGCGCCGTACCGATCGCCGACCCACACGATCGGCCCGCCGGAGGCGTCGCCGTTCTTCGGCGTGATGATCTCCTCGCCCGGCGCGAGCGGCTGCCCGTCGACGCTGATCATCGAGCGGTACACGTTGAAGCCCTGCGTGGTCCCGGTGTAGAGCGACGCGTACGACGTCCCGCTCCAGGCGAGCCCGCCAGAGCCAGCCGGCGCGATGTCGCCCGAGATGCGGATCGCGTCGGTGTCGAGCGGCACGAAGCGCGCCCCGTTGTCGACCGTGCCGTCGCAGTCGTTGTCGACGCCGTCGCAGATCTCGATCCCCCCGGGGAAGGCCGCGGCGCTCGCGTCGTCGCAGTCGTCGCCGCACGCGAGCGGCTCGCCAGGGATCGTGCCGGGCAGCGCCGCGCGGAAGCCGTCGCCGTCGATGTCGAGCGTCGACGGCCCGTAGACGCACGCTCCGGTCGCGCTCTCGCACGTGTCCTTGGTGCAGGGATCGCTGTCGTCACAATCCACCGGCTCGAGCGCGACGCACTCCCCGCCGCGCCGCGGGGCCGCGCCCTCGGACGAGGGCGCCGCGCCGCCGTCGGGCTGCCCCGCCTCGAAGAGCTGGCAGAACACAGGCTTGCAGAGATCCTCGATGCCGGGACAGTCGGCGTCCACCTCGCACTCCGGCGCGGGCGGCGGGATGTTCAGCCCTGTCCGCGCCCCGCACCCTCCTGAGAGCGACCCGCCGCCAAGAACCGTCCCGAACAGGGCCGCCGCCAGCGCCGCCTTCCGGCGCGCGCGCCGACCCAGGGCGTACGTCGTCACAGACATCCGCCCATCCCCGCGACGTCGATCGGCTCGCACACGAACCCCGGATCGCAGTTGTCGTCGCCGCTGAGCGCGCAGAGCTCGACGCACTGGGTGCCCGAGCCGGTCACCACGCAGGCGAACCCGGCGCCGCACTGGCTGCCGCCGCTGCACGGATCGCCCTGTCGGCCTGGACCGGCCGGCGCGCAGTACGCGCCGTAGATCTCCTGCCCGCACGGCTCGTCCGGATACAGCACGTAGATGAAGCACCCCTCCCCCGGGGCGCAAGAGCCGCTCGACTGATCGTACGGATCGCACGCGAAATCGGTGACCGGCGGCCCGGTATCGGGACAGCCGGGGTCTTCGTACTCTTCGAGCGGATCCCTCCCCGGGTCCGAGCCGCCTCCCCCGCCGGTCGGGACGGGCGGAGCGCCGGCCTCGCCGCCGCCCCCGCCGTCCGCGGACGGATCGTCCACGATGACTGTCTGGCCGCAACCGACAGCGAGAGCGAGCCCAGGGAGCGGAACGCAGAGGAGTGTCAGGAGGAGCGAGGAGCACCGTCGCATGTCGCCATGCTATCGATTCCTCGCGCGCCCGCCATGCATTTGGCAGCGATGGCAGTGTCCTGACGCCACGACGAGCGGTGGATCGTTTCCCCCAGGCTGCAATCCCACTTGCCTGTTGGCCGGCACTCTGATGTATCTCTCAACAATGCACACGCGCAACCTGCTCACCATCGCACTCCTCGCAGCTCCCCCTCTGGCGCTCGCCCCTCTCATGGCGTGCGGCGGCGATGACGAGGCGGGAGGAGGTGGAGCGAGCTCCTCCAGCACCACCTCGAGCAGCTCCGGCGAAGGCGGCGGCGGCGGTGAGGCCGGCGGCGGCGGTGAAGGCGGCGCGGGCGGCGCGGGCGGCGCGGGCGGTGGAGACGGCGGCGGCGGCGGCGGCGTGGTCCCCGGTGAGCCCGCCGGCCACCTGCTGATCTCGGAGGTCGCCGTCAGACCTGGAGCGGGCGAGTTCATCGAGATCTGGAACCCGACCGAGGTCGAGATCGACCTCACCAACTACTACCTTTCGGACAACAGCGTTTATTATGCCATCACCGCGGGGACCGCCTTCGCGCCGACCGGCAGCGCAGGGACGGACTTCCTCGTCCAGTTCCCCCCCGGGACCATGATCGCGGCGGGCGCGCGCCTCGTGCTGGCGAGCGACGAGGGCTTCGAGCTCGAGTACCAGCGGTGCGCCGACTTCGCCTTGGACGAGATGCCCATCCCCTGCGAGGGGGGGGACGTGCCGCCCATGATCGCGCCCACGAACGGCGCCCTCGGGGCGCAGTCCGGCGCGCTGCTCACCGACGGCGGAGAGATGGTGATCCTCTTCGAGTGGGACGGCACGGAGCGCAGCCCGCTCAAGGACGTCGATTACGTCATCTGGGGCGAGGAGCTGGGGAACTCGGCGATGGTGTACAAGACAGGCAAGACCGGTTATGCCGATGACACCGCGCGCGGCAGCCAGCGGCCGGCCGCGGCCGCCGGCAGCGGGGCGAGCATGGTCCGCTGTAGCGATATCGAGTCCGGCGAGCTCTTGACCGAAGGCAACGGCATCAGCGGGCACGACGAGACGAGCGAGTGGCTCGACATCAGCTTCACCGTCGCGTCCACGCCGACGCCCGGCGAAGAGAACGACTGCCCGTGAGCGCGCCCGCTCCGAGCTCGGCTCCTCGCCGCGGGGCGGCGGGAGCCCGGGCTCGGCGCGGGGCGCCTCGAACCGATCACTGCCGGGTGATCGTCACCTTCTTGATGACCGGCGGGGTGACCGGGCGTTCGCCCTTGACCTCGACGCCGGCCAGCTTGTGGACGAGCTCCTCGGGCCCGCACTCACCGAAGATGGTGTAGCCGTTGTCGAGGTGGAACGCCGCCGCGTCGGTGATGAAGAACTGCGCGGAGTTCGTGTTCTTGCCGCGGTTCGCCATGCACAGGAGCCCTGCGCGATCGTGGCTGCCGTCCTCCCAGACCTCGTCGGGGATGACGTAACCTGCCTCGCCGGTGCCGTTCTTCTTCGCGTCGCCGCCCTGGATCATGAATCCCTTGATGATGCGGTGGAAGATGGTGCCGTCGTAAGCGGGCTTCTTCTCCCACGTCCCCTCCGGCGTCTTCCAGGGCCTGATCCCTCGCGCCAGGCCGACGAAATTGGCGACGGTGATCGGGGCCTTGTCGTCCAGGAGCTTGCAGGACAGCGTGCCGAGATCGGTCTCGATCGACGCGGTCAACGTCTTGCCCGGCGGGAGCCCCTTGGTGGCGTCGTCGAGCGTCCACTTGCCCTTGACCGGGTCGTCCTCGCTGGGCTTGACCTCGGCGACCGGCTTCGCGGTGACCTTGCGCCTCTGCGGCTGAGGGCGCTCCTTCTCTCCCGTCTCCGCCTTGCCTCCGGCGGCCAGCCCCGTCGACGCAGGCGTGGTCTTCGGCTTCGGCGCTTCTTCGGCCGTGGGCTCGGGGGTCTTCGAACATCCCGCGAGGGCCGAGAGCGTGGCGAGGGCGGCGATGGACTGAATGGCGAGGGTTCGAGCGTTCATCGTGCGACGATTTCCCGCGTCGCGGTCCAGCGGTCAAGGACGAGCGTCGCCGTGGTAGGAAGCGGCATGAGCTCGCGCTGCGCCCTCGCGACCCGTCCGTTCACGTCCGTCACGTCCATCACGTCCACCACGTCCGCCTCGCTGGCCATCCCCGCCGCGCTCGCCTCGCTCGTTCCCGCCCTGGGCGCGCTGTTGCTCGGGATCGCCCTGGGCGCGTGCGAGCGCCGCGTCGACGAGCCGCTCCCGCTCACGCCCAGCAGCAACGTGGGCGACGTTGCGCCGCCCGCCTCGACCGGGACGCCGCCCGCCTCGACCGTGGAGCGGGACGCCGGCCGCTGCATCCGGCCGACGCCGTCGACGCCGGAGCGGCCGTCTCCAAGGCTCACCGGCCCGGATCCGGCGTGCCCCGAGGACCCGACCGGCCCGTTCCAGCTCGCGACCGGCAAGGTGACCTTCCTCGAGGCCAAGGCCCCCGATGTCACCGTCGAGATCGCCAGGAGAGAGCAAGAGCGCGCCCGCGGCCTCATGTACAGGACGAGCATGGCGGAGAACCGCGGGATGATCTTCGTCTTCCAGCAGCGGAACAATCACTCGTTCTGGATGCACAACACGTGCATCCCGCTCGACATGCTGTTCATCGACAGCGACGGTACGATCGTCGGTATCGAGGAGAACACCCCGACGCTCACCGACTCGACCTTCGACGTCGGATGTCCGTCGACGTACGTCCTCGAGCTGAACGCCGGCTGGGCGCGGCGCCACGGCGTCGTCGCGGGCCAGAAGGTGCGGCTCGAGGGGATCTGACGCGCGCCCGAGCCGCGGCTCCTCGGCCGGAGCGTCGTTTCATATCCCCGTGAACAGACCGAGCTGGCGCGGGGGAGCCGGCGGGCCGAGCGACGAGCGCGCCGCACCGGGCGGAGGGGCCGGCGGCGCCGCCGCGTCGAGGACGAGCGGCCCCCGAGGCGGCGCGGCGACGAGGCGCGTGCGCCGGCCGTCGAGCGCGTCACGGGCGGCGTCGAGCGCGAGCTCCGGGCGGTTGTTGACCTCGGAGAGGTGCATCAGCGCGACCGTGTGCGTGCCGCCGGGCAGCGCCGCGAGCAGCTCGCACGCCTGCGCGTTCGCCAGGTGGCCCCGCGCCGAGCGGATCCTGCGCTTGAGGTGCTGCGGGTACGGGCCGGCCTCGAGCAACCCCGCGTCGTAGTTCGACTCGAGCATCACCACGTCGCAGCCGGCGACGTGCTCCAGGAGCCCCGGAGGGACCTCGCCGAGATCCGTCACGAGCGCGGCCCGCCGCGCGCCGTCGTCGACGACGAGCGCGACCTGCGCCGCGTCGTGCGGCAGCGGCGTCGGCGAGAAGGTGAGCGCGCCAACCGCGAACGGCTCGCGCGACGAGAAGGCCCGGACGCGCTCTCGATCGCCGAGCTCCGCCGCGCGCGCGGTCGCCTCCGAGGCGTAGATCGGGATCTTGTGCTTCTTGTTGTACCTGGCGGCCACGCCGACGTGGTCGGCGTGCGCGTGTGTGATGACGATCGCGTCGGGCAGCAGCCTGCCGTCCGCGCCGCCCGCGTTCGCCGCCGAGAGGCACTGCTCGAGCACCCGCGGCCCGACGCCCGCGTCCACGAGGACCCGCGTGCCGCGGGAAGCGAACAGCGTGGCGTTGCCTCCGCTCCCGCTCGCGATGATGGTGATCTTCATACCGGGCTCCGGGGACCGGACTACAGGCGGCTCCGTGACCCGTAGCGCAGGCGAGGGCCCGGCTGCAAGCGCGCTGAGCCGCGCGAAGCGCTCGCGACGGCGCCCGAACGACGCTACAGGGATCCCACTTCGTGGCGCCCTCCCCTCGCCCCGCTTCCGCCTCTTCCCCCGACACCGACGCGGAGGTGCCGCTCGCGGCGCCGCGCGCCCCCGGCGAGAGCGGCGCCGCGCCGCTCGCCCCAAGCGAGAACGGTGCGCCGCGCGCCCCCGGCGAGGGCGGCGCCGCGCCGCGAGGCGCGCGCGGCAAGCGGCGCCGCCGCGCCCTGATCGCGGCGCTCGTGGTCGTCGCCGTCGTCGCGGCCGCCGTCGCCGCGCTCGTCGTGCTCGGTCCTCCCGCGCTCCGCCGGCGCATCATCGCCGAGGCCCGCGCGCGCGGCGTCGCGCTCGATCCCGGGAAGATCGACGTCGATCTCGGCTCGATCCGCCTGCGCGACGGCCGCTTCTCCCTCCTCGGGGTGCGCGGGATGTCGGGCACGGTCGCGCGCGCCACCATCGAGCTGCGCGGGCTCTCGCCCGCGCGGATCGCGACGGAAGGCGTCGAGCTCACCCTCGTGGGGACCGACGCCCTGGAGGATCTGCCGGCGTGGGTCGCGCAGTACGGCCCGCGCGCGGCGGCGCTGCCGCTCACCACGGGCCGCGTCCGCCTGGGTCTCCGGGATCACGAAGGCGGACCGGAGGTGCTCGCGCTGGCCGACGGCGCCCTCGAGCGGCGCGCGGCCGCCCCGGCCGAGGGCGCCGCCGCGCCGCCCGGCGCGCCGCGGCCGGAGCTCGGCGTCCTGAAGCAGGCTCGCGTGCTCGTCGCCGGCAAGGAGATCGCGCGCACCGACATCGCCTGGTCCATCGGCGCAGCGTCGATCACCCTGGGCCTCGGCGGCGAGGACCTCGCCTCCGCGCCGCTCAGGGCCGAGCTCCGGCCGCGCCCCTCGCCGAGCGCCTCGATCGAGCTCGCGCCGACGCCGCTCTCCGCCGTGGGCGCGCTCCTCGGCGTCGACGTCGGCGCCTCGACGATGGTCGTCGCCGGAACGCTCGAGCTGCGGCTCGCGAATGGGGCGGACCGGACCGCCCTGTCCAAGGCGCCGCTCGAAGGGCCGATCGCGCTCACGGTGAAGGGCTTCACCCTGCCCCACCCCAAGGAGCTCGACGGGCTCCTCTTCGGCAACACCACGACCGTCAAGGCGGACGCGCGCCTCTCTGCGGACCGCCAGCGCGTCGCGCTGAGCGGCGTGGAGGTCGCCGCCGGCGCCCTGAACCTCAAAGGAACGGGCACCGTCGAGCGCAACGGCGCGGACGCCGCGATCGCGATGGATCTATCTGGATCCATCCCATGCTCGCTCCTGGCTGGCTCTGCCGCGATGTCGCACCTGACCGGCGCCGTGGGGCTGCTCGCGCGCGACCTGGTGAGCCGCACGCTCGCGGGCTCGGTGGCGGTCCAGGTCCGGGTCGACGCGCGCGCGAGCCGGCTGACCGCCGCGCGTGTCACGCCGAGCGCGATCCTCCGATGTAAGCTCCGCTTCTAGCGGATCGCTCGGCCGCGCCGGGTGCCGCGACCCGGAACCGAGAACCCGAATTCCGGGAGGAGAGATCGGTTCGGCACCGACGAAGTGAACAAGCCATGGAATTTTCTCTTCCTGGCGTTCAAGGTACCCCGGTCGCTGCTCGACGGTTGAACTGCTTTTTCCCGGCGCTGTCGCGTCCGAGCACCGCTGTCGCGCGTTGCCGCCCCCTGCGGGCGGACTCCGTCCGAGCGCAACGAGGATCGATGAGGGAGGAAGACGGAGGACGAATGTCGATGTCGAGGACGATCTGACGCGATGAACCACGGCGCGGAGCACGGGAAGCGCGGCGCACGCTCGACGCGCGACGGCCGCCCTGACACGTTGTTCGATGAGGAGCCCGCAATGCGCTCTGGAGCTCTCCCCCTCGCCGCTCGGCTCACCTCGCTGCTGGGGCTCGTGGCGATCTTCAGCGCTGCCTGCGACGGCGGTCTCGGCGCCGGCATGGACGACGCCCCGGGCGGCGGGGGCGCGGCGGCGTCGGCCTCGTCCTCCTCGTCGGCTTCCGCGACATCGGGCGGAGGCAGCGGCGCGGGAGACGGCGGGGGCCCCGGAGAAGGCGGCGTCGGGGGAGGCAGCGGCGGAACCGACGAGCAGGACTTCCCCCTCGACACGGCGCCCCCGGCGCCCTGCCCGCCCGACATGGCGGAGGTCCAGGGATACTGCATCGATCGCTTCGAGGCGCCGAACGTGGAAGGCGCCCTGCCGCTCGTCATGGAGAGCGCCGTCTCGGCGCGCGCCTGGTGCGAGGCGCGCGGAAAGCGCCTCTGCACCGAGGACGAGTGGGACACGGCGTGCCAGGGCCCCGAGGCGTTCGTCTATCCGTACGGGAACACCCACGAAGCGGAGCGCTGCAACGACAACAAGACGTGGAGAGCGCCCGACGAGGGCGCGCTCGGCTCCTGGCCTTCCGACGAGGCGCTGACCGAGGTCCAGGCGCTGTACCAGGGCGAGCCGAGCGGCTCGCGACCCGGGTGCGCGAGCGCGTTCGGCGTCCACGACATGACGGGGAACGTCGAGGAGTGGGTGGTGCGCACCCGATACCACGTCAACGAGTATCCTCACGTCCTCAAGGGCTGTTACTGGTCCGGCTGCTTCGGCGGCGCGAAGCCGCGGTGCGGCTCCACGAACCCGGCGCACGGGGACGGGTTCCGCTACTACGAGACCGGCTTCCGGTGCTGCCGTGACGTCGAGTGAACGAGCCGGCGGCGACGATCCGGCCCACACGCGCGCGGCGCGCAGCGGGCGTTCGGCGCGACCGCAGGCGGCGCGTCGCGGGTGACGGACGCGATCCCGCGCCGAGGCCTCGCGGCAGGCGTCCTGAACGAACCGCTTCCCCTCGGTTCGGCCGCACGCTAGGGCACCGTGAACGGTGCTGACCTTACCGAGAGAGCCTCGCCCCAGCCTCGACCTCGTGAAGGACGCGATCGCGGCGTTCGCGCTCAAGGGCCGCGGGCGCGCCCGCCCGGACGATCTCGACGCGCGCGACCCGGCGTTCATCGCCCGGGTGCTCCCGCTGCTCGGCTTCCTCTACGACGACTACTTCCGCTGCGAGACAGAGCTCGAAGAGCAGCTGCCAGACGGCCCCTTCCTCGCCGTGAGCAACCACAACGCGATGACGGGAATGCCCGATATGTACTGCCACATGACCGCGTTCTGGCGCCTTTATGGGCCCTCGCGGCTGTCCTACGGGCTGATGCACGATCTCCCGTTCAACGTCCCGAAGGCCGGCGCCTGGCTCAACGCCTGCGGCGCCATCGCCGCGAGCCCGGAGAACGGGCGGCGAGCGCTCGCCCGCGGCGCGGCGGTCCTGGTCTTCCCCGGCGGCGATCTCGACGCGTGCAAGCCCACCTCGGCGCAGTACACGATCCGCTTCGGCCGGCGCCGCGGCTTCGTCCGGCTCGCCATCCGCGAGGGCGTGCCGATCGTGCCGATCGTGAGCGTGGGCGCGCACCAGTCCCTCTACATCGCCACGGATGGGAGCAGGCTGGCCAGGTGGCTCCGCCTCCCCGAGCTCGCGCGCTCGAACGTCGCGCCGCTCGGCCTCGCCTTGCCGTGGGGGCTCATCGTCGGCATCCCGATCCCCCATGTGCCCCTGCCGGTGAAGATCCACACGAGGGTGCTCCGCCCGCTGCACCTCGGGCTCCCGAGAGAGGCCGCGAGCGACCCGGACGAGGTCGAGCGCGCATTCGCGCGGATCGTCGCGCGCATGGAAGCCGGGCTCGACGAGCTCCGCGCGGCGGGCAGGCACGGTCTCTTTCCGCGTGGTTGATGGGCCGCGTGGTTGATGGGCCGCGTGGTTGATGGGCCGCGTGGTTGATGGCCGCGTGGTTGATGGGCCGCGTGGTTGACAGGCGAACCGCAGGAGAATGGCGGCGCCGTGGCGTGCGATGACGTCCGGAGCGCGCCCATGGCCCGAGCGGGCGGCGCGCGGCGCTCCAAAACCAGCCGGCCCGCGACAAAGGGCGCTGGGCCTCGCGCGGCGCTCGGAAAACCGAGTCCGTTCATGTAGGCTTGAACGCCAGCCGTGACCCCCGACCGCACCGCGCAGCTCCTCGCACCGCTGGCCCAGCCGGGAGAGCTCATCGCAGCCAAGTACCGCGTCGAGCGGGTCGTGGCCATCGGCGGAATGGGCGTCGTGCTCGCGGCGCGCAACGAGGATCTCGACCAGAAGGTCGCCATCAAGATCCTGCGCCAGGACGCCCTCGCGAACCAGGAGGCCGTCACGCGCTTCCTGCGGGAGGCGCGGACGGCGGCGCGCCTGTCGGGCGAGCACGTCGCGCGCGTGTTCGACGTCGGCACCACCGAGACCGGCGTGCCCTTCATGGTGATGGAGTTCTTGACCGGGCTCGATCTCCAGCAGGTCATCGATACCCATGGTCCGCTGTCCATCCAGGACGCTGTCGATTACGTACTGCAGGCGCTCGAGGCCGTGGCCGAGGCGCACGCGGCCGGCGTCGTCCACCGGGACATCAAGCCTTCGAATCTGTTCCTCGCCGAGCACGCGGACGGCACACGGCACATCAAGGTCCTCGATTTCGGCATCTCGAAGGGGCAAGGCCTCGACTCGCCCGCGGAGCCGGGGCTCACGTCGACGAAGCAGGTCATGGGCTCGCCCGGGTACATGTCGCCCGAGCAGATGATGGCGCCGAGGACCGTCGACGGGCGCGCCGACGTCTGGTCGTTCGGTGTGCTGCTCTACACGCTGGTGACGGGCGAGCCGCCGTTCCAGGGCGAGACGGTCGCCGCGGTGATGGCGAACATCCTGCACCAGCCGGTGCCGCGGCTCCGCGACAAGCGCAGCGACGCGCCGGCCACGCTGGAGCGGATCGTCTCGCGCTGCCTGGAGCGCGACGTGAGCGAGCGGTACGCCAACGTCGGCAAGCTCGCGCAGGCCCTCGAGCCGCTCGGGTCGAGCTTCGCGAAGCTCTCGACCTCGCGCATCCAGAGCGCGATCGGCGCGGCGTCGCCGGCCGGACAGACCTTGCTCAACTCGAGGGCGGCCGAGGACAGCGACAGGCTGTCCGGCGCGTCCTGGTCGCACACGAGCAACCGGCGCCGCTCGCGGCGCAGGCTGCTCGTCGCCGCCGGCGTGGCCGCGTTGCTGACCAGCGCGGCCGGGGCGGGCGTGTGGCTGGTCGCGAGCGTGCGCGTGGCGCCGCAGGCGCCGAGCGCCGCCGTGTCACAGAAGCCCGAGCGCGCCGCGGTCGACGCGCTCGGGCCCCAGTCCCCCGCTGCAGCGCCGGGCGCTCCGGCCGCGACCGCCAGCGCCACGGCCGAGGCGTCGAGCCCGGCGGCGCCGCCGGTCCCTGCGCCGAGCGCGGCTCCCACGGGCAGCGCTGCGGCCGACGCGCGCCCGAAGGCGACCGCCTCCGGAGCGCCACTCAAGCCGGGCCACCCGCCGAGACCGCCGAGGTCGATCAGCGAGGACGAGATGCTGAGGAGCCGCCATTGAGATCGTTACGAGCGCGACACGCGGGCGCATGGCTCGCGCTGCTCTGTGGGACCAGCCTGACCTCACCGCTCCTGGCGCAGCCGACCGCGGCGGACAAGGCGCTCGCCGAGGGGCTGTTCCAGGACGGCAAGAAGCTCATGGACGAGGGCAAGCTCCAGGAGGCCTGCCCGAAGCTCGCTGAGAGCCAGCGCGTGGATCCCACGGTCGGGACGCTGCTGAACCTGGCGGTCTGCCACGAGAAAGAGGGCAAGACGGCCAGCGCATGGGCCGAGTTCACGGAGGCGTCCTCGCTCGCGGCGAGCGCCGGGCAGCAGGATCGCGCCCAGTTCGCGGCCAAGCGCGCGTCCGAGCTGGAGGCCAGGCTGACGCGCCTCGTCCTGGACGCGGCGCAGGCGGCGCAGGCGGCTCCTGCGATGACGATCACGCTGAACGGCAAGGAGCTGAGCGCCGCCGCGGCCACGGGCTCGGGCATCCCCGTGGATCCGGGCACGGCGGCGATCGAGGCCAAGGCGCCGGGCAAGCAGCCCTGGTCGCAGCGGGTGACGCTCGACCCCGGGCCCAGCACGACGCGGGTGACCATCCCGCCGCTCGCGGACGTCGCCGTTCAGGAGGCGAAGGCGGCTCCCCCTGCCCCGCCGCCTGCCCGTCCGGAGGCCGCGAAGCCCGAGGCGACCGGCAACCCGATGCGCGCGCTCGGCTTCGTCGCTGGCGGCGTCGGGATCGCCGGGATCGGCGTGGGGGCGGTGTTCGGGGTGCTGACGATACAGAAAGCGGGGGATGTCGAGGAGGGGTGCAGCGGCAGCTTCCGCTGCAGCCGCGCGGACGTCGAGGCGAACGAGAGCGCCCGGACGACCGCGATGGTCTCCAACATCGCGCTCGGCGCCGGGCTGGTGTGCCTCGGGGCCGGCGTCGCGATGGTGCTGATGTCCCCTCGTTCGCCGGAGCAGGCTGCCGCGGTCGAGCGCGTGTGGGTCGCGCCCAGCGTCGCGTCGGACGGGGGGCGCGTGGTGCTCGGAGGCCATTGGTGATGCGAAGCTCGAAGCGCTCTGCCGTGACGCTGGCGCTCGCCGCGCTCGCGCCGGGCCTCAACGGTTGCGCTGAGATCGCGGGGCTCGAGGATCGCCAGGTGATCCCGCTGATCGTGATCGCCCAGAACCAGGCAAAACCTCGCGCCATCGCGCTCGACGAGGAGGCGATCTACTGGACCAACGGGCGGAGTGACGGTGCACAGGGGAGCTCCACGGGCGGCGCGCTCCGGAGGCAGATCAAGGATGATTGGGAGGTCGTCGATCTGCTCGCGCCTTCCAGCGAGGTGCCCGGTGCGATCGCGCTGGACGCGACGCACATCTACTGGTCGAGCACCGACGCCGCCTTCGAAGGTGAATGCGTCAGCGCCGATGGGGATGATCGAGACAAGCTGTGGAAGCTGCCGAAAGCCGCGCCGGTTCCCGCGGCTGGCGGGGAATTGCTGTGGGGTAGCTGCGGCGCCGCGGAGGCGATCGCGCTGAGCGCCGACAACGTCTACAGCGCTCGGCCGAACGCCGACCGCATCACCTGGGTGCCCAAGCGAGGCGGCACGCGAAAGGACCTGACGGAGGCGGGCGGCGAGCCGCGCGGCGTCGCGACCGACGGCCCCCTCGTCTACTGGACTGATCCGGCGGAGAACACGCTCTCCGTCATCGACACGAGCAGCGATGCGCTCGAGGAGGAGCTCCTCTCGAACCTCACAGACCCGGGGCTGCTCGTGTTGGATGAAGCCAACCTCTACTGGCTCACCGGAGACAACGTCATGCGGTATGCGCGGAGCGGAGCGGCCGGAGACGTCGAGGTGCCCCTCCTCGAGGATGGACTACCGAGCCCTCCTACCGGGATCGCGACGTATGGGGACTACCTTTACATCACCGTCAAGGAGGCAGGGAGCGTCTACCGGCTCCGCAAGGGCGGCGCCGCCGGCGCTCCGGAGGTGATCGCGGCGAATCAAGGCGGCCCGACGGGCATCGCCGCGGACGGGACGGGCGTCTACTGGACGAACTCCGTTTCGGGACAGATCGTCCGCTTCAGCGACGAGTGACGCGCAGCCGCCAGCCTGGCGGCCGCCTCGCGCGTACCGCTGGGCCCCCGCGGCTCAATCGATCTGCAGGTGGTAGTGGGGCGGCCGCGACTCCTCGAGCGCGAACACGCCCCCGACCTCGTCGACGCCCTCGAGGAAGGCGCGCTTCTCGGCGGGTGTCATGTCCCGGTTCCGGATGTCGACGGCGCCCTCCCGGAGGTGCGCCGAGATGAACACGCCGCGATCGATCTGGGCGCGGATCACCCGCTCGAGGGCGGCGATCATGGCCTCCGGCGGGTGCTCGGCCGAGCGCCCATCCTCGTAGGCGCTCTTGATCTCGCGGGCCGCCGTCTTGTC
Organism: Sorangium cellulosum So ce56; assembly: GCF_000067165.1. Taxonomy (GTDB): domain Bacteria; phylum Myxococcota_A; class Polyangia; order Polyangiales; family Polyangiaceae; genus Sorangium; species Sorangium cellulosum_B. Next base: position 6,119,908 of record NC_010162.1, read on the forward strand.
CTTGTAGAGGCCGAGGACATCGGCGCCGTGCCGGAAGAGCTCGTGCATCGCCTCGGCCTGCCGCGCGGGATCCCGCGTGCCGCTCGTGACCACGAGCTCCTTTCCGGTCCGCCGGAAGTAGGCGGACGCGAGCTCCGCGACCTTCTGCTCCACGGCGGGCGCGAGCTCGACGCCAGGCAGGACCACGTAGCGGCGCTCCTCGTCGGCCTCCGCCGGCGTCGCGCCGGGCGCGGGAGCGCGCGCGGGCGGTTCGGCGTCGGGGGGCTCGTCCTCGTCGCTCTCCTGGACCTGCAGCGAGAGCACCCGGGCCGCGGGACCGTCGGGGACCCAGAAGCCGAACCACCCTGCCCGCGCGCCGGGGGCGGGGACGGTGACAGGTGGGCGTGGCGTCCCGACAGGCTCGGGCGCCGGCGCGGCCCGGGAGACGCAGCCTCCCGCAGCGAGCGCGAGGGCGATGACGGCGGCGCGGCGAGCGCCCTGGAGAGCGGAGGAGCGCGAGCACAACATGCGAGCCACGGGCGCCTCCTACTTCGTGATCGTGAACGAGGCGCGCGCGAGCTCCTTGCCCGCGGCGTCGCTGACCGTCACCGACCAGAGCCCCGCCGCGCGCGCCTTCCGCGTGGCAGCCCACGTACGGAAGCGCCGCTGCGCGCCGACGGCGAGGGGGATGCGCAGCGGCGCGCCGCCATCGGGCGGCGTGAAGGCGACGCTGATCTCCGAGGTGGCCTGGTCCTTGTTCGAGAGCTCGACGAAGGCGTAGAGGCGGTCGATCTCCGCGCTCGCGAACGAGCTCGCCGGCTCGATCGGCTCGCGGCCGGCGATGCCCTTCGAGACGACGAGCCGTATCACCTGGAGCTCGGGCGCCCGAGCGGCGCCCTCTCCCACGCCGCCCTGCGCCGCGCCCGCGGCGGTGCGCGCCTCAGCCGACCCCGACCTGCGGCGACGCTCCCGACCCGGGCCGCGGGCGGGCGACACGTCCGCCGCGTCGAGGCGGTCTGCGTCGCTGCGGCCCTCGTCCGCGGCAGCGCCGCTCACGGCGGCCCGGAGCGGCACCGCCGCGTCCGATCGCGCCAAGCCCGCCGCCGCGCTCGCCTGCCCCTCGGACCCGCCGCCCGGCCTTCCCTCCGCCGCGCGGCTCAGCGCGGGAAGCTCTTCCCGGGAGATCCGCGCGATCGCCTCGCTCGGATCGCTGCAACCGAGCCCCGCCCCGCCGAGAGCGGCGGCGGCGAGCGCCAGGACCATGGTTTTCCGTGTCGTTCCCCGGGTGTCCACACCGACGAGGTGCCACGATTCAGCGGAGGGGGCGAAAAAACGGCAACCCGACGCCCAGCGACCCAGCGGCTCGCGCCAGGCTCACGAGGGATCGTCACCGCACGCTGGACGTGGGGTCCGGGGCGCGGCCATCCCGAGGCTCCGAGATTTCATCAGGGAAATCCTGACGCGTGGCAGCACCGCGTCGCGATGTGCCGGCGCTCCGGTGGGAGCGCACGTCCGCGAGGCGCCTCGCGGCGCTCCGGGTCAGTGCTTCGGACGGGACCGGCGTGGACCGCTGGTCGACTCGCCCTCTGGCACCGTGGCGAAGCTGGTGATCGCGCTGTCTTCGATCATCAGGATGAGCAGGCCCCCGCTCGCGCCTCGTGCCGTCCTCGCCCGGGATCCCTGGCTTGTCTCCCGCGACGGGTGATCCGAGCTCTCCGCAGAGATCCGCTTCATCTCCAACTCCTTCAAGACTTCAGTCCTGCTGTTCACGCCCCGGCCGGCTGACCTGCGAGGACTTCCGTGCACCGCGTCTGGGGCGAAAACGGAACCGGGCGCGAGAACGTCAATGTTCGCAGAATAGTCACGAATCCGACTGAAAATCACCTGGAAAGCGCCGCGCCCGGCGAGTTCTTTCCGGCAGAGGCTCAAGCGTAGGTTGCGTCGGTTGCGTCGGTTGCGTCGGTTGCGCCGGTTTTCGTTTCAACGGGGATCTATTGAGATTTCATCGGGATTTCCGCGGGAGGTCAGGCGGTAGCGCGACAGGGATTCAGCGGCGGCCGAAGCCGGGCAGCTGGCGGGTTGCGGCCACCACCTCGTCGCAATCGATACAGCGCATGAGCCCGTCGACCAGTTCCATGCTACCGAGGCTGCCGCACTCCGGGCAGCGGTTGGCGAGCTGGTGCTTGCTCTCCTCGCAGAGCCGGCTCTGCTCCGCCTCGGCCTCCGCCTCGACGCGGAAGATCTCGGCCGGCGTGCGCGCCTCTCGCTTTCGGTCGTCCATGGCGCGCAACGTATCATGTGCTCGGCGCGCGCGGCGAGCGCCGCGCTCGCAGCCGCTCGGCCTGTCGCTCGCTCACCGCACGGACTCGATCATGCTCCGGAACGCCGGCCGCGCCGACTGCACGGTCTCGTCAGGCCCGACGATCCTGAAGAACCAGTTTCCGCGATCCGGCGTCCTCACCGCCGCACCGACGAGCCGGTAGTTGTCCTTCACCATCTCCACGGGCGATCGCTTGCGAACGCCGGACTGCGGCCCGAGCGCGATCTTGTAGGTGCCGGCCACCTCGACCAGCTCGACCGGCATGCCGCGCACCTCGAGCGACGCGCGCCTGGCCTTCGCCCCGACGTCGCCATCGAACTGCGCGAACCACTCGTTGAAGCGCGCGTCGACGTCTCCCTTGCTCCCCAGACCGAACGAGAGGACCTGCACCTCGGCGTCCTCCTTGTCGTTCGCCGCCCTCGGCACCTTGTAGAGGGCCTTGCGCGGGCCGGCGCGCGGCACGTCGAGCGCAGCCCAGCTCCCCGGAACGTCCCACGCGAGCCGCGCGGCGGATGGCACGCTGGAGACGGCCGGCGGCGGCTCCGGCTCCGCCGGGGTCCTCGAGCAGGCCGAGACCGCGAGCGCCATCGTCGCCGCCCGAGCGAACGACACCCGGCGTGGGAGCATGGGGGGCGGTTCTACCACCGCGCCCTCCATCGAGGCGCAAGATTTCGATACCCCGCGCGGCAGGGAACCGCGATCCTCTCCTCGGGCGACGAGCCGCCCGAGCGGGGGACGTCGCGCGCGCTGGAGGGGCCCGGCCGCGATCCGGGCGCGGGCTCGGGTGTAAGCCATCGGCCCTGCTCGCACGTAGAAGAGACGCCCCGGTCAGGGAGAGGGAGAGGAGACGGCGCGCATGGATCAGATCGGCGAGTACCTCGTTCGACGACTCGTCGGCGAGGGCGGGATGGGCAAGGTCTACGAGGGCGAGGAGCGCCTGTCGCGCCGGCGCGTCGCGCTGAAGGTGCTCCGCCCCGAGCTCGCCCGGAGCGAGCAGGGACGCCGGCTCTTCCTGAACGAGATGCAGATCCTCGCGCACCTCGAGCACCCGAACATCGTCCGGAGCCTCGCCAGCATCGAGGCCTCCGGCGAGCTCGTGATGGTGCTCGAGTACCTGGACGGCCAGACGCTGCGGTCCGTCCTTGGCGCCGCCGGCCGCCTTCCCTGGCCGGAAGCGGTGCGGATCGCGGCCAGCGTGGCGAGCGCCCTCGCGGCGGCCCACGGGCAGCAGCCGCCCGTGATCCACCGCGATCTCAAGCCCGAGAACATCATGGTGCAGCGGGATGGCGGCGTGAAGGTGATGGACTTCGGCATCGCCAAGGTCGTGGAGGCGATGAACCAGACCAACACGCAGAGCGTCGGCACCCTGCAGTACATGAGCCCGGAGCAGATCGACGCGCGATCCATCGATCACCGCTCGGATCTCTACTGCCTGGGGCTCATCCTGTACGAGGCGCTCTCCGGCAGCCCGCCGTTCCAGTCGGCGTCGCCGCGGGAGCTGCTCAACCTGCAATGCACGGCAGAACCGCCGCCGCTCAGCGACGACGTGCGGAGCGGCCTGCCCCGCGGCGTCGAGCAGCTGCTCTTCCAGCTGCTCGAGAAGGCGCCCGAGGATCGGCCCTACCTCGCTCAGGACATCGTGGATCGGCTGGAGCCGTTCCAGACCGCGGTGAGCACGCCGCTCCGCACCGGCGATCGCGACCGCGCGAGCGCGCCGCTCCGCGCCGTCGCTCACGACCGCGAGAGCGCGCCGCTCCGCGCTGGCGACCGAGACCGCGCGAGCTCGCCGCAGCGCACCGGTAACCGAGACCGCGCGAGCTCGCCGCAGCGCGCCGGCGATCGCGACCGCGCGAGCGTGCCGCACCGCGCCGACGACCCCGACCGCGCGAGCTCGCCGGGCGCCGCGCGCGTCACCGGCGGAGCGGACGCGCCTCGCGCCGACACGATCGCCCTCGTCGAGCAGATCGACCGGCCGCGCGACGTCCCGACCCGGCTCGCGATCGCGATCATCGCGACGCTGTCGGCGCTCGCGGGCCTCGGGACCTGCGCGCTGCGCTCGACGAACGGCGCGCCGGAGCCGCCCGCCAGCACGGCGACGCCGGCCGCCCCGGAGGGGGCGCGGTGAGGCGAGCGTCGCCGGAGCAGGCAGGCTACACGGAGGGCGCGCCCCTCCCGGCCGTGGGCTGCGCCGCGCGATGGCGCTGCAGCGCGGGCGCAGGAGAAGAGCTGTGGCGGCTCGGCGCGGCGGACCAGGACGCTCCGGCAGGGCCCGAGCCCCAGGCCGTCGCGACGCGCCTCCTGTCGCTCGGGAGCGCCGGCGTCGGCGGCTTCATCGACGGCGGCGTCGCCCCGCCGGCCGAGGGCGAGCGCGCCGCCGCGGCGAGCCCGGGCGGCGCGCGCGTCTGGCTCGCGCGGCGGCTCGCGGGCGCGCCCCTCTCGGACTGGATGCGCGCGCGGCGCGGGCCCGTCCCCTTCCAGGAGGCGCTCGGGCTCGCCATCCAGGTCGCCCGCGCGCTCGCCGCGTGCGAGCGCGCCAGCCTGTTCCCGGGTCCGCTCTCGCCCGACGCGGTCCTCGTGGACGACGCGGGCCGCGTGACGCTGCCCGCGAGCGCGCTCGTCGCCGCCCTCGTCGGCGGGTCGGCGAGCCGCGGCGCCGCCACGGCGCCCCGCGCCGAGGGCGCGCGGGTGTCCTCGGAGATCCCGCCGCTCTGGACGCCGCCCGCGCAGGCCGACGGCGCGATCTGGGACAGCGCGGCGAACCGGTACGCGCTCGGGCTCGTGCTCTACCGCCTGCTCGCGGGAGAGCACCCGTTCGCGGGCGCTGGCCTGCGGCACGCGCTCGGCGAGGCCGCCCGCGCGGAGCCGCCGCCGTTCATCGAGGGCGTCGCGACCTCGCTCCCCGCGGGCCTGCAGGGCTACGTGCTGCGGCTGCTCCATCCGGACCCGTCGGAGCGGGCGCCGCGCGCCGAGGAGATCGCCGATGCGCTGAGCGGGTTCCTCGACGAGCGCCCGCCGGCGCTTCCAGCGCGCGCCGCCCGGACCTCCCGTCGCGCTGGCGCGGCCACCTCGGCGAGGACCGGCCCCGCGCCGCGCGAGCGCGCGCGCCCGGGCGACGCGGGCGACCACCCCCCGCCGCGCGGCCCAGCCGGCGCCGCGGCGCGGCTGTGGCGGATCGCGCCGCTCGGCGCCGGCGCGCTGATCGCATCGGCCGCGCTCGCGCTCTCGCGGGGTGAGCCCGGTTCAGCGGCGCCGCGCGCGGTCGCCGTCGCGCCGGTCGCGCCGCTCACGCAGGCGCGGACGGCGGCGGAGGACTGCGCGGCGTGCCACGGCCGCCAGGCCGCGGAGTGGCGCCGCTCGGTGATGGCGCACTCGGTGAAGAGCCCGCTCTTCAACGCGCTGGAGAGCCTCATCGAGGAGCAGGTCGGGCGCACCGCCGACTGCCCGAACGGCGCGGGCATCCTGCGCAAGGCCGATCCCGCGCGCGCCTGCCGCGACGGGCGGAGCGGCGTCGCCGTCACCGGCTCGGGCGGCGAGCACTGGTGCGTGAACTGCCACAGCCCGGCGGAGAACCTCGACGCCGCGATGCCCGCGTGGGACGGCCGCGCCGGCGGCGATCCCCGCGCGCGCCTCCCCGTGCGCGACCTGCTCACCCGGCGCGGCCTGGAGGGGATCTCCTGCAGCTTCTGCCATCAGGTGCACGGCCCGGTCGGCCCGCGGGGGCGCGCCGGATACCAGGGCAACCCCGCGTGGACGTCCTTCGTGACGGGCGCCGTCTTCCCTGCGCGCCCCGAGGACGGCCGCGGCCTGTTCGGGATCGCGAACAGCGGCTACGACCTCCGCCCCGAGGAGCTGCTGCTCCCCTCGGAGCCCGGCGCGGCCGCGCGCGCCGGGCTCCAGCCGGCGGGATCGGCGGGCGCGGTCGAGCCCGTGGTGCACGGTCGCCCGTCGGCGAGCGCGCGGGCGTACCTGCGCTCCAGCGAGTTCTGCGGGGCTTGCCACGACGTGCGCCTCTTCGGCAGCGACAGCCTCGCCGCGGCGCGGGGCGAGCACTTCAAGCGGCTGCGCAACGCCTACACCGAGTGGTCAGACTGGGCGAGGTCCGAGGAGCGCGCGGGCCGCCCGGCGGCGACCTGCCAGGACTGCCACATGAGCACCTACCCGGGCGTCTGCGAGGCGGCCCCGGCGGCGGGCGCCGCGCAGGCGTCGCCGGCAGATCCCGGGTGCCCGCCCGGCACGCGCTTCGCCCCGCGGCGGCCCGGCGCGCGCCCGCGGGGCCGCATCGCGGATCACTCCACCGCTCTGGCGGACGTCGCGACCCATTACTTCTCCGGCGTGGATGTGCCGCTGTCGGACGAGTTCCCCGACGCGCTCATCGATGAGCCGTCGCTCGACGTGCACGGCATTCCGGCGGGCGCGCGCCGCCGCCGCGATCTCTTGCTCCGCCACACGTTCCGCTTCGAGCTCGGCGCCGCGCGCCGCGCCGGCGCGGCCGGGGATCGCGTCGAGATCCCGGTCGAGATCGAGAACACCGGCGCCGGGCACAAGGTGCCGGCCGGCTTCAGCCAGGAGCGCGAGTTCTGGGTTCACCTCGTGGTGAGGGATGGAGAGGGGCGGGTGGTCTACGAGGTCGGCCGGATCGACCGCGCCGATGAAGATCTGAGAGACAAGGTGTTCGCCCGGGTGACCACCGATCCCGACGCGAACAGCCCCTTCGCGCCGGCGGGCGCTCCAGGCGGGCTGTTCGGCGCGGACGTGCGCGACGGGCCTGATGTCCCCCTCTGGACCCCACCCCCACGGCTCGGCGGCACCTCGTTCCGGGGGCGGGGGCTCATCAACTTTCAGAACGGCTTTCTGCGCTGTGTCCGATGCATCGGCGTCGTGGCCGCAGACGGCACCTGCCAGGCCGGACCCGGCCAGGGGCTGCACCACGCCGATCGGTTCACGGACGGCGATTACGACCTGGACACCGGCGCTTGCGGCTCGAACCTCTCCGGGCAGAACGCCTTTCTCGAGACGTATTTTCCGGTCGGCGCGCTGGACGCGAGCCGGGGCGTCGTCAAAGGGCCGGACGCGATCATCGATACGCGCTCCGCGCCGCCCGGCGTGCCGATCCGGTACACCTACGATCTCCGCACCGGCCAGCTGCGCGGCCCGCTCCGGGCCGAGGCGAGGCTGCTCTTCCGGGCGTTTCCCCCGTTCCTGATCCGCGCCTTCGCCGCGTACGAGCGGGAGCAGGCGCGGCGCGGCCTGCGGCCGACCGGCCCGCTGGTCACCGACGCGATGCTCGAACGCCTCGAGATCGTCGAGCTCGCGCGGGCCGAGGTCGAGATCCCCTGAACCGAGGTCGCCGCGATGAAGCAACCGAAGCAACGGACACAACAGACGCCAGCGACGCGCCGGACGAGGCAGGCACCTCGACGCGCCGGCCGACAAAAAGGGGCGAGCCCCTACCCCGGCCTGCGGGGTAAGGGCTTCGCTGGTCAGGCGCTGACGAGCTCAGCGCGCCGTGGTCATGAAGCGCGTCGCCGTCGATCAGGGAGGGGGCGGGGGCGGCTCGGTCGGGAGCGGATCGGGCAGCTTGAACAGCCTGCCGATCCGGTAGGGGCGCGTGGAGGGGGAGTAGTAGCTCGTCTGCGACGACGTGACGCTCCACGTGAAGCCGAGCAGGATGCCCGAGAACGAGTCGGTGTACACACGCACGTAGCCCGTCCCGGCGCCCGGCGTCATGTAGCCGCCGGTGCACTGCCCGCTCCACCGGCTGTCCTTGTACTTGCCCTCGGCGCACCCGTGCGACGAGCTGGTCGAGTCCGCGATCGGCACGGCGAACTGCTCCGTCCCCGAGTAGCGGGGGTTGATCTGCGGGAGGATCTTCTCGGGCGCGCCGGTGACGATCATCGTGTGGCCGGCGAAGGTGGACGTGGCGCCGATGGTGAAGATATCACCCTTCTGGATGTCGACCGCCCGCTCGACACGGCGGAAGTACGTCTCGAACCCGGGAGGGGTCGCGCCGACCTTCGGGCTCGCGTTGACGATATCGAAATAATAATCGGACGTCGGGCTGTTCTTGCCCCACATCGCATAGATGTCCTGCTGGGTGTACCCCATCGCCTTCTGCAGCGACAGCGTGAAGAAGCACGCGGCCTTGGTCATGCCGGTCCACGCCTTCGACTGGTCGGCGTCGTCCCAGGTCATGAAGCAATCGGGCTCGGTGCCCCACTCGTTGCTGACGGCGTTGTCGATGAACTCGAGCGCCCAGTCCTCGGGGCCCTTCGCGCTCGCGGAAGCCGAAGCGAGCGTGATGAAAGACGCGGCAGCCAGGGAAGCAACAGCCAAACTCGTCGTGCGCCTACTCATACTTCTACCTCGTTGATTTGGAATGACATTGCATGTGCACTCAAGAACAGATGCTAGTCATTTCATGCCGAACCCTCAAACGAACCCTGGCGCCGAAGATGCCGAGTCTAGCAGGATGGATATTCACTGTAATCGGCTTGGGTGTCAAGGCATTTTCGGGGCGCTCGTCCTTTTTCTGCACCTTCTCGAACGTGAAGTAAGACCATGTCGTCCCTTAAGACAGCGGATGCGCGACGGTGTGGAGCGACGGTATCCGACGCCATGACACGCCGGCCTCGTCTGCTCCGCGTCCACGCCCGCGTCCACCCCCGCGTTCTTCGCGCCGGTCGTGCTCCTTGCGCTCCTTGCCCAGCTTGCGCTCCCTGCCCGGCTTGCCCCGCTCCTGTCGACCTCGCTCCGGGGGGCGGCTCGGGCCGTGATCGCGCGGCGAGGGCGGGTCGGGAGGAGCGGCGGCCTGCGTCCTTCGACCAGGAGACCTGCTGATGCACTCATCGGACCACACCCACGGCGGCGCGCGCGACGCAGGGTCTGACCGCCCCGAGGCGTGGCCGCCGGCGGTGTTCGACGCCCCCTTGCTGCGAGGGCTCGACGAGCGCGCCCGGCGTGAGATCGCCGGGGCGGGGCGGCTCCGCTCCCTGTCGCCCGACGAGGTCGCCTATCGCGCGGGCGACGCCGGCGACGCCTTCTTCGTGGTCGCGTCCGGGCGCGTCGCCCTGCGCGCGACGCGCCGCGGAGACGATCGCGATACCGAGGTGCGCACCGCCGCCGCGGGCGACGTCATCGGCGAGGAGGCGGTCGTGGGGATGTCGCGCAGGACCACCGCAGTCGCGCTCGCCCCCAGCGTGCTCGCCGAGATCCCGGTCCACCTGTTCCGGCGCGCCGCCGGTCGCTCCGGCAAGGCCGAGATCGCCGAGAGGCTCGAGCGCGCGCTGCGGAGGAGCGCGACACGCGACCTCCTCAGCATCCTCGCCTTCACGCGTGACCTGGACTCAGACGACGTCGAAATTCTGCTTGACGCAGTGAGTCACAAACACTTCGAGCGCGGTCAGGCCATCTATCGCACAGGCGATCCGGCCGCCGAGCTCTGGCTCATCGCTGAAGGGATGGTGCAAATTCAGACCGAGGACGGAGATCGGATTCATGTGCGCGCGTACCTCACCCGAGGTGATTTCTTTGGAGACGTCGAGCTCGACGAGGGCCGCTGCCGGGCGGCGAGCGCCGTGGCCAGCGGCGCCACGGCGCTCCTGGCCGTGCCGTCGAAGACGTTCGCCGCGCTCGCGCGGAAGCACCCTGATCTGATCCCCCGACTCCGGCGCATCACCGGCGAGCACCACGAAAGGCAGGAGGCGGTCATCGCCGGCCATGCGCGCAATCACACGGCGCACATCTTCAGGGACCTCTATCGCCTTCAGGTCGCGCGGTCGCTCCTGGTCATCGATCTCGAGACGTGCGCGCGCTGCGGACACTGCGCGTGGTCGTGCGCCGACGTGCACGGGGTCTCACGGCTCGTGCGCCGCGGAGACAAGGTGCGCGCGCGGGTGGACGACGCGGAGCAGGCCGCGCAGAAGGAGGCGCCGCGCAGCCTGCTCTTGCCGAACTCCTGCCAGCACTGCGAGAGCCCCGCCTGCATGATCGAGTGCCCCACCGGCGCCATCGGCAAGGACACCGGGGGAGAGGTGTTCATCCGTGACGCGCTCTGCACCGGCTGCGGCGCCTGCGCGAAGGCGTGCCCGTGGGAGAACATCGCGATGGCGCCGCGCCCCGCGGCCGCGCCGCGCCCGGGAGGCGCAGGCTTCGCGGACATCGCCGTGAAGTGCGATCTCTGCCGCGACTACGACGGCCCCGCGTGCGTGAAGGCCTGCCCCACGGGCTCGATCTTCCGCGTCAACCCGGCGGAGGAGATCGCCGACGTGCGCGACCTGCTCGGCGGGGCGCGGCGCGAGCAGGAGCGCGCCGCCGCGCCACGGAGCGGCGCGGCGCTCGTCGCGGGCAGCGCGCTCGCGGCGGCCGGGCTCGGCGCCGCGGGGCTCTTGGCGCACGCGCGCGGCGGCGCGCGCCCGGGCGAGGGCGCCGCCTTCTCGGCGGGCGTCGCCGCCGCGGTCGGCATGGCGCTGCTCCTGCTCTACGCGCTCCCCAAGCGCGCGGGGCGATGGGCGTGGATGCGGCCCAGGCGGCGCGGCGACACGGCCGTGGAGGGCGGCGATGCCGCGCCCGTGAAGAGCCGGCTCCGCCCGCACCTGACCGGGCATCTCGCGATCGGCCTCGTCACGGCCGGCCTCGCCCTCGCGCACGCGCCGTGGCCGCGGTCCGGCCGCCCGACGCTGGGCGCGGCGCTGCACCTCGTGTTCTGGGCCACCGCGGCGGCCGGCGCCTTCACGGCGCTCGCGTACCGGCTCGCGGCGCGGCGCCTCGCCCGGATCGAGCGCACCGCCGCGCTGCCCGAGGATTTCAGCGCAGCCCGGCGCGAGCTGCTCGACCGCTTCTACCGCGAGGTGAGCGGGCGCAGCGATCTGGTCAAGAAGATCGTCGAGAAGATCCTCGTGCCCTACCTGCAGAGCCCCCTCGGCCCGATCGCGCTGCTCGCCTCGGGGCGCGGCCTGCGCGAGGAGGAGCGCGCGCTGCGCGCCCGCATCGACGCGGTCCTCGAAGGGCGCGGGGCCGAGCGGCTCGCCGGCCTGGCGGAGCTCATCCGCCTCGCCGTGGAGCTGCGCGCGCTCCCGGCCCAGCGCGCGCTCCTCGCCGCGCTCCGCGGAGGGCTGCCGGCGCACATCATCACTTTCGGCGTCGCCGCGGCGCTGCTCGTGCTCCACGCGATGACGGCGGCGAGCGTGCCTCGATGAGCGCGCGCCTGACCGGGAGCGCGCGCACGCCGCCCCACACGGCCGCCGCTGCGGCGAGGGACAGCGCACCGGGACGCCCCGGACTCGCTATGAAATGGTTGCGAGGCACGGCATTTCTTTGTGCGCCGCGCGCGTCTCCGCCGGCGCGGCGACGCGGGCATCGACGCGCTCACGTGAGCGCCGCGTCGGCGAAGACGCGCGGCAGGCAGCGCGCAGGCGAGAGGCCTGGACTTTGCCTTCTGCGCCCAGGTACAATTTTCCCGACAGCACCCTAGTGGAAGGTAGAGAAGCCGATGGCTGGTCCTTCGACCAAGTGGATGGGAGCGCTCTCCCGATCAGGCTCCCGCAGCGCGTGGGCGCCGAGAGCGCTGCTGCTCGTGACGCTGCTCACCGCGTCGGCCCTCATCGCCGGATCGTGCCGTGGAGGCAACAACGCGGGTGAGCCGCCGCAGCCGGGGACGGACTGGCCCGACGCTGGGCCGGGAACGGGCGACCCGTGCGTCGACGGCGAAGAGGTGGAGTGTCACGTCACCGTCGGCGAGCACGAAGGTGTGCTGACGTGCCTCGACGGGATCCGGCGCTGCGAGAACGGGCGGTACGGAAGCTGCGACGGGACGATGACGATGCGGAGGTCGCCGTTCGGCTCGGCGCCGCGGGGGAGCGGTGAGAGCGGGTATCCGCGCCCGCTCGCCAACTCCGATGCCTCCGACGGCGGCCTGTGCGCGACCAACCCGTGCGACCCGACGTGCCAGTCGTTCGAGGAGACGCCGGACGGGGGGCCCATCAGCCTCGCGGGGACCGGCCCGACGTACACGTGGGCGGTCGGCGACATCAACGAGCTGCCCGAGGCCATCGCGCGGCAGGGCACGCACCAGCCGTGCACGACCAGCGAAGACTGCCAGTTCGACCAGTACTGCGACAACCCCGCGCGGGGCGCGTGCGTTCACGATCCGTGCGGGACCGGCGTGTCGCTGCTGGAGAATTGCAGCGGGTGCGCCAAGAAGGTCTGCGACGCGAACCCGAACTGCTGCACCTATACGACCGTACCGGCCGACTGCGGACACGACGCCTGCGTGAACACCCCCGGCGTCGCGAGCAACATGACCACGACCTGCGGCGACGCGTGCGTCGAGACCATCTGCGCGAACCATCCGCGCTGCTGCGATATCAAGTGCGCCACGACGATGGAGTGCACTGCTATCATCGGACCGTACAGCAACTGCGTCTACCCAGGCCGCTGCACCACGCCCACCGCCGGGCCCAGCGCCGGCATATGTCCCACGGGAACCGTGCTCGACGGCACCGGCCGCTGCAACGGGACATGGAGCCCGACCTGCGCGGGCTATGTCGCCACGGAGTGCGGTGGCAAGACGTGCAGCGCGACCGTGCCGAGATGGGACGCGAGCTGCGTCGCCCTGGCCGGGTCGTTGTGCGGCTCCGCCTGCGACACCGATCCGGGCTGCGCGCACGACAAGTGTTACACCGGCGAACGGCTCGTCGCCTCCTGCAATCCGTGCGTGCAGAGCATCTGCGCGACGCTCGAGGGCGCGAGCTGCTGCTCGCCGACGGGCGAGTGGACACAGAGCTGCGTCGACCTCGTGGAGAGCGTCTGCGGCGAGACCTGCCCGCAAAAAGGCCTCTGCAAGTCGTACATGCCGAACGAGACGGACTCCACGTGCGCCCTCCCGGACCTCACGATCGGCGTGCCCTGCGGCGGGACGGTCCCGGTCTGCAACCGCGGCACCACGGCGGCCCCCGCAGGCATCAACATCCACCGTTATCCTGCGGGTGCAAACCAGCTTCCGTCCTCCGCCCCGAACCGGATCCTGAACGCATGCAGCCCGAGCGGCGGCACCCTCGCCTGCACGACGACGCAGCCGATCGCCCCGGGCGAATGCATCAGCGTGGCCGGCTGCACCGGCGTCACCGACGGCATGGAGCTCGTCGTCAATCCCCCTGGCGCTGGGCAGATCGCCGAGTGCCGGTGCGGCAACAACGGGAGCATCTATCAATCGGCCATGTGCGAGTCGCCCGCCTGCATCGCCACGGCCAGCGTATCGCTGGTCAGGCCGGTCACCCTGTTCGTGGCGCTCGATCGATCCAACTCGATGCGGGAAACGCTGTCGGGCACGGACATCAGCGCCCTGCGGTGGGACCCGGCGAGGAACGCGCTCAGGGCCTTCTTCCAGGATCCGGCGTCGGCCGGGCTCGGCGTCGCATTCCGGTTCTGGCCGCACGACAATCCGGGCAACTGCAACAGCTCCTCCTCCTGCGGCGTCGCTTTCGGAGACGGCTGCAGGAATGCGCTCATCCCGTTCGACGGCACGGCGGCCCGGCGGCTGACCGAGGACCCCGCGCCGTGGGATCAGCAAGAGAACGCGCTCGTCAACGCGCTCTTCCCCGGCCCCGGCACCAGCGGCGATACGCCCATGTACCCGGCGCTGCACGGCGCCACGACCTGGGCGATCAACTACAAGAACGCCCATCCCGAGGAGGAGGTCGCGGTCGTGCTCGTGACCGACGGCATCCCGTCGGACTGCGACACCGTCCCCAACCACATCGCGGCCCTGGCGCGAAACGCGTTCGCGAACCACGGCGTCCGCGTGCACGCGGTGGGCTTCGGCAGCTCGAACGCGGAGATCATCAACCTCATCGCGGATCAAGGCGGTGGGCAGGCGTTCAACCTCAACGCCGGAACGACCTTGCAGGGCAACCTTCTCAACGCGCTCGTCTCGATCCGCGGCGAGGCGCTGCCCTGCGACGTCACCGTCCCCACCGCGGGCGTCTCGGATCCCGCGTCGGTGTCCGTCGTCTACGAGACCGCCGCCGGCGTGGAGACGACGCTCACGCCCCGGGCCGGGATCGGCAGCTGCGGCACGGGCTGGTACTTCGAGCCCGGGAACACGAACGTGAAGCTCTGCCCGCAGACCTGCTCCGACATCCGCGAGAACCCGGGCGGGAAGGTCCGGGCCATCGTGCCGTGCGTGACGACGAGCGTCACGTCCATCACCACGAACTGGGAGCAGTACCGCGGCGTCTGTCCGCCGGGGACCAAGACCCAGTGGGGATACCTCAGGTACAGGACGACGACCCCGGGCGACTCGAGCGTCGAGTTCTTCGTGAGAGCGGCGGATGACCCCGCCGACCTCGCGTCGGCGACGGTCAGGACCGCCGCGACCGCCCACGCCACGCCGACCGACACCCGGATCTGCGATGAGACCTCGGCGCCGCCGTGCGCGGTCGATCTCTTCGACGTGCTGCAAGAGCTGCCGGACGCTCGAACGGAGTACCTCGAGGTCCGGATGAGGCTCAATCCGACGAGCAGCGGAGGGGGCGGCGTTCAAGTGCAGGACTGGGAGATCACGTATTCATGTCCGGATACAGAATGAGCCGAAGCACCATGGCAGCCGCGCTGGTGTGCGCGGCAGGGGTGGTCGCGGCGTGCGGCGGCGATGACGACGCCGGGCGGCCGAGGCCCCCGTCGGCCTCGAGCGGCGCCGGCGCAAGCGGAGGCGGCGACGGAGGCGGGGGCAGCGGGGGCGGCCCCCCGGGCGACTGCGGGAACGACGTCGCCGAGCAGGGCGAGGCGTGCGACGGACCCGATCTCAACGGCATGACCTGCCAGAGCCTCGGCTTCGATGCCGGCGAGGTCCGGTGCAGCCCCGAGTGCACCCCCGACGCCTCGGGCTGCACGGGCGTCGAGGTGTGCCAGGACGGGCGAGACAACGACGGCGACGGCGCCGTCGACTGCGACGATCCGGAGTGCGACGAGGCCTGCGCGGACATGTGCGCCGCGCCCGTGGCGCTCGCGGATCCCGGGGCCACGACCGGCGACACAAGCGGCCACGCTGCCGTCCGCAGCAGCTGCTCGCTGGAAAGCCCGGGCATCGCCTACACGTTCACTGCGACGACGACCGGGTTCCTCGACGTGGTGCTGACCCCACACACGGACGCTCCGCTCGTCGCCGAGCTGCGCGGCGCCTGCGCCGAGCCCGCGACCCGGGTCGAATGCGGCAGGCCCAGCGTCGGCGCGGGGATCGACAACCGGCTGACCGTGCCGGTCCGCGAGGGCGAGGCGTTCTATGTGGTCGTCACCGGAGCGAACGCGAGCCAGGCAGGGGCGTTCGAACTCGGCGTGCGGAGCCGACAGACCGCCTGCGGGGACGGCATCCAGGATCCGACGGAGCAGTGCGACAACGCCCTCGACGAGCCGGGCGACGGCTGCAGCAATAGCTGCCAGCTCGAGGCGACCGAGGTGGAGCCCAACAACGACATCGCCTCCGCCAACACCTATGAGATTCCGTTCTTCGCCGCGATCGGTCCCCCGATCAATGATGACCCGGACGTCGATGTCGTGCGCGTCACCGTGCCGAGCGGGCCGACGGACCTCATCGCAGAGACCGCGGCCGTCACGAGCTCCGACTGCCTGACCGGCCGGCTCGACAGCGTCATCGAGATCCTCGATGAGAACGGCGAGGTGATCGTGCGGCGCGACCGCGGGGAAAACGGCCTTTGCGCCCGCGCCGTCGCGCCGTCGCTCGCCGCAGGCGATTACTATGTTCGCGTCTCGTCCGTGCTCGGCGCCGTGCCGGAGACGTTCCCGTACCGCCTCGACGTGACGCTCGTCTCCGAGGTCTGCGGGGACGGCACGATCAGCGCCGGGGAGCAGTGCGACGACGGCAACACGGACGCTCTCGACGGGTGCAGCCCCGGCTGCCGCTTCGAGTTCGACGAGACGGAGCCCAACGGCACCCCCGCGCAGGCCGACGCGTACGCCGCCTCGTGGCTCGCGGAGATCTCGCCGGCAGGCGACGTCGACGTGATCGCCGTGAGCGTGCCGGGGCCTCGCTCGACGCTGTACGTGAACGTCGGCGATAACAATACCGAGGCTTGTCTGAGGGGGCAGATCGACAGCTACATCGAGGTCCTCGGGGACGACGGGACCACCGTGCTCGCGTCCGACGACGATGGAGGGGTCGGCTATTGCTCCTACGCCTCGCTCACCGACCTCGCCGCGGGCACTTACTATGTGAGGCTCCGCGCCGCGCCCCTCGTCCCCGACGCGACCTTCTTCTATCGATTGAATGTCACGCTCCTCTAGCCCGACCGGCGGAGGCCGCCGTCCGGCGGCGCCGCCATCCGGCGACGCGGACGCGGACGCGGACGACGCGGCGCGCCCGCCCGATCCCTCGAGGACGCTCTACCGCGCCGATCTCTCCGATCCGCGCCAGCGCGCCGCCCAGCCGCGGGAGGTCGTGCGGGGGCGCGCCGCGCGCCGCGCCGAGGCGACCTCCGACGTCACCCGCTTCCGGGGCGTGCTGCCGGCGACGCTCGCGGGCGCCGTCGCGACGGGCGCGGCGGCGCTGCTCTTCCCGCCGCCGGGGGGGCACGCGGCGCCGGGGCCGCTCTCGCTGCCCCACGCGCGCGCGCAGCTCGCGTGCGCGTCGTGCCACGCCGAGCAGGCGCCCGCCGCGCCGCGAGAGGCCGCCGCGGCCCGGGAAGCCGCGCCCTCGCGCGGCGCCGCGGCAGGCGCGCGCATCGATCAGGCCTGCGTCGGGTGCCACGGCGCCCACGGCTCCACCCGCAGGAGCCACGGGCAGCTGCTGGCGAGCGGCGCGCTGAGCTGCGCCACCTGCCACCCCATCCACCGCGGCGATCAGGGCGTCGTGTTCGATCCGGCGAGGCCGCCGGTGCGCTTCGCGCCGGGCGCCGAGGTCGAGCTCCCGAGATCGGCCTTCCGCCCGGGCCAGCCGGCCACCGTGGCGATCGTCACGGCGGGGAGCTGCGTGCCGTGCCACGACCTCGCCGCGCCGCGAGATCCCATCGCGCGCTGCCTCGTCGCGGCGCAGGCGCCGCTCGGCGATGCGCGTCCGATCACCTGCTTCGACGAGCACCGCCCTGCCCTCCCCGAGGACGCAGCGGCCGGCCGCGCGGGCGGCGACCCACGCCCCGCCGGCCGCGACGCCCGTCGCGCGGGCAGCGGCACGAGCCCCGCCGGCGTCTGCAGCGGCCAGCACACCGAGGACCGCGCCCTCGCCTGGGACGCGGCGCGCGACGCCGCCGCGGCCTTGCCCGTCGTGAAGGCCGGCGCCACGCCCGGCGCGCCCGCCCTGCTCTGGATGGGCGCAGGCCTCGCCGCCGCCGCCCTCGCGTTCGCGGGCGCCCGCGGCGGCCAGGCGCTGCGCGCGCGCCGCGCGCGGCGAGCGGCGCGCGACGCCGGGGGCGAGGACGCGATGCTCCGCCCCGCGGCGCGCGTGCGCCTGCCCCGGATCGACACGACCACCTGCCTCGGCTGCTACGCGTGCGTCGACGCATGCCCGTACGACGTGCTCGCCATCGAGAAGTACGTCGCGGTCGTGGCCCGCCCCGAGGCGTGCTGCGGCCTCACCCTGTGCGAGCAGCGCTGCCCCAACGGGTCGCTCACCATCGAGGGCGGCGCGCCGATCGCCGATCGCCCGCGCCTCGGCGACGACCTCGGCAGCCTCGACGTGCCGGGCCTGCACCTCGCCGGCGACGTCACCGGGCTCCCGCTCATCAAGAACGCCATCCACCAGGGCGCGCACGCCGCGACGCGCATCGCGGAGGACCTGCGGCAGGCCGGCCCGCGCGGCGCGAACGGTCAGGAGCTCGATCTGATCATCGTGGGCGCGGGGCCCGCCGGGATCAGCGCCGCGCTGCGCGCCAAGGAGCTCGGCCTCTCGTTCGAGGTGATCGAGCAGGGCAGCGTGGCGCAGAGCATCCAGAGCTTCCCGCGCGGCAAGCTGGTCTTCGATCAGCCGCTCGACCTGCCGATGACCGGGAAGCTGTGGCTGAAGGAGTCGACCAAGGAGGAGCTGCTCTCCCACTGGCTCCGCATCGTGCGCAAGGAGCGGCTCCCGATCCTGCAGGACACCCGCATGGTGTCGGTCGCCCGCGCGGCCTCTGCCGGCGCGCCCGCCGTCGGCGCGACGGCCGGCAAAGGCGCGCCCGCGGAGGCGCACGCCACGGCCGGCTTCGTCGTCGTCACCGAGCCGCGCGAGGGCGGACCGCGCACCGAGCGAAAGGCGCGGCGCGTGCTGCTCGCGATCGGCCAACGCGGCTCACCGCGCCGGCTTCCGTTCGAGCTACCCGCCGAGGTGGAAGGTCGGGTGTACTACCACCTCGCCGACGCCCGGAGCCTCGCCGGCAGTCGCGTGCTGATCGTCGGCCTCGGCGATGTCGCCATGGAAGCCGCGATCGCGCTGTCCCGCCAGCCGGCCACCGACGTCACCGTCGTCTACCGGGGCGCCGGGTTCCGCCGCGGGAAGACCCGAAACATCGAGGAGCTGCGCAGGCTTGCAGCGGCGTCTCGCCTCTCGCTCCTGTTCGAGACCGACGTCTCCGCCCTCGCCGCGGATCCGGGCGGCGCGCTCGTGGCGACCCTCGCGTCGCCTTCGGGGGCCCGGGCGCACCCCTGCGACGCCGTGCTCGTCCTGATCGGGAGCATCCCGCCGTGGAGCGCCCTCCGCGCCGCCGGTGTCCGGCCGACCGCGGAGCCGTCAGATCGTTCCGAGCTCGGCGACGTACAAGGGACCACGCCCGCGGTCCCCGCGCCGTGAGTCCATCGTAAGCTCGGGGGGCCCAGGCCGTTCTCTGGAGGAGCCATGAAGCCGACCCACGTCGCCCTGTTCTCCGCCCTCGGCATGATGTTCACGAGCCTCTCCGTCTACTCCCTGGCTCCGTCCGGGGGCGGGACCTCCGTCACGGCGGTCCCGGAGGTGATCACCGAGCCGCCCCGCCAGGTCCCCGAGGTGACGGGCGGCGCCGTGGCGGCGGTCGATCCGAGCCGCTTCACCACCGGATCGAGGCTGATGCTGGAGGGGCGCGTCGGTCACGCGCGCCTGCCTCGCTCGGCGCAGGAGACGTTCCTGATGTTCGAGGTCCGCGGCGACGGGTCGCCCGCGAGGTCGCTGGCGCAGGCGAACCTCTCGCTCGTCATCGATCGCTCCGGCTCGATGAAGGGCACCCGCCTCACCAACGCCGTGCAGGCGGCGACGACGGCCGTGAGCCGCCTGAACGACGGCGACGTCGTGTCGGTGGTCACCTTCGACACGAGGACCAGCGTGGTCGTGCCGCCCACGACCGTCGGGCCGGAGACGCGCGGCCGCATCCTCGCGAGCGTCCGCGGCATCTCGCTCGGCGGCGACACGTGCATCTCGTGCGGCATCGAGGAGGGCCTCTCGCTGCTCGGTCAGACCAGCGCCGGCGTGAGCCGGATGCTCGTCCTCAGCGACGGCGACGCCAACCACGGGGTCCGCGACGTCCCCGGCTTCCGCGCGATGGCGCAGCGGGCGCGCGATCGCGGCGTCGCCATCACGACCATCGGGGTCGACGTCGATTACAACGAGAAGATCCTGTCGGCGATCGCGCTCGACTCGAACGGCCGGCACTACTTCGTCGAGAACGACGCCGCGCTCGCGCGCATCTTCGAGGCGGAGGCCGAGCAGCTCACGACGTCGGTCGCGAGCGGCGCGGAGCTCGCGATCGACCTCGCGCCCGGCGTGGAGCTCGACCGGGTCTTCGATCGCTCGTTCCGGCGGGCCGGCGATCAGGTCATCGTGCCGCTCGGCGCGTTCGCGGCGGGGGAGGTGAAGACGGTCCTGCTCAAGGTGCGCCTCGGCGGCCTCGGCGGCGACGCGCGCGGCGACTCCCCCGTGGCCGACGTGGGCCTCACCTACCGGGACCTCGTCGCCAGGACCGACGCCCGGTGCGCGGGCAAGCTCGGCGTCGCGATCGCGGACCGCGACGCGGACGCGAGCGAGCTCGACGCGCTCGTCGCGGGCCGCGTGCAGCGCAGCGAGACGGCGGCGGCGCTGAAGCAGGCCAACTTCCTGTTCGAGCAGGGGCGGCTCGACGAGGCGCGCAGCAAGCTCGACGCGCAGCAGGAGTCGCTCAAGAAGGCGGCCGACAAGGCGAAGGCCGTCGCCCCGGCGAACCGCGCGAAGGACGTGGCGTCCGATTTCGAGGGCCAGCTCGCCGCGCTGGAGCGCGCGGGCACGGACTTCGCCACACCGCCGGCGTTCGCCACGCCGCCGCCGGCCGCCGCCGCGGCGCCGGGCGGCTTCGCGCAGGCCCCGGCGGCGGCGCCGCGGCCCGCCCCGGCGCAGTCCCGCCAGGGCAAGAGCGCCGTCCGCCGCAACGAGGCGGAGGCCTTCGATCTGGCGCGCTGACGCGCGGCGCCCGGCGCGAGCGGCGCGGACGGCGCGCTCCGGCCCCGACCCTGAGCGCGCGCTCCGGCCCCTGCCCCGTGGCCACGCGGGGCGTTGACACGCGTCGGGCTTTCGGGTTTTGACTGCCAGCGGTGGGCGTTCGACCTAGGGCGAGCCGGCCGGGAAACCGCCGGACGGGTGGCGACGGCAACCGCCGGACGGGTGGCGACGGCGCGCAGGGCTCGCCGCCGCGCGAGCCGCCGTCGACCCGGAAGGCGACCCCCGCGCGGCGCGCGCGCGGCGCGGGGCAGCGCTCGCCGGCGTCGCGGCGCCCTGCCCAGCCCCGGGCCGGGCGCGGGCGCGCGCTGCTCCTCGGGCTCGCGGGCGTGATCGCGGTGGCGTGCGCCGCGCTCCTCGCATTGGTGTTCGGCTTCGGGCGCGCGAGGGCGCCGGACCGGGGCCGCGTCGTGGAGATCAACTGGCCGGACGGGCTCGACGCGGGCGAGGCGGCCGCGCTGCTCGCGGCCGAGGGGCTCGTCGAGAGCGAGCGCGCCATGGCGCTCTACCTCGGCGCGACCGGCGGCACCGAGGCGTTCGTGCCGGGCCCTCACCTGCTCTTCGAGGGCGCGACGCCGCGGGAGCTGCGGCAGCTGCTCGCGCGCGCGGAGGGGCGCCCCACGGCGAAGCTCACGATCCCCGAGGGCTTCAGCCGCTTCGACATCGCCGCCCGGCTGGAGAAGCTGCGCATCGCCGGCCGGAAGACGTTCCTCGCGGCCACCGCCGACGGCGCGTTCCTCGACGCGCTCGGCATCGAGCGCGGCGGCGCCGTGGGCGCGGAGAGCGCGGAGGGGTACCTCTTCCCGGCGACGTACGAGCTCGCGCTGGACTCCGACGCGCGCGACGTGGCGCGGCGCCTCGTCGCCGAGTCCGACCGGCGGTGGAGCGCGCTGGCGGCGCAGGGCAAGGACGGGCTCGCGGCGCTCCAGGCGACGCTCGGCTGGGGTCGCCGCGAGGTGCTCACGCTGGCCTCCATCATCGAGAAGGAGGCGGTCGTCGAGGAGGAGCGGCCGCTCATCGCGAGCGTGTTCCTGAACCGGCTCCTCGATCCGAGCTTCCGCTCTCGCAGGCTGCAGTCCGACGCGACGGCGCTCTACGGCTGCGTCGCCTGGCCCGAGGAGGCGCCGTCGTGCGCCGCGTGGAGCG
Source organism: Sorangium cellulosum So ce56 (assembly GCF_000067165.1). Lineage (GTDB taxonomy): Bacteria > Myxococcota_A > Polyangia > Polyangiales > Polyangiaceae > Sorangium > Sorangium cellulosum_B. The sequence goes on from NC_010162.1 coordinate 6,141,771, forward strand.
GCAAGGCCACGCCCGCCGTGGTGCGGGATCCGAAGAACCGCTACAGCACCTACGCGCACCCGGGGCTGCCGCCCGGGCCGATCGCCAACCCCGGGGCGCCGTCGATCGCGGCCGTTCTGGCGCCCGCGGCGACGAAGTACCTCTATTTCGTGGCCGCGGGCGGCGGCCGCCACCGGTTCAGCGAGAGCCTGGACGACCACAACGACGCCGTGCAGAAGCGCCGGGAAGCGACGGCGCCCTAGGCGCGGGACAGGGACGCAATCCAGCACACAAACTGCGGCTTCCCGAGCGCGCCGGAGACCTTCCGGCGCGCTCGGGAAGCTTCCGGCGCGCTCGGGAAGCTTCCGGCGCGTTCCGGAGCACGAGATTTCGCGGACTTAGCGGCGCCCGCCGCACCGTTGGCGCCATCCAGCGCCCGCCGGGAGACGGATTTCCCGGCAAATTCCGCATCCCGCCCCGCGTCGGAAGCCTTCGGAGCGCGTCGGAAGCTTTCGGAGCGCGTCGGAAGCCTTCCGGCCGGCGCCGGATGCCTTCGCGCGCGCGACGGACCCCTTCCCTCCGGCAACGGAGTCCCTCGCGCGCATCACGGCGGCCCTCCGCGCGAAGCGATCGGATCGTCGTTCCTCGCGTTGCCTCGGCCGCGCTCGCGCCGTCCCCGCTTCCTGGATCTGCGCGCGCCGACGTGTAGATTCGCGCGCCATCATGCGCCGTCCCGCTCCGTTCCTCGTCGCGCTCTCCGCTCCCCTCGCCTTCGCTGCCGCGGCAGCCAGCTGCTCGCCCCGCGCCGCGCCTCCAACGGAAGTGACGCAGGCCCCTTCCACGACCGCCGCGCCGTCGGCTCCCCTCGACCCGCCCGCCTCGGCCGCGAGCGCTGCCCCCGCTGCCAGCGCCGCGTCCACCGCCGACGCCGCGGCCCCTGCCGCCAGCGCCGCGCCTGCCGCCGATGCTGCGCCCCCTGCCGCCAGCGCCGCGCCCGATCCCGCGGCGGCCGCCGCGGCGCCGGCCGACGCCGGGCCGATCCCGAACGTCAAGGTCGCCAACATCGGCATGCACATCGGCGGCGGCCCGCACGACGACTTCACCAAGGAGCCGATCAAGCGCTCGGTCGCGCCCCACTTCGACGAGTTCCGCCGCTGCTTCGCGCTCGCCGAGGACCCGACCAAGGGCGGCGACTTCGGCATCGATCTCCGCATCGAGAAGGACGGCGGCAAGGCCGAGGTGCGCAAGCCGCGGACGGCGCTCAAGGGCCAGGCGTTCACGAAGTGCGTGGTCGGCGTCTTCGAGCAGATCGACTTCCTGAAGCCCAGGAAAGGCCCCACCGTGGTGAGCTACTCGCTCCGGTTCACCCCGTGACAGGGCCGCGGCTCACCCGTGGCGCCCGAGGTTCGGCAGCGACCCGCGCGAGGCCTCGACCGCCGTCTCGCCGGCGCGGTCGAGCGCGTACTTGAAGAGGATCGGGCCGAACACCTCGTTCAGCGCGACGCAACCGATGACGAGCGCGCCGAAACCGGCGCCGATCGACGGGAACGCGCGCTCGATGGTCAGGCTGATCCCCAGCGTCAGCCCGGCCTGCGAGACCAGCCCGCACCACGACCACCGCCGCAGGAGCGGCGGATCGTCCGCCAGCCGGTTGCCGATGCGGTTCGCGACCCACGTCACCAGGGCGCGCGAGACGCCGAAGAGCAGCGCGACAGGCCACATATGCCGCAAGAGGGGCAGGTCGAGGTGCGCGCCGGCCGTCGCGAAGAACAGCACGAACACGACGCTCGCGGCGTCCTCGACCGCGTGCACCAGCTTCTCGCCCTGCTTCGACAGGTTCGCGACGACGAAGCCGGCCACCACGAACACGAGCAGCGCGTCGAAGCGGAGGTACCGCAGCACCTCCGTCGCGCCGAAGCCGAGCGCCACGAACACGAGGATGAGCTGGCGGCCGATCAGCCGCATGTAGGCCGCGAGCGCGAGGCCGAGCGTCGTGCCGATCGAGATGCTCCCCAGGATCTCGCGGCCGAGCAGCTCGATCTCGTGCATCGACATCGTCGCGCCCGGCTCGATGAGCGGCCGCACCGTGGAGAGCGCGACCGCCGTCACGACGATGACGACGATGTCCGACGTCATCACGAACGCGAGCGTGTGCATCGCGACCGGGCCGGTCGCGCGCGTCTGGGAGAGGATCCCGAGCACGGCCGAGGGGCTGCGGGTGACCGCGATGACGCCCCACAGGACGGCCACGCCGAACGCCGCCGTCGTCGAGAGCTCGGCCGCGAACGGCACCAGCGAGCGCGCCGCGTAGAAGACGCCCGTCATCACCACGAAGACGAGCGCCGTCTGGACGAGGTTGTGCAGCAGGATGCTCTTGAGGCTCTTCTTGACGATGTCGATCCGCAGCTCGGCGCCGCCCGCGAGCGCGATGAGCGCCAGCGCCAGCGTGTTGACCCGCGAGATCTCCTCCACGGCGTGGTGGTCGACGAGCTTCAAGACGTGCGGGCCGGCGACGATGCCCGCGAAGATGTAGCCCGAGATGTGCGGCAGGCGGAGCGGCTCGACGAGCTCGCTCGCGAGCGTGCCCGCGAGCAGGAGGAAGCCGATCGAAGCGACCGCCCCCGCGGGCCCGTTCTCGTGAGGGACCGCGCGCGTCGTCGCGTAGAGCAGCCCGAACAGGATCACGAGCGCGACGGCGTGCGTGAGGTGGTTCAGCGGCCCCTTGGGGGCCGACCCGTGGTGGCGCGCGGAGGGCGCGCCCTGCTGCTCGGCGGGCGCGACCGGATCGGCCGGCGCGGCCGGGCCGGCGGGCGAGGCGGGCGACGCGGGCGACGCAGGCTCGACGTCAGGGAGTGCTGCGGCGCTCACGGCGACACCTCTTCGTTCCTCATCCCTCCCCCGCGCTGCGCCGCGGGCGACGGCGGGCCGCCCCTCTCGCCTCCGTCGCCGGGCGCGGCGCCGCGCCCGGCGCGGGCCAGGCCGCGGCCGAAGAAGAGCGACTCCCGCTCGGGCGCGGCGAGCTCGCCGGCCTTGCGGAGCGTGGCGCGAAGCACCTGCGGCCCGACGAACTCGCCGAACACGGCCGCGGCCGCCGCGGCGAAGAGGACGGTGTGCCCGACCGGGCCCGGAAAGCGCAGCGCGAAGGCGAGGCCGACGCTCATCGCCACCGCGCCGGACGAGAGCAGCCCGAGGCCGAGCCACGGCGACGTCTCGCGCGCGTCGGGCGACACGACGCGGAAGACGAGCCCGGTCGCGAGCTTGCCCACGAGCCTCGCCCCGAGCGCGATCGCCACGATCCAGGGCAGGAACGGCGCCGCCTTCGGGTTCACGTGCGCGCCCGCGAGCAGGAGCGCCGGCAGGATGACCGGCCGCTCGGTCGGCGCGACCATGGCGACGATCTCGTCGCGGTGCCGCGACAAGGCGGCGATCGTCACGCCCATCGCGAACGCCGCGAACAGCGGCGACAGGCCGACCCGGGCGCTCGTGCCCATCGTCAGCAGCGAGGCCCCGAGCAGCACGCCCCAGCTCTGGATCAGGCGGAAATCGCTCCCGAGGAGCACGACCGCGATGAGCCCGAGCACCACGCCGATGAGCGCCGTCACGACCGTCCACCCCCAGAACGGGATCGGCCACTGGACCGTCGCCTGCGGGACGAGCGCGAACGCGCCGCCCATCATGAGCAGCGGGCCGAGATCGTCGCAGTCGGCGATGTCGGCGATGAGGTCCGAGAGCTTGCCGCTCGCGCTGTAGCGCTGCGTGACCCACAGCACCGCGTGCCGCGTCGTCTCGGCGGAGACGGCGCCCACGCCCGCCGCGAGCAGCACGCGGTCGCCGCGATCGAGCGAGGGCGCGACGTGGGCCGCCGCGAACCAGACGGCGGCGGCCACCGCGCCGCCGGTCAGGAGGCTCATGAGCACGCAGAGCGCCATCCGGGACGGTCGCACGCGGCGGCTGCCGACGAAGCCGAAGTCGAGGCCGACGACCACCGCGAGCCAGCCGAGCGCGACGCCCGCCACGGGCTCGAACGCGGCGAGCGACGAGGGCTCGAGCAGCCCGAGCGCCGAGGGCCCGAGCACGAAGCCGAGCACGACGTACTCGGCGCCGGAAGGGAGGCCGATGCCCCGGAGCACGCGGCCGCTGACGAGCGAGCTGCCGAGGTACGACAACACGAGGAGCCCCATCAGGAGCCAGACGGCGTTCACGAGGCGGCGCTCCGGTCGACCGGCGCGGGCGCGGCGCGCCGCGCGCCGCCGGAGGACGCCGGCGCGCGCCCGAGCCGGATGTCCGCGGCGACGAGGGCCTGCGCGACCGCGGTGAGCCAGCGGCTGCGCACGTCGTCGCCGTCGCAGGCCATCGTGGCCCGGAAATGAGCGCCCCCCTCGTCGATCGCGACGAGCGCGGCGCGAGCGCGGCTGCCGAGGCCCGAGCCCGTCTTCAGGAGCAGCTCGCGCACCCGATCGAGATCGGCGGCGGGGTCGACGCTGATCTCGACGGCCACGATCGGAGGGCGGCCGCGGATGCGCGTCGGGTGGAACAGGCTGAGCAGGTGCGGCACGCGCACGACGCAGCCGTCCTCGTCCTCGAGGCGCGCCTCGAACAGCGTCAGCTCGCGGACCCGCCCGGCGCGGCCGCCCACGTCGGCGATGTCGCCGACGCGCAGGCGCCGCCCGTAGATGACCGAGAGGCCGACGGCCGCCGACGCGATGAGCGGCGTGCTGGCGAGCCCGGCCGCCGCGAGCACGACGAAGCCGATCCGCGTGAGCGCCCCCTCGTCGGTGCCGGTGATGAGCGGGGCCGCGAGGAGCAGCGCGGCCACGAGGATGCCGAAGCGGACGAGGACGCCGGTGGCGACCGCGAGCTCGGACGGGAGCCACCCGAGCGACGTCTCACCCCGGCCCACGCTCCCGAAGAACAGCCCCACGAAACGGATGAGGACGATGACCGCGAGCGTCGCGAGGATCGCGAGCACGAGCACCGGGACGCTCCGCGCGATGCGCCCCATGAGCTCCGACAGGGGCGCGAGCACGAAGCCGGTGAGCTTCTCGCTGGTGCCGCGCGTGGAGGCGAACAGGGACAGCGCGAAGAGGATCCAGATGTAGGCGATGCCCAGCCGGACGAGGACGCCGGCGGCGCCGAGCGCGACCGAGAGCGCGCCCTGCGACGCGGCGGGCCGGAGCATCTCGATGCCGCGGACGTGCAGCGCCGGGAGCCGCTCCGGGTGCTCGGCGACCCAGGCGCGCCCTCGCTCGACGAGCTCGCCGACCTTGCGGAGCAGGAGCAGCGCGATCAGCCCGGAGAAGACGAGCAGCGAGAACGAGAAGACGCTCGTCGCGAGGCGGCTCCGGCTCTGCTCCTTGGCCAGGACGTCGCGCACCGTGCCGGCGACCGCGGCGGCGTGGGCCGCGGCCGTGGTGTGACCCGCCGCCGCCGCGTCCTCGGGGCCGAGGTAGACGAGCGGGCGGTCGCCGACGTAGACGACCGCCACGCCTTCCTGCTCGTCGACGCGGATCTCGGGGACCGCCTTCTCCTGGGCGGCGCGCTCCAGCACGCGCGCCGCCTCACGGGCGCGCTCCGGAGGAGAGAGGCTGCCCCGGTGCACGCGGAGGGCGAAGACCGTCCTGCCGAGCAGCTCGACGCGCGCCTCGGGCTGCTCGACCACGGGGGGCGGCGGCGGGGGGTCGGGAATCACCGGCTCGCCCTGGTCAGGGGCGGGGGCCGGCGGCCCGACCAGCGCGGACGCCGGCGCGACCGGCGCAGGCCGCGGCGGCGCGGGAGGCCGCGGGGCCGGGGCGGGCGCCAGCACGACCTGCGCGGACGCCGGAGGAGCCTCCGCGGGCGATGGCAAGACCTGTACGAGCGGCGGCTGGACCGAAGAATCCGGCGGGGGCGCGAGCTGCGTGGGCTCGAACGAGTCCGGCGGGGACGCGAGCTGCGAGGGAGAGGGCGCGGCCTGCGACGCCGCGGGCGCGGTCTGCGAGGCGGCGGGCCCGGCCTGCGACGGCGCGGGCACAGCCTGCGAGGGCGCAGATGCGGCCTGCGACGGCGCAGATGCGGCCTGCGACGGCGCGGACGCGGCCTGCGAGGGGGCGGACGCGGCCTGCGAGGGCGCGGGCGCGGCCAGCGAGGGGGCGCGCGCGGCCTGCGAGGGCGCGGGCGCGGCCAGCGAGGGGGCGTGCGCAGCCTGCGAGCGCGCGGGCGCGGCCTGCGCCGGCCCGGCGAACGCAGCGCCGGCGGGAACGATGAGGCCGGCAAGCGCGACCAGGAGCGCGGGGAACAGCCGCTGCACGCAGGCACTCTCGGCCGGAGGCAGGCCGCCGGTCAAGCGGCGCAGGACGTGAAACGGCCTCGGCCGGCAGCCCGCGAGCCACGCCGCCGTCGCCTCCGGGCGATCAAGCGCGCTCGAGCCCGCCCGGAATCCTCGATCCCCGAGCTCGCTCGATGATCGATCGCCTTGCCGCCGAGGCACGGCGCTGGCAGGGCGCCCGCGTGGCAAGGACCAACAGATCGGGGGCCCCGTCGCTGCTCGTCGGCGACATCGGAGGCACCAACACCCGGCTCGCGCTCCACGGCGCCTCCGGCGGCCGGCCCCTCTCCGAGGCCGTCTTCCGCAGCCGCGACCACGCGAGCTTCGAGGAGATCGCCCTCCCGTTCCTCGTGCGCAGCGACGCCCCTCACCCCGCCGTCGCCGTGCTCGGCGTCGCGGGCCCCATCAAGGACCAGGTCGCCACCGTCACGAACCTGCCCTGGCGCCTCGCGGAGCGCGAGCTGTCTCGCCGGCTCAAGATCGCCCGCGTGCTCCTGGTGAACGACCTCGTCGTCGGCGCCACGGGCTGCCTGCACGTCGCCCGCGCGTCCATCGAGCCGCTCACGGAGCGCAGGCCGCGGCCGAAGGGGAACAACATGGCCGTCATCGCCGCCGGCACGGGGCTCGGCGAGGCCCGGCTCCTCTGGAATGGCGCCCGCCACGTCACGCTCCCGACCGAGGGAGGTCACGCCGACTTTGCCGCGCGCTCCGCGGTCGAGGCCGAGCTGTGGCAGTTCCTCGCCGAGCGCCACCCGGACCACGTGAGCTACGAGCGGGTCCTCTCGGGCGACGGGCTCGGCGCCCTCTTCGACTTCTTCGCCCGCGCCGCCCGCGTGCCGCGCGCGATCGAGCGCCGCCTCGCCGAGGGCGACCGCAACGCGGCGATCGCCGAGCTCGGGCTCGCCCGCGCGTTCCGGCCCGCCGCGCGCGCGGTCGACCTGTTCGTCGAGATCTACGGCGCCGAGGCCGGCAACCTCGCCCTGCGCGAGCTCGCGCTCGGCGGGGTCTTCGTGCTCGGGAACATCGCGAGGAACCTCGTCCCCCAGAGGCGCGAGCTGTTCATGAAGTCCTTCGTGAAGAAGGGGCGCCTCACGCCGCTCCTCGAGGAGGTGCCCGTCGCGGTGATCACCGATCCCCTGGTCGGCGTGCGGGGCGCGCTCGCCGTCGCCAGAGAGCTCGCCGCCGCGGAGCAGCCCCGGGCCCGCGCGGCGGCCCGGAGGTCCTGACGCCCCGTGTCCTCTTGCCCATGACGGAGGCATGGAGTCGCGCGCGCGACTCCATGCCTCCGAATCGAGCAGCGCTGTCGGTCCGAGGCGGATGAGCGCGAGTTCGCCCCGGGGTGCCGAGGGGCCATATCGCGCGGCGCCGCCTCGCGCCGGGCACGATCCGAGCACGATCCGAGCAGGAGCGGACGAGCTCCTCGCGGGCGGCCTCACGCTCGCCCTCACGTTCAAATCGAGCGGCCGCGCGCGGCCGCGCGGCGTTGACACGTTGGTGCCATGGTGCTTTAAGACCGACACACCTGACGCTCGTACAGTCGGGGGAAAGAGAAAAGAAGGTCACGTCATGGCAACTTCGGTCGTTCTACCTGATGGGAAGGTCCTCGCGCTCGAGGATGGCAACACGGCGTTCGACGCCGCCCGGGCCATCTCGCCGAGGCTCGCCGAGGCCGTCGTCGTCGCGCGCGTCGACGGGGAGATCCAGGACCTCCGCGTGCCCCTCCGGGACGGCGCGAAGCTGGAGTTGCTGAAGGCCGACACGCCCGAGGGCAGGGACACGATCAACCACTCGGCCGAGCACCTCATGGCGACCGCCGTGCTGCGGCTGTTCCCGGGCGCCAAGGTCACGATGGGCCCGAAGAACCATGGTGACGAGTTCTATTACGACTTCGACGTTGCCGGTCGGACCTTCACCCCTTCCGACCTCGAGATGATCGAGGCCGAGGTGAAGAAGCTCATCGAGCAGAAGATCAAGTTCGAGCTTCATTCCGTCCACAAGAAGAACGCGCTGACCTACTTCGAGAGTTTGGGGCAGAAGAACGAATACAAGGAGGAGATCCTGTCCTGGATCCCCGAGGACAGCATATCGATCTATCGCTGCGGCGAGTTCGTGGATATCTGCCGCGGCCCGCACCTGCCCCACGCGGGGTTCATCAAGGGGTTCAAGATCACGTCGTCCTCGGCGGCCTACTGGCGCGCCGACGCCACGAAGCAGTCGCTCCAGCGCGTGCGCGGCGTGGCGTTCCCCAACAAGGACGACCTCGACAAGTACGTGCGCCGCCTGGAGGAGGCGAAGAAGCGCGACCACAGGACGCTCGGGCGGGATCTCGAGCTCTACCTCGTCTCCGAGCGCTACGACACCCACGCGTACTCCGAGAAGGACGAGATCGACCTCTACGTCGGCGTGGACGCGGAGGCGCCCCTCGACCGCGCGCTCGTGGAGCACACCCTCGGCGCCGCGGCCTCGGCGTTCCCCGGGCGGACCCTCCGGCGAACGGTGAAGTTCGGCGAGGCGCCGAAGGCGGCGGCGGGCGCGGGCGGCGGCGACGAGGCGCGCCCGCGCCTGCACGTCCGGCTCCGCGGCGCGGCGGCGCAGGAGTCGAAGAGCGCCTTCAGGGCCGCGGTGAGCGCCCGGAAGGACGCCGACGTCGAGGTGCACTTCGAGCCGCACTTCGTCGAGGAGATCGGCGCCGGCCTCGTCATGTGGCTCCCGAAGGGCGGGCTCCTGCGCACCATCATCGAGGACCAGTGGCGCAAGATGCACCTCGAGGAGGGCTACGACATCGTCTACTCGCCGCACATCGCCAAGGCGGACCTGTGGAAGACCTCGGGCCACTGGGACTTCTACCGGGAGGGGATGTTCTCCCCCATGTCGGTGGACGGCCACGACTACTGCTGCAAGCCCATGAACTGCCCGTTCCACATCCTCATGGTCAAGAGCCGGACGCGGAGCTACCGCGAGTTCCCGATGCGCCTCGCGGAGCTCGGGACGGTGTACCGGTACGAGGCCGCGGGCGTCATGCACGGCCTGATGCGCGTGCGAGGGTTCACCCAGGACGACGCGCACCTGTTCTGCCGCGCGGACCAGGTCGAGCAGGAGATCCACCGCGTGCTCCGCTTCATCCTGAAGATGCTCCGCACGTTCGGGTTCGAGCAGTTCGACATCAACCTCTCGACACGGCCGGAGAAGTACGTCGGCGGCCTGGAGGACTGGGCCAAGGCCGAGAGCACCCTCGCGGGCGCCCTCAAGGCCCTCGGCCTCGAGTACACGGTGGACCCGGGCGGCGGAGCGTTCTACGGGCCGAAGATCGATATCAAGCTGGTCGATGCGCTCGACCGTAGGTGGCAGTGCTCGACGCTCCAGTACGACTTCAACAACCCCGAGCGCTTCACGCTCGGGTTCGTGAACGCCAAGGGAGAGCTCGAGCAGCCGATCATGCTCCACCGGGCGCTCCTCGGCTCGATCGAGCGGTTCATCGGCGTGCTCCTGGAGCACCACGCGGGCGCCCTGCCGGCGTGGCTCTCACCGGAGCAGGCGCGCGTCGTCACGGTGTCGGACAAGCACAACGACCACGCCGAGCAGGTCACCCAGGCGCTGCGCGCTCACGGCATCCGGGCGAGCTTCGTCCGGAGCTCGGAGAAGCTCGGCGCGAAGATCCGCGAAGCGCAGGTCGAGAAGATCCCGCATATGCTCGTCATCGGGGACAAGGAGGTGGAGGCGAAGGGCGCCACCGTCCGGCTGCGTGACGGGAGCGACCGCGGCTTCATGAAGACCGAGGCGCTCGCCGAGTTCTTGCGCGAGCAGTGCGCGATCCCCGTCGTGACGTGACGTTACCCGGCCTGCGCGGCGGCGGCGTCGAGCAGCCAGACGAGCCGCCCGGGCCCGCCGCGCACGACCCGCGCCGGCACCTCGTCGGCCGGGCCGGGCCGCTTCGCCTGCGCCACGACCCCGCGCTTGCCCGCCCCGCGGGCCAGCAGCAGCTTCAGCCGCGCCTCCTGGATCACCGGCGCCGTCAGCGTCAGCCGCGGCTCCAGCCCCTTGTCCGGCTGCGCCGGGATCGCGGCGACCAGGCGGTCCTCGATGCCCGCCGCCCCCGTCCCGGGGAACAGCGAGGCCGTGTGCGCGTCGTCGCCGATCCCGAGCGTCATCACGTCGAAGGAGACCGCCGACGCGACCCCGAACCGCGCCCGCAAGAGCCGCTCGTACCGCGCCGCCGCCCCGGCGAGGTCCGGCGACTCGCCCTCCATGCGGAAGAAGCGCTCCTCCGGGATGGGGGCCGCCGCCAGATCCCGGCGCGCGGCGCCGTAGTTCGAGCGGGGGTGATCGGGCGCGACCGCGCGCTCGTCCACCCAGAACCACTCGGTCTGCGCCCACGGGAGCGACAGCGCCGCGAGCCGCTGGTACGCCTCCGACGGCGTGCTCCCGCCCGACAGCGCGATGCGCGCGACGCCGCGCGCATCGATCGCCGCCGCGATGGCGCGCGCGATGAGCTCCGCCCCGAGCCGCGCCAGCTCCGCAGCGTCCGCCGCGACGAGGGTCTCCTCACCACCGTTCATCTCGGTCCTCCTGTCGGCCCTCGTCAAAGGGCGCTCCACTTTGCCGCGGCGAGCACCGCCTCGCGCAGCAGCCGATCGCCCTCCAGCGAGTCGATCGTCTTCGCCAGCACCCACGTCTCGTCCCGGTAGCCGAGCGGGTGCAGGTGCTCAGCTGACCGCGCCCCCTCCATCGTCCACCGCACCGTGCCGGGCGCCTTGTCGAGCCGCACGCAGCCGAGCGTCAGCGGCTCGCCGCGCAGCGACGTCCACAGGCGCACGCCGTCGAGCCGCCGCCACGCCTGCGCGTCCGCCGGCGGCCCGTCGACGAGCGCGATCTCGATCGGCGCCCCGTCCGCGCCGCGGGCGCGGCCGATCACGCCGCCGCCGGACGGCGCGGGCCCCCGCGACTCGAACGTCCAGCCGAGCCGCGAGCCCATCCAGCCGAGGAACAGCGCCGCCGGATCCGGCTTCGCCCCCGCGCTGCGCGCGATCTCCACCCGCCGGATCGCCCGGCACGCCTCGGGCATGTCGTCGAAGAACCGCGCCACGAGCTCGCGGAACGAGAACGTCCGCACGAACGCCCGGTCCGCGAGCGGCGCCCTCGTCCCGCGCGCGACCTCCGCGATGCGCTCGATGCACGTCTCGGCCGAGTCGAACACCAGCCGATCGCAGATCGGCGCGAGCGCGTCGCCGAGCACGTTCGGCGCGCCGGGCGCGAGCTCGACGATCACGGTCACGTCGGAGATCGTGAGCGCGCTCACCACCGAAGCCACGCGCTCGGCCGCGGCCACCCCGAACGTGAGCTCCACGCGGTCGTAGCAGATCGGCACCTCGCCGGCGCGGCGGCACGTGGCCGACCAGTCGGCCTGGACGCTCAGCGGGTCGAGCCGGTCGTCGAGCGTGATGAGCAGGGTGCGGCCCGCGTGCGTCTCGGCGAGGTCCTCGGCCTGCTCCTTCAGGCGCTCGACCTCGGCGCGGCTCCCCACCGCCACGAAATTGAGGGTCGAGGCGCGCGTCTTCGGGGCCGGCTCCGCCCGCGACTCGTCGGGCGCCGACCAGAACTCGGCGAGCTCCGACTCGACCCGCTTGATGATCTCTGCGACCGCGCTCACGGCCGCCTCCACGCCCGCTCCGGGGCCTTCCCCCCGTCGCCGGCCCCGCACACCGCGCGCACGTCGTCCAGGGACGGCTCGACGAGGGCGTCGGCCTCCGGCGGGCCCCAGCTGCCCGCGGCGTAGCGCGCGATCGGCGCGCTCTGCGTCCGCCACCCCTCGAAGATCGGATCGACGAAGCCCCACTGCGCCTCGACCTCGTCGGCGCGCGTGAACAGCGTGGCGTCGCCGCGCAACGCGTCGAGCAGGAGCCGCTCGTACGCCTCGGGCGTGCTGGAGCCGAACGCGGCGCCGTACCGGAAATCCATCGTGACGCCGCGGATCGCGATGCCGCCGCCCGGGATCTTCGCCGCGAAGCGGAGCGAGATGCCCTCGTCGGGCTGGAGGCGCATCACGAGCGCGTTCGGCTCCTCGGTGGCGCCGGGGGCGCCCTTGAACAGGCCATGCGGGAGCGGCTTGAAGTGCAGCACCACCTCGGCCACCCGCTTCGCCAGGCGCTTGCCGGCGCGCAGGTAGAACGGCACGCCGCCCCAGCGCCAGCTGTCCAGGTGGAGCTTCATCGCGACGTAGGTCTCCGTCGTCGAGTCCTTCGCGACGTCCGGCTCCTCCGTGTAGCCGGGCACCTTCTCGCCGCGCACCATGCCGGGCGCATACTGCCCGCGCACCGTCGACGACAGCGCGTCCGGGCCCGCGATCGGCCGGAGCGTGCGGAGCACCTTCACCTTCTCGTCGCGCACCGCGTCCGCGTCCCACGACGACGGCGGCTCCATCGCGACCAGCGTGAGCAGCTGGAGCGCGTGGTTCTGCACGATGTCGCGCGTGATGCCGACCTTCTCGTAGAACTTGCCGCGGCCCTCGACGCCGATCTCCTCGGCCACGGTGATCTGCACGTGATCGACGTGCTGGCGCGACCAGAGCGGCTCGAAGATGGTGTTGCCGAACCGCAGGACGAGGAGGTTCTGGACGGTCTCCTTCCCGAGGTAGTGGTCGATCCGGTAGATCTGCGACTCCGCGAGGTGGGCGAGCAGGTCGCGGTTGAGGGCGCGGGCGCTCTCCAGATCCTCGCCGAACGGCTTCTCGACGACGACGTGCTGGAACGGCGCGTCCTTCTCGTGCGACGGCGGCGCGACGAGGTTCGCCGCGCGCAGGCCGCGCACGATGGGCGCGAACTGGTCGGGGGCGACGGCGAGGTAAAAGACCCGGTTTTTGCGGGTGCCGCGCTCGGCGTCGAGCCGCTCGAGCTCCGCGGCGAGCCGGGTGTACGTCTCGGCCTCGTCGAACGCCCCCTGGACGTAGCTGATCCCCTTCTCGAGCTCGCTCCAGGTCGCCTCCTCGAGCGGGCGCCGCGAGTACTTCCCGACGGCCTCGCGCATCTCCTTCGCGAAATCCGGCTTCGGGCGCCGCGCCACGCCGACGACGGCGAAGCCGCCGGTGAGGAGCCGGCTGAGCGTCAGGTTGTAGACCGCGGGCAGCAGCTTGCGCCGCGTCAGGTCGCCCGAGGCGCCAAAGATGACGAGCGCGGCCGGCGAGGCGGTGCGCTCCTCGGGCATCCCTTCGCGAAGCGGGTTCTTCTCGGCTTGGGTCATGGTGGGTGAGCTCCGGTCGGTGACGGCGACGGGCACGATGCTCGCGCGCCTCCGCGGCGTAGGGTAGTCCCGATCGCGAGCGCGGGCGCAGAACGATGCGAGAACGATGCCGGAGATCGCGCGACCCGGGCGCCACGCGGGGACGACCGCGCGGGCGCGCACCGCCCGCACGCCCGCGCGGTCGCCCGCGCGCCCACACGGCTCAGCGCCCGCGCCGAGCGTGCCCGCCGGCTCGCGGCGCCCTTCCATCCGATCGCGACCGGTACTAGGCTCCTCCGCGCGATGGCCGCGCCGGTGCTCCCGCGAATCCGCGTCCCCCACCCCCACGTGCGATGCGATAGCCAGGTGCTCGCCGGAAGCCCCCACGTCCTCGGGTCGCGCGTCCCGGTCCGGCGGCTCTGGGCGTGGCACCGCGGCGGCGCGTCGGTGGAGACGCTGCTCAAGCGGTACCCGAACCTCGGGCCCGCGCGCGTGCTCGACGCGCTCGCGTTCGCGTACGACAACCAGGACCTCATCGAGGCCGACATCGCGCGCGAGCAGCTGCTCTTCAAGAAGCAGGGCGGGCCCACGGTCGGCGCGCGCCCGCTCGCCCAGCTGAACCTCCCCTTCGACGAGGACGACGAGTAAGCGACGCCCGAGAGGGCGCGGCGGGCGAGGGACGGGGCGCGCGCGAGACGCCGCGGGCGAAATGCCGTGCGCGCCATGGGAAGCCCCTCGCGCGATATATCCAGGGGAAACGCCTCGCGCCACCTGCGATGCAGACCGCCGTCCCCGCGCGATGAGCTCAGCTTGATTCTTTACAGCCATCCTGACTTGGGGCAATGAGGGCCGTCCGTCGCTGGAGCCCGCGGTGCGTGGCTGCTCAACAGTGCGAGTGACCGTCGCGCAGGATCGCGGCTGTCCCAGCTTTCAAGGTCGCGGCTGCTGGTGTAGGGTCCGCGCTCCATGGGGTACCGATCGAGGTGCCGGAGGGATTCTGAGATGAGCGTCAATCGATGGAAGTTGTTCGCGATGCCCGTGGCCCTTCTCGGCCTGGCTTCGCCTCTCCTCGTGAACTGCGGCGGTAAGGGGATCCCTGGCGCGGACAGCCTTCCCGGCCCCGCCGGTGATCTGGCGTCGGCCGCGAGCGGCTGCGACGAGATGAAGAACGGCGGCATCGCGAACCTGAAGTTCGACGGCGGCGCCGAGGTCGAGGGCAAGATCAAGGGCTTCCTCGAGGCGGCTGCGTCGCTCGACAAGCTCACCGTCGCCATGGAGGCGGACCTCATCGCCTCGTGCGCCAAGCTCGGCAAGGACCTCGGCATGAGCGACGCCGAGCTCAAGGCCGACCCGAGCGGCGGCAAGGGCGCCGAGAAGGTCTGCGGCGCGGTCTCGGCCAAGGTGAACGCCGCCGTGAAGGCGAACGCCGAGGCGAAGATCACCGTCCAGATCGATCCGCCGAAGTGCTACGCCGACATCACCGCCATGCAGAAGTGCCTCGGCGACTGCGGGTCGCCGGTGCAGCCCGGCAAGCTCGAGGCGAGCTGTGAGGGCGGCGAGATCAGCGGCAAGTGCGACGCCGAGTGCAAGGGCAAGTGCAGCGTCGAGGCCGGCGCGGCGTGCACCGGCACCTGCAACGCGAGCTGCTCGGGCAAGTGCGACGTCGGCTTCAAGGGCACCTGCGGCGGCAAGTGCGACGGCAAGTGCGACGGCAAGGACTCGAAGGGCGCGGCGTGCGCCGGCACCTGCGAGGGCAAGTGCGACGCCAAGGCCGAGGGGTCCTGCTCGGGCACCTGCGAGGGCAGCTGCTCCGGCTCCTGCGAGGTCAAGGCCGCGGCGAAGTGCTCCGGCTCGTGCTCCGGCGGCTGCAGCGCCGAGATCAAGGAGCCGAAGTGCTCGGGCGAGTTCAAGCCCCCGAGCGTCGACCCGAGCTGCCAGATGCAGTGCACGGCGAAGACCGCCGGCGAGGCGAAGTGCGATGCGCCGAACGTCCGCATCGTGGCGAACGGCAAGGTGAACGCCGACGCGCAGAAGCTCGTCGCCGCGCTCCGCACGTCGCTCCCGGCGATCGCGAAGGTGCAGCTCGGCTCCGGCAAGAAGCTGGCGGCGGCGGTGTCCGGCGTCGGCAAGGCGGGCGTCGAGGTGAAGGACGTGGCGCTCAAGGCCGGCGGCAAGGCGGTCGCCTGCGTCGCGGCCGCGGTCGACGCGTCGGCCAGCGCGACGGCCTCGATCGACGTCAACATCAAGGCGAGCGCGAGCGTCAGCGGCTCGGCGAGCGGTTCGGCCAGCGGCGGGACCTGATCCCCGGCGCGGCCTGAGCGCGGGCGCGGCGGCGGTCCCCTCCTGGGGGCTGCCGCCGTCGTCATTTCAGGCGCCGAATCCAGGCCCGCGGCGCAGATCTGGATGCGAGCTCACCTTTCCGGTCGCGGCGCGATGGCCGAGATCGGCGCCGGATGCGCCGTCCAACGTTGCCGGCAGGTTTCTTGGCCAGACAGCCGCGATGCGGCAAGCCGTCAAAGCGGCGTGCCTCCGGGAGGCGGCCAGGCCATTGCGCGCTGTCGCGGCGCTCGTCCGGGGTATCATGGTGCATCTGCGAACGATGACGGGGTACTCGGAAGGGCAGGAGCGATGGTCGGCGATCCCTTGATCGAGCGCGGCGCCAGGATCGGCGAGTACACGATCGAGGATCGCCTCGGCGAGGGCGGCTTCGGCGCCGTGTTCCGCGGCCGCGACGGGGCCGGCAACGACGCCGCCATCAAGATCTTCAAGGACGTGAGCGCCCAGAACGCCGGGCAGCTCTTCGCCCAGCAGAACGAGATCGAGGCGCTGCTCCGCCTGCGCCACCCCTCGCTCGTCAAGCTCTCCTCGTACGGCGTCCTGGACGGCGTGGGCCTCTACCTGGCGATGGAGCTCGTGCAGGGCGAGACGCTCGACCGGTACCTCGCGCGGATGGGCTCGCTCGACACGATCGAGGCCCTGCGCATCGCGCGCCGCGTGGCCGAGGCGCTCGCGCACTGCCACGCGCTCAACGTCCTGCACCTCGACCTCAAGCCGAGCAACATCGTCCTCACCGATCCGTACGAGCCCCGGCTCAAGATCCTCGATTTCGGCCTGGCGACGCTCACCGTGAGCTTCCAGCCCGAGCACGCCCGCGTCAACGCGGGCACCATCGCGTACCTGGCGCCCGAGTGCCTGAAGCGGGGCGCGCTCGGGCGCCCGAGCCCCCGGATGGACCTCTACGCGGTCGGCGTCATGCTCTACGAGCTGCTCGCCGGCCGGCTCCCGTTCTCGGACGGCACCGTCAACAGCGTCATCAACCAGAAGGTCTACGGCACGCTCGTGCCGCTCGCCCACGCGGCGCCCGAGACGCCGGCGCCCGTCGTCGCGCTCGTCGAGGAGCTCCTGGAGCGCGACCCGGCGCGGCGCTTCTCCAGCGCGGCCCGGCTCTGCGCTCGGCTCAAGGAGCTCTACTACGTCACGCTCCACGGCACCTCGCAGCCCCCGGCCGGGGCCGAGGACGAAGCGCACGAGCGCGACGCCGCCGCGCCGGAGGCCTTCGACGACGCGCACGACGCGCCCTTCGTCGGCCGCGAGCAGGAGCTCGGGCGGCTCATCGAGCTCGTCCAGGGCGCGGTGCGCGGCGAGCCGCGGCCGGCCGTGGTGGTCGGCGACACGGGCGTCGGCAAGAGCCGCCTCGTCGCCGAGCTGCTCCGGAGCGCCGAGCAGGCGGGCACGGCGATCGTCGCGTACGGCCGGTGCAGGGAGCTCTCCGGGCTCGTGCCCTACTCCGCGATCCGCGAGGCGCTGACGCAGATCGCGCTCTGGCTGGAGCGGCACGGCGACAGCCGGGCGGCGCGCATCCGCCGGCTGGTGAGCCTCGTCATCGCCGACGACGCCGCCCTCCTCCGGGGGCTCGTGCCGGAGCTGACGCGCGCGGTCGGGCTCGCCGACGAGGGCGGCGCCATCGGCCCGGGCGGAACGCGCTGGATCGCCGAGCTGATCCTGCGGCTGCTCGGCGCGATCTCCGAGGAGATCCCGGTCGTCCTCGCGATCGAGGACGTGCACTGGGCCGACGAGGCGACGCAGGAGGTGCTGCAGCGCCTCTCGGATCAGCTCGGAGAGATGCCGGTGCTGCTGCTCGCCACGGCGCGGCCGCCCTTCGCGCGCGGCTCGTCGCTGCCTCCGCCCGGCTCGTCGCTGCCTCCGCCCGGCTCGTCCGCGCTGCGCGGCCCGGGCTCGTCGCCGATGACGCCGCGCGCGGCGGGGTGGCTCGCGTGGAAGGACGTCGAGCGCCTCGACCTCGGCCCGCTCCGGCCCGAGGCGAACCGGGCGCTCCTCTCCGCGCTCGGCCGCGGCGCGGGGGACGACCTCGTCCAGGAGCTCGTGCGCCGCGTCCCGCTGCTCGCCGCGGGCAACCCGCTCTTCAACATCCAGGTCGTCCGCAACATGGAGACCGAGGGCTTCCTGCACCGCAGCCGGAGCGGCGCGCTCGAGATCTCCCGCGCCGACGCGCACTACCTCGCGCCCGCGTCGGTCTCGGATGTCCTCTCGCGCAGCATCGACGCGCTCGATCCCACGACGGTCCAGGTCCTCGGCGTCGCCGCGCTCATCGGCCGCCAGTTCCTGCGCGACGATCTGGTCGAGCTCGGGCTCTTCGACCCGGCGGAGGTCGACTGCGCCCTGCGCGACGCCGCGGCGCACTACGTCTGCCTCGGCGAGGACGGAGGCCTCGCGTCGTTCTCGCACGACGCGGCTCGCGAGCAGCTCGCCGCCCGCGTGCCGCCCGAGGAGCGCCCCGACTACCACGGGCGCATCGCGCGGCGCATCGAGCTGCGCGGCGGCGATCCGGGGACGCTCGCGCACCACGTCGAGCGCGCCGGCGAGCTCGACCGCGCCGCGTCGACGTACCTGCTCGCGGCGAGCGAGGCCGATCGGCTGCAGGATCCGCACGGCGCCAGCCGCCGGCTGAAGCAGGCGCTCGCGCTGCTCGAGCGGCTGCCGCTCGACCCGGCGCGGATCGAGCTCAGGGCCCGCTGCGCGCACGAGCTCGCGCGCGTGGCGTGCCTGCTCGGCAGCACGGCGGAGCCGCTCGATCTGCTTCGCCGCACGCAGGGGGCGCTGCCGGAGACGCCGCTCGTCACGGCGGCCCTCTCCAGCGCGCTGTCGCGCGTGCACTACGTGCGGGGCGAGTTCGCCGACGCGGTGGCCCACAGCCGCAAGGCGCTCGAGGCGATCGGCTCGAGCCCGGAGCTGCGCCCGTACCAGTGCCTGCCGGCGAACATCCTCGGGCGCGCGCTGTGCGCGGCCGGCAAGGTGGGCCCGGCGACCGAGCCGCTCCGCCGCGGCTGCGAGCTCGCGGAGGCGGCGGGCGAGTACGTCGAGCTCTGCCACTCGCGCGGCATCCTCTGCGTCGCGCTGAGCCAGTCCGGCTTCTACGCCGAGGCCGAGCAGAACGCCGCGGACGCCGCGCGCCTCGCCGAGCGCCTGCGCGACCCGGTGCGGCTGCTCGGCACGTGGTTCTACCACGCGGTGCTCGCGGAGGGCCGGTTCGACTGGGATCTCGGGGTCCGGTCGACGGCGCAGCTGCTCTCGTACGCCGAGGAGCACGGCCTGAGCGGGCTCTACCTGTACATGGGGACGATGTACGCGGGCCGGCACCAGTTCCACATGGGCCAGCTCACGCGGGCCCGCGTGCTGATCGCGAACGCGGTCAACCTGAGCGGCGTGCTGGGCATCGGCATGGGGCGCGGCTGGGCGGAGGGGTACCTGGGCGACGTGTATTTCGTGCAGGGCCTGCTTCGCGAGGCGCTCGCCGCCTACGAGCGGGCGATCGAGATCGGCTCGGCGGGGACGGGCGACGCGTACGCCGTGAGCCTCGGCCGGGTCGGCCGGATGCACGCGCGGGCGCTGCTCGCCGACGACGGAAGCGGCGCCGGCCAGGCCGGCGAGCTCGCCGCGTACGGCCGGGAGACGCTCGATCTCATCCGCGCGTCGGGCAACCGGACGCTGCTGGTGACGGCGCTAGAGCGTCACGCCGAGGCGTTCGACGCGCTGGGCGACGGGGGGGCTGCGCGCGGCGTCCGCGCCGAGCGCGCGGCGCTCGTCGAGGAGCTCGGCCTGACGGATCCGACGTTCTGGCCGCGCGTCCCGGCCGAGGCGGCGTTCCAGGGCCCCCCACGGGCGTACTGGGCCGATCTGCCGCGCGAGGTCCGGAGCGCGGGCCCGAGCAACGTCGGCACGACGCAGATCGTGGGCGCGACGGTGGCGGAGCTCGCGGCGGCGGCGACGATCGCGGTCCCGGAGGAGGATCTCGGCGGGCCGACGATCGTGGCGATCCCGCGGCTCCGCCACGTCACGCTGCTGGAGACGCTGGCCTCGGTGGAGGGCTTCGTCCCCCGCTTCGACGGGCCGGAGGCCCCGCCGGTCGCCAAGTGACGGCGGAGGCTACGCGGCCGGCGCCGGCCGGCACTGTCGAGGTCGTGCGCACGGTGCTCGCCCACACCTGGGCGATGCTGTTCCTCGTCGTGCTGCTCCCCGTCGGGCTGCTCTGCTTCCCCTTCGATCCCCGGCAGCGGATGCACGATCGGCTCTCGGTCGTGTGGGCGCGCGGGGCGCTCTGGCTGGTCGGCGTGCGCATCGAGGCCGAGGGCGTCGAGCACGCCCGGCCGGGGGAGCGGTACGTGATCGTGGCGAACCACCAGAGCACGCTCGACATCCTCGCGTTGCTCGTGGTGCTCCAGGGGCGCACGCCGCTCCGGTTCCTGGCGAAGCGCGCGCTGTTCCGCGTGCCGGTGCTGGGCTGGGGCATGCGCCTGTACGGCCACACGCCTGTTGACCGGCGGCGCGCCCGCGGCGCGCTCGCGGATCTCGGCGAGGCGCGGCGCAACGTGATGCAGCGGTGGTCGACGGTGTTCTTCCCCGAGGGCACCCGGAGCGCGACGGGCCGGCTCCTGCCCTTCCGGCTGGGCGCGTTCCGGACCGCCTCGGCCGCGGGCGCGCGCGTCCTGCCGGTGACCATCGACGGCGCGGGCGCGCTGCAGCCGAAGGGGCGTTATGCCGCCGCGCCCGGCGTCGTGCGGGTCGTTGTGCACCCGCCGCTCGACCCGCCGGGCGCGTCGGCCGAGGCGCTGCACGCCTCGATGGAGGCGTGCAGGTCCGCCGTGGTGTCGGCGCTGCCGGAGGCGCTCCAGGACGGAGGCGAGGCGGTCGCTCGCCCGGAACACCCCGAACAGCGTCGCTGAGCGGGCATCACGGCAGTCCAGAGCCTCCGGGTCGAGCTTCAGCTCTCCCGGGAGGCTCCCGGCAGCCTCCGACCAGAGCTAGCCGCCGCCGGGCAGCTTGCCGAACCGCTGCTCGTACTCGGCCAGCCGCGCTGCGAGGAGCGTCGCCTCGTGCTGTGCCGCGCGTGCCCGCTCGTCGGCGGCCCGCGCCTGCTCCTCGCCCGTGGGCACCACGCGCCCTTCCGGGTCGAGCCAGCGCAGCCAGTCGGCCTCGAGGCCGTGGTACGTGCCGCGGCGGACGCCGAGCCCGAGGTGCAGCCGCGGGCTCGCCACGTCGCCGCCCGCGCCGGGCGCGACGGGCGCATACGCCATCGTGGCGAGATCGAGCGCATACGCCTCGAGGACGCCCGTGAACGGATCGAACAGGTAGTACTCGGGCACGCGCAGGAGCTTCGCGTAGATCCGCATCTTGTCGATGCGATCCACCTTCTCGGTGCTCTCGGAGAGCAGCTCGATCACCACGTCGGGCGTCCTTCCGTCCTCTTGCCAGACGACCCAGGACTTGCGCTCGCGCCTCACCGTGTCGAGCACCACGAAGACGTCCGGCCCGCGAAAGTCGTTCTTCTTCGCCTGGAGCTCGCTGAAGTAGACGGCCATGTTGCCGCCGACGTACACGTCGTCGCGCTCCTTCCACAGCAGATCCAGCGCCTCGATGAGGAGGTCCATCTGCTTGCGATGCCGCTCGGACTCCATCGGCTCCCCGTCGTCGTACGGCAGCTCGTCCTCGCCGGGCGGCGGGATCGGGACGAACGAGGTGTCGCGCTGAAAGGCCATGCGTCGCTCCTCCAGGGAGAGTACCGCTCGTCGCCCTCGCCGTCGAACGCGTCGCGGAGGGCCCCCGTACCACGCCCCCCCCCGGCCGCGACGGAGCTCCGTGACGATGCCAGCGGCGCCAGCGGCAACCGACGGCCCGCCGCTCCCGGCACGCTCTGCGCCTTTCGCCCACGCCGCGTCGACAAGCGCCCCCCGGAAGAACTCTGCATGACAAGATTCGAGACGAGCGCGCAATGGCACACAATGGACGGGAGGGTTAGGTGAAAGCCATGGATGTCACCAAGGTGATGGGCGAGCTGGAGCGGCTCGGCACCGAGCAGAACCGCAAGGTGTACCGGCGCCACGGGATGACCGATCCGCTCTTCGGCGTGAGCTTCGCCCACATGAACGCGCTGGAGAAGCGGATCAAGCGCGACCACGAGCTCGCCGAGGCGCTCTGGGCGACGGGCAACGGCGACGCGAGGACGCTGGCGGTGGCGATCGCCGATCCGGAGCGCTTCACCTGGGCCAAGCTCGAGGCGTGGCTCGACGGCCTGCGCTCTCCGCTGCTCATCGACCTGCTCATGAAGCGCGTCGCGCTGAAGACGCCGTTCGCCCGGGACGCGATGGCGCGCTGGACCGCGTCGAGCGACGAGTGGATCGGCCGCGCGGGCTGGACGCTCCTCGGCCTGCTCGCGACCGAGGACCCGTCGCTGCCCGACAGCGTGTTCGAGGAGCGGCTCTCGGTGATCGAGGCGTCGATCCACCGGGCAAAGAACCGCGCCCGCGAGGGGATGAACAGCGCGCTCATCAGCATCGGCGGGCGGAACGAGCCGCTGCGAGGCAAGGCGCTCACGGTGGCGCGGCGCATCGGCAAGGTCGAGATCGACCACGGCGAGACGAGCTGCAAGACGCCCGACGCGACCGCCTACATTGAGAGCATCTGGGCCAGGAAGCCGGCGAAGCCGGCCGCCGCTGCGAAGCCCGCCAAGGCCGCTGCGAAGCCCGCCAAGGCCGCCGCGAAGCCCGCCAAGGCCGCCGCGAAGCCCGCCAAGGCCGCCGCGAAGCCCGCCAGGGCCGCTGCGAAGCCCGCCAAGGCCGCCGCCGCAAAGCGAGCCTAGCCCGCCAGTTCCGCCACACGCGCCGTCCGGCGCTGGATCACACCGGGTGCGCCGTCGTGAACAGCTCGCCTGGCGGCCCGAGCAGCTCCTTGCGGGTGAGCCGCTCGACGACCTTGCGCGTGAAGATCAAGTGATCTTCCTCCTCGTGCAGGCGGCGCCGGAACGCCTGCCTCGCCTCGCTGTCGTCCGCCTCGTCGGCGAGCTCGAGCAGCAGCTGCCAGCCGGCGTTGTCGACGAGCTCCGCGGTGAGCAGCGCGTGGAAGAGGTGGGTCGGGTTCATGTCCCCGTCGAGCACGATCTGCTCGATGCCCCGCGACTCGACCGCGACGAGCCGCGACATGTCCGTCTCGGCGTGCGCGTCCCCGCCCAGCGCGCGGATCTGCGCCTCGAGCCACTCCTCGTGCTCCTTCTCCTGGTCCCGGTGCTCCTTGAGCTGACCAAGCCGGGTCATCAGGAGGGGATCGGCCGCGCGGCCGATCTTCTCCACGATGGAGTCGTACAGCTTGACGCCTGCGCGCTCGAAGGTCAGCCGCTCGCTGAGCAGGTCGATGGCCTTGTCCCTGTTCGTCTGTGCAAGCTTCTTCATGGATCCCTCCGACCGGGGCGCATGCGATTCGCAGGCCGCCGCGCGCCGCGCCTGCGAGGCGGGCAGAGCGCCGGCCGGGCGCGGCGCGCGGCGATCAGAGGTGCTCTGTCAGGTACTCGACGATGGCGCGGTTCGCGTAATGGCTCGCGGCCGGCGACCTGTAGCCGTGCCGCTCGCCCGGGAACACGAGGGTGTCGAACCGCTTGTCCGCGGCCATGAGCGCCTCGATCATCTTCGCCGTGTGCGCAAAGTGCACGTTCTCATCCATGAGCCCATGCATGAGGAGCAGCTTGCCGCGCAGGTTGCCCGCGCGCTTCGTGAGATCGGTCGCCTCGTACCGCGCGGCCTCCTTGTCGAGGAGACCCATGTACCGCTCCGTGTAGCCCGTGTCGTACAGCCGATCGTCGCTCACCGGTGATCCCGCGACGCCCACGTGGAAGCGGTCCGGCGCCATGAGGAGCGCCTCCAGCGCCATCCTGCCGCCGTAGCTGTGGCCGTAGATCCCGACGCGGCCCGCGTCGACGTAAGGCAGCGTCTTCAGGAAATCGAGGCCCGCGATCTGGTCGGCGAGCTCGACCTCGCCGAGGCGCCCGTGAATGGCGGACTCGAACGCGCGCCCGCGGTTCGCCGAGCCGCGGTTGTCGAGCTGAAACACCACCACCCCGCGGTCCGCGAGGTGATTCCACAGCAGCCACGGCGACCACGAGTTGAAGACCGTCTGGACGCCGGGCCCCCCGTACACGCTCACCACGACCGGATAGCGGCGGCCGGGCTCGATCCTCCGCGGCGCGAGCAGCGCGCCGTAGAGCGTGTCGCCGCTCGCGGCGCGCACCTCGACGATCTCGGGGGCGCGCAGCTCGAGCTCCGCGAGCTCGCGGTCCACGGGCGCCGGCAGCGCGCCGACCTCGGCGTTGTCCGCGCCCCTCACCGCCCCTCTCCACGGGCGATCCAGGGCCGCATGGAGCTCGACGTACCCCGGCCCCCTCGGATCCACGGTGATCTGGTGCATCCCCGGGTCGGACGTGAGCCGCTTCACCTCGCCGCCCGCGAGCGGCACGGTGTAGAGGTGGCGCTCGGTCGGGCCGTCCTTCGTCGCCACGAAGCGCGCGAGGCCGCGCTCCTCGTCCGGCGGAAGGAGCGAGGTGATGTCCCAGTCCCCCGCGGTGAGCCGCGCGAGCTCGGCGCCCGAGCCGGCGTCCCGCAGCGCGAGGTGGCGGTGGCCGCCCTCGGCGGTCGACCAGAGGAACCTCGGCGAGCGCTCGAGGAGCCGCATGTCGGCGAAGTCAACCCACGTCGGCGACGTCTCGACGACGACCTCGGCCGCCTCGCCCGAGCGCGGCCTCGCGCGGAGGAGCGAGAGGCGCTTCTGGTCGCGCGAGAGGGTCTGGAACCAGAGCGCCTTGCCGTCGTCCGCCCAGGCGAACCGGCCGAGGTAGCGCTCGCCTTCGCCATCGGCGCCCTTCCACGCGAGCCATGTCGTCTTCCTGGTGGCGAGATCGAGGATGCCCGCCCTGACGCGGGGGTTCTTGCCGCCGACGCGCGGGTAACGCGCCATCATGAGATCTTCCTTGCCGTCGCGGAAGCCGAGGACTGGCACCTTCTCGACCTCTCGCTCGTCGACCTCCAGATAAGCCACCCGGTCGCAGCCGGGGGAGATCCAGAAGCCGCTCGGCTCATCGAACTCCTCCTGACCGTTGAAGTCGCTCAGGCCGCGCGACACCCCCTCGGGCGCCCCCCGGGTCAGCGCCGTCTCGCGGCGCGAGGCGACGTCGATCATGAAGAGCTCGCGCCCGCGGACGAACACCACGCGCTCGCCGCCGTCGCACACCTTCGGATCGATCTCCGGCTCGGGCGTGTCGGTGAGCCGCGCGATCGCCCCTTTCGGGTCGCGCGCGTCGCGCAAGAAGAGGTCGCCGCCGAAGGGGATGAGCAGGACCTCTGCCCGCTTCGCCCACGAATAGGCCGTGATCCCCCTGGAGAACATGCGCTGTCGCTCGCGGCGGAGCTCCTCCTCGCGCGACAGCGGCTTCGCGTCCTTCAGCAGGTCGCCCGAGGCGACGAGCTGCCGGATCTCGCGCGATGTGGTGTCGAAGGCGAAGAGAGACTGCTCCGGCCCGTCCGCCTGCCGCTGGAGGTAGGTGATCAGGTTCCCGCCGGGCGCGTACTGGATCCCCCTGGGCAGCCGCGCTCCGAGCGGCGGTTGCCGGCCGAGGTGGGCGTACGTGATCCGGCTCGCCTCCGGCCCGGCGATGCGCGTCCTGTCCGGCGGGGCGGCCTGCTTCACCGCCGCAGCGGCCCCGGCCGGGGCCGCCTTGGCGGGCGGGGCGGCCCTCGGCGGGGACGAGCCGGGCGGGGCGCAGGCGGCCAAGAGGAGGGGGAGCAACCCCCAGATTGCGGGGCGCGGCGGAGTTCGCATGGCCGCGATTTCGCTCGACGCGGCGGGGAATGTCAAACGCCGGCTGCCGTGGCGAGGCCAGGGGGTGAGAGGAGAGAGAAAAAAAAAAAAACGCAAAGACCCGAAGACGCAAAAGGGAAAGAAGACGTCTCAAGGCGCAAAGGAATCATCGGAGCGGCAGAGATCGGGCCCCTGCCCTGCATCTCTTCTTTTTTGCGTCTTTGCGTTTGAATTCTCCTTCTACGTCTCGCGCTCACAGCACTCGATCTCCATCGCGCGCCATGAAGGCAGGTCAGCTCGCGATGCGCCGGAGCACGATGACCGGCCGCCCCGCGTCGCGCGAGCGATCGATATCCACCTTGCAGTCGAGCATCCAGTCGTTGTGGTCCTCCGGATCGGCGATGATCTGCTGGACGACCCAGGAACCGCCGTCCTCGGCGGGGTGGATGATCGTGTTGCTCGGGCTCCGGGCCGCCGGATCGGTGCGGATCGCCGCGTGCTCCGCGTAGTAGCCTCGGAGCGCCTCGTCCAGCCGATCCGCCGTCCAGGGCGCCTCCTCCCCCTCCACCATCTCGGCGGCGACCTCGTAATCGCGGCGGGCCAGCGCGCGCAGGAAGAAGAAGAGCTCGTTCCTCACGAGCACGGTGAACTCCTTGACGTTCCGCGTGACGTCGAACGCGGCCGGCTCCACGGCGCCGCCCGGGGCCGCCGCGCGCGGCTGGAACGACGGGTCGCGCAGCCGCTCCCACTCGTCGAGCAGGCTCGAGTCCACGCCGCGGATGAGCGCCCGGAAATAGGCGATCATGTCGATGGTGTCGCTGTCCTTCGCGTACTCGGGCACCGTCTGGACGAGCGCCTTGTACACCTCGGAGACGTACCTGAGGAGCAGCCCCTCCGCCCGCTCCAGGTTGTACTCCCGGATGTACTCGCTGAACGACAGGTATTGCTCGTACATCTCGCGCGCGACGCCCTTCGGACGGATGTTCTCCTGCCCTACCCAGGGGTGCCGACGCGCGTAGTCGTTGAAGGTCCCGTAGATGAACTCGCGGTTCGGCCTCGGATAATCGAGCTTCTCGAGCTCCTCCATCCGCTGCTCGTACTCCACGCCCGCCGCCTTCAGCTCCGCGAGCTTCTCGGTCTTCAGCCGATCGAGCTGCTTCTGCAGGATGAGGTCGGGGTTCTCGAGGATCGACTCGACGAGCGTCAAGAGATCGAGCGGATAGGTGCCGCTGTCGGGATCCAGCTTGCCCACCGTCTCGAGGACGTAGAGCGAGAGGGCGTGGTTCAGCGAGAAATCTTCCTGGAGATCCGCGTTGATGCGGAGGCGCTTGCCCGGCCCGTCTTCCCTGGGGACGAACTCGATGATGCGCGCCTCCACGAGCGAGCGGAAGAGGAGCATCGCCGTCCTGCCGTGCTGGCGCCGGACCGCCGGCCGATCGTGGGTGCCGCGGATGAGCCGCTTCAGCGCCAGACAGCCGCCCTCCTCGCGCCCGAGCACGTTGACGAGCATGCCGTGCGTGACCTGGAACCGGGACACGAGCGGCTCGGGCGGCGACTGGATCAGCCTTTCGAACGTCTGCCGGTCCCAGTGCACATAGCCCTTCTCCGGCGGCTTCTTCCTGACGATCTTCCGCCGCTTGGCCGGGTCGTTCCCCGCCTTCGCCTCGAGCCTCATGTTCTCGATGACGTGCTCCGGCGCCTGGGCGACGACGCTCCCCTGGTTGTCGAACCCCTTCCGCCCGGCCCGGCCGCTGATCTGCTGGAAGTCACGCACGCTCAGGATGGCCGTCTTCTCGCCGTCGAACTTGCAGAGCTTCGTGAACAGCACCGTGCGGATCGGGATGTTGACGCCGACGCCGAGCGTGTCCGTGCCGCAGATGATCTTGAGGTGCCCCTGCTGGGCCAGCTTCTCGACGAGCAGCCGGTATTTCGGCAGGAGCCCCGCGTGGTGGAGCCCGATCCCGTGCCTGACGAAGCGCTGCACCTCGCGGCCGTAGGGGCTCGAGAACTTGAACGGACCCCCGAACGCGGACCCCGGCCCTGCGCCCGCGAGGGCCGCGGTGATCGCGCGCTTCTCCTCCTTGGTGCAGTAATCCTGGCTCATCAGGTTCTGCGCCTCCTCGGCGCAGCCCCGCTGCGTGAAGCTCACGATGTAGATCGGCGCCTTGCCGCTCTTCACGAGCGTCGCGACGGTCTCGTGGAGCGGTGTCTCGCGGTACTCGAAGTCGAGCGGCACCGGGCGCACGGTCGACTTGATCACGGCGGTCTGCTCGCCCGTCAGGCGCGTGAGCTCCTCCTGGAAGAACTCGGTGCCTCCGAGCGTGGCGCTCATGAGCAAGAACCTCGCCTGCGGCAGCGTGAGCAGCGGGATCTGCCAGGCCGCGCCGCGATCGCGATCCGAGTAGTAGTGGAACTCGTCCATGATCACGTAGTCGCAGAGCGCCTTCTCGCCCTCGCGGAGCGCGATGTTCGCGAGGATCTCCGCGGTGCAGCAGATGATGGGCGCGTCGCGGTTCACGGCCGCGTCGCCCGTCAACATGCCCACGTTCTCGGGGCCGAAGTCGTTGCAGAGCGAGAAGAACTTCTCGCTGACGAGCGCCTTGATCGGGCACGTGTAGTACGACTTCATCCCCTCGGCGAGCGCCTTGAAGTGCATGGCGGCCGCGACGAGCGACTTGCCCGAGCCGGTCGGCGTGTTGAGGATCACGTTCTTGCCGCCGAAGATCTCGAGGATGGCCTCCTCCTGCGCCGGGTAGAGCTCGAGCCCCCGCTCGGCGACGTAGTCGAGGAAGCCGTTCAGGAGATCGTCGGCCGTGAAGTCGTGAGGCGACGGCGGGAGGCGAGCGAGGAGCGGAGCGGCGGCTTGATCCATGGCGGCTGTCGGGCGCGCGCCCATGGGCGCGGGCCCACCATGCAGAAGCCTGGTTTCAGCGAGAATGCAAGCAAACTCCTCCATGTCCGGGCCGGATCGCCCGCGACGCGCGCTCGGCGCGCGACCGACGCGGCAGGCGCAACCGACACCGCCGTCGCGCTGGCGCGACCGACACGGCAGACGGAACAGGCGGATCGGACGCAGCAGGCTCCGCCCAGTCAAGCAGGACGAGCAGAGGACGGTGGCGATCGAGGTGCCATGCCGCCCGCAGCGTCACGCGATCGTGATAGCGTGGCCGGACGAAACACCAGGGGGAGCGCCATGCACACACGGCCGAGCGGGCGGGTGCATGGAGGATCAGGGCGAGCGGCGGATGGGGGAAACGGCCGGACAACCAGCCTGGGCGACGCGAGCGCCCAGCAGGGGGACCGCGCGGATCGACGCGTCGAGCGGGAAGATCCTGCGCGCCAGCAGCTCGCTTTGCCTGCTGCTGGGCTATTCGGAGGGCGAGCTGCTCCAGAAGAAGCTGTCGGATCTCGCGCTGCCGGAAGACCGCGCGGGCTCGCTGGCCGCGTGGCGCTCGCTGCTCGAAGCCGACGAGGAGGAGCTCACCTTCGAGATGGCCTGCCGCTGCAAGGACGGCGGCGTCCGCTCGCTCCACGTGACCGGCGTCTTCGTCCGTGACGTCCGGCAGAGGCCGTATCGCGCGGTGGTGTTCGTCGAGGACATCACCGAGCCGAGGAACGCGGAGGAGCGGGCGCTCGCCGCGGAGCAGGCGCTGGCGGAGAGCGAGGCCAAGCTGCGGAACATCTTCCACAGCAACATGGCCCCGATGGCCTTCTGGACGCATGACGGACGCATCATCGAGGCGAACGACGCCTATCTGAAGCTCGTGGGCCACACGCGGGAAGAGGTCGCGGCCGGCCTGGTCCGCTGGGATGCCGACATGTCGCCGGAGGATCGCGCCGCCGGCGACCGCGCCCTGGCGGAGCTGCGGGCGAGCCGGTGGACGTTCACGCCCTTCGAGAGGACCTATGTGCTGCGCGACGGCACGCGCATCAAGATGCTGGTGAGCGGCTGTCTGCTGCCCGGTGAGCGGTACGAGGAGGCCGGCTTCGCGATCGTGCTCGACATGACGGCGCTCCGGCAGACGGAGGCGGCGGTCCAGCGGTGCGAGCAGGTCTTCCGCGCCATCGGTGAATCCATCGACTATGGCCTCTGGGTCAGCGACCCGGCAGGACAGAACATCTACAGCAGCCACGCGTTCCTCCAGATGGCCGGGATAAAGCAGGAGCAATGCTCGGGTCACGGGTGGATCGAGACGCTGCACCCGGACGACCGGCATAAGGTCGCGATCTTCGAGGAGTGCGTGCGGCGGGGTGAGCCGTTCGAGGAGGAGCTCCGTTACGTCAGCCCTGACGGCGTCGTCCACCCCGTCCTCAACCGGGGCGTCCCGGTCCGCGACGAGCGAGGCGAGATCACCGCCTGGGTCGGCATCTGTCTCGACGTCAGCCGGCTCAAGCGCACGGAGGACGCGCTGCGCGAGAGCGAGGGCCGGCTCCGCGCGGCGCTCGACGAGGCGCAGCGGGTCATCGCGGAGCGCGGGCGCCTGGAGGACGAGCTCCGCGCGCGCGAGCGGGAGCTCGCGTCGCTGATGGCGAACTCGCCCGACGTGATCTACCGCCTGGACCTCGACCTGCGCTGCACCTTCATGTCGCCCACCTCGTGGACGGTGATGGGGTTCCCGCCGGAGCACTACATCGGCAGGACGCCCCGCGAGAACGGGCTCCCGACCGAGGTGATCGAGGTGAGCGAGGCCGTGTGCCACGAGGCGCTCGCGACGGCCAGACCGCAGCGGATGGAGTTCAGCCTCGGCGGGCGGCGGTTCCGCGCCCGGATCATCCCCGAGCTCGGGCCCGAGGGCGCCGTGGACTCGTTCATGGGGATCACCGAGGACGTCACCGCGGAGCGGCTGGCCGAGGAAGAGCGCCAGAAGCTGCTCGAGAGCGAGCGCGCCGCGCGCGACGAGGCGGAGCGGGTGAGCCGGGTCAAGGACGACTTCGTCGCGACGCTCTCGCACGAGCTGCGCTCGCCCATCAACGCCATCCTCGGCTGGGCGCGCATCCTGCGGGGCCGGGCGCCCGAGCCGCCGACGCTCGCGCGGGGGCTCGAGGTCATCGAGCGCAACGCGCGCCTCCAGGCCGACATGGTGTCCGAGCTGCTCGACATGAGCCGGATCGTCTCGGGGAAGCTGCGGCTCGACGTGCAGCCGGTCGACCTGCCGTCGGTCATCCGGAGCGCGCTCGAGGCGATCCAGCTCGCGGCGGAGACCAAGGGGATCGCGGTCGCCTCGAGCATCGACCCCGAGGCGAGCTCCCTGAGGGGGGATCCCGCGCGGATCCACCAGGTCGTCTGGAATCTCCTGTCGAACGCCGTGAAGTTCACGCCCCCGGGCGGGCGGATCGACGTCGCGCTGCGGCGCGCGGGCGCGCACGCCGCGCTGTCGGTGACCGACACCGGGATGGGCATCGCCCCGCAGTTCCTCCCCCACCTGTTCGAGCGCTTCCGGCAGGCGGACGCGTCCTCGACGAGGAAGCACGGCGGGCTCGGCATCGGGCTGTCGATCGTCAAGCACCTGGTCGAGCTGCACGGCGGCACCGTGGAGGTCGCGAGCCAGGGCGAGCATCTGGGCGCGACCTTCACCGTGACGCTGCCGCTCGCCGGCGTCTCGCAGGAGGCGCCCGACGCGGCGGCGCGCCCCAGCGAGGCGTGCGCCGAGGCGCTGGCCGACTACCCGGGCGCGTCGCTCGCCGGCATGCGGGTGCTGGTGGTCGACGACCAGCCCGACGCGCGCGAGGTCGCCCAGCGCGTGCTGGAGGAGTGCGAGGCGACGGTCATGACCGCGGGATCCGCCGCCGAGGCGCTGGCCATCCTTTCGCAGGATCGGCCCGACGTCCTCGTCAGCGACCTCGGGATGCCTGGCGAGGACGGCTTCCAGCTCATCCGCAGGGTGCGGGGCCTCGACGAGGCGCTCGGCGGGGCGACGCCGGCCGTCGCGCTCAGCGCGCTGGCGCGGGCCGAGGACAAGGCGCGGGCGCTCGGCGCCGGGTACCAGGCGCACGTCGCCAAGCCCCTGGATCCGGCCGAGCTCGTCGGGGTGATCGTGGCGCTGGCCAAGGATCGGGCGAACCCGACGGACCCGACG
Source organism: Sorangium cellulosum So ce56 (assembly GCF_000067165.1). Taxonomy (GTDB): domain Bacteria; phylum Myxococcota_A; class Polyangia; order Polyangiales; family Polyangiaceae; genus Sorangium; species Sorangium cellulosum_B. Next base: position 6,173,478 of record NC_010162.1, read on the forward strand.
AATCCGCCGAGCGAGACGAGCCAGACGGCTCCGACCGATCGGACGAGCCGATGAGCGGCGGTTGCCCCGGGGGAGCTCCTTGGATTAGGTAGAAGCCTTTACGGCGCCGTCCACGGCGGGATGGCGAGCACGGCCATGGTCCAACAGATTTCCGTGAAAGATCTCTTTCTGAAGCTGAAGGCGGGCGAGCCCGTGTACCTCCTCGACGTGCGCACGCCCGGCGAGCACGAGATCGCCGCGCTGCCGGGCAGCACGCTGATCCCGCTGAACGAGCTCGTCGAGCGGGCCGACGAGGTCGCGCCGGGCGAGGGCGCGCTGGTCGTCGCCTACTGCCACCACGGCGTCCGGAGCCTCTCGGCCGCCGCCCTCCTCGAGAAGCTCGGCCACGAGCGCGTCGCCTCGCTCCAGGGCGGCATCGACGCGTGGTCGATCCACATCGACGAGAGCGTCCCGCGGTACTGATCCCCCATCGACGAGCTCAGTTGAGCGAGGCGGCGCCGAGCCGGAAGTAGAGCGATCGGCCTGCGCCGCACGCGCTGCAGGCGACCTTCGCGACGCGGAGGCGGACGCCGTCGAGCGTCTCGGCAGTGTGGTCTTCCACGCGGAAGGCGCCGCGGCAGCGCGGGCACGGGATCGACCGGGCGGCGACCTCGACCTGCGAGGCGGCGTCGAGGGGGATGGCGCGCCCGGGGGTGTGGCCCGGCTCGAGCAGCGCGAGCCGCTCGATATCGCGGGTGAGCTTCGCCGACGTGCGGTCGCCTTCGCGCCGGGCGGCGCGGGCCGAGAGCTTCTTCTTCGCCATGATGCCTGTCCCTGCGGCCCGCCGGTGTGGAGACGCCGCCCGCGCGGGGAGCGCGAGGCCGGGTCTACCGCTTGTCGCGGATCGTCTCCAGGTCCTCGTACACGTCCTCGGCGCCTCCGCCGTACACGTCGCGCTCTGGCGAGACGGCGCCCGAGCGCGAGGGCGCGAGGGTGCCGGGCCGCCGCACCTTGGGGGGCCGGACCCCTTGCGGGCGGTGTTCGGGGACCGCTGCGGGGTCGGGCGTCGTGGCGGCAGCGTCGACCGCGGAGGGCGAGTCGGCCCCGGCCGGATCCGCGGGGTGCGAGGGCGCTTCCGGGGCCGGCGCGACGCCGGAGGGCGCGGGCATGCCGAACGGCGCGGGGCCGGTGGTGCTCGCGAGGGTCATCGGCGCGTCCTGGCCCGCCGGCGACCTGGCGGCGACCGGCGCGCTCGAGCTCGCTGTCCAGCGCGCCGCGCCGAGCGCTACCGCGGCGAGGAGAGTTGCGGCGGCCGCGATCCACGCGCCCGCGTTGCGGCGCCAGCGGAACGCGTGGGAGCGCCACCGCTCGCGGCGCCGTTCGGTCCCTTCGCGCGGGCTCCAGGCGATCTCCTGCCCGTCCGGCTGGGTCAGCGGCACCGCCCGCTTGCCCGCGCCGAGCTGCTGCGGCGGCGCCCCCCGCTTGCGCGCCATCGTCAGCGTGGGGGAGTCGTCGCGCGCCATCGTCAGCGTCGGGCCTTCTTCGCCCGCCATCGTGAGCGTCGGGCCTTCTTCGCCCGCCATCGTCAGCGTCGGGCCCTCCTCGCGCGCCATCGTCAGCGTCGGGCCTTCCTCGCGCGCCATCGTCAGCGTCGGGCCGTCTTCGGGAGCCGTCTTCAGCGCGATGCCGCTGTCCTGCGCCGTCTTCAGCGCGGCGCCGCTGTCCTGCGCCGTCGCCGGCGCGGGGCCGATGTCCTGCTCCATCTTCAGCGCGGCGCCGCCGCCCTGCGCTGTCGCCAGCACGGAACCGCTGCCTTGCGCCATCTTCAGCGCGAGGCCATCGCTCCGGGGCATCGTCAGCGTGGGGCCGTCCTCGGCGCTCCCCCCGTGCGAGGACCGGTCGTTCCGCACCATCTTCAGCGTGGGCCTGCTGTCCTGCGCCGGGGTCGTGGGGCCGCTGCTCCGCGCCAGCGCCAGGGTGGGCCGCTCCGCGACGGCCACGAGGGGGAGCGTGCGACGCTCGCTGGACGGGGCGTCGGCGCTGGACGAGGTCGCCGTCGCCGCCGCGGCGCCCTGGCTGGGCAGGGTGGTCACGTGGTCGCCGCCGGGCGAGAGCGCCGTCGAGCAGGGACCTGCCCCGGCTCCCGCCCCCTTGTCGGCGTCCGGCAGGGTCGACGACGCGCCCCGGCCGTCGTTGGCCGCGGCGGGGAGCGTGCTCGCGACGCCGTCGCCCGAGGGCCCGAGGGGCCGCGACGACGGGAAGGCCTTGCCCCGGGCGATCGCCTCGATCTGCGCCAGGGCGCGGGCGGAGTGCTCCGAGCCGAACGGCGCGATCTCTCGCGCCAGATCCGCCACGGTCTGGACGCGCAGCTCCGGCTCTTTCTCGAGGCAGCGCAGGATGATGTCCTCGATCCGGGCCGGCAGATCCATCCGGTGCACCCGCGGCGGCGTGGGCGCCTGCGTGGCGATGGCGACGAAGAGCGCCGAGATCCTGGACACCTCGAAGGGAAACCGCGCCGTCAGGAGCTGGTAGAGGATGACGCCGAGCGACCAGATGTCGGTGCGCGCGTCGACGTCTTTCGAGCACCGCACCTGCTCGGGCGACATGTAGCAGGGGGAGCCGAGCATCATCTCCGACGCCGTGAGCTTGCCGTCGTCCTCGGCGGCGGCCGACTTGGAGAGGCCGAAATCGAGCACCTTGACGATGGGCGCGCCGGTCGCGCCGGTCGTGAGGAAGAGGTTCCCCGGCTTGAGGTCCCGGTGGACGATGCCGCGCGCGTGCGCCTCCGCGATGGCCTCGCAGCCCTGGATCACGTAATCGACCGCCTCGGACACGGGCAAGGGGCCGCGCGCCTCGATCTCCCGCTGGAGATCGCGGCCGCGCAGGTACTCCATGACGAGGTAGGGGACGCCGAGATCGCCCGTGCCGACGTCGATGACGCGGGCGACGTGCTCGCTGCGGATTGCCGCCGCGGCGCGCGCCTCGCGCAGGAACCGGGCGCTCGCGCCGGGCAGCGTCATCGCGCGGGGGAGGAGGAATTTGACGGCCACGCGCTGGCGCAGCGAGACGTGCTCGGCGGCGAAGATGACGCCCATGGCGCCCCGGCCGAGGCTGCGCTCGAGGCGGTATTTCTGCGCGAAGACCTCGCCTATCGCTGGGATGCCCGCCGTTGACGCGGGGGCATCCGGTTCCGATGGCCCGACCTCCATGCGCACACTATAGCCGCGCTCCCGCTTTTTTTGACGCGAAGATGCGGGGCGTCGGGGGTGGGGGGCGACCGGATGCGGGGGCAGCGGAACGCGGTCGCGAGGGTCGCCGTAGGCGGGCCGCGCACCTTCCATCACTCCCATGGTGGGCGCCGTCGGCCACGCGCGGCTCGCATCACGAGAACGCGCGACGCGACGACGCCGCCCTCGCCAGGCTTGCCCGCGCCCCCTCGCCTGCGACGCCTTCCCCGCGCCCTCCAGCATTGCGACAGCCCTCTCGCCATGGCACGAGCCCGCCCTCATGCCGACCCGCCCCTTCACCCTGGGCCGCTCCCGCCCGCTCTCGGGCGATCCCGGCGCCGCCGGCGCGCGCCCGTTCGAGCTCCCGGCGCACCACCTCGTGACCCACGGCGTGGTCGTCGGCATGACCGGCAGCGGCAAGACCGGCCTCGTCATGGTCCTCGTCGAGGAGGCGCTGCGCTCGGGCGTCCCGGTGCTCATGGTCGACGTGAAGGGCGACCTGCCCAACCTGCTCTTCACGTTCCCGGAGCTCTCCGCGGCCGAGTTCGAGCCGTGGATCGACCCCTCGGCGGCCGCGCGCGACGGCCGCTCCACGGCCGACGTCGCCGAGGGGCTCGCGGCGCGCTGGCGCGACGGCCTCACCTCCTCGGGGCTCGGGCCGGCCGACGTCGCCGCGCTCCGCGCCCGCATGGCCCCGCGCCTGCTGACGCCGGGCACCACCGCGGGCGAGCCGGTCCACGTGCTGTCGGCGCTCGAGGCCCGCTCCCCGCTCTGGGACGAGGACGAGGAGGCCGCCCGCGAGGCGCTCTCGGCCTCGCTGTCGCTCCTGCTCCGGCTCGTCGGCCGCGACCCGGATCCGGCCCGGAGCCGCGAGCACGTGCTGCTCGCGCACCTCGCCGAGCGGCGGCTGCGCGCGCGGCGGGCCGCGGGGCTCGAGGAGCTGCTCGCGGACCTGGCCGATCCGCCGATCGCCGCCGTGGGCGCCCTCGGCGTCGACGAGTTCTTTGCCCCCAAGGAGCGCCAGGCGCTCGCCCGCGAGCTCAACACCCTGCTCGCCTCGCCCACGTTCGCCACCTGGCGCAAGGGCGCGCCGCTCGACGTCGCGGCGTGGCTCGCGCCGCAGGCCGGCAGCGGCGGCGGCAAGACCCCGGCGGTGATCGTCAGCGTCGCGCACCTCGACGACGACGAGCGGCTCCTCGTCCTCGGGCTGCTGTTCGATCAGCTGCTCTCGTGGGTGCGCGGCCTCTCGGGCACGAGCGACCTGCGCGCCCTCGTGGTCTTCGACGAGGTCTTCGGCTTCCTGCCGCCGCACCCGGCGAACCCGCCCACGAAGCGGCCGCTGCTCGCGCTGCTGAAGCAGGCGCGCGCCTTCGGGGTCGGCGTCGTCCTCGCCACGCAGAACCCGATGGACCTCGACTACAAGGCGCTCTCGAACGCCGGCGCGTGGTTCGTGGGCCGGCTCCAGACCGACGCCGACCGCGAGCGCGTCGTCGAGGGGCTCTCGGGCGCGGACGGCGGCGCCGGCGGCGTCGGGGCCGCGGCCCTCTCGGCCACGCTGAAGGCGCTCCCCCCGCGCACGTTCTTCGTGCGCGACGTCCACATGCAGCCGCCGTCGTTCCTCGCCGAGACGCGCTTCAGCCTGTCGTGGCTGCGTGGCCCGGTCACCCGGCGCGAGATCGGCCGCCTCGTCCGGAGCATCTCCCCTCCCCCGCCCGCGCCCGATCCGACACACGCTTCTCTCGATTCAAGGTCTGTACATCCAGATCCAAGAGTCAATTCTCTCGATTCAAGGTCTGTACATCCAGATCCAAGAGTCAATTCTCTCGATTCAAGGTCTGTACATCCAGATCCAAGAGTCAACGCTATCGATTCTAGGTCTGCACATCCAGATCCCAGAGTTGACTCTCTGGATATCAGGTCTGGACATCCAGATCCAAGAGTCGATTCTCTCGATTCAAGGTCCGTACATCCAGATCCTAGAGTCGATTCTCTCGATCCCAGGCCTGCATCTCCCGATCCGAGGCGCGCTTCGCCCGGTCCGGCGAGCCCCGCCCCGCGCGCGCCCGTGGGCCCGGGCGGGACGGTCGTGCTCGACCCGCGCCACACGCCCGCCGCCCCGCAGCCCGCGCGGCGCAGCGCGGCTGCTCGAGCGGGCGCCGGCGCCCCCGCGCCCGCACCGCCGCCCCCGGCAGCGACGGCGCCCCCGCCAGCGCCCGATGGATGGCGGAGCCTCTACGCGCACGCCCCCGCCGCCGCGCCGGAGGGCTTCCGTTACATCCCCTGGGTTGCTGCCTCCGTGATCGCCCACCTGCGCGACACGAAGCTCGGCGTCGCCCTCAACCGGAGCCAGCTCCTCGCCGCCCCGCTCCTGCCCGACGGCAGGCCGGATCTCTCGCGCGTCGCCCGGCTCGACGCCTCGCTGCTCGCCACCTCGCCCGCCGCGGGCGCCCGATTCGCCGAGCTGCCCGCCCCGCTCGCGAAGCGCGCCACCGCGCAGGCCGCGGCGCGCGCGCTCCGGGAGCACGCCTACCGCACGACCGAGGCCGCCGTGGCCGTCCACAAGGAGCTCGGGCTCGCGCAGGACGACGGCGAGCCCCTCGAGGCGTTCGCCGCCCGCTGCCGCGCCGCCGCGGCCCGGCTCGCCGCCGCCGAGCAGCAGCAGGTCGTCGGCCGGTTCGCGCCCAGGATCGCGCGCCTCGGCGAGCGCATCGCCGCCGCGAAGGCGCGGTACGGCGAGGCCGAGGCCGAGGTGGCCGCGCTCCCCGGCGCGGTGGGCGCCGCGCTCCTCGGGCTCGTCGCCGGCAGGGACACCGCCCGGCGCGCCGGGACCCAGCGCGACAAGGCCGCCGCGAAGCTCGAGCGCGCGCGGCAGGAGTGGACCGAGGCGGACGCCGCGCTCCGGGATCTCCACGCCGCGCAGGCCGCCGAGCTCGCGGCGCTGGAGCAGCTCCCCCTCCGCGCCGGCGAGGGCATCGAGACGAAGCGCCTCGTCCCCAAGAAGAACGACGTCGAGGTCGCGTTCGTGGCGCTCGCCTGGGCCGCGACGCTCGCCGGCCCCGCGTGAGCCCGCGGCGCTCGAGCCGCGACGCGACGCCCATACCTCCTCCCTCCCGCGACGTCGCGGTATCGCTGCCTCCATCGAGGCGCTACGCTCCCCCGCATGCAGCCGATCGGCTCACGTGAGCGACGCCTCGACGGGGAGCCCGCGCGGCTCTGCCCCAGGTAACGCCATGCCATCCTCCCGCTTCCGCGCCGGGCTCGGCCGTCCGAGCGCGGCGCCCGCCGAGATCGCGTGGTTCGCCTTCCACGGCGACGACCTCCTCGTCCGTGCGCCGGGCGACGGCGGCGATCGCTTCGACCTCCCGATCGCCGCCGATCTCGCCGATCTCGGCGTCTCCGTCACGCGCGCGCAGCCGCTCGGCGAGCTCGACGGGCGCGCCTGCCGCTCCGCCGAGCTCGCGCAGGGCGCGCCGGCGCCAGCGGGGTATGCCTACGTCTCGCTGCGGCGCCTCCACGGGCGCATCGATCCCGAGCTGTTCGAGATCGCGGGCACGGCGTACCAGGTCCAGCACTGGGACAAGGCGCACCAGTACTGCGCGGCGTGCGGCGCCGCGCTCGAGACCGGGCAGGACGAGCGCGTCAAGCGCTGCGTCCGCTGCGCGAGCAACTACTTCCCCCGGATCACGCCGGCGACGATCGTCCTCGTCGAGGACGGACCGCGCGTCCTGATGACGCGCCAGGCGCGGTTCCCCGCGGGCATGTACGGCCTCGTCGCCGGGTTCGTCGAGCCGGGCGAGACGCTGGAGACGTGCGTCGCGCGCGAGGTCCACGAGGAGACGGGCGTCGACGTCGCCGACATCGTCTATTTCGGCAGCCAGCCGTGGCCCTTCCCCCACCAGATCATGGTCGGCTTCACCGCGCGCTACGCCGGCGGCGAGCTCCGCGTCGACACGCGCGAGCTCGAGGACGCACGCTGGTTCCACCGCGACGCGCTGCCGCTCCTGCCGCCGCCGCTCAGCATCGCCCGGAAGCTCATCGAGGCCTGGCTCGCGCGGCCGGCGCGGTAGCGGCGCCGGGCGACCGCTTCGACGTGCGATTCAATGTCGGCGCACGCCTAACATGCGTCGGCGAGGTTCACATGCGGATACGCGCGGATCTTCGCGTCCGCGGTGAGCAGAGGACAGCCGTGAATCCGAGCGGTGGCCACGATGATCTGGTCCGCAGGATCGCTGTGGAACTCGCCGGGCAACCGGGTCGATTCAGCAGCGATGCTCGGCGCGAGCGGCAGGAGCAGCACGCCGGGATACGCCAGCGCAGCTCTGAGCCAGGCGTCGATGTCGCACGGCAGCGCGAGCCGTCCACGCTCGACGAGCTTCGCCACCTCCCAGCAGGAGATCGCGCTCACCCCGAGGCCATTCGCTTCGCTCCGCCGTATTAACTCCGCCCAGGCAGAGCCGAGGCGCTAATCGCGCTGGACCCACCATACCCAGGCGTGGGTATCCAGAACGATCATCGTTCCGCCTCCCACCCTCCGGGCTCTGCCGGAGAGAACGGGTCGTCAAAGCGGTATGGCGTTCCCTGCAGCGGGTATGCCGAAGACTGCGGCCGCTCCTTGACGAGCACGATCACCTCCACGCTCGTCCCGGGGCCGAGCGGCAGCCCCTCGATCGTCAGAGTTCCATCCGGCCGGACCGTCGCCTCAAGGCGGTGCGCTTCCATGGCTCAGTATAGCCTGGCGCCGCCCCGCTCGGCCCCGCGGCGGCTCAGACGCGCCGCAGCTTCCACGCGCCGCGGCGGAACACGAGCCCGCCCGCGACGGCCAACGTCGAGAACGCCGCCGCGATCGCGACGAACACGCCCGCCGGGCCGAGCCCCGCGGCGCCCGCGAGGCCCCAGGCGAGCGGGATCTCCCAGAGCCAGAAGCAGACGAAGTTCAGCAGCGTGGGCGTCCAGGTGTCGCCGGCGCCGTTGAACGCCTGCGTGAACACCAGGCCGAAGCCGTAGAACAGGAACCCGCACGAGAGGATCCGCAGCGTCTGCGTGCCGAACCGGAGCACCTCGGCGTCGTCCGTGAACGCGCCGACGATGGCGCCGGCGCCCACCGCGAAGGCGACGCCCACCGCGCCGAGCATGACGGTGGTCCAGATGCCCGCGCGGTACACGGCGGCCTCGGCCCGGTCGGGGCGCCCCGCGCCAAGGTTCTGCCCGACGAGGGTCGCGGCGGCGTTCGAGAGCCCGAGCGCCGGCAGGATCGCGAACACGATGACGCGCATCCCGATCGTGTAACCGGCGAGCGCCGCGCTCCCGAAGGGCGCGATGATGCGCACAAGGCCGCTCCAGCTCGCCATGCCGATGACGTTTTGCAGCGCGCCGTTCGCGAAGAGCCGCAGCAGCGCCGCGAGCGCCGCCGGGTCGGGGACGAGGTGCCGCGCTCGCACCCTCACCCGGCCGCTGCCGCGCGTGAGGAAGAAGACCTGCAGCGCGACGCCAGTCCCGCGGCCAAGGGTCGTCCCGACCGCCGCGCCGGCCACGCCGAGCTCCGGGAACGGGCCGAGGCCGAAGATGAGGCACGGGCCGAGCGCCATGTTCAGCGCGTTCGAGAGCCAGAGCACCCGCATCGACAGCGCCGCGTCGCCCGCCCCGCGGAAGATCGCATTGATGACGAACAGCATCAGGATCGTCGCGTTGCCGAGCAGCATGATCGAGGCGAACGGCGCGCCGATCGCGATCACCCCGGGCGTCGCCCCCATCGCCGCGAGCAGCCGCGACGCGAGCAGCGCGCCGACCGCCGAGATCGGCAGCGAGATGAGCAGGCCGAGCACGATCGCCTGCCCCGCCATGGCGGCCGCCTCCTCATGGCGCCCCTCGCCGACCCGCCGCGCGACCGTCGCGGACGCGGCGACCGCGAGGCCCATCGCGATGGCGTAGACGAGCGCGAGGAGCGACTCCGTGAGCCCGACGGCGGCGACGGCGTCGGCCCCGAGCCGCGAGACCCAGAAGACGTCGACCACGACGAAGAGCGACTCCATGAGCATCTCCATGACCATCGGGATCGCGAGCAGGGCGATCGCCCGGTCGATGGAGCCGGTCGTGAAGTCGTGCTCGCCGCCGCGGACCGCGTCGCGGAGCGTCGACCAGACGCCCGCGCCGCGGCGCGAGGGCGGCGACGGAGCAAGAGCGTCCGCGCGCAGGTCGGGGGCGGGTGGCGTGCCGTGGTCGCGCATGAGGGCCGGCAAGCTGATCGCTGCAGGCCATTTCGTCCAGCGGCGTTGCACACCTTCGCCAACACTCCCGTCCTCGGTCGGTCCCGACCGAGCCAGGGGACCTCGGTGAGCCGGGCGCGCCGCTGAACCCTGGTGTATGCCGCGCCCCGCCCCCTCCCGGCGCAGCGCCGCGTCGTCAGCGGATCGAGAACGGATCCCGGTCTCGCGCGCTGAGCTCGACGCGCAGCGACGGCACCGCGGCGCGCAGGCGCTCGGCGAGGCGCGTCAGGGCGGCGCGCTCGCTGTTCGAGTGCAACGCGCACACCACGGTGACGCCCGCGCTCGCCGCGCGGAGGGCGTCGTGGTGGCGCAGCTCGCCGGTCAGGTAGAGCTCCGCGCCCTGCGCGATGGCGTCGTCGAGGAGCGCGCCGCCCGCGCCGGCGCACGTGGCCGCGCGGGAAACGACGCGCTGCTCGGGGCCGGCCACGAGCAAGGCGTCGACCCCCAGGCCCTCCTTGACGCGGCCGAGCAGCTCGGAGACCGGCGCGGCCCCGGCGAGCGGCCCGATCCGCCCGATGCCGGCCCTGAGCGGCTCGGCGGCGAGCTCGACGAGATCGAACGCCACCTCCTCGTACGGGTGCGCGGCGCGCATCGCCTGCACGACCGCGGCGGTCCGGTCGCGGGGGAAGACCATCTCCAGCCGCACCTCGGCGATGCGCTCGAGCCGGCCCTTCTCGCCGACCGTGGGGTTCGCGCCCTCCTCCCCGAAGAACGTGCCCGTCCCCAGCGTGCGGAAGCTGCAGCGCGAATACCGGCCGATCTGGCCCGCGCCCGCCTCGGCGAGGGCGTCGGCTACCGCGTCGGCGTGATCCTCGGGGACGAAGACGACGAGCTTGTGCTGCCACGCCTTGGCTGGCGCCCGCCGGAGCGGCGCGCGGTCCGCCGAGATCCCGAGCGCGTCGGCGAGGACATCGTTGGTGCCCCCCTCGGCGACGTCGAGCGCGGTGTGGGGCGAGTACAGCGCGATGCCGTCGCGGATGGCCGCGAAGATGGGGCTCGGCGCGACCACGCGCTTCACGGCCTCGAAGAGGGGTGGATGGTAGGCGACGACGAGATCGCAGCCGAGATCGCGCGCTTCCCGGGCGACCTCGGGGGTGTAATCGATGGCGAGGAGCGCCGCGGACGAGGGCCGCGCCGGGTCGCCCGCGAGCAGGCCGACGTTGTCCCAAGGCTCGGCGAGCCGGAGCGGCGCGATCGACTCGAGCGCTGAAAGGACGTCTCGGAGGAGGGTCATGGCCGCCTCTATACCAGCGGCGACCGCGGTTCGCCGCCCGCGAGGGCTCGCCGCGGCAGCGGCGCAATCGATGCAGACCAGGCCTGTGCCATGCTGTGCCGGGCATCCCGCGCTGAGAGGCTGCGCCCGCGGATCCTGCGCTGGTATGGATGCTGCTGCTCTCTGGCACCATGGCCAGTCCCCCCTCTTCTCCGGCTCAATTTCGGATCGCGCTCGCTCACCAGCTGACACGCGCGATCCTCGCCACAGCGACGCTCAACGTGGCAGTTGGAGGCGCCGCCTGCGGCGGCGACGTCACCCTGGAGCGCGCGTCGGGCGGAGGCGGTGGCCCCGCGTCGGGCGACGAGAGCTCGGGGGCGCGCGGAGGGATGGGCGGGAATGCCGGGCCAGGCGGCGATGCCGTCACGTCGATCCAGGCAGGCGGCGTCCAGTGGACCGAGGAAGGAACGGTCTGTGTCGCCCTGGGGAACTCGGGACAGGGAGGACAGGGCGGTGTCGGGGGAGCTGCCGGCGAAGGGGGGACTGCCGGCGAGGGTGGCATCGGCGGCTCCCCCGCGGGCACGTGCCCGACCTACGGCCCCTACAGCTCCTCCGTCCCGGGATCGGGGTCCGGTGCGCCCGCGGGGTGCTGGTACACAAGCCTCGGGGAAGGTGTCCTCCGAGGCAACGAGTGCTGCTACGAGTTCATCGCGACCTGCGGCGGCTCAGGCCGTCCGTTCCTCGTGGGCGAGCGCGCGCGCACGGCGCGGGCAGAGCGGCGAGCGGCGAGCGCGTGGGGCGCCGCGGCGCACCCGGACGTGGCGGCGCTGACGCCATCGACCCGCGCCGCGCTGGCCGAGGCGTGGCTCCGCGACGCCTTGCTCGAGCATGCGTCGGTCGCCTCCTTCGCGCGGTTCGCGCTGGAGCTGATGGCGGTCGGGGCCCCCCCGGACATGCTCGCTGCCGCGCACGAGGCCGCGGGCGACGAGGTGCGGCACGCGGCGCTCTGCTTCGGCCTGGCGAGCGCGTACGCCGGCGCGGCGCTCGCGCCGGCGCCGTTCGCGTTCGGCGGGCGGGTCGAGGTCGCCTCGGGCCTGCCCGAGCTCGCGGCGCGCGCCGTCCGCGAGGGCTGCGTCGGCGAGACGCTCGCCGCCGTGCAAGCCAGCGAGCAGCGCTCGCGCGCCACCGACGCCGCGGTCCAGAGCGCCCTTGCCACGATCGCCGAGGACGAGGCCCGGCACGCCGAGCTCGCGTGGCGCTTCGTGGCCTGGGCGCTCCAGACGGGCGGCGAGCCTGTGCGCCGGGCGGTCTCCGAGGCGTTCGAGGCGGCCCTCGCCTCGCCTCCTCCGGCCGCCACGGCGCCGGACGCCGAGGCCGACGCCCTCGCCGCCCACGGGCGCCCTGACGGCGCGGCGCTGGCCGCCTCCCACCGCCGCGCGGTCGCGGAGGTCATCGCGCCTGCGATGCGCGCGCTGCTGGGCGCGTGGTCCTAGCAAGGACGCGATCCGACGTGTTGTACCGGAAGGTGGACGATGGGCAGGCGCAGGCGCAGCTCGCTCCGGACACGCTGCACGCAGATCGAGTGGAAAACCATCCAGAATACGGTCAGTAGATCGAGACGATGCGTCGATCGATCACAGGCTACCACCAGGACGATGCGAACGATTGGGTGGCCGAGCTGAGCTGTGGACATGGCCAGCACGTCCGGCACAAGCCGCCGTTCTTTTCGCGCCCCTGGGTCGTCACGTCCGAGGGCCGCACATCGATGCTCGGCACCGAGCTCGACTGTGTGCGCTGCGATCGGCTCGAGATGCCCGACGGGCTGGTCGCGTACAAGCGCACGGCCGAGTTCGACGAGGTCACGATCCCTTCCGGCCTGCGAAAGAACCATTCCACCAAGCCCGGCGTATGGGGGGTGATCCAGGTGATCTCGGGGCGGCTGCGCTACCGGATCGATGGGCTCGGCGGTCGAGAGCTCTCTCTCGATCCGGAGAGCCCAGGGATCGTCGTCCCCGAGGTGCTGCACCACGTCGACCCCGACGGCCCGGTGCGGTTCTTCGTGGAGTTTCGACGCAAGGGCGGGTAACCCGACCGCTGAATGGGACGGTCGCACCAAGCGTTCTGGGTCCTCATGCGCCGATCCTCCATCGCCCTGCTGGTCGCCGCCGTCATCGGGTGTAGCCCGCCTTCTCCCAGCCCGTCGGCGAGCGTCTCCGCGGCTCCTGCAGAGCCAGGCCGAGCTCCGGCGCCCGGCGCGACCACGCCCCCGGCCGGCACCTCCGCCGCAGAAAGCCCGGCGCCCGCGGCAGCACCCCAGGCCGCCACGGACACCGCGGGCGGCTCCAAGGTGAGCCTCGACGATCCGCGGATCCAGAAGATCAGGGCCCGGTATCAGGACATCCAGGCTCGCAAGGACATGACGCGAAGCGAGCTCCGCTTCGAGTGCGCCGGCGGCGAGGGGCGCGGCGAGCTCCGGTTGTACAAGGCGGACGGCGCGATCCAGAAGGCGGAGATCGCGGCCGCCGACGCGGGGCACGGCGAGTCGACGTACCAGTTCTACTACCACCAGGGCCAGCTGGTCTTCGCGCTGCACGACGATGGATCCTGGGCCTTCGACGGGACGAGGGGTACGCCGGACAAGCCGGCGACCACGAGCAGCGTCACGCAGCGCCGGTACTATGTTCACGAAGGCGAGCCCGTCCTCTGCATCAAGAAGCACGCGAAAGGCCCCACGGAGAAGCTCGGCCCCTTGCTGGAGCAGGCGCCCAACGGGCCTGACGATTGCTCCAGGGCCAAGGAGACACAGCAGATCGCCTCCGCCGCCCTGGCCGGCGCGAAGCCCAAGACCAGGGATGAGCTGAAGAGGCTGCTCTGCAACTGAGCCCAGCGGCGCGACGGGGCGGCGAGCCTTCTCGAGAGTTCTCAGACACCCGACCGGAAGACATGCGGCGCGCATGCTCTTCCTCCAGGTCTCGCCGCCGCTGGTCGAGCTGCTCGTGGAGCCGGCATGCTCGGGCGAGGCTGTCTCACGAGGCGAAGCTCAGGACACCTCGCGCGGCTCCTGGCGCGCGCGCCGGAACATCGCGATCCCGAGCAGGATCCCGCCCGCCACGATGGCGATGTCAGCGACGTTGAACACCGGCCAGCGGTGAAGGTGGATGAAGTCGATGACGTAGCCGCGGACGCCGCGATCGATCGCGTTCCCGATCGCGCCGGCGACGATGAGCGCGTACCCGGCCTGCTCGGTGACCGAAGCGCGGCGGCTGCTCCACCAGCCCAGGAGCACCACGCCGAGGACGATCATCGAGCACACCAGGAGGACCGCCACCTTCGCCGGCGACTGGATGCCCCGGAGCAGGCTGAAGGCCATGTCGCGGTTCTCGGCGTAGCGGAGATCGAGCACCCCCGGCACGATCGACAGGGGACCTCGCCGCTCGAGCGCGGCCTGCGCGACGGCCTTGGTGGCATGATCGCACCCCACCAGGGCCAGCGTGAACAGAATCAGGACCCAGCCCATCACACGTCGCGCCATGGCCGATGGAACACGGGGGCCCGGCGGTTTGTTCCCGGCCTCTCACGTAAGAGAGGACGGAATGGAGCCGGCGCCGTCCCGCCTGGAGCAAGCGGCAGGTGAGGACGCGGCTCGCGCTGGAGTCGATGGCGGCCAGGCCCCCCGCGGACAGGCTCGCGGCCGCGCACGAGGCCACGGGCGACGAAGGTGCGCCGCGCCGCGCGCCGCTCCGGCCTGACGAGCGCGTACGCCGGCGCGGCGCTGGCCGCCTGTCACAGCCCCGTGGCCGCCGACGTCATCGCGCCTGCGCTGCGCGCGCTGCTGGGCACGTCGTACCTCGTCGGGAAGCGCGGGGCCATAGAGCATCGATCCGCCTGAAAACCAGAGAAAACAGCCGCCAAGACGCCACAAGTCGCCAAGAAAACACCAACCTTGACGTCTCATGGCGCCTTGGCGGCTCGAATTCTTGCTGCTTGCCCGCGCTTTCAACTCGCTTGCCGATCCAGCACGCCACAAAGATTGCACCAGGGCCTGACACCCATTAGGATGAATCTTCATTCCGCACTCTATTCTTCGATACAACAGGAGCCATCATGCCCACTCTCATGCTTTTTGGACACGGAGCAGCTCAGGCCGGAACCAGCTTCGATTTTCGAAGGCCATCAGCAAACGCTTCGAAGATCTATTTCTGGGCTGCAGAAGGGAAGCCTTCGAAGGTCTACGACGAGGCAATGAGCTCCATCATCGCGAACGCAGGCGCAATCCCAGTGGGGTGGTCCCAGGAGAAGTCCAGCAGAATCGGCGGAGCTCAGATAACTGAGCACCTGCTACAAGACCCAACACTACCTCCCAATCTGGTGCCTTGGCTCCCTGCAAACTTTGCCACCTTGGCCCACAACACCAACATACATCCCCTCAATGGCATCGTGTACCATAGCCACGCAACAATCATAGCCAGCAACGCAATGGTCTTTCGACTCAACAATGGAGCAAATAGCGTGCGCCTATCGGCCATCCTAAACAACGGAAATTTCAACAATAGGCCTCTCAACATCGCGTGGCTTGTCTGTCGCGTGTAACCGCCCGCAGGCGGCGGAGCGACCTCGGCCCTTCGAACCATGGACACGTTGTTGATACAGCATCACTCTTGCAGGAGGGGAGCGGATCGCGCAAGGAACCTTGTATATCTCCTCCGACCGGAGAGTCCTCTGGTCGTCGTGGGGCCCGGAGGGTCCGGTAACCTGGGGCCGCGGCGCGGGGCCCACCTGGGCCGATGGGGCACGGGATCGCGGCTGTTGGTTCCCGGTTTCTCACTCAAGAGAGGACTGTTTGGAGCGAGCGCCGCCCCGCCTCGATCAGGCGTCAGGCGAGAAAGCCCGGCAGCGGTCCGCAGTTCGGCTCGATGCCGATGCCCGTCGCGGCGTGGCCGAGCGCGTTCATCACGGACGTGAGCAGCTTGTTCGAGCTCTGCGCGGCGGTGTTGTTGATGTACTGGCCCACGTTCACGCCCAGGTTCTTCCCGCCGATGACCAGGTACTGCATGTCCCGCGGGTTGTGGCTGTGGTTCGTGCCGCTCTCCACGCCCCAGAGCAGGATCGTGTTGTCGAGCATCGTGCCGCTGCCCTCGCGGATGCCCGCGAGCCGCTTCGCCAGGTACGCGATATGGCTCGCCCAGAAACGATCGAACAGCATGAAGGCCTGGCGCGTGGTCATCGACTCACCACCGACGCTGACGCTGTCGTTCGTGCGGCTGACGTGCGCGACCACGTCGTGCCAGCTCTGCCCGAAGCCGAGGAGGCCCTCGTGGTGCCCGCCGGAGAAGCTGAAGTGGTAGTCCGCGACCCGCGTGCGATCGCACGTGAACGCGCTCACGATGA
Source organism: Sorangium cellulosum So ce56 (assembly GCF_000067165.1). Classification (GTDB taxonomy): domain Bacteria; phylum Myxococcota_A; class Polyangia; order Polyangiales; family Polyangiaceae; genus Sorangium; species Sorangium cellulosum_B. The sequence goes on from NC_010162.1 coordinate 6,189,548, forward strand.
TGTCGGCCTGGATCTGCGCCCAGCGCGTGATCGTCGTCGCGTTGTTGGTGCTGCCGTTGTAGCCGGAGGTGTCCGCGCGCTCGCACGCCGCGCCGGCCGGGACCGACGTGCCGCCGCCCATGCCCGCGATGCGCTTCTCGAGCTCGAACAGCGCTTCCACGTGGAGCTCGAGCTTCTGGCGCTCGGCCTGGCCGAGGAAGCCCTGGATCGTCTTGAGCTCGCGCGTGTTGATCTGGAGGATCCGCTGGTCGGCCTTGCGCTTCGCGGCCGCGACGGCGTCCGGCATACCGCCGGGCGTGGGCGTCGGCGCGGCGCCGTCGAAGGTGACGCCGCTGAAGATCGTGCTGAACGCGCGCGCGGGGTCGGCCGTGTGGGTCATGGGCTGGCCAGGGCCGCTGTACGAGATGATATGGCGCTTGTCGGCGCCGCCGCGATCGGCGACGCACAGGTGGATGCTCGCGATCGGCGTGCCGCCGCGCAGATCGGAGCTCTTGAGCAGGATCTGATCGAGCGAGGGACCGTTCGCGTGGTGTGAGCTCTCGTCGATGAAGCGCGCGCCCGTGAACAGCTGCGCCATGCCGGCCTCGTGGTGATTCCCGACCGTCCAGGCATGGTCGAGCCGGCGCAAGAACAGCATGTTGCTCTCGAGGCCGCGGAAATCGGCGAGCGGCTCCTGGAGCTGGAACGTCGACCCGCTGCCGGTCGGCCACCACTCGGGCGGGTGCGAGTCGGGCGTGAAGATCAGCACCAGCCGCTTGGGCACGACGGTCTGCGCCTCGACCTCGCGGTGGCGCAGCAGCGGCGCCAGGAAGATCGCGCCGGCCGCCGTCTTCAGGATGTCTCGTCTGGATACGTCGAAGGGCCTGGGCATGTTCGATCCTCGATGGCCGTAGCTAGTCGCGCACGCGCTCCACCGTGCTCGGCGACGACAGGAGCGCCACGAGCAGGTCGCGCAGGAGACCGGTGCGATCCAGCGCCGCCGTGCCCTGCACGACCGGCGGAATACCGCGCGCAGACTCGACCTGGCCGAAATAGAAGCGGAAGGCCTGCCGCGCCACGCACTCGCGGACCCAGGTGCTGCGCGACAGCGCTTCTCCCAGCCCCGCGGCGCTGTCGTACTCCCCGTCGACGTCGGTGTTGAGCAGCCACCCCACCGCCTCGATCGGCTGCGGCGCGGCCATGGGCGCGGTGACCGACGGGCTCCTGTACTGCTCGAGCGTCCGATAGCGGCCCGCGCCGTCGAAATTCTCGAGCATGAAGCCGACGTTGTCGATCAGCGCGTGGCAGCTCTTGCAGACCGCCTGCGCGTCGTGCGTCTCGTACAGCTCGCGCGTGGTCTTCGGGGTCATGCGTAGCTCGCTCTCTTCGATCGGCGGCGGCGTGAAGTTCTCGGGCAACGTGATGTGCTGGCACAGCAGCTGATCGCGGATGAACAGGCCGCGGAGCGTCGGGGACGTGAGGTACTGCTTGGCGGTCTTGGAGAGCACGGAGCCGAGGGAGAGCAGGCCGCTTCGCGCGGTGTCCGTCGCGCCCGAGGCGTCGCTGCGGTAAAACGCGGAGAGCGCTGGATCGGCCTCGGGTACAGGCGCCGTGAGCAGGCTCGCGATCGAGCCCTCCATGGCTCCGTTCGCGCGGAGGAAGCGCTGCGTCTCGGCGAACATCGCCCCCTTCACATCGGCGAAGCCGGGGAACACGTCCTCGAACTTCTCCACCTCGGCCTCGAACGTGTGCAACCGCAACCACTGGACGAGGAAGCGACCGAGCTGGTCGGCGGCGCCCGGCGTCGAGAGCAGCTGGTCGATGTGACCGGGAAGCAGCGCGGGATCGGCCAGCTCGCCGCGATCGGCGGCGGCGACCAGCGTCGCAGAGGGCGGCTCGCCGAGCACGCTGTACGAAAGGAAGGTCGCGATCTCGTGGTCAGTCAGCCGGAACGCCGCTTTCGCCTCGTCGCTCGGCGCGCCGATCTCGGTCCGGTACAAGAAATAAGGCGAATTCAGCACGCCCTTCAGCACCCAGCGGAACGGCAGCGCGGGATCCCCGGACTCGGCGGCGAGATCGAACACTTCGCCATAATTGGCCAGGTCCTCCGCCGTCGCGGGCCGCCGGAACGCCTTGCTGACCGCCGCGCGCACGAAGTCCGTTTTGCACGTCGCGTCGACCTTGCCGCACGGAATCAGCGCGCTGAGCTGCCGATCGCCGAGCGCGAGCACCGCGGCCTCGGCCTTGGCCGCGTACTGCTCGGCCAGGGTCACGCGGACGAGCCCGCTGGTGGACATGTTCGGATAGATGCCGTTGTCCGGCACGGGCTCCATGTCCGAAATGTCGATCGACACGCCGAGCAAGCGCTGGACGGAGCGACCGTACTCCTCCGGGGTGAGCAGCCATGTGCGGGCGCGCAGCGCCGCGGAGGCGGGCGTTGGCGCCGCGTACGGCAAGCTCCCGTCGGCCTGCGGCCGGGGAACGTCGCCGCCGGTCTCACCGCCAGCCGCGCCCGAGGACGGATCGCCGAGCTGCCCTGTGCAGGCGGGCGCCAGAGAACCCAGGACGAAGATCCAGCCAAACGATCGAAGATGCATATCGGATCTCCACATGGGTACGCGGCGCCGTTCGAAACCGCTCCCGTCGAGGAGGCTGGAAGTCCAAACGCTGTCCGTAAGTCAAACCGCCCGAAGCCGCCCATACAGCGTCATTGTTGCGCTGCAGTGGATGGCGAAGGTCCCGCTGCGGCCCCGCTCCCCTCGCCCGCGGCGCCTTCTTTGACGTTGCTCTCGGCGGGGCCGCCGTGCCCCGGGCGGGCGACTCGCGGCGCCCGGTGTCGTCGCATTCTCGAACCGCCTCTCCCGGGGGCGTTGTATCGACGCAGAAATCTGCGCGCACCTTGCGCGCCTTCACATTCCCGAAGCTCTCGGTTTTGATCATCGCCGCGCGCAGCGGCACAGCCGTTTCCGGTCGGCGCGGTGCCACTCACGCTGTAAGTTTGTCTCGAACCCCTGGCCCGCTGCAGCCGGCAGGTCGAACCCAGGGTGAATCAGACCGCCTTTCGCGGCTTCTTCACCGCGCGGAGCCTGCCTGTCGCCGGGTCGCCGCACCACAGTCGGCCGCTCGCGTCGGCCTCGACGCCGGAGAGGCGCACGCTCTCCGGCAGCGCGAGCCGATCCAGGACCTCGCCGCTCCGGGGATCGACGCGGCGGAGCTCCGACGGCGCGCCCTCCGCTTCGCACATCACGCCGTGCCAGAGATCGCCGTCGGTCCACGTGACGCCGGTGACGAGCCGATCGGAGACGAGCGTGCGGAGGACGGCCCCGCGCTCGGGATCGATCTTGAGGATCTTCCGCTCGCGGTAGATGCCCGCATAGAGCGCGCCGTCGGCCCACGCGAGCCCGCTCACGGGCGTCGCGTCGAAGCCCGGCACCTCGCCGACCGCGGCCCCGCTCGCGGGATCGATCTTCCGGATCCTGCCGCCCCCGACGACCCACAGGTGGCGCCCGTCGAAAGCCACCCCCGCGCTGGCGGGCGCCTTCAGGCGGCGCAGCACGCGGCCGCTCTCGGGCTCGGCGGACATGAGGTCTCCGCGATCGCCGTGCGCGAACCACACCGCCTGTCCGTCGAACGCGACCCCGTGGATCGACTCCACCCCTTCGAACGTGCGCTCCGCGATGATCTCGGCCTGCCGGGCTTTCACGGTCCGCTCCTTCCTCGCCCCGCGCACTCAACCAGGAAGCGCGAGCCCGAGGAGCAACATTTGTGACGCGATCGACAGTGCCGCTCTGGGCCTCGCGTAGCGCCGCGAGGGGCCGCTGCCGGTGACCTCGACAGCGCGCGCGAGCGAGAGCTCCGCGAGCGCGCGCTGCACCGTGCGCGCGCTCTTGCCGAGCGCGGCGCCGATGGCCGAGGCGCTCCACGCGGCGCCGTCCGAGAGGAGCGCGCGGATGGCGCCCGCATCGCCCGGATCGAGCGGCGCGAGGACGACCACCTCCACGCCCGCGCCGAGCTCCCAGCGGTACGCATTCCCGAGCGCGCGCACGACCCCGGCGCCGCCGAGCTCGGCGCGCAGGCGCCCCACCTCGACGCGCAGCCGCCGCCGGTGGGACTCGTTGACCGCGCGGACGCCGAACGCGGCGCGCGCGAGGTCGTCGCTCGCGCTCGCCGCCGGGTGAGCGCGCGCGAGCGCCTCGAGCAGGGCGAACAGGACCGGCCGGCGCGCGAGATCGGCCCGCACCTCGCCGCCGTCGAGCACGCGGCGGCGGAGCGCGTCCACGACGACCCGCCCCGCGGGCGCAGCGACCAGGGCCTCGATGTCAGCGAGGCGCACGGGCTCGTCGCGACCGCCCTGGACGAGGCGCGCCACGGGCTCGTCGTGCGCGCGGAGGAAGCGCTCGGCCTCGGCGGTGAGCAGCGGGTGTCCGCTCGCCCGCGCCCACGCCGCGGCCTGCGCGGCGGCGCGCCGCGCCGAGGACGCGCGCACGAGCCGCGCGTGGACCTCGGCGCGCACGAGCGCCAGCGCGGCCCTTGTGAACACCGGCGCGTCGCTCGTGACCGTGCCCTCGGCCGCCGCGAGCGCCCGCTCCGCCTCGGCGACGCGTCCTTCGAGGAGCGCGGCCCGCGCCGCGCCCAGGCGAGCCCACGCCGCGTTCGTGAGATCGCCGGCGCGCTCGAGGGCGTCCCCCGCCTCGACGAGCCCTTGCCACGCCTCGCCGATCTCCCGCTGCGCGAGCGCGATCTCCGCGAGGGCCGCGCTCGCGCGCGCCCGGGCGCGCTCGGCGCCCGCAGCGGCGAACGCCCGCGTGGCGCGGCCGAGAGCGGCCTTCGCTTCCGGATAGGCGCCCATCTGCGCGAGCGCGATCCCGCGGAGCGCGAGCGCGTGTGGACCTCCGAAGGGGCCGACCACCTTCAGCGCGTCGAGCGCGTCGCCCGCCGCGAGCGAGCGGGCCGCCAGCGCGCCGAGCTCGGCGGGGACCTCGGCCGTCGCATCCATCGCGGCAGCGTCGCACGCCCGGCGGCGCGCGCCAACGGATCGCGACATCGATGTTGCTGTCGCGGCCAGAGGCGCCGTGGTCATTTCCACGGGTCAGCGGCCGGCGCGGCGAGGCGCCGCGCGCGCCGCCCACAGGAGGAGATCCCCATGTGCCCTGCGTGCCTCGCGTCCATCGGATGGGTCCTCGCCCAGGCGGCCTCCGCCGGCGCGGTGACCGCGATCGCCGTCAAGAAGCTCCGGAACCGGAACCATGGCAGGAGCGCCGCCGGCGCCCCCGCGTCGAAGGGAGAGCGCCGATGAGCCGCGCCAAGATCGCTTCGAGGGAAGAGTGGCTGGCGGCGCGCCTCGCGCTGCTGGAGAGAGAGAAAGAGCACGACCGGCGGCGCGACGCGCTGAGCGCCGCGCGCCGCGAGCTGCCGTGGGTGAGGGTCGACAAGGCCTATGTGTTCGACGCCCCTTCAGGCAAGCTGACGCTGCGCGAGCTCTTCGGCGAGCGAAGGCAGCTCCTCGTCTACCATTTCATGTTCGCGCCGAGCTGGGAGGAGGGCTGCAAGAGCTGCTCGTACGTGGCCGACAACATCCAGGGTGGCCACGTCCACCTGGCCGCCCGCGACACGGCGTATTGCGCCGTCTCCCGCGCGCCGCTCGCCAAGATCGAGGCGTTCAAGGCGCGAATGGGCTGGACGTTCCCGTGGGTCTCCTCGGGGGAGACGGACTTCAACCATGACTACCACGTCTCGTTCCGTGAGGAGGAGCGCGCGCGAGGAGAGATGGAGTACAACTACAAGAAGGCGAGCTCCCCCTTCCCCGAGGCTCCTGGGCTGAGCGTCTTCGCCCGCGAGGGCGACGAGGTCTTCCACACCTACTCGACGTATGCGCGCGGGCTCGACGTCCTGATCGGCACCTACAACTACCTGGATCTCACGCCCCTCGGCCGGGACGAGGCCGCGCTCCCTTACACGATGGCGTGGGTCCGCCATCACGACAGGTACCCCACGACGTCAGGCACCTCGCGAAGCGAAGCCGCTGGGGAAGGCGGCTCGTGTGGGTGCGCCGCTTCGGCGCGCGGGCCCGGGTGACCCGGACTCCTCGCGGATTCCGCGCAGATCACGCGCGCCGCCCGCAGCGCGCGGAGCCCGGCCCCCGGTTTGTTGGCCGAGCCGACCGCGTCGACGGACACTGGCGAGACGGTCGCGATGAAGAAGTGGAGCTTCCTGGCCCTGGGGCGCAGCTACGAGATCACGGATTATGGCCCCAGGTTCGGGATCGAGGTCACACGGAACGGCTACACGGTGTGGACCGGCTACCGTGACGGAGCGCGGCTCGTGACGGACACGAGCACCCTGCCGTCGCGCGAGCTCGTGGCGCTCCGCGAGGAGCTCGCCCTGCGGGGGAGCTCCTGGAGCGCCACCCCGGGGACGGGCGCGGGTCTGCGCGCGCGCCGGCCGCAGCGCGCGGTCGAGCAGCTCGATCTTCTCGGGGCACCGCTGCTCGGCGGCTGCCCGCGCTGAGACGACGCGAGCGCGCCCGGCTTCACCGCCGGAGCGGGTCGACACACCTCCGCCCGCGTCAGCGAGCGTGCGCCCGCCGCCGCCCACGCCGCCGCGCCCCGCCAGCCGTCGGCCATCCCGCCGCTCTGCCGCGGCGTCGGCTGACAGCGCTCGCCCTGCACCAGGTCGCCGGGCTGGATTCCGCTCCCATCACAATTTAACCCGGGGACCCTCGACAAGCCCCGCCCACACGGAACCTCATCCGGGCACGTCGCGCAGCCAACCAGGGCGGGCCAGATCCGTCTAAAGTGCGCCGCCATGGCCAACCCGATCGACGCCGATCCCAACCGTCAGAGAGAAACCCCCGCCCAGAGAGACGGCAACGCCCAGCAGCGCGACACCCCCGCCGCATTTTTCCGCGGCAACCCGGCGCCGGACGCCCGCACCGGCATGCACCCGATCGCGTTGCGCCGCGCCTTCGCCGATCACCTGCACTACTCGCGCGCCCGGGAGTCCATGTCCGCCACGCCGTTCGACCGGTACGTCGCCCTCGCCCTCTCGGCGCGCGACCGCCTCGTCGACCGGTGGACGAAGACGCAGCACACCTACTACGAGCAGGACGTCAAGCGCGGCTACTACCTCTCCGCAGAGTTCCTCCTCGGCCGGGCGCTCGTCGCCAACCTGCAGGCGCTCGACATCTACGACAGCTACAAGACCGTGCTCGGCGAGCTCGGCCTCGACCTCGATGAGCTCGTCGAGCAGGAGCCCGACGCCGGGCTCGGCAACGGCGGCCTCGGGCGGCTCGCCGCCTGCTTCCTCGACTCCATGGCCACGATCGGCCTGCCCACCTACGGGTACGGCATCCGGTACGAGTTCGGCATCTTCGAGCAGGTCATCCGCGACGGCTACCAGGTCGAGCGCGCCGACGAATGGCTCCGCTTCGGCAACCCCTGGGAGATCGAGCGCCCCGAGCACGCCGTCCCCGTCTCGTTCGGCGGCTACACCGAGCGCGTCCCCGACAAGCGCGGCGGCTTCCGCGTGGTCTGGCGCCACTCCGAGCAGGTCATCGGCGTCCCGTTCGACACGCCCATCGCGGGCTACCAGTCGAACACCGTCAACACCCTCCGCCTCTGGTCGGCCCGCGCGGGCGAGGAGTTCGACTTCGAGCTCTTCAACGCCGGCGACTACGTGCACGCCGTCCACGAGAAGAACCAGTCGGAGGTCATCTCCAAGGTCCTGTACCCGAACGACAACTTCGACAAGGGCAAGGAGCTGCGCCTCCGGCAGGAGTACTTCTTCGTCGCCTGCTCCATCGCCGACATCGTGAACCGCTACAACCGCGTCCACCCGGACTTCTCGCGCTTCGCCGAGAAGAACGCGATCCAGCTGAACGACACCCACCCCGCCATCGCGATCGCCGAGCTGATGCGCGTCCTCATCGACGACCACCTGCTCCCCTGGGAGGACGCGTGGAAGCAGACGGTCGGGGCCTTCGGGTACACGAACCACACCCTGCTGCCCGAGGCGCTCGAGCGCTGGCCCGTCGCGCTCTTCGAGCGGCTCCTGCCGCGGCACCTCGAGATCATCTACGAGATCAACCGGCGGTTCTTGCGCGAGGTCATGGACGCCCACCCGCAGGACCAGGACCGCGTGGCGCGGATGTCCCTCATCGAGGAAGGCCACGAGCGCCACGTGCGCATGGCCCACCTCGCGGTCGTCGGCTCGCACTCGGTGAACGGCGTGGCCAAGCTCCACTCCGAGCTCGTCAAGCGCGACCTGCTCCGCGACTTCTACGACCTCTGGCCCGAGCGGTTCAACAACAAGACGAACGGCGTCACGTTCAGGCGGTGGCTGCTCGCCTGCAACCCCGCGCTCGCCGCGCTCGTCACCGAGAAGGTCGGCCCGAAGTGGGTGACGGAGTTCGAGCGGCTGCGCGAGCTCGAGCGCCACCTCGACGACCCGGAGTTCATCGAGCGGATCGCCGCGGTGAAGCGCGCAAACAAGGTGGCGCTCGCGAAGGTCATCGCGCAGGAGCTCGACATCAACGTCGACCCCTCCTCGATCTTCGACGTCCAGATCAAGCGCCTCCACGAGTACAAGCGCCAGCTGCTCAACGCGCTCCACATCGTCGCGCTCTACCTGCGCCAGAAGCGCGGCGAGCAGATCACGCCGCGGACCTTCATCTTCGGCGCCAAGGCGGCGCCCGGCTACCGGCAGGCGAAGCTCATCATCAAGTTCATCCACGCCGTCGCCTACGTGGTGAACGGCGACCGGCGCCACACCGGGCTCCGGGTCGCGTTCATGCCGAACTACCGCGTCTCGCTGGCCGAGCGCATCATCCCCGCCGCCGACGTCTCCGAGCAGATCTCGACCGCGGGCATGGAGGCGTCGGGCACCGGCAACATGAAGCTCGCGCTGAACGGCGCGCTCACCGTCGGCACGCTCGACGGCGCGAACATCGAGATCCGCGACGCGGTGGGCCCGGAGAACTTCTTCCTGTTCGGGCTGACCGCCGACGAGGTCATCGCCCGCCGGGGCGAGCACTTCGAGGGGCGCACCGCCGTGGCCGCCGACCCGGAGCTCCGCGAGGTGATCGAGCTCATCTCGTCGGGCTTCTTCTCCCCGGAGTACCGCGAGCTCTTCCAGCCCCTGCTCGACCGGCTCCTCGGCCGGGACGAGTACATGATGCTCGCCGACTTCAAGGCCTACTCCGCCTGTCAGCGCGAGGTGGAGGCGGCCTACGCCGACCGGCAGAGCTGGCTGCGGAAGTCCGCGCTCAACATCGCGCGCGTGGGCGAGTTCTCCTCGGACCGCACGGTGCGCGAGTACGCGCGCGACATCTGGGGCCTCACGCCCGTCGAGATCGACCTCGGCGCGGCCATGTCGCTCGTGTGAAGGCGCCGGCGCGCCTCCGCCGCGGGCCGCTCGCGCGCCTGCGGCGGGGCGGCCGCGCCCCGCCGGACGGAGCCAGCCGGACCAGGCCGGCGCCCGCGAACGAACCCAGCAGCACCCTCGTCCCGGTTCCATGAGCCGGGCGCCACAGCGGACGGAAAATCCAGGCCCGCGCGTGGCGAAGCGCGCCGCGGCGGAGCATGCTTCCGGGGCATGAGCCAGCTTCGTCGGCCGCTCGCCGGGGCGGGGCTCTTGCTATCCTTCCCGACGGATTTATGCCGAACGATCCTGAGGAAAGAGAAGACAGGCAGGGCGACCTCGCGACGGAGCGGGAACGGAAAGTCGAGAAGCCCCGCCGCTACAAGGTCGTGTTCCACAACGACGACTACACGACGATGGAGTTCGTCGTGCTCGTCCTCATGAAGTTCTTCCACCGCACCGAGACGGAGGCCACGCACATCATGCTGAGCGTGCACCACCGCGGCCACGGGGTCGCCGGCGTGTACACGAAGGATGTCGCCGAGACCAAGGTCGCCCAAGTACAGGACTTCGCCAAGGAGCACGGGATGCCCCTTCGGTTGACCGCCGAGCCGGAATGACCATGCGCATCAGCCCCGAAGTTGAGATCGCCTTTTCGCTCGCCACCCGGGAGGCCTCGCGCCGCCGGCACGAGTTCGTGACCATCGAGCACCTGCTCTACGCGCTGCTCTTCGACGAGGAGACGGCCGAGGTCCTCCGGCACGCGGGGGGCGACACCCCGCTGCTCAAGAAGAAGCTCGAGCGCTTCCTCGACGAGGAGATCGAGGTGCTGCCGGAGGACGCGGACACGAGCCCGACGCTCTCGCTCGGGTTCCAGCGCGTGGTCGGCCGCGCCGCGATGCACGTGCAGTCCTCGGGCAAGAAGGAGCTCAAGGGGGCGAACGTGCTGGTGGCGATGTTCGCCGAGCGCGACTGCCCGGCCGTGACGCTCCTCGGCGAGCAGGGCGTCAGCCGCTTCGACGTCGTGAACTACATCTCGCACGGCATCTCGAAGACGGGCCAGGACGACGGCCTCCGGGAGGAGCCGCCGGAGGAGGGCGGCGAGCCCGGCGCCGCGCAGCCGATCAAGGATCCGCTCGCGGCGTTCACGATGAACCTCAACAAGGAGGCGGCCGAGGGCCGCATCGACCCGCTGGTCGGCCGCGAGAACGAGGTCGCCCGCACGATCCAGGTGCTCGCGCGGCGGCGCAAGAACAACCCCCTGCTCATCGGCGACGCCGGGGTCGGCAAGACGGCGATCGTGGAGGGGCTCGCGCAGCGGATCGAGAAGAAGGACGTGCCCGCGCCGCTCAAGGACGCGACCGTCTACGCGCTCGACATGGGCGCGCTCCTCGCGGGCACGAAGTACCGCGGCGACTTCGAGAACCGCCTCAAGGCGGTGCTGCGCGCGCTCGAGAAGCAGCCGGGCTCGGTCCTCTTCATCGACGAGATCCACACGATCATCGGCGCCGGCGCCGCGAGCGGCGGGACGATGGACGCGTCGAACCTGCTCAAGCCCGCGCTGGCCTCGGGCCGCCTGCGCTGCATCGGCGCGACGACGTTCCAGGAGTACCGCGGCCACCTCGAGCGCGACAGCGCGCTCGCGCGGCGCTTCCAGCGCATCGAGGTGCCGGAGCCCTCGGTCGACGAGACGGCGCAGATCCTGAAGGGCCTGCAGAAGCGCTACGAGGAGTTCCACAAGATCACGTACACGGCCGAGGCGATCGAGGCCGCGGCGAAGCTGTCGGCGCGGTACCTGCAAGATCGCCGGCTGCCCGACAAGGCGATCGATCTGCTCGACGAGGCGGGCGCGGCGGCGCGCCTCCGCCACGGCGACGGGTACACGGTCGAGGCGGCGGACATCGAGCTCGTCGTCGCGAAGATGGCGCAGATCCCGCCGCGCCAGGTGTCGACGTCGGACAAGGCGCAGCTCAAGGATCTCGAGCAGTCGCTGCGCTCGGTGATCTTCGGGCAGGACGAGGCGGTGAAGCAGCTCGCGTCGGCGATCAAGCTGTCGCGCGCGGGGCTGCGCGCGCCGGAGAAGCCGATCGGCTCGTTCCTGTTCTCGGGCCCGACCGGCGTCGGCAAGACCGAGCTCGCGAAGCAGCTCGCCAGGGCGCTCGGCATCGGGTTCCTGCGGTTCGACATGAGCGAGTACCAGGAGCGCCACACCGTCTCGCGGCTCATCGGCGCGCCGCCCGGCTACGTCGGCTTCGACCGCGGCGGCCTGCTCACGGAGGCGGCGGCGAAGACGCCGCACGCGGTGCTGCTGCTCGACGAGATCGAGAAGGCGCACCCGGACGTGTTCCAGGTCCTGCTCCAGGTGATGGACCACGGCACGCTGACCGACAACAACGGCAAGAAGAGCGACTTCCGCCACATGGTGCTGATCATGACGAGCAACGTGGGCGCGCGGGAGCTCGCGCAGGCGCGCGTCGGCTTCGGCGAGCGAGGGACGGCGGGCGACGACGACAAGGCCTACAAGAACACGTTCAGCCCGGAGTTCAGGAACCGGCTGGACGCGCGCATCATGTTCCGGCCGCTGGATCCGTCGGTGATGGGCAGCATCGTGGACAAGTTCGTCGGCGAGCTCGCGGCGATGCTGGCGGATCGGTCGGTGACGGTCGAGGTGACCGACCGGGCACGGGCGGAGCTCGCGACGCGAGGGTACGATCCGGCGAACGGGGCGCGGCCGCTCGGGCGCGTCATCGAGAACGACATCAAGCGGCGGCTCGGGGACGAGCTGCTCTTCGGGGCCCTCGAGAACGGGGGCAACGTCGCGGTCGACTTCGAAGGCGGGGAGTTCACGTTCAAGTTCTCGGCGGCGAACGGGGGAGGCGCGGAGAAGGCGAAGGCGAACGGGGCGGCGGTCGAGCCGGAAGCCGTCGGCTAGGACGGCTGCGACGGAGCCAGCGGGGAGGGGGTGCCCGTGCGCGCGGGCGGCGGGGGCCCCTCCCACGAACTCGCGCCTTTTGGGAGGCGATTGCCGTGAGTACGGGAGACGTGGGTCGGGACGGATAGGCTGCGATGCGGGCCGGCGCTCGGGTTCGTGGGGCCCTACCCCGCCGCCCGCGCGCACGGGCACCCCCTCCCCGCTGGCTCTTCCATGAGGGGGGTGGGGAGTGGGGTCAGTTCAGGGAGTGCGGCATCGCCAGGGTGAACGACGCGATCTCGGCGTCGAAGACGCGGCCGTCAGGGCGGTGCATCTGGTAGGTGCCGCGCATCGTGCCGCGCGGGGTCTCGAGCACACAGCCGCTCGTGTACTCGAAGTGCTCGCCAGGCTTGAGCGAGGGCTGCTGGCCGACGACGCCAGGGCCGCGCACCTCCTCCACCTTCCCGCTGCCATGCGTGATGATCCAGTGCCGCGTCCTCAGCTGGGCAGGCTCGGTGCCTTCGTTCGCGATCCGCACGGTGTAAGCAAAGACGTAGCGGTGCTCCGTCGGGGATGACTGCGTGGGGACGTAGACCGTCGAGACGGTGACCCGGATGCCCTGCGTGATGGCCGTCGACACAACCACGCACTGCCACCGCTGCGGCGCGCGCACAAGGGCCCGGCCGCGCAGCACGCGCACAAGGGCCCGGCCGCGCAGCGCCCACAAGGGCCCGGCCGCGCAGCGCGCGCACAGAGCCGGCAACCGGCAAGGAGCGCCGCGGCCCGGCGTGACGACGGGACGGCCAGGCTCCGGGAGACCCGGCGTTGACAGCTTCCGGGCTCATCCGCACGTTTCGATGAACCTTGGGTCGACGAACCGTGGAGGACCCGCCGTGGGCGAACAGAACCGTATCTGTGTTCGAGATGCAGTTGGCGAGCCGTTCGTCCCGATCGCGATCCTGCCGCCGGCGCGCGGCGAGAGGGCGGCGATGATCCAGAACGGCGATCCCACCTCCGGAGAGGCGGAAAATCACGGCCTCGGGCTCACGGCCATCGGCCCCGTCATGCCGGAGCGCAAGATCCGCGAGTGGGCCCTCGTCCTCCAGTCGAGCGAGCTTTGGCACGCCGTGCGGTACACGCCGGCGGGCTGGGTGCTCCTCGTGCGCGACGAGGACTACGCCCTCGCCGCGGGCTCGATCGATCGGTACGAAGCGGAGAACCGCAACTGGCCCCCGCTCCGCCCGCGCGAGCGGCTGCGCCACCCTCCGTCCATGGTCGCCGGCGTCGCGTTCGCCGCGCTCGCCCTCTTCTTTTTCCTCGTCACCGGGCCCGCGAGCGGCGGCGGACGCTGGTTCCAGCGCGGCGCCTCCGTCGCCGACCTCGTCGTGGGACCGGAGCCGTGGCGCGCCATCACCGCGCTCACGCTGCACGCCGACTCGGCCCACGTGCTCGGCAACGTCATCTCCGGGACGGTCTTCGCGTCCGCCGTGCAGCGCCGCCTCGGGCCGGGCGGCGCCGCGCTCGCCGTGGTCGCCTCGGGCGCGATCGGGAACTTCGCGAACGCGCTCTGGCACCAGAGCATGGGCCAGCACCACGCCTCGATCGGCGCCTCCACCGCGGTGTTCGGCGCGATCGGGCTGCTCGCCGCCACGCAGCTGATGCTCGACCGCGCGCACGACAAGGAGAGCGGCGAGAAGCGCCACCTCCTCCACCTCGTCGCGCCGCTCGTGGGAGGCCTCGCCCTCCTCGGCGCCCTCGGCGCGAGCCCACGCTCGGACCTCGGCGCGCACGCCTTCGGGTTGCTCAGCGGCGCCGCGATCGGGGTCGTCGCCGGCCTCTCGCTGCGCAACCGGCCCGCGCCGCGGCGCCCCGTCGTCCAGGTCGCGCTGGGCGCGACCGCGGCGGCGCTCGTCCTCGGCGCGTGGCAGATCGCGCTCATCGCCTGAGCGCGCGACTGAGCGCGCGACCGCGGCGGCGCTCGTCCGCGGCGCGTGGCGCGCGCTCATCGCCCGAGCGCGACCTCAGTCGACAGGCCAGATCCCCACGGTGCCGCCGACCCAGGTCAGGTCTCGGTTGTGGTCGACGCCGAGCATCCTCCCGCGCGAGAGCCGCACCAGGTTGAGCACGAGCGAGAGCTCGGGCTCGTCCGGCGCGCGCAGGAACATCATCCGCACCTCGGCCTTCACCCCGTTCCCGTCGGGCATCGCGAGCGCCGGCTCGTACGCGACCTTCTCCTGGAGCAGCCAGCGCGAGCGCTCCCCCTCCGGGATCGCGGCGATGTCCTCGGGCGTGACATCGACCTTCACCCCGGAGCCCGCGAAGGAGAACAGCGGCTTGAGCACGTACCGCTCGAGATCCAGCGGCGCGCCCTCCAGCGCGCTCAGCGTCCGCGACCGCGGGAGCGCGGGGTGATCGATGTAGGGCAGCGTGTACTTCGACCAGGTCCAGTACCAGTTCGGGTGCGAGCACCACGTGACGTCGAGCGGATCGCCGTACCGGAACGGGAGCTCGACCCGCTTCGACTGGAGCTCGTCGAACACGACGCGGTTGTACAGCCGGCGGACCTGGACGAGCCGCCCGCCCACGCGGCGGAACAGCCGGTCCCCCTCCCGGACGAGCGCCGTCGGACAGACGGCGTCGACGCCGACGAGGAGCTTCGTCGCCACGAAATCGGGGTACGTCTTCTGCTTCTCCGGCGCGAGGTCGAGCAGGACCACCGACTCTTCGGGCTCTCCCGCGAGGATCGCGCGGCGGAGCTGCGCGAGGACGTCTGCGGTGCTGCGGTCCCCGAAGCAGCACGACCAGCGCCGGTCGAGGCCCGGCATCCCGGCGAGCACCTCGGCCATGATCTCGACCTGGATGAGCATGAGCGCGTAGAGCGACGGGAACGCCTGCAGCTCGACCACCTTGCCCGTGAGCTCGCCGTCCGGGCCGCGCACGATCGCGAAGTCCACCTGCACGCAGTTGGGGAGCGGATCCATGCCCGGGACGTCGAGGTGCGCGGGGATGGCGCGCTTCATCTGCGCGATGAGCGCGGGGCTCGAGATCTGTCGCACGATCTCCGTCGCGGAGCGCTCGAGGTCGTCGCGCAGCCCGTGGGGCAGGAACAGCGGCGTCTCGGCGACGCGGAACGGGATCGCGCACCCGAGCCGCCGCTCGAGCCGGCCGAGGTAGTCCGCGTAGGTCGACGGCCCGAAGGCAGCGTTGAACGCGCGCCGGAAGGTGGGGTCCATGTATTTGTATTTTGTTGGTATCACGGCAACGCGCGCGGCTGAACGACCCGCCGGGCGCCTCCAGCAAGAGCGCGCCGGGGGCTCTCCGCGGTTCGATCCGGCTTGAGGACGCGGGCACGGCGACTACAGTCGCCGCGAACCCCGCCGAGGCCTCCCACGATGATCAAGCTCCGCTCCGCCATGGTTTTGCCGCTCGTCGCCGCGCTCGCCGCGGCGTGCTCGAAGACCCCCGAGCCGACAGCCACATCCGCGCCCGAGGCGCCGGCGACCAGCAAGCCCGCCGCGCCCGCCGAGGCGGCGCCCGCTCCGAAGCCGGCGCCGGCCAGCGGCCAGCAGGCGGGCGGCGAGCTCGCGTGGGATGCCCCGGCGAGCTTCGAGAGCGCGCCGAACCCCAACTCGATGCGCAAGGCCACGTACAAGATCAAGCGCGCCGCCGGTGACACCGAGGACGCCGAGCTCAGCGTGAGCCAGGCGGGCGGCAGCGTGGACGCGAACATCACGCGCTGGGCCGGCCAGTTCTCCCAGAAGAGCGACGATTCCCCCAAGCGCACCGACCTCAAGGCCGGCGATCTCAAGGTCACCATCGTCGAGGTGAAGGGGACGTTCGCCGGCTCCGGGATGCCCGGCATGCCCGCGTCGGATCCGAAGCCGAACTATGCCCTCCTCGGCGCGATCGTCGACACGCCGTCCGGGCTCTGGTTCTTCAAGATGACCGGCCCCGAGAAGACGGTCACCGGGGCGCGCGCCGACTTCGACAAGCTCGTGAACAGCCTGCGCCTGAAGTGACGCCACAGCGCGGCGCGTCGACCACGCGCCGCGCCCTCAGTACGCGATCTCCCCGTCGAAGAACCGCGCGAACGCCGGCGGGAGCGCCGCCGCGCCGCCCTCCGCGAGCGGCGGTCGCGCGCTCGAGAGCGTCTGCCAGAGGAGGAGCGTCTCCCGCGGGCGCTCCTGCGCGATCCCGCGCAGCGCGGCGAGCGCCTTGGCGCTGTACGTGACCTCCCCCGGCACACCGATCAGCCGCTCCACCTCGGGGATTGCCGCGATGGACGCGGGGGTCGGCATGCCGTAGCCGGGGCCGATCGCGCGGTGATCGATCTCGAAGCGGACCGGCGGGAGCCGACGCCGGGTGAAGCGCGGCGCGCGCCGGGCGAGCAGGCGCTTCATGCTGCCGATCTCGTACCGGACGACGGCGCGGTTCGACGCGATGCGCTCGGTGATGCGAACGCCGACGATCGTGGTGGGCCAGCCGAGCACCGCGGCGCCCAGCGTGAGCCCCGCCAGCGTGCCGCCCGTCCCCGAGGGGACGACGATGCGATCGGGCCGGGGGGCCTCGCCGCGCTGGACCTGCGCCGCGAGCTCGAGCATCGCGTCGACGTAGCCGAGGCACGGGAGGGCGGACGAGGCGCCTGGCAGGATGAAGTACGGCCGGTCGGCCCGCCGCAGCACCCGGATCGCCCGGACCGCGGTGGTCGCGTACCCGCCGCCATGGACGAGCTCGGCGCCGCTGGCCGCGTCGGCGAGGAGCGCGCCGCGGCCGAACCGGGTGATCGGCTGATCGAACAGGACCGCGGTGACGGCGAAGCCGAGCGCGCGGCCGAAGAGGGCCGTGGCGGTGACCTGCGTCGACGCCAGCCCGCCGACGGTGACGAGCGTCCTCGCCCCGCGCCGCTCCGCGTCGGCGAGCAGGAACTCGAAGCGACGCACCTTGTTGCCGCCGTAGAGCGGCGAGATCAGATCGTCACGCTTGACCCAGACGCCGCCGCGGCCGAGGTACTTCTCGATCGCGGCGCACGGGACGACAGGCGTCGGCGCGTGCGCGAGGGGGCGCCACGGGACCTGCCCCGAGAGCTCGGGCAGCTCGGCGAAGAGCGGCAGCTCCCGCGACGCGGGCAACGCGGGCAACGCGGGCGAGACGGCAAGACGCGCCCCGGGAGGCCCCGCCGCGCCGGCCGCCCCGGCGCGGGCGGCTCGCTCCTCGTCCTCGCCGTCAGCCACGCTCCACCTCGCGTTCTCGCGTTCAGGCGCGCGCCGCCGCGCCGTGCCCCGCCTGCCTGCCGCCCGGGCCCGCCTGCTCACCGGCGTCGCCGGGGTCGTCTTCCGCGCTATTTCCCATGCCAGCTTCCGCGCCAGCGCCGAGGCGGCCGCCGCGCGCGACCAGGGGATCGCTCAGGTAGGTGTCCGTCAGCCGCTTCGGCCCCGCGAGGCCGAGCAGCCGGAGCGGGAAGAGCAGCACCGAGAGCACCCACGACGCGAGGCCGAGCGCGAGCTTGCCCCCGTACGCCTCCGCCACCAGCGCGAGCTTGCGGCCGGACGACATCGACGAGATCGGCGCCTCGGTCAGGCCGATCCGCATGAGCCGGAGCTCCGCGATCCGCACCGTGTGGCGCACCAGATCGGGCAGGCGCTTGAGCGCCGGGTGGTCCATCGGCAGGCGCTTCTTCATGAACGCCTCGAGCCGCGACACGCCCCAGAGCGACACCAGCGCGAGGCCGAGCAGCCGCCTCCGGAGCGCCGGCCTGCCCGCGATGGCCTTCCTCGTCTGCTGCTCGCCGAAGTCGACGTGCCGCTCTTCCTGCCGCACCCCGCGCTTCAGGATGGCGACGATCTCCGGCTCATCCACGGTCTCGATCATCGCGTAGAAGGCCTGGAGGACGAGCCCCTCGCCGAGGGCCATCTCGAGGGCGACGTGCTCGGCCCAGTCCCCGCCCATCAGCCCGGTCGCGAGGAAGCGCACGCTCCAGGCGGCCTTGTCCGGCGGCGCGCCCAGGATCTCGAGGATGCGGAGGAAGTTGCCGACGTGCTGGAACTCCTCGACGGCCTGGCGCGCGAGGAAGCGCGCGGACTCCAGGTCGGGGGCGTTGTAGAGCCAGTGCCCTATCTGGACGCCGGTGATCTCCCCGTAGAGGAACTGCTGCACGGCCCAGACGATCACGTCCTTGTCCTTGACGGGATCGAGCCTGGCGCCCTGGAAATCGAACGCCATCTCTTCGCGGGTCACCAGCATCAGTCGCCCTCCGGTGCGGTGAATTTAGCCCAGATCGCGGCCGCGGGCAGGTCCGAGGCGAAGGGCCCGGCGCGGCGCGATCCGCCGCGGCGGCGCTCCTGCTCGGCCCGTCCGGCGGAGGCGGCGCCCCCCGTGGTATACGGCCGACACGGCGGCATCAGGAACCGCCGACTTGAACCTCAGGAGAAGCACCATGGCGCGTGTCCACAACTTCAACGCCGGCCCTGCCGGGCTCCCCCTCCCCGCCCTCGAGCGCGCGCAGCGCGAGCTCCTCGATTTCGAGGGGACGGGCATGTCGATCATGGAGCACAGCCACCGCGGCAAGGCGTTCGAGGCGGTGCACAACGAGGCGATCTCGCTGCTCCGGCAGCTGCTCGGCCTGTCGGACGATTACCACGTGCTGTTCATGCAGGGCGGCGCGGCCATGCAGTTCGCGGTCGTGCCGATGAACCTCCTGCCGCCCGGCAGGAGCGCCGACTACATCCTGACCGGCGGCTGGTCGGAGAAGGCCCTGGAGGAGGCGAAGCGCGTCGGGACGGTGCGCGTGGCCGGGAGCACCGCCGTCGACAAGCGGTACACCCGCATCCCCCACCAGGGAGAGCTCTCGCTCGATCCGAACGCCGCCTACGTCCACATGACGACGAACAACACGCTGTTCGGCACGCAGTGGCACTGGCTGCCCGACACGGGCGACGTGCCGCTCGTCGCGGATATGTCGTCCGACATCCTGTGGCGCAAGATGGATATCTCCAGGTTTGCCCTGGTTTACGCCGGTGCCCAGAAGAACATCGGACCGAGCGGGATCACGGTCGTGCTCGCACGCAAGGATCTCGTTGACAGCGCCCGAAAAGACATTCCCGTCATTTTCCGTTATGCCACTTACGCTGCCAACAACTCGCTCTACAACACACCTCCGACATTCGCAATCTACCTCATGCGCAACGTGCTCGCGTATACGCTTGAGATCGGTGGGCTCGAGGAGGTCGAGCGACGGAATCGCAAGAAGGGTGAGCTGCTGTACGAAACCATCGACGCGCACCCGGACGTCTTCCGGGCGCCGGTCGAGAAGGAGAGCCGCTCGTTCATGAACGTGGTGTTCCGGCTGGCCAGCGAGGAGATGGAAAAACGCTTCGTCGCCGAGGCCGCAAAGGAGGGTATGGTGGGGCTCGCCGGACACAGGTCGACCGGGGGTATCCGGGTTTCGATCTACAACGCAGTACCCGTTGCATCGGTAGAGCGCCTCACGGCGTTCATGCGGGATTTCGCCAAGAGGGGTTGACTCGCGGCGGGAGCACGACGTTCTCGGTATTTCCAGGTTCGCCGCTGTTTCCAAAACACGCTCGGCGAACCTCCCCCTAATTCGTCGCGTCCCAACCTTCAGCCCGCTTGACGTTGTTCCGCCCGGCACAACAGGCCTTCGCGGAAAGGGTCTGTCGGCCTTTCCGCAGCTGGGAGGGAGGCGGTGAACACCGCTCCCCGACCAACGCCGGGAGGGGACGGCGAACGCCGCTCCCCGACCAGCACCGGAAGGGGACGGCGAACGCCGCTCCCCGACCAACGCCGGAAGGGGACGGCGAACGCCGCTCCCCGACCAGCACCGGAAGAGAGCGGCCATCGCCGGTCTCGACCGGCCCGGGAGGGGACGGGGGGAACGCCGTCCTTTACCGGCTCGCAGGCCCCGTTCGGAGACCTGAATCGAGCGAGCCAACCGTAAGGAGAGGATGATGGCGAGCATGGACGATCGTATGATTTCCAGGAGTGAGGAGGGCCAGGAGGAGAGAGGGGCCTCGCCGAGCGAACCCCCGCCTTCTTCAGCGTCGCAGCGGGCTGCCAACGAGCGGCAGCAGCGTGGCTTCGCCGCCATGGACGAGGACCGTCAGCGCAAGATCGCCAGCAAGGGCGGGAAGGCAGCCCACGAGAAGGGCACGGCGCACGAGTTCACGCGCGACGAGGCGCGCGCCGCCGGCAAGAAGGGCGGCGAGGTCGTCAGCCAGAACCGCAAGCACATGGCCGAGATCGGTCGCCGTGGCGGCGAGCGCGTGAGCCAGGACCGGGCCCACATGGCCGAGATCGGCCGCAAAGGCGGCGAGGCCGTGAGCGGCGATCGCCAGCACATGGCCGAGATCGGCCGTCGTGGCGGCGAGTCGCGGGGAGACCAGCCGCGGGAGAATCAGCCGCGCTGACCGGGGACGCGCAGGGCCCGGCGCCGGGGGGCGCCGGGCCAACCCCCTACCCCATCGCAACGGCCACGACCCTGGCCTCCCGGTCGTCGCCGCAAGGTGCCTCTCGGGAGGTCTCCAGGCGCCACAGGACCGCGCGCGCCGCGCCGGCATGGCACCCCCGCACATCTCGACAGCCAGACGCCCGGCGCGCCGCCCCAGGAGGGCGGCGCCGAACCTCCAGCGCGGGGCAGGCGCCGGCGGGTCAGCCGGGCGCGATCGCGCCCAGCGAGACGTCGCTGGGCGTCTCCTTCGGGCCAGGGATCCATTCCTCGTCGGGCTCCTCCGGCGGGAGCACGACCGGGGCGCCGTCGTAGCGCAGGCGCTTGCCAGGCCAGACGAAGCTGCGGAAGAGGTAAGCGAGGAGCGACGGCTGGTCGAGGTTCGGGTGGATGAAGGGCGCCACGCGCCTCGCGTGCGCGGCCGGCAGGAGGCTCCAGTGGAGGCCGGGCTCCATGTGATGGATGGAGTGGAAGCCGTTGTTGTACGTCCACCAGTTGACCAGCCGGCCGACGAAGTTGCGCGAGTGGTTGTACTCGCTGTCCTCGTCGCAGCCGTCGTGCTGGAGGTAGTTCATCGTCACGATCCCCCACGCGGCGTACTGGTGGGGGATCAGGACGTAGAGGAGGAACTTCTGCCAGTCGAGCGCGAGCAGGGCCCCCATCGCGCCGAGGAACACCGCCGACTCGAGGAGCATCTGACGGAACCACGGCGGGTTCCGCCGGTACATCGCCTTGAAGTAGCGCATGTCGGCGGGCAGGATGTCCCGGACCACGCGGCTCATGAAAAAGAGGCCGTTCAGCAGGTTCCACCGATAGCGCACCTTCGTCGTCCGCATCACGTCACGCCGGGACTGCGTGTACTTGTGATGGCTGAGGTTGTGGCCCGGGACGTAGGCGCTGACGGGGTGCCCGTAGGTGAGCGTGAGCGCGACCTGGAACGCGCGGTTCATCCATCGCCGCCGGAACACGGGGCAATGGACCGCGTTGTGGGTCGCGACCGCTCCGAGGAACGAGAACACGCACGTCGTGGCGAGGAGCGGAATCGCGAGCCATAGCGCGCGCGGCGCGTAGACCCATTGCACCGCCACGAGCACGAAATACGTCGCGACGAAGAGGAGTGTCTTGATATCGGCGCGGTACCGGAGCATGGCTGTTCTTCGCGTCTGCTATCAGGACCACGCGCCGAACCGACCGGCAGCGCCGAGCAGCGCTGACCGGCCCGGACGGGCGCAGCGGCCCATCTTCTCGGCGCTCTTCCTAGCGCATTTCGTCGCAGCTGGAAGCCCGAAGTTGCATTCCGACGAGCGCTCCGCGCCATCCCCACCCGACATCCGTGTTTCACGCCGATGTCTCACGCTCGGTGCGATCGTCTTTACGCACCTCGCGCCGGTGTGCAGGCGTGGGAGCCGCTCCGCCGGTGTGCAGGCGTGGGAGCCGCTCCGCCGGTGTGCAGGCGCGGGAGCCGCTCCGCCGGTGCTCGGCGGCGCGTGCGGCGGAGCACTCCGGCGCGCTCCGGCGCGCTCCGGCGTGCGCTGGGCCGGAGGCGGCTCGCGCTTGACGACCTGGTCGCGAACCGCCAACGTGGCCGCGTGAGCTCATCCCCTCTCGGCTTCGATCCGAACGGTCCCGCCATCGGCAACGGGATTTACGGGCTGCCACACACTGCTGAGGACGCCCGGGTGGTCCTCGTCCCGGTGCCGTGGGAGCCGACGGTGTCCTACCGCCGCGGCGCCGCCAAGGGCCCGGGGGCGATCCTGCGGGCCAGCCGGCAGGTCGACCTCTTCGACCTGCACACGGGCAGACCGTACGAGCAGGGCATCGCGATGCTCGACGTCGATCCGGACATCGTGCGCTGGAATGCGGAGGCGTGCGCCGCGGCCGAGCCGGTGATCGCGGCGCACGGGGAGGTCGCTGGCGACCGGGACCTGGAGGCGCGCCTCGCGGCGGTCAACGCGCTCTCCCGCCGGCTGAACGAGCGCGTCACGGAGATCGCCTTGCGATGGATGGAGCGGGGCAAGCTCGTCGGCGTCATCGGCGGTGATCACTCCTCCCCCTACGGCGCGATCGCGGCGCACGCCGCGCATTACCCGGGAATGGGGATCCTGCACATCGACGCGCACGCCGATCTACGCAACGCGTACGAGGGATTCACCGACTCCCACGCTTCGATCATGCACAACGTCGCGACGAACCACCCGACGATCCCGCGGATCGTCCAGGTCGGGCTGCGCGACATGAGCGAAGACGAGCTCCGGTTCATCCGCGAGTCGAACGGGCGCATCGTCGCCCACATCGATGCCTCGATCGCCGATCGGCTCTTCGAGGGCGAGCCGTTCCACCTGATCGCCGACTCGATCGTGGAGGATCTCCCCGACGACGTCTATGTGAGCTTCGATATCGACGGCCTCGATCCGACGCTGTGTCCGAGCACCGGCACGCCAGTCCCCGGCGGGCTGACGTTCCAGCAAGCCGTCGCCCTGATCGGCCGCATCCAGAAGAGCGGCCGGCGCA
Source organism: Sorangium cellulosum So ce56 (assembly GCF_000067165.1). Lineage (GTDB taxonomy): Bacteria > Myxococcota_A > Polyangia > Polyangiales > Polyangiaceae > Sorangium > Sorangium cellulosum_B. The sequence goes on from NC_010162.1 coordinate 6,212,767, forward strand.
TCGTCGGCTTCGACCTGAACGAGGTCGCGCCGAAGGACGACGCCGACGACTGGGACGGCAACGTCGGCGCCCGCCTCCTCTACAAGCTCATCGGCTTCACGCTTCTCTCCCACGACACGCGCAACCGTTAACGAAGCGAGCGCGTCGCGCGCACTCTCCCCCCAATGAGGTGCCCGCCTCACGAAAGCGCGCGGCGGTAGGTCTCGATCGCGAGGTGGACGTCCAGGGTGCCGGCCATCTCGCGGCACGAGTGCATGCTGAGCATCGGCGCGCCGACGTCGACCGTGGCGATGCCGAGCGAGGCCGCCGTGATCGGGCCGATCGTGCTGCCGCAGGGGAGATCGCTGCGCACGACGAAGCGCTGGGGGGCGTAGCCCACGTCGTGACAGAGCGCCTCGAGCGCGGCGGCCGTCGCGCCGTCGGTCGCATAGGACTGGTTCACGTTCGACTTGATCACGAGCCCGCGGTTGATCTGCGGGGCGTGGCGCGGCTCGTGCTGATCGGCATAGTTCGGGTGCACCGCGTGGGCCATGTCCGCCGAGACGAGCAGCGATCCGGCCATCGCGCGGGCGAACGCCTGCGGCTCGCGCCCCGGGTAGACGTCGACGATCCGCGCGAGCACGTCGCGGAGCACGCTCCCCGCCGCCCCCACGGCGCTCCGGCTGCCGCACTCCTCGTGGTCGTAGAGCGCGATGACCCGCGTCGCCGCGGAAGGAGCGGCGCCGATCAGCGCGGCCGTCGCGGCGTGACAGCTCGCGAGGTTGTCCAGGCGGGACGCGAAGATGAACTCGTCGGAGAGGCCGCCGAGCGACGCCTTGAGCGTGTCGTACAGGCAGAGATCGAAGCCGAGGATGGCGTCGCGCGGCGCGTCGACCGCGCGCGCGAGCAGGGCGTTGAGATCGGCCTCCTTGCCCAGGCCGATCACGGGGACGAGGTGCTTCTGCGCGTTCAGCACGAGCCCCTCGGAGTTGACCCCGCGGTTCAGGTGGATCGCGAGGTTCGGGACGCGGGCGACCGGGCGGCCCAGGTCGACGAGGAGGCGCTCGATCCGCCCGTCCCTGCGCACGTGGACGCGGCCGGCCACGCTGAGATCGCGGTCGAGCCAGGTCGAGTACAGGACGCCGCCATAGACCTCGACCCCGAGCTGCTGGTAGCCGCTCCGCGAGAGCTCGGCGCTGGGCTTCACCCGGAAGTTCGGCGAGTCGGTGTGCGCGCCGATGACGCGAAAGCCGCCGAGCGCCGGGTGCTCGGCCCCGACCACGAACGCGACGATCGTCGACCCGCCCCGGATGACGAAGCGGCGATCGCCCGGAGCGACCGCCCACGCGTCGCGCTCCCCGAGCTCCGAGAAGCCGGCCGCCACGAGCCGCGAGGCGACCTCGCGCACGGCGTGGTACGGCGTCGGCGAGCGATCGATGAAGGCGCAGAGGTCGCGGGCGGCCGCGACGCCGCGCTCGCGCAGCGCCGCCATCTCGTCCGCGCTCCTCGCGAAGCGCTCGCCAAGGTCGGTCAGTGGCCTGGGATCGCCTGTGCGATCGAGGATCTCGGGGGGCGTCATGGAGGGCGCGGAGTCTAGCAGAGCCGCCGAGCCTCGCCCTGCGCGCCAACGCCGAGATGGCGGCCCACGCGGCCGGTGCGCCATGGTATCCGCCACCACCGCGCCGCTCGCAGGACCTCCTCCGACGCCGCGCGCCGCAACCCGCAACGGAGACGCGCCCCGATGTACCGCCTCGTCCGACCGCTCCTCTTCGCGCTGCCGCCCAGCCTCGCGCACGAGCTCGGCATGCTCGCGCTCGCCCCCATCGAGCACGCGGCGCCGCTCCGCGCCCTCGTGCACGCCCGCCTCGCGCCCCGGGATGGGCGCATCGCCGTGCGCACCATGGGGCTCGACTTCCCTTCCCCGCTCGGCGTGGCGGGCGGCTTCGACAAGGACGCCCGCCGGGCCCGCGCGCTCGCCGCCCTCGGGTTCGGCTTCGTCGAGCTCGGCACCGTCACGGCGCAGCCCCAGGCCGCGAACCCGCCGCCGAACCTCTTCCGGCTGCCGGCCGACCGGGCGCTCATCAACCGGCTCGGGTTCCCGAACCAGGGCGCGGCCCGCGTCACGGAGCGCCTGCTCGGCCGCGGCGGTACGGCGGCCGTCGGCGTGCCGGTCGGCATCTCGATCGGCAAGTCCAGGGTCGCGCCGCTCGATCCCATCGAGCCCGCGATCGACGACTACCTCGCGAGCTTCCGGGAGGCGCGGCGCGCGGCCGACTTCGTCGTGATCAACGTGTCGTCGCCGAACACGAAGGACCTCCGCGCGATGCAGGGCCCGGCGATCGCGCGGGCGCTGCTCTCCGCGATCGCGCGGGAGAACCGCGCCGCCGGGGCGCCGCTGCCGCTGCTCATCAAGGTCGCCCCGGACCTCGGCGACGAGGAGCTCGAGGCGCTGCTCGCCGTGGTCGAGGAGGTCGGCCTCGCCGGCGTCATCGCGACCAACACGACCGTGCGGCGCGACGGGCTCGCGACGAGCCCGGCGGACGTCGAGGCGATGGGCGCGGGCGGGCTGAGCGGCCCGCCCCTCCGGCAGCGCTCGCTCGCGATGGTGCGGCGCATCCGCGCGCGCCTCGGGAGCAACGTCACGGTGATCGGCGCCGGGGGCATCGAGTCGGCGGAGCACGCGATGGACCAGCTCCAGGCGGGCGCCGACCTCGTGCAGATCTATACAGGCTTCATCTACGGCGGCCCCCTCCTCCCCGCGGAGATCGCGCGCGGGCTCTCGGACCTCGTGGCCCGCTCCGGCGCGCGGTCGATCCAGGACCTCGTGAGCCGGCCAGGCGGCGCGACGCGCGCTGCTAGGATCGGCCATGGAGCTTGAAGCGCACGTCCACGACACCATCCGCGACATCCCGGAGAGCGAGTGGAACGCGCTCGACGGGGTGAGCGAGGCGCCGTTCCTCACCTGGGCGTGGTTCGACGCGCTCGAGCGGACGGGGTGCGTGGGCGAGGCGGCGGGCTGGCTGCCCCACCACATCACGCTCCGGGCCGAGGGGGCGCTGCTCGCCGCGGCGCCCGCCTACCTCAAGGACAACAGCGAGGGAGAGTTCGTCTTCGACCACGGCTGGGCCTCCGCGTCCCACCAGATCGGCGCGCCGTACTACCCGAAGCTCGTCGTCGCGGTGCCGTTCACCCCCGCGACGACGCCGCGGCTGCTCGTGCGGCGGCCGGAGGACCGCCCGGCGCTGCTGCCCGTCCTCGCCGAGACGCTCCGCAAGCTGGTCGCGCGGAGCCGCATCTCGAGCGCCCACGTCCTGTTCCCGACCGAGGACGAGGCCGCCGCCCTCTCCGATGCCGCCATGGCGCACCGCTGCGGCGTCCAGTTCCAGTTCGAGAACGAGGGGTATCAAACGCTCGACGACTTCCTCGCGCGCTTCAACGCGAAGCGGCGGCACCAGATCCGGCGGGAAATGCGCGAGTCCACGAGGCAGGGGCTGTCTATCGCCACGCTGCGCGGCGCGGAGATCACGCCGGAGATCGTCGATGCCATGTTCGGCTTCTACGTCTCCACCGTGGAGAAGTTCGCCTGGGGCCGGCAGTACCTGAACCGCGCCTTCTTCGAGGAGATCGCGGCCCGGCTGCGCGGCGGCGGGGCCCAGGGAGGCGTCGAGATCGTCCTCGCGCGGGAAGGCAAACGCCCCATCGCGGGCGCGCTCAACCTCGCCGGGCCCACGACGCTCTACGGCCGTTACTGGGGCGCGTCGGAGGAGCGCCCGTTCCTGCATTTCAACGTCTGCTATTATCACCCGGTCGAGGACTGCATCGCCCGGGGACTGCGCCGCTTCGAGCCGGGCGCGGGAGGGTCGCACAAGCTCGTTCGCGGCTTCGCACCGAGCGTCACCCACAGCGCGCACCACATCGCGCATCCACGCCTGGACGCCGCGGTGCGCGAGTTCCTCGTGCGCGAGCGCGCGGCCGTCCGCGCGAAGACGGCGGACAGGAGCGTGGCATTCCGCTGAGCGCCTCCCTGGCGCAGCGCGACGTGCGGTGTTGACGTGACGCGCGCTGGAGAGGGATGCTGCCAGACATGCGCGCCTTTCTTGCACTCCTCGCCTCCTCCATCGTCTTCGGGCTCGCCGCGAGCGGCGGCTGCTCGAGCAATGAAGCGACCGACACGACCTCGACGGCAACGGCGGCCACGGTCGCCGGCGCCGGCGGCTCGCTCGGCTTCGGCTGCTTCGGCGGCAGCCCGGATGGGCGGTGTACGATCCTCGCCCAGGTCCCCGAGAGCTGCAGCTGCCCAGACTGCTCCGACACGGCGAGCTGCCTCGGTCGCTGCAACGACGACGGCGCCTGCGACATGCGGCCAGACGCCCCCGACGGCGAGGATTGCACCTGCCAGGACTGCGCGGGCACCGTCGCGGCCTGCAGCCCGAGGCGCGGGTGCAACGACAACGAGGGGTGCAACGCCAACGAGGATTGCACCTGCCCCGACTGCACGAGCACCCCGCGGTGCACGGATCACTGCACGGACAACGGCTCGTGCGCGGAGTACTTCGAGGGGTGCTCCTGCGCGGATTGCCGCGGCGTGGAGCGCTGCGGCGGGGACCCGGCCACGAGCACGGCCGCGGCCACGACGAGCAGCGGCGCGGGCGGCGACCCCGCCGGCAGCGGCGGCGCGGGCGGCGACCCGACCGGCAACGGCGGCGCGGGCGGCGACCCCGCCGGCAGCGGCGGCGCGGGCGGCGATCCGACCGGCAACGGCGGCGCGGGCGGCGCCTAGGACACGCTCGGCGCCCTCGCCGCTCCGCGCCCTCGCCGCTCCGCGCCCTCACTGCTTCGCGGTGAGCCCGTGCTTCCTCAGGAACATCCGCACGTGGTGGCGCTCCATGCCCGCGCGGCGCGCCATCTCGCTGACGTTGCCGCCCGTCGCGCGGATCAGCTCGCTGAAGTAACGCTGCTCGAACGCCGCGACGGCGCTCCGCTTCGCCTCGCCGAACGCCGACGTCGGCACGACCACGTCGCCGCCGCCCTCGAGCGGCAGGATCGAGGCGATCGCCTCGGCCCCAGGCGGCAGGCTCGCGGCCACGCTGGTGACGTTCATGAGCTCGCGGACGTTGCCAGGGAAATCGTGCTGGCCGAGCGTCGTGGTGATGAGATTGACCATCTCCACGGCGCGCTCGGGGCACCCCAGGCGCTCGCAGACGCGCTCGACGAGCAGCGGGATGTCCTCCCGCCGCTCGCGGAGCGGCGGCAGCTCGATGCGCATCTGGGCGATCCGGAAGAAGAGATCGCTCCGGAAGCGCCCGGTGTTCATGCTGCGGCCGAGGTCGCGGCGCGTCGCCGCGATGATCCGCACGTCGACGGGCTCGTAGATCCGTGACCCGACGCGCTTCACCTTCTGCTCGGTGAGCGCGCGCAGCAGCTTCGGCTGGAGATCGGGCGGCAGCTCGCCCAGCTCGTCGAGGAAGATCGTCCCGCCGTTCGCCTCGTGGAAGGCGCCGCTCCTCCGCTCGTTCGCCCCGGGGAAGGCGCCGCGCTCGTGCCCGAAGAGGAAGCTCTCGGCGAGCGCGCCCGGCAACGAGGCGCAGTCGACGACGACGAACGGGCCGCCGCGCCGGCTCGAGACGTCATGGATGGCCTGCGCCGCGAGCTCCTTGCCCGTGCCCGTCTCCCCGGTGATCAGCAGCGAGAGCTCCGTCGAGGCCACCTCGCGCAGCAGGCGGAACAGGTGGCGCATCCGCGGCGAGGCGCCGATCAGCGGGCCGAAGCTCTCGTCGAACCCGACGTCGACGCGCTCCTTGTCGAGCGGCTCGAAGCTCAGCACCGAGCCGCCGACCTGGATGGCGCACGCGGCCGTCAAGATCGCCTCGCGGATGCGGACCGTCGACACGAACGTCCCATTCTTGCTGCCGAGATCGCGGACGAGCACGCCCGGGCCCTCCGCGCGAAGATCGCAGTGCGTCGAGCTGACCTCCGGATCGTCGACCACCACACCGCAGCTCGGATCGCGCCCCACCACGATCGGCGCGATGCCGATCTTGACGGGATCCCGGCCCGCCGACCGCAGCGTGCCGCCGCGAACAAACCACTGAACCGCGCGAGCGCGGGTCGCATCCCTCGTCGAGCTCATATCCAACGGTTATTCGATTTCCCTGGTCTTGACCACATCCACGCACGCCTCGCGCGCCCACGGGTGGGAGCACCCACCTGGGCGCACCGGGTACGTAGCTTCCGGAGGAGCCGCAGCCTCCCGTCGAAAAACTTCACAACCACTAGAGGTAACAAAGAGAAATTCTGATCAAGCAATGTGCTGAGCGCATAGCGGGAGAGGCCCCCGAGAGGTTAGAGTACGTGGTCTACGCAAGCGATGAAGCGGGCGCTCGTCCCGCTCGCCTCATCGGGTGTCGATGGTCGATGAACGAGGACCCGGCCATCGCGGGGTGGATGCGCCCCGCGATAGGGGCTGTCGGTGTGTGTTCTTTCAACGCGATTCGGGGCTCCGCTCTCCCGGTCCCCTCAACGTGGGAGTCGCGCGAGCGCTCCCGGCGAGGATGCTTATGCCGAGAATAGGATGGTTACTCCGGAAGCGCGCCGCGACGGCCCTGGGGCTCCTGGGGCTCTCCGCGGGCGCGAGCGCGCTCGCGTCCGTGTCCGCCGGTTGCAGCAGCGAGGCCGACGGCCCGTGCATCTCCGACGAGCAATTCTTCGCCGAGAAGGTGTGGGTCCCCATCCTCTCGACGAAGTGCATCGGCTGCCATAACCCTCAGGGGCAGGCGGCGGAGTCCAAGCTGATCCTCGCCGGGAGCAGCGAGGCGGGGTTCCTCGACAAGAACCTCGCGACGTTCAAGTCGCTCGCCGGGCTCGAGCTCGGCGGCGAGTCGTACGTCCTGCTCAAGCCGACGAAGGCCATCGAGCACGGCGGCGGCCAGGTCCTCGCCTCGGACAGCGCCGAGGTCGAGGCGCTCCGGGCGATGGTGGAGCGCACGAAGGAGCCGTCGTCCTGCGAGACGGACGTCAACGCCTCCTTCGCCGGCGTGGTGATGAGCGGGCCCGAGGAGACGCTCCGCACGGCGAGCCTCGAGCTCGCCGGGCGCCTGCCGACAGAGGCCGAAGAGGAGGCCGTCGCAGAGAGCGGCATGGACGCGCTGGATCCGATCCTGGACCAGATGCTCACGGAGGAGACGTTCTATGTGCGGCTGAAGGAGATCTACAACGATCTCTTCCTCACCGACCGTTACCTGAACGGCGAAGAGGCCGTCGATCTGCTGCGGAGCGACGCGTACGATCCGAAGTGGTACAACAGCCTCCCGCAGGATCCGGCGCTGGTCGCGAAATACGGCGCGCGGGACCTGGAGGACGTCGCCAACAAGCTGAAGAGCTGGACGAACCGGGCCGTCGGGAGGGAGCCGCTCGAGCTCATCGCTTACATCGTGCGGAACGACAGGTCCTTCAAGGAGGTCCTCACCGCCGACTACACGGTCGTGAGCCCCTTCTCCGCGAGGGCGTACGGCGTGACGGCCGAGTTCAAGAACGACGCGGATCCAGACGAGTTCGTCCCGGCGAAGCGCGATCCGATCCCGCTCGCCGGCGTGCTCACCTCCCCCGTCTTCCTGTCCAGGCACCCGACGACGAACACCAACAGGAACCGCCACCGCGCGAGGATGGTCTATCAGTTCTTCCTCGGCACCGACATCCTGAAGACGGCCGAGCAGCCGCTCGATCAGACGAAGATCACCGACTTCAACCCGACGATGAACAACGCGGCGTGCACCGTCTGCCACGCCGCCCTGGACCCGCTGTCGGGCGGGTTCCACAGCTTCGACTCCGCGGGCCGGTACGAGGAGGACGACACCTGGTACGAGGACATGCGGCCGCCGGGCTTCGGCGCCGAGTCGGTGCCGTTCAGCGAGTTCCCGACCGCGCTCTCGTGGGTGGCGAAGCGCGTCGCCGACGACCCCCGCTTCGCGCTCTCGGCCGTCTATACGATGTACACCGGCCTCACCGGGCAACAGCCGCTCGCCGCGCCGACCAACGACGATCCGGAGTTCAACGCCAAGTTCCGGGCGTACCTCGCCCAGTACCACGCGTTCAACACGATGGCGCACGACTTCGCCGACGGCGGTTACAACCTGAAGACGGTCGTCAAGGCCATCGTCAAGAGCCCCTATTTCCGGGCGCGCAACGTGGCGCAGGCGTCTCGGGGGGAGGCGCTCACGCAGCTCGGCGGCACGCGGTTCCTCGGGCCCGAGCAGCTGCACCGGAAGATCTGGGCGGTGATGGGGTATCCGTGGCGCCCGCGGGCGTTCGAGGACGACGGCAATCGCTACGACTTCCTGCTCCGGCGCGACGCCTACCGCATGCTGTACGGCGGCATCGACTCGCAGGACGTGATCCAGCGGATCACGGAGCCGAACGGGATCATGGCCAACATCGCCGACCGGATGGCGAACGAGATGGCGTGCATCGCGGTGCCGCGCGACCTCTACCTCCCGCAGGAGGAGCGGCTCCTCTTCCCGTACGTCGAGACGACGTTCGAGCCGCGGGACACGAACGATTTCGACGTGCTGCCGGCCGTCGAGGGGATCAAGCAGAACATCCAGTACCTGCACAAGCGGGTGCTGGGCGAGTCGCTCGAGCTCGGCGATCCCGAGATCGAGCGGACATACAAGGTCTTCCTCGAGACGTGGGAGGAGGGCAAGGCGGGCATGGCGAAGCCGGAGGGCGAGGAGGGCCGGCTCTCGAGGTCGCTGCCCGGCCCCTGCCAGGTGCACAACGACTACTGGACTCGAGAGGGGCTCCCCGACGACGAGAAGCTCACGCGCGACGAGAACTACACGGTCCGCGCGTGGATGAGCGTCATGACCTATCTCCTTTCGGACTTCAGGTTTCTTTACCAGTAGGAGCAGCCATGGAACGTCGAGATTTCCTCAAACTGGCATCTATGGCGGGCCTCGGCGTCGTCGCAGCGGGCGTGCTGTCGAGGGACGCCGCCGCGGCCGGCCCCTACGCGGGCCCGCTCTGGGTCCACATCCACGCGAGCGGCGGCTGGGACCCGACGAGCCTCTGCGATCCCAAGGGCGCGATGAGCGCCGAGGAGCAGAAGACGCGGGAAGCGATGAACCGCAGCTACCTGCGCGAGGCGATCGGGACCGCCGGCAATCTCAAGTACGCGCCGGTCGGCGGCAACGACGCGTTCTTCAAGAAGCACTACAGCAAGCTGCTCGTCATCAACGGCATCGACACCGGGACGAACAGCCACGACGCCGGCGTCCGCAACACGTGGTGCGGCACGCTCCGCGAGGGCAAACCCGCCTTCGCGGCGCTCGTGGCCGGCGTCCACGGCGGCGCGCTGCCGATGGGGTTCATCAGCAACGGCGGCTACGACACGACGGCGAACGTCGTCGCCGTCACCCGCATCCCCGACACCGGCCTCCTGCAGCGGCTCGCCTATCCGAACAGGATCGATCCGGGGAACGAAGAGAACCGCGAGCAGTACCACACCGACGCCACGATGACGCGGATCCTGGAGGCGCGGCAGGCGCGGCACGCCGCGAAGCTCGAGCAGCAGCGGCTGCCCCACGTCAAGCAGGCGATGAGCACGCTCTTCACGTCGCGCGTCGGGCAGAACGAGCTCAAGCAGCTCATCCAGTACCTGCCCGCGGAGTTCGAGAACGCCTCGCTGCGGCGGCAAGCGCAGGTCGCGCTCGCGGCCTACCGCGCCGGCATCTGCGTGAGCGCCAACCTGTCGGTGGGCGGGTTCGACACGCACGGCAACCACGACGACAACCACATCCCGCGGCTCGACCAGATCTGCGACGGGATCGACTTCATCCTGACCGCCGCGGAGGAGCAGGGCATCGCGGACCGGATCGTCCTCGTCGTGGGCTCGGACTTCGGGCGGACTCCGGGCTACAACGAGGGCAACGGCAAGGACCACTGGAACATCACCAGCATGATCCTGGCCGGCGCAGGCATCGCGGGGAACCGGGTGATCGGCGCGACGGACGACCGGCACAACCCGCTCGACGTCGATCCGGTCACGCTCGCGCCCAAGGAGGGCGGCGTCCGGCTCAAGCCGGGGCACATCCACAAGGCGCTGCGCAAGCTGGCGGGGATCGCGGACGATCCGCTCGTGGAGCGATTCCCGCTCTCCGAGGAAGAAGACCTGCCCCTCTTCGGGTGATGTGGCCCGCGGGCGGCGCGCCGCGCCGCGCCGCCAGCGACTGCAGCGCGGGTGACTTCATCGGAGCCGGCGGGCGAGGAGACGGGATGTCGCCTCGCCCGACGCTCACTCCACCGAGAACGCGATCTCCTCGCTGGCGGCCGCTCCGTCCGCGTCGACGCGGAGCCGGTGCGCGCCGGCGACGAGCGGCCAGTCGAGCGCGAACGGCGGGCCGACCTCGATGGAGCGCCCGTCGAGCACGAAGCGCACGCGGGGCACGCCCGGAGGGACGTCGGCGCGCAGCCGGATCGCCTGCAGCGAGTTGATCGAGGGGTCGAGGACGAACCGAGCGCCGTCGGGCGGGTACGCGACGCGGACGCGCGCGCCGGCGCCGGCCGGCGGAGCGCCGGGCGCGCCGTCGAGCCCGGCGAGCGCGCCGCAGAGGGGCGACGCCGCATCGGGCGCGAGGGGGCGGCCGGCGGCGCGCGCCCACGCGGTGAGCTCCGCGTCGTAGCGCTCGACGACGCGCTCCTCGACCGCCGCGTCGGGGCAGGCCCCGGCGCGCAGGCCGTTGCGGCGATCGATGCGCACGGTCTCGTGCATGTCGCAGGGCGAGAGCGCCGCGACGTCGCCGCGCGGGAGGAGCTCGTGGCGGCGGTGCGGGCACGCGGCGGTCGGCCTCATGCCGGACAGGGCGCAGACCTCGACCTCGGCGAGCTGCTCGGGATCGGGCGGATCGAAGGGGCGCGGCGGCCGGACGCGCGCGGCGGCGAGCATGGCGTCGCGGAACAGCGGGCCCGCGCCGGTGATGCCGCTGACGCCGCCCATGGGCGAGCCATCGAAGTTGCCGACCCAGACGGCGACGGTGACGTCGGGCGTGAAGCCGACCGCGATGTTGTCGCGGAAGCCCTTGGACGTGCCCGTCTTCGCGGCCACGGGGAACGGCAGATCGAGCGCGTTGCCCTCGCCGAACGACGCGAGCCGCGCCCGGTCGTCGGCGAGGATGTCGACGATCACCCGGGCGCGCGCGGCGTCGAGGACGCGCGCGCCGCGCTCGGGAGGCGCCGCGGGCGGCTCGGCGGGCGCGCCGCTACCGCTGGACGCGGGCGACGCGGAAGAGGCCGCCGGCGAGGAGGGCGACGGAGACGACGAGGGGGCGAACGAGCGCACCGCGCGCACCGGCAGGTAAAGGCCTCCCCGCGCGAGCGTGGCGTAAGCGTTCGCGAGGTCGACAAGGCGGACCTCGCCGTCGCCGAGCGCGATGGCGACGCCGTAGCGCGACGGCTCGCGATCGAGCGAGCGGAGGCCGAGCTCCCGGAGCCGCGCGAGGACGCGCTCGGGGCCGAGCGCGGCCGCCGCCCAGACCGCAGGGACGTTGTACGAGTTGGCGAGCGCGTCCCGCAGGCGGACGGGGCCGTGGAAGCGGCCGTCGTAGTTCCGCGGCGCGTAGTTGCCGTTCGCCGTCGGGAACGAGAGCTCGACGTCGGGAAGGACGGTCGCGGCGGTGAACCCGAGCTGCTCCATGGCGAGCTCGTAGACGAACGGCTTCAGCGCAGAGCCGGGCTGGCGCAGCGCGAGGACGCCGTCGTTGTGGCCGAGCCCGGCGGCGTCGTCGATGTCGTGCGAGCCGACGTACGCGAGGATCTCGCCGGTCGCGTTCTCGATCACCACCACCGCCGCCGCGCCGACGTCGCGATCCGAGAGGCCGCGGACGGTCTGCTGCGCGAGGACCTCGATCTCGCGCTGAAGGCCGCGGTCGATCGTCAGCGTGATCGAGGTCGCCCGGCGCTCTACGATCCGCGACGCGGCGTCGGGGCCCCCTGCGGGAAGGCCCGCGCCCGGGCCCAGCGCGCCGCCGAGCACGGCGCGGACGAGGTGCGGCGCGCCGAGGCCGCCCCCCTTGGGGGCGAGCGCGATGGGCTCCGCGCGGGCGCGGGCGACCTCGGCCTCGCCGGCGAGGCCGGCCGCGAGCATGCGATCGAGGACGCGGTTCCTGCGGCGCTCGAGCGGCCCGGTGCCGCGGCGCGGATCGTAGAGCGCCGGGCCGCGCGGCATGCTGGCGAGCGCGGCGGCCTCCGCGAGCGACAGGTCGCGCGTGGGCTTGTCGAAGTAGAAGCGGCTCGCCGCCTCGACCCCGCGCAGGCCCGGGCCGAACGCGACGCGGTTCAGGTACTGCTCGAGGATCTCGCGCTTCGAGAGCGACGCCTCGATGCGCAGCGCGAGCGCCGCCTCGCCGAGCTTGCCGCGCGCGGTGCGGGGGCGCGGGACGAGCGTGCGCGCGAGCTGCTGCGTGATCGTGGACCCGCCCGAGACGACGCGCCGCTCCGCCGCGAGCTGGCCGACGGCGCGCGCGATCGCGATCGGATCGACGCCGGGGTGGCGCACGAACCGCTTGTCCTCCGCGGCCAGGAGCGCGCGCTGGATGCGATCGCCGGCCTCGGAGAGCGGAAGCCAGCGCGCGCGCGCGCCGTCTCCAGCGCGGAGCTCGCGGAGCACCGTGCCGTGGCGATCGAGCAGGACCGTGGACACGGCGTGGTCCTCGGGCGCCCCGAGCTCCGGCGGGAGCGGGGTGAGCGCCGCGAGGGTGGCGAGCAGGAGCCACGGCGCGACGGCGAGGGCGAGCGCGATCTGCGCCGCGCGGCGGAGGATCCGCCGCGCGCGCGGGCCGAGGCGCGCAAACCACCGCGCTGCGCGGCCGGGCCCTTCCTGGGAGTGCGCGCGCACGGCTCAGCGCGGACGCGGCGCCGCGTCCGGCCCTCGGCTCCCGACCTGGACCGTGACGGCGCCCGTCCGGCCGAAGACCTCGGGGCTGTACATCTCCTCCGCGCGCGCGGGCGGGACCACGAACGAGCCGAGCGTCGTGGCGCGCGCGAGGTACCGGTACCGGTACATCCCGGCGGCCATGTGGTCGACGAAGAAGAGGACGCGATCGTCGCGGATCTCGCGGACGAAGCGGCTCGGCTCGTAGACGCGGCCGGTCGCGCGGAGGTCGTCCTGATCGGCGTCGGCGTCGTCCGCCTCGGCCTGGGCCTCGGCCGCGTCGACGTCGAGCGAGCGCGCGGACGTCGCGAGCCGCGCGTCGACCGCCTCGAGGCCGGCCGGCAGCGGATCGTCGATGACCACGAAGTCGCGCGGAGAGGGCGTCACCACGACGATCTCGCCGAGCACGAGATCGCCGCCGGCAAACGCGACCGACGGCGGGGCCGCGCGCTCGCTCGACGTGGACGCGCCGCCGACCACGGCGGCGAGGTCCTCGGGCGCGAGCGCGCGGAGCGACTTCTCGACGAAGAAGCCCCGGTCGAGCGCCTCCGTCGGGAGCTGCTTGCGCGCGTAGCGGAGCCGCGCCTCGTAGAACAGGCGGCCGCGCCCGTCGACCGAGAACGCGAGCGGCGCGCCCCCGGCGCTCGCGAGCCTCGCCGCGGGGATCGACGTCTTGACCTGCTCCGTCGTGGGGCCGTGGAACGGCGCGGAGAACAGCTCCGCCTGCCCCAGGAACACCCGCGCGTCGAAGTCCGGCGCCGCCTTCTCCTGCGCCTTCCGGTACTGATCGAGCGCGAGCAGCGCCCAGGCCGTCTCCTGCGTGCTGCGCCACGTGCCGCCGCGGCGATCCGCGAGCAGCCCCGCCGCGAGCCGCGGCGCGAGCGGGTGCGCCGGCCGCGCCGCGAGCAGCGCGCGCAGCACGAGCGCCGAGGTGCGGGCCTCGGAGTCCATGAGGACCGCGTACGCGTCGCCGTGGTTGTGGACGGCCCGCGCGACCGGCCCGTCGAGGCGCAGCGCGCCCTCGAGCTCGCGGACGAGCTGATCCACGGACGCCCTGTCGCTCTTGCCGATCACCATCGCGTGCGCGAGGAGCGCCTTCGAGAAGAGCGGCAGCTTGTCGCGCTCGTCGAACAGCTGGCTCGCGCGCCCGGGATCGGGGGCGCCGCTCGCCGCGAGGACGTCGACGAGGAACGGCGCCGTCGCCCGGAGGAGCGGGTCGGCGCCGATCCGGTTGAGCTCCTGGCGCAGGTACGACGTCGCGCGCTCCACCGCGTCGGGCGGCACCGCGACCCCGTAGCGCCTGGCCTCGGTGAGGCCCCACAGCGCGTACGCCGTGGTCCACAGGTCCGCGCGGTCCGACTCGGCGAAGAAGCCGAAGCCCCCGTCCCCGCGCTGGTGCGAGAGGATCTCCCGGATCGTCTTGCCGATGACGGCCGTGAGGTCCTTCGGCAGCGCGATCCCGTAGGCCTTCGCGAGGTCGCGCAGCGACAGGAGCGGGACCATCCGGCTCGTCAGCTGCTCGGTGCAGCCGTACGGGTACTCGAGGAGCTGCTCAACGCCGCCGCCGAGGCCCACGAGCGCGGTCGGCGCAAGGCTCACCGTGAGCCCGCCCGTGTCGTCGCGGATCGCCGACAGGTCCCCGAGCCGCTCGGCGCTCGCCGTCGTGGTGTCGCCGTAGAGCGCGACGGCCTCCGGCGCCATGGGCGCCTTGATCTCGCGGTTCACCTCGACCACGTCCGACGCGCCGCCGCCGGTCGCGCGGAAGCGCAGCGTCGCGGGGCCGGCCCGCGTCGCCGACAGCGCGAAGCGGACCTCGGCCGACCCGCCCGGCGCGAGCTCGATCGCGCGCTTGGCGCTGCCCGCGAGCGTCAGCCCCGACGCGGTGACCTCCACCTCGACCGTCGCCGGCTTCGCGAGCCCCTTCGAGGTCACGACCACCCCCGCGTCGATCGCGTCGCCGGCGCGGAGGAAGCGCGGCAGCGCGGGCCGGGCCATGAGCGGGCGGCTCGTCGTCACCCGGGACTCGCCGTAGCCGAAGCGATCGTCCTCGGCGGCCACGACCGCCATGACCCTGTACGTCGTGAGCGAGTCCGGCAGCTTGAAGCTCGCGTGCACCTGCCCGGAGGCGTCGGTCACGAGCGCGGGGTTGTAGTAGGCGCTCTGGCGAAAATCGCGGCGCACGCCCGTGCCGCCCTCGGCGCCGCCGCCGCCCGCGCGCCCCTTGTCGGCGCCGAGGTCGGCGAACGGGTTGCGCACGCGGGCGAGCGCCTCGCGCGTCTCGATCGTCGCCACCTTCAAGGGGCGCGGCGCGCCGAACACGGGGATCGGATCGGGCGTCGTGTACCCCGTCAGCGACAGCACGCCCTCGTCCACGGCGTAGAGCGTGACCTCCGCGCGGGCGGGCTGGCCGGCGCGGTCGCGGACGTCGACGTCCACGCGGATCGGATCGCCGGGGCGCGCGTCCGCCTTGTCGGCGCGGACGCGCACCGCGAGCCGCTGCGCCTCCGGGTTCACGCGGAGCGGCGCGTAGCCGAGGCGGAACGCCGGCGCCCCGACGTCGGGCCCAGGCGCCCCGCCCTTCCCCGGCGCGGGCTGCGGCTTCGTCCGCCCGCGCAGGAGCAGCACCGAGACGAAGGCGTTCGGCCGGAGGTCCTCCGTGATCGGGACGTCGATCACGGGCATGGCGCCCGACAGCGTCACCTTCCGGTGCGTGGAGATCCCGGCGCGCTCGACCGTGACCAGCGCGTCGGCGGAGGCGAACGGCGACTTCACGATGATGCGCGCCGTCTGGCCGATCTCGTAGCTGTCGCGGTCGGGAACGAGGTCGACCTTGAGCTCGTCGCTGTCGCCGAAGCCCCCGCCGCCCTCGCCGAGCGCGTAGACCCCGGCGGCGGCGCCGACGGGGTTGCCGCGGCGGTCCCTGGCCGTCGCGTGCAGGAGGTAATAGCCCCCCGACGGGACCGTGAGCTCGCAGCTCCGCGGCGCCGCCGCCGTCGTGACGCCGCACCGCGCGACGACCTTGTCGACCGGCGCGCTCACGCTGCGGTACGCGCTGCCGCTCTCCTCCCGCGCGAGCGTCCACGTCCGGTGCACGAGCTCGACCCGGACCGCGACCTGCGCGACGCGCGCGCCCTTCGGATCGACCGCGAGGATCTCCGGCCGCAGCACGTCGCCCGCCTTCGCGAAGAGCTCGGGCTCCTTGAGGGCGACGTAGAACTCGGCCGGGTGCACGAGCGCCGTCGAGCTCCCGGCGATCGTCTGCCGCGACACGTCGGTGACCGACGCCTCGCACGTGACGAGCTCGGTGCCGCGCTGCCCGGGCATCGAGAGCGCCGCGCCGATCGCCGCCTGCCCGGCCGCGTCGAGCTTCTCGCGCGCGCTCTGCACCTCGAACCCGCGCGGCGCCTGGTCCCGCAGCGCGTCGGTGAGCTCGTCCTCGCGGACCGTGAACCCCTCGATCCCCGGCGGCGAGAACGACACCGGCGCGCGCGTCACGGAGAGCGATGCCTCCGCGTTCGTCATCGGCGCCCCGAACAGGTAATCGCCGCGCGCGGTCCAGCGCGCCTTGTCGCCGCGGACGTAGCTCGGCCTGTCGCTCTCGACGCCGACCTTGAACTCGGCGGGGCGGTACTCGGCGACCTCGACGCTGCCCATCACGTCCGGCCACCCCGCCTCGCCGCCCTGGACCGTGGCGGCGAGGCTGTACGTGCCGAGCCGCGCGCTCTCGGGGATCTTCACGTCGGCCGAGAACGTGCCGAAGGCGCCGAGCGTCGGGGAGAGCGAGACGAGCGCCTCGCCGTCGGGCCCCTCGACCTTGAGCGCGACGCTCTTGCCGGCCGGCGTCGTCGCCCCGCGCGCGCCCTCCTCGCGGAAGATCCCCTTCACGCGCACCGTGTCGCCCGGCCGGTAGATGCCGCGATCGGAGAACATCATCCCGAACGGGCGCGCCTCGCTGAAGTCCGACGCCGCGCCGAAGCGCCACCCGTTGAGCGAGTCGGCGACGCTCCGGTACGTCCAGTCGTCGCCCGCGCGCGCGAAGACCACGCTGCGCCCGAGCGTCGTCGCGGTCTCCGGACCGTGCGCCGTCGCGGGGACCACCGCGAACCCCTCGGCGTCGGTGGACACCGCGGCGGGCGCGGGCGCGCCAGGGGCCCGGATCCACACGCGCGCCCCGGGCACCGGCGCGCCCGTCGACAGGCGCGTCACCCAGACGAGCGAGCCGCTCGGCGAGACCTTCGCGCTGATCCCGAGGTCGGTCACCTGCGCGATCACCGCCTCGGAGGTGGTGCGCGCGTGCCGCGTCCCGGGCCGGGCGGTGTAGCTGATCCCGATCGCGAGCGGCCCGCGCTTGCCCTCGCCGCCCAGCACCTCGGCGGCGCGCACGAGGTGCGTCGCCGGCGTGTTGGTCGCGGCGGCCGGGCGCAGGACCGTCTGCTTGCCGGAGGGCAGCGCCGCGATCTCGCCCATCTTCGGGCTGCGCCCCGGGCTGTGCGGATCACCCTGGAGCGCGAGGATCATCTCCTCGGTCATCGCGCCGACCGCGAGCGAGAGCTCGCGCACGTTCACGGACACGACCGGGATCTCGCGACGCTGGGCCGGCTCGAACACGCTCCCGACGAGGCCGATCTGCGCCTCGGGCCAGCGATCGTCGAAGGCGATCTCCTCGGTGACGACGCCGGCGAGCGCCTGCCCGTGCACGTCGCGCAGCCCGGCGGCCACGCGCACCCGGTAGCTGCGACCCGGGGCGAAGGCGCCGCCGAGGGGGATATGGCTCGTGGGCTCGTCGTCCTCGATCCACGACGGCCACAGCAGCTTGACGGCGGGCTCCACCGAGATCGCCCGCTTCGCGTCCGCGAACTTCACGGGGTTCGAGAAGGCGAGCGTGAACCCGCCGTCGGCCGCGCAGCGCCCCTGCGGCGTGTCGCGATCGCACTGGGGGCGCAGCGCCCGGAGCGGCCCGTAGGTGCGGTACGTGAACCGCTGCTCCTCGCCGGCCGGCAGCGGCCCTTCGCGGCCACGGAGGCCCTCGGCCACGGCGAGCTCGATCTCGCTGTCGCGCGGCAGCGGCGCGCGGGGGACGAGCTCGGCGAGCATCTCGTTCTTCGCGTCGGGGCGCCGCACCTCGAACGCCACCTTGTCTCTTCGGCCGCCCACCGTGAGGGACGCGCGCCGCGCGATCTCGGCGGTGTCGACCGGCTGGTTGAACCGCAGCTCGAACCGCGCCTCCGGCGTGAGGTCGTCCTTGCCCGACCAGGGCTCGACGCGCGCGACCGCGGGCAGCTCGGTGCGGAAGGTGAAGGAGTACGGCTCGGCGAGCGCGCTGCCGTCGAGCGCGCGGGTGCCCGCCGGGACCTCGACGGTGAACTCCGTGCCGCGCGGCAGGCGGCCTTCGGGGACGAACGTGAGGCCGCTCGTGCCGACCCAGCGCCAGCGTCCGGGCGCGGACGGCTTCAGGACCGCGGGCGCCGCGGCCTCGCTGCCCGCGAGATCGAGCGATCGCATCGGCCGGTTGAAGACGAGGCTGATCTCGGCGGGGCTCGTGGTCTGCCCGCGGGGCGCGCCGAACACCACCGCGAACGGCCCTGCCTCGGCCTTTCCGCCCGTGTCGAGCGCGCCGGGCGCGAGCGTCCCTCGAGGCGGGACGTTGGGGGCGCGCGCGCCCTGAACGCACGCCAGGCTGAGGGCGATGGCCGCGAGAACGGCGGGCGCAGATCGGAAGCGCGGAGCGACGGACATGGCCGCGACTCAGCAATGGGGATGCCGCGGGCGCAAGAGGCGAGTCCGCGGCGGAATCCGGGCGGGTGATGTGGCAGACGAGACACACCCGACGAGCGCCGGTGACGCGCGGGCGCCCGGGGTCTGGCCGCGCCCGCCGCCGCTCTGTGGGCGGCGGCGAGTCGGGGGGGCAACGCCGCGTTCGCGAGGGCGATACCGCGGGTCTACGGCGCGATGTCGTACGCGTGCTTCGCCGCCCACAGCGTGGTGGCGCGCATGTAGTAGGGCGCGCGGATGCTGCCGTTGCCCTCCCATGCCTCCGGCGTGCGGAACCACAGGCCGTCGGTCTTCCAGATCGTGTCGACCAGGCTCGCGCCGATCTCGCCGGCCTGCGCGGCGAGCCCCTCCTGGATCATGCCGGCCACCACGCCCCAGGACGTGCCCACCCAGCACTCCCGCGTCTGGTTGCTCGTCCCGTCGACCGAGCCATTGGCGGTCATGACGTTGACGACGCCGCGGGTCCCGCCGTCGAACCGCTTGAAGTTGTTCTCGTAGATCTTGGTGAACGCCGACGCGGCGTGGCTCGGGTCGACGATCGGCGGCAGCCCGAGGGCGCGCGCGTACCACTGGCCAGCGAGCTGGTCCGACATGATCCGGTTCGTGTCCCGGCTCCCCGTGTCGATCTTGTAATACGATCCCGTCCAGAGCTTCGACTCGAAGCCGCCCTTCGACTGCTCGACCCACGTCTGGTAGGTGCTCGCGAGCGAGGCGTCACCGACCGCGGTCGCCAGCTCCTTCGCGGCCTCGCTGGCGGCAATGAAGAGGCCTCCGCAGTACGCGGTGTTGCCGTGCAGATCCATGTCGTCGTAGGTCTGATCGATGCCGTTGCTCTCCGGCAGCCCGTCCCCGTCGCCGTCCTGGCCCTTCACCTTCTGCATCGCCATCTTCACGGCGGGCCAGCAGTAATCGAGGAACGCCTTGTCGGTCTTCCCGGTGAGCGCCCAGTCGCGATAGACCATCAGGACCAGCTTGGAGTTGAGATCCTTCCAGTTGGTCGAGTCGCGGTAGGTGTACGCGTTCCACTTGCGGAAGACGCTCTCGTTGTCTCCGAAATCGTGCGCGGTGGTCCCGATCGCGCGCGGCCTGTCGGAGCGGGTGGTCGTCACGCTGTCGCAGAACTGCCGCACCTCCTGCTTGTCGATGTCCGGCCAGAGCGAGAACAGGGCCCATGAGCCATAAAAGCGCACGTCCGACGTCCCGTAGAACGGGTAGATGTACGACTCGAGGCTGGTGAACATGTCCTCGTCCGGGTCGTCCGGCTGGCCGGACGCGGCCCCGGCCTCCCAGTACGTGCCCGCGATGGCGTAGTAATAGAGCTCGTTGAACAGAGCGCCCTTGAGCCACTCCGGGTACTTCGGGTCGTCGAGCACGCTCGCCTGCCAGTCCTGGATCGCCCAGAGCCACGGCTCGTGCTCGGCGAGCGCCTCCGCCGCGATCGTCCACGAGGCGTTCCCCGTCCGCCCGAAGTGGCGCGTGTACGCGCGGTACCACCTGTCGCCCGAGCCCGCCTGCGTGACCGGGATGTCCCACGCGAGCACGATCGGCACAATGACGCTCTTCCCCGGCTCCACCGTGGCCTTGAACGCGATCGCCCCGAGCGAGTGCCCTCCCGTCGTGTTGGCGAGCGCTCCGTCGTTGGCGAGCTCGCTCTGCAGGGCGGCGACGCTGTCGGCGGACTGGTACGAGACGACCACGCCCGGCGCGTTCCGGCTGGCGAGCGTGAACTCGCCCTGTCCCTCGGAGCTCGGCGCCCCTCCGCCTCGGGTGAGGACCAGGCCGACGTCGTCGCCGGAGGTCTGCACCGTGGCGCCATTGCCGCCGTGATCGTTCTTCCAGGTCAGCATCACGGCGACGTCGCAAGGTGCTCCGGTCGGATTCGTGATCTCCCACCGATAAACGCCGACCGGGTAGCTGGTCTTCTTGTAGTCGCCCGGGATGATGGGGCTGTATTGTTCGACCTTCGCTTTGCAGGGGAATGCCGCCCCGTGGTAATCGACCCACGAGCGCGGAAAGAGCGAGGAGTACGTCGCCTGCCCCTGGCCCAGGCCGTCCTTGTCGAGGCGCTTCGTCTGCGCGTCGCCCCCTTCGGCCTTCTGGTACATGAAGAAGCCTGCGCTGTTGTCGACGTTCTGGTCATTGCTCCCGATATCGAGGCGACCCTTGTAGAACCTGCCGTCGAACCGCCAGGTGATCGTCCCGGCCCCGAAGCCGCCGATGGGCGCGCCGTCCTCGTAGACGCCGTCCGTGATACCCCTGCTCCACGCCTGAGCCGGGATGGAGATCGGCTCGCCCGGCGCGTGCGCCGGCGGGCCGCCGCCTTCGCTGCCGCCGGAGCCGACCGCGGGAGGAGCGCCGCCGGTGCCCGCCCCTGACGACGAGCTGCTCGCAGGGCCCTGGCTTGTTCCGGCACCGGCTCCGGTCGATGTTCCGGCACCGGCGCCGCCAGGCCCCGCTCCGCCATCCGACGAGGACGAGCTCGAGCCACCTCCACCGCACGAGGCGGCTGTCGCCACGACGAGGACGGCACCGGCGGCGACGACACCCAGAGAGCGTAGTGGGACAAGAGGCAATGTCATGACGGCGAGCATATGCGGATCGTGCGCACACGTCACCGTACCAATGGCAATGCATTCACTTCGTTACCGCTGAAACATTCCGTCGTTTCAGAGGCAAACCTGATTTCGCGCGTCGCTGTTCACCCGGGCGGCCTTTAGCGCGACGCGAAATCTCCAGGGCATCTTTCACGACGCGCACGACGCGCACAACATGATCGCGCGAACGAGATCGATGCGTTCCTCATTTCATTGCCAGGCCAGCTCCGCAGCGCGCGGCCGAGGAGCGGCGCTCATGGCCAGGTCGTCTTGACCGCATTGATCCAGGTGTCAGCGAGGCGAAAGGCGGGATCTTGCTCGATGTGCACGAAGCGTCCGCTGTAGCTCGTTGCGGCGCGACCGCAGACCTGGCTCGCCGAAACGAAGTTGAGGAGCCTCCCTTGAACGTTGGTCGTCGCGTTCAGCGAACAATCGCTGCTGCCGGGGACGCCGACCCGCCAGGTGGGCCTCTCGGCCAGCAAGTTGCGCTTGAGCTCCAGTATCTTGTCACCCGAGACGGGGGCGACATCCATGCCGTGCGAGGCGAACACGTCCTCCGCGCAGGTGTCTCTCGCCATGCCATGCCACTGGATGCCCCACCAGGGCCTCGATCCATAAAAGGCCGCGAGCTCCAGGTAGGTCGCGTGAAACGCGTTCGTCACGTTGTGGGCCACGTCCGAGACCATGGTCGAGCGCTGGCAAACGCTGTCGGTGAAGCTCGCATCGCGGTGAGCGCCGGCCATCAGGAAACTGCGGGATCTCGTCGCCTTGAAGATGCTGACGGCCTGGATCTCCGTCTCGAGGTCCGCGGTCGCATGCGGCGCCGAATGAGCGAGCTCTCGCTCCGCGGCCGCATCCACGATGAACGTGCCCAGTCCGAGATCGACGGTTCCATCGCTGTTTCGATCGCCGACCTCCATGAGCACACAGTATCTTCGTCCATTGTTGGCGTCGCGGAGGAGCCGGATCCGCGTAGATGACGACAGGCTGGACGGAAGCACGAACCTGCAGCTGCCGCCCATCATGGTGCGAACGACGCTCCGCCACGCGGTCAGCTGCGTCGAGGTCGGGGTGACGAAGATCCCTGAGTCCCTGCCGGGCATCTGATCGCGAATGCACGTCACGAGCGCCTCCAGGGTCGCGCTCGACGAGCAGGTCAGGTCCGCCGACACCGCGGGGCGGGACGCCATGAGGACGCCAGCGCCGAGCAGGAACAAAATCGATCGTTCGAACCGCATGACAGCGTTACCTCCAGTCAGGGGTTTGCGGGCGGCGAGTGCAAGGCGGAGACCGCCGCGCTGTGCGAACCGTTCGCGGTCGCCGCGGCCACCACATCGCGGCGTTATCGCCACATCGCAGCTCGGCCACCACACCACAGCGTCAGTCGACCCGGTGGGCCCCCGGGGGGTCGCACGTCATGACAACGGCGCGTCGCTCGCCGGCCGGAGCGGGTCGTCCGGGCGCGAGGCGCCCGCCCTGTCCGTCCTGTCACGATCAGCAAGCTTCCCGAAAACGTGTGGAAATAATGGAGGCCTTATCCTCGGCAGCGTGAAAGTCATCTCGCACGGGCTGCTCGGGCGTGAGACGACCGAAGCGATCGCCATCCCCCTCGGGGCCCTCGCGGCCTCGCTCCTCGTGTTCGGCGCGTTCGTGGCCGCCCAGGGGGTGAACCCCTTGAGCGTCTATCACGACATGGTCCGCGGCGCCTTCGGCACGTGGTTCTCGCTCCAGAACACCCTCCTTCGGGCCGCGCCGCTCATGCTGACCGCGCTCTGCGCGGCGCTGCCGGCGCGCCTAGGCCTGATCGTCATCGGCGGCGAGGGCGCGCTCGCCATGGGCGGGCTCTCGGCCGCGTCGGCGGCGCTGGCCGCACGGGCGTGGGGCGCGCCGCCCGCCGCCGTGCTCGCCGCGATGCTCGTCTCCGGGCTCGCCGCCGGGGCGCTCTGGATCGGCCTCGCCGGCGCGCTGCGCGTCTACCGCGGCGTGAGCGAGACGATCAGCAGCCTCCTCCTCAACTACATCGGGATCGCGATCCTGAACCACCTCGTCGAGGGCGCGCTGCGCGACCCGGCGAGCCTCAACAAGCCATCGACCGCCTCCATCGGCGCCGAGAACGCGCTCGGGAGCCTGCCCGGCCTCGAGGTCCACTGGGGCCTCGCCTACGGGGTGCTCGCCTGCGCGCTCTGTTATGTGCTGATGCACCGGACGACGTTCGGCTTCGGCGCGGCGATGAGCGGCGGCAACGTCCGCGCGGCGCTCCTCGCCGGACTGCCGGTCAAGCGCCTCGTCGTGGTCACCTGCGCGCTCGCCGGAGCGTGCGCCGGGCTCGCCGGCATGGTGGAGGTCGCGGCGGTCCACGGCCGGGCCAACGCGTCGCTGATCAGCGGTTATGGCTACACCGGCATCCTCGTCGCGTTCATCGCGCGCCACAACCCGCTCGCGATCATGCCGGTCGCCCTCCTGCTCGGCGGCATCGGCGCGAGCGGCGGCCTGCTGCAGCGGACGGCGCGGCTCCCCGACGCGACGGTGAGCGTGCTCCAGGGGATCCTGTTCATCGCGATCCTCGCCAGCGAGACGCTTTACGGCCGTTCCCTCGCCGCCCGCGAGCCCAAGGTCCGTCAGGCGGCTCCGGCGCCTTCGGTGGCATGATGAACGACGCAGCTGCGCTCGGTCTCTGGGGCATCCCCCTCGCGGTCGCCGCCGGGGCCATCCGCATCAGCACGCCATTCCTCTTCGTGAGCCTCGGCGAGTGCCTCACCGAGAAGAGCGGCCGCGTGAACCTCGGCCTGGAGGGCACGCTCGTCATGGGCGCGATGGGAGGTTATGGCGTCTCTTTCCTGACGGGCTCTGCCTGGCTCGGCGTGCTCGCCGCCGGCGCCATCGGCGCCGCGCTCGGCGCGCTGCACGCGTGGCTGTGCTCGAAGCCGCGCGTCAACGACATCGCCGTCGGCATAGCGCTCATGCTCTTCGGCGTCGGCCTCGCCTTCTTCCTCGGCAAGCCGCTCATCCAGCCGACGGCGCCCCGCCTGCCCGCGATATCGCTCGGCTTCTTCAGCGATCTCCCCCAGGTCCGCTCCGCGCTCCAGGTGAACGCGCTCTTCCTCATCGGAGCCGCGCTCGCCCCGCTCCTGCTCTGGGCGCTGAACCGCACCCGCTTCGGGCTCGTGCTCCGCACCGTGGGCGAGAGCGCCGACAGCGCCCGCGCGATGGGGGTCGACGTGAACCTGGTCCGGCGGCGCGCGACCATGGCCGGCGGCTTCCTCGCCGGCGTCGGCGGCTCGTTCCTCTCGCTCTTTTACCCTGGCAGCTGGAACGAGGGGCTCTCGAGCGGACAGGGGCTCATGGCCGTCGCCCTGGTCATCTTCGCGCGCTGGAACCCGGTGCGCTGCCTCTTCGCCTCGCTGCTCTTCGGCGGCGCGAGCGCCCTCGGGCCGGCGCTCCAGTCCGTGGGGATCACCTGGGGATACCACCTCTTCAACGCCGCGCCGTACATCGTGACGCTGGCCATCATGGTCGCCGCGAGCTCCGCGACCCAGACCCTGCGCGATCAGCCCGCCGAGCTCACGCTCGCGCGTTGATCGCGCGATGCGGCGCGCGCCGGACGAACCATGTGAACCGTACGAGACGAACGAAACGAACGAAAGGAGCGAGCCCCGCGAGACGAGCGAACCGTACGAGACGAGCGAAACGCTGAATGACAGGAGGACTCGACCGATGCCCTACGTGGCCGCTGATCCCTACGCCTGGCCTTACAACGGCGCGCTCCGCCCCGAGACGACGGCCCTGATCGTCATCGACATGCAGACCGACTTCTGCGGGAAGGGCGGGTACATCGACCTGCTCGGCTACGACGTCTCCCTGACGCGGGCGTGCATCGCGCCGATCCAGCGCGCGCTCGCGGAGCTGCGCCGCCGCGGCTATCACGTCCTGCACACGCGCGAGGGGCACCGGCCGGACCTCTCCGATCTCCCGGCGAACAAGCGGTGGCGCTCCCGCCGGACCGACGGCGGGCGCGGCACGGGCGTGGGCATCGGCGATCCCGGGCCGTGCGGGCGCGTGCTCGTCCGCGGAGAGCCTGGGTGGGAGATCATCCCGGAGCTCGCGCCCCTGCCCGGCGAGCCGATCATCGACAAGCCGGGCAAGGGCTCGTTCTGCGCGACGGATCTCGATCTCATCCTCCGCCAGCGCCGCATCGAGAACCTGATCCTCACGGGGATCACGACGGACGTCTGCGTGCACACCACCATGCGCGAGGCGAACGACCGCGGGTACGAGTGCCTGCTGCTCTCCGACTGCTGCGCGGCCACGGATCCTGGCAACCACGCCGCCGCGCTGAAGATGATCAAGATGCAGAACGGCGTGTTCGGCGCGGTCTCGACCTCCGCCGCGCTGCTGGAGGCGCTCCCGTGACCATGGACCCGCGCGTCTTCACGAGCCCCACGGCGAGGCCGCCCCGCGCCGCCGCCCGGGAGCCCGGCCCCCCCACGCCGCCGCCGGCGCTCTCCGCGGCGGGGATCACGAAGCGGTTCGGGCCGCTGCTCGCGCTCGACGACGTCTCGCTGCGCCTCACGCCCGGGAGCTTCCACGCGCTCCTCGGCGAGAACGGCGCCGGCAAGAGCACGCTGGTCAAGTGCATCATGGGCTATCACCAGGCCGACGCCGGCGAGGTGAGGGTCGGCGACGCGGCCCTGTCCATCAGGAGCCCGCGCGACGCGCAGGCGCTGGGGATCGGCATGGTCTACCAGCACTTCACCCTCGTGATGAACATGACGGTCGCCGAGAACCTCGTGCTCGCGCGCGCGTCGCTCCCCCTCGTGATCGACTGGCGCAAGGAGCGCGAGGCGATCCGCGCGTTCATGGAGCGCATGCCCTTCCGGCTCGATCCGGGGCGGACCGTCCGCGCGCTCGCCGCGGGCGAGAAGCAGAAGCTCGAGATCCTGAAGCAGCTCTACCTCGGCAGCAGGATCGTCATCCTCGACGAGCCCACCTCGGTCCTCACGCCCGGGGAGGCGGACGAGGTGCTCGGGATGCTCCGGTGCATGGCCGACGAGCAGCGGATCAGCGTGCTCATGATCTCGCACAAGTTCCGCGAGGTGACGGCGTTCGCCGACGAGGTCACGGTGCTGCGGCGCGGCCGGGTCGCCGGCCGTGGCAAGGTCAAGGACCTCACGCCGGCGGCCATGGCCGAGATGATGGTCGGCGCGCAGCCGGCGCAGGTCTCCGCGGCGCGCGGCGACGCGCCCGCCGGGGAGCCGATCCTGCGCATCGAGGAACTCGCCGCGAGCGACGATCGCGGGCGGCCGGCGCTCGACGGCGTGACGCTCACGGTCCATCGCGGCGAGATCGTCGGCATCGCCGGCGTCTCCGGCAACGGGCAGGAGGAGCTCGTCGAGGTGCTCGCCGGGCAGCGCGCCGCGCGGGGTGGCAGCGTGCTCGTCCATGGCGAGCCGTACGGCGCCGGGCGCGCGCAGATCCAGCAGCACCGGGTGCGGTGCCTGCCCGAGGAGCCTCTGCGCAACGCCTGCGTCCCCGCGATGTCGGTCGCCGAGAACATCGGGTTCCGCGTCTTCGACAGGCCGCCCTTCACGAGGCTCCGCTGGGGCGTGCGCCGGGCGGCGCTGAGGCGGTCGGCCGAGCGCCTCGCCGCGGAGTACGCCATCAAGGCGCCCTCGGTCGACGCCCCGATAGGCAAGCTCTCCGGCGGCAACGTGCAGCGCGCCGTCCTCGCGCGCGAGCTCGGCATGGACGAGGACATCGCGCTCCTCGTCGCCGCAAACCCCTGCTTCGGGCTCGATTTCGCGGCCGTGGCGGAGATCCGCTCCCGCATCCTGAAGGCGCGCAACAGCGGGACCGCCGTCCTCCTCGTGAGCGCGGATCTCGACGAGATCTTCGCCATGGCCGACCGTATCCTCGTGATGAGCGAAGGCCGCATCGTCCACGAGTCGCCGATCGCTTCGGCCGACGTCGCGGAGATCGGCCGCGCGATGGCGGGGCACCGATGACGGCGCGGCCCCTCGAGATCGCGGCGAGGCCGTACCCCTTCCGCGTCGCCGATCGGGACGCCGTGGCGCTGCTGGTCATCGACATGCAGCGCGACTTCCTCGAGCCCGGCGGCTTCGGCGCGGCGCTCGGCAACGACGTCAAGCGGCTCCAGCGCATCGTGCCGACGGTCCGGCGCGTCCTCGACGCGTTCCGCGACCACGGCCTGCCCGTCATTCACACGAAGGAGGGTCACAGGCAGGATCTCTCGGACTGCCCCCCTGCGAAGCGGAGTCGGGGTGCTCCTGGGATGCGGATCGGCGATGTCGGGCCGATGGGGCGCATCCTGGTCCTGGGCGAGCCTGGCAACGACTTCGTGCCCGAGCTCGCGCCGGCGCCCGGGGAGCTCGTCGTACCGAAGCCCGGAAAAGGCGCCTTCTACCGGACGGGCCTCGACGCCAGGCTGGCGGCGCTCGGCGTCTCCCACCTGCTCATCGCGGGCGTGACGACCGAGGTTTGCGTCCAGACCACGATGCGCGAGGCGAACGATCGCGGCTACGAATGCCTGTTGATCGAGGACGCCACCGAGAGCTATTTCCCCGAGTTCAAGGTGGCGACGTTGGAGATGGTCCGTGCCCAGGGCGCGATCATCGGCTGGACCGCCCCCGCTGCCGCCGTCTTAGAAGCGCTCTGATCGAAGGAGTGTGAAGACGGCTTATTCTGGACCCGAGAGGAGATGTCACCGGCTGGGAGCGGGTACCGTTCCCCCGCTGGGGGAAGCCCGCGCCCGTCTTGAGTTGTTCTGGCATGTGGAGCCACGGGAGCGCCCGGCGCAGATCCTCGTGGGCGAGGGGGAGTTGGAGACGGAGGTCGCTAGGAGCCTCGGGATGCCCGTCGGGACCGCATTCTCACGGCTTCGCCGAAGGCGGATGCGCCTTGCAGGCGTACTCAAGCGGCGCCGCCGCCTCCGGTAGACTCCACTCGTCCACCGAGCAGATGCCCTCGTCTCATGGGGACATCGATGCGCGCCGTGCTGTAGTTATCGGGCGAATGCACCCTCGGGAGCAGTGCGTTCACCCGTAGCGGCGTCCCGTCGGGAGCGTAATGCCGATCACGTGTCGCTGTGGACAGTGCCCACGCGGAGGCTGTAATAGAGAAGATATGGCAAAGAGGTTGCGGCCGGTCTGGTTGTGGGCGGCAACGGCGTGGATGGGTGGCGGGTGCGCGGCGCTGGTGGGGCTGGAGGACAGCTATTACCAGCTGGACGGGAGCGAAGGCAGCGGCGGAAACATTGGCGATCCCGCTACCTCCGGCAGTGCGAACCCTGGCGGTTCGGGCGGTGCCGATCCAGGCGCCGGAGGCAGCGATGGCGGCAGCACCTCCTCCAGCGCCACGGCTTCCGGCGGTACGGACCCCAGCGGCTCGGGTGGCGCCGCCCCAGGTACCGGAGGCAGCGACAGCACCAGCACCTCCTCCAGCGCCACGGCGTCCGGCGGCGCCGACCCAGGCACCGGAGGCAGCGACAGCAGCACATCCTCCAGCGCCACGGCGTCCGGCGGTGCAGATCCCGGCGGCTCGGGCGGCGCGGACCCAGGCGCCAGCGCCGGCGGCAACGACAGCAGCAGCACGTCCTCCGGCATCACGGATCCCGGCAGGTGCAGCATCTTCTGCTCCGACTTCGAGGGCGGCTCGCTGCCTTCCGAGATCCAGTTCTTCCCGGACTACCTGCGGCCGAGGATGGGCGAGTTCGTGACGCTGGACAGCACCGGTCACAGCGGCACGCGCTCGGTCAAGGTCTCGGGCACGGACTTCAGCCAGATGCTCGGCGTGGCCGTGCCGAGCAACTTCTGGGGCAGGATCTACCTCAAGAGCGCCACCGACATCCAGATGGGCCACAACACGTATGTCGCGGCCGTGGACGGCAACGGCGATCCCAACAACGGGGAGCAGATCCGCATCGGCGAGCACCAGTGTCAGCTCGAGCTGAACCGCAAGAGCGACGACAAAGAGATGCTCTCGAACGGCGGGATGTACATGTGCAGCGGCGGCGTGAAGCTCGTCGCGAACACCTGGTACTGCCTCGAGTTCCACTACGACGGGCCGGGCCGCTCGGTGAGCGTGTTCGTGGACGGCGCCGAGGTCAACGCGATGCACGTCACGGACTGGGGCCCGTACGACTACAAGCTCTTCAAGTTCGGGTTCGAGAAGTACCACGGCGGGGCCAAGACGATGTGGTACGACGACCTCGCGCTCCACTCGGAGCGCGTCGGCTGCGGCACGTGAGGCCGCCCCGCGCAGCGCCCTTACCTCGGCAGACCGCTCCTCGACGGGCGCTCCTCGAGAAATCGTCGCTTCCTCGACCAGGTGTACTAACGCGTTGAGCCGAGGGCGCCGGCTACGAGGTAGTCCATGCTCTCGAGCGCGATGTCGGTCTGCTGCTGCGCGACCGAATCGGCGATCACCACCTTGCCCTCATTGTTCATGATGGGCCCCTGGAAGATGGTGAGCGTGCCCTCCGTGAGCTTCGCCTTCGCCTCCTCGGCCTTCTTCTTCGCCTCCTCGGAGACGGCGGGGCCATAGGGTGAGATCTTGATGTACCCCTCCTTGAAGCCGCCGCGCAGGAGGTGCGGATACGGCTTCCCCTCGCGGATGAACGTCATGTAGTCGGTGTAGACCTTGGACCAGTTCCACTCGGCGCCGGTCAGGTACCCCTTCGGGGCGAGCGTCGCCTGGTTCGTGTGGTAGCCGGTGCTGAACGCGCCGCGCCGCTCCGCGAGCTCGATGATCACCTTCGGCGAGTCCACGTGGGCGGTCAGGACGTCGACGCCCTGATCGATGAGGCTGTTGGCCGCCTCCGCCTCCTTGACGGGCATCGACCAGTCGCCGGTGAAGATCACGGCCGTCGTCACGCTCGGGTTCACGCTCCGGGCGCCCAGCGTGAAGGCGTTGATGTTGCGGAGCACCTGCGGGATCGGCTTCGCCGCGATGAACCCGAGCTTGCCGCTCTTCGTCGTCATCCCCGCGACGATGCCAGACACGTACTCGGCTTCGTCGATGTAACCGAAATAGCTGCCGACATTGCTCGGGTGCTTCGACCCGTCGTAGAGGCCGCCACAATGGAGGAAGATCTTGTCCGGGAACTTCTCCGCCACCTTGAGGATGTGCGGATCGAAGTAGCCGAAGGACGTCGGGAAGATCACCGTCGCGCCATCGAGGTTGATCATGCTCTCGAGCGTCTTCTGCACGGCGACCGTCTCGGGGACGTTCTCCTCCTCGCGGGTCTTCACGCCGGCCAGCTTGGCGAGCGCGGCGGCCCCCTCGGCGTGCGCCTGGTTATAGCCGTAGTCGTCCCTGGGGCCGACGTAGATGAACCCCACCGTGAGCGGCTGATCGCTCGACCCCTCCTTGCTGCAGCCGGCCGACGGCAGGAGCGAGAGCGAGAGGAGCAGTGGACGGAGGATGGCGAGGAAGCGCTGCCCCCGTGCCACGCCATCCGCGGGGAACAGAGGAGTTCGCGGTGTGCTCTTCACGCCATGGATGTGTACGCGACTCCTCATTTCTGGAACTTTTCCCACGCGTGAATTTTGCGCGCTTCGCGCGATTACCGTTGAGCGCGCACGGCGCGCTGTGGCATGGTTCCATCAACACTGGAGACTCGCGATGACAGCTACAGTTCCAGCAGCGACGCGGGATTTTATGCCTGTGCAGTTGCCATTCATCATTGCGAATGTGGCAACGATGGCCGCTCATCCGGAGTCGGTCCCCTGGCGGCGCCTCCGGGAGGGCGTCGAGATTCACCGCCTTTACGGCAGCAGCGACGCAGGCGCCTCTGCCGCGCTCCTGCGCTACGCGCCGGGGGCATCCGTGCCGCAGCACGTCCATCGCGGCCATGAACACATCTTCGTGCTCACAGGATCGCAGTCGGACGAGCGCGGGCACCACCGCGCCGGCACGCTCGTGATGAACGCCCCGGGCAGCCGCCACAGCGTCTCGAGCGCCGAGGGCTGCATCGTCCTCGCGATCTGGGAGCAGCCCGTCGTCTTCATCTGATTCATCCTCATCTGATCGTCTGGATACCGGCCCACGCATCAGGACATCCGGGCCGCTCATCTGGACATCTCCTTTCCACCCCCTCGCGCCATGCGGGGCTTCGCCGCGTCCAGACACGAAGGCCAGCGGGCTCACGCCGGCCTGACCTGGGTCCGGGGTACGACATCGCCGCAGGCACGTCCTCGCCTGACCGCGAGCGCGCCCCGGCGCTCGCTTTCTCGGGGCGCAGAGGTTCAGGTACGCTGCGCTTTGCCGTAGGCTGGACGCTCATGGATTCGCGCGGGAAATCGCTCCCTCCGGGGCCGCTCGTCACGGACGAGGACATCCGGGAAGAGCTCCGGCGGCTGTTCGACGCCGGTCCCGACTCGGGGCTCGTCATCCGGGTCTACGGCGAGCCGGGCGAGGGGACGGCCGCGGCGGACGCGTTCCGCGAGATGTTCGCGTCGCTGCGCATGTACGAGGGGAAGCCGCAGGACCAGCCGCTGGAGATCCTCGTCGACGCGCCGAGCAAGGCGCACATCGCGCGCGCGCTGTCCGTGCTCGGCCACAAGCAGCACCAGAAGCGGATCCTCGATCACATCCTCACCACCTTCGGGCGCCGGCTGATCGACCCGCTCGCCGAGATCCTCGACACGACCCCGACCGGCTCGGTGACGGCGCGGCTGACCATGCTGCGGGACATCTTTCTCGCGCACGTCGCGGATCTGCGGATGACGCCGGAGTCGCAGCAGATCCTGTCGAGCGATCTGCGCAAGCTCCTGAGCGACGACTACCTGGCGATGGTGGCCGAGAACGAGGAGCGCGTGCAGCGCCCGCGCGTGGCGATGCTCGCGCAGCAGATCCTCCGGCTCGTCGGCTCCACGTTCCACAACGCGCTCAAGCGGTGGCCGGCGCACGCCGAGCAGATCGCCTCGTCGATCGCGCGGCGGAGCCCGAAGAAGGTCCGCCTGAGCGAGGTGCCGAAGCTCATCCGCGGTCAGATCACCGACGGCATCGAAGAGTTCCTGTGGATCGAGACGAGCGCGGACATCGAGGGCGCGCTGCGCCCGATGCTCGCCGAGCACCAGGACGTGATGCCCGTGACGCAGGCGACGCTCGACCGATCGACGTACCGCGAGTTCGCGGACGCCTGCTGGGCCATCATCGCCGAGCACTGCTGACGGCTGGGCGAGCGCTGCCGGATCGACGATCCCACCGCGCTGCAGGCTGAGATCCATCACGTCCTGGTCGCTTCGCTCACGGCTTCACCGACTGTCCTGCCCGATGCGTCTCTGGAGGGAGAGACCCCCTCCGGAGCGAGACCCCGCGCGCGCCGCGTCGGGAATGATTTCCGCCTCCCGCTGTTGTAAGGGGCCGCTGGCGCCTGGGCCGCCGCGCTCTGCGGCGTCCGAATCGCCGGCGCGGAGAGCTTCTTCCCTTCGCGGAGGGGTGCACGGCCGTGATCGAAATCAGCGACCTATACAAGTACTACGGCGACCGGAAGGCCATCGGGCCCCTGTCGTTCTCGATCGAGGCGGGAGAGATCGTCGGTCTGCTCGGCCTGAACGGCGCGGGCAAGACGACGACGCTCAGGATCCTCGCCTGCGATCTGCTCCCGTCCGCGGGCCGCGTGCTCGTGGACGGACTGGATGTCGTCGACCACCCCCACGAGGTGCGGTCCCGCATCGGATACCTCCCCGACAGGCCGCCGCTCTACGACGAGATGAGCGTGCGCGCCTTCCTCCACTTCGCCGCGCGCCTGCGCGGCGTCGACGCCGGCGCGGCCGACGCGCGGGTGGCCGAGGCGCTCGCGGTGACGCAGCTCGACGACGTGGCCGCGGACCCCATCAGCTCGCTGTCCCACGGCTTCAAGCAGCGCGTCGGCATTGCGCAGGCGATCGTGCACAAGCCGCGGCTGCTCGTCCTCGACGAGCCGATCAGCGGCCTGGATCCCGTGCAGATCGTCGAGATGCGCGCCCTGCTCCGGAGCCTGCGCGGCAAGCACACCATCGTGCTCTCCAGCCACATCCTCTCCGAGATCAGCGAGACGTGCGATCGCATCCTCGTGATCCGGGACGGCGAGATCGGCGCGCAGGGGACCGAGCAGGAGCTCTCGGCCAAGCTGCTCCACGGCGTCCGGGTCGAGCTCACGGTGCGCGGCCCCGCGGCCGAGGGCGCGGGCTACCGCGTGGCGCGCGGCGAGGCGGCGAAGGCGCTCGAGCTCGCCCGCGAGGTGGAGGGCGTCACGTCCGTCGAGCAGCTCACCACGACGGAGCCGGGGAGCGACGTCGTGAGCTTCGCGGTCGAGGCCGACCGCGACGTGCGCGCGGCGCTGTGCGCCGAGCTCGTGCAGGCGGGCATCGGCATCCTCGAGGTGAAGCGGAGCGAGCGCGAGCTCGAGTCGGTGTTCCTGCGGCTCGCCACGCGCAGGGCGCCCGGGGCGAAGGACAGGTCCGCCGCGGCCGGCAGGGCGAGCGCCGGCGGCGACGCAAGGAAGGCCCCTGCGGAGGAGCAGGCGGAGGAAGGCGAGGGCGAGACATGAGAGGGACATTGCTCGTCGCGCGGCGGGAGCTGTCCGCGTACCTGAGATCACCGCTCGGGTACGTCGTCGCTGCCGCTGCGCTGCTCATCGACGGCATCTACTTCCAGGTCGCGGCGCTCGGCTCGGGTGCGCGGCTGTCGGCGGAGGTGCTGCTCAAGTTCTTCGACGGCACGGCGTTCATCACGATGGTCGCGGCGCTCATCCTCTCGATGCGGCTCATCGCCGGCGAGCGCGAGAGCGGGACGCTCATCCTGCTCAAGACCGCGCCCGTGCGCGACGGCGAGATCATCGTCGGCAAGTTCCTCGCCGCGCTCGCGCTGGTCTCGTTGATGACGGCGATCACGATCTACATGCCGCTGCTCATCTTCGTGAACGGCAAGGTGTCCGTCGGGCACATCCTGGTCGGCTACTCCGGGGTGCTGCTGCTCGGCGCCGCGTCGCTCGCGATCGGGCTCTTCGCCTCGACGCTCGCGGCGAGCCAGGTCATCGCGGTCATCCTCGGGGCGGCGATCATCGGGACGCTCGGCTTCCTGTTCCTCGTCGCCCGCGTGACGGAGCCGCCGCTCAACGACTTCGTGAGCGCGCTGAACCTCTACCCGCTCAACCAGAAGCCGTTCCTGAACGGCGTGCTCCGGCTGGAGAACGTCGTGTACTACGTCGCGGTCGCGTACTTCTTCCTGCTCGCCGCGACCCACACCCTGAAGGCGCGGAGGTGGCGGTGAACGACAAGCAAGGTCAGGCCGACGAGGCCGAGATCCGCGGCGAGGGAGCGGGCTCCGCGCCCCTGCCGGACGCAGGGCGAGAGGCCCCGCCGGCCGGCGAGCCGGCGCACGCCGCGCCGCGCGAGGCGCCCGCGCTCCGCGCCGGGGGCTGGATGGTCCCGGCGTACGCGGGCGCGCTCCTCGCCCTCTTCCTCGGCGAGCGCGTGGTGCCCACGATCGAGTGGCTCCGCTATGCCCTGTCGGGGCTCGGGTTCTTGACCCTGGTCCTCGTCACCGCGCTGCGCTTCGCGACCGCGGTGCGCGAGTCGGGCGAGCGCCGCGCGGTCGAGCGCGCGCTCGCGATCCTGTCGGCGCTCGGCGTCGTCGCGGTGGCGGCCTACTTCACCACGACCGACGCGGGGCAGGCCATGGTCGGCGTGTCGCGCGCCGCGCCCGAGCTGCGCGGGCGCATCGACGCGGCCACGACGGTCGCCTGGGTCGCGCTGCTCGTCATGGCGACGGTGCCGCTGTTCTTCGGCGAGGCGGCGCTCGCGCCGATGCGGCGCGCCGAGCGCATCGAGGGCCGGCGGGTGCGCGCCGCGACGCTCTCGGGCCTGACGCTCGGGTTCGCCGCGGTCTACTCCGCGCTCTTCGTGTTCGCCGCGAGCAAGCTCGATCTCAAGGCGGACTTCTCCTACTACCGCACCGCCCGCCCGGGCGAGTCCACGAAGCGCGTCGCCGAGAGCCTGACCGCGCCGCTCAAGATCACGGCCTTCTACCCGCAGCAGAACGAGGTCGGCGCCGAGGTGGAGGGCTACCTGCGCGAGGTGAAGGCGGCGTCGCCGCAGATCACCGTGGAGGTGCAGGATCGCCTGCTCGTCCCGGCGCTCGCCAAGGAGGCGAAGGTCACGCAAGACGGCGTCATCGTGCTCTCGCGCGACGGCTCGCGCGAGACGCTCACCGTCGGCTCCGACATCAAGAGCGCGGGCGCCAAGCTGAAGAGCCTCGACGCCGACTTCCAGAAGGTGCTGCTCAAGGTGATCCGGCCGCAGCGCACCGCGTACCTGACGGTCGGCCACGGCGAGCTGAACGAGTCGGCCAGCTCCCCCGAGGGGCGGACGACCAAGAACCTCCGCAAGCTGCTCGAGTCCCAGAACTACGTCGTCAAGGACCTCGGGCTCGCCCAGGGGCTCGGCAGCGAGATCCCGAAGGACGCGAGCGTCGTCATCGTGCTCGGCCCGCAGAAGGCGTTCCTCCCGGAGGAGGTCGCGGCGCTCAAGCGGCACGCCGAGGAGGGCGGGCACCTCCTGCTCGCGCTCGATCCGGACGCCAAGGTCGATCTGGATCCGCTCGCCGGCGCCGTGGGGCTCACGTGGAAGCCCGAGGTCCTGGCGAACGATCGGGTCTATGTGCGGCGGCGCTACAACGACTCGGACCAGGGGATGCTGGTCACGACGCGGTACTCCTCGCACGCCTCGGTGTCGACGCTGAGCCGCCACGCGCAGCAGGCGCCGACGATCTTCCCGGGAGCGTCGTCGCTCGACAAGCGCGAGGACGGTGGACTGAAGATCGACTTCGTCGTCCGCTCACTGGGCGAGACGTTCGCCGACGCGAACGGCAACTTCAAGTTCGACGCCGGCGGCGAGAAGCGCAGCGTCTACAACCTCGCGGCGGCGGTCTCGAAGGAGCTCGCGCATGGCGGGGACGACAAGGAGAAGAAGGAGCTGCGCGCGTTCGTGGTCGCCGACGCCGACGTGTTCAGCGACGCGGCGTTCAGGAACGAACCCAACATCGTGCTCGCGCTCGACGCGCTCCGGTGGCTCGGCGGCGAGGAGAGCTACGCCGGGGAGATCACGACGAGCGAGGACGTCCGGATCGAGCACACGAAGGAGAAGGACCAGGTGTGGTTCTGGGCCACGATCCTCGTGGCGCCGGCCATGGTGCTGGGTCTCGGGCTCTTCATCACGCGCCGCGGGCGGCGCGCGAGCGGGAGGCGCGCATGAGGTTGGAACGCAGCTTTTTCGTGCACCTCGGCCTTCTTGTGGTCGCGGCCTTGTCCGCGGTCCTCGTCTGGACGCGCGACGAGAAGGCGGCCGCCCTCTCGGTCGCGGACGTGACCGTCTGGGCCGGCCGCGCCGACGACGTCGAGCGCATCGCCTTCGAGGGGAAGTCGAAGTCGGTCGTCCTCGAGGCGAAGAAGGACAAGGAGGGCCGCTATTTCGTCGGCACGGCGGAGCGCAAGACGACGCCCCCGGCCGAGAAGCCGAAGGATCCGCACCAGAACCCCGACGACGCGGCGCAGGACGACGAGCCGCCCGCGGAGCCTGAGCCGACGGTCAAGACGACGACGTTCGTCTCGGTGGCCGCTGGCAACAAGCTCGCCGAGGCGATCGCGCCGCTGAAGGCGCTGCGCGCGATCGGCCGCATCGCGGACGATCGCGCGGCCGAGTTCGGGCTGGCCGAGCCCGAGGGCACGCTCACCGTCAAGCTGCGCGGCGCCGAGCGAAAGCTGGTCCTCGGCGGCGCGACGCCCGGCGGCGCGGACCGGTACGCGCGCGACGAGGCCACGGGCGAGGTGTACGCCATCAAGGGCGACATCTACCGCGATCTCGACACCGCGGAGTCACGGCTCCTGGAGCGGGATCTTCACGAGTGGAAGGACGTCGATCTCGCCAGGGCGCGCGTCATCACCGGGGACAAGCGCCGCGAGGTCGTGCGCAGCGGCGACGAGGGCAAGAAGTTCTGGGCCGATCCGGCGAGCCCCGAGCAGAACGACGAGACGGTCGGCAACTGGATGAGCAAGCTCGACCGTCTCCGTCCCACCGAGTACGTGGCCGCTGCCCCGGAGCAGAAGGAGGTCGTGGTGCGGATCGAGTACACCGGCCGCTCTGGCGACATCGGCTTCGCCGAGCTCGTGAAGGGCCCCCCCGGGGCGAGCGGCAAGCCCGACTATTTCCTGGTCACGGAGCGCACCCGCCTTTACGGCAAGGTGCCGGTAGGCGTCGCCGAGCAGGTCGAACAGGACGTCGGCGCCGTCGTCAAGTAGCCCTTGCGCCTCGTGACCGCGCCGGAGCAGCCGCCCGGCGCGGTCAGCCTTCCGCGCGGCGCCGACCGCGCCCTGGGGCGCAAGCTGTCTCCCCCCAGTCGCTCTTTACTTGCCGTACCGGGTCCGGTCCTGCAACGCTCGGGCGCAATGTTCTTCCGACGATTGCCTACCCTAGCGCTGGGCGCTGCGGCGGCGCTCGCCGCGGCGTGCAGCTCGCCGCCTCCACCGCAACCCGTAGCGCCGCCGCCGACCGTGACCGCGGCGCCACCGCCTCCGCCTCCCCCTGCTCCGAAGCCCTGCAAGGCGCTCGATGAGCAGTGCCAGGCAGAGGCGTCGACCCGGGCGAAGATCGCCCAGAGCTCACTCGTGTTCACGCCCGCGAAGGGCTGGACCTATGCCCAGGCGGAGAGCGCCACGATCGCGCAGGCCGAGGACGAGGGCCCGGCCTTCGCGACGGCGCAGATCGACGCGGGCGAGGGCAAGCAGGCGATCGAGAAGCGCGACGCCGCGCTCGAGGCGCTGGCGCGCGAGATCAACGTGACGTTGCCGAAGAAGAAGGTGAACTGGAAGAAGCCCGACGACATCAAGGACGTCGCCGGGCGGAAGATCGGCCTGTGGCAGAAGGAGGGCGCGACCCGCGGGGCCAGGAAGGGCCCGCTGCTGATCTTCGGCGACACCGGGAAGGACGGGGAGATCGTGCTGGGGCTCGGCTTCGTCCCCGAGGACGACAACTCCGGCGCCGACGAGACCATCCTCCAATCGATCGAGTCGATCTCGGTCGCGGCGGAGTGATCGCGTGACGGCACCGAACGTCGCGCCGGGCAGCGTCATCGCGGGGAGGTTCTCGGTCCGCTCGCTCCTCGGCTACGGGGGCGCGACGGCCACCTTCCGCGCGGTGACGGCGCAAGCGCGCGACGTCGCCCTCAAGCTGTACTCGCCGGTCGTCGGCCAGCGCGCGGACGCGATGCAGCACCTCCAGCGGTACGTGGCCGAGACGAACAGGCTGCCGCCGGAGCTCGCCGCGCACATCCTCGAGGCCGGCTACGACCCGGCGACGGCCGCGCCCTTCACGGTGACGGACATGATCCCGTTCCCGTCGCTCGCCGAGCTCGTCCGTCGCCGGCCGATGGGCTTCGAGGAGGTCGGCTCGATGCTCCGCTCTCTCGCGGCGGTGCTCGACGCGGCCCACGCCCGCGAGGTCCCCCACCACGGCCTCAAGCCGACGAACCTGTTCATCGACCCGAGCGCTCCGGGGAGCGTGAAGCTCACCGACTTCGGGCCGTCCCTCGCGCGGAGCATGGTGCCGACGCAGGAGGGGTATGTCCTCTCCGCGCCGTGGCTGGCGCCCGAGCAGCTTCAGCCGGGCGGCCAGGCGGGACCTGCCGCCGACATCTTCTCCGCGGCGCTGGTCTCCTTCTTCGCGCTCACGGGCCGCTCGTACTGGCGTTCCTGCCAGGGTCAGGTGGACGTCCAGGGCTGGCAGCGCGAGCTCATGGCGCCGCGCCTCGCCGCGTCCGTGCGGGCCGCGGAGCTCGGCGTCCCGCTGAGCCCTGTGCTCGACGGCGCCTTCGCGCGCGCGCTGGCGCACGATCCGCGCGAGCGCTTCCGCTCCGCGAGCGAGCTCGCGGCCATGCTCAGCGGCTTCTCGGCGGCCGCGATCGAGGTGGGCTCGACGCTCGCCCTGTCTCCTTCGGTGAACGAGGCGGTCGCGCCCGCGCCGCCGGCCGTCGCCGTCACCGCGGCGAGCGCGCCCGCGCCCTTGCCGCCCGGCGACGCCACGCAGCTGGTGCCCCCGCCGTTTTCACCCTCGCCGCAGCCGTCGCACGCGCCGTTTTCGCCCTCGCCGCAGCCTTCTGCCGACGCGCCCGCCGGACAGGCGCCGTCGCCTTCGGCCCAGAGCCAGACCGCATCCCATCGAAGCGGCGTTCCCGCGCTGACGGCGGTCAGCACCGCGCCTCGATCGCCGTGGAGCAAGGCGGCCTCCCTGATGGTGGGCATCGTTGCGGTGCTGCTCGTCGGGGGCACGGCCGCCGCGTGGTACGTCCTGGACCGCAAGGACAGCGCGCAGCCAGACCCCAGCGCCTCGACCAGCGCTTCCGCGGCGGCTCCCCCCGCGCCGTCGGCCGAGCCCGCTCCGCCCGAGCCAGCCCACAGCGCGCCGGCCGCCGACGCCGGGACCCCGAGCGCCGAGCCCCCGATCGACGCCGGCGCCGCGACCGACGCCGGCGTGGCGACCGACGCCGGCGTGGCGACCGACGCGACGGTGAAGATCTCCTGCAAGCCCGTCGCCTGCGAGGAGATCACCATCGACGGCAAGGTGACGCAGGCCCCGGAGGTCGAGCTCGGGCTCACCCCTGGGGTTCACAAGGTGAGCGTCAAGCGAACCGGCTACTTCCCGCGGAGCCTGAGCGTGGTCGTCAAGGCCGGAACGCCGCTCGTGCAAGAGTTCCAGCTGACCGAGATCCCCCCGGCTCAGCCAGCGGGGCAGGCGGCGAGCAAGCCTTGCGGCAAATTCCTCAAGCGCTGCAAATAGCCCTCTAGCGCGCGCTCACGCGCGAGGGTGCGCCCGACGGTACGCGGCGCGCACGTGGTCGTCGGCGAGGTGCGTGTAGATCTCGGTCGTCACGACGTTCGCATGACCGAGCAGCGCCTGGACGCTCCGGAGATCCGCGCCCCCCTCGAGCAGGTGCGTCGCGAACGAGTGGCGGAGCTTGTGCGGCGAGCTCGGCTTGGCGATGCCCACGGCGCGCGCATATCCGCCGAGGAGCTTCCACACCGCCTGCCTGGTGAGCGGCCCGCCGCGCGGCGAGAGGAACAGCACCTGGGTCGCCGCGCTGCGCGGGTGCGTCGCGCGCAGCTCCAGGTAGGCGTCGATGGCGGCGAGCGCCGGCTCGCCGAGCGGCACGAGCCGCCGCTTCCCCCCCTTGCCGAGCGCCATCACGATCCCTTTGCGCCGGTCGATGTCCGCGAGCTTGAGGCGCACCACCTCGCTGACGCGCAAGCCGGCCGCGTACATCACGTGGAGCATCGCGCGATCGCGCAGCCCCTTGAACGTCCCTTGCTCGGGCGCCTCGATGAGGAGCGCGATCTCGTCGAACGAGAGCACCTTGGGCAGCCGCCGCCCGACCCTGGGTCGCTCGACCAGCGCGCACGGATCCCGCTCGATGCGGCGCTCGCGGAGCAGGAAGCGGACGAACCCGCGGACCGCGGAGAGGTGGCGCGCCGCCGAGCTGGCGCTGATGCCCGCCTGGCCGAGCGCGACCAGGTAGGTGCCGATCAGCGACTGGTCGAGCCCCTCGACCGTCGTGATCCCGCTCGCCTCGGCATGGGCGACGAGCTTGGCGAGATCATGGCCGTAGGCCTCGAGCGTCAGGGGCGCCAGAGCCCGCTCGACGCGAAGGTGATCCAGGTAGGCGTCCACCCAGGTCGCAAGGTCCACGGCCAACGGTACTTCGAAAGCGGCGAAGCGCGCCAGAAAGCCGGGCTGGGGCAGATCGACCCAGAACGCCCCGAACGGCAATACGTCTTCCTCCCTTCCGGCGTTTCACCTCCCCGTCCTGGTTCCAGCCGGACGCGGAATGCGTCACAGTGGGCCCTGTGGTGTCAGCCTTCGAGGTCATCGAGCCCCGCGGAGCGGAAAGCCCGGTCCTCGTCGAGGTACCGCACGCGGGCGTCCACGTGGATCCCGAGTCGCTGTCCTGGACCATCGCGCCGGCGCGCAGCATCGGGCGCGACGCGGACCTGTACGTCGACGCGCTCTTCCAGGACGCTCCGGCCGAGGGGGCGACGCTCCTCTTCTCCCGGATGAGCCGGCTGGTCGTCGATCTCAACCGGAGCGAGGCCGACTGCGACGGCGACGCGGTCGAGGGCGGCGGCCGGGCGCCGTACCCGCGGGGGCTCATCTGGCGCATGACCACGGATGGCGAGCCCATCCTTGCCGCCCGGCTGCCGCGGCAGGAGGTGGAGCGCCGGCTCGACCGCTTCTATCGCCCGTATCACGGCGCCCTCAGCGCGCTCCTCACCCGCAAGCGCGAGCGCTTCGGCTTCGCGATCCTCCTCTGCGCGCACTCGATGCCGAGCCAGAGCCGCCGCGGCCACGCGGAGGGCGCGATCGGTCGGGCCGACATCGTCCCCGGCACGCGCGGGCGGACGACCGCCGCGAGCGCGGTGATCGACGCGGTCGATCAGCACGCGCGCGCCTGCGGCTTCTCGGTGCGCCATGATGACCCCTACAAGGGGGGCTTCAGCACCGCGCACTACGGCCAACCGCACCGTGCCGTCCACGCCGTGCAAATCGAGATTGCACGCCGGCTGTACATGGACGAGCAATCCCTTGCCATGGATGGGCAAGGATTCCCTGCCGTGCGAGACTTCGGGCGCACCCTGGTCGCGCGGCTCACCTCAGCCGAGCTGCTCGGTCAGCTCCGCAGCAGCCCTCCCTTCGACGCCCGTGAGATCTGATCCAGCTCCATCAATGGAAAAGCCTTTCGGAGAGGCGAGCCGCGACCGCCCGCCAGCGAGCCGTCGCGCGATCGCCGAACGCGAAAAGGCAGCACCAGCCCAGCCGGAGGACGCCACAGCCGGCGAGAGCCCGGCCGACCGCGCCCAGGAGGAACCGGCCGCGGCGTCGATCAGCGTCGCTCCGGTCGATCGGCGCCTCGAGTCGAACCCGGCCATCCCGGCCGAGGTGGCGCCCCCGAGCACGCGCGAGCACGTCACCAAGCCGCTCCTCGCGTCCGAAGCGCTCATGGAGGACCTGGCGCCGATGCGTCCAGCGCAGGACGCCGCGCGGATCTGGTGTGCTGCGGTGGGCGCTGGCTTCCTTCTGCTCGGCGGCCTGTCGATCGCTGGGCTCCGCCCGGACGGCGTTGTCGCGGGGCCGCCAGCGTTCGTCCTGGGCATCGTCGCGCTGTTCACCGCGCTCACGTCGGTGAGCTATCGGCAGCGCGCCGTCGCCATGGTGGTGCTCGGGGCGATCGCGACGGTCATCGGCCTCCAGAGCTCGGGGACCGCGGTCGGCTGGGGAACCGCCCGGGCCGTCGCGGCGATAGCGCTCCCGGCGGCGCTCGTCTTCCGGTCTCGCTACAGGGCCTACAGCGGCGCGCGGTGGCTGCTCGTCGCCGCCTTCCTCGTCACGCTCCCGTCCTTCGGGCATGCGATCGGACAGCTGGCTCTACATGATCCGCACCTGGGCCATCTCGGCGCCTTGCTGGTGATCCTGGCGGTCCTGTCCAGCCTTACCGGGTTCATGGGTGCGGAGACGACGGGCGCCGGGTCGTTCCTTGCCGTCGCGGTGGTGCTCGCCTTCACGGCCGACCTGGTCGTCGGCAGGCTCGCGCACCTCGACACCTTCTCGCCCCGGGACATCGTCATCGTGCTCTCCGCGGGCCTTGCGTTCGCGGCGACGTCCGCCATCACGAGCCTCGGCCTGTTCCAGATCCTGGCCTGGCGTCTGGCTGCCGACGCCCGGCGTATCGATCTGCACTCACGCCGCCCCGAGAACGAGAAGGACGGGCGGGATCGGCGTCCGCCCTCGGGCGGCGAGTGGCTGACCTAGGCCGCGCGTCAGCTGGCGCATAGGGCGTCGGGGACACCGAGGGGAGAGGCTCGTCCGGGCCGCGTTCGACCCGCTCTCTCCCCCATCCCCTTCTGCGTCCGGCCGGCGTCAGCGCGGTGATCGACCGATCGACCTCTCCGACAGAGATTTCCAGCCCACGGCGGCGATGATCCCCCGGAGGACGCTTGACATGTCCCCCGGCTTCCTTCACTTTCCCGCGCTCCCGAGCCCCCCTGCTCCCCCGCGCAGGGCGTGCGCCCGGCCAGCTAATTCGATTTACGGTCGGGGCACCGACGCAGGGCCCCTTCCAACCGAGGACGTCATGGCGAAGAGCGACATCACTGGGAAGCGGAAGCTTCTGGCGCAGAATGTCTCCCACTCCAACATCAAGACGAAGCGCTGGCAGCTCGTGAACATCCAGACCCGGCGCGTCTGGGTCCCCGAGCTCAACCGCTTCGTGAAGCTCAACCTCACGACGCGCGACATCCGCACGATCGACAAGATCGGCGTTGTCGCCTACGCGAAGCGCTACGGCGTCGCGCTCTAGGCCCAGCGCCAGCGCGCCGGCCGGCCTGAATGTCGGCCGCCGCTTCGCGGCTGGATGCGCCGCGCTCTGTTCTCCCCCTCTCGGGGCTCGTCTCCATCCATCTTCAGCTTTTGAAGTGCCGCGTGCGTGACGGCGCGCGGCGCATGCAGCCTGCGCGAGCTGGCAGGCGTCGGCCGCAGCGCACGTTGCGCAGCGGCTCGCTGCGCCTCGCTGCAGCCTCAGCGCTCCTCCACGGCGCCCTCGATGGCCCGCGCCGCGTCGGCTAGGAAGGCGCATGGCCGGCCGATCTCCGCTTCGGCCGACCGCGCCTGCTGCGCCTCACCCCTCCGCGGGCTGCGTCCCTGCCCCCGCCATGAAGCCGGCTGCGAGGTTGGCCGTGCGCGCGTCGCGCTCGTCGCGCAGGACGGCGATGGCGGCGCTGGCGCCCTGCTGCGTGCGGACATCATGAAGGGCGGCCTCGAGCGCGGTGCCGCCGAGGAGCGCGGTGAGGGCGCTCAGCTCGATCGTGGGCTTGCCTGCGAGCGCGATCGCAGCGGCGAAGGCGCCGCGCTGGAGGATCCCGATCGGCGCGGCCGCGGGCAGGGGCGTGCCAGGGGCGAGGCGCGTGATCCCGCGGCGCACCGGGACGGCATCGCGGCCGAGCACGATCTCGAGCTCGGGGACGGTGATGCCATCGTCGGT
This sequence comes from Sorangium cellulosum So ce56, assembly GCF_000067165.1. GTDB lineage: Bacteria > Myxococcota_A > Polyangia > Polyangiales > Polyangiaceae > Sorangium > Sorangium cellulosum_B. The sequence goes on from NC_010162.1 coordinate 6,257,116, forward strand.
GCGCGTGTAGGCGAGCGCTGCGACCGTGCCCCAGCCGTCGCAGGCGACGATGGCGTCCGTGGGTCGCGCCACATCCCCTACCGGCCAGGGCGCCTGGAGCGCGGTCGCCCCCTCCGCGATCATGGTCGACGCGGCTTCCACCTCGGCGGGCACCGCTTCTGCGAGGTCTTCGGCGGTCAGCGTCCCGCCTGCGACCGCCCCGCCGACGGCCAGCAGCGCCCGCTCCACATCGCGCCCCCGGAGCGCCACCGCGCCGAGCGAGCCGACCTCACGGAGCAGCGCGGCGCGCCCGGTCGCGCCCGCGCGCTCCGCCGCGGCCACACCGGAGCGAACCAGCTCACGGAGCCGCGCGCGTCCGAGGTAGCCATGCAGCAGGACCAGCATGCCGAGCGAGCGCGGAACGGCGACGTGCGCGGCCTCCGGGACGCTCTGCCCATCGACGAACCCGCGCGGCCGCGGCGCGCCGCGCCCAGGCTGGATCGCCCGTCCATCGAACGCCCTCGCGCCGACGCCGACGCCGGCCGCCAGCGCGACGGCGGGCGCGAGCAGCACGTCGGGCTGCGCGCCGGCTGCAGCGAAGAAGCCGGCGACGATCGCGTCGATCGCGCTGCCGGAGGACTCGAGCGCGGCCCGGGCGGCCGAAGCCGCAAAGGAATCGCTCGCGGTGGCTGCCGCGCCGCGGATCACTGCTCCTCGTCCTCGGCGACGAGGGTGCTGGGCATGGGCATGGTCGGCCTTACCACAGCCGACGCCGTCGAGCGATCGGGCGTGCGCGCGAGCGCCGCCGCGAGCAGCGACTTGATCTGCGCCGCGCGGTCGCCCTCGACGACCAGGAACACCTCACGCCGCCCGCGCAGGCGCTCGGCGACACGCTCGAGCGCGGCCGCTCCCATCGACGAGGACCGCCCGAGCGCGCGCAGCCGTGTGTAGACGATCGGCCCGGGCGGCGGCGCGTCGCGCGCCACGTCGAGCACCGGGATGACCTTCGCGGCGCGCGCGGTCGCGACGATGTCGTCGCGCTCCCAGATCCCGGAGGGCTCCCAGCAGCGCACGACCCCTTCGGCGGGCAGGCGCTCGAAGAGCGCCGCGAGCTTCTTGCGGTTGCTCGCCGTCGGCCGGAGCGACGCCGGCGTCTGGAGCAGGACGCACCGCGCCTCCAGCACGGCCGCCACCTCGAGCGAGGCCGAGAGCGCCTCGTCGAGGTCGCGCCCGCCGGCGAGCTCGCCGACAACGCGCGGCAGCACCACGCTGAAGACGAAGCCCGGCGGCACCGCCTTGCGCCATTTGCGCAGCGTCGTCGCGCGAGGCAGCGACGTATCGAGCGGGCGGAGCTCGACCAGATCGAAGCGATCTTTGTACTTCTGGATATCCCCCTTGAGCGAGGGCAGTCCGACGAGGAGGCGGGCCATCAGCGCGGACTCTTAACCCAGCTTGCGCGCCGATGCAGCGCGTGCCCGACGGCGGCGCGATTTCTCATTTGGGGAGCAAAATCCTTGATTTATTCGAAGTGGAACCACTGCGTCGGGTTGTCCCGGAGAAAACGCTCCATCTCCGCCGTGATCTGCCGCGCTGCCACGTCGAGCTCGGACGATCCTGGCCTGCGGGGGAGCGAGATGGGCGGCGCGATGCAGATCTCGTACTCCATGAAGCCGGTCCGCCGCGTGAACACAGGGACGATCGGCGCGCCGCTGACCGCCGCGAGCTGAAGCGGGCCCTCCGGGACACGCCAGGGCCGCCCGAAGAGCTCGACGTCGCGCCCGCGCATCCCCGACGGAAGTCGATCGATCTGGATGGCCACGACGCCCCGCCGCCTGAGGTGCGCGAGCAGCGGGAGCACCGCGAGCGGATCGTCGGCCACGTGCTGCATCCGCACGCCGACCCGATCTCGCGTCCCGTCCTGGATGGCCTGCGCTCGCTGGTCGCGCTCGCGCTGCATCACGATGAGCACGTCGGCGGCGTGCACCGATCGCAGCAGCGGCGCGGCGGCCTGCCAGCCGCCGGTATGCGCCGTGACGACGATCACGCCGAGGCCCCGCTGGAACGCGTTCGTGAAGTGCTCGTCGTTCACGCACAGGCCGGTGAGCCGATCGGGCCGGCTGCTGCCCGCGATGAACGCGTCCGTGAGACAGCTGGCGAAGTTGATGAACACCCGGGCGACGTCGCGGTACTCGTCGAGCGTCCCCCGCTCGCCCAGCGCCAGCCGGAGGTTCCTGCGCACGGCCCTCCGCTGCTCCGGCAACACCGCCCCGACGACGAGCCCGAACAACGCAGGGCTGTGCCGGACGAGGAGGTCCGGGCCGTGGGTCACCCCAGCGTCGACTGCCCGCCGCCAGAGGACGGAATCGTGCCGGCGTAGATCGTCGAGGAGCGCTCGGAGCCTGGAGGGGAGATCCACGTTGATGCTCGTGCGCGCGGCGCCTTGCCGGCGCACACCGTAGCGGATCATCGAGCCCCCGCGAAGAGCGCCCGAGCACCGCCGCGCTCCCGCGCCGCGCTCGATCGCGGCGGGCGGCGCGCCTCAACCTGCACCGGGATCCTCGTTCGACCCGTCAGGCCTCGGCGCGCCCGGGCCCGCCGGCTCGCCGCCCCCTGCGTGGCTCACTCCCCACGCGGCGACGGCGCGCACCGATGCGTCGTCATGGGCGAGCGCTGCGGCGAGCGCGCGCTTCGCGCTCGCTGCCGCCGCGCCCTCTGCGCCGCTCGCCAGCCGGTTCGCAGCGACGATCGTCGCGTTTCGGGCGAGCCCGCCGCGTCGCGCGCGCCGGACGGGCGTCCCCACGGTCAGCGCGTCGAACGCCTGCTCGTCGAGCGCCACGAGGTCGTCGACGTCCCGCGCTTCCCATCGGGCCAGAGGATGGAACGGCGCGGTGCGCTCGAGGGCCGGGGGCGCGGTCCTGTTGAAGGGACATACCTCCTGGCAGACGTCGCAGCCGAAGAGGTGCTCACCCATGCCGGACCGCAGCGCCTCGGCCGGCGCGCTCCTCTGTTCGATCGTCAGGTACGCGACGCAGCGCCGCGGATCGAGCACGAAGGGCGCGTCGAACGCCTGCGTCGGGCACGCGTCGAGGCAGCGCGTGCACGATCCGCAGCGCTCCGCGATGGGCACGTCGGGGACGAGATCCAGCGTGGTGACCACCTCGCCGAGCAGCTGGTAGCTCCCCTGCCCCGGGGTGATGATCAGCCCGTTCTTGCCGACGAAACCGATGCCTGAGCGCGCCGCCCAGACGCGCTCCATCACCGGCTCGACATCGCAGAGCGGCCGCGCGAGCACGGATGGCGCGAGCGAGCGGATGAACGCCGCGAGCCGCCGGAGCCGCCGCTTCAGGTGGTTGTGATAGTCCTGCCCGCGCGCGTACCGCGCGACGCTCTGCGCGAGCGGCGGGTCGCGCCGCTCGCTCTCCTTGGGCCGCGCATACCTGCGGCCGACGCACACGACCGAGCGTGCTCCTTCGAGGATCGCGCTGGTGTCCAGCCGGCGCCGCTGCTCCGCGTATTCCGCGAGGTACCCCATCTCCCCGTGCATGCCGCGCGCGACGAACTCCAGGTACCGTGCGTGCTCGACCCCGAGCGGCTCGTCGGCGCGCGCGACGCCCACGACGTCGAAGCCGAGCGCGAACGCCTGCTCGCGCACCAGCCGGTCGGGCGTCGTTCGCGCCGCGCCCGCCTCCCCGGTGGGACGATCGGCATCGCGCTCGCTCATCGCAGGAGGATGGACCGGAACGGCGCGCCGCGGTGCTGGCGCCACGCTCGACGACCGCGCGCGACGCGAGATCACCCGGCGTTCCGGTCGCCGAGCAGCCGATCGAGCGTGATCGCGCACGCCGCGCGCACGCTCAGGTGGTTGTAGCCGGTGCTCGCCTCCGCCCTGATCGGCTCGATCCGGACGTCGGCATCGGCGATGACCTCTGGCGCGAGGCCCCAGCCTGTGCCGAACAGGATCACCACCGGATCGCTCGCTTGCGCGAGGCGCGCGCGGGTCGCTGCGTAGCTCGTCACCGGGAGCCCTCGCGAGGCCGCCGCGGTCGTCCAGACCTCGACGCCGCGCCGACCTGAGCCGCTCAGCGCGGAGTACACGTCGTCCAGACTGGGGACCACGCTCAGCACATCGAGCGCGACCGCGCGATCCGGGATCCGGCGCTTGCCGGAGCCGAGCACCCAGTGTTCCTTGATCCGCTCTGCCAACGCGCGCTGAGCGGCGACCGGGTGAACGACGAAGAGCCGCTCGGCGCCGTACGTGCGCGCGCTCCGCGCCATGTCGTGCAGATCGAGGTTCGTGATCGCCGTGGTCACCGTCTCCCCGGACCGGTCGAGCACGGGGTAGTGAACGAGCGCGAGCGCGAGCCTCATCGCCGCACCTCGCCGCTCTCGTCCGCGGGCGGCTCTCCCCCCCGCGCCTTACGCCAGAGGTCGGGCCTGCGCTGGGCCGTCCGCAGCTCGGCCTCCGCTCGTCGCCAGCGCGCGATGGCCGCGTGGTTCCCTTGCTGCAGCACGTCGGGCACCTTGTGCCCACGGAACTCCACGGGACGGGTGTATTGCGGGTACTCCAGGAGCCCTGCCAGCGCGGGGCTGTGCGACTCGTGCTCCGCCGACACAGCGTTCCCGAGCACCCCTGGGAGCAGGCGCACGCACGCATCGATCACCGCCATCGCCGCGACCTCGCCGCCGGTCATCACGAAGTCGCCGAGCGAGATCTCCTCGTCGACGAAAGCGCGCACCCGCTCGTCGAACCCCTCGTAGCGACCACAGACGAGCGCAACGGCAGGGCGCGCCGCGAGCTCGATGGCCTTCTCCTGACGGAAAGGCTGCCCCTGCGGCGTGAGCAGCACCCGGTGCGCGCGCGGCAGAGGCCCCGAGGACGCCGTCGCGTCGGCCCCGGGAGGCGCGCTCGACGCAACGCCTTCGGCGGCGGCTTCGTCGAGCGCCTCCAGGCAGCGGACGATGCAGTCGACGCGCATCACCATGCCGGAGCCGCCGCCGTAAGGCGTGTCATCCACGCTCCGGTGTCGGCCGAGGCCAAACTCACGCGGGCTGCGCGTCCGCACGGCGAGCGCCCCCGACGCGAGCGCGCGCCCGACCATGCCGATCGCCAGGAACCCCTCGAACAGCTCCGGAAACAGGGTGACTACGTCGATGCGCATCGAACTTGCCGAGGCGGGCTCCCTTGCCTGGAACGGCGGCTCAGACGAGGCCTTCCAGCGTCGCCAGCTGGACGACCTGCCGCTCCGCGTCCACGCTGCTGACGAAGCTCTCGGTCAGCGGGACCTCGATGGAATCTGCGCCCTGCCTCTCCACGACGAGCACATCGCAGGTCGGGTACGACTGGAGCGACCTCACGTGCCCGAGCAGATCGCCATCGGGCGTCATCACGCGCGCCCCCTCCACGTCGCAGGCGTAGAACTCGCCCTCGGAGAGCGGCGCGAACGCGTCCCGAGGGACACACACCGTCGCTCCGCGCAGGGCTTCGGCCGCGTCCCGATCGTCGATCCCGGCGATCCGCACGAGCAACGCCTTGTCGACGGGCCGCGTCGCCACGATCTTCGCGTCCCGCGCAGAGCCGTCGGGAAGGCGCAGCCTGATCGGAGGGCGCGTGAGGAGCAGGTCGGACGCCTCGTTGTAGAGGCGCAACCGCAGCTCCCCCTGAACGCCGTGCGGACGGGCGACATCCGCGACGGGAACGTAGCGTCGCTCCACGTCGGGCTCGTCTCAGTCGAGGATGTCGAGGTGCGCGCGGCGCCCCGACTTGCTCGCGGCGGCGCTCAGCAACGTCCTGATCGACTGCGCTGTGCGCCCGTCCTTGCCGATCACCTTGCCGATATCCTCGCGCGCGACCGTCAGCTCGATCCGGGGGAAGCGGTCTCCCGCAACCTCGCGCACGACGACCCGGTCCGGCTGATCGACGAGCGCGCGGGCAACGAGCGCGACGAGATCGACCAGCGGAGACGTCGACGAGGCCATGCTACTTCGCGGCGTCCGCGGGCGCGGCCGCCTGGGCCAGCCCAGGGTGCTTCAGGAGCAGCGCCACCGTGTGCGTCGGCTGGGCGCCGTTCGAGATCCAGTGCCTCACGCGGGGAACATCGAGGCGGATCTCGGTCCTGCGCGGGTCGTACGTGCCCAGCCGCTCGATGAACCTGCCGCCGCGCGGGCTGCGCTGGTCGGCGACGACGATGCGGTAGAAGGGCGTCTTCTTGGTGCCCGCGCGGGCGAGGCGAATATGAACGGCCATCTGTAGAACCTCGATCGTATGGAAGAGCCCGTGCCCACGTTGTGCACGGCCTGCTCTGGAGGCGCCGGAGCGTAGCTCGTTGTGTGCTCGGCGCCAGAAGTGGGGGCGCAACCTAGGCGAAGATCCTGCCGAGGGTCAACCCCGCACGAGCAGGGGACGCCCGCGGAGGACAACTTTCAGGCCCCCGCGGCCTGCTCGAAGCCCCTCTCGCTCAGTCGCCAACCGTCCTCGCCAGACGAGCCCGGTGCGAGCGCGGAGCCGAGATCCGCGTGCATGCACGGTCGCCAACTTCGTGGAATTTGCGAGGAAAACGGGGAATGTCTCGAAGATACGTCGTCCAGGACACGCTGCTGGAGTGGCGCTTCCAGCGGGGTTCACGCGGGAGCGAGCGCTACACGTGGCGTCAGCCCAGATCGAGGATGATGACGCCCCGGTTGGGATCGTCCTCTTCCGAGTCCGGAAGACGACGAGGTGCGGGGTAGCGTTCGATCGGCAGCTCGAGGCGCGGTCGAATTTCTTCTCTTCTGGACCGATCCTTCTCTTCTTCGCGCTGCCGTATTTGCTCGATGATGAACGGAGGAAGCATCGACTAACCCCTCCACCTCGTAGAGTGCTCGGCTGAATTGGTGGAACGAGGTCTGCGAGAAAGCACCCCGCTCTTAGAAGCGAATCTAGCAATGTGGGATGGCGGGTCAAGGTTATCGGTCGGGCCGACAGTGGTATGTTCGCAGCGCTCATGACGCGGCACGGCGCGTGGTTTGCGCACGCATGCTTCTCAGAATCGAGGTCCGGTCCCGGGTCGGGTTCTGCTTCTGGTTCCGGTTCCGGCTCCGGTTCTGCTTCCAGTTCCAGTTCCGGCTCCGCTTCCGAACTTGTTCGGGAAGATCGGCGTCGGCCGGCGCGCTCGCAGGTCGCATCCTGCTCCTTCCTGGCGGCGCTGGTCGCACTGATGGCGCTGCTCGCGCCCGCCCGAGCAGCGGGCGCCGCCTTCGACGTGAACGACCCGAGCTGGGAGGGTTGCTCGGAGCTTCTCGAGATCGCGCGCGCGGAGCTGGGGGCCGCGAGGGTCCACCCCGTCGCTGTGCTCGACTGGAGCCAGGTCGGCCCCGAGGACGGCATCCTGGTCCTCCACCCGCTGCAAACGCTCGACGCCGACGAGACGACCGCCTTCATGAAGGCCGGCGGGCGGCTCGCCATCATCGACGACTTCGGCCGCGGCGACGACACGCTCCGGCGATTCCAGATCGAGCGCATCCCGACGCCAGCCCGGCCGCTCGCCGCGCTCCGGAACCGGCCCTCCCTCGCGATCGCGGAGCCGGTCGCCGACACCGTCGGGGGCCACTCCGTCGGCCGGCACCCCGTCGTCAGCCACGTCGAGCGGCTCGTCACGAACCACGCGACCGGCCTCCGGCATCCGAACCTCTCGCCCGTGCTGCGGATCCGCGCCGTCAGCGAGCCGGACGTGATCCTCGCCGTCGCCGGGCAGGTCGGCAAGGGCCGGCTCTTCGCGATGGGCGACCCGTCCGCGCTGATGAACATGATGCTCAGGTACCCGGGCAACCGCGCCTTCGCCTCGGGCCTGACGCGCTATCTGGTCGACGAGGATGGGGCTCAGCCGCGCCGAGGGCGGCTCCACATCGTCGCGAACCGGTTCGACGAAGAGAGCTCGTTCGGCGGCGAGACGTCGCTCCGAAAGGACTTCGACGCGCAGGTCAAGGCGCTCGCGAGCGCTGTCGAGGACGCCCGCCGTGACGGGCTTCCGGGCGGCGCCCTCCTCGCGCTCGCGGCGCTCGCCGGCCTCGGCCTCGCGATCTGGACCGCGCGCGCCTCCGCACGGCCCTACCGCAGCCCGCTCCCCCGGTACGCCCGACCGACGCCGCTCGTCGCGCAGGGAGGCGCAGCCGGGCGCTTCGCCGTCCTCGCCGCCCCCTCTTCCCCGCGGGGCCTCGCGTTCCTCGAGCTGAAGAGCGCCCTGTTCGAGGCGCTGTCCTTGCGGTTCGGCCTGGAGGCAAATCCGGCGCAGGAGACGGTCGCGCGGATCGTCGCGCGAGAGGGATCTCTTGACGAGCGAGCCCTCTCGGCCTTCAAGGATGTTCTGGGCACCATGTACCGAGTCGAAGCGTCCGTCGTCGCCGGCAAGCCGGCGAACGTGTCGAGGCCCGCGCTCTTGCACGCCGCCGACGTCGTGCGGCATGTCCTCGCCGCCTGCGGCGCGGACGGCCGGAAGCCACCGCGCGGACGTCACCCCGGCGCGCCCCCCGATCCTGCGACGGCGTCCCCGTCGCCAACCGACGCGAAGCTCGCACCACCCCACCCAGACAAAGGCGCTCGATGAACCAGGTTCAGGCCGTCGCCGTCGACGAAATCTCCGCGGCAAAGGAGCGGATCGAGGCGGTCCGGCGAGAGATCACGCGCGTTTACATCGGTTCGTCGCGCGCCATCGATCTGATGCTCACCGCCCTGCTAGCGCAGGGGCACGTGCTGCTGGAGGGCGTCCCCGGCGTCGCGAAGACCACGCTGGTCAAGGCGTTCGCGGCCGCGCTGGGCGCGTCGGTCCGGCGGATCCAGTTCACCCCCGACCTCCTGCCCGCCGACATCACGGGGACCTACGTCCTGTCGCCCAAGGAGGGGACCTTCACGCTGCGCCCCGGTCCGATCTTCGCGAACCTCGTGCTCGCCGACGAGATCAACCGCGCCCCGGCGAAGACCCAGTCGGCCCTCCTGGAGGCCATGCAGGAGCGACAGGTGACGATCGAAGGCGATCGCTTCGAGCTTCCGTCGCCCTTCATGGTGCTCGCGACCCAGAACCCGATCGATCTCGAGGGGACTTACCCGCTGCCCGAGGCGCAGATCGACAGGTTCCTCATCCGCGTGAGCCTCGGCTACCCGCAGCACAAGGACGAGGTGGCGATGCTCCGCGCGCACAACGTCGAGGCGCCGCGGGCGCGAGCGACGCTCTCCGTCCAGGACCTCCTCATGCTGCAGGGCGTCGCGCGAAGGATCCACGTCGAGGACGATCTGTACGAGTACGCGGTGAACCTCACCGCGTTCACGCGCACGCACCCGCGCGTCCTGCTCGGCGCATCGCCGCGGGCGACGCTCGCGCTGGTCCAGGCGGCCAAGGCGGCGGCGGTGATCGGCGGGCGCCCGTTCGTCACGCCGGACGACGTGCGCGGCATGGCACAAGCGACGCTGGCCCATCGCCTGGTGCTGGTACCCGAGGCCGACGTGGATCCCAAGGCGCGCGACACGATCGTCGACGAGGCGGTTCAGCGCGTGGGGTACCGGCGCGCGGCGCGGCCGGCGTAGATCCGCATGCAGCTCTACCCCACGCGCACCGCCGCCCACCTGGCCATCGCCGGCGTCGCGGTCATGGGCGCCGGGCTCATCGCGCGCGAGCCGGCGATCGTCGGCTGGGGCGGGGCGATCCTGGTCGCGATCGCGCTCGCCCGCGGCGTGACGCTGGTGTCGGTGGCGCGCATCCGCGCGGCTGGGTTCGAGATGCTCTGGGGCGGCTCGCGGCGGATCCTCCGTTCCGCGCGCGGAGGCACCGTGGAGATCGAGGCCGAGGTTCGGAACCGCGACACCCTCGCGGCTCGCTACGTCAAGCTGCGCACCATCGCCTCGTCGCAGCTCGACGTGCGCATCGAGCCGAACCGCGGCGAAGTCTCCGCCTCGGGTCGGCTCAAGGTGAAGGTCATCGTGCGAACGCCGCGCGTCGGCCAGCACGGGCTCCACGGGCTCGCGCTCGAGGTCCACGGCGCCCCGGGCCTCTTCGAGGTGCCCCTGACCTTCGCGAACCCGTATGGCATCGAGGTGCTTCCGCGGCCCTTCATGCCGTACCTGACGCAGCCGCGCGGAGGACGCAGTCACCTCCTCGCGGCCTCTGGCAAGCCCGGGCGCGTACGCGGCGAAGGAGACGACCTGCGCGAGCTGCGAGAGCACCAGCCGGGGGACCCGTTCCGGAAGATCGCGTGGAAGGCCAGCGCGCGCCGGGGCACACTGCTCGTGCGGGAGTTCGAGCGCGAGGAGCGGGATGTGGTCTGGGTCCTCGTCGACGCGGCGGTGGAGCTCTGGGCGGGCCCGCTCGGCCGCGCTCCGCTCGATCTCATGATCGACGAGGCCGCGGCCATCGCGACGAGGCACCTCGGGCGCGGCGATCGCGTCGGGCTCATCGTCCTGGCCCCCGGCCCGCGCGTGACGATCGCGCCCGATCACGGCCCAGGGCATGGCCAGAAGATCGCGCAAGCGCTCACCGTCGGGTGCGGCACCTACGACGCGGATCGGAGCGAGCTCGACGAGTCGGACGTCGCGGCCCGCGTCATCGAGCACCTCAGGCCGCTCGACGCGCGCGGGCTCGACGACCTGCGCCGCGGCGACCTCGACCGGCTGGCGGCCCGCGCGGAGTCGATGCGCGCGCGTGCGCCGTTCTCGGCGCCGGCGCCGCTCGGGCGCTCGCAGCGCGAACGGACGCTGCGCCGCTACCTCGCGAGCTACGGCATCGAGTCGCCCGCGCGCGCCGAGCCGGATCGGCGCGATCCCGCCATGGCGATCGCCGAGTCGCTCACGCACATCGCGCGCGTCAAGCCGCGCGCGAGCATGGTCTATGTCCTCGCGTCGCCTCCGGCCGACGCGCAGCTGGGCCAGCTCTCGGAGGCCGTGCGCCGGCTCTCGCGGAAGGCTGTTCACGTGGTGTGGACGCTCCCGGATCTCGAGCCAGGGCTCGGGCCTCCCTGGGAGGCGCCGCGACCGCAGGAGAGCGACGGCGACGAGGGGCAGAGCGGCCCCACGCCGTCCAACAAGGCGTTCCAGGAGCTCGCGCCGATCGCGGCCGAGGCGGTGCTCATCCGCGCGCGGGTGGCTCAGACCCGCCGCGAAGCCGTGCTCCGCAAGGCCGGCGTGCGCGTGGTGCGGCTGCGCGCGGCGGCCGCGCCGAGCAGAGCCGCAGACGTAGCCCACGACGGGGCGCACCCACCGCAGATCTGAGGACGGGCGATGGCCATCGCAGAGCTCTTGCGCACACGCGGTCTCTCCCCGAAGAAGGGGTTCGGGCAGAACTTCCTCGTCGACGTCGATGCGGCGCGCCGGATCGCCGAGGCGGCCACGACGACGGAGGGCGGCGCGGTGATCGAGATCGGAGCAGGGCTCGGCGCGCTCACGCGGCCGCTCCTCGATCGCGCCACGCACGTCGTCGCCATCGAGCGCGATCGCGACCTCGTCCCGATCTTGCGCGAGCAGCTCGCTGGGCCGATCGAGGAAGGCCGCTTGACGCTGCTCGAGGCCGACGCAGCGCAGGTCGACTGGGTCGGCGCGCTCTCCGGCCACGCGCGGCCGCACGCGGTGGCGGGCAACCTCCCGTACCACATCACGGGCCGGCTCCTCGAACAGGCGACCACCGTCGCGCATCAGATCGATCGCGCGGTGTTCATGGTGCAGCTCGAGGTCGCGGATCGCCTGGTCGCCGCCCCGGGCAGCGCCGACTACGGCGCGCTCTCGGTCTTCGTGCAGGCCGCGTTCGACGTGCGCCGCCTCCTGATCGCGCGCGCCGGCGCGTTCTACCCGAGGCCCGAGGTCGACTCGGCGGTCGTCGTGCTGACGCCGTGGCGCCCGCGGCGCGCCGAGGAGACGGACGCCTTCCGCGCCGCCGTGCGCGCCGCGTTCTCGGCGCGCCGCAAGACGCTCCGGAACGCCTGGAAGAACCTCTATGGCTGGTCCTCCCAGGAGCTCGAGCGGCACGCGAAGGACGCCGGCATCTCGCTCGACGCTCGCGGCGAGACGCTCAGCGTGGAGGCGTTTGCGCGGATCGCCGCCGCCAGGGGACGCTGAGCGCCGGCGCCCCGTCGCCGGAGCCGGCGAGTGATGCGAGATTGGACGTCGCCCCCGGACGTCCCGCGCGGAGCCCAGCCCCCGGAAAACTCGCCCACGACCGCGCGTCCGCAGCGACGTGGCCGTCAAAAATCCCGCAGAATTTCTGGCACACGGCACTAGTCGGACGCGCAGGTCCGTGCTAGTGGGCCCCGCGACTCGTCAAAGCACGTACGAGGAGGACTCCCGCTCCATGGTTGTTGGAAAGATCACCCAGGTCATCGGACCGGTCGTCGATGTCGATTTCCCGGCTGGCCAGCTGCCCAAGATTCTGAACGCGCTCAAGCTGAGCAACCCGAGCATCTCGGCTGAGCCGGACAACCTCGTGCTCGAGGTCGCCCAGCACCTCGGCGAGTCGTCGGTGCGCACGATCGCGATGGACTCCACCGACGGCCTCGTGCGCGGGATGGAAGTCCGCGACACGGGCAAGCCCATCATGGTGCCGGTCGGCAACGAGTGCCTCGGCCGGATCCTGAACGTCGTCGGTGTGCCGATCGATGAAGCCGGGCCCGTGCACGCCAAGAAGGTGGCGCCGATCCACCGGGAGCCGCCCCCGTTCATCGAGCAGTCGACCAAGGTCGAGGTCTTCGAGACGGGCATCAAGGTCATCGACCTGATCGCCCCCTACCGCAAGGGCGGCAAGATCGGCCTCTTCGGCGGCGCCGGCGTCGGCAAGACGGTGCTCATCCTGGAGCTCATCAACAACGTCGCGAAGGCGCACGGCGGCGTGTCCGTCTTCGCCGGCGTCGGCGAGCGGACGCGCGAGGGCAACGACCTCTTCCTCGAGATGAGCGAGTCGAAGCTCGCGGACGGCAGCCCCGTCATCTCGAAGGCCGCGCTGATCTACGGCCAGATGAACGAGCCCCCGGGCGCTCGCTCCCGCGTCGCGCTCTCGGCGCTCGCCGTGGCCGAGCACTTCCGCGACGAGGAGGGGCAGGACGTCCTCCTGTTCGTGGACAACATCTTCCGGTTCACCCAGGCCGGCTCCGAGGTGAGCGCGCTCCTCGGACGCATCCCGAGCGCCGTCGGTTACCAGCCGACCCTCTCGACGGAGATGGGCGCGTTCCAGGAGCGCATCACCTCGACGACCAAGGGCTCCGTCACCAGCGTCCAGGCGATCTACGTCCCCGCGGACGACCTGACCGACCCCGCGCCCGCCACGGCCTTCGCCCACCTCGATGCGACCACCGTGCTGTCGCGCGCGATCTCGGAGCTCGGCATCTACCCGGCCGTCGATCCGCTCGACTCGAACTCGACGATGCTCGATCCCCAGATCGTCGGTGAGAAGCACTACTCCGTCGCGCGGCGCGTCCAGCAGACGCTGCAGCGCTACAAGGACCTCCAGGACATCATCGCCATCCTCGGCATGGACGAGCTCAGCGAGGACGACAAGCTCGTCGTGGCGCGCGCCCGCAAGATCCAGAAGTTCCTGTCGCAGCCGTTCTTCGTGGCCGCCCAGTTCACCGGGCTCGAGGGCAAGCTCGTGCCGCTCAAGGACACGATCGCGGGCTTCGAGGAGATCCTCGACGGCAAGCTCGACCATGTCGCGGAGCAGGACTTCTACCTGGTGGGCGGCATCGAGGACGTGAAGGCCAAGGCGTCGCAGAGGGCGTCCTGACGCAGCCATGGCCGACACAATCCTCCTCGAGATCGTGACGCCGACCGGCGTCGCGCTGCGCGAGCAGGTCACGGACGTGACCGCGCCGAGCGTCGCCGGGGAGTTCGGTGTGCTCCCGGGTCACCTCCCGCTGCTCGCCGCGCTCCGGACCGGCCTCGTGACCTACCACCAGAACGGTCAGGAGCACCGCCTGGCCGTCCATCACGGCTTCGTCGAGGTCGCCGGCGACACCGCGCTGCTCCTCACCGAGCGCTTCGCGGTGAAGGACGACGTCGACGTCGTGAGGGTACGCCGCCGGCTTAAGGAGGTCGACACCGAGCTCGACCACTGGCAAGGCGACCTGACTGATCCGCGCCGCCGGGCGCTCATCGAAGAGGAGCAGTGGCTCGCCACCGAGCTCGAGCTCATCGGCGATCCGCCCCCTCCGATGGTCCGCGAAGACACACGCTTCCTGGCCGAGCACGCCGAGGCGCCGCCGGTCGACGAGATGGTCGAGGCTTCCCAGCCCGACGAGAGCCTGACGGACCACAAGAAGCCCGGCTCTCCGTTCCCCGATCCGAAGTGACGTCTCTGGCGGCTACCGCCTTGCACGTGCGGCCGCCACACAGGACACTTGTCTCCACACAGGCCGCGAGGGACTGGGGGGTCTCCCGCTTCGCGAGCCGCCCGTACCGCCGAGGCGCTGGCGCGGACGCCGCCACGCCATCTGAGTCCACCCGTGATGATCTGCGGGCCCCGCACGCACGGAGCCCCCAAGGCAGCCCATGATCTCTCCGGAGACGATCGCGCTCGTGAAAGAGCGCACGGATCTCGTAGCGCTCATCGGCGAAAGCGTGCGCCTCGCCCGCCGAGGGCACTCCTTCACCGGGCTCTGCCCCTTTCACAAGGAGAAGACGCCCAGCTTCCACGTGAGCCCGAACCGCGGGTTCTACCACTGCTTCGGCTGCAAGGAGACCGGCAGCGCCATCGACTTCGTGATGAAGCTCGAGGGCCGGACGTTCGCGGAGGCGGTCCGCGCGCTCGCCGAGCGCGCCGGCATCGAGGTGGCGGAGTCGCTGACCGAGGCCGAGCGGCGCGAGGCGCAGGCGGCGCGCAGGTCGAAGGACGACCTCTACGCCGTCAACCACCTCGCCGCGACGTTCTTCGAGCACAGCCTCCGCGGGGGGCCGGGCAGCGCTCCTCACCCGCTCGCGCGCCACGCTCACGAGGAGCTCGAGCGGCGCGGCCTGCCCCTCCGCGACGGCGATGGAGCCGCCGACCCGATCGCCGACGCCCTCCAGGCGTTCCGGATCGGCTACGCCCCGTTCGGCTGGGACGGGCTCTCCACGTACCTGCGACAGCAAGGCGTCTCCCCGGTCCTCGCGGAGCGCGTCGGGCTCCTCGTGCCGCGCTCGTCGGGGAGCGGACACTACGACCGCTTCCGGCACCGGCTCATGTTCGCCGTCACCGACGTGATGGGCCGGGTGATCGCGTTCAGCGGACGCGCGTTGCCCGATCCCAGCCCTTCCGAGCTCTCGTCGCTCGGCCTCACCGGCCCTGCGCCGCAGGCCGACGGCGCGCCGGCGAAGTACATCAACAGCCCCGAGTCGCCGATCTACACGAAGGGCGAGCACCTCTTCGGGCTGCACCAGGCGCGCCAGGCGATCCGCCAGCGCGGCGAGGCGATCCTCGTGGAAGGCAACTTCGACGTCGTCGCGCTCCACGCGCGCGGCATCGGCCAGGCGATCGCCCCGCTCGGGACCGCCTTCACGCCCGGGCAGGCGAAGCTCATCAAGCGCTTCGCGCCCGCGGTCATCCTGCTGTTCGACGGCGACGCGGCCGGCAAGAAGGCCACGCGCGCGGCGCGCGCCCCGTGCCGTGAGGCGGGGCTCAGCGCGCGCGTCGCCGTGCTGCCTTCCGGCGTCGATCCGGACGACCTCGCGCGCAAGCACGGCCCGGAGGCGATCGCGCGCATCGTCAAGGCGGCGCGCGGCCTGCTCGAGCACCTGATCGACGAGGCGCTCGACGGCGACAGCTTCGGAGGCTCGTCGCTGCCCGAGCAGCTCGCCCGCGTGCGCGCCGTGACCGCGCTGCTCTCTGAAGAAGACGACCCGAACCTCAGGATGATGGCGAAGCTCTACGCCGATCGCCTCTCCTCGAAGCTCGTGATCGGCGGCCGCTCACCGGACGACCTCCGGCAGCTGGAGCGCGTCGTCGAGGAGTCCCTCTCCCGCCCGCGGAGCCAGCCTACCCGCGAGGTGATCCCCTCCGGACAGACGACCGAGACGTGGGAGCGCGCTCGCTCGCGCGCGCAAATCCAGGAGGTAAGCTTGGAGATCCTGGGCGCGATCCTCGATTTCCCCGAGCTTCTGGCCGACGACGATCTCCAGACGGCGCTGGAGTGCCTTGAAGGCGACGTCGCCCTGGCAATTGTTGCAGCGCGTCAAAATTTCACTTTTGAAATGGGTCTTGCCGCCAGCGAATTTCTTGCGCAAGTCCCGGCTCCGATCCATTCATTCGCGGCTGGACGGCTGGTCTCGCCTGTCTTCGAAGCGGCCTCAACGGCCAAGGCGACGCTCTTGGAGAATTCACAAAAGTTGAGCAGACAAGCCCTGGCGCGACAAAAAGCAGCCGTCGTGAGCCAGCTCCAGAAGAGCGCGGTCGACGCTGATGCTGAAAACGCTTTGCTGCGTGAGCTATTCCAGCGAAGAGCGGGGGGTCTCGGTCTTCCTTGATGCGTTCCGGGTCGCCTCGCCGTGGTGACTCGACGTGCGTGATCCCTAGAGTTTATCGGAGTCATTTGGTGTCTTGTCGGTCGCGGCGAGCTGATCGCCGTAAGTGGAGCATGAGGTAATGGCGAGCAAGGCCAAGCAATCTTCCGGTCGGGCAGGCGGGGTCGCGAGGGCTGCGGGGGGCGGCGCGCTGAACGGCGCGCGGCACGCATCGACACGCGGGCACGCCGAGGGGGGGGCGCGCCCAAGCAACAAAGGAGACGCGGGCATCCGGGCCGAGCGGTCGGAGAAGGACCGGAAGACGCTCGAAAAGCTCGTCGAAACCGGCAAGAGCAAAGGCTTTCTCACCTATGACGAGGTGAACGACGCGCTCCCCGCGGACGTCGCGCCCGATCAGCTCGACGACGTTGTGGGCGCCCTCGGCGACGAGGACATCGAGATCGTCGACGGCGCGACCCAGGTGAAGATCGCGCCGAAGCGCATCGCGGACGAGGAGGCGGGCGAGAAGAAGCTCGTCGTCACGCCCGACCGCGAGGAAGAGGACGTCGACTACTACTCGAAGTCGAACGACCCCGTCCGGATGTACCTCCGGAAGATGGGCAGCGTCTCGCTGCTCACCCGCGAGGGCGAGGTCGAGATCGCGAAGCGGATCGAGATCGGCGAGCAGAAGGTCAACGCCGCCATCCTCGACTCCCCCATCGCCGTCCGCGAGATCATCGATCTCGGAGAGAAGCTCCGGAAGCACAAGATCCGGGTGAAGGAGCTCATCAAGGACGCCGAGAACGACGACCAGGAGTTCGACGAGGAGGAGGCCGACCGGCGCATCATCCGCCTCATCGACAAGGTGAAGCGCGTCGACAAGAAGAAGGCGGAGCTCCTGGAGGAGCGCAAAGAGGTGAAGACGGAGGTCCGCCGCAAGCAGATCGACGTCGAGGTGACGCAGGCGACAGCCGAGCTCGTGACGACGCTCGAGGAGATGCGCCTCAACAAGCGGACGATCGACAAGATCGTCCAGAAGCTGAAGAGCCTCATCTCGAAGGTCGAGAAGGCCGAGGCGGGCGCGACGGAGCTGGAGCGGCGCACGGGGCTCTCGAAGGGCGAGCTCAAGCGCGAGCTCATCAAGGTGAAGGGCAACCGCGCCCTCGAGGGGCGGCTCGCCAAGAAGCTCAACGTCCAGCGCGAGGAGCTCAACGACTTCGAATCGACCATCAAGAATGCCCAGAAGGGCCTGAAGAAGGTCGAGGAAGAGCTCAACATCGACGTCGCTGCGATCCGCGATACCTACGAGAACATCCGCGAGGGGGAGCGGATGGCGGAGCGCGCCAAGGCGGAGCTCGTCGAGGCGAACCTCCGCCTCGTGGTCTCCATCGCGAAGAAGTACACGAACCGCGGCCTCCAGTTCCTGGACCTCATCCAGGAAGGGAACATCGGCCTCATGAAGGCCGTCGACAAGTTCGAGTACAAGCGCGGCTACAAGTTCTCGACGTACGCGACGTGGTGGATCCGGCAGGCGATCACCCGCGCGATCGCGGACCAGGCGCGGACGATCCGCATCCCGGTCCACATGATCGAGACGATCAACAAGCTGATCCGCACCTCGCGCTACCTCGTGCAGGAGTACGGCCGCGAGCCGACCCCCGAGGAGATCGCCGAGAAGATGGAGCTCCCGCTCGACAAGGTGCGCAAGGTCCTGAAGATCGCGAAGGAGCCGATCTCGCTCGAGACCCCCATCGGCGAGGAAGAGGACTCGCACCTTGGCGACTTCATCGAGGACAAGAGCGTGATCTCGCCCGCGGAGGCCGTGATCAACATGAACCTCGCGGAGCAGACCCGTAAGGTCCTGAAGACGCTGACGCCGCGCGAGGAGAAGGTGCTCCGGATGCGCTTCGGCATCGGCGAGAAGAGCGACCATACGCTCGAAGAGGTCGGTCAGGACTTCGAGGTCACGCGCGAGCGCATCCGGCAGATCGAGGCGAAGGCGCTCCGCAAGCTCCGGCACCCCAGCCGCTCGAAGCAGCTCAAGAGCTTCATCGACAGCTAGTCCGTGGGCTGGCCTGCTCGCCAAACGAAGGCAGCTCTGCCGCGCGGGCCGCGCTGCTGGCCTCTCGCTGGCCGAGCACGCGCTCGCGCGGGCAGCCGTTCGCTCGGCGAGCGGCGCGCCGCCGTGGCCCTCCTCGTGCTCGCGAGCGCGGTCCTCGGCGGCTGCACCAAGACGATCTCCGAAGAAGACTGCCGCACGATCGGCGAGGGCATGCGCACCGCGTGGGCAGCGGAGGCAAAGCGGGTGGGGTCCACCGCCAAAGGGGGCCCGGGGAAAGCCTCCGTGGTGATCGACAGCGAGGGCGAGAGGCTCTCGTCGGAGTGGACATCCGACTGCAAGCGGGAGCTCGCCGGCAGCAAGGTGGACCCCGGCGAGCTCGGCTGCCTTACCCGCGCGAAGACGCTCGAAGAGCTCCGCCGGTGCGCCACGCCCTGAACGCCTGGGAGCGCGGCCGGGGCGGGGCGCCGCGCGACCCCTTCAGTTGAGATAGCGCTTGTCCTTCGGGGGGTCCTTCTGGCCGCCGGGGATGACCCTCAGCGGGACGCCGCCGGAGCGGCCGCGCGCCGCGGGGACGCGGCGGAGCGCGGCGGACTGCGCCTGCAGCTGACGGAAGCGGATCCGCAGATAGAAGCGGCGCAGCGGGGAGAAGTCGCCGAAGAGATACCCCGCGAGCATGCCCCCGAACGGCGTGATCAGCCCCTCGGGGGGCGCGCGCATGGCGATGACATTGAGCACCGAGATCCCGAAGATGAAGACGAGCAGCATGGTGCCCGTCACGGGGAGGACGAAGAAGAGGCGGACCGTGGCATGTCGGTGCGCGAGCGCCCACGCGACGGCGACCGCCTCGATCATCCCGAGCCCGCCGTAGAAGACCGGCCGCGCCATCTTCGGGAGGAGCGCGCCCACCGCCACCTGGAGCGCGAACGCGAAGGCGGCGGAGCCGAACAGGAACGCCAGCGTGCGTCTGGCGCCCCAGCGCTCTTCGAGCGAGGCACCGAGGAAATACAGGCCGAGCAGCGTCGTGACGAAGTGCCAGGGATCGCTCGGGTTGTGGACGAGCGGCGCGGTGAGCAGCCGCCACACCTGGCCGTGGAGCACCTTCTCGCTGATGCCGAGGAACGGCTCGAGCACGCCTTCGCCGGCGCCCCCCCAGTTCAGGCCCAGGGTGAACATCACCCAGATACAGCCGATCGCGATCATCATCCCCAGCAGGGCCTTGCCTGGCTTGGGGAACCCCATCGAGCTGTGCTCCGGGCGCATGGATCTCCACCTAACAGCGGCGCCCCCGACGAGCAACCGCCGCCCCCGGACTTCACGGCGATCCGCCCGGCGCCGACCCCCCCTCCAGCGGCCGCGACGCCCGCTGCGCGCCATCCAGGACGCTCTGGGGCAGGGCCCGCCCGGCCGCGACCAGCCCCCCCGTCGCCCCCCCGGGGAACGCGCACGTCCCTGCTGCGCCCGCTGGCCAGGGGCTCAGAAGAAGTTGCCGATGTTGAACTCGAACTTGTACGTCTCTTCGTAGGGCAGCCGCTTGAACGGGAAGCCCCACTCGAAGCGCAGCGGTCCGAGCGGGGAGAACCACCGGAGCCCGAATCCCCACGAGGTGCGGACGTCGAGGAGCCGCTCGGCCGAGAAGCACGGGTTCGTGACGTCGTGCGGCGATGCGGGGGCGGCGTTGCAGTACAGCTTCTCGAGATTCCAGGCGTTGCCCAGATCCGTGAAGACGACGCCCTTGATCTGCACGGCCTCGAGGAGCGGGAACTCCAGCTCGAGGTTCTGGTAGTACATCAGGTTGCCGCCGATGTTCGCGCCGTTCGCGATGGGCAGCGAGTTCGGATCGAGCGACTCGCGGAGCGGGAGGCGCGGGCCGATGTCCCGGATCTCGAAGCCGCGCACGTCGAGGATGCCGCCCAGGAAGAAGCGGGCGAAGATCGGCACGCCCTGCGGGTTGGGGCTCGTCACCATGCCGGCCTCGGTGTTCAGCTTGAGGACCAGGCTGTCCGTGATCGGGTAGTAGAACCTCCCTGTGGCGCGGTACCGCAGGAACTCGTTCTCGCTGCCGAACGCGCTGTGGGCGAGCTCCACCGAGCCCTGCAGGTAAATGCCCGAGGTCGGGAAGAGCTGGTTGTTGCGCGTGTCGAAGGTGAGCGCAGGGCGGATGCTCGACGTGAGCCCGGCGTTGAAGAGGTTGTAGAGCGGGAGCCGCTGGAACGAGGCTCGCTCCTCTGCCGTGCCGAGGCCGGTGTTCGTGGCCGACGAGATCTCGTCGTTCTCCAGCGTGTAGGTCAGCTGCGCGCGCAGCTCCGGCTCGATGAGCGGGTAGCCGAGCGTGAGCGAGCCGCCGGTGGAGGTCTGCGAGAACTCCGTGTAGGTCCGCAGCTGGTTGTAGACGCTCACCGCCGCCGAGAACGGGCTGTCGAACAGGTACGGCTCGAAGAAGCGGACGTCGATGAGGCGCCGCGATCCCGAGATCTGCGCCTGGAGCGACAGCGACTGGCCGCTCCCGAGCAGGTTCGCCTGCTGGACCTGCGCCGTCGCGATGAAGTTCTCGACGCTCGAGAAGCCCGCGCCGATCTGGAAGGTGCCCGTCGGCTTCTCGCCGATGTCGACGTTGACGTTGATGTGCTGGGGGTCGTCGCCCTGCTCGGTGGAGATGTCGACCCGCTCGAAGTAACCGAGCGCCGTGATCCGCTGCTTCGATCGCTCCAGCTTCGTCTCGCTGAACAGCCGCCGCTCCTCCACCTCCATCTCGCGGCGGATCACCTTGTCCCGCGTCTTCGTGTTGCCGCGGATCTCGATGCGCCCGAAGTAGACGAGCTGGTTTCTGCGGATGCCGACGGTGATGTCGACCTCGCGCCTGTCCGGGTCGAGCTGGGTGTCCGGCGACGCCTCGACGTTGGCGTAGCCGGCGTCCCGGTAGAGCGTCTGGATCGCACCGAGATCCTTGGCCAGCTCGGCGCGGTTGAACCAGTCGCCCGGCTTGGCCCGCACCATCTCGCGCAGCGCGCGGCGCCCGCCGAGCGGCTCGATCTCGCGGCCGTCGGCGTCGCGCTCGTAGACGCGGAGCGAGCGGATGCGGAAGCGCGGCCCCTCGTTGATCGTGATCGTGACCTCGATGCCCGTGCGGTCGGGCGTGAGCATCACCCTGGGCGTCGCGACCTGCGCCGCGAGGAAGCCACGATCGTAGTAGAGCGCGTTGATCACGAGGACGTCGCGCTCGAACGCGTCCTGGCGGAACGGACCGCCGGTGCCGAAGGCGAAGAAGCCCCCCTGCCCCGTGATCATGACCTCCCGGAGCTCCTCGTCCGAGATGTTCTGGTTCCCGATGAACGTGATGCGCCGGACGGTGACCGGCGAGTGCTCCTTGATCGTGAACTTGACGGTGACCTGGTTCTCCCGCTCCGGCTTGACCTCGTAGCTGACCTCGGCGAGGAAGAAGCCCTCCTCGGCGTACTTGTCGCGGAGCTTCTGCACGCCGCGCCGGATCGCCGCGTAGCTCAGGATCGTGCCGGTCTTGATCTCGACGGAGAGCGCCTCGGTGAGGTCCTCGCTGTCGATCTCCTTGTTGCCGGAGAACTCGATGGCCTTGATGCTCGGGCGCTCGCGGACCAGCACCCTCAGGCTCACGCCGTCGTCGCGGCGCGTGAGGTCGACCTCGACGTCGTCGAACAGGCCGGAGTCCCAGAGCTCGCGCACGTCGCGCGCCAGCCCCTCGGGGGTGAACGGCCTGCCGACCCGCGTCTGCCCGAGGTAGACGAGCACGTCCTCGGTCGAGACCCGCCGGTTGCCGGCGATGGTGACCTGAACGACCGGCTGCCCCCGAGCGAGCTCGGCCTCCGTGGGCGCCAGGTGGAGCGTCGGCTCGACGGCGTCGGCGGCGACCTGCGCAGGTGTACCGGCGCCGGGCTGGGCTCCCACGGTCGCGTCGGCCGGCGCGGGCGGCTGCGCAGCGCTGGCCGGGGCGGCAGGCGGCGCGGCGCCGCCCCGGGGCGGCTGCGCGCCCGGAGCACCTCCGGGCACCTGAGCTGCCGCGAGCCGGGGCCGTATCGCCGCTACTGCAACGAACACCAGGAAGAGGCCGAGCCAGACGAGCCGCAGCCAGCGGCCGAGAAGGCGAAGCATGGGACGGGTGCCTGTCGCGTACAAGGCGCCACCCCGTAGCCCAGCGCGCCGTGAGTCTCAAGGGCGGACGCCGAAATCAAGGCGTCGCCGTCAGGTCGCGCTGCGCTGCCCGCGTCCGGGTCGATCTCGCGGCCATCTGACGCTATGCCAGGGGCCGCACGAGCGCAGGCGAGCACTCGCTGCCAGAAATTCCGGCGAGGCAGCCTTGACCGAGCGCGAGCCCCTGGGTAATTGCCGAGGCTCGCCAGCGTTCACCTGAACATCGGAGCACCTGTTCGTCCGGTGCCCGCGCACTCTCTGGAGCATCGCGTGTCTCGAACCCCCTCCCTTCCGTCCGACGGTGACGCGTCCCGCAAGGGCCGCCGTGGCGGCCGGCCCGGTGACAGCGAGCCGCCGCCGCCCCCGGCGCCCGACACCTCGCTCGCCGACGAGGCGCAGCGCCGGTACCTGAACTACGCGCTCAGCGTCATCACGTCGCGCGCGCTGCCCGACGTCCGCGACGGGTTGAAGCCGGTGCAGCGCCGCATCCTCTACGCGATGCTGCACGACCTGCACCTCGGGCCGGACGCGAAGTACCGGAAGAGCGCGGCGGTCGTCGGTGACGTGATGGGCAAGTACCACCCGCACGGCGACGTCGCGATTTACGACGCGATGGTCCGGCTCGCGCAGGACTTCGTGATGCGGGCGCCGCTCATCGCCGGCCACGGGAACTTCGGCTCCGTGGACGGCGATGCGCCCGCCGCGATGCGTTACACCGAGGCGAAGCTCCGGCCCCTGGCTCTGGAGCTGCTCAGCGAGCTCGGCCAGCGCACCGTGGACTTTCGTCCCAACTACGACGGGACCCGCTTCGAGCCGATCGTCCTTCCGTCGCGCTTCCCCAACCTCCTCGTGAACGGCTCGCAGGGGATCGCGGTCGGGATGGCGACGAGCATCCCGCCGCACAACCTGGGCGAGGTGATCGACGCGTGCGTCGCGCTGATCGAGAACCGCGAGCTCACCACGCACCGGCTGCTGTCGTACGTGAAGGGGCCGGACTTCCCGACCGGAGGTCAGCTGCACGCGACGAAGAAGGAGCTCGAGGCCGTCTACACGGCGGGCCAGGGCTCGCTGAAGCTCCGCGGCGAGTGGCAGCTGGAAGAGGGCGACGGCAAGCGCGGCGCCGCTCCGCAGATCGTGATCACCTCGATCCCGTACGGCATCGAGCGGAAGGCGATCGTCGAGAAGATCGCCGAGGTGATCCTCTCCAAGAAGCTGCCGACGCTCGTGGACGTGCGCGACGAGTCGACCGGCGAGGTGCGCATCGTGATGGAGCTCAAGCGCGGCGCCGACGCGCAGCTCGTGATGGCGTACCTCTACAAACAGACGCCGCTCGCGATCAACGTGCAGGTGAACCTCACCTGCCTCGTGCCCACCGACAACGCGGAGATCGCCGCGCCGCGGCGGCTCGGCCTGCACGAGATCCTGACGAAGTTCCTCGACTTCCGCTACGCGACGGTGACGCGGCGGCTCGAGTTCGAGCTCGGCGAGCTGAGGCGGCGGATCACGATCCTCGAGGGGTTCGAGAAGATCTTCGACGCGCTCGACGAGGTGATCCGGATCATCCGCAAGAGCGAGGGCAAGGCCGACGCGGCCGAGAAGCTGATGAAGCGCTTCACCCTCAACGAGGAGCAGACGGACGCGATCCTCGAGCTCAAGCTCTACAGGCTGGCGCGGCTCGAGATCCTGCTCGTGCAGAAGGATCTCGGCGAGAAGCGCGCCGAGGCCAAGCGGATCGAAGGGCTGCTCCGGAGCGACGCGAAGCGCTGGGGGATCGTCCGCGACGAGCTCGTCGAGATCAAGGGATCCTACGGCGAGAAGCGCCGCACGAAGGTGGTCGGCTCGATCGACGAGCCCGAGTACCAGGCGGAGGACTTCATCGTGGCCGAGGACGCGAACGTGATCCTCTCGGCGCAGGGCTGGGTGAAGCGGGTCCGCGAGGTGAAGGATCTGGCCTCGACGCGCATCCGCGAGGGAGACAGCGTCCTCGCGGCCGTCGCCGGCTCGACGCGGTCGACGGTCGCGTTCTTCTCGAACCTCGGCGCGTGCTACGTGTGCCGCATCCACGACGTGCCGCAGTCGACCGGCTACGGCGATCCCGTGCAGAAGCTGTTCAAGCTGGCCGACGGCGAGCGGCTGATCGCGCTGATGTCCTTCGATCCGAGGGCGCTCGACGTCCCGGCGCAGACCCCGGACTCCGCCGAGCCGGAGCCGCCCTTCGCGCTGGCGATCACCCGAGGAGGCCTCGGCTTCCGGTTCTCGCTGCGGCCGCACCGCGACCCATCGACGCGCTCCGGGCGCCGCTTCGCCAAGCTGAACGAGGGCGACGAGGTGCTCTTCGTCCACGCGGTGGACGGCGCCGACCGGGTGCTCTGCGCCTCGAGCGACGCCTGGGCGCTCAGCGTGGCCGTGGAGGAGCTCGCCCTGCTCTCCGGCCCGGGCAAGGGCTCCGTCGTCATGCGGGTCGCCGAAGGTGAGCGCCTGGTCGGCGCCGCGCTCGCCCTCGGGCCGAGCGACGTGATCACGGTCGAGACGGAGAAGGGCAAGACGCTCGAGATCGCCGCGAGCAAAATCGCCGGCCAGCGCGGCACCCAGGGCGAGCCGGTCGCGCGACGCGACCGCTTCGCCCGCGTGGTGCCGCCGGCCGTCGTCGTACCGACGCTGGAGGTGAGCTGAACATGGCCGCCACGAATTCCCCGGTCCGCGCCGCTTCCGGCGCACGTTACACGGCCGCCGACATCGAGGTGCTCGAGGGGCTCGAGCCCGTCCGCAAGCGCCCCGCCATGTACATCGGCGGCACCGACGCGAGGGGCTACCACCACCTGCTCTGGGAGATCGTCGACAACGCCGTCGACGAGGCCATCAACGGGCACGCGAAGCGGATCGAGGTGACGCTCGACGCCGATCTCCAGGGCGCCACGGTGACCGACGACGGGCGCGGCATCCCGGTGGACGTCCATCCCAGGTACAAGCGCCCCGCGCTCGAGCTCATCTTCTGCACGCTGCACGCAGGCGGGAAGTTCGCGAGCGACAACTACAAGGTCTCAGGCGGGCTCCACGGCGTCGGATCGAGCGTCGTCAACGCGCTCTCCGAGCTCGTCGAGGTCCGGGTGCTGCGCGACGGGTCCGAGCACCAGCAGACGTTCTCGCGCGGCGCGCCGACCAGCAAGCTCAAGAAGGGCGCGCCCACCCGCAAGCACGGCACGACCATCCATTTCAGGCCCGATCCGGAGATCTTCGGGCAGGGCCGGCGCTTCGATCCCGAGACCATCCGCGAGCGCCTGGAGGCCAAGGCGTACCTCCACGGAGGGCTCGAGATCGCGTTCCGCGATCTCTCGTCCGGAGAGTCGATCGAGCTCCTCCACCCGAACGGCATCGCGGACTTCTTGCCGAAGCTGGTCGCCCAGCGCGGCAAGCCGGTGACGCACCCGTCCATCTTCTACGTCGCGCGCGAGGGCGAGATCCGCCTGGAGGCCGCGCTCCAGTGGACGGAGTCGACCGACGAGTACGTGAAGTCGTACGTCAACGGCATCCCGACGCACGCGGGCGGCGCGCACGAGTCCGGCTTCAGCGGCGCGATCGTGAAGGCGGTCCGCGCGTTCATGGACGCGAAGAAGGTCCAGCCGAAGGGGGTCACGCTGACGGCCGACGACATCCGCGAGGGGATCGTGGGTGTCCTGTCCATCTACATCCAGGATCCGCAGTTCCAGGGGCAGACGAAGGATCGACTCAACAACGCCGAGGCCGGGCCGGCGGTCGAGGGCATGGTCCGGCCGGCGCTCGAGCAGTGGATGCTCCACAACGGCACGGCCGGCGAGTCGATCGTGGCCCGCGCGATCCTGGCGGCGCGCGCCAGGGAGGCGCGGCGCGAGGCGACCCAGCAGGTCCTGCGCAAGACGCCGGTGTCGCACCGGCTGAACCTGCCGGGGAAGCTCGCCGATTGCGCCTCGACCGATCCGAGCGAGAGCGAGCTCTTCATCGTCGAGGGCGACAGCGCAGGTGGCTCGGCCAAGCAGGGCCGGGACCGCCGGACCCAGGCGATCCTCCCGCTCCGCGGCAAGGTGCTCAACGCGGAGCAGGCCTCGACCTCGAAGGTGCTCGGCAACAAGGAGCTCCAGGACATCGTGAGCGCGCTGGGCTGCGGCTTTGGAAAGGACTTCGATGCCTCCAAGTTGCGTTACGGAAGGATTTTTCTACTCATGGACGCCGACAGCGACGGCCAGCACATCGCGACGCTGCTGCTGACGTTCTTCTACCGGCACCTGCCCGGCCTGCTCCGCGGCGGGCACGTGTTCCTCGCGCAGCCGCCCCTCTACAGGATCGACGTCGGCAAGGAGACGCACTGGGCGCTCGACGACGCGGAGCGCGACCGGGTCCTCGCGAAGCTCCCCAAGACGGCCAAGGCGGATATCTCGCGGTTCAAGGGGCTCGGCGAGATGCCCGCGGAGGACCTCAAGGCGACCACGCTCGACATCCGACGCCGGCGCGCGCTGCGCATCGTGATCGAGGGAGAGATCGAGACCGATCGCATCCTGAACGAGCTGATGGGCAAGGACGCCCAGGCGCGCTTCCGCTTCATCATGGAGCGCGCGCCGAACGCCGAGATCGACGTCTGACATCGATCCCTCCGATCCCTCGTTCGAGGGGTCGCGGCGACTCCGCGCCTCGCGCGGACCTCGTTGGATGCGGCGCCTCGCTCCAGCATTCATCCCCCTGACCGCCATGAGCTCGCCGCGAGGATGTCGCGATGCAGGCGACCGCCATGGCGTGCTCGTCGCGAAGACACAATGTGCCAACCGCGGGTGATCTCTGGCGCCTGTGCCACGTGAACGGCAGGCCACACCCCGTCGGACATCGCGAGCAGGCTGCCGGGCAATCGCGGGATTTTGTGCTGCTGAATGCCGAATCGCGTGAGCCGAGAGCGCTGCGTCAGCTTGCGGCCTGCTGGTTGCAATACGTCGCGCCGGTGGCCGCGATGACCGCGAGACACCGCCCTTTCACCGCTGGAGAGGTACTCGTGACGACTGCGCTTCCCATCTCGACTCCGATCGCACCCTCCTCGTCCCACAGCATGCCGGCCGCATGTTCCCTGTCGGTTCCGAGCGGCGCGCCTGCCGCACGGCCGGCGTCGCTCCCCGCGCATGGCGTCGCTGCGCCGAGCCACGGCGCGCAGCTGCCGCGCGAGCGCGCTGTGGCGACCGGCGCCTCCCGATCCACGCCACCACTGCGCTCGGCAACCCCGCTGCCGCGCAGTACCTCGGAGCGGATCCTGCTCGGCCGCGACCGCATCCGCAGCGCCGCGGAAGCAGGCCAGAGGATCCGTTCTTACGAGGTCGCGCTGGACCTCGATCTGTCCGAGTTTCACTTCGCACGGCTCTTCCGTGCGGCCTTCGGGTCATCGCCCCACGTCTATTACGATGAGGTGCGTGCGGAGCGCGCGCGAGCGCTCCTGCATGAGGGGCTAACCGAGGGAGAGGTCGCCCGCCGCATCGGCTTCCGCAGGCCTGCAGAGCTCCGCGCCCTCCTGTCCAAGCGCGGCAGCACGCCGCCCTCGGCCGGAGAGACGGAGCCGAGCGACGCATCTGCCGAGTGAGCTGACGGCAGAGATCGATCCTGCGGAGCGCTGGCACCGCCGCCCCCGGTGCGAGGACAAAGTGCTTACCCCCATGACACGACGATCAGAGCCTCCGGTGCGTGAGCGACGGTAGGTTCGCCCTGACCCGATCGAGGTAGGACGGGTCGAGCATCGCCATCGCGATCCCCTCCCCTTCCGAGGCCTGAGCGATCACCTCACCCCACGGATCGATGACGCACGATTTCCCGAACGTCGCCCGCCCGCCAGGATGCTTGCCCCACTGTGCCGCGGCCACGACGTACGCCTGGGCCTCGATGGCCCGCGCGCGGAGCAGGACCAGCCAGTGGTCCTTGCCGGTGAGCAGGGTGAACGCCGCAGGGACGGCGATCGCCTCTGCGCCAGCGGACGAGAGCGCGCGGTAGAGCTCCGGGAACCGGACGTCGTAGCAGATCGACAGCCCGAGCTTCACGCCGTCGATCTCGGTGACGACGGGGCGATCCCCGGCGGTCGTCGACGCCGACTCGCGGTACTTCGTTCCGTCGGCGATCTCGACGTCGAAGAGATGAATCTTCCTGTAGCGCGCGGTGAGCCGGCCGTCGGCCCCGAAGACCGCGCAGGTGTTGTACGGCCGCGCCGGATCGTGCGCGCGCTCGGGGAAGCCGCCGGCCACGATGGTCACCCGGGCGGAGCGCGCCGCGTCGGCGAGACGACGCGCGATCGGACCGCCGCCAGCGTCGAGGTCCTCCGCGATGTTGCGCTTCCCCTCCTCGTTGCCCATGTACGCGAAGTTCTCGGGCAGCACGACCGTCGTCGCCCCACGGCGCGCCGCCTCGACGACGAGCACCTCGACCCGCGCCAGGTTCTCGCTCACGTTCTCCTGGCTGGAGAGCTGAAGGGCCGCCCAGATCACCGGTTTCTCCATGCGGCAAGCCTACCGCACGGGGACCCGGCGTGGACCGCGCGCCGACGGGAGCGCAGGGCTCGTCAGATTCCTCGATCTCCGGGCGCTCCGGCAGCGCCACCTGCCCCGCCGGCGCCAGCAGCCCCGCCGCCACCTGCCCCAGCAGCTCCGCCAGCGCCAGCGGCACCTGCCCCGCCAGCGCCAGCAGCCCCACCGCCACCAGCGCCACCTGCCCCGCCGGCGCCGGCGGCTCCACCGCTGCCGTCCACCTCGGCGGGCGCGGCGCACTCGAGCGGCGCACCGGAGTAGGTGCACCTGGCGCTGCACGCGGCGCACACACAGGCGAGCACCCGCTGGAACATCCGGTGGGCGGCGCCCGCTTCGTCCGGGAACACACACGCCGTCTGGCAGGCTTTCTTGCGGCCGCACCCCTTGAGGCACAGGCTGATCGGCCTGCACTCAGGCTCCCCGTCGCACGCCGCGAGTTCCGCCTCGCAGCGCCCACCGCGGGACGCATGCTCGTTGAAGCAATCGCCGCAGCGCCCGGCTTCGCCGCCATAGGCCGCGAGGCATTCGCAGACGTTCGACGGCCCCTTTTCATCGCCCGCATCGGGCGGCGCTCCCCCCGAGGCGCCCGCGCTGGTGGAGCTGCCCGCCTGAGGGCGCGGCGACGGGGGCCGCTCGTCGGTGCAGCTCGGGAGCGACGCGAGCGCAAGCGCCGCACCCCAGGCCATCACGCCGCAGAGGACAGCCCAGCCGTACAACCCGACAGGAGCGCGCATCGCCCTCCGCACGATCGCCATGATGGGGACGAGCGTAGCCTGCCTCTCTCCCGCGACCGAGCCTGAGCCGCACGGCTCATGAACGTCCGCAGGATCCGCCAAGGCCGCACGGAACCCTCTCCCGGCGGCGCCCGATCGCTCCTATGCTTTCCCCGCACGTCACAAAAATTCTCATGGAAATCGCTCCCCTGTCGCTGTTGCCGCGCTCCGTGCTCGCCCTCGCCAAGGAGGTCGCGCGCGCGCTGCTCCGGCGACCTGTCGTCGGCATCGCCGCCGCCGCTCAGACCGCCGACGGCCGGTGGCTGCTCGTTCGCCGCAGCGACACCGGAACCTGGGCGCTCCCGGGAGGCACCCTGGAATGGGGGGAGACGCTCCGCGACAGCATCGTGCGGGAGCTCGCCGAGGAGGCCGGCGTCACCGAGGTCGAGCTCGGGCGGGTCGTGGGCGTGTACTCGCGGCCCGATCGCGACATCCGGTTCCACGCCGTGACGGTCGTCGTCACCGCCCGGATCGCCGCGCCGACGCGCCCCCCGCAGAACCCGCTCGAGATCCGCGAGGCCAGGCTGTTCCGGGAAGACGAGCTCCCGTCCGAGCTCGCGATGGACATGGGGGATCTCTTCGCCGCCGCCCGGCGCGCCGGCGACACGGAGCTC
Organism: Sorangium cellulosum So ce56; assembly: GCF_000067165.1. Classification (GTDB taxonomy): domain Bacteria; phylum Myxococcota_A; class Polyangia; order Polyangiales; family Polyangiaceae; genus Sorangium; species Sorangium cellulosum_B. The sequence continues at coordinate 6,287,643 of NC_010162.1, forward strand.
GAGTGAGCCGAGGCAAGCGATGACGCAGGCACACCACGACGACGCCGGAGCGCGCAACGCGCTGCAGGGCGGGCTCGCGACGGATCCGAAGCACAAGGCGAGGATCGAAGAGCTCGCCGAGCGCATCGAGAAATACAGGGCGAGCTACTACGCGGGGCACCCCGAGATCTCGGACGCGGCGTTCGACGCCCTCGAGGACGAGCTCCGCGCCCTCGATCCGGCGCACCCGGTGCTCGCCCGGGTCGGCTCGGCCTCCCTGATCACCGAGTGGGAGAAGGCGCGGCACGAGATCCCGATGGGCTCGCTCAACAAGGTCGTCTCCGAGGACGAGCTCCTGGGCTGGGTCGCCCGGTGCGACGAGATCCTCGTGAAGGACGGGCACGGCGACGGCGGCACGGGCGCCGCGCCGCCGGCACCGGGATCCATCTCGAGCGTCGCGGGTGACCTCTTCGTGGCGGAGAAGCTCGACGGCATCTCCATCGAGGTCATCTACAAGGGCGGCAAGCTCGTCGACGCCATCACCCGCGGCGACGGCGAGTGGGGCGAGCGGATCACCGCGAACGTCGCGCGGATGAAGGGGATCCCCTCGCGGATCCGGGAGAAGGGCCGGCTGTCCGTGCGCGGAGAGATCATCCTTCGCCTCTCGGACATGAAGCGCCACTTCCCCGGCGTCACCAGCCCGCGCAACATGGCCGCGGGCGCGGCCAAGCGGTTCGACGGCCAGGGGGCGGAGCACTGCACGGTGCTCTTCTACGATGTCGCCGATCACCTCGAGATCCCGACGTGCCGGGCGCGCTTCGCCTGGCTGCGCGAGCTCGGCTTCGCGACACCGCAGACCGCGCACGGCAGCGTCGAGGACGTCGTGAAGCTCTACCGGCGCTACTCGAGCGAGCTCCGCGCGGGCCTCGACTACGAGATCGACGGGCTCGTCGTCTACGTGGACTCGCTCCACGTCCAGGGCCTGCTCGGCGACGTCAACCGCCGGCCGCGCGGCGCGGTCGCCTTCAAATTCGCGTCGCCCGCCAAGGTGACGACGGTCGTGGCGATCCAGTGGGACACCGGGCCGAGCGGCCGCGTCACCCCGGTGGCGATCGTCGAGCCGGTGGAGCTCGCCGGCGCCAACGTCCGGCGCGCTTCCCTGCACAACTCGGCCAACGTGCGGAGCCTCGGCATCGGCGTGGGCGACGAGGTGCTGGTCTCGCGCCGCAACGACGTGATCCCGTACGTCGAGGAGGTCGTCGAGAAGCGCGGCCCCGTCGCCGTCCCTCCATCGGTCTGTCCGGTCTGCAGCGCGCCGCTCGTCGTCGAGGGAGAGTACCTCCTCTGCCGGAACGCCGCGTGCCGCGCCCTCATCGAGGGGCGCATCCACAACTGGATCGACGCCATCGGCGCGCTGGAGTGGGGCGACAAGCTGATCGAGCAGGTGGTGGCCGCGGGCCTCGTGCGAGAGCCGCTCGACCTCTACAAGCTCACGGTCAAGAGCATCGCCGACCTCGATCGGCGCGGCGAGAAGAGCGCAACGAAGTGCCTGGAGCAGCTGAAGAGCCGCCTCCCGCTCGCGCTGCCGGTGTTCCTCGCGGCGCTCGGCATCGAGGGGTTCGCGATCCAGACCGCGCGGCTGCTCGTGTCGGCGGGGTACACGACGATCGAGAAGCTGCTCGCCGCCGGCGAGGACGAGCTCGCCGGCATCCCGGGCCTCGGCGCGATCAAGGCCGCGAGCATCGTTCGAGGGCTGCGCGCACGCAGCGACGAGATCGGGCGGCTGCTGGCCGCCGGCATCGTCCCGGTCGCGCCCGAGGCCGAAGGCCCGCTCGCCGGACTGACGTTCTGCTTCACCGGCGCGGGCGCGCGTCCCCGCGGCGAGCTCACCCACCTCGTCGAGTCGAGCGGCGGCCGGGTGCTGAACAGCGTCACGAAGGAGCTCAACTACCTCGTCATCGCCGACGTGGCGTCCACGTCGAGCAAGGCGGTGAAGGCGCGCAAGTACGGCACGAAGCTCATCACCGAGGACGATCTGGACAAGCTCATCGCCGAGCGCCGCGGCGGCTGACCGAGGCGAGCCGCGGCCTCGACCCGTCGGCCCCTACCAGGTGATGTCCTGGTCCTCCGTGACGCCGAGGACGTCCCGGAGCTCAAGGAGCCGCCCGTCCGGGAGGCGGATCGTGCCCGAGTAGAGGCCGATCGGCTGCATGAACTCCGACGCGAGCAGGCCGACGTTCGTGTGGTTCGAGTGCGCCGCGCCGGGGACGAAGCGTAGATCCACGGCGCCGTCCGCGGTCCGGACGCGCCACGGATCGAGCGGCCGCGCCGCGTCGAAGGTGAACCGGCCCTCGGCGAGCGGGATGAGCTCGCCGTCGATCCAGATCGCGCACTCGGCGTCGCCGACGAAGCCTTCGCCCAGGTTCAGGCCGACGCGCTCGCCGCTCTCCGCGCGCCCCAGCGCGAGGGCCCAGCGCCAGGTCGTACGGCGCCGCAGGAGGCCGCCCGTGTAGTCGTAGCTGGCGATCGCTCCGTCGAGCGAGATGCGGCGACCGAGCACCGACGCCTCGCCCTCGACGCCGAGGAGCAGGCGCTTCTCGGTGGTGATCAGGAAGCCATCCGAGGCCTGCGCGATCGCCGAGAGCGCCGGCGGGGCCGCGCGGCCGTCGAGCCGCGCCTCGAGCTCGACGCCGCGGAGCGCGGCGGTCACCGCGGTCGTCGCGTCCGTGCGCGGCCGCTCGATCCGGACGCGCGCGCGGGGGAGCCACACGCGCGCGGAGCGGCCTTCGCCGGTCGCGTCGCCCACGCTCGCCGCGAAGGGCGGCCCGAACGCCGCGCGGTCCACGAGCAACCGCCGGCCTGCCTTGTCGAAGACGACGCTGAACGCGATCGACAGGTAGCCGAGGTGAACGACCGCGACGGCGACGAAGACCTCGTCGGACGCGATCCCCACGTAGACCCATCGCTTGTGCTTGAGCAGCCGATCGAGCCTGCGCGGCGCGAGGAGCGCCGGGTCGACGCGCGGGAGATCGCCCCGGTACGACCCGACGCGCGCCGCTCCCGTGCTCGGGTCGAGGATCGCATCGGGCGGCGTGATGAGCTCGCGCATCTGACGAGAGTAGCGGCGACGTGGTCGCTGCCCAAGGCGAGCGACGCCGGAAGCCTGACATCGTTAGAATCGTACGAACCGCGCGATTGCGCCGAGCGCGCTCCTCCGCGGCCATCTGGCTCACGCCGCGGCGGAGAGCAGCGGCGCTGGAGCCTGCGCGCCCTCGGCTCCGTCGCTAGACTCGCGTCATGATCGACGCCATCGCCACGCCCCCGAGCCCTCAGAACGAGCCCGTCCTCACGTACGCGCCTGGCAGCCCGGAGCGCGCGGCCCTCAAGGCGGAGCTCGACCGCCGGGCGCGGGAGACGATCGAGATCCCGATGGTCATCGACGGGGAGGCGATCCGGACCGGCGCGCTCGACGAGGTCCGCGCGCCGCACCGGCGCGACCTCCTCCTCGCCCGCGCCCACCAAGGCGGCGCCGAGCACGTCGCGCGCGCGATCGAGGCCGCCCGGCGGGCGCACCCGGCCTGGTCGAGGACGCCGTGGACCGAGCGCGCCGCCGTGTTCCTCAAGGCGGCCGAGCTGCTCGCGACCCGGTACCGCCCCACGCTCAACGCGGCGACGATGCTCGGGCAGAGCAAGACGGCGTACCAGGCGGAGATCGACTCGGCCTGCGAGCTCATCGACTTCTTCCGCTACAACGTCCACTTCGCGCACCGGATCGCGGCGGAGCAGCCGGCGAGCGCGCCCGGCATCTGGAACCTCGCGGAGCCTCGACCGCTGGAGGGCTTCGTCTTCGCGGCGACGCCGTTCAACTTCACCGCGATCGCGGGCAACCTGTGCGCGGCCCCGGCGCTGATGGGCAACACGGTGGTCTGGAAGCCGTCCGCGAACGCGCTGTACTCCGCGCACTTCGTGATGGATCTGTTGATCGAGGCGGGCCTCCCGCGCGGCGTCATCAACCTCGTCATGGGCCCGCCCGAGCTCGTCTCGAACGCGTGCCTCGATCATCCGGACTTCGCCGGCATCCACTTCACCGGCTCGACCGCGGTCTTCCAGTCGATCTGGCGCCGCATCGGGGAGAACATCGGGCGCTACCGCAGCTACCCGAGGATCGTGGGCGAGACCGGCGGGAAGGATTTCGTCTTCGCGCACGCGAGCGCCGACGTCGACGCGCTCGCCGTGGCGCTCGTCCGGGGCGCCTACGAATTCCAGGGGCAGAAGTGCTCGGCCGCGTCGCGCGCGTACATCCCCCGCTCGCTCTGGCCGGCCCTCAAGGACCGGCTCGTGGGCCACATCCGGGCGATCCGCGTGGGGGACGTCGCCGACTTCCGCAACTTCATGGGCGCGGTGATCGACGAGCGAGCGCACGCCCGGCTCACGGGGCGGATCGCCGCGGCGAAGTCGGACGCGGCGTGCTCGATCGTGTGCGGCGGCGGCGCGCGCGCGCACGACGGGAGCGACGGCTGGTTCGTCGAGCCGACGCTGATCGAGACCACGGATCCGCGCCACCCGCTGATGGCGGAGGAGCTGTTCGGGCCGGTGCTCACGGTCTGGGTCTACCCCGACGGCGAGGAGCACACGGCGCTCGCGCTCTGCGACGAGACGTCGCCGTATGGCCTGACCGGCGCCGTGTTCGCGCGGGACAGGGCGTTCATCGAGGCGGCGAGCGACGCGCTCCGCTTCGCCGCGGGCAATTTCTATATCAACGACAAGCCGACCGGCGCCGTCGTCGGGCAGCAGCCGTTCGGCGGCGCGCGCGCCTCCGGCACGAACGACAAGGCGGGCAGCCTGTTCAACCTGCTCCGCTGGGTCTCCCCGCGCGTCGTGAAGGAGACGTTCGCCCCGCCGCGCGCGGTCGCCTATCCGTTCATGGCGGCCGAGTAGCAAGCGCGCCTCGGGCCGGAGAGGCGGCGGGCCTCGTCGCTCAATCCTCCGGCGAGTAGTCGCAGACGCCACCCGCGAGATCGGCGCAGGATCGGTCCTCCTCCTCGTAACACTCGGCCGTGCGCTCGATGGCCGTGGCATAGGACGCGCGGTCGGACAGCTCGAGGCACAGCGCGACGCACGTGTCCCTTCCAGGGCTGTCGGTCTGGCACTCGGCGTTCTTGGTGCAGACCACCTCGCACGCGTCGATGTCCGACGAGCATCCAGGGGTGGCAGCGAGGAGCAGCAGGGCCAGGACGAGCGCGGGACGGGGCATGGCGAAAGTTCCAGCGGCCATCGGAGCACGCGGCCGAGCCGGCGGCGAGAGGCGAGCAGGGGGCGGCCGCGCGGCGCCGGCTCGACCCGGCTCCAGATCCCGGCTGGAAGCGCGCGCCGCTGGAGGCGAATCGAGCCGGTGAGCCCGCCTGCGAACTCCGTGTTCCGCCCAAGTCGTTAAGCGCACCAACGGAGATCGGATTTCTTCTCAGGGCTTCAGGCCCGGATCCATCGCCATCAGACCCGCCATGCGCCGAGCTCTACAGGCCGATCCGTCATACCGACGATTCGGTTGTGGAGCAGCACCCGGCCGTTACGTATGCTCCAGATCTCCGCCCGACAAAAGCGTGCGCTTCCATGGCGCGCAGGACGAGCAGAAGCGTAGGTGTATATTTCCCACGCCGCTACACCAGGAGTCGCTGTGGGATAGAAAACGTTGGAGGTGCCATGAAGTCGATTCATTTTCTGGGTTTCTTCGTGCTCGGCACGATCGCGGCGACCGCCGCAGGCTGCGGCGGAGACAACGACGGCGACGGCGGCGGCGGCGGCGAGGGAGGAGCCGGGAGCACCACGACGTCCTCCGCGACCACCGGCCCCGCCGCCAGCAGCACCTCCACGGGCTCAGGCGAGGTGGACGACGGGAACGACAGCCCCGAAGAAGCGGAGCCGATCCAACCCGAGGACGGTTGGCTCGAGGGGACGCTCGAGCCGCTGGAAGAGGACGCTGACTACTACAGCTTCACCGGAGCCAAGGGGCAGCCGGTGTACATCCTGAGCGACGCGAGGCCTTCGGATGACGAGAGGGATCCGACATACCCGGATACCGTCCTCACGCTGCTCGACGCCGACGGGAACCAGCTCGCGCAGAACGACGACCCGGCCCGGGGCTTCACCAATGACAGCGAGCTGCTCACCGTCCTGCCAGCAGACGGCGAGTACTTCATCGTCGTCCAGGATTGCAACGCCGCCTTCCCGCAGTTCGCCTTCCCGAACGGCTGCTTCAACCCCGCCGACGTCGTGAGCTTCGACTACGGGGTGGCGCTCCTCTCGCTCGATCCGGCGGAGAGCGATACCGACAGCCTCATCGGTGAGGCCGAGCCCAACAATGACGCCGAGCAGGCCGTGCAGCTGCACTATGAGCTGAACAACGACGAGTCGGGCTACTTCACCACCTTCGCGTTCGGCAATTTCGAGAGCGCGACCGACGTCGACGTGTATTCGTTCACCCCGCCGGAGACCCCCGCGGTCGACAACGTCATCCTCGCCCAGCTGATCGCCGAGCAGCCGACAGGGATCGAGGGCAACGGCTCGACGGTGGACGTCAGCGAGATCGCCGTGTTCGCTTCGACCGATCTGACCAACGCGTACGCGAAGGTGAACCCGACGAAGGGCGGCGATATCGCCCTCCCGGTGGAAGCCGGGCAAGAGTACTTCGTCTTCGTCAAGCGCCCTGCGGGAGAGGTAGGAAAGAACGACTTTTACATCCTGCTGCACAACCGCATGAGCTCCGATCCCCTCGAGGCCGAGGAGGAGACCAACGGTGTCGTGGAAACGCCGGAAGGCGGCCTCGTCTCCTTCCCCAACGGGGGAGGCGGCGTCAGCTACGCGATCGAGGGCCAGCTCGCCGACGGAGAGACCGCCGACGTCGACATCTATGCGGTCCCGCTCGATGACGTCGAAGAGGGCTGGACGTTCTCGGTCGTCTGCGAAGCGCAGCGCAACGGGTCCGGGGTCCGCGAGCTCAGCGCCGAGGTGCTGAACGGAGACGGCACATCGATCGACGCCGCCACCTACTCGGCCACGGAGACCGAGGACGAAAACCTGTACGTCGAGCGGGTCGCGATCCCGGAGGCCCCTGCGGACAACCGGCTGCTCGTCAGGGTATCGGCCGGGACGCCCGCCGCCGACGTGACGAGCCGAGGATACAACTGCCTCTTCGCCTACCTGCCGCCGGAGACCGAGTGAGGGTCTGAAGCACCTCATGGCGTGAGCGCCCGTCCCACGGGCGCTCACCGCCGGGTGCGCCAGAGCACGCGACGCCGGACCGCCCTCGAAGGCCGGCACCGCGCGCGCCGTCGTCGGTACACCGGGCGCGCCGATCGCCGGCGGCTCTCCCCGGGCCTCCCCGCTCCCCGTGGTATAGCCCGACCGACATGAAGGTCGGCACCACACCCGCGCGCTCAGGGCTCCTCTCACTTCTCCTGCTCGTCGCCTGCAACGCTGGCACCCGGACCGGTGGGGTCTCCTCGCCGGCCACGGCCGGCGGCGCCGCGCCGCAAGGGGCGACGTCGACGCCGGCGACGACCGCGCCGCCCGAGACGCCGCCGCGCGCCGAGTTCGATCCCGTGGCGCAGGGGCTCACCGTGGAGGGCGTGAAGCAGCTCTGCGACGAGCACCTGCGCGCCGCGGAGGGGTACCTCGACGCGATCAGGGCGCTCCGAGGCGCGCCGCCGGAGAAGCTCACCTACGCCGCGACGCTCGGGCGGTTCGACGACGCCACGCTCGAGGTGAACAGCGCGGGCGAGTTCCCGTACCTGATGGGGGTCGCGCACCCGGACGCGGCGGTGCGAGAGGCCGCGAGGCTCTGCGAGCCGAAGGTCGACAGGTTCACGACCGCGATGTGGCTGGACGCCGATCTCGCCGCCGTCATCGGGGCGTACGCCGAGAGAGGCGACGCGCGCGAGGCGTTGAGCGGTGAGCGCGCCCGGCTGCTCTCCGACGTCCTCCGCGACTTCCGCCGCAACGGGCTGTCGCTGCCGGTAGACCGACAGCAGCGCCTCCGCGACGTGAACGAGCAGATCACCCGCATCGGGCAGGAGTTCATGTCGAACCTGTCCGCGTCGACCGCATCGATCGAGATCGCGCCCGCCTCCCTCCAGGGGCTGCCCAAGGAGTACGTGGCGAAGCACGCGCCCAAGGCGAACGGCAAGGTCGAGATCACCACCGACTACCCCGATTTCTTCCCGTTCGTCACCTACGCCAAGGACCGCAAGGCCGCGCTCGCTCTCTACGTCCTGTTCACCAACCGCGGCGGCGAGAAGAACGTGAAGCTGATCGATCGCCTCCTCGCGCTCCGCTCCGAGAAGGCGAAGATGCTCGGCTACAAGAGCTGGGCGGACTACGCCATCGAGCCGCGGATGGCCAGGACGAGCGGCGCCGTGCGCGGCTTCCTCGACCAGGTCAGGACCGCGCTGAAGGAGCCCGCCAAGGCCGAGTTCGCCGCGCTGATGAAGGAGCACGTGCGGCTCGGAGGCAAGCCGACCGACAAGCTCCCCCCCTCCGATCGCTACTACCTCGAGGATCGGGTCCGCGCGTCCACGTACCAGTTCGACTCGCAGGCGCTCTCGGATTACCTCGAGCTCGGCGCGGTGAAGCAGGGGCTCATGGACATCACCGCGAAGATGTACGCCCTCGAGTACAAGGAGGTCCCCGCGAAGGCGTGGCACCCCGACGTGACCGCGTACGAGGTGCGCTCCGAGGGCAAGCTGATCGGCAAGTTCTACCTCGACCTCTACAGCAGGCCCGACAAGTACAAACACGCGGCGATGTTCACCGTGCGGACGGCGAAGCTGCTCGACGACGGGTCGTGGCAGAGCCCCGTCGCGGCGCTCGAGTGCAACTTCCCGAAGCCGGGGGCACAGCCGGCGCTGATGTCCCACGAGGACGTGGTGACGTTCTTCCACGAGTTCGGGCACGTGCTGCACCACCTCCTGACGCGCTCGGAGCTGGCCTCCTATTCAGGGACCGCGACGGTGCGCGACTTCGTCGAGGCGCCGAGCCAGATGTTCGAGGAGTGGGCGTGGTCGCGCGAGGTGCTCGATCTGTTCGCGAAGCACCACGCGACCGGCGAGAAGATCCCGGACGCCCTCTTCCAGGCGATGACCCGCGCGCGAGGCTTCGGTCGAGCGCTCGCGACGCAGCGGCAGCTCACCCTCGCGTCGATCGATCTGGAGCTCCACACCCGCGATCCGGGCTTCGACGCGACCGTGGTCGTGGAGCAGGCGCAGCGCGCGAACGAGTCGTTCGCCTTCGTGAAGGGGACGCACCTGCAGTCGAGCTTCGGGCACCTCATCACCTACGACGCGGGCTACTACGGCTACCAGTGGGCGCTGTCGCTCTCGCGCGACGTGCTCACCCGCTTCAAGCAGGAAGGCCTGCTGAACCCCGCCGTCGCGCGCGCGTTCCGCGACGAGGTGCTCGCGAAGGGCGGCGGCGTCGAGGCGGGAGCGCTCGTCACCCGCTTCCTCGGCCGCCCGCCGAGCCACGACGCGTACCTCGCGTACCTCCAGGGCAAGGAGTGAACGGGCCGGCCGCCGCGCGGTCGAGCGCTCGGCGGCGACAAGGCCCGCGCCGAGCGCTCGACCGCGCAGCGGCGCAGGGGTCCAGCCATCCCTGGCCGGACCCCTGACGGGAACGCTCAGGGCTCGATCGCGACGCCGAGCTCCTCGCGCAAGGCGTGGTAGGCGTCCGAGACCGTGAACGAGAGGAGATCGCCGATCTTCTCCTCGGGCGTCAGCACGCCCGGCGCGTCTCCCCGCCGAGAGCGACGACGCCGCCACCGAGAGATCGCCGGTCAACAGATAGCCGACCCGGGCAGCGCACCGCTCGACCGATCCCACCCAGTGCGCGAGATCGAGCGGCGCGCGGATCTCGTAGAGCTCGAACACCGCGGCTTCCAGGGCGTCACGCTCGCTCTCCGTCAGGTGCTCGTCGAGGAGGGGCACCAGCGCGAGCACCGCGCCCTCGAGGTCGGCGGGGACGAGCTCCGACGGCCGCGCCACCTTCACCGCCGCGGCCAGACAGACGCCGAGCTCCTCGAGCGACGGGAAATGGAGCAGCAGCCGGTGCGGGCCGACGTGGTACGCGACGTGGCTGCCCACAAGGAACGCGAGCTCGGCCGCCGTCCTCCCGCGGAGCGCCTCGCCGCCGACGAGGACGCTCGGCTCCTCGACCGCCACCGCGGCGACCGCGATCGGCGCGTCCTTGCGGAGGTAGACCGCCGGCGCGGCGATCCCGAGGCACCGGCTCGCCCACGAGAACAGGCGAACCACGCCCGCCGCGTTCCGCTCCGCGTCGGCGCGCGCCGCCGGATCGAGCTGGGGAGCCCGCTTCTCCCGCACGCGCTGCGCGAACCGCGCGCGGATCGCCGCGCCGGCGACCGACGCGAGGACCTCCTCGAGCGCGCGATCGCGATCGCCCGCGCGCAGGAGATCCCACGTCGCGACGCTCAGCCCGCGCGCAGGCTGGACGAGGCCCGCCGGGCGGTGCTCCTCGAAGATGAAGCGCTCCCGCGCCTCGGCCGCGCCGAGGTAGACGGCCACGCTCGCCGCGGACCACGCCTGGTCGACCCGCCTCAGCTTCTGGAACGTGTCGAACAGGTCGTGAAACACCTGGACGTTGCCGGGATCGAGCACCGCCGCGGCCTGGAGGTGCGCGGCGGCGCGCTCGAGCCGGCCGGCGGCCCGCGCGAGCGACGCCGCGCTGAGCCGCCCCGGGATGTCGTCCGGTCGCTCGTCCACCGCGCCCTCGAACGCCTCCAGCGCGGAGCTGGGATCCTCGAGGTGATCGCGGAAGAGCATGCCGAGGCGGCGGCAGAGCTCCCAGGTGACGTCGCTCCGGACGCGCACGTCGGAGATGCGCTGCGCCCGCTCGAGCATCCGCCGGTACGCGAGCTCGAGCTCGCCCCATTCCTGCCGCGCCGAGAGGAGGATCGCGATGAGGGAGAGCGGATCGAGGAACGTGGGATCCGCGTCCAGCGCGCGCTCGAGCAGCTCGATCCCGTCCCGCTCCCGCGTGACCTCGGTCAAGGTCGCGCGGGCCTCGCCCTGCATCGCGGCGCGGGCGAGCTCCAGGAGCGCGAGCGCCCGCTCCCTGGGCTCCTCCATCCGCTCGATGAGGCAGCGGCGCGCCTCGATCGACGCCTCGACGTCGCCCGCGGCCTGGTAGAGCCGGCCCAGGCCGCGCAAGACCGCGGGGTCGTCGGGGCGGAGCTCCCGCGCCCGCTCGAGGAGCTCCAGCGCGCGCGCCGGCTCCCCGGCGATGCTCTCCCAGCGCTCCGCGGACTGGACGAGGAGCCCGAAGCGATCGCCGTCCCCCTCGACGCGCGTGAGCAGCCGCTCCTCCGCGATGCGCAGCCGGACGAAATCGCGCGCGGCGAGGTGGAGCTCGACCAGGGCCTCGAGCGCGGGCCGGTGCTCCGGCGCGAGCGCGAGCGCCTTGTCGAAGCTCTCGATCGCCTCGCGGTGCCGCTCCTGGCGCCACCTGGTCTGGGCGATGCGCAGATGCACCTCCGCGCGGGCGTCCCGGTGCGCGACGCCGACGAGCGCGAGCGCCTTCTTGTACGCCGTGAGCGCGCCCTCCAGGTCCGCGGCGGCGGCGAGCATGTCGCCAGCCGCGAGGTACTGCCCGACCGGGTCGTCCGGCGCCGGCGCCGGCGTGGTGGCGGCGTCCCGCTCGTCCGCGACGACCAGCTGCGCTGCCTCGGGCCTCTCCGCCGGGGGCGCGCCCGGGGCGCCGCCGCGCGGGACGAGCACCGCGAAGGAGCCCCGCCCGCCCGTCCGCGCGAAGCACGGGATGGCGCTGGCGAGCTCGGCGTTCCCCTCTACGCGGCGGAAGATCGCCTCCGCGGTGAGGCCGCGCTCCGGCTCGGCCTCGTCGAGGTGCTCGACGAAGGCGCGGGTGAGCACCGACGGAAGATCCGCGTCGAGCGAGCCGATCGGGTGGGCCGCGACGAGGAGCTCGACCCCCGTCACGGAAGACGCCACCGCCTGCTCCGCGGCGGCGACGACGGCGCGCGAGGTCGCCCCGGGGCCGTGATGGCACTCGAGGACGAAGAGCACCTCGCCGCGCGCGCGATCGCGGAACACCGCGGCGATGTCGCCCAGCGCGTCGCCCAGGCCAGGGTTCTCGGGGTCGAGGCAGAGGAAGAGCTCCCCGTCCGGCGACAGCGCGACCGCGCTGGAGGCGTAGAAGAGGAGCAGAGTGGACGCATCGTCGCGGGCGGCGTCCTCCGCGTCGACCAGGGTCCTCCGCGTCGCAACGACCTCGTCGAACAGCGTGTCGAGCTGCTCCGCGAGATCCCGGGCGGGATCGACGTCGATCACCCGGAAGCCCGCGTCGTCCAGCGAGAGGCGGGCCCGGATGAGATCTCCGTCGAGCGAGCCGGGCGCCGGCCGCTGATCGCGGTGCAAGCTGGGCGTGGCGACGATGGCCAAGCGCATCAGGGCGCCCTCTTCTCGTTGCGTACGCGCATGCAGACGAGCAATCTACCCAGGGCCGCGCCCGAAGCGAAGCGGGTTGCCACGCTGCGCCGCACCACGCCGCGGCGTGGGGTCCCCCGCACGAGAGATCAGCCGGCAGAGAACAGGCATGAGCGAAGGCAGGCGTCGTTGGTGGACGGAAGCACCCCGAAGCGCACGAACAGCTCGCGTCGCGTCAGCCGCGTCGGCCGCGTCAGCCGCGTCAATTGCGCTCGCGGTCGCCCTCGCGTCCGGCTGCGGGAGCGTGTGCGATGAGGCGACGGAGCACACCGAGGCGTGCGGCTTCCACGGCAGCGGCATCTCCGCCGAGGCGTCGTGCGACGGCCGCGTCCGGTGCGCGTCGGCGTGCGCGGCGGAGGCTCCCTGCGGCGCGTTCGATGGCACCGACGCGGCCGCGCTCGATCGGTACCAGCGCTGCCTCGAAGCTTGCTGAGCCCGCCGCGGCGCTCAGCGGGCGGCCCGGACGAGCGCGGCGCCGTCCGGCGGCCGGTCCTCGTCCGGGCCGAGGCACAGCAGCGACAGCTCCTTCCAGGGAGCGAGCCCCTCGCCGCCGAGCGGCTCGAGGTAGACGAGGACGTCCTCGAGCACGCGGCCGAAGCCGTAGATGTCATCGCGCGGATCGCTCGCCCGCCCGGCGAGCCGCTCCGGTGAGACGTACCCTGGGCTGCCGCCGGCGGACGGCGCGCCACGCGGCCTGGCCAGCCCGAAGTCGGTGAGCACGGGCTCGCCGAGGTTGCGCAGGAGCACGTTCGCCGGCTTCACGTCCGCGTGGACGTAGCCGCGCTCATGGATCCGGGCGAGCGCGCGCGCGAGCGGACGCGCCCACCGCGCGATCGGCGCGAGCGCCGCCGCGTCGCCGGCGCGGAGCACGTCTCTCACCGACCCCCGCGCGATCCACTCGAGCGCGATCCACCCCTCCTCCGGGTCCGCGTCGAAGACCCGCACGACGCCGGGGCCCCCGAGCGCCGCGGCGAGCCGCACCTCGCGGGTGAGGTGCGCCCGGTCGCCGCCCCGCCCGTGGTAGACCTTGAACCCGATGCGCCGGCCGAGCACCTCGTCCTCGGCCTCGTAAACCGCGCCGGCGCCGCCGCGCGCCACCTCCCGGAGCAGGCGGAACGGGCTCTTGCCCGCCGAGGGCGCGACCACGGTCGCGTCGTCCAGGCGGGCGACCGCGGCGGGCCGATCCGCGCCGAGCGCCGCCCGCCAGCGCTGGTGGCGCTCGCGCGCGCCCGGCGCGCCGATCTCCCGGACGAGCACCCGCTCGATCGCGCCGACCGCGCGCGGGAGCTGCCCCAGCGAGGCGTAGAGATCGGCCGCGAGGACGAGGCCTTCGGTCGAGGACACCGGCTGCGCGCGCGACGCGCCCCCGCGCTCGCGGGACGCGGCGCCCTCCAGCACGGCGAGCGCGCCGTGCTCGTCGCCCCGGGCCGCGAGCAGATCCGCGCATGCCACGCGGATCGGATCGGGCAGCACCCGCTCCTCCATCGCCGCGACGAGGTGCGCCACGGCCTCGGCCTCCCGGAGCGTCCCGCGCGCCCGCCGGAGCACCGCGATGACCTCGTCCGTCGAGGGCCCCTCCCGCGTGCCGGAGCTCCGCAGGCGCGCGATCTCGTCGCTCCCACCTTCGCGGGACGCGCGCGCGTGCGCCTGCGGCCGCTCCGCTCGCGCCGGATGCGCGCTGCCCCCGACGTCCGCCCCGCCCGGCCCGGCGCCGCCGCGCGCGTCCGCCGGCGCACCGCCGTCCGCCGCGGCGCCCCCGAGGCGCTCCTTGAGCCGCCGCCACAGGCTCACGCCGGGCCGCCCTCGGCGCCGCCGCGCCGGATCGACGGAGCCTCGCCCGCGGGGGGTAGCCGGAAGACCGCCGTCCCCCCGCGCGCCGAGGCGATCGCGTCGCCCGCGCAGAGCTCGACCGACGGCGCGAGCTGGTAGTCGCCGAGGAACGGCGGCGGCGCCCCCGGCGGCGTCTTCAGCGCGACGAACGTCGAGGCCCCCACCCGATCGACGCGGATCCGCCAGGGACCGACCGGCAGATCGCCGAGCGGCGCCGTGAAGCGATCGCCCGCGATCTCCACCACGCACCCCTCCCCGGTCCGCGGCGTGATCGCGCACGGCACCTCCCCGCCCAGCAGGAGCTGCACGCCGCGGCCGACGGGCAGCGGCCCCGTGAGCCGCGCGCCCGCCAGCGTCGTGCCGTTGCGCGTCCCGAGATCCTCGACCTCGACGCCGGACGGGCCGCGCCGGATCCGCACGTGCGTCCTGCTGACGGCGCGGGACGCGACGACGATGGTCGCCTCGCCGCGGCCGATCGTGACCTCGTCGCCGAGCGCGCACCGCAGCAGGGCGCCGCCGAGCTCGAGCGACAGGATCGGCCCCGAGAGGAGCCGCGCGCGGATCGCGCGCAGGGCGTCGGCCACCTGCTCGCCGCCGCGGTTCCCCGCGATCCAGGCCTCGGCCACCGCGATCGCCTCGCGGCGCTCCGCCATCCGGTCGAGATCCGCGATCGACCGCAGGACCGCGGCGAGCTCTCGCTGGTCCCTCTCGACGGTCATCGCGGAGCGGAGCCGCTCCTCGAGCCGCTCGATCGCGCCCGCCGCGGCCAGCACCCGCGTCTCCGACTCGGTGTCGCCCACCAGGGCGTACGCGTCGGCCGCGCGCTCGAGCTCCCCCGCCTCCTCGAGCTCGCGCGCGACCGCCAGCGCCTCGCTCCGCATCACGCTCGCGCCCCGCGCGCGCACCAGATCGAACGCGAGCAGCGCCTTGCGCCCGAGCGCCGAGCGCTTGAGCTCCGGGCTCTCCGCCATGCGGGACGCCGACGCGCAGAAGGCGATCCGCTTCTCGACGCTGCGCTCGGCGTCCGCCCGGAGGAGGAGGACCCGGGCCGCGTCGTCCGGCATCCCGGCGTCGAGGTACAGCTCGACCGCCCCCGCGAGATCGCCGGCGAGCTCCTTGGCCTCGGCCGCCCTGCGTCGGCTGTCCCCCCGCCTGAGCCCGAACCACTCAAAGAGACTCACGCAGCGCCATCCTCGCCACCATCCGACATCCTACCCTTGATGCGCGCCGGCCCCAACCGCCAGCGTTGACTCCCTCCCTCGTCACCCGCAGGATTTGCGGCCTCGATGTCGACAACGAACCGCCTCGGCGAACTGCTCGTCCGCGAAAAGCTCATCAGCCTCCAGCAGCTCAGGCAAGCCCAAGAGGAGCAGCGCAAGACAGGTCAGAACCTCGGGTACGCGCTCGCCAAGCTCGGGTACATCTCCGACGGAGAGATCACGAGCTTCCTCTCGACGCAGTACCGCGTCCCGGCCGTCGCCCTCGACGAGTACGAGATCGACGCGGAGGTCTCGCGCCTCGTCTCGCGGGACGTCTGCGAGAAGCACAAGATCATCCCCATCTCCAGGTCGGGGACGGCGCTCGTCGTGGCGATGGCCGATCCGACGAACCTCCACGCGATCGACGACATCAAGTTCCTCACGGGCTTCAACGTGGAGCCCGTCGTCGCGTCCGAGACCGGCATCACGGAGGCGATCGAGCGCGCCTACAACGTCGGGCCCTCCTACGACGAGGTGCTGAGCGAGTTCGGGGAGGAGGAGGTCGGCTTCCAGGTCGAGGCCGACGACGTGAACGTCCTCGAGCTGGAGAAGGCCGCCGAGGGCGCGCCCGTGGTCCGGCTCGTCAACGCGATCCTCCTGAACGCCATCAAGAAGGGCGCGAGCGACATCCACGTCGAGCCGTACGAGAAGAAGCTCCGCGTGCGCTACCGCATCGACGGCGTGCTGATGGAGGAGATGCAGCCGCCGATCAAGCTGAAGAACGCGATCTCGAGCCGCCTCAAGATCATGAGCTCGCTCGACATCGCCGAGCGGAGGCTCCCGCAGGACGGCCGCATCAAGCTGAAGATGGGCAGGGGCCGGGAGATGGACTTCCGCGTCTCGGTGCTGCCGACGATCTGGGGCGAGAAGATCGTCCTCCGCCTCCTCGACAAGTCGAACCTGCAGCTCGACATGGCGAAGCTCGGCTTCGATCCGAAGCCGCTCGCCGACTTCAAGTGGGCGATCGGACAGCCGTGGGGCATGGTCCTCGTCACCGGCCCGACCGGCTCCGGCAAGACGACGACGCTCTACTCGGCGCTGTCGGAGCTCAACCAGATCGGCTCGAACATCAGCACCGCCGAGGACCCTGTCGAGTACAACCTGCACGGCATCAACCAGGTGCAGATGCACGACGACATCGGGCTGAACTTCGCGATGTCGCTGCGGTCGTTCCTCCGGCAGGACCCGGACATCATCATGGTCGGCGAGATCCGCGACTTCGAGACGGCCGAGATCGCCGTCAAGGCCGCGCTCACCGGCCACCTCGTGCTCTCGACGCTGCACACGAACGACGCGCCGTCGACGATCTCGCGCCTCCTCAACATGGGCGTGGAGCCGTTCCTCATCACCGCCAGCGTGAACCTCGTGCTGGCCCAGCGCCTCGCGCGCAAGATCTGCCCCGACTGCCGCGTCCCGCTGAAGGTCGACGCGAGGGTGCTCCTCGACTTCGGCTTCACCGAGCAGCAGGTGGCGCGCGCGGAGCTCGTCCGCGGCGCGGGCTGCAAGACCTGCAACGGCTCGGGCTACAAGGGACGCGTCGCGCTCTACGAGGTCATGCGCTTCACCGACGCGCTGAAGGAGATGGTCCTCCAGGGCGCGTCCACGGCCGAGCTCAAGGCCGCCGCGATCAAGGGCGGGATGCTGACCCTCCGGATGAGCGGGATCGAGAAGGTGCTCGCGGGCGTCACCACGACCGAAGAGGTCGGCCGCGTGACGATGGGGGACTGAGCGCATGAGCACCGAGCTCGTCGGACAGCAGGAAGGCCTCCGGTACACGCTCCAGCAGCTCCTCCGCGCGATGGTGGAGAAGGGCGCGAGCGACATGCACATCACGAGCGGCACGCCGCCGCTCCTGCGCATCGACGGCACGGTGGTGCCGCTGAAGCTCCCGCCGCTCATGCCGAGCGACACGAAGCAGCTCTGCTACTCGGTGCTGAGCGAGGAGCAGGTGGCGGCGTTCGAGCAGCGCAACGAGCTCGATCTCTCGTTCGGCATGAAGGGGCTCGCCCGCTTCCGCGCCAACATCTACATGCAGCGCGGCGCCGTCGCGGCCGCGTTCCGGCAGATCCCCTTCCGGATCATGAACTTCGACGAGCTGGGCCTGCCGCCGGTCGTGCTCGACATCACCGCCAAGCCCCGCGGCCTCGTGCTCGTGACGGGCCCGACGGGCTCGGGCAAGACGACCACGCTCGCGAGCATCATCGACAAGATCAACTCGGAGCAGCGGCTGCACATCCTCACGATCGAGGATCCGATCGAGTACCTGCACCCGCACAAGCTGTCGCTCGTGAACCAGCGCGAGATCGGCTCCGACACCGCGTCGTTCAAGGACGCCCTGCGGTACGCCCTGCGCCAGGATCCGGACGTCGTGCTCGTCGGTGAGATGCGCGACCTCGAGACCGTCGAGTCGGCGCTGACGATCGCCGAGACCGGCCACCTCGTGTTCGCCACGCTCCACACGAACTCGGCGATCTCGACGATCAACCGCATCATCGACGTCTTCCCGCCGCACCAGCAGTCGCAGGTGCGCCAGCAGCTCTCGTTCACGCTCGTCGCCGTGATGACGCAGCTCCTCCTGCCGCGCGCGAACGGCCCGGGGCGCGTCATGGCGATGGAGGTCATGATCCCGAACGCGGCGATCCGGAACCTCATCCGCGAGGACAAGCTCCACCAGATCTACTCGCAGATGCAGGTGGGCCAGGCCGGCAGCGGCATGCAGACGATGGCCCAGTCGCTCGTGTCCCTCTACCAGCGCCGGATGATCACGCTGGAGGAGGCGTTCGCGGCGGCCGCCGACGGCGAAGAGATCCGGGCGATGCTGGAGCCCCGTCAGGCGGTGAGCTCACGGAACAGCGGCCCGAAGCAGGCTTGACCACAACGGCGCCCTGCCCTTCGGTTCACCCTGCACGCTCGACGCGGCTCACGGCGCGGCGCGGCGCGATGGGAGGCGGGCGGGCGAGCGGGCGCCGCTGGCATCCAGAAAATCGCAGTAAAATCGAGGCCTTGGAGAGGGGGCTCCACACTTTTTTGACATCTACCCAACCGTTCAGTAGGTTCCGCCCGATGCAGGGGCTCACCGAGCGACAACAGCAGGTGCTTCACTATATCCGGCAGTCGATCAGCGAGCGCGGCTACCCGCCGACGCTGCGCGAGATCGGCGCGCATATGGGGATTCGCTCGACGAACGGGGTGAACGATCACCTCCGGGCGCTCGAGCGCAAGGGCTACCTCACGCGCGAGGACATGAAGTCGCGCGCGCTCCGCCCGCGCGATCTCGACGGCGCGGGCGCCGGCGGCGGCGCCGATCTCCGCGGCGCGCTCGTGAACGGTGGGAACGACGCCCCTGCGAACGACCAGGAGGACGACCTCGTCGAGATCGCGGTCGTCGGCCGGATCGCCGCGGGCCTGCCGATCCTCGCCGAGGAGCACGTCCTCGATACGGTCCGGATCGAGCGCACGCTCGTGCGCGGCGGGCGCGAGGTGTTCGGCCTGCGCGTCACCGGCGACTCGATGATCGAGGCGGGCATCTTCAGCGGGGACTACATCTTCGTGCGCCGGCAGCTCACCGCGCAGCGCGGCGACATCGTGGTGGCGCTGATCGGCGACGAGGCGACCGTGAAGTACTTCTTCCCCGAGAAGGACTACGTGCGCTTCCAGCCGGCGAACGCGGCGATGGCGCCGATCCTGGTCCGGGCGAGCGACTTCAAGCCCGCGATGCTCCTCGGCGTGGTCGTCGGCGTCTACCGGAAGCTCTGACCTCACCCTTCCCTTACCCGAGCCGGTTGACGTGCGCCGAGCGGCCTTGATAGCGTCGCGACGGCCGGGCAGACGGTCTTAGGTGCCCGCTCCAGAAAGAACGCGATCGTGACGACGCACGGGCGGCGATTCGGGACTTGGATTTCAGGCGCGGGCATGGTGCTCGCGGCGGCTCTCACGGGCGGCTGCGGCGGTACCCTCTACGCGTTCACCGCGAACTCGGCCTCGAGCAAGCTCGAGACGGCCGAGGCGCTCGGCGCAGAGAAGTATGCGCCGTACGAGTATTACACCGCGCGCGAGCACCTCTGGAAGGCTCGGGAAGAGGCCGCGGCCGCCGACTACGGCGACGCGATCGACTTCGCCGACGTCGCAGAGGAGTACGCGGACAAGGCGATCACCCTAGCGAAACAGGCGCACGAGGGCGCGGGTCGATGAGCATAGGAATGACGCGCCGCAGTTCCCGCCGCGCCCGTCGCGCAGGCGCCATCGCTGTCGTGGCGATCGCCGGGGCCGCCCTCTCGTGCACGCAGGTGCCGGTCATGCGCGGCGACATCGAGGCGCTGACCACCATCGCGAAGCAGGCGGAGCGCAACGGCGCGCTCCGCTGCGCGCCGCGCGAGCTGGCGATGGCGAAGTCGCACCTGTCGTTCGCCTCGGTCGAGCTCGATCAGGGCTTCTTCGTCCGGGCCAAGGAGCACCTCGACATCGCGAAGGCGAACACGCACGCCGCGTACGACCTCTCGCCGCCGCAGAAGTGCGCCGAGCGCGGGTTCGTCGAGGAGGCGCCGCCGCCCAAGCCCGGAGACTGCGACGGCGACGGGCTGCTCGATCCGCAGGACAAGAAGTGCCCGTGCGACGCCGAAACCTGGAACGGCTTCCAGGACGATGACGGCTGCCCGGACGATCCGGACACGGACGGCGACGGCCTGACGGACAGCAAGGACAGCTGCGTGCTCCTGCCCGAGGACAAGGACGGCTACCTCGACGAGGATGGCTGCCCCGAGCTCGACAACGACCTCGACACGATCCTCGACGCGAACGACAAGGACAGCACGGGCAAGAACTGCGCGAACGATCCGGAGGATCCGGACGGCTACGAGGACGCCGACGGCTGCCCCGAGCCGGACAACGACCAGGACACCGTGGTCGATCTCGAGGACCAGTGCCCGAACGAGCCGGGCGTGGTCGGCGGCGACAAGCCGGGCTGCCCGAAGAAGCCGAGCCTTGTCATCGTCACCGAGAAGGAGATCAAGATCACGCAGCAGATCCACTTCGAGTTCGACAAGGACAAGATCCGGCCCGAGAGCTTCCCGATCCTCGACGCCGTGGTGGACGTCCTCCAGCAGAACCCGAAGATCAAGATCGAGATCCAGGGGCATACGGACAACAAGGGCGCCGCGGCCTACAACAAGAAGCTGTCGGATCGGCGTGCGGCCTCGGTGAAGAAGTACCTGGTGGCCAAGGGCATCGACGAAGCCCGGCTGACATCGAAGGGGTACGGCATGGAGCAGCCGATCGTGCCGAACACGTCCGACCAGAACCGTGCCCTGAACCGGCGCGTGCAGTTCGTCCGCACGGAGGGCGCGCAGTAGTCCTGCCGTCGCGGGGGCACCGCCTGGCGTGTCGGGGTACGGTCGTTCTCGACCGCGCAGCCCAGGGGGCCGGACCCGGCCCCCTCCTCCTGAAAGCGAGAGCCCCTCCCCCTGAAAGCAAGAGCCCCTCCCCAGCACACCCTGGAGGTCTGAACCCGTGTTTTTCCGTCGTTCACGCCGCGCTCGTCTCGCGTCTGCACTGACTTCGCTGTGGGTCCTCGGCGCGCCGGCGGTCGCCGGCGCCGCCGGCGAAAAGGACGCGGAGGCGATGAAGCTGCACAACCAGGCGATGGACGACGACTACCTCTCTGTCGAGTTCGACAAGGCGGAGAAGAAGCTCAAAGACGCCCTGAAGAAGTGCGACAAGGGCGCCTGCTCGAAGCCGGTGGTCGGCAAGCTGCACATCGCGCTCGGCACGGTGTACGGCGGCGGCAACAAGCTCCAGCAGGCCAAGGCCGAGTTCGTGCTGGCGCTCCAGGCCGATCCGAAGGCGGCGCTCATCGACGCGCTGACGACGACCGAGCTGGCCCAGGCGTTCAAGGAGGCCCAGAAGGAGGCGCAGGCCGCCGGGAAGGCGTCTCGCGACGGCGGCGGCAAGGCCACGAAGGCCGCGGCGGGCGACGTTCCCCACACGCCGGTGGCGGAGCAGGCGGTGAACACGCCGGTGCCCGTGTATGTCGAGATCCCGGAGGAGATCGACGCGTCCAAGGCGACGGTCCGCTACAAGCCGTTCGGCTCGCCCAAGTGGAAGTCGCTCGAGATGAGGCGTATCGAGGGCGGCTTCGGCGTGGAGATCCCCTGCGAGGATGTCACGACGACCGGCGAACTCCGGTATTTCGTCATCCTGAGGGACGAGGCGGGCGATCCGGTGGGCACCGCCGGTTCGATGCAGGCGCCTCACCGGGTGCCGATCAAGAACGAGATCGATCAGGAGCCGTCGCTGCCTGGCCAGGAGCCGCCGAGGCGGTGCGCCGCGAAGGAGGATTGCCCGCCAGGCCTGCCTGGCTGCCCCGACGCTGACGGCAAGCGCGGGGACAATGCCTGGGGTTCGGCCTGCGAGGCGACCGAGGAGTGCCAGTCGGGGCTCGCCTGCGTGAACGGGACCTGCGAGCAGGGGAGCGACGAGGGCGGCGGGGCGTCGAAGGGCAAGGGCAACCGCAACGTGGTCGGCGTCTCCGGCCAGCTCGACCTGCTCCTGGTGCGCGGTACGGATTACGTCTGCTCGGGCAGCGACGCCGCGTACGCCTGCTTCTACCCGGGCGGCGACGGCCGGCAGTTCTACGGCGAGCCCGCGGATCTGGAGGGAACGAACGGGGTCAAGGGCGGCCTGAGCCTGGCTGGGTGGCGGGTGATGCTGTCGTACGATCGGCAGCTGTTCTCGGACCTGTCGCTGCTCCTCGGCGTGCGGGTCGGATTCGCGTTCGGCGGCTCGCCGTCTTCCAAGAACGCGCCGAACCCGTGGACGGACGAGGCGGGCAATGACCTGCAGAACCCGCATCTCCAGGCGCTCAGCTTCCTGCCGCTCCATGCGGAGCTCCGCGCCACGTATTTCCTCCTGGGGGATCGGATTGTCGAGAAGGGCGGGTTCCGCCCCTATGCCTTCGCCTCGCCCATCGGGCTGGCCCAGGTGAACGCCTCGGTGCCTGTGGATGTGTGCGATCGCCGCACCGAGGAGGGGGATCCTCTGCGCACCAGCAGCAGCAACAGGTGTCCGGCAAATACCCGCTACGTCGAGAATCTCGATGCCTACCAGATCACCGGGCGGAACTTCTCCGCGCTAGGCGCCGGTGTGGTCTATGGCATCACCCAGAACTTCGGAGTCTCTGCCGAGATGAAGGTGATGCTGATGTGGCCAACGCTCGGCCTCGTCCTGGCCCCCACCGTCAGCCCCGTGTTCGCCTTCTAGCGCCCTCTCCCGCACAGCCGAGCCCCCTCCCCCCCCTCCACCCTCCCCCCCGTTCCAGCCGCAGCGCGGGGGACGCCCGCACAGGAGACGGGCCCAGATCGGCGTTTTCGGCGCGCAGGCGTACTCACGTCTCAAGATCCTACACATCTCGCTTGATGTGTGCTGGGCGACGTGATCAAAGCTGCGGATGGGTTCACCTGCAGCAGAGCACGCAGCGGCACTCGCCGAGGAGATGAGCGACGCGCACTTCGGCGATGCGCGGCTTTCGAAGCGCCAGACCAAGCTGGTGCAGAAGCTGGCGCAGGCGCCGGACAAGAGCTTCCCCTCGCTCTTGTCCGACAGCGAGCTGGAGGCGGCGTACCGTTTCTTCGGCAACGACGCCGTCACGCCCGCGGCGATTCTGGCTCCGCATGTGCGCGCCACCCTCGCGCGCATGGAGGCCGAGCCGGTCGTGCTCGCCATCCATGACACCACGACCCTTTCCTTCCGCTCGGACGGCCAGCGGCAGGGGCTCGGACGGCTGCGCTCCTCGGGGCAGACGTTCTTCGCCCACTTCACGCTGGCGGTCAGCGGCGATGGAACGCGCCGCCCGCTCGGCGTGCTCGATCTGAGCACGCACGTGCGCGACGACGGCACGACGGACAACGAGCACGACCGCTGGGGAGAGCAGGTGGAGCGAGTCGCGGTCTTGGGCGCTGCGCCGCACGATGTGGTGCACGTCATGGACCGCGAAGGCGACGACTACGGCCTGTTCGCGCAGCTTCTGAGCGCAGGGCATCGGTTCGTGATTCGGCTCGCGCACAATCGCCTCGTCGAGGCTGACGCCCTCGGAGCGGAGGCCAAGCTCGAGCAGGCGCTCGCGCATGTTCAAGCGGTGGCCGTGCGCGAGGTAGAGCTTTCGCCGCGGCCGGCAGGCAATCGCAGCCCTCAACAGAAACGGCTGCATCCTCCGCGTGCAGGACGCTTGGCCAAGCTCGCCCTTGGAAGCACGCGCGTGACCCTGCGGCGACCGAGATCCCAGCCGCGCGAGCTGCCTGCGACGCTCTCGTTGCGGGTCGTACGCGTCTGGGAGATCGAGCCGCCGCCGGGCGAAGCGCCGGTCGAGTGGGTGCTGCTCACGAGCGAGCCGGTCGAGTCCGTCGAGCAGCTGACGCAGCTGGTCGACTGGTACCGGGCGCGCTGGATGGTGGAGGAGCTCTTCAAGGCCCTGAAGACCGGATGCGCCTACGAGAAGCGCCAGATCGAGGACCTGCACGGCCTGCGCAACGTGCTGGCGCTCTTCGCGCCCATCGCCTGGCAGCTATTGCTGCTGCGCAGCGAGGCTCGGCGCGCTCCGGAGCAGCCCGCGACCGCCGTGCTCACGCCCACCCAGCTCGAGGTGCTGCGGGTCTTCGCGCGCAAGCCCCTGCCCGAGAACGCCACGGCCCGCGATGCCTTCCTGGCGATCGCCGGGCTCGGCGGACACCTCCGGCGAAACGGCGAGCCCGGCTGGCAGACCTTGGGCCGTGGCTACGAGCAACTGCTCACCCTCGTCCAGGGCTGGAGCGCCGCGAGGGAGGTGGGGAAAATATGATCAATCCTGAGACTCACGTACGCCGAGCACCGAAAACGTCGAGATGGGCCCGTATCCGAAGCGGGCGCCCCCCGCGCTAGAGGTCGAAGTGTTCGGTGCCGAGCAGCTGGTAGAGGCCGTAGAGCGACCCGGCGTCGTGGTGCTCGAAGCGAACGCCCGCGCGCGCCGGCCGCCCCGCCGCACCGCGGCGGATCCAGGCGATGCGACCGCGGAGGCTCAGCGGATCCCACAGGTTCGGGGCGGTGACCTCGAGCGTCACCGACGCCTCGGGATCCAGGAGCTCCGACGCGAGCTGGGCCTCGGACAGCTCGATGCCGGCGCCGCCCAGCCCCAGATCGCGGATGCGAACGCCGTGCTCCTCGATCGACTGGCGATCGCGCAGCGTCGCCCCAAGATCGACGCGTCGCCTCGCGTGAACGCGAAAGTGGTCCCGGACAGCCATCCTGGCGCATTCTCCAGTCGACGCGAACATATCACGAGAGACGCGCGCACACGCTCGGTTCGCCATGCCCTGCGGCGCAGGGGCGCGGGCGCGAGCGCGGTGACGCGCGAACAGCATGCTCGCCCGGTCGCCCATGGCTGCGTTCGGTAAAGCGACCGTCACGTGTTAGCCTTTGGGCTTCGCGGCGAACCTTGGGTAACATGCGGACCACATCCGCTGGAGCGAGTCGCGAAGTAGACGGGAGTTCTACCCTGATGGCCCAGGACACACGCAAAGATCCGCGAGCGAGAGTGCTGCAGATGACCGTCCGCTACAAGAGCGCCACGGTCGACGAGTTCATCGAGCACCACTCGCATGACGTGAGCCGTGGCGGCATCTTCATCAAGACGCCGTCGCCCTTCCCCGCTGGCACGCTGCTCAAGTTCGAGATCCGCCTGCAGGACGAGCAAGCCGTGATCGCCGGCGTCGGCCGCGTCGTGTGGAAGCGCGAGCCCGCGCAGGGGAGCGACGCGCATCCGGCGGGCATGGGCGTGAAGTTCATCAAGATCGATGAGAAATCCAAGGCCGTGATCACCCGGCTCGTCGACGCGCAAGCGGGCGCCGGGTCGGCGTTCGAGGCCGGCATCACCGACCGCGCGGATCTGGGCGACGACGTGCAGGAGATCACGGCCCCGTCGGCGACCGCGAGCGCGCCGCAGGCCGAGCCCGCGGCCGCCAAGGCAGCGCAGGCGCAGGTGAAGCGGGCGTCGACGATGCTGGGGCTCGGCTCGATCGGGGCGAAGGGCGACGCGGGCAAGGGCGAGGCGAAGAAGGCCGACGTCGCGGAGGGCGGCAGCTTCTTCCCGCAGACGAACCCCGAGAAGGAGATGCCGCCGCCCGACGAGCGGACGATGATGAAGCAGGCGGCCGAGCTGCTGAAGCAAGCGCTCGCCGACGCCGGCGGCTCGCTGGACGAGATCGGCCCGTCCAAGGAGCCGCTCATCGCCGCCCCGCCGAAGAAGGCCGAGCCCGCTCCGGCGCCGAAAGAAGAGCACGTCAGGCCGCTGGCCGAGCCGGCGGCGATGCCGGTCCAGGCGGTCGCTCAGCTGGCGAACGAGCGGGAGGCGCGGGATGAAGCGCCCGCGGCCGAGGCGAGACCAGCGAAGGCGGCCGCAGCCAGGAGGCCGGCCGAGGTCGCGGACCGGGCGCCGGCGGAGGATCTGCACGCCAAGCCCGCGCGCCAGGACGTGAAGGCGGCCGACGATCAGGCGAAGGCGAAGCCAGCGGCCGCCAAGCCCAAGGAAGACAAGGCGGCCACGGCCAAGGCCGCGCCCGCGGCCCAGGCTCCGCTCGCACAGGAAGAGGAGAGCAGCGGCACCGGGCGGCTGCTCACGATCCTGCTCGTCGCGGCGGCGCTCTGCGGTGCGCTCTGGCTCGTCTTCGGGCAGAGCGACAAGCCCCCCGCGACCCCGCCGGCCGCGCCGGAGCAGCCCGCGGCGAAGCCCGCAGCTCCGGCGGAGAAACCTGCGGCTCCGGCGGAGAAGCCTCAGCCGACGGAGGTCGTGCCCGCGGCGACGGACAAGGCTGCGCCCGCCGCGACGGCGGCGCCCACGACGACCGCCGAAGCGCCGGCGGCGCCGACGGCGAGCGCCACCGCGCCCGTCGGAGCGACCGCGGAGCCTGCGGCGCCCAAGGCGACGGCCGAGCCTGCGGCGCCGGCGACGGCGGAGCCCGCGGCGCCCAAGCCGGCGGCGGAGCCTGCAGCGACCACCCCGGCGCCAGAGCCCGCGGCCCCCACGGCGACGGCGGCGCCCGCGGCGCCCAAGCCGGCGGCGCCCAGGCCCAGGCCGGCCGCGCCGAAGCCGCCGAAGAACGACGATCCCTACGGTTGATGACCAGGCCGCGGGTCCTCCGCGGGAGAGGCAGCTGCGATGAGCGGCTCGGTGAGTCACGTCGGTGAATCAGGGCTGGGCCGCTCGAAGGCGGCCGCCACGCTGGCCGCGCTGGGCCTGCTGGCCGCGACCGGGCTCGTCTGCGGCGCGGTCGCGCTGCGCGATCCGACGGCCGTGACGGCGCTCGAGGGGGGCGCGAGCGCCTCGCCGAGCCCTTCGCCGGCCGCCGCGCCCAGCAGCAGCGGCCGCGAGAGCAGCAGCGCGCCGCCCCCCGAGCCGGCGCCGGCGCTCGCGCCCGCGGAGCCCGAGGCCCCGGCGAAGGCGCCGCCTGCCCGCGCTCAGCCCGCGGAGATCGAGGGCGCCCAGGCCGCGGGGAGCGCGGCGCTCGGCTCGCTCGCGCAGCGGTATCCGGAAGACCCTGCGGTCCTCCGGGCGCTCGCGGTCGCGCAGGCGCGCGAGAAGGCGATGGCGGCCGCGCTGCTCACGGCGCAGCGGCTGTTCGAGGTCGCTCCCGAGGAGGTCGGGAACGACGAGCTCAAGCAGATCATCCTGCGGGCAGCGAACGGCACCCCGGACCTCGCCCTCACGGCGTTCGATCTGATGGCCAAGCACATGGGAAGCCGCGGTCCCGACCTGCTCTACGAGGTGGTGACCGCGCCGAAGTTCGGCGATTGGCCCAGGGACCACGCGAGCACACGGCTGATGGAGAGCAGCGTGCGGCAGCTCGCGTCGCCGGCGCTGCTCGTCGCCGACGATCTGCGCCGCCTCACGGACTGCCCCACCAAGGCGATGCTCGCCAGGGCGCGCGAGGAGGGCGATGTCCGCGCGCTCCATTACATCAAGGCGCTGGGCACCCCCCAGCCATGCCGGGGCCATCGGACGCGCAAGTGCCTCAGGTGCGGCCCCCTCCAGAAGGAGCTCCGCGCGACGGCCAGCGCCATCGAGAAGCGCAAGAACGAGAAGGCGGCGGCGGCAGCGCCGCCCGCGGCGAGCGCTGCTCGCTGACCGCCTTCGCCTCGCCAACCCCGGAGCGGCGTGTTCCCTTGCATCGCCGCTGTCGCGCCTCGACGCGACGGCGGCGACCGGCCTTCCGCCCTGCCAACCCCGCAGCGCTGCCGCGCACACATGGCGGTCCCAGCACGGCCGCGTGGGCGGCTCGATGCTCCGAAGCAGACGCTCAGTATCCGCTAGGATCCGCTGGGAGCGGCACGGCCACGCAGACAGCTCGACGCGCGGAACCAGCTCACCAGGGGAGCGAATCGGGGTGGGCGCAGCAGGACTTGAACCTGCGACTTCGTCCGTGTGAAGGACGCACTCTACCGCTGAGTTATGCGCCCGATGCCAGCCGGTTGTCACCCGGCCGTTTCGGAAAGACGTGGCGCTTTTAACCCAAACATCGGCGTTCGACAAGAAGAACTCGCTGGCGATGTCGAACTTCTTCGCGGCGCACCTTCAGGCCCGAACCAGGCCCGAAGCGGGGGCTCCCCGGTGAAGGCGCGTCTCGTGGCCGCGGCCAGCGCGCCGCCCGTGGGGCCCGCGCGCGCCGGCTGCGCGCCGCCCGTGAGCGACCGGGGCGCGGAGCCAGGCGGGCCGCCGCGTCCGCGCGGCGCCGCGGTCGAGCGAGCGGGGACGGGCGCCGCTGCGCTTCGAGCGCGCGCGTGGGCACCGGCGCAGCGCGACGCGCGCGGTCAATCGAGCGTGGCGACGGCGCGCCGGAGCGCGGCGAGGCCTGCTTCGATGTGGTCCTCATCGCAGGCATACGAGAAGCGAAGGTACCCAGGCGCGCCGAAGGGGGTGCCGGCGACCGCGGCGACGTGCGCCTGATCGAGCATCCACGTCGCCACGTCCTCGTCGCTCGCGAGCGTCGTCCCCTGGAAAGCGCGCCCGCAGAGCCCGCGCACGTCGGCGAACGCGTAGAACGCGCCCTCCGGCATCCTGCAGCGCACCCCCGGTACGGCGTTGAGCCCCTCGACCATCAGCGAGCGCCGCCGGGCGAACGCCGCGCGCATCGCGAACACCGCGTCGCGGGGCCCGTTCAGGGCGGCGACAGCGGCCGCCTGGGAGACGGCCGCCGCGTTCGTGGTGCTCTGACCCTGGACCACGTCGAGCGCCCTCGCGACCTCGGCCGGCGCGATGCTCCAGCCGATCCGCCAGCCCGTCATGGCGAAGGTCTTGCTGACCCCGTCGACGACGATCACCCGCGGCGCGAGGTCCTCCGCGAGCGCCGGGAGCGACACGTGCCGGAACCCGTCGTAGGTGAGATCGGCATAGATCTCGTCGACGATGATCCAGCAGTCATGGCGCCGCAGCACGCCCAAGAGCGGGAGCAGGTGCTCTTCCGCGTACGCCGAGCCGGTCGGATTGGAGGGCGTGCACAGGATGATCGCCTTCACCCGCGGAGAAAGCGCGCCCTGGAGCGCGCCCGCCGTGAGGCGGAACCCCATCTCCTCGGTCGTGTCGACGATGACCGGCGTGGCGCCGACGAGGCGCACCTGCTCCGGGTAGCTCACCCAGTAGGGCGCGGGGATGACGACCTCGTCCCCCGGCTCGAAGAGCGCGGTCGCGAGGTTGAACAACGCGTGCTTCGCGCCGCAGCTCACGGTCACCTGGCTCGGCAGCGGCCGCCAGCCGCGGTGCTGCTCGGTCGCGGCGCAGATCGCCGACTTCAGCTCGGAGATGCCGGACACGGCCGTGTAGTGGGTGGCGCCGGCGTCCAGCGCCGCCTTCGCCGCGATGCGAATGTGCTCCGGCGTGTCGAAGTCAGGCTCGCCCACGCCGAAGGAGAAGACCTTGTGCCCGTCGGCGCGGAGGCGCGCGGCCCTCGCCGCCATGGCGAGCGTTGCACTGGGCGCGACGGCCGACAGACGGTCAGCGAGCTTCCTGGGCATCGAGACACTGAGGAATAAAGGGCGGCCTCAGATAACGCAAGGCGCTACCGCTCCGGCGCCCTTGCGCGGGCGGCTCGGATGTGCCGTCAGGGCGACGGCGTGGCGCCGCCGACCTGGACCGCGGGCTTCTGCTCGTCCTGCTTGATCGAGTAGCGCACGAGGGCGCGGAGCACGTCGTTGCGCTGCACGTTTCCGAGGAGGCTCTTCATGTCCTCGTAGATCGACGGATCGACCAGCAGGGCGCCGAGGGTCCCCTTGCCCGCCCTCATGTCGTGCACGATCGCCCGCAGATCGCCGGTCATCGCCGTCACGTTGGCGAGCGCCTCGGCGCCGTCGCCCTTGCCGCCATAGAGCGCGTCGTGCGCGAGGCTGTCGCTCTCGCGGATGCCCCGCAGCGTCATGGCGACCTCGTCCGCCGCGTTCCCGAACTGCTGAATCTGCTTCTGCGGGCCGTCGCCGTAGATGACGTCGTGCGCGAACCCCGGCCCCTCCTTGACCCGCGAGACGACCCCCCGCACCTCGCGCACCGCGCTCGCGAGCTCCGTGCTGAGACGGTCGAGGCTCTGCACGGTGCGCGAGATGCGCTCGGCCTCCTCGGGATCGGTCAGGAAGCGGTGCGGGTAGCCTTCCCCCTCGGTCACCTGCTTCATCAGCGTGTTCGCCGAGGCCACCGTCTCGCGGAGATCCCTGTGCAGCTTCTCGTCGGCGATGTTCTCCGAGACCTTCTGGATGTTGTCGAGCGTCGCCTCGGCCTTCTCGGCCATGCCGGTCACCTTCCCCATCACGTCGGTCGGCACCTCGCCGGGGATGTGGCCGCCGGGCGGCACCGAGTCCGGGCTCTGCCCCTTCGTGAGCTCCAGCATCTTGTCGCCGAGCAGGCCCTTGTTCGCGATCTGGGCGACGCTGTCCGTCTTGATCCGGCTCGCCTCGCTCTCGACGATCTCGAGCTTCACATAGATCTTGGTGTCCTTCGGATCAGGGCCGTAACCGACCTCGGCGACGTGACCGATGTCGATGCCTCCCATGCGGATGGGCGCGCCCGGCTTCAGCCCCTGGACGTCGGCGAAGTTCGTCGTGAAGCCGACGGAGGAGTCGAAGAGCCGCCGCTCGTCGCCTATCAGGAAAATGACTACGGCGGAGAGCACAAGGCCCGCCAGCACAAAGAGTCCGACCTTCAGATCGCGCGCTCTGCCCATGCAGAAGGGCATCTTGCGCGATCTCGGGGGGATCGTCACGCGCCGAGAAGCGTCTGGACGTCCTCATTCACCGGAGCGGTCCCGGTGATGAAATCGGCGACATGCGGATCGGTGGACCTCCGGAACTCGTCCGGGGTGCCGGTCGCGATGACCTCGCCACGGAAGATCATCGCCATCCGATCCGAGATCGTGAACGCGCTCTTCATGTCGTGTGTCACCACGATGCTCGTCACGTTGAGCGCCTGCTTCAGCCCCTTGATGAGGTGGTTGATGCGCTCGGTGTTGATCGGATCGAGGCCGGTCGTCGGCTCGTCGTAGAGCAGCACCTCGGGCTGCACCGCGATGGCGCGCGCGAGGCCGACGCGCTTCTTCATGCCGCCGGACAGGTCCCCCGGGCGCATCTGCTCGATGCCCGGCAGGCCGACCAGCGACAGCGCCCAGTTGACCCGATCCGCGATCTGCGCCTCGGTCATCTCCTTGCGGTAGTGCTCGTGCAGGCCGTAAGCGACGTTCTCACCGACCGAGATCGAGTCGAACAGGGCGCCGCCCTGGAAGAGCATCGCGATGCGCTGGCGCACCCCGGCGATGCGCGCCTCGCTCAGGCGCGTGATCTCCTCACCGTGGAACTGGATAGATCCATCATCAGCGTCGAGCAGACGGATGAGCAGCTTCAGCATGACGCTCTTGCCGACGCCCGAGCCGCCCATGATGGTGAGCGTCTCGCCCGGGTACACTTCGAGGTTCAGGTCGCGGTAGATGACCTTCGGACCGAAGGCCTTGCGCACACGCGAGAACCGGATCAGCGGCTCAGCCACCCGTTCACGCTAGCACGCCGCGGAGGCCCGCCGCGAACGCTCAGTCGGACGCGGCGACGTGCTCGATCCTGATCTCGACGGCGTCCCCGCCGCGCCAGGCGTCGCGCCGGAGCCGGCCCACCACGTCCACGCGCTTGCCGGTGAAACGCGGCGCGAGCTCGCCCAGCTCGAACCCGAAGCACGAGATCTCGCGGCGGGCGAACGTGAGCTCCAGCTTGAGGTGGCCCTTCAGGTTCCTCGCGGAGCGCACGGCCGCGCCCGCCACGAGGACGTACGACGGGCGGTTGCCCTCGCCGCACGGCTCGAGCCGCTCGAGATCGCGCGCCACGGCCGCAGGATCATCGCGATCGTCGAGCCGGACGTGGGCGGCCGCGGACGCCGCGGCGGCCGGGAGGTCCTGCTCGCGGAAGGCGTCGCACCACGCCGCCCGGAGCGCCTCGACGCGATCGGCGCGCACCTCGACGCCGGCCGCCGCCTGGTGGCCGCCGAAGCCGACGAGCTCGGCGCGGCACCGGGTGAGCGCGTCGTGGAGCCGCGCGCCCGCTGGACCGCGCACCGAGCCGCGCCCCTTCGCGCCCTCGAGCGCGATCACGATCGTCGGCTTGCCGTAACGACCCGTGATCCTGCCGGCGACGATGCCGACCACGCCGGGGTGGAAGCCCTGCCGCGCGATGACGATCGCAGGATCCCGATCGAACCCAGCGCGCTCGATCTCGGCGAGCGCGGAGGTCAGCATCTCGTCCTGGATCGCGCGCCGCTTCATCTGCGCCTGCTCCACCGTGGCGGCGAGCGCGGAGGCGGTCACGCCGTCGTGCGCGAGCAGGAGCTCCAGGGCGATGTCGGGATCGCCGAGCCGGCCGGGCGCGTTGAGGCGGGGCGCGATCCGGAAGGCGACGTCCTCGGCGGACGCGCCGCGCCCGAGATCGAGGTTGGCGAGCGCCGCGAGCGCGCGGAGCCCTGGACGGGGCCCGGTCTGGAGCACGCCAAGGCCGGCCCGCACGAGCGCGCGGTTGTCGCCGGTCAGCGGAGCGACGTCGGCGACCGTGCCGATCGCCACGAGGTCGAGGTAGGGGCGGAGATCGAGCGACGAGCCGAGCCTCTTGCGCACGGCGGCCAGGAGCGAGAGCGCGAGCCCGCAGGAGGCGAGCCCCTTGTACGGGAAGCCGCAATCGGCGCGGTGCGGGTTCAGGAACGCGATCGCGGGGAGCGGCTCGGCCGGCACGAGGTGGTGATCGATGACGACGCAGTCGATGCCGGCCGCGCGGGCCGCGGCCAGCCGCTCGTGATCGCTGGATCCGCAGTCGCACGTGATGAGCAGCGTGGGACCTGTGCGCATCACGCGCTCCAGCGCGGGCGCCGAGAGGCCGTAGCTGCCTTCGGCGCGCGTCGCGAGGAGCGGCACCACCTGTCCCGAGAGGGCGCGCAGCCCGCCGGTCATGATGGCGGTCGCGGTGATCCCGTCGCAGTCGTAGTCGCCGAAGACGGCGATCCGCTCGCCGGCGCGCACGGCGCGCGCGATCCGCTCCGCGCTCGCCTCGCGATCGGCCATCGCGTCGGGCGACGTGAGGTGCGAGAGGCGCGGGTCGAGGAAGCGCCGGGTCGCCTCGTCAGGCGCCCAGCCGGCCCGGTGCAGGATGTCCGCTACCGTGATCGACAGCCCCAGCTCGCGCGCCATCACGAGCGCATCGGCGGACGCCTCGCCCGGATCCGCGACGGGCGCGGCGCCCCCCGCCGCGGGCGAGGCCGGCGCCTCGCGCTCGGGGAGCTCCCTCCAGGCCTCCGTGGCGCTGCTCATCACAGAAGCGGGTACACCGACGGGGGGGGTGCGTCCATGGCCTGGGGCGGTTCAGGCCGCGCGGCCACGCGCGGCCACGGCGAGGCGCTCAGACGACCGCGTCGGCGCGCTTCTGCGTGCGGACGCGGCTGACCTTCCTGCGCTTGCTCCCGTTCGCGCCGAAGAACCGGCGGTCGATCCACTCGGTGAGCGGCGCCGCGACGTAGATCGACGAGTACGTGCCGACGGCGATCCCGACGACGAGCGTGAACGCGAAGTCCTTGATGACGCCCGTGCCGTAGAAGAGGAACATGACGAGCGACAGCAGCGTCGTCAACGACACGAGGATCGTGCGACCGAGCATCTCGGAGAGCGAGAAGTTGATGACGGCGGCGAAGCTCATGTCGCGGTGCTTCCCCAGGTTCTCGCGGATCCGGTCGTAGACGACGACCGTGTCCGTGATCGAGTAGCCGACGATCGTGAGCAGCGCGGCGACCGTGGAGAGGGTGATCTCCCGCTGCGTGATCACCATCGCGCCGAGCGCGATGCCGACGTCGTGCACGAGGGCGACGATGCCGCCGGGCGCGAACCGGATGTCGAACCGGAACGCGATGTACGCCATGATGAAGAAGATCGTGATGGCGACGCTCTTGATGGCCGCGTCGCGCAGCTGCGCGCCGGCCTTCGGGCCGATCCACTCGACCCGGAGCGCCTGCTCGGGCACCTTGTCCGCGCCGAGGTGCTCCCGGAGGCCATCCATCAGCTGGTCGCCCTTCGACTTCAGGTGGAGCTCGACCTTGTGGTCACGCTCGCTCACGATGAGCGGGTTGTTCGCGCCGGCCCTGAGCTCCACCCCCTCGATGCCCTCGATCTGCTTCTTGATCCCCTCCAGATCGGGCGCGGTGTCGTAACGCGTGGAGATCTTGTCGCCGCCGGGGCTGAACTTCACCTCGGTGGCGCGCACAGCGGGCGGGCAGCGGTCCTCGGGGACGGAGCCGTTCTCGGGCGGCAGGCACATCCGATCGCGCACCGCGGCCTTCTGCTGCTCCGACAGGGTGGAGACCTCATGGACCCGGATGAGGTAGCGGTTCGGGTTGGCCTGGTCCGCGACGGACACGACGTCCGGGGAGTCGAAGCCCGCCTTGGTGACGGCCTCGCGGACCTCGGCGCTCGAGACCGGAGCCCGGAAGGCGACCTCGATCTCGGTGCCTCCCTTGAAATCGGTCCCGAGCGTCGGCCCCGGCACGATGAACGAGATGATCGACAGGATGAGCAGCACCGCGCTGAGCCCGATGAAGAGCCAGCGCTTGCTCATGAAGTCGAACTGACGGCCAGGTTTGATGAGTTCCATCGTCGTGTCTCAATCGGAGAGCCGCTCGCGCGTTCTCCCTCATAAGGTCGGAGATCGGCTCGCGCGCCCTCGTTCTCAGCCGAGCGAGAGCGTCTTGATCTTTCGGCCGCGGACCGCCCAGTCGAACATCAGGCGGGTGCAGACGACCCCGGTGAACAGGCTGATCGCGATGCCGACGATCAGCGTGATCGCGAAGCCCTTGATGGGGCCGGTTCCGTACTGCGCCAGGATGAGCCCCGAGATCAGCGTGGTCACGTGGCCGTCGAGGATGGCGCTGAACGCCTTGTCGTAACCGATGTCGACCGCGGCGCGCGGGCTCTTGCCGTTCCTCAGCTCCTCCCGGATGCGCTCGTTGATCAGCACGTTGGCGTCGACCGCGATGCCCATGGTGAGCACCAGGCCGGCGATGCCGGGCAGCGTCATCGACGCCCCGAACATCGCGAGGACGGCGACCTGCAGGATGAGGTTGAAGATGACGGCGATGTCCGCGATGAGCCCGGCGCGGCTGTAGATCACGACCATGAACACGACGACGAGCAGGCCGCTCGCGATGGCGCCCTTCATGCTCTGCTGGATCGCGTCCTTGCCCAGCGACGGGCCGATGCGCTGCTCGTTCGAGGGCGAGATCGGGGCCGGCAGCGCGCCCGATCGGAGCACCAGCTCGAGCTTGCGCGCGTCCTGGAGCTGCTGATCGGGGTTCTGCGAGCCCATCGTGATCTGCGCGCGGCCGCCGCCGATCTTGGTCTGGATGACCGGCGCGCTCTCGACCTTCTCGTCGAGGATGATGGCGAACCGCCGCTTGACGTTCCTGCCGGTGATGTCCTCGAACCGGTCGGCGCCGGTCGGGGTGAAATCCATCGACACGTACCAGCCGCCGAGGCCGCCCTCGCTCTGATCCGGGAGCGCCTGCGCGTCGCGCACCATGTCGCCCGTGATCTCGGCCTTGCTGAAGAGGAAGTACGTCCGCCAGCCGATCTCCTCGATGGCGTCCTTCTCCTCGTCGTACTCGTACAGCTTGCCGAAGCCGATCTCGTTGTCCGCCGGGACCTGGAGCGTCCCGACCCACTCGCGCAGCCGCTTCAGCGTGTCGCGCATCTCCTCGTGCTCCGCGCGCACCATCCGGGCGAAGTGGACCGGCTTCGTCTTCCCGGGGCCGACCGGCGCGTTCTCGATCGAGAACGTCAGCCCCTTCGGGAGGTCCTCCTCCTTGGCGCTCCTCGCGATCGGCTCGAAGAAGTCCTGGTCGTCGTCGACCATCTTGAACTCGAGCCGCGCGGTCTGGCTGATGATCTCGCGGATCGTGGTGAACGCGGCCTCGTCGTCGCCGGGGACCTCGATGATGACGTCCTCGTCGCGCGTGGAGACGCTCGCCTCCTTGAGGCCGAGCCCGTCGACGCGGCGGAGCACCGTCTCCTTGGCCTGCGACACCGCCCGCTCACGGATGTTGCTCGAGACCTCGTCGCGGATCCGGAACTTCGCGACGCGGCGATCGGCCGAGCGCTGGAGCTGCAGCTCGTGCAGGAACTTCGCCAGAAACTCGTCGTTGATCTTCTCGGAGTCCGCCGGGTCGTTGAACGTGATCGCGATCGTGTCCGCCTGCTCGCGCGACTTCTCGATGCGGAGCTTCGTCTGGAGCTTCTGCATCTCCTCGATCGTCGGCGGCTTGTCGCCCTCGTGGAACCCGAACGACTTCGCGAGCGCCGCGCGCAGGTCGTCGTAGTACCGATCGCGCTTGTCGCTGATCGCCTCGTCGACGTCGACCGTGTAGACGAGGCGGAGGCCGCCCTTCAGATCGAGCCCGCGCACCAGGCGGAACGGGATGTTCGACGTCAGGAAGCGGCTGAACCCGAGCTCGCCGGCCCTCGCCTGGGTCTCCTGCTCCGCGACCTCCTCCGACGAGAGGCCGGTGTGGACGGGGCGGCCGTACCGCTCGTCGTGGTAGGTCGGGTAGATGGCGAGCGCCGAGCCGAGCGCCAGGAACAGCACGAAGCCCGTCTTTGCCCGCCACGCGAAATCGATCCACGGCCCGACGCAGAGCAGCGCCCACGGCACCATCAGGCCGAAGGTCGCGAGGGCCCAGAACACGTGGTAGTGGGCCGCGATCGCGGCGGCGCCGGCGGAGAGCGCCGCCCAGGCGAAGACGCTGCGCTTCGATCGGCTGAGCCACGCGCCGAGGAGGCACAGGCCGGCGACGCCGGCGAACCCGTACTGGAAGATGTTTAGGAGCATGGAGTCTGGCGCCGCGGGGGCGGTAAAAAAGCTTCCTGTTGGGCCGAGCGCCGGCCTACGACTTCTTTTCCTTCGCCGCGTCGGCGACCTTGGCGTCCGCCGCCGCGACCTCGCCCGGATCGGGGCCCTGGATCGCGCTCTTCAGGATCTGCACGTTCACCCCGGGGCGATCTCCAGCTTGACCCTTGGGGAGTTCGGGCTGATGTCGACGATCCTGCCGAGGAGCCCGGACTGCGTGACGACCCGGTCGCCCGCCTTGAGGCTCGACTCGAGCTGCTTCTGCTTCTTGCTCTGGCTCCGCGTCATCACGAAGATGAGCAGCAGCGGCAGCGCCAGGATGAGGAACTGGAAGGCCCCCCCGCCGAACGGCGAAGAAGGCGGCGCCTCCTGCCCTCCGGACGGCGGAGATTGACCTTCGACCGGCGTCGCGGGCGCGTTGCCCGCTCGCCCGGGGGCGGCGTTCGGCTGGAACCAGTTTGAGCTTGCCAAGGTGACGCGTGTCTCCGGGCCCCGACGGGCTCGCCCGCAAATTGCGGGCCTCTCCCAACCCCCCGGGGCCCGCCTCCATACCCAGGATCCAAGGGTCGCGCAAGGAGCTAGGCGGGCAGGCTCACCCGGGCGTCCGGGGAATGCAGCCTGGCGGCCCTTTCCGCGCTTACGTCCCCTGCCGCTCTTCCGCTGCCGCGCGGCGTCAGCCGTCGCTGCCGAACACGATGTGCCGGCGAGCGCGCTCCCCGCTCGCGATCTCCGCGAGCGAGAGGCGCACGTCGCGCTCGGTGATGGTGCCGTCGATCGTCGCGAACGTCGCGGAGAGGATCGGCGGGATGCGCCCGACGCTGGGGAAGCCCGGGGCCCAGGTGAGCGCGTCCGCGAACGCCGCCTTCACCGCGGCGGCGACGGGCCCGTACGGCGCGAGCGGCACATCGAGCGGCTCCAGGACAACGATGGCCTTGGCGCGCCCGAGCGTCTTCACCACGTCGGCGCCGAAGAACGGGCGGAGCGCGCGCACGCCCACGAGGCCGACGCGGCGGCCCTGCGCGCGCAGGCTGCGCACGACCTCGCGGGCCGCGGGGAACGCGCAGCCCACGACGACCATGATCTCCTCCGCGTCCGCGGTCTCGACGCGCTCGATCGCGCCGAGCGGCCTGCCGGTCAGCTCGCAGAGCTCCCGCATCGCGCTGGCGAGCGCGAACGGAACGCGCGCGCAGAAGCCCCGCTCGGCCCGCTTCCGGACGACGCCGCGGCCCTGCGGGCGAGGCCCCCCGTCGCCGTCGCTCTCGCCCGGCGCCGCGTCGGTGAAGGTCGGCGCACTCCGCTCGGCGCCGAGGAAGCGCGCCGCGAGCTCGCGCGTCCCGCCGAGGGCCGACACGTCCGACGGCAGCGCGTCGACGAGGTGCAGGAACGGCGTCTCGCTGTCCTCGGCGGCGCGCCGCGCCACGAGCGTCATGTCGGCCGCCTCCTGGCTGCTCCAGGTCACGAGCACCCCCGCGCCGACGTCGAGCGCGGGCGCGAGCTCGTCGCGCCCGACGGCGAGCCCGCCGCGGCGCTCGATGACGTGCACGGTGACCGGCGTCCGCACCGCCGCCGCCTCGCCGAGCGCGGCGAGCGCCCCGACGAGCTCGTGGGCGCCCAGCACGACGCTCGCGCGCTGCCCGGCGCGCGTGCGCGCGGCGGCGCCGCGGATCGCCTCGGTGGCGCACGCGGCGCGCTCGATCGGCAGATTGCCGGGCACCGCCGCGTGCGCGGCGAACAGCGCGCTCCCCGCGGCCACCTCGACATGTGCGATCACCGCCGCCGGATCCGGCGGCGCGCCTAGACCGTCAGGCCCTGCCATCCCATCGTTCGTCGCCCGAGCCGCACGCGAGGTCAAGCGCGAGCGCGATCGGCTTCCGCGCAGCGGCCGGCCTGGAGTAGCGCGGCGATCGCGATCGTCGGTGTTCGTCAGTGTCCGGACGTAACTCCGAGAATTCACGCTCCCAGCGCGCAATGAGCTTCCGCCGCGCGCGGCTCCCGGCCGGTCGCTCGCCCGGCGCGTCGAGCGCATCGTGGAAGCCTGCCGCGCCCGGCCTGTGGCTGCAGCCGGGCCTCGTCGACCGATCGACGGCATCGACGGTTCGGCGAGCCGGCTGCTCGCCCAAGGCGACGGGGCGAGAACGGACGCCACCCGAGCCTTCACCAGGAACACCAGGAACCGGTCACCATGCACCGGGCCGCCACGACAAAAGCGACCCCACGAAACATATCGCTTGACGGACTCCCCCCCCCTTGATAGGAGGCGCTCTCCGTTTCGTCGGCCCCGGGCCGAGCGGGCGGGACATAGGCGCGTAGCTCAGTGGTAGAGCACTACCTTGACACGGTAGGGGTCGCCGGTTCGAAACCGGCCGCGCCTACAAATCAGCAGGAGACCTAGCCTGCGAGGTTTCATGGCCCTCGATCAGACAGCCCTGGCCGCCCCGGCGGCCCGCACCACGGTGCGCAAGGCTCTCGCGGACGACATCGCCAAGAACCGCCCCATCCTCGGCGCCCACGTCAACGGGCGCCTCGTCGATCTTCACCTTCACACCCCCTTCCACTTCGACGACTCGGCCCGGATCGGGCTGGTCCGGACGAGCGCTCCGGATGGCCCTTCGGCGAACGCCGTGGCCGCCCCCCGGTCGCGCGACCTCGACGAGGCCCTCGGGGCGATGCCGCTCGCGGAGCTCGCCGACCGGCGAGCCGCGGCGCGGAAGCTCCACCGGCTCGCCGTGAGCACATCGGGTTCGTGACCTGCCGCTCCGGCCGGCCTCTCTCGCCCGGCAGTCCCTTCCCCACCCCCGTCGAGCCCGGCGCGCCATGGCCCGGAGCGCCGATGCGCCGCGGCGCTCGTCCTGCTTGCTGCCGTTGCCTGCGGCGCGGAGTCAGGCGACATTGTCGTGGTGATGGACGCCACGACCGGGCTCGGGCGCGGAGCGGCGGACCGTCGCTTTCAAGAGCACAGAACACAAGGAGGCAGCGAAATATCACATGGCGATGAGACGCTTCGACCCTCGGCAGGCCCAGCGGGGGCCGCAGATCCGCATCAACCAGCGCATCCGCGTCCCGGAGATCCGCGTCATCGGTGATGACGGCGAGATGCTCGGCATCATGCAGACCCACGAGGCGCTGCGCCGAGCTCAGGAGAAGGGGCTCGACCTCGTCGAGGTCAACCCGAAGGCGGATCCCCCGGTCTGCAAGATCCTCGACTTCGGCAAGTACAAGTACGACGAGAAGAAGAAGGCCCGCGAGGCGAAGCGCAAGCAGAGTGTGGTGGAGATCAAGGAGATCAAGCTCCGTCCCAAGACGGACGACCACGATCTCGAGTTCAAGACCAGGGCTGCTCACCGGTTCCTCGGCGCAGGCCACAAGGTGAAGTTCACGGTGCGCTTCCGCGGCCGCGAGATCACCCACCCGGAGAAGGCGCAGGAGCAGCTCGACTGGATCGTCCAGCACTGCGAGGAGATCGCGAACGTCGAGGTGCGCCCCATGATGGAGCAGCGCACGATGACGCTGATGATGGCGCCCAAGCCGGCGATCCTGCAGAAGGTGGCCCAGGCCCGCGCCGCCGCGGAGAAGGCGCGTCAGAAGGCGATCCAGGAAGGGCGCGCCGCTCCTGCCCAGGACGACACGGAGGACGAGGAGATCGAGAAGCTCGAGAGGGAGCTCGAGGAGCAGGACGACGAGGACGACGACGAGGCGGAGGCGACCGAGTAACGCATCCGGCGAGAGAGCGCGCCTCGACGCCGATCACGGTGCGGCGCGCCTCGCAAGGGCGGCGTGTTGACGCGTGCTGACATGCGCTGAGCGCTCGCGCGCTGGCCGCCGCGCAGCACGCAGCGCGCCCAGGGCTCGGCCGTGGGCGCCGCGAGGAGCACGCTCCCTTCGCCGAATCAGTGCGGGATCAGGCCGCCGAACCACGCGCCTGCGGCGAGGGCGGCGAGCGCGGCGACGAGCAGCACGGCCTTCACCGCGCCGCCCCCGGTCCTGGCTGGAGGGGCAAGATCCGGCTCCAGGTCGCGCGGCGCGGCCGGCACGAGCGGCGCGGCCGGCACGAGCGGCGCGGTAGGCGCCGGCGCGGGCGGCACAGGGCGCTGCATCTCGGGTACGGGCCGCGGGGAAGCCAGGGTCGGCACGGCTCGCCTCTCGAGCGGCGGATGCGCCGGCACAGGCGGCGCGAGCAGCGGACCCGCGGGCCTGGACGAGGGGACGCCGGAGGAAGGGGCGAGAGGAAGGCCGAACCCCGTCTCCTCGAGCGCGGCGAGGTTGCCCTCCTCGACCGACACGGTGGCGAGGGACCGCCGCATGACGTCCTCCCCCGGCGCCGAGAGCTTGTCCCCCGGCGCCGAGAGCTTGATCTCGTCGGCCCACTTGCCGATGTCCTCGAAGGCCGAGATCTTGAGCGGCTCGTTCAGACGCGTGGTGCTCGGCGCCGCCTTGTCGTCCGGCAGCGACGTGAACTCGAGCAGCGTCTCCTCGATGAGCCGGTCGATGAACGACGCCTTGTCCGACGTGGGAGCCCGCTTCCGGAGCGCCATGGCGCTGCGGACGTGCTCGGCGATGTCGTAGGCGCTGACGGGCCTGCCGAACCTGTAGAGGAAGGTCGTGAGATCGCGGCCGAGCTCGCGCGCCGAGCCATAACGCTCCGCGGGATCGCGGGCCAGCGAGCGGGCAATGATGCGATCGAGCTCGGGGGGGACCGCCTTGTTGCTCTCGGAGAGCGGCGGGATCTGCGCCTGCTGCACGAGCTTGACCGTCTGGTAGTCGGTGTCGCCGAGGAAGAGCCGCTTCCCGGAGAGCATCTCCCAGAGGATCGCGCCGAGCGCGAAGATGTCGGTGCGGTGATCGACCTCCTGGCCCTGCGCGGCCTCGGGCGAGAGGTAGCTGAACTTGCCCTTGATGATCCCGGCCTCGCTCTTCTCGAGCTGGCTCGTCGCCTTGGCGAGGCCGAAGTCGACGATCTTCACCTCGCCGTACTTCGTGATGAGCACGTTCGGAGGCGACATGTCCCGGTGGACGATCTTGAGCGGATGCCCGTCGGCCGCCTTGAGCTCGTGGGCGTACGTGAGCCCCTCGCAGAGCTTCGCCGTGATGAACACGGCGGACTCGACCGGGAGGGTGCGGCCGGCCTTGCGCATCGACTCGAGGACCGCCTTCAGATCGGCGCCGTCCACGTACTCCATCACGATGAAGTACGCGTTGTCGCCGACGCCGATGTCGAACACCTGCGCGACGTTGGAGTGGGAGAGGTGCGCAGACAGCCGCGCTTCGTCGAGGAACATCGCGATGAAGCGCTTCTTCTCGCTGAGGTGCGGGAGCACGCGCTTGATCGCGACCTGCTTCTTGAACCCCTCGATCCCGGCGCTCTCCGCCAGGAAGACCTCGGCCATGCCGCCCGAAGCTAGCCGCTCGATGACCCGGTAGCGCTGCTGCTGGTGGGCATCCGTCATGGTCCACCTAGTACACCACGTCCCACGCTGCGCGCGGAAACAACCGGCTCGTCTTCATCGGAGCCCGCGGGCGAGGCGCGCAAAGAGTGCGGCCTGGAACCATCGCGCACGCTCGCGCACGAGCGCGCGCCCTGTCCCCTGGACGCAGCCTTACGCGGGCATCGCAGCGGCCAGGCTCGGGAGGCGAGGCTCGCTCAGCCCGTGAGCGCGCTCCGCAGGAACGGGCGAGGTGCAGGTGTGAGCGGCACCGCCACCGCGCGCACGCGGCTCCTCGACGCGACCGCGCCGCGCGCGAGCGCCGCGGGCTCGATCTGCGCGGCGGCGCGCTTCCGGCGATCGTCGAGCTCCGCGGCGAGCATGTCCTTCACCATGTCGAGGAGCTCCGGGAAGCCCGACAGGCGCAGCCCGACGTCGTTCGTCCAGAGGATGATCTCGAGCTCTCCGTCAGGCGCCCTCGCCTCGGGATCCCACGCGAAGACCGTCTCGGCCGCCGCGTCGATGCCGAACGGGACGAGCGCGCTCCGCGCACCATGGCGGCCGCGCATGGTCGCCGGCACGCCGTCGCGCTCGCCCGCGCCGCGCACCTCCTCGCCCTCGCAGTGCTCGAGCACCATCCGCCCGACGTCCATGTACGAGCCGCGCGCGAGCGCGCGCACCCCGAGCAGGCTGGCGCCAGCGAACAGCTGCGGCCAGCCGTCGTGCCGCGAGAGCAGCTCCCGATAGCTCGGCGGCAGCGCCATCCCGAGGCGCCGCTCGACGCCGGCGATCGCCTCCTCGGGAGCCCCGGCCGGCGGCGCGATCGGCATTCCCCGCCGCGGATCCATCCGCGCGAGCTCCAGCTTGAGCGCGCGGATGCGGTGCATCGACTCGAGCCACTCCATGCGCGCGACCCTACGCGCGCGGCGCCGGAAGGAGCAAAAAACGAGCGACGCTCCGCCCCGCCGCGCAGGCGCAACCCGGGGGGACACACGCGCTTGACAGTCATTTGGGTCAGCGGCACGGTGCTTGCGTGGCTGGCTTGGGCTCCTGGGCATCGCTTCGCACCGCCTTCGTCGTGGCGGGCGCCACGTTCGTCGTCGCGTCGCTCGCGACCGCGTGCCTCGACTACGCGGGCGAGGAGCTGTTCGATCAGTGCGACACGCCGGCGGCGCCGCTCCCCGGCTCGGGATCCGGCTCGGGCGCCACCACGAGCGCCGGGGCGGCCAGCGTGGATCAGCCGGACTGCGGCGCGCCGACGCACGCGCCCGGCTCGGGATCCGGCTCGGGCTCGTGAGGGAAGAGCGGCGCGATCTCCTCGCGCTCGCCGCGCTCACCGCCGCCGCGCTCGCCTCGCGCCTGCTCTTCCGCATCGATCACGACGAGGACATCGACGCGCTCCGGTTCGCGCTCGGCGTGGAGCGGTTCGACGTGGCCGCGCTCCGCCCGCACGCGCCGTACTACCCCGTGTTCGTCGCTGCGGCGAAGGGGCTCGCGCTGCTCGGCGCGACGCCGCGCGCGGCGCTCGCCCTCGTCAGCGCCGCGTCGGGCGCGGCCGCCGTCGCCTTCACCGCCCTGCTCGCGCGCGAGGTCGCCGGGCGGCGCGCCGCGGTGTTCGCCGGGGTCCTCGCGCTCGCCTCGCCGTTCCTCTGGCTGTCGTCCGAGAAGCTCCTCAGCGACATGACCGGCACCGCGACGGTGACCGCGGCGCTCTGGCTGTGCGCCCGCGCGCGGCGCCTCCGCGGCGCGCAGGCGGCCGCTCCGGCCGCGCCGCTGGACACCGCCGCCGCGGCGGCGCGCACGCGCACCTGGGCGCTCGTGCTGCTCGGCGTCGGGCTCGGCGTGCGGCTCTCGTACTTCCCGTTCGCGCTCGCGTGCCTCGCCGTCATCGCCCGCGGCGAGGGCGGCCGCCTCGCGTGGCTCGCGCGCGGCCGCGACCTCGCGGCCGGCGCGCTCGCGTGGCTCGTGCCGCTCGTGCTGATCGCGACGCCGCGCGACCTCGTCGCGACGACGTGGGTCCAGGGGCTCGGGCACTTCACCCGCTGGGGAGGGACGGCGATCACCGTCTCGTCGCCGCTCGATCGCCTCCGCGGCGTGATCTGGGGGATCTGGGCCAACGGGCTCGGCGGAGCGTGGCCCGACGCGCCGACGGCGCGCTGGCTCGGCGCGCCGCTCCTGATCGCGCTCCTCGCCGCGGGCGCGCTCCGCGTCGCGTCGCGAGAGCGGGCCGCGCGCGCGCTGCGCGAGCAGCCCGAGCTCTGGGCCTCCGCGTT
This sequence comes from Sorangium cellulosum So ce56, assembly GCF_000067165.1. GTDB lineage: Bacteria > Myxococcota_A > Polyangia > Polyangiales > Polyangiaceae > Sorangium > Sorangium cellulosum_B. The sequence continues at coordinate 6,332,327 of NC_010162.1, forward strand.
CGCTTATTTCCTCTGGGCGCTCCTCGGGCAAAACATCGCCTACAAGCCGCGGCACTGGCTCCCGCTCGTCCCGCTCCTCCTCGTCGCCATGGCCGCCGGCGCAGCGGCCCTCTCGGCCGCGCGCCCCGCGGCGGAGGGCGCTCCGCGCCGCCGGGCGCTCCGCGGCACCGCGCCCTTCGCCCTCGTCGCGGCCCTGGCGGCGCAATGGCTCGCCGACGCGATCTCGCTCGCTCGCCAGCACGAGGCGCCCTCGCCGGCGGCCGCGATCGTGCGCTTCCTCCGCGACGCCGGCGCGCCGCCGCGCCCGGTGCTCACGCGCGACCTCGACCGGATGATCCAGGAGGGCGCGCCGGGCCGGCTGCCCGTGCGCGTCCGCGACGACGCCGCGCTCGTCCACAACGTCGAGCGGGCCGGGCCGGGTGGCGCGCTCATCACCAGCGAGGCGCTGTCGCGGGAGGCGCGCGACGCGCTCGCAGACCGCGGCTACACGATCGCGATCCGCTTCGCGCGCCCGCGCTCGCGCTACGTCGACGCGCTCTGGAGCGATCTCGCGCTGCTCGAGGCGCTGCCCGCCGGACCTCCAGCAGGCGGCGCGCCCCCCCGCTGAAAACGAGGTTGACCTCCGTTTTCAAGGGCGCGAAGACTCCCGCCCCCCGGGCTCCCGGTCCTCGTCATGAAAGCGATCACGTCCTTGTGGCCTCGCTCCGCGGGCGTCGTCCTCGGCGCGCTGCTGCCCTTCGCCGCCGCCGCGCAGCCCGCGCCCGCCATGCAGCCCGCGCCCGCCGCGCAGCCCGCGCCCGCCGTCGAGCCTGCGCCGGCCACGCAGCCCGCGCCCGCCACGCAGCCCGCGCCCGCCACGCAGCCTGCGCCCGCCACGCAGCCTGCGCCGACCACGCAGCCCGCCACCGCCGCGCAGCCCGCGCCGGACGGCCCGGTCCTCGACCTGCCGCCCGAGCACGCCGCGCCGCCGCCGGAGCCCCGGAAGCCCGCCGTCGGCCTCGGCGCCGGAGAGGCGCCCGAGCACGAGCTCGTCCGCGGCCTGACCGAGCAGCGGTTCCGCAGCGCCGGGGCGAGCGCCAGCAGCACCTCCGTCGGCGGCTACGGCGAGGTGCATGTCCGCGGCACGACGACCGGCCGCGAGGGCGAGCGCGCGTGGGTCGCCGACATCCCGCGCCTCGTGCTCTTCGTGGCGCACGAGTTCACGGCCGACATCCGGTCCTACGTCGAGCTCGAGGTAGAACACTCGATCTCCTGCGCGAGCTGCCCGGGCGCCGCGGAGCTGGAGCAGGCCTACATCGAGTGGAACGCGGCAGGCCGCGCCCTCGGGCTGCGCGCGGGCCTCGTGCTCGTCCCGATGGGGATCATCAACCAGTGGCACGAGCCGCCGGTGTTCCACGGCGTGGTCAGGCCCAAGGTCGACACCCTCGTCATCCCCTCGACGTGGCGCGAGATCGGGATCGGCGCGTTCGGGCAGCCGCTCGACTGGCTGCGCTTCGAGGCCTACGCCATGACCGGCCTCGATCCGCTCGGCTTCCGCGCGGGCGGCCTCGCCGGCGGGCGGCAGAGCGGCGGCCTCGCCCGCGCCAACGCATGGGCGGCCGTCGCGCGCGTCGAGGCCGAGCCGCTGCTCGGGGTCGTCGCGGGCGCGTCGGTGTACGCGAGCGACGCTGGCCCGAACGGCGAGGGCAAGTTCTTCCTTCGCGACGGCACCCCGGTGGATCTATCGGTCCCGGTCCTCGGCTGGTCGCTCGACGCGCGCTGGCGCAGGAGCGGCCTGGAGACGCGGGTCCTGTTCGCCGAGTGGCGCCTCCCCGAGGCGCGCGCCCTGATGGTCTCGTTCAACGAGAGCGGCGCGCCGAACTTCATCGATCCCACGAGCCCCGTGCCCTCCCGGATCCGCGGCGGCTATGTCGAGGCCGCGTTCGACGTGCTCCGCCCGCTCGGCGTGGGCCACGAGCTCCTGCCGTTCGCGCGCGTCGAGGCGTACGACACGCAGTCCGCGGTGCCCGAGGGCTACAAGGCCAACGCCTCGTACGGCGTCCGCGAGCTCACGCTCGGCGCCTCGTACCGGCCGACCCAGGGGGTCGTCGTGAAGGCCGACTACCAGCTGCGCGACCGCACCCTCGGGTTCGACCAGACGCAGCTCAATTTCGGCCTCGGGTTCATGTACTGAGCGCGCCGGACGCGGGCACACCATGTCACTCCGCCCAGACGACGCCGGGCCCGAGCGCCTCGTGGTCGGCGCCGGCATCTCCGGCCTCTACGCCGCGCTGCTGCTCGCGCGGGCCGGCCGGCGCGTGCGCCTCCTCGAGCGCGCGGCGCGGGCCGGCGGGCTCGCGGGCGCCGAGACGTTCCGCGGCCTGCCGTGCGATCTCGGCTCGCACCGGCTCCACCCGGCCGCCCTCGATCAGCCGCTCTTCCGCGAGGTGCACGCGCGCTCCCCGTTCCTCTCGCGCCCGCGCCGCGGGGTGCTCGTGCTCGGCGGCCGCCACGTCCCCTACCCGCCGAGCGCGCCCTCGATGCTCCGCGCGCTCGGCCTCCGCGCCGGCGCCGCCATGGGCCTCGGGTTCGTGGCGCAGCGCGGCCGCCGCGCGGCCTTCGCCCGCTGGGAGCACGACCGCGCCCTCGCCGACGAGGACGTCGGCTTCGAGCGGTTCGTGCGCGACCGCGTCGGCGCGGCGGCCTACGCGTCGTTCTACCGGCCCTACGCCGAGAAGGTCTGGGGCATCCCGCCGTCGGAGCTCTCCCAGACCGTCGCGAAGAAGCGGATCAGCACGACGAGCCCGCTCGCGCTGTTCAAGGGGCTCACCCGCGGCCGCGGCGGCGCCTCGGCGGATCTCGCGCGCTTCATCTACCCGCCAGCGGGCATCTCGTCGCTCATCACGTACCTCGAGGCGCGCCTCGCGGAGGCCGGCGTCGAGGCCGAGTGCGGGACCGCCCTCGGCCTGGCCGGGGCGGGCGCGTGCGCCGGCGCGGCGCCGATCCTGTTCGCCGGCGATCTCGCGGATCTCGTGCCCGACGCGCCGCTCGAGCACCGCGGGCTCTACCTGGTCTACCTGGCGTACCCGCGCGCGCGGCTCGGCGCCCCGGAGACGTACTACTGCCCCGACCCGCGCTTCTGGTTCGGCCGCGTCTCCGAGCTGCAGAACTACGCGCCCGATCTCCGCCGCCCGGGCGAGACGGTGCTGTGCGTCGAGATCCCCGAGGGGGCCTGGGGGAGCGGGCGCGACTTCGCCTCGGGCGCGCCGCTCGAGGCGCTGCTCGACCAGCTCGTGCGCGCGGGCATCGCCCCGCGCGGGGTGGCGCCGCTCGAGGCCCGGCAGCGCTTCGTGCCCCGCGTCTACCCGCTCTACCGGCGCGGCTGGCTGCGGGACTGGCGGGCCGCGATGCGCCGCGCCGCCGCGCTCGGCGTGGTCCCCTTCGGGCGGCAGGCGCTCTTCCTGCACTGCAACCTCGATCACTGCGCCGCGATCGCGGCCGACGCGGTGGCGCACGTCGAGGCCGGCCGCAGCCCGGAAGCGTGGGCGCTGAACGCCGAGCGCTACCTGGACGTGCGGGTGCGCGACTGACGCAACTGACTCAACTGAGGCGACTGACGCGACCGACGCCCGCGCCGCAGATCCGCGGCCCAAACGCCGTTGACTTTGACTTTCACGAATGACAGTTTCGTCGGAGCTTTGATGCGTCCTTCTCGTGACCTCCGCACCGCCCACTTCGCTGCAGCAGCGGCGCTCACGTTCATCCTGGCGGCGCTGCCCGCCCACGGCGCAACGTACTGGACGGTCCCTGCTGTCCTGAAGAGCTTCTTCGCAAGCTCCAAGAAGGTCGGCTATCGCAAGGTCGTCCTCGGCGACGCGGAGGCGCAGGAGCTCGGCAAGAAGCTGGGCGCGCCGGTCAAGCGCGAGTGGGTGGTGTACGTCGCGGAGTCCGACGGCAAGATCGACGGCTACGCGATCAAGGACGAAGAGAAGGGGATGCACGAGCCGATCGACTTCGCCGTGCAGTTCTCGACGGCCGGCGCGGTGGAGCGCATCGAGATCCTCGAGTACCGCGAGGCGTACGGCGACGAGGTCCGCGGGGATCGCTTCCGCGCCCAGTTCCGCGGCAAGACGGCGGGTGACCCGATCACCGCGGGCAAGGACATCGACATCGTGTCGGGCGCATCCATCTCGTCCCGCTCCGTGGCGCTCGGCGTCAAGCGCGACGCGCTCGTCCTCCAGCTCGCGCTGAAGCGCGGCGGTCTGTGAGGGATTTCACAGCTTCAGCCGGTCGGCTGAGGTCGCTCTCGCTCGGCGCGAAGCTCCTCTACTCGGCGTTCGCGCTCGCGTCGGTCATCGGGCTGCTCGTGTCGTGGCGCCTCTACGGGGCGATGGTGCAGGACGCGGGGGCCGCCGCGTACTACGCGGGCGCGCCGGTCGCCGCGCCGCCGCCTGCCCCGACCCAGCCGCCCGCGGCGGCCGAGGGGCCCGCGCTCGATCTGGGCCCGGAGCTCGATCTCCCCGGAACGCCGGAGGCGCCGCGCGTCCTTGTCGAGCAGATCTCCGAGCGGAAGCTGCTCGAGGTGACGCATTTCCACCTCTTCTCGGTGCCGGTCTACGTGCTGATCCTCGCGCACCTCTGGCTGCTCGCGCGCCTGCCGTCGTGGCTCCACACCGCGGGCGTCGCGGCGGCCGTCGTCACGAGCGGGCTGCACATCGCGGCGCCATGGCTCCTCCGGAGCGCGCCCGGCGCCGCGGCGCTGATGCCCATCTCCGGCGTGGCGATGCTGCTGTCGCTCGGCGCCATGGCGGTCGTCTCGACCGTGGACATGTGGTTGCCGAGGCGCTCGCGGCGAGGCGAGGCAGCGCCCGCCGACGAGGCCCAGGCCCAGTAAACCGCCGCGCGCGCCCCGCGCGGGGCGCGCTCGCCCCGACGAGCGAAGGCGCCCTGGAGGGACCAGCTCACCAGCGCCGGACGAGGCCTCAGCCCGGCGCGTCCTGCTCGGGGACGAGCCAGAGCACCCCGAGCGGCGGGAGCGAGAGCACGATGGATTGCGGGAACCCGTGGCTCGGGACGTCCTCGACCTCGACGCGACCCAGGTTGCCCACGCCGCTGCCGCCGTACTGGACCGCATCGGTGTTGAGCACCTCCAGGTAGGCGCCGCGCCGCGGGACGCCGATCCGGTACGGATGGCGCGGGACCGGCGTGAAATTGCCGATGAACACGACGTGCGTGCCCGAGGGCGACATCTGATCTCCCGCGCCGTCGCCGTAGCGGATGAACGAGATCACGGTCTGCATGTGATCCGTGCAGTCGATCCACCGGAAGCCGTGGTGCTCGTCGTCGAGCTCGTACATCGCCGGATACTTCTTGTAGAGCGCGTTGAGCTCCGTCACGAGCCGCTTGAGCCCCGCGTGCTCGGGCACCGAGAGCAGGCCCCAGTCGAGCTCCGTCTTCTCGCTCCACTCGGCGAACTGGCCGATCTCACCGCCCATGAAGAGCAGCTTCTTGCCCGGGTGCGCCCACATGTAGCCGTAGAGCGCGCGCAGGTTCGCCAGCATCTGCCAGTAGTCGCCGGGCATCTTCGAGAGCAGCGCCCGCTTGAGGTGCACGACCTCGTCGTGGCTCAGCGGCAGGAGGAACTTCTCGGAGAAGGCATAGATCAGCCCGAACGTGAGCTGGTGGTAGTGGAAGGCGCGGTGGATGGGCTCGTGCTTGAAGAAGTCGAGCGTGTCGTGCATCCACCCCATGTTCCACTTGAAGTCGAAGCCGAGCCCGCCGACGTACGTCGCGTGGGTCACCGACGGCCAGGCGGTGGACTCCTCCGCGCAGAGGATCGCGCCCGGACAGCGCTCGTGCACCCGGTTCGACAGCTCGCGGATGAAGTCGATGGCCTCGATGTTCTCGCGGCCGCCATACCGGTTCGGCACCCAGTCGCCGCCCTGCGCGGCGTAGTCGAGGTAGAGCATCGAGGCGACCGCGTCGACCCGCAGGCCGTCGATGTGGAACTCGTCGAGCCAGTAGAGCGCGTTGGCCACAAGGAAGTTCCGCACCTCGTGGCGGCCGTAGTTGAAGATGTACGTGTTCCACTCGCGGTGCTCGCCGAGGCGCGGGTCGAGGTGCTCGTAGAGCGCCGTACCGTCGAACCGCCCGAGCGCCCACGCGTCCTTGGGGAAGTGCGCGGGGGTCCAGTCGAGGATCACGCCGATCCCCCGCTGGTGGCAGCGATCGATGAAGTAGCGGAGGTCGTCGGGATCGCCGAAGCGGCTGGTCGGGGCGAAGTAGCCCGCCACCTGGTAACCCCACGATCCGTCGAAGGGGTGCTCCATGACCGGCATGAGCTCGATGTGCGTGAAGCCGAGCTCGGCCACGTACTCGACGAGGTGGTCGGCGAGCTCGCGGTACGTCATCCAGCGCATCCCGCCCTCGTACGGCGGGCCCTCGCCCGGCACGCGCCGCCAGGAGCCGGCGTGGACCTCGTAGATCGTGAGCGGCTTCTTGCGCGAGTCGATCCTGCCGCGCTCCTGCATCCAGTCGCCGTCCTGGAACGCGTAGCGGCTCGTGTAGACCCGCGAGGCGGTGGCCGGCCGGAGCTCCATCGCCTGGGCGACGGGATCGGTCTTCACCGCGATGTTCCCCTCCGGCGTCTTGATCTCGTACTTGTAGAGCGCGCCCTCGCCGAGGCCCGGGATGAAGATCTCCCAGAAGCCCTCGCCCATCCGGCGCATCGCGTGGCGGCGGCCGTCCCAGTGGTTGAAGTCGCCGAGGACGCTCACCCGCCGCGCGTTCGGGGCCCAGACCGCGAACGACGTCCCGGAGACCCCGTCCACCTCGCGCACGTGCGCGCCGAGGACGCGGTAGAGCTCCCAGTGCCGCCCCTCGGCCAGGAGGTGGCGGTCGATGTCCCCGAGCGTCGGAGGCATCGCGTACGGGTCGAGCTCCACCGAGGAATTGCCGTCGGGGAAGCGCAGCTCGAGCTGGTACCGGAAGCGTCCGTCCGCGGGGTAGGACACGCCGGGGAAGCGCGCCTCGAAGAGGCCCGCGGGGTGGACGCGCTCCATCGGCTGCTTCCGGAGCCTGGGGTCGCCCGGGACCACCGCGATCTCGGTGGCGTCCGGCCGAAAGACGCGGACCACCAGGTCGTCCTCGTCTTCGTGCGCGCCGAGCACGTGGTGCGGATCCGGATGCTCGACTGCCGCGATGAGATCGAGTTCTCGTTGTTCCAACATGTCGGGGTCCGCCTATAGCGGCTCCACTCGCCGACGTCATGCCGAGAGTCCGCCCGAGACGCCGACCCGGCTCACCCGGGCACACCGGCGCGGCCTGCGGCGCCGGTCCCCCCTGGCGCAACCACGGTGTGCTCACCATTTGTCCGCAGCGCAACAGCGGATGTCGGTGGGCCGGATCGACCGCGAGCACGCCGAGGATCGTCGGGATTCATCGGGAAACAGCGCAAATGCTCATTTGCTGTACCTTCTCGGGAAGGGTAGGGTCCCGGCGTCGAGCAGCGAGCCACGGAGGCCATCCGGCAAGCGACGCGGGCTCGACAGGCGGAGGGATCGAACATGGGTCAGGTGGTGAGCGAACGCCCGATCGGGGGCAATGGCAGCGGTCCTGGCATGAACGGGCACGGGGGCGCGGCGATCCGCAGCTACGCGCCCGCGACCGGGGAGCTCCTTGGAGAGGCCCCGAACACCAGCGCCGAGGAGGTGCGTGCCGCGGTCGCCCGGGCGCGGCGCGCGCAGGAGGCGTGGGGGGCGCTGCCCGTGGAGGAGCGCTGCCAGCGCGTCCTGCGCTTCCGCGACGCCATCGTCGATCGCACGGACGAGATCGTCGATCTGCTCTCGCGCGAGTGCGGCAAGCCGCGTCACGAGGCGCTGCTGCACGAGGTCCTGGTCGCGGCGGACATGGCGACGTACTTCGCGCAGATCGCCCCGAAGGCGCTCGAGCCGCACGAGATCAAGCTCCACCTCTTCAAGCACCGGCGCAGCTGGGTCCACTACGTCCCTCGCGGCGTGGTCGGCGTGATCTCGCCGTGGAACTTCCCGTTCCAGCTCGCGCTGCGCGACGTGCTCGCGGCGATCGTCGCCGGCAACGCCGCCGTGCTCAAGCCGAGCGAGGTGACGCCGCTCATCGCGCTCAAGCAGAAGGAGATCTGGGACGGCGCGGGCATGCCCGAGGATCTGTTCCAGGTCGTCACCGGCTACGGGCCGACCGGCGCGGCGCTCATCGACAGCGGCATCCAGATGCTCCTGTTCACCGGCAGCGTCGGCACCGGGAGGAAGGTCGCCGCCGCCTGCGGCGAGCGCCTCATCCCGTGCGTGATGGAGCTCGGCGGCAAGGCGCCGCTCATCGCCTGCGCGGACGCGGACATCGAGCGCACGGCGCAGGCGATCGTCTTCGGCGGCTTCGCGAACGCGGGGCAGGTGTGCGTCGCGGTGGAGCGGGTCTACGCGCACCGCGAGATCCACGATCGCCTGCTCGAGCGCACCGTCGAGATCACGAAGGGGCTGAACCAGGGTGATCCGGGCAAGGAGTTCGTCGACGTGGGGGCGATCATCTTCCCGCCGCAGATCGACGTCGCCGAGCGGCACATCAAGGACGCTGTCGACAAGGGGGCGACCGTGAAGGCCGGCGGCAAGCGCGCGCCGGGGCAGGGTCAGTTCTTCGAGCCGACGATCATCGCCGGCTGCGATCATGCGATGACGGTGATGACCGAGGAGATCTTCGGGCCGGTCGTGCCGTTCATGCAGGTCGCGACCGAGGAGGAGGCGATCCGCCTCGCGAACGAGTCGCACCTCGGCCTCAACGCCTATGTCTTCTCGGAGGACACCGATCACGCCCGCCGGCTCGCCGAGCGCCTGCAGGCCGGCAGCGTGCTGGTGAACGACGTGCTGATGAACGGCGCCCTCCCCGACGCGCCGTTCGGCGGCGTCAAGCAGAGCGGCTTCGGCCGGGTGATGGGCGAGGACGGGCTCCGGCAGATGTGCGACGTCAAGCACATCAACGCGGACCGCATCGCGCTGGGGTCGAAGGACCCGACCTGGTTCCCCTACACCGCGTCGTCGTACAGCTGGTTCAAGCGGGGGATGCGCGCGCTCTTCTCGAGCGGCGGCTTCCTGCGGCGCATCGGGGAGCTGTTCTAGGGCGCGGCGCTGTCGACAGCGGCGGCGGGGAGCCTCGAGAACGTCGGCTGACCAGACGCCGGATGGACGGCCGCCGTGCGGGCACAGATCCTGCGCTTCGCGCCAGAGGCGCGCGTTCTTGCAACCCCACCTCCTGATCCACGCTGAACCCATGCCTACCCGGCCCGGTTCCTTGCCGAGCGACCCCATCCTCGCGGCCATCGATCGCGCGGCGTGTGTGCAGAGGCTCACGCCGGAGCAGCGCGCCGAGCTCGATCGGGACGTCGCCGACATCGCGGCGGGCCGTGCGCGCCTCGTCGCACACGAGGATCTGCCGCAAGCCCTGGAGGAGCTGGCCCGCGGGCAAGGCGGATGAGCTTCCGCGTCGTCTGGAGCTTCCCAGCGCTGGAGACGTTTTACAGGCTGCCGATGCACTCGGACTTCATGATCGACCGGGCGGTCGTTCGCTTCGCGGAGACGGGCGAAGGCGAGCTCGCGTGGGAGGCGCCCTACTACCTCCTCAGCGCGGGCTTCCACGACGTGGTGCTCACGATCGAGCGCGAGGCGCGGACGATCACCGTGCTCCGCATCTACCGCGCTCGCTGAGCGCTACGGGATCCGGTCCAGATCAGATCGGCGAGGGCTCGACCGGCGCGGGCTCGGCGGGCTTGGAGTGGGCGGGCGTGGGTTCGAGCGGCGCCGGCTCGTCCGGCGCGGCGGCGCTGGCCCGGCGCTTCGGGCGGAGCCTTCGCAGGGCGTTGCGGAACGAGGCGGCGCTGAAGCGGCGCTTCGCCTCGGGGATGTCCCAGCAGGCGTTGACGCCGGCGGCGCGCGCCTCGTGCCCGAGCAGCGTGGCGTACGTCACGATGGAGTTGCGGAGCACCATGGCCTCCTCGCGGTTCCGCAGGCCGAGGATGCCGAGCAGGTCGCGGCCGCTCACCTCATCGAGCAGGACGCTCCCTTCGCGTAGGAAGTCCTCGGTGAGGCCGACCGGGGTCAAGCGGGCCTGGTGCTGCTGGGCGAGCCGGAGCAGCATGCCGAGGTCGCTGACCTCCTCGTCGAGGGTGCCGCTCGAGTTGACGTCAGCGAACTGCTCGGCGACGTCCGGCTCGAAGACGAACGCCTGGTCGGCGAACGCCTTGAGCCGCGCGCGCCACGGTCGGCTCGCCTTGAGCACCTGCTCGATGGACCGCACCTGATAGGCCCCGGTGCGCTTGCCCTCGCCGAACCAGAGGTTCGCCGTGTCGAGGAGCTGAATGGCACCGCGGAGCAGCGCGCGCCGCTCGGGGCCGTACGCCTTGCTCGCGAGCGGCGCCTCGTACTGGACGACCGCCAGGTAGAGGTCCCGGAGCTCCGTGAGGGTGGTCGAGATGGGCTGACTCGGCTCCATGACCTCGCGGACGATGCGGTCCAGCTCGGGGCGCGCCTGCTCGCGGAGGGCCTGAAACTCCGCGGGGGTGCCGACCGCGCGGGTCTCCTTCAGGACGGCAAGTTGCTCTTGTGTCAGTTCGATTCCCATGAACCTACCTCCAGGTGGGGTGGTGGCCAGTGTGGACATCGTGGCCAATGGGCGGTCGTAGCACGACAGCAGAGCTCGGCGCGGCCTGGCGGCGCCCGACGCGCCGGAAAGCACGGTTGCGCCGCCGAGGGGCTGCACCAGCGCTTCCGGGACGCGGCCCGGCGGAGCTGGGGAATGGGATCAGCAGGTCGCGGAGCGCGGCCAGCAGCGCGGGAAAGCTGCACCAGCGGATCGGAGGAGCGATGTCAGCGCGAAGGGGCAGCTGCACCAGCGGATCGGAGGGGCGATACCAGCAGGTCGGGGGACGTGGCCAGCAGCTCGGGGGAGCTGCACCAGCGGGTGCTGGCAAGGGCCCCGGACGTGCTGGCGAAGGCCCATGAGCTGCTGGCGAAAGCCCATGAGCTGCTGGCGCAGTCCGCTGCACCGCCGGGCCGGCGCTGCGCTCGCCCAGGCCTGAAGCGCTCTCCGATCCGCCGGCCAGGCGCGTACAGTGTGGCCTCCACCCGAGGAGCCTCATGCCAGCGAGCTTCCTGAGCCTGCGTCACCATCGCCTCGATCCCGCGGCCAACGTGTCTGGTGCGCCGACTGGTCTCCGCGCCGGGGCCGTTTCGGCCATCGCACCTGTCCCGGCTCCAGCGGCCTCCGACCCCGGGATGGATCCGGACGAGGCCGCCGCCCGCCGCCACCTCCACGACCTGCTCGTGGGCGTCGCGCGTCCCGAGCTGCGCTCGCTCCGCGCGACAGGCAGCGCGACGGCGCCGCCCGACCTGCGCCGGCAGCGCATCGAGCCTTCTGAGCTGACGAAGACAACCGTCGTCGTCTTCGAGCAGGTCCGCGGGGCGCTCCCGGTGTTCGGCTCCCATGCCCTCGTCGAGCTCGACGAGAACCGCGGCCTCGTCTCCGCCAGCGCAGAGCTCTGCGGCTCCAGCCAGCCCGCGACGCTGCCCACCCTCGGCGTCGAGCGAGCCCGCGAGCGGCTCGCCCGACACCTCGAGATCGCTCCGGATCGGCTCGCTGGCGTCGCCCCGCCGTCCCTATGCTACTTCGATGCCGGGGCGGTTGCCGGCCTTCGGCTCGCGTGGCACTTCGAGGACGTCCCCGCCGCGCCCGTGGCGACCCGCAAGGAGCTCGAGGATCGGCAGCAGGACGGTCACGACCTCGGCCCCTCGCCGCGCCAGCGCCGCTTCTCGTTCGACTACCTCGTCGACAGCGAGGACGGCAACGTCCTTTATCACTACAGCCGCGCGCCGCTCGCGTTCCCTGGCGAGCTGCCCACGAGGTGCAGCGGCATGGATGATGACGGGTCACCGCAGCAGTTCAATGGCCACTTCGCAGGCGAGCGGTACGTGCTCTGGGATCCCCACAGCAATCTTCGCACCTTCGACCTCGCGGGCGGCGATCTCGACGGCCCGCTCCCCACCTCCCCGGCCACGAGCCCTGGCGATGAGTGGCCGGCCGAGGCGCGCGCCGCGATCTCGGCCCACGTCAACGCCGGCCGCGTCTACGATTTCTGCCGCGTCGTGCTGAAGCGCGACGGAATCGACGGCAAGGGAATGACGGTGGAGTCGGTCGTCAACTGCACCTCGCTCGCCGACCGCTCCCCGGACGAGTGGCACAACGCGGTCTGGTTCCAGAACCGCATGTGGTACGGCCGGGCGAAGGACGGCGATCGCTACCGCAGCTACGCGCGCTACCTCGACGTGGTCGCGCACGAGCTCACCCACGGCATCACGGAGCACACGTCCAACCTCGTGTACCGCGACCAGTCCGGAGCGCTCAACGAGTCGTTCAGCGACATCTTCGGTGTCCTGATCTGCAACTACTGGCTGGCGCCCGCGCGCGACGACGTCAGCACTTGGAGCTGGGATATCGGTCCGGGGCTCGGCAAGAACGGTAAGCCCCTCCGCGACATGAGCGATCCGGCGCGCCTCGGTTATCCGGTGCACATGAGAGAGTACGTGCGGATGGTCCGAGACGAGGGCGGGGTGCACTACTACAGCAGCATCCACAACAAGGCCGCGTACAACGTGCTCACGGCGACGGACGACACCAGCAAGCGCGTGTTCTCGCCGGAAGAGGTCGCGGTCTTGTATTACCTGACACTCGGACGGCTCGACAGGATGGCGACGTTCGAGAAGGCGCTGGCCGTGCTCCTGAACGTGACGAAGACGTACTACGGCAACGCAGCGAAGCGGGAGAGGAACACGACGGCGATCGCGAGAGCCTATGCGGATGTGGGGATCGTGGTGAGGGGCTGACGCAGCGGCTGCTCACTCGAAGCGACGGAGGAGCCATGCGGCGGCCGGGTCGCCCGGCGCAGCCTCCTTGAGCGCGGCGATGAGCTGCGCGCGCGCGCGGCTGGCGTCGTCGCGGCTGAGGGGTGTGAGTCGATCATTCTCGTCGAGACGCTTTCCGGAGATGCCTTCGGCGAGGTGCTGGAGCCAGGCAGGCCGGCCCACGCGCTTGCTCGCCACGTACCAGAAGCGCAGCATGCCGTCGGCCGAGACAGTGACGAGGTGTCGCTGGGCCTCGTTACCAGCGAACGTGGCGGCGAGGACGGGCGAGGGGAACTCGAGGTCCTCCGTCAAGGGGAGACCAGTGGCCGTCTCGAAGATCGCTGCTTTCCGATCCCCCGGGGACAGAGCGAAGATCCAGCGGGCCTCTGGGCTCACCGCGAGCACCTGGCGTTGCCGACCTGCCGGCCACGTGTTCTCGACCGCAGCCGTCCCGCCCTTAAGCGCGTGCAGGCCGTAGCTCCCGAGCTTCCTGGGCGCTCCCGATTCGATGGTGGGAAGCTCCAGGTGCGCGCCGCCGGCAAGCGCGGCAGTGACCCGGTCCGGGTGGACCTCCACACGAACCGCCTCCGCCAAGAGGTCCACGAGCAGCGAGGCTGGTGCATCCGGGGTAGACGTGAGCTGGACACGCGACGCCGAGCCGGACGCGACGATGGGCGAGGGCGAGATGTCGACGCGCTCGCCGAGCATCTCGAACAGGGCATGTCCGTCCGCGGTCGAGCGAAGCCGATCGCTCGCGAGATCCTTGGTCTGGACATCGCCCCCCGAGGTAAGGCGCACAAGGGTGGAGGGGCTGCGGCGGTTGATGCGCCTGAAAGCGTCGCGAAGCCCGAAGATAGAAGCGTCGTCAGGCACGAATTTAAAAGCGTCGTCAGGCACGAAGACGACGGACGCGGAGTTGCCGTCGGTACCCAGCTCGATGTTCCAGATCGAGTCGGTCTGGAAATCGTGATGTGCCTCGGCCTCACCGAGATCGGCGCCCCACAGCTCGATGCGGCACGCGTCTACGAAAGCCGATGAGGCGGCGGGCACGCAATGAACAGTCGCGGCGCGTCCATCTTCGGCGACGCGGAGGCGGACGATGGTCTTCGGATCGCCCTCAGGCCGTGTGGATGTTGGAGGAGCGAACAGGCGCCTGGATGTTGGAGGAACGGACAGGCGCCCCCGTCGATCGCACGGTCCATGCAGCGAACAGCGATGGAGGAGGCCATCGTCCGAGACAGCGAGGAGGGTCTCTCGGCCCGGCAGGAAGGCCGCGGCCTCGAGAGCCCCCGGTACGCTGAGACGAACCGGAGCCTCGTACGGCACGGGCGATAGGGTCCACGTGAGCACCTCGCGGTCCTTGGTCACCGTGACGATTCGGCCGGTCGCAGAGACGCTGGTCGACAGTAGATCGCCGAAGCGATCGAGGCTACGTTCGTCGAGCCTTTGCAGGCTCGTCGAGTCCCAGACGCCGATCCGGTGCATGCTGTTCACGACGATCCCCTGTGCGGTCGCCGCGAGCTCGCTGTTACTAGCTCCAGACCACCAGACGCGAGCAGAGGGGTCGCGCGCCCTCACCAGGGATATCGCTATCGTTGTCTCGGGAGATGTGAGCACCAGCTCGCCGTTGTCGGTCACGCCGTGAATATGACGGTCGCCCCTCGCGTTGACCTGGACCACGCGAGCAGGGGTACTCGCAGCGACGTCGATCACAGAGAGCCGTTTGTCCCGCTGCTCGATTAGGCCTAGGAACCGGCCGTTGGGACTGCTCGCGGCGGTGAGGCCCGCGCGGAAATCATCGTGAAACGGGCCGAGGTCGGCGAGGCGGCGCTCCGCGTCGTCCAAGTGCACGAGCTCGAGCCGAGAGGTCTTCAGCGTGTCGTCGGTCCTCCGTACGGCGAGTCCCCATCCCCGTGCGGGGCTCGCGCTCATCTCGACGATCTCGCTCTCCTCGCTCGGCTTGCAGCCGTCCTCCGTGGCCGGTTCGGGCCACAGGATATGTCGGCAGCGCAGGCCCGCATCGATGAGCGAGAGACCCGTCGGGCTGAAGCGCGGACTAGAGACGCCCTCGTAGGGGATGTCGAACAGGAGCTTGGCGTCGTCGACGGTCCATCCGATGATGTGCGGGACTCCTGCGCGTTCAACGACGGCGAGCGCACGCGAGCCGTCGTTGCTGAACGCCGGCGATGCGTCGCGGACGTGACTCGGCTCCGAGGTGTCACCCGACGTGTACCCGTATAGGGGGAACCGGTCCGCGGGCGAGGCGAGGAGCCTCCCTTCGGGCAACTTCCACGCAACCAGGTAGCGGCGCTCGGTCACGCCGAGCACGGCTGTCTGGCCCGCGTCGACCTGCGCGCGGATCAGCGGGCCCCACGCGCGCTCGCGCACGGCCACTCTCCACGCGTCGACCTGCGCACGGATCCGCGGCACGTCCACGTCCTGCACGTCCTGCAGGTGCGTCACCGCGACTGGCGCCTCCGCCGCCACATGCACGGCGCGCGCGATGTAGGTATCGAGACGCGGGTTGTCCTCGGGTGCCTCGCTCGCGGCTCGCGTCACGAGGTGCAGGGCCGTGAACCCAGCGCTTTCCTGCGCGCGTTGGTAGATCGCCTCGGCGGCCGCTATCTGCACGTTCCACCTCTGCTGCTGTTCAGCCTGGTACCTGTCGTATCCCAGCTTCGCGACCCCACCGACGAGCATGAGCCCCACGACCCCCGCGGCCGCGGTCCCCCACAGGCGCCGCCTCCTCTCCGACTCGGCCGCCCACCGGTAGTGCCCTTCCGCCGCCCGCCATTCCTCGCTCGCCTGCAGCAGCCGCTTCTCGTCCGGCAGCAGCTCGCGCATCGCCGCGAGCCCTTCCTTCACGATCTCGAGATCATCCGTGTCCAGCGTCCGTCCGTCCTTCCCGTCCGCCCAGTCGATGGCGCGGTACTCCAGCCGCCGCCGCGCCTGCTGTCCGATCCGGTCCGACGTGCGGAATTCGCGCCGCACCACCGGCGCCAGCGCGTCGTGCACCAGCCGTGTCGCCCTCTGGCCGGTCGCCACATCGCCGCCGCCGTCGACCAGCAAGCGCGGTTCTTCCTTCAGCGCGACCAGGAGGGCCCCAACGCGCTCGCGACGATCACCGTAGAGGCTCTCCAGCGAGGCCCAGGCGCGCTCCGCGGACGTCATCGCCTCCGTCGTGTGCTCGAGCAGGAGATCGTGGACCAGGCCATTCTCCACCTCGCGTGCAAATCCCATCTTCGCGAGATTACCAAGCTTGTTCCGGACGAAGTCCTGGAGGTGAAAGCCTGATTTCTTTATCTCCTCGAACAGCTCGGCCGACCACACCGGATGGTCCCCACCGCCGGGCTTCGCCTTCGCCTCCTTCCACATCTGCATAAGGAGCACCTGGAGCGTGGGCGCGATCGGCGCGTCCGCGTCGCGCCGCAGCTCGCTCGCGATGGCCTCGCCCACGCCCTCGCCGACCGTGAGGCCGTAGGCGGCGCGCAGGTCGGCAGCGCTCTCGAGCCCGTGCACCACCTCGAGGATGCCCTTGCGATCCATCGCCGCGAGCAGGAAGGGCCAGTAAGGGATGCCGTAGTGGAAGAGCGCATGGCGCACCTCGGGCGCCCACTCCTTGCGCATCCCCAGGACGAGGCGGCCCCTCGGCCGCTGGCCCCCGGCTACGCCGAAGATCCCGGCGACCTCGCAGAGCAAGGCGTCCAGCTCCGCGCGACCGTCACCGCGGACCAGCGCCTCCTCGACCTGATCGAGGACGAGCACGAGCGGCTTGCCCGCTCCTCTCTCGAGCGACACCCATGCTTCGCGCGCCGTCTGTCCGGAACCGAGCTCCGCGCGGAGCGTCTCGACGAGCGCGCGGCCGCGGCGGCAATACCTCACCACGGACGCCTCCTCGAGCCGCGGCCCCAGCCCCGCTGCGAGGAACGAGGACTTGCCAACGCCGGCCTGGCCATAGACGAGGACCACGGGCTCCGTATCGGCTGCGGTGAGAAGCGCATAGAGCGCCTGGATCTCCCGCGTGCGGCCGAAGTACACCCTGGCGTGCGCGCGGTCGTAGTACGAGAGATAGCGAAACGGCTGCTCCGGCAGTGCGAAACGCTGGATCGGCAGGGGCGGCAGGCCGTCGCCCGAGCGGGGCGGCGGGAGCACGTCGTGCGCGCGGTCGAGCACGGCTTCGATGGGGCAGGCATAGAGGGTGCCGGCCTCGGAGCGCACCGGCCCGTCCGGCCAAAGCTGGTACCCCTCGGTGCTGCGGAGCAGGCCCACGACGACGCCGTCGACCATCACGGGCCCTCCCGAGTAGCCGCTCACGGGCTCGCCCAGGCCCCCCGCCGCCTCGAAGCTGTAAAGCTGGATCACCCGCGTCTCGCCGATACGCCCGTCGCCGCTGCGCACGTGGCCGGCGCAGTCCTTGCCGTCCGTCGGCATCGTGTCGGGGAAGCCGTAACCCCTCCATGCAACAGGGTCGTTTCCCTCGACCCAGCCCACGTCGAGCGGCGAGAAGGGCAGCGGATCGGGGTCGCCGGCCGCGGGAGTAAACGAGAGCAGCACCCAGTCGTCCTCGCGGCTCCACCGTCGGACCACTGGCTGCGCATTGGTCCGACGCGACCGGAAGCACAGCGCGATCGGACCAGGGTAGAAATGCAGCGGATCGTGGCTCCGGTCGGCGACGACATGGAGCGCCGTAAGGACGAGCCCTGGCCCGACGAGGAAGCCTGTGCCTCTCCTCCCGTCGGGTAGCTCGACGCGGGCAATGGAGTCGCGAAACGTGATCACAGCGGCTGCACGGCGTGCCGCGAGGCGGCCACGTCCACGGCGGCGTCGAGGTCGGCCGCAGTCATCTTTGCCACGAGATCCGCCGCTTCTTTGCAGGCGATCGTGTAGTGGCCGTCGTCGCCGCGCCGCGTGAGCGCGGTCGCCTCCACGACGACGATCTGCTGGTTCTGGACGAGGGCCCTGAGCTCGCCCGGCGACCTGATCAACCAGCCGGCACCGAACTCGGTATCCTGCGTGCGGTCGCCGCTCGGCGAGCGGTCCTTCCAGTGACGCGCGTGCTCTCGCTCTCCGACCCAGAAGCCGAAGAAGGTGTGCCCTGACAGCGTGTCTGGATGACGCCCGACCACGATGACCGGGTGGATGCCCAGGTGCTCCGCGCAGCTCGCGAAGAGGAGCGCAAGGTCGTGGCAGGTGCCGCGCCGGTGCTTGACGATCGCGGCCGGCGGGCGCACGAGCTGCACCGCGAGATCGCCCGCCCCGGGCACGCGGACGCGACCTGCCTGCGGGGCGATGTAGCCCACGTTGAGCTTGTGGCGGAGCGCCTGGAAGATGGCCTGGATCTGCTTCGATACGGCGCTCGAGGCGTCCCTTGCATAGCCGTCCAAGGCATCGCCCGGCCCGCCGTTCTCCCGGAGCACCTCACCGGCTCGATCGAGGATCTCGCTCACGCCGCTGCAGCTCGGCCGGACGAACGCCGGCAGGAACGGCCAGAGCTCCCGCTGGTCGATCCACTCGTCGACGCCGAGCCAGAGGCTGGCGCACATCACCTCGTCGAGCACCTCGTCGCGATCAACCACGCGAACGGAGAAGCTCACGTAACGGCGGTGGGTCCCGGCATCGATGAGATCGTAGAGCGCGGGGAACTGCATGTCGACGAAGATCACCGGCGTGCTCGGCGGCTCGATCTCGACCATCCGCCGGTAGACCGACGTGGCGCTCCCCGTGTCGCAGACGATCTCGAGCCGGACGCGCCGTCGCTGGTTCGTGACGATGCGCGGGTTCCTGAAGAGCGGCCTCCCGTTCTTGAGGAGGGCCGGACAGATGGCCGGGAGCGCCTGAAAATCGAGCCTGACCGCTGCGGCCTCGGCCGAGTGCTCCGGAAGCGCCGCGGACCTCGTGGGTGCCGCGAGAAGCCGCCGGTGTTGCATGCCCGGCGACGCCATCTCGAAGGGCACCGCGGCAGGCTGCCGGTGTTGCACGCCCGGCGACGCCATCTCGAAGAGCGCCGCAGCAGGCTGCCGGTATTGCATGCCCGGCGACGCCATGTCGAAGAGCGCCGCGGCAGGCTGCCGCTGCGCGGGTTGCGGAGGTGGCTCCCGCAGGAGGATCGGCAGGTCCGCCGCATCCAGCGCCGGGAGCCAGATGACGGGGATCGGCCTGTCGTTGCCCAGCTGGAGCTCGAAGCGCCGCATGAAGGAGCGCACCGCTCCCACCACGCTCATGCCGTCGAGCAGGCGTGCATAGAAGTATGCCGCGAACTCCGGCGCCAACAGGTCGCCGACGGTGGTGGCCCAGCCAACGGCAACGCAGCCCAGCCGCTGGCAGAGGTGCCGCGCGACCGTCCTCCCGGCAAAGCAGGTGTTGAGGACGACGAGCTGAGGGGCGAGCGGGCCCGCGAGGCTGCTCGACAGCGTGTCGAGATCGACGTCACATTTCGACCCGTCGAGCACGATGAGGAGCCGAGGAGGATCCTCCGTGCTCACGTTGACGACCAGATGGACGACGCCCGGCGCACGGGCCGCGCAGGCCCCCTTGAGGTCCTCGAAAGGCCTGTCGTGGAGCGTCGCGACCTCGATGCCTGACCCGCCAAAGCGCGACAGCTCACGCACCTCGACGCCGACGCCGCGCATGCACTCGCCCATCGGGGATGTGGACCACGCCGCCACGAGCAGGTGTCGAGGCCCCACGCTCCGCCGTGATCCTGCGGCCGCCGTCGGCTGCGCGACGCGCACGACCATGAGATCGCGCAGGCCCAGCGCGTGCGGCAGGAGCTCCCACGGGACCCTCACGTCGTCGTCTGTCGACTGGACGCCCAGCGTGGCGCCGGGCCCGGCGTCTGCTGCCCAGCCCCGGAGCGCGGTCTCGAGCTCGGGAGAGACGGCGAGCCGCCGAAACGTCTCGCAAAGATCGTACAACGACGCGTCGAGCCTGACGAAGTAGCGCCGGCTCTCCTCGGCGAGCCGTTCGAGCTCGTGCAACCGCGGCCCCTGGATCCGCAGCTGCTCGCTCCGCGACCCATCGGGCTGCAGCAGATAGCTCAAGCCGGCCCCGTCGAGCGCCACATCGAGCAGTGCGTTGCCCATGTCCATCCCAGCAGCGGAGCCTCAGCGCTGCCCCTCGCCACGACGCGGGCGTCCCAGCAACCTTCACGCGCTTTCGGCTATCCAGAGCCAGCTGAGCATGGCCGGCCGGAGCCCGTCAAGGTGTCGCGGCCGAGGCCCGAAGCCACCTCGCGCGCACCAGAACCGATACCAACGCGCGCTGCTTAGCTCATTCATTTGATGGCATTCGCCCCCACGAGACAACGTGAGCGCCGGCGGGGGGCTGTGCGCGGCGGCGCGCGGGTGGGCGCGGCGAGCACCGAACGAGGTGCCATAAGGTCCCAGCTGGCTCTACGTCTCAGGCGCGCCTTGTGTGGCGCGCGACGAGACGTCTCAGAAGGCATGGCCCGAAGTGAGACATGCCGGGCGGTGTTCTCAGCGCAAGCTCCCCCGTGCCCGTCTTGGCGGATGGCCGAGCGCCCACCCGCGCGCCGCCGCGCACAGCCCCCCGCCGGCGCGTGCGGCTCGGCTCAGATCGACGTCGCGGAGCGGCACATCAAGGTTCCGCCCGCGTCACGGCCCCTCCGCGAGGACAGCCGACTGGTGGACCGCCGCCGGCGCGCGCGCGTACTCCCTGAGCGCGATCGAGTCGTGCAGCCGGACCCCGTGGCTGCTCAGCTTGGCCAGCGCGCGCGACACCCCGCGCGGCGCAACGCTGACCAGGCGGCCTATCTGCGCCAGCGCCCACAGCTCGAACCGGCTGCCCGGGACCAGGCGCCTGGCGGCGTTCAGCGCGAACACCCGGCTGCGACGCGCGTAGTCGGCCAGCTTGCGCTCGCAGGCCTGGAACGCGCGCGCGTGGTCGCCGCCTGCCGCGGCCAGCTCGCCGGCGAGGATATAGGCGCCGACCACCGCGAGGCTGGTGCTGCCGCCGACGGCCGGCCCGGGCGAATAGCCGGCGTCGCCGGTCAGGGTGACGCGCCCGCGTGACCACGAGTCCATGCGCAGCTGCGTGATCGAGTCGAAGTAGAACGCCGGGGTCCGATCGAGCTCGGCCATCAGCCGCGGCACCTCCCAGCCGGCCCCGGCGAACGCCTCGCGCAGCAATTGCTTCTGCCGCGCGACGTCCCGGTGATGGACATCGAGCTCGCGCGGGCGCCCTTCGACCGGCGCTCACAAGACAGCGTGAGCGCCGGCGGGGGGCTGTGCGCGGCGGCGCGCGGGTGGGCGCGGCGAAGCCTCTTGGTTGATCGGTATCAGCCAGCGATCAGCGACGGGAGGTAGTCCTCCGGAGCGCTGAGGCCCAGGAGGTGGAGCACGGTGGCCCCCATGTTCGCGAGGCCGGGCTTCTGCACGGTGGTGTCGATCGCGAACGTGTAGCCGGGCGCATAGACGTGGAACGGCACCGGGTTGAGCGTGTGGCTCGTCTTCGGCTTCGGCGAGCCGTCCGCGAGCGTCTCGAAGGCGCCGGTCTTCTTCACGAGCTCGTACATCTCGTCGGCGTTGCCGTGGTCGGCCGTGACGAGGAGCACGCCGTTCAGCGCCTTGACCACCGGGAGCAGGCGCCCGATCGAGAGGTCGACCGCTTCGACGGCCATGATGGACGCGTCGCGGACGCCCGTGTGGCCCACCATATCGCCGTTCGCGTAGTTGATCCGGTAGAAGTCGTGCTTTTGGCTCTTGAGCTGGGCGATGAGCGCGTCGGTGATCTCCGACGCCTTCATCCACGGGCGCTCCTCGAAGGGCAGCGTGTCGCTCGGCACCTCGAAGTAGGTCTCCCGCGCGTCGTCGAACTTGCCGCTCCGGTTGCCGTTCCAGAAGTAGGTCACGTGGCCGTACTTCTGCGTCTCGCTGCTGGCGTAGCTGCGCTTGCCGGCCGCGACGAGGTACTCGCCGAGCGTGCGGTCGATGGCCGGTGGAGGCACGAGGAAGCGCTTCGGAAGCTGGAGATCGCCGTCGTACTGCATCATGCCCGCGTAGAAGACGTCCGGCTTCGGGCCGCGGTCGAACTTGTCGAAGTGGGGGTCTTCGAACGCGCGCGTGATCTCGATCGCGCGGTCGCCGCGGAAGTTGAAGAAGAGCACCGCCGAGCCATCCTCGATGGGCCCCACGGGCTTGCCGCTGCCGTCGACGATCACGAAGCCGGGCAGGTTCTGGTCGATGACGGCCGGGTCTTCCTCGCGCAGCGTCTTGATCGCCGCCTCGAGGCTCGGGAAACCACGCCCCTCGCCGCGCACGTGGAGTCTCCAGCCGCGCTCGACCATGGGCCAGTCAGCCTCGTAGCGATCCATGGTGATCTTCATGCGGCCACCGCCGGAGGCCACGCGGTAGTCGCGACCGCCCTTGCCGTTGATCGCGGCGAGCTCCCGCTCGATCCGCTCCACGTAGGTGAGCGCGCTGGTCTGCGGCACGTCGCGCCCGTCGATCAGCGCATGGATGCGCACCTTCTCGACGCCGACCGCGTCCGCGGCCTTGAGCATCGCCGCCAGGTGGTCGATGTGGCTGTGCACGTTGCCGTCGGAGAGCAGGCCCATGAAGTGGAGCGGCTTGCCCGTGTTCTTCACGCGCGCGATGGCGAGCCTCCACGCCTCCCCCTCGAACAGCGAACCGTCGGCGATGGCATTGTTCACGAGCTTGGCGCCCTGATCGAACACGCGGCCCGCGCCGAGCGCGTTGTGGCCGACCTCGCTGTTGCCCATGTCGTCGTCGCTCGGCAGGCCGGCCGCCTTGCCGTGCGCCGCGAGCGTGGTGCTCGGCGCGTTGACCGCGAGCCAGTCCAGGTGCGGGGTGCGAGCGAGCCACACCGCGTTGCCGTCGTTGTGCTTGCCGACGCCGATGCCGTCCATGACGACGACGACGACGGGCCCGGACACGCCAGGGAACGAGCGATGCTTGGGGAGGACCAGTGAACTCATGTCGGACCGTTTACCGGAGATCGGGGCGGAGAAGAACTACAGAAGAACTACAACCGGCAAACCTCGGGGCGCTCGCTCGGTCCGGCACGCGGCCATCACGGCCGGAAGGTGCATCTCTCATCCGTGCAGGATCGTGGCGGTCACATCGCGCCCGCCCGAGAGGTTGGTGATCAGCGCCATCGGCGTGTAGAGGAGCCCGAAGGGGAAGCCCCACCAGCCGAAGAGCAGCGAGATCATCGTGTACGGGAGGCCCTTGAGGAGCGCGCTCTCGCCCGGCCGGATGTAATGGACGGCGGAGCTGCGCTTGAAGGTGAGGATGAGGATCGAGATACAGTATTCGAACACCACGAACCGCGCCCCCGCGGCCAGCTCGCCGCGAATCGTTTCGTTCGACAATCCCTCGATCCCTGCAATCGTCATCGGCTGCTCCCCCGTCTTGCGCGGCCGGCGGCCGTGGTTGGCCATGGTCGCACGCGCGCCGGGGGGATTGACAGGGGCGAGGTGCGGGCGTCGGGGCTCGGGCTTCTTCTCGCCTCTGCGCCGGATTGGAAGAACATCCGGCCGTCAACGAGCCTCAACCTATCGAAGTTGCTGTTCTTTCTTCCGAGCCCGCGCCGCCGCGCACAGCCCCCCGCCGGCGCGGCGGCTCGGCTCGGCCTCTCTCCGCTACGCGGCCGCCGCCGGCTCCCCCGCCGCCGCGCCGGTCACGCCGCCCGTGCCCGCGGCCTCGATCGGCGCCTCCTCCAGCGCCGCCGCGATCACCTGGCTCATGTCCTCGACGAAGATGAGCTCCAGCTCGGCCCGCACCTCCTTCGGGATCTCCTCGGCGTCGCGCGCGTTCTTCTGCGGCAGGACGACCCGCTTGATCCCGGCGCGGTGCGCCGCGAGCACCTTGGACTTGATCCCGCCGACCGGCAGCACCCGCCCGCGCAGCGTGCACTCGCCCGTCATCGCCGTGTCCGAGCGCACCCGCCGCGCGGAGAGGAGCGACGTCAGCGCCGTGAACATCGTCACGCCCGCGGACGGCCCGTCCTTGGGCACGCCGCCCGCAGGGACGTGGATGTGCAGGTCCTCCGCCTCGAGCTTCGCCGTGTCGACCCCGAGCTCGATGGCGTGGCTGCGCACGTAGGTGAGCGCCGCCTTCGCCGACTCCTTCATCACGTCGCCGAGCTGACCCGTGATCTCGACCCTCCCCTTCCCCGGCATCCGCGACGTCTCGATGAACAGGATGTCCCCGCCCACCGGCGTCCAGGCGAGCCCGGTCGCGACGCCGGCGACGCTCGTCCGCTCCGCCACGTCGCTGAAGAACCGGACCTTGCCAAGGTACGTCCCGAGATCGCTCGCCTCGACCACCACGCGCGGCGCCTTGCCGTCCGCCGCGCGGGCGATCTCCAGCGCGACCGCCCGGCAGAGCTTCTTGATCTCGCGGCCGAGCTGCCGCACCCCGGCCTCGCGCGTGTAGTCGCGCACGATCGCCGCGAGCGCCTCGTCCGTGATCGACAGCGACCCCGGGTCGATCGCGTGCTCCTTGAGCTGCTTCGGGACGAGGTGCGACCGCGCGATCGCGATCTTCTCGTCCGGCGTGTAGCCGGACAGCTCGATGACCTCGAGCCGGTCCCGCAGCGGCGCCGAGAGCGCCCCGAGATCGTTCACCGTGCAGAGGAAGACGACCTCCGACAGATCGAACGGGAGCTCCAGGTAGTGATCGACGAACGTCCGGTTCTGCTCCGGATCGAGCACCTCCAAGAGCGCCGCCTCGGGCGAGCCCCGCCACCCGGCGCCGAGCTTGTCGACCTCGTCGAGGAGCACGATCGGGTTCTTCACCTTGGCCTTCTTCAGCGCGTGCACGATCCGGCCGGGCAGCGCGCCGACGTACGTCCTCCGGTGGCCGCGCAGCTCCGCCTCGTCATGCACGCCGCCGAGCGAGATGCGCACGAACGGCCGGCCCGTGGCGTCGGCGATCGACTGGCCGAGCGAGGTCTTGCCCACGCCGGGCGGGCCCGCGAAGCACAGGATCGTCGCGCGCGCCTTCCCGGTCAGCTTGAGCACCGCCATGTGCTCCAGGATGCGGCGCTTCACGTCGTCGAGGCCGCGGTGCTCCTCGTCGAGCTTCGCCTTCACCGCGTCGAGGTCGTCCTTCACCTCCGCCCTCGCGCTCCACGGCAGGTCCGCGATCCACTCGAGGTACGTGCGGATCACGTTGTGCTCCGCGCTCTGCGGGCCGACCGACTCGAGCCGGCGGAGCTCCCGATCGGCGACGGCGCGCGCCTCCTCGGGGAGCCCGGCCTCGTCGAGGCGCCGCCGGAGGGCCGACAGCTCGTCCTCGCCCTCCTCGCCGCCCGCCAGCTCCTTCTGGATGGCCCGGAGCTGCTCGCGGAGGATCACCTCGCGCTGGCCCTTGCCGAGCTCGCGCCGCACGTCGCCGTCGATCTTCTTCTTCAGGTCCGCCAGCGCGGACGCCTCGGCGAGCAGGCCGGCGACCCGCTGGAGCCGCGGCACCACGCGGAGCTCCGAGAGCACCTCCATCTCCTTCTCGGTGGGCAGGCCGAGCGCGCCGGCGACCTGATCCGCGAAGACGCCCGGCTCCGCCCGGCTCGTGGCGGCGATCTCGGCGAGGTTGGTCCCCGTCTTCGGGCCGACCTCGCGGGCGCGCTCGCGCAGCGACGCCGCGAGCAGGCGCGCCTCCTCGGCGTCGCCGAGGAACTCGGGCGCGAGGGTGCCCTCGGCCCGCCACGTCGGCTCGGTCTCGACCAGGGCCGAGAGCGCGAAGCGATCGAGCCCCTCGATCACCAGCCGGTAGCCGTTCGAGACGCGCGAGATGTCGACGACCCGCGCGAACGTGCCGATGTCGTGGAGGTCCTCGCGCCGCGGATCCTCGCGCTTCGGATCGCGCTGCGCGATGACGCCGATCACGTCGCCGGCGTGGACGGCGTTGAGCAGCGCCACCGAGCGGGGGCGCCCCACCGGGAGCGTCAGCACGGTGCCGGGAAAGAGGACGCCGGTGCGGAGCGGGAGCAGGGGAAAGGGGGAACGAGGCGCGCTGGCGCCGCTGCGAAGCTGGCTCATGCGAACTCCTGTGGCAGCGGTCGGCTCGCGCCATCCGTGCCGGATCGGTCGAAGGTCAGGTGGACTGCGTGGACGGCGCGCCGCGTCTCCGCCCGTCAGGGCAGCGCAGCGCGCGGATGGGCTCACGTAGACCGCCGCGAGCAACCGCTCGGGCGAGCTCCATGAATCGATGAACGAAAAGTAAATTCGTTCACGCGCCCGTCAACCCGCCCCCCGGCGAGCGCGACGGCTGGATCAGAACAGCTGGACGCCGAGCACGACGCCGGGCCAGGCGCGCTCGGTGCTGGTGGCGTCGGAGCCGAGGGGGGCGCTGCCGTAGGGGCTCAGCCGGGCGTCCGCCGGGGTGCCGCCGAACGCGACGTTAAAGCTGGGACCCCCGAAGATCGCGAGCTCCGGGAAGAGGCGGAAGCCGAGGAGCGCGCGCGCCTGCGCGATGATGGCCGCCGGCTCGAGCGTCGAGGGCTCGTGGAGCGTGTACCCGAGCACGTCGACGTCGACATAGGCGCGCTGATGGATGGAGATGCGGCCGCCCAGGCCGAGCGCGGAGACCAGGAGAGGGCGGTTGCCGATCGTGCGAAGGCCGATCCCGTAGATGTTGTGGATGTGGTCGCTCCCGTGCTTGACGCCGGCCATCACGATGCCGGATTCGAGCCCCCAGGCGTCCACGTGCAGGCGGCCCTTGCGGATGAAGTTGAACAACCCGAGCGAGAACGGCGAGTCGTCGGCGTAGTTGACGAGGCCGATCTGAGCGCCCCCCACCTTGCCGGTGGCGATGTTGACGAGCCCGATCTGCACGTCCGCCGACTCGCCCGCGGCCAGGTTCGTCAGGCCGGCTTGCAGATCGGCCGACCCGCCGGCGGCGACGTTGACCAGGCTGAGCTGCACGTCCGTCGCCTCGCCCACGGCGACGTTGGCCGCGCCGATCTGCACGTCGGTCGACTTGCTCACCACGACGTTGGCCACGCCGACCTGCAGATCCACGGACGCTCCCGCGGCGAGGTTGGCCATGCCCACTTGGGCTCCATCGACCTGACCGGCGGCGACGTTGACCGCGCCGACCTGCGCGCCCGCGACAGGGCCGGCGGCGACGTTGACCGCGCCGATCTGCGCGCCCCGGAGCGAGCCGACGACGTTGGCGCCGCTCGTGACCTGCACGCCACGCGCCGGACCGAACACGAGGTTGGCCGCGGTCGAGAGCTGCGCCCCGCACAGGAACGACGAGGAGATGCTGGCGCCCGCGCTGAGCTCGATGCCCGTGGTGCCCGCCGTGTACCCGGCGACGAGGCTCAGCGAGTAGTGGCGGACCACGTTCGTGCCGGTGAAGGTCGAGGAGCCGACGAGGGGGAGGACGTCAGCGCCGAACAGAACGCTCGTCGCACCGGGGGACGCGCACGGAGGCGGCTCAAGTGGCGCGGCGGCGGGGCGCGCGGCCTTCGCGGGGCGCGCGGCGCGGGGACGGGGCGCCGGCCTGCCGGCGTCGGGCGGCGCCGCGGGCGCTGGCTGCGCCGCGGCCGGCGCCTCGGGCGGGCGCTTGCCGAGCGCCGCGGCGAGCTCCGCCGCCTCGTCCCGGACGAGGTTGCCCGCGAGCAAGGCGATCGCCTCGGCGGCGCGATCGGGATCCTCCGGGACGTCGATGGTGCGCTCGATGCGGCGGCCGTCCGCGGCGCTGTAGCTCAGCGTGACGCGGCCGTCGGGCTCGCCGCGGAGGACCAGCGTGGAGCGCCCGGCGGTCGCCGCGCGGGCCAGCGTGACGTCGGCGCCGAGCTCGCGCCCGATGGCGGCGCGCACCGCGTCGGGCTCGAGCGTCCACGGCGCGCCGTCGACGACGAGCTCGACGCCCGCGGCGCTCGGCTCCTCGGCGAGGGCAGGCGCGGGAGGCGCGGTGACCGCGGCGAGGGCGCCCGCGGCAGCGAGCGCGAGCAGAAGGAGGACGCCCGCGCGGAGGCCTGCGCTGCGCGCGGACGTCTTCCGGTCACGGCGCGGCGAGCCCCGCGGCGGCGCAGGGGGAGGTGCGAGGGCGGGTGAGTTCATCGACCGTGCTGTGCCCGCTCGCGGCGCGTTCGTTCACGCGCCGCGACGTTCACTCGTCCGCGCTGCGCATCGCCTCGAGCAGCGAGCGCGACTCGTCCTTTCGGTAGCCGCCGAGGGCGCCCTGCGCGAACGGCTCGAGCGCCCGCCGCGCCTCGTCCTTGCGGCCGAGGCGAACGAAGCAGAGGGCGCGGTTGTACTGGGCCTCCACCGCGAAGCGGCCGCGCGGGGCGGCGGCCAGGTACGCGTTCCACGCGTCGAGCGCGGCCGCCGGGTTGCGGTCGACGAAGTGCGCGCGGTGCGCCGCCTGGTAGAGCGCGTCCGCGTCGGGGCCGGCCGGCGGACGCTCGATGGCCTGCGGATCGCCCGCGGCCGGCCGCGGCGCGGTCGGCAGGCGCGCGGCGCCCGGCGCGACGGCCGCGGCCGGGCGCGAGGCAGACCGGACCGGCGCGACCGCCAGCACCGGCGCGCGCGGCGGCGCGGGTGCGATCGGGGGCTCCGCGATCGGCGCAGGCAGCGGCGGCGGCTCCGGCGCGGCCGCCTCCGCGCTCGCCTCGGCCTCGGGCGGCGCCGGCGCCTCGGCCTCGGGCGGCGCGGGCGCCTCGGCCGCGTGCCGCGGCCCGGACAGCGCGCGCTGCGGCGGCGGCGCGGGCGGCATGGTGGGCGCCTCGGAGACGCGCAGCCCGAGCCGCGACGCGAGGTCGTCCCAGCCGCCCGGGAACCAGCGCGCGGCCGAGGCCCACGCGACCGATCCGACGAGCACGGCGGCCAGCGGGACCACCACGCGGACCACCGCGAGGCGGCGCGCGCGTTGGGCCTTCAGGCTCCTCATCACGCGGGCGCGCGTCTCGTCGCGGCGGGCGCGCGACGCGTCTGCCTCCGCGCGAAGCGCGCGCGAGGCCTCGCGGAGCACGTCGTCCTTCTCCTTCACGGCGCCCTCTCTTCCAGCAGCGTCCGGAGCTTCTGCTTGGCGTGGAACAGCCGCGTGCGCACGGTGGCCTCGGGCACGCCCATGATCTCGGACGCCTCTCGCGCGCTGCGCTCCTCGACCTCGCAGAGCACGAACGCCACGCGCTGCGCCGTCGGCAGCGCGTCGAGGGCGCGGTTCAGGGCCTGGGCGAGCGCGGCGCGGCCGGCTTCCCGCTCGGGGCTCGACGCGTGCTCCTCGTCCGGCTCCAGGGCGAGCCGCTCCATGGCGGCGCGGCGCCGCGCCGCCGCGCGGAGGTGGTGGCGGGCGTGGTTGACCGCGATCGCGATGAGGAACGTCTTGAGCGACGAGCCGCCGCGGAACCGCTGCGCGGCCTGGGGCAGGCTGATGAAGACGTCGTGGGCCAGGTCCTCGGCGGACGCGTCGTCGCCGGTGAGGCGGCGGGCGAACCCGCGCACCGCGCCGTAGTGCCTGTCGTACGCCTCGCCGACCGCCGCAGCGTCCCCGCGCCGCAGCCGCTCGACGAGCTCCTCCTCCGCGTCCTGCGCGCGCTCGGCGCCGCGGGAGAAGAAGAACGGCATGAGGAGCGCCATGGTCTTCATCGGGCGCCACCTCTCCCCGGCGCGCGGGGGCTCGACGTCGCCGGACGGCTGTGCCCCCGGAAAATCCGCTGCTCGCTCTGTCCCATCTCGGTCCATCCCTGCGCCATCATCGTTACACCCGAACGCGCTCGGCGGCGTTGCCCGTTTGCCATCAACAAGCGTCGGAGAGCCCGGGTCGACATGAGGCACACCCCGTCGTGCCCGGCGTGGAGAAGAGCGTTCATGGTCGGCGCGTCGGTTTCGTGCCCGGAGGGGCCGGGGACGTTCAACCCCGGTGGGCAAAATCGACCGCCGGGGGTCCGGGCGGCTGAAATCTACGGCCAGGGGCGCGATCGGGCGCCGCGGTCCACCCCGCCGCCCGGGAGCTCCGGACCGGCGGCCGTCGAGATCGTGCGCAGGCGCGCGACCCGTTGAACGGAGCGCGCGGCAGCGGGCACGGAGCTCCGAGTGGGCAGAGGGCGCCGCGCCGACGAGCCGCGCCGCTGCCCTGGATCCATCGCTGATCAGGAGTGATGACCTATGAGCATGCGCACGGCCTTCGAGTGGGGTCTCGGTCTCTCTTTGTCTTTTTTCTCGATGACGACGGTCGGTTGTTACATCGAGACCAGCGACGACTGCGACTGGGACGATGACTGTATCGACGCGCCCGACGCTCCCGATTTCGAGCGCCCGGATTATGACGAGGACACGGATGACGACGACCGTGAGGAAGGCGCGAGCGGCGGCGGCGAGAGCAGCGCGAGCGGCGGCGGCGAGAGCAGCGCGAGCAGCGGCGGAACGGGCGGGAGCTCCTCAGGGGGACAGATCGCCTGCGAGGCGGCGTGCGACTGCCCGAGCGGCGACGCGTGCGTCGAGGGGATCTGCAAGACGCCGTGCGCGGCCTCGTGCGAGTGCGCCGAGGGCGAGTCGTGCGAAGGCGGCTATTGCGCGCCCCCGCCGGAGCCGGCCATCTCCTGCGAGGTGGACTGCGACTGCCCGAGCGGCAGCGAGTGCGTCGAGGGCGTCTGCACCTGAGCCGCGGGGCGCTCCCGGGCGCGCAGCGACCTGAGCTCGAAGCGCGCCCATCGTGAGTCTCGTGAAGCTGCGCGCCCTCTTACCCCACGGCCCGACTCCTGACCGCCGAACCGGTGAATCCCGCGAAGCGGGGCAATCAGCGCGGCGGGGAGCCCAGGCTCACCGCGACGGGATGAGCCGCTCGAGCCGGGAGATGTACCCCGGCAGCTCCGCCGCCAGCGCTCCGGGCAGCGCCCGGTCCGCTTCGAACAACATCGCCAGGTTGCCGTAAAGCGCCGCGTCCGCGAGGCTCGGGGCCTCGCCGAACAGGAACGGCGATCGCTTCAGCGTCCGGACGGTCGGCGCGAGCAGGGTTTTCGCGCGCTCGAGCAGCGCCGGGGTGTCGCGCTCCCACTGCTCGATACAGCCAGCGCCGAACTTGCGCTCCTTGATCAGCGTGTACAGGGCGCGCTGACCCGGCCGCTCCCAGGCGTCGCGGATGCGCGGCGACGCGACTCGGAACAACACGTCCTCCAGCGGTCCATCGCAGAAGTCCGCGTACGCCCAGACCGGGCCCTCGAGCACGTCCAGCGTCAAGCGCCGGGCGGCAGGGTCCTCGAGCAGGAGCTCGCAGATCCGCCGCGACTCGACCGTCACCCGGCCGTCGTCGCCGACCAGCACCGGCACGTAGATGTAGCCGCCGGTCACGCGGGCCAGCTCGTCGCGATCATCGTACGGCACCTCGACCAGCTCGTACGGGCGGCCCAGGAGGTCGAGCAGCATCTGAACTTTGCGGGCGAAGGGGCTATATCGGAGTCGGTAGAGCTTCATGACTCCCGGGATACCCCGGCGCGCCTGGACGAGCGAACGAATGTTTTCCATGGTACATGAGAAATTCTCATGACCAGCCCCGCCCCGGGGGATCACCCTCCGCCGCTGCCGTCGCTCACCGCCCTGCAGGCGTTCGAGGCCGCGGCGCGCCATTCGAGCGTCACCCGCGCGGCGCGCGAGCTGGGCGTGACCCAGGCCGCCGTCAGCCACCAGATCCGCGCCCTCGAGGACACCCTGGAGACGGCGCTGTTTCGGCGCTCGCCGCACGGCATCAGCTTGACGGAGGACGGCGAGCGCTGGGCCGCGGAGCTGGGCGTCGTGTTCGCCCGGCTGCGCGAGGCGAACGCCCGCCTGCGGCGGCCCGCCGCGGACGCGCGGCCCGCCGTGTCGGTCAGCGTCACGCCGTCGTTCGGGGCGCGCTGGCTCGTGCCGCGGCTCGGGCAGTTCCTTGTGAGCCACCCGGAGGTCGACGTGCGCATCTCCGCCACCGAGCGCCTCGTCGATCTCGCGAGAGAGCCGGTGGACATCGGCATTCGTTATGGACTCGGCAGCTACCCGGGCCTCTTGACCGTCAAGCTGGCGGACGACGCCCTGATCGTGGCCGCCGCGCCGAGCGTCGCGAGCAAGCGCGCGCGCTGGCGCGTCGAGGACCTGAGCCACGAGGTGCTGCTCGGGGACGACCACCCCGACGCCTGGGGCCGCTGGTTTCGCGAGCGCTCGCGCCGCCTGCCGGCGCGGGTCCGCCAGAGCCAGCTCACCGACTCGTCGATGCTGGTGGACGCGGCGGTGCGCGGTCAGGGGGTGGCGCTCGCGCGCTGGTCGCTCGCGGCCGCGGAGCTCGATCTCGGCCGCCTGGTGCTGCTCTTTCCGAGGCTCCCGGCGCTGCCGACGGGCCTCGCTTACTACCTCGTGAGCACGCGCGCGAGCCTGCGGCGAAAGCCGGTGGCCGCCTTCAGGGACTGGGTCGTATCCGAGGCCGCGAGCCTGCGCAGGCCCGGAGGCTGACGGCGCGGCGTCAGCCCCCCGGCTCGCGGGCGGGCCCGCGGCCGACGAGGCCGTAAAGGACGATCCGGTGGACCGCGGACAGCATCGCCTCGACCTCTTCGCGGGAGCCCTGGAACAGCCACGGAGGCGCGAAGCTCGCATAGGCGCGCAGGAGGGCGCGCGCGGTGAGCTCGGCGTCGGCGGCGTCGAGCTCGCCGGCGCCGGCGCCGCGCGCGACGAGATCGCGGAGGAGCGCGCGCTCCTCGTCGAGGAAGCGGGCGTGGGCGGCCTTCACGGCGCGGCTCTGGCAATGCACGAGATCGCACGCGTGCGCGCCCGAGCCGGCGAGCTCCAGGAAGGCGCGCGCGCGGGCGTCGAACACCGCCCGCAGCCGGTCGCAGAAGGGCACGTCGTCCCGGGCCGCGGCGGCGCGCATCGCGGCCATGACGGCGCGGTGCTCGCCCTGGGAGAGCTCCTCGACGATGGCGTCCTTCGAGGCGAACTCCAGGTACACGGCGCCGACCGCGATCTCGGCCTCGCGCGCGATATCGGCGACGGTGGTCTTGGCAGGCCCGTACCGGCGGAGGAGCCGCTCTGTCGCCTCGAGGATCCGCTGGCGCCGCTCCCTTTCGCCGCCGGGGTAACCGTGCTCCATGAGGTGAGCGATGTTCTCCTGGATTCACGGCCGGGGGAAGCGTCCTGGCGGGCGGCCGGCAGGGACCATGGGGACGCCACGGCGCGCGGGCACGGGCGGGGCCACGCGCTGGCCGCTGGCGATGGCGCACGAACCCGACGGCGCGCGGGCCGCGCCGGCGCGACGGAGCCCAGCCCCGAGATTGATCGCCGTACGTCCGGCGGCTATCGTGGGCTGGCTTTGCACCGGATTTTCCGCGAAGATCGCGCTGTTCACGGGATCCGCGGTCCGGCGCGCGAGGGGACCGAGCCATGACGAGCACCGCGCCGACACACGACGAAGCCGAAGGGCTGGTGCGACCGGGGCAGGTCATCGCCGAGAAGTACCGCGTCGAGCGGGTGATCGGCGCCGGCGGGATGGGCGTCGTCGTCGCCGCGACCCACCTCCAGCTGGAGGAGCGGGTCGCGATCAAGCTGCTCCTGCCCGAGGCGGCGAAGTCGCGCACGCTCGCCGAGCGCTTCGTGCGCGAGGCGCGCGCCGCGGTGAAGGTCAAGAGCGAGCACGTGGCGCGCGTGACCGACGTCGGGACGCTCGACTCCGGCACGCCGTACATGGTGATGGAGTACCTGTCGGGCAGCGACCTCGCCGACGCGCTCCGCGCGGGCGGGCCGATGACCCCGCAGGCGGCCGTCGAGTACGTCCTCCAGGCCTGCGAGGCGCTCGCCGAGGCGCACGCCGCGGGCATCATCCACCGCGACCTCAAGCCGGCGAACCTGTTCCTCACGCGGCGCGCGGACAGCTCCCCGTGCGTGAAGGTGCTCGACTTCGGGATCTCGAAGGTGGCGACCGGCGGCTCCGACCCGCGGATCACCGACACGAAGGCCATCATGGGGTCGCCGCTCTACATGTCGCCCGAGCAGCTCAAGTCCTCGCGCGACGTCGACGCGCGCACCGACATCTGGTCGCTCGGCGTCATCCTGTTCGAGCTGCTCACCGGCGCGCCGCCGTTCGACGGCGCGACGATGCCGCAGCTCTGCGTGGCGATCATGCAGGGGGTCCCGAGCCCCCTCGCCGCGTTCCGCTCCGACGTGCCCCCGGCGCTCGAGGCGGTGATCCGCAAGTGCCTGGAGAAGCTGCCGGAGCAGCGGTTCCGCCACGTCGGGGAGCTGGCCGAGGCGCTCGCGCCGTTCGCGACCGGGCGGGCCCGGCTCTCCGTCGACCGGATCAGCGGGATCTCGCGGAGCTCGGGGCCCCCGCGGCCGGAGCTCCCTTCGGCGAGCGGGGTGACCTCGCCGACCGTGGTGAACACGTCGCTGAACACCTCGCCGACGTGGAGCGGGACGGTCGTGACGCGAAAGCGGCCGGTGGGGCTCGCCGTCGCGGCCGGCGCCTTCGTGTCGCTGATCGCCGCGGTCGCGGTCTTCGCGTTCCTGACGTCCCGCTCGCGCGGCGACGGCGCGGCGACCGAGCCGGCCGCCAGCGCCTCGGCCGCGCCGTCGCCGGCGGACGCCGCGGCACAGCCGGCGACCGCGCCCGCGTCACTCTCGCCGGCCGTCACGCCCGGCGGCGCCGAGGCCCCCGCGCCGGTGGACGACCGCACGGCGGCGCCGGGCCCGGCCGAGATCGCCCCTGCGCCCCCCGCGGCGCCGGCCAGCGGCAAGCCCGCGGCGCCGCGCCGGCCGAGCGCCGCGCCGCGACCCCCGGCCCCCACGCACGCCACGCAGCAGGCTCCGGCCCCCCGGCCGCCCGCCGCCCCGGCCGCCGCGCCGCCCGGCGGCAACCTGTTCGACGATCGCAAGTGAGGACACCACCATGACGAGCCTGCCCGTGAAGCACCTCGGGCGCCTGCTGGCGCTCGCGATGTTCCTTGCCGCCCTCCTCTCGGGCGGCCGCGACGCGAGGGCCGACACGGCGGCCGCGCAGGCCCTGTTCGACGCGGCCAAGCAGCTGATGGCCCAGGGCAAATACGCCGACGCGTGCCCCAAGCTCGAGGAGAGCCAGCGGCTCGACCCGGGGATCGGCACGCAGTTCAACCTCGCGGCCTGCTACGAGCAGCTCGGCCGGACGGCGAGCGCCTGGTCGATGTTCCTCGAGGTGGCCGGCGCGTCGAGGGCCGCCGGCCAGCTGGAGCGCGAGAAGGTCGCGCGGCAGCGCGCCGCCGCGCTCGAGCCGCGGCTCATCCGGCTGACGATCACGGCGCCGGCCGACTCCCCGGCCGACCTCCAGGTGAAGCGCGACGGCGCCCTCGTGGGGCGCGCGCAGTGGGGCACGCCGGTGCCCGTGGATCCCGGGAAGCACACGGTCGAGGCCTCCGCCGCCGGCCGAGCGCCGTTCGCGAGATCCATGGAGCTCACCCGGGCGGGCGCCTCGGAGACGCTGGCCATCCCGCCGCTGCCCGCGGGCGCGCCTGCGGGCGCCGCCGCGCTCCCGCCGAGCGGCCCCGCCGCGCCTGCGGGCGCCGCCGCGCTTCCTCCGGGCGGCCCCGGCGCGCCGCGAGCGAGCGGCGCCCCGCTCGCGCCGGTCGCCGCGGTTGCGCCGGGGCGCCCGGCCGCGCCGCTGACCAAGCGCCGCAGCAAGGGGATGATGGTCACGGGCATCGTCCTGACGAGCCTCGGCGCCGTCGCCATCCTGGGCGGGGGCCTGGTGATCGCCTCCGCCCCCTCGTGCTCCGGCGACGGCTGCGTGTACGACAGGTCCAGCAACCCGTACGCCGACGACACGGGCTACCAGTACGAGGAGGACGGCGCGGACGCGGAAGGCGCCGGGGTCGGGCTCGTCGTCGGCGGGCTCGTCCTCGCCGGCGTCGGCATCCCGCTCGCCATCGTCGGCGGCCGCAAGGTGCCGGTGCAGCCCGAGAAGCAGGCTGCCTCCACGCCGGCGCCGCCGCCCGAGCTCGTCATCGGCCCGCGCTACGCCGGGCTCCGCTGGTCCATGTGAGCGCCGGCGCGGCGCTGCGCCGGCCCGGCGCGCGCGGCGGTGCGCCGCCGCGGCGCGCGGCGAGGGGGTCGTGAACGCTCATTCCGGATCGATCCGGTACACGGTGCCGCCGAGATCGACGACGTAGACCTCGCCGGCCCCGTCCTGCCCGAAGCTGGCGATGCTGTAGCCGAACGACCCGAGGTCGTCCGTCCGGTCGACGGGCGCGGAGGCCACCCCGCCCTCATAGGTGAGCGTCCAGACCCTGCCGCTGCAGTAATCACCGTAGAAGTAGCTCCCCCGGAGCCACGGGATCCTGCTGCCCCGGTAAACGTAGCCGCCGGTGACCGAGCAATCCTCGATGACCCGCCCGGCGTGGCCGTACTCGACGGCAGGGAGCGTGATGGTCCCCTCGAGATCGCAGCTCTCCGCGGGGATGAAGCAGTGCGCGCCCTCCATCCGGCGCCAGCCGTAGTTCTTCCGTCCTTGCCCTGCCGGCTCGATGTTGATCTCTTCCCAGAGGCGGTGACCGACGTCCGCGATGTAGAGATCGCCCGTGCACGCGTCGAAGCTGAAGCGGTACGGGTTCCGCAAGCCATAGTCCCAGATCTCGGGCAGGACGCCTTCGCCCGTCATGTTCCCTTCCGGGATGCCGTACGGGTGTGTCGAGACGTCGAGGCGAAGGATCTTCCCGAGCAGCGTCGTGAGCGCCTGGCCATTGCCGATGTCGGCATGGTTGGGGCCGGCATCGTTGTTGTCCCCGCCGTCGCCGAGCCCGAGATAGAGGAAGCCGTCGATCGGGCTGAACTCGAGCGAACCGCCGTTGTGGTTCCGATGTAGATCCACGACCTCGAGGTACGTGGCCACCGGGTCTGGACTGGCCACGTCCGGCCCCTCTCCCCGCGCGAACTCGACCACACGCGCGTTGCCGCCCGTCGCCTTGTCCGTGTAGTGGACGAAGAAGCGACCGTCGTCCTCGTAATCCGGGTGGAACGCGAGCCCGAGCAGACCGCGCTCGCCGTTGGCATTGAACAGGACGCGATCCCGGATATCGAGAAACACCTTGGGCTCCGCCGCTCCGTCGTCGAGGACGAGGATCTGGCCAGGCTGCGTCAGGATGAAGAGCCGCGTGGGGTCGCCCGGCGCGGATTTCACGAGGAGCGGGTGATCGAGGCCGGAGACGACCGTCGTGAGCTTCAGCGCGCCCTCGTCCTCGCTCGGCGGCGCACAGCTGAATCCCTCCGCGGGCTCACCGCCGCCGCTGCCGCCAGCCCCGCTCGCGCCAGCCCCGCTCGCGCCAGCCCCGCTGCTGCCAGCCCCGCTGCTGCCACCCCCGCTGCCGCCAGCGCCGCTGCCGCCAGCCCCGCTGCTGCCACCCCCACTCGCGTCCGCTCCGCCGGCTGCGGCCGACGAGGCCCCGCCGGTCGTGCCGGGCGGCAGCGGAGAGATCGACTCCTCGCGCGAGCAGGCGATGAACGCGAGCTCGGCCGCCAGAATGAGCGCGAGGATCGGAAGGGACGACAGGGCTGAGCTCGACGGCCTCATGGCCGGACGATATCGTAAATCGTAGATCGAAGCCCAGGGCGGCGAAGATGCGTTGTTGGAGGCACCCGCGCGCCCCGCCCGCCGCGCGCGCACGCCGGACGGCGCCGCTGCGGGCCCCCCTGACGCGCCTGTGCCGGCGTTCGGGGCGTGGCGAGATCGCGAAACGAGCCCCGCGATCCACGCATCGATATCGATGGAGCTGGCCCCATCGCCGCACTTCGAGCGAGGCCAACCACACGAGAGCATGGCATCCGTTTTTCCGCGCTGGAGCAACACCGCTTTCCGACTCGCCATCGCCGCCGTCATCCTCGGCGGCGCTGCGGCCGTGGCAGCGCCGATGATCTACGTGCGCTCGGACTGGAACACCGGGCGGCACCTGCCCGTGCAGCAGCCCGTGCAGTTCGACCACAGGCACCACGTGCAGGACGACGCCATCGAGTGCCGTTTCTGCCATTACACCGTCGGGCGGGCGGCCACGGCGGGCATGCCGGCGACAGCGGATTGCATGGGCTGTCACAGCCAGATCTGGAATCAGAGCCCCAAGCTCGAGCTCGTCCGGAACAGCTATTTCTCGGACACGCCGATCGTCTGGAACCGCGTCAACGACGTGCCCGACTTCGTCTATTTCAACCACGCGATCCACGTGAACAAGGGCGTCGGCTGCGTGACGTGCCACGGCCGCGTGGATCAGATGCCCGAGGTCCGCCAGGTGACGCCGATGACGATGGGCTGGTGCCTCGAGTGCCACAGGGCGCCGGAGCGCCACCTCCGCCCGCTCTCCGCGATCACGGACATGGACTGGGACCCCGGCCCCGACGCGGAGCGGATCGGCCGGCAGATCGCGCAGCAGCTCGGCGTGCGGCACCTCGTCCACTGCTCGGCCTGCCACAGGTGAGCCCGCGCGGGCGCGAACGGAGCGACACACAGGGGATCATCGAGGAGCGACCAGGACACCTACGAGAGCGCGAGAGGACGAGGGGCCATGGGCGGCCAGCAGCGGAGCGCCGTCAGGGCGGCGGCGCGGATCCAACGATGACCTGAAGAGGGACGATGGCTGATCAGAAACAGATCCCGTGGAGCGCCGCGCTCGACGGCAAGACGGGTAAAGCGTACTGGCGCAGCCTCGCGGAGCTCCTCGAGTCACCAGAGCTCCTCGAGGCCGCGGCGCGGGAGCTCCCGGCGAGCGCGGGCAATCCGGCCACGATGAGCCGGCGGCGCTGGCTCGAGCTCCTCGGCGCGAGCATGGCGCTCGCCGGCGTGTCCGGGTGCAGATCGAGGGCTGGGGACAACATCGTCCCTTACGTGACGACGCCGCCCGAGGTGACGCCGGGCGTGCTCCGGTATTACGCCACCAGCCTGGATCTCGACGGGTTCGCGACGGGCATCCTCGTCGAGAGCCACGAGGGGCGGCCGACGAAGGTCGAGGGCAATCCGCAGCACCCGGCGAGCCTCGGCTCGACCGGCGTCTACGAGCAAGCGTCGGTGCTCGGCCTCTACGATCAGCACCGCGCGCGCGCGGCGCGCCGCGGCGCGGCCCTGGCGACGTGGCGCGCGTTCGTCCAGCAGTTCGAGGGCGCCCGGAGCGATCGCGGCGCCGGGCTCCGGTTCGTCCTTCGGCCCACCGGCTCTCCGCTCCTCCTCGACCTCATCGGCCGCGTCCAGGCGCGCTATCCGGCGGCCCGGTTCACGTTCTACGCGCCCGCTCGGTCGGCGCACCCGGCGCGCGGGGCCGAGCTCGCCTTCGGCGCTCCGCTCCAGGCGCAGCACGACTTCCGGACAGCCGACGTCATCCTCGCGCTCGACGCCGACTTCCTCGCGTCGATGCCGTTCAGCGTGCGGTATTCGCGCCAGTTCGCGGAGCGCAGGCGCATCGGCTCGCCGACAGGCACCATGAACCGGCTCTATGTGATCGAGCCCGGGCTGACCCCGACGGGGAGCATGGCCGATCACCGCCTGCGCAAGCGGCCGAGCGACGTACCGGCGATCGCCGCGGCGATCGCGGCCGAGCTGCTCCTGACCGAGGGCGCTCGCCCGGGGCTCATCCCTCCTCAGGCGCTCGGCGCGCTCGATCCGCTCCGGGCGCGGGTCAGCGAGGCGGAGAGGCGCTTCGCCCGGGCGGTGGCGCGCGACCTCGCGCGCGGGGGCGCGGCGAGCGTCGTCGTCGCGGGGGAGCGGCAGCCTCCCGCGGTGCACGCGCTCGCGCACCTCATGAACGCGGCGCTCCGCAACGACCGCGCGGCGTGGACCACCGCGGGGACCTTGATCACGGCGGGCGCCGCCGAGCAGGACCTCACGGCGCTCGCCGAGGAGCTCCGCCGCGGCGCCGTCGATACCCTCGTGCTCCTCGAGAGCAACGTGGTGTACGCGGCGCCCGCGGATCTCGAGCTCGCGGCACGGCTCCCCTCCGTCCCGAGCCGGGTCTACCTCGGGCTCTACGAGGACGAGACCGCCGCGGGCTGCGACTGGTTCGTTCCCGCCGCGCACGATCTCGAGGCCTGGGGAGACGCGCGCGCGTACGACGGCACGATCTCGCTGATCCAGCCGCTCATCGAGCCGCTCTTCCAGGGCAGGACCGCCGCCGAGGTGCTCGCGGTGTTCGCGGGCGAGACGCAGAAGAGCGCGCGCGACCTCCTGCGCGACGCCTGGGCCGCGCGCCGGGGCGGCGCCGATTTCGATGCGTTCTGGGAGGACGCGCTCCGGCGCGGGCTCGTCGAGGGCACCGCGGCCCCGCGCGAGGACGCCACGCTGCGGCTCGACGGGGTGATCGCGGCGCTCACGCAGCTCGTGGCGGCGGCCCCGCCGAAGGCGGACGCCATCGAGGTCGCCTTCTCGGCCGGCGCGAGCGTCTATGACGGCCGGTTCGCCAACAACCCGTGGCTCCTCGAGCTGCCCGATCCCATGACCAAGCTCACCTGGGACAACGCCGCGCTGCTCAGCCCGGCGACGGCGAAGGCGCTCGGCGTCGAGAGCGAGGATGTCGTCGATCTCGAGCTCGGGGGGCGAACGATGTCGATACCGGTCCTCGTCGCGCCAGGGCACGCCGATGGCACGGTGTCGCTTTCGCTCGGTTACGGGCGCAGCGGCGCCGAGTCGATCGCCGCGGGGGTGGGGTCCGACGCGTACCGGCTCCGCACCGCGGCCGCGCCCTTCTTCGCGGCAGGCGCCTCGGTGACGAAGCGGCCGGACCAGAAGCACAAGCTCGCCCTGACGCAGCGGCACTGGAGCCTGGAGGGGCGCCCCATAGCGCTCTCGGTCCCCCTCGCCGTCTACCGCGAGCGCCCCGACTTCACGGAGGCGCTCAAGGGGCCACAGCCGTCCCTCATGCCCCCGATGCCTCCCCCCGGGGCGCCGAAGGACCAATGGGCCATGACGATCGATCTCACGATCTGCACCGGCTGCAGCGCGTGCGTCACCGCGTGCCAGGCCGAGAACAACGTCGTCGTGGTGGGCAAGGAGGAGGTCCTGAACAGCCGCGAGATGCACTGGCTCCGCATCGACACGTACGTGGTGGACAACCCGCGAGACCCGCGCGACCCGGCCGTCGTCCACCAGCCCATGCTGTGCCAGCACTGCGAAAAGGCGCCGTGCGAGTACGTGTGTCCCGTGAACGCGACGACGCACAGCCCCGACGGGCTCAACGAGATGACGTACAACCGCTGCGTCGGGACGCGGTTCTGCTCGAACAACTGCCCGTACAAGGTCCGCCGCTTCAACTGGTTCGATTACGGCGAGCTCCGCGCGTACAACACGGGGCTCACGAAGCTCCAGCGCAACCCCGACGTGACGGTGCGGGAGCGCGGCGTCATGGAGAAGTGCACCTATTGCGTCCAGCGGATCCGCCGGGCGGAGATCGCCGCGCGGGTGGAAGAGCGCGCGATCCGCCCCGGAGAGGTCGTCACCGCGTGCCAGCAGGCCTGTCCGACGCAGGCGATCCAGTTCGGCTCCCTCGCGCACGGAGAGACAGCGATGGTGGCGTGGCGGGGCGAGCCGCGGAGCTACGCGGTGCTCCACGACCAGGGCACCCGGCCGAGGACCATGTACCTCGCGCGCGTCGACAACAAGAACCCGGAGCTCGACAAGCCGTGACGGAGCCCCTCATCCTCGGCCGGCCAACCGACGAGGAGCTCTCCGAAGAGCTCCTGTCGGTCGTCTGGAAGCCGCGGTCCAGGCTGTGGTGGGCGGCGTTCGCCCTGACCGGCGCCGGGACGGTCGTGCTCGCGCTCGCCATCCTCTACACCGTCACCACCGGCATCGGTGTCTGGGGAAACAACATCCCGGTGGGCTGGGCGTTCGGGATCATCAACTTCGTGTTCTGGATCGGCATCGGCCACGCGGGGACGTTCATCTCCGCGATCCTGCTCCTCCTCGAGCAGCGCTGGCGCACGAGCATCAACCGGTTCGCCGAGGCGATGACCCTCTTCGCCGTCGTCCAGGCGGGCCTCTTTCCGCTCCTGCACCTCGGCCGGCCGTGGTTCGCCTACTGGCTCGTCCCCTACCCCGCGACCCTGAGGGTATGGCCCCAGTTCAAGAGCGCCCTGCCGTGGGACGCCGCGGCCGTGTTCACGTACTTCACGGTCTCTCTCGTCTTCTGGTACATCGGGCTCATCCCCGACTTCGCGGCCCTCCGCGACCGGGCCCCGAGCCGCCTCCGCCGGATCGTCTACGGCGTCCTGTCGCTCGGCTGGCGCGGCTCCGCTGTCACCTTTCGTCACTACCGGCTCCTCTACGGGTTGCTCGCCGGGCTCGCGACGCCGCTCGTGCTCTCGGTGCACTCGATCGTGAGCACCGATTTCGCGATGGCGCTCGTCCCGGGCTGGCACTCGACCATCTTCCCCCCGTTCTTCGTCGCCGGGGCCATCTTCTCCGGGTTCGCGATGGTGCTGACGCTGCTCATCCCGGCGCGCCGCATCTTCCACCTGGGGAACGTCGTCACCCAGCGCCACATCGACAACCTGAGCAAGCTGGCGCTCGTCACCGCCTGGATCGTCATCTACTCGTACATCATCGAGCTCTTCGCCGCCTGGTACAGCGGATCGGCATACGAGATCTACCAGTTCTTCGCCGCGCGCCCCGCCGGGCCGAACGCCGCGATCTTCTGGGCGCAGATGATCTGCAACGTGCTCGTCCCCCAGCTGCTCTGGTTCCCGCGGGTCCGGAGGAACATGCCCTTGCTCTGGATCATCTCGATCCTCCTGAACGTCGGGATGTGGTCCGAGCGGTTCGTGATCATCGTCATGGGGCTGCAGCGCGAGTTCATCCCGTCGGCGTGGCACGCCTACCACCCGACGTACGTCGATATCTCGATGTTCATCGGGACGATCTGCTTCTTCCTGCTGCTCGTCCTGATCTTCCTCCGCCTCTTCCCGTTCATCCCCGTGGCCGAGGTCAAGGAGCTGAACCACGAGCTCAGCCACAAGGAGGATCGCTGAGATGAGGAGAGGACTGCTCGCCGAGTTCGAGACGCCCGAGGCGATGCTCCTGGCGATCGCGGAGCTCAGGAGCCGGGGATACCGGCGGCTCGACGCGTTCACGCCGTACCCGATCCACGGCATCGACGAGGCGCTCGGGCTCCGCCGCTCGCCGCTCAACTGGATCATCCTGCCCTTCGCGCTCGCGGGCACCGCGGGCGGCTACCTCGTCCAGTGGTTCTGCAATGCGTTCGACTACCCGCTCATCGTGGGCGGGCGGCCGGCGCACGCGGCCCTGGCCTTCATACCGATCACCTTCGAGATGATGGTGCTCTCGGCCTCCCTGACCGGGTTCGTCGTGCTGCTCGTCCTCGCCCGGCTTCCCGAGCTCTGGCACCCGGTGTTCGACGTCCCCGGGTTCGAGCGCGCCTCCATCGATCGGTTCTGGGTCGGCATCGACGCCCGCGATCCGGCGCTCATCAGCCCCCTCACCGAGCGCGATCTCACCGATCTCGGCGCCATCACCGTGGCCTGGGCCGGAAAGAACGGAAAGGAGCGCTCATGACGCGCGCACGGCTCCTCTCGCTCTCCTGCCTGGCCGCGGCGCTCTGCCTCTCGTGCACGCCGGTGACCACGGCCGACGCCGAGCCCGGCGACGCTGACCTCTTGGATCTCGAGCGCATGCTCAGACAGCGGCGCTTCGCGCCCTACCAGCCGACAGACCTCTTCGACGACGGCTCGGTCATGCGCCACCCGCCGGCGGGCGCCGTGCCGAGCGACCGCGTGACCGGCGATCCCGGGCTCACCCACGGGTTCACGGGCGAAGCGTACGTGGCGCGCATCCCGGTCCCGGTGACCATCGAGCTGCTCCAGCACGGGAAGGAGCGCTTCGAGATCAACTGCGCGGCCTGCCACGGGGTCGCCGGAGATGGAGAGTCGGAGGTCGCGCGCAACATGACGCTGCGGCGCCCGCCGTCCCTCGTCGACCCGCGCGTGCAGGCGTTCCCGCCCGGCCGCATCTACCGGGTCATCGTCGAGGGCTACGGCCTCATGCGCTCGTACGAGGCGCAGGTCCCGCTGATGGAGCGCTGGGCGATCGTGGCCTATGTGAAGGCACTCGGGAAGAGCCGCGCCACCGCGCTCGACGCGCTCCCCCCGCCCCTCCGCGAGCGCGCCCTGAAGGAGCTCCAGTGAACCGGCGATTCCCCATCTTCCGGGGCGGCCGCGCGATCGTGTCGAGGTCCCTCGGCCTCGCGCTCCTCGGCGCCCTGTTCCTCGTCGTCGGCGCGTTCGTGGACCGGGAGCGGCTCTTCTACGCCTACCTCGCGGCCTACGCCTTCGCCGTGACCACGGCGGTCGGGGCGCTCCTGTTTCTCATGATCTGCCACGCCATGGCCGCGACGTGGCCGGTGGCCGTCCGCCGCCTCGCGGAGGCGATCGTCGGGACGCTGCCGCTCCTCTGCGCGCTGTTCGTCCCGCTCCTGTTCGGCCTCGGCGCGCTCTACGGGGAGTGGCTCCGCCCCGAGTCGATCCCCGACGAGCACGTCCGATCCATCGTGCTCCACAAGACGCCTTACCTGAACCTCCCCTTCTTCCTCGTGAGGACGGGGATCTACTTCACGGTGTGGCTCGTCTTCGGCGCCCTGCTCCGGCGCGGCTCGATCCAGGGCGACGCGACCCCGGCGCTCGCGGACAGCCGGCGTCTCCGCGTGATCAGCGTCGCCGGCCTCCCGCCCGTCGCGCTCACGCTCTCGTTCGCGGCCTTCGACTGGCTCATGTCCCTC
Source organism: Sorangium cellulosum So ce56 (assembly GCF_000067165.1). GTDB lineage: Bacteria > Myxococcota_A > Polyangia > Polyangiales > Polyangiaceae > Sorangium > Sorangium cellulosum_B. The sequence goes on from NC_010162.1 coordinate 6,376,900, forward strand.
GCGCCGACGTGGGTGTCGACGATGTTCCCCGTCTACGTGTTCGCCGGCGGCTTCGTCGCGGCGATCGCGCTGCTCACGGTGCTCGCGTTCGCCGCCGAGCGCGCCGGGCTCCTGCCCGGGCTGAACGCGTCGCACTACTACGCGCTCGGCCGGCTCCTCCTCGCGTTCACCATCTTCTGGGCCTACGCCGCGTTCTTCCAGCTCCTGCTGATATGGATCGCGAACAGGCCCGAAGAGGTGGAGTTCTACGTGCACCGCGCCCACGGCCCGTGGGCGGTCATGTCCGTCGTCCTCGTGCTCACGCGGTTCGTGATCCCCTTCCTGATCCTGCTCAATTACAGGATCAAGCGGCGCCCGGCCTGGCTGTCGGCCGTCGCCGCCTGGATCTTCGTCGCGCATTACCTCGACATGCACTGGCTCGTCGCGCCCGAGGTCCCCGGCGCTCGCGCGCCGTTCCACTGGCTCGACGCGGCGGCGCTCCTCGCCGTGGTCGGCTCGTGCGTCGCGTTCACCGTGCTGCGGGTGCGCGGCAAGCCGCTCGTCCCCGTCAACGACCCGGCGCTGCCGGCCGCCTTCCGCTACGAGAGCGTATGACATCCAACTATCGCCGTCCCGACGTGCACCAGGAAGAGGATGTCGTCCAGTGGAAGACGATCCTCGCCGTCGCGCTCGCCGTCGTCGTGATCTTCATCGTCCTGGGCCTCTGGGCCTGGATGCTCATGCGCGGGCGCGAGGCGGAGCTCCGCCCCGCGGGGAAGAGCGCCGAGCGCGGCAGGGAGATCTCCCTGCCGCGCGGCGAGGTGGCCGGGGTGGATCAGCGCATCTTCCGGCGCGAAGAGATGGGCGAAGAGGGCGTCGGCACGGCGCTGAACCGCCGGAAGCGCGAGGAGCTCGGCCGCTTCGGCTGGGCCGACCAGAGCCGCGGGCTCGCGCAGATCCCGATCGAGGATGCGATGAATCTCATCGTGGAGGAGAGCCGCTGATGAGGATGCAACACCTGTCCACAACGGCGTTCCTCGCGCTCGTGCTCGCGCGCGCGCCGGTCGCGGCCGCCGCCGATCCGCCGTCGCTCCCGCCCGCCGCGCGCGAGGCGGACATCGAGGAGCGCCTCGGGAGCGCCATCGACACGGCGCTCCCCTTCACCGACATGGACGGGCGGCGCGCCCCGCTCGGCGAGCACTTCGACGGGCGGCGGCCGGTCCTCCTGGTCCTCGCCTATTACCGCTGCCCGACGCTCTGCGGCCTCGTGCTGCGCGGCCTGGTCGCCGGCATGGCGAAGCTCGATTACCGGCTGGGCGAGGACTACCGCGCGCTCACGGTGAGCTTCGATCCGCGGGACACCCCGGCCACCGCGGCGCGGAAGAGGACGGCCGCGCTGTCGGCCCTCGGCCTGGCCGGCGCGCCGACGCCGGAGACCTGGCCCTTCCTGACCGGCGCGCTGCCCGAGATCCGCGCGCTCGCCGGCGATCTCGGCTTCCGGTTCGCGTACGACCCCCAGACGGAGCAGTACGCGCACCCCGCCGCCGTCTTCGTCCTCACGCCGCAGGGCCGCATCTCACGGATCCTCTATGGCATCGAGTTCTCCCCCCTCGATCTCCGCCTCTCGCTCCTCGAGGCGAGCCGGGGGCAGATAGGCACCCCGCTCGAGCGCGTGCTCATGACGTGTTATCGCTACGACCCCGCGAGCCGCCGGTACGGCCCTTATGTGGCCGGCTTCCTGAGGCTCGGCGGGGCCGCCATCCTGGCCTGGGTCGCCGCGGTGGTCGCCTTCTTCGGCTGGCAAGGGCGGCGGCGCAGGAGACTGGAGCGCGCGCGATGAACGAGCTGCTGCGCCAGCTGCTCTTCTTGCCCGAGCAGCGCTCCTCGCTGGCCCGCGAGATCGACGGGCTGCACTACTTCGTCATCCTGGCGACGATGGGCGGCGCCGCCCTCATCACGCTCATCGGCGGGTATTTCCTGATCCGCTATCGCCGGCGGCTCCAGGACACGCCGCGGCCGCACCCCGGGGCGTTCGCGCGGCCGGCGCTCTTCCTCGAGACGGTGTCGCTCTTCGCGCTGGGCTTCCTCTTCCTCACGTTCTGGACCATCGGCACGCGCCAGTTCGCCGACCTGCGCACGGCGCCGGACGACGCGCTCGACGTCTATGTCACGGGGAAGCAGTGGATGTGGAAGTTCGGTTATCCGGGGGGAGACCGCGAGATCTCGGTGCTCTACGTCCCCGCGCACAGGCCGGTCCGGCTCATCATGACGTCGCGCGACGTCATCCACAGCTTCTACGTGCCCGAGTTCCGCATCAAGCAGGACGTCATCCCTGGCCGGTACACCACGGCCTGGTTCGAGGCGAACGAGCCCGGCGCTTACCCCATCCTCTGCACGGAGTTCTGCGGCACGAGCCACTCCGAGATGCGCGGCCAGGTGATCGCGCTCGACCCGGTCGACTACGAGCGCTGGCTCGCGGGCGGCCTGGCGAGCGCCCCGGCGTTCGCGCAGGAGGCCGCCGCCGAGGCGGAGAACGAGCTCGCCGAGGCGGAGCCGACGATGCCGAGCCGCGGCGAGCGCGCCGCCGCGAAGCACGGCTGCCTCCGCTGCCACACCCTCGACGGAACACCGCACGTCGGCCCGAGCTGGGCCGGGCTCTACCGCGCCGTCGTACCGCTCGAGTCCGGCGGCGAGCGCGTCGCCGACGAGGCCTACATCACGGAGTCGATCATGGATCCGCTCGCCGCGGTGCACCGCGGGTTCCCGCCGGTCATGCCGTCCTATCTCGGACAGATCACGCCGCCCGACGTCGCCGCGATCATCGAGCTCATGAAATCGATCCGCGACGTCCCTCACGGCCCCGACGTGCCGTGGGACGGCGGGGTCCCCGGGAGCAGCGTCACGCCGGAGGGGGTAGCGCCATGATCGCCCACGAGGTCGAGGGGACAGCGCCGGTCCACGGCGCGCACGAGGTCGATTATCTCCGCGCCGGCGCGGGCGTGCGGTCGTGGCTGCTCACGACCGATCACAAGCGCATCGGCGTCATGTTCTACGTGCTCGTGGTGCTGATGCTCCTGCTCGGCGGCGCCTTCGCGCTGGTCCTCCGGACCGAGCTCCTGACCCCCGGGCCCACCGTGATCAGCGCGGCGGTCTACAACCGCATGTTCACGCTCCACGGCGTGGTCATGGTCTGGCTCTTCATGATCCCGTCGATCCCGAACATCTTCGGGAACTTCGTCCTCCCGCTCATGATCGGCGCCAAGGATCTCGCCTTCCCCCGCCTCAACCTGGCGAGCCTCTACGTCTACGCGATCGGCGCCGTCGTCACGCTGGCGGCGACGATCGCCGGGGGCGCCGACACCGGCTGGACGTTCTACCCGCCGTACAGCACGACCACGCCCGCGGGCGTCCTGCCGGTCGTGATAGGCATCTTCATCCTCGGCGCCTCGTCGATCATGACGGCGGTGAATTTCATCGCCACGACCCACACGATGCGCGCCCGCGGGATCAGCTGGGGACGTGTGCCGCTCTTCGTGTGGGCCATCTACAGCACGAGCATCATCATGCTGCTCGCGACGCCCGTCCTCGGCCTGACGATCCTGCTCGTCGGGCTGGACCACATCTACCATTTCGGCGTCTTCGATCCGACGCTCGGCGGCGATCCCGTGCTGTTCCAGCACCTGTTCTGGTTCTACTCCCACCCTGCCGTCTACATCATGGTGCTCCCGGCGCTCGGGGTCGTCAGCGAGGTGGTCTGCACCTTCGCGCAGCGGCAGCCGGCGTCCTACTGGGCGATCGCCCTCTCGTCGTTCGGCATCGCGTTGATCGGGTTCGCGGGGTGGGGGCACCACATGTTCGTGGCCGGGATGAGCGAGCTCGACGCCGGGATCTTCGGCGCGTTCTCGATGTTCATCGCGATCTTCTCCGCCATCAAGGTCTTCACCTGGGTGGCGACGCTGCACAGGGGGGCCATCCAGTTCAACACCCCGATGCTCTATTTCTTCTGGTTCCTGTTCCTCTTCGTCTTCGGCGGCATGACGGGCGTCGCCGTGGCCACGCAGTCGCTCGACGTCCACTGGCACGACACCTATTTCGTCGTCGCCCACTTCCATTTCATCATGGTGGGCGGCACGCTCACCGCGTTCCTCGCGGCGGCGCACTACTGGTTCCCCAAGATGTTCGGCCGCGCCTACTCGGAGCCGATGGGGCTGCTCACGTCGTTCGGGGTGTTCCTTGGGTTCATCCTGACGTTCCTCCCCCAGTTCCTGGCGGGCAACGCCGGGATGCCGCGCCGCTATTACAGCTATCCGGCGCAGTACCAGTGGCTGAACGTCCTCTCGACGGGCGGGGCCTACCTGCTCGCGGGCGCGCTCGTGCTCGCGCTGGTGAACCTCCTCATCGCCCTGCGCTGGGGGCCGCGCGCCAGCGCCAATCCATGGAGGTCCCGGAGCTACGAGTGGATGACGCCGCCCATCCCGCCGGAGCACAACTTCCCCGTGACGCCGGTCATCGATCGCGGCCCGTACGATTACCACCTGACCGAAGAGGAAGCCCATGCCCGAGTCTCAACCGCCCGCTGAGCAGCTCGCGCCGGCGCGGCTCGCCATGCAGTTCGAGGATCTCGAGAAGCAGACCCACGCCGCGCATTTCGGCATGTGGATCTTCCTCGCCAGCGAGGTCCTGCTGTTCGCCGGTCTCTTCGCCCTCTACGCCTCCTACCGCGCGGTCTTCGGCCACGAGTTCAGCGCCGGCGTCGCGCACAACAACGCCGTCATCGGGACCGCGAACACCGCGATCCTCCTGACGAGCAGCCTGCTCGTCGCGCTGAGCGTCTACGCCGTGCGCCTCGACCGGCCCACGATGGCCGGCCGCCTCCTGCTCGGCGCCATCGCGCTCGGCCTCGCCTTCCTCGTGCTGAAGGGCGTCGAGTACACCCAGCACTTCCACGAGGGGATCTTCCCCGGCTCGGCCTACCGCTTCGAGGAGCTCCCGCAGGCCGGCGCGAAGATGTTCTTCACCCTCTATTTCCTGACGACCGGGCTCCACGCGATCCACGTCACGGCGGGGCTCGTGGTCCTCGGCTGGCTCACGTGGGGGTGCTTCCGGCGCCGGTACGGCGCGGGCAACGACACGCACATCGAGCTCGGCGGCCTCTACTGGCACCTGGTCGACGTGATCTGGATATTCCTCTGGCCGATGCTCTACCTGATGCACTGATGCACCGCTAACGGCACGTTGCGCCCATGACCGTCAAGCACCTCTCCTCGCGGACCTACGTGATCGTCTGGCTCCTCCTGATGGGGCTGACGCTGGCGTCGTACCTCCTCTCGCTGGCCCACCTCGGCGCGGCCGACGTCGTCGCGGCGCTGCTCATCGCCACGGCGAAGACGCTGCTCGTGCTGCTCTTCTTCATGCATCTCATCGAGCAGCGCTTCACGAACGCCCTCCCCATGATCGTGGCGGCGCTCCTCGTCGGCCTGATGCTCACGCTGATGCTCAGCGACGTGACGAGCCGCCAGGCGATCTTGCAGCGGCCGATCCCGCTGCCCCGGCCTCCCGCGACCGCGCCCCGATGACGGCCGCGCCCCGGTGATCCGTCCGTCGCGCGAGCGCGCCCGCCGGCGCGGGGCCGAGCGCGCCCGCCGGCGCGGGGCGTAGCGCGCCCGCCCGCGCGGGGCCGAGCGCGCCGTCGTCGCGCGGCGACGGGCGCTCGCCGACGTCGCGCGTCGCGATGGGCGCGCGGCCGAGCTCGCCGGGGCGACGCAGGAGCTCGGCTGCCGTCGGAGGGCGCGCGACGCCGATCTCATCGCATCGGGCGCCCCTCACATGGCCTATCCGCCGCCCTGTTTCAGGCCTACAAACACGTGCTCTCGGTGCCGCGCGACGGCCCTGCGGAAGGGTGTCTGCGCCTCCGGCATTGAACGTTCGTAGGAGCGATCATGAAGACGTGGATTGGGCGGGCCGCGGTCCTGTGCGGCCTCACCGCGGCCGCGTGCACGCCCGGCCCGGCGGACGCGCCATGGCTCGCGGAGGGGGACGGATCTCTGGCGCTGGACTGGGCGGCGGCCTCTCCGACGGCGTTCCGCGGCGCCCCCGGGAACGTCGACCCGAGCGCGCCGTGCTCCGCGCGGGTCCTCTTCACGGAGGCCTTCGCGGACAACACGACCCGGTGGAGCCTCGCGGCGGGGTGGGAGATCGGGCCGGCGAGGGCGTCGAGCGACCAGCGCGCGGGGTTCCCCGATCCGGCGAGCGATCACACCGGGGCCGGCGACGACGGCGTGGCGGGCGTGGTCCTCGGCGGCAGCCCGAGCGTCACCGCGCCGCACCCGCAGCGCTACCTGACCAGCCCCGCCGTCGACGCGCTCGTGAGCGGGCGAGTCACGCTGTCGTTCTGGCGATGGCTGAACACGACCTACCGCAACAAGGCCCGCGTCGAGGTCTTCGACGGATCGCGCTGGCGGATCGTCTACGAGTCTCCGCACGACGATGTCACCGAGTCCGGATGGAAGCGCGTCACCTACGATCTGACGCCCTACAAGAGCCCGAGCCTGCGGGTGCGGTTCGGCTACAGCGCCGTCATCGCCTTCGGCGGCGCGCCCATGTCGGGCTGGAACATCGACGACGTGCAGATCAGCGCCTGCCGCTGAATCGGCTCATGGCCCGAGCGGGAGAGCGCTCGCGGGCTCCCAGGAGCGCTGTGAAAGACACATCCAGGGCGTCATTTTCCATTCCTGCTGACAAATTTTGCTCCCAGGTCCGCCGTGGATCGCCCTGGCACCTCGCTTGCTCGCTCCAGCCTTGGAGCGCGCGAGGACGTGACCTTGCGCCAACCTGTGCCAAAGAAAGGACCCGTCGAACCATGCCCATGCAGAAGAAGCGAAAGGTGCTGAAGGCGCCGTTCATCGTCACCGTCGCCGCGGCGGCCTCGCTCGCGGGCGCGGTGGCCCTGCCGGGATGCAATCCCACGGTGACGAGCGGCGGCTGCCCCGAGGCGGCGCCGGAGATCGGATCGAGCTGCGAGGAGGACGGCCTTTCGTGCAATTATGGCAAAGAGTTGTGCGACCTCCCGATCGACAGCACGTGTATGGGCGGGGTGTGGGAACAGGCGCCCACGGTGGCCTGCAACCCGCCATCACCGGAGTGCCCCGTGGAGGTGCCGAAGGCCGGCAGTGCGTGCGAGGAGCGCGGGAAGACCTGCAACTATGACACCACCGGTTGCCCCTCGGTGGTGACGTGCGGTGACGACGGCACGTGGTCCGAGCCGATATCGCCGGCCTGCAACCCGCCGCCGCCGGAGTGCCCCGTGGAGATGCCGAAGGCCGGCGGCGCCTGCGCGGCGCCCGGGACGACCTGTAACTATGACAACGCCGGTTGCCCTGCGGTGGTGAGCTGCGGTGACGACGCCACGTGGTCCGAACCGATCTCGCCGGCCTGCAACCCGCCGGCGCCGGTGTGTCCCGAGGAGATGCCGACCGACGGGGATCCCTGCGCGGCGGCGAGCGCGCCCTGCCCCTACGAGATGATGACCGGCTGCGGCCCGATACCGACCCAGGCCGTGTGCGTTCAGCAAAAGGACACCTGGAGCTGGCAGGTAGCCGAGATCTTCTGCAATCCGCCGCCCCCCGACGTCTGTTTCACCGTCGCCACCGAGGACGCGTGCGCTGGCCTCGGGCCGGTGTGTCGCTGGCTCACGCCAGGCTGCGGCGACGCCTCGACGACACCCGTGCTGGCCGAGGCGGGCTGCTTCCCGAGCCAGGCTTGCGAGATCGGCGATGCGTGTCCGGAAAGTGCGGGCTGCCAGGAGGTCGTCATCAACCCCTGTTACAAGCAGGCCTGTGACGCGTGCGGCTCGACCATCAAGGTGTGCGCGCCGCCTGGCGGGCGCCCGGGCGCGTCGCCGTGAGCTCGTCCAGGGGCGACGAGCGCCCGTGTCCCGTCTTGCCGCCCCCGGACTCCCCGCCTAGCGTGATCTCATGACGGACGCCTCCGAACCAGAGCACGACAGCGCCGCCGACGCGGAGGCGCCGCGCGGGCAGCGCGCCCCCCTCCCTCCCGCGAGCGACGCGGTGCGCGCCGAGTGGGGGCGGCGCGTGGAGGCCGAGTACCGCTCGGCGGCGATCACGCAGCACCTCACGCTCTGGCTGATCCAGATGGGCGCGTCGCCGGATCTCATCGACGACGGCCTCCGCATCGTCAAGGACGAGCTCGCGCACGCTCGCCTCAGCCATCGCGTCCACGCCCGCGCGGGCGGCGGCGCCTTGCCGGCGCTCCGCCGCGAGACGCTCGGGCTCAGGAGCAGCGGAGACGAGCCGCTCGAGATGTCCGTCGCCCGGGCGGGCGTGGAGGTGTTCTGCCTGGGGGAGACGGTCGCGGTCCCGCTCTTCAAGGTGCTCCGCGAGGGGTGCACCGTGCCTGTCGCGCGCCGGGCGCTCGATCGCATCCTGCGCGACGAGGTGCGGCACCGCGACTTCGGCTGGACGCTGCTCCGTTACCTGCTCGAGCAGCCGTGCGCCCCGGCCGTGCGGCAGCTGGTCGAGCGCGAGCTCCCCGCCATGTTCACGCGGCTTCGCAGGAGCTACATGCCCCCTGGCGGCGCGAGGCGCGCGGCGATGTCCGACGACGACCGCGTCTGGGGCCTGATGCCGCCCGCGCGGTACGGCGAGATCCTGGAGCGCGCCGTGGAGCGGGACTACGCGCCTCGCTTCGGCGAGCACGGCCTCGATGCGACCACCGCGTGGCGCGCGGCGACCGCGTCCGACAGGTCCGCCGCGCCCCCCTGAGCCGGACGGCGGCGGGCGATCTGGCGAGAGGACGCGAGCTCAGGTCGTGAAGACCGGACTCGGGCTCAGGTCGTGAAGACGCCGAACTCGGGGCTGTAGATGATCACGCCTCGGGCGCGCTCCAGCGCCCCCTGCGCGAGCTCGATCACCAGGAACGCCTCGTCCGCCGCGTACTCGTTGCCGAGGCCGTACAGGCTGGCCTTCTCGAACCCGAACCGAGCGTAGTACTCCGGCGCTCCGAGGACGACCGCGAACGCGAAGCCGGCGTCCCTGCACGCCGCGATCCCCCGTCGCGCCAGCGCAGAGCCGATGCCGCGGCCCGCAAGCCCAGGTGAGACCGCGAGCGGCGCGAGGCCGAGGCCTTTGCCGGGGACGCCGTCGCCGGCGATCGTCACGGGGCTGAACAGGACATGTCCGACGATGCCCGTGTCCGTCTCCGCGACCAGCGAGACGGCCGCGCGCCCCGCGTCCCGCAGCCTGTCCACGAGATCCGCCTCGAGCGCCGAGGGGAACGCCGCGAGGTGAACGGCGCGGATCCCCGCTTCATCACCCGCGCGCTCCGGCCTGACGTCCATCATCGACGCACCCCGCGGGGCCGACGCCCCTCCGCCGCTCGGCCTGCGCGAGGGGCAGCGTCCGGCGCGATCCCCCGCCCGCGAGCCGCGTCAAGCGCCAAGGAGGGCGCGGCTATGACAGACCATGTCCCACCGGGCCGACACCTCGATAACGCCCCTTGCTCTCCAGCTCTCCACAGGCGTTCTCCACAGGACATCCCCTGGACAACAGCTGGATTCTGTCGATTACCTTCGCCGCGCGCGCCTCTTCTCGTCATGGCCATTCGCACAGCCTAGCGGAACGCCGCGCCGCGGGGTGAACCGGCGCCCGACGACACGCGCAAACGCTCGTAATAACAACAGTTTTTACGACCGTAGGCACCGCCGTCCGCCCTGACGGGTTGGGACAATGTCCGTCCGATCGATCCCTTTCCCGACGGGTCGAAGATGACTATCCATGGTAGACATCAAGAACGCGGCGCGACGGCGTGTCTCTCGCACGAGCGTGTAAATGGCGCGCCGGAATGCTTCGTTTTGGAGGAGACTTCATGGAAAAGATCTCGCTCACGTACTTTGTCGACTTCGTTCTCAAGGCCGGGACGCCCAAGCTGACGGGCGTCAGGGAGTTCAAGGAGCGGAAGGACGAGCTCCACACGGACTTTTACAGGCAGGTGCGAGAGGCGATCGTCGACATGCACAGGAGCGGAAAGCCCACCAGCGTGCTCGACGGCTTCCTCGCCGCGCAGCACGACGAGCGGCGCCGCCGCATCTACCCGTCGGTGGTGAACGGATATCGCAAGTTCCTCGCCTCGACGAGGATGACGTGGTTCGAGCCGCCGGCGTCGACGTACCGCCTCGGCGATCTCGAGATCAACGTCAACCCGGAGCTCGGGCTCGTCATCGATGGGACGCCGCATGTCATCAAGATGTATTTCCGCGGGGAGCCCCTGTCGTCCAAGCGCGTCTCGGTCGTGCTGAACCTGCTCATGAACGGGCTCGCGGAGAGCACGCCGGGCGGCGCCTTCGCGGTGCTCGACGTGCGGAACGCCAAGATTCACACCTTCAAGGTGCCGAACCCGCGGCTCAGCCTGCTTCTCCGTGGCGAGGCGGCCTCCTTCGCCACCATCTATACCGGGCTGTGATCGCGGCGCCGCCGGGCGGGGCGGCGCCGCGCAGGCATCACACCACGTCGTCTCCCGGCGTCCACCGAGCCCACGACGCCCACCGCGATACCGGCGTTGCCACGCCGCGCGCCCTCCGCCGCTCATCCGGGCGCGGGGCGCGCGGCGCGCGTGCCCCGCCCGGAGCACGACGCGCACCGGGTGAACGCGGGAGCCGAAAGGTCGATGTCACGACGACGACGCCGTGACGCCATGACGCGACGACGCGACGACGCGACGACGCGACGTCACGACGACGTGATGACGCGACGCCGCAACGAATGGCGCACACGCAATCGAGCTGTAGGAGATCGACGCCACTGGCCTCATCGCAGAACGAACGCGGAACGTACGCGGAACGTACAAGCAGAGTAAAAATGACCGATTCAGAGAAAGAGAACTACGATCGCTCGGGCAGTTTCGTTTATCCTCGGGCTGCCATGGACCGCCGCGCGCAGATCACCGCAACCCCGCTTCATGTGCCCAGCATTCTTGTGGTCCTTGATCCCGCGTGGCCGGCGCTCTTCAGCCTGTGCCTCGCGGTGGCGCCGGGCTGCGGGGTGCTCCTGCACCGCTGCGACGCGGCCACCGCCGCGACGATCGCCGCCGAGCGGCGGCCGCTCGCGATCCTCCTGTCCAACAGCATCTACGCGAGGGATCCCGCCGATTTCGAGGCGCTCGCCCGGGACGTCCGCTCGACGCTGCTGCGGCTCGATGAGGAGGTCAGCGAGCGAGAGCTCGAGGCGATGCTGAACGGCGCGCTGCGCGAGACGCGCGAGATGAACGCGCAGCGCGACGCGGGTCGGCGCGACGAGGCAGGCGGGCGCTACACGATGATCGGGGCGCAGCGCAGCGAGACCTTCGGCCACAAGGCGGCCTCGGGCGCGGACACCCGCGCACCGCAGCGGGCGGGCGCGAGCGCGGATTCCCGCCTCGCGCCGCAGGTCCGCGAGAGGTCGGCGAGCCAGAGCACGCTGCCGCCGCCATCGGCGCGCTCCGCCGCCCCGCTGTCGGCCCGGGCGCCCCTCGCGAGCCACGCGCTCACGCCGGTGCCCCCGTCGAGCGCGCCGCCTTCGTTCCGCTCCCCGCCGGTGCCCTCCGCGCCGCCGCTGGCGCGCACGCAGCCGAGCGCGTACGCGCCGGGCGGGTCACCATCGGCGCCGCCGCCCTCCGCCCGCTCGCTCTCGGGCCCCGCACATGTGGTTGCGGAGGCCGCCGGGAGCGGCCGTCTGTCGAGCCTGCCTCCGTCGTCGCGCCCGGAGCCCCTGTCGAGCCCGCCTCCGTCGATGCGCTCACAGCTCCTGTCGGGTCCACCTCCGTCGACGCGCGCGCAGCCGAGCGTGCCGCCGGTCCCCTCGTCGCGCCCTCTGCCAGGGGGCCCTGCGGCGCGTCGACCCACGCCGACGCCGTCGAGCGTGCAGGCAGGGCCGCCTTCCTCCAGGCGCAGCCTGCCGAGCCCGCCGTCCTTGCGCACGATGGCGAGCTCGCCCCCCTCGGTGCGCTCCGTCCCGCCCGGCACGCTCTCGAGCGCCGAGCCCCCGCCGTCGATCAAGACGATGGGGCCCCTGTCGGCGCGGATGGCTCCGGCGTCCTCGGTGCGCCCCGAGCTGTCGCCGCGCTCCGGCGTGCGAGAGCGGGGCAGCGAGGAGCTAGATGCCGTGTTCGAGGATCAGAAGCTGCCGCTCGACGCGCTCGCGCGGGGCAACCGCGGCACCACGACCACGCGCTGAAGCGCGGGCCAGAACGGTTCCTGCCCACCTCTGCACCATCCACAGCAGAGCGGCAGCAGAGCGGCCCATGCAGAGCAGAGCGGCGGTCACCCGCACAGGAGACGGGCCCAGATCGGCGTTTTCGGCGCGCAAGCGCACTCCAGTGCGCTGAGCACCGAAAACGTCGAGGTGGGCCCGTATCCGAAGCGGGTGACCGCCGCTCTAGCGGGTGACTGCCGCTCTAGCGGGGGCGCGTGAGCCATGAGGCGGTGGAGCCCGCGGCGCGCCCGAGCAGATCGCCCGCGATGTCGAGCAGCGCGGGCGGGGCGGGCGCGCCGAGATCGCGGCCGAGATCGACGAGGATGCGGTCGACGCACTCCATCGCGCTCGAGGCGGCGAGATCCATCCCCGCGCCGCGCCCGCCGGCGGCGCGCCCTGCGAGGTACAGCCCCCTCACGGGCGTGTACACCGCCGGCCGCGCGCGGCCGACCTGGCCAGGCGTCTGCGCCGTCCCCGACGCGAGCTCGCCGCCCGGAGCGCACGCCTCTCCGCCTCCGTCCTGGATTGATCCGTCGACGAAGATCGCCTGGGAGAGCACGCCGGGCACCGCCGCCGACAGCGCGCGCAAGAGCTCGTCGACCGGCGCGCCGGGTCCGGCGCGCGAGGCGCCGCCGCTCCCCCCCGGTACGGCGCACGCGCAGAGGAGCTCATGCCCAGGCGGCGCGAGCGACGGGTCGAAGCGCGTCGGCGCGAGGCAGTAGAACGGAAACGCTGGCGCGCCGGCGCCGCCGGCGAGACCGGCGAGCGCGCCCGCCGGGACGAGCCGCCTGCGCAGCCCGATCTTGACCTCGACCAGCCTCGGCTGGGGCGCGAGCGCACGGACGCGCGCCACGTAGGCGTCAGGGAAGTGCGGCTCGCCAACGAGGCCCGACACGGTGCGCAGGAGCCCGGCCGCGCTCACCACGATGCGCGCGGGGAGCGCCGTTCCATCCTCGAGCTCGACGCCCTGCACGCGACGATCGCGCACCAGCACGCGGCGCACGGTCGCGCCCGTCCACACGGCAGCGCCGAGCTCCCGGGCCAGGCGGCAGAAGACCTCGGGGATCCGCGAGGCGCCTCCCTCGGGATAACGCTGCCGGCCGGCGCGGGCGAGCCGGCGCAAGGAGAACAGCGCCTCACCCGCGGACGCCTCGGCTCCTGGCAGCAGCAGCGGCAGGCCGAGCAGCCCGCCGAGCCGAGCGGCGGCCGCGGCGCGCGGGATGAAGCGGGCCACGTACGCCTCGGCCGTCACGTCGTCGCACGCGGCCAGATCGACGTCGCGCATCGCCGCCGCGTGCGCGAAGAGACGCGCGGCGCCCGCGGCCTCCAGCGGCGTGAGGTCGAGGCCGCGCGCGAGATCCAGGGCGGTCCCGGCGAGCCGGAGGAGATCTGCCCGCAGGACGACGCGGCGAGCGCGCGCGGTCCCGGCGCGGGCGCCCGTGAAGCAGAGCGCCGCCGGCTCGTCGCTCTGCTGGAAGGTGATCGCGTCGCCCTGGCCCACGCGGCGGAGCACGTCGCCGAGCGGGCCTTGGTCGCCACAGCCGAGCATGTGCGTGGTTGTGTCGATGCGGAAGCCGTCCCTCTCGTAAGCGGCAGAGGAGCCGCCCAGCCGGCGCTCCTTCTCGACGAGCAGGGCCGGGATGCCGGCGTGCGCAAGGAGGAGCGCCGCGGCAGCGCCGCCGACGCCGGAGCCGATCACCACCGCGCGCAAGGGAGCCTCGTCCATGGCGTCACCAGAACATATCGCGGAGAGCCCGCGCGGCGCGCGCCGCGCCGCCGGCAATCACGCGGAAACCGCGCTGGAATCACGCTGGCAGACGCGAGACCACGCGAGACCACGCTAGCCCACGCGAGGGGAGGCCGCGGGATGCGAGGCGGCGCGCGGGCCACGTGGGAGGACGCGGGGCCGCGTGAGGAGACACCGGGCTACGCGGAATCACGCAGGGCAAGGCAGCGCAGCACACCACGATTCGACAAAGCGCCGAGGCGCGCGCCGAGCGTTGACCCTCGAGAGCGGCCCCCCGTAGAGTGTAGCCTTGCAGCCGACGTGCCCGCTATGAAGACCTGCCCGCAGTGCCATCAGCGTTACCCGGCCGACAGCGCCTTCTGCTTCATCGACGGCTCGTCGCTCGTCTCCGAGAAGGATCCCCGCATCGGGACGTCGATCGCGGGTCGGTACGTCATCGAGCAGGGCCTCGGGATCGGCGGGATGGCCACGGTCTACAGGGCATACAACAAGCTGATCGGCACCCCGTGCGCCATCAAGATCCTGAACCGCGAGTTCGCGCAGGACACGACGACGCGGGAGCGCTTCCGGCGCGAGGCACGGCACGCGCAGCGGCTCGCGCACCCGAACATCATCGAGATCTTCGATCAGGGCGACACCGACGACGGGCTGCCCTTCCTGGTGATGGAGCTGCTCCAGGGGACGAGCCTCGCCGACGTGGTGGAGCGCAGCCGGGTGCCGCTCGCGCGGGCCCTGCCCATCTGGGTGCAGATGGCGCGCGCCCTCGGCCGAGCGCACGACTTCGACGTCGTGCACCGCGATCTCAAGCCGGAGAACGTGTTCCTGATGAAGGGCGACTGGGTGAAGCTCCTCGATTTCGGCATCGCCCGCTGCGCGCAGGACGCGCGCCTCACGAACCTCGGCGAGATCTTCGGCACACCGCAGTACATGGCGCCAGAGCGCAGCACGACGATCGACGCGGGCCCCCCCGCGGACCTCTACTCGCTCGGGGTCATCATGTTCGAGATGATCACGCAGCGGCTGCCGTTCGACGCCCCGGATCCGGCGAGCTGGATCCTGAAGCACATGAACGAGCAGCCGCCGCACCTCAAGGAGCTGGCTCCGGAGATGCCGGACGCGCTCGACCGCCTCGTCAGCGCCCTGATGGCGAAGGAGCCCTCCGAGCGCCCCGTCGACGCGTACCGCGTGCTCGCGGAGCTCGAGGAGATCGCGGCCGCGAGCCGGATCGCGCTCCCCCCGCCGCCGGAGGCGATGCCGCGCGACTCGGCGGTGCGCTCGAGGGGCGCCGGGCGCGATCCCTGGGTCAGCCGGCTCGAGCTGTTCGAGCGGATGACGGCCCGCGCGTTCGGCGCGTCGGCGCCGGTGGACATCCAGCGGCAGCTCGAGGCGCTGCGCGGCGTCGTGCGGGAGCACGCCGACCTCCGCTCGAGGGCCCTCGACGAGCAGCGGCGCCTCGAGGGCGTCGCCGAGGAGTGGCGCGACGGCCGGATGCAGATCGGGCGGGCGATGGACGCGCTCACGGTCGACGCCTCGCTCACGCGCGAGGAGGCCCGGTCGTTCCGCGCCAGGGTGGCGCCGCTCAGCGCGGCGACGCAGGCGTTCGTCCCCGAGGTGCTGATCGCGCACAAGGAGGCCGTGCGCTGGGAGGGCCGGTGCGGGTTCGCCGAGCCCTACCTCGAGCTCGCCGCCAGCTACCGCAAGCTGGCCGAGCTCGTCGAGGGCTGGTATGCGTCGCGCAAGGCGGACTACGAGGCGGAGAGCGAGGCGATCGCCCGCGAGCACGAGGTGGCCGAGGTGGACGCGCAGATCAAGAAGCTGCGCGAGCGCCTCGAAGAGCTCGACCGGCAGCTCGAGGCGCGGCGCCGGGAGTCCCAGGAGCGCATCGCCGAGATCGGGCGGAGGGTCGATCAGCTCGACGCCGAGCTGCTCCACCTGGCCAGCCGCTTCTGCGCGCCGCTCCGATCGAAGCCGGAGCTCGGCACGCTCTTCGTGGAGCTCGAGCGGCTCGCCGGCTGACCGCTCCGCTCCGGCGCGCCTCGGGCGCACATCGTGGCGGCGTGTCGCAGGTCGCGGCGCTCCGGCGAGGACTCCGCTGCGGCGCGCGTGGATCCGGCGCGGGCGCGCCCCCGCGGAGCTCGACCCGGCGGCGCGGCGTTCGTCCGCCGCCTGCCGTCGCGCCGCGCGCCAGCACGGTCGCCGCGCCCCGTGCGTACTAAGCTACCCGCCGTGACGCCCGACCCCGCACCCGAGGCGCGGCGCTCCTCGGCACCGCGCCCGCCGCGCGCGCCGGGACGCGCGCGCCGCGCCGCGTCCGCCGTCGCGGCGGCGCTCGGGCTCACGCTGACGTTCGCGGGCGCCGCGGCCGTGGGCGTCGCGCTCCACCTCGACACGCCCGCCGCGCGCCGCGTGGCCCGCGACGCCACGAACCGGCTCCTCGGCTCGCTGTTCCAGGGGCGGATCGTCGCTGACGAGATCGACGCGCTCGGCCTGGGCGGCGTGCGGATCCGATCCGCGGTCGCGCTCGATCCACGCGGGAACAAGGTGATCCGCGCGAGCGGCCTCGAGGCGCGCGCCGACGTGCTCGCGATGCTCCGCGGCGCGCTCTTCGGCGCGGGCGCGCTCCGTATCGAGGTCCCGTACATCCGGGTCGAGCAGGCCGACGTGCTGGTCCAGGACAACGGCGCGGGGGGCGTCACCCTCGGCGACACGTTCACGCCGCTGCCGCCGCGAAGCCCGCCCTCGTCCAAACCCGAGGGGCCTCCGCGCGACGTCGTCGTCGCCCTCTCGCACGTCGAGATCGGGCGCGGGTGGGTCCACGGGCAGGTCGCTCCGCCGCGCGCGCTCGACGCCGATGTCAGCCGGCTCTTCGGGTCGGTGCACGTCGGCCCGGAGGGCGTCGCGGTCGACGTCAATCAGACGGGGCTCGTGGATCGCGCGTTCCTGCCGGCCAGGACGGCGGGCACGGCGAACTACCACCTCCGCGCCGGGGACGAGGTCCGGATGTGGAGCAGCTTCGCCGGTCGGCTCGCCGACGTCGAGGTCACCGCGCGGGCCGTGCTCGACGAGGAGCACCTCGAGGCGCAGGCGAGCGTCCCGCGCGCCACGCCGGAGCAGCTGCGGAGCCTCCTCCCGGATCACCCCCTGACCGAGCCCATCTCCGCGCGCGTGGCCGTGAACGGCCACCTCCCTCAGCTCGACGTGGTGGCCTCGGCCTCGGCGGATCCTGCCGGCCCCGCGGGCGGCGGCCTCGCCCTCACCGGGCGGCTCGACGTGGCGGGGCCCGTGCGGCTCGACGCGGAGGTCCAGGCGCGCGACGTCGATCTGCGGCTCTTCGGCGTCCGCCTCTCGCCCGATACGGCGGGCGGCGCGGCGCCCGTACCGGCCGGCGCGGCGCCCGTACCGGCCGCGCCCGCCCGGCCCCGCGCCGCGCCCCCCCTGACCCGCGCCGCGCCCTCCCTGCCCCGCGTTGCGCCCGCCCGGCCCCACGCTGCCGCGGCGAAGCCCGCGCTGGAGCGCGGCTCCGATCCGGCGCCCTTGATCACCGCGGACGGCCGGGTGCGCGTCGAGCTCGGCGACCTGCTCCGGCTCTCCGTCGAGGCGCGGACCGAGCCCACCGCGCTGCTCGGGCAGCGCGTGCCGGCGGCGGACGTCCACCTCGTGCTCGACCGCGGCGAGCTCCACGCGCGCGCGCACCTCCACGAGCCGGGCGCGCCGATCGACGCCGCCGTCTCCCTCCTGCCGGGCGGGCAGGGCCTCCGCTTCGCGGCGACGGCCGACATCCCGGCGATCGCCGCGGCGCCGCGCCTCGCCGGGCCCGTCGACGGCGCCGGCCGCGTGCGCGTCGAGGGGAGCCTGCGCGGGGGAGCGCTCGACGCGCGCGTCGAAGGCGCGTTCGCCGGGCTCCGGGTCGGCCAGGACGTCGCGCTCGCCAGCGCGCGCGTCGCGGGGCGGGTCTCCGGGCCGATCGACGCGCTCTCGATCGACGCCTCGCTCTCCGGGAAGGAGGCGCTCGCCGGCGGCCACACCGTCGACGAGGTCACCGCGCAGATCTCCGGCCCGCTCGCCTCGCCGAGGCTCCGCGCGACGCTCACCGACGGCGACGACGCCCTGAGCGCCTCCGCGCGGCTGAGCGCCGCTCCCCTCGCCCTCCGCGACGTCGAGCTCCAGCTGAAGCGCGACGGCGCCGCGGCCGCGGGGAAGATCACGGCGATCACCTCCTCGGCCGGCGGGCTCGCCGTCGAGGGGCTCGATCTCTCCTCGGCCGAGCTCGGCTCGCTGAAGGGCCGGCTCGCGGTGCGCGGCGATGACGTGACCGGACGCCTCCGGGGCGACGGCATCGACGTCGGCCGCCTGGCCCGGATCCTCGGGATCCCGATCCGCGTGCGCGGCCGCGCGGAGGTCGACGTCGCGCTCGATCGGGACCGCGAGACCGGGCGCTCGGGCCACGTACGGCTCGGCCTTACGGGGGGCGAGGTCGCGTTCCTGTCCGGCATCTCGGCGCAGCTCACGGCGACGTTCGATCGCGACCAGGTCAAGGCCGACGGGTCCGTGCGCATCGACGCGAAAGCGCCGCAGCCGAACGGGAACGGCGGGCAGCCGCCGAACGGCGCGTGGAACGACGCCCTGCCGCGGTGCGCCGGCACGCTCGCGAGCGTGCGTGTGTCCGGCGCCGAGGGCACGCTGGAAGGGCCCCTCCTGCGCGCGGAGACCTGGACCACCCTGGTCGGGAAGGCCGAGGTCGCCGCGGACGACTGGGACCTCGGCTGCCTCGCGCAGCTCATGCCGATCGGGCACATCGTGAGCGAGGTGCGCGGCAAGCTCACGACCCGCTTCGGGGTGTCGCGCGCGGCCGGCGAGCCGTTGCCTTCGCTGCACGACGTGCTCGTGCGGACGCACGGCCTCGCGCTCGCCGGTCCTCATCGGCTGGGCGCCGAGCGCCCGGCCTGGGAGTCGCGCTTCGTCGACGCGCAGCTCAAGGGCTCGTTCAGCGGCGCGACCGGCAAGGCGGACGCCGCGCTGACCCTGTACGACGGCGGGCTGCTCGCCGACGTCTCCGGCGCGATCGAGCTCGATCTCGAGGCGCTCACGGGGCCGCCCGCGGACCGGTGGTCGTCGCTCCTGCGCTCGCCCATCGCCGCGCACGCCTCCATCCCGCGGCGCGGGATGGACCAGCTCGCCACGCTGCCCTCGTTCGTGCGCGAGGCGCTCCCGCCGCTCGCCGGCGAGGTGCGGATCGACGCGTACGCGAACGGCACGATCGAGCGTCCGTTCCTGACGGCGCGCACCCTCTGGTGGGGCTTGACCTATGCGCCGCCGGGCGCCTCGAGCGCGACGGATCTCCTTTTCCCCACCGATCTCGACGCGTGGCTCACGTACGACAGCGAGAAGGCCACGCTGGACGCGCACGTCACGCGCGGCGCGGCCGAGATCGCGACCGTGAGCGCCGAGGTGCTCGCGCCGCTCGAGCGCCTGCTCGCGGACGTCCCGGCGCGCGCGCTCAAAGGCGCGCCTCCGCCCCCGGCGTGGACCGGCTCCTTCCGCGCGACGCTGCGCGAGGTCCCGCTCGGCGAGATCCCCCTGCTCGCCGACAGCGGCATCGCCGGGCGCGTGAGCGGCGAGATCGAGATGCGCGGCCTCAACATCGCGCCGTCGCTCAAGGCGCGCCTCACGGTGCCGGGCGTCACGCTCGGGAGCGACCTCGCCTTCGAGCGCGGCGTGCTCGCGCTGCGGATCGACCCGATGCGCGAGGCCGGGCGCGGGCACCTCCGCGTCACCGAGCTCGCCCTCGAGGGCCGGCGCGGCGGCAAGATCCGCGCGAACGCCTTCGCCAGCGTGCGCTTCCGCGGCGGGCTCATCCCGGTCCTCGACGGCGAGCGCACGGACCTCGCCATCTCCGCGGAGCGCTTCCGGCTCGCGGCGCTCCAGCCGCTGGTCGGCGGCCTGCTGAGCAAGGTCGATGGGACGCTGGACGGCGACCTCCGCATCGAGCTCGGCGGCCCGTCCGACGCGGACGGCAACCTCCGCGCCCAGCTGGAGGTCAGGGACGGCGTCGTGCACATCCCGGAGCTCGGGCAGGAGCTGCGCGACGTGGCCGCCCGCGTCACGGCCGAGGGCGGCGTCCTCCGGATCGAGGGCTTCCGCGCGGCGGGCACGACCGGGATGGCGCAGGGCTGGGCGCTGTTCCGGCTCGCCGGGCTGGCGCTGCGCGACGGCGCCGGGGCGCTGACCATCGCCGAGGACCAGGCCCTCCCGCTCACGCTCGAGGGGGTGCCGCTCGGGACCGCCTCCGGGGCGCTGTCGTTCATCGCGGAGAAGAAGCCGGGCGAGCTCGCCCTGTACGCGACGGTCCCCACGCTCCGCGTCTCGCTGCCGGCGACGAGCAGCCGCGACGTCCAGCCGCTCGGCGACAACCCCGACATCTCCGTCTCGCACCCGCTCGGGCCGGAGAAGCAGCGGCGCGCGGCGGACGCGCTCCGCTACTCCGTGGCGTTCGACGTGCGCGACGCGTTCGTCAGCGGCGCGGGGCTGAGGCTGCGCCTGCAGAGCGCCGAGGACGCGCCGCCGCGCGTCGTGATCGGAGAGGACACACGGGTGTCGGGCGGCATCGTGATCACGCGGGGCGAGCTCGAGATCTACGGCAAGGCGTTCGAGATCGAGGGCGGGCGCGTGCGCCTGCGCGAGGAGGACGCGTCGAACCCGCACCTGAACGTCACGGCGCACTGGGACGCCCCCGACGGCACGCGCATCCACGTCGCCTTCAACGGCAACCTCCGGCCCATCACCGACAGGTCGCTGCGCTTCACCTCGAGCCCGCCGAGCTCGCAGCAGGACATCCTCGCGCGGCTCCTGTTCGGCGCCGATTTCTCGGAGGGCGCGCAGGCCGCGGGCTCCCAGACGCCCGCGGGCCTCGCGGCCGGCGGCGTCGCGGCGTCGGTCGGCAGCGAGATCGCGTCGGCGCAGTTCAACGCGCTGCTGAGCGGCATCGCGCCGCTGCGCGGGCTGACGACGCGGTTCGGGACGACCTCGGAGGGCGCGCTGCGGACGAGCCTGGTCTACCGGCTGAGCGACAACCTGACGGCGCAGGCCACCTTCCAGGAAGGCGCGCAGCAGAGCGCCGCGACGGGCTCGAGCGGGCCGACCCCCGGCGGGACGGCGAGCGAGCGCGGCACGCGGACCGAGGTCACCATCGACTGGCGCTTCAGCGAGCACTGGACGCTCCGCGGCACGGTGGGCGTCGACGCGCGCCAGGCGACCTCGGGCATGCTCGACCTGCTCTGGCAGTACCGGTACTGAGCCGAGCGCGGCCGCCTCGACCCCGCGCGCCGGCGATCCCTCCCTGGATCTCCGGCGCGCGGGGCTAGCGCGCGGCCCGCGAGGGCAGCGTGACCTCGCGCCCGCCCACGCGGAGCGTGGGCGGCTCGGCCTCGACGAGCAGCGGGGCGAGCTGCGTCTGCGCGTGGCGCGAGAAGCGCGCCTCGAGCGCGCCGCTCCGGGCGCGCGCGTACACGACGCCGTCCTCGCCGAGGGAGAGCGTCGCCGGATCGAGCGGCTCCTCCGTGCCGTCGAACAGGAGCAGCGAGACCGCGCCGCCCTCGCCGATCCGGAGCGCGTCGACGAAGAGCGGCGCGTCGTCGACCTGGAAGTAACACCAGTCGTAGCCGTTCGTGAGGATCGGCCGGCCGTCGTCCGGGTGCCGCCCGATCCAGGACCGGAGCCCGCGCTCGATCGCCGGATGGTCGACCCGGGCGCCGTCGTGCCAGAAACGGCCCTCGCGATCGAGCCGGATCGAGCTCTCGCGGGAGGTCCCGGGGGGCGGCGCGAAGCGGAAGAAATCGGGATGGTCGCCGGGTTTCATGGGTCACCTCGCAGGAGAGATGCGGCCCGGCGCGGTGAATCGCAAGGAGCGCAAGGAGCGCAAGGAGCGCGGGCAGCGCGCGGCGCGGAGTACTATAGCGGGCCCATGGGAGCCCAGACGGTAGAGGTCGGCACGGACGAGCACCTGCGCGCGACGCGGGCGTACTACGACGAGTTCTCGGCGCGCTACGAGGCCCGGCGCGGAGGGCGCGATCCCGGGGGCTACCACGACCTCGTCGACGCGCTCGAGGTCGACTTCGTGCGCCGCTTCGGCGAGGGCCGCGACGTGCTCGAGGTGGGGTGCGGGACCGGGCTCCTGCTCGCGCGGATCGGCGCGTTCGCGCGCGCCGCGCGCGGGGTCGATCTCTCGCCCGGCATGCTCGAGCGCGCCCGGGAGCGCGGGCTCGACGTCGTGGAGGGGAGCGCGACCGACCTGCCGTTCGCCGACGAGAGCTTCGACGTCGCGTGCTCGTTCAAGGTGCTCGCCCACGTGGAGGACGTCCGTCGCGCGCTGTCGGAGATGGCGCGCGTGGTGCGGCCCGGCGGGCACGTGATCGCCGAGTTCTACAACCCCTACAGCCTGCGCGGGCTCGTGAAGCGGCTCGGCCCGGCGGGCGCCATCAGCGACAGGACCCGGGAGAGCGCCGTCTTCACGCGCTTCGACGCGCCGAGCGCCGCCGCCGCCCTGATGCCGGACGGCGTGCGCGTCGTCGCCTCGCGCGGGGTGCGCATCGTGACGCCGTTCGCGGCCGCGATGCGCGTGCCGGGCCTCGGGCGCCTGCTGCGCCGGGCGGAGTGGGCGCTGTGCGACACGCCGCTCGCGCAGCTCGGCGGGTTCTGGATCGCCGCCGCGCGGAAGGCGTGAGCCGCGCGGCGCCCCCGGTCAGAACCGTCCGGTGAGCCCCGCGACCATGCCGCCGGGGACGACGGAGATCGTCGGCGCGGCGGTGAAGCTCGGCGGCGGCGGCGGCACGGGGCGCGTCCGGAAGGAGACCCGCTCGGGGACGAACGTGATCTGCGCGTGGGCGATCCCGGCCGCGACGAGCGTCGCGAACGCCCCGAAGGCCACGCGGTTGACGGCGGCCGCGGTCCCGATACGGCTGTTCAGCGCGTCGATGTCGACGCTCTGCACCGGGCCGCCGCCCTGCCCCGAGGACCTCGGCGAGATGTCGACGTTCTCGTAGCTGGCCAGCGCGATCGCCGAGACGATCGAGGTCCCGCCGGCGACGGCCTGGCTCACCAGGAAGAACCAGCCGAGCCCATCGTCGCCGTTCTGGAACTGCCCCACCCCGAAGGGCAGCATCGCGGTCCAGCGGGAGTTCTGCGCCACGACCCGCTCGCGCCCGGCGAGGCGATGGAGCTCGGCGACCCAGCGGCGCTCGTCCTCGCGGCCCCGCTCGACCCGCAGCCGCGCCGCGCGCTGCGCCTCGGCCTTCTGCCGCGTCACCTCCTCGATGCGCGCCCGGATGCGCGCCCGGACCGCGGTGAACCGATCGATGACCTCGGGCTGGAACACCGCCGGGTTCGGCGAGTACACCGGGTTGTCGAGGAGGATCTTCTCGATGTACGCGTCGGCCTCGCTCGTGCGCCGCAGCGCCACGAGCGCCGCGGCGGCGAGGCCGCGCGCCCGCTCGACCAGGCCGGGCTCGGAGATCCTGCACGGCTTGCCCTCCGCCTCGATCGGGCCGCGCTCGCAGGGCGGGTTCGCGGGATCGAGCATCGCCGCGAAGCGGCTCACGGCCTCCTCGTAGTGCCCGGCGTCGAAGCGCGTCTTGGCGAGCTCGAACTGCTGCACGTCGTCGGCGCGCGCCGGCGCCGCGAAGCAGAGCGCGAGGGCGGCGGCCGCCGCCGCCGCGAGGCGCCGCGGCGCGCGCAAGGCGCGGCAGCCCCCGACCGATGGGAAGCGAGCGCCGGGAGATCTCCTGCCTGGAGTTCGCGCAGCCATGCGGAAGGGGTGCGCCGTGATGTAGCGGAGTTTGGACGGGGATGCTGAGAATTCCGGAGCGGACGCCACAATGACGGCAATGCCGTCAGCCGGACGGCCAGGAAACCGTGTTCGGCTCGCCGGCCACCAGCGTCACGTTGCCGACGCGCGGCGCGGCCTCCGGCGTCGCGGGCGTGAAGAGGCAGCTCCCGCTCCAGGACACGTCGTTCAAGGTCACGGCCTGCGGGGTGCCGGCGTAGCCGATCAGGCCGATCTGCGGGCACGCGACCTGCGCGCTCGGAGGCGCGCCGCTCAGGACGACCGTGCTGGGCAGGATCTCCAGCTTGTGGATGATCCGCAGCGGCGCGGAGACGCCGGGCTTCGGCGCCACGACCGAGATGACGCCCGCGTACGGCTTGCAGCACCGCGAGCCGGGCACGCTGATGTGAACGGTGTGTGTGCCGATCTTGAGGGGCGTGACCTTGTTCGCGCCGAACCAGCTGATCTCGACGCCATCGAGCACCAGCCTGGCGCCGCTCGGGACGATCTGGAAGACGACGTCGCGCACCGCCGGAACGTCCTCCGTCGGCGCGGCCGAGGGCGGGACGTGCGGCAACGGTGGCCGCGCGCGGGGCCGCGGCGCGCTCGCGACCTCCCTGGCGCTCGGCGCGACCGCGCGCACGTTCGGCGACGGCACGAGGGCGTCGATGTGCGTCGGCGGCGGCGTCGGCGGCGGCTCGGCCGCCGCGAGCGCGTCCACGTCCACCGGCGGCGGGTCACGGAGCGCGCGGGCGATCGTGAACGCGGCGAGGCCGAGCGCCACCGACCCGAGCGCGACGAGCAGCGCGCGCAGCGCGAGCTTCTGCCGGTTGCGGCTCGCGTTCAGCTTCGAGAGCCGCTTGAGGATGGTGAGGTCGTTCGGCGCGAGGGCCAGCGCCCGGTTGTAGTCGGCGGCCGCGCCGGGCACGTCGCCGCGCTTGCGGCCGGCCTCCGCGCGCGCCACGAGGCGCGCGACGAGCCGCGCGACGTGCCGCTCGACGTAGCCTGCCGGGTCGGCGAAGTAGGCGGCGAGCTCGGCGCGCGGCTCCGCGATCCCGAGCGCCGTGAGCTCGGCCCTGATCTGATCCGCGAGCGCGCGAGGGTTCGCCAGGCGGGCGGCGATGTCGTGCGCGAGGGCGCCCGCGACGATCCGGCTCCAGCGCGCGCCCACGGTGGCTCGCTCGCGCTCGGCCTCCGGGTAGATCCCCTCGAGCACCTTGCGGAGCACCTGCGCCGGGTTCTTGCCCTCGAACGGCAGGTGCCCGACGAGACACTCGTAGAAGAGCACCCCGAGCGCGAACACGTCGGTGCGCGCGTCGACCTCGCCGCCCTCGATCTGCTCCGGCGCCATGTGCGCCGGAGAGCCGAGCACCTGCCCCGTCGAGGTGACGCCCTGAGCGTCGAGGATCTTGGCGATGCCGAAATCGGTGAGCTTGATCACCACGCTCGCGCCGTCCCGGCTCTCGCCGGCGCGGTCGGAAGGCAGCTCGACGAGCACGTTCTCCGGCTTCACGTCGCGGTGGATGATCCCCGACGCGTGCGCGTGCTCCAGCGCGTCGCAGAGCTCGAGCACCACCGCGGCGCCGATCTCGGCCGGCATCTCGCGGTGGGCGCCCAGGATCTTGCGCAGCGTGGCGCCGCGGAGCAGCTCGACGACGAGGTAGCGCTCGCGGTCCTGCTCGCTGGAGACGTCGTACACCTCGACGATGCCGGGGTGGCGCAGCTTCGCCGCCGCGCGCGCCTCGGCGACGAAGCGGGTGCCGACCTCCGCGTTCTCCCGGAGGTGCTTGTGGATGATCTTGACGGCGACCTCGCGGCGGAGCCGCGGGTCGCGGGCGCGGTAGACCGTGGCCATCCCGCCGTGGCCTAGCTCCTCGATCAGCTCGTATTTCTCGAGCTTCGGGAGGACTTCTGCGCCCGCGTTTCTGGAGAGGGATTCCTGCTCGCCCGACGAGCCCCTATCGCGGGCGGGCAGGCTCATTCAACGACCTTCACCCGAATCGTGTTGGTCGACCCCGAGACGCCGACAGGAGCGCCGAAGATGGTGACGAGCTTGTCGCCCGGCGAGACGAGGCCGTTCGCAAGCAGGTACCCGGTGGCGCGCTCGATCATCTCGTCCGAGTTCCGGAGCGCGTCGACGGGGAACGGCACCACGCCCCAGAGCAGCGCGAGCCGCCGGCGCGTCGTGTCGTTCGGCGAGAAGGCGACGATCGGCACCACGGGGCGCGCCTTCGACGCGTACCGCGCGGTGAGGCCGCTCTCGGTGAACGCGATGATGAGCTTCGCGCCGATGTCCTTCGCGATGTCGCACGCGGCGCGCGCTGTCGCCTCCGGGACGTTGGCGCGCTGGCCGGGCTGCTCGCTCGAGAGATACCGATAGAACGAGCTCTGCTCGGCCTCGGTGACGATGCGGGCCATCATCCGCACGACGAGCGGCGGGTGCGCGCCGGTCGCGGTCTCCTGCGAGAGCATGACCGCGTCGGTGCCGTCGAAGACGGCCGTCGCCACGTCGCTCGCCTCGGCGCGCGTCGGGCGCGTCGCGGTCACCATCGACTGGAGCATCTCGGTCGCGACGATGACCGGCTTCTGGTGCACACGCGCGAGGCCGAGGATCTCGCGCTGGATGATCGGCACCCGCTCCGGGTTGAACTCCACGCCGAGGTCGCCGCGCGCCACCATGACCCCGTCCGAGGCGAGGATGATCGACTCGAGGTTGTCGATGGCGCCTGGCGTCTCGATCTTCGAGACGATCGGCGTCGGGCGACCCCAGGCCTCGCAGATGTCGCGCACGTGCCGGACCTCGTCCGCGTTGCGCACGAACGAGAGGGCGACGTAATCGACCCCCTGCGCGAGACCGAAGCTCAGGTCGGCCTTGTCCTTCTCGGTGAGGGCCGAGATGCGCACGCGCCTCGCGGGCAGGTGCACGCCGACGCGATCGCGCAGGCGTCCGCCCTGCGTCACGCCGGCGTGGACGCGCTCCCCTTCGACCTTGGTCACGGTGACCACGACGCGGCCGTCGTCGATCAGGACGACGTCGCCCGGCTGCAGGTCGGACGCGAGCCCCTCGTAGAGGATCGGGATCTCGCCGGGCGTGGCAACTGGGCTGTCCCTGTTCGCCTCGATCAGGGTGACGGAAGCCCCGTCAGCCACCTCGAAGGTGTTGCCGGGGAAGCGACCGGCTCGGATCTTCGGGCCGCAGAGGTCCTGCAGGATCGCGACAGGCTTCCCGCATGCCTCCGCAGCCGCACGGACCGTGGCGATTGCTTTGCCATGATCCTCATGCGAGCCGTGAGAGAAGTTGAGTCGAGCGACATCCATACCGGCGCGGATGAGCTGCTCCAGCGTCGTTTGAGAGTCACACGAAGGGCCAATGGTACAGACGATTTTCGCTCTGCGTACGAGCACGGGCGGAGCATGCCACGAGCAGGGGTCGCGACACTACCCTGATTGTGAACGGGCCATGCGGACTTCACCGGATTCCAACAAAGCAGCTGGGGGATGAGCCGCTGCGCGGCGCGGCGCACGCGCGCGTCAACGCAGCAGCGGAGCGCGGCGTCCGGCCGTGCGCAGCGGCGACCCGCGCGCACGGCCGCGGATCGCTGCGAATCGGAGATCTCTCTGAAGGGTAGTGAGCGGCGGGACGGCTCGGGCGCGCGCCGCAGCGCGGCATGAGGTCCCGCCTTGGGGTCTTGTACCTAGGAGCGGCGCTCTCGGCGCTCGCGCGGCGGGCCGCCACGATCGCGGTCCAGGCCGGGCCGCGATCCGCGATCGCCGCCGCGATCGCCGCCTCGCCCGCCCGGTCCATCGCGCCGGGGCGGCGGGCCGGCGTCGCGCGCCTGCGCCATGCGCTCGCGCGCCCGATCCCCCTCTTCGCCTTCAGGGAGCGGGAGCAGCTCGCGCCGGCTCAGCCGGATCTTCCCCTCGCGATCGACGCTCAGCACCTTCACGTCGAGCGAATCTCCCTCCTTGACGACGTCCTCGACGCGCTCGACGCGCGTGTGGGCCATCTCCGAGATGTGCAGCAGGCCGTCGGTGTTCGGGAGGATCTCGACGAAGGCGCCGAAGTCGGTGATGCGCTTGACCGTCCCCTTGTAGGTCGCGCCGACCTCGGGCTCGGCCGTCAGGCCCTTGATGATGTCGAGCGCCCTCTTCACCGCGTCGGAGTCGGCCGACGCGACGTTCACGGTGCCGTCGTCCTCGACGTCGATCGCGACCCCGGTCTGGTCGACGATGCCCTTGATGGTCTTGCCGCCGGGGCCGATGATCAGCCGGATCTGGTCGGGCTTCACGCGCACCGTGGTGATCCGCGGCGCGTACTGGCTGAGCTCGGGCCGCGTGGTCGGCAGCGTCTCGAGCATCTTGCCCAGGATGTGGAGCCGCCCCTCGCGCGCCTGATCCAGCGCCTGCGCCAGGATCTGCCGGCTCAGGCCCGCGATCTTGATGTCCATCTGGATCGCGGTCACGCCGCGCGCCGTGCCGCAGACCTTGAAGTCCATGTCGCCGAGGTGATCCTCGTCGCCGAGGATGTCCGAGAGCACCGCGTACTTATTGCCCTCCATGATGAGCCCCATCGCGATGCCCGCGACGGGCGACTTGATCGGCACGCCCGCGTCCATGAGCGAGAGGCACCCGCCGCAGACGGCCGCCATCGACGACGAGCCGTTCGACTCGAGCGTCTCCGACACGATGCGGATCGTGTACGGGAACTGATCCGGCGCCGGGATCATCCGGGAGAGCGCGCGCTCGGCGAGCGCGCCGTGGCCGATCTCGCGCCGGCCGGGGCCGCGGAGCGGCTTCGTCTCGCCCGTCGAGAAGGGGGGGAAGTTGTAGTGGAGATAGAAGCGCTTCCACGTCTCCCCCATCAGGCCGTCGATCTTCTGCTCGTCGGTCGAGGTGCCGAGCGTCGTCGTGACGATCGCCTGCGTCTCGCCGCGCTGGAACAGGGCGCTGCCGTGCACGCGCGGGAGCAGGCCGACCTCGCACATGATCGGCCGGATGCTCCTGCCGTCGCGGCCGTCGATGCGCCTGCCCTCCTCGGTCACGTAGGTGCGGACGACGTGCGCCTTGCGCTCCTCGAACTCCGCCTTCACGAGCCCCTGGAGGGGCAGGAGCTTCTCGGCGCCGAGCTCGGCGCTCAGCGTCTCGGTCAGCTTCTTCTTGAGCGAGCTGTAGCCGTCGTAACGCGCCTTCTTGTCGGTCACCTTCGTCGCGGCCTTCAGGTCCTCGTCGACGATCTGGGCGACGCGCCGCTTGATCTCGTCCGGCAGCGCCGGCGCGACGAACTCGCGCTTCGGCTTGCCCACCGCGGCGCGCATCTTCTCGATCAGATCGATCACCGGCTGCGCCGTCTCGTGCGCGAACATCAGCGCGTCGATGATCTCCGCCTCGGTCGCCTCCGCGGCGCCGCCCTCGACCATCACGATCGCGTCGCGCGAGCAGGCGACGACGAGGTCGATGTCGCAGCGCTCGATGTCCGCGACCGTGGGGTACGCCACGAACTCGCCGTCGAGCCGGCCCACGCGCACGCCCACGACAGGCCCGTGCCAGGGGATGTCCGAGATGTGGAGCGCGGCGCTCGCCCCCGTCAGCGCGAGGACGTCGGCCTTGTTCTGCTTGTCGCTGGAGAGGACGGTCGCGATGATCTGCGTGTCCCGCTTGAAGCCCTCCGGGAAGAGGGGGCGGAGCGGGCGATCCATGAGGCGGCTCGAGAGGATCTCCTCCTCGCGCTGGCGCGCCTCGCGTTTGAAGAAGCCGCCGGGGATCTTGCCGGCGGCGTACGTCTTCTCGACGAACTCGCAGGTGAGGGGGAAGAAGTCGAGGCCCGGGCGCTCGTCCTGCGAGACGGCGGTCACGAGCACCATCGTATCGCCGTAGGTGACGAGCACGGCCCCGTGGGCCTGCTTGGCCAGGCGGCCGGTCTCGAGGGTGAGGGCACGGCCGCCCACCATGACGGATTCACGAACGAACATTGGGATTTCAGCTCTCTCTCGCACGATCGCGAGGGCCGCTGCGTGCGGCGCTACGCCGAGCGCGAGGGGCTGCTCTTCTTCCTCGGTTCCTGCGCAGGAGCCGACCTGCTGCGCACGAAGCGAAGACGAAGACGCGCGGAGCCCGCGCTCGGGAACGGCGAGGCCCGATCGCCCCGCCGGTCCGTGGTCAATGAGTGACCTCCTTAGAGCGTCCGCTCCACTCTCGCCAGCGCAAAACGCAGGCGTTCAGGGGTGCGTGCCGCAAAACCTCCCGAACGGAAGGGACCGGAACGGCCGCGCGCGCAGGGGTGCTTGTGCAGAAAGGCGCGCGCGCAGCCGCGGATGAGGCGGACCGCGCGCGTGCGGGCAGCGAGCAGGACCGACCCCACGCGGACGGGCCGCCGGGGGAACCGCCGGTGGTGGGGTGAAGCAGCAGGTGGGACAGACAGGCCCAGCGGGCCGACGGCAGGCGAGGTCGCCTGCTCTCGCGCAGCGCGGGCGTGCGGCGTACGCCTCGCGCCGGGACCTCAGGCCCAATCGGCCCGAGGATCGCGCTACTTGCGGAGGTTGAGGCGGTTGATGAGGCTGCGGTAGCGCTCGATGTCGACGCGCTTCAGGTAGTCGAGCTGCCGGCGGCGCTGGCTCACCAGCTTCAGCAGGCCGCGGCGGGAGTGGTGGTCCTTCTGGTGCGTGCGGAAGTGCTCCTGCAGCTGGTTGATCCGCTCGCTGAGGAGGGCGATCTGGACCTCCGGCGACCCGGTGTCGCCGTCGTGGATCGCGTACTTCTGGATGATGTCCGTCTTCTGAACCGAGTGCAGCATGGCTGGCTCTCCATGGCCCTGCCGGTGCGCTACCGAGCGTCCGGGCCGGCTCGTCCTCTCCGACAACGGAAGAACGGGACCGGCGGCTGGCCAAGTGACGCCTGAATGTGAGCCCCACGCCCGTAGTGGCGGGAGCCCGCGAAGTTCAGGCCAGTGAGCTGAGGAGCGCGCGAGTATACGCAGGTGCCTCGGTCCGTCAACGCGGTCGACACGGCCGCGCGATTTGTCACCCCCAGAACGGCCGATTGGTTACCCTCGGTCGGCGATGCCCGGCACCATCCGGCCCCCCGACGAAGCCTCCCGACCGCAGTCGGACGCGCGCGGCTCGCAGTCGGACCTTCATATCGCGAACGCGATGACGAGCCTCTCCTCCTCCGCCACGGCGCTCCCGACCACCGGGAGCGACAACTCGACCCCCAAGGTCTGCCCCACCTGCGGGGTCCGGTACCCGGCCGAGTTCAGGGTTTGCCCGCGCGACGCCGCGACGCTCGACGAGTCGGAGGACGACGCGCTCCGCGACGATCTCGTCGGCAAGACGCTCAACGAGACGTACACGGTCGTGCGCGTCGTCGGCGAGGGCGGCATGGGGCGCGTCTACGAGGCGCGCCACACGCGGATCTCCAGCAAGCGGTTCGCCATCAAGATGCTGCACCCGGAGTTCGCGCGGCAGCCCCAGGTGATCTCGCGCTTCCAGCGCGAGGCCGAGGCCGCCGCCGCGGTGCAGAGCCCGTACGTCGTCACCGTCTTCGACGTCCACCGCACCGCGGAGGGCCGTCCGTTCCTCGTGAACGAGTTCCTCGAAGGCAAGGAGCTCGCCGACTACCTCAACGAGGCCGGCAAGATGAAGACCGGCCCCGCCGTGCGCATCGTCCGGCAGATCTGCAAGGCGCTCGCCGCGGCCCACGCGAAGGGCGTGGTGCACCGCGACATGAAGCCGGAGAACGTGTTCCTCACCGGCGACCTCGCGATGCCGACGGCCAAGGTGATCGACTTCGGCATCTCCAAGGTCGACGACGCGCCGGGCGCCGCGCTCACGCAGACCGGCATGATCATGGGCACGCCCTCGTACATGGCGCCGGAGCAGGCCCGCGGCGAGCGCGTCGATCACCGGGCGGACATCTACGCCGTCGGCGCGATCCTCTACTGCGCCCTCACCGGCAGCCGCCCGTTCGACCGCAACGATCCGACCGCGACGCTCACCGCGGTCCTCACCGAGGACCCGCCCCGCCCGCGCTCGCTCGAGCCGAGCATCCCCGAGCCGCTCGAGATGATCATCCAGCGGGCCATGGCGAAGGAGCCCGGCCATCGGTACCAGACGATGGAGGAGCTCGACGCGGAGCTCGCGCTCTACGACACGAGCGAGGCCGAGCCCAAGGAGCTCGACGCCCCCGGGTCGCCCGGGCCGCGCGTGTCGATGCCGTCGGCGCCGCGCGTGGCGCCGACGATGCAGCTCCGCCAGGCGCAGCAGGTGACCATGGCGAGGCCGCTCATCCTGCTGCTCTTCGCGCTCGGCCTCTTCTGGGTCGCCGGCAGCCTGATCACGCTCGTCACCGCGATCATCCGCCTGTCGCGCGGCGGCCAGGTGACCGACAACCTGACGGGCCTCGAGGCCGTCCTGCTCGCGTCCGGGATCGGCTTCGCGCTGATCACCCCCGCGCTGATCAGCGCGAGCCACGTGCGCAAGACCGTCTGGAACAACAGCATGAAGGCGGTCGATCTGGCCGACAACCTGCGCCGGCCGATCGTGGTCGGCCTGTGCGCGTACGGCTTCGCGTCGCTGCTCGTGCGGGTGGTGGAGGCCGTCGTCCTCCGGCGCGCGGCCGGCGTCGCGTGGCCCATGTGGGACGTCGTGCTGTTCGCGGTCGGCGCGGTCGGCGCCGCCGGCGCGTACCTCTTGCTCCGCAGCGAGAGCCGGTAGCCCGGACGGTCCCTGGCCACGCGCCTCCCGGTCGAGGCCAGAGCGGGGTGCAGCGGTCTAGCCCCGACGGTCCAGCCACGCCTGGAGCAGCAGCGCCGCCGCCGCCCCGTCGACGCGCTCCTTGCTCTTCCGCCCCGACACGCCCCCGTCGCGCAGCCGCCGTGCCGCCTCGACCGTCGTCAGCCGCTCGTCGACGAGCTCCACCTCGACGCCGGCCGCGTCCGCCAGCGCCTGCGCGAAGGCCAGCGCCCGCCGCGCGGCGGGCCCCTCGTCCCCGTTCATCTCGAGCGGCAGACCCACGAGGAACCGGGTGATGCCTTCGTCCCGAGCGAGCGCCGCAAGGGCTTCCAGGAGCGCCTTCCGGTTTCGCCCGTCGAGCAGCGGCCGCGGGTGCGCGTAGAGCCCGAGCTCGTCGGTCACGGCCACGCCCACGCGGGCCTTCCCAAGATCGATCGCCGCAGCGCGTGCCTTCGCCTTCGCCATGCCTCTGGAAAGACCCCATAGTCCTCGGGCGACGCGCCGGCGAGACCGAAGCTCACCCGGAAGCATCCGACCGGCTTGACCCGCTCGCCAGCACCGACCATAAGCGCCGCGCGATGGAACTGCGCGCGGTACGGGGGATGAACGACATCCTCCCCGAAGAGGTGGAGCGCTGGCACAAGCTCGAGGGGGCCTTCCGCCTCCACGCGGAGCTCCACGGCTATGCCGAGGTGCGCACGCCGCTGCTCGAGCCGACGGAGCTCTTCCGGCACCAGATGGGGGAGACGACGGACGTGGTCGAGAAGGAGATGTACTCCTTCGAACGCCACGGCGATCACCTCACCGTCCGCCCCGAGGGCACCGCGGGCGCCGCGCGCGCCTACGTCGAGCACGCGGTCCACGCGAAGGAGCCGGTCACCCGCTGGTACTACCTCGGCCCGATGTTCCGCGGCGAGCGGCCGGCGAAGGGGCGCTACCGCCAGTTCTACCAGGCCGGCTGCGAGCTCTTCGGCGATCCCGGTCCGCTCTGCGACGCCGAGACGATCGACCTCGTCGCCGGCTTTCTGCAGCGCATCGGCGTCGGCGAGTTCGTGGTCCACGTGAACTCGCTCGGCAGCGCGGGCACGCGCGAGCGCTACCGCGAGGCGCTGCTCGCCCACTACACGCCGCGCAAGGCCGAGCTCAGCGAGGACTCGCAGCGCCGCCTCGAGAAGAACCCCCTGCGCATCCTCGACTCGAAGGACCAGCGCGATCACGAGGTGTCGCGCGACGCGCCGTCGATCCTCGATCTGCTCGACGACGCGGACCGGGCGCACTGGGACGGCGTGCGCCGCTGCCTCGACGTGCTCGGCGTGAACTACGTCGTCGATCGGTCGCTCGTGCGGGGGCTCGACTACTACACGCGCACGCTCTTCGAGGTGAAGGCGACCGCGGGCGATCTCGGCGCCCAGAGCACGCTCGCGGGCGGCGGCCGCTACGACGCCATGGTCGCGGGGCTCGGCGGGCCGAGCGTGCCCGCGATCGGCTTCGCGATGGGGATGGAGCGGCTGCTCACGATGATGCCCGGCGCCTCGCCCCGCCGGAGGCCAGGCTGCTTCCTCGCCCCGCTCGGCCAGAGCGGCGCGGATCAGGCGCTCGTGCTGGCGAAGCAGCTGCGCGCGCTCGGCGTCCCGGTCGAGCTCGACGGGCGCGGCGGGCGGCTCAAGGCGATGCTCCGGCGCGCGGACTCCCTCGGCGCGCGGCTCTGCGTGATCCTGGGCGACGCGGAGATCGAGCGCGGCGTGCTCCAGATCAAGGATCTCGTGGCGCACGTGCAGGAGGAGATCCCGCTGGAGGGTGCGGCGCGCGTGCTCGCGGATCGGGCCCTCGAGGCGCCGCCCGGCGGCCAGCGGGGAGCGCGTTGACCTCCGAGGCGATGGGAGCGCGGGGCTGCTCGCGAGGGGCGCGCGGCGCGCCGGCGGGCGAGGGGCGGGGCCGCGCTCGGCGCGCGCGATCGGCGCTGTCGCTCGCCGCGGCGCTCGCCGCGCTCGCCGCGCCGTCCGTCGCGGCGGCGCAGCTCGGCTTCGGCCAGCCCGGCATGACGCAGCCGCCGCCCGCGAGCGCGCCGCCGAAGCCGCCGCCCGGCACGCCGGAGACGCACGCGGCGCCGACGTCCGAGGAGAGCCCGATCCAGACCCAGGAGCCGACCCTGCCGGAGGACCCGCTGGCGGTGCCGCCCGCGGTCAAGAAGCAGATCGGCACGAACGACGTCGGCGAGTGGGAGCGCGGGCGCGCCGCGGAGATCCAGCGCGACTGGTACGGCCCCTATTACAGCGAGCGGAGCGGCAGCTACCAGTTCAGGACGCTCTTCCCCCTGTGGGCCGAGCGCCGGATGCCCGGCGACCGGGCCACGATGGTGACGCCGCTCTACTACAACCGCCGGAGCAAGGACGTCGACGCCGACGTGCTCTTCCCCTTCTTCTGGAAGCTCCGCGACGAGAACACGTACACGACGATCGTCGGCCCGTTCATGCACCGCGAGTCCGAGGGGCGCCCCGCGAGCCCGGGGCGGAAGGCAGAGCCGGGCCGGCACGACAACTGGCTCGCGCCGCTCTTCTTCGAGGGCAAGCGCGACGACGGGAGCGGCTACTTCCACATCCCTCCCCTGCTGACCTTCACGCACCACACGGCGCAGAGCGGCTTCAACCTGGTCGGCCCCCTCTTCTGCAGCTGGAAGGGCGGCCCCGCGTGCGACACGCGCTCCGCCGACAAGATCGATCTCGGCCTGGCCCCCCTCTACTTCTACGGCCACGACGAGAGCAGCGAGTACGAGGTCATCCCGCCGCTCCTGCACTACTACCACTACAGCGACGTCGGAGACCGCTCCACGAACGTGTGGGGCCCGCTGATGTGGCAGCACTCCCGCAAGGGCGACGTGTTCAACGTCATGCCCTTCTACTGGCACAGCTGGGGCAAGAACTACGATCGCACGACGCTGTTCCCGTTCTTCCACTACGGGTACGAGGGCAACAAGAGCCTGCTCGTCACGCCGCTCTTCCTGAAGGCGCGCGGCGAGGAGGGGGAGAGCACCTTCGCGACCTGGGGCTACGCTCGCTACCGAGGGCGGACGGAGCTCGACATGATCACGCCGCTCTTCTGGCAATACCGGGATCCGGACATCGATCTCGAGCGGACGTTCCTGCTCCCGTTCTATTACCGGAACACCTCGCCGCGCAGCGATGATCTCGTCCTCTTCCCGTTCTATGGCCGCTTCAAGCGCCACGGGTTGAGCGACACCACCTGGCTCACGCCGCTCGTGCGGCACACGCGGGATCTCACCGGCTGGGAGACGGACATCTATCCGTTCTTCTACTCGGGGAGGAACCGCGACTCGACGCACCTCGTCGTCGCGCCGTTCCTCTGGGACTTCGCGTCGCCGACGTCGCGCACCACGGTGGCCCTGCCGTTCTTCTTCCGGTTCGCGGATCCAAACTCGGTGACGCAGGTCGCGCTCAACACCGTGTACCGGGAGCACCGGGTGCGGAACGGCAAGGAGTGGGAGTTCCACCTCGTCCCCCTGTTCTCGTACGGCGAGACCCCGGACGGTCACTGGTGGAACGTCCTGTTCGGCCTCGCCGGGTACACGCGCGCGGGCACGGCGGCGAAGATGCGGGCGCTCTACATCCCGATCCAGCTGAGCCAATGAGCCCGCGCGGCGCCGAGCTCCGCTCCCTCGGCGGCGCGCCGCCGCCCCCGGAGCTCGCCGCCGACCTGCGCCGGCTCCTGGAGCTGCCCGAGGGCGCGCGGCAGCGCCTCTGGGAGGCGCTCGGGCCGAGCCTCGGCGAGCCGGTGCCCGCCGCCGTCGAGCGGCTCCTCGACGCGTTCTGCCGCCGGCACGAGGTCGGCTCCGAGGCGCTCGCGCGCGTGCTCAAGGCGTGCCGGTTCCTCGTCCGCGAGGCGAGCAAGCGCGACCTCGACCGCGCCGCGCTCGCGGCCGACCTCGCGGCGCTCGCGCCGGGCGAGGGCGCCGAGGAGCTCCAGGCGATCCTGCTCGCCGGCTACGACCAGGCTCGAGCGGTCGTGCGGCGGGAGATCGTGCGCGGCGCGCTGCTCGACCACGGCAAGCTGCTCACCGGCGTCGACTGGCGCGTCGACACGATCGCGGCCGCGGGCCGCGGGGCGAAGATCGCGGCGCCCGTCGTCCTGCTCACGCTGAGCTACCAGGAGGGCGAGCACCGCTCCCGGATCACCTTGCAAGCCACCCCAGACGTGCTGCGGGAGCTCCAGCAGATCTGCGCGCAGCTCCTCGGCTGATCGGTCCGTGACCAGCGCGCTCCAGCGGGCGCGCCGATCACGGATCACGAGCGCGCAACGTGGACGGCGGTGAGGCCCCGCTGGCGACAGCGCGGGCGCCTCTCACCTGCTGCTGTCGCGCGCCTCCGGGCGGGGCGCGGAGTTCGCGGAGACGACCTCGGCGATCGCGGAGAGCGCGTCCTCGGCGGAGAACGGCTTCTCCAGGAGCGGGCGGCCCGACGAGGCGAGGAACCGCTCGACGTCCGCGCCGAAGCCCACGCCGGTCATGAAGATGAACCCCTGCGCCAGCACAGGATCGCTCTCGCGGATCCGCGTGTAGAAGACGTCGCCCGACATGCCGGGCATGCGCAGATCGCAGAGCACCACGTCGAAGCGCTGCCCGCCCGCGAGCATCCCCATCGCGGCGTCGGCGCTCGGCGCGAGCGCCACCTCGTGCACGCGGCCCAGCTGATCGGACAGCGCGCGGGCGAGCGACGCCTCGTCCTCCACCACGAGCACCCGCACCCGCTTCGAGACGAGCCGCGGCACAGGAGAGACGCTCGGCGTCGCCTCGTCCGTCCGCCCCGCCGCGGGCAGCGAGATGATGAACCGCGCGCCGCCGGGCGGGACGCGCCCCGGGACCGGGCTCTCCGCCGTGATCTGCCCGCCCGCGCGCTCGATGATCTCTCGGCTGATCGACAGCCCGAGCCCCGTGCCGACCTCCGGACCTTTCGTCGTGAAGAAGGGCGCCCAGATGCGCGGCAGGTTCTCCTCCGCGATGCCGGCGCCGGTGTCGGTCACCACGATCTCGACCGTCTCCCCGTCGCTCCGCGTCTCGACCGTCACCGTCTGGTCGCGGGCCTCGTGCTTCGAGCCCGGCTTCGGGATCGCCTGGGCCGCGTTGACGAGGAGGTTCACGATGACCTGGCCGAGCCGGCCGTCATCCATGAGGATCGGCGGCACCTCGGACAGGTTCTTCACGATCTGCGCCCGCTCGATGATCTGGCCGCGCGTGAGGCTCAGCGCGGAATCGACCGTGCGGTTCGCGTCCGTCAGCGTGCGCCGCGAGCCCTCGGGCTGCGGCGGGCTCGCGAACAGCTTGAGATCGCGGACGATGTCGACGATGCGCTTGATCGAGTCGCGCAGCTCCTTCACGAGCTCCGACGCGCTGGAGGCGGCGCTGCCCTCCATGCGCACGTTCGGGCCGCGCAGGAGGCGGTCGAGCATGTCCAGGCCGAGCAGGATGAACGCCGCGGGGTTGTTGATCTCGTGCGCCACGCCTGCCGCGAGCGTGCCGAGCGTCGAGAGGCGATCGACCTGGATGAGCCGGGTGCGCGCCGCGTGCTCGGTGCTCACGTCCGCGAGGACGCCCTCGATCGCCACGACGCGGCCGCGATCCGAGACGAGGGGGTACACCGTGCCGCGCGCGGTGATCGCGTCGCCGCCCCGCCGCCGCAGGCGCGCCTCGTAGGAGGCCGACGGGGCCCCGAGCTTGGCCCGCGCGACCGCGTCCTCGAAGCACATCACGCCCTCCGGGTCGGCGTGGGCCTCCCCGAGGAAGCCCGGCGTCCTGAGCGCCTCGGCCACCGGCACGCCCAGGAGCCGCTCGGCGTGCCGGTTCAGGAACGAGAGCTCGCCGGACTCGGGATCGAGCCGG
The DNA here is from genome assembly GCF_000067165.1 of Sorangium cellulosum So ce56. Taxonomy (GTDB): domain Bacteria; phylum Myxococcota_A; class Polyangia; order Polyangiales; family Polyangiaceae; genus Sorangium; species Sorangium cellulosum_B. Next base: position 6,415,301 of record NC_010162.1, read on the forward strand.
AAGATGATGAGCGGCGCGTTGTCGAGGAGGTTCCGGTGCTGCTCCTCGAGCTCGCGGATCCTGAGCAGCCGCTCGGCGGCCTCGCGCTCCCCGGCGACGACGCGCAGCGAGCGATCCAGGCCGGCGCCGAGCGCGTCGGCGATCTCCTCGAGGAGCGGGATCGGCGCCGAGGCCGCCGCGCCGGCGTCTCCGTAGCCGACGACGAGCGCCGCGATGATCGGGCAGCCGAAGCCGCCGGCCGCGGCGCCGGCCGGCCCGGAGCGCGCGGCGGGGTGGCCGGGCTCGGCGCCCGGAGGCGCGGCCCGCACCGGGAGCGCGACGTACGAGAGGCACCCCTCGCTGGCGCCCATCTCGGCGAGGGCGTTCCCCGCGCGGGCGTCGTCGCAGGAGAACGGCTCGCCCTCGGCGAACACGCGCCGGAAGAGCGCCGCGGGCGCCGGCAGGCGCGCGCCGAACGGCGCGGCGGCGAGCGCGTCGCCGCGGAAGACCGCGTACGCGCGGAGCCCGCCCTCCGGCTCCGGGAACACCACCGCGAAGAGCTGGAACGCGGCGAACCGGCCGACGGCCCCGGCGAGCTCCTCGAACGGCCTCGGCAGGAGCAGGTTCGAGTGGCGGGCCACGACGGTGAGGACGGCGTTCAGCGCGACGAGGCGGCCAACCCTCTCGCTCGCAGGCTCAGCGTGCATTTCCACGACATCTCACCACGTCAGCGCGCAGGGACGAGAGGCATTCTTCACTTTTCTCCGGCCGGCGGGTCGCCCGCGGTCGCCGAGGACGTAGGCCGGGCCGCCGCGCCGGCGCAGCGCTCGAGCAGGCGGAGGGCGGCGTCCCGGCGCTCCTCGCTCACGGCCGGCCCCGTGCCGGCGGCCCCGTCGTGCGCTGCGTACTGGGCGAACATCCTGCGGGCGGTCTCGACGTCCTCGACGCCGCACGCGACCACGAGCCGCAGCCGCTCGGCCTCGATCCAGACCCGCTGGACGGGCAGGTGGGCCGCGAGCGCCCGATCCAGGCGATCTGCGGCCTCATCGAAGCGGCCGTCGCTCAGGTAATGGCGGCCGAGCAAATAGTTCGGCAGACCATCGCCGGGGGATTGCGCGGCCCACGCGCCGAGGAGCTCCGCCGCACGGATCCTGTCGGGCGCGCCGCCGCGCGTACCGCTCAGCAGCTCGACGATGGCCGCGCGGGCGCGTTCGTCGTTCGCGGCGGCGATCTTCACGTCGAGCGTCCGGAGCCGATCCTCGTCGACGAGCCGGCCGGCGACCTCGCTGTACCGCGCCGCGGCGCGCTCCCGGTCGCCCGCCGCGAGCGCGACGTCGCCGAGGCGCTCGGCCGCGCGATCGCGCAGGTGGCGCGGGATCGACCCGTCCCCGGCGATGCCCTCGAGCTCGCGGATCCCCTCGCTCCGCTCGCCGGGCGCGTCGCTGGCGAGCCGCGTCTCGGCGATGGCGATGCGCGGCGCGGGGCTCCGGTCGAGCGACAGCACGCGCCGGTACGCGGCGATGGCGCCCTCGTGGTCGCCGCGCGCGCGCAGCGCCTCCGCCTCGTGGGTGCACGCGTCGACCACGTGCGGGCAGCGCCGCTCGAAGAGCGCCGGCCGATCGAAGCGGGCCTTCGCCTGCGCCTTCGCCGCGTCGGGGAGCGTGAGCGCGTCGAGATCGGCGTGCCACGCGCGCTCCATCACCTCCCACGAGGCGCCGGTGATCTCCGGCAGCGCCTTGCCGCCGTACCAGGCGCGCACCGCGTCGGCGCCGTACGTCGCGCGCACGTGGCCGACGAACGCGCCGCTCACGGTGTACGCGGTGGACGAGTTCTCGGCGAGGAAGCCGAGCGCGAACAGGCGCGCGAGCGGCGGCAGGATCCCGAGATCTTTCATCGCCTTGGCCCACGCGCGCGGGCTCAGGTCCTCGCCCTCCCTGGGCGAGCCGGCGACGGCGATCCCCTCGATGAGCCCCGGGTCGGGGAGCCACCCGCCGAGCCGACCGGCGACCTTGAACGGGCCGCGGGCGAAGGCGCCGGCGAGCACGTGCATGATCTCGTGCCCGAGCGTCGGGTGCGGGTAGCCGGCGGCCTGCAGGTACACCTCGTGGCGCCATGGCTTCGCGACGTACGTGCGCGACGCGCCCATGAGCGCGCCCTTCTGCGCCGCGCTCTCGAACAGGTAGGCGCGGACCCGCAGCGGCTGGCCATCGACCGCCGCGGGCGCCCCGAGCCAGCGCTCGCCGGCCTCGATGTGGGCGTCGCACTCGCGCACGAAGCGCTGGACGTCGGCCTCGCGCATGCCGCGCGGGTGGACGACCTCGCAGCGCTGGCCCTTCGAGAGCGCGCCGAGCTCGGCCGCGATGCTCTCGGAGGTCTGGAAGTGGCCGAGGCGCTCGCCCTCCAGGACGGTCGCGGCGCTCAGCGCGGCGCTCACGCCGCCGAGCAGGAGCAGCCCGGGCCGGCCCTGCGGCTGGAACGACACCCGCCCGCCCGCGTCGTGCACGAGGTGCTGCGCGAGCGCCGACGCCGCGAACAGGGTGGCCAGCGTCCCCGCGCGGTACGTCAGCAGCCCGGACGCGTCGACGACCGTGTCGTAGAGGGTGCCGCTGAAGAAGCCGGCGAAGGGGTCGTAGGCGAAGACGATCGGGCTCGTGTAGAAGCGGACGGCGCTCACGCCGATCGCGCCGAGGGGGGCGGCGAGCGCCGCGAGGACGGCGATGAGCCGGCGCCGCCACGCCGGGCGGGGAGGCGCGGCGTCGTCGCGCCGGATGCCGGCCGCGAGCTCGCCCGCGACGGCGCCCCAGGCGCCGCCGAGCGCCGCGCCGAGCCCGGGCCCGAGGGCGAAGTGCGCCGAGCCGCCGAGCACATCGCAGAAGCCGGCGCGCAGGCCGTGCGCCAGCGTGGTGGCGTACGCGACGACCGCGAGCAGGGCGCCGCTCGCGACGCCGCGGCGGAACGCCTCGACAGGCGGCGGCCGATGCGCGGCGACGTCGAGGGCGGTCACGATCGCCGCGGCGCCCGGGACGATCAGGCCGGCGGCGAGCGCGCTCTCGTAGCCGGGGCCGTCGAAGAGGGGCAGGAAGCCGACGAGCGCCATCGCGATCGCGACGAGCGCGGCGCCAAGCCTGGTGGCCGGTGAACGCAGCAGCGTGGGCATGGTCGCGTGGGACTCCAGGCCCGCCTTCGTAGCCGCGCCTGCCCGGAGAGGCGAGCGGGATGCGGGCGCCCCGGCGCAATCCAGCGAGCTGCGTTCTCCATGGACGGTCCGGGGAGGACGGCGGTGCCTTCCGAGAACCGGACGAAGCCGTGAGCGGTGATCGCATGGCCACCGATCGGCCGCGTTCGATAGTGCGCGCTTCTCCTTCCCTCCTCTTTTCTGCTCTGCTCACGCCCCAGACGATGTCCCCTCCCCCCGCCGGCCTCTCTCGCCATCCCGACTTCCTGCGCCTCTGGGCGGCGCAGGCGGTGAGCGCCGTAGGCAGCCGCATCAGCCGGACGGCGCTGCCCGTGATCGCCATCGTGGGCCTCGGGGCCGACGCGTCGGGCGTGGCGGTCCTCTCCGCGGTATCCACCGCGCCGGGCGTCCTCGTGGGGCTCTTCGCGGGCGGGCTCGTCGATCGCTCGCGCAAGCGGCCGCTCCTCGTCGGCGCGGATCTCGTGCGCGCGGCGCTGATCCTCTCGGTCCCGATCGCGGCCTGGACCGGCACGCTCACCCTGCTCCAGCTCTCCGTGGTGGCCGCGCTGGTGGGCATGGCCACTTCCCTGTTCCAGATCGCCGACAACGCCTACTTGCCGGCGCTCGTGGGGCAGGAGCACCTGGTCAAGGCAAACGCCAGGCTGGAGGGGACCGAGGCCGCCGCGGAGATCGCCGGCCCCGGCGCCGCGGGCATCCTGATCCAGGCGCTGACGGCCCCGGTGACGATGGTGGTGGACGCGCTGTCGTATCTCGTGTCGGCGGCGCTCCTCGGGCGCATCCGGGCGACGGAGGCGCCGGCCGTCCCGGCGGGCGGCGGAGGTGATGGGGGCGCCTCGCTGGTCGAGGATCTCCGGGTGGGGCTGCGCCACGGCCTGGGCCACCCCGTGGTCGGGGCGACGTTCCTGGCGATGGGCGTCCACGCCCTCCTGCTCGGCGGGGTCTTCTCCGCGCTGTACATGCTCTATCTCCTGGAGCATCTGCGGCTGGACACGACCACGGTCGGGCTGATCATCAGCGTGGGCGGCATCGGCGCGCTGGGCGGCAGTTTCCTCGCCGGCTGGCTGGGCCGACGCCTCGGCGCCGGACCGGCGATGATCCTCAGCCTGTTCATGAGTCAGGCCGGCTGCGCGCTCATCCCGCTGGCGGCGCAGCTCGGGCGGCTCGCGGTCCCTGCCCTCGTGGTGCACCAGCTCGTGGGGGACGCGTTCCTCATGGCGTTCATGATCCACGCGGTGAGCACCCGGCAATCCATCCTGCCGTTGCACGTGCTCGGCCGGGTCGATGCAACGCTCCATGTGCTCACCGGGGCGCTCCTGCCGGCGGGCACCCTGGCGGCCGGCTGGCTCGCGGGGCGGATCGGCGTGGAGGCGACCGTCTGGGCGTTCGTCATCGCGGGGTTTGCCGCGCCGCTCCTGCTGCTGCGGCCCGCGGTGTGGAGGCTGCGGGCGGGGTGAGGGCGCGCTCGATGGAGGGTGCTCGTCATCGACCGGCGGTGTCGCTCGGTCGGGCAGCCGAGCCTGGCTGGGACCCGGGGGCGGCCACGCGGGCCGCCGCGACGCGGCGCAGGCAGTCTTCCTGATGGGTCCGGGCCAAGGCTTCTGGCAGACGGAGAAGCTCTATCCGCCGCTCGATCGGCATGCAGTAGGTGGTCGCAGCCCACAGCTTCGGGTCATCGACGCCGCGGAGCGGCTCCAGATCGGTCCACACCCGGACGGCCCTGTCATCCGACGCGCTGAGGATGCGCTTGCCGTCGGGGCTGAACGCTACGCTGTTGACCGGAGACTCGGAGCCGCGAAGAACCAACGGCTCGCCAGTACCATCGGCATTCCATACCCGTACCGTTCCGTCCTGGGACCCGGTGACGACGCGCTTGCCATCAGGGCTGAACGCCACCCCCAGAACCCAGTGCTCGTGACCACGAAGAACCACCGGATCGCCGGCGCCATCCGCTTTCCATAGGCGCGCCGTCTTGTCCCAGGAGGCCGTAGCGATGCGCTCGCCATCGGGGCTGAACGCCACCCAGTAGACGACATCCTCGTGGCCGCGAAGGATCAGCGGCTCACCTTCGCCATCCGCGTTCCATACCCGTACCGTCTTGTCGAAGGACACGGTGACGATGCGCTTGCCATCGGGGCTGAACGCCGCTGAATAGAGCTGAGCCTCGTGACCGCGAAGGACCACTGGATCGCCGGTGCCATCCGCGTTCCACACACGTGCTGTCCTGTCCCACGACGCCGTGACGACGTGCTCGCCATCGGGGCTGAACGCCGCGGAACAGACCTGAGCCTCGTGACCGCGAAGGATGAGCGGCTCACCCTTGCCATCCGCGTTCCACACACGTGCCGTCCTGTCCCACGACGCCGTGACGATGCGCTTGTCATCCGGGCTGAACGCCACCGAATGGACAACGTCCCTGTGACCGCGAAGGACCACGGGATGGCCGGTGCCATCCGCGTTCCACACGCGCGCGGTCCTGTCCTCGGGCGCCGTCACGATGTGCCCGCCGTCGTGGCTGAACGCCACCGAAGCGATCGGCTCGTGGTCACGGAGAAGGACCAGAGGCTCGCCCGTGCCATCCGCGCTCCACACGCGCACGGTGGTGTCGTACGATGCGGTCGCGATGCGCTTGCCGTCGGGGCTGAACGCCGCCCAGACCGCATCCTGGTGACCACGAAGGACCAGGGGCTCGCCCGTCCCGTCGGCCTTCCACACCCGCGCCGTCTTGTCCCGGGACCCAGTGACGATGCGCCGGCCATCGGGGCTGAATGCCGCCGAATAGACCGGAGCCTCGTGACCCCGGAGGACCAGCGGCTCGCCCGTCCCATTGGCCTTCCACACACGTGCGGTCTTGTCCGACGACGCCGTGACGAGTTGCTGGCCATCGGGACTGAACGCCACCCCCTGAACCTCGTGCTCGTGGCCGCGAAGGACGACTGGCTCGCCGCTCCCATCCGCGCTCCACACGCGCGCGGTGTGGTCGTACGATCCGGTCGCGATGCGCTTGCCGTCAGGGCTGAATGCCACCGCATAGACCGGAGCGTCGTGCCCCCGAAGCACCAGCGGCTCGCCCGTCCCATCGGCCTTCCACACACGTACGGTCCTGTCGTGGGACGCGCTGGCGATGCGCTGGCCATCGGGGCTGAACGCCGCCGAATTGACCCGCCCCTCATGGTCCCGGAGGACCAGCGGCTCGCCCGTCCCATCGGCCTTCCACACACGTACGGTCCCGTCCCATGACGCCGTGACAATCCACCTTCCATCCGGGCTGAACGCCGCGGAGCTGACCCCGTTCTCATGACCTCGGAGGACCAGCGGTTCACCCGTCATGTCGGCCTTCCACACGCGCGCATTCCTGTCCAACGACGCGGTGACGACGTACTTACCGTCGGGGCTGTAGCTCGCCCCCATGACGCCGCCTGGATGGGTGAGCACCGCCCGAGCGACCCAGCTGTGCAGCGCCCCGCGCGCCACGACGGCCCACCCGCGCGGCACATCGGGCGGCTCGACCTCGCGCAATATCGAGAGCGCGGTCGTGGGGTCGGCCTGCAGCTCGCGCGCCGCGGCCATGCGGGTGGCGTTGCGCGCTTGCAGGGCTTCGGCTTGTGCACGGGCCGTTTCCTGGTCGGCGCGCGCGGCTTGCTGCTCGGCGCGCCTGGCTTGCCGGTCGGCGCTGATCGCGAGATAGGACACCATGAGAGCGATCGCGGTGAGCATCGCGATCACGCCCATGGCGATCTGCCGCCGCAGCCGCCGCGCGCGCTCGGACAGGGCCACGACGGCAAGGAGATAGCGCTCCTCGCGCTGGCCGAGCCCGGAGCGCCACTCGGCGCCCTGCTCGGCGCGGCGGCGCTCACGCCACGCTCGAGCCTCGCGCGCCGCGCGATCCCGCCAGAGCAGCCCCTCGGCGTGACCGCTCGCCTCCCACTGCTGGGCCGCGGCGCGCAGCCTGGCAAGGAACTGCGCGTCTTGCTCGCTCTCGGCGAGCCACTGCCGGAGCTTTGCCCACCTCTCGATCAACGACTCGTGAACCAGCTCCACCGTCGTGCCCTCGCGCTCGCCGCCGGCCTCGGTGAGCAGCAGCCGCGCCCCGGCCAGGTGCTGGACCACCTGCGCGATCGCCTCACCGGCGTGGTCTTCGCCGTCCTGTGCGAGCTCACACAGCTCGTCCAGGCTGACCACCGCGCGCGTGCGCTCGGGCGTGACGAGGCGCGCCAGCACCGCCCGAGCCAGCCGCTGCTCGCGCACCGGCAGCGCCGAGAGCACCGCGTCCGCATGCGCGGACAGCGCCCCGGCCACGCCGCCGAGCTGCTCATAGCTGTCCCGCGTCAGCAGCCGGCGCGCGCGGTCCCGCGCCTCCCACAGCTTCGCGGCCGTGAATTGCAGCAGCGGCAAGGGGCTGCGCGTGCTCTCCAGCGTGTCCAGCATGTGCTCGACCATCTCGGCGGTCTCGAAGCGAAGACCGGCCGCGTCCAGCGGCCTCGTCAGGGCTTCACGCAAGCCTTCGCGCCCCATGGGCGGCAGCAACGAGAGACCACGAGTCACGTGGGTCATGAACTCGTAGTCATCGGCGACGCGGTCGAGGAAGTCCGAGCGGATGGCGAGCAGGACCCGCAGGGGCGACGAGGCGTCGTCGGCCGCGCCCTCCAGACAGGCGACGAACGCCGCCCGTTCCTCGCGGCTCGCGCCGAGCGTGTACAGCTCCTCGAACTGATCGACGAAGAGCAGGACGTGGTGCCTCGTCCCCTGACGGCGGCAGCGCGCTCGCAGCCGGGTGCCCAGGTAGCCCGGCTGCGCGCGCAAGGTGGCGACGAGCCCACCGTTCCCGGCGAGCTCGACCGGGCCCGCCGGCGCGCCCGCGCGCTCGGACTCGGCCACCTGCGCGAGCACATCGACGAGCGCCGATATCGGGTGGCGCCCCGGGCGCAGGGTGAACGTCTCCCAGCGGTCGCTGGAGCGCTTCAACGCAGGGATCACCCCCGCGCGCACGAACGACGACTTGCCTGCCCCGGAGGGGCCGGCGACCGTGACGAGCGGCTGGTAGCGCAGCCGCGCCGTCATGGCGGTCACGTCCCGATCGCGGCCGAAGAAGCGCGCAGCGTCCGACTCCTGGAACGCGGAAAGCCCCGCGAACGGGCAGTCGTCCTCGCCGAGCCCGGGCGCCTTGCGACCGGGCAGCAGCGCCTCGAGCTCGGCGAGCAGCTCCCTGGCCGAGCCGATGCGCTCGTCCTTCCGCTTCTTCAGGCACCGGTCGACGAGGGCGCCCAGCGCGCCCGCATCAGGGCGCCGCGTGCCGACGCGCGGCATGGGAACATCGAAGTTCACGATGTCCGCGAGCCGCTCGATCGGCGATGGGTCAAGCGGGTGCGCCCCCGTGAGCAGCGTGTGCAGGAGGATGCCCACGGCCCAGAGGTCGCTGCGCGCGTCCACGTCCTCACCCAGCAATTGCTCGGGCGACATGTAGGACGGCGTTCCGACGAGCGCGCTCCGAAAGCTCTGTTCATCATCTCCCGGGAGCTCCCCCCGCGCCTCCGTGAGCGTCGATAGCAGCTTGGCATCGAGTTGCTTGGCGATCCCGAAGTCGACCACCTTGATGCACCCTGCGTCGTCGATGAGGATGTTCTCCGGCTTGAGATCGCGGTGCACGATCCCGAGCTCGTGCGCGCAGACCAGCGCGCGGACCACCGGGATCATGAGCTCGACAACCAGCCCGACCGGCATCGGGCCCGGCGCGCCGGTGCGCTCGCGCTCGGCTCGCCACTGGCTCAGCGTCCGACCCTTGATGTACTCGAGCACGAGGTACGGGTGTCCACGGATCTCGTCCACCTCGTGGATCACCACGATGTGCTCGTGCCGGCAGCTCGCCGTGGCACGCGCCTCGGCCAGGAAGCGCTCGATCCCCTGCCCGCTGTACTCGAGCAGCAGCTTGATCGCGACGAGGCGCCCGAGCTTCGTGTCCCGGGCCAGGTACACGATGCTCATGCCGCCTTGCCCCAGCTCGCGGATGATCTCGTAGTGCTTGATCGTCCCGCCGACATCCACGAGCGTCGAGCCCTGAGCGCGGTACGCCATCGTCGCTCCCGCCAACGTCTTCGACGCCGGCGACGGCCGGACCGCGGTCTCTTGCGCTCGCTCCTCGGGCATCGGGCCGGCCACGTCCTCCTCCGCGCGCGCGTGCTCGGGGAGCACGAGCGTGCGCACCGCCTCTTCACCAGGAGCGCTGCTCGAGGCGAGAGAGCTCGACGGCGCATCCGGCTCGACGCTCAGGCAGCCTTGCTGCCTATCCTTGCTCGACGGCATCGTCCCCCCCGCCCCGTCCGGCGTCGCCGCTCTGGAGGTCCGGACGGCTCCCTTCCCCACAATCTCAGTTCACTCGACGTTCCAGCGATTTCCGCGCAATGGTCTTGTCGAGCGTGACACCCTGTTATTGCAGTCGCACCTCGGGTGAGCAACCTGGCCGACGGGCAGACCGCGACGTTGCGCTGCGTGCCGACCCGCCATGGCAGCATGTACGACGCGGGGGAACAACGCCCGTCATCGGCCGGCCGTGCCGCGCAGCCGGCCCCCCGAATCCGCCTGCCCCCTCGGCGCGGCCGCGCGGACCGCGGCGACCTGACGCAGACAGGCCTCCTGGCTCGCCCGGGCCGCCGACTCGGGCACACGAAGGAGCTCGATCCTCCGCTCGACGGGCATGCAGTAGGTCGTCGCCGTCCACAGCTTCGGGTCATCGACGCCGCGCAGCGGCTCGAGGTCGGTCCACACCCGCGCGACCTTATCGTCGGACCCGGTGACGATGCGCTTGCCATCGGGGCTGTACGCCACCGCGTTGACGGACGCATCGGACCCGCGCAGCACCAGGGGCTCGCCCGTGCCGTCGGCATTCCATATCCGCGTCGTCTTGTCGTCGGACGCGGTCACGACATACTTGCCATCAGGGCTGAACACCGCAGCATTGACCAGGTGCTCATGACCGCGCAGGACCACGGGCTTGCCTGTGCCGTCGGCGTTCCACACCCGCACCGTCTTGTCCCACGACGCCGTGACGACGCGCTTGCCGTCAGGGCTGAACGCCGCCGATACGACCCAACGATCGTGCCCTCGCAGGACCACGGGCTCGCCCGTGCCATCGGCGTTCCACACACGCGCCGTGTTGTCATACGAGGCGGTGACGATGCGCTCGCCGTCGGGGCTGAACGCCGCCGAACGCACCCTGTCCGCGTGACCACGGAGCGTCACGGGCTCTCCAGACCCATCGGCGTTCCACACACGCGCCGTCTTGTCGAAGGACGCCGTGACGATGCGCTCGCCGTCAGGGCTGAACGCCGCTGACCGAACCCTGTCCGCATGACCACGGATCACCAGCGGTTCGCCCGTGCCGTCGGCGTTCCACACACGCGCCGTCTTGTCGTCGGACGCGGTGACGATGCGCTTGCCGTCAGGGCTGAACGCCGCCGAGAACACCTCCCCCTCGTGGCCACGGAGGATCACGGGCGCTCCCGCGACCTCAGCGTTCCACACCCGCGCCGTCCGGTCCCACGACGCCGTGACGATGCGCTTGCCATCCGGGCTGAACGCAGCCGAGGAGACCGAATCGTCGTGACCACGGAGGCTGAGGGGCTCACCCGTGCTCTCGGCGTTCCACACCCGCGCCGTCTTGTCATAAGACGCCGTGACGATGCGCCTGCCGTCGGCGCTGAACACCGCAGAGTAGACCCGATCCTGGTGCCCGCGCAGGATCCGAGGCTCCCCCGACCCGTCGGCGTTCCACACCCGCGCCGTCTTGTCCCACGACGCCGTGACGATCCGCTCGCCATCCGGGCTGAACGCCGCGGAGTAGACGACATCCTCGTGGCCGCGCAGGATCCGGGGCTCGCCCGACCCATCGGCGTTCCACACCCGCGCCGTCTTGTCCCACGACGCCGTGACGACGCGCTTGCCATCCGGGCTGAACGCAGCCGAGTAGACGGCGTCCTCGTGACCGGGCAGGACCACCGGCTCGCCCGTGCCGTCCGCCTTCCACACCCGCGCGGTCCGGTCGAACGACGACGTCACGATGCGCCCGCCGTCGAGGCTGAACGCCGCGAAATAGACCGGCTCCGCATGACCCCGGAGGACGACGAGCTCGCCCGTGCCATCGGCCTTCCACACCCGCGCGGTCCGGTCGAACGACGCCGTCACGATGCGCCCGCCATCGGGGCTGAACGCCGCCGAATAGACCCCTTCCTCGTGACCGCGGAGGACGAGCGGCTCGCCCGCACCCGCCGTGCGCCACACCCGCGCGGTCCTGTCGTCGGACGCCGTCACGATGCGCTCGCCGTCGGGGCTGAACGCCACCGAGTTGATCGGCGCGTCGTGGCCACGAAGGACCAGCGGCTCGCCCGTGCCGTCCGCGTTCCACACTCGCACGGCCCTGTCCGCGCAGATCGTCGCGATGTGCTTGCCGTCGGGGCTGAACGCCGCGCGGATGACGAAATCCGGATGGGTGAGCACCACGCGCGCTACCCAGCTGTGCAGCGCCCAGCGCGCGAGGGTGGCCCACCCGCGCGGCACCTCGGGCGGCTCGACCTCCCGCAAGAGCGCCAGCACCGTCGTGGGATCGGATTGCAGCTCGCGCGCCGCGGCCATGCGGGTGGCATTGCGCGCCAGGAGCGCGTCCGCCTGCGCGCGGATCGCCAGGTACGACACCATGACCGCGAACGCGCTGAGCGTCGCGATCACGCCCACGGCGAACTGCCGTCGCAGGCGCCGCGCGCGCTCGGCGAGCTCCACGACGGCCAGGAGATAACGCTCCTCGCGCTTGCTCAGCCCCGCTCGCCCGTCGGCGCCCTGCGCGGCGCGCCGGCGCTCGTACCATGCCCTCGCGTCCTGGGCCGCGCGGTCGCGCCAGAGCAGCCCCTCGGCCCAGCCGCTCGCCTCCCACTGCTGCGCCGAGGCGCGCAGCCGGGCCAGGAACTGCGCGTCTTGCTCGCCCTCGGCGAGCCACTGCCGGAGCTTGGGCCACCGCTCGATCAGCGACTCATGCACCAGCTCCACCGTCGTGCCCTCGCGCTCGCCCCCGGTCTCGATCAGCAGCAGCCGCGCGCCGGCCAGGTGCTGGACCACCTGATCGATGGCCTCGCCCGCAGGACCCCTGCCGCTCTGCGCCACCCCATGGAGCTCCTCCAGGCTGACCACCGCGCGCGTGCGCTCGGGCGTGACCAGGCGCACGAGCACCGCGCGGGCCAGCCGCTGCTCGCGCACCGGCAGCGCCGAGAGCACCGCGTCCGCGTGCGCGGACAGGGCGCCCGCCACGCCGCCCAGCCTCTCGTAGCTGTCTCGCGTCAGCAGCCGGTGCTCGCGATCCCGCGCCTCCCACAGCTTCGCGGCCGTGAACTGCAAGAGCGGCAGCGGGCTCCGCGTGCTCTCCAGCGTGCCCAGCATGTCCTCGATCATCTCGGCCGTCTCGAAGCGATGACCGGCCGCCTCCAGCGGCCTCGTCAGCGCGTCGCGCAGGCCGTCGCGCCCCATCGGCGGCAGCAGCGACAGACCGCGCGTCACGTCGATCACGAAATCGTGATCATCGGCCATGTGATCGAGGAAATCCGAGCGGACGGCGAGCAGCACGCGCAGGGGCGATGACGCGTCGTCGGCCACGCCTTCCAGGCAGGCCACGAACGCGGCCCGCTCCTCGCGGCTGGCGCCCAGCGTGTACAGCTCCTCGAACTGATCGACGAAGAGCAGGACATGGTGCCTCGTCCCCTCGCGGCGGCAGCGCGCGCGCAGCCGAGCGCCCAGGTGCCCCGGCTGGGCGCGCAGCGTGGCGACGATCGCGTCGTGATCGGGGAGCTCGGCCGACCCGGAGCCCGTACTGGCCACCTCGGACTCGGCCACCTGCACGAGCACATCGACGAGCGCCGACAGCGGCCGGCGCCCCGGCCGCACGATGAACGTCTCCCACCACTCGCTGCCGCGCTTCAACGCAGGGATCACCCCCGCGCGCACGAACGACGACTTCCCCGCCCCCGACGGCCCGACGACCGTGAGGAGCGGCTGGTAGCGCAGCCGCGTCGCCGTGGCGGCGATCTGGCGATCGCGGCCGAAGAAGCGCGCCGCGTCCGACTCCTGGAACGCGGACAGCCCCGCGAACGGGCTCTCGTCGTCGCCCAGCTCGAGCGCCTTTCGACCGGGCAGCAGCGCCTCCAGCTCCGCGAGCAGCTCCTTGGCCGAGCCGATGCGCTCGTGCTGGCGCTTCTTCAAGCACCGATCGACCAGGTCGCCGAGCGCGCCCACGTCCGGGCGCCGCGCGCTCACGCGCGGCATGGGGAGATCGAGCTTCACGATGTCCGCGAGCCGCGCGACCGAGAACGGGTCGAGCGGATGCGCCCCCACGAGCAGCGTGTACAGCAGGATGCCCACGGCCCACAGGTCGCTGCGAGGATCGATGTCCCCGCCCAGCAATTGCTCGGGCGACATGTAGGCCGGCGTGCCGATGAGCCCGCTCCGGTGGCCGTCGCCCTGGCCTCGCGCGAGCGTCGCCTGCGTGCCCGTGAGCGTCGACATCACCCTGGCGTCGAGCTGCTTCGCGATCCCGAAGTCGAGCACCTTGATGCTCCCCGCGTCGTCGATGAGGATGTTCTCCGGCTTCAGATCGCGGTGGACGATCCCGAGCTCGTGCGCGCAGACCAGCGCGCGAACCACAGGGATCATCAGCTCCACCACCTGGCCGGGCGACATCGGGCCGGACGGCCCTATCGCGGCGAGCGGCCCTGGCGCGCTCGGGTGCTCGCGCTGGGTCAGCCATTCGCTCAGCGTGCGACCCTTGATGTACTCGAGCACCAGGTACGGGTGTCCGCGGATCTCGTCCACCTCGTGGATCACCACGATGTTCTCGTGACGGCAGCGCGCCGTGGCCCGCGCCTCGTCCAGGAAGCGCTCGTTTCCTTGTCCGCTGAACTCGAGCAGCAGCTTGATCGCCACGAGGCGCCCGAGCTTCGTGTCGCGGGCCAGGTACACGATCCCCATGCCGCCCCGGCCCAGCTTGCGGATGATCTCGTAATGCTTGATCGTGCCGCCGACGTCCGGAAGCGCCGAGCCCGGACCTCGCCCCGTCGGCGCCGCTCCCCCCGCCGTGGTTGCGCCGTGCGCGTCGTGCACCGACGGCGCTGCGGCCTCGCGCGCTCGCTCCTCGGGCGTCACGCCGGCCGACGCCTCCGTGGGCGCCAGGCCGGCGAGCGCGAGCGTGGTCTCGGCCGGTTCGCCACGCTCGCCGCGCATTCCGCTCGATCCCGGCCGCTCCGGCTGTCTCTGCTCCCGGGCCTCGGCGTCGCGGCGCGGGGTCTCCTTGAGCTCGAGCGTCGCCTGCGGCAGGGTCGCGCCGAGCGCGTGCTGCTGCAGGTCGTCCTGCGAGGGCATCACCTCCCGCAACGTGTGTCCCGGCATGAGCTCGAAGACGGTATAGAGCCGTCCCTCGCCGGCGTGCCCCCAGTCGACGGGCCGGACGCTCGGAGCGTGGTGGAGCCGCGTGCCAGAGCGCATCTCCCGCAGGAACCGCGAGATGGATCGCCGCGCAGGGTGCCCGCCGTCTCCATCGCGAGGCAGATGGAGAATCTGGAGGACGATCGGCCGACCGCCCCCGATGCGCCGGCCCCTGTAAAGAACCGTTCGGCCGCTCGCTCGGCAGCAGGACAGGATCTCATAGCGACCCTGGAACACCGTCCCTGGCGCGAGGGTCTCGCGGCTCATCCTGGCCCCTCCGATCGCTGCCACGCCCGCGCGGCGGCTCCGGGTGAAACGTCCCCACCCCCTGTCGACACGCAACGCTCCCGAATGTCGAGCTCGTCGCGCCGCTCTGGCGAGAGACCCCGACGGCGTACCCGGACCGATGCTCAAGCAGCCAACGTCGCTGCCTGTTGGGAGGTTCTATAGCATACCCCCTCACATCGTCCGGTGTCGGCGCCTCGGATGCGTCAGCCCCTCTCCTTCACGCCAATTCACACCAGCGCTCCCGTCGTTCTCCTCCTGTTCTTCCGCCATTTCGGGCCGCTCGGCATTGCGGCAATTCCCAGGCGCCGAGCCTGGCACATGCGAGGAGCCGGGCTGAGGCTCAGGGGACGAGCCAGGTCATCCAGGCGGCTAACCCGGTCATCGCTCAGGTGACGAGCCCAGTCATCGCTCAGATTCAGGCGAGGAGACGGGCTGTGGCTCGGGCGAGGAGACGGGCTGTGGCTCGGGCGACGGGCCCAGGGATGGCTCAGGCGACGAGCCCGAATCGTGGTTCAGGCGAACAACCGAGTCGTGACGCGGACGACGACCCCAGTGGACGGGGCGAGTCTCCCTCGCGGCGCGGCCCCTGCACGCGGCCGTGTTCGTGCCGTGCGGGACGTTCCGCCGGGGCCCTCCGAGCGCGACCTTTTGCTGGATACCGCAAACCATTGCGGAAGAGAGCAAGCGGTTGCGTAGCCGCGTCCGCGGCCTGGCGCCGCGCGGGCTCCCGTCACCCGCCACCGGTGTGGCCGGTGCGCCTGCGCGGGATCTGCGCTGGCGGCGAGGGCGCCGCGGGCGCCGGTCCGGCACCGCGGCGGCCGAAAAGCGTCAGCCGAGCGGCGGCTCCGCGCCGGTGACCTCGCCGTCGGCGCCCTCGTCCTCGTCGAGCGACACCTCCTCCTCGATCACCTCTCCGGCGGCCGCCGTGCGCCTCACGGCCGTGAGGCCGAGCTGGATCTGCGCCTTCACGGGGAAGACCTGCCGCAGCGTCGTCGCCCAGTCGTTGAACCAGTCCTGCAGGCCCTCGATCCCCTCCCGTTGCTCCCGCCAGGCCCTGGCCAGCTCGGCCGAGGGCACCCGGGGCGGCTGCGCCTGCGACCCGGCGCCGGCCTCGAGCTTCGCCAGCAGATCGCGCACCTGCTGCACCTTCGCCTCGGTCAGCCCGCGCGCCGCGAGCATCTTGTGGACCTTCTTCGCGTCGCCATCGCTGTTCCTGGCGAGCCCCTCGAGGCGGCGGAGGTACGTCCCGACCGACATGGTCACCGTCGACCCGAGCGGCTGCGGCTCCAGGTGCTTGAAGAACGCGGCCTCGAAGCCGTCGCGCCGCTCGCGCGGCACCACGCGGCGGATGATCGCGCGCGTGCGCGGGAACCACGTGTTCTCGAAGACGTCGACCTCCCGGAGCAGCTGCATCCGCTCGGCGCCCTCGACGCCTCCGCCGCTCGCGGCCTCTATCGCGGCCTCCGCGAAGAGGTGCTCGAGCGGGCGCTGCTCGCCCGAGGCGAGCTTGAACAGCCGCCACCCCTCGCGGTGCTCGTTCGCCGCGTAGCCCTCGCGACGCGCCCGCGCGATGAAGGGCGCGGCCTGGACGTTGACGAGGAACCGGAGAGCGCGACCCAGGAGGTCCTGCTCGGCCGCGCTGAGCGCCGGCGGCAGGGACGCCTCGAAAGGCCCGGACGGCGCGGGCCGCGCTCCCGGGTTCCGGGAAGCGCTCGCGGACTTCGCTTTCGGCATGTCGTTTCTCCTCGCCGGCGCTCGTTGACAGACCTGGAGCGCTCGGCGGCGTCGGCCGATTGCAAGCTGCGCGCCAGCGGGATGGACGGTCGCCGCGCGTTCGCCACGTTACGCCGCGATTGAACAGCCCACCACGAGGCCGCGCTCCACCCGCTCCCAGGCGAGGAACCTGATGCAATCGACGTCGGAACCCATCTGATGACAGAAAGCATCCCAAGCGTCGAACCTTCCTATCTGCGAGGTCCTGAGCCCCTCGACCGAGCAGCACGATCGCAAGGACAAGATGCCCGTCTATGCGCGCGAGGGCGTGCGGCACGTCTGGCTGATCGCGCCCCTCCAGCGGACCCTGGAGATCTTCACGCTCGCCGCGGACCGCAGCTGGGCACCGATCGCCACCCACCGCGACACCGCGAGCGTCCGCGCCACGCCCTTCCAGGCCATCGAGCTCGATCTCGCCGTGCTCTGGGCGACCTGATAAACGCCCTCATTCTGCAGCCCTTTCAGCGGAAAATTGAACAGGGAGGCAGGGAGACGGGGAGTATTTTGAAGATCCCTCCCCGTCTCCCTGCCTCCCTGTTCAATTTAATCTTCTCGGAAATTCCGAGGAAAATGCTTCCGCTGGGCGACGCAGCGCCCACGTTCGGTCCACGGAGAGCGGAAGTCGGACGGCACGAGTCAGAGATCCCGAGTCAAAGAGCGCGACTCGGAGGGCTTGAGTCCGAGAGCTCGCCGTCCCCGCCCTCGCCGCCGTCCGGCCCACGGAGCTGCTCCGAGAGCAGGCCGACGAGCTCCTGCGTCGAGAGCTTGCCGGCGGTGTCCTTGCCGCCGAGCACCTGCGCCACGAGCGAGCGCTTCTCCGCGTGCAGCGACAGCATCTTCTCCTCGATCGTCCCGAGCGCCACCAGGCGATAGATGGTGACCGGCCGCCGCTGGCCCAGGCGGTGCGCCCGGTCCGAGGCCTGATCCTCGACGGCGGGGTTCCACCAGGGGTCGAGGTGGATCACGTTGGTGGCCGCCGTGAGGTTGATGCCGAACCCCCCCGCCTTCAGCGAGATCAGAAAGAGCGGCGCCGACCCCTCCTGGAACTCGCGCACCCGCTCGGCCCGGGCCTTCCGGGGCGTCTCGCCGTCGAGGTAGACGTACGCGACGCCGCGCGCCTCGAGCGCCTCGCGCACCAGCGCGAGGTGCGACGTGAACTGGCTGAACACGAGCGCGCGCTGCCCCTCCGCGCACAGCTCCTCGACGAGCCCGAGGAAGCGCGCGAGCTTGGACGAGTCGAGCGTCGAGCGCGCGTCGTAGAGGCGCGGGTGCGACGCGAGCAGCCTGAGGCGCGTGAGCGCCGCCAGCACCTCGACGCGCCGCTCCTGCTCGCGCCGGACCGCCCGGGGGGTCTCGAGGTCGGACAGCGCCGCGAGGCGCGCGTCCTCGTACAGCTGCCACTCGGCGCCCGAGAGCACGACCGGCACGCGCACCTCGGTGCGCGCCGGCAGCTCGGCCTCCACCTGCGCCTTGGTCCGCCGGAGGAGGAACGGGGCGAGCACGCGCGCGAGCGCCGGCCCCGCGGCGGGGTCGATCTGCCGCTCGATCGGCATGGCGTAGCGGTCGCGGAACGCGTCCCAGCCGCCGAGGAGGCCGGGGAAGACGAGCGCGAAGAGGCTCCAGAGCTCGCCGAGGTGGTTCTCGATCGGCGTGCCCGAGAGCGCGAACCTGAAGTCCGCCTGGAGCGCCCTCGCGGCGCGGAAGCGCTGGGTGGTCGCGTTCTTCAGGCTCTGCGCCTCGTCGAAGACGACGGTGGCGAAGCGCCGCGCCGCGAGGCGCGCGGCGTCGCGCACGAGCAGGCCGTAGCTGAGCACCAGCACGTCGCCCGGGCCGAGCCGCGCGAGCGCGCCGTCGCGATCGACCTCGTCCGCGTAGACCGTGAGGCGGAGGGAGGGCGCGAAGCGCCGCGCCTCGTCCTGCCAGTTGAAGGCCACCGAGGTGGGCGCGACGACGAGCGCCGGCCCGCGCTCGCCGCGCTCGATGAGGACGGCGAGCGCCTGCACCGTCTTGCCGAGGCCCATGTCGTCGGCGAGCACGCCCCCCGCGCCCCAGGCCGCGAGGCGCACGAGCCAGCGGTACCCGTCGAGCTGGTAAGGGCGGAGCTCAGCCGCGAGCGCCGCCGGCGCGGCGGGGCAGAGCTCGCCGGCGGCCACGACCCGCTCGACGAGCCCCCGGAACGCGCCGTCCGCCTCGATCGCGGCGCCGGCCCGCTCGAGCTCCCACAGCACCGCGGCGGCCGAGGGGCCCACCGAGAGGCCGTGCGGGGAGTCGTGGACGTGATCGGCCAGGCGCTCGAGGTGGGCGCGCAGGGCCTCGCCCAGCTCCACGTAGGTGGTGGCCTCGACCTGCACGTAGCGCTCGTGGCGGCGCGCCGAGTCGAGCAGCCGGGCCAGCTCCACGCGCTCTCCCGCGACGCTCAGGCCGCCGAGGGCGCCGAACCACTCGCGCCGCTTCTCGAGGACGACCTTGAGCGCGCGGGGGCCCCCGTCGCCCACGACGCGCAGGGGCTCGCTGACCCACTCGAGCTCCGGGGGCGGCTCGCGCCGCGCGCAGGCCGCGAGCAGATCGAGCGCGCCCTGCGCGCTGGCGAAGCGATAGTGGAACGGGCGATCCTCGAACGGCTCGGCCCCGGCGAGCGGGAGCTCGGCGGCGAGCGCGGCGGCGAAGTCCTGTTCCCGGCGCAGGTCGCGCACCGCGTGCAGGGCCCGGTCGCCGCGCCGCACGTGGACGTCGCGCGCGCCCGCGCCCGGCACGAGCGGCGGTGCGTCCGCGAGTGGCCGCACGCGCAGCTCGACCTCCACGGCGCCGCGGGGCTGGGCCGTGAGCCGCAGCACCGGGAGCAGCTCCGGCGGGACCGACTCGCCCATCACGCTGCGCGGCATGGCCACGGGCACGCGCAGCGCCCACCGCGAGAGCGCGGCGAGCAGCGCGCCGTGGCTCTCGGGCGGGAAGACGTCGCCCTCGCGCGCGAGCACGTCGAGCAGCGCCCGGATCTCGGCCTTCACATCGAGCAGCGTGAGCCGCCGCGCGCCCTTGTCCCAGTCCCAGAGGAACAGCACCTCCTCGGGCCGGGCCCGGCGCGCCCGCTCGAGCAGCGCGGGGGGCAGCGCGGTGCCCTCGACGCCGGCGCTCACCCGCACGGCGCCGTGGCGCTCCTCGGCCACGACGCCCACCGGCGCGCGCTCGATCCGCACGGCGACGTCGGGCGTGTCGTCGAGGAAGAGGCGCGGGTGGCCGATGAGCGCGTCGAGCAGCGCCCGCGAGGCGAAGGCGTTGCCTTCGGGCAGGAGGGACGCGATGCGGGCGTCCTCGGGGGAGAGCTTTCCGCCGTGCTCCAGCAGGAGGCGCTTCTTGCCGAGCCGCGCCCCGGCGCCGCGCTGCGCCTTCTTGCCCAGCCGGTGGATCCAGGGCGCGACCACGACGCCGGCCGCCTCGACGACGTCCAGCCGGAAGGAGAGCTCGACGCCGCCGCGCGCCCCCGGGCCCTCGTCGAGGGCCCTGTCGAGCGCCAGCAAGGCGCGCTCCCAGGCGGGGCGGCCGAGCTCGTCGAGCGCCTGGAAGAAGGCCTCGCTCGGGGGCTGGCGGAGCCAGAGCAGCGCGGCGTCGATGGCCGCGAGCGCGTGGACGCAGCCGGCCGCGCCGCAGTCGCACTCGGCGCGGAGGGCTCCGGGCGCGAGGGTCAGCCGCGCCTCCGGCCTGACGAAGCCGGCGCCCGCGCGGTGCGCCTCGAAGGGCCGCGGGTCGTCGAGGCGAAAGCCGGGGAGCGCGGCGTCGAACCGCAGCGCGGCGGCCCGGAGCGCCCGCTCGGGGCGCGGGGCCGTCGCGTCCGGCACGCGCGCGCGCAGCTCGCAGAGCCGCTCGTGCGCCGACAGGGCCCGCGGCTCCTCCGGCGCGCGCAGCAGCGACGGCGCCGCCGCGCGCGCGAGCGCGGCGTCGTCGCGCTCGTCCTCCAGGAAGCGAGCCACGAGGGGCGGCAGGACGTCGCGGAGGCGCGAGGGCGCGAGCCACGCGAGCGCGCTTGCGAGCGACTCGGCGCTCGCGAGGTCGATGAGGCGCCGCCGCGCGCCGAGGAGCTGCAGCTCGGGCCAGAGCGTGGGGTCGACGCGCGGCGCCACCGCCTCGAGGCTCAGCCGGGCCAGGTGCGCGACGCCGTGCTGCGCGAGCCAGGCGAGGAGGGCCGCGCGGGTCTCGAAGGGCGCCGCGGGGGCTACGGGGGGGACGGCCTGGGGGTCGGCTGGCATGACGGGCGGCGTAACGTCGTAGGTACGAGGGCCCGGTTCAAGGGGTTCCGGCGCGCCGGCCCCCGCGAGCATCCCGCTCGCGCACGTTTCCTCGTGCGGGCCGCGGACGGCTCGGTCCCTGACGAGGCGCTCGAGGTGCAGCGCCTGAGGAGGCTCGTCGCCGACCACGAAAACGTGCATTTTTACGTGTGCCAGCTCGATCCGGAGCGGCTGAGCGAGCATCGGGAGCTCTGGGGTCGAGATCCCAGCGTGACGCTCGACGCATTCGTCGCCGCGATCGGACTCGGCTACCCAGGCGCACGAGTGGAACGCTGGGACCTGCTCGCGAGAACCCAGGCGCAGCGCCTGCTGTCGGCCGTGCTGCAGCGGGAGCAAGCGTACGACGCTCCGCGCCTCGAGCTCGCCCTCGCGGAGCGGATCGCGAGCGCTTTCGTGGAGCTTTTCGAGGAGCAGGCGCGCTTCTTCACCAACGGGACAGTCGAGGAGACGCCCCTCGGCCTCCGCACCAACGCCTGGTACGGATCGGTGACCCTTGCCACGTTCGAGACGGGTGTAATTGCGGTGGACGAACGCCGCATCGGCCTCTTGTACCTCGCCGACGAAGACTGAGCCGACGAAGACTGACGGCGGCGCCTCCCAAGGAGTCTTGCTCCCATGACGCCACGCCTACCGGGATCAATCCGGGCGGCGCGTATAGTAGACCCCAGCATTGCATAGGTACACCTCCCCACAAGGGAAAGGGCCAGGCCATCACACGGCACGAACGCGTGGTCGTGCTCGTGCTCGTGCTCGTGCTCGTGCTCGTGCACGTGCGCGTGCGCGTGCGCGTGCACGACACACGTGTCTATCGGCACATCCTCGTCACCATAGCGGCGAGCCTTCCCTCGTTCCTGTTCCGGCAAGGCCAGCGCCTCGCTGTGAAGAAAATATGGCGGCCCCATGGCGCTCGAGGATCTTTCGTGGAAGCCGCCGGCCGCGGATTACCAGCACGCGCAGCCCCGTTACGCCGTGCGCATGACCACCGCACGAACCAGCCAATTCCGTCTCCTTCTCTGGATCCAGCTCCCGCTGTTCGCCGCCGCCGCCGCGGGCGCCTACCTCGGCCTGCTCCCTACCTCTCTCCCGTCGGTCCCGCACGCCGACCTCGCGGCCCACGCGCTGGGCTTCGGCCTGCTCGCCCTCTGCGTCGACGGGGCGCTCGGCTACAGGCCCATCCTCCGTCGCGGGCCCGCGTTCCCGCCCCTCGGCCCGGCGCTGGTGCTCGCCGGCGCCGGCCTGGAGGAGCTCGCGCAGGGACTATCGCCGCGCCGGACCTCGTCGCTCGCCGACTTCGCGGCGGACGCGGCGGGCGTGCTGGTGCTCTCGTGGCTCGCGCGCCCCTCCGGATCGGCGGACGCTCCGCCGACATGAGGTGCGGCCCCACGCGGGGTCACTGGCGCACACTCATCCTCGACGACTTCGCGCTCGAGGCGATGAGCAAGGAAGAGAGCCGCGACGTCTACCGGCTCTTCCTCGAACGTACGAGCAATGGGCATCGTCAACACCCGCACGCCACGTGGCGCATGCGCCGATGTCCACCTCCCTCGTACGCTCCTGTGAGAGCAGGTCGGCGACAAGCTCCCTGCTAGGTCCCGCCGTCCGGGATTCCCAGGGTCGCATGTTCGCGATACGCTCTGGGCATGCCCCGGTCCCTGGCCCCAGCGCGTCGCCCGAAAAGGACACCGGCGTGGCTGGGACACAGAGGCGGCACGGAGGTGCTCGACCGTGTTCCATCCTTCCTCGTTCGACTCACAACCTGACTCCCAGCGGAGAGACGGCGCGCGCGCCGCAGCCGCGCTCGTCGATCGACCTGCCGACTCCCGCCCAGCCTCTTCGCGCCGCTCCGTACGGCTGCGCGGCCGCCTCATCGACGGGCGTTACCAGGTCGATCAGCTGCTCGGGCGCGGCGCGATGGGCGAGGTCTGGCGCGCGCACGACGGCGTCCGGCGCGCCGATGTCGCGCTGAAGTTCCTCACGGTCGCGCGAGGCGGGCGGAACGTCGATGCGATCGAGCGGTTCCGCCTGGAGGCGCGGGTCGCCGCGCAGCTCGGACAGAAGACCCGCGGCGTCGTCGCCGTGCTCGACGCCGGCGAGGACCTGGCGGCGGGCCCGTACATCGTGATGGAGCACGTGCGCGGCAGGTCGCTGCGTCAGCTGCTGGAGGAACGAGGGACGATCCCCGCCGTCGAGCTCGCGTCGCTGCTGCGGCAGCTGGGAGAGGCGCTGTCGGCGGCGCACGGCCTCGGCGTCGTGCACCGGGACATCAAGCCGTCGAACATCCTGCTCGTCGAGGGGAGCGACGGCCATCTCTGCGCCAAGATCACCGACTTCGGGATCGCCAAGTGGGTCGGCCAGGATCGGCCGGCCGATT
Source organism: Sorangium cellulosum So ce56 (assembly GCF_000067165.1). Taxonomy (GTDB): domain Bacteria; phylum Myxococcota_A; class Polyangia; order Polyangiales; family Polyangiaceae; genus Sorangium; species Sorangium cellulosum_B. Next base: position 6,438,639 of record NC_010162.1, read on the forward strand.
TCCGCCGCCGCACCGCGGACGGCGTCGTGCTGGGCACGCCGGCCTACCTGAGCCCGGAGCACACGTGTGATGGCCTGGGCGGCCCGCAGCTCGACATGTGGTCTCTCGCGGTCGTCGCGCACGAGGCGCTGACCGGGCGGCAGCCGTTTCCGGGCCGCAACCTGGCCGCGGTGCTCGCGGCCATCCTGGTCAGCGGGCGCCCCCCGCTGGCCACGTTGTGCCCGGGAGCGCCGCCCGCCCTGGAGGCGTGGTTCGCGCGGGCGTTCGCCATCAGCCCGGCGGAGCGGTTCCCCAGCGTCCAGGCGATGATCTCCGCCTTCGAGGCCGCGGCAGGGGTGCCGGTGGCGCCGCCGGCAGCGGCCCGAGCACCGGTGACGCTGCCGGTCGCGGCGCGGGGGCGGCGCCTGCGCGTCGCGATGGCCGGGGTGGCGGTGGCGCTCGGGCTCGCGCTGCCCGCGGCGCTGCTCTGGGCGCAGGCCGGGAGCGACGGCTCACGCCGCGTGGACGACGTGGTCAGCGACGCGGCGCGCGCTGCCGCCCGCATCGCCGACGCCGCGCAGGCGATGACAGCGCGCCTCCTGGAACGCCAAGGAACAACGCCCTGATCGCGGATTTCGCGCCGCGTCCACCTCGTCAGGACGCGGGCATGCCGTCCAGGAACGCACGCGCGCCGTCTGCTGCATCCGACCCAACGGGCACGTCTTCAGGGCGCCATCCGCGCTCGTCGTGCCACAGCGCTGCTGTCGTTGCTCCCCCGTGTCGCTCGAAGCTGCGACGAACTGGCCGGATTCGAGCAACCGATGGTTCGTCAGAATCGTTCCGGAGCACTGGCTCGCGTCTCGTACAGCCATGCTGTAGCCGACAGAGCATTCATTTATGCGATCCACCACCTCCGGGAAAAGCGACGTTATATCAACCACGGATCCACGCATCGCATCAAAGCCGCCGCCTTCACGCCACAGCCACAGCCACAGCCTGCGGGAGCCTGTGATCGGCACGCCGAGCGCGATCCGCCCGGCAGGAGGCAGGCGCAGAGCAAAATCGGCGCGCCCGTAGGCCATTGCTCGCCGCCGAGCGCTCGGATACCAGGGGGAAGGCGGGCCAGCCCCGCGGCGCGCCGTGTCCCGCGCGTCCCCTGCGACCGGCACCTTTCCCATTTCCAGGAGAAACAACGATGCTGAAGCGCCCCGTCGCGCTCGCCGTGAGCTGTCTTGCGCTGCTATGGGCGTTCGCTGTCGTCGTCGCCCTGCCACGGGCCGCGCGCGCCGATACCGTCATCGCGGGCGGAAACATCGTCGACACGACGTGGACCCCGGCCGGGAGCCCGTTCATTGTGCAGGACGACATCACCGTCCCGGCCGGCGCCAAGCTCACGATCCTGGCGGGGACCGAGGTCCGGTTTGCCTGGGGCGACGGCCACGGCTCCGGCAGTGATAGTTACCGAGTCGAGATGTACATCCGGGGCACGCTCGAGGTCGCGGGAACCGCGACGAGCCCTGTGATCTTCCGCTCCGCCGCCGCAAGCGGCGTCGGAGGCTGGTACGGCGTCATCGTCGACGCCCCCACGGCCGTGCTGACGGCAAACGATCTCGTGGTGCAAAACGCGTGGTATGGTGTCCACGTGACCAACAGCGCGGTCACGTTGAACCGGGTCGTCACGCACACGAACTCGACTGGAATCCTCATCTCGGAGAACGGCAGCGCGACGCTCACGGGCTGCATTTCTCGGCACAACGAGGGCATCGGCCTGTACGTCACCGCGCTAGACGGCGTGAGCACCGTGTCGGTCTCCGGGTCGACGATCCACGCGAACGGACGCGCCGGCGTCTCGGTCCAAGCGTCGACGACACGCGCGAGCGCGACGGTGGACATCAAGGACACCATCATAACGAACAACACCACGGACGGCGTCTATCGTCGGACGACCGAGGGGACGACGAACGTGACGGTCACGCACTCGAACGTGTGGGGGAACGGCAGGAACTACAACGGAGTGAGCCCGGGCGAGGGGACGCTCTCGGCGAACCCGCTCTACGTGGACGCGTCGCAGAACCTGCGCCTCACGTCAAACTCGCCCAGCCGGTTCGCAGGGGAGGCGGGGAACGACATCGGGGCGCTGCCGTACGCCGGAGACCCGACGCCGCAGCTCGTGGGCGTTCTCTGGACCGACCTGACGCTGACCCTGGCGGGCAAGCCGCAAGGCGTGTACAGCGTCCCGGGGGATCTCACGGTCGCGCCCGGGGTCACGCTGACGCTCGAGCCGGGCGTGCAGCTGGCGTTCGGGACGAGCGACATCATGGCGTCGCTCAAGAACTTGCAAGCGACGGAGTTCGTCGTGAGAGGGACGCTGAAGGCGGGCGGCACGCCGGCGCGGCCTGTCGTGCTCACGTCGACGGGCACCGCGGCGGGGAGCTTCTGGGGCGTCCGGCTCGAGCCGTCGTCGACCGGCCACGTGTTCTCGAACGCGGTCATCTCGGAGGCCATGTACGGGATCTATGCGGAGCAGGGCACGCATGTGATCGACGGGCTGACCGTCCACACGAGCTGGCACGGCATGTACCTCACGGGCTCGGCCTCCGCGGCGGTGACAAACACGATCTTGCGGAACAACACGTTCGACGGCCTCCGCGTCCTTATCTCCTCTCAGGACGTCAGCGCGGTGTCGACGGTGACGCTCACGAACGCGACCATCCACGCGAACCAGCGCGACGGCGTTTTCATCCAATCGAACGGATCGTCGAGCGCGACGGTGTTCATCACCAACTCGATCGTGACCAACAACACCTCGCACGGTGTCTTTCGTCAGCCGGGCCCCGGCCCCGGGACGTCGAGCGTGACGATCACGCGCTCTAACTTGTGGGGGCACTTGACGAACCACAGCGGCGTGAACGCAACCGCGGGGCTCACCTCGGTGGACCCGCGCTACGTCGCTGCGCCGGCGAACCTGAAGCTCCAGGCGATGAGCCCGTGCATCGACGCCGGCACGGCCGAAGGCGCGCCGAGCCACGACATCGAGGGCAACCCGCGCCCGCTCGACGGCGATCTGCTCAACGGGCCAGCGTTCGATATGGGGGCGTACGAGTTTGCGCCGCCGGCGGTGGTGTGCGGCGACGGGATCGTCGGCAGGGGCGAGATGTGCGACGACGGCCCGGAGAACGGCCAGTACGGCCGATGCAGGGCCGACTGCTCCGGCGCCGGCCCCTTTTGCGGCGACGGCGCGACGAGCGGACCCGAGGCATGTGACGACGGCAACGTGAGCGACGAGGATGGGTGTCTGACCACGTGCGTCGCGGCGAGCTGCGGCGACGGCTTCGTGCAGGCCGACGTCGAGCAGTGCGACGACGGCAACGCGAGCGACGAGGATGGGTGTCTGACCACGTGCGTCGCGGCGAGCTGCGGCGACGGCTTCGTGCAGGCCGACGTCGAGCAGTGCGACGACGGCAACGCGAGCGACGAGGATGGGTGTCTGACCACGTGCGTCGCGGCGAGCTGCGGCGACGGCTTCGTGCAGGCCGACGTCGAGCAGTGCGACGACGGCAACGCGAGCGACGAGGATGGGTGTCTGGCCACGTGCGTCGCGGCGAGCTGCGGCGACGGCTTCGTGCAGGCCGACGTCGAGCAGTGCGACGACGGCAACGCGAGCGACGAGGATGGGTGTCTGACCACGTGCGTCGCGGCGAGCTGCGGCGACGGCTTCGTGCAGGCCGACGTCGAGCAGTGCGACGACGGCAACGCGAGCGATACGGACGCCTGCGTCGCAGGATGCAAGCTCGCGGCGTGCGGCGACGGCTTCGTGCAGGCCGACGTCGAGCCGTGCGACGACGGCAATGGGGTGGCCGGCGATGGGTGCAGCGAAGCGTGCTTGCTTGAAGGCGGCGCCGCCGGACAGGGCGGCGGTGGCGCCGGTGGGCAGGACACCAGCGGCCAGGGCGGCGCGGGCGGCGACGGCGCAGGCGGGCAGGACACCAGCGGCCAGGGCGGCGCGGGCGGCGACGGCGCAGGCGGGCAGGACACCAGCGGCCAGGGCGGCGCGGGCGGCGGGGACAGCAGCGGCGGGGCCGATGGCGGCGAGGTGCAAGGCGGCGCCGGCGGCAACGATGGAAGCGGCGGCAGAGGCGCGCAGGGGGGCGATGCGTCGCCGGGCGGCCCAGGCGGCTCGTCTGACGACGGAGGCGGCTGCGGATGCCGGGTGGCAGGCGCGGACGACTCCTCGACGGCCCAGGGCGCGCTCGCGCTCGGCGGCCTCGCGATCGCGATCGCCCGCAGGCGGCGCGCGCGCCGCTCGTAGGCGCCGGCGGCCCGGCGCAGATCGAATGACACTGCGGCGCGAAAGCCTGCGCGTCGGCGGCGCGGCGGCCCCGGCCGCAGCCAGGCCCGCAGCGGCGCCCGTGCCGCCGCCCGCAGCGGCGCCCGTGCCGCCACTCGCAGTGGCGCCCGTGCCGCTGCCGTCTCCCGGCGCGCCCGAGCCGCCCGCCGGGCCCGGCCCGCCGAACGGGAGCCGCGCCGCGAGCCGCGCGAGCCGAGGCGCGTCCGGCACGTCGCGCCGCGCGGCCTCCAGGCCGAGCCGGAGCGCGTCCGGGCTGTCCTCCGCGTCGATCAACCTGGGAGGCTCGCCGCTCATGCGCTGCTCCTCTGGGTCATCCGCGCGGCCCCTTCCCGCGGCGCACCGGGCTCTTGCCGGCCCATCGCCGCCGCGATCTGCGCCCGCGCCGCGCGCAGCCGCGAGTACGCCGTTTGCAGCGGGCACCCCGCCGCCTGCGCGATCTCCGCCATCGGCAGCTGCTCGATCTCGTACAGGACGAACACGGCGCGCTTGTCGTCATCGAGCTGAGAGCGCGCCGTCCGCGTTGGCGACAGCGATCACCGCCAGCCCCCCGCCGGCGTCACCCGGCGCGATGCGCCCTTCGATGGTGAGGTCGGCCCGTGCGGCCGACACGAGCGCCGCGCGCCCGAGGCGCGCCTCCACGGCCTGCGCGAGGGTGCGCGCGCCGACGCACGCCTCGGCGCCGGCGAGCCGGACCCAGCTCAGCGAGGCCGTCTTCTCTCCGGAGGAGGCGGCAGCGGGGCGCTCCGCGGCGACGAGGGCGACGAGCGCCGCGAGTCGAGCGAGGACTGGGAAGGACGTCATGGGAAGGGTGCGAGGCGGCGAGGCGCAGGTAGGCCGGAGCGCGTTGCGCCACGTGGGCCCGAGGCGCTCCGGGGTAGCACATCAGAGCAGCCGAACGCCGGTCATGGAATATGCCTCGTCGTCGAGGAGCGCGCGTGCCTCGCAGCGGCGCCGCGTCTGCTATAGCCGGATGCTTGAGATGAAGAGAAACACCCAGACGCGACCGAACCTCTGCTCCTTTCTCGTCGTCGCCGCCACCCTCGCTGCGGGGGCAGGCTGCACCCCTCCCGACCGGCGTTTCTCGGACAGCGGCGCGGGTGGCGGAGCGGGCGGCGGTCCGAGCGATGCGCAGGGCGGCGGGGGCGACGGCGCGTCCGGCGGGGGTGACGGCGGGGGCGCGTCCGGCGGGGGCGACGGCGGGGACGCGTCCGGCGGTGGGGGCGGGGGCGGCGGTGGTGATCCTGGATGCCAGATCCCGCCAGACAGCCCCACGCTCGCCGACGCCATCATGGTGGCCGCGGGCGGCAGCCATACGTGCGCGATCCGGCATGACGGCTCTCTCACCTGCTGGGGGGACAACTCGTTCGGCCAGCTGGGTGTTCCGCAGGCGATGGCGCTCTCCTCGAGCACGCCGGTGAAGGTGCAGTTTCCCGCGTCGCTCGGCGCGGCGACGATCACGCAGATCGCGCTGACCGAGCAGTCGACCTTCGCCATCGACAGCCAGCTCCGACTCTGGGCCTGGGGGAACAACGAGATCGGCATCCTCGCGAATGGCTCCAAGGACGCGATGGCCCACGACGTGCCGGCGATCGTCAATGACGGTGCGGCCCCGCTGCTCGTGCGCAAGATCGCGCCGGAGTGGTACTCGGCCTGCGCGCTCACCTCGACCAGCAGCATCTACTGCTGGGGGTCCAACCAGTTCTCGAGCCTCGGTCCGGACCCGACCGGCAAGGAGAGCCTCGTCCCGGTGAAAGCGTTCAACTTCACCGCGACGGCCGGCCCGAGGGCCATCCTCGCGCGGGGCATCGGCTCGATAGGCACCTGCTTCTCGACCGGGGCCCCGGAAGACGGGCTGCGTTGCTGGGGCGCGATGGGCGGCGGATACATCCTCACGAACACCCCCGCCGGCTCCGAGGGCGGCGCGAACTACAGCGCGCACATGCCGCTCGTCGCGGCGGGAGCGACGCTGCCCTTCTCCGAGATCTCCTACGGCACGAACTTCGGCTGCGCGCGCGATGACGTGGGAGGCCTCTTCTGCTGGGGGACGAACAACAGCTCAGGTCAGCACGGCGCCGAGGCTCCCCCGGCCGGGACGGCGGCTGCGATCCCGGGTGTCTGGGGTCCGATGTCCACAGGCTACGTCTTCGTCTGCGCGATCGACGACCAGAGGCAGCTCCGCTGCCGTGGCAGCAACGAGCAAGGGCAGCTCGGTCGCAGCACGCCGGCGAGGGCCGACAATACGCGAATGGAACCCGTCGTGCTCGGCGACGGCACCCCGCTCGCCAAGGTCGTCGCGGTGAGCGCCGGCTTCTTCCACACGTGCGCGATCGTCGAAGGGGCGTGCGGCCCCACGGGCCCTGGCCAGGTCCTGTGCTGGGGCAAAGGCACCCTGGGTCAGCTTGGCGACGGCGCCGGGACGAGCTCCGCGAGTCCCGTCGAGGTGAAGGCGCCCTGAGCGCGCTCGCGGACACCGGCCGTGACGCCCCCTGAACGGCTGGAGAGTCATTGAGTCGTGGCGTCAGGAGGGCTGGGGAGGGCGTAGGGGCCGCGGCCGGCGTCCTGGAGACGCTGAGAGGCTGCGGCGACGGCCGCCTGGCGGATGGCTTCGGCGCGTTGCTCGAGGTCGGCCCACGCCTCGGCGGGCAGCGCGCGCTGTGCCTCTTCGAGGAGGGCAGCGTAGCCCTGGGCGCGCTCGACCTCGCGGAGGGATGTGCAGAGATCGCGGAGCAGAAGGGCGGTGGCGAAGAACGCCCGGCCATCCTGCAGGCTGGAGAAGAGCCGCAGCTGAAGCTCCAGTGTGATTGTCTGACCAAAGCGAGCGTGTATCCGCCGGCCTATGTCCAGAGAGCGCTCTGCGAGGATCAACGCCTGGTCCGGAGCGCCGACAGCCGCGGCTGCGCGTGCGAGGTAGCCGTGAACAGCCTGCTCGCCAACTTGATTCCGGATCTCGCGATGGCGGGCGAGCACCTCCAGGAAGCGCTGAAAGGCTTCCCTGGGCTCGCCGGCCGCGAGCGCCAGGAGACCGAGGCTCTGAAGGCAGTTGGCCTCCCCGAGGCGATCGCGAATCTCGCGAAAGATGGGCAAAGCGAGGGTGTAGGAGGCGCGAGCGGCATCCAGGTCGTCGACGCGCATGTCGAGGTCGCCGAGGCTCTTCAGGCAGTTGGCCTCCCCGAGGCGATCGCGAATCTCGCGAAAGATGGGCAAAGCGAGGGTGTAGGAGGCGCGAGCGGCATCCAGGTCATCGACGCGCATGTCGAGGTCGCCGAGGCTCTTCAGGCAGGTGGCCTCGCCAAGGCGATCCTGGGCGCCTCGAGAGATCTCCAGGCCATGCTCGTATGCCTTCCTTGAGCGTTCGAGATCGCCACGGAGCATCGCTACGATGCCTTCAAGGACCAAGGCAGCGGCAACCGCGCCATGATAACCGATCCCCTCCGCCAGGCGCCTCGCCTCCCTTGAGCTAGCCAGCACCTCGTCGAGGGCATAGTGATGAATTAGCAGCTTCTGCCCGAGATTCAGCCATGCATCGGCCAGCGCGGCCGGCGGCGGTGCCTCCGGCGAAGTCATCCTCTCGCGAAGTCGGGCTGCTGTCGCCCTCAACTCGTCAAGCTCATCGATGGATCCCGCCGGACGTCGCGCTTCTTCGGGCGGCGCTGCGAGCCTCGCTGCATCGCCCAGCGTGGCGCCCGGGAGCGCTTCCACCTCGCATGTCCCTGATCGCACGTCGAACAGATCAGGGGCCACCCGAGGCAGGTCGGCGGCGCGGTCCGGCGAAAGCACCAGCACGAGCGGTCCCACGATCACGCGCGCCAGCGTATCGCGCGCGACGTTGAGCGCCTGGATTGCGCGACCTTCCGCTGTGTCGAGCAACGACGCTGTATCCGGCACGACGACACCCCGGAGCGGCTGGACAGGACCCGCGGTCTCCAGGAGCTCTTCCACGGCGCGCACGCCCTCCGCCCCATCCGGCAGGAACTGGAACGTCGGGAGCCCCTCCTGCCCGCTCCATCCTCGCATCCGCCGCAACGCCTCGGCCCGCGCTGCGCCAGATGCCAGCACCACGAACAACGCGAACTGGTCCGCGCGCCGCAGTCCCCGGCGGAGCGCCCTGAGCCGCTCCTCGGACTCGTCGGTCAGGCTGGCGATGGGCTCGGCAGCCGACCCTGGCAGGTACGACCCCCCGCCCGCAGGTTCACCCGTGCTCACGGTACTTCCGGCACCGCTCCACGAGCGGGTGGACCGCGTGCCACGGGTCCGGACCGCCGTTCTGATATTCGAGGACGAACAGGTTGAGCAGCAGGTCGCGCTTCACCCCTTCCTCGCACTGATCCGGAAATCGATTCGTCTCTGCGATGTGGCGCAGAATCGGCACATATCGCTCAGGCAGCGCCCGCTCGAAATCGGCCTGCAATATGGCGGCGGCCCGATCGACCGAGGCCGCGGTCACCGGAGGGTCATCGTGCTCATTGCTGGCTGCCCGCACCATGTGGAGCGCGTGCCGGATGCAGCCGCCGCTGAGGCACGCGATTCGCTCCGCCGCCCTGTCGCCCTCCTCGAACAGAGGATCGAACCGCACTCGCTTCCTGAGCAAGCCTGCCAGCGCGGTCACGCCGCCCTGGTTGTCCCCACCGCCCTCCGCGGCGCGCCGGCGGACCTCGATCATCGGCACGACGACGATCTCGCCGCCGTAGAGCCCGCTCAGCCCCGCGCCGGCCGGCGCGTAACAGAGATACAGCGGGACCGTGATGACGAGATGCGCGTCGAGGCTCTTCAGGGCGCCCATCCGCTCCCGGTAGAGCCGCTCCACCCCCTCATGGTGTGCCTGGCTCAGCTTCTCCATGTTGTCGATGAGCACCACCAGCGGACCCGCGCCCTCATCCGGCGCCTCCCTGGTCGCGGCGAAGGCCTTGTTCAGCCCCTCGATCAGCACGGCCGTCGTCGATCGCAGGGCGGTGCGGATATCCTTCCGGCGCTCCGCACTGGACAGGCGGACCTCGCCGAGGACCCGGGTGAGCGCCTCCGAGATGTCGCCGGAAAGGTTGGTGTTCGTCTTGCTCAGCGCCTCCTTGATCTGGTCCTTCCACAGCGGCAATAGCACCTTCGCGGCCGCGGCCTTCCGCTGCTCATCAACGAGCTTCCACAGCGCGAGGAGGATGTCCTCCAGGTCGATGTCGGTCCGGTTCAGCATCACGTCAGCGTCGAGGAACAGGACCGTCGCGAGCGGCGCGCCGTGAGCGGCCGTCTCCAGCTGGACCTTCATCCGAAGGAGCTCGGTGGTCTTCCCGCTCCCGAGGTGACCGCTGACGAAGTGGAGGGTGAGGATCCCACCGGAGCGGCGGATGTTGCGGACGATCCGGCCGAGGCGATCGCTGCCGCGGATGGCCGTCAGGTTGGCGAACAGGCTCGAGTCTTCCCGGGCGTCCAGCGGCGAGTAGGGGTCGCAGAGGCGGACGGCATCGTCCAGGTTCTGCGCGGGCGGCGGGGTCAGCACGCGGCTGGAGACCGCGTGGCCCCGGAGGGGGGTGATCGGGGCGTTGCCCATGGCAGAGGAGCTCCGGGGCGGACGCTACCACAAGCCTCCCGCACGGCAGCGCCACCACCGCCCGCGTCCCCCACCGGGCCGGCGCGACGGCCACGGCTTATCCCATTCGCGGCCGCGAGCACCCGAGCCGCACGAACCACCCTCCACGCATCGCTGCGTCGGCACGAGCATCCAGCGCGCTCTTCTCGCTTGCCTCGGTAGACCGCTCCTCGACGGGCCGATCGATCCTTGAGGAGTCCCCGCTTTCTCACCCAGCGAACCGCTGCGCAACGGCGCAATCCGTTGCGGTTCACGGCAGGGCGTTGCGCTCCCCTCCTCTCCCCCTCCTCTCCGTCCTGCGCGGCAGCGCCGAGCCACGGGCTCACCTCGCACCGGCACACGTGTTGCCATGGCGCAACGCCGCAACGAAACCACGGCGTGTCGCCACGGCGGCAGGCCGGATCCCATCCGACATCACAGGAGGTTTTCCCCGTGAATGAATCACCTATGTTTTCGACCCTCGTCCTCCCCCCGGATCTCGTCGCCGACGATGTCATCGCTGTCCGAGATCAGGTGAGCGCGCGAATCGCCGCCGTGCTCCGACCCAAGAGCGGCAAGCGCAGGGAGGGCGACGCGCCGCTGCCCAAGGGGGTCGAGCTCCTCGCGGCGCTGCCGCCCCACATCGACAGGCCGTGGAAGCGCTTCGACGCGGCCACGACAGAGCTTCAGGGGTTCCGCAGCATGCGGGCGAGCGCGCAGGCCGACCGGCGCCACGCGGCGGCGAGCGAGGCCGAGCGGAGCGCCGCGAACATCGACAGCGACGACCGGTGGCGCGCGTTCGAGCAGTGGAACGCGGGAGCCGCCGGGCTCTCCGACGACGGGGAGGCGCCGGCGCCGTCCGAGGCGCGCTGGCTCTATGCGCAGCTCTTCCCGGCGCCCGATGGGCTTCGCTTCATCACGCGCCGGCCCCGGGTCCAGTGGACCGCGATGGTGCAGCGGATGAAGACGCTCGAGGAGGAGCGCGCGCAGGCGGTGATCGAGGGGTTCGGCGGGACCCGGCACCACCGGCAGCTCGTCGCCGCCCACGCGCGCTTCGGCGACGCGTACGGGTTCACGGCCGTGGCCACCGCCAAGGAGAGCGGGCCGACCGACGGCCGGCCGCAGTGGAGCGCCGCCCGGGATGCGCTGCGGAGCCTGATCCAGAAGATCGAGAGCCACGCCGACCCGGAGATCCCGGGGAGCGAGGCGCTCGCCGCGTTCCTGCTGGCGCCCTACGTCGAGATGGTCGACGACCTCGCGAGATCGCGCCGGAGAGCCCCGGCCAGGAAGGACGAAGCCGTCTCGGCGCCCCCGGTCGAGGCGGGCGGTACGCCGTGAACCCATCCGGGTGAGCCGGCGCGTCCACGCGGGAGATGCCTGGCACCCGTCTCCCGGTGGACACGCCTCCAAGAAAAGATGGGTCACCGTCATCTCCGAGGTGGACACGCCTCCAGCAAAAGATGGGTGGCGCGCGTCTCCCGGGGACCACGCTTCCAACAAAAGACGGGTCGCACCCGTCTCCGGGGTGGACACGCCTCCAGCATGGGATGGTGCCCCCCGTCTCCCGGTGGACGGGCCTCCAGCAAAAGACGGATCGCACCCGTCTCCGGGGTGGAGGCGCCTCGGCTCGTCCAGGATCCACCTGCCGCCAGGACCCCTCCCCGGCGATCATGACGCCAGCCAGGCGGGCTTGCAGAAAGAGGAGCACCCACATGGCGCACGGGTTCGCGCATCCTGGCCGACGTACTGAAGAAGCGGGCCGGCGTCGACGTAGGAGGCCAGCCCTCGGGGAGGCCATGAGCCGCCGGCTGGAGCTGGAGCACGACCAGCTCATTCCGATGCTCGATCGGGTGCGGGTCGTCGCCGAGCGCATCGACCACGCATCGCGCCCGAGGCCGCCGGGCCGCGCTGGTCTGGCCGCGTCCGGGCGCGATGTCTTGACGCGACGAGCGCCGCGGCACGCGGGCTGCTTATCCATCCCCCTGAGCCGCCAGACTGTACCACGAGGCGGCAGGCGTGCGATCGAGCGCGAGCTGGCCGCGGCGCGAGACTCAGTGAAGAGCCCACCCGAGCTGGCAGCGCCGATCGAGAGGGAGCCGCAATGTCGAATCGAGCTGTGTATCGCGCATGGATGCTGGGGCTGGCGATCGCCTCCGCCGTCTCGGCCGGGGCCGGCTGCGCCTCACCACCGAAGCAGCCCGCCACCGCGGAGGACGCCCGCCAGCGGACCTTGTTGTTCAACGTGACCAGCGGTCAGGAGGATGTGCACGCGGCGACCATGGCCCTCATGGCCGCGAGCAACTCACTGGATGCCGGGTGGTCCACGATCCTGTACTTCAACGTGCACGCAGCCGCGCTCGCGTCTCGAAATCTCTCGGACAGCGTCGCGCTCGCGGGCGAGCGCCCCGTGAAGGAGCTCCTGGCCGCTGCGATCGCCAAGGGAGCCAAGGTGTTCGTCTGCCCGCATTGCATGCAGGTTGCAGGGGTGAAGGCCGAGGAGCTCGTCGAGGGCGCCAAACCCGCGGCCCTGCAGGCCGTGCTCGATCAGCTGCACGGGGACGTCATTTCCCTCTCGTATTGACCCAGGCGCGACGCCGGGGCGGCGGTCGCCGCGCGCTCAGCGCGAGAACCATCGCTCGCTCAGCTACTTCTCCGAGCCTCCGCGTGCACCGCGTCGTCGCGGCGATCGACGGCGGCACGCTGGTCAACCCCGATCCCGTTCGTCCTCTGGGCGTGGAGCGCGTGGAGCCCCCGCCCCGGCAGGATGACGCCGGTGGCCGCGCCGTCGCAGGCATCCGGGCTGTCGGCCAAGGCGATCCTCATCGTCGACCCTCGAACGACGGTACGACGTATGTCGGCGGCAACCTCGTGGCGGACGCTGCAGCGGCATTGCCGGGGTGCGCGAGGCCCTGGCGCACCCGGACGGAAAGCCCGTCTCCGTGCACCTCGTGGCGGATCCGCGTCACGGGTTCGGTGCGGCCGCGACGAAGTGCGCGCTGTCGAGCCGATACGCCCCTGCCCGGAACGGTGAGGGGGAGTCGATCGAGGGCGTGACGCAGCCTATCACCGTCGATTTCGTGTGGTGACGGGCGCCTCGGCGCGCGGGCGCAGGCCCTGCGCCGAGGCGCGCGTGTGATTGCAAACATCGGTGTCGGGCGCGGCCTTGCGGCCTCGATGACGAGAGTCGCGTGGTAGGACATCGTGGTTGCGTCGGAGGGAACAGCCTCTATGCTTGCGCGCCAGTGTTCGACACGGGGGGTGGGGGGATGTTCACACGACGTCAGTTCTTCAAGATCGGGGCGGGGGGCACGACCCTCCTCCTCCTCGACAGGGTCGGCGGCTCCGTTCGCGCGGCGTGCGCGGCGATCCCCGGCGGCACGCTCGACCCGCTGGTCGTGGACAAGTACGTGACGCCGCTGCTCGTCCCGCCCGCGATGCCGCGAGCCGGCAAGATCACGCTCCACGGCGGCCGGTTCATCGACTACTACGAGATCGCCGTGCGGCAGTTCTCGCAGCAGATCCTGCCTCCTCCCCATCCGGCGACGACCGTGTGGGGATACGGGCCGAAGGTCGCCCAGGGCGGGCCCCAGATCTTCCACGCGCCGTCGCTCACGATCGAGGCTGATCACGAACGACCGGTGCGGATCAAATGGATCAACGAGCTGGTGGACGCCGGCGGCAACTACTTGCCTCATCTCTTGCCGGTCGACCAAACCTTGCACTGGGCGAATCCGCCGGGAGGCAAGGCGGGCCGCGACATGCGCCCAGAGTTCGAGGAGACGCCGGGACGTTACACCGGCCCCGTGCCCATCGTCACCCACGTACACGGCGCCGTGAGCGTCGGCGACGAGAGCGACGGTTACGCCGAGGCGTGGTATCTGCCCGCCGACGCCAACATCCCAGCGGGGTACGCGACCAAGGGGACCTGGTACGATTTCTTCGCGGCGAAGGCGCTCGCCAAGTTCGGCGTGACCTGGGGGCCTGGATTCGCGATCGCCCAGTATCCGAACGCGGGTCGGGCCTCCACCCAATGGTATCACGATCACACCCTGGGGATGACGCGCGCGAACGTGTACGCCGGTCCGGCGGGCTTCTACCTGGTCCGCGGCGGCCAGGGCGACGTGGTGCTGGACGCGCGCACCCACAAGCCGGCCGTGCTCCCCGGCCCGGCCCCTTCGCGGGGCGACGCCCCCAACATCCACTATCGCGAGATCCCGATCGCGATCCAGGACCGCTCGTTCAACTCGGACGGGTCGCTGTTCTACCCGGACACCCGGGCCTTCTTCGACGGCATCACGGGTCCGTTCATCCCGCAAAGCGACGTCCCGCCGATCTGGAATCCCGAGTTCTTCGGCAACATGATCATGGTGAACGGCAATACCTGGCCGTTCCTGGCGGTCAAACAGCGCCGCTACCGCTTCCGCTTCCTCAACGGCTGCCAGGCGCGCTTCTTGATCCTGGATTTCAATCAGATCCCGGGTGTAGAAGTCTGGATGATTGGAAACGAGGGCGGCTTTCTGGATTCACCCGTGAACCTCACCGCGACCAACGGCAACAGGCTGCTCATGGCGCCGGCCGAGCGCGCGGATCTCATCGTCGACTTCGGCCGTGTCCCGAAGGGCCGCCACATCCTCGCCAACGTCGGCCCGGACGCGCCGTTCGGCGGCGGCGTACCAGGCGTCGATTTCGACCGGGCGGACCCGGACTCGACCGGACAGATCATGGCTTTCGACGTGATGCGCACGCCGGGATGCGATCACAGCACACCGCCGCGCTGCCTGCTGTTGCCGCCCGCTCCGCCCCTGCCGCGCGAGGACGTGACGCGATCGCTCGTCCTGAGCGAGGTCACGTCGGAGGACTTCCCGGACGCGCCGGTGGCGGTGCTGCTCGGGAGGGGCGTGAAAGGTAAGGTCGAGCTGCTGCCGTGGGAGGCCGATGTCACCGAGAATCCGCGGGTGGACGACACGGAGGTCTGGGAGCTCCACAACTTGACGGCCGACGCCCATCCCATCCACATCCACGAGACCGTGTTCGAGGTGGTCAATCGGCAGGCCCTGGACATCGAGGCCTCGCCGGAAGGGCAGTTGCGGTCGCCCGTCGGCGCTCCACGTCCGCCGGAGCGGTGGGAGACGGGCTACAAGGACACGGTGATCGCCTATCCAGGCGAGGTGACGCGCATCCGGGCGCGGTTCGCCACCGCCGGCCAGTACGTGTGGCACTGCCACATCCTCGAGCACGAAGACAACGAGATGATGCGGCCGTACCGCATCGGCCCCGTCCAGCCGGGACAACCGACCTGAGGGGCGCGACGAGGAGCGAGGCCTTCCACGCGCGGCCGCGGGATCGCAGAACGAGAGCGCCGCGGCTCATCGCGAGGACCATCGCTCGCTCAGGTATTTCTCCCCTTCGTCCGGGAACAAGGTCACCACGTTCCTCAGGGCAGGGCTCTTCTCCTTGACCCGCCTGGCGGCCGGGAGGTTCGCACGGGGCCGTCTCCGGACGCGGGGGCGCTCGGCGTGGCAGGCTCGGCTCGTCCGGCGGCGCGGGGGCCGCTCCTGGCTCGACGGGTCTCCGGCTTGACGTGCCGGGGGTCGGGCCGCAGAGCCATCAGACCGAAGGCCATGGGGAGCCGGCTGCTCGTCCGCAAACCGCTGTCGGTCATGAGAGAAGAGCTGCAGGGGGAGCACCGCCTCCGGCGGGTCCTCGGGCCGCTTCAGCTCACGAGCCTCGGGATCGGCGCCATCATCGGGACAGGTATCTTCGTGCTCACCGGCCAGGCCGCGCACGACAAGGCAGGTCCTTCCCTGATGCTCTCCTTCGTGGTCGCGGGGATGGCCTGCGTGTTCGCGGCCCTCTGTTACGCGGAGTTCGCGGCGATGGTGCCGGTCGCGGGCTCGGCCTACGCGTACGCGTACGCGACGCTCGGCGAGCTGCCGGCGTGGATCATCGGGTGGGATCTCGTCCTCGAGTACGCCGTCGGCGCCGCCACCGTGGCGCACGGGTGGTCCCATTATTTCCAGGACTTCATCGGGATCTTCGGGGTAGAGCTGCCGAGAGAGCTCAGGAGCGCGCCGTTCGACTACAAACCGGCGCTCGGCGAGCTCGTGTCCACGGGGGCGATCATCGATCTGCCCGCCGCTCTCGTGACGATCGCGGTCACGGTGATCCTGCTCAAGGGCATCCGCGAGAGCGCGACGCTCAACGCCGTGATGGTCGCGCTCAAGCTCGCGGTCGTGCTCTTCGTGATCGCGGTGGGCGCGTTCCACGTCGACCCGGACAACTGGCGGCCGTTCGCGCCGTTCGGGCTCGCGGGGCTCAGCTTCTTCGGTCACACGGTCTTCGGTGAGACCGGTAAAGGGGGAGAGCCGCTCGGGATGCTCGCCGGCGCGGCGACCATCTTCTTCGCCTACATCGGGTTCGATTCGGTGTCGACCCACGCCGAGGAGGCGAAGCACCCGCAGCGCGATCTGCCCATGGGCATCGTGGCCTCGCTCGTGATCTGCACGCTCCTCTACGTCTCCGTCGCGGCGATCCTGACGGGCATGGTGCCCTACACCGAGCTGAGCATCGACGCGCCGGTCTCCGATGCCTTCGCGCGCGTCGGCCTCCCGTGGGCGCAGTTCATCATCTCCTTCGGGGCGGTCGCCGGGATCACCTCCGTGTTGCTCGTGCTCATGCTCAGCCAGCCGCGCGTGCTGCTCGCCATGGCCCGTGACGGGCTCCTGCCCAGGCGCTTCTTCGGATCGGTGCACCCGGTCTTCAAGACACCGTGGAAGTCCACCTTGCTCACCGGGTTCGTGGTCGCCACCCTCTCGGCGCTCCTCCCGCTGCGGATCCTCGCGGAGCTCGTCAACATCGGGACGCTCCTTGCGTTCGTGTTCGTCTGCGCGGCGGTCCTGATCATGCGCCGGACGGCGCCGGACGCGCCGCGCCCGTTCCGGGTGCCGCTCTACCCGCTCACGCCGATCCTCGGGATCGTGATCTGCCTCCTCCTCATGTTCTCGCTGCCCACCGAGAACTGGCTGCGCCTCGCCGCCTGGCTCCTCCTCGGGTTCGCGATCTACTTCGGCTACAGCCGCAAGCACAGCGCGATGACGGCGCGCCCGTGACGCTGATCCCTGAGTCCCCGCGCTACCGCGTGGCAAGGGGGCTCGGCCGAGGCCCGCGGAGGTGAGCCGTTCGTCTCCTCCCGTCGCCGCGGTCGGACAGGCAAGGCCGTCCCACGGCACCTGCGCTCAGCCACGCATCCGTCCTTTGGAGCTCGCCGCGCTCCCGGTCGAGGGGCGAATCCAGGCATTGCGGTCCGCTCCGGATGGGCTGACCGAGGCCGAAGCGGCGAGGAGGCGGCTCGCTCACGGCGACAACGAGCTCGCGCCGCCCCGGCGTTCACGTCCGCTCCGGGCGCTGCTCGCGCAGCTCACCCATACGCTCGCGTTGCTGCTCTGGCTCGGCGCTGGGCTGGCCTTCGCCGCGGGCGCCCCGGAGCTGGGGTTCGCCATCGTCGCTGTCGTCGTGCTCAACGGCGCGTTCGCGTTCATCCAGGAGCACCGCGCCGAGCAGGTCGTGAGCAGCCTGATGCGCCGTGTGGCGGTGCGCGCCCGCGTCGTCCGGGCGGGCATCGAGCAGCGAATGCCGGCGCGCGAGCTCGTCCCGGGCGACGTGGTCCGGCTCGCGGCAGGTGAGATCGTGCCGGCCGACTGCATCTTGCTCGGCGCAGACAGCCTCTCGATCGACCTCTCGATGCTCACGGGGGAGACGGTGCCGGTCGATCGCGACGCCGCGACGATTGACTCGCCGGGCCGTGCGGGGGAGCTCGCGCTCCCGAGCCTGCTCCCGAGCGGCGCGTCCGTGGTGACCGGCGCGGGCGAGGCGCTCGTGTTCGCGACAGGCGCGGAGAGCGCGGCGGGCAAGATCGCCAGGCTCCTCGAGCAGGGCGGGCGCGAGGGCTCGCTGCTCGAGCGCCAGGTCGCGCAGCTCTCGCACGTCACCGCGGCCATCGCGGTGATCGCCGGCGCGGCCACGCTGGTGCTGGCGCAGGCGTTCCATCGCGTCGGCCCGCTCGGCGCGCTCACGTTCGCGATCGGCGTGATCGTGGCGCTCGTCCCCGAGGGGCTGCTCCCGACGCTCAGCGTGTCGCTCGCGATCGGCGCGCAGCGCATGGCGGCGCGCGGGGCTCCGGTGCGGCGCCTCTCCGCGGTCGAGGTGGTCGGGTCCGTGACGACCATCTGCACGGACAAGACGGGAACCCTCACGCAGAACGCGCTCTCGGTGCGCGGCTTCATCCCCGCGCGCGGCGCGCCCCCGGACGCGGAACAGGCGGCGCGGCTCGCGGCCGCGCTGTGCAACAACGCGCGCCCGGCGCCGGCGGGCGGCGATTACGAGGGCGATCCGGTCGACGTGGCCCTCGCGCGCTGGGCCGCGGCCGGCGGAGTGGACCTGGCCGAGGCGCGCGCCCGGCGGCCGCGGATCGCCGATACCGCGTTCGACGCGCGCCGGCGCTACATGGCCGTGACGTGCGCGGAAGGCGGCGCCACGCGGGACTTCGTGAAGGGGGCGCCCGAGGCGGTCGTCGCGCTGAGCGGCGCGCCGGCGCCCGCGGGCCTCGACGAGGCGGTGGTGGGCGCGGCCGAGCGCGGCGAGCGCGTCCTCCTGCTCGCCGTGAGGGAGGCCGGCGGCCCGCTCACGTGCCTGGGCCTCGCCTGCCTGCACGACCCGACGCGGCCGGAGGTCCCCGCGGCGATCGCCGCGTGCCGGCGCGCGGGCGTGCGGGTCGTGATCCTGACGGGCGATCACCCCGCAACGGCGCGCGCCGTGGCCGCCGCCATCGGGCTGGATGCGGCGGACCGCATGGTCGAGGGGCCCGAGATCGACGCGATGGACGACCGGGCGTTGCTCGAGCTGCTCCAGGCCGGCGCGAGCCTCGCGCGCACGACGCCGGAGCAGAAGCTGCGGGTCGTGCAGGTGCTGCGGCGGTCCGGCGAGGTGGTCGTGGCGACCGGCGACGGCGTGAACGACGCCCCCGCGCTCCGCGCCGCCGACGTCGGCGTGGCCATGGGCCTGCGCGGCACGGAGGTGGCCAAGCAGGCGGCGGACATCATCCTGTCCGACGACAACTTCGCCACGATCGTGGCGGCCATCGAGGAAGGCCGGGCCATCAAGCAGAATATCCGCCGCTTCGTGAGTTATGTGTTCACGAGCAACGTCGCGGAGCTCGTCCCGTTCCTACTCTACATCTTCCTTCCGATCCCTCTCCCGCTGGCGATCGTGCAGGTGCTCGCGATCGATCTCGGGACCGACGTGCTCCCTGCGCTGGCGCTCGGCGTGGAGCCGGCGTCGCCCGCGACGCTCCACGTCCCTCCGGAGCCGCCCCGCAAGCCGATCCTCACCCGGGCGCTCGCGCTGCGGACTTTCTTCCTTTACGGGGCCGTCGAGGCGCTGCTCGGCGTTCTGGCATATTTCGGCTTCTACTGGGCGCACGGCTGGAGGCCGTTCGACTCGCTCGATCCGCTTCGCGGGCTGGAGCGTGAGGCGGCGACGATGACCTTCGTGGGGATCGTCGCCGGTCAGATAGGGTGTCTGTTCGCGCAGCGCGACGGGCCTCTCCGGAAGCGGCTCGCCTTCTGGTCGAACCCGTGGGTGGCCGCGGGGCTCGCGATCGAGGTCGCGTTGACGATAGCGCTGCTCTATGTGCCTGGGCTGAACCGGCTCTTCGCGATGGTCCCGGTGGGATCGGCGTGGCTCCTGTGGCTGCTCGGCGGCGCCGCCGTCATGGTGCTCGTCGATGCGCTGCGGCGAGCCACGCTGGCGCGCTGCCCGGCCGACTCAGCATCGGGGAGAAGCGCCGCTCCCGGTCAGCGGGAACACCTCCGCCACGTGAGGCGGTAGCTCTGCTCCCTCACGGTGATCCGGCCTGTCCCGGCGGAATTTTGGCTATTGTCGATATCGACGGACATCCTGATGACGAGCGGCGCGATGGATCCGTACGGCGACCATACGGCGGTCTCCGGCCCCAGCGTGTCGCGGCGCGCAAAGCCGGATTCCGGTGTGGTCATGAGGCGCTCCTGCGGTGAGGGGACCCGCGCCATCTTCACCGCTCCCGCACGCGACAGCCAGCGATCCTATCGATGCGCCAGACAGCGCGGACGGCGCGAGTCCGTCACCGTGGTCCTCGCACAGCGGCGGAGACGCCGGGGCGGCGCCGGCATCTCATGCTGCCGGGTGCGCGAGGCCGGGCGAGCGCGCGAGGATCACGGATCTCGGGCGCAAGCGCCGAGACGCGCCGCGCGGACCCCGGATGTCCCGGAGGCGAGCCCCGATGCAACGAGAACCGAATTACCTCACCCGCGTGCCCCTGGCCTACTTCGTCACGTCGGGATACGGAGACACCGACTACGGTGGTGGGCTCGATCCATGGCATACAGGGTCGTTCGATCTCGCCCTGGCGATGGGCGGGATCGAGAACTTCAACATCGTCGTCTGCAGCTCCGTGATCCCGCCGGAGGCGTACGAGATCCCCATCGAGGTCGCAAAGCCCCATTTCCGGCACGGCGCGGTGATGGAGGTGATCCTGGCCTCCGTGAACGGGAGGGCCGGCGAGACCGTCACGGCGGGGCTGGGCCGCGTCCGCGTCCGCGATCGGTCGACCGGCGCCTGTCTCGGCGGGTTCGCCGCCGAGTACGAGGGGCACGACGACGCCGCCACGGCCGCGAGCACGCTCCGTCGCGAGCTGGAGGGAATAGCGCTGCGCCGCTATGGCGCCGCGCAGGTCGACCTCGAGTTCGACGAGCCGGCGATCGCCTCGCGCCAGGTACAGAACAAGCACGGCACCGCCATCGCCGCGCTGTGCTGGCTCACCTATTCGTTCCCGCAGCTGACTGAGGCGCAGCGCGAGGCCCTGCGCGCCGCGGAGAAGGCGCGGTGTCGAGCGGGTAAGTAGCCAGCAGGGCCCGTCGCCGCCGTCACGGCCGCCGCGCCGCGTCGAGCAAGAGCCGCCGCTCGGCCGCCGCGATGACCTGGCGCGCCGCCGGCTCGGCGTCCGGGTTCACCGAGATCGAGGTGATGCCGAGCCGCACGAGGTGCTCGGCGAACTCGGGGCGGTTCGACGGCGCCTGGCCGCAGAGCGACGAAGTGATCCCTGCCGCCCTGCACGCCTGGATGATCCGCCCGACGGCGTCGAGCACCGCCGCGTCGGACTCGTCGAACAGCTCGGCGCACACCGCGGAGTCGCGGTCCACCCCGAGCATGAGCTGGGTCAGATCGTTCGAGCCGATCGAGACGCCGTCGATGCCCATGCGCGCATACTCCGGGATCCAGAACGCGACGGAAGGCACCTCGGCCATGACCCAGCGGTGCAGCCCGCGCTGGCGGCCGAGCGGGCTCCGGTCGATGAGCTCCAGGCAGGCCGCGAGCTCCCAGCGCGTGCGGACGAACGGGATCATGACATGCAGGTTCGGCGTCTCCTCGCGGACGCGGGCGAGCACCTCGAGCTCGAGCGCGAACAGCTCCGGCTCGCGGACGTACCTGTAGCAGCCGCGGTATCCGATCATGGGGTTGTCCTCGGCGGGCTCGAATTGCTCACCTCCCTTGAGCCCGCGGAACTCGTTGGTGCGGAAATCGTACGTCCGGTAGATGACCGGACGGGGCTGGAAGGCGCGGGTGATGCGGAGCAGCGCGGCCGACATCTTCTGGAGGAACTCGTCGCGGCCGCCGGACGCGATCAGGGCCTTCGGATGCACGCCGCCGAGCGCGTCGAGCAGCATGAACTCGGCCCGGAGCAGCCCCACGCCGTCCACGGGCAACGCGGCCACCTCCTCGGCGCGCTCGGCGATCGCCAGGTTCACGTAGAGCCGCGTGCCGAGCACCGCCGGCGAAGCCGCGCGCGAGCCGGCGGCGGCCGGCGCGCGCTCGGCCGGCGCCTCGGCCTTCGCGGCGGGCCCGGCTCCCGCACCCGCGGGCGCCCCGTCCGGAGCGGCCCCGGGCGCCTCCGCGGCGGCCCGGGCTCCTTCGAGGACCTTGCCGTGCGCGCCGTCGACGGTGACGGTCTCGCCGTCCCGCAGGGTCCGCGTGGCGGCGCGCGTGCCCACGACACAGGGGATGCGGAGCTCGCGGCTGACGATCGCGGCGTGGCAGGTCATCCCGCCGCTGTCCGTGACGAGGGCCGCCGCGCGCCGGATGGCGGGCACCCAGTCGGGCGACGTCATGGGCGCCACGAGGACCTCGCCGGCCTCCAGCCGGTGCCCCTCCTCCGGCGAGCGGAGCACGCGCACCGTCCCGGAGGCCGTGCCCGGAGACGCGCCGAGCCCCGAGACGAGGACCTCTCCGGGGGCGGGGTGCGGCGCGCCCAGCGTGGTGATCGGGCGGGTTTGCACCAGGTACGTCGCCCCGCCCTCGACAGCCCACTCGATATCTTGGGGAGCGTCGTAATGCCCTTCGACCTGCAGCGCGAGGCGCGCGAGCTCGAGCACCTCGTCGTCGTTGAGCACGCGCCGCGCGCCCTCGTCCTCCGACAGATCCACGCGCTGCTCTCCGCCGTCCGGCGCGCGCACCAGCTTGAACGCCTTGTGGCCGACGCGCGCCTCCAGCAGCCGCGGCCCGCGCTTCGCGACCGTGTACGTGTCCGGCTCGACCTGCCCGCCCACCACGACCTCGCCGAGCCCGAACGCCGCCTCGATGACGAGGCGTGACGTGTCCTTCGTGGCGGGATCCGCGGTGAAGATGACGCCGGAGCGCTCGGAGCTCACCATGCGCTGCACGACGACCGCCAGGGCGGGCTCCTCCGTCAAGCGCTGGGATTTCCGATAGCTGACCACGCGCTCGCCGAAGGCGGAGGCCCAGCAGTCGCGCACGCGATCCAGCAACGCTTGCTCGCCGGTCACGTCGGTGTACGTCTCGTGCATGCCGGCGAACGAGGTCGATGCCGAGTCCTCCGAGGTGGCGGACGACCGGACGGCCACGAGAGTGTCGAGCCCCAGCCTCCGGTAGGCATCGACGATCTCCGCCTGCATCTCTGCCGGGAGCGGCGCGGCCCGGACGAGGCGCTGCAGCGCGGCGCAGGTCGCGCGCAGCGCGGCCGGGTCGCTCGGATCGGCCTCGGTGAAGAGCGCGACGAGCTGCTTTCGCACGCCCGCGGCATCCATCGCCGCGAGGTACGCGTCCGCGGTGATGACGAAGCCCGGAGGCACGGGCAGGCCGGCGCGCGCGAGCTCCCCGAGGTTGCTGCCTTTTCCGCCGGCGGAGGCGACATCCGCGCGAGACAATGAATCGAACCAGAGGACGTGCGCGGTCACCGTGTCTCCTCATCGAGCTCTGGATGCCTCCGCTCGGCGCTACTGCGCCGGCGGACGCTCGATCGCCCGTGCGTGCGTCGGAGCAACAAGCGGACCCGCCGCCATGCCCGTGTTGGTCGTCTGCTGCTCGAACCCAGCGGCACGGACCGTGCCCACCGGCCCCGCATGAGCGGCGCAGAGACCGGCTTTCATCCTGGCGATCGCGCCGTCCTCGGCCGGCCGGGGATCGCCGCGCTCCTCCAGGGACTGCGCGAGGACGGGTACCGGCTCATCGGTCCCACGCTCCGCGGCGGGGCCATCGTGTACGACGAAATCCAGGGCGCGGAGGAGCTCCCCGCCGGCTGGACCGAGCAGCAGGAGGCCGGCCGCTACCGGCTCGCCAGGCGCGCGGACGAGGCGCTGTTCGGCTACGCGGTCGGGCCGCGGTCGCTCAAGCACCTCCTGTTCGTCCCCCGGCTTCGCCTGGTGCAGCTCAGGCGGCGAGGCGGATCCATCTCGCGGACCGACGAGGCCGAGGCCCCTCCGCGCCTCGCCGTCCTCGGCGCGCGGGCGTGTGATCTCGCCGCGATCGACGTGCAGGACCGCGTCTTCATCGACAGCCCGCATCCGGATCCCGACTATGTGGCGCGCCGCGGGAGCCTCTTCGTCATCGCGGTGCAGTGCGGACAGGCCGGCGGGACGTGCTTCTGCGTGTCGATGCGTACCGGGCCGCGCACCGAGCGTGGCTTCGACCTCGCGCTGACCGAGCTCCTCGACGATGGCCACCGTTTCTTCGTCGAGGTGGGCAGCGACGCCGGCGCTTCCCTGCTCGCTCGCGCCGGCGCTTCCAGAGCGGGCGAGGACGACGCCCGCGCAGCCTTCGAGGTCTCGCGGTGCACGGCGACCCAGATGGGCAGGAAGCTCGATACAGACGGCATCAAGGAGCTCTTCTATCGAAACCTCGAGCACCCCCGCTGGGATGACGTGGCCGAGCGCTGCCTCGGATGCACGAACTGCACGCTCGCGTGCCCGACGTGCTTCTGCAGCACGATCGAGGACGCGACGGACCTCCCGGTCGACGCGGGTCAGGACGTCGTCAACACGGGTCGGGACTCCGCGTCCGCGGGTCCCTCCGTCCACATGGGTCGGGACTCCGCGTCCGCGGGTCCCTCCGTCCACATGGGTCGGGACTCCGCGTCCGCGGGTCCCTCCGTCCACATGGGTCGGGACTCCGCGTCCGCGGGTCCCTCCGCCGTGGCCGAGCGCTTCCGGCGCTGGGACTCGTGCTTCTCGCTCGACCACTCGTACCTGCACGGCGGCAGCGTCCGCGCCTCGCTCCGGGCCCGCTACAGGCAATGGCTCACGCACAAGCTGGCCACGTGGATCGATCAGTTCGGCACGTCCGGCTGCGTCGGCTGCGGCCGGTGCATCACGTGGTGCCCCGTCGGGATCGACATCACCGAAGAGGCGGCCGCCATCCGGGCCGGAGACGGCGCCGTCGCCGGGAAGGGGTAGGCGCCGATGAAGGCGGAGGAGCTCCTGCCCCTTCTCGGAGCCCACCCGTTCCTGGACGGGCTCCCGGCCGCGCACCTCGCGCGCCTGGCCGAGGGCGCGTTTGCGCGGAGCTTCCCGGAGGGGGCGTTCCTCCTCCGGGAGGGAGGCGAGGCGGATGCGCTCTACCTGCTCGCGCAGGGGCGCGTGACGCTCGAGATCCACCGCCCCGGTCGCGACCCGGTGCAGGTCGAGAGCCTGGCGGGCGGGGACATCCTGGGCCTGCACTGGCTCTTCCCGCCGCGGCGATGGGTGCTCGACGCGCGCGCGGTCACGCCGGTCCGCTCGATCGGGCTCGACGCCGGGCACCTGCGGGCGTGCTCGGACGCCGATCCCGCGCTCGGGTACGCCGTGTCCCTGCGCCTCCTGCGGCAGCTCTACGCGCGGCTGGAGCGCGTGCGGCTGCAGCGGCTCGACGTCTACAGGGCCGAGCCATGACCTTCGTGCCGCGGGACGCCCCGCTGCCCTTCGCGCCGGACGCCGCGATGCCAAGCCCCTGGGCGCCGGAGCCGGCGCGCGTGCGGCGCGTCCACCGCGAGACAGCGGCGACGTTCACGGCGACGATCGACCTGCCGGGCCGCCCGGGCGGCCTCGCCTTCGCGCCCGGCCAGTTCAACATGCTCTACGCGTTCGGGGTCGGCGAGGTCGCGATCTCGATCAGCGGGGATCCCGCGCGGCCCGATCGGCTCCTGCACACGATCCGCGAGGTCGGCCCGGTCACGCGCGCGCTCGGGCGCCTCCGCTCGGGCATGGCGCTCGGGCTGCGCGGCCCGTTCGGCAATCCGTGGCCCGTCGACGAGGCGCGCGGCGCGGACGTGCTGCTCCTCGCCGGCGGGCTCGGGATGGCGCCGCTGCGGCCGGCGCTCTGCCACATCCTCCGGCACCGGGCCGCCTATGGCCGCGTCGCGCTGCTCTACGGCGCCCGCGGGCCCGAGGACCTGCTCTACCGCAGGGAGCTCGATCGCTGGAGCCGTCGCGCCGACCTGCAGGTGCTCGTGACCGTGGACCGCGCAGGCCCCGGGTGGCGCGGGCACGTCGGGGTCGTGCCGGCCCTCCTGCGCCTCGCCGACTTCGAGCCGGGCCGCGCGATCGCGTTCGTCTGCGGGCCGGAGGTGATGATGCGCTTCACGGCGCGCGAGCTCGAGCGCCGCGGCGTCCCCCGCGAGCGCGTCCACGCCTCGCTGGAGCGGAACATGAAGTGCGCGGTGGGGATCTGCGGCCGCTGCCAGCTCGGGCCGAGCTTCGTCTGCAAGGACGGCCCCGTGCTCCGCTACGACCGCGTGGGGCCGCTGCTCGCGGTCCGGGACCTGTGAGCGCCATGGCGCGCCGCGCGAAGCCGAAGCTCGCCGTGTGGAAGTTCGCCTCGTGCGACGGCTGTCAGCTCAGCGTCCTCGACCTCGAGGACGAGCTCCTGGCGCTCGCCGCCGCGATCGACATCGCCTACTTCAAGGAGGCCACGAGCCTCGAGCGCGCGGGGCCGTTCGACCTGTCGCTGGTCGAGGGGTCGATCACGACGCCCGCCGACGCCGAGCGGATCCGCGAGGTCCGGCGGCGGTCGAAGGCGCTCGTCACGATCGGCGCCTGCGCCACGGCCGGGGGCATCCAGGCGCTGCGCAACTTCGCGAATGTACGTGAGTTTCTGTCGGTCGTGTACGCCTCGCCCGCGTACATCGAGACCCTCGCCACCTCCACGGCGATAGCCGACCACGTCCCCGTCGACTTCGAGCTGCGCGGCTGCCCGGTGAACAAGCGCCAGCTCCTGGAGGTGATCAGCGCCTTTCTCCACGGGCGCCGGCCCAATGTCGCGAGCCACAGCGTCTGCGTCGAGTGCAAGAGCCGCGGCAACGTGTGCGTGATGGTGACCGGGACGCCGTGCCTCGGCCCGGTGACGCACGCGGGCTGCGGCGCGCTCTGCCCGACCTACCAGCGCGGCTGCTATGGCTGCTTCGGGCCCATGGAGGCGCCGAACATGGAGTCGCTCTCGCGCGCGTTCCGGGCGGCGGGCGTGCCGGAGCGCGACCTCGTGCGGCTCCACCGCACCTTCAACGCGAACGCCCCGGCGTTCCGCGCGGAGAGCGAGCGGCATGAGCGCTGAGAGTCGGGACAACGCTCGGAGCTCCGGGTCGCCTGACGGCGCCCTGCGCCCCGAACCCCGCACCATCGCGGTCGACTACCTGGCCCGCGTCGAGGGCGAGGGCTCGCTGACGCTCGTGATCGAGGACGGGCGAGCGAAGGAGGCGCGCCTGTCGATCTTCGAGCCCCCGCGGTTCTTCGAGGCGTTCCTCCGCGGCCGGGGCTTCGCGGAGGCGCCCGACATCACGTCCCGCATCTGCGGCATCTGCCCGGTCGCGTACATCACGAGCGCGTGCCGCGCGATGGAGGACGCGCTCGGCATCGAGCTCGGCCCGGAGCTCCGCGCGCTGAGGCGCCTCCTCTACTGCGGCGAGTGGATCGAGAGCCACGCCCTGCACGTCTTCCTGCTGCACGCGCCCGACTTCCTCGGCTACCCGGACGCCGTCGCCATGGCGCGCGACCACCGCGACTGGGTCGCGAAGGGGCTCGCCATCAAGAAGGCGGGGAACGCCGTCGTCGCGCTCCTCGGTGGCCGCGAGATCCACCCGGTCAACACCCGCGTCGGCGGCTTCTACAGCGCGCCGTCCCGCGCGGACCTCGAGGGCCTGCTCCCCGAGCTGCGCGCCGGGAGCGAGCGCACGCGCGCGTGCCTCTCCTGGATGGCGACGCTGCCGTGCCCGGAACTCGAGCGGCCCTACGAGTTCGTCGCGCTCCGCAGCGACGACGTGTACGCGATCGCCGAGGGGCGCCTCGTCTCCTCGGGCGGGCTCGATATCGAGGTGCGCGACTACGACGTCCATTTCGTCGAGGAGCACGTCTCCTGGTCGACCGCGCTGAGATCGAGGATCCGGGGTTCGGGGCGCAGGGCGCCGGCAGGCGACCCGGAGCCCCGAGCGTCCGAACACGGCAGCGGCAGTTACCTGTGCGGCCCGCTCGCGCGCTTCAACCTGAGCTTCGATCGCCTGCTCCCCGAGGTCCAGGACGCGGCGCGCGCCGCCGGCCTCGCCATCCCGTGCCGCAACCCGTTGCGGAGCCTGCTTGTGCGCCTCGTGGAGATCCTTCAGGCGTTCGAGGAGTCGATCCGGATCATCGAGGCGTACGCGCTCCCGCCGGCGCCGTTCGTCGCGCCTCGCGCGCTCCGCGCGGGCACGGGCTACGGCGGCTCCGAGGCGCCGCGCGGCTTCCTGTACCACCGCTACACGCTCGACGCCGAGGGGACGATCCTGGACGCCAAGATCGTCCCGCCCACGTCGCAGAACCAGCTCTCGATCGAGGAGGACCTCTGCGCGCTGTCGCCGTCCTTGGCGTCGCTGCCGGTCCGCGAGGCGACCGCGCGCGCCGAGCAGGCCGTGCGCAACCACGACCCCTGCATCTCCTGCGCGACGCACTTCCTCACCCTGCGCGTCGAGGAGGCGCCCCGATGACCACGCGGATCATCGGCCTCGGGCAACGCGCAGCCGGAAACGACGCTGCCGGGCTCGCCGTGCTCGAGGCGCTGCGCCGCCGGGGTCTGCCGGGCGGCGCGGAGGTCGTCGAGGCGAGGGACGCGACCGCGCTCGTCTCGCTTCTCCAGACGCCCGCGACGGTCGTGGTCGTCGACGCCGTGCTCGCGTCGCCGCCCGGTGAGGTGCTCGATCTCTCGCCCTCGGACCTCGCCGCCGGTGCGCCTGTCCCGGTCTCGACGCACGGCCTGGGCGTCGGGCAGGCCATCGAGCTCGCTCGCATCACGGCGCCGGATCGGCTCTCACCCGACATCCGCATCGTCGGCGTGAGCATCGGCAAGCCTTGTCAGCGAGGTTCGGGGCGCAGGGCGCCGTCGGGCGACCCGGAGCCCCGAGCGTTGGACGAGCCCGGCCTGTCGCCCGACGTGGCCGCGGCGGTCCCCCGGGCTGTCGCCCGCGTCCTGTCGTTCCTCGGAGGGTGAGCCCGTGCACGAGTCGTCCATCGCTCGACAGCTGCTCTCCGCCGCCCTGGACCGCGCCGCGGCCGAGGGGGCGACGCGGGTCGTCTCGGTGCGCGGCTGGGTGGCCGAGGCCGAGGCGCTCTCGCCGGAGAGCCTCTCGCTCCACTTCGCGGCGCACGCGCGCGGCACGCCGGCCGAGGGGGCGCGCCTCGATCTGCGGCTCCACCGCGTCGAGGCGCGCTGCCTCTCCTGCGGCGCCACGTACGCGCCCGACCATCACGTGGTGCTTTGCCCGCGCTGCGGCGGCGACCAGGCGACGCTCCTCGGGCGCCTGGGGCTCGGCCTGGATGCCATGGAGGTGGAGTAGCCGTGCCGCGCCTCGCGCTCCGTGTGTACGGCATCGTCCAGGGGGTGGGCTTCCGGCCGTTCGTGTACCGGCGAGCGTCCGCGCTCGGCCTGGGCGGCTGGGTGCGGAACCGCCCCGGCGGGGTCGAGATCGAGGTGCAGGGGCCGGAGCGCAGCCTGCACGCCTTCGTCGCAGGCCTGACCCGTGAGCCCAGCGCGCCCGCGCGCGTCGAGCGCATCGAGATCGAGCGGCGGGCCGAACAGGACGCCGGCCCGTTCCAGATCCTCGGCAGCGAGGCCGGGAACGGTGCGCGCCCGTCGGTGCCCGCGGATCTCGCCGTCTGCGAGGAGTGCGCCCGCGAGGTGGACAGCGAGACCGGCCGCCGCCGCCGCTACCCCTTCACGAGCTGCGCGCGGTGCGGTCCCCGCTACACGATCCTCTCGGGCCTCCCGTACGACCGGGCCAGGACCACGATGGATCGCTTCCCGATGTGCCCCGCGTGCGCCGCGGAGTACGCGGACCCCTCGGACCGGCGCTTCCACGCGGAGCCCATCGCCTGCCCCGCATGCGGCCCGCGCGTCCAGCTCGTCGCCGCAGCCAGAGACCCGATGGATCCCGGCATTCGGAGCTCCGGGTCGCCAGACGGCGCGCTCCGCGAGGCCGCGGCCGCGGTGCTGGCGGGGAAGGTGGTCGCCGTGAAGGGGCTCGGTGGGTTCCATCTGCTGGTCGACGCGACGTCGCCGGACGCGGTCGCGCTCCTGCGCCGGCGGAAGCGCCGTGACGCCAAGCCGTTCGCGGTGATGTTCGGCTCGCTCGACGCCGTGCGCGGCGCCTGCCGCGTGTCTGCCGCCGAAGCGGACGCGCTGCGCGGTCCCGAGGCGCCGATCGTGCTGCTGCGGCGGCTCTCGCCCGCCGCCGCGCGGGTCGCCATCGCCGACGCGGTCGCGCCGGGCACGCCGCGCCTGGGCGCGCTGCTCCCCTACACCCCGCTCCACCGGCTGGTGCTGGAGCTCGTCGGTCGCCCCGTGGTCTGCACGAGCGGCAACCTCTCGGACGAGCCTATCTGCACCGACGCATCGGACGCGCTGGAGCGCCTGGGCGGCATCGCCGACCTGTTCCTCGTGCACGACCGGCCGATCGTGCGCCCCCTCGACGACTCCGTGGCCCGCGTCGGGCATGCTGGCGTCGAGCTCCTCCGCCGCGCGCGCGGCTTCACCCCGCTGCCTCTGCCTCTGCGGATCGACGCCCCGCCGATCCTCGCCCTCGGCGGCCACCTGAAGAGCACGACGGCGCTCTTCTTCGACGGCCAGGTGGTCGTCAGCCAGCACCTCGGCGACGCGCACACCGCGGAGGGCGCCGCGCTCATCGAGCGCACGGCCCTCGACCTCACGCGCCTGTTCCGGGTGCGGCCGGAGCGCATCGCCTGCGATCTCCACCCCGACTACGCGGGAAGCCGCATCGCCGAGCAGCTCGCGGCGGCCTTCCGCGCGCCGCTCGTCCGGGTGCAGCACCACCACGCGCACGTCGCCGCCTGCGTGGCCGAGCACGGCCTCGACGGACCTGTCCTCGGCCTCGCGTGGGACGGAGCCGGCTACGGGCTCGACGGCGCCCTCTGGGGCGGCGAGGCGCTGGTCGTGGACGGGGCGTCTTTCCGCCGCGCGGCGCACCTCCGCTCCTTCCCGCTGCCGGGCGGCGAGCGCGCCATGAGGGAGCCGCGCCGCTCCGCGCTCGGGCTGCTCTGGGAGCTCCTCGGCGAGGGCGCCCGCGACCACGCCCGCGCCTGGTTCCGCGACGCCGAGCTCGGCCCGCTGTTCTCCATGCTCGCGCGCGGGACGGGCTCGCCGCGCACGACGAGCGTGGGGCGCCTGTTCGACGGGGTGGCGGCGCTCGCGGGCCTGCGCGGGGCGGCGAGCTTCGAGGGGCAGGCCGCCATGGAGCTGGAGTGCCTGGCCGAGGCGGCCGGCGAGCGGGCGGGCTATCCGCTGCCGCTGCGCGCAAGCGCGGCGGGGATGCCGGCGGTGATCGACTTCGGACCGCTGCTCGACGCGGTGCTTGGCGATCGGCGTGACGGTGTGTCGCCGGGCGTCATCGCGGCCCGCTTTCACGCGGCGCTCGCGGACGTCGCCGAGGCGCTCGCCGCCGCGAGCGGCCTCGGGCGCGTCGTGCTCGCGGGCGGGTGCTTCCAGAACGCGCTCCTCGCCGCGTCGATCCGCGAGCGCCTCACGGCGCGGGGTGTCGAGGTCTTCACGCCGAGGCTCTACCCGCCGGGCGACGGCGGCCTGTCGCTCGGCCAGGTCCTCGTGGCCGCGCGGCGCGGCACAGACGCGGAATCGGACGTGGAATCGGACGTGGAATCGGACGTGGTGGAGATGTGACGATGTGCCTCGGCGTCCCCGGCAAGATCCTCGGCGTCATGGGGGGCGACCTCCGGCTCGGCCGCGTCGCCTTCGGCGGGATCGTCAAGGAGATCTGCCTCGCTTACGTGCCCGAGGCGGAGGCCGGCGATTACGTGATCGTGCACGCGGGCTTCGCGATCAGCCGCATCGACGAGGCGTCGGCGCGACGGACGCTCTCCTACCTCGACGAGCTCGGCGCGGCGCGCGAGGGGGAGGAGCCGCGATGAGGTTCATCGACGAGTACCGCGACGCGCGGCGCGTCGGGCCGTACGTGGAGGCGATCCGGCGGGTGGTCTCTCGTCCCTGGTCGATCATGGAGGTCTGCGGCGGTCAGACGCACGCCATCGTCCGCTTCGGCCTGGACGAGCTCTTGCCTCCGGAGATCTCGCTCCTGCACGGCCCTGGCTGCCCGGTGTGCGTCACGCCGGTCGAGCTCATCGATCGCGCGCTCGAGATCGCCTCGCGCCGCGAGGTCACGTTCTGCTCGTTCGGCGACATGCTGCGCGTCCCCGGCTCCAGCGACGACCTGTTCGCGGTCAAGTCGAGGGGCGGTGACGTGCGCGTCGTCTACTCGCCGCTCGACGCGCTCGCGCTCGCCGAGCGCCTGCCGGATCGCGAGGTCGTCTTCTTCGCGGTCGGCTTCGAGACCACGGCACCCGCGAACGCCATGGCGGTGTTCGAGGCGCGGCGCCGCGGCATCCGGAACTTCTCCCTCCTCGTGTCGCACGTGCTCGTCCCGCCCGCGATGGAGGTGATCCTCCGGGCGCCGGATCGGCGCGTCGAC
Organism: Sorangium cellulosum So ce56; assembly: GCF_000067165.1. Classification (GTDB taxonomy): domain Bacteria; phylum Myxococcota_A; class Polyangia; order Polyangiales; family Polyangiaceae; genus Sorangium; species Sorangium cellulosum_B. Next base: position 6,470,841 of record NC_010162.1, read on the forward strand.
GGGTTCCTCGCCGCGGGCCACGTGTGCACGGTGATGGGCATCGACGCCTACCGTCCGCTCGCCGCCGAGCACCGCGTCCCCATCGTGGTCACGGGCTTCGAGCCGTTGGACATCCTCCAGGGCATTTTCATGTGCGTCCGGCAGCTCGAGGAGGGCCGCGCCGACGTGGAGAACCAGTATGCCCGCTCGGTGCGCGAAGCCGGCAACGAGGCCGCGCAGCGCATGCTCCGGGAGGTCTTCGAGATCGTGCCCCGGACCTGGCGAGGCATCGGGCCGATCGCCCGGAGCGGGCTCGGGCTCCGGGCGCCGTACGCGGACCACGATGCAGAGCGGCGGTGGGCGCCGGCGGGCGACCTGGAGCCCCGGGCATCGGAGCGCAGGGCGCCGGCGGGCGACCTGGAGCCCCGAGCGTCGACCGACTGCAAGAGCGGCCTCGTGCTCCAGGGGGTGATCAAGCCGCCGGACTGCCCCGCGTTCGGTGTGCGCTGCACGCCGGAGACCCCGCTGGGCGCCACGATGGTCTCCTCGGAAGGCGCGTGCGCGGCCTACTACCGTTACCGGAGGGCGGACCCACCGCGCGGTTCGGGATGAGCTGCCCCGCGCCGCTGCGCCAGAGGACGGTCCAGCTCGCTCACGGCGGCGGCGGGCGGCTCATGCGTGAGCTCATCGAGCACGTCTTCCTGCCCGCGTTCGACAGCGCTGCGCTCTCGGCCCGTCATGACGGCGCCGTGGTTCGGCTCGGCGGCGCGTCCCTCGCGTTCACCACGGACACCTATGTCGTGCATCCGCGCTTCTTCCCCGGAGGAGACATCGGCAAGCTGTCCGTCTACGGCACGGTGAACGACCTGGCCATGACGGGCGCCCGGCCCGCTTACCTGAGCGCCGGCTTCATCGTGGAGGAGGGGCTGCCCATCGGCGAGCTCCAGCAGATCGCGCTGTCGATGCGCGCCGCTGCGGACGCGTGCGGGGTCGAGTTCGTGACGGGTGACACCAAGGTGGTCGACCGGGGCAAGGGAGATGGGCTGTTCATCAACACCGCCGGCATCGGCCTGGTGCCCGAGGGCGTGGCCATCGCGCCGCGCCGGGTCCGGCCGGGTGATGCCGTGCTCGTGTCCGGCGACGTGGGGCGGCACGGGATCGCGGTGCTGTCCGTGCGTGAGGCGCTGGCGTTCGAGGAGCCCGTGGAGAGCGACTGCGCGCCTGTCGCCGAGCTCGCGGCGGCGCTGATCTCGTCGGGGATCGACGTCCACTGCCTGCGGGATCCGACCCGCGGCGGGCTCGCGGCCGTATTGAACGAGATCGCGCTCGACGCGGGCGTCCACGTCGAGGTGGAGGAAGCGCAGATCCCCATGGAACCTGCGGTCCTCGGGGCGTGCGAGCTCCTCGGGCTCGACCCGCTGTACGTTGCGTGCGAGGGTCGGCTCGTCGCGTTCCTGCCGGAAGCCCAGACGGAGCGCGCCCTGGCGAGCCTGCGCGACCACCCCCTTGGCCGGGGGGCCGCGCGCATCGGTCGGATCGCCGGCGAGGGGAAAGGGAGCGTCGTCCTGAGGACCCGGCTCGGGACCCGGCGCACGCTCGACCTGCTCTCCGGCGAGCAGCTCCCGCGCATCTGCTGAGGCCGCCTCCAGCAATCGATGGATGCACCCGTCTCCGGGGCCGGCCACGAGATGGACCAATGCGGGTCTGTACGCGCCGCGCTCGTGGGCTGCCGGTCTGAACCGTTACCAGGCCACCGGACCGTACCCTACCCAAGGAGCGGTCGGAACACGTCGGGCAGCACGCCCCGATCCGCCGCGCTCCGGAGCGCATCCCGGCAAGCAGCGCACCTCGCCGCGTGCTCGCGGTAGCTCGGCGTGAGGCCGTCCGTGCGGAAGACGCCGGCAGCCGCGGCCTCCGTGTCCGGGTGCACGTGGAGCTGGACCGGCACGCCGAGCGCGTACAGCGGCGCGCCGTCGCGCCGCAGCACGTAAAGCGAGTAAGGCGTGTCATCCCCCGTACGCCACCGGTCGATCGAGAACAGATACGGCGCCTCGCCCGCGGCGCTGGCGTGCCGGCGAAGAAAGCACACGTCGCCCGCATACGAGACGAGCTCGTCGAGGTCCGTCGCCACCGAGACGGGGATCGGGTGCTCCAGCCACCGCTCGAGCGCGAGCCACGCGGCCCCGAGGACGGCCGGGTCGGCCGCGGCGTGCTCGTCCACCACGAACGCGCGGTCCACGGCGCTCGCCTCCGAGGGACCGCGCACGCCGTAGACCGAGGCCAGCGCCGAGAGCGCGATCTCGGCGTCGAGCGGCGCGCCGCCTCGCTCCTGGTCGCACGCCGCCGCGAAGGCCGCGGCGTCGATCTGTGTCGCGAGGCCCGCGCGGCGCAGGCTCGCGAGCGCTTCCTCGGGGCGGAGGGGAGTCGTCATGTGCTCACGTCCTCCGTCCAACCCCGCCGCGGGATCGCGGCGCATCCGCAGGGCACCATCGCTCGATGATGCACGATCGCGCCGTGAAAAGATATGCCCGGGAGCGCACCCGATGGGCACGTCCTTCCCATCACCTTGCGCTGATTACCCTGCCTCGCCCTGCGAGCGTGTGTCGACCGAAGGTCGGATCCCCGTCAGTTCATCAATCCAATGCTCATTCCGATCGTTCGTCTCACAGGATGACGGGCTTCCGTCCCTCGGGAGCGCCTGAAGCTCGGCGAGCGGCGTGAGGCGGATTGTTTGGATACCTCGCAGCTCCCGGGCGGCGTCGCAGCCACGCCCGGACGGATGGCGCGCCGTGGCGCGCCGTGGATCAACGAATCGTCCACGTCACCATGCCCCTTGGCTGGCCACGTGATCAGCCCGCGAGGAGCGATTCAATGGATATCTAGCTCGGTGATGAAGCGGTGCTATCCTTCTTGATGCGCTCGTTCCGCCCGCTTCTCCTGCCCGTTTTGCTCCTGCTCGGCGGGGTTCTCCTCGCCTTGCTTCTGCTCGGCAGCAATCCACGGAGCGCGACCACCGGTGCCAGCGAGGATGTCGCGACCACGCGCGGGCTCCAGGAGATCCGCTATCTGGCGCTCGGCGACTCCTTCACGGCAGGGACCGGGAACCCGCCGTCCGACGCGTTCCCCTCGCGTCTCGCTGACCTTTGGCGCGCGCAGGGCCGCCGGGTGATCCTCAAGAACGTGGCGGTCAACGGCTACACAACCGAAGACGTGCAAGAGCGGGAGATCCCGGAGGTGGCGCCGTTTCGCCCCACGTTCGTGACGCTCGCGGTGGGCGCCAACGACTACGTGCGTCGCTGGAGCGCGGACGTCTACCGCTCGCGCGTGCGGGTGCTCCTCCGAGCGATCATCGACGCTGGCGTCGCGCCGGATCGGATCGTGGCGCTCCCACAGCCCGATTGGTCGCTCTCTCCGGCCGCCGCCTCGTTCGGAGATCCGCGGCAGATCGGCGCGGACATCGTCGCCTTCAACACCATCCTGCGCGACGAGGCGGGGGCCGCCGGCGTGCGCTACGTGGACCTCTATCCGCTCATGCACGCGCAGGCGGAGGCGAAGATGCTCGCCAGCGACGGCCTGCACCCCTCGGCGCGCGCGCACGCGGAGTGGGCGGCGGCGCTCCACGAACAGGTAAACCCATGAGGTCTGGGGCCGCTACTTTTTCTCGTTCTTCTCGTGGTTCACCATGTCGAGGAGCTGCCCCGCGACGGTCTCCTCCACCCGGAGCGGCATGACCCCGAAGCCCGCTGCCACCGCGTCCTGCTCGAACAAGAAGCGCCGCAGCACGTCGCTCGGATACTCCTCGAGCGGCAGCGCGTACGCCCCGTACGGCTTGCCGTCGAGCGCCAGCGCGTGGTGCGCCCGCGCGCCGATGCCACGGAAGCTGTGGCACTTGACGCACCCTTGCTCGCCGATCAGCGCCTCGCGCAGCCCGCCGGAGAGGGAGCGGAACGGCGCGAGCGGGTCGTTCTCTACCCAGCGAAAGCTCGCCGCGTCGAGCCCGAAGGCCGCGTAGGTCTTGTTCCCCAGGTCCGCGGGCAGCGGCGTCCGGAAGTGCAGGAACGCGCCGAGCGGCCGGATCATCATTGGCATTGGCTCCTCGCCCTCGATCCACGAGTAGGCGCGCTTCAGCCGGTAGAAGTCGACGAGGCGGTAGAGATTGTCCTCGTCGTCGAGTCCGACCACGATGACCGCCTGCGCCTTCTTCAGCGCCTCGCGCGGGAAGTACTGCTGCTCTCCCCGAAGATTCGAGACCACCAGCCAGTCCCCTTCTCCCACCTCGGACTTCGGCCGCGCGGCCAGGTAGGCGAGCAGATCGATGGCCTGATACGTCCTGCCGGGCAAGGGGTAGCGCTCGAGCCCCCCCTTGCCGAAGAGCGCGCTTATCGTCTCCCGCAGCGCGGCGTCGACCGGGTAGGTGGTGATGGCCCGGGGATCCTTGCGGAGCTCCGACATGTCGAGGGGCGGCCTTGCACCCCAGCGGCGGAGCACGCCGAAGGGGTTGTCGATGGGGAGGTCCCTGGGGCCCGAGGCGACGAAGGGGAACACCAGATCGCCGACCATGTCTCCCCTTCCGCCCCAGTGCACGATGCTGTGTGCATCGCGCCTGGGGACGACGAAGTAGTCGATGTCGGGCGCGCCCGCATTCTGGAGTGCGCGCGCGAAGGGGCGAGCGAGGCGCGCCCAGCCGATGTCGTCCTCCGCGCCGAACAGCATCAAGAACGGCGGCGCATCGGACCGGGCGTACGTGACGGGCGAGGACTCCCTGCGATCTTCGACCGAGGCCGCGAAGAACGCCGCGTCGGGGTGCCCCTCGAGCGCCGCCTCGCCGAGGTCGTAGGTGCCACGCAACAGGATGACCCCATCGACGCGCTTGGGATCCATGCCGGCCCCCTCGAGGAGCCGCCGATCGAGCGCAAGGAGGGACGCCATCCACGCGCCGAGGCCGCGACCGACGAGGACCACGCGCGTCGGGTTGCGCGTGCTGGTGACCTCTTGCAAGACCCGGGCGACGTCCGCCGCGCACGCGCGCAGCGTGTAGCCGGCGTGGATGTTGAACGAGACGGCGGCGGCGGCGACCCCGTTTCGCTGTAGGGAGTCGCCGACATTCGCAGCGAAGGCGAGCCGCTCGTCGGGCTGCGAGGGCTCGTTCCCCTGCAAGAGAACGACCAGCGGGCCGCGCTTGCTCGCGCGCGGCGGCGCATAGAGATCGACGCTGACGTTCGGCCCATCAGGTCCCCTCCGCTGAATCCAGGCATACGTCACCGTGGCTACGGAGCGGGCTCCAGCTCCTGCGCGCCGCTTGAGGAGCTGTGTGCCGAGGACGATGAGCGCCGCGAGGAGGCCGACGCCCACCCATTGTCGCGTTCGACCCAGCCATTGCCACGTTCGACCCAGCCATTGTCGCGTTCCAATACCCAACATGGATCCGCTCTGGTGCCCGACGCCGAGCGCGTCAAGCGGCAGCGTCGTCGGTCGCCGCCCGGCGACACCGAGATGACCAGCGCAAACGAACGCGACTTCGAGAGTGGACAGCTGCACAAGCCGGGCATCGACCGTGTGATCCAAAAGCCCTTCAACGTCTCGAGACCGGCAGCAGGACGGTCTACGTCACGGGCTTCTGGCTCCGCCTACGATCGACGGCGCCCGCCACGTCGCAGGCGGCAACGGCGCGTGGGCCCGTGGCGGTGGTCTCCGTCGAAGTGCGGTATCGTGGATTACTCTGAGACGTCGGTCAAGGTGTCAATCGTGAATGTCGCCGGCTGCGCCGCCTTCGACGGAACCCCGGGGCCCTCCTGGAATACCTCGGTGACGAAGGCTGCGATGGCCGCGCCACGTCGTCGTCCGCGTGTGTCCCCTCAGCCTCGCGGGACGCCGCGGGCGGAACGGCGCGCAGCCGCCATGTGCAGCGAGCTCTCTTTTTCCTCGGGCGCGGCGTGCGCTCGATCTACCCTACCCGGGCTCCCCGGCCCACGGGCGTTAACCAGCCTTCGCGCCGCGCTCTCCTGCATCCGAACGTTCACGTTTACGCCGAAGCGCGCGCGGCGGCTGCCGAGCCCGGACGGAGTCCTATTTGCAGCGAGCGTGACCGATCACATAGTTGCAATTGGAGGATTGGATCGCGCCCTGCGCAGGCGAGCTGCTGTTGCCCGTCGCGCCGCTGCCGCAGTATTGCTTTTCGCTCCCGCCCGTCGCCTGATCGACGCCGTGGCTTCCCAGCTCGTAGTTACAGGAAGCCGCGGGCGAGAAGGCCGTGGTGTTGTTGAACTGATTGTATGCGATGGTGTTCTGCGAGACGCGCGCGGTCGAGCTCCCGGGAACGCCCAGGAGCTTGATGTTCGTCTCGTTGTTCTGAACCACGTTGCCCGCCGCGGCGAACGAGCCGCGCGCGACGCCTATTCCATTGTACGAGCTGCCATAGAGGACGCCGGCGGTCGGCGTCGTCCGCGAGCCCGGGCCGGCCGAGAGCTGGATCCCGACGTTCGCGTTCCTGACGGTGTTGCTCCAGAGGAAGTTGCTGTCGGACTCGGAGAGATGGATGCCAATGGACCCCGCGTAGCCGCGGCCTGGACCGTTGACGGTGTTTCCCGACACGTCGCAGCTGTGGTCGCGGTGGAACTGGATGCCGCGCGCATTCGCCATGGCGGGCATGTTGATGGTGTTGCCGGGGCGGGCTGTTCGTGGCCGTGCAGCCGTGGACCTTGTTGTGATGCCCCATGACGACGATCGTGTCGCCTGGCACGTTCTCCGTGTAGCAAATTTGAACCGCCAAGCGCGCCAAGGACGCCAAGATTGTGTTTTGTTCTTGGCGTCCTTGGCGCCTTGGCGGCTCATTTCTCGCTCGATCAACGCGATCGGTGTCCTAGGTTGCCCGCGAGAGGGGCTGACGTTCATGTTCGCCGTCAGCGTTCATGTGAAGCGCGGTCGTCGCGAAGTCGCTGACGATCCAGCTTTCCGAGAGGGGCGCGGCGTCGATCACGAGCAGGATCCGCCGCCTCGACGGCGCAGCCGGCGGCGGACAGAGCGACAACGGCGACTGCAGAGCGAGTGATGCGCATGGTGCGTGTCTCCATGGCTCGCCTGTTCCCGAGGAGAAGGCGGCCAGCCGCACAGCGCACCAGGAGTGGCACGGCCGGCGGCGCTTCGCGGCAGAGCGCAATCGCAAGCGCCTTGCCAGCGCGGCGCTGGCTGCCTCGCGTCGGCCACAGAGGGCCATGCCCACCGGCGGCGTACGAACGACGCGCAGCGCGGCGCCGTTCGCGACCGTCGGCGCGCTCGCTGCAGGACGGCTCCACGCCGCGCAGGCGCCCCGCCTGTCGCAGCCCGGCTGTCCCTGTCACACCGCCCCTGTGACACCCTGTGGCAGCAGCCGTGTCAGTGCGCCGCCCGCGTCAGGCCGCGGCGCTCACGGCGCCACCCGGCGCAACGCGCCGCCCTCGGCCGGGCGCGGCGCTCGCTCGATTTCCTCCGCCTCCCCCTCCCGGGCGTCCCCTTCCCCGGCGTCCCCCGCCCCGGTGAGCCCCTCGGCGAACGCGTGGGTCACGAACACGCCCGCCCCTGTCGCGGCGGGCGCCCAGCCGCGCAGCGCCTCGGGCTCGGCCGCGTGCAGCGCGAGGCGCGGGAGGACCTCGGGGCTCGCGCCGGCCCGCGCGCCGAGCTCCGCCCAGAGCTCGAGAGCCCAGCCGAGCGCCCGCTCCGGCGCGCGATCGTACGGCGCGGGCAGCGCCGCCAGCAGCGCGTCGGCGCTCTCGACGACGAGCGTCGCCCCGAGCCCGACGAGCGCCGCGCGCGCCGCCTGGACCAGGCGCTCCACGTCGGCGAGCGCCTCGTCGCCGGCCTCGTCCGGCGCCGAGAGCCGGGCCTCGACGAGCAGCGCGGCGCGCGGCCCCCACGGCGCGCATGGCCCCCGCGCGCAGGCGCCCGCGAGGCGAGCGTCGACCGGCGAGCGCGCCGCGGGCGCCGCGATCTGGCGGCCCGGCGCGGCGACCGCCTGGCGGAGCGCGGCGAGCAGCTCGGGCACGCCCGCGTACCTGTCCGCCGGCTCCTTGGCGAGGCAGCGGCGCACCACCGCGCCGAACGCTGCCGACACGGGCGCGCGGTCGCTCGGGCAGGGCGGCGGCGCGCGCAGGTGCATCTCCTCGGTCTCGACCGCATCGGCGCCCTGGAACGGCAGCTCGCCCGTCACGAGCTGGTAGGCGAGCAGGCCCACCGCGTAGATGTCCGTGCGCGCGTCCACCGCGCCGCCGAGGATCTGCTCCGGGGCCATCGTGAGCGGCGTGCCGAGGATCAGGCTGCTGCTCTTGGCGCCGCGCGCGCGATCGACGTCGCGCGCGCGGAGGAGCTTGGCGATGCCGAAGTCGACGAGCTTCACGCGCGGCGCGCCGAGCCCGCCCGCGCCAGGGCAGACCATGACGTTCTGGGCCTTCACGTCGCGGTGCACGACGCCGATCGCGTGCGCGGCGGCGAGCGCGCCGCCGACCTCCTCGAGCAGGGCGACCGCCTCGGGCGGCGACAAGGCGCCCCGCGCGCTCAGCTCCGCCGCGAGGCTCCGGCCCTCGACCCACTCCATCGCGATGTACGGCCGGCCGTCGTCCAGGGCACCCACGCCGCGGACCTCGACGATCGCCGGGTGCTTGAGCCGCGCGAGCACCTCCGCCTCCCGCTGGAAGCGCCGGAGGATCGCCGGCAGGAGCGACAGGCCGCGGCGGAGGACCTTCAGGGCGACCGGCGCGCCGCCCCCGACCGGGACGGCGCGGTGCACGACGCCGAAGCCACCTCCGAGCCGCACGTCGTCGAGCACGTAACCCCCGACCACCGCGCCGGCGGGGAGCGCGTCGCCGGCGGCGCTCGCCTCGAGCTCCAGCGGTCGGCCCGAGATGACGGCTGTCTCGTCCTGGTGGGGCTCGGCAGGCGTCCGCATGGCACCTACCCCAGTATACTCGCGCCCCATGCGCTGCTCCGAGTGCCATCGCCGCCTCCCAGCGCGGGCCGGCGCCGCGTGCCCGGCGCACCCTCTGGCCCCATCGCCGGCGACGAGCGCCGACGAGCGCGAGCACGAGGCGCTCGATCAGGATCCGTCGCCGCTGGTGCCCGGGCTCCGCGTCGAAGGGTTCCGTGTCGAGCGGCTGCTCGGGCAAGGGGGGTTCGCGCGCGTCTACGCGGCGACGCGCGAGGGCGACGGCCGCGCCGTGGCGCTCAAGGTGGCGCGCCGGCAAGACGACGGCCGGATCGAGCGGGAGGCCGCGGCGCTCGCCCGCCTCGCGCCGCCGCTGGCCCCCGCGCTGCTCGGCCGCGGGCGCTCGGGAGAGCTCGGCCCGTTCCTCGTGCTGGAGCGGCTCGAGGGCGGCTCGCTCGCGCGCTGCCTCGCGGACCTGCCGGGCACCGGCGCGATGCCGATCGAGCAAGCGTCGGCGATCGCGCGCGCGCTCTCGGTCGCGCTGGACGCGGCGCACGACGCCGGGCTGGTGCACCGCGATCTCAAGCCCGAGAACGTGTGGCTGCGGCCGGGCGGGGAGGTCGCGCTGATCGACTTCGGCCTGGCCGCGCAGGCGCGCGCCGGCGGCGATGCGCGCGCGGCGCTCGGCCCCGACCTGACGCAGACCGGGACGATCCTCGGGACGGCGGCCTACATGGCGCCGGAGCAGTGCCTCGGCGCGCGCGCCGTCGACGCGCGCGCCGACATCTACGCGCTCGGCGCGATGCTCTTCGAGCTGCTGACCGGCCGGCCGCCGTTCGTCGGCGAGGCGGCCGAGGTGCGGCAGGCCCACGTGGCGCGCCGCCCCGACCCGCCGTCGTCGCTCGCGCCGCTGCCGGAGGGCGCCGACGAGGCGGTCCTCCGCTGCCTCGCGAAGGATCCCGAGGCCCGCCCGGCCCGCGCGAGCGACGTGGCGCGCGCGCTCGCGGCGTCGCTGGAAGCGCGCGTCGCCCCGCCCCGAGGGCGCGCGGCTCCCTCCGGCGCGCCCGCTCCCACCACCGACCCGCGCCGGGCGGTGGCGCTGCTCGCCCTGAGCACGCGGGAGCGCGCGGACGCGCTCGTCGAGATCGCCCGCGCCGAAGGCGGCATCCTGGCGCGCTTTCGCGGGGAGCGCATGGTGCTCGCCTTCCCCGCCGCTGGCGCGCCGGGCGACGGCGTGCGCGCGGCGGCGCGGGTGGCCCAGCGCCTCGCCGCGGCCGGCGCAGCGGAGCCGCCCCTCGTGGTCCACCTGGCTCCGCTCCGGGTGCGCGAGGGCACGCGCGGCGTCACGCTCGCGGGCGCCGCGCTCGAGGACGCGGAGACCTGGGGGGCCGGCCCGGGCGACGCGGACGCCATGCCGCCGGCGGTCCTCACGGCCGAAGCGCGGCGCGCGCTCGCGGACGGCCTGCACGACACCCCGCCCTCTCCGCGCAACGCGCCCCCCGACGAGCCCGGCGAGACGGCCCTGCGCGGCCGCGACGCGGCGCTCTGCGCGGCCCTCGCCGCCGCGCAGGAGGCGCTCGCCGGCGGCGGGCCGGCGCTCGTCACCGCGCTCGGCGCGGAAGGGCACGGAAAGAGCCGGTTCCTCGGGGCGCTCGCGGCGGCGCTTCACGCCGGCGGCGCGGCCGTGCACGCCGCGGCGGCCCTCCGGCCAGAGGCGGCCGAGCACGGCGCGACGCTCGTCGCGCTCCTGCGCGCGGCCCTGGATCTGCCGGCCGGCGGCGAGCGCGACGCGGATGCCGAGGAGGCGCTCGTCCAGCGGCTCGGCGCGGCGGAGGCCGCGCGCGCCTGGCCGGCCGTCGGGCTCGCCCTTGGGCGGCTCGCCCCGGGAGACCCGGCCGCCGCGCCGCTGCTCGGGGCGCCGGGCGCGCGCCGCCACGCCGAGGCCCGCGCGCTCGCGGCCGCCCTCGCGGCCGCCGCGCCGCTCGCGCTGCTGCTCGACGACGCCGACCTCGCCGACGCGTCCGCGCTCGACGCGATCGAGCTCGCCACGGCCGAGGGCAGCGCGGCGCGCCTCGCGATCGTGCTCGCCGCGCGGCCCTCGATCGCGTCGCTCCGTCCGGGGCTCGGGGAGCGCGCCGCCCGCCGCGTGGCGCTCGACCTCGGCCCGCTCGACGCCGAGGCCGCGGGCGCGCTGCTCCAGGACCGCCTCCACCCCGTCGAGTTCGTCCCTCGCGCCGTGCTCGATCGCCTCCACGCGCTGGCGCGCGGCGTCCCGCGCGACCTCGTCGAGGTGGCGTGCGCCCTGCGCGTCGGCGGCGCGATCCAGCGCGCCCGGGGCGGCGAGGGCTGGACGCTCGCGCCGGACGAGCTGCTCTCCCTGTCGGCCGCGCCGCTCGGCGAGCGCCTCGCCGAGCGCGCGCTCGCGGCCCTGCCGCCGCCGCTCGTCGACCTGCTCGAGCGCGCGGCGATCCTCGGCGACGACCTCTCCCCGGCCGAGCTCGAGGCCGCCCTGCGGGCGCAGGATCGCGCCACCGGCGCGCCGCCGCCGGCCGGCGCGCTGGACCCGGGCGTCGGCCTCGCGCGCCTCGCCCGGGCCGGCGTGCTCGTCGCGCGCTCGGCGTCGCCGCCGCGCTACGCCTTCCGGCACCCGCTCCTGCGCGACGCCGTCGAGGCGCGCATCCCGCCCGCCCGCCGCCGCGCGCTGCACGCCGCCGTCCTCCAGGGCCTCCTTGGCGCGCCGCGGGCCGCGGGGGCGCGCGCCCGGATCGCCCGCCACGCGGCCGCCGCGGGAGACCTGGCCGCGGCGGCGGCGGCGCACGCCGAGCTCGCGGACGAGGCGCTCGCCCGGCACGACGTCGTCGAGGCCGAGCAGCGCTTCACCGCGGCCCTGCGCCTCGCCGGCCTCCTCGAGCGCGACGACGCCTCGACCCGCGCCCGCGCCCGCGCGCTCGCGGGCCGAGGCCGCGCGCGCTACCGCCTGCAGCGCTTCGAGGAGTCGCTCGCCGATCTGCGCGCCGCCCGCGCGCTGGCCGAGGCCGCGGGCGACCGGGCCCGCGCGGCCGAGCTCCTGCTCGAGGAGGCGACCGCGCTCGACTGGCTCGAGGACTTCCCCGCCTCGGCGGCGCTCGCGGCGCGCGCCGCCGAGCTCTGCGCCGGCCTCGGCGACGCCCGCCTCGACGCGCGCTGCCTGCTCGCGGGCGGCCGCTCGGACTGCCGCGACCAGCGCGTCGACGAGGGGATCCCCAAGCTGGAGCGGGCCGCCCGCGGCGCGCTCGCCGTCGGCGACCACGAGGCGCACGTCATCGCCCGGCTCGTGCTCGTCGCCTCGCTCTCGGTGGCCCGCCGCCTCGACGAGGCCGAGCGCCACGCCGAGGCCGTCGTCGAGGCCTGCCTGCGCGCCGGCGACGTCTTCCACCTGTGCACCGCCTACATCAACCGCGTCTTCATGTGGGTGAAGCGGAGGGAGGAAGGGCGCGCTGTCGCGGACCAGCGGGAGGCCGTCCGCCTCGCCCGCGAGCTCGGCCACGCCCAGCTCGAGCGCTGGGCCACGCTGAACCTGGCGGAGCTGCGGTACTGGCTGGGCGCGCCGGACGAGGCCCTCCCGCTCGCGCGCCGCAGCCTCGACCTCCAGCGGCGTTATTTCAACCAGCGCCCTTCGCCGGACGACGTCCTCCTCCTCGCCCGCATCCACCTCGCCCGGGGCGAGCACGACGAGGCGGCGCGCCACCTGGCCGAGGCCCGTACGAGCCTCCCCGAGCCCGCCCTCACCCCGTGCGCCCGGACGCTGGCACGCCTGGTGCAGCAGGCCCTGGACGACCGGGCAGCCGGTCGGTTCGACGCTGCGGCATGGCGCGCGCTCGTGGACGAGGCGCGGCAGACCGCGATCCTTCACGAGCACGCGGAGGCGCTCCACAGCGCGGCCCTCTCGGCGCTCCGCGCGGGCGAGGGCGGCGAAGCGCGCCTGTTCCTCGCCGAAGCGAGGGCGACGTCGGCGGGCTTCTGGCAGCAGCGGTTCGACGAGATCGAGCGCGCCCTGCTCACGCCCGGAGCGCCCGGCGCCGCGTGAACCGACCGGTCGAATCGCCCGGACCAGAGACAAGAAAGGAATCGGACCGCGTGAAGATCTACCGGACACGAGGGTTGATTGCGCTGTGTTTCGGGCTCTCGCTCGTGGGCGCGGGCTGCGCCGTCGCGGGCGGCGACGCCTCCCCGCTCGACGGGCCGCCGCGCGCGGCGCCGGCGGGGAGCGGCTCGTCGAGCGGGTCGGTCGTCGGGCCGGCCAGCGGCGGGTCGGCCAGCGGCGGGTCGGCCAGCGATCTGGTGGCGGCCATCGCGGACGCGGTGCAGGGCGTCTGGGGCAACGGCCTCTCCGCCGAGGCGCTCACCCGCAACGCGCTGATCGCGAACCCGCGGGCCAATCCCGTCATGGTGACCGTCCCGCTCGCGACCGCGAGCTACGCCGACGACAGCAAGCACCCGGAGCTCCGCTACCAGCTCCGCCACGAGCCCACGCGCGAGGTGATGGACTACCTCGTCGCCTGCGCCCTCGAGCAGGGCCAGAGCGTCTCGTACACCGACACGTCGACAGGCGAGGAATTCACGTTCGAGGGCAAGATCGGGATCTGCCCAATCTGGGCCGTCGACAAGGCGGGGCCGAAGTGCCAGCAGCTCGTCTCGGCGTGCATGCTCTCGCTCGTGAACGCCATGGGCCGCTCGATCACCGTCTCGCTGCGAGGCCAGGCGTTCCCCGAGCACCGGCCGGGGCTCCTCACGCCGGCGCCCTCCGTCCGCGTGGTGAGGAACACGGAGGACGGCGACACCATTGCGAGCTTCAGGCGGTGCGCGATCGATTCCGCGGGCGCGTCGCGCAACTGTGGATGGACGGCCCAGGACGTCGGCTCGTGCACCCCGGGCTCGACCGTGTTCATCGCGACCGGCGACGCGCCCCTGACCGGCTGCGCCGACGACCCGGCGAGCGCCGTCGGGCTGCCCGTCAGCGATACGGTGCTCCGCGTCTGCAGCGGTATCCGGGGTTGCGACGCCGACTCACCCGATCACATCGATCCGAGCGAGGTGCGCTGCGACGGCCGCCCCGAGCCCGCGCTCCGCTTCGTCTGCCCTCAAAGCGCCTACTTCAGCCTCATGAGCGGCCCGCGGACGAGCGGCCGCGCCGGCCTCCTGGCGCCGGGCGGAGGCGTCGCCGCGGTGCTCGAGAGGAACCGCCGCTTCAGCGTCGCGAGCCACCCGCGGCCGAGCCCCCCGCCGCCGCCCGGCGCCATCTCCATCAACGAGGCGACGTTCCGCCCCGCGGTGTATCCGGCGGCGGAGGCCGATGTCTTCGGCTGGCGCGAGGGCGCGTTCTACGGGAACCTGTGGGGCAATGAGCCCCTCCACCCCCGGCTCCGGGTGGGGATGAACGAAGTGGACGAGAAGGGCAAATTCCACCCTGCTCCGATCGCCGGGGAGGACTCCGGGCAGGCCATCTATCAGCACGCCTTCGCCTGCACGGGTGAATACTGGACCGATCACGCCGCGTACGTGGGGGAACGCCTCTGCGCCGGCGCCGAGGGCGACGTCGACTGCGTCGCGACCTCGGTCGGCGCCTGCGACGAATCGCTCCTCGTCGCGGAGTGTCCGGCGCTCCACCAGTGCTCCGTCGACGACGGGGGGCTCGTGGAGGGCGACAGGGACTTCCAGCAGTGCAAGGGCGACGGGCGCACATGGCGCCATCCGATCACCGTGTTTCTCAACCACCCGTCGGATGTCGTCCGGGACTTCCCGTTCTCCCCGTTCGCGCCGCTGTTGCCCGGCAGCGTGCTGTCCGCCGGCGCGCAGTACTGTCCCTGACCGGCGGCCGCGCCGTCGCGCGGTCGCGCGGTCACCCAATCGCGCGCTCACCCGTCCCTGTAGTCGCCAGGCTCGATGCCATAACGCGCGATCCACCGGTGGATCTGCGTTCTCCCCTTCCCCATCGCCCGCGCCACGGCGCTGACGTTCCCGCGGTGCTCGCGGAAGAGGCGGATGAGCGCCTCGCGCCGCTGCTGGTCCTCCTCGGCGGGCCGCTGGCGCTCGGCGGGCTGGGCGTCGGGCTTCGAGGCCTCGGGCGGGTGGCTGCCCCGCGGCACGACGACGGGCGGCGGCAGGTGGTCGAGCTCCACCCGGCCGCCGCCGGCGAGCACGATCGCGGTCGCCAGGCACTTCTCCAGCTCGCGGACGTTGAGCCGCCACTCGCGCAGGAGGAGCGCGCGCGCCGCCTCGCAGCCGAGCGAGATCGACGCGGCCCGGTCCGGGGCGGCGCGGCGGAGCAGCGCGGCGATGAGCAGCCCGAGATCCTCCCGGCGCCTGCGCAGGGGCGGCAGCTCGAGCACGAAGCCCGAGAGGCGCGCGAAGAGATCACCCCGGAAGTCGCCGCGCTCGACCATCGCCGGGAGGTCGCGGTGCGTGGCCACGACCACGCGGAGGTCGACCTTCACGGGGCGCGTCGCGCCCACCGCGACGACCTCCGACTCCTGCAGCACGCGCAGGAACGCGGTCTGCGACGCCGCGGGCAGATCGCCGATCTCGTCGAGGAAGAGCGTGCCGCGGTCGGACGCGCGGATGAGGCCGGGCCGGTCCTCGGCGGCGCCGGAGAAAGCGCCCTTCTTGTGGCCGAACAGCTCGGACTCGATGAGGCTCTCGGGCAGCGCGCCGCAGTTGATGGCGACGAACGGGCCGGGCCGCCCCGAGAGCGCGTGGACGGCGCGCGCGACGACCTCCTTGCCGGTGCCGCTCTCGCCCTGGAGGACGACGGGGATGGGCGCGGGCGCGACGGCCCGGAGGGCGGCGAAGCGCTCGGCCAGCTCGGGCGAGAAGGTGGCGAGGCCGAACGGCTGATCCGCCGCCTGGGCCGCATCGCTCGCCGCCTCCTCGGGCGCCGCGACCTCGCGGAACAGAAAGAACGTGTGCCCGAGCTCGATCAGGTCCCCCTCGGCGAGCGTCGCGCTCCGCCGTGGCACGCCGTTCACGAAGGTGCCGTTCGTCGAGCCGAGGTCCTCCAGGCAGAGCTGGCCGCCGTCGCGCGTGATCCGCGCGTGGCGGGACGACACCCAGCCGTCCTCGAGGCGCACGTCGAGCAGCGCCCGGTCCGCCTCGGTCCGCCGGTCGATCGAGCGCACCGGGCCTCGCCCGAACCGCACCTCGTCGACCCCGTCGAGCGCCAGCCGCGCGGGCGGATCCATGGGCCGCTGGCACTGCAAGACGAGGAAGAGGAACGGCCGCGGCTCGGCGGCGGAGCCGGCGCGCCGCCGGGTGCGGACCAGCGTCGACGGCTCGTCCCGACCCGCGCTCATCCTGCCCCTCTCCGCCCCCGGGAGGCCGAGCACGGAGGAGGCGCCAGGGAATCGACCCGAGGCTGCATGCCGCAGGCCCACGATCTATCACGCCCCGCCAGCCAGTGGAGCAAGCTCAGGCGCGCGAGGTGGTCCCGGCGCCGGACGACAGGCGCCCGCCGCGCAGTGGTCCCCGCGAGGGTGCGCCCAGGCGAGACCGACCCGAGGGCGGCCGACCTCGCCTGGGCGGCTCGCCGCGCGGGAAGGCGCGGCGGGCCGCCGCCTACTGATCGCCGTGGACCGAGAGATGATAGGTGTTGCCAGGGTCCACCTGCGAGATGACGACCGTGTACGTATCGTTGTTTTCTGTCTCGTACGAGAACACGCCCCCCGTCGACGTGACGGTCCGGAGGAAGACCAGGACATCGTTGCCCCACATGTTCCTGTAGTACACCGCCATCTGGATGGTGCCCGAGGTGGAGTCCGCGTGGGCGTGATACCACTTGGTGCCGTTGACCGTGACCGTGCGGTTCACGGTGCTGTCGGTCCAGCAATAATCGAAGTCGACGCTGCTCGGGCTGCAATAACGCGCCACGAAATCGCTCGCCGTCAGGGCTTGCGCGGCGGTCCCGAGCTCCTCTCCGGCGCTCGGTCGCGGCGCCTGCGCCGGCTGCGCCTCCTCGATCACGTCCACGCCGGGCGCGATCGCGGCGCTGCGCGCGCCGCCCGCGAGCCGCGCCGCGTCCATGCGCTCCTGCGCCGCGATCAGCGCCGGCGGCGCGGCCTGTCGCGAGAGCGCCTCGTAGAGCGCGACGGGGGGCAGCCGCTCCATCGACTCGGCGATCTTGCCGGTGGTGAAGGCCAGGACGCGGCCCTCCTCCGGCTCGTAGAAATGAACCTCGGCGCCGTTCGAGAGCTGCAGGCTCGTGATCGGGGCGAGCCCTTCCTCGACCGCCTCGTCCGCCGGTTCCTGCCCCGCGGCGCAGCCGCCGAGGGCGCAGAGCCCCAGCGCGAGGGCCGCGGTGCGGCGGGCGGTGCGAGCCATCGAGACAACACGGAGCATCGAATTCAAGGTCATTGTCATTCTCCTCGGTCCTACGTGGGTTGAACGCGGGCTCCCGCCCGCGCGGCGGCCGTCGCGCGAACCACCCGCGATCACGACGGATGCGGCGCGCCCGCGGGCTACCCCGCGGGCTCGTCGGCTCGTCAGCGCGTCAGCGCGTCGCGGCGGCCTTCACCGCAGCACATGGCAAGAGCGGGGCCAGCAGCGATGACGAGCCGAGATATCGCGCGACACGCGGCCGTGTCCGATGAATCTCACGCTCTGTCCCCTGCCGCCCGGAGGACACCCCCTCCCCCGGGAGCGCCGGCGCGCACACGCGCGGCGGCCGGGTGCCTGCCACACTGACCGGTGTGGCACGTGTCAGGTGTGACAGGGGTGATACGGCGCAGCCGCATGCCGCCCTTGGCAGGCAGGGAGCGAGGAAGATCCAATGTAGGAGAAGGAAGTCCAATGTGGAGGAGCGAAAAGGGAAGTCCAAACCCTTCGGAGACGTCAAGTCCCAACTGCGGAAGCTGCCCTGGGTCGAGCGTCCCTGAAAAAGCGACACCATATCAGCAACTTACCCAGGAATCGAAGGCGCCGCCTTCCCTCGACTGCCTTCCATGATTGACATCGGAGATGTGAGCGTTCACATTGGCGCTCGTCGGTATTCTTTTGCTTCGCTTCGGAAGGGCGCTCATGCGCACGGAGATCTTCGTCAGCCGCTCGATCTCGGCATCGGCTCAGCTCGCCAGGTCGACACGGACGCGAGCAACGGTGAGCCCGCGAACGTTCCGGTCGCGCCTCAGCAGCGGTGGGCGCGAGGTCTCCACGGCGATCCGCGCGCCCGCGGCGCTGCACCGGGTCGCTCGCCTTCGGAAGCATCAAGCCCCAGCTGCGGGAGCTGCCCTATGTTGACACAACATCTTTCCATGTGACCCGGCTCCACGGAAGCGCGACGCCACATCAACAGCTTATTTACGCGTCGAAGGGGCCGCTCTCACGCACCGTCCACGACATTTACGCTTAAGTACAGGAGAACCTTATGAGAATGCGATTTGAACGATGGGCCCTGCTGACGACGATCGCGCTCAGCGCGTGCATCTCGGCCGAGCAGCTCGATGAAGACGGCTACGAGTTCGAAGAGCTGGCCGAGGGCGTCACCATCGACACCGCGGCGACCTACACGATCGTCGGCGTCCAGAGTGGGAAATGCGTCGAGGTGGCCGGAGGCAGCACCGCCGACGCAGCCGCCTTGCAGATCGCCAGCTGCAACGGCTCGACGCGGCAACAGTTCCGCATGGAATCGGCGGGCGGCGGCTACTATCGCATCCGCAACGTCAACAGCAACCGTTGCATGGACGTCGCGGGCGCCTCCACCAGCGACGGCGCCCGCATCCAGCAGTACTCCTGCTGGAGCGGGGAGAACCAGCAGTGGTCCTTCACGGACGTCGCCAGCGGCGTCGTCCGCCTCACCGCACGCAACAGCGGCAAGTCCCTGGACGTCTACGGCCGCGGCACCGCGGACGGCACTGCCGTGATTCAATGGACATCGAACGGCGGGACCAACCAGCAATTCCGGATCACCCCCGTGAGCTCGGGCACCGGCGGCACAGGCTCCGGCGGCACCGGCGGCAGCGGCGGCACGGGCGGCACCGGCGGCACGGGCGGCACCGGCGGCAGCGGGGGCGGCGGTACCGGCGGCAAGTTCGTCGGCAACATCACGACCGGCGGGCAGGTGCGATCGGATCTGTCCCGGTACTGGAACCAGATCAGCCCAGAGAACGAGGGCAAGTGGGGCTCCGTCGAACCCACGCGGGACGTCATGAACTGGGCCGGCATGGATCGAGTCCGGGATTACGCTCGCCAGAAGGGCATTCCCTACAAGGGCCACACCCTGATCTGGGGTGCCCAGCAGCCGGGCTGGATCGCCAATCTGTCGCAGAGCGAGCAACGCGCAGAGGTAGAAGAGTGGATCCAGGCGTTCTGCCAGCGCTACCCGGACGTCGCCGTCATCGACGTCGTGAACGAGCCGCCCCCGCACACCACCCCGTCGTACATGAACGCCCTCGGCGGCGCGGGATCGAGCGGCTACGACTGGATCGTGCAAGCGTTCAAGTGGGCGCGGCAGTACTGCCCGAACGCCAAGCTGCTGCTCAACGACTACAACAACATCGAGTACAGCGCTGACAATCAGAACACGCTCAATATCGTCAATCGGATCCGCGCGGCGGGGGCTCCCATCGACGGCATCGGAGCCCAAGCTCACGACGCGTACAAGCTCAACACCAGCACCGTCAAGGGCTTCCTCGACCGGCTCGCCGGCACCGGCCTGCCGGTCTACATCACCGAGTACGATATCAACCTGGCGAACGACACGCAGCAGCTCAACGTGATGCAGAGCCAGTTCCCCATGTTCTACGAGCATCCGAGCGTGAAGGGCATCACGCTGTGGGGGTACATCAGCGGCCAGACGTGGGTGGCGAACTCAGGACTCATGAGCAGCAGCGGCCAGATGCGGCCCGCCATGTCCTGGCTGATGAGCTACCTGGGGCGCTGACGCCGGACGCGCCGACGCGCGTTTCACGGACATCCACGCGCCCGGAGATCGCTGCGCAGGCTCGTCGGCTCGGTCGCAGATCGACGGAGTCTACCCGCAAGGCCAGCGCTCGCGCGGCCGATCCCGGGCGCCTTCCCATGTGCCTTGCTTCCCGCTTCGCCTACCTTTGAACAGAGGGGATGATGATGAGAATCCGATTCAGACGATGGTCGCTGCTCACGACGATCGCGGCCACGGCCGCGTGCGTCTCCGCCGAGCAGCTCGATGAAGACGGCCACGAGTTCGACGAGCTCGCCGAGAGCGTCACCATCGACACCGCGGCGACCTACACGATCGTCGGCGTCCAGAGTGGGAAATGCGTCGAGGTGGCCGGTGGCAGCACCGCGGACGCAGCCGCCTTGCAGATCGCCAGCTGCAACGGCTCGACGCGGCAACAGTTCCGCATGGAATCGGCGGGCGGCGGCTACTATCGCATCCGCAACGTCAACAGCAACCGTTGCATGGACGTCGCGGGCGCCTCCACCAGCGACGGCGCCCGCATCCAGCAGTACTCCTGCTGGAGCGGGGAAAACCAGCAGTGGTCCTTCACGGACGTCGCCAGCGGCGTCGTCCGCCTCACCGCACGCAACAGCGGCAAGTCCCTGGACGTCTACGGCCGCGGCACCGCGGACGGCACCGCCGTGATTCAATGGGCATCGAACGGCGGGACCAACCAGCAATTCCGGATCACCCCCGTGAGCTCGGGCACCGGCGGCACAGGCTCTGGCGGCACCGGCGGCAGCGGCGGCACGGGGGGCACCGGCGGCACCGGCGGCACCGGCGGCAGCGGTGGCAGCGGCGGCAGCGGGGGCGGCGAAGGTTGCGGCTTGCCCACCACCTTCCGCTGGCAGTCGAGCAGCGCGCTGGTGAGCCCGAAGTCCGACGCGACTCACAACATCGTGTCCATCAAGGATCCGACGGTCTCCTTCTTCAACGATCGATGGCACATCTACGCCACCACGGCGAACACCGCCGGGAACTGGCAGATGACGTACCTGAACTTCACCGACTGGTCCCAGGCCGCGTCCGCATCCCATTACTACATGGATCGCACGCCTGGCTTCAGCGGCTATCGGTGCGCGCCGCAGATGTTCTTCTTCAGGCCTCAGAACAAGTGGTACCTCATCTATCAATCGCAGCCGCCGCAGTTCTCCACGACCAGCGACCCGAGCCGCCCGGACACCTGGACCAGGCCCCAGAACTTCTTCGCGTCCACGCCCGCCGGCATGCCCAGCCTGCCCATCGATTACTGGGTGATCTGCGACAGCGCCAACTGTTACCTCTTCTTCACCGGCGACGACGGCCGGATGTACCGCAGCCAGACCACGCTGCAGAACTTCCCGAACGGATTCGGTCCGGTCTCGATCGCCCTTCAGGACTCGAACCGCAACAACCTGTTCGAGGGGAGCTCCACGTACAAGATCAAAGGCATGAACAAGTACTTGACGCTGATCGAGGCCATCGGCCCGACGGGCGCCAGGTTCTATCGCTCCTTCACCGCGGATCGCCTCGACGGCGCGTGGACCCCGCTCGCGCATACCTGGAACGCGCCGTTCGCAGGTCAAAACAACGTCACCTACGCGCCGGGCGTGGCTGACTGGAGCGACGACGTCAGCCATGGCGAGCTGGTGCGCGATGGCAACGACGAAACCGCGACGATCGACACCTGCAATCTGCAGTTCCTGTACCAAGGACGCAACCCGAGCTCGGGCGGCGAATACTCGCAGCTCCCGTACCGCCTCGGCCTGTTGAAGGCGGTTCGCTAGAGCGGCGGTCACCCGCTTCGGATACGGGCCCACCTCGACGTTTTCGGTGCTCAGCGCACTGGAGTGCGCTTGCGCGCCGAAAACGCCGAGGTGGGCCCGTCTCCTGTGCGGGAGACCGCCGCTCTGCTCGGTGCAGAGGAAGTGAAGCCCTCGCTGCTGCTCGCGTCTCGTACAGCCGCGCTGTAGCCGAGAGAACTTTTCCTTATGCGCTCCACCACATCCGGAGAACGCAACGCCAAATCAACTACTTTTTCAGCCATTGAAATCGCCGCCTTCACCCCACAGCCACAGCCCGCGGGGCGCCCCTCGCTGGGATCCTTCGCGCGTGTTAAGATAGCCCGCATGGTGTGGGTGGTCCTCTTGGGCGCGCTCCTCTTCGCGAGCGCCTGTGACAGCACCGTCGTCGTTCGCGAGGACGGCCATGGCGCGAGCGACGGCGGCGACGGCGGCGGCGGAACGTCAGCACCAGGCGCCGGAAGCAGCGATACCAGCAGCTCGTCCTCATCACCCGGTTGGACGGTGCCGCCCGATCGGGTCTACAGCTATATCGATTGCGGCGACGAGCCCGCCGGCTCGACGCTCTTCGTGGAGATCTCGCCGAGGGGCTCCGGCTGTCTGCCCGCGCCGGACGTCGTGGACGATGTGCTCGTGTTCGGGATCGTGAGGTGGGACGGGCAACCGGGAACGTTCACGCTCGGTGTCGAGACGCCGCACGGCATGGCGCTGGCCAGCAGGGGCTTGCAGCCCAATCCCCTCACCGGCACGCTCACGATCGAGCCATACGCCGGGGCGCCTTCGGCGATCGCGTGGGATCTATCCGTGGGCGCTGGCCGCACCGACCTATCCGTTTGCGGCCGCTTCGACGACTTCCCGTGCCGGTGAGCCTCACTCGCCGTTGGCGAACGGCACGTCGAACGAGCCCTCCGTCACGTTGACGTGGACCGCGCACGTGGGCGAAAGGGTGGACCCTTTCGTCCTCGCATCCGCGCCAAAGGCGGCGCCACGAACGGTTTGTGAACGCGGCTCAGGCCTTCGAACAGCCTCGCTTCGTCGGTCCACAGCGGGCCGCTCGATCGCGAGGTGGGTTGTCCTCGATCCGGGGACGATGGGCGGCGCGGGCAGGTCCGCGAGCGCCTGCGAGCGCCTCTTCCAGACGCCGCGGCGCGTGCTGGCGTGGTCAGACCTGGATGCCCGCGAGCGGCGACGTGACCCGCCCCGCGTCGACGCCGAACTCCGTCACGTTCAAGCCCATGACCTGGGCGATCGTCAGGAGCGCCTTGCTCAGGTTGTCGCCGGGGAAGTTGCGGTGCTCGTCGCCGCGCAGCCGCCCTCCGGCCTTCCCGGCGAAGAGCACCGGCCATTCCGTCCTCGTGTGCACCTTGCCCCACGCGGTGTCGGACGTGACGTACACGAGCGAGCTGTCGAGCAGGTTCGAGCTGCCGTGCGGCGTGTTCTTGAGCTTCGTCAAGAACTCGTTCAGGCAGCGCATCGTGTAGATCACGCCCTTGTCGACGCGAGGCTGGCTCGATTGATCCCCGGCGTCCCCGTGGCAGATGGTGTCGTGAAAGTCGTCGTTCATGTCCTGCGCGAGGTGCCGGTAGTAGACGTGCGCGGCGGGCAGCGAGAACATGAACGAGAGCACGCGGGTCCTCTCGCAGGCGAGCGCGAGCGCCGAGAGCTCGACCATGGCGGAGTTCACCGCAGGGGGCGCCTCGCTCTGCGCATCCTTGCCGACGGTGGGGGCCGTCGGGCTCTTGCACGCCGACGTCGAGCCGCCGCCGGACGGCATGCTCTCGAGGCGCTGCTCGATGGCCCGGATCGACTCGAGGTGCTCGTCGATACGATGCCTGTCGGCCGCCCCGAGCCGCTGCTTCAGGCTCGCGCCGTCCTGCATGACGGAGTCGAGCACGCTCTTCCGGACGTTCGCGAGCTTCGCGGCCTGCTCCGCGCCGTCGTCGCTGGGCTCGGGCAAGCCGTTCATGAACAATCGGTTGAACACGGCCTTCGGATCGAACTCCGGGTTGTTGCGCGCGTTCGGCCCCCTGTGCGAGACCGTGTGCAGCGAGTCCTGAGGGCCGCCCGGCGTCGCCGGCGTCAATCCCACCTCGAGAGAGCGGTACGGCGCCCCCTCCGAGATGGCGTTCGCGACGACCTGGTCGATGGACGCGGCCCGCACGGCGTTCCCGCTGAGCGGCGCGCCGGTCGTGGCCCCGGCCGACCCCGTGGGGTGCTCGACGCCGGAGACCACGAGCTTGTTCTCGAGGCCGCTGATCACCGTGAGATACGACTTGAGGTCCGCGAGCGGCTGGAGCTCGGGGCTGAGGTCCCAGGCCTGACCGGAGCCCGTGCGCGTCGGCTTCCAGCGACCGGGCAGCGTGCCGTTCCCGAAGAACCACGTGACATAGAGCGGCGAGACCGGGGTCTTCGTCTGGGCGTGCGCCGTGCCGCTCTCGTTCAGCATGATCTCCAGCAAGGGGAGCGGGATGGTGACGGCGGCGCCCGTCGCCAGAATGCCCCGGAGAACAGTTCGTCGGCTCAAAGCTTTGTTCGTCATGGGGGTACCTGCGATCAGGGTTGGGGGGCGACGGACGAGAACGCGTCGTTGGTCACGACGTCGAGGACCAGCTCGCGCAGCTTGTACCCCGACCCTTCGAAAGAAGCGGTCAGCGCGTCCAGCACGCGCTTGTCCACCTTTCTCTCCTCGTGACCCGCTGCATACATGTAGTACTTGCGGACGAGGCACTCCGCGACCGAGGCGCTCTCGCTGAGGGTCACGCCGAGCGCGCGCGCGTCGGCGACCGGCACCCCGTCGAACTCGCCGCTCGGGTCGATCGGCAGGCCGTGATCGGTCGTGCGGAAGCGGCCGATCGCGTCGAACGTCTCGAGCGGCAGGCCCAGCGGGTCCATGAACGAATGGCAGCCGGCGCAGGCGGGCTCGGTCCGGTGGATCTCGAGGCGCTGACGCTTCGTCAGGGGCTTGTCCGCCGGCGGCTCCGGGAGCTCGAGGGCGACGTCGCCGGGGGGCGGCGGGATGGGCGTGCACATGAGGGCGTCACGCATGAACTTGCCGCGCAAGGTCGGAGAGCCCTCCTTCTGGTTCGCGAACTGCGAGAGGAAGCCCGCTTTGCTGAGGATCCCGATGCGCGGGCCGTCCGCGGGCAACGAGCGGACCTCGAAGGCGCCCGAGCCGAGGCCGGCCGTGTCGAGACCGTAGAGCTGGGCGAGCTCGGTGTTGACGACGGCCTTCGTTGTCGAGAACAGCTCGAGCGCGCTCGCCTGATCGTCGAACGCGAGCACCTCCCAGGTGCCTCGCATGTCGCGGATCATCGCCGCTTGCAGCGCGGGGCTGTACTCCGGAAAGAGCCCCGCGTCCTTTGCCTGCGTGCTGATCCGATCGAGCCGCATGTACTCCTCGGCGAAGGCGCCGACCGCCTCGCGCCCCGCGGGCGCCTCGAGCAGCCGCGTCGCCGCCGCGCGGATCCCCTCCACCGTTCCGAGCGCCCCGCTCGCGGCCTGATCGAGCAGCTCCTGGTCTGGCAGGCTGTTCCACACGAGGAACGCGAGCCGGGACGCCATCTCGTAGCCCGTCAAGCGAAGCGAGCCGTCGGCGCTCGGAGCGCCGAGCTCCGGGCGATACAGGAAGTTCGGAGACGTGAAGAGGGCCACCGTCGCCCAGCGGGCCCCCTCGACGGCGCTCTCGAGCTCGGCCGCGGCCTTCGCGGCGACGGCCGCGAGCCGGTCGACCTCGGCGGCCTCGAGCGGGCGGCGCCACGCGCGACGCCCCTGCGCCTCGATGAAACCGCGCACGCACGCGTCGTCCTCCGCGCCGCTCGGCGCGCAGCCGATGAACTGGTCCCGCCTCGCGGGATCCGCGAACACCGCGTCGACGGCGCCCTCGATGGCCGCGTGGTACTGCTCGACGCCGCGCTCCGAGGTTACGACGGTCGCGGCGCCGATGACCGCAAAGTTCCCGTTCCAGCTGTCGGCGTCGAGCTGATGGATATCGACCTCGACGCCCAGCATGTCGCGCACCGCGTTGCGGAACTGCGTTCTCGTCAAACGGCGCAGCATCCCGGCCGCGGGTTGGAACTGCGGCGGGTCCGAGCCCGTCGACGCTCCATCACCCCCGGCAGAGGAAGAGGACTCCCCAGGGCCGTCCGTCGTGTCACCCAGCGCGCCCGTGCACGCGGCAGCGAACGCGAGCGCGCAAACGGCGGCGACTTCTCTCGAGGAACGGAGCTCGTGCCATGACGGCTTCTTCATCTTGCTCTCCGATAATGCAAGGGGGTGACGACGCGCGGGGACCCACATCTCGCGACCATGCCTCAGAGCAGGCGCTCGCATCACGGAGCCCATCTCGCCCGGCGTGATGCAGCCTGGAGCACCAGATACAGGACGGGGCCCGTGTGATGACACTGCTGCGCCCGAAAAGGGGTTGAGCATAGCCCGCCGCAACACAGGTCACGCCGCCCCCGAAGTTGCCATCCGGCCGCTTCGCCGGACTCCCAAGAAATTTCCAGTGAACAGCACCTAGCGGTTCACGACAGCCATCGAGTCAGCAGGCTTGTCGTGGCCTCTGGTGTTCACCTCTGGCGAGACACCAAGCACCATCGATCGGCAATCGCTTCAGCGACGGCCGTTCGAACGGAATCGGCGCCGGGACCGCTCAAGAAGACGAACGTCTCGGCGCGCAGGATACCCCACCGAGGGCGAAGCAAAAGGAGGCCCTGAGCGCAATGTGAACGATCACATCCCTGGAGTCAACGCCAATCGACGGGCGCGCGGGCCCCCCCTCGAGCCCGGGGGAGGACGACGCTGGCGGGGTGCTCCAGGGCCGCGCGCATCCTGGGCGAGGCCGAGCCGACGCCGCGCGAGAGCCCCCTCCGGGCTCCCCGGAACCCACGATCTCGTGCAAGCCAAGCTCGTGTGACAGCTCACGCGGGCGCCGCGGCCGGCCGCCGCCACGCATCGCCCGCCGCCGCCACGCATCGCCCGCCGCCGCCACGCATCGCCGGCCGCCGCCACGCATCGACTGCGGCCGAGGATGGCTGCACACCGGTCCATTTTGATTGACCCCGATCATGTGAACGATCACAATCCGTCTCTGAGCTGCGATCATGCGGCTGAGCTTGCCCCTTCCCTGATCAGGAGACATCGGATGTGGATGAGCGTGAAGCTGATGGGGGCCGTGATGATGAGCGTCGGCACTGGCTTTGCCTTCGGGTTCGCGGGCGGCTTTGCGGGCGCAGCATGGGCCGCGAGCGGGACGGCGGACGTCCCCGCATCGGTCGCCGAAGGGAAGGATTTCAGCTGCGGCGACAAAGGACAGAGAGCCTGTCCGACACAGGTCCTGGATCAACGGGGCTCTGCACAAGGTGGAGTACGAGGCGAAGCACCGTGACGACGCCTTCTGAGGCGCCGCGCCCTGCTCTCGCCCTCTCCGCTCCTCGCGCAGGGCGGGCGCTCTCCCTCCAGCCCCTGGCCTGACCGTCGGGTCGATTCACGTCGAGCGTTCTCAGACGCGCCGTCGGCCGCCAGCGTCGCGCGCTGCAAGGTGTCCATGTCCACATCCGCGCAAGATCCGAAGTCGAGCGAATCCATCACCCCCGTGCGCTGGGGCGTCCTCGGGGCGAGCAACTTCGCGTTGAAGGTGAGCCTGCCCAGCATGTGGCGGGGGCCCCTGACCCAGCTCGCCGCGCTGGCATCGCGCGACATCGGCAAGGCGCGCGCCGCCGCGGAGTCGCTCGGGATCCCGAAGGCGTACGGAAGCTACGACGAGCTGCTCGACGATCCGGAGATCGAGGCCGTCTACATCCCGCTGCCCAACCACCTGCACGTGAAGTGGTCGGCGCGCGCGGCCCGCGCCGGCAAGCACGTCCTGTGCGAGAAGCCGATCGCGCTCAGCGCCAAGGACGCCGCGGCGCTCGTCGACGTCCAGCACGAGACGGGCAAGCGGATCGCCGAGGCGTTCATGGTCCGCTATCACCCGCAGTGGCAGCAGGCCAGGGACTGGGTACGAAGCGGCCGGATCGGCGAGCTGGTCAGCGTCCAGGCGGCGTTCTCGTATTTCAACCGGGACGCGACCAACATCCGCAACAGGGAACAGGTCGGGGGCGGCGCCCTCTACGACATCGGCTGTTACGCCGTGAACACGTCGCGCTTGCTGTTCGGACGCGAGCCCGTGCGGGCGATGGTGCTCGTCGAGCGCGATCCCGAGTTCGGCACCGATCGCTTGACCTCGGGCCTGCTCGATTACGGCGGCGCGCACCTGACGTTCACGTGCAGCACGCAGGCGGTGGCCTACCAGCGCGTGAACGCGCTCGGCACCAAGGGCCGCATCGAGATCGAGATCCCGTTCAACGCGCCCGCCGACCGGCCGTGCAAGATCTTCCTCGATGACGGCTCGACGCTGAACTGCAGCTCGGCCAAGGTCACCTCGTTCCCCGTCGTCGACCAGTACCACCTGCAGAGCGAGGCGTTCTCGCGCGCCATCCGCACGGGCAGCCCGATCGAGAACTCGATCGAGGTCGCGGTCGGCAACATGCGCGTCATCGACGCGCTGTTCCGTTCCGCCGAGAGCAGGCGCTGGGAGAAGATCTAGCGGCGCCCCGCGGCGCCGCCCTCGTCACGACCGCGGCGGCGAGGGCACCCTCCCCCGCCCCGCGGCGCCTTCGAGCATCCTGATCAGGTCAGCCGCGGGGCCGGCGCCGCCGCATCGCCAGGGCGGAGAGCCCCAGGGCGAGCGCCGCGGCCCACGAGCTCGACGTGGTGCTGGCTCCGGCGGCCACGCACCCGCCACCTGCGTCGGAGGACTCGCCGTCCGGCGTGGTCCCGCCGACCCCACCTCCCTCGCCCGATGCGTCGCCGCTGCCGGACGAGCTGGCCGGCGTCCCTGCCGCGCCCACGCCGTTGCCGGAGGAGCTGGCCGCCGTCGCCGCCCCGCCCTCGCCGCTGCCGGAGGAGCTGGCCACCGTCGCCGCCCCGCCCTCGCCGCTGCCGGAGGAGCTGGCCGCCGTCTCCGCCCCACCCGCGCCGGTGGCGGAGGAGCTGGCCGCCGTCGCCGCCCCGCCCGCGCCCGACCCGGTGTCCTCATCGCGGGGTACATTTCCGTTGAACCCGGTCTGCCCCTCCCGTGTCAGCGACAGCACCAGCGTGCCGTCCTTCACCGTCACGTTCTGCGGGTCGAAGTCCACGCGGTTCCCGTCGAACGTCCAGTCCGCTTTGCTCCATCGCGTGCTGTCCAGGGAGTTGAAGTCGTCCTGCCACGCGAGCTCGAAGTTCCCGTTGTTGTAGCGATAATACTTGATCCAGTTGACGAACTGGTGCGCCGGGAGGACGGAATCGTCGAACGGTCCGACCCATTCCGTGGCCTCCGAGGACCACGTGTTGAAGCGGAAAGACTGGGCATTCTTCAGGGCGGTCACCTGCGCCCCCGTCGACCTCTTGATCTCTCGCCCGTCGATGCTCCAGGACACGTAGTCCGGGGTCCACTCCAGCGTGTAGGTGTGATAGCCGTCCGCGAGGGAGACGCCCGCGTCGTGCACCCCCTCCGACGTCACCCTCGTGCCCATCCCGGTGATGATGTTGGACTGCCAGCTCCGGGCGTTGTTCTTCCCGAAGACCTCGATGTCGATCTCCTCCCAGAACGCGCCCGACATCTCTGAGCCGTTCTTGTAGGTGAAGAAGGTCGACAGGATGCCGCTCCCGCGCACCATGCGCATGCGCATCTCCATGCGGCCATGAAGATAGCTCTGGGCCGAGTAAAGCTCTGCGCCCTTGTAAGGCTTCGCTGCCGCGGTCGAGCTGACCGCGAGCGCCAGCGAGGCAGCGGCGAGCATCAGACCTGCGCGGACTCTCGTGAACATGATCAAACCTCCAATGATTGCATCAGACCGTCAATTCGCGGCGGATCCGCTCCGCCCGGCTCCTCGGGCACGACGCCGCCTCGCGGCGACCGCGCCGAGCGCGATCAAGGCGGCGAGCGCGCCCGCGGGGGAGCTGGGCCCCGATTGGACCCGGAAGGCGCACCCGCCCTCGTCGCCGCTTTCGCCGTCAGCGGGGGTACCGCCAGCGCCGCCCGTGCCGCTCCCCGCCGTCGCTCCGCTCCCCGCCGTCGCTCCGCTGCCGGTCGTCGCTGCGCTGCTGCTGCTCGCCCCCTCGCCCGACCCGCCGCTGCCCGCCGCTCCCCCTTCACCCACGTCCGGAGCGCCCCCCGCGCCAGCGCCCCCCGCGCCGGTCGGATCCGGGGCGTCGAGCGGAGTGAACTTCCACCAGTTGACATTGAACAGGAAACCGCTCCCACCGGTGAACTTCAGGTACAGATCGTGTATCCCTGTCGCACCGTCGACCGCGCAGGACGTGGTGACCCAGGTCTGCCAGCCTCCGGTCCCCTGAACCATGCAGGTTCCCACCAGCGTGCCCGTCGCGCCGTCGAGGCGCAGCTCGATGCTGCCGCCGCTGGTCGCCGAGGCAACTCTCGCGTCGAAGGACACCGCGCCGGTGCCAAAATCGACGCCCTTCACCTTGATGTAGTCCCCGTTCTCGATCGACCCGACGTTCATTCCCCCCTCCCCGCATACCTCGGTCTCGACCCCGGATTCCCAGGCGATGGTCTCGGCCTCCGTCATGACATACGGATTCAGGTTGCCGACGCCAGGCGGGCCCTCCTTGGTCATCTTGATCGTCGGGAATGTACCGTCGGCGTTGAACGTGAACCGCTCGACGGCCGTCGAGCGATGATAACCGCCGCCGCCCGGCAAGGCGCCGTTGTGATAGAAGAAGTAGGAGCTCCCCTTGAAGTCGATGACGCCCGCGTGATTGGTGAAGCTGCTGCCCTCCGTGGGCATGATCACCCCCCGGTACGTCCACGGGCCGGTCGGCTTGCTGCTCGTCGAGTAGGCGATGTATTCGGAGATAGGGCCACCCGCGTACACCAGGTAGTACAGCCCATCGCGCTTGTAGAGCCACGGGCCTTCTTCGTACTTGGTCTTGTGGCGACCATCGTCATTCCCGGTGCGCTGTCCGAAGCTCTCCGCCGTCATGGGCACGCGCACGACATCGCCCTGATAGGAGATCATGTCCTGGTTCAGCTTCACGTAGCACACGCTCGGGTTTCCCCAGTACAGATAAGCCTGGCCGTCGTCGTCGATGAACGGCGTCGGATCGATGTCTCCGCAATCGGCCGTGATCAACGGCCGTCCCAGGGCGTCCTTGAACGGACCGGTGGGGCTGTCCGACACGGCAACGCCGATGGTCATCCTGTTCAGCGAGCGGCTCGTGACAGGAACGTAGTAGTAGAACTTCCCGTTCCTGTGGATGGCCTGGCCTGCCCATGCGTCGCCCTTTGCCCAGCTGAAATCGCTGAATTTCAGCGGCGACCCATGATCCGTCCAGTTCACCATATCCTTGGAGGAATACACCCTCCATTCGTTCATCGTGAACCAGTCCGTGGCGCTGTCCTCGTCATGCCCGGTATAGAGGTATACCGTGTCATCGTGGACCATGGGCGCAGGATCGGGTGTATAAATGGTCTGTACGATGGGGTTGTCTGCCAGGGAGACCGACGGAAACGCGGTCACGCCGCAGAGCAACAGCGCCGCCCCGAGGAGCTCACGTTGGAGGGATTTCGTGCTCGTCGACATTCTAGGATCCTTGCTGCTCTCCTGAAGCTCGGTCAGGCATCGTCCATGTCGCGGGTCGCTCGGCTCATGGCGCTCCGGCGCCTCTCGCCGGGGTGGTTCGCCGTGAAGACAGCCCGCCGGGCGAGCCCGCGGACATCGCTTTATGCGGAAGGTGGGCATCGGCGGCGGACGACGTTCGAGCTCCCGGGCCCGGCGGCTCTCCGACGGAGCGCGCCGAGCGCCGCCGCTCAACCCTCAGCTCAGAGCTGCGTGAAGTAACCCCGGACCTCGCGAGGATCCCAGGTCGTCGGCTGGCCGTTGTCCTTCGGCGAGGGCGTGTGATCCCCGTCGAACGCACGCCGGCGCGCGTGGTGCCCGTTCGGGCAGCCCGCGTACGAAGCGCGGCTGCGCGCGCCGCTGCCCTCGGCCAGCTCGGGCGGACCTTGCGCCGCCCAGCCGTTGTTCTTCAGCGCGACATCGATCACTGGCGATCCAGGAAGTCCATCAGCCACTGCATGGCCGGCCGCATCCTGTTGTCATCATACTGGATGCCGGTGTTGTCCCGCCAGGTGGTGCCGACGATGTAGCCCCACAAGGTGATGCCCTGGACCGAGGGGTGGTTCCAGTACATCGTGAACTGCTCCTCCATGATCTGCTTCTGCCTGTTGTCGTTCGCCTCGCCGATGTCGTACTCGGTGATGTACACAGGCTTGCCCAGCGAGGCGAGCTGGTCGACGAAGCCCTTGACGGTGTTGGTGTTGATCTTGTACGCGTCGTGGGCCTGCGCGCCGATGGCGTCGACCGGGGCGCCCGCCGCGATCACCGCCCGCGCGATCTTCATGAAGTTGTTGTGGTCGTTCTGGTACTCGATGTTGTTGTAGTCGTTGAGGATCAGGACCGCGTTCGGGCAGAACTCGCGGGCCCACTTGAAGGAGTTGACGATCCAGTCCCAGCCGCTGGCGCCGTCGCCGCCGATGCCGTTCTTGTAAGAGGGCGTGGTGTGGGGCGGCGGCTCGTTGACCACATCGATGTACTTCGTCTTGGGGTAGCGCTCGCAGAACGACTTCATCCAATCCCGCACGGCCGCCTGCTGGTCCGGCCCGGAGAGGCTCCCGACCCAGCTGGGCTGCTGGGAGCCCCACACGAAGACGTGGTGCTTGAAGATGATGTTGTTGTCCTGCGCGTACTTGTAGATCCTGTCGAGCTTGCTCCAGTCCTTGTTCCCGCGGCTCTTCTCGACCTCGCCCCACTTCCCCTCGTTCTCGGGCGTGATCTGGTTCCAGTAGTTCGCGAAGCCGTCGCGCACGGCGCCGCGCGTCGTGATGTTGCCAACGAACTTCCCCGTGGGCTCGGGGTCGCCGCCTCCGGAGGTCGTGCTGCTGGACGTGCTGCTGGACGTGCTGCTCGAGGCGCCCCCGCCGCCGCCGCCTTCGTTTGATCCGCCGGTGCCGGCGCTTGTCGTGCTGTTGCTGGTCGTGCTGCTGCCGGTCGTGCCGTTGCCGGTCGTGCCGTTGCCGGTCGTGCCGTTGCTGGTCGTGCCGTTGCTGGTCGTGCCGGCGCTGGTCGTGCTGCCAGCTCCTCCCGCGCCGCCCGCGCCACCGCCGTCGCCCCCATCGCCGCATGCAGCGAGAGCCGCGACCCCGAGCGCGATCCACGTCGTACCGCGCAGCCATCGAGAAGAACGGTTCATATTCATGTTGGATTTCCGCAGATTGAGCGATTGAAGATGGCGATGTTTTGAGCGGCGAGCCGACAGGCAGCGGCTCGAGCCCCGAAACGTCCGGATTCTTTGCTTCTTCAGGCGATGATCGGGTCGACGAGCCCGCCTTCGAGGCTCTCGTCGCCGAAGTCGTCGAGCGGCCCTCCCTGGCTGTTGGTGCATCCGACCGCCGCGCCGATCGTGTTGAGCAGCTTGTTGTTGGTGATCTTGACGTCGACGAACTGGCCGGTCTTCAGGTAGCCCGCGGCGCCGCCGGCGAGGATGTAGGGGACCTTCCGGAACCCGTGGAACTTGTCGGCGTTGTCATTGAGCCACACCGCCACGCCGTGATCGAGGAGCGTCCCCGAGCCGAGCTCGTAGGACGACAGCCTGTCGAGCAGGTGCTTGAAGAGCCGCGCGTGGATCCTGTCGATCTGGTGGTGCAGCTCCTGAGCGCCCTCGATCGGCGGGCCCGAGGTGCCGTCGCTGTCGATGCGGTGGGAGATCTTGTGGTAGCTCTTCTGCCGGACGCCGTTGATCGTGTACTCGGTCCCGTCGTTGCCGTCACCCACCTGGAGCGTCGCCGCGCGCGTGACGCCGCACGCCATCGCGAGCGCGATGATATCCATCTGCATCCGCGTGACGGCCTCGACGTTCTCGGATTTGCCGACGTTCGGCGAGATCGCCTCCATCTCGGCGACCTGCTCCTCCGGGAGCTTGCACGCGAGCGCGACCTCG
This sequence comes from Sorangium cellulosum So ce56, assembly GCF_000067165.1. Taxonomy (GTDB): domain Bacteria; phylum Myxococcota_A; class Polyangia; order Polyangiales; family Polyangiaceae; genus Sorangium; species Sorangium cellulosum_B. The sequence continues at coordinate 6,504,484 of NC_010162.1, forward strand.
AGATCGCGGATGCTGTCGAAGTGGAGCTGCAGCCGCTCGCGATCGCTCTTGCTGATGTCCTTCCGGCTCATGAGCGCCTTCATCTCCCCGCGCACCAGGTCGTTGACGCTGGTGCGGCGCTCGACCAGCGACTGCTGGACCTCGGTGTCCACGTCCGCGAGCCCGAAGAGCTTCTTGTACGCGTTGGCCGGGTTGCGCTCGGCTGCGCGCAGCAGCTTCGGCCCGCGGTACGAGAGCACCTCGTTGATGTAGCCGGACATCCTGCCCGCGTAGAGCGTCAGCGGCTCGACGCCCGCCGGGTTGAGCTCGGTCGCGATGCGGTTGTCGATCGACTCGCCCATCGCCAGCGACTCGTTGCCCGCCGGCTGGTCCGACACGCGCGCGGCCGTGAGGCACTGGTTGCCGCCGCCGGAGTGGCCGCACCCGTTGGCCTTGAACGCGAAATCCACGCCGCGCAGCAGGATGAGCTTGCTCGCGTAGTCCTTGAGCTCGCTGACCGCGCGGTCGCTGTCCCGCTCCATCGACGCGGCGGTCAGCGCGCCTGTCTCGCTGGGCCAGAACATCTCGGGCTCGTCGCCGGCCGCCTGCGCCACGCCGTTCGCCTGGCGCATGAAGATCGCGAAGGGCGGCACGTCCCCCGTGCCGGCCGAGGCACGCCGCGGCGCGAAGGTCTCCAGGAACGGGAGCGCGACCGTGACGCCGAACAGGCCTCGAAGCACACGTCGTCGGGTGATCATGGCGCCTCCGCGGGAACTCGAGCGAGGAACGGAGTGGAGGAGACGATCTCGAGGAGGAGCTCCTTGGTCGAGGAGCCGCCGCGCGACGCCTCGCCGAGCTGCTCGACGAACGCCTTGTCCTTCACATCCGCGTCGCGGCCATGGGCGAACTCGAGCCATCGCTCCGCGTAGCACGCGTGCGCCTCGCTGCTCTCGGCGAGCAGCTGGCTGAACTCGATGGCATCCGCGTAGCTCCTCGGCTGGCCGCCGAGCGTGTAGGCGTCGGCGGAGTTGACCGGCATCCCGTTGTCGGTCGTGCGGTATTTGCCGATCGCGTCGTAATGCTCGAAGGCGAACCCTGCCGGGTTGATGAGCACCCCGTGGCACGACGCGCCGCAGGTCCCCTTGCCCGTGTGCGCCTCGACGCGCTCGCGGTTGGTCGCCTGCTCGCCCGGCGGCAGCGAGGTCGCGTCGTCGGGCGGCGGCGGCAGCGCGGCGCAGAGGATCCTGAGGTTCACGAAGACGCCGCGGTGGATCGAGTCCGGCTGCCGCGCCGTCGCCTTCGCCGCGAGGAAGCCGAGGCGCGTGAGCAGCCCCGAGCGCTCGGCCTCGTCGAGCTCCACCTGCTCGAGCTCGTCCGAGAAGTCGCCCTCGACGCCGTAGACCGCCGCGAGGTGGTCGTTCACGAACGCCGTGCGCGAGGTGAGCAGCTCGGTGAGGCCCCCCTCCCTCTCGAAGACGACATGATCCACGAAGCGCTCCGCCTCGCGCTGCATGTCGTCGCCCATCTCGGGGACGAACTCGGGGTAGAGCGCCTTGTCCTTGTTGAGGTCGTGGTACTGCTCGTAATCGTAGAGCTGCCGGTGGAACGCGCGGACGACCTCGCGGGCGCGCAGGTCGTCGAGCATCCCCTCGGCGTAGGCGCGGACGGCCTCGCGGGTCGAGAGCTCGCCCGCCTTCGCCGCCTCGAGGAGCGCGTCGGACGGCATCGAGTTCCAGAAGAGGTACGAGAGCTTGGCCGCGATCTCGTGGCCGCTCAGCGGGATGAGCCCGCCCTTCGCCGGCCCGGCGCCGCGCTCGACCCGGTAGACGAAGTGGGGTGACTGCAGAAACGCCTCGAGCGCCGCGCGCACGCCTGCCGCGAACGGCTCCTCGCCCTCGAAGAGCTCCCCGCCGCGACGGAACAGCGCGACATACGTATCCCGCTCCTCGGCCGTGAGCGGGCGCCGGAAAGCCCGCTCGCCGAACCGCTCGATGAACGCCTGCGCCCGCGCCTCCGGCTCGACCGGGAGGTCGGCGGGCACGAGCCGGCCGAGCTTGTCCTCGTCGGCGGTCACCATCGCCGCGAGCTCCTCCGCGGCGCGCTGGTAATCGCTCCAGAGGCCCGGCGTCACGAGGAGCGCAGCTTCGTTGTTGTCGAACACGCCGCCGAGCGGGTCGCTCGTGAAGGACGCCGAGAGGCCGGGCCTGTCGTCCAGGCGCAGGAGATCGCGCACCGTGTTCTCCCACTGCGCGTGGCTCAGCCGCGGAAACATGCTGCGCTCGGCGACCTGCGGCGCCGCAGCGCCGCCCGGCAAGGGGCCGTCGCCCTCCTCGTGAGCGCCCAGAGAGCCCGTGCACCCCGCGAGCAGGAGCGCCGCAGCGTACAGCGGCGCGCCCAGCGCCCGCCTCCAGCGTGGCAGGAGGATCTTCGAAATAGACGGTGGGGTCATCGTCTGTCTCTCCTGGTGAAGCGCTGGCGACCGAGCGGGCAGGTCAGCGTGGATCTCAACGCGACTACCATTCAGCAGAAGCCGTGGTGTTCACTCCGTCATCGCACGCGGCGTCGATCTTGCCTGTTGCATGGGACCCGCGGCCGTTCAACACTGGACGATTCGAGCATGATCGGAGCTCGTGAGCTCGCGAACGAGCGCGATCACGAGAGATCGCGCGGTCTCGAGAGGGCGGCCCGAGGGCCTGCGGGGCGCCGATCGGCCGCCCTCGGTGCGCACCGCCGACCGAGCGGAGCCGTTGCCGACATCCATCGAAGATCGAAGGACGAAGGTCTCGGTCCGCGTGACGACCCACCCAAGACGAAGCAGAAGGATATCGCTCCGGAGCAATGTGAACGATCACAAGATCGATGTCAAACCCAATCGACCCGCCCGCATGGTTCCTCCGGCCCGAGCGAGGACGCTGGCATGGCCGTGAGACCGTGAAGACTGGAACTTTCCGCCAGCGACACGCATGCTGAGAGCGCCGTTGCGTACGCCGAGCGACGTGTGAGGCACGCGACGAGCGCGGAGGCTGCTAGCGGTCGAAGAAGTCGAAGACGTCGGGCAGCACGAGCGGAACCATGCCTGCATGGTCCGCATCGACTTCCTTGTATGTGATCGTGTAGCCGCCAGCCATCATCCAGTCGCGCAGCGCCCGGCTGCCCGTCAGGGAAGGCGTGCCGACGGTCCCTTCCGTCACGAAGATGGGCACGTCGAGCAGCCGGTCCCACGGATAGCCCGACTCCTGGACGAAGGGGCCGGACATCGGCGCCAGAGCCGCCCAGTAGTCGGCGTATTTACCGCCGATGTACCAGGTGCCGCCGCTCCCCATCGAGTGTCCGGTGAGGAACATCGCGCCGCGATCGATGGGGTACTCGTTCAGCACCAGCTCCAGGACGTTGATGACGTCCTTCTCGCTGAGCTCCTGGGCGCGTTCTCGCTCGGGCGTACGCATGGCCAGGAGCTTCTCCGCCTCCTCGGGTTGCCCGAACACGGCCGGCAGCCGCAGGAAGTTGCCGTAGGCGCCCTGATAGCCGAGCGGCGAGACCAGGAGCACGCCATGCTGGTCGGCGAGATTCACCATCTGCCTGTTGTTCTGATCCAGGTACGAGCTCTCGTCGTTCGAAGCGCCGTGCAAGAACATCACGAGGGGCAGCTTCGACGCGCCGTCCCAGCCCTTCGGGACGCAGACGCGGTAAGGAACGTCGGCGCCCGCTTCTGGAAAGCGATACGTCCTGCGCTGGTCGCCTTTGGCGCGCCACTGCGGAGAGCCGGGATCGGCGACGGACTCGGCGAGCGCCCGCGCCTCGAGCACCTGGGTGCGCGGATCGAGCGTGGTCCCGAACCAGATGGTCACCGGCTCGAACTCGTCCGAACCGCCCGCCCCGCCCTCCCCGCCCGCCCCTGCGGCGCCGCCCTCGCCGCCGGCCGCCGTCGTCCCGCCGCTGGGCGCTTCGCCGCCCGTGCCGGCGCCCGCTTGGCCGCCCGCGCTGGAGGAGGCGCCTCCAGGAGAGCCCCCGCCGGGGCCGCTGGAGGCGGCGCCGGGCGCGCTGGCGCCGCCCCCACCTTGGCCGGTCGAGGCGGCGCCGCTGCCGGCATCATCGCTCCCGCAGGCGGCGAGCGACAGCGCGCAGCCGATGCAGGCCAGTGACGAAAGGAATCGACGTGTCGTCATGCTCACTCCGGGGGCGAGATCAGCCCGTTCTGGGCGCGCTGCCGAGCGATCGTGGTTCTCCGAGGCCTCGTGGCGCGCGACTCGATGGCCTTTTCGCGGCTCGCAGAAAAATGCACTGACACCAATCAAGCTCACGTCACGAGCGAGCTGCTTGCGCCCACAGAGTCCAGCGGCCCCCAGCGCGATGCGTCGAGCCGTTCCGCTGAACCACCGATTCGCGCATCGCGGCTCGTGTGCCTGCGCAAATACGATGTCAGCAGCATGCCCCTCGAGGGCGGACCGTGAACGATCACATTCAGGGCGTCAAACAAAATTGACCAGCCCGGCGGCTCTCCTCGATCCGAGTGTTCTGGTCGGCTTCGAGCCAGTTGCGCGATCCGGTGAGGTGCCCCACTGGAGGTGCCCCACTGTATGATGGCCCAGATCGCGGAGATGGCGGCCTGACGCCCTGTGCCCCGCTTGACGCGCCGCTTCGTCGGAGGAGCCACGCCAGCCCTGTCCTCCTTCGGGATCGAGGAACTCCGCGGTCCCGTCGACAAGAGTTGACATCGATCTTGTGAACGATCACAATGAACACCTTGTCGCGAGCGCGGCGAGCGAAAATCCAGCGAGACGGCTTGTTTACATCAAAGTCGCGCAAGGTCGCTGAATCCCAGCTCAGCCGTCGGACTCGGGTCCTTCAATCAACTGGAAACGACCTCACGCTGCGGGCGCGCCTCGTGGAACGCCGCCGGTGAGGGAAAAATCGCGCCTGGGTATTCGAATGACGAACCAATCTACACTCGTTCGAGCCACATTGTTCGCGGCGCTGGCCGGCTCTTGCGCTCTCTCGGCTTGCGGGGGCGGCGTCGATGACGGCGCGAGCTCGTCGGGCGACGACCCTCACGCCGGGACGGGCGGGGCCGCCGTCTCAGGCAGCAGCGCCAGCACCACGACCAGCAGCAGCGCCACGACCAGCGGCGGCGCCACGACCGGCGACAGCAGCGCGTCCGCGGGCGGAGCGGGCGGTGAGGGGGGCACGAGCGGAAGCGGCGGTTCGCCGGGGGCGGGCGGAGCGGGCGGATCGATGGGAGGCAAGGTCCCCCCGGAGCCGAGCACGGGTTGCGGCAAGGCCAATCCGCAGACGGGCAGCGCGCAGAGCCCGCTCACCGTATCGGGTCACCAGTACTACGTGAAGCTGCCGACCAACTACGACGCCAGCAAGCCGTATCCGGTGATGATCATGTTCAACCCGACGGGCAACCCGATCAGCTGGGCAGAGCAGAACGCGGGCTTCGAGACGACCGGCCCCAAGGAAGCCTGGATCCGCGTCTACCCTCACCCGGCCAACTCCAGCTCGGGCTGGGGGGCGAACGACGTCTCCTTCTTTCAGCCGTTCTACGATCAGATCACGGGCAACCTCTGCATCGACAAGGCTCGCGTGTTCGCGGCGGGCGAGAGCTCGGGCGGCGACTTCTCGAGCATCCTCGGCTGCGAGCACGCGGACAAGCTGCGCGCGATCGGCCCGTGCGCCACCAAGAACGTACAGCAGTACCCGCTCAACGCCAGCACCCGGAAGTGTACCGGGCAGGTCACGGCGGTCGTCATCCATGGAAAGCGCGACTCCGTGGTCGGGACGGACAACGGCCCGAAGACGCGCGACTTCTATACCGCGCTGAACCACTGCGAGGCGAGCACGACGCCGGTCGAGGGGTACACGGACGATCTCTCGAACTGCGTCCTGGCTCAGGGCTGCGACGAGGACTATCCGGTCTATTGGTGCCAGCACGGAGACCCGAACTACAGCAACACCAATCATGGCTGGCCCGCGTTCGCGCCCAAGTTCCTCTGGAGCCTGTTCTCGACTTATTGAGAATCATGATTGGCCCGGCGGCGCCCGGTGCATGACGCCTGCATCAACCGGCCGAAGGGGGGCGTGGCGAACGACCCCCGATCGCCCGAGCCCCCGGCGAGCAGAAGTTATCGAGGTGGTGTCCTTATGAGTAGATCTGTGTTTGGTCTGAACGTTCTCTTCTCCGTCGGCGTGGCGGCGGCGCTGGCCGCATGCGGCTCGGAGGCGGATCCCGTCGACCCCGGCGCTGCCGGCTCCTCTGGCGCATCCACGAGCGGCGGCACCACCTCGGGAGCGACGTCGGGCGGAACGTCCAGCAGCGGCGCGGACACGGCCGCGAGCACGGTCGCGAGCACGAGCAGCTCTGCCGGCACGGGCGGCGGCTCGACGGGCACCGGCGACGGCGGCTCGACGGGCGCTGGCGACGGCGGCTCGACGGGCGCTGGCGACGGCGGCTCGACGGGCGCTGGCGACGGCGGCTCGACGGGCGCCGGCGACGGCGGAACGATGAACCCTGGCGACGGCGGCTCGGTGGGCTGCGGCAAGGCCGTGACGCGCCCCAACCCTCGCACGCAGCAGACGCTGACGGTCGGTGGGGTGACGCGCTACTACCTGATTCACGTGCCGGAGAACTACGACCCGAGCAAGCCGCTGCCGCTGGTCTTCGGTATCCACGGCCTGAACATGAACAACGTGTGGGCCGCTCACGACAACAGCGGATTCCAGCTCATCCAGGAGACCAACAACCAGGCGCTGCTCATCTACCCGCAGGGCTTGCCGGCGAACGGGCAATCCACGCCTCCGAGCACCGAATCGCAGTGGGGCACCGCTGACTCCAACTGGGGCGGTCCGCCGCCCAACGCCAATCAGGCGCGCATGACGGCCGACCTGGCGTTCTTCGATGCCATGCTGGAGCACGCCAAGACGAACTACTGCGTGGACACGAAGCGCGTCTTCGCGGTCGGGTTCAGCCAAGGTGGTTTCATGACGAACACGCTCGGCTGCCAGCGCGCGTCCGTGTTCCGCGGCCTCGCCCCGGTCGCCGGGTGGGGCCCCAACGGATCCCAGCCCACGTGCAGCGACGCCAGCGCCGCGCACGCGCTGATTCAAACGCAAGGCGACAGCGACGGGACCGTGACCCCCCAGCTGGGACAGGCGACCCGAGACTTCTGGCGCGGCCGGAACGGCTGCCAGGCGACCACGATGCGGTCGAGCTTCGGCGACTCGTGCGTCGAGTACCAGGGCTGCAAGGAGGGCCAGCCGGTCGTGTACTGCACGCACCCCGGCGGTCACAACGTACCGTCCGGCGCGGGCGGGCGAGCCTGGCGCTTCTTCCAGTCGCTCAAATGAGCCGCGCAGGCCGTGGACCGAGCGTGGTCTCTTCGATGCATGGATCCTCGATTTTCAGATGAACAAGACAGTTACTGGATGATGGCTGCATTGCAACTGGGCTGAATAGTTGATTCGTCACCCGAGCTTGGTCAGGAGGCAATCATGACCCGACCGTCTTTTTTAATGACCGGCTTGCCACGCGGCAGGCGGGCGCTGGGCGCGGGGCTCTGCGTCACCGCGCTCCTGCTCGCGGGATGCACGGGCGCCTTGGGCGATCCGGAGGAGAGCGGCGATCCGGCGCCGGACGTGAACGGCCCAGTCACCGGCGGGGTGGCGCGCGGCATCGACATGCCGGGTGGGCCGCAGTACCACCGGTTCGTGCGGCTCACGAACTCGCAGTGGGCGCGCAGCGTTCAGGTGGTCCTGAACCTCGACGCGCCGCCGTCGCTGTCCGACGGGTTCGAGAAGCCCGTCTCCGGCACGACGGACTTCACGAACAACGAGCACCTGCTGAGCGTGAACCAGCGCTCGTGGAGCGACTACCAATCGGCGGCGGAGGCGCTCGCCGAGCAGGTGACGGCTTCGGCGGAGGCGCTCGCCGACGTTTACCCGGGCACGGACGAGGCCGGCTTCATCGAGACCGTGGGGCGCCGCGCGTATCGCCGTCCGCTGACGGACGATGAGATCGCCGGGTACACGTCGATCTTCGAGACCGGAGCGGCGATGTCCGGCGCGAAGAGCGCGTTCGCCAAGGGCGCGCAGCTCGTGATCCGGACGATGCTCCAGTCGCCGCACTTCCTCTACCGCACGGAGCTCGGCGAGGATCGCAAGCCGCTCGATGGTTACGAGATCGCGGCGAAGCTCTCGCTCTGGCTGCGCGACGCCGCGCCGAGCGACGAGCTGCTCGACAAGGCGCCCACGCTCACGACGCCGGAGGCGATCGCCGCGGTCGCCGAGACCATGCTGGAGGAGCCCACCGCGGTCGAGGGCATGCGGTACTTCCATCGCGAGCTGCTCCACTTCGATCGCTACGCCACGATCAGCAAGCTCGGCGTGCCGACCTACAACGAATCGTTGAACGCGGAGTACGAGGAGAGCGCGTACCTGTTCTTCGACAAGATCTTCACCGAGGGTCTCGGCGTCAAGGAGATCCTTACGTCCACCAAGGGCTTCGCGGGGCCGGGGATGGCGAGCCTCTACGGCCTAGCGCCGAGCGGGAGCCGCGTCGTGGAGCGAGACCTCGGTCCCGATCGCGTCGGCTTCTTCTCGCAGCTCCCTTACCTGACGCTGAACGCTCTGAACGAGGAGTCGGACTCGATCCACCGCGGCGTCAGCATCAACCTCGACGTGCTGTGCACGCCGCTCGGCGCGCCGGCCCCCAACATTCCGCCGGTCCCGCCGCTCGAGCCCGGGCAGACGAACCGTCAACGCATCACGCGGCTCACCTCCGCCTGCGGCGGCGCGTGCCACAACCAGCTCATCAACCCCGTCGGCTTCGCCTTCGAGCACTTCGACGGCATGGGGCAGTATCGGGACGAGGAGAACGGAGGCTTGCCGATCGACAGCAGCGGTGTCTACGCGTTCTCCGAAGGGGACAAGTCGTTCGCGGACGCCGGCGAGCTGATGCATTACATGGCGGAGGGCGAGCAGGCTCACCTCTGCTACGCGAAGAAGCTCGCGAGCTTCGCGCTCCAGCGCGACGTCGTCCCGTCGGACTTGCCGCTCGTCGAGACGCTCGCCGAGGTGAGCCGCGGCGCCAGCGGCTCGGTGAAAGCGATTATGCTCGAGCTCGTGAAGAAGGACGCATTCCGGACTCGCATGGGAGGTACGCTGTGAACCCCAAGATCGCAATGAACCTCGCTCCTCCGAGCGCAGCGCACCGGCGCGGCATGAACCGGCGCGCGTTCCTGCGCGCGGGCGGCGTCGCCATCGCCCTTCCGTTCCTCGAGGGTCTGCCGTTGCGCTCCGCCTGGGCCGCGGACAACCCGCCCGTGTTCAGCCTCTACATCGTGGCGGCGTGCGGCGTGGTGGGTAAGAAGTTCTTCCCGGACCAGACTGGCCAGCTCACGACCGACGGGCTCGCCGCCATGACGGACAAGGCGACGCACGTGCTCGCGCCTCACGCCTCGAACCTGCTGTTCATCCGCGGCATCAACTTCCCGATGAATGGGCCCACCAACTGCGGCCACGCGCAAGGTCTGAGTCAGTCGCTCACCGCGCGCCCGGCGCAGGGCGGCGGCAGGACCGTCGCCTCGACCGGCGTGTCCGCTGACGTGGTCGTCGCCAAGCTGGTGAACGAGGGCGGAGCCGAGCCGCTCACGCTCTACGCCGGCAACCTCAAGAACGGGTACATCGCCGAGCGCATCTCTTTCAAGGGCGGCGGCTCCGGACAGGTGCGCTCCGCGGACGACAACCCGTACACGCTCTACTCCAAGCTCGTCGGCCTGGCGAGCAGCGGCGGTGGCAGCAGCAGCGGCGGCAGCGGCGCGCAGGCCGCCGAGGAGCTCATCCGCAGCCGCAAGAGCGCGAACGACTTCGTGCGCGAGGAGCTGAACAGCCTGATGCGCATGTCGGCGCTGAGCTCCGCCGACAAGCACCGCCTCCAGCAGCATTTCGACGCCATCCGCGACGCCGAGGTCACGATGGGCGAGATGGCCGGGGCCTGCAGCCAGGCGGGCCTCTCGACGTCGGAGCTCGACGCGCTCAAGAGCGGCTTCGCGTTCAAGACGAACGGCATGATAGAAGACGTCGCGAAGCTCCACCTCGAGCTCGTGGCGCTGGCGTTCGCCTGCAACTTCAACCGCGTGGCGACGCTGCAGCACGGCGACGGCACGGATCAGACGAAGTATGCGGTGCCGTCGAACGAGAAGCTCGGGTGGCCCTTCCACCACATCAGCCATCGTGTGCAGTCGGACGCCTCTTCGGGCAGCAACCCGACGGCCGAGCAAGCGCACGCCGAGATCGACGTGGTCCGCATGCAGACGCTGCTCCACGGCCTCGATCAGTTCAAGGCGCGCGGCCTGTTCGACAAGTCCATCATCCTGTGGACGAACCACGTGGCGGACGGCCCGTCGCACAGCTTCCAGAACGTTCCGACGATCATCGCCGGGGACGGCGGCGGCTACCTGAAGCAGGGTGCTTACATCGACGCCGGAGGCGTCACGAACAACCGGCTCTTCAACGGCCTCATCGCCGCCGCCGTTCGGGACAAGACGGAGTGGACGGAGAACTTCGGCGAGGGCAAGGGCTCCGGGCCCATCGACGGCATGCTCGCCTGAGCGGCATCGCGCCCCCGGTGCTCATGACGATCCCAGTCCCGGGCCAGACCGAAGCGGTGGCCCAGGAAGAATGTGTTCGCTCACACACTTGAGCTCAAGCCCGATCGGCTGCACGCGTCTTGACGCGATCCGGCGGCTCGACGATAGGCCCGGCGCGGGGGTGCAGGCGCTCGTCGCTGGGCCATCGCCGCCGCGGGTGAGGGCAGGAGCGCCTCGCGGCGGGCCTCGTCGACTTTCCGGCGAGATCGACTTGCGGAACCGTTAGACTCGAGCGGCGCGCTCGTGGATCGGCGCGCGGAGGAGCGAGCATGGGTCGCGACAGGGGGGAGCGGACATCCGGACCGTTCGGACGCGCGGACGCGGATGGGGTGTCGGGAGGGGACCACGGCTCGGAAGCAGGGAGCGCGGCGGGCGGGCCCTGCCAGCTCGACGGGGGCCCCGCGCCGGGCGGGGTGCCCGCGCGCGCCGACGGCGAGGTTGACTACAAGGCAGAGTGCGCGGCGCTGCGCGCGCGCGTCGAGGAGCTGGAGAATGAGCTGGCCAGTCGGCGCGGGGAGCTCGGGCGCGAGAGAGGGCTGGTCGGCGCGGCGGCGGCGTACCTCGACGCTCCGTTCGCTCTGGGCGCCACGCAAGTGCCGGCGCTGATCCACTGGCGCCAGGATGGCACCGTGACGCGCTGGAACGACGCCGCGGGGTACCTCTTCGGCTGGAGCGAGGGCGAGGCCGTGGGCCGCCGGCTCTCCGAGCTCGTGGCCGCGGATCCGGTGTCGCCAGAGGAGGTGGAGGCGTTCAACCACGATCCTGGCGAGAGCCTCTTCGCGACGACCACGAGCGCCGGCAGGACGAGAGAGGGAAACGAGATCACCTGCCGGTGGACCTACGCCGTGCTGCGCGACGAGCGAGGCGACGTCCGAGAGATCGCGGCCATCGTGGATGAAGGCGACGATCCGCGGCAGAGGGAGCGCCTGCTGCACGAACGCTATCAGATGCTCCTGCAGCTCGTGGACAGCTCGCCGAACGTCATGTTCATCAAGGACGCGGACGGACGCTACGTGTTCGTCAACCGCCATTATGCGCGGGCCATCGGGCGGCATGCCGTCGAGTTCCTCGGCAAGGACGAGCATGAGTTCGGCGCCACGCCGCCCGGCGTCGCCGACCGGATCGTGGAGAAGGAACGGGAGGTGTTCGCGAGCGGCCAGGCCATGCGATACGAGGAGGTCCTGGACTACGGCAGCCAGAATTTCTATTTCTTCACGGTCAAGTTCCCGGTTCGCAACGAGCGCGGCGAGCTGGTCGGCGTCGGCGGCGTCGTGAGAGAGGACACCGACCTGAGGCGCGCGCAGGCGGAGCGGACCGCGCTGCAGGAGCAAATCATCGCCGCGCAGCAGGACGCGCTCCGGGAGCTGTCGACGCCGCTCATCCCGCTCGCCGACGGCGTCCTGGCCATGCCGCTCGTCGGGACGGTGGACGGCGCGCGCGCGGGGCAGATCATGGAGACGCTGCTCACCGGGATCGGCAGCCAGCGCGCCCACACCGCGATCCTGGACATCACCGGCGTTCGCGCCGTCGATACGCTCGTCGCCGATGCGCTGACGCGGACCGCGCGCGCCGCCCAGATGCTCGGCGCGCGCGTGGTGCTCACAGGCATCCGCCCCGAGGTGGCGCGCGCCCTGATCGAGCTCGGCGCGGACCTCACCGGCATCGTCACGATGGGCACCTTGCAGAGCGGCATCGCGTACGCGCTCCGGCCCTCGGAGCGCCCGCGCGGCGCCCGGTGAAGCGCGCCCTGGCTGCATTGGCAAAGAGACCGAGGCTCCTCCCCTGCGCGGCGACTGGAGCGCGCGATCCGGCGGAAGGCGCGGGCCGCGGGCAAGAAGATCACCGTCGTCGGGTCCTTGATGAACGGGCCGGCGATGGTCGACGGCGCTGCGTTTCCGCGGGCCCATGAAGGGCACAGCGGCTGGAGGATCGATCAGATCGGGGGGCTGGTGCCGACGCCCGCCCTCGCGCAGGCCCCGCACATCGTGCTGCGCATGGCGGGGACCAACGATCTGACCCAGAACGACAACATTCCCATGGCGCCGCAGCGCCTGGGAGCGGTCCTCGACAAGCTCTTCGCCTCGGCTCCGGACGCGCTGCGACCAACGGGTTGAAACCGCCAGAAGAGAGCAGATTTCGAACCGCCAAGGCGCCAAGGCGCCAAGTAAATCACAAATCTTGGCGTCTTATGGCCCCTTGGCGGTTCACTTCTCGCTCGATCGACGGGATCGGTGTTCTGGAGGAGCGCCGGCCGGCGTCGTTGCGTTCGCGCGGGCCGGCTTTCCGCCCTTGTGACGGCTATGTCAGGTTCGTGAGCGGCCCGGTGCAGAATTTCGGGTCGCCGAACGTCGTTCGGTTGTCGCCGAACAGGTTCAAGATCGAGACGAGCAGGTTGTTGTGCGGGAGGTTGGGGTACCGGACCCAGCGTCCAGTGCGCAGGCCGCCGCCGCCGCCGGCCAGCAGGAACGGCATGTTCGACTTGTTGTGGCTCGGCGGATCCGAGAGCTCGGACCCGAAGAAGACGACGCTCTCGTCGAGCAGCGAGTGTCCACCCATGTCGACCTTCGCCATCTCCTGCAGCAGATAGAGGTGCTGCTTCGAATACCAGTTGCAGATGAGCTCGCACTCGTTTGGCCTGAAGCCGCCGTCGTGCTGGTAGAAATGGTGGTGCTCGGTCAGGTTCAGCCAGGGGAAGGTGTGCTTCGCCTCCGTGTCGCTCCACTGCAGCGTGCCGACCGCGGTGATGTCGCAGGCGAGCGACATCACCAGCATGTCCATCATCAGCTTGCCGACCTTGGGGATCGCCGCGTCGGTCGAGGTGTCCTTGACCTTGCCGTCGTTGTCCGCGCTGAGCCCCGTGCGCGGGTTGTAGTCGGACGTGTCGACCTTCGTCGGCGCCTTGCACGCGCTCGTCTCGACCGGCGGCGCGCTGTCGAGGCTCTTCTCGATCTCGCGGATCTTCGTCAGGTGCTGGTCGATCTTCTGCTTGTCGGCGGCGCCGAGCCGATTGGACAGGGCGGAGTAGCGCCCGTCGAGGAAATCGAGGATCGATTTCCTTCGCGCGAGCCGGCGGGCGGCGTCGTTGCCGGCGCTGGGGTCCAGCGTGCCGAAGAGGTCGGTGAAGATCTCCGTCGGATCGAGGCGCGGCGAGATCGGCCTGAACGGCGCGGCGCTCTCGAAGTTCGCGGCGTTCATCGGTGACAGCAGGCCGTGGGACTTGCCCGTCGCCCAGCGCACCGCGATCTCGATGCTCGCCTTCGCCTTCTGACCGGCGGAGATGCGGGAGGCGATCACCTGATCGACGGACGGTCCGCCCCCGTAGCCGCCGTTCGGGGCTTGGGTCGTGCCCGAGAGCCAGGCGATGATCCCGGCCTGGTGCTGCTCACCAACAGCGCTCTTCATGTCGAGGCCGTCGAGGACGAGCAGCCGGTCCTGCACCGGCGCGAGCGGCGACAGGATGGGCCCCAGGGTGAAGTTCGTCTCGGTGCCGGTCGGCCGCCAGCGGTTGATCACGGTCCCGCCCGGCGTGTAGACGGAGAGGAAACGCTTGGCGGGGGCGGGTTGCGCGCTCGCCGTGCGCTCGGGGCCCATGATCTCCAGCCAGGGGAGCGCGATGGCGATGGCGCCAGCGCCGCGCAGCACGGCACGTCGGCTCAAACGAAAGTTCGACATAACCATCACTCCTCCTGGGCAGCCATGTAGTGGAAGGCATCCGTCTGCGTGAGCTCGATCAGGAGCTGCTTTACATTGTATCCGGACGCCTTGAAGGCGTCCGTGACAGCCTTCTTGGTGCAAGCGTCCCCGGCGCGAAGCGTGAGACCATAGCCGTACTCGGCCCAGCGCGTCGCGAAGCAGTTCTGCACCGCCTCGGTCTGGGCGAGCCCCTGCACCAGCTCGATCGGCCCGCTCACCTTGATGTCCGTGCCCGGGACCCCGCCGCTCGCGTCGATCGGGACGTCGTTCTCCGTTGTGCGGAACAGCCCGACCGCGTCGTAGTTCTCGAGCGCGAACCCGACCGGATCCATGAACTGGTGGCACCCCGCGCAGACCGGATCCTTGCTGTGCTGGCTGAAGCGCTCCCGCGCCGTCGCGCCGGTGTACGGATCCGGCGGCTTCACCCGCTCCAGGATGTCGCCGGTGGGGAGCGGGATCTTCTGGCACATCAGCTTGTCGAGCACGAACGCGCCGCGGACCACGGGGTTCGTGTTGTTCGAGTGCGTCGTCCCGGCCATCATACCGGCCTGGGTGAGGAGCCCGAGGCGCTGGGTCGTGTCGAGCTGCACCCGCTGGAACTCGTCGCCCGTCACGCCGGGGACGCCGTAGAACTCCGCGAGAGGCCCGTTCATGAACGAGTACGGGGCCGTCAAGATGGACGCCCAGGTGCCGTTCTCCACGAAGATCTCGTGCTCGAGCAATCGCTGCGTCTCTTCGTGCATGAGCGAGCCGATCTTCCGCGAGAAGGTCGGGAACGACTCTGCTTTTCGCTCGAGATCCGCGAGGCTGCTGATGGGGAGCAGGTTGTCGAAGAAGTACCGGACGATGCTCCGGGACCGAGGATCCTCGAGCATGCGCTCGGCATGAGCGCGCACGCCTTCCTTGGTCGAGAGCTCACCTGCCCGCGCCGCCGTGCGCAGCTCCTCGTCGGGCATCGTGCCCCAGAGCAGGTACGATAGGCGCGTCGCCATCTCGTCGCCCGTGGGCCGGCGGAGCTCGGGGCGCTCCGGGTCGGGTGTGCCAAATTCGATGCGGTAGAGGAAATCCGGCGACTGGAGCAGCCCCTCGATCACCGTCGCGATGCCGACGTCGAACGTGGCGTCCGTCCGGCCGGCGCTGTACAGCGCGAGGAGCTCGTCCGCCTCGCCGTCGGCGAGCGGCCTTCGGTAAGCGAGCGGCGCGATTCGCTCGATGATCGTGCGTGCGCACGCGACCTCGCTCTCCGCCGTCACGCTGCTCGCGCAAGGGTCGAGCTTCGCGAGCGCCTCCGGGGTGGCGGTCGCGCGCTTGGCGACGCCCTCCGCGACGGTGCCGAGCTGGCTGGCGAGCAGGCTCGAGACCGACAGCGTGTCCGCGTCATTGCCGAAGCCGTTCCCGACATCCTCGCTCGGAAGCGAAATGGCTGGATCCGTCGTGTCGCCCAGGAGGTCGCGGACGGTCTTGTTGTATTCGAAGCGCGTCAGCCGCCGCAGCGGCGCTCGACCGGGGTACACCGCGCCGTCCTCGCAAGCGGCCGGGTCCGTCGGGCCCGTGCCCGTCGAGGTGGGCGGCGGGTCCGTCGTAGTGGAATCGGAATCGTCGGAGCGAAACCCGCCCAGGTCTCCCGTGCAGCCGCTGGCCACGATCAACGCGATCGAGACGGCTGACCGAGCGCCTAGGAGAGGACGCGCCTGCTCATGATCTGAGGGCCTAACCATGGGTTCTCTCTCTTCGCCCGCTGTGGGCACGCTACGTGAGCAATACCGATGATTTTTCACGACGATCGTGGAACAATCGATGTCTGTCGCGTTCTCTGGTGGCTCACTCCTGGCGAAACGCCGATCACCATCGTTCGACAATCGTCTGCGCGACGACCGAACGAGCGTAACCGGCACCAGGATCGACCCGATACCCGACCACGAAGCGCGCGATGCGCATGGCGACCCACGCAGAGCAAAGCGAAAGGATACCCTCGCAATGTGAACGCTCACATGCAGGATGTCAACGCCTATCGATCGGCCCGCGCGCGTCCGCCAACCCGAGGGAGGACAAGGTCGGTGGAGCTCCTCCGAAGCGCCGCGTCAACAAGAGCGGACGCCGCACCACGGTCGAGAACGTAAACGTGAACGTGGACGTGGACGTGGTCGTCGACGGCTTGGTCGTGAACGTCTCGCTCCGTCGCTCCGCTGCCATCCGCCGACCAAGGATAGCGGCGGAACGTTCACGTTTACGACTGTGTCGTAAACGACCACGACCACGTCCACGTTGCAGGGAGGGTGTAATCCTCCCGGTCGTGGTGTTGAACGAATACCCAGGCTCCGGGCTCCCCCGCGGACGCCGGAACCGCAGCGGCGCGCTCAGCCGCGCGAGGGCTGCCGCTGTTCCAGGAGCCCGCCCGATTCGGCCTCGCCCACCGGGCCCGCCGCGCGCATCGACTGCAAGGCAGCGACGATCTCCTCCGTGACGCACGGCCCGCCCGAGACGCAGTACGGCGCGAGCGGCCTCAGCGGCGGCGGGAGCACCTCGGCGACCCGCGCGCCAATGGCGTCGCGCGACGCCGAGTGCCCCTCCTCCCCGGCCGCGGCCCGGAGCGCCCGCGCGAAATCGGCCGCCGTGAGCCAGCGCGCGTCGCGATCGCGCTCGATCGCCCGCGCGACGGCCGCCGTGACGGCCTGGCCCACGCCCTCGCGCTCGCTCGAGAGCGGCGGCACCTCGCGCTCCAGGACGGCGTGGAGGGTCGAGACCATGTTGCCGCCGGCGAACAGCCGCCTGCCCGCCAGCACCTCCCACGCCACGACCCCGAGCGAGAACACGTCCGAGCGCCGATCCAGCGGCCTCGCGTTCGCCTGCTCCGGCGAGAAATAGCTCAGCTTCCCCTTCACCATCCCGGTCTTCGTCCGCGTCGTGCGGCGCAGGGCATACGCGAGCCCGAGATCGCAGATCGACGCCCGGCCGTCGACGCCGACAAGGATGTTGGACGGCGAGATGTCCCGGTGGATCACCTGGAGCAGCTCCCCCGAGCTGTCGCGCGCCTCGTGCGCCGCGTGCAGCCCCTCGGCGGCCTGCGCGATGAGCTCGATCGCGTCGCCGACCCCGAGCGCCCCGGGAGCACGGGTGAGGTGCTTGAGCGTGACCCCCACGACGAGCTCCATGACGATGTACGGCGCGCCCTCGTCGAGGCCGTAATCGAGGACGGGAACGAAATGGGGGCTCGCGACGCGCGACGCGATGGCCGCCTCGTCGAAGAGCATGCACGCATAGCTCGACTCGTAGCGCAGATCGGCCCGGATCCGCTTCACCGCCACGAGCGGCCCGCGCTCCGGACCCGCGCCGCCCGCGTCCCCTCCGCCTGCAGCGCGGGCGCGACGCGCGATGAAGACCTCGGCCGAGCCGCCCCTGGCCAGCTGCAACAGCAGCTCGTAAGGACCGACGGCGCCCAGGTCAGAAGAATCCATGCTCACTGCTCCGGGCGGCGGGTTATCACGTCAATGGTTGTTCATCAACCTTGGCCCCCTTGCGCTTCGCTCCGTTCACACTCGGATTTGCGCTCCGGGGGGCGCCCCTCTCCTCCCCCTCCTCCCCCTCCTCCCCCTCCTCCCCCTCCTCCTCCGCCGCGATCCTGCGCGGGGCCGCGGGCGACGAGGCCCTCGCCGTCCGTGGGGGCGTCGCCGCCGCGCTCGGCGTGCTCGGCCAGCACCCGCTCGTCGGTCTCGCCCACCGAGCGCAGCCAGCGCGCCGCAGCCCGGTGGCCGGCGGCGCGATCGCCGTCCGTGAGCATCCCGTAGGCGGCGTCGCGCACGAGGGCGTGACGGAACGTGAGCTCGTCGTGCCCCGGGTAGCGCGACACGCCGCGCCGGGCGACGAGCTCCTCCGAGAGCAGGCTCTTGAGCCAGCGGTCGAGCGACTCGGCCGAGGTGCCAGCACCGAGCAGCTGCCGCACGCCGTCCGGCCAGAAGCTGCCGCCGAACAGGCTCGCCGCCCGCAGCGTGCGCCGCGCCTCGGCCGGCAGCGCCTCGATGCGCGCGTGCATCAGGGCCACGACCGTGGGCGGCATGGCGCTCCGGCCCTCCGCGCGCGCGCGCATGAGCTCCTCGAGGAAGAAGGGGTGGCCGTCGGCGTGCTCGACGAGCCGCGCCACCTCGGGCAGCGCGAGCTCCTCGCCGAACACGCTGCGGACGAGCCGCTCGGCCGCGCGCTGGCTGAGCGCGCCGAGCTTGATGTGCTGCACGCCGCGCGAGCCCCAGAGGCCGGGGAACGTCTCCATCACGCTGTGGCGCGCGAAGCCGAGCACGAGGAGCGGGCGATCCGAGAGCGCCTGGAGCGCCTCGTCCAGCACCGAGACCGAGGCGTGATCGCTCCAGTGCATGTCCTCGAGCACCACGACGACCGGCCCCTCGGCGCACCGCGCGGCGAGCCACTCGAGCACGGCGCGGCGGGCCTGATCGCCCAGGGCGACCGCGTCCCCGCGGGGGGCGCGCAGCTCGGCGTCGGGGTCGTCGAACGGCGTGCCCGCGATCTCGCCGAGGTACCAGGCGACGCGCGGGGCGTCGTCGGCCGGCGCGGGGAGGGTCCGCGCGACGTGCTCGCGGATCTTGGCGCGGCGCGCCTCGAGCGCCTCGCCGGGCAGGCAGCCGGCGGCCGCGAGGACGATCTCGCCCAGCATGCCGAACGGCGCGCCCGCGCCGAGGGGGTCGCCCCGCGCCACGTAGACCGACGCGCGCGCGTCGCGCTCGCGCACGGCGCGGATGAGCTCGCAGCGGAGGCGCGTCTTGCCGATGCCAGCCTCGCCGAGGACGAGCGCGGCGCGCGCCACGGGCTCGTCGGCGCTCTGCTCGAAGAGGCCGCGCAGCGTCGCGAGCTCGCGGTCGCGCCCGACGAACGAGGTGAC
Organism: Sorangium cellulosum So ce56; assembly: GCF_000067165.1. GTDB lineage: Bacteria > Myxococcota_A > Polyangia > Polyangiales > Polyangiaceae > Sorangium > Sorangium cellulosum_B. The sequence goes on from NC_010162.1 coordinate 6,523,690, forward strand.
GCGGCCGAAGAGCGTGCGCTCGGGCTCGGTGCCGTCGCGCTCGCCCATCAGCAGGAACGAGGGGCCGTCGCCGATCACCTCGAAGCGCGGCGCAGCGAGCCCCGCGGTGACCTCGTCGATGCGCACGTCGCCCTCGGCCTCGCGGAGGCGGGCGACCGCGCGGTCGATGACGTCGCCCGCGGGCAGGCGCTCGCCCACCTGCGCGCGGCCCGTGGCGAGCGCGACCGGGCGCCCAGGAAGGCGCGCCTTCAGCGCGAGCGCGCACTGCGCGGCGCGCGCCGCGAGGTCGAAGGCGGCCATCGTGCCGGCGCCGCCGCGGCCGGAGAACACCTCGTCGGTCTGCGAGGACAGGAGCACCATGCGCGTGCCGCCCGGGAGCCGCACGCGCTCGCCGCCGAACGCCTCGGCGAGGTCCGCGACGATCCGCTCGACGCCGCGATCGCTCGCCGGCTCCGGGTCGGCGGCGCCGAGATCGACGAGGACGACGCTGACGAGCCGCCGCTCGTCGTCCGTGACCGACGCCGGCGCGCCGTCCGCGCCCGCGCTGGACGCGCGCGCGAGCAGGGCGCGCGCGTCCGCGAGCGCGGCCGCCGCCGCGCGGCCGTCCGCGGGGCGCGCCGCCGGATCCTTGGCCAGGAGGCGCGCGGCGAGCTCGTCGAGGAAGGGCGGCACGTCCGGGCGCCGCTCGACGAGGCGCGGCGCCTCCTCGAGGAGGATGCGGCACACCTCGGCGAGCGGATCGTCGGCCGCGAAGGGGCGCTGCCCGGCGAGGCACTCGAAGAGCAGGACGCCGAGCCCGAAGACGTCGGCGCGCGCGTCGACCTCGACGTCGCCGCGCGCCTGCTCGGGCGCGACGTAGCCGAGCGAGCCGACCAGCGAGCTGGCCTCCGTGACGAGCGAGGTCGACGCCGCCGCCCGGGCGACGCCGAAGTCGAGCAGGACCACGCCGTCGACCCTGCCGTCGCGCAGGAGCACGTTGCTCGGCTTGAGATCGCGGTGCGTGATCCCGATCGCGTGGATCGAGGCGAGCGCCTCCGCGATCTGGTGCGCGACGAGCAGCGCGTCGGCCACGGGGAGCGGCCCCTCCTGTAGGCGCGCGTCGAGCGTGACGCCCTCGAGCCACTCCATCGCGAGCCACAGGGCGCCGTCGTCGCCCGTGCCGTGCGCGATGTGCTGCACGATGAGCGGGTGCTGCACGGCCTCGAGCATGCGCGCCTCGCGCCGGAAGCGGGCGGCGAGCTCCGGGGGCGCGACCTTGAGCGCGACGGGGCGCCCGGTCAGCTGGTCGATCGCCCGGTAGACCGTGCCCATCCCGCCGGCGCCGGCAAGGCGGTGCACCTCGAACCGGCCTGCGACCAGCGTGCCCTCGCGCATGGTGCCAGCTTATCCGAGAGCTCCCGTCAGGTGCGCGGCGCGAGCGCTCGGTGGTGACGGTCCAGGGTGTTTGTTGTACGCTGTGCGCGCCGACACGCACCGACCCCCAGAGGGCCGCGCCGCCCGCACAGGACGCCCCCTCAGGACCGTCGGCTCGGCCGATCGAAGAGGGACCCCCGATGAACCCCGGACAGCAGGTGACGAGCACGCTCAGGCTGGCGCGCGAGCTCGGGAAGGGGGCGATGGGGAGCGTGTGGGTGGCCGATCACCTCGCGCTCGGGACGCAGGTGGCGGTGAAGTTCATGGCGCCGGCCTACGCGGACCAGACCGGCTTCGTGGAGCGCTTCCGGCGGGAGGCGATGGCGGCCGCGCAGATCAAGAGCCCGCACGTCGCGCAGGTCTTCGACCACGGCGTCACGCCGGACGGGGTGCCGTTCATCGTGATGGAGCTGCTCGAGGGCGAGGACCTCAAGAGCCGCATGCAGCGGCTGGGCGCGCTGCCGCCCGTCGAGGTCACGGCGATCGTGTCGCAGACGGCCAAGGCCCTCGGCCGGGCGCACCAGGTCGGGATCGTCCACCGCGACATCAAGCCGGACAACATCTTCCTGCTCGACGTCGAGGGCGAGCTGTTCGTGAAGGTGCTCGATTTCGGGGTGGCCAAGCGGGTCCAGGGCGAGCTCGGCATGACGTCGACCGGGAGCGTGCTGGGCACGCCGCTCTACATGAGCCCCGAGCAGCTGCTCAGCGCGAAGCACGTCGACTTCCGCGCGGATCTCTGGGGGCTCGCGGTGGTCGCTTACCACGCGCTCACCGAGCAGGTCCCGTTCCGGGGCGAGACGCTGGGCGCGCTGTCGGTGGTGCTGCACACCGGGATCTTCACGCCGCCGAGCGAGGTGAGGCCGGAGCTCTCTCCGGCGATCGACGCCTGGATGAAGAAGGCGCTGGCGCACGATCCGGCGGCGCGCTTCGCGTCGGCGCGGCAGATGGCGGAGGCGCTGGAGCGCGCGGTCCTCGGCATCGCGCGCACGGCGTTCACGACCGAGCCCTCGTCCGCGGGGGAGCGAGCCCTCCACGGGAGCGCGTCGCAGCCGGTGCTGTTCGGGGAGCCGACGCCGCTGCCGCCGGCGCCGGGCGCGCGGCTCTCGACGACCGGCACGCCGCCGTCGTCGGCGCCGAGCGCGCGGCTCTCGACGGACGGCGCGCCGGGGCGGACGCTCGCCGGCATGGCGACCTCGGGGACGGACGGGGCCCGGAGGTGGGCGCCGGCCATCCTGGCGGCCGCGCTCGCGTTCGGAGCGCTGGTGGCGGCGGTCGTCTTCCTGGCAACGAAGCAATCGCCCACGGCCGAGGTGACCCCCTCGTCGGAGGCGCCGGCCCGGCAGGCCGCGCCCGTCCCGGCGCAGCCGGTGGTGCCGGCGCCAGCGAGCGCCGCCGCGCCGGAGCCGGCAGAGCCGGCGAGCGCGACGCCCGCGGCCGAGACCGCGCAGCCAGCGGCCACGGCGGCGACCGCGCAGCCGGCGGCCACGGCGGCGACCGCGCAGCCGGCGGGCGCTGCCCGCACCGGCGCGGCAGGGAGGCCGGGTGCGACGGCGGCGCCGCGCGGCACCTCGGAGGGGCGCGGCCGCGCCACGCCGCGGGAGGCGTCGACGGGACGCCCGACGGGGACGAAGCCGCCCGCGCCGGTCGAGGACACGATCGGCTTCTGACGCGGCCTCCGGCCTCGTCGCGCGCCGGCCGCCCCGGACGCCCATGAACGCGGCCTTCGGACGACCTGGTCAGACGGAGCCCGTTGAAATGGGGCGCTCGCGCCGCTCGACGGCAAAATATGGAATCAACCGCGCTGGCACGGGCGATGTCGACATCGGAAGGTGAGGCCCACGGGGCGCACTGCGACATCCCGCCTCGCTCCTCCAGCGGAAGGGGCACAGAAATCGGCGCGAACGCACCGAGGCGTGAGAATTTCGGATTGGCACAGAGCGTGCGGTATCCGTCGCCGGGGCCCAGAGCGAGGACGCGCTCAACGCGAAGGAGGTCTCTTCCATGGAGAAGCTCGTAATTGGCCTGGTGCAGACGCACGACGACGCGGAAGCCGCGGCGGAACGCGTCATCGACTGCGGCTACACACGACAGGAGGTCAGCCTGCTGATGACCGAGGCGACACGCGACAGGTGCTTTCCGAGCCCGGACGTGGCGCCGCCGTCGAGCACGTTCGGCGCCGCGGTCGCGATGAGCGTCGTGGTCCCCGACCTCGGGTTCGTGGTCGCCGGGCCGCTGGCCGCGGTCGTGGCCAGCGCGGTCGGCGCCGGGATCACGGGCGGCCTGCGCGAGATCCTCATCACCGCGGGCGTCCCGAGGCACTGGGCGGAGCGCTACCAGGCCGGCGTCCGGCAGGGCGGCATCCTCGTGAGCGTCTTCGCCCGCAGCGAGCGCGACGTCGGCCTGCTCCATCTGGTCCTGGACGACCCGCACATGACGTCGTTCCACACGGAAGCCCACCGGCACCACGCGTACGACACGTCGTTTTGATCCGAGGCGCGCGCGTCGCGAGGCAAAGCGCCTCACCCCGGCAGGCGGATCCCACGCCTCGGCGCGGGCTCAACCCCCGAGCGACCTGAGCCGCGCGCGCAGCATCAGCGCCCCGATGAGGTCTTCCTCCGCGTCGCTCCGGCGCGACCAGCCCAGCGAGAGGTAGCGCAGCAGCTCGCCGAACGTCGGGCCGGCCAGCGCCGCGCTCGTGCCGCCGCGGACGACCCAGAGCTGCTCGCCGTCGGCCCCGAGCGCGACGACCGACCGCTGGGCCGCGCCGCCGCCGAGCGCCGAGCCCGAGAGCCGCGCGATCGGGTAGAGCTGTCGCGCCGCCGCCGCCTCCCAGCCCGGCTCGCGGTCGTGGGCGAGGAGCTCGCCCTTGCGGAGGAAGCGCAGCGTGCCCTCGACGGCGCCGATCGCGAGCTCGCGGTAGAGGTCCTCCGGATCCGCCGGATCGGCCCAGTCGTACGCGCGCACGAACGCCGCGTACGTCGCCGGCGGGGCGACGCCGCGGACGGGCGGCGGGGACGCGGGCGCGCCGCGGCCGTCTTCGCGGCGGAGCACCCGGTTGAGCCGCGCGACCTCGTCGGCGATCGACCCCGGCCCCGGCGCGACGAGGTGTATCTGGACGCGGCGCTCGGGCGCGAAGAGGCCGCCCATGAGCGCGCCCAGCACCGGGGCGCCCAGCTCGGCCGCGAGGAACGTCGAGCCGCGGTGCGGCCGGATCGCCCGGTCCATGGCCTCGCGCTCCTCCGCCGCGGTCGCGCCCTCCGGCAGGTCGACGTCGACCTCGACGATGTCGCTCCGGTCGGGCGCCTCCACGCCGGCCTCGACGCCCTCGTCCCCTTCCCTCACGAAGTGGCGGACGAACCCGCTCGCCTCGAAGCGCCAGCCGTCGTCGTGGACGACGTCCTCCGAGAACACGAGCGCGAAGACCGTGGCGCCGGGGTGGCCGAGCTCGGCGGCCGCGTCGAGCACGGCGACGGGCGGAGAGAGCTCGTCCTCGAAGAGCTCGGCGAGGTGGTCGAGCTCGTCGCCGCCGCCGCCGGCGGGCTCGCCGCTCGAATAGAACGCGGCCGCGTGCCCGGGCACGCCGGGGAGCGGCGCGATGAACAGGCGCGGCGAGGCGACGTCCCAGCCACCGAGCGCCACGGCAAAGCCCTGGGACAGCGCGCGGTCCGGGATGTCGGCGGGTCGAAAGATCAACGCAGCGAACGTGGTGGCCATGGGGCGCTCAGGGTAACCCGATCTCCGGCCCGCGCCGGCGTCCGTCGCGCCCAGCGCGTCTTCATGACCGCTTCCTCAAGTTCTTCCTGATCCGGGGCGCAGGCGGCCGCGTTTTACTCGAGCGGCGAGCCGCCGCGCTCCGCGGGGCCTTGGACGCGGCGCGGCGCATCGGGTAGAGGGTACGCCATGCTCGGAAAATCCACCCTGTCCGTCGGTGAGACAGCGCCCGATTTCAGCCTGCAATCGCAGAAGCGGGAAACGGTCAAGCTCTCCGACTTCCGGGGCAAGAAGACCGTTGTCCTGTTCTTCTATCCCAAGGACGACACCCCTGGATGCACGGCGGAGTCGTGCGCGTTCCGCGACCATTACGATGCGTTCGCGGAGGCGGGCGCCGAGGTCCTCGGCGTGAGCGCCGACTCGGCGGGGTCTCACCAGCAATTCGCCGACAAATACCGCCTGCCCATGACGCTGCTCAGCGACCCTGGCGGGGAGACCGCCGCGCGCTACGGCGTCAAGTCGCTCTTCGGCCTCCTCCCGGGCCGCGTGACGTTCGTCATCGATCGCGACGGCATCGTTCGACATGCCTTCTCCTCCCAGCTCCGCGCGACCCGCCACGTCGACGAGGCGCTCGCGGTCGTGAAGCAGCTCGAGGCCTCGCGGCGCGGCTGACGCGCGGCGCCGCGCCCGATCTCCCGGCCAGCCACCGTCGTTGACGCCCCCCGGAGGGGCGTTATGGACACCGCCAGGGCGGGGCCATCGCACGCCTCCGCCGGGGGAGGCGACGATGAACCATGGATTGAGGACCACGGCGACGCTGCGGGCCGCCGCGATGGATCCGGCCCGATCGGGGGCCGCGTCGGACACGCTGCTGCTAAGGCGGGTGGTGCTCTCGACGGGCGGAGTCGGATATTTCGAGCACGAGGCGCGCGTGCGCGGCGACGCCGAGCTCCGGCTCGAGGTGCGGCTCGATCAGGTCGACGATGTATTGAAGAGCATCGTTGTCTATGACGATCGCGGCGTGACAGGGAATATCACGCTTCCCGGGAGGGAGCCGCTGCGCGATCTGTTCCGCGAGCTCCCGTTCGACGAGGGCGCGCTCGAGTCCGAGGCCGCCCTGCTCAACGCGCTCCGCGGCGCCGAGGTGCGGACGCGAGGGGCGCAAGGGGCCATCGCCGGGCGGATCGTGGCGGTCACCACGGCGCAGGCGGCGCTGCCGCACGGCGGCTCGGAGGACCGGCACCGGCTCTCGCTGATGTCGGAGGGCGCGCTGAAGCAGGTCGTCCTGGAGGAGCTCGAGAGCGTGGAGCTCGTCGAGGAGCGGCTGCGGCAGCAGGTCGGCGCGGCGCTGGTCGGGCTCTCGAGCCGGCGGGAGCGCAACCGCCGCGAGCTCGTCGTGCGCACGGCCGGCGAGGGCGAGCGGGTGGTCCGCGTGGCCTACGTCATCGAGGTGCCGCTCTGGAAGACGACGTATCGGCTCACGGTGCCGGAGGACGCGCAGACGAAGACCGGGGCGCTCGCCGGGTGGGCCGTCGTCGAGAACCAGAGCGGCAGCGACTGGCAGAACGTGGATTTCACCCTGGTGTCGGGAGACCCGGTGACGTTCCGCCAGGCGCTCTACGAGATCTATTACGTGGCCCGGCCGGAGGTGCCCGTCGACGTCGCCGAGCGCGTGCTGCCGCGGCTCGACGAGGGCGCCGCGGGGCTCGCGGCCAGGGCGGCGCGGCGCATGGGCTACCGCGCCGGCGGGGGCGCCGACGAGGCCCGCGCGCCCGCCGCGGCGGTCACCGTGCCCCCCGAGAAGGTCGAGCCGGAGCCCGCGGAGGCGGCGACGCAGGTCGTGTTCCACTTCCCGGCGCCGCTCTCGATCGCGAGCGGGCAGACGGCGCTCCTCCCGATCATCCAGCGCGAGATCCCGGCAGAGCGGCTGTGGCTCTATCAGCCGGAGGCGAGCGCGCGCAGCCCGCTCGCCTCGGTCCGCCTGAGGAACGACGGCGACACGACCCTGCCGGCCGGCGCGATCACGGTCTACGAGCGCTCGGGCCGGGGGGTCGTCACCTACGTCGGCGACGCGCGCCTCTCGCCGCTGCCGCCGGGCGAATCGCGGATCGTGAGCTTCGCCGTGGACCGGAAGGTGCGAATCGACCGCGAGGAGCGGGGCGAGGAGGTGTTCTCGCGCGCCAAGATCCAGGGCGGCATGCTCGAGATCGTCAGGACCGCCCGCAAGGTGACGGTCTACACGATCGTGGGCGCGGCGCGCGAGCCGCGCGTCCTGCTCATCGAGCACCCGCGCATCGCCGGCTGGGACCTCGCCGAGCCGACGGAAGGCGTCGAGGCGACGCGCGATCGCTACCGCGTCCGGCGCGAGGTCGCCGCGGGCGAGACGGCGCGCGTGACCGTGGCGCTGGAGCAGCCCGTCTCGCACACGGTGGCGCTCACGGGCCTCTCCGGCGAGCAGATCGAGGTGGTCCTGTCGTCGCGCGAGATCCCCGAGGCGCTGCGCGCGGCGCTCGCGCGGCTCGCGGAGCTCAGGGCCGCGCTCGCCGAGAGGCAGCGCGCGCTCTCGGCCCTCAAGTCCGAGATCGAGGCGCTGCGCGCCGAGCAGGCGCGCGTGCGCGACAACCTCAAGGTCGTGCCTCCGGGGAGCGCCCTCCACGACCGCTACCTCAAGACGCTGGGCGAGCAGGAAGACCGGCTCGCGGCGCTCTCGGCGAAGCTCCCGGGCGCGCGGGAGGCGGTGGCCAGCGCGGAGCGGGCGCTCGCTGAATACGTGCGCGGCCTGTCGCTCACGACGTAGCGCTGGAGTCGACCGAGATCGTCCCCGGCTGCGCGGGCCCGGCGCCCTCCTGCGCGGCCTCCGCTCCCCTCCTGAGCACCCCCATCATGGTGTCTGGAAAAGAGCTGGGATTGCTACGCTGAGGTCACCGCAGTTCACGCGTGATGGATCGGGCTGGACGGGCCCCTCGGTGTGCGGCAGAGATCGTTCCGTCACAGCGGCGGCTCGATTCCCAGGACCCTTGTTCCGCTCGAGTCCAGGATCGCGTGATGAATGTCGCTCTCGCCAAGCGCGTGGGTGGCCGTGAAATCGAAATAGTAGCTCGATCCGTAATACGGATAGAAACTCCCGCTGTGCGCTCCGCGCACGACCTTGATAGCGTAGCCCACCGGCCCCTGCACGAGACCCTGAAATTCGTTGTCGTCGTAACCTTCAATGAGCTGCTTGAGGCTTTCCCACGAAAGGTCGCCCTGATAATGGCTCGGTCGCTCGTCGATGAGCATCTTCGTCACCCCTCTGTGAATTCGCCGCGATTGCAACCCGGCGCGCGTGGCGCGTCGATACTGAACATGCGCCCGTCGTCCTCGCGAAGGCGGCCATGCGGCGGCATCGGGGGAGGCGCCGTTTTCCGCGCTCGCCGAGCAGGCCTATCGATGGCCCTCGCCGGCACCCTCGGCGCAGCGGGCGCCGCGCCGGTAGTCGGCCAGCGCCTCCAGATAAAGCGCGCTGAAGCGATCGGTGGAGAACGGATTCTGGCTGGTCACGAGGTTGCAATCCCGCTGCGCGTAGGCGCTCCCGGGGAACGCGGCCTCGTGCTCGTAACCGTGATCCTCGAGCTGCTCGCCGATGCCCCGGACCTGGGCGTCGGCCCCCATCACGAAGGTCTCGATATAGAACTCCTCGAACGACGAGACCGACGTCACCGTCCGACCGCTGAGCGGATGCGGCTGCCGCATGCGGGTGAGCACCGCCGGCGCGTGGCAGATGAGCCCCACGGGCTGGTGTTTCGCGCCAAAGTGAGCGAGCAGCGCGTGCAGATCCGCGTTGTCGAGCAGGTCGACCATCACGCCCTGTCCGCCGGGAACGACGATGCCGTCGAACGAGTCGGCCGCGGTGCGCGCCGCCTTCAGGCTGAGCGGCGCGCGGACCTCCGGGGCGCGCTCGACGAAGCGCTGCGCTTGCGCGCGCCGCGCTCCGTCTCCCCAGTACCGCTCGTCGAGGCTCTCCGGGTCGATCGCCGGGGCAGCGCCCCCGTCGGTCGCGAACACGACCTCGTGCCCCGCGCCGGTGAGGGCCATGTACGGCTCGTAGAACTCGCCGAGGAAGGTGCCGGTCGCCCGCTTCGAGCTGTCGGCGAGCGTCTGCTCTCGCGCGGCGCTGAGGACGAACAGGATCTTCCCTCTGGGTTTCTCCGCCACCGGGCGCTCGGGGAACACGGGGTGGAGCCTCGGCGCCGCCGCGCCGCACGCGACGAGCGCCGAGCCGGCGAGCACGACCGCGAGGCCCGCGATCAGCGCCGTCCTTCGGGCCGCGGCCCGCGGCGCTCTGCGGCGCCCCGGGCCGCGCGTGGGTTCCGTCGCTGGGCGCTCGCCGTCTCGCTTCGTTCGTTCCGTCGTCATGCGGGAGACCATGACCAGCGGAGCGAGATCGCACCTTGACCTAGGTCAAGAAGCAGCGGTCCTGGTCACGGCGCGCTTCAGGCGGCTCAAAGCCTCGGGTGTGATGCCGAGATAGGCGGCGATGTGGTAGTCAGGCACGCGGCGCGCCACGGCCCCGTGCTCTGCGAGGAACGCCCGATAGCGCTCGGCGGCCGGATCCATCAGCAGCGACGCCTCGCGGCGCACCTTCTTCAGGTACACCCGCTCGACGATCCGGCGGCTCACCCGCTCCCAGTAGATGTCGCGCTCACAGAGCTCGCTCAGTCGCGAGTAGGGCGCGACGAAGAGCTGCATCGGCGTCAGCGCCTGGATCGTCAGCCGGGCGGGCTCCCTGGTGATCAGCGCCTCCAGCACCGACATGAAGTCCGTCGCGGAGATGAACCCCTTGTTGAACTCCTTCCCATCGCTCCGCGTGTAAAACATCCTCGCGATGCCGGAGTTGACGAGCGCCACCGAGTCGCTCGCCTCGCCCGCCCGCACGAACGCCTCGCCCTTCCGCAGGCTCTTCCCGTGAAACAGGGCCGCGAAGGCGTCGAAATGCGGCGCCGGCCGGGCGTCGAGCGCGGCGATCATGCGCGCGAGCGCCGCCACCTGCTCCGCGCGCGAGAGCTGCACCATGGCAGGGGAGCCTAGCACGGCGCTCCCGGAGCGCGCCTGCCGCTCGCCCGCGCCTGCATCGTGACGGGCCGAGTCGCATGGGCTAGATCACAGGTGCATGAGCCATTCGGCGGTCACAGCGGTCCTCGTCGGCGCTTGCCTTCTCGCCGGCTCTGCATCGGCGCAGGCGGAAGGCGTCCCCCCGGCAGGGAGCCCTCCCCCCGTGGTGGTTCCCGGCGAAGGCTGGCCCAACGTGGGGCGCCCTGGCGACCCGGTCGTGAGCGTGGGCGGCCTCTTCAGCTATGCTGGCCGCGAGAACGCCGATGACGCCGTGGGCGCCGGCGTCGAGGGGAGCCTCGCGTGGTACGGACAGCGCTCGTTCGTCTGGATAGGCGCCGTTGCGCAGGCGCAGATCGTCGCCGACCGACCGGTCCACGAGAGGTTGGCGCTCGGCTTCCAGGGTGGGTTCGGCCCGGTCGGCGCCGAGCTCTCGATGTACACCGAGGGCGCGGGCCGGTCGAACGCCCGGACGTATGGGGCGCAGATCGTCCCCTTCATCGCGATCCCCATCGCCTACGCGGGCTTTCGACTCGCCCTTCCGTTCGACGGGGCAGCTGGCGCGACGATGCCTTCCTACGGCACGGAGTACGGGCTGGTCATCGGCTTGAAATTCCCGATCAACCCGAGAGCCGCTGGGCACAGTCTTCATTGAGCCGGTTCACAGCCCCGTACGCCGGCCACACCGTTCTCCGCCCACGCCGCTGCCCCGCGTCCGCTCTCCGCTCCTCGAGCGTCACCTCGGCGGCGACGACGATCGCCTCGACCAGCTCCCTGGCTGGACACGCCTGCCTGGCGCGCTCGCTCGCTCCTGTGCCCTTGCACGTCGGCCGCGCGATCGCCGCCGCACGCCGCGAGCGGCCCCGCCGCCCGTTGCTCCTTCGCTACAACGAGGTATCCGCTCCGCGGCCGCCTGATGTCCGCAGGCAGCAGCGCTGAGGCCAGAAAATCTCGGTCACGCCCCTCGCGGAGCGGCCCGCCGGTGTGATAAGGCTGGCCGCCGGGGGGCAGATCCAGCAAGGCGCGTCGCGCATGGGCCTTGCACAGGGGCCCCGCGAGCGGCGCATAGGTCGCCAGGAGGCTTGAGATGGACGAGAGGGTTCAGCGGTACGTGGACATGGGGGTAGCGCTCGGGGTGAGCGTCGGCGGGAAGATCGTGGGCGCGATCCTGGTCTGGGTCATCGGCCGCATGATCGTCCGGGGGATCCTGTCGATGATGCAGCGCAGCTCCGCGCTGAAGAAGCTCGACACGACGCTGGCCCATTACCTGGAGTCGGCGGCGTCCGTGCTGTTGAACATCCTGCTCGTCATCGCCGTGCTCAGCGTCTTCGGCGTCGAGACGACCACCTTCGCCAGCCTGCTCGCCGCGATCGGCATCGCCGTCGGCATGGCATGGTCCGGCCTCCTGTCGAACCTCGCGGCCGGCGTCTTCATGATCCTCCTGCGCCCCTTCAAGACCGGGGATTACGTGACGGCCGGCGGCGTGACGGGCACCGTCCACTCGATCGGCCTCTTCGCGACCACCCTCGATACGCCCGACAACGTCCGCACCATCGTGGGCAACAACAAGATCTTCAGCGACACGATCCAGAACTTCAGCACGAACCCGGTCCGCCGCGTCGACTGCACCGCGCAGCTCGCCCACGGCGCGGATCACGAGGCGGCGATCGCGCGGCTCAAGACGCACCTCGCGCTCATCCCCAACGTCGCGAAGACCCCTGCGCCCAGCGTCGAGATCCTGGATTTCACCCTCGCCGGGCCCGTGCTGGCCGTCCGGCCCTTCTGCCACACCGATCATTACTGGGGCGTCTACTTCGCCACGACCAAGATCATCCGCGAGGAGCTCGGCAAGATGGGGCTCCCCGTCCCGAGCCAGCACGTGCACATCAACCAGCTCGCGGCGGCGCCTCCCCACCGCGCCGCAGGCTCGGAGATTCACCCGACGGCCTGACGCTCCACCGATCGGCCGCGCGCCCTGCCCCCGCGCGCGGCCGGGATGCTCCGCATCGAGCGGATGAACCGGACACAGCTCGTCCTCCACCAGCAGAGCAACGGCCCGTCCCAGTCGGCCCAGGCGCGGGGTCGAGCGGGCGAGGTGCCGAGACGACGCCGTCGAGGCCCTTGCGCCCGCGCTGGCCGGGGAGCATGGTCGCTGCATGAGCGTCGAGGAGCGCGTCGCGGCGGAACGGCTTGTCCTGGCCGCAAACGAGGCCTTTTACGAGGCGTTCCGCGCCGGGGATTACCAGGCGATGTGCCGGGTATGGGCCGAGCGGGCGCCCGTGGCCTGCGCCCATCCCGGCATGGAGGCGCTCTCGGGGCGCGCCAGCGTGCTCGAGAGCTGGAGCCAGCTCTTGCGCCAGACCTCGCCCCTGCGCATGCGCTGCCAGGGCGCCTCGGCGCACCTCTTCGGGGACTTCGCCTTCGTCACGTGCTACGAGGCGAACGGCGACGAGCCTGCACACCTGTGCGCAACCAACGTGTTCGTCCTCGAGGACGGGCAATGGAAGATGGTCCACCACCACGCGGGTCCGCTCTCCGCGCCGCGGCCCGAGCGGTGGGCGCCCGCTCGCTCCCGGCTCATGAACTGAGGGGCTGGCCGGGGCCGGGGAGATCCGCCATGAGGCAACGGATCTCCGCTCGATGGGGCGCGCGGCTCGCTGGCGAACTCGTCAAGGAAGCGGCCGGAGGATCCTGTCGAAGACGGCGTCTCCGACGCGCTTGCCCTGACGGATCCCCTGCACTCCATCGAACCTCCAGTGGACGCCCAGGTAGACGCGGCTGACCGCGTTCTCCCAGGACGCCTCCTCGAAGCTGGAATAGCAGCGCGTGATCTCGGGGCGGACATTGCCCCGCTCGTCCGTCGTTACCCCGTTGTACTCGTCGGACATGAAGCAGAAGGGGATACAATCCGTCCCGTAATAACGGGTCAACACCTGGAACATGGCAGCCCCGAAGCTCGCGTGCCCGGAGGTGTACGCCGGAAACGCTGGGGTCATGCGCGGCGGGCCCTGGTTGCTGCCGGGGGATCCGAGGGGCGTCCACCTCCTGTCAGCTACCGTGAGCGAATTGCCATCCCTGTCGGCCCGACGAATCGCGACGATCGGCCGCCAGAATTCGTAATGGTATTTCGTCTCCCACGTGGCGATGGCGGCGTCGGCCAGCGCGACGTTGACGAGCGCAAAGTAACGAGCGTTCTCGATCTCCGAGTTGCACTCCTTGACCGCGAGGACCCGCGCGATCTGGTTGTAGAGCCGGGGCGGCTCCCCGAGGCGCGGGGCGGAGTCATACGACCAGAAGATCCCGATGACGGTCTGTTCCGGAGTGCGCGCGGTCGGGGTGCGCTGGCCGTCGCCACCCAGCAGGAAGACCTCATAGAAGCTCAACGCGTACTCCAGGCTCCACAGCGGCGGCGGCGGCCGAGACCGGAACTCGGCGCCGCTCTCGATGGCGAACGGCCGAACCTTTCCCCACCTCGGGGTCAAGTACCCCTGTTCAGGGTAGAGCGGATCGACGCGATGCCGGCCGGGGGCGATGTCTGGGGTGTAAGGCATCGGGGCGTCTGACATGTCGTCCTCCCGCTCTCCGAGGATCTCGTCGGCGACAGCGCCGCCCAGCGCACGACCATCCTCCTTGGCGTCGCTCTCGGGGATCTCGGCCAGGTACTCGCGGAGCCTCCCGTCGAGCAGCGCCCTCTGGCTCGGGAACAACGCCGTCAGCGTGCGGTGAGCTGCCGTGGCCACCGCCGCATCGATGGATGCATCCGGCATGTCGAGGAGGATGGAGTACGGCTTGTACCCCGGGACGATCGAGTTCACGGCGTCGAAGATCGCCGCGTGAACGATCGCGAGGGCCCGTGAGACGCGCGTCGGCCCGCCCTGGTCCCGCGCGCGTGCGCCGGCGGTGTCCTCTGCGACCGCGTCCAGAGCGACGGCGTTCCAGTCGAGGACCGCGTCCCTGTCCGGCGGATCGCCCTGCGCTTCCGGCACGTGGGCGAAGGCTCGAGCTGCCAGCAGAGCGGTGGCAAGGGCGGCAAAGGAGACGGATACCCATCTCGCGGCTGAACGGTTCATTCAAGCTCCTTGGTTCGAGTCCTCGAGAATGGCCATCGAACACGATGGCCCTCGATCGTCGACCGGGTGGGGGGCCATCCAGCGACGAGAGGCATGCATCAACAACCTCGGCGAGCACGAAGCCCGTACTACCCGTGCGACACCGGCCACCACACGCAGGCGAGCGCGGCCTCAGGGGGCATGTGGGCCGTGCGCCATCGATCGCCGGTCACTGCTCGGCGGGAGCTCTCTCTGCAATTGCCCGGAATCGAGCACACACCCCGTGTACCGGACGTCGCTCTTCGTTCTGGTCACTCGCCAAGATGTCGTGTGTTGTATCAAACCTAAGCTATCAGGCAGAGCCGATACGCGCAACCATACGACACCGAGACTCCCGGGCTCCGCTCGGTCGAACCGTGGTGGACACAGGATCGGAACCTGAACGGTGTGCGTCCGTTTTCGCCGATATTCACGGTCGGTCGCCGAGGAGCGGCCGCCACGCGCACTCCTCCGGCAAGAGCGCCCAGATGACGTGGGCGCTCGGGCGAAACGCGATCTCCCGCAGGACGCGGGGCGCCGAGATGCGATCCATCCTGAACATTCGCGGCTCGTTCTTCCCCGTGTCCAGGGCGAGCACGTACCAGACAGGGCTCTGGATCAGGAGGCCGTGCGGCTCCACGCGTCGCCTCGACGTCCTCCCCTCGCGGTCGCGGTAGTCGAACCCGAGGCCGACGCCGGCGGAGAACGACGCCTCGAAGAGCCTCACCAGCTCTGCAGGGGGCGCCCCGGCTCCGGCGCGCACTGGCCCGCTCGCAGGCTCGCCGACGATGACCCTGCGGCAGAGGGCGCGCAGCTCTCGCGCTCGTTCAGGAGGAAGGCTGCTGAGCAGCTTGGCCAGCGCGGAGCTGGCGGCGTCGCTCCACGGAAGGTCGCTCGCGGCCTGGGAGAGGCGCGCGGAGAGCCAGAGCGTCACGATCTCGGCGACCGAGAGGTGCACGGCGGTCACGCCCCGGCCGGCGTCGAGCCGGATCCCCCCGCCGGGGCCGGCCTCGCCCTCGATGTCGAGGCCGCGCTCCCTCAGCGTCGCGAGGTCCCTGCGCACCGTGCGGGCGCTGACCCCGAGCGTCGCTGCCAGCTCGCCGACGGTCGTCGCTCCCCGCGCGCGAAGCAGGTCGGAGAGCTCCATGACGCGGAGGGCGCGCGACATATGGTGACAGAATCTGTCAGGGTCTCGCGCTAGTCAACGCCCATGTCCAACGTGGCGAACACCTGGCCAATCGGCCTCGGCGTCCTCACCGGCAGGTACCCATGGCCGACCGGCTGAAGGACCTCTTCCACGAGCGGTGCGTCCGCTCGATCGCCCGCAACCTCCGCTCGGCGCACCCTGGCCTCGACGAGCGCGGCTTCGCCCGCGACTGCCTGGCCGGCCTCTCCGATCTGGAGCTGACGGGCCGCGCCTCCCGCATCGCGGACGTGATGCACCACCACCTGCCGCAGCCCTTTCCGGAGGCCGCTCGCGTGATCGTCGCCTCGCTCGGGCCCGAGCTCGATCGGAGCGACGCGTTCGGCCTCGCGCCGCTGCAGTACATGCCGCACGTGTTCTATGTGGCGAAGCGCGGTCTCGATCACTTCGAGGACGCGATGGCCGCGCAGGTCGAGCTGACGAAGCGGTTCTCCGCCGAGTTCAGCATCCGCGCGTTCCTGACGAGGTACCCCGACGCGACGCTCCGGCGGCTCCGCGCGTGGGCCGTGGACCCGAACGTCCATGTCCGGCGGCTCGTCTCCGAGGGGACGCGCCCGCGGCTGCCGTGGGCCCCGCGGCTCCGCGCTTTCCAGCAGGATCCAGGGCCGGTCATCGAGCTGCTCGAGCTCCTGAAGGACGATCCGGAGCGCTACGTGCAGCGCTCCGTCGCCAACAACATCAATGACATCGGCAAGGACCACCCGGACGTCGCGGCGAGCCTCTGCCGGCGCTGGCTCGAGGGCGCGCCGCCCGGGCGGCAATGGATCGTGCGCCACGCGCTGCGCTCGCTCGTCAAGAAGGGTGATCGCGGCGCGCTCGACGCGCTCGGCTTCGGCGCGGCGCCGAGCGTCGCGATCGCCTCGGCGGCGCTGTCCCCGCGATCGGTGAAGCTCGGCGGAGAGCTACGCTTCTCGTTCGAGCTCGCGTCGACGGCGCCGCGCGACCAGGAGCTGATCGTCGACTGCGCCGTTCACTTCGTGAAGGCGAACGGCTCGACGCGGCCAAAGGTCTTCAAGCTGCGGAAGCTCGTCCTGCCGCCGTCGGGTCGAGCCGAGATAACCGGCAAGGTCTCCTTCGAGGAGATGACGACCCGCCGCCACTATCCCGGTCGCCACAGCATCGATGTGATGGTCAACGGCGTGGCGCACCCCCTGGGGCACTTCGAGGTGCGCCGGTGACCGAGCGAAGAAAGAAAGTGAACAGGGAGGCGGGGAGACGGGGAGACTTGTGGGATTTCACTCCCCGTCTCCCCGTCTCCCCGTGAATTTTCTCGATAAAAATCAGAAAGGATGCTTCAGGGCGAAGGGAGCTGGCGCCCCCTGAGGGCGCGGGCGCCGCGCAGAGCCGTTGCGCGGGTCGGGGTCCGCGTCTATGAGGCGGGAGATGAAGGACTGGGAAGCGCTCTTCGCAAAGAAGCTCGAGGAGACCGACCTCGGCAAGGATCCGGCCCATGATCTGGCGCATTTCGCGAGGGTGGTCGCCACGGCCAAGGCGCTCGCGGCGGACGAAGGGGCAAGGCTCGAGATCGTCGTCCCCGCGGCGTGGCTGCACGATCTCGTCAACGTCCCCAAGAACGACCCCAGGCGCTCCCAGGCGTCGCGGCTCTCCGCGGAGGAGGCGCTCTGCTTCCTGCGGAGCGTGGAGTACCCCGAGGCGTTCCTCCCCGACATCGCCCACGCCATCGAGAGCCACAGCTACAGCGCGGGGATCGAGCCGACGACCCTCGAGGCCAGGGTGGTCCAGGACGCCGACCGCCTCGACGGCCTGGGCGCGATCGGGATCGCCCGCTGCTTCGCCGTGGGCGGCCTGCTCGGCGTGCGGTTCTACGATCCCGGGGATCCGTTCGCCGAGCGGAGGCCGTGGGACGACCGGGTGAACGCGATCGACCACTTCCACGTGAAGCTGTTCAAGACCGCCGAGAGCCTCACGACGGCCGCAGGGCGCCGCGAGGGCGCGCGACGCGCGGAGTTCATGAGACAGTACCTCGCTCGCCTCGCGCTGGAGATCGGCGGCGAGATGGCGACTGACGTCAGCTGACGTCAACTGACGTCAACTTGACGTCAACCGACGTCAGCCCACGCCGGCGACCGTCACCGCGGCCGCCACGGCGACCGGGATCGTGAAGTTGTCGTCCATCCGCGTGGAGAACAGCTCGGTCGCCGCCCCGGCCAGGCCCGCGACGGCGGCCAGGAGGAGCCGCGACGAGAGCGACGCCGGGCCGAGCGCCCACATCACGGCGAGGGCGCTCAGCGCGCCCGCCACGAAGAAGGCGAGCGTGCCCTCCAGCGAGCGGCCGTCGCGCAGCCGCGTGCGGCCGAAGCGGCGGCCGATGAGGGCCGCCGCCGGATCGGCCACCGCCAGCACCACCACGGCGAGCGACTGGCTCAGCCGCGTCCCGAACAGCGCCAGCAGGAAGAGCGCTGTCACGTACCAGGTCGACGAGTTCACCCGGTAGCGCTCGTGCGGGTGCGCCACGAGCCGGAAGACCCCCATCAGCCGCTCGTTGACCCGCTCGCTGACCCGGCGGGCGATCTCCATCGACCACACCGCCACGACGAACGCGCCGCTCGCGGCCACGAGCCAGCCGCGCTCCGGCAGCAGCTGGATCAGCCCGAGCACCGAGAGCCCCGAGCCCACGTGCCACAGGCTGCGCACATGGTTCGTCGGCCTGACGCTCGGCGGCGCGGCGACGACGCCGCGCAGCGTCAGCAGCAGCGACTCGTAGGCAGGCTGCACCTCTCGCTGGAACGCAATCCACGCCGCCTTGGGCGAGGGTGTTCCGGTCGGGGTCGCCCGCTCGACCGCCGCGAGCAGCACGCGGAGCCGCTCGCGGAGCCGCTCGAGCGTGCCCCCGGCATCGTCGCGCTCGGCCGCCACGACGAGCTCGCGGAGCCGCGACGCCACCCGCTCGACCCGCGCGCGAACCTCGGGTTCGTCATGGAAGACGAAGACGGCGGGATCGACCTGACGCAACAGTACGCAGAGCTCTTCGGAGACGAGCTTGGTCTCGACGTGCAAGGCGTGAATCACGTTGGGTTTTGCGAAGATAATCCCCAGGGGTCGGGCGCCATGTCAGCGCTTCGTCATACCGGCACCCCGCGCGTGAGCTGGCTCGCGGCGCCAGCCCTGCATGAGCCCGCACCACACGAGCTCGCACCGCATGAGCCGGCGCCGCACGACGCGCCGCGCGAGTCCGCACCCCCGCGGGCCGGCGCTGCACGACGCGCCGCGCGAGCCGACCCGACGCCGGCCAGGTCCCGGAGCAGATCGCGGGCGCGACAACCACCCTCCTGCCCTCCCCGCCGCGACCGAGGGAGCCGCTCGGCTCGCCTCGCGAGGACGCATGAGACGGCAATTCATGGATTCATGCAATGCGCCATCAAGGAGTGTTTCTCTATTCCATTCTGGTCTCGGCGCCGCGTGACTCGCGCTCTGCGGAGCGCCCGGACGAGATCGCATGAGAGGCGCCTTACGACGCCGGACAGAGCGAGAGCCGTCGCGCTTTCCCTGCGCGCACGCTGGGGCTAGGTTGCCTCGCGCCGCGGATTCGACGGGTGGGCGCGAGGCGCCCGGGGAGGAAGCGCGCGGCCTACCCGCGCGCGGCCGGTCATGCGTCGTCCCCTCGGAGTCGGAGAATCGAGGAACATGAAGGTCTCAGTTCGGTACACCGCGCTATCGCTCGCGCTGCTCGCTGGCCCCATCGCCCATGCGCGGGAGCGCCCGAACTACGATGCATACTTCAAGGCCCCACCCGCGCCGCCCGTCCGCGCGACGCGCCGCGCGCGCGTCATCGACGTCGACGAGCGCGCGTCGACGACGCGCGCCGTCGTGGCGTCGACCGATCCGCAGCGCGGGGTGCCCACCTTCGTGTGGGCGACGTCCCCGGGCGACCGCCCGCCGGCCGCGACCCACGCGACGCCCGAGGCCGCGGCCCGGTGGTACGCGCAGCGGTACGCGCGCCTCTACGGTCTTCCGCAGGCCGCGCTCGATACGGCCGTGGTGCGCCACGTCCACGACACCGGGCGCGGCGGCATCGTCGTGACGCTGGGCCAGGACGTCGACGGGATCCCGGTCTTCCGGAGCGGGCTCAAGGTGCTCATGAAGCGCGACCTCGGGCTCGTCGCCCTCGCGGGCAACCTCCACGCGTCGGCCGTCCCCCTGGCGCCCGGCGCCGCCTCGCCGGCGGCCGGCGCGCTCCGCGGCCGGGCGTTCTCCGGCTCGCCGGCGCAGGCGGTCGTCCGCGCCCTGCGCGACGCGCACGGCATCGACGTCAAGACGGCCGACCTCCGCGAGCTCGGCGAGGCGAAGGGCGGGTATCGGCTCTTCGACATCGCGGACACCGATCACGCGCGCCAGCGCGCCGGAGGCCTGCGCTTCACGCAGCCGGCGCGGGTCAGGAAGGTGCTCTTTCCGCTGCCCGACCGGCTCCTCGCCGGCTACTTCGTCGAGCTCGTCTCGGGCGACGCCGGCGGCACGAGCTCCGCGGCGTACGCCTGGGTGTTCGGGGCCGGCGACGGGCAGATGCTCTCCCGGGAGAACCTCTCCCACGCCGCGTTCGATTACCGGGTCTGGGCGGAGGAAGGGGGCGATCACAGGCCGCTCGACGGCCCCCTCGCGGATCTCTCGCCGCACCCGACCGGGCGGCCCGACGGCCAGGTCCCTCGGTTCGTCGCGCCGAGCCTCATCTCCATCGATGGCTTGAACACGAACCTCGACGGCGGGGCCGATCCGTGGCTGCCGGCCGGCGCGACCTCGACCCGCGGCAACAACGTCGACGCCTACGCGGACCACAACGCGCCCGACGGGTTCTCCAGCGGCGATACGCGCGCGGAGCTCTCGGGGCCGGGCGCGTTCGACTACATCTATGACCCGCTCGCCGAGCCGCTCGCCACGCCCGAGCAGACCATGGCGGCCGTCACCCAGATCTTCTACGTCACGAACTGGCTCCATGACTGGTACTACGACTCCGGCTTCACCGAGGCCGCGGGCAACGCCCAGCGCGACAACCTCGGCCGGGGCGGCCTCGACGGCGATCCGCTCCTCGCGGAGGCGCAGGACGACGCGACCGGCGGCAGCCGCGACAACGCGAACATGGACGCGACGTACGACGGCGCGTCGCCCCGGATGCAGATGTACCTGTGGTCCGGGCCGGATCAGCGCTCGCTGAGCGTCACGCCGCAGAACGCCAGCTACGCGTCGAACACCGCCCTGTTCGGGCCCCGGCGCTACGAGGTCACCGGCGAGCTCGCCCTCGCGCTGGACGGCGTCGAGCCCCGCGGCGACGCGTGCGGGCCGATCACGAGCGACGTGGCCGGCAAGATCGCCCTCGTCGACCGGGGCGGGTGCACCTTCGCCGAGAAGGCGCAGAGCGCGCAGGCGGCGGGCGCCATCGGCGTGATCATCGCCAACAACCGCGAGAGCGACGGGGCCCCGCGGCTGTCCGGCGAGGCCCCCGAGGTGACGACCCCCGCCCAGAGCGTCTCGCACGAGGACGGCGGCGCGCTCAAGGCGGCGCTCGCCGCCGCGGACGCGCCGCTCACGGTCACCATGACCCGCGAGCCCGGCGTCGAGCGCGACGGCACGATCGACAACAGCATCGTGGCGCACGAGTGGGGCCATTACATCCACCTCCGTCAGGTCGCCTGCGGCACGAAGATGTGCGGCGCGCAGAGCGAGGGGTGGGGCGACTTCATCGCCCTGCACATGGCGCTGCGCGACGGCGACGACCTCGACGGCGCCTTCCCGCTCTCGAGCTACGGGAGCGCGGCGCTCGGCGACAGCTACTTCGGCATCCGCCGCGCCCCCTACTCCGTCGACTTCACAAGGAACGGGCTGACGTTCAAGCACATCTCGGAGGGGGCCCGCCTCCCCGACCACCCGCTCAACGCCTCGTTCTCCGACAACTCCGAGGAGCACAACGCGGGAGAGGTCTGGGCGAGCATGCTGTTCGAGGCCTACGTCGGGCTGATCCGGCACGGCAGCGGCCTGACCCCGCCGCGCGCGTTCGAGCAGACCCGTCGGCGGATGAGCGATTACGTGGTGGCCGGCATGCAGCTCGCGCCGGTGAACCCGACGTACACCGAGCAGCGCGACGCCCTCCTCGCGGCCGCGCTCGCCAGCGATCAGGGCGACTTCCTGGCGATGGCGGAGGCGTTCGCCCGGCGCGGCGCCGGCACGTGCGCCGTGTCCCCGCGCGCCGACTCGCGCGATTTCTCGGGCGTCGTGGAGAGCTTCAGCGTCCAGCCGGAGATCTCGCTGGTCCGGGCGGAGCTCGACGACAGCGCCGGCTCCTGCGACCGCGACGGGCTGCTCGACGCGGAGGAGTCCGGCACGATCGCGATCGAGATCGTCAATCGCGGCGCGGCGCCGCTGACCGGGGCGGTGGCGTCCATCGACGTGGCTTCCGCCGGGGTGACGTTCCCGGACGGCGCGCGCGCGTCGTTCGGCGAGATCGCGCCGTTCGCGACCGGGACCGCGACCGTGGCGGTGAAGCTCGACAGGACCGTGGCGCCCGCCGAGGACCTCGAGCTCGGCCTGACGCTGAAGAGCGCCGCGGCGTGCACGCCGGTGCGGGTGGAGGCCCTGGTGCGCCGCGTGAACTTCGACGAGCTGCCGGGGTCCTCGGCGGTCGACGACGTGGAGGCGCAGAGCACGACCTGGCGCGTCGAGGGGCTCTCCAGCGAGCTCGTCTGGTCGCGCGCCGAGGGGACCGCGCCGAACCGGGTGTGGCGCGGCGTCAACCTCGGGAGCGTGTCCGACACGGCGCTGGTGTCGCCGGCCCTGGAGGTCAGCGAGTCCGAGCGCTTCGTGCTGACGTTCGCGCACCGGCACCGGTTCGAGACGAGCGACGAGACGTTCTGGGACGGCGCGGTGGTCGAGATCAGCGCCGACGGCGGCGCGACATGGCGGGACATCGGGAGTCGCGCGCAGCCCGGCTACGGCGGGAGGATCACCGTCGAGTCGGGCAATCCGCTGGGCAGGCGGAGGGCCTTCGTCGGCCAGAGCCCCTCGTGGCCCGACGTCGACCACGTGGCGATCGACCTGGGGACCACGTTCGCCGGGAAGACGGTGCAGGTGCGGTTCCGCGTCGGCACGGACGCGGCCGCGGGCGACGCCGGCTGGGAGCTCGACGACATCGGGTTCGCGGGCCTGAAGAACAAGCCGTTCGCGACGGTGGTCGAGGACACCGCCTCCTGCCAGGGCGGGCCCGTGGCCGACGCGGGGGCGGACCAGGCGGTCGCGATCGGCGAGCTCGTGACGCTCGACGCCTCGGGGAGCTCGGACCCCGAGGAGGACGCGCTGACGTTCTCCTGGGTGCAGACGGCGGGGCCCGCGGTCGAGCTGACCGGCGAGGGCGCGCGGGCGACCTTCGTGGCGCCCGAGGTCGCCGCGACGACGACCCTGGCGTTCGAGGTGACGGTCAGCGACGGGATCCTGGAGGCGACCGACCAGGTCGGCGTGGTGGTCGATCTGGCGAAGGAGCCGGCAGCCGAAGGCTGCGGGTGCGCGATCCCGGGGGGCGCGCCGCGCGGGCCGCTGGCCGCGCTCGGCGCCGCCGCGGCGCTCGCGGCGTTTGCGAGGCGGCGGCGCCGGGCAAGCGATGAGCGATGAGCCCGCCAGCTGACATGTGAGGCGGAAATTTCACCCATTGACGCCCGCGGCCCGGTCCACCACCGTGGCCGGTCAGCATGGGACTCAGCAACGCTCCGCCCGCCTCTCCCGTCGTGACGGCCGATCAGGCGCTGGAACGCCTCATTGAGGGCAACCGGCGCTTCGTGGACAACATCCGCGGCGAGCACGTCGTGATGGGACCGCGGGCGCGGGCCGCCCTCGTGGAGGGGCAGCAGCCCTTCGCCATCATCCTCAGCTGCTCGGACTCGCGGGCGCCGGCGGAGCTCATCTTCGACCAGGGGCTCGGGGACCTGTTCGTCATCCGGGTCGCGGGCAACGTGGTGGCGCCCTCGCTCGTGGGCAGCGTGGAGTTCGCCGCCGCCGCCTTCGGGACCCGCCTTGCCGTGGTGATGGGCCACTCGCGTTGCGGCGCCATCGACGCCACGCTGAGCGAGCTGCTCGACGAGGACCACGGCGGCCCCCTCACCGACAACATCCGCGATATCGTCGAGCGCTGCCGAGCTCCCGTCGAGACGGTGGTGAGCGCCGCCGGCCGCGACGCCGACAGGAGCTTTCTCCAGCGCGAGGCGGTGCGCGCCAACGTGCGCAACTCGTGCGATCACCTCCGGCACGGCAGCCGGCTTCTCGAGCGGCTGTGCACCGAGGAAGGCATGCTGATCGTGGGCGCCGAGTACGCCCTCGAGACCGGCAAGGTGACGTTCCTCCCGCGCGCGTGACGAGCCGGCGCGCCTCGTCGCTGCACGCCAGTCGGCGCCTCGGCGCATGAAGCGAGTCGCTGTGCACGGATCGCCGCACGAGGCGAGGGCGAGCGCATCTGCCTCGCCCTCGTCCGGCGACGTGGGAGGCCGTCGCACCGCGACCGTTCCGGGTGCTCCAGGCACACCACACGATCCGCAACCTCAACCTGAGGGACGAGATCAAAGACATCCTGATCAGGCGGTGGCGCGGCTCCGGCGCAGGACGAGCGGGAGCGACTCGAACCCGAGCGGCATGATCGCCCGCGTCTGCCGCAGCGGAGGCGCCTCGCCGGGCGTGATGGACTCATAGCAGTCGAGGAGCGCGTTCAGGGCGATCCGCGCCTCCATCCGCGCCAGCGCCGCGCCGATGCAGAAATGGGTCCCCTGCCCGAACGCCAGGTGCTCCGCCGGAGGCCGGTCGAGCCGGAACGCGTCCGGCTCCTCGAAGACGGCGGGATCCCGGTTCGCCGCGCCGAACACGACGTCGACCAGGTGCCCTGCCGGAATCATCACGCCGCTCACGTCCACCGGCCGCGTGGTGACACGCAGGAGGCGCTGCACGGGGCTCGAATGGCGCAACGTCTCCTCGATGATCGGCCCCACCAGGCTCCGATCCTGCTGCGCGCGCCGGTAGAGCTCGGGCCGCTCGGACAGGAGGTGCGCCATGTTGCCGATGAGGTTCGTCGTGGTGTCGTTGCCGGCGACGAGCAGGCCGACGCAGAAGCCGACCGCCTCGGGCGTGTCGAGGCGCGCGCCGTCGATCTCGGCCTCGACGAGCGCCGAGATGAGATCGCCTGACGGCGCGCGCCGTCGCGCCTCGAGCTCCGCCGCGAAGAAGTCGACCATCGCCTTACCGCGGCTCGCGCGCTCCTCCGCCGGGATACCGCTGTAGGACATCACGGACTCGGACCAGCTCCGAAATTGCACATAGCGCTCCGCCGGGATACCGAGCAGGGTGGCGATCACCATCATCGGCAGGGGCATCGCGTAGGCGCCCATGAGGTCTGACGGCCCGTCGCCCGTCGCTTCGAGCAGCGAGGCGGCGAGGCGGCCAATCCACGGCTCGAGCTCCGCGATGCGCCGCGGCGTGAACGATCGGCTGACGAGCCTGCGGAGGTGGGTGTGCCGGGGCGGATCGTCGTGCAGCAGCGTGATCCGCGGCAGGACACGGATCTTGTCGGTGACGTTCGACGAGAACGTCTGGGGATCCCGCAGCGCGGCGAGCACCTCCGCGTGGCGCAGGAGCGCGTAGGCGCGGATTGGCTCGCCGAGGCCCGCCGCGCCGCCCGCGGGCACGCGCGCATAGAGCACCGGAGATCGCCCGCGCAGCGCGCGGTACGCGGGGTAAGGATCGGCTATCACCGAAGGCGCGGAGAGGTCGATCTGCTCGGGCGAGGGGCTCGGGGCGGTCTCGGTTTCCATGTCGAGCTCAGAGCGGCGCGGCCGCGCTGCCGGACAGCACATCCAAGCGGTTCGTGGAAGTCAAGTCCTTTCCCCTGGCGTGACGACAGCATAGGTGACCTCATGGAACTCTGGGCGGCGTCCGCGCGATCACCGTCATGAGGAGCGCAGTCTTCGTATCGCGTCCGCCCCCCTCGCCTCGCGGCGTTCCGGGCCGAACGGATTGAACAGCATCCTGGACATCGATCACGATCACACATCGGGAATGGCCTTAGCGCGAGTTCCGGATCTACCCGGCCTCAGCCGGAGATGTGCGGCTTGTAATCTCGCAATGCAAGCTGGAACCCTCGCTGGGATCGAGGCATTTGGATATCTCCGGGCGCTCGTCATCGCGCTCGCGGGTCCTGAGAGGGGTGAGTCCGCTGACGCCGATTCTTGGTCAAATACACGCGCGATCCACGGCCCCTACGAACGAGGTGAGCACAGGTAGGAGGCCTGAATCGGGCTTGGGGGAGGGCAACATTCGTCATGACACAGCATTACACGAGTTCACGCGACCCGTGGGAGGCAGCCTATCTCTACTCCCCCGAGGCGCTGTTCGTAGCGAATGTCGACGGCACGCTGTCGCACTGGAGCGAGTCATTCGGCCGCACGGTCGGGCACGCGGCCACGCCGGGGACGGCGTTCTTCCAGCTCTTCCACGACGACGATCGGGAGGCGGCCCGGGCGAAGTGGTCCGGGCTCCTGGAGGCGACCGGGTCCGTCGAGCTCCGCGGGCGGGTGATGACGGCCGGGAACGTGTATGCGTCCTTCTCCTGCGTGCTGCGCAGAGCGCCGCACGGCCAGGAGGTCTACGGCTCGCTGCACGCGACGTCCGGCGCCGACGATCACCCCGCCGCCGAGCCCGGGAAGGGAGAGGACGCGGACATGCTCCGCGCCCTCTCCGACAACCTCCCTGTCATCGTCTGGTCATGCGACGCGGCGGGCGTCATCACCCGCCACGACGGGAGGGGCCTCTCGGGGCTCGGCCTCAAGCGGGGGCAGCTCGTCGGGACGAACCTCTTCGACGTCTTCGCCAACGCTCCCGAAGGCACGGAGAACGTGAGGAGGGCGCTCCGCGGGTCTCCCTCCCATTCCATGAGCCACGTCCCCGCCAACAATTCGTTCTGGGAGAACTGGATGGTGCCGATCCAGAGTCCGCTCGGAAACGTCGAGTCCGTGATCGGGCTCTCGCTCGATGTCTCGGAGGCGAAGAGAGCGGAAGAGGAGCTCCGGCTACGGCTGCTTCAGATCCAGAAGCAGCAGGAGGTCATCGGCAAGCTCTCGACGCCCATCATCCAGGTCTGGGACGGGGTGGTGGCGCTGCCCATGGTCGGCGTCGTCGACAGCGCGAGGACCGCCGACGTCATGCAGAGCTTGCTCGACGAGATCGTCCGCACCAGCGCGCGCTATGCGATCCTGGATCTCACGGGCGTCGAGATGGTGGACACGCAGGTCGCGAATCACCTGATCAAGCTCGTGAACGCCATCCGGCTCCTCGGCGCGGGCGGGATCATCTGCGGCATCAGGCCGTCGGTCGCGCAGACGATCGTCGAGCTGGGCCTCGATCTGAACAGCATGGTCACGCGGTCGAACCTGCGGGCTGGAATCATGTTCTGCATCAACCAGATGCGCCAGGCCGCGTCGACGCCGGCGACGAACGGCTCCCCGGGCCGCTGACCCGCGGCCCCTCCCCTTCTGCTCGCGCGTCATGCTCTCCCTGGGTCGAACCGACCACGACAGCTTCCCCACCGCGGCCGGAGAGCTGCCGGTGCTCGGTCACCTGCCCGTCCTTTACCGGGACGCCATCGGCCTGCTGCGCCGCAGCCGGAGCGCGCTGGGCCCGCTCTTCTGGGTCAACCTCGGGTTCGCGCAACGCCGGCTCTTCTATGTCGGAGCCGACGCCCTCGATCTCCTGCGCGCGCCGGAGGTGGTCATGGACCATCCGGAGCACATCAAGGGGATCGTGGGCCGGTCGATGGCTGCGCAGGACGGGCCCCTGCACCGGCACATGCGCTCGGCCATCAACCCCTCGTTCTCCCCGCAGGGGTTCGCCAAGGAGGCCGCCGCCGCCATCGCCTCCGCGATCGCCGCGAAGATCGACGCCTGGCTCCAGCAAGAGAGCTTCGCGGTCCATCCCGCCATGCGGGATCTGACCCTCGACATCATCCTTCGCATCTGCGGCGTCCCGACAGGGGATATACGCGCCTGGAGCCGGGCCTATCGCGAGCTGTTCCTGGGTGTTTACCCGATCCCGGGTCGTCTGCCAGGCATGCCCGCGTACCGCTCGGATCGCGCGCGCGCCTGGATAGACGACCGCCTGCGGAAGCTCCTCGCGCTCGCTCGCGGGGGCGGCGCCGCGGGCTCTCTCGTCGAGATGCTCTCGAATGCTCGCGACGACGAAGGCGAGCCCCTGTCGGACCAAGGCATCGTCGACAACCTTCGCGCGATAGTGCTCGCCGGACACGAGACCAGCGCCTCCATCCTGGCGTGGATCGTGATTGTCCTGTCGCGCCGGAGCGAGGTGTGGAGCGCGCTCTGCGACGAGCACGCGGCCGCGCCGGACGCGCCCGTGCCCATGTCCGCGAGAGAGGCGGACCGGCTCCCCGTCGCCAACGCCATCTTCCGGGAGGTCCTGCGGATGTACACGCCGGTCTGGTTCATCTTCCGGACGGTCACCGAGACGATCACGCTGAGCGGCAGACGCATCCCTCGAAATACGCCGCTGGCCCTCAGCCCCGCGCAATTCGGTTATGATCCATCGCTGTTCCCGGACCCCGACCGCTTCGATCTGAGCCGCTGGAGAGATCGCTCGATCCCACCGGGTCCGCTGGAGCTGGCCGCGTTCGGCGGGGGGCCGCACTTCTGTCTTGGATACAACGTCGCTTGCGTCGAGGCGCTCCAGCTTCAGTTCATCCTCGTCCGGGCGTTGCGCCGCGCCGGGCTCGTTCCACACTTGGAGGGCGCTTCACCGAAGCACGTGTACTTCCCGACCGGGCATCCGACGGCCGCGACGCGGGTCGCCTTTCGCCGGTGCTGAACGGGCAAAGCTCGAGCGCCCCGACGCATCGAGCGATCGACCGCGATCGCCGACGGGACGACGCCGCTCACCATGAACACGGTCGCCGGCGGCAGCCGGCCCTAACCGGTGGATCAGCACATGAACACCTCACCGCATTCGAGTCCTTCCGATCACGCTCTGGCCGTCCTTCGCGAGCTCGTGGCGGAGCTCGGGCGAGGCGGGGGTCTCGTCAGCCCGTCGGTGTACGACACAGCCACCGTGCTGATGTTCGATGTCTTTCCCGGCGCCAGGGCGAGCATCGTCCCATGGCTCCTGGATCAGCAGCGGTCGGATGGGGGCTGGGGGCTCTCGTCGGTCCCACGCGCGCGCGATCTCCCGACGCTGGCGTCGCTCGTGGCCCTCCATCCCTACCGCGAGCTCACGCCGCAGGTACGCCGCGCCTGCGAGGGGGGCCTGGCGTTCCTGCGCAACCAGGCGGCGCATTGGGAGACGTCCTTGCCGGACGACATCCCTGTCGGGCTGGAGCTGCTCATGCCCAGGCTGCTCGACCGGGCCTCCTCGCTCGGCCTCGGCGTCGATTGGGGCCCGTACAGGGCGCTCATCGCGCTCGGCGAGCGGCGCCGGGCCTTGATCGGCAAGGCCCGGCCGGCGGCCGGCAGCGCGGCGTCGCACTCGTGGGAGGGCTGGGGGAGCGGCCCCTCGCCCGACCTCCTCGACGTGAGCGGCGGCGTCGGGCACAGCCCCGCGGCCACGGCCGCCTGGCTTCACGCGTCTCGGGACAAGGTCGGCCTCGCGGCCGCACGAGCGGCGGCGCGCGAGTACCTGCTCCGAGCGAGCGACGCGACCGAGGTCGGGATCCCCGGCGTCGTCCCCACGGTGTGGCCCATCGGCCGATTCGAGCAGGCCTGGGTCCTGTATGCGCTGCGGGCCTTCGATCTCCTCGACCATCCCCGGCTGGGCGACGTGGCGCGGCCGCAGCTGCTCGACCTCGGCGCCGCGCTTCGCCCCGAGGGCATCGGCATGAGCGACGCCTTCACGCAGGACGGCGACATCACCTCGACGGTCATCGCCACCCTGGGAGAGCTCGCGGCGCCCCGCGCCATCGAGGCGCTGCGGCGCTTCGAGCGAGGCGGGATGTTCATCACGTACGCGAACGAGCTGCAGCCCTCGCTCACGACCAATGCTCACGCGATGCACGCCCTCGCGTCCCGCGGGGAGAAGGCGTCGGAGCCGGCGCGGTACCTCCTCGAGCGCCAGCAGCCGGACGGGCGGTGGGTTGGCGACAAATGGCACAGCTCCTGGCTTTACACGACCAGCCAGGTCATCCTGGCCCTCTCGCACGAGGGGCAGCTGCCCGCCGTGAAGCGGGGCTTGGAGGCGCTGCTGCGCGCCCAGCGCGGCGACGGCGGCTGGGGAGCCGGCGGCGCGCCCACCGCGGCAGAGACGGCGTACGCCGTGCTCGCGCTCCGCGCCGCCCGGAGGAACCGCGAGCTCGAATCGATGGCGCGGGGCGCCTGGCGACGGGGGCGCGACTGGCTGATGTCGAACCATGACATCGGCGCCGGCCAGGAAGATCTCCGCTGGATCGGCAAGGAGCTGTATTGCCCGGCGCGGGTGGACCGCGCGTGGGTCCTCGGCGCCCTCCTCGCGTCGCAACCGTCATGGGAAAGCTAGACGACCTGATGGAAAGGACGTGGCAAAGCCACGTCTTCGGCGACTCCTACCCGACCGCCGTCGGCCGCCGCGCGCTCTCCGAGAGGATGCGCGCCGTCCACGCGTGTTTTCTCGAGAGGTTCCGCCCGATCGTCCAGGGCGCCTTACCCGACCTCGATCCGGAGCACGTCGAGCGCGTCGTGCGCCAGATTGGCCCCAAGGCGACCGCGTTCTGCGCCGCGATCGCGATCGAAATCGAGGAGGTCGAGCGCCTCGCCGAGGTCTCCATCGTATTTGGGCTCCTGTTCCTGTTCGATGGCCTGATGGATGACGGGGACCTTGCGATGGCGGTCGCGACGCACCGGTTCATCGAGGTTCACGCGCCGCGCCTGCGCCTCCCCGCGTCGAACGACGCGAAGCGGCTGGCGTCCGCCGTCCTCCGCAGCGAGCTCGACGCGGCCAGGGCGCCGCGCCCCGATCCCGCCCTCGTCGCGGCGCGCGCTCGGCCTCTGGCGGAGGTGGCGCGCCTGCTGCATCGCCTGAGCTCTCCCGAGGATGCGGGCGCGCTCATCGAGTCGCCCGTCGCCGGCTTTCTGAGCCATGGCTCCGCCATGCGGCAGCTCAGCCAGCGTTATCTCGAGCGCGAAGAGGGTGCGTTCTGGGACGACCACGCCGACGAATTCGTCGCGCATGCGATCGGGAGCATTCAAACGGCCGGGACGATCGCCGTCGTCTACAGCCTCTACCGGAGCGCGCGCCCCGAGCTCCCCACGACAGGACAGGTGCTGGCCTCCCCGGCGGTCAGGCGCGTGTGCGAGCGATTCGCCGACGCGGCTTCGCGCATCTTCGACGACGTGGGAGATCAGGACGTCGATCGGCGCTCGGGCCCCCGGGGCCGGTTCGGTCTCAACCTCTTCAACCATCCGAACCGGAGGCTCGTCGAGGCCACCCTGCGGTTCGTCGGCGTCGATGACGAGGACGTCATCGCGGCGACGCTGCGCGACCTTGCCGCCGACGACAGCGCCGGGGATGGCCGCATCGTCGAGCGGTTCGTCGACGTCGTGCGCGGCGGCGTGGCGAGCCTGCCGGCGGAGTGCTGGCGCGACGCGGGCGTGTTCCTGATGCTCCTCAAGAGGATCATTGAGTCGGGATACGTGAACACGCTGGGCGACGCTGCGCTCGCGGAGTGACGCCGCGGCGCCGGGCGCGCCGCCCGGCGGAGCACTGCTGCCCAGGGGGCGCTCAGGAGAGCGCCTTCGCCATGAGGCGCGGCACGACGCGCGACGAGGCGCCTTGCCGGCATGGAGCGACGACGCGAGCGCCCGTCCTCGGCCGCCCGGCGACGGGAGGCCCTTGGATCAAGGAGGAGGCGGAGGCGGCGGATCCTGCTCCGGGCGCGCCTGCCGCGGGGCCCACAGCGGGTAGTCGACGCCGGCGAGGCGATTGATGAGGATGGCCTGGAGCGTGAGCAGGACGACCCCACCAAGGAGCACGAGGAGCATCGGAGGCCGTGACAGGATGCCCAGCGAGACGATCAGCGTCGTCGCGCCCGCGGGAGGGTGTGGCGCGCGGGCGAGCACCATGAGGCCGGCCGTGAGCCCCAGCGAGAGCGCCGCGGCGATGGCGCGCGGCAGGGTCACCCCGGTCGCGGTCGCTGGACCCGCGTGCGTGAGCCCGGTGATGAGCAGGCTCATGTACGCGACCGCGATGCCGATGCTGTGCCCAACGATGGTGGTGCGCGGCGCGGCCGACGCCGCCGTGGGAGTGTAAAAGAACAGGAAGGCAGTTGGCCCGAGCGACGGAAAGACGAAGGGCGACTTCGTCACCACGGCGAGGGCCGCCATCAGACCGATGCTCACGAACCCGTTCACGCAGCTGAAGACCGCGAGCACGGGTATCTTGGAGTAGCGCTGGAGGAGCCACGGGAGCCTGAGGCGCGTGAAGATGCCGCGCACCACGTCCGTCATCTCGCCGCCGAGCGGGTGCCGCGGCGAGATCGGGCCGTAACCGCGCCCGTTTCCCCATAGCTCCACCGCCGCGGGGGTCGATTGCCTGTCTCTCTCTGTCATCCTTCGTTCCTTGCGAGCGGGCCGCGCGTGGACGCGCCCGCTTCCGCGGCTGCACGCTCGCCGGCGGGCGCCACGGCCAGCTCACCACGATTCTACCCCGGGCTCCGCGGGACGGATCGGGGATCTCGCCCGGCGCGCTCGAGCATGCCGGGCAGCGCCGCCTGCGCGCTCACGAAGCCGCCGAGGCAGTTGATCTTCCAGTCGTCCTCGAGCTCTCGCGGCGCGAGCTCCAGCGCGCCCGCGACGCGGAAGGCGCTGGCGTTGTAGATGAGCACCTCGACCGGCCCGAGCGACGCCTCCACGCGCCCGAAGGCCGCCGCGACGAAGGCCGCGTCGGTGGCGTCCCCCGGGACGCTCAAGGCGCATCCCTCCACTGCCGCACGAAGAACGGCCACGCGTCGTGGAGGTACAGGCCGAAGGGGATCCACCAGACGAGATCGTTCGTCAAGCAGAGGACGGCGGACCGAGGCGGCCACTGCCCGGTGACGAGCAGCGCCGCGAGGCCGATCGGCCCGAGCACCTTGCCGAGCAGACCGACGCCCGCAAGGAGGAACCCGCGCTCGGGCGCGCGCGCGACCTCCGCATAGAGGATGGCGTACACCCCGACGACCATCCCCAGACAGGCGAAGATCTGCGGGTGATTGAGGGGTTCCATGCCCGCGAAGCGAAAGAGCCATTGCGGGTCGGCGGCGGCGTAGAGCCCCCAGCAAGCGTTGTAGAGGGCAGCCAGCGCGAAGACGGTGCGGTGCAGGCGGCGGCGGGGGATCATCGCGGGGCGGCCTCGGCGGACGCCCGGCGCTCATACACCGCATCGACGCCGGGCACGAGCCGGATCTCGCCCGCGCCGAGCGCGGCGTGACGGCGCGCTCGGCCCCCGTCAGATGCCGCCGCCGTCCTCGAAGACGTCGCTCCGCACCTGGGCCTGGCTGATACGGCTGTTCGGCGGGACGCTGCGCGTGAGCCACACGTTGCCGCCGATGCTCGATCCGCGGCCGATGGTGATGCGCCCGAGGATCGTGGCGCCGGCATACACCACCACCTGATCCTCGACGATGGGGTGGCGATCGATCCCCTTGATGGGGTTCCCGCTCGCGTCGCGCGGGAAGCTCTTCGCGCCGAGCGTGACGCCCTGGTAGAGGCGCACGCGCTCGCCGATACGGCACGTCTCCCCGATGACGACGCCCGTGCCGTGATCGATGAAGAAGCTCGCCCCGATCTCGGCGCCGGGGTGGATGTCGATGCCGGTGTCGGCGTGCGCGATCTCGGAGAGGATGCGCGGGATGAGCGGTACGCCGAGCGTGTAGAGCAGGTGCGCGATCCGGTGGTGCATGATCGCCGTGATGCCCGGATAGCAGAACACCGCCTCGTCGATGCTGGTCGCCGCCGGGTCGCCCTCGAACGCCGCGCGCACGTCGGTCTCGAGCAGCTCCTGCACCGCGGGGAGGCCCGCGGCGAAGTCGCGCACGATCTCGGCCGCGCGGCCCTCGCGGCGGGCGGCCTCGCGGGCGTCGAGCTCCCTCGGGAAGCCAAGGCCCCTCCGGACCTGCTCGTGGAGCGCGAGCAGCGCCGCGTCGAGCGTGTGCCCGACGAAGTAGTCGGTCCCCTCCTCGGTGAGATCCGCGGGCCCGAAGTGCGCCGGGAAGAACACCGCGCGCAGATCGCGCGCGATGCCGACGAGCACCTCGCGCGACGGCAGCGCCTGGCGCCCGAGCTTCTGGCGCGCGCCGTCGATCCCCCGGCCGGCGGCGCGCAGCTCCGCGACCACCGAGCCGAGCGCCCAGGACGCGCCGGACACGGCGGGCGCGGCGGGCGCGGCGGGCGCGCGGAAACCCCCGTGTTCGGCCTCGCTCATGTCGCGAGCCCCTTCTCGTCGAAGAGCCCCTCGAAGAGGGCCGTGCTCAGGTAGCGCTCGCCCGAGTCGGGGAGGATGACAACGATCGTCTTGCCCTCGCTCTCCTTGCGCTTCGCGATCCGCGCCGCGACCGCCACCGCCGCGCCGGACGAGATCCCCGAGAGGATGCCCTCCTCGCGCGTCAGCCGCCGCGCGTAGGCGATCGCCTCCTCGTTGGTCACCTGCTCGATCTGATCGACGATCGACAGATCGAGCACGTCGGGCACGAAGCCCGCGCCGATCCCCTGGATCTTGTGCGGCCCCGGCCTGAGCGGCTCCCCGGCGCGCGTCTGCGTGAGCACCGGGCTGTGCGCGGGCTCGACCGCGACGGAGGTGATCGCCTTGCCCTTCTGGTGCTTGATGAAGCGCGATACGCCCGTGATCGTGCCGCCGGTCCCGACGCCGGACACGAGGATGTCGACCTTCCCGGCCGTGTCGTCCCAGATCTCCGGGCCCGTCGTCCGCTCGTGGATCGCGGCGTTCGCCGGGTTCTTGAACTGCTGCAGGAGCACGTACCGGCTCGGGTTCGAGGCGACGATCTCCTCCGCCTTCGCGATGGCGCCGCTCATCCCCCGGGGCCCCTCGGTGAGCACCAGCTTCGCGCCGTAACCCACGAGGAGCTTGCGGCGCTCGATGCTCATCGTCTCGGGCATGGTCAGCGTGAGCGGATAGCCGCGCGCCGCCGCGACGAAGGCCAGCGCGATGCCCGTGTTGCCGCTCGTCGGCTCGACGATCTCCTTCCCCGGACCGAGGAGCCCCCGCTTCTCGGCGTCCCACACGAGCGCCGCGCCGAGGCGGCACTTCACGGAGTAAGCCGGATTGCGTCCCTCGATCTTCGCGAGCACGAGCGCGCCGGCGCCGTCGACGGCGCGACGGAGGCGCACGAGCGGCGTGCGGCCGATGGATTCTGCGTTGTCTTCGAACCAGCCGCGTGTGACGTTCGACATGGGCCCTCCGGAGTGCGACGGCATGCCTCCGCGTCCTCGAGGTCGGAGGACGTCGAGCGGGCAGCGCACGCCGCGCTTGATTACCAGCGGATATTCGTCTAACATAACGGACAGAATCCGCCAACCACTTTGTGCCCGCCTTGTGCCCGCCTAGGTCGGTCGCCGCTCAGCGATCGTGGCGCGTCGGAAGCGCGCCGGTGGTTCGGGGCCGGCGCTCGATCGCCTGGCTTCTGTCCTCAACACCGCAACGCCGCCGCCACGATGCCGCAACGCCGCCGCAACCCCCTTGAGCGTTGACCTCAGCTGAGGTCCGCCCGCTTCACCATCCACCACGCCGCGCGCGGCGGCACTCCACGATCATGGAAAACCATCCGTTTTAAAGGAGTCCAGCATGGTGGAAAACACATCTGCTTTACAGGAGGAAAGCGTCCTGGGCATCATGAGCGCCATTGCGCCGACCCGCGTAGAAGTTGTAGTAATGGCCCAGCTTTGGCGGAGATAATCCCCCACACGCCAGAGATCGAGGAAGGGCCCTGCCATGACAAACGAAAGCCATTTGCTTGGCGAGCGCGCCGCAAGGCAACACGCCAACACGAGCAAGACTCCGCCCCAGTGGGCCGGTGCCACCCCGCGTTGGCTCGTGCAGCTGCTCCCCTGGACGCCCGTCGAAGCAGGCGTGTACCGCCTCAACCGGGTCTGCAGCAACGATTTCGCGGTCGATTGCAGCCCGGATGACGCGGCCGAGCTGCCCGTGGCGCGCATCCACTACGAAGAGCAGCCGCGCGAGTACGTGCTCAACACGGTGACCACGACGATCCAGGTGCACACCCGGATCTCCGACCTGTTCCGCAGCCCGATGGATCAGGTCAAGGAGCAGCTCACCGTCCTCGTCGAGAAGCTCAAGGAGAAGCAAGAGGACGAGCTGATCAACAACGGCAACTACGGCCTGCTCAACAGCGTGCATGAGAGCATGCGGGTCAAGCCGCGCGGCGCCGGCCCCACGCCGGACGATCTCGACGAGCTCATCGCGCGCGTGTGGAAGGAGCCGGCCTTTTTCCTGGCGCACCCGCGCGCCATCGCGGCGTTCGGTCGCGAATGCACGAAGCGCGGCGTTCCGCCGCCGACGGTGACCCTGTTCGGCTCGCCGTTCCTCACGTGGCGCGGCCTCCCGCTCATCCCCACCGACAAGCTGCACCTCGCGGGCAACAAGACCGATATCCTCCTGGTCCGCACCGGCGAGAAGAAGCGCGGCGTCGTGGGCCTGTTCCAGCCCGGGATCCCCGGCGAGGTGAGCCCGAGCCTGTCGATTCGCTTCATGGGCATCAACCAGCTCGGGGCTGCCTCGTACCTCGCGTCCCTCTATTGCTCGGCGGCGGTTCTGACCGAAGATGCGCTCGGCGTGCTCGAGGGCGTCCAGGTGGACAGCTACTATGAGTACAAGTGAGATCCAGACAGCGGATCTCCAGGGTGCTCTGACGCAGGTGACTCGCGCCGTGGGGAGCTCTGGGATCGCGCCCTTGAACGTGCCTCTCTCGGCGCCGGGCGGCGCGCCCGCGCCGGCGCCCACCGGCCCTGGCTTCGACCCCGCCTCCCTGGCCGCGGTGATCGCGCAGCTCGCGAACGAGATGCTCGGCGCGCCGTTGAATCAGGGGGCGGCGGCGCAGGCGGCCCCGCTGCCTGGCGCCGCGCCGTCGCAGTCACCCGTCCCGCACCTTGCGGCGGCTGGCGCGGCGCCGTCACCCGTGCCGGGGCCGTCCGCGGCGGCGGCCCCCGTCTACCCCGGGTCGGCCCCCGCCTACTCCGGCTCGGTCCCCGCCTACTCCGGCTCGGCCCCCGCCCATTCGGGCGCTGTCCCCCCCTATTCCGGCGCCGCGCTGCCGGCTCCCGGCTCGGCCCCCGATCATTCCGGCGCGACGCCCGCCTTTCCCGGCGACGTGGCGCTGCCGGACTCGACGGTGCGCGCCGGCTTCGTCCGCGTCCCCCTCGTGGGCTCCGATCCGCTGAGCCTGGGAGCGACCGACGAGGTGCTCCGCATCCCGGTGCTGGACGATCTCGCGGGCCGCGACGCCGACCCGTACTTCGTGCCCGGCGCGCCCGCGCTGGGCATCGAGTCGCCTGTCGGCCCTCCCCAGGTCGAAGCCCACGAGATCCGCGCCGTGGATCCGGCGCTGGTCCGCGGCGTGAGCGGCTCGGCCGGCATCCTGGACCCCCACGCGATCCGCCGCGACTTCCCCATCCTCGAGGAGCGGGTCCACAACAAGCGGCTCGTCTGGCTCGACAACGCGGCGACGACCCAGAAGCCCCGGGCCGTCATCGATCGTCTCTCGTACTTCTACGAGCACGAGAACTCCAACATCCACCGCGCGGCGCACGCGCTCGCGGCCCGCGCGACGGACGCGTACGAGGCGGCGCGCGAGGCGACGCGCCGCTTCATCAACGCCCCGTCCACGCGCGAGATCGTGTTCGTGCGCGGCACCACCGAGGGGATCAACCTGATCGCCCAGAGCTGGGGCCGGAGGAACGTGGGCCCGGGCGACGAGATCGTCATCACGTGGCTCGAGCACCACGCCAACATCGTGCCGTGGCAGCAGCTCTGCTCCGAGAAGGGCGCAAGGCTCCGTGTCGCTCCGGTGGACGACCGGGGCCAGGTGATCCTCGAGGAGTACGAGAAGCTGCTCGGCCCGCGGACGCGCATCGTCTCGATCACGCAGGTGTCGAACGCGCTCGGCACCATCACGCCCGCCCGCGAGATGGTGGCGATGGCGCACCGGCACGGCGCGCGCGTGGTCGTGGACGGCGCGCAAGCGGTGTCCCACATGCGCGCGGACGTGCAGCTCCTCGACTGCGACTTCTACGTGTTCTCGGGCCACAAGGTGTTCGGCCCCACGGGCATCGGCGCCGTCTTCGGCAAGAGCGAGGTGCTCGACGCGATGCCGCCTTGGCAGGGCGGCGGCAACATGATCGCGGACGTCACCTTCGAGCGGACGATCTACCACCCGCCGCCCGCGCGCTTCGAGGCCGGCACCGGCAACATCGCCGACGCGGTCGGCCTGGGGGCCGCGCTCGACTACGTGACGCGGATCGGGATCGAGAACATCGGCCGCTACGAGCACGAGCTGCTCCACTACGCCACCCACGCCCTCGCGACCGTCCCCGGGCTGCGGCTCATCGGCACCGCGGCCGACAAGGCGGGCGTGCTCTCCTTCGTCCTCGATGGGCAGCGCACCGAGGACGTGGGCGGGGCGCTCGACCGGGAGGGCATCGCGGTGCGCTCGGGCCACCACTGCGCGCAGCCCATCCTGCGCCGCTTCGGCCTGGAGAGCACCGTGCGCGCGTCGCTCGCCCCCTACAACACCTGCGAGGACATCGACGCGCTGGTTGACGCGCTGCATCGGATCCAGATCGGGAGGTCCCGCTGACTGGCCGCCCGGCGGCTGTCCGCTGATGCGGATGCCGCCGGGCTCTTTGCCAGCCGCCCACGCCACCCACCCCCCTGCTGGGATGTTCGAAACAGGCTGAACACGCGGGATTTCGCAGGTTTTCGTCTCGACGGCGAACTTGTGTCCCCCGGGTTGCCACGGTCGCACGCGTCCGTTATAATGGACGCATGATCCAGACGATATCGCCCAGGGACGCGGACGAGCTCATCAAGAGCGGGGAGGTGGACGTTGTGGATGTGCGTGAGCCACGCGAGTGGTCGGTCGGACACGTGCCGCACGCGCGGCTGGTGCCCCTCGATCAGCTGAGAGCGGATCCGCAGCGGGCCCTGCCGCGCGATCGGGTGGTGTTCGTGTGCGCGAAGGGCGCTCGGAGCTTGACGGCGGCGAAGCTCGCCGAGCGGCTCGGGTTGAACCAGCTCTACAACCTGGATGGCGGCACGAGCGGCTGGGTGAAGGCGGGGCTTCCGCTCGAGCACAGCTGAGCTGGGCTCACGCCGGCCGCATTTGCCCCGCGTTGCGGCTGGCGCGCGGCGGCGCCGTCGCAAGATGTGCGGCATGGTCCTGCGCGCACTTCGCACCTCCGTCCTCGTCCCTCTGTTCGCCGCTGCGTGCGCCCGAGGCGCCCCGCCTCCTGCCGCCGCGCCGGCTCCCCTGCCCTCGCCGGAGCCCTCGGCGGCCACGCCCACCGCGCCCACCGCGCGCTCGGCGCCTGCCGCGGCCCGGCCACTCCCGGCCTGGGTCGAGCGCAGCAACGAGCACGCAAAGGCCCTCCTCGACGTGCTCGTCCGGTTCTCGCCGGAGCGCGCCGGAGCTCTGGGGATCGAGCGCGCGGACCGGGAGATCGCGGACCTCTCGCCCGGCGTCGAGGCGCAGAAGCGCGCGGCCTTCCGCGCGGCCATCGTGGAGCTCCAGAAACGGCGAGAGACCGAGAAGGACCCGGCGGTCGCCGAAGATCTGCAGATCTTGGTGGACGCCGCGGACCGGGCCGTTCGCGGCTCGGAGCTCGAGGAGAAGTACAGCGTCACCTACGTGCACGTCACGGGGCTCGTGTTCGACGGCATCTCGAGCCTGCTGGACGACCGGGTATCGCCGGCGCGGCGAGCTGCGGCCCGCACGCGCCTCCGGCGTTATGCCGGCATGGAGGCGGGCTACGTGCCCATCGCCGAGCAGGCCATGGCCAGGCTCCTCCAGGACCTCGAGAAGCCCGGCTTGCTCGCCCCGCCCAGGATGGAGATCGAGCGGCACCTCGCCACGAATGCCCGCGTGCGGGAGGGCATCGGTGAGCTGTTCAGGAAATACGGCATCAGCGGCCATGACGAACCGCTCGCGGCGCTGAACCGCCAGCTCGAGGCGTACGACGCGGCGCTGCGCCGCGACGTGCTCCCCCGGGCGCGGACCGACTTCGCGTTGCCGCGGCCGCTCTATGCGTTCGCGCTCGAGTCGTACGGCGTCGATCTGCCGCCCGCCGAGCTCGCGCCTCTGGCCCACGCCGCCTTCGAGGATCTGACGGCGCAGATGCAGGAGCTCTCGAGATCGGTCGCCAGGGCGCGCGAGCTGCCAGGCGCGGATTACCGTGACGTGCTCCGCGCCCTGAAGAAAGAGCAGCTGGTGGGCGAGGCCATCTTGCCGCATTACAAGGCGCGTCTGGCCCAGATAGAGGACATCATCAGGAAAGAGCGCCTCGTCACGCTGCCCGAGCGGCCCGCGCGCATCCGGCTCGGCACCGCCGCCGAGAGCGCCGAGACGCCAGCGCCGCACATGCGGCCGCCGCGGCTGCTCGGCAACCAGGGGGAAGTGGGGGAGTTCGTGTTGCCGCTCAGCCTCCCGGGCCCTCCCGGCGCCGCGGACGAGCTGCAGAAGGTTGACGACTTCACCTATGCAGCGGCGTCGTGGACGCTCACCGCCCACGAGGCGCGCCCCGGACACGAGCTCCAGTTCGCCTCGCTCGTCGAGCGCGGCGTCTCGATCGCCCGGGCGGTCTTCGCGATGAACAGCGCCAACGTCGAGGGGTGGGGGCTGTACTCCGAGGCCCTCGTGTTCCCGTTCATGCCGCCCGAGGGTCAGCTCGTCTCGCTGCAATACCGCCTGCTGCGGGCCGCGCGCGCCTTCCTGGATCCGGAGCTCCAGGCCGGCAAGATCACGCCCGCGGCCGCGCGCGCGTTCCTTGAGCAGGAGGTGGTGCTGTCGGCGCCGTTCGCTCGGTCCGAGGTGGAGCGTTACACGTTCCGCGCGCCGGGACAGGCGACATCGTATTTCTACGGGTTCACCCGGCTGATGGAGCTCCGGGCAGAGGTCGAGTCCATGATGGGCCCCCGCTTCGATGCGCAGCGATTTCACGATTTCGTGCTCGCCCAGGGGATCCTGCCGCCGGAGCTGCTGCGCAAGGCCGTGTTCGAGCGATTCGTCGAGGATCAGCCGGCGCGCTGAGCGAGGAGGAGCGAGCGAAAGCCGTCTCGATCCCGCGCGGGGTCCCCTTGCCGCACGCCTCGCCGGCTCCACCAGTCGTGTCGGGCACGGGAGCGCCGGAGGGTGACGCATGGGAACGAACGAGAAGAAGGCAGCGGAGCGACAGCCGGAATCGCCTGAAGACGCCGCGGCCGGACCCGGGGCGACGAGGGCGAAGACGCCCAAGGAGCGGAGCCCGCAGACGCCGCTCGATCGCGGCGGGGCGCTCTCGCAGCGCGAGGCGTGGGAGCCGGTGGACGAGGCGTCGGACGAGTCGTTCCCCGCGAGCGACCCGCCGGCCTGGACGCCTATTCACCCGGGCTGAGCCCGGACCCCGCTGTGTTGCAGCTCATTGCGGCGGAGCCAGCGCCCGCCCCTGAGCTGGCAGAAGCGGCGCTCGGCCTGGCTCATCGCCAGATCACCGGACCCTTCGCCGGCTGCGGCTCGTCACGGCTCGGGAACGCCCTCTTCGAGCCACGTCCGCGCGCTGTCGGCGGTGAGCTTGAAGTCCGGGGGCACCCTCGACCGCCTCACGGTCTCCCCTGCCGCGTCTCGCCCCGTGAGGATGGCGTGCGGATCGTCCTCGTCGGGCACGATGTCGAGGTCCACCCGCATCCGGGCGCCGCCCCCGACCACCGTCGTCACGCTCCGGTGCAGCTGCGCCCGGCGTTGCTGGTCGTGCCGCGAAAGGATCTCGTTCGCCGTCTTCACCAGGGTGGCGAAGGCGCTGGCGTCGAGGGGCTTCGGGTTCTTCTTGTCACGCCCCATCGTCCACGGCCCCACCAGCGAGGGCTCGCTCTGGCCGTCGCATGTCATCTCGACTGCCCACCCGTCGTCGTCCTCGTTCTTGATCACCCGCGCCGTCCACCCGTTCCCCTTCCACAGCTTGGGGTCCTGATCTTCAGGGCGGATCGGGCGCGTCTGCCCAACCTCGTCGTCCGTTGCGTCGTGCGTCGTGTCCATGGGCGCGTCGGTGTACCCGCTGCGCCCCCGGCGCGTCCACCCCGCCGCGCACGTCTCGGGCATTTCCTGTCAGCACCTGGCAGCCCTGGACCTCCTCCACGGCGACCATCGAGCCCGCTCTGGCAGGCCAGCAGGCCCGCGCTCCCCCCGCGCCACCATCGCTCGGCGCGCCTCGCCAGGCGCGCGCCGGTCACAGCGTCTTCAGGTACTCGACCAGATCCCAGCGCTCCTGCTCGGTCAGCGCGGGCCCGATGACGCCGTTTCCGAGCGGTCCGTCGCGGTATTCGTGCCCGGCGTTCGAGTTGCCGGGGATGTCCGTCACGAGCTCGAACCCTCCCTGAAAGGGCTTCACCTGGAGGCCGACGTGCTTCGGGTCGAACTCCGCACTGCCGAGGTAGAACCTCTTCGAACGCCGGTCCGCCGGCAGGAGAAGCTCGTACAGGTTAGGAACGGAGCCATTGTGAAGATACGGTGCTGTGGCCCAGATCCCGTTAAGCTCCCGCGCCTTGTACGCGCGCGGCGCGCGCCACTGGTTCGGGCGATACCCATCCCACACAAGCCGTTGCTCCGCCGACAGGCCGTACTCCTCGTACTTCAGCTCGCGGATCGCCGACGTACCGAACTCCAGCGCCTGCGCCATTCCCATCTTCCCGAGCCCGAGCGTCCCCAGATCCGCCGTGCGCTCGTTGAAACTCACGGCGTGTGTCGGATCGGTGCCGATCAACTCGAGCGGGGACATCATCGCTCGCCGGAAGCGCTTGCCGTGTTCATCCGGGGGAGTCCACCCAGGGTCATGACAGCTCGCGCAGTGCATCCTGTAGAGACGCCCGCCGCGTGCCGCCCGCTCCCGGTCGATGCTGCCGAGCAGGTGCTCTGGCCAGCGCGGCGCGCGGAGCTTCTCGACCTGCTGCTCGATCAGGTGCAGGTTGTCCACCCGGATGCTCGACTGGAGTTGCCATTTCGCCCCTTGTGGCGCGGGGTCGAGCCGCGTGTGCGTGCCCACCCCCAGGGCCTCCCCGATGTTGCGCCCCATCGGCTGCATGATGGATCCGTTCCATTGGACCCAGTCGTAGCTCGGCGCATCCCAGAGGTGAGGATAGTCGACCGGCGCGTTGGCCACGCGGAGGTTCTCCGGATTGAGCTGACCGAACAGCAGGTTGCCGGCGCGCCCGAGCGCGTCCAGCCTGCCAAACCCGGCAACGGCGGCGTGAGGCCCCGCCGCGCCCCCGGTGAACGCTTGTAGGCGGACCACCTCCAGCATCTTCTCCATCTGCGCTCGCAAGGCACGCGTGGAGTCCTCGCCGTAACGGTCCTTGAGCACCGCCCGGGCGAAGCGATCCAGCTTCTCCGGCGTCTTCAGCGTGCGGTCGAGCGCGCCGAAGATCGCATCGATGAAGGTGACCACGTCGATCGTCGCCGGGCCGCCGTCGATCCGGATCCTCGCTCCACGGTAGGAGATCTGGCGGGTGTGGCAAGTCGCGCACGTGAACCCGACGTACACCTCGCGCGTCTGGGGGTCGACGTCCCTGGCGAACCCCACCGGGAGGCGCTCAGGGTTGTTCTTCGCGTCCGGATCGTCGATGAAGCGATAGCGCGCCACATAGTCGCTCGTGGCGAACCGTTCCGCGCTGTCTTCCCGCTCGAGCGCAAGGAACCACCCGAACGGGAGTAGCCTGGCGCCCTGGGAAGCGCGGTAGAAGATCCGACGCTCCTCGTCGCCCCATCCCTGGTCGAGGTACACGGCATCGCTCGCGCCCCGGCCGCCCTTCGCGTGCGCGCAGCCGGCCGCCGCAACCGCCGCGAGCGCGATCGCCCCCATCTGAATCCACATGACCGTCCCCCCTTCGACAAGTCCGGTGGCGACGCCCGCGGCCGCCAACACCGCAGGTCCGAAGCCTTCGATAGCTCGTTTCCACTGACCGGCTCTCGCGAGCACGGTATGGATCCATCAGCGCGCCGCCGCGATCCACCCAGAACAGCGCGCAGCGGCGCGGCAATGCGCAGGGAGCCTACGACCGCACACAGCCGAGTCAAGCCGCGGGCAGCCAAGGGGCGACTCCGGTGGTCGGTGTCTTGGACGTGCGTTGGAAGAGCATCTTCCCAGGGACTCCGGGCTCGTCGACCTGGCGTCAGATCCCGAACGGCCACCGCCCGCGCAGCGCAGCTCCCGGACGCCGCT
Organism: Sorangium cellulosum So ce56; assembly: GCF_000067165.1. GTDB lineage: Bacteria > Myxococcota_A > Polyangia > Polyangiales > Polyangiaceae > Sorangium > Sorangium cellulosum_B. The sequence continues at coordinate 6,567,612 of NC_010162.1, forward strand.
CGCGGGCGCCGCGCGCCTCGGAGCGCGGGTGCGGGCTGACTGACGGCCGCGGAGCTGCGACACTCCGCGCATGCTCCTCCACCGGCGCCCCTTCCTGGCCCTGTGCGCCTCAGCCCTCGCCCCGAGCGCCGCCCTCGCCGACCTCGCCAGCGCCGCGCCGCCCTCGCCGCCGCCCGCCGGCGCCGCGCCGCCGTCGCCCCCGCCCGCCGCTTCCCCGCCCGCCTTCGACGTCCGCGACCTCCAGGTCCCCGGCGATCGCGCCCTCGGCAGGCGGTTCACGCTGCTCGTCCCGAAGCACCTCGCCCCGGGCGAGCGCGTGCCGCTGCTCGTGCTCCTCCACGGCCTCGGCGAGACCGGCGACGAGCGCCTCGGCGCCTTCGCGTGGCTAGAGCGGTACGGCCTCGGGTCGGCCTACGAGCGGCTGCGCCGCCCGCCGCTCGGCCGCACCTCGCGCCGGAAGGACTGGACCGACGCGCGGCTCGCCGAGGTCAACGCCGCGCTCGCGGCGCGGCCGTTCGGCGGCCTGGCGATCGCGTGCCCCTTCACGCCCAACGTCCACAAGGCTCCGAACCCCGCCGCGGCGCTCGACGGCTACGCGCGCTGGCTCGCGGAGGTGGTCCTGCCGCGCGCCCGCGCCGAGGCGCCCGCGTTCGACGACGCGGCCCGCACCTCGCTCGACGGCTGCTCCCTCGGCGGCTTCATCGGGATCGAGGTGTTCCTCCGCAGGCCCGAGCTCTTCGGCGCCTGGGGCGGCGTGCAGTCCGCCATCAGCGCCCACCGCGCCCCCGCCTACGCCGACCGGCTCGCCAGGGCCATCGCCGCGGCCGGCCCGCGCGACCTCCACCTGCTCACCAGCGAGGGAGACCCGTTCCGCGACGCGAACGCCTCCCTCGCCGCGCAGCTCGCGAAGCGCTCGATCCCCCACACCCTCCGCGTCCTGCCGGGCCCGCACGACCAGCCCTGGCTCCGCGAGGCCGGCACCATCGAGATGCTCCTCTTCCACGACCGGCGCCCGCGCTGAGCCGGCGCCGCGCGCCCGACCGCCTGCCCGAGCAGGCCGGCTTCCCGCAGAAACGCCCCCTCGACCGCGGCGTAGTCGGCCTCCACGTCGAGCCGCGCGAGGTGCATCGCGCGCCCGTGCTCGAGCCGCGCGCCGTCGCGCGCCCGTGCTCGAGCCGCGCGCCGTCGAGCGGCTCCACGAGGCGGACGAGGCGGTTCAGCCGGCCCTCGGGGAGCTTCTTCTCGGTCGTCATCGGCGCTGCCGGCGCGTATAGCATGGCCCGGCCCACCCCCATGAAGACCAACGCCGCGCGCATCCTCGACAGCCTCGGCATCCCGTACGAGCTGCGCACCTACGAGGTCGACCCGAGCGACCTGACCGCGGGCACCGTGGCCAGGAAGATCGGCCTGCCCCCGGAGCAGGTGTGGAAGACGCTGGTGGCGCGCGGCGATCGCCACGGCGTCTGCTTCGCGGTGGTACCCGGCAGCGCCCAGCTCGATCTCAAGGCGATGGCCAGGCTCACCGGCGACCGGAAGGTCGACACGGTGCCGCTGAAGGAGGTCCAGCCGCTCACCGGTTACGTGCGCGGCGGGGTCACGGCGCTCGGCGCGAAGAAGGCCTATCCCGTCTATGCGGACGAGACGATCGAGCTCTTCGAGGTCGTCTCCATCTCGGCCGGCGTGCGCGGCACGCAGATCCTCGTCGCTCCCGGCGATTATCTGCGCGCGACCAGGGCGAAGGTCGGCGCCATCGCGTCGCCCGGCGGCGACGCGGACTGAACGCTCGCCCGGCGGCGACGCGGACTGAACGCGCGCGCCGCCGGATCGACGGCGGTTCGACGGGCACCGTGACCACGGCGCCCTCGCCGGCATAACCTCCATGGGTGCATATCCACGCGAGGCCGAACGCAGACTCCAGCGAGCACACGCTCCGCGCTCTACGGCGGAGCGCGTGGAGCTCGCGCCTCTTCGCTACGCGCGCGCCAGATATCATCGACCTGCTGGCCCACACGCCGGCCAAGCTCCGCCCCGTGTGGAGCGAAGCGCTGGAGCGCGTCTTCTTGCGCCTCGTCCCGCGCGACGACGACCTCTGCTTCTCCCTGGGCGTCGCCGCCACGCGGATCGGGGACGGAAATTGCAACAGGTTTGAGACAGGCCAGACGAGAATCCTATGAGGGGATCGCGCTGAGGACCGCGTTCCGGTACTGGGCCCCAACCAGTCGAGGTCGGGGCGGCTGCGTCACGGCGGCGGGCGTTGCGCCGGGTTCGGGCGCGGCACTGGCTGTGCCTGTGTGCTACGGCACCGCGGCCTCGCGGGCAGCGCCGTCAACGGACAGCGGAGTGATGGCTACCGAAGCGGGCGGCCTGCGCAAGACGGGCGGACCGTTCAGAAAACGTTCCGGATGCGCGGCGTAGGCAGCGTCGAGGGCGATCTAGCGCCTAGCCGCGACATCTTCGACTCGGCCGAAGAATACATCAGCAGGTGTGAAGAGCGCAAGGCCAGAATGCTGATGCAGGTCATTACACCAGCTGAAGAACTCCTGGCACCATGAGCATGCATGAGTCAGCGAGGCAAAGCGGTCCGGATAGTCGGGCTGGTACTTGAGCGTCTTGAACTGCGACTCGGAGAAGGTGTTGTCATCGCTGACGTGAGCCAGGCTGAAGCTACGAACGACGCCGAGCGAGCCAAGGAGCTGAGCGAGCCCCTCCGCCCTTATCGCGGAGCCGCGGTCGGCGTGCACGGTGAGCGAGCCGGGATCGAGCCCGTGGCGGGTGACCGTCTCTGCGAAGAGGTGCTCGGCAAGCTCCGCGCTCTCGCGCTTCGTCGGTCGTGAGATTGATCCCCAGAATGGCTGAGATTATTTGGAGATCGATGAGCTTCGCAGCGAGCGCGAGCGTCTCTCGAGCCGCGCCGAGCGCTTCTCGAGCTCGGCGATGCGCCCGTCTTTTGCGTCGCGCTTCGGCTTGCGGCCGGGCTTGCGCCCCGCGAGAGCCCCGCTGCCGTGGAGGGCGAGTTGCTTGCGCCACGCCGTCAGGGGGGGAGCTCCGCCCTCTCACCACAGATTTCCAGGGAAAGCCTGTCTCACCCGACGTTGGCACAGAGGGTTCCGACATGCACAGAGCCTGATGTGGACGCAACCGGAACCCTCTCGGGTCGACGATCAGCGAGAGGCCAGCCCTCGCCCTGCATGAGATCCGTCCATGTCACTCACGCAGATCAGCCCGCCGCGCGATCTCCGCTCGGCTGTTCTTCTCTCTCGCAAAGTCACGAGACACGAATGCTCTTTCCTGTGTAGAAGTACCCACACATCTGGACGTATGGATCGCGCGCGCATGCGGCTGGATCATTGATGAAGGCACCTTCGTTGTCTACGTTGGTTACTGGATCATGACCCCGCTTGTGGCTCCACGTTCCCCCCTCATTCAGCCGATACCAATGAAAGTCCTCGTCCGGCCAGATCACCAGCGCGACGAGATAACGCGGCGCCTCGGAGTCAGGCACGCAGTCATTCTGCCCGTGCAGACCGTCGCAGAGCGCCGCCATACCGAGCTCTCTACAGGCGTACTGGTCCTGTGATTGGCCGCAGCCACGACCTGGCTGAGCGAACGTATTAGTGATCATATTACAAGCATAGTTGTAGCAGTTGTTTTGCTCGACCACATCAGGACTGTTGTTCCATACGGCCGGATTGTAAGGCACTGTCTCATGCTGACACACAGCGGCTCGCAGCTGCTGCGGAGCAGCGGTTCGCGGCTTCGCCTGCGCTGTCGTGCGAGCGCGACCGGCGACGTAGTCGAGCATGTACTTCTGAATCCGCTCAGCCGAAACCACGTCAGGGCTCAACCGTTGGCTCATCCTCACATCATGGTGTGTGGTTGGCATGGTCTGGAGCAGTCGCGTCAGCAGGTCGCGTCCCACGGCTTCTTGGGCCAGCTCCACTGGGAGCACGAGTTTCCCGCGCCTCGCCGCGAGAACATGGAGACCCTGGGACGAGTCGCCTGTCAGGGGTTCGAGGATGAGCGCACGGAAGCCGAGTCTCGGTGGTGCTGCGCCTTCGACTGCGCTGCGGCCGCCGAGTACGTTGGCCGCTGTCTTCAGCAGCTCTCGCCCTGTGGACTCGCGCTTGATGATCCAAGATGGATTCGGACGTCCGGAGAAAACATCAGCGGTTACGCGTAACATCATGCCCCCTTCAAACTGCAGAGCCCGAGGAGGACGAAACCTTCGTGTTCCCAGCATTTACAGCGACGACTGCTTCGCTATACCGCGCCGTCAACACTGTGTCCCCACGGTCCTTGGCAGTTATTCGACAGGAACATAGTTCGCCCAGGATGCGCATGACAAGTGACCTGGCGTTGCGAGCTCAACATCCGCGCATGTGCCGCCGACATGCCTTGTTGACTCTCTAGAATCTTACTTCATACAGACCAGCATCTTCCACCTTCTCAGTAAAATTGATGGCGACGTATCCAGTTTCCGAGAGGAATCCCATTGCATGGACTCGACCTCGAACGGGCACGGGGAACCGCTGGAGATCACTATTCACGAGGACAGCCTCTGCCGCGTCGACCACACCGCCGCTGCGGCTGTACCGGACGCCACCGATTAGCAGCTCCCCTTCGGGCGTCTGGGCGGTCGCCCGAAACTCCGAAGCTTCCGGGACGATCTTCGTCGACCATACTGCATCCTCGAGGCTGAGGATAATCCCTTCATTCCCCTTCGGCTGCGCGATTGCGACCGCTCTGCCCGAAGGATCACCCACCGCGCTCGCGATCTGAAGGGCCTCATCCCCGATCGCGAAGACCTTCTCCCAGATTCCGTCCTGAGTGCGCTCATAGATGCGGGCCTCTCCGCCAAGGCTGAACCCCGCATATCCGCTCCCATCCGCGCGGAGCAGGAGGAGAGAAACGCCGCTGGACCACGACGGCGGCGGTAGATCGTGAGGCAACGGCACCGCGTGCCACGCCTCGTGCGTCGACGGTCTGTGGAAGAGGGCATGGACTTTGTTCCCGATGTCGTCTCCCTTCTGCATACTGCCGTATACCCAGAGGTTCCCTCCTGGGAAGCAAGCGAGGCGCATCACGCTGAAGTACCTCCCTTCAGACGGCTCTACGGCGGGCTGCTCCTCGAAAAGCGGCTTATCACCGGACTTGCGCGCGAACAGCCGTGCTTTACGGTCCGGACCGTCGAGCGCCAAGACATAGGCTTCCTCAGCCGAGACAGCGCAGACGTCGGGGAAATGAACGGCGTGCGTCGGCGGCAAGGTAGCGAGGGCAAAGTCTTTACTGCCGACCTTCTCCCACACGACCATGGGGCCTTTATCTCTCGTTGTCTTGTTGAAGGTATACGCAGAAGCCCACACCACGTTTCCGCCAACGGCAAGGTCGTAAATTCCCGCCGTGGACTTCTCATCCGACAGCGACAGCGCGACCTTTCGAAACGTCATCTTATTGCCGCTACCGACGCCGCGATCCCCGTCGACATTGTCGACATTGTCGACACTACCGTACCGAGAATCACTGCTGGCAACCTCGGCTTGGATATCGTCTCCGAGATATCCATGATCACATCCGATCCCAAGGACGGCCGCACACACGAGCTTGAACCATGGCGTTCTAAAGAGCTTCCACATCGTTCGTCTCCCGGCGAATTTCCTTCGCAAGCAGACGTCTCTACCTCGTGCGCTCGTGCGGCGGAAGCGCCAGCAGAGGGGGTCGGGACAAATGGTCAGGCACGGAACGTGTGCCCGTTCATGACCATCTCAGATTGTCCATTGATTTCTGATGCGAGGGGGGAGGGGGGGGGCACTGGCAGAGGGCTGGACAAGTTACTGAGCAAAGAAAATCGAACAATCCTGCCACGAGCCCAATCGCGCAGCACTTCCACCTGAGATGCATAGATAAATGCACTACCCGCGATGTTCATGAAGGATCTCGAAGCGACATATCGACCGCGGCCCGAATTAACCCGAACACAATCAGCAGACACTGCGCAACAAAGACATCATTTACAGCCCTTGGGAACATGGCCACCCTGATGCCATTGCCAATATCAAGCCGCGAACATCGGATGTTATAATCATCAACATGGGACACAGGGAAACACCAGTTACCTGCGCACCTGGCACGCCCTCGCCCTTGAGGACCAGGCTCACCAACTTATCCATGCATCGGATGAACCGCGTTCCCTCCGCAGCTCACTGTAAAGCCCTACGGGCTCACCCGCGTGCCTCTCGCCAGACAATCTGCCCGTCACGGACGAGAGATGCGGGCGCGACGGAATCGCCCTTTTGCTCCCGCATCTGCCTTCGTTGTGGTACAGCTTCGCTATTGCGCATCACGAGGGCGCGCGTGGCCTCTGGTTACCGCTCGGTTTAGAGCGGTTGCATATGACGCAAAGGGGGAGGGAGAACGTCATGTCAGATCACGACGACGATGTCCGAGCTGCGCGCGTAGGCGCAGTACCTGAAGGTCCGGTCGCCATCGTGTTGACCGGCGCGGGAGCTCGCGGCGCATACGAGGCCGGCTTCGCTTCCAGTCTGCTGCCCAGGCTCAGGCGAAGTCGGCCGACGATCCTCGTTGGCACCAGCGCTGGCGCCATCAATGCAGCCCTGCTCGCGTCGCTGGCTCACATGACCGCGGACGACGCCAGCCGCGAGCTCGTGGAACGCTGGCAACGTATCCACAAGGAGATGGTCCTGGGTCCCGTCTCGCTCTCCTTGCTGCGCGCGGGCGCACAATACATCGCCGGCTTGTTCGGCATAGTTGACCTCAACCCCATGAGCCTGCTCGACACGCGGCCCCTGCTAGCCAGCCTCAAAAGTAGCACCCTGATCGACTGGAACTCCATCCACAGCAACATCAATAGCAAAATAATCGATACGCTCGCGGTCGCCACGACCGAGAGCAACTCGGGCCGAACCAAGATATTTTACCAATCACACCAAGATATGACGATAGGCTCCGACGAGGCGCGAGCCATCGACTACGTCCGGACCCGGCTGTCGGCGGAGCACGTGCTGGCGTCGGCATCGATCCCGGTGCTGTTCCGTCCAACTCGGATCGGCGCGCAGGATCGCGGCCCCTTCTTCGTCGACGGTGGGCTGCGCCTGAACGCGCCGCTGGCGCCCGCGCGAGCGTTCGGCGCCAAGGGCCTCGTCGTGATCTCGACAGATTCCCGGTGGTATGGCGCGTCCGCAGCCATGAATATTCGCCGGATACCGACGTTGCAAGATCACATTCTGCAGATCCTGCGCATGATAACCTCCGATCGCATGGTCGAGGAGGTTCGCGTGTTGCTCGAGCAGGGCGAGGAAAGTCGGGCAGCGGGTGCAATCCCGATCATCTTCGGTGGTCCGTCAGGGCAAGACGACGTCGGTTCCGTGGCAGCGAGAGCCGTCGAAGATATCCTTCGTGGCACTCGAAAGTTCAAGCACATCGACCTCAGGCTTGTGTATTGGCTGACATCTATGAGCCCATACAGCCGTCCTGATGTGCTGAGCTACATACTGTTCGAGCCCCAGTTCATCAGCGCTGCGATACAGGCGGGCATCCAGGACGCCGAGGAGCTCATCGCAGACCACCCGACAGAGTCCGGGCTCTGGCGCGTGCTGTCCGAGAAGTTCGCGAGGAACAGAAACCGACCGCCGACGAGCACGTAGGCGTTCGCCGCCTGGGCCGCTTGCGCCGCGACGGGGTACCGCATGATCGGCAACTGAAGCCTTCACCCGCGCGCCGCTACTATCTCTGCTCGCGACGGCACACCGGAGGACCGGAGCCCAGCGTACCCATCAAGAGCACGTTATGCCTCGCCGGGACGGCGACGCTGGGGCGACCTTCGCACGGTCGCGGGGCTTCTCCGACGTCGCCAGGTCGTGACCGGAGCGCGGCGCGTCGTCGGCCCGCTGCCCCTGCCAGGGTCGGCGGTACCCGGGTCGCGTCGGATCCAGGACCAAGCGAATGCGACGGTTCGCTCAAGTTGGGCACCGCGAACTCGACCCGACGGATCGCCCCGCTTCACCACCCCCAATTCGTCCTTCGGCGACGCGGTACGAGATCGACGGAGCAACCTGGATCGGGTCGCCGCCGCTGGATCGCGGTATGCTGGCAGAGTTCGGCTCCGGGCCGTGCCCGGGATGGCAACGAGGACTATGACCAGAGCGGCATGCGACCTGCGCGATCCGAGCGAGCTGAGCACCGCCGAGCTGCGGCAGCGGTGCCGGGGCTGCAAGCCGTGGGAGCTCGGGCTCGGCGCGGTCCAGCTGGCCGCCTCGGCGGCGGCCGGAGGCGCCGTGCTCGCGGCGGCCGGCGCCTGCATTCCGGGGCTGGTCCAGTGCATCAGCGTGGGTCCGGCGCTCGCGGCCGGGCTCGCGGTCTGGGAGTCGATCGGCGTGGCCAGGGGGTGGCTCCCGGGCGTGGCGTACCGCGATGAGCTCGCGTTCCGGGCGTGGCACGCGGGGCTCTCGCCGTGGGTCGGGCCAGGAGCGCAGCGCCGCTGGGCGAGGCGCGCGCTGGCGCGCCGGCCCGCGGCCCCCGACTGGCTGCTCGTCCTCGAGGGCATCGCGCCGGCCGGCGGAGGGCGCCGCTGGGTCAAGGTCGAGCTCTCGCTGTCCCCCTCCTCGGACGGCCCGTTCCGCTCGCAGGCCAGCGGGCACGCGCTGCTGCGCGCGGGCGGCGACGGCGCAGAAGCGGCGCACGAGCGGCGCCTCGCGATCGACGAGCTCGACGACCTGAGGCGGGCCGTCGCAGAGCTCCCGGAGGCGCTCTCGCTGCCCCCCCCCGCCTCGCCCCGGGACCCCGCGGTGTTCAACGGCCGCTGCGAGCTGCTCATCGCCAGGAAGACGCCGTTCGCCGCGGCCCAGCTGACGAGCGCGTTTCCGTCGCTCGAGGCAGGCCCTCAGGGGCCCTCGCAGTCGCTGCTGCACCGCCTGGTCCAGCTGGCCTGGCGCGGGGGCGAGTCAGGCCCGAGCCGGCGCGGCCGCTGACGCGGGCGCCTCGCGCATCAGGCGACGGCCGACCAGCATCAGCAGGACACCGGACGCGAGAAAGGCCAGGTCCCAGCCGAGCTGCCCCGGACCCGGACGGACATGGTGGATCTGCAAGAGGTGATGATCGATCACCCCCTCGACCAGGTTGAACAGCCCCCAGCCCATGGCAGCGGCGCCCGGGAGCATCCGTCCGGGGAGCTCAGCTCCGCCCGCGCGCAGGGCGCTCCAGAGCTTGATGACACCTGCCACGGTGAGGCCCAATGCGACAACGCCGAACAGACCGTCGGCGAAGATGTTCCGCCTCACATCGTCGATGGTCGCGCCTGGATGGCAGCTGAAGCAGATCAGATGATGCCACTGCAGGAGCTGATGAAACAGGATGCCGTCGATCAGGCCACCTACGCCCATGCCGAAGATCACCCCCGCCGTCTTCACGGCGCGTGATGTCCTCGTGGCGGCGGTGATCTCCAGCGGGCGGGCTGTGCTCATGAAATCCTCCTGAGCGCGCCCCCATGCGAGCGGCAAACCACAGCCGTCGGGCGGCGGAGGACGGATCGGTCGGGCCGGCGGAGCGACCGGTTCGCCGCCGCCGGACCGCGGCGCTTTCGCCGGCCACGAACCGACGGCGCCCCGACTCCATGGACTGGCCAGCTCGGACCTGGCACGGAGTTGGCACATGTCGGGGAGAGGAACCCACGTATCCGCAGAAATCGCTGAAAGGTGCCAGATGGACAATCGAATGAACCCGGAACGCGCCGCAGGAACGGCGGAGCCGGAGCACCAGGGTCCCAGGCCGGTCCCCTACACGTACCATGACGGCCGCGAGGATTACCTCCATGTCGGCCGCCGGGAGGGCGCGGCGCCGGATCAGCCCGAGGCGCTGGTCCCGCCTTCCGAGGGGGTGACTTCACCTGCCCAGGCGGTGTCCCCGCCGCCCGAAGCCGCCTCGGCGGCCGCCGCGCCGATCGCCTCGCCGCCCGAGGCAACGGCGCTGCCGCCCGAGGCGACCGCCCTGCCGCCCGCGGCGACGCCCGGGTCTCCCTGGGCGACGCCTCGCGCAGCGGCGCAGCGCCCTCGGCAGGCGATCCGGATGAGCGAGATCGTCACGCGCGGGCTGCGGACCGGCGCCGTGCTGACGGCAGCGACGATGTGCACGATGATGGCAGCGTCCACCCTCAAGCGCGGATCGCCCTGGGCCGCCATGAACGCCATGGCGGCGGCGGTCGGCCTCGGAGGGCGGCGCGCGAAGGACCGGTTCGATCCGGTCGCCACGCCCGCAGGGATCGCGGCGCTCGCCGGGGGCCTGCTCGTGTGGGGCATCGGCTACGAGAAGGCGCTCGACGCGGCGGGGCGGCGCGGCGGCGCGCTCACGGGCGCGCTGTCGGCGCTCGGCGGCTTCCTGCTCGACGACCTGGTCTTGCCCAACCGGCTCATGAAGGGCTTCCGCGACACGATGGGCGTGGCCGGCACCGTCGGCAAATACGTCGCCCTCGGCGTCGCGAGCGCCGTCGCCCCGCGGTGAGCGCGCGAGGCGCCGGCGCGAGCGCCGCCGTGGCGCCGCGCCCCGCTAGCTCTGGCCGGCGGCCTTGCGCTCCTTCGCGCCCGGCTCCTCGTGCTGGGGCAACGCGCCTTTCGGCTGCGCCTGTTCGGTCGCGCCGCTCTCCGGCGGCGGCTCCTCCTCGGGCGGGGCCGGCGCGCCCGCGGCCGTGGCCTCGGCGCCGGTCTCCCGCCGCTCGAGCGAGCCCGCGGGGCCGCCGCGGCCCGACTCCTCGTACGGCCCGCCGCCGAGCGAGCCCGGCGCGCGGAGCTCGGCGTCCTTGGGGTGCGGCCCGTCGAGCCGGAAGATCCCCTTCGATTGATCGACCTCGTCGAACCGCGCGTTCTCCTGCGCCTGCGCCTCGGACCGCTGCTTGGCCTTTTGCCCCATGATCCCCTCCATCGCCCGGCGCGCAGTGCGTCGACCGCACACACGCCCGCCTCGACCCGCGGCGTGCATGCGAGGTGCCGGACCGCGCCGGCCCCGCCCGCTCACGCCGGCCGCGCCGCGCCCTGCTCCTCCGATGCGGCCCCCGCCGCGACCGGCTGGGTGAGCTGCTCCGAGGGCGTCCCGGCGGCCATCTGCTGGGCGATGATCAGCTCCCGCGCCTGCTGCCGCAGCCCGGGGAGCCTCGCGGCGAACACCGCCGCCGCGACGACGCAGCACGCGCCGCCCGAGGCGACGGTCGCTGGCGCGCCGATCTTGCCCGCGAGCCAGCCGGCGAGCAGCGCGCCGAGCGGGGCCATCCCCATGAACATCATCGCGTAGACCGCCATGACGCGCCCGCGGAGCGCGTCCGGCACCATCGCCTGCACGAGCGTGTTCGACCCCGCCATCTGCACCATCATCGAGAAGCCGACGGGCACGAGCAGGAGCGCCGAGAGCCAGAACGACCGCGACAGCGCGAACAGCCCGAGCGCCACCCCGAACCCCGCGCAGGCCGCGGCGACCCAGCGGCCGAGGCCACTGAGCCGCCGCCGGCTGGCGAGGACGAGCGCGCCGAGCAGCGCCCCGACGCCCGACGCGCCCATCAGGATGCCGAGCCCCTGCGCCCCCCCGCGCAGGATCCGATCGGCGAAGATCGGCATCAGCACCGCGTACGGCATCGCGGTGACGCTCACGACCCCGAGCAGGAGGAGGAGCGCGCGGATGGCCCTGGTGCGCGCGACGAACCGGAAGCCCTCGGCCGTATGGGCGAACGCGGAGACGCGCCCGGCGGCTGCCGGACGGGGCGCGACGCGCATCGCCAGGAGGCTCCCGAGCACGGCAAGGAAGCTCACCCCGTTCGCGACGAAGCACCACCCCTCGCCGATCGCGCCGACGAGGATGCCCGCCACCGCCGGGCCGAGGATCCGCGCGCCGTTGAACATCGAGGAGTTGAGCGCGATGGCGTTGGCGAGGTCCTCCCTGCCCACCATCTCGACGACGAACGCCTGCCGCGTCGGGATGTCGAACGCGTTCACGACGCCGAGGAGCACGCTGAACCCGAGGATGTGCGGCACCTGGACGTGCCCGCTCAGGGTGAGCGCGCCGAGCCCGAAGGCGAGCGCCATCGCGGCGGACTGCGTGGCGAGCAGGATGCGGTGGCGGCTCCGCCGGTCGGCCACCGTGCCGCCGATCGGGGCGAGCAGGAAGACAGGGATCTGCGTCGCGAACCCGACGGCGCCGAGCAGCAGCGACGAGCCCGTCAGCCGGTAGACGAGCCACGACTGGGCGACCGACTGCATCCAGGTGCCCACCAGCGAGACGAGCTGGCCGGCGAAGAACAGCTGGTAGTTCCGGTGGCGGAGCGCGCGCAACAGCGACGGGGCGGAGGCCGCCGGGCGCTCGCCACGGCCCGCCGCGGGGGGCGGCTCCGCTTCAGGCTGACCCATGGTTGCAGTATGGGGACGCCGGAGGCTCGGGAACCTGGGATCCAAAGGATCCGGGCGCAGCGGGGTCAGGCGCGCGGCCGCCGGCCGGGCTCCGCCGCGGGGCGCTCCCCCGGGCGCCGCCGTGGCGCGTGGCTCAGCCCCCGCCCGCGTAGTTGGCGGGCCACGCCGCCGAGAGGAGGCCCCCGTCGACGGCGACGTCCTGGCCGGTGATGAACGAGGCCTTGTCGCTGAAGAGGAAGGCGACAAGCGCGGCTACCTCGTCGGGCCCGCCGACGCGGTTCATGGCGTGGAGCGACGCGGCGAAGGCGCGTCCCTGGGGATCGTCGAGGCGCCATCCGGCCGTCGACATCTCCGACTCGACGACGCCGGGGCTCACCGCGTTGATGCGGATCCCCTTCTGCGCGTACTCGACCGCGGCGGTGCGGGTGAGCGCGACGAGGCCGGCCTTGGAGGCAGCGTAGATCGCGAGCCCGGGGAAGAAGCGCGACGTGGCCACCGACGCGCAGTTGACGATCGAGCCCCCGCCGCTCGCGAGCATGGCTTTGATCTGGTACTTCATGCACCAGAAGACGCCGCGGAGGTTCGTGTCCATAACCAGGTCGTAGTCGGCGTTGGACATGTCGGCGAGCGGGATCAAGGAGCCGGAGCCGGCGTTGTTGAAGCTGCAGTCGAGGCGCCCGTAGGTGGACACCGCGGCCTTCACGAGCGCCTCGACGTCGCCCTCGACCCGGATGTCGGCGGTGACCCAGGTGATCTCCCCGCCGCGATCCTTGACGGCCGCGACGAGCTTGCGCCCTTGCGCCTCGCGCCGCGCGCTCGCGACGACCCTGGCGCCCTCGGCGGCCAGCGCGACGGCCGTCGCCCTGCCGATGCCCGAGCTCGCGCCCGTGACGATGACGACCTTGTCTTTCAGAGCTCCCATGCCTCACACCCCTCGAAGGTGGCCGGCGCCTCCGAGACAGGCGCCGACGCTTGTGAAATGCAGAGTTAAGGGACAACCGTCTTCGACCGTCTGGAGCGCAAATTGAACGCGCAGAGCGGGCCCGTGACGATGCCAAGGGCGGGTACGAAAGGGAAGCGATTCCGGCGTTCTACGCGTCGTAACGCGACGCGCACGCGACGCGCAGCATGGCTCCTTGTACCGTGATGTCGCCTGCTCGCGCCGGGCTGCGTGGATGTGGGTCGCGTGACCTCGCGTCGCGTCGACCCCTGCTGCCCCTGCTTTCAGCCTCGTCTCCTCGCAGGTTGGCGCTCGTGAGCGACTGCGATCTGGATGGATGCGTCGAGATGTCGGACGGCAATGACCTCGATCATGGCCCCCTGCTGGGTTGCAGCGCCCTCGAGCGAGAGGAAAGCGACGAACGTTGGCGGGAAACCGGCGTCACCGGTGCGGCGTAGCCGGAGGGATCTGGCGCGCTAGCGCGAGGGCCTCGACGGCGAACGCGTGCGGCTCGAACTCATCCATCGAGAGGTGCGCCGCGGCGATGAGGCGAGCAGGGAAGCGCTGGTAGAGGGGGAGCTTCGCCGCGAGATCGGCGGGGAAGTAGACGAGCATCGGGGCCTTGCCGCCGGGCCCATGGAGCAGGGCGCGCAGGTGGGGTGCTCCGCCGAACGTGCGCTTCTGGTAACGGCGGTGCTCGAGCAGCGCGCGCTCGATCTGCGCGTCGAGGTAATCCGACGGCACCGCGCGCCGGATCCGCCCGAAGGCCTGGCGGATGCGGTCCGTGAGCCCCTCGACCACGGCGGGCGCGGCGAGCAGGCCGGGAGTCTTCAGGAAATCGTTCGCTGCGGCGACGGCCGCCTTGAGCGGCTCGTCTCCGCCGGCGAACGGCGTCGCCGTCGTCACGGCGGCCTTCAGCGCATCGAGCTCGTCGAAGGGGAAACGCAGCTCTCCCGCGACGAGCACGAGCGGCGGCGCGAACTTGCCGTCCTCGCGGACGGCGTCCGAGAGCGCCGCGGCCACGCCGTTGCTGTCGATCGCTGCGGCGCGGGCGAGGATCAAGAACACGTCGTGGCGGTCTTCCGGAGGGACGGTCTGGCCGGGCAGCTCAGGCCCGGCGGAGTCTGCTGCGCGGGGGTCCTTTCGCGCGTCGTCGACGAGGCGTTGCCAGGGCGGTCGCTTGCGAATGCGCGCCGCGCTCTTGGGGTCGATCCAGACAAGCTCTAGCGTCTCGGGCATGGCGAAGGTTGCTCCTCGGTAGCTCAGCGTCGCACGGTCGACGGGCTCACGGTCGCGAGCGCCGCCGCGCGCAGCGCCGCCGGGTGGGTCTCGTGCTGATCCACGGCGGGGTGCACGTAGGCCACAAGGCGCACCCGGAGCCGCTGCGCCGCGGGCAGCTTCGCGGCGAGCTCCTCGCGCAGGTACGTCGGGATCGGCCCCTCGACTGGGCCGTGGAGGAGCGCGCGCACATGATGCCCGCCGAAGACGGCTCGGCGCTGGAGATGGCGGCCGCCGAGCAGCGCGCGCGCCGCGAGCGCGTCGAGCTGGCCCTCCGGCACGAGGCCACGCTTCTCGAATGTCTCGCGGACGCGCGCCTCGAGGCCCTCGGCAACGAGCGGCGCACCGGGCAGGCCCGGCGTGCCCAGAAACTCCTTGGCCAGGTCGAGGATCCCGCTGTCCTCCGGATCTGCGCCGGCGTGGGGCGTGGCCGCGGAGATCATCGCCTTGAGCGCCTCGAGCTCATCGAACGAGAAGACGAGCTCCCCTGCCAGGAGCACGAGCGGTTGCAAGAGCCGCCCGTCGTCGAGCGTGGCCGCGGCGAGCGCGGCCGTCACGCGATCGCCGCTGATCGGGCCGCGCGCGAGGATCTCGAAGGCTTCCCGTCGATCCTCCAGGTCGGACGTGGCCTCGGCGCCCGCCGGGTCGTCGAGGTCATGATCCAGCGGCTGCTCGTCGAGCGCCTCGAGGACCGGGGCGTAGCGAGGGTCCTTGCGCAGGCGCTGGAGGCACAGGGGATCGAACCAGACGAGGTGCAGCGCGTCGGGCGTGGAGGTGCGCTGCAGGAGCGATGCGGACGGCGACCGCGGCGCGTGCTTCGTCGGTGTGACGAGGCGCGGCGGCGCCAGCGGCAGCGGCGATGCGGTCGCTGATGCGAACGCTGCGACGGGTGGCATCGCCGCGCTGGGCAGCTCACCCGACGGCAGCGCGAAGCTCGACACTGCGCGGCGAGCCCACGGGCTCTCCGCCGGGGCGCTAGCAGCTGGTAGGGGCGCCGCGGAGGACGCAAGCGCCCCATGGACGGCTCCGGAGGCGACAGCGACGGCCTCGGAGGCGTCAGGGACGGCCGGTATGGCGATCGTCCCGGTCCCGTCATCGGTCAGCGGCGGCGGGATGGGCATCGGCGGCGCGGGCGGCGCGCCTGGAGGATGGAACGGCAGCCCCACGTCATCTGGGGCGGACTCGTGCGGCGCCCGGGGGCGCTGCACCGCCGCAAAGGGCAGGGGCGAGGGCCGCGCCGGGGTCATTTCGACGGGCACCGCGATCGTCCGCCTCTCCGGATCGAGCTCCGCCTGCTGGGCCTCACCGGCCGCCGCGTCCCGGAGCTGCTCGACACGCTCCCACGTGAGCGGGAGCCCGGGCTCCTCCATGGCCACGAGGACCTGAACCGGCTGCGCCGCGTGCTCGAGGCGGATCTGGCCGCGCCACGTCACCGTGCAGAGCCCGCGCGAGGCGTCGATCCAGAGCGTGTCGGCCCGCATCGCCACGCCTTGCGGCGCGCCCATGCCCTGGACGAACGCTCGCGGGCGGATCCCGGGGAGGCGCGTGACGAGCTGCGCGTGCTGGAAGTGCAGGTTCTCGAGCGTGATCTGCGTGTCGGGGTGGAGCGCCTGCACCTGCTGATCTCTTGGGGCCGCCTGGAAATGCTCCGGATCGAGATCGCTGGGCAGGACCTGACCTCGCCAGGTGTCGGGCAGCCGCGCGGCCGCGGCGGGGCCGAGCAGCGCGCGGCGCGAGGGCCAGCCGCTCGCGATCGGACCGAACCCGACCGGCGCGATGGGGTCGCCCGGCGACGCGCTCTCGATGCCCGGCGGCTGGAGGTTGGGCAGCGCGAGGCGGCCGTGGACGTCGCGCCCGTCGGGGCGCAGGCCGATCGGGTTCTCGGTCCGGGGCCCCCCTGCGGCGCGCTCGTAGACGAGCGGCATGCTGGTGAACCGGGGACCTTCGTGGAGCGCCCCCTGGAGGTCGAGCTGCCGGTCGCAGAAGACCTCGATGCGCTTGTCCACCTCGCCGACGGCGAGCCGGGCGATGAGCGAGCGCACCGGCTGCCGCCCGGGCGCGAACGCGTGCCCGACGAGGAGCACGTCGGCGCGCGGCTTCATCGGGACCAGGTCCGCGGGCGTATAGACGCCGAGGCTCGCGCCGTCGGGGTAGGATCGCTCCGTGGCGCTCGGCGGCTCCTGCTCCTCCGCGAGCACGGACTCGCCGGGTCGGAGGACGAACGTCGCCCGGGTAACGACCGTCAGCACCGGCTTGCTCGGCGGGCGCTGCCAGACGAGCCATCCGACCGGCACCACGTCCGACAGCCCGAGGACAGAGACCTTGCTATCCATGCGCTCGCCCATCCTGCGATTCCTCTCGTCGCATCCGGCCGGAGCCCACCCTCTACTTGGGGAGGCTCTCCAGGTACGCCTTCGCTCGCTCGCGCACCTCGGTGTTCGGGTCGCCGAGCAGCGGCGACACGGCCGCGCGATCCCGCGGGTCCGGATGGGCGGCCATCCAGTCCAGCGCCGTCCAGCGGATGTTCGGGTTGTCGGAGGCGAGCAACGCGTGGACCTTCTCCCGGGGGAGGTCGAGGCGCAGCCGGTCGATCTCCGCGAGGGCGGCCATGACCACCATGGAGTCCGGTCGCGAGAGCATCCCGACGATGAGCTTGTGAGCCTGGGGGGACGAAGAGCGCCCCAGCGCCTCGATGCCGATCACCTCGAGTCCATCGATGGTCAACATCCGGGCCTGGGCCTCGAGCGCGAGCGGCGTCTCCAGGAAGGCGAGCGCCTCGGCGGCTTCCATCTTCACCTTGCGGTCCTTGCTACGGAGGTTCGCTGCGTGGTTGGACAGCACCTCTTTCAAAGCATCTTCCGTCCCCTGGATCAAATGAAACGTGAGCTCGCCTGCAGCGGTGATCTCCTTGTTGGAGGCTTCCGGCGTCCGCGGGCTCACGGTCACGTGCACGTCGAGTTGGTACTTCACGCGGGCGTCCCCGGGGACGTCGAACCTCAGGTAGCGATTGAGGTAGTAGGTGGAGGCGTACCGCTGGCCCGGCGGGATCGGGATCGCGATCGTCCGCTCGTCGCCGACGCTCGGCGTCGGCCTCTGGGTCGCGGAGGGCGACTCGAAGCGGAGGTCGTTCACGTTCGGGTAGGGGAGCAGGATGTCGATCGGAGCTGCCGAGCGGTTGTGGACGACCACGACCGCGGGGATCGGCCCGGCAAGCAGGACGGGCGCGGCTGGGGCGGAGACATCGATGGAGATGCCGACGTTGCTGTTGGCCATGAGGAGTCTTCCTGTAGCGGTTGTGTCATCGGGAGGGACCTCGTTCCGCGCACCACGGCACGCCGGGCAGGCCGCCGCGAGCATCGAGCAGAGCGCGAGCGCCTCAACGCAAGATATGGTCAGGGGTCGTGACATTGCAATCGCCCGCTTCGCTGGTCCATGCCCCGATGGTCGTCCTCTCGCCGAACTTCCAGAATTTATGCTTCCACTGCGCGCCATCCTGGAAGACGCGGTGGAGGATATGCAACCCGGAGTTCGGCTGCACCTTGTCGACGACTCCGCAGCGGTCGCACTTGAAGACGAACAGTTGCTTTGCATCCCTCACGCCAGCCGGCCCGGCTCGGGGGCGCGGGGCGCGGTGGGTGTCCACGAGCCCGATCGAGTTGGCGGGGAGATAGCCGCTGTTCAGGTTCGGGCCGCTCTGGAACGGCGGCACGTCCTGGCGCACGTAGAAGACTTTCTCGGAGAACGATGCCCTGTCGAGATCGGCGAACGTGCCGCTGTCGGAGTCCCAGGCCACATCGACGATCGCCCCCACGACGGCGCCGTCCAGGTCTGATCGGAGCGTGTTGTGCAGATTGAGCGGGTGAGCGCAGACGGTGAACCCGGCCGACTCCGCCTTCACGACCCCGTCGAGCCTCGCCTGGATCTTCAGATTGCCGGCGTTACCCGGGTCGGTCTGCGCGCCGCCGGTCACCGTGACGGTGGTCGTGGAGCTGATCTGCCTCGGGGTGACCGTCGCGGTGCCGTTGCCGCCGCCGCCGTTGACCACGCTGAGCTCGATGAAGCGCCCCGGCTCGAGCTGCGGCATCACGGTGACCTGCACCTCATAGCTCCTGGTCGGCGGGACGCTGTCCACCATCCCGTCTGCCGGATTCGCGCCCGATTGCGCGTACGGGTTTCCCCGCATCACGCGGCCGATCGTCACCGCGGGATCGATGAGCCGCGGTGGCGGCGGCTGCGCCGGCGGGGTGACATCGCCCTCCCTGGGCTCCTCCGGCGCGGTCCCCCTGGCGTCGGCGGCCGACCCCGGCGACCCGCCCTCGTTGATCTGGACCAGCGTGCCCACGATGGTGACGCCCCCCGCATCGATCCGGATAAAGCCGCCGGGCCCCTTGAGGGTCACGTCCGCGGCCCCCTCGGCCACGAGGACGGTGCCAGCCTTCTCGTGGAGCTCGAGCCCCGTCTCGAGGGCGTGGTTCGCGCCCACCTTCTCCTGCTGCACCGCGGTGGAGAGCGACTGCGCACCGACGCTCTCGTTCCGGCACCCTTTCACCAGCAGGTGCGCGTCCTGGTGGATGAGCTCCCGCTTCGTCTTCTTGACGATGATCTGCCGGTCCTTGCCGACCCAACCGATCTGGCCTCCCAGGGTCCGCTCGATCTCGTCGCCCTTGACGCGCTTCGCGAGGATCTTGATAGCCGCCGTGGTGCGGGTCCCGGAGACCTCCTCGGTCCGGTCCCCCGCGGTCACCTCGGTCCGCTTGCCGAGGGTCGTGTCCGTCTCGTTCCCCGCGACGGTCTTCTCCCGGTCATTGACCACGGTGATCGTCTCGTCGTGCTTGACCAGCCGGCGCAGGTTCTTCTGCGCCTGCATGTAGACGAGCTCGCTCCCGGCGAGATCCTCGAAGAGGATCTCGTTCCACCCGTCCGACCCGGGCGATGTGTCGCTCTTCCAGGCGCTCCGGGTCTTGTTCTCCGGCAGCTTGTACGGGACCGGGTTGGTCATGTTGGAGAGCCGCGCCACGACGATAGGCTGCTCCGGGTCGCCGTTCAGGAACGCGACCAGCACCTCTTGCCCCACCCTCGGGAGGGTGAGCGCGCCGAACCCGGCGCCTGCCCAACCCTGGCTCACCCGGATCCATGTCGAGCTCGAGTCGTCCCTCGTGCCCTCGCGGTCCCACGGGAACTGTACCCGCACGCGCCCGAACTCGTCGGTGTGGCTCTGCTGCCCGGCGGGCCCGACCACGGTGGCGCTCTGCACGCTGTGGATCTTCGGCCTGGGCGTCCTCCTGGGCGGGCGGTAGGGCACGCTGGCGAAGACCGCGGTCCCGGACATGTGCCAGGTGTCGACCGCCGCTCCTTCGATGAAGAAGTGCGTCACGAGCAGACGCTGGCTGTCGGGGAGCTCGGGGTGTGGGTGCTGGCCGATCGAGAAGATGACGCAGGGCCAGAGATCCGTGGTGTTGGTGGTGAACGAGACGGCGCGCTTCTCGACCCGCTCCGCGTCGAGGACGCGCTGGGCGAGCGCCTTACCGGAGGGTTGATCGTGGCGGTAAGAGCCCTTGTCATCGGCAGCCGGTGTGTCGGCGGGACCGGCGGACGCCACCAGGAACGCGCCCGGCTGATAATCGAAGTGCTCGTAGCGATCCTCCGGCGCCGCGGCCTTCTCGGCTTCGCCGAGCGTCGGGAAGGCTGGGTTGCGGAAGTCGACGTCGCGGACGGCGTACGCGCCGGGGCGGACGTCGTGCACAAGGCGGACCTCGGTCACGATCTCGTGCTCCGCCGCGGCCTCCGTGGGGTGGTCGACATAGCGGAGCGGCGGGGTGGTGCGGGGGGGACGCGCGTGGAGGGCGTCATCGAGGAGGAGCCGTGAACCGTTCGCGTCGTCGTTCGGGAAGGTGAACGCGATGCCGGCCTCCTCGAGGAGGCGGCTCAGGAAGGCGTAGTCGGTCTCGCCGTACTGCACCTTGTACTCGAGCTTCGGGTACAGGGGGCGGTCGATCTGCCAGATGGGGTCGATGTTCCACTCACCGAGGAGTTTGTCGGCGATATCAGGGATGGATAGGTGCTGGAAGATGCGATGGCCGCGGCGCTGGGTGAGGAGCCAAAGCCGTGGCACGATGCGGAGGTGGTAGGTCGACCTGCCGAGCGGCTCGGCGCGGGCGAGTTGCATGGAGTTGCAGAGGCCGGACCAGAGGCGGGCGGCGCCGAGGGGGGAGAAGGCAAGGTCTCGAGCGGCGCGGAAGGACGCCGGTTGGCCGATGATCGCGTCGAAATCGACGCTGGGGTCCTCGGAGGTGGCCGAGATCGAGACGGTGAACAGGGTGGAGATGCCCTCGTGGACTGAGAAATGGCTCACCGAGAGGGGGGACTCGCCAGAGGCGAAGGTGAGGCTGAGAAGGAGCGTCATGGCATCTCTTGCTCAAAATGTCATTTCGAAGCCAGGGTGCCGCTCACCCAACTGGTCCGTCGAGCACAGGGCCCCGATGATAGCCGGTGGCGGAGTCAGGTAAGCCCAAGATAGCATGGTCAGCGTCCCGAACAGAATTGCCCCCATTACCAGCGCGCCCCACTGCCGTGCCGACGACGTCAGGCGGGGCCGCAGGATTGCTTCCGGTCCGACCTCCCCCACCAGCAGCGTGACGATGAGCCAGACCACGGTGGCCCCGAGCCAGACGGTCGCGAACAACCCCGCTCGCTGGGCCATTGTCTGCCATGTGAACTTTGTCAGCTCCGCCAGGAGCGCAAGGAGAACCACCGCCGACGCCGCCGCCCCGACCAGTCGTGCCGGCCCGAATCCGCGTGGGCGGACGAACGTTTCCAGCCCGAGATCGAGCGTCGCCACGATCAGCAGCAGGGTCGCCATTTCCGGGAATGGCGACGAAAACGCCGAGAGCGCGCCGAACGTCACATAGATCCACGGCACGGCCAGCAGGCCGACGAAGAATGCGCCGATCGCAGCCGCGCCCGGACTCCTTCGCCGCCCAGCGGTCATGGGCGCCCCCTCCGCGCGGGTTGAGCGGCTGCGTGAGTCACGGAACGGGCACCCTGAACTCGCGCTCGAACGCAATGCGGGTGATCAGCGGCGCGTAGCCATGTTGGTGCTGAAGCTGCCACCATGCGGTGAAGCCCTCTGCCGGGATGGTGTCAGGCCAGCCGTCGGCACCGAATCTCCGGAGGTCGATGTCATCGAGCCCGAACACGTCGTAAAACACGTACTCCAGCCTGATGTAATATTCGCGGGCACAACGATCATAGTGGTAGTCCTTAGCCACCACTATCACATGTTGGACACCGTCGACCATCACCGTCAGCCCATTACTATAATCTTCCGTCAACAATATATCGCTGCCACGGTTGAAGGCCGGCACGCCCAAGTCCGTCGGGGCTACGGCGGCGTTGATATCCCAGCCTGCGGTCTCCAGCGCCTGGTGAATTCTTGTCCCCCCCGCGGCGCGTTCCGGTGAATTGGGTGCCGATAGAGCTCGGTGGACGAACGAGGTGATGTTGGGATGCGTCTCGGCCGCGGCGGTGAGGTGCGGGTCGCTCCAGAACGACACGGCTGTCTGCGGTACGAGGAAGGCTTTGAACAGCCGCCGCGCCTTGCCATGCGTGTCGTTCGAGGCGAACCACGACAACAGCTCGCGCATCTTGGGCTCCAAGACGGCGGTGGTCGATCCGACGCTGGGTCCGTGGGGTTGCGCCCGCCCGGTCGAGAAGGAGATATCCTGGCCAAAGCTCAGCGCGTGCCCACCGGGTAGCAAGGGGTCGGGAACGGTTGCCGTGGGTGTCGTACTCCGCAGAGCCGGGTCGGTCGCAATTGCGATGATCCTCTCCTGTGCGAGGCGGAAGAGCTTGCATTTCTGGATCCAGATAAGCACATGCCTGGTAATCGGCGCGCAGCCCGGCTGGGTACGCGTTACCTCCACCACCTCTCCGATCTCCGGAGCCGCGTTGGGGACCGGACCCGCACGGACGGTGACCACATGACCAGTCGAAGGCGCTTCAACGCGCAGCCTCTGGCTGCTCGTCGTCCAGCTGTATGTCCCCTGGCCAATGCCCGCCGGCTGAATGTCGGTGGCGACCAACACCGTGTTTTCCTCCGCTTCGAGCGTCACCGATGGGGGCGCGGCCAGAAAATCGGTCGGGCAGCAGCCTTGGCAGGGGGCGAGCGGATCCGGCCCACCGCCCGGGGGATCGGCCGCTGGAGGCGAGGCGCGGCGGCGGGCCTGCTTTTCCGCAAGACGCCTGCGGTATTCCGCGATCCAGGCCCTGCGACCTTCGGCGTCCTCGACGGAGGTGGGGTGCAGCGGCGCGCCGCGCAACTCCCGCCCGCGGGGATGCGACCTGTAGAACCATTCGTCGGTCTCCCGGACGATCTCCCGATCCAGAGGGTACAGGCTCATCGGCGTCTCGCGAGCAGGACGAAGATCGACGTCTCCTCGATCCGGTCGAGCTTGGCTTGTGGCGATAGATCCCGTCGCGACAGGATGTCGCGCGCCCAGTGCTCCCGCTCGCCGAACCCGAAGCCGAGAGTGGCGCAGAGGTCGACATAGCGTTCCAGCATCTGCATGGACCGGAAGCCCTGGCCATGGGCGAAAGCGATCTCCGGCTCGAGTGCGGAAGCGATCGCCTCACGCCCGCAACCGGCGCAAGTTTGCGGGTGACGCTGGGTCAGCCGGTCCGCGAGCGTCTGGGCGACGGCGGCAAGGCGGTCTCTGGCCAAGAGAGCAAGTTGCCCGCTCGAAATCCTTAACATGCGCCTTCCTGAACGATTTCATGCACCCGGATCATCATCCACCTAAAGGCCCGGCACCTCCGAGCGTGCCGTCAGGACGGCCGGCGTCCCCTGTGCCCCAAACCGCATCACCTCTCCGTCCTTCGTCTCGACCAGAAGCGCCCCGATCTCCCCGAAGAACTGCGCCCTCTGCCGCGGCGTGCACGTCGGAAGGAATACGCGGAGCGCCGTTGGGTCATAGAACCGGAAGTACATCCGCTCTCCGGTCTCATCGTTCACCACCATCAAGAACCGCCTCAGATGCGTCCGCACCTCCTTGAACGGCCGCCGACACGTCAGGAAGATTCCCCACCGCTTCCCCCACCCCTCCAGCACCAGCTGCTCCAGGAGCCGCGCCCCCTTCGGCAGCCGCACGAGGAACGGTGCCTGCATCGCGAGCGCCTCCCCCTGGATGCCCTCGTACAGCGACTGGTACTCCTCCACCGACTCCCGCAGCACCTCGAGCACGCGCAACCCGCGCGACGCGTCGAGCACCGCAAACAGCGGCTCCGGCTCCACCTGCAGCGCCGCCAGCACGTCTTCCTGGAGCGGCGTCAGCCGGTCCTGGCCCCCCCCTTTGAGCCCGCTCTCGCGCCGCGGCGGCGTCGCCCCCTCGAGATAGACGGCGAAGACCGTTCCCCCCGCGCGGATCCAGCCGCCGTTCTTGATCTCGCCCCCGTCCACCCGCTCGCCGTTGAGCCACGTCCCGTCCTGACTCGCTAGGTCCACGACCCGGCACGTCTCCCCGTCCCACCGGATCTCGCAATGCACCGCCGACATGGCCCTGTCCGCCGCCACCACCAGATCCGCCCGCTCGGTCCGCCCGATGCGGAGCGCGCCCCCGGGCTCGATCACGGCCCTGTTCGCCGGCGCAGCCTTGGCCCAGCGGACCTCCACGATGGCGCGCTGCCACCCGAGCATCACTCGATTCCCCTGCGCCGGTTCTTCTCGCACTCCTCGCAGAACGGCGCCGTGGCCGCCGACAACGCGACCCCCTGCGGCGACGATCCGATGAGCACGGTCGGACACCCGAGCACGATGGTCCCGCCGTGCTCCATCGGATCCCCGAGCCGCGCCGCCGGCTTGTTGCCGATCAGCACCGACGCCTCGCCCCGCGAGATCTTGTCCGGCGGCCCGACGCACACCGCCATATCCCCTTCCCGCGCCGCGGGCATGAACCCGATCAGCACCGTCGGCTCCCCCGCCGGCAGGATCGGCCCCCCGACATGAGGTACCGGCCCCGGCTCCACCTTGGGGCATACATGCATGTCCGTGACCCGCGCCGCAGGCGGCATCGCCCTCCCCTTCCCCAATCTACTGCATTATTGCCCGATCCCCGTCCTGCTCACGTCGTCCGGCTGAGGCCGCGCCGGCTCGGCCACTTGGGCCTCCTGCGGCGCCTCCGGCCCCGCCGGGCTCGCGCCGCTGCCCGAGCCGGCCGCCCCGCCGCTGTTGATCTTCACCAGATTCCCTTTGATCGTCACGCCGCCCGCGTCAATCCGGATGAACCCGCCCGGCCCCTTGATGGTCAGATCCGACACCGCCTCGAGCACCAGCGCCGTCCCGGCCTTCAGGTGGATCTCCTGGCCGGCCTCGAGCGCGTAGTTCTTCCCCACCTTGCCGTGCTGATCGCCGCCGACCGACAGGGATTGCGTCCCGCTCACCTGCTCGTTCCGGCTCCCGTTCACCTTGAGGTGGCTGTCCTGCTCGACGAGCTCCCGCTTCACCTGCTTGACGATGAGGTGCTGCTCGCCGCCGACCCAGAGCAGGAGATCGCCCTCCGTCCGCTCCACCTCGTCCGCCTTGACAAGCTTGCGGAGCGCGCCGCCAATGACCGTCGTCCGGCTTCCGTCGGTGAGCTCCACCCGATCGCCGCCGGTGAACTCCGCCCGCTTTCCCTCGGTCACCTCCGTCTCGTTCGCCTTGACCAGCTTCTGCCGGTCGTGGCCGACGGTGATCGTCTCGTCGTTCTTGACCAGCCGGCGCTGGTTCTTCTGCGCCTGCATAAAGACGAGCTCCTGGCCCGCCAGGTCCTCGAACATGATCTCGTTGAAGCCGCCGCCGCCCATGGAGCTGCTCGTCTTCCACGTGCTGCGCGTCTTGTGCTGCGGCAGGTTGTAGGGGACGCGGTTGTTGTTGTTGAACACGCGCCCAACGATCACCGGCTGATCCGGATCCCCTTCGAGGAAGCCGACCAGCACCTCCTGGCCGATCCGCGGGATGGCGATCATGCCGAAGCCCGTGCCCGCCCAGCCCTGGCTCGCGCGGATCCAGGAGGAGCTGTCGTCGTTGTTCCGCCCCTCGCGATCCCAGGGGAACTGCACGCGGACCCGCCCGAACTCGTCCGTGTGGATCTCCTGCCCGGAGGGCCCCACGACGACGGCGCTCTGCACGCCGGTGACGTGCGGCTTCGGCGTGCTCTTCAGCGGGCGATAGGGCACGTCCGCGAAGGCGGCATGGCCGGATTGCGTCCACTCGGTCCCCACGGCCCCGTGGATCTGCACCTCCGTCACGAGGAGCTTCTTGCCGGCGGCGAACGCCGCGTGGGGGTGGTTGTCGATGGAGAAGACCGCGCCGGGCGAAAGGTCGAGGGCGTTGGTCTCGAACGTGACCGTCCGCTTCAAGGCGCGCCGCCCGTCGAGCGCCCGCTCGGCGAGCGCCTTGCCATAACTCTGGTCGTGGCGCGCGACCCCCTTGTCGTCCGCAGCCGGCGTGCCGCCGCCCCTCTGGCCCTCGATCAAGAAGGCGCCAGGCTGGTAGTGGTACTGCTCGTACTTGTCCTCGGGCGCAGGCGCCTTGGGCGCCTCGCCGAAGAGGGGGAAGGCCGGGTTGCGGAAGTCGTAGTCGCGGATCGTGGTCGCCCCCGGCTCGACCTCGTGGGTGATCGTGACCTCGGTGACGTACTCGCTCTCGGCGGCATCGTTCGGCGAATCGACGAACCGGAGCGCCGGCGGCGCCCGGGGCGTGGCCAGGTGGAGCTTGTCGCTCAGCGTCGGCGTCGAGCCGCTGGCCTGGTCATCAGGATGCGTGAACGCGATCCCCGCCTCCTCGAGCAGGCGTGAGAGGAAGGCGTAGTCGCTCTCCCCGTACTGGCACCTGTATTCGAGCTTGGGATACTTGGCGCGCTCGATACTCCACGTCGGCGTGATCTGCCACTCGGCGAAGATCCTGTCGGCGATGTCCGGTATCGCGAGGTGCTGGTAGATGCGAAAATTCCGCCGCTGCGTCAGCAGCCACAGCGCCGGGACGATCCGGAGATGGTACGTGGAGAGGCCGGTCGTCTCGGCCTGAACCTGCTCGATCTGGTTGCACACGCCCGTCCAGAAGCGGGCACCGGAGCTGGCGAAGTCGAAGCCGTTGGCGATACGGAAGGAGGCCCGCTTGCCGACGATCGACTCGAGATCGACGTCCGCGTTCGGCGAGCGCGCCAGGATCGACAGCGTGAAGAGCCCCGAGATGCTCTCCTGGACGTCGAATTGCCGCACGTCCAGCGACGCTTCCCCGGATTCGAACGTGAGCTCAAGCAACGGCATCAGATCACCTCTCGCATTGGAGCGCTGCGCCGGGATGGTATCTTACATACCGGGCGGATGGCTGTCCAGCCCGGCGCGGCGGGACGTCCGGCGCGCGCGGACGATGGGCCCCGCCGATCCAGGCGCCACGCCTTGAAGGCCAGTCCTGCGGTCGTGTACCATGGAGCGCGATGGACCGCGGCTTCGCGAACGCTGACGCTGCGCGCTTGCGGCGCAGACGCGCTCCGGCGACCTCGCAGCGATCCTACGCCTGCGTATCCCCATCAAGGAAAACAGCCAGGAACGTCCGGGGTGCAGCCGGCGGATCCGAGGCGGGCCTTGACGCGGCTCGCCGGAGCGCGAGCGGCGCATCGTGCCGTTCGAAGAAGACAGGCCAAAACCTCAGCAACCCACGGTGTTATGTCAGAGTGTGAGCCGCTCTGGGAGATGGAGACGTACTGGCGTGAGCTGCAGCTCTTTCACATCGCCAGGGAGGGGAATCGCCACAGGTTTTATCGAGACGCCAGAGGACTCGTGACGATCGGCATCGGACATCTGGTCGATCGAGGCGATGGCGCCTCCCACGCTCAGCGGCGTGATGTCGCGGAGAGTTTCGCCAGGGCAAACGCCTCGCACTTCAGGACCGCTGACGGCGGCCGGGCCAGCCCGGCGCAGGTCCTGGAGGACTGGGAAAGGGTGCACAGAGGCAGCGTGCGTGTCGGTCAGCTCCAACTGCCACAAGAAGGAATCGACGCGCTGTACACGCAGAGGGTCAGAGGTTATCTAGACGAGATGTACAACAGGCGGCCCTTCTCCAGCTGCCTTCCACCACGGATTCAGATGGCACTGGTCGACGCGCGCTACAATCCAGCCCGTGTATCGCTGTACCCTGGGGAAGCGACGAGAGGGGGCGACGCAGCGGAGAGGAGAGAGAGAGAAAGTGTCCGCGCGATGTGGAGCGCGTTGGATAGGGACTCGCCCGAGGCACCGCTGCACTACAATCCCCGCGCGGCGTTGGAGCTCTTCCGGCAGATCTGGCGAGGACGTGGAGGCCCCGTTTACCAGAACCGACACACGTGGCGTGTGAGTCAATTCGAGCAGGGCGTCGCGACGATGTTGGCTGACGACGAGAGCAGGTTCCACGAGCTGATCGATGACCTAGCGAGCGGGAGATGACGAGCGACGCGGCGGCCTCATGCGCCCCCTCGCGAATCTCAGACCCCGGATACCGCGGCGAGGTTCAGTTGCTTCGTGGGGTGCTCCGAACCTCGGAGCACCTACGCCGACAGATGCAACACCACACCCTCGCATTCCACAAATCCCGTGCATGACGCGCCGCTCCGCCACCTCACCGAGCGTGCCCCAGCCGCCGCGCAACGCGCCCCCGGCCGCAGCGGAGTTGGGCTATAGCCTGCCCCCATGAACCGACCCCGCCTCGTCGCCGGCGCGCTCTTTCTGACCGGCCACCTCTTCGCGCTCGGCTGCAGCGCCCCCAAGCCGGAGCCCGAGATCGCGTCGTCGGCCTCGCAGAGCGGCTACGCGGAGCGCTACCCGGCCGAGCTGCAGGCGACGGCCGCGTCGTTCGGCGAGCGCGACGACCTCGTGAAGCGCGCCACAGCGCAGTTCGCGGGCTATCCCGACCAGCTCAAGAAGCCGGACTGGAAGCAGGTCCTCGACGTCATCGAGCAGGCGGACGCGGCGGGCCGGAGCTACGACTACGTGGAGCGCGTGCGCGCCGTCGACGGCGCGGCGGCGTTCTTCAACGACAATAAGGAGGATCTCACCCGCAAGGTGAGCGGCGCCGCGCAGTACGTCGTCAAGCAGAAGGGGTGCGACGTCGACGTCACGGGCGCCACGGCGCACGCGCTCGAGGACGGCGTCGAGCGCCAGCTCGAGAAGTACGTCCGCGAGCGCAGCGAGGCGCACCGCCGCATCGAGCGCTACCGCGCCTCGCTCGGCAAGGAGAACGCCGCGACGCTCGAGAAGCAGGCCGACGCCGTGAGCTTCGTGAGCTACGTCGTCCACATCGACATGGTCGAGCACAAGCTCCGACTCCGCCGGATGCTCGAGGAGATCGAGACCATCAAGAAGTCGATCGACGAGGCGGTCCAGGCGGAGCGAGCATTCCAGTCCTCTGGCAACCGCACCGACGAGGAGAAGAAGGCGTCGGAGGCGCGCATCGAGGAGCTCGGGCGCAGCAAGGCGATGCTCGACTCGTCCGCGACCCAGGCGAAGCAGATCGACGAGACGATGGAGGAGCGCATCGCCGCGGCCCAGAAGACCTACCGCGAGGCGATGGACCGCCTGATCGCCACCCTCCGCAAGAACGCCGGCCTGCCGGCCGAGCCCCGCGAGGGCTGACCCTCTCCGCCCCCTGCGCCCCTCCCGGGGGGCGCCGCCGGCGTGGCGGCGCGACCGCTACGTCACTTCCGCGGGCCGGCACCGGTCGGAGAGCGCTTGCGGCGGGGCTTGGCGGGCGCGGCCGCCGCCGCTGCGCCCTTCGCGCCGCTCTTCTCCGGCCGCGCCAGCATCGCCTGGAGGGCCCGGACCTGCGCGGCGCGCGAGAGGAAGCGCGAGCCCCGCGCCCCTTGGCCCAGGCCCGGGGGCAGCGCCGGGAGCTCGTCCAGGAGCGCGCGGTAGGCCGACGTCGCCTCGGCCCCGAGCGCGCGCGCGATCCGATCGAGCTTGCCCCGCGAGCGCCACGGCTTGCCCGCGTCGGTGTCCGCCCCGAGCCCGGCGGCCACGCGCTCGATCTCACGGGCCGCTTGCGCGTCCGGCTGGCTCGCGGCCAGCTCGGCCAGCGCCTTCCGGAGCGCGCCGGCAGCGAAGAGCACCACCTCGTGGTGCAAGAGGTTCCACCCGACCATGAACGCCTTCACCGCGTCGTGCTCGGCCACCGACGCGACGAGCGCGTCCGGCCCAGGTCTCTTGGGCTCCGCGCGCTCTCCGAGGAGGCGCTCGAACCCGAGGTTGCAGGTGCAGAGCGCGGCCTCGACCGCCTCGAACGGCCGGAGCGCGCGGCCGTCGTGGCTGCAGCCGGAGATGAGCACGTTCACGAGGTAGCTCAGCTCCATCAGTCGCTTCCCGTAGAGCTCCGCGTCGCGCGCCATCACCTCGCGGATCGCCTGCGTGAACAGCAGCTCTTCCCCGCGCTTCGCGCCGGCCTCGAGGAGCCGCGGCTCGGTCGCGGGCGGCAGGACGTCCGCCTCACGGAGCACCTCGAGGAAGCTCTGGAGGCCCTCCGCGGTCGGGGCGCCCTCGTCCTCGCGGGAGGTCGGCCGCCGGGTCGGCGCGGCGGGGGGTCGCGCTCTCGCCGCCGCCCGGAAATGCGCGCGCGTGACGGCGTCGTACGTCCGGGATCTCAGGATCTCGTCGAGCGGCGTGACCTTCGACAGCTCGAGGAAGCTCAGGGCCGCCGATGGGGCGACGAACCCCTCGTGCTCGCGCCGCTCTTCCCGCTCCGCGGCCACGTCGGACTCCAGCATCTCCTCGGAGGTGAGGACGTCGTAGAGGCCGCCGGAGTCCTCGATGTACTCGGTGGAGATCGCGCAGCAGCGCTCGAGCAGCGCTCGCAGGAGCGCGTGGTGCTCCCTGTCGAGCTCGACCAGGACCAGGAGGATCGCATCCCAGCTCCGGTTGTCCTTCGCGATGACGCGGAACTCCTCGAACTCTTGATACTGGCAGCCCTCGAGCGCCTTCTCCACGAGATCGTCGTCGTCCGAGCGCTCCGAGCTCGACATCTGCACGCTGAGCCCGTCGACGTCGATCACCAGGACGTGCTTGCACAGGGCCATCGTGACGAAGTCCTCGTCGAGCTCGGCGATCTTCCGCGCCGCGAACGCCTCGCCGGCCTCCAGCATGACCTCGAGCCAGAGGGCGAATCGGTCCGCGTCGAACGTCTCGTCCTTGCCCGGGCGCTCGCTGCGCCACAGATCCTCGTCGAAGATCCCCTTGAGCTGCTCGGTCGTCGCGAGCGCGACGATCTCTCCCGCGTCCTCCAGGCCGATGCGGCGGATCAGCCGGGTGAGGACCGGGGCCGCGAGCCCCTGCACGAGGTGCACGAGGTCCGGCCGCTCGAGCAGCCTCGCCACAAGGTGGCGAGGTCGGGTCGACTTGGCGATCGTCGTCATAAGGCCCCTCCCCACCTCGCCGCCATCTCCAGCGTCCGCTGGTTCTCCGGGATCGTGAGAAACCGCTCCCTCCACACCGGATCGCTGATTTTCCCCGCCCTTTCCATCAACCGCTCCCTCGCCGCCGCGATCGCCGCCGCGCAGTCCGCCTCCATCCCGTTCGCCGCCAGCGCCTCCGCGTAGACGTTCCTCACCGCGGACTCCCCCTCCTCGATCGCCCCGATCGCGTTCAGCATCGAGAACGCCTCCCCCGCCGCCGACAGCGCCTCGTCGAACCTCCCCAGCCCGAGCAGCGCCCTCGCCCTCGCCGCCACCGCCGCCGCGCGCAGCGGCGGCGCGCTCTGCAGGATCTCCGCCGCCGCCCTCGCCTCCTGCTCCGCCCCCTCGAAGTCCCGCGCGAGCAGCGCGATCCGCGCGAGGTACGTCCGCGCGCTCCCCTCCGTGCGTGGATCCCCGAGCCGCTGCGACAGGGCGATCGCCTCGCGCTCGGTCCGCTCCGCCTCCTCGATCCGCCCCCGGTAGCCGAGGACGTGCCCCAGGTTGCTGAGCGTCGCCACCGCGAGATCGTGCAACCCCATCCGCTCCGCGCCCGAGAGCGCGCTGCGCAGCACCTCCTCCGCGCCCGCGAAATCCCCGAGCTCCGCGTGCATGTACCCGACGTTCATGCGGAACGCGCACGCGTTGCCGCGGTCGCCCGCGCGCTCGAACGCCGCGAGCGCCGCGGACAGCCCCGCGAGGCACGCGCTGGGATCGCCGCTCACGAGCGCCCGGGCCGACCGCGCCGCGTGCAGCCGCGCCACCACCTCGACCTCCCGCTCCGCGAGATCCGTCCCGTCGCCCTCGATCGCCTCGATCAACGCGTCCGCGAACGCGTAGCGCCCCCCGAACACGAGCAGCTGCGCCCCCTCGCCGAGGCACATGTGCTTCGCCACGAGCGCGCCCTCCGCCTCCGCCTCGGCGGCCTGCGCCGCGCTCATCCAGCGCTCCACCCGCTCGAAGCCGCCCAGCTTGCCCGCGGCCATGGCGACGTGCTTGATCGCCGAGAACCACGCCGCGGAGCCGGCGGGCAGCCGGTCCACCGCCTCGGTCCCGCGCTGCTCCGCGAGCGCGAGCTCCCCGCGCCAGACGTGCGCCTCGGCCTCCACGAGGCGCAGCGCGCCGAGCGCCTGCGCGTTCGGGCCGCACGCGACGCCGCGCTCGGCGCGCTCGATCGCCGCGGCCAGGTCCTGCGCCCGCAGCGCCTGCTCCGCCGCGCGGCAGTACGCGGCCGCGGCCCGCGACAGCTCGCCGCCGCGCTCGAAGTGCTCGCCGAGCGCCATCGCGTCCACCGCGCCCGCGCCCGCGCGCGACAGCCACTCGCCGGCGAGCCGGTGCCCGAGCCGCCGGTCGCCGTCCGTCAGCATCCCGTAGGCCGCCTCCCGCACGATCGCGTGCTGGAAGCCGTACTCCACCTCGCCGGGCAGGCTGCCCTCGCCGCGCCGGGAGATCACCTCGCGCTGCTCCAGCTCGACCAGCTTCGGCGCGACCTGCGCCCCGCCCACGAGCGCCGACACCCCGCCCTGCCAGAACGTCTGCCCGAACACGCTCGCCGCCCGCAGCGCCCGCCGCGCCTCGATGTCGAGCGCCTCGATGCGCGCCTGCACCATCGCCACCACCGTCTCGGGCAGGTCGGCGCCCTTGCCGTCGGCCACCGCGCGGAGCTGCTCCTCCAGGTAGAACGCGTTGCCGTCGGCGCGGTCGACGATCATCGCGAGGAGCTCCGGCGCGACGTCCTCGCCGAGCACCTGGCGCACCAGCCGCTCGCTCGCGCGCCGCGGCAGCCCCGACAGCTGCACCTCGTGGACGCCGCGCCCCGCCCAGAGCTTCGGGAAGAGCTCCCGCACCTCTGGCCGGCCGAGCGCGAGCACCATCAGCCGCTGATCGCCGAGGTTGCGGAGCGCCGAGTCGACGAGCAGCACGCTCGGCAGATCGCCCCAGTGCAGGTCCTCGAGCACGAGCAGCACGGGCCTCGCCGAGCACTCGGCCCTGAGGAGCTCCTCCCAGGCGACGCGGATCTGGTCGCTCATCAGCACGGGGCTGCGCCGCGCCGCCATCAGCTGCACGCTGTCGCCGTCGGGGAACGGCACGCCGACGAGCTCCCCGAGGAACGCCGCGGTGCGCGCCGACTCGGCGTGGCCGTACCGCGCGACGCGCGCGCGGAGCTTGCGCTGCCGCGCCTCCATGGGCTCGCCCTCGAAGAGGCCGATCGCGCGCCGCAGCGCCGGGGCGAGCAGCGCGAAGGCCGAGCCGGCGCTCATCGGGTCGCCGCGCCCGATCCACACCTCCATGTCCTCGCCGCGGTCGCGGAGCCGCCGGATCAGCTCGGAGCGCAGGCGGGATTTCCCCGCGCCCGCGGGGGCGGTCACGAGCACGGCGCTCGGCGTCGACTCCTCGACGCAGTGCGAGAACGCCGCCTCCAGCAGCGCGAGCTCGCGGTCGCGCCCGACGCAGGGCGTCGGCTTGCCGAGCAAGGGCGGCGTGGAGGCGAGCTCCTCGCGCTCGCCGTGCAGGCGGAGGCGGCCCGCGTCGCGGGTCACGTCGAACCGGGCGCCGAGCAGCCCGGCGGTCACCTCGTCCATGCAGACGGCGTCCGCGCCGGCGGGCGCGTGCGCGGGCGGCAGCAGGTGGACCGCGCGGTCGATGAGCTCGCCGACCGGCAGCCGCGCGGACATCTCCGCGCGGCCCGTGACGAGCGCGACCGGCACGCTGCCGAGCAGCGCGTTCAGCGCGAGCGCGCAGCGGGCGGACTGCGCCGCGAGGTCGGTCGGGGCGCCGCCGGCGGTGAGCACGATGAGCGGCGAGCGGGACTCCAGGATCTCGAGCTCGCCCTGGTAGCGCTCGGCGACGGCGATGAGCGCCTTGCTGCGCTCCAGGTCCTCCTCCTGCGAGCGCGTCGCCTCGGCGTCGCCGCTCGCGTCGCGCGCGAGCACGAGGCACATCATCTTCCGCTCGTTCGTGGTGATCTCGCCCCCGCGCAGGGTGTTCGACGGGCGGCTGCTCGCGGCGCCGACGCCCGCGTCGTCGAGCGCGAGCAGCTCCGCCGCGACCGCGTCGCCGTCGCGGGGCCGGTCCTTCGGCGGCTTCGCGAGCATGCGCGCGACGAGGTCGTCGAGCGCCTCGGGGATGTCCCCGCGCAGCTCCCGGAGCCGCGGCGGCTCCTCGAGGATGACCTTGATGAGCACCGAGAGCCCGTCGGCGCCCTGGAACGCCGAGCGCCCGGTGAGGCACTTGAAGAGCACGCAGCCGAGCGAGAAGACGTCGGCGCGGGGGTCGATGTTCGGCTCGCTGCGGGCCTGCTCCGGCGCCATGTAGCCCGGGGTGCCGAGCATCGTGCCGGGCATGGTGAGGTGCCGGTCCATGGCGCCGAGGCGCACCACGCCGAAGTCGATGAGCGTGACCCCCTCGATCGCGCCGCCCACGAGGAGCAGGTTGCTCGGCTTGAGGTCGCGGTGGACGATGCCGGCGCGGTGCACGACGCCGAGCGTCGACGCGATGCGTGACGCGAGCGCGATGCTCTCGGCGATCGTGAGCGAGCTGCGGGTGAGCCGCTCGGTCAGCGTCTCGCCGGCGAGCCACTCCATCGCGAGGTAGGGCTGCCCCGCGTCGGTCGCGCCGTGCGCGATGTAGCGCACGATGCCCGCGTGCCGCAGCGCGGTGAGCGCCTCGAGCGCCTCGACCTCGCGCGCGAACCGGATCGCCTCCTGGAGCCCCCGCCGCTGCAAGACCTTCAGCGCCACCGGCTCGTTCGTGACCAGATCGCAGGCGCGGTAGACGTCCCCCATCCCGCCCGAGCTGGCGAGGCGCTCGATCAGGAAGCGACGGTCGATGACGTCTCCCACGCGCATCTCGTCCCCGCCTTACCTGAGACCTCGCATGAGCCTGCTTACAACGGAGTAAACGAACTCGGCCCCGATCGCCAGCGACTCCGCCCGCAGCGGCCGGACGAGGCTGCCCGTTGGCGGCCGCAAGCCCGATCGAAGTGTTAGCTTCCAAACATCATCCATCAGCGTCAGCGTGGGGAGGGACATTTTTTCCACATCGAGGCAAAACGTCCTGTCTGCGGGGCGCGTGTCACGGGGGCCCATTGCGCTCGTCACCGCGCTTCGGCCTCGATCGCCATGGCACGACCCCTGCTGAGCCGATGGGATCATGAAGGCGAAGCTCTCGAAGAAGCAGAAGAGGAAGCTCAACAAGCTCGGCCGGAGAGCCCTCCGGCCGGTGGCCGCGGCGGCGAGCCTCGCAGCGGTGTTCGCCGCCGGCCTGTACAGCGGTGAGGCGAGAAACTATCTGAGCAGCGCGAAGACCGCCGTGAGCCGCAAGGTGAGGGCGTGGGCGAGCGCGCTGGGCGGTTCGAAGCTGGCCAATGGCGTATCGGGGAGAGCTCACCCCGACGTCGAGCTTTCGCAGCCGTCATGAGGCGCGCCGCCGCGGGCCTGCACGAGCGCCTCGCGCCTCGGGCGGTCCTGGGGTAGGTTCGGCCGCCGATGGACACCCGAACTTACTTCCAGGGCAAGAGCGTTCTCATCACCGGCGGTTCCAGCGGCATCGGGCTGTCGTTCGCGCGGCTCGTCGCGGGGTACGGCGCCGCGGTGACGCTGGTGGCGCGCCGCCGCGCGCTCCTCGACGAGGCCGCCGTGGGCATCCGGCGCGAGCACCCGTCCGCGCGGGTCGACGTCCTGGAGTTCGACATCAGCCGGGCGGACGACGTGGCCCGGGCGATGGAGTCGCGGCTCGCCGACCGGCCGATCGATCACCTCGTGAACAACGCGGGCGTGGTGATGCCGGGGCGCTTCCTCGAGCTGCCGGTGGAGCAGTTCCGGGGCATGATGGACGTGAACTTCTTTGGCGCGGTGCACCTGTGCAAGGCGGTGCTCCCGGCGATGGCGGCGCGCGGCAGCGGCCATGTGCTCAACGTCTCGTCGCTCGCGGGCGTGATCGGCATCTACGGTTACACGCCGTACGCGGCGAGCAAGTTCGCGCTGATCGGCTTCTCGCAGGCGCTGCGCGCGGAGATGTGGCCTCACGGGGTGCGGGTGAGCGTGTGCATGCCGCCCGACACCGACACTCCGCAGCTGGCGTTCGAGAACCAGTACAAGCCGGCGGAGACGAAGGCCATCGCGGGCAACGTGAAGACGCTGGAGCCGGACGCGGTGGCGCGCAGCATGGCCGACGGCATGGCGCGCGGGCGGTTCGAGATCTACCCCGACGTGGGCTCGCGGGTGAGCGCGATCGCGCAGGGGGTCGTTCCTGGGGTGGTCCGGTGGGTCTGCGACAGCGCGCAGCGGAAGGCCGGGCCGGCGGTGGGGTGAGCGCGGGCGAGACTGGGCATGCAGGTCGTACGCCCATACGCCGAGAATTTCGGGAGGTGGGTCGGCAGGGAGACGACGGGCTGCGCCCTGGTCGGAGTACCGGCCAGTCTTCAACGTCGTCTCTCGCTTCGGGCTGCCCCTCGGGAGCGGCCACGTAGCGCGAGAGCAGGCATTGCTAGATCCTACGTTCTCCTGCCCGGTCGTGAAGCCAATCGATGAAGGGCAAGACCCCCTTCCAAACCGCGCGCGTGGGCTTCCTGCACACGGCTTACCGATGGTCTCCGGGGCCGATCCATTACGAGGCTTCCGGCTACTCGATGGTCCCGCCAGGCGGTAGAGCACGCGGCCTTCGACCAAGCGCGCCGGCGTGACGGATCCCAGATCCGTCCACCTTGCCATTTGCGCAGGTGGAATCGGCATGGATGGCCATGGCATCGGCTCTCATTTGAAGCGCCCGGAGCGGAGATCCGCGCCCGCAGTCGAAGCCCAATTCAGCTTGGCCGATCCGAGCGCGACCTGACCGCGCGATCCCGGATGCACGCGCGCGGCCGCCTCGTCGATGTCGGCACGTTCCGGCGACCCTGTTTCCCCGGAATATGTGGCGAGGCGCACAGACCTTGTGCGATACTGGGGCGCGATGCGTCGGGGGAACGTCATTGCGGGGCGGTTCACGATCGAGCGCCTGGTGGGCTCGGGCGGAATGGGGAAGGTCTACCGGGCACACGATCAGGGCTCGGGAGAACCAGTCGC
This sequence comes from Sorangium cellulosum So ce56, assembly GCF_000067165.1. Lineage (GTDB taxonomy): Bacteria > Myxococcota_A > Polyangia > Polyangiales > Polyangiaceae > Sorangium > Sorangium cellulosum_B. The sequence continues at coordinate 6,604,738 of NC_010162.1, forward strand.
GTTGAAGATCCTGCACACGACGGGCCTGGACGCGAGTGAACGATTTGCTCGGGAAGCCGTGGTGCTGTCCGAGCTCAACCACCCGGGAATCGTGCGGTACATCGCGCATGGCGAGACCGATGCGGCCGAATCGTACCTGGCGATGGAGTGGCTCGAAGGCGAGGAGCTCTCTGAAAGACTCAAGCGCGGTGTGCTCAGCGTCGACGAGGTGGTGACCCTTGCAAAACGGGTCGGCGACGCGCTGGCGGTGGCCCATGTGCGAGGGATCGTCCACCGCGATCTCAAGCCAAGCAATCTCTTCTTGGTCGGTCGCGATGTTGCGCGGGTGAAGGTCCTCGATTTCGGCATCGCGCGGCTCGGCGGTGCGACGACGATGACGCAGCCTGGAACCGTGCTGGGGACCCCCGGATACATGGCGCCGGAGCAGGCTCGCGGCCAGTCTCGTGTGGACGCGAAGGCCGACGTATTCTCGCTGGGCGTCGTGCTGTTCAGGTGCCTGACCGGGACTCCGGCATTCAGCGGCGATCATCTCATGGCCGTCCTGGCCAAGATCATCTTTCAGGAGGTTCCGCGCGTGCGCGAGCTGCGCGGCGACGTCCCGGCGGCGCTGGACGCCCTCATCAGCCGGATGGTCGCCAAGGATCCGGAGCAACGACCTGCTGATGGATCTGCGGTGGTCGAGGCCGTCAGCGCAGCACACGCGTCTCCCGTCGATGGAACACAGCCAAGTCCGGGCGCGCTGCCCTCGACGTTGACGGTCAACGAACGCCGGGTGCTTTCGGTCGTGGTGCTCGGCCAGAAGCCGCCTATCGACAGGTCCGCACCGACGCTCTGCATGGCGCACCCCTCGATCAGCCAGGACCGTTTGCGAGCGGAAGCCGAAACGCACGGCGGCAACCTCGAATTTCTCGCCGACGGCGAGGCGATAGTCACGCTCTTACGGACAGGCCAGACCGCGACCGACCAGGCAATACAGGCAGCGCGTTGCGCGCTTGCCCTGCGCGACCTCGCTCTCGACCGCACGGTCGTGCTCGCGACCGGACATGCTGAGGTGACAGACGACATTCCCGTGGGTGAGGCGATCGATCGAGCCGCCCAGATCATGGCGAAGCGGGTCGGGTCCGATCAGGCGACGCTCCTGCCCGGGGAGTTGAGCTCCGTGACTCCCGTCGCGATCTCCATCGCCCCCGTCGCGATCGACGACGTGACCGCCGCCTTGCTGGACGCCCGCTTCGAGGTGGTCGAGACCGAGCTGGGCCCTGAGCTCCGTTCGGAGCACAAGATCGCGGAGGGCGTGCGCACGCTGCTCGGCAAACCGACGGCATGCGTAGGTCGCGACCGGGAGCTCGCGATGCTCGATTCGGTGCTGGCGGAGTCGATCGACGAACCGGCGGCCCGCGCGGTCGTCGTCACGGCACCCGCTGGAATGGGCAAATCACGGCTCGCATACGAGTTCGCTCATCGTATCCGACAACGAGCCATGGCCGTCGAGATCTGGATCGGCCGGGTCGATTCGCTCCGGGCAGGTTCATCATTCAGCCTGCTGGGACAGCTGCTGGAGAGCATGCTCCACGTGCAGTCCCTCGGCTCCATGGACGAGCGCCGGTTACAAATCCAATCCCGAGTGGCCGAGCGCGTGCCCGCGGCCGAGCAGCGACGGGTCGCGGAGTTCCTGGGCGAGATCGTCGGCATACCCTTCCCCGACAATGAGCACCCGCCGCTCCTGGCAGCGCGACAAGACGCGCAGCTCATGAGCGAGCAGCTGCGCCGAGCGTGGCTCGATTTACTCAGAGCGGAGACCGGAGCTCACCCCGTCCTCCTCGTGCTGGAAGACCTGCATTGGGGCGATCTGTCCACGGTGCGGTTCATCGATGCGGCGCTGCGCGAGCTGCGGGACCAGCCCTTGATGGTGCTCGCCATGGCTCGCCCCGAGGTCCACGATGTCTTCCCGAAGCTCTGGGCCGAACGAAACGTCCAGGAGATTCGTCTGAAGGAACTCTCACGCAAAGCGAGCGAACGGCTGGTGCAGCAGGTGCTCGGAGAGCAGGCGGGCGCCGAGCTGGTGGAGCGCCTGATCAAACAGGCGGATGGGAATGCATTTTATCTCGAGGAGCTGATCCGAGCGGCCGCCGAGCGCAGAGGCGAGCTCCTGCCAGAGACGGTGATCGCGATGGTAGAGGCGCGCCTGTCACGGCTCGACGCCGAGGCGCGGCGGGTGCTGCGCGCGGCCAGCGTATTCGGTGAGGTGTGCTGGGAAACCAGCGTCGCCGCGTTGCTCGGCGGGGGCGAGCGTTCGATGTTCGTGCGCGACTGGCTCACGAAGCTCGTGGAGGAGGAGGTGCTGGTCGCTCGAACGAACAGTAGATTCCCTCACGAGCGAGAGTTCGCGTCGCGCCATGCGCTGCTGCGAGAGGGCGCGTATGCGATGCTCACCGAGAAAGACAAGAAGCTCGGCCACCGGATCGCGGGCGAGTGGCTCCATGAGCACGGCGAGACGGATCCCATGGTGCTGGCAGGACATTTCGAGCGGGGCGGCGAGCTCTCGCGGGCCGCGGAATTTTACCTGCGCGCGGCAGAGCAGGCGAACAGTATCGGCGACGCAGGCTCGGCAGCCGATCGTGCGCGGCTTGGGCTCGCCTGTTCGGGGCCGAAGGAGATCCGGGCCGCGCTGCTGGGCATCCTATGTGAAGCTCTCACCTGGACTCCGCACATGTGGAATACCACCATTCCTCACGCCGAAGAAGTGATGCGCATTTCACCGCGAGGCTCCGTCCCCTGGGCGCAGGGCGCGTTCGCGAAGATGGGCGCCGCGTTCATAGGAGACCGCTTCGACGAGGTCCTGGCCATGGGTCAGGTGCTACAAGAGACCGACCCGTACAAGGAAGCGCTGGGCCCGATCGCGCTCACGCTCCTCAGCGTCACTTCAGCGCTCGACATCCGCGGGCAGATTCGCCAGGGAAGCGCGTGCATGGCTCGGCTCGCGGACATCGTCGATTCGTTCGGGGACAAGTCATCTCTGGCCTGGATCTGGTGGAATACGATGTCGGCCCTGAGGACCGGGGTAGCGCGCGAGGACCCTTGGGCTGCGCTCGATCATGCCAATCTCAGCTTGTCGCTCGCGAAATCGGTAAACCACGAGCTCCTCGTTGGATCCAGCCAGATGGTGCAGGGGTTGAATCTGTGGTTCCTCGGTGCATCCCAGGAAGCAGAGCGGCTCCTGTCAGGGCTGGCGGAGTTCGTCGACACGGGCTTGGCGGTGCATTGTGCCTTTCGCCGCTTCAGCACTGCCTGGGTTCGCGCCGATCTGGGTGCGCTCGACGACGCCCATCTTCCCGCGACAGAGCTCCGCGATTTCGGGATCGAGCATCATCTCCCTCTGGACGAAGGCCGAGGCTGCTGAGTGCTCGCGGAGGTCCTCCGCCGCGCCGGCGACATGGCCGGCGCGGAGCGTGAGATCCAGACGGCGCTCACGTTGCTAGCGGCGGCCTCGCCCCTCGATTACCCCGGCGTCCTGGCAACGCTGGCCGCGCTGCGCCTCGCTCAGGGAGACGCAGCCAGCGCGCTCGCCGCCGCCGAGGAGGCGCGGTCCTGCTCCGAGGCCATGGCAGGTGCGTGCGGGATGTTTCGCGGCGCGTTCATGCGCCTCGTCCATGCCGAAGCGCTTCGCGCCAGCGGTGCTCGCGGAGCCGCGCGCACCGCCATCGCCGAGGCGCGCGAGCGCCTGCTCAGCATCGCCCACAAGATCCCTGACCCGGCCTGCAGGGAACGCTTTCTCGCCAATGTCCCCGAGAACATCCGCACCTTCGAGCTGGCGCGCGAGTGGCTCGACGAGCCCGTCGCGACGCCTCTCGGGTAGGCTGCCACGCGCGCGTGGCGCCGCGGTCACGCTACCTGCAGCACAGCTCGTGATCCGCCGTCACCGTGCCGGCCACGTCGAGGCCGGTCGGCCCGGGACCGTTCTCCACGGTGATGTCGATGCAGTTCGTTCCCGGCTGGAAGCACGACGGATCGGACGTTTGCACGTGAATCGGAGCCCCGTTGAAGTTGCCGCCGGGCGCCCCTGGCAGCGTGCAGCCGTTGAGCGAGATCGCAGTGATCACGTCGTCGGCCCGCATCGACAGATCGAGCATCGGCGCGGTGAAGCCTTGCTCCAGGGTGAAGCAGCTCTCGTAGGTGTAGAACCCGGTGAGCCCATCGGCTGACCCGCCCGCCGGTCCTATCCACTGGGAACCCGGGAACGCCGGCAGCCAGGCGGGGGTGGGTGACAGGATCGTAGAGCTGCCGATCAGGCTCGCATCGGGCGCCGCGACGAGGGTCCACGAATCGTCCTGGTCGCCGACCGAACCGGGCACGCCCGACGCCGTGTCGGCGCCGCTCGACAGGTCGAGCTCGAGCGCAGGGCAGACGGCGATCTCCAGGCTGTCGCACGAGGTGTTGTCGTTGGGCGTGGCGTCGTTCCCGTCCGAGCTGACGGAAGCGCAGTTCTGGGCCTCGGGCGTCTCCGGCCGGTCGTTCACCTGCACCTCGAGCCGGATCGGAGCCGCCGACGTGGACGGCGGCAGCGTGCCGGCGAAGGTGCAGGTCACCGTCTGCGCCACGGCAGCGCAGCTCCATGGGGGCGAGGGGGAGGCCGATACGAACGTGAACACCGGATCGAGCACGTCGATCACGGTGATGCCGGAAGCCGGAGCGCTCGAGTTGTTGCTGACGGCGATCTCGAATACGCCCACGCCGCCAGCGACGAACGTGCCCTCGTGCCGCTTCCGGATGGACAGATCGTCGCGGATCTCGTCGGGGATGCCGCAGCCCACGCAGGGTCTGCGTTCACCGCCGTCGCTACCTTCATTGCCGGTCCAGCCTTCACTGCAGCCGCTGCCGTCGGCATCGCACGGGTAGATCGACACATAGGTGCAGCCTCCGACGATCGGGGCCCCTCCCAGCGTGGCGCAGAACGCGAGAACCAGGAGAGCCCTGTCTCCTCTGGCCCGGGATCGGGCTAGCGCGTTCTCCATGTCCTTCTCGCTGGTAGGCATCGTCTTGCCGATATCGCTATACATGGTCGTTCCTTCTCCTCACGGCGAGGTGAGGACAGGTAGCGTCTGCGTTCGGGCCCAGTGCCCGGCCGTGCTGCCTCTTCAATGGGTTACGCCGCGAAGCCGCGGATCTATCAAAGACACAAAAAAAGAGAAGGCGGAGATCGTCGACCTCCGCCTCCTGGCGCCTCAGGGCGCACCGCGGCTTCACCGTCTCAGCGCTGCGTCGCCCTCAGCAAGGAGAGGTGCGAGACGCGGTCGCCGCAAGGGCAGATCTCGGGCCATCGAGCGCTCGTCGAGGGGCCGCAGCCAACATCGCTCAGATGAAATGGAGTGCAGGAGCGATCCATGCCAGCGTGACGGAATCGCAGACGCTCACCGTTGTCGAACAGGAGCCTTGCTCATCGAAGCGCTGGGCTTCAGCGCACGGAGCATGCGCGATGGCTCAGATCCGCTTGATCACGGATTCCAGCAGTTCCCAGGCTGGTCGTTGATGTGGACCCAGAAGCGGTTGTTCGGGTCATGGGAGGCGACGCTGATGTCGTAGAGGTCGTTGATGTTCCCGTAGGCCCTCCAGGCCCACCCGCCGCCGCCGTCGTGGTGCTCGGCCATTTGCCAGCCGGCGCCGAAGGTCGAGACGCACTGCGCGTTGGCCGCGGCGAGCGACGTGAGCGTGGTCCCTGCCACCGGCGGCGTGAGCCCGATGTTGCCGGCGGCCCACCCGTCGTAGAAGCTGGGCTCGAAGCCGTTGCTCCCCGAGCCGTCCTTGGCGATGCAAAGGATCGGCCGGCTCTCCGTGCACGCCGTGTCGCCGACATACGCCCCGCAGTCGCCGGTGCAACCGACCTTGTCCTGCCCCAGCGCGTCGTCGTGGAAGTACTTCCTCCACGTCATGCCCATCTTGCCAGGCGACACCCCGCCTCCCGCTCCGCCGCTGCCGCCCGTCGTGGGGGTGCTTCTCGCTGCCGTGACCGCCACCGCCGCGCCGGTCGGCGCGGCGGCCTCGCCGTCGCCGCTTTCGCCGCCGTCATCTCCCCCCTCGCCATCCGTCGTCGTGGTGCTCGTGGAACCCTCTCCGGCCGGGCTATCGTCGTACCCATGGAACTGGCACGCGGTCACCTGCCACGCACCGCAGATCATCAGCGCGGCCGTGAAGGCGCGGGCGGCGCCCCTCCGGCGAAGGGCGCAGAACGTCGTGAAGCGCGTGGCGGAATGGTCATGATTCATGGAATCCACCTCATCAGATGAACGGGCATTCTCCACGGCCGGCTCTGTGCTCGGACGCGTCCCGCTCCTTCAATGGATTACGCCGCCCGATGGAGGATCTATCAAACGCACAAAAGAAAAGAGGCGGAGGTCGTCGACCTCCGCCTCTCGGCGCCGCAGGGCGCGCCGGCGATTCATGAGCTCATGGCATCAACAGGATCGTCCCCGTCGATGAGCCGATCACGCCGTTGCTCTCCACCTCGAACGAGATCACGGCCTGCGCGATATTCTGGGGCCACATCGAGGACGACGACATGTTGATCGTGTAGCTCAGCTTCGCACCAGCGCTCATCCCCATGGGAGAGGGAGGAGGTAGATCGAGGCGTACCTTGTCGCCATTGGCATTGTTGACGACGAGCGTCGCCTTGTTGATATTCGAGGAGAAATCGGGGTTGATGTAGATGTCCACCTCGTGCGTCCCCAGGCTGAAGCCGCATTTCGCGCAAGGGATGGTTTCGGGCTGCGGATGAATCCAGGACGGCGTGGAGAGGTTCTGGAACGTGTCGGACGGAGCAGTAGAGGACAGATCGGATGGGCCCAAGTCTAGATTCGTCGAGATGGCGTCGGCGAAGAGGGCGTCGAAGTGCGGCACGAGCGCGCTCAGGTCTGGGTTCTGTATCGGGCTCGGCGCGCTCCCTCTGCAGGCTTCGAACGACGTCGTGGGGCACGCCGCGGGCGGTGTCGCCGAGTTGCAGATCTCAAAGACTGCAGCGCACACGGAGGGCCGCCTTGCCTCATGCGGCGCCAGGTCCCAGTCGACCTCCGCGGGCCGGACTGCGCCCAGCGCGTCGCGGATCGGGCGTCCGGTGGCGTAGAGGAGATCGATGAGCTCGCGCGCCGTGAGCTCCGGTTGGTACGCCCAGGTGTTGACCGCCGTGGCCGTCCAGGCCGCGGCGCCGAGCGACGAGCCCGTCATCGGCGGCGGGAAGGGGAGCATCGGGTTCTCTCTCGCGGTCCCCAGGATGCCGAGGGCCACGTTGCGGGGGAGAGCGCCGTCGCGCGCGTTGGGCAGGAGAGCGTTGGAGGAATCGACGCCAGCGACCGGTACCAGGAGCGGCGTGTCGTTCCACTCTCCCTCCTCGGTGGACCGGCTGAAGGGGGCGAACCCCTTCTGGATGAATTCGGCATCGTAGTCTTTTCCTTCAACTCCCTCGCACTCATCTCTCGAGATCATCCGCGTCCAGGCGGCCGGGCACGTTCCCCCCGAGATGGCGGACGCCGCGTTCGAGCCGTCGATGCCCGGCTCGTGTCGAAACGGCCCGCCGGGGCTGTTGCCGGCGGCAGCGACCACGAGCGCGCCCTGACATGTCGCGTGCCTGATCGCGTCGTACAAGGACTGCGCCGAGCACGAGAGTTCTTGGACGTCCGGGCCGCAGTCCGGCCCAGGCTGCGCGCCGATGCTGGCGTTGATCACCAGCCGAGGATTGACAGGTGGCACGCGAGGAGCTGTATAGTTGTCCGATTGCCAGGAGCTCACGGAGCGATAGATCGCGGTCGCGACCTGGCTCATGCTCCCGAAATGGCCTCCGCTGCTGCCCAGGTTGCTGTTGTCGAGTTGCGGCAGGCCGAGCTCGTAGGTCACGTCGGCGGCGCAGCGAACGTCAGGATCCAAGCAGGTCAGGTCGCGGATCAGCCCTCCGACAACGGTGGCGTGAGGGTCAACCGGCAACTGGCTACCGGCCTTGGTGTCGATCACCGCGACCCGGGCGATCGCCGGGGTTGCGCCCGCGTTCACCGGCGGCAGCGCCACGCCGTTGACCTGCTGGATGAACTCGTCGTGAAGGAAGCTCCGCATGGCGTCGACATCCCTCGCGTCCGCGTCGCCGAGCGGGCCGACAGTGACGCAGTCCTCGGCGAACGTGCAGTCGCTTGCCCTGCCGACGGTGGCCTGCAGCGCAGCGGTCTCGGCGGGGTCGGGTTCGCCCCTGCCGGCATACTCGTAAACGCAGTACTCGTCGAGGAACGCGGGTGCTTCGATCTCGCTCTGGAAGAGCTTCTTGCCCCTCCAGGGCATGCCCATAGGGTCCGGGCAGACGCCGCCGGGAAACCTGCCTACCCAGCGGCGCCCGGTGCAACCGGCCACCACCTCCGCAGGCGCGGAGCCGCCGCCTCCCCCAGACGACGTGGAGCCGCCGCCTCCCCCAGACGTGGAGCCGCCGCCTCCCCCAGACGTGGAGCCGCCGCTTCCCCCAGATGTGGAGCCGCCGCCTCCCTCAGACACGGAGCCGCCGCCTCCCTCAGACACGGAGCCGCCGCCTCCCTCAGACACGGAGCCGCCGCCTCCCTCAGACACGGAGCCGCCGCCTCCCTCAGACACGGAGCCGCCGCCTCCCTCAGAGACGGAGCCGCCGCCTCCCTCTGGCGGCCGGACCGGCTCCCTGCCCTCGGGGTCGCAGGCAGAGAGCGCGGCGAGGGTCAGGGACACGAAGGCCAGGCGAGGGGGAACGGAACGCAAACTACGGTGTTGCGTCGGCATGAGACGAACCTCCGGGCGCCCGACAGGCGCCAGGGTGAAGGGTGAGTCGGCCCGCGCGATCCGCGGCCTCTCCTGCACTACGCCCCTTCAGAAGCTGGTCTATCAGCCCGGTGCAGTTTTCTTCAGGGCACGATCACCCGGAAGCTCGCCCAGTCGGCGGCAGGCTCCTCGGCCCGGATCCGGAGCGCCGCTTCGCGCAGCGCGAGCGCGGGGTCGTCCGGCGCGCCGAGCGGGAGCGCCGTGTAGAACGCGCGCATCGTCCGCGCGGCCACGCCGTCGTCGATGCGACGGAGGCTGCTCACCACCGCGCCCGAGCCTGCCACCGCGAACGCCTGCGCCAGGCCGAGGCCCTCGGCCCGGCCCGTCTCGCAGCTGGAGAGGACGACCTGCGCAGGTGTCCGGGGGAGCGCCAGGATGTCCGCGACCGTCAGGCGGCCGTCGTGGGCTGAAGTAGCGTGGGAAACAGAGAGACCTGACAACCCTGGATGGGGCTCGCACCCTGACCGCCTTGCTGCGCAGCGCGAGGACCGCCGTGAGCCGGAATGGCTCAGATCCGCTCGATCACGGATTCCAGCAGTTCCCAGGCTGGTCGTTGATGTGGACCCAGAAGCGGTTGTTCGGGTCATGGGAGGCGACGCTGATGTCGTAGAGGTCGTTGATGTTCCCGTAGGCCCTCCAGGCCCACCCGCCGCCGCCGTCGTGGTGCTCGGCCATTTGCCAGCCGGCGCCGAAGGTCGAGACGCACTGCGCGTTGGCCGCGGCGAGCGACGTGAGCGTGGTCCCCGCCACCGGCGGCGTGAGCCCGATGTTGCCGGCGGCCCACCCGTCGTAGAAGCTGGGCGCGAAGCCGTTGCTCCCCGAGCCGTCCTTGGCGATGCAGAGGATCGGCCGGCTCTCCGTGCACGCCGTGTCGCCGACATACGCCCCGCAGTCGCCGGTGCAACCGACCTTGTCCTGCCCCAGCGCGTCATCGTGGAAGTACTTCCTCCACGTCATGCCCATCTTGCCAGGCGACACCCCGCCTCCCGCTCCGCCGCGGCCGCCCGTCGTGGTGGTGCTTCTCGCTGCCGTGACCGCCGCCGCCGCGCCGGTCGGCGCGGCGGCCTCGCCGTCGCCGTCATCTCCCCCCTCGCCATCCGGCGTCGTGTTGCTCGTGGAACCCTCTCCGGCCGGGCTATCGTCGTACCCATGGTAATGGCACGCGGTCACCTGCCACGCACCGCAGATCATCAGCGCGGCCGTGAAGACGCGGGCGGCGCCCCTCCGGCGAAGGGCGCAGATCGTCGTGAGGCACGTGGCGGAATGGTCATGATTCATGGAGTCCTCCTCATCAGATGAACGGGTCTTCTCCACGGCCGGCTCTGTGCTCGGGCGTGTCCCGCTCCTTCAATGGATTACGCCGCCCGATGGAGGATCTATCAAACGCACAAAAGAAAAGAGGCGGAGGTCGTCGACCTCCGCCTCCCGGCGCCGCAGGGCGCGCCGGCGATTCATGATCTCATTTCATCAACAGGATCGTTCCCGTCGATGAACCGGTCACGCCGTTGCTCTCCACCTCGAACGAGATCTCTGCCTGCGCGGTATTCGCAGGCAAGTTGTTGATCGTGTAGCTCAGCTTCGCAGGATGGCTCATCCCCGACGGGAAATGCAGGAGAGCGCTACCTAGCCTGCCGCCATTGGCATCGTTGAGGAGGAGCCTCGCCGTGCGGATCGTCGAAGTGAAACTGGGGTTGATGTAGATGTCCACGTTGCCCAGCCCCAGGTTGAAGGCGCAGTTCCCGCAAGGGAAGGTCTCGGGCTGCGGATGAATCCAGGACGGCGTGGACAAATTCCGGAGCGTGTCGCCTGGGACATCAGTGGACGGCTTTGGGGTGGAGCCGAAGTCCGCTTTCGTCGCGGTGGTGTTGGCGAAGAGAGCGCTGAAGCGCGCCTGGAGCGTGCTCAGGTGGTTCTGTGTTGGGCTCGACGCGAACGGTGCGCAGGCCGGCATCGGCATCGCGGGGCACGCCGCGGGCGGCGAGGTCGAGCTGCAGATCTTCGCGATTGCGGCGCACGCGGACGGCCGCTTCACCTTCTCAGGCGGCACCGCGTGGTCCCAGTCGACCTTCGCGGTCCGGACCGCGTTCTGCGCGTCGTAGATCGGGCTTCCGGTGGCGTGGAGGAGATCGATGAGCTCGCGCGCCGTGAGCTCCGGTTGGTACGCCCAGGTGTTGACCGCCGTGGCCGTCCAGGCCGCGGCGCCGAGCGACGAGCCCGTCATCGGCGGCGGGAAGGGGAGCATCGGGTCCTCTGTCGCCGTCCCCAGGAGGCCGAAGGCCACGTTGCGGGGGAGAGAGCCCTTGCGCGCGTTGGGCAGGAGGGCGTTGGAGGCATCGACGCCAGCGACCGGCACCAGGAGCGGCGTCTGGGCCCACACCCCCGGCGAGGACTGGCTGAAGGGGGCGTACCCCTCGTTGATAAACAGGGCGTCGTATTTCGCCCCTTCGATTCCCTCGCACTCGTCTCTCGAGATCATCCGCGTCCAGGCAGCCGGGCACGTTCCCCCTGCGAGCCCGACCTCCTCGTCCGAGAAGTCATACGGGCCCGAGCCGTCGATGGCTGGCTCGCGTCGCAACTCCCCGCCGGGGCTGTTGCCGGCGGCAGCCACCACGAGTGCGCCCTGACATGTCGCGTGCCTGATCGCGTCGTACGCGGACTGCGCCGCGCACGAGAGCTGTTCCGCGTTCGGGCCGCAGTCCAACCCAGGCTGCGCGCCGATGCTGGCGTTGATCACCAGCCGGGGATTGACGGGGGGCACGCCCGGCGCTGTATAGTTCTGCGATTGCCAGTCGCTCACGGATCGGTAGATCGCCGTCGCGACCTGGCTCATGCTCCCGAAATGGCCTCCGCTGGGGTCCAGCTTGATGTTGTTGAGGTGCGGCAGGCCGAGCTCGTAGGTCACATCGGCGGCGCAGCGAACGCCAGGATCCGAGCAGGTCAGATCGCGGATCAGCCCTCCGACCACGGTGGCGTGAGGGTTCTCCGGCGTCTGGGCCCCGGCCTTGGTGTCGATCACCGCGACCCGGGCGATCGCCAGGGTTTCGCCCGGGTTCACCGGCGGGAGCGCCGCGCCGTTGACCTGCTGGATGAACTCGTCGTGAAGGATGCTCCTCGTGGCATCGACCTCCTTCTCGTCGGTGAGCGGGCCGACCGTGACGCAGTCCTCGGTAAACGTGCAATCGCTGCTCCCGGCAACGGCGGCCTGCAGCGCAGCAGTCGCCGCGGGGTCGGGCGCACCCGCGCCGGAATACTCGTAAACGCAGTACTCGGCGAGGAAGGCGGGCACTTCGATCTCGCTCTGGAAGAGCTTCCTGCCCTTCCAGGGCATGTCCGTCGGGGCCGCCGGGCAGACGCCGCCGGGGAACCTGCCTACCCAGCGGCGCCCGGTGCAACCGGCCACCACCTCCGCAGGCGCGGAGCCGCCGCCTCCCTCAGACGCGGAGCCGCCGCCTCCCTCAGACGTGGAGCCGCCGCCTCCCTCAGACGTGGAGCCGCCGCCTCCCTCAGACGGCTGGATCGGGTCCGGGTCACTGGGGCCGCAGGCGGAGATCGCGGTGAGGGGCAGGGACGCGATCGTCACGAGGAGGGGAACGGAACGCCAAATACGATGTTGCGTCGACATGAGACGAACCTCCGGGCGCCCGACAGGCGCCAGGGTGAAGGGTGAGTCGGACCGCGCGATCCGCGGCCTCTCCTGCACTACGCCCCTTCGGGCGCTGGTCTATCAGGCCGGTGCATTTTTCTTCAGGGCACGATCACCCGGAAGCTCGCCCAGTCGGCGGCAGGCTCCTCGGCCCGGATCCGGAGCGCCGCTTCGCGCAGCGCGAGCGCGGGGTCGTCCGGCGCGCCGAGCGGGAGCGCCGTGTAGAACGCGCGCATCGTCCGCGCGGCCACTCCGTCGTCGATGCGACGGAGGCTGCTCACCACGGAGCCCGAGCCTGCCACCACGAACGCCTGCGCCAGGCCGAGGCCTTCGGCCCGCCCCGTCTCGCACCCGGAGAGGACGACCTGCGCAGGTGTCCGGGGGAGCGCGAGGATGTCCGCGACCGTGAGGCGGCCGTCGTGGGCGAGGCACAGGCCGCTCTTCCAGCCGTCCAGGCCCGAGAAGTCGGCGTGCCCGGCGAAGTGCAGGAGCTCGACCGCCGGGGCCGCGAGGGCGCGCATCACCGCCTCGTAGGTCGCCCGCTCCCCGTCGAGGCGCTCGACGCGCCACCCGCGCTGCGTCAGCGCGGCTTCGACCTGGTCGCCCTCGTCGCGGGCGCGAGGGAGGCTGTCCCCGGGGTCGATCACGAGCAACGCCACCGGCTGCGCGGGCGCGCCGCCCGGCGCCGTCGGATCCAGGCCTCCCTCGCGATCCAGGGCGCCGTCCGGCCCGCGCTTCCGCGGAAGCTCGACGCCGTAGGCCACGGGGGCGAGCGCGGCGAGCGGTTGCCCCTCCAAGGGAAGAGCGTGAAAGTCGACCCCTTGGAGCGAGCCGTACGGCACGAGCCGGATCTGCTCGGCGCCGCGGATCAGGCCCGTGAACGGGCCGAGGAGCTGCGCGGCGAGCCGCTCGTGAGGGGCGCGCACGTCGACCTCGCCGAGCCGGTGGGCGGCGACGCCGGCGGTCGTGAGGGAGAAGCCGACCCAGCCCTCCTCGACGGGGTGATAGACGAGGACGAGCTCCCCCGGGGCGGGGTCGGCCCGCTCGACGTCGCTCCCCGACGCGCGGAGACGGCGGAGGCCCGGCGCGGCGCCCTCCAGGTCGGCACGGAGCCGGTCCTGACCGTCCTGGTAACGTGCGACGACCTGGTTCAGGGTCGTCGCGGGCTCGTCCCAGCGCACGTTCGAGAGCGCCGCCTCCAGCCCGGCGCGCCCGCGCCGGTAGCTCGAGAGCGCCTCTTCCCATCGCGCGCGCGCGTCCGGGGGCAGCGCGTCGCGCTCGCTGAGCCATTGCGAGGTCGCGAGCAGCCGCGCGCGCCCCCTCCGCGCGACCTCGACCGCCGCCGCCTCGCCGCCCGGCCGCTGGAGGAGGGCTTCGATCCAGAGGCGCGCGCCGCGCTCGCGCTGCGCGAGGAAGTCGTCGCGCCCCTCGCCGAGGGGCACGGACAGGCTCCAGTCCTCGATCCGCTGCTCGGCCTCGGCGAACGCCTCGTCGGCTGCCCCCGGCTCGCCGCGCCGCTCCTCCGCGAGCGCGCGCGTCATGGCCGCCTCGATCCGCGCTTCGGGAAGGCCTCCGCTGGCGCCGAGCCTGGCGAGCTCGCTCGCCACGAGGAGCGCCCGCTCCACCGCCCCCTCCTCGAGCGCCATCCGGCCCTCGGCGATCAGCCACCACGCCCTGATCTTGACGCTCGGGTTCGGGTCCACCGCGCGGGCGCTGTCCAGGTGCTCGCGGGCCCGCGCCGATCTCCCCTGGTCGAGCTCTGCGATGGCGAGGTTGGTGAAGACGTTCGCGAGGTTCGCGCCCTCGCGGCACGATCCCCGTTGATAGAGGCCGCGCGCCCGATCGAGCAGCGGAATGGGGTCCCGCTTCTGGGGCACGCCCTCGCCGATCGCCATCTCGGCCCGGAGCGCGGCCCATCCAAAGTTGTTGAAGAAGGCGGCCCGATCGCAGTCGCCGAGCGCCGAGGGGAGCTGATCCTCGAGCAGGGCCAAGCGGTCGAGGGCGTCGCTGGAGCGCCCCATGTTCGAGAGCAGCGCGGCCTCGCTCTGGAGCGCGCCGAACCGGGCGCGCTCCATCCCGAACCGCAGCGCCTCCGCCTGCGCTTCCCGGAGCAGGCGCAGCGCGGCCCGGAAATCCCCGGCCTCGTAAGGGATCAGCGCCTCGTAATAGAGCGCATCGGCCCGCGCCGCCGGGTCCTCGGCGAGCAGCGGCCTCAGCGAATCCATCACCGCCCGGGCCTCACCGAAGCGGCGATCTGCCGTGATCAACGTGAACACAAGGACCGTCCCGTCCGAGATCTCCTGCGCGCGCAGCCCGGCTGCGCGGTCCATGCGCATGGCCTGATAGAGAAGCTCCTCGGCCTTCGCGGCGTCGCCTCGTGTCCGGGCGATCCTTGCGAGCTTGCCGACGGCCTGCGCCTGCACGGCGGCCCGCGGGTCACCCAGGAGGGCGAGGAGCTGCGCCTCCGCCTCATCGAGCTTGCCGCTCTGCCGCAGCGACTCGGCGACGCCGAGCTCGGGCGCGGCGTCCTCGGGACGCGCAGCGTCCCTGGGCTGCGCGGCGTGCTCTGCATGGGGTGCGAGCGAGAGGCCCGCGAGGAACAGCGCTACGGAGAGCCGCCGCGCACTCCGCGACCTCCGAGCACCGCTCAAGGCGGCTCCAGGATCACCTGCTGCCGCAGCACGCGGACGCCGTCCCGCGGCTCGGCGCGGGCGATCGCATCAGCGTCCTCCGGGAGGGCCTCGGGCCGGCCGACGGCCAGCACGATCTCGTAGACCCCGATCGCGCCGTCCGGGAACAGGGCCTCGCGGGTGCCGGCGATCTTCACCGCGCCGGTGGGAGCGATCTGCGCCGCGCCGGCGGGCAGGTCCCAGAGCGCCGCGCGTTGCTCGCGCACGAGCGCCGCCCGCAGGATCACCGGCCCGCTCACCGCCGCCTCGGGTCGGAGCGTCATCGTGAGGCTGCCGCCCGACCGGAGGTGGACAGCGGGCCCGGCCGCCGGATCCCCGCGCTCCGCCGAGGTCAACAGCGCATACGCGGGGAGCGGCTCTGGCGAACGAGGGAGCACCAGCAGGGCCAGCGCGGCTGCGGCCGCCAGCGCAGCGACCGGGACCGCCTTGCGCCAGGGGAGGCGCCGAACCGCCGCGCCGGCAGCCACAGTGCCCGCCTTGCCCCGCCGTTCGGCCAGGAGGCGCCGGACCTTCAGCCTCCGCTCCTCGACGTCGAACGGCCGGAGCATCTCCTCCGCCAGCCGTCCCTCCTCGGAGCGCTGCATCTCCGCCCGGAACGCCTCCGCCTCCTGCCCGGAGAGCTTCCCTTCGGCGAGCGCCTCCCACCGCGGATCGACGAACGGATCCCGTTCCCGTGCTGCTCTCCCCAGCGCCTCCAGAAGCTCCTCGTCCCTCATGGCTCACCATCCAGGGTACTACGCGGGGAGCCGTGCAGTTCTCGCAGCGCGGTGCCGACGACCGCCTTGAGCCGCTCCAGCAGCCGGTGCTTGTCGTTGTAGACCTGCGCGCGGCTCCTCCCGGTCAGCTCGCAGACCTGCTCGGCCGAGAGCTCGAGGTCATAGAACCAGCGGAAGAGCTGGGCGTCCTTCACGCCGAGGCCGTGCTCGACGGCGTCGAGCAGGAGGGCGCGGCGCTCGGCGTCGCCGAACACGTCCTCGACGCTCCCCTCGATCTCGCGTTGCCGCTCGATCTCCTGGTCATCGACCGGCTGCTCGAGCGACGGGTTCTGGCGTCTGCTACGGAGGATCCCGATGATCCGGTTCCGCGCGAGGACCGCGACGAAGCCCTGGAGGCCCGCGCCGCGCGCAGGGTCCCACTGGCGGAGCCGGTGCCAACGATCCTCCGCGAGGAACATCAGCACCTCATTCAAGAGGTCCTCGACCTCCCAGCGCGCGTCGTGCCCGTGCGCGCGGCACCCGCGGAGGAGGCGGGCGGCGACGGGCTGGATGGCCGGCTCGAGCGCGAGGCAGAGATCCTCCTCCGCGCGCGGATCCTGCCCTGCCGCGCGCTGCACCAGCGCGAACGTGAGCGCGGGTCTCGTGGAGATAGAAACCGAGGCGGTCGAATGTTCGGGCATCGAGCGGGGGGCCCACCGGCGGCCTGTCCATCAAGACAGCGCTTGCCGGAGACGAAGGTAGGACGAGCAACGCCGATCTCGCAACGCAGGAGCTCCGTCGTCCGCATCGCCGCCGGGTGACGCCGGCGCGAGCAGGCTCGCCGGAAGCGCCGCGGGACACCTGTGGCGGTGAAGACGCGACGGTCCGCCACTCCTCATCGGGCCGAACATGCCGGATGGCGTCGTCGCATGATGAGGCGAGAGCCATCATAACCGATGGCTCATCGGACTTGTCAAGTCTCGCGTGAGAGACGCTCAGACGACCCGACGAACGTGGTGACACCGACATGGGCGTAGGCGACGACGACAGCGAAGGGCCGCAGAGCGCTTCGAGCGGCCCGGCGGGCGCTTGACGCGATCGGGACGGCGATTCCGCTCTTGATGCTCCTCATCGCAGGTGCGCCACACCTCCCCTGAGAGCGACCGATATCCCGCCTCGCACCAGGCCTCGAGACGGACATCGTGAAGAATCGCCGGTGATCAGCGCTCGATGGCGGCTGGAGCTCTGGCGCGCACCTCCACAGCGCGCGAGATCGCGCCTGGCCAACCTCCATCGCCTGGCCCCACCGCGTCCCGGCGTCTTCCAGGGCTTCCACCGACAGCCTCCTTCTGGTACGTGGGGCCGTCGCCCGGGGCCCTGGCTCCGGAGCGGCCCTTCAGACCGAGGCTCGGCCAAGGAGATCCGCACCCGTGCTAAGGAACACACGCCGCGTCGCCGCGCTCCCGCTGTGCATCGCCCTGCTGGCCGGCGCGGCGGAGGGTCGCGCCGAGGGCCCGCCGGAGGCGGTCGCCCGGCTCATGGCGCAGGCGAACGCGGCCGCCCGCGAGGATCGGCTCGCCGACTCGCGCGACCTGTGGATGGCGGTCTGGCGGCTGGAGCGCGCCCAGGTCGCCGCGTGCAACATCGGGGCGCTGTCGCTCCGGCTCGGCGACGCGCCGGCCGCCGTGCGCTGGCTGTCGCTCTGCCAGGAGATCATGCGCGCGCCCAGGACGCCCGCGGAGCGCGCGCTCGTCGCGTCGCGGCTCAGCGACCTGGCCCGCGCGCGGCAGCTCGCCGGCGAGCTCCACGTGGTCGCCCCCGCGGGCTCGAAGATCACGATCGACGGCGCGCCCGCCGAGCTCGAGGGCGACAAGCCCATCCCCGTCGCTCCCGGTCACCACGTGGTGCGCGCCGTGCTGGACGGCAACGTCGCGACGGCCGAGATCGACGTGCCGCGCGGCGAGGCGCGGGAGGTCGTGCTCACGTTCGCTGCCCAACCCGCCGGCGTCCCTGCGCCGCTCCCAGGCCTCCCGGCCGCGCCCGCGGGCGCGCCGGCGCCGCCCCCCGGCCCCCGCGCCTCCCCCCTCGTCCCGCTCGCCCCCCCGCCTCCCCGGCCCGGGCCGCGGCCGGAGCTCGTCGCCGGCGGCTTCGGGCTCTCCGCCACCCTGGCGGCGATCGGCGGCGTGATGCTCGTCGGCGCGGAGAAGAAGGACGACGCGGGCGACACCGCCGCGCTCTCCGCAGGGCCGAACCGTTGCTTCCGGCTGACCCGGCCGATTTGCCAGCAGTCGGCGTCGGCCTACGACGACGCGATCGCCTACCGGGGCGTGGGCCTCGCCGGCCTCATCGCGGGAGGGGCCGTCCTGGCCGCCACGCTCGGCTACACGTTCTATCCGCGCGGACCGGCAGAGATGACGGTGTCGACCAAGGGGCTTACGTTGACGAGCACGTTTTGATGTGCGCTTCGACCTTGCCACTGCTCTGACCGAAGGCCGCTCCGCACGCTGCGCGATCTTGCGAAAACTTGCGTGACGGCGGCCGCCTGACCGCGGCATACTGCGCCCCGAGACCACCTGGCAAACGACACCCCGGCGGATTGGGGCCGCCTGGGTGCCGGCGCCACAGCCTCGTGCCGGAGGACTGGACGCATGGGTAGACCCATCGCGCGTTGTGCTGCTGCTCTGCTCATTCTCATCACCTCGGTGACCTTCTTTGCGTGCGGCGATGGGCCCTACGTGGGCGGACGGTGCGCGACCACGGACCACTGCCAGTCGGACCAGCAGAACGTGCCGGGCACGATCTGCGTCGATGAGCACTGCGAGTGTGGCGAGCCGGGGAAGGTCGTCTGCTGCGCGCGCGGCGACGACAGGCCGAACTGCTTCGAGGAGTGCCGGACCTGCGACGAGTGCGCCGAGGGCACGGAGGAGTGCTCGGGGGTGCCGGTTCCGCCGGGGGGCTGCGAGGGCGACGCGGACTGCGCGGGCCCGCCGGGGGGCTGCGAGGGCGACGCGGACTGCGCGGGCCCGCCGGGGGGCTGCGAGGGCGACGCGGACTGCGCGGGCCCGCCGGACCCGCGGTGCGGCGTGGGAAGGTGCGTGGACGGCGCGTGCGTCGTGGAGATCGAGCGGGGCCCGATCGCCTCGCAGATCCGCGGCGATTGCAAGGTCGAGGAGTGCACGGCCGACGGCCGCGTGGTCAGCGTGGCGGCCATCGACCCCTACGACGACGGCAACCAGTGCACCCTCGACGCCTGCGACATCGACGAGCCGCGACATCTCCTGTTGGAGGGTGTCGCATGTCCCGCCTCGGGCGCCGGACGATGCCATGAGGGCGCGTGCGTGCAGTGCGTGGCCACAGGCCCGACGGTGCTGTGCCCTGGCGGGCTCGCGTGTGATGGCGTCTGGTGCGTGCCGGAGCACTGCGTGAACGGCGCACGAGATGAGGGGCTCCGCGAAACGGGATTGGACTGCGGCGGCTCATGCCGTCCCTGCCCATCGGGCGAGCGCTGCGAGGCCGCCGCGGACTGTGAGAGCGGCGTGTGCACGAACGGAAGCTGCATGATCCCGACGTGCAGCGATGGCGTGAAGAACGGCCGTGAGGCCGGCGTCGACTGCGGCAAGCAATATTGCCCGCGCTGCCCGCCGGGCGGGGGCTGCAAGACCGGCGCAGACTGCCTGAGCCGCGTGTGCTGGAGCGGCGTCTGCGAGGAGCCCACCTGCACCGACGGCGTGAAGAACGGCGACGAGGCCGGCGTCGACTGCGGCGGCGCGGCGTGCGCCACGGCGTGCCCCGGGTGATCGCGCCGCGGGCAGGAGGCCGACGACGGCCGTGAGCTTCCAGGAGAGCACGCTGCCCGGTAGGACCTCGCCGCCAGGCTCGTCGACGAGTTGCTTCATCGCGCCGGCCTGCGGGTCGATCCCCGCTCGGACGGCGGCGCCCTCACGCTCTCCATCTCGCGATCTCCCTGACCGTCGTTGATCCCTGAGTCCCTCGGGATCCCACGGGCGCCTCCGCCGCCGCGCGTCCGCCGAGCGCGACGACTCAGACGACACGAGTTCACCAGAGACGCCACCCTCCCCTCGTCCGGGCCAGACGCCGGCCACCCCCCACGAACGCGCCGCCGTCGATCAGGGCGCTCCCGCTTGCCTCTCGCGGCCACGGCGCCGCATGGACACGGCCAACGCCCGCGCAAGCACCTCGTGCAGGCGATGACGGCGTTCGTGTGGAAACACGGAATCAGCGAAGCATCACGGGAGGACAGGGCCGAAAAATGACGAGCAAGATCATCTTCAGGTATGCCGCGCTGTGGACATGCATCGCACTTGGCGCGCGATCGCTCACCGGTTGTGTCGTCGACAGCTCATCTTACCACGAGACACCGCAGGACGGAGACCCGTCAGAGGCTATGCCGGCCCAGAGCGCCCTCAGCCGCCCGCCGCAGGGGGACCTCGCCACGGCGGTGTCCTGGTCTGACTTCCCTCACGTCTGCGACTTCGGCTTCCTCGGGGGCGCGGCGTGCGACCAGTACTGCAAGAGCCAAAGGCACGCAGTGTGCGGCTATTGCGAATGGAATGACACCGAGCGTAGAAATCAGTGCCAATGCCAATCGGATCCTCAGCGCTGCTCGCAATAGCCGTCGCTCCGCGATGTCCCTGAGGCGTCTCGACCTCCGAGAGCCCATCTCCAACGGGGCCCTCCGTCAGGTCACCTCGGGCCGCGGCGCCAAAGGGTGGGCCGCCGCGGATCAAACGCCACGCTGCACCCCCACATCATGAGCTCATGTCGCCCCCGCTCCCTGGAGCAGGTGGGTTCGAACACGCCCCGCAACCCTGAGGTGCTCGAAGCTCGGACACGTTGCCTTCGACTTTTCTGTTTGGGTCGTTCACGCGAGGCGCGACATCGACGGGGTACGTCCGCTAACCCCGCATCGGGGGATTCCTGTGTCGCGGCTCAGCGACGTCGCTTCGCCTCGCGGCGGCGCACCCTCGAGAGCGCATGGCGGAAGCCGCTCGCCAGGTTGGCGTGCGTCACCATCGAGCCGACGTCCAGGCCTTGCCGGACCATCATCTGCGCGACCTCCGGGCGGATGCCGACCAGCACCGCCTCGGCGCCGAGCAGCGCGGCCGCCTGCGCCGCCTCGACGAGCCGGGACGCCGCCGTCGCGTCGACGAACGCCATGCCGGTGACGTCGATCAGCACGACGTGCGCGCGCTTCGCGTCGATCTCGCGGAGCATCGACGCGATGAAGTCGCTGGAGCGCTGGGCATCCATGACGCCCACGACGGGCATCACGAGGATGCCGTCCGCGATGGGCACCACGGGGCTCGAGAGCTCGCGGATCGTCTGGAGCATCGCCGCTTGCTGCAGGTTGGCGCGCTCGAGCTCCTCGCTCCGCGCGGAGACGCGGCGGAGCAGCCGGGCGTTCTCGACGCCGATCGCCACCGTGCCGGCGACGCGGACCAGGAACGCCACGTCGCACGCGCCGCACGCCTCCCTGCGAGCGCTGCTCATGACGAGGGCGCCGAGGACGTTGCCGCGGCCTCGCATCGGCACGGCGATGGCCGTGCGCGCGCCGTCGTGCGCGGCAGGCAGGGCCGCGTCCGCGCCCCCCTCGGCGGGGTCGATCACGACCGGCCGGCCCGACACGATCGCGCGGCGCACGAGCGAGCGCATCGGGATCGCGACCTGGTCCTCGACGACGGAGCACGAGGGCGGCGGGAGCCCGATCATCATGACCTCGATCGCAGAGGCGGCGGGCGCGCTCCGGCCGCCGTTCCCGGACGCGGCCCGGCGGGCGGCCTCGAGAGAGAGGTAATCGCTCAGCGTCGTGGACCACGGCGTCTGCTCGAGGGTGACGCAATCGACGCGGGTGTGGAGGACACGGGAAGGCGGCAGCTCGGCGAGGGTCGGCCCGACGCCGCGCGTGATCATCCGGTGGATCGTCTCGATGGCGCGGAAGCCCATGTCGTCCTCGCGCTGGACGATCGTCGCGTGGATCGCCCCCTGCCGGAGCAGGGCGACCGTGCGGGCGACGAGATCGAAGCCGACGACCTTGAGATCTCCGGCCCTGCCAAGGGCTTGCGCCGCGCGGCCCCAGGACGGCCCGTTGTCCGCCGCGGCGCCGAAGGCGCCCGCGACGTCGGGCCGCCCCTCCAGCGCCGCCGTGGCGAGCCGCGTCCCGGCCTCCTGATCCCAGTCGCACGGGATCGTCGGCAGCACCGTGAGGTTCGACCCGAGCGCCGCCGCCCAGAAGCCATCGACGCGCTCGCGGACGTTCAGCGCGAGCCCCACGGCGCCCAGGGACGCGACGACGCCGCCGCCCGGGAGCAGCCGCTTCATCACCTCGGCCGCCAGCCTGCCCGACGCCACGTTGTCCGTCCCGATGTAGAGCGGCGCCCGGCTGCCCGGGATCGGAGGCGTGTCGATCACGACGACCGGGATGTCCCTCTCGGCCGCCCGCCGGAACGCCTCCTCCGCGCTCTCGGGGTCGGTGGGCGCGACGATGATGCCGGACATGCGCCGGCCGATCGCCTCGTCGAGCAGGGCGCGCTGGGAGCCGTCGCCGTCGCCGCCGTGACCGGTCCGCCAGTCGATGGAGACGCCGAGGGGCCGCGCGGCGCTGTCCGCGCCGGCGCGGATGTTCTGGAAGTAGGTCGTCGGCTCCGACGCCGGAGCCCGGTAGACGCGGGCGCAGAGATCGCCCCGCGCGAGCCCGGGACCGTCCCCGACGCGGTCCTCATCGAGCAGCCAGATCTCCACCGTGTCCCAGCTCGGATCGAGCTGCACGCTCTTGATGCCGTGAGCGATGGTCTCGATGAGGTCGTGCAGTTCGAGCGTCGTGCCCACCGCGTGGAGCAGCCGCTCGAACAGGCGGATCTCCTGCGCCGCGCTCGCCTTGTCGTCATAGAGCCTGTGCCGCTCCAGCGCATCTCCGGCCGTGCCCGCGAGGGCCTCGATCGTGGCGCGGCGCTCCTCGTCCGGAGACTCCATGGTGGCCAGCTCGATCGCGAGGTAGCCGGCCGGCTCGCCGCACAGCTGGATGGGCGCGACGAGCACCCCGGCGCCTTCGGGTACGCCGCAGCCCGCCTCGAGCGCGAAAGGCAGGTACGTCCGGTACCACGCCCGCGCATCGACGATGCGGCTCGCGTGCGCGCCGTCGGAGGGCGCCGCCGCGCCGAGCGCGCCCCCCTCGACCACCGCGCCGACCGGAACGCGCGAGGAGACCCCATGTGGCGCGTCGAACCCGACGAGCGCTCGGGCCGCGAAGCGGTCGCCCTCGCGGAGCAGCAGGCTCCCGCGCGGCGCGTGCGGGACGACGGCCATGGCCCGCCGCACGATCTGCTGGAGGACGGCGAGGAGGTCGGGTACCTGACGCATGCGGACCGTTCGACGATCTCGCCTGGATCCAGGCGGCCTTCAACAACTTCGCGCGAGATCGATCGATCGGGTCAATCGGGGGTCGGAAGGGGCTGCGCGGCCGAGAGGCGGCGCGGCTCGCGCCGGTCACGGCGATACCGCCGAGCCGAGCCGCTCGAGCGCGCCAGCCGAGCCGAGAGCGACATCGACGCGCTGGCTGCGGGGCACATGCGCCGACACCGCGCGTCGAGGAGCGCGAGCGTGGTGCGTCGCGCCGGCGTCGCCGCCGGCGAGGGACCGCTCACGACATCGACTCGCGACGACGCGATCATGAGCTGGGCGCTCGTGGCACAAACAGGCAGCGACCTCCGCCCGCGCGCGGGCCGATGCCGGGGAGCGCGCCGGCCCGCGTCACCCCGGCAGCCGAAGGCCCGCCCCGCCGGCGCCGACCCCGAGCCCCTGTCAGCCCACGGCAAGGAGCAGCGCCCGCGCGGGCCCCGAGCCGCGCCCGGGCGCTCCCCCGCAGCGCTGCCGCAGGCGCGCAGATTGCACGCGCAGGTTGCAGGGGAAGCGCAAAGATCTCGGGAGGCGGCCATGGATTCCGCTTGCGGACGCCGGCGAAATTTGTGTCATTATTGCGCGGTTACCGTAACAACTTTGCGACGCGCAGCAGCGCGGCGCGCTTGCCCTTGACGACCGAGGAGGCGAGAGTCCTGGACGTCATCGAACGATACGAGTTCAAATACCTGGTACCGGAGCGTCTGGTCCCGGCGATCCGGGCCACCGCGTGCGCGATCGGCCGGTTGGACCGGTACGCCGGCCCGGGCGGCGTGTACCGCATCCGGTCGCTCTACCTCGACACCCGCGGGTTCGACCTCTACTGGGCCAACGCCCGCGAGCAGCGCGACCGCTTCAAGCTGCGGGTGCGCACCTATCCCGGGAAGACCAGCCCGGCCTTCCTGGAGGTGAAGCGGCGCGTCCAGGATGTGATCATCAAGTCGCGCGCGGCGGTGCCAGCGAGCGAGTGGCGCGATCTGCTCGCGCCCGGCCGCCCCCCCTCGCTCGATCGGCTCTCGCCGGGCGCGCGGAAGGGCGCGGAGAAGTTCATCGGCGCGCTCCACCGCCACGACCTCAGGCCGACGCTCCTGGTCGACTATGAGCGCGAGGCGTACGAGAGCACCCTCGACAGCTACGCGCGCCTGACGTTTGACCGGAAGATCGTCTGTCAGCGCAGGGAAACGATGGATCTCGACGCCTCCGAGGGGGGGTGGCGCCCGGTCGACCACCCCGTCCAGACGCAGACGCCGGAGCCCGTCTGCGTCCTCGAGCTCAAGTTCGAGCGCAGGCCGCCTGCGTGGATGGTGGCGCTCGTGCGGCGCCTCGACCTCGTCCGGCACTCGTTCTCCAAGTACTGCTACGGCGTCACCGCGCAGCTGACGCTCCCGGAGGCGCGGGCGGCCCGGGTCGCAGGGTGGCAATGATGGACTGGCTGACGGCGCTCTCGCACGGCGAGGCCGTCGAGTGGCGCGACGCGCTCGTCGCCCTGCTCGTCGCCTTCGGGCTCACGCAGGGCATCGCCGGCGTCTACATGCTCACGTTCCGCGGCCTCTCGTACTCCCGGACGGTCGTCCAGAGCATGGCGCTGGGCAGCATCATCACGTGCACGCTCATGCTCGCCGTCGGCAACAACATCGCGGCCGGCATCGGGATCGCGGGGGGCGTCTCCGCGATCCGGTTCCGCACCACGATGCGCGACCCGCGCGACGTCGTGTTCGTCTTCGCGTCGCTCACCATCGGCATGGCGAGCGGCGCGCGGGCCTACGGCGCGGCGATCGCGGGGGCGGCGATGTTCGGCGTCGCGACGCTCTTGCTCCACGTCACCGGCTACGGGTCGCGCCGGCAGCCGGACGGGCTGCTCCGGTTCGTGGCGCCGGCCGGCCAGGCCGGCGCGGAGATCGCCGGCCCGATCACCGGCATCCTCCGCGAGCACTGCGGCACCTTCTCGCTCGTGACCCTGCGCGAGGCGGCGCAGGGCACGGTCATGGAGCACGCCTACCAGATCCGCGTTCGCCACCCCGACATGCGGGCCGGCCTCGTGACGAGCCTGCAGGCGTTGCCCGGCGTGGCGGACGTGAGCCTGATGCTCCAGGAGCCGACGCTGGACCTCTGATCACGGCGACGCACCCCATCGACTGGTGCGTGGGCAGCAATCTCACCTGGGCGCATCGCGTCGCCGCCGCACCGTGGTAGCCGTGCTAACAGAGCGCATGCACAAGAGTCGCCTGGCTGGGTTCATCATCGACTGCCGAACCGACGATCTCGATGGCGCCGCCCGCTTCTGGAGCGCGGCGCTGGGCATGCGATCGCGCGGCCAGGATGGCGAGGCCTACGTCCGCCTCGACGCGTCTGCGCGCGATCTTTCGGTCGAAGTGCAGAGCGTGAAGCACGGGAGCCGCGTTCACCTCGACATCGAGACCGACAACGTCGAAGCCGAGGTGCGCCGCCTCGAGCGGCTCGGCGCCAAGCGGATCACGCAGGCCTCGACGTGGTGGGTGCTCGAGGCGCCGACCGGCCAGCGCTTCTGCGTGGTGAAGACCCATCATCCGGACGCGCACGGCTTCTCCACGTGGGACGACGAGGGGAACCCCGTGTAGCAGCGGCGGCTCTGGCCTCGACGCCCGCGATGGGCGACTCATTGCCTCGTGTAATTCACCATAACATCGCGTTCAAACGGACTCCCGCGGAGCGCCCACGGCGGCCGGCGGCCAGCCAGCTGCGCAAAAGGCGCAGGGCGCGCAGTTCGCGCGCTGGCCGATGTGCCCGGGGTGGCCGCGCTGGCCGGCCATCCTGGACCACCGGGCGGCCACGCCACGGGACAAAGCCACGGCCAACAGCCCCGTAGCCCGGTTTTCCGGGGTGCGGAGGCAGGCCGAGATTTTGCAATGCCTCCGGATGGCTCCCGACGCTCGCGAGAAATCGAGGCGAGCCCGGGTCAGCATCAATTTTGGCCCACGCCTGTAGGCTGATGTAGCCAAACGTGGGAAGAGGTCAACGTGCGTATCCCGGGTTTCACGGTACTGACACTGCTTGGCGTTGCGACCTTGAGCTGCACTGGTCCCTCGGACATTGGCGGGAGCGGGGGCGGAGGTGGAGGCGACGCCCGGCACGTCGAGAATCCCGAGCAGTCGTCGGAGCTGTCCGACCCGCTGCCGGTCGAGACGCCGGCAACGGAGGCGGAGCTGACCGACCCGCTGCCGGTCGAGCCTCCGGCCACAGAGAACGACGAGCCGATGGACCAGCCGGCGATGATCGAGGTGCCGATCGCGCTGCCCGGCTCGACCCAGGGCTGCCCCGACGGGATGGTGCGGGTGGAGGGGGAGTATTGCAGCGCCGTGGTGCAGGAATGCCTCGAGTACCATCCCGAATGGACAAAGCGCCACGGCGAGCCGGGGGTTGCCGCCCGATGCTTGCGATTCCGCGAGCCGTCGCGGTGCGTCGCCGAGAAGACCGAGCACCTCTCGTTCTGCATGGACCGGTACGAGTACCCGAACGTCCCGGGCGCGCTGCCGCGCACGCTGACCTCGTGGGAGCAAGCCGCCGGGCTCTGCGCGGCCGAGGGCAAGCGGCTCTGCACCGAGGCCGAGTTCAATTTCGCCTGCGAGGGCCCCGAATCGCTGCCTTACGTCTACGGCTACGAGCGGAATGCCGAGACGTGCAATCAGGACCGAGACTACCGCTTTCCAGACCACTCGCAGCGGCTGCTCCACTACGCAGCGTGCCAGCAGAACGCGCGATGCGCCGCCGAGCTCGCGCGCCTGGACGGCCGCGAGCCGTCCGGCGGGCGCGCGGAGTGCGCGTCGTGGGCGGGCGTCTTCGACCTGAACGGCAACGTCAACGAGTGGGTGGTGCGCACCGATCAGAAGGCCCCTTACCGCAGCGGGCTCAAGGGCGGATGGTGGGGTCCGATCCGGAGCCAGTGCCGCCCGATGACGACCTTCCACAAGGAAGACGACTACGGCTACGAGGTCGGCTTCCGCTGCTGCGCGGACGCCGAGACACACCCCGCGGGGTGAGCGCGGCCGGGCACAGGCCTGGTGCTCGGCGGAGCCGACCTCGCCGCGGCGTTCGCGCAGCACGGCCCGAAGCGCGCGCGTCGCGCGTCGAGCCGTGTTATGCGAGCTCCATGTCCAGAGACGTCGAGCTCCAGTGTCGATGCGGAAAGGTCCACGGATGGCTGCGCGGAGCATCGCCGGACGCGGTGAACCGCGCCGTCTGCTACTGCGACGACTGTCAGGCGTTCTTGCACCATCTCGGCCGCGCCGACCTGCTCGATGAGCAGGGCGGCACGGACATCGTGCAGGTGGCTCCTTCGGCGGTCTCCTTCGACCGCGGCGACGAGTTCGTCGTCGCCGCGCGGCTGGCGCCCAAGGGCCTCTATCGCTGGTACGCGAGCTGCTGCAAGACGCCGCTCGGCAATACGTTGACGCCGCGACTGCCGTTCATCGGCATCGTCACCGAGCTGTTCCAGCAAGCGCCGAGCGCGCGCCCGTGCGACGAGGTCTTCGGCGCGCCGCGCGGCGCGATCCTGGGGAAGTTCGCCATCGGCGAGCCGCCGCCCGGGTCACTGAGGCCGAGCGTGCGCTTCCTCGCGCACGTGGCCCGGAAGCTGCTCGGCTGGAAGCTCCGCGGCAAGGCGTGGCCGCATCCGTTCTTCGATCGCGCGAGCGGCAATCCGAAGTACCCCATCACGGTGCTGTCCACGGCCGAGCGCGAGGCGCTGCGCCCGCTGTGCGGCCCGCGCCCCGCGCGCGCATGACGGGCCGGCTCGAACTGCCCCCGCTCGTTCTCGCGGCGACGCCGCGCTAGCGCTCCGCCCGGCCTTCGCGCCGGGCGCCGCTCCAGCGCAGATCGGCGACGATGGGGAGGTGATCCGAGCCGAGATCCGGGCCGATCCATGCGCGCTCGGTCGTCCAGCCAGGCCCGGCGAGCACGTGGTCGATGCGGACGCCGAACCAGCGCGTGCGCTTCGTCGCGCCGAACCCCAGGCCGGCGCGCGAGAACGCGTTCTCGAAGCCTGCCCAGAAGCGCCGGTAGATGGCGCTGTCGACCGGCATGTTGAAGTCGCCGGCGACGACGACCGGATAGGGCGCCTCGTCGACCCACTGCCGCGCGAGCTCGGACTCCCAGGCACGCAATGCGATGACGCGGTCGTGCTCTGCTTCCTGCTTCCACAGGCCGTGGATCAGCGCCTCGATCGCCTCGCGGGGCGTCTCCAGGTGCAGGTTGAGCAGGCTGAAGACACGGGTCCCGCGCGGCTCCTCCGAGCTCGGCCGTAGCGCGTCCGGCAGCGCGATCTCGTAGCGGAGGATCGCGCCGTGGCCGCCTTTATCCCAGACGTCGCGGCGATCCCTGGACTCGGCCTTGAGGAGAGGGTGCCGGCTCACGAGGCACATCCCGGTATCGACGTGGACGGACCATCCTGGAAATGCTGCGTTCAGCTCCGGCTCCGACGCCGAGCACTCCTGCAGCGCGAGCACGTCGGGCCGGGTCTCGGCCACGAAGCCCTTGAGTCGATCGATGTTCATGGCGCGGCTCCCCGTGTTGAAGGAGGCGACGCGCAGATCGGCGCCCTCGCCCCCTTCGCCGAGAGCTCGGAGCGAGAGCGTGAAACCGAGGATCGGCCCGGCCACGATCGCGGATGCCAGCGCCGCCGGGAGGAGAGCGCGGCGCTGCACGAGGAGCCCGGCGGGCACGATCACGAGGAGAGGGAGGGCGACGATCTGGCGCGGTCCGAAGAGAAAGAGCGTCCCTGGCCACCACCGGTCGCCCACGATGGGCAGGGCGAGCCATATCGACGCGACCGCGAGGAGGTAGAGCACGGCGACGGCGAGCACGACGAACCGGAGCCGGCGCCAGCGTGTTGGGGACGAACGACGCCAGGCGGGTCGCGGTTGCGGCTCGGACGACGCATCCCTGGATGGCTCGCGGTGGCGCATCGATGTTCCTCCGTCGGCGTGTAGAGTCCGTCTCGACGCGCGGCGGCGGCGACGAACGCACTCAGCCTCACCGGCCGGGCGCGCTGGCCGCGTCCGCTGGCGCCGCCTCGTTCACAAGCGTTATGGACTTCGCCGGCTCTCCTTCGCCGCAGCCCTCTTTGCGGGAGACCCCTTCTTCGCTGCAGCCTTCTTGGCGGGAGACCCCTTCTTCGCTGCAGCCTTCTTGGCGGGAGACCCCTTCTTCGCCGCCGCCTTCTTCTCCGGGGTTCCCTTCGCCGCTGCCACCTTCTTGACGGGGGTCCCGTTCTTCGCCGCTGCCATCTTCTTGACGGGAGACCCGTTCTTCGCCGCTGCCTTCTTGGCGGGAGTCTCCTTCGCCGCCGCAGCCTTCTCCGCCGCAGCGGCCGTCGTCTGCGCCTCTCGCGGGCTCGCCGCCGCACGCGCTGCTGGAGCGCCCGACTTCATTGGCTTCCCTGCCCTCCCCGGCGTCGGCGCCGCGCCACCCAGCGACTGCAAAGCCCGCTTCGGCGCCACCGCGCGATAGCTCTCCTCGATCCACTCGAGCAGCATCGCCTCGGGCACGCGATCCCTCGGGCCGAAGCGCGCAGTCACCCAGCCGCTCTTGCCGAGGTTGTACCCCGTGGGCTCCGCGAACGGCAGCATGAGCGCGGCCTCGCCCGATTGCGGGAGCTTGGCCGTGACATGGAGCTTCCCTTCGTGGGTGTTGAGGAAGACGAAGATCTTCCCGCGCACCTTGGCGACACGGTCGCCCCAGGGGAACTCCTCCACGGCCTCGGGATAGGCCAGCGCGGCGTCGCGCAGCCTCGCGAGGATGGGCGTGAACCTCGCGTCGTCCTGGCGCATCGTCATCCGGCGAGCGTAGAGCGCTCGCACGACCTCGTAAAGACGGAACGGCGCCTGCGCACAGCCAGCTCAAGAGCTGATTTCTCCAGTGCCATGAGGTAGGGTGGCGCCTTGCAGGAGCGCGCTATCCCAATGTTTTCGCTCGAGAACCGTGTTCAGGAGTACGCCTGGGGCTCCCGGGACGCCATCGCGACGCTGCTCGGACAGCGCCCCTCCGACAAACCGCAGGCCGAGCTCTGGATGGGAGCCCACCCGGCGGCCTCCTCGTGCATCGAGCTCGACGGGGGCCGAGAGCGCCTGATCGACGCGATCTCCAAGCACGCCGACGCTTTCCTCGGCGGACCGACGCGCGAACGCTTCGGCGCTCGGCTCCCCTTTCTGCTCAAGGTGCTCGCGGCCGACCAGCCGCTGTCGCTGCAGGCACACCCGGACGAAGCGCAGGCGCGGCGCGGGTTCGACGCGGAGAACGCCGCCGGCGTCCCGGTCGACGCCCCCGAGCGCACCTACCGCGACCCGCACCACAAACCCGAGCTCATCTGCGCGCTCACCCCGTTCGACGCCCTCTGCGGTTTCCGGCCGGCCACCGCGCTGCCCGAGGTCTTCGAGCTCCTCGCCGGAGGCCCAGGGGACGCGCTCGTCCCGCGCGGCGCCGACGCGATCGACGCGGCCGCGGTCGCGCGGCTCGTCCAGGGCCTGCTCGCGCTCGAGCCGGCCGCCCGGCGAGAGCTCGTGTCCTCGGTGGTCGAGGCGTGCCGCGCACGCGCCCAGGCGGGCGGATGGCTCGCGCGGGCCGCTGGCTGGGCGCTCCGCCTGCACGAGCTCTACCCGGGCGACGTCGGCGTCGTGATCGCGCTCCTGCTCAACGACGTGCACCTCGAGCCGGGCGAGGCGCTGTACCTGCCGCCGCGCCGTCTGCACGCCTATGTGCAAGGGGTCGGGATCGAGATCATGGCGAGCTCCGACAACGTGCTGCGCGGCGGGCTCACGCCGAAGCGCGTCAACGTCGACGAGCTCGTTCGCGTCCTCGATTTCGCGCCGTGGCGTGTCGAGCCCGTCGTCCCGCGCCAGGTGGGCGTGGAGTCCTTTTATGACACCCCAGCGCCGGAGTTCCGGCTCTCCCGCATCGACCTCGACGCCGCGGCCCCCTGGAGGGCCGATGACCGCCGAGGCCCCGAGATCGTCCTCTGCACCCGGGGACAGGCCTCGCTGGTCGACGCGCGCGGCGCTGCCCGCGAGCTCCGCCAGGGTGGCTCGATCTTCGTCCCGTTCTCGTCGGGGAGCTACGCCATCGAGGGACACGGCCAGCTCTTCCGGGCCACCGTCGGCCTCTGAGTCGCTCTCTGGTCATCGAATGACGGCGCCACCCGTGCGCGGCGCGCTATCCGAGGGCGTCCTCGATCCGGACGCGCACGAGGCGCACGCCGGAGGGCACCCGGAGCAGCGTGTCCCACCACTCCGAGCCCGCGAAGCGATAACGGATCTGCACCCCGAGCGCGGTCCCGTCGCCGAGCGCGCGGCGGGCGAAGGCGAGCTCGCCGCCCGCGCTGCCGGCCCGCTGGAGATCCCCCGCGCGTGCAGTCGCACCGGCCTTGAGCGACACCGAGACGAGCTCCGCGGCCTCGGCGAGGTCGAAGAAGAGCTGATCGAGGGTCGTCTCGTCGAGTACGGCCTCCTGCAAGGGCGGCAGCGGGATCTCGGGACCGACATCCGTCTCATCCGTGGAGGGGAGCTTCATGGCCTGTCCGCTCCCGTGCTCGGCGGCGGCCACGCCGAAAGGGGCCGGGGCGCGCGCTGATCGAGCTCGGCCGAAGGCGCGTGGCACTGGGTGCAGCTCTGCCGGTAAGGGTGGGTCGAGCGAATTCCCAGGGCGCCATGGACGCCATGGCAGCTCGCGCACTCCGAGCGCATCAGCGTCGGGTGCGGGATCGTGGGCGGCGCGCCCTCGTAGGCGCGGGCGCCTCGCCGCGGCGACGGCATGCCAGCAAAGGTGTTGTCGGGCGGAGGCGGCGTCTCCGCGAGCGGCCTCGGGTCGGCGCTGACGACATGGCACTGCGTGCAGCTCTCGTAGCGACGGTGGCTCATCCTGGGCGCGGTGAGATTCGCGACGCGCAGCCCGCGCTCGTGGCACGAAAGGCAATCCGGCGCGCCGAGCTGCTCGATGCGATGCGGGATCGTGGGCGGCGCGCCGTCGTAGGCGCGGCGGGAAGCGCGCCGCTCGAGCGCCGCCTCTCGATCGGCCTCCGACTGCTCGACAGGCGCGTAGAGATCGGCGTCCGCCGCCTCGAGCCGGGCGAATGCGCCCTCGTACATGCCGGCGTTCGGGCCGTGCGCGCGCTCGCGCATGTCGGCGTAGCTGCGCGCCTCGACGCTCGCCGAGGGCGGAGCGGGATCGCCGCGCAGCTCAGCGACCCCCTGCTCCGTGCCGCGGATCCCCGAGAAGTAGCCCGCCGCCGCGACAGCGATGATCGCGGCGAGGCCGACGTGCAGGCCGCGGGCGTCCTTCATCGCGCCTCTCCCCGCTTGCCCTGCGGCTTGCGGCGGATCCTGACCGCGCACTTCTTGTAGTCCGGCTGCTTCGAGAGCGGATCGTGCGCCTCGAGCGTCGCGCGGTTCACCATCACGGTCTCATCGAAGAACGGCACGAACACCGTGCCAGGCGGCGGCGCGCCCCGGCCCTCGATCCAGACAGGCAGCTCGAGCGCGCCGCGCCGGCTCTCCAGGATCACGACCTCGCCGTCGCCGACGCCGAGCCTCCGCGCGTCCTCGCGGCTCATCTCCAGGTACGACTGCGGCATCGCCCGCTGTAGCTGGGGTATCCTCATGGTGAGCGACCCCGTGTGCCAGTGCTCGAGGACGCGGCCCGTGCACAGCCAGAAGGGATACTCCGCGTCGGGCGACTCGGGCGGCGGCTCGTAGGGGTGAAACCAGATGAGCGCCCGGTCGTCCTTGGTCACCGAGTGGTAAAACTGGATCTCGTCCTTCGTGGCATAAGGGTCGTCGAACCTCGCGAAGCGGAACCGCGTCTCCCGCCACGAGCCGTCAGGCTGCTCGACGACGGGCCAGCGCAGGCCCCGCGCCTTGACGTACTCGCGGTACGGCGCCAGGTCCTTGTGCTTGAACCGGCTGAACTCGCGGTACTCCTCGAAGAGCTGCTCGTCGACGTTGACGTCGTGGTAATGCTTGTAGTCCCAGACCGGCACCTCCTTGCCGCCCTTCCGGATGTCGAACAGGAAACGGCCGTCCTTGTCCTTCATGCCGGCGAAGCCCATGTCGTGGAGCTTGCGCGCCACGGCGATGATCTGCCATGCATCGTCCCGCGCCTCGCCGGGCGGCTCGACCATCTTGAACCACTGCTGCGTGCGGCGCTCGGAGTTGCCGAACATCCCGTTCTTCTCGACCCACATGGCCGAGGGCAGGACGAGGTCCGCGGCGCGCACCGTGGCCGTCGGGTAGACGTCGGACACGATCAGGAACTTGCCCGGGATCTTGCGGCTCGCGTCGAAGAGCTCGTTCGTGTTCGGCAACGACTGGCCTGGATTGGTCACCATCACCCAGATGGTGTCGATGTCGCCCCCCTGCTCCTTCGGGGTCGAGAAGCGCTTCCAGAGGTCGACCGTGTGGTAGCCGGGCTTCGGGTTGATCCGCCCCTCGGGCAGGTTCCAGAGGTGCTCGGCCTCTTTCCGGTGCTCTGCGTTCGTGACGACGAGGCCGCCGGGGAGCCCGTGGGCGAGCGTGCCGACCTCGCGCACCGTGCCGCAGGCCGACGGCTGGCCCGTCAGGCTGGTCGGGGCGTCGCCGGGCTTGCCGAAATGGCCGCTGAGCAGGTGCACGCCGTGCACCAGATCGTTGATCGCGGTGCCGCGGGTGTGCTGGTTCATCCCCATGCACCAGAGGCTCGTGATCCGCAGATCGCGGCGCCCGAAGAGATCCGCCAGCATCCGGATGTCCTTCGCGGCGACGCCCGAGATCGCCTCCACCCGCTCCGGCGTGTATTCGGCGAGCTCCGTCTTGTACTCCTCGAAGCTCGTCGGCTGCCCCTCGAGGGTCGGGGGCTCGGTCCGCTTCCGGAAGTTGCAGAACCTGTCGACGAACGCCCGGTCGAACGTCCCGCGCTCGACGAGCAGGTGGGCGATGCCGTTCGCGATCGCGAGATCGGTGTTCGGCTTGAAATAGAGCGTGTGCTGGCAGAAGGCCGAGGTGCGGGTGCGCCGCGTCGTGAGATCGATGAGCAGCACCTGCTCGCCCCTCGACCGCCGGTCGACGACGCGCGAGAAGAGCACGGGGTGCATCTCGGCCGGGTTGTTCCCCCACATGAGGAGCACATCGCACCTGTCGAGATCCTCGTAGCAGCCGGCCGGCTCGTCCACGCCGTAGGTGGAGAGGAAGCCTGTCACCGCAGACGACATGCAGAGGCGCGCGTTCGGGTCGATCTGGTTGTTCCCGAGCCCCGCCTTCACGAGCTTGTTCGCCGCGTACCCCTCGGGGATCGTCCACTGGCCGCTGCCGTAGAGCGCGAACCCCGCCGGGTTCTGCATCGCGCGCCGCGCGACGATCGCGATGGCCTCATCCCAGCCGATGGGCTCGAGCTTGCCGTTCCTGCGGAGCAGCGGCTTCGTGAGCCGATCTCTACCGTAGAGGGCGAGGCCGACGTGATACCCCTTCACGCAGAGCAGGCCCTTGTTGACGTCCGCGCTCTGGTCGCCCGCGACCGCGACCACGCGGCCCCCTCTCACGCCCACCTGCACGTGGCAGCCGGTGCCGCAGAACCTGCACGGCGCCTTGTTCCAGACCACATCGGAGGCGGTGCCCGCCCCGGGCGCCGCCTGGGCGGCGGCGACGCCGTCCTTGCCCAGCGCGAGCCGACTGGCGGCCACGGTCGCCGCGCCCATCGCGGAGCACCTCAGAAACTCGCGGCGATCCATCATGGCTCCAGATCCGAGAAGTCGACCGAGACCACATCGACGAAGTCCACCCCGTCGGTGCAGAGCATCCGCTCCACGAGCTCTTCCCCCGCGAGCAGGGTCGCTGTCTCGGCGATCGCGGGCAGCCTCGAACCACACGGCGGACCGAGCGAGAGCGCCGCCTCCGCGGCGAGCGAGCGACACGCCCGCGCTCGCGCGCTGGGCTCATCGGAAAGCGTGATGACAAGAGCACTGAGGGGCATCGGAACGCCTGTCTGGGGTTGATCGGGTGGATGTGATCGAGCGGGTCGAGCGTCGGCTCACGACATCGCAAGGTCCACGCCACGCGAGATCGCCGCCGGGACGCCCGTCCATCGCGCCTGCGCCCTGCGCCTCACCGGGGATCCCTGGCGCGCGCGGACCGCGGGGCAGCGCAAACGGTGCGTCCGGACGCGCTCCCTGCACCGCGCCGAGCCGCGGGACGCGGCGCCGCCCCGGACGCGCGCGATGGCACGTGGCGTGCGATGTGAATCGAGCCGTGCACTCCTCTCTTCATCTTCCCGGGGCCGCCGCGCTCCTGGGGCTCCTGTGCGTGGCGCACGCGACGGGCTGCCAGGGTCGCGACCAGCCGCTCGGGCTGCGCCCCGCGCTCGACACGACGCCGATCGCCTCCGCGAGCATCCACCGCCCTGACAAGCTCTCCGGTGTCGCCACGGACAAGCGGGACTCGCTGGGCCGGCCGATCCGCGCGGCGTGCGTGACGTGCCACTCGCTCCGCAGGCCCGACGCGCTGCCGACCTCGACGGCGGAGCTCGACGAGTTCCACGTCGGGCTGAGGTTCGAGCACGGCGGGCTGAGCTGCGCCTCGTGCCACGTGATCGGCGAGCAGGACACGCTGCGCAAGGCCGATGGCGCGCTCCTCCCGATGCGCGACGCCATGCAGCTCTGCGCCCAGTGCCACGGCCCCCAGCTCCGCGACTACGCGAACGGGGCTCATGGCGGGATGAACGGCAGTTACGCGGGCGGCGCGCGGGTGCGCAACCACTGCGTCGACTGCCACGATCCGCACGTGCCGGCGTTCCAGCCGTCGATGCCCGTCCTGCCCCCGCGCGACCGCTTCGTGGAGGCGCGCGGCGCAGGAGAAGGAGCCCACCGATGACCCAGACATCCAGGCGCGTCGCGCTCAAGGTGCTCGGAGCCACGCTCGGCGCCTCCGCGTTCGCCCACGCGATGGAGCCGCTCCGCGCGTGGAGCAAGGACCTCTCGCTCGATCAGTTCCTGCAGCGCCATTACAAGGAGCTCACGAGGGAAGAGCTCGCCGAGGTCATCGACCGCCTCGAGCGAGAGACGCGCGAGGAGTACGGCCGCGAGGTCACGATCCGCGACGTCCGCCCGCAGGAAGGGGTGCAGTTCGGCTACGCGCTCAGCCTGAGCGTGTGCATCGGCTGCCGCAAGTGCGTGGAGGCGTGCCACGTGGAGAACAACCACGATCGGCGCACGAACAACTCCTACATTCGCGTGCTCGAGATGGATCAGGGCAGCTTCGACATGGAGAAGGGCGACGCGACGTACGAGCACGCCGTGCCCGCGAAGGGCAAGTACTACCTGCCGGTGCAGTGCCAGCAGTGCGACAACGCGCCTTGCGTGAAGGTCTGCCCCGTCCAGGCGACCTGGAAGGAGCCCGACGGCATCGTCGCCGTCGATTACAACTGGTGCATCGGCTGCCGCTACTGCGAGGCCGCCTGCCCCTACCACGCGCGGCGCTTCAACTGGACGAAGCCCGAGGTGCCCGCGGACGAGATCAACCCGGACCAGGGCTACCTGTCGAATCGCATCCGGCCCCAGGGCGTCGTGGAGAAATGCACCTTCTGCCTGCATCGGACCCGCGAGGGCCGGATGCCGGCCTGCCTCGAGGCCTGCCCCACGGGCGCGCGCGTCTTCGGCAACCTCCTGGATCCGAAGAGCGAGATCCGCTGGGTGCTCGAGAACAAGCGGATCTTCATCCTCAAGGAGGAGCTCGGCACGCGGCCGCGCTTCTTCTACTTCTT
Organism: Sorangium cellulosum So ce56; assembly: GCF_000067165.1. GTDB lineage: Bacteria > Myxococcota_A > Polyangia > Polyangiales > Polyangiaceae > Sorangium > Sorangium cellulosum_B. Next base: position 6,641,745 of record NC_010162.1, read on the forward strand.
CGACGTCTGAGCGAGCGGAGCCACGATGGGCAAGGACACGCACGCCATCACCTACCCGCGCTTCCTGCGCCGGGTCATCGGCCAGAGCTTCGAGGGCTCGTGGCGCTTCTATCTCTGGATGACCGTGCTCTCGGCGATCGCCCTCGTCGGCGCGAACGCCTGGGCCCACCAGCTCGCCGAAGGCATGCGGGTCACCGGCATGAGCGACCACGTCTCGTGGGGCCTTTACATCGCGAACTTCACCTTCGGCGTGGGGCTCGCGGCGGGCGCCGTGATGATGGTGATCCCGGCGTACCTCTACGACGACCACGAGATGCACGACGTCGTGATCCTCGGCGAGCTGCTCGCGATCGCCGCCATCGTCGTGTGCCTCCTGTTCATCGTGGCCGACATGGGGCGCCCGGACAGGTTCTGGCACATCTTGCCCGGGCTCGGGCGGTTCAACTGGCCGATCTCGATGCTGACCTGGGACGTCATCGTCCTGAACGGCTACCTGTTCATCAACCTGCACATCTCGGGCTACCTCATCTACACGAGGTACCTGGGCAGGAAGCCGGACAGGAAGTGGTATCTGCCGTTCGTGTTCCTGTCCATCGGCTGGGCGGTGTCGATCCACACGGTGACGGCGTTCCTCTACTCGGGCCTCGGCGGCCGCCCCTTCTGGAACTCGGCGCTGCTCGCCCCCCGCTTCATCGCCTCTGCCTTCATCACGGGTCCGGCCTTCGTGATCCTGCTGCTCCAGCTCGTCGCCCGGCTGACCCGGTTTCGCGTGGGCGACGGGCCGATCCGCACGCTCACCTCCGTGCTCCGCGTGACCGTCCTGCTCAACCTGTTCATGCTCGGCTCGGAGCTCTTCACGTCGCTCTACACCGGGGGCACGCACGGCGCCGCGGTGACCTACCTGTTCTTCGGCCTTCACGGCAAGAGCGCGCTCGTGCCGTGGATCTGGTCGGCCGTCGCGCTGAACGTGGCCTCCGCGGCGCTCCTGCACCTGCCGGCGAGCCGCGGGAGCCGCGCCTACCTCAACGCGGCCTGCGTCGCCGCCTTCGCCGGCGTCTGGATCGAGAAGGGCATGGGCCTCATCATCCCGGGCTTCGTGCCGAGCACCCTGCACGAGCTCGTCGAGTACGTGCCGTCGATGGCCGAGTGGAAGATCACGGCAGGCATCTGGGCCGTCGGGTTCATGGTGCTCACGATCGCCATCAAGGTCGCGCTGACGGTGCTCACCGGCGAGATGTCGGTCGAGCCGCGCTCCGGTGCCACCCGCACGGACGAGCACGCGCCGCCGCTCGCGCAATAGCGCTGCTGTGTGGAATGGCGCGCCGCCGGACGCACGTCTCGCGTCGCGAGAGCGCGCGTGTCGGCCTGCGTGGTCGTTGGCCCGGAAAGTGGCACTTCCTCGGACAATATAAAAGCTGAGCCGTCCACGGATCGCCCGGGCACTACAGGGGGCATGTGCTGGCCGGCGCGTTGACCCAGTGCGAGAGTGGCAATCGCCTCATGTCATCCAGATTGCCCGGGCGAGTGAGCGCTGAGCCGCGCTGGCGACCGCGTCGCATTTCAACTTACAAGAGGGAGGACACTTCAATGAAAGTTGTCGAGTACGCTCGTCTGGCTGCACAGGCCGCCGCCATCGCTCTCCCGCTCGTCGCGCTGGGCTGCGGGCCTGACCCGGAGAAGGTCGGCGATGAATGTGCTCCGGATGACGGCTGCCCGAACGGCCTCGTGTGCGCCGAGGGCGGCGAGGACCACATCTGTTATGCGCCGCCCGGCGCCGGCTGCGATGCGGGCGGCACCGACTATTGCCTGGGCGATGCCGTCTGCGGCGACGACGGCACATGCCGAGTTCCGCTCGGCGGCCCCTGCGCCGGGGACGCGAAGGACTTCTGCGCAGAAGGCACGACGTGCGGCGCTGACGGAACCTGCCAGACCCCGCCTGGCGGCGCGTGCGATCCAGCGGGCCCCGATCTCTGCCTCGACGACGCGGTCTGCGGCAAGAGGCGAGACGGCGGGGGAATCTGTGGCATCGCCGAAGGCGGCGCGTGCGATCCGGAGGCCCCGCTGTGCGCGGGCGGGCTCACCTGCGCCGAGCTCGTCGCAGGCGGCCATGCGTGTTATCCACCCGTGCTGGCGAGAGGGAACGTCTTCGACTCCGAGAGCACCGCGGGCATCGAGGGCGCGCTCGTGCTCGCGCTCGACGATCAGGCGACCGCGATCACGGACGTGACGACCACCGACGCCGCAGGGAATTACGTGCTCGAGGTGCCGGTGCCCCGCACGGAGAACGGCGCGCCGATCGGGGACGTGATCTTCACGCTGCGGGCAAGCGCGCAGGACCACCAGCCCTTCCCCGGTGGGCTCCGCACCGCCCTGCCGATCGCCTCCAGCGAGGCGACGTCGGGCGACGACGGGTGGAGCATCGAGACCGCGCTCACGGATATCGCGCTGATCCCGCTGCCCGAGGACCAGCGGGGGCTGCCGAGCATCTCGGGCTCGGTGCTCGCGGACGAGCGGTCCGGCGGCGTGCTCGTCGTGGCCGAGGACGAGGGCGGCAAGGGGTTCAGCGCGGTGACCGATCGCGGTGGCGCCTACACGATCTTCAACGTGCCGGCCGGCGGCTACTCGGTGAGCGGCTACGCGGCGGGGCTCGCGCTCGATCCGAAGGCCGCGGAGGTCGGTGACACGGCGGTCACGGGCGTGGATCTGGCGCGCTCGGACGCCGCCCTCGGCACCCTGACTGGCACGCTCAACATCGTCGACGCTCCTGGCGGTTCGACCACCAGCGTCGTGGTCGTCGTCGCGTCCACGTTCAACGACGCCTTCGTCCGCGGGGAGGTGCCGCGAGGGCTGCGCACGCCGCTCAGCGGGCCGCCCGACGTGAGCGGTGAGTTCAGCATCTCCGGCGTCCCCGCGGGCAAATACGTGGTGCTGGCCGCGTTCGAGAACGACAGCCTCGTCCGTGATCCCGATCCGAACATCGCCGGCACGCAGCTCGTCACCGTGGAGATGCCGAGCCCCGGCGAGGACGTCTCGCTGCCGACCTCGTTCAAGATCACCGAGTCGCTGCCGTTGATCGGCCCGGGCGCGACGGATCCCGAGCCGGTGACGGCCGCGCCCACGCTCCGGTGGGGAGACGACGCCAGCGAGGATTTCTATACCGTGGTCGTCTACAACGCCTATGGCGACCTCGTGTGGTGCCTCGGGGACGACCCGACGTGCGCTGGGCCGAGCATCCCGGGATCGAGCGGCGTCGACGAGGTCTCGGTCGAGTACGGCGGTCCCCTCGATCCGGGCATGTACTATCAGTTCCGCGTGACGTCCTGGCGCTCCCCGGGCGGCGAGCCGGGCGCCATCTCCGCGACCGAGGATCTGCGGGGCGTCTTCTACGTCACAGGCCAGTAACGACCCCCCAGGCGTCCCGGGTGGACAGCTGAGCCCGCGGCGCTGCCCGGCTCACTCCGCGACGATCGCGATGGAGGCCGGCAGCGCCCCGACCACGGCCGTGACCACGCCGTCCTCGTACGAGAACGGCACCACGCGATCTTCCTCGAAGTCGATCGACGCGACAGTGACCTGCGTCGGGCTCGCGTCCACGGGGAAGCTCGCCGTCACCCCCTCCTGCTCCACCACACCTGCGCTGTACTCGTGGTTGATCACGTGGAGCACCGTGCGGCCGTCCGCGAGCCGCACGAGGTTGTGGCTCATCGCCGAAGCCCCTCGACGCCCAGCGCCGCCCGCGATCCCGTCTTTCCGATGAGTTGCCACGGGCACAGAAGGAGTTCGTGCCCTTCGCCATGTCAAGGTTGCCCTGCCCCACGGCACGAAGCTGTCACCGTGGGAGCTTCTCGGACATCGACGTCAAATTCCAGTACCACCGCTCGCCCTTCATGGTTGAATTCCGCGTGCACAGAACGTCGCTCCGCCGACTGGCGGCCTTCATCGCCACCCACGTCCTCGGCGCCGCGCTCTCCTCTTCCCACGATCCTGCATTCACGATTTGCACTTGACGGAGACGATCATGCCCATTCGACCTTCATTGTCGCGCACCATTCTTCTTGGCTTGCTCGCTGCCGCCTGCGGCTCGAGCGAGCCGGCTCTGGAGGGCTCCGGCGGCGCGGGCGGCGCCGGTGGCTCAGGCGGCGCCGGCGGCTCGGGCGCCGGTGGGTCCGGCGGCGAGGCGGCCGCGCCGCTCGTCGAGACGGAGGCGGGTCCAGTGGAGGGCGCGCTCGTCGGCGCGACGCGCACCTTCCTGGGCATCCCGTACGCCGCGCCGCCGGTCGGGGAGCTGCGCTGGAGATCGCCCGCGCCGCACGAGCCGTGGACCGAGCCGCGGGCCGCCGTCGAGGTGGGCATCCCCTGCTCGCAGCTGAACCTGCTCACCCCGGGCTTCAATGAGATCTCGGGAGAGGACTGCCTCACCCTGAACGTCTGGACGCCCGAGCGCCCGGCGTCCTCGTCCGTACCCGTCCTCGTCTGGATCCATGGCGGCGGCTTCGAGCTCGGCAGCGGCGGGGAGGCCGATTACGACGGCCGGGCGCTCTCCGAGGCGACCGGATCGGTGGTGGTCACCTTCAACTACCGCCTCGGCCCGCTCGGGTTCCTCGCCCTCCCGGAGCTCAAGTCGGAGGATCCCGATCACCCCTCGACGGGCGCGTACGGCCTGGAGGACCAGCGCGCCGCGCTCGAATGGGTCAAGGCCAACATCGCCGCGTTCGGCGGGGATCCTTCCAGGGTCACCCTGTTCGGCGAGTCCGCGGGCGGCATCAGCGTCTGCATGCACCTGGTGTCGCCCAGGAGCAAAGGCCTGTTCCAGACCGCCATCATCGAGAGCGGACCGTGCGACTCCGCGGCGGACGAGGCGGCGGCCAGCGCGCAGGGGCAAGAGTTCGTCGAGGCGCTGGGCTGCACCGACGCGCCTTCCGTCCTCGAGTGCCTTCGCGGCAAGTCGGCCGAGGAGATCATGAACGCGCTGCCGCGGGGCGCGGCCTTCCTCGAGGGCGCCGGCCCGACGTGGTTCCCGGTCGTCGACGGATGGAACCTCCCCGACACGCCGGGCAAGCTCCTCGAGGCCGGGAGCTTCGAGAAGGTGCCGACGATCCTCGGCAGCAACGCGGACGAGGGCGCGCTCTTCGTCGCGCTCTGGGGCGAGTCCGCGACGGTCGCCGACGACGCCGCGTTCGAGGCGTTCGCCGAGACGCTCGCCCCGGGCCACGGCGAGGAGGTGGTGGCGCTCTACCCGAGCGAGACCTACGGCTCGGCGCAGGCGGCGGCGATCGCGGCGCTGGGCGACGCGATGTTCGTGTGCCCGACGCGGCGGGCGGCGCGCGCGATCGCGGGCGGCGGCGCGGCGACGTATCTCTATCATTTCACCTATGCGCCCGAGAGCTCGCTGCTCGGCGATCTCGGCTCCTTCCATGCTGCCGAGATCAAGTTCGTGTTCGGCAACCCGACGCTGGTGTTGCCGGAACCGCTGACCGAGGGTGAGCTCGCGATGTCGCAGCAAATCATGGGGTACTGGTCGCGCCACGCGGCGAGCGGGGACCCCAACGGCGAGGGCGCCGTCGCGTGGCCGAGGTATGAAGCGGAGGGGGACGAGAGCCTCACCCTCGATCGCGACATCGCGCCGCAGGCCGGCCTGAAGGCCGAGCTCTGCGACGCGTGGGACACCTTCGCCACCGCGGCTCCCTGACGGTGCTCGCACGGAGGGCCGCGGCGCGTCACGCCGTGGCGCCATGGCCGGGGTCCGGCGAGCGGCCTGCGCGCCTCGCATCCCGGCCCGCCGCGAGCGGGATCCCCGAGCGCCGCCGCCGCGCGCTAAATAGCGATAGATATTATGCTATCCTGACCACGGTGCTCTCCTCCTACGACCTCGCCGCCATCATGGCTCGCCTCGACGCGCGCGAGGCCGCGCTCGACCTGCTCACGCAGGAGCGCCAGGCCGCGGTCGCCGCGATCTTGCGGGCGCCGGCGGGGCCTCTGGGCACGGCGCACGATCCTCTTGCGGGGGGCCGGGAGCCCGGGGAGGCCGAGCTCCTCCTGATCCGCCGGGCCGAGCACCCGGCCGATCCCTGGTCGGGGCACATGGCGCTCCCGGGCGGGCGGCGCGAGCCGGCGGACGAAAGCCTGCTCGCCACCGCGATCCGCGAGACGCGGGAGGAGGTGGGGATCGATCTCGCGGCGCACGGGACCCTGCTCGCGCGCCTGCCCGAGGTCCCGGCGGTCGCGCGCGGGCGGCGCGCCGGGATGATCGTCGCCCCGTTCGTCTTCGCGCTGCGCTCCACGCCGGAGCTCACCCTGAGCGACGAGGTGGCCGAGGCGCTCTGGACGCCGCTCGGGCCGCTCGCGCGCGGCGAGCGCACCTCGCGTTACGCGTACACGCACGAGGGAAACGTCCTCCAGCTCCCGTGCCTGCTCGTGGACGAGCGGGTCGTCTGGGGGCTGACGTACCTCATGCTGAAGCAGCTCTTCGAGGTGCTCCACCGGTAGCTCCCGCAGCCGCCGGATCAGCCCGTCTGCCGCGGCGTCGCCGGCCGCTTTCCCCTCGGATTCCCCTCAGATTCCTTTCAGAACCCGCCCTCGATCGCGAGCCCCGGCAACGTGATGGGCCCGAGCTTCCGCGGCGTACACCCGCCCTCGTCGCAGCTCACGTCGAACACCTCCTTCGCCAGCGTCGCGTTCTGCACATCGAACACGAGCCCGAGATAGCTCCGCGCGCCCAGCGCCCAGCGCTTCGACAGGCGCATGTCGAGCCGGTAGAACGGCGCGATGCGATCCGGGTGCTCGCGCGGGGTGCGGCCCGGGGCGGCCTCGTCGGCGGGGAAGCCCGTGTAGAAGACGTGGCGGATCCCGGCGCGCCAGCCCCCGCCGAGATCGTAGAGCAGCGCGACGTGCGCCACGTGCGTCCGGTCGTAGGCCGAGGGGATCGTCGCCCTGCCCCGCGTGCGCGTGGAGCGCGACAGCGTGTACGACGCCAGGAAGAACATGTCGCGGCGGAGCGCCCCGCGCGCCCCGAGCTCGAGACCGTACGTGTCGCCGAGGCTCCGCGTGAGGAAGCGCTCCGTGCTGAGGGTCGTGCCGCGGCCCGTCCCGATCGGATCGCTCAGGCCGAAGGTCGCCTGTCGAAACACCGTGGCGCTGAGGTTGACCGGGCCCGCGTCGACCTCGACGCCGAAGCTCGACTGCAGGCTGCGCTGCAGCCCCCCCGGGATGCCGCCGATCTGGAGCGCCGGCAGCGGGGCGAGGCCGGGCAGCTGCGAGGCGAGGCCGAACGCCGGGATGAGCCGCACGTGGTCGCCGACGCCGAAGCGGCCGACGATCCTCGGGTCGACGGCGAGCGCGCTCTTGCCGAGCGAGGTGTAGTGGTCCACGCGCACGCCGGGCGTGATCGTCGACCGCTCGTCGAGCACGAGCAGCGCGTCGGCCCACGCGCCCAGCGCGAGATCGAGCCGGCTGCGGAAGAGCTCGGGGAAGCTCTCGTCGAGCTGGTCCGTCCCCTCGCCGGGCGTGTCCTCCTCGGTGGACGCGCCGCCTCCGGGCTCGCCGTCCGGCGCGCTGGGGCGCGGCGTCACCACGTAGCGGTCGACCGCGGCGTCGACGCCCACCCGCACGAGCGCGCGCCCCGCGAGGATGGGCCGGGCCAGGCTCATCCGCGCGTTGAGCTTCCAGGCCTCGGCGCTCTCCACGCCGACCCCGCGCGACCGGTCGAGCCCGAGGGTGAGCGCCGACCTGACGCGCGCGCCCGAGGCGGCGTCGTCGCGGTCGTAGCGCAGGTCGAGGCGGTGGAAATCGCTGTCGAGGAGGACGTCGGTCGCCTCGGCGCCGTCCTCCTCGCCGATGCTGGCGAGGTAGTCGTACGCGCCGAACGCGAACACGGTGAACCGCTCCTCCGGCCCGAGCCGGTAGATCATCCGGCCCTGGTAGTCGGCGTAGCCCACGTCGACGCTCGGGACGAGCGCCGACGTGAGCGCCGCGCCGGCGGCGTAGCGCCCTCCCACGAGGACGTGGGTGTCCTTGTCCATCGGCCCCTCCACGACGCCGCCGAGGTCGATGAACCGGAGGCTCCCCTCCCCGCGCCAGACGTCGGACGGCGGCGCGCTCTCGGCCTCGATCGCCGCGCCCGCGAGCCGCCCGATGTCCGAGGGATAGGGGCCGAGGTGCATCTCGACGCGCTGGACCATCGCGGCCGGGATGACGCTGGGGCCGGCGCCCACGTGAAAGAGGAGCGGGACCTGGATGCCGTTGAAGAAGTAGCCGATGTTCCCCGGCGGCGCGCCGCGGATGTAGTAGTACGGCATGCCGCTCGCGACGGGGGTCACGCCGGGCTGGATCTCGATGGCGCGGTAGGGGTCGCCGAGGGCGCCGGGCAGCTCGCGGACGTCGCGCCTCGTGAGCGAGACGGAGCCCGGCGGAGCCCGGTTGCCCTCGACGGTGACCTCGATCCCGGCGGGCGCGGCGGCCTGTCCGTCGGTGACCACGGGAGGCGGCTGCTCGGCCGGGGCTGCGCCGGGCGCCTGCGCCGCCTCGGCTCTTGCCGGCTCACCGGCCGGGCGGCCTGCAGGCTGAGGGCGCGCCTCGCCCGCATGCAAGGTGGCGGCGGCCGCGAGCGCGAGGGAGAAGAGTGCGCCTGGGGATCTCACGCGGATGTCGTAAATGCGCCGCCGGGCAGCCGGGAGAACCTCCCCCGTGGCGCCCCGGGATTAGCAAATCCAGCGGCTCGGCGGAAGCCAGGGAGTCCATGCACGCTCGGCCACCCACGCGCCCTGGACATGCATCCCCGCGCTCGCAGGGCGCCCGTCAGCCACATCGACGGGCGGCGCTTCCCCTCGCCCGATCCGGGGAGACAAAAAACAGAGCGCCCATTCGACGGCGGGGGGGGAAGCCGTCACGGGCGCTCTGACATCCATGCTTAGCAGGACACGGGCCAAGGCTATCCCCTTCTCTGTTCCTGGGGTTACCCTTAAGGTTACCCCCGACACATTTCAATTCTGAGATCTCCGCTTTCAAACCTGGCATGGGATCCGCGCCTCGGCGCCTCGTGCCAGGGCCTCCCTGCCGCAACGACTTTCCTGACGCGGAGGCCGCCAGGCCTCACGTCGCTCGCCGCCTCCGCGCCGCGCCCGGCGGACGCGCGACACGCTCGTCCTTGGCCAGGAGCTCGAGCGCGCGATCGAGCGCGAGCCCCAGCGAGCGCGCGCCCTCGACCGAGAGGTCGGAGAAGAGCATCTGCGCGCCGACGAAGGCCGCGTACTCCAGCCGCGCAAGCAGCAAGGCGGCGCCGCGCGCGCGCCCCTCGGAGGCGTACAGGGACGCGAGGTAGTCGACGCGGCGCGCGTCGACCCGCCGGAGCACGGCCGCGGCGCGCTCGTCTCGGAGCGCCCACGCCCGCACGGCGAGCTCGAGCCGGCCGTCGAGCGAGCGAACGACCGCGGAGAGCCGCTGCCGCTTCTGCTCGGCGCTCCCGCCCGCCTCGGCGTGGTGGATCGGCGCCGACGTCTGCCGCTCCTCCCAGCGAGCGAGGAGCGCCGCGAGGAACGCCGCGACGTCCTCGAAGTGATGATAGAACGAGCCCTTCGTTCGCCCGAGCCTCGCGCAGAGCCCGTCGATCGTCAGCGCGCCCTCGCCGCCGTCGCGGAGCGCGTCGAGCCCCTGGTCGAGCCAGTCGTTCCTCGAGGTGCGCGCCATGCGGGTCAGTCGAGCGTGGCGCCCGCGACAGCGGCCGCGAGGGTGAGCGAGAGCGGCGAGTACACGAGGCGGTTCAGCCGGTGATACGGCAGCGCGCGCGTGCCGGGCCGCAGGCGAGCGTCGAGGTAGCCGCCGACGCCCCGCGCCCCGAGCACCAGCGCGACGGCCCACGCGCCGAGCCGGAGCAGCGCCGGCGACCCGCCGCCGCCGTACCGCTGGGCCAGCACCAGCGCGGCGGACGACGCGAGGAGACACGCCACGACGAGACATGCGCCGAGGGACGGAAAGGGACTCCCCTTGGGCAAGCCGACCACCATCTCCACCTTCTCGTGCCGGGCATCCCCGGGCCACGCGCCTCCCAGGCCCCAGTAAACGTGGATCGCCGCGAGCCCCCCGAGGGCGCCGCCCGACGCCAGGGCAAGCACGTCGCGCCGCGGGACCCCGGCGCCCAGCGCCCCGGCCGCGCACAGGATCGCGAGCAGGCCGAGCAGCATCCACGGAGACACCCGGCGCGGCGCTCCGAGCCGGGCTACGCCGGCGACAAGCACGATGAGCGCGGCGACGACCGCCGCGCTCGATAGAAGTGGATCCATCAGGGCCTCACCTTCAAACCATACCATACGGTATTGTTTGGACCTGGACAAGCGTCTGCTCCTCCTGAACGCACGGCACAGGGACCGTCGCTGTGGCGCTCCGCCACGGACGCTCCGGAGCCACGCGAGGCCCTCGGCTGCTCAGGTTGCTCTCGCCCGCCGCCGCGCACGCTGCCACGCGCCTCCCTGCGCGCCGCCCGCCACGCCCGGCGCGGCCCGATTCCCGCCGGCAGCGCGGCAGCGCCACCGTACTTTCCACCCTTTGCGGTGAGATTCTCACGAAAAGCGCACGACCAACAAATGCTGAGATCTTCTCGGGGCCTATCGGAAATACATTCGATATACACTCGAGTCATCGCGCCTTCACGGCAGATTCGGCTTCCTTGTCCTCGCCTGCCCAAGTATGAAATAGGCGTGCGAGCTCTCCTTGGCTCCGAAGTGACAAGGGCGCCGCGCGCCCCCGGTCGAGTCGCCTCGCCGGCGTGAAGGAGCGGGAAGAGAGAGGCTTGGGGCAGCGCCGAGCGATCGTCGCGGTGCCCCCTGCCGAAGAGCCGAAACGCGACACGCGAGAGAAGGACCATCACGATGAGGAGAAGGAAGGACCCGTTCGGCATCGCGCTCGCGCTCGCCGGCGCCGGCAGCTTCGCGGGCTGCTGGGAAGGCGGCGCTGTCCAGATCTATTCGTGCAACGAGCCGTGCTTCAGCCTGGATGCTCACGAGTGCAATGATCCGTGCCCCGTGTGCGACGGCGCATGCGTGCCGCCGCCGCCCCTCGGGTTCGACGATCCCATCCTGCTCTGGAGGGGCGACGCGACCGGCGGGACGTCCCCACCGGAGTGCCCGGTGGAGGCGCCGGATCTCCTGTTCGACGGTTACAGCGGGTTCAGCGGCGAGCACAGGTGTCCGACGTGCCTTTGCACGAAGCCCTCCTGCGAGCTGCCTTCAGGCCTCCTGGGGAGCGCCTCGGCCACGTGCGACGGGACCGCGTCCACGTCGTTCGCCGCCCCCGAGGGGTGGAGCGGCGCGTGCACGGCGCCGGCCGCGGCGACCTCGGGCGAGCTCGGCTCGCTCCTCATCCCGGCGCCGACCGTGAGCGCGTGCGCCCCGACGCACGATTCCGGAGGAGCGCCGCCCGAGCTGGCCGCCCCCGCGAGCACCCGGGTGCGCGCGTGCACCGGCGCGGCCGACAAGAACAAGTGCAGAGATCCCTCGACGATGTGTGTCGCGGCCCCCAGGCGGCGGTCCGGGGGCTTCACGATGTGCATCCGCCATCTCCTCCAGCGCGCGCCGGAGTGCCCTGAGCCGTATCCCGATCTGCTGGCGGTCGCCGAGGGCTTCGACGACACGCGCACCTGCACGCCTTGCGCGTGCGAGGAGCTCGAGGACGCCACGTGCGCCGCGCTCGTCTCGGTCTACGAGGACGGCGGCTGTCGCGAGCTCCTCGGCGCAGAGACGGTGACGATGGCCGGGCCGAAGTGCGTCGCGGGGCCGGATCTGCGGCTCGAGAGCATGGAGGCGCGATGGATCAGGGACGACCCAGGCCGGTGCGCCCCGACCGGAGGAGTCGCCATGGGCCAGGTGACACCGGAGAGCCTGGCCTACTATTGCTGCCAGTCAGACGAGGTCATCCCTATCTATTGATGACCCCGCCCGCCAAGGGCCGTTCGACCTGGACGCCCCATTGAGCGAGGGTGCGACTTCGTGTACCCGTACGCGCGCTTCGCGGCTATAAGAGCGAATCACGCGAAAGGGAGAGCGGATATGCGAATCGCACGATGGTGCTTCTGGATCGCGCTCGCCGCGGCCGGTTGCAGCGCGTCCAGCCGCGGCACGTCCGCGACGGAGACCGACCCGTCCTCGGGCGCCGGAGAGAGTGGCGGAGAGAGCGGTGAAGGGAGCGGCGCGGGCGGCCAGGACGACCCGTTTGGCTCCGGCACCGATATCGGCGGGAACAGCGGAGACATCGGGAATGGGGGCAACGGGAGTGGCGCCCCTGACAACGGGTGCATCGAGCGCGCATCCCTCGTGTACGTGCTCTCACAGGACAACGAGCTCTACAGCTTCAGGCCCGATCGCAAGGAGTTCACGAAGATTGGTGTCCTGGGGTGCCGGACCGGCATGGATCCGAACTCGATGGCGATCGATCGCAACGCGGTGGCGTGGGTCAACTACGTGGAGCCCGACGACAGCGAGGGGACGCTGTTCAAGGTCAGCACCGAGGACGCGAGCTGCGAGCCCTCCGGGGCAACGCTCGCCGGCGGGTGGGCCCGGCTCGGCATGGGCTTCTCGAGCGACCTCTCGCGCCCGGACACCGAGCAGCTGTTCGTGGCGGGCGCCACGGGCACGCCGGGCATCGGGCTGGGGAGGATCGACGGCGCGTCCGTGACGCCGGTCGGCGAGTTCAGCGGCTCGATGCGTGACATCTCGGCGGAGCTCACCGGCACCGGGGATGGACGCCTCTTCGGCTTCTTCACGACCACCCCGGTGCAGCTCGCCGAGATCGACAAGGAGACCGGCGAGATCATCGAGGCCACGGACCTGCCGGGCATCGAGACCCCCAGCGCGTGGGCGTTCTCGTTCTGGGGTGGCGACTTCTATTTCTACACCGCCCCGAGCGAGCTCGGGTCCCCGTCGCGCACCACCAACGTGAGCCGCTATCGCCCGTCCGACGGCTCGATCGACACGGACTACATGACGAACATCGGCTTCCGCATCGTCGGCGCCGGCGTCTCGACCTGCGCCCCTCTCGAGCTGCCTCGCTGAAGAGGGCCGATCGGACGAGCCCTCGGGACGGACTCGCCAGGGGCGTCCCTGATGGCATCATGGACGGAGCCGTGAAGCGCGCTCCCGGCGGGACAGGCGTCTACCGGTCCGGCATCAACGGCATCACGTTGCGCGTGGCCGATCGGGCACACCCGATCGGGCGGCGAGGTGTTGCGATGCGGATGAACCTTCTCCCGGGGCGCGGTCACTGGCTACTCGCGCTCGCGCTGTCGCTCACCGCGGCGTGCGGGACGGCGCCGGGCGCCGAATCCCCGGCGCGCGAGGACATCTTCCGCGCCGCGGGGCCGAACGAGTTCATCCTGCTGACCGCCCAGGGCGAGCTCGTCAGCGCCGACATCGAACCGGGGCGCGTCGTCGGCCCGGACGTGAACCTCGGCGTGTACGCCGCCGACAGAGGGCGAGACGGGCAGACAGTCCGGGGCGTGGCGTTCAACCGGACCGTGAACGTCACCACGACGGGCCAGCGCGCGGCCGGCATCGTCGGCGCCATGCCGCTGGAGCTCTCGGTGACCCGGGCGGAGGCAGGGCTCCGCGCGCAGGGCCTCCTGGCTGGCGCCCTCTCCGACTACCGGCTGGACGAGCGGCAGCTCACGGGCACGATCGGGCGCTGCAGCTACGCGCTCACGCGGACGGGGCGCACCTACGAGGGATCGCGGCGCTGCGAAGGCCCGCCTCATCACGCGACCGTGCTCCTGCCCCGCGGGCTGTCCTCGTGGAGCGACGCCGCGCTCGCGGCCGCCCTCGGGCTGCTCCTTGGCGCCTGAGCGCGCCGCGGCCCGCCCCGTCGCGTGGGCGGTGGTGAATGACAGGTCGCGCAGCGGCTGCTAGAGCTCGGGGCGACCCGGCAAGAAAGACGAAGCGCGCCGGAAGCCCGTCGGGTACGGAAGGGCTGGGCCCCGGCGGTCCTTTCTTCGCGCCCTCGCGCGGCACCCCCTCTTCATCCGTGACGAAGCCCAGATCCGATGGCAACGCGCCGGGCAGGCCGACGCCGGCGACTTCACCGAACCTCCTCGAAGGACGCTCCGCGCCCATCCCGGTCGGGCCGCGCCTCGAGGCCGTGCTCGAGCTCGCCTACCGCGCGCGCCGCGCGGTGCTGCTCGAGGGGCCCACGGGGATCGGCAAGAGCGAGCTCGTCCGGCAGCTCGCCGAGCGGCTCGGCATCGCCACCGTCGTGCTCGATCTGAGCCTCCTCGAGCCGCCCGACCTCGTGGGCCTGCCGGTCATCCGGGACGGCCGGACCACCTACGCGGCGCCGTCGGTGCTGCCCCAGGACGGCGCCGGCATCCTGATGCTCGAAGAGCTCAACCGGGCGGAGCGGTACATCCAGCAGCCGGCGCTCCAGCTGCTCAGCGCCCGGCGGCTGCACGAGTACGAGCTGCCCGCGGGCTGGGTGTGCTTCGCCGCCGTCAACCCCGAGTCGGCCGATTACCAGGTGACCCCCCTCGATCGCGCGCTCCGGGCGCGGTTCCTTCACCTCAACGTCCGCGCGGACCGGGCGTCGTGGCTCGCCTGGGCGCAGGTGAACGGGCTCCACCCGGGCGTGATCGCCCTCGCGCAGGGGCACGAGCGCATCCTCGACGACGTGCCCCCGCGCACCTGGACCTATGCGTCGCACGTGCTGAGCGCGCTCCGCCCCGAGGAGCTCGCGGACGGCGTGCTCCTGCGCGACGCCCTGGGCGGGTACCTGCCCCCGAGCTGGGTCGAGCTCCTGCTCGCGTCGAAGGACACCTGGTCGACGCGGCTGCCGTTCGATCTGCGCGCGCTGCTCGCCGAGTACGGGCCGAGCTCGCCGGCGGGCAAGGTGCTGCGCGGGGCGCGCGAGCGCGGGGAGACCGACCGGTTCGACGAGGTGACGGCGCGGCTCGCGCCGCTGCTCGAAGGGCCGGAGGTCGGCGTGCTCGCGGCGCAGCGCAAGCTGTCGCTGGGGGCGTTCGAGGCGCTGCTCGCCGACCTGCCGGGCGACCACCGCGAGCGGCTCCAGGACGCGCTCGGCGGCAACGCGACGGCCACGCAGCTCATCGACGTCCGCCCCGAGGAGCTGCTCCAGAACTACGCGGGCAGCGCCGCCGAGCAGAAGGTGCTGGCGTGGCGCGCCGATCCGCTGCGGCAGCACCGCGTGGGGCTCGTCGTGACCGCGCTGTCGGCGCACCTCGCGCAGCAGGCGAAGCTCGTCGACGTGCGGCGGAGCAACGTCGCGCGCGTGTGCCTGGGCCAGCTGCTCGCGCAGCTGCCGGAGCGCTGGGCCCTCCGGCTCGCGGGGACGCTGAAGAAGCACGGCGTCACGCCGGTCCGGCCGCAATGAGCGAGACAGCGGGGCGCGGCGAGGTGCGCGAGGTGCCCGCGGACGCGCTCGCCGCGTGGCTCGACGCCTTCGTGCGCGATCCCGGCTTCCTGGAGCGGTACCCCTGCTACGCGGCGATCCTCGCGCGGCTCGCGCCGGTCGCGGACCCCTCGGTCAAGCGCATGGCCGTCTCGCTGTTCGACGGCCGCTTCTTCCTCCACGTCAACGTGGAGTCGTTCATGAACGAGCCCGTGTTCCTGCGGGGCGTGCTCCTCCACGAGGTGCACCACGTCGCGCTCGGGCACCTGTGCCACCCCAAGTTCGCGGGCGCCGACGAGCCGGAGCTCATGGACCTCGCCCTGGAGATGTCGGCCAACGAGTACATCGAGGAGCCGCTGCCCGATCCGATCCGCTGGCAGCCCTACGCCCCGATCGGCCTGCGCGGCGGCCAGAGCACGCTCGAGCGCTACGAGCTGCTCGTGAGCGCGGCGCGCGAGGGCAAGCTCCCGCAGCGCGGCGGCGAGGCCGTCGACGATCACCGCGTGCTCCGGCGCCCCTCGCGGGAGCCGGGCGCGGTGGAGCAGACGCGGCAGCTCCTGCTGCGCGCCGCCGAGGAGGCGGACGCGCTCGCGAACGACGGCGATCCGGCGGACGTGCCCGGCCTCTTGCTCGCGGGCAAGACGCCGGGGCGGCTCATCGAGGAGCTGACGGACGCGCTGGGCCCGCCCGCGCACCCGCTCGACTGGAAGACCGCGCTCAGGATGTTCGTGGCGAGGGAGCGCGCGCCGGTGCACACGTACGCGCGGCCGAACCGGCGCTTCCCGGGCCGCGTCGGCGAGGTCCCCGGCAGGACGTACGCGCCGCGCGCCATCACGAAGCCGTCGGTGCTCGTCGCGATCGACACGTCGATGAGCATGCGGCGCGAGGAGCTCTCGGAGATCGCCCGGCAGCTGCAGGTGATGAGCGAGTCGGCGCGCATCACCGTCGTCGAGTGCGACGTGGAGATCGGGCGCGTGTACGCGTTCGACGGGCGGCTCGACGAGGTCGGCGGCCGCGGCGGGACCGATCTGCGGCCGGTGTTCGCCCCGGAGTTCCTGGCGGCGCGGAAGGTCTCCGGCGTCATCTATTTCACGGACGGCGCGGGGCCCACGCCCCCGGCGCCGCCGCCGCTGCCGGTGCTCTGGATCCTGACGAAGCCGCTCGATTTCACGTGCCCGTGGGGAGACCGGGCGTGGCTCGCGAGGAAGCCTCGGCGGGGGTGACGTGACGATGGCAGGCAAGCGCGCGAAGACGACCACGCGGCCAGGGATCGCCGCTTCGAAGCGCGGCGGCGGGGGCGCGCCGGGCGGCCTCGCGGAGGCCCCGCCGCGCGGCGGGTTCTACGACGGCTGGTCCGAGGAGATCGTCGAGCACCTGGAAGACGAGTTCCGGAAGCTCCGCGCCCTCGCGACCCTCGAGCTCGGTCCCGAGCTGGAGATCGCGATGTGCCATGCGCTCCGGAAGTTCCTCCCCGAGCGCGCCGGCGTCTGCCGCGGCTGGGTGGTGGATGTCACGGGGGACAAGCAGGGCGAGGACATCATCATCTACGACGCCGCGCGCTTCCCGACGCTGCGCGGGCTGGGCGGCGACCTCGCGATCCGGGAGCGCGTGCCAGCCGAGGCCGTCCTGGCCTACATCGAGGTCAAGCACACGCTGTATGCGCAGGCGAAGGTGCCCGCGAAGAGCCAGGGGCAGTCCGTCGTGAAGGCGTGTCGCCAGGTGGCGGCGGTGAAGCGGCTGACGCGCGCCCCCGTGCCGCTGAAGATGATCGCGCCGAGGATCTCGCTGGAGGACGGGGCCATCCAGCGGGACAGGGGCTTTCCGGCGATCCGCAACCCCTGGTACGCGGCCATCTGGGCGCTGAACCTCCGCGTCGACAAGGCTCTGGAGGGAAACCCGGCGGAGGCGGTGAAGCGGCGCGTGGCCGCCGTCCGGCGGGCCGGCACCCGCGTCGAGCACCTGCCCGACGTGATCGCCGCGGGCCCTGTCCTGATGACGCCCGCGATCGCCGCCGCGGGGGCCCTGGAGCCGCGGCCGTTCACCACGCCCGACACGGAGCTCATCTTCATGAACGGGATGAAGGCCCTGGGAGCCGCCATGGAGCACCTCACCTGGGCGATCGACGACATCCTCCTCGGGGAGATCCCCTGGAGGCGCATGCTCGCCCATCAGCTCCAGCGAGCAGAGGACGAGGCAGGGAGCGTCCGACTCACCATCACCTGATCTGGCCGGCTCTCCGGCGTCGGTGCCGCGAGCGCCGGCGGGCGCGGGGCGAGCCCCTGCCCTCCTCGACCCCGGTGAGCGGCGCGGTCATCGGGGGTGGATGACCGCGCGCAGGGCGGCGCGTCGTGCGCGGAGCCTCAGGGCACGCTCGCCGGATCGGCCGGGTCGGTCCCCGCGTCCGCCTCGTCGCCGTCGAGCGCCCCATCGCTGTCGCGGTCGAGCGCCATCCGCACCCCCGATCCCGGCGGCGCGCAGGTGAAGGTCAGCGCCTTGCCCGGCGCCGCGATCGCGCGCAGCGCCGCCGCGCCGATCGCCGCGCTCGCCGCCCTGTCCCGCAGGAATGTGCCAGCGCCCTGTTGATAGAGGAAGCCCTCCTCATTCCCGTGCCTGCGGACCTTCGCCACCAGATCGCACTCCCCCGCGTCGGCGCGGGCGATCAGGAGATCCACCCGCAGCTCGGCGGCCGCGTCGCCCGCGCCGGCGAGCGTCGCTTGCTGGCCCACGATGGGCGCCAGGTTGCTGTCGAAGGCGTGCAGGAAGTCGGTCACCTGCGCGCGCAGCACGTCGCCCGCCGCGCCCGGCGGGAAGCCGGCGATCCCCGGCGCCTCGTTGAAGCCGTTCTGATCGTGGAAGCGGAAGATCGTATCCATCGTCCCGTCGTGGCCGAAGCCGAACCCGCGGATCTGATCGCCCTGGAACTCGAAGTTCCGGTCGTTGAAGCGCGGGTTCTGCACCATGCCGAACATACCCACCTTCTGGTAGACGTTGCGGAGCTGGGCGACCTTGAAGCTCTGAAAGATGAAGTCGAACGTGTAGCGCCCGTCGGTCCCGAAGAAGCCGGGGAACGCGACCCCGTGCTCGGCGTTGGCCGTTGGATCGAGCACGTGGCACGAGGCGCACGCGCCGCCCTCGCTGGCCGGCAGGGTGAAGAAGGCCTTGCCCGCCGCCTGATCGGCCGTGAGCGAGTTGTCCAGCTGACGGATGGGGTTGGGCGGATACATCATCTGCATGGTGAAGTCCGTGAACGCCTGCATGTCCGCCGCGGGGATGGGCGCGTCCCGCCCGAGCAGGCCGACGAAGGCGACGCTGAACTTCTTGAACGCGGCATCCTCGTCGAAGGTGCCGCTGTCCGGCTGCGCGCTCGGCGCGTCGTTCCCGCCGGTGCGGTCTCCGCGCCAGTGCATCGGCCCGTGGTTGGCCAGCCCGCGCAGGCTCTGCGTCGTCATCGGCCCCTTGAGCGCGGCGAACTCGCGGGGCGCGCCGAAGATCGCCGGATCGAGCGCGAACGGGCCTGGCATCGGCGTGTTCACCGCGTCGGGGTCGCCGAGGTCCCACGCCAGGCTGTCGAGATCGCCGAAGACATGGCAGCTCGCGCACGCCGAGTCGCCGTGGCTCGACGTGAACGACGCGTCGTAGAGGAAGCGGCGGCCGCGGACCACGCTCTCCGGCTCGGGGCTGTACATGGGCACGTGCGCGATCTCGGCCTTGTCGCCGACGTCGATGATCGAGATGGAGTTGTCGAAGCGCGTGAGGGCGTAGAGCTGCCCGCGCGCCTCGTCCAGCACCACGCCGGTCGGCCCGCCGCCGGAGACCGGGATCTGGCGCGCGAGCCTCGGCACGAAGGTGTCCGCCTCGAGCGCCGCGGTGTTGAAGACGCCGATCTTGTCCGAGCCGAGCGCGGCGACGTAGAGCTTCTTCCCGTTGCTGGAGACGGCCATGCCCGTGGGCAACGCGAGGCTCTTGCGGTTCTCGGCGTTCGGGACCGGCGCGCAGCACGTGTTATAGTCGATGTGTTTGTTCAGGTGCCGCGGGGCGACGCCGCCCGTCGCGGGATCGAGCACCGTGATGTTGTTGTGGTTGAAGCGGCCGCGCACGGTGTGGCCGGCGAAGACGCCGGGGCCCTCGAAGCGGTTCTCGTTGAACGCCTCCGTGTTGGCCACGTAGACGCGCCCGCTCACCGGGTTGACGGCCATGTTGTAGAGGACCGTGCCGACCCCCCGGAACACGCCCCCGGGCCCCTCGACGGGCGCGGGCGGGTCGGCCAGGGCATCGATGACGAAGACGTCCTTGTCGGGCAACGAGAGGTTCACCTTGTCGTCCCAGGATCGATTCAGCTCGTCCACCCAGTGCGTGCCGTTGAATTTGACGATGAGGGGCGCCGAGGGCTGCGGGACCCCGGCGGCGTTGGTGGTCGGCGGGGGCAGGCCGAGGCCCAGGTTGACCACGTTGGTCTCGATCACCGTGGTGCGGTTTCCGGAGTGGAAGGCCGCCGCATAGACGCGCGAGCCGTCGGGCGTGGCGGCGAGCGCGCGCGGCGTGTCGCTGAAGAGGGTGATGATGTTGAGCGGCGCGGGGCTCGGGCTCGCCGCCGAGAAGACCCAGACGTCGGCGCGGCCCACGCCCGGCGTGGTGAGCGCCGGATCCACAGGGCTGTTCTGGCCGCGGTGCGCCGTCGTGATGAAGGCGCGGCTCTTGCCGGCGCCGGCAAAGACGATATCGCGAGGCTCGTCACCCACGAGGAGGGTGCGCACGACGCGGGGCTTCCTCGGCCTCGAGACGTCGACCACGCTCACACTGTCGGAGAGGTGGTTGACGACCCAGACCTCGTCGTCGCTGCGGGCCGCGACGGCGACCGGCTCCATGCCCACGGAGACGGAGCCGCGGTGCTCGAGCGTGCCCCTCCTGACCTTGAAGATCTCGAGCCGGTTGTCAGGCGTGTTGACGGCGAAGAGCATCGAGCCGTCGGGCGAGAGGGCGAGAGGGCGGACCTGGCCGCTCTCGAAGAGGGAGTAGGGCCGGGCGGCGGCGACCGTGATCGGGGCGCCCGCGACGGCCGGGGTTTCGTCGACAGGCGTGCCGTGTTCAGCGCATGCGGCCAGGGCGAGAGCCGGGAGCGACCAGAGGACGAGCTTGTTCATGGGCACCTCGAAGGCGGGAGAAGAGCGACATTTCATGATCCATCGAAAGGCGCCCACGGAGCAAGAGACAGACGGATGGAATCAACACACGTTGTTTGGCAAGACACTTTTAAAGCGCGGAGCCCCTCGGCGGCGGGAGCCCTCCACAACACACCACAGGTCTCCCACGGTGGGGCCCCGACCCACAACAACGTTGTTGCCATCGGCGACTCTCGTCGTTGATCACGAGATGAATGCTCGCCTACAAAAAAAAGCGACCCATCGGGGCGGCGCGCGCCGGCGAGGCGCCGGCGGCGCTCCCGAGGCAGAGGGCGTCTCGAGGGCGCGCGCCGCGGGGGAGATGCGGCGTTCGCGGCCGACGGCGTTGATGCCGAGTTGAATGGGCGGTGGGGTCGCGCGCCTCGGCGCGAGGCGATGAGGGTCAGGCCGCGGCGAGCTTGGCCGGGCGGCGAATCAGCGAGAGGGCGACGTAGACGACGAACGAGATGGCGAAGCCCGTGAACCAGGCGTAGTTGTAGAGGTCCATCCATGCCTTGGAGACCGTCGCGACCTTGATGGTGCCGAAGAAGCCAGGCAAGTTGGGCACGACGCCGAGGACGAGGGCGACGATCGCGACGGGGTTCCACCCGCCCGCGTACCAGTAGATCCCTTCCCGCTTGTAGAGCTGGGTGAGATCGAGGTTGGTCCTGCGGACGACGTAGTACTCCGCGATCAGGATCGCGCCGAGGGGGCCGAGCAGCGCGGAGTAGCCGACGAGCCAGGTGAAGATATACCCCGTCGGGTCGCTGACGAGCCGCCACGGCTGCATCAGGATCCCGATGATCCCGGTGATGAGGCCGCCGGTGCGGAAGGAGATCCGCGACGGCCAGAGGTTCGAGAAATCGTTGGCCGGGCTCACGACGTTCGCGGCGATGTTGGTCGCCAGGTTGGCGATGCAGAGGGCGGCGAGCGAGATGATCAGGACGACCGGGTTCTCGAAGCGGGTGATGACGATGACCGGATCCCAGAGCGTCTCGCCGTAGATGACGACCGTGGCGGAGGTGACGGCGACGCCGATGAACGAGAAGAACGCCATCGTGGGCGGCAGGCCGATCGCCTGCCCGATGACCTGATCGCGCTGCGAATGCGCGTAGCGCGTGAAGTCCGGGATGTTGAGGGCCAGGGTGGCCCAGAAGCCGACCATCGCCGTGAGCGCCGGGAAGAAGAAGACCCAGAACTGGCCCTCCTTGGGCTGCCCCACCCCGAAGGACGAGGGCTTCTCGAGCATCGGGCCGAACCCGCCGGCGCGGCTATAGGCCCAGAGGAGCAGCGCCAGGCCGAGGCCGATCAGGAGAGGTGCCTTGATGTTCAGCAGGATCCGGATCGACTCGATGCCCATGCGAATGATCCAGATGTTGACGCCCCAGAAGAGCAGGAAGCAGACGAGCTGCGCGACGTTGATGCCCAGCGGCGTCGGCGGCATCTGCTCTATCGACGGGACGAAGACCGCCACGATCTTGTAGATGGCCCACCCGCCGAGCCACGTCCCGATCCCGAACCAGCCGCAGGCCACGAGGGCGCGCAGCACCGCGGGCACGTTCGCCCCCCGGATGCCGAAGGCGCTCCGGCAGTAGACGGGGAACGGGATGCCGTACTTCGTGCCCGCGTGCGCGTTGAGGATCATGGGCATGAGCACGATGACGTTGCCGAGGAGGATCGTGAGGACGGCCTGCCCCCAGCTCATCCCCTCGGCGATCAGGCCCGAGGCGAGCATGTACGTCGGGGTGCAGGCGCACATGGAGACCCACAGCGCGGCGATGTCCTTCATCCCCCATTTGCGCTGATCCAAGCGCACGGGCGCGATATCCTCGTTGATGTAGCGCGAGTCGATGTCCCCTCCTGTCTGCTGAAAGCCCTCGCTGGCCTTCGCGCCGTGAGCAGCCGAATGCACGTCGGGTTGAGCAGTCGTTTGCGTGTGCGCCATCGTCGATGAGGCTACACGATCGTACGTGAGACTGGATAGTGGGCAGGCGCGCCCTCTCCGGCGCACGCCAGCTGTCCGGTGAGCCTGAACGAGCAGGCGCAGCGCGAGCAGCGCTCGCTTTGTTTCGTTTGTTTCCTCGATGTTGCGCGCCGAGCCTCGGCGTCCGCTCCGCGGTTGTTCTGGTTCCGTGGTGCGGTGATCCCTGGCGGGATCTCCGAGGCTCGGAGCTAGCTGCCCTGGTGGGCCGAAGGTCGAGGGGCGGTGAGCCCGCGCCGCAGGGCGAACGCGATACCCTCTTTCAGGGTCCGGAGCGTCACGACGCCGCCCACACCGACGCCCTGCGCGACCAGCGTCTGCGCGATCCGCGGCTGGATGCCGGTGAGCACCACCTGGGAGCCGAGGAGGTTCACCGCCTTGGCCAGCCGGACGAGCGAGTCGGCTACCTGGGAGTCGATGACCCCCACGCCGGTGATGTCGAGGACCACCGTCCTGGCGCTGTGCGTGACGACCCCGTTGAGCACGGCCTCGAGCGTCGCCGCGGCGCGGTCGCTGTCGAGGAAGCCGATCAGCGGCACCGCGATCACCTGATCCGCCACCGGCATGAGCGGGGTCGACAGCTCGCGGACCATCTGCTCGAGCCGCTTGGTCTTGTCCGCCACGCGCAGCTCGAGCTCGGCGTTGAGGCGCCTCACCTCGTCCTCCGCGTGCCGGCGCTCGGTGACGTCGACGCCGATCGCCTGGAACTCGGCGAGCGGCCCCCCCTCGCCGAGCGGGGCGCGGTTGGTCCAGTGCAACCAGCGGACCGAGCCGTTCGGGAGGATGACGCGGTGCTCTGTGTGGACGATCGGGTTCTCGGGGCCGAGCTTCGCGAACTGCCGGGCGAGCTGCGGCCCGTCCTCGTCGGGGACCAGCGGCATGAAGCGGTGGCCGACCAGCTCCTCCCGCGTCTTCTCGAAGTACCGGCAGTAGATGTCGTTGACGAAGGTCAGCGTGCCATCCATCCGGAAGCGGCAAATGAGCTCGGTCTGGTCCTCGACGATGCCCCGGTAGCGCGCCTCGCTCTCCCGCAGGGCGGTCTCCACGCGCTGCTTCTCGGCGAGCTCCCGCTCGAGCTCGGCGTTGCGCCAGCGGAGCCCCTCCAATTCCGCTCGCATCGCAGCGAGACCATCCGCTTCGCCGTTGTTCATGATCCGGTGATTCCTTGGCGCGCCGTATGGACAATTACGTCCGTTCTAGATATCTTATCAAAGGACGACCCCGCCGGGTGAACTTCGAGCACGAGGAAGGCACGCGCAGCGCCTCCGACAGCGCACGTCCTCCTGTCCCGTCGACGCACCCTGACGCAGCGGATCCGCTGCCTGCTCCACGCATCTCGCGGTGGGTCTCGTAGGCGAGCGTACGCTTCAGGGCGCGACCACTCCACGGGCCCGGACGAGCTGCCGCCCCGCCGCAGGACAAGCACCCAGGGCCACGCGGGAAGCGCCGTGAACGTCATGGCTCGATGCGTAGCGCTCACCGGCGGACCGAACACCGCTTTGATAGGCGCACAGCGCGCCTCGACAGACGTGGCGACTCCGCGACGACCCGACGAGAACCCACCGGAAGGCCACTTCGCCCCCACGGGCCCCGGCACCCGCCGCGGGTGCGAACGTAGATGGCGCGCGCGTCGCTCCCTGAGGGCAGCACCTACCGCCGAACACACCACAAAGGCATACACCAACCCACTAAAATCACAAAATTTCTTCGATGAATGATAATTTTCTCTCCGTCGATACAATGGTCACGTGTATCACATGCCTGTGTCAGCACGTGCTGCGCGGGTGAAGGGCAGTGCCGGAGGTGGGTCGGAGCCGGGGTCGGGGAAGCGCGGGCGCGGCGTCACGCTCGACTCGCTGGAGGCGGTGCTCCGCGCCAGCGCCTCGCCGCGGGAGTGGGGCAGGTTCGTCGAGGCCACGGGCATGTCGGCGATCCCGGGCGCGGGGAAGAGCGGGACGAAGGTCGACTACTCCGCTTACTTCTACGCGCTCCCGACGGGGAAGCCCGCGGAGGTGGATCCCCTGTACCTCTACGGAGATCTCCGTCCGGTCCCCGGGGAGGAGACGAGCGCCCACCTCAAGCTGCGCTGGGAGATGATGCCGGAAGGGGCCATCCCGCAGCGGATCAAGGGCTCCAGCCGCGCCGTCGGAGGGTGGCCGAAGGTGCTTCACCGCATCGCGACTGCCTGGCCAGGGGGCCAGGCCGCGAGCGTCGATGTGACGGCGACCTTCGTGATCGATGAAGCGGTCTACAGGCCGATCCCGGCGCTCAGGCTCAAGTCGAGGCCGTCGATCGCGCGCTCGCACCGGCTGACCCAGACGGCCGTCGCGTGGTCCGTCGATCCGCCGAGCGGACCGGTGGCGCGGCTGTCCGTCGCGCTCCTCCGCGCGACGGAGCTCGTCCTCGTGGCCTCGGGGCGACACGCGCTGACGCTGGGCCCAAACATGGCAGCAGAGCTGGAAGGTGCGGTATGGGAAGGCGCCCGCAGGTTCCTCAAGGCGACGTGACCGCGCCCGGGCGCCGGCGCTCGCCGCGCGCGTCCGCGAGGCTCTGGTCGGGGGGCGAGGTGACGCAGCCGCCCTCCACCGCGAAGGAGCCGGAGACGATGCGGGTGTCGCGCACCACGGTCTACGAGCTCGGAGGCACGGAGACACCGCCGACGCTCGCCGTGCACGAGGAGCGCCTCCGCAGCCTGGAGCAGCAGGTCGCGCAGCTCGGGATCCAGGTGGAGGAGGGCGTCGGCCGCCTCGCGCGGCAGATCAAGCACCTGCGGCGCGACGTCGACGGGCTCGCCCGCGAGCCGGCGCGGGGCGCTCGTCGGCCTGGTTGACGGGTACGGCAGGAGGCGGCGCGCCGAACGGCTCACCGAGGTAGGGGTCGGCGAGCCAGGGCCGAGCCGACCGCCGGCCCTTCCAGGCAGGCTGGGACGACGCGAGCTGGGCGAGCTCGGCGAGCGAGGAGCTCGCTGCCGGGAGCGCTCGCGCCGCTCCGTCCACCGCTGACCGGCCGCGCGACGGGACCGGAAGCGCCTGGGCGTCACCTGGGGCGCGCTGGATGAGCGGATCACCCGACGCGCCTTCACCGCGTTGCGACACGAGGTCTCCCCTGTGGAGTCGACTCGCCATGAGCCGACAGTCAGGCCGTGCGTGACGGACTAGAGCCACCGGGGCGGTGACGCAAGACCAAGAACGCCGAGCCGCGCGCGCAGAACGGCCGCCGGAGCATTACGCCGACGCGTCACGATTTCTCATGCGACGAGTGGATTCAGCGCGTTACCGGAGCCGGTTCGATTTTCTCAGCCAAAGAGACTTACTGCGCCCGCCGGAGCGTGGCGACGCCCTTCCAGGGCGGCGTCTGCGCATGGACGACGAGCTCTCCTTGGTCCGAGAACTCGCACAGCGCCTCGTAGGCGACCCCCGCCTCGTCGTAGGAGACCAGCTTGAACCGATCCCACGCGGGATCGCGGATCTCGTAGGCGCGGTCCACGTGGAGGCCGGGCGAGTCGGCGAGGATGCGCTTTCCGTCGAAGCGGACGACCAGGTGCGCGTACTGGAACTCGAGCATCGACGCGAGCATCGGCTCGAGCGGGACCTCGGGCTCGAACCGGACGAGCCGGAAGCTGCCGCGCAGGCGCGCGTCGATCGACGCGATCTCGGCGCCCGCTTCGGGCCCCCGGGCGGCGCGCGAGCCGCAGCCGGCGGCCAGCGCGGCCAGGAGAGCGGCGCAGGCGGCGAGGAGGGAGCGGGAAGCGGAGGACGGACGGCTCGCCGAGGGCGACATGGGGCGGAGCTTAGGGCGAGCGGACGGACAGCGCAAAGCGGCGCAGGAGCGCGCGGCCGCGGGCACGCCGCGGGCGAGCGCGCGAAACCTCTTCCTGCCGCGTCCGCTTCCGCTCACGCTTCCACCTGGAGCGCCGCGGTCGCGCTCGCGGGAGGGGGAGCATGACAGACGTCCTGAGAGGCACCGATTTCGTCGCAGGCCTTCCAGAGCACGCGTGCGCCGCGCGCGAGGAGGCCATCCTCGAAGCGGTGCAGGCCGGCCACGTGGCGCCGATCTCGTGGGTCCCGGTGTACAGCCAGCTCGACGAGCGCCGCGCGACGTTCCTCGTGAGCGCCGACGCGCTCCGCATCGGCGACGCGGAGGACTCCGTCCGCGTCAACGCCTCGGCCCGGACGACCCAGCGAATCGCGGATCTGATCGAGTGCGCGATGCTGACGACGCGCCTCTGCGACCTCGTGTGGGAGCAGGCCACCGTGCGGATCCCGCCGTGCATCGGCGCCCCGGACGCCTCGATGGCGAACACCTCCCGCATGCTGGAGCACCACCGCCGCCTCGAGGAGCAGGTCGCGGGGAGGACCGGGCTCATCGAGAACGTGGGCAAGCACTGGGTACTCACCAACCGCCTCGCGGATCGCCCCGACCGGGCAGCCAACTACGGCTGGTTCGACCCGGGCGCGGCCCACAGGTACGGCCAGCACACGCTGTGGCAACCTCTCGGGCTCGCGCACAATCCGGATCACGTGGACTACTCCCAGGTCGTCCGCCTCGTGCGGCGACGATGCACGGTCGACGGCGCGGAGCGCGATCTCCACGAGGTGATGACCGATCCGGCGCTCGCCGGTCTGGTCTCGTCCGAGGGCCCCCTGCGCGTCCTCCGGCTGCCCGGTGTGCCCGAAGAGGCGTGGCTCGCCGCGCGCCCGAAGGAGCGCGCCGGCCGCGCGCCCGAAGAGGTGTGATCGCCGCGCGCCCCTCGGGGCGTCCGCCCCACATCCCACTCCGTCGCGGGCTGGCGCCCTGTGGAACACGCCTTCGTGCCGCGCGGATGTCCCCGCCTCTGTACCCCGCGCGCTTGGCCATTCCTGCGCAACGCAACCCCGATTGCGCGAGTCCCTGCTCAATTTGAGCAAACCAGCGCAGGCCACCCCGCGCTCGCGCCGCCCGGCGTCGTGTCCCCGGAGCGCCTGGCCAGGTCGTGGGCCCTCGACGCGGGCGTGGCACGGAGCGTGATTAAAGGATCGCTCCATGACCGAAAGAACTCACGGGCTTCTCGCCAACACGCCTCGCCGAACGTACCGAGCCGCGCCTCTGCTCGCCGCGGCGTTCATGATGGGCTGCACCGCCGCGTCGACCGAGGCGGACGACGCCGCCCCTCTCGCCCAGCCCTCGGCGGACGGCGGGCTGCGCTTCGCGAGCGAGCACGACGCGCTCGGGTGGGTCGCCAGGCGGGCCGAAGAGCTCGAGATGGGGCCGGTGATGGTCGAACGAGACGAGGACGGCCGGCCCATCAAGGTGGCCGGCGTGTCGATCGGCTCGCCCGACGAGATCGCCGCGGCGAAGGCGGGCTTGATCGGCGAGCTGGGTGGTGAAGAGCATGCGGTCGAGATCGCGGGGGAGCGCTATCTCCTGGAAGGCCAGGAGTCCGGGCTGTTCGCCGCGGTCGCCCACTGCAACGGCGGCCTCTGCACGAATGACGAGTCGTTCAAGAACGACTACGTGTTGTATCGAGAGCTCGGCAGCCGAACCTCGGTGACGTCAGGGGGGTTCGAGACCCGGCGCCAGACGATCCAGGGCAGAGGAGAGTACGAGTGTGTGGACCTGCCGGGGCCCCTGCCCGTCAAATGCACCGGCTACTGCACGTATCCGTCCGGCTGCCCTTCCGGCTTCACGGTGGAGAGCACCGCCGGCTACCCCACGTGCAGGACGACCTGCGTCGGCCAGGTGCGCAACGTGACGCTCTCGATCTCGATCGAGGGCTTCGAGTTCTTCGAGTCGAGCGGCATCCTCGTCCCCTCCATCCCGGCGCGAAGCGGCACGACCAACGACTCGAGCCTCGAGGTCAAATACTGGGAGTACGGCATCGGCATCGACTCCGTGATCTCCGACGCCGATGGGCTGTGCGGCTCACACTCGACGTCCGGTCCGGACGGGTTCGTCGTCGCCAAGAGCCACTGGGGCAGCGTGCCCACCGCGTGCCAGTAGCCCTCGCGCGGCGCTCGCGGCCGCGGACCGAAGTGTGCTCCTCAGGCCGCCTCGCTCACCGGTTCACGAGCTGCATGCCGGGCTCCGGATAGCGGAGGCCGGCGGCCGCGCCCTTCGGCACCACCGCGTCCAGGCGCCGCAGATCGCCCTCGCCGAGCGTGATTGTCGCCGCGGCGACGTTCTCCTCGAGGTAGCTGCGGCGCTTCGTGCCGGGGATCGGGACGATGAAGTCCCCCTGCGCGAGCACCCAGGCGAGCGCGAGCTGCGACGCCTTCACGCCCTTCTCCCGCGCGATGCTCTCGACCTTCACCACGAGATCGAGGTTCCGCTGGAAGTTGTCGCCCTGGAATCGCGGCGAGGTGCGGCGGTAGTCGTCCGGCGCGAGATCCTCGAAGCGCCGGATCTGCCCCGTGAGGAAGCCGCGGCCGAGGGGGCTGTACGCGAGGAAGCCGATGCCTAGCTCGCGGCACGTGGCGAGCACGTCGTCCTCGGGATCGCGCGTCCAGAGCGAGTACTCCGTCTGCACCGACGCGAGCGGGTGCACGGCGTGGGCGCGCCGGAGCGTCGACGAGCTGGCCTCGGAGAGGCCGATCGCGCGCACCTTGCCGGCCTTCACGAGGTCCGCCATCGCGCCGACGCTGTCCTCGATGGGCGTCTTCGGATCCACGCGGTGCAGCTGGTAGAGATCGATCACATCGACGCGCAGGCGCCGCAGGCTCGCGTCGCACGCCGAGCGGATGTACTCCGGCGCGCCGTTGATGCCGCGGACCGTGACGTCGTTCGGGTCGCGGACGATGCCGCACTTGGTCGCGAGGACGACGCGATCGCGCCGGCCCGCGATGGCCCGGCCGACGAGCTCCTCGTTCGTGAAGGGACCATACATGTCCGCGGTGTCGAGCAGCGTGACGCCGAGCTCGATGGCGCGGTGGATCGTGGCGATCGACTCGGCCTCATCGCGCTCGCCGTAAAAATCGCTCATGCCCATGCAGCCGAGGCCGAGGGCGGAGACCTGGAGAGTTCCGAGCTTGCGTGTGTGCATGGTTGGGCTCCTTGGCGCCGCGGAGAGGCGATGGCGACGCACACCACGTAGAAGTGAGCGCGCGCACGGAGTCAAGGGCGGTTCGCCCCCTTGGAGCCTGTCCACACCCTCCACACAGAGATGAAACTCTGGCCGGAGGCTGTCCACACCCTCCCGGCAGAGATGAGACTCTGGCCGGAGCCTGTCCACACCCTCCCGGCAGAGATGAGACTCTGGCCGGAGCCTGTCCACACCCTCCCGGCAGAGATGAGACTCTGGCCGGAGCCTGTCCACACCCTCCCGGCAGAGATGAGACTCTGGCCGGAGCCTGTCCACACCCTCCCGGCAGAGATGAGACTCTGGCCGGAGCCTGTCCACACCCTCCCGGCAGAGATGAGACTCTGGCCGGAGGCTTCAGACAGCCACCACGCTGTACAATTCATATGATGGTGTAATCGCCGCGGCTTGCGCGCTCAGGAGGGCGGCGGCCCATCCATCAGCGGTAGCACCTCGCAGTGGCCGTCCCCGGCGACCAGGAGGAAGCGCTTCGCCCCCGCTCAAGAATCGCATCGTCGTCTCTCCTTGGATGCTCGCCCGGCACCCCGGGCGCTCCTCCATCACAGACCGCGCGACCCGCTCGGACGCATCGGTCGCGCGATCATTTCTCGATCCCGCTACTTCCGGAGCGGGAGCAGCGCGCGCAGCCGCTCGTCGCGCAGGAGCAGCCCGCCCCAGATCATCGCGGCGACGTACACAGGGAACAGGACGTGGCTGAACAGCGGGTTGTCGACGCGCACGTGCGTGGCGACGGCGCCGCCCAGGAAGCCCGTCAGCAGGATCGCGCCGAGCACGGAGGTGCGCGGGATCATGTAGGTGACGACGCTCGCCAGCAGGACGACCCCGATGCCGCGGACCGAGCTCACGGGATAGCCGAGCTGCTCCGACCCCTCCAGCACCTGGGGCACCCTCATCAGCTTCCCGATGCTGTCGAAGAGCAGGAACGCCACCGAGAGGCCGCTGAGGATCCGCCCGGCCCAGACCTTCTTGTTCGACACAACCACCGGCTCCACGTGCTGCTCCGACATCGATGCGCTCGTCTCCATCGTCTCCTCCTGGCTCGCTCTGGACAGATCGGTCCTCCCGCCCCGGCGTCATGGCGGCGCGGCGCGGCCGATTCGATCCCTAGGACCGCGCGACCGCGCCCGATTCATCGGTCGTCCCGAAGATTTTTTCCTGGGCCGCGCTCGGCGGCGGCGCACGAGCGCCCGGAGCGCGGAGCGCTTGACTCACGAAGCACACCGCCAGAGGCTCTGCTCCATGAGGGGCAGGAGCAGGGCAGCAGCAGCGGCGGTCTGGCTCTGGGCCGTTGCCACGGTTGCGCCTGGCGGCTGCGCGCAGAATATTCGCACGGAGCCGGGCGACGGTGGGCAGAGCCCTGGGACGGGCGGCGCAGGGGGCATGTCGGAGCCAGGACCGGCGACGGTGCACCCCGAGCGGCTGGTGCAGGGCTCGGTCGACAAGATCGACCTCCTCCTGGCGATCGACAACTCGAGCTCGATGGCCGACAAGCAGGACGTCCTCGCCATCGCGATCCCCGACCTCGTCCACGGTCTCGTCAACCCGCGCTGCATCCACAGGGCCGGCGCGATGCCCCCGACCACGGTCGCCTCACCCAACACGCCCTGTCCGCAGGACTACGAGCGTGAGTTCGCGCCGATCAAGGACCTCCACATCGGCATCATCAGCTCGAGCCTCGGCGGCCACGGGTCGGGCGCCTGCCAGGCGACGACGAGCGCCTCGAACGTGGACATGGCGCACCTCCTCGCGCGCAGCGACGAGAACTCCACCACAAACGACCTCCCGACCTACCTCGACCGGGGCTTCCTGGCCTGGGATCCGGATCAGAAGCTCGACGGCGAGCCGGAGAGGCCGGATCCGCTCGACGGCGAGGCGGACATCGGCCCCAATGATTCGAACGCCGACCTCAACGACACGACGCTGATCGGGCAGCTCACCGCGATGGTCAGGGGCACGGGGCAGACCGGCTGCGGCTTCGAGGCGCAGCTCGAGAGCGTGTACCGCTTCCTCGTCGACCCGGAGCCCTACGCGACGATCAGCGTCGACCCGGCCACCGAGTACATCGTCGTCACCGGCGAGGATGCCGTCGTCAAGAAGCAGCGCGCCGACTTCCTGCGGCCGAGCTCCCTCCTCGCGATCCTCATGCTCACCGACGAGAACGACTGCTCGATCCGCGAGGAGGGCATGGACTACCTCGTCGCGGAGACCGCGCCGGGCTTCCGGATGTGGCGGCCGCGCGCCGAGTGCGCCCAGGACCCGGGCAACACGTGCTGCAGGTCGTGCCGCCAGGATCAGACGGGCTGCACCGAGGACCCGGCGTGCACAGACCCGGACGGCGACGCGGCCAGGCTGACCGCCGCGGAGGACCCGGTCAACTCTCGCTGCTGGGACCAGAAGCGCCGGTTCGGCTTCAACTTCCTCTATCCGATCGACCGCTACAGGCGCGCCTTCACCGAGGCGGAGATCCCGAACCGCAGGGGCGAGCTGGTCCGGAACCCGATCTTCAGCGATCTGAACCCGGACGACCTCGACGACACCCTCCGCGATCCCGAGCTCGTCTTCTTCGCCGGCATCGTCGGCGTGCCTTGGCAGGACATCGCGCGCCAGAACGCGCAAGGCCAGCCCGACCTGCTGAACGGCCTCAACCGGGAAGGCGAGCCGGTCGGTGGGTTCAAGAGCGCCGACGAGCTCAGCGCTCCGGTGGGCGACCACGGCAGCACCTGGGAGCTCATCCTCGGCGATCCCGCGAAGTACCAGCCGCCGAAGGATCCCTTCATGGTCGAGTCGATGAAGCCTCGCTCCGGCGCGAACCCGATCACCGGCGACACGATCGTCCCGCCGCAGGCGACCGGCTGGAACGCCATCAACGGCCGCGAGTACACGATCCCGGCGGATGGCACGGGGGACCTCCAGTACGCTTGCATCTTCGATCTCCCCAGCGACGCGGTGAAGCGCTGCGACGGGGCGGCTCAGAGCTGCGACTGCAGAGCGGTGGGGGGTCAGGCGATCGACAACCCGCTGTGCGAGCCGGAAGCGGGGAACGGCCAGGAGGATCCGGCGCCCAGGTCGACGACGCAGATCAAGGTGAAGGCCTACCCGAGCCTCCGCGAGCTGCAGCTCATCCGGGAGCTCGGCCCCCAGGGCATCGTCGGCTCGGTGTGCCCGCGCCAGCTCACCAACGACAACGCGGCCGACTTCGGCTACCGGCCGGCGATCGGCGCCATCATCGAGCGTCTGAAGACAGGCCTCGACAGCCGGTGCCTGCAGCGCACGCTGACGCCCGAGGCTGGAGGGGAGGTCGCCTGTCTGATCCTCGAGGCGCGCGACGCGCAGGGCGCGTGCAGCTGCGCTGACATCCCGGCGCGCGCCGACGTCACGGAGGAGCACGCGGCGGCGAAGGAAGAGGTGCTCGCCGATCCGATCGCAGCGGCCGCCGGCTGGGATTGCGTGTGCGAGATCGAGCAGCTCGCAGGCGCAGAGGGCGAGGCGTGCAGGCACGACGCGAGCGACGATGTCGAGGCGGGCGGCGAGCCGGTACACGGGTGGTGCTACGTCGACCCGGCGAACGGCCGCGGCGACCCGGCCATCGTCGCCGACTGCCGGGCAGACGAGCGCCGCAAGATCCGGTTCGTCGGCGGAGGGGAAGCCCAGCAGGGGGCCACGCTGTTCATCGCCTGCCCCGGCGAGTAGGCCGCCCGCGCCCACCGGGAGCAGGACGTGGCTCGTCGTTCGAGCTACGTCTCGGGCCGCAAGGGCAGGCCAAAGAGCGCCATGGCCTCAGCTTCCCTTCGTGGGCGGGCTGCGGAGCCAACCGAGGGGGAGGCGGGTCGCAGGATCGATGTCTCCCTGAAACTTCGGCCCGCAATAGACCTCGGTGATCTCGATGGTCCCGACGAGATGCCGGTTGAACTCCTCCAGCTCCTCGGCGGGCACCCAGAGCTCCTCGTGGGAGCGTCCGCCCGCGATCTGCACAGGATACCTGCGGGCAAAGTCGTCCTCGACCTCGAACCGCGTCACCCACCCCGCGAACCCGGAGGTCTCATCGGCGGTGTTCCAGTCGCGGGCGATCTTGCGCGCGTACTCCTCCGTCAGCACCGGATAGAAGATCGGCTGATGCGACAGCCGCGGCGGGAACGCTCGATAGCCGGCCTCCGCGATGAGCCGGAGCTCGGCGAGGCCCACGGGTCGGTACAAGATCATCGTCGTCTCTGCTTCCTTTATACCCCCGCTCGACGCGGATCTCAGCGTCCGTCTGCCGGAGCCGGCGCTGCGACCTCGATGCGATGCGCGGAGGCTCACACCAGCGGGCCGCGCGCGGCCCCTGCCCACGGGCGGGTGGTGGCGGACCGGGGCCGAGCGAGGTGCCGTGGGCCACGGCCGCGCCCGCTGAAAAAAGATCGAGGGGCGCGTAGGGAGGACGGCCCGGGGCGCGTCTCACGAACAGAAGCCGGCAAGAACACGCTGGCCCTTGCACCAAGGAGCACGACCCCCATGAAGCTCGCCCTCTTCTCCAACAAGACCCACAGCGCGATCCGTCGCTTCGTCCTCGGCAGCTTCCTTGCCGCGGCCGTCCTCGCCGGCGGCGGAGCGGCCTACGCGGCGAACGGCGCGGGCGGAACGGGGGGCAAGCCGGCGCCGCACCAGGCCCAGGGCAAGGACGCCCGTCGCCAGCACGGCCCGAAGGACCCGGCCCGCCTCATCAAGCGCTTCGATAAGAACGGCGACGGCAAGCTGACCGTCGCTGAGCTCCCCGAGAAGGCGCAGAAGCGGCTCGGCAAGGCCGACACCAACAACGACGGCACCCTGTCGGCCGAGGAGCTCAAGGCGCACGCCGAGCTGCGCATGAAGGACCGGGCGGCGAAGCAGAAGGCGCGCTTCGCCAAGAAGGACAAGAACGGCGACGGCTTCCTCACCAGGGACGAGGTGGGTGACAAGCGCTGGGAGCGGATGAAGGCGGCGGACGCGAACCGCGACGGCAAGGTGAGCGCCGACGAGCTGCGCGCGGCGCGTCCCGCGCGCAAGGCGCCGGCAGCGCGGTAGCTCCGAGGCGAGCGCGCGACGCGGCGAGCCGTGACCGGCCTGCTCCGTTCACGGCTCCGGCGCGGACCGGTGCAGCTCATCACCGAGCGCTCGCAGCGCGCTCTCCAGCGCCGGCAGGTCGCTCCCCTCGATCTCCCATTCCTTCCGGCTGTAGTACTTCGCGGCGCCCCGCGGAGCGCCGCTCAGATCGAGGCAGTAGTCGAAGCCCTTCACGTCGCACGGCCGCGCATCGAAGGCGACCTCGTGCCTCGATTTGTCCTGCGGGAAGAGCAGCTGCACCTTGTCGTTGCCGCGGAGCTCGTAACGAAACAGGGCAAATGAGCCCTCGTACTGGGACGAACGCCGGAAGACGCCGATCGGCTCGTCGGCGAGCAGCACGACGAGCTCGACAAGGTCCGTGTCGCCCTTCGGGAGCCGCTCGATCCAGACGCGGCCGACGAGCGTCTTCGGGTCGGAAGTGCGCGAGCCCAGGAGCCCGTAGCCGGCTGCGACCCCCGCGAGCGCGATCACCGTGGCCGTCACCATCCTGGAAACGCGGTTCATGGGCGGCATCCTACTCCTTGCAGCGCCGCGAGGGGCCCGAGATCGAGGCCCGCGGTCCGCCTGCCGCGGCGGCGGGGAGCAGCCGAGCGCGCCCTCTCAAGAGCCGAGCGGCGCGCCGCAGCGATCGCAACCCTTCGATCGGTACGAGTGCTTCGCCGCGCAGTTCAGGCAGTGCTTCGGCAGGAAGTAGAGGAGCGCCAGGCCGATGCAGGTGACCAGCCCCACGATCCCCCACGCGCCGCTCCGGCCGCGCATCTTCGCGTAATACACGAGGGCGGTGATGAACAGGGCGACGCCGAGGAGCGAGATGGCAGCGTTGTCCATCGCGCGACCCACCGATTGCAGGAGGAACCCCGGCACCCCGCACAGGAGGCTCAAGTTGCTGTAGCGACTCAGCTTCTTCTGGATCTCGAGGCGCTGCTCCGGGCTGATCTGCGCGACACCCTCGGGGTGAGGCTCGATGGATGCGGTCGGAGGTGCATAAGGGTTCATGCGTTCTTCCTTCCCGGCGCGCGTTCAGGCGCGGTCTCGCTGGGCGCCGCGCGCCGAGGATCCCAGGTTATGCGCCTTCCACGACCCGGAATAGCGGGATCCGGCGAGGTCAGCGCCGCGGCGCTGTCTCCTCGCCGGAGGCCGTCCCCTCGCCCGGCGCTGTCTCCTCGCCAGCGCCGGCTGCCGCTGCGGCGCCGCGCTTCCTCGGACGCTTCGGAAAGAGCGGGAGCTGCCGCTCCAGCACCTGGCTCCGCCAGGCGAGCAGGGTCTGCGCGCGCCGGCGCGCCGTCTCCTTCCCGATGCCCGCAGTGAAGCGGAAGATGCGCCGCGCGAGCGCCTCCCGCGTCGGCGCCGCGGGCTCGAAGAGATCCGGCGCGACCTCCTTCACGACCTCGCACGCGAAGATCGCGCGCCTGAGGTGCGTCCGCTCGTCGGCAGAGCCGGACGAGGTGGCGAGAAGCTCGCGCGCCGCGGGCGTGATCGAGGCGCCGTCGTCGCCGAGCCAGCCGAGGACGCGGGCAGCGGCGAGCGCATAGCCGACGTGCCGCAAGGAGATGCCCGTCTGCTCGGAGATCCGCTCCTTCTCGGTCACCCCGCCCGAGAGCGCCTCCAGCACGCGCCGCACGTTCGCGAGGTTGTCGGCCTGGGGGATCTCGGCGCTGTGCAACAGGCGGGTCGTCGGCATGGGCGGCAAGGAACCCCCGGCCCCCGGCCGGGAGACGACACCATAGCGCGCCAAGGCACGGCGTGGGTCTCGAAGACGCCCGCCGGGGCCGGGCGGCGCCGTCGCCGCACCTCTCCAGCGCGCACGCCGCGCCGGCCGGGTCGGGAGGGCCCGGTCCCTGTGCCAGGGCTGTCTGCGCCTGGCACACGTGGCGCAGCGCGCTAGCGAGCGCGCTCGGGAAAGCGCCCGGATTGCGCGGAGCGCGCGATGGAACGGTTGCTGCCAAGTCTGCCAGGGCCGACGCTCGCGTCGAGCCCGCCGCGGCCCTCCGGGACATCGCGCCTGAAGGAGGGAGCGCTCCGGCTCTCCCCTTTACAGCGCCCTCGCGTGTTCCAGGTGCTCCCCATGAGATCTTTCCTTCGCGCATTGACCCGCTGGCAAGCGACTCCCGTGCTCACCCTCGCGCTGCTGTGTCTCCACTGCGGCTCGAGCGTCGAAGCGGACGTGATGGGCGGCGGCGGCTCCACCGGCGAGGGCGGCGGCGGCAGCTCCACCAGCGAGGGGAGCGCCGGCAGCACCTCGACCGGCGAGGGCGGCGGCGGCGCCGGAAGCTCGAATGGATCGGGCGCTGGCGGCTCCACGGGGGAAGGCGGCGGAAGCTCCGCAGGCGAAGGCGGCAGCTCCACGGGGGAAGGCGGCGGCGGAAGCTCCACGGGGGCGGGCGGAGGCGGCGGGTGCCGCCTGCCGGACGACCCCGCTGTGTTCGAGATCGGGACCGGCGAGACCTGCTTCGAGAGCATCGAGGACGGCGCCACGCTCCCGGTGATGGCCGGGCCCCAGGGTGGATATCACCTCTGGTTCGCCGTCGGCTGCACCGATTGCGGCGCGAGGGTCCGCGTGCGGTACAGCGTCAAGGACCCTGCGACCGGGGACCTGTTCCCGCCGGGCGTGCCGCAGGAGGGGATGGTCGAGCTCCTCCCCGGGGAGTTCCCGCACGCGTTCGGGCTCATCGCGTTCCTCCCCGGAAGGCAGTGGCAGCCGGAAGCCGTGCTCGAGGAGGGGACCCACGTGCTCCTCGCGGCGGAGGCGCGCAACGACGACGGCTCGACGAAACACACGGCGCAGGTGGAGGTCGTCCTCGGCGCCACCGTGGCCTGGGGGCTGCCGTGCAGCGACGATCCGGCGACCTGCGACGCGCCCGGCGGGGCCCCGTGCTGCACCGACTGAGCGATGCGGCGCGGAGCCCATGTTCGGTGCGCCCGGCGCGGATCTCCGGACTTGCGCGCCGAGCGGCAGCGGCGTGGTTCAGAAGACGACGGCGCCGGGCGAGCAATACTGATCGAGGAGGGGCGAAGGCGTCGCCGACACGTTGGCGTCGTCCACGTAGTACACCGCCGGCCCGCCGATCGTGTAGATAAGGACCTGGTTGTTGAACGTCGTGCCGCAGGTCTGGAGGTACTCCCACTTTCCGGTCTGGGTCGATGTCCTGGTGGTGTAACCCGTCCCGCCGCTGCCGAGCCCTATCGTCACCTGCCCGGTCACCGTATAGACCCAGACGCTGAACCGCAGGTACGCGTTGTTCGGCGGCGGGCTGGCGGATGTCCAGTACTGCTGGGCGATGCCGCCGTTGGTCGTCGTCGCGGACACGAGGAGGCTGCGCTTGTTGGCGGTGTGCACGACGTCGGTCTTGAGCCATGTCGCGATGGCGCCGTAGTTCAGGTCGTTGCTCGTGGCAGGCCAGGAGTCCGCCGCGGTGCCCCAGCCGGCGAACCATGAGGCGTTGGCGTTGCCATGATCGATGAAGCCCGACGGGATGCCGGCCTGCGCGTTCTCGAAGCCGGGGTTAATCAGCAGGTTGACGATCGGGAGCTGGAGGAGGACGAGGGACTGCGCGCCGCCGGAGCCGACAACGATCTCTGCGGCAGACTTCCCGGCGGAGCTCAGCGCCTGCGGGGCGAGGGCGTCCGCGGCCGGCGCGGAGCTCTGCGCGCCGATGCCTTCGGACGGCTGCACCTCCACCTGGGCGCGGGCTGCCTCGGGGAAGGCGGCGGCCTCCTCGACGTCCATGAGCCCCTCGTCGTGAGGTTCGGCGTCCGAGAGGCAACCGACGAGGGCGAAGGGGACAACGAGGCCGCTGAGGATGAATGCGGTAGATTTCATGATGGGTTCTCTCCGGTCGGGGATTGATGGATCGATTGACTGTCCTTCCCCCTGAGCACGTTGAGCACGCAGCGTGCCGGCTCGGCGGGCGTGGATTTGCGGTGATCTCGAGGGGGCGCTCGTGGAGCGAGCGCCGGGAAGGGAGCACGCCAACAGCTCTGCTAAAATGCTCCAGGCGCCGATGTGGAGGCTGTGGCCTGGAGGCCAGGACCTCCAGGCGCGGAGGCGTGCCTCTCCAGGAGGCCGCGCCGGCGGTGCTGCCTGCGCGCGAGCGCCGCGTGGACGGAGGACGCGCGGTGCTGGAGCGCGCCGTGGCGGCGTCGGATGTCAGCCCGGCGGGAGCAGGGCGAGCAGCGCTCGGGCGGCGACCCTCTTGTCGAGCACAAGCACGCTCCGGATCAGCTTCGCGCTCCCGGTGAGCTTCTCGCCCAGCGCCTCGCCGGCGATCTCGAGCCGGCAGGCCAGGAGGCGCTGGGGGTAGCGGGAGAGGAGCGCGTCGCAGTCGCGATAGAAGCGGGTGCTGCCGTCGCTCGCGAGAAAGAGGATGCGCGACGCGCGGGCGTTCTGCGGGCTCTCCGGGGCCCGCCTGGCCGCGGCGTCCAGCCCCTTCTGCTCGCCGGCGAGCTTGTCGGCGATGAGCTCGAGCCCGTGGCAGGCGTGCTCGGCCGCGAGCGCGCCGCGGAGCTCCACGGCCAGCGCGTCGGTCATCGGGAGCGTCGCCA
This sequence comes from Sorangium cellulosum So ce56, assembly GCF_000067165.1. Classification (GTDB taxonomy): domain Bacteria; phylum Myxococcota_A; class Polyangia; order Polyangiales; family Polyangiaceae; genus Sorangium; species Sorangium cellulosum_B. The sequence continues at coordinate 6,680,959 of NC_010162.1, forward strand.
CCTGGTTTCGGCCGCTCTCCCACAAGAGACCCGCATGCTTGGTGAGGAGCTCGAACACCGCGTCATGGCGCGGATCGGCGACGAGATCTTTCGGCAGCTTGAGCACAGGCACCTCTGCGCGCACCCTACCAGACCCGGAGCGCGGCGACGACCGCCCATTCCGCGCACACGGGCCTCAGGCACGGCGCCTCACGCTGCGCACGCGGGCCCGCAGGACCAGGCCATCCCTTCCGTGGGCGGGCGCGCTCGGCACTCCGGAGCCTCCAGCGGGAGCACGAGCCACGCGAGGATTTCCATCGCCATCGCTGCGTCGGGCGCAGCACCTGAAAGACGCATCCTGCCGCCACAGCGAGTACAGGAGAACACGTCTACCTGATAGGTCCGCCGCAAAAGCTGGCCTGGACGAGGCCACCGCGGCGCGTCGCTCGGGCGCGGCGCGGCCCCATCCGCGCGGTCCACCACCCCGCCACAAGCGCCCCCGGCACCCAGGAAAGGCCGCGACCGCACCAGTGTTAGACGGATCTACCCTACGGCGATGGACCGCACTCAGGACTTCCAATGGCTGTGTCCTGACGCAACATCATCGATGATTCTCCAAATTCTGGAGTAGACCATGTTTTACAAAGCACATGGGAGAAAGCACGCACCGAAGGCGAGATCATCGCAAGCGCCCAGGCTGTGGTTAAGGTTCTCCGAGCTCGCGGCGTCGTGCTAACGGATGCGGATGCCGAGCGTGTGCTGGTCGAGAAGGATCCGGGGCGCCTTGGGAGCTGGCTTGAGAAGGCCGCTATGGCCAACTCGTTCGCGGAGGTAGTAGATGACACAACTTGAAGCGCCCTGGCCGCGAGCCGCCCAACAAGCCGCTGGTTCGCGATGGTCCGGACAGCCTCGCGTCGCTCGGCAGCCTGGCCCGCGGTACAGCGGCTAGCCATTCGGCCTATTGTATGGTTCTGAAGCGATGAGGAGCCCCCACCTCTCGAACAAGCTATTGTGAGCGCAGCTTCCCAGCGGCCTCGTCTTGCGCCTTAACCCACAGCTCCTCTCCGCTGGCTCGGACCCTGACTTTTCGCCGGCGGCTGAACTCGATCTCATCGTATTGACTCGCTCCGATAGCGAAGATATCGATCTTCGTCACCATCGGCAGATAGAAGATGTTCGCGCAGCTTCCGCGGGTCAGGGCATCGCGAAGCATGTCTTGATCCACCTCGAAGTCCGGACCGAGCTGCTCGGCGAACGCACGAACACGATGGGGCATCATCGCGACGACCAGATCGATGTCGTTCGTCGCGCGGGGCTCGCCCTGGAGCGAGCTCGCTAGGCTGCCCCCGATGAAGTACTCGCAGCCGATGCTCTCGAGTGCTGCGGCCACATGCAACGCCACGTCCAACGCCGTGACGATATCTGTGGAGGCGCTCATAAGGTCACGTCGCGTCGTCAGGCACTTGGCCGAACAGCCTGCGCGCGCAGTCGCGCCCGTACAGCCTCACCGCAACGCGAACACGAAGCTCCTGCTCGTCCGCCCCTGGATGGCGAGCACGGATGCCGGCGAGGGCCAGCTCACGGACCGCTTGGCTCAGCCGCATCGCGGCTTCGAGCCGCTTCTCCGGAGGCATGCGCCGGAGCAGCTCATGGTAACGCGCGTCCGCTTGCGGGGAGGTGTCGACCATCGACATGCAGCGCGAGCCTAGCAGAAACCATCCACACGGGAAGAGACCGCCGCCAGCCCTCGGGTAGGTGCCGGCTCGACGCGATCCGCCCTGCTACTCGACGAGCTGGCCCCCTGGGTAGCACCGGAGCATCCAGACGACCGTTCGACCTCCACGCGAGAGGCCGCGTCGTCCACGACGGTGGCCAGGACACACAAGGCAAACCTCAGGATTGGAGGACACGCCGAAGCATGCGCTGATGCTTACAGTCGGAGGGGGTCCCCCCCCGACCGCGTACACTGCAACGTTGGGCAGGCGGGCATACGAAGAGGCGAGTTGGCCCTATGGGTGCTCCTCGGTCGCCATGGGCAACATTCGATGCTCTTCCTGCCGAGAAAAAGCTCTGGTACGTGCAGTGGACCCGGCGTGCCGGCTCCCTTGGCTCCTCGATCTGTAGGCTTCAACCGGGACCTTTTTCATGGCGCCGATCATTCCCAACCCCGACAAGATCAAGAGCTTCCCCACGGAGGCAGCTTTCGAGGCCTGGATGGCCTCGAACCACGCCCGCGAGACCGAGCTGTGGCTGAAGATTCACAAGAAGGACTCCGGCGTGCCGACGGTGACCTACGCGCAGGCGCTGGACGTGGCCCTGTGCTGGGGGTGGATCGACGGCATCCGGAAATCCTTCGACGAGGTCTCGTTTCTGCAGCGGTACACGCCTCGCAAGGCGAGGAGCGTCTGGAGCCAGATCAACAGGGAGCACGTCGCTCGGCTGACGGCAGCCGGCCGCATGACCCCGCACGGCCAGCGGCAGGTCGACGCCGCGAAGGCGGATGGTCGCTGGGAGGCCGCCTACGCCCCCATCCGCAGCGCGACCGAAGCCACCCTTCCTGCGGACCTTCGCGCAGCCATCGAGGCGAACCCACAGGCGCGCAAGACGTTCCAGACCCTCGGGCGCCAGAACCTCTTCGCGCTGGCGTTTCGCACGAACAACATCAAGACGCCCGCCGGGCGCGCGAAGAAGATCGCGGCGCTGGTGGAGATGCTGGCGCGCGGAGAAACGATCGTGCCGGAAGGGCGGCGCTGACCTCGGTCAGGGCGCGCGGCTCCCCTCCAATGAGCGTGCAACGTGTTGCCTACGTGGTCCTCCGGTGCGCGGACCTCGAGCGCTCGCGGCGGTTCTACGAAAGCCTTGGCCTGCGCTTGTCCCCGGAACAGCACGGCAACGGAGCGAAGCACTACGCGTGCGATGTGGGTGGAATGGTCCTCGAGCTCTATCCGCTCTCGGACAGGCCGACGTCCGGCCTCCGCCTGGGGCTCGTCGTCTCCGACCTCGATCGAATCCTGGCGTCGCTCCGAGCGCTGGGCGCGGTGGTCGGCACCATCGGCTCCGAGGGCAGCTCGCCCGTGACGGTCGTCGATCCCGATGGCCATCGGATCGCCCTGGAGCAAGAGCGCTGAGCCGCTCCAGGGCAAAGCCGGGGAGCGCGCGCTGCTCCTCATGAGCCGCTCCCCCCTCCTCCTCGGGCGACGAGGTACCCGTCGCGAGCGCCGCGCGGAACTTGGCCCTCCCGCGCGCCGCCTGGCATCTCCGCGCGGTGCGATCGCGTCTCTTCCTCGCGCTCGCCGCCGCGATCGCCGTCGGGATCGCGCCGGCGACGGCATCTCCGGCGCCGCCGGGCGTCCGAAAGCTCCACGTCGAGGCCGGCGCGGTCCACGCGACGGTCGGCGCGTCGGGCAAGCAGGTGCGCCTCACGCTCGATCCCGAGCTCCAGCGCGCCGCCGAGCGCCTCCTCGCCCGCTCCGGCGCCCCCGAGGGCGCCATCGTCGCCTCCGACGTCCGCACTGGCCGCATCCTCGTGTGGGCGAGCCGCGGAGACCGGGACTACGTCGCCACCCCGCTCGCCCCGAGCGCGAGCCTCTTCAAGATCGTCACCGCGGCGGCGCTGCTCGAGGGCCGCAAGGTGAACATCGCCACGCCCGTCTGCTACACGGGCGGCATGAGCGCGATCACCGCGGCCGATCTGGAGGGCCGCGGCGCCACCTGCACCGTCTTCGGCGAGGCGCTCGGCCGCAGCATCAACGGCGTCTTCGCCCGCCTCGCAGGCCGGCACCTCACGGCCGACGACCTGCGCAACAAGGCCCGCGACCTCGGCTTCGACGGCGAGGTCCCCATCGACATCCCCGTCGCGCCGAGCACCGCCAACATCCCCGCCGGCGGGCTCGGTCTCGCCCGCGCCGCCGCGGGCTTCTGGAGCGGGCGGCTCAGCCCGCTCGGCGCCCTGTTCGCGATGCAGACGATCGCCAACGACGGCGAGCGCGTCCGCCTCTCGCTGCTCGCGCCGCCGGGCGCGCACGACGCGCAGGACCGCGAGGACGCGGGCGCCGTCACGCCGCGGAGCACCGACGGCCGCGGCCTGCGGGCCGACGTCGCGCGCACCCTCCGGTCGATGCTCGAGATCACCACGCGGCGGGGCACCTGCGCCAAGGCGTTCCGCAAGCCGGACGGCACCCGCGCCCTCGGCACCATGCCCGTCGCCGCCAAGACCGGCACGCTGGTCGGCGGCAAACCGTCGCGGATGTTCTCGTGGTTCGCCTCGTTCGCGCCGTCGGATCGCCCCGAGATCGCGGTCTCCGTGATGCTGGCCAACGACATCGCGTGGCGCACCAAGGCGAACCTCGTGGGGCGCGAGCTGCTCGAGATCTACTTCGGCCGGAAGCGCCCGGGGCCCGTGGCCCGGCGGCGCTGAGGGCGCTGACGGCGCTGAAAGGCCATCGACGCCGCGCACACGACGCGCCCGTGGCGCATCGCCTTCACCGATCACACGCGCAGCTGCTTCCGTGACGGCGCCCGCGCGTCAGGCGCAGCCCTTTGCTCGACCTGCATCACGCCTTGCGCTCCCCTCCCCGAGGATCTGACGCTCACGCGGCATGGCGAAGGTTACCGCGCTCGGCATGGACACGATCACCGAGAAATCCGGTCATCAGATGACGGGGATGGCCGTGAGCGTGTGCCTCACGCCGGCCGCGCCGAGCCCGTTGCCCATCCCCTACCCCACGATGGGCACCGTCGCGGAGGGGATCATCGACCCGTGCATGCGCACGAAGATCGAGGGCGCGAAGATCCTCACCGTCGGCGGCTGCATGAAGGCCTGCCACGGCAATGAGCCGGGCACGCTCAAGGAGGTCGTCAGCCTCAACACCGGCGGCCCGTGCCTCCCGTGGCTCGGCGCGCCGAACGTCATCATCGAGCTCGGCATGGCCGGCATCACCGGCAGCATGGGCCAGATGAACAAGAGCATCACCGTCGGCGCCGGCGCCAGCGCGAGCGGCGCAGGCGGGGGCGGCGGCGGCGGTGGGGGCGGCGGCGGCGGCGCCGGAGGCTCGGGCGGTGGCAGCCCCCAAGGCGGCGGCAACGGCGGCGGAGGCGGCGGCGGGAGCAACAGCGGCGCCGCGCCTCCAAAACCGCCCGCGCCGCCGGGCGCCGAGGGGCAGGCCAGCGGTGGGCACCCGGTCGATGTCGTGACCGGCACGATGTTCACCCATCCCACGATCGACTTCTCGATGCCGGGCTGCCTCTCGACGCAGATGACCCGGAGATACCGCAGCTCTGCGGTGCGACACAAGGTCGGCCTCGGCTGGGGCTGGTCGCACGGCTTCTCGTGGCAGGCCACGCGTGCCGGAGATCGCGTCGTCCTCGTCGATCCCGACTTCCGCGAGGTTGCCCTCGCGCTGCGAGGCGAGGACGAGGTCGTCGCGCTCCCGTTCGACGTCCAGGTTCTCTTCGTCGGAGACGACATCGTGGTTGCGCTGAACGACGGCTATTTCCGCGTGCTGCGCCGCGCGGCAGGCTCCCCCGTCTACCGGCTCGCAGCGCTGCGGGACGAGACCGGAAATGCCATCGAGTGCGTCTGGGAAGCCTGAGAGCTGGTCGCGCTGCTCGACTCCGCCGGACGGCGCGCGACTTTGCGGCGCGACGGCCCCTATCGGAGCTGGATCCAGTCGGTCGTCGGCGAGGACGGCAAGACGTACGAGCGACGCCTCGTCACGTACGAGATCGACGCGCGGGGCGATCTCGTGCGGGTCATCGACGCGGGCGGCGTCGAAACGAGCTATGCTTACGACGAACAGCATTACCTCGTCAGCGAGAGCTTGCCGGACGGGACGGTCTATCGCTTCCTCTACGCCGACCACGCCGGGCAGCGTCGCTGCGTCGAGACCTGGGGCGAGCTGCGGGGAGGCGACCTGCTGGACGCCCTCGGCGCGCGCTCCGCGGGCTCGCCTGTGCAGGCGAGAGGCCTCTTTCACGCTCGCTTCGACTATGGGCCTGGCCCCTTCGAGACTCGGATGATTGACGCGACCGGTGGGACGCACCGCTACCGGGGCAACGCTCTCGGGCTCGTTGAGGAGTACGTGGATCCGCGCGGCTATTGCTGGACCTACCGCTATGACGGGGCGGGCCGCCTGATCTCCATGAGCGACGGCGGGGGTCGCGTCGAGCGGCGCAGCTTCGACCTCCACGGCCGCATGCTCGGCCTCACGAGGCCAGACGGCGCGCGGTGGGCCTGGAAGCAAGACGACGAGCAGAGCAAGGTCGTCAGCGTCGACGCCGCTGGCAAGCGGGAGATCGAGACGACGTGCGGCACGCGGACGGTGGAGCACCAGGACGCCCGCGGACGCATCACCCGCTTCGCCTACGACGCCCACGGGCTGCTGCGCGACATCGCCTATCCCGACGGCACGGTGGAGACGCGCTCGTACGACGCTCACGGCAACATAAGCGAGCATATCTTCGAGGATGGCAGCCGGGCGCGGTACACGTTCGATCTCTTCGGTCGCCCCGTGCGGATCAGGACGCCACGCGGAGCGGAATACGAGCTCGGGTACGACTCGCGAGGCGATCTCGTGTTCATCGCGGAGCCGGGCGACAAAGCGACAGAGTTCCGGATTGGCCCGACCCGCCTGATCGAGGCGATGCGTGATCCGTCTGGCGAGATGACGCGCTACCGTCACGTCGCGGGCGCTCTGGTCGAGTGCGTGCGCGCGGATGGAACCCGCTACGCGTTCGGTTATGATGCCCTGCGCCGCCTCGTGTGGATCGAAAACCCGGCCGGCGAGCGTTACCAGCGCACCTATGACGCCGTGGGGAACATCGTCCGCGAGACCTCATTCGCGGGCGTGACGACGGAGTACGCTTACGACGGCTCGCGCCAGCTCGTGTCCGTCACCCGTGCAGACGGCACGTGGATCCACCTGCTGCGCGACGCGGAGGGGCGAATCGTGGCACGGGAGCACTCGACCGGGCTCGTCGAGCGGTTCACCTACGGCGCGGGCGGTGCGCTGACAGCGGCCGAGAGCCAGGACGTTCGCGTGCAGTTCGAGCGCGACGAGGACGGGCGCATCCTACGCGAGATCCAGGAGGCCGGCGGGTGGCGGTTCGAGATCGGCACGGAGTACGACGACAACGGGGGCGTCCTCGGGAAATCGTACTCGACCGGCTGGAACGTCTCATTCATCCGGCGCCCGGGAGACGGCGCACCCCTCGCGCTGCGTGCCGTCGCGACGACCCCGGAAGAGCTGCGCTTCGAGTACGACGATCGCGGGGTGGAGACGCTCCGCCAGCGCGCCACCGGCCCAGGCGCCATCGCGACGGAGAGCGATGCGTATGGGCTCCCGACGCGCGTCTCCGTGTTGGGTGAGGACGAAGCAATGCTGCGCGAGCGGCGGTACGAGTGGGCCGTGGGTGGGCCGCTGAGGCGAGTCGTCGACACCCACGCCGGGCAGCGGCGGTACGAGCTCGATCCGCTCGGACGACCGCTAGCGGCGGAGGGGCTCGGATCTGCGGAGCATTTCCGCTACGCTCCACACGGTACGCCGGTGCCCCGCGCACAGCCGTGGGCGATCGGTCGCGGCGGGCGTCCGACGAACGCCGGTGACGTGCGAGTCGCGTGGGATGTGCTCGGACGTCTCGCCGCGCAGAATAGCCCCGATCCGCTGCGGACCTGGGCGTATACCTACGACGAGAACGATCGCCTGATCGAGGCGCGGCGCGGCGACGGCCGGAGCGTGCGGTACCTCTACGACCCTTTCGGGCGGCGCCTCGCGGAGACGTATGACGACGGCGAGAGCACCTGGTTCGGGTGGGACATCGACAGCCCCGTCGAGGAACGCAGCACGAAAGGAGGCGTGGTACGCCGCGTCTTCCGCGACGACGGATATGTGCCGCTGCTCGAGGCGGAGGACGGGCGCGCATTCCGGATGATCGCCACCGACGCGGCGGGCACGCCGTGGCTCTACGTGGATCCGAGCCACCGCTGCGACGAGATCGATCTCTCGGCATGGGGCACGGTCGCTCGCCAGAGCGGCCAGCCGGGCGGTCTGCGGTTCGCCGGGCAACGCGAGGACGCGTTCACCGGGCTGCACTACAACCATCACCGGCACTACGCCCCCACGCTGCACGTCTTCCTCACGCCAGATCCACTGGGGATCGACGTCACGCTGAACGACGTGGGCTTCGTGCCCAATGTGACGCTGTACATCGATCCTCTCGGGCTCACGACCATCGTGGTGGGCGCTCCGCACGACCCCACGATCAAGAGCCACGCGAAGCTCCTCAGGAAGCAGTACCCGGGCGCGAAGGTGATCTCCTCGGATCAGCTGGGAAAGCCTCCGAGCTTGTGGCAGAAGCTCCGGGGCAAGAACAACAAGATCGATCCCAATGAAAACCATGTCGTCGTGACGACGCACGGCGCGCCCGGGAGCGCACAGTGGGGCAATGGCAGCGCAAGCGGCGAGCAGATCGGTGACATGCTGAAGAACGCTGGGTTCCAGGGCGGCCCGGGCGCGGTGGTGGACGTCTCCGCCTGCAACGCGGCGACGCCCGGGGCGGGCCAGAAGAGCATCGCCCACGGGATCGCTTCGTCCACGGGCGCCAACGCGAACGGCGCCATGCGCGACCCGTCGGTCGATCCGAACCAGGTCCACAACTACCAAGGCAAGAAACCTGCCTGGAAATTCTGGGGGAAGCCCCCCCAGTATCCCTATCGTCCTGGCGAGATGTGCCCCACGCCCAAGGGCCCCTTCGTGCATCAAGGCTACTACGTCGGCGTGACGCCATCCGGATCGGTCACCGGCGTCTCGTTCAAGCCATGAGCCCTCGTCTCGCGAGCGTACCATCGCCCTTTGGCGGGCTGCCCCGGCAGGCAGATATCGACGCGCTGCTCTCGCGGGCCAGCTTCGGGCGCGTGCTGGCGCGACCGCCAGCGCCAGGGCGCAGCATCGCGCCGACGCTCTCGTGGGTCGACCGCAGCGCGCTCGCCGAGCTCCGGCCGCTGCTCCAGATCGGCGACGGGGCGCCACCTGCCGAGAGCGCATGGCATGAGGCGCCGGTGCTCGAGCTGATCGGCCGGGGCGAGCGCGTCGCAACACTGACGCTGCATCACGGGCTCGCGGTCGGCTATCCCGGCTGGAACGCAGCCGCCGCGCTCGCGCGCCCGGAGAAACTCGCGCGCTGGCTGACCGAGCGGGGGTGTCTCGCGCCGCCGGGCGCCGGGCCCGAGAGCGCGGCGGAAGCGCCCCGCTGGCCGGAGGGCGCTCCGCCAGACCTCGCGCCGCTCCGCGGGACGCTCGCAGCCGCGGCAGGGGGCCGCCTCCGGGGAGCCGTCGAGGCGTTGTCGGTGCTGGGGCAAGCGCGTCCGGCGCCTCTGGATCAGGCCACGGTACTGCTCGAATGGCTCGGTCACGACGCGGGCGCCTGGACGGCCGCCCCGCACAGCGATCCCGTGCCGCTTGCGCTGCTCCGCGTGCTCGGGGATGCCGTGGTGGACGACGCCATCCGCGCCGGGCTGAGCTCTGCCGCAGCGCGGCGCGGAGCGGCTCGCTTCGTCGCAGAGACAATCGCAACCCGCGCGGATCAGAAGCGGCGACGCGAGCGGCTCGCGGGAACCCTGGTGGCCCTGCGGGAGGCCGCGCGGACTTCGGGGGTCGAGGGGAGCAGCCGGGCTCTCGAGGCAGCGCTCGCTCCCGCTCCGCTGGCCGCTCCCGAGGGCACCCGGCTCCTCGCGGCGGCGCAACACGGTCGCCTCTCTCGGATTTGCCGAGACGGCGATCACGTCGATGCGCTGGACGGGCTCTCCATCACCCGGTTCAGCGCCGGCGCACCCGAGGGGCAAATCCTGTTCGAGCTACCCGGCGTGCACACCCCCCTCTTCGCACGCAACGGGCGGGCATGCTTCCTGCTCAACGGCCGCGTCTGCGAGGTATCGACTCCAGGAGGACCGGTCGTCGCAATCGAGCCCAGCCTCTGGTCCCGCATCGCACGCTCGCCGCTCTCCTACGGCGTCGCGCGCGCGCGCTGGGAGCGCGCGCGGCGACGCTGCGCAGAGCGGGCGGAAGCGCAGGAGCGAATGCCCATCTTCCTCGAGATTGACGAAGAGGAGGAGGAAGCGTACGCGAAGCTCGGCGCGATCGGCGCGCCGCTACCGCGCGCGGTAGCGACACGCGCGCTCGCGTGGTTCGCGCCGGAGCTCAACCTCGTCGCCTGGGAGGGTGCGCGCTCCGGGTCCGCCAAGCTCGAAGGTCGACCCATCCACCTCGCAGCCGGCGATGACGGGCTCTACGTGCTCGTCGAGCACGCGCCGGGAGAGCACGCCGTCCTCCGGATCGGCGACGGGGCGATCACGACGTCGGCGCGCTTCCAGGTGGAGCCTCGCGCCATCGTACACTGGAGGCCGGCAGGAGAGAGCGTGCACCTGCTCCTGGAAGCTCCGCTCGGCGACGTGCTCGTCGACGTGGCGCTCGGCAAGAAGGCGTGAGCCGTGCTGGCCGCTCGGGAAGGCGAGCGCCGACGCCCCCGCGCTCGCCGCGCACGGCGTCGTCGCCCGGCGCCGCTGAGGGGCCGAGCCCCGCTGAGGGGCCGAGCCCCGCTGAGGGGCCGAGCCCCGCTGACGGGCGGCCCGGGGCTGGGTTACGCTGCGATGACCCCCATGAACGCCCGAGACCGCATCCCCCTCCTCCTCGAGCAACTACGCGAGGAGTACCCCGACGCGCGTTACGAGCTCGACTGGAAGACGCCGCTCGATCTGCTCGTCGCGACCATCCTGGCCGCGCAATGCACGGACGAGCGCGTCAACCGGGTGACCGCCACGCTCTTCCCGAAGTACCCGACGGCGCAGGCGTACGCCGACGCGCCCACGGCGGAGCTCGAGGAAGAGCTCAAGCCGACCGGCTTCTACCGCCAGAAGACGAAGACGGTGCAGGCCACGTGCAGGGAGCTCGTCGCGCGCTTCGGCGGCGAGGTGCCCGCGACCATGGCCGAGCTCACCACGCTGCCCGGCGTGGCCAGGAAGACGGCGAACGTCGTGCTCAACACGGCGTTCGACATCCCCTCGGGGATCATCGTCGACACCCACGTCGCCCGCCTCAGCGGGCGCATCGGCCTCTCGAAGCGCGAGAAGCCCGAGCAGATCGAGGAGGATCTGATGAAGATCGTGCCGAAGGACCAGTGGACGTTCTTCGGCCCTGCGCTGGTGCTGCACGGCCGCTACACCTGCGTCGCCAGGAAGCCGAAGTGCGGGGAGTGCCGGATGAGCGAGTTCTGTCCGAAGGAAGGGGTCTGAACGAGAGATGAAGATCGATCTACCTGCCTCGTGGGAGCGCGTGCTCGCCGGAGAGCTCGAGCAGCCGTACTTCAAGAAGCTGGCGCGCTTCGTCGAGGACGAGCGGAAGGCGCACCAGGTGTTTCCGGCGGAGGAGGACGTCTTCGCCGCGTTCAAGCTCACGCCGTACGAGAGCGTCCGCGTGCTGCTCCTCGGCCAGGATCCGTACCACGACGACGGGCAGGCCCACGGGCTGTGCTTCTCCGTGCGCCCGGGCATCACGCCGCCGCCGTCGCTGGCCAACATGTACAAGGAGGCGGTCTCGGATCTGCCGGGCTTCACGATCCCGGGCCACGGCTGCCTCACGACGTGGGCGACCCAGGGGGTGCTGCTGCTGAACACCGTGCTCACCGTCCGGGCGCACACGCCGAACTCCCACAAGAACCAGGGCTGGGAGTCGTTCACCGACGCGGTCATCAAGAAGGTCAACGACAGGCCCGACGGGGTGGTGTTCGTGCTCTGGGGCGGCTACGCGCAGAAGAAGGCGAAGCTCATCGACGCGAAGCGCCACACCGTCATCAAGGCGGCGCACCCCTCGCCGCTGTCGGCGAGGAGCGGCTTCTTCGGCAGCAAGCCGTTCTCGACCATCAACAGCGCCCTCCGCGCCCGCGGCGTCGACGAGATCGACTGGCGGCTCCCGGAGACCGCGTAGCGCCGCGATGACGCGGCGGAAGCGCTCCCTGCCGCTCGCCCCCGGGACGCGGTACACCCCCGCCGTCCTCGAGGGGATCGCCGACGGGGAGCGCGCCGCGCTCGCGCTGTCGCTCGCCGCGCGCACCGAGGCCGGCGCTGTGTCGGCCGCGGCCTCGGCGCTCGCGCGGGCGGAGGCGCTGCAGGGGGCATCGGTCGCCGCCGAGCCGCCCGAGCGGCCCATCGCCTGCAAGGCCGGCTGCGCGACCTGCTGCGTCAGCAAGGTGCTCGTGCTGGCGCCGGAGGTGCTCCGCATCGCGGCCCACCTGCGCGCCACGCGGAGCCAGGCGGAGCTCGCCGCGCTGGAGGAGCGCGTCCGCGCCGCCGACGCGGCGACGCGCGGGCTCTCCCGCCTGGAACGCGCCGAGGCCGGCGTCCCCTGCCCGCTGCTCGACGAGCGCGGCGCCTGCTCGATCCACGCTGTCCGCCCGATCGTGTGCGCGGGCTGGAGCTCCCTCGACGCCGCCGCGTGCGAGCGCCACTTCGCCGCGCCCGCGTCCGTGCCCACGGCGCCGATGCACCGCCCGGGCTACGAGGTCGCCAACGCCGTCCTCGCCGGCCTGGGATGGGCTGCGAAGGAGCAAGGCCTCGACGCCGCGCCGCTCGAGCTGATCGCGGCCCTGCGCATCGCGCTCGAGCGCCCGAACGCCGGCGAGCGGTGGCTCGCGCGCCTCCCGGTCTTCGCCGCGGCCCGCGACGCCGAGTGGCAGGAGGATCGGCGGCGCGAGGGCTGATCGCGCGCCGCGGTCGGCCCGCGTCATCTGGGCGATCGCGGTCGGAGAAATCCGTTTAGGCTAGCGCGCCGTGGAGGCCGCCGCCGGTCGGCGCCTCGCGACGGAACACAGGTCGAAGGAGACGCGATGAAGATCTACGGACATCCCATGAGCACGTGTACGCGCAAGGTCCTGACGGTGCTCGCCGAGAAGGGCCAGGAGGCGCAGTTCGTGCTCGTCGACCTGATGAAGGGCGCGCACAAGCAGCCCGAGCACCTAGCGCGCCACCCCTTCGGCGTGATCCCGGTGCTCGAGGACGAGGACTTCACGCTCTACGAGTCGAGGGCGATCATGCGTTACCTCGATCACAAGCTTCCGGGAGCTCCGCTGACGCCGACCGAGCTCAGGGCCAGGGCGCTCATGGATCAGTGGCTCAGCGTGGAGCAATCGTACTTCGCCACCCCGGCGGTCAAGATCGTCTTCCAGCGGGTCTTCCTGCCGATGCAGGGCAAGCCGGGCGACGAGGCGATCGTCGATGCGTCCAAGGCCGAGGTCTCGAAGGCGCTCGACGTGATCGAGAAGGCGCTGGCCGGCCACGAGTACCTCGCGGGCTCGAGCTACTCGCTGGCCGACATCTCGTGGATGCCGTACCTCCAGTGTCTCGTGGTGTCGAAGCTCGGGGATCTCATCACCGATCGGCCGAACGTCGGGGCGTGGTGGAAGCGGATCAGCGAGCGCCCCGCCTGGGTGAAGGTGTCGTCCTGACGCCTGCCGGCCCGCCTTGAGCGGGCCGTCTTCTGCGCAGAAAGAGACGGGGTGGTCGGCGACGCCGGGGACGCTGGTGCATCGCTGCCGCCCCTGCGCGGCCGCGCTGCTGCCGGACGGCCAGGGGCGGCGGGCCCTCGGCCCTTCAGCTCGGGGCGCCGAGCACCTCGTCGAGCGTCGTCCTCCTCGCTCGTCGCCTGCTCATCGAGCCCGAGCTGGAAATGTACCAGGAGAGGCGTGGCGACGCTCCTCTCCCAGGCGTCCTCCGGCATCGCCGCCAGATCGGCGAGAGCCTCGCGCAGCACGCGCCCGGAGCCGAGGTGTTTCGAGCGCTGCGGTCGCCGTCGAGAGGCTCGACACCCATAGGATGGCGCGTGTTGCCGAAGCCAGGCTCCTGCGCCGCGAGGTGATCGCGTTCAGGGTGCGCGGCCGCGCGGGTGATCGCGATCAGGGGCGAGGGAAGTCGACGGGCTGGGGCGCTCGCGTCGCAGGAGCAGGCTGCGCGCTTCGAAACGCACAGCGCGCCCTCGGCATTCCGGGTGCTCCAGAGCGGCGCCCAGCAGGAGGTCATGAGCATGAGCGTCACCCAGCTCGTTCAGCGCAAGGACGTACGGGATATCTTGGACCGAATCATCCCTCCCTACAAGCGGGCGCAGCGAACCGTGATGACTCGAGATCGCTGTCGGAGTCATGCGTCGGGCGTGCACGACGCCTTCGATGGTGCCCGCGCGCGTGACGTCGATGCATCGGCGTTCGTCCGCTCTCGGGACCAGCTCGCCGCTCACCGCTTTCGCGCTGGCCGCTCGCCGGCCTCGTATTGAATGGCCTTGAGCCGCCGGAGCAGCTGAGCCCGGGACAGCCCGAGACGCTTCGCCGCCTGGCTCTGGTTACCGCCGCAGGCGTCGAGCGCCTCCTGGATCGCCTCCCGCGTCGTCGGTGGCGGCGCGGCCGTCGATGCGCGCACACCGAGCACCTGCTCCACAATCGAGAGCTTGAGCCCCACCGCCGGATCTGCCGCCGCGACCAGCTGGTCCACGCCCCGCACGTTCGCCGGCCAGTCGTGGAGCATCATGAGCTCCACGGCCTCCACGTCCACCCTCACGCGACCGAGCTGCAGAGGGCCGTACGCGCGCTCCCAGAGCGCCCGCAGGATCGCGAACACATCCTCCGGTCGCTCCCGCAGCGGCGGCAGCGAGATGCGCACCGGAAACCGCGCCAGCAGGTCGAGGCGGAACCTGCCCTGCTGGACGGCCTCCTCGAGCGGACGGTTGGTCGCCGCGATGACGGCGATATCCACGTGCGCCGGTTCCTTCGCGCCGACTGCGAGCACCTCCTGGTTCTCGAGGACGCGCAGCAGCTTGGGTTGCAGTTCGACCGGCAGCTCGCCGATCTCGTCGAGGAGCACCGCTCCTCCAGCGCTCGCTCGCAGCAGCCCAGGGTTACTCGCGCCGCTCCCCGAGAACGCCCCGCGCTCCCAGCCGAAGAGCTGCCCCTCGAACACGCTCGCGGTGATGCCCGCCACGTTGACGCGCGTGAAAGGACCGTTCGAACGCCTGAGGGCCCGCACGACCGCCTCGGCAAGCATCTCCTTGCCCGTACCGCTCTCCCCTGTGATGAGGACGTTGCGCACGGGCCGCGTGGCCAGCCGGTCTAGCTCCGCGCGGGCTGCGCGGAGCCCCCACGGCCCCGTAAGACCGCCAACGGCCGGCTCCGGTTCAGCTGGCCCCGCGTACGCCTCGCGATAGACAAGCAGGGTTTCGCCCACGCGCAAGATGGACCCATCCTCGATGGGCACCGGCTCATCCGCTGGGAGCCGATGGCCGTCGAGCCATGTCCCGTTGCGCGAGCCCACATCCTCGATCTGCAGGCGCCCTCCCGCCCGCGTCAGGCGAAGGTGGTTGGACGAGACCTTCGTGTCGTTGAGGCCCGCCGCCGCAAGCCATGCCCGTCCGACGTAAACCCCGGGGGACGGGAGAGGCACGGCGATATTGACAGGAAAGGCGGCGAGCAGCGCTGGCGTTCCTCGATCGCGGCGTGTGCCGGTCGGGGGCCGGTGCTCGTCGGTGGGCGCATCGCGCGGCGGTCGGGTGGTCATCGCGCCCTCATCATCGGCCCCCTCGGGGCGGCTCCCTCGCAAGCCTGCCGCACCCCGTCCTCATTCTGCGTCCAACGCGACGGCGACCCGCACCGAGGCGCTGGCCCTCTCGCCCACGAAGAGCAGCAAGCCCTGGCACAGCACGCCGCTCCTGAGCCAGTCGTAGTTGGCCGCGACACGCCCCTCCGAGAGCGGCACGCCCGCCTCCGTCACCCGGATCACGACCTCGCCACGCACCAGCTCGGCCGTCGTGATCTGCAGTCGTTCGGGCTCACCTCGCGCTGCCGGGTCCTGCGTGAACGGGATGCAGATCTCTTCGCCGGTGGACTGGCGGCGCACACATGCTTGTGCGGCCGGGTGAGTCCTGGACATGTCCTCGGTGAACCTCGTTTCGCCATCCGGTCGCCGGGCAACCCCCGTGAGCCGCAGCAACCACGAACGATCCGGCAAGGCGACGTCCTCGCACGGGGCCTGCAGACAGGTCATGCCCTTGGAAAAGCACTCTCCCTGCTTGTTGCAGCACGGCGTCACCTCGGGCTGCTTCGGCGGCGCAACCTGGAGCGGATCGGGCCGCACGGACACCACGCCCGGCGCGGCGGGCAGCGTCATCGACGCCACCTCGCCGGCGTCGGGCTCCGGTCGACCCGCGAACATCGATGCGCCCGCAGAGGCCGCGGCCCCGAGCGCCAACCCGACCGCCAGGAGGAGCGCCGTTCGACCCGCCTTGCCAGGCGTGGAGGGCGGCTCCGCGCGCACTGCATGCGTGCTCCGCGCGGGGACGGACGTCGCCGAAGACCGCCGCGACCCGTCAGCCGGCGAGAGCGTCGGGAGGGAGGGCCGCAGCGCCGCGGATGGCGGTGACGGCATCGGCGTGGTGCGGGGCGGGTGGCTTGCGCGCGGTCCGGGCCAGGAGGTTCGTCCCGCGTGCACTTGGAGCTCGGTCGGGCCAAGATGCGGGTCCGTCGCGCTCGCGCGCGGCAACGCGACGCGCAGCTGCCCCGGGCTCGCCCGCGCCGCTGTTTCGATCCGCTCCAAGAGCGCAGCGCCATGACGTAACCGCCGCCGCGGCTGGATCTCGAGGCACGCACAGATCGTCTCGGCCCAGGAGGCGTCCGGCACCTGGGGCGGCCAGGGGCGATGTCCTTCCTCCGCGGCGACATAGGCGTCGATGAACGCCTCCACCGACGCATCGACGGAGAGCCCAGTCGGGTGCGCTCCGCAGAGCAGCTCGCACGCGAGAACGCCGAACGCGAACACGTCGCGGGTGAACCCCTCGCGCAGCGGGAGCCAGCGCCCAGGCGCGAGCAGTTCGGGCGCCATGTACGCGACGGTGCCGATGACCGCGCCCGTGGCCGTCAGCGGCCTAGGGTTCCCGGCGGGCGCGGCGATCCCGAAGTCGATGAGCCGCACGCTGCCGGGCGCATCCGCGGCGCCCCAGAACGCGTCTGTGATGAGCACGTTGGCGGGCTTCAGATCGCGATGCAAGAGGCCAAGACCATGTACATGGGCCAGCGCGGCCGCGATCTGAGCCAGCACGGCGCCGCGCTGAGCGAGCGACATACGCGTCGCCGCGTCCGCGAGCGACTGGCCTTGCACGAAGTCGAAGACCAGCCCCACAACCCCGTCCGCAGGCGCTTCGAAGAGGGCGCGGCAGGGGACCAGGGCCGGATGGACGGCGCCGGCGACGGCTCTTGCCTCGCGCCGGGCGCGTTCCGCGGCTCCGCCCTCGAGGCCGCCCAAGAAGAACAGCTTGAGGGCACGCACGCTCCCGTCGAGCGGATCGTGGACCTTCCACACGGCCCCCTGCCCTCCCCGGCCGAGGGGTTCCATCAAGGTGTAGCGGTCGACACGGACGCCGGGGCGAAGCTGCACGATCCATAGTTACCGCAGCGGTCTGCCCGACAGAAGGGGGTGATTCGGAGAGGGTAGGCAACGCTCGCCGACGAGGGCTGCTGGCTTAGCCCTCGTGGCCCGTGCCTGGACGCGCCACGCTGGAGTCGTCCGTTCTACATGTTCTCTCGCATCGAGCGAGCAGCCCTGATCAACGCTCGACGACTTCCGAGATGCGGCCACAGACATCGGCCGCCCGGCGCGAGCCAGGCTCCACCCCGTCGAGGAGCCCCACCAGGTTGAACAGGTCGAACGCCGCGGCCCAGCGCTCGAACTCCTCGGGGAGCGGCGCGCTCTCGCGGTAAGCGCCCGCGAACGCCGCGACGAACTCACGCCCCGGGCTCCAGCGCAGGAGCTGGCCGACGTCCATCAGGCCCGGCCCTGCGTACGCGAACTCCCAGTCGAGCACGAGGAGCTCGCCCGACGACAGCCAGTGCAGGTTCGACGCCTTGAAATCCCCGTGGAGGAGCACGGGCGCCGACGCCAGCGCGCGCAGCGCCTCCGCGTTCGCGTCGAGGAACGCGCGCACGCGCTCGCTCAGCTCGCCGCGCAGGGCAGGAGCCAGCCTGTCGAGGACCGCGTCCACATGACCCCGCAGCGCGCCGATGCAGTCGGCGAACGGCACGGACACGGCGAGCTCCGGCCCCAGGAAACCCGCGCTGTCGTAGCCGACGCCGTGAATCTCCGCGAGCGCGCGCCCGACCGCAGCGCCGCACATCGCGGTGTCCTGGAGCGGAACGTGCGGGACGTGCTCGAGGACGAGGAAATCGTCACCCGCCGACAGGACCGCCGGGACGCGGAACGACCTCCAGCCATGCGCGAGCAGGCTGGCCTCCTTCGGCGCCGCGCTGGCGTCTCGGCGGTACACCCGCAGCACGCGCTCGGCGCCGAGGCGCACGTTCACGTTGGCGTGCCCGCCGGAGAGCACCTCCACTTCGCCCGTGAACGGCGGGATCCGCCGCTCGATCTCGGCGCGCGCGAGGGTCTGGACGTGCGCGGCGCGCTCCCACGCGCGCTCGGGGTTGGGGAGCAGCCTCATGCGGTCTCTCTTCATTTGAGGCACGAGGCGCGCCGCGCGTCGAGCGCCCTCCCTCGGACAGCGCCCCCGCGGTACGATGCGCGCATGCCCGTGTACCGCACGTCCGCCGTCGAACACGCCGCGGCGGTCGCCGTGGCGGCCCGGACCGACGTGGGCCTCAGCCGCGAGCACAACGAGGATACCTTCCTGATCAGCGATCTCGCGCGCGGGCTCGCCCATGGGCCCGCGGCCGCCCAGGCGTCCGTCGAGCCGCCGCTCGCCCTGTCGCTCGCCGTCTACGACGGCTCCGGCGGCGCGTCGTCCCCCGACGCGGCGAGCCGGCTCGCGGCGCGCATCGTCCACGCCACCCTCACCCGCTCCGCGCCCCGATCGAGCGACGCCCTCGAGCGGAGCCTCCTCGAGGCGATCGGCGAGGCCGGGCGCGCCGTCCGCGACAACGCCCGCCGGAGCTCACAACACCGGAACAGCGGCACCACGGCGACCGTGGCCGCGCTCTGCGATGAGCGCCTCCTGCTCGCGCAGGTCGGCGACAGCCGCGCCTACCTCCTCCGCAGCGGCGTCCTCACCCAGCTCACCCGCGACCAGACCCTCCTCCAGTCGCTGCTCGACAGCGGCAAGCTGCGGCCCGAAGAGGCCGCCACCTTCGAGCACAGGGGCGTGATGCTCCAGGCGCTCGGGCTCCGCGAACACCTCAGGATCGCGCTCTCCGCCGTCGAGCTCCGCCGCGAGGACACCCTGCTGCTCTGCACCGACGGGCTGAGCGACCTCATCGACGATCAACACATCGCCGCCGCGCTCGACGCCCACCCCGACCCCGCGGCGGCCGCCAGCGCCCTGATCGACGCCGCGCTCGCCGCCGGAGGCCGCGACAACGTGACCGCGCTGGTCACGCGGTTCGACGGCCCCTGGCTCGCTCCGCCGGCCAGCGACCGCGCCACGGAGATCGTCGAGATCGCCAGGTTCTCCGAAGGGCCGACGCGCCGCTCCTGACGGCGCGCCGGCCCCGCGATCACAAGCGCCGCGGCCCGCGACCGGCAGCGTCCTGCCGCGGCGCCAGCCGGCCTCGCCGCCGCCCGCGCGCCGCGAGCGCGAGGGCGGCGAGCGCGCCGAGCCCCGCCGAGATCGGAGCCCCGCCCACCGCGCCGCCGAAGCTGCACCCGCCGTCGTCCTCCGCCGCGCCAGAGCCCTCGTCAACGCCAGCGCCCGTCGTCGCGCCCCCGCCCGTGCCCGCGCCCGCCCCTGTCGTTGCGCCCCCGCCCGTGCCGGCGCCCGTCGTCGCGTCTCCGCCTGCGCCCGCCGTGGCGCTGCTGCTCGCGCTCGTCGCCGCGTCCCCGCCCGCGCCCGTCGCACCGCCGCCCGTGCCGGCGCCGGAGCTCGCCGCGCTCGTCGCGGCGCCAGGGTCGGAGGACTTGAGCACCAGATCCGCACAACGGTAGTACAGGGTGGCCGGCCTCCTGTCCGTCATGACCTGGATGAGCTGAAGCGTGCAGTTGTCACACTCCATGTCCGGGAGCGTGACCTCCGCCGAATACGACCCTCCCTTCTTGTCGGCGATGCCGTCGAGCAGGCAGCCCTTGTCCACCCCCGGCTCGCAGAGATCGTTCTCATTGGCCGGCTCCGGAAAATCGTCGAAGCCGTCGTCGTCGAACATGATCCGGAAATGTCCGGGGTGATCGATCGTCTCGTTCCACGTCACCGTGATGGTCTCGCCTGGCTCGAACACGGTGACGGTCTCGCCCCGCGCATCGCCACGAGCACCGCAAGGCGCCACCTTCTGCTGGTCGTCCGCGTGCCTCGGCGCGGGGGACGTGAGGTCGATGTGCGCGCGGCTCACGCCAGCGAACGACATCACGGCGGCCAGTACGAACGATCCCATCAGCATGCAACGCATCGATCCACCTCCTCGGAGCCCACGGGCAACGCAATCTACACAGCGGCTCATCGTCTGTCTGCGACGTCCTCAAGCAAGGAATTTTCCACGGACAGGGCGCCAGTGACCGACGTCGCGAACCGCCGGACTCAGCCCGGTAAAGGCGCTCGGGCTTGCTTTTCGTGGTGAATTCAGCGATCCCACCTGGGGCGGAGGGGCGCCTCTGCAACGCCGATCAGGTAGAAACGCTGTGTCCATGCGGCCCTCCGTGAAGGGAGGCCAGCACGGACCGCGTGGGGGTGGGGCCCCGCCGGCTCTGCCGGCGGGGCGGGGGCGGCGCGTGCCGCCCCCGGTGACAAAAGCGGAGGTTCATCATCATGGAGCAGCGCGCACTCGGTTCTACTGGCGTCACGATCCCGGTCGTCGGACAGGGCACCTGGCAGATGGAAATGGACGATGAGGCGGCCTGCATCGACGCCATCCGGCGGGGGATCGACGCGGGCATGACGCACATCGACACGGCGGAGATGTACGGCTCGGGCGCGGTCGAGGCGCTCGTCGGCAAGGCGATCGCCGGCCGCCGCGACGAGGTGTTCCTCGCCTCCAAGGTGCTGCCCAGCAACGCGAGCTACGCCGGCACGATCGCGGCGTGCGAGCGCAGCCTGGAGCAGCTCCGCACCGACAGGCTCGACCTCTACCTCCTCCACTGGCCCGGGCCGCACCCGCTCGAGGAGACGTTCCGCGCCTTCAAGGACCTGAGGGACCGGGGCAAGATCCGGTATTTCGGCGTCAGCAACTTCGACCAGGCGGAGCTGTCGAAGGCGATCACCATCGCCGGAGCGCGCGAGATCGCCTGCAACCAGGTGCTCTATCACCTGCTCGAGCGGTCGATCGAGCACCGGGTGCTGCCGCTCTGCGAGCGGCACGGCATCGCGGTCGTCGCCTACAGCCCGTTCGGCTCGGGCCGGTTCCCGGCGCCGGACAGCGCGGCCGGCAGGGTGCTCGCGTCCGTCGCCGCCGCCCACCGCGCGACGCCGTGGCAGGTCGCGCTGCGCTTCCTGCTCCGCCGACAGCCGATCTTCGTGATCCCCAAGGCCGCGAGCGCCGCCCACGCGCTCGACAACGCGGCCGCGGGCGATCTGCGCCTCAGCAGCGAGGACATCGCCCGCCTCGAGACGGCCTTCCCCCTCGGCCGGGATCACGGCGTGCTGCCGACGCTGTGAAGCGGGCGGCGAACAGAGGAACCGTGAGGACGCCAGGAGCCACCAAGATCGGAATTTCCCCTTGGCGTCTTCTGGCGCCTTGGCATGTCTTTCCTTCAGGAGCTTCGCGGGCCACGCTCGGCTCCGCCGAACGGCATGGCTGCTCTTGGCGGGCCGGCGCGCATGCCATACTGCGCGTATGAGCCACGCGCGCCTATCCTCACTTCTCTTCGGGCTTCTTCTCGCCGCATGCGACGGCGCGGTCGAGATACCCTCCATCAGCGGCAGCACCGGCAACGGCGGCAGCACCGGCAACGGCGGCAGCACCGGCGACAGCGGCAGCACCGGCAACGGCGGCAGCACCGGCGACAGCGGCAGCACCGGCAGTGCTGGGGGCTCCGCCAGCTCGACCTCGAGCGGCGCGACACCGCTCGCATGCGGAGGGCGAAGCGGCGGGATCTGCGGCAAGGAGGAGCTCTGCGACTTCCCCGACGACTCGTGCGGAACGTTCGACACCGTAGGCCGGTGCGCCCCCCGGCCCGGGGGGTGCCCGGAGGACTGCCCGGGCGTCTGCGGGTGCGACGGCCAGTTCTACTGCAATGCGTGCGTCGCGCAGCAGGCGGGGGTGGATATCTCGGACAATGCCTCCTGCGGCGAGACCGAGGTCGGCCGCTACACCGCCACGTACTGGCCCGGCGGGTACGATCATCTCACCATCTACAAGGCCCGGCCAGAGGCGGACCTCTGCGTGGTGCTCTACGCCGAGGCGCCGAGCAGGCAGTCGCCTGCGGGCTTCGACATCGTCACGGTCCCGGAGATGTGGAGTGTGTCGCGCCTCCTGATGCGCAAGGGGGCGGCCGGCTGCACGCCGGAGGGCCTGGACCCCGCTGGCGCGGCCGTGAGCGCGACGGGCGCCACAGGGAGCCTGACGATGGAGCTCCTGCCGGGGACAGCCGCCCCGTGCACCGTCGACGTGGACATCACCGTGACCTTCCCGGAGGACCCCGCGACCGACCACCTCCGCGCGACGGACCTGATCGTGGACGCCGGGTGCCAGTAGCGGCCGCCAGACGCCGCCGCCGTCAGCGCTTCTTCACACCGCCGCCGCGCTGGGCCTTCTTCGCCTCGGCGAGCCGCCGCCGCGCGTCGTCCAGGGCCGCCTGGCTGGCGTGGCCCTTGGGGAGCGCCTCGTAGCCGGCCACCTCCTCGCGCAGCGTGGCGATCTGCTCCGCGCCCCGCCCGAGCCGCTGCTGGATCTCCGCGCGGAGCTTCAGGTAGCGCAGCCGGCGCGGGCCATAGGCGCGGCCGATGGCCCGCTCCACCGCGGCGAGCGCCTCCGCCTCGCGGCCCATCGCGTGGAGCACCTGCGCGAGCCGCGCGGGCGGCTCGTACGAGGCGGGCATCTGCGCCTCGCGCTGCGAGAGCATCGCGACCGCCTCCTCGCCGCGGCCGAGCGCGATGTACGCCATGGCGCGCCCGTAGTCGTACGCGGCGGCCGCCTCGGGCGTCTTCGCCTCCTTCGCGGCCCGCTCCAGCACGGCGAGCTTCGACTCGCTCGCAGCGCGGGCCCCGCCCGCGTCGCCGAGCGCCTCGAGCCCCTCGGCGAGCAGGCCCCACGCGTCGGCCCTGTCGTCCGCGCTCGCGTCCGCGGGCGGGCTCGCGACGATCGATCGCAGCCGGGCGACCGCCGCCTCGCGCGCGGCCCGCTGGGCCTTGCCGCCGGGGAGCGCGGCCGCGCAGGAGAGCAGGACGCTCGCGAAATCGGCGGGCAGCGCCGCGCCCTTCACCTCGCCGACGTGCGCGCTGCCGAGCTCCGCGCACGCCGCGGCGTCCTTCGTGCGGTAGAGCGCCGAAAGGAGGCCGAGCAGCGCCTCGCTGCGCCGCGGCCAGGCCTCTCCGCCCCGGGCCAGGGCGCGCCGGTAGGCGGACACCGCCGCGGCGTGGTCCCCGGCGCTGTGGGCCCGCTTCGCCTCGACCAGCAGGCGGTTCGGATCGTCCGCGGGCAGCGCCGACGCAGCCTGCGAATCCATCGCGAGCAGCGCCTCGCGGATGAGCTCGCGCAGCTCCTCGACCGAGGCGGCGCCCCGCCAGAGCCCGATCACCTCGCCGCCCGCCGGCTCGAGGACGAAGAACGTCGGCCACACCGTCACCTCGTGCCGCTCCAGGAACGGCGCGCTCTCCGGTCGATCCGTGTCGACGTCCGCGAACACCACCCGATCGGCGAACGGGCGCAGCGACGGATCGGTCAGCACGTAGTGCTTCATGCTCAGGCAGGTGTGGCACCACGGCGCCCACGCATCGACGAACAGCGCCTTGCCCTCGGCCCGGGCCTTCTCGCGCGCTCGCGGCACGTCGTCGTGGATGAACTCGAGCGGCGGCCGCGCGGCCGCCGGCTCCGGCCCGGCAGCGGGCGAGGGCGCCGCGGCTGGCGGCGACGGCGGGGCGGCCGGAGGCGCCGGCGCGCGTGGCGGCGGCTCGGCGGCACAGGCAGCGAGGGCGGCGGCGGAGACGAGGGCGGGGAGCAGGGCCGGGGCACGCACGGCCAGACATGGTAGCCGAACCGCGGCGAGCTCGCCCTCGCTGCGACAGGCGAGCGCGGCACCAGGACCGAGCGCGGCACCGGGACCGGATCGCGGCGTCGCTGGCGGGCGCCTCCGTGCGTCGATAAGGCGCTCCCCGACGGCCGCAAAGCTGGTACAGTCCCGCCGCAGTGAACGATTACGCGGGTCGGTGCGGCAGCTGCGCGGCATTCACCCGGGCGCACGACGATCCAGCGCGCGGCCGCGTCGGCGAGTGCGCCCTCGAGGTGTACCCTCCGCCGATCAAGGCGACAGCGACGTGCGCCCGTTACCGTGCCAAGGGCGCGCCTCCGCCGCCACCGCCGCCCCGGGCGGCGGGCCAGCCGCGCGGCTCCGGCGTCAGGCCGCGGGCGCCCGAGCGCGCCCCGTCGCCCGAGCGCCGGCCGAGCGCGGCGCCGCAGCCCTTCCGTTCGCCGCTGCCAAGGGAGATCGACATCGACATGGATATCGACGAGTTCCGCCGTGTGCTGCGCGAGGTGCTGTCCGAGGAGCTCGGCGTCGGCCGCGCGGAGATGGGCGGCCGCTGGGAAGGCGGGGAGATCGTGCTCCGGCCCGGGAAGGAGGGCACGGCCGAGAAGCGCATCCCGCTCGACGTGTTCTTCCACAAGATCGTGATGCTCCGCGACAAGCTGCGCGTGCTGGAGCAGAAGATCAACGGGCACGAGGGGCTGAGCGACGCGGAGAAGGTCCAGCTCCAGGCGTACATCACGGGCTGTTACGGGACGCTCACGACGTTCAACGTCCTCTTCGCGCGCCGGGAAGACGGATTCACAGGCAGCGGCCGAGACAGCGACTGACCCCAGTTGCCCTGCGCCGAGAGCGCCACGGCTCTCCCCCTCGTGCCTCGCGCGGGCCATGGGGGCCTCATCACTCGCTCGCCCCTCCGCTTCGGCCTGCTGGGCCCGGGCGCGGCGCTATACTTGCCCCGTGTTCCGTTCCGATCGAGATGCGCTCGCGGGCAAGCTCGACGACGTTCAGGCCGAGAACGAGCGCCTGCGCCGACAGAACGAGGCCATGCGTCACGCCCTGCTGGCGCAGCGCGTCGGCGGGCAGCCTGTTGCGTCCAACAGCTATCGGGGCGGCGTGGCCGCGCTGGGCGCGGGCGAGCGGGTCGCGCTCGCTCGGCATCAGCTCGAGGCGTTTCCGGTGTGGGCCACGGCGCTGCTGCACGTCGTGACGTTCGGAATCGTGTCGTTCGTCCGCTTCAACGCGATGCACGCCCAGCTGCCCCGGGCCGAGCGCGACGATCCCTCCGTGGGGAAGGCCATCGTCCTGCACTTCGCCCCGTACTTCAACTACTACTGGATATTCTGGAACGGCCTCCGGCTCTGTGATCGCGTGAACCTGCAGTGCCGCCTGCGGGGCATGCCCGACGGCGTGCCGCGGGGCCTGGTCATCGCGGCGTGTGTGGCGAGCGTCATCCCGTACCTCCAGCTATTTACCGGCCCGATCACCTGGCTGTTCGTCGCCATCGCCATGCAGCGCGCGGTGAACCGGATCGTCGAGTTCGACGCGCGGACCACGAGCGAGCGCGTGGAGCCGGTCGCCGCGGGCGCCGGCGTGTTCGGCCTGCGGTTCCCTGCGGTTCAGGCGCTGCCGCTGCCGGACGACGTCGCCGCCCAGGCGGAGGCGGAGGCGGAGGCCGCGGCGGTGGTCGCCGGGGAGCTCGGGAGAGGCCAGCGCTACCCGAGAGACCGATAACGTTGGACCACCCAGCGGCTTCAGCGTCTGAGCGGGCGCGGGTCGGCCCGTGCCCTCCGCCTCGGAGTCGGCCTTGTTGAAAAGCGCCGGCAGGACGTTGGTCCACGCGAAGCACATCTGGGTCGCCTGTTCGAGCTGCAGCACCGCCGACGCGCTTGCCAGCGGACGGGCCGCGGCCAGCTTCCAGACCGGGAGGTCGACCGAGCATGGTGGCCGGCGGGTGACTCGGCCTTGAGTCAGGTGAAGCTGTGCGGGAGCGATGCGCTGGGATCCGCCGCCCGGGCGGCCTTGCGACTGGCCTCGAGCGCTGCGGCGAGCGCCTCGTCATCGAACTCACCACCGAACTGGACGAAGACGCCGACGATCTCTGTGCCGCCGTGGCGGAAGACGGTGCCGCTGTCGGAGTAGTTCCACACGTCGAAGATGGGCTGGCCGCCCTCGGTCACCGTCCAGCGCTCGAGCGGCACCTCGGCCAGACCGTCGAACTTGCCGCAGGGGATCGCGAATGGGTCGTCGCCCTCGATCCCGTACTCCTTCAGCACGGCGCGCAGCTGCGCGACCTCGTGACCCAGGAACTGCTCGGCCTTCAACCACGGGCCCGCCCAGACGCGCTCGTCCTTGTAGTCGGCGCCGTCGATCTTGCGGTAGTTGGTGAACAGGTACCTTGTCATGGACCCTTTTTAGCACACGCCCGCCGGCTTCCGGGGCTGAGGCACCTGGGGCGTCGACGCGGCGACGGCTTCCGTCACCCGGTGATGCGTCGCGCTCTGCGCGGAGAGCTTGCGAAGGCGCGACCATTCTCAACACCCTGGTACAAATGCTTCGCCCTGTCGTCGTCTACCGGGCTCGCGCCGGACAGCCTATCGGCTCGTCGAGCGCGGCGCGCTCTTCCAACCTGCAGCGCCGTGGCAGGAGCAGGTCGTCGTCGCCGAGCGCCTGGTGACCGGGCAAAACCCTGCGTCGGCCGCGGGCGTCGCCGAGGCGATGGTCCGCCTGTTCCGCCCCGAGGCGCGTTGAAGGGGTCGCGCCCCCGATGCGCTCACTGCGCGGCGAGGTCCGAGAGCGGGTATCGGAGGCCGGTGCGACATTGAGGAACACAGGAGCGCTCCACGGAGGTGAGACAGCCTCCGGCCGGGCCCGCGAACCGCGCCGGCGGGCGCGACCCTCGTGACACGGGGCCAGCAATTCCGTCGCAGCATGGATTCGCCGAGATCGGCGGCGGGGCGCGGGGGCGATGGCGCGAACGGGGAATCGGCGAGATCTGCGCCGTGGGCGCTCGCCGAAGAGATGCACGG
Organism: Sorangium cellulosum So ce56; assembly: GCF_000067165.1. Taxonomy (GTDB): domain Bacteria; phylum Myxococcota_A; class Polyangia; order Polyangiales; family Polyangiaceae; genus Sorangium; species Sorangium cellulosum_B. The sequence continues at coordinate 6,708,100 of NC_010162.1, forward strand.
CGCGTCGCCCACCATGGTACAAGGTGCGAGGAGGTCGCCGCGCAATGGCCATCAAACAGCTCACGCCAGAGCAGGTTCACACCATGTCGCTCGAAGAGAAGGACGCATGGTGGCTGAAGAACGTCTACCGCGGCGACATGCCCCAGCTCACGTGGCGCTCGGCGATCACGGGCATGCTCCTCGGCGCGTTCCTGTCGCTCACGAACCTGTACATCGGCGCGCGCACCGGCTGGTCGCTCGGCGTCGGGATCACGAGCGTGATCCTGGCCTTCGGGCTCTTCAAGGTGCTCTCCAGGCTCGGCCTCGGCAGCGACATGACCGTGCTCGAGAACAACGCGATGCAGTCCATCGCGACGTCGGCCGGATACATGAACGCGCCGCTCTTCACGAGCCTCGCGGCCTACTCGATGGTCACGACGACGATCATCCCCATGGGCCAGGCGATGATCTGGATGTTCGTCCTCGCCATCCTGGGCGTGCTCTTCGCCTTCCCGATGAAGAAGCGCTTCATCAACGACGAGCAGCAGCCCTTCCCCGAGGGGATGGCCGCCGGCGTCGTCATGGACGCGCTGCACGAGAGCGACGAGAAGGAGGGCCTCTTCAAGGCGAAGCTCCTCCTCGGCGGCGGCCTCCTGAGCGCCGCGCTCGAGCTCCTCCGCGACGACAAGGTGATGCGCGCGCTCTTCGCGCTGAAGAACATCCCGCATTACTACGACGAGTTCCTCTATGGCGGGGGCTTCGCCGATCTGCTCAAGCGCTGGGGCCTCTCGCCGGCCATCCGCGGCACCCCCCTGAACGAGCTCACCATCCGGTTCGACACGAGCATCATCTTCGTCGCCACGGGCGGCCTGATGGGCATCCGGACCGGCGTGTCGCTCCTCCTCGGCGGCATCCTCAACTACTGGGTCCTCGCCCCTCTGCTGATCGAGCGCGGGATCATCCTGCCGAAGAACGGGCATTTCGGGTTCGGGGCGATCACCCTCTGGGCGCTGTGGGGCGGCGTCGCGTGCATGACGACGTCCTCTCTCTACGCCTTCTTCTCCAAGCCCAAGGTGATCCTCGACGCGTTCAAGGGCCTCACCAAGAAGGGTGGTGCGACCGACGTGCTCGCGGACATCGAGCTTCCGGTGAAGCTGTCGATCATCGGCATACCCATCGTCGGCGTGGTGATCGTGGTGCTCGGGGAGCTCTGGTTCGGGATCTCCTGGTGGCTCGGGGCGCTCGCGATCCCGCTCGTCTTCATCTTCTCGCTCATCGCGGTCAACTCGACGGCCATCACGGCGATCACCCCGACCGGGGCGCTCGGCAAGCTGACGCAGCTCACCTACGGCGCGCTCGCGCCGAAGAACATCACGACGAACCTGATGACGGCCGGGATCACCGCCGAGGTCGCGAGCAACACGGCGAACCTGCTGATGGATATCAAGCCGGGCTACATGCTCGGCGGCAAGCCGCGCCACCAGGCGATGGGGCACGTGCTCGGGACCATCGCGGGGCTCGTGCTCTCGGTGCCCGTCTGGTACCTCGTGCTCATCCAGGGCGACATCGGCCGCTACGGGACGGAGCGGCTGCCGGTCCCGAGCGCGCTCACGTGGAAGGCGGTCGCCGAGGTGCTGATGAAGGGGCTCGATTTCCTCCACCCGACGGCCAAGTCCGCGGTGGTGGTCGGGGCGATCGTCGGGATCCTCGTCGAGGTCACGAGGCAGGTCACGAAGAACCGATTCCCCCTCTCCGCGGTCGCCCTGGGGCTCGCGTTCATCCTCAACTTCACCGATATCTGGTCGATGTTCCTCGGCTCGTTCCTCTTCTGGCTGCTCGAGCGGCGCGCCGCGCTCTGGCACAAGAAGCGCGAGCAGGAGACACGGCTCAGCGAGACGGCGCCGGGCGGGCGCTCGGACGCGCCGCCCGCGCGGCCCTGGTACGCGCTCGCCGCGGAGAACACCGAGGCCATCTGCGCGGGCGTGATCGCCGGCGGCTCGCTGATGGGCATCGGCCTCAGTGTGCTCGGCGTGCTTGTGCTGCCCGACGTGCTGGAAGCCGAGAGCCTCACCAAGGCGCTCGGGCAGATCCTTCAATTCCTCCCGAAGTGAAGCGCTGGCGGTCGACGGGCGGGCCCATCCGGCTCGCTCGCGGCCGCCTGCTCAGCCCGATCCGGCGCGCGGGCGTGCTCGGGACGGCGCCTCGCCGTGCGAGCGCACGCGGAGGTGGAGGTGCGTTGGCGGCTCGCCGCGCCGGGCCCCAGCCATGCAGCCGCGCCTCACTGTGACAGGAATGCGCGCCGTGGAGGGCCGCGGCGAGCGCGTACCAGGACCGCGCGGGCGCAGCACGTCGCGCTGTCGAGCCGCTCCGCTCGGAGGCGCTCGTGGCGCGGTTCATGCAGCCTTGTTTGCGCCGCGTCAACACGAGGTCAGCCAAGGACGCGCGAGGAAAGAACCGTCCATGCCGGTGAATGCGCCCCCCTCCCGAGGAACGCCCAACCCCGAGCCCGTCGGTGATCCCGGACGGGGTCCGCCGGCGGAGGATCCGGCGCCGCGCGAGCCCCCGCGGCGCGATCCCGATCCTGGCGAGCCGGCGCGTCGGGATCCCCCGCCCCCTCCACCAGCGCCCGGAGAGCGCTCTCCGGAGATCGAAGACCCGCCGGCGCCAGGGCAGCCCCCCAAGGAGCCGGGGGTGATCGCGAGGGCCGGCCGCGCTCGGCGCGCGGCGCAACGTCGTCCCCTAACCGTCGAGAGGTTTCCATGAACACGTGTGACTGCTGCGGCAACAGCTACGACAAGGCATTTCAGATCATGGTGGGCGGCACGAGCTACACCTTCGATTGCTTCGAGTGCGCGATTCACAAGCTCGCGCCCGTGTGCGCCCACTGCGCCTGCCGCATCGTGGGACACGGCATCGAGGCCGGCGGGGCGTTCTACTGCTGTGCGCACTGTTCCAAGCAGGAGGGCGTTCAGGGGGCGATCGATCGGGTGGCGTGAGCCCGCCCGCCAGGCGACGAGAGAGGGTTCACCTCGCGGCGTCGTGGAGCGGAAGCGCGAGGACGCCCTCGGTCGGCAGCACGTCGGCGAAGCGATCGGCGAGCGCGGCGAGCGAGACCTCGTGCACGGTCCGGTGATCGAGCACGCGCGCGCCCTGTGCGCCCTCGACGGCCGGCAGATCGCGGCTCGCCGACGCGTCGCTCGGGAGCAGGACGCGGTAGCCGAGCACGAGCCCGTCCCGCACCGTCGAGTCGACCGCGAGGTGGGTCATGAGGCCGCTCACGATGATCGTGTCCACGCCGCGGCGGCGGAGCTGGTCGTCGAGCTCGGTCTTCGTGAAGCCGCCGGCCATCGATTTCGTGATCACGAGCTCTCCGGCGAGCGGCCGCGCCGCGGGCGCGAAGTCAACGCGCGGGCCGTCCGCGGCGAAGAGCCGGGCGCCGTTCGCCCCGACGTTCCGCACGTGCGCCACCGTGATCCCGCTCTCCCGGGCCCAGCGGAGGAGCCTGGCCGCGTTCTCCAGCGCCGCGCGACCGCCCGGCAGCTTGAGCCCGCCTGAGAAGAACTCTTCCTGGAAGTCGACGAGCACGAGCGCCGTGCGCTCGGGGTGGAGCCTGTCGACCTGCCCGAGGCCGTACAGCCTTCGCAGCGTGGTCGCCTCGCCCGCCGCCGGAGGCAACGCCGCGAGCCGCTCCGCGGTCAGGGCCGAGACCAGGATGAAGAACAGCAGCGCGACGCCCGTGCGTCCGCGAGCTTGCGTGAGCATGGATGCCTCCTTCGCGGCGAGGCGGTCGCCTCGCGCTCCAGGAAAGTAGATCTGGAGCCTACGCGTGATAATCCTGGTCGTCCGACGAGGATTGCGTCGCGGAAGGAACGAATGGAATGGATCCGCTGGGCGGTCACCTGGACGAGATGAGGGCGTTCCTCGAGGTCGCGCGGCGGCAGAGCTTCTCGGCGGCGGCGAGGGCGCTCGGGCTCACGTCGTCGTCGGTCAGCAAGCAGGTCGCGCGGCTGGAGGAGCGCCTCGGCGCGCAGCTCCTCCGGCGCACCACGCGCCGCGTGAGCCTCACGGAGGCGGGGAGCCTGTACGCCGAGCGCGCAGACCGGATCCTCTCGGACATCGAGGAGGCGCGGCGGGCGGTCGCCGATCTCGACGGGACGCCGCGCGGGACGCTGCGCATCTCGGCGCCCACGGTCCTCGGCTCGATCCGCGTCGCGCCCGCGGTGCTGGCCTGTCGGGCGAAGTACCCGGAGCTCCGCATCGATCTCGACCTCACCGACCGCATCGTCGATCTGGTGGCCGAGCGCATCGACGTGGCGGTGCGCCTGGCCGCCGAGATCTCCCCCGCTTCCCTCGTCGCGCGGCGGCTCGCCGACGACCTGCGCGTGCTCTGCGCGAGCCCGCGGTACCTGCGTCGCCACGGGACGCCGCGCCGCCTCGAGGACCTGGCCGACCACGACTGCATCACGCTCAACCTCGATCCTGTCGCCCGGTGGACGCTCGTGGGCCCCGAGGGCGAGCGCGTCGTCCCGGTGAGCGGCACGTTCCGCTCCAGCGACACGATCACGCTGCGCGACGCCGCGGTCGCCGGCGTCGGCCTGGCGAACCTCCCCGACTACGTCGTTCAGGATCAGCTCGAGAGCGGCGCCCTGCGGCGCGTGCTGCCGGAGTACGGCGCCTCGCAGCGCGCCAGCTTCGCGGTCTACGCGGCGCCCGCGCGCGCCGCGGTCCGCGTCGTCGTCGATGCGCTGGCCAGGGCGATGGGGGCAGCGGGGACGGCGCGGAAGCCGTGAGCCAGCGCGGCGATCGTGAGGGATCGCAGGGGAGCCGAGCGAGCGCCGCGCCGGAGCGGTCGCCCGCGCGGCGCTGTCACAGGGGCCGCGGCGCAGCGCCCTGGAGCGGAGCGTGCGCCGCGCCGGCCGCGCGCTCCTTGGTCATCTGACGGATGCAGTACTGGAGCGCCGCCCGGAGGTTCCCGAGGGTGGTGATGTTCGCCAGATCGAGCCCGAGGCTGACGATGGTCTGGGCGACGTTCGAGCGGATGCCCGCGACGATGCCCTCGGCGCCGAGCAGCCGGATCGCGGCGACGAGATCGAGGAGGTAGCTCGCGGTCTTCGTGTCGACCAGCTCGACGCCGGTGAGATCGAGGATGGCGAAGCGCGAGCCCGTGCGGACGATCGCATCGAGCAGGGTATCCATCACCTCCGCTGTCCTGGCGCTGTCGAGCACGCCGATCATCGGCAGGGTCAGCACGCCGTCCCACACCTGGATGATGGGAGTCGACAGGTCGCGGATGACCCGCTGTTGCCGCTCGATGAGCTCCAGCCTGGCCCGGAGCTCCTGCTCGGTGTTCTTTGGCTTGCTGATATCGAGGGTGAAGCCGACGACCGAGAACACCTCGCCCTTCTCGTCGCGCATGGGGACCTCCCAGTTGTCCCAGAACACCCCGTGCGTCAGCGACTCCGAATGGCTCGCTTCGCCCGCGAGCGCCCGCCGCAGCACCTCGCACCCGTGCGGGTTGCTCGCGTAGAGGTCGAACACGTTCTTGCCGATGTGCGCGCCCTGCTGGAGCCCGATGCCCTCGAGCGCCTTGCCCTCGTGGCACGTGAAGGTCCCCTCGCGGTCGATGGCCCAGACGATGATCGGGAGCGACTGCGTGATGGCCTGCAGGATCACCTCTCTCTGATGGTGGCGGCGAGCCTGCTCGGTCCGCTCTGTCACGTCCTGCCCGAACACGCCGACGCCGATGACCTCTCCGTGCTCGTCGAGGATGCGCTCGTGGCGCCACTCGACGCTCATCACGGCGCCGTCCTTCCTGACGTGGCTCCACACCCGGGGGGCCGCCCCGTCCTCCGCGAGGAGCTGCCGCCACGCGTCGGGGCTGCCGGACGCCGGCAGGAGCTCGTCCACGCGCTGGCCGAGCGCCTCCTTCCGCGCGTAGCCGAGCAGGCGCTCGGCCGCGCCGTTCCAGTCCTCGATCGTGAGCTCCTTGCCGTACTGGACGATCGCGACCGGCGCTCGCTCGAAGAGGCGTGCGCGCTTGCCCGCGAGTTTCTCAGCGTCGATTTCTCCCCATGACGTGGTGGCGGCGGTCATGGGCTGGAAATTTATCCTGGGCGTTCGCGCACGTCGAAATAACTGCCATTCGTCTTCGTCGGATCGTCCGCAGACCGCCCTGGGTTCGTAAGGACGGATCCACTGTTGCTGTAGCAACACCCCGTGAGCAAGCGCCTGCTGCTCCAGCAGCAGGCCGCCATCTGTTATAGCGGATTTGCGTCCAGGGAGCCGGCTCACGCTTGGTACGGGGCGTGCTCAACGGCGTTCCGTGAAGGGGCCCCCTCGTCGAGGTTCGGGAGCAGGAGGAGCCATGAGCAACAAGATCCAGTTCCACAATGTGAGCAAGACATTCGCCGTCAAGGGGCCGGCCGGCACCAAGGAGAGCGCGCGGTTCACGGCCATCGAGGACCTCAATCTCGACGTGAGGGCCGGCGAGCTGATGGTCCTCGTCGGGCCGAGCGGGTGCGGCAAGTCGACGCTCATCGATCTGCTCGGCGGCCTGTCGAAGCCGAGCAGCGGCAAGCTCCTGCTCGACGGCAAGCCGATCACGGGCCCGGCCCTCGATCGAGGGATCGTGTTCCAGCAGTATGCGCTGTTCCCGTGGCGGACGGCGCGCGAGAACGTCGAGTTCGGGCTCGAGGCCAAGGGCGTCCCGGAGAGCCGGCGCAAGGAGATCGCCCAGGATTACCTGGATCTGGTCAGCCTCTCCGGCTTCGAGGATCGGTATCCGCACGAGCTGTCGGGCGGCATGAAGCAGCGGGTGGCCATCGCGAGGAGCCTCGCCTACGACCCGGAGGTGCTGATGATGGACGAGCCGTTCGCGGCGCTGGACGCGCAGACGCGCGAGTCGCTGCAGGCGGAGCTGCTCCGGATCTGGGAGAAGTCGCGCAAGACGATCCTGTTCATCACGCACAGCATCGACGAGGCGGTGTTCCTCGGGCAGCGGGTCGCGATCATGACGTCCCGGCCCGGCCGGGTGAAGCGGGTGATCGATATCCCGGAGGAGATCCGGGGCTACGAGGACGCGCGGTCGACACCTGAGTTCGGCAGGCTGCGGCACGAGATCTGGACGCTGCTGCGCGAGGAGGTGTTGAAGGCCGAGGAGCAGGAGCGGAGCAAGCGGCAGAAGCGCGCGGCGGAGAGCCGCCCCGTGGCGGGCGTGGTGGCGGTCAATGGCTAGCCTGGAGCAATCGATTTCGCTGCCCGAGGAGTCGCAGCAAGGGCAGCTCGTGGGCGACGCGGCGCGGTGGATCGGCCGCGCGATCGCGCGGTCGGGGATCCTCCTCGCGGTCGCCGCCCTGTGGGAGACGGCGCCGCGGGTGGGCCTCGTGGAGGGGGCGTTCCTTCCGCCGCTCTCCGAGGTGCTGGGGACGGGGTGGCAGCTCCTCCAGAACGGGCAGCTCCTGAGCCACATCAAGGCGAGCCTGTCGCGCTCTCTCGTCGGCTTCACGCTGGCGATCTCCGTGGGTGTGCCGCTCGGGCTCGCGATCGGGTGGTACAAGGGCGTGGCGGACGCGCTCAATCCGCTGCTCGAGGTGCTGCGCAACACGGCGGCGCTCGCGCTCCTGCCCGTGTTCCTGCTGCTGCTCGGGATCGGGGAGTCCTCGAAGATCGCGCTCGTCATCTACTCGTGCACCTGGCCGATCCTGCTCAACACGATCAGCGGGGTGCGCGGGGTCGATCCGCTGCTCGTCAAGTCGGCGCGCACGATGGGGCTGTCGCCGCTCCAGCTGTTCCGCAAGGTCATCCTGCCGGCCGCAGTCCCGACGATCTTCGTGGGTATCCGCCTGGCGGGCGCGTACTCGCTGCTCGTGCTCGTCGCGGCGGAGATGATCGGGGCCAAGGCGGGGCTCGGATACCTGATCATCTACGCGCAATACAATTTCCAGATCCCGAGCATGTATGTCGGCATCTTGACCATCACGGCGCTCGGGCTGACGTTCAATCACCTGCTCATGCGCGTCGAGCGGCGGTTCACGTCGTGGAAGGTCGCCCCGAAGGAGTGAGCCCAGGCCCGGCGTGGGCGCCGTGACGATCACCGTTCATCGAGGGAGAGGACCATCGTGAATCGAATCATCCTGGGCCGGACCGGCCTCGAGGTCAGCGTGCTCGGCCTGGGCGCGGGCGGCGACAGCCGGCTCGGGTCCGGGCGCATCGCGGAGGCCGAGTCGCTCCGGCTCGTCCGTGCGGCCGTCGAGCGCGGCGTGAACTTCATCGACACGGCGGAGGCGTACGGGACCGAGGGGCTCATCGGCAAGGCGCTCCGCGAGGTGCCGCGCGACCGCGTGGTGCTCTCGACGAAGAAGACGACGCGCCTCGAGGCGCCGCTCCGCCCGGAAGACGTGGTGTCGTCGCTGCATGCGAGCCTCGAGCGGCTCGGCACGGATCACGTCGACGTCTACCATCTGCACGGCGTGCTGCCGGATCAGTACGCCGATCTGCGCGAGCGGATCGTCCCCGTGCTGCTGCGCCTGCGCGAACAGGGCAAGATCCGCTTCCTCGGCATCACGGAGGCGTTCGCCGCCGATCCGGCGCACGCGACGCTCGAGCAGGCGCTCCGCGACGATGTGTGGGACGTCGTGATGGTCGGGTTCAACCTCCTGAACCAGTCGGCGCGAGCGCGGGTGTTCCCGCTGACGCGGGCGAAGGACATCGGGACGCTGATCATGTTCGCGGTCCGGCGCGCGCTGAGCCGGCCCGATCGGCTGCGGGAGCTGCTCGCGGACCTGGCGGCGCGCGGCAAGGTGTCGCCCGAGCTCGGCGACGAGGGGCTGGACCGGCTCCTGGAAGGAGAGGGCGCCTCGTCGCTCCCGGACGCGGCGTACCGCTTCTGCAGGGACGAGCCCGGGGCGCACGTGATCCTGTCGGGGACGAGCAGCGTGGAGCACCTCCTGGAGAACGTGCGCTCGATCGAGGCGCCGCCGCTGTCGGCGCGGGCGCGCGAGCGCCTCGTCGAGGCGTTCGCGCAGGTCGACGACGTGTCGGGGCACTGAGGGGCGCTCGCCGGCGGGAGCGCGGCGCGGGGTTCACGCGACCGGCGCGGCGAGCCCGGGCGGCGCGGGGGGCGGCGCGACGTCGGCGGCGTCACGCGCGGCGTCGCTGCCGAGGAAGCGCGTGATCCGCCCGCAGAGCCGCGCGCGGAAGGCGTCGTCGGTGGGGGGCGAGTGGCGGCACCCCTCGAGCAGCTCGGTCTCGGCGTGCGGCAGGAGCTCCTTCGCGCGCGCGAGCAGCTTCGCGCCGGGGAAGCTCACGTCGTCGTCGGCGCCGAACACGAGCGCGGGCCGCGTGAACCCGGCGAGGGACGCGGGCGTGGCGAGCGGCGGCGGGCGGAAATCGAGCCGGTAGCTGCGGACGGCGTCGCCGAAATAGGAGCACCACATGTCGTCGTGGGTGGAGAACAGCCCGGAGACGAGGCGCGCGAGGCGCTCTTCCGAGGGGAAGGCGCGGTAGAGGGCCATCGGGATCGCGATGCGGGTGAGGCCTTGCCACGCCGAGCCCGACACCAGGGCCGCGGGCACGATCAGGACGAGCCGATCGATGCGGGCGGGCGCGACCTGGGCCATGCGCAGGGCCGCGAAGCCGCCCCAGCTGACGCCGAGGAGGTGGGTGCGCGCGAGGCCGAGCGCGTCGAGGACGTCGGTGAGCCACTCGGCGTAGGCGGGCCCGTCGATCGGAAGGCGGACGTCGGCGCTCTTGACGGACTGGCCGATGACGTCGACGACGTGGACGCGGTAGCGCGCGAGGAGCGGGCCGAGCTCGGGCATGAGGTGCGCGGAGCTGGCGAGCGCGCCGTGCAGGCAGACGAGCGGCGGGGCGCTCTCGGGGCCGGCGATGAGGACGTGCGTGGCGCCGAAGCGGGTGGCGACCTCGCGCGAACGGGTCGGGACCGGGAGCTTTTCGTGGAACCTGTCGAACCACGCCGCGATGCGCGCGCGCGCCTCTGGACTGCGGAACATGATGGATGACGTCATCGAGCCCTCCTGACGTTGGCTGCGGGGCGGAGGCCGCAGAGGTGCTGAGCGACGAGCCGATCGAGCAGGGCGATGGGCGACGGGTGCGCGCCCTGGGCCCAGGCGATCAGCGCGAAGTAGTAGAAGGAGAAGAAGGCGACGCCGAAGAGCGCGGGGTCGGCGTCGTCGGCGACCTCGCCCTGCGCGCGGGCGGCGTTGAAGAGCTCGACGACGCGGCCGTGCACGGCGGCGACCTGCTCGGTGAAGCGGGCCTGCCAGGGCGGGTCGGCGAACAGGGCGTCGCGGAGCAGCGTCTTCGAGAGGGCCGGCCGGCGGGCGTAGTACGCGAAGAAGGCGGCCCCGAGCCGGTGGAGCCGCTGCTCGAGGGAGCCGGGCTCCTCGTCGCGGACGGCCTCGGCCGCGGTGGCGGCGAGGTCGTCGAACAGCGCGGCGTGGAGCAGGTCGCGCTTGTCGGCGAAGTGGAGGAGGACCGTGCCGGCGGCCACGCCCGCGTCCGCGGCGATGGCGCGGACGTTGGCGGCCTCGAAGCCGTGGCGCTCGAAGTGGTCGCGCGCGGCCTCGAGGATCCGGACGCGCGTCGCGTCTTTCTGGGCGTCGCGCCGGCCGGGTCTTTGGATGAACACGTTCACTGAACGAGTTCATTACATGAGAAGGAGCGGCGGACAAGGAGAATTGAGCCGGTGCGCGGGGCATCCGACCCAGGTTGAGGACGCCCGCCCGAGGACGCCCCGGCGCTGGGGGGCATCCGACCCAGGTTGAGGGCGACGAGGCGGGGCATCCGACCCAGGTTGAGGACGCCCCGCGGGGCGGGGCATCCGACCCCGTCGGGCATCCGGGCATCCGACCCAGGTTGAGGGCGTCCGTCCAGGTTGAGGGCGTCCGTCCGTCCGCCTGGGCGCCCGACTCAGGTTGAGGGCGTCCGTCCGCCTGGACGTCCGACTCAGGTTGAGGGTGTCCGTCTGCGATCGCCGGTACGGCTCAGCCCGCCGCGGGGGCCTGCTGCGCCTGGGCGCGCGCCCGGAGGCGCTGCTTGGCGGAGGGGCCGCCGGCGTGGCGCACCGAGGCCACGGCGCGATCCATCGCGTCCCGCCAGTAGCGCGCGACGTCCTCGCGCTCGGTGAGGAGGGCGTCGATGGGCCCGTGGTCGGTCTCGATCTCGACAGCGAACCCGTCGCCGCGCGGGAGCACGCGGATCTCGCGGACCTCTCCGGCGGAGATGGCCGCCCCCAGCCGGCCCTCGGGGCGCAGGTCGATCGCGCCGGTGCGGCTCACCCAGGGGGCCACCACGAAGCGGCCCGGGCCGAACGACACGACCGGCGCGGAGCGCGCCGCATAACGGGACGAGAACCTGGCGACGCCCAGGAAGGCGTAGCCCGCGAGCGAGAGCAGCACGGCGGCGCTGCCGACGCCGATGGCGATGCCGCTGTCCCCCGCGGAGACGCTCCGCATGACCTGGATCCAGAGCGCGAGCGCGGCGAGCAGCAGCGCGGCCCCGATGAGCGCGTTGCGAGCCGCGGAGCCGCGCGGACCGTGGCTCGCGTAATCCCGCAAGACGAGGAGCTCACCCTCGCTCCGGATCGCGAACCGCGACAGCGCGGCGGCCGGCAGCGCTGGCGGCGGAGTCGGGGCAGGCTCCGGGAGAGGCCGCGGCGCGATGGCGCCGGGCGGCTCGGTACCCCGCGCCGTCTCCAGCGGGACGCCCAGCGCGGCCGCGAGCGGCGCCGCCACCGCCTCGACGAGCGCCTCCGCCCGCGCGGCCTCGAGATCCTGCGCCTCGGCGACGAGCAAGCGCCGCGCCGCCGTGGCGCGCGCGGGCGCGGCGAGCGCGGGCGTGGCGAGCGCGAGCCAGGCGGCGACGTACGTCCGCTCGTGCGCGCACGTGGGGGCGCCGCAGCATGGGCGCCGCTCCGAGATCACCTGAATGCCCACCGCCTCACGAGGCTCGGCCGTGCCCTCCCCGGCCCCGCCCGCGCCGCCTGCCTCGGGCCGCGCGTGGCGGGCGCCCGCGAGCCTCAGCGGCGCGAGCCGGAGGACGCTCGCGCCGCGCTCGATCCGGAGCCATACCGGGTCCCGCGGCGCCGGGCCGAAGCCTGTATCCTGCTCCCGCCGCAGCGCGCCAAGCTCGGGCGCCACCCGGAGGATCAGCGGCGCGCCGCCGCCCTCCGCCGAGAGGGCGCGCGCCGCCCCGGCCGGATCGCCGAGCGGATCGAGGGCGGAAACGGAGCTGTCGGCCTCAAGGGAGCGGAGGGCACGCGCGACCTCCGCCTCGAACGCTGCGGTGCTCGGCTCGGGCATGGCGGGACGTTTGCCCCGGCTGCGCTGGGTTGTAAAGCGCACCCGTCCGCGCGACAACACGGCGGGCGCGCACTCCTGCCCCGGCCGATCGCTGCCGCTCGCGCAGGGTCCGGCGCGGCCGCCGGCGCCAGAAGGCCAGCAGCGCGCCGAGCGCCGTCATCGGCAGGGCGCCGGGAGCGATCGGCGGCTGGCCAGCCCCCGAGCAGGAGCAGCCGGCGTCGCCCTCGGCCTCGTCCACATTGCCGCTCTTCGGCCTGTCCTCGCTCCCCGACGCCGCGCCGCCCGCTCCGCCCGAGGCCGCCGTCGCGCCCGCGCCGGAGCCGCCGCCGCCCGAGCTCGCGGCGCTCGTCCCGGCGATCGGGTAGAGGGCGCAGACCCCTTCGATGTCGTCATCCTCGAGCGTGCGCGCCGACGTGCCGCCCGGGTAGAACCCCAGCATCGTCGCCCCGCGCACGTTCGTGTGGCCCAGGCCGAGGAAGTGCCCTTCTTCGTGCGTGGCGATCGAGCGCACATCGATGCAGTCGCCTTCGCCCGTGTCGTTCCAGCAGAAGCCGACGTTGTTGAAGATCATGTCGGCCTCGCCGATGACGCCGTCGGCATCCCAGACCGGCATCGTGACGGCGATGACCGAGTCGGCTTGCCCGAGCTCGCCAGGCCAGCTGTCGCTGATCCAGAAAAATACGCTCTTGCCGTCGTCGAAGTCGTAGCTGTCCCCCGTGTCGCCGAGGAGCTCGGTCTCCCACGCGGTGCATCCGGGGCTCGACCAGGCCGCGAAGCCGGCCGCGATGCTGGCGGCGGCGAAGCTGGAGAGCGGCCCCGGGATCGTCCCCACGTTGATGTGGTAGCGGGCCGGCAGCGCGCGCCAGCGGGGGACGACCTCGAGATCGAGCGGCGCCCACGCGGCGGCCTCGCGGGCCCCCGCGAGCTGCGCCAGCGCGGCGGCGAGCGGGGCGACCAGGGCGAGCGCGGCCCTGAAGCCTCTGTTCATTCCCCCATCATCGGCTCATCGCTCCTGCGGGACCACCTCGAGCTCCTCGGGCGCCGCGCTCCCCTCGAGGGGCAGCGTCACCTCCACCCCCTCGTGCACCGGAAGGGTCGCCGCGACGGGCCAGGAGCGCGGCGCGCTGCCCTCGCCCGCCGCGACCTCGCGCAGCGTCACGCCGCGCACCGGGTTCACGCCGCCGTTGAAGAGGCACGCGCGCAGCCGCCCCTCGACGACCGCGGCCGAGCACGGGATGACATCGGCCGTGGCGCGCCGGATCCGGCCGAGCATCGCCTCCTCCGCAGGCGCGGCGGGCAGGAGCGCCACGAGCGCGTCGCGGGCGCGCGGGTCGCGGAGCCAGGCGAGCATCATCGCCGCGTGGATGCGCACCACGCGGTAGCGCGCGCGCGTCAGCTGGAAGAAGGCGTCGGGCGACGCCACGCCGGTCTCGCCGTCGAGCATGCCCGTCACGCCCGGCTCGATCTTCACCTCCGTCCCGGGCGCCTCGACGTGCCACTTCACAGCGCGCCCCGGCCCGAGCGCGCCCTCCCAGAACAGCCCGCGCTCGGTGATGCCGGCGCGCTCGCCGCGGCGATCGCGCCGCGCGAACGTGAGCAGCACGCGGAAGTCGCTGACGGGCGCGCCGCTGTTGTTCACGACCGCGAGCTCGAAATCGTAGCGGCCACGCGCCGGCCGCGTCGAGCGGCCGGCCCGACCCGCGTCGCCCGGCTCCGCCCCGGCGTCGCGCGGCTCCCCGGCGGCGTCGCCCTGCCCCGCGCCGGCCTCGCTCTCGGCGTCGTCGTCCGCGCGGTCCCGCCGCAGGATCGGCGCGATCACCCCGGCGCCGTCGTCCGGCCCGGTCGATCCGAGCAGGCTGAGGATCGGCACCCCCGCCCGCCAGAGCGGCGAGTCGGCGCGATCGCAGAGGCAGTGCGGGAACGACGGCTCGGCGCGCTCCCGGGCCTCGCTCGCGAGGAGCGCGGCGGTGGCTCCCCGGGTCGCCTGCCCGACGCCGCGCGCCGCCTGCCGCTCGGCCGGCGGCTGATCGCGAGGGGCCGCGAACCGCTGCACGAACGCCATCGTCGCCACGATGCCGATCACCGCGAGCGCCGCGGGCACGAGCACGCGCGCCCGGAGCGGGAGCGCGTCGATCCCCTCCTCGACGCCGCGCCTCTGTTCGCGCCCCGGCAGCTCGCCGAGCGGCGTCGGGCGGGGCGCGAACACGGGCGCAGCCGGCGAGCCGGGGGACGAGGCCGCGAGCCGCTCCGACGCGAAGCCCATGCGGCTCGACATCTCCGCCACGAGCGCGTCGCGCAGGCGGTCCGAGGGCGGCCCTCCCCAGGTCGCGAGCCGCGCGACGAAGCGCAGCGCGAGCCAGGTCGCGAGCGCGACGAGGCACGCGAGCGACGCGGTCCCGAGCGGGCCGCTCGCGAGATAGTCGGGGGACAGGGCGGCCGCGAGCACGCCGAGCGGCGCCGGCGCGATCCAGCTCGCCATGCGGGCGTTGAGGCGCGCGCGGTAGGCGCTCTCCATCGCCTCCATCGCCGCCGGCGAGGTCACGCCGGGCACCCCGGGCAGATCGCCCTCGAAGCGCGCGAGGACGAAGCAGTTGTGCGGCGAGCACGCGGACGGATCGAGCGCCACGCAGAGCGCCTTGCCGCGCCGGAAGAGGCCGCGGATCGCGGTGTAGGGCACCCCGAACCGGACCGGCGCCGCCACGGCGCCCAGGGCGAACCCCTCGGCGTAGCCGGCGACCCGGACCAGCTCGACCTCGAGCTCCGCCTCGGCGCAGGTGAAGCGCACCGCGCCAACGGCATTGGCGCCCCCCTCGGCGATCGCCAGGGCAGCGACGGAGAACGCGCGAGCCAAGGTGGCCGCACCCTAACCGCGCGGGCCGGAGCGCTGCAACGGAAACCCGGACGGCCGGGAGGCCCCCGGGCGCGTCGGGTGACCGTTGATCGCCCAGCGCCGGGTGCGTAAGACGTGGCGCCATGAAGCCCCTCCAAATCGTCATCGCCATCTCCTGCGCTGTCCTCCTCGGCCCGGTCGCGGGCTGCGAGGAGAAGGTCCCCGAGCCGGATCTGCCGCCGGGCAGCGCCGTGCCGGTGGTGAAGCCCGCCGAGCCGGAGCCCGCCGATCTCATCAAGGAAGACACCGTCGTGGGCACCGGCCCGGAGGCGAAGGACGGCGACAAAGTCCGCGTCCACTACACGGGGCGCCTGCTGAAGAACAACGCCGAGTTCGACTCCTCCGTCGGCCGCGAGCCGTTCGAGTTCACGCTCGGCGCGTCGGAGGTCATCAAGGGCTGGGACCAGGGCGTTGCCGGCATGAAGGTGGGCGGCAAGCGCAAGCTCACGATCCCCTCCCGGCTCGGCTACGGCGACGCGGGCAGCCCGCCGAAGATCCCGGCCAAGGCGACGCTGGTCTTCGACATCGAGCTGCTCGGCGTCGGCGACGCGGCGAAGGACGCGGCCGGGGACGACAAGGCCGGGAAGACCACGGCCGGCAAGGCGGCCAAGCCCGCGGGCGACAAGGCGGCCAAGGGCGACAAGCCCGCGGCGCCGGCCGAGAAGAAGGAGGCGCCCACAGAGGCGAAGTGAGCCGCAGGCGGCCGCGCGAAGAGGGCGGCGGGCCCCGCGCGGAGTGAGCCGCGGGCCCCGCGCTCAGACGACGCGCGCGAGCGCCTTGAGGAAGATCTCGTAGGCCTCGAGCGGGTACTCACCCATGTGGAAGATCCGGAACAGCCGGTCCGAGAGCTTCCCCTGGGCGGCGTAGATCTCGAACACGTGCCCATCGACCGGCTCGCTGGCGAGCCGGCTCGCCATCTCGTCGTAGGTCCGCCCGGCCGGGATGTGCAGCGCCGTCCCGATCGACTGGAGCGGCATGTTCTCCCAGCGCGCGATCGTCAGCCCGAGGCGCTCGTAGCCGGGGCGCAGGATCGCGCAGCGCGCCTGGTACACGGCGTGACGCCCGGCGACGCCGCCGGTGGCGGCGAGGTGCTCGAGCGCCGCGATCACCTGGCAGAGGCTCATCGGATCGATCGTGTAGGGGTGCGCGCCGCCCTGCTGGGCGCGCCAGGTCTTGTGGAGCTCCAGGCTCGGGACGCGGGCGGGGATCCGCTCCATCTCGGCGAGCAGATCCTTCCGGACCAGCGCCACCGTCAGGTTCGGGTGGCTGTGCAGGCCCTTGTTGCACGAGCCCATGACGGCGGCGATGCCCGAGCCCTCGAGGGCCAGCGGCTCGACGAAGAGCGCGCTGATGCCGTCGACGAGGAGCTTCTTGCCGTACTTCCGGGCGAGCGCGCCCACCTCGGGCAAGGGGTTCAACGTGCACGTCGACGTGCCCCCGTAGACCATGGCCACCGCGTCGACCTCGTCCGCCGCCAGGATGGCCTCGATCTTCTCGAGGTCCGGCCTCTCGCCGTAAGGCAGGCACATGTCGACGACCGGCTGGCCGAGCGTGGCGGCGTACTCGAAGATCCGGTCGCCGTAGGCGCCGTTCCGGACGACGAGGAGCCGCTCGTCGCGCCGCAAGCAGGAGCCGAGCACGGCGGCCATGGAGGTCGATCCCGACCCCGTGAGGAGGATGGCCTCGTAGCTGGGCGCGCCGAGGGCCTCGACGATGCCGTGCCGTGCCCGGTCGAGCAGCGGCCGGAGCCGGGGGCCGCGCGGGACGATCGGGCTCTCCCCGTAGGTGCGGGAGACCTGGTTCACCGCGTCCGGCAGGTGGAAGACCGCGGGCGTGAGCGAGACGACGCGTGGCGTTTCGGCGGCGATCATGCCGCGATATCTAGCCCGGAACGCGCGCGGGACGCAGCGGAGATCGCGCTACGCCCAGCGGAGCTGGCGCAGATCGTCCCAGACATCGCGGGCGGAGTGGTAGCGGTAGGCGTCGCGGCGGCGCAGCAGCTTGGCGATCACCTGGCTGAGCGGCGTGCCGAGCGCCTCGGCCTTCTGCCGGGGGGTGCCCTCGGCGATCTGCCGCGTGATCTCCTCGTAGGCGACGTTCACGTCGATGGCCGGTTGCCCGGTGTGCATCTGGTACATGAGCAGGCCGAGCTGGTAGAGGTCGCTCTGCGTCGTCGTGTAGCCCGCCGTCACGAGCTCCGGCACGAGGATCTTCGGGTTCGCGACCTGCGGGCGGAACCAGCGGGTGACGCCGTCGAGCTGGTGCGCGACGCCGAAGTCGGTGAGCTTGACGAGCGGCCTGTGGTCGAGCTGGGAGATGAGCACGTTGCCCGCGTGCAGGTCGGCGTGCACGACGCCGTTGTCGTGCAGGTACTGCAGCGTCATCAGCAGCTGGCGCGCGAGCTCCAGGAGCAGCGGCGGCTGGAACGGGGCGCCGAGCAGCGCCCGGAGGCTCGTGTCGCACCGCTCGAGCGCCAGGTAGAACAGGTAATTCACCTCGAACGCGTCGTGGATGTAGACGATGTTCGGGTGGCGGAAGCTCTCCAGGCGGAGCATCTCGCGCGACCACTCTTCCTTGACGACCTGGTAGGGCTTGTTCGCCGGCCGCAGCATCTTCAGGGCGTACACCTGATCGAACGGCCCGCTGCACTCGTACACCGAGCCATACTGCCCATCGCCGATGAGCGCCCCGATCACGTACGTCCCCCGGGTGGAGGTCAGCGCTGAGCCCGGCACCGGAAACGGGATCAGGAAACTACCAGTGGAAGACCAGGTCACGGCGAGGCCATCGTAACCGAAAACGCTGGCGCCCGTTCACCCCGCCGCGCGCGGCCCGCGTTCGCGGCGCAGGGGGCGCCCCTGTCCCCCCGCACGCGGCGCGCCGAGGGCGGCCGGCCGCTCATGAAGCGGCGAGCTTCCGCACGATCTCCGCGGCCTCGGCCTGATCGAGCTCGAGCGCCGCGGCGACGTCGAGCAAGAGCTCGCGCTCGCTGCTCCTGACGATCCCGTCGGCGACCACGACCTGAGCGGCCAGGAAGAAGGCGACCTTCCGGGCCTGCGGGCTGGCGAGCCGTTCCTTGAGCGACGCGAGCCGGGCCGCGCGGCCCTCCTTGTGGAGCTGCTCCACCACGGTCTGGAGGAGCGTGTCCATGGTGCTCTGCGGGATCCGTCGATCCGTGAGCGACTCTACGCTCCGGGCGAAATGGATCTTCTCCTCCGGGCTGAACTCGCCATCGGCGAACGCCGCGAGGAACATCAGCTCGACGAGCGCCTCGAGGTTCGGCTCATCAAGCGTTTGCAGCGGAGGAGGGCTCATCTGGGGCATCGGCTCCGTGTACACCGAGGCCCGGCGCGGGACCAGCCCTGGAGCGCCCCCCTTACCCCGCGCGCCCGGGGCAAACGTGCGCGCCCGGGGCAAACGCGGCGGGGTTGAATGTGCCCGAGGGGCGGCATTGGGAGAGCGCTCCCTGTGTGTCATGAGTTCGAGCATGCACGTGCGCGAACTCGCCCAGTCGCTCCTCGGCGCGCTCTTCCTCTGCGGCTGCAGCAGCGCGACCGCGGCGCTGCGCCCTGCCGATCCGGGCCGACCCGCACCCGAGGGGCGCGCGGCGACGCCGCGGGCCGCGGCGAGCGCCGAGGCGGCCCCGCCGCCGCTGCGGCTGCCCTGCGAGGCGGACGATCTCGTCGGCTGTACGAACGGCTGCGCCGACCACCAGATCGAGGACTGCGTGACGCTGGGATCGATGTACCTGGGCGGAGCGATCGTCTCGATCGACGTGGAGCGGGCGATGACGCTGTTCGAGAAGGCGTGCGCGGAGGGGAGCGCGCGCGGCTGCTTGCGGCTCGGCGACGCCTACCACGATCGGCTCGCGCGCGCGGGCGGCGCCGGCGGGGCGAGCGAGGCGGACGAGGCGGCGCTCTACTGGCACGCGCGCGCATGCCACGCGGGCGCGAACCTCGGATGCCTCGCGGCGGGCAGGGCCTACCTCCACGGCCAGGGCGCGAGCGCCGATCCCGGGCGCGCGGCCGCGCTGTTCCAGCGCGTCTGCGAGCGCGGGAACGCCCCCGCCTGCGTCGAGCTCGGACATCTCCACGCGGAGGGCGAGGGCGTGAAGCGCGACGACCGGAAGGCGGTCGAGCTGTTCACGAAGGCGTGCAAGCTGGGCCTCGACGAGGGGTGCCTGCGGGCGAGCCGGTCCGGCGACGTCCTCCCGCCGCGCGACTGACGCGCCCTCGACCGCCGCTCTTCGCCGTCAGTCGGTCCGGCGGCGCTGGGCGATGTCCAGCGCCGCCGTGATCATCGCGGTGAGCTGTGTGTCCGACACGTTCTCGGAGGGGAGCACCACGAGCTCGGCGCCGATGCGCCGCGACAGCTCCATGAACCCTTCCGGATCGAACGCCCGCACGTCCTGCGTCATCACGATGGCCAGCGGGTGCAGCCATGCCGCGCTGCCGCGCAGCGACACGAGATCGCACGCGAGCAGGTCGGCGCCTTCGACGAAGACCAGCCGCCGGCAACGCTCCGCGAGCTGCTCGCTGGCGCTCACGATGAGCACCACCGAGGCCGACGCCGTCCGCTTGCTGCGCCCCGCTGGTCGAGTCGGTAGCTCTCGCGTGCTCATGAAGCCCAGGTCAGCGAGCGAGCAGCGGGCGCCCGTACGGGACGGGCCCGCCGCCCGGCGCCCGGGCCCGCGCCTCGTCGGCGAGGGCGAGATCCATGACGAAGGAGCCGAACGGCAACCGGAAATCCCGGTCGTTCGGCTTGGTCGCGTAGAGGGCGAGCAGCGAGAGCACGCTCCCGATCTGCGCCGCGGCCGGATCGCCCTCGCACGCGTTGAAGCGGTCGGCGAGCGTGCACAGCTGCCGGAAGAGCGGACCGCCCGGGTGCGGGCCGGCGCTGCACATGGCGAAGGTGCCGCTGCCTCGATATCCGAGCTTCCGGCGCTTCCTGGCGGGGGTACGGGACGGAGGTACCATCGTCATGATTGCTGCCCAAGTCGCCTGTGAGGGATGAATCGCCCCACGCCGGGGCTGACCTGCCGCGGGACGCTCTCCAACCAGTAATAGAGCAGCCCGAAGAGAGTCAATCGGAGAGGACGCCGCGGGCCGGGCGAGCGTGAAATTCTGCGGAATGGTCACCCGTCCGGGCAGCGCGTGGGTATACGTCATCGCATGAAGGCAGTCGTGCTTGCCGGCGGCAAAGGGTCCCGGCTCCGCCCCTACACCGCCCTTATCCCGAAGCCGCTCATGCCGATCGGGGATCACACGATCGTCGAGATCCTCCTCCGGCAGCTGGCGCGGGCGGGGGTCACCGACGTCGTGATGTGCGTCGGCCACCAGGCCGCGCTCATCGAGGCGGTCGTCGGCGAGGGGAGCCGATACGGGCTGCGCATCGCCTACCAGCGCGAGGACACGCCGCTCGGGACCGTGGGTCCGCTCCGGGTCATCGAGCGGGACCTGCCGGAGCGCTTCCTCGTGATGAACGGCGACATCCTCAGCGATCTCGACTTCACGGCGCTCCACCGGACGGGCGAGTCGGCCGGATCGCCGCTCACCGTCGCCGTCTGCGAGCGCGCCTCGAAGATCGACCTGGGGGTGCTCGACCTCGGCGCAGACGGGCGCGTCGTCAGCTTCCGCGAGAAGCCGACGTACACGTTCTGGGTCAGCATGGGCATCTACGCGATGAGCCGCGACGTGCTGCCTTTCATCCCCGAGGGCCGGCCGTTCGGGTTCGACGACCTGATGCACGCGCTGCTCGGCGCCGGCGAGCCGGTGGCCACCTTCCCCTTCCGGGGCCACTGGCTCGACATCGGAAGGAGCGACGACTTCGCCGAGGCGCAGGAAGAGTTCGAGAAGAACCGGCAGCGGTACCTACCGGAGTGACGCGGCGAGCGCCTCGCACACGGCGTCGACGTCGGCGTCGGCCATGCGCGGGTGGAGCGGCAGCGTGAGCTCGCGGCCCGCGATCGCGTCCGTCCGCGAGAGCCCCTCCTTGCGCACCCGGTCCGAGGCGCCGTGGTGCGAGAAGCGGTGGATCGGCGTGTAGTGCACGCTCGTCTGGACCCCGCGCGCCTTCATGGCCTCCATCACGGCCTCGCGCGAGGTGCCCTCGGGCAGGAGCACCGGCATGAGGTGGTGCGCGCTCTCCCCCAGCCCGCGCGCGTAGAAGTCGCGGTACGGCAGCCCGATGCCCCGCGCCCCGGCGAGGCGCTCGTGGTAGCGCGCCGCGAGCGCGCGCCGACGCGCGTTGCCCGCCGCGAGCCGGCCGAGCTGCACGAGGCCGATGGCGCTGCGGATCTCGTCGATGCGGTAGTTCATGCCCGCGTCCACGACGTCGTAGGTGAACGCGTGCCCCTTGTGCCGATCGAGGGTGAGCGTCGTCATCCCGTGCGCGCGGAGGAGCCGCATGCGCGCGTGGAGCGCGTCGTCCCTCGCGATCACGGCCCCCCCCTCGCCGACCGCGAGGTTCTTGTTCGAGAAGAAGCTCAGGCAGCCGACGTCCCCCAGCGTCCCGAGCGCCCTGCCCCGGTAGCTCGCGAGCGGCGCGTGCGCCGCGTCCTCGACCACCGCGAGCCCCCGCTCGGCCGCGATCGCGCAGATCGCGTCCATGTCGCAAGGGTAGCCGGCGTAATGGACGACCGCGATCGCCCGCGTCCTCGGGGTGATCTTGCGGACGATGTCAGCGGGATCGACGCTGAGGTCGTCGTCGCCGACGATGTCGGCGAGCACCACGCTGGCCCCGCACAGGAGCGCGGCGTTGGCGGTCGC
This sequence comes from Sorangium cellulosum So ce56, assembly GCF_000067165.1. GTDB lineage: Bacteria > Myxococcota_A > Polyangia > Polyangiales > Polyangiaceae > Sorangium > Sorangium cellulosum_B. Next base: position 6,730,056 of record NC_010162.1, read on the forward strand.
CACGAACGTGAGGCTCGGGCAGATCACCTCGTCGCCGGGGCCCACGGAGAGCGCGGTGTACGCGAGGTGCAGCGCGGCGGTGCAGTTCGTCACGGCGAGCACCCTCGGGGTGCCGAGCGCCTCGCCGAGCTCCCGCTCGAACTGCGCCGTCCGCTCCCCCATCGTCAACCAGCCCGACGCGACGACCTGCCGCGCAGCCTCGGCTTCTTCAGGCCCGAACGAGAGATCGCTGAGAGGTATCTTCCACATGGCCTTCCATCCATCCAGCCGGCGCCCAGCGGAGAGGGCGCGCGAGGCGCCGGCCCCCGGCCGCGCGCGTCAGATCGCGTACTCGCGCGGCCGGTAATCGGTGAGGTGACGCTCGACATAGGCGTACGTCCGCGCGAGCCCCTCCTCGAGCGGCACGCGGGGCGCGTAGCCGACGAGCTCCGCGGCGCGACGGAAATCGGCGAGCAGCACCATGACCTCGCTCGCGTCGGGGCGCACCCGGGCGTCGTCCGTCACGAGCTCCGCGCGCTTGCCCGTCACCTCGAAGATGAGGCGGACCAGATCGCCGATGGAGATGGCGCGCCCGCTCCCGACGTTGAGCGTCTGCCCCACGGCCCGCGCGCTCGATCCGACGAGGAGGAAGCCGGCGACGGTGTCGGTCACGAAGTTGAGGTCCCGCACCGGCGCGGTGCTGCCGATGCGGAGCGCGGCGCTGCCGGCGGCGAGCTGCTGCATCACGCTCGGGATGATCGCGCGCGACGACTGCCGCGGGCCGTAGGTGTTGAACGGCCGGATGGTCGCCACCTCGAGGCCGAACGAGAGGTGATAGCTCTCGGCGAGCTTGTCGGCGCCGATCTTCGTGGCCGAGTACGGGGACTGGCCGGTCAGGGGGTGCGCCTCGTCGATGGGCGTGTAGCGCGCGGTGCCGTAGGTCTCGCTCGTCGACGTGTGGACAACGCGCGCGCCGTGCTCGCGCGCCGCCTCGAGGACGTTCAGCGTGCCCTGCACGTTGGTCGCCACGTACTGCTGCGGGGCCACATACGAGTAGGGGATCCCGATCAGGGCCGCGAGGTGGAACACGACGTCGGCGCCGCGCACGAGCGACCGGACCGCGCCCGCGTCCTCCACGTTGCCGGGGACGACCTCGACCTGCGCGAGGACGTCCTCGGGGAGCCGGTCGAGGTGCCCGCGCCGCGAGCCCGAGGTGTACCGGACGAGCGCCCTCACGCGCGCGCCCTCCCGGACCAGCGCCTCGACGAGGTGGCTGCCGATGAACCCGCTGGCGCCGGTCACCACGACGCGCTTGCCGCGATAGAAGCCTTCGCTCACAGCCGCGTCCGTGGCCCCTGCGGGTTCGCGCGTCAAGCGCGTACCGAGGCGGCGCGCCCGTTTGCGCCCGGCAGCGCGGCCCCGCGCGCGGCGCGCGCCGGCCCGCGCCGCGCTCGGGCAGCGCCGCCGCGCAGCGGCCCGCGGGGCTCGCTGGCGGACGGCGCGGCGGGGATCACTGGATCTGGATCTGGTCGGTGGGCGTGTTGCCCGCCCCCTCCGGCGTGCCGATCTCGCGGTGCACGCAGAGCCCCTGCTTGCAGTAGGAGTCCGGCGGGGGCTTGCAGTCCACCTTGGGCTCCTCGCACTTGCCCGTCTTGTAGCTCTCCGAGAGGGGCTTGATCTTGTCGAAGGTCGCGTTGCTGATGGGCTTCGCACAGCCCGGCCACTCGCTCTGACGGCAGTCGGCGTCCGTGTTGCAGTGCTGCGCCTTGTTCACCATCTCGAAGGCGTCGCCGCGGACTTTGTCGCACTCCTTGGGATCCATCTTGCTCTCGCAACCGGCGACCAGCGCGAGCAGGAGGAAGCTCGCGGTCATGCGGAGCGAGGTCCGAGGTCGGAAGGAGGCCGATCCAGGCCGCCCGCGTCGACGAGCACACGTGATCATTCAGGGTTCTCCCGGTCAAGGCCGCCCTTCCGCGCCGGAGGGGCAGCGGCCTGCGCCGGGCCCTTCGTATCACGGCTGGATCCGGGCGCGCAGCTGGCGTAGCCCGTCGGCATGGAACGTCCTCGAGAAGGCTCCGGGGTCAGCGGCTCCCCGCACGGCGGATCCGGCATCCGTGTTCGCAGCTCCCTCCGGGTGCTCACCCTGAACATCTGGAACCGCCACGACCCGTGGGAGGCGCGCCTCGAGGTCATCCGGGAGGGTCTCCGCGAGCTCGATCCCGACGTTGTCGGCCTCCAGGAGGTGCTGTCGTACGAGGGCCGCTCGCTGGCCGACGGCATCGCGGACGGGCTCGGCTACGAGGTCGCGTTCGGCGCCGCGCACGACCTCGGCGGCGGCGTGCTCTTCGGCAACGCCGTGCTCTCGCGCTGGCCGATCGCGCGGAGCCAGGCGTTCCCCCTGCCCACGGGTGAGACCGACGAGAAGCGCTCGATCCTGCTCGCCGAGCTCGGGTCGCCCCACGGCGCGATCCCGTTCTTCGTCACCCACCTCAACTGGAAGTTCCACCACGGCGCCGTGCGCGAGGCGCAGGTCGCGGCCGTGGCCGACATCGTCATGCGCGAGGCGCCCATGGAGGGCCTGCCGCCCATCGTCGTAGGCGACTTCAACGCGCAGCCCGAGGCCACGGAGATCCGGTTCATGAAGGGGCTGCACGCCCTGAACCAGAAGAGCGTCTACTTCGCCGACACCTTCGACCAGACGGGCAAGGGCCCCGGATTCACCTTCGATCCGGTGCGGAACCCGTTCGCGGCCATCACGAACGAGTACCCCCGCCGCATCGATTACGTCTTCGTCCGCGGCCCGGACGCGCAGGGGCGAGGCAAGCCGCTCTCGTCGAGGGTCGTCTTCGAGGAGATCCGCAACGGCGTCGCCGCTTCGGATCATTACGGGGTTCTCTCGGAGATCTCGATGTAAAGCGGGCCGGCGCCCCTGGAGGGGCGTGCGCTCCGGCACGTTGCCCGGGGATGCCCTGTTCACGTGTACACTGGCGGCATGTCGTCCCCTCGAGCACCGGGCGACGGACCGCCGAGTCCGCCCGACGCGCCTGGTGAGAGCTCGGCTCCTCCGCCTGCTGGCGCGGTCCGCGTCGGTCCGGTCGTGCCGGACGCCCTGTCGCTCATCGGCGGCACGCCGCTCGTCCGCCTTGCCCGGATCTCGCCCGAGGGCGGAGGCGTCGTCTACGGCAAGCTCGAGTCGATGAACCCGGGCGGCAGCGTCAAGGACAGGGCGGCGCTCGGCATGGTGCTCTGCGCCGAGCGCGAAGGGATCCTCAGGAGAGGGTCGACCATCGTCGAGGCGACGAGCGGCAACACGGGGATCAGCCTCGCGATGATCGCCGCCGTGCGCGGCTACCGCTGCGTGGTGGTCATGCCCGAGGACATGAGCGTCGAGCGCCGGCACGTCCTCCGCGCGTACGGCGCCGAGATCGTCCTCACGCCCGAGGGCCAGGGCATGGCCGGCGCGGTCGCCCGCGCGATCGAGATCTGCGAGGCGACCCCCGGCGGGTGGATGAGCCAGCAGTTCCAGAACCCGGCGAACCCCGGCGCCCACGCGCGCGCCACCGGCCTCGAGATCCTCGCGCAGACCGGCGGCGACATCGCGGCCTTCGTCGTCGGCGTGGGCACCGGCGGCACGCTGACCGGCTGCGGGCGCGTGCTCCGGGACCAGCTCGGCGGCGCGGTCCGCATCTGCGCCGTCGAGCCGACGAAGAGCGCCGTGCTCTCCGGGCGAGGCCCCGGCCCCCACGGCATCCAGGGCCTCGGCCCCGGCTTCGTCCCGGCGATCCTCGAGCGATCGCTCATCGACGAGATCCTGACGGTGACCGAGGCGGGCGCCTCGCGCATGGCGCGGCGGCTCGCCCGCGAGGAGGGGCTCCTCGTCGGGCCGAGCTCCGGCGCCAACGTCCACGCGGCCGTGGAGATCGCACGCAGGGTGCGCGGGACGATCGTGACCGTGCTGCCCGACTCGGGAGAGCGCTACCTGCTCTGAGCCACCCCCGGCGGCGGCGAGCGCGGTGCGCGCGCCATCCGCCGGACGCGGCTCAGGGCGACGGCCGCCCGTCGCGACGGGGCGCTCGGCCGTCCGCGTCGATGGAGCGGCGGTTCGCAGCCGCCGCGACGCGCGACTGCGCGCCGTGCGCCACGTCGTGGACGACCCGCTCGACCACCGGCGCATGGATCGAGATCAGCCGCGCCGGGGCCACCCCCAGGACCAGGGTGAGCGCGACCAGCGCGAGCAGGAACGCTCGCTCGCGGAGCACGAGCGCCTCCAGCGCGGCGCCCTTCAGGTGGCGCCGGAGCGGCCCCAGGAAGGTCCGCTGGAACGCCCGGAACAGCGTGATCCCGTTGAGCGCCGCCGCCGTCAGCGCCAGCACCGCGAGCACGGGATGGGCGTGCAAGATTCCGTGCAGGAGCAGGTCCTCGCTCACGAACGAGAGCGCCCCCGGCATCCCGATCATCGCGCACGCGAGCAGGAAGAAAAAGGCGGCCATGCGGGGCGTCCGGGCGACGAGGCCGCCGAGCTCCCGCGTGTCCGCCGTACCGGCGCGCGCCTCGATCGCGCCGACGACCATCGCGAGCCCCGTGATCGCGATCGACAAGGCGACGCTCTGCAGGAGCGCGCCGCTCACGCTCTGCGGGCTCAGCGAGGCGACCCCCAGGAGCACGAGCCCCTTCTGGCTCGCCACGAGGTAGCCGAGCAGCCGGCGCAGATCGGTCTGGACCAGCGCGAGCACCGCGCCGTGCAGCGCGCTGATCAGGCCGAGCACGGCGAGGATCGGCATGCCGTCGGCCGAGCCCACGGGCAGGAGCGTCACCCCCACGCGAACGAGCACGCAGACGCCGACCTGCATCTGGGCGAGCAGGATGGTCACGCCGAGCGGCCCCCGCTCCAGCAGCACCGGCAGCCAGCCGTGGAACGGCACCGCGGCCATGCGCATCAGCACGGCGATGCCGACGAGCGCGAACAGCGGCGACTGCCATGCTTCGGGGACGCCGGCGCGGGCGATCTCCTCGACGTCGAACGGCAGCGCGGCGCCCTGGCGCGCGGCGAGCACGGCGATGGCGCCGATCGCCACGACGAGCGGCGCCGTGCCCCCCAGCAGGAAGATGCGGCAGGTGCGCCGGAGGAGCGGGTCCTCGGCGCCCTTGCTGGCGACCAGACGCTCCACCGGCACGAGCGCGGCGACCCACGCCGCCGCGAGCACCGCGAGATCGACCGCGCAGAACACGCCGAGGATGGCGCTGCCGGTGGCGAGCAGCGCGGCGGCGCTGGGCGGATCGATCGCGGCGCGCGGGCTCGCGGCGAGCAGGGCGAGCAGGACGACGCCGAGCAGCGGGAGCAACGTGATGGTGAAGCCGTCGAGGCCGAGGCGGAGGCGCGCGCCGAGGAGCGGCAAGGTGGGCCCCCCGGCGGTGAGCGCGACGCCGGCGTGGGAGAGCGCGAGCGGCAGCAGCGAGAGGAGCAGGGTGAGCGCCGCGCCGAGGAGGGCGACGCGGCGCGCGCGCTCGTCGCTGCGCGCCCGGGCGGCGAACAGCGCCGCGATCGCGGGCGTGAGGATGAGCGTCCCGAGGAGCGGAAAGGCGTTCACGTGCGAGCCCTCTTCGTATCGCGCGCGCGGGGCTGGAAGGCCGCCGCGTGCTCTGTCGCGTCGCGCGCGTCCTCGTCGCCGGGCTCCGCGGTGGTGCGCTCAGGCCAGCCGCTCAGCGCCGCCACCCAGCGGCGCTCGCTCCGGTCGAGCAGGCGCCCGAGGCGCATCAGCGGCGCGGCGACCAGCCGCTCCTGCAGCCCCTCGAGGTGGAAGCGGTCGAGCGACAGCCAGTACGCGCGCCGCACGAGCGCCGCCGGCAGGAGCCGGCCAGCGAGCCCGACGTGCGGCAGCGGCTCGCCGGCGTGCGCGGCCCGGATGTCCTGCGCGTCGCGGAGCGCCGAGGGGGCGCGCAGCAGCTGGAGGCAGCGCAGGCAGGCGTGAGCGAACAGGTGGACGAGCGCGAGCCAGTAGAGCCCGAGCCCGATCTCCACGAACATGAGCCCCACCTGCGTCATCGTCGCGTGCGCGAGCGCGCCCTTCACGTCCGCCTGCACGCGCCCCACCATCGTGCCGTAGACGGCCGTCGCCGCCCCGACGCAGGTGATCACCACGCTCGCGGCGAGCGAGCGCTGGAGCAGCGGGGCCGCGCGGAGCATGAGGTACACCCCGGCGTGCACCGAGATGGCGCCGTAGAAGAGCGCGCTCGATGGCGTCGGCCCCTCCATGGCCCGCGGCAGCCAGCTGCCCAGAGGAAACTGCGCGCTCTTGCCCATCGCGGCGAGGAACAGGCACAGCGCGAGCGCCGTGGCCGCGCCGGGCCCGAGCGACGCGGCGGCCCCGGGCCAGGGCGAGCCGCCGAACACCTCGCCCCACTGCGAGGAGCGGGCGACGTCGTGCATGAGCACCGCGCCCCCGAGCAGCCCGATGTCGCAGAGCCGGTAGGTGATGTACACCCGCACCGCGGCCCGCGGCGGCGCCTCGCGCTCGTGGAAGAAGGCCACGAGCAGCACGCTCGTCGCGCCGACGAGCTCCCAGCCGGCGAAGAGGAGGTCGACGGTGCCCGCCGACACGAGCCCCAGCATCCCCGTCGAGAACAGCGCCAGGAGCAGGAAGAAGCGCGCGAAGCCCGGCTCGCGGTGCAGGTACGCCACCGAGAACCTGCCGACCAGGAGCGCGATCAGCGAGACGAGGAGCATCATCGTCGCCGACAGCCGATCGACGAGCAGGACGACCTCGAACGCATAATCGCCGAGCTCGAACCAGTGGCCGAGCGCCACCGGGACGAACGCGTAGGGCGCCGCGACGGCCGAGATCCATATCGCCAGCGAGGCCGCGAGCGAGAGCGCGAGCGTGGAGAGCACGACGCGCGACACGACGCGCTCGCTCGGCGTGCGAAGGAGCAGCAGGTAGGCGCCGAGCGCGGCGAACGCCGCCGCCGGAGAGAGCACGGCGAGCGCGGCGAGCTTGCCGAGGAGCACATCAGACAGCATGGTCGACGACCTCACGTGGCCGCGTGGACGCGGCTCGAATGAGCGCAGGCGGAACGAAGCCGGACCTCCCGGCGTACCAGTCGGCCGAGCGCTGGACCGCGGGCAAGGGTTGATCCGGCGGAGAGAACGGCGCGAAGCCGTCGCCCGTGAAGCACGCGATCCGGCGCGTCGCAGGATCGACGCAGGCGAGCTGGATCCAGCCGTTGCCGATGAGCTCGCGGAGGGCTGGCTGCCGCGCGTAGAGCGCGGCGGCCGTGTCCGTGCTCGCCTCGACGACGACGAGCAGGCGCACCGGCTCGTGGATCTCGATCATCTGCTTCGGCAGCCCGGTGCGCAGGTCGCTCAGCGATCCCTCCATGACCCCGAGCAGCGAGGCGAGGTTGTGAGGGAGCTTGGTGCCGGCGCCGTAACGGCGGTTGTCGACGCAGGAGAAGTAGTACTCGAGGTTGATCCCTGCCCCGACCGGGCCGACCGCGAGCAGGACGCGCTCGAGGATCGCTCCGCCCTGGTCCTGGATCGGGTCGTACGAGACGAGGAACGCCCTGCGGTCGAGGAACAGCCCGCGGGTGAGCGAGCGGCGGCCGACGACGCAGACCGCGTTGGTCACGTGCCCCAGCTCGGGCCGCGCCTCGCTGAGATCCGCGGCGCGCGCCTCGACGTGCGCCAGCGCCCGCGCGGCGTCGCCCTCGCGCGGCGCCGACGCGAACCTCCGGCAGCGCTCGTGCGCGTGCTGCTGGCGCGCGGCGTCGAGCGCTCCGATCAGCGCCGAGAGCTCGCCGCGGTGGGACGAAGGCACGAGATGCTGGTCGTAAAGGACGATCTCGTCCGTCGTCGTGTTGTTCATGCCGCCGAGGAAAAAGGTCCCGTCCGGGATGTCGATCCCGCGCGCGGCGAGCAGCACGCGGACCTCGGAATCGTTCGCCATGGCCGCGAACAGCCGCGCGTTCGGGCCGCCGTGGCGGCCGCCGCACGCGCCGCAGTCGTACGCCGACTGGTGCGGGTTGTTCACGCTGGTCGCCCCGTGGCCGAGCACGACCACGATCGGCGCGAAGCCGCGCGTGAGCCCCATGTTCTCCAGCGTGGCGGCCACGCGGGCCGCCTTGGCCGCGGCGGTGAACGGCTGCCCCTCGCCGCCCGCGGCGGAGCCCTCGTCGCGCGGGCTGTGGAGCCGCGTCGGCACCGGCGGGAGCAGGCGCCGCTCGAGAGCCCGGCGCAGCCGCGCCGCGGCCCGCGGAAAGAGGGTGCGTCCCACGAGAGGGACGGTGGACAGGAGGCCCAGGGTCGGTGTGAGCAGCACGCCGCGCGCCAGGGTGCGGGTACCGCGCCCCAGCGCGTGCAGGAACCGCGCCCAGCGCTTGCGGCGAGCCTTTCGGCGCCAGCCCGCCTCCTCCTCGTGCGGCCGCTCGACGATCTCGTGCGCCGGCTCCACGCCGACCGGGCAGAGGCTCACGTGGCCGGCGTCGTCGAGCCCGCGGTAGCGGATCGGCACGCCGAAGAACCCGGCCACGCCGAAGGTCTCGTGCCGCGGCGAGAGCTCCTCGAAATGCCTCCGGAGGCCCTCGCAGCGATCGTCGATGCAGAACGCGACCTGGAAGCGGGGCGCCTCGACGGAGCGCTCCTCCTCCGGGCGGCGGAGGTTCGCGGCGATCCCGTGCAGCACCTCGGTACGGTGGTGGTGCTCGTAGGCCTCATGCAGGACGCGGCGCCGCGTTATCTCGTCGAACGCCTCGAGCGCCTCGAGCGCCCAGACGCGCTCCGCCTTGGAGAGCGGCTCGATCTCGGCGGCCGAGAGGCCGGCGAGCTGAGCGAGCTGGAACAGACGGAACGGCCGAGCGTGGTCAGGCGAGCTCGACGGCGGCGCAGGCGGCCGCGCGGCGCGCCGTGCATGCTCGACGAGACCGGCGAGCGGCCCTCGGTACCCCAGCCGCCGGCGCGCGACGTCGCGCAGCGCGTACCGGGCGAGCGTCAGGCGCGCGGCGAGGTACTCGACCAGCGACACGGGCGGCGATCCCGGAGGCCGGTCGCTCGGCGTGTGCTCGAGGCGGTGGATCATGCCGGCCCAGCCCGGCAGCTCGAGCAGCACGCGTGTCACGTACACGTCCCAGTGATCCTCGGCGACGGAGAGCTCCTCGAGGGCGCGGACGGCGATCGCGGGCGGCGACAGCGCCTCCGCGTCGAACCGGCGGAGCTCCGCGTCGAGCCCGACGAAGGCCGGGGCGGCCAGCCGGGAGCCCTCGAGCGCCATGTCGCGAAAGCAGCGCCACAGCCCCTTCGCTCGATCGGGCATCGTCCAGTGTGCAATGCCCTCGTCGAGGTAGGCGCCGAGGAACCGGATCATGAGCGGATCGATGAGCTCGGCCGGATCCTCGCCCGCCAGCTCGACCAGCAGATCGCGGTGCGACCGGCCTTCGCCCACGCGCTCGACGAGCGGCGGCTCCAGGGGCGGGGCGGGCGGCAGCGGCACGGCACGGCACGCGTCCCAGAGCGCGAGGGCGGCGCGCGCCTCCGGATCGCGGCCCGCCCGGTCGAGGAGGCGCGCAGCGATCTCCGGGCGCGCCTCGAGCCAGCGCTCCGTGCTCTGGACCATGCGCCGGCGCCGCTCGTCGGGGACGTCGGCCCGGAGCCTGCGCGTCTCCCCGGCCTCGGAGATACGCCACAGCAGGCCCGCTGCCGTCTCGGCCTCGATCGGATGGCGCAGCGCGAGCCGCTCGATCTCGCGCCGGGACAGCGGGCCCCGCCGCTCGTCCGGCTGCGCGGCGAACCGCCCCGCGAGCGCGGCCTCGAGGTCCTCGTCGCCGATCCGACCCGACGCGATGTGCGCTCGGTAATCTGCCTCGGAGAGATACGGCTCGGCCTCGAAGATGGCGCTCGCCGCGGCGAGCGCGTCATGGAACGGCAGGTGCTGGAACGCGTGCAACGTGTTGTGGTGGACGAACACGCCGATCGGCCCCTGCGCCGGCAGGAGGTGTCCGGCGTGCTCGACCACGTCGCGCAGGTGCTCCTGCCGGGCGGCGCTCGCGCCAAGATCCTGAGAGAGCTCGCTGTTCATGGGGTTCCCGAGTGGCGGTTGTTCCTGGAGAGCCCCACGCGCGCTTCCCCCTTTCGCGCCATGGTGTCTCGACTCGATTCAGCGCTCGGCGACAGGGCTGATGACAGGCCGCTTCCTCGCCGAGAGCGGGTGGGATGACATCTGGAAATGATCGCCGAGGCCGGCGAGGGTCAACTTCCGCCCATTTCGTTCCATCACGCCCTGGAGCTCATGCAGGTTGGACATGACCGTGTGATCGACCAGGCGGGCATTCGCGAAGTCGATCTCGATGTTCGAGACGTGCGCGTGGCTCTCGATCTTCCGCTGGATGCTGAGGTAATTGCTGAAGATGGCGGCATGCTTGACGCGCAGCACGACCCGCCCCGCCTCGACGCGCTCGTCCACCTCGGAGCGGAAGAGGACGCGCAGCGGCGCGCCGTTCGTCAGGTGGATGAGCAGCTTCACGGCGATGCCGGCCGCGACGCCGACGAGCAGATCGGAGACGATGCACATCGCAGCCGTGGTGGCGAAGATGACGAGCTGCTCCCTGCCGATGCGGAGCGTCTTCGCGAACTCCTTGGGCGACGCGAGGCGGGTGCCCGTGAAGGTGAGCATGGCGGCGAGCGCGGCGAGGGGGATCCGGTGGATGAGGCCCGGCGCGAAGGCCACGAAGAGGAGGAGGAAGGTCCCGTGAAAGAAGTTGGATAACCGGCTCTTCGCGCCGTAGCCGATGTTCGCGGAGCTGCGAACGATCTCGGAGATCATCGGCAGCCCGCCGAGCAGGCCCGCGATGAGGTTGCCCACGCCCGTGGCCAGCAGATCCTTGTCGAGGTCGGAGCGGCGCTTCGCGGGATCGAGCGCGTCGACGGCCTTCGCGGACAGGAGCGACTCGATGCTGCCCACCAGCGAGAACATGACGATATATTTGATGGACGCGGGCGTGCCGACGTGACTGAAGTCCGGGAAGGCGATCGCCTGGATGAGGTTTCCCGGCAGGTTGACGAGGAAGCTCGGCCCGATCGCGTACGTCGTGTGGGTCGCCGCGAGCGTGTACGTGTGCTCGTGCTCGAGATCGAAGAGATAGGCGAGCGGTACGGACAGCGCCAGCACCAGCATCGGCGCGGGGATCTTCTGCGCCCAGCGCGCTCTCTTGGCGACGACTGGATAGCCGAAGAGGAGGATCATCGAGAGGACGCCGATCGAGGCGATCTCGGGGTTCAGGCGCGACAGGCTGCGCGGGATCTCCAGGATCAGGTGGAGCGGGTCTTTCGCCGCAGGCGTGACGCCGACGAGCGTGTGGACCTGTTTCGAGCAGATGATGATCCCGATGGCCGCCAGCATGCCGTGGACCACCGAGGAGGGGAAAAAGTCGCCGAGCGTGCCCGCGCGCGCCAGGGCGAAGACGATCTGTGTCACCGCGGCGACGGCGATGCAGGCGAGCGCGCGGCGGTAGCCCACGGCGTTGTCCCCACCGCCGAGCTCCTGAACGGCGCCCAGCGCGATGACGATGAGGCCCGCGGCGGGCCCCTTGATGGTCAGCGGCGCGCTGCCGAGCCAGGTGGCGACCATGCCACCGACGACGGCGGTGAGCACGCCCGCGATGGGGGGAAACCCGCTCGCCATGGCGATGCCCAGGCAGAGCGGCAGGGCGATCAAGAAAACGAGGAACCCTGAAACCAGGTCGTTCCTCCACGTGGACGCCGAGGACGTCGGCGCCCTCGAAATCTTCGGATTGGACATGCGGTGCTCGCCTTGGAGTTGGGGCACCCTGTGGGCCCGCTGTTCGTCAGAACACGGCCCAGGACGGGACCAGTCGGTCGGAGGTTCCCGCTCGGGGTGACGATTTCGTACGGCGCCCAGGAACCTCGGCGCGGATCGGTTCCGTCCCAGGACAGCCCGATGGACATTTCTTACTCCTTCGGGGCGACGTCGCTCGCCCCCTCGTGGCGCGAGCAGCGGGCGCTACCCCTCCGGCCATTCCACGCTAGAGTTCCGGCCTTCGACGCTCTAGATGCTCGAGCGGCCCTCATGACCGAATCGCGACCCCCCCTCGGCGAATCGCGCGCGGAGTTCGAGTCGGCGGTGCGCCCGGTGCTCCCTCGGCTCTATCGATTCTGCGCCTCGCTCTGCGGCGCGCGAGACCAGGCGGACGATCTGTTCCAGAACGCGTTGCTCAAGGCATACCTGCACGCGGCGTCCTTCGAGGGACGCTCCGACCTCGGCGTCTGGCTCTGCGGGATCGCTCGGCACGAGTACTTGGAGGCTTACCGGACCGAGGCGCGGCGCCGCAGCCTGCTCGATCGGCTCGTCGAGGTGTGCACCGACGCGCTCGGCATCCTCCCTCGCGCCGAGGTGTCGAGCCCCGAGGCGGCCGCGATCTTGAGCCAGGACACTGGAGTGCTCCTTGCGTGCCTCCAGGAGCTGCCGGAGGAATTTCGCACCGTGGTGGTGCTATGCGACATCGAGGAAGTCGGATATGACAGCGTGGCCGAGCTCCTCGGGATCCCCAAGGGGACGGTGAAGAGCCGCCACGCCCGCGGGCGCGCGCGGCTGCGCGACGCCTACGAACGTCTGGCGGCGCCGCGCGTCGTCGCGGAGCGGGAGGGTTCGACGTGAGCGAGCGCGACGACGATCTGCCTCCCGTTCCGCCGGATCTCACGGCGAGCATGCGGGCGCTGCGCTCGATGAGCCCGTCCGATGCGCTCGTCGAGCGCGCGCTGAGCAAGCTCCCCGAGCGACCCGAGCGGCCGGCGGCGGCCGGCGGCGCGCGCTCGCAGCGGGCGAGCGACCGCTGGGGGTGGAGGGTGTCCATCGCGGCCCCGGCGCTCGCCGCGCTGGCGGTCGCCGTCTTCGTGGCGGGCGACAGGGGCGCGTGCTCTCCGGCGATCGAGCGATCCGAGGAGCGTGCCGTCGCCTTGCCTGACGAAGGGCACGCGTGGACGCACCTCGATCTGTGGACCCACCGCCACGCGGACGAGCCGGCGGTGGTCCAGCTCGAGGTGCCGGAGCACGTGCGCGTGCGGTTGCCTGACGGCGAAGGTGGATCGCTGGAGCAACACTGCCGGCAGGAGCGCTGCTCGCACAGGCTGACGCGCTACCGAGGCGACGCGCCGCTCGGCGTGGCCGTGGCTCAGCCGGGCCGGTATGAGATCCACGTCCGTCACGAGTCGAACGAGGCCCGCGTGCGCGAGCGCTTCGTTCTGATAGCTGAACGCGAGTGAGCCCAAGCCCAGAGAGACGTGTTACCGCGACCTGGGCGGCTCGGGTCGTCACCGCAAGCTGCGGAAGGCCCCAACCTGGGTAGTCGGCAGTCGGCCGGGCCGACGCGGCTCATTTCTTCGCCGCCCTCTGCTCTCGACGGGCAGGCCCGCTCGGCACCCGCACGCGCCCCGCTGCGACGTAGCGTTGCACCGTCCTCAGGCTGATCCGAAGTCGCGCCGCCGCCTTGACCTTGTCGCCCCCGTCGCGCTCCAGCGCCGCCTCGACGATCTGCTGGATGAGCGACTCCAATCCATCGTCGAGGTCGAGCGCGGGCGAGGTGCTGGCGCGCGACACGCCCGCGGCGGCTTCTTCCGGCACGGCCAGCGAACGGACGCTCTCGGGCAGATCGGCCACGCGCACCTGCCGCCCATCCCGGAGCAAGCAGAGCGTCTCCACGACGTTCCGGAGCTCGCGCACGTTGCCAGGCCAGTCGTAACGGAGCAGCAGCGCCTTGGCCTGCCGGCTGAACCTCGGCGGGCGGACCCCATGTCGCGCCGAGTGCTGCGCGACGAACTGATTCAGCAGGGGCGCGATGTCAGCGCGTCGCTCACGCAAAGCGGGGACATTGAGCGTGATGCCCTGGATTCGATAGAACAGGTCGGCGCGAAAACGACCCGCGCGCACCTCCTGATCGAGGGGTCGTAGCGTGGCAAACATCAACCGGACATCCGCCTCGATCTTCGTCGCGCCGCCGACGCGCATGTACCGGCGGTTCTCGAGGAATCGCAGGAGCTTCGCCTGCATCGGCATCGGCATATCACCGATCTCATCGAGCAAGAGCGTGCCCCGCTCGGCCGCTTCGACTTTGCCCTTCGCTCGCTCGCTTGCCCCGGTGAACGCGCCGCGCTCGTGACCGAAGAGCTCGCTTTCGAAGAGCGCGTCGGGGATGGCCGCGCAATTGATGGGCACGAACGGCCCCCGCCGGCGCTCCGAGAGCTCGTGCGCGCGCCTCGCCAGCACCTCCTTGCCGGAGCCGCTCTCGCCGATCAGCGTCAGGGTGACGTCCTTCGCGGCGACGGCGCGAAGGATCTGGTCCGCCTTCTTCATGGCGTGGGAGCGCATGATCGGCTCAAACACCACGTCAGGTCGTCGTTTCCGCTCTCCCACGCGAGAAATAGTGAGCGATCTTGTCGTAACCTGCAAGCCCGACCACGAGATCGGCTCCGGCGATCCACGTCGCCCCTCGACCGGCGGAATTCGTCGGCAGTTCGCCCTGGAAATGCCGAGAAAGCGCGCCGCTTCGAGCGCTCCTGGCGCGGTTCACGGCCAGCCCCTGCTCCGGCACGGATTCTGCTGTGACGGATTCTGCTGTGACCAAGACCAAGACCATGAACGAAGCTCCCACGACGAACCGCGCGCTCCGCGCCTGGGTCCAGGCGATCGCCGAACACACGCGACCTGCACGCATCCGCTGGTGCGACGGCAGCGAGGAGGAGCGGATCACCCTGGAGCGCGACATGGCGCTCTCCGGTTCGTTCATCGAGCTGGATCCACGGACTCACCCTCGTTCATTCCTGCATCGATCGGATCCGACGGACGTCGCGAGGACGGAGCACCTCACCTTCATCTCGACGCCACGACGGGAGGACGCGGGACCCACGAACCACTGGATGAGCCGAGAGGAGGCGCAGGCGCGCGTATGGCCGCTCTTCGCAGGCGCCATGAAGGACCGGACGATGTACGTGGTGCCGTACCTGATGGGCCCCGCGGGTTCGCCCTTCAGCCGCGTCGGGGTCGAGCTTACCGACAGCCCGTACGTCGCTCTCAATCTCCGGATCATGACGCGCATGGGCCGCGCGGCGCTCGGTCACCTCGGCGCTGCGGAGAGCTTCGTGCGTGGCATCCACAGCCTCGGGGACCTCTCGCCGGACAGGCGCTTCGTCGTCCATTTCCCCGAGACCCTCGAGATCTGGAGCATCGGCTCGGGGTATGGCGGCAACGCATTGCTCAGCAAGAAGTGCCATGCGCTGCGCATCGCGAGCGCGCAAGCGCGCGCGGAAGGCTGGCTCGCCGAGCACATGCTCATCCTCGGCTTGACGAGCCCCGAGGGGCGCACGCACTACGTCACGGCTGCCTTCCCGAGCGCGTGCGGCAAGACCAACCTGGCGATGCTCGTCCCCTCGCTCCCGGGGTGGAAGATCGAGACGGTTGGTGACGATATTTGCTGGATGCACCCCGGCAGCGACGGACGGCTCTGGGCCATCAACCCGGAGAACGGCATGTTCGGCGTCGCACCAGGGACCAGCCTCAAGACCAACCCGAACGCGATGAAGGCTCTCGCGCACGATGTGATCTTCACGAACGTCGCGCTGCGCGCGGGCCGTCGCGTATGGTGGGAGGGGATGTCCCAGCTCGACGAGCACGAGATCATCGAAGATTGGCGCGGCGCGAAGTGGACGAACGGCGCCGCGACGTCTCCTGCCGCGCACCCCAATTCACGCTTCACCGTCCCGCTGCGCCAGTGTCCCAGCGCGGCCGGCTCCTTCGATCTCGCCACGGGGGTGCCGATCTCGGCCATCCTCTTCGGGGGGCGCCGGTCGAAGCTCGCCCCTCTCGTCTACGAAGCGCGGAGCTTTCGTCACGGCGTCTACGTCGGTGCGACCATGGCGAGCGAGACGACCGCCGCGGCGACCGGCGCGGTGGGCGTCCTCAGAAACGATCCCATGGCGATGCTCCCCTTCTGCGGGTACAATATGGGCGACTACTTTGCGCACTGGATGGCCGTTGGGAAGGGGCTCAGTCGTCCGCCGAAGATCTTTCATGTCAACTGGTTCCGGACGGGGGACGACGGGCGCATCCTGTGGCCCGGGTTCGGCGACAATATCCGCGTCCTCAAGTGGATTCTCGAGCGTGTCGAGGGCACGGCGACCGCGCGCGAGTCCGCAATCGGCCTCCTTCCGCATGAGCGGGGAATCGATCTGACCGGGATGGACCTCTCGAAAGACGCGCTCTTCCAGCTGCTCGCGGTCGACAGCGGCGCGTGGTTGAGGGAGGCCGACGGTGTGCTCGAGTTCCTCCGCAAGTTCGCGGATCGACTCCCCGCGGCGCTGCTGGCCGAGCACCGATCGCTCGTCAAGCGGCTGCACGATTCGCTGCATTGAGCTGACCTGGGAGGACTCGTGGAAGATTATACCAAACCTTCGCCGGCGAACGACTGCCGCGACAGAAACCATTCCTCCGTAGATGGCCGCGCGGCCGGACCGCTGGCGGGTGCCGTCGCGCAGGCGCTGCGAGCGGGGCGCAGCCCCAGAAATCACGACTTCGACCGCTTCCTTCCCGACGATCTACGCCGCGTCTCCGCTCAGTTCTGGACGCCGATCGAGGTCGCTGTTCGCGCGGCCCAGTGGCTGGACGAGCTCGACGTTCGCACCGTCGTCGATGTCGGGTCGGGCGCCGGCAAGTTCTGCGTGGCGGCGGCGCTGGCGGGACGCAGCCACTTCACGGGGATCGAACAGCGATCTCGGCTCGTCATGGCGGCGCGCGGCCTCGCGCGGGTCTACGAGATCGAGGACCGCGTTCGCTTCGTCGAGGCCGCCCTGGGGAGAGCGGAAGTTCCTCGCGCGGACGCCTACTACTTCTTCAACCCGTTCGGCGAGAACCTCTTCGGACGAGAAGACCACCTCGATGACGACGTCGAGCTGGGGGTCGATCGATACCAGCGCGACACCGCGGCCGCCGAAGAGCTCCTCAACGAGGCGCCGCTCGGGACCTATCTCCTGACGTACAACGGATTCGGCGGGCGGGTACCGGACAGCTACGACGAAGTCCGCGTCGATCGGGAGCTCCCGAACGTCCTGCGGATGTGGCGAAAGGCGCGCCTCGTGGCTGCCGGTCCGGGTCTACGTGCGGACGAGCTCTGATCACCACGACGACGCGTGACGCGCCGTCGCGCGTCACGCGATCCCGAGCAGATCGAGTACCGCGTTCACGAAGGTGAGCGGGTGCGGCGGACATCCAGGGACGTAGAGTGAAGGGCCGACGCGCTCCAGGAAGCCGCGGTCGACGCCCGCGGCGCCGTCGTAGAGCCCCCCGGAGATGGCGCAGGCCCCCACGGCGACGATGAACCGCGGGTCGGGCATCGCATCCCAGGCCAGCTGAACCGCCTCCTTCATGTTGCGCGTGAGCGGACCTGTCAGGACGAGCGCATCCGCGTGCCGCGGAGAAGCCACCCACTCGATCCCGAACCGCTGCACATCGAAGTTGACGTTGGTGACGGCGTTCAGCTCGAGCTCGCAGGCGTTGCAGCCGCCGGCCGAGACCTGGCGCATCTTCAGAGACCGCCCGAACAACCTCGAGAACGCCGCGGAAGCGCGGACCCGCACGATCTCCTCCTCGCCCTCTCGGACCGTGAGATCAGAGGGCTCGTTCCCGCCCATCCTTGGCTCCGGCGTGAACTCGATCTTCGCCTCGGGGCAGCCCTCCGCGCAGGCGTCGCAGAAGACGCAGCGGCCCAGATCGAGCGTCACCGGAGCCAGCCCGATGGCCTGGGTCGGGCACGCGTCACGACACGCGCTGCAATCGGCCGCGCACGGGCCGCGACGGATTTTCGGGCGACCACGGAAGCCGGTCGGCGTTGCCTTGCGGAGATCCGCGATGGCCTGCGTGCCCTGGGAGGCACGTACACGGAGCGACAAAAACATGGTCATAGATCGTTCCCGCAGTAGGAGAGGTCGAAGCTCTTGTTGCAGATCGGGAAGTCCGAGATCTCGTTGCCGCGCACCGCGAGGGCGAGGCCCATCCAGTTGCGGAGCGATGGATCCTGGACTTTGTAATGGACCACCTCACCGTGCGCGCCGGTCTCGACGCAGTGGACGACCTCTCCCCGAAACCCCTCGACGAGCGAAATGGCGAGCTGGTCCGGCGCGAGCTCGCCGATCGATGGCCGCGGGCGCTCCCAGTTCGCGTAGAGCGCGATGACGGCCGACACCCACGACAGGGACGCTTCGATCTCCGCGATGCGGATACGCGCACGTGCCCAGCAGTCGCCGTCCGGCAAGACGACGGGCTGGATGGGCACCACGCTGTACGCCCCGTGCTCCACGAGGTGGCGCGCGTCGAGCTCGATCCCCGAGGCGCGCGCGGCCAGTCCGACGAGCCCGAGCTCCCGCGCTTGCGCGGTCGTCAACGTTCCCGTCGAACGCAGGCGGTGCTGAACCGTTCGTGCCATGAGAAAGCAATCGTTGATGATCGGCAGATCCGCTTGAAGCAGGTCGAGGTTCGCCCGAATGTCAGGCAGCGCCTCCGGCGGCAGCCGCATCCGGACTCCACCGGGGCGTAGCGCTCCTTTGCCGAAGCGGCTGCCACATAGCCGCATCATCGTGTTGATCGCCGTGGTTCGGAGTCGGCCGTACGTCGTCGCTCCCTGCAGAAATCCGACGTCCGCCGCCATCCCGGCGAGCGTCGACAGGTGCATCGCGACCCGCTCGAGCTCGAGGGCGACCGCCCTGGCGAGCTCGATTTCGATGTCCAGCCGGCATCCCGCGAGGCTCTCGAGGGCGGAGCAGTGCGCCCATGCGTGGGCGACGCTGGTATCTCCCGCGATGGTCTCGATGAGCGGGGTCAGGCTCCGCGGGTCACGCTCGAGAAGGCGGCGTTCGACGCCACGGTGCTGATAACCGAGATGGATCTCCAGGTGATGCACCTGCTCCCCGAGGCACATGAAGCGAAAGGAGCCGGGCTCGATCACCCCGGCATGGATGGGGCCGACAGCGACCTCGTGCACCTCCTTCCCTTCGATCTTGTAGAACGGGTGCGAGCTCATCGCCGACTGCTCCTGCCCCTCGTAGCGGATCGGCTTGAGCCACGGATGTCCGGCGATCCGCGCGCCGGTCTGCTCGTGGAGCTCGCGCTCGAAGCAGTGAAGCGCGGCGTGCTCTGTCGTCATCTCGTGGTACCCGCGCTCCGCAGACACCTCGGTCCTCGAGACGTGCAGGGAACGGTCCGACGCCTGAAGGACCGCCGTGACCGCGACACGGTCGACGTCGCGCCTGCCGTACAGCGTGACCACACGCATGTCAGCGCGGAGCTGCTTCAAGAGCTCGTCGCGCCACGGCCCCGGCTCGAGCCTCGGGATCGCGCCGACGGCGACCTGGTGGACGGTCATCGACTCCTTCACGGCCCCTCCAGGCATACAGCCACCTGCGCGAGCAGCGAGCTGACGGGCGGCGGGATGTAGACGCCCAGCACGACCAGCGCGACGAGGAACCCGAGCTTGGGCAGAGCGACCGGCAGCGTCTGCCGAGGCCAGCTGCGCCGCCTCGTGGGTTCACCCCAGATCATCGGAAACACCGCTCGCCCCGTCGCCACGAACGTCATCGTGATCAGCACGCAGAAAGCGGCGAAGACGAGCATCTGCCCTGAGCCGACGAGGGCGGACAGGATCAGGAGCTCTCCGAGAAAGCTGCCGAACGGGGGGAAGCCGAGCAGAGCGAAGGTGCCGACCATCAAGAACCCACCGCTGTACGGGAGGTCCTCGATGAGGCCCGATATCTCGCGCGTGTCCTTGGTATGATAGTGAGCCTTGATCGTGCCCGCCGTGAGGAAGAGGATCGCCTTGATGAAAGCGTTGCTCAGGACGTAGAGCAGAAGTCCGTAGGACGCTGACTTGCCGACGCCGAGGCCGATCGCGATCACGCCGGCGTGGTTGATCGACGCATAAGCGATGAGACGCTTCAGGTTGCGAGTCGCGATGATGCCGACCGTCGACACGACGACCGAGACGATGCCCATCGTGAGGAGCTCGCCTGCCAGAAGCGACGCGTGGGTCGGTCGGAGCACCTGAACGACGCGGAAGAGGGCGACGAGGACGCAGTTGAACTGGATGGCGCCGAGGAGCGCCGCGACGGCCGGCGGGGCCTCGTCGTAGGCCTCCGGAAGCCAGCTGTACATCGGCGCGAGGCCGAGCTTGGTGCCCAGCCCGAGGAGCGCCAGCGCGGCCCCGAGCTTCGTCCAGGCGTTCACCGGGATCGCGGGAGGCGCGAGGAGGCGATCGAGGAAGAACGTCGGAGCCTGGCCGCCGGACTCGAGCCCGCGCCCGAGGCAGATGAAGCCGACGAGGAGCACGCCGAGCCCGACGGACGAAAAGAGCAAATAGCGCCATGACGCTCGATGGGACGCGGGTATGCCGGGTCGCACGATGAGGGGCGCGGCCGCGAGGGTGGTCGCCTCGAGCGCGATCCAGAGCAACACCAGGTGATTCGCGAGCAGCACCGCGTTCGCTGCAGCCAGGAACAACAGAGCCAGCCACACGAACCGCGCGATGTCCTTGCGGAGCGCCGGGGTCGTGTACACCCGATGCATCACGTACAAGGAGATGCCGAGGAAGATCGAGTCCACGACGGTCATGAAGAGCCGTGAAGTCGCGTCCACGCGAAAGAAGCCCCCGAGAAGGCCCGGGGCGTCGGGGGGCATCGCGGCCCCCATGATCGCGAGGGCGGTTGTGATCGCAGAAGCGCCGACCAGGACCAGCGTGGCTCGTTCGCGGGCGGCGCGCGCGAGGAGCGCCACGGATGCCAGCGCAGGAAGCAGGACGAGGGCGATCGAGCTCATAGCGTGGGCCCCTCCACGGGGCTATCGGGCTGCGCGACGGTGCTCGCGCCGAGCATCTCGAGATACCAGCGATAGAGGGCGATCGTCACCGCGACGACGGCGACCTGACCGAGCTGGATGGCGAGCGTGCCATGCTCATGCGCACCGCTGAGCTCGAACAGGGCGATCGCGTTCTCGATGCGAAGGACACCCACCATCTGGCTGAACGGACCGGATTGCGTCGATAGCACCAGGAAGCCGAGCAAGACCCCAGCTGCAGCCACCGCGACGAGCGTTCGCCGTTCTCCGTGCTCGGGGACGAGCGATTCGGAGAAGTTGAAGGCGAGGAGGACGACGCCGAGGGCGATCGTCCAAGAGAGCAGGTTCGGCGAGATGACGTCGTTGCGCCTGGGCGCGTTCTGCGATCGAAGCACGCGGTAGAGCGCGATCGGCGCGGCGAGCCCGCGCAGGAGGACCAAATCGCCCAGGGTGACCCAGTCACCCACGGTGCCGAGGTCCGGATTCAGGCGGTACGCCACCCACGCCATCAAGAACCCTTGACAGGACAGGCCGGCCAGGCTCGTCCGCCACGTCGCGACGAACAGGGGGATGAGCAGCACGCCGAGCAGCGTATTCAAGAGAGGGCTCATTCGGGGCCCCCCGCCCGCCACACGGTCGCGAGGAGCGCGACGACGCCAGCGGCGAGCGCGACGACGATGTACTGCGGAACAGAGCGTAGCTTCAGCCGGGCTACCAGGGATTCGATCGTGCCGATCACGGCGCCGACCGCGAGGGTCAAGGCGAGGTTCGCGGCGGCGCAGGCCGCGCCGCCGGAGCCCGCCCACGGATTGAGGAGCGTCGCGACGATCGACGCGCCGACGAAGAGCTTGATCGCGGAGCCGAGGTGGATGCACGCGAGATCCGGGCCGCTGTGGTCGAGGATCATGACCTCATGCACCATCGTGAGCTCGAGGTGGGTCGTCGGGTCGTCGACGGGCATGCGCGCCGTCTCGACCTGAAGCACGATGAGCATCGCCACGACCGCGGCGCCCCAGACGAACGCGGATGCGCCGGCGTGGAGGTGCGGCGCCAGCGCCTCGTGCAGGGTGCGTCGGCCCCCGACGAAGCTCAGCGCGCCGGTGACGAGGAACAGCGCAGGCTCGAGGAGCGACGAGAACACGGCCTCCCGCGCTGCGCCCATCCCCTCGAACGAGCTCCCCGTGTCGAGCGCGGCGAGCATGACGGCGACGCGGCCGAGCCCCCACACGTACGCGAACCACACGAAATCGAGCTGGAACGACGCGAGCGGCGTCGCACCGAGAAGAGGCGCGATGAGGGCGGAGCCCACCGCGGTTGCGAGGAACACGTACGGCGCGATCCGGAAGAGCGGTGTCGTCGTCGTGCTGTAGACAGACGATTTCCGGAAAAGCCGCCGCACGTCATGGGCCAGCTGAAGGACCGGCGGTCCCTTGCGTCCGGACCACAGCGATTTCACGCGGTTGATCACACCGGTGAGGACGAACGGCATGACGACGAGCGCGGCGACGTTCGCGAGGCGGGTGAGCATCATCGGCCGACCCCTCCGATCACCATCGCTCCGATGATGACGAGCGCGACGAACCCTGCGGAGAACGCGAAGCGCGGCTGTTCTGGGATGCGGTCGAAAGCTTGAGCGATGAAGCTCTCTCCGTGCCCGAGCACCTCGAACATGCGTCGCTCGACGGCGTCGACGTGGTGTGTTGACAGATGGCCGGGCTGCTGCGGGAATGGCCCCTCGGGCAGCCGCTCCCTTCGAAGCGATGGCAAGAATGATGCGAAGATGCGCGTGAACTGCTCGGAGAATGAGCTCCCCGTGTACTGCATGCGAGACGAGGTGGCGGTGGTTCCGCACCCCCAGGTGACGCTCCGCCGCGCCGCTAGACCTCGACGCCAGCCGATCACGCCGGCGACGAGCAAGGCGCCGGCGAGCGCGCGGCTGGCCCATGCGAGCGGGGTGAGCAGGGCTGGCAGCGTGCTCGCGCTGGACTCGATGGGAAAGAGCCTCAGCGCGGCGCCTATCGCTGCGATGCCCAGGTCTGGAGCGACGCCGATGGCGATCACGAACGCGGCGTGAACCACCATGGGCCAGAGCATCGAACTCGGCGCGTCCTCGCCGACGTGGAGCCCTGGATCCCGAGGCACGCCGAGGAATGTGAGGCCGAAGGCCCGCGTCATCGACAGCGCGCTCACCGCGCCGACGAAGGCCAGCGCCGCCGCCGCTGCGATGGTCACCGCGCTGCCTTGACTGGAAGGCGCGCGCCCCGAGAGGAGCCCGGCGTAGATCAGGAGCTCGCTGACGAAGCCGTTGAGCGGCGGGAGCGCGGAGATGGCCAGGCATCCGATGAGGAAGAGGATGGATGTCCGCGGGAGGCGCTTCGCGAGCCCGCCGAGCCGCTCGAGATCGACGGTGTGCGCAGCGCGGTAGATCGCCCCAGCGGCGTAGAACAGGAGGCACTTGAACAGCGCGTGATTCAGGATGTGCAGGAGGCCGCCGCCGAAGCCGCACAGGGTCAGCGCAGGGACTCCCCAGGTCCATCCGAGGTATCCCACCCCGAGGCCCATCGCTGCGATGCCGACGTTCTCGGTCGACGAGTACCCGAGCAGGCGCTTCAGATCGCGTTCGGCTGACGTGGAGAGGACGCCGAAGAACGCGGAGAGCGCGCCGAAGCCGAGCACGCTCCATCCCATCCACTCGTCGGGTCGTCCCATGAGCAGCGTGAAGCGGAGAAAGGCGAAGAGGCCGGCCTTGTGAATCACGCCTGACATGAGCGCTGAGATGTGCGCCGGCGCCGCGGAGTGGGCCCGGGGAAGCCACGTGTGAAACGGAAAGAACGCGGATTTCAGCGCGAACGCCACCCCGAGGAGCAGGAAGAGCGTCCCCCGCGCCGGGTCCTGGCTCGACAGGAATTCGCCGAACACGGCGAGGTCCATGGAGTCGGTCTTGCTGTGGAGCAGCATGAACGCCGCGACGAGGACGAAGAGCCCGACATGGGTTGAGATGAGATAGTTGAAGCCGGCGAAGCGGATCTTCTGGTTGCGGTAGTCCCAGATGACGAGCAGCCACGCTGCGAGGGCGGCGATCTCCCATCCCAGCAAGAACACGAGGGCGTTCTGCACCGAGTAGATCAGCACGAAGGACAGGGCGACCATGTTCAAGAGAGCGAAGTGTGGGCCGCCGTTCCTCCCTCGATCGAAGTAGGGGCGGAGGTATCCGACGGCGTAGATCGTGCCGAGCAGCGTCATCGGGAGGGACCACGCGAGGAAGAACGCTCCGAGCGCGTCGACGCGGAACGCCATGCTGTCGATGGGCGTCGGCCAGCGCCACACGATCTCCAGCGCCTCGCCGCCGCGGAGGATGGGGACGGCCCTCGCGAGCACGAGCGCGGCGGCCATCGCTTGCGAGGCGATCGCGGCCGCGCCTCGCGCGCCGTTCGAGCGCAGGCCCAGCGAGAGCGCCGCCCCGACGAGCAGCACGGGCACGCTGAGGAGCAGAGATCCCGTCACGTTGCCGTCCTCCCGCGACGTCGGCTGGCGCGTCGCGCCGCGCCGGCAGGAGGTGAATTCCGTCGAATGATTGAAGCAGTCATGTGGACTCCGAATGAGCGTGCGCGCGAAGAGCGTCGAGGATGGTCCAGCCAAACGCCGGCTTCGGCAGCACCATGGGCGGCAAGGAGCGGCCGTCTGGCCCCAGCGCGGAGCGAAAGGACTGTGGTGTGCCCGTCACGAGGAGAATGAGGAGCTTCGGTCGCGCGCTCCGCAGCGACGTGATGAACGTCACGATGTCGCCGGGATCGAAGTCGTCGGGGAACAGAACCAGGGCGGTCGCCGCGGGCGCCATCCTGTGCGCGTCGTTCAATGTCCTCTTGCCGTTCGACGCAACCCCGGCCTGGCTGAAGTAGGCATGAAGCGCGTCGATCGTCTCGGGATTGTCCGCGACGACGGCGACGTGGAGCAACCTGGCGGAGGAGCGGTTTGCCATGGCTGCCCGGGCGTCTAGCAAGCCGTGGGCCGCCTCGTGAAAGGCGCAAGAACCTTGAGTACGCGCCTATCGCGATGGAAGAGCCGACGACCCTTTCGGAGGACAGCGGCACAAAACGACAGATTGACGCGGTAAATGCGACTGGATCACGTGAATTTCGTCACGATCAGGCCGCATTTTTATGCGATGGCGCCTACTTGACCGCTAAGAGGGCCAGTCAGCGGACGCAGCGTCGCGTCGATCTCGACGCCGTCGGAGCGCCGCTCGCCCGGGGTTGGCCGCTTGTTATGCCGTCGGAGCGCGCCGCTCGCCCGGGGTTGGCCGCTTGTTATGCCGTCGGAGCGCGCCGCTCGCCCTGGATTGGCCGCTTGGAGAGGCCGCATAGGCGACGCCGGATGCTGCCGGCGTCTCCCCGGCGCGCATCTCGCCAAGACCGTCCGCGCGCCGCGGTCAGGTCTGCCGCTCCGCGCGCTTGGCCTCGTCCCAGTAGCCGTCGAGCTCCTCCAGCGTGAGCGTGTCGTGGGACGCCTTGACGGGCCAGCCCCCGTGCCGCTCAATGACCCGCCGTTCGACGTGATCGAAGCGCCGGGTGAACTTGTCGATCGTCCGACGCAGGGCCCCCTCCGCGTCGACGCCGGCGTGGCGCGCCAGGTTCCCGAGCGCGAAGAGCACGTCCCCGAGTTCCTCCTCGATGGCGGCGGAATCGCCGCCATCGAGGGCCCGATCGAGCTCCCCGAGCTCCTCGTCCACCTTCGCGCGCGAGCCCCGCGCGTCCGGCCAATCGAAACCCACGCGCGCGACCTTCTCGCCTACCCGCTGCGCCCGGGTCAGCGCCGGCAGGCTGCGGGGAACGCCGCCGAGCACGCCGCGGTCCTTCCCCTGCCTCGCCCGCTCGTCCGCCTTGATGCGCTCCCAGTTCTGAAGCACCTCGTCGGCGTTCTCGGCGCTCTCGTCCGCGAACACGTGGGGGTGGCGCCGCACGAGCTTCTCGCAGATCGCAGCGATCACATCGTCCGGCCCGAACGCCCCCTCGGCCCGGGCGAGCTCGGCCTGGAAGACGACCTGGAGCAAGAGGTCGCCGAGCTCGGCGCACAGCTCCTTACGGTCGCCGCCGTCGATGGCATCGATGACCTCGCACGCCTCCTCGAGCACGTAGCGCCTGAGCGTCGCGAAGCTCTGCTCGCGATCCCAAGGACATCCGTCGGGTGCGAGGAGCCGCTGCATCAGCTCGACCATGCGCGGAAACGTGCGACCGACCTGCTCGGGGAGCGGCGGCGCCTTCACGGGCTCGAAGGAACGAGGCATGCAGTGCTACTAGCGCAAACCGCCCCCGCTCCGGAAGCAGAGGAAGAGGAAGAGGAGACGGTGCAGGGCGCGTTTTCGCAGAGCGTCATCCTGGCTTCCGAGGCCGTAGCATGAGAAAAGTACGGAGGGCATCGAGGCTCCGACGACGAGGACGACCATGAAGAGCGCAGGCTATGTGGTGCTGTTCGCGATCGCCGGCTGCTCGCAGGGTGTATGTCGGAGCATCGGGAGCGCGCCGGGCACGGCGCCGAACCCGGGAGCAGCTACGGAGGAGCCCGTGACGGCGGCCCTGGTCAACAGCGGCGAGCAGGAGGTGCTGGACGAGGAGATCACCCCGCTGCGCAAGGGCGGGCGCCACCTCATCGCGGAGCCGCCGGACGACGCGGAGGAGGTGACGTACGCCGCATGGATCGCGGCGGCTGGGCTCGCCGCGCAGAACAGGCAGCCGCCGCCGGCCGCACCACCGGGGTTCGCGCTGCGGGCGGTCCACGGGCGCGACCTGTGGGTGTTGTCCGAGGACGGCACGCGCCGCCGCGGGGCAGCCGCGGTCGTTCTGCGCGTAGGAGCGGCCGTGCCGCTGATCGTCGAGGCGCCGCACACGTTCTTCGATCGGGGAACGCTGCCCGTCGCGCTGGCCATCTTCGAGGCGCAACGGGCGCGCGCGCTGATCGTCAATACGTCGCACCGGTACGGCGGGGGTCCCAACCCACGCGACGCCAGCGCGGACGAAGACGGCGCAGAAGGCGGGCCCCCCAACCTGGGTGCCGCTGTCGGAGGCGGACGCAACCCGGGTCACACCGCGGATGGTGACGAGAGCACGGAAGGCGCTGGTGGCGAGAACGGCGGTGATGAAGCCGTCAACGGCAACACCGCGCAGGACGGCGCCCAGGGCACCGGCGGCGGCGCTCGTGGGGATAACCGTGCTTCCCGAGAGCGGCTGATTGCGTCGCTCGCCTTCGCAGACGTAGCCCACGCCGAGCGCTCGTTCTTCCTGTCCGTGCACCGGGCGCTGCTCCAGAGCTTCCCCGGCACGCCCACCGTGCAGCTGCACGGCTTTCAAGACCGTTCGGCTCCGAATGCCGCCATCATCGCCAGCGCGGTGGGGCACGGCGCCGCGCTGGACCGACTGCTCGCCCCTCTACGGGCGGTCATCAACGAGGGAAAGGTCCTCGCCTACCCCACGGAGATCGATAGGTTGGGGGGTGCCACGAACGTGCAAGCACGCTGGTCGCGTCAGATGGGCGCACCATTCTACCATGTTGAGATGTCCCGAACGCTGCGTGACAAGCTGATCGTGGATACTGATTTCCGGCGCCGCTTCGCGGCGGCCTTCTCGGGGCTCACAGGCGGAACAAATCGGATGCGCGACCCAGGTTGACCGCAACGGGATTGTCCGCAACGACCAGGCTCAACGGATGCCAAGCGCGCGTTCTGCACGGCGAGCCGCTCCAGATCGTCCCAACAACCGGTGAACACTCGGCGTCCGCTGATCAAACGCAATCGGCGTCCCCGGGGCCGATCCATCCGCGATCGACACCGCATCCCCCGTTCGTGGGCGTGCGCGCAGCGCCCCATGAACACTTCGCCCGCCCGCGCCAGCTCCTCCAAACGGATGTTCCCACGAGACGGCAACGACGCGTCGGAGCCGCCCCATCCTATTCCGGACCGCTGTGGAGCTCGCCACCCGATACCTACACCGTGAGCCCGAAGTCCCTCGCGCTGGCGCCGTGGAACGTGCACATCCACCACGTCCCCGCCGGAAATACCACACTGCGTACCCCGGCGCGCCACCGTTCGAGCGCCGCGCGGTACGACGCGCGAAACGCCCGCACAGCGGCGCCAGCGATTCGTCGTACGTCCCCCTGCTCGCGGCCCACTGCAAAGGTCGGATTGCGCTCACCCAGCGCCTCAAAGCTCGTTACGCGCTCGTACGGGGAGATCTTCGTGACTCGCTCAGCACCAAGAAAACGACGCCCCTGCTGCTGAAGCGCAGAATGGGCCTGCGCCTCCTGTACGTTGAGTTCGACTGCAACCTCGTGGCGAAAGTCATCAACGCTGTCCTGCTCTACCGCCGGCGGCAACGCGAGAAGTAACGTCACTTCCTCGGGCCACTGTGGGTTTTCCGGGTCAAGATACGCCACGGGACGCGCCGCTCGCAGCACGCCGCAGCCGAGCTCTCCCACATCGACTTTCGCCCCCGGCCACTCACGCGCATGCCGGACGAGGCCAGCGGCTACAGGGTTTGCGAGTACGTAGGCTATCTTTTCCACCACGGCAGCGCGCGTCAGGAGTCGCACGACGCTCGTGGCTTCGTGGTCCCATACCGGTCCTTCCCACGCGCGAAGCACCTTGGTCCCGAGCGCCACAATACGATGGAAGAACTGCAAGAAGCGCGGCAGGACTCCATTCACGTCCGTCACGACCAGGTGCAGATGCGTTGACATCGCGCAGAACGCGTGAACCTCGATTCCGAAGCGCGGGGCCGAGACCGCGAGGGCGTAGACCAGGAGCTGGGTGATGGCTGCGTCGGGGCGAAAGAGCAGGTGCCGGCGCAAGACGCGACGGGTGATCATATAGGTAGCGCCGGGCGCGATCTCGCGGGGGTGGCTCATGGTCCGTCCACATCAACAAACGCTGTGCCAGAGATCGCCGTCAATCATTTCAAGATATTGCCGCGCCCCGCAGGTGGCGGCTCCTACGCCAGGGGTGGCGGCCGCCATGCCACTCGGATCGCCCTACGTGGGTATACCTGGGTAGAGTCCACAACGTCGGTAGAGTCCACAACGTGGGTCCCGCCCCGCAACCTGGGTCGGCTCGCGCGCGCGGCGCGGGACCCAATCTGCGCGGGATCCAACCTGGGGCGGGTCGGCGGCGGGTGGGAGCTCGGGTCGGGTCCCGGGTCGGCGTCAACCTGGGTGGACCACCGCCACTGCCAACCTGGGTCGGGTCGGCCGGGGGGGGCGGGTCGGCGCCACCGCCAACCTGGGTGGGGTCGCGCCGCGAAAATTACACGAGCAGCGCCGGAATCTGGTCAGGTCCGAACGCGGCCGCACCGCGCGGCGCCGTTGAGAACGTCGGTTGCACGGTCGGATCGGCCCGTAGCGCCGGAAAGCGCTCGAGCAGGAGCGACACGCCGACCCTCGCCTCCATCCGCGCAAGCGGCGCCCCGACACAGTAGTGCAGACCGCCGCCGAAGTTCAGCATCCCCACCGGTCGTCGATGGATGTCGAAGGTCTCCGGTCGCGGGTAGATCTCCTCGTCGTAATGGCGAGCGATCAGCGACAGGTAGAGGATCGTCCCCGCAGCCAGCGTCTCGCCGCCGATCGTCGCCTCACGCTCGACGAACCGCACGATGCCCGCCGCGCTGCTGCACCAGCGGGTCGACTCCTCGATGGCTTGCGGCAGGAGCGAAGGTTGCTGACGCAGCTGGTTCATCGCGTCCGGGTGGGCGAGCAGCGCCACGAGCAGGTTGGCCAGCATCCAGCTGGTCGTCTCGTAGCTGCCGAGGATCAACGTGAGCACGACCCCCTCGCACGCCTCCACGCCGCCCAGCCCCTCCGCGACGATCGCCCGCGCGATCTCGCCGAGCAGCGTATCGCTCGGGTGCGCCACCTCGCGCTCGGCGATCTCCCGGAGCTGCGCTTCCATCGCGGCGTGGGCGCTCCGCCCTTCG
Source organism: Sorangium cellulosum So ce56 (assembly GCF_000067165.1). GTDB lineage: Bacteria > Myxococcota_A > Polyangia > Polyangiales > Polyangiaceae > Sorangium > Sorangium cellulosum_B. The sequence continues at coordinate 6,759,865 of NC_010162.1, forward strand.
GCCACGACGACGGGATCCTGCGGCATCACGACGCTGCGGATCATCTTGCGAATCAGCGCGTCATTCTCGGCGATCCGCTCCTCCGGGAGCCCGAAGAGGGCGCTCGTCACGCCCATGGGCATCGAGATCGCAAAATCATCGAAAAGCTCCGCCCGCTCTTTCCGCACGAGCCGTTCCACGACCCTGCGCGCCACCGGGGTCACGGTCGCCTCCTCGTAGCGGGAGATCACGCGTGGGGAGAGGACCGCGTTGAAGAGCCGCCGCATGCGCGTGTGCGCCTCACCGCCAAGCGTCACGAGCGCCCCTTTCATGATCCCGGTGTCGTAGGTCCGCGTGCTGAAGGTCTCGCTGTCGCGCAGCACCGCGACCACATCAGCTCCGCGGAGTACGACCGGCACGCCGAGTCCCTCGTCGAAATAGACGGAGTGCTCCCTCGCCGCAGCGGCGAGATGGATCCCGAACGCCGAAGGGTCTTTCGATGTGAAAGAAAATAGATTTTTACGAGGCAGCATACATAAAACCTAGTATTCCATCTCGAAACGCGAATCAAGCCGCTTTGCCATGACTTCGACTGGGACGTAGGTGTGGAAGAGCGGTTAATGCGGACGCTTCTCCCACGTTGGCTTCGCGTGCGGGCCCTGTAGGTGCCCCCCGCCTGGTCTTGGGTCACGCACGCACCGTGGTTGTGTCGCCGTCGCTGTTGTCGCTGTCGGCGATCTGCGGCGATCGACGCTGATGACGGTCGCCCTACGCACGCCATAGAGCGGCGCCTTCATGGCGCTGATCAGGCGGTGACACGCCGCGGACGCGCCGAGATCCGTCCATGGTGGTTCGTCGAATCCCTGGCGACGAAAAGCTGCTCAACTCGGGAGTTCTGCTCGACCCGGGTTGAAGGCGGCGCGACCCGGGTTGAAGGCGGCGGATATCGCGGACGGACTCGCCGTGACCGATCATGACAGCGAAGCCCGGTCGTCGTCGGGCCGGTCACCGAGAGGACGGATAGATTCCATCGTCTGCCTTGAGAAAGCGCCGGAAGCGGCCAGCAGGCGCGAGCGCATCCGCCATGGACGGTCGCCAGGCTCCATGAACCGAGCCAGACACGCCTCGTGCCCGCGCACCAGCGCCTATGGCAGGAGCACAAAAAAACAGAGCGCCCATTCGACGGTGGGGGGGAAACCGTCACGGGCGCTCTGCTTGCGTCTCTTGCAGGAGGTGAGCCAAGGACGTCCCTGCCTGATTTCAGATGTTTTTCCTACAGCAACAGACGTGCACCTTTCGGTTGTGGAATCGTAGCGTGCGGCGCTGCGAGCGGAGCGTGGCGGCCTTCGGCCACCGACTCGCCGCAACCGCGCCGATCAGCTGGAGCCGTTCCGCTCTCCCGGCGCCTCCCGTCCCCCGTCGACGCCCCACGACGGCCGGGCGTTGAGCTCCTCAACGTCGGTCCCAATCATCTCCGTGTAGCTGCGACCCATCGCCTCGAGCTCGTCGCTGCTCAGCACGTCCTCGATCCGGGCGAAGCCCGCCGGCGCTCGCTGCTCCACCGTCGAGAGGACCCGGTCGGCGCCCATCGCTCGGTTCGCGAGGACGAGGGAGCTCGTCGGCGGACGGCGCGCAGCTTCATAGGCGGCGAGCGCCTCTTCGGGGGCGCTCGTCTGGGCGAGGTGCCAGGCCAGCACGCGAGCATCGAGGATCGCCTGGGAGGCCCCGTTGGAACCGACAGGGTACATGGGATGTGCAGCGTCGCCGAGCAGGGTGACCCGGCCAGCGCCCCACCACGGCAGCGGATCGCGATCGTTCATGGGATACTCGAAGATGACGGGCGCCGCGGCGATGAGCGCCGGAATGTCGAGCCAGGAGAAGCGCCACGCCGCGAAGTGGGGCAGCACGTCCTCCAGGCGTCCTTGCCGGTTCCAGCTCCCCGGCGCGACCGCCGCCCCCTCGTGCAGCCGCACCTCCGCCACCCAGTTGATCGCGGCCCGGCCGCGGAGCTCCGCGCGGCGGGAGATGGGATAAGCGACGAACTTGGCGGCCAGGTTGCTGCCGGCCATGATCATGCTGCGCCCCCCCAGGAACGGCTCGCCCTCGGTCACGCCGCGCCACATGTGAATGCCGTTCCACCTGGGCGGCCCCTCCGCCGGGTGGAGCTGCGCGCGAACCACGGAGTGGATGCCGTCGGCCCCGACAAGCACGTCCGCAGGGACCACGTCGCGCTCACCGGTCCGCCGATCCCGCACCGTGACCTGCACGTCGGACGTCGTCTGCTCGAACTTCTCCACCGCCAGCCCGACGCGCACGCTGGAGGCCCCCAGGCGCCGCTGCACCGCCGCGAGCAACATCAACTGGAGCTCACCACGGTGGATCGACACCTGTGGCCAGCGATACCCAGCGGAGATACCCCGCGGATGGCCCCAGATCCGACCCCCGAACCGATCGTGGTGCACGAGCTCGGCGGTCGGGATCCCTGTCGCCACCAGCGCGTCGGCGAGGCCAAGCTCCATCAGCTCTCGCACGGCGTGAGGGAGGAGGTTGATGCCGACGCCGAGCGGCCTGATCTCCCGCGCGGCCTCCACGACGCACGCATCGATGCCGGCCGCGTGCAGGCTCAGGGCCGCCGCCAGCCCGCCGATCCCCCCGCCCGCGATCAACGCCCGCATCACGCGACGCTCGCACGGCGCGCCGGACGCGGCAACGACGCTCGTGGCGCCCGCGACCGCGGCGCCGAATCCGGGTAAGATCCTGGAACGAGGGACATACCATGCGATTGCTCGTCTCGATGGACTCTTGGGGTGCGAGGCTGCTCTCGGTGCTGGCGATCGCGCCTGCGCTGAGCTGCGGTGGAAACGTCACGTCCGGTGAAGCCTCGGGCGGCGGCACAGGTGAAGGCGCCTCCAGCAGCACAGGTGAAGGCACCTCCAGCAGCACAGGTGAAGGCACCTCCAGCAGCACAGGTGAAGGCACCTCCAGCAGCACAGGTGAAGGCACCTCCAGCAGCACCGGAGGCCTGCCACCGGAAGGGTTTCCGTTCGCTTGCGACGATCCGGAGCCCATCGTCGTCGCGGACCAGAACACCGGGTACGTGCGCTGCGCCGACGGCTGGATCCACCGCGCGGAGGTCGTCACCTGTCCCAGCCCGCTCCCGCGTGCCAAGGCCTGCGCGGACCCGAGCGGCGCGACGGGGAACTGCACCTCCGACGCCGACTGCACCGAGCAGCCACACGGCTACTGCAACGTCATGACCGGAGGCGAGGTGGCGCCAGGGTGCTTCTGCCAGTACGGGTGCACGACCGACGCCGACTGCGGCGAGGGGCAGATCTGCCTGTGCGGCGATCCGGTCGGGCGATGCGTGCCCTCGCAGTGCACCAGCGACCAGGACTGTGGAAGTCTGCTCTGCTCCAGCTACGTCCTGCACCCCGGATGCGGCGGGACCGCCTTCGCGTGCCAGACGCCCGCCGACGAGTGCGCCAGCGACCAGGACTGCTCAGGGGACGAGCAATGCTCGCTCGAGGCCCTGCGGCACACCTGTACGGCACAGATCTGCGCAATCGGCCGGCCTTTCCTCGTGGAAGGCGTCGTGCGCACGGCGCAGCCCGCCGCGCGCGACGACTGGCGGACCGCCGCTCCGGACGCGCCGCCTCGCCTGGAAGAGCTGTCCGTCGAGCAACGGGCGGCCCTCGCCGAGCACTGGACCCGCGCCGCCCTCCTCGAGCACGCGTCGATCGCCGCGTTCGCGCGCTTCGCGCTGCAGCTCCTGTCGCTCGGCGCGCCGCCGGAGCTCGTCGGCGCCGCGCAGGCGGCCATGGGCGACGAGGCCGACCACGCGCGCACGTGCTTCGAGCTGGCCAGCGCGTTCGCCGGCCGCGGCGTCGGCCCAGGGCCGCTCGCCATCGACGGCGCCCTCGGCGGCGAAGGCGCCCGCGAGATCCTCGTGACGACCCTCCGCGAGGGGTGCATCGGCGAGACCATCGCCGCGATCGAGGCGGCAGAGGCCGCCCTCCACGCGACCGATCCAGCGGTACGGCGCGCGCTCGAGAAGATCGCCGAGGACGAGACGCGGCACGCCGAGCTCGCCTTCCGGTTCGCGGCCTGGGCCCTCGACCGCGATCCTTCCCTCGCGGGCGCCATCGTCGACGAGCTCGCCGCGGCCTCCGCGGAGCTCCGCGCCTCGAGCGAGGCCAGCCACGGCGGCCCGCTGCTCGGCTTCGGCGTGCTCTCCCCGCAGCACCGGCGCGCGATCCGGGAGCGCGCGCTCGCTCAGGTCATCGCGCCCTGCGCGCGGGCGCTGCTCTCGCGCGGCGGCGGCAGCATCGAGCGCAGCCGCCCGCGCCCGGCGGACGGCCGTCAGCGCGAGGAGACCGACAGCTTGGCGACGAACAGCTGACCGTCCTCGGCCTCGACAGGGCAGTTCAGGAGCGCGAAGTCGGCGCCGGACGTGCCTGCGAGGAACACGTCCGTTCCGGAGACGGCGAGCGCCAGGATCCGCTGGAGCGTAGGGCCGCCGAGCGCGCCCAGCCACTCGACCTCGCCGTCCGTGGCCCGGAGCCGCGCGAGGAAGGCGTCCCCCTCGCCGGCCTCCCCGCCGATCTCGACGTCATCGATCTTCATCTGCTGATCGAAATGCCCGGCCACGACGATCTTTCCGAGCTCGTCGACGCCGACGACCTGCGCCGATTGGGCCCCGCTGCCCCCGAGCTGCTTGGCCCACGTGGCGGCGCCGCTCCGGTCGAGGTGCGCGGCGAAGCCGTCCTCTCCGGTGGAGACGATCTCTCCCGCGAGATCGATCTGCCCCTCGAACGAGCCCGTCAAGACGACGCCCGCCTCGTGCATCGCCACGGCGCTGGCGCGCTGATCGCCGCGGAGAGCGGAGTAGTGTCGATACCAGACGTCCGCCCCCTCGGCGCTCCATCCATCGCAGATCCACGACGCCGGAAACGACGCCAGGAGCGCGTCGACCCCGTCCGAGGCCGCGCCGCCGGGCGGCAGCGCGCTCTCGAAGCCGGGGAAGCCCACGTTCACCCGGCCCTCGAAATCGGCGATCACGAAGGCGTCGCCGGAGGCCACACGGAGATCGCGAGGCAAAAAACGCGCCCCCTCACGGCCCGCAAAGACGCCGCCGCACGGATTCAGGAGGGTCTGTGCATCGTAGCTGGAGAACCCGATGTCGAGCCCGCCCTGGAGCGACGTCAGGACGAAGACGCGGTCGCCCTCCGCCGCAACCGCCTTCGCCTCGTCAAGACCGCTGGACCCGTGCGTCACGCACGCCGCTACCCCGCCGGGATCGCTCTTGTCGAGCCGCGCCACGAACGCGTCGCCGGCGCCCTCGGGCAGCCCGCAGTCCGCGCCGAACGACAGGCTGCCCGTGAAGTCGCCCGCCACGTAGACGCTGCCGCCGTCCAGCGCGATCGCGGTCGCCTGGTGGACGTGGGTCGCGGTGTCGTTCTCCGCGTTCCCGAAGCGCTCGCTCCACACGTGGTTCCCGTCCCGCGCGAGGTGCGCCACGAAGACGTCCTTGCCGGCGCCGCCCGCCGTGAGCGGGGCGCCGCCGGCAACGGTGAGGTCCCCCTTGAAGCCGCCCGCCAGCCACAGGGTGCCGTCCTCGTCGGCCGCGATCCCGCCGAGCGTGGTCTCGGCGCCACCGAAAGACATCACCCACTGGCACGTATAGCCGGGCTCGCTGAACGAGCCGCCCCCGACGCCTTGCTCGTCGATGAGCTGAATGCCCACGATCTCCGCGCAGCCCGCGCTGCTCGCCGCGACGAGAGAGCTCGCCAGCCACAGCCGAGCGCGCCTTTCGAGCCTCATCGTCATCAGAACGCCCCGACGACGGAGCCACCGACGACGCCCGGAGCGAGCTGGAGGCGGGCGGTCGCGCGCGGCCCGTCCGAGGGCAGCGTCAGCCAGAGGACGGCCGTGCCGGCGAGCGCCACGCTCGCGGCGATGAACGAGAAATCGGACACGGTCGCATACGACATCGCCTTGCTGGCCAGATCGGGCACCGGCTGCGCGCAGTCCCGGTAACGCCTCGGATTCGCGCACGCCGTCTTCGCCGCGTCGTCGACCTTGTCCCACGTGGAGATCGCCAGGCCACCGAAGGTGCTTCCGAGCGCGATGCCCGCCAGCGTGAGCCCGCCCGTCACCCACATCAGGCTCCGATGGATCGGATCCGGCCTTGCGCCGTAAGGCGTCGGCCTGCGCGGCTCGATGTCGCCGGTGGAAGGCGCGGCATCCTGCGCTGCCGCGCTGGGCGCGAGCGCCCTCACGGGGACCTCGACGGCCTCTTCCGGCCGCGTCACCTCGACGTCGCGCGCGACGGCGTACCTCGCGGGCGCGGCCGCGATGACCTTGCGCTTCCCCGGCTCGACAGGGCGGGCCGCGCTGGCCCCTTTCGCGGCCACGCCGTCGCGCGTCACCGGGAGCGCCTTCACCTCCTCGGACACCTCTGCGGCGCTCTGCTCGGCCCGTGCCACGCCCGCCTGCGCCCAGGTGGCCAGCGTCACGAGGAGCCCGACCGCCGGCCAACCGAGCCCCCTTCGCCCCGCGCGCCCCACACCCTTTGCGGAGCGCCGGGAGCCTCTGCTGTTCGCTTCAGGCATCGAGTCCCCTGGAAGGTCGGCGAGCGACACCTGCTTCAGGTCCCCGCGCTGGACCACGACGACCGATAACAGGGCACCGCGACGAGCGCCAGACGAAAGACCCCCGCGCCAGCCGCCACGCCGCGCTCCTTGCGCGCCCCTTGCGTGCGCGCCCCTTGCGCGCCCTTTACGCCCATTGCGCCCTCTGCGCCGTGTTCGCGCTTCGACGCACGCGGCCTTTGCGCTAGCGTTCCGCTCTCGGTTCCTCGCGGTTCCTCTCGTTCCTCGCGGTTCCTCTCGTTCCTCGCGGTTCCTCTCGTTCCTCGCGGTTCCTCTCTGTTCCTCTCGGTTCCGGTCTCGCCCCTCGCTCCAGGTCGTCGAGCGTGCCGGCTGGAGCGCCCTCGCGAACAGGTGCCCTGATGTCCTCCGTGCCAGCCCCCAAGAAGACCGTGCCAGCCCCCAAGAAGAAGCGGTCCAAGAAGAGCGCGCGCTCGCTGCCTCGCAGGGACGAGGAGTGGATCGGCGGCTTCTTCTCCCTGCGCGCGTTCGTGCACGAGGGCGACGACGCGTACCGCCCCGAGGCGGTCGTCTGGATGACCGAGCGCGGCTTCGTCCTGAGCTGCGCCGCCCTGCGCCCCGGCGACGTCGTGACGGGCGCGGTCGACAGCTTCGAGGCCGCCGCCAGAGGTCCCCTGGAGGGCAAGCCGCGGCTGCCCGAGCGTGTGCGCGTGGCCTCGCCGGCGCTCGCGGAGGCCCTGCGGGCGCGGCTCGGCCCGGAGGTCGAGGTCCGCGTCGCGCCCACGCCGGAGATCGACGTCGTCGCCGAGGACCTGGAGGCGCACCTCGGCACGCGGGACGGCCGCCTGACGCCGAGCTTCCTCGGGGGCGGCATCGAGGCGCCGGCGATGGCCTCGTTCTTCCGCGCGGCGGCCGCGCTCTACCGCGTGACGCCCTGGAAGGCGGTGCCCAGCGACGCCGACATCATGGCGCTGTCGATCCCGTCGCTCGGCGCGCGCGATCTCGCGCTGTGCGTCGTCGGGCAGGCCGGCCAGAGCCACGGCGTCCTCCTGTTCGAGAGCGCGCGCGGGTTCGCGCTCTACCTGGCCGAGACCGCCAAGCTCCCGGACGCGCCGCCCGCGTCGCTGCCGGCGAGCTTCTTCTCGCTGAGCTTCGATCGCGCGAGCGACCTGCACCCCGCGCTGCGCGCCGAGGTCGCCGAGCAGCGCTGGGAGCTGGCCGACCCGGACGCCTACCCCACGCTCGCGATGGTCGATGAGGACCTCATCGGCCGCAAGCCGACGCCGAAGGAGCTCACGGCCTCCGAGGCGCTCGCGCTCGGCCTGGTCGAGCTGATGAAGCGGCGCAAGGAGATCACGAAGGCGTTTCGCGGCGGCGCCCCGGTGGAGGCGAGCTACGTCGTGGAGACGCACGCGGGCCCGGTGGAGGTGCTCTTCCGCGCGCCCCACCCGGAGCGGAGCTGATCCCGGCGGCGGCGCCGGCGATCAGTCAGGGCTCGGGTGAGCCGGCGGGCGAGCGCAGCAGCGGGGAAGCCCCGCCCTCAGCGAGCGACGAGCCGGTAGAGATCGGCGTTCACGATGAACTCGCAGAGGACGTTGCCGAGCTGGAGCATGTCGCCGCTGCGGAGAGGCACGCCGTCCCCGGACGGCGCCAGGAGCCGGTCGTTCAGGAAGGTCCCGTTGGTGCTCTTTCTCGCGTGGAGCATCGGGGTGTCCGCGACCAGCACCGAGATGTGGGCGTGGACCTTGGAGACGGACGCGTCACGGAGCACGACATCGCTGTTCAGCGCCCGCCCGATGAGGATGCGATCCTGCCAGGGGCTCTCGGGGCGCTTCGCCACCGGCAGGAGCTCGCAGCCGTGCGACGTGGCGATCATCCCCGACGAGATCCGGTGGCGGGACGAGATCGGCTGGCCGCTCATGCCAGGCGCGGTCCCGGCGACGAGGGTCTTGAACGACGGAGGAGGTTGGTCATCGGGGCCGAGCTCCCGGAGCAGCCAGGCGTGCGGGTACTTCCGATCGAACGCCATCCGTGAAATCGCCCGGCTCTGAGCACAAAGCGCCGCGAAGGTCAACATGACAAGATCTTCCCCCAGGTTCCGGGCCGTTCGAGAGAGCCGAGCTCCCCGAGCGGCGCATCGCCCAATTCAGCGGGGCCCGATAGGCCCTTATACATCAGGAGACGACGGAATCACCGGACGCCACGAGACACCTTCGAGACGACTCCGGCGCTGAACGGACTACATCGTCGGCGCTCGCCACACTCGGCTCCCGCGCGGCTCGACAAGACCGGCCGCACCGAGCCCATGACGGGCGTCTTCGCGCTCGATGCGCCGAGCATGCGCGACCTCGAGTCGACGCGCGGCGGCCAGCTGATCGGCGTCGCCCACGCCCCGCTGGCAGATCGGACCAACGCCGGCGTGACCTCGGAGGCAGCGGACCCGATCTCGAGCTGCCCCTCGCCGTTCGCGCCCCAGCACCACAGGCTGCCGTCGAGCCGCCTCGCGCAGCTGTGCAGCTCGCCGATGGCGCTCTCGGCCCAGCCATCACCCTCGACCGCGGCCGGAGTGGTCCGGTCCTCCGTGTCGCCGACGCCGAGCTGCCCCTCGTCGTTGGCCCCCAGCAGGAGAGCCGCCCGCCCAGGATGACGCACGTGTGGTACGGGCCCGCGGCGAGGCCGTCGACGCGCAGGACGGTGTCGCCGGCAGCGCCGCCCGCGCCACGCCCGCGGCCGCGTCGAGCGTCCTGTCAGAACACCACCCCCGCGCCCAGCGCCGCGAGCACGCCTGGGCCGCCCGTGCTCGTGACGACCGCGTCGCCCGCGAGCGCCTCCACCATCATGAAGGGCGCGAGCGCGCCGACGCTCGCGCCGAAGCGCACGGGCCGCACGTCGACGTCCGCGGTCACGACGAGCCGCCGCGCGCCCCGACCCACAGCGCGGCCGCCCCCAGGGCGAGCGCTCCTGCGAGGGAGCCGGCCCAGAGCCACCGGCGGCCATGGCGAGCGCCCCGGGCCTCGAGCCGCTCCTTGATGCGCTGCCACTGGCGCGCCGCGCTCCCCTGGGTGAGCGGCGGTCGCACCCACGCCCGGAGGGGCGGCTCGGGGTTCATGCTCACGATGTACCCCGACGGGCCGGGAATGGCTCAGCCGGCGGACGCGCGCTCGACCGCGCTCCCGCCTGGCGCCGCCGGGACGAGGAGCGCGCCGGCAGCGGCGCTCAGGGCAGGTTCGCCAGCGGGTCCGTCTTGCCGACGCCCGCGTGCTCCAGGACGAGCGCCTTGACGGCGGCCGCGCGGTCGAGCGGGTACTCGTACGGCGCGGTCCAGGAGCAGTCTTGACCCGACGCCTGCGTCCCGGTGGTCTGCTCGAACACGTTGTCGATGCGGTGCGTACCGCCGGCCGGGCTGTCCAGGGTGGTGATGGGGTTCTTCACCTTGTAGAAGTGATTGCCCTCCACCCTCAGGCAGGCGCCGACCCGCGAGTTCACCCCCGACGTGGGGACGTCCTCGAAGTAGTTGTTGAAGACGTGCCCGTTGCCGCCGCGGTAGCTCGGGACGCGGGAGTTCACGTTGCGGAAGCGGTTGTGATGGAAGGTGATGCGGCGGTCGCTGTCGTCGTTGTCCGACGAGCCGACCAGCATGCCCTTCCAGTGGTCGTGCAGGTAGCTCCACGAGATCGTGATGTTCGAGGACTCGTGGGTCGCGTCGATGAGGCCATCGTACTTGTCCTTGTCGGAGTTCACGGCGGGAGACTCGGCCCAGAGCTCGCAGTGGTCGATCCAGACGTTGTGGCTCTCGTCCATGTGGATGCCGTCGCCGTTGCCGCTGCTGGCCAGCACGTGGTGGATCTTCAGGTTGCGGACGATGATGTTGGAGGCCCTCCTCAGATTGAGCCCGATCCCCTCCAGCTCTCCGCTCGACCCGACCCCCACGATCGTCTTGTCGGAGGTGACGTCCACGTCGTCGCCGCTACCGCTGATCTTGCCGGTGATCTGGATGATCACGGCGCCGTCCCGCGCGGCCTCCCTCCTGAGGGCGTCGAGCGAGCTCACGGAGACGACCTGTCCGCCCTTGCCGCCGGTGGTGCCGTCGCCGGTCGTGGCGTAGCCGTAGAGCCTGAAGTCGACCGCGCCAGGGTCGCCGCCGCCGGCGCCGCTGCCGGAGCCGCCGGCGCCGCTGCTCGAGCCGCCATTGCCTTCGTCCGAGCCGCCCTCACCGCTGCTGGAGCCGCCGGTGCCTTCGTCCGAGCCGCCCTCACCGCTGCCGGAGCCGCCCTCACCGCTGCCGGAGCCGCCGGTCCCGCCGCTGGAGTTGCCCGCGCCGCTGCCCGCGCCGCTCCCACCGGTCCCGGCGGCGCCGACGCTCGCCGTGGAGCCTGCGCTCCCGCTGCTCGTCGGCTGCCCCGCGTCGTCTTCCGGCTCTGACGTCTCCGAGCCGCACCCGACCACCGAAACGCCGAGGATGCCGAGCGCGATCAGCGCAGCCCAAGCGACTCCAGATTCGCACTTCATGAGCAAGTCACCTTTCCGTGATGAGCCAAGGCCAAGCAGCTCGCGCGACGCGGGCGGAGACGCCGGACAGCACACAAGCCGTTCGCTGGAGCTTCACAGCAACGCACATGCCATCGGTTCAGGACGAACCAGCCCTGTCTGGGATTGCACGGTTCCACCGCATTTCTCGCAGGGATCTCTGCAGCGCCGCTCCTCTCCCCCGGAGCTCCCGGGCAGGCGCCGCGACCGAGGCTGTCAACCACCGGTTGACACGGTGGACACGTGCAACACCGCGTCATCAGCCCTGGCGCTGTACGATGCCCGCGATATCGAGCGCCGCGGCGTGGCCCCGCGCTCGGCTCCGCGGCGCCTCCCGGGGATCAGGGACCGATTCGAACGAGCTCGACCCAGTCGAGCCTCGCCGCGTCCTCGCGGCACCCGAACGAGACGATGTGCACCCCTGGATCGAGCGCGAACTTGAGCAGCAGCCCTGTCGCGTCCTTCGCGTCGTGAACGTAATCCTCGTGGAACTCGGTCCCGTTGAAGTCGTACCTGGTTCCGAGCTCCGGCTCATGGTCCACGCGGACCAGGAACGAGTTGTCCGTGCTCTCGTCGGGCCCCGTGGCGACCCTGGCCCTGATCTGGTACGTGCCGGCCTCGGCGATCTCGAACGAGCAGTCGACCCGGTCGCTGTTGCAATTCGCCTCCTCGGGGACCGCCACGTACGTCCCGCCGCTCGCGAGCAGGTCGTCCACGCGCTCGAACCGGCCGGAGAGCTCGCAGTCCTCGGCCTCGATCCTGATCCTGAACGAGCTGCTCCCCCCTCCCGCGGGCGCCGGCGAGGCATCCCACGCGGCGGACAACCCCTCCAGCGAGCACGCGCAGGCCAGCACCGGCAAGAGCGCCCCCCAGCGCCCCCATCGCGCCGCACGCGCGACGGCCGCCGTCGCGCGCGCCGTGGGATCCTCCCCCGCGCCGCAGCTCGCGCGAGGTGTCGTGTCCGCCCCAGGTCCCGAGGTCTCGTTCATCTCCCACGACGCTAGCAAGACGCGCACCGGCGGCGCGGCACAACTCGTCGAGCCGGCGCGATTCACGCGATTCACGCGATTCACACGGGACGCGCGGACGTCAGAAGCACGCCCCGCGCGTGTCAGCGCGCGGCGGGACGCGCGTAGTCCTGCGCGCGGAAGAGCACCCCGTGGACCTCGCCGTCGACCAGCGCCGGGACGAGCGCCCCAGGCAGCACCGACTCGACGTCGTTCGGCGCCTTCGGTCCGCCGAGATCGGTCCGCAGCCACCCCGGGTCGAGGAGGTTCATCAGCACGCCCGTGCCACGGAGCGAAGGCGCCATGTCGCGCACGAACTTGTCGAGCGCGGCCTTCGACGCCGCGTAGGCCATCAGCTCGGGCTGATCCTGGATCCCGGAGGTCACCTGCACGATTCGCCCGAAGCGCCGCTCCAGCATCGTCGGCAGCAGCCGGTACGTGATCCGTATCGGGCTGATGACGTTCACCTCGAAGCTGAGCCGGTAATCGTCCGCCGGCGTCTGCAGGTGCGAGGCGCGGAACGGCGTCATGATGGCGGCGTTGTTGAACAGGAGGTCGATCCCGCCCGACGCCGCGATGGTGTCGTCCAGCATGCGGTCGACCGCCGCCTGATCCGACAGCTCGCCCGAGACAGCGCTCACCCGGATCCCCTTGCCGGCGAGCTCCCCTTCGAGCTCGCGCGTGTGCGCCGCGTCGCGGCTGTGCAGGACGACGTTGCAGCCGAGGTCCGCGAGGCCGCGCGCGATCCGCTTGCCGATGCCCCGGCTCGCGCCGGTGACCAGCGCCCACTTTCCACGAATTTCAAGCGTCATGGCGGCCTCTTATGGCAGAGGCCGTCCGGCCTGGCAGCTCGAAAAGCGCCGCGGCGGGCGCAGGCGCCGCGGGGACGCCGCTCCGGGTGGCGCCGCGCGCGCCGGCGCTACGCCCGGCGCCGCGCGCCTCCACGCGCGCGCCGCCGGCTGACCTCCAGGCCGCGGCCGAGGCTGCGCAGGACGAGCAGCTCGTCGCCGAGGTCGACGTCGACGAGCGCGCGCGCGACCTCCGGGCGGACGCCGGTGAGGATCGGCCTGGAGCCGAGCAGCTGGATCGCGTGCGCCAGCCGCTCCAGGGCCGCGGCGCCGTCCGGATCGAGCGCCTCCGCGCCGGTGACGTCGAGGACCACGTGGGACGCCCGCTGCGCCACGATCGCGGGGAGGAGCCGCTCTCCGAGCTCGCTGCCGCGCTCCGCGTCGAGCCGCCCGATGAGCGGCACCGCGAGCGTGCCCCGGCCGACGTCGAGGATCGGCGCGGAGAGGTTCAGGATCTGCCGCCGCTGCTCCTCCACGAGGGCGAGCGAGCGGTTCAGCTGGTCGATGAGCCGGCCCTGCTCCTCGACCTGCCCCTCGGCGCGCCGCTGCGCCGTGACGTCGAGCTGCTGCACGAGCACCGCGCGCGCGCCGGTCACGGGATCGGTCGTGGGGCGCGCCTCCACCTGGTGCCACCGCTCGCCGTCGGTCGTGACGACCCGCACTTCCCCTGCCCACGCCGCCTCCGCGTCGATCGCGCCGCGGACCGCCGCGGCCACGCCCTCGTCCGGGAACGCCGCGTCGATCGCCGGCGCGTCGCCGAGGGCGCGCAGGGCCGCGGGGTTGTGGAAGAGCACCTTTCCCTCCCGGTCGACGAGGCTGACCAGCACCGACGAGTGGCGGACCGCCTCCACGCCGCGCACCATCGAGGCGCCGACGCTGGCGGCCTGGGGGAGCGCCTGGAACAGGATCGCGAGCCGCCCGTCATCGAGGTCGATCGGCTGCCCGTGGAGCGTCACGGTCGCGGGCGTCCCGCGCGGGTAGAGCGTCCAGTCCTCCAGCACCGTCTCCCCTTCCGCGAGGACGCGGAGGTAGCCGTCGAGCCGCGCGCGGACGGCCGGCGACAGGTCCGAGAGGTCGCGGGAGAGCAGCTCGGCGCGATCCGTCGCGTGCCAGAACTGGAGGGCCTTCGCGTTCACCCAGGGGAACCGGTGCCGGCCGTGATCGTAAACCCAGGTCGGCAGGACGGATAGGTCGAGCGCCGACAGGCGCTGGTCGAGGGACGTCATGTCGTGGCGGCACGTCATACGACGCCCCCGTCCGTCCTGCACGCCTCTTAACGTCTCTTCACCGGCGCGGCCGGCGCGCGCGGACGCTCAGCGGGTGATCTGCCATAAGAGATCGAGCAGCTCCTGCACGGCGGCCCGCCGGTTGTTCCAGCGGGATTCCCAGGACGAGGCCGCCACGACGGCGCTCGCCCGACGCGCCGCCTCCCTGGCGATCTCGGCCTCCCGGCGCGACCGCGCCTCTTCCTCGATCTGCTGCTGGCGCGCCCTCGCGGTGCCGCCCGACGCGGCGAAGGCGAGCAGCTGCGGGAGCTCGCCCCGGTCGAACCAGGTGCCATGTTCCCTGCAGATGTCGACGATGATGCCGCTCTTGCCGGCGAAGTTCTTGCGGTTCATCCGCTGGCCGCACGCCGGGCACCGGACGTAGCGCACGCGGACGTCGACGTGCTCCGGCCGCCGCGGCGGCCTCGGCGCGCTCGTCCCATAGCTCTCCCGGCGCTCCAGGAGGTCCAGCAAGAGCGCGTGGTCGACGAGCTGGCCGCCGCACCGGCCGCAGTCGCGCAGGAGGCCGGCCGCGGCGCGGAACGCCGAGAAGGGCACGCCGCACTCTGCGCAGAGGAGCGCGTCGGGCTCGGGGATGGGCTCCAGGCCGAGCTCGTGCCCGCACCCGTCGCAGCGCTCCGCGTCGGGGAGGTTCAGCTGGTAGCAGCCGCCGCAGCGCACGGTGGCGAGCGACCCCTGGCACCCGGGGTAACAGCGCCCCTCCGCGTTGGTCAGGAGGCCGCATCGCGGGCACGGGCTGCGATCGGCGCGCACCCTGGGAGTCTAGACGCCCAGCGCGCTCACGAGAAGCGCCGCGACAGCCGCCCTCGCTCCTGACGCCGGCGCCGCCTTCAAAGCGCCGGACCGATGATCGGGCTCAGCGCTGCCTGGCGGGGCGCATCCAGGGATGGGGATGGGAGCTCCGGGGACGGCTGTGCGGCGGCGCGCTGGACCGGCGCACCTGCTTTCCGAGCTCCTCGAGGAGATATCCCACGGCGGTGTCATCGTCCTGAAGCACGACGACATGGTCGTTGTTCTCCTCACGCAGGAGCCGGTTCACCTGGAGGGCGCCGACCGCCGTCCGCACGACGATGGCGACGCACGCGAACTCGCTGACGAGCATGCTGCGCGTGCGCATCGTCGCGGCCTCGAACGACGGATCGTTGTTCATGGGCGCCCGGCGGAGGTCGAGCAGGTGGCCGAGGCACCAGCGATCCAGCGACTCGTAAACCTTGAGCGCCTCGGAGTGGACCCGGATGAAATCGTCGGGAGATGGATAGGGGAGCTCGGAGCGGGTGCTGCGGACGATCGACATCTCCTGATCGAGCATGACCGTCAGGTGGTCGTTCTGCAGCAGGACATCCATCCCACCACAGGATAGCGAGCCGGCGGCGCGCCGGCACTGAAAAGCAATGGCGAGCTCAACGCTGCGCCGGCAAATGCTGGGTGATCGGCCAGAACGGACCGCCGCGCAACGGCGTGGGTTCGGGTGTGCGTGGAGCGATGAGCGGCCCAGAACCAGCGGCGTCTGCATTCCCTCGCGATGGGCGCGGGCGGCGGGAACGAATCTCCTTCAGGCCAGCGAGTTCGGCTCTCGGGACGACGACCGGCGGTCATGTGTGCTGGTCAGTTTGGTTGATCGTCCCGCACGCCCGAGACGCGCGCCTTCGACCCGTGCCGCCCCCATCGCCGCTCACTCGAACCGCAGCGCCTCCACCGGATCGAGCCTCGACGCGCGCCTCGCCGGCCCCACGCCGAACGTGATCCCGATGAGGATCGACACCCCGAGCGCGAGCCCGACCGCGTACGTCGGCACGATGGTGGCCCACTCCCCGAACCGCGACAGCAGCACCGCCGCCCCGTACCCGAGGCCCACCCCGGCCACGCCGCCCGCGAGCGACACGACGACCGCCTCGACAAGGAACTGCCTCAGGATGTCCCCGCGCCGCGCCCCCACCGCCATCCGCACGCCGATCTCGCGCGTCCGCTCCCGCACCGAGACCAGCATGATGTTCATGATCCCGATTCCACCCACTATCAGCGACACGGCCGCCACGCTGCCGAGCAGCATCGTGAAGGTGCCCGTGATCTGCCCCATCGTCGCCAGCATCTCGGCCTGCGACCGCACCTCGAAGTCGCTCGGCTGATCCGCGCGCAGCCGGTGGCGCAGGCGCAGCAGCTGCTCGAGCTGCGCGATCACCATGTCGGACCGATCCTCGCTCGCCAGCTGCAGCGAGATCGTCGACAGGTGATCCTGCCCGAACAGCACCGACCGGTGCGTCGACAGCGGCACGAACACCCCGTCGTCCGGCGAGCCCATGCCCGACCCCTTCTCCGCCAGCACCCCGACCACCCGGAACGCGTTCCCGTTGATCTGGAGCCGCGTCCCGAGCGGCGAGGCGCTCACGTTGGCCGCGTAGAGCTGCCGCGCGACGTTTGCCCCGAGCACGACCACGCGCGCCCGCTGCTGCTCGTCCAGGTCGGAGAACGAGACGCCGCTCGCCACCGAAAGAGAGCGGACCTCGAGGTACGCCGGCGTGATCCCCGTCACGGACGCGTTCAGGTTGCTCGCCATGTACCGCAGCTGCGCGCTGCCGCTCCGCTCCGGCGCGACCGCCGCCACGCCGTCGAGCCCCTTGAGCGCCTCGGCGTCGTCCTCGGTCAGCGTCTTCACCGTGCCCGACCGGACCCCGCTCGCCGACGCGGAACCCGGGCGCACCATCAGCAGGTTCGCGCCGAGCGACCGGATCCGCCCCTCGACGCTGCTGCGCGCGCCCTCTCCGATCCCGAGCACCGCCACGACGGCCGCGGTCCCGATGATCATGCCGAGCATCGTCAGCAGCGTCCGCAGGCGGTTCGAGGCGAGCGAGCGCCACGCGCTCTTCGCCGTCTCCTTGATCAGCATGCCGCCTCCATCTCGCCCGCGTGGAACGCCGACACCACGTCGGCCGAAGGCCCGTCGGCCACGATGTGCCCGTCCCTCATGTGGATGGCGCGCGAGAGCGACCGCGCCACGGCGAGGTCGTGGGTCACCATGATCAGCGTCGTCCCGTCCGCGTTCAGCGACAGGAGCAGCTCCAGCACGTCGCGCCCCGTCTTGCTGTCGAGCGCGCCCGTCGGCTCGTCGCACAGCAGGATCGACGGCCGCGTCACGATCGCCCGCGCGATCGCCACGCGCTGCCTCTGCCCGCCGGAGAGCTCCGACGGCAGGTGCCGCGCGCGCGCCGCGAGCCCCACGCGCTCGAGCGCGCCCTCCGCGAGCGCGCGGCTGTTCTTCACCGCCCCGTAGAGCAGCGGCAGCTCGACGTTCTCCGCCGCCGTCATCCGCGGCAGCAGGTTGAAGCTCTGGAACACGAACCCGATGTGGCGGTTCCTGAGCGCCGCCAGCTCGTCGTCGTCGAGCTCCGCCACGTTGCGCCCCCCGAGCCGGTACACGCCCTCCGTCGGCCGATCCAGGCACCCGAGGATGTTCAGCAGGCTCGACTTCCCGCAGCCGGAGGGCCCGATGATCGCGACCGACTCGCCCCGGCGCACCTCGAAGCCGATCCGGTCGACCGCCCGCACCGCGAGATCCTCGCGATCGGCGTGGTACACCTTCGAGAGCCCGCTCACGAGGACCGGGACGTCCATCTCAGCGCCCTCCTCGGCCTGCGCCCATCCCCATGCCCATCCCCCGCATCGGGTTCTGGCCGCCGCCCTGCCGCTGCCCCTGCCCCTGCGGCCCCGCCGCGGTCGCGGCGGGCGCGCTCGCGAGCACGTCGTCGCCCTCGCTCAGGCCCTCGGTCACGACCATCCGCGAGCCGTCCGTCGCCCCGGTCTGGATCGGCCGCTCCTCGCCGTTCGCGAGCCGCACGAACCGCCGCTTGCCATGCGACTGCACGGCCAGGAGCGGCACGAGCAGCACGTCCTTCTGCTCCGCGGTCACGATCTCCACGTCCGCGCTCATCCCCGACCGGAGCAGCGACGCGTCCTTGTCGTTGACGACGATCTCGACGTCGAACGTCACGACGCTCGACACCTCCTTGCCGAGCGGGCTCACCCGGTCGACGACGCCCTGGAACACCCGGTCCCCGTAGGCGTCGACGCGGATGTCGACCCGCTGCCCCGGCGCGACGCGCCCGATCTGCGCCTCGTCGATCGCGCCGACGATGCGCAGGTTCGACAGATCGGCGAGCGTCATCACGGCGCTGCCGCCGCTCACGTTGGTGAGCGCCGACGAGACGAGCGTCCCCTTCTCCACGGCCACGTCGAGCACCGTCCCGGCGATCGGCGCGTAGATCTGCGTCTCCTTGAGCCGCAGCTCGGCGTCCTGCACCGCCAGCTCGGCCGTCTTGAGCTGCGCCTGCGTCGCGTTCAGCTGCGCCCGCCGCAGCGTGATGTTCGCGCCCGCGACCTTCGTCGAGTGCGCCGCCGTGCGGGCCGCGTCGGTTGACCCGAGGCCCATCTCCGCGCTCTTCTCGGCGACCTCCTGGCTCGCCTGGCTGTTCTTGCGCTCGAGCTCGGCGACCGCGACCGACGCGTTCGCCGCGGCGAGATCGGCCTTCACGCGGTCGCGCGCCACGCGCGCCGCGGCGAGATCGCGCTCCGCGTCCGTCGGGTCCAGGCGCACGAGGAGCTGCCCCGCCTCGACCGTATCGCCCTCCTTCACGAGGACCTCGATGACCTGGCCCGGGGCGCGCGACTTCACCTCGACCTGCACGTCGGGCTCGATCTTCCCGGACGCGGCCGCGGTCTCGGTCAGGTTCCCGCGGCGGATCTCGACGGTCGGGCCGGCGGGGGTCTTCTCGGGCTGCTTGTACCAGGCGTACCCGCCGATCGCGAAGCTCGCCACGGCCAACGCGGCCACGCCGGACATCAGGTAGCGCTTCTTGTTCCTGTTCATGACGACCTCCTGGGGAGCACCGACGCGAAGCGGACGAGCAGCGCGCCCGTCTCGTGATCGAGCTGGAGGCGCGACGTCAGCTCCGTCACCGCCGCCCGCAGCCTGCGCAGCTCCGCCTCCCTCCGCGTCTGCTCCGCCTGCACCACGTCCGCCGACGTCGCGGTCCCGAGCGAGAGCCGCTGGCGCTCGGCCTCGGCCAGCTCGCCCGCCATGCGCGCCGTCTCGGTGGCCAGCGCGACCTGCTCGGCCGCGGCCTCGAGGCTCGCGCGCAGCGAGCTCACGTCGGCCGCGATCGCCTCGGCGCGCGCCTGGTATCGCGCCTCCGCGGCCGCGAGCTGCGTCCGCGCGCGGGCCGCGTCCGCGGACGCCCGCCCGCCGCCGAGCGGCAGCTCGATCTCGATCCCGCCCAGCACCCCGAACGCCGGCCGGCCGCCCGGCAGCGAGAGCCCCGGCAGGCCGTCGCGCACCCACTGCCCGTCCATCGAGGCCATCGCGAACAGGTCGAGGCGGATCTGGTCCGCGTCCTCCGCCGCGCTCACCCGCGCGCGCTGCGCGTCGAGGTCGGCGCGCAGGGCCGCGAGCTCCAGGGACCGCTCGCTCGCCGCGCGCACGAGCGCGTCGGCCGACGGCAGGGCCCCGAGCGACGGCGGCGCGCCGGTCGGGGCGAGCGACGCCGCGCTCGCCGGGGCCATGCCGAGCGCGCGCCCGAGCGCGATGGCCCGCGCCGCCCGCGTCGCCCGCGCCTGCGACAGCGAATCCGCGATCGACGCGGCCGAGGTCGAGAAGCGCAGGACGTCCACCTTCGTTCCGGTGCCGAGGGTCTCGGCGCGCGCCTTCGCGTCGGCGAGCAGCCGCTGTGCGGCCGCGAGCGCCTGCTCCTGCACGACGATCGCCTGCTCCGCGTACCAGAGCTCCCAGTACGCCCCGAGCACGTCGAGCGCTGTCTGGCTCGCGGCGAGCTCGCGCTCCTGCTCCGCGGCGACGGCCGACGCCTGCGCCTGCGCGTACGGCGCGAGGACCGCGTCGGTCCCGGCCCCCCGCAGGAGCGGCTGCCGCGCGGAGACGTAGGCCTGCGCGCCGTAGTTCGGGCCCGGGGTCCCCGAGCGCGCCGACGCGCCCACCTCGAGGCTCGTCCCGACGTCGGTCGTGTACCGGAGCGCCACGTCCGACGTGACGGACGTGGTGCTCGAGCGCTTGAGCATGGGAATGGTGAGTGGTTTGTCGTTTGCATCGGTGTCGGGAACTCCGTCGCCGTCAGCGTCGACGGGGTCGGCTCCGTTGTGGAACGGCTCCTTGTAATCTCCGGTCACCGAGGCCGAGAGCGTGGGCTTGCGGGCGCCTTCCTCGGCGGCGACGGCCTGCCGCGCCGCGGTGGCCTCGAGCAGCGCCGCTCGGAGGGACGGGTTCTGGGAGGCGGCGCGGCGGACCGCCTCCTCGGCGGTGAGCGTCTCGGCGCGCGCCGCGACGCTCAGCGAGCACGTGGCGGCGAGGGCGAGAGACGCCAGCCACGGCAAGGGAACGGAGCGAGAGAACGTCATGCGCCGCAAGCTAACGGGCAGTGTCTCAAGAGGTGTCCTGGTCGTGTAAAGATTCGTCAAGACGCCTCTTGACCAGGCCTTACACGGCGGTGCGACAGCCGCGCTACAGTCGCGACATGACGGATCCGCCCCAGATCCTGGTCATCGACGACGACGCCGAGCTCTGCGAGCTCCTGGCCGAGCTGCTCGGTCAGGAGGGTTACGCGGTGGAGAGCGCGCGCGACGCGATCTCCGGCCTCGCGCGCGCGCAGGAGGAGAGGGAGAGGCCCTTCACGCTCGTGGTGCTCGACGTGATGCTGCCTGGGCTCAACGGGTTCGAGGTCCTCACGCGGCTGCGGCAGAGCTCGCGCGTCCCCGTCCTGATGCTCACCGCGCGGGGCGAGGACGTCGACCGCATCGTCGGCCTCGAGATGGGCGCGGACGACTACCTGCCGAAGCCGTTCAACCCGCGCGAGCTGGTCGCCCGCGTGCGCGCGCTCCACCGGCGCGCCTCTCACGCCGGCGCGGCGGCTGGGCCGGGCGCGGCGGCCGGTCCTTCCGCCGCGGAGGCGCAGGGCGCGCTGACGGTCGACGATCTCGAGGTGCTCCCCGCCGCGCGGCGCGTCCGTGTCCGCGGCGAGGAGGTCCGGCTCACCACGGCCGAGTTCGACCTGCTCGAGGTCCTGGCGCGGCAGGCGGGGACGGTTGTCTCGCGCGAGGATCTCGCGCGGCGCGTCCTCGGACGCCGGCTCGCGGCGTACGACCGCGGCATCGACATGCACGTCTCGAACCTGCGCCGCAAGCTCGGGCCTGGGCCGGGCGGCGGCGAGCGCATCAAGACGGTCCGCAACGCGGGCTACATCCTCGCGCGGGAGCGCGCGTGAAGCGCTTCTTCCCCGGAGGGCGGCCGTGAAGAGCCTCTTTTTGCGCCTCCTCGTCTCGCTGTGGCTCGCCATGGCGCTGCTCGTCGGCCTGCTCGCGGTGATCCACGGCTGGGCGTTCTCCGCCGAGCCGAGCGGGCTGCGCCGCCGCCTGAACACGCGCAGCGTCGAGCTCCGGGCGGAGGGCGCGCTCGCGTGCGCGCGGGACGGGCTCCCCGGCTGCGAGCAGCGCCTCGCGCCGCTCGATCCGCGGGATCAGCGCGTCGCGGTCTACCGGGCCGGCGCGCTCGTGATGGGCGAGCCCATCGAGGGCGCGCCGCTCGTCGAGGACAGGGCGAGGCGCTCGGCCGACGGCATTGCCATCGAGGTCGGCCAGGAGCGGGAGCTCGTCGCGGTCGTCCTGCGCCGCGACCCTGCCCTCGCCGCGGTCGCGGCCGGTCCGGTCCGGTCGCCGTGGATGTTCTTCATCGTGCCGGAGACATTGCCCCAGCGGCTCCTCGCGATCGTCGCCGTCACCGGGCTCGTCGCGGTGCTCCTCGCGCGGTACCTGTCCCGTCCGATCCGCATCCTGCGCGGCGCCACGCAGCGGATGGCCGCGGGTGATCTCTCGGTGCGCGTCGCGCAGAAGCTCGCGGGCGCGGACGGCGAGACGCTGGCGCTCGGGCGCGACATGGACCGGATGGCCGAGCGCATCGACGAGCTCCTGGAGACGCAGCGCCGGCTCCTTCGCGACGTCTCGCACGAGCTCAGGTCGCCGCTCGCGCGGCTCAACATCGCGCTCGAGCTCGTCCGCCGGCGCTCGCCGCCGGACGTGGAGCCCGCGTTCGACCGGATCGAGCGGGAGACGGAGCGGCTCAACGGGATGATCGGCGAGCTGCTCACGCTGAGCCGGCTGGAGTCGGGCCGCGGCATGGAGCGCACCGAGCGGGTCGATCTCACGGCCCTCCTCGAGCAACTGGTCGACGACGCCGCGTTCGAGGCCGAGCAGCGGGGTTGCTCGGTCGAGCTCGGGGCGCGCGACGCGTGCTCGCTGGACGGGAACGAGGAGCTGCTCCGGCGCGCCATCGAGAACGTCGTGCGCAACGCGGTGCGCTTCACCGAGCCGGGCACCGCGGTCCGCGTCGATCTCGAGTGCTCCGGCGGGACGGCCGAGGTGCGCGTCCGCGATCGCGGCCCGGGCGTCCCGGAGGGCGCTCTCGGGGACCTCTGGAAGCCGTTCTACCGGGTCGACGACCACAGGGCCCGCGGCGCGGGCGGCACGGGGATCGGGCTGGCCATCACGCAGCGGGCGGTGCGGATCCACGGCGGCGAGGTCGAGGCGAGGAACGCGGACGGCGGCGGGCTCGAGGTCGCGCTGCGGCTGCCGATCGGCGCGGGGGGCTGAGCGGAGGGCCGGCGGGGTGGAGCGCCGGGCTGGAGGCCGCTCGCTCGTCGCCGGCGCCGGGGTCGGGCTCTATAGCTCGACGGCCCGCTCGCCGAGGCTCCGGCGCGGCAGGCGGCGAGCACCATGCTCGAACAGGTCTCGTTCACCAGCTTCAAGTCCCTGCGCAGGATCGACGCTCGCCTCGGGCGCTTCACGGTCATCGTCGGGCCGAACGGCTCGGGAAAGACGAGCATCCTCGACGGCCTGCACTACCTCGCGCAGGCGACGCCAGCGCCGCTTGCCGCCATCATGCCGGCGGAAAGCCGGCGCAGGAGGACGCTCGGACGGCCGTGCTCGCGCTTCGTTGTTTCGTCGCGCGAGATCCGCAGCCCGAGGCCGTCGTTCTGGTGCGTGACAGCGACGGCAAGGAGGCCGAGCGTCGGCAAGGTCTGGAGCAGGCCCGGCAGGACTCTCCCTGGCCCTTCGAGGTGCTCCTCGGCGTCGCCCATCCGATGCGGGAGTGCTGGGTGCTCGCCGGCTTCGTCCCGGAGGGCAAGCAAGAGGAGGCATCGCTCGCTGCCCTACGGAAGGAGCTCGGGTTCGACCCCGCCGCCAGATCGCACGAGCTCGACGCATCGAGCAACACGGCGAAGAAGAGCCCGAAGCGCGTCCTCGATCGCATCACCGGAGGCGAGCACGAGCGCGAGGCGCGGTGCTGGACCGAGCCGGACCTCGGCCACCTGCGCCAGCGAGGCAGCGACAACGGCCTCGCCGCGTTCCTGAGCGAGGTCGAGGCTCGCCTCGTGCCTGTCTTCTCGGACGCTGCCTTCAAGGACGACAGCGGCGCCGAATAGGGTGCTCCGGGGCCGTCCGCGCAAGCGGGGGACGACACCAGCGCAAGGATCCGTGGCCGCCCCTGCTCCCGGTCCCTCACCCCATCCAAGGCGATCCCGGATCGACTCGGCCCCCCTCCCGAGGCCATCCGTTTCGATCCTGGATCGACCCGCCGCCCCCCGAGCCGGCTCCGCCACGTCGTGACCGCTCCGCGCCGCCTTCCGAGGACACCCGTCTCGGTCCCACACCGACCCGCCCCCCCCTTTCCGAGGCGACGCCGGCACGTCGCGACCTCTCCGCGCTGCCGTCCGAGGCCGCCCCTCTCGGTCCCGCACCCGCCCGCCACGCTCCCGAAGCGACATCGCCACGTCGCGACCTCTGCGCGCCGCTTTCCGAGACCGTCTTTCTCGATCCCGCATCGACCCGCCCGCCTCCCAAGGCGATCTCCAGCCCGAGACACCCCCTCGAGCCCCACCGCCCCTCCCCCCATTCCGGACGCTTCAAACCGCGTGCAAGAGCCCAGCTTCCGCACGAACACCGCACGAAACCGGCGCAGCGCCGCCCTTGACGGACGACACGACAGGACTTCCTTTGCCTGTTCCTCAGCAATGCGCCCTCAGGCATTGCCCTTCTCACCCCATCAGGAGGTGTCTCTCATGCTGAAGCATCTGAATATCGACGAGATGGTCGCGCTCCTCTCCCCGTGGGTCGAGGACCCGGAGCAGCGCCGGCTGTTCCTGGCGATCCCCGAGATCGCGGCGCTCCACCCGCGGGTCGTGGAGGCCCACGAGGCAGTGCTCGCGGTCCAGCCGAGCAGCCGCGGAGGCCGCATGTCGCCGAAGCTGCGCGCCATCTTCGACGAGACCAGCGAGGTCGACAGGCGCCACGACCACCTCGCGCGGGCCGTATCCTACGGTATCGATGCGCACCGCGAGCTCTGCCTCGCCGAAGCGCCCTCGGACGCCGCCCGCGCCGCGCAGTGTGATGCCGTCCAGAAGCAGCTCTTCCCGGGCGGCCTGTCCATCGTCAACGCCTCCACGCTCGCCGAGGCGGGCAACACCACGCGCATCGCCCGCCTCCTCGAGGACGAGCCAGCCGTCGGCAACTTCCTCAGGTCGATCCCCGCCCACGGAAAAGCGTCGCTGCTCGATGTCGTGAAGCGCTGGCTCGCCAAGGGCCGGGAGCTGCAGACGCTCGAGCGCGCCCGCGCGGAGCTCGAGGCCGCCGAGACAACCGCCCCCGCCAGCAAGACCACGATCCAGGCCGCGCGCAGCCAGTGGTTCAAGATCGTGGCGCTCGTGCTCTCCAACCTCGAGCTCTCCCGCGCTCCGGCGCGCGATATCGAGATCATCCGCGGGCCCGTGCTCCGGGCCTCGAGCCGCGCCGGCAAGCGCTACGCGAACAGCAAGCCGCAGGCTCCGCAGGAGGAGGACGACGCGGGCATCCCCGCCACCGAGCCGAGCGGAGCCCCGCAAGGGGAGCCTGGTGAAGGCGCGCACGGCGACGCGAGCGCGCTGGTCTCTCGCGGCGGGACGCGGTAGGAGGGCGCCATGCTCAAGCACAACAGCTACTTCAACGGCAACGTCCAGAGCGTCGGCTTCGAGCGCCACGGGCGCCGGCAGACGGTGGGTGTCATCGACACCGGCGAGTTCCACTTCTCGACCGACGCGCCGGAGCGGATGACGGTTGTCGCCGGCGAGCTCGCGATCCGCGTCGACGGCTCCACGGAGTGGCGCGCCTATCCGGCAGGGACGTCGTTCGAGGTGGCAGGCAAGAGCGGCTTCGACGTCAGGGCCACCCAGCCCGCCGGCTACCTCTGCGAGTTCCTCTGAGCGCGGCCTAGGCCCTAGGCCTCCAGCCACGTCCGCTCCAGCTCGAGCGTGGCCACGTTGTCCGGCACGTTGCCGAGGAACTTCCCGCGCCACACCGGATCGCCGATCTTCCGCGCCCGCTCGAGCAGGCGCTCCCGCGCCGAGGCGATCGCCATCATCGCCTCCCGCCGGTGGCCGCAGGCCGAGAGCGCCTCGGCGTGCGAGAGGCGCACAAGCGACTCGCCCACCTCGGCCCCCATCGACTCCAGCAGGCAGAGCGCCTCGGTCGTCGCCGCGAGCGCGTCCACCGCCTGCCCCGCGTCGAGCAGCGCCCGCCCGAGCACCGCGTACGCGAAGGCCCGCAGGGGCGGCGCGCCGTACAGGATCGCGACCGCGGCGCGCGCCTCGCGCACGGCCCCCTCGAGATCGCCCGCCTGGAGCACGATCCTCGCGAGGCACGCCCGCCCGGCGCCCTCCCCGCGCGCGTCGCCGAGGCGCTGGGACGTCGCGATCGCCTCCTCCGCCGTCCGCTGCGCCTCCTCGACGAGGCCCCGCTGCGCGAGCACCGGACCGAGGTTGAGGAGCGCGCCGAGCCGGACGTCCGACAGGCCCATCCGCTCCGCGTCCGCGAGCGACGCGCGCAGCGCCGCGTCGGCGCCCTCGAAATCGCCGAGCTCCGCGTAGCAGGAGCCCAGGTTGTTCCTCGCCCAGCAGGCGTTGCGCCGATCCCCAGCGTGCTCGAACGCCGCGAGCGCCGCCTCGAAGCCCGCGAGGCACGCGCCGGGATCGCCGACCGCCATCGCCCGGTACGCGCGCGCCTCGTGGAGCCGCGCCAGCACCTCGACCTCCTGCTCGGTCTCCTCGGCGTCCTGCTCGATCCCGTCGAGCAGCTCGTCCGCGAGCTGGTACCGCCCTCCGAACACGAGCCGCCCGGCGCCCGCGCACAGGCACACGCTGCGCGCGGGGCGCGCCGACCGCCGCGCCTCGGTGCCCTGCGCCAGGCGCAGCAGGCCCTCGACCTGGTCGTGGTTGCCGCGCTTCGAGGCCGCGAGGATCACCTGCGTGAGCGCCGAGAACCACGGCGCCGAGCCGGGCGCGAGCCGCTCCAGGGCCTCGGTGCCCCGCCGCTCCGCCAGCGCGAACTCGCCGCGCCAGAGGTGCGCCTCCGCCTGGCAGAGCCGCAGCGCCCCGGCCGTCGCCTTCGAGGCGCCGCGCGCGATCCCGCGCTCGACGCGCTCGATCGCCGCGCCCAGGTCGCTCCCGAGCAGCGCCTGCTCGGCCGCGCGCAGGGTCGCCGCCGCGGCCCGCGCCGGCTCGCCGCCGCGCTCGAAATGCTCGGCCAGGGCCATCGGATCCGCCACGCCCGTCCGCTCGAGCCACTCGCCGGCGAGCCGGTGGCCGAGGCGGCGATCGTGATCGGTCAGCATCCCGTACGCCGCCTCGCGCACGAGCGCGTGCCTGAACCGGTACTCGGCCGCCTCCGGCGCGCCCTCCACGGAACGCCGGACGATGAGCTCCCGCACCTCGAGCTCGGCGAGCAGCGGCTCGACCTCCGCCCGGCCGACCAGCGCGGCGACCCCGCTCCGCGAGAAGGTCTCGCCGAAGATCGCCCCGGCCCGCAGCGCCCGCCGCGCGCCCACGTCGAGCGCGTCGAGCTCCGCCTGCACCATCGCCAGCACCGTCTCCGGCAGGTCAACGCCCTTGCCCGCCGCCGCCGCGCGGATCTGCTCCTCGAGGTAGAAGGCGTTGCCGTCCGCGCGCTCGACCAGCGTCGCCACGAGCGCCGGGCTCTCGCGCTCGCCGAGCACCTGGCGCACGAGCCGCTCGCTCGATCGGCGCGAGATCCCCGCGAGGCGGAGCTTGTGCCCGCGCCGCTCGTCCCACAGCTTCGGGAAGAGCTCGTGCACCTCGGGCCGGCCGAGCGCCATGACCATGAACGGCCGGTCCTTCAGGTTCCGGAGCGCGGCGTCGACCATCGTGACCGTGGGCAGGTCGCCCCAGTGCAGGTCCTCGAGCACGAGGAGGACCGGCTGCACCGCGCACTCGGCGCGCAGGAAGTCCTCCCAGGCGAGGCGCAGCTGATCGCCCATGAGCATCGGGTTGCGCCGCGCCGCCCGGAGCTGCACGTCGTCGTCCGGGAACGGCGCGCCGACGAGCTCGCCGAGGAACGGCGCGACCCGCGCGGCGTCGAGCGCCGCGTGCCGCTCGACGCGCGCCCGCACCTTGCGCCGCCGCTCCTCGACGGGCTCGGCGTCCGTGAGGCCGATCGCGCGGCGGAGCGCGTGCGCGAGCAGGCCGAAGGCCGACCCGGCGCTCATCGGATCCACCTGGCCGAGCCACACCTCGACCGGCTCGCCGTCCTCCCGGATCGCGCGGACGAGCTCGTGGCGGAGCCGCGACTTGCCGATGCCCGCCGGCCCCGTGACGAGCACGACGCTCGGGGTCGACTCCTCGATGCAGCGGGCGAGCTCGTCCCGGATCAGCGCGAGCTCCCGCTCGCGCCCGACGCACGACGTCGCCTTGCCGAGCACGTGGGGCGGCGCCTCCGGCTCCTCGCGCGCGCCGTGGAGCCAGGGGCCGCCCCCGTCGGACGTGATCTCGAACCGCGCGCCGAGCAGGCCTGCCGTCACCTCGTCGATCCGGATCGCCGGCCCGCGGGACGTCGCGCGGCCCTCGGGGAGCAGCTGGACCACGCGGTCGATGAGGTCGCCGATCGGCATGCGCGAGGCGATCTCCGCCCTGCCCGTGACGACCGCGACCGGCGCGCCGCCGAGGAGCGCCTGGACGGCGAGCGCGCAGCGGGCGGCCCGGGCCGCGAGGTCGGTCGTCGCGCCCGCGCCGGACAGCACGACGAGCGGCAGCCGCGCGTCGACGAGCTCGAGCTGGCCCTTGTAGCGCGCCGCCGTGGTCGAGAGCGCCTGCGCGCGCGCCTGCTCGTCGATCTCGGGGGGGGACGGATCGGCGGCGGAGAGGCCGTCGCGCGCGAGGACGAGGCACATCACCTTGCGCTCGCCGGTCGTGAGCTCCGGCGGGCGGACGGACATCGCGGGCGGGCGGACGGAGATCGCCGCGGGATCCATGAGCCCGGCGAGCTCGATCGCGACCGCGTTGCCGTCGCTCGGCCGCCCCTCGGGCGACTTCGACAGCATCCGCTGGACCAGCGCGTCGAGCGCCTCGGGCACGTCGTCGCGGAGCCACCGGAGCGACGGCGGCTCCTCGATCAGCACCTTGACGAGCACGGCGAGCCCGCGCGCGCCGCGGAACGGGGCGCGCCCCGAGATGCACTTGTAGAGCAGGCAGCCGAGCGCGAAGACGTCGGCGCGCGCGTCGACATGCGCCTCGCCGCGGGCCTGCTCCGGCGCCATGTAGCCGGGGGTGCCGAGGATGGCGCCGGGCATGGTGAGCTGCTGGTCGATGCCGGACAGCCGGACGACGCCGAAATCGATGAGCGTGATGCGGTCGATGGTGCCGCCGACGAGGAGCAGGTTGCTCGGCTTGAGATCGCGGTGGACGACGCCGAGCCGGTGCACGGAGCCGAGGGTGGTCGCGACGCGCCGGGCGAGCTTGAGGCTCTCCTCCAGGGTGAACGCCTGCCGGGCAAGGCGCTGGGAGAGGGTCTCGCCGGTGAGCCACTCCATGGCGAGGTAGGGGTGGCCGTGCTCCGTGCGGCCGTGCGAGATGTACCGCACCACCCCGGGCACCCGCAGCGTGGCGAGCGCCTGCGCCTCGCGCGCGAGGCGGTTCGAGTCCTGGGAGGCGGCGTTCTGGAGGACCTTGAGGGCGATGATCTCGCCGGTCTTGAGGTCGCGCGAGCGGAAGACGTGGCCCATGCCGCCGGCGCCCGCGAGCTCCATGATCTCGAACCGGCCGTCGATGACGTCTCCCGCTCGCATTGCCTGCCGTCGCTCCGGATCGTCCGCCCTGTGTGGGAGCTACGCGAAGTTCACCTGAATGGCCAGCGGTTCGGGGTTACGGGCGTGTCCCCGGAAGCGGGCGCCGCGAGGCGCCGCCGCCGTCATGCAATCACCACCGATTGCCGCGCTCCGGTGCGCATCGTCACCAGAGAGCGCGGCCAGGGGCAACTCTGCAGCGTCGAAGCGCCGGCGGCCCCCGGCCACGAGGGCAGTCCGGTGCTCCACCGCCGTCGACCGGAGCGCGCTCCGACGAGGCCCCCGCTCGGCGCTCCGGCGGCGCGCGACGAGGGCAATGCGGCACACCGGCGCGGCCCGGCCGCTGAGACCGGCGCGGCCGTGGTGGCCCAGGCGCTGGCCGCTCCCGCCGCCGCGACGCGCCTCGGCCGGCGGCCAGCGCCCCGGCTCCCCGGAGCGCCTTCGCCCCGTTGTCCCGCGGGCGCGCCCCAGTTTTCCCCGTCCCGTGCCCCGCGGCTTTTTCGTCCAGGCGACCTCGGGTGCGACGGGCGGCCGATGTGAAGCGGCGCGCCCCGAAAGCGCCCCGAAAAACCACGCGCGGGGGCCCTTCGTCGGGTGACGCTGCGCGCGGCGCTTCCTCTGTCGCGTCTGCGTGATAAATGAGCTTGTCTGGGGAGAGGGGGGAGGCGACCGGAACGCGCTGGACCCCCTTTGTCAAGCGAAGGAGGCCGCTCTTGTCAATCGTGCCCGGAACCGTTCTGCTCCAGCGCTACCGCGTGGTACGTCATCTCCGCCGCGAGGGCCTCGGTGAGGTGTTCAGCGCCGAGGACGCGAGCACCGGCCGGCGCGTCGCGGTCAAGGTGCTCGGGGAACCCCCGATGCGCCAGGAGCCGGGAGGCGTGCTCAACACGCCAGAGCGCATGCCCCAGCAGGAGGCCGAGGCGCGCTTCCGGCGAGAGGCGGTGGCGTGCGAGCGCCTGCGGGGCCCGCACACACTGCCCTCGCTCGACGGCGGCAAGGACCCGGCGCACGGTCCTCTCCTCGTGTTCGAGCTGCGCGAGGGGGAGCTCCTCAGCGAGCGCATCTCCCGGCAGGGGCCGCTCCCGTTCAGCGCCGTTCACCCGCTGGGCGAGCAGCTCTGGTCGGCGGTCGCCGAGCTGCACGAGATTGGCATCATCCACCGCGACATCAGCTCCGCGAACGTGCTCCTCGACCAGGGTCCTGACGGCGAGCGGCTGACGCTCCTGGATCTCGGCTCGTGCAAGCTCCCTCCCGGGCTCTCCGACGCGGCGCCGACGTTACCGAGCCGGTGTCTGGGCGATTTCAGGTTCGCGCCGCCCGAGCAGCTCACGAAGGGGAAGACGGTGGATCACCGGGCCGACCTCTATGCGGCCATGACGGTGATCTTTCACGCGCTCACCGGCGAGCTCCCCTACGCCGCGCGCAATCTGATGATGCTCGCCGATCTCAAGACGAGGACGCCGCCGCGCCGCCTGGGCAGCCTGATGCCTCCGCCGGTCGACCGGGAGATCGAGGTGTTCGTGAACAGGGGTCTGGCGCACAGCCCGGACCGCCGCTTCGCGAGCATCGCCGAGGTGATCCAGGGCTGGCAGGCGCTGAGCCCCGCCACCTGAACGTCTCGACGGCTCTCGCGCGGCCCCACCGCGGCTGAAGGCTGGACACCCGGCCTGCCGATTCCACCGCAGCGCATTCCCCCGCACCGACAGGAAGGCACCCAGACAGCGCCGCGCGCTTCTGCCTTCCTGCTCCCCCGCCCGATTTCTCCGCGAGGCCAGGCGCCCCTGCCCGGCCGAGGCCGCTGGCCCGCCGGCGAGCTCAGCTGGACGGCGGAATCCCCTGCCGCCGGCCGGCGCCCCCAGGCCCCATCGCTCCGCGGCGTACGCGTCCGACAGCGCGCGCCGGCCTGGGCGGCGCTTCGCCAGCGCTGCCCCGGCGTTCCGGAGCAGGCTCCCCCGTCGACGCTCCGTTCGACCAGCAGCCGTCACCGACCATTGCGACAACGTCCCTCTTTTTCTCACCATCATCGCATCTGAACAGCGTTTACCGCACAGGCCGGTTCCTCTGCGATGCGAGGACGGTTGCCGTCGGGTGCTTTACCCGAACGAGCCGCGTTATCCCCGAGCAAGAGGCGATTTCGCGCGCTTCGTCGTCACGGGAAAAGGACGGGCCTTACCGCCTGGCGTCTGATGAAGAATACGCACCTTCGATCAAGAAACTGCATCTCACAGCATTGCAGAGGGTGAGCACGCATGTTAATCCCGGGTGCGCTCGTCGCCGCGCCCTCTCGCGCGGCGCCAGGGCAACTGGATCGGCGTGCCGCTCGTTTTGCGCATGTTACGCACGTTGCGCACGTTGCGCAGGTGTCCGCGAGGCGTCTTTCGCCTCTCCGGGGCCGCCGCGGTGTACCTCGGGACCGGCGCATTGCGGGCCGGCACGCCGTCTGGGATCTCTCAACCCTTGCCGCCGCCACCACGCTATGACGACAACTACCTACCGCTATGTCTTCCTGGGGCTCTCCATCACGTCTTCGTGGGGCAACGGCCACGCCACGACGTACAGAGCGCTCCTCCGGGCGCTCGCGTCGCGCGGCCACCGGATGCTCTTTCTGGAGCGGAACCTCCCCATCTACGATCAGCACCGCGACCTGCCCAACCCGCCTTATGGCACGACCGAGCAGTACTCGAGCATTACCGAGCTCCGCGATAGATTCTCACGCGCCGTGCGCGAAGCCGATCTCGTGATCGTCGGCTCCTTCGTACCGGAAGGGGCGACGGTCGGGGCATGGATCACGGAAGAGGCCCGCGGAAAGGCCGCGTTCTACGATCTGGACACCCCCGTCACGCTGGGCCGGCTGGCGCACGGGGATCACGCGTACCTGACGCCGGCGCTGATCCCGCGGTATGATCTCTATCTGTCGGCGACGGGGGGCCCGACGCTGGAGCGGCTGGAGCGCAGCCACGGCGCGGTGCGCGCGCGGGCGCTCTACTGCTCGGCGGACACCGACGTGTACCACCCCCAGCCGGCGCCGATGCGCTGGGATCTCGGCTACCTCGGGACCTACAGCGACGACCGGCAGGCGGCCGTCGAGCGGCTCCTCCTCGAGCCGGCGCGGCGCATGCGCCGCGGGCGCTTCGCGGTGGCGGGCGCGCAGTACCCGGCGTCGCTCGCGTGGCCGGAGAACGTCTCCCGGACGGAGCACCTCCCGCCGGACGAGCACCGCATCTTCTACAACTCCCAGCGCTTCACGCTGAACCTGACCCGCCGTGCGATGGTGGAGTCCGGGTGGTCGCCGAGCGCGCGCCTGTTCGAGGCGGCCGCGTGCGGGACCCCTGTCCTGAGCGACACCTGGCCGGGTATCGAGACGTTCTTCCAGCCCGGCGAGGAGATCCTGCTCGTGCGCTCGCCGGAGGACGTGCTCCGGAAGCTCAGGGAGATGAAGGAGGACAAGCGCCTCACGGTGGGCCAGCGGGCGAGGCAGCGCGTCTTCGCCGAGCACACCGCGATGCACCGGGCCGAGGCGTTCGAGCGCTACACCCGCGAGGTGCTCGAGGCCGCCAGCCGGACGCGCGCGCGCCGCGAGCGCGACGGGCAGCTCACGGCGTCCCAGGTGGAGAGCCAGAGCGGCTGACGCTTTGGCGCCTGGCCTACTGCTCCCCTTGCCGCTGGGGGCGGCGCGCAGTAGGCCAGGCAGGTGCGCTCCACGCCGCTTCACCCCGTCGCCCGGCTGCCTGAAGAGTGGTCGGCCTCGCTGGCTGCCCGCGGAGAGCGGTCGTTCACGGCGAAGCAGGTATTCCAGTGGATCCATCGCCGCGGCGTCCTCGATCCGGCCGCGATGACGAACCTCCCGGCGCGGCTGCGCGAGCACCTCGCCGCGGAGGGGCTGGGCGAGGTGCTGACGCCCGAGCGGGTTCATCGCTCCGAGGACGGCACGCGCAAGCTGCTCCTGCGCCTCCGCGACGGCGCGACCATCGAGACGGTCCTGCTCCCGTCGGTGTCGGGCCCCGGCTCGCAGGCGCAGCTCGACGCCGACGCGGCGGCGGCGCTCGATGACGACGAGGACGACGATGCGGCCGCGGAGGCGGGCGCCGCGCCGCGCGTCCGCGTCACCCAGTGCATCTCGACGCAGGTCGGCTGCGCCATGGGGTGCGGCTTCTGCGCGAGCGGCGTGGCAGGGCTCAAGCGCCACCTCGGGGCCGAGGAGATCGCGGGCCAGGTGCTCCTCGGGCGGGCGATGCTCGAGGAGGGCGAGGAGCTCCGCAACGTCGTGTACATGGGCATGGGCGAGCCGCTCCACAACTACGAAGCGACCGCTCGCTCGTTGCGCCTGCTCACGCACCCGGAAGGGATCAACCTCTCGACGCGGCGGGTCACGGTGTCCACGTCGGGCCTCGTGCCCGAGATCGCGCGGCTCGGAGCGGATTTTGGCGGGCAGATCGCGCTGGCGATCTCGCTGCACGCCGCGGACGACGAGACGCGCTCGGCGCTGATGCCCATCAACCGCAAGCACCCGCTCGACGAGCTGCTC
Organism: Sorangium cellulosum So ce56; assembly: GCF_000067165.1. GTDB lineage: Bacteria > Myxococcota_A > Polyangia > Polyangiales > Polyangiaceae > Sorangium > Sorangium cellulosum_B. The sequence goes on from NC_010162.1 coordinate 6,793,802, forward strand.
GCGGCGCTGCGCGCTTACCCGCTGCCGCGGCGCCGGCGCATCACCATCGAATACACGCTCGTCGCCGGGCAGAACGACGATCCCGCCGAGGCGCGGCGGCTGGCGAAGCTCCTGCGCGGGCTCCCGGTGAAGATCAACCTCATCCCGATGAACCCGATCGAGGCCTCCTCGCTGGGCCCGCCGGCCCAGGAGCGCGTTGCGGCGTTCCAGGAGGTGCTCACCCAGGCGGGATACTCCTGCTTCGTTCGCCGCCGGCGCGGCGATGACGTCTCGGCGGCCTGCGGGCAGCTCGTGCTGCTCGGGGCCAAGCCGAAGGTGCGGCGAGCGCTCGGCTGAGCGCGCGCGCCGGCCTGCCGGGAGCGCGCGAGCGAGCGCTGCCTGCAGCGGGCGTCTTGACGCGCCGCCTCGCGGGGGCGTAGCTGTCGGCCGTGTTGAAGAAGATCCTCGTCGCCAACCGTGGAGAGATCGCCTGCCGCGTCCTCCGGACCTGCAAACGGCTCGGGATCGCGACGGTCGCCGTGTACTCCGACGCGGACGCGAGCGCGCCGCACGTCGCGATGGCCGACGAGGCGGTGCGCATCGGGCCGCCGCCGGTCCGGGACAGCTACCTCGTCATTCATGCGATCGTCGAGGCGGCCCGCGCGACGGGCGCCGACGGCATCCACCCCGGGTACGGGCTGCTCAGCGAGAACCAGGCCTTCGCCGAGGCCGTCGTCGCGGCCGGCGTCACGTTCATCGGCCCGCCGCCCGCGGTGCTCCACGCGTTCGGCGACAAGATCCTCGCGCGGGATCACGCGCGCGGGGCCGGCGTGTTCCCGCCGCCGGGCACGGGCGGTCCGGTCGACCCCGCCGACGTCGAGGCCGCCCAGCGCGCCGCCGAGAGCATCGGCTTCCCGCTGCTCGTCAAGGCCGCGGGCGGCGGCGGCGGCATCGGCATGCAGGTCGTCACCGATCCAGGCAAGCTGTCGCGCGCCCTCACCGCGTGCTCCGACCGCGGCCGCGCGGCGTTCGGGGACCCGCGCGTGTACATGGAGCGGTACATCGAGCGCCCGCGCCACATCGAGGTGCAGGTGCTCTGCGACGGGCAGGGCGGCGCCATCGCGCTCGGCGAGCGCGAGTGCAGCGCGCAGCGCCGGCACCAGAAGATCGTCGAGGAGACCCCGTCGCCGGCCGCGTTCTTCCAGGGAGCGGCGGGCGAGGTCCGCCGGAAGGAGCTCCACGACAGCGCCCTCCGGGTCGTGACGGCCGCCGGCTACGTCGGCGCGGGCACCGTCGAGTTCGTCGCTGCGGAGAGCGGCGAGCTCTTCTTCCTGGAGGTCAACGCGCGGCTCCAGGTCGAGCACTGCGTCACGGAGATGTGCACCGGGCTCGACCTGGTCGAGCACCAGATCCGCATCGCGTCGGGCGAGCCGCTCGCGCCGGAGGTCCGGGGCCACACCTACCGCGGCCACGCCGTCGAGGCGCGCCTCTACGCGGAGGATCCGGCGAAGAAGTTCGCCCCCCAGCCCGGCCGCATCACCGCGCTCCGCTGGCCGGCCGCCGGCGACGACCTGCGGATCGAGACCGGCGTCGCCGAGGGGCTCGAGGTGACGCCGTTCTACGACCCGCTGCTCGCCAAGATCGTCGCCCACGGCCCGACCCGCGATGAGGCGATCGCCCGCCTCGACCAGGCGCTCGCCGAAACGACGATCGAGCTCACCGGTCCGGCCGGGCCCGCCGCGACCAACCTCGCGTTCCTCCGCCAGATCCTGCAGGACGGTGATTTCCGCAGCGGACAGTACGACACGCGCTTCGCCGAAGCGCTCGCCGCCGGCAAGAAGGCCGGATGACGCTCGGCCAAACGGGCTGAGCGGTCCGAGCTGGCCGGGAGCCGCCGGCCACGTCGGCGGCGGGCCGGCGGGCCGGCGCGCGGCGGTCGCCGCCCGCGCTGCCGCCGCGCCGAATCGCGCGCCCGTGGTGCAAACCACGGCCGGCATGAACTAAATACCAGGCGTGAGCCACGACTTCGTCCTCGAGCCCGCCGAACGCTGGCTTGCCCACGACCCCGATCCGGAGACCCAGAGCGAGCTGCGCCGGCTCATCGACGCGGCCAGGGCGGGCGAGGACGGCGTCCGCGCCGAGCTCGCCGAGCGCTTCGCCGGCCCGCTGGAGTTCGGCACCGCGGGCCTCCGCGGCGTCCTCGGGGCCGGCGAGAGCCGGATGAACCGCGCCGTCATCCTCCGCACGACCGCGGGGCTCGCCCGTCACCTCCTCGAAGCGATCGGCGACAAGGCGCGGAGCGCCGGCGTCGTCATCGGCTACGACGGCCGCCGGATGAGCCGAGAGTTCGCGGAGGACACCGCCTGCGCCCTCGCCGCCGCGGGCATCCCGAGCCACCTCTCGCCCGTCCCCTGCCCCACGCCGATCGTCGCGTTCGCGGTCGGCCACCTCGGCGCGGCCGCGGGCGTGATGGTGACGGCGAGCCACAACCCGCCCGAGTACAACGGCTTCAAGGTGTACTGGGACAACGCCGCGCAGATCATCCCACCCCACGACACCGGCATCGCGACGGCGATCGACGCCTCGCCGCCGGCGGATGAGGTCCCCCGCATGCCCCTCGACGAGGCGAGGAGGCTCGGGCTGGTGCGCGACTTCCCCGAGGAGCTGGAGCGGACCTACCTCGGCGCGATCCGCGGCCTCGCGGTGCGGAGCGACGGGGATCGCGACCTCTGCATCGTGTACACGCCGCTTCACGGCGTCGGCGATCGCCTGGTCCGCCAGGCGCTCGGCGAGGCCGGCTTCACGCGCGTGGCGAGCGTGCCCGAGCAGGCCGAGCCGGACGGCGCGTTCCCCACGGTCGCGTTCCCGAACCCCGAGGAGAAGGGCGCCATGGACCTGGCGTTCGCCCTCGCGAAGCGGGAGGGCGCCGACCTCGTCCTCGCCAACGATCCCGACGTCGACCGGCTCGCCGTGGCGGTGAGGCGCCCTGACGGCGAGTACGTGCAGCTCACGGGCAACCAGGTCGGCGTGCTCCTCGGCCATTACCTGCTCACCGAGGGGCGCGCGCAGGGCGCGGACGAGCGCCGGCTCGTGCTGGCGTCGTGCGTCTCGACCCCGATGCTCGGCGTCATCGCCTCGGCGCTCGGGGTCCACTACGAGGAGACCCTGACCGGGTTCAAGTGGATCGCCAACCGGGCGATGGACATCGAGCGCTCGACCGGCGCCCGCTTCGTGTTCGGCTTCGAGGAGGCGCTCGGCTACACCGTCGGCCCGGTCGTGCGCGACAAGGACGGCATCAGCGCCGCGGCGCTGGTCGCCGAGCTCGCGGCGGTGCGCAAGGCCGAGGGCAGGACCCTGCTCGACGAGCTGCAGGCGATCGCCCGCACGTACGGCCTCTACATGAGCGGGCAGCGCTCGTACACCCTGCGTGGCGTCGACGGCCTCGAGAAGATCGCGGCGATCATGGACGCGCTGAGGAAGAGGCCGCCGGCCGCGATCGGCGGCGTCCCCGTGGTGGCGTGGCGCGATTTCGAGGCGCGCACGCGCACCACGAGCGACGGCCTCGTCGAGCCGCTCGTGCTGCCTCCGAGCAACGTGCTCGTGTACGAGCTCGACGACGGGAGCCGGCTCATCGCCCGCCCGAGCGGGACGGAGCCGAAGATCAAGTTCTACTTCGACGTGCGCGAGGAGGTCGCCGCGGACGAGCCGCTGGGCGACGCCGAGGCCCGCGCGGCGGTGCGGCTCGATGCCCTGGCCCTGGCGTTCTCGAGCCTCGCCGGCATCGGCTGAGGGGAGCGGCCCCGTCAGCCGCCCGGGCTGCGGAAGGCGGCGCGGCCGACGAAGAACGGGCCCATCTGGCTGATGAACTCCGAGGTCTGGCGGGTCTTCCGCATCGTCTGCACGATGTGGGAGAGCGGGTGGAGCTCCTTGCCGACGAGCCCGATCACGAACTCGTTGTCGCGGGCGTCGAGGCCGTGGCACGCGAGGCGGATGTCGTGGGCGAGGTCCTGGGCGCCGTAGGCCCTGCCGATGGTGCCGTGCTCGCGCAGGATGCTCCCTTGCTCGCGCCCCTCGAGCTTGGAGAACGCGCCGCTGCGGCGGAGCGGATACCACACCGCCCACGGCCAGGCGGGGTTCAAGACGGTCTCCGCCGGGCGCCGGAGCAGCCAGAAGTCGAGATCCTGCTCGTAGCCGGTCGAGTACGTGCGCCCCAGCATGGTGAAATCGGGGCGAAGCGAAAGGGCCCGGAGCTCGCTGCGGTTGAGCGCCGGGCGGACGGTCTGGACGAAGACGGCGGGGTCCTCCGCCCACGTGAGCACGGCGATCCCGCGCGGATCGTTGATGTCCTCGTAGACGACGGCGCCGACGCGCTGCGACGCGAGCGCCTGGCCGGCTGCGCGGGTCAGCTCCGCCGGATCGGCGTCGCCGGGGCAATGGAACACGAGCAGCTGCATGAACAGCCGGCCGTCGATGACCTGCGGCCGGCCGTCGCGCGGCGCCCCCCGCTCGGCGACGTCGATGTGCGGCAGCTCGGGCTCCGCGTGGCCGGCGGCGGGCCGGCCCGTGGTGGGTTCGCTCATGGGCGTAGGGGTACCGAGGTTCGGGGAGGACGGCAACTGCCAGGCGCAGCCCCTCCGCAGGCGACGCGCAGCCCCCCCGCCGCGAGCGCCCGTCGCCGCGACGAGCCCCCGTCACCGCGACGAGCCCCCGTCACCGCGACGAGCGCTCGCCGACGGCCACGACGACCGACGAGCGCGGCGCGAAATCACGTAATGCGCATCACAGCATTGCGCACGCTGACGTCTGCGGCGGTCGCGGGGGTCTGGCGTCTCGGGTCGAAAGGAGAGCTGGACAACCGGCGTGATCCTGCGCAGGGCCACGTCGGCTCGTGTCGCACGGCTGCTCCCACGTAATCATCTCTTGCCATCGAGCCCGACTCACGCTCCCCTGCAAGGTACAACCACGACTCCTGGAGTTGCCCCGACGATGTGCTCCCGGGCAGGGTTTCCCGCCCGAGGGTACGTGCGCCGCGCCCCCGATCGGGCTCAGCTTCGCCGGGGCCTTCCCGCCGTAGGTTCGCCGCGATGAAGACGCACGAGACGAAGACCAAGACCTCGATCCCCGCCGGTAGATGCAAAGGAACGTTGCTGGTCAACCTCCGGTCGTTCGTCACGACGACCCGCGACGCCGGTGCATGGGAGCGCCTGGTGACGTCGCTGCCCAAGTCAGACCGGGACGTACTGTCTCAGCCGCTGCTCGCGAGCAGCTGGTATCCGATCGGCGTCTGGAACCGCGCCTTGCGGACGCACGCGCGGACTGCGAGCGACCAAACCGCTGAGCTCAAGCGGTTTGCCCGCTACGTCGCGGATCGCGACCTCAATACGGTGTTGAAGTTCGCGCTCTCGATCGCCATGCCCGACACGATCGTCGCCCGGACTGGAATGTTCTGGTCGCGCTACTTCGACTCCGGGAAGGTCTTCCCGCGCATGGTGAAGCCGCGGGAGTGGGTGCTGACCATCACAGGCCCGACCGGGGACGACGAGGGGCCCTCCGCGATGAACTGCGGAGAAGGCGTCTGCGGCTGGGTCGAGCAGGCGCTCCTCCTGTGCGGTGCATCCACCCCCAAGGTAACCCACCAGCGGTGCCGGTTTCGCGGCGCGACGGAGTGCCTCTCCGAGGTCGTATGGTGAGCGACCTGAGCGAGATCGACCCTCTTGTCGTTGCGGCGGCGCCATCGTTTGCCTATTGACTTGCTCCTTCACCTTGATCCAGACTGGATGCAGGCAGGACACATGTACACGAAGCCTCCCATGGTGAGGTCCTCGCGCTGCCCCTCTCGTCCTTCGCGCTCGGGGTCAGCATCGTGCCTGCTCTGCGGATTGTCTCCTGACGGCCGCTGACCGGTCAGCCTGCGGGGGTTCGGTGGGGTAGAGGCAGGCCGGCGGGCAGCCACGAGGCAGATTGACCCAGCAACCCTACAGGTAATTTCATGCTGTCACCTCGCTCGCAGCGGCATAAGGAAGTCAAGGACAGCCTTCAGGCGACGCCGCACCCGGTCTGGGTCGAGGACATGCTCGAATCTCTGGCCGACCAGTGGAAGGCCGCGGTCTACACGCCGCCGATCGCGCAGACGATGACGGAGCCGGTCGATCAGGAGATGTGGAAGGGGCTCCTCCGGGAGTTCTTCTGCGTGGTCGAGGCGTTCCCGAAGTACATGGGGCTCAGCCTCGCCAAGACGACCTATGGCCAGTCGCCGCGCGACTCCCTGGTGCGAGACTGGCTCATCGGCAACATCCGGGTCGAGGCGCTGCACGTGCGCTGGTACCTCGACTGGGCGGCGTGGCACGGGCACAGCACCTCCGACATCACGAGCCACCGCCCGAGCCCGGAGATCGCGTCGCTCTTCGAGTGGCTCTGGTCGGTGTCCTACCGCGGCTCGCTCGCGGAGGCGGTCGGCGCGGTGAACTATGCGATCGAGGGGGTCATCGGCGAGTGTTCTCGCGTGGTGCTGCCGAGCTTTACGAAGCTCTATGGCGAGGGGAGCAAGTCACTGACGTGGCTCGCCGCGCATGCGAACTACGATGACGCCCACCCGCGCGAGGCGCTCGAGATCGTGAAGCTCGCGACCACCTCCGCCGAGGAGATCCGCCGGGTGCATTCGAGCATCTCCCGCTCGCTCGAGCTGTTCGAGAAAGCGTTCAGGGCCTGCAGCGTCCCGCACCGCGGCAGCTGACGCGGGCACCTCCTGGCAGCGCCGCGCGCGACCGGCGCCGAGCCCCAACGGAGATACGAGATCTCCGAAGAACCTCATAGACCACAAGGCGAGCGCCCGCGGTGCCGGCGCGCGACGGCGGTAGAGACCACCGGGATTCCTGCCCTGCGGCACCACGCAGCACGCGAGAAACGGACCGGCTCGAGGCGCGAGACCTCGGAGATGCCAAGATCGCCAGTCGGCCAACTCCCCTTCTCGTGGCCTCTTCGCCGTTCGCCCCATCGACCAGCGCGGCCCCCCTGCTGCGGTTCCCGCCCCGCCCCGCTGTCCGCCGGGGCAGAGCGGCGGTCTCTCGCACAGGAGACGGGCCCAGATCGACGTTTTCGGCGCGCAAGCGCACTCCTGTGCGCTGAGCACCGAAAACGTCGAGGTGGGCCCGTATCCGAAGCGAGTGACCGCCGCTCTAGCGGCCGTAGACGGCTTTGCGGACCTTCTTCTTGAGATCGTCGAGGACGAAGGGCTTCGTGATGTAATGGCGTGCGCCCGCCTGGATGCCGGCGATGACGTCCATCGGATCCGACTTGGCGGTCAGGAAGATGATCGGCACCCGGCGCGTCGGCTCGTGCTCGCGGAGCCGCTTCGTCATGCTCACCCCGTCGAGCTTCGGCATCATGATGTCCACGATCACCAGATCGGGCCGCGGCTCCTGCTGGGCCAGCGCGAGCCCATCGACCCCGTTCGTCGCGACCACGGTGTCGAACTCGTCGCCGAGGAACCGCGCGATCATCGCCGCCGTGTCCTGCTCGTCCTCCACCACCAGGATTCTCTTCTTCGTCGCGGTCACCATCGGCGCCGAGAAAGATAGCGCGGAGCGGACGATGCGGGCGGTGTGCCGGGATTTTTTTCCGAAGAACGTTGGAAACACATTGATTTTATTCACCGACAGCGCAAGCGCCGTCTGCGCCGGAGGCGCTCAGCGAGGAGGGCGTGCGGCGCCGACGCAGGGGTTTCGCCCGGAGCAGGGCTGTCTCAGGCACACCGCTCGGCGTCCGAGGGTCAGGTCGCGGGGGCGGCCGCGCGCTCGAGGAGCGAGGCGAGGCGATCGAGCGGCATCGGCTCCACGAACGTGCTGCCGATGTCCCGCATCAGCACCGTCCGGACCGACGAGCCCCGGCGCTTCTTGTCGAGCGACAGGAAGCGCAGCGCGGCGGAGACCGGCTCGTCCTCGATCCGGGTGGGGAGGCCGAGCCGCGCGAGCAAGCGGGTCGCCCGGTCAGCCGCCGCGCGATCGGTCACGCCCAGCGCGCAGCCGACGCGGAACATGGCGACCATGCCGAGCGCCACCGCCTCGCCGTGCGCCAGCCGGACGAACCCCCCCTCGGCCTCGAGGGCGTGCCCGAGCGTGTGGCCGAGGTTCAGGAGGGCGCGGTCGCCCGACTCGCGCTCGTCGCGGGCGACGATGGCCGCCTTCACGGCGATCGAGCGGCGGATGATCTCGGCGAGCAGGCCGGGGTCGCGCGCGAGGACGCGGTCGGCCTCGCGCTCGAGCAGCGCGAGCAGCTCCGGATCGCCGATGCAGGCCGACTTCACCACCTCCGCGAGCCCGCTCCGGTAGGCACGGTCGGTCTCGGTGGCGAGCGCCGCCGGGCTCGCGACGACCGCGGACGGCTGGTGGAACGTTCCGACGGCGTTCTTCGCGGGGCCGAGGTCGACCCCCGTCTTGCCGCCGACCGAGGCGTCGACCATCGCGAGGAGCGTGGTCGGCGCCGCGACCCAGCGGACGCCCCGCAGCAGCGTGGACGCAGCGAACCCGCCGATGTCGGTCACCACACCCCCGCCGTGCGCGAGCACCACCGCGCCGCGATCGGCGCCCGCGTCGATCATCGCCGTCAGCGCCGCCTCGACGGCCGCGAGCCGCTTGTGCTCCTCGCCGGGCTTGAGCACCGTGACGGCCGCGGCCGGCGTCCCCTGCGCCGCGAGCGCGGCGAGCAGCGGCGCGCCCCAGAGGCGGCTCACGTTCTCGTCCGTGACGACGAAGACGGACGTCGGCGCCAGCGCGGCGATGGCGTCCGCCGTGGACGCCGCCCCGTCGGAGGCGATGCGCACCGCGTAGCTCTTGTCGCCGAGCGGCACGAAGAGCGGGCGATCCGCGTAGGCGCGGAGGACCCGCGCCGCGACGTCCGCGGGCGAGACGCCGTCGGTCACGACGCGCGCGTGGGCCTCGGCATAGACGGGGGCGCGCGCGGCCAGGAGCTCCCGGATGCGCGCCTCGCGATCCGGCGCGCCGTCGAGGAGCGGGCGGTTGCCGTTCGGCGTGCGCGCGGCGATCGTGCGCGGGGTGGCGGTGAGCGCGACGACGCAGCCGCGCTCGAGCGCCTCGGCGCGGAGCGCGGGATCGACGAGGGCGCCGCCGCCGAGGGCGATGATGCGCGGGCCGCGCGCCGCCAGGAGCCGGCGCAGGGTCGCCGCCTCCAGCGCGCGGAAGCCAGCCTCGCCGCGCGTGGCGAAGAGCGACGGGACGCTCTCGCCGGCCTCCTCCACGATGGCGTCGTCGAGATCGAGGAACGGGAGCCCCGTGCGCGCGGCGGCGATGCGGCCCACGGTGGACTTGCCTGCCCCCATGAAGCCGGTGAGCAGGAGCGGAGGTGCGTCGGAAGGGAGTTCCATGGCCTTCAGTAAGAGCGGACCTGCTGGAGGTAGCTGTCGACGTTGCGCGAGAGCTCCGTGAGGCTGTCGCCGCCGAATTTCTCGAGCAGGGCGGCGGCGAGCGTGATCGCCACCATCGCCTCGCCGACGACCGAGGCGGCCGCGACGGCGCAGACGTCGCTGCGCTCGAAGGCGGCGTCGAACTGCTCCTTGGTGCGCACGTCGACCGACGGGAGCGCGCGCTTGAGCGTCGCGATCGGCTTCATGGCGGCGCGGCAGATGAGCGGCATGCCGTTCGTGATGCCGCCCTCGAGGCCGCCGGCGCGGTTCGACGGGCGGGTGAACGCGTGCGCCCCCTGATCGTAGGCGATGGGGTCGTGCACCTCGGAGCCCGAGATGCGCGCGGCCTCGAAGCCGATGCCGATCTCGACGCCCTTGATCGCCTGGATGCTCATCAGCGCCTGCGCGAGCCGTCCGTCGAGCTTGCGGTCCCACTGCACGTGGCTCCCGAGCCCGGGCGGCAGGCCCGTGGCGATCACCTCGAAGACGCCGCCGAGCGTGTCGCCCCGGTGCGCGGCCTCGCGGATGGCGTCGCGCATCGCCTGCGCGGCAACGGCGTCGACGCACGCGAGATCCGAGGCGCGGGCGCGCTCCCGGAGCTCGGTGAGCGGGAGCTCACCCCCGCCCGAGGCGGCGGAGGTCGGCGACGCCACCGGGCCGATCGACAGGACGTGGGCGAAGACCTCGACGCCGACGGACCGGAGGAGCTTGCGGCAAACGCCGCCCACCGCGACACGCGCCGCGGTCTCGCGCGCGCTCGCCCGCTCGAGCACGTCGCGCAGGTCCCGCCTGGCGTACTTCAGGCCGCCGGCCAGATCCGCGTGGCCAGGGCGCGGGCGGGTCAGCGCCTCGGGCGGCTCGGGGAACGGCTCGGGGCCCATCCGCCCGGCCCAGCTCGCGTGATCGCGGTTCTCGATCACCATGGCGATGGGGCCGCCGAGCGTCTCGCCGCCGCGCACGCCGGCGACGAGGCGGACGCGATCGGTCTCGATCTTCATCCGCCCGCCGCGCCCGTAGCCGCGCTGGCGACGCGCCAGATCCTCGTCGATGTCCTCCGCGAGGAGCGGCATGCCCGCCGGAATACCCTCGACGGTCGCCACGAGCTCCGGCCCGTGCGACTCGCCGGCCGAAAGCCACCTGAGCTGCGTCATCGTGTGGAAAACCTCCTCCGCGCCCGGAGCCCCGGGCGAAGCTTGCTGCGTATTACAGGTCGATCTGCTCCACGTCGACGCCTTGGGCGGAAAAAGGGGAAGAACGGCCAGCGGCGTCTCCGCCAACCTGGGTCGGAGAGCGGACAGCGGCGCCAGCCTGGGTCGAGGAGCGGACGGCGCCGTCCGCGACGACCGGCTCCCCGAGGAACCTGGCCGCCACGGTGGCGAAGCTCTTCGGTAGATCCGTGACGAGGAGCGAGAGGCCGCCCGGCGTGCTCCGGGAGGTCGCGAGCCCCCGCTCGGCGAGGAACGAGGCCACCTCCTCGGCGGTCGCCGAGGCGCTGTCCACGATCGGCAGGGGGCCGCCGGCGAGCGACGCCGTCTCGGCCTCGATCGCGGCGCGGAGGAGCGGGAAGTGCGTGCACCCGAGCACGATCGAGCGGGCGCCCGCGCCGATGAGCGGCTCCAGGTACCGCCGCGCGACGAGCCGCGGGACCTCGCCCTCGAGCCACCCTTCCTCCGCCAGCGAGACGAGCAGCGGGGCCGCCTGGCCGGCGACCTCGGTGCGGGTGCTGAGCGACGCCACGGCGCGGGGATAGGCGCCGGACGCGATGGTCCCGGCCGTCCCGAGCACGCCGATCGTCGCGCCGCGCGACGCGGCGACGGCGGCGCGGGCGCCGGGCAGGATGACCCCGAGGACGGGCAGATCCAGCTCGACCCGGAGCATGTCGATCGCGACGGCGCTCACCGTGTTGCACGCGACCACGATCGCCTTGACGCCGCGGCCGATGAGCACGCGCGCGCAGCCGAGCGCGTAGCGGACGACCGTCTCCGGCGACCGCGTGCCGTACGGGACCCGCGCCGTGTCACCCAGGTAGACGATGTCCTCCGCCGGGCAGCGCCTGCGCAGCGCGCGCACGACCGTGAGGCCGCCGAGGCCCGAGTCGAACACGCCGAGCGGCGCGTCGCCGTGGGACGTCACGGCTCCTCGATGCGGAACAGGTGCACCGGCTCGCGGAGGAACTGCTCGCGCGCGATCGCGTCGAGCGCGTTCCGCACGAGCCCCTCCCGCGCGTCGTGCGTGATGAGCACGACGTCCACCGCGGGCTGGCGAGCGGCCGCCCCGCCCGCGGGCGCCGCGCCCGAGCTCGTCGGCCCCTGCTGCACGATCTGCTCGATGCTGACGCCCGCGTCGCCGAGCGTGCCGGCGAGGCGCCCCATGACGCCGGGCCGGTCCTCGACCGCGAAGCGCAGGTAGTACCGGGAGACGATCTCGCCGAGCGGGCGGACCGCGCGGGGCTTGATCGACATGCCGCGGCCCTGCATGCCCGCGACGCCCGACGCGATCGAGCGCGCGACGTCGAGGATGTCGGAGACGACGCTGACCGCGGTGGGCAGGTCGCCGGCGCCGCGGCCGTAGACGAGCGACGGGCCGACGGCGCGCCCCTCGAGCAGCACGGCGTTGAGCACGCCGGAGACGTTGGCGAGCACGCTCTGCTTCGGGATCAGCGTGGGGTGCACGCGCAGCTCGATGGAATCGCCGAGGTCGCGGCCGATCGCCAGGTGCTTGATGGTGTAGCCGAACCGATCGGCGTAGCGGTGATCGGCCTCCTCGATGCTCCGGATCCCGGAGGTGTGCACGTCGGCGCTGTCGACCTGCGCCCCGAAGGCGAGCATCGCCAGGACGATGAGCTTGTGCGCGGCGTCGTGGCCGTCGACGTCGAGCGACGGGTCGGCCTCGGCGTAGCCGAGCGCCTGCGCCTCGCGCAGCGCGGCGTCGAACGACGCGCCCGTGTCGCGCATGCGCGTGAGGATGTAGTTGCAGGTGCCGTTCAGGATCGCGGTGACGCGCTCGACCCAGTCGCTCGCGAACGCGTCCCGGAGCGTCCGGATGATCGGGATGCCGCCGCCGACCGCCCCCTCGAACGCGAGGTCGACCTGCCGCGCCGAGGCCCGCGCGAGGAGCGCGGGGCCGTGGGCGGCGAGCAGCAGCTTGTTCGCGGTGACCACGCCCTTGCCGCGGTCGATGGCGCGCTCGATCAGCGCGCGCGCGGGCGTCTCGCCGCCCATCACCTCGACGACGACGTCGATCGCGGGGTCGTCGACGACCTCCTCGGGGTTCGTGGTGAGCACGCCGCGATCCAGGGCGGCGACGCGCTCCTTCTCGAGGTCGCGCACGACCACGCGCTTCACGACGAGGGGGACGCCCGCGCGCTCCGCCAGGTAGCCGGAGTTCTCGGCCAGGAGGCGCAGGACGCCGCCGCCGACCGTCCCGCAGCCCAGGAGCCCGATCTGGATCGGGGCGCCCCCGCGGAGGCGCCTGCGATCGCTGGCGGCGTGAGGTTCAGGGTTCAAGTTCAAGGGCGGACCGCCTTCCGTCTTCATGCGCGCGGAGCTTAGCGCTTCTCGCGCCGAGTGGTGACGCCTATGCTGCGCTGGCCATGACGGAAAAGGGCGTTCTGGGCGACGAGTTCAGGTTCCACGTGGGCGAGGACGGGGGCGCCGTGGAGCGGGGGCCGCTGCTTCCGCTGCGCGTGCTGGTCGTCGCCGATCTCACCCCGCGCGATCCGCACAACGCCGGCGCGAGCCCGCCCGCGGGCGCGATCCGCGTCGACGCGAGCCGCTTCGATAACCTCTTCACGATGCTCCGGCCACGGCTCGCGATCGAGGTGCCGAGCGTGCTCGCGGCGGGCCGGGCGGTGCGCGTCGACCTCGCGCCCGCCGGGCTGAAGAGCTTCCGGCCCGACGCGCTGTGCGCCGAGGTGCCGCTGCTGCGCTCGCTGCTCGACGGCCGCCGGGTCCTGGATCGGCTGCGCGACGGCTCGGCCACGCTCGACCAGGCGCGCGCCGAGCTCGATCGGCTCTGGGGCGGCTCCCCGCTGGTGCGCGACATCCTGGGCCTCGTCCCGGAGCGCCGGGACGCCTCGCCCGACCGCTCCGCGCCCGCCGCGGAGCGGCCCGCGGCGCGGGCGCCGGCGCCCGCGCCCGCGCCCGCGCCCGGCTCGGACGTGGACGCGCTGCTCTCGATGGTCGACCTCGGCGGGGGCGAGGGCGCCGAGCCGGCGCCCCCACCCGCGACGCCGGGCAGCCTCGATCAGAAGCCGGCGGAGGCAGGGCGGTTCTCGGAGCTCATCGCGACCGTGGCGGCGAGCGCCCGCCCGCGCGCGGGCCAGCCCGCTCGGCCAGCGGAGGCGATCGCGCAGATCGAGCGCGCGATCGGCGCGCAGCTCGGCGCGATCCTGCAGCACCCCGAGGTGCGGCGCCTCGAGGAGGCGTGGCGCGGGCTGAGCCTGCTCGTGGAGCGCGCGAAGGCGGCGGAGGGCGTCCGGTTCGACGTCGTCAGCGCGCGCCCGGACGAGGCCGCCGGCGCGCTCGCGCGGGTGCTCGCGCAGACGGCGAGCTCCGAGCCGCCGGCGTCGGTCGCCATCGTGGACGTCGCGATCGACGGCAGCGCCGCGTCGCTCGCGCGGCTCGAGGAGATCGCGCGCGTCGCCGAGGCGCACGCGCTCCCCGCCGTGGTGAACGGCGACGCGCGCCTGCTCGGGGTCGACGATCTCGGCGGCGTCGAGCGGCTCGACAACAAGGCCGCGCTGTTCCGGGCGCCGCACCGCGCGCCGTGGCGCTCGGCTGCAGCGCGGCACGGCGCGCGGTGGGTCGCGATCGCGATGAACCGCGTGCTCGGCCGGACGCCGTACGACCGGTCGACCTCCCGGATCCGGGAAGCGGCGATCGCCGAGCAGCCCGGCGATGAGGGCGGCCGCGTCTGGATCTCGCCGGCGTACGTCGTCGGCGCGCTGATCGCGGGGAGCTTCCGCGAGACGGCGTGGCCCTGCCGCATCGCGGGCGCGAAGGGCGGCGGCACGCTCGGGGACCTGCCGGTGCACGAGGTCAAGGGCGCGTACGAGGGCGACGAGGGCGTCGCGATCCCGACCGAGGCGTTCGTGTCCACGGACACCCAGCGCGAGCTCTCGAAGAGCGGCGTGCTCCTGCTCGCGTCGGCCCCGAACAGCGACGCGGTGTACGTCCTCGCCGCGCCGACGGCCTACGTCCCGCCCGAGAAGCTCACGTACGACAGCCCGACGGCCGAGCCGGACGAGCGCCTCGAGCGCGTCTCGCTCGTCGATCAGCTCTTCGTCGCGCGCGTCGTCCAGTTCCTGCGCGCGCTCTGCTCGAAGCTGCCCCCGGACAGCGACCCGGCGGAGGTCCAGCCGGTCGTCGAGGGCGCCCTCTGGGCGCTGTTCGAGGGCGCGCCGCCCGCCAGCGTCGAGCTCACCGTCAAGGCGGGCCGCGGCGAGGGCGGCGCGCAGATCGCGGTCACGGTGCGCCCGCGCCGCTTCCTCGGCGTGGGGCTCGACGAGGTGTCGCTGGAGATGCCGCTCGGCTGAGCCCACGCCCCGGATTGACGCCGCCCGGCGCGCGGGGGAGGATCGCCGGCATGCGGCTCCGCGTAGCGATCCTCCTCGCTGTCCTGAGCACCCTCGTGACCACGTGCCAGCGGCCTGCGGCGCCGCAAGCGCCGACGTCCGACTGCGGCTGCCGCAAGAAGTAGCCCGGCGCCCATCGCGGGACGACGGGTCACGTCGCGCGTTTCCGGGCGCGCGGCATTGCAACGCACGTCGAGCGTCTCTCACGAGACGCGAGGACCGGATCGTGAGCGGTGCTCTCTCTCACACCCACCGCGGAGCGGCCACCCGCCGGCGCGCGGCGGCGCCTCGATACGGCCTCTCCTGGCCTGTCGCGCCGGAGGTCCATCTTCGATGGCGACGAAGAGCGCAGGAGTGATCGCCGCTTTCATCTCGACGGAGCGCGTGGAGTTGCGTAGTTGCGCAGCTGCTCAGTCGGGCGCTGGCACGTCGCGCGGGTCGCGCGCGGTGTGCGCGGCGCGCGCAATGCGGGTTGAGCGCCTCATCACGAAGCGAGCATTGCGCCGGCCTTGCGGTCCTCGGGGGCGGCCCGAGGATTGCAATCCTGGCGGCTCCATGAAGCCTTGCACCCAGGAGGACATCCGCTCCAATCGCCCGTTCGCCGGCCGCAGGGCGGTGGTGATCGGTGGGAGCATCGCGGGCCTGGTGGCAGCCCGCGTGCTCGCCGACCATTTCGGCGAGGTGGCCGTCGTCGAGCGCGACGCCATCCCGGATGACCTCCGCGAGGCCCGCAAGGGGGTGCCCCAGGCTCGCCAGCTCCACGGGCTGCTCGCCCAGGGAGAGCGGATCCTGAACGACCTGTTCCCCGGCTTCACCGGGGATTTGCTCCAGGACGGAGCCATCGCGTACGACTTCGGGCTCGGCCTGGCGTGGCACCACCACGGCGCCTGGAAGCCGCGCTTCGAGACGGGGGTGCGGACCGTGTGCATGACCCGTCCGCTGCTCGAGGCGCACGTGCGCCGCCGCGCGTTCGCGCTGCCGAGAGTGCGGCGCCTGGATCAGCGCGAGGTGGTGGAGCTCTCGGCGTCTCGCGATCGCTCCCGGATCACGGGCGTCGTGCTCCGGCAACGCGACGAGGGCGGCCAGATCGAGCGGCTGCCGGCGGAGCTCGTGGTGGACGCCAGCGGGCGCGGCTCGCGCGCGCCGGCGTGGCTCGAGGCGCTCGGCTACCGGCGGCCCGACGAGTCGACCATCCAGGTCCGGGTGGGGTACGCCAGCCGGCAGTACCGGCCGCGGGATCCGGCAGAGCTCCCGTGGAAGTCGCTGTACGTCCTCGGCTCGCCGTCCGACAGCCGGCGGTTCGGCTGCATCGCGCCGATCGAGGGCGGGCGCTGGATCGTGGTGCTGGCGGGCCTGTTCGGCGATCACCCGCCCGCCGATCCCGAGGGCTTCCTGGAGTTCGCCCGGGGCCTGCCCAACGACGCGCTCTACCGGGCGCTGCTCGGGGCCGAGCCGGTGACGGACGTCGCCGTCTCCAAGTTCCCGGCGCACCTCCGGCGGCACTACGAGCGGATGGCGCGGATGCCCGAGGGGCTCGCCGTGCTGGGCGACGCGCTCGCCAGCTTCAACCCCGTTTACGGCCAGGGGATGACGTCGGCCTGCCTCCAGGCGCTGGCGCTCGACGCCGCGCTCAAGGAGCACCGCCGCCGCGCGGGGCGCGGCGCGATCGCGGGCCTCACCCGCCGCTACCACGCGGCCGCGGCGAGGGCGGTCGACCTGCCGTGGCGGATGTCCACGGGGGAAGATCTCGCCTATCCCGAGACCCGGGGCCGGCGGCCGTTCCTCCAGCCGATCATGCGCTGGTACACCGCGATGCTGCACCGGGCCGCGCAGGTCGATCGCGAGGTCTATGTGCGCTTCGTGCGCGCGTTGCACATGCTCGACGGGCCGGAGGCGCTCCTGGATCCTCGCTTGATCCTGCGCGTGCTTCGCGCGGGGCGGTCAGGGTCGCTGCCCGAGGTGGCCGCGGCCGGCGCGGCCCACCGAGGGCAGCCCGAATGACGCCTGAACCGCTGAGCCCGCCGCTTCGCTCCGGCGCGTGACGACGGCGACGGCTCCGCGCCGGGCGAGGGCCGGTATCGGCGGGACGAACGCGCCGTGGTGCCGTGTCGACAGGCCTCCTCCGGCGGGGGGCCGCCCCGCGCGGCTGCAGAGCGTTGCCTGGCCGTCGTGTTCTGGTAAGACGTGCGCGCCTTTACCCACGACGGATCGGCTCGCGAGGCGGCTCCTCGCGGAGGCAGGACATGACCGACTCGATGAATGCGCTCCTGGGGCTCGTCGCCCGCGATCGAGAGCACGACTGCGATGGGGTTGGCCACGCGAACGTCTGCGTGCGGGTGGTCGGCGTCGCCGAGCTGCCGACGCGCGCCGGCCACTTCCGCGTCGTGGCGTTCTGGAACAACCGAGACGCCAAGGAGCACATCGCGATGGTGCACGGCGACGTCATCGGCGCCTCGAACGTACCGACGCGGCTGCACTCCGAGTGCGTGACAGGCGACGTCATGGGCTCGCTGCGCTGCGACTGCCGCGATCAGCTCCTCGAAGGGTTGAAGAAGATCCAGAGCATGGATCGGGGCATCCTGCTCTATCTGCGCCAGGAGGGCCGAGGGATCGGGCTCATCAACAAGATCCGGGCCTACGCGCTGCAGGACCAGGGGCTCGACACGGTCGAGGCCAACCTGGCGCTCGGCTTCAGGGACGATGAGCGCGACTACGCCGTCGCGGCGCACATGCTGCGCAGCCTGAACGTGAGATCGATCGAGCTCATCACGAACAACCCCAACAAGGTCCAGCAGCTGACACAATACGGAGTCTCCGTGGCCGGGCGCATCCCGCACGTGATACCGCCGAACGATCACAACCGCTTCTACCTGGAGACCAAGGCGAAGCGGTCGGGGCATTTCATCGACACGTGGGGCAAGCCGCACCTGGTCGAGCAGAGCGATCCGGTCGTGGTCGACGGGATGGCGCCCCCGGAATCCGAGCCGGCCGAGCCGGCGCCCGCGGGCTGAGGCCCCCGCGGGCGCCGGGGCCCAGGCTCAACCGCCTTTGCGGCCGCGAGCCTCCATCGATGCCCGTCCGGCGCCACGGCGGCGCCGTGCGGCGGTGTCGAATCGTCTCATGGCGCGGCGCCGGTCAGGCGGCGGACCCGGTCCGCGTGGGGGCTCGCCGGGAAATGCGAGAGGAATTCCCCGGCGCGGGCGCGCGCCTGGCCGGCGCGCCCGCTGCGCAGCAGCGCGTCGATCGCGACGATCTCCCGGTCGGCCGCGAGGCGCCCCTCCGGGAACTCGGCCCGGTGCTCGTCGAGCAGGGCGAGCGGCGCCTCCGGCGATCGCGCGAGCACCGCCCTGATCTCCGCGAGCCGCCCGGCCTCCCGGAGCAGCTCGTCGCGCTCCAGCAGCGCGGCCGCCGTCGCGGCGGGCCGAAGCGTGGGCTCGCCCTGACCGGCGCTCCCCTGGGGCAGCTCCCGGCCCACGCCGGGCGCGGACCGAGGCGGCAGATCGGCGCCGGGCGCCGGCACGGGCGCCCCGAGCGCTTGATCGCTGCAACCTGCGAGGAGGGCGAGGAGCGGGGCGGCGAGGCCTCCCGCGATCCACCGGGTGTGTGACGAATGGTGAACGACATGCATGTCGTCGACTCCTTCATGGGGCCGAGCTGGCGGAACCCCGCCGAGACGCGCGCGCGAAAGCGCGCGTGCCCATCGCGGGACCGCAGCTCGCCGTCGCCATGGCCGCCAGAGCGGCACGGCGTATTCGACGTAATGAGCTAGCGCTCCAGCAACGACGGCCCGAGCACCAGCATTCCTAGCTGACAGGCGTATTGTAAAAATGAACTATCGGTTTGTCAACACTGCTTACTTAGGCCGTCCGAAAGCAGCGCTGCCGCTTGCCGATGGCCGAAATCGCGCTATCCGGCTCAGAAGGCGCCGGCGAGGCCCACGCCCGCGCCGCCGCCCGCCGGCGCGAGGGAGAGGCGAAAACGCGGCGAGACAGGCCCGGCAACGCCCGCGCGCGGGGCATGAAACAGAGCCGGGATCAGCACGCCGGAGGCGGCGCCGAATACGGCGCCCGTGAGCACATCGGTGAAGTAATGGCGATCGCCGGCGATGCGCAGGTAGCCGGAGAGCGCGGCGATCGCCATTCCGTTCGCCCATACCCACGGCGCCGCGCGATAGCCGCGCATCGACGCCACGGTGCCGCTCGCGGCGGCGAGCGAGAAGACGGCCGTGGAGTGGCCTGAGAAGAACGAGAGATCGTCGTCGTGCGGGAGCGGACCCGAGGGGCCCTCGCCCGCGCGGAGCACATCCGGGTTGTCGTGGTGGGCATAGGGCCGCTGGCGGCCGGCGATGTACTTGGTGATCTGGTTCATGTTCATCGCCACCACCATCGCTTCGGTGACGATCACGAGATCGGCGGCGATGTTGTCGGAGCGGCCGTCGTACCACGCGGCGAGCGCCGTGAGGCCCAGCGCGGCTGCGGGCGCGACGCCGAGGACCGTCACGTTGCTGAGATCATGAGCGGTGTTCGGGTTGCGCCTCCAGACCAGCGCGTCGCGGATCGACGTGTCGAGGGCGTTGGCCGTGCACCAGCGGCACGATTCGGGGGCGAGGCCCTTCTTCGCGAGCTCGGACGCGATCCATGCGGCGCCGCCGACGACGGTGATGGGCAGATCGATCTCGGGCCGGTACGTGAGCTCGGGGGACGGGTCGGCGGCAGCGGCCGGCGAGGACGAGACGGCGACGAGGAAGGCGGACAGCGCGAGCGCGGCGGTAGCACGCATGACGGGCGCGAGCGTAGCCGGGGCGGAGGCGCACGGAAATCCGTCGCGGGCGTCAGGCGCGCGACGGCCCCGGCGTGGCGAGGAGCAGCCCGTCGAGCAGGCGCGCGTGGGCGTCGTCGACCAGGTTCCGGAGCGCCGCCGGCCCGGCCTTGGAGAGGGCCCCCGACGCCGCGAGGGTGGCGAGGCCGTGGTGCATCGCCCAGATCGGGACCGCGAGCGCCCACGGATCGCCGGGCGGGAACGCGCCGGCGCGCTGCGCCTCCTCGATGAACCCGAGGAGCACCCCCAGGTTGTGCGAGGTGGCCGCCGCGACCCGCGGGTCGTCCACGTCCACCTCGCCGGAGTACATCACGTGGAAGGGCGCGGGGTGCTCCAGCGCGAAGGCGACGTAGGCGAAACCCGCGGCCAGGAACCGCGCCCGGAGGTCGCCCCCGGCGCCCTCGAGGGCGGCCGAGATCCGCGCGCCGAGCGCCGCGCTCGCCTGGACGGCGAGCTCGGTCATCAAGGCGCGCTTGTCCGAGAAGTGGCGGTAAGGCGCGGCGTGCGAGACGCCGATGCGCCGCGCGACCTCGCGCAGCGTGAAGCTCGCGTTCCCTTGCTCCTCGATCAGCGAGAGCGCCTCCTCCAGCACGGCGCGCCGGAGGTCGCCATGGTGGTAGGGCCGGTCGACGGGGCGCGGCGCGGGCGCGGGTGAAGGGCGCGGCGCGGTTGCGGGTGAGGTGCGCGCGCTCGGACGGCGGCGCCTTGCGGGGGAAGCCACAGCGCAGGCGCACGATACCACGAAGGCCGCGGTCCCACCGAGCCGCGTGGCCCGGGATCGCGGATGCAGGGCCGCGAGCTCGGGAGCTGCCTGTCGTCGCGAAGAAAATGTAGGCATCGGAAACTTTCCCCATGTTGTCAGTGTCATCATCGGGCGCGCGGGCGGCCGGTGGCCGGCGCGCTGCACCTGATCCAGGAAAGGAGCCCCGTATGTCCGAGCCCCGTCGATCCCCCGAGCGCGAACGCCTCCTTGCCGCCGTGGAGCGTGTCCGCGGCGTCGCCACCGCCCACGCCGAGGCGTCCGAGCGGCTGCGCACGCTCGCGCCCGCGGTCGTCGACGCCCTGCAATCGAGCGGCCTGCTCGCGATGGCCGCGCCGCGCGCGCTCGGCGGCGTCGAGAGCGACCCGCTGACGCAGGTCGAGGTCTTCGAGGCGATGGCGCGCGCGGACGCGTCGGCGGGGTGGTCGCTGATGATCAGCGCGCTGCTCGCCGCCCTCGCCGGGGGCACCCTGCCGGACGAGGGGGCCCGCCAGGTGTTCGCAGGGCCGTTCCCGACGTTCGCGGGGCTCCAGATCCCGACCGGCCTCGCGCGGCGCGTCTCCGGGGGGTACGTACTCGAGGGCCGCTGGGCCTTCGGCAGCGGCGTGCGGCACGCGTCGTGGGTGTTCACCTGCGCCATCGTGGCCCCGGAGGGCGCGGCCCCTCCGGCGGGGCCGCCCGAGATGATCAGCCTCGCTGTCCCGCGCGAGCAGGTGGTGATCGAGGACACGTGGGACGTGGCCGGCCTGCGCGGCACGGGGAGCGACCACTACCGGATCGAGGGCGCGCTCGTGCCCGAGGCGCGGGCGTGCCCCTTCCCCGCGGCGCCTCAGCGGCGCGGCGGCGCGCTGTACTCGCTGCCGTTGCTTGCCCTGCTCGCGGCCGGTCACGTCGGCTTCGCGCTCGGCGTCGGGCGGCGCGCGCTCGACGAGATCGCCGCGGTCGCCCCGCGCCGCGTGAAGGCGTGGCCGCAGCTCGCGCTGGGCAGCCACGCGGCCTTCCACATGGACCTCGGGCGCGCGGAGGCGAAGCTCGCGGCGGCGCGGGCCTATGCGTTCGACGTGCTCGGGCGGATGTGGGACCAGGCGCGCGCTGGAGAGGCGCTCTCGATCGAGGACTGGGCGGCGATCCGGCTCGTCCAGACGTATGTGACCGACGTCGCCGCGGAGGTCACGGGCTTCGCCTACCGGGCCGGCGGCGGGGGCGCGCTCTACGCGGCGAGCCCGCTGCAGCGGTGCTTCCGGGACATCCACGCGGCGACGCAGCACATCGCCGCGACCGACGACGCCTACGAGTTCGCGGGGCGCGCGCGGCTCGGGCTCGCCGATCTGCACCCGATGCTCGCGCCGCGGCCGCCTCGGGCGGTGGGTTAGCTCGACAGGGCTGCTGAGCGACGCGCTCTCAACCGGGCTCCGGCCACGCCGGCTGATCGCCGAGGATGCGCGACCTGTGGCGCTCCAGATAAGCGCGACACCAGGCGTCCGGCACCTCGCGCCGGCTGACCCGGCGGATCGCCGTGTAGAGCACGAGCTCGCGCAATTTCATGAACCTGTCCATCTCCGACAGCCACCGCGCGGAGAGCGCGTGCTCCCGGGCGTAGCCGTCCAGGAACCTGTCGCGGAACCTCCGGAGGAGCTCGGGCGGCCGCCCGGGGCCGAGCGGGTCGATCGCGACATAGAAGAGGACGATCCCGAGATCGCTCGCGAACCACTCGTAGGCGCAGTCGTCGAAATCGATCAACGTCAGCGCGCCGCCGTCCTTGAGCACGTTCCCGAAGTGGGCGTCGGTGTGCACCAGGCCGAAGGCGTCGCGGTCCGTCGGCAAGGCCCGGAGCTCCGCGATGAGCCGCTCCAGCCGACCGCCGATCGGGTCGCGCTCGTCCTCCGGCAAGAGCTCCCGCGCGCTGGTGAAGTCGCCGTCCTCATGCCACGCATGACGCCGCCTCGCCGACGGAGGAACATACACCTTGGTCGCGGCGTGCAGCCGCCCGAGGAGCCGCCCCCAGGCGGTCGCCACGTCCGGCGTCAGATCGCCGGCAGAGAGCGGAGCGCCTGGCGCCTTCGCGTACGCGCGCACGCTGACGGCCTGGCCGGGCCCGCCGAGCAACGCCGCGTAGCGGCCGTCGGCGGCCCGGATCGCCGGGGCGGCGCGGACGCCATTCGCTGTCAGGTACTCCAGCCATTCGCACTCCGCCTCGACCGCGTCCACGGACCTGCGCCCGGGATCCCCGAGCTTCAGGACGAAGGTACCGTCGCGCCGCCGCGCCTCGAACACCTGGCTCTCGAAGCCGCCGATGTGCCTGCAGGTCGCCGGATCGAGCCCGTAGAGCGCAAGAGCGCGATCGAGGACGGCGGGATCTGCGGGAGTCGTATCGTCCGCTCCGGAGGGCAGCCCCGCGGTCAGGGCGGGCTGCCTTCCGGCGGACACGCGACCCGCTGGGGCGGCGGTGGGTTGCACATGACGACCACGGGAGGGCCTCCGTCGCGAGAGGGCTGAGGCGGCGGGCAGGTGTTCGGGAAAAACTGCCTGCACGTGCCGTCCGGGCCCCGGATCACCTTCCCTCCCTGCGCGGGCTGCGGAAGCGGCTCCTCCTCGCCCTGCGCCGCCGTCGCCCCGGCGTTCTGCGACGCCTCCGGTGCCGCCGCGTCCTGCGTCTCCGTCGTCCCGGCGCCGCTGGACGTGGCCGCATCCCCCACGCCAGACGAAGACGTCTGCATGAGCTCCAGGCGCGGCGGGTTGGCGATCAGGTCCGGCGGATCGGGCTGCGGCTGAGACGTGCCACAAGCCGCTGCGCCGCCGGCCACCGTGACAACGAATGAGGACGCGAGCACGCGGCGACGCCGGCGTGACGAGAGCTTCATGGAGACCATCCTAGACCGATGGCCCGACCCACGTCACCCGAACGGCGAAGCGCCGCCGCGCGCGGCGAGGTCGGCAGGACGTTGCTCAAGCCCCAGGCGGAAGGCGCGCCGTGCGCCTGAGCTGCACGGACAGGAGCCGCGGCGGGTCGCTCCTGGCGGCCTCCGCGTCGCGCCACTCGCCCAGGTGAACGAGCTCGAACCCGGCCCCCAGGCCGCCGTTCACGTACTGTGACACGTCATGCAGGAACGCGGTCACGCGCTCGGGCTGGCCCGTCTCCGGGTTGACGAAATTGGCCTGGCCCCCGCGCATCTGTCGCACGGGGTGCAGCTCGCACAGGAAGAGCTCTCCTCCCGCGCGCAAGACGCGGGCAGCCTCGGCGAAGACCGCGTCGATGTCCTCGATGTGCTCCAGCACGAGCATGGCAATCACGACGTCCGACGAGCCCTCCGCAAGGGGCCAGGAATCGCGGATGTCGTGCTGCACGAACCGGACGCGAGGAGAAGACACGCGGTCCCTCGCGCGACGCAACATCCCCTCGGAGAAATCCAGCGCGAGGACGCCCCTCGCCTGCTCGTCGAGCCACTGCGTGTTCCGCCCGGTGCCGCAGCCGATCTCGAGCACGTCCCGGCCAGCCAGCGCCAGGCCGCGTTGCCGGAGGACCTCCGCCGCCAGCTCGCGGGTCCGGTTGAAATCGTCATCGTACGTCGCGGCCCAGCGATCGTAGGCCGTGGCGATCTCGGGTTTGTCTGGAGAGCTGGACATGAGCTCGCTCGGCATCCTGCGTCGTTCACCCACCCAAGGACACGCCGTCGACCAGGATCGCGAAGGCCTCCCGGTCTACCGAACGCCCTCGACGCCGGGGAATCTATCGGGGGCACGGCGACCGTGTCAACAGCCCATCACCGGAGCATTCAAGTGGCGAGACCCACCGCAGAAGCAGTCTCGGGCCGGCGCGGTGACAGCCGCCACAACTACAAGCTGAGCTCGCTCAGCCCCGGATGCTCGTCGGGTCGCCGCCCGAGCGGCCAGTGGAACTTCCGCTCCTCCGCCGCGATCCGCACGTCATTGATGCTCGCCTCGCGCCTCCGCATCAGCCCCTGCGCATCGAACTCCCACTGCTCGTTGCCATGGGACCGGTACCAGTTGCCGCTGTCGTCGTGCCATTCATAGGCGAAGCGCACCGCGATCCGGTCCCCGGTGAACGCCCAGACCTCCTTGATCAGGCGGTAGTCCAGCTCCCGCTGCCATTTGCGGTGCAGAAACGCCTCGATCGCCGCCCGCCCCTCGAAGAACTCGGCCCGGTTCCGCCAGCGGCTATCGACCGTGTAGGCCTGAGCCACGCGCGCGGGATCCCGACTGTTCCAGGCGTCCTCCGCCAGCCGCGCTTTCCGGGCGGCGGTCTCTGCGGTGAAGGGCGGCAGCGGCGGGCGCGACACGACAGGATCTTCGCTCAAGGTGCACCTGAACGAACCTTCCTCGAATCTCCCATCCCCGGCAACCCCTTTCACGCGAAGCTCCCCAGGGCCGTACCGCGGACCGGCCGCTCCCGGCCTGCCACCGGCGCGCGCCCGTCGCTCGAGCGCGCCGCCCCGCGGGACGGCCCTGCCCGCTCCGGCGCAGGCGCCGTGGGAGCGGCCACGGCGCTTGGCGCTCGCGCCGGCGGCGGGAGCTCGTTAGAGTCGCTCCGCGCTCCGAGGAGCCTGTGCGCTCGAGAGGGATCCGATGACCATTCCGTTGACGTGCGTCTTCATCTCATTTCTCTTGATCTACGTGGCCCGCCTGTTCGTCGCCAGGGCGCAGGCACAGCAGCCCGAGGGCCTGGACAACCGCAACCCGCGCGACCAGCAGGCCAAGCTCACCGGCGTCGGGCGCCGCGCCCTCGCCGCCCACCAGAACGCCTTCGAGGGGTTTGCGCCCTTCGCCGCCGCCGTCTTCACGGCCCACCTCGCGGGCGCCGACGCTCGCTGGAGCGCCATCCTCGCCGTCACCCACGTCGCCGCGCGCGCTCTCTATCTGGTCATGTACATCGGCGACAAGGCCTCTGCCCGGACCGCTGTCTGGATCATCGGCTTCGCCGCCACCGTGGGCCTCTTCCTCCTGAAGTGGCTGGTCTGAACGCCGCGGCGGGGGCGCCGTGGCAGGCTCAGCGCGGCAGGGGCATCCACGCGCCGTCCGTCGGGACGTGGACCTGCGCGGGCAGGTTCTTCGAGGCGGCGCGCTGGGTGAACGCCGTCACGGGCTCGCGGTAATGGGCGAACGTTGTGTGGTGGATGGGGATCACGTGGCGGGCGCGGAGCAGCGCGGCGGCGGCGACCGCCTCCTCCGCGTCCATCGTGCGGAGGCCGCGCGCGCCATCGACGCCGACCGCGCCGAGGTGCGGGAGCCAGAGATCGATGGGCGCGAAGCGGGCCGCCACCGCGCGCATCGGCTCGGTGAAGACCGAATCACCGGTCCAGTAGACCGAATAGGGCGCCGCGCCCTCCCAGCGGAGCACATAGCCGTTGCCCTTGCCGAGCGTCGCGTCGAGCGCCGCATCGTGGGCGTGGTTCGCCGGGACGGCGAGGATCCTCAGGCGGCCGGCGCGGGTCGGGAGCACGGCCTCGTTGTCCCAATCGAGTGGCGTCAGCTTCGTGAATCCGGCGGCGCGCGCCGCGCCGACCGCGTCGGGAGGTAGAATGAAGGTGACGTCCTTCGGGAGCGTCTCCCTCGCGACGGCGTCGAAATGGTCAGCATGGTTGTGGCTGAGGAGGATGACGTCGAGGTGCCCGATCGGCTCCGCAGGAGGATCGGTATAACGGGCGACCGGCGCGTTCTCGACGCCTGTCGATGGGTGCTTGGGGAGCACGAACGCCGCTGGGCCGCGCGGGCCGAGGACGGGATCGGTGAGCAGCCGGAGGCCGTCGCGCTCGAGGATCGCCGTCGGGCCGCCGCGCCACTGGAGGCGCCCGCTCGAGGCCTCGGCCGCGGCGGCCTCGCCGGCCGGCGGCGCTGTCGCGGCGGCCGCGCCGGCCGGCGGCGCGCTGGCTCCGCCGCGGTCGGGCGAGGCACAGGCCGTCAGGGAGAGCGCGAGCAGCGCGGCGACCACCGAGCCCGCGGGCGCCCGTGGCCTGCGCGGGCGACCCATCGAGGGCGCGCCTCTGCCGGGCTCGGCCCCGGCGGGCTGCGGGAGCTGCTCGGCACGTCCATTCCACCTGCTCGGGACACCCGTGATCCGGTTCATCGTCGTCGCCTTCCTGGCCGCGCTGTTGCGATGAGGTTCTCGGCGAGGGACCGCGCGCGCGCGGCGGCGCCCGGTCCCCCCTCGCGGACGGCGGTCACGATCGCGCCGTCGATCAGCAGCAGGATCTGCGGCGCCAGCGCGCTGGCCAAAGGCACGCCGGCCTCGCGCAAGAGCCGCTCGAAATAGTCGATGAGCCGCTGCTTGTGGCGCTGCGCGGCCTCGTGCGCCGGGTGGCTCCGGCTCGCGACCTCGACCATCGTGTTGAGGAACGCGCAGCCGCGAAAGTCGTCCGCGGCGAACAGCTCGGCGAGCGCGTCGAAGACCGCGAGCGGCCGGTCCCGCGGATCGCCCGCGAGCGCCTCGACTCGCACGGCAAGCCACTCGCGAAAGCGCGCGTCGCGCGCGTCCAGCACCGCCACGAGCAGGTCGTCCTTCGTCGGGAAGTGGCGGTAAAAGGTGGCCTTGGCGACGTCCGCCTCGGCGATCAAGCGATCGACGCCGACGGCGCGATACCCCTCGGCATAGAAGAGGCGCTCCGCGACCTCGAGGATGTGGCGTCTGACGTCCCGCACGACGCTGTTCTAGACAGACAGGTCTGTCTTGTCAAGCGCGCGGAGATGCGCCTGCGGACCGCCGCCCGCAGGCCCTCCGATCGGAACGCCGCGCTGGAGCCACCCGTCAGGGGACGTTCATCTCGAACGCCACGCTGTAGTTCGGCTGCGCCTTGCCCGTCGTGGAGCCGACGAACGGATCGGAGTCGCGCAGCTGACCCCAGCGGATCGTGCCGCCCGCCATCGACGTCCCGTCGGTCGTCATCGCATAGCCGACCATCACGCCGGACGCGGGGAGGTTCCGCGCGGTGATCTGCACCGAATCGCCGGAGATCTCCACGCCGCTGATCGGGATCCGGGTGTTGCCGCTCCAGAGCTCGAAGCCGCGGCCCTGCGCCCACTCCGTGAACGCGGTCTGGTGGGGAGACGGCAGCGCGCTGTCCCAGGCGAGCGGGGGCACCGGGACATGGAAGTGCACGGTGACAACGTTGCCGCTGCGCTCGACGCGCGTCGGCTGGAGCGGCTGCCAGTCCTTCCCGAGGACGACCTTCTCGAAGTAGATCTGGCCGAATTTCTCGCCGAGCTGCTGGTAGCCGTTCGCGTTCAGGTGGATGTGATCGTCGGCATACGGATACTGGTACTTCGGACCCGAGCAGACGATATCGCCCGGGTGATCCACGCCCACGCGCCACTGCGCCTGCGTCGACGTCGACCGCGTGCCGGCGTCGGTGTGCACCGAGTTCTGCTGGGACACGAGCAGGGGGATGCTCCGCGACTGGCCGGTGATCCGGAGGAGATCCTGGTTGTAGTCGGACCACAGCTTTACCAGTTCATCCCCGTAGGTCGCGCTGCCGGCGTCGGACTCGCCGTGCGTGATCACGATGGCGCCGACGCCGTACGTCTTGCCGGCACCCCTGGCGAGGCGCGCGATGGCCTCCGCCTCGAACAGCGTCGCCGCGTAGGCGCGGCCCATCGACGTGTCGCCCGTGGCCGTCTGGGTGGCGCCCTTCCGGAGGACGCTCATGGGCTGCCCGCTCTCGCCGACGACGGTGTGCACCGTGACGTGGTCGCCGCCGGCGGATGCCTCCGCGAGGGACGAGATCTGGTCGGCCATGGCCGTGTGCGGCGTCTCGCCATAGATGTTCTTCGGGTAAGCGCTGGGGTAGGTCGTCGCGAACCCGCGGATCGGCTCGACGAGCGGCACCAGGGAGAGGGCCGTGCTCGCCGCATCGAAGGGGGGCACGCTCGCGTTCCCGAGGGACAGCTTGAGGTTGTGGAAGCGCTGCGTGGTGGTGCGGGGCGGCGTGCCCTCCGCGCCGACCGAGAGGCTCTGTCCCGTGCCGACGATGCCGCTCCAGTCCCAGAGCGGCGCCGGCGGCGCGCCGCCACCCCCTTCGCCAGCGCCGCCAGCGCCGCCGGTGCCTGCCGCGCCGCCGCCCCCTTCGCCGGCGCCGCCGGTGCCCGCCGCGCCGCCGGAGCCGCTCGCGCTGCCCGCCGCGCCCTGACCGCCGGCGCCGCCGGAGCCGCTCGCGCTGCTCGTCGCGCCCTGACCGCCGGCGCCCTGACCGCCGGCGCCAGAGGACGTCCCGCCCGACGAGTCGCATCCGAACGCCGCGAGGAGGAGAGCGAGCGTGCCTGACGAACCGAGGCTCAAGAACGAAGATTGTCGCATGTTGGCTCCTTGCCGCTGCACGAGCGGGCCGGGTGATCGCGCGGCCCGGAGCGTCGATCGTCAGGCCGCGTGGTGAAACCACGACCGGCCATAGCACGGAGGCGCAGAAAAACTGAACCGATTCAGTCGTTGAGGATCTCTTGAGGACCTCAACCTCGGTCGGAGGCTCGGCCGGGGCGTCTACCTCGGTAGGGTCTCACGGGCCTCATCACGGGCGCCGCAAGGCTGCCGGACCGTGGCGCGGCGCTGCGGGGCGGCTTCGATGCGGGTGGGCACGGCCCTCCGTCAAAGGACCGGCAGGGGTCCGAGACGGCTCACGGATCGTCTCGGTTCATTCCTGTGAGCCGTCCGGGGGCGGAGGCGGTCCCTTGGGTCGACCGGGACGCGTCGCGATCCTGCGCGATCCTGTCCGCGCATGCGTTCGAAGGAGTGTATGAAATGAATCGATTGCTTGGCTTCATCATGATGGCGACGTCGAGCATCGCCATGGTCGGTTGCGGCAGCGACGGCAGCGATGCCGGCACCGGCAGCGGTGCCGGCACGGGCGTCGGTGGCGGCGGCGGCAGCGGTGCCGGCAGTGGCGGCACGGGCGTCGGTGGCGGCATCGGTGGCGGCACGGGCGTCGGTGGCGGCACGGGCGTCGGTGGCGGCGGCGGCACATTCTCGCTGGACACGGACACCGGCTGCTCCGGCGTGTTCAATCCCGATCAGATGCTGGAGTACGCCATCACGATGGCGCCCGACGATTACGCCGCCATCCTCGCCGACACCACGTTCTCGCTCTCCGTCCCCGGGGAATTCAGCTGCAACGGCGGTGCGCCCATGCAAGTCGCCATCGAGCGCAAGCGCTCGGGAGGCGCCACGAAGGTGGGCCTCAAGGTCGACCTGAATTCGACGGTCGCCGAGCAGACCTTCTACGGCTTGAAGAAGCTGGGGTTCGACAACGGCACGAGCTCCGGCTCCAATCAGGACGACGCCACGCCGCGCGACGTGATCGCGGAGTATCTCGGCTGGCGCTTGATGCGCGCGGCGGGCGTCATGGCCAGCCGCAGCGCGCTGGCCAAGATCAGCGTCAACGGCGGCCCGGCGATGGTGTACGTGCATGTCGAACAGATCGACAAACGTTTCCTTCAGGATCGGCTGGGCGAAGACGACGGGTGGCTCTACAAGAAGTCCGGCGGCGACGGCGACGGATTGAAGACGCACGAGAGCGACGGCGTCGAGAACCCCCACGAGGCATGGTACTGTTTCCTGAAGAAGGGCGGCTGTGCCAGCCCTGACGACGCGACGCTGGCCGAACAGCTACCCACGCGCGCCGACATCCCGCAGATGCATCGCCTGGGCGCCGTCAACGCCATCATCGGCAACACCGACGGCCTGCTCTACAAGGACAACAACTACTACCATTACGACTCCGTCGGCGGGAAGCGCACCTACTTCCCCTGGGATCTCGACACCACCATGTCGGCCTCGGTGAACATCATCAACGGCAGCGTGCCCGGGGGCACCACCTCCTTCACCGACGCGTTCTTCAGCCACTGGGAGGCCGACTACCTCGCCATCGTCCAGCAAATCCTCGACGAAGAGATCACCGCGTCTTTCGTGGACGCCGAGCTCAACCGCGTCCTCAGCGTTGCCGCTGCGCCCATCGACGCCGACCCCGCCCTCGCCGGCGGCGCCGCCGACGCGGTCTCCACGCTGAGCGCCTGGTGGCAAGAGCGCCTCCCGGAACTGAGGCGACAACTCGAATGAGCGCGCGGCCAGGCTGATCCACCCCAACCCAACAGCACCTTTTAGCGCGCCCGCCGGCCTGGCAGGCCTCGCGAGCCGCCGGAGCCAGTGAACCGCGCGCGTGTTCACGAGCGTTCGACGATTGATATTCATCGGACCGCGCCATGAATGGGGTGTGCACCGGATTGTGATCGCCGCCCGTGGCGGCCTCCGCGAGGGACGAGATCGGGTCGCCAGCGCTCACCTCGATCCGTCAGAGGCGCGCCTCCAGGGAGAGCGAGACGGCGAGGAGCGGGCGGCCGTACCGGGTCGCGCCTGCGGCGGAGCCCGGGCTGCCGGCGCTGCGCTCGGGGTACGGGATATCGATGGCTGGAAGCGCGGCGCCGGCAAGGCCGCCGAGGCGAAAGCCCGCGTGATCGTGCACATACCAGCGCACGGCCGCCTCGACGTGCGGAACCGCCGCCCACGCGGCGCCGGAGGCGCCGTCGAACACCGGCGACGCGAGGAGCGTCTGGTAATGGAGGCGCAGCACGGACGCGCCCGCCCCGAGCGTCGCGAGGCCGTGGCCGCTCGCGAAGGAACGCGCGCCGCCCGCCGCGGCGCCGACGAAGGAGACGCCGTGCTCGATCCGCCCGCCGGGGACGCTCCAGGACGTGCCGCCGAGCGTCGTGGTCCCGTCCACCGCGACGTACCAGCCGCGGAAGATCGCGGACGCGCCGATCGAGAGCGCCGGCGTCGCGGGGACGTCGCCGAAGGCGACGAGCAGCGTGGGGCCGACCGAGGCGGCGAGGCGCGTGCGTGGCCGCGCGCCGCCGCCGGCGCGCTGGGAGGAGGGTTGATCGGCGGGCGAGGTGGAGCTCGAAGCGGGCGCGCGGGTAGCGGGAGACGCCTGAGAGGTCGTCGCGGCAGAGGCCGCCGGGCGCGCGGCGGACCCGCCCTCGGGGCTGGACGCCGAGGGCGGGTGACCGTGGCCGCCGGCAGCGGCGACGCCGGTCGAGGGAGGGCGGGAGGCGTCGCGGTGCAGGAGGCGGGCGCGAAGGAGCTCGACGGCGGCCAGGGCGAGGACCTCGGGGCCCTCGCCGCGGCGCACCGCGACGTCGAGCTCGCCGCCCCCGTGCCGCGCGGCGAGGGTGATGGTCGCGCGCTTGCGGGCGACGACGACGCGCGCGTCGGCGTCCTCGGGGTCACCCGTGGTGATGTGCACATCGAGCGCGCGGAGCTCGTCGCGGATCCGCTGGAACGTCGCGTCCGCCGGGTCGCCGGAGAGGGACACCGTGGCCCGCGCGGGCGCGCTGGCGCTGGCCGGGGCTCCCGCCGCGTCCGGCGCCGCGCCGAGGAGGCCCGGCAGCGCCACGAGCGCCGCGGCGAGGCGGAGACCGGCGGCCGCGCCGCGCGCGGGGTAGCGCTCAGCGCGCATCCGCGAGCGAGCGCGCGAGGGGCGCGTAGGCGCCGTGGGGGTACTCGGCGAGGTACCGGAGCGCCGCGCGGCGCGCGACCTCCCGGTCCCGCCGTTGCTGGAGCTCCAGGCTCCGCCCGAGCGCCTGCTCGCGCAGCGCGCCCCCCGGCGCCTCGCGGAGGTACGTGTCGAACCAGGCGAGCGCGTCGGCGGAATCGCCGAGCTGATCCGCGGCGAGCTTGCCGAGGAGGAACGCCGAGTCACCGCGCGCGCCGTGCCGCGCGCGCAGGGCGAGCAGCGCGGCGCGCGCCGCGTGCGGGCGCCCCGCGTAGCGGGCGGCGTCGGCGAGCAGCCGGAGCTCGTCGGGCGCGGCCCGCGCGAGCACGGCGTCGATCCCCTGCCGCTCGACCGCCGCGAGCGCCTCCTCGTGGCGCCCCGCGCTCGCCAGGGATTGCCAGCGCGGCGCGGCGTCTGTCCCGCCGGCCGCCGGCGCGCGCGCGGAGCGATCCCCGTCCCCGGGCGGCGCCGCGGCGCTCGCGCCTGCCGAGGGGGCAGCGACCGCGTCGCTCGCCGCGGGCTCGTTCGGCGCGGTGAGATCGAGCCGATCGCCCGCCGAGAGCCGCGCCGTCCCGAGCTCCGGGCCCGTCACTTCGACGCTCCCCTCGGCGAGCGCGAGCGTGAAGCGCCGCGCCTCGGGCGCCCAGCCCGCCTCGAAGCGCGTCCCGGTCACGCGCACCGCGTAGGGCCCGGCGTGGACGACCCAGCGCGCGTCGCTCCGGTGGACGACGCGGAAGTCCACGGCGCCCCGCTCCACGCGCAGCTCCGCGCCGCGCGCGTCGGTCGCGAGGACCTGGAGCGCGGACGCCGCGTCGAGCCGCACGGAGGTCCCCTCGGCGAAGGTGAAGGCGACGGGCGCGTCGCGCGCCTCGACCCGCGCGCCCGCGCCCGGCGCCGGCTCGCCCGCGGGGGCCGCGCTCGGCGCGGCGGCGAGCCCGGGCCCGCGCTCGGGCGCCCAGGCCGCGCGGAAGCTCGCGGCGCCCCCCGCCGCGAGCAGCAGCGCGGCGGCCGCGGCCCAGAGCGGGTAGCGCGCCCGGCGCGGCCGAGCCTCGACCTCGGCGGCGAAGAGCCGCGCGCGGGCCGCGGCCAGCGTCTCGGCCGGCCTGGCGCGCTCGTCGGATGTGCGGGCCACCTCGGCCCCGAGGGCCTCGATGCGTCGTGTCACGGGGTCCATCGCGCGCCCTCCTCGATCCAGGCTGCGAGCACGGGGTCTCGCCGGGCAGCGCTCACGAAGCGCGCCTCGGCCCGGGCGATCCGCCGCTTGATCGTCGCGAGCGACACGCCGCCGGCGGCCGCGGCCTCGGTGAGCTCCATCCCTTCGATGTAGCGCAGCGCGAAGGCCACGCGCTCGTCGAGCGGGAAGGACTCGAGCAGCCGGTAGGTCCGATCATGGGCCTCCCGGAGCTCCGCGTCGGCGCCGCGCGCCGGGAGCTCGGGGAGGTCCTCCGGTGAGAGGAAGCTCAGCCAGCTGCGGGCCTTGCGCTGGCGGATGCTCTTGCACGCCGTGTGGACGGCGACCGACCTCATCCACGACGTCAGCGCCGCCGCGTCGCTCACCTGGTGGACGCTCGAGTAGGCCGACACGAAGGCGTCGTGCACGACGTCCGCGAAGGTCGTGTGCCGCTCGGTCCCGAGGATGCGGCGCGCGATGCGCTCGACGAGGGCGCCGTAGCGCTCGAAGAGCATCGCCTTCGCCCAGGGGTCCCCGCGCTGGAGCCGCCGGAGGAGCTCGGCGTCGTCGCGCTCCACCGGCAGCGCGACGAGCTGCCCGCCGCTCGGCGCGGCGCCGGCGCGGCTCGCGGGGTGCGGCAGCGCCGAGCGAGATCCGCTAGGCACGGCGGCCTCCTCGACGGGACGCTGCGAGGTCGCCGGGCCGAGGCGCGGCGCTGCGGGGCGGGGCGGCTTCGATGCGGGTGGGCACGGCTCTCCGTCAAGGGACCGGCAGGGGTCCGAGACGGCTCACGGATCGTCTCGGTTCGCTCCTGTGAGCCGTCCCGGGGCGGAGGCGGTCCCTTGGGGTCGACCGGGACGCGCCGTCCCCTCCCCTGCCATGCACCTCGCCGCCTTCGCTTCTTGCTTCGTCGCCGCCGCCGCCCTCGCGCGCGCCGCAGGCGCCGCGCCGCCCCAGCTCCCCGGAGAGTGGCGCCACATCGCCGAGGCGCAGGAGCGGCTCGCGGTCGCCGATCACGCGGCGGTCGAGGACCTCCTCGCGCGGATCCCCCCGGGGAGCGAGGCGGCGCGCGACGCCGGCATCCTGCGCGGCCAGCTCGACGCGGCGCTGGCCCCGCGCCTCGATCTCGAGACCCGCGCCCTCGCCGACACGCAGCCGCTCGACCTCTTGTCGCAGAGCGCCGGGCTGTCGTTCTGGCCGAACGCGAGCCTGCAGCTGCGGCTCCGCGCGCTCGGTCTGTGGTACCCGAGCGCCCCGGGCGCGACGGCGGAGACCCGCGGCCGCGCCACGCCGGCCCACGCTGTGGGCGGGCTCGTGGGGCTCCTGTTCCGCCCGGCCCGGGCCGACCTCGACGTCAGCGCGACGGGGCTCGGGCGGGTCTGGGCGGACGGCAGCGCGCAGGCGTCGGGGAGCGGCGAGATCGAGGGGCGGTGGCTCTCGCCGCTGCGGCTCCGCGCCTCGGCGCGCCGCGACGAGCTCCTCGACACCCACGCGGCGATCCGGGAGCACGCCTTCGTCGCCGCGGCGGGCGGCGCGCTCGCCGTCGCCGACTGGAGCGGCTGGAGCGGAGAGCTCCGCGGCGAGGGGCGCTGGTACTCCGACGGCAACGACGGCGTGCTCGCCTGCGGCTGGGCCGTGGCGCCGGTCCTGCGCGGCGCGCTCGGCCTCAAGGCCGGGTGGGGGGCGGCCTGGGCCGACACCTCGCGCTCGCGCTGGTCCCTCGCGACGCGGACCTACGCGCCGTACTTCACGCCCCTCGGCCTGCGCCGCCACGGACCCATCGTCGTCGCGGCGCTCTCGCTCGGCAAGCTCCGCTTCGACGCGAGCGGCGACGTCGCCGTGCAGGCGAGCGAGCTCGATCCGACCGCGCTCGCCTGGGGCGTCACGTCGCGCGTCGACAGCGCTCACGTCGACCTCCGCGCGGGCGCCTCGCTCGACCTCGGCGGCGCCCGCGTGGGCGCCACCTACCACCACAACCAGAACCTCCACTACCACGTCCATGACGCGGCGATTCGTCTCGAGCTCCCTCTTTGAGCCGGAGCTCTTCCGGTGGTCGTCGGCCGCGCCCGTGCGGCTCGTCGATCGCGTCATCGTCTGGGCGCTCGTGGCCTTCGGGCTCGTCGGCGTCGCCGGCTTCGCGAGCTTCTGGTTCCAGGAGCGCCACGTCGCCCACCTCGCGGCCTTCGTCGCGCTGTCGATCGCGGTCTGGTACGGCATCAGCCGCATCGTCCTCGCCTGGATCGGGTACCTCGCGGTGGACCGCGTCGAGCACCGCCCGGCGCCCCCGGGGCTCTCGGTCGCGGTCTTCACGACGGCCGCGCCGGGCGAGCCGCTCGCGATGTTCGAGGCGACCCTCGCGGCGCTCGCCCGCGTCCGCTACCCGCACCGCACCTACCTCCTCGACGGCACGGCCGACCCGCGCTTCCGCGCCCTCGCCGAGCGGCACGGCGCGGTGTGGCTCGACTCGGACGGCGTCCCGGGCGCCAAGGCGGGCAAGATCAACGCGGCCCTCGCGCGGACCACGGAGGACTTCGTCCTGGTCCTCGACCCGGACCACCTGGCGTTCCCGGAGTTCCTCGACCGGGTCCTCGGGCACTTCGACGACCCGCGCGTGGGCTTCGTGCAGGTCTCGCAGGGCTACTACAACCAGGCCGACTCCCCGATCGCCCGCGGCGCGGCCGAGCAGACCTACGGGTTCTATGGGCCGATGCAGCTCGGGCTCCACGGGCTCGGCTGCGTGGTCGCCATCGGCGCCAACTGCACCTTTCGCCGCGCCGCGCTCGCGTCCGTCCGCGGGCACGCCGTGGGGCTCGCGGAGGACCTCATGACCTCCATCCGGCTGCACGCGGCCGGGTGGCGATCGGTCTACGTCCCGGAGATCGTGAGCCGCGGGCTCGTCCCCGACGACCTCGGCGGGTACTTCGCCCAGCAGCTCAAGTGGGCCACCGGCGCGGTCGACGCGCTCTTCTCCGAGGTCGTGCCGCGCTTCTTCCGTCTGAGCGCGCGCCAGCGGCTCTCGTACGTGGCCATCGGCACGTACTACCTCACCGGCCCCGCCACGCTGACGTACCTCGCGCTGCCGCTCCTCGCGCTCTGGGGCGACCTCTGGCCCATGCGCGTGGATCCGGCGGGGTTCGTCGCCGCGGGCGCCCCCGTCGCCGCGGCGGCGGTCGCGCTCCACGCCTACGGGCAGCGGTGGTTCTGCGACCGCGCCTCGGAGGGCGGCGTCCACTGGCGCGCCCTCCTCCTCAAGCTCGCCGCCTTTCCCGTCTACACGCTCGGGGTGGCCCTGGCGATCGCGAAGCGCCTCGTCCGCTACGTGCCCACGCCCAAGCGCGGGCTCGGCGGCCGGCTCCTGCCGCTCGCGTGGCCGCACCTGCTCGTCGTCGTGTCGTTCCTCGCCACGACGGCCGCGAGCCTCTGGCTCCGGGCCTCCGCGCGCGGGCTCGCCGAGCGCTGGAGCGACGCGGAGTCCTACTGGGCGGCGCTCGTCTTCGGCGCGCTCGGGGCCGCCTCGATGAGCGGCGCGATCGCCTGGGCCGCGCGCGCGCCGCGCCGCGCGCCGCGCGCCGACCCCTGGGAGCGGCTCCCCGCGTCCGGAGCCACGACCACGACGATCACCACGAGCACCACAGGAGGATGACCATGAAGCGCTCCCACCGCGCCGCGCTGGCCGCGGCCGCCACGACCGGCGCCGCCCTCGCGGTGCTCTCCTCGACCTACGGGCGCACGCCCGCCGAGCTCTGGCTCTCGTCGCTCTTCGGCACGGCGAGCGCGGCGGTGGCCTCGGCGGAGCTCTCCTGGATCGCCGATCCCGAGCGCGACGCGCGGCTCGCCCGCGTGTCCGCGGAGCGCGCGCCGCGCGAGCTCTCGGAGCTCCGCGCCCCGGCGCGCCTCCTCTACGGCGCGCACGACGGGGGCCTGCCGGGCGACGTCGGCGGGTACCTCGCCCTCGAGGAGGCGGTGGGCCAGACGCTCCTCCTCACGCAGATCTACGCGGCCTGGGGAGACGGCGCGGAGCAGCGCTTCCCGAGCCGCGCCGCGCGGGCCATCTGGGCCGTGGGCTCGGTGCCGGTCATCACGTGGGAGCCCTGGCTCAGCGCGTTCAAGCGCCCGCGCCTCTCGCTCCGCCCGGCGGCGACGCCGGACCACGGTGGCCTCACCGACATCGCCGGCGGCGCGTACGACGCCTACATCGACGGCTGGGCGAAGGCGGCGGCGGAGCACGGCCACCCGATCCTCCTCCGCTTCGCGCACGAGATGAACGACGGCTACCGCTACCCCTGGGGGCCGGTGAACAACCCGGACCCGCGGGAGTTCATCCGCGCGTGGCGGCACGTCGTCGGGCGCTTCCGCGCCGCCGGGGCGGGGAACGTCCTCTGGGTCTGGGCGCCGAGCGTCTCGTACGAGAACTACTGGGAGTACTACCCGGGAAGCGAGTGGGTCGACTGGGTCGCGACGGGCGTCCTCAACTACGGGACCGCCGTCCGCTGGTCCAGGTGGTATTCGTTCCAGGAGCTCTTCGCGCGGCACTACGAGCGCCTCGCGCCGCTCGGCAAGCCGCTGATGATCGCCGAGCTCGGCACGCTCGCCGCCGGCGGGGACCGCGCGCGCTGGTACGAGGAGGCCCTGACGGGCTTCGCCGAGCGCCACCCCGCGGTGAAGGCGCTCTTGTTCTTCCACGTCGCGAGCGACGCGACCGTGACCCACGAGCCGCTCTCGTGGGCCTTCGCCGACGACCCCGCGGTCGCCGGCGCGGTGCGCCGCGCGCTCGCGGCGCAGGCCAACCACGCACAGGAGGTTCAGCGATGAAGACCGTGTTGCTCGCCGGCGGGCTCGGGACCCGCCTGAGTGAAGAGACCGTCGACCGGCCGAAGCCGATGGTCGAGATCGGCGGCCAGCCCATCCTCTGGCACATCATGCAGCGGTACGCCGCGTACGGCTTCGACGACTTCGTCGTGGCCTGCGGCTACAAGGGCGACGTCATCAAGGACTGGTTCGCCGGGCTCCGGACGCGCCGCGCGGACTTCACCGTGAACCTGCGGAGCGGCGAGATCGACGCGCTCGGCGTCCACTGCCCGAGCTGGCGCGTGACGCTCATCGACACGGGGCTCTACACCCAGACGGGCGGGCGCATCCGCCGGCTGAGCCGCGTGCTCGGGCGGGAGCCGTTCATGGTCACCTACGGCGACGGGGTCGGGGACATCGATCTCGCGAAGCTCGTCGCCTTCCACCGCGCCCACGGCAAGCTCGCCACGATCACCGCGGTCCGCCCGCCGGCCCGGTTCGGCGTCCTCGATCTCCGGGGCAGCGAGGTCGCGGCGTTCGCCGAGAAGCCGCAGGCCGAGGCGGGTTGGATCAACGGCGGCTTCTTCGTCTTCGAGCCCGGCGCCCTCGAGTACCTCGACTGCGACGACGCGACGCCGCTCGAGCGCGAGCCGCTCGAGCGGCTCGCCGGCGACGGGCAGCTCATGGCCTACCAGCACGAGGGCTTCTGGCAGCCGATGGATACCCTGCGCGACAAGCGCCTCCTGGAGCGGCTCTGGGACGACGGGCGCGCGCCCTGGAGGGCCTGACGATGAGCGAGCACCTCGACTTCTACGCGGGCCGCCGCGTGTTCGTCACCGGGCACACGGGGTTCAAGGGCTCCTGGCTCACCGCCTGGCTGCGCCTGCTCGGCGCGCAGGTCACCGGGTACTCGCTGCCGCCGGAGGGCGCGCCGAGCCTCTTCGCCGACGCGCGGATCGACGACGGGATCACCTCGATCCTCGGCGACGTCTGCGACGCGGATCACCTCGCGCGGGCGATGGGCGAGGCCGAGCCCGAGATCGTGCTCCACCTCGCGGCGCAGGCGCTCGTCCGGAGGTCGTACGCGCGGCCGCTGGAGACCTTCTCGACGAACGTCCTCGGGACGGCGCACGTGCTCGAGGCGGCGCGGCGCCTCCCGTCGGTGCGGGTCGTCCTCGTGGTGACGACGGACAAGTGTTACGAGAACCACGAGTGGGTCTGGGGCTATCGCGAGACCGACCCCCTCGGCGGCCACGACACGTACAGCGCGAGCAAGGCCTGCGCCGAGCTCGTCGCGGCGGCGTACCGGCAGTCGTTCTACGGGCGGGAGGTGGCGCTCGCGACCGCCCGCGCCGGCAACGTCATCGGCGGGGGAGACTGGGCCGAGGACCGCATCGTACCGGACATCGTCCGCGGCGTCGCCGCGGGCAAGGCCGTGCGCATCCGGCACCCGCGCGCCGTGCGCCCCTGGCAGCACGTCCTCGATCCGCTCTCGGGGTACCTCCTGCTCGCGCGCCGCCTCTGGGACGATCCGCTGCGATACAGCGGCGCCTGGAACTTCGGGCCGGACGACGCCGAGCCGCGGACGGTGCGCGTCCTCGCGGAGGCGATCGTCCGCGAGCTCGGGCGGGGCTCGCTGGAGCTGGCCGAGCCCTCGGACGGCGAGCGGCTCCACGAGGCCGGCACGCTGCGGCTCGACTGCAGCAAGGCGCGGTCCCGGCTCGGCTGGCGCCCGCTGCTCGACACCGATCGCGCCATCCAGCTCACGAGCGCGTGGTACGCGCGGTACCTCGACGATCGCGGGCGCGCGCGGCCGCTCGTCGAGGAGCAGCTCCGGCTCGCCACGGGGCTCGCGTGAGGCTCGGCAAGGCGCTGGTCACGGGCGCGACCGGGTTCATCGGCGCGGCGCTCGTCCGGCGGCTCCTCGCCGGCGGGAGCGACGTCGTCGCGACCGCGCCGGCGCGATCGGCGGGGTGGGCGCGCCTCTCGCGCCTCTCGCCGCGCCAGCGGCTCCGGCGGCTCCCGCTCGATCGGCTGACGCGGGACGCGCTCCTCGAAGCGGTCGGCGACGAGCCGCCGGGCGCGGTCTTCCACCTGGCGTCGGCCGGGGTGAACCCGGGAGAGCGCGCGCCGGGCGTGCTCCTCGAGGGCAACGTCGCGGCCCTCGTCGCGACGCTGGAGGCCGCCGCCCGCTGGGGCGGGGCGCGGGTCGTCTTCACGGGATCGTGCTCGGAGTACAGCGCGGTCGTCGAGGGGCAGCTCGTCGACGAGGGCGCGCCGCGCGCCCCCTCGGACCTCTACGGCGCCGCCAAGGCAGCCGCCCACGACTACGGGCGCGCCGTGGCACAGGCCCTGTCGGTGCCGCTCGTGACGCTCCGCCTCTTCGGCGTCTACGGCCCTGGCGAGGCGCCCCATCGCCTCATCCCGCACCTCGGGGCGCGGCTCCGCGCGCGGGAGCGCGTCGACCTCACCGCCGGCACGCAGCGCCGTGATCTCACCTTCGTGGAGGACGTCGTGGAGGCGCTGCTGCTCGGCGCGACGACCGCGGGGATCGAGCCCGGCGCGGCCTACAACGTCTGCTCGGGGCGCCCCACGAGCGTGCGCGAGGTCTGCCTCGAGGTCGCGCGGCAGCTCGGCGCGCCGGAGTCGCTCCTCGATTTCGGCGCCCGTCCGCCGCGCGCCGGCGAGCCCCCGTGGCTGGTCGGCGATCCCCGCCGCTTCCAGGCCGCCACGAGCTGGAGCCCCCGCACGCCGCTCTCCCCGGGCGTCGCCGCCTCGCTCGCCCTCGCGTGACCCCCCGGCCGCGCGCCGAACCACGGCGCGTCGCCATCGCATCGGACGGGCGAGCCGCCATGACCAGCAAGGCGTCAAGAGACCAGGTGCATGCGACTCGCCGCGGCGGCGGTCGCAGCCGAGGATTCACCTGGACGGCCAGAGCGACGGCATCCCCGCGCACACGCCTGCGCGAGCCCATCGATTCTCCGAGGACAGCGCTTTTGTACGCGCAGACGAGACAAGGCAGATCCCGCGCGGGGAGGGCCTGCCAGAGCGCCGATCCCTCGTTCGTGTCGTCGTAAACCTGGCTCCGCTCGTCGAGCTCGGCCTATCCCCACCGTCCCGCGAGCGTTCACTCATCCACTCGGAGAAACCCGCGCTTGGCTGGGCGTGCCTCCTCCGCTGGGAATGCTCGTCGCGGTCCATCACGCGGTGGAGGCCTCAACAGCTCGTCCCAGCAGCGCCAGGGAGCCGCATGCCACCTGACTGCCAACGCCCGTGGCATCGATCCCCAGAGCACGTCATTGAAGGGAATTTCGTGGCCGAAACAAACTTGCGCCAGCACAAAAACACAAAAAAGTTAGTGCCCTGCCGTCCCTGACAATGCATTCTATGTGTGAGCGCTGCCCGACGTAATCGCCCCGGGATGAGGTGAGCTTTCAACCGTCGTCGATGCTCGCGCCAGATGGGGGTAGGAAGCGTCGATCAGCGCGCAGGACGTCAAGATGTCGCTCGCTCTGGAGCTTGAGTCCATCCGAGGCGCCGCCCCTCTGAAGCAGTAAGGAGAACATGAACAGCAAGATGATGCGGTTGCTCGGTGGGTGGAGGAGTGCGCCGAGAATGCTGCTGGCGCTCGGCAGCTTGGCGCTGGGTGGTGCGGCGTGCGCCGACTGGACGAACGGGGACGAGCTCAGTCTGGAGACCGAGAGCGATGAGCTCGTGTGCAGCGGAGCCGCGTGCACCTGCAGCCCGACGTTCGGAATCGGGTTCGTGCAGGGCTCGGACGGCACCGGGACGGTCCCCAATTTCGAGCTCGTGGTGCCGCACACGGGCGGCGGGTTCTCGGCTTACTACCGGAACAACGCGACCACCTCGCTCGTGTCGGTCCCGACCTGGTTCGGCCCGAAGAAGGTGGGCTCGGCGGACGTGAACGGGATCAGCATGATCGAGAACTCGAGCGGCGGAAACCTCGAGGTCATCGCCGTGCAGGGCAGCAGCCTCGTGCATTACTACCGCAATCAATCCACGAAGGACTGGTCGAGCGGTACGACGGTCGCGACGGGCGTCACCGGGCAGCCTGGGATCGTGCAGGCCAAGCTATCGCCCGGCAATTTCGAGGTCGTGGTGCCGCTCGCCAGCGGCGGCCTCGCCCATTACTGGCGCGACAACTCGGTCGCGTCCCATCCATGGAGCTCGGGGACCACGTTCGCGACGGGCCGAACGTACTCCGCGGTGAGCCTGGTCGAGAGCAACTTCGGCACGAACCGCCTGGAGGTGATCGCGCGCTCCGGATCGACGCTCTATTCCATGTATCGCAGGGACGACCGCACCTGGACGACGCCGAACGAGATCCGCGTGGACAACAACCAGGCGATCTCCGCGACCGGGGTGCACCAGTTCGTCCAGGGCAAGGGCGGCACCAAGGGGAACTTCGAGCTCGTCGTGCCCCTCTCGACCGGCGGCTTGCGGCACTACTACCGCGACAACGACGACAGCACGTACCCCTGGAAGACGTCGGCCACGTGGGTCGATCCGGTCAACTCGTACTCGGCCGTGGGCGTGATCTGGAGCGATTACGACAACCTGGAGGTCGTCGGCCGGCGGAGCGCCGATGGGTCGCTGGCGTCCTTCTATTACAACGGCGGCTGGCTGAGGCACGGCAAGGACGCCTCCGGGAACACCGTGTGGGCGGGCTCGGTGTTCGGAGGTGAGCCGTGCTGCGATCCCGCGACGAAAGGGCAGTGGAGCGACCCGCTCTCCGCGGGGGCGATCGGCATCCACGCGGCGCTCCTGCGGACGGGCAAGGTGCTGCTCTTCGGGTTCACGGATGACTCGAATCAGGGCTACTCCGAGGTGTTCGATCCGGCGACGGGGCAGGCGTCCGTGCCGAGCGGGACGCAGCCGCACGCGTTCTGCTCTGGCCACGCGTTTCTGAGCGACGGTCGCCTCTGGGTCGCGGGGGGCCACAATGACCCCCACGTCAAGGGCTCGCACCGGTTCGACCCCTCGAACTCGACGTGGGCCTCGCTCACGGACATGACCCTCGGGCGCTGGTACCCCACGCTCACGCGGCTCGACGGCGGCTCGGTGATGGCCATCTCCGGCACGACGAAGACGGGGCGAATCTCGAGCACCAACCCGGTGAACAGCAGCTGGCAGACGATGAACACCGCGGGCACCCTCTCCGCGCGGCTCGACGTGCCGGAGCCGTTCACGAGCGACGGGCGCCCGATACAGCTCTACCCGTTCGTCTACCAGCTGCCGGACGGCAAGGTGTTCGTTCACTCGGGCCGAGGTTCGCGGCTGCTGACGACGAGCAACAACACCTGGAGCGCGACGCAGTACACGACGCAGTACGCCAACTCCCGCACGTACCCCGGTTACGGGAGCTCGGTGCTCTTGCCGCTCTCGCCGACCGACAACTACCGCGCGCGCGTCATGCTCATCGGCGGGGGCGGGGCCGTCTCGAACGCGGCGAAGAGCGACCCGAACGACACCCCGATCCCCGCCACGGCCACCACGGAGCTCCTCGACCTCGGCGCGGCGTCGCCGGCGTGGGCCTACAAGGCGTCGATGAG
The DNA here is from genome assembly GCF_000067165.1 of Sorangium cellulosum So ce56. Classification (GTDB taxonomy): domain Bacteria; phylum Myxococcota_A; class Polyangia; order Polyangiales; family Polyangiaceae; genus Sorangium; species Sorangium cellulosum_B. Next base: position 6,837,373 of record NC_010162.1, read on the forward strand.
CTACGCGCGCGTGCTGAACACCGCCGTGCTGCTCCCGGACGGCAAGGTGTTCGTCGTGGGAGGCAGCGCGCGAGGCTCGTCCGACCACGCGACGGTGCCGGTCATGACGCCCGAGATCTACAACCCGAGCAATGACACCTGGACCAAGATGTGTCCGATGCGCGTGGCTCGGCTCTATCACTCGACCGCATTGCTCTTGCCCGACGCGCGCGTGCTCACGGCGGGCCGGGACCACGCCTTCAACGAGCTCCCCTACCAATGGCCCGAGCGGCGGGTCGAGATCTTCACGCCCCCCTATCTCCTGAGCGGCAACGCGCGCCCGGTGATCCAGTCGGTGGCCTCGACCGCTTCATACGGCCAGTCCATCTCGGTGACGTTGTCCTCGGCGGTGGCCGCCACGGGCATCGGCAGCGCAATGCTCATGTCTCCCGGCTCGGTCACGCACGGATTCGACCAGAGCCAGCGCGCCGTCAAGCTCGCGATCACCGGGCAGTCGGGCAGCACCCTGACGCTCACGGCTCCGCCGAACGGCAAGGTCGCGCCGCCTGGCTACTACATGCTCTTCGTCGTCTCGACGCAGGGCGTCCCATCGGTCGCGAAGTTCATCAAGCTGCAGTAGCCGGCCCGGACATGGGGCGGAGCCCCGGAACCTCGACCTCGGCGGGCCGGCAGTGGAAGCGGCGGAATCTCCGCGAGAGCTCGGGCTCTCCCCGCGTCGGTCACCGCACGTCCCGGGGGCGCGCCGCCGTCAACCATCGGCGCGCCGCTGTCAACCGCCGGCGCGCGCCGCCGGGAGCGGGCGGCGCCGGCAGCTCACCTCGACGAGGATGTCGCCGGGCGCCTTGAAATAGAACATCACGCCGCGGCCGTCCTCGCTCACGGGGCCGCTGTCGACGCCCGCCGCGACGATCGCCGCGTGTTTGTCGTACACGGTGGCCACGTCGTCGACGAGGAAGCCGATGTGGAAGCCCTCCGGATAAGGGACGTCCGCCTCGCGCCGGCGCTGGAGGACGAGCGTGAAGTCGCCGGGCCCCGTGAGGATGGCGAGCGCCGGCGAGCGCCGGTTGCCGTGGACCTCGAACTGGAAGTGCCGCTCGAAGAACGCGGCCGCTTCGAGGACGTCGGGGACCTGGAGATCGATGTGATTGAGCTGCATGGGAGCCTCCACGGAGGACGCACGTGCGTCCAGGCGCCGTGGGACCTCACTCCGTGGTGGAGGGGACATGGGCTCCCGTCATGGGAGTGGCCGGGGCTCGCCTGAACCGGCCTACCTCTTTCGGCGAGCGAGAAGATAGCGAAGCGATCGCGACCTGGCAACGGCCGGCGAGACGTCGACGCGCGGGCGGGGCGGTCGAGGAGGGCGCCGCGCGCGCTCGGCGAGGCGAGGAGGGCGAGCCAGCTCGGCGCGCGAGCGTTGCCGCGCGGGCGGCGCCGAGATCGGGAACATCAACCCCGGTGAGCGGCAGCGCCCTCAGCATGAAGAGCCGCCGTCGCCGTGGGCGCGAGCTCGTGTGCGACGGACCGTTCTTGCTCGCGCTGCGGCGCGCCGGCGCCGTACTTCGCCGCGTGGCTGCAGTCGGGCGCGGCGTTCGTTCCTGTGGAGCCTGGATGAGCGGGTGAGCGCGGCTCCTAGAAGGGCCGCGGATCCACCGTGGTCCATGAGCCCTTGATCACCTTCTCGTGGACCGGGGGGCCGGGTTTGGTGATCGTCGCGCCATACGAGGGGACGATCTTCCCTATGATCGCGTCGGAGCCGAGGTAGGCGCAGCCGGAACCTCAACCTCGGTGGGCGGCATCGGTGGCGGTGCCTCAACCTGGGTCGGGCCTCAACGCCCGAGGCGATGCGCGGTCGGCCCGGAGCCTCAACCTCGGTGGGCGGCGGCGGCGGTGGCGGTGCCTCAACCTGGGTCGGGCCTTGAGGACGCCCAGGCGCTGGGCGGTCGGCCAGCGGCCGCTCTGCGCTGCGATCCGGAGGGGTCCGGCGCCCCCGCGGGCTCTCTGCGTTGCGGTCCGAAGGGGGTCCGGCACCCCGGCAGGCGCTCTGCATTGCGGTCCGGAGGGTGCCGGACCCCTCGATCTGGCACAATCCGCTGCGGATCCGGGGGTCGATGGCACAGAAGAACGAGATGGACAGCGATTTTTGACACAAATTGACCCCGGTGAGACGCTCCGCGGAGCACCGCGGAGGGGTCCGGACCCCGGTGTGTCGCAATGCATTGCGGTTGAGCCAGTGTCGGACCCCCCGGACTTGGCACAGACCAAGGCCGAGGTGGCACAGGGTGTGGCGCCGGCCGCCCCGGGATGTGCCGGCGGACCCGGATGGCACGGCCGCGGCGACGACGGCCACGCCGGGAGCGTACGGAGGGGTCCGCGAGGGCTTGGCCCCGGGTCGGGGTCACGAGGAGGGGACGAGGCGGGAGGAGATCGCGGCGCCGGCGGTGCACGCCGGGCCACCGGGATCAGCTATCGGCGGGCGCGGGCGCGGCCGTCGGCGCGCCGGGCTGGAGGGGAACGACGGGCGGGGCGGGCGCCGCCGTGTCGCCCTCGGGCTTGTCGTTCTTCCGGGGCGCGCCGCGGCCGCTCGACCCGACGCTCCAGCTCGCGAGCGGCGCGAGCAGCCTGTCGGCGAGTTCCTGCGTCTCCGGCTCGTCCGGCTCGACGGAGCCCATCACCTTGATCACGTAGGCCCGCAGCGCCTCGGTGAACGCGGCGAGCGCGTCGCGCACGCTGGGCGGCGCCGCCGCGGCCGTGGCCGCGGGCGCGGTGACGCCGAGCGCCTTGCCGTACGCGATGTGCGCGGCCTCCAGCACGGAGAGGAAGCGCTTGCCGCCGAGCGCCTCGATGCGCGCGTCGAGGCCGCCCTTGCGGATGCGCTGGATCCGGAGCTCGCTCTCGGACCACTCCAGGACATACGTGAGCTGGAGGAACTTGAGCCCTCCGGTGAAGATGGCCGCCTTCAGCGAGCTCGCCTCGGCGGCCTCGGGCGCGCCGGGCGGCAGCTTGGTGTACGCCGTCAGGAAATCGTGGAGGCCGCTCCAGCAATTGTCGAGGACGCGATCGCACTGGACAGCATCCTCGCTCGCCTCCCCTCCCTCCGACAGCGACACCTGATCGCGCAGCGCCGACGCGAGGTCGTCGTGGCGTGACGCCAGCGTGGCGAGCACCCGCGCGACGCCCTTCACGAGCTGCTTCTTGGCCGGCTTTGCCGCCGTGAACAGCTGCTCGCCGAGCGCCATCGCCCCCACGGCCGTGAAGCGGGGGAGCTGGATCACTTCCGATGCTGTGTATTTGCTCATGAGATCACCCTCGTCCGTGGCAGGAGCGCGGGATTGCGCTGGAATGCCAGACGGGCCATCGTGAGCTATCGATGAAATGAAGAGGGTTGTCCAGGGATATTTTGACGGAAGAGAGAGTTACAGAAAAAGGTGCGGTGTCGAATTCCTGCTGTCCGGGGGCGATGGCGGGGGGAGAGAGGGTGAGAAGGTCGAGGGATGTTGAGGGGATAGAGTGGTTGGCACTGTTCTGGCAACGCGCACTCCTCGGCGAGAGCGCGACGAGGTACGCCCTGCCCAGCCTGGGGCCGGGGCCAGGCGAGGAGGCGGCTTCGGCGGGGGCCCTGGTTGGGCGAACCGGGTCCCGCTACCGTGCGTCGCCTCTCGTCATGCGCGCCATGCGCGCCCGCACCAAGCTCATCATCTCCTGGGCCGCCATCGAGCCGACCGCCCGCGCGGTCGCAGAAGCGCAGGGCCAGCTCGACCAGCTCGAAAGCAAGCCATGATCAGGTCACTTCACGTCAAGGACTTCACGGTCTTCAGCGAAGCGGAGCTCGTCTTCGGCGAGCACCTGAACGTGTTCGTGGGGGAGAACGGCACCGGGAAGACTCACGCCCTGAAGCTCGCCTACTCCCTCCTCGCAACGAGCTCGGAGGAGGGGCGCAGGCGGCTCGCCGCTCCCGCCACCCCCACCGAGGCGGCCTTGCAGGTGCGGCTCGCGGACAAGCTCGTGAGCGTCTTCCGTCCCGAGGCGCTGGGGCGCCTCACGCGGCGTCAGCAAGGGCGAGAGCGGTGCGACGTGCGGATGACCTGCGCCAACGAGGCCTGGGATATCTCATTCGGCTTCTCGGCGCAGAGCAAGTCGGACGTGACGATTACCACGCTCCCTACGGAATGGGTCGACACCACGCCCGTGTACCTGCCGACGCGAGAGCTTCTCACGATCTACCCGGGCTTCGTGTCCGTCTACGAGAACCACTATCTCGAGTTCGATGAGACCTGGCGCGACACCTGCCTTCTGCTCGGCGCGCCGCTGAAGAAGGGCGGCAAGGAGAAGCGCGTCCGAGAGCTGCTTGGACCGCTGGAGGAGGCGATGGGCGGGTCGATCGAGCTCGACAAGAACGGTCGATTCTACTTCCGCGATGGGAGCGGCCGCACGGAGATGCCGCTCGTGGCGGAGGGCCTCCGAAAGCTCGGCATGCTCGCCCGCCTCATCGCGACCGGCGCGCTGCTCGACAAGGGTTGCCTGTTCTGGGACGAGCCGGAGACGAACCTCAACCCGCGGATCATCAAGAAGGTCGCCAGCAGCGTCGTCGACCTGAGCCTCGGCGGGATCCAGGTGTTCATCGCGACGCACAGCCCGTTCTTGCTGCGCGAGATCGAGATGCTGCTCGCCGCTCGGGGCCGGGAGGTCGACGCGCGCTTCTTCGGCCTGCACTTGTCCGACGCCGGCGTCGCCGTCCAGCAAGGCCCATCCGTGGACGACATGGGCGCCATCGCTGCGCTCGACGAGGAGCTCGATCAGTCTGATCGCTTCTGAGCCCTGGAGACTGAACGGAGGAAGAGGCAGTTCCAATGAACCGCATCGACGAGCCTCGTGCCGTATTCTATCTTCGACATCAGGCGCTTATCGAGAAGTGGGCCGCCCTCGGGTCGTCCGTCGCCCAGCTCACGCACTCGTTTCTGTGCTCGTGGACGACTGGAAACCGGGCAGGTCGACCCGAAGCAGGATGCCAGCAGCTCGCCAGTCCCCGCATGCTAGGTTCCAAGTATGCCCGAGCCTCTGGACCCTCCCGCCGAGGAGCGGGACGACAGCCCCTACGACGAGAACGGCGTGGACCGCTCCCTCGTCCGCTGGATGCTCAGCCTGTCCCCTACGGAGCGGCTGGCACAGGTGCAGAGCTCGATCGATCTGATCATGAGCGTGCGTGACCACCCGCGCCCTGACCTGACCTCCGGATCGAGTGCATCAAGCAGCGGGCTCGTGTTGAAGGCCGACGAGCATGCGCCCGAAGTCGCAGAGCGCCGAGGAGCCACCGAGCCGCAGGATGAGCTGGAGGACGGCGTCGGCGTGGAGGTAGTGCTCCGACGGCAGATAGGCGAAGAGGGCGGGATCGCTGATGTCGATGGTGCGTCGCCACGCGTCGGCGCATGCGCGCGCCGACCAGATCGCCCGGAGCGCGGCGCCGGGTAGGCTCGCCATCGTGTCGCAGAGCACGCCGTCCTCTGTGTCCGGATTCGCGAGAATGGCGCGCACGGCGGCGTCGATCTCCGGCGCGAGGGCCGCGCGCTCGGTCTCGGACAGCGACGCCGCCTCGCTGGCCCACCGGCGGAGCCGTTGCTCGGGCGACAGCTCTCCTCCCGCGCCCCCGGCATTGGGTTCGGCAGCGCTCGGCGAGGCGTCGTCTCCGCCCTCACACGCGGGCGACGACGCGCTGGTATGCACCTCGAGCAAGGCGCGGACCTCGTGTGGCAAGGTCTTCTGCTGCCAAGATGTCCAGTCGAAGAATTCCGCCCCTTCCTCCAGCGCCCAGCGCAGCGCCGGCTCCCACCGGGATGCCGGCAGCACGGCCCAAACCGGATCCGGCATGGCCATCAGCCGATGGCTTGCCTGCGTCCTGCCGATCTGCCCCTCCGCGACCGCGTGGAGCATCCGCCCGGCGAGCTCCACGGCGCGCGCCGCCGCGACCAGCGGCATCACCGCGGCGATCGCCTCGACGCGATCCTCCTCGCTGAGGTGGTCGCATGTCTCCACCTCCGCCAGCACCTCGTCCACGAGCGCCGCGCGCTGGTCGCCCTCGGCGAGCGACGCCGCGGTGAAGAGCCCCCTCAGCCGCACGCGCCCGCCGCGCTCCCGCACCTCGTCGAGGTAGAGCGAGAGGAGGACGCCGCGGGGCGCTCCGGTAGCGAGGTGCGCGGCGCGCCCCAGCGTGTGGAGGATCTCCACGTCGGCCGGCCGCTCCCGGCGCGCGAGCACCATGCGCAGGTGCTCGCGCTGCTCCTCGGCGGAGAACAGCTCGGCGAATGCAGGGGAGTCGTAGAGCTCCTCGCCGCTCTGGAGCAGCGCCCAAGCGAGCCGGGCGCGCCGCTCGCCCTCGAGCGAGCGCGCGAACTCCATCACGAGCGCCAGGTGGTCGCCGGCGGCGTGGTGCTCGGCGAACTCCAGCACCGATTCGAAGCCTCTGTCCGCGCGGATCCTGTCGGCGTGCGTCGGGCCGAAGAGCAGCTGTCCGAGCCGCGACTCCGCCGCTTCGACGGGCGGGGGCGCCTCACGCTCCTCCGCCTCCCTCGCCGCCTGCTCCACCCGCTCGCCCAGCACCGCGCGCTCGCGCTCGGTGAGCGACGGCCCATGATCCGCGGCCCAGTCCGCGATCCATTCGAGCGCATCCGAGGCGGCGTCGCCGAGCGGCTCGATCCGGCAAAACGCCTCGTGAAACAGCGCCGGCGCCCGCGGCTCTCCTAGGCGCGCCGCGACGCGCAGGAGGGCGCTTGCCGCCGTGACCGGGTTGGCCTCGCCGCGCGCGCACGCGATCGCCTCGTCCGCGAGCGCCGGGCACACCGCCACCACCTTCCCGAGCGCCGCAGGCACGTACCGGCTCGTCCGGGCGCGCTCCAGGGCGATCCGCGCGATCCGCGCGCACGACTCGCCCGGATGCTCGCGCGCCACGGACAGCAGATCGTCGACGTTGTCGAGCCCCTGGCACTCGGCCTCCGACGCGTCGAACATCCCCGCGACCGCGAACGCCTCCGCGGCGCGCTTGCGCGCCGAGAACCCCCAGCGCGGCCCGTCTTCCGCCTCCTTGGCCTCCAGCGCCGCGCGCAGCCGGACGATCTCGCCGCGCGCCCGCGCGCTATCTCGGGCGGGCACGAGCGGCAGGAGATCGCACGCCACGAGGAACGCCACGAGCGGCTCCGCCCCGGGGAGCCACCCCTCGATCTCCGATACGGCGCAGGCCATCGCCGCATCGGAGAAATATGGCGCGCACGAGCGCAGCGCCTCGCCGCGGCGCGCGCTCAGAGCGCGGATCGCGTCGAGCGCCGCGTCGGGCTGCCCGGCGCGCGCGAGGCGCACCGCGACCGCGGCCAGCGCCGCCTCGTCAGCGAACCACTCCGCGCCATCGCCGGGCTGCGGCTGCCGTACGAGCGCGAGCACGGCGCGAAGCGAGGCATCGGGAAACACGCGAAGGTGGTGGAACACGAACACGTGACGGCCCACGAAGTCGATGCGCCGGAGCCCGTCGAGCGCCTCCTCCGCGCTCCACAGCCCGGCCTCCAGCGCTTTCACGCGAACGCTGAACGGGATATGGCCCTCGGCCCAGTACGCGCGTTCTACAATCTCCCTCGCCCGGAGTTGCTGCAGCATCGCCTCGGCACGCGCCCGCTCGGCCTCAGCCTCTTCGAACGACCGATCCGCGAGGCGCCATTCTTCGAGGCAGGCGCACGACGTCGCGCCCGCTGTGGACCTCTCAAGCCCTGAAGGCGCGCGCGTTCCTCTCGATGTCATGGTCGAACTCCTTCGCCACGGCTCCGCGGGCCGAGCGAACCTCTTCGACTATCGGATCAGGCTGTCGAATCACGCTAGTCCTCGACGAGCTCCAGAGGGACATGGACGACCGGCGGCTCACAGCGCGCGTGCGTACTATCGGTTATGTCGTGCGATTCAGCGCTCAGCGATCGCGCGCGCCATCGTCCGCCGCAGTACCCTGCTTGGCGGGCTCTTCCGGCGAGTCCGGCAAGGCGGAATCCTGCAAATCAGGCGTTCGTCGGGCGACAACTGGAACAGTGGGTGTTCCGCCGGCCGCCCCCTGGCGCCGAAGCGCCTCGAAGATGGCGTCAATGTCATAGTTGTGCTCCTTGGCGATAGCATCGCGGATCGCACGAACCTCGTCCACAATCGGGTCAGGTGTCATGGCTTTTCCTCGAAGGCGAGCTCCTCCGGCGTACAGATGATGGGCGGCCGAAAGCCACTTTCGCGACACACGGCCTCGATATGCCGACGCATCATCGCGTTGGCGAGATGGGTGCAGTTCCATGTCAGCAGGAAGTTCACGCCGTGAACCGCAGCGATCGCCACATGCGCAGCGTCGATGGCCGCCTTCCGCGGCATCGCCGCTGCCTCAAGCAGCCTTCGTGCGACGGCCTGCGCCTCGATGCTCGCCGAAAGGACCGGCAGCCCCTCCGCGGCGGCGAGGCGGCGCGCTGCCGCTGAGGGGTCGCCTCTGCTGGCCTCTGCTACAACGGCCTCGGAGACGACCAGCTCGAAGCGGTTCCGTCCCGCCCACCACTCGATCGTAATCTGCTGGTGCGCGGCTTGAACCAGATCGCGGCTGGGACGCGCGGTGAGATAGCTCAGGATCGAGGTTTCTATGTAGACGCGGGGTTTCACCGTACCTTGCCTCTCGCCGCGGGACCGAGGCGCGATCCTAGCAGCCACGCGCGAGCTACGCCGCAGCATCGTGGCTGCGCCTGCGGGCAGCAACGTACGGCGCCCCTGCGGAAGGGGCCGAGCGACCACTGGGTATCCGAGCGCCCGCCACCCGTCGCACGGATGAAGATCACCACGTCCGGTAAGCCAGCGGTCCGCTCCAACGCTTTCCGTCTTTTCCGAAGAAAACAAGATGACGGGGTAGCTCGTATCAGGGGGCGGCGACATCCCACGCCGTGCTCCGCTCGCCTCGAAAGGAGCACGGAGAGCGCTGCCCGCAGCCCTCCCCGCCCGCTCCTCACTGCCTCACCGGCAGCTCCACCACGAAGCTCGCGCCCTCCCCCGGCGCGCTCTCCACCGTCACCGCCCCGCCGTGCGCCTCGACGACGCTCTTCACGATGGCCAGCCCCAGCCCCGTCCCGTCGCGGCCCTCGTCGGTCGTGAAGAACCTGTCGAAGATCCTCGGCAGGTGCTGCGGCGGCACCCCCGGCCCGCGGTCGCGCACCGCGATCCTCGCCGTCCTCTCCCCTTCCCGCCCCTCCCCGCCCTCGACGGTCACCACCACCACCTCTCCCGGTGGCGAGAACTTCACCGCGTTGTCGACGAGGTTCAAGAGCGCCGTCTCCAGGTCCGTCTGCCGCGCCCTTAGCAGCCGCGTCCGCATCTCGTACCGCAGCTCCACCGGCTGCCCGGGGCTCGCGCGCCGCTCCACCACGCGCGCCACGAGCGCCTCCAGATCGAGCACCGTCATCGCCTCGCTCGAGGCCTCGATCCGGCTCAGCTCCAGCAGCCTCGACACGAGCCGGTCGAGCCGCGCCACGTCGAGCTCGATGTTCCGCAAAAAGCGCCGCCGCGCCTCGAGATCGTCCGCCGCCCCCTCGTCGAGCAGCTCGGCGGCGCCCCGGATCGACGTCAGCGGCGACTTGAACTCGTGCGCCACGTCGGCCGCGAAATCCGAGATGTACCGCAGCCGCGCCCCCAGCCGCTCGTTCATCGCGGCGAACGACTCGCCGAGCTCGCGGATCTCGCCGCTCCCGGACACAGGGACCACGACGTCGCGCTCGCCGGCCGCAATGCGCTTCGCCGCGCGCGACAGCTTGCCGAGCGGCCTCGAGATCGACCACGCGAGCGCCAGCGTGACGAGGCCCGTGAACAGGCTCGCGATCACCAGCACCCGGATGAGCCCCGAGCGGATCCGGTGCAGCTCGACCAGCACCGGCTGCGTCGAGCGGACCACGTACACCGCGCCGACCACCTCGCCGCCCCGCCGGATCGGCTCGGCCAGGAACAGGAAGACCGCCGGCTGCCGCTCCCGCACGCGCGTCCATGCGCCACGGCGCCCGGCGAGCGCCTCGCGCACCTCCGGGCGGTCCCCGACCTCGGGCCAGCTCTCGCGCGCGTTCTCACCGAAGTGACGCACCCCGCTGGCGAGATCCGCGAGGCCCGACGAGCCCGGTCCACGGCCGCTCGTCGAGAGAAGACGTGGAACCGCCGGCTCTGGCCCCTCGGGCGGGCCGTTCTCGTGCGAGTCCACGACGACCGCGCCCGCCCTGTCGAGGATCCGGACACGCGTGCGCGTGTGCCTCGCGGCCTGGGTCAAGACGTAGCGGTGATCGACAGCGCCAAGCTCGACACCCCGGTCGAGATCCGACCCGAGCATCGCGGCGACAAGGACCGCCTGGTTCGCCATGTCGCGCTCCAGCGAGCCGAGCAGCTGCCGCTCGTAGAGGCGCGCGAACTCGAGCCCCGCCACCGGCACGAGCAGCACCACCAGGTTCACGACCAGCAGCCGGACGCGGATCCGGCCGAGCTCCCGGCGCAGGCGCTCGAACATCGTACGGCCAGGCATCGCGGCCCGGCTACGCCCCCTGCAGCTTGTAGCCGACGCCGTGCACGGTCGCGATCGGATCGCCGCCAACAACGCGGAACTTCGCGCGAATGCGGCGAACGTGCGTGTCGATGGTGCGCTCCGTGATCAGGTTGTCGTAGCGGTAGGCGCGCTGCATGAGCTGCCCGCGCGAGAGCACCACCCCGGGCCGCTCGAGCAGCGCGCCCAGCACGCCGAGCTCCGTCGCCGTGAGCGACACCGGCTGGCCGAGGTACCGCGCCTCGTGACGCTCGGTGTCGACCTCGATCGGGCCGTGGCGGAGGACCGCGGCGCGCGCGCCGGTGGACGCCGGTGCCGGTGCGGGCGGGGGCGCCTCGGTCCGCCGGAGCAGCGCGCGCACCCGCGCCACGAGCTCCCGCGGCGAGAACGGCTTCGTGAGGTAGTCGTCGCCGCCGAGCTCCAGGCCGACGATCCGGTCGACCTCGTCGGCGCGCGCCGACAGGAACAGGATCGGCGTCCTGCTCCCGGCGCGCAGCCGCCGGCACACCTCGAGGCCGTCGAGCTCGGGGAGCATCACGTCCAGCACCACGAGGTCCACCGTGCCCGCCCCCGCCGCCTCGACGGCGGCGCGCCCGTCGGCCACCGCCGTCACGGCGTACCCCTCCTTTTGCAGGGCGTAGAGCAGCACCTCGCGGATGCGCGCCTCATCGTCGACGACCAGGATGTGCTTGCTCACGTCGCGATCGGTCCCTCTGTTCCGGCGCCGTGCGCGTCGATCGCCGCGCCGAGGCCCTCCACGCGCGCCCAGACCTCGGACACGATACCACCGACGCCCTCGACCGAGGATCCGGCGAAGCGCGCCAGCACGAGCTGCGTGCGCAGCGCCTGGACGAGATCCGCGAGCTCCTCGAGGGCGCGGGCGTCGCGGTCGCGCATCGCCCGCAGGCGCCGGATGTTCTCGAGGTGCAGGTGCGCCGTCGCCAGCGACCGCGCGCCCGCGCCGCCGCCGCCCCGCTCGATCTCCGCGACGCGCGCCGCGGCGGCGCCCTCGTCGAAGCCGCTCTGGCGCAGCAGCGCGTCGAGCTCCGCGTGGCGGGCGGCGGCGCGCGCCACCTCGGCCTCGATCCGCGAGGCCGCCTCGCGCGACAGGAGCGCCTCGAACGAGGTGCCGGCGCACGCGCTGACCCCCTCGCGCAGCGCGCCCAGGACGCGCGAGGCGGCCTCGCCTGCGGCGCCGCCAGGGCGCCCACCGCTCTCTCCGCGGCCCGCCGTGAGCGCAACGGGCGCCCAGATCGGCCAGAGCGGCACGCAGAGCGCCGCGGACAGGGCGGCGCGGCGGCGCGCGCCGTGGCCGTCAGGGCGCGCGCCGCGGTAGACCGCCACAGCGCACGCGAGCCCCGCGATCAGGTACAGGACTGCCAGGTCGCGCAGGCTCATCGCTCGCTCCCCGTCAGGCCGTCGCGCGCGCCGCCGTCCTCGTTCTCGTGCGTGGTGCGGTGGCCGTGCGCGTGGTCGTCCGGATCGGGCGGATGCCCGTCGTCGTCGTAGATCCCGCGCGCAGATCGGAAGCTCCGGAAGAGCGCGTCGGAGAAGCTCCCCTCGCTGGCGCGCAGGAAGGGGATCGTATTCTCGCTCGGCCGCCCGAGGTAGGGCCGGAGGATCCACGCGGCTTGACCGCCGACGGCGAAGAAGACGGCCATGAAGGCGACCGCAGTGAGCCAGCGGCCCCGGCCCGCGCCGATGCCCCGCACGAGCACGCCGACCGCCGCGAGGCCCGCGACGGCGTAGGCGAGCCAGGCGGCGACCGAGGACGCGTGGTAGCCGAGCCCCACGTCGATGGCCAGCCAGAGCACGGGCGCGAGCGCGAGCAGCACGAGCGACGAGCGGGCCGCCGACGCGAGGGCGAGCGCGATGACGGACCGCATGGGCCACGGACGGCCGAGCACGGCCGAGAACGCGTGGAGCGCCGGGGCCGAGAGCGCGAGCGTGATCAGCATCGCCAGCGGCACCTTGATGGCCGCATAGACGATCTGCTCCCTGCCGCGGAAGCTGCCGACCACGCCGCCGAACACGGCCGAGCCGAGGGCGATGGCGCCGAGCGACGCGAGCGCGATGGCGCGGATGTCCCTGTCTTCACGGCAGCTCGCGGCCACCTCGGCGGGCGCCCGGAGGAGACGGTTCACGACGGAGGCGCTCACGATGCCCCCCCCTTCAGCATCGGGAGCGTCTCCACCCACACGCGCAGCGCGAGCACCGCGGCGAACACCGCGAACCCGACGAGCGCCGCGGTCGCCCCGGAGAGCCTGACGAGACCGCCGTCGCGCCGGAGCGCCGCGCCGAGATCGCGCAGCAGGACGCCGACGCCGACCACGCCGCCCACCGCGAGGCCGAGCAGCCCCATGAGGGCCGCCGTCACGTCCGACCCGCCCGTCACCACGAAGAGCGCCGCGGCGGGCGCGAGGCCGCCGAGCACGAGGCCCGTCGAGGCGGCGGCGCGCGCCGTCGCCGAGAGCGCGCGCCGCGGGTCGAGCGGCGCGTCGAAGAGCGTCAGCACGATCGTGAGCGCCGGCACACCGACGCACGCGACGGCGATCATGGCCGCGGGGACGCCGGCCGCGTGGCGGACGAACGACACGCCGCCCTGCCGCGCGCCGAGCGAGAGGCCGTACAGCGCCGCGAGGCCGACGCCGACGCCGACGCGGGACAGCTCCTCGCGGAGCGAGGCCGGAGGCCCCTCCGCGAGGAGGGCCGCCGTCCAGCCGCGGTGTCCGGCGCCGTCGGTGGGCTCCGCGGCGGGGCCGGGCACGGGGGCCGCGGGAGCGTCGTCTCGACGCGCCGCGGGCTCGTTTGCGCCGGCGTCCGTGCCGGCCTCGAGCGATGACGTCAGGGGGAGACAGGTAGCTTGCGCCTGCACGAGGACCTCCATCGGGGTGAGCGCTGCGCGGCCTGGTCACGGCCGCCGCAGACCTCGATGGGCGTACCCCCCGGGTGAGGCGCACCCGCGCGCCCAACGAGGAACAAACGCGGAGAGGTTGTGGCGAAGACGTGGCGATGGCCCGCGCCCTCCGGAGCGCCCCGGGGCCGGGACCGCCGGGGCCCGAGGAGCCCTCCACAGGAGATCTCCCGCGACGGTCCACACGCACATCACAGCCCCTCAGCGCCCGACTCCCGCGATCCATCGACATGTAGATCGGTGTGCGGCAAACCACACATTGCCGTTTTGTACGTGACGGATCGATGCTTGGCGCGCAGCCATCGCGAGGGAGGAAGTAATGAAGATCGACCTGTTCACAGAGATGCAGAGTCCCCGTCCGTGGTCGGAGGACCACGAGCACAGGATCATCATGAACACCCTCGAGCAGGCGAAGCTCGCCGATCGGCTCGGGTACGGCTGCTGGTGGCAGGTCGAGCACCATACGGCCGAGGAGTTCAGCTACTCGTCGGCGCCGGAGGTGATGCTCGCGGCGATCTCGCAGCACACGACGTCGATGCGGCTCGGGCACTCCTCGGTGCTGTCGCCGTTCCGGTTCAACCACCCCATCCGCGTCGCAGAGCGCGCGGCGATGCTCGATCACCTGAGCGGCGGGCGCCTGGAGCTCGGCCTGGCCCGCTCGACCATCCCGGAGTGGCGCACGTTCAACATCCCACCGGACCGGACGCGCGACCAGATGCAGCAGGCGTTCGAGATGATCCCGAAGATGTGGACGCAGGAGCGGTTCTCCTGGAAGAGCGAGGACGCCGAGATCAACAACGTACCCATCATCCCGAAGCCGTACCAGAAGCCCCACCCGCCCCTCTGGCAGGCTTGCTCGAGCCTGGCCTCGTTCGAGCAGGCCGGGCGCAACGGGGTCGGCGCGCTCGGCGTCACGCTGTGGGCGCCGCCCGACCAGGTGAAGGAGTGGATCGGCATCTACCGCGAGGCCATCCGGCGGTGTGAGCGGCCCGTGGGCGCGTTCATCAACAACCAGGTCGGGTTCTTCACGTTCGCTCACTGCGCCGAGACGGACCAGCAGGCCATGGAGAACGGCGCCGCCTCCGCGGCCGCGTGGTACACGAACGGGTCCTTCACGTTCTTCGAGGCGAAGGAGCACTTCCTCCGGACCCACGCCGAGGAGCAGGCGCTGGCCAAGGACCCGGCGGGCGGCGGCCTCGTGGGCCAGCTCCTGCGCGACCGCGCGGGGAAGACGCCGGCCGAGACCAAGGCCAACGCCGTCCTCGCCCGCATCATGCAGAACGAAGACGTCCCGAACGAGGAGGTGTTCGACGCCCTGAAGGAGCAGAACTCGCTCATCGTCGGCAGCCCGGAGACGTGCCGGCAGAAGATCAAATTCTACCAGGACCTCGGCATCGATCGCCTGCTGAGCTTCCAGCAGGTCGGGCGCCTGCCGCACGAGCAGGTCATGAGCAGCATTCGCCACATCGGCAAGCTCATCCCCGAGTTCGACACCCCCTAGAGCGGCGGTCACCCGCTCTCCCCTCGTATCGCAGCGCTGGACAGCCGCGCGAATGTTCGCTAGGCTGCACCTCGATGTCCGTCCCTCGCGCGCGCTCCCTACGCCCCTGCCTAGGCCTACGGCCCGGGGGCCTTTGCGCGCGCTGCTGATCGACGTCGCTCCTCGCAGTACGGCCCCCTCGGTTCTCTTGGTCCCGATGGGGGTTCTCCGCCTCGTCGTCGTGTCGTGACGACTCCCATCGCTAGCTTTCAGGGAGTCCCGTCATGTCCACGATGCCTGTCCACAAGTACAAGCCCTTTCAGCCCATCCACATGCCCGATCGCCGCTGGCCCAGCCGCGTGATCGAGAGGGCGCCGCGCTGGTGCAGCGTGGACCTGCGCGACGGCAACCAGGCCCTTGTCGAGCCCATGGGCCTCGAGCGCAAGCTCCGCATGTGGCACGAGCTCCTGCGCATGGGGTTCAAGGAGATCGAGGTGGGCTTCCCCAGCGCGTCGCAGCCCGACTTCGACTTCGTGCGCTGGATCATCGACCAGGGGCTCGTCCCGGACGACGTGACGATCCAGGTGCTCACCCAGGCGCGCGCCGAGCTGATCGAGCGCACCTTCGAGGCCATCCGCGGGGCGCGCCGCGCCATCGTCCACCTCTACAACTCCACCTCCACGCTCCAGCGGCGCGTGGTGTTCGGCCTGGACCGCGCGGGCATCGCCGAGATCGCCGCGCGCGGGGCCCGGCTCGTGAAGGAGCTCGCGGCGCGCATGCCCGAGACCGAGGTCGCGCTGGAGTACTCCCCCGAGAGCTTCACGGGCACCGAGCTCGATTTCGCGAAGGAGATCTGCGAGGCCGTGATGGACGTCTGGGAGCCCACGCCGTCACGGAAGATCATCCTGAACCTGCCCGCCACCGTCGAGATGTCGACGCCCAACGTGTACGCGGATCAGATCGAGTGGATGCACAGGAACCTGAAGCAGCGCGACAGCATCGTGCTGAGCGTGCACCCGCACAACGACCGCGGCACCGCCGTGGCCGCGGCGGAGCTGGCGGTGATGGCGGGCGCCGACCGCGTCGAGGGCACGCTGTTCGGGAACGGCGAGCGCACGGGCAACGTCGACGTCGTGACGCTGGCGCTCAACCTGATGTCCCAGGGCGTGGATCCCGAGCTCGAGATCCATGACGTCCAGGCGATCAAGGAGACGGCCGAGCACTGCAACCGCCTGCCGGTCCACCCGCGCCACCCGTACGTCGGCGAGCTCGTGTACACGGCCTTCTCCGGGTCGCACCAGGACGCGATCAAGAAGGGGTTCAAGGCGCTGCGCGAGGGCGGGAGCCCGCTCTGGGAGGTGCCGTACCTGCCCATCGATCCGCAGGACGTCGGGCGCAGCTACGAGGCGGTGATCCGCGTGAACAGCCAGTCGGGCAAGGGCGGCGTGGCGTACGTGCTCGAGCACGACCACGGCTACGTGCTGCCGAGGGGGCTCGCCGTCGAGGTGAGCCAGGCCGTGCAGCGCAGGGCGGAGCGGACCGAGGGCGAGGTGCAGAAGGCCGAGATCCTGGCGATCTTCGAGCGGGAGTACGTGAACCGCGCAGGGCCGCTCCGCGTCACCCGGCACAGGCGCGTCGGCCAGGGCGCGGACGAACGACACGAGTTCCATGTGCAGATCCGGGGCGCCGCCCACGTGCTGAGCGCCGCCGGCGGCAGCCCCGTCGAGGCGCTCGCGAGCGCGCTCTCGCGCCACGCGGGGATCGCGATCGCGGTGGACGAGCACGCGGCGCACGCGCTCCCGAGGAGCGCCGGGGACGAGACGGCGGCTTACGTGGCCATCTCGGTCGGGCGCAAGCGCAGCTTCGGGGCGGGGACGCACGGGGACGCCGACATGGCGTCGCTCGCCGCCGTGGCGTCCGCGTGGAACCGCGCGCGGCCGGCGGATGCCGCGCAGCTCGCCGCGGCAGCGGAGTGAGCGGGCGCGCGGCCGCCAGAGCCCGGCGGAGGCGCCCGCGCGGCGAGACGAAGCGCCTGGACGCGCGCGCGCGCGGTGCTACCCTCGCGCGCCGACGGCGGAGCTCCTCCGGCGGGTCCGGCAGCGCGGCCACAGACGGCAGACGCGGGAACCAGCAGGGGCGACGTTGCAGACGCCACGCTCCCTTATGATGCCTTCTCCCCCCACGCCGCATCCCGAGCTCGCGCCGCGCCCCGAGCTGCCTGCGGCCACGCGCCTCCCGTGCCTCACGCCGACGCGCGAGCGGTGGGGCATGGGCAGGGTGCGTCCACGATGTCGAGCGTATCCGTCGAGCGCTAGAACACCGAGCGCGTTGTTCAAGCGAGAAATGAACCGCCAAGACGCCATGAGACGCCAAGAAAACACAAAATCTTGGCGTCTTCTGGCGTCTTGGCGGTTCGAAATTCTGCGCTTTTCAGGCAGGTTCAACCCGCTTGTCGCGCTGGAAGCAGGACTGGCTGCGCTGGAACACAACGAGACAATCAAGGTGAGTGAATGAGCAAGGTGGAAAATCCGGCACTGAGAGGGTTCAACCCCGATCCGTCGATCGTTCGCGTGGGGGACGATTATTACATCGCGACCTCGACGTTCGAGTGGTTCCCGGGCGTCCAGATCTCCCACTCGAAAGACCTCGCCAACTGGCGGGTGGTGGCGCGGCCGCTGGAGCGGTACTCGCAGCTGGACATGCGCGGCAACCCCAACTCCGGCGGGATCTGGGCGCCGTGCCTGACCTACGCGGACGGCTTGTTTCACCTCATCTACACGAATTCGCGACGCTGGGCGGGGTCGTTCAAGGACGTCCACAACTACCTGGTCACCGCGCCTTCCATCACTGGCCCGTGGTCGGAGCCCATCTACCTGAACAGCTCGGGGTTCGATCCTTCGCTGTTCCACGACGACGACGGCCGCAAGTGGCTCGTGAACATGGTGTGGGATCACCGGCCGGGCAACAACCCGTTCGGTGGGATCTTGCTCCAGGAGTACAGCCCGAAGGAGAAGAAGCTCGTCGGTCCGGTGGAGAACATCTTCCGGGGCACGGCGCTCGGGCTCGTGGAGGGGCCGCACATCTACAAGCGAGATGGCTACTACTACCTGCTCACCGCGGAGGGTGGCACGTTCATCACGCACGCCGCGACGGTGGCCCGCTCTCGCTCGATTCACGGGCCTTACGAGGTCATGCCCAACAATCCGCTCATCTCCAGCGCGTCCCACCCCGAGCTGCGGCTCCAGAGCGCCGGTCACGGTAGCTTCGTGGAGAACAAGGACGGCTCGTGGGTGTTCGCGCACCTGTGCCGTCGCCCGCTGAAGAATGGCCGGTCGACGCTGGGACGCGAGACGGCGCTCCAGGGGATCACCTGGGTCGAGGGGTGGCCGCGGCTGACCTCGGGCGGGCAGGTTCCGCTGGACGTTTACGAGGGGCCGAACCTGGCTCGCCACGAATGGCCGAAGACACCCGAGCGCGACGACTTCGATACGCCCACGCTGGGCATCGAGTGGCAGTCGCCGCGCGTGCGGCCGGCGGACGTGAGCAGCCTCGCCGCCCGACCCGGGTACCTGCGCCTGATCGGGCGCGAGAGCATCACCTCGAACTTCGAGCAGAGCCTCGTCGCGCGGCGCCAGCAGGCCAAACACGTGCAAGCGACGACGTGCATGCAGTTCGCCCCTCAGCACTTCCAGCAGATGGCGGGCATCGTTGCGTTCTACAGCACGGACTCGTTCTACTATCTCTACGTCTCGCGGGCGGACCACGCCGAGAAGGCCCTCTCGGTCATGAAGTGCGAGCGGGGGAACCTGACGTTCCCGGTCGAGAAGGAGTACGTGCTGGACGGGGTGGAGAACATCTTCCTGCGGCTCGAGATCAAGGACGAGCGGATATCGTTCTTCTACTCGCGGGATGGCGTCACCTACCACACGGTGGGGTGGGAGCACGACGCGTCGATCCTGTCGGACGAGCACGCGATCCCCTGCGGGTTCACGGGCAATTTCGTCGGGATGGCGTGCCAGGACCTGGCCGGCACACGCCTGCACGCGGACTTCGACTGGTTCGACTACCGCGAGATCGGGTGACGTCCACACAGGAGACGGCCCAAGGGATCCCTTAAATTCTTCGGAGAATTCACAGGGAGGCGCGGAGGCGAGGAGGGAAATTCTCACATACTCCCTGACTCCCCGCCTCCCTGTTCAATTTCTCCGCTGAAGGTGCACGCCGCGGCTGACCGCGATGTCGGCCATGGCCTTGCTCGAGACGACGAAGCCCTGCGCGGTGCGCTCGAGCCCGGCGTTGCTCGTGCGATCCCGCACGCCGTACGAGAGCGAGTCGAGGCGCGCGCCGCCACGGACGACTACGCGCTTGATCGGGCAGTGCCGTGGAAGAAGGCAGCGCTCAGGGGGTTCATCCCGAGCCGTCCGCATGCCTGCCTGGTACTTCGCCGCGGCTCGTCGGGGTCTGACATGGGCCGAGAAAAAATGAGGACGGGGGCTCCGGCCGGGAGGAGAGGCCGGGCGATCGCGCCGACGGTCGGGTGCGCCGAGCCCAGGCCCTCAGGCCCGGGCGCTGTACGGGCAGCCGTGAGCGCTCATGGCGGCCGCCACGGGCTCCGTCACCACGGGCTCCGCCCCCGCGGGCTCCTCCCGCCCCGCCGGCGCCGCGCGTACGGCGCTCGACGGCTCCCGCCGCTTCAGGATCATGCGCATCCCGTTCACCGGCTGCAGCGAGATGAAGCCGCGGCAACGCGGGTCGAAGCCGGGGACCAGCCGGAGCCGATAACGCTGCAGCGCCATCGCGACCATGATCTTGCCCTCGAGCTGCCCCATGAACTCGCCCAGGCAGATCCGCTGGCCGGCGCCGAAGGGGATGAAGGCGAGCTTGTCGTCCGCGCTCCGCCGGTGGTTCGCGAAGCGCTCGGGCTTGAACTCCAGCGGATCGCTCCAGAACTCCGGGTGCCGGTGCGTGACCCACGGGACGATGGCCACCGTCGACCCCGCGGCGACCTTGTAGCCGCCGATGACGTCGTCCTCCAGCGGGCTGCGGAGGATGAACGGCACGGAGGGCAGGAGCCGGAGGCACTCGTTGAAGACCATGGTGAGGTAAGGCATCGATTCGATGTCCCTGGCCGTCGGAGAACGGCCGCCGAGGACGCGATCGATCTCGTCGGTGAGGCGGGCGCACACCTCGGGGTGCCGCGCGAGCTGGTAGAGCGCCCACGAGGCGGTGACGCTCGAGGTCTCGTGCCCGACCATCAGGATGGTCTTGATCTCGTCCCGCAGCTGCGCGCGGTCCATCTTCGCGCCGGTCTCGGGATCGACCGAGTTCATGAGGCGGACGAGCACGTTGTCCTCGCCGCCCGCGCCGCGCTGGTAGCCGTCGATGATGCCGTCGATCACGGCGTGCACGCGGTCCATGGCCCGGCGGAAGCGCAGGTGGCTGGGCAGCGGCCAGGACAGGGGCGGGTTGACCAGCGAGTACATCCGCTTGAGCGCGATCGAGAGCGCATACTTGAACGCCTCGCGGACGGTGTCCGTGTGGGCGTGCAGCGCTGCGCCGAAGAACGCCTCTCCCGCGATACCGAACGTCACGTCCATCATGTCGTCGTTGATGTCCCGCTCGAACTCGCCCGGCTGGGCGTCCCAGCGCCGCAGCACAGCCTCCATGTGCTCGACGATGATCGGGACGAACTTGAGCGTGTTGGCATGGTTGAACTGGGGCTGCACGTGCCTGCGCTGGCGCCGCCAGAGCTCACCCTCGCTGTTCACGAGGCCCCAGCCCAGCACGGGCGCGAGCTCGTGGTAGCGCTTCCCCTTGGGGTAGTTCCGGGCGTTCGTGCGAAGGACGTGCGCGATGTCGTTCGGGTGAAACGCCATGACGAAGTCCTCGGCCCCGGGCGCCCGCAGGCGCACGACGTCGCCATGACGCGCGAAGAGGTCCTCGTAATGACGCATGTCACCGGTCCTGAAATTCGCCAGGTACCGCAGGCTGGCGAGCGGGCCAGGGCCCGGGGGCTGCCGTTCGAGCGTGGCACTCATGATTCCTCCTTCTTCGCGAGCTCCAGGGAAGCTGACGTGAGCCGTTCCGCGCGGCCCGACGCCGAGGGCACCCCGGCGCCGGTCATCGTCATCGCCGCGGTCAGATGCACAGCGAGCCTCCGCCGTCGACGGTGAGCGTCGCGCCGTTGATCCTCCGCGCCCCGTCCGAGAGCAGCAGCAGGACGGCCTCGGCGACGTCGTCCTCGGTGCAGAGCCGGCCGCCCGGTGTGCGCGACTCCCAGTACGGGAGGATCCGCTCGTGATCCGGGTAGTTGCTCGTCACATGGCCGTAGATCGGCCCGGCGGAGACGCAGTTGACCTGCACGTTGCGCGGGGCGAGCTCGACGGCGAGCGCGCGCGTGAGCGACTCCACCGCGGCCTTCACGGCGCCCATGGCGCCGAAGTGCTCGAGGTACCTCGACGAGCCGTTCGACGAGAGCGCGACGATGCGCCCGCCGCCGTTGCGCTCCATCAGGCGCGCCGCGCGCATGGCGCACAGGTGGTAGCCGATGACGTTCGTGCGGAAGGCCAGCTCCCAGTGCTCCGGGGTCGTCTGCTCGAGGGGGCCGAAGCGGCCGTTCGAGGCGTTGCTGACGAAGTGGTCCAGCTCGCCGACGTCGCGCGCGATCGCGTCGAAGAGCCTGTCGATGTGCGCGGGGTTGGCGACCGAGCCCCAGACGTGCACCGCGTCGCCGCCGGCCCCGCGGATCTCGTCGGCGACCGCCTCGCCGTCGTCCCGCGAGTGGAAGCTGTTGACGACGACCCGCGCGCCGGCGCGCCCGAGCTTCGCGGCGATGGCGCGGCCCAGCCCGCGGCTCGATCCGGTCACGAGGACCGTCTTGCCCGCGAGCGCCACCCCGGGGGCAGGGAGCGCCCGCTGCGCCGCGGGGGCCAGAGGGGCGCGCGCCGCGGTGACCTGCGCGGGCGGCGCGGATTCGACGAGGCGCGCGAGATCGCCGACCGTGCGGGCCTCGTCGAGCGCCACATCGAGCACGCCCGGCTGGGCGCCGCGCTGCCAGAGAAGCGCGCGGAGCTCGTCGCGGCGGCGGCGGTCGACCCCGAGGTCCTCCTCGAGCCGCGCGTCGGGGACGAGCAGATCGACCGGGTGGCGGGTCGCGTCCGCGAGCGCCTGGACCACGACATGGAGCGACTCGCCCGCGTGGCCATTGGCGTACCTTCCGGCCTCCACGTGGCCATTGGCGTACCTTCCGGCCTCCACGTGGCCATTGGCATGCCTTCCGGCCTCCACGTGGCCATTGGCATGCTTCGCCGCCTCCACATGGCCATTGGCGCGCCCTTCGGCTTCCACGTGGCCATCGGCGTGCGCTCCGGCCTCGACATGGCCATTGGCGTGGTTTCCGGTCTCCACGTGACCCTTGGCGTGCTCTCCGGCCTCCGCGCTGGCCGCGATCGTCCGCGACAGGAACTCGCTGACGCGGGCCACCGTGCGCAGCTCGTCGGGCGCCGCCTTGAGGGCGTTCGGGAGACCGAAATCGGCGCGCAGCGTCGCGAGGATCTCGCCGCGCTTCACGGAGTCGATGCCGAGGTCCTGCTCCAGATCGGCGTCGGCGACGACGACCTCGTCGGGGTAACGCGTCATGCGCACGAAGACGGAGCGAACGTGGTCGAGGAGATCATGAGATTGCATCGTCGAAACCTCGTATTTGGTGAGTGCCATTCATCCGAGAGCGGCGACGGGCGGGACCGGGACGACCGCGACGAGCGCGAACGCACCGGTCAGCACGGCCCGGCCGAAGAACTGCCCGCCCCGCGCGCCCAGCGCGAAGGAGCGGACCGAGGGCTGCGCGAGGCGCGCGCCCCCCGGCGGGAACGCGACGTCGATGTCCCGGAACGAGAACCGCGCCGGCAGCGCGAGCGCCCCCGTCTTGTAGAGCGCCTCCTTGGCGCTCCAGAGCAACGTCTCGAGGGCGGCGCGCGGGGCGCCCACCGCGGCGCCCCGCGCGAGGCCCTCGCGCTCGCGCGGGGTGAAGTGCTCGTCGGCGAAGCTCGCCGCGCGCGCCTCGACCCGCTCGACGTCGACGCCGACCGCGCGCGCCGTGGTGACCGCGGCCGCCGCGAGCTCGCCCGCGTGCGAGAGCGACAGCGCGAACGCGCCGTCCTCGAAGCGCGGGCGACGGCCGCACGGCCCCGTCACCGCGCAGGCGAGGTAGGCGGCGCGCGGGTGCGCCTCGAGCGAGGCCGCGTCCAGCGCGACCAGCGGCGCGCCGCGGCCGGCGGCGAGCTCGAGGCGCAGCCACTTCGCCGCGACGCGCGCGCACGCGGACTGCGCCCGCCGGGCGGCGACGCGCTGCGCGGCGCACGCGCGGCGCTCGCTGGCCGTCAGGTAGGGCTCGAGGCGCGCCGCGGCCTCGGCGTCCGCCCGCGCGACCGCGATGGCGAGCGGCGGCGTCACGGCGCCCCCAGCGTCAGCGTCGCCTGCGCCGCCGGGCGGGCGTCCGCGGCCACGCGCCCCATGACGCGCCCCTCGAGCCCCTCGACCTCCAGCAGCACGCCGCCCGAGGGGTCGAGCGCCTGCGCCCACGCGCCGAGGACGCGGTCGCCCGCCGCGCTCGGGACCGTGGCGACGAGCCGGACGGGGACGCCCGCCCCGCGGAGGGCGAGATCGTTGGCCGCCGTCCCGAAGCGGATCCGGTCGACGCCGCCCGCGGCGCACACCGGGAACGCGCCCGCCTCGTCGCGGCGCAGGGTGCCCAGCGACAGGAGCGCGTCGAGCAGGAGGAACGGCGTGGCGGCCCCGCGCTGCCCTGCGAGGGCGCCGTCGGTCGTGAGGCGGAACCGGGCCTCCTTGAGCGCGGCCCCGAGCACGAAGGCGCCGAGGTGATCGAACCAGCCCGCGTGCCGGACCGGCGAGCCAGGGCTCGCGTAGGGGTCGCGGACCAGGGGCCCGTCGACCCGCCCGGCGTGCCGCGGAGCGAGGCCGTCGCGGCCGACGTGGATCGGGGCGAGCTCGACCACGCAGGTCGCGAAGACCACGCCGGCGCGGAGGGTCACGCCCGACCGGTGGACGAAGTCGCCGCGCACCTCGACGGCGCACGCGACGCGGCCGCCGGCGAGCCGCTCGCGGCGGGTCGTCACCGCGCGCACCTCGCGCGGCGCGTCGTCGGCGAGGCGCAGGAACTCGAGGAAGCGCACGTCGCGGACCTCGCGGACGAGCGCGCCGCCGCCCGACGTCGCGAGCGCGTGCCGGACGGCCAGGTCGACGAGGAAGGCCCCGGCAGCGACGGCGCTCGAGCGCGCCCGGTGGTCGGAGAGCCACGGATCGACGCGTGGATCGAGCGTCCACGCGCTCGCGGACGCGCCGTCCGCCGCGACCACCGCGTCCGACGCGTCCGCCGCGACGATGCGCGGGGCGAAGCGCTCGATCTCGCCGTCGCCGAGCAGGACCTGGGCCGCGCCGGCGGGCGGCTCGGCGACGACGTCGAGGAAGATTTGCCGCCCCTCCTCCGGCTCGACGCCCCGGAGCCCGCGCGCCGCGCCGAGCGCGCTGTACTCGGACCCGGCGGTCATGCCGACGCCGTTCCAGCCGAGCCACGCGATGCTCGACCACGGGCCCGCGCCCGCCTCGCCGGCGAAGTACGCCGCCGCGCGGTTCATCGCCTCGTTCGCCGCGCCGTAGTCCGGCTGCCCGTCGTTGCCGAGCACGCTGAACGCCGAGGTGACGAGGTGGACGTGCGGGCGCGCGTCGGGCAGGTGGCGCGCGAGGGCGCCGCGGAGGTGGGCGAGGCCGGCGAGCTTCGTGTCGACGATCCGCTCGAACAGATCGAGCGGCTTCGACGTGAGCCGGCTCGACACCTGGATGCCGGCGCCGTGCACGACCAGATCGACCCGGCCGTACGCCGCCGCGACCGCCGCGACGGCGCGGTCGACGTCCTCGCCGCGCGTCACGTCGACGGCGTGGTAGTCGACGACGCGGCGGCCGGCGCCCCCGGCGCGCAGCTGGGCGAGGACCCGGTGCGCCTCGCGCGCCGCGCGGAGGCGCGCGTAGCGGTCGCGCAGGACGCCCATCCGCAGGCCCGGGCTCTCGCGCAGGGCCTCGGCATAGAAGTCCCGCTCGTACGCGTCGAACGCCGCGTCGGTCATCGCGAGCGCGCGGGCAGGAGCGTCCTCCAGCCGCGAGCGGCCGAGGAGCACGGCGCGGCAGCCGAAGCGGCCGAGCAGGCCCTCGACGAGCTCCGCCGTGATGCCGCGCGCGCCGCCCGTGACGAGCACGACCGAATCGGCGCCGAGCTGCGGTACGGCGCGCGCGCGCGGCCTCGCGGAGGCGCGGGCGAGCTGCACGGCGTGCCGCGCGCCGCCGAGATCGACCACCTCCTCGGGAACGGCGGGCCGGGCGTGGCGCCACTCCTCGGAGAGCGCGCCGAGCGCGGCCGCGGCGTCGCGCGCGTCGGTGTGGACGACGCGCACGTCGCCGCCCGGGAGCTCGCGCGCCAGGGACTTCACGAAGCCGCCGACCGCGCCGCTCACCGGCGCGAGCCGCCCGTGGAGGTCCACGGCGGAGGCGACGACGGCGGCGAAGGCCACCTCGCCGCGCGCGATGGCGCCGTAATAGCGGCGAGCGGCGCCGAAGAGCGCGCGCAGCGCCGGCCTGTACGAGCCCGGCGCGCCGTCGACGAACGCGAGCGCGTCCGTGGCGCGGGTGAGCACGACGACCGCGTCGACGTCATCGGGGGCCAGGGCCGCGAACGACGCGCCGAGCCGCGCCTCGTCGCGGGCGTCGAGCGAGGGCGCGCCGCCGGACGCCTCGGCCCCGGGCGCCGAGAGGTCGCGCGGGCTCCCAGGCTCCGCCGAGCCGGACGCCTCCTCGACGGCGAGCGCGAGGACGCGCGCGCGCTCCTCGTCGGAGCGGGCGGCGCGCCGCACCTCCATGGCGAGCGCCGCGTCGGTGCAGACGTAGAGGACGCGGGACGGGACGCGCGCCGCCGGCCCTGTCGCCGGCGCGGGGGCGATCTCGGGGACGAAGCCGTGGATCGGCGTGCCCGTCGCGAAGCCCGAGGCCGCTCGCGCCGGCGCGACCGTCGCGACCTCGGGGGGCGTGACCTGGACGGCGCGGGGATCGGACGGCCAGCGCACCAGCGCGGCGCCGTGCGCGCGCGCGCCGCGGATCGCCGCGTGGAGCTCGACGGCGCCCTCGGCCCCGCGCAGCCGCGCGCTCGATCCGCCGACCGCGAGCTCGCGGGCCGAGGGGCCGCGCCCCGCCGCGCCGGCGACGCCCTCGGCCGCGCCGGCGACGAGGCGCAGGCGAGCGAGCACCGGCCAGGCGTGGCGCGCGGCGGTGTCCTCGGTGCAGAGCGCGACGAGCAGCGCCGCCTCGCCGACCGGCCGCGGGTCACGGGTAGCGGACGCGCCCCGCGCGACGTCGTCGCTGAAGGCGTTGACGGCCCCCGCGAGCACGACGTCGCAGTCCTCGTCGAGCACGAGATCGGCGGCCGCGAGCGCGTCGAGCAGCGAGGTCGCCGAGGTGTCGACGACGAAGTTCGGCCCGCGCAGGCCGAAGACGTTGGCGACGCGCCCGGAGATGACGTTGGGCATGTTGCCCGGCTGCGTGTACGGCCCCGTCGCGGGCGATCCCGCGCGGAGCGCGTCGGCCGTCGCGGAGGCCAGCGCGGGGCTGACGCCGCGCGCCCGGAGCGCCCGCGCCACGCGGTCGGCGAAGATGCGCTCGTTGGCGCGCGCGCCGCGGCGCGTCTTGCCCTCGTGGCCGACGACGACGCCGATGCGCTCGCAGAGCTCGCGCGCGGGCAGCGCCGCGAGCGCCTCCTCCGCGGCCATCGCCGCGAGCAGCTGCGTCGGGTCCATCGCCTCGAGGGCGTCCGGGAGGACCGGCGCGCGGGCCGGCAGCCGGAGCGCGCCCTCGTCGAACGCGAGCACGTCCGACGGGGCGCCCGCGGGCGCGCCTCCGCTGCCGGGGAACACGGACCCGAGCCCGACGACGCACAGCGCGCGGGCGCCGTCGCGCGGGCGCGGACGCGCGGGGTGGCGCTCGGGGCGGTGCTCCTCGACGACGAGGTGCGCGTTGGTGCCGCCGAAGCCGAAGCTGTCGAGCGCGGCGCGCAGCGGGGCTCCGCCCTCGGCGATCCAGGGGGCGGCCGCCGTCGGGATGGCGAACGGCGAGCGCGCCAGATCGATGCGCGCGCTCGGGGCCTGGAACCCGTGCTGCGGGAAGAGCGTGCGCTCGCGGATCGCGAGCACGACCTTGATGAGCGACGCGACGCCCGCGGTCCAGCCCGTGTGGCCCAGCAGCGACTTGACGCTGCCCAGGGCGATGCGCGGGGCGCCGGCGTCGCCCGCGAACACCTCGGCGAGCGCCTGGAACTCGGTGGCGTCGCCGACGGGCGTCGCCGTGGCGTGCGCCTCGACGTACTGGACGCTCCGCGCCTCGACGCCGGCCCGCGCGTGGGCGCGCCGCATCGCCAGGGCCTGCCCGCGTCGCTGCGGCACCGTGACCGACGGGCTCGGGCCGTCGCTCGACAGGCCGCTGCCCAGGAGCACGGCGTCGACGCGATCGCCCCGCGATCGGGCGTCGTCGAGCCGCTCGAGCACGACGACCGCGGCGCCCTCGCCGAACACGACGCCGTCGGCGGACGCGTCGAAGGGGCGGCTGCCGGTCGCGGAGAGCCCGCCGAACTGCGAGAACTGGCACGCGTTCGTCGGGCCGGGCTGGTAGGCGCCGCCGGCGATCACGACGTCGGCGAGGCCGCGGCGAAGCATCGCGGCGCCCAGATGCACCGCGTGCATCGACGACGCGCAGGCCGCGTCGACGAGGACGGTGCGCGCGCCCTCCCCCACCACGTCGCGCACGACGCGCGCGAGCGGCTCGAGGTGGCCGCGGCACGCCGCGCGCCGGCCGGCGTCGAGCCCGAGCTCGACCGCCAGCGCGTCCGCCACGGCGGCGCGGGCCGCCTCGTCCACGGCGGCGCCGTCGAGCGCGCGCTCGACGCCGAGCAGCAGCGTGGCCTCGTCGTGCTCGATCGAGCCGTCCGCCGTGGACCCGAGGAGGCATACGATCCGCAGGGGCGCGCCGCCGCGGAGCGCAGCCGCATGCGCTCGGGCCTCGGCGAGCGCGCACGCCAGCATGCGGGCCGTCTTGGGCAGCCGCTCGAGCGCGCGCGCGTCGTAGCCGGTCTGCTCGGCGTACGGGCCGAGGGCGTCGACCGTGCCGACCAGCAGGCTGTAGGTCTTGTCGGCGGCGCGGCCGCGGTTCAGGAAGTCGGTCGCGAGCTCCGGGTGTCGCTCGCCGGTGTCGGCGATCCCGCACGTGCCCGCGAGCAGCTGCGCGAGGTAGGCGTCGACGCCGCCGGCCCCCGGCAGCACCGCGCCCATGCCCACGACCGCGATCGGCGTCGCACCGGCAGCGGAGGCGGCGTCGTCGCGCGGGCTCGCGGCAGCGGGGCTCGCGGAGCTCGCGGCGGCGACGGGGCTCGCGGCCTCGCGCGGGCGGCGGCCGTCCGGCTCCTCCTCCGGGCGCGGCG
This sequence comes from Sorangium cellulosum So ce56, assembly GCF_000067165.1. GTDB lineage: Bacteria > Myxococcota_A > Polyangia > Polyangiales > Polyangiaceae > Sorangium > Sorangium cellulosum_B. The sequence goes on from NC_010162.1 coordinate 6,865,859, forward strand.
CGACGGCTGTGAGCGCGCGCCCCGCGGCGCGCAGCGCGTCGATCACGCGCCGGTGCTCGGCCACGACGTCCTCTCCGGCGCGGAACGCGGAGATCACGCGCAGATCGGGCCCGGGCGGCGCGCTCCGCCGCGCGAGCGCGGTCAGGGCGCCGCCGCCGCCGCACTCGACGAAGGTGCGGACCCCCGCCGCGTGGAGGTCGCGCACGGCCGCCTCGAAGTCGAGCGGCGTCACGAGGTGCATCGGGAGCAGGCGCGCGGGCGCGAGCGGGCCGTCGCCGTAGTGGACGCGATCGATCGGCGAGTACGTGGCCAGCGCGGGACGCGCCGCGCCGGCGCGCACGAGGGCGCTCGCGAACGGACCGACCGCCGGCGCGAGCAGCGGCGAGTGGAAGGCGTAGCGGCTCGCGAGCACCGTCGCGCGAACGCCGGCGCCGGTGAGCCGCCGCTCGAGCGCCGCGATGCCGTCCGCCGTGCCCGACGCGACCGCCTGATCGGCCGCGTTCACCACCGCGACGAACACGTCGTCCCGGCCGAGCGCATGCACCTCGTCGCGCAGGCGCTCCGCGCCGGTGTGGGCGGCGAGCATGCGGCCTGGCGGCGCGCCGCGGAGGGCGAGCACCCGCCGGCACACGACCTCGGCGGCCGTCGCGAGGGGAAACGCCCCGCCCGCGGCCAGCGCGGCGATCTCCCCGAGGCTGTGCCCCGCCACGACGTCCGGCTCGAGCCCTGCGGACCGGAGCAGCGCGACGGCGACGTGGCCCTGGACGAGGATCCCGAGCTGATCGAGATCGACGCACGCCTCGAGGGCGGCGCGCGCCTCCGCCTCGCCGGCGGTCACGAGCGCCGCGAGCGAGGCGCCGAGCAGCTCGCGCGCCGCGGGCTCGGCCGCGGCGACGGCCTCTCGCGCGGCGTCGAAGCGCGCGTGGAGCGCTCGCAGGAGCCGGAGGTCGAACGAGCCTTGGCCCGGCAGGAGCAGCGCGATCTTGCCGGCGACGCCGCCGCCGCCGTCCACGCCCACCGCGGCCTCCCCGGAGCGCCCCCGCGCGGCCTCCCCGCCAGCCGCGGCCTCCGCGCCCCACCGCGCCCTGTGCGGGCGCGCCTCGTGGAGCGGCCCCCGCGCGACCTCGGCGGCGTGCCGGAGCAGGCGCTCGGGGAAGAGCTCGCGCAGCGCGGAGCCGCCGCGCAGGCAGAGCTCGACGAAGCGCTGGTGCGGCACGCGCTCGTCGAGGGCCCCGACGTGCGCCGTCACCGACCTGGGCAGCGGCGCGAGCTCGTCGCTCGCCGAGGAGACGGCGACGATGCGCTGGTAGCCGCACGCGACGGGCTCGCCGTCGAAGCGGACCGTGCGGAAGTAGCCGTACGCGCTCGAGCGCGTCACGGCGCCGAGGCTCATGAAGATCGCGACGCGCTCGCCCACGCGCACCGGCGCGAGGTTCCGGCTGTACCCCTCGGTGGTGAGCAGCCGGATCGCGGCGCGATCCTCCTCGTGCGGGAGCGTGCCGTCCGCAGCCTCGGCGAAGTAGAGCGTCTCGCGCGCGATGCACTGGAAGCGGAAGTTCGTGAGGTAGTGATGGCTGCCATAGGCCATGCTGTCCTCGAACTTCACGCAGTACGGAACGACGAAGAACTCGCCCATAGATCCTCTCCACGCGACCCGCCCGCGCACGCGTCGACGCACGCCTGGCACCGCGTGCCAGCCGATGTTTCGTGCGCTCCTCACCGCTGCGCCGCGCGGGCCGCTCGAATAAGTGTACCTACACGTAAATGCTCGGAGCGCGCCGCTGGCCCATGGCCCACGGCCGCGCGGGTGATGCCGCGGTGCTCGCCTCGGCGCCGCCATGGCCCTGGCGACGGATGACCGATCGATCGATGGATCGGCCAGCGCGCGCCGGGGCCGCCCGGACCGCCGACGCCGAGCAGGCGGTCGAGCAGACGAGGCGGATCCACGTCGTCGAGGACGAGATAGGTGTAGCTACACCTGAACGGATGTCAAGCCGTGATACTGGCCGCGATTTGACGGCCCCAGTCGAAATAGTGTAGATACACTGGTGACCGATTTTGCCCGCGCCGCCCAGATCATCGCGAGCCAGTGCGCCCTCGTGCGCGTCCGCCGCGCGTCGCGCGCGCTGACGCGGCTCTACGATGACAGCCTGCGCGCCGTGGGGCTCCAGTCGACGCAGCTGACGATGCTCGCCGCGGTCGCGACGTGCGGCGACGAGGGCGTGCAGCTCAGCGCGCTCGCGGACGGGCTCGTCATGGATCGCACGACGCTCACGAGGAACCTCGTGCCGCTCGAGAAGGCGGGCCTGCTCCGCGTGGCGCGGGCGCCCGGCGACGCGCGCGTCCGCATCATCTCCCTCACGCGCCAGGGAGAGCGCGCGATCGAGGCGGCGTTCCCGCTGTGGGAGCGGACGCAGAAGCACGTCCGCGAGCAGCTCGGCGAGAGCCGGGCCGACGCGCTCCGCGAGGAGCTCGGCCGCGTCGTGGCCCTGGCCACGCGGCCCGAGAAGGCGGCGGACCCCGAGCCGACGCAGCGGAGGGCGCCGACGCAGCGGAAGGCGCGGTCGGGCAAGCGCAAGGCGACGTGAGATGGAGCGCGCGGTCGGGCTCGTCGGCCCGGCCGTATCGTGTACGCTCCGGCCTGAGCGAGGCGCACCCCATGAACGCGAGCGACCGACGCGCCCCCGGACCGAGCGCCGGCGAGGCCATCACGGGCCTCCTGCACGCCGCCCAGGAGGGCCAGAGGGACGCCGCGGACGCCCTCCTCCGCGCCGTCTATGCCGAGCTCAAGACGATCGCCCTGGCCCGCGTCCGCCACCTCCGCGCCGGGCAGACCCTCGGCCCCACCGCGCTCGTCCACGAGGCGTACGAGAAGCTCTTCCGGGACGGCGAGGCCCGCTTCCAGAGCCGCGCCCACTTCTTCGGCGCCGCCTCCCAGGCCATGCGCGATCTCCTCGTCGATTACGCGCGCCACAAGGCCGCCCGGAAGCGGGGCGGCGATCAGGTGCGCGCCCCCGAGGAGGACCTCCACGAGCTGCCCCTCGCGCTCGATCTCCCCGTCGAGGACCTCCTCGCCCTCGACGAGGCCCTGCGCAAGATGAGCCAGGAGCACCCGCGCAAGGCCGAGATCGTGATGCTGCGCTATTTCGCGGGCCTGACCGAGGACGAGATCGCCGAGCTCTCGGGCGTGACGACGCGCACGGTCGAGCGCGACTGGCGCTTCGCCAAGGCATGGCTCTACCGGGCGCTCCACGGCGGAGATGAGCCCGCCCCTTGATCCGAGCGAGGTAGAGGCGCTCTTCGAGGCGGCGCTCGAGGAGCGCCACGAGCACCGCCGGGCGTTCCTGGAGGCGCGGTGCGCGGGCCGCCCGGAGCTCCTCCGGGAGGTGTGGAGCCTGCTCCGGAGCGACGGCGCCTTACCGGATGGGTTCTTGAAGGGCGCCGCCGTCGCCCTCCCCGGCCGCGACGAACCGCTGAGCCCCGGCGCGCGCATCGGGCGGTTCACGGTGCTCGCCAAGGCGGGCCAGGGCGGGATGGGCGTCGTCTACGCGGCCTACGACGCGGAGCTCGACCGACGCGTCGCCCTCAAGCTCATCGCGCCGGGGAGGTTCGATCCCGACGACCGGGCCCGCCTCGTGCGCGAGGCGCAGGTGATGGCCAGGCTCTCGCATCCCAACGTCGTCCCCATCTACGAGATCGGCGAGCACGAGCGGGGCGTGTTCGTGGCGATGGAGTTCGTCGACGGCCGGACGCTCCGCGACCTGCGCGGCGAGCAGCCCCGCGCGTGGGAGGCCGCGCTCGCCGCGGGGATCCAGGCGGGCCGCGGCCTCGCGGCGGCGCACCTGGAGGGGCTCGTCCACCGCGACGTCAAGCCGGACAACATCCTGATCGGCAAGGACGGTCGGGCGCGCATCGCCGATTTCGGGCTCGCGCGCCTCCACGTCGAGGAGGACCGGCCCCTCTCCAGCGGGGGCCCCGGAGCCGAGATCCCCGGGGAGGACGCGCTCCGCGCGCCGCTCACGGTCGGGAGCGCGTTCATGGGGACACCGGCGTACATGGCGCCCGAGCAGGCCGAGCGGAGACCGGTGACGGCGAGGAGCGATCAGTGGAGCTTCTGCGCGACGCTCTACGAGGCGATCTACGGGGAGCCGCCGTTCGAGGGCGACGACATCCGAGCGCGGCTCGACGGGGCGCGGCGCGATCTCCTGAGGCCGGCGCCGGCCGGCTCGAAGGTGCCCGCGCGGGTCCGGGGCGCGCTCGCGCGCGGGCTCCGCGCGCGGCCCGAGGAGCGATGGCCGAGGCTCGACGATCTGCTGGGCGTCCTCGCCGACGAGCTGGCGAGGAGCTCCGAGTTCGATCTCACGGTCTCCAGGCGCGAGCGCATCCGCTTCGGCCTCCTGATCGGCGCCCTCGGCGTCGTGATGGCGACGGTGGGTATCGGCCGCGTCGTCCCGGTGGTCCGCCCCGTGGACCTCTTCGCGATGGGCTGCGTCACCGCGCTCGCGGGGCTCACGCTGCTCCGGGTCTTCCGCCGCCCTCTCTCGAAGAGCGCGGTGAACCGGCGGATCGGCCACGTGGTGAAGGTGCTGCTCGTCGCGATGCTCCTTCATCGGGCGCTCGCCGTGATCACGGACGAGCCCGTGGAGCGCGCGCTCGCGACGAACCTGCTCCTCTTCGCGGCCGTCCACGCGACCGCCGCGCCGAGCCTGCCGAGGGCGAGCTGGCTAGCCGCCGCGCTGTGCGCGGCGTGCGCCACGGCCGCCGCGGTCTTCCCGGAGCACGCCGCCGCAATCTACGTCACGGGCGTGCTGGGCTCGCTGACGATCGCCATCGTGGTGTGGCACCTCGAGTAGCGCGCTGTCGCCTGTCCCTGGTCGATTCTCGACGTCCGGCGCGTGCTGGAATCCAACGAGAAGATCGTCGGCCGAGCGCCTGACCTCGATCATGAGCCCGCGATGAAGCTGTCCTGGTAGCCCGGGTCCTCCACCGCGAGCGCGGCCGCGGTGGCCGAGAGCGGGCGGGTCGTGTCGAGCATGACCGCGAGCTCGCTCGTCTCGCGGGCCCCGAGGCTCGCCTCGTACGCGCCGGGGTGCGGCCCGTGCGGGACGCCGGCCGGATGGTGCGAGATGCTGCCGGGGCCGACGCCGCGGCGCGAGGTGAAGTTGCCGCGGCAATAGAACAGGAACTCGTCGCAATCGACCGACGCGTGGGGGTACGGGCAGGGGATCGCCTCCGGGTGGAAGTCGGTCGGGCGCGGCACGAAGCTGCAGACGAGGGCGCCGCGCGCGGCGAACGTCCCGTGCCAGTCCGGAGGCAGGTGCACCAGCCCGACGCGCGCCTGGAAGCGCAGGATCGGGAACGCGAACGGGTACACCGCCCCGTCCCAGCCCACGACGTCGAGCGGCGAGCGCTCGAGGGTGAAGCCGTGGAAGGCGCCGCCGCGCTTCACGACGAGCGCGCGGATGCCCTCGTCGAGCGGGCCGACGAACGTGGGCCGCCGGAAATCGCGGTGCGAGTACGGCGCGTCCATCCGCAGCTGGCCGACCTCGTTGCGCCACTTGCGCGGGAGGTGGATGTCCGCGGCCTCGATCGAGAGCCACCGCTGGGGCGCGGCGTCCGGCAGGAAGCGGTAGAAGAGCCCCTTCGGGATGACGACGTAATCGTCCTGCTCGAAGCGGAGATCGCCGAGCATCGTGCGCAGGACGCCGCCCCCGTGGACGACGAAGAACAGCTCGTCGGCGTCCGCGTTCGCGAAGTACACCGGATCGGCCGCGTCCGGCTGGACGAGCCCGATCACCACGTCGTCGTTGAACAGCAGCGGCACGCGGCAGTCGACGGCGGGCCCGCCCCGCCGCGGCAGATCCTGCGACCGGTAGTGCCGCTTCGCCAGCGGGCGCGCCGGCGCGGCGACCGGCAGCGCGAAGCCGTGCGCGGCCTCCGCGAGCCGGTGCTCGTGCGGCCGGCGCTCGTGGTAAGCGATCGTGTAGGGGCCGTCGAAGCCCGCCCGCGTCAGGCACTCCTCGTAGCGGAGATCCCCCGCCTCGCTCCGCAGGGCGATGTGGTGCTTGGGCGGGACGATCCCGGCGACGACGCGATCGAGCATCAGCCGTGCCCCGCCTTCTGCTGCCGCTCGATGCTCTCGAACAGCGCCCGGAAATTGCCGGCGCCGAAGCCGCGATCCCCCTTGCGCTGGATGAGCTCGAAGAAGAACGGCCCGGCGTCGGGATCGCGGTGCGTGCCCGACGACTCCTTGAGGAAGATCTGGAGGAGGTACGACCTCGCGCCGTCGCCGTCGACGAGCACCTCGAGCTCGCGCAGCGCCGCCGCGTCCTCGTCGATCTGCCCGATGCCGAGCCGCTGAAGGCGCTCGGGCAGCATGTCGTAATAGGCGGCCGGGGTGGGCATGAACTCCACGCCCCGGCCGCGCATCGCGCGCACCGCGGCGAGGATGTCCTCCACGGCGAGCGCCACGTGCTGCACGCCGTCGCCGCGGTGCTCCTCGTTGAAGACGTTGATCTGCGAGCTCTTGAAGTGCGGCCGGTAAGGCTCGTTGTTCGCGAACTTCACGCCCGAGGCCGGGTCCCACATCACGGCCGAGCGCAGGCCCGAGCCGTGACTGGCGTCCTTCGCGACGTCGTTCGTGTGGAACGCGATCTGCCAGAACGGCTCGAGCCCGAGCACGTGCTCCATCCAGAGCAGGGCGGGCGCCATCGTCTGGAAGTTCGAGGTGATGTGATCGAACCGGGTGAGCCCGAAGCGGTTCTCGCCGCCGCGCGGCGCGTCGTAGGCCACGCAGCCGGGGAACAGCGCGGGGTAGCCGCGCCGCTCCACGAAGCGGAAGGTGGTGTCGCCGAACGGCGTCGTGATCGAGAACGACGCGAAGGTGCCGCCTGCCTCCGTCACCCGATGCACCTCGTCGATCGGCGTGCCCCCGCGGCCGTCGAGCAGCCGGAAGGCGCGGTCGATGTCCTCCACCTCGAAGATGACCGTGCCCACGCCGTCGGGGTGCTTGCGCAGGTAGCGCCACGCCCGCCCCCCCTCGCCGGCGGGCTGCGAGCAGACGACGACGCACTCGCCGGCCTGGAAGACGACCGACTGCTGCGCCGCCGCCGCGGTGAGCTCCGGCGAGCTCGCGGCGATCTCCTGGAAATCGAGCTTCTCCGTGTAGAACCTGCGGCTCCGCTCCAGGTCGCGCACGTAGTAGTGCAGCGCCTCCACGCGCTTGATGCCGATCGACTCCACCTTGGCGCTCATCCGGGCACCACCCGCTGCGCGATGCGCCCGAACAGGCTCTCTCCCGCGCGATTCCGCATCTCGATCATGATCGTGTCTCCTGGCTTCATGAAAGGCGTCGTGGCCGCGCCGCGCGCGAGGATCTCGAGCATGCGCTTCTCGGCCAGGCACGACACGCCGCGCGCCGGATCCCGGTTCGAGACGGTGCCGCTGCCGAGGAGCGTCCCCGCCGTGAAGCTGCGCGTCCGGGCGATGTGCTCGATCAGCTCGAAGAACGAGAAGTGCATCTCCGGGCCGGCCTCGGGATCGCCGATGAGCGCGCCGTTGTACGTCGAGCGGAGCCGCAGGTGGACGCGCCCGTCGCGGAGCGCGTCCCCGAGCTCGTCGGGCGTGATCGCGAACGGCGAGAACGCTGTGGCCGGCTTGGAGCAGAAGAACCCGAACCCCTTCGCGAGCTCGGCAGGCACGAGGTTGCGCAGCGTCACGTCGTTGGCCAGCAGGAAGAGGCGGATGTGCCGGTGGGCCTCTTCGCGGCGCGTGCCCTGCGGGGTGTCGCCGAGGACGGCGCAGACCTCGGCCTCGAAATCGAGGCCCCAGGCCTCGTCGCGCAGGACGATGTCGTCGGTCGGGCCGAGGAGGACGCCGGAGCCGCCCTGGTACACGAGCGGATCGGTCGTCAGCGTCTCGGGGGGCTCGGCGCCGCGCGCCTTGCGCACGAGCACGATGTGGTGGATGTACGCCGAGCCGTCGACCCACTCGTAGGCGCGCGGAAGCGGCGCGGCGAGATCTTCCACGGCGAGCGGGGTCACCGCCGCGCCGCCCCGCTCGATCTCGTCGGCGATGCGGCGGAGCGCGGGCTCGGCGCGCTCCCAGTCGTCGAGCGCGGCCTGGAGCGTGGGGAAGGCCTCGCCGGCAGGCGCGTAGGCGAGGCCGTCGCGACGGACGACGACGAGCGTGCCGTCGCGGCCGGGGCCGCGGAGAGAGGCGAGCTTCATGCGCGTGCGAGCTCCCCGTGGCGCCCCGGCAGTGGCTTCGTCTCCGCGGGACGAGCAGGAGCCCCGTCGCGCCTGCCAGGGCTCGTCCTCGTTTGCGCGCTGTGCACCGGGTTGCCGGTTGAACGGATCCGCATGAACACCGGATTGGATGGTTTCACGGCGCCCCACGATCTCCCGCGGCGCGCCATGGAGGTGATTGCAACGATTTCGTACCCGATCCCTCTGGCTCGCGGCATAGGCATACGCGCCTATGCCGCGGATCGTGGGCCGTGGGCGCGAACCCCCGTCTTGGAGATCACTTTTGCAGCTGAACGCCGAGGAACAGGGCGTTCCCCTTCGCCCCTGACAGATCGCTTCTTTGATAGCCGAGCGCGACACGCGCGGCGTGCCCCTCGATGATGTAGCCCATCTGGGCATCGATGAGCGTATAGGCGTCGGCGTTCTTCGGCTTCGCTTGCTGCAGTCGGACCAGAGGCTGCAACTTCCCGACGCCGACGTTGCTCGGCGTGAGGTAGCTCGCGAGCGCAAAATAAGAATAGTCGAACCTCTCGAAGTCGCCGAAGTACTTGTAGAATGCGCCCTCGAGCGTGATGGTGCCCGCCGCGCCGACGTTCTTCTCGAACAGGAGGTCGGCGTTGACCTCGCCGTAGGTGTCCTTGCGCGGGATGCCCGCGGGCTCGCCCGCCGCGGGGGGCGGCAGCGATTCGACCGAACCTTCCTTCTGCACCTCACCCGCCACGCCGAGCGCGAGAATGCTCTTCTCCCCGAGGTACGTGGCCTTCTGGTAATAGGCTGGCTCCGGGTCGAGCAAGCTCAGGTTGAGCCTCGCCGTGTAAAGCGGGCTCACCGAGGAGTCATGCAGGTTGAAAGCCCCCACGTAATACTTGAACAGGCCGCCCGCCGCCTTGCCCCAGGTGGTCACCCCATCGTTGCGCCCGAAAGGCCCCTGTCTCGGCCCGATCGGCGGCGCATAGGGCTCGAAGAATCCCGGATAGTTCCACGGCCCCATCGACCACGGCCCGGAGAAGGCGGAGCGATCCGACGGCACGATCATCCGACCGATCCAGACGTTCAGCAGATCGTGGAACTGGAACTTGGCGATGACGTCACGGATGGTCGCGCTTCCCGTGATGTTGCCCCCGGTCGGGGTCGGCCCGAACTGAGCGACGATCGCGCCCTGCAGGCCGATGAACCGGTTGATCTCGCCCGAGACCATCAGATCCAGCTCTCCGTCCCCGAGCAGCCGGTCCATCTTCTCGCGCGCGCCGGGGTTCTGCAGGCGACCTCCGACGCGGGCCCAGGCCGCGACGCTGATCGGCTTCTTCCATGGCTCCTTCTCCGCCGGTGGTGCCGTCGAAGCTGCACCGGGCCCGGGAGCGCTCTCGGGCGCCGGCGCGCCGGCCTGGGCTTCCGCAGCCGGCGCTGGCGCCGCGCTCGCGTCTCCAGCGGGGGCCGCGCTGGTCGGAGTTTCGCCCGGGGGCGCCGGCGGCGCCTCGGGCGGCGGTTGTGCCTCTGCCGAGCGATGGAAGGAAGTGATGCCGAGGATGACGGCCAAGATCCCTGCGCCGACATCGCCCCGGCGTGTCGCCGCTCTCGTCTGTGTGCTCATGCGTTCTCCGTGTCAGGCCATCCGAGGCCTTGAAGATCCCAGCCGCTCGCGTCCCCTAGCCGATCTCGTACACCGTGAGCCGCACCCGGTCGGCCAGCCGCTCGCCCACGGACAGGGCCAGCACGGCGTTCAGCCGCAGGAGGCCTGGCGCCGCGGTGCGCATACGGATGGCCGTGCGGAAGTAGTAGAGCCCGGGGTCCACCGCCTCGCCGCGCCCGAGCGCCGCCAGCACCTCCGGCGGCCCGGTGCGGACGCCTTCGGAGAGGATCTCCACGGTCCCATGGCCGGCGATGTCGAGGATGTAGTGGGCGGAGATCTCCATCCGCCCGTCGGCCCAGATCGTCTGCCAGTCGCCGCCCGGCAGCACCCGCCCCTCGAGGCCGCCGGCCACCGTGCCGCCGACGATCGGGATGAAGCGCCGGCCGGGCGAGCTCGGATTGATGGTGACCGGCGGGTCCACCGCCACCTCGAGCGTCATCAAAGGGATGAGGGGAGGGCTCACGCGCGGGGCTCCGAGGCGCGCTTCAGCCCGGTCAGCACCTTGTAGCGGGCGGCGATGGCCTCCAGCTCGCCGGGCGCGAAGACGTCCTCGATACGTTCGAATCCGTCGGGCGCGCGGTCCTGGGCCATCTGCATGCACTGCTCCGGACCGTTGCCGCGATTGGCCGCGACGATGGCGGCGGTGGCGGGCAGGCGCTGCGCCTCGTACGCGGCCAGCGCTTCCACGGGATCGGCGTGGGCGGCGAGCGCGCGGACCAGGGCGCGGGCGTCCAGGATGGCCTGGCTCGCCCCGTTGGAGCCGATGGGATACATCGGATGGGCGGCGTCCCCCAGCAGCGTCATGCGCCCATGGCTCCAGCGCGGCAGCGGATCGCGGTCGACCAGCGGGAACTCGTAGATCGCCTCGGCGCCCCGGATCAGGCCGGGCACATCCAGCCAGTCGAAGCGCCAGGCCTCGAACCTGGGCAGGAAGTCGGCGGGATCGCCCCGCCGGTTCCAGTCCTCCCGTCGCAGGCTCTCGGCGACGGTGAGCTCGGCGATCCAGTTGATCGTCTGGCGGCCGTCCGGCCCCGGTGGGGAGATGGGATATGCGACGAACTTCTGGTCCTGATGCCCGGCCATGATCATGCTGGCGCCGGTGAGGAAGGGCGCCGCCAGGCTGGTCGCCCGCCACAGGATGCGGCCGCCATAGACCGGCGGCCCCTCGTCCGGATAGAGGCCGGCGCGCGCCGCCGAATGGATGCCGTCGGCGCAGATCAGGAGATCGGCTGGAACCGTCCAGACCACACCCTCACGGTCGACGAAGCGCGCCACGATGCGGCCCTCGCCCTCTTCGTGGGCCAGGAGGCGCCGGTCGCAGATCACCCGGCCCGCGCCCAGCCGCTCGACGGCGGCGTCGAACAGCACGCCTTGCAGGGCGCCGCGGTGCAGGGAGATCTGCGGCGCGGCGTGACCCGCGAAGCGGCCGCGCGGCTCGCCCCAGATGCGCTGGCCGAAGCGGTTGAAATAGACAAGCTCCCGGGTCGCCACCCCGTGGGCCATCAAGGCCTCGACAAGGCCCAGCTCGTCCAGCACCTCGGCGGCGTGGGGCAGGAGGTTGATGCCGACCCCGAGCGGCAGGATGGTGGGCACGGCCTCGAACACCGTCACCTCATGGCCCGAGGCGTGTAACGCCAGAGCTGCGGCCAGGCCGCCGATCCCGGCGCCCGCGACGATTACCTGCATGAGTCCTCCCGCAGACATGCGGCATGACGCCGCACCTCGTTGAAGCCGCCGCCGAGCGGGCGAAGCGCGCGACGAACAGCGCCGCCAGCGCCAGCAGCAGCCAGTCCTCTCGAACGATCCAGCGGGCGGCGACCCTCGGGACCGCGCAGGCCGAAGGCCCCGCCGCCCGGACGGCGCCCGGCGCGCGGCCGGGCGCGGATCACCTCCGCCCTTTGCTCATTCAGCGGCATAACGTCCACGAATGGTCATCACCGCCGCGGCCACCCCGGCCGACAGGACCACGGGCACCATGGCCATGGCCACGCCCGCGGGGCCCCAGCCCTGCCCCAGCAGGTGGCCCGCCACCAGCGGCCCGCCGATGGATCCGAGGCGGCCGGCGGCGATGGAGGCCCCTGTGGCCAGCCCGCGCGCCCGCGCCGGGTAATAGAGCGGGATGACGCCATAGAGCGAATATTGCGCGCCCAGCAAGAAGAACCCCGCCAGGCCGGCCAGCACCAGCACCGGAAGCAGGCTGTTGGCCCCCGCCAGCCCGAACAGCGACAGGGCCAGGGCGGGATAGGCCGCGATGATGGGAAGGCGCGGTCCGAGACGGTCCACCAGCAATCCGATGACCCAGCAGCCGACGACGCTGCCGGCATTGAACGCGAAGGCCGCACCAGCACCCCCCGTTCCGCCCAGGCCCTTGGCCGCCACCAGCGACGGCAGCCAGTTCAGCAGCAGATACAGCACCAGCAGCGTCAGGCCGAAGGTGAACCAGGCCAGCAGCGTGACCAGCAGCCGGCCATGGCCGAACAGCGCCTGCCCCCCGCCTGGCTGCTGGGCGCCGCTGGCCGCTGCCGCGCGGCTGTCGGGCATCAGCCGCGCCATGACCGGCAACAGCAGCAGCGGCAGCACGCCGCCGGCCACGAAGATGCTCTGCCAGCCGAACCGCGCAAGGAAGCCGGCCGCGAACAGCGCCGCCAGCGCGCCGCCGGCCGGCATGCCGCTGAACATCAACGTGGTGGTGCGGGTCCGCCGGTCGGCCGGCGCGATCTCCAGGGCGATGGCCACGAGGGTGGGCATCGCCGCCCCCAGCCCTGTCCCAGCCAGGAGCCGGTAGATGCCCAGCGACACCGGTCCTCCCGCCACCACGGTGGCCAGCGTGAACAGGCCAAAAACGCCGACGGCCAGCATCAGCAGCGGCTTCCGGCCCATGCGGTCGGCCATCCAGCCGCCGGCCAGCGCGCCGCAGACCAGCCCGACCATGCCGGCCCCGAACACGACGCCCGCCTGCCCCGGCGTCAGGCCCAGGGCGGGGATCAGCAGGGGGGCGGCCACGCCGACGGCCTGGATGTCGAACCCTTCCAGCAACGCGATGAAGAAGCACAGCGACAGCGTGACGGCGCCGCGCGGCGCGTGGGGGGGCGATGCGCCCATGGGGAAACCTCCCGTTTCCGTCCCGTTGCCCGGGATGGTTACAGCTGGCCGCAGCCGAAAAGATGCGGTGATTGAACGTGACTGGCGGACCGTGACGGACCCGGCCCGATGCAGGTGACTGCAACGACTTCGTACCCGAGCCCTCCGGCTCGAGGCATAGGCATACCCGCCTATGCCTCGAGGCGAGCCGTTGTCAGGTGACAGGATTTTTGCTGCCGCGATGGGGGTCGGGGCGGAGGGGGCGCGGCGGCCGCAGCATCGTTGGCGCGCATCCTCGTCGAGAGCGTGGAGAGGTGCTCTCTGGATCCACTCTCGCTCTTGCGCCGACTCGCCGCCAGCGTCCCGCTCTGGCCGATAGCCTCTCTGGGGAGGAGAACAGCGCAAGTGACCTGACGAGCTCAGCGACCAGGAAAGGAACAGAAGGATGAATCACACAGTGTGTGGGTGCATGGGCGGACAATGCCAGGACGGCCTGCCGGTGCGCCGCGGCGCGCGGTGGTCCGGGTGGCGCAGCGCCGACAGCGGCCGTCGTCCGGCGGTTCGCGGAGCCGAGCCAGGGCTGAGCTCGACCAGCGGCTCCGCTGCCTGTCGATGCGTCACGGGGTCATCGAGGCTGACACCGTGAAGAGCTCTTGCTCTACGCTCCTCCCGATGCCTAGCGACGCTCCTGCTGATCTCTACTCGCTCGCCTTCACCTGCAGCGTCGACCCGCTGCTCTTGCTCGATGGAAGCGGTCGGATCCTGACGCTGAACGCCGCCGCCGAGCGCCTCTCCTCCACGCCCGCGGCGACGGCGCTGGGGAGGCCCGTCGATGAGGTCCTGCGGCCCGATGCGCCCCTCGGCGCGCTGCTCGATCAGGTGCTCCGCGATCGCGCCCCGCGCGCCCTGCCGCCCGACTTCACGCTCCACCTCGCGAACGAGCGCGTCGTCCTCGCCGAAGGCAGCCTCAGCCCGCTCGTCGACCCCGCGGGCGCGTGCGCCGCCGTGCTCCTCGCGCTGCGCGACGTGGCCGAGCAACGCCGGGCCGAGCGGGCGGCGTGCGAGCAGGGAGCGCGCCTGCGCGCGGCCGTCGAGGCGCTCGACGTCGGCTTCGTCATCTACGATGCCGAGGAGCGGCTCCGCTACTTCAACACGGCTTACAAATCGCTCTACCCCGAATGTGCCGACGCCCTTCAGATGGGCAATACGTTCGAAGATGTCGTCCGCGAGGGCTGCCGGCACGGGATCCACCTCCACAGCGGCCTCGGCGAAGAGGAGTGGGTCGCCGCACGCCTCGCGGAGCATCGCCGGCCCGGGGACGTCTTCGTGCGGCGGTTCGGGGACCGCTGGATCACCCTCAAGAGCGGGCGCCTCCCCGACGGCAGCGTCGTCGGCCTGCGGATCGACACCACCGCGCTCAAGGAGGCAGAGCTCGCCCTCGAGCGCGAGCGGCAGTTCATCCGCCTCGTGCTCGACACCATCCCGATCGTCGTCACGGTCAAGGATCGGGACGGCAAGATGAAGCTCGTCAGCAAGAGCTACGCCGAGCTGTACAACACCACGGCGGAGGACGCGGTGGGAAAGACCGTTGACGATCTGCCGCGCTCCCACGCCGAGCTCTCCGTCATCGGCGAGATGGACCGGGAGGTGCTCGCGCGCATGCAGCCTGTCTCGCGGGTTCACCCCGTCACGCGCCCGAACAGCAAGACGCGGTGGATGTCCGTCGTCAAGGTGCCTCTCGTCGAGCAGGACGGCACGGCGCACATCCTCGCCATTGGAACCGACATCACGGCGCAACGGGAGCACGAGGAGCACATGACCGCCACCATCGCCGAGCTCGAGCGGCAGAAGCAGGCCATCGCCGGTCAGCTCGCGGTCATCCAGCGCCAGCAAGCGCTCATCCGCGCGCTGTCCACGCCCATCCTCCAGGTCGCCGAGGGCGTGCTCGCCGTGCCCCTCATCGGCGCGCTCGACGACGCCCGCGCGGCCGACGTCACCAGCAAGCTCCTCGACGAGGTCGTGCGCACAGGCGCTCGCTTCGCCATCATCGACGTCACGGGCATCGAGAGCGTCGACGCCGCGACGGCCGACCACCTCGTCCGCATCGTCCGCGCGATCCGCCTGCTCGGCGCGAGCGGCGTCCTCACCGGCATCGGGCCCGCCGTCGCCCAATCTATGTGCGGCATCGGGGTCGACCTCTCCGGCGTCACCACACACGGCAACCTCCGCGCCGGCATCGAGGTCTGCCTCCGCGCGCTGCCCGGTAGGCGCTGAGCGATGCCCGCGCTTCCCGTCCTCCGCGCAGGCGGCGAGGACAGGAGCGGAATGGAGCGTTCACGGCGGCACGAGCACCGCTGCCCCGGACATGCGGCCGTTCCGCAGATCGTCGAGCGCCTCGTTCGCCGCAGCCAGCGGATAGACGTTCACCTCCGTCCGCACCGGCACCCGCGGCGCGAGCGCGAGGAACTCCTCGCCGTCGCGGCGCGTCAGGTTCGCCACCGACCGCAGCACCCGCTCGCCCCACAGGATCGAATAGGGGAACGAGGGGATGTCGCTCATGTGGATTCCCCCGCAGACCACGGCGCCGCCCTTGCGTACGGCGCGCAGCGCGGCCGGCACCAGCTCGCCGGCCGGGGCGAAGATCAGCGCCGCGTCGAGCTCCTCGGGGGGCGCTTCGAAGGAAGCGCCCGCCCACTCGGCCCCCATCGACAGCGCGAACGCGCGCGCAGCGTCGTCCCCCGGCCGGACGAACCCGAAGACGCGCCGGCCCTCGAAGCGGGCGACCTGCGCCACGAGGTGGGCGGCGGCGCCGAACCCGTAGATGCCAATCCGCTCCGCGTCCCCCGCCAGACGCAGCGTCCTGTACCCGATGAGCCCGGCGCAGAGCAGCGGCGCGGCCGAGAGGTCCGGGAAGCCGTCGGGGATCGGGAAGCAGAAGCGCGCGTCCGCGACCGCGAGCTCCGCATACCCGCCGTCGATCTGGTACCCGGTAAAGCGCGCCCGGTCGCAGAGGTTTTCCCGTCCTGCACGGCAATACGCGCACACGCCGCAGGTCCAGCCGAGCCAGGGCACGCCGACGCGTGCGCCCCTCGCGAACCGCGGCCCGTCGCCGGGCGGGGGCACCTCCTCGAGGACCTCGCCCACGATCTGGTGCCCGGGCACGAGCGGCAGCCTGGGGTCCGGCAGCTCGCCGTCGACCACGTGCAGATCGGTGCGGCACACGGCGCAGGCGCGCACGCGGAGCAGCACCTCGCCGGGCCCAGGCCGCGGAGCGGGCCGATCCTCCAGCACGAGCGGGCTCTTCGGGGCTCTCAGGACGAGGGCGCGCATGGCTCCGCGCCCAGTATATTGCGGCCCGCGCACCCGTCCCGCGCGTGAGCCCATGAGATCGCCGCCCCGGCGCAGAGGGTGTCGCCGTCCACGCCGGGACCGCTGTACGGGCCGGGCTCTCCCACCCCTTCTCGCGGGTCGTCTCGAGCAGGTCCAGCACGGCTGCCTCGTTTCGATAGCAATGCACGCCGAGCGTCGCCCCTCGGACCGGCGCTCCGGAGGAGCCCCGCCGGCCGTGCCCTCTCCCTCGCGCTCGAGGGTACCCGCGGTCCCGCCGATAGGAGTTGACACTGGGCATGTGAGCGTTCACAATCTACGCCAGCGGGTATCCTTTCGCTTCCCCCGCTGGAGGGGTCGCCACGCGCGCCGAGACCTTGATGTCCCGATTCACATCGGCATCGATTCGCTCGGTCGTCGCGGAGGCGAGTAACGGTCAGCTCAATCAAATTGCCCGTGGCTGGAATCGCAGTCCTGGCCAGCAGCAACCTTTGTACAGCGGCGATCACGGCTGCGGTTCATGTGTTGACATAGCGTCGCTTTGTCAGAGATGTCTCCCTCTCCCCGCCCCTGACGCGCGGCGCTGTCATGTTGAAACCCGGCCGCCTGAAGGGGCCATCCATGCTGCGCTCTTGAGAGGTTGAACCAGGAACGGGTGAGATGTTCCATGCGGATTGCAACTCCTCTCGAAGGGCGAGCTCGGAGCAGTGGATTCGGACGAGCGAGCCTCGCTCCGTCGACGCCTCCGCCCTCCGACGCGGTCTCCGCGGCCGGCGCGCAGGTCGCGCCGCTCGACTTCGCCGAGGTGTACGAGGAGCTCTTTCCCCTGGTCTTTCGGACCGTGCGCCGCCTCGTCGTGGACGCCTCCGCGCGCGAGGACGTGTGTCAGGAGGTGTTCGCCGTCGTGCACCGGCGGCTGCCGGAGTTCCGGGGCCGCTCGTCGCTGAAGACGTGGGTTTTCGGGATCGTGGTCAACGTCGTGCAGGCGCACCGGAGGTCGCAGCGCCGCCAGAGCCCGGCCCACCGCGGGACAGGGGAGATCGTGGATCCCGAGCAGCTCGCGGGGCCGAGCAACCTCAGCCCCTACGAGGCCATGAAGAGGGCGGAGGCCGCGCGTGTCGTGCACAACCTCCTGGCGTCGCTCGACGAGGAGAAGCGCGTGGTGCTCCTCCTCGCCGAGCTGGAAGAGCTTCCGGCGTCGGAGATCGCGCAGGGGATCGGGGTGAACGTCAACACCGTGTATGCGCGGCTGAGGGCCGCTCGACAGGCGTTCTCCGACGCGGTGCAGCGCCACCACGCCAGGATCCGAGGAGGCCGCCATGGATGAGCCGGGGGCTGGCGGATGGGCGCTCATGAACGCCCTTCGCGACGCGGACGAGCCGACGGACGAGGACAGGCGGTGGATGCGCGACCGCGCAGGGGGCGCCCTGGCTGAGCGCGCAGGTCGAGCGGGCGCTCGCCCGACGCCGCTCGCCGCCAACCCTGGATTCATACGACCCGCCGCGATCTTCACGGCCATGCCCACACCCGGTCGATTTGATCACAAAAAACGCGCGCTCCGGTCACAAGACGGAACTGCCGATTCCACACGCGGGAGCCGACAATGAACTTCAGACTGAACCGAGTGTTCGCGAGTCCCTGGATCGCCGCCGGGGGATGCCTCCTGAGCATGTCGTGCACTGGCGACCTCGGGGACGATGGCTCTCCGGAGCAGACTCCGGGGCAGACCCCGGACCAGGGTGCCGCCGTCGCTGTAGACAGGATGCCTCTCCACCACATGACAGCGTCGGAGTACAACTCCACCGTCGCCCACCTCCTGGGAACGAGCCTGCGGCCCGCGGACGGATTCCCGGCGTTCGGCGCGAAGGGCTTCGACGCAAACGTCAATGCGCTCTCGAACCTCTCGCAGGTCCTGGTGCAGGGGTATTACGACGCCGCCAGGACGCTCGCCGAGGATGCGTTTTCGAACGAGGCGCAGCGCGCCAAGATCCTCGTGTGCGACCTGGCGGAGGGCGCGGACGACGGGTGTGCGCGCGAGATCATCGAGCGCTTCGGGCTGCGCGCGTTCCGGCGCCCGCTCGAGGCGGCGGAGGTCGACCGGTACGCGGCGCAGTACGACGACGCGCGGACCACCCTCGAGATGTCCCCCGTCGAGGCGGCGCAGCACGTCGTCCGGACCGTGCTCACGTCGCCGCATTTCCTCCTCCGGATCGAGCTGGGCCCCGACTCGGCGAGATCGCCGGGCGCCCTCAACGGCTACGAGGTCGCGTCGCGCCTCTCGTACCTGCTCTGGAGCTCGCTCCCGGACGACGAGCTCTTCGACGCGGCGGAGGACGATCAGCTGGCCACCGAGGGCGAGCTCGAGCAGCAGGTGGACCGCATGCTGGCCGACCCGAAGAGCGCCGCCTTCTTCCAGAACTTCTACGGGCAGTGGCTCGGGACCCGCACGCTCCCCAGCCACAACGCCGACACGAGCCAGTTCCCGAACTGGGACGATGAGCTGAAGGGCGCGATGCTCGACCAGGTCAACGAGTACTTCGCCGGCTTCACGACCGGCGGGCGGCCGTGGTCCGAGTTCCTCACGGCGCCCCACCCGGAGAGCCGGCTGATCGAGCCGCTCTATGCGAACGACCCCGAGGGCGTGCGCGAGGGGTTCCTCACGCTCCCAGCGTTCCTCACGCTGTCGTCCCGCGCCGACCGGACCTCTCCCACGTCCCGCGCGAAGACGATCTTGGAGCAGCTCTTCTGCGCGCCCATGGTGCCTCCCGCCAACGTGGATATCCCGGAGCTCGGCGCCGCGGACGGGGAGGCGGGCGGCGTCACCAACGTGCGCAAGGAGCTCGAGAAGCACCGCGCGTCGCCCGACTGCGCGGGCTGCCACGACGTGCTCGACCCGATCGGGCTGAGCCTCGAGAACTTCGACCCGATCGGCGCCTACCGGACCCAGTACCCGAACGGCGACCCGATCGACGCGACGGGGGTCTACGAGGGCGAGGCGTTCGAGGACATCTCCGGCCTCGTGCCGGCGCTCGTGGAGGCCGCGCGGGCGGGGACGTGCCCCTCCGAGCAGCTCTTCAGCTATGCCCTGCGCCGGCGCCCGAGCGCCGGGGACAGGACCAGGATCAAGGAGATCGCCGCGCGCTGGGGCGGCGGCACGATCGCGGATCTGGCGAAGCAGGTGGTGACCAGCGAGGCGTTCCGCCTTCGAGCGAAGGACAAGGCGCGGTGAGGCCGCACGCGTTGTTTCTGCACAGGACGAGGCACGAAGGAGCGATGCGCACATGAAACGCTTGATGACACGCAGAAATTTGTTGCGCGGCGCCGGCGTCTGCCTGGCGCTGCCGTTCCTCGAGAGCCTCGCGCCCCGCAGCGCGCGCGGCGGGGAGCCCGGCACTCCGAAGCGCTTCCTGCTCTGCACCTTCCCGAACGGGGCGCCCCATCACTGGTGGGAGACGGCCCCGGCGTTCGGAAAGACGCTGAAGGGCGCCGATTTCAAGCTGCCGAGGGTGCTCGAGCACTTCGCGCCGGTGAAGTCGAAGATGCTCATGATAAGCCGCCTCGGCAACTACACGTGGAGCACGGAGCAGCACCCCTACATCGAGCCTTCCCACTCGCGCCTCGGCGCGGCGCTCTCGACCTGCGTGGACGCCGATCAGCTGGGGAGGGAGGCGCGCCAGGACCTCGGCGAGTGGGTGGGCAACGGCGTCTCGGTCGACCAGCTCATCGTCCAGAAGGCAGGGCCGGAGCAGGCGACCCGCATCCCGTCGCTGCAGACGGGGCTCGGCGTCAAGCCCGGGTTCTTCGACCAGCGCAGCTACGCCTACAACCAGGTCCTCTCCTGGAAGAGCCCGCGCGAGCCGCTGAAGCGCTCGGTCAACCCGAAGGCGGTGTTCGACGCGCTCGTCGGCGCGGGCGCGGTGGGGTCCGTCCCAGGACAGAGCGACGAGCAGGCCAGGATCGAGGCGGAGCGCCGCGCGGCGACGGAGAAGAGCGTCATCGACGGCGTGCTGGCGGACGCGAACTCGCTCATGAACCGGGTCGGCTCCGACGATCGCAAGATCGTCCAGCAATACCTGGACTCGCTGCGCGAGATCGAGAAGAACGCGACCCGCGTCCAGTCGACGATGAGCCCGCAGATGGGCCTCGGCTGCAGCCCGATCAGCCAGCCCGGCGTGGTCCCCGAGCCGCCGGGCCAGGCGGAGGGGCTCAACGAGAACGACAACACGGGGGCCGGCCCGTACAAGCACGAAGATCACGCGAAGGTCATGATCGACCTCATCGTCATGGCCATTCAATGCGACGTGACGCGCGTGATCACCCACATGCACGACGACATGCGCTCCGAGTTCGAGTATCGGTGCATCCCGGAAGACGTCCGCGCCAAGGTGGGACTCGCGTACAGGAGAGAGGCCAGCCTGCACTTCCACTCCTCCCAGCACGCCGCCGGCAACCTCGACCGCGCGACCCAGGACGGCAAGTACAAGATCATCGCGCAGAGCAACCTCGACTACGCGGCGATCAACTGCTGGCTCAACCAGAAGAGCGCGCAGCTCGCGCAGCGGCTCGACGCGATCCCCGAGGGAGACGGCACGGTGCTCGATCACTGCGTCATGGTGCACATGAGCGAGATGCGGTCGCACGACCACGACGGGTACGACCTGCCCATCGTGCTCCTCGGCGGCGACGGCGTCTTCTTGAACGACGCGCACGTCGCCTACGGCGCCCTCGGCAGCGATCGCCAGCTCCGCGATCTGTGGTTCACCATCATGAACCAGTACTACGGCCTGGGCGTCTCGTCGTTCGGCGAGGATCGCCGGGGCGTGCCGAACGCGCTCCTCGAGGAGATCCTGCGGTAGCGCGGTGACCAGCTTGAGCTCACCTCGGCTGGCGACCCGGCGCGCCATCCCGCGCCGCGGGTGACGATTTCTGAGAGGTGAGCCGGGGCTGGATCAACTCCGGGCACATGAAGACCTGGGCGCGATGCCCGCCAGGCCGGGCGAGCCTCTCTTGGCTGTCACTTTTTGCTCTGGGTGCGGCCGCGTGGGCCTGCTCTGGGACACCGCACGGCGGCTCCGGGAGCGGCGGAGCCCCCTCGACGGATCCTGTTGGCGCGGGCGGAGCGACGCCGGGCGGAGAGGCATCGGGCAGCGACGCCGCCTCCGGGGTGACGACGGGATCTGGAGGGGCCGGCGGCGCGCCGAGCCCGGGCGCGGGCGGCGGCGCGCCGAGCGCGGGTGCGGGCGGCGGCGCCGGGACGGGCGGGCCGGGCGCCGTCGCGTTCGGGGCCTTCCCCGGCGCCGAGGGATTCGGGCGGATGGCCACCGGCGCCCGCGGCGGCGACGTTTACCATGTCACCAACCTGAACGATTCAGGGCCAGGCTCCCTCCGGGATGCCATCAGCCAGCCGAATCGCACCGTGGTGTTCGACGTCGGCGGCGTCATCAAGATCGACTCCCGCCTGGTGTTCAAGAATAACCAGACGATCGCCGGGCAAACAGCGCCGGGCGGCGGCATCACCGTCTACGGGAACGGCACGTCCTTCTCCGACGCCTCGAACACGATCGTTCGCTACGTGCGGTTTCGCATGGGCAAGATCGGCGACTCCGGCAAGGACACCGTCACCATGGCCAGCGGGCACGACGTGATCTGGGACCATTGCTCGCTGAGCTGGGGGCGCGACGGCACCTTCGATCTGAACCGGGAGAGCGGGGCGGAGCTCTACAACATCACGCTTCAAGATTCGATCGTCGCACAGGGGCTCCAGACCCACAGCACGGGCGGCATCGTCAACACGACCGGCACGTCGATCATCCGGTCCTTGTACATCGACAACAATTCCCGCAACCCCAAGGCCCGCGGGACGCTGCAGTTCGTCAACAACGTCGTCTACAACTGGGTCACCTCGGGGTACATCCTGGGCGACACGAGCGGGCGCTCGGACGGGGTGATGGTCGGCAATTATCTGATCCCCGGCCCGGAGACGAAGGGCGGCACCCTGGACAGCCCCACGCCCGAGTACCACCTCCATGCCGCCGACAACTGGTACGACAGCAACAAGGACGGTGTCCTGAACGGCCGCCTGCTCGGCCAGGGGGACTTCGGCTCGGTGACGTGGGAGACGGCGCCGAGCGTCGAGGTTCCCGACGTGCCCGCGATGAGCGCGGAGGACGCCTTCGACCACGTGATGAAGCACGCCGGGGCGTCTCTCTGGCGTGACCCGGTCGACGACTTCTTGATGGAAGAGCTCGCGTCCCTCGGGGCCGAGGGCGCCACGATCAGCGACGAGAAGAGCCTCGGCCTCCCCGGCACCGTTGGAGACATCCCGGGGGGCTCTGCGCCCGCGGACACGGATCAGGACGGGATGCCCGATGCGTGGGAGGTCTCCGCCTCGCTCGATCCTCACGACCCGGAGGATCGCAATGGCGACCGCAACGGCGACGGCTGGACGAACCTCGAGGAGTACATCAACTCCCTCGTCCCGTGACGCCTCGAGGACGCGCGCGCCTCGCCATGCTCCCTCAGAACGAGACCCCCAGGCTGAGCGTGCCCAGGGCTTGAGCGATGAGCGCAGCGGTGCGCTCCTCATCGACGGCGATGACGGGGCGCGGCAGGAGCGTGAGACAGGTGAGCTCGAGGCCGAGGCCCACGCTCGGATGAAAGAAGTACTGCACGCTCAGCCCCGCGTCCGCGGCGAAGCTGAAGAACTCCTCGCTGCGCCCCAGGAGCGGTGGCTCGACATGGCCGGTGGCCTGGAGGTGGTAGGCGCCGACGCCAAGGAGCGGCCCCCATTCCCAGTGAAGACCGGCGCCTGTTTGCCCGAGGTTCCAGCTGGCCCGGAGGAGCGCGAGCTCCTGGCGCACCCGGGCGGCGCCGCTTGCTGCACGGAACTCGGCGCCAAAGAGGGGACCACCGAGGAGCAGGCCGAGACGGAAGCGCTCGTCGAGGCGGGTGTGCGCCCCGATCTGCGCGCCGACGCCGCCGCCCACCGGAGGCGTGAAGAGCACGAGCCCTCCCGCGCGCACGTGAAAACGGGGCGGCTCCCGGGAGAAGCGGAGCACCTCGGGGGCGGGCGGCTGGGCCTCGACGCCGAGCACATCCCGAGCGGGCGCCTGGCCCGAGCCCAGCTCGAGGAGGCTTGCGCGCAGGAGATCGACGGCGCGCACGGCGAGGAGCATCGGGCCATCGCTGGAGGGATCGATGAGGAGCTTTCGCGTGGTCGTCTTGCCGGTCACGCGATCCACGATGCACACCTCGGCCGCCGTGCCGCTCCCGTCGCGCCGCAGCGCAACAGCCGCAAAGGCCTCGCTCTCCTGCGCCTCTCGCTCGAGCTCCTCGGCCCCGGGCGATCGCGCGGCGCTCCCGAGCACGATGACCTCGAAGGACTGCAGCTCCAGCTCGGCGGAGAGCCGTCCGAAGGCCTCGAAGAGCGTGGCATCGCGCGGGTCCGGTCGGACGACGAGCACGCGCTGCGCCCACGCCGGTCGAGGGCAGACGAGCAGCAGGAGCAGTACGAGGAGCGTTCGCGCCCGCCGGACCATGGATCAGGGCTGAGCGGCGAGCTGTCGAGCCGTCTTGGCGTGGACCCCGCTCGGATAGAGGCGCAGGTATTCTTGCGCCACCACGCGCGCGGCGGCCGGTCCTTCGAGGCTCTGGACCGCGCGCATCTTCCCCGCGAGCGCTTCGGCGGCGAAGGCGCCGCCCGGCGCCTCGCGAAGGGCCGTCTCGTACCAGGTCCTGGCGCGCGCGGCGGCGCCGCGGCTCTCGTGGAGGCGCCCGAGCAAGAAGGCCGCGCGGCTCCCCGCGGTCGATGCGTAGCGCGCGCGCAGGGCGAGCAGGGCCTGCTCGGCGAGCTCGTTCTGCCCCACGTAGCGAGCGGCGTCGGCCAGGGCGTTCAAGTCGGCGGCATCGCAGGAGGTGAGGCAGCTCTGCGTGCCCCGCGCCGCGGCCTCCTGGACGACGCGCCGGAACTCGCCCTGGGAAACGAGCTTGCTCCAGGGCGGTCTGGTGCTCGGCGGGGCGACCAGGGGCGCGGGGGGTTCAGCGGAGCTCGGCGCCGGGGGAGCAGCGGGCTCCGGCGGCGGTGCCGCGACCTCGGCGAGCTGTCCCTGCGCCGCGGGAGGCGCGGGCTCGGGGCCTTGCGCCGCCGTGTCGGGGCCTTGCGCCGCCGTGTCGCTGACGTGCAGGGTCCTCGCCTGAGCGTCCCCCACGAAGCGCTGCCCCGCGCGCACGCTCACGGCGCCAGAGCCGGCGTAGCCCTCCACCTCGACCGCCCCCTCGCGCAGGATCACCTCGAGCCGCTCGCGGTCAGCGTCCCAGAGGAGCTCGAAGCGCGTGCCCACCACGCGGACCACGAAGGGACCCGCGACGAAGCGCCACTCGCTGTGCCCGGTGTGCGTGACCTCGGCTTCGACCCGGCCGCGCTCGACCGAGATGCGGGCGCCACGCTCGTTGTTGGTCTCGTCGATACGAAGCCGCGTCCCTGACGCGGCCCGGATCCGCGTCTGATCGGAGAAGGTGATGGCGGCCGGGTGATCGACGGGTACGCGCACATAGCCGCTCTCGTTCACCGCGCCCTCGACGACGTAATCGAGACCTCGCTCCGTTCGCCAGAAGAAGAAAACGACCATCAGCACGCTCGCGGCGAGGGCGAGCGGAGCCACCCAGCGAACGACCACCCGCGCCTTGCTCGCGCGCGCCTGCGCCTCGTCGACGCGGCGCAGGAAGGCGGCGCGCGCCTCGCGGCGCTCCGGCTCGCTCAGCTGAGCGGCTCTCTGCAGGAGGGCCGCGACGGGATCGAGCTGTCGTTCGGGTTCGCTCATGGCCAAAGTCCTTCACACCGGGACAGGAACTCCTGGAGGGCTGGCTCGCGCGCCTTGAGCAAGAACGCGCGCGCGCTCTCGAGCTCACGGCGCACCGTCGACTCGGACACGCCGAGCGCCGCGGCCGTCTCGAGCATTTCGAGGCCTTGCACGTGGCGCAGCACGAAGGCCATGCGCCGGCGCGTGCTCAGCCTGTCGAGCGCACGGTGGAGGGCGCTGAGCACCTCGCGATGCTCGAAGTCGACGCGCTCGAGGGCGCGCTCGGGGAGCTCTCCGCTCGGGGAAAGGCCCACCCAGCGGCGTATCTTGCGCTTCCGGATCTCGAGCGCTGCCTGCCGCGCCGCCATCGACGCAAGATAGCCACGGAGGGCCCCCCCGTCCTGGATGCGCGCGGCCCCCTGGATCAGGCCGAGAAAGACCTCCTGGACCAGATCTTCGAGGCTCGTATCGGGACCGAGGGCGCCATACAGCACACCTCGCACGAGACCCGAGTACCTGTCCCAGATGACGGCGAGGGCCTCTCGCTCTCCAGCGGCGGCGCCAGCGACCAAGCTCGCGTCCGACCGCCTGTCGGCGGGGAAGCGGGCCAAGGTGGGTCCGGGCGGCGGGGCGGAGCGCGTGGGTTGAGCCACTCTCTCCTAGTTACTTGGGGGCATCCCGAGCCTCCAGAAAAATTCGCCCGCCGTAAGGACGCTGGATCGGAGCTGGCGACTCGGAGCATTTGGGTTGCGCTCCCGGGCGTCGCCCCCCAGCTTTGCCCTGTTCGCCATGCGCCTCTCCTGCCGCACCTGGCTCCTCCGAGTCGCCGCGCTCTCGGCCTTGTCCTGGGGGCTCTCCTGCGAGGATCAGCTCATCCAGACGGCCGCCCGACCCCCGGGGAACGCGGGTGTCGGCGGCAGCTCTCCTACCCTCCCGGAGCTCGCCTGCGACGGCGAGCCGCCCGCAGCGGAGCTCCCTCCGGGGGCCGCCTTCGGAGAGGGAGAGGAGCTCGCGAGTTCGCCGCTCGTCAGCGCGAGCTACGGGGCGCTGGAGGGTCCCGGTCTCGCCATCACGGGGCGCGATACCTTCCGCGTCTACGTCAACGGGGATCTCATCGCCGCGAGCGAGTCGGCGCGCGCTCCGATCTTCGTGCCCCTCTCCTTGCTTCCAGGAGAGAACGTGATCGCCGTGAGCGTTCACGCCGCAGCGGGGACCCCGGCGGCGCTCGTCCACCTCGACGAGCTCGAGCGCAGCCATGGGAGCGGCAGCGACTGGAAGCTGAGCACCGCGCCGGAAGGAGACTGGACCGCGCCCGGCTACGACGACAGCGGCTGGACGGCGGCGCGCGAGCTGGGGAGCGCTGGAGATCTGCCGGGCTGCGATCCCGAGGCGGCCTTCCCCGCGAGCACGGAGGCTCGCTGGATCGGGCCCGCGCCGGGGACGCGGGGGCCCATCGCCCTCCGCAAGGTGATACGGGTCGAGGCGATCGGCTTTGGCGAGGGCACCACGGGGGGCGCGGGGGCGACGCCCGTGCTCGTCTCGAGCTGGACCGAGCTCGAGAGCCTCGCCCGCTCGGACGAGCCGGCCGTGATCTTGCTCGCCGAAGGCCTCTACGACTTCCGCCGCACGGGATCGGAGGTCCAGGACATCGAGGTCTGCCCCAGCACCTGCTCGGAGGAGCCCGAAAAGACGTTCTATGAGGTCCTCACCGGGGATGCGACCTGCGAGCGTCCGCTCGTCGGGGCGACGCGGAACCATCGCGTCCTCCAGTTCGGCTCCAACAAGACCCTCGTCGGGCTCGGCCGCGGCGCGGCGCTGCCAGGCATGAACATGGATCTCAACCAGAGCGAGAACGTGATCATCCGCAACCTCGCCCTCTACGATCTGAACTCGAACGTGCACGAGGCGGGCGATGCGTTCACGCTGACGCAAGCCTCCCGGGTCTGGATCGATCACACGACCGTCCAACGGATCAGCGACGCCTTCGCCGACGTCCACGCGGGCACGAGCGGGGTCACCTTCTCCTACGGCCACTTCGATGGCAGCAACGAGGCCGAGTGCGGCGGCCGCGAGCGCTGGGCCTGCACGATCACCGACGCCGAGGTGACGATTCACCACTGTCGCTTCGATGAAGTGAGGACGCGCGCCCCCCTCGCCACCGGATCCCGAGCGCGCGCCCACCTCTTCAACAATGTGTTCTCGAACATCTCGGACTGGGCGGTCGGCGCCGCCTGCGCGGGGCAGGTGCTGCTCGAGGCGAGCGTGTTCGAGAACGCCGAGGCAGCGACGCGGCGCTCGGACTGCAGCGACGGGACGGGCCGGGGACTCCTCCTGGCCGTCCCTGGCTCGAACCTCTACCGCGACGAGAGCGGCGTTCACCTGGGCGGAGACGGGGAGCCAGCGGATGACGTCTTCGAGCCCCCTTACGACTACACGCCCGAGCGGGCGAGCGACGCGTTGCCCCAGGTGATCTCTCGCTCCGGCGCCGGAGGGCCCTGGGCGCTGCCGCTCGCGCGCGAGTAGTCGGTGTGCACGTGGCGTGCGACTCGACCTGCGCGTCGTCGGCGGTGGCCACGCAGCCGGGGGCCGCGACGGGGAGGGCGAGGGCGAAGGGCGAGACGCTGCGGAAGAGGGCGATGTGGTTCATGGTTGCTCCCAGGGCTTTCTTTCAGGTGTCGAGCGCGTGCGAGCGGCGCCGGGGTGGCCTTCACCCCGCCGCTTCCGCGCCTCACTCCGTCATCCGGAAGGCGGGAGGAAAACCCGACAGAGGATCGATCGCGATCTGCACCAGGGCGGGACAGCGAAGCCGGCGGCCCGAAGGTGGACGCCGGTGGGGTCGTGTCCCCTGGAGCGCGGAGCCGATGAAGCGCCCGCGGGGGCAGCTCGAGGCGCCGGGTTGCGGTAAGGTCGTGGGCCGGGCGCGGGCACGGCGGCGCTCGCGGTTGAGCCCGCCCTGTCGCTCCGGCAAGAACCCCCCCATGGCCGATTTGAACGATCCCGCGCGCCTCGCCGAGCTGCACCACGTGCTGCTGCGCGACGACGCGGACGCCATCCTGGACGCCTGCGTCGAGCGGGCGACCGAGCTCGCCCGGGCGCCGATGGCGCTCGTGAGCCTGGTGGTCCGACACATCCAGCTGTTCCGCGCGCACCGCGGCCTGCCGCCCGACCTGGGCGTCAGCTGCGCGACGTCACGGAGCAGCTCGTTCTGCCAGCTCGTGGTGCGCCACGAGGAGCCGCTCGTGGTCGAGGACGCCGTGCGCGACGAGCGCGTGCCCAAGGAGCTGGTGGAGCGTTATGGCATCCGCGCGTACGCGGGTGTGCCGGTGCGGGTGCGCCGGCATGTGGTCGGTTCGCTCTGCGTGATCGACCTCGTCCCGCGCACGTTCGAGCCCGGCGTCATCGAGGGCCTCCATCGGCTCGCCGCCGAGGCCGGCGCGCGGATCGAGGCGCTGGAGAGCGACACGCCGCCGCCGAGCCGCACCGCGAGGGAGCGCCTCGCCCGGTTCGGGCAGACCGCGCGTGCGCTGGAGCGCGCGCTCATGGCCATCGCTCCCGTGATCGCCGAGGCGCAGCGCGCGGCGGCGACGCTGCCGGAGGCGCCGCAGCTCGCGCCGAGCACGGGCGATCTCCGCGCGGCGGTCGACTGCTACCGGGACATGTTCGCGATCGCGGCCGAGCTGGCCGACGACGCCATGGCCCTCTCGCGCTCCGCTCCGGCCGAGGCGGCGTCCGAGCTCGCCCAGGCGACGCGGTCCCTCACGCGGGACATGGTCGAGATCAGCCCGCTCGTCCGGCTCGCCGAGAGCGTGCTCGGAGGCACGCTCGACGAGGGCGCCGCCGCGAGGGCAGCGCACGTCGTGCGGGACGCGTTCGCGGCGCACGAGACAGCGACCGCCGCGGTGCGCCGGATCATCACCACCGTCGAGCGCGCGCCGACAGGGGAGGCGTGGTGAAAGGCCGAGCGTACCAGCTGCTCCGCTCCTGTCTCGGCGACAAGGACCCTCCGAACGCGCGCGACGCGTTCATCTATGCGCGGGTCATCATGCGCGCGCGCGTCGTGCCCGAGGAGATCACGCCGACGCTCGACGACCCCGCCATCGAGCGCCGGCTGGAGAGCGCGCTGCAAGACATCGTCCGCCGCGCGTAGGGAGGGGCCGCCGGCCCCTCGCGCCGTCAAGCTCCGAGAGAGACGCCCACGGGTGGAGTGAAGGGTGATCCCGCGCGGGATCGCGCGGATCGCGAATCGCGCGGGTCGCGCGTCCAGGAGAGTGCAGGCCTCGGCGGCTCTCCCACTTTCACCTTCACCCATCGCGCCACGCCTGCTATGCAGCGGGTTGCCTTCTTTGCCGATGTCCTTGCTTGACGCCCGCGATAGAGGCCGGGCGCGCCGTGCGAGGCGCCTTCCTTGGAGAATTACGATGATCCATGACTTGACCCCCGGACTGTTCACCGGGCCGAAGTGGACGCGCGGCCTTCTGCAGCTCGCCCTGCCGGCGATGGTGCTGCTCGCGTGCGGAGGCCCGTCGGAAGACTCGGCATCAGGCGGCGGCAACGCATCGAGCGTGGCGTCGGCGTCGACTTCCTCGAGCGGCGGTGTCGACACGACGGCGTCGGCCTCCTCGGGCGGCAACGGCGGCTCGGGCGGCAACGGCGGCTCAGGCGGCAACGGTGGCTCGGGCGGCAATGGCGGCTCGGGCGGCAATGGCGGCTCGGGCGGCAACGGCGGCTCGGGCGGCAATGGCGGCTCGGGCGGCAACGGCGGCAATGGCGGCTCGGGCGGCAATGGCGGCTCGGGCGGCAACGGCGGCTCAGGCGGCAACGGCGGCGACGATGCGTCGACCGTGGCCTCCTCGTCGGCCTCCTCGGGCGGCACGGGCGGCGCCGGCGGCGACGATGCGTCGACCGTGGCCTCCTCGTCGGCCGCCGCGGGCGGCGCCGGCACGTCGACGTCGACGGTGACGTCCTCGTCAGCCTCCTCGAGCGGCGCCGGTGGCACGGGCGGCGGCGATGCCTCGACGTCCACCGTGGCCTCCTCCGGCAGCGGCGGCGCGGGTGGCGGCGATGCCTCGACGTCGGCCGTAGCGTCCTCGTCGGCCTCCTCGGGCGGCGCCGGCGGCATGGGCGGCGGCGACGCCTCGACGTCGAGCGTGACAACCACCTCGAGCGGCACGAGCTCGACCACCTCGACCGGCACGGGCCCCCTCGCGAGGACGCCGGTGGAGCGGCACGGCCGCCTGAGGGTGATGGGCAACCGCGTCGTCGACGAGCACGGCGAAGAGCTCCAGCTCAAGGGCATGAGCATGTTCTGGAGCGTCTGGGAGGGAGAGAAGTTCTACAACGCTTCCGCCGTCGACACGCTCGTGAACGACTGGGATGCGACCGTCGTCCGCGCCGCGATGACCGCCAACATATCGGGGCTCGGCTACGTCAACAACCCGGACGCGGAGAAGCGGAAGGTCAAGGCGATCGTCGACGCCGCCATCGCCAGAGGCATCTACGTGCTCATCGACTGGCACGATCACGACGCGGTCCAGCCCCGGAACAAGGAGGCCGCGAAGCGCTTCTTCCGGGAGATGGCGACGGAGTACGGCGACGAGCCCGCCGTGATCTTCGAGGTGTTCAACGAGCCCGACACCGAGACCTGGGCGCAGGTGAAGGCGTATGCCGAGGAGGTGATCCGTGAGATCCGCGGCGCCGGCTCCGACAACCTCGTCATCGTCGGGTCGCCGACCTGGTCGCAGGACGTGGACGTCGCCGCCGACAACCCGATCACGAGCTACGACAACATCGCCTACACGCTCCACTTCTATGCGGCGACGCACAAGGATGGGCTGCGCGCCAAGGCGACGACCGCGATGACCAAGGGCCTCGCGCTGTTCGTCACCGAGTGGGGCACCTGCGCTAGCACCGGGGACGGCGCGCTGGATCTCGCCGAGGCGCAGCGGTGGCTCGACTTCATGGCCAGCAACAGCATCAGCTGGCTCAACTGGTCCATCGTCGACAAGGCCGAGTCCTGCGCGGCGCTCAGGCCCGGAGCGAGCGCCGGCGGCCCGTGGTCGGATGGCCAGCTGACCGAGTCGGGGCGGTGGGTGAAGCAGAAGATCCAGGCGCCTTGACGCGGGAAGCCCGCCGAGGGGCGCCGTCGAGGACGGGGGCGCTCCGCCCGGGCCGGTCGCGCGGCGCCACGTCGCCTCGGGCGCGGACAGCGAAGCTCCCGCGGCGCGCTTTCCGTTCCTTCGAGGCCTCCTCGAAGACCAGAGTCTAGCCCTCTCGCCTTCGCCTCGTTCACCAGGCGATCCGCGCTCGATCGGCTCACTCCCGCGCTTCCTCATCGACGACATTGCCCGAACTCGGTGGATGAGTCAGGGTTTCGGCGACGCACACGGCCGCGCCTGCTCGGCGTGGTGACGGCGTGATGAAGGGATATGTCCTGTCCCTTCATCCCACTTCGTCCGGTCCTCGACAGAGGTCGTCTTCTCCCTCGAATCCCCCGCGCGAGCCGATGCGCTCGCGACACGGGGAGACGCCCGGCCGAGACGAGACAGGACGAGACGTCGATGCGCGCCCTGGACACGCGCTGTCTTTCTGAAGATCGGATGGCTTGAAGAGACTCGAACGATGCCGGGCGGAACCCCGTCGAGCGTCGGCGCTCGCGACATCCGCTCATCGCAGGACGGACGAACACGCAGGCGACCCGCGGTGTCCCGCGAGGACGCTGGCTCGCTCCGCCTGTCATTCACTCGCGCAGCAGCGAAGGAGGCTTCCTCGTGATGGTTAGAGCTCGTTCTGGAGACCCGCGCACGGGCGAGATCGGGGCGTGGATCCTCGGCGTCCTGATGGGTCTATCGTCAACCGCCGGCTGCTGGCCCGAGGGACGCGAGCCTCCGTGCTCGGGATGCGCGAGGCCCGGACCGTCTTCGTCGCTCGGGGACGGCGGGGCTTCGTCGCTCGGGGACGGCGGCTCATCGTCGCTCGGAGGCGGCGGGGCTTCGTCGCTCGGGGACGGTGGGTCCTCGTCGCCGGTCACACCCGGGAGCGGTGAGTCGCCGTCGGATCCGCCGGACGACGGCGCGACGCCTACGCCAGCCGCTCCGCCGCCGTCCGTCGGCTCGCTCCGGGGCGTCGCCATCCCGGAGCCACGCGACCTGTCCCGCTACGTCAAGAGCAGGGAGACGGCCGTGGCCCTCGGAAAGGCGCTGTTCTGGGACATGCAGGTCGGCAGCGACGGCGTGGCGTGCGCGACGTGCCACTTCCACGCCGGCGCCGACCACCGCAAGAGAAACCAGATCAACCCGGGTATCAACAACCAGGATCCCGAGCGGCGCACGCGGTTCGAAGCCACGAGGTCGGACGGGAAGGGCGGACCGAACTACGCGCTCGTGGCGAGCGACTGGACTTTCCGCCGCGACTTCCCCGCGGATGCCGACGACGTCATCTCTTCGCAGGGGGTGTTCCACGCTCGATTCAACGGCATCGTGCCCGAGAGCGAGAAGGACGACTGCACGCTGCTGCCGGACGTCTTCCAGGTGCAAGGGGTGAACGTGCGGCGCGTCGAGCCGCGACAGACGCCCACCGTCATCAACGCGGTGTTCAACTTCCGCAACTTCTGGGACGGACGCGCAAGCAACCATTTCAACGGAGTGAACCCGTTCGGCAGGCGAGATCCGGACGCCGCCGTCCACGCGGTGCGCGACGGCGTCCTGGTCCGCGAGAGGGTCGACCTGGAGAACTCGAGCCTCGCGTCTCAGGCCGTGGGCCCGCCGATCAACCCCTTCGAGATGTCGTGTGAGGGGAGGACGTACGCTGACGTCGCCGCGAAGCTCTTGCCGCGCAGGCCGCTCGCTGGCCAGATCGTGGACCCCACGGACAGTATCCTCGGTGAGCTCCGCGATTCGAGCGGAAAAGGGCTCGCTCCGTCCTATGGGGAGCTCGTCGAAGAGGCCTTCGTGGACGCGTACTGGCGGTCGGATCAGCGCGTCGGCGATCGGTCGCTCGTGGAGGCGAACTTCTCGCTCTTCTTTGGCCTCGCCATCCAGCTCTACGAGGCCACGCTCGTGTCCGACAACAGTCGGTTCGATCGCTTCGCCGACGGGGACAGCGCCGCCCTGAGCGACGAGGAGCGCGCGGGGCTCGCGATCTTCCAGGGCAA
Organism: Sorangium cellulosum So ce56; assembly: GCF_000067165.1. GTDB lineage: Bacteria > Myxococcota_A > Polyangia > Polyangiales > Polyangiaceae > Sorangium > Sorangium cellulosum_B. The sequence continues at coordinate 6,899,090 of NC_010162.1, forward strand.
GGGCAGGTGCATCAATTGCCACCATGGCCCCGAGTTCACCAGCGCCGCCACCCGCCTGCAGCGTGAGGAGCAGGTGGGCGGTTTGATCTCGCGGATGCGGGTCGGGGACGGCGGCGCCGCGCTGTACGACAGGGGCTACTACAACATTGGCGTTCGGCCAACCGAGGAGGACATCGGCGCCGGAGGGGTCGACCCCTTCGGTCATCCGTTCTCGTTCGCGCGGCAAGGGAAGCTGCTAGCCGCGGGCGAGGGCGCCCCGGACGTATTCGGCATCGACCCGGCGTCGTTCGAGGTCGAACCAGGGGTGCCGATCGCGCCGCTCGAGCGCGATGCGGTCGACGGCGCCTTCAAGGTCCCGACGCTCCGGAACATCGAGCTGACGGGCCCCTATTTCCACAACGGAGGCGCGCTGACGCTGCGGCAAGTCGTCGAATTTTATAACGGTGGCGGCGGCCGGCGAGAACGGGAGGGCGGTGACACCACCGGATTTGGGAGCAATGGGACGAACCTGGCTCCGAACATTCAGCCGCTCGGGCTGACGGAAGATGAGAAGAAGGCGCTCGTGGCGTTCCTGGCGACGCTCACGGACGAGCGGGTCCGGTTCGAGGAGGCGCCGTTCGATCACCCGCAGCTGTTCGTCGTCGACGGTCACTTCTGGAATGAATGGACCGTGGTGGATGACGGCACGGGGCGTGCTCGCGAGAAGATCAAGGAGGTGCCGGCGGTCGGCGCCGCGGGGCGCAGGCCGAAGGACCTCCCTGGGCTTGCGCCTTTCAACCCGCTCTGAGCGGCCGGGCGACCCCAACACGGCGGCGGCGGCGATCCCCGGGCAATCTCAACCTGGGTCGGGTCGCCGCAACCTGGGTCGGGCAATCTCAACCTGGGTCGGGTCGCCGCAACCTGGGTCGGGTCGCCGCAACCTTGGGTCGGGTCGCCTCAACCTGGGTCGGGTCGCCTCAACCTCGGTCGGGTCGGGTCGCCTCAACCTCGGTCGGGTCGCTTCAACCTCGGTCGGCTCCCCCTGCCTTCCTCCGGAGCGCCGCGAGCCTCGACGGCCGCACAAGCAGCCCGCCCACCGTCTGATCCGCGACGAGCGCCGCGATCTGCTCCGGCCCGTAGCCCAGCGCCGCCGGATCGCTGGCCGCGAGCGGATGCACGCGCGCTCCTCCCCCTGGACGGCACCAGTTCTGCACGCTCTCGTCCTGCGCCAGCACCGTCAGCGCGCACAGGTAGGCGTCCACCTCCCGGAACCTCCCCTCCCCCATCCCGCGCCCCACCATCGCCGCCACGGCCTGGGTCAGCGCGCGCCGCTCGGCCCAGTACGTCGCGAACGCCGCCGGATCCCGCTCGCTGAACCGGTGGATCTCCGTGATCTCCAGCGGAAACCCGCACACCGTCTGCACGTCGAAGCGCACGAAGCGCCATAGCTGCACGTCCGCCGTCTCGCCCGTCGCCTCGAGGCTCCGCGCGTACGACAGCGGCAGCCGGTTCACCTGCTGCAGGATCTCCGCGACGATCAGCTCCTTGCGCCGGAACCAGTAGTACAGCGACGACTGTCGGAGCCCCGCCGCCTGCGCGACCTCCAGCATCGACACCTCGGCCACCCCCCGCTCGGCGAACAGCCGGCCCGCCACCTGCAGAATCTGCTCCCGTGGCGCGAGATCGCTCCGCTGCGGCGCCTTGCGCGGCCGGCCCATGCGGCGCGGGCTCCCCTCGGCCTTCTGCTCGCCTCCGGCGTTCCGCCCCCCTTCCGCCGGCTGCCTTCCTTCGGCGCTGCGCCTGCCGCCGGTCTTCGGAGGAGGAGCCATCTCTGTCTTCATCGTCATCGTCCGAGTTGGCCACCACGCAGCCGCGCGATCGCCGTCGCGCCCTCATGCCGCCTCGCCCTCCCGCGCGTCAATCGGCTCCGCGCTCGCCCCCTGCGCCATCCGCTCTTCATCACCCAATCCACCACCCACACCGCCACCAAGAAAATTCACTACTTCCGGGAAAAAGCGCTCGCGCCCTGCATTTTACCCTCACGAAACAGCCTGGAAACCCTGGCCCCGGATAGTCGACCCGTAGTTTCGATTGTCTATCGAAAGTGAGGCGGGCAATGTCTGAAACGGCCACAACGTACGCCGCGCGCGAGCACGCGCGCGCCCAGGAAGGCAGCGTCGTCGAGACGCAACCCACCGTGCCGAGCACGTCGATCGGCGATCCGCCGGCGGGCGTCGAAGCGCGCGACGTCCTCTGGGAGGAGACCCTCGGCGCCGGCGGTTACGCGGCGCGCACGCTCCCCGTCGGCAGCCGGCTCCGGCTCGTCGACCTCGAGGGCGACACCTGCGTCGCCCTCGTGCTCCACCGCGCGGACCGCCCCATCGAGCGGCTCTGCCTCCCCGACACCGTGAAGCTCCAGTGGCAGGCCTATCCGGGCCCCGGCTACCTGCTCCTCTCGGACATGGGGCGCGTCCTCGCCTCCCTCCTCGAGGACACCGCGGGCCGCCACGACACCTTCTGCGGCACCTCGCTCCCGGGGGAGATCGAGTCCCGCCACGGCAGCGACGCCCACGGCGGCGCCCTCCGCTCCGGCCGCGAGCGGCTCCTCCTCGCCCTCGCCAAGCACGGCCTCGCCGAGCGGGACCTGCCCACGGCCATCAACCTCTTCAAGGGCGTCCGCATCGAGGCCGACGGCGCCATCACCTTCCTGCCCGACTCCTCCCGGCCGGGCGCCCACGTGCTGCTCCGCGCCGAGCAGGACGTCCTCGTCAGCGTCGCCGTCGCGCCGCACCGCCTCGACCCGCGCCCGGCCTACCGCGCCGGCAAGGTTCGCCTGACCGCGTGGCGCGGCCGCCCCCCCGCCGACGACGACCCCGTGCGCAACGCCTCCCCCGAGGCGCGCCGCGCCTTCGAGAACACCGCCGAGGAGCTCGCGCTCGGCCTCCGGGCAGGAGGCGCGCGATGAGCCCCGCCGCCACCCCCGGGAAGCCGGTCGCCGCCCTGCGCGACCCCGCCCTCGCCGGCCTGTCCGGCGCCCTCGTCTCCGACGAGATCGTCCCGGCGCGCGCGCCGTGGGCCAAGATCGTCCGCGCCGGCGAGATCCTCCGCGTCATCGACCTCGAGGGCAACCAGGCCGTCGACTTCCTCGCTTACGTCCTCGCCGACACCGCCGAGCGCTACAGCGCCGCCGACACGATCGCCGCCCAGCGCAACATCTTCCTCACCACCGGCGCGCGGCTCCGCTCGAACCGCGGCCGCGTGATGATGACCGTCACCGACGACAGCTGCGGCCGCCACGACACCTCGGGCGGCGCCTGCTCGTGCGAGTCGAACACCGTCCGCTACGGCCACCACACCAAGCACCAGCACGCCTGCGTCGAGAACTTCCTCCTCGCCGCCGCGCCCTACGGCCTCGGAAAGCGCGACCTCGTCGGCAACATCAACTGGTTCATGAACGTGCCCGTCGAGGCCGACGGCACCCTCGGCATCGTCGACGGCCTCTCCGCGCCCGGCAAGCACGTCGACCTCCGGGCCGAGCTCGACCTGCTGCTGCTCGTCTCGAACTGCCCGCAGATCAACAACCCCTGCAACGCGTTCAACCCGACCCCGATCCGCGCGGTGGTGGTGCGGCCATGAGCGCCATGACCCCGCCCTTCCGCCGCGTCCTCGTCGCCAACCGCGGCGAGATCGCGTGCCGGATCCTCCGCACCCTGAAACGCCTCGGCGTCGCGTCGGTCGCCGTGTTCTCCGACGCCGATCGCGCCGCCCTCCACGTGCGGCTCGCCGACCACGCCGTCCGCCTCGGCGGCCAGACCCCCGCCGAGAGCTACCTCCGCGTCGACGCCGTGCTCGACGCCGCCCGCCGCGCCGGCGCCGACGCGATCCACCCAGGTTACGGTTTCCTGAGCGAATCCGAGGGCTTCGCGCGTGCCGTCGAAAACGCGGGCATCGTCTTCATCGGCCCGACGCCGGGCCAGATGGAGGCCTTCGGGAGCAAGCACCGGGCGCGGGAGCTCGCCGTCGAGGCGGGCGTGCCGCTCCTGCCGGGCACCGGCGTGCTCCGGGACGCGGATCACGCCGCCGCCGAGGCCGCGGCCATCGGCTACCCCGTGCTGCTCAAGGCGAGCGCCGGGGGCGGCGGCATCGGCATGGCCCGCTGCGACGGGCCGGCGGAGCTCCCCGCCGCGTTCGAGCGGGTCCAGCGCCTCGCCCGCTCGAATTTCGGCTCGGGCGAGGTGTTCCTCGAGCGCTTCCTCGCGGCGCCCCGGCACGTCGAGGTCCAGATCGCCGGCGACGGCCGCGGAAGCGTGCTCGTCCTCGGCGATCGCGACTGCTCGGTCCAGCGCCGCAACCAGAAGGTCCTCGAGGAGGCGCCCGCGCCCGACCTGCCGCCGCGGCTGCGCTCCGCCCTCGCGGAGTCGGCCCGCGCCCTCGCCGCGAAGGTCGCCTACCGCAACGTGGGTACGGTCGAGTTCCTCGTCGATCCCGCCCGCGCCGAGCACTACTTCCTCGAGGTCAACACGCGCCTCCAGGTCGAGCACGGCGTGACCGAGCTCTGCACCGGCGTCGACCTCGTGGAATGGATGCTGCGCATCGCCGCGGGCGACACCGCGTTCTTCGCCGGCGGCGACCCGGCGCTCCGCGGCCACGCGATCGAGGCCCGCCTCTACGCCGAGGACCCGGCGCGGGGCTTCCTGCCGAGCGCGGGCCTGCTCACCGAGGTTCGCACCCCCGAGGGCGGGGGCGTGCGGGTCGACGGGTGGGTCGAGACCGGCACCGAGGTCTCCGCGCTCTACGATCCGCTGCTCGCCAAGCTCCTCGTGCACCGCGCGGACCGGGCCGCGGCCGTCGCGGCGCTGCGCGGCGCCGTCGAGGAGACCCGGATCGGCGGGATCGAGACCAACCGCGAGTGGGTCGCGGTCGCGCTCGATCACCCCGATTTCCGCGGGGTCCGGCACCACACGGGCACGTTCGCGTCGCTGCCGTTCCGCCCGCCGACGATCGAGGTGACCGCCTCGCCGGGCGCGGTGACCGTGCAGGACTGGCCCGGGCGCCTCGGCCTGTGGTCGGTCGGCGTCCCGCCGAGCGGACCGATGGACGACCTGTCGTTCCGGCTCGGCAACCGCGTCGTGGGCAACCTCGGTGGCGCCGCGGGGCTCGAGTGCGAGGTCCACGGGCCCACGCTGGTCTTCCACCGGCGCGCCGTCGTGTGCGCCGCGGGCGCCGCGATGCGCGTGCTGGTCAACGGCACCGAGGTTGCGCCGTGGACGCCGGTCGAGGTCGCGCCGGGCGCCACCGTGGCCTGCGGGCCGGTGCGGGGGCCGGGCGCGCGCGCCTACCTGCTCGTCCGCGGCGGCATCGACGTGCCGGCGCACCTCGGCAGCCGCGCCACGTTCACCCTCGGCGGCTTCGGCGGTCACGCCGGCAGGCCGCTCCGCCCCGGCGACGTGCTGCGCCTCGGCGAGGAGGTCGACCCCTCCCTCGACCCCGGCGCGCTGCCGCCCGAGGCCCGGCCGGAGATCGGCAGGTCCTGGGAGCTCGCCGTGCTCGACGGCCCGCACGGCGCGCCGGACTTCCTCACGCGCGACGGGATCGAGCAACTCTACGAGACCGAGTGGGAGGTCCACTACCACTCGGCCCGCACCGGCGTCCGCCTCGTCGGGCCCGCGCCGAGATGGGCGCGCACCGACGGCGGCGAGGCCGGGCTGCACCCCTCGAACCTCCACGACAACGCCTACGGCATCGGCGCTGTCGACCTCACCGGCGACATGCCTGTCCTCCTCGGCCCCGACGGCCCGAGCCTGGGCGGGTTCGTGTGTCCGCTCACGGTCGCCGCGGCCGAGCGGTGGAAGCTCGGCCAGCTGAGCGCCGGGGACAAGGTGCGGTTCCGGTCGATCGTGCCCGCGGAGGCCGACGCGCTGGCGCAGCGGTGCGACGCCCTCGTGGCCCTGCGCGGCGGAGCCACGAAGGAGGCGCCCGCGCCGCTCGCGCCGGCCGCGCCGAGAAGGCCGCGCGGCGAGCCCGTGCTGGGGCGCGTGCCGGCGCGCGACGACCGGCCCGCGGTGGTCTTCCGCCAGAGCGGCGACCGCTACGTGCTCGTCGAGTTCGGCCCGCCGGTGCTCGACATCGACCTGCGCGTGCGCGCGCACCTGCTCATGGCGCGGATCGAGGAGCTCCGCCTACCCGGCGTCGTCGACCTGACGCCCGGGATCCGCTCGCTCCAGGTGCACGTCGACGGCGCGCGCCTCACCGTGGCCAAGGCCCTCGACGTGCTCCGCGAGGTCGAGGCCGACCTGCCCGCCCAGGCCGAGGTCCGCATCCCGAGCCGCGTCGTCCACATGCCCCTCAGCTGGGACGACCCGGCGACGCGCGAGGCGATCGAGCGCTACATGCGCGCGGTCCGCGACGACGCGCCCTGGTGCCCGAGCAACCTGGAGTTCATCCGCCGGGTCAACGGGCTGCCCGACATCGCGGCGGTCCAGGAGATCTTCCTCGCGGCGAGCTACCTCGTGCTCGGCCTCGGCGACGTGTACCTCGGCGCGCCGGTCGCGACGCCGCTCGATCCGCGCCACCGGATGGTCACGACCAAGTACAACCCGGCGCGCACGTGGACGCCCGAGAACGCCGTCGGCATCGGCGGCGCGTACCTGTGCATCTACGGCATGGAGGGGCCGGGCGGGTACCAGTTCCTCGGCCGCACGGTGCCGGTCTGGAGCCGCCACCGGCCGTTCCGGCAGACCACGCGCGAGCGGCCCTGGCTCCTGCGCTTCTTCGACCAGCTCCGCTTCCACCTCGTGTCGGCGGAGGAGCTGCTCGAGCTCCGCGCCGACATGGTGGCCGGGCGCGGCGAGGTGCGCATCGAGGAGACCACGTTCGACCTGGGCGAGCACCACCGCTTCCTCGCCGAGAACGCCGGGCCCATCCGCGCGGCGCAGGCGCGGCAGCGGGCGGCGTTCGACGCCGAGCGCGCCCGCTGGGAGGCGGACGGCGAGTTCGACCGCGTGCGCCGCGCGGGCGCCCGGCTCGAGGGCGCGCCGACCGCCGCCGACGACGCCATCCCCGCCGGGGTGCTGCCGGTGACGGCGCCGCTCACCGCGTGCGTGTGGAAGGTCGACGTGGCCGAAGGGCAGCGCGTCGAGGCGGGCCAGCGCCTGGCCGTGCTCGAGGCGATGAAGATGGAGTTCCCCGTGGTGGCCGACGTGGCCGGAGCCGTCGGCTGGATCGGCTGCCGCCCGGGCCAGATGGTCAGCGCGGGCCAGCCGCTCGTGGGGGTGTCGGCCGATGCGTGACCCCATCTCGACCGCCGCGCCGGCCTCTGCGCCGGCCGCGGAAGATCGCGGCGACGCCGAGGACCTCGCCCGCCTCGGCTACCGCCAGGAGCTCCGGCGGGACCTGGGCAGCCTGTCCGCCTTCGCCGCGGGCTTCTCGTACGTCTCGATCCTCACGACGGTCTTCCAGCTCTTCGTGATCGGGTACGCCTTCGGCGGGACCCGGTTCTTCTGGACGTGGCCGGTCGTCTTCCTGGGCCAGCTCGCCGTCGCGCTCAACCTCGCCGAGATGGGCTCGCGCTACCCCGTGGCCGGCTCGGTGTACCCGTGGGGGCGGCGCGTCTGGGGCGGCGCGCCGGGGTGGCTGGCGGGCTGGCTGAAGCTCGTCGGCGACGTCGTGAGCGTCGCCGCGGCGGCCATCGCGCTGCAGGCGATCTTGCCGAGCGTTTGGAGCGGGTTCCAGTTCCTTGGAGGCGACCCGTCGCTCACCTCGCGCGACGGCGCCGCGAACGCCGTGCTGCTCGGCGCGGGGCTCATCGTGCTGACGACGGCGATCAACATGGCCGGGGTGAAGGTGATGGCCTGGGTCAACGACATCGGCGTGATGGCGGAGCTCGGCGGCGTCGCGCTGCTGCTCGTGGCGCTGTTCCTGAGCGCGGTGCGCGGCCCCGGGGTGGTGCTGGAGCCCATCTACGGGCCGCCGTCGTCGCTGGGGACGGGGGTGGCGGGCCTGCTCGCGGCCGCGCTGATGCCGGCGTACGTGCTGTACGGCTTCGACTCGGCCGGCTCGCTGGCCGAGGAGACCCAGAACCCCCGGAGGATCGTGCCAAGGGCGATCCTGAAGGCCGTCGTGGCCTCCGGGGTTGGCGGCGCGCTGCTCCTCCTCGCGGCGCTGATGGCCGCGCCGAGCCTGACCGACGGCCGCCTCGCCACGGAGGGCCTCGCCTACGTGGTCCTCGGCGCGCTCGGCCCGGCCCTGGGCAAGGTCTTCCTCGTCGACGTGGCGCTGGCCGTCTGCGTCTGCACGCTGGCGATCCAGACCGGCGCCTCGCGCCTGGCCTTCTCGATGGCGCGGGACGGCGCGCTGCCGTGCGCGCCGGCGCTGTCGCGCGTCTCGCCGCGCACGAAGACGCCCGTCGCCCCGGCGATCGTGGTCGGCGCGCTCGCGAGCGGCATGCTCGTCGTGAACTACGGCGAGGCGCAGCTGTTCGTGCTCATCACGGAGACGGCCGTGCTCCTCGTGAACCTCTCGTACCTGGTCGTGACGGCGGGGATGCTCCTCCGCCGGCTGCGCGTGTGGTCGGGCCTCGCCGGGGCGCCGGCCGGGGTGTTCTCCCTCGGCCGAGCCGGGCTCGCGCTGAACGCCGCGGCCGTGGCCTGGGGGGTCGCGCTCATCGCGAACATCGCCTGGCCGCGACCCGACGGCGCCGAGGCGACGTGGATGGAGTACTTCCCGGTGATCGGGGTCGCCGCCACGCTCGTGGTCGGGCTCGGGGTGTTCGCCGCGACGCAGCGGCCGGGAGGAGAGCGGGTTGCCATCGGCCAGCCCGGGGAGCGCTCCGCGTCGCTGACCTCCTGAGGCGGGCTGCTCCGGCGGCGAGCTCGAGCGGACCTGAGCGGAGGCCGCCGGAAGCGCCAAAAGGGGCGCGCGCCGGGCGCCCCTTTCACACGAGGGCGCGACGCGGATCAGTCCTCGAATCGGACCTTGTCCATGTAGTAAGGACCGGTGTTGGGGGTCACGGTGAGTGTGAACGTCAGCTTCACGTCACTCGGCCCCGCGTTGAGCGCGCTCAGGATGGGAGCCGGGAGCTCCTCGAACGCGACGGTGTGGAATGCGCCCCGGGTGACGCCAGGGAGCGAGACCCCTGTCAACAGCCTGGAGATGCCGGCGGACGGGATGTCGATCTGCACCTTGAGGATGGGATTGATCGCCGTGGGCGGCAAGGTGACGGGCACGAAGACGTCGACCTTGATCTTGTTCCCGACCGGCGCGAGGCCCGAGGTGCTGAAGCTCGGGCTGATGATCTCGTTGATCCAGGTCGGGTTCCTGATCTCCAGCGACGAGATGCCCTCCCTCACTCGGCCCGTGTGGACCGCGAGCTGTGCCTGCGGCGAGGTCCACGCGCCCGGCGTCTCGAACCCGAGGATCGGGTCGTTGAGCAGGTACTCGGTCATCACCTGCTGGCGGAACGGGAGGAACACGTTGATGAGGGCCGGCGAGATAATGAAGCGCCGCGGACCGCTCGGGTTGCTCGAGTCGACAGGCTCCGTCTTCTCGGAGGTGTGGGTGAAGACGAGCGTGCTCGGGAACGGAGCGGACAGGCCGACATCGAAGTTGCTCGTCCCGGTGCCATCGCGGTCCTGCGGCTCATGGCACCCCGAGCACGCGAGGGTCTGCGCGCGCCCGACGATCTGGTCCGGCGTGAGCGTGCTTCCCATGGCGTCGAGCTTCGCCTGGATATTGCTCTTCAGCGTCGACGTCCCGGTACTGAACGCGTTCAAGTAGTTGTTCTGGAGCGGAATCATCAGGCTCTCGCCCCCGTTCATCTCATCGGGCAGGGCCGACGGGTAGCCGAAGCGGTTGATATCGTCGGCGGCCGCGAGCCGCTCCACTGCGTCTGGAAAGACGTCGTGCTGGAAGTCCGTGACCCGCGGATCGCTCGATGCGGCGGGCGAGAAGAGCCTCGCGGCCGGGTTGTCCTTGACGAAGGACGGGACGATCATCAGCGAAGGGCTGCTGGTGCCGTGCATGAGCCTGAACTCACGGAGCGACCAGGCGTCCGGCGACGACGCGCCGTTCAGGAACTCGTTGGTTCGGATCTGGCCGCGGTCGGGCCCCGCGGCGTGGCCGTAGTGGTCGACGTGGATGACGGGCTCGAACCCGGGCAGGCCCAGGAGGTAGAAGCTCAGGAGCTCGTTCCTGCGCGTCGTCACGCTCTTCGCGGGATCCGACTGGTTCAGCCAGAACTGGACGACCGGGAGGCAAGCTTGCCGGCCGAGGCTCGGGTTCGGGTTGGGAAGCCGGGCCTCGAAGATGATGAAGTTCCGCTGGAGGCCGTTCGTATCGGGGTGGCCGCCGCGCCTCGCGAAGACGATCCGGTACTCCCCGCAATTGGAGCCGTCCGGCGGGGCGAGGTCGAAGCGGTTCGAGAGGGCCGTGGCCATGTACGCGCTGTCGGCGCTCGGGTTCGCGAAAGGATCGCTCGCGGCTTCGTCCCCCACGGCACGCGGGCAGAGGACAGGCCACCCGTTGATCGAGCCGGTGGGTTGCTCGCTCGGGTTCGGAGAGCCCGGGGGGTGGATATCGGCCGGGTTGGCCGCCACATCGTCGCAGTGCGGGACGGGGAAGAGCCCGGCCGCGCCTGTCCGGTGGGTGTCCATGAGCTGACGGAACAGCGAGAGGGGCGTCAGGCCCGTGACGCCCGACTGGTTGATCAGCTGCTGCAGTACTTGCTGCAGCGAGAAGGTGGACAGGATGGCGACGTCCGTGACGATGAGCGACTTCCGCGGATCGATCGGGAACGGCAGCGTGAGCTGCTGGGCGGCCGCGGCGGTCTCGCTGTCCGCGAGATCGGCCAGCCCGCCGTCCTCCGGCCTGAAGTCCGAGCACGCGGCAGGAAGGAGCGCGAGCGTGGCCAGCGCGGCGCCGCGCGTCGACCGCCACGCCCGGGCGGAGCCAAGACCAGGGCCTGAGCGCACCGAACACCTCGACCTCGAACGCTTGGACAACATGGAACCTCCTGGAAACGATCACGGTGACGAGCCACGCCCCCCGGGGGACGCTCGCGGACGAAAAGAGACGGAGTCCAGGCGAGCGCGGGAGGACGCCGCGCCAAGAATGATGAGCAGGTCAAGCGCTCAGGACGATCTCTGAGCGCCCATCGTCGCTGCCCGCGCTGCCATGACAGCACGGCATCAACGACGCATCGAGTTGACGATCCTGCGATGGCCTGTGCGCGTCCGTCTCTCGGGCGATGAGCCAGAGCACGGCGGGCGCCGTGCGCTGGTCATCCTCATCAAAGAGCGCTGCACACTCCTTGAATGCAGGTGAGCGAGCCCATCCTTCACGCGATCGGTGGCGGCCACGTCGCTTTCTGAACGGGGGCACATTTGTAATTTAATTCACACATGCACCGGGGGGGCGGGCTCGGGGCGCCCGAGATCAGGGAGCCGCATGACCGTGAGGGCGCGCGGCGCTGACGGACGCCTTGTAGCGCCCGGACGCAGGACAGATGATCCGGCGCGCCCTCGACGACGCCGACCCCGAGGAGCTCGAATGACGTCTCGGCGCGGGGCCTTCCGCCTCAGCTCTGCGATCGGTGCGGGACGATGTCGTTGGCGATGATCTCGCCGAACGGCCCCGTGAGGTTCGGGCTGACGCCTGCGGTCCTCCGCTCGACGGGGAGCCGCGGGAAGAGCAGCTCGGCGACCCGATAGGCCTCCTCGAGGTGCGGGTACCCCGACAGGATGAACGTCTCGATCCCGAGCTCCGCGTACTCCTTCATGCGGCGCGCGACCGTCTCCGCGTCGCCCACGAGCGCCGTTCCGGCGCCGCCGCGCACGAGGCCGACGCCGGCCCAGAGGTTCGGGCTCACCTCGAGGGCGTCGCGCCGCCCCTTGTGCAGCGCCGCCATGCGCCGTTGCCCCTCGGAGTCGAGGCGCCCGAAGGCCTGCTGGGCCGCTGCGATGGTGCTGTCGTCGAGGTGCCGGATCAGGTCGTTCGCGGCGGCCCACGCCGCCTCGGACGTCTCGCGGACGATGACGTGCAGGCGGATCCCGAAGCGCACCGTGCGCTGCTCCGCGGCCGCGCGGCGGCGCACGTCCGCGATCTTCTCGGCCACGGCGGCCGGGGGCTCTCCCCAGGTCAGATAAACGTCGACATGGCGCGCCGCGAGCCCGTGCGCCGCGGGCGACGACCCCCCGAAGTAGAGCGGCGGGTGCGGCGCCTGGAGCGGCGGAAACAGGATCTTCGCGCCCTTCACGCGCAGGTGCTGCCCCGTGAAGTCGACCGTCTCGCCGGCCATGACACGCCGCCAGATGCCGAGGAACTCGTCGGTGACGACGTAGCGATCGTCGTGCTTCAGGAAGACGCCGTCCCCCTCGGACTCCGCCGGATCGCCGCCGGTCACGACGTTGACGAGCAGGCGGCCGTCCGACAGACGATCGACGGTGGACGCCATGCGGGCGGCCCACGTGGGCGAGACGACGCCCGGCCGCACGGCGACGAGGAAGCGAAGCCGCTGCGTCAGCGGGATCATGGCCGACGCGACCGCCCAGGCGTCCTCGCACGATCGCCCGGTGGGCACCAGCACGCCGTGATAGCCGAGGTCGTCGGCGGCCTGCGCGATCTGACGAAGATAAGGGAGCGTGACGGGGCGCGCGCCCTCGGCAGTGCCAAGGTATCGGCCATCCCCGTGCGTCGGGAGAAACCAGAAGACGTTCATCGATGGAGAAGCTCCTCGCCCGTGAGTCGCCGGGTCAGGCGCGCGAGAGCACGATCCGCACCGCGCACCGCCGCGCGCTGGAGCCCGCGGCGCCGAGGAACCTCGCCGGGCAGTCCGCCGCGACGCCGCTGCTGCCCCAGCAACACCAACTGCGGATCGACTGCTGCTGAAGCAGCAGTCGACCGCTCCTCCACGGGTCCTCCTCAGCGGAGCGCCGCGCCTCGACCTGGCACAGGGGCTGCTGGACCGAGGTCACCACCTCGCATCCGTCACAGATGCAATTTTGCATCGAACATAGAATCCTTACGTGCTGACGTGGGTTGTAGAGGAGGCGAAAGAGCCCTCATGATCAGGTACATCTCGTTCACGACGGTCCGCTCCGCGCTGCTGGGCTGCGCAGCTCTCTCGAGCTTGTTGCTGCTCGGGTGCGGCCGCGACGGCGGCGAGGTGGGCGCCACGGGCGAGAAGGCGGCGAACGCCGGACAGGCGGCCGAGGACACGCGGGCGGCGGCGGTGGTGGTGCGGCTGGGGTACCAGAAGATCGGCACGCCGTTTCTCCTCAAGGAGCGCGCGGAGGCCCTGACGAAGGCGCTCGAGGCGAGGAATGCCCGCGCCGAGTGGGTCGAGTTTCAGGCCGGTCCTCCGCTGCTCGAGGCGATGCGCGCGGGCGCCGTGGACGTCGGCCACGTCGGCGAGACGCCGCCGGTGTTCGCGCAGGCGGGCGGCGTGCCCTTCGTTTATGCCGCCACCGACGCGCCGGCGCCCAGGGCCGAGGCGATCGTCGTCAAGAAGGACTCTCCGATCCGCACGCTCGCGGCCTTGAAAGGCAAGCGCGTCGCCCTCAACCGCGGCTCCAACGTGCATTACCTGCTGGTTCGAGCCCTCGAGAGCGCCGGGCTGACGCTGGACGACATCCAGGTCGTCTTCCTGGCGCCCGCCGACGCGCGGACCGCGTTCGAGGGCGGTAATGTCGATGCCTGGGTGATCTGGGATCCTTTCCTGGCAGCGGCCGAGCTCGCCGGGGCCCGTGTCCTCCAGGACGGCGAGGGGCTCGTCGACAACCGCCTCTTCTACGTCGTCCGGCGAGAGTTCGCGGAAGAGCAGCCGGCGATCTTGCAGATCGTGTTCGACGAGTACCGCGCGCTGAGCGCCTGGGAGGACGGGCACCGCGAGGAAGCCTCGCAGATCCTCGCTAGATCTTCGGGGATCTCGTACGAGGCGTTCCTGCGGTCCGAGCACCGGCGCGCGTTCCAGATCCTGCCGATCACGCCCGAGATCGTGCAAAGGCAGCAAGCCATCGCCGATACGTTCCACAAGCTCGCGATCATCCCGCGCGACATCCGCGTCGAGGACGCGCTCCTGCCGGGCGCCGCGATCGGAGGCGCGCGATGACGGCCGGCGAAGCGCCGATCCCAGGCGGCGCGGCGCGCGGGCTCGGCGTGCGCATCGCGCCCTGGCTGGCCCCGCTGGCGCTCGTGATCCTCTGGGAGGTCCTGTCGCGGCTGCAGATCATCCCGAAGAGCCTGCTGCCGTCGCCCGTCGAGGTGCTCGTTGCCGCCTCGAACGCCACGAGGAGCGGCGATCTGCCCGCGCACCTCGGCGTGAGCGCGCTGCGGGCGGCCGGCGGGCTCGTCGTCGGCGCCGCCGTCGGGCTCGCGCTCGGCCTCGGCACGGGGCTCTCGCGCCCGCTGCAGCTGGTCATCGACGGGCCGCTGCAGATGCTCCGGGCGATCCCCGCGCTGGCGCTCGTGCCGCTCGTGATCCTGTGGTTCGGGCTCGGCGAGGCCGCGAAGCTCTTCATCGTCGCGATCACGGTGCTGTTCCCCGTTTACCTGAACACGTTCCACGGCGTGCGCAGCGTGGATCCGCAGCTCATCGAGATGGCGCGGGTCTACGACGTGCGGGGGTTCGCGCTCTACCGCGAGGTCATCTTCCCGGGCGCGCTCCCCTCGATCCTCGTGGGTCTGCGCTTCGCGCTCGGGCTCTCGTGGCTCGTGCTCATCGTCGCGGAGACCCTCGGCGCGAGCCAGGGCCTGGGCTATGTCGCGATGAACGCCCGCGAGTTCATGCAGATGGATCTCCTGGTGCTCACGATCGTGCTCTGGGCCATCCTCGGCAAGCTGGCCGACTCCCTGGCGCGGTGGCTCGAGCGCCGGCTCCTGCCGTGGCAGCCGCCGCTGCAGCGGCTCGAGGCGAGGTGAGCGAATGAGCGGTTCGGGCGATCAGACCGCCGGCGCGCGCGTCGTGCTGGAGCAGGTCGACAAGCGGTACGGCGACCGGCTCGCGCTCTCGGGCATCGCGCTCGACGTCCGCCCTGGCGAGTTCGTGACGATCGTCGGGCGGAGCGGCTCGGGCAAGAGCACGCTGCTCCGCGTCCTGTGCGGCCTCGAGCAGCCGACGCGCGGCGCGGCGCGCGTCCTGGCCTCGAGGGAGGTCGCGGCGCGCGAGGCCGTGCGCGTCGTCTTCCAGGAGCCCCGGCTGCTGCCCTGGCGCACGGTGCTGGAAAACACGTGCATCGGCGGGCCGAGAGGGCGCGACGCGCGCGCGCGCGACGTGCTCGACCGGGTCGGGCTCGGAGATCGGCTGAACGACTACCCGGGCGTGCTCTCGGGAGGTCAGCGGCAGCGGGTCGCCCTCGCGCGCGCGCTCGTCCACGACCCGAAGGTGCTGCTCCTCGACGAGCCGTTCGGCGCGCTCGACGCCCTGACGCGGATCGGGGCGCAGCGCCTCGTCGAGTCGCTGTGGGCGCAGCGCCGCTTCACGGCCATCCTGGTGACGCACGACGTGGAGGAGGCGGTCCTGCTCGGAGATCGCGTGCTGGTGTTCGACGAGGGGCGCATCGTGGAGAGCGTCGCGGTGGATCTGCCGCGCCCCCGGGCCAGGGAGGTGCCGGAGGTCGGCCGCCTCGCTGGCGTGCTCCTCGACGCGATCTTCAGGAGATCCCCGGAAGAAGGGGGGCTGTCGCGGCGCGCCTCGCGCGAGGACGTCTCCAGGCATCCCGCGACCCTCTTGGCCCCCACCGGCCTCGAGATTGCTCGCCATTGACTGGATCCTTATTGACTGGATCCCTCGCTCCGACGCCACGGGCCCCGAAGGAGCGTTCGCACCTTCGAGCTATTTCCAGACGTCGGGCAATCGTACAGCCTAATATTCCTTCGGCCGGTTTCCCTTGGCCGTCCGGCGCACGAGCTTCATCCGCTCGATTCCTCGCGGCTCGAACACGAGCGTCTCGGTCCAAGCCCAGGACTTGCCGCCGGGCCCCGTCGTGCCGGCAGCCTCGTAGTCGACGGTCGTGCGCGTGCCGACGGTGGAGAACGTGAGCTCGACGAGGACCTCCTGCTGATAGGCTGTATCCGGCTTCTGCGAACATCTGCTCGGCATGTCTTCCTGGAACCAGCGGCGCAGGAGCTCCCGGTGTTTGTCCTCGCACTGATAGCCGAAGCCCAGGGCCGAGGTATACGGGCAGTCCAGGTGACCTCTCGCGTCGTCGGTCGGCAGCTCGGCCCACTCGCAGTGGCTCACGAGCTCGGCCGACACATACCCGACGGCCGCGCGCTCAGCCTCCGAGAGGCACGCGACCACGTCCTTGGCGACGACCGGCGTGCAACACCCCTCCGTCCAGTACAGCTTCGTGGGTCGATCGTGCGGCGTGCACGACGACGCATCGACGGTGGCGCTCGGTGCGGGCGCCGACGGCGGCGTCGCGGAGGGTTGCGGGGCGGAGATCGACGATTGGATGGGGATCGAGGTCTGCGCGGGCGCTCCGGACGAGCGCTCTCGCGTGCACGCCGCGACGCACGCTGCCGTGACCAGGATGGCAAAGCGCCTCCGCTCCACGGCGGTCCGTGGGGCCCACGCGCCCGTCACGTCGCCTGCGCGCCGAACGTCGGTGAGCCGTGGCGAGGAGCGGGTGCCGCCTGCGGCTCGTCCGGCGCACAGGCTCGCGGGGCTCGGCGTTCGCGGTGTGCGCACGGGTCCAGCTCAGCAGATGGCCGAGGCGATGGCCAGCGCGGCGCACCGCGACCGCCCGCCTGGTGATCCCCGTCGGGGGGCCTGGTAAGGGTGGCCCAGGAGACCCTCCCTGCATGATGGCTTCGCGGCTCGCGCTCCTCCCCCTCCCGCTTCTCGTCGCTTCGTGTGGTCCCACCGCCGGGTCGGCCCCCGCGGCGCTCGCGCCAGCTTGGGTCGCCATCCCCCCCGCCCCGCAGGAAGCGCTCGCGCGCGTCGCGGGCGCGCCGGCCGTGGATCCCTCGGCCCCGCTGACGTTGCCGATCGCCGCGATGCCGCCGCCGGCAACCTGGGTCGAGCCGCCCCTCGGAGAGCAGGAGCGGGCGAGGGCCGGTCGGGACCCGTTCCGCGAGCACACCGAGATCGCCCTCGGCGAGCACGTGGCGATCTTCGCCGCGAAGGGAGGCGGCGCCGATCCCGCGGGCGGCCCCTTCGCGGTCGACGAGAAGCTCGGCGTCGTCGGCCCGCTGAAGCTGCCCGCACGCTTCACCTGGGTTGGCGTTGCCGGCCAGCAGATCGACGCGCTCTATGCGGCCACGCCGGAGGGCGCGCTCCACCGCGCCGCCGGCGTCCGCGATGCGCTGAGGGCGGACGGCTTCGAGCCGCGCGGCAGCGTGCCTGGCGCGACGGCCTGGGACGCCGCCGGCCCCCTCATCGCGGCCGCGGCCGGAGAGCGCGTCAGCGTCTCCGCCGACGAGGGCCGCACTTTCACCTCGGCCGTGGTCGCACCCGGCAAGGCGGTGCGCGCGGTGCTCGTGCGACCCGACGGCGTGCTCGCGGCCGTGGTCCAGGCGCCGGCGCGCGGTCAGCAGCCGGCGGCGCCCGACACGTTCCTCTCGCTGGATCGCGGGCAGACCTGGAAGCGCTCTGCGTTCCAGCCGCGCGCGATCGAGCGCGCAGGATCCTGGATCTGGAACGGCGATGCGAGCTGCCCCGCCGTGCTGAGCCGCGACGGCCGGGCGTGGACGAGGACCGCTGCTGCCTCCTTATATACCACGTCCTTGTACGCCCGACCCACGTTGGGCATCGCGCTGCACCTCTCCCCCACGATCCGCGCTATCGAGGCCGGCTGGTTCCGCTCGTCCGTCGCCCCGCCAGCGCCCGAACCGCCCCGGCGCGGCGACGCCGCGGTCGGGCGGGAGCCACGGTGCAAAAGCGACGACGGGGGCGTCGTGGGCGGTATCGGACTCATGGGCGCGGCTGGCGTCTCGTGCGGAGGCGCGCTCTGCCTGCTCGAAAGCGCCGCGCCGCGGCCGCCGCCGACGCGCACACAAATCGCGGCGTTCGGCGACGGGATCTGCGAACCGACGAGCGTGCGACCGTCCGGCAGCGACTGCGCCGGGCACCTCACGCGGCCACCGACGTTCGCGGTCGTCGACCACATCGCGAGCACCGTGACGCCTGTCGCGGCGCCCGAGGGGTGCCCGCAGCCGGTCGCGCTGCACAACGCGGCCGGCATCGGCGTGCTGATCTGCCGCGTTGGCAGCGGCGGCGCGGCCCTCTTCGTGCGGGGCGCGCAAGGTGCATGGCACGCGGAGGGGAGCCAGGCGACCCCGGCCGAGGCGCTCGAGTGGATCGCCGCGGCGCCGGATGGCACGCTGCTTCTGATCGAGCCGACGCCGCCCGCAAGCGCCCGGCAGCGCGAGCCGCTGCAGGCGCTCGTGCGAAGCCCGCTGCCGCTCGGCGCACCGCAAGCGTGGCGCCGGATCACGGCGCCGGACGGCGTCGCGGCGCTTCCCGCTCCCGGCGGCGCGGCGCTCCTCGCGAGCTCGCCCGCGGCCTCGGCTGGCAGGCGCCTCGATGTGACGCTGGATCGCCCAGGGCAGCCGGCGCTCACCCTGGCGCGCGACGTGGAGGTCTACCAGGACCTGACGCTGATGGAGATGCGGGACGGGCAGGTGCGGTTCCGCGTGCGCCCAAATCCTGCGCCGGAC
The DNA here is from genome assembly GCF_000067165.1 of Sorangium cellulosum So ce56. Taxonomy (GTDB): domain Bacteria; phylum Myxococcota_A; class Polyangia; order Polyangiales; family Polyangiaceae; genus Sorangium; species Sorangium cellulosum_B. The sequence goes on from NC_010162.1 coordinate 6,917,723, forward strand.
GTCAAGGGAAGGCTGGGACCCCCGCCGCCCGAGCCGCGGGATCCGCGCGGGCACGTGCTGACCCACGGCGGCGAGCTCGTGCTGGAGACGCCCACCGGGCCGACGCCTCCGACCGAGGGGCGCCGGCTCGACCCTGGAGGGCGCTAGCACCGCGTCCGCGCGGGCGCTGGGCCGTCGCGAGACCCAACCACGTCACGGCAATGCGGCGATGCGATGGGATAGCCGTAGACGCCCCGCCGCCGTCGCCTGAGTCAGCGGTCCCGGAGAAGCCGGACCATCCGCCGACGAAGCTCCTCGTTGCTCTCGCGCCTCGCAGCCTCGTTCAGCAGCTCGATCGCCGGCCCGCGCAGGACGGCGGCGTACTCGAGCCCTTCGATCGCCAGCCTCCGGGCGATCTCACACGGCAGGGACAGCGCGGCGGTCCACACCGCGCCGTCGTAGAGACAGCCGCGCAGGCCGCTCAGGAGCGGCGTTGCGGCGGCAACGTCGTCCCTCGCGATCGCACCCCTGAGCCTCGCCGTCAGCCGCATCCTCGCCTGGTCCGAGCGCGTGGCCCCGCACGCGGCGATGGCGAGCGCCGCGATCTCCTCGTCGGGATCGGAGGTCAGAGGCCACACCGCATGGAAGAACGGGGTTCCGCCGATCGCCACGGCCCCGAGGGCGCGGAGCAGCGCCTTTTTCCGGGCCAGGGACGCGGTTTGGAGGCGCGGGAGCAGGAGCGCTTGATCCACGGTGAACTCGCGCCCAAGCCTGTCGAGGAACGCAGCGCAGTCCTCCTCGGGCAGGCGGTCGAGCGCCTCGATCCGCGCCTCGGGAACCGGGGGAAATCTGTCCTCCTCCCCGGACTCGAACGCTTCTCTTGTCCCATCGAGCGCCTCGGCGAGCGCCCTCTGGACCGCATCCTTGTCCCAGGCCTCCGCCGCCCGCGCTTCCAGCTTCAGCGCGGCCAGCAATGCCTCGCCGGCGCGCCGGTGCTGCCCTGGATTCCTGACGACGAGGGCCGCCATCACGGGGGCGCGCCGCCACGGATCGGGAGCGGCGAGGGCACGCTGGAGCGCCGGCTCGGCCTCGGGAACGCGGTACTCGCGGAGGACCAGCGACGCGGCGTGGAGGTCCCGCAGCGACGCCGACCGTTCGATGAACCGCTCGATCGAGGCGATGACGTGGGGATCGCTGGGTTCGTAGCCCGAAATGACGTGCTGGAGCACGGGCAAGATGTCGCTATCCAGGCCGTCCGGGTCCTGCGCTGCAAGGAGCGACACGAGGAGCGGAACATCGCCCGGGCGACCGGCTACCCACAGGACGAGGCGCGCGCTCCTGTGATTCCTGCTGTGTTGCCCGGGCGGGCCCCTGAGCGCCTCGATCGCCTGGACGCGCATCGCCCCGGCGATCTCGTGCAGGGGGTTGTCTTGTCCCCACCGGGTCTCGGCCTGGCGTCGCTGGAACTACTGGAAGAGCCGGTTGATCGCCTCGCGGGAGCCGGACCTGAGCACGATGCGCGCGAGCCTTACCCGCTCCTCGTCGCTCATGGCCGACGTGAGGAGATCTTCGGCGATCGCGTGCGCCCGCCGCCGGAGCGGCCGCCCTTCGGCAGAGATTGCAGGGCGCAGACGGCGCTTTCGGTCCGGGCTCATGCCAGAGCCCATGGATTCTATCAGCATCCGTTCGACACGACAGGGGTTCCCTGCGCGAGCAGCCAGCACGGCTCACGCTCCAACGTGCGACGCGGCTCGTGAAGCACGCGCTCCACCTCGCAGGATGGATCTCCTGGGACTGGAGCCGTTAGCATGGTGAATGCATGCCGCAGCAACCACCGACCGAGCCGCAGCAACCACCGACCGAGCCGCAGCAACCACCGACCGAGCCGCAGCAACCACCGACCGAGCCGCAGCAACCACCGGCCGAGCCGCAGCAACCACCGGCCGAGCCGCAGCAGTCGCCGCCCGAGCAGCCCTTCTCGCTGACGGACGGTGCCCTCGCCGCGTTGGTGGCCACCGGCTACGGCGTTCCGGCGCTCGCGGCGTTGCTCTTCGGCGCGAGCCAGCTGGTCCAGCTCGATGCCGCGATCTTCGTCGCTGGAGCGCTCGGGCTGGCCGGTTGGATCGGCCTGACCGTATGGACATACCGCGCGATACGGCGCCGGGGGCGCGCCCCCTTCCAGATGGCGGCCGAAGCGCTCACGCTGCTCCTCCTGCCCGCCTGGGGCATGGCATACAGCCACGACGCCCCCGGGACGTGCGCTGTCCCGGCATGCGACGTCGGCACCACGGCGTTCCGGCCGCTCGCCGAGCCGGAAGTCCACGGCTTGATCGCGCTGCACACCCTCACCGCGCTCGCCTATGTCGTGTCACGGCGCCGGAAAGAAGCGCTGCCTGGCCCTGCAGAGCTCGTCGTCCATGCAGCGCTGCTCGTCGGAATTGCGCTCCACGTCCTGCTGGCGGTGCACTTCGGCCCCTGGGTCGCGGCCGGCCTGCTCGTGCCGCCGCTGCTCCTGCCGTGCCTCGCGCCGGTGTTCACCGTCGTCTTCTATTCCGCCGAGCTGCGCGCTCGCCTCTTGAGGCGGGGCGTCGAGGCCAGCGCGCCCGCTCCGTTGGCCGCCGCCGATCCCGCCTATCGCGCGGGGCCGCCGCAGGTCCCGCTCCCGCCGCCGCCCGCGATTCACCGACCCACGTTGTGGCGCGCCCTCGCGGCTACCCCGTTGCTGCTCGGGGTTCACGCCGTCCTGCACGCGGCCTGGCTGGGACATCCGGCAGCCGCCCTCCAGGTCTTCACCCGCACGTGCGGGTACACGCTGTCGCAGCTCCCGATCGTGAAGCTGCCCGGCGATTGCCACTACTTGTGCACCGTCGCTGCGCGCGGCCACGCCTGGCTTGTGCGCCCGATCCGGCTCGGACGGCGGGGCGGCACGCCGATCCTCGTCAATCGCCAGCTCGCCATCGCCAACGCCTTCGAGGATCTGCTGCACGAGCGCTGGCCGCGCTTCGGCCGCGCGGCACGCCAGCTCTACGACCGGATGGGGCTGCCCGTGAGCCGATACATCGGCGCCGCTTGGGCCGCCGATGTCATCTATCTCGCGATGAAGCCGCTGGAGTGGGCGTTTTATCTGACGCTCCTGCTGCTCGACCCGCGCGCCCCCGAAGAGCGGATCGACCGTATGTACAGGTGAGAGCGACCCAGCGGCCCGACCCACCCACCCGACCGACCCAGGTTGAGACATCATCGAGCCGTCGCCCGACCCAGCACGACCCACCCGGGTTGAGCCATCGAAAGCGTACGCACGAGGAAACTCGACCCGGGTTGTCGGCCACCGGATCTGCGCGCCCCCAATCCATGGATGACCCGGGTTGATACAATCGCATCGCCTCACCTATCGGCCCATAATCGTCCCGCTCTGTCAGCCAGAGTCTGTCTAAGGTCACCGTTCCAATCGCCGCATACGCATTCGACCCGGCATACCCAATTCTTGGGCATACGCGCAGCGCCAGACAAACGCTCCGCCTGCTCCGCCTTCTCCAGACTGACGTTCTCCACAACACGACAACGCGTCGACCCCGCTCCCGCGCTTTTCGCATCGCTGAGAACGGCGCCATGCAGTATCTACACCACGAGTCTGAGGTCCGTCACGCTGGCGCCGTGGAACGTGCGCATCCACCAGGTTCCCGCGGGGAACACCACACCGCGTATCCCGGCGCGCCACTGTTCAAGCGCCGCGCGGTATGACGCACGAAACGCCCGCACCGCAGCACCAGCGATTCGCCGCGCATCACCCTGCTCGCGGCCAACCGCAAAGGTCGGATTGCGTTCGCCCAGCGCCTCGAAGCTCGTGACGCGCTCGTACGGGGAGATCTTGCTGACTCGCTCAGCACCAAGGAAGCGACGCCCTTGCCGCTGCAGCGCCGCATGGGCCAGCGCCTCCTGTTCCTTGAGCGCGGCGGCAACCAAGTGCCTAAAGTCATCGATGCCGTCCTGCTCGACCGCCGGTGGCAGCGCGAGAGGCAGCATCACTTCCTCGGGCCACTGTGGATTTTCCGGGTCAAGATACGCCACAGGACGCGCCGCACGCAGCACGCCGCAGCCGAGCTCTCTCACATCGACTTTCGCCCCCGGCCACTCACGCGCATGCCGGACGAGGCCAGCGGCCACAGGGTTCGCGAGCACGTAGGCAATCTTCTCCACGACAGCAGCGCGCGTCAGAAGGCGCACAACGCTCGTGGCTTCGTGGTCCCATACCGGTCCTTCCCACGCGCGAAGCACCTTGGTCCCGAGCGCCACAATGCGATGAAAGAACTGCAAGAAGCGCGGAAGGACGCCATTCACATCCGTCACGACCAGGTGTAGATGCGTTGACATCGCGCAGAACGCGTGTACCTCGATCCCGAAGCGACCAGCCGAGACCGCGAGGGCGTAGACCAAGAGCTGGGTGATCGCTGCGTCGGGGCGCAAGAGCAGGTGCCGACGCAAGACGCGACGGGTGATCATATAGGTAGCGCCGGGCGAGATCTCGCGGGGGTGGCTCATGGCCCGTCCGTATCAACAAACGCTGTGCCAGAGACTGCGGTCAATCATTTCAAGCACTTGCCACGCCCAACACGTGGCGATCACTGCGCCAGAGGTGGCGGCCGCCATGCCGTCTTCCACCTCGGATGTTATATTCTCCACCTCCAGACATCGCAGCCCACCCCCTCCACCAACCTCAACCCCCCACCCAAGCCAAGCCAACCTAGGTTAGATTTGGGGGAGCAAATCTAAGTCGGTCTTGGGACGACCTACGTCGAGTCTCCGACCTGGGTCGGGTCTGCGGGTCCAATCTGGGTCAGGTCTCAACCCGGATCGGTCTCTGGTCTGTTGGATGGGCCCAACCTGGGTCAGGTCTCAGCCTGGGTCCGGTGTGGATGGATCAGGTCTGGATGTGGATGAGGTCGGCTCTGGATCGGTCCAACCTGGGTCGGGTCTCAGGTGTGGACGGGTCATGATCAGGTTCGGTCCAACCTGGGTCGGGTCTCACCGGGTCGGGTCTCACCCCGGCCTTGTTTTCTTTTGCATGGAGAGCGCGCTCCGAACGAGAATACAGCATGCTCGACCCAGCTTATGACTCATCCGCGATCCACAAACACGCAGTCCGTGAGAGCTTCACTTACACATTCCGCGCCCCCGCGGGCGTTTGTCGCGCGACTCGCACATCGTTCCAGCAGCTTCTCGCGAACGGCTCGACGCTCGCTGTCGCCGCTCTCCTCGCTGCGTGCGGTCCGGCGCCGGAGGACCCTGCTCCGGGCTCGGGGTCCGGCGGCGGCACGACGGCGACCTCAGGCGCAGCCGGCACCGGCAGCGCCGGGGGCATCGGCGACGCCGGCGCCACCAGCAGCACCGGCGGCACCGGTGGCGCCGGCGCCGCCGGCAGCACCGCCGACTCGACGGCCGAGGCGGCGGGAAGCGGCGGCTCGACCGGGGCTGCAGGCGGCAACCCCGGCGCCTGCGAGCAGGGCACGACGAGCACGGAGTGGGCGACGAGCTGCCAGGTCACGGGGGCCAGCTGCACGGCAGGCACCTGGAGGGCGCCGCGCGACGGCGGCGAGACGCGCGCGCCGCTGCGCCACGAGTCGGCGCACTTCGCCTTCTACTGGCCCGAGGGGACGGACATCAACCTGAGCCAGGCGGAGGAGGCGGCGGACACGCTCGAGAGCATCTGGAGCGCGTACTTCGGCAGCCCCATCTTCTTCCCCGAGCCGTACTGCAAGTCAGCGGACAAGTGGAAGGCCGCGGTCCATTTCGACAACAGCTTCCCGCTCTGGGGCGGCGGGTGGAGCCGCAACGGCGTCAATTACATGGGGATGTGGATCGGCCCCGACGCCGCCCGTGACCCGTGGGGTCTCGCCCACGAGTTCATGCACGGCGTGCAGTCGACGACGCAGGCGTTCCCCGATTGTGGCGGCGACGGCTGCTGGATCTTCGAGAGCCACGCGAACTGGATGCCGCATCAGATATGGCGGGACAACGTGCACTGCTCAGACATGCTGCCGAACATGCCGCACCTCTACTACGGCAACACCCGGAACCGCTATTGCAACTGGCAGTTCTTCGAGTTCCTGAAGGACAAGCACTGCTACAGCGCCGTCAACGACATGTGGGCCTACGAGGCGCCGCGCGGCCAAGGGGACCCATGGCAAAAGCTCATGCTGAGCCGTGGCTGGGACATCGAGCGGCTCAACGACGAGTTCGGCGAGTGGGCGATGCACAACATCACCTGGGACTACAAGGACCCTCCGCCCACGGACGGAGGCGATCCCTCCGGCGTGTATCGACGAAAATACGGCTCGATCGAGCCCGACATGACGTCGAACGGCCGCACCGATCGCCGGCTTCGTCTCACGCGGCTCGAGGCGCTCGACGCGGACTGGGCGCAGAATCGCCGCTTCGTCTCGCCGTATCACTGGGCACCGCAGCGCTGGGGTTACAACATCGTGCGCCTGCACCCGAAAGCGGACGCGACCAGCGTGCGCGTCGTGTTCCGGGGCGTGACGCAGGCCGGCGCCGACTCAGGCTGGCGCTGGGGCCTCGTCGCGACGGACCCGGAGCTGACCACCTCCCGCTACAGCCCCCTGCAGCGGGGGGGCGACGGCGAGATGGACTTCTGCATCAGCCCCGGCGAGAACGTCTACTTGGTCGTGGTCGCGACGCCGACCGAATACCAGAAGCTGGTCTGGACGAGGCTCTCGGACGGGCCAGCGTACCCGTCGATCTACCGCTATCCGTACATGGTGGAGCTCGATGGATCGTGGCCCGCCGGGTTTCAGGACGGTCAGCTCGATGCGTGTCCGCGGGGCACGACGAGGCACGCGAACGGCGGCGGCTGCGCGCCTGCGGGCACGCCATCGAGCGTCTACGTCGGTCCTTACGCGACCATCCTCGGCGGAGAGGTGAGCGGCGACGTCCGCGTCGAGGATCATGCGACCATCGTCAACGGCGTGATCTCCGGCGGCCGTGTCGGCGCGCTCAGCCTGGTCGGGCAACGCGGCTCGGGCATCCAGGCGCGCGGGTTCAACGTGAGCGGCTCGGCGAACGTGCAGGCCACCTTCTATCCGCTCGGCTGGTTCGGCGATCGACAGTCCGTCTCCGGGACAGCAACGCTGCTCGGGGATGTCGAGTTCGTCGCCACATCGAAATCGAGCAACACGTTCTACGGGTTCGTCCCCGACGACTGGGCGGGCGTCACGATGGTCACCGAGGTGACGGCCGCACCGCCGTACACCTGGCGGCGTTGAGGCCACGATGCAGACGATGCTTCATGTTGGGCTCATCGGTGACCGCGACGACGCCGTGACGGCCCACCGGGCCATCCCGGTGGCGCTGCGGCTGGCGGGAGAGGCGCTATCCGCGCCGCTCTCCTTTGAATGGGTGCCGACCGAGGAGGTGACCGACGCCTCGCGGGTGGCTCGTTATGACGCCCTGTGGTGCGTTCCGGCGAGCCCGTACCGGAGCATGGATGGCGCGCTGCGCGCGATCCGCTTCGCCCGTGAGCAGCGGCGCCCGTTCCTCGGCACCTGCGGGGGCTTCCAGCACGCGGTCGTCGAGTACGCGCGCCACGTGCTGGGCTGGTCCGACGCCGAGCACGCGGAGACCGCGCCAGAGGCGCAGCGCGCGGTGATCGCGCCGCTTGCGTGCTCGCTGGTCGAGGCCACCGGCAAGATCCGCTTCAACGCCGGAACCCGCATCGCGCGGGCCTACGGCCGCCCTGAGGCCACGGAAGGGTATCGGTGCCGCTACGGCCTGAACCCGGAGTTCCAGGCCGCGCTGGTCTCGGGCCCGCTGCGCATCGGCGCCGAGGACGACGCCGGCGACGTGCGCGCCGTGGAGCTCGACGGCCATCCGTTCTTCGTCGCCACGCTGTTCCAGCCGGAGCGCGCCGCGCTGGCCGGGCGGCTGCCGCCGCTCGTGGCCGAGCTCATCCGAGCCTGCTCGAGCGCCGCCGGCTGAACGCTGGCGCCTGCACACCGTTCAACGAAGGAAGGCTCCGCCAGAGCGTCAACGACGCCGAACTCTGGATCTCTTCCTGGCGTCCGGCGCCTTGTGGTTTCGAACCTCGGCCGGCTTCAGCGTTCGGGTGCGCCTGCTGCTCCACGAGGTGTTCCTGCGAGGCGCTGCGCGTGCGGCGCCGGCGCTCAGCGCGATTGCAGGAAGTACCTGCGCGCGGCCTCGCAGAGTTCGGGCCAGCGCTGAGCAAGCGCGGGATCTGCCGCGAAGCGGCCTGCCCAGAAGGCGTCGAGGGCGGCGCGCGCCGCGGGGGTCGGCACCCCGTAGCGTGCATTCGTGCTCTCCACGTAGGCGGGGTACAGCTCGCACGCGACGACGAGGCCGGCGTACTGGTTGAGCGTGAGCGAGGGTGGCGGGCGCACGCTGAGCGGGTCGCTCACGCTCGCGGGGGCCGGCGTGGAGGCGGGCGGGACACTCGGCGTGGCGGCCGGCAGCGCGCTCGGCGTGGCGACCGGCGGCACGCTCGGCGCGGCGGCCGGCAGCGCGCTCGGCGCGGCGGCCGGCAGCGCGCTCGGCGCGGCGGCCGGCGGCGCGCTCGACGCGGCGACCGGCAGCGGGCTCGCCGTGGCAGCCGCCTGCGCACTCGACGCAGCGACCGGCTGCGAGCTCGCCGTGGCGGCGGCCTGCGCGCCCGGCGTGGCCGCAACGGAATGACGCTCGTCGTGGAGCGGCACCGCCGGGGAGTGGTGCGCGGGCGCCGGACCAGGCTCGCGCACCGGCTGTCCGTCGGGGCTGGCGACGGGCTGAAACGGCAGCGCCGAATCGAAACGAGCGACGGACGGCCGAGGGCGCTCTTCGGAGGCCACCGGGATGAAGGGCAGCGCGGAGTCGATGACCCGCGGCGTATCGGGGAGCGTCTTGCTCAGCGGCTTCGACTCCGCGCCGCTCACCGGCGGGTCCGTCCGAGGAACCGACGCAGGCGCGGGAACAGGCACGATCGCGGGCTGGGTGACCGATTGGGGTGCGGGTGTGGACGCAGGCGCCGGGGCGGGCTCGGGCTCGGCCACCGGTGCGGGCGCGGCCACCGGCGCGGGCACGGCCACCGGTGCGGGCACGGCCACCGGCGCGGGCACGGCCACCGGCGCGGGCACGGCCACCGGCGCCGGCACGGCCACCGGTGCGGGCGCGGCCACCGGTGCGGGCGCGGCCACCGGCGCGGGCACGGCCACCGGCGCGGGCGCGGCCACCGGCGCGGGCACGGCCACCGGCGCGGGCACGGCCACCGGCGCGGGCACGGCCACCGGCGCGGGCACGGCCACCGGCGCGGGCACGGCCACCGGTACCGCCATCGCTGCCGGCGCGGATACCGGCATGGGTGCGGGCACACCGAGCGGCGCCGGCCCACCGAGCAGCGCCGGCCCAGGCACCGCCGTTGAGCCCAGCACCGCCATCGGCGCGGGCATCGGCTCCGCCGTCGGCGCTGCCGCCGGCACGAAGGGCAGCCCCCCGCCCAGGCGAGACAGCGGCCCCTGCGCCTCGACCAGCGCCGGCGCGCTCGTCGTCGCGGTGACCTCCTCCGCTTCACGCTTCGCCGCGGTCGGCGGCACGAAGGGCAGCCCTCCGCCCAGGCGAGACAGCGGCCCCTGCGCCTCGACCAGCGCCGGCGCGCCCGTCGTCGCGGCGGCCTCCTCCGCCGCGCGCTGCGCCGCCGCCTCGTCCTCCGCGCGCTGCGCCGCGGCCCGCCTCGCCTCCGCCAGCCGCTCGTCGAGCGCCCCGTGCGCGTCCTTCAGCACGGCCAGCGCCTCGGCGCTCTCGCCGTCTGGACCGAGGACGCGGCCGATCGCCAGGAGCATCTCTCGCGCGGCGCGCAGCGCCGCCTCGTCCGCCGCGCGGCCGGGCAGGTGCCGCCTGGCGAACGCCGCGAGCTCGTCGTCCTCGCATCGAACGAGATCTGCGAGCCGGGCCGCCACGCGGCGCCGATCCGGATCGGCGCTGCTGCCCGCCGGCCTGCGCATCGCCGCGTCCAGCTTCGCGAGCGCCTCGGTCAGCGTGCTCTTCTCCGGCGCCGTCGCAGCCTCCGTGGCGGACCCCTGGCGCGCGCCCCTCACGGCGCGAGCACGAGGACGGTGGTGACGCTCGGTACGATGGCCATGCCCGGCGCGTTCGTGCTGTTCTGGATCGAGATGCTCGTCAGGCGCGTCATGGGCGCGCAGCCGACGATCACCGTGAAGGCCGCGGTCACGTTGCGCGACGGGCCCATCACCATCCCGGACGCGACGCCGAGCGCGACGCCCGGGTTGTCCCCCATCGTGAGCGGCGCGACCGTCAGCATGTTGTGCGCCGGCGCGCACGTGACGAGCACGTTCGGCACGAAGAGCACGCTCATCGGATGGAGCGAGATGTTCGGGTACGGGATCGGCACCGGGGCCGGCGTCGGGGTCAGGCACACGTCCGGGAACGCCAGGCACATCCCCCCTGCGGTCGTCTTCGCGAGCATCGCTTCACCCCTCGTCGTTGCTGGCGCCCGCGGCCCCGCGCCGCGCGCCCCTTCAGCCGATCTTGACCTGCTCGCCGTCGAGCTTCGCGAGCGTCCGCGCGGCGACGATCGTGTTCTCCCCCCGCACCGCCGCGAGGCCCTCCGCGCGGAGATCGAAGACGCCCGCGCGCACCTGCTCGAGCGCCTCGACGAAGCGGAACGCCTGCTTCGCGCGCTGGACGAGCCGATCCGCGCGCGCCTCCATGCGCTCGGCGACGACGACGGCCTTCTGGAGGTGCGCCTCGAGCGACCGGCCGACGAGCCCGATCTCCTCGATCGCCGCCGCCGCCGCCTGCGCGCGGACCTGGAGTTTGCCCGCGAACAGCCCGACCTCCCTGGCGGCGGCGATCTCGATCTGATCGCCGGCGCCGAGCCCGAGCCGCCCCGTCGCCTGCACCTTCATATCGCCCTCGGCGACGATCCGCGTCGTCGCGCCCGCCTCGCCCTCCAGCACCGCGAGGACGAAGACCTGCTCGCCGTCCACCGCGCAGAGCACCCGATCCCCCGCGTCCGGCGCGACGAGGCAGCTCTTCGCGCGCCGCGCCGCGACCGGCCCGCCGCCGAGCTCGACCACGAGCCCCGACGCCGTGCCCCGGACGACGCCCGTCTCCAGCGACGGCACGCGCCGCGGCGAGGGCGAGCGCTCGATCGCCGGCAGATCCACCGCGGCCAGGAGGTCGTCCTGCGCGCTGTCGTCGTGTGCCACCGTCAGGGGCTCGCGGGCCGCCATGCTCTGCATCTCGGGTCTCCTCGGCCTGGATCCGCCCGGTCAGGACGTGCGCGCCGCAACGCTAGTTTCAACCATTTCACGGCAGGAATCAATGAATTTCGTGGAACGCGGCCTCGCCCCGAGTCTCACGGGTCGCGGTCTCGCGTCTTGTGATTCCGCACGGCTTCGTGGTTCCGCACGGCCCGCGCAGCAGGCGCGGTCACGCGTGCTGCCCATCGCGCTCTCCGCCGCGGCGCGGCTTCCAGTCCTCGATCGCGGCGAGCTTCTCGTCGTCGCCGAGCCAGCCTGCGCCCGCCGGCACCTTCGCCCCGTCGCGGCGAGCGCGGTGCAGCTTGGCGCGGAACATCGCTGCCTGCGTGAAGTCCGCGCCCGAGAGATCGCAGTGCGAGAGGTCCGCGTACGCGAGCTTCGCGCCGACGAAGCGCGCGCCGGCGCACGACGCGAAGGCGAGGTACGCCTCGACGAGCTCCGCCCCCGAGAAGTCGGCCTCGGCGAGCGAGGCGCGCTCGAAGATGGCGTTCTGCAGCTTCGCCCGCGAAAACCGCGCCTTCGCCGCGTTCGCCTCGCCGAAGAGCGCCTGCGTCAGGACCGCATCGGAGAAGTCGCAGTCGGACACGTCGACCCCGGTGAAGTTGCACTGCGTCGCGTCGCAGCCCGCGAAGCTCGAGCCAGCGACGCTGCCGCGCATGAACTGCGTGCGGAACAGCTTTGTTCCCTGGAACGCCCGCGCGCCCAGCGCCGCCTCGACCAGCGTCGTGAGCGTCAGGTTCGCGCCGTCGAGCAGCGCGGTGCGCAGGTCGAGCTTGTACAGCGTCGCCTTCTCGAGGTTCGCGCGAGAGAAGTTCGCGCCGCCGGCCTTGACCTCGACGAGGTTCGCCCGGTCGAGGTTCGCCCCCTCGAACGAGGCGCGCTCGAGCGAGCACGTCGTCCAGGTCGCGACGGGCGCCTCCGCGCCCGACAGCGCCGCGCCCTCGAACGTCGACTCGATGAAGCTCGCGCCGACGAGCCTCGACCCCGAGAGCGTCGCCCCGTCGAGGCGGCTCCGGAAGAAGGTCGTCAGGTGCAGATCCACGCCCGCCGCGTCCACGCCCGACAGATCGCACTCGGAGAACGTCGACTCCTTGACGAGCGCGCCCCGCATCACGCGCGGCATGCGGACCCGGTCGAACACCGCGCCCGAGAGATCCGCGCCCGTCAGGTCGAGCCCGGAGATGTCCACGGCCTGGATCGGGTCCCCGTGGCGGACCTTGTCGAGCACCTCGTCGCGGTTCATGTCGCGCCTCCAGGAGCCGGCGCCGCCTGCCGGTCGAACCGGGTGAACTCGACGCTCGCCTCGGCGAACGTCGTCCGGTTGTCGCCGCGCGCGCGGCTGAAATCGGCCCGGCAGAGCTGCGCGCCCGTGAAGTCGGCCCCCGCCAGGCGCGATTTCGAGAGGATCGCCTCCGTCAGGTTGCACCCGCGGAGCGACGCGCGGTCGAGGTTCGTCCGGATCAAGAGGGCGTTCTTCATGACGGCGCGGTCGAAGGTCGCGTCCGTCGCGTCCGCCTCGGAGAGATCGGTCATCGTCATCTGGGCTCGATCGAACCGCGCGCCGCGCAGGTCCGTCGTCCGGAAGCAGGTCTTGTCGAGCACGGCGTCGCGGAAGTCGGCCTCCGGCAGGCCGCTCTTGTGGACGGCGACCCCCTCGGAGAAGCGCGCCCCCGCGAAGCGCGCCTTCGCCCCGGTGCAGCTCATCAGCGACGTCTTGTGCAGCCGAGCGCCCGAGAAGTCCGTGCCGTCGAGCGAGCACTCGAGGAGCATCGCCCGCTCGAGGTTCGCCCCGGCGAGGTTCGCCCCGGCGAAGCTCGTCTGGAGGAACGAGCAGAGCGAGAGATCCGCGCCCGAGAGATCCACGCCACCCCAGCTCACCTGGAGGGCGTCGGCGCGCTCGAGCTTCGCCCGCTTCAGGCTCGCCCCGGCGAGCCTCGCGCCCATCAGGACGGCCTCGGTCAGATCGGCGTCGTCGAACACCGCGCCCTCGAGGTTCGCCTTGCCCAGGTTCGCGCCCCGGAGCCGCGCGCCCGTGAGGTTCGCACCAGAGAGGTCGGCCTTCGCGAGCACCGCGCCCTCGAGCACCGCGCCCGAGAGGTCGGCGCCGCGCAGGTCGGCCCCCTCGAGGAACGCGCGCGCGAAGCGCATCCCCCGCAGGTCGACCCCGCGGAAGTCGGCGCCGGTGAGGTCGCGCTCGTCGAGCGGCTCGCCCGCCTCGCGCGCCGCATCGACGACGACGCGCGCCATCTGCGAGGCCTCGGCGGTCATCGGCAGGGCCGCGGATCGCAGGTGCGCCGAGCCGCGGTAGCCCTCGCGCGCCGCCTGCTCGAGACGGAGCAGCTGCTCGGGGAACCCTGGATCCGCGAGCATCGCCTCCAGCTCGAGGTTCGGCACGCCGCCGAGGCGCGCCGCCTCGGCCAGCTCCGCGTACTGCTGGAGCTGCGCCTTGGCCGAGAAGCGCGGCGGGCCGCCGGGCGGCTCCTCCCCGGTCTGGCCGCGCCGGAGCGCCTCCTCGGACACGTCCATCTCGGCGGCCTGCGCCTTCATGCGCTCCTCGGCCTCCTTCTTCAGGCGCTCGGCCCTCTCCTTCTCTTCCTCCATCTTCCGCGACGCCGCGTCGAGGTACGTCACCAGCGCGTCGAGATCGTCGACCGGCGGAGGCGCCTCGTCCTCCGGAAGCGGCGCGTCGAGGCCGAAGCGCGCCGGGTCGATGCCGTCCGCGAGCAGCTCCTCGCGGCGGCGCTCGCGCTCCCGCTCCGCGCCGCGCCGCAGGTTCTGCGAGGCGAGGTTCTCGCTCTTGAGCCACTGCACCATCTCGATGCCGGCGACGTTCGCGGCGACGCCCGACTCGCGCGGCGGCATGAGATCGCTGTCGCTGAGGGACGCGATCGAGCCCCGGTCCTTGTCGATCCGCCGGGCGAGCGCCTCGCGGTAGTGCTCGATCGGCCGGGGGCGGCCGATCTCCTCGCAGGCGACGACGAGGTCGACGATCTCCCCGGCGTCGTCGTCGGCCACGGGCATCGAGCCGTGGAAGATCACGACGCCGAGGTTGGCCGAGGGGAAGAGCCACACCGTGTCGCAGCGGACGGGCAGATCCAGGAACGCCTCCCCGCTCGCGTCGCGGCGGGTGACGAGCACGCGCGCGGCGAGGCCGGGGAGCGCGCCCTCGATGCGCGGGCGCGTCGGGTGCATGTTCTCCACGAGGAACGCCTCGTCGCCGCGGAGCGGCTCGGCGAGCCATTGATCGCTCGGCGCGACGTTGAAGAAGGCGGGATCGACGTCGGGCGGCAGGCCGGGCGCCCACTTCTCGGCGTAGTCCGCGCCGTACGTCCCCGCGCGGGCGCGGCGCTGGCCGAACGTCACGTCCATCGCGAGGAAGGACGCCGGGCCTGGCCGGTCGCCGGGCGAGCGGATCAGCGCGCCGTAGTGCTCCACGTTCGGCAGCGGCCGGACCCGCTGCCCGCCGCGCTCGATCTCCTCGATCCCCTTCCCGTAGGGGTTCGCCGCGTCCTTCGGCCCGCCGAGCGCGCGCGCCCAGTCGATGGGCATCTCCGAGAACGGCTCCGGCTCCGTGAAGCCGTGGCCGCTCCAGTGCCGGTCGCCCAGCACGGCCAGGCGCTTGTCGACGGAGCCGAGCCGCGCGCGGACGAACGACGCGCCGACGCGGCGGCCCTCCGGGGCGTGGCACCGGCCCGCGACGAGCAGCTCGCCGCGCGCCTTCGTGATGCCGTCGTCGAGCGGAAGGCTCCCGAGCGCCGCCGTCGCGGCCTGCCAGAACGACATCTCATCGACGAGCGCGCGCGGCGCGTCGAGGGGGAACGCCATCATGGCGCCCACGTGGAACCTGAGGCGCCGCGCGACCTCGACGACGCGCGTGAGCGCCGGGACCTTGAGGGGTTTGACGACTCGCATCCGCGCTCAGATCTTCGTGAAGGCGCTGTTCCACGCGATGACCCCCGCGAGGGTCAGCGCGACCGCCTGCTGCTTCAGGTAGGTGCCGAATTGATCCATCTTCGCGCCGACGGCCTTCTTGTCGAACGCGGCGAAGTCGAGCTTGATCAACGACGTCTCGAGCTTGAGCAAGTAGGCCTGCTGGGCGAGCGCGGCGTGGTCCGTCTTGATGACGCCGGTCGCGCCCTTGTAGAAGTAGAGCTCGTGCTTGTTCGGCGTGAGGTCGAACGTCAGCCCGAGCACCTCCCACTTCAGGTTGGTGGCCGTGATCTTCGCGTTGGGCGCCTTGATCAGGAAGTTCGTGTCGGACTTCAGGTCGACGTCCCCGCCGAAGTGGCCCTTCCACGTGGTGGCGACCTCCGTCTTCCAGCTCTTGTAGTCGTCGAAGTTCTCGGCCGTGACCTTGTGCATCCACGGCCCGGTCACCGTCGACGAGCCCTCCGGCTCGATCGTCTGCTCGAACGTGCCGTGGACGTCGTGCTTCATCCCACCGCTCGTGATGGTCAGCGTCATCCCGTCGGTGATTGTCTGCTTCATGCCGCCGGCTTCCACCGTGTCCTCGCGGCCCGTCTTGATCGTGGTCTTGCGCGTCGCGTAGTAGGTCTCCTCCGCCGCGGCGGTGACCTGGAGCGTGTACGTCCCGCCGACGCCCGCCCAGAGGTTGCAGACCACCATGCTGAACTTGTTGCCGCTGACGTTCTCCCAGGAGTCGCCGCCGATCCATGAGCCGCCGTTCCCACACGTCGTCTCCAGGTAGCTGAAGGTGACGTCGACGAGGCTGCTGCCGGCGATGGCCGGGTCGGCGTTCTCGGGGGACAGGAACGTGCCGGTCTGCTTGTCGCCGTCGCCCGTGTAGACCGAGCCGTGGTTGCCGCTCGGCGTCCCCATGTAGATGCCGGTGCGGTTGTTCGGCGTGTGGAGGAAGATGAACTCCTTGCCCAGCTCGTCCTCGAGCACGAGCTGGTTGCCGCTCCCGGTCCGGATGATGTTCTGGCTGAGGTTGCGCTCCGCGACGACGCTCGGCCGATGCGCGTTGGGCACGACGCCGGCGATGAAGGGCCGGTCGGGGTCGCCGCCGAGGAAGGCGATCATCACCTCGGTGCCCTTGCGCAGCGGGAAATGGAAGCCCTCCGTCGTCCCGCCGTGCGGCTGCATCATGCGCACCCGCGTCGAGATGCGTGCGTCGGGCAGGCCGCTCGTGTCGAACTCGAAGCGCACGAGGTAGCGGCCGTCGGCGTCGATCTGCGCGTACTGGCTGTCGGCGGGGCCGCAGACGATCGCGTTCTCGAACCCGTAGATGCGCGGCCACGGCGTCGCCTGCGGCGCGCGGAACTGCACGTCGGCCGGGATCGCGAGCAGCTTGATCGCGTAGATGTCCTTGGCCGAGAGCCCCGTCAGCCGCGCGACCTCGGGCGTGATCCCGGCGATCGACGCGCTGTGCTGCACCTCCAGCGCGAGCCACTGGTCGACGATGTCGGCGGGCTGATCGTCCAGCGAGAACCGGTACCCGGCCCGCGGCCCGAGCGCGTCGCCGCTCCCGCGCAGGGTCACCTCGCGGCAGCCGATCGACTGCGCGCGCACCTGCGCGAGGCGCTCGGCGTCGCTCTGCACGAAGACGCGGAAGCCGTACTCGCGGATCGCGCCCACCCCGTTCGCGGTGATGCTGCTCTCGCCCTTCACCGACGCGGACGGGTTCGCGTAGTTGTAGTCGGCGATGGTGACCGTCTTCGGGAGCCACTGCACGTTCTGCTCGATCTGGTGCAGGCCCGGCGGCGCGGTCACGTCGTCGCCGAAGAGCGGGACGTAGCGCACGACCCCGCCGCCCGGGAAGTCGTCGTGCAGCCCGCGATCGTCGACGATGACGAGCACCTCACCGGGCCCGTCCTCCGGGTGCTCGAAGAAGTAGTAGAGGCCCTCGCGCTCGAGCCACCGGTGAAAGAACGCGAGGTGCGTCTCGCGGTACTGCGCGACGAACTCCTCGACCGGGTAGTCGCCGTCGTTGATCGAGAAGCGGAAGTCGCTGCCCGCGAGCCCGCCGTTCTGGAGCGTCGCCGAGAGGAACTCCTTGACGGGCTGGTTCGTGAAGACGTGGCTGCGCCAGAAGTGGCGCAGGAACCAGAGCTTCGGCACGAGCAGCGCCTGGTACAGCGCCCGCTCCGCGTTCTGGTGCAAGAGGCGAACGCTCGCGATGACGCCGTGCACGACGAGCGGGTCCTTCCCGTCGCCGCGGCTCGCGCGCACCGTCGCCCGCTCGCCCACCGCCTTGCGCACGTCGGTGCTCGTCGGGACGGAGAAGAAGAGCTCGAACTCGTACGGCTGCGAGACGTGCTCGGTACCGCGGAAACCGATGAAAGCAACGCTTGCGAGAGCCGAGCACGAGAGCGAGAAACCGTCTGGGCGCATGGAGAGCCTCCCCATCCCTGGCCTGGTGTTGAGGGCGGAATCTCCGTGCATCGCGTCGCGGCGTCAACGTCTGCATGCGCCACGAGGGTGCTGTGGAACAGCGGATCCGGTGGTGGGACGAGCGCGCACCTGTGCGACGTTCGCCGGGCAGCGCGGGCTCGATGACGCGCGCTTGCCGAGCTCGTTGCGCTCGTGTGCCGCGCCGTCACCGCGCGCGTGCGCCGCGCCCTCACCGCGCGTGCGCCGCGTCCGCGTGCGTACCGTGTGCGCCCTGCGCGCGCATCGTGCACGCCCTGCGCGCGCACCGTCTGCGCGCTGCAGCCGTACCGTGTGCGTGCCGCGTTATCGCGCTGCTGCACTCGTGAGCGCGGCGATGACGCTGCGGGTGAAGCCGCGAAGGCGCGCGACGTCGTCGGGGCGGAGGGCGAGGGTGCGCGCGTCGCAGTAGAGCCTGCGGGCGATCTCGATCTGGAGCGCGTGGACCCCTTCGTCGCGGCGCGCGTGCCGCTCGAGCGCGTGGCCGCCCGGGAAGGGATCGTCGAGCGCGAGCGAGAGGCCGTGCGCGCGCGCGACCTCGGCGACCGCGTTGCGCGCCCAGCCCGCCGCGCTCTCGCCGCGCCGGGTCCCGAGCACGACGTCGGCGGCGCCCGGGAACATGACATCGGGGTACGTGTGCCCGGAGACGAGGATCGCGGCGCCGTGGCGCGCGCGCGCCTCGGCGAGGCGAGCGGCGATCTCCGCGTGGTACGGCTCGAACACGTCGCGGACGCGGCGCTCGACCTCCGCGCGGGGTGGTGCGCTCTCGAGCCACTGCTCGCCGCTCGCGGAGCGCCGCCGCACCTCCCGCAGCCCGTAGGGGAGCTTGTCCTCGTAGGGCGTGGGCACGCGCGGGGCCGTGTTGAGGTCGATGACGAAGCGGCTCGCCGTCGCGACGACGAGCGCGGCCCCCTCGAGCGTGACGTCGCCGAAGAGCGCGTCCGCCGCGACGTCCGCGTCGGCCGCGAGGGCGCGCTCCGGCACGCGCGTGAAGCGCGCCGCGAGCTCGTCCACGACGAGGCTCGCGTGCGGGACCTCGACGACGATCGGCCCCGCCGTGTCAGGCTCGTGGACGCGGAACGGAGGCGGCGTGGCAGGCATCGTTGCTCCGGAAGGTAGGCGCGCGCCGGGTTTTTCGCACGGGCGCGCCGGTTTGCGCTCTCATGGCGGGCCATGGAACCCCGGATCTGGCTGCTCGTGAGCCGATACCACCTCGACGCCGGGCTGTCGTCGCTCCTGGTGGACGGCGCCGCGACGGCCTGCTTGCTCGTCCTCGCGGCGCTCGCGCTCCGGCTCTCGCGCCGGCAGCGCCGCGCCGCCGCGCGGGCCGAGGCCTCGTTCATGCCCGGCGCCGCGCTCGCGCCCGGCGAGGCCGTCGTCGCGGGCACCGTCGAGCGGGAGCAAGGCGCGGACGTGGCGGTGCGCGTCGAGGTCGAGCAGGAAGGGTCCGAGTCCGAGACCTCCGGGGTCTGGACCCACCAGTGGGCCGAGACCGGCCGCAAGGTCCATGTCCACCCCTTCTATCTCCGCCACGCGTCCGGCGCGCGCATCCGGGTCGAGCCGGGCGAGGACGTGCAGCTCGTCGACGCGCTCGACGGCATGATCCGGGTCGATCTCACCCGGCGCGTCCGCGTGGCTGAGCTCATCCCAGGCGAGAGGGTCTTCGCGATGGGCGAGCTCCGGCGCGCGCCCGATCCCGAGGCGCAGGCCCAGGGGTACCGCGAGCAGGCGCAGGGATACCTGCTCGTGCCCCCGCGCGGAGGGCGCATGCTCCTCTCGTCCGAGCTCCTCGGCGAGCGGTTCGCGCGCAGGGCGGCGTTCCACCGGCGGTGGGCCATCACCGCGGCCGTCGCGTCGCTCGTGTTCAACATGGCGTTCGCGGCCTTCCACGCGCGCCGCTGGCTGGGCGAGACGGTGGACGCCCGCGTGACGCAGCTCCAGGAAAACGACGACGGCGACCACACCCGCTTCGAGGTCACGATGCGGGGCGAAGGCGGCGCCGCCTTCTCCGACGAGGTGTCCTACGGCGCGTTCGCCCGGCTCCGCGAGGGCGAGACGGTGAAGGCGCGTTATGTCCCCTCGTGGAGCTCAGCCAGCGCGATCGGCCCCGACGTGACGGCCCACTCCGTGGCCTACGCCGCCTTGCCGCTCCTCGGCGTCATCGCGCTCGCGTATCTCGCTCGCGCGCAGGCCACACGGCCCTGGTACGAGAAGAAGCTGATCGAACAGGGGAGCGGCAAGCTCGCAGAGACCCTGTCTTCCCCGCAGCAGGCCCCGAAGCGCCCGGAGGGCCGCCGCCGGGACCCCGCTTCTGGATGACGGACGGCTCGAGTCGGCAGGCGCTGCGCGTCCGACGACGGTCATCGAGACATCGCACCTGCGACCCGGGGGTCAGGATCGAGAGCTGACAGATCCCCTCATTTCGTTGGCATCACGGGAAAGAGAAACGTGAACAGGGAGGCGTGGAGATAGCGAGATTCATGGGATTTCACTCCCCGCCTCCCTGTAAATCTCCTCGAAACATTCGAGAGGATGCTTCAGGACCGAGAAAGCAGCTGCCGCTTCATCGAGTCGAGAAGGCGTTGGACGTGCCGGTGAGCTTCGCGCTGCCCAGGTTCTTCGCCTCGAGCTTGGTCTCCGCGTCCCTCACTGCAGCCGTGCCGGTGCCCGTGATCGTGATCGACTCCTCGGCGAGCGCGTAGATCGTGAACTCGTAGGTGTCGGTCTTCGTGCCGGTGCTGGAGCCGAAATTGGGGCAAGGCCCGAGGTAGTTCGAGTTCTGCTTGGCGCCGAGCTCCGTCGCGTCCGCCTGCTTGAACCCCTCGGGCAGCGAGGTGGTGGTGGCAGGAATGTTGTACAGAACCCAGTGATAGCCGTTGGCCTGCGAAGGCGTCGCGTGCGCCAGGGTGACATCGATGAAGGTGATGGCGTAGCTCTTCGTACCCGCGGGCCCCGGGGTCCAGTGGAGCTCCGGCATGACGCTGTTCTGGAAGCCGGCGGTCTGGCAGGTGTACTTGTCGGCGAACTTGGCGCCTTCCTCGTGATTGGTGCTCGCGAGCGCGAACTCCTCGGAGGGCGCGCCGCCGCTCCCTCCGGAGCCGCCCTCTCCGCTCCCGCCTGCGCCCGTCGCGCCGCCCTCTCCGCTGCCCCCGGCCCCCGACGTCGTGGTGGTCGTGGGGTCGCCGCCGCTCGAGCTCGAGCTGTCGGCGCTGCTGCTGGTGCTGCCGCTGCTGCTGGCGCTCTGGGAGCTGGTGCTCGCCGCGGTCCCGCCGCCGTCCCCCGACACATCGGGATCGCTGCTGGAGCAGTTCAGGATGGCGAATGGCATGGCCGCGAAGGCGAGGTATCGAGCGCTACGTGTGAGCCTATCCGTGATGGTACGCATTGGCGCATGATGCCACACCGGCGTTCCTATCGCGATGACAGTCGCTTCTCCCCTTGCGACAAAGATCCGCAATTTAGCGGTACATTTCCCGGAACAGTGAGTGATTGAGAAATGTGAACGTTGACATGAACGCGCCTTGCGCGACACATCGCTCCAGGTCTCTCCTCAGCTCGCCAGAGAGGAAGAGGCGGAGCGGAGGGCCCTTGACACCGCGCAAGAGCGGGCAGGAGCGCCCGCGAGGACGCTCCTGCCCTGGCGGAAATGTGCAGAACCGCAGGGTCAATATTGCGTGTTGTTGGACGTCGTGATCTTCGAGGAGCTCACGCCCATGAAGAGCGCCTTGCCGATGCCGCTGTAGCGGGTGTTCGTCATCGTCACGCTGCTGCTGCTGCTGTCCGTCCGGAAGATGGACTCCTTCATCTTCGAGATGTCGCACCGGTCGATGAAGACGTCGACCTTGAAGTCGGTCCCCCCGTTCTGCCGGATGAACTTGCCGGCGTTCTGCGCCGTGAAATTCGACACCTTGAAGGTGCTGGCCGCGTTGATCTGGAACACCTTGTCGTCGCCGTTCTTCGCGGAGCCGCCGTTCAGCACCACGGTGCCGGACTTCTTGACCGTCAGGGCGTCTTCGCCGATGTCCTCCCAGACGATGTTCTCGAGCGTGACGTTGCCGTACGTGTGAATGCCGTCGGCCGCCGGCGCGCCGAGGACCACGTTCTTCAGCTTCGCGCCGTCCTCGAGCTTGAACACCGGCTTCTGGTCCTCGGCCTGGCTGCCGTCCCCGAGCGTGTTCTTGTCGGCGATGTACCGCTTGCCGCCGCCGTCGAACGTCTCGCCCGCCTTCACGATGATCGTCGAGCTGACGACGCCGCCGTTCCCCGCCGTCGTGGTGCCGCCGCCCGAGCTCCCGCCAGAGTCGCCGCCGCCCACCGGCACGAGCTCGATGTAGTCGACCTTCAGGTCGTACCCCGACGACGAGGAGCTCTTGCCCTTGCACGTGAGCGAGAACTCGACATTGCCAGAGAGCGATTTCTCCCCGAGCGTCGCGGTCGTCCAGCTGTCGCCGGTGGAGGAGCCATAAGCGTCGAAGGACTTCACCGACGATCCCTTCACGGCGAGCTCGTACTTGCCGTACACGTTCCGCGTGGCGTAACGAAGGACGATCTTGTATGTGCCGGACGCGACCGACGCGGAGAACTTGAAGGTGTCCCCGCTCTGGTTGGCGCGGAGCTTCACGTTGTCCGCGTTGTCTTCGATCTTGTCGCCGGGCGAGGTGGACCAGCTCTGGTTCTCGGCCTCGATTCTGACGGCGCTGAGCGCGTCGCTCGCCGAGTCCACGTCCACATCCAGGTCGGCGCCGTCCGCCGCGAGGCAGCCGGCGAGGCCGAACGACAACAGGGCACCGAAAGCATAGGTCAATCTCAAGCTCATGATGTCATCCCTCAATCGTTAACGTTGCGCGCGACCGACGACTCCCACCCTTCACCCCCTCTGCGCACCCCTCCCCCACGGGTCGTCATGGCGTCGCGATGTCTGCGTGATGTCTTGTCCTGTCTTCACGTGGAGAGCAACGCCCAGGCCACGGCGCGCCGTCACCCGCGGCCCCAGATCAGGGCACCATGATTGCATTTTTCCGCTGAAGGACAGCGTTTCACCCGCTCCGGCGGACAGGCACGCTCGCCGCTGTCATGGGCCGCCGTCAACGACGTCAACCGGCGGTTGACACATGAGCCCGCAGGCGGCTCGACCGCGCGAGCCTGCCCTCCTGGCGCGGCCGCGGTCGCGCTCGCCGGCGGCGCCGGCCGCGGCGGCTCAGAGCGCCAGCGTGATACGATAACGAGTCAGCCAGTCGTTGAGCAGGAGGACCTGATGCATGCTCGACCGGACGAGCTCATCGGCTGCTCCTGCGGACTCCGAGGCGACGGCGCGGGCGCGGGCCATGTCGAGGAGCGGCAGCACCGGCGCGTCCTTCCGGGCGAGGAGCCCCGCGAGCTGCCCTCGGAGCCGCTCGGTATACGCTGGATCCTGCGTCGTCGGATACGGGCTCTTGCGACGGTCGAGCACCGAGCGCGGCAGGAGATCCTCGGACGCGGCGCGCAGCAGGCTCTTCTCGCGCCCATCGAAGGTCTTCATCGACCACGGCGCGTTGAAGACGTACTCCACGAGCCGGTGGTCGCAGAACGGGACCCGGACCTCGAGGCCGGTCGCCATGCTCATGCGATCCTTGCGGTCGAGCAGGATCGGCAGGAACCGCGTCAGGTGCAAATAACTTATCTCCCGCATGCGCCGCTCCGCTCCTTCCTCGCCCGGCAGGCGCGGGACCTCGGCGAGGGCTTCCCGGTAGCGCGCGGCGACGTGGCCCGGAAGGTCGATCTGCGCGAGGAGCGCGGGGGCGAGCAGGTGAACGGCGGCGCTCGCGCCATGGATCTTCATGCGCATGGCGACCCAGGGGAACGTCTCTGCCGCCACCGTCTCCGGATCGTGGAACCAGAGGTATCCGCCGAAGACCTCGTCGGCCGACTCGCCGGAGAGCGCCACCGTGGAGCGCTCCCGGATGGCGCGGAAGAGGAGGTACAGCGACGTATCCAGGTCACCGAAGGCGATCGGGACATCCCGGGCGCGCAGCACCGCGGCGCGGATCTCGGGGTCGGCCAGCTGGGCTGCGGAGAGCACGATCCCCGCGTGGTCCGATCCGACGTGCCGCGCGACCTCGGCGACGTACGGCGTGTCCTGCGTGCTCCGCAGCGCGTCCGGCGTGAAGTGCTCGGCGTGCCCCGCGAACTCGACGGAGAAGGAGCGCACGGGCCCCGCGCCCTCTGCCGTGAGCGCCCGCTGCGCGAGGGCGGTCACCGCGCTCGAGTCGAGCCCTCCCGACAGGAGGGAGCAGAGGGGCACATCGGAGATGAGCTGTCGCGCCACGGTGTCCTCGAGCAGCCCGCGGACCGCGCGGATCGTGGTCGGCAGGTCGTCCTCGTGCGGCCTGGATTCGAGCGCCCAGTAAGGGCGCTCGGAGATCCCACCCCTCCGCACGTGCACGACATGGCCTGGGCGGACCTCTCGCATGTCGCGGAACACGGAGGATCCGGGCGTCTTGACGAAGGCGAGGAGCTCGCGCAGGCCGCCGACGTCCACGACCGGCGACGCGAGCGGGTTCGCGAGGATCGCCTTGGGCTCCGAGCCGAAGAGCACCGCCGAGCCGATCCGCTGGTAGAACAGCGGCTTGATGCCCAGCCGATCCCGGACGAGCAGGAGCTCCTCCGCGCGGACGTCCCAGAGGGCGAAGGCGTACATTCCGTTGAGCCGCCGGGGGAAGCCCGCGCCCCACTCGAGATACGCATGGAGCACGACCTCGGTGTCGCTGTGCGTCTTGAAGCGGTGGCCCCGGGCCTCGAGCTCGCCGCGCAGCTCGCGGAAATTGTAGACCTCGCCCGTGTAGATGAGCACGGCCACCGGCGCGCCGTCCTGGTCGGCGATCATCGGCTGGCGGCCCCCGTCGAGATCGATGATGGCGAGGCGGCGGTGCCCGAGGGCCGCGCGCGGAGCGAGCCATACCCCTTCGTCGTCCGGGCCGCGGAGCTTCATCGTCGCTGTCATCGTCTGCAGGACATCGCGCTCCCGCGTCAGATCGCGCTCGTAGTCCACCCATCCAGCAATGCCGCACATGGACGCTCCCCTCCCTCTCAGCGCCGCCGCGCGCCGGCGGCGGGCCTCGACGGCCCGCCGCGGCGCTCGCGGATCGCTCGCTGTTCGGCGGACGAGCGTAGACAGTGCGGCTGGGCCGCGCAACCAAGCTGGCCAGCGCGGCGCTCAGCGCTCGACAGGGATGGATCGGAGATCCTGGACACGCAGGGGGCGACGAGGCCGGCCGGCGATCCCGGCGGCGCATCGCCCTGCGCGGTCACTCTGCGTAGCAGACCTCGAGGCGCGGGCGGCGCGACGCCGTGGTGTCTTCGCTGGCCCGCCACTGCGTCGCCCCCGCCGCGTCCTCTTCCATCACAATCCCGTAATTCGGGAGGACGCCGTCAACCCAATCCTGCACCAGGTCGGTGAGATTGGCGGTCCGATCGCCGGTGCCGTTGACGGTGACGATCGACGCGAAGCTGAGCGGCTCCCAGCTCTGGTTGTAGCTGTTCCAGCTCACGGTCGTCTCGCCCCAGGGCGCGAGGGCCTCGTGGAGACGAACGGTGGTGACCGCCGTCTTGTACACCTGATTGATCGTCAAGGTAGCCGAGTAGACCGGCGCGCCCGCGGGGATGAACGAGAGGTCGAACCAGAGGAGCGCTGCACGGAAGCCTCCGGTGCCTGCTCCGCCCGTGTAGACCGACGGGTACGACCCCTCGTTGTAGGTCGCCGCGGTCGACCAGAGCGTCGCGTCCCAGACCGTGCCGAAGGTGCCGCGCTGCACGGTCCTGCACACGGGCGTGCCTCCGGAGCCGGCCCCGCCGGCGCCGCCGGCCCCGCCCGACCCGCTGCTGCCCACGCTCATCGCGCTGCTCATCATGACGCTGCCCGTGCTCGTGCTCGAGGCGCTCGTGCTGCTGCTCGTGCTGGATACGCTCGTGCTGCTGCTCGTGCTCGAGGCGCTCGTGCTGCTGCTCGTGCTGGATACGCTCGTGCTGCTGCTCGTGCTGGACGAGCTCGAGCTGCTCGACGAGCTCGAGCTGCTGCTGCTCCCGCTGCCCGGCGGCGCATAGGTGAGCGTCAGCTCCATGTCGAAGGACAGATCGGTCGAATTGGGGGCCGATTGCTTGACCATCACGGCGAGGATGTTGCTTCCGACCACGAACGAGCTCGGGGAGAGCGTCACCGTGGTGAGCTCGTCGTCGCGCGACTCGCCGGACGCATAGTCACCGTAGGCCGTGTTGGTCACGCGCTTCGATGCCACCTGGGTGCCGTTGAGCCAGACGACGACGCCGTCGTCGTGGATGAGCTTCATGGTCGCCTGCGCGACGGGCCCGTCGATCGGGATGATCTTGCGGAAGTAGGCGGTGGGATACGACGGCGTGGCCCGGTAGAGGGTCGTGCTCTCCCCGCCGTCGCCGTAGCCGAGCTGCCCCCAGCCCCCCTTCCACGAGGAGTCGTCGAACGTGAGGTTTCGCCAGGCCGTACCCCGGTCGACGCCCAGGTCGTCGTAAACCCAGTAATCGCCGAAGTACACCGCCGTGCGGGGGAGGCTCTGGATCGTGAAGCCGGCGTTGCTCTCGTCGGAGAGCAGCGGGTGCTCGGCGTCGGAGACGCGCACGAGGGCCGTCGTCGTGTCGATGGAGGGAACCACCCAGTTGTAGCGGCCCGTGTTGGCGGCGCTGTTCGTGATCGTCGTCCAGGTCGCGCCGTCGTCGGTCGTGTACTCGATCCGAACGGTGGGGATGTTCCCCACGGTCGCCCAGCGGATCGGGAAGATGCCGCCCGGCGGCAGGCGCTCCCCGCCGTCGGGCGCCGCGACGTCGAGGGCCGTTCCCTTCACGATCGCGAAGCGATCGCTGATCACGCCGTCGTAGCGAACGTTGGACACCGTGAGCCGGTTGTCCTCCACGTCGAGGAGGCACGAGCCGCTCTGCGCCTCGTTGAAGTACATGAGCGGGTGGCCTCCGGAGCCGCCCACGTACGTGCCGTGGCCGGCGACGACATGGACCGCCCCTTCGTGGCTCCCCTTGCCAGGGAGCTTCACGTAGGGGCCGTCGCCGAGCGGCTTGCCGTCGTGCCCGTCGACGATGTGCCCGTCCGCCGTGGTCGGCGTATCGTAGGCGCCGTCCACGAGGAACGAGCGCTCGTAGTTGTGCGAGTGGCCCGCGAGCACCAGGTCGACCCCGCCCGCGTCGAGGATGGGCGCGAGGAACTCCCGGTGCTCGATGATCAGCCAGTCCTCGTCCGAATCGTGGGTGCCCTTCGTGTACATCGGAAAGTGCATGTACGCGATGATCCAGTCCTGTTCCGTCGCGGCGAGATCGGCGGCGAGCCAGGCCGCCATCGCGCCGGACGAGTACCGCGAGGAGCCATAGCCGTCGAGCACGACGAAGTGGACGTTCGCATAGTCGTACGAGTAGTAAGCCTCCGTACCGGAGGGGACCCCGCCGGCCTCCCCGGCGGTGGGGAGCACGTAGGCGGTGTAGTAAGGACCGGTCTGCGTCGCCGAGTCGGAGCTCAGGCCCTCGTGGTTGCCGAACGTCGGCCACACGACCGTGTTGCGAAGGATCGCCGCGTATTGATTGAAGAAGCCGTTGGTGAACTCCTCGGTGGTGCCGAAGTTGTACGCCATGTCCCCCATGTGCAGGAACAGGTTGGGGCGGTACGCGCCGACGGCGTTCAGCATCGCGTCTCGCGTCGCCCAGGGCGCCGTGCCGCCGTAGCCGGTGTCGCCGATGATCCACGCCCGGAACTTCTTCGGCGTGGACACGGGCGGCGCCGTCTCGAAGTAGAAGGAGGAGGAGCCTCCGGCCAGCACCGCGCTCGATGTACCGACGCTGTAGTAGTAGCGGGTGTTCGGCGTGAGCCCGCCGATGAGCACCTCGTGCTGGGTCGCGAGCGCGCCGAGATCCACCGTCTGCGTCAGATTCGCCGGATCGGTCCCGTAACGCACGCGGCTGTCCGTGCCCACGTCGGTCGTCCACACCACGTAGACCGAGTTGGGCGTCAACGACTGCAGATAGGGCTGCCTCATCACCGACTGGGCGGCCGCCTGACCGGCCCACGCCATCGTCACTGCCACCGACGCTGCGGCCAGATGTCCGGGGTTCAATTTCATTGATTCACCCTCCGAGCTTCCTGATTCATCCCGCCTTGCCTCCAACAAACGCTCGCCCTGCGGCGAGCCGGGCACCTTCCCGGCACGGTCACGCCAGCGATCGCATCGCGCCTGATACCGTGCGCGATCAGCGCATCGGACGTGAACGCGCTGCTACCATCTTACCGAACACACACGTGGGAGATCATCTTAAATCGGAGAGCCTCGCGCCGGCGGCAGACCACTCCGGTCTCTGTCTCTGTCTCTGAGTGGCGCCTGAGGGCAGCGGTCGCCGGGGCGCGCTCAAAGCGCAATAGAATTCCGTCGCCACTGTCGAGCAAACGCGCCAACACTGACCAACACTGAATACGTGCCCGGCGCCGACGGTTGGCGATCGTCGTCCCAGCGCTCAGTCGCGTCCTCGGCGTCCGCCGCGTCCGCTTGCTTTCGCACGGACGCTCGCACGGAGGGTGGACGCCGGGGCCTTCGCGCGTGGCCGCCTCGCGCGACGGCGGCAGGTCAGTCTTGCAAAGCCTTTCTGCTCCCTGGCCAGCTGGCGCGGCGCCCCTGGGCGCCACGCGGCAGGATCATCATCAGGAGGACCTCAAAGCATTGTTGTCGAGCAGCGGGTCGCTGCACGATCGAGGAAGCTAGCATGAACTCTTTTTCGATTGTATGAGGGATATGTGTCATCGCGATTTCTGACTTTCCGCGCGGGACCCGGGCGCATGATCGCGACGGGGGTGTGCGCTGGATCGCCGGCGCGGGCCGACTCCACCCCGCGCCTCCCGCGCTTCCCGCGACTTCCGCGTATTTTGCGAGCAACGACGGCCGGGCTCACCGCCATGGCGGCGGTCAGCGCGGCCGCCATGGCCGCCGTCCTGCTCCTGGGCGAGCGCCCTGCGCTGGCGGATCCGGGGGAGCCGGCCGAGATCGAGGCGCGCCGCCTCGTCCATGTGCTCGGCTATGTCGCCATGGACTATGGCGGGTGCGTCGCGAACGGCGCCGTCACCAGCGTCATCGAGTATGACGAGCAGCTGGCGCTGCTCGGCGAGGCGATCCATGTCGCCACCCGCATCCAGCCGTCCGCGCTCGAGAGCGGGGCGGGCGACCTCGCGCAGGGCATCGTCGGCGTGCGCGAGCTCGTCGAGGCGAAGGTCGCCGCGGATCGAGTCGCCATCGCGGCGAGGGGCGCGCGCGACCGGGTCGCGTCCGCGTTCCGGCTGGCGGAAGCGCCGCTCTCGCGGCCCGACGCGCAGCGCGGCGCGGCCCTCTACCAGGAGAACTGCGCCACCTGCCACGGCCCGACGGGGCACGCCGATACCCGGCGCGCGGCGAGCCTGGTCCCGCACCCGGCGAACTTCCACGACGCGATCATCGCCGAGCAGCTCGCGCCCG
This sequence comes from Sorangium cellulosum So ce56, assembly GCF_000067165.1. GTDB lineage: Bacteria > Myxococcota_A > Polyangia > Polyangiales > Polyangiaceae > Sorangium > Sorangium cellulosum_B. Next base: position 6,946,881 of record NC_010162.1, read on the forward strand.
TCGGCGTCGAGTCCGCGGTTCGATTCGGCGTCAGCGGCACGGCCATGGTGCCGTTCACGTTTCTCTCCGCCCGCGACCGCTGGGACCTCGCCTTCCACGTCGCCGGCCTCCACCACCCCGAGCCCGGCGAAGGCCCGAGGCCGCTCGATCTGCCGGACTACTCCATGATCGAGCTCGCGGTCCGCTCCGACGCGGACCTGCGCGCCGAGCTCTCCGCGCGCGGGATCCCCGCCGAGCGGCACGGGGCGCTCCTCGCGGAGCTCCGGCGGCGCGTCGCTTATGGCGGCGAGGCCGCGTCACACCCCCTCTCCATCGCGCGCGCCGCGCTCGACAGGGGGCGCGCCGCGCTGCGCGAGGGCAGGCTCGCCGACGCGCGCGAGGCGCTCGGCACAGCCCAGCTCGACGGCATCGACGTGGCCGAGGCGAGCGTCCGCACCGTGAAGGAGGCGCTCGCGAACGACCTCGGCGACGGCGCCTTCGCCCTTCGAGCGGCGCTCGCGGCAGGCGCGACGACAGACACGCTCGACGCGGGCATGGCCGCGCTCCTGCGCGACGCGACCTACGCCGAGGTCGCGCTCGCGCGGTCCGGGGGCGCGCCGGGTCCGGTCGTGGCCCAGGTCTCCAGCCGCCTGGCGCTGCGCGAGCTCGCCGCTGCGGCGCTGTTCCTCGCCGCGCTCCCCGCCGTCGCGTCGTCACGGAGCCGGCGAGTCGTCCACGTCGCGTCGGGCGCGGCGCTGCTGCTCGCGCTCGCCGCCTGGGTCGCAGCGGCGCTCGGGCACATGGCCGGCTTCTGGCGAACGCTCACGGCAGGCGCGACGATCTCGCTCGCGCTCGCCGGCGCGGCGGCGCTCGCCCGGCGGCGCGGCGCGCGGCAGGAGCGCTCGCAGGAGCCATTGCATGGCGGCCTGTCGCGAGGCGGCCGAGCGGCCGTGTTCGCGACCGCGCTGCTGGCCGGCTTCGGCGCGGCGTTCTCGGCGCTCGACGCCGCGCTCGGGGTGTCGCTCCCCGTCGCGCCGCCCGCCGTGGCCGGGGTGTTGATCACGCTCGCGCTGCTCGCCGCGGGCGCGGCGCTGGTCACGCGCGCGAGCCGGGCGGCCGCGCGCCGCTGGGCGAGCCCTCCCGCCTGGCTGGCCTGTCTGCTGTGCGCCCCGCTCGCCGGCCGCGCCGTGGCCGCCCTCCAGCTCTGCGGGCTGCTGCCGCTCCACCGGCTGCCGCTCCCTCGCTTCACCGCGCTCGGCATCTACCCTGCGGTCGAGACATGCCTCGTCCAGGCAGCGCTGCTCGGGCTCGCGCTCGCCGGCGCGGCCCGCGGCCGCCGCGCCGAAGGCGCGTGTTGACGGACGCCGCGCTACGCTCGGCAACACCCGGTGATGCCGCGCCACGATCGGTAACGCGGTCGGTTCATCGACATCGCTCGAACACTCCGCGCCATGCATCCGCGCGACTCCAGCGCTTATGGCATTGCAATGCGCGGTCGAGGAAGAGCGCGCCCGCGGCGCCGTGATACGGTCGACGCCACAGGGCTGTCGCCACGGAGCTCGCCGGAGCTACCGAATCGCCGACAGGCGATGGCGGAGGCTTCCTCACGACGACAGTTCATGTAGGGAATGGTCGCTCCGCGCAGGCGAGCTGCCTTGATTCGACAGGCCGAGCAGCGCTGGGCCGGCGAGGGGCCGCCAACCGTTGTCTCGCGCCCGCGCCGCGGCGGCTCGCCTCGCGACCGACGCGCTTCCATTCTGGCACGCAGCGTCCTATCGTGATTGGCCGAAGCTTCTCGGAGATCCCTTCCATGACCATGAACAGCAAGCTGGCTTTTGCGCGGTGGACCAGCGGGTGCCTCATTGCGGTGCTCGGAGTTGGATGTGCCCAGATCTTCGGCTTCGATAAGTCATACGAGGTGGGGAAGGGCGGCGCAGGAGGGGGGGGCGAAGGCGGCACCGGCGGCACGGACGCGGGCGGCGGGGGCGCTGGCGGCGAAGGCGGCGAGGGCGGCGAGGGCGGCGCAGGAGGGGATGCGGGAGGCGGGGGCGCTGGCGGCGAAGGCGGCGCCGGCGGGGATGCGGGAGGTGGAGGAGAGGGGGCAGGGTGCCCGGAGCCGCCGCTGGGCGACCCCACGCTGGAGCTGTCGTTGATCGACGACATGGAAGATGACGACCATTTCATCATCGAAGTGGAAGATGAGACGAACCCACGGCGAGGGCTCTGGTTCGTAGCGAACGATGGCAAGGGGACGCAAACGCCCGGAGTGGGCGAGCAGTTCGTGATGGGCCTCCTCGAACCGCCGCGCGGCGACAGCACGCTGGCAGCGCACGTCGTGGCCGACGACTTGTTCGAAAGCTGGGGAGCCCTCTTCGGCTTCCAGCTGAACAGCCCTTCGTCGTCCCAGCTGGGCCTCTACAACGTCTCCGAGTTCAGCGGCGTCACCTTCTTTGCCTACGCCGACGAGGGCTCCTACAACAAGGTGCTCGTGGACGTCGTCGACGCGCAGACATGGCAGGATGGCGGCATCTGCACCTCTGCTGACGGCGGGTGCAGCGATCACTTCACCAAGACCGTCACGCTGACGAAGTGCTGGACTCAAATCAAGGTGCCCTTCGCCAGCCTCAAGCAGTCCGGCTGGGGCCAGGCGTTCGACGCGCCCGACCTGACGCAGGTCTGGGCCGTCCAGTTCCGCTTCGCAGCGAGCCGTCAATTCAGCGTGTGGATCGACGACGTGGCGTTCTACAAGGAGCCGGCGCCGGAGACGGAACCCGGGGGCACGACCCCGTGAGCACCGGAGCCGCGCGCGAGCTCGCGACGAGGGTCGAGCCCGCTCGCCGTCGAGACGCAGGCACCGACGAGGTGCAACCCGAGCACGGCGCCGATCCCCTCGCCCGCCCATAGTCCGAGATCGAAGAGCGGCTCGAGCCCGAGCTCGGTGAGCGCGAGGGCCGCCGCCGGCTCGGCCGCGCGGTGCGCCGCGAGGAGCCACGGCCGGAGCGTCGGGGCCATCCTGGCGGCGCAGAGGGCCGCGGCGCACGCCGTCAGCCCGTCGACGACGACGCCCACGCGCAGCCGCGCGGCCTCGAGCGCGAAGCCGGCCATCGCGGCGATCTCCAGCCCGCCGACCTTCGCCAGCACATCGAGAGGGTCCGTGGGATCGGGCGCGTGGAGCGCGAGCGCGCCGGCGACGACGCCGGCCTTGCGCGCGACGCCCTCCGCGTCGAGGCCGGCGCCCGGTCCCGCGAGGCTCGCCGGCGGCGCGCCCGTGAGGGCGCACAGGATCGCTGTCGCCGCCGTCGTGTTGCCGATCCCGAGGTTGCCGAGGCCCGCCAGCGTGACGCCCTCCGCGGCGAGCGCGCGTGCGGTCTCGGCGCCCGCCTCCATCGCGCGAGCCGCCTCGTCGCGCGTCATCGCCGGCTCGCGCCGCAGGTTTCCGGTGCCGCGCCGCACCACCCGCGGTACCAGCGGGACGACCGGCGCACACGGCAGCGCCGAGAGATCGCCCGCCAGGCCGACATCGACCGCGACGAGCCGCACGCCGTGGCGCGCCGCCAGCGCCGAGACCGCCGCGCCCCCGGCCATCACGTCCGCGAGCCTCGCCGTCGTCGCCGCCGAGGGGTGAGCGCTCACGCCCTCCGCGACGACGCCGTGGTCCGCGCAGAACACGGCCAGCCCCGGCGCGGGCAACGGGAGCGGGAGCTCGCCACGCACGCCGGCCCACCACGCCGCAAGCTGCTCGAGCCGCCCCAGGCTGCCCGCCGGCAGGCCGAGCGTGGCCTGGTGCGCACGGGAGGCCCCCATGGCGGCGGCGTCCAGCGGTGGGATCGCCGTCGTCCGGAGCGATGAGCGCGGCGGCTCGCTCGCGCGGCCCGCCGCCGGCGTGGCGGCGTCCTCGCGGTCTTGCCAGATGCCATGTTCGTGGACGACCTCATCGACCGCGCGCCGCTCTCGCCAGCCGCTCTCTTCCAGCATCGGTCGCCGCCGGAACGCGACGGGGTGGCCCAGGCAGAGATACGCTATCGGCTCCACGCCCGGCGGGAGGCGCAGCTCGGCGCGGAGGACGGCGGGCTCAACGATGCTGACCCAGCCGACGCCGACGCCCTCGGCGCGCGCGGCGAGCCAGAGGTTCTGCACCGCGCAGCACGCGCTCGCGCGCACCGCCTCGGGCTGGACGATGGTGCCCAGGATCGCCTCCCCGCGCGGCCTCAGGTCGACCGCGACGCACACGTTGAGCGACGCCTCGAGGATCCCCTCGAGGCGATAGGAGAGGTACTGCTCGCGCCGGCCCTCCGGAAAACGGGCAGCCTCCGCCTGGCGGCAGCGAAGGAAGCTCTCGCGGATCCGCGCGCGCTGTGCCTCGTCACGCACCACGACGAAGCCCCAGGGCTGGGAGAATCCCACGCTGGGCGCCATGTGGGCGGCCTCGAGGATGCGCCGCAGGACAGCCCGGTCGAGCGCGCGCCCCGGCTCGAAATGCCGCACGTCCCGCCGCAGGGCGATGACGTCGTAGACCGCCTGCCGCGCTCCCTCGTCGAAGGCGACGACGGCCTCCGGGACCAGGTACGACGGTTCGTGTGTGGCTGGCACCGCGGTCAGCTACCACAGTTGCCAGGCGATGGGCAGCCGGCGGCCGTGCGCTGCAGACGGCCCCCCCTCGCGCGTCTTCCCTCGAGCCAGCGAGCCGCGCCGATGGGGCGCTGGGCGAGCGGGACCGCCGTGCTCGGCCTCCGCGCCGATCGCGCCCATCACGAGGGCGCACCCCGGCTGGACGCGGCTACCCCGCCCTCGACAGGGAGAACCCCTCGTATCCCTGAGCCGCGACCGCCTCGCACCGCTTTCTGTAGGCGCCGACGCCCCCGGCATAGGGCATGAGGACGCGCGGCTTGCCAGGAATGTTCGCCCCGACGTACCAGGAGCTGGCCAGCGGATACAGCGTGCCGCCGGCCACCTCGTTGGCGTGCGCGACCCACCCCTCCTCCGCCTCGGCGGTGGCCTCGATGCACGCGAAGCCTCGCTCTCGCAGGTACGCGATGCAGTCCGCGATCCATTCCACGTGCTGCTCGATGGAGACGATCGCATTGCTGAACACGGACGGGCTCCCAGGCCCGGTGATCGTGAACAGGTTCGGGAAGCCGGCGACGGCGACGCCGAGGTACGTGCGCGGGCCGTCGGCCCACCTCGCCGCGAGCGGCTCGCCGCCCCTCCCGCGGAGCTCGATCCTGGTCAGGGCGCCCGTCATGGCATCGAAGCCCGTGGCGAACACGAGGCTGTCGAGCGTGTACTCCGCGCTCCGCGTCCGGAGCCCCGTCTTCGTGATCTCCTCGATGGGTGACGCCTTGACGTCGACCAGCGTGACGTTCTCCCGGTTGAAGGTCTCGTAATAGCCGGTGTCGACGCAGAGCCGCCGGGTGCCCAGCGGATACCCCCTCGGCGACAGCGCCTCGGCGACGGCAGGGTCGCGGACCGTCGCGCGGATCCGGGATCGGACGAACTCGGCGGCGGTCTCGTTGGCTTCCCGGGACCGCATCACGTCCGAGAACGTGGCGAGGAAGCCGGTGCCGCCCTGCTCCCAGCGAGCCTGATACGCGCGCTCCCGCTCCTCGGGCGGCACCTCCAGCGCGGACCGCGGGTCGACATCCATGATGACCCCGGCGCGCGTCTCGCGGGCCCTCTGCCGGTGCTCCGCGTAGTTCGCCTTCATCCACGATTCATGGGCCGCCTCCAGGGGCGCGTTGCGCGCTGGCACGCTGAAGCACGGGGTCCGCTGGAAGACGAAGAGGCGCGCCGCCTGCTCGGCGATGGCCGGGATGACCTGGACGCCGGACGAGCCCGTGCCGATGACGCCGACGCGCTTGCCGGTGAAGTCGACGCCGCCGTGCGGCCAGTGGCTTGTGTGGTATCGCTCGCCCCCGAATGCCTCGAGCCCCTCGATGTCGGGCACCTTCGCGGCGGACAGGCAGCCTGTCGCCATGATCAAGAACCCGGCGGACACGCTGGCGCCGTCGTCGGTCCGGATCACCCACCGATCCGCCGCCTCGTCGAAGGCGGCCGCGGTCACCCGCGTCCGGAGCTGGATGTGCGCGCGGAGCTCGAACCTGTCCGCGACGTGCTCGAGATAACGCAGGATCTCCGGCTGCGTGGCGTATCGCTCGGTCCACGTCCATTCCTGCTGGAGCTCGGGAGAGAACGAATAGGAGTAGTCCATGCTCGTGATGTCGCAGCGCGCGCCGGGGTAGCGGTTCCAGTACCAGGTGCCGCCCACCCCGCCGCCCGCCTCGTAGACGCGGACCGAGAGGCCGAGCCGGCGCAGGCGGTAGAGCATGTACAGACCCGCGAACCCGGCGCCGACGACGACGGCGTCGACGCGGCCCAGAGGCGCCGGGGTGTCTCCTGAACGATTCGACTGCACGTCAGACATGATGTTCGCCTCCCTCTCCGGACATGGGTGCGCGGGAGGCCGCTCGAGGCCCCGCGCGCTCGCTTCAGAGACGCGCGCCGCCCTGCGCCGGCGCCGGGCGTGGGGCGCGGTGGACGCGAAGGGCGAGCGCCATCAGGCTCAGGACAAGCACCACCCCGAGGTGCACGAGGCCGCTCCACCCCAGCGCCGACAGGAGCGCGCCGGACGTGAGCGACGCCGCGCCGCTGGCGGCGAACACGCACAGATCGTTGACGCCCTGCGCCCGGAAACGCTCGGGGCCGGACCGGCTGCGCGCGACCAGGGTCGTCGCGGTCACGAACACATAACACCACCCGATCCCGACCAGCGCGAGCCCGACCAGGTGCCCTCCGAACCCTGGAGCCAGGCTGATCACGAACCCCGCGAGCAAGAACAGCAGCCCGAGCCCCTGGAGCGCCGCGATCGACATCCGCTTCAGGAGGGCGCCGACCGAGAGCGAAGGCAGGTACATGCTCAGGAGGTGCACCTCGATCACCCAGCCCGCCTGCCGGATCGAGCGCTGCTCGACGCCGCACATCTGGAGGGGCGTCGGCACCATGATCAGGCTCATCACGAGGAAAGCGCCGGCGCCCATCGCCACCATGGGCCAGTACAGCGCGCGAGCCCCCGCGTCGGCCGCGGCGGAGGCCTCCGCGGCCCGCGCTTCCTGCGGCCGGTACGACACGAACGCGAGCGCCGCGACGAGCTGGAGCGCCGAAAGGACGAGCAGGGCAGAGGGCAGCTCGCTCGACGTCCGTCCTTCCAGCAGGCCGAAGAGCGAGATGCCAGGGACGATGCCGAGCGCGCTGGCAAGCTGGATCATGGTCAAGAGGCGCGGCGCCCGATGGCTCTCCTGCCCTTCGAGGATCGCGAAGCGGTACTGCTGCACGAAGGCGCCGTGCAGGCCGACGCCGGAGACCGCCGCGCAGAACAGCGGGAGATCGGAGCGGTCCACCGCGCGCGCCGCGAGCGCGAGGCAGCCGGCGGACAGGAGCGCCGCGGCGATGAAGCAGGGCTTGCGCCCGAAGCGGCGCATCAGCTGGCTGGCCGGCCAGGTGCCCAGGGCCGAGGAAAGCACGAGCACGGCCACCGGGAGCGTCGCGAGCCGCATGTCCCGCGCGAGCCGCTCACCCACCACGCTGCCGGCGAACTGGACCGACACCACAGAAGCGATCCCCAGGACCTGGCAAAGCAGCAGGACCAGCGTGTTGACGGACGTGGCGGGCGCGGGCACCGCGACGACAGCCTGACGGCTCAACGGGCGCGCTCCACGGACGACAGGGCGGCCCCGTTCCCCGCGTCGAGCGCGGCGATCGCCTCGAGGGAGAGGCCCAGGCGCTCGTGGAGGAAGCGCACCATCGTCCAGTGAGGCAGCGCGCCCTCGTCGAAGGGGCCGAACTCGTCGCGGTAGAGCGGCAGCCAGCGCAGCGCCTCCTCGATCGCCTGCTCCCGGCTGGCCTGCGCCTCCTGATAGTCCTCGTAGGGCAGGCTGCGGTGATGGATGAAGAAGCGCCCCGGGAGGCGCTCCTCGCACAGCTCGCGGTACTCCCGCGTCTGCAAGATCAGGTAATGCCAGACCTCGTCGATCGCCTGCTCCACCGGCAGGAACAGCCCGGCCAGCGGCTCCGGATAGCGCGATATCAGGTAGAGGTACCGCAGGCATTCGAGCACCTGACGCTCCACGATCGCTGGCTCCTCGCCGGTGGTCCGCACGAAATGGCGCACCACGCCGGAGAAGAACGCGCCGTCGAGCCGCGCCTTCAGCGCGGCGGCCGTCACCCTGGGTCGTTCCATCGTCACGAGCCACCTCGCTCCGCGGCCTCGCCGCCCTGCACCAGCCATGCGTACTTCCCGGACTTGCCGATCGCGATGTGGGAGCGGTGCTCGAGGACGCAGTCGAGGCCGGCTCCCTCCCAGATAAGCTCTCGCAGCGCGCGCGCCGCGGCCGGGCCGACGGGCGCGCCGTCGAAGGTGGTATAGAGCAATCGGCCCCGCCGCTGCCCCTCCGCGTGGAGCTGATAGACGAAGACGGACGGCGCGGAGACGGCGATCCAGTCATCGAGATCGGCCTGCGAGATCGGGCCCCTCTCCCTGGCCCAGAAGAGCTCCCGCTCGCGCCCGCAGAACCGGCGGATCCGGAGCGGATCGGGGGAGCCGTCGACCGTCTCGGCGCAGTCGCCCGAGCGATAGCGGATGAGCGGCATGCAGGGGTTGCGCACGCTCGAGACGATGAGGCTGTAGATCGCGCTGCCCTCCTCGACGGGGATCAGCTCCAGGTGCATCTGGTCCAGGTAAGGCCAGTAGCGGCCGTGACGATCGCTGTAATACAGATAGCCGAGCTCGGTGCTGCCGAACAGGTCGACGATCGGGCACTCGACGTGCTCCGCCAGGAACCGCCGCACGTTCCTCGGCGTGAGCTCGTAGGCGTGAACGATGCTGGCCGGCCTCGGAAAGCGCTCCCACGCTCCCATGTCCATGGCCTTCTTCACCAGGTGAGCGAGGTGGTAGCCATCGCAGTCGAGGTGGTAAAGACGTCGCGGATGCGCATCTCGAACGGCGCTCATCTCGTCGAGCATGCGCTCGACATCGCCGCGATCCCACAGCGCCGGGTCGAGCCGCAGGTTGATATAGAGCGTCCGCTCGTCGAGCCGGCGCTCCTCGAGGCTGGGGAGCGCCGGCGCCTCGGCGCCGCGCCGCCTCGCGGCGAGCCGCGCCACGTGCTCGGTCGCCAGCACCGTGGTGATCGAGACGCGCTGGCAGCCCTCATGCCAGGTGACCGCGATGTCGGGGTGCTCGCTCCACAGGCGGTAGTACGACTTCAGAAGGAAGAATGGCGGGCGGATGATCTGCATCCGCGCGTGGTTGGTCCCGGTCGAGAGCACGAGCTCCGCCTCGCCGACCTTCAGCGCCTCGGCGAGCCTCGGGGTCATCCAGTTGTCCGGAAATCCTCTTGCGATCTCCGGCTTGTCCAGGATCGGGAAAGAGCCCTTCTCGATCGACTGTCGGTAGATAGGGATGTCCCTGACCTGATCGATCATCGCCGCGAGCGTCGGTGCGTGGGCGTCCATCGGTCGACTCCAGGAAAAAGGTTGAACAGCCATCGAGAAGCGCAGCCCCCATCGGTCCGGGCGCGCGCGAGCGAGGCAGAAGACCACGGCAAGATGAACCTGGTCCTGCCGCCTCGCTCGCGGCCCCGGCGGCTCCGTCAGCTGATGCAGCCGGCCTTCTTCGAGATGCAGCCTTGCTTCCGCGAGATGCAGCCGGCCTTCTTCGAGATACAGCCTTCCTTCCGCGAGATGCAGCCGGCGTCGAGGGTCGGCGCACCGGACGTGTTGGCCGCGATCCACTGCTTCCAGAGACGATCCTGGGCGATCTGCCGAATCAGGTGTTCCATTCGAACCTCCGATGATGTGATGGTGGACGATGCAACCACGGCGCACACGTCCGCGACCCGCGCAGGGCGGCGGTCGTGTGCTCGACGGTCCGGCAGACACTATTTGTGGGCAGCCCGACCGTCTGGCTGACTATACGGTTCAACCCAAAGGGGTCAAGGCGGGCAATCCGTGGGGGGATCGCGCCGCCCGGCCATCCGCCGAGTCGGCCGCTCCAGGACCAATGAAACTATCTCGGCGCGCGCACGCGCGAGCCTGCGATTCGACCGCTGCAATTCGCATTGAAATCGATCCTGTCGCGACGATACCCAGATGAGAGCGTGGCAAATTGTCCCGCGCAACCCGACGATCGGCGTCACCCTCGCCCGCGCGGGACACCGCGTCTTCGCCGGGATGCGCGCGATCACGTCGAAGAACGCGGGGCCGGCGTCCGAGCTCGCGGAGCTCGCCGCGCGCGAGGGGCTCGCGCTCCGCGTGATCGAGCTCGACGTGACGAGCGACGCCTCGGTCGACGCGGGCGTTGCGCGCGTGCTCGACGAGGCGGGCGGCGTCGACGTCGTGATCAACAACGCGGGCTTCCTGTCGCAGGAGCCGCTCGAGGCGTTCACCGTGGCGCAGGCCGAGGCGACGCTCCAGGTGAACTACCTCGGCGCCGTGCGCGTCAACCGCGCCGCGCTGCCCGCGACGCGGCGGCAGAAGAGCCGGCCGGGGAGCGGTCACTGCGCACCGTGCTCGACCCGCTGGGCAACGGCGCCGCGGAGGAGATCAACCGCAGGACCGACGACGTGCAGCGGGCGTACATCGAGCGGATGGGCCTCGGCGGCGCGCTCAGGCGAGCCGGCGGATAGCGCGCAGCAGCCGGGATCCGCGGGGCGCGGAGATCTCCGCGCCTCCTTGGGACACAAACCCTCTCCGAGTCCCGTCACCGCGCGATTGTCAAGACCGAACCGGGCTGCCAGCCTGGCTCGCGCGCCTGTGCACCAGCAGCTGAAATGAAACACCGTGTCCATCCGTCGCTGCGTCGCGCAACGCGCGTCATTCGTCAGCGGTGCTCCGCAGGCTCCGCTGCGAACGGGCGCTCCTGCGGGTGTGGCCGAATGGCGCAGGATGAAGTGATTTTCGTCTAGGGGCGCGAAGGGCGGCCGGGCTACCCTGGCGACGGGTCGTCGGCCTTTCTGCCCGAGCGCAGCCGCTCGTGTTCGTCCTGGTCCTGCCCGAGCGCAGCCGCTCGTGTTCGTCGAGGTGTGTCGTGAGGTTGAGAACGTCTTATCTGGCTTTGGCCGTGGGATTGCTGCAAATAGTCGCCGCCTGTGGGGGGGGCGCGCCCTCCACCACGGGCGATCCTGGCGTAGGCGGCGCGGGAAGCGTGACCTCCAGCGGCTCCGGCGACGGCGGCGGCGGCAGTGACTTCGGCTCCGGCGTCGCCTCCGGCGGCGGCGGAAGCGGCGGCGGGCCCGATCCCTGCGCCGTCGACGACCCGCCCCCCGAGTGCCTCTTGCCCCAGGAGCCCGCCTGCGGCGACGGCGAGATCAACCAGGCCAGCGAGGCGTGCGACGACGGCAACAGCCTGCCCGGCGATTGCTGTTCCGGTCTGTGCGAGATCGAGCCTTACTGTGCATGTCCGCCCGGCGAGCCGTGCGTGCTGACCATCGCCTGCGGCGACGGCGTGGTCGATCCGGGCGAGTTCTGCGACGACGGCAACACCGCTGACGGCGACGGCTGCAGCGCGGACTGCATCGTCGTCGATCCCTCGTACGTCTGTCCGAGGCCGGGCGAGGCGTGCACGCTGCTCTACGACTGCGGCGATGGCCGCGTGAACGGCTCCGAGGAGTGCGACGACCGCAACGAGACGCCCGGCGACGGCTGCAGCGCGGACTGCAAGCGGGAGGCGGGCTTCGTGTGCCCGAAGCCCGGGCAGCCCTGCGAGCGCCTGCCGGTCTGCGGCAACGGGGTCAAGGAGGCCGGCGAGCTCTGCGACGACGGCAACGCCGCGAGCGGCGACGGCTGCTCGAGCCTGTGCCGACAGGAGTCCTTCTACGTCTGCACGACGCCGGGGCAGCCCTGCGAGCTCCTGATCCGGTGCGGCGACGGCGCCGTGGATCCGGGCGAGATCTGCGACGACGGCAACACCCAGGACGGCGACGGCTGCAGCGCCGACTGCAAGACGCTGGACCCGCTTTACGCGTGCTCCGAGCCGGGGAAGCCCTGCATCCTCCTCTATCGCTGCGGCGACGGGCGCGTGAACAACGGCGAGCAGTGCGAGGACGGCGACGACCCGCCCGCCTCCGGCGACGGCTGCAGCGCGACCTGCATGCGCGAGCCCGGCTTCGTGTGCTCGAAGCCCGGACAGCCGTGCGAGCGCCTGCCGGTCTGCGGCAACGGCGCCCTGGAGAGCGGCGAGCAGTGCGACGACGGCAACACCGCGAGCGGCGACGGCTGCTCGAGCCTGTGCCGGCAGGAGGCCTTCTACACCTGCCCGACCCCGGGTCGGCCCTGCACCCTCCTCTACTGGTGCGGCGACGGCGCGATCAACCCGGGTGAGGTCTGCGACGACGGCAATACCGTGGGCGGCGACGGCTGCAGCGCGGATTGCAAGGCGATCGACCCGATCTACACGTGCCCCACGCCGGGTCAGCCCTGCACCCGCCTCTACTGGTGCGGCGACGGCCGCGTGAACGACGGCGAGCAGTGCGAGGACGGCAACACCCGGAGCGGCGACGGCTGCAGCGCCACCTGCATGCGCGAGGAGGGGTATCAGTGCAGCCGCCCCGGTCAGCCGTGCACCCGGCTGCCGGCCTGCGGCAACGGCCTCAGGGAGACCGGCGAGCAGTGCGATGACGGCAACACCGCGGGCGGCGACGGCTGCTCGAGCCTGTGCCGGCAGGAGTCCTTCTACACCTGCCCGACCCCGGGCCAGCCCTGCGAGTTCTTGATCCGGTGCGGCGACGGCGTGCTCAGCCCGGGCGAGGTCTGCGACGACGGCAACACCGTGGGCGGCGACGGCTGCAGCGCCGACTGCAGCGGGGTGGACCCGATCTACACGTGCACAACGCCGGGTCAGCCCTGCACCCTCAACTACTGGTGCGGCGACGGCCGCGTGAACGACGGCGAGCAGTGCGAGGACGGCGGCTCCCCGCCTGCGTCCGGCGACGGCTGCAGCGCGGACTGCATGCGCGAGCCGGGGTATCAGTGCAGCCGGCCGGGCCAGCCGTGCACCCGGCTGCCGGCCTGCGGCAACGGCCTCAGGGAGACCGGCGAGCAGTGCGATGACGGCAACACCGCGGGCGGCGACGGCTGCTCGAGCCTGTGCCGGCAGGAGTCCTTCTACAGCTGCCCGACCCCGGGTCAGCCCTGCGTGCTCCTGTTCCGGTGCGGCGACGGCGTCGTGAACCCCGGCGAGCTCTGCGACGACGGCAACACCGCGGGCGGCGACGGCTGCAGCGCGGACTGCAAGACGGTGGACCCGGCGTACGTGTGCCCCGAGCCGGGCAGGGCCTGCGTCCTCGTCTACCAGTGCGGCGATGGGCGGGTGAACAACGGCGAGGAGTGCGACGACGGCGGCTCCGCGTCGGGCGACGGCTGCACGGCGGATTGCCGGCTCGAGCAGGGCTGGATCTGCAAGCCCGGCCAGCCCTGCACCGTGAGGACCTATTGCGGCGACGGCACGGTGCAGCTCGGCGAGCAGTGCGACGACGGCGGCGGGGAGAACCCTGTCGGCGGCGACGGCTGCACGCCGCAGTGCAAGATCGAGGTCGGCTGGACGTGCCCGCCGGGCGGCGGGCGCTGCAGCCCGCCGCCGCCGCCCGTGTGCGGCGACGGCAAGATCAGCGGCACCGAGGTGTGCGACGACGGGCAGCAGCCCCCGGCGAGCGGGGACGGCTGCAGCGCCGACTGCCAGACGATCGAGGACGGGTGGGATTGCTCGCGCGTCGGGTTCCCCTGCAAGACCGTCTGCGGCGACGGCGTCAAGAACGGCGCCGAGCAGTGCGACGACGGCAATCCCTTCTCGGACGACGGCTGCGACGAGAACTGCCGGATCGAGCCCGGCAGCATGTGCGACGACGGCGAGCCCCAGGACTGCACGGGCTTCTCCGTCTGCGGCAACGCCATCCGCGAGGGCACCGAGGCCTGCGACGACGGCAACGGCAACTGGCGCGACGGCTGCACGCCGGACTGCAAGGGCGAGCCGGACTGCAGGGGCGGCGCGTGCATCTCGAAGTGCGGTGACGGCATGCTCCTGCCCGGCGACACCACCGAGGCGTGCGACGACGGCAACACCGTGAGCGGCGACGGCTGCTCCGCGACGTGCACGATCGAGCCGGGCTACACCTGCACCGTTCAGCCCAGCGAGATGCGGCTGCCGATGGTCATCCGCGACTTCATCGGCTGGTGCCCGACCACGTACGACCGCACCGTCAGCAACGCCGACTGCGACAACAACCTGAACGACAACCTCGTGGGGCACTTCGATTTCGAGATCGCGCCCAGCAGCGCCAGCGGCATTCAGACCGACGGCACGGTCCAGACGACTCTCGACGGCGACGGCAAGCCCGTGAGCAGGTTCGGCCCCGCCTTTGTCAACCCGAGCGATGCGAACGGCTGGACCACGGGGCAGAACAACTTCCAGTGGTGGTACCGGGACAACCCGACGTACAACAGGACGCTCGTCACCACCATCGACCTGCTCCCGGACGCCGGCAGGTACGTGTACCAGCGGAACCCGTTCTGGCCGGTGGACCGCAACCCTCCGGCCGGCGATCCCAGACTCAACAACCTGGTCACAGCCGGGCTGGAGAAGACGCGCGACGCCGGGCACAACTTCTACTTCACGAGCGAGGTCCGGTACTGGTTCCAGTTCAACCCGAACGGCGCCGCGGCCGATCCGGTGCTCACCTTCTTCGGTGACGACGACGTCTGGGTGTTCATCAAGAACACGCTGACCGCGGACATTGGCGGCATCCACGGGCAGCTCCAGGAGAGCGTGACCATCCTGGACAACGGCGACGCGCGCGTGACCCCGTGCACCGCCGCTGCCGGCTGCACGAACCGGGGCGCCAGCTACGACGTCGACCTGAACCTCGAGCCGGGCAAGGTCTACGAGATCGCGGTGTTCCAGGCCGAGCGCCACGTCACCGGGTCGAACTACCAGCTCACGCTGTCGGGCTTCAGCGCCGGCACGTCGGTGTGCACGCCGCAGTGCGGGGTCGACGAGCCGGTCGTGACGCCGGGCGAGGAGTGCGACGACGGCAGCAAGAACGGGACGGGCTACGGCCAGTGCAACAACTGCCAGCTCGGGCCGTACTGCGGCGACGGCGTGACGAACGGCCCGGAGGCCTGCGACAACGGGGTCAACAACAGCACGTACGCCAACGCCTCGAACGCCTGCGCGCCGGGGTGCGTGGCCCCGCCCCGCTGCGGCGACGGCGCGGTCAACGCGCCGTACGAGGCGTGCGACCTCGGCGCCGGCAACACGGCGAACGGCTACGGCGGCTGCACGCGCGAGTGCCAGATCGGGCCGTACTGCGGCGACGGCATCAGGAACGGCACCGAGGGGTGCGATGACGGCGTCAACGACGGCTTCTACGGCACGTGCAACCCGAACTGCACGCCGGCGGCGATGTGCGGCGACAACCGCGTCGACGCCGAGTGGGGCGAGGAGTGCGACGACCCGGCCGACCCGAACTGCGTGCGCTGCCAGCGCGGCGAGCACTGCGGCGACGGGACCACGCAGCGGGACCTCGGCGAGGAGTGCGACGACGGCGTCAACGACGGCGGGTACGGCCAGTGCGGGCTCTCGTGCCTCTACGGGCCGCGCTGCGGCGACGGCATCGTCCAGCCCGAGGAAGAGCGCTGCGACCTCGGCAGCGCGCTGAACACCGGCGGGTACGGCGGGTGCACCGCGACCTGCAACTACGGTCCGTACTGCGGCGACGGCATCAGGAACGGCGCCGAGGCGTGCGACGACGGCGTGAACGACGGCGCTTACGGCACCTGCAACGAGAACTGCACGGCGGCCCCGAGGTGCGGCGACAACCGCGTCGACGCCGAGTGGGGCGAGGAGTGCGACAACGCGGCCGACCCGAACTGCCTGAACTGCCAGCTCCCCCCGCAATGCGGCAACGGGATCACGCAGCCGGCCCTCGGCGAGGAGTGCGACGACGGCGTCAACGACGGCGGGTACGGCCAGTGCGGCCCCGCGTGCCTCTACGGCCCGCGCTGCGGCGACGGCATCGTCCAGCCCGAGGAAGAGCGCTGCGACCTCGGCAGCGCGCAGAACACCGGCGGGTACGGCGGGTGCACCGCCTCCTGCAACTACGGTCCGTACTGCGGTGATGGCATCAGGAACGGCGCCGAGGGGTGCGATGACGGCGTGAACGACGGCGCTTACGGCACCTGCAACGCGAACTGCACGCCGGCGCCGAGGTGCGGCGACAACCGCGTCGACAGCGAGTGGGGCGAGGAGTGCGACAACGCGGCTGACCCGAACTGCGTGAGCTGCCGGCTCCCCAAGCAGTGCGGCAACGGGATCACGCAGCCGAACCTCGGCGAGGAGTGCGACGACGGCGTCAACGACGGCGGGTACGGCCAGTGCGGCCCCGCGTGCCTCTACGGCCCGCGCTGCGGCGACGGCATCGTCCAGCCCGCCGAGGAGGACTGCGATCTCGGCAGCGCGCAGAACACCGGCGCGTACGGCGGGTGCACCGCGACCTGCGACTACGGGCCGTACTGCGGCGACGGCATCAGGAACGGCGCCGAGGCGTGCGACGACGGCGTGAACGACGGCACCTACGGCACCTGCGCGCCGGGCTGCACGCCGGCGCCGAGGTGCGGCGACAACCGCGTCGACGCGGACTGGGGCGAGGAATGCGACAACGCGGCCGACCCGAACTGCGTGAGCTGCCGGCTCGGCGCGCACTGCGGCGACGGGGTGATCCAGCCGCAGTTCGGCGAGGAGTGCGACGACGGGATCAACGACGGCGAGTACGGCAAGTGCGGACCGTCGTGCATCCTCGGGCCGCGCTGCGGTGACGGCATCGTCCAGCCCGTGGAGGAGGACTGCGATCTCGGCGAAGGCAACAACAGCGGCGAATACGACGGCTGCGATGCCCTCTGCCAGTACGGGCCGTACTGCGGCGACGGCCGCGTCAACGGCGCCGAGACCTGCGACGACGGCGTGAACGACGGTTTCTACGGGAGCTGCATGCCCGACTGCAGCCCGGCGGCGAAGTGCGGTGACCGCCGCGTCGACGAGGAGTGGGGCGAGCAGTGCGATCCCCCGAACGAGGCCACGGGCTGCAGCAACAACTGCCGCCTCGGCGGGCAGTGCGGCGACGGCGTCGTCCAGCCCGGCGAGCAGTGCGACGACGGCAAGAACGACGGCGGCTACGGCCAGTGCGGCCCGCGCTGCCAGCTCGGCCCACGCTGCGGAGACGGCATCCGCAACGGCCCGGAGCAGTGCGACGACGGCGACGGCAAGAACACCGGCGGCTACGGCAAGTGCGCGCCGGGCTGCGTCTACGGCCCGTACTGCGGCGACGGCAAGGTGCAGAAGCCCTACGAGGCGTGCGACGACGGCAACCGCACGGGCGGCGACGGCTGCAGCCTGACCTGCCAGCTCGACGGGTTCCCCAACTGATCGAGCGAAGGCGGGCGCGCGGGGCGAAGGCGTCGTTCGACGCCTCCTCCGCGGGCCCGCGACGCCGGCGCAGCGCCGCGCGTCGCTCGGGTCGACCTCCTCCCAGATACCGCCGCTAGCTCGCGGTGGCCGCCCTCGGCGGCCCGGGGCGCTGCGGTGCCTTCACCAGAACCGGCCGACGAGCCCCACCCCGCCGAGCCCAGGCCCGAGGATCGGCGCGGCCGAGAGCTCGAGCATCGGGCCGCCCGTGCGCGCGGGCGCGGGGTCCGTGCGCGCGGGCAGCGGCGGCGGGTTCGGCGTGTCGAACGCGTAGAACACGAAGCCGCCGAGGGCGAACGCCGCGGCCGTGCCGAACAGGCCGACGGTCGCGTTCGCGAGCTCGTCGCGCGTGTCGAGGTGAGCCCGGTAGTCGCCCAGCTCCTCCTCCGAGATCCCCTGCTCCGCGCGCTTCTCCGCGATCTCGCGCGCCTGGTCCTCTTCCTCGAGGCCCGAGGCCAGCGTCAGCACGCCGACGCCAGCGGACAGGACCCCCATCGCGACGAGGCCATAGGACATCTTCCGCTGGAAGGAGCTCGTGAGGCCCACCTCGATGACGAGGCGCTCGCCGCGGCGCAGCGACAGCTCGCGAGAGAACGGCCCGTGACCGTTCTTCGTGGCGACGAAGAACCGCTTGCCCGGGGCGACCTGGAGGAGCGGCAGCGGCGTCGTGCCGACGAAGCGCCCGTCCAGCGTGACCTGCGCGCCGACGGGGCCCTTCACCTGGAGGAGCGCCGGCCGCTCGCGCAGCTCCCGGTCGATCCCGAGGATGTCCCCCTCGATCGCGACCACCTCGCGCTCCTCGTCGACGTGGCCGTCGGCCGTGATCTTGATCCGGTGCTTGCCCGGCTGCACCTCGGCCATCAGCGGCACGTCGGCCAGCGCGCCGCCGTCGATGGATACGCGGGCCCCTGCGGTCGGCGAGGTGACGTTGATGCGGGTCCGCGGCCTGACGTCGGGCGGCGCCGCCTCCGGCGCGGCGGGCGACGACGGAGCGCTCGCCTCGAGGCGCGCGGCGATCACCCCGAGCTCGCTCAGGGCCTCGGTCGCGTCCGCGCGGCGCCCGCCCTGCGGGACCTGCTCCAGATAGCGCCGGTAGTTCGCGATGGCGGCCCGCAGCGCCTCGGGGCTCTGCTCGACCACGTACAGGCGCCGGTAGGCCTGGGCCAGCGAGAACAGGAGGGCAGGGCGCGGCGCCTTCCTGTACGCCGCCTCGAACGACTGCACCGCGTCGCGGTACCGTGTCGCCGCGTAGGCCTGGGCGCCGGCGTTGTAGAGCGCCTTCGCCTGCTCGATGTCCTCCTCCGCCGAGGCCGCGCTCGGCGCGAGCGCGGTCGTCGCGAAGGCCATGAGCACGACGCACAGCGAGGTCTTCATCGGCGGATCGGGACTCCTTCGTGGACGCGGAGCGCGCCGTCGCTGAGCACCGCGAGATCGTCGACCCCATCGCCGAGGACGTCGCACGTCGCGATCGCGGAGCCGCCGGGGATGCCGTCCAGCTTGCGGAGCTGGTGCTGGCCGAGATCATGGCAGCTCGCCGCGCCGTCGCCGCACACGTCGAGCGCATAGGCCGCGCTGCGCGTGAGCACGACGAGCGACCTTCCCATCCCGTCGTCGACGCGGGCGAAGTCGACGCTGGTGACCTCGCTCGCCAGGTCCTCGAGGTTCGGGTCGGATACCTCGAGCTCGATCGGCGCGTCGAGCGCGCCCTCGCCCGTGTTCCAGAAGACGGCGAGCCGGCTCGCCGTGATCGTTCGCGTCCCTTTCGCCAGCTCGTACGCAATGCCCACGACGTCCGCGTGGCCGTCGCCGTCCATGTCGCCGGCGCGGAGCCCCCCGTACAGCGTGTGAGGCGCGGGCGAGAAGGCCGCCTCCGGCGCCTCGAAGGCGCCGCTCGCGCCGCGGCGCACGAGGGTGACCGCGCCGGCCAGGGCCGGCGTCCCCGGCTCCGCTGCCGCGTCCTCTGCCGCGACCTCGATCGGCAGCGAGAGGACGAGCTCATCGGTTCCATCGCCGTCGAGATCGACGGCGACCCCATCCAGCGCCCACGCGGGCTCCCGGGAGGGAACGAGCTCCGCGGGGAGCGAGACGCGGTGCTTGACCTCGTCGACCATGGCGATGACGCCCGAGTCGACCGCCGGCAAGAGCCAGAGCTCGGCCGAGCCCCGGGAGGAGCCAGGGCTCGGAGGAGCGATCGTCAGCGAGGCGACCTCCGCACGATCGCCCGCGAAGCGGCCGGCGATGCTCCTCACGGCGCGCAGCTCGCCTGCCTGCCGCGCGTCGCCCGAGCGGACGAGCGGCAACGGCGGCAGCAGCGACCGCGAGCTGCTGCCCTCGATGAGGCTGAACGCGACGTCGCCGCCGTGCGAGAAGAGCACGCTGATGTCGTCCACGGCGTCGTCGGGCTTGGGGAGCCGCACCGCCGCGATGTCGAGGAGCCCCTCGAAGGCGCCGAGCCGCACCGGCGGCTCCGGCGCCTTCATGTACCGGCCGAAGCAGACGGCCAGCGTCGGGTGGTCCGCGCTCGACAGCGAGCTCCCGGCGCTCTCGGCGAACGAGAGGTCCGGCAGGAGATCGCCGTCGAAGTCGCCCACGACGAAGCTCGAGACGTTGCCCAGCGTCGGGATCTTGAGCTCGTTGAGCTTGAAATCGGAGGCCTGCGCGCCGGGGACGCCGTTGAAGAACGTCAGATCCGTCGCGTCGGCGGAGCCGGCGATGACGTCGGGCGCGCCGTTGCCGGTCAGGTCTGCGATCACCGCGCTGGTCCAGCGCCGGCCGTTCGCCGGCGCGAGCCGGTCGAACTCGACCTGGTAGGGCGGAGACGGCCGGGCCTTTCCGAGCCTCACGGCGTCGGGGTCCACGATGTCGATCACCCCGTCGCCGTTGAGATCGCCGATCGCGACGGGGGCCCCGAAGCCGGGCAAGCGCCCGGAGCTCATGTCGCCCGCCGGGTACGAGAGATCGCCGTACGGCGCCATGCCGCCGAACGCGCCGCCGCCCGCGCCCTCGGCGACGTCGAGCTCGTAGCAAGGCGCGCCCGCGGGCAAGCGGGGATCGGGCCGCGCGCACGTGGCGCCCACGAGCAGATCGAGGACCTCGTCGCCGTTCACGTCCCGGAGGAAGGCCGCGCCCGCGATCCGCGCGCCCGCCGGGAGCTCCACCGCGGTGTGCGCGCCGTCGTCCGGCGAGTAGATGTGCACGGCCGAGTCGTCCGCGAGGGCGACGACCACCTCGTGGAGCGGGCCGCCGCCGAGCTCCGCGCTCACGAGCGGACCGGCGACGTCGCGCAGCCCGCGCTGCCGATCGATGAACGACAGCCGGCCGCTCTCCGACCCCTGCACGACGGCGATGACATCCTCCGGCGCCGCCCCACGCGTGTCGGTCCCGACGACCAGGGCGACCCACGTCTGTCCGTCCTCGCGCGTGCTGCCGACGGGCAAGAGCCGCGCGCCGCGGAGGATCGTCGTCTCGGACGCCGCGCCGAGCAGCGAACCCAGGCGAAACACCGACGCGAGCACGGGGACCGGCGCGAACGTGCGGCCCGGCTCGCCGCTCAGGATCGCCACGCCGGGCCCCACGCTGAGCGCGATGTCCGTCGTCTGGTCGTCGGTGAGGCGCGCGAGCGCGGGCGTGTCCCCTGCAGAGGGGATCGACACCTGGGTCCCCACCGTGCTGTTCGCATCGAAATAGAGCGCCTCGAGGCTCGTCGAGCCGACGCCCACGAGGTCGCCGCGGCCGTCGCCGTCGAGATCACCCGTGATCAGCCGCTGCGCGCCGAGCGGCAGCGCGGCGCCGAGCGGCTTGAAATTACCCGTGGAGACGCGGCACACGCCGTCGACCCCGCAGCCCCACCCGCTCGGGCACGCGGCGTCCACGTCGTTGCACACGAAGCGGCACTCGTTCTCGCTTCCGCGCGGGTTGCACCAGCTCGTCGAGGTCGCGCCCTGCGCATCCTGCGTCTTCACCTCGCAGGGCTCGCGCGCCTCGAAGCAGTCGCAGTCCTCGTTGCGCGACGGCTCGATGACGCCGTTGCCGCACACGCCCGGGGAGATCTCGCCGAGCTCCACGCACCCGGCGGAGCCGGCGGCCGCGACGAGCAGCGCCGCGGCCCCCCCGATCACCCGCACGTATCGCCTGAAGCCGGACCGCGCGCGCATGCTCACTGGAACGGGTTTTCCAGGTCGCCCTTCCTGACGGCGCCCCTCGCGGTCGGCGCCGCCCTCTTCAACGACACGGCGATCGCGCCGTCCGCCTCGGCCGGGACCTCTCGCGCCTGCTCCTGGTACCCGGGCGCCTTGAAGGTGAGCGTCACGGCGCGCCCGCGCGGCAGGCGCAGCGGCCCCGGCGCCTTGCCGACGAGCTTGCCTTCGCTCCACACCTCGAGCTCCTTCGGCGTCGCCTGGATCCTGAGCTCGACGTCGGGCGACCCCGCGTCGGCGCTCGCCGCGGCTGCGGCGGTCGCCTCCAGCGGCGGCGACGGCGCGGCCGACTCCGGCGTGGCAGCGGCGGCGGCGGAAGCCGGCAGGACCGGCGCGACAAGCGCGGCCTCCGTCCTCGGCGTCGCCGCGGCCGACGCGGGCGCGCGCGGGGCGTCGGCCGCCGGCTCGCCGTGCCCGAGGTGCATGTGCCCGAGGTGCAGCGTGAGCGCCGCGGCCGCGGCGACGCCGAGGATGGCGACCGCCGCGAGCGCCGCCCTCCGCCGCGACGCCGTGGCCGGCGTGCTCTCCAGGCTGCTCGGCAGCGATCCCTGGAGCAACGTCTCGTTCCCGTGCAGCCCCGAGCTCGCTTCCGCGGCGGAGCCGCTCTGCGTCGGCGCGAGCCCAGCGTCCAGCGCCTCCACGGCCGCGCCGCGCGCGCGGCGCCGCGCGGCGGCGTCTCGCCCGACGGCGGCGTCGCTCGCCCGCAGGAGGCCGCCGGGCAGCTCGTACCCCGCGCCGCGCGCGGCCTCCACGAGCGCCGCGGTCGCCTCGAGCAGCGACGCCGGGCGGCTCGCGGGGTCCTTCTCGAGCATCCGCAGGAGCGGCGCGTCGAGCGCCGGCGAGAGGTGCGTCGCCACGGTCGACACGGGGGGCGCCGCCTCCGACGTGTGCTTGATCAGGAGGTCGAACGCGTTCTCGCCGTCGAACGGCGGCGCGCCGGCGAGCAGCTCGTGCGCGAGGATCCCGAACGAGTAGATGTCCGTCCGGTGATCGACGTTCTTGCCGCGGCACTGCTCGGGGGACATGTAGAGCGGCGTCCCGATCAGGTGCCCCGTCCGCGTCTTGTGCACGGTGCTCGAGGACTCGCCGAGCAGCTTGGCGATGCCGAAGTCGAGCAGCTTCGGGAAGATCGCGCCGTCCTCGTCGAAGACCAGGAACACGTTCTCGGGCTTGAGGTCGCGGTGCGCGATGCCCGCCGCGTGCGCCGCGTCGAGCGCGCGCGCGATCTTGACGAGGATGGGCAGCGCCTCGGCGGGCGGGAGGCGCCCGCGCTTGCGGCGGTAGGCGTCGAGGGTCATCCCCTCGAGCAGCTCCATCACGTAGTAGTGACGGCCGTCCTCGAGGGCGCCGAACGAGAAGATGTCGATGATGTTGCGGTGCCTGATCTGGTTCACGGCCCGCGCCTCCGCGACGAAGCGGGAGACGAGCTGCGGGTTCGCGGAGCACTGGCGGCTCAGGACCTTGATGGCCGCCGCCTTGCCGATGACGGGGTGGATCGCGCGGTAGACCGTGCCGAAGCCCCCTGCCCCGATCTTGGCCTCGACGCGGTACTCGCCGACCGGCGTTCCCGGCGCGAGCTCCGGATCGGCGCCAGGCGGCGCGGGCTCCGCAGCGAGCGTCTCGGCGTTCGTCGCGCAGGCAGCGACGCCGTCCGCATGCTCGGTTCGGCACGTAGGGCATGTCGACATGAGAAAGCCACGGAGAGCGTACACGGGGAGCCCGTCGCAGCCCAGAGCCCCCGAGCGTCGCAAACCGGCGGGCGCGCTGTCTCCGCTCCGGCCTCCGGCCTCCGGCCTCCGGCGGGCGGGCGCAGCGCGAAGCGTCGCTTCGGCGCCGCGTCGAGGCCCGGCCTCGCGGCCCCGCGGGGCGCGAGGCGCGCGCCGGAGGTCTGACCACCTCGAGGCGCCGAGCAGGAGAGCCTCTGGCATTGTCTTACACGGGGTGTGGCCCTACAGGGCCCCGCGAGCCATGCGTGTCGTGCGGCGCGATCGATGGAGGCGCGGGCCTTCGTGCTGCTGAAGCTCGCGCTGGTGGGCGCGTCGGTGCTGCTCTCCTCGCTGGCGGCGCGCCGCTTCGGCCACGCGGTGGGCGGCACGCTCGCCGGGCTGCCCATGATCGTGGGCCCGATCATGGGCTTCGTGCTGCTGCAGGAGGCGCCCGCCCAGGCGAGCGCGATCGCGCTCGCGACGCTGGTGTGCGTCCCGGCCACGATCGTTCATGTGCTCACCTTCGCCTGGTGCGCGCGGCGGGGGCGGCGCTGGGGCGTGGCGCTTTTTGCGGCCAACGCGGCCTTCCTGTCGGTGAGCGCGGCGCTTCTCGCGCTGCGGCTGCCCCCGCCGCTCGCGTGCGCCGCGGCGCTTGCGTCGCCCGCCCTGGGCGCGCTCGCCTTGCCACGCCTGCGCGAGCCGCCCGCCGCGGTGACCATTCCTCGCGTAGAGCTCGCCTGTCGCGTGGTCGCGGCGATGGTCATGGCCTGGTGCATCGTGCGCAGCGCCGGCGCCGCGCCGGCGGGCTTCAGCGGGCTGCTGATCGCGATCCCGATCACGGGCAACGTCCTGCCGTGCTTCACCCTGCCCAGGCACGGCGCCCCCGCCACGGTGGCCTTGCTCGCGGGCTTCTTGCGCGGCCTGCTCGGTTTCACCTCCTTCTTCGTGGCGCTGCACGTGGGGCTCGCGCGGACGTCCCCGGCGATCGCTTACGGCGTCGCGTGGCTGTGCGCGCTCCTCGCGGCGCTCTGGCTGCGCGCGATGCGTACCAGGACCGTCGTCCGTTGATCGGATCACAACCGAAATTCAACCATCCAGCGCGCCGGGCTCATCTCATGGTCGGTTCAGGACGCCTTCGTTCCCTGCTCTCTTCCAGCGGTCGGCGCAGGGCCCTGCACCGGGATCTTCCTCGGTCGCGCCTCCGGCGTCTCGGGCACGGTGACGGTGAGAACCCCGTGCTTCAGCGCGGCCGTCGCCCTCTCGACGTCGACGCCCGCGGGCAGGGTGAAGCTCCGGCTGAAGGCGCCATGGGAGCGCTCGAACGAGGAATACCTCTCCTTCTCCTCGCGTCTCTCCGCCTCGCGCTCCCCGCTCACGGTGAGGCGGTTGCCCGTGAACGACACGTCGACATCCTTCTCCTGCATGCCCGGCAGGTCTGCCTTGAAGACGGATGCGTTCCCGCTCTCTTTCACGTCGAAGTCGGGAGGGGACAGGGCCTCGCGCGCCGATCGCGAGAACATCGGCACCGTCTCGCAGAACGGATCCCACTCCAGCATCGACCGCATGAGGCTCCAGGGGTTTGAGTCCAGAGAGGCTCCCGACAGAGCCGGCTTGTTCTCGTGGCGACGAATTACGTTCATGGCAGCCTCCTCTATCAGCAACGCATCGCTCATCTCATGGCCAACGGCGCTCCCGCCGGCTGGACCGGTGTCGAGGTCCTCACGAGAAATGAGGCGGCGCGCCGGCCGAGGCGCGCTCACGGCGCCGTCCAGCGGATGAGCCCAGCCCCAAACGCTGTGGTAGGGCCGATGACCGTCGTGTAACCTCGCCCGCGAGGCCGAGGCAGATGGAGCAGCAAGACCCGAGATCGAGGGTGCTTGTCGTCGATGACAACGAGCAGAACCGCGCCCTGGCCCAGGCCACGCTCGAGGACGACGGCTACGAGGTCGTGCTCGCCGTCACGGGCGAGGAGGGGATCCAGCAGTTCGAGCTCCACAAGCCCGATTGCGTGCTGCTCGACGTGCGGATGCCGGGGATGGACGGGTTCGCCGTGTGCTCCCGGATCCGCGGCCTGCCCGAGGGCGCGAGCACGCCGATCGTCTTCTTGACGGCGCTCCGCGACGTCGACACGTTCGACAGCGCGCTGCGCGCCGGCGGCGACGACTTCCTGACGAAGCCGATCCGCCCGTCGGAGCTGCTCGTGCGGGTCCAGGCCGCCCTGAGGCTGCGCCGGCTCGGCGCGGAGCTGCGCGAGCACGTCGAGCTCGTCCGGCAGCAGCGCGACGCGCTGATGCGCCTCCAGCTCCAGAAGGAGCGGCTCATGGCGTTCGTCGTGCACGATCTGAAGAACCCGGTGAGCAGCATGGACCTGCACGCGCAGTTCCTGCTCCGGGACCGCGCGCTCTCGGAGCAGGCGCGCGACTCCGCGCGGCACGTCCGCGACCAGGCGCGGGCCCTGCTGCGGCTCATCTACAACCTGCTCGACATCAGCAAGAGCGAGGAGGGGAGGCTCGCCCCCGAGCGAGCGAGCGTCGATCTCCGAGCGCTCGTCCTCGAGGTGTTCGCCGCGCTCGACCTGCGCGCGAGCTCCCGGTCGCTCTCGCTGCGCGAGACCGTCGAGGTGCCCGCCGTCAGGGCCGACCCGGACCTGCTCCGCCGCACGCTCGAGAACCTCCTCGAGAACGCGATCCTCCACGCCCCGGCCGGGACCGCGGTGACCGTGGGCGCCGCGAAGCGCGGCGCTCACGTGGAGATCCGCGTCGCGGACGCGGGGCCGGGCATCCCCGCCGAGATGCGCGCGCAGGTGTTCGATCGCTTCGTCCAGCTCGGAGGCGACGCTCCGGCCCTCCATCGCGCCGGCCGCGGCCTGGGGCTCGCGTTCTGCAAGATGGCCGTCGAGGCGCACGGCGGCGACATCCGGATCGAGGACAACGCCCCTGGCGCCGTGTTCTGTGTGAGGCTCCCCGATGACACATGAGATCTCCTCCGTCGAACGCCTGTCAGCACCCGAGCAGGCGCCCCATGGGCCTTCCGCTCGCCAGCTCGACGACAGCACGTTCCGCATGCTCATCGACGCGGCGCCCGACGCCATGGTGGTCGTCGACGAGCACGGACGTATCGTGTTCGTCAACGTCCAGACCGAGCGGATGTTCGGTTACACGCGCGGCGGGCTCATCGGGCAGGCGATCGAGATCCTGCTCCCGGAGCGATTCCAGCGGTCTCATGTCGCGAACCGCTCGACGTTCATCGCCGCGCCCAGGGCGCGCCCCATGGGGTCGGGGCTGGAGCTGTTCGGCCGCCGGAGGGACGGCAGCGAGTTCCCGGTCGAGATCAGCCTCAGCCCGCTGGCGACCGAGGGGGGCACGCTCTTCTCGAGCGCCATCCGCGACATCAGCGACCGAAAGCGCCTGGAGGCCGTGGCGCAGCGCACGAGCGACCTCCTGCGGAGCGCGGTCGAGAGCTTCCAGGGCGCGTTCGCCGTGTTCGACGCACAGGATCGGCTCGCGCTCTGCAACAGCGTCTACCGGCACTGGCTCGGCGCGCGGGTGAGCGGCCCCATGATCGGGCGGAGCTATGACGAGATCGTCGGCGAGAGCCTCGCCGCGGGGCTGTTCGCCCTCGGCGGCGAGCCGCCGGCCGCCTTCCGCGAGAGGATGCTCGCCTACCACGCGGAGCCGGATGGCACGCTGGATCTCTGCACGAGCGACGGGCGCAGCCTGCGCGCGACCGAGCGACGCACGGCCGAGGGCGGGACGGTGTGCACCCTCTGGGACATGACCGGCGACGTGCATCGCGAGGAGGAGCTGCGCAAGGCGCGGGGCATCGCCGAGGCCGCGAGCTCCGCGAAGAGCGAGTTCCTCGCCTCGATGAGCCACGAGCTCCGCACGCCGCTCAACGCGATCCTCGGCTTCGCGCAGCTCTTGCACCGCGACAGGAAGACGCCGCTCACCGATCGCCAGAAGGAGCGGATAGAGCACGTCCTCAAGGGCGGCGAGCACCTGCTCAAGCTCATCGACGACATCCTGGATCTCTCGCGCATCGAGGCGGGCCGCGTCACGGTGTCGATCGAGCCGGTGAACGTCCCCGAGGTGCTGATCGAGGTGAAGACGACGCTCGACCCGATGGCCCAGCGCGCCGGGATCGAGATCGCGCTCGCGCCCCTCCCCGCGGAGCTCCCGAAGATCACGGCGGATCGCACGCGCTTCGCGCAGATCCTCATGAACTACGGCTCGAACGCGATCAAGTACGGCCGCAGGGGGGGCCGCGCCACGATCGCGGTGTCGATGCCCGAGGACGGGGTCGTGAAGATCTGCGTGATCGACAACGGCATCGGCATCCCCCAGGAGCAGCACGCGAAGATCTTCCAGCCCTTCCAGCGCGCAGGCCAGGAGACGGGGCCGATCGAGGGGACCGGGATCGGCCTCGCCATCACGAAGCGGCTGGCGGAGCTCATGGGCGGCGGCGTCGGCTTCGCCAGCATACCGGGCGAAGGGTCCGAGTTCTGGATCGAGCTCCCGGCGCACCAGGAGCCGCCGGCGGTCGCCGCCCCGGCGCAGGCGGATGCGCGCCTGGAGGCGTCGCCGCTCGCCGGGCCCGGCGGCGTCCGCCATTCGGTCCTGTACGTCGAAGACAACCCGTCGAACATCGCGTTCATGGAGGAGCTCATCTCCGAGTTCGAGCGCGTTCACCTGATCACCGCGCCGAACGCCGAGATCGGCATCGAGCTCGCGCGCTCGCGGCAGCCCGAGGTCGTCATCATGGATATCAACCTCCCCGGGATGAGCGGCTACGAGGCCATGCGCAAGCTCGAGGAGTGGCCTGAGACGCGCGACATCCCCGTGATCGCGCTCAGCGCGGCGGCGATGGCCCGCGATACCCGCCGCGCCGAGCAGGCCGGGTTCTATCGGTACCTGACCAAGCCGGTGAGGGTCGACGAGCTGACCACCGTCCTCGAGGAGCTCCTCCTCCGGCCGTAGCGCGCCGAGGCGGTCGAGGCGCGTTAGGGGAGACCCGCTCCTCGGCAACCAGCGACGAAACAGGGGCCGACTCCGCCACCGCGGCGCTGGCGCCCCGGCGGAGAGGGCTTTGCATGGTCGATGAGCAGGTATTCAAGGGCGGCGTCAACACCGTGCGCCGGCGCGGCGACAGGGTCCACCGGCCCGCGACGGCGGCCACGCCTGCCATCCACCGGCTCCTGCGGCACCTCCGGGCGGCGGGCTTCGACGCGGCGCCGGAGCCGCTCGGGCGCGACGACGAGGGGAACGAGGTGCTGTCGTACCTCGATGGCGAGGTGCACAACCCACTCCCGGCCGAGCTGCGCACGCCCGAGCTCCTCGCGTCCGCCGCCACCCTGCTGCGCCGGTTCCACGACGCGAGCGCGACGTTCGTGTCAGGACCGGACGACCGGTGGCAGCTCCCGCCCCGCCCACCGGCCGAGGTGATCTGTCACGGCGACCTCGCGCCCTACAACTGTGTCGTCCGCGGCGGCCGGGTCGTCGGCATCATCGATTTCGACACCGCTCATCCGGGCCCGCGCGTGTGGGACGTGGCGTACGCCGTCTACCGTTTCGCGCCGCTGCACGCGCCGAGCAACCCGGACAGCGCCGGCAGCCCCGAGGACCAGGCGCTGCGCGCAGCTCGGTTCTGCCGCGCTTATGGCTACCCGCCAGGGCCCCTGTTGCTCGACACCGTGGCCGACCGGCTCGCGGCGCTGCTCGCCTCCATGCGCGCGCGGGCCGCGGCCGGCGACGTCGCGTCCCAGGCGCACATCGCGGCCGGGCACCCTGCGCTGTACGAAGAGGACATCCGCTATTTGCAAGCGCAGCGCGATCGGCTGCTGCGGGCATTCACCCCGTGATCGGCCGGCGCCCCCCGCCAGCCATCAAGGGGCCAGAGGGAGCCGGGCGCGTAGGCTGGGCCTGAGAGCCCGGCGGGCCACCGCCCGGACCGCGGCGTCCGGATCGCGCTCGGCGAGCCACGCGAAGCGCTCCTCCGCCCGCGCGATCTCGCTTCCCCTCGCGCCCGGGCGCATCGCGACGAGCGCCCGGATCGCGGCGCGCCGCACGCCGCCCTGCTCGTGCCGGAGCAGCGTCGTCAGGGGACGCACCGCCTCGCGCGCGGCGCTCGGGGCCGCCCGCGAGAGCCCGCGCGCGGCCGCCTCGACCACGGGCGCGTACGGATGCTCGAGCGCCGCGAGCAGCGCCGCGCCGTGGTGAAGCGCGCTCTCCGGATGTCGCGCGAGGAGCTCGGCCGCGCTCAGAGCGATCCTGCGGGACGCCGGCGCGAGGAGCTCCGCCACGACGTCGGCCGGCACGCTCCTCCCCGCCTGCGGGCCCAGCCGGCGCAGCGCATCGAGCACGCTGACCCGGGCGAGGATCTGCTCGTGACGCACCGACGAGGCCGAGCAGCACATGGGCGAGCACCGCTCCCCGAGCGGCTCACGCAGCGTCTCGACGAGCACCGGTACCGCGACGGCGGCCCGACGACCCATCCTCCCGAGCGTGCGCGCCACGTGGCCGCGCAGGTGCGCGACGTCCAGACGTGCATGGAGCTTCTCGTCGTACCCCTCCGCAGGACGTCGCAGGGCGAGGACCCGCACCAGAAGATCGGCCGAGAGCTCGGCCGGCGCCGGACCGCGGTGGAGCGGCATCAGCGCTCTGGCCGACGCCTGCCAGAGCGCGCGACGCTGCGGCTCCCGGAGGAGCGCCTCGAGGACATCCGCCGGCCGCCGGCGATCGGCCGTGCTCATCTCCTGACCTCGCGCAATGCCTGCTCGAATCCCATCCTGCGAAGACCCTCGCCGAGACCGGCCCTCTTCCCGCAGAACGCGAGGCCGCCCGCCAGGGAGGGTATCTTAACACACGCGGTGGAGGTCACGTTCGGGACGGCCAACAGGCCTGCGCATATCGCACCTTCCGCTCCTCGGCGCGTCGGCCACACCACGTTGTCATCCAGGCTCAGCCCGCTCGCCGGCGGTCGTTCCGATCCGCGACGAGGCCAATTTCACTCGACGAAACCGCGCTCGTTCGGCGTAGCGTGGCTGTATGACCCAAAGGCGCGATCATGCCCTCTCCTGCACGACGCTCTTGCTCATCGCGTGTGGACTGGCCGGCTGCGGCAAGGCCTCCACGCCGCCCGCGGCCGCCCCCGAGCCGCTCGCACCGCTCACGTTCCGGCGATCCGCGGACGACATCATCCTCGCCGCGAAGCTGCCGCCAGAGACCGCGCCCCGCGCATCGCTCGAGATCCACCGCCTCGACGCTTACGCCGCGTGCAACGCGGCGCAGGTGCGCCTCTCCGCCAGCGTGAGCGCGCGCGCGGACGCGGGGCCGAGCGCGCTCACGCTGTCGAGCCTCGTCATCGGCGGCCTGGGGCTCGCGGGCGGCATCGCCACCACCGCGCTCGCCGCGGGCCTCGAGGCCCCGCAGATCCCGGCGGGCACGCCGTCGCTCCCGGACGCGGAGCCGCCGGACGTGGAGGGCAAGACGGGCGTGATCGTGGCGGGCGTCGTCACGGGCGTCGTCGTCGTGGGGGCGGTCGTCGGGACGCTCCTGCTCGTCGGCGGCGACGACGACGAGGATCGCAAGCACAAGCTCGATCTCGGCGCCGGCGGCGCGGGGGGCCTCCGCGACGCCATCCGCGCCTTCGAGGCCGCGTGCCCGGACGAGCCGCCCGAGGACGCCCTCGCCGCGTGCATCGACAGGGCGCGCGCCCTCCGCACGACCTGCGCAGCCCGGTGAGGTGGGCTCCGCCGGCGGCTCAGCGCGCGAGCACGTCGAGGAAGCGCTCCTCGTGGAACCCGACCGAGATCCGCGTGTTCGTGCCCTCCATGGCGCGCGCCCCCCACTCGCCCTTCTCGCGGTAGATCTCGACCTCGACGAAGTCGCAGACGCGCTCGTCGAGCGCGCAGGCGGCCGCCACGAGATCGTGCATCGCCTTGCCCACGCCCTTGTCTGCCAGGTACCGATCGAGCGCGCCGATCATCCTCGTCAGGCCGCTCCGCGGCGATCGCCCGGAGACCCGGCGGCTCAGCGCCTCGCGCATGGCCTCGGTGTAGACGACCCCGTGACATACGTTCTTCGAGACGAACCTGCGCTCTCCGATCTGCGGTGAGGCGAGCAGCGCGAGCGTCTCCCGGGGCGCGCCGCCGGGGTTAAAGCTCGGGCAGGTGAGGCGCCCGCGGAACTTTTCGAGCGGCTCGGCGACCAGGTTGTCGCCCGCGAAGCCGCCTTGCTGGACCCACCGAGCGAGCCGGAGCCCGGGGACGTCCTTGAACGCCTTGCCGATGTTCTTGGGCGCGGCCCCGACGAGCACCGTGGCGTCCGGCTCGCGGAGCAGCTCGGCGAGCAGCGCGGGGCCGCCCGCGACCTCGCCGGCCGGGTGCTCCAGGATGCCGGGGCCGTAGCACGCCTGGTGGAAGCCGGAGACCCGCGCCTTCTTGCCCTCGCTCGTCGCCCACCACTCGGGGCCGTGCAGCGCGCCGATCGGGACCTCCGCCCGCCCGCAGCGATCCAGCCCCCAGCGGATCAGCCGGCACTGATCCTCGGAGCCGGGCGTGACGAGCACGCCGAGCAGCTCGACGTCGGGGTGATCGGCGAGCCAGAGCAGCGTCATGAAATCATCCGGGTCCGCGGTCTCCATCTCGAAGATCATGCGCTTCACGCCGCACCTCCATGCCATCGCGCCGCAGAGCAAAATTGAATAGTCTCGTTCCGAGCGGGCAGCCGGAGAGACGACCGGCCGCCCGCCGGAGCCAGCGCTCGACCCGCGCTGCCGCGCGCGGTGAGGCCGCACGACCCCGAGGAGCGAATGAAGCGCATACACCTGTTCGAGATCGAGGATTTCAGCTGGTTTCCTGGGTGGCTACGGGCCTGCATGACACGCCTCATCGTGGTCATGCACAGGGCGCTGGGCACGCGCGAGGCGCTGGTCGAGCTGATCGCCAGAGCATTGAAGGAGTCGAACACATCGAACATCGTCGACCTCTGCTCCGGGAGCGGCGGGCCGATGATCGACGTCGTGCGGATCCTGCGGGAGAAGCCCGGGCTCGAGGGCATCCAGCTGACGCTCACGGACCTGTACCCGAGCATGGAAGCGGCGGAGCTCATCAACAACCAGGAAGGGAGCAACGTATCCTACCGGACGAGCCCGGTGGACGCCACGAAGATCGACGGCGAGATAGCTGGTTCCACGGGCGTCGCGGGTCTCCCGGGTCTCCGAACCATGGTCAGCAGCTTTCATCACATGAGGCCGGACGACGCGAGGAAGATACTGGAGTCGGTCCAGAGGAGCAGGCAGCCCATCTGTATCTTCGAGATCAGCGACAACAGTCATCCGCTGCTCCTCGGATGGCTCGCTCTCCCGATCAACTTCGTGATGTGCCTCCTCATCACGCCCCTGGCGAGGCCCATGACCGTGCGGCAGCTCGTCTTCACCTATATCGTGCCGATCATCCCGCTGTGCTTCGCGTGGGACGGGGCGGTCTCGAACGCGAGGACCTACACGCTCGATGACCTCGATGAGCTGTTGAGCGGGCTCCGGGACGAAGAGTACAGATGGGAGAAGGGCGTGATCGGCGGGAGAGCGAAGAAGCTCTATCTGCTCGGCATTCCTAACCGCGAAGCCGGCGCCAGCGCCAGCGGCTGAGCCGCTCCGGCGCGGACGAACCGGTACGTACCGGTCGTACGGATCGCCGGAGATCACGCGGCGAGCGTCGCCCGAGGCGGTATGTCCCCCTCGTGCGCTCCGACGATCGGAGTAAGGCCATGCCTTCGTGTGCGTCGCGGATTGCCCCCTACTATTCGCGTGCGGTCATCGATCTACCTTGTGACGCGCAATCCCGGTATGCCTGTCCGGTTGCGGAGGGGAATACGATGGCTGACGCAAACGGAGCACTGAGCTCGCTGGATGCATTTATCGCACACTCCACGGAGATGCTGTTCGTCGCCGGAGGCGACGGCGCGCTCGACGAGCTGACCGAGCTGAGGGCACGGGACAGGATGCTCCGCGCCTTGATCAACGCGCTTCCGATAGCAATGTGGGCCGTCGACACCGACGGAACGTATCTCTACCATGAAGGCAAGGGGCTGGAGGCCGCCGGCCATCAACCTGGACAGCTCGTCGGCGCGAACATCTTTGACCTCTACGGCGAGGCCAGGGGCGCGGTCAGGCGCGCGCTGGCCGGTGACCCGGTGCACGGGCTGGCCGAGGTGCACGGCTGTGTATGGGAGAGCTGGATGGTCCCCCTCGCGGAGGAAGAGGGCCGCCGCCCCCCCGCGACGTCGCCTGACACGACAGCGGAGGACGAGGCGCCCGGGAGCAGCGCCGGCGCTGGCGCTGCTCCCTGGGCGACCGAGCTCAGAACAGCTGGACGTCGTCGATCTCGATGCGCAGCGGCTGTCCCACGGGCGTGCGCCAGTTCAGGTTCATGACGCTCCACGGCTCGAACGGCACCAGCGTGCCCCACCCCTGCTGAATCAGATCCCACCAGCGCAGCTCCACGGTGACCCACTCCGTGCCGACCCAGAGGTCGATACCGTGGCTGTCGTAGCAAGCCGAGCAGAGCCCGCCCTCAGGCGTCGTGAGGAGCGTGCCGACGTCGAAGCGAACCTGCGTGCCCTGGCCACGGATGTGGAAGCGGATGCCCTGGAACGACGACACATCGACGGGCCACATATCGAAGGACAGCGTCACGCCAGCGCCCGACGCGGACGGCACCCCAGGGGAGTGCGCCGCGAGCGCCGTCGAGCTGAAAGGCCCCGGAACGGAGAACAGGTTGACCGGCGGGACGGTCCCGTCGTCGTACGTCACCCACGGCCCCGTGAACGGCGGGGCGCTGCCCGCGTACGGCGCGGAGAAGAGGAAATCGCCGTCCTCGAAGTCCTCGATGACGAGGCCCGGCATCGCGCAGACGGGCAACCACCCGCAGTCCGGATCGGAGCAATCCGTGAGACCGTCCGCATCGTCATCGGAGCCGTTGCTGCAGGCCCAATCGGTGTCCTCGCGCCACGACATGCAGTACGGCTGCGACTGGCAGTCCGCATCGGAGCAATCCACGAAACCGTCCCCGTCGTCGTCGGCGCCGTTGCTGCATGTCCAGTCGGTGTCCTCGCGCACCGGCATGCAGTACGGCATCCACTGGCACTCCGGATCGGCGCAATCCGCGAGGCCGTCCCCGTCGTCGTCGTAGCCGTTGCTGCACGCCGCATCGGTGTCCTCGCGCCACGGCGAGCAGAACGAATACCACTGGCAGTCCGGATCGGCGCAATCCGCGAGGCCGTCCATGTCGTCATCGGCGCCGTTGCTGCAGGCCCAATCGGTGTCCTCTCGCACCGGCGCGCAGAACGGATACCCCTGGCAGTCCGGATCGGAGCAGTCCGCGAGGCCGTCCATGTCGTCGTCGTAGCCGTTGCTGCACTCCCAATCGGTGTCTTCGCCCACCGGCCCGCAGAAAGGCATCCACTGGCAGTCCGGATCGGAGCAATCAGGGCGGCCATCGCCATCATCGTCGTAACCGTTGCTGCACGCCACATCGGTGTCCTCGCGCAGCGGCGTCGTGTCGTCGACCCCGATGACGATGTCGAGCCTCCCGTGCCCGACCGAAACGACGTCGCCATCGGCCCGGAACTGGAACGCCACCGTCGACGTCGCACCTTCGCCGATGTAGACCCACGTCGGGTTCGCCGACGTGAGGGACGCCGAGACGGGCTGGTAACCGCCGCCGGTCCACCGCTCGAGGACCCAGCCCGGCCGGAGCATCACGTCATAGGGGCCGACCGGCAGCACCTCCGTGAGCGCCGGCGTGTCGCCACCTCCGTAGATGGTCCGCGCCGTCAGGCCGTAGATATCGAACCACGCTTGGGACAGGCGGTACGTCGCGCCCGAGGAGCTGTTCCCGACGAGGGCCAGGCTGAGCGAGCCGACCTCGGACTCCTGCTCGGCGTCATCCGGCGCGTCCGCCGTGCAGCCGACCGGGATCGCAGCAATGGCCAGGACCGAACATACGAAGAGTTGTCGCAAGTGTCTCATGATGACTGTCGTATCAGAGCCGATCGCGCGTGAAAAGCTGGATTCGTGAGGGCTCCATGACGTCGCGCGTCCATCGGCCATGCGGCCGTTGGCCGGCCATGCGGCCATTGGCCGGCCATGCGGCCATTGGCCAGTCAGATGCTCGGCGCCGGCGCGAAGGCCGCCTCGGCGGCCTTCGCGTGCCGCGCTTGCTCCCGGAAGTAGCCCTCCCGCTCCTCGGCGAAGGCGCGCGCCACGCTCGGACGTCCGTGGAGGCGCGCATGGTACGCGGCGAGCGCCGGCCAGGACTTCAGGTCGATCGGCGTGACAACGGACCAGTTGAGCACCGCGAAGAGGTACGCGTCGGCGACCGAGAAACGGTCGAGAAGGAACTCCCGCCCTTCGAGCCGATCCGCCACCCAGCCGAGGCGGCGCGGCGCCCCGGCCAGCGCATGGGCCTTGACCTCGGCCGAGGCCGTCTTGTCCAGGAGCGGCATGTAGACCGCCTTGTGGAGCTCGCTCCCGATGAAGCCGAGCCACTGCTGGAGGCGCGCCCGGCCGAGCGGATCCCGCGGCGCGAGCTCCGCCTGCGGGAACCGATCCGCCACGAGCTGAAGGATCGCCGCGTTCTCGGCGAGGATCTCGCCGCCTTCGATCTCGAGCGCGGGGACGAACCCGAGCGGGTGGATCGCACGGTAGTCGGCGCCCCCCTCGGTCCGCTTCGTCTTCAGGTCGACCTCCACATACGAGACCTCCGCGCCGGCCTCGTAGAAGGCGATGCGCGTGGCGAGAGAACATGCGAGCGGAGCGAAATAGAGCTTCATGAAAACCTCCTGACGGCGCCCAAGGTGCGCCTCGCAGGGCTGTGCGTCCAACGCATCGTCGTGATAGGGTCTATGCGTGCCACGCATACCGTCTCCCCCTGCGCCTCCCGCGATCGGACCGCGGCCCCGGCTCGAGATCCGCGATCTGGAGCTCGTCCTCTCGCTGGCGGCCGCCGGGAGCACGGCCGGCGCCGCCTCGGCGATGCACATCACGCAGTCCGCCGTGAGCCGTGCGCTCGCCCAGGCGGAGGACCGCGTCGGCGCGCGCCTCTTCGAGCGCACCGCGCGCGGGGTCGCGCCGACGGCCGCGGGAGAGCGGCTCATCGCGGGGGCCGGGCTCGTCCTCGCGCAGCTCCGGGAGCTCGAGCGAGAGGTCGCGGCGCCGGTCGCCGCGACGACGCGCGTCCGCCTCGTGTGCGAGTGCTACACGGCGTACCGCTGGCTGCCCTCCGCGATGACGAGCCTCCGGCGAAGGCTGCCCCGCCTCGAGATCGTGCTCGCGGTCGAGCACACCCACGATCCGGTCGCCGCGCTCGTCCGGGGGGACATCGACGTCGCGCTGCTCACCACGTCGTCTCTGCCGACCGACCGCGAGGCGGGCTGCGCGCTCGTGGAGCGGCCCCTCTTCTCGGACGAGGTCGTCTTCGTGATCTCGACCTCGCACCCGCTCGCCGGGCGGGCGTCGCTCACGCGCGACCACCTCCGCGAGGGCCCCCTGATCACGCCGAACGCGACGCCGGCCGAGGCGCGCTGGTTCATGAGCGCCGTCTTCGGGCGGCAGCGGCCCAAGATCGAGCTCCTGCGCTTCCCGCTCACGGAGGCCGTGGTCGACGCGGCGCGCGCCGGGATGGGGATCGCGACCCTCTCGGAATGGGTGGCGGAAGCCTATCTCGGCGGCGGCGACCTCCTGGTCAAGCGGCTCTCGTCCGGCCCGCTCCGCCGGCCCTGGCGGATCGCGTTCCGGCGCGCGTCGACCGACGCCGCGGAGCGCCTGATCGCCGCCCTCGAGAGCTCGGCGCCGCGGCTCTACACGCGCGCCGGGTGACCCGGGTGACCCGGGTGGCGCTCAGTCGAGGCCGGTGGCCTCCGGCGCGCCCAGCATCAGG
Organism: Sorangium cellulosum So ce56; assembly: GCF_000067165.1. Classification (GTDB taxonomy): domain Bacteria; phylum Myxococcota_A; class Polyangia; order Polyangiales; family Polyangiaceae; genus Sorangium; species Sorangium cellulosum_B. The sequence continues at coordinate 6,984,204 of NC_010162.1, forward strand.
TTCAGGTTCTGCACCGCCGCGCCGGAGGCGCCTTTGCCGAGGTTGTCGAGGCGCGCCACGACCAGGATCTGGTCCGGCTTGCCGAACACGAACACGTCGAGCCGGTTCGTGTCGTTGCACTCCACCGCGCCGAGGTAGCCGTCCTCCAGCGCGCCCTGGCCGCCGAGCGGCATCACCCGGATGAACGGCTCGCCGGCGTAATAGGACGTGTAGAGCTCGTGGACCGCGGCGGGCGTCGCCGGCCGGGCCAGGGCGTCCGCGAACAGGGGCACCGAGACGAGCATGCCCTTGTAGAAGTCGCCCACGACCGGCTGGAACAGCGGCGCCCTGTCGAGGCCCGCGATGGCGCGCATCTCCGGCAGGTGTTTGTGCTGCAGGGTGAGCCCGTACGGGCGCGGGCCGCGGAGCTGCTCGCGGCGCGCCCCTTCGGCCTGCTCGTAGGCCTGGATCATCTTGCGCCCGCCGCCGCTGTAGCCGGTGAGCGAGTGCGCGATCACGCGGGCGTCCCTGGGCAGGAGCCCCTGGTCGACGAGCGGCACCACGAGCGCGAGGAACCCGGTCGCGTGGCACCCGGGGACGGCGACGCGCCGCGCGCCGCGGACGGCCTCGCGCTGGCCGGGGCGGAGCTCCGGAAAGCCGTACACCCACCCCTCGGCCGTGCGGTGCGCGGTGCTCGGATCGATGACGCGCGTCCTCGGGTTCTCGATCCATCCGATCGATTCGCGGGCGGCGTCGTCGGGCAGGCACGTGATGAGCACATCGGCCTCGTTGATCAGCGCGCGGCGCGCCGCCGGGTCCTTGCGGCGCTCGGGGTCGATCTCGAGCAGCTGGAGGTCGCGGCGGCCCTGCAGCCGCTCGCGGATCTGGAGCCCCGTCGTACCTTCCTGTCCGTCGATGAACACCCGATGCATGGTGGCCGTGTCCATACGCCGAGCGCGCCCTCGGGACCAGCGCTTCGCGTGAGCTCACCGGCGGCTCGGCGGCGCCCAGGCGCATCCGCCGTCGGCGCACGGCTCTTCGAGGTGCTCCCCTCGCGCCCTGGCCCTGACCATCTGGATCAACCCGAGCGTCCAGCACATCGGGCATCCGCCCACCGCCACCAGCGCGACCGGCAACAGCGCCATCGCCAGCCAGAGGGAAGCGCGCGCGACGAGCACCGAGGCCACGAGGGCCGCGAGGCAGATCGCCCCGCGCGCGAGGTGCTCCACAAGGCTCCTGCTCACGAACATGGCTTGTTTCTCCTCTCCTCCCCTCCCCGCACCCATGAGGCGGAAGGCGCGCCCTCCTGCCGGAGGACCTCCCGCCGCACCAGCTGCCGCGCCCGGTGCAGACGGCTCTTCATGGCCGCCTCGCCGAGCCCGAGCATCTGGCACACCTCCTCGCCCGTCAGCCCCTCGACGTCGCGCAGCACGAGCACCTCCCGATAGGGCCGCTCCAGCACGGCGATCGCCTCATGTACGGCGCGGACCAGCCGCCAGCGCTCGAAGGCTGCCTGCGGGTCGAGATCGCCCGATGGCACCGCATCGATGTCGTCCACCCGGTCCCCCAGCCGCGAGCGCTCCCGCGCGAAGGGGCGAAGCATGCGCAGGCACGCATGCCGGACCACCGTCATCAGCCAGGAGAGGACGCCCGGATCGCGCGCCACCTCGGGGCGGCGAGCGAGCTTGGTGAAGGCCTCCTGGACCGCATCGTCGGCGTCGAAGGCGTCGCGGCACGCGCGCAGCCCGAAGCGGTACACGCGGTCGTGGTAGGCGCGGACGAGCAGCTCCAGCGCGCCGTCATCGCCGCGCGCCGCCGCCGTGAAGACCGGATCGGGGGATCTCGATGCTTCCATTCAGCGCCTCAGCTCCGCTGGAGAGGGCATGTGGATCTGCCCATCAGAGCGTACCCGAAGCACGTGCCCGAGAGCGTCGTGAATATCATGTACACGCCCGACAGACCGAACACGACGAGGCGCGTCACGAGCGTCAGCGGCGCCGCCCAGGCGCACGCCAGCAGCGCAAGCGCACCCAGACCACGCAGCACCCGATCCATGTTCCCCACATTGCGTTTCATGAGCTCCTCCATCTTTCGTCCGGAGAAGCCCCGATGCGGGGTGGAGGATTCACGAAATCGTTGCGCCGCTGGCGCAGAAAGCGATCGAGCGACGCCTGCGTGACGCATCCACACCTGCGCGACGCGTCCACACCTACGCGATGCGTCCACGCCTGCGCGGCGCATCCAGGCGGGTGCTAGCATCGCGCATGGCCGATGACCTGAGCCGGGACGTGCAGCTCCTCGACCGCGATCTCGTCGCCGTGCGGCGCGACATTCACCGGCACCCCGAGCTCGGCTACACCGAGGTGCGCACGTCCCAGATCGTCGCGGAGCGCCTGCGCAGGCTCGGCCTGTCGGTGCGCACGGGCGTGGCCGGGACGGGCGTCATCGCCGACCTCGACGGCGAGCGCCCCGGCGGCACCTTGCTGCTCCGCGCCGACATGGATGCGCTCCCGGTCGAGGAGCAGTCCGGCCACGATTTCCCGTCCGAGACGCCGGGCGTGATGCACGCGTGCGGCCACGACGCCCACGTGAGCGCGCTGCTCGGCGCGGCCACGCTGCTCGCTGCGCGCCGGGACCGCATCGCCGGCAGGGTGCGCTTCCTCTTCCAGCCGGCCGAGGAGCTCGCGGGCGGCGCGCTCCAGATGATCGAGGCGGGAGCGCTCGACGGCGTCGATCAGGCGCTCGGGGCGCACGTGATCTCGCCCTTCCCGTTCGGGGTGGTGGCGACGCGGCCCGGGCCGTTCTTCGCGGGGATCGACACGTTCGAGATCGCCGTCGTCGGGAAGGCGGGCCACGGCGGGCTGCCGCACATGTCGGTCGATCCGATCTACACAGCGGCGCAGGTCGTGACCGCGCTCCAGTCGATCGTCGCGCGCGAGACGAAGCCGGGCGAGCCGCTCGTCGTGAGCATCTCGGCCATCTCCGGCGGGAACGCGCCCAACGTCGTCGTGGAGCGCGTGGCGCTCCAGGGCACGGTGCGCTGGTTCTCGCAGCCGAGCCGGGAGCACGCGCTCGAGCGTATCCACGGGATCGCCTCGGGCGTGTGCTCGGCGCTGCGCGCCTCGTGCGAGTTCCGGGTGCTGTCGAGCTCCCCGGTCACGGCCAACGCCGCGGCGCCCGTGGATCTGGTGACGGCCGCCGCGCGGGCGACGGAGCGCGCCGAGGTCATGGATCCCGGCCCGCTCACGGTCAGCGAGGATTTCTCCGAGTTCACGAGCCGCGTCCCGGGCTGCCTCTTCACGGTGGGCGCGGGCGGGCCGAGCGCGGCGCCGCACCACCACCACGCGTTCGATCTCGACGAGCGCGCCATCGGGCTCATCGCGGAGATCTTCACCCGCGCCACGCTCGCCGCGCTCAAGCCGGAGTGACGCGGCTGGCGGCCGCACGAGCTCCGCGCGTCAGCAATCCTGGCGGAATTTCCGACGCTCCGATCCAGCGCTCAGCCCGGACGGTTCCGCATGAAGTCCGCCACCTCGGCGAAGCGCTGGTCGAGGAAGGCGCGGAGCGGCGCGGGCACGTCGAGCTCCGCCATGGCCGCCCGCATGCAGCGCATCCAGGCGTCGCGCATCGCCACATCGACCGGGACGCGCGCGTGGCGCATCCGCAGCCGCGGGTGGCCGTGCGCCGCGATGTAGTCCTGCGGCCCGCCCAGCCAGCCGATCAGGAAGAGCGCGAATCGGTCGCGGCTCTCACGGGCGACCTGGCCGCCCTCGTCGCAGACGTGGAGGCGCGCGAGCGCCGGCTCGTCGCGGCCCATGAGGTCGTAGAAGCGCTCGACGAGCCGGCGCACCGCCGGCTCGCCGCCCAGCAGATCGAAAGGGGTCTCGGACGGCTCGGCCATGGGTGATGCCCTCTACCGGATTTGCGCCGGCGCTGCACGCCGCCGGCTCAGGCCGCCGCGGAGCTGCCGCAGGCCGCGCCGAACCACGCGGCGAGCGCGCGGCGCAGCCGGCGGTGGGCGGAGGCCTCGGGCTCACCTGCCGCGGCCGCCCAGGCCACATAGCCGTCGGGGCGAATCAGCAGCGCCTCCGCGGGGCGCGGCTGCGCAGCGCAGCGCGCGCTCACGACGTCCACGCGATCGCCCCAGGGCGCCGCCACGCCGCCGAGCGCGGCGCCGCCGGTCAGGTCGAGCAGCACGCCCCTGGCCCCGTGCATGAGCTGCGCGACCCGCGTCTCCCCCTTCTGCGTCATCACCGAGATATCCGGCGCCCATCGCCCGAGCAGCGGGTGCTGCTCGCCGGGCTCGGCCGGCATCTCGTAACGGACGTCGGCCGCGTCCAGCATCTCGACGACATACCGGAGGCTCTGCTCGTGCTTGAGCAGCTCGGCGACCAGCTCGCGCAGCGCGGCGACGCGCTCGTCCCGCATCATCAGCGCGCCCTGCGCCCGGGTGTGCATGATCACGCGCTTGCCCTCGGGGTGCCGCTCCGCGTGGTAGGTGTCGAGGAGCCCCGGCGGCGCCCAGCCGTGGACCTCCGCGGCCAGCTTCCAGCCGAGGTTGACCGCGTCTTGCAATCCGGTGGTGAGGCCTGGCCCGCCGGCGGGGAGATGGATGTGCGCCGCGTCGCCCACGAGCAGCACGCGGCCCGCGCGGTACGTATCCGCCTGGCGGCTCGCGTCGGTGAACCGAGACAACCACCGCACCTCGCGGACGGGCAGATCCTCGCCGAGCGCCGCGCGAACGCTGGCCTGCAGCTCGTCGAGTGTCATCGGCGCGTCCCGGTCGAAGTCCGGCGGATACGGCTCCGACGTGACCACGCGAAACACGCCCGCTCCCAGGGGAACGAGGGCGATCCCGCCGAGCCCGAACCGAACGCGGCGACCGCCGGAGAGGACGAGGTGCCCGTCCTCCGTCGCACCCTCGGCCAGCGTGACGTCGGCGAGGCGCAGGAGCCGGGAGGGTGGGAGTCCAGGAAAGCCGATCCCGGCCAGCTTGCGCACGGCGCTGCGGCCGCCGTCACACCCCACGACGAAGCGCGCCCGAAGCGGGTAGTCGCCGTCCGGGCCTCGGACGGTGACCGTCGCGCCCTCTCCTTCCTGATCCAGCGCGATGAGCTCGTGACCTCGACGGATCTCCGTCGTCAGCTCGCGCGCCCGCTCTTCCAGCAGCGCCTCTATGCGCGCCTGATGGATGCTCAGGAAGCGCCTGGAGACGCGCGCGTGGTCGCCGCCGAGGGCCAGCGGTATCCCGCCGAAGTGCACGAAGCGCGTCATTTCTGCGGCGCTCTGCTCCGCGCGGAAGCGCTCGAGGAGGCCTCTGTGGTCGAGGATCTCCACGGCGCGCCCGCCGAGGCCGAGCGCCTTGGAGAGCCCCGTGGGCTCGGGCAGCCGCTCCAGCACGACGGGGCGCACGCCGGCCAGCCGCAGCTCGCAGGCCAGCATCAACCCGGTCGGACCGCCGCCCACGATGACGACATCGACGTTCATACGCGTTCTCCTTGTCGAGCAACGATCGATTGACAACGATGGTTCAGCGACGACCTGCGCGCGATGAGGGACGAACGAGGCTCACGTCACGTGGCCCCTCCGGCGCCCGCGCGGCCGCCCCATCCAGGCGTGGTCACGCCGTCCAGCACGAGGCTCACGGTCTGCTCGCCGAGGCGCGCGGCGAGCTCGAGATCGCACGAGAGGCGCGCCCGGAGGTCCGAGAAGCGCGGCCCGAAGATGCCGATCCCGGCCAGCGCGCCCACGACGGTGCAATACAGGAGCTCGAACTCGCAATCGCGCCGGAACACCCCGCCAGCTTGACCCCGCTCGTAGAGATCGCGCAGCTGCGATGGCAGCATCGCGAGCGTCGCGGGCGGCGCGGATCGCCAGCCGCTCATCGCCTCGTGCATCGCGAGCGGCATGCACAGCGGGCGCGAGAGGAGCAGCCGGAAGAACATCGTGAACGCGCGCCAGAGCCCCTCGCGCGGCTCGAGCGCCGCCGACGCCTCGAGCGCCGGCCGCCACCCCTCGATGAGGCCGGACCACTGGTCCTCGAGGACCGCGCGGTAGAGGCCCTCCTTGCTCCCGAAGTGATGGTAAATCATGCGCTCGTTGACCCCGGCGCGCCCCACGATGGCGTGCACGCGGGCCCCGTCAGGCCCATGCCGCGCGAACTCCTCGGCGGCGGCGTCGAGGAGCGCCCGCCGCGTCTCCTTTTTCTCGTCTCGCGACATCAGGTAAATATTTATTTACTCATGAACGGGCGGCGGTCAAGGGCGCGATCTGGCCCGTCCCCCTCGCGCGGTGAAACAGGGCGCCCGGCGCGAGCTCTCCCATCTGGGGTCGGCGGTCGGGCCCGCGTTGGATCCATGCCCGCGGGGTGCCGGGTCCTCTTCCGCTATGGCCTGCTGTGGGGCAGCCGGCCGCCTCCAGCACGGCGCACCGGACGCGGAGCTCGGCGCCGCGGACAACGCGCGATCGAGCGGCGAGCGGCGCCAGACTTCACCGATTCGACTCGTCAGAGAAAACCGGCGATTCCTTGGGCCTCTTGCTGTAGGCTCGGCCCCTGGTCAGGTCTGGCCCCTGGCCAATGTGCTTGTTGGCATGAACCAGAAAACGACATTCCTTCCTGCGTTGGTGCTCGCGGCGGGTGCGCTCACGGTGAACCTGACCGGCTGCGAGCTCATCGTCGCCGTCGATCGCAGCCGGATCTCCGACACGGGCGGCGCTGGCGGCGCCGGCGGGACCGGTGGCTCCGGCGGCGGCACGACGACGAGCAGCAGCGCCAGCTCGTCATCAGGCACCGGCGGCTCGGGCGGCACCGGCGGCTCGGACGGCACCGGCGGCTCGGGCGGCGCTGGCGGCTCGGGCGGCACCGGCGGCTCGGACGGCACTGGCGGCTCGGGCGGCACCGGCGGCTCGGGCGGCACCGGCGGCTCGGACGGCACCGGCGGCTCAATGGCGTGCGCCAGCGGCGCGACACCGTGCGACACGATCGCCGACTGCCCGGCCCCGACCACGGAGTGCGTGAAGGCCACGTGCGAAGCGCGGTGCTGCGGCACGACCAACGTGCCCGACGGTATCGCCACGATGGCGGGCCAGACGGCGGGTGACTGCAAGCAGCAGGTCTGCGACGGCGACGGCGGCACGACGTCGATCCGCGACGACACGGACAAGCCGGCCGACGACGAATGCAACGTCGGCACGTGCCCGGGCGGCTCTCCGGGCAGCTCACCGAAGACCGCCGGTACGAGCTGTACTGCCGGCGGCAAGGTCTGCGACGGCAACGGAGCCTGCGTCGGCTGCCTCGCGGACACCCACTGCACCGAGCCCCAGGTCTGCGATCCGAGGGGCACGCACACGTGCGTGGACGTGTCTTGCACCGACGGCGCGCTGAACGGCGGCGAGACCGACGTCGACTGCGGCGGCGTCGACGCCGGCTCCGGCTGCGCACCCTGCGCTGACGACCTGGAGTGCGCGCTCGATTCGGACTGCGTGAGCGGCTACTGCAACACGGCCGGCAGGTGCGCGACGCCCAGCTGCATGGACACCGACAAGAACGGCAACGAGACCGACGTCGACTGCGGCGGCGCGTCCTTCCAGGGCGCTCCGGCCTGCAACAGGTGCGGTGTCGGGCAGACGTGCGGCGTCGCGGACGACTGCACCACGGGCTTCTGCAGCGGCGGCACCTGCGCGGCCAAGCCGGACGGCGCGTCCTGCGTGACCAACGCCGAGTGCGCCAGCGCGCGCTGCGTTGATGCCGTCTGCTGCGATACGGCGTGCACCGGCGCCTGCCAGGCGTGCTCCGCGGCCAAGAAGCTCGGCGGCTCCGACGGCGTCTGCGGCTACATCGCGGCCGGAGGCGATCCGGACAACGAGTGCCCGGACACCGGCGCGGCGTCGTGCGGGACCAACGGGTTCTGCGACGGTGCGGGCGCCTGCCAGCGCTACGCAGCGGGCACGGTCGTGCCGTCCGGGCAGACGCTGGGCGATTGCCAGCAGCACGTCTGCAACGGCGCCGGCGGCACCACGACGGACGAAGACGTCACCGATGTCCCGGTGCCATCGACAGTCTGCTTGACGGACGCCGCGTGCACGGGCACGCCGGCCATGCCGAGCTTCACGATGGCGCCGGCGGGCACCGACTGCACCGCCGACGGCCTGCCCGGCAAGACGGTGTGCGGCGGCGGGCCCGCGGCCGGCACGTGCGTCGAGTGCAACGACGACTCGAGCTGCACCTCGCCGGCCACGTGCAACACGACGACGCACGTCTGCGAGTGATCGCGACAGCGCAGAGAGCGCCCTGGGCGACCTGGGCGCCTTCTTCGTCCTGTCGGCGTGCTCGGGTTGCAGCAGATCTCGAGTCGAGGCGAGAACGCTCGCAAAGGCGGGTCGGCCGTCGCGGGCCGACTCCGTACTATGCGCGCGACAACCGCACCTCGATCTCCCGCTCCACGTAGGACCACTCCTCCGTCTCGCGCAGCCTGCCCACGAGCTCGTCGAAGGCGCCGGCGTCGCCCTCGGCGAACTCGAACCAGGTCAGGAAGTCGAACGGGCCGCCGAGATCCCGGCTGTGGTAGAGCCGCCTCGCCACGGCCGGCAGGTACTCCAGCCCGATCTCGATATGGCGCGACCTCGCCTCGAAGATGGCCCGCCGCTCGTCCTGCGCGAGCGCCCACCACGCCTTCGATTTCCTGAGCGGGATCAGCGCCGCCTGCGTGCTCGACGCCCGGCCGAGGTCTTCCTGGACCGCGACGAGACGCCTCCTCTCCTCGAGCTCCACATAACGCTCATTGCTCCTCACGCCGCCCAGCACCCAGGTCGCCTCCGGCGGCGCGACGAAGCTGCCCCCCTCGACGCGCTGCAGCCGCGGCGCCGCGGGCAGCTCCTCGCCTCGCACCAGGACCGTCCTCTCGACCCGCCACGCCCCGGCGGAACCCGCGACGAAGCTGACCCGAACCGGATTTCCTTCCATGGATGGCTCCGAGGCGACGGCAACGCCGGACGAATCCCACCGACCCGCGGCGGCGGGGCGGCCCTACCACACGCCCTCTCGTCACGAGAGCGCCCGGGAATGCGGCTGCGCTCGGGCTCTCCGCGCCGGCCGAGCCCGACACGCAACGCGGTTGATGATGCGCGGACAGGGGTTTCGCCGTGGTTTCCGTGCGATGATTTTCCGTCGCCCGCGTCAGCTCAGGACAAGATAGGAGTCGCCGAACTCGTGACAGAGATACCCTGCCTCCTCCGCATAGGAGTTCGCGCGGTGGAGCAGCGAGGCAGGCGCGAACGCCTCGAGGAGCCGGAAGTGGCTCTCCGTCGGGTCGTGCACGCCCGTCAGGAGCCCGTCGACCACCCTCGGCCGGAAGCCGGGGTGGAGCATCAGATCGGTGACGCCCGCGCCGGCCCGGAGCTCACCCCCGTGCTGGGCAGCGCAGCCCTCGAGGGCGCGCGTCACCGTCGTGCCGACCGCGATGACGCGGCGCCCGCGCGCCTTGGCCTCGCGCACCGCGGCCACCGTCTCTTCCGGGATGTCGAAGCGCTCCGGCAAGGGGAGCAGCGCGTCGAGCGCCGGCTCGCCGGTCGACGAGATCCCGGCGGCGTGCGTGAGCGAGGCGACGCGCACGCCGCGGCGGATCAGCTCGAGCAAGAGCCCCCAGACGAGCGGCCGCCCGGCCGACGGGAGCTCGGCGCAGAGAGGCCGGCTCGCATAACGCGTCTGCGCGTGCCAGATCTCGAGCGGGCCCGCGACGTACGCATACTGGATCGGGCGCCCCCGCCGGTAGAGCGCCGACCAGAGCGGCGCGCCCCGCTCGTGAAAAGCGATCTCGACGAGGCGCGGCGAGGCCGGAGACACGCGCTCGACCGTGGCCGACAGGTCCTCTCCGAACGTCACCGCGTCCCCCGGGCCGAGGGCGGGCGGCGCGGGGCGATCCTCGGTGCGCGTGTGCCAGTCGCCGGCGCCGAACAGCAAGGCCGAGTAGCGCCCCTCGGACAGCTCGCCGATGAGGCGCACCTCGACCGCCGCGCCGCGCTCGGTCGCGCCGTGGAGCGACGCCGGCATCGTGGCGCCGTCGTTGACGACCAGGAGATCGCCCGGCTCGAGGAGCGCGGGCAGATCCGCGATGCGCGCGTCGCGCAGGCGCCCCGCGCGCGGGTCCACGTGGAGGAGCCGCTCCTCGAGCGGGTTCTCGCGAGGCCACGTGGCGGGGCTCATGGCGCCTCCTCAAGGCGCGCGGCCTCGAGGCGCGCGCCGCTCGGCACCGCACCGGCGCGGCCGACGAGCCCGACGATGCGCCTCGCCACGTCCGCTGGATCCGCCAGCGTGCTCGGGTCGGCGTCGGGGATGGCCTCCGCGTGCATCCGCGTGTTCATCTCGCCCGGGTCCACCGCGTAGAACGCGACCCCCGTGCCCTCGAGCTCGGCGGCCCACGTGCGGCTCAGGTGATCGAGCGCCGCCTTCGAGGCGCCGTAAGCGCCCCACCGCGGATAGGCGTTCACCGCCGCGTCCGAGCTGATATGGACGACGACCCCGCGCCGCCGCAGCGCCATCGCGCCGGCGACCACCTTCGTCAGGCGGAACGGACCGACCACGTTGACCTCGAGCGCGCGCCCGAGATCCTCGCACTCGGTGTCGAGCAGGATCGGCAGCGGCGTCTTGCCGAGCGTGCTCGCGTTGTGGACGAGCAGGTCGATCGGCCCGACCAGCGCCGCCGCCGCGCCTGCGATCGCGTGCGTCTGGCCCTTGTCCCCGATGTCCGCCGCGATCGCGTGCGCCTCCCCGCCCTGCGCGGCGATCTCGGCCGCGACGGCCTCGAGCGGCCCGCGCTCGCGCGCCACGAGGACCACCTTCGCGCCTTGCCGGGCGAGCTCCCTGGCGAGCGCGGCGCCGAGCCCGCGGCTCGCCCCGGTGACCAGCGCCGCCCGCGGCGCGAACCGCTCGCCCCGCGCGGCGCGGGGGAGCGAGGGGCGGGAGCTCCCTCCGGCCTGGATCAGCGCCTCGCTTCCGGTCGATTCGTCGTTCATGGTGCCTTCCTCCTCGACACCAGCCTACGCCGCGCGGGTTCTCTCGTTGGAGCGGGCGCCAATATCCTGGAAGAGTGCTAATCTCCGGGCATGGATCAGGACGCGGAGCTCGCGGGGCGGCTGGCGAAGAACATCAAGCAGCTGCGCGAGGCGCGCGGGCTGACGCAGCAGCAGCTGGCCAAGCTCGCCGGCGTGCCGCGGGCGACCTGGGCGCACCTCGAGTCCGGCGCGGCGAACCCGACGCTCGGCGTGCTGCACCGGGCCGCCGCCGCGCTCCAGGTCTCCATCGAGGAGATGCTCTCCGCGCCCCGCGCCACCTGCCAGCTCTACGCGCGCGACGCGCTCCCCACGCGCTCTCCCGGGCAGGCGCTCGTCCGCAAGCTCCTGCCGGACCCGATCCCGGGCATGGAGATGGATCGCATCGCGATCCCCCCGGGCGGGCGGATGACGGGCGTCCCGCACACCCCGGGCACCCGCGAGTACCTGACGTGCGAGTCGGGGGAGCTCCAGCTCGTGGTCAGCGGAGAGCGGTTCAAGCTCGGCTCCGGCGACGTCGCCGTGTTCCGCGGCGATCAGCGCCACTCGTACCACAACCCCGGCAAGCAGCCGGCGGTCGGCTACTCGGTCGTGGTCCTCGCGCGCGTGCTCTGAAGGGGCAGCGGCGCGCATCCCACGGCGCCGCGGCGCCTACCGCTCGCCGGGCGCCATCCACTTGGGCTCGGCGCCGGGGCGCCACGCGGCGAGCAGATCCAGGAGGGCCGGCGCCTCCTCGGCGACCTGCAGCACGGCGCGGTGGGCCGGCTTCATGAACTGCTCGGCCACGACGTGATCCAGAAAGGCGATCAGCGGGCGGTAATACCCCGCCACGTCGAGCAGCCCGACCGGCTTGTCCTGAGAGCCGAGCTGCGTCCATGTCCACACCTCGAACAGCTCTTCCAGCGTCCCGACACCCCCCGGCAGGGCGATGAACGCGTCGGAGAGCGCGGCCATCTTCGCCTTGCGCTCGTGCATCGTCTCGACCACGTGGAGCTCCGTCAGGCCCCGGTGCTCGATCTCCCGCTGGTTGAGGAACCCCGGGATGACGCCGATCACCTCACCGCCGCGCGCGAGCACCGCGTCGGCGATCACGCCCATGAGCCCGACGCGTCCCCCGCCGTACACGAGCCCGATCCCTCTCGCCGCGAGGAGCTCACCGAGCCGCACGGCCGCCTCGCGGTAGGCCGGCGACGCGCCGGGGTTCGACCCGCAGTAGACGCAGATCCTGGAGAGCGTTCTCATGGGCCCGAGCCTACGCCGGCAGGCGAGCTCGTCCAAGCGGGGAGCGGTGGGCCGGCGCGCGCCGTGGAGGGTAGCCTTCTCCCCGGCGGCGCGCCCTGGCGCCCCCGCGCCGCGGCCCGGCACCCCCGCGCGGCGGCGGTGCCGAGGCCGGCGGGTCACTCCTTGTCGAGCTTGCCGACGAGGCTCAGCGTGAAGAAGGCGCCCATGTACTTGAAGTGCGGGCGCACCTGCATGTCGACCTTGTACCAGCCGGCGTTCCCCGGCACCTCGGTCACGATGATGCGCGCCTTGCGGAGCGGCCTGCGCCCGCGGGTCGCCGCGGAGACGACGTCCTGATCGGCGACGTACTGGCCGATCCAGTCGTTGAGCTCCTTCTCGAGATCGGCGCGCTCCTTCCACGTACCGATCTGCTCGCGCTGCAGCACCTTCAGGTAGTGCGCGATGCGGCACATGATGAACATGTACGGCAGCTGCGTGCCGAGCCGGTAGTTCATCTCGGCCGCCCTGCCCTCGTCGCTCTGCCCGAAGAACTTCGCCTTCTGGGCGGAGTTGGCCGAGAAGAAGCAGGCGTTGTCCGAGTCCTTGCGGAACGTGAGCCCGATGAAGCCCTCCTCGGAGAGCTCGAACTCGCGCCGCTCGGTGAGCATGATCTCGGTCGGCACCTTCGTCTGGATCTCGCCCATCGCCTCGTACTGGTGGAGCGGCAGGTTCTCCACGGAGCCGCCCGCCTGGGGGCCGATGATGTTCGGACACCAGCGGTACTTGGCGAAGCTGTCGGCGAGCCGGGTGGCGAACGCGTACGTCGCGTTGCCCCAGCAGTACGCGTCGTGCTTGCCGACCACGTCCTCCTCGTAGTTGAACGCCTTCACCGGGACGGTGTTGGCGCCGAAGGGCAGGCGGAGCAGGAAGCGCGGCATCACGAGCCCGACGTAGCGCGCGTCCTCGGTCTCGCGGAACGCGTTCCACTTCGTGTACTGCGGCCCCTCGAAGAGCGCCTTGAGGTCCTTCAGGTTGGGCAGCCCCTGGAAGTCCTTCAGGCCGAAGAACTGCGGCCCGGCCGCCGCGATGAAGGGCGCGTGCGACATCGTCGCGACCGCGGCGCACTTCTGGAGGAGCGCGATGTCCTGGGGGCCCGGGCCGAACTCGTAGTTCGCGATGATCGCGCCGACCGGCTTGCCGCCGAACTGCCCGAACTCGGCCGAGTAGACGATCTTGTAGAGGCCGCTCTTCGGCACCTCGGGGGCGTCCTCGAAATCGGCGAGGAGGTCCTCCTTGGAGCAGTTGAGCATCTCGACCTTGACGTTCTCGCGGAAGTCACACCGGTCGATGACGAACTTGAGGCCGCGCCACGCGGACTCGAGCTTCTGGAAGCTCGGGTTGTGGAGGATCTCGTCGATCTGCCGCGACAGCTTGACGTCGATCTCCGCGATCAGCGCGTCGACGAAGGCCTTGTCGACCTTCTCGCCCTCGCGCCGCGGGGCGACGAGCTCCGAGATGAAGGCCTGCACGCCCCGCTTGGCGATCTCGTACCCCTCGTCGCCGGGCGTCATCTTCGTCTCGGCGAGGATCTCGTCGAGCAGCGACCCCCCCTCGAGGGTCTGGACGCCCGCGCTCCCCGCGGCCTGTGTCTCCGTCGCCATCGCTCACTCCCCTTCCTTGTCGAGCCCGAGCTCGCTGACGATCTTGTTGCGCTGAGCCGGGTCGCTCAGGATCTGCTGAATCTTGTTGCGGAACGCCTTCTCGTTTCCGAGCGGGCCCTTGAGGGCCGTCAGCGCGGCGCGCAGGTCGAGCAGCTTCTTGAGCTCCGGCACCTGGTTCGCGATCGCCTCGGGCTCCATGTCGCTCAGCCGGCGGAACTTGAGGTTGACCGTGAGCTCGCTGTTCTCCTGCTCGGACAGGACGTCCTTCACGTTGAAGGTGAGCGCGAGCTTCTGCTCGCTCATGACCTTCTGGAAGTTGTCCTTGTCCACGTTGATGGGCTTGCGGTCCTCGAGGGGCCGCGGATCCGGCCGCTGCGTGTAGTCGCCGAGCATCAGGAGCTTCAGCGGCAGCTCGACGTCCTCCTTCGCGTTCCCGGTGGCCGGCTTGTACGTGATGTTCACGCGCTCTTTCGGCGCGACCGATCCCTCTTTCATCGCAGGCTCCTTTCCCCGTCAGCAGCGGGCGGAGCGCCCGCAGGCCGAACGAGCATAGAACAAAACCCCCGCCCCTCGGGCAAGCTTCTCGGCGCGACGCGCATCCCCGTCTTTGCCACGCGGCCACGCGGCCACTCGGCCACTCGGCCACCCCTGCCCCCCGGCATCCGGCTCACTCCCCCAGCGACATCTTCAAGGCGAGCGCCGCGTCGAGCTGGCAGACGCGCTCGAAGCAGAGCGTCTCCTTCGCCTTGGCCTCGGGGGTGGCCTCGTAGCCCTGGTTCAGGACCCGGTAGCACGTGTGGAGCGCGGCGTAGAGCTCCGCGCAGAGATCCGGCTGCCAGGTGGTGAGTCGGTGGTGGTCGACGAGGTGCTCCAGCGCCTCGAGCTGCGCCCGCGCCACGAGGAACTGGGACAGCTCGATGTTGATCTGGGCCATCGCGAGCCTCACGCGGAAGCGGTCCAGCGCCGTCGGAGCCGCGGCGGCGGCCTTCTCGAGGAGCGCCATCGCGTCGATGGGCTGCTGGTTCGCGACGAGCCCTCGGGCCTCGGAGAGCGGCTTGTCGAGGTAGCTCCGGGGCCTCGCCGGGGCCGCGGCGCCGCTCGCACCCGCGCCGCCGAGCGCGGCGGCGACCTCGGACGAGAGCCACGCCTGCGTCTCGCCGTCCGCGAACGGCGTGCCGTCGCTGAACTTGAGGGTCGGCAGGAGCGGCGCCCGGAGCAGCAGCGCGCCCACCTCGACGAGCACCGCCCGCTTGGCGTCGGCGTAGTCGTCGCCGAGCTGCTCGAGCGCGTTCGCGACGTACCTGTGCGGATCGAGCCAGAGGGGGTAGCTCTGCGCGTACTCGTCGGCGACCTGCAGCAGATCGGCGAACGCCCCCTGGGTCGTGAGCGCCGGGAGCGTCTGCAGCACGTGCTCGGGCGGCGGCGGGATCGCCGTGCTGCCCGTCGGAGACGACGCGCCCGGATCGTCGAGGAGGTCGACCCAGAGCCCGACCCGGAGGATGCGGTACGCGGACGCCCGCTTCGGATCCGCCGCCCGCAGCGCGTCGCCCGCGCGCGCCATCAGGGGCGAGCACTTGCCGAGGGCGGCGAGCGCGGAGTCTTCGTCGACGATCGCCTCGAGGCTGAGCGCCGGATCGCCCGCGGCGGCGACGGGCGCAGGCGCGGGCGGCGGCGCCGCGGCCGCTGCCGTGGCCGCCGGCGGCGGCTCGGCCTTCGGCGGCTCGACCCGCGGAGGAGGCGGCGGCGGGGGCGGCGGCGGAGGAGGAGGGGGCGGCGGAGGCGGCGCCTCCGCGGGCAGGCTCGCGACGAGGCTGCGGATCGCGTTCCGGAGCGGGCCGAGCCCTCCGTACGCGTCACCGAGCTTGTCGGCGAGGTCGACGTCCAGGGCGCGGCTCACCTGGTCGATGGCGTTCACCACGTCGCGGTCCGCGGCGGTGACGGTGATGCCGGTGAGCGTCCCTGCCGCGAGGTCTCCGAACCAGGCGCACAGGTTGCCGCGCGCCTTGGGCCGCTTGATCGCGGGATACATGGTGTCCCAGAACGCGTTGTTCAGCTCTTGCACGAGCACGAGCCCGTCGAGCAGACCGGGCAGCTTGTCGACCTGCGACTTCGCCGCCGCGTAGTAGAGCGCGACGCGGAAGTCCTTGGACTTCTCGCTCAGGAGCTCATCCGCGACGCTCGCGATGCGCCCCCAGTCGACCTTGCCGCCGGCGAGCGACTGCAGCTTGTCGACCTCGTTCTTGAGGCCCTCGAACGCCTCGTCGTAGGTGACGTCGGCGCCGACGCCGCCGTTGATGGGCGCGTACAGCGCCTCGATCCGCTCTTTGGATTGTTGGATGGCGTCTTCAGCGGCCATGGGGCGCGCAGGATATCAAGGCGTCCCGGGTGTGGACGGCGAATCCGACGACGACTGAACGACGCCTGAACGACGACCGCACGACGACCGCGCGACGGCTGCACGGCGACTTCGGCGGTGAGCCGGGCGGCGCACCGGAGCGGCTGCGCTCAGCGTGGAGCGGGTGCCTTCGGCCCGGGCATCGGCTCAGCCGAGGGCTTCCAGGAAGCTGTCGAGCGACAGGTCGGTCCGGGCGACGAGCGCGTCGAGCTCTGGTCCGAGCGCATGTCGGGAAACGTGCTCCTCGACGCGTGGGGGTCCGCAGAGGTCGGCGATGTGCTCGGCCTGGGTGGTGGGCGCGATCATCTCGCGGAACGAGCCCACGTGGGGGGTACCGAGATGGAGGAGCAGGGTGCGCTGTGGTGTCCAGAACGCGTTCATCAGCGTGCGTCCCCATTTCGACAGGCGGCGGGTCATGTCCATCCACACGGCGGCGGCGTAGGCGTCTCCTGCGCCGAGCGGCAGCCTGAGGGCGAGCCCTGTCCTCGGGAGCTCCTGACCGCGGAATGGGATCACCGAGTCGAGGATGTTCTGCAGCACCCAGAAGCGGCTCGCGTCGGTGCCGAAGCCGGCGTCCCAGAGCGCCTTCATCGGCTGGGTCTTCAGCCATGCGCGGTAGGCGGCCTGCGCCGATTCGGGGTCGTCGAGCGACGGCGGCGCGATCTGGGAGACGCGGTGGAGGAAGGCGTCGACGGGCAGGGTCCTGCCGTTCGTCGCGGCGTCGTGGGCGGCGGCGAGGAGGGGGAACAGGGTGATGGGGAGCGACGGCCCGGCGGAGACGAGTTGATCGTAATCGTAGGACCCGAACACCACCATCGGGTAGAGCCGCCCGGCGTTATCGCCGCTGGCGGCCCAGGCGCCCACGAGCCCGCGGGTGGGCGGCTCGTCGCCTTTCGGTTCGCCGTGGAAGACGAAGAGGCCCAGGGCCGTCTGGTAGTGCGCATCGAAATGGGCGCCCATGGCGCGCCGGGCGAAATCGATGGACGCGCCCAGCCAGCGGTCGAAGGCCGCGAGCTCTTCGCCACCTGCGTTCAGCCGGATGAAATCGCCCGTGGCGGGCAGCTTGCCGAAGCAGCCGATCTGCGGCGGAGCGGCAGGGCCCTTCTTGCGGCGCCAGAACATGACTGCTGGGAGTGAACCACGAACTGCTCACCGAGCGCTACCACCTTCCCGGTTGCGGCGGGAGCGTGCGGGGAGGGGGCCGCGCGCGCGGGGGCGGCGGGGGGCCCTCCCGCGAACTCGCGCCTTTTGGTGGCCATTGCCGCATGCGCGGATGAGCCGAGATCATTCGCGTCCCGCTCCGTTGCGGGCCGGCGCTCGGGTTCGCGGGGCCCTCCCCCGCCGCCCCCGCGCGCGCGGCCCCCTCCACGCACGCTCCGTTCCAGTCCGCGCGCCCCGTCACCCCGACCGTGATCCGCGCCGCCTACCCCTCTCCCCCCCTTTTCACAAAGAGCCAGCGGGGGAGGGGGTGTCGTGCGGGGGGCCGGCGGGGTAGGGCCCCGCGAACCCGAGCGCCGGCCCACCCCGGAGCTGGTCGCGCGCGGTCTCGGCCCCCCCGTTCTCACGGCAACAGCCCCCCAAAAGGCGCGAGTTCGCGGGAGGGGGTCCCCGCCGGCCCCCCGCACGACACCCCCTCCCCCGCTGGCTCCGTTGCTGCCTAGATCACCCTTTACCGAAGCGATCGCCGATGCTGGCAGGGCAGTTGGTCGCCCGGAAGAAGCTCGTCGGGAACGGGTGGTTCCCCCGGGTCGGCCTGATCTCCATGGTCACGGTCACCGGCGGCGCCGTCATCTGCCAGGTCACCGTGAACAGCTCGTCGTTGTCCTTCTGGGCGGTGGTCGTCCCGGCCTCGAAGAGCCGGAAGATCCCCCACGGCCCTTCGCGCACGAGCTCCTCGTCGAGCCCCCCCGCGCCGCGCACCTGGATCCTCGCCCCCTTCGCGCCTTCGCCCGGCCAGTTGAAGGTGTGCCAGAACTCTTTCTCGTTGCGATAGAGCCTCTTCTGGCCGTCGACCTCGAAGACCACCTCGCTCACGATCGGGCTGACCGTCTTCATGTTGATGTGGAAGACGACCTTCGGCTCCGCCCCGCCGCTGCTCCCGAAGAGCGCGTCGGAGATCTCGTTCGAGCGCCTCAGGCAGTTGTACAGGTTCGCGCTGAACGGCGTGAACGGCTTCGCCGCCTGCGGCTGCCCCGAGAGGTGCGCCTTCGGGAAGAACTCGTGCCCGACCTGGTAGTGGAAGCCCTTGAGGTACGTCTCGTAGAAGCCCCAGAGCACCCCGTCCTTCGGCTTGAAGAAGGCCATCGCGTCCTCGAGCGACGCGTCCCGTGACGACGCGAGGTTGAACGGGTAGCGGTCCTTGATCTTGTCGCGGTAGTGCGGCCAGACCTCGACCTCCCAGATCCCGCTCGCCGCGCCGCCCGCGCGCCGCACGACGGCCTTGTACGCCTGCCGGAGGGGGTTCATGAGGAGCGGCTCCATCAGCCGCTGCCCGGTCTGGTCCATCGAGAGCAGCAGCCCCTGCGTCTCCTTCACCGCGTCCTGGAACGCCTCCGTGGCCTTCGAGGTGTCCGCGTCCGGCGGCCCGTCCTCGACGACGCTCATCTCCCCTGCCAGCCGCTCGAGGTGGCCCACGTACTGGCCGAGCTTGGGCGGGGGCGGCGGGGGCTGCCCTTCGCCCGCCGGCGGCTGGGGCACCCCGAAGCTGGCCATCGACTCGAACTTGTCAGGCACCGGATCGTAGTGCTGGCGCTGGTTCCCCGTGAGCATCGAGTCGATCCGCACGCCCGTCCGCTGGTCGACCTTCTGCGCGATCATGTCCTTGGCCCGGTCGAGCAGGCCGCCGTCCGCCGTCAGCAGGCTCGGCTTCTCGTCCTTCCCGAACTGCGTCTCGTCCGAGAGCCGCTGGAGCAGCCGCCGGTAGGGCCAGTCGGGCGTGGAGAGCACCCTGAACTCGTGGATCGCGTCCCGGTTCGTCTTCGGGACGTCGACCTGGATGTCGCGGAAGAACGCCTCCCACTGCGCGATGTACGCGTTGTCGTAGTCCTGCCGGACGCGGTCGAGCTCCTTCTGGATCTGGTCGCCCTGCCGCTTCTCGTCGCTCGACAGGGGGAGCACCCAGAGCTCGCGCTCGAGCTTCTTCCTCCCCTCCTTCAGCGACTCGAGCACCTGCGCGTGCCCCTTGGCCGTGTAGGGCCCCTGCACCTCGAACCACGTCCCGCCCCGGTTCTTCTGCGCGCTGTGGACGACGGTCAGCACCTCGGGCCGATCCGCGAACATCTCGTTGAGCGACACCGGCGGGTACTTCAGGTTCTCCGGCGTGTTCGGCCCCGACTCGTCGTACTTCTGATCGATCAGGCTCGTTACAAATTGATCGTAGTAGCGCTTCGTCGGGTCGACCCGCAGCAGGTCGGCGCGCGCCCGGGCGATGAGCGGCTCGTTCAGCTCCTCGGCCTCGAGCTTCTTCCGCCGCACGAGGTCGATGTAGTACGCGACGTGCGGCGTGAGCCGCTCCTTCAGCTCGCTCTCGGGCAGATCGGTGAACGGCTTCAGCGTGTCGGCCCAGACCTGGACGAGCCGCCCGGTCTGCCACCGCGCCGCCTGCTCATCCATGTGGCCCTGGTACTCCTTGCCGAGCAGGAGGTAGCTCCGCAGGGCGTTGTAGCCGTCCAGGAACTCCCCCTCGCGCACCTTCTCGAGCTTCGCCTCGAGCTGCGCCTTCGCAGGGCTGACGAAGCCCTGCTTCAAGCTCATGATGTACTGGCCCATCGTCGGCGGGAACAGCTTGTCCCCCTGGAACATGAACCAGCCGTACTCGATCGGCGTGTTCTCGACGTAACCGTCGAGCCGCCCCACGTGCTCCTGCAGCCGATCGAGCTTGTCGATGTTCGCGCGCACGTTCGGCGGCGCGCCGCTCCGCCCCGACCAGTCCACGAACGCGATCTCGTCCGAGATGCGCCGGGTCTCGGCGACGAGCCCCTTGTTGTTGAAGTACGAGATGACCGCCGGCAGGAGGAACAGGAGCGCCACGAGCGCCGCGGCCGCGGCCACCAGGATCCGCTGCATCCGCCGCCGCCGGAGCTCCGCCTCGGAGCGCGCGGCGAGGTCCTGATCCGGGAAGACGACGTTGGTGAACACGTCGTGCAGGAAGAAGCTCTTCGACTCCTTCGGGATCGCGGCGTCCTCCTCACCCTCGCCGAGCCCGGCGCGGAGCCCGAACGCGCGCCCCATCGCCCCGACCACGCGATCGAGCGGCCGCCCCTCCTGCACGCCGCTCGTGAAGTAGAACCCGCGCAGGATCGGCGTGGGCGCCGCGCCCGCCTTGGGCGCGAACGCCGCCGCGATGAAGTCCGACAGGTTGCGCTTCACCGCCGCGAACTCGAGCGGGAACTGGTAGCTCTTCTCCTTCACCTCGCGGTTGCGCTCGCCGATGAGCCGCTTCGTCAGGCGCGCGTGGAGCTTCTCGACGAGCACGTCGAACTCGCGATCGAAGATCTTCCCGGGCTCGTCCTTGTTCTCGTCGAGCCGCACGGTGGCGCCCCACGCCTGGGCGCGCTCGCTCTTCTTCAGGTCGCCGAAGTACTCGGTGAAGCCCGCCACCAGGTCGCTCTTCGTGAAGAGCACGTAGACCGGCAGGACCATGTGCAGCGTCTGCTGCATCTCGTCGATGCGCGCGCGGATCTTCTTGCCGGTCTGATCGATCTGCTCGTCGCTCGCGTCGAGCAGATCGCTCAGGCTCACCGCGACGATGACGCCGTTCAGCGGCTTGTGCTCGCGGTGCTGCAGCAGGGTCTCGAGGAACGCCATCCACTCGTCGTGGTCGTCGCTCTCGGTCGTGTACCGGCCGGCTGTGTCGAGGAGGATCGCCTCGTTCGTGAACCACCACTCGCAGTTCCTGGTGCCGCCGACGCCGCGCACGCCGGTGCGCTCGGGGTCGATGTACGGGAACACGAGCCCGGAGTGCCGGAGGGCGGTGGTCTTGCCTGCCCCGGGCGGGCCGACCATCACGTACCAGGGGAGGACGTAGAGCGCGTCGGCGCCCCGCTTGCCCCCGCCGAGCTTCGAGGCCTTGAGCGCGGCGATGCCCTCCTGCATCTGCCGGTTGAGCTCCTGGATCTCCGCGCGCCGCTCCGGCTTCGCGTTGATCACCTGCTCCTGCGCCTGCTGCGCGATCGCCTTCTCGAGCGCCCGCGCGGCGCGCGCCGCGCGGATGCGCCGGTAGACCGCCAGCCCGACGAGCACGGCGAGGACGACCGCCGTCGCCACGAGCGGGATCTCGATCGGGAACGCCTCGGCCCCCTCCCCTGCCGCCGGGCGCAGCATGAACCACACTCCCCACACGGCGGTGAGGAACAGGGCGCTCAGGATCCACAGCCACATCGGAAGTCTCCCTCGGGAACAGCAGAGGACGGCGGAGTCGCCTAGGTCCCCGTGCTGATCAGCTTCTTGATCTGGTCGGCCACGCCCTCCGCGTCCGAGGCCACGACGAGCCGGAGCACGATGACCACGAGGACGGCCAGCACGAGCAGCCCGAGCGCGATGGCCAGGTAGGGCAGCTCGCGGCGAACCGCGTTCGCCCCGCCGTCCTTGCGCTCCGCGTTCGGCGCGAGGACCTCACCGCCGCCCTCGGCGACAGCGACGTGGTTGCCCACGCCCTCGATGACGGCGCCGAGGCCCTCCTGCTGGCGCAGACGATATTTCCCCTGGAAGCCGAGGGCCAAGCAGAGGAAGTAGATTTGCGCGACGTGGTTCCTCCCGCGCTGGCCGTAGAGGTTGTCGAGGTTCGTGAAGAACCCGTCGCCGGCCGTGTTCAGCTGGAAGAACTGGAACTGCAGCGGGTTCTGGAGCCACTGCGTCCTCCCCGGCCAGTTCGAGTTGAAGATCACCTCGTCGGCGAAGGCCGCGAGCGCGAACTTCGCGTCGATCATGTCCTGCTCGGGGATGCGCGCCTCCCGGCCGTTCTGCATCATCGTGTCGAACAGGCCGAGGACGCGCCGCTGGAGGATGTCGGGCGCCGGGAGGTCGCGCGAGTTCCTGAGCTGCAGGATCAGCGAGAGCACGTCGGAGCACACAAAGTACATCGTCTGCGAGAGGCTCATGGGCTCCTCACCCGGAAGGGGCGGCCTGACACGTTCACTTTCCTGCCGGGACGGCGATCAGCCGGAGATCGACCTTTTGCGGTTCGATCGGCTGGTAGATAGCGATCGTGCCAGAGCCGAGGATATCGTTCCAGTAATCGCCGTTCTGGTTGACGCGGAGGTAGACGAGCCCCGGCTTGACCGGGATGGCGCCCGGCGGCCGGTACTCGATGGCGACGTTCACGCCGGGCGTCGCGGAGTGCAGGATGTGGCCGATCTGCGTCCACGAGCCGATCTTGAGCAGGCGCGGGAGCCGCTCGCGCAGCGTGCCCTCGTCCGTGCCCTTCGCCTCGAGGAACATCTCGTGGCTGCGGGGCAGCTTCGGGTCCTCGAACCTGCCGAGGTACATGCCGTCCTCGCGCTTCTCGAGCGGCACGATGACGAACTGCTCCGTGACAACCTCGTTGATGAGCCTCCAGGCCCGGTCGAACATCGGGTCGAGGACGCCATCGAGCTCGAGGTAGTTGAACTTGGGGATCGTCGTCGGATCGCTGTCGGTGGCCGCAAAGGTGCAGAGCTCTCCGATGAGCGAGCCGAGGACGACATAACACTGCTCCGGGTGCGCGCCGCCGTGGTCGACGAGGTGCGACACGATCGGGATGTACGAGTTCAGGGTGTGGAGCAGCCAGAACTTGGTGAGGTCGGAGGCCTGGAAGTCGACCGACGCCGCGTTGCGCATGCGCCGCCCCTCGACGAGCGACTTCTGCTTGCCGACGAGCGCCGAGAGCACGCGGCGGAGGCCGGACATGATGTGGTCCGACGTGTTGATGCGGAGGACCGACGGGATGAAGCTCTTCCGCAGGGCGATCGCGCCGGAGCTGTCGCGGACGAGCTGCGCGATGCGCACGGTCTGGTATGCGTCGCGCGGCTCGGTGCCGAAGAGGAGCCGCAGGTTGGTGCGGGCCCAGGTGACCGACTGCTCGTTGCGGCCGGAGTTCACGTCCGGGACCGTCGTCTGGGCGGCCACGAACCGCTGGGCGGGGCCCGCCTTCGCCGGGTCCAGGCTGATGTTCGCCGCGGTCTCGCGCAGGTTCGGGATGCCGAGGAAGACGTCGAGCGTCTTCAACGCGGCCGGGAAGGCGCCCTCGAGCGGGCGCGCCTCGACCTGGTCTTCGCCGCGATCGCCGATGAAGAACGGCGTGCCGTCGGGGAAGACGCCGTGGCATTTGACGACCTTGAACTGCCCGGCGGAGAGCGCGCGCTCATCGAACTGGGCGGACGTGATGCCCCAGTCGTAGCCCACGACGGCATGGAGGCGCGCGTGGAGCAGCGTCTCGTGGTAGGCGTCCGTTTGCTGCAGGTGCTGAGGGGTCATGAAGAGCCCCTCGGTCCAGACCGGCTTGCGCGGGTGAATCATGTCGCCCGTCCAGTCTTATCAGATGTGCCGTGCGCGGCGTCGCGAAAGCGGGTCAGGCGCGGGGCGCGCCGACGCTGCGCCGCGCGCATCGGGCCGCTCGTCGTCGCCGACGGCCGCGCGGTCACGTCGCGCACGCCGCGCGGACTGCCGCTGGGAGGACGACCTGCGCGCGCCACGGCGATCACTTCCCCGGGCGAGCGGGCGCCTCCGGCGCGGCCACCTTCTTCGGCAGGCTGAGCCGGCGAACGGCGCTCGCGTTGGGGAACATCGACTCGTCGAACTCGACCCCGTTGTCGATCTTGGTCGAGTCGATGAAGAACGCGACCCGCGGATCGGCCACGGGCGGACCTGCGTCGGCCTCGCGGCCGCCGCACTGCGCCTCTCCGGGCGGGAGCGGGAACTCGTAGAAGGTCTTCCAGCTGTTGCCCTTCGGGCTGTGGAACAGGGCGGCGCCGACGAGGTGGCTCGCGTCGGGCAGGCGCTCGAACTTCACCTCGACGAGGTCGTTCGGGAAGACCTCGACCTCGTCGACCTTGGCGAGGTCGTCCTCGAGCGTCTCCTTGTCCTTGAGGAGGATCTGGTCGTATGTCGCGTTCTCCATGCGCGCGCTGCTCTTCAGCTGGTAGAGCCGCACGACCACGGGCCGGGGGTTCCCGTTCTCGTTGGGGTTGATGTTGTCGGACGCGTAGATCGAGAGCGTCACGATCTGGACGTCGCACGGCTCGGGGGCCGCGGGCGGCGGCGCGGCGGACGTGCAGCCCGAGAGCGCGGCGGGCAGCGCGGCGCCGAGGAAGGCGGCGAAGGTCGCCGCGGCGATGGCCGCCGCGACCTTCGCCGGGGCCACCCCGCGGAGGAGCGACGCCGGCCGACGTCGAGGCCCCGGCTGGCGCGCCGAGCCCTCCCCTGCGGGGGAGGGCGAACGGGGCTCCCCGATCCACATCGAACGCTGTAGGAGCTTGGCGAACGGGACCATGCTCCGCCCAATTTATGCGGAGTCTCGCGGCCAGTACAACTTTCGGTGTGCGGGCGGCGTCGATCGGTCCGTTGCAGTCCGTTTCAGTCCGTTTCAGTCCGTTTCAGTCCGAGAACGAGATCGTGAAGTTCTTCTCGGCGTCGACCCCGATCTGGAGCCGCTTCGGGAGCGGCCCCTCCGCCATCTTCTCGAGGACGGCGACCGAGAGCAGCGGCAGGAGCGACGCCCGGAGGATATGGTCGATGTTGCGCGCCCCCGTGTCGACCTCGGTGCAGCGCGCCGCGATCGTCTCGACGAGCGCGTCCGAGTACGACGCCTCGATCCGCTGGCTCTTGCGCAGGCGGTCGACGAGCGCGTCGAGCTTGAGCCGCGTGATCTCGCCGAGCGCGTCGGGCGAGATCGGCAGGTACGGCACCGTCGTCATGCGCGCGAGCAGCGCCGGCTTGAAGTGCGCGGAGAGCGTCGGCTTGATCGACTCGACGATCTCCTTGATGAACTCGCCGTCCGCGTCGAGGCGGCGCGACGGGTCTTCCTCCCGCGCCGCGACCGTCATGTTCGTGATCTTGTCGGTCGCGAGGTTGCTCGTCAGGATGATGACCGTGTTCTTGAAGTCGACGAGCCGCCCCTCGCCGTCGCTCAGCATGCCCTTGTCGAACACCTGGTAGAACAGGTTCATCACGTCGGGGTCGGCCTTCTCGACCTCGTCGAGGAGCACCACCGTGTAGGGCCGCTGGCGCACGGCCTCGGTGAGCATGCCGCCCTCGCCGTAGCCGACGTAGCCGGGGGGCGAGCCGATGAGCCGGGAGACGGTGTGCTTCTCCTGGAACTCGGACATGTTGATGACCGTCATCATCCGCTCTCCGCCGAACATGAGGTCGGCGATCCCGAGCGCGGTCTCCGTCTTGCCGACGCCGCTGGGCCCCACGAGCAGGAACACGCCCTGCGGCGTGCTCAGCGGCTTCAGGCCCGCGCGCGCGCTCCGGAGCTCCTTCGAGATCGTCACGATACCGTGCGTCTGCCCCTTGATCCGCCGGGTCAGCCGGTCCTCCATCTCGAGGAGCGCCTTCACGTCGTCCTGGACCATCTTGCCGACGGGGATGCCCGTCCACGCCGCGACCACGCTCGCGACCATGGCCTCGTCGACGTCCGGCCGGACCAGCGGCACCTCGCCCTGGCTCTGCTTGAGCTCGTCGAGGGCCTTGACCACCTCACGGCGCGCGGCGTCGCGCTCCTCGCTCGTCTTGGCCTCGTCCATCTTCTTGCGGGCGTCGATGACCCGCTGCGTGCCCGCCGTCTCCTTCGCGTACGCGGCGCGCACCGTCTCGAGCTCGGTCTTCGCCTTCGCGAGCCTGTCCTTCAGCGCGCTGACCCGCTCTTCATCGATGTGCACGCCCCTGTCGCGATCCCGCTCGAGTGCCTTGAGCTCGGTCTCGGTGTTCACGATGAGGATCTCGGCGTCCTCGACCGCGGAGGGGCGCTGCTGCAGCGCGACCTTCACGCGGGCCGCGCAGGTGTCGAGCAGGTCGACCGCCTTGTCCGGCAGCTGCCTGCCGGTCAGGTAGCGCGCCGACAGCCGCACGGCCGCGGTCACCGCCTCATCCTGGATGATGACGTTGTGGGCCACCTCGAACTTCGGCCGGAGCCCCCGGAGCATGACGACGGCCGCCGGCTCGCTCGGCTCGTCGACCTTCACCGGCTGGAAGCGCCGCTCCAGGGCCGCGTCCTTCTCGAAGTATTTCTTGTACTCGCTCCACGTCGTGGCTGCGATCGTCCGGAGCTCGCCGCGGGCGAGCGCCGGCTTGAGCAGGTTGGCCGCATCGCCGCCGCCTTGCTGGCCGCCCGCGCCGATGAGCGTGTGCGCCTCGTCGATGAAGAGGATGATCGGCTTCGACGACCCCTTCACCTCGGCGATCACCTGCTTCATCCGGTTCTCGAACTCGCCCTTCACGCCGGCCCCTGCCTGGAGCAGCCCCATGTCGAGCCCGAGGATGTCGACGCCCTGCAGGAGCGGCGGCACCTTCGGGTTCTCCGGCGTGCTCTCGACGATGAGCAGCGCGAGCCCCTCGACGAGCGCCGTCTTCCCGACGCCCGCGTCGCCGACGATGATCGGGTTGTTCTTGCGCCGCCGCGCGAGGATATCGATGACCTGCCGGATCTCCCGCTCGCGGCCGAAGATCGGATCGATCTGCCCCGCGCGCGCCTTCCCCGTGTAGTCGACGCAGAACTTCGCCAGCGCCGAATCGGGCCCGGCGCTCGCCATCCCGGCCGGCAGCTTCCCGGCCCCGGGCGCTCCTGCGCCCGCCGCAGCGGCTGCGGCCTCCGCCTCCTCCTTGGAGCCGGAGACGATCTTGGGGAGGTTGTTCTTGAGATCGTCTTTCGAGATGCCCTCGAGATACGCGCCGATGCTGCTCACCGAGTACCGGGTCGGCTGCTGGACGAGGCGCTGGAAGAGCACGCCGCTCCGGACCCGCTGGTAGCCGTACTCCATGGATCCGACGAGATAGGCGTCCTGCATCCACTCGAGCATCGTCGGCGAGAGCACGGGCCTCCCGGCGTTGCCCTTCCTCAGCTCTTCCAGGCTGCGCTGGAGCGCGGCGCGGAGGTGCGACGGGTCGAGATCATAGTGGGATACGAGAAACGCGATGTCGGAGTTCGCGTCGTCGAGCAGCGCGAGGAGCAGGTGCTCGAGCGTGACCTCGTAGTGGCGCGCGTTGACACACTGGCCAATCGCCGCCTCGAGGGCAGAGGTGCAGTTCTTGGTGAGTCGCTTGACGATGGCTTTGGTGTCGACGAGCTGCATGCGCGGCATGCTAGCCGAGGCGCGCCCTCGTCCGAAAGCGCCTCGTCAGCCTCGCCCCTTGCGCTTCTTCTCCGCGGCCTCCGGGGTGCCGCCCTCGGCCCCGCCCGCCTCTCCGCGCTCCCGCGCGGCCGGCTTGGCGCCCCCGCGGGTCGCGTCGCCGCGCGGCGCCGGCGCGGCGTCGTGGGCGCTGGCGTCTTTTTCCTGCGCGGCGAGCGGCTCGCTGGCCGCGACGCGGTCCACCATGTCGGGCCGTATCCGCAGCTTGAGCAGGGCGCCGACGCGGAGCTTTTGGTCCGGCTCAATACGGTTATCGCGCGCGACGTCCTCGACGTCTATGACGAACTGCCGCGCCACGCCGATCAGCGTATCGCCGGGCGCGACGCGGTAGAGCATCACCTCGCGCGCGGATCGCGGCTGCCCGCGCGCGGCGCGCGCCCGCAGCGGGGCGCGCGAGACGTCGACAGCGTCGTCGTCGGACGAGCCCTCCGCGCCGTCGTCGAGCGAGGACGTGGCCACGGGATCGCGCATCGAGCGCCGCTTGCCGAGCGCAGACCGGTCGTCGTCCACGTCGGTCTCGGCCGCCTTCTTCCGCGCGGGCTTCGGGAGCAGCGAGAGCAGGCTCTCGTCGTCCCGGCTCCCCCTCCGCGGCGCGAAGTCGCGACCGCCGAGCAGATCGACCGGATCGAGGATCGACGCGTCGTCCGTGGAGTTCAGCTCCGTGGAGAGCATCGCGGGCAGGGCGGCCTGCGCTCGAGCGAGCGTGTCCGGCGGGAGCATCACGAGGTAGTCTCCCCGTCCGGGCGGCACGCGGTCCCCCAGGATGTCGGGGTTCAGCTTCCGCAGCGTCGAGGTCCCGATGCCGGCGGCCTTCGCCAGCGTCTTGAGCGGCGTCCCCGGGGCCACCGCGATCTCGGCGGCGTCGATCGGCCGGCTCACCGCGACCTCATCGAACCCGAACCGCTCCAGGTTGTTCGCCACGATCGCCGCCGCCCCGATCTTCGGCACGTACGCGGCCGTCTCCGAGGGGATCGCCTCCTGGCGCGCCAGCTCGTTGAAGTCGGACGTCCCGTAGCGATCGATGCGGTCGAGCAGCTGCTCGTAGCCCATGTTGTAGGCCGCGAGCGCGAGGTCCCAGCTGCCGAAGCGCAGGTAGAGATCGCGCAGGTGGTGAGCCGCCGCCTGCGTGGCGAGGCGCGGGTTCTTCCGCTGGTCGAGGTGCCGCGTCTGCTGGAGCCCGTAGACCGCGCCGGTGGCGGGCATGAACTGCCAGAGCCCCACGGCGCCGACCGGCGATTTCGCCCGCGGATCGAAGCCGCTCTCGATCATGGCCACCCAGATGAGATCCTCCGGGAGCCGTCGTTCCCTGAGCTCGGCCTGGATCATCTCCTGGTAGCGCCCGCTCCGCTTCAGCCACGTCTCGAACATCTGCCGCCCGCGGTCGGTGCGCGTGAAGAATCGGACGTACTTCAGGGTGCGGCGCGACACGGCGAGCCGGAGGTCCGGCAGCTGCAGCTTCGAGAGCGCCTCGGCGCCGGCCGAGTCGAGGTCGTCCACGTCGTCGGCGTAGCTGCCTTCGGCCGAGAACGCGCGCGGCGGCCGCGAGAAGCTCGGCCGATCGAGCTCGCACGCGGCGCCCTCCCGCGCGTCGCGCCCCGCCGCCTCGCGCAGCCGCCACAGCTCCCGCGACTCGCCCCCCGGCGGCGCTGCCGGGCCGTCGAGCCCGCGCGCCGGCGCCACGTACGGCGGCGGCGCCGCGGCGAGCGCCCCGACCGTCGCCGTGGCCCGCGCTGCCCCCAGCTGGTAGGTCGATACCGCCGACTGGACCGACGTGATCGCCGACTGGGGCGCCGCCATCCCGACCCCGTAGCCAAACGCCAGGGCCGAGACCAGGGGAGGGATCTTGTGGACGAGGCTCATTGGTATGTGGTTCAACGTCGCACCATGTAGGCAAACCGGTCAACAAACCGGCCGGCCCGGGCGAGCCGGGCGTGGCGCGCCGCTGAGGGAGGCAGGCCTCGGCGCCCTTTCGGGCCTCGGCGTGGCCTCTGGGTGGGCTGCACGCAGACTGGCGGGCCGCATGGTGCGGATGGACGTCAGGCACTCCCGTCCGGCGGAGCGGGTCTGCTAGTCTGCCTCCATGCCGGCGGCGCTCTCGGCCCGCGTGTCCGACACCCAGGCCAACCAAAGCTTCGACGTTTCGTTCGAGCGCTTCCCTGTCCGGATCGGCAGGAATCAGCTGAACGACCTTCACATCGACCGGCCCTACATCTCCCAGTTCCATGCGGCGGTGGACGTCCGCGATCGCCGGATCTTCGTGCGCGACCTCGGCTCCACGAACGGGACGATGTTCGCGGGGCACCGGCTGGCGCGCGACACCTCGGTGGACGTGACCGGCCAGCCGGAGATCACGATCGGCCCGATCCAGATCCGGCTCGCGATCATCGAGGCGCCGCTGAAGTCCGAGAGCCCGAACGACGGCACGCTGCTCGGCACGGGCGGAGACAACCTCTCCGCGCTGATCAGCCCGCAGAAGCGCGCCGCTCCCGGCGGTGAAGACCCCTACCTGCGTCAGGTGGTCCCGTACCTGGAGGCGTACCGGACCGCGTGGGCCGCGGTCTACCGGATGATCTGGGATCACCTCGCGCGCCTCCCGCCCGACGCGCGCCAGAGCTACTTGCGCCGGCTCGGCGAGGAGCACCCGAGCGTGCTCGCGGAGCGGGATTTTCAGAAGATCTCCCAGTACTACGGCGTGGACTACCGCACGCTCGGCGAGCTGGCCCCCGCGAACGCGGCGTTCGCCGCGCTCTCCGAGCTGGCGGGCGCCCTCGCGCCCGGCGCGAAGCCCCCGGACGACGTCGCGGGCATCGTCAATTTCGCGCGGCGGCTCCGCGACACGATGGAGGTCTTCCTGAAGTGCTTCGTGAGCTTGCGCGACGGCTATCAGGAGTTCGAGGCCGAGGTACTGGATCGCGATCTCTCCGCGGAGACGGACAAGGTCTCGAACGCGAAGGACGCGAAGGAGCTCGGCACGGTGCTGCTCACGCCGGTCGGGGGCCCGGACGCCGCGCGCCACCTCCACGAGATCTTCGTGGATGTCATGAGCCACCAGCTCGCGCTCCTGAACGGCGTGATGGGGGGCGTGAGGTCGCTGCTCGTGAAGCTCTCCCCGAAGACGCTCGAGGAGAAGCTCGAGCGCGTGGGCAAGAAAGGCGGGCTGTTCTCGAACAAGTACGAGGAGCTCTGGAAGCTCTACGAGCGCCGCCACGGCGACTATTCGGGGGAGGACAAGGAGACGTTTCGGGAAATATTTGGCGAGCAGTTCTCTCGGGCGTACGCTGCGACCGCCGCGGAGGACTATGGGTCGTCCGGCGAGTCGGGAGGCCGGAGCATCGTCCGCTTCCCCGGCTCTGGGAATCCGAACAAACGCTAGCGCCCCAACACGGCGGGGCTTCGCGCGGCGAGCCGCGCCTTGGGCTCGCCGATCTTCGCCGGAGGCGCGGCCGAACGCGAGGCGCCGTTCATGCGAATCAGGGAGAAAGTCGTAGCAGCAGGTTGTCTGGCGGTCGCCGCGTGCCTCCTCGCCCCGCGCGAGGCGGCCGCGCAGACGACGGTCGAACGCGATAAGAACTGGGCCACGGTCTCGGACGTGAGCCTCGTGCTGGGAAGCTCCGTCGTTTTCCTGATGCCGCGTGTCTACTACAGCGATCCCGAGGCCACGGTCGGCTGGAAGGGGCGCTGGCATTTCTCGGTCATGGCGCCCGCCATGACGATGACCGCGCTGACGCTGCTCGTGGACCTGCCGATCAAGAGCGCGCTCGAGTCGACGCGCCCTGGCTGCTCGATCGACGAGACGAAGGCGGCGGTGTCCGACTCGGGCTGCGAGTCGTTCGGCGGCCCGTCGACGCACGCGTTCGCCTCCTGGGGCGCGACGGGCGCGGGCACGGGCATCTTCGTGGTCGACACGTTCCGCTACTCGTCTGGCCGCTTCAACGCCGGCGCTTTCATCGGCAATGTGGCCTTCCCCCTCACCGCCTCGGTCGTCACCACCATCGCCCGCGGCGTCGCCCCCGGCGACACGCGGCCGCACGAGAACGCCGGTCAGATCGCGATCGGCGGCGTCACCGGCTTCCTGAGCGGCCTCGCCGTCGGCACCGCCTACGCGATGCTCCAGCGCCCGAACTGCGGCTACGGCAACGCGCTGTTCTGCTGGTAGCCGCCTCTCCGCCAGCCATCCCTCCGCTCGCTGGAGCAGCCAGGGGGCCGCCCGTCCCCCGCGCCCCCTGGCCTCGGCCGCCCTTCTACAGCAGTTTCCGCCCGCCCCTGGCACGAGCGTCGCAAAGCGGCGGTCACCCGCAAGCGTCGCAGAGCGCCGGTCACCCGCAAGCGTCGCAGAGCGGCGGTCACCCGCAAGCGTCGCAGAGCGGCGGTCCCCCGCAAGCGTCGCAGAGCGGCGGTCACCCGCACAGGAGACGGGCCCAGATCGGCGTTTTCGGCGCGCAAGCGCACTCCAGTGCGCTGAGCACCGAAAACGTCGAGATGGGCCCGTATCCGAAGCGGGTGACCGCCGCTCTAGTCTTGGCCGACGACGCGCTCCCAGAGCGGATCGTTCGACGAGA
Organism: Sorangium cellulosum So ce56; assembly: GCF_000067165.1. GTDB lineage: Bacteria > Myxococcota_A > Polyangia > Polyangiales > Polyangiaceae > Sorangium > Sorangium cellulosum_B. The sequence goes on from NC_010162.1 coordinate 7,016,389, forward strand.
AGAGCGTATCCCGCTCCACCCGGAGGAATCGCTGGAACTCCACGCGGCGGAGCTCGCGGTCGCTGTCGCGGTTGCCGTCGTCGTGCTTCACGATTTTCACCCGCACCTGCTCGAGCAGCTGAATGCCGTTCGGCTTGTAGGAGACGTCGGTGCGCAGCACGTAGCGGGCGTAGAGCCCGCGCTCGGTGACGGAGGGCACCACCGCCGTGCGCTCCAGGTCGACGGACGCCGCCTCGATCAGCCGTCCCCTTCGCGCAAGGTAGAAGTGCGCTCGTTGTCGGCAGTCGTCGGGATCAGGGCAGTCCTTCGTCTCGGCCACGACGAGGTTGTCGTTGCCGAGGCGCACCGGGGACAGCTTGGTCCCCTTCGCGGGCGCGCGGAAGCTGCCGACCCCGTAGACGTCCGCGCGATCGCCGGCCGCTCGCACGAGCGCGACGAGGCCGCCCTCGTCGCCGTTCTCGAACTTGAGGACGCGCACCCACACGGCGCGAAGCCCCTCCGGCCCGGAGCGGATCTCGACCTCGTCGGGGTCGATCTTGCGCGGCCAGCCGGACTTGGAGATGCCGCCGCGCAGGGTCTCGTTGGCGAACACGTAGTGGCCGGTACAATCGACGTCGGTCGGCCCGATCCCGCGTTCCTCGCTGTAGCCGGGAACGACGACGCTCAGCCACTGGTCTGGGTCGAGGGTGCGGACGGCCGCCTTGCCGCCCGCCCCGCGCTTCGCAGGCGGCAGCTGGGTCGTGCACACCGGGATCGGATTCTGCTTGCGTGTCTGGAGCTCGCCGTGTGGCTGCTCTGGGTACGATCCGCAGCCCGCGAGGGCGGCGGCGAGCCCCAGGCCGACGACGGAGCCGAAGCGAACGATGCTCACGCGCTCTTCGTATCACGCAAGGCGTCGCCAAGGCGAGTTCGCGACCCAACGCCCTGGCCGGCCAACGGGTCTGGCCGGCCAACGGCTCTGGCCGGCCAGCCCCGTTGGCCGGCCAGCCCGCCTCGTTCTCTCCGGGTCGGCGGTCGCGCGCATGCCAGATCACGCCGCCGCCCGCGCGTCGTCACGTTCCCCACACGCCCGCAACGCGATGGACACGCCCGCGTCCTCTTATGGAAGCGATGGCTTCGCAACGGAATATTGCGCACCCTCAGGAACCAAACGCGAACCAACCCCCAACCAAAAGCGAACCGAATGCCAAGAAACCCGCGCCGCTCCCGGACACAAAAGTCTTGACGCTCCCAAAGAGGGAGTTACCTTCTGGACTCCCTGAGACGAACAGGGGTAGAGATACGATAAGAGTCTTATCTCTGCGTCTCTAAACTCCTAGTCCCGATGGGGCGGACCGTCTGCCAGCGCGCAATGGGGCGTAGACTGAGCCCAGGCGGCGAGACCTTGAAGGAAGAGGCATCTGATCATGGCGTTGCAAGCTCATCTCCAGTTGAAGGGCATCACCCAGGGCCCCATCGATGGCTCGGTCACCCAGAAGGGTCGCGAGAAGACCATCGCTGTCATCGCCGTCCAGCATCAGGTCGTGAGCCCGCGTGATCCGGCGACCGGGCTGCCCAGCGGGAAGCGCCAGCACAAGCCCTTCGTGATCACGAAGGAGCTCGACAAGGCAACCCCCCTTCTTTACAACGCCCTGGTCAACAACGAGAGCATCTCGGAGTGGACGCTCAAGTTCTACACGCCGGGCACCGCGGCGTCGAAGAACGTCGGCAAGGAGCAGAACCACTACACGGTCAAGCTCACGAACGCGACGGTCGCGAGCATCGACTTCCACATGGACAACACGCGCGGCGGGGACGGCGCGAAGGATCGGCCGGAGTACGAGCGGGTCTCCTTCACGTACCAGAAGATCGAGTGGTCGTTCGATGACGGCGACGGCGCGCGTCAGGCGGACGATGACTGGGAGACGCCGCAGGGCTAGTGCCTAGCTGCTGAGGTCTCGTCGCACCGGGCGACCTTCGGGTCGCCCGGTTGCGTTTGTCGTCCTGACGTTGGGGCATCAGAGCGGGGCCTCAAAATCAGGCATGGCCATCACGCGCAGCAAGCTCAGAATGTTGGCATGCCCCTCAGCGCCTACCTCAGACTCGTCGGCGAAAGACAAGGGGAAATCAGGGGCTCCGTCACCCAGAAGGGGCGAGAAGGTAGCATCCTCGTCACCGAGGTGTTCCACTCGCTGGTGGGGCCGCGCGACCCGGTCACCGGGCGCCCGACGGGCAAGCGGATGCACAAGCCCTTCATCGTCACGAAGGACCTCGATCGGTCCACGCCGCTCCTCCTCAGCATCCTCAGCCACAACGAGAGCATCCCCCGCTGGGAGCTCCAGTTCTACAGGTCGATCGCGATCGGCGTCGAGAGGCCTGTCTTCACGGTCCAGCTCACGAACGCGAACATCTCGAGCATCCAGTTCCACATGCTCAACGTGAGGAACCCGGGGCAATCGCGCCTGCCCGAGCAGGAGGAGGTCGCGTTCACGTACCAGAAGGTCGTCTGGACCTGGAACGACGGGGGCCTCTCCGCGGAAGACGACTGGCTCACCCCGCGCTGAGCGGGCGGGCTTCCGCTCGAGGCGCGAGCTGAGCTACGATCCCGCCGTGGCCGGCGCCTCCCTCCTCACCCGAATCGCGCACGCGGCCGACCCGCACTCGACGGAGCGGCACACCTACCGGGATCACGACCTCGAGTCGGCCATCCTGACGCACCTCGGGCACATGCTGAACACCCGCCAGGGGAGCTCGCTGACCTGCCCGGACTACGGCCTCATGGAGGTCTCGGAGGTCCTGCATGAGTTCCCCGAGGCGATCGGCCTGGTGCAGCGCTCGCTCAAGAACTGCATCCAGACCTACGAGCCGCGGCTGAAGAACGTGCAGGTCCGGCACCTGCGCACCGACACGGTCCAGTCGATGGTCCTCGAGTTCGAGATCACCGCGCAGATCCACTTTCCCGATGGCCGGCGGCAGGCGCTCCGGCTCGGCGCTGCAGTGGACCAGAGCGGCAACGTCCGGATGACGTAGCCCCCGCCCGGCGGCCTGGCTCACGGCGGTTGACAGCCTTCGGCCCCGGCGGTCGACTGGCGGTGGCGAGAGGATGTTCAACAAGTACTACCAGGACGAGCTCACCTACCTGAGGGATCTGGGGCGCGAGTTCGCCGCCGCCTACCCCGGGATCGCCCCCATGCTCGCGGAGAAAGGCGGGGACCCCGACGTCGAGCGCCTGCTCGAGGGCGTCGCGTTCCTGACCGGCAAGATCCGCCAGAAGCTCGACGACGAGCTCCCCGAGGTGATCCACTCGGTCGCGTCGCTGCTCTTTCCGCACTACCTCCGCCAGATCCCGGCGACCTCGATCATCGAGTTCACGCCGCTCCCGAACGTCGTGCGCGAGAAGCTCGTCGTCGCTCGGCACGCGGAGGTCGGGTCGGTGCCGGTCGACGGCGTCTCGTGCCGGTTCCGCACGACCCAGGACGTCGAGCTCGTCCCGCTCGCGGTGGAGGACGTGCGCGTCGACACGGGCGCGCAGCTCGCGCAGACGCTCCGCATCGAGCTCCGCCTGACCGGCGGCGCCGCGCTGTCGGGCCTGTCGCTCTCCTCGCTGCGCTTCTACATCCACGGCGAGCGCAGGCTGCAGGACGACCTCCGCCTCTGGGTCGGGGCGCACGTCGACACCGTCGCGCTCGCCGCGGTGGACGCCGCGGGGCGCGACACGACGATCGCGTCGCTCCCGGCGCGCGCCGTGCGGCTCACCGGCTTCTCCGATGAAGAGTCGCTGATCCCGTACCCGAAGACGGTCTATCCGGGCTTCCGGCTCCTGCAGGAGTTCTTCACGCTCCCGCAGAAGTTCGCGTTCTTCGAGGTGACCGGCCTCCAGGCGCTCTCGGCGGAGCGGATCTCCGACCGGTTCGCGATCCTGCTGCAGTTCAAGGACGGGCTCCCGCCGGGGACGCGGATCGGCAAGGAGAACATCCGCCTGTTCTGCTCGCCGGTCGTGAACCTGTTCGAGCACACGAGCGATCCGATCAAGCCCGAGGCCACGAAGCACGAGTACCTCTGCCGCCCGGCGGGCGCGGCGCCCGCGGCCTTCGAGATCCACAGCATCGACAAGGTCGTCGGCATCGCCCGGCGCACGAGCCAGCGCGTCGAGATCCCCTCGTTCTTCAGCTTCCAGCACGAGCTCGATCCCGAGGCCGCCGCGCGGACGATCTTCTACCAGGCGCACCTCCGCCCGGCCGCCATCGGCGACGGCATCGACATGTACCTCTCGTTCGGCTCCCCGCAGGACGCGGGGGCCCTCCCCGAGTTCGACGTGATCAGCATCGAGGCGACGAGCACGAACCGCCGCCTGCCGGCGCAGCTCAAGCTCGGCGATCTCAGGGTGCCGACGGCGACCTCACCCGCCGTGGCGAGCTTCACCAACCTCACCGGCGTCACCGCGCCGCTCCCGCCGCCGCTCGGGCGCGAGCTGCAGTGGCGCGTCTTGGCCCACATGGCGATGAGCTACCGCTCGATCACCGAGCTCGAGGTGCTCCGGGCGACGGTCGATCTCTACAATTTCCAGGCGATCGTCGATCGTCAGGCGGCGCGCGCGAACCAGCTCCGCCTGGCCGCGATCAAGGCGATCCGGGTGCGGCCGACGGATCGGCTGTACCGAGGGGCGCCGGTGCGCGGCGTCGCGGTCGACATCGAGCTCGACGAGGGCGGGTTCGTCGGCGAGGGCGAGATGTACCTGTTCGCGAGCATCCTGAACGAGATGCTCGGGTCCTACGTCTCGCTGAACTCGTTCACGCAGCTGACGGTCACCGGCACGAATACACGCGTGGTGCACAAATGGGACCCGAAGAGCGGCAGCCTGACGCTGATCTGAGGCCGGCCGCGCCGAGAGGCGCCGCGAGCGCCGACCCCGTCGCGCTGGAGACGCTCCGGCGCTTCGCGGATACCGCGCCACGCTTCTCGTACTACCGCCTCATCTACCTGCTCGAGCGGCTCTTCCCTGCCGCGCCGCCGGTGGGCCAGCTCGGGCCGGTGCAGGACGAGCGCATCCGGCTGCGCGGCGACCCCTCGCTCATCTTCGCCTCGAGCGACGTGAGCGAGCTCGCGCCGGTCAAGGCCGCTGACGGCGTGGAGCGCGCCCGCGTCTCGACCACGTTCCTCGCCCTGTACGGCTCGGTGTCGCCGCTGCCAGCGTACTTCATCGAGCAGATCGCGCAGGCCGACTACCAGGGCGGCCCGCAGCCGATCCGCGAGCTCCTCGACGTCTTCCACCACCGGCTCCTGTCGCTGCTCTACCGCGCGTGGACGAAGTACCGCCTGCCCGTCACGTACCGCAAGCAGGGCGCCGATCCCTTCTCGCGCCGCATGCTCTGCGCGGTCGGCATCGACGGCTTCCGCGGCTACGACACGCCGCTCGATCGCTTCTTCTTCCTCCGCTACGCGTCGGTCCTCGCCTCGAAGTCGCGCTCGGCGAGGAACCTGGAGACGGTGCTGTCCGAGATGCTCGGCAACATCGGCGTGAAGATCGAGCAGTTCGTCGGTCACTGGACGAAGATCGAGAAGCCGTTCAGGAACAAGCTCGGCGTGATGAACCATCAGCTGGGCGAGAGCCTGACCCTGGGGCGCTACGTGTTCGACGGCTCCGGCCGCTACAAGGTCGTGCTCGGCCCGGTGGGCTACGACGAGTACCTCTCCTTCTTGCCCGGGGGTCGGCGGCAGGATCTGGTCCGCGGCGTCATCGAGACGTTCACGCCGGGCATCCACGACGTGATGCTCGAGATCCACGTGGACACGGAGGAGGCGCCGCGGTTCCAGCTCGGCTCGCCGCGCGCCGCGACGCTCAAGCGCACCGCGTGGATCGGCGGATCTGCGGCGGAGCGGCTCGTGATCACGATCCCCCTCGACGACAAGCACCTCGCGGGCGGCGACGACGAGGACGACGACGATCGGGGCGAGCCCCCGCCGATGTGACCCAGGCCGAGCGCCGCCGCCGCGGGCCGCCGGGAGGCGCGGCGGCGCTCGCGCCGTGGGCTCGCCCTGCGCTCAGTAAACGGTGAGGCTCTGCAGCGCGGCCGAGATCTCGTCGGCGTTCGCGTCGACGTTCTCGTGGTGCACGATCTGCACGAGCAGGATGCGGCGGGGGCTCCGGAGCAGGATCTCGTGGGCGAAGGCGTCCGAGATGGGCTTCGACGGGATCTTCGCCTTGACGAGGTAGCTGCGCCCCTGCGTGTTCGCCGTGGCCACGGGCGCGCGGCCGGAGAGGATCTCCGCGCCCTGCTCCTCGAGGTCCGCCTCGTAGCGCTTGAGCACGTCGGGCCACGGATCCTCGGGGCTGTCGATGCGCTCGTAGATCGAGAACAGGAACTGCCGCGGGGACTGGTACGTGATGAAGCGGCGCTCGGGCGTGTAGTCGGCGCCGCCGACGTTCCAGTCCATCGGGCGGCTCATGCGGATGTCGCCGTTCATGAGGCCCACGCCGATCCTGCGCGGCACCCGGTCCGTCGCCGGCGCGTCGAGCGGCGGGAAGTACACCTCGAAGCTCGAGTCCTTGCTCAGGGAGCCGGCCGCGCCGTGGAGGTAGAAGACGTCGTCCTGCTTGGGGGCGGTCGGGGAGCCGCCGCAGCCGGCGAGCAGCGCGATCGCGGCCACGGCGGCGCAGGCCACGCCCGCGCGCCCCGCTCCGGCGGCGATCGAACGGCGGGCGCGGAGGGCGGGGACGTGCGCGAGCATCGGCATTCCGAGGTGCCTCATCGGGGGAACTCTAGGCCAGCGAGGGCACGCCAGCCAAATGTTCGCCGAGGAGTTTGCCCTCGGGGTGCCCGGCATTGAATGATTGCCCGGCCCGGGCAGCGCTGCGCCCGCCGATCGAGGCGGTACCCCGTGCCGTGAGAGAGACATGTCCAACGAAAGCAAACCGAGTCGCAAGGGCGAGCCCGCCGGAGCACCGGCGGCGAGCGCGCCGAGCCCCCCCTCCACCCGCACGAGCCAGGGCCACGAGCGTCCGGCGCCTGGCCGCCGCGCGCCCGGGCGCCCCGCGCTCGCGGCAGCCTTCGCGCTTGCGCTGGGGGCCCCGGCGTGCAGCGGCATCGACGCCGGCGTGGAGTACCCGGACGACCTGCCCGCGATCGATCGGTACCTCTTGACCCCCGAGAACGGCCCCGAGGCGCCGCTCGCGCTGGGCGAGTTCAAGATCGGCCCCGAGACGTGCAGCGGCGTCGACACGCACCCGGTCACCCAGAAGCTCTCGCCCGAGGATCTCAGCCGCTTCCTCGCGGCGCAGGGCGCCGGGAGCATCACCCCGAAGCTGGCGAGGTCGAACCTGTACTGGTTCGACTTCCCCGCGCGCGACAAGTCGTTCGTCCGGCTGCGCCTTGCGGTGCTCGAGGACGCCAAGCACGCGACGCAGGATCTCCACGACGCGGTGCTGCAGCACGGGCCAGGCTGGTGGGGCGTCCGTCGCTCGAACCTCGCCGTGCTCGCGCCGAAGGCGAGCCTGAGGGAGGCGATGGCGTTCGCCATCAAGTACAAGCTCGTCTGCTGGGGCGTCTTCACGTACGCGGCCAACGACGACGCATACGTCGTCCCCGGGCCCTACGCCGAGCTGTGAGGGGAGCCGGCGGCGCGCGGAGCGGAGGCGCACGCCGCCGGCGCGCCGTCGGCGACCTCTGCGAAGCTGGCCCACGCTCGGGGAGAACGCGTAGACTGCGCCCATGCGCCGTTACGTCTTGCTCGCCGCCGCCGTCGCTCCGATCCTCGCCGTGACCGCAGCCGTCTCCGTGCCCGGCTGCAGCGAGGAGTTCGAGAACATCTGCGCGTTCCTCAACGATCCCGACAGCTGCTACCACGCGTTCCAGTCTGAAACCGCGGCTGGGTGCTGGACGCCGGGCGCAGGAAACGGACCAAGCGGCGCCTTTGCGAGCCGCGACAAGCTTGATGTCTGCTTCCTCGATGAAGGTGGCCAGATCGTCTTCGATCCCCCTCTCGATATCGCAGCATTCCCCCCGAAGACCATGGCCTTCAAGCGCCTCGATCGGACGGCAGCGGAGTGCGGCTCTGCCACGTTCTCAGGAGAGTTCAGCTACTCCGTGACCGTCCAAGTGCCCTGCACCGCGGACGAGATAGATGGTGGCGTGGCGGCGTGCGCGGACGCCGGCGCCGATAGCACCATCAAGATCGGCAAGACGATAACCCTCGCGACTCCGGAGGGCCGGAGCACCCTCGACGTGAGCTGCACGAACGGGTCATCGCACCACTTCAATCGTGTCGACATCCAGGAGTGCGCGACGGAAGGACAAGACCAGCTGCAGCCTCGGGCCGTGCTCGAGGCGAACGCGGGCAACCAGCCCCCGCCCGACGCCGACCCCACGATGACAGGCGACTACGCAGGCTCCGTCAAGCTCAGCGTTCACTATCCGCAGAGCAACTCGATAGTGGAGTTCGAGAAGGGGAAAACGCGGGTGGAGCAACCGCCTGTCGTGGTCGAGTACTTCAACTGCCGTATCCCAGCTCCGGCGCCGCTCTGCTTCGACGGCGAGAAGGACGGCTTGGAGACCGACATCGACTGCGGGGGCACGCTCTGCACGAAGCGGTGTGAGGAAAGCCAGTCCTGTGCTCTGGACAGCGACTGCGCGACCGGCACGTGCAGAACCGACAGCAGCGGCTTTCTCAAATGCCAGGCAGCTGCCAGCAGCAGCGCAAGCGCCACCACCGGAGGCGGTGCGGGCGCGGGCGCGGGCGGCGCCGGCGGCACGGGCGGCGCCGGCGGCCAGTAGCCTCGCTCTTCGCTCAGGCGACCAGCACCTTCACCACGAACGTCGTGCTCCCGAGGCGCAGCCGGTCGTTGTCGCGCAGCTGCCGGCGCTCGCCCTGTCCGAGGCGCTGCTCGTTGACGAAGGTGCCGTTGCGCGAGCCGTCGTCCTCGATGAAGACCTGACCCGTCGTCGGATCCGCGTGGATCGACGCGTGCCGTGAGGAGGCGCTCGCGTCCGCGAGCCCGATCTCCGTCGCGGCGTCCGCCCCGGCGCGGCCCACCTGCGTCCGGCCGCTGTAGATCGGCCAGAAGCTGCCTCCGGGATCGTTCTGGAACGTCACGATGAAGCCGACGAGGACACGCGCGGGCTGCGCCGACACCTGCGGCACCGCACCCGAGACCGCGCCCTGGACGATCGGCGGCGCGACGATCGCAGGCGCCCTGGCCTGAGCGACCGCCGGCACCCCGCCCTGCACCATCTGCGGCGGCGCGAGCGCGCCCCCCTGCACCATCGGCGGCGGCGCCACCACGCCCGGCTGCACCATCGGCGGCGGCGCCACCACGCCCGGCTGCACCATCGGCGGCGCGACCAGCCCAGACGCCCCCGCCGGCACGACCATCGGCGGGGGCGCCACCATCTGCGGAGGCGCGCCGAAGACCGGCGCCGGCGCCACGGGCTGCTGCCCCATCGCGCCACCCATTGACGCGCCAGGCACCATGCCCGGCCCCGGCGCCCCGAGCGCCGGCTGGACCGGCGGGACGCCCGGCGCGTTCATCGGAGGAGACGCCGGCTGCGACGTGAGCCCCGCGGAAGGTGCCGCTCGGGCCCAGGGGGAGACCGGGAAGGGAGCTTCCCCGCCCGTCGAGAAGGCGACGCTTCCCCCCGGCGATGCGGGCACCGAGAGCCCGCCTCCCCCGACCCCGTAGGCCTGAGGAGGAGGCGGATAGGCGCCCTGCGCGCCCCCCGCCGCGTAGCCTGGCGACGCCGCACCGCCATAACCCGAGACGGCTGGCTGCCCTGGATAGCCCGGCGGGCCAGGCGGAGCATAAGCGCCAGCCCCCGCCTGCACCGGCGGAGGCGCGACCGGAACGGACGCTCCAGGCGCTGCGCCCGCCACGCTCGTACCGCACATCGAGCAGGCAGCGTCGGTCTCCTTGAGCATCCACGCGCAGTTCGGACACGGCCTCATGCGATCTCGAGGCTACCGATTCGCTTGACATCCGTCGAGGTGAAAGCCGCGCTTTGGCGAGAGCGCGCGAGCACGCCGCGCGTTCAAGCCGCGCGGCGCAGGCGATGCGACGCCGCCTGCCACGCGCTGCAACGCGAGCGCGCCAAGCTCGCCGAGAGGCGGGGGCGTCCGTCGCTGCCGCGCGGGCGTCTTCACGAAAAAAGCACGAAAAAAGGCGCCGCGCGGTCGAGCCGCGCGGCGCCCCGGAGACAGGTCGCTCAGCGATCGCTGGCGACGGCCGTCATCAGTTGCTGGCGATCGAGCTCTTCTCCGACTTCTCGATCTCCTTCTTCTCGCCGTCCTTCGACTCCTCGGTCGCGGGCGCGGGCTCGGGCAGCCGCTCCAGCGCGGCCTCCAAAACCTGCTCCATCCGGCTGACGAAGAAGAACTGCAGCTCGTCCACGACCTCCTTCGGGACCTCCTCGAGATCCGCCCGGTTGCGCTCGGGGACGATGATGCGCTTGATGCCGGCGCGGTGCGCCGCCAGCACCTTCTCCTTCAGGCCGCCGATCGGGAGCACGCGACCGCGGAGCGTGATCTCGCCCGTCATCGCGACGTCGTGGCGGACCTTGATCCCGGTGAGGAGCGAGACGAGCGCCGTGAACATCGTCACGCCCGCGCTCGGCCCGTCCTTGGGCATCGCGCCGGCGGGGATGTGGATGTGCAGATCGCTCTTCTCGAGGAAGTCCTTCGCGATGCTGTACCTCGACGCGTTGCTGCGCACGAACGACAGCGCCGCCTGCGCCGACTCCTTCATCACGTCGCCGAGCTGGCCGGTCAGCTGGAGCTTGCCCGTGCCGTACATCCGCGTCGCCTCGATGAAGAGGATCTCGCCGCCGACGCTCGTCCACGCGAGGCCCGTCGCGACGCCGCTCTCGGCGGTGCGCTCCGCGACCTCGCTCGTGTACTTCGCCGGGCCGAGGAACTCGTGCAGGTCGTCCTCGTTGTCGACGCGCCGCTTCTGCGTGTCGCCCTCGGCGACCTTCACCGCCACGCCGCGGATGACGCCCGCGATCTGCCGCTCGAGCGATCGGACGCCGGCCTCGCGCGTGTAGTGATCGATGATCTCCTCCAGCGCCTTGTCCGTGACCTCCAGCTGCTCGGTCGTGAGCCCGTGCTCCGACAGCTGCTTCGGGAGCAGGTGCTGCCGCGCGATCGCGAGCTTCTCCTTCCGCGTGTAGCCGGGGATCTCGAGGATCTCCATGCGGTCGCGGAGGGGCGGCGGGATCGGATCCGCCACGTTCGCGGTCGCGACGAACATCACGTGCGACAGGTCGTACGGGATCTCCAGGTAGTGGTCCGCGAACGTGTTGTTCTGCTCCGGATCGAGCACCTCGAGCAGCGCCGCCGACGGGTCGCCGCGGAAGTCGTGCCCGATCTTGTCGACCTCATCCATCATGAAGACCGGGTTGATCGTCCCCGACTTCTTCATGCCCTGGATGATCTGGCCAGGGAGCGCGCCGACGTAGGTGCGCCGGTGGCCGCGGATCGCCGCCTCGTCGTGCACGCCGCCGAGCGAGACCCGGTGGAACTTGCGGCCGAGGGCGCGCGCGATGCTCCGGCCGAGCGACGTCTTGCCGACGCCGGGAGGCCCGAGCAGGCAGAGGATCGGGCCCTTCTTGTCCTGCTTCAGCTTGCGGACCGCCAGGTACTCGAGGATGCGCTTCTTGACCTTCTCCAGGCCGTAGTGGTCCTCGTCGAGCACCTTGCGGACGCTGCCGATGTCGAGGTTGTCCTGCGTCGACTGCGTCCAGGGCACGTCGAGGATCCAGTCGAGGTACGTGCGCACGACGGTGTACTCGGCCGACCCGACCTGCATCGTGCGCAGCCGCTTCAGCTGCTTCTTCGCGACGGTCTCCGCCTCGGTCGGCAGGTTCGCCTTCGCGATGCGATCCTCGAGCCCGTCGAGATCGCCCTGATCGCCGTCGTCCTCGCCCAGCTCCTCCTTGATGGCCTTGAGCTGCTGGCGCAGCACGTACTCGCGCTGGTTCTTGCCCATCTCCTCCTTGATCTGGGAGTTGATGCGCTCGCGCATCTTCAGGATCTCGAGCTGCCGCGTGAGCAGCCGCAGCACCTTGCGGATGCGCTCCTTGACGTCGATCGTCTCGATGAGCTGCGCCTTCTCCTCGACCGGAGCGTCGAGGTTCGCCGCGACGAGATCGGCGAGCGCGCCGGGCGCCTGGATGGAGTCGATGAGCGAGCCCGCCTCGCGCGGGAGCTCCGGCATCAGCTGGATGACCTGCTTCGCGATGTCGCGCAGGCTCATCGCCAGCGCCTCCGCCTCGACGTCCTCCGTCGCCGGTTCGTCCATGCGGCGGATCTTGGCGCGCAGGTACGGCGTGTGGGCCGTGACGCTGTCGAGCCTGATCCGCGTGAGGCCCTGCAAGATCAACGAGTAGTTGCCCGAGCTGTGCTTCAGCGCCTTCAACACGCGCGCGGCGCAGCCCATGGGGTACAGGTCCTCCGCCCCGGGATCGTCGGTCGACGGATCGCGCTGGGCGAAGATCGCGATGACCGGGCCGGGGAGGTTGTCGACATCCTCCACCAGCGCGACCGACTTCTCGCGGCCGACATCGAAGGGCGCGACGGCGCCCGGGAACAGCACCGCATTGCGGATCGGCAGAACCGGCAGCTCGTCGCCGAAGACGACCTCTTCCTCGGAGCGCGGCGGCATCGGCGGGTTCTTTTTCTCGGACATGGCGATCTCCTCTAGGCACCCGACCGGGGGAGGTAAACCCCTTCATCAACACGCAGCCGGGCCGCGCGGCCACCGCGCGCCCCGGTCATCTTGGCTTGCATCCAGACGGATGCGGATGGTGCAACGCGGAGCCCTGCTGGCAGCTCTTGGTGGAAGACAGCCCGCGAGGCTACGGGAACTCACCATAGACACGGCGCATGCCGCGTGCCACAGCCCTGGCCATTTTTTTGAATGTGGATACGCTGCGGGTGGTCAGCTCCGACTCCGACCTGCAGCGCTCGCTCGTCACGCTCGTCTCCACCTGGCGCGCGCGACGCGGCGCAGGATCCTCGGCGGCCGGGTCAACGAGGCGCGCCTCGGCCTTGCCGCGCGCCGCGGCGAGGTCGAGGCTGCGCCCGGCACGGAGCGACACCCTGGCCCTCGCTGAACGATGATCGATCCCCTGCTCGGCCTCGGCGCGCTCGCGATCGCGATGCTCGGCCTTCCGGCGGCGCCGTCGCTCGATCCAGGGCCCAGCCCGGCGTGCCCGGCGGACATGCGGCTCGTCACCGGCACGCACCGCGACGAGGTGCAGCACGTCTGCGTGGAGCCGGTCAAGAGCGGCAAGGCGACCCACTGCTTCGCGTACTGGGAGGACATCACGGCCGAGGAGGGGCCGTCGACCGAGATCTCCGTGTGCATGGACCAGTTCGAGGCGCCGAACCAGCGGGGGGCGAAGCCGCTCGTCATGCAGTCGTTCGAGACCGCGACCGCCTGGTGCGCCGCGCGTGGCAAGCGGGTGTGCGCCGAGCAGGAGTGGGAGCTCGCGTGCGAGGGCCCCGAGCGGCGTCCCCTCGCCTACGGCTGGCGCGTGGACAAGGCGGTCTGCAACAGCGGCAAGGCCTGGCGGCCGGTCGACGAGCGGAAGCTCGGCGCCTCCGGCGAGGTGGCGCAGCGCGAGGTCGAGCGGCTCTGGCAGGGCGCGCCGAGCGGCTCCCATCCCGGGTGCGCCTCGACCTTCGGCATCTTCGACATGATGGGCAACGTCGAGGAGTGGGTCGCCTCGCGCCGCGGCCGCCGGTGGCCAGGCGCGCTCATGGGGGGCTTCTGGGCCAAGCCGTGGACGGGCTGCCGCGGGACGAACGACGCGCACGATCCGAAGTTCGTGTTCTACGAGACCGGCTTCCGCTGCTGCACCGATCCTCGCCCCACGGGCGTCGCGGCGGCGCGCGAAGAGAACGAAGAGCGCGGCGGGCGGCCAGCGTCGGGGCCCTGAGGTCGGGCCGCCGCGGCGGCGCTCGCCGCGAGCGAAGAAGGAGGCACGACGGGCGCAGGTCCTGCTAGAAGCCAGGGCGTGCGCGCCCTGTTCTTCGGTACCCCCGCCATCGCCGTGCCGTCGCTCGAGGCGCTCGCGTCGATCGCGGACGTCGTCGGCGTCGTCTGTCAGCCGGATCGACCGGCCGGCCGCGGGCTCGAGCTGAAGGCGCCGCCGGTGAAGGTGAAGGCGCTGGAGCTCGGCGTGCCCGTGCTGCAGCCCGAGAAGGTCCGCACGCCCGAGTTCGCCGCGTGGGTCGCGGGCGCCGGCGCGGATGTCGCGCTGGTGATCGCGTACGGGCGCATCCTGCCGAAGGCGGTGCTCGAGGCGCCGCGGCGCGGCTGCATGAACCTGCACGCGTCGATCCTGCCGCGCTACCGCGGCGCCGCGCCGATCACCTGGGCGATCGTCGGGGGCGAGACCGAGACGGGCATCTCGCTGATGCAGATGGACGAGGGCATGGACACGGGGCCCGTCTACGCGGTGCGCCGGACGCCGATCGGCCCGGACACGACCGCCGACGAGCTCGCGATCGATCTCGGGGCGCTCGCCGCGCGCGTCGTGCGCGAGGACCTCCGCCGCGCGGTGGACGGCGAGCTCGCGCCGACGCCGCAGGACCACGAGGCAGCGACGCACGCGGCGCTCCTGAAGAAGGAAGACGGGCGCATCCGGTGGGAGCGGAGCGCCCGGCAGATCCACGACCACATCCGGGGGATGACCTCGTGGCCAGGCGCCTTCACGACGATCGACGGCAAGGCGCTCAAGGTGCTGGCCGCGCATGTCGAGAGCGAGGCCGACCAGGGCGGCGCGCCGCCGGGGACCGTGGTGATGGCCGGCCGCAGCGTCGTGGTCGTCGCCTGCGGCGCGGGCGCGATCCAGATCGTGCGAGCCCAGGTCGAGGGGCGGAAGCCGCTCGCGGCGGCGGACCTCGTCGCCGGGCGGACGCTCCAGGCGGGGATGGTGCTCGGTCGTTGAGCGCCCCGGGCGCCGTTCACGGCGCCCTGTCGATGAGCGCGGCCCGCGTCACGGCGCCCGGTCGTCGAGCGCCGCCCGCGTCACGGCCCGGCCGGGTGCCAGATCGTCTTCATCTCGACGAACCGCTCGATCCAGCGGGGGGACGTCGCCGCCCTGTCGTCGAACCACTCCGCCTCGCCGAGCGATCGGGCGCGCACCCGCTTGACGCTGGCCGCGGCCGCCTCCTCGAGGCGCTTCGCCAGCGCCGCGTCCACGCCGTGCAAATCGAGCGCGGCGACGTCCATGTGCGCGGCGAGGTGCGGCAGCACCTCCGCAAGCTGGCCGGTGAGGACGTTGACGACGCCGCCCGGGAGATCGCTCGTGGCGAGCACCTCGCCGAAGACGAGCGCCGTGCGCGGATCCGCCTCGCTCGCGAGCACGACGCAGGTGTTGCCGGCGGTGATCACCGGCAGGAGAGCGCCCGCGAGGCCGAGCAGCGCCGGCCGCGGCGGCGCCGCGATGACGACGACCCCCATCGGCTCGGGCACCGTGAAGGTGAAGTGCGGGCCGGACACGGGGTTCAGGCTCGCGAAGAGGCTCTGGTACTTGTCGGCCCAGCCCGCATAAGCGACCGCGCGATCGATCGCCGAGAGGACCTCGCGCTCGGCGGCGCCTGCGCCCTGCCCGCCGCGCTCGAGCGAGGCCGCGAGCTCCGCGCGCCGCGCCTCGAGCATCTCGGCGAGGCGGTAGAGGATCTGCCCGCGGTTGTACGCGGCGCGCGCGGACCAGCCGCCGAGCGCGCCGGCCGCCGCGAGCACGGCGTCGCGCCCGTCCTTGCGCGAGGCGCGCGGGATGTTCTCGACCGCGCCCGCGCCTCCGTGATCGCGCACCTGCGTGTACCTCCCGGACTCCGAGCGCACGAACGCGCCGCCAACGAACATCTTGTACGCCTTGCGCACGCCGACGCGCGCGCGCGCCTCGCCCGGAGGAGCGTCGAGCGCGGCCGCGCCGGCGCAATCCCCGATCGACGTGCACGCTTCGTCGCCGCCGCCGCCGCCGCTGTCCTGGTCGCCGAGCGCCATCAGTCCACCTCGAGGTAGGCGAGCAGCCCCTGGCGCCCGCCCTCGCGGCCGAAGCCGCTCTCCTTGTAGCCGCCGAACGGCGCGCTGGGATCGAACTTGTTGAAGGTGTTCGCCCAGACGACGCCGGCGCGGAGCCGCTGCGCGACCCAGAAGCTCTTCGAGCCCTTGCCGGTCCAGACGCCCGCCGACAGCCCGTACATCGTGTTGTTCGCCTTCTCGATCGCCTCCTCTGGCGTGCGGAAGGTCAAGATCGAGAGCACCGGGCCGAAGATCTCCTCGCGCGCGATCCGGTGCGACTGCGCGACGCCCGTGAAGAGCGTCGGCGCGAACCAGTAGCCCCGCCGCGGGAGCGCGCAGCTCACCGAGAAGCGCGCGGCCCCCTCGCGCTCCCCCGCCGCCACGAGCTCCTCGATCTTCGCGAGCTGCGCCCGCGAGTTGATGGCGCCCACGTCCGTGTTCTTGTCGAGCGGATCGCCGACGCGCAGGGTCGCCATGCGCTCGCGCAGCTTGAAGAGGAGCGCGTCGTGGACGCTCTCCTCGACCAGGAGGCGCGAGCCCGCGCAGCAGACGTGGCCCTGGTTGAAGAAGATGCCGCCGACGATCCCCTCGACGGCCTGATCGAGCGGCGCGTCCTCGAACACGATGTTCGCGGCCTTGCCGCCGAGCTCGAGGGTGAGCCGCTTCCCGGTGCCGGCGAGCGCGCGCTGGATGCGCTTGCCGACCTCGGTCGACCCGGTGAACGCGACCTTGTCGACGCCCGGGTGGCCGACGACCGCGGCGCCGGTCGCGCCGGCGCCCGTGACCACGTTGACGACGCCGGGCGGGAGATCGGCCTCCTCGATGATCTTCGCGAGGAGCAGCGCGGTGAGCGGCGTCGTCTCGGCGGGCTTGAGGACGCACGTGTTGCCCGCCGCGAGCGCGGGGGCGAGCTTCCACGCCGCCATGAGCAGCGGGAAGTTCCACGGGATCACCTGGCCCGCGACGCCGAGCGGCCGGGGGTCGCGCCCGGGAAAGGCGTGCTCGAGCTTGTCCGCCCAGCCCGCGTGGTAGAAGAAGTGCGCGGCCGCGAGCGGGAGATCGACGTCGCGGGACTCCTTGATGGGCTTGCCCCCGTCGAGCGACTCGACGACGGCGAGCTCGCGCGCCTTCTCCTGGAGGGCCCGGGCGATGCGGTAGATGTACTTGCCGCGCTCGAGCGGGCGCATGCGCGACCAGTGCTTCTCGTACGCCGCCCGCGCCGCCTGCACGGCGAGATCGACGTCCTGCTCGGAGGCCTCGGCGAACTCGCAGAGCTTCTCCTCGGTCGACGGGCTGATGCTGTCGAGGTAGCGGCCCGAGGCCGGAGCGCGCCACGCGCCGCCGATGAAGAGCTCGTACCGCGGCGCGATCTTCACGTGGTCGCGCCCCTCGGGCGCCGGCGCGTAGCGCCAGGCGTCGCCGAACACGACGGCCGCGTCGCGCGCCGCGGTCGCGTCCCGGGGCGAGCCCCCGTCGCCGCCAGCCGCGGCGGTGCTGTTGTCGCTCATGCGGCGCACTCTACGCCCGCGGCCGCGCGTTGAACACCGACGCGGACCCGCCCTCGCGGCGCGGTCAGTCCTTGCTGAAATGGTCCCCGCTCTGGTAGGCGCCCGTCCGCTCCTTCTCGAGCTGCATGAGCACGTCGTTGAGGAGCGTCGACGCGCCGAAGCGGAACAGGTCGCTCGTGAGCCAGGCGTCGCCGAGGGTCTCCTTGACCAGCACGAGGTAGTGGAGCGCCTGCTTCGCGGTGCGGATCCCGCCGGCCGGCTTCATCCCGACGCGCCGCCCGGTCGCCTGCGCGTGATCGCGGATCGCCTCCAGCATCACCAGCGTCACCGGGGGCGTCGCCGCCGGCGTGATCTTCCCGGTCGAGGTCTTGATGAAGTCGGCGCCCGCGAGCATCGCGATGCGGCTCGCCTTGCGGACGCGATCGTAGGTCCCGAGCTCGCCCGTCTCCAGGATCACCTTGAGGTGCGCGTGCCCGCACGCCTCCTTGGTCGCGGCGATCTCGTCGTACACCGCGCCGTACTCGCCGGAGAGCATCGCGCCACGGTCGATCACCATGTCGATCTCGTCCGCGCCGAGCTCGACCGCCTGCCGGACGTCGGCGAGCTTGACGGCGAGCGTGGAGAGGCCGCTCGGGAAGGCGGTCGCCACACTGGCCACCTTGACCGTCGAGCCCGAGACCGCCCGCTTCGCCACGCAGACGAGCTTGGGATAGACGCACACCGCCGCACAGGAAGGGATGTCCGCGCGCTCGTGGGGTCGAAGCGCCTTCTGACAGAGCTGCTCAACTTTTCCCGGGGAGTCTTTCCCCTCCAGGGTGGTGAGGTCCATCATCGAGATGGCGAGCTTGAGGCCGGCGACCTTGGCGGGGCCTTTGATGCTCCTTTTGCCGAGCCCGGCTGCGCGCTCTTCGACCATGACCTTATCCACGGTGGGCGAAGAGAAATCGGGGTAGGTGACCTCCCTGCCCTGGCGCACCACGCCGGGCGCGGCGCCGCTGTCGTTTCCGAAGATCGCCATCGGCCTCGTCTCCTGGCGCGGGAACGTACCAGAAGCGTCGGATCGATCCTACCGAGTGCGTGCTAACGTGGCGCTCTGATGAAGAGACGCTTCCCGATTGCCGTCGTTTTTGTCGTACTTGCTGTCGTCTTTGCCTTTGCCTCGCTGCTCGGGTGTGGCGCGGCCGAGCGACCCGATGGTGGACAAGGGCTGATCCCGGTCGGCGCGGCGGCGCCCGACGTGTTCGCCGCGGATCAGCACGGCGCGATCCAGCGGCTGTCCGACCAGCGGGGTCGGGCCGTGGTCGTGTACTTCTATCCGAAGGACGGGACGCCGGGCTGCACCGAGGAGGCGTGCGCGTTCCGCGACGCGTGGGATCGCTTCAAGCAGGCCAACGTGCAGGTCTTCGGCGTGTCTTCCGACACCCGCGAGTCGCACGAGAAGTTCGCGACCGAGAACAAGCTGCCGTTCCCGATCCTCGTCGACACCGATCACGCGTGGGCCACGGCGTTCGGCGTGCCGATGCGGCTCGGCGCGACGGCGCGCGTGACGTTCCTCGTCGATCCGGACGGCAAGATCGCGAAGGTCTATCCGGACGTGGATCCCGGGGTGCACGCGGACGAGGTGCTGAAGGACGCCGCGCAGCTCACGGGCGCCGCGCTCCCGGTCGCGCCAGCGGCGTCGGGCAGCGCAGCGCCGGCCGCGCCGGACACCGCGGCGCCGGCCGCCACCGGGGCACCGCCCGCGGCGGCGCCCGCGGGCGCGGCGGAGCCGGCCACGGCCGCTCCGGTGGCGACCGGGACGATGCTGCCCCCGGCGGCCCCCGCGGCGCCCCCGGCGAAAGGTCCGCCGGCGAAAGGTTCGCCGGCGAGGCGGTGACGCCCGCGCGCGCACGCGGCGCAGGAGCGCCGGCGGGTCGCGCGCTGACCGCGCGGGCCGCGCGGAGGGCTGACGGGAGATCTGCAGACGGGAGCGCGCGCGGTGCGTAGGTCGTCGGAATTTTTGAACACCAACGGGTTGGATCTCTGCGTCCATCGCTTCCGCGACGACCACGCGCGGCCGACGGGCCTCACGCTGCTGCTGCTCCACGGCTTCCTCGACGCCGGGAGCACGTGGGACCTCGTGGCCGAGCCGCTCGCGCGGGCGGGGCACGACGTCGTCGCGCCGGACCTGCGCGGGTTCGGCCGGAGCGCCCGCGTCGGCGCGGGCAGCTACTACTACTTCCCCGACTACATCGCCGACGTCGCGGCGCTCGTGGACGCGCTCGCCCCGGCGCGCCTCGGCGTGGTGGGCCACTCGATGGGCGGCGCGGTCGCCGTGTACTACGCGGGCGCGTGCCCCGGCCGCGTCGAGCGCCTGGCGCTGCTCGAGGGCATGGGGCCGCCGGCGAGCGGCCCCGAGGTCGCCGTCGCGCGCGTCGAGGCGTGGCTCCGCCAGATGGCGGGGCTCGATCGCGCGCCGCGGAGGCTCTCGTCGATGCAGGACGCGATCGCGCGGCTCGAGGCGAACCACCCGCGCGTGCCGCGCGACGTGCTGGCGACGCGCGCGCCGCTGCTCACGCGGGAAGCGCCGGACGGCGGGCTCGCGTGGGCGTACGACCCGATGCACCGGACGACCTCGCCGCTGCTGTTCCAGGTGGAGGCGTTCATGACGTTCCTGGAGCGCATCGCGTGCCCGACGCTGCTCGTGAGCGGCGGGCCGACGGGGTGGCACCCGGAGGACGAAGCGGAGCGGGTGGCGAGGCTCAAGCGCGCGGAGCACGTCGAGCTGCCGGAGGCCGGGCACATGATGCACTGGTCGGCGGCGGCGGAGCTGGCGGAGCGGCTGGGCGAGTTCTTCGCCGCGGGAGGAGACGCCGGGGACGCGGCGGGCGCGGCGGGGAAGGGAATCGCGGAAGCAGCCGAGGCAGCCGAAGCCGCGGCAGCAGCGAGCGAAACCGGGTCCCTCTGAGGACGGAAATAAAAGAGCTTGACTCGGCAGGGCGAGTGGGTAATCTGCGCGCCTCCTCGACGAGAGGCGTGCCACCTTAGCTCAGTGGTAGAGCAACGGTTTCGTAAACCGTAGGTCTCGAGTTCAAATCTCGAAGGTGGCTCAAAGTGAATGCCAGCGTGTTCGCTCGCCTGTAGGTGAGCAGAGACCACTGGCGCTCGATGGTGCTGGTGAATCTCGCTCTTGCCGGTTGAGCGGTGGCACGCCGGTATGCGCATAGCTTTCCCTGCGAGCGTCATCGTCTGGCGTCACGCTGCCCCAGCGCTGGATCGAGCTCTCTCGCGGGGTCCCGGTGCTGGAGTTGCGCCTGTTCAGGGTGATAACTGGCAGCCTCCTACAGGCGGCGTTACCCGTTCAGGCTGAACCCCTCATGGCCGCGTAGCCGTTGTCGGCTGATGCAGCCGAGCTCGCCGCGCGCTTGCCGATAGCTGCGCCCCGCGGCAAGGATGAGCGTGGGAGGACCACGCATGACCACGATCTCCTTCGACTTGCCCGATGACGCCATGCTCGCCCTGCACGTGGCGCCGTCCGAGGTCACGCGCGAGCTGCGCATGGCGGCGGCGATCAAGCTCTACGAGCTGGGCCGTCTCTCCTCTGGTGCAGCGGCGCGCCTGGCAGGCGTGCCTCGCGTCTCGTTCCTCGCGAAGCTGGCCGATTACGGCGTCGACACCTTTCGCATGACCGACGAGGAGCTGCGCGCGGATGTCGATAATGCGTGACGTCCTCTGCAATACATCACCGCTCCTGTACCTTCACCAACTCGGCCGGCTCGAGCTGCTTCCGGACCTGTACCAGCGGATCACCATCCCCAAGGCCGTGGCCCATGAGCTCCGTGAGGGCATGCGGCTTGGCCACGCCGTGCCACGGGTCGAGGACCTCCCGTGGCTCGCCGTCGAGGAGGTAGAGCACGCCTCTCTCCTGCGACTCGTCGCCGATCTGGACGCCGGAGAGCGCGAGGTGCTGGCCCTCGCTGCCGGACGCCCGGCGAGCCTTCTGCTCCTGGACGATGGCCAGGCCCGCCGCTATGCGACGATGCTCGGGCTGACGTTCACCGGCACGCTCGGCGTGCTCCTACGGGCAAAACAGCGGGGCTTCCTCGACCGCGTGAGCCCCTGTCTTGATCGGCTCCAAGCGCTCGGTTTTCGGATCGCTCCGGCGCTGCGCGCGAGCGTGCTGAAACTCGCCGGCGAGCCCCCAGGCTGATCCCGGACGGCTGTTTACCCCCTCACGAGCCCAATCACCACAACGGCAAGAAGCGCCGCCACACCGAGCACCGCCACCGCGGCCACGACGAGCCCCCACCTCGTCCGGGAATCCGCCGCGTTCGTCGCCGCTATCACGCCGGCGCCAGCAGGCGTCTCCTCCCTCATCTCCGTGCTCCCCAGCGCGGCCGTCTCCGGCGCCCCCGCCGCCCCTGCCACCGGGCCCCGCCTCTCCCCCTCGGTCCCCGCCGCTCTGCCCTCCGCCGGCAGCGCCAGTGGAGGCAATGGCCCCGCGGTCGCTTCGTCCCCGATCCAAGGCGCCTTACCCGCGCTCGCCACACCCAGCCCCCACGCCGTCTCCACCCTGAACCGCTGCGCCATCGCAAGCCTGCTCCGCGCATCCGCGCCCGGCGCCGCGCTCGCCGGCATCACGCCCTGCCCCGGCAGCGCCGCCACCAGCTGCACCGGGCCCGCCGCCCTCTCGTCCCGAGGCGTCCCAGCGCGCTCGCGGATCGCCCGCTCCCTCGCCGCGTCCGCCGCCTCGCTCAGGAGCTGCCGCGCGCCCGCGTCGTCCACGGCCCTCTCCGCCGTCACCGCGGTCCCCGCCACCTCGCGCAGCGCCGCCGCGAGCTCCGCCGCCCGCGCAAACCGCGCTTCGGGCCTCTTGGCGAGGCACCTGGCCACCGCGGTCCAGAGCGCCTCCGGACACCCCGGAAGCACCTCGGGCAGGGGCGTCGCTTCCAGGTGCACGTGCGCCGCCAGGATCTCCGTCTCCCCGATGCCCGACGCCTCGTCGAGCACCGCGTACGGGTGCGCCCCGGCCAGCATCTCGTACACGACCACGCCGAGCGCATACAGATCCGCGCGCGCGTCCACGGCGCCCCCGGCGACCTGCTCCGGGGCCATGTAGCGCGACGTCCCGACCGCCCTCCCTTGCCCGGTCAGCCCGAGGCCCACGCCCCGCGCGTCCTTCGCCACGCCGAAGTCGACGAGCCGCGCGCGCACGCCGTCGCTCACAAGGATGTTCTCGGGCTTCACGTCGCGGTGCACGAGGTCGGCCTCGTGCGCCGTCGAGAGCGCGTCCGCGATCTGGATCGCGTAGTGGAGCGCGCGCACCGGATCGAGCCGCGCGCCGCCCGCGATGAGCTCCCGCAGCGGCACGCCCGAGGCGCGCTCCATCACCATGAAGAGCCGCCCGTCCGCGGCCCTTCCGGCGTCGTACAGCCGCACGATGTTCGGGTGCGCGACCCGCGCGGCGAGCTTCGTCTCCCGGAGGAAGCGCTCGGCGTAACGCGCCTCCCCCGCGAGGGCGCGGTGGATGATCTTGATCGCCACCGGCCGCTCCAGCGCCGTGTCGAGGGCGGCCCAGACCTCGCCCATCCCTCCGCGTCCGAGGAGGCGATCGATCAGGAAGCGCCCCTGGAACAGCGCCCCGGGGCTCAACGGCTCATCGACGCTCGTCACCTCGCGACACCCTACCTCGCAGCAGCTGACGATAGCGAAAGAGCGCCCCGGCCCTCCTCGCTTCTCTGCCCTTGTTGACCCTCCCTGGGAAAGGTAGCGTCGGGTGTCCATCGCGCGAAGCGCGCCGAGCGCATGCAGCGCCAGCGGGCAGCGCGCCCCCGGAGCCCGATGTCGAGCCCCCGCCCCGACCCCGATGACGGCGATCCGACCCTCGAGGCCCGCGTCGCCCACGCCGTCGCGCCGTACGCCGATCTCCTGCCCGCCGAGGATCTCGAGGCGCTGCGCGCCCTGACCGAGCGCTTCCTCGCGACGCACCCCGTGGCGGCCCCGCTCGTCGACCGGCTCCGCCCGCGCACGCCCCCCGCCGCGAGCGGCGAGGTCGACCGGCGCGAGCCCGCCGCGCTGGCCGAGGCCGCGCAGCGGCTCGCCGCGAAGGCGGGCGCTGCCAAGGGCCGAGGACAAGGCGGCGCCCGATGAGCCACGGCGACCGGCCGCGGAGGCCCCTCCGCCCCGACCAGCAGGCGCTCGTCGCGGAGGCCGTGCCGCTCGTCGAGAAGCTCTGCGGCCACTTCCTCCGGCGGACGCGCGCGCACTACGTGGCCGACGATCTCCGCTCCGCCGCGGTCCAGGCGCTCCACGAGGCCGCGCTCGGCTACGATCCCGCCCGCGGCGTCCCCTTCCAGGTCTACGCCTGGCGGCGCGTCGACGGCGCGCTGTCGGACGCGCTGCAGCAGGAGTCGAAGCACTGGCGCGCTGCCCGCGAGGACGGCTACGACGCCGCCGAGGCGGCGCAGGACACGAGCGACGTGCTCGCCGACGGCGACGCCGAGACGACCGCGCAGGCCGACGGGATGGCCGACCAGGTCGCGGCCGCCGCGGTGCTTGGCCTCGTCGGCCGCGCGCTGACGGCGCAGGGCGAGGAGGGCGAGCGGCTCCGCGCCACGTACGACCGCGCCATCCGCGCGGTGGAGGCCGCCCTGTCGCGGCTCCCGGACGAGGAGCGGCGCGTCCTCGTGCTCCGCCACGTCGAGGAGCGGACCTGGCAGGCGATCGGCGCGGCGCTCGGCTGCTCGGAGCGGACCGCGAAGCGGCGCAGCGCGGAGGCCCAGAAGCGGTTCGCCGGCGCGCTGCGAGCGGACCGGCAGCGCGCGCAGGGCGGCGCCGCCGCGCCGGAGCGGGTCGGGCTGGCTGGCGCGACGTCCGGGTAGAGGATCATGCTCGGCTCCTCCCTGCTGACGTTGGCTCCGCCGGATAGCGAAGCCAGGGTCGCGCGGGCGGCGTCAGCGCACGACGAGGACGCTGCCCGGCCCCTGCACGACGCGGGGAGCTCCCCCGTCTGGCGGTATCGAGACGAGCACGTAGCAGTCGGGGAAGCCGGCGGTCATCGGGTCGAACGCGATCGCATCGTGCGTCGCCAGCTCGGCGAGCGCTCGGGCCTCGACGCGACCGGATTGCTCGACGTGGGGCCGCGGTAGGCCGGTGAGGTAGCTCGTGCCACCATGCGATACGACGCGGTGGGCCCCCTCGCCAACGGAGAAGCGCGGCAGCCGGCTCGAGCTGTACGGCGTGAAGATCCGGAGCGGAACGGGCACGCGTGCTCTCGGTCGCAGCACCTCATCGTGCAGCGCCTCGCTCGATCCGTGGTGCGGCACCTTGAGCAGATCGTGGTCGCCGAGCTCCGGATCGAGCACGAGGCTGTGACTCCAGCCGTCGCCTGGGTCCTCGACAAGATCCGAACCGAGCAGGATCCTCCTCCCGCGCCACGTGAGGAGCAGCGCCGTGGAGATGACGTTCCTGTCGAACGGCTCTCGCGCCTGCCACAGACCGAGCTGCTTCTCGCGTACATCCGAGCGCGGGGAGAGCACGCGCAGCGTGGCGTCGCCGAGCAACTCGAGATCGCCAGCGTTCACGTCCCAGCGGCAGGCCGGAGAGGCGCTCCAGCGCGCCTCCACCGCGGCGATGGCCTGGCGCGTGACACCGGCGATGAAGCCCGCAGAGCGGCCGGAGACATCATCTCCCGGCGGCAGCACCATGCCGATACGGGGCCATACTTCTTTACGATCGCGCGGCGTCGCAGACTCGATCACCCTGGCGAGCCCCCGGCTATGGTCGTCATGCGGGTGGGTGAGGACGACGATGCGCGGGCGGGCCTGGTAATAGGCGAGCGCCTTCATGGCGTAGTCGACTCTGCCCGCGCCGCAGCCGTCCACGACCATCCACCCATCCGGCGGTACGCGGACAAGGATAAGCTCCCCCTTGCCTGGGCCGAACGCGAGGAGGATCAGGTGATCGGGGGCGAGCTCAGGCAAAAGCACGGCGAATGTACCGGTCTGGCGCCGGGAAGAGCTTTGGCAAATAAGGGATGGCATCGAAGGACGAGGACCTGCGGTCCCACGTCTTCAGCATCTTCGTCCCGTCCGGGTACTCGTTCAGCTCCACGAAGGTGCCGACGGCGAGCCAGGCCGGCTGCGCGTGCCACTCTTCGCGCAGCGCGCGCAGGTCGACGTGCAGGGTGGAGAGCGTCGGCTCGGCAGCATGGGCGAGGCGCTGCGCGACCCGGAGCAGCACGCCCCGAGCATCGCGGCCCATCACTCGCCCCGGCCTCCATCGCTGGACCTTGTCCAGATCCTGCACGGCGGCGACCAGGTGCGGGCCATCCCAGCGATCGTCGAGCGAAACCGCGGGAGGGAAGACAAGCCGCTCGTCGCGATCCTCTTCAAGGCAGACCTGGAGCTGATAGAGGGCGCGCCACCATGGCATCGCTCGCACCTCGCCGGGCACGTCCTCCAGGACGTCGGCGGCGAAATCCAGCTCGCTCCGCGCCAGGAGGAGCCGCGCGATCTGCGCGTGGAGGTCCTCGTAAATGGCGGGCTGCAGCGGGCCCCCTGTATCGGCGAGATCACCCAGCGCACGCTCCCAGGCCTCGCGCGCCTCGTCCATCCAGGCTCTCGTGACGAGAAAACCGATGTAGCGGCCGTGGTGCCAGGGGTGCCCCGGGTCGAGATCACGCGCCGCGACGTACTCGCGCTCGACCCGCTCGGGCTCAGATCCGAGGAGGTCGAGGTTGTAGCCGATGTAATGGTGCGCGTACGCGTCCTTCCTGTCGTGCTCGATCGCCCGCTCGTACGCGCGGACCGCGTCGCGGCGGAGGCTCTCCTCCTGCTCCCGTGGCGCGCCCAGCGCCTTCTGGCTCAAGCTCTTGCCCAGCGCATCGTACTGCTCGACGAACTGGAGGGACCGGGCGAGCAGCGCCGCCGCGTCGCCGATCCTGGTGAGATGGTAGATCTCCTCCAGCTCTTCGCGGATCGCGGCCGCTACATCCTCGCGCTGACGCGCCCGCTCGTGGCGGTCGCGGTGGTACACGGCGGCGAAGCGGTGCGCCTCGGCCGCCAGATCGTCGGAAAGCAACGCGCGGATCTCTCGCGCCAGGGCGGCGGGGACCGTGCACGCACCGTCGTCGAGCGTGTGCAGCAGCAGAGCGGCGACGTTCCTGCTGCGCTCCCCGAGGGACGCGAGCCCCGCACGCTCAAGCAGCTCCGGAGCGAATGGAACGCGCAGGACGGCGAGGCGCGCCACCGTCCGGCGCAGCTCGACGTCCTCGTGAAAGACCCGTCCCAGCTCACGCTCGACGAGCGAATCGAGCCGAAGCTGCGGCGGCCGCGCGTGCCCCACATCGACCCCCGCCGCGCGAAGGGCCCGGAGGACCTGCTGGACGACCGGCGACAGCGCGCGCAGAGGGCCACCATCGAGCCGGCCGGTGGCATCGTCCGCCTGTGCCTGGACCGGATCTAGAACGAGCGGCAGCCGAAAGCTCGCGTGCTCGGCCACCCCGTCGGGGATCCGCGAGCCGGCGAGCACGATCGTGCCGGCGCTCGCGCGCAGGAGCGTCTCCGTGACCTCGACGGCGCGACGGGTGAACAGCTCGCTCTCAGGGCCCGAGGCGGCCTGGAACCGTGGGTCGTCGACGAGCACCAGGACGTCGCTGCCCGTGCACGCGAGCGCCTCTCGCACGGCCGCGAGCTTCTCCGACCACGAGACACGGGCCGGCTCGTGTCGGGGCACCACCCGATCGAGCAGATCCGGGCTCGCGAAACCGAGCTGGATCGCAGCGTCAACGAGCGCGACCAGCGCCGCGTCATCCGCCTCGGGCAGCGCGATCCGCACGACGCGCCGGCTGCCGGCGAGCGCGACGGCGAGAGCGTCGAGGACGGTCGTCTTCCCGGAGCCGGGTGGTGCCTGGATCGCGATCCTCGTCGCACCGGCCTCGATGAGCTCCCGAAGCTGCGCGACTGCTTCCTCGAGGAGGACGGCCATGTAGGAGCCGATACCATGGCGGGCGCACACCGGCCAAGGACGGTTCTGTAGACCCCACCTGCCGTCATGTGGCTCCCGGGAAGCGGCCTCCGTGTGGAACGACCGAGGAGCCACGCGGCTCCCTGGCGTCAGCGCGCTACGTCCGTGAAGGAGACCCGCCCCACAGGGGCACGACGCGCTCCTTCACCTCCTGGAGGAACGCGTGCAGCCCGGAACCCACCCCGCGTCCTCGCAGCCGAGCCAGCGGCGCGTCGGTCGAGCAGCGCGCCTCGCGCTCGAAGTCGTCGCCGGTCAGCCTGCGGACCACGAGCTTTGGGCTCCGTGCTACATGCTCCTCCTTAGCGCGCAGCCTGTGCGCCTCCTGGCAGGGGCAGAAGCCGAGCTCACGCCGCACCTCGTCGAGCCGCGCGCGCTCCTCGTCCGTTTCGGCCTCGAACCCGGCGAGCACCCATGCCTCACGCGCAGCGTCAGGGCAGCCGAGGACGATCCGAAATCGCGCCCACCGCGACGCCTCATCCCGGGCCTGTGCGAGGCCGTGCCGGCGACCTTCCCCTTGGTCGTCCATGTCCCACACGACGAAGACCGCGGCCACGCCGGCCGGAGGGTCACGCTTCTTCTCCTCATCGCGTGCGACCGCGCGCGCAATGGTGAACGCGTTTCTCGCCATCTGCGCTCCCGCCGCCCCTGGCTTGCCGTCGAAATGCCCCGGCATGAAGCGCACGTTCGGGAGGTATCGCCGGTACGCCGCGATGTTGTGGAGGTCGAAGAACGATCTCCCCTGACCGTCGCCCACCCACGCGCGAATGGACTCCGGGTGCGAGGGCATGAGGTCACGGACCCACACAGGGCCCTCTTCCTGAAGCACACGATCGACGAGCGCGCTCACGGTCCGGAAGTCGGCGTCGGCCTCGCAGAAGACGAGGAGCCTCACGGATCGCCCTCGGCGGACACCCAAGCTCGCTCCGGATCGAGGCTCCAAAGCTGCCCCGTCGAGAGCGCGCCCTTCATCTGCTCCGCCTGCGGGTGCTCGGAGAGGCGCTTGAGCGCCACGGTGCCGTCCTTGCGGAGCGCGAAGGCGATGACCTGGGCGGGGTCGAGCTCGTCGAGGATGTAAGGAGAGTGCGTCGTGGCGACGATCTGGAGGTCCTTGAACTCCTCGAGCAGGCGCTTGATCAGCCGCACGAGCTCCATCTGGGCCTGCGGGTGGAGCGACTCGGCGAAGTCGTCGAGGAGCAGGACGCTCGGGCGGTTCGGGCCGTGGAGCACGGTCAGGAGCGCCAGCGTGATCAGGGTGCCCTCGCTCGCGGCGTGCGCCGGGACGCCGGGAGCGCCGCGGAAGTCGAAGAAGATCTTGCTCCCTACCACGCGCTCGGACTCGCCAGGGAAGGTCTGCTTCGGACGCCGAACGATCGCTTGCCGGATACGGACGCGCTCCACGTTCGGGATGATCCGGCGGAGCGAGTCCTCGATGCGGGCAAAATCCTCATCGTATCCCAGCTTGATCGCGGTGAGGGCGACGGCGGTGTTGGTCCCGTCGCGCTCGACATCCGGACCCGGCTGATCGCTGTATGCAGCAGCACCGATTATCTCCGCATCGAACTCATACATGGATACCTGGCCGATACCCTGAGCGATCTGCGGCACGGATACGCTGAGGGTCTGACTATCGGTCAACTGGTATTGATTATCGCTCTTACCTTGAATCCAGCGGAACGCGACCGGAGACGAGCTATTGAGCTCGAGCCACGAGCTCCACGGCAAGGCGTTCGAGATCCCGTGCGAGATCAGGACGGACGGTCCCTGAGCACCCCGCCGTACGAGATCGCCGATCGACCATTTTTCCACGAAGAACTGGGACGGCCGGCAGTTCGGCACCTGGCCCTGCGCCCACAGCGCCTCGAGCACGCTCGTTTTCCCGGAGCCGTTCGGGCCGACGAGCACCGTGAACTGGCCGAGCGGGACGGTGCTGTCCCGGTGGCCCTTGAAATCGTGGAGATGAACGGAGGTGATCATGACGTCCCCTGCGGGTCGAGTTGTCGCTGGCCGCCGTCTCCGCGCTTGCGGGGCGGCTTCGGGGTGGCTTCCTCTGCGGGCTTCCGGACGCGGCCCCGCGTGGCCTTGGCAGGCGCAGCGTTGACGCTGGTGCCCTTCTGGGGCACGGAGACGCCAACGTAGCGCGCGAGCTCGATCAGGCGTGCACGGAGGGGCAGTGAATCGAGGTGGGTACGAACGGAGGACGACGGCAGGGGCATCGGATTTCGCCCGCCGCATGAGGTACGGGCGGACGGGAAGGTACGCCCATGCGACTCACCGGTGAAGCTCGTCCTGACGATGGGACCGGACGAGCCGCGATCTGGCGGACGATCTGCTCCGTGAGCTCGACCTCAACACGAGGACCGGAAGCAGAGTCGCACCCTCGCCCCGGCTCAGCCAGGGCTCTCCGTCACGAGCTCCGGGACGACGGGCGTCGCCTCCGGCTCCTCCCCGCTGCCGCTCCCACCACCGCCTCTGCCATCACCACGCCCGTCCCCCTCGCCTCCCTTCGGCGCCTCCTTCTTCGACCGGCCCGGGCTGGGCCTGCCCACCGCGAACAGCGACGGGAACCGCTCCTGGGTGCGCGAGCTCTTCCGCCACAGCCACAGCGCTGCCGCCCGCACCTCCTCGTAGCGCAGGCAGAGCAGCGTCCAGATCCGCACGTACCGGTCGTAGGCCTCCCGGGCCCTCGGCGTCATGGCCGCCGACAGCTTCTGGATCATCGCCCCGGCCAGCTCCCGCGCGTGCGCCGCGTCGTCGGCCCGGTAGTGCTTCGGGTCCGCCTTCACGACGTCGGCGCGCAGCTCGTAGATCCGCGCGTAGCCGAGCAGATCGTTCGCGAGGTCGCGGTGCCCGGTGCCCGGCCGCAGCCGGTCGAGCTCCGGCTTGATCGCAGGGTCGTCCGCGAGCTGGTACTCGCACAGCGCCTGCATGCGCGTCTCGACCTCCAGCGCCTCGGTGACCAGGGCGACCGGCAGCCGCGCCTCCGTCTCGAGCGCGCCGGCGGCTCGGGCCTCCGCGAGCGCGTGCAGCGCGGCGAAACACGCGAGTTCCAGCTCGTCGACGTGCGTGACGTCGAACTCCTCCCGGGGCAGCCGCGTGAAGCGCGCGCGCACGTCGGGCGAGGACACGAACCCGACGACGCCGAGGGCCGCATACGTGGCCGCCTCGACATCCACCCTCACGGTGATGAGCTCGGCCTCGGCGAGGCGGTCGAGCTCCGGGGCGAGCGCCTCGAGCGCCTTCTTGCCAGCCGCGGGATCGTAGATGGGCGGAGCGTACGACGGCTCTCCAGCGGCGGCGGCGGTCACGGAGCGCTTCTTCGACTTCGTCACAGCAGGCATATCTCTCCTCCTGAAATCTCCTCGAACAGGGAGGCTGTTGGTTGCGTTCGACCCGAGCCGCCGCCGCGCCGCGCACGCAGCGCGAGCGAACGATGGACCAGGGCCACCGGGACCGAGCGCGCCGCGCGAAGGGGATCCGTCGCCCGGCGTCCTTCCGTCCCGTCGAAGAGATCAATCGGGAGCGCGACCCCGATCGGGTCACGAAAATCGACCAGGGTCTGTCGATTTCTTTGCGGCTCCGTCGGGCACGAGCCCTGCTTGCGCGGAGGTCCGTTACTACGAGAAAAAGAGGCCGGCAGGGCTCTCGACAGCCTCCGCCCAGAGGTTCAGCTCTCCCGGGAGCCTCTCGACAGCCTCCGCCCAGAGGTTCAGCTCTCCCGGGAGCCTCTCGACAGCCTCCGTCCAGAGCTTCAGCTCTCCCGGGAGCCTCTCGACAGCCCCCGCCCAGAGCTTCAACTCTATCGGCGGCTCCCGACAGCCTCCGCGCAGAGCTTCAGCTCTCCGGCAGCGGGCGTTCCGGCAGAGGCGGAGGTCGGCGGACGAAGAAGAGGTGCCAGGTGTTCCAGGACTTCGGGTCCATCATGCCCGGGGGAGCGTGATCCAGCGCGTCCAGCAGGGCCTGGTCGCCCATCGCGCGCCACACGGCCCTCACGTCCTCCGCCGTTCCGAGCGTCATCACCTGGCAGAGAAAGTGATGCGGGCGGGCGAGGGTGACCGCGGGCGGCTGCCACCAGACGTACCTGGCTGCAAGCTCGCGGAGCTCGGCGTCGGCGTTCACGAGCAAATCCTACAGTTTACCGGCCCATGTGGCTACCGCGTGGCGGCCCTCCAGCCGGCGGGAGGAGACCTAAGGCGCCATGCGACCGAGCCTTGGCCTCCTCCTTCCGCGGATCGCCGCGCCTGGGACGCAGAGCACAGGCCCCCGCTCGGCGGGCTCGCCCGTCACATCGGGTGCTCCTCGAAGAAATCGAGCAGCCGTTCGCTCGCGTGGAACGTCTCGCTCTTCTCCCCGAACACCGGCGGCAGATCCCCTCCGCCGGGCCACGTGTGCCCGCCCCCCTCGACCGCGCAGTGCTCGACCTCGACCTCGTCAGCGCAGATCGACCAGGCCCTGCAGGTGGTATCGCCATGCGCATAGGTACGGTGTGAAACATCGGAGCAGCCGTCGCGATGGCGCCAGATGGCGAGGCTCTGGGCCACGGAGATGAACTCAAGGATCCCCGGCACCGGAACCGGGACCTGCCCCGGGCCTCCGCCGTAAGGAATGACGGAGTCCTTGGTCCCATGCACATGCAGGACGGAGATGGGGCGTACCGGCTCGCAGGTCTCCGGCGGCACGTGCAGGACGCCGGCGATCGGAGCGATCGCCGCGATCCTGTCCGCGAGCTCGCAGCCGAGGCGGTGCGCCATGAGCGCGCCGTTGGACATGCCGGTCACGAAGATGCGGCTCGGGTCGACGCTGTGCTCTGCGGAGATCGCGTCGATCAGATCTCGTGTGAAGGCCACGTCGTCGACGCCTTCGTTCCACGCCTGGCCGCAGCACAAGCCTGCGTTCCAGGTCCCGCCGATACCCGCGGGATAGGCGACAAGGAGCCTTCGTTCGTCCGCGAGCGCGCTGAGGCCGGAGAGCGCCGCTTCGCGCTCGGGCGTGCCATTGAAGTGATGAAAGTCGAGCACCAGCGGGGCGCGCTTCTTCTTGTTCTGAAGAGAGCTCGGAACGTGCAGGAGGGCCGCGCGGTCGCGGCCCCCGCTCGCCACGTGGATCCAGATGTCTCCAGCCGGGCTCGGCCCCCGGGCGCTGCCCTGCTCGCCTGCCACGGCGCGCTCCGCGGCCGTCCCCAGGGGCTCCGGCGATCCGCAGCCAGCGAGGACGGCGGCGGCGACCATCAAGGAAGACCCTTTCGTGCGCTCGATGGGATCCATTCACCTACCTCCGGAATGAGAGCGGTACGAGAGGCGCCGCTCGAACGCGCTCCCCCATCGGGGCTGCGGGCGAGGAATACGCCGCAGCACGTCGCAACGGCGTTACGCTACCAGGGCAATGGTAATTGTCCAGCCATGCCCTTTATTTCTACAATCGAGTATTCCGAGAACGAATGACCGCATCCGTCTTCTCCAGAAACGCTCGGCTCCAGCGCCGGCATGGACGAAGTCGCGCCACAACCGTTCTGGGCGAGTTGGCTCATGGTCTTTCGGTGCCGGCGCCGGCACTCTCATCCTCCGCCCGGCGCGCCTGCCGAGCGCCCGCCTGCCAGGGGTGCAGCGCACGTGATGCCCTCAGCGCTGCGTCTCGCTGACCGGAAGCTCGTAGGCGGCCGCCCTACCGCGTAGAAGGGCTCACTCGATCTGCCGCGCGAGCTCGATCATACGCCCGCGGAAGCGGCAGCCCCTTGCCGCCCCAGGCAGCCGCCGCCCTACAGCGTGAGCACCAGCTTGCCCACGGTGCTGCCCGACTCGATCGCCCGGTGCGCCTCGCCGGCTCTCTCCAGCGGGAACGTCTTCACCGGCGGCGCCGAGAGGCGCCCCTCCTCCACCCAGCCGATGAGCCGGTCCATGGCCTCGCGCAGGATCTCCGTCCTGTGGAAGAGATACGAGAGGTTGAAGGCCAGCACGCTCTTGTTGTCATTGCAGAGATCGAGCGGGTTGAAGCGCGGCATCCGAAGGAAGTCGACAGCGAGCTTCGGGTAGCTCGGGCGGCCGCCCTGCCGGGGAAGCATCGTGTGGAAGCCGTACACGACGAGCTTGCCGGCCGAGGCCACGTGCCGGTAGCTCTGCCGCAGCGTCTCGACCCCGTTCGCGTCGAGGATCACGTCGTATCCCTCGGGCGCGAGCCGCTCCGCTGCCGCCCACAGCGGCTCGCTGCTCTTGTCGATCACCGCGTCCGCGCCGAGGCGCCTCGCCGCCTCGACCTTGTGCGCCGCGCCCACCACGCCGACCACCCGGCAGCCGGCGATCTTGCCGAGCTGCACCAGCGCGCTGCCCACGCCGCCGGCGGCGGAGTGCACGAGCAACGACATGGCCGGGCGGAGCCGCACGAGCTCGAAGAGCGCGTAGTACGCCGTCATGAACACCGCCGGGAAGCCGGCCGCCTCCTCCGGTGTGAGCCGCGCTGGCAGCGGGAAGACCTGGTGTCGCGGGACCGCGACGCGCGAGGCGTAACCGCCAAAGCGCGTCACGCCGAAGACGGGCGCCCCGAGCGCAAGGTCGGTGACGCCCTCGCCGAGCGCGGCGACGGTGCCGGAGAACTCGAAGCCGGGCGTGATCGGCCAGCCGACGTACTTCTTCGCCGACTCGTAAAGGCCCATGCGGACGACGCAGTCGGCGTAGTTGACGCCAGCCGCCCGCACGTCGAGGAGCACCTCGCCGCGCGCAGGGCTCGGATCGGGGTGCTCCTCGACGCGGAGCTTGTCGTGGCTGCCGGGCTCGTGGACGACGATCTTGCGCATGGACACCTGCTCTGCTGACGTGGGCTCACCGCGGCTCGGACACCGCGGAG
This sequence comes from Sorangium cellulosum So ce56, assembly GCF_000067165.1. Lineage (GTDB taxonomy): Bacteria > Myxococcota_A > Polyangia > Polyangiales > Polyangiaceae > Sorangium > Sorangium cellulosum_B. The sequence continues at coordinate 7,050,739 of NC_010162.1, forward strand.
CTCAGTTGATCTGCACCGAGCCACCCTGGATCCGGTTCACGCCGGAGGACCGGGTAAGCAGGTAAGCGCCCCGGATCAAGATCTTCCCGGCGCGCGTCAGCGTGATGCTGGCCTTCCCGCACTGGAGCACGATCTCCTTCTCCGCGGTGAACACCAGCCGCTCGCCGTCCGCTGTCGCGGTCGACTCGGCGCGCTCGACGGCGCTCGCGCTCTCCCCCGCCACGTGCATCCGCCCCATCACCACCGGCCTGTCACGCCGCCCCCCCTCGAACAGCAGCGCCACCTCCCGCCCCTCGTCCTCCGGCCCGAGCGCCGTCATCGCCCGCGCCGGAATACCCCCACGCGCCCCCTCTCCGAGGACCGCAGCCTCCACGAGCGGCTCGCCGTTCTCCCCGAACCCGACGATCCGCCCCACCACGACCCCGTCGATCGGCCCAGCCTTCTCGGCCTCCGCCCGGACACGCTCCTCGTGCGCCGCGACCACCAGCTCGAGGAGCCCCTCCACGCCCTCGATCGCCTCCGCGTCCCCCTCACGCTCGTCCGCGCCCTCCCCGCAAGCGGCCGCCGCCTCCCCTTCCCCCTCCTCGATCAGGATGTCCTCGCCGCTCGTCCCCGCCGCCGGTGCCCGTCCATCGTCCCTCATTGCCGTGCTCCTCTGCTCCCGCTCATCCCCGACGCGCCCGCGATCCCCCCATCGGCCTCAGTTCACCCCCACGTTGGTCCCCTTGTTCTCCACGTTACCAGAGCGCTCTCCGGCATTCCTCGTTGAAACGAGGTAGCCCCCGGGGGATCGAGGCGACGAGTCGAGCTTTCGCGCAGGCCTTCCCCACGACCGGCCCACGTGGCGCCGCCCCCGCGCTCCGCCCCCGGGTGTGCTAGACCGCCGCCCCGATGCGCATCGCGCTCGTTTACCCGCCGACCTGCGATCCCACGGCCCCGTACCTCGCGGTGCCGATGCTGACCGGCTTCCTCCGCGCGAACGGCGTGGAGGTCCTGCCCGTCGACGCGAACGTCGAGGCCTTCGACGCGCTCCTCACGCCCGAGCGCATGGGCGACCTCCGCGACCGCCTCGAGGCGCGCCTCGGGGAGCTCGACCGCCGCCCCGCGCTCCCGCACACAGACCAGCTCGAGTACCTCGCCCTCGCCCGCGCGCGCGGCGACGCGCACGCCGTCCCGGAGGCGGTGGACCTCGCCAAGGCCACGCTCCGCTCCGCTGACGCCTTCTACGATCCGGACGCCTACGCCCGCGCGGTCGCGACGCTCGACGCGGCGCTCGGCGTCGTGTCCGCCACGCACCACCCGCTCAAGCTCGACTTCACGGCGTACCGCACGCCGTTCGGCCTCACGTCGATGGACGAGATCGCCCGGTCGAGCCGGCCGGAGCACGACCCCTTCGACGCCTGGGTGCAGCAGACGCTCGTGCCCCGGCTCCGCGACGCGCGCGCCGACATCGTGGGCCTGTCGGTGTGCTTCCCGGGCCAGCTCCAGCCCGCGTACGCGTTCGCGCGCAAGATCAAGGAGGCGCTGCCCGGCGCGCACGTCACGTGCGGCGGCCCCGGCGTCACGCAGCTGCTCCTCCGGCTGTCGGGCGAGCGGCTCGCGCGCGCGCTCGGCCCGTTCGACTCGGCGTGCCTGTTCGAGGGCGAGCACACCCTGCTCGCGCTCGCGCGCGCGCTCGACGAGGGCCGGCCGCTCCGGGACGTGCCGAACGTCGTCGCGCGCGATCGCCTGATGGGCGCGCGCTGGACGCCCGGTCACGGCATGGAGGACCTGAAGGCGCTCCCCGCGCCCGACTTCGATGGGCTCCCCCTCGACGCGTACCTCGCGCCGGCGCTCGTGCTCCCGTACGACCCGACGCGGGGTTGCTACTGGGGCAAATGCACCTTCTGCCATTACGGGCTCGCGGAGGTCGGCACGGCGGCGTACCGCGAGCGCGCCGTCGAGACCATCGTGGCGCACCTCGCGGCCCTCGGCGCGCGGCACGGCACGCGCCACTTCTACCTGTCGCAGGACTCGGTCGCGCCGAAGACGCTCGTGAAGATGGCGCAGGCGATCCTCGACGCCGGCCTCGACGTGCGATGGGCCACCGACCTCAAGCCGGAGAAGTACCTGACCAGGGAGCGCGCGGACGTGCTGCGCCGCGCGGGCGCCGTCGCGTGCGCGCTCGGCGTCGAGTCCGCGTCGCCGCGCGTCCTCGGCCTCATCGACAAGGGCGCGCCCGTCGAGGTCGTCTCCGACGTCATCGACCACCTCGCGTCCGCGGGCGTGGCCGCCGAGGCGATGTGCTTCACGGACTTCCCCACCGAGACGCACGCCGAGGCCGTCGAGACGCTCGATTTCCTGCGCGCGCGGCGGGAGGCGCTCGCGGTCTACATCGTCGGCGAGTTCGGGCTGACGCACGGCTCGCTCGTCGCGCAGACCCCGGAGCGCTTCGGGATCGACGAGGTGTTCGCGCTCGAGGGCGACGAGCTCGGGCTCGGCCTGTTCTTCGTCCCGCGGGAGCCGTGGAAGACCGACGCCGAGCGCGCCGACGTCGACACGCGGCTCTCCGACCTGTCGCGCGGCTGGACGTTGCGCAGCTATCCGTGGGCCGGCGCCGTGTCGACCGCGCACACGATCCTCCAGTACGACCGCTTCGGCCCCGGCGTCTTCCGCGATCGCGCGGCGCGCCGCCCCGACGACAGCATCCCCGGAGCCAGCACCATCGAGCGCGGGCTGCGCTTCGATCCGCGCGCCGCCGAGCACGCGGAGGCGCGCGAGGCGGAGATCTGGGCGACGCTCGTCCACGAGGAGCGGCGCGTGGGGCGCGACGCCTACGAGCGGCTCGCCCGGTCGTTGCCGCCGCTCCGGCCGAGGCCGGTCCGCGTCAGGTTCGTCGCGGGCGCCGCGCCGGCCGTGACGTCGGGGCGACGGCCGTCGCACGCGACCAGCGCCGCACGCTGAGCCTCGGCCAGGGGGCGCTCCTGGGGCCACCCATCCCGCGGTATCCCGCCGCCGCCCCGTCCCCCCGCCGGCCGCCTGCGCTCGGGCGAGCATGGTAGAATTCGGCATGGCCCAGAAAGCGCCCCTGGCGAAGCTGTCGCCCGAGGAGTACCTCGCGCTCGAGCGCTCCTCCGAGGTGAAGCACGAGTACGCTGGCGGCGAGGTGTTCGCGATGTCGGGCGGTACGCGCGAGCACAGCCTCATCGCCGCCAACGTGGTGGGTGAGCTCCGCAGTTCGCTGAGAGCGCTTCCCTGCGAGGCGCACGCGTCCGACCTGCGGATCAAGAACGTGACGACGGGCCGCTACGTCTACCCGGACGCCTCGGTCGTCTGCGGCCAGCCCCTGTTCGAGGACGAACACCGCGACACCCTGCTCAACCCCACAGCCGTCTTCGAGGTGCTCTCCGACTCCTCGGAGAGCTACGACCGCGGCGGCAAATTCGCCCTGTATCGAGGCATTCCATCGATCGCCGATTACGTCCTGCTGTCCCAGAAGCAGGTGGAGATCGAGCACTTCCGCCGCCAGCCGGACGGCACCTGGCTGCTCCGCGTGCTCGGGCCGGGCGAGCGGCTCCTGATCGCGTCGATCGGCTGCGACCTGACGGTGGACGAGCTCTACCTCAAGGTCTTCGCTCGACCCACGAGCGGTTGAGCGGCCCCGCCCGGCTCTCGGCCCGACGGGGGCGAACCATCCGATGCGCGGGTACGTCCCGGCGCGGCTGGGATGCCGGAACGGCTGAGCCCACGATCCGCGACGACGGATAGAGTCATGCCGGCTCTCTCCAGTTCTCCAGAACCAGCGGGTAGCCGGCTGATTGAATACGGCTGTAATCGGACGTGTTGCCTGTCACGAGGGGCAATCCATGATGAATCGCCGTCGCGGCGATCATCGTATCCGGTACGCCGATCGGCGTTCCGGCCATCCGCAGGTCGGCCAGGATGCGACCAGAGAGCTCGGCCGCGGTCGCATCGAACAGCAAGACCTCGCTCCGGTGTGCCATTTCCAGGAACCGCCGCGTCTTCTGGTCGGCTCGCTGCTGCGAGTAGCCAGCGACGACCTCCATGACCGAGACGACGGAGAACGTGAAGCGGCCGTAGGCAGCGATGTACGAGCGCGCGCGCTCCACGACAGCCGGGCTCCTGGCCTTGGTGATCTCGGACAGGATGTCCGTGTCAAGGAGAGCCCTGCTCATCCTCTTCCTCCACATCGCGCAGCCTGGAAGAGCGACGATTTTCCCGGACAACCTCCATCATGGCATCGACGGCCCCGGGGTCATCGGCGAAGAGCCCGATCAAGGAGGGTGCTGCCTCGGCTTCACGCGGCAAGCCCTCGCTCGCGGATCCATCCGCGAGCTCATGGACCACACGCTCGATGAGCCGGAGCCGCTCCTGGACCGACAGCCCCTGGATGGCCTGGAAAATCTGCTCGACGCTGGTCACGGGGCCGACCTCCTGTTCGCACGAACCACAGCCAAGCGTACCCCGATCCGAGGGCGCACGGGGCTACCCTCTCCGTGCGCAGGCGGGCCCCCGCCTGGGCCGGCTCGCAGACGCCCATCAGCGCGCCCGCGGCCGCTCCCCGGCGGAGGGACCTCCCCCGGCCTCTACACCGCCGCCGCCCCGCCCCCGCTGGCCGCCTGCGCGCGCGCCCGCTTGCGGACCATGATCTCCGGCGACTCCGCGACCGCCATCCCCACGAGGCGCATGCCCTCCAGGAAGTGCTTCACCCCGCTCCGGACGAGCTCGTGGCTCGCCTCGCCGACCTCCGGGTAGCCCTGCCCCGCCGCGTCGGGCTGCACCTTGCCCCAGTTCGCGAAGAGGCGCCCCCACGGGCTCTCCAGCACGGGGGCCATCTTCTCCTTCGCGTAGCGCGGGTACCAGAACATGTCGTGATACGTGACCGACGCCACGTAGGCCCAGGGGGCGAGCCACGTCTTGAGCGACCACTCGATCGGCTTCTTCAGGGGACCCCAGTAGATGCGGTGCTGGTTGCGCGAGGCGAACGTCATCTCCTTGAACGGTCCATCGAAGTTCCACTGCTCGTTCGCCGCGTCCACGTCGCCCACGAGCTCGATGTCGCGCACGTCGCCCGTCCCGAGGCCGAGGTCGTGCGCCAGCCGCACGAACTTGAGATCGCGCAGCGGGTCGAACCCCATCAGCTTCGCCGCCACGGCGTCGATCGCCACCTGGTCCGAGGACGCGAGCAGCACGTTCTTCACGTGCGGCACCATGCAGCGCGGCCCCGGGCCGTCGCCCGCGAACGTCCCGTCCATCACCGCGAAGACCCCGCGGTGGATCTTCTTCTGGATCATCAGGAGATCCACGAGCGTCTCGTGGATCACCGGGTGCGTCCAGTGCCTGTGCTCGTTCAGGAGGCCGCCGAACGCGTTCTTCATCGCGCCCGTCGTCGTCGTGAAGATGTGGGTCTTCACCGTCGGCAGGTGGATGATGTTCTCCCCGATGAAGCGCTTCGGGATCGAGAACCCCTTCGGGTACACCTCGTTCAGACAGAGGAACTTCTTCCGCAGATCGCCGACCGCGTCCCCGATCGGGATCCACTCCTCCCCTTCGTAGAGGTGGACGTTGCGCAGGCCGTGCGCCTGCACGACGTCGATCTGCTTGTTCTCGCGCTCGCCGAGGTGGGCGTCGATGACGACCGTGCGGTTGTGGCAGGCGTGGATCAGGTCCTTCGAGTACCCGTCCTGCGTCATCGCCCGGATGACCCCCTCGAGCTGCCAGGGCGTCGTGGATGAGCTCGGGTAGAAGAAGTGCCAGGAGATGTTCACCTTGAGCGCCGTGTCGGCGTCCTTGGCGACCACATCCTGGTAACCGGCCAGGTTCATCAGCCGGTGGTAGTCCGAGAGCACCGTCGCAGGCGACGTGCGGATCACAGCGACCTTCGATTTCGGCATGGCCGGGTCCTTATAGCCCGTCCAGAGTCGCCCGTTCCGGGAAGTTACAGGGCGTCCGCATGGAGCCTCCGTGCAGACGCTGCCGGCATGGATCAGCGCGGCGCAGGCGCGCGCTCGCCCGACGCCCGCGCCCCGCCGCGCAGGTCCAGCCTGTCACGATCGAGGCATCTTGCCCCAGGCGCGACGCGCCGCGCGCGCGCCCGGACGGAAGCGGCTGGGCCGATCTCGACGCTGCCCGCCTCGCGCCGCCGAGAGCGCGCCGGCCGACAGCCTCTGCCGCCGGGCGGCACGGGGGCTGCAACTGGCCACGTCAGGGAACAGCAAGGAACCGCGGCGAACAGCCGCCGTCAGGAACCACGTTGAGGTCGTCCCCACGAAGACAACGGATCGACCCCTGAAACCCCCTTTGGAGGACATCATGCTCGGCTGGACTGTCACCTTCTTCATCATCGCGATCATCGCCGCAATCTTCGGCTTCGGCGGGATCGCCGCCAGCGCCGCGTCGATCGCGAAGATCCTGTTCGTCGCGTTCCTGGTGCTCGCCGTGATTTCGCTCGCGCTCGGGCGCCGCATGCCGGCATGATCCGGAGACAGGGTGGAGGCCATGAAGAACGCGTCGCAACCGCGGAACGGTGAGAGGAACGGCGCGCCGGACAGCGCGCCGAACGGTGAACCCTGGAAGCCCGGCGCGCCGCAGCCGGCGGCGAGCCCCCCCGGCGAAACGCCGGCGCCGCCAGCGACCCCCGGCTCGCCTGGTCGCACGTCGCCGGACCGGGAGATCCAGCTCCCGGGGACGCCACAGCCCGGAGGAGATCCGGGGACGAGGCACCAGCCCGAGGTGCCTGCGCCCGCGCACACGCAGGAGATCCCGGCGCCGCCGCCTCACGAGGTCCCCGGCCACGATTTCCCGCGCGCCCGGAGCGGTCCCTAGAACATCGATCACGTTGATCAAGCGAGAAATGAACCGCCAAGACGCCATAAGACGCCAAAAAAAACACAGAAATCTTGGCGTCTTATGGCGTCTTGGCGGTTCGAAATTCTGCGCTTTTCAGGCAGTTTCAACCCGTTTGTCGCTCTAGGCGATATGCCAGAGACTCCCGCCCTCCCTCCAGCGCCCGGCACCGGCGTCCCGCGCCGGCAAGGCCGCTTTCGCCGGGCGCTGGCTCGCGCGGCCGCGGTGTCGGCCAGCGTCATCGGCCTGGGCGGCGTCTTCGTCGCTGCGGCGGCGGCCGGCGCCGTCATCCACCTGAACGCCGGGTCGACCCGCAACCTGATAAGGCAGCTCGTCAACGATACCCTGCGGTCCACGCTCGAGGGGCGGATCGAGATCGAGCACGTCGACCGCCTCGGCCTCTTCACCGCCGACATCTCCAGGGTGACGGTGAGCCACCCGAACGGAACCGAGCTCCTGCGCGTCAGCGGCGTCCACGCGGACTTCAACGCGCTGTCGATCGCGGCGGAGCTCCTCCTCGGCGACGGCGATCTCGCCGTCACGATCCCGCTCGTCCGGGTCGCGGACGCGGACGTGCTGCTCGAGCAGGACGAGCAAGGAGCGCTCACCCTGGCCGAGGCGTTCACGCCGACGCCGTCGGAGCCGGAGGAGCCGCCCGCCGAGCCAGCACGGCCGCTCCGCCTCGAGCTGTCGCGCGTCGTGCTCGATCGCGCGGCGGTCCACGGCACCGTCGCGCCAGGGAGCCCCATCGACGCCACGATCGAGGACCTCGCCGGCGGCGTCGTCGTCGCGGACCGGAGCCGGTACGCGCTCGAGCGCGTGCGCATCACGGAGCGGCGCCTGCTGCCGGTCCCGGTCGAGGCGACCAGCATCTCCGGGAGCGTCAGCGTGCCCGCGGACGCGCCGATGGAGCTCACCGCGAAGCTCGAAGGGAGCGTCGGCGCGATCCCGCTCACGGCCGAGGGGACCTTGAAGGACGAGCGCCTCACGGCGCGGGTCTCGTCCGCGCGCGTGACGCCCGAGGCGGCCCTCGCGATCGATCCGAGCGCGCCGCTCGCCCGGCCGCTCTCGGTGCTGGTGACCGCCGACGGAGCGCTCTCGGACCTGGCCGTCACGGCGCGCGTCGCGGTCCTCGATCCGCTCGTCGCGAGCGACGCCGTGACCGGCGAGGTCACCGCCAGCGCCCGGCTCGACGCGCTCGATCCGAAGCGCATCACCGCCGAGGTGCGGATCTCGGAGCTCGACCCGCGCGCCTTCGTCGGGGCGGCGCCCGCCGCGCGGGTGAGCGCGGAGGCCCGAGGGGAGATCCACCTCGACGAGGAGGGCGGGCCGCGCATCGTCGCCGAGGCCAGGACGGAGCCGTTCGTCGTCGCGGGGCAGCGCGTGCCGGCGACGGAGGCGCGCGCGACGCTCGAGCGCGGCGCGCTGCGGGCCGCGGCGACGATCCACGAGCCCGGCGCGCCCATCGAGGCCAGCGTCGCCCGCTCGAAGGACGGGGCGCTCGAGTTCGAGGCGCAGAGCGAGATCCCGTCGCTCGGCGCGGTGCAGCGCGTCCCGCGCGGCATCCACGGCAGCGCCGCGCTCCACGTCGAGGGAGCGCTCAGGGACGAGGCGCTCGACGCCAAGGCGACCGTGCGCGTCGCCGGGCTCCGCGTCGGGTCCGATCTGAAGCTCGGGCGCGGCGAGATCCAGGCCAAGGCCAGGGGGCCCCTCGACAGGCTCACGATCGACGGCGTGTTCCGCGGAGCCGACCTCCGCGCCCAGCAGTACGCGTTCCGCAGCGTGGCGGCGAGCGCCGCGGGGCCCGTCACGGCGCCGCGCGTCCGCGTGTCGCTGGCCAGCGCGGAGCGCCGGATCACGGCCTCCGCCCGCCTCGATCTGCCGCGGAGCGAGGCGCGGCAGCTCCGCGTCGAGGTGGCGCGCGGGGAGGACGAGGTGACCGCGCAGGCCGCCCGCGTCGCGTGGGACCGCGGGATCGCCCTCCGCGGGCTCGCGCTGCGCGGCGACGGCGTCGGGGAGATCGAGGGGAGCCTCTCGCTCGCCGGGGACGAGATCGAGGGCGACCTCCGCGGCACCGCGATCGACCTCGCGCGCATCGCCGACATCACCGGCGCGCCGCTCGGGATAGGAGGCCTCGCCAACCTCGACGTGTCGGTGCACGGCCGGGGGGCGCGCCGCGCGGGGCGCGTCCAGATCGAGCTCGAGGACGGCTCGGTGCCGGGCGTGGCGCCGCGGCTCTCGATGAACGTGACGGCGCGCCTCGACGGGGAGGCGCTGAAGGCGGACGGCCTGGTCCGGCTGCTCGCGCCGCCCGAGCCGCCGCCCGCGCAGGGGCAGGAGGCCCAGCGCCGGGGCGCGACGCCCGAGCAGACGCTGACCACGGCCTTCGACACGGCGTCGCAGCAGGAGGCGCCACCCCCGCCGGTGTGCCACGGCGCCATCGCGCGCGTGCTGGTCGACGGGAGCGCGGCGAGGCTGCGCGGGCCGCTCCTCTCGGCGCGCACCTGGCAGACCGTCACCGGCTCGGCCCGCATGGACGCCGACGCGTGGCAGCTCGGGTGCCTGGCGCAGGTGTCGCCGGTCCAGCTCGCGCTGAGCGAGCTCTCGGGCCGGCTCACCGCGCGCCTCGCGGTGGCGCGCGAGGCGGGAGAGCGGCTCCCGTCGGTGCGGAGCCTCCTTGTCCGCACGGAGGGCCTGCGCGCGGCCGGGCCGATCGACGCGCAGACGGGCGCGCCGGCGTGGGTGTCGAGGAAGCTCGACGCGCGGATCGCGGGGGATCTCGACGCGAAGACCGGCGACGCCCACGTCACGCTGTCGGTGTTCGATCGCCAGCTCGTGGCGGAGCTCTCGGCCGCGCTCGACGCCGATCTGCCGGCGCTCCTCGCCGATCCGGCCGCCGCGCTCCCGCGGACGTCGGTCGCCGCGCACCTCCGCGTGCCGCGCCGCCGGCTCAACGATCTCACCGAGCTGGCCGCCTTCGGGAAGCGGACGCCGGTGCTCTCCGGCTCCGCGGGGCTCGACGTGTACTTCGCGGGGAAGCTCGCCGAGCCCCGGCTCGTGGCCCGCGCGACGGCGGCGAACGTGAGCGGCACGGCCGGTCCCTCGCTCTTCGGCAAGGTCCGGCTCGACACGCTGCTCGTCTATGACGGGCGCGACGCCGCGCTCGACGCGTACGCGTTCCGCGGACCGATCACGTACATGACGGCGAAGGCGAAGCTGGGCGCGGACGCCGCCGCCCTCCTCGGCGGGGCCCGCTCCGCTCGGCGCTTCAGCAACGGCAGCCTCGAGGCGAAGATCGCGGATCTGCCGCTCGCGGAGGTCCCCGTCCTCGCGGACATGCAGATCGGCGGCGAGGCGCGCGGCGAGATCTCCGTGCGCGGGCTGTTCGAGGCCGCGCCCGAGGTCAGGGCGCACCTTCAGTTCCCGGGCCTCACGCTCGGCCCCGACGCGCGGTTCGAGACCGCCGAGGCGTCGCTCGACATCGCGCCGCCGGGCGGCGCGGGGCGCACAGCGGCCGTGGCGAGCGTGCGGCTCGAGGGGCGGGAAGGCGGCCGGATCGAGGCCAAGGCCCAGGCGCCCATGGTGTGGGACGCGAACGTGATCCCGACGCTCACCGACGATCGGAACGCCTCGGTGTCGCTCGCGGTCGATCGCTTCCGCCTGAGGGCGCTGGAGCCGTTCGTGCAGGGCTCGGTGAACCGGCTCGACGGCACGCTCGACGGCGAGGTGCGGCTCGGGCTCGGCGCGCAGGCGGGCTTCTCCGGCGAGATGCGCCTCGAGGGCGGCGTCGTCCAGGTGGCCACGATCGGCCAGCCGTTCGAGAACGCCTCGTTCCGCGTCGCCGCGAGCCCCTCCGGCGAGCTCCGCGTCGACGACCTCCGCGCCGACGCAGGCAACGGCCAGGTGCGCGGGAGCGCGACCCTCCAGATGGAAGGGCTCGCGTTCCGGAACGCCCGCGCCGAGCTCTCGATCCCGAGAGGCCGGGCCCTCCCGATCACGCTGGAGGGCGTCCCGATGGGCGAGGTGCGCGGCCGGGTGGCGCTCGCGGCGGAGAAGCGGGCCGAGGAGATCGCCGTCCGCGTCGACGTGCCCTCGCTCGATCTGACGCTGCCGCCCACGATCGGGCGGAGCGTGCAGCCGCTCGGCGAGAACCCGACCATCACGACGTCGGCGCCGCTCAGCCAGGAGGACTACGAGGCGCGGCGCGCGCCGGCCGAGCCGCCGGAGCAGGCGAAGGAGAGCGCGGGCGGCACGCCGATCGCCATGGAGGTCCACCTCGGCAGGATCGGCGTCGAGGGCGACATGGTGCGGGCCTCGCTGTCGGGGGATCGGGCGCACCCCCTCCGCATCAAGATCGCGGGAGAGACCGAGATCCGGGGCAACGTGAACATCGTGTCGGGCAGGCTCGAGGTGCTCGGCAAGGAGTTCGAGATCGAGCCTGGCGTGGTCGCCCTGCAGGGGGATCCGTCGAACCCGTTCCTGAACGTGAGGGCGTTCCACGACACGCCGGAGGGGACGCGCATCTTCATCGACTATGTGGGGCAGCTCAACCCGATCACCGAGGACAAGATCACCTTCCGTTCGGAGCCGCCGCGCCCGGAGAACGAGGTGATCGCCGAGCTCCTGCTCGGCAGGGAGTTCGCGGAAGGCACGCTGGCGGGCGGCACGTCCGAGCAGCCCGCGTCGGGCGGCAGCGCCGCCGGCGGGGTCGCGGCCAGCGTGGGGACCGGGATCGCGTCCGCGCAGATCAACATGATCCTCCAGAGCATCGGTCCGCTCCGGAACTTCGAGACGAAGCTGGGCACGACCGAGGAAGGCGCGCTGAAGACGACCGTGGGCTACCAGCTCGGGCAGCAGGTGACCGCGAGCGCGAGCTACGAGGCGGGGCCGACGGGGCAAGGACAGGGGCCAGGGTCCGGGGGCGGCAACACCGGCGCGCAGGCGCGCACCGAGGTGAGCCTCGAGTGGCGCTTCCGCCGGGACTGGTCGCTGCGGGCGGCGATGGCGACCGGCGCGAACCCGGCGACGAGCCTCGACCTGCTCTGGAAGCACCGCTACTGAGCGCCGTCGCGCCGCGGGCGCGCCCGTTCGTCAGGGCGGCGCCTCCCCTCTGGCGCCGGCTGCGCGCCGGCTCAGCGCGCGACGCAGATGCCGCCGCAGTCCGCGCCGATCGGCGGGCTGCAGTCGTCGCCGGGATCGTCGATGCAGGTGAGCCCCTCGGGGCACGGGCGCGCCGTGATGCCGCCGCACGCCTGCGGCCGTGGCTCGGGCACCACGCAGATGCCGCCGCAGTCCGCCCCGCCGTGCTTCGGGTCGCAGTCGTCGCTCGGATCGTCGATGCACTCGAGCCCCTCGGGGCACTCGAACCCCGCGAACCCCCCGCAAAACGGCGGCTTGGGCGTCGGTTCCACGCAGATGCCGCCGCAGTCCGCCCCGCCGCGCGCCGGGTCGCAGTCGTCGCTCGGATCGTCGACGCACTCGAGCCCGTCGGGGCACGGGAAACCCGCGAATCCGCCGCACATCGTCGTCGGCGGGTCCTCGACGCACACGCCGGGACAGTCCGCGCCGCCGTGCTCGGGGTCGCAGTCGTCGCTCGGATCGTCGACGCAGGCGAGCCCGTCGGGACAAGGGGTCCCGAGGAACCCGCCGCACGTCTCTGATTCGGACGGATCCACCGATTCACCGGTGTCGCCGCCGCCGTCCCTGGCGCAGCCCACGAGCCCGATCACGATCAGCAAGAGAGCCATCCCTTTGTGGCGCATCAGAACCTCCGCGTTGCGTTTGTCCGAACCCCACCATGAAGCACCTTCGGTGCCACGGGAAGCAGACGCAATTCGGGCGGAGGGCGCGGTTTTCGGCGCGGGCACCGCGATCGCGGTGTCTTGCTGTGTCGCGGTTGTGCCAGCGGCTTGACGGGAGGATCCGCGGGCGCAGGCGGAAGTCGTCTCCTCCGCGAGCCCAGGAGCGGCGCATGCATTCCGCGCGCCGTCCCTGGGCGGGCCGCGTCGATGGGGGCGCCGGCGCGTCAGAGCGCGGTGGAGAGCCGGTCGAGCACGGCGTTCATGATCGGCCGATAGCCGTAGTCAGGCGACGAGGGGTCGGCCAGCTGCGCCGGGCAGATGGAGCCTGCGACGCCGCGCTCCCCGAGGCTCCGGATCAACTGCAGCTCGCGGAGGCCAGGGTAGGCCTTGGCGTGGTCCTGCGTCGTGGACCGCGCCCCGGGATCCGTCGGGCCGTTCGTGCCTTCGGGCTTGCACAGCGGGCTGTCGCTGGGCACGCCGGCGATCGGCCTGCAATCGCACGACTGGGCCGTACCGTCGCAGTTGCGTTCCTCGGCGAGGGGGAAGATGCAGGCGTACTGGAGATCTCCAGTGCTTCCCAGCGGGATCGTGTACTCGCGGCCGTTGATCCCGTTCCAGCCGTTGGCGTTCGGCTGGACGAGCGGCTCACCGGTGATCGGGTTATCGCCCGAGCGGGGCGCCGCCGACTCGATCATGAGCGGATCCGCGGGCAGGATGTAGTTCGCCGGATCGCCGAGGACAGCTTCCCAGGTGCTGCTGAGGGTCGTGCCGGACGGCGGGTCGGCGAGCTCAGCGGCGTTCTTGAGCCCGCCGACCGGCTGGCCGAACTGGTTCAGGCCGCCCAGGAGATCGGGCTCGCCGAGCGCGTTCTGGCGCGCCAGGTCCTGCCAAGGCACGCCGACGATGCCGGTGAACATGACGTGCTGCGGCCCTCGGGTCCGGGTGTTGTCGTCCTCTGGGTCCAGATCCGAGAAGATCGGGTTCGGCACGAGCTCTCCGCTCCTCGACACCACCCAGGGCTCCGTGAGCGCCCGGGTGTACCGCTCGACCGGGTACAGGAAGTCGAACCCGAAGCGGCGCTTCTGGTCCCAGCACCGGCTGTTCACCGGGTCTTCCGCCGCGGTGAGCCTGGCGGTGTTGCCATGGGAGTCGGTGCAGGTCGGATCGTGGGGGCAACCGTCCTGCTGCTGTGAGCAGTTCCTGCAGCACGGATCATTCGGGTTGGTGGCGCACTCGCTCCGTGGCCGCCACATCCTGAAGCCCGCTGCCACCTCGGCGGCGAGGTAGTTCTTGCCTTCCTCCCTTATCGAGCAGTCGTTCTCGTCGGAGAGCATCACGATGAGCAGGAGCGAGTCCGGCCGGAGGAAGGCCTTCCGCTGCGCCAGGAGCGTCGTGTCGAGCCCTCCCAGCACGATGTTCTCGTGCGTCGGCGACACGGAGATCGTCTCATACGGCTCGGGATCGACGAGGAAGCGATAGAAGCTCTCCAGCGGCGCCTCGTAGCCGCACCCGGCTTGCCCGACCCCTTGCACGATGTCGCTGAGCTTCTCGGCGAGCGCCGCCGGGTCGGAGTCTCCCGCGGGGACGTGGCTTCCGGCCGCGTCCCACACGAGGAAGCCCTTGTCCTGATAGGTCGGCAGGTCGTTCTCGGCAACCCCCTCATTGGAGCGCGCGAGGAGGTGGGCCATGTCGACGTTCGAAGCGGACGTCTGCCCCTGGCAGGCGCTCGACCCGTGGCCGCCGAGGCTGCTGCTGATGACACCGATGTGCATGTCCTGCACCGGAGTGCGCACGCGCAATGTGCCAGCGGGGCATGCGCTCGACCCGCTCGGGGGCCGGAAGCCCGGAGCAACACCGGTCGGATCCACGCAGAGCGGGTTGGTCAGGCCATCGACGAAGTCGGCGAGCACCAGGCGCATCACTTCCTGCTTGTCCGCCATCGAGACGGAGTTGTCGACGACCAAGAGGAGATCGACCTTGTCCGGCGTGAACTCCGGCGGGTCCCAGCCCCCTGTGCCTGAGGTGACGCCGGCGGTGGAGGTGACGGCGTCGCTCCAGCTGCCACCGCTGCCGCCTTCTCCGCTGCTGCCGCTGCCGCCTTCTCCGCCCGTTCCCGAGCTGGAGCTGGCGCCCGCCCCGCCGAGGGAGAGCTCGACTTGACATGCCGCGAGCGAGACGGCGCTCAGGACGAGAAAGGGAGACAGCGCTCTTGATAGCCTCGAAGACATAATTCCTCCTTGCGCGGTGCCGTGACGCGCCGTCAAACACCGGCAGTGACCGAACGTGAAGGGACGCCCGCCTCGCTTCCCATTTCAAAAAACCACCCAGCCCCCAAACGATGCGGACAGCCCCCTTCCCCGCCCCCGGATCGCCCCCGCAAATCGCAGAGCGACAAACGGGTTGAAACTGCCTGAGAAGCGCAGAATTTCAACCGCCAAGGCGCCATAAGACGCCAAGATTTTTGTGATTCTTGGCGTCTTATGGCGTCTTGGCGGTTAATTCTCGCTTGATCAACGTGATCGATGTTCTAGTACTACAGCCGTACTTGCGGTCCATTTGCGGCTGTAGACGGGCGGACGGGCACGGATTTCTCGACGATTTTGATGTCTACAGCCGCACCTCGGACCAAGTACGGCTGTAGTACTAGGGGGTGAAGGAGCGGAGGCGAGGTACGTGCGGGCTCGACGGATAGGCCACGAGGAACGCCGACGCGCGCTGCGCGGCCGCCGCGCGATCGCCGCTCTGCCAGAGCGCCTCGATGGTGAGCGCCTCGCGCTCCTGCGCCAGCGCGCCGCCGGGGAAGCGGAGCCGCGCCTGCTCGGCGATCCTCAGCGCGCCGGCGGCGTCGCCGCGCCGGAGCGCCGCGCGTGCGTCGCCGAGGAGCGTCAGCTCCTCGCGCAGCCGGCTCTCCCGCAGCCCCGGGCTGGACGCGCCCTCCGCGCCGAGCTCCGCGCCTGTGGCCTCCGGCGCGGGCGCCGCTTCGAGGACGTCCGCCCCGGCCGCGGGCCGCGCGCTCGCGGCGCGCTCCGATGGCGGCGCGCCCGGGCTCGCGGGCGTCGCGGCCGCGCGGGGGCCGGTCCGCGCGGGTGACCTGCCCGGCAGCGGCGCCTCGGCCGGCGGAAGCGGCCTGGATCGCAGCGGCGCCTCGACCGGCGGCGGCTCGGCGTGTGCCGGCTCGGCAGGCGCGGCAGGCTCACGGCCCTCCGGCGGCGAAACCGGCGCGGATCCCGGCGCCGCGACGGCCTCCGCGGCCTCGACGATCCGAGCCGGCGGCGCCTCGCTCGACGGGGCCACGACGGCATAGCCGGCGACGATCAGGCCCCCGCAGGCGGCGCCGAACAGCATCGCCTTCAGGATACCCGCAGCGCCCGCCGCTGCGGCCACGCCGCCGGTGACCGCCGCGCCGCCAGCGCCGGCGCCCGTCGCAACGGACACCACCTTGCCCGCGGACACGGCCGCGGCGATCTCGCCAGCGCCCGCGCTCGCCGCGCCGCTCGCGCTCGCCGCGCCGCCCCCGTTCACCGGGAGCGCCCCTCCCGCGGCGCCCTGAGCCCCTCCGAGCCCGGCGGCTCCGGCGAGGCCGATCTGCGCGGCCATCGCGGCCCACACCCGCTCCTGCGCCCCGTCGGGCGGGTCCGCCGACGGCGCTGCTCGCAGGAGCTCGCGCTCCATCTCGAGCGCGTTCGCCTCGGCGTCGAGCCAGCGCACCGGATCGCTCATCGCTCACCTCCCGCGCGCTTCCAGACGGGTTGCCGATCCACCTCCGGCAGCGGAAGGACGACCGAGGGATGCCCCTCGGGCACCGGCGCTGCCTCGACGGCCGCCTTCAACACGGGCTGTGACCGCATGACCCGGGGCCCGCCCACGTGGAACTCGTCGCGTGCCTTCAGGCGCGCAACGGCGCGGCGAAACGCATCGCGGGCGAGGCGGAGGCGCGAGTAGACGGTCCCCAGCGGGACGTCGAGCAGATCGGCGACCTCCTCGCCGCCCATGCCGTCGAGCTCGAAGAGCGTGAACACGGCGCGCTGCTCGAGGGGCAGCTCGTCGAGGATCGCCTCGAGCAGCGTGATCGCCTGCCGCCGCTCCGCCTCCGCGCCGACGTCGGCCCGGTCATCGGCGCAGTCGAGCAGCGGCTCGTCGTCGTGAGCACGCCGCCTCATATGCGCGAGCTTGCGCCGGTCACGGGCGGCGTGAAAACAGATGCTGTAGAGCCAGGTCGTAATTTTGGACCGACCCTCGAATTCGGACAGCCGCCGATGGACGACCAGGAACACGTCCTGGACCGCGTCGGCCACGTCGCTCTCGGGCACACCGAGGCGTCGCAGCGAGCGCCACACGAACCGGAAGTGCTGCGCATAGACCTCTCCGAAGGTCATCCTGTCCTGCCGCTTCTCGCCATGCCCATCGCCTCCGTGGACGGTTCCGTGGCTCGCCATCAGAAAATCGACACGCGGGCGCTCAGGCCGACGAGCAGCCCCACCGGGGAGGGGTCGAGCGCCACGTCGTGCGTCAGGGGCGTGCCGGCCTCGCCGCCCGCGCGGCGCTCGACCGTGAAGCGCGCCCGCGCGACCGGCGCGAGGAGCGTCGCGCGCGCGGACCAGCCCAGCGCGCTGGAGCCGAGGAGGGTCCCTTCCGCGACGGCCGAGCCGCCGAGGGCGAACCAGGGCGCGGAGGCCTCGCGGTCCGGGGCGAACCCCTTGCCGGAGCCGTAAACGGCGCCCAGCACCGCCGCCGCGCAGGCCGAGAGCCGGAGGCCGTCGAGATCGCCGGCGATCGTGGCGCAGCCGCGCGCCGTGGCGGCGCCGAGCCCGAGGGAGACGACGCCCGGCGCGAGCTCGGTGTCCTGGGGGGGCAGCCATACCCCGCCGACGCCTGCGGACCACCCGCGGCGCCGCAGGGAGACATCGGCGATCGCGGCCGCCCGGAAGGGATCGAGCATGCCCATGGTCTGCGCGGCCCCGAGCTCCATCGAGACGTCCCCGCGCGCCGCTCGAGGCGGAGGACGCGGCGGCGCCGGCACCACAGGCGCCCGCGCGAGCGCGGCAGGGGCCGGCGCGGGCGCGACAGGGGCCGCCGCGGGCGCTGCCGGCGCGGGCGCGGCAGGGGCCGGCGCGGGCGGATCGCTGTCGAGCAGGATGGCGAGGGTCAGCGCCACCGCCTCGACGAGCTCGCCGCAGGACGCCCCCACCTCGGACGAGAGCTGCCGGGTGCGACCACCTGCCTGAAGGACGGCGGTGTACGTGGCGCCGTCGTGGAGAAAGCGGACCTCGATCTCGGTCGCCCCGTCCGCGCTCGCCAGGGCGCCGCCCGCGTTCGCTGGCGTGTCGCCAGGAGGGGCGCCGCCCGCGTTCGCCGGCGTGTCGCCGGCAGCGGCGCCGGCGCCGGTGGGAGGGCCGGCGGTGCTCACGGGGTCGAGAGCCCGCCTCTCCATCACCCGCTCGACCGCGACGGCGAGCGACGGCGCGTCCGGGCAGTCGGCTGCAGCGGGCGCCCGCTGGACCGCGAGCCGCGGGAGCGGGGCGGCCACGACGACGCGCGGCCAGCCGAGGGAAAAGGCGCACACGGCCAGGACGCACAGCGCGCCCCGAGGCGAGGGATGAGGGCAGGTCACAGGATGCCTCCCATTACCGCAAGGAACGGCGCAAGCGGAGTTAGGACGCGCAGAGCTCTGTGGCCTTGGGCGAAATCGCCGCGAGGGCGAGACTGCCAGACGGCCAGGCCCCCGGCGCCTGCGGGAGACGCCGGTCGCGACGGCGCGCGTTCCATGGCGGAGGCGCCACCGCCTGCCACGCCGGAGAGCACGACGCCGCCGCCCGTGGCGCGACCGAGCGACCGATCGAACGACGGCGACGCCGGTCGCGAGCACGGCACGGGATCGGATAGAGTGCGCCCCATGAACTCCTACGAGCTGGTGACGTGCGCGAGCTGTTATGGCGAAGGCGAGATCAACACGGACTCCGGCCCCTATCTGTGCAAGGACTGTCACGGAAACGGCCGCATCCTCCCGACCGGAGAGCAGATCGAGGAGCGCATCCGCGAGATCGAGGTCGAGCTGGAGCGCCACCCCCAGGAGGCGAAGCCGGAGACCCGATGGCTCGTCTTCGAGCTGCGGCGCACCCGCAAGCTGCTCTGGCAGATCCGGTCGTACTGCGAGGAAGCGCGGAGCGACGCAGACGACGCGATCATCGTCAAGATCCGCGATCTCGCCGACGCGGCCGTCGCCCCGAGGAGCCCTGCGGTGCCGCGGGAGATGCTCCCAGAGGACGCCTGATGCGCGGCTCCGCCGGGGAGCCGGACAGTCGACCCCGGAGAGCTCCCGCGTCCTGCTCGAGCGCGGCGCGGCGTGTTCCAGCGCCTGCTCTCTACCCTGCCCTCCTCGGCGCCGCGTGGGCCGCGCTCGCGCCGCCGGTGCAGCGCCTCCACGCGGGCGGCGCGCGCGCTCGCGGCCGCTTCCGCGTGCGGCGCGGCCGGGGGCTCGCGGCGCGCCTGGTCGCCGGTCTGCTGCGCATGCCGGAGGCGGCCGAGGACGTGGCCGTGACGCTCGCCGTCGAGCCGGCGGGCGACGGAGAGCGGTGGCTCCGCACCTTCGGGGTTCGCCCGCTCTTCTCCTCGCAGTGGCGCGCGGGTGATCTCCTGGTGGAGGGGCTCGGCCTCGTCCAGTGCTGGTTCCGGCTCCGCGCCGAGGGCGGAGCGCTCGTGTTCGAGCAGGTGCGGTCGACGCTCGGGCTCCGCCGCCTCGGCCTGCCGCTGCCCCGGTGGCTCGCCCCGCGGATCGAGGGGCGGGCCGGGCCGCTCCAGGACGAGGTCCACGTCGACGTGCGGATCTTCGCGCCGGTCGCCGGGCTGCTCGTCGCGTACGAGGGGCGCGTGGCGAACGAGGCGGGCGGCGAGGCGCCCCCCGCTCGCGCCGGCGGGTCCACGCCGGAATCGACCGCGCCGTCAGCGCCGGAGCCCCGCGCGCCGGAGCCCCGCGCGCCGGAGCCCCGCGCATGATCACGGCGCTCGTGCTCCTCGCCGTGCAGGGCGCGCTCGGCGCCTTCGATACGCTCTATTACCACGAGTGGCGGGCGCGCCTGCCCGGCGGCGTGCCGGGCACGGCGCCCGAGCTCGTGCTTCACGGCGCGCGCGATCTCCTGTACGCGGTGCTCTTCGCCTCCTTGCCGTTCGTGCGCTGGGAGGGGCTCGCCGCGTGGGCGCTCGCGGCGCTGCTCCTCGCGGAGATCGCGATCACGCTCCGCGATTTCGTCGTCGAGGACACGGTCCGGAGGCCGCTCGGCGGCGTGTACCCGGGAGAGCGGGTGATGCACGCCGTGATGGGCATCATTTACGGCGGCGCGCTCGCCCACCTCGTCCCCGAGATCTGGCGCTGGGCGCGCGGCCCCACCGGCTTTTCCCGCTGGGACGCGCCGCTCTCGCTCCGCGTGATCCTGCCGCTCATGGCCGCGGGCGTGCTGCTCTCGGGGCTGCGCGACCTCGGCGCCGCCTACGGGCCCCGCTGGCTGCGCTTCCCGTGGGGGCGCGCGTGAGCCGCCGCCCGCGCCGCGCGCACCGCCTGACGCGCCGTCAGCCCTTCACCGCGCCCGCCGTGAGCCCCGCGAGGATGCGCCGCTGGAAGACCAGCGTCAGCACCACGAGCGGCACGGTCACGACGATGGAGGCCGCCATGGTCTGCCCCCAGGGGATCTCGTAGAGCCCGCTGCTCGTCGTCGAGAACGCCTGGATCGCGTAGGTCACGGTGCGCTTGTCCGGCGTCTGCGTGAAGGAGAGCGCGAACAGGAACTCGTTCCAGGCGGCGATGAAGGCGAGGATGCCCGTCGTCGCCATCCCGGGGACCGAGAGCGGCAGCATGATCTGGGTGAACACCTGCCAGTGCGTCGCGCCGTCGACGTAGGCCGCCTCCTCGATCTCGCGCGGGATCGCCTTCATGAAGCCGGTGAGCACCCACACCGTGAACGGGAGCGTGAAGATGAGGTACGTCAGGATCAGCGCGGGGAGCTGGTTGTACAGATTCAAGAAGTTGATCATCTGGAACAGGGCGCCGAGCACGGCGATCTGCGGAAAGATGGTCATCCCCAGGACCACGTAGAGCACGAGGCTGCGCCCTCGGAAGCGGAACCTCCCCAGCGCGTAGGCGGCCAGCGAGCCCACGGCGAGCGACACCGCGGTGACCGAGACGGCGACGATCACGCTGTTCAGGAGCGCCGTCTGGAACTCGCCGTTCGCCAGCACGAGGCGGTAGTTGTCGAGCGTCGCGCGGCCGGGCCAGTAGCGGACCGGGGTCGTGAAGAGCTCGTCGTCGGGCTTGATGGAGGAGACGAACGCCCAGACGAACGGGAAGACGGTGAACACGAGCACCGCGGCGACGAGCAGGTAGAGCAGGGCCCGCAAGGCGCCCTGTCCCAGCGAACGGCGCCGCCCTGCGCCTCGCGATGCGCCGCTCATCTCACACCTCCTCGGCGCGGAACACCGCGAGATAGATCGTGATGAACACCGCGATGATGAGGAAGAGCGCGACGGAGATCGCCGAGCCGTAGCCGATGTCCGAGACGCTGACGAGGGTCTGCTGGGCGTAGGTCGCCATGGTCTGCATGTCCGGCCGGTTGCCGAACATGACGAAGAAGACGTCGAACACCCGGAGCGCGTCGAGCGTGCGGAAGATGAGCGCGACCAGCATCGCGGGCCTGAGGAGCGGCAGCGTGATCCGGGTGAACTGCTGGAGCGCCGTCGCGCCGTCGACCCGCGCGGCCTCGTACAGATCGTGGGGGATGAGCTGCAGCCCGGCGAGGAGGAGGAGCGCCATGAACGGCGTCGTCTTCCAGACGTCGATGAGCGCCACGGCCCAGAACGACACCGCGGGATCGGCGACGAAGGCGATGTTGCGGTCCAGGACGCCGAGCTGGTTGACGAGCAGGTCGTTGAAGACGCCGTAGACGTCGTTGTACATCCACTTCCACATCTGGGCCGAGATGACGGTCGGTATGGCCCAGGGGATGAGCATGGCCGCGCGCACCGCCGAGCGCCCCTTGAAGCGGGAGTTGACGACGAGCGCGACGCCGAGCCCGAGGGCGAGCTCGCCGAGCACGGTGACGACCGTGAAGATCACCGTGAGCAGGACCGCGTCGTGGAAGTAGCTGTCCTGCACGAGATCGACGTAGTTCTGCGCCCCGATGATCCTGGCCGGCTCCCCGGTGCCGAGGCGCGCGTTCGTGAAGCTCAGGTAGAACGTCTCGGCGAGGGGATAGAGGGCGATGAACGCGACGACCGCGAGCGTCGGCAGGAGGAACAGCCAGGCGCGCCGCCGTCGCCGCGCGTCGAGCGACGGGTGGTCTGGAGGGGCCGCCGCGCTCGTGGCCGCTGGGTTCGCCGGCATGCTCATGGGATATCCGTTCTCGCGAGGTGGTGTGGCCGGGAGATCTCGTGAGCCGCGCACCGCGCCGCGCGCCGTGCCAATGGCGGGCGAGGCGCGCGAGGGCGGCGCGCGGCGCGCGCCGCGCGGTGTCAGCGAAGCGCGCGCGTGAGCCGCTGCTCCACCTGCCCGAGCACCGCCTTCGGCTCCTTGCCCTGCAGGATCTGGCTCACCCCCTGGAAGAAGGCGATCGACGCCTCGTTGTACCGGGCGCCGGTGCTGTTCGAGGGGCGCGGCACGAGCGCGATGTCCTTCGCGCTCGCCAGGAAGGGCAGCGACTTCACCACCTCCGCGTCCTGCTGCACCGATCGGATCGTCGGGAGGAAAGAGCCCGCGGTCGCGCGGAACCGCTGCGCCTCGGGGCTCGTCATGTAGCGGACGAGCTCGATCGCCGCGTCCTTGTTCGGCGAGAACTTCGACACCGCGAGCTGCCATCCGCCGATGGTGCCCGCGCTCTTCTGTCCAGGCTCGTGCGGCAGCGGGCCCGCCGCGAACTTGCCCTTGATCGGCGAACGCTCGGCGTTGCCCGCCGCGTAGGCATAAGGCCAGTTGCGCATGAAGGCGGCGTTGCCGCCCTGGAACGTGTTGCGCGCGTCCTCTTCCTCGTAGCTCGTCACGCCGGCGGAGGAGATCGAGCCCACCCAGCCCCTGGCGCGCGCGAGCGCCTTCTGGGCTTCCGGGTTGTTCACGGTGATCTTGCCCTCCTCGATGATCGCGCCGCCGCCGTGGGAGGCGATCCACTCCAGCGCGTTGCAGGTCAGCCCCTCGTAGGCCTTGCCCTGCCAGACGAAGCCGACGAAGTTCGGGCTCGCCGCCCGCTCGCCGTCCTGGATCTTCTTCGCCATCTGCTCCAGCTCGTCCCACGTCTCCGGCGGCTTCTGATACCCGTACTTCTCCAGAAGATCGGTGCGGTAGTAGAGCAGCCCGAAGTCGGTGAACCACGGCATCGCCACGAGCTTGCCGTCGACCGTGTTGTTCTGGACGATGCTCTCGATGTGCTGCTTCGCGGCCTCGCCGAGCTTCTCGCTCAGATCGACGAGGTTCGGCGCGAAGGCGCCGGGCCAGATGACGTCCAGCATCATGACGTCGATGTCCCCGGACTGCGCCTGGAAGAGGCGCTGGTAGACGGAGTAGGTCTCGGTCGCGTCCTTGGGACGGGGGATGATCGTCACCTCGATGCCGGTGTCCTTGTGGAACTGCTGGATCATCACCCTGTCGAGCTCGGCGCCCACGCCCACCGGCTCGCTGTAATACTTGAGCTTGCTGCCGGCGTATCGCTTCGCCTCGGCGGCGTTCGGCACGGCGGGGGGCTGCGCCTTGATCGCCTTCTCGCCCGGCGCCTCCGACACAGCGGCCGCCGTCGTGGCGGCGGCGCCAGGGGGGTTCTCGCGGGCAGGCGGGGTCTTGTCTCCGCGGCAGGCGCACAGCCCGACGACGAAGAGGAGCAGCGCTGCGGTTCGCCATGCGCGGAGATGATGCTGCCGAGTGGGGTCCATCGCAGGATCCTTTCTGAGCTCTGTTCTGGAGAATTTCCGCATTCCCGGTGGCCGGCAGAGCTATCGAGATGCGCCGCTCACGCCCGCGCCCCGAAGGGCGAGTGCCCGCGGCAGCATCGACCAGATGCGCGCTCGGGAGCAAGCGATCGCGCCGCCTCTCCAGGGGTAAAAAGCTCAGGAAAGAGCCGTCGATCACAGACGGGACGGAGCGCGCGCTGCTCGGCACTGCTCTGCTCGCTGATCGCTGGCGGCGCAGCAGACGGCGCGCGGCGCGCCGCACACGCCGCACACAGCGCGGCGCGAAGCACGATGCGCCGCGCGGAGACGCGACGCGCGCTGGCGGCGCGGTGAGACGAGACAGCAGCGCTGGCCGCGAGACGCGACACGACGCGCGCTGGCCGCGAGATGAGGTGAGGCGAAACGCGATGCGCCTGCGTCGCGCGGAGGCAACGGGCGCAATACGTGCGCGCGCCCGCGCGCCGACGCCACCACCTCGCGCCGAAGCGCAATTTCGGCGGCAATTCAGCGGTAGACGCGCGTCGCGCGCGCCCTGAACGTGGGCTGCTTTGCGCTTGCGGAGCCTTTCCGGAGGCGGTAGAGCCGATGCTGCGTGGCCGGCGCTCGCGATCCGGCACGGTGCCGCGGGCTCGTGGCCTGCTGGCTCCAGGCTGGTCCTGCCGAGCAGGACGAGCCCGAACCGGCCTGCGCACGGCGGTGCATGACTCCCCTGACGTTCTCCTCCTCGGCCGACGCCCCCCGCCAGGCGGCGCGGCTCGTCGCCCGCACCTTCCGGCTCGACGCCGACACGCTCGCGAAGCTGCCCGGCGGCGTCTCGTCGCTCATGGGAGACGGCGCGCGCGTCTGGCTGCACCCCGGCACCCAGCTGGTCGCGCACGGTGTCGCCGCCCGCCTGGAGCTGCCGCACGGCATCGAGGGCGGCGTGGCGTGGATCAAGGAGACGCTCGCGTCGATCGAGGCCGCCGACGCCGTGGGACGCCCGGGCTGCGGCCCGGTGGCGCTCGGCGCCCTGCCGTTCGACCGGACGGAGCCGGCCGCGCTCGTCGTGCCGGCCCAGATCGTCGGCGCGGCCCCCGACGGGACCGCGTGGGTCACGACCATCGGCGAGGGCGCCGCCCCGGCGCCGCACCTGGAGCGGGCCGAGGGCCACCGGC
Source organism: Sorangium cellulosum So ce56 (assembly GCF_000067165.1). Classification (GTDB taxonomy): domain Bacteria; phylum Myxococcota_A; class Polyangia; order Polyangiales; family Polyangiaceae; genus Sorangium; species Sorangium cellulosum_B. Next base: position 7,075,460 of record NC_010162.1, read on the forward strand.
GCTCGCCCGACAGCTTCACGCTCCGCTCCGCGCTCCCGCACGAGGAGTGGTGCGGGCGCGTCGCGCGCGCGGTGGCCGACATCCAGCAGGGGGCCCTCTCCAAGGTCGTGCTGGCCCGCGCGGTCGACGTCGAGGCGAACCGCCCCATCGTCGTCGAGGAGGTCCTGCGCCGCCTGACCGCGCTCTACCCCTCGTGCGCGATCTTCCACGTCGACGGCTTCCTCGGCGCGAGCCCCGAGCTCCTGCTCTCGCGCCGCGGGCGCGCCGTCTCCTCGCACCCCCTCGCCGGCACCTACGCGGTCTCCGCCGACGTCGACGCCGACCGCCGGTTCGCCGAGGTCCTGCGGCGCTCGGCCAAGGACCAGCGCGAGCACCGCTTCGTGGTCGACGCCGTGGCCGCCGCGCTCGCGCCCGAGTGCGCGTCGCTCGAGGTCCCCAGCGAGCCGTCGATCCTGAGCCTGCGCAACGTGATGCACCTCGGCACCCCGATCCACGGCCAGCTCGCGGAGGCGGCGCCGGACGCCCTCACGCTCGCCGCGCGCCTGCACCCGACGCCCGCCGTGTGCGGCACGCCGCGCCAGGCGGCGGAGGCCTGGCTGGGCGCGCACGAGGGCATCCGGCGCGGGCTCTACGCGGGGCTCGTGGGCTGGGTCGACGCCCGCGGCGACGGCGACTGGTTCATCGGCATCCGCAGCGCCACGGTCGACGGCGCGCGCGCGCGGATGGTCGCGGGCGTCGGGGTCGTCGCGGGCTCGAACCCGGAGGCCGAGCTGGTCGAGACGCAGCTCAAGCTCCAGGCCATGCTCGCGGCCATCATCCGCCCCTGATGCCGCGCCCGCCGCCGGGGCGCCTCACCCGAGCCGGGATCCGCGCCGGCTCGCCTGCATCGACGGCCGCGATGCGGGCCCCGAGGCGAGCTTCGCCGTGAAGACACTCCTCATCGACAACTACGACTCGTACACCCACATCCTCGGGCAGTACCTCTGGGAGGTGAGCGGCGAGGAGCCGATCATCGTCAAGAACGACAGCCTCTCGCTCGCCGAGATCGAGGGCCTGGAGCTCGACAGCATCGTCATCTCGCCGGGCCCCGGCCGCCCGGAGCGACGGGCCGATTTCGGCGTCTGCGCCGAGGTGATCGAGGCCCTCGCCGGGACGCCGATCCTCGGCGTCTGCCTTGGCCACCAGGGGCTCGCCGCGCGCTTCGGCGGGCGCGTCGAGCACGCCCCGCGGGTCATGCACGGCAAGATCGTCGAGATCGAGCACGACGGCGCCGGGCTCTTCGAGGGCGTGCCCAGCCCGTTCCAGGTGGTGCGCTACCACTCGCTCATCGTCGGCGACGGCGAGCTGCCGGCGGAGATCCAGGTGACCGCGCGCACGCGCGGCGACGGGCTCATCATGGCCCTCAAGATCAAGGACCGGCCGTTCTACGGCGTGCAGTTTCACCCCGAGTCGATCGGCACCGAGCACGGCAAGAGAATCATCAGCAACTTCAGAAATATCGCCATGAACACGCCGCGCGACCGGGGGGGCGCGGCGCTCCACCGGATCGCGCGCGCGCCGGGCCTCTCCGCAGGCGCGCCGGGCGGTTGCGCGCCGGGCGCGCCGGCGGGCGCGCGGCGACGCGGGCGCGTGCGTCACCTCCGGCTCCCGTGGGTCGATCCCGAGCGGGCCTTCGCCGGGCTCTTCGCCGCGGCCCCTTACGCGTTCTGGCTCGACTCGAGCGCGACCGGCCGGGACGGGCGCTTCTCGTTCATGGGGAGCGCGACCGAGGCGATCGAGAGCCGCGGCGCCGCCGTGACGCGGTGGAGCGCCGGCGGCCCTGGGGACGCCCGCACATCGACCACGTCCGAGGGGAGCCCGTTCGTCGCGCTCCGGCGGGAGCTCGCCTCGATATCGCTCGATCCGAGCGGCCTGCCCTTCCACTTCACCGGTGGCCTCGTGGGCTACCTCGGCTACGAGCTCAAGGAGCACCTCGGCTTCGGCGCGTCCGCTCACCCGCGCCGCGCGCTCCCGGACAGCGCGATGATGATCGCGCGGCGGCTCCTGGCCTTCGACCACGTCGAGCGCACGGTGCACGCGTGCGCGATCGAGGCGATCGAGGCGAGCGACGAGATCGACGCCGACGAGCCTGCTTCGCCCCCGTCCGGACCGTGGCTGGACGAGATCGCGGCGCGCCTCCAGGGCCTCCCGGCGCTCTCGGAGCCGCTCCTGCCGCCCGTCCCGGAGGGCTTCGCCGACCGGATCGCGCACGCGCCGCGCCTCTCGCGCCGGGAGCACCTCGACGCCATCGAGGCCATCCTCCGCGAGATCCGCGAGGGCGAGACGTACGAGGTGTGCCTCACGAACGAGTTCCACGTGCGGACCTCGCTGGATCCGTTCGCCCTCTACCGCGTCCTGCGCCGCACGAACCCCGCGCAGTTCTCGGCGTTCCTCAGGCTGCCGGAGGGCGCGGTGCTCTCGTCGTCGCCGGAGCGGTTCCTGGCGGTCGACCGGGAAAGGCGTGTGCGCAGCGAGCCCATCAAGGGGACGCGACCGAAGGGCGCCACCGAGGAAGAGACCCTGGCCCTGCGCCGCGATCTCGCGACCAGCGACAAGGACCGCTCCGAGCTCCTCATGATCACCGACCTCGTCCGCAACGACCTCAGCCGCGTCTGCGCCATGGGCTCGATCGACGTGGAGGCGCTCCAGCGGATCACGGAGCACGCGACCCTGCTCCAGCTCTCCTCGGTGGTCACGGGCGCGCTGCGCGACGGGAAGGGCGCGCTCGACGCGCTCGAGGCGTGCTTCCCCGGCGGGTCCATCACCGGCGCGCCGAAGCACCGGACGATCTCGATCATCGACGCCCTGGAGCGGCGCACGCGGGGCGTCTACACGGGCTCGATCGGGTACCTCGCGTACGAGGGCCCCATGGACATGAACATCGCCATACGGACCCTCGTCGCCGACGGCCGGGGGCTCAGCTTCGGCAGCGGCGGCGCGGTGGTCGCGGAGTCGAGCGCGGAGGCCGAGTACGAGGAGATCCTCGTCAAGAGCTTCCCCCTGCTCCGCGCCATCTACCTCGCGGAGCGAGCCGCGGACGGAGGCCGGGCGTCCGCGCAAGAAGTGCGCGCGACGAGCGCGCAGCGCGGATGACGCGCCCGACGGAGACGTGCACGCGGCAAAGATGCCGGTACGGCGCGCATGCCGCACCGCGTATACTCATCGCACAGAAGGAGACGCGGTCGTGAAACGAGAGAGCAACATTACGCGGAGGGGCGTCGCGGTGCGGCGGACGGTCGAGGACCTCGCCGTCGACGGCGCCATCCAGCCCATCGTCGAGGCGCTCGACAGCCACCTCGGCGTGGTCCTGGCGTCCAGCTACGAGGTCCCGGGCCGGTACACGCGCTGGGACATCGGCTTCGTCGATCCGCCGCTCGTGCTCGTCTCCCGGGGCCGCGACTTCCGGTTCACCGCGCTGAACGAGCGCGGGCGCGTGCTGCTGCCGGCCATCGACGAGGCCCTCCGTGATCTCGACGCTGTCGCGGCCCTCGAGCGGCGCGGCGACGAGGTGGTCGGCGCGGTGCGGCCGCCGGGCGAGCGGGTGCCGGAGGAGCTGCGCAGCCGGCAGCCGTCCATCTTCTCGGTGCTGCGCCGGCTCATCGAGCTCTTCGGCGTCCCCGGCGACCCGCTCTTCGGGCTCTACGGCGCGTTCGCGTACGATCTCGCGTTCCAGTTCGAGCCCATCCGCCTCCGCCTGGAGCGCCCGGCGGATCAGCGGGATCTCGTCCTCTACCTCCCCGACGAGATCGTCGCCGTCGACCACCGCCGCGAGCGCGCGACGCGCACGCGCTACGAGCTGAAGTTCGGCGATCGCTCGACCGAAGGGCTGCCGCGCGAGGGCGCGACGCACGCCTACGTCGGCGCCGACCGCGCGCCCCAGAACGAGTACGCGCCGGGCGAGTACGCCGAGCTCGTCCGGGTGGCGCGCGAGTCCTTCAAGCGGGGCGATCTCTTCGAGGTCGTCCCGGGGCAGACGCTCTACGAGCCGTGCCCGGTCGCGCCCACCGAGCTGTTTTACCGCCTGCGCGAGCGCAACCCGGCGCCCTACGGCTTCCTGATGAACCTCGGCAACGCCGAGTACCTGATCGGCGCCTCGCCGGAGATGTACGTCCGCGTCGAGGGCAATCGCGTCGAGACCTGCCCCATCTCGGGCACGATCCCGCGCGGCAGCGACCCGCTCGCCGACGCCGCGCAGATCGCGCGCCTGCTCGCGTCCGCGAAGGACGAGTCGGAGCTCACCATGTGCACCGACGTCGATCGCAACGACAAGTCCCGCATCTGCGTCCCGGGGAGCGTCCGGGTGATCGGGCGCCGGCAGATCGAGATGTACTCGCGGCTGATCCACACGGTCGATCACATCGAGGGCCGCCTGCGCGACGGATTCGACGCGCTCGACGCGTTCCTGGCGCACACCTGGGCGGTCACGGTCACGGGGGCGCCGAAGGCCTGGGCCATGCAGTTCATCGAGGATCACGAGCGCTCGCCGCGCGCCTGGTACGGGGCGGCGGTCGGCATCGTCGGCTTCGACGGCAGCATGAACACGGGGCTCACGCTGCGCACGATCCGGGTCAAGGACGGCGTGGCCCAGGTCCGGGTCGGCGCGACGCTGCTCTTCGACTCCGACCCCGACGAGGAGGAGCGCGAGACCCAGGTGAAGGCGTCGGCGCTCCTCGACGCGATCCGGAGGCCTCGCGGTATCGCCACGCCGCCTCCGGCGGCCATCCACCCGGTGCCTGGCGGCACGCGCAAGGTCCTCCTCGTGGATCACCAGGACTCCTTCGTGCACACGCTGGCCAACTACCTCCGGCAGACGGGCGCCGAGGTGATGACGCTCCGCGCCGGCTTCCCTCACGAGGAGCTCGACGCCTACGCTCCCGACCTCGTTGTGCTCTCGCCCGGCCCTGGCACGCCGAGCGATTTCGATCTCTCGGGCACGCTCGCGGCGCTGCTCCAGCGCCGGCTGCCCGTCTTCGGCGTCTGCCTCGGCCTGCAGGGGATGGTCGAGCACTTCGGCGGCAAGCTCGGCGTCCTCGACTACCCGATGCACGGCAAGGCCTCGCAGGTGCGCGTGCTCGGCGGGCGCCTCTTCGAGGGGCTGCCGCGCGAGTTCCGCGCGGGTCGCTACCACTCGCTCTACGCGCTGCGCGACGCGCTCCCCGCGTCGCTGAAGGTCACGGCCGAGACCGAGGATGGGGTCGTGATGGCGATCGAGCACACGGAGCTGCCGCTCGCCGCCGTCCAGTTCCATCCGGAGTCGATCCTGTCGCAGGACGACAACGTGGGGCTCCGGCTCGTGAGGAACGCGGTCACCGAGCTGCAGCGGGGCGGCGGGCGGTGACGGTCGAGCGGTAAAGCGGGACGCTGGCGGCGAAATGAAAAAGCGCCGCCGGGGCCTCGGGGGGGGAAAGGCCACGCCAGCAGCGCTGAACCAGCATATCAGCATGAGGCGTGCCACGGCGCACTTCCGTCAGGGTCGGGTATTTCGCATGGATGTCCCGGGCGTTCATTTCGGTTCTGCACGAACAGCGCTGCACACCTGAAATGTGCGCCTCCGCCGACGAGGCCCGGAGCGCCCCGGAGCGGCTCAGGCAGGCGCCTCTGGGCTCTCGCTCCGCCGCGTGAAGATCCCCTTGCTGTACGCCATGAAGAAGCCGAGCCGCATCGCGTTGCGCTCCGTGGGGATACCGGGGCTCGCGCTGATGCACGCCAGCAGGCGACCCTGCTCGCGCACCCGCTCCAGGCGGCGGGCGATGAGCGCCTGCTGGATGCCGCGCTCGCGGAACCGGGGGAGCACCGAGGCGCCGAAGAGCGCGGCGCCCTCGCCGGAGATCTCCACGCTGCCGCCGCCGGCGGGCTCGCCGTTCACGAGCGCCAGGTACGAGTCGCAGCCGGGGTGCGCGACCACGCGGCGCGTGATCTCGAAGAGCACCGGCGAGATCGGCGCGTCCGCGGGCCGGAAGCCGCTCGTCGCGATCTCGATGAACACCCGGACCTGCGCCTCGTCGCCCGGATCGATGCGCACGATCTCCAGCTCCCCGGGGCCACCATACGACGCCAGCGCGCGGAGGTCCTCGTCCGGCGCGAGCTCGCGCGCCAGCACGTTCTCGAACTCCCGCAGCACGAACCCTCGATCGGCGAGGCCGCGCACCAGCGATCCGTGCGCGAAGGGGCAGACCTGTATCTGCGGCTCCGCGCCGCGCGCCGCGTAGAACGCCACGAGGCGATCGAGATCCTCGCCGGAGACAGGCCCATCGAGCCCGAGCCCGACAGCGAAGTTTCCCCAGGAACCCTCTCCATCAAAGGCCATCCACCCGCCCGCGATGGGCTCCGCGCAGGCGACCACGGCGGCGACGCTGACCGCCAGCCGGCGCTCCTCGATCCGGGCGATCTCGGCGTACGGCAGCTTCGGCATGGACTTGCACCTCATCTGCGAGCAGGGCTCGCGCGACACGGTGTCCTCCATCCTAGTCCGATGAGGCCCGGTCTGCGCCGTTTCGTGCAAGCCGGCGCGCGGCCGCGCCGCCCCGGCGGAGCGGGCGGGCGGTGGTCGCTCGCGCGCACGCACACGCGCCGTCAGGCGCCTCCGCCGCCCCGCGATCTCCGCTCGCGCGCTCGCGGCCGTTGCGATTATGCTGCGCCGCCATGAGCAGGATCTTCCGTTCACTCCCCCCGGCGGGCACCCACCTCGGCATCGCGTTCTCGGGCGGCCTCGACACGCGCTGCGCGGTGGCGTGGCTCTCGCGCAACGGGCTCAAGGTGCACGCGTACACCGCCGATCTGGCGCAGCCGGACGAGGACTCCCCCGGCGACATCCCGCCGATCGCCCTGCAGCACGGCGCGGTCTCCGCCAAGCTGGTGGACTGTCGCGAGGCGCTCGTCCGCGAGGGCATCCTCGCCATCCAGTGCGGCGCCTTCCACCTCTCGACGGGCGGCAAGAAGTACTTCAACACCACGCCGCTCGGCCGCGCGGTGACCACGACCGCGATCGTCCGCGCGATGCGGGACGACGACGTCCACGTCTTCGGCGACGGCAGCACGCACAAGGGCAACGACATCCAGCGGTTCTACCGCTATGGCATCTTCGTCGACCCCTCGCTCAAGATCTACAAGCCCTGGCTCGATCCGAGGTTCGTGGGAGAGCTCGGCGGGCGCAAGGAGATGAGCGAGTACCTCGAGCGCCACGGGCTGCCCTACCGCATGGGGACGGAGAAGGCGTACAGCACCGACGCCAACGTGCTCGGCGCGACGCACGAGGCGAAGGACCTCGAGCACCTGAACACCGGGATCAAGATCGTCCAGCCCATCATGGGCGTCGCCTCCTTCCGGCCGGAGGTCGCCATCGAGGCCGAGACGGTGACCCTCGGGTTCGAGCGCGGCGTCCCGGCGACGATCAACGGCAAGCGCTTCGGCTCCCTGTTCGAGCTGTTCGTCGAGTGCAACCGGATCGGCGGGCGCCACGGGCTCGGCATGAGCGACCAGATCGAGAACCGGGTGATCGACGCGAAGAGCCGCGGCATCTACGAGGCGCCGGGCATGGCCCTGCTCCACGCCGTCTACGAGCGGCTCCTGTCCGCCATTCACAACGAGAACACCCTCGACGTGTACTTCACCCAGGGCAGGCGCCTCGGGCGTCTGCTCTACGAGGGCAAGTGGTACGACCCCGAGGCCATGATGCTGAAGGACGCGCTCTCGCGCTGGATCGCCCCCGGCGTGACCGGCGAGGTGACGCTCGAGCTGCGCCGCGGCGACGATTACAACATCCTGAGCACGCGCGCCGACTACATGGCCTATGCGCCGCACAAGCTCTCGATGGAGAAGGTCGAGGAGGCCTATTTCACCCCCGAGGACCGCATCGGCGCGCTCGAGCTCCAGAACCTCTCGGTGACGGACAACCGCCAGTTCCTGATCCACCTCATCGAGAGCACGCAGGCCCTCGGCCCGGGCGGCGCCCCCGCCATCGGCGAGCTGCTCGGCGGCGACAAGCCGAAGGAATGAGCCGGGGCGGCGCCCCGCTGAGGCTGAGCGGAGGCCGCGCGCCGGCTCCGCTCGCGACGCCCCCGACGAGGTTGCGTCCGGCACCTGCCTGGGTCACGAGGAAGGTGCGGACGCCGGCCCGCCCGAGCGGTGCCGGCCCAGGGAGGTGGTCATGAAGGCGCTCATCATCCAGGCACTCGCCGCGGGCCTCGCGGTCCTCGTCGGAACGAAGATCCTGCCCGGCGTGCGGATCCGAAAGACCCAGACGGCGCTCGTCGTCGCCGCCGTGTTCACCGTCCTCAACCTGCTGCTCGGCTGGCTCGTGAAGTTCCTGGTCGCGGTGGCGCTCCTGCCCGCCGCCATCCTCACGCTGGGCCTGGCGTATCTCTTCTTCGGCCTCGTCGTGAACTCGGTGCTGCTCTACGTCACCGACAAGCTCATCGATGATTTCGAGATCCGGGGGCTAGGGCCGCTCTTCGGCACGGCGGCCCTCATCTCGTTCGCAGGATGGCTGTTGCCGCGCATCCTGTGAGCCCTCGCAGCCCTCGCAGCCCTCGCCCGGGCGGCGTCTACCATAGCTGGTGAACGTGAGGCCGCAGCCGCCGGTCGTAGATCTCGCGGATCTTCGCCATCGTCTCCTGCGGCACGGGCGGCAGGTCCGCCGCGCTCGCGTTCTCGTCCACCTGCTCGGGCCGCTTCGCGCCGGGGATCACGCACGTCACCGCGTCCTGCATCAGGATCCAGCGCATCGTCCACGCGCCCATGCTCACGCCGGCGGGCACGAGCGGGCGTAGCTCCTCGACGACCTCGAGGCCCAGGTTGTAGTCGACACCCGAGAACGTCTCGCCCTTGTCGAACGCGGCGCCCTCGCGGTTGAAGTTGCGGTGATCGTCGGCCGCGAACCGGGTCGCCGCGCTCATCTTTCCGGTGAGCAGCCCCGAGGAGAGCGGCAGTCGCGCCAGGACCCCGACCTGCCGGCGCTTCGCCTCGGGGAAGAAGAGCTCGGCCGGGCGCTGCCGGAGCACGTTGTAGATGATCTGCACCGACTGCACGCCGGGGTACTCGATGGCCTTGAGCGCCTCTTCCACCCGCTCGACGCTGACGCCGTAAAACCGGATCTTGCCCGCCTTCACGAGCCCATCGAGGGCGTCGAACACCTCGGGCCGATAGTAGACGTCCGTCGGCGGGCAGTGCAGCTGGACGAGGTCGAGCGCGTCCGTCTCGAGGTTCTTCAGGCTGCGCTCGATGAAGGCCGTGAGGTTCCCCTCGCTGTAGCTTGCCGCCGTGTGCGGGCTCAGGCGCCGGCCCGCCTTCGTCGCGACGACGATCTCCTCGCGCCGCTCGCGCCTGAGCCGCGCGAGCAGCCGCTCGCTCCGGCCGTCGCCGTACACGTCCGCGGTGTCGAAGAAATTCACGCCTCGATCGACGGCCCGGTGCAACGCCGCGAGCGACTCCTTGTCGTCGACGTCGCCCCAGGTGCCCCCGATCGCCCAGGCCCCGAAGCTCACCGAGGAGACGCGGAAACCCGTCCTGCCAAGAGGTCGATACTCCATGGCGGCGCATACAACCAGATTTCCCCCGCCACGGCGAGCGTGGCCGCGCTCAGGCGGGCTCGGCCCCGCGGCGGCGGTGCGCGCGCTTGCTGCGCTCGACGAGCGCGACGAGCTCCTCGCGCGTGACCCCGAGCCGCGCCGCCGTCCGGTGCGCGAGCGACGTCCGGGCGACCCCGTCGACGAACTGGTAGGTCGGCCACTGCTGCGCGTCGAGCTCGACCTGCAGGAACACGAGCCGATCGACCGGCCGCTCCCGCTCGAGCCGCGCCGCGAGCTCGAGGAAGTGCGTCGTGATGAAGGCCTGAGGGCGGAGCTCCGAGAGGAGCGAGATCACGAGCTGGAAGATCTCCTCGCCTTCCGACGGGTTCGTGCCCGAGCAGAGCTCGTCGAGCACCACCATGTCGCCGACCTGCATCGCCTCGAACAGCGACCTGATGCGGACTAGCTCCATCCCGAGGCGGCCCTCGCTCTGATCGGCCTGCGCCTGCTCGATCAGCGACACGAAGAGCCCGTGGCACGGCGAGAGGCGCGCCTCCGCGGCCGGCACGAAGAAGCCCGCCTGCCCCATCATCTGGGCCAGCGAGAGCGCCTCGAGCAGCCGGGTCTTCCCCCCCGAGTTCGGCCCGGTCACGATGACGGTCGCGTCGTGGTGATCGGTCGCGATGTCGCACGGGACCGTGCTCGCCGAGCTCGCCAAGAGCAGCGGGTTGAACAGCCCCTTGAGCTCGCGCCCAGGGCTCCCGCCGCGCGCGCCGTGCGCGCCGTCGGAGAAGCCCAGCGAGGCGAGCTCGGGCAGACAGACGGAGAGCCCGGCCGCGCGGGCGCGGTCGCGCAGCGCGAGGCCGGCGAGGTAGAACTCGAGATCTCCGAGCAGCTGGACGAGCGCGACGAGATCGTCCTCGATGCCGTCGAACACGCTGTTGACGTGGCGGGCGAGCAGCTCGTCGTCGCTGAACCGGTACCCCCTCCACAGCATCACGAGCTTCGTGATCAGGCGCCCGAGCGACGACTGGTAGAAGCGGTTCTCGCTGTTCTCGCGGATCGACAGGGCGCGCAGATCGCGGACATGACCGTCGGAGCCGACGCGGATCCGGACATCCAGCGTCGCGATCTCCTCGTCGTACGCGAGCAGATCCGCGAGGCGGCGGTACGCCTCGCTCTCGCGCACGGCCGCGCCGAACGCCGAGAGCCGCGACAGGCCCGAGCGAGCGCCCGCGAACCCACCGGCGAGCGCGTCGAACGCGTCCTTGGCGGCGGCGAGGATGTCCAGCCGGCGCCGGCTGCCTTCGCCGCGAGAGATGGGGATCGTCTCGATCTGGCCCACCCAGCGGCGCAGCGCCGCGTAGGCGCGCTCGAGATCGCGGCGCTGCGCCTCCGATCCGGTGAGCTCCCGGAAGATCGCGCGCCGGAGCTCGACGGTGTCGCGATCGCTCGGCGGCTGGGAGAGGGCGCGGCCCAGCAGCGCCGGGCTCGGGATGTACGTGCGGCCTTCGCTCGTGAAATGGAGGCAGCCCACGATGAGCTCACGCAGGAAGACGTGCTGCGCGAAGCGGGCTGGATCCCACGTCGACGCGGGCAGCGAGGCCGACTCGACGTGCCGATCGAACGCCCCCGCGGGCGCGCCGCCCGCGAACGCGAACGCCAGCGACTCCTTGACCGCCCGCGCGTCGACCCGGAGCGCCGGCCGGTGCGAGAGGAGATCGGGCGCGGAGCGCTGTCCGGGCGGGGCGTCAGGCAGGACGGGTTCCGGCGGCGCCGCGCTCACGACCTCGAGCCTACTACGATGCGTCGGGCCGGAGCGCTCGTCCGGTGTCCGGTGCCGCCGCTGCGCGGTGGCCAGGGAGGGTCTCGGCATGCCCCCGTCGACACGCGAGGCGCGCCGTTGTTCCCGGGCGGCCGGGAACGACCGAGTTCCTGGCACGACGTCTGCCTCGGTGTGCGCCCGGAGATGCACCATGAGCTATCGCTGCACGATGAGCAGAATACGCTGGTTCTCCGGCCCAACCGTCCTCGCGCTCGCGCTCGCCGGCACGGCCTGCAGGAGCGAGAGCGAGCGAGCTGAAGGAGCGGTCCGCGAGCCCGGCGACCAGACGATCAGGAGAGGCGAACCGCCTCCTGGCCCGAACCAGGCGCCTGGCAAAGACCTGCGCGAGCAGGCCGGGCGCGTGGGCGAAAAGGCGGAGCAGCTCGCCCAGGAGGGCAAGGAGCTCGGCCAGGAGGCGCGAGAGCAGGCCGGGCGCGCGGGTGACAAGGCCGAGCAGCTCGCCCGGGAGGGCCAGCAGCTAGGCCAGGAGACGCGCGAGAAGGCCGAGCAGCTCGCCGAGCGCGGGCGCCAGGCGGGCCGCGATGTCGGCGACCAGATGAACAGGGTCGGCGAGCAGACCGGCGCGCTCAAGGACAACCAGGGTGCGCGCCCGCAGTCGGCGCCGCCTGCCGCGCCCAAGGACAAGGCCGCGCCGCAGCCCCAGCAACAGGGCCAGGCCGAGGGAGCCAAGAAGCAGGACGGACATGCCGCCGCGATGGAGCGCGACGAGTGGACGAAGGCAGCGAAGGACAACGACTATCAGGTCACCTTCGGCCGCGACGGCTCGGTCATCGCCACGAAGGAGGCGAAGCGGACCGGCGCGCGCCCGTCTGACGAGACGCTCCGCAACGCGGTCGGCGGCAAGCTCGCGGACAGCGATCACGACGCGGTGAAGAAGCTGCACGTCACGGTGCGCGACGGCGTGGTCACGCTGCAAGGCACCGTCGCCAGCGTGAAGGAGGCGACCGAGGCGGTGAAGGAGGCCCTGGACGCCGATGGCGTAACCAAGGTGATCTCCTACATCCGTCACGGCTCATGACGCCCTAAGGTCGTCGTCCTAGCCGTGGTCTCAGGGTTCGCCGGCGGGCGGATGCACCGCCCCGATCACCCAGTCTCCGCCCCCCTCTCCCCCCATCCAGAGCCGCAGCAGAGCGACGGTCACCCGCACAGGAGACGGGCCCAGATCGGCGTTTTCGGCGCGCAAGCGCACTCCCGTCTCAAGATCCTACACATCTCGCTTGATGTGTGCTGGGCGACGTGATCAAAGCTGCGGATGGGTTCACCTGCAGCAGAGCACGCAGCGGCACTCGCCGAGGAGATGAGCGACGCGCACTTCGGCGATGCGCGGCTTTCGAAGCGCCAGACCAAGCTGGTGCAGAAGCTGGCGCAGGCGCCGGACAAGAGCTTCCCCTCGCTCTTGTCCGACAGCGAGCTGGAGGCGGCGTACCGTTTCTTCGGCAACGACGCCGTCACGCCCGCGGCGATTCTGGCTCCGCATGTGCGCGCCACCCTCGCGCGCATGGAGGCCGAGCCGGTCGTGCTCGCCATCCATGACACCACGACCCTTTCCTTCCGCTCGGACGGCCAGCGGCAGGGGCTCGGACGGCTGCGCTCCTCGGGGCAGACGTTCTTCGCCCACTTCACGCTGGCGGTCAGCGGCGATGGAACGCGCCGCCCGCTCGGCGTGCTCGATCTGAGCACGCACGTGCGCGACGACGGCACGACGGACAACGAGCACGACCGCTGGGGAGAGCAGGTGGAGCGAGTCGCGGTCTTGGGCGCTGCGCCGCACGATGTGGTGCACGTCATGGACCGCGAAGGCGACGACTACGGCCTGTTCGCGCAGCTTCTGAGCGCAGGGCATCGGTTCGTGATTCGGCTCGCGCACAATCGCCTCGTCGAGGCTGACGCCCTCGGAGCGGAGGCCAAGCTCGAGCAGGCGCTCGCGCATGTTCAAGCGGTGGCCGTGCGCGAGGTAGAGCTTTCGCCGCGGCCGGCAGGCAATCGCAGCCCTCAACAGAAACGGCTGCATCCTCCGCGTGCAGGACGCTTGGCCAAGCTCGCCCTTGGAAGCACGCGCGTGACCCTGCGGCGACCGAGATCCCAGCCGCGCGAGCTGCCTGCGACGCTCTCGTTGCGGGTCGTACGCGTCTGGGAGATCGAGCCGCCGCCGGGCGAAGCGCCGGTCGAGTGGGTGCTGCTCACGAGCGAGCCGGTCGAGTCCGTCGAGCAGCTGACGCAGCTGGTCGACTGGTACCGGGCGCGCTGGATGGTGGAGGAGCTCTTCAAGGCCCTGAAGACCGGATGCGCCTACGAGAAGCGCCAGATCGAGGACCTGCACGGCCTGCGCAACGTGCTGGCGCTCTTCGCGCCCATCGCCTGGCAGCTATTGCTGCTGCGCAGCGAGGCTCGGCGCGCTCCGGAGCAGCCCGCGACCGCCGTGCTCACGCCCACCCAGCTCGAGGTGCTGCGGGTCTTCGCGCGCAAGCCCCTGCCCGAGAACGCCACGGCCCGCGATGCCTTCCTGGCGATCGCCGGGCTCGGCGGACACCTCCGGCGAAACGGCGAGCCCGGCTGGCAGACCTTGGGCCGTGGCTACGAGCAACTGCTCACCCTCGTCCAGGGCTGGAGCGCCGCGAGGGAGGTGGGGAAAATATGATCAATCCTGAGACTCCCGTGCGCTGAGCACCGAAAACGTCGAGGTGGGCCCGTATCCGAAGCGGGTGACCGCCGCTCTAGTGGGTGAAGTCCTTGGGGCGGAGCTTGACGGAGCGCTCCACGGCCTCCGCGGGGGAGAGCGCCAGCATGAGCGTCTCATCGAAGCAGTCGGACCTCGACACGACAACGACCTGCGTGCCCACGGGCAGCTCGGTCTTGAGCGGCGTCTTGCCGAGCGTCTTTCCCTTCCAGCTCACGGTCGCGTCGGGCGGTTCGCTCGAGATCGTCACGCTCGCCCTGGGGCCCTCCTCGGGCTTCTTCTCGACGGTCTCCCCGGCCTCGGCGCCGCGCGCGGCGACCGAGGTCGCAGGAGCATCGAGGGCGGGCGCGCGCTGGTTCGCGACGTGAACCGCGCCGCCGACCAGCGCGACCAGCGCGGCCAGGGCGGACGCGCCGATCAGGTAGCCGCGCTTCGAGGCCGACACGGGCCCCGACGTGGTCGCTCGCAGGCTCACCGAGTCGCTCACGGGGGTCCTGGGCCGCTCGGCGCCCGACGCCCGCTCGAGGCCCGACGCCCGCTCGAGGCCCGACACGCGCTCGACGCCCGACCGGCTGGACTCCCCGACATAGGGCAGCCTGCTGCTCGAGCCGGAGCTCGAGGGAGCCATCGCGACGCCGATGCCGCTCATCGTCACCTGGCTGGAGGCGTCGCTCAGCAGCGACGTGCTGGCCACCCGCTCGATCTGCGCCTTGATCTGCTGGCGTATGGAGGCCCGGCTCTCGGCGAAGATCCCCCGCATGCAGGCGCCGAGGAACTCGCTGCGGACGTCCTCGCCCGACCACTGAAGGTAGTTCTCGAGCACATCGCACATCTCCTGCGCCGTCGCGAAGCGCTTCGACGGCTCGCGATCGAGGGCCCTCGCGGCGATCTGATCGAGCGCGATGGGGATCCCCGGAACGACGGTGGAGAGCCGCGGTATCTTCCCCAGCAGGAGCTGGTGCATCACGGTGATCTGATCGCCCTCGAACAGCCGCCGCCCGGCGAGGAGCTCCCAGAGCACGACGCCGACCGCGAAGATGTCCGCCCGGCGGTCCACCGTCTTGCCCGCCGTGACCTGCTCGGGCGCCATATACGTCAGCTTGCCCTTGAAGGTCCCGCTCTCGGTGCTGGAGGCGTTGACGGCGGCCTTGGCCACGCCGAAATCCACGAGCTTCACCGCGCCGTCGTACGTGATGAAGATGTTGTGCGGCGAGACGTCGCGATGCACGATGCCGAGAGGCCGACCGTCGAAATCGCAGAGATCATGCGCGTAATGGAGCCCGCGCAGCACCTCGGCCACGATCCGGATCCACGTGCCGCGGACGAGCCCGCCCGTGCCGGACTCCCGCTCGACAGCCGCCTTCATGACGCGCTTCAGCGGCTGGCCCTCGAGGTACTCCATCACAATGAAGTAGCCGTCCCGATCGCTGCCGACCTCGTAGGTCTGGACGACATTCGGGTGGTTCATGCGAGCCGAGAGCTTGGCCTCGTCCATGAACATGAGGACCTGGCGATCCTCCTCGTCCCCGGAGCTGCGGAGACGCTTGACGACGACCAGCTTGTTCACCGAGGCGGGCCCGTGAGCCATCGCGAGGAAGACGTCTGCCATCCCGCCGCGGCCGAGCTTCGCGATGGGACGATACCGGCCGAGCCCAAGCTGGGTCGGGGTGTCTCTCAAGATCGACGCTCCGTGTTCTCCGATCACACTCACCTCAGTGTGCAAAATCCGATAATTGTGCGTCCGAGTCAATGCGAAGAGTTTGCGTCCTCGCCATTAAGGAAAACATGCTCCAATGAAGTGAATGGCCCACAACCGTATGAGCAAGAGCGGCAAGAGACGACATCCGAACACATGGGCTCACGCATTCACGTGCATTCACGCGCATTCACGCGCATTCACGCGCATTCACGCGCATTCACGCGCATTCACGAACCCCGCACCCCCGCACGTAGGTCCCGCGCTGCGCGTTACCTGCTGTGCGTTAGGTGCTTCGTGCGCAATTCACCGCTGGCCGGGGAGGGGCCGTGCAGCCGAGCCCTGAGGTGACTCCCTTCCCGGTAGCGCCCGCGCCAGGTCGCCAGGTCGATCGCACTGCAAACACGGGGGTCTGCTGCGGGCGTTCATGGAAACGTAACAAGGGGTACGCCACGTGCAATCCGTCGCGACACGATCGCACGAAATTTCCGCGACGTTCCGCGCCGGACGCAATACGCCACGCGCAACCGGCGCGGCTCGATGAGGATGACGAGGACGAGAACGAGGACGACGGTGACGCCTGCGAGCGAGGCGCCGCCGCTCAGGCGCTCAGAGCTTCCAGAGCGCGCAGCCCCAGTGGACGCCGGTGCCGAGCGCGAGGACCATGGCGAGCTGCCCTTTCTTCACCCTTCCGGCGCGCATCTCCTCGTCGATGAGGATGGGCACGGTGGCGCCGCTCGTGTTGCCGAATCGATCGATGTTGCTCGGGAGCTTCTCGACGGGCACGCCGAGGTCCTTGCGAATGTGCTCGTTGATCCGGCCGTTCGCCTGGTGCGCCAGGAACACGTCGATCTGCTCGATCGCGAGGCCCTGAGAGGCGCAGAGCTCCCGCGCGGTCGCCGGGAGCTTGGTCACTGCGAACTTGAAGAGCTCGCGGCCATCCATGCGGGGGATATGCAGGTCCTCGTCGAACGACGTCGGCTTCCAGTACGGGCGCGAGCGGAAGCCGCCGCCCGGCACGAAGAGGAGCTCGGCGAAGCGTCCGTCGGAGCAGATCTTGTTGCCGCGCAGGCCCGCGTCGCGATCGGTCGCGCGGAGGACGAGCGCGCCCGACCCGTCCCCGAACAGGACGGCCAGGTTCCGGTGGCGGTCGGCGTGCGCCCGCGCCTCCGGCGTCGCGGAGCGGCCATTCTTCGGGTCGAGCGCTCCCCAGTCCTCCCAGGGCATGAAGCCGGCGTGCGCCTCTGCGCCCACGAACAGGATGGTCTTGGCGGCCCCGGTCTGGATCAGCCCGTCGATCGTCTGGAGGCCGAACAGCATCGCGGCACACTGCTGCCGGATGTCGAGCGCGGGGACGCCTGGAATGCCCAGCTTCGCGCCGAGCAGCGCCCCGGAGCCGGGAAAAATATAGTCCGGCGTCATCGTGGCAAAGAGGATGTAATCGATCTCCGACGGCGCGATGCGCGCCGACGCGATCGCGCGCTTCGCCGCTTCACACGCGAGATCGCTCACCCCCACGCCGTCCGGCGCGTAATGGCGCTGGCGGATACCGGAGCGCTGGTAGATCCACTCGTCGGAGGTCGTGATCACCCGCGCGAGGTCGTCGTTGGTGACAGGTTCTCCGGGCACGTAGTGGCCCGTCCCGATGATCTCAAATCCAATCTTTGTCACAGAAGTGCCTTACCTGAACCGCAGGCGCGCCGCGACCGGGAACCGCACACCCGCACACGACCGCGCCCGGCCGCCTCGCGCCGCGGCGCGGCGGGCGATGCTCGCGCTCATGAGGTCGCCGGGACGTTGCACCCTGCTTGACGGAAACGCTCCGCCTCGATAGCCTGCCAGCCGCGTTGGCGGCGTTGTACCCGTCCCCGTCTTCGGCGGCCGCCGGGCGCCGCGATCATCGTCGGCGGGCGGCCCAGCTGCAGATGGGGCAGCCGGTCATGTCGTGGCGCAGCGCCGGGCAGTGCTCGCGGCCGAAGTAGATGAGCTGCAGGTGGAGCTTGTTCCACTGCTCGGGTGGGAACGTGCGCTTCAGGTCGCGCTCCGTCTCGACGACGTCCCTTCCGGACGACAGCCCCCAGCGGAACGCGAGCCGGTGAATGTGGGTATCGACCGGGAAGGCGGGGTGGCCGAAGGCCTGTGCCATGACCACCGAGGCCGTCTTGTGACCGACCCCCGGCAGGGCCTCCAGGGCCTCGAACGAGGCGGGGACGACGCCGCCGTGCTCGGTCGCGATCCGCTCGCTCAGCGCCTTCAGGTGCCGCGCCTTGGTGGGCGCGAACCCGATCCTCCGGATGAGCTGGGCGATCTCCTCGGTGGGCACCGCCGCCATGGCCGCGGGCGTCCGGGCGCGCGCGAGGAGCGCCGGCATCACCGCGTTGACCATCTTGTCCGTCGTCTGGGCGCTGAGCATCACCGCGACGAGCAGCGAATACGGATCGTCGTGGGCCAGCGGAATGGGCGGGGCCGGGTACAATCGGTCGAGGATCTCGGCGATCCTCGCGGCTTTCTCGGCGCGCTTCACGGCGGCCAGGGCAGCCCGTAGAACGAGAGCAGATCGCCGAGCTCTTCATCGGAGAGGACCTCGCGGGAGAAAGGCGGCATCTGCCCGCCGTAGCCGACGAACCCGCCGTGCCGGACCTTCTCGATGAAGACCAGCCGCCGGTCGGCCTCCGTGTACTCGCCGAGCGGGTGCTCCTCGAGCGTCTGGTCGGGCAGCGCCGGCGCCCGCGGCACGAGCCGGCCTTCCCCCGAATGGACGCGCCCGTGGCACGAGGCGCAGGCGCGCTCGTGGATGCGCCCGCCCGCGGCCGCGTCGCCAGCCGGGATCTGGCTCAGCTCGTAGACCGGCGTGAAGGGGACGGCCTCGGCCGCGCCTCCATCGCTGGGCAACGACTCCAGGTAGGCATAGATGGCCTGCGCGGCGTCGTCGTCGGCGGTCCAGGGCAGGTCCTTCGTCATGAAGTAATAGAGGCAATGGTTGATCGCGCCGAGGAGCTCGACCTCTTGCCCGCCCCAGTAATGCGGGCGCTCGACGGCGCCGGCCAGCGGGGCGCCCGGGAGCATGGCGTCGCCCGCGTCGCCGGCGACAGCTTCATGGCACGTCGAGCAGGAATAGCGATTGAAGCGCGTCTCCGCGATCGACGGGTCCCGGAAGAGCGCCGCGCCGTGGTCGACGGCCGTCGCGTCGACGACCTTCGTCTCGGGATCGCCCGGACAGCCGCAGAGGAGCGCCGCGCACGCGAGCGCGGCCGCAAGGCTGCGGGGCGCCCTCACGGCGCCTCCGGCGCGACGCGCACGAGCCCGTCGGGATAGAGGCCCACCTCCGTGTCGCTGAGCGTCTCCAGCGTCTCTGGATCGAGCCGGAGCACCCTGCCGGGCGTCGTGATCCTGTCGCCCTCGCAGACGAGGAAGAGCCCGTGCTCCTCGTCGAGCTGCGCGAGGTGCGGCCGCATGCACTCGTCGGCGATGTTCCGGGTGACGACGCCGTCGTCGTCCGGGGTCACGCCGATCCGCACGATGGTGTCGGGCACCTGGGTCGGCACATAGATGGCGCTCCCGTCGGGGGTCCACGCGGGGAAGTAGGGCGCGCCGATCGTGAGGATCTTCCGGGAATCATCGAACGTCTCCGACGCGACGTCGAAGAAGCGCACGTCCCTGCTCTCCGTGCTGCTCACGGCGATGGTCTTCCCATCGGGCGACATGACGGCCGCGTAGGGCCCGTAGTTGTTGGAATGGGGCGACGGGCTGGAGGTGGACCCCACGGGCACGCGCTTCACCTCGGCGGAAGGGTCCGTCAGGTCGACGATCGCGAGCACGTCCTCGCCGTAACAAGCGACGTAGGCGCGGGCGCCGTCCGGGCGCGAGAGGGCGATTCCGTGGGCGGCCATGCAGACCGGGATGAACTCCGGCTCGGGCGACCCCGAGAGCAGGACCTCCTCGGGATCGATCACCGCGAGGGACGAGCGCGCCGCCTCGACGTTGCCCGGGTTGTCGAGCACGCGTTTCAGATCGAAATGAGAGACGACCACGCGCCTGCCGTCCTCCGAGATCACGATATCGCCCGGGTTGGCCTCGACGCGCACCTGCCCGAGGATGCGCAGATCGTCGAGCGCGAGCTTCTGGACGTAGCCCGCCACCACGCTCCCGCCGTGCACCGCGTGAGGGCCGATCGCGCCGGCGACGTCAGGGTACGACAGCGCGACGTAGACGGCGCCGCCCTCGGCGTCCACGGCCACATGGTGAGGCCCGTCGATCGTCACGGGATCGCGGCCCACGGGGTGGACGCCGAACCGCTCCCCGGTCGCGAGCGAGACAAGAGAGATCGTATCGGAGAGGCTATCGCTCACCAACCCCATCCCGCCCTCCGGAATCGTGATCTCGGGGAGTCGGTCCGGATACGCGTCGCCCTCGTAGGCGCTGTAGCGGTATTCGATGATGGGCTCGGGATCGCTGCAGCTCACCAGCATCGCCGCCGCGAGCGCGCAACCCAGGAATCGCGAAATGACCATAGATGACCTCGAGACGAGCGCCTCTGGCTCGGACGCGCCGCATCCTAGCAGCCGCCGGGGCGCCGGCCGCGGCTCCGCCCTACCATGGCTCGGCTCGCTCGTGCGCCTGGACGTGACGCTCCGCGGCGCCGCGACGCGCGACGTGGGACGTACTACGCGCGTTCTGCGCTCTCTCTTCCTCGGTCGGCGCCGGCCCTCGACGGCAACGCTTCAGCCCGAGTGAACATTTCTTGATCGGGCGCTGTGGTGTTGTCATGTAAGGAAGCGATGAGCCAGACACGAGCGGTGGGCATCGCAACGTTGGAGCCCGGTCGGCGGCGGATCGTGCGAGCGCGCCCAGGTCGCCCCGCGGCGCGCTTCTTCCTTGCGTCCCTTGCGCTCGCGGCGTGTGCCGGGGAGGAGTCCATCGCTCCGGCGCCGCTCCCTGCGCCGGTCCCGCTGCCAGCGCTCCGCGGCGCGCCGCCGCTGACGACCGCTCGCACCTGGGCGCCGCGCGCCGCGGTGGCCGATCCACCGGACAGGAACCCCGCTGTCCCGGCGGAGATCGAGCAGATGCTCGCGGAGGGCTACGGCGAGCTCGAGGGCGGGCCGGGGCAGCCGCTCGCCCCGGCGACGCTCGACGACACCCCTCCACCGCCGCGCGGCGAGCGGCCGACGCTCCTGACGAGGTTCGTCCACCTCGCCGACACCCAGCTCGCGGACGACGAGTCGCCCGCTCGGCTGGCGATCTTCGACTCGCCCGGCGTGTTCGCGTCGGCGTTCCGCCCGCAGGAAGGGCACGAGTGCCGGATCCTCAACGCCGCCGTCCGCACGATCAACGCGCTCCATCGGAGCACGCCGATCGACTTCGTCCTGCTCGGCGGCGACAACGCCGACAGCGCGCAGACGAACGAGATCGCGTGGTTCTCGGCCATCCTCGACGGCGCCGAGCGCGTCGAGTGCGACTCGGGCGCTGACGACGACCCCGTGCCAGGCCCCGACAACGATCCCAAGGATCCGTTCTTCGCCGAGGGGCTGCTCGTGCCCTGGCGATGGGTGACCGGCAACCACGATGTCCTGCACCAGGGGAACTTCCCGGTGCACACGCGCGCCGAGCTCGCGACGGGGAGCTGGTCCGACGGCGGGACGCGCGACTGGTCTCTCCCCGGCGCTCCGGTGATCACGGGCGAGGTCGTCCCCGACCCGAGGAGAGCGCTCCTGAGCCGCCCCGAGGTGCTCGATCGGGTCGCGGCGACCGGCGACGGGCACGGGATCGGGCCCGACGAGCGCGCGTACGGCAAAGCGTTCTACGAGTTCGACATGAAGGACACCCCCCTTCGCGTCATCGTGCTGGACACGGCCGCCGAGACGGGCGGGCCGAACGGCGTGATCCTCCAGGACGACGTCGATCGGTTCATCCGTCCCGCGCTCGACCGCGCGAAGCGCGAGCGCAGGTGGGTCATCCTCACGTCCCACCACGCGTCGCGCTCGCTCGGGGACGGCTCCTTCGCCGCGACGGGCACCCCCGCCGTGCCCGGCGCGATCGACGTCGATGCGTGGCAGTCGCTCGTCGGCGGCTACGACAACGTCCTGCTCCACCTCGCCGGACACACCCACGTGCACCGGGTGACCCGGGTCTCTCCAGCCGGCGGGCACGCATACTGGGAGCTCGAGACCTCCGCGCTCGCCGACTACCCCCATCAGGTCCGCGTCATCGAGATCTGGGACGAGGACAACGGCTTCGTCGCCATCCGGGGCGCCGCCCTCGACTACGCCGTCGACGACGACCCGATCGCCGCCGAAGGGCGCCGCCGGGCCGTCGTGGACGTCACCTCCGGCTTCGGCGACGACGGCCGCGGAGAGCCCTCGTGGCGCAACGTCGAGCTCTCGATCGCGCGGCCTGACTGATCTCGCGCGCCGCTCGCCGCGGCCGCGCTGACCCAGCCAGCCGGAGGCCTGCCACGGAGGGATGAGGGATGCGCGTCGGCGCCGCCGCGCGGCGGCCTCGCGCGGGCGGCCCCAGCCGCCGCTCACCCGCCGTCGCGCAGCGGCACCGTCTCCCGCAGCTCGATCGACAGCGGGGGTCCGCCCCCGCTGCGGATCGCGGCGGCCATCGTGTGCCGCGCCGAGGGCTGGTAGAGCGCGAACTGCCAGGCCGAGCGGTCGTCGCCGAGCCGAGGATCGAACGAGATGCCGATCGCCGGTCCATCGTCCAGGTGGAACGAGAACTGATCGAGCGGGATCGCGAGCCCCATCCCGCGCGCCTTGATGTACGACTCCTTGAGCGTCCAGTACTCGAAGAAGCGCGCGCGCTGCCTCTCCGGCGGCAGCGCGCGCAGCGCCCTCACCTCGCCCGGCGAGAAGAAGCGATCGGCGATGTCCACCGCGCTGCTCGCGCGCTCGGTGTCCTCGACGTCGACGCCCACGTCGCGATCCAGCGCGACCAGGCAGGCGATCAGCCCCCGCGTGTTCGACAGGTTGAACCGGATCGGCGGCACGCCCGGAGGTCCGGCGATCTGCGGGCGGCCAAATTCGTTCCGGACGAACGACCACGCCTCGGGCGCGACGTTCGCGTACTTCGAGAGGACCGTGCGCACGAGGGCGCGGGTGAGCAGGTACTCGTGCCGGTTCTCGGCGAACAGGAAGCGCGCCTGCTGCGCCGCCTCGTCAGGCGCCATCAGCCGGTGGTACGCCTCGAGCAACGCCTCGTCACGAGCCGAGTCGCAGAAGACGTACCAGAGGTGCGCGGCGCCGGGGCCGATCGTGAGCATCTACATCCTCGGCGGCGCCGCGCCTGCAGGGCCCGGCAGGATCTCCCGAAGGCAGCTGTCGGCGCTGCGCTCGACGGGCCGCTGCCGCGGATATCCGAACGACACCTCCTCGAAACGAACACCGTCGATCCAGTCGGTGCGGGGGATGTGGAGGTGCCCTGACACGACCACCCGCGCGCGGAACCGCGTGTGCCAGTCGTGCGTGCGCCGCGTCCCGCACCAGATCGAGAAACGCGGGATGTGCTGCAGCCGCACGAGCTCTTCGCGCAGCGGGAAGTGGTTGATGAGCACCGTGGGGCGCCCCTCGATCGCGCCGAGGCGGGCCTCCGTCGCGGCGAGGCGGGCCCGGCACCACTCGGGCCGGCTGGCGTAGGGGGCCGGGTCGAGCAGCTCCTCGTCGCTGCAGAGGACGCCGCTCTCCATCGCCCACGCCACCGCGTCGCGCTCGGGCACGCCGTCCGGCCGGAAGCTGTAGTCGTAGAGCAGGAACATCGGCGCCAGCACGTGCGGTCCGCCCTCGCCGTCCCAGAGCACGTAGGGGTCTTCCGGCGTGAGCACGCCGCGGCTCCGACACAGCTCGACCAGCCGCTCGTACCGGGCCTGGCCGCGCGGACCGCCGCGCTCACTCGGCATCGTATAGAGCTCGTGGTTGCCCGGCGTCCACACGAGCCGCTTGAACCGCGGACCCAGGGTCTCGAGGACGTAGATGAGGTGCTGCTCCGTCTCCCCGAGATCACCGGCGAGGATGAGCCAGTCGCTCGGCCGCGGCGTCATGCGCTCGATGGCCCACCGGTTCTCCGCATACCCGACGTGGAGATCGCTGAGTGCGAAGAGCTTCATCCGAATACCGCGCCGCCGGGGGCCGGCCCGGCGAGCCGGCCGCCCCCACCCACACCACGGCCGACGACGGGCGTCCACTGCCGAGCGCCGCCGCCGGGCGCAGCGGCACCCGGGCAAGGCGACACCCCTTCCCCATTTTGCGCCCGGTTCCGCGGCTCCTGGCGCGCCGCATTAAACTAGGGCTCCAATCCTTGTGCCACCTGTGCTACGCGCGTGTGAAGTCAGCACCATGCCTCTGCCCCAACGACAAGGTCTTTACGATCCGGCTTTCGAACACGACGCATGCGGTCTCGGATTCGTCGCCACGCTCCGCCGTGAAGCGACGCACGAGGTCGTTTGCCAAGCGCTCGAGATCCTCGAAAATCTAACCCATCGCGGCGCCGCTGGCTGCGACCCCTGCACCGGCGATGGCGCGGGCGTCCTCCTCCAGATCCCGCACGAGCTGTACGCCACGTCCCTGGCCGCGCTTGGCATCGCGCTGCCTGCTCCCGGCGACTACGCCGTCGCGACGGCGTTCTTCTCCCAGCTCCCGTCGCGGCGCCGCCAGTGCGAGGCGATCCTCGAGGCCGCGGTCGTGCACCACGGACAGCGCGTCCTCGGCTGGCGCGACGTCCCCATCGACGACGCGGCGCTCGGCCCGATCGCGCGCGACTCGCGCCCCGCGATCCGCCAGCTGTTCATCGGCAGGGTCGCGCCTCGCCAGTCCTTCGAGCAGGTCCTGTATGCGATCCGCAAGCGCGCCGGCCGCGCCGCCAACGCCGACGACTTCTACATCACGTCGTGCTCGTCGCGGACGGTCGTCTACAAGGGCCTGATGCTCGCGGAGCAGGTCGCGGCGTTCTACCCCGATCTGTCCGACAAGCGCACCGTGTCGCGGCTCGCGATGGTGCACTCGCGCTTCTCCACGAACACCTTCCCCACGTGGGAGCGCGCGCACCCGTACCGGGTCATCGCGCACAACGGCGAGATCAACACCGTGCGCGGCAACACCGCGTGGATGTCGGCGCGCGAGGCGCTGCTGAAGAGCGATGTCTTCGCGAACGCGATCGAGGACTTCAAGCCGATCATCCGACCGGGCGGCTCCGACTCGTCCGCGCTCGACAACGTGGTCGACTTCCTGCTCGCGAGCGGCCGCTCGCTGCCCCACGTGATGATGATGCTCGTGCCCGAGGCCTGGGCGCTCGACCCGGACATGTCGGCCGAGAAGAAGGCGTTCTACGAGTACCACGGCTGTCTGATCGAGCCGTGGGACGGCCCCGCGGCGCTGTGCTTCACGGACGGACGGCTGATCGGCGCGACGCTCGACCGGAACGGTCTGCGCCCCGCGAAGTACGTCGTGACGAGCGACGGGCTCGTCGTGCTCGCGAGCGAGTTCGGCGTCCTCGACATCGAGCCGGCGCGCGTGATCCAGAAGGGGCGCCTCCAGCCGGGCAAGATGTTCCTCGTCGACACGACCGAGGGTCGCGTCGTCAGCGACGACGAGATCAAGCGCCGCGTCGCGACGCAGAAGCCCTACGCGGCGTGGGTCGCCGAGAACAAGATCGATCTGCGCGCCCTCGAGGACGTGCCGAGCCTCTACACCATCCCGCACGCGGACCTCCGGGGCCTGCAGCAGGCGTTCGGCTACACCGAGGAGGACCTGCGGATGATCCTCGGGCCGATGGCCACCCTCGGCGAGGAGCCGGTGGGCTCGATGGGCATCGACATCCCGCTCGCCGTTCTCTCCGAGAAGCCCCAGCTGCTCTTCCGCTACTTCAAGCAGCTGTTCGCGCAGGTCACGAACCCGCCGATCGACCCGCTCCGCGAGGAGATCGTGATGTCGCTCGTGAGCTGCGTCGGCGGCGAGGGCAACCTCCTCGAGGAGACGCCCCGCCAGTGCCGGATGCTCGAGCTGCCGCACCCGATCCTCACGCAGGACGACCTGTCGAAGCTGCGGAAGAACGTCTTCCCCGACTTCCGCGCGGCCACGCTGCCCATGTACTTCCCGGTCGACGGCGACCCGGAGGACAACCTGCGCGCCGCGCTCGCCAAGCTCTGCAAGGACGCGAGCCGCGCGATCGCCGACGGCGCGAGCATCCTCATCCTCAGCGACCGCGGCATCGACGAGACGCTCGCCCCCATCCCGAGCCTGCTCGCGGTGGGCGCCGTGCACCACCACCTCATCAACGAGGGGGCGCGCACGCGCGCGGGCATCATCGTCGAGACCGGCGAGGCGCGCGAGGTCGGCCACATGGCGCTGCTCATCGGCTACGGCGCCGGCGCGGTGAACCCGTACCTCGCGTTCGAGTCGATCGCGGCGATGTGCCGCGACAAGACCCTCGGCGCCGACCTCTCGCCGACTGCGGCGGGCTCGCGGTACGTGAAGGGGCTCAAGAAGGGCATCCTGAAGATCATGTCGAAGATGGGGATCAGCGCGCTCTCCAGCTACCAGGGCGCGCAGATCTTCGAGGCGATCGGCATCGATCAGCTCGTCATCGACGCGTACTTCACCGGCACGGCGTCGCGCGTCCGCGGCGTCGGGCTGCGCGAGATCGCGGAGGAGGCGCTCGCGCGCCACCACGCGGCCTACGGCGAGCGGGCGCGCGCGCACCTCGACGTCGGCGGCCACCACCACTTCCGCGTGTCCGGCGAGCGGCACCTCTGGACGCCGCAGTCGATCGCGTCGCTCCAGCGGGCGGTCCGCCTCGACGACGCGAAGAGCTACGCCGAGTACGCCTCCATCATCAACGAGCAGCAGGAGCACCCGATGTCGCTCCGCGGGCTGTGGGACTTCAGGCCCGCGGGCCCGCCGGTGCCGATCGAGGAGGTCGAGCCCGCCGCCTCGATCGTGAAGCGCTTCGCCACGGGCGCCATGTCCTTCGGGAGCATCTCGAAGGAGGCGCACGAGACGCTCGCGATCGCGATGAACCGGATCGGCGCGCGGTCGAACACCGGCGAGGGCGGCGAGGACCCGGTGCGCTTCCTCCGGCTGCCGAACGGCGACTCGAAGCGGAGCGCGGTGAAGCAGGTCGCCTCGGCGCGGTTCGGCGTCACGGCCGAGTACCTCGTGAACGCCGACGAGCTGCAGATCAAGATGGCGCAGGGGGCCAAGCCCGGCGAGGGCGGCCAGCTCCCGGGCCACAAGGTCGACGCGGTGATCGCGAAGGTGCGCCACTCGACGCCCGGCGTGACGCTCATCTCGCCGCCGCCGCACCACGACATCTACTCGATCGAGGATCTCGCCCAGCTCATCTTCGACCTGAAGAACATCAACTCGAAGGCGCGCATCAGCGTGAAGCTCGTCGCCGAGGCGGGCGTCGGCACCATCGCCGCGGGCGTCGTGAAGGCGCACGCCGACGTGGTGCTGATCAGCGGCGACTCGGGCGGCACCGGCGCCTCCCCGCTCACGTCGATCCACCACGCGGGCGTCGCGTGGGAGCTCGGCCTCGCCGAGGCGCACCAGGTGCTCGTGATGAACGGGCTCCGCGGCCGCGCCATCGTGCAGACCGACGGCAAGCTGATGACGGGCCGCGACGTCGCGTTCGCCGCGCTGCTCGGCGCCGAGGAGTTCGGCTTCTCCACGGCGCCGCTGGTCGCGACCGGCTGCATCATGATGCGCAAGTGCCACCTCAACACCTGCCCGGTCGGCATCGCCACGCAGGACCCCGAGCTTCGCAAGAAGTTCACGGGCGCGCCGGAGCACGTCATCAACTTCTTCTTCTACGTGGCCGAGGAGCTCCGGCAGATCATGGCGCGCCTGGGCTTCCGCACGCTGACCGAGATGGTCGGGCGCTCCGACTGCATCGTGCAGCGGAGCGCCGGGCTCCACCCGAAGGCGAGGAAGATCGACTGCTCCGAGGTGCTGTACCGCCCGAAGGAGGCGCTCACGAGCCCGACCCACTGCGTGGAGCTGCAGGACCACAAGCTCGACCGGGTGCTCGACCTCAAGCTCATCGAGAAGGCGCGCGCGACGATCGACGGCGGGGCGCCCGTCGTCATCGAGACCCGCGTCAAGAACTCGGATCGGACCCTCGGCGCGATGCTGAGCGGCGAGATCGCGCGCCGCCACGGCAGCGCCGGGCTCCCCGAGGACAGCATCGTGGTCAAGTGCGCCGGCAGCGCCGGCCAGAGCTTCGGCGCCTTCGCCTCGCGGGGCATGACCCTCGAGCTCGAAGGCGACGCGAACGACTACGTCGGCAAGGGCCTCTCGGGCGGCGTGGTCGCTGTGCGGCCGCCGCGCGAGGCGCCGTTCCGGCCGGACGATCAGGTCATCGTGGGCAACGTCGTGCTGTACGGCGCGACGGGCGGCCGCGCGTTCTTCAACGGCCGCGCGGGCGAGCGCTTCGCGGTCAGGAACAGCGGCGCCACCACCGTCGTCGAGGGCGTGGGCGACCACGGCTGCGAGTACATGACGGGCGGCACCGTGATCATCCTCGGCACCACCGGCCGCAACTTCGGGGCCGGCATGAGCGGCGGGCTCGCCTACGTCTTCGACGAGGACGCGCTCTTCGAGGCGCGCTGCAACAAGGAGATGGTGCAGCTCGAGACGATGACCGCCGCCGACGCCGAGTCGGTGCGGGCGCTGCTCGAGGAGCACGTGCGGCGCACGGGCAGCCGGAAGGCGATCGAGCTGCTCGAGTCCTGGCAGGCCGTCCTGTCGAAGTTCGTGAAGGTCGTCCCGAGCGAGTACCGCCGCGCCCTGGAGGCCGCGGCGTCGCCCGCGACGAACGGAGCGGACGGGTCCGACAGGCTCGTGTCTCTCCTTTCTCCTTCCACCCCCTATGTTTCCACCGGACGTTACATCCCCGCCAACGCGGGTCCCCTGAGCACGGGAGAGAGGTCGGCCGCCCATGGGTAAGGTACGAGGCTTCCTCGAGATCCAGCGGGTCGACATCAAGAAGCGGCCCGTCTCCGAGCGTTTGAACGACTGGCAGGAGTTCGAGCTCCCGGTCCCCGACGCCGAGCTGCGCGATCAGGCAGCGCGGTGCATGGACTGCGGCATCCCGTTCTGTCACGACGGGTGTCCGCTCGGGAACCTGATCCCCGACTGGAACGATCACATGTTCCGCGATCGCCTCCCCGAGGCGATCGCGTCGCTCGACGCGACGAACAACTTCCCCGAGTTCACGGGGCGCGTGTGCCCCGCGCCTTGCGAGGCGGGGTGCGTTCTGAACATCGAGAGCAAGCCGGTCACCATCAAGAACGTCGAGCGCGCGATCGCGGATCGCGCGTTCGACCGGAACCTGGTGGCGCCGGTCATCGCGAAGCAGCGCACGGGCAAGAAGGTCGCGGTGATCGGCTCGGGGCCCGCCGGGCTCGCTGCTGCCCAGCAGCTCGCGCGCAAGGGCCACGACGTGACGCTCTTCGAGCGCGACGACCGCATCGGCGGCCTGCTCCGGTACGGCATCCCCGACTTCAAGATGGAGAAGCACCTCATCGACCGGCGCATGGAGCAGATGCAGGCCGAGGGGGTGACGTTCCGCACGGGCGTCCACTGCGGCGTCGACATCACCGGCGACGCCCTGCGCGAGCAGTACGACGCCGTCGTGCTGTGCGGCGGGGCGCGCCGGCCGCGCGACCTGCCGGTGCCCGGCCGGGAGCTGAAGGGCGTCCACTTCGCGATGGATTTCCTGACCCAGCAGAACAAGCGGGTCGCCGGCGACGTGATCCCCGACAGCGAGGCGATCTTCGCCACGGACAAGCGGGTGGTCGTCATCGGCGGCGGCGACACCGGCTCCGACTGCCTCGGCACGAGCCACCGCCACCGCGCGGCGCACGTGACGCAGCTCGAGCTCCTCCCCCGCCCCCCCGAGCAGCGCTCGCTGACGAACCCGTGGCCCGCGTGGCCGCTCATCCTCCGCACCTCGTCCTCCCACGAGGAGGGCGGCGAGCGCGACTGGTCGGTGTCGACCACCGCGTTCCTCGGGGACGAGCACGGGCACGTCCGCGCGCTCCAGGCGACGCGGGTGAAGCTGGAAGGTGGGAAGTTTGTGCCGGTCCCGGGCAGCGAGTTCGAGATCCCGTGCGAGCTCGTCCTGCTCGCGATGGGCTTCGTCGGCTCCGAGCGCGAGGGGCTGCTCGAGCAGCTCGGCGTCGAGATGGACCAGCGCGGCAACGTGAAGGCCCACGGCGGGCGCACCAGCGTGGAGGGCGTCTTCGCCGCCGGCGACATGTCGCGCGGACAGAGCCTCGTCGTCTGGGCCATCGCCGAGGGGCGCAAGGCCGCGGACGCGGTCGACGCGTACCTGATGCAGCCGGCGAAGCGCCGGCTGGCGCTCGCGGCGGGCTAGAGCTCGATCGTGCGAGCGCTGGTCTGGGACGGAACGGCCGCGCGCGTCATCGACCGCGACCCCCCCTCGACCACGGCCGGCATGGCCGTGGTCGAGGTGCGGTGCGCCGGGATCTGCAACACGGATCTCGAGATCATCCAAGGTTACATGGGCTTCCGCGGCACGCTCGGGCACGAGTTCGTCGGCGACGTCGTGGAGGGCCCGGCCGCCTGGCTCGGCCGGCGCGTGGTGGGCGAGATCAACTTCGCCTGCGGCCGCTGCGAGAGCTGCGCGCGCGGGCTGGGCAGGCACTGCCCGACGCGCACGGTCATGGGCATCGCCGGCGCCGACGGCGCGCTGGCGGAGCGCGTCGCGGTGCCCGTGGCGAACCTCCACGCCGTGGCCGACGGGATCGACGACGAGGAGGCGGTGTTCGCGGAGCCGCTCGCGGCGGCGTTCGCGATCCTGGAGCAGGTGCGCGTGACGCCGGGCGCGTCGGCGCTCGTGTTCGGCGACGGGAAGCTCGGCCTGCTCATCGCGCAGGTGCTCCACCAGGCTGGCGCCCGCGTCCTCGCGGTCGGCAAACACGAGGAGAAGCTCGCCCTGCTGCGCGCGCAGGGCATCGCGACCGAGCTCGTTCGCCCGGAGCCCTCGGGCCAGGCCGACGCCGGTGCCTCGCCGCCTCTGGGCGCCTGGGCCGGAGAACCGGCCGAGCTGGTGGTCGAGGCCACCGGCACCGCCGAGGGGTTCGTGAGGGCCGTCCGCGCGACCCGGCCCAGGGGCACGCTCGTGCTCAAGAGCACGGTGGCCGGGCTCTCCAGCGTCCACCTCGCGGAGCTCGTCATCCACGAGATCACCGTCGTCGGGTCGCGCTGCGGGCTGTTCGGGCCAGCGCTGCGCGCCCTCGAGGCCCGGACCGTCGACGTCCGCTCCCTCGTGTCGGCGCGACTCCCGCTGGAGCGCGCCGCAGAGGCGCTGGCGGCCGCCGCGGCGCCCGGCGCCCTCAAGGTGCTCGTCACCCGCTGAGCTCGGTGAGCTCGCCGCTCGCTGACCGTCGCCTGCTCGCCCGGGTGGCCTGCGGCCAGCGCGGCAGGTCCGCCAGGCGCATTGCGTGAGAATTTCTCGCGGCTGTCCGGAATAGATCCTCCTAGGGAGCCGCAGACCGCGCCCCCGATCAGGAGCTGCGATGAGCGCGAAGGACAGCCCACACCACGACGACCGCCGAGAGGACGCCCACAACGAGGCCCGGCGAGCCAGGGAGAGCTGGGAGCAGGAGCGGCTACGGGAGCTCGACCTCGTCGGCATCGAAGAGGATGCGTCGACGTTTTGCCTTCATTGTCGCCGTGAGCGGCTGGGGCAGCTCGCACGGGCCCAGGCGCGCGGTTCGGTGCTGTTCGAGCTCGTCAGGCGTGAAGGGCTGAGCCCTCTCCCCCTCCACGGCCCCCGGTCCGCGGCCGAGGGCGGTCACACGCCGGGGTACCGGCGCGACCTCCGGGAAATCGCAATGCACAAGCGCCGCGCCCTGTGGCTCCCCCTCGCGTGCCTCGCGCTCGGCGCGCTGGTGCTCTGGGTGGCATTCGCCCTCCTGAGGCGCTGAGGGCGAGGGGCCGCTCGCGTCCGGATGTGATCAGGACAGGGAAGCGGTTGTTGGTGGAGGGGCGCAGATTCGTGCGTTATGGGCTCACCTGCGCTGCGCGGCGCTCCTAGCGGCGGAACAGGCCGGACATGAACCGCGATGGCGGCGGGAGCTGCCGCGGACGCCACGCCGACGCGGCCACGATGGACACGCCGTTGCGCATGAGCAGGAGCGCGGGCTCGTCGCTCCGGACGTCGAACCCCTGGCTCAGGCGGAGCGCTCCGCGGACCAGCGACTCGTGCGGCGAGACGCGGAGCGGCTCGAAGCCGTTCATGCGGAGGCGGCGCTGCCAGGCGCCCCGGCGCTCGTGCCGCTCGACCCGCGCGGCCCCCTCGCCCACCACCACGTTCATCACCTCCTGCCCGAAGAAGACCTGCTCGATGGTCTCCCGCGCGGCGATGTGCGGCGGGAGCAGCGCCTCGAGCGCCTGGAATACCGCGTAGTAGTGGCCGATCGCCTCCGACAGCCGCGGGAGGAACTGGTGCGCGTTGTGCTCCACATCCGGCTCGACGAGCGTCAGCACGCGCGGCGACAGCGCGCGGATCCTCGTGAGGATGGTGTCGCGGTTCGCGGTGGCGTGCACCGAGGCATCCGGCACGTGGTGCAATGCGAACGCCGCATTGACCGCGATGGGCGCGTTGGAGCGGGACGCGATACGGCTCCAGTCGACGCGCTCCACCGAGGACGCGACGCCGTGGAACTCGAAGGGGACCTTCAGCCGCTCCGCCCACCCCCCGATGAACGCGCCCGCCCAGCGCAACCGCTGCTCGGGATCGGGGCCCCGGCACGGCAGATCGATGCCGGTCAGCCGGACCCGCGGCGGGCCGCCGGGCCGCGTGGCCAGCCGGTGTAGCAGGAACGGCCACTGCGTACCGCCGCCAACACCGATGTCGATGACATGGATCTCCCCTTCGTCCTGGAACGCCTCGACGATGGCCGCGTTCGCGCTGAGGTAGCCGAACCGGATGAGCGGGGTCGCGTGGACGAGCAGCTGAAACGCCGCGAGCATGTCCCGCGGCCCGGCGCTGCGCAGGTACAGATTCCCGTCGCCGGAGCGATCTCCGTCCAGGCGGGCGAGCAGCGCCCGGCCAAACACGCCAGAGATGCGTTCGGACGCGTCCCCTGTATCGGGCTCGGCCCGCAGGATGCCCTCGATGAGGGCCCTCGCGCGCTCGGTATCCCCCGCGTCGATCGCCTCGCCCGCCGCCAGGAGGCGGCTCAGGAACGGGCGGCGACGCGAGTGGGTTTGGCGGGTCCCCGAGCTCGGCTGCTGCCCTGGGCTGGACGCGGTCGAGCTGGTGGGCCCCTCGATGTGCGCTCGCAGGCTAAGAGGCGCCTCTTCGGCCGATACGTGTCTACGGATCGCGTTCATGGTGTCCAGGGCTGTTCAACCAGGCAGCCCGCCGTCCTGGCTGGGCTCTCCGCGGGCAGCCGATTTCAGGCGAGAACGCATGACGTCGACCACCTCGCAGGAGCCAGGGGTTTCAATGTTTGCACATGTCGCTGAGGGAGAGCCCGACGGCGAGCAAGGGGCAGGCGCTCGGCGACCGCGCGCCCGCGGCAAGGCCGCGAAGCGCGGCGCCCGCCCGTGACGCGACCTGAGCTCGCAGGGAGACCCGACAGACAACTCTCTGTACATCGATGAAGCCGCCCGCCCGGTCAAGTCCAAGATCGTCATTGTGCGCCGCGCCCCCGTCCTCGTGTTCCGCGCGCCGTCCGAGCCAGTCTTCTGGAGACAGACGTAGGCACTCGTAGGCGTCCCGCGAGGCGCGCGTGATCGCGCCGCAGGCGGAAGCCCCGCCGGCCCCGGCGCGCGCGGATCGCGTGGAGCGCGGCCTCGATGACGCAGGCCGCGCGCGACGCACGGGCCATGGAACACTTCACCGATGGTCTCTTCAGGGCGCATCGTGGGCTCCGACCTGGCGAGCACGCGCCGGACTCGTTGAGTTGACCGTGGTCGTGACAGCACCTCGCTGGGGACGGGGCTTACACACCACATTACAACCCGCATAATCAGCTCTGTAAAGTCCCTATACATGGGCGTTCGGTCGATCGAGCCCACATTGCGTCACCAGATGGAGGCAACCCTGCGACGATCGGGCGCTCCTTCGCCCGAGAAACAGCGCCGCGGCGGCCTTCAGGCCTTCGGAAGGAGCAGAGCGTTTGCTGGAGGTGATGTATGGAACGATCGCCCCCTCGGGCTCAGCAGCCTACGCCGGGAGCGACTTCGTCATCGCAACGCAGCCGGAAGACGAGCGCTCTCCAGCGACGCGGCGGCACCATTGACGCACTCCTGCACCTGTGCATGCGACGGCGGGCGCCAGCGGTTCAGTCGTTATCGGACAGGTCGCTTCCCTCGGCGAAGTGGGAGCGATCGACGCCATTCTTCTCGAGCCAGCGTCGAACTCGATTCCTGTGCACTCCGAGCCTGATGGCCGCGCGAGACACATTGCCTCGCTCGAGGCGAAGCGCCTCGGCGATCTCGTCTTCGGGCGGCGCCTGGCCTGCGCGCGCCGGTCGAACATCGCTCGCCGTCGGCCGGACCTGCGGCTCGATCGCTTCCGGGCTCAGCCCGACGCCGGCGAGCGGATCCAGATCCTTGGCCTCGACCGTGCGCCGCCCCTCGTCGAGCGCGCGCGTCGCGGCGCGCCGCGCCTCGCCGACGAACTCGCGCAGATTCCCCGGCCATCGGCGCATCGCGCACGCGATGATCATCGAATGGTGAATCGCCGGCGGCGCGCTTTGAGCGGCCGCGCCGACCGCCTTTGCGCATTGCGCGAGCAGCCACGGGATCTCCTCGGTCCGCTCGCGGAGGGGCGGGAGCCGGACCTCGGGCCGGCCGATACGGTAGTAGAGATCATCCCGGAAGCGGCCCTGGGCGACGCGGGCGCGGAGGTCGTGTGTCGCCGCGCAGATCCGGATCTGCACCGGGCGAGGCGCGACCGCGCCGAGCTCGAGGACCTGCCGGGTGTCGATCGTCCGCAGCAGCTTCGCCTGGACGGCCGCGTCGAGCTCCGCCACCTCGTCGAGGAAGAGCGTGCCTCCGTGGGCGGCCTGCACATAGCCGTCGGTGTCGTGCGTCGCGCCGGAGTAAGCGCCGCGCCTGGCGCCGAAGAGGAGCCGCTCCGCCAGGCCCTCCGGGATGGCCGCGCAGTTGACGGCGACGAACGGGCCGCGCGCCTGCGGCCCCGCCTCGTGGTAGGCGCGCGCCGCGAGCTCTTTGCCCGTGCCGCTCTCGCCCGTCACGAGGAGGCTGTCCCCCCCGGCCGCGGCGCGGATGATCGTGTCGTAAATCAGCTGCAGCCTCGGCCCGAGGACGCTCTCCTTTTCGAGGCGCACGCCCCCGCGCGCGAAGCTCCGGATGTCGCTGAGCGCGAGGAACACCGACGTCCCCGCGCCGACGACCTGGATCGCGTCCCTCCGCACCTCGCCGCGGATGGGCTCGCCGTTGACCGACGTCCCGTTGGTGCTGCCGAGGTCCTCCACGGTCCAGGCGCCGCCGTCGTACGCGATGCGGGCGTGTCGCCGCGACATGAGCGAGTCGTCCATGAGCGGCACGCCGCCGACGCCTCCGCGACCCACCACCACGGAGCCACGATCCAGCGGGATGGGAGCGCAGCGCGGCTGATCCCCCGAGAAGATCAGGACGATGCCGGGGACAGGCTCGGCGACCGAGGGCTCCGGTGAAACCGAGACGCGGACGGTGGAGTGGTCCATCGGGCGCAATCTTACCCGTTGAAGAACCTGGCCGGCCAGTGGCCGGCCATCCCAACGGCCTGCGAAGGCTCTCTGGGCAGAACTCCCAGCAAATCCAGGTCGCCCCGTTCGCCAGGTTCGGCACAAGTTGTGCTTGTTCCCTCGGCATGGTGGCCTCTGCAAGAGCTCGCATCCATCGGGACCGGGGGCCTGCCCTCGAGGTGAACATGGGATCCGGCCGCAACATCGAGGAGGCGAGCCGCCGCTCGTCCCGGCGCCTGCACACATCCCGCACCCTGCCGAGCCTCCCCACCCACCCCGGTCTCCAGAGCGTCAGCGGCCTCCGCGGCGCTCTCGAGTTCCTGGAGTGGCCGGCGTCCGAGTGGACGCCCAAGGACCTCCAGGACTGGTTCGTGGACCACCTCGTGACCCCGGGCCTGATGAAGCGCCCCCAGATCGTGCGCGAGCCCGGCGCGACGCCCGTCATGCTCGATCCCCGGGCCGACGGCGGCAGCAACCTCGAGGAGCTCATCCACAAGGCCCGCGGGCGCGTCATCACGGCCCTCCGTGGGCTGATCGCGCCCGTCGCCGACGATCGGTTCCTGAACGCGGCGATCTACGGGGGCAGGGTCCGCCGGGCGGCGGTCGGCGGTCGTCCCGTCTGGGTCGCCTCGCCGCGCGAGATCGACTTCCTCGGCGACATTGTGCTCAGTTTGCTCGCCGCCGACATCCTGCTCGACCGGGAGTTCTATCGCGCACACCTGTGCATCTGCGAGGTGTGCGGAAGGGTGTCATTCAAGGAGACCGCGGACGCGCGAGGCGTATGCAGCGAGCATCGCAGCAGTGTGTCCGGGTTTACGCCGCGGGTGCGCTGAGCGCCTGCGGCGGAGTCGTGACGCCAGAGACGATAAAGGCCGGCTGAAGAGCCGGCCTTCGTCATTTCTCCCGCCACGGATCCTGTCCGCCCGCCGCGTCGCGGAGGGCCGGCGCGGACGGCGCCGCGTCAGTTCGCGTCGAACGAGACCCAGGCGCCCGTCGCCCAGGTGTCATCGGCCTTGAAGGCGCCGATGTAGCTCGCCTCCGGGTCGAAGAAGCCGTCATCCGGCGGGGTCGCCGCGTTCTCGGTGAGCGTGGCCTCGGGCCGGAAGTCGGGCGTGGCGGCGAAGCAGTCGGCGAGCCTGGGATCCTCGGTGCTGTTGGTCGCCTCGCCGTCGAACCACGCGACCTCGTCCGTGCCAGCGTCGTCGTCGTCGTCGAGCTTCGACTCGGTCGCCGCCTCGGTGTCGGTCTCTTCGTAGGCGATGTTCGCCTCGATGTTGCCGAAGAAGATCGAGCTCGCGAGCTCGACCTCGGTGAGCTCGTTCCGGAGATCCACCCCCGCCTCGAAGCCGGTCACGATGGTGTTGAAGATGTGGGCCTTCGTCGAGCGGCGGAGCAGCATGCCGTACTGCTGCTTGTCGACCTCCTTGTTCTTGCCGCACAGGGTCGCGTTGTAGATCGTCGGCTCGCTGAGGGGCGTGTTGGCCGACGAGTCGGCGTCGTTGTCGCCCTCGAAGCCGTTCGTCTCGTCGGCCACGGACGGGTCCTGCTGGAGCGCGAGGAACTGGAGCTTGCCGGTGTAGCCGAGATCCCAGTCGAAGCCGTCGTCGCCGTTCTGCGCGCAGATGAGGTGCTTCGCGTTGACGGTGCCGCCGAAGAACTCGAAGCAATCGTCGAGCGTGTGGTGCACCATCACGTGATCGACGGTCGTCCCGGAGCCCACGCCGGCGAAGGTGAGGCCGTTGACCTCGTTGTCCTGGGAGAGGAGGATCCCGCTGTACTCGATGCGCACGTACTCGAGGACACCGCTGCTGTCCGCGGGCTTGTCGCCGCCGTACTCCGTGCCTTCGCCGGTGATGCCCTCGACGGTGGCCTTGCCGCCTTCGACGTTGACGGGCGCCTCGCCGAGCAGGATGACGCCGCCCCAGTCGCCGGCGGCGCGATCGCCCTCCTCGCCCTGGCTCGTGAACACGATGGGCTTGCTCGCCGTGCCCTTGGCGTTGATCTTGGCGCCGGGCTTCACGACGAGCGTGGCGAGGCTCACCTTCTCGCCCATGATCTTCGTGCCGGGCTCGATGGTCAGGGTCGCGCCGCGCTCGACAAAGAGGATCCCTTTCATGAGGTAGCACTTGTCGGCGGTCCACTTCGTGCTGGCGGTGATCGCCTCGCTGACCTCCACCGGAGAGGAGCAATCGGCGCTGACGTCGCCCCCACCGCCGCCGTCGCCACCGCCGCCCTCGCCGCCACCGCCACCGTCACCGCCGCTGGCGGAGCTGCTCGCGGACGAGGTGCTGGTCGGGGACGGAGAGATCGAGTCGTCATCGCCACACGCGGCGAACGCCGCGACGGACAGCGCCGAGGCGCAAACCAAGCCCAATTTGAATGTACGCAATTTATTCTACCTCCTCCCCCAACATGGCGCATGTAGGAAAACTCGTGACGAGCGCGGCGTGACGATTCAATGGCAGGTGCTCAGTAGGTGAACGCCGCGCTCAACGTCACAGTCGTCCCGACGCTGTACTGGCTGGCGATCTTGTCCTCGTCGCCGTCGCTCCCCTTGGTGACGCGGATGGGCGCATCGATGAGGTTCTCGCCGGCCAGCTTCAGCTCGATGTGCTCGCCGAGGCGCTGGGCCAGGGTCAGGTCGATCTGGTGTCGCGGCTGCTCGTACTCGTCCGCCAGCCCCTTGCGACCCACCCGCTTGAGCCGGGCGCCGAACACGTTGTAGAGGAGCCGGGCGCTCGTGCCGGTCGACTCGCTGGCGTAATCGAGCCCCAGGTTCACCACGAAGGGGGATTGCCCCTGAAGAGGGTGCGTCGGGGTGCTCTCGATGGTGACCCCTCCCTCGTTGTCATCGGGATCGATCGTCACCTCCGACTGCACGAACGTGAGGTTTCCGAGCGCCGTGACCTCCTTCAGGAGCGGGGTGACGAAGCCCAGGCTCTTCCTGAGCTCGAGCTCGACCCCGGCGACGTGACCGGCCTCCGCGTTCACGTAGCTGAGCCTGCCCCTGCCGCCGTTCGGGAAGATGATCTCCTCGATCGGATCCTGGAAGTGCTTGTAAAAGACGCTGACCGCGGCCACCTCACCGGCGGTCGGGAAGATCTCGAAGCGGAGATCGGCGTTCACGACGCTCGTCCGCCCGAGGTCCGGGTTGCCTTGCGCCTCCATCCCGCTGTATCCCTCCTGATACAAGGTCGAGCTGAGCTCGCGGAGCTGGGGGCGGGCCAACGTCCTGGACACGCCGAGCCTGACATTCGAGCTCGAGCTCGCCTTGAAGATGACGTTGGCGGCAGGCAAGAGATCGACGTTATCGCTCTCGGCCTTGATCTCCGGGTTTGCCGGGGAGTACCTGTCGAACGCCCTCAGCGACAGCGTGGAGGCCTCGATCCGCGCGCCGATCACCGCTCGGAGCCATCGTGTGATGGCGGCGTCCGTCATCACGTAACCGGCGTAGAGATCGCTGTTCGCCGTGTAGGAGTCGGTCTCGCGCGTGATCTCCTCCAGCTCGAGCGCCGTGCCAATGTTCTCGTCCGAGAACAGCTGGCCCGGCTCCTGGCGCAGGATCGTCGGGTCCGAGCCCGGGCGCTGCTTGAACCGGAACCGGCGCGCGTTGAACTCGCGCTCTCGGAGGTTGAACAGACCGCCCAGCTTCACCCGGGTCGGGGTGTCACCACGGACGAGAGGCTGGGTATAGGCGAGCTGCCCGCCGTAGTTCACGTCGGTCATGTTGCTGAAGAAGTGGGCGCCGCTCAGCGTGCCCTCGTCCCACGAGTAGGCTCCGCTCGTATCGTCCCTGATGTAGACGGTCTCCCTCGTATCGGGCTCGTCCGAGGACGCATGGGAGACGGACGCCTTCCAGTCGAGGGTGCCGCCGTCCAGCGCGCCGATGCGGTGCTCTCCCTGGAGCTGACCCAGGGTGAGGGCCCGGGAGATGAACCGCTGCAGCGTGTCGCGAAACACGCTGCCGCCGTCCAGGGGGTTCCCGTTGATCTCGCTGGCCAGGTCCTCGGACGAGCGGCTGTGGAGTCCGGTGATCGTCACCTTGTGGTTCTGATCGGGGTTGTAGGTGACGCTGGCGAAGGTGCCCCAGGACACCTGGTCACGGATGTTTTCGGTGCTGGTGTCGACGTTGGGTATGGGCTCGCCGCCCTGAGGAGCGGGCAGGAAGGCTCTCGTGTGCTCTTCAGCGCGCGGAGTGAACTTCCGGCCATAGCTCAGGGTGGCGATGTAACCGAGGCGCTGCTCGCCGCCGAGCTTCAGGGTGTCGCCGACGACCACGCTGCCGCTCCCGTTCGGCGGGGTGAACGACCGCGTCGTCACCATCGACGAGTTGATCGCCCGCCCATAGGTCGTCATCTCGTCCCTCGTGATGGTGCCGCCGCCCGGCTTGGAGCCGAGCCGCACCACCTTGTAGTCGGGGATCTCGCCGGGGAGCGCGCGCGCGCCGCCGTCGATCCCGAGCCAGTCGGTGCCCGAGCCGGCGTAGCTCAGGCGATCCCGGAACGTCGCCTGGCTGTTCAACCCGAGCGACAGCGATGCCTGGAAGAGGAATTGGGTCGGGAGCTCGCGCGTGTTGACCTGGACCGAGCCGCCCACGAAGTCGCCGGGGAGATCGGGCGTGAACGTCTTGACGACGGTGATGTCGCTGAGGACCAGCGACGGAAAGAGGTCCAGCGGGACGGCCTGCCGGTCGGGCTCGGGGCTCGGCAGCGGGGCGCCGTTCAGGAGCGCGTTCGTGTAGCGCTCGCCGAGGCCGCGGACGTAGACGTACCTGTTGTCGACGACGGTCGCGCCGACAATGCGCTTCGCGGCCTCGGCGGCGTTGCGATCGGGTGTCTTCGCGATCTCCTTCGCGCCGACGGCATCGCCCACGTGGGCCGCGTTCTTCCGGATGAGCAGCTGCGCGGCGACGCTCGCCCGCTCCGGCTCGAACTCGACCTCGATGACCTCCTCTGTTTGCTGATCGGGATCGAGGCCGACATCGACCTGGACCACCTGCCCGGCCGTCACCCGTACGTCCTGTACGCGCTGCGGCTTGTGCGCCTCGTACCAGACCCGCAGCTGATGGATGCCCGGCGGGAGCTCCAGCCGATACCGCCCGTCGAGGTCCGCGATCGCCTTGAGCTTCGTCCCCACGACGGACACCTGGGCGTCGAGCAAGGGCTCTCTCGTGGCGGTGTCCGTGACGACGCCCCACACCACGCCTCTCCCCGCGGGCGGCGGGCGCGACGGGCTCGGCTCGTCGAGTCCCGAGACGTCCTCCGCCGCAGGACCGCCGGCCTGAGGCGCCGCGCCGTCTGGCTGCGGCGCAGCGGCTCCGGGGTCGCCCTGCGCGAGGGCCGTGGCCCCCCAGCAAAGCGGTGTCACCAGCGCTGCGACTACCCCCGAGATCCTTCTGCGACTCATGCACCTGTCCCTTCGCGCGCTCCGAGCCCGGGCGCGACTCTCGATTCGATGGCAGGGCGCCCCCGCGCCCGTCTGATGAGTTGAGCGGAGGGCCACCTCGCGCCCTCTCCCGTGCACCCCGCCGCGCTCGCGCGACGCGGCGGCGGCTCCCGCGCGCCTCGACTTCACCTCATTCGGCCTCTGCCCTGGCTCAGCGCGCGGGCTTCTCCGTCAGGACGGCGATCGTCTTGGCCCCGCCCATGCGCGCGGCGTCCATGGCCTCCACGGCGACCGCGTAGACGGCCTCGTCATCCGCGTCGAAGTAAAGAACGTTGTCCGAGCGCGCCGCGAAGATGCGCGCGAGCCGCTCCTTCAGCTCGCCGCGCTGCACCTCGGCCTGGTTGATGCGGAGGACGCCGCGCTGATCCACCGTGAGCACCACGGGCTTGTCGGCGTCGATGGGAGGCGGCGCGAGCTTCGCGGTGTCGTCCTTCTTGGGCAGATTCAGCCAGAGCTGCTTGGCGAGCAGCGGCGTCACGACCATGAAGATGATGAGGAGCACGAGCACCACGTCGACGAGCGGCGTCACGTTCATGCTCGGCGCGACACCGCCCTTCTTGCCTCCGCCCTGCGGAACGCTCATCCCCACGGCGCTATCCCTCCTCCGGCGCCGCGGACGCCCCGCCGCCCCGCTGGCTCACCTGCAGCGAGATCCCGGCGAACCCGACCTCCTGGCACAGCGCGAAGGCCTCCCGGACGCGGCCGTACCGCACCGAGGAGTCGCCCTTGATGACCACCCGGCGCTCCGGCTCGGCGGCGCGGATGGCCCGCAGCCGCTCGCCGAGCGCGCCGAGGTCGGCGACAGCCTCCTTCTCGAGGAACACGGTGCCTGCGCCGGTGATCGTCACGTAGATCGGATCGAGCTTCGATTTCGACTTCGGATCCGGCTGAAACACCGCCGGGAGCTCGACCCGCTCGCCGTGCTCCATCTGGGGCGCGATCACCATGAAGATGATGAGGAGCACGAGCACCACGTCGACGAGCGGCGTGACGTTGATCTCCGGCTCAGGCGGCTGCTGCCGACCCGAGCGACCGCTCTCCGCTCGAACGTCCATGTTCGTTCTCCATCTCGTCGATGAGCTCACCCGCGCTGCGCTCGAGCGCGAGCTCCACAGCGGCGATCCGGGTGGTGAGGTAGTTGAAGCAAAGCACCGCCGGGATGGCGACCCCGAGCCCGAGCGCGGTGACGATGAGCGCCTCGGCGATGCCGGCGCTCACGGCGCCGAGGCCGCCCGAGCCGGTCGAGGCGATGGTCTGGAAGGCCGTGATGATGCCGATGACGGTGCCGAGCAGGCCGACGAACGGGGCCACCGAGCCGACCGTCGCGAGCACCGAGAGGCCGCGGCGCAGGTCGGCGGAGATCGCCTCCCGGCGCCGCGAC
Source organism: Sorangium cellulosum So ce56 (assembly GCF_000067165.1). Classification (GTDB taxonomy): domain Bacteria; phylum Myxococcota_A; class Polyangia; order Polyangiales; family Polyangiaceae; genus Sorangium; species Sorangium cellulosum_B. The sequence continues at coordinate 7,117,773 of NC_010162.1, forward strand.
ACCTCGCGGCGCGCGAGCTCCACCGGCGGCACGCCGCCCTCGCCGGCCTCGACGGCGCGCTGGAAGCGGCGCACGGCCGCGCCGACGAGCCGGGCCAGCGCGGAGCGTCCATAACCGTCGGCGATCGAGACGAGCCGCGCGGTGTCCCAGGCCTCCATCACGGGGCGCGCCTCCCTCGCGAAGCGCCGGGTCTCCGACGCCTGACGCGCGAGCGCGATGAGCCGCTCCACCACGACGGCGACGCTCGCCAGCGCCATGAGCACGAGGGCGAACGCGACGAGCTTGCTCAAAAGCCCCATGGTCGCCCAGATGTGCCCGAGATCAAACTGCATCATGGTTAACCTCCTTCGTTCCTCGGGCGAGAGGCCGCGTCCGCGGCCGCGCGCTCGACGTCATCTCTTCGCCTTGAACGGGATCCGGACCGTCTTGAAGGTCGACACCGGCCTCCCCTCGTGGATCGCCGGCCGGTAGCGCCACGTCTTCACCGTCGCGAGCACCACGTCGTCGAACAGCGGATGGCCGCGGACGATGGTGACGTTCGTGACCTCGCCGGTCTCGGTCACCACGAACCTGACGACCACGGTGGCCTCTATCCCCGCGCTCCGCGCCCCCTCGGGGATGGGAGGGAGGGAATTGGAGAGCGCGACAGGCGGCGTGGCGTTCTCGGGGAGGTGAATCGGCCCTTTCGGCTGCGGAGGAGGAGGCGGCGGTGGCGGCGGCGCGGGCGCAGCCACGGCGGCCGTCCCCGTGCCGCCGGCGACGCCGCCGGGCACGCCGCCCGGTACGCCTCCAGGCTCTCCGTAGGTGTCGTCGTCGCTCGCCTTGGCCTGGCCCGGATCCGCCTCCGCCGGCGCCTCGCTTGGCACCGCGGTCGGCGCGACGAGCGCCGGGCGCCTGGGCGCCGCGGGGCGAGGCGCCGGCGCCTCCGCCGCCGGCGGCGGGGGCGCGGGCGCCGGGGCCACGGGGGGCGCCTCGGGGACCTGGGTGGCGAGCTTCACCTCGACGACCTCCTCTTCGGGCGGAGGAGGCGCGATCGCGCCGCTCAGGCGGGCGGCGGCGAGCCCAATGGCCGCGAACAGCAGGAGCCCTGCCGCTACCCCGATCGCGAGGCGCTTTGCCCGCTCAGGATCGGCCTCCCCTGCATTCCACGTTTCAAGATACATCGAGGCTCCCGGCACACGCCGGCGACAACACCAGAGCTTTACCTGACCTCATGAGAGGGACCGGCACGCTTCAACGATGTCGCCCAGCATGTGAATCACCGTCTGCACGGTACACTGGCTGCCGTTGCGGCCCGGTGACGGCGGGGCAACGATTGTCGTGCTCGCCCGGCAGCGCGCTCAGGCGCTGCGGCTCTCGGGGAGGTCGGGCGAAGCGGCGAATCGATAGCCGATACCGCGGACGGTCTGGATGTAATCGCCGGCGCGGCGCAGCTTGTCGCGAAGCCGCTTGACGTGGGTGTCCACGGTCCTCGTCGTGATGCTCACGTCGATTCCCCAGACGCCGTCGAGGAGCGCGGTGCGCGTCTGCACGCGCTCGCGCGCCTCGTACAGCGCGACGAGGAGCTTGAACTCGAGGAGCGTCAGCTCGACCTCCTCGCGCTCGACCCACACGCGGTGAGCGCCCTCGTCGATCCGCAGGCACCCGAACTCGATGCTCCGCTCCCCGTCCCCGGAGGACTTCGCGCGGCGGAGCACGGCTTGCACGCGCAGCACGAGCTCCCGCACGCTGAACGGTTTGACGACGTAGTCGACGGCGCCGAGCTCGAAGCCGACGATGCGGTCGACCTCGTCCCCGCGCGCCGACACGATCATCACGGGGATCCGCTGGGTGCCATCGCTCTGCTGGAGAGCACGGCACACCTCCGTCCCCGGGATGTCGGGCAGCATGAGATCCAGCAAGACGAGATCGGGCCGCTGGTCCACGGCCAGCCGGACCCCTTCACCGCCCTGCCCCGCGAGGAGCACCTCATGCCCGGCTTGCCTGAGGTTGTAATCGAGCACCTTCTGGAGCGCCGGCTCGTCCTCGATGACTAAAATCCGCGCCATGGTGAAGAGCGCGTGTACCCGAGCGATGTGACGGACCGATGACCGGATGGCAACAGGGCGGTGCGGCGCCGAAAAGACCGCACGGGCGCGCAGGCGCGGCGGGCGCACGGCGGGATGTAGCAGGGGAGCGCAGGCGCGGCCAAAGGTCACGCGAGCGCGGCGCAGCGCAGCGCAACGAGACAGACGAGACGAGACGAGGTGCCCCGCGGGCGCGCGGCGAAAGGTCGCACGGGCGGGGCGAGATGCGCTAGTCTCGCCGGGATGCTGCGGACTTTGCGACTCATCGCGGCCGACGTGCGCCAGAAGGCCACATGGTGCTACGGCAGCGATCCACTGCCGACTATCCTGAAGACGCTGGCGACCGACGGCACGGCGGCGATGGTCCTCTACAGGTTCACGCAGGCCGCACGAGCCCACCGGATGCCGGTGCTCGAGATGGTGCTCAACAAGGCGACCAACCTGGCCGGAGGCTGCGTGATCGGGCGCGGCGCGGACTTCGGGCCCGGGTTCGTGCTCATCCACTCGAACGGCGTTGTCATCAACGGCAACGTCCGCGGCGGATCGAACGTGCTCATCGAGCACCAGGTGACCATCGGCGCCGATCGGCGGCAGACACCGGTGCTCGGGAGCGACCTCTTCATCGGCGCGGGGGCGAAGATCGTCGGCGGGGTCACGGTCGGTGACGGCGCCAGGATCGGCGCCAACGCCGTGGTCGTGCACGATGTCGCGCCGAACACCACGGTCGTGGGCATCCCCGCGAAGCCCGTGCAGCGGCGCGAGGACCGCGCCGCGCGCCCGGCCGCGGACGGGACGAACACCTCGCAGAGCTGACCGGCGCACGGCGGATCGAGGGTTCCAGAGCGGCGGTCACCCGCACAGGAGACGGGTCCAGATCGGCGTTTTCGGCGCGGAAGCGCACTCACGTGCGCTGAGCACCGAAAACGTCGAGATGGGCCCGTATCCGAAGCGGGTGACCGGCGCGCTATCGAGGCATCCGGGCGAGGAGCTCTTGCCTGAGCTGCGCGATCTCTTCCCGGAGCGGGCCGATGAAATCGGCGCTCAGGGTGCGGTTCCGGCCCTGCAGCGCGCGCGCCGTGTGCCACTTGCTGAGCGCGAGCCGCGCGCCGGCGCGGATGAAGCTCCGGCCCGTGGCGCCGCGCCAGCCCAGGGTGCACCGGAGCCGGCCGATCGGCGAGCAGACGAGCTCGAGCTCGTCCTGGGTGAGCATGCCGAGCGCGACCTCGTCGCGCAGATGATCCCGGATCACCCAGCCCTTGCGGATCACGAGCGCCACGATGATCCCGAAGAACGACGCGACGAAGCACAACCAGAGCAGGAGCCACGGCATGAAGATGTCGCCCATCGCGCGCCCCAGCGCGGTGGGGAGGAAGTTCCACACCGCGTGCAGCGCGACGCCGAGCAGGTAGCCGCCGATGGGGGCCGCCGCGCGCACCCACGTCTTCGACGACTCCCGGGCGAGCCCGAAGCCGATGCCGGTCATCGACGTGAACAGCGGGTGGAGCCAGGGCGTGAAGACGCCCCGCAGGACGAACGTGCCAGCGAGAACGTCGCTGCCCTGCATCGAGGCGCGCGCGTAATAGAGCACGTTCTCCACCGCGGCGAAGCCGAGCGCGCAGAACGTGGCGTAGATGATGCCGTCGACGATCCCATCGAACTCCCGGCGCAGGAAGTAGAAGAAGCCGAACACGCCGAGCCCCTTGAAGAGCTCCTCCGCGAACGGCGCGCTGACCGATGCGCTGACGAGCTCGCCGGCCGGCTCGCCGAAGTTGCTTGAGACGCCGATGTGGACGCCCGTGTTGATCAGGATCGAGAAGCCGGTCGCCGCGAGCGCGCCCCAGAGGAACGCCATCAGCAGGCACCACCACGGCTCGGGATCGTACCGATCGATGATCATCGGGACGAACAGGTAGAGGACGAGCGGTGGGAACGCGAAGAGCGCCCCGACGAGCATGGCGCTCAGCATGCTCCCCCCGGACTCGATGACGCCGAGGAGCGTGAAGAGCACGTTGAGGACCGCGCCCGCGATGAGGCCGATGGCCCACAGCCACAGCCCGGCGATGCGCAGCCGCCGGTCCGGGTCGAACCTCCGAACGGCCGCCGGGTAGCCCGCGTGGTGATGCGCGTACGCGTGCCCCTGCGGCCCGTGCGCGTAGCCCTGGGGTGCCAGCGGGTACGCGTGCCCCTGCGGCCCCTGCGGGTACGCGTGCCCCTGCGGCCCCTGCGGGTACGCGTGCCCCTGCGGCCCCTGCGGGTACGCGTGCCCCTGCGGCCCCTGCGAATACGCGTGGCCCTGCGGGCCTTGCGCATAGCCCTGCGGCCCCTGCGCATAGCCCTGCGGCCCCTGCGCATAGCCCTGCGGGCCTTGCGCATAGCCCTGCGGCCCCTGCGCGTACGCGTGGCCCTGCGGATAGCCCTGCGGCCCCTGCGGATACGCGTGCCCCTGCCCGTAGCCCTGCGCTGGCTGCGCGTACCCCTGCGGCGCCTGCCCGTGGCCCTGCTGCCCGTGCGGCGGTTGCCCCACGGAGCTCTGCCCCGCACCTTGCGCCGGATACCCCGAAGGGCCCTGCGCGCGCTCGCTCAAGCGCTCCGCCGGCCGGGGTTGTTGCGGCACGCCGGGGGAATCGGGACGATGTCCGTGGGGATTGTTCATGGATCGAGCGCTCTCGCGAAAGCCTCGTGACAGCGGGTGACCGTTCAGCCGAGGCGAATCCCCGCCGCGCGCGTGGAGCCGAGAGCAGCGGTGACGATCCGCGGCGGGCGACGCCAGCCTCGGAGCTGTCGCTCACGCCCGTGGGATCGAAGTATCACGGAATATTTCTACCACGGCAGGGACGCGCCGGGCATATATCCCAGCAGCTTCGCCACGGCGCGCTGCCGGCGAGGAGCGCGGAGGCTGTGACGCCCCGCTTCCACGGATTCCACGAGCTGTCGGGGGTCGGCGGGGTAACGCGGCAGCGGCTCCGCCGCGCCGGGAACGTGGCGAGAGAACGTCAGGGGCGGACGACGCGCGTGCCCGGTGGAGGCGTGAAATCGAACTCGGTCTTCCCGACCGGCTGATTCACGACCGGCGACGAGAAATCGAACCGGTTCCGGTTGCCCTGCGCGTCGAGGATCAGCACGCGGCGGACCTGGTTGGTCTGCCCGTCCACGTAGAGGAGCATCTTCTGATACGCAGGGGTCGCCTCCTTCGGCGTCCCCTCGAGGACATAGCCGCCCTCGAACTTCATCTGCGCAGGATCGAGCAGGCGCAGCGAGAAATCCTTCGTGAGCTGCCCCTTGCCCATCAAGAACGCGAGCGCCGCCGGATACTGAGAGCCCTTCACCGGGGTCTCGAACATCTGCTCGTTGTCCTTCTCGTAGACCTTGATCGTGACGCCGTCGGAGACGACCCGGTTTCCGTTCGGCGCGTCGTAGATCCAGCTCATCTTGCCCGGCTTCTCGAAGGTCACCTTGCCGGTGGAGACCTTCTTCACGTCCTGGACCTTGATCGTGTAGGTCTGGGTGAAGCTCGCCTTGAAGGTCTTCGTGGAGTCGTAGAACTGCTGGACGCGCCTGCCGAGCTCTTCGGCGGTGGGACCCGCGGCCTGGGACTCGCCGGCGGTCGCGAGCGTCGCGAGCACGACCGTGAGGGGCGCCGTCAGCCCGATGAGGCACGCGGCGGCGAGGCGGTTGAGTGAGGTTCGCGTCATCCTTCCCGATCTCCTTTGATGTCCAGAGGCGTCTCGCCCCCGCTCGTCGGCGGCGGGGGCGCCGGCGATGCGCCGCCGGTTCCGTGCCCTGGCAGCCGCACCCTCGCTGAAGCCGGGGCGCGCCGCACGTTTTCGTGTTGGACGCGGCGCGGGAGCGTCCGATGCAGGCTCCATAGCACACGGGATGTGCGCCAGGACCGCCCCCGCCGGCCCCCGGTCACGCGGTCACGCGGTCAGCCGAGGCGCCGCGCCGGCGTCCCCATGCGCAACCAGGGCGCCGCGTCGGCCCACGCTCACCCGAGGCGCGCCCGCCGCGGCCGGGCGCGGCGCGGGACGGGCGCGCCCGACGCCGCCAGCGCGGCCGCGAAGCCCGCGGCGCTGAGGTGGGTCATCGCGATGGCCAGCGCGTCGGCGGCGTCCGGCCGCGGGGGCGCGGCGAGGCGCAGGACCGCGGTCATCACCTGCGCGACCTGCGCCTTCTCGGCCGCGCCCCGGCCGACGATGGTCCGCTTCACCAGCGCCGGCGGATACTCCGAGATCGGAACGCCCGCGCGCGCCAGCCGCAGCAGCACGACCCCGCGCGCGTGGCCGAGCTTCGCCGCGCTCTGCGCGTCCTTGGCGAAGAACAGGCTCTCCACCGCGGCCGCGTCGGGCGCGTGCGACGCGATCACCTTGCCGAGCTCGTCGTCGATCTCCACGAGCCGGGCGGCGAACGTCCCGCTCGTGTCGATGTCGATGACGCCGTGCGCGACGTGCTCGATGCGCGTGCCCTGCCGCACGAGCAGGCCCCAGCCGAGGTGGCGCGAGCCGGGATCGATGCCGAGGACCCGCATCGGCTCAGCAGGCCCCGTGCGAGGGCGCCACGACGTGGGTCGGGAAGCCCGGCGCGCGCTCGGCCCCCCCGTCGCGCTCGCCCCGCTCGGCCGCCTCGAGCGTCCGCCGCGGGAAGATCTTGTGCGGGTTGAGCAGGCCCTTCGGGTCGAACAGCGCCTTGATCTTGCGCTCGATCGCGATGAGCTCCGGCGACTGCTCGAGCGCGAGGAAGTCCGCCTTCGACGTCCCGATGCCGTGCTCGCCGCTCAGCGTGCCGCGCATGCCGATCACCGCGCGGAACAGGCGCGACAGCGCCGTCTCCACCTGGGGGACGAGGTCCGGGTCGTTCCAGAGCAGGTTGACGTGGAGGTTGCCGTCCCCGGCGTGGCCGTACGTCAGCATGCGGACGCCCGTCGCCGCCGAGATCTCCGCGACCTCGTCGAGCAGCGCCGGGATCTTGTCGCGCGGGACCACGACGTCCTCCGAGATCTTGTAGCGCGCCATGGCGCGCGTCGTGGGGGAGAGCTGGCGGCGCGCCTCCCAGAGCCGCTCGCGCTGCGCCTCGTCCTGCGCGACGAGCACGTCGAGCGCCCCGGCATCCATGCAGACCTCCCCCACCCGCTCGGCCTGGACCTCGCAGTCCGCGGGCTCGCCGTCGACCTCGATGATCAGCATCGCGCCCGCGCGCTCGTCGACCCCGACGCCGCGCGCGCGCACCGCGTCGAGCGTGGGGCGATCGAGCAGCTCGAGGCAGCGCGGGACGACGCCGGCGGCGACCAGGGCGCTCACCGCGCGCCCGCTGGCGCGCACGTCCGGGAACAGGCAGAGCAGCGTCATCACCGACGGGGGCTTCGCGATGAGCCGGAGCGTCGCCTCCGTCGTGATCGCCAGCGTGCCCTCGCTTCCGACGAGCAGCGCCGTGACGTCGTACCCCGTCACGCCCTTCACGGTGCGCCGGCCGGTGCGGAGGCGCGTGCCGTCGATGAGGATCGCGTCGAGCCCGAGCACGTACTCGCGCGTGACGCCGTACTTGAAGGCGCGCGGGCCGGCGGCGTTCTCGGCGATGTTGCCGCCGAGCGCGCACATCTTGAGCGAGTTCGGATCGGGCGGGTAGAAGAGCCCCTCGGCCTCGACGGCCGCGTGCAGGTCGGCGAGGATGACGCCCGGCTCGACGACCGCGATCTGCTCCTCGCGGCTGATCTCCTTGATGGAGTTCATGCCGATCGTGGCGATGACGATCCCGCCCCCGACCGGCACCGCGCCGCCCGACTTGCCGCTGCCAGCGGCGCGCGGCACGACCGGCACCTCCGCCTCGCTCGCCGCCCGCACCGCCTTCTCGATGTCGGCGGCCGAGGACGCGAGCACGACCGCATCCGGGCTCACCGGCGGCTGATCGGACTCGTCGCCCGCGTAGGCCGCGCACCCGTCGGCCGACGTGATGACCTTCGACGGGCCGAGCGCGCGCTCGAGGAGCCGGCGCGCCTTGTCGATGGCCGACGCCGACGGGCGGGGGAACGTGGGGTGCTGTCGCATCTCCCCCATTTACCGCGGATCGCGCGGCGATGCTGGGGGATCCGCGCGGGCAGGCTCGGGGCTGGCCGCCGCCGGAATCGGGTGCACGCGGGGTGCACGCGGGGTGCACGCGGACACGCGCGCTCCGCGCGGCGTGCCCGCGGTCTGCCTGCCCTCGGGCGAGCGGGCGCGCCGCGCGATCAGAGCAGATCGAGGAAGGCGAGGAGCGCCTCGATCGCGCCGGCGTCCAGCGCGACGAGGCCCTCGCCCTCGGGCGCGCCGTCGTGGAAGAAGGCGCCCGGCGCAGCGGCAGCGGCCGTGCCGCGGTGATCGCCGGCGGCGCGGCCGCCCGTGTCCTCGAAGCGCGCCCGCTCGAGCACATCGCGCAGCGTCTTCGCGGAGCCGTTCGTGAAGTAGGGCCGCTTCTTGTAAAGCCGCCGGAGCGACGGCACCCGCGCGCCGTCCTCGTGCACGTACGGCACGACGCCGGTCTTCTCGTAGCCGGCCCTCCCCCACACGATCGGGCCCTCGGGCGCGAGCACGAGCGCCTCCCAGCGCTCGAACGGGGCCGCGGAGCCGGGGTCGTCGCTGCGGAGCACCGGCGCGTGGCAGCGCGCGCAGCGGTCCCGGAACACCCGGGCGCCGTCGCGCTCGATCGGGGTGAAGCTCGTCCGGCCGAGGACGGCGGGGTTCACGCGGTGCGAGAACGCCATGAGGAAGCTCATGAGCGCGCGGCGGAGCGCCTCGGGCGGCCGCGCGGCGCGCCCGGCGTCGGCGAGCCCGAGATCGGCGAGCCACGGCGCGGCCTCGCTCGAGATCGAGAACCATGGATCGTGGCCGCTCAGCGCGCCGGCGACGCGGAACTCGTTGTCCGCCACCGCGGTGAGATCCGGATCGAGGGCGCGGGAGAAGTGGGGGCGGTTGTTGAACAGGCCGAGCAGCGGCTTGGTCGTGGCGCGCACGTCGCCTCGACCCGTGTGGTGCGTGCGGCCGTCGACGTAGCCCTCGAAGTGGCACGTCTCGCACGTGAACCGGCTGAGCGGGCCGTCGGCCTTGTTCCACGGGGCCATCAGCGAGGTGAAGAAGAGCGCCTCGCCGAGGCGGATCTCGTCGGATCGGGCGTCTTCGCCGCCGTCCCGGACCGGCTGCTTCACGACCGCGCCGTCGCCGGCGTCGAGCAGCCACGCGTCGAGCAACGGGTTCGCATAGGCGAAGGCGCCGCCGCCGAGCGCGGCCATGGCGGCCACGCCGGGGGAAAGCGGGCGGGTGGAGACCTCCGGCGCGCTCGCGAGGCCGGCGTCCGTGGCGCGGAAGAGGAGCTCGGCCCGGCGATCGCCGCCATAGCCGGTCGCGATCACGCGCACGCCGCTCGAGCCGGGGATCGCCGAGAGCGCGACTGCCTTCGGGGTGAGGACGCCGAGCTCAGAGACGTTCACGGCCGAGAGCCGCGTCACCTCGGGCCGGGCGCCGGCGGCGACGCGGTAGAGGAAGACGAACGAGTCGATGTATCCGAACGAGCCGCCGGCCCGGTCGAGCGGGTGATCCTCGACCCCGCCGGCCGCGAGAAGGAGCCCGCCCCCGGCGCCGCCCGTCTCGAGCGCGTCGAAGCTCCAGATCGGGCCGTCGTGGCGGACGCGCGCCGCGCCGCCCGGGAGCGGGCGGCCGTCGGCGCCGACCGGGAGCACGACGAGCGTCTGGTCGAGGAGGCAATCGACGATCAGGTGATGCGCGAGGCGCACGACGCGGAAGGGGCCAGCGCCGATCGGCTCGTCCCAGCGCTCGACCTCGATGCGCCCGTCCGCGCCGGTGGGACCAGGGCGCAGCGTGACGAGCGTGCCGGCGCGCTCGTCGAGCGCGTAAAGGAGGCCCTCGGGGCCGGCCGCGACGTCCCGGACGCCGTGGAGGCCCGCGAGATCGATGCGCCCCGCGGGCTCGAGCGAGGCGCCGCGGACGGCGTAGCGGAAGAGCGAGGGAGACGCCTCGCCGCTCGCGAAGACCTCGCCGGTGGGCGTGACCGCGACCCCTGTCGGCGAGGCCGGCGCGGGGGCGCGGGAGAGCTCGCGAAGCGACGCGTCGAGCAGGACGAGCGCGTCGCGGCCGCGGAGCGGCGAGAGCAGCGCGGGCGCGCCCGGCGCGGCGGGGCGGCCCAGCGGATCCACGGGGCGGAGCGCGATCGGGTCGGCCCCGAACAGCCGGTTGGACCCGGGTGCGCGGGAGAAATCGGCCTCCGCTCGGCGCGCCGCCTCGAAGCGCCGCAGCGGCTCGAGCGGGTCCGGATCGGGGGCACCGCCGTGGACCGGGGGCGCAGGGCGGCCGTCGCACGCAACGGCGGCCAGGCCGAGCGAGAGCGCGAGCGCGAGGCGGACCGCGGCCATGCGCCTGCGCCGGGGGGCAGCGGGCCGAGCCGCCGCGCCGATCACCAGCCGCCGGTGCTCGCCGGCTTCGCGGTCTCGGCCGGCGCCGCCTTCTCCGGCTCCGCCTTGGGCGCGGGCTTCGCCGCCTCGGTCGTGGCCGCGGGCTTCGCCTCGGGCGTCGCCTGGGGCTTGCCCTCGCAGCCGAAGAGACACAGGGCGCCGAGCGCAACAAGCACTGTCAAGACATTCTTCATGGGACTCCTCCTGAACGAGCGGGGCAAGCGAAGCACATCCGCTCGGCGCTCGGAAGGGGCGCGCGCCGTCCGCTGCCATCGGAGGCGGCGCGACGGCGGCTGCGCGGGGTTGGCTGCGTCGGCGGAGGCGGAGCGGGCGGCGTGGCCGCCCGCGTCCAGGAGCGTGCGAGAGCTCGCGCGCTGGATCCGGGGCCGGGCGCGAGATGCCGGCGCCCGCGCCCTGGGCGGCCTGGTCAGGTCCCGGGAACGATCTTCACCAGGCTGTTGCGGTTCGCGACGAAGTATTGCTCGCCGTCGTTGTCCTCGACGATCGCGGTGAGCGCGTTGAAGGCCGGCAGGCTGCCCTGACGCGCGAATGCCGGAGCGTTCGGCGCGTTCGGATCGGGGTTCTTGTTGATGACCGTGATGGGCGACGTCTGCGCCCCGCACTGCATGAGCGCGCCCATTTTCCCGCCGGTGTAATCACCGAACAGGTAGACGCCGCGGAGCTGCGGCACCTGGCTGCCCCGGTACACGAACCCGCTGACGACCGATTTGTAATCGCGGTACGGCCCTGTCGCGCTCTGCCGCCGATCCATGTCGGTGATGGGCGGGGTGGGCGTATCGCCCGCGCGCATGGTCTGCCCCCGGCAGGTATCCTGGTGGGTGCCTTCCCACTTCGGCCAGCCGAAGTTCAGCCCCGAGGTGCCGGCAGGAACGTAGTCGATCTCCTCGTAGCTATCCTGGCCGACATCGCCGATGAAGAGGTCGCCCGTCCCCCGGTCGAAGGTGAAGGTATACGGGTTGCGCAGACCATAGTGCCAGACGCGCGAGGCCGCGCCGTCGAGGGGATTGCCGGCCGCGGCGTACGGCTCGGCAGCATTCGGATCGAGGCGCAGGATCTTGCCGAACAGCGAGGCCGGGTCCTGCGACCCGCCAGGCTTGTCGCTGTTGCAGGAGCCGCCCCCGTCGCCCGTGCCGACGTAGAGCATGCCGTCGGGCCCGAACACGATATGGCCGCCGTTGTGATTCACCGCGGACGCGTCGAGCCGCACGATCGTCTTCGCCGAGTTTGCATCCGCCACGTAAGGATCGCTGGACCGCTTGTACTCGACCACCATGTCACGGTTCATGTTCGTGCCCGTGGTCGCCGTCATCATGATGTAGAATTTGCCGCTCGTCGCGTAGTCGGGCGGGAACGCCATGCTGATGAGCCCGCGCTCGTCGTCGAAGCCGCCGGAGCTGAGCGTGATCTGATTGCTCACGTCGAGGAAGACCCCGCTCCGCAGCTGACCGCCGGAGAACACGCGGATCTGCCCGGTCTGCAGCACGAGATACCAGTCGCTCGATCCCTTCGGCTGAGCGGCGTAAACCAGCTTGTCCACGCCGGTGACGACGGGAGCGAGCGCCAGCTTCCCGACGTCGGGCGCCGCGCTGGCATCGCACTCCACCGGGTCGCCGCCGCCGGCGCCGGAGCCGCCCTGTCCGGCGGTGGTCCCGGACGACGACGTGGTGCTGCTGCCACCGCCGGTGCCGGAGCCGGAACCGGAGCCCGAAGCAGAGCTGGAGCCGGCGCCTGCGCCGGAGCTGGAGGCGGAGCCAGCGCCGGCCCCCGTCCCCGTCTGCGCACCGGAGGAGCCCTGATTCCCCCCGCTCGTCGCGGTGTCGCCAGAGCTGGTCGCCCCGTCGTCGCTGCACGCACCGGCGCCCAGCGCGAGACACGCGCCGCCACCCAGCGCGAAGGTCATCCACAAAGCCAAGGTTGAACGCTGTTTCGTCATGGGACGCATTCTATACATGACAAGCGCCGTGGCGCACTCATGAACTACTGCCGGGGGAAAGAACAGGACATCGGAGCCCGGGGTGAACATGTGACGGATCATGCCTGCAGAACGCCAACACGCGCTCGCCTGGCCGGCCGACGGCGTACATTTGCTCGACGCGAGCACGGAGAGGCCGGCGGTGCTCCTCTCCCATCGCATGTGGGCTCAAAGGCCTTCGACAGGCTCGCTCGCCCGGTCGCCGCCGCAATCGAGCCATGGGAGAACGGCGCCCCTCGACCGGTGTCGAGCGGCATTGCTCATGATTTGATCAGCCGTTCAGATGAAATGCGCCTGGCGCACGCCGACGTGGGCCATTGGTGCGCTGATCACTCGCCGAGATGGATATTTGAAGCAGAGCGGTACGTGCGAGTCCCCGAGGTCCGCTCGGGGCCGGGGCTATATTCCCGTCCAGGACCCTTCTGATCATCGCCTGCGACGGATCATCGCTCGCCGCGCCCTCGCCGCCGGCGCTCGCTGGCCGGCGCGCAGCGTCACCGGCAAGCCAGCCGCGACGCGCCATGGCGCGACCGCGCCTGGCTCACCGCGCCGGACGAGCCCCGGCGGAGAGACGTGCTGTGTTCCACCCGGGCACCGCAATCGATGCCGGCCGACTCGGCATCATCCATCAGCTCGCCGCACGGCGCCACGTCGGAGAGGTGATCCGTGTCAATCGAGGCGCCACGCGGAACGCCGGTATCTCCGGGCGCCCTCACTCACGCCCGCTCTCCCCTGTCCTCGGTGCCAGTCGGCTCACCCGGCTCGACGCCGGACGCCGTGGGGCGCCCCGCGAGCTCCCCCCGCTGCGACGACGCCCCCTCCTGCTCCTGTGGCGCTCCGCTCAGAGAGTGCCCGCGATCCACACGCTCCCGGGGCCCAGGCCGACGCGCGCGCTCCAGGGGGCGCCGGCCGTCGGCCCGCGGCCGCGCGCGGACGCCGCGGCGGCGTCAGGCGCAGATGGCGCGGTGATCCAGAGGATCGCCCCGCCCACGGCGAAGGCCGCGCCCGCGATGAACACCGCCGTCCCGATGTTGCCCTTCGCCACCGCGTCGTCGCGCAGATCGAGGCCCGTCTGATCGACGCAGCGGCCCGCCTCGTCGCAATGGCCGCCCTCGGTGGCCTTGTCGAACGTCGATTTCGCCATGAAGCCGAGCGCCGTGCCGACGCCGAGCCCGACCACGCCGAGCCCGACCCCGACGATGCCGAGCGGCTTGCGGATGCTCCCGCCCTGCGCCGAGGGCGGGTCGCTCGCCGGCGGACGGACAGGAGGCGGCGGCGCGACCGCCGGCGTCGACGCGCCGCTCGATCCCGAGGCGGAGGCCGGCTCCGTGGCGCGCTCGAGCGCCGGCACCGTGACGCTCACCACGCCCGGCTTGTCGATCGCGACCTTCACCTCCCAGGGCTCGTACCCAGGCGCGGTGGCGGCGATCCGATGCTCACCCGGGTCGAGCGGCACCGCCGTCCCCCAGAGCGCCCTGCCCACGGCGACCCCGTCCCGCGTGAGGCCCAGCCCCGCGATCGACGCCGCCGGCGGGACCACGATCTGCAGGCGGGAGAGCCGCGGCTCGAGCGCGGCGGCCCGGGCGCGCGCCACCCGCTCGCGCTCCATCTGCCCGGCAGAGAGCGAGGCGGCCGCGACGTCGCGGAAGCCGATCCACGCCGTCGCGATCTTGCCGGTGCGCTCGTAGCAGTCGGAGAGGTTGAAGAGGGTGCCGATGCCGGGGTCGATCGCATGGCTCTCGGCGAACTTCGGACAGGCCTCGGCGTGCTTCCCCGCGGCCATCAGCGCGCGGCCCTCGTCGAACAGCGCGACAGCAGCGGCGCGCTCCTCCCGGGTCGGCTCGGCGGCGCCCGCGGCCGGCGCGAGCGAGGCGAGCGCAGCGAGCGCCGACAGGAGCGCTACCGCTCGACGGCGACCGGCCCCCGCCAGCGGGGCCCGGGAGACCGCAGCAGCGCAGCCGGACGCCGGACAGGGGCTCGAGAGACGACGATGGCAAAGCAAGACGGCACCTCTCCTGGGCTCACGGGATGTCATCGCGGATCGGAAAAGAGGTCTTGCGGCGCGGTCGATGCGGGGCGGGCCGGCGGCGGGGTCCGCCCCGACGGCCGCGCGCCCTTCGACGACGCCGGCGGCCGCGGCGCCGCGGGCCCGCTCGCGGTCGGCCGCGCGGTCGCGACCTCGGACACGGGCGCTTCAGGCGGCGGCGCAGGGCCGCCGTCGAGGAGCTCGGCCGCCTTGCCCGCAGCCAGATCGGCCGCGGGCACCGCCGCGTCGCGCGAGGGTGCCTCCGGCGAAAGCGGCGCCTCCGAGGGCGCCGACGCGGCGAGCGGCGCCACGCCCGACGCGGGGACGCGGAGCGCGAACCACACGAGCCACCCGAGCCCCGCGGCGCCCACGAGCGCGGCCGCGAGGGCCGCCGCGATCCCCAGGGTGCGCGCCCCGCCACCCTGGCCCGACGAGGCGCGCGTGCCGCCCCAGGAGCGATCCGTCGCCGCGCCGTCCGAGAGGAGCGCCGTGGGCGCGCCATCCCACGCGGAGCCGGCCGCCACGCCCTTCCCATCCGGGTCGCTGGACGACGGCGCCGCGGGTCCGGGCGACGTGGAGCTCGAGCGCCGGGGCGGCCCGGGCGCGCGGCCCGCCTCGGCGCTCGCGTCGAGGCGGATCTGCAGCACGCGCGCGGCGCGATCGGCCAGGTGCTGCGCGTGCGGCGGCGCGAACCGAGCGAGCTCGGCGGCGAGCTCGGCGATGTTGCCGAAGCGATCTGCAGGGCTCTTCTGGAGGCAGCGCTGGACCACCCAGCCGAGGCGCTCGGGCACGTCGGACCGCTGCGCGTCGAGCCGCGGCGGCCCCTCCAGGATGCGGTCGTAGATGGCCATCGCGGAGTCGCCCCGGAAGGGGACGGCGCCCGTGAGCAGCTGATAGAGCATGGCGCCCATCGACCAGACGTCGGCCCGCGCGTCGACGCTCTTCGAGGAGACCATCTGCTCGGGCGCCATGTAAAACGGCGAGCCCAGCATCGTCGAGCTCTCGGTCATGTCGTGCGCCTTGGGCCCGGCCGCCTCCGCCGCGAGGGCCATCTTGGAGATGCCGAAGTCGATGACCTTGATGAGCGGGCTGCCGTCGGCCCGCTGGGTCAGGAACAGGTTGGCGGGCTTCAGGTCCCGATGGATGATGCCGAGCGCGTGCGCCTCCGCGAGCGCGTCGCACGCCTGGAGCAGGTAGTCGCAGGCGAGCGCGATCGGGAGCGGCCCGCGATCGCGCAGGACGACCTTCAGGTCGGTCCCCTCGAGGTACTCCATGACGAGGTAAGGCTCGCCGCGCGCGAGCGTGCCGACGTCGTACACGCGCGTCACGTGCTCGCTCCGGATGCGCGCCGCGACCTGCCCCTCGCGCAGGAAGCGGGCGACGAGGTCCGCGCGCTCGCGGGCCTGGGGCTGCAGGAACTTGATGGCCACCCGCTCGCCGAGCAGGAGATGGCGGGCGGCGACGACCACGCCCATACCGCCTTCACCGAGGACGCGCTCGACCTCGTATTTCTCCGCGAGGACGTCCCCCACGCTCACCGGTACGACCATGCACGCCCTCGCTCCGCCCCTCCGCTAGTATCAAAATGGCGCGTGCGCGACAACGCGAGCTTTCCCGGAAATCAGCGAAGGGCGAGGGAAGAAGCCGCCGCGCCGCCATAACCAGCCACGCAGCCATCCGAGGTCGCGCGCGTCGCTCGCATGCATCGCGGGTTCGCCAGCGGCGCGTTCTGCTTGTATATGCATGACGCAATTTCACCATGAGCACCGTTTCACCATGATCACCGAGCCGACCGATCCGTTCGTCCTCGCGCGCGAGCTCCTCGAGCAGCGGCAAACCACCGAACCGACCGACGCGACCGCCATGACGCTGGCCACGGCGGACGCGTCCGGGCGCCCCTCGGCGCGGATGGTGCTGCTGAAGGGCATCGACGATCGCGGGTTCGTGTTCTTCACCAACTACGAGAGCCGCAAGTCGATGGATCTCGCGGCGAACCCGTTCGCCGCGCTGTGCATCCACTGGGCGAAGGCCGCGGAGCAGATCCGCGTCGAGGGGCGGATCGAGCGGGTCAGCGACGCGGAGTCGGACGCCTACTTCGAGACCCGCGGGCGGGGCAGCCAGATCGGCGCGTGGGCGTCCCGGCAGAGCGCGCCGCTGCCCTCGCGCGAGGCGCTCCTCGATCGGGTGCGCGAGATCGAGCGCCGCTTCGAGGGCCGGCCGGTGCCTCGGCCGGAGTTCTGGGGCGGCTACCGGGTGGTACCGGAGCGCGTCGAGTTCTGGTACGGCCAGGAGAACCGCCTGCACGACCGCGTGGTGTACGTCCGCCACGGCGACGGCTGGCGCGTCGAGCGGCTCTACCCCTGAGCGCGGCGCGATCGTCGATCAGGCGCGCTCCGTCACGCTCCGTGACCCGCGCCGGGGAGAAGCCATGAAATCGAAGACCGATTATTTCTACTTCGAGACGAAGGCCAGGCGCGAGCTCATCAACGTCACCGAGCGCGTCGCGGCCGTCGTCGCCGCGAGCGGCATCCAAGAGGGCATGGTCCTCGTGAGCGCCATGCACATCACCGCCGGCGTGTTCGTGAACGACCACGAGCCGGGCCTCTGGGAGGACATCTGGGCGTGGCTCCAGCAGCTCGCCCCCGAGGGGCCCGACTACAAGCACCACAGGACCGGCGAGGACAACGGCGACGCCCACCTCAAATCGATCCTCGTGCACCACCAGGTGATCGTGCCCATCACCGCGGGGAAGCTCGATCTCGGGCCCTGGCAGCAGATCTTCTACGCGGAGTTCGATGGCGGCCGGCGCAAGCGCGTCGTCGTGAAGGCGATCGGGGAGTGACGCCGCCGGCCGACGCGCGGGCGACAGGGTCGAGGGCGCTCGTCTCCCTAGCCGCCCGCGGGCGCCGCGGGTTGCGGCGCGTGGGGCCTCGCGGCGCCGTATTCCCTCGCCCCGCGCTGCATGAGCGAGGCGATCGCGCCGAGCGCTTCGGTCCAGGCCTCCTGGTGCGCCGGGGACCACTCCGCGGCCGCGACCTCGGCCATCGCGGAGATCAGCGCGTCGGCGACCCAGGGGTACATCGCGTCCGTCACGCCGTAGTCGACGTGCTTTGCCCCCATCGCCATGAGCTTCTCCTCGAGCCACGACGCGTCCTCCAGCCGGTCGATGACCGCGGCGAGCGCCTCGGTGAGCATCTTCTCTTGCTGCTCCTGGCTATTGCGCCCGAAGAGCGGCTTCACCTGCGGATACCGAGAGAACAGGATCCCGTAGAAACGGTGCGTGAGGTTGGGCGCCCTCTCGATCACGAGCTCGAAGCTCTCCCGCAGCAAGCCAACGTTCAATCCCATGACAAACCTCCAGGCCGGGCGCGGTGCCCGTGCTAGCCGTCGTCGGCGATCGATTCGCCCGTCGGCCCGCACGAGCTCGCACGGGCCGTGCCAGAGGCGTTTCTCCGCCGATCGCGTCGATCCTCGCCGGATCGGCGCGACCTCTGCAGCCGGCGGCGGTTTCCCCCAGGAAACCCGGCCGGCTGCAGAGGACGGCCGCTCCGGGGGCGCCCACCCGCGCGCCGCCCCGCCGCGCGCCTTGCTCCGCTGCACCCCAGGGTGTTTCCTGCCGGAGTCTCCGACAGGAAACCTCCGTCGCCTCCGTCTCCTCGAGGAACCCGCGTGACCCTGCTCGACGCCGTGCTCAGCCTGTCCGAAGCGCCCGCCCGCGACGAGGCGCTGCAGCGGATCCTGCGCGCGCTCGCGCGGGTGACGGCGGCGGACGCGCTCTCGGTGCTCACGGCGGCGGAGGACGGCTCGGTCGGCGTCGCCGCGCAGATCGGGCTGTCGCCGGCCGCCCTGGGGATGAGCTTCCGGCCCGCGGAGCACCCGCGGCTCCGCAGGGCGACGCAGGCGGCCGGGCCGATCCGCTTCCTCGACCCGAGCGAGCCCGACCCCTACAGCGGCTGGCTGCTCGGCAGCCCCGGAGAGATCCACCCGATCCACGCCTGCATGGCCGTGCCGCTGCACGTGCAGGGCCGCCTCGCCGGGCTGCTCACGCTGGACGCCTGCGATCCCCACGGCCTCCGCGGCCTGCGCGACGAGGACGCGCGCGTGTTCGCGGGGCTCTGCGCCGGCGCGCTGCGGCTCGACGCCGGCCCGGAGGCGCGCTGCGCGATCGGCCCGGCGTCGATCGGCCCGGCGCCGGGGAGCCGCTCGGCCGGGATGCAGCGGATCGAGCGCGAGATCGCGGTGCTCGCCCCGCTGTCGGTGCCGGTGCTCGTCACGGGCGAGACGGGCGTGGGGAAAGAGCTCGTCGCCCGCGCGCTGCACGAGCGATCGCCCCGGGCGAGCCGGGCGCTCGTGATCGTCAACTGCGCGGCGATCCCCGCGCAACTGGTCGAATCGGAGCTCTTCGGCCACAGGAGAGGCGCGTTCACCGGCGCCACGGCCGCGCGCGCCGGCAGGTTCGAGGCGGCGCACGGCGGGACGATCTTCCTCGACGAGATCGGCGAGCTCCCGTTCTCGGCGCAGGCGCAGCTCCTGCGCGCCCTGCAGGAGGGGGAGATCCAGCCCGTGGGCGAGGACCGGGCGCGCCGCGTCGACGCGCGGGTCGTCGCGGCCACGAACCGCGATCTCCGGCGGGAGGTCGCCGAGGGGCGCTTTCGCGCCGATCTTTTCCACCGGCTCTGGGTCTACCCGATCTGCGTGCCGCCCCTGCGCGAGCGGCGCGAGGACATCCCCGCCCTCTGCGAGCGCTTCGCCGCAGAGATCGCGGCCGAGCTCGGCGCGACGCGGGTCGACTTCACCGAGCCGGCGCTGGGCGCGCTCGCGCAGGGAGCGTGGCCGGGCAACGTCCGCGAGCTGAAGAACGCCGTGGAGCGCGCCGTGCTTCGCCGGACGATCGCGGAGGGCAAGCGCGCGGCCGGCAGGGCGCTCGTCGTGCGGCGCGAGGATCTCGACGCGATCGACGGCGGCGCGCCGGAGCGCTCGCTCGCCCCGCGGATCGAGCTCCCCGGGGAGCGGCCGTGGCTCGCGGACACGGCGCTGGGGCAGCCCGTGGAGCTCCTGGCAGAGGCGCTCGAGAGGGCCCGCCGCGAGGCGTTCGCCCGAGCGTTCCGGGCAGCAGGCGGCAACGCGGCGACGGCCGGACGGCTGCTCGGGCTGAGCCGATCGTTCGCCTACAAGGAGGCGGTGCGCCTCGGGCTCATCCCGCCGGCCGGGCCGCGCAAGCGCTGAGGAGCCCGAGCGAGACGCCGTCCTCTCGAAGGACGGAGCGCAGCACCTCCACGGCGGACGACGACGCTCAGCGCGCCGGCTCGGGGGTGCCGATCCCTTCGAGCGGCACGCGCGCGAGCGCCGTGTAGCGCGCCCCCTTCGGGGTCAGCTCGCTCTGGTAGACGATGATCTCCTCGATCCGCGTCTCGCCGAAGTCGACGCTGCCGACCGCCTGAGCGCAGGCGTCGAGCGCCGGATCGCCGCGCGGATCGCGCGAGCGGGCGAGGGTGAGGTGCGGCTCGAACGGCCGGTCCTCTGGCACGTAGCCCGTCGACATCGAGAGCGTCTGCTCCAGGTCGCGGTGGATCGCGGTGAGGGCGCCGACTGCGCCGCCCACGCCGAGCCAGAGCACGCGCGGGCGACGCCGCGTTCCGAACGCGCCGCCCTTCTCGATGCGCAACGTGAGCGGCCTGTGGAACGCGGCGACGCTCCCGGCAGCAGCGATGACGAGCGGCAGGCGCTCCTCTCCGATCTCGCCCATGAAGGCGAGCGTGATATGCAGCCCAGCAGGCTCCACCCACTTGGCGGACGGAGCCCGCGGCGAGATCTCCCGCAGGAGATCTCCGACCTTGGCGAGGAGCTCGGCTCCCGGATCAACGGCGACGAAGACGCGCACAGCTCACCTACGCTCACCCACGCTCAATTACCACCCACAGACTTCACCCTTGTTCTGCTCCTTGAGCCACCTCCGGAGCGGCTCGAAGTACTCCAGCATCGCGCCCGGATCGGCCGCGGTCTCCCCCGTCACCGCCCGCATCGCCTCCTGCCACGGGCGGCTCGCGCCGAGCGAGAGCATGGCGCGCAGCTTCTCGCCCGCGGCCGCGCTGCCGTGGATCGAGCACGCGTGGAGCGGCCCCGTGTGCCCGGCCGCCTTGCACAGCGCGCGGTGGAACTGGAACTGGTAGATGTGCGCGAGGAAGTAGCGCATGTACGGGACGCCCGCCGCGACGTGGTACTTCGCCCCCGGGTCGAAATCGGCCTCGCTGCGCTGCACCGGCGGCGCGACGCCCTGGTACTTCAGCCGCAGCGCCCACCACGCCGCGTTGTAGTCGGCCGGCTTCGTCCTGCCCGAGAAGACATCCCACCGCCACTGGTCGATGAGCTTGCCGAACGGGAGGAACGCGATCTTGTCGAGCGCCTTCTTGAAGAGGAAGTTGATGGCCCCCTTCTCGTCCTCGGACACCCTGTCGAGCAGCCCCAGCGACCTCAGGTAGCTCGGCGTCACGGAGAGGGCCAGCGTGTCCCCGATCCCCTCGTGGAAGCCTTCGTTGGCGCCCGACTGGAACAGGATCGGGAGCTTGTAGTACTGGTGGAAGTAGTAGACGTGCCCGAGCTCGTGGTGGATCGTGATGAGATCCTCCTCGCTCGGCTCGATGCACATCTTGAGGCGGAGATCGTCCCGGTCGCCCACGTCCCAGGCGTTCGCGTGGCAGACGACCTCGCGGTCGGCCGGCTTCTTGAGCAGCGATCGCTCCCAGAAGGTCGCCGGCAGCGGGTCGAACCCGAGCGAGGTGAAGAACCGCTCCCCGAGCGAGACCATCTGCTTCCCGTCGAGCTTCTTCGCCTTGATCTTCCGCGTCACGTCGAGCGAGGGCTGGCCCTTGTACGGCTCCATGAGCCCGTAGACGTTCGACCACTCCTGCGCCCACATGTTGCCGAGGAGGTGCGCCGGGATCGGGGCCTTCTCGCCGATCCTGTCCTTGCCATGGATCGCGCGCAGCCTCGCGCGCACATAGCAGTGCAGCTCGTCGTAGAGCGGCTTCACTTTGCCCCAGAGCCGCTCGGTCTCGGCCTCGAACGCATCGGGGGACATGTCGTATCCGGCTCGCCAGAGCGCGCCGACGTCCGGAAGGCCGAGCTCCGCCGCCCCCTTGTTGCCGAGGGCGACGTAACGCTCGAACTTCGGCCGGAGCGGCGGGGCGATCGCGTGCCAGCCCGCCCATGCATCGAGCAGCTCGTCCCAGTCGCGGCTTGTCTTCAGGAGGCTGGAGAGCTCGTCGAGCGCGAGGCACTTCGGCTCGGCCCCGGCGCCCGCGCGCGCAGCGCCCAAGCCCGCGGTCGTCGCCCGCCCTGGCCTGGCCTTCGGGCAGTGCTTGCCCTTGCCGTACAGGCTCGTCATCTCGACCGAGAGCGCGGCGAGCTCGGCGCGCTCCGCCGGGTCGCTCGGCGCCGGAAGGGAGGTCGAGATCTTGAGGAGCGCCAGCTGGCGGGCGACGTCCGCGGGCAACGCGAGCCCGTCGAAGCGCGCCGCCGCCTTCATCGCGCGGTTCAGGTACTCCATGCTCGCCTCCTCGGCGGAGGCGGCGAGCGCGTCGGTGTCGTCCGTGAGGTAGGTCTGGTTGACCCAGGACGCCCGCGCGGACTGGATCCGCAGCCTGCGCAGCTCCCGGTCGACGGCGGCCACGAAGGCCTGCGCCTCGGCCGGGCCGGGCGGCGCCGCCTGCGGGGGGGCGGCCTCCGGCCGGGCCGCCGCGGGCGCCGGCGTCGCGGGCGCCTCCTCACCCTGGCGCGGCGGCGCTGTCGCCGCCGTCGGCGGAGCGGCGCCGCTGCACGCCGCGCCCAGCCCGAGCGCGACGAGCATCAGCGGACGCGCGATGGCCGTCCGGGCGAGGGCAAAGCGGACCACGGGCCCTTCATACACGCCGGACCGTGCCGAGGGAACCAGGAGCGACGTGCGATCGTCGGGGCGCGGCCCCGCCGCGCCGCCCCTCCGGATTCACCCGCACCCTCCGCGAGTCCCCCGCACCCTCCGCGAGTCCCCCGTACCGTCCGCGAGTCGCACGGGTCGGCGCGACCTGGACGAACCGCCCCGCGGTGACGGCTGCCATGCGGCGGTGAACTGCCGTTACAATGCTCCCCCACCATGAGGAATGCCCTTGCGCCCAGGCCCACGCTCTCGGCGGTCCTCGGCCTCGCCGCCGCCCGCCCGGCGCCCCGCTCGCCCGCAGGACGGACGAGCGGCCGCCGCCCGACGGCCCGGAGCAGCCGCTCCCGGTCGCCTCGCAGCGCGAGGCGGCGAAGCGCTGCGACGAGCTGCGACCTCGAGGTGAGGTGCAGACGGATGCCCCACCCCGAGGCGCACGCCACGACCTCCTGCGCACCGAGCGACGGCCATGAGTGAGCTCGAAAATTTCTCGTTCGTGATCCCCGGCGAGCTCGCCGGCATGGCCTACCCCCACGCACCCCAGGCGGTCGAGGAGCTCGCGGAGCTCGGCTTCCGCAGCCTGGTGTCGCTCTCGCGTCGGGCGCCGCCGCCCGCGACGGTGGGCCCGCTCATCCACCTGCATTGCCCGCTCGCCGACTTCACGCGCATCCCGAGCGTGGACCTCCTCCGCGCCGTGGCGTTCCTCGGCCGGGCGCCGCGGCCGATCGCCGTTCACGGGGAGGGCGGCGTCGGGCGGACCGGCGTCGTGCTGGCGTGCCGCCTCGTGTCGCTGGGCAGGTCGGCGGCCGAGGCCATCGCCGAGGTGCGGCGCCTGCGGCCAGGCTCCATCGACGACCCCGAGCTCGAGGCGTCGGTCGCGGAGTTCGAGCTGTTCTACCGGAGCGCGCACGAGCAGGCGACGCCGGCCCCCTTCAACTTCGCGCCCGCGTCGCCGCTCGACCGGATCGTCCACGGCGCGGAGCGGCCCGGCTTCGGGATGGCGAGCTGGTCGGCTTCCGGGATCCGCTCGTCCGTCGTCGCGCCGCCGAGCTCGGCGGCGCACCCGGATCCGAGCGACGCGCCCGTCGAGGCGTGGCTCGCCTTCATGGCGCGGCACGGGATGCGCGAGGTGCTCTGCCTGCTCGACGAGGGAGAGCTGGCGCTCCACCGGATCCCGCTCCTCGGCCGCTACCAGCGCGAGTTCCTCCGGGTGACGCACGTGCCGCTCGACGGGGGCGCGCTCCCCTCGCCCGAGGCGCTGGAGCGCGCGCTCGACGCGCTCAGGCGCGCCGAGTCCAGCGGCGCGCCCGCGGTCGTGCACTGCGCGTCCGGCGCGGGCCGCGCGGGCGTCGTGCTGGCAGCGTGGCTGCGCGCCCGACACGGCCTCGCCCCCGAGGCGGCGATCGGCGCGGTCCGGGATCACGCGCGGCACTTCGGCGCGCACCGCGACCCGCTGAAGGCAGGGCCCGGGGCGCGGGATCTCATCGCGGGCGTGCCGGCGCTCGCGTGAGCGCGCCGCTCGCGTGAGCGCGCCGGCCGACGCCGGCGCCGGCCCGCGCGGCGTCGAGCGTCACCCGCCGGCGCTCCGCTCGGGCCTCGCGCGCCGGTGCTCGCGGTACATGCGCAGGGCGAAGGCGCCGGCCGGCTCGCCGCGGAGCCCTTCGGCGAGCGCGCGGAGCTCGGACGGCAGCTCGGAAGACGGCGGGAGCGGCGACGGGTGGTGCTCGGGCGCGAGCAGCGGCGCGGCGAGCGCGGCGAAGGTGAGATCGGCGGCCGAGAAGCGGTCTCCGACGAGGTACGGGCGCCCATCGCGGAGGCGTTCGTTCACCGCGTCGAAGACCGCGCGGAGCTTGCCCCGCGAGCGCTCGGCGGAGGCGGGGTCGATGCGCATGACGCGCTTCATGACCGCCCGCGCGACCGGGTAGTAAGCGCGGAAGGTGCCGCGCCCGAACCACCAGGGCGGCGCCGCGCCAGCGCCCTCGAGCGAGCGGAACGATCCGCCCATGAAGGCGAACGCGCCCTCCGCGTCGGGCAGGAGGTGAAAGTACGCGACGCGGCGGATCGCGGGGCCGAGGTCGGCGTCGAAGCGCTGCTCGAGCGCCTCGACCTCGGCGCGGCCCGCGTCGGGCTCGCGGGAACCCTGGAAGAAGAGCGCGCGCTCCGGCGGCACGAGCGTGTCGGCGTAGCGCAGGATGTCGGTCGAGTCGCCGAGCACGCCAGCCGGCGAGACGAGCACCGGGACGGAGCGGCGCCCGCCGGCCCGCAGCGACGGGAGCGCGTGGGCGAGCGGGAGGTAGGCGTCCTCCCGGTACCGCGCGCCGGCGCGATCGAGCGCCCACCGCGCCTTCTCGCAGAAGTGGCTCCAGGGAATGGTGATGAGGCGGAGGAGCGCGCCCGCGCCAGGATCAGACATAAAGAACGTCCAAGGGCCCTGGACGGCGCGGGCGCGAAGCGCGCCTCAGCGCCGGATCTCGAAGAGGTGGATGCCGTACGCGGGGAGCTCGACGCCGAGGCCGCGCGACAGATCGACGAGCTCGTCACCGTCGCGCGGGTGCTCGTTGCCGGTCATGAGGTCGGCGAGCAGGACCTTGCGGCCGGCGATGCCGGCGATGTCGAGCGGGATGCGGCACCCGCTGCGCGACGGGGCGAAGTTGATCACGGCCACGAGGGGCGCCGCGCTCCGGGGCGCGCCGCAGGCCGGGAGCGGCTCCCACCGGTAGGCGACGAACGCGTCGGCGCCCGGCCCGCGCGCGGTGAGCGTGGCGAAGCTCCCGGTGCGCAGGATGGGGCGGCGCACGGCCGCGAGCAGCCGCTCGTGGAAGGCGAGGCAGGCCTGATCGACCGGCTCCTCGGGGGCGCGGGCGAGGTGCAGCGAGGCGCGCACCGTCCGCCCCTCGAGCTGGCCGTGGTGGATGAACCGCATCCCGGGCACCGTCGCCGCGATGAACTCGGCGGCCCGGCGCCGATCCGGGGGGAGCACGGCGGCGATGCGCGGCTCGTCGTGGTGCTCGATGAAGCGGACGCTCCGCCGCTGGTAGTCGGGCGTCGCCGCGAGGTGGCCGCGGACCGAGGACGCGGAGGCGTGGCTCAGCCGATCGTAAAGGCTCTTGTCGAAGGTGTAGTCGAACCCGAGCATCTGCAGGCGCCACTCGAGGTCCCAGAACGCCTCGGCGATGAAGACGAAGCTCGGGTGGTCGCGGCGGACGGCGTCGATCGCCTCGGCCCAGAACTCGCCGGTGGCCTCGGCCTTCCGCTCCGTCGGCGGGCGCTTGGACCACGTGCGCCGGAAGACGTCGTCGAGCACCAGCATCGCCATGTCGCAGCGAACACCGTCGCAGCGCGACGCGACGCCGCGGAGCGCCTCGACGGACGCGGCGCGCGTCGCCGCGAGGCGGTAGTCGAGCTGGGCCGTGTCGGGCCACGGCGGGATGTAGGGATCGCGCCCGCTGAGCGGGGCGCCGTCGTCGCCGGCGATGAAGAGCTCGGGCTTCTCCGCCACCCAGTGGTGATCGCGCGCGACGTGGTTGGGCACGAAGTCGAGGATGATCCCGATGCCCCGCGCCGCGAGGCGCCGGCGCAGATCCGCGAGGCCGGCGTCGCCGCCGAACGCGGGGTTCACCTCGTAGCGCGCGACCGCGAACGGGGAGCCCGCCACGTCGGCCTCGGTCCAGTCCGGCAGCACGCGGTCGTACTCGGCGCGCAGATCGGGATCCGTGAGCGAGCGGCGCCGGCCCTCCTCGCCGAGCGTCCAGACGCCCATCAGGTGCACGTAGTCGACCCCGAGCGCGGCGAGCCGATCGAGCGCCGCGTCGGGCACGCTGGCGAGCGTCACCCTGGCCTTGGCGGCGCGCGAGAGCTCGTGGAGCCAGACACGCACGAAGATCGCGTACAGCAGGGGGTGCTGGTGGGCAGGGACTAGGGAGCTCATCGATTGGATTGGGGACGGCGGGGCCCGCGAGGGAGTCGCGGACAGCGGGCGTCGGCCGGGGATTGTCTGCGCGCTCGGGTGGTCCCTGCAAGCGCGATCACGATGTGGTGCAGGCGCGGCCGGCCTAGGCCGCGCGCGCAACGTCCAGCACAGAGGCCGCCTCGCTCGATCCCGGGCGCTCGCGGCGCGGCGCTGTCAGGCGCGGCGCGCGCGGCGCTCGCCGCGCCTTCGCGCGAGCGCGGCGGCCGCGCCGAGGGCGACGAGCGGCAGGGCGAGGGGCGTCGCGGCCTCGTCGGGCGAGAGCCGGCAGCCGCAGCCGCCCTGCTTGGGCTCCACCGGCGGCGGCGCCTCGGCCGGCGGCGCGTCGTCGACGGGCCCCTCCGCCTCGGCGGCGCCCTCCTCGGGCGCGCCCTCGGACGCGTCTTCCTTGGCGGGCTCGTCGCTCTTCTCGGCCTCGGCCTTGTCCGCCTTGTCGTCCTTCTTTTTCTTCTCGCCGCTGAAGACGATCGCGCGGCGATCGATGACGGGGTTGTCGCCCTGCAGGGTGATCTTCTGCTTCTGCCCCATCTGCACGCCGTCGCTCGCGCGCTTGATCACGAGGTCGTACTCGCCGGCCTCGAAGCCCCGATCGCGCCGGAGGACGAAGTCGAACTTGGTGATCGCAAAGACCTTGCCGCTGCTGTCGGAGAAGCCGACGTCCATGCTCTCGTTGATCGACTGCTGGTTCTGGAGCGGGATGCGGACGAGGACCGGGGTCTCGGGCGACTTGTCGGTGAGCGCTCGCTCGTAGTGCACCGTCGGCGTGAACGAGAACAGCATCGGGATGTGCCCGAGGTGCGGCATCCCTCCGTAGTTCATCGTCATCTTCAGCTTCCATCGGCCGTTGTCCTCCTTGGGCGAGCGGTCGACGATGGTGACGGTGCCCGCCGCGTGCGCGGCGCTCGCGGGCAGCCACGCCCCGATCAGCGCGAGCGCGGCGGCGACCACGCGCGCGGCGAGGAAGAGGCGGCGCACCGCGCCGGGCTGGGTCGCGGCGGGGCGGGCGTGAGGACGCTCGGCGCGCGGGCGCCGCGCGCCGAGCTGAGACAGGGGACCGGTTCGAGATCGGGCGGTTCGCATACGCGGCACGCTACCAGGGATTTCGTGGAAACGAGCCGCGGACGAGAGGGCTGGCGCGCGGACGAGAAGAGGGCTGGCGGCGTGGACGAGAAGATCACCGCCAGCGTGGACGAGGCGACGACCGCCGGCGCGCGGGGCTCAGTCCGGGAACCAGAGCAGCGCGTCGGAGGTGGGCTTGTAACAGGCCTGGCGGCCCGCCTCCTCGTTGTCGGTGCAGCTCGCGTTCTCGAGGCAGTCGATGATCTCGTAGCGGCCGGCGGCGTTGTAGATGGTGGTGAACATCGCGCGCTGGGCCGCCTCGAGCTTGCTGAACGCGCTCTTGCAGGCGGGGACGGGCACCCTCTCGCAGCGGGCCATGCGCGCGCAGCGGGACTCGATGACCGGCGCCGCCGTGGGCTCGTCCGGGTTGAGCTTGACGGCCACCTCGTCGTTGCACTCCAGGATGATCTGGCTCCGGTCCGGCGAGCTCTCGGCGGCGGCCTCCATGCGCCGCGAGAAGCAGCTCGTCATCGCGCGGAGGTACGTGGGCGACGAGGTCGGGTAGGCGGCCTTGCACGCGTTGAGGTGCTCCCAGGAGGCACCGGCGCGCTGGAGCTTGGCGAGCGCGGCGCACCACTCGGCCTGGGCGGCGATGACTCCGTCGCGATCGGGGAAGTTGGTGGGCCGCTCAGAGCATGCGTTCAGCGCGAGCATCGACGCGGCCACCGCGATCGGCAGGGCCAAGGATCGAAGGGCGGGCATTGGCGGACCCTAGCACGAGAGGCCCGCCGACGCGGAATCTCCGGATGCTCGCCGCCCGTCACGGCGGGTTTCACATCAGGTCGCAGCGGAGTCTCACGCCGGCGCCGCCCCCGCCGTCGCGGAGCGCGGCGGCGCCGTCGGGGCCGAAGACCACACCGAGGTCCAGCCCGCCGCGGGCGGCGGCGCGGATCTCGATCGCCTCGGCGCACAGGGCGCCGCGGCCGCCGGAGAGCAGCGCGGACGCGGGGGCGTCCCCCTCGAACAGCGGCGCCCCGTTCCTCGACGCCACCCGCAGCGTGGCGGGCAGCTCGGCGATGAACCGGTGCGACGGTCGCGCGCCGCCGCAGCCGCCGGCGCCCATCTCCGCGAGCGACGCGAGGGTCCCGAGCGGCTCGAGCGGACCGACCTGGCCACGGGCGACGTCGATCGGCCCCGCGACCACTTCCCCGGAAGCGACGGAGTAGCCGATGAGGGCCACGCCAGGGGCGTCGAGCCGGCGGCCCAGGGTGAGGCGGGCGCCCGCGAGCTCGGGGACACGCGCGAGCCCGAAGGCCGGAAAGGTGCCCTGCCGCACGGCGACGACGAAGCTGCGCCTCCCGGCGTCGAGGGCGAGCAGCTCGCCGCCCGGCAGCTCGACCGCGGCGGCGATCGTGCCGGCGTGGTCGAACGGCAGGAGCGCCGGGGGCTCGGCGCCCGCGCGCACGCGGAGGCCGCGCCGCCCGTGCGGGCCGCTCGCGTCGAACAGGAGCAGCAGATCCGCGGGCGCCCTGGCGCCTGGCGCGAGCAGCACGGGGACGATGTCGCCGGACGCCGCGCCGAGCGAGCCGTCGCGGAGCGACAGGCGGCGCGGCGCTCCGGCGCGCACGAACGGCAGGAGCACGCTCGCGGTGAAGGTGCCGTCGCGGAGCGCGCCCAGGGGCGAGGACGGGGCGGTCGACAGCGAGACGACAGGGGGCGCGCCGCCGGCCGGACGGGCCGTCGCGGGCACGCCCCCTGCCGCGGGCGTGCCCCGGGGAGCGCGGCGGTCCGAGGGGGGCGGCGCCGGGGCGGCCGGCGGCGGGAAGGACGAGGGGTCGTCGTCGAGGCGGCAGGA
Organism: Sorangium cellulosum So ce56; assembly: GCF_000067165.1. GTDB lineage: Bacteria > Myxococcota_A > Polyangia > Polyangiales > Polyangiaceae > Sorangium > Sorangium cellulosum_B. Next base: position 7,147,079 of record NC_010162.1, read on the forward strand.
GACGAGCGGGGGAGGAGCGGCGCGGAGCAATGGGTTCACCGCGGGAGCGAAGGGCGGCGGCGCGCCGCGCGGCGAGGGCGGAGGGCCGCCCCAGCCGAGGCGGACGAGGCCGTGCTCACCCATCGCGCAGCCGATCGGGGAGCAGGCGAAGGGGGCGCCCTCGTCGAATGGAGGCTCGATCTGGCGGGCGGGCGGGCCCTCGGCCGGGCGCCACGAGCGACCGCCGTCGGTCGACTCGAAGAAGGCCGGCGGGTCGTCGCCGGTGGCGGCGAGCGCGAACCGCCCGCCGACGACGACGTTCTGGACGCCGGCCGGGAGGGGAAAGACGGTGACGCCGCCGCGCGCGTCGATGCGCAGGCCGGCGATGCGGCCGCCGCGGCGGCGCGAGAGCAGCGGCTCCGCTCGACGGGCGCGCGCGAGAGAGCCCGCCTCCGGCAGCGCCTCGCGGGCGGGCGAGACGCCATAGGCCTCCTCGGGCAGGTGCAGCCAGCCGCGCACGGCGCCGTCGTCGTCCTCCCAGAAATCGGTGTCGATGAGGCGCGGCGGCGATGAGGCGCCGGCGCCCCCCGCGAAGACGCCGCCCGCGAGCGCAGGGAAGGCGCCGCCCGCGAGCGCCGGGTCGCGATCGCGCACGCGGACCACGCGGACACCCTCGGGCGGGCCCGCGGGACGACGTTCGCGCCCGCGCGCGGGGGGGCCGGGAGGCGATCTCCGCGGCGCGCCGTCCTCCTCTTCGCCCTCGGAGGTCCGGCGCCCTTCCTCCTCGTCCTCCTCGGAGGTCCGGCGCCATTCCGCTTCGTCCTCCTCGGAGGGCCGCGGGCGCGGCCCCTCCGGCGCCTCCAGCACGAGCGCGGTGACGGTCCCGCGCTCGCCGACGATCCAGCGGTAGAGGCGGTCGGCGTCCTCGCCCTCGATCCGGCGCTCGACCCAGCGGCCGCCGCCGGCGCGCACGCACACGCGCGCAACGCCTTCCTCTGCGGGCTCGCGGCGCGCGGCGTCCTCTCGCGGCTCGTCCGGCGAGAGCCGCGCGAAGCGCGGGGGCCATGGCGCCTCGTCGTCCGTCGGGCCGGCGTCTCCCGGGCTCTCCGGAAAGTCGTGGAGCCCAGGGGGGACGCTGCCGCACCGGCCGATGAAGGCGAGGCGACCGCGATCGTCGCCGACGAACGCGCCCTGCGGGCTCGCGATCGGATCGAGGCCTCGGCCGCGGGGCGGGAACGTGGCCTCCAGCCGCGGCGCGGAGAGCGTCGTCTCGAGCCGGAGCACCTGGGCGGCCTCGTGCGCGCACGCGAGCAAGACGTCGCCGCCCGACCGGAACGGCTGGCAGCGCGCATAGCTCGGATCGAGGCTCTCGATCTCCGCCTCCGCGAGGGGCTGGGCGGTCGCCGCCGCGAACACGGCGAGGCCGCCGTCGCGAGCGACGAGCAACCGGCCGCCGGGGAGGAGCGCGCCGGTGGCCGCGGCCAGCGCGACCCCCGCCGGGGCGAGCGCGCGGACCGAGGAGGCGCCGAGCGTGGGGTCTCGCGCAGGCGGGAGAGAGAGCGAGGCGCTCGGCCCGGCCCGCGGTGGAGGGGACACCGCGGGTGCGAGGCCGGCGGCGCTCACGTGGAGCGTGGCGCCGCCCAGCGGAGCCAGGAGCGCGACCGCTCTGCCGCCGTCCCGCTCCTCGAGGAGCGACGTGGCGAGCCCGCGCGTCTCGAGCACGTCGATCCAGGAGGCGCCCCCGTCGAGGGTGACCGAGGCGCGGCCGAGCAGGTCGAGGCGCGCCGCGCGGCGCGCGTCGACGGCCACCGCGTCGACAACGCCCGCGGCGCCGAAGCGGCGAACGGCGAGCGTGGAGGGCTCGATCTCGAGCAGCCCCCGATCGCTGCGCAGGAGGATCGCGTCGAGGTACGGCCGCGCGCCGCCGGGAGCGCCGACGTCGGCGATGGGCGCGAGCTCGCCGAGGAAGTCGGCGGCGCGGTAGACGCGGCCCTCGGACCACAGGAGGAACCCGCCCCCGAGGCGCGCCGGGATCGACCGGAACCCGCGGAGCAGCTCGGCCGCGGGGGCATCGGCGAGCACGACGCCCCCGTCGAGGCGAACGCGGCGCCCTTCGAAGAGCGCGGGCTCCGGGCGGGGCGCGGGCATCCGTTCGTCGGCCCCGGCGGCGGCGTCGAGGAGGACGCCGATGTCCTCGGTGAGGACGTAGCGCGCAGGAGAGAGCGGCAGCGGGTCGGCGAGCGCGGCGACCCGCGGCTGCGCAGGCCGCGGAGGGCGCTCCGGGGCGGCGCTGCACGCGGCGAGGGAGAGCGCGAGGAGCACGCCTGCGCGGGAGGGCATCGCGGCGGCGCTCACGTGGCGCATCCTAGACCATCTGGAAATCCGCCGCAGCGTGCTGCTGGATGGGCAGACGGGCAGACGGCGCGCCGCGAACGCCGCGCGATCCGGGGCCGCGCGCCGCGGTCGAGAGGTCCGCGAGCGCGCGCTCGGCTCAGCGCACGCCCACGACCGCCTTGCACTGCACCGGCTGCCGGCTCTCTTGGCCGTACAGGACGAGCGCGAGCGTGCCGCCGCCGGCGCCGTGCGCCGCCTCGCTCCGCCGCGCCGCCGCGGGGCCAAGCCCGCCGCGCGCGCCGAGCGGCGCCGCGGGTGATGGCCCCGCGAAGCGCGCGATGAGCTTCTTCACGACGCCGGGCGGCTCGAAGAAGCCGAGGCCGCCCTCGTAGCGCTCGTCGCGCACGACGAGCTCCACGGCGTCGAGGCACGCGCGCTCGCGCGACCACCGGATCACCGCGACGCCGGCCGTCCCGGCCGCGGTGATCCCCGGCAGCGCGCCGGGCACCAGGCCGATCTCCGTGTCGAACGACAGGACCACGCGCGCCTCCCCGGCGCGCGGCGCGCAGGCAGGGTCGCCGCCCGCGCCGAGCGCGCCGAGCGGGGCGAGGGCTTCCTCGGGCCCCAGGGTGCCGAGCACGGGGTCGACCGGCGAGAGCACCGCGCCGCCGTCTCCGGCGACCGCCACGAAGACGGGCGCGCCCGCGCGAGCGCCTGCGCCGAAGGCGAAGCGCGCCCGCTGCGCCGCCGCCGCGCGCGCGGTGCGCTGCACGTGGAGCTCCCGGATCGCCGGAGGCGGCGCGCCGCCCCCTGGCCGCGCGAGAGGGGCCTCGCCGCGCGCGCCGCGGAGGTCGACCGAGCTCACCGCGAGGCCGTCGTGCCGCGGGCTCAGGAACACCGCGCGATCGCCGAGATCGACGCCGATCGCGGGCTGGGGGGCGCAGCCGCCGACCGGCCGCGTGACGCGCGCGGCCTCCAGCAGGCCGGCGAGGCACGCCTCCGCGGGGCCGGCCGCGACCGGGGCCACACGACCGTCGCGATCGATGACGAGCCCGATCGGCGCCTCGTACGGCCGGTACGCGAGCTGGAGCAGCCCGGCGCTCGCGAGCGGAACGGTGGCGCGGTGGATCTCGGCGCGCAGGTCGAGCGGCGCGATCCACGCGAGCTCGGCGTCGGCAAAGGAGGGGCTCGGCAGGCTGCCGCTGCCCGCCTGGCCAACGCTGCCCGACTGGCCGACGTTGAACGACGGCAGCGCCAGCATCCCGAGGGTGCCGAGCCGCAGCGTGCCCGCCATGCGCGAGGGCGGCGCGGCGACGGCGCCAAACCCGGACGACTCCGGCACGCGCGCGGCGTCGAGCGGCCCCGCGAAGCTGCAGGCGAGCCGCGCGAGGGGCGGCGGCGCCGGAGGCCGCGCCGACCTGTCGCGATCCGGCCGGGCCGCGCGAGGGGCGCTCCGCCATGACCGCGCCGGGCGGCGACGCGGCGCGCCTCCCGCGCCGCCGCCGCCGGAGCGCGGGGCCGACGCCCACCCGAGCCGGAGGAAGGTGCCGAGGCTGCAGCCCACCGCCGAGCAGGCGTTGAGGCGCGCGGCCCCTCCGCCCGGCGGCGGCGCGACGCGCGCCCACCGCTGCCCTCGATCGATCGTCTCGAAGAGCTCGCCGTCCTCGGTCTCGGCAAGCGCGAAGGGGCCCGACGCCGCGATCGAGCGCGCGCGCGCCGGCACGGCGTGGCGGCGCAGCCGGCCGGCGGGGTCGATCGTGATCGGCGCGGGATCGGCCGCGTAGCCGTGCACCGGGAGCCAGCCCTCGATGGCGCCGTCCGCGCGCGCGACGAGCGCGCGCGAGAGCAGCTCCGCCTGCTCCTCGCCGTACGGAGGCCAGAGGAGCGGCGGCTCGCCCCGCGCGAGCCGCACGACGCGCAGCGCGCCGCGCACCTCGACGCGCTCGCCGTCCGGCAGGAACGTGCCGGGGCGCGCGATGAGCGCGACCGCGCCCCCGCCGCGGCGCGGGATCCAGGCGAGGACGTCGCTCGCGTCCGCCGCGTCGAGGCGGTGCTCGACCCAGTCCCCCGGCCCGCGCCGCACACAGAACACCGCGCTCTGTTGCGTCGCGTCGCCGCCGAGCGCCCCCTGAGAGAGCGCGCGGAGATCGATCCGCGGCCTCGGCCGCCCCTCGCATGGCCCCACGTAACCGAGCGCCTCGCCGTCGACGCCGACGAAGCGATCGGTCTCCCGCGCCGGCTCGGGCAGGAGCTCGAACGAGCGCTCGACGCGGAGCGCGCGCGCGTCGCTGGAGAGGTCGACGACGCTCGCGCGCTCCGGGCCGGCGCAGACCGCGAGCAGCGCGTCGGCCGCGCGGAACGGCGCGCACTCGCCGCTGCCCGGCGGGAGCGGCGCGACGGACGAGGCGCGGCCGGTGGCGAGGTCGACGCGGCCGACGAGGCCGTCCACGGCGAGCGCGGCCCCGCCGTCGGCGAGCGGCAGGCCCGAGGCGACCGCGTCCGCGAGCTGCCCGAAGGGCGCGCGGCCGAGCCACACGGGATCGACGCCGGCCGCCGGCGCTGCGCGCCGCGCGCGGGGCTCGCCGAGGCGACCGCTCGGCTCGACGGCGCGCTCGAGGCCGAAGGGCAGCGAGGCGACGATCTCCTCGCCGCGGACGTCGAGCGCGATCGCATCGCCGAGCTCCGCCGTCACGTCGCGGTACGAAGCGCCCGCGTCCAGCGTGAGAAGCGCGCGCCCGAAGACGGTCAGGACGAGCGCGCGGCGCTCGCTGGCCGCCGCGGCCGCGACGAGGGACGGCGAGCCGAGCGGCCGCAGCGCGCCGCTCGCGCCCTGGACGACGAAGCTCCCGGCCGCGGTGAGCAGCCCGATGCCGTCGAGCCATGGGAACGCGCCGGCGACGTCGCCCGGCAGGGTCGCGAGCTTGCGGAGCTCCCCGCCGAAGCTCTCGGCGGCGTAGAGGTCGCCGCCGCTCCAGAACAGGTAGCGCGCGGCGCGCGCGACGCCGACTGCGCGCCCGCCGGACCGGGCCCACGCGGGGAACGCCGCGCCGCCGGCGAGCACCACGCGGTCCGCGCCCAGCGGCTCGAGCCGATCGACGCCGTACAGCTCGGCGCGCTGGCCGTTGACGATCGCCCTGTCGACCTCCCGGCCGTCGATGACCACGCGTTCGACCAGGCCGACGAGGTAGGGCTGCGCGACGTACCGCGCCGGGCCGAGCGCGACGGTCGAGGGGGCGCGGGGAGGCGGTTCGAGCGCGCCGGGCGGCGCGGCCGCCGGCTCGGCCGCGCCGCACGCCGCGAGCGCGAGCGCGAGCGCGGCGAGGAGAGGAGCCACGACATCTTCGGCGGTCATGCGGGTGCTGCCTCGGCGGGCGCGAGTGGTGCCGCTCTGCGCGGCGCCGAGCGCGATGCTACCCGCGAAACGTGTCGGCCTTGAGGTTGTACCGCCTCATCCAGCGGTGCACCTGCACGCGATCCCTCCCCAGCACGCGCGCCACGGCGGCGACGTTCCCCTGGTGCCTCGCCAGGAGATCCCGAAGCACGCTCTCCTCCGGGGAGGTCCTCGGCGGCAGCGGCCCGCCCGGCGGGGGCGCTCCGTCCTCCGCGGGCTCCTCGTCGTACTGCGGGTAGACCGTGGCGCGGGAGTCCTCCGCGAGCGGGCTCGCGAGGGCAGCGCCCCGGGCCCCGTACGTCTTCATCCGATCGCGGATGCTGTCGCTGAGATCCTGGATGCCGAACTCGGCGCCGCGATCCGCGGCGGCCCAGCGCTTCAGGAGCGCCTCGAGCTCCCGCACATTGTAGGGGAAATCGTGGTGGAGCAGGGCCGTCATGGAGACCATGCTGGGCCGGATCTCGGACCGGCCGTGGCGCGCCGCGAGCGCTGTGCAGAGCAAGAACATGTCTTCCTTGCGCTCGCGGAGGGGGGGCAGGGTCACGCTGTGCTCGTTCAGGCGACCGAACAGATCGGCGCGGAAGGCGCCCGTCTGCTGGAGCTTGTCGAGATCGCGGTGCGTGGCGGCGACGATCCGCACGTCGATCCGCTCGGCCTGCGTCCCGCCGAGCGGCGTGAACTCCTTCGACTGGATCACCCGGAGGAGCTTCGCCTGGGCTTCCGCCGGCATGTCCCCGATCTCGTCGAGGAAGAGCGTGCCCTCGTGGGCCGCGCGGAGGATGCCCGCCCTGTCGCGGTCGGCGCCCGAGAACGCGCCGCGCCGGTGCCCGAAGAGCTCCCCCTCGACGAGGGCGGCGGGGATGGCGGCGCAGTTGACGGCCAGGAACGGGCCGCGCCGGCCGCTCCAGTCGTGGAGCTGCTGGGCGAAGATCTCCTTTCCCGTCCCGCTCTCACCGCGAATCAGCACCGAGAGCTCGCTGCGCGCGATCTCGTACAGGCTGCGGGCGAGGGTCCGGGTCTGGTAGCCGCCCACGATCCGCCCCATCGAGAAGCTCGGCGGCCCCTCCTGCGAGCCCGGCGCCTCGACGTAGGCCCCGTCGATGCGGTAGCGGGCGTAGCTCTCGACGTCGCGCTCGACGAACTTGAAGATGGCGTCGCCGACCCGGACCTGGTCGAGGTGCGCGATGGGCGCCTCCGTGACGAACGCGCCGTTGCAGAGCGTGCCGTTGCGGCCGCCGAGGTCGATCAGCCGCCAGACGCCGCCCCGCCGCTCGATCCGGGCATGATGGCGCGAAGCGCTCCGCGTCGGCACGGACACATCCGCGGTCGGATCGCGGCCGAGAACCGAGCCTCGCTCGAGCACGGGGTACGCAGGACGGAACTGCTCGTAGTTGTCGGCGTAGAGCAACACGAGCCCCGCCCCGGCGCTGTTCTGCCGAGAGAACGGAGCACGAAATTGCATTGACGCTGTACTATCGATGTCCTTCGACCGTTCTGTCCCGTCGCCGTGCATTGGGAATGGTGATGGTACCAACCTATCCGTCCGCCGGGCGCATCATTCGTCCGAGCCGATCGTGCTCGCGGAGGGGTCTTCGGAGCGGCTGACCCACATCCGCGCCACGCCTCAGCCGTCCTCGGGCCGCGCGCCCACGGAGCACACGAGGCGCTGCGTCGTCGCCTGCGCTCGCAGCGCGCCTTGTCCTGCGCCGGCGCCGCCCCCCTGCCCCCGCGCGGCCGTCCACCGCGCGATCAGCGCCGCGTCCTCCGCGCGCTCACCGCGCCGCCTCGAGTCGGAGGCCGCGACGTGCAGCGCTTCGAGGCAGACGCGCTCGCGCCCCCAGCGCACCTGCGCGAGGCCCTGGTTCCCGAGCGTGATCGCGGGCAGCGCCCTCCGATCGAGGCGCAGCGCGCGCTCCGGATCGAGCGCGACGAGCGCGCGCCACGCGCCTTTCTGGGCGCGGCAGCGCGCGTCGCTGGCGGCGGTCAGCGTCGCCCAGGGCGCGAGCGCGACCACCTCGCCCGCGGTCCCCCCCATGCGGTCCAGCACCGCCGCGCCCGCGATCTCGAGGGCCGAGCCGTCGAGCACCAGGACGCCGGCCTCCCCATCGTCGCGCCACGCGAGGGTCATCGGCCGGCCCCGGAGCTCCTCGCGATCGAGCGCCACGAGGCGCGCAGGCCGCCGGGGCTCCGGCGTGTGCTCCTCGACGGCCACGCGGCGCCGGAGCTCGCCGAGCACGAGCGCGCGGCCAGGACCGAGCAAGAGACCCGGGGCGCGCCCCGGCGCGGTGTCCGCGTAACTTCGGCGCGGCTCGAACGCCGGGAGCGCCCGCGCGCCCTGCGGGCCGAGCAGCAGCTCGCCCCCCTCGGCGAGGACGAGCAGCCCGACCTCGCCGCTCGCGGCGAGCAGCGGGATCGACGCGCCGCGCTTCCCGCCGTGCCCGCCGCGCAGCGCGAGCTCGGTCGCGTTCAGCCGCAGCGCCTCGCCGCGCAGATCGAACGGCGGGAGGTAGAGCACGCTGTGCGTCCGGAGCGCCGCGGCCTTCGGGCCTCCCTTTCCCGGCGCCGCGCCGCCCTTGCCCGACGCCGCTCCGTTGGGCGGCGCCTCCTCCGGCGCGGCCTCCTCGGCGGGCGGCGCCTCCTCGGCCGGCCGCGCGGCGCGCCCAGGCGCCGGCGCGTCGGCGACGACCTCGAGCGTCTCGGCATACGACGTCGGCACGGTCCATCGCTCCGAGCCAGCCTCGGGCGCGGCGCGCGGGCGCAGCGCCTGCAGCTCGATCGGCGCACAGGAGAGCGACGGCAGCGCCTGCGGCGGCTCGTCGATCCGGCCGACGCCGCCCACGCAAGCCGCCGTGTCCGCCCCGGCGGCGCCCGCGTGGCTGGCCTCCGCCGCCCCGCAGCTGGGACCCGGCGCGGCGGCGATGGCCGGCGACGGCTCGCCCGCGCCCCAGCCGAGCCGCACCACGCCGCTCAACGCACAGCCGAGCGCGGAGCACCCGCCCTGGAACGACGGCGGGGGCACCGGCGAGCGCCCGGCGGCGCGCCACGTCCGGCCGTGATCGAGCGTCTCGTAGAGCTCCGCGCCGGCCGTGACGAGCACGCCGTGGTCGCCGGTCACCGCCATCCCCGCCGGATCCGGCGGCAGGGCGTGCGGCGAGACCGTCCCGTCCTCCGCGATCGTGACGCCCAGGCTCGCCTGCCCGACGGGATCGGGCCACTCGACCGACGACAGCCACCCGTCGACCCCGCCGTCCTCGCGCGCGCGGAAGCGCCTGTCGACGAGCGCCCGTGTCCCGTCGCGCAGGGGCGGCGTCCAGTACCAGCCGGGGAGGTGCCCGCGGAGCTGCACGACCCGCGCGCCCCCCTCGTCGCGGCCCCGCGGCGCCCCGGCGGGCGCTGGCAGCCGCGCGTCGCGCTCGCCCCTCAGCAGCGCGATCGCGCTCCCGTCGCGGCGCGGCGCCCAGCCGACCAGCGCCTGCGACTCGCCGAGCTCGACCGCGTGCTCGACCCAGTCGCCCGGGCCGCGCCGCACGCAGATCCTCGGGTGGATCACGACCTCGCCGTAGCGGCGATCTCGCTCCTCGTCGCTGGCGACCCGCGGCGACGCCGCGCAGCCGCCGACGTAGCCGAGCGCGCCGCCGTCGTCGGCCACGAAGAACCCTTCGTCGCTGAAGGAGCGCTCCATCCGCGGCGCCTCGCCGCGCTCGGAGCGCAGGACGTAGCTGCCGAAGCCGTCGTAATCGTCCCACACGCAGAGGAAGAGCGGCCCGTCCTCCGCGGGCACCGGCGCGCAGCCCAGCCCATCCGGGAGCCAGCCGGAGAACCGCTCGCGCACCGCGCCCGTGCTCACGTCGATCCGCGCGACGCCGCCCTCGAACACGCCGAGCGCGGTCCCGTCGGGCAAGAGCGTGCCCGCGGAGACGGCCGCCGCGAGCGGCGCGAGATCGTCGAGGACGGGGGCGTCGCGCGAGGCGGCCTGGGCGCCCGCGAAGAGCAGCTGGAACGACCCGCTCGGCCAGCTCGAGCGGAGGTCGCCGTCGGGCCGGCCGAGCGAGCCGTCCGGGAGGACGGCCACGCGCCCGAGCGCCGTGTCGAGCGAGAGCGCGTCCGGAGCGACGCTCAGCGCGCGCACGGCGAGCCCGAGCCGCTGGCCGGCGTCGATCCACGTCCTGCCGCCGTCCGCCGTCGTCGCGGCGCGGCCGAAGACGTCGAGGCGCGCCGCGCGCGCGGCGTCCAGCGCGGCCAGATCGTGGATGGCCGGCATGTCGAGCGCCCGGCCCCGATCCTCGCCCGGCAGGAGCTCCCGCGGCCCCTGCTCCATGAAGACAACGGCGCCTCGCAGGCCGTTGCGGGCGCCCCGCACCGCGCCGCCGCCGCCGAGCGCCACCTCCGCGAGCGGCCCCGTGAAGCCGCGCGAGCGGAACGCCCTGCGCCGGGTCCAGTGCAGGAAGCCCCCGCCGAGGTGGGGCGCGATCGCGAGCGATCCGACGACGGGGTCACCGGACGCCCACAGCTCGGCCTCCCACGCCGCCGCGGCGACGCGCCCGCCTCCGCCGAGCTCGAGCCGCGCGCCCTCCGTGACGACGCGCGCCGCGACGGCCGCGGCCGGTCCGTCGTGCGTTGCCCGGAACACGCCCTCGGAGAGCGCCTGGAAATAGCGCGCCCCTGCCGGGGCAGCGCTGGCGGAGCCGGTCGCGCCCGGCGCACGTGCGGCCCGAGCAGCTCCCGCGCCGCTCGCCGGGCTCGGCTCGGGCGCGCGCGCGCAGGCGGCCGCGAGGAGAGCCGAGATCAGACCGAGCGAGCGCACCAGCATCCGGGGAAAGCACGACGGTATCCGTTGCCGCGCCCCCGTCCAGCGTCGATCCACGTCCTCGCCCCCACGCCCTCACCCCGGCGACCGCGCCCGTCGTCCCCGGTTCCCGCGCTCCTCGCCCTCGGCGCCCGCGCGCCATCGCGCAGCGGCATCGTAAGCTGCAGCCGTGGCGCCCTGCGCCCGCCCGGAAAGCCTGTGCACTCCCCTCCCCGCCCCCGACGACCCACCCGCGACGAGCTCCTCGCCGCCGCCGGCAAGACGGTGCCGGACGTCATCGCCCCGGACCTCGACGTCCTCTTCTGCGGCATCAACCCGGGCCTCTACACCGCCGCCGTCGGGCACAACTTCGCCCGCCCCGGCAACCGGTTCTGGCCGGCGCTGCACGCCGGCGGATTCACCGCTCGCGTGCTCTCTCCGTCCGAGGAGCGCGAGCTGCTGGAGCTGGGGTATGGGATCACCAACGTGGTCGAGCGCGCGACCGCATCGGCGGACGAGCTGTCCGCCGAGGAGCTCGCCGCGGGCGGGCGGCGGCTCGAGACCACGGTGCGACGCTACCGCCCTCGCTTCCTCGCCGTGCTCGGGATTGGCGCCTATCGAGGCGCGTTCGGCAGGCCCCGCGCCGTGCCCGGCCCCCAGACAGAGACGCTCGGCGCAACGCGGCTCTGGGTGCTGCCGAACCCCAGCGGGCTCAACGCCAGCTACCAGCCGGACAGGCTCGCTGCGATGTTCCGCGCCCTCCACGAGGCGGTCACGTCGACCCGGGCCACGCGGTGAGCGGGTGCCTACTCGGGCAGCGCGCTCGCCTCTTCCTGAGGCACCTTCGCGCGCGCGCGGCGGGCCTCTTCCCGGACGGCCGCGAGGCCGGGCGGCCCCTCGGGCGATCGCCCGCCGCGGTTGGTCACCGCGGCGAGCCACGCAAACGGCGAGTCGGGCGCGCTCTGCGCGACGAGGAAGACGGCGCGGGACGCGTAACGCGAACAGCCGTCCTCGCACACGGGCAGGACGAGGCGGAGCCCTCCGCCGCCACCTCGGCCCACGAGGGGCGCCACGCGGAGCTCCGACGGAGGCGGCGACAGCACGGCCATCATCGCGCGCGCCATCCAATCGACGAGTGTCGCTCCGGACATGGCAGGCGGCTCGGAGGTCGGCGTCCCCGCGCCGTCCGCCGCGTCGAGCCGGCTCGGCGGGAGCGCGAAGAGCCCCGCTCCATCGGCCACCGCCGGCGACGGCAGCAGCGCGCCCGCGAGCGCTCCCACGAATGAAGCCAGCTTGAGTCCGAATCGCATACGTGCTCCGTCTGCGGCACGTCCAGCAGGCCCCATGCCAGCCATGCGCTGCCGGCCGCGACGTCGCGGCGCCGCATCCACGACGGTCCGCTCCGTTCGGCGCGCGTGACGGTTCGCCACAGCGTGGCGCGCAGAGCCCGATCCCGCGCGGCCTCGTCGCTGCGCGCTGGAGGTGCCGCGGCGAGCCGGAGATGCCCGCTTCGAACAGGAGAATGGCCCCCGCCGCGCGAGCGCCGCTTTCGCTTGCCAGAAGGTCCGGGCGCCGTTAACCGTCTTCGTCATGCCCGACCGAAAGCCAGGGCTGAGCCCGCTTCAGGTGAAGTCCTCGGTCCAGCCGGGCGCTCCCCTCCCGTCCGCTCCGTCCGAGCCGGTAGCGAGCATCCTGCTCGTCGACGATCACCGCGCGAACCTCCTCGCCCTCGAGGCCGTGCTCGATCCGCTGCGCCAGCGGCTCGTCACCGCGCAATCCGGCGAGGAGGCGCTGGAGCACCTCAACCGCGAGGAGTTCGCGCTGATCCTCATGGACGTGAAGATGCGCGGAATCGACGGCTTCGAGACGGCCGCCCGCGTGAGGGGGCTCGATCGGGCGAGGCACACGCCGATTATCTTCATCTCGGGGCTGCCGGAGGACGAGGACCGACGGTATCGCGGCTACCGCGAGGGCGCGGTCGACTATGTCGTCAAGCCGTTCAATCCCGACATCCTCCGCGCCAAGGTGGCGGTCTTCGTCGAGCTGCACCGGAGGGCCGAGCAGATCAAGCGGCAGGAGGCCGCGCTCCGCCAGCTGGAGCGCCAGGCGAGCGACGAGGTGTTCCGGCGCATCATGGACACCAGCATGATGGGCCTGCTCTTCAGCGACTATGAAGGGCGCGTCATCGAGGCGAACGACTGCTTCCTCTCGATGATCGGCTACACCCGCGAGGACCTCAAGGCGGGGCTGCTCAGCTGGCAAGAGCTCTCTCCGCCGGAGTACGAGCACGTCCACCACGACGCGATCAACGAGCTGAGCCTCCACGGCGTCACGAGGCAGTTCGAGAAGGAGTACATCCGCAAGGACGGCAAGCGCGTCGCGGTCCTCGTCGGGTCCGCCCGCATCGAGACGCAGCGGCGCAACCTCACCTACGTGCTCGACATCAGCGAGCGCAAGCGCGCCGAGGCCAACGTCAGCCTCCTCGCCGGCGCGGGCGAGATCCTCTCGTCCTCGCTCGACTTCCGCGAGACGCTCGGGCAGCTCGCCCGGCTCGTCGTCCCGCTGCTCGCCGACTGGTGCGCCGTGGACATCCAGGGCCAGGACGGCGCGATCCAGCGCGTCGCCGTCCAGCACACCGACCCTCGGAAGGCGGAGCTCGTCCGCCAGATCGAGCAGAGTTATCCTGTCGATCCCGCGGCGAGCCGCGGTGTGCCGAAGGTGCTCCGGACGGGCGAGGTCGAGTGGGCGTCCGATATCCCGGACTCCCTGCTCGTCGAGAACGCGCGGGACGAGGAGCACCTCCGGATGGCGCGCGAGCTCGGCCTCCGGTCGTACCTGGTCGTGCCGCTGGCGGCGCGCGGCCGCGTCCTCGGCGCGATCACGCTCGCGCACGCCGAGTCGGGCCGGCACTACACGAAGGTCGACGTGCAGTTCGCCGAGGAGCTCGCCCGGCGCGCCGCCCTCAGCGTCGACAACGCCCTCCTCTTCGAGCGCGAGGTCACCGTGCGCAAGGAGGTCGAGACGCTCGCGGAGGAGCTGAAGCACAGCGAGGCGCAGTTCCGGCTGCTCGCCGAGACGATGCCGCAGCTCGTGTGGACGAACCGCCCGGACGGCCACCACGAGTACTTCAACCGGCGCTGGTACGACTACACGGGGCTCACCGCGGAGGACACCGGCGGCGAGGGCTGGAGCCGGATCATCCACCCCGACGAGCACGAGCGGGCGATCGAGGCCTTCCGGGAGGCGCTCCGCACGGGCGAGCCGTACGAGAGCCAGTGCCGGCTCCGGCGCGCGGACGGCGTGTACCGCTGGTTCATCGGCCGGGCGGTCGCCGCGCGCGACGGGTCGGGCCGCATCGTCCGCTGGTTCGGCACGTACACGGACATCGACGATCAGAAGCGCGCCGAGGAGGAGCGGCAACGGCTCGTCCAGGCGCTGGAGCGCAGCAACAAGGAGCTCGATCAGTTCGCGTACGTCACGAGCCACGACCTCAAGGCGCCGCTCAGGGGCATCGCCAACCTCTCGCAGTGGATCGAGGAGGACCTGAACGACAAGATGACGGCGGAGAGCCGCAAGCAGCTCGATCTGCTGCGCGGGCGCGTCCACCGGCTCGAGAACCTCATCGACGGGATCCTGAGCTACTCGCGGGCGGGCCGCGCCCGCGAGAAGCCCGAGGCGATCGACGTCGGCAAGCTCCTCCGGGAGGTCATCGAGCTGCTCGCGCCCCCGCCGGAGACGCTCGTGGAGATCGCCCCCGACATGCCCGTCCTCGTCACGGAGCGCGCTCCGCTCCAGCAAACGTTCCTGAACCTGATCGGCAACGCGCTGAAGCACGCCGGGGGCGCCGATCCGGAGGTCCGGATCAGCGCGCGCGACGCCGGGCCGTTCTGGGAGTTCTCGGTCTCCGACAACGGGGCGGGCATCGCGCCCGAGTACCACGACCGCATCTGGGGCATCTTTCAGACGCTGAAGGCGCGCGACAAGGTCGAGGGCACCGGCATCGGCCTGTCGGTCGTGCAGAAGATCGTCCAGAGCAAGGGCGGGCGCGCATGGGTCGAGTCCGCCGTCGGCGCCGGCGCCACCTTCCGGTTCACCTGGCCCAAGATCGAGGCCAGAGAGCCGTCATCCCCCTGATGAGCCCGCCTCGAGCGCGGGGCGTGGCGCGCGGCGACACGCCTCGATCGCCGGACAGGCACGGAGCTTGAACGACCTCCTCCGAACACAAGGCGGCTTATCACGGCCGACCTCGAAAGGAGGGTTCACATGCTGTCGATGTCCAACCTGCCCAGGCTCTGCCTGGGCGCGCTTGCGCTCTCGCTGTTCACCGCGTGCGCCGCGGCGCCACCCCCGCAGCAGGCTCGGCCCGAGCCGAGGTTGCCGAACCCGGGCCCGGATGGAGTCTACAAGGTCGAATGGCCCGATCTCAGGGAAGGCGAAGATCGGTTCATCGGCCTCACCCTCGGGGCCGACATCGCCGACGTCTGCCGCCTTCCCAAGACGAGCTTCGCCTTCGACTCCTCCGAGCCGCTCCCGCAGGAGCACGTGGAGCTCCGGGCGCTCGTCGACTGCCTGCGCTCATCGAGCCTGGAGGGCGCGAGGATAGAGCTCGTCGGCCGCGCCGATCCGCGCGGCACCGCGGCGTACAACCAGGATCTCTCGCTCCGCCGCGCCGCGCGGGTGAAGGAGATCCTCGTGAAGGAGGGCATCCCTGCGGATCGCATCACGACGCGCGCGACGGGCGCCTCCGAGGCGGTCGGCGCTCAACCGATGTACTCCTATGGCTATGATCGCAGGGTCGACGTCGCGCTGATCGGCGTCGCCCATGCCCCCCGGTGACGCGCGCGCTCGCCCGCTCGCCCGCTCGGCGGGCGCGGCTCGGAGCCCTGCCGGAGCGGCGCTGCAGCTGGCTCTCTCTCCCTCTCGGCAGGGCGGCTCTCCTCCTCCAGTCCCGCCTCTTCCGTTGGCGACGGCGCCGCGCGCCGCGGCCCTTGGTTCATCGGCGCTCGTCTTACGGCGCGTATTGCGCCCGAGGCGCGTCACGACAGCTGTGGCGTTTCGTCACGCGAGCGCCACGGCGGCGCTCCGCGGCCCCGGGGACAAGCGCTGTGGGCGCAAGCTCTCGGTTGGTCCGGGCCCTGCAATGGTTTCCTGACACGAACCGGCGGATGTCGTGTCCGTCACGAGGAGACAAGAGCCATGACGAACCGAATGAACAGCGCGGTGGGGACTGCGAAGGGTGTGGTTGAGTCGGCGGCTACCGGCGCGGGCGTCGCCGCGACGGCGGCCAAGACGACGGCGTTCGACGTCGCGAAGGCGGTCGCCGGCGTCGCTGCCACGGTCGGGGCGCTCGGTTTCGACGACGTGCTCGGCTGGGTCGGGCTCTCGCGCAAGCGGAGCCCGCTCACGGCGCTCGGCCTCTTCGGCGCCGGCCTCGCGGTGGGCGCGGGCGTGGCCCTGCTGCTCTCGCCGACGTCGGGCGAGGCGCTGCGCCGCGAGCTCCTGACCCGCCTCGACGGCCTGAAGCGCCAGGCGACCCGCGGGGTCGAGCAGGCCGAGCGCAAGGTCCAGGACAAGGTCGGCAGCGCGGTCGACGCGGTGAAGGGCGCGGTCGCGCCGTCCGACGCGAGCTCCGCGAACTCGCATTACGGCATCGAGGGAGCTGGGCTGTCCCACGGCGGCGAGAGCGGCCATCACCTGAGCTGAGGCGCTGGCCGTGTGGCTCGAAGCCATCATCACGCGGGAGGATCTCGCGCAGATCCTGGGCGAGTTCCTCCCGGTGAAGATCCACCTGGACGACGACGAGACGACCGATCGCTGGCTGTACCTGGGCAAGGCGACCGAGATTGCCCTGGCGGATGACCTGGGCTTGCGGGTCACCTGCCCGGCGGAGCTCCAGTGGTCCATCGCGGGCGTCAACCCCACCATCCGGCTCGATGAGCTCAAGGTGCTGATTTGCCCCGAGATCATCGAGAGGAACAAGGGGAGCGTCCTGGCGTTCAACGTCGAGCTCGAGGAGGCGGACATCCGGGGCATCCCCTCGATCCTCGATCACACCGTCATGAAGGCGGTCAACGCGGCGCTCGCGAACAAGCGGCCTGAGTGGAACTTCACGAAGACGCTCACGCACACCGTGGGGCTGCCCTCGAACCTCGATCCGATCGAGGGGCTGCACATCGGGGTCGCCTGGGGCAAGCGCCGCATCAGTCAGGACGCGCTCGTGCTCGTGGTCTCCTTCAAGCTCAATTTCGTTCGAGGCGACTGAGCTTCGCGGTTCCCGACAAGCGCCCCGCCCCCCTCTCCGGGGTGGCGGGGCGCTTCGCTCGAGCGTCGTTGGGTCCGGAATCACGCTCGCCCCTTACCCCACGATCCCGGAGGGGGCCGGGCATCCCGCCGAGCCCGCCATCGGTCACCAACGTGAACGTTTGCGTGGTCGTTTACGTTTACGTGAACGTGAACGTTTACGTGGACGTTCGGAGGTGGGGGGACGCGGCGCGAGGCTTGGTTAACGGTTATGCCGAGCCGACCTGAGGAGCCAGGTGAATCCTCCCGAGCCGACCCCCGCGCCCGCGCGTGAGCGCGCCCGCGATGTCCGAGTGCTTGACGAGCCCGAGGTAACTCTCTCCGTCGAAGACGGCGACCACCGGCGTGTTCTTCTCGATCATCTGCCGCCCCACCTCGTCGAGCGACACGTCCGCCTCCACCCGGGGCACATCGCAGCGCATGATCCATGCGATGAACGACCCCTCCTGGCCGGCGGCCAGCGCGCGCATGACGTCCGTGCGCGTCACGACCCCGATCACGCGGTCCTCGTAGACGACCGGGAAGTCCGGCTCCTGGCTCGCGAGGATCCGCCGCGCGGCGTCGCCCACGAGCTCGCCAGGCCACAGCTGGACCGCTCTGCCCTCGCTCGCAGGCTCTTCGGGCGGCGCCACCGGCGCCATCACCGCCTGCGCCGCGCGCCACTCCCGCCGCGCCTCCACGAAGAGGAGCGCCGACAGCGCGGCCACGACGAGCTGACCACCGAACAGGCCCATGAAGAACAGCACCGCCGCCGCCGCTTGCCCGAACGCCGCCGTCATCGACGTCGCGAGCCAGGCGCCGGTGAGCGGCGAGAGCGCCTCGCGCAGCGCGCGCCCCCCCTCGAGCGGCAACGCCGGAAGCAGGCCGAGCAGGGCGATCGCCAGGTTCGCGCTGGCAATCCACACGATCGCGGCCTCGCGCGAGGGCGCCTCGGCGGCCCGAAGGACCGAGATCCACCCGAGCTCGCCCACCCCGCGCTGGGCCTCGACGGCCAGCGCGAAGAGCGCCGCGAGCGCCACGTTCGCCGCGAGGCCGAGCGCGGCGCCCTGCGCCCGTCCCACAGCAGGACGCGACCGGCTGACGATCGGGCCGAGCGGCGAGAGCTGGATCTCCCGCAGCCTCTGCCCGAGCTGCCTGGCCACGATCCCCTGCACGAGCGCCTGGAACCCCACGCACCCGAGCAGCGCCGCGCCCAGCGCGCAGCCGAAGAGCGCGCCGCTCCAGCCGTGCCGCGCTCCCCACTGGAGCGCCCCGATCGGGAGCAGCAGGCCGAACGCCGCATGTACAAACACATCCACACCGCCGAGCCGCGTGATCCTGATGACCGACTTCATGGTGTCTTGCTCCTGGGTTCCCGCAGGCACCTGCACATGGCGGGAGGCGCAGTTCCGACGTGCCACTGCCCCCTCCCCCGGGGCGTGGCGAACACCTCGTCGCGCGATCGACGGCTCGGCGGACGGGCACTTGTCCCAGATCTTTCTGATTTTACTGCAAATCACGTGCCGATTTCCTGCGCCTCACCTGCGAGGGAGCGGCGCGCGGAGCCATTCTGGCGTTCAGGGAGGGCGCGACTGGCCTGAAGGGCTATTCCGCGGCGCTGGTGGTCGTCATCGCGTCGTCATCGCGTCACCGAGGCAGAGCCCGGCAGGGCCCGGAGCGGCCTGCGACACCCCCGAGGGACACAGCGGATGCCGGGCTCATCACACGTCGCCTGAATGCCGCGGTGTGGCGTTCCGCTACATGGTGGGCGCACACCGTCACGGCGCCACATCGGGCAGCCTGTCGCCCGCTCCAGCCCGGCGCGCGCGGCCCGAGGCCGGACCACGCCCCTCTGCCGCTTCCGAGAGAGAGGTGCTCCGGGTCAAACGCTCCTGCGGCAGGTACGCGCCGCCCTCGAGCTCCTGGACCCAGCGGACCATCTCCTCGCGAAGCCAGCACCGAAGATCGAACAGCTGCCCAGGATCGCGCGCCGAGACGAGGAGACGCACCTGGATCGTGCGCTCTGTCACATTCGTGACCTGAACGGCCTTCACGCGCTCGTCCCAGAGCTCGCTGCTCGGGAGGATCGACTCGAAATGCCGCCGCACGGCGTCCACGGGGGTCCGGTAATCCACGTAGATCTCGACGGTGCCCAGCTTCGCCGCCCCGTGCTTCGTCCAGTTCTGAAACGACTGGTCCAGGAGCCTCGCCGTCGGGACGATGAGCCGCCGCTCGTCCCAGATCTTCACGACCACGTGGGTCAGCCGGATCTCCTCGATCGTCCCGAACTCGCCGTCCACCACGACCTTGTCGCCGAGGTCGATGGGGCGGGTGAACAGGATGTGGAGGCCCGACAGGATCGCGCCGACCGGCTTCTGCGCCGCGAGGCCGAGCACGACGCCCGCGATGCCGGCCGACGCCAGCAACGAGACGCCGACGTTCCTCACCGCCTCGAAGTTCAGGAGCACGAGCGCGCTCGCCACGATCACGATGAGCACCCGCGCGACCCGCTCGAGCACGCGCGCCTGGGTGCGGAGCCCGCGGGACGACTCGCTCCCCTCCTCGAGGTGACGCAGGGCGCGCGCGTCCAGCACCTCCGTGAGGATCCCCACGATGCGCAGAAGGAGCCACGCCACCCCGCCGATGAACAGCGCCGAGAGGAGCGAGCGCAGATCCGTCACGAGGCCCTGGCCGAGCCGGGTGAGCTTGGCGAGGCCCGCTGTCAGGACGACCCCGAGACAAAGGGTCACGGGGCCGATTGCCGCGTCGAGTGTCTTTTCGTCCCACGGCGTCGCGGTCCGTCGCGCGACGACCGAACCGGCGCGCCGGAAGGCGCCCGCGGCGATCCGAGCGAGCCCGAAGCCGACCGGAACGCTCGCCGCGACGATCACCCACGGCCACACTCCATCCCCCGGGATCCCCAGCCGGGCGCCGAGCGATTCAAAGTTCGAGTTCTGCATGCGTCCACTCCTTCACCAGCGCACCAGCGCCGCGCGCGCCTCCGTGGCCTGGAGCCCCGGGGACACGGGCCTCCCCGCCGCGCCCCGCCGCGCTCTGGAGAGCGGCGGAGAGGGCCGTGACCGGGCGAGGCGCGCCGGGCTCATCCATCGTGTGTGCGGCGTCCCCACGGCACAGGGCGTGCCGCGGACCCCTCCCCCGCGTGCCCAGCCAGTTCTCCGCCGCTCGCCGACAGGAGCGCGCGAGGACGGATGGAGGCAGGCGCGCCCCATGGCGGCGATCCGCGCCAGCGTCGCTCGACCCCCGCCGGGTGCGTGCGACCGACCCGAGCGGCGCGGCATGCGGTGTGCACCGGCGATGACAGGCGATGAGCGGCGATGAGCGGCGGAGCCGACGGCGCGCCGAGATCGGCTGAAGAAACGCGGCAAAGGGATCGTTTATGTCAGAGCGCAGAAGCCAGGTCGATGATCTCACTCGGCTCACCGAGGAGGATTTCACGCGGCTCACGCAGGAGACCGAGCGGCTCGCGAAGCACGTCGAGGATCTCCGGCACCGGATCGCCGCGACGACCGCGAAGCGGCGCGCGTCCTCCGGCACGCTCCCTGCGCAGAGCGCCGCCCCGTTCGCACCGCCGCACGGGTCCCCCTCGGAGCGGACGCACAACGCGACCCCGGAGCGTCCGTGCGACGCCGCCGCGGAGCGGCCGTATGACGGGACACCGGAACGGCCGTATGACGGGCCACCGGAGCGGCCGTATGAAGCCGCCGAAGAGCGGGCGCACGACGCGGCGCCGGAGCGGCCGCTCCGCGGAGCGACGGAGAGGCCGCCCCCCCGCCACTCTCCCTTTCCCGAGCGCACCTCGTGCCTCGCGAACGTGTCGCGATGGCTGCCGCCGCTCAGGACCGCGAGAGATGCCATGGAGTCGGGCGTCCATGAGAGGGTGGGAGAGGCAGGGCGTTACAGCATCATCACGCCGCGCAACAAGCCGAGCGATCTCCCGACGAGGCGCCGCACGCCCAAGTCCGACGTGGCCTGAGGCGCCGGCTCGGAGGGCCGCCCCGCCAGCGCAGGAGGCCGCTTCCGCCGGTGCCCCGCCGCGGCCTCACGCGCGCGCTCTGCCGACCGCGCGCCGCTGGCACGCGCGCCTTGCGCGCCGACCGCGCGCCGCACGCGCGCGCGCCTTGCGCGCCGCACGCGCGCGCTGCGTGCCGCGCGTGGCGCGAAGCTTGCCCGGCTGAGCGCCTGCTAGTAATACGAGCCCATGCTGCTGCGCGGTGGGAGCAGAAGCGCATGGCCGACGTGCCATGAAGCCTGAACCCGAGGGGCCCCCGACGGCCGCCTCTCGGCCTTTCAGCGAGGGCCCCGCTCCTCGGCTGCGGGGAGCCCCAGCGCAGCCTCGACCGATGAGTCCGCCGTCCAGGCGAGTGGGCCTGTCCTCCTGCCGTCCTCTCGCGCGGCGCCCTGGGATCACGCCGGGGCACCGGGTCCGACAGCCTCCAGCGCCCCTGAGCCCCTCCGCGCCCGGGGCGCGCGCTCATTTCCCTTCTTATTGACCGATCGGTCCTGCCTGCAGGCGGGACCTGGAGAACAGCGGCATGGAGCAGCGAAGCGACCTCGACAAGGCGGCCCGCAAGGCGAGAGCCGGCAATGGCAAGAGCAAGAAGGCCGCGTCCGGGAATGGGCTGCAGGACGGCGCCGCGCGCGCGAGGAAGGCCCGCCCGGCCGAGCGCTCCCGCGCCGCCGCGCCGCTCGAGAGCGACGAGCTCGACCGTCGGACGCTGCTGATGTCGCTGACGGGCCTGAAGAAGGGCGATTTCTCGGTGCGGCTGCCCGTCCACTGGCTCGGGCTCGACGGGAAGATCGCCGATACGTTCAACGATGTCGTCGAGCGCAACGAGAAGCTCGCGAAGGAGCTCGCCCGCCTGAGCCGCGCGGTGGGCAAGGAGGGCAAGCTCTCCCAGCGCGCCTTCATCGGCGAGGTGAGCGGCGCATGGGCCGACGAGATCGCGTGCATCAACGCGCTGATCGGCGATCTCGTCCACCCCACCGCCGAGACGGCGCGCGTCATCGGCGCCGTGGCCAAGGGCGATCTCTCGCAGACGATGGCCCTCGAGGTGGACGGCAGGCCGCTCGACGGCGAGTTCCTCCGGACCGCCAAGACCGTCAACACGATGGTCGAGCAGCTCGGCTCCTTCGCCTCCGAGGTCATCCGCGTGGCGCGCGAGGTCGGCACCGAGGGCAAGCTCGGCGGGCAGGCCGACGTCCGCGGCGTCGCCGGCAGCTGGAAGGACCTCACCGACTCCGTCAACTCGATGGCCGGCAACCTCACCTCCCAGGTGCGCAACATCGCCGCCGTCACCACCGCCGTCGCCACGGGCGATCTCTCGAAGAAGATCACCGTCGACGTGAAGGGCGAGATCCTCGAGCTCAAGGACACCATCAACACGATGGTCGATCAGCTCCGCTCCTTCGCCTCCGAGGTCACCCGCGTCGCCCGCGAGGTCGGCACCGAGGGCAAGCTCGGCGGGCAGGCCGACGTCCGCGGCGTCGCTGGCACCTGGAAGGACCTCACCGACTCCGTCAACTCGATGGCCGGCAACCTCACCTCCCAGGTGCGCAACATCGCCGCCGTCACAACCGCCGTCGCCAACGGCGATCTCTCGAAGAAGATCACCGTCGACGTCAAGGGCGAGATCCTGGAGCTCAAGAATACCATCAACACGATGGTGGACCAGCTCAACTCCTTCGCCTCCGAGGTCACCCGCGTCGCCCGCGAGGTCGGCACCGAGGGAAAGCTCGGCGGGCAGGCCGACGTCCGCGGCGTCGCGGGCACCTGGAAGGACCTCACCGACTCCGTCAACTCGATGGCGTCGAACCTCACGGCCCAGGTGCGCAACATCGCGACCGTCACCACCGCCGTGGCCAAGGGCGACCTCTCGAAGAAGATCACCGTCGACGTCAAGGGCGAGATCCTGGAGCTCAAGAACACCATCAACACGATGGTCGATCAGCTCAACTCCTTCGCCTCCGAGGTCACCCGCGTCGCCCGCGAGGTCGGCACCGAGGGCAAGCTCGGCGGGCAGGCCGACGTCCGCGGCGTCGCTGGCACCTGGAAGGACCTCACCGACTCCGTCAACTCGATGGCCGGCAACCTCACCTCCCAGGTGCGCAACATCGCCGCCGTCACCACCGCCGTCGCCAACGGCGATCTCTCCGAGAAGATCACGGTCGACGTGAAGGGCGAGATCCTGGAGCTCAAGAACACCATCAACACGATGGTCGATCAGCTCCGCTCCTTCGCCTCCGAGGTCACCCGCGTCGCCCGCGAGGTCGGCACCGAGGGCAAGCTCGGCGGGCAGGCCGACGTCCGCGGCGTCGCGGGCACCTGGAAGGACCTCACCGACAACGTGAACTCGATGGCCGGCAACCTGACGAACCAGGTGCGCGGCATCGCCAAGGTCGTGACCGCGGTCGCCAACGGCGATCTCAAGCGCAAGCTGGTCGTCGACGCCAAGGGGGAGATCGCCGCGCTCGCGGACACGATCAACGGCATGATCGAGACGCTCGCGACGTTCGCGGATCAGGTGACGACGGTGGCGCGCGAGGTCGGCGTCGAGGGCAAGCTCGGCGGGCAGGCGAGCGTGCCCGGCGCGGCCGGCACGTGGAAGGACCTCACCGACAACGTGAACCAGCTCGCGGCGAACCTCACCACGCAGGTGCGCGCCATCGCCGAGGTCGCCACCGCCGTGACCAAGGGCGATCTCACCCGGTCCATCAAGGTCGAGGCGCAGGGCGAGGTCGCCGCGCTGAAGGACAACATCAATGAGATGATCCGGAACCTCAAGGACACGACGCTGAAGAACAGCGAGACGGACTGGCTCAAGAGCAACCTCGCCAAGTTCTCGCGCATGCTCCAGGGGCAGAAGGATCTGCTCACCGTCGGCCGGAGGATCCTGTCCGAGCTCGCCACCGTCGTCACGGCGCAGCAGGGCGTCTTTTACATCATGGATGCCTCCCGCGAGGAGCCCGTCCTGAAGCTGCTCGCGAGCTACGCGTTCAAGGAGCGCAAGCACGTCGACAACCAGTTCAAGCTGGGCGAGGGGCTCGTCGGGCAGTGCGCGCTCGAGAAGGAGAAGATCCTCCTCGTCAACGCGCCCCCCGATTACATCACGATCACGAGCGGCCTCGGCGACGCGCCCCCGGTCAACATCATCGTGATGCCCGTGCTCTTCGAGGGGCAGGTGAAGGCCGTCATCGAGCTCGCGTCGCTCGAGCGCTTCAGCCCGACCCACCAGGCGTTCCTCGACCAGCTCACCGAGTCGATCGGCATCGTGCTCAACACGATCGAGGCCAACATGCGCACCGAGGACCTGCTCAAGCAGTCCCAGTCGCTGGCGCGCGAGCTCCAGAGCCAGCAGGAGGAGCTCCAGGAGACGAACGCCGCGCTCGGCGAGAAGGCGCGCCTCCTGGCGGAGCAGAACGTGGAGGTCGAGCGGAAGAACCACGAGGTCGAGCAGGCCCGCCAGGCCCTGGAGGAGAAGGCGCGCCAGCTCGCCCTCACGTCCAAGTACAAGTCGGAGTTCATGGCCAACATGTCCCATGAGCTCAGGACCCCGCTGAACAGCCTCCTCATCCTGTCGGACCAGCTCTCCAGGAACAACGACCAGAACCTCACCGCGAGGCAGGTCGAGTACGCGAAGACGATCCACGCGTCAGGCACCGATCTCCTGGGGCTCATCAACGACATCCTCGATCTCACGAAGATCGAGTCGGGCACCGTCGTTGTCGACGTCGGAGAGATCAGCTTCACGGACCTCTCGGACTACGTGCGCCGCACGTTCCGGCACGTCGCCGAGGCGAAGAAGCTCGATTTCGAGCTCTCCTTCTCGTCGACGCTGCCGACGTCGATGTTCACCGACGCGAAGCGGCTCCAGCAGGTGATCAAGAACCTGCTCTCCAACGCCTTCAAGTTCACCGAGCGCGGCAAGGTGGTCCTGGAGGTGACAGTGGCTCGCGGCGGCTGGAGCCGTGAGAACGAAGTGCTCAGCCGGGCCGATGTGGTCATCGCCCTCTCCGTCCATGACACAGGGATCGGGATCGCGCCGGACAAGCAGCAGATCGTCTTCGAGGCGTTCCAGCAGGCGGACGGGAGCACGAGCCGCAAGTACGGCGGCACCGGGCTCGGGCTCGCGATCAGCCGGGAGATCGCGGGGATGCTCGGCGGCGATCTCACGCTGATCAGCGCGCCGGGCCGCGGCAGCACGTTCACGCTCTACCTGCCGCGCACCTTCCGGCCCGTGCGGGCGGCGCGGCGGCAGCCGACTCACGTCCTCGACGCGCCGCCGTCCATCGAGGATGCCGTCCACAGCAGCCGGCCGTCGGATCGCACGTCCGCGAGCGCGGACGTCCAGATCATCGACGACAGCGAGAGCGTCCGCCCCGGCGACCGCGCGATCCTGATCGTGGAGAACGACACCGTGTTCGCCCGCTTCCTCGTGGATGTGGCGCGGGAGCACGGCTTCAAGGCGGTCGTCGCGCTCCGCAGCGCGACCGCGCTCTCGCTGGTGCGAGAGATCCAGCCCGCGGCGATCACGCTGGACATCAACATGCCCGACGTCGACGGGTGGCGCGTGCTCGACTGCCTGAAGCGCGATCTCTCGGCGCGGCACATCCCGGTCCAGGTGATCACGACAGAGACGGAGGAGGAGCGGAGCCGCGCGCGGCGGATGGGCGCGGTGGGCCTGCTCAACAAGCCGCTCAGCAGCAGGACGGCGCTCGACGAGGCGTTCGCGCGGCTCGCCGGGCTGATCGGCTCGCCGCGGCGCCGGATGCTCGTCGTCGCGCCGGACGAGGCCTCCTTCGCCCCGGTGACCGAGCTGCTCGGGGACGAGGCGGTCACTGTCGCCAGCGCGGCGACGGCCCAGGAGGCGCTCGACGCGCTCGATCGCGAGGCGTTCGACGCGATCGTGATCGACCTGCGCCTGCCGGACATGCCCGGCCTCGAGCTCATCGAGCGCCTCGATCGCGCGGGGCGCTTCGCGGATCTCACGGCCATCGTGCACGCGCCGGCCGGCGTCGCCGGGGACGACGAGGCGCAGCTCTCCCGGCTGGCGCAGAAGCTGCCAGTGAAGCATGTCCAGTCGAGAGAGCGCCTGCTCGACGAGATTACGCTCGCGCTGCACCGCCGGCTCTCGGATCTGCCCGAGCCGACGCGGCTCATCGTGGAGCAGCTCCACGAGTCGACCGCCGCGCTCGCCGGCAAGTGTGCGCTGATCGTCGACGACGATTTCCGCAACATCTATGCGCTGAAGACCGTCCTCGAGAGCTACGGGATGACCACCCTCACCGCCGACACGGGGAAGGCCGCCATCGAGCTCCTGGGGAGCACGAGCGGGATCGACGTCGTGCTCATGGACATCATGATGCCGGAGATGGACGGATACGACACGATCCGCGCAATCCGCAAACAGCCGGCATTCCAGACGCTACCGATCATCGCCGTCACGGCGAGGGCGATGAAAGGCGACCGGGAGAAGTGCCTGGAGGCGGGCGCGACCGACTACACCTCGAAGCCGGTCGACACGGAGCAGCTGCTGGCGCAGCTCCGCATCTGGCTGCATCGCTGAGCTCGCATCATCTCCCGTCACAGCCGCTCTCCACACCACGCCCCGCGATCGCCCCCGAGCACGCCCGGCGGTTTCGTCTGCGCTGCAACGACGCCTCAGTGTGGCGCACCTGCGCAAGCTCTTGCGCGGCTCACGGGCGATCGGCTGCGCGGAGCGCCGAGCATTTTCCGCATTTTCATTTGGCATGCCGCCTGCTGTCACCTGCTGTGGCGATGTGGGTTTCCAGAATACAGCCAGGGCGCGCGCGCGAGGACGTTCATCGGGAAAGGAGCTGTAGGTGAGGCCGAAGCTGGTGACCGGTCTTGTCAGGACGTGGTCGGACGCCGAGAGGTCGGTTGAGCGCGTGATGAGCTGCGGATACACGCGTGACGCCATCAGCCTTGTCATGAGCGCGGGGCGCGATCATCGCGCGGTGGACGGAACCGCGGGCGCGGCGGCGGACGTCGGCGGGGCGGCGGGGGCGGCCTCGACCGCGCTCGTGGTGCTCGGCGCGGGCGCGGTGTTCCCTGGCCTGGGGCTCGTGGCGGCGGGGCCCATCGAGGCCGCGCTCGCCGGAGCTGGCGCGGGCGGCGCGGCCGGCGGGCTCGTCGACGCGCTCGTCGGCGCCGGCATTCCCGAGCACCGGGCGAGCATCTACGACAGTGGCCTACGACAAGGCGCGATCCTCGTGGGCGTAAATGCTTCCTCCGAGCGAGACGCAGAGATCCTGGAATTGATCCTCGAGTATGCCGGCGCCGAGGACGTCCGGAGCGAGAGCTCGCAGCGGCGCCCTTACGACAGCTTCATCTGAGCGGTCGCGGGAAGGCGGAAGGCACGTGGCAACTTGCCTCGCTGAGGCGCGCTGCCGCTGACGCGCCCGTGCAGGGTTTCAGGAGCTCCCCGAGCGGATCGCCTGGCACACGCGATGCTCCAGACTCGGCGCGTGCCGTCGCGTGGCGAGCGGCGGATGGCCAGAGCAGACGGCAGGAGAGCGCATGTCGAGCAACATGACCCAGGCGTTCGAGCACACCTCAGGGGAATGCTTCGAGGTGGGCACGGTGGTGGGCGAGAAGTACCAGCTCCTCCGCAAAGCGGGAGAGGGCGCGATGGGGTCTGTCTGGGTCGCCACGAACACGGCGCTCGAGGCCAATGTGGCCATCAAGGTGCTGCGGCCGGAGATGCGCTCTCCCGCGATCGCCGAGCGCCTGCTGCGCGAGGCGCGGGCCGCGGCGAAGCTCAGCCACCCCGGGATCGTGCGTGTCTTCGATCTCGGCAAGACCGCGGGCGGCACCCCGTACATCGTGATGGAGCTCCTGGAGGGCGAGGCCCTCCGGGACGTGCTCTGCCGCGAGCACCGGCTCGCCCCCGAGGTGGCGCTCGCGATCCTGCTGCCGGTCGCGAGCGCGATGCACGCGGCCCACGAGCGGGGCGTCGTCCACCGGGATCTCAAGCCGGACAACGTGATGCTCGCGAATCAGGGCGACGGGCGGATAAGGCCCAAGGTCGTCGATTTCGGGATCGCGAAGGTGACGTGGACCGAGCCCGAGTCCGGATCGACGGGCGCGGCCGTGATCGGGACTCCGCAGTACATGCCGCCGGAGCAGGCGCTCGGGCAAGGCCACATCGATCATCGCGCGGACATCTGGGCGCTCTGCACGATGCTGTACGAGGCGATCGCGGGCGAGACGCCGTATGCCGGGGAGCACGGGTTCGGGACGCTGCGCGCGATCGTCCAGGATCCGGTGCGCTCGCTCGTCGAGCGGTGCGGCTCGGATCCGGCGCTGTGGTCGATCATCGAGCGCGGGCTGCGCAAGGATCCGGCGGATCGCTGGGGGAGCATGCGCGAGCTGGGCAGCGCGCTCGCGACGTGGCTTGTCTCGAGGGGAGTCTCGGAGGACGTGAGCGGCGCGTCGCTCCGCGCGCAATGGCTGGACGAGCGGGCCAGCCAGGTCCCGTCGCCGTCGCCGCGGCTGAATGCGGTGAGCTCCGCGCCGACGCTGCACTCGCGCCGCGCGGACGACTCCCTGGAGCTCCAGCTGCCCGCGACGGCCGCGGCGGGTCACGGCGCGCCGGGGGCGGCGGCGGGTCACGGCGCGCCCGGGGTGGCGGAGCGCAAGGGGATCGAGGAGAGCGGGGAGCGCGCGTGGTCCGAGGCGACCGCGATGGTGAATCTGCCGGGGGCGGCGTCTCCGTCGCCGCGGTCGTCGTGGCGGGAGCGCTTTCCGCTCCGCGGCGTCGCGGCGGCCGGGCTCGTGGCCCTGGCGGGAGCGGCGGTGTGGAGCGTCGCGCTGGGCACGGCGGATCGCGCGGGCGAGTCGGCGCCGGCGCCGCCGGTCCAGCCCGTGGCGATGATCGCCGCGGCGCCGTCTCCGGCGCGACCGCCGATCGAGGCGAGCTCCGGTCCGGCCGGCGTGGCGCACGGGAGCGCGGCGCCGCCGGCCGGGCCCACGACGCCGCGCCCGGCGCGCGCGCTGAAGGCCCCGGTCCCCGCGCCTCAGGCGCCGGCCACGGCCGCCGCGCGGGCTGCGATCGCGGCGCCGGCGGCGAGCGCGCCGGCCGCGACCGGGAAGCCGACGGCGCCAGCGGCGAGCGCGCCGCCCGGGTCGTCCGGCCCCAGCGCGGGCGCGGAGGCGCCGGCCTCGACTGCGCAGCCGGTCGCCGCCGGCGCGGCGCAGGCGTCAGGGAGCGCCGCCTGTCCGGCTGGCGAAGGCCGGGAAGGCGGGGAAGCGGCCTGCCCGCCGGCCGCCGAGGCGCCCACGAGCGCCGTGGACGTCTACGATGACGCCGGGACGGCCGAGAAGGAGCCGGGCGTCCACCGTCCGGCGACCACCGAGGAGGGGCCGCCGGCCGCGGATGCCGGCGCAGCGGAGGGCTCCTCGAGCGCTCCAGCGGCGCCGTAGCGGCCCGGATACCGATTGAAACCGCCTGAATAGGGCAGAATTTCGAACCGCCAAGCACGCCAAGGACGCCAAGATTTTTATGATCTTCTTGGCGTCCTTGGCGTCCTTGGCGCGCCTGGCGGTTCCTCTCTCGGTTGATCGATGAGATGGGCGCTCTAGACGCCGAGCGCCCGCAGAAACCCGCCCTCGCGCTCGGCCTCGTGGGGCGCGCCCGCATAGCGAGGCTCCACCAGGTCGAGGCCGAAGCTCCACAGCGCGTTGCGCGCCTGCGCGAAGAGGCCCTGCCTGGGCAGGTTGTCGAGGCGTACAGCCTCGCTCCGCCCGAGGTCCTGCTCGAACAGGCGGGCCGCGTCCCTCACGAAGGCGGGCTGCTTGACGATGAGGTTCGCCTCGCTCACCCACCTCAGGCTCGTCGAGTTCGCGTTGAAGGTCCCCACCGTCGCCCAGTCGTCGTCGATCACAGCGAACTTCGCGTGGAGCATCGACGGGAGGAACTCGTGGATCTGGAGCCCGTTCTCCAGCCATGACGTGTACCGCGCGAGGCTCGCGTGGCGGATGGCCGGGAGGTCGGAGTCGCGCGGCACGATGATCTTCACGTCGATCCCGCGGCGCGCGGCGTCGATGAGCTCGCGCTCGAGCCCGCGCGGAGGGCAGAAGTACGCGTTCTCGATCCACACCCGCCGCCTCGCCGCGCGCACCCGCGCGAGGTGGCGCTCGTAGATGACCGCGGGCGGCGCGGGCGCGTCGGTGATGAACTCCACGTCGCCGTAGACGCCGCCCGTCCAGTAATCGAAGGAGCGCCCCGCGACCTCGTCGGCGAGCATCCAGCGGCACTCGAACGCCCGCGCCATGTCGGTCACGCAGGGCCCCATCACCCGGCTACAGACCTCGTGCCAGCCGTCGCCGCCCTCGTCGCGCGGCAGCCACTCGTCGGCCCACGCGGCGCCGCCGACGTACCCGGCGCCGTCGATCACCACGATGCGCGAGTGCTCCCGCGGGAACAGGGCGCCCCCGCGGAGCACGGCGCCCAGCGGCCTGTAGGCGCGGGCGCGGATGCCGCGAGCCCGCATGTCCTCGAAGAACGCCGCCGGCGTCGTGTGGCTGCCGAGCGCGTCGTACAGGAGCCGGACATCCACGCCGCGCCGCGCGGCGCTCGCGAAGGCGTCGGCGAAGCGACGACCCATGAGATCGTTGCGGTAGATGTACGTGGAGATCCATATCCGCTCCCGGGCGAGCGCGATGTCATCGAGGAGCGACTCGAGCACCCATTTCATCCCGGGGAGGAGGCGCGTCGTGTGGAGAGCGCCCCCTGCCGCAGCGCGACCGGTGCTGGAGTCCGCCCTGGAGCCTGGAAACGTCGGCGCCGAGCAGGTCATGTCGAGTCCCGAACGCCGGGCGGCTGCAGCTCGATTGCCACAGCGGCCCGCGCGCCCTCACCGCCGTGGCTCAAGCAGCCCGTGTGCCACATTGCCAAGGCGCGATCGCGCGGGGAAGTCAGCAACAGGAGCCTCATGACGTGGCAAAGCGCCACGCTCACGGCGCCGTCCGCGGCGCCTGCGAGGCAAGCGGCCTCTCCGGCGCAGCGGCCGCCCTCGCGAGCTGGCCGCGCGTGCGCGAGCGGGCCGCGCGTGCGCGGGCGGGCCGCGGCACCAGTCTTGAACGGCGTGGGCGCGATGATCCCCGCCGCCCGCGACCTCTCCGCCCATCGGCCCGCCCGGACGCGCACCAGGTCGCGCAGGGCGCCGTCCGAGCCCGAGCCCACACCGCCGTCCGCGCCGCCGCTGCGGCGCCGGCTCGCCCTGGATCCCCTGCACGCGATCGGCGCGCTCGCGCTCGGCTGCGTGGCCGCGAGCGCCTTGTTCATGCACGCGCTGGAGACGCGCGAGGCGACGGCGCAGGGGCTCACCCTGCGCGTCGCCTACCCCGAGCGGATGCGCTTCCGCGACATGGAGCGGGTCACGTTCGACGTGGAGAACACGGCGGGCGAGCCCTGCCGGGCGGCCGCGCTCACGATCGACGAGGCGTACCTGGACAGCTTCGAGGAGCACCACACCACGCCTGCAGAGGCGGCGTTCGGGCGCTTCGCGCTGGGCGACCTCGCGCCCGGCGAGCGCCGCCGGATCGACGTCGAGCTCCGCGGCGAGCGCAGCTGGCTCGCCTCGGGCGACGCGACCCTGTCGTGCGGTGGGGAGCGCGGCGTCCACGTGCCGCTCCGCACGTTCATCTTCCCCTGAGATCACCATGGAGACCGTCGCCCGCGTCGCCTTCGTTTATGTGTTCCTCGCCGCCGCGTTCCGCGTGCTCGGCAAGCGCGAGCTCAGCTCGATGTCGCCGTTCGAGCTCGTCACGCTCATGCTGATCCCGGAGATCGTCTCTCAGGCCCTCGTCCGCGAGGCGTCGCTCGCGAACGCGCTCGCGGGCGTGTCCACCGTCCTCGTGCTCGTGTTCCTGACGTCCCTCCTGACGCACCTCTTCCCGAAGGCGTCCGAGGTCATCGACGGCTCGCCCACGGTGGAGGCGTGCAATCGCGAGCGGATCCAGCCGGAGGAGATCCTGTCCGAGATGCACAAGAGCGGGCTGGAGCACCTCTCCCAGGTGCGATGGGCCATCCTGGAGGCGGACGGCGCCCTCACCATCGTCCCGGAGCAGGGCCACGCTCTGCCCGTCGCCCGGGCCAGGATGCGGGACGAAGGCGTGTGAGCGGCGGTCAGGCCGGGCGGGAGGCGAGGCGGCGCGCGCCGCGTCGGGCGATCGCCGCCGCGAGGGCGAGGGCGCCGAGCGTCATGCCCACGAGCGTGCCCTGCCCGCGGGTCCGCGAGGGGCGATCGCCGTCGAGGACCGGGGTCGCCGCGCCGCAGAGCACGTCGGCGTGGACGCTGACGCGGGCGCGCAGCCAGTTGTCGACCCGCTCCTGCGGCGCGGGGCTCAGGACGAGGTCCGTGTCGAGCGCGGCGCGCGGCAGGTTCGCCTCGAGACGCGTCAGCCAGACGTCCTTCGGGTGCAGGCCGACCATCGCGATCGCGAGGTCGTCGAGCGCCCCGCACGCGAGCTCGCGCGCGTCGATCTGATCGGCGGCGACCTCCCCGCAGCTCGGATCCGACAGCGGGACGCCGGCCGGGCACGGGTTCGCCACGGCGCGGCTCTCGGTCGCGATCTCGGCGAAGCGCACGGCGCACGCGGCGTCCGGGACCTCGCCGGTCTCGCCGTTGGCGAGCCCCTGCTGGGCGAACGCGGCGGCGATCGTGTCGACCGGGGTGGTCGAGCCGCTCGTTGTGTAGCGCACGCCGAACGGCGCCGCGGGGCTCGACACGGGCGAGAACAGCGAGCCCTGCTGCGCGTAGGCGGTGAGGAACGCGCGGCCGCCGTCGGCCGCCGCGATCGCCTTCTCGCGGAGCACGCCGTAGTTCGACTCCTGCGAGGCGAAGTCCCACGCGAGGAGGTCGATGGGGACGGCCGCGGCCGCGAACCCCTCGGGGGCGAGCCGCGCCTCGCTGATGGTGAAGAGGGTGATCGCGACGTTCGCGCCCGTCCCGGCGGCGACCATCCGGAGCGGGAGCGCGGGGTTCGCCCCCGGCGTGACGACCCGCACCGGCGTCATCTCCTTCACGTCCTTGCCCGGCTCGAGCCTGATGGCGATGAAGTCGAAGCCCTCGTCGACATAGGCGTCGAGGATCGGCCGCGTCGACGCATCGACGTTGAAGCCGTTCTCGTCGAACCACGCGTTCAGCGCGCCGGGCGTATCGGTGGCGAGCGTCACGGTGGTGTACGGGCCGACGGTGCCGCGGTGGAGCACGGTGACGTCATCGCCGCCGAACGCCACCCCCGCCGAGTCCGCGGAGCCGAGGGCCGCGCCGCAGCCCCCGCCGCTGCGGGCGCAGGTGGAGCTCGGCGCGGTGATGCGCACCGACGTGGCCGCGTCGAGCGTCTCGAACCAGGCGTCCGAGCCGACCTCGAGGAACGCCCCGCGCTTCACCGGGAGCACCCACCCGAACGCGCTGGGATCGCCGGAGTACTGGATCTGATCCCAGAGCACCGACTGGACGGGCGACACGGAGAGCACCATCCGGTGCGCGTTGACGACCGTCGTCTCGGTGGGCGGGGCGAAGCACCCGCCGCAGGCGAGCGCCTCGCGCGGCGACAGGAGCGTCGCGGAAGGAACGGCGAGCGCAAGGAGCGCGAACAAGCGAAGTTTCATCGGCTACCTCCATGGGCGCGGGTCCGCGCGGGCGGGCTCTCGGGAGCGCGCGCGCGGCGCACCACCGCCAGGCTATCCAAGCCGGCGCGCTGCGGGCAGCCAGCGCACGATTGGCGCGCCGCGCGCCATGCGGGAGCGCGGCGAGCCGCCGTCAGCCCGCGGCCCACCACGCGTCGAGGTCGCGGAGGGCGCGCTCGGCCATCACCTCGTAGCGGGCGCGCTTGCGCAGCTTGCCGTGCGCCGGATCGAGCGGCGCGATGTGCGCCCAGGTGATGTTGGACGGCTGATACGTGGGCTGCTTCCGGCCGAGGTGCGTGAGGATGCCGCCGAGCGCCGTCGTGGGCGGCGGCGGCCGGAGCGGCTCGTTCCGCAGCTGCTGCGCGAGGAGGATCGCACACAAGAACCCCGCCGCGGCGCTCTCCACGTAGCCCTCGACGCCCGCGATCTGGCCGGCCAGGTGCACGCCCGGCAGCGCGCGGAGCTCCATCGCGGGGCCGAGGAGCGCCGGCGCGTCGACGAAGGTGTTGCGGTGCACGGAGCCCATGCGGAGGAACTCGGCCTCCTCGAGGCCGGGCACCATCCGGAACACCCGCAGCTGCTCGGCGTACTTCATACGCGTCTGGAAGCCGACGAGGTTGTACGCCGTCGCCGCCTCGTCCTCCGGGCGCAGCTGGAGCACCGCGTAGGGGCGCCGGCCTGTGCGCGGATCGGTGAGCCCCACCGGCTTCATCGGCCCGAACGCGAGCGTCTGCTCGCCGCGCGCCGCCATCACCTCGCAGGGCAGGCACCCCTCGAAGTAGCGCACCTCCTCGAAGGCGCGGGCCTCCACCTTCTCCGACGCGACGAGGGCCTGGACGAACGCCTTGTACTGCGCCTCGTCGAAGGGGCAGTTCACGTACGCCTCGTCGCCGGCCTCGGCGTCGTCGCGGCGCTCGGCCGCGTCCTCCGGCGGCGCGGCCCGCTCCGGCTGCGCGGTTTGCTCCCGCTGCGCGGCCCGGTCGCCGCGGACCGCGCCCCCCTTGCCGTAGCGCGACTGCTTCCACACGCGCGACCAGTCGATCGAGTCGGCGCTGACGATCGGCGCGATCGCGTCGTAGTAGGCGAGGTGCTCGGCGCCGACGGCCGCGGCGAGGCTCGCCGCGAGGGCGTCGGAGGTGAGCGGCCCCGTCGCGAGGATCACGGGCCGCTCGGCGGGGATCTCCGTCACCTCCCGGTGCTCGACGGTGATCCGGGGGTGGGCCTCGATCGCCCGCGTCATCGCCTCGGCGAACCGCTCGCGGTCGACCGCCAGCGCGCCGCCGGCCGGCACCGAGGTCTCGTCGGCGCACCGCAAGGCGAGCGAGCCCACGCGCCGGAGCTCTTCCTTGAGGAGCCCCACCGCGTTGCTCAGCGCGGCGCCGCGCAGCGAGTTCGAGCACACGAGCTCGGCCAGCCGATCGCTCGTCTGCGCAGGCGTGCGCCTGTGAGGTTTCATCTCGACGAGGCGCACGCGCAGCCCGCGCTGCGCGAGCTGGTACGCCGCCTCGCAACCGGCCAGGCCGCCTCCGACGACGACGACGTCGTGCGGGCTCTCCGCTCCGTTCATACAGCTCACCAGGGTGGGGGGTCTCGCGGGCTTCTTAGCTCGCCGTGCGGCGGGCGCGCACGGCCCGCGCGGGCTTTTCGGCGGCCCCCTGGGCCGCACCAGCGCCCTCTGGCGCGGCCTCGGGCCTGCCGGCTGGCGTGGGCTCCGCCGGCGCGGGCCGGGCGGCCGGCGCCGGGGCGGCGCTCGCGACGACCGCCGCGGCGTCCGGGGTGGCGGCGCCGTCGGCGGCGCCGTCCTCCCCTTCCCCCTCGACGATCTCCTGCTTGAAGCCGCAGTCCTTCGTCGCGCAGACGAGCATCGCCTTCTTGCCGGCGGTGCGGGTGACGAACTTCGCGCCGCACTGCGGGCACGGGACCGGCACCGGCTTCTGCCAGAGCTTGAACTCGCACTTCTGCTCGGCGTTCCAGTTGGAGCAGCCGTAGAAGGTGCGCCCGCCCTTCTTGCGCGGCCGGATCTCGATGAGATCGCCGCCGCAGCTCGGGCACGCGACGCCGAGCGGGACCGGGCGCGTGTTCTTGCAGGCCGGGTACCCGGTGCACGACAGGAAGTCGCCGAAGCGGCCCGTCTTGATGATCATCGGCTTCCCGCACTTGTCGCACGAGATGTCGGTCTCGCGGACGGCGGCGGTCCCCCGCGCGTCGGACAGGTCGCGCGTCGCCTTGCACTTCGGGTAGCGCTCGCAGCTCAAGAACCAGCCGTTCTTGCCCCACTTCTTGAGCATCATCGACCCGCACTCGTCGCAGACGATGTCGGTCTTCTCGGCCTCGGGCTTCCACGGCGCGAGCTTCTTCGACTTGTCGAGCTGCTCCCTGAACTTCTTGTAGAAGCTCTTGAGCAGCTGCTCGCGCTTCAGGCTGCCGGCGCCGACGGCGTCGAGCTCCTCCTCCATCTGCGCCGTGAAGTTCGGATCCATGATGTCGAGGTTCGACCGGACGAGGCCGTCGACCACGAACTTCCCGAGGAGCGTCGGCTGGAACGCGCCGCCGTCCCGCTTCTCGACGTACGCGCGCTGCTGCACCTTGCTGATGATCTCGGCGTACGTCGACGGGCGGCCGATGCCGCGCTTCTCCAGCTCGCGCACGAGCGAGCCCTCGTTGTAGCGGGGCGGCGGCTGCGTGAACTTCTGGTCGGTGATGACGCCCGGGGGCGACACGGAGAGCGCCTCGCCCTCCTTCATGTCGGGCAGGAGCGCCTCCGAGTCCTCTTCGGCCGACGGCCCCGGCGCCGCGCGCTCCGCCTCGGCGGCGGTCGCCTCGGGCGCCGGCGCTGCGGCGCCGCCGTCCGCGGCGGCGCCTGCGCTCTCCTCCTCGCCGGCGAACTCCTGCTGGCCCTCGGTCACCTGCAGCCAGCCGGCGAACTTGAGGATCCGCCCGGTCGCCCGGGCGAGGTAGCTCCGGTACGCGGGCGCCGCGAGCGTCGGCGCGACGTCGATCTCGACCGTCGTGCGGTCGTAGACGGCCGGGGTCATCTGCGAGGCGACGAAGCGGTTCCAGATGAGCTTGTACAGCTTGTACTGCTCGTCCTTGAGGTGCTTCTTGATCGAGTCCGGGTGGATCTCGACGCTCGTCGGCCGGATCGCCTCGTGCGCGTCCTGCGCGTTCTTCTTCGACTTGAAGACGTTCGGGCGCTCGGGGACGAACTCCTTGCCGTACCGCTTCGCGACCACGCCCCGCACCTCGGCGACCGCGTCGTCGCTGACGCGCGTCGAGTCGGTACGCATGTACGTGATGAGGCCGACCGGGCCGCCGTCGCGCTTGAGGTCGATGCCCTCGTAGAGCGCCTGGGCGATCTGCATCGTCCGCTTGGCGCCGAAGTGCAGGTAGTTCGTCGCGTCCTGCTGGAGCTTCGAGGTGGTGTACGGCGCGGGCGGGTTGCGCTTCTGCTCGCGCCGCACGACCTTCGCCACCCGGTAGCGGGCGGTCTCGAGGTCGGCGCGGACCTTCCCAGCGACCTCGCCGTTCGTCACCTCGAGCTTCTTGCCGTCGGCGGAGGCGAGCTTCGCGACGAACGGGGCGCGCTGCGGCGGGCTCGCCGCGCCGAGGCCGACCGCGATGTTCCAGTACTCCTCCGGGACGAACGCCTCGACCTCGCGCTCGCGGTCCACGATGAGCCGCAGCGCGACCGACTGCACCCGCCCAGCCGACAGGCCGAACGCGAGCTTCGACCACACGAGCGCCGAGACGTCGTAGCCGACGATGCGGTCGAGCACGCGCCGCGCCCGCTGCGCGTCGTACAGGTTCTCGTCGAGCTTGCGGGGGTTGTGGACGCCGTGGTCGACCCCCTTCTTCGTGATCTCGTGGAACTCGACCCGCGCCACCTTCAGCTTCGGGTTCTTGATCTCCTCCGAGATGTGGAACGCGATCGCCTCCCCTTCGCGATCGGGGTCGGTCGCCAGGAGCACCTCGTCCGCCTTCTTCGCGGCGGACTTCAGCTCCTCCAGGACCTTCTCCTTGCCCTCGATGACCTCGTAGGTCTCGGCAAAATCGTTCTGTACGTCGACGGCGTTCTGCTTCTTGGGCAGGTCCTTGACGTGCCCCTTCGAGGCGAACACCTCGTACCCGTTGCCGAGATATTTCTTGATGGTCTTCGCCTTCGCCGGCGACTCCACGATGACGAGCGTCTTGGCCATCACCACCTTCTGAGCAACGAGATCGGGCTTGTGAGGATTGAAGGGCGCCCTTCGGTGCGAGGGAGGCCCCCCCGCGAGGAGGCGGCCACCCGAAACCGCACTGGGCAGGGTGAGCCGGCGCGCCCCTTCAACGAAGAGCCCGCCGAAACAACCCGGCGGGCCCCTCTACTACTACGGCCTGGAGCGTCAACGTCAAGAGTGCCTCCACGGCGCGTCTGGGCGGAAGCCCCGTCCTCTCGCAGACCTCATCCACGTGCGCCGGCCGGGCGTCCAGGGCGTCGAGGACCGCGCGCTCGGCCGCGCTCATCGAAGGCGGTGGCCCATTTTCCTCGGGCAAAACGCCCGTCCGCGCCCCGAGGGCGGCCTCCGGGAGCGGCAGCGTGCCCCCGCCGGGCGATCTGCTGCGCGCCGAGCGCCGCGCCCGCCGGCGGGGCGGCGGCGCCTGCCCGCCGAGGACGTCGATGACGTCGGCCGCGCGCGTGATGGGGCGCGCGCCGGAGACGAGCTCCAGCGCGCAGCCCACGCCGCGCGGGCTCCACGGGGCGTGGGGGACGACGCAGAGGTGGCGGCCGAGGCGGCGGGCCGCGGCGGCGGCGGAGCGGGCGCCGCTCTCGACCCCCGCCTCGACCACGACGGTCGCGAGCGTGAGCGCGGCGAGGACCGCGTTGCGCTGGAGGAACAGCGCCGGCAGCGGCGGCGTGTCGTCGGGGACGCGCGCGAGCAGCGCGCCGCCCGCGGCGAGGACGCGCGCGAACAGCGCCGCGTGCTCGCGCGGGTACGGGTGCGCGTGGCCGCCGCCGCCGACGACGACCGTCGGCGCGCGCGCGTCGAGCGCGCCCTCGTGCGCGGCCGCGTCGACGCCGCGCGCGCCGCCCGACCAGATCGAGAAGCCCGCCTCGCCGAGCGCCGCGGCGAGCGCGCGGGTGAACCGGAGCGCCTCGT
Source organism: Sorangium cellulosum So ce56 (assembly GCF_000067165.1). Lineage (GTDB taxonomy): Bacteria > Myxococcota_A > Polyangia > Polyangiales > Polyangiaceae > Sorangium > Sorangium cellulosum_B. Next base: position 7,185,662 of record NC_010162.1, read on the forward strand.
CGCTCGCGGCGCGCGTCCCGACGATCGCGACGCCCGGGCACGCCGGGAGCGCGCCGCGGAGATAGAGCGTCGGCGGCGCGGCCTCGGTCTCCGTCACGAGGGCCCAGAGCTGCGCGGGGTAGGAGGGATCTGCGGGCTGGATCTCGATCGACGCCATACGCGGCCTGTCGACCGACGCCCGGGACGAGTTGCGCGAAATGAGGACCAGGACCGCGGCATGACGAGCGCGCGGCCGCACGCGCCCGGCGCGGTCGCCGCGCTACCGGGGCGGCGCGCGACGCGCGGCGCTCGGCGGCGCCGTGTCAGGCGGGGTCGCGCCGGGCGGCGCGGCGCCGGGCGGCGGGGCCGGGCGCGGGCCCCGGAAGCCCTGGACGAGCACGACGCCCGCGCCGCGCCGCACCTGCGCGTGGAGCTCCACGGCGGGCGGCGCGGCGCCGGGCACCGAGAGGCACGCTCCCCGGCCGCCGATCACCGCGATCGGCCCGCGGTCCGCGTCCTGGGCGACGATCTCGAGCGCGGGCGGCGCGCCCTTCGTGACGAAGAGGTCGACCTCGATCACGCCGAGCCCGCCCTGCGCGATGAACACCGCGCACTCGTCAACGCCGCGCGGGACGCGCACGGGGATCGCGGCGCTCTCCCCTTCCGCGAGCGCGAGCGACACGACGTCGCCGAGGGGCGCCATGCCCCTCGCCTCCCCGCGCGCGGTGTTGGCGAGCGCGAGCGCCGTCACGCGCGGCACCGGGGCGCTCGCCGCGGGCCGCTGCTCCGCCGCGCGGCTCAGGAACAGGCGCGACGCCTCCGGGTCCGGCTCGGGCGCGTCGCGCGGAGGCGGCGGGTTCCGCGGCGTGTCGGGCGCGGGCGAGGAGGCCGGCGGAGGCGGCGGGCTAGGGCGCAGGACCTCGGCGCGGCCTCCGCCGCACGCCGACACGGCGAGCGCGAGCGACGTAGCGAGCAGGCGGCGCGCCGGCCCGAACGGACGCAGTTCGACGAGAGCGAGAGCGCGCCGCACCGCGCGGAGCCTACCAGAACCGCCGCGCCGCGCTCGGCCTGCGAGCGGCCGGCCGTGGGTCGTGCTACCCACTCGCCCGATGAAACCCAGGGACATCGTCGTCGCGACGCATGGTCACTGCTTCGACGGCATGGCGAGCGCGGCGCTGTTCACCCGCCTGATGCAGGCGCTCCGCCCCGGCGAGCCGCTCGCGCTGCGGTACCGCTCCTGCGGGTACGGCCCGGGCATGACGATGATCCCGCCTTCGTGGCTCGACGGCGACGAGAACGCGATCCTCGACTTCCGCTACACGCCGACGAAGAAGCTGACGTGGTACTTCGACCACCACGTCACCGGGTTCGGCTCGGACGAGGAGCGCGACGCGGCGCTCGCCGGCGCGTCGCGCGCGAAGGCCGCGGGCGACGGGCCTCAGGTCTTCTACGACGCCGCCTACGGCTCGTGCACGAAGCTCATCGCGGACGTCGCCCGCGATCACTTCGGCGTCGAGATGTCCGGCGCCGATGAGCTCATCCGGTGGGCCGACCTCATCGACACCGCGCGCTTCCCCTCGGCCGAGGCCGCCGTGAGCCGGGAAGAGCCGATCATGCAGCTCGCCTCCGTGGTGGAGCACCACGGGGACGGGCCGTTCCTCGCCTCCGTGGTGCCCCGCCTCGTCGAGCGGCCGGTGAGCGAGGTGGCGCGCGAGGCGGACATCCAGGACCTCTGGCGTCCCCTCTCCGTCTCGCGGCAGACGTTCGTCACGCGCATCGAGCGCGGCGCGCGGAAGCTCGGCCGCGTGGTGCTCGTCGACCTCTCCGACGCGCCGCTCGAGGCGGTCGGCAAGTTCATGACGTACGCGATGTACCCGGACTGCGTGTACTCGGTCACGCTCTCCCGGCAGAAGCAGCACTACAAGCTCTCGGTCGGTTACAACCCGTGGTGCGGCGTCCCGCGCGATCGCGACATCGCCCCCATCTGCCGCCGCTACGAGGGGGGCGGGCACCCGGCGGTCGGCGCGGCGTCCTTCCCGCTCTCCGCGCTCGAGCGCGCGCGCGAGGCGGCCCGCGCCGTCGCCGAGGAGCTCGACGGGGAGCCCGCGCGGTGACCTGGGCCGAGCAGCGCTTCCGCAGGAGCGCGCGCGAGACGGGGCGGGCAGCGTCATCGCGCGCGGCGGCGACACGCGCGCCGCTCCTCTTCGGGCACCGGGGCGTGCGCGGCGAGGGCGCCCCCGCGGAGAACACCCTCGCCGCCTTCGAGGAAGCCGCGGCGCAGGGGGCCGACGGGATCGAGCTCGACGTGCGGGTGTGCGGCTCGGGCGAGCTCGTGGCGCTGCACGACCCGGACCTCGCGCGGGTGACCGAGGGCGCGGACCCGCGCGCCGCCGCGGCGCTCCCCTGGGACGAGCTCCGGCGGGTCGACCTCCGCGGCGACCGGGTGCCGCTCCTGTCCGAGGTACTCGCGTTCGCGCGCGGCCGGCGGCTCGCCGTCAACATCGAGATGAAGCGGGACGTGCCCGATCGCACGGCCGTCGTGCTCGCGACCGCGCGGCTCGTGCGCGCCTGGGATCCGCGCCACGCCTTGCTCGTGTCGTCGTTCGATCCGGTCATGATCGCCTCCTTCGGCGCCCTGGTGCCGGCCGTCCCGCGCGCGCTCCTCGTGCACCGGAGCCGCTACCACGACGCGGCCGTGCGCCTCGCGCCGGCGCTCGGGGCGCTCGCCGCGCACATCGAGCGGACGATCGCGTCCCCCGAGCGCATCGCGCTCCTGAAGCGGCAGGGCCGCGTGATCAACGTGTGGACCGTGAACGACCCGCGGGAAGCGCAGGACCTCGCGGCGCTCGGCGTCGACGGGCTCATCACGGACGCGCCGCGCCGCATCCGCGACGCGCTCGCGTAGCCGGCTTCATCGGACCGGCGCGGCCGCGCGCTACCTTCGCTCCCAGGGGTCGATGATCTCGCGCGAGCGGCGCGGGCCCCGGCGCGGGGCCGACGGAGCCGGCGGGGCCTTTCGCTCGGCGGACGCCGCCGGCTCCGCCGTGGCCGCGAGCAGCGCGGCATCCGTGGCGGGCACGTCCTCGGCCAGGGGCGAGCGTGCCGTCACCGGGGTCGACGCGCGGACCACCTCCAGAGGCGACGCAGCCGAGCTCACGCTCTCGGGCTCGATCGGCGCGGCCACGTGGTAGGGCGCGGCGCCCTCCTCACCGACGGGCCGCAGCGCCGTGACCGCGACCGTCGCGCTGATCGCGGACAGCGCGCCGCACGCCACGAGCCAGCGGAGCGTCGCGCTCGCGTGCGGCCTGCGGTCCGCGCGCACCTCGCCTGCCGCTGCCGCCGTCAGCGTGCCGGGCTGGGACGGATCGGCCAGCGAGGCGAGCGTGTCCTGCCGCGGTCGCGGGCCCCGGTCCCCGGGTCGGGAGGGCGGGGCGAGCTCCCCCGAGCCTTCCAGCGCGCCGGTGCCGCCCGGCGACAGCCCGAGCAGCGTCCCCGTGCGCGACGTCACGGGCGCCGGCCGCGACGTCACGGGCGCCGGCGCCGAGGGCACGGGCAGCGGGATGCCCGGATCGCCCATCGCGACGACGAAGGCGTGCACCATCTCCTGCGCCGACTGGAACCGCTGAGCCCTGTCGCGCGAGAGGGCGCGCAGGAAGAAGACGTCGAGATCGGCCGGCACGTCGGGCGCGAGGTGCGTCGCGAGCGGGATCGGCTCGACGAGGATGCGCGACAGGACCGCGCCGAGCACGTCGCCCTCGAACGGCAGCTTGCCCGTGACCGCGCGGAAGAGGATCACCCCGAGCGACCACAGGTCGCTCCGCGCGTCGAGGTTCCTGTCGCCGCGCGCCTGCTCCGGGCTCATGTAGAACGGCGAGCCCAGGAGCTCGCCGGTCCTCGTGGTCTCGTCGGTGAGGAGCTTGCCGGTGAGCTGCTTGGCGATGCCGAAGTCGAGGATCTTGACGATCTCCTCGTCCTCGTCGACGCGCGAGAGGAACAGGTTGCCGGGCTTGAGATCGCGGTGGACGAGCCCGGACTCGTGCGCGCGGCGCAGCGCCTTGCCGGTCTGGACCGCGATGCGCGCCGCCTCGGCGAGGGAGAGGCGGCGGACCCGCCTCAGGCGACGGCTGAGATCCTCGCCGCGGAGCAGCTCCATGACGAGGTACGGGACAGCCCCCCAGATCCCGTAGTCCTGCACGCTCACCACGTGCGGGCTACCGAGGTTCGCCGCCGTCCGCGCCTCGCGGTAGAAGCGCGCGCGGAACTCCGGCGAGGCCGCGTGCTCCGGATCCATGAACTTGATCGCCGCCGGCGCCCCCAGCTGGAGGTGCCGGGCCAGCCACACCGAGCCCATCCCGCCCCGCGAGAGCGGCCCTTCCAGGCGGTATTTATCGCCGACGATCGTTCCCGGCTCGACGTCCATCGCCGACTCCTCCCGCCACGGCGAGGTGGATTGCGTCTGTCTAGACGTTCGAGCGAGCGGCGTCCACGCCGTCAGGCGAGCGCTGCCACGAGCCAGCCTGCACCACCCGTGATGGCCATTGTCCTTTCAGGAGCCGCCTGAGCGCGCCTGCTCGGAGCACCTTAGTCCTGGCAGTCGACATAACGGCGGACGACGCCGCCCGGGACCGGCTGGGTGAACGCCCCCGAGATGAGGGGCGGATTCCACTTCGCCTCCTTGTACTGAAAGATCACGTCGTCCTCGGTGTTGGGCACCCGCATGCGGATCGAGCGGGGGATCTCGGCCAGGCAGGCGCCGCCGCTCGGCGGGATCGGATCGTCGATCCCCTCCGGATCGACGCGCGGCGGCGCGGTGCGGATGGCCGCGTGATGGCTCAGCTCCACGTGATAGAGGTCTGTCCCGCGCTGCGCGACACGGACCTCGCGGACGCGCAGGCGCTGCTGGTTCCACGGCGCGAGAAAGTCGCGGGGGTGGGGCTCGAGGTGGATCTCCTCCACCGCGTCGCGGGAGCCCTGGATCAGCACACGGTAGAACCCGTCGCCGTCCCAGGCGATCGAGGCGCCGCGCGGCTCGTGAGCGAGCACCGGCGCCTCGCCGCGGAGCAGCGAGACGAGGGCGTGCCCGGGGATGGGCACCCGGGTGAGCCGCGCCAGGTTGCACGCGCTCGCGGGCCCGTGCAGGAGCTGCTTCTCCCCGACATCGAGCATCTGGAACTGGGTGCCATTCGACGTGAGCGTGAAGAGCGTCGCGCCGAACGGGCTCACCACGTCGAAGCGCACCCGATCCGGATTGACCGCGAGGATGTACATGTCCCCGCGGAGCCGCCCCTGGCGCGAGAAATGGTCGACCTTGGCGGTGCCCTGGACGCCGTTCACGCAGGCATAGGTGGCCTTCATCCGGTCGAGCGCCGCGTCGGCGGTCGGGAACCGGGACGCGGGCGGATCCACGGAGGCACAGCCGGTCACGAGCACGGCGAGGGACGCGGCCCAGGCGATCGCGCGATGGCGCATGGGCGCGGACGCTGGCAAGGATCGCCGAGCCCGTCAACCGCGGAAGCGGCGCCGAGCCCATCCGCCGGAGCGGCGCGAGGGGCGTGGTCGTGGAGGAGGGTTGTCGAGCGCGGGCCGAGGGCCCAGGAGACGGCGGCGAGGAGGGCCGCGCGTCCGGCCCGGAGCGAGCCCCCGGCCGGACGCGCGCGACCGGGATCAGGACGCCCGGAGCGCCTCGAGCAGATCGACGTCGGGGATCGCGACCGGGAGGCGGGCGCGGAGGACGGCGACGTCGTTGTCCTCGCAGAGGCGAGCCACTGCGAGCCCATCGAAGAGCGAGATGGGCGCGGTCCCCACGATGGCGGCCTCTTCGCGCGCACCGGAGAGCATCTGACCGGCGGTCAGGATCCAGCCCGCGGTCGCGGGGCCGTAGTGGTGGAGCGAGCCGCGCAGCTCGGTGACCCGCTCGCGGCCGACCTCGCGGCCGTCCCGCCGGATGACCAGCGCGAGCTTGATCTCATCACCCGCCGTGCGGAGCGCGCCGGAGAAGTGGCTCTCGCCGCCCGGCGCCCCGGCGCGGCGCACCGCGCGCAGCTGGCCGATGCCGATGCGCTCGAGGGCGAGGACGCAGATCTCGACGAAGGCATGGCCCGGGAGCTCGGAGAGCTTGCGAACGAAGGCGCGCCGCGCGGCGTCGCGGTAGCGCTCCACCGCGGCGAGCGCCTCCTGCTCCAGCCGCGCCAGGTCGCCCGGCAGCAGCCAGTCCGTCAGCGCGATCCTGCCGCCGGCGAAGCGGAAGCGGGGCCGCTGCCCCGCGGCGGTGCGGCGCGCGTTGTCGGCGCGCACGGCGGCCGCGACCTGGGACTGCACGAGCTGCACGTCGCCGGCGAGGCGGCCGCGGCGCTGCGCCGTCTCGGCGATCTGCCGGAGCGAGACAGCGCCCGCGTTCCGATCGAAGGTCGAGAGGATGCCGGCGACCGCATCGGCGAGATCACGGCCGGCCAGGTCGTCGAGCGCGTGCCCTTCGCCGCCCGTGAGCTCGATGACCTGCGGACCGCGGTAGACGGGCTCGGCGCCGAAGCTGTCGGGGCGGTCCGCGCGGTCGATGCGCTCGGCCCTGTCGGTGCGCTCGACCCGGTCGGTGCGCTCGCCTCGCTCGGGACGATCGAAGCGCTCGGTCCGGTCGGAGCGCGGCGGCTCGCGGCCGTTCTCGCGCCGCGCCTCGAACACCGGCGTCGCGACGTAGGAGGGCAGCCCACCGGTGCTCGGGTTGGCCTCCGCGGTCCCGCGGCCGCGGCGGCGACGGCGGCGGCGGCGGCGGCCCTCGCCCTGCTCGCCCGACGAGCCGGGCGTCGCGCGGTCCTCGCCGCCGAGGATCGGCTGATCGTCGTCGTCCTCTTCATCGAAGAGCTCCGCGGCGCCGGCGACGGCCTCGGCCCGCATCGCCTCGTCCGGACCCGGCGGCTCCGCGTCGTCGAGATCGCCCTCTTCCTCGTCGATGTACGTGCTCGCGGCGCGCGGGGACGACGGCGTCGGCGGCGGCACGGGCTCGCGCGCCGCCGCGATCTCCACGCCGTTCAGGCCGGCCGCGCTCGTCGCGCCGGCGGCGACCTTCTCGTCGTCCTCGTCCTCATCGTCGATCGCAGGCGCGGCCTGCGCCGCCGCGTCCGCGGCTCCGCCCTCGACCTCGACCGGGCCGCTCTCCGCCTCGAGCTCCGCGGGAGCGCCAAGATCGCTCTCTTCCACCGCGTCGTCGTCGGCGCCCGCGTCGAACAGGGTCGGCTGCTCCTCGTCCTTGCGCGCCTTGGCCGCCTCGGGCTTTCCGCCGCGCTTCGCCTTCTTGCCGTCGAGCCCGGACTTGATGGTCTTCTCGTCCCACTCGCGCAGCGCGAACACGCCCGGCTTCACGCGCACCAGGGGGTTGTCCGCCGTGTCCTTCTTCAACGTCGCCGCCAGGCGGGCGCCCATCGTCACCTCTGGGCTCTTTCCAACGTGGCTAAGGAGGTTCTTCTCGATCGCGATATCGGTGATCTCTTTATAGTGAAGCGGTCTACCGATGAGGCGAAGCACCTCGGCGGCTGCATCCGTGAACGTCATCTTTGTTCGCCCTTCGGGCGCGCCGCCCGGCGGGCGCCCTCGTCGTCCCCATCGCGGCCGCCCCGTCCAAAGTGGCTGACGAAGCGCGCGGGATACCCCACCGCAGCCGGGAAACGCACATTCGCTCCCACTCGGCCACGACGCGCGGAACGGCCTGCTCGTAGCATGCTCGGAAACGGCGGTCAACGGGACGCGCGATCCGGCTCAAGAGAAGCCGCTGACCGACCTCTAGGACACGGAGCCGGGGGCGGGGCGGCGCGATGCCCGGATCGACCGGGCGCCGCGCCGAGGCGAGCGCGCGGCGGCCGGCAACGGCAGGCTGGATGAACGATGAACGCGCGGCGCGCAGTCAACGGCGCGCGCGGGCCCCTGGACGAGCATCGATGTGGCTCGTGAGCGGATATCGGCCAGTCCGGAGCGCGGGTGAAGACCACGGGAGAAGAGGAGTTGATGGGTTGTTCTGTTGAGGTGTCGAGTGCGTCGACACGTCCGGGAGTCCAGGAGTCGAATGCTCTCCCTCAACTCACCGCATCGCCGCACGACAGCACCACCACCGCGCGGCCGAGGAGCGCGATGCGATGAGGGAGCAAGCGATTGGTCGAAGCGCGCTGGACGGACCGGGCATCACCGTACATGAGCGCGCGTGCTCATGCGTAACCGCGCGTGTTCATGCGTAACCGTGCGCAATCACGCGCAATCACGCGCAATCACGCGCAACCACACGTACCCGCGTGTAACCGGGCGTGGACGGGCGCTCCCGGACGGCGCGCCGCGGTCGTCACGCGGTCGTCACGGCCGCGGCTCGCCCGGCCAGCGGTGGCGCGGCGCGGCGCGGCGCGGGCAACAGCGCTTTTGCGCTTTGCCATCTGCCGGACAGGAGGGTTACGCTCTGTGGGTGGAGCTTTCGCGGTTGCTCGACGAGCTCACCCTGGCGGCGGACAAGGTCGGCATCGCCGTCAGGATGGAAGCGTTCGATCCGCACCTGTCGGACGCGCGCAATCCGCGGGGCGGGCTCTGCACGGTGCTCGGCCGGCGGATCATCCTGGTCGACGCCAACGCGTCGCTGCCGGATCGCATCGCCACGGTCGCGGCCGCGCTCGCGCGCGTCGATCTGGAGTCCGTGTTCCTGCCGCCGATCGTCCGCGCGACCATCGGCGCTCACGCCCGCGGCGCGCGGCCCCGGGCGGCCGCGCCGGGCGAGCCAGCGCGGCTGCCGGCGCGCCCCGCGCGGGGCGGGAAGGCCCCGAAGCTGCTCCCGCTCGCCCGCACCAAGTGGCGTGACGCCTGAACGACTGTCCCGGCAGGGCGCGGGCAGCGCGCGCTACGACGCGAGCGCCCGCTCGACCTCGGTGTAGAGCGCCGCGATCGCCGCGTCGAGCTGCGCCACGTCGGTCCCGCCGGCCTGCGCCATGTCCGGGCGGCCGCCGCCGGAGCCGCCCACGATGCGGGCGATCGGCTTGATGAGCTCGCCGGCCTTGAGCCGCTCGGTGGCCGACTTCGAGAGCATCACGGCGAGCTGCGCCTTGTCGCCCACGGCCGCGCCGAGCAGCACCGCCGAGCGATCGCCGAGCTTGTCGCGCAGCTTCTCCGCGAGATCGCGCAGCGCGCCCGGGTTGGTGCCGTCCGGCACCCGGCGCGCGAGCACCTTGATCCCGCCGATGTCCCGGGCGCCGTCCAGCATCGCGTCGATGCCGCCGCCGCCACCGCCCTGCGCGGGGCCCGCCCCCTCCAGGATCCGGCGCTCGAGCTCGGCGACCTTCTTCTCGAGCTCCCGCTCGTGCGCCACGATCTTCCCGATCTTCTCGGCGAGATCGCCGCCCTGCGCCTTCGCGACCTGGCGCGCCCGGGCGAGCTCGGCCTCGACGCCCCGCGCGTACGCGAGCGCGTTCAGCCCCGTCGACGCGAGGATCCGCCGCACGCCCGCGGCCACGCCGCCCTCGCTCGTGATCTTGAACAGCCCGATGTCCCCCAGCGCGCACGCGTGCGTGCCGCCGCAGAGCTCCACCACCTCGGGCGTCATCGTGAGCATCCGCACCGTGTCGCCGTACTTCTCCTCGAAGATCGCCATCGCGCCCCGCCGCCGCGCCTCGTCCATCGCCAGGATCTCGGTCGTCACCTTCGCGTTCGTCAGGACCTTCTCGTTCACCAGATCCTCGATCCGCGAGATCTCCTCGCGGGTGAGGGGCCGGTTGTGCGTGAAGTCGAAGCGGAGGACGTCCGGGCCGACCCGCGAGCCCTTCTGCTGCGCGTGCTCGCCGAGCACCTTGCGCAGCGCCCAGTGCAGGACGTGCGTGGCCGAGTGGTTGCGCCGCGTCGCCGATCGCGCCGCGTGGTCCACCGCCAGGTGGACGCGCTGCCCCACGGCGAGCGCCCCCTCGTGGACCACGCCCTCGTGCACGACCAGCCCGGCGAGCGGCTTCTGCGTGTCCTTCACCTCGACGCGCGCCCCGTCCGCCGTCACCTCGCCGACGTCGCCGACCTGGCCGCCCGACTCGGCGTAGAACGGCGTCTCGCGCACGACGATCTCGACCGCCGCCCCCGCCTCCGCGCGCTCGACCAGCGCGCGGACCTTGCGCGCCCGGTCGCCTTCGCCCTGGATCTCGACCCGGACGATCGCGACGATCTCGCTGTCGCCCTCCTCGTGCTCGTAGCCCGTGAACACCACCGGCTGCGCGAGCTTGGCGCGGGCCTCGCGGTGCGCGGGGTCCACCGCGGCGGTCGGATCGATCGGGCCGTCCGCCTCGCCGGCGCCCTTGATGATCGCCTCGGCCCCCTGGACATCGACGTCGAAGTTCGACTCGGCGGAGATGACCTGGGTCAGATCGAGCGGGAAGCCGTAGGTGGTGTAGAGATCGGCCGCTGCGGCGGCCGGGAGCGTCCGCTCGCCGGACGAGCGCATCTCGTCGAAGCGCTCGTCGAGGATCTTCATCCCGCGCTTCAGCGTGGAGCGGAAGCGGACCTCCTCGTCCTCGGTGACGCGGGCGATGAGCTCTCGCCGGTCGCGGAGCTCGGGGTACGTCTCGCCCATCCGGCGGACCACCTCGAGCGCGACCTCGTGAAGGAACGGCCGATCGATCCCGAGCCGGTGCCCGTGTCGGATCGCGCGGCGCATCACCCGGCGGAGCACGTACTCGCGCCGCTGCTTCTCGGGCATCACCCCTTCGGCGATCAGGAACGCGGCCGTCCGCGCGTGATCCGCGATGACCCGCATCGACACGTCGTCGTCGGCGCTGCCCCCCGAATACGGCTTGCCGCTGAGCTCGGCGGCCTTGTCGACGAGCCCGCGGAGCAGGTCCGTGTCGTAGTTCGACGTCACGCCCTGGAGCACGCTCGCGAGCCGCTCCAGGCCCATGCCGGTGTCGATGCTCGGCGCCGGCAGCGGCACGAGCGGGCCGTCCTTCTCGGCGCGCTCGTACTGCATGAACACGTTGTTCCAGATCTCGGTCCAGCCGGTGCCGTCGATGCGCGGCTCCTCGCCGAAGCGCGCGACGTCGGGCTCCTTCCCGTGGAAGAAGTGGATCTCCGAGCAGGGGCCGCACGGGCCGACGTCACCCATCGTCCAGAAGTTGTCGGCCAGGCCGAGCCGGAGGATCCGGTCGTCGCCGAAGCCCGTGACCTTGCGCCAGATCGCCGCGGCCTCGTCGTCGGCCGGGAAGCCCCCCTCGCCGTTGTAGATGGTGACCACGAGCCGCGACGGCGAGATATCGTAGACCTTCGTCAGGAGCTCCCAGGCGAAGGCGATCGCGTCTTCCTTGAAGTAGTCGCCAAAGCTGAAGTTGCCGAGCATCTCGAAGAACGTCTGGTGGCGCGCGGTGACGCCGACGTTCTCGAGATCGTTGTGCTTGCCGCTGATCCGGATGCACTTCTGGCTCGAGGCGGCGCGCTGGTACGGGCGCCTGTCCTTGCCCGTGAAGACGTCCTTGAACTGCACCATGCCCGCGTTCACGAACATCAGCGTCGGATCGTTCTGGGGCACGAGCGGCGCGCTCGGGACGATCTCGTGCCCGCGCTGGGCGAAGAACTCGAGGAATGTGCGGCGGAGCAGGTCGGAGCTGGCAGGCGTTGCGATGGACATAGGAGGACGCGCGGTCTAGCACGACCGGAGAGCGGCTTCCGCCTGCTCGACGCGCGCCCATGGCGCCCGCCGCGGAAGACGCGCGCGCCGGGCCGGTTCGCGCCGGGCCGGTGCGCGATCCCGCTCGCGCCGGGCCCGCTGGGCGCGCCGGCGAGGCCGGACCGCCGGGTCAGCGGCCGGAGGCGACGACGCTGCTGCCGGAGGCGGCCTCGAGGGCGAGCGGCGCCCGCTGGAGCGCGCTCTCGATCGCGCCCGCGACGGCGTCGCTCTGCAGCTGGGCGAGCTCCCTCAGGCCCTGGGCGCGCTTCGCCTCGGCGAGCGCCTGGGCCGAGCCGGTCATCGAGCCCTTCAGCGTCTGGCTCGGCATCTCGCGGATCACGTACTCGACCTTGGCGGCGAAGCCGACCCCGTCCGCCCCATGGCGCTTGCTCAGGTGCGTGACCGAGCCGTCCAGCGTGAAGGCCGGCAGCTTGCGGCTCTTGCCTTCCGCAGCCAAGTCCGTGCCGTCGGCCACGATCTCGATGTCGGCGAACTGCGCCACGCGGTTGCGCGTCTGCTGCTTGAGCTGCGGTCCGAGCTTCGCGTCCTTCACGCCGGAGCGGTTCTCGAACTTGCCCAGGCTGACCAGGAAGCGCGCCTTGGACGACGAGCGCGACAGCTTCTCGATGGCGGCCGCGATCGGGCGCTTCAGGTTGGGGGCAGGCTCGAGGTTGAGCGCCGCCTTGAGCGCCGGGACGGCCGCGGGGTTGCCCATCGCGCCGAGCGCCGCTGCGGCCGACGCGCGCACCGCGGGGTGCGGATCCCTGAGCGCCTTCTCGAGGGCAGGCCGCGCGCCGGGGCTCTTCGACCTGCTCAGCGACAGCGCCGCCGCCACACGGAGCCGATAGTCCTTGCCGACCGCGATGTCGCGGAAAGCGGACGTATCTCCGTCCTCGGCGACGGACAGGGCGGTCGACCCGAGCACCATCGACGCCGCCAAGAACATCGCAATGAAGAGACGACGAACCATCACGTCCCTCCGGAGAACGGCGGCTCACGCCACCCGTTCTCCTCGGTGAGCCACGGAAGTATCGCGACGCGCCTGGCGTCCAGACAATCCTATCCTTGGCCAGGACGGTCGCGAGATCAAGGGCTGTTTGGCCCCGGATGGCTCATGCAGGACTCGTGACGAGAGCGACGACGTCGCCGTTTCGCACCGTTTGGCACGGCTTCGCCGCCCCCAGCGCTCATTTCCAGACACGCGGCGACGCGCGAGGCTGGCTGAGCGCCGGGCGGATTCGGCTCAGAAGAGGATACCGAGATACCAGCGCACCGTCTGTGCGGTCTCGAGATCGATCTTCTGGACCGTCTCACCCCTGAGCTGGCCGAGCCCGCCGAGAGGAAACAGCACGCCGTACTGCACCGCCGTGTAGAAGCCGCCCATCTTGTCGGGGTCGTCGTTGAGCGTCCCGTCCTTGGACTGGAAGTACAGCTGCGCGTTCAGCTCGATGCCGAGATCCCGGGAGTTGCCGGGAGCCTGGAGGAACTCGGAGGCGCGGCTCCAGATGGCCGCGGCGCCGAGGCCGGCGCGCTGGCCGTTCTTGTCGCGGGCGAAGTCCCAGTCGACGCCAGGGCGGAAATAATAGGCGCCCTGGACCCGAGAGAGGATGTTCCTGAAGAGGATCTGGTCGACCCGGTAATCGGGGTGGAAGCGGAATGTCGAGTACGTGCGATCGGTCGAGATCTGGGGATCCATGGCCCCGAGCTGCTGCGGCTCGAGGGCGGGCGCGTCGTCGTCGCCGGTCGCGTACCCGAAGCCGAAGTGGACGCGCAGCCGGCCCTCCATCTCGGTGAGCTCGGCCTGCGTGGCGAGCCCGAACTGCCGGACGCCCCAGCCGGTGTCCTTCGGCGAGAGGACGTTCGCATAATCGCTCTCGTCCTGCCCGCGCAGATCGAGGGATCCGTAGATCATCGCCGCCTCGAGCTCGAAGCGGAACTTCTTGTAAAGCAGCTGGAACCACACGTCGGGGATGATCATCTCCGCACCCCGATGCACGTACCCCGCCGCGACGTTGTCGGCGCTCTGGCCGAGCGACGCGGACAAGTCGTCGTTGGTGTCGCCGGCGGTGATGTCGTTCGCCAGCGTCTGCTGCCGGTAAGCGAAGTAGACGCCGCCGTTCACGACCATGTTGCCGCGGGCGAGCTCGAGCTTCTGGAGCTCGGGATTCTTGCGGCGAACGGCGACGAACACGTACTGATCGACGTCATCGGACTGGGCGAGGTCGTACGGCTGGCCCTCGAGGTCCTGGATCGACGCGCTCGTCGCGCCCTCGTTGGCCCAGTCCCACGCACCGGCGAAGTAGATGTCGTATTTCTTGATGCCCGTGACGAACATCAGCCGGTCGACGGTCGACTGGTAGTCTGAGTCGTACCCGTCACCGCTGTTCGCCACCATACCGAGGCCCCAGTGGTTCGGCATGCGGCCGAAGCGAAGGAGACCGACGGGGGTCATGTACTCTCCCCAGATCCGCTTGACGGAGATGGAGTCCTTCGTCGAGTTGATGCCGGCGCTGGGCGCCCACTGGGTGCTGGAGAAGGCCCCGAGCGGCGAGTAGCCGCCCCGGCGGGCGACCTGGTAGCCGCCGCCCGCCGCCGGCTGGTTCGCGTAGCCGTCCGGGGTCGAGCCGAGCACCACGTTGTCGAGGAGATCGACCTGCGTGAGGATGCGCAGGTTGTCGCTGATGTGCAGCTCGGGATTGAGACGGAACCGCATGTTCGCGCCGGCCTGGGTGTCGTTCTTGCACGAGTCGAACGAGCGCGTGCCGCCGCTCGTGGTCTCGCTCGGGTTGCAGCGCTCGAGCACGTGCCCCTTGTAGGAGTTGTCGGCCGGCTGCGGCCAGAGCGCCTGATCGCGGGAGTCGATGCGGCCGAGGGCGAAGCTGTTGAAGAGCTCCCAACGGAGCCGGTAGTAGCCGTGGAACTCGAACGTCGGTCGCGCGTGGGACCACCAGTCCTCGGCGTAGACCTCGCTGGGCCGGGCGCCGATCTCCGCCTGGATCGCCTGTCGCTCGGGCTGCTCGGCCGCCGCAGCGGCTGCGGGCGCCTCCGAGGCCGCCGGCGTGGCCGGCTGCGGCGCGGAGGGAGCGGCCGTGTCGGCCGGCGGCAGGAGCGGCTGGCGCGCCGCCGGGGGTTCGGGCGTCTCGGCGCCGTCCGGCGCCGCGCCGGGCTGCGCAGGCGCCGCGCCAGGCTGGGCCGGAGCGGCGGGCTGCGCTGCGGGGGTGCCCGCCTGCCCGGCGGGCGGCTGCGCTGGGGCCGCCGGCGGCTGGGCCGGCCGGCGTGCCGGCTGGGCGGACGCGGAAGACGCGCCCAGCACGAGCGCGAGCGCGAGGCCCGACCGGAGGCGACGGCGAGGGGTGCCAGGGCGGCACGACGTACCCGGAGACCACGACGAGATGGGCATCTGCTTGGTTTCGTTCGCGCGTTTTGGCCCCGCGCGCAGGAAGAGGTTGAAGATCCGAGCTCTCGGTGGCCCGGAGGCCGGGGGCCGATGTCTCACGCCCGGCCTGTGTGGTCAAGGCACCGCTCGGCCCCGGGCCCTGGAACCCGGTCACGGATACACACCCGGGACGCATCGGAGCAGGGGCCGCCGGCGACCTCAACCCCGGTCGGCTGGCAGGGACGGCTGGCGGGGCCGCCTCAACCTCGGTCGGGGTGGCTGGCCGGTCCGGGTCCACCTCAATCTCGGTCGGGTCCGCCCAACCTCGGTCGGGTCCGCCTCAACCTCGGTCGGGTCCGCCTCAACCTCGGTCGGGTCCGCCTCAACCTCGGTCGGGTCCGCCTCAACCTCGGTCGGGTCCGCCTCAGCCTCGGTCGGGGCCGCCTCAACCTCGGTCGGGGCCGCCTCAACCTCGGTCGGGTCCGCCTCAACCTCGGTCGGGTCCGCCTCAACCTCGGTCGGGTCCGCCTCAACCTCGGTCGGGTCCACCCCGCTCGCGCCAGCGCCGTCGCCGGAGGCGCCGCCGCTCTCACCTGCGCCGCCGGAGCCCCGATCCCGCCTCACCTGCAGCGCACGGCCGCGCGGACGGGCGGATCTCGCCGTCCTCCCTCCCCTCTGGATCTCTCGCCCGAGCTGAGCGACGCTCTCGCCCGCAGCATCCCGCTCCCGCCGACGGAGCCATGGAGAAAGCGCTCATGAACCGGACACTTATTGCACTACCCCTCGCGCTGTCGTCGCTGCTCGCCGCGGGCTGCGGCCACTCCGAGCAGGAGTGGAAGTCGCAGCTCGACAAGTACAACCAGCTCCAGAACCGGAGCCAGAAGAGGGAGGCCGAGCTCGAGAAGGAGCTCGCCGACGCGAAGCAGCGCGTCGAGGAGCTCGAGAAGAAGCTCGCGGACCAGGGCGCCGACATCTCGAAGATGAGCTCGACGCTGGAGGACCGCGAGAAGGCGCTGGCCGAGTACAAGGCGCGCGCGAAGCAGCTCGAGGCGATCCAGGCGCGGTTCGACCTGCTCCGGAAGAAGCTCGAGGAGCTCGTCAAGCTCGGCCTGGAGGTCCAGGTCCGCAGGAACCGGATGGTCATCTCGCTGCCCGGAGACGTCCTGTTCGACTCGGGCAAGGACACGCTGAGCAAGGACGGCCAGCAGATCCTGAAGAAGATCTCGGACGTCATCCGGGGCGACAAGTCGCTCGTGGACCGCGACTACCAGGTTGCCGGGCACACCGACAGCCAGCCCTACAAGAGCGGCCCGTTCCAGGACAACTGGGGGCTGTCGCTGATGCGCGCCCGGGCCGTGCTGCTGTTCCTGATCGGCAAGGAGGGCCAGCTGCCGACGAGGCACTGGAGCGCGGCAGGGTTCGCGGACACGGACCCCATCGCGAGCAACAACACGCCGGCCGGCAAGCAGAAGAACCGCCGGTGCGACCTGATCGTGCTGCCGGACGTCGATGAAATGCTCGACCTGACGAAGCTCGCCACCAAGTAAGCGCCGGCAAGCGAGGGGCCCGTGGCGCCAGCGGCGGGGCGCCGCTTCGTGCACCGCGGGCTCAGCCGCCGAGCCACTGCCGCGCGAGCTCGAGCGTGCGGGCGTTGTCCGGCACGTCGCGGAGGAAGCGCTCGCGCCAGGCCGGATCGCTGAGCTGCTCGGCGCGCGCGAGCAGCGCCGTCCTGGCCGACGCGATCGCGACCTCGGCCTCGGCGCGCCTCCCGCTCGCGGCGAGCGCCTCGACATACGCCAGGCGGACGAGCGACTCCCCCTCTTCCAGCGTGCCGAACTCCGAGAGCCGCGCGCTCGCCTCGGCCGCAGCCCGCGTCGCCTCGTCGATGCGCCCGAGCCCGAGCAGCACGCGCGCGAGGATGGAGAAGGCCTGCACGCCCAGGGTCGGCGCGCTCTCGAAGAGCGCGATGGCGGCGCGCGCCTCGCGCTCGGCGGCCTCGAAATCGCCCATGGCGAGGGCGATCTTCGCAAGGTAGCAGCGAGCGAAGAGCTCCGTGCGCACCATGCCCGCTCCCTGGCTCGACGCGACCGCCTCCTCGGCGAGCGCCCGCCCCTCGGCGAGCTGACCACGGTACCCGAGCACCTGCGCGAGGTTGGCCTGTGCAGCGACCTTCAGCTCGTCCAGGTGCATCCGGTCGGCCGCCTCCATGGCTGCCCGCAGCATCGACTGGGCCGTCTCGAAGTCGCCGAGCTCCATGCACACGGCGCCCAGACTCGCCCGGGCGCTGAGCGCGTTGCGATGATCGCCGGCCTGCTCGAAGGCGAGCAACGCGGCTTCCTGGCTGCCTGCACAGGAGCCCAGGTCGCCTCTGCACATCTCATATGCCGCGCGCGCGTCGTGGAGGTGCGCGACCACCTCGAGATCCCTCGCCTCCGCGCTCGCGAGGGCGCGCTGGACCACATCGAGCAGCGCGGCGCCTTCGGCGTACCGCCCCCCCAGCGACAGCGCGTTCGCGCCCGCGGACAGGCAGCGGAGCTTTGCGTCCTGCGCGTCGCCGGCGGCGGCCACGCCCACCGCCTCGGTCATCCAGCGCTCGACCTCGTCCAGCCGCCCCAGCTTGGACGTGGCCCATACCAGGGGGATGATGGCCGAGAACCACGCGGCCGAGCCGCGCTCCACCAGGCCCAGCGCCTCGCTCCCCCGTTCCGCGGAGAGCGCGAGATCGCCGCGCCATACATGAGCCTCCGCCTGGACCCAGCGGAGCCTGCCGGCGGCGTCCCCGGCCGCGCCGCAGCCGATGCCCCGGTCGGCCCGCGCTATCGCCGCGTCGAGATCGCCGCCCCGGAGCGCCTGCTCCGCCGCGCGCAGGTACGCCTCCGCCGCGCGCGCCGGCGCGCCGCCGAGCTCGAAGTGCTCCGCCAGCACCGTCGCGTCCGCCCCTCCAGCGCGGGCCAGCCAGTCGCCCGCAAGGCCGTGCCCGACGCGGCGGTCGCGCTCGGTCAGCATGCCGTAGGCCGCCTCCCGCACCAGCGCGTGCCGGAACTCGTATTCCACCTCGCCCGCGATCCGCGCCTCGCGCCGCCGCACCAACAGCTCCCGCCGCCCCAGCTCCGCGAGCGGCTGCGCCACCGGCGCGCCGCCTACCAGCGCGGCCACCGCGCCTTCCCACGACGTCTCGCCGAACACGCTCGCCGCGCGCAGCACCCGCCGCTCCTCCACCCCCAGCGCCTCCAGCCGCGCCTGCACCATCGCCAGCGCCGTCTCCGGCATCCCCTCGCCACGCCCCTCGACCACCGCCCGGAGCTGCTCCTCCAGCACGAACGCGTTGCCCTCGGCCCGCGCCAGCAGCTCGTCCACCTGCGCCGCGCTCACGCCGTCGCCCAGCACCTCCCGCACCAGCCGCTCGCTCGCGCGCCGGGGCAGCGCCGCGAGCCGCAGCCGAAGCCCGACCCGCTGGCGCCACAGCTCGGGAAACAGCTCGTCCACCTCGGGGCGCGCCAGCGCCAGCACCAGCAGCGGCAAGTCCCTCGCATGCTGCAGCGCCGCGTCGATCAGGCGGACCGTCGGCAGGTCGCCCCAGTGCAGATCCTCCAGCACCAGCAGCACCGGCTGCCGCTCGCACTCGGCCCGGATGAAGTCCTCGAACGCCTCGCGGATGCGGTCGCCCATGAGCACCGGGCTCTGCCGCGCCGCCTGAAGCTGCACATCGCCCTCGTCAGCGAAGGGCGCCCCCACCAGCTCGCCGAGGAACGCCGCCACGTGCGGCCCCTTGCTCCCGAGCCCGTCGAGCCGTCCTACCCGCGCCAGCACCTTGCTCCGCCGCACCTCCAGCGCCTCGCCGTCGAGCAGCCCCATGGCGCGGCGCAGCGCCTGGGCGACGAGGCCGAACGCCGAGCCGGCCGCCATCGGATCGGCCCTGCCGATCCAGACCTCGGCGGCCTCGCGCTGCTCCTTGATGGCGCGCAGGAACTCCCAGGCGAGGCGCGACTTGCCCATTCCAGCGGCACCCACGACGACCACCGCGCTCGCGGTCGGCTCGTCCACACAATGGCGCCACTCGGCCGCGAGCTGCGAGAGCTCTCGCTCGCGCCCCACGCACGGCGTCGGCTTCCCGAGCAGCCTCGGCACCGTGTCCGGCTCCTCCTTCCGGCCGCGCAGCCAGCATCCTTCGGGCCCCCGCGCCGTATCGAAGCGGCTCGCGAGCAGGCTCGCCGTCGCGCTGTCGAGCCGGATACCCCCGGACGGCGGGCCGTCGCGCCCCGCGATCAGCTGGGCCACCCGATCGACCAGCTCACCGACGGGCAGCCTCCCCTCGATCTCCGCCAGCCCCGTCGCGACCGACATGGGCACGCCGCCGACCACGGTCTGGAGCGCGAGCGCGCAGTGGGCCGCGCGCACCGCGAGGTCCGTCGGAGACTCGGCCCCCGACAGCGCGACGAGCAGCCACTTCGACTGCAGGAAATCGAGCCTCCCCCCGTGGCGCGCCGCGATGTCCCGCAGCGCCTGGGCCTGCGCGACCCCATCGGCCTCCGCCAGCGTCGCGTCGGTCTCCTCGCTGCCATGGGCGGCCAGGATGACGCACATGACCCGCCGCTCCGACGTCGTGATCTCCTCGCCGGGCGCGCGCGGCGCCGCGACCGCGCTCCCTCCCGCGGCGAGCCCCTCGCCGGCGGAGACGGCCAGCTCCGCCGCGACGGCGGCGCCGTCGCGCGGCCGGTGCTCCGCCGACTTCGACAGCATCCGGGCCACGAGGCGCTCGAGCGGCTCGGGGATGCCGTCGCGCAGCTCCCCGAGCCGCGGCGGCTCTTCCAGCACGACCTTCACGAGGAGCGACAGCAGGTTGTCGCCCAGGAACGGCCGGCGCCCCGCGAGGCACTCGAACAGGATGCACCCGAGCGCGAACACATCCGCGCGGGCGTCCACCGGCGCCTCGCCGCTCGCCTGCTCGGGGGCCATGTACCCGGGCGTCCCAAGGATCGCTCCGGGCGCCGTCAGGCTCTGCGTGAGCCAGAGCTCGCGCGCGATGCCGAAGTCGAGCAGCGTCGCTCGCTCGACCGCGCCGCCCACCAGCATCAGGTTGCTCGGCTTCAGGTCGCGGTGGACGATGCCCTGCTGGTGGACCGCGCCCAGCGTCGTCGCCACCTGCGCCGCCAGCGTCACGCTCTCCGCCATCGAGAGCGGTCCTTGAGCGAGCCTCTGCTCCAGCGTCACGCCCTCCAGCCACTCCATCGCCAGGTACGGCTGTCCTGCGCCCGTCGTCCCGTGCGCCACGTACCGCACGACCCCTGGCAGCCGGAGCGTGACGAGCGCCTTCGCCTCCCGCGCGAACCGGCGCAGATCGCCCGCGCTCGCGCAGTGCAGCACCTTCAGCGCGACCGCCTCCCCCGACCGCCGGTCACGCGCGCGATAGACCTCCCCCATCCCGCCGGATCCGGCGAACCGCTCGATCTCGAACCGATCCTCGACCACGTCCAAATCGCGCATTGCGTCTGCGATGTCGTTCACGCGGGCCTCCAGCGACGGCCCTCACCCGCAGGATCACGGTACCCTGTCGGGAGAAATGTAATCTACACCACGATCACCCCAGCGTGTGGCCGATCTCGGGCATCTGGATCGCAGAGCGACCACGACGCGCTCTGGTGCTCGGGCGCCCGGGGACATTCGCGACGAAAGCGCGTTCCGGTGCCCGGGCACCGAGCTCCTGGCCCGCCGCGCAGGGCAGCGCGCGGCGTGTTCTCAACCGCCGAGTCGGATCCGGAAGGTCGAGGCAGGCTCGTGTCCGCACGCCGTTCCCGCCCGGCAAGGCTCGACCTCGACGCGGTACTCGCCGGGCTCGTGATCCTTGAGCGGCACACGGAGGCGCTGGACCTGGCCGCCCTTCCATGGCCCCGGCGCGAACACCTCGGGCAGCGCCGCCGGAGGCGCCTTGTCGACCGCGTACACGCCGATGCGCACGGACTCCGTGTCTTGGCCAAAGGCGATCTCGACCTCCAGGGTCCCGTCGATCCGGCGCCCGAGCGCGGTGAGCTGCGTTGTCCCGAGGACCGTCCCCTTCACGCGCGCGAGCGTGGTGCCTGAGGCGGCGGCCTCCTCGCTCGCCATCACCGCGGGCGCCTCGGCGGCCCCGCGCAGCGGCCACGCGAGCGGCAGCGTATCGAGCCCGCCGAAGAGGCGCGGGCGCTGCGCACGAGCGCGGCCCTGCGCCCGGTTGAACGCCAGGCCGAGCGTGACCGCCTCGCGCTCGGGATCCACGGCCGCCGGGTCGGTCCAGGCCCCGACGAGCGCCTGCGTGAACACGCCCCCGAGCGGCGTCTCGGCGGCGTCGCTGCCGGCGCTGGCCGCGATGACGACGCCGATGCGCTCGCTGTGGTCGTGCTCCACACCGAGATCCTCGGGCAGCGAGAGGGCGCCGGCGCGGCCCGCGTCGAGGATGACCAGCACGCGCCCCGCCTTCGAGGCGGCGATGGCCTGAAAGAGGCGCGCGGCGGGCAGCGCGTTGCGAGGATCGGCAGGCCTGGCGGGGTCGAAATCGATGGGCAGGAGGAAGCCCTCGCCGCGCTGGTCGAGGCCGTGACCGGCGAAATAGACGAGCAGCGTCTCCCCCTCGGCGGCGCCGGCGAGAAAACCGGTCACGGTCGCCTCCAGGTTGGCCGCGTCGAGGTCCTTGAAGGCCTTGATGCGGTCGTCGTCGAGGGCCCAGCCGTCGCTGCGCTGCAGGGCGCGGCGCATCGCGTCCACGTCGGCGAGCGCGCCCGGGAGGCGCTTGACGCCCGGGGCGCGGTACGCGGCGTTGCCGATCAGCAGGGCGCGCGGGCGGAGCGCGCGGGCGCGGAGGTCGGGCTCGGGCCGGAGGTCGGCGCGGGCGCTCTCGCCGCCGGGGCCGAGCACGTCGAGGCGGTGGGGCGCCGTGGACCTCTCGCCGAGGAGGAGCTCGACCTCGTACGCGGACAGGGCGGTCGGGCTCGGGATCACGCCGCGCACGTCCCAGCGGCCGTCGAGGCGCACGCGGGGGACGCCGCGCGGGGAGAAGATGGTGGCCCGGACGAGGACGTGCCCCTCGGCGGTGCGCGTCGCCGACGGCTGGCTGACGCCGATATGGGGGAGCCCGCCGAGCGTCGTGACCTTGCGGGTGGCGGGGTCCTCGAAGCGCAGGCCGAGGGCGGCGCCGCTGCCGGAGCTGATGAAACGGCCGTCGGCGAACGCCGTGGCCCAGCTGCCGTCGCTGAACGGGAGGAGGTGGGCGACGAGGTCGCCCGACGGGAGCGCGCGCACCGAGACGCGGCCGTGGCCGAGGGCGGCGATGAGGTGCTTGCCGTCGGGCGTGGCGGCGAGGGAGTGGATGGGCGCGTGCTCCTCGATGCGGAGCGGCGCTACGGCGGCATCGGCGTGAATCGACCAGCGGGCGAGCACTTCGTCGGCACCGCCGGCCCAGAGGTGCTCCGGCGTGAGGACCAGGGCGTGGATCTGACGTTTGAGCCCCTCGAAGCGGCGGGGCGGGGCGTCGCCGGGCTCGGCGTCGCGGACCGCGACGGTGCCGTCGGTGCCGGCTTCGGCGAGCCAGCGGCCGTCGGGGCTGTAGGCCAGCGCCATCACGCTCTCTCGGAGCATGGTGGCCCTTGGCCAGGATGCGTTCCGGTCTTCCTCCTGGACAAGGCTCACCCGGAACACTCGTCCTGCCATCCCGGCGACGACCGCTTCAGGACGGCCGGGGTCCACGGCGAGGGCATAAAGCGGCCGCTGCTCGGAGAGCAGCGTGGCCGGCGCCCCGCCCTCGCCAAGCGGCAGGCGCGTCAGATCCCCTGCCGCATCGGCCGACAGGACGGACATGCCGTCAGGGCCGGGGCAGACCGCCCAGGGGAAGTTGCGCAGCCGGCCAATCCGACGAGGGGGAGCGCTGGAGACGCCGGGCATCGCGACGACGGCATGGTCGCGACCTCCAGAGACCCAGCCGCCATCGGGCAGCGCGGCCAGCGCGCTCACCGCGCCCGCGTGTGCGGACCACCGGCTCACGAGCGACCACGTGGCCGTCGACCACGCGCTGACGTTGCCGGCGCCGTCGCCGACGAGCACGGCTTGCCCCGCCGCCACGCTGTGCATCCGCCGCTGCGCGATCCCCAGCTGCCGCACGGCGAGCCGGCGATCCGCGCCCGTGCAGTCCGCGACCCTGGCGAGCGCGACCGAGCCATCGTCGCCGCCCACCGCGAACCAGGTCCCGGTGGGGTCGAACGCAGCGGCGAAGAGGCCCGCAGATCGCTTCAGCTGACACCGGAGCGACCTGTCGGCGAGGCGGAAGACGCGAGCGTTGCCGGCGGCGTCTCCGGCGAGCAGCAGATCGCGCCGCGGGCTCACGGCGAGCCCGTACACCCAGCCCTCCAGCGCGCCGAGGCGTTCGATCGCGCCGCCGGGCTGAAGCAGCGCCACCTCGCCCTCGCCGCCGAGCGCCAGGGGGCCGCCGGGCAACGCCACCGCGCTCGCGGCGTCGTACCGGGCTGTCACCGCTTGTTGCCCATTCCACACCACGACACCGGCGTTCCCGCCCGCGAATGCGCGCCCGTCGTCGAGGTACCCCGTGGCCCACACGACGTTCCTCTCACCAGGGCGGACGAGCGCGTCCTGCTCGAGGGTGGCCGCGCCCGAGCCCAGCTCCCAGGCCCTCGCAACACCGAAGAGCGTACCGACGAGGATCTCGCCGCCATCGGGTCGCACGCTGAGCGAATTGACGGCATCGGTCGGGCTCAGCAGCTCGAGCCGCCGCCGCTCGCCGCTCCGGCGATCCCAGACGAAGACCTCGCCGCCCCAGCCGCCGCTCACCACCCCGCGCCCGTCCGGCAGGAACGCACAGTCACGAATCCATCCTCCGTGCCCCTCCAGCCGCTGGACGACCTGGCCGGTCGCCACATCCCAGACGAGCAGCACCCGATCCTCACTCCCGGACACGATCTGCCGACCGTCCGGCGAGAACGCCAGGCAGCTGACCTCCGCGAGGTGCCCCTCCGGCTTCGCCAGCCGCGCTCCCGGCGGCAGCCAGACCTCCGGAGGGGCGGCCGGCGTATGCTGCGTTCGCTGCGACGGCGCCGGCGGCGCGCCGCTGCAGCCCCCGATCGCCGCCGCCAGGGCGATCGCGCCCAGCCCCGCCGCGCCGCTTCCGAATCGCCCGTTCGACATTGCCACGCATCCTATCTCATAGATCATCGTCCGCGAGCTCGCGTTCCCGATCCGGGCGTCTCTCCCTCAGATCAAGGCCACATGGCTCACGCACGACGGCCGTCTCGACGCCGGCCGCCTGCTCGACGCCTTCCTCTCCTTCTGGCGCCAGCACGGCGAGCCGCTCCTCGGCGCGGCGCCCTACCACGAGATCGCGCCGCACCTCGTGGTCATGGCCTTCCTTCACCGCGTTGTGAACGGCGGCGGCACCATCGAGCGCGAGTACGCCATCGGCCGGGGGAGGATGGATCTCTGCGTTCAGTATGCGGGCGAGACGCTCGCCATCGAGCTCAAGGTCTGGCGAGACGGCCGACCGGATCCCCTTGGCGAAGGGCTTGCCCAGCTGGACGAGTACCTCGCCGGGCTGGGGCTCCAGCGCGGATGGCTCATCCTCTTCGACCAGCGCTCGGGACAGCCTCCCATCGCCGAGCGCACGCGCCGGGAGCTCGCGCTTTCCCCCGCCGGCCGCGAGGCCGTCGTGATTCGCGCCTGATCTCTCCGGGTTTCAGGGATGCGTGATCCAACGCCAGGAGCTGCCTGCACCTTCCGCCACCTCGGTGTGCGTGGTTGACCACAGAGCCGCGGCTGCGCTGGAACGCAGCACCTCGCGGGCACGCTGGCCAACCTTCGTGGCGCGCCGGGACATGGCATGTGTGCAGGGTGCATCGATCTCGCCCAGCACTCGATCGCTCAGCTGCCGAGCCACTGCCGCGCGAGCTCGAGCGTGCGGGCGTTGTCCGGAACGTCGTGGAGGAAACGCTCGCGCCACGTCGGGTCGCTGAGCTTCTCGGCGCGCGCGAGCAGCGCCGTCCTGGCTGACGCGATCGCAGCGGTAGCCTCGGCATGCCTTCCACTCGCGGCGAGCGCTTCGGCATAGGTCAGTCGGACGAGCGACTCGCCTTCTTCCACGGTGCCAAACTCCACCAGCCGCGAGTTCGCCTCGGCGGCAGCCTGCATCGCCTCGTCGATACGCCCGAGCCCGAGCAGCGCGCGCGCGAGGATGGAAAAAGCTTGCACGGCGAGCGTCGGTGCATGCTGGGAGAGCGCGACGGAGGCGCGCGCTTCGCGCTCGGCGGCCTCGAAATCGCCCATGGCAGAGGCGATTTTGGCAAGGTAACAGCGAGCACATAGCTCCAAGCGTACCAGGCCCGCTCGTCGGCTGGACGCAGCCGCAGACTCCTCGGCAAGCGCCCACCCGTCAGCGAGCTGACCACGGTGCGCAAGAAGCTGCGCGAGGTTGATATCGGTGCCCAGCTTCTGCTCATGCAGGTGCATCCGGCCAGCCTCGACCCGTCCCGCGCGCAGCATGGACTCTGCCCTATCAAAATCGCCGAGCTCCCCGTATATGACACCCAAATTTGCGCGAGCACTACATGCATTTCGATGGTCGCCGGCTTGCTCGAAGGCGAGCAATGCGGCTTCCAGGCTGGCAGCTCCGGCGCCCAGATCGCCAGTGCAGATCTCGTAGGCCGAGCGCGCGTCATTCAGGTGCGCGATCACCTCGAGATCTCGCACTTCCGCGTTCGCGATGGCGTGCTGGACGACAGCGAGCAATGCGGCGCCTTCAGCGTACCGTCCACCCATCGACAGCGCGCTCGCGCCCGCAGACAGGCAGCGGAGCTTCGCGCCCTGCGCGTCGTCTGGCGCGGCCACGTTCACTGCCTCGATCGTCCAGCGGTCGACCTCGTCCGACCGCCCCAGCTTAAAGGCGGCCCATACCATGGGGATGATTGCCAAGAACCATGCGGCCGAGCCGCGCTCCACCAGGCCCAGCGCCTCGCTCCCCCGCTCCGCGGCAAGCGCGAGATCACCGCGCCAGCTATGCGCCTCCGCTTGAACCCGGCGGAGCCTGCCGGCGGTGTCCCCGGCCGCGCCGCAGCCGATGCCCCGGTCGGCCCGCGCGATCGCCGCCCCGAGATCGCCGCCGCGGAGCGCCTCTTCGGCGGCGCGCAGGTACGCCTCCGCCGCCCGCGCCGGCGCGCCGCCAATCTCGAAATGCTCGGCCAGCGACATCGCATCCGCACCGCCGGCGCGGTCCAGCCAGTCGCCCGCGAGGCCGTGGCCGACGCGGCGGTCGCGTTCGGTGAGCATCCCATACGTGGCCTCCCGCACCAGCGCGTGCCGGAACCCGTACTCCACCTCGCCCACGATGCGCGCCTCGTGCCGTCGTACGATGAGCTCCCGCCGCGCGAGCTCAGCGAGCCGCTGCGCAGCGGACACGCCGCCCACGAGCGCCGCAACCCCGCCTTCCCAGAACGTCTCGCCAAAGACGCTCGCCGCGCGCAACACGCGGCGCTCCTCGACGCCTAGCGCCCCGAGCCGCGCCTGCACCATCGCCAGCGCCGTCTCGGGCATGCCCTCACCCCTGCCCTCGGCCACCGCACGAATCTGCTCCTCCAGCACGAACGCATTGCCCTCGGCGCGCGCGACGAGCGCTTGCACCTGCTCGGGTCCGACGCCATCGCCGAGCACCTCCCGCACGAGCCGCTCGCTCTCACGCCGGGATAGCGGCGCAAGGCGGATCCGGAGCCCGTGGCGCTCGCTCCAGAGCGTCGGGAACAGCTCGTGGACCTCCGGGCGAGCGAGCCCCAGCACGAAGAACGGCAGATTCCCGGCCCGCTGGAGCGCGGCGTCGATGAGCGTCACCGTGGGCAGGTCGCCCCAGTGCAGATCCTCCAGCACGAGGAGCACCGGCTGCCGTTGGCACTCGGCCTGAATGAAGTCCTCGAACGCCTCGCGGAGGCGGTCCCCCATCAGCACGGGGCTCTGGCGCGCCACCTGGAGCTGCACATCGCCCTCGTCAGGGAAGGGCGCCCCCACCAGCTCGCCGAGGAACGCCGCGACGTGTGGGGCCTTGGCCCCGAGCTCGCCAAGCCGCTCCACCCTGGCGAGCACCTTGCGCCGCCGCACCTCCAGCGGCTCGCCGTCGAGGATGCCCATGGCGCGGCGGAGCGCCTGGGCGAGGAGGCCGAACGCAGAGCCCGCCGCCATCGGATCGGCCCTGCCGATCCAGACCTCGGCTGCCTCGCTCCTCTCCTGGAGGAACTCCCAGGCGAGGCGCGACTTGCCAAGACCGGGGGCGCCAACGACGACCACGGCGCTCGCGGTGGGCTCGTCCACGCAATGGCGCCACTCGGCCGCGAGCTGCAAAAGCTCGCGCTCGCGGCCCACGCACGGCGTCGGTTTGCCGAGGAGCCGGGGGACGGTGTCCGGCTCCCCCTTCGAGCCACGGAGCCAGGCGCCTTCGTCCGCCTGCGCGATGTCGAAGGATCTAGCGAGCAGGCCTGCCGTCGCGCCGTCGAGCCGGATGCCCGACTCTGGCAACCGAGCGCGCTGCGGGAAGAGCTGTACGACGCGGTCGATCAGCGCGCCAACCGGCAGCCGCCCGGCGACCTCGGCCATCCCCGTGGCGATGGCCATGGGCACACCGCCGAGCTCAACCCGCAACGCGAACGCGCAATGGGCCGCACGCGCAGCGAGATCGGTCGGGGCCTCGGCGCCGGACAGTGCGATGAGCAGCCACTGCGACTGAAGGAGTTCGAGGCGCGCGCCGTGACGCGCGGCAATCTGACGCAGCGCCTCTGTGCGAGAGGCGCACTCGGCCTCCGAGAGCGTGGCGTCCGTGTCAGCGCTGCCATCAGCCGCCAGGATGACGCACATGACCCGGCGCTCCGCGGTCGTGATCTCCACGCTCGGCGCGGGCGGCTCCGCCGTCTCGCCCTCTCCGCTGGGGAGCGCTGCGCGCGCCAGGGTTGCGAGCTCATCGGCGACAGCGGTGCCGTCGCGCGGCCGGGACTCCGCCGGCTTCGACAACATCCGGGCCACGAGGCGCTCGAGAGGCTCCGGGAGACCGTCGCGGAGCTCCCCGAGCCGTGGCGGATCTTCCAGGACGACCTTCACGAGGAGCGAGAGCGCGTTGTCGCCCAGGAACGGCGGGCGCCCCGCGAGGCACTCGAACAGCATGCAGCCGAGCGCGAAAACATCGGCGCGGGCGTCGACCGTCGACTCGCCGCGCGCCTGCTCGGGGGCCATGTACCCGGGTGTGCCGAGGATTGCGCCGGGCGCCGTCAGGCTCCGCGCAAGCCGGATATCCCGAGCAATGCCGAAGTCGAGAAGCGTGGCGCGCTCGACCGCGCCGCCCACGAGCATCAGATTGCTCGGCTTCAGGTCGCGGTGCACGATGCCGAGCTGGTGGACCGCGCCGAGCGTCGTCGCCACCCGTGCTGCCAGGATCACGCTCTCGGCGATCGAGAGCGGTCCTTGAGCGAGCCTCTCTTCCAGGGTGATGCCATCGAGCCACTCCATGGCAAGGTAGGGCCGCCCGGCGGCGGTCATTCCGTGCGCCACGTACTGCACGACCCCTGGCAGCCGGAGCGTGACGAGCGCCTCAGCCTCCCGCGAGAGCCGAGTCAGGTCGCGTACGTTCGTGCTGTGCAGCACCTTCAGCGCGACCACCTCCCCCGACAGCCGGTCCCGCGCACGGTAGACGTCACCTCCCCCACCCGATCCGGCGAGCCGCTCGATCTCGAACCGATCCTCGACCACGTCCGAAGCGCGCATCGCCTTTCCTATGGGCTTCGCGCGAGTCCCCGGGGGTCTGCTTCTCGCGCGCGACAGGCACAGGTCACCACAAGAGCGAGGCGATTTCCATCGCCTGAGCGCTGGGTTCCCCTTGATGCCTCGGGTCCGCGTGATTCGGTATGCCCCGACGCTCTCTCGCCCTTCAGAAAAGCCGTAGGCCCTCGCGGAGGGAGCACGCCGCGCGGTGTGCGCACGGGCTGTTGTCTGAGCCCATTGAACGTCCTGTGTCCGGCGCGCGCAGCGCGATGGGCACAGGACGTCTCAGGCGAGTTCAGCCCGTGCGCGCGCCGCGCGGCGTGCTCCCTCCGCGAGGGCCGGGCGACTTCGAACCAGCGCCCCTACTCCGTGGCCGCCGCCGCCTCCCCTGCCCCGGCCGCCGCCGTCACCTCCAGCTCGCAGCGCACCACCTGGACCTCACCATCCGCGAGCTCCGCCCGCTCCACGAGCTCGTGCGCCCCCCCTGCCCGCACCGCCGCGAGCACGTCCCCCAGCGCCGGCTTCAGCCGCGCCAGCGTCGCCGCGTTCGCCCCCAGCGCCAGATCCGTCACCACGCGCCCCACGCTCGCGCCGAGCTCGCTCTTCCGCTTGTTGACCGCCGCCATCGCCGCGGCCGCCAGCTCCAGGAGCCCCGCGTCCGCCGGCGCCGCGACCTCCGCGAAATCCCCCGCCGCGGGCCACTTCGCCCGGTGGATCGACCGCTGCCCCGTCTCCTCCGCGTACACCCAGGCCCAGACCTCGTCGGTGATGTACGGGAGCACCGGCGCGAACAGCCGCAGCAGCACCGAGAGCCCGAGCCGCAGCGCAGCCACCGCCGAGCCCCGCGCCGCATCACCGGCGCCGCCCTCGCCGCGCGCCCGCGCCTTGGCCAGCTCCAGGTACGCGTCGGTGAACCAGCGCCAGAAGAAATCCTCCGTCCGCTCGAGCGCCGCCGCGAACTCCTGCGCCTCGAACGAGCGCGTCGCGTCCGCCACCACCGCCGACAGCTTGTGCAAGAACGCCCGATCCAGCTCCTCGGAGATCGGATGGACCTCCGCCGACTGGCTGAGCACGTACTTGCCCGCATTCCAGATCTTCGTGACGAGGCGCTTGCCGATCTTCAGCACCTTCTCGTCAAACGCCGTGTCCGTGCCGAGCCGCGCGCTCGCCGACCAGTAGCGGACCGCGTCCGACGAGTAGTTGTCGAGCAGGTGCATCGGCGTCACGACATTGCCCTTGCTCTTCGACATCTTCTTGCGATCGGGGTCGAGGATCCACCCCGAGATCGCGATGTGATGCCACGGCACCGACGCCTCGTGCAGCATCGCCTTCGCGATCGTGTAGAACGCCCACGTCCGGATGATGTCGTGCGCCTGCGGGCGCAGGTCGGCCGGGAACAGCCGCGCGTGGCGCCCCGCGTCGAGCCCCCAGTGCGAGCTGATCTGCGGCGTGAGCGAGCTCGTGAACCACGTGTCGAACACGTCGGACTCCGCCGTGAAGCCGCCCGGCTTGTCCCGCTGAGACGCGTCGTACCCGGGCGGCACGTCGACCGTCGGATCGACCGGGAGCATCTCGCGCGTCGCGAGCAGCGGCCTACCGTGATCCGGGTTGCCCTCGGCGTCGAGCGGGTACCAGACCGGGAACTGCACGCCGAAATACCGCTGGCGGCTGATGCACCAGTCGCCCTGGAGGCCCTCGGTCCAGTTGCGGTACCTGAGGCGCATGAAATCCGGGTGCCACGCGATCTTGTCGCCGAACTCGAGGAGCTTTTCCTTCTTGTCGGCGAGCCGGACGAACCACTGCCGCGTGGGCACGAACTCGAGCGGCTGATCGCCCTTCTCGAAGAACTTCACCGCCCGCTCGATCGGCTTCGGCTCGCCCCGCAGCGCCGGGCCTGCGCCGGGCGCCGCCGCGTGCTCCTCGCGGCGGAGGAGCTCGACGACGGCCGCGCGCGCCTGCTTCACCCCCTTGCCCTGGAGCGGGGCATACGCGGCGTTCGCGGCGGCCGGATCGCGGCTCTGAAAGTCGCCCTCCCCGAACGTCACCGGGAGGAGTCGGCCGTTCTTGCCGAGCATCTGCCGGAGAGGGAGCTTCTGCTCCCGCCACCAGATCACGTCCGTCGCGTCGCCGAAGGTGCAGACCATCAGGATGCCCGTGCCCTTCTCGCGATCCACGAGCGTGCTCGGGAAGATGGGCACCGGCGCGCGGAAGATCGGCGTGAGCGCCGTCTTGCCGAAGAGGTGCTGATACCGCGGATCCTCGGGGTGCGCCGTCACGCCCACGCACGCCGCCAGCAGCTCCGGGCGCGTCGTGGCGATGACGAGCTGCTCGCCCGTGCCCTCCACGGCGAACGCGATGTCGTGGAACGCGCCGGACTGCGGGCGATCCTCGACCTCCGCCTGGGCGACCGCGGTCTGGAAATCGACGTCCCACATCGTGGGCGCGAAGACCGAGTAGAGGTGGCCCTTCTCGTGCAGATCCAGGAACGACAGCTGCGCCGTCCTGCGGCAGTGATCATCGATGGTGGCATACTCGTACTGCCAGTCGACCGAGAGGCCCACCCGGCGGAAGAGCGCCTTGAAGACCTGCTCGTCCTCGCGCGTGACCTTGTGGCAGAGCTCGATGAAGTTCGGCCGCGACACGATGCGCGGCTGCTCCTTCTTGAGCGCCTCCGGAGCCGCCTGCGGCAGCGAGAGGCCGCGCTCGTACGGCGTGCGCACGTCCGTGCGGACGTGGAAATAGTTCTGCACGCGCCGCTCGGTGGGCAGGCCGTTGTCGTCCCAGCCCATGGGGTAGAAGATGTTGAAGCCGAGCATCCGGCGCTGCCGGACGATGACGTCCGTGTGCGTGTAGCTGAAGACGTGGCCGATGTGCAGCGAGCCCGAGGCGGTCGGCGGAGGCGTGTCGACCACGAAGGTCTCCTCGCGGGGGCGCGAGGGGTCGTAACGGTACGTCCCGTCGGCCTCCCACGCGTCGGCCAGGCGCTGCTCGGCGACGGGCGAGTCGAAATGCTTCGGGAGCGTCGCTGGATCGATGGTGCGGAACGTCTTCTTGGTCGTCACGTGATCACCTGCAGAACTGACCCCGCAGGTACCGCCCGCGGGGGCGCGCATCCTACGTCGTACCCAGGGTAACGCTCAAGGCGCGCCGCGTCACCGGAGGGCGATCGGCGCTCGCGTCCGCTCGAGATCGGCGGCTCCGTCCTGGAGAGGCCGGCGGCTCCGTCGCGGCGCTCCACATGGACGTGGCCGCCGGGACGGTGGCTCAGTCGTAGCGCTCGACGTGGACGTGCTTGCGGGGGACGCCGAGCTCGCCGCGGGCGAGCTCGCGCACGAGCGAGACCATCCGATCGAGGCCGCAGATGAAGACGTGCGGGGCCGGATCCCCGCTCGCCCCGGCCAGCTCCCGGTAGAGCTCGGGCACGTGCGCCTGCACGTAGCCGCGGCGGCCCGACCAGGACGGGCCGCCGCGCGAGAGCGTGATCTCGTAACGGATCCGGTCCGAGCCGCGCGCGAGCGCCTCGAGCTCGTCGCGGTAGATGATGTCCTCCTCGAAGCGCGCGCCGAACAGGATCCACAGGTGCGCGGCCGCCCCGGCGCGCAGCGACGCGCGCAGCATGCTCCGGAGCGGCGTGACGCCGGTGCCGGTGGCGACGAACAGCGAGGGCGCAGGGCTCCCGGGATCGCGCGTGAAGAGCCCGTGCGGGCCGACGGCGCGGAGCGTCGCGCCGGGCTCCAGCCGGTGCAGGTACTCCGAGCCGGCCCCGCCCTCCACGCGGGTGACCGCCAGATCGAAGCGAGGCGAGCCGTCGGGGGCAGAGGCGATCGAGTAGGCGCGCTTCACCTCACCGCCCGGGAGCGGGAGGACGAGGTTGACCCATTGCCCGGCCTCGAACAGGAACGCCTTGCCGTCAGCGCGCTCGAACGAGAGCTCTCGCACGAAGGGGCTGAGAGGCCGGACGGCGACGAGGCGGGCTTCGAACGGTTCGGCTTGGATCATGATCGGGCCTCTTCGCGGCCACAGGCTGCTGGGCCGCGCGGGTGGCGAGGTCTTACCGCAGCCCTCGCCCTGGCCCAATCACGATCGGAGCCGCCATGGCGCAGCCGGACGGCGTGGAGTCGCGGAAGTCTAGGCCTTCCGGCTCCACGCCGCCGGCGCGCACGGCCGGACCGCCGCCGTCCGCGGCGCTCCGGCGCCGGAGCGGCAGCGGATCTACCGCTGCACGCCCATGCGGCGGCGCTGCGGGATGTTCAGCGCCGGCCGGGAGCGATCCTGGTTCGGGAGCTTGCTCGGCGGGCGGGGCTCCCGGTGCGCGGGCTTCGGCGCGGGGACCTGCCCCGTCTGCGGCGGGCGCCGCTCGGGCGTCTTGGCCGAGCCGAGCTCCAGTGCGCGCTCGGGGAGATGGGCGGGTCGCTCGGTCATGGAATCCTCCATTCGATCACTCATCACCACTGCAGAAAGAGCACCAAGGCTGAACGAACCCTTCGAAAAACCAGCTCTCATACACCCTCCATTCATCGTACGACCCCGGATTGCAGGCACACCGATGCCGCGACGGACGCTGGCTCCGGACGCCGCCCAAGGGCCGCTCGACTGGCGCTCTCGCGCGATGGACGCACCTCCACGCATCGCCGGGGCAGGGCGGTCCGCCTCACCACACGCCCCCTGGCAAGGCGCCTCAGCGCCTCGCCGTCAGGAGAGATGGCGAGTCGGCCCGCCGCGCCACGAACCATCCGGCTCGGTGCTTCGCGCGAGCGGCCAGCGAGCGAGGGGCTGCGCCCGCGAGGTCAGCGACCTCCAGCGCATCGGACTCGTTCGCATTTCGGCCACGCTCCGTCCCCACGAGCACACGACCCACGCCCGCGCGAAAAGGCTACGGGCGGCCGTCGTGGCTGCTCACGCGCGGCAGCCGAGGGGCGCCGTGCCTACCTGGGCAACAGGCGCTCAGCCCTCGGGGCCGCGTGACGGAGCGGTGGTATCAGAGAAAAGCTTCCATAATTGACGCGGGCGACGCGTCGATAGCAACGCTAGCACCGGAGCCAGAGATCGCCCAGCACTTTCTGGTGGTGGGGTGCTTCGGCCGAGAAGGGGGTCTTTTGAACCGCCCAAAGACGTCAATTTTTAGCGTTTTCTTGGCGTCTTTTGGCGTCTTGGCGGTCATTCCGGCAGGGCGGGGGGATTCCCCCACCACGCACGTTCTGTGTCTATGGAGGAGCGCTGTCCTCGCAGAGCGCTCCTCTCCTCATCAAACGTCTGCTTCTCCCCCCGCTCCACGAGCGGCAGGAGCTCGCGCGGGCGCGCTGGGCGCCGGGCCGCAGCTCAGAACGCGATGCGCAGCCCCACGCCGAGGGGGACCGCTCCAGGGGACGCGGCGACGGCGCCCGGGCCGACGAGGAGGCGCGCAGCGGCCAGCCCGCGCAGTTCGAGCCCTTTCCGCAGCACCCGCTTCTTGCCGATCACGTAGAGCGGCAGGCCGACGCCAACGGCGGCCGCGCCCCCGGCCGCCGTCGCCACGGCCACCGTGTACGTGTCACGGTGCTTCGTGGCGGCCTCGTCGTGTTTCGCGGTGATCAGCACGGCGCCGGTGACGAGGGCGGCTGCTCCGAGGCCCGCGAGGACGATCCCCGAGACCATCATGACCGTGCTGTTCCGCTCGGTCGTTCGCTCCATGAAGTTGCGGAGCTCTCTCTTCGTCGCCTCGAGCTCCAGCTCGATCTGGCGCCCTCGGGCGTCTCGCACGTCCTCGGCTTCGACAAAATCGTGGACGGCGTCCGCCTCGTACTTGAGCGCCTCGATCCTCGCCTCGTACGCAGCGACCGTCGCCTCCCACATGGCCTGCGGCGGGAGCTCCTCCACGGCCGGTGCGGCAGGGGGCGCCGAGGGCGCGAGCTGCGGGGGCGGCGCGCGGTCCGCGCCCTCCGCCGGCGCCTGCGCGGCCGCGCTCGACGCGAGCACCGCGCCGGCAAGGGCGAGCGCCCACGCGACGAGGCGGCGGCGCACCGCGGCCGCGGAAGAAGTGGAGGACACGCGCGCCGGGGGCGCGGAGGGATGCACGAAACGGGAATGGACTCGTCCCATCAGCGAGCGGCATACCTCAACCGTGGCGCAGGGAACATCCGCCGCGTTCCGCTCGTCCGGTTTGCGCCCGCGAGCGCGGCGCGCTCACCTCTCCCGCGGCCGGCCGCGGCGCTTGCTCCCCTCCCCGTCCCCGACCGGCCGCGCCTCGGCGGCCACGCGGAGCAGCTCCTGGAAGTGCCGCTGCACCGGGCCGAGGTCGATGCCATCCATGAACGAGGTGAACGCGAAGTAGGGCAGCAGCGTCTGCCAGGCGCGCAGCCAGCCCGGCAGGTAGCGCGGCCGCTCCAGCACGCCGGCCGCGCGCAGCTCCGCCAGCACCGCGATGTCGTCGAGCGCGATCCGGCCGCAGACGAGCAGCTCGACCTCGTCGCGCAGGCCGCCGCGCAGGACCGCGGCCAGGAAGGCATAGACCTCGAGCAGGCCGGCCAGGTAACAGGCGTCCTTCGTGAAGGGCGCGCCGCCCTCGACGAGCCCGCCGCGGCAGACGCGCTGGGCGTCGAAATAGGCGTCGCGGCGCCCGGCGCCGCGCTCGCGCAGGTACCGGTAGAGATCGAGGAAGCTCGCGCCCTGCTCGGCCATGTCCACGAGCCGCACCCGCTCGGCGAGCCGGGTGAGGCGGCCGATGGAGAGCGAGCGGCTGTACAGCTCCGCGAAGATGGCGAGCCCTTCCTGCGTGCGCGTGGTGCGGGGGCCGCCCGACCGCAGGAACGCGCACCGCGGCTGCGCCGCGCCGTTGTGCGCGGTGAGCGCGTGCGTCTCCACCTCGTGGTGCCACAGCCCCTCGGCCTCCCACGACGCGAACGTGGCCTCCGGGCGGACGCGGACGCGGCTCATGCCCGCCACCACCTTGGCCGTGATCCGCGGGTCGAGCACGATCTCGATGTCGAGCCGCGGCGTGCGCGCGGCGACGCGGGCGGCGAGCAGATCCCGGAGCGCGCCGGCGTCGAGCGGCTCCTCGTCCGGATCGCTGGCCTCGTCCCAGCCGTGGACGCGCAGGCGCGCGGTGAGGTGCTCGGCGAGGTCGATGTTGCGGACCTCGCCGCCGAAGAACCGCGAGCGCGCGCCGCCGTAGAGCGCCCGCGAGCGCTCGGCGAACTCGCGGGTCCCCGCCGCCTCGAGCAGCTCCGCGGCCTGGATCTGCGCGCGGACGTTGTCCCGCAGCCAGTCGAGCGCGGGCGCGTCGCCGTCGATCGATCCGAGCAGCTCGCGCAGCTCGGCGACGCGCCGCGCGAGCCCGTCGCGATCCACGCGGTGCTCGACCTCGGGGAGGCGATCCTCGCCGGCGGCGAAGAAGCGCTCCTCGACCTCGCGAGGCCAGGCGATGTCCTCGAGCAGCCGGAGCGCCTTGCCCTCGGAGAGGCGGGCGCCGACACGATCGAGCTGCTCCAGCACGGCGCGGTCGATGCTCATGGCCCCATGCTCGCGCGAACCGCGGGGCGCGGGAAGCAGCCGGCGCGGGCGCTCGCGGCTCGCCAGCGCCCGCGGGCTCTGCTGAGATCGCCCGTGCGCAGTGGCCACCCCGAGCAGGTTGTTCAGCTCCTCGCATCCGGGATACATTGGAGCCTGAACCTCGATGAATGATGATCCCCAGCTAGCACACTGTACAGCGCGAATCGGGACGGTCCTCCGGGGCAAATGGCGCATCGATTCGCTGATCGGCGTCGGCGGGATGGCTGCGGTTTACGAGGCGACACACAGGATCGGCCGGCGCTGCGCGATCAAAATTCTCCATCCGGAAATCGCGGTCTCGAAGGAGCTTCGAGCCAGGTTCGAGCAAGAGGCGCTCGCGGTGAACCAGCTCGGCCACCCCGCGGCCGTCAATGTCCTCGACATCGATACGAGCGAAGATGGCTCGCCGTTCCTGGTGATGGAGTTGCTCGACGGCGAATCGCTCGGCAAGCGCGCCCGCGGCTCCGGCGGCGTCGATGAGCGCGAGCTGCTCCGCATTGTCTCGACCGTGCTCGAAGTGCTCGATGTCGCGCACGGGCTCGGCATCGTCCATCGAGACATCAAGCCTGACAATCTGTTTCTGACCTCTTCAGGCGGCGTCAAAGTCCTCGACTTCGGGATCGCTCGGATGAAACAGGGCGGCTCCAATGTTCATACACGCACCGGCGCGGTGCTCGGGACTACACCTTACATGTCGCCCGAACAGATCACTGGTGGCCAGATCGATGGGCGGGCCGACGTCTTCGCGGTCGGCGCGACGATGTTTCGAATCCTGACAAAACGCCATGTGCACGAGGGCTCCACGGAGAGCGAGCTCCTCATCAAGATGGCGACGCAGCCTGCGCCGGCCCTGCGCACCGTTGCCCCCTCTGTCAGCCCAGAGGTCTGCGCCATCGTCGATCGCGCGCTCGCCTTCGATCCATCGCGCCGCTATCCGACGGCCCGCGCCATGCGCGAAGACATCGAGCGAGTTCTGGGCGCCAATGCTACCCCTCACGCGCCAGCCCCAGTGTCGATCCGAGCCGACGTGTCGTCTCCAATCAGCGTCGATGGCCCGACGATGGTTGCTCCTGCTCCCGGCCGAGCGATGCAGGCACCGATGGCCGCATCCGTGCCGCATCAATCTGCTGCAACCAGCCCACGAGCGAGCTCGAACTCGCCATTCTTGATAATCGCAGTGATTGGCTCGTTTGCTGTCGCCGTTTGCCTCGCCGCTGTCTTCCTCGTTGTTCGTTCGCGAGCCCCTGCCGAAGACGCTCGTGAGAGCGCGAACGATGAGGCATCGCAAGAGGACAAGGCGAGCCGCAGCTCTCCCACGATGGCGACATCTTCCAATACCAGCACGCCACCCACGCCATCCTCGCCATCCTCGACCGCTGGGCCCCCATCGACGCCCCGGCCCGCCCCCAATGGCAAGTATCGCCTCCTCATCAAAGACGGGAAATATCCATTTTGCGTCACGTCGAAATTGAGACACGCCTATCCAGTACGCACGGATGACGAGGGCGTCAAAGTGTGCAGCGGCACCCCCGATGGGCCCATTCCGATTGACGGCCTCAAAGCCTACCACCCCCGCGAGCTTCAATGGCAATAGCTCTGTGAGGAGCGGCGGCCTCGTCTTGTACCGTGCCGGCATGCCGAAGAGCACGCCGCCGCCCGACTCTTCGATCGCCCGCCCTCGAATGCGTGTACAGTCCTCGGCATGCCAGGGACAATCCCACCCAAGGGGCGCTCGAGCACCGACGACGTCACGGTGCCGATGCTCGGGAAACAACGCGACGCTTCCGTCGTCGAGCTCACAAGCTCGGCGCTGGTGGAAGAAATCGAGACTGCGGCGCGGCCGTGGTCGGACGACGCCCCCACGTTGGTGCGCTCAGACGACAAAGCGCCAGCGCTGATCGGGAGCTTGATCTCGGAGCGGTACCGCGTCCACGAGCTCATCGGGGAGGGCGGCATGGGAGCCGTGTACCGCGGCGAGCAGGTGCACCTCCGCAAGCAGGTCGCGATCAAAGTCCTCCAGCCGAGCGCCCGGAGCCTCCCCCAGATCGTGGCGCGGTTCGAGCGCGAGGCGATCGCGGGGGCGCATATCCAGCATCCGAACGTGGTCTCGGCAAACGACTTCGGTCAGCTCGCGGATCGATCGCATTTTCTCGTCCTCGAGTATGTCGAGGGCACCCCGCTCCAGGACGTGATCGCCTCGGCACCGCTCCCCGCGCGACGCGCGCTCCACATCGCGAGGCAGATCGCGTCTGCTCTGGAGGCGGTGCACGCGAAGGGGATCGTGCACCGCGATGTGAAGCCGCAGAACATCCTTCTCGGCGCCCGTGATCAGGTGAAGCTCATCGATTTCGGCCTCGCCAAGGTGAACGTAGAGCTCCTGTCCACCGAAAGCCGCGAGGCCTCGCGCAAAGGCCAGGACCTCACCGCTGCCGACCAGGTCCTCGGCACGCTCAGTTATCTCGCGCCGGAGGCCGTGCGCGGCATGGATGCCGTCGATGCCCGCGCAGACCTTTATGCGCTTGGAATCATTTTGTACGAAATGCTGTCCGGGAGAAGCCCGTTCGACGCGAGCGACGGCCAATCTTCCTTCCGGCGGCGGCTCCTCGAGGACGCGCCCCCGCTCCGCCAGCGCGCTCCGGGAGCAGGGATCCGCCCCGACGTGGAGGCGCTCGTGATGCGGCTCGTCCAGCGAGACCCGATCCAGCGCTATCCGACGGCTACCAACGTGATCGCGGCCATCGACGGGGCCATTGCGGCGATGGAGGGCGCGCCGAGGCAGATCGAGCCGACCGTTGCGATGCACCCCGGTGCTCCGGAGCGCCAGGCGAGCGCGACATCGCTCGCGTCCAGGTGGACCTCGCCGGCGATGCGGCCGTGGCTCATTGCGTCCATCGTCGTATCGCTCTTGCTCAGCGTCGTGCTCCTGATCGCCATCCTGCTCAGCTGACAGAGACTCAAATCAGTCGGGGCATGGGGCCCCGCACGCGATGACGTTGCCAGGACAGGCTTCTATCTGCCCGAGACACGTGCCGATGACGCAATCGGAGCCAGGCGTGCAGTACACCAGGCATGGAGCGCTCGTCATGCAATTGACCGAGCAATCGCCTTCGCACCAGATCTTGTGCATCCCCGATCCGACGCAGTTGACCAGCGCGTCTCGGCGCGCCCCGATGTCGCAGACGGTCCCGTCCTGACAGGCAATCTGGCACGGTTCATCGCACACGTGATCGCAGTCGTTTGTCAGCATACAGCTCGTCCGCTGCGACGCGCCGCGCCCTTCCTCGGGGCCGCGGCTCGATGAGCCAGGGAGGCGAGCTCTCGTGTCGCCCTTCTTCTCGGGGCCGGGATCCGGAGCCTTCGCCAGCAGGCGATCCGCCGCCGGGCCGCCGGGGACCTTGGCGGGCGGTGAGGCCGCCGGTCGCTGTGCGCCGGTCGCCCCCGGCGATCTCGCGTCGGGCTCGGCGTTCACCGCACGGAGAACCACGGCGGCGAGCACGCCTGCGGCGAGCAGCGGGAACGCCAGCACGGCCCATCGCAGCCGCCGTCCACGTGCCGTGGTCGCCGTCCACTGCGTCGCCTGGGTGAACGCCGATGCCGCCGGTGAGGGGGCGCGAGCCGGAGCGACGGCCGATCCGCCGCCCGGGGCGCCCTGCGCGCTCGACGTATTCGGGGCGCCGGCGATGGAGACATCGCGGATGACGCTCCCCATGCCGCCCGCCGGCGGCGGGGCGGGATGCAGGCCGCCGGCGCCCGAGGCGCGCACCGAGACGGCCGAGGAAGGGGCGAGCCCCTGGGGCATCCACACCGTCGTGGCGGTGCTGAGCGGATCCGCCGCGGGGGCGGGGAGCCCGGCCGCGCCGAACCGCAGAGCAAAAGCGGGCGGCTGACCGGCCAGGACCGCGCGCACGTCCTGCTGCATGACCGTCGCGCTCGGGTAGCGCTCGCCTCGATCGAACGCGAGCGCGCGATCGACGACGGCACACACCCACTGCGGGGTCTCCGGAGCGACGCTCGCGAGCGGCGGCGCAGGCAGCGTGGCCATCTTGACGACCAGATCGGTGTCAGAGCTCGCGTCATGGATGCGCCGCTTCGTGATCAGACGAAACATCGTCGCTCCGACCGCGAACAGGTCGGCACGCGCATCGATCTCGTCGCCTCTGACTTGCTCCGGTGGCATGTAGGCGACCGTGCCGAGCGTCGTTCCAGTGCGCGTCCGAACGTAGTCGGCCGCGGCCTGCCTGACACGGGCGACGCCGAAGTCGAGCACTTTCAGGCGCCCGTCGCGGAGGCGGAACAGGTTGTCTGGCTTGATGTCGCGGTGGATGATGCCGTGCGCGTGGGCAGCCGCGAGCACGTCCAGCAGCCCGTCCACCATGGCCAGCAGCTCGGCCATGTCCATCCTGCCCAGGCGCCTGGCGTACGAGGCGAGCGACTCACCATCGAGCAGCTCCATGACGAGGAACGGGCAGCCGTCCGCTGTCGTGTCGATATCGCGTATTTCCACCGCGCCGGGATGGACGAATCGATTGACGGCTTGCGCTTCCTGATCGAACCGCGCACGCAGCTCGGGCATGCGCGCGATCTCGGGGTGGAGGATCTTGATGGCATCTCGCCGCCCGATCCTGTGCGCGCCGACGTAGACCGCGGCCATGCCGCCCGAGCCCAGCAACCGCTCGATCGTCCACTTCCCGCACAACACTGTGCCGACTCTGCGCTGCAGTTCCTGGTCGTCCATATCCGGGTTCAGGTTTGCCAACCAACTGTTAACTCAACCAACTGAACGGAGTCCTCGCGGCGCCCCAGCGCCGCCCTGACCGCCGCCCATCCTACCCGATTGGCCGTGGCGCCATGACCGGGCGACGTCGACGTGACCGCGCGACGCTCGGCGCGCCGTCCCGGGTGTGCCGCCGGTCGGGCGCGGCCGCAGGCCGACCAGGCCGACAAAAGTGCCCGAGTCGAGACGAGCGCCCTGCCCTCGCCGCGCGGGCCGCGCGGCGAGGGCGCGTGACCGTGGATCCGCCCGAAAACCGATGGTACCGTCGCCGCGATGTCAGGGAGCGTGGACCAGCTCGAGGAACACCGCGCGGCGCTCACCGGGCACTGCTACAGGATGCTCGGTTCCGTGGTCGACGCCGACGACGCCGTCCAGGAGACCATGGTGCGCGCCTGGCGGAGCCTCGACAAGTTCGACGGGCGGTCGTCGCTGCGCACCTGGCTGTACCGCATCGCGACGAACGTCTGCCTCGACGCGCGGGCCGATCGCGCGCGCCGGGCGCGCCCCATCGAGGAAGGCCCGGTCGGCACCGTGGACGACGAGCTCCAGACGCGCCCGCGCACGCACTGGCTGGAGCCCGTCCCCGACGCGCACGCCCTCCCGGCGGACATCGACGCCGCGGAGCGGGTGGTGCTCCGCCAGAGCATCCGCCTCGCGTTCGTCGCGGCGCTCCAGCACCTGCCGCCCAAGCAGCGCGCCGCGCTCCTGCTCACGGAGGTGCTCGGGTGGTCCGCCGCGGAGGTCGCCGACAGCCTCAGCACCTCGGTCGCCGCGATCAACAGCGCGCTCCAGCGCGCGCGGGCGACGCTCGCGAGCCGCGATCTCGACGACGTGCGCGCCACGCTGCCGGAGCCGCAGTCCACCTTGCTCGACCGCTACGTCACCGCCTTCGAGCAGTACGACGTGGACCGACTCGCCGCGCTGCTGCACGAGGACGCGACCCTGTCGATGCCGCCTTTCACCCTCTGGCTCCGCGGCCCCGACGCCATCCGCGCGTGGCTGCTGGGCCGGGGCGCGGGCTGCCGCGGGTCGCGGCTCGTGCCGACGGCCGCCTGCGGCTCGCCGGCGTTCGCCCAGTACCGCCCGGCGCCGGAGGGCGGCCACCGGGCCTGGGCGCTCATCGTGCTCGATCTCGCGGGGGACCGGATCGCCAGCATGACGTCCTTCCTCGACACCGAGACGATCTTCCCGCGGTTCGGCCTGCCGCTCGAGCTCCCCGCGTAGCCCTCGCGCCCGGCCGGATCGGGGCGGCGATCTTTTTTCCGGTCGACCGATGAGTCCCCGCGCAGGCGGGGGTCTATGGGGGTGAACTCCGGCACGACGGCCCTCACGGCCGCGATCGTGGCCGGCATCACCCGGCGTCCATGCTCGAACAGGAGAAGAGGACCATGACAACGAACAGCGCGCGCAAGATCTTCGTCAACCTGGCCGTCAGCGACCTGAAGCGGTCGATGGAGTTCTTCGCGAAGCTCGGCTTCGAGTTCAACCCGCAGTTCACGGACAACAACGCCGCCTGCATGATCGTCAGCCAGGAAGCCTTCGTGATGCTCCTCACGGAGCCGTTCTTCAAGGGCTTCACGAAGAGGGAGATCTGCAACACGCGCACGCACACGGAGGGGATGTTCGCGCTCTCGTGCAGCAGCCGGGCCGAGGTCGACGAGATCGTGAAGAAGGCGATCGCGGCGGGCGGGTCGCACGCCATGGATCCGCAGGATCACGGCTTCATGTACGGCTGGAGCTTCTACGACATCGATGGTCACCACTGGGAGGTCGTCTGGATGGCCCCCGAGGCGATCCAGTCGTAGCCGGCGCCTCGACGAAGGAGAAGGAGGAGAGCCATGGTCGAGAGCCAAACAGCGAACAGCGATAGCTTCCAGGTCACGACGCCGTCGGCGGACGAGGTCCGCATGACGCGCCTGTTCGACGCGCCGAGGCACCTCGTGTTCGAGGCGATGACGAGGCCCGAGCACATCAAGCGGTGGTGGGGCTGTCTCGGCGAGGGCTACTCGGTGCCCGTCTGCGAGATGGACCTCCGGCCGGGCGGCAAGTGGCGCTTCGTGAACCGCCACCCGGGCGGCGAGGCCGCCTTCCACGGCGAGAACCAGGAGATCACGCCGCCGAGCCGGCTCGTGTTCACCGAGATCTTCGAGCAGTTCCCGGACACCGTCTCGGTGGTGACGGCGACCTACACGGAAGAGGGCACAAAGACGCGGCTCACGGCCACCGTGCGTTATCCGTCGACGGAGGTGCGCGACATGGTCCTCGCGTCCGGGATGCCCAAGGGCGCGGGCATCAGCTACGACCGCCTCGAAGCGCTGGTCGCGCAGCTCCAGCAGCGATGAGCCGACCGGCCGGCGGCGAGCGGGCGCGGCCCGCGCCCGGCGGGCGACCTCGTGGCCATCGATGCCCGGCAAGCCGATCCATGTCCCGGCGCAGGCTTCGACGATCCGAGGATCGGGCGGTAGGCGTCGTTGTAAAACTGGATGAGCTCCCGACCCCACCAGAGGAACATGACGCCCCTCTCGATGCGCACCGCGTCGATACGCCGGCCCAGCCCCATCGGGGCGACTGAATTTCCTTGACACCGCGATCACTCCACCGGCCACAGGGCAGGATGCCTCTTTTGCCTTCGTGAACCGCGCTCACGAGCTCGCCACCTCCCACGCTGAATGAAACTTTGCAGAGCTCCGCAAAGGCCACTCCGGCCGGAGCGCTTGCTCGAGCCGAGCAAGCGGTCTAAGCTGCCTCACATAGCTTCGGAGGCCGAAACAGGCCCCCCATTGCAAGAGGAGCGCCCATGCGTCGTCTCAGCCCTGCTGCACGCGTTCGTTACTTCTTCGCTGCCCTGACGGCAGGCGCAGCGATGTTGGGCACCACTGCCCTGTTGGTCCCCTCGAGCGAGGCGGCGCCGGGGGGGAACTGCACCTATTACAGCGACGAGAGCTACACCACCGTCGTCGGCCAGTACGGCCGCGATTGCTGCAACAACCGGATCGCGTGGGGCATCACGACGCAGCACTACGAGTGCGGCGGGTGCTTCACCTGCACCCCGCCTCCTCGCTGAGGGAAGCGCGCCGGTGACGGGCGGCCGGCGCGATGGCGAGCGCCGGCCACGATCGTTCAGCTTGCGAGGGGAACTGAACAGGGAGGCGGGGAGACGGGGAGATTGGTTGGATTTTTCTCCCCGTCTCCAGGTGATCCCGCGTGGTGAGCGAGCTCGAGGTCTGTCTGCGCCGGACGCGGCGACGGCGCAAGAGGCGCTGTCGGCCAGACCGCCACGGCTACGCCCCGCGGAGCCACTCGACGGCGGCGTTGCGCGTCTCGAACACGCAGAAATGCTGGCCGCCGCGCTCCTCGGCCACCACCTCCCCGAACCGGCTGCTGAAATCAGCGGCCCCCGGAGGGCACACCACCGCGAGCCGGATCCGGTAGTTTCTTAGCTTCTGCAGGATCTCCCCGGCCTCCCCCGAGCTGAGGTCGAAGAAGGCCGCCGTCAGGTTCGCCGGGTAGAGGAGCGCACACAGCACGCCGTCCGAGAAACAGGCCTCGATCACGCGGTCGACATCGCGAACGCTCGACATGAGCCCGTGGTCCGGCGGCCCTTCCACGAACTGCACACCCCCCCTCGTCGACCACCGTCAGATCCATGGCATCCCTCCGACACGGCCTCTGCGCCGCGGGCTCGGCGGAGAGCTCCGC
This sequence comes from Sorangium cellulosum So ce56, assembly GCF_000067165.1. Taxonomy (GTDB): domain Bacteria; phylum Myxococcota_A; class Polyangia; order Polyangiales; family Polyangiaceae; genus Sorangium; species Sorangium cellulosum_B. Next base: position 7,230,437 of record NC_010162.1, read on the forward strand.
TCGAGCCACGACCAGGATAATCCCGGCGCGCGGCCGCTGTACAGGCGTCGCGCGGCGAGCAGGGGCCAGGCTCGCCCCCGCCGCGCGGCGCGCGGTGCCCACAGCGTCACTGGGCGCGCCTGATCTCGTCCGAGAACCTCACCGCCTCGCGGAGCACGTGATCGGCGAGCGCGGGATCGATGATGCTCTTGATCTGCCCCGTCTCGATGCCCTGCTCCGCGGCCGACTTGAAATCGATGACCTCGTCGGCCATCGTCGCGAGCTGCCCGCTGTCGACGCGGAACGCGTGCGCCTGGTACAGCTGCCCGGCGCGCGCGGTCGCCTGGTCGATGAGCGCGCGCTCCTGCGGGTCGAGCAGGTGGGCGATGAACTCGAGGTGATCCGCCATGATCGTCGTCCAGAACGCCGAGACCTCGTCGCTCTGGAGCGCGATGTCGCCGTACGCGAGCCGATCGAGCCGGGCGACGAAGCGCTCGGCCTCCCGCGCGAGGTGGTCGAAGAAGAGCGGCCAGACGAGGCTCCGGAGCGAGCCGCTCTCCTGCGCGCGCTGCATGCGGCGCTTGTACTCGATGAAGCGCTGGACGCTCGACCGCGTCGAGGTGAGGAGCGAGGAGATCCCGTAATCGCCATACCCCCGGTCGCGCGCCGCGAGGAAGTGCCTGGCGAAGAGGTTCTGGTACTGCCGCGCCTCGTCCCGGGGCCCGCGGAGGTGATCGCCCGGCATGAGCAGCGAGATGAAGAACGCATGTTCCATCAGCTGGTCCGTCCAGAAGAGGACCTCCGAGACGGCGTGCGCTGCATAGCCGGCGCCCGGGGCGGGCAGGAAGACCGGCTTCCTCGAGCGCCGGTCGACCGAGATGCCGGGCGTATAGGCGGACCCTGCCGGGAGGGCGAGGGGCCCGATCGACTCGCAGGCCGCGTAGCTCTTGTCGGGCAGCGCGAGGCTCGGTGTTGCGAGCAGCGAGGCACCCGCGGTGGCCATCGCGCCGCCGGCGAATTGCCGGCGTCCAAGTTTCCCTTGCGGAACACGCTTCTCCATCGACGCTCCTCCTGGTTCATGCATCCGTGCGAATCGGAGCGCGAGGGTGCATGTCCCGCGCCTGAGCCAAAGAGTCGACTCGCAGGGCGGTCCGCCGGCGCGCGCCTCACCGATCACGACGGCCGGCGACGCGCGGAATCACCACGCCCGAGCGCTTCGCCAGCAGAGCGGTCGCGTGGGGGCGCGCCGGACGTCATCCGCGGAATCCGCCCGCGATGGGCCGCCCTGCGATCGGCGACCTGCGAAGTCAGAGCACATTCCCCCTCCTCTACCGACCATCTGCGACCACGGAGCACATCGCGCCGCGGAGGACACACGCCCGCGACGACGGACATGCACACTCCCGCTGGCACCGCAGGCGCACCTACACCCACACGCGACCGTCCCTTGTGTCGGGGTTCGGATTTCTTCGCTATCGTCGCCCGGGATGTCGAGGACCCGCCCTCGGCTCCGACAACCCCACGAACGCGCGCCCGATCCCGGGCGACAGCGAAGAGAAGGAGCCGATCATGAAGTACATCCTGATGATGAACACCCCGTCTGGGGGGCCGTACCAGGTCGCCAACTGGCAGCAGAAGGACTTCCAGGCGCACATCGCGTTCATGAAGAGCTTCCACAGGAAGCTCAGCGCGTCGGGCGAGCTCGTGGCGGCCGAGGGCCTGGCGGGGCCCGATCAGGCCAAGCTCGTGCGCGCTGGCAAGGACGGCACGCCGATCACCGACGGGGTGTTCCCGGAGACCAAGGAGTTCCTCGCCGGCTACTGGATCGTGGACGTCGAGAGCCCCGAGCGCGCGTACGAGATCGCCGCGCAAGCGTCCGCCGCGCCCGGCCCCGGCGGCGCGCCGCTCAACATGGGGATCGAGGTGCGCGAGGTGATGAGCGCGCCGCCCAGCGATCTGTAGTGACCTCTCCGTCCCAGGGCGCCACGGCCGAGCGCCTGCTGCGCGATCTCGCGCCCCAGGTGCTCGGCGCCGTCATGCGGCGATTCCGAGATTTCGGCGCCGCGGAGGACGCCGTCCAGGAGGCGCTGATCGCGGCGGCCTCGCAGTGGCCGCGCGAGGGCGTCCCCGACGAGCCGCGCGCCTGGCTGATCCACGTGGCGTCGCGGCGCATCGCCGATCACGTCCGGAGCGAGGCGGCGCGCCGCCGCCGCGAGGCGATCGTGGTCAGCCTCGTGCCGCCCGAGCTGCAGATCGCCCTCGCCGCCGACGGCGACGAGGCGGCGCTCGAGGACGACACGCTCACCTTGCTGTTCATGTGCTGCCACCCCGCGCTGTCCACGCCGTCCGCGATCGCGCTGACCCTGCGCGCCGTCGGCGGCCTGACGACGGCCGAGATCGCAAGGGCGTTCCTGGTCCCGGAGGCGACCATGGCGCAGCGGATCAGCCGGGCGAAGCAGAGCATCAAGGCGTCCGGCGTGCCGTTCGAGCGGCCGACGCCCGAGGCGCGCGCAGGGCGCCTCGGCGCCGTCCTGCACGTGCTCTACCTGATCTTCAACGAGGGCTACACCTCGAGCTCCGGCCCCGCGCTGCACCGCGACGATCTGTCGGGCGAGGCGATCCGCCTGACGCGCGCCGTGCACGCGCTCCTCCCGGACGACGGCGAGGTCGCGGGCCTCCTCGCGCTCATGCTCCTGACCGACGCGCGGCGCGCGGCGCGGACAGGGCCTCTGGGCGAGCTGATCCCGCTCGCGGAGCAGGATCGGGGCCTGTGGGATCAGCGCGCGATCGCCGAGGGCGTCGCGCTCGTCACCGCGGCGCTGTCCCGGGGCTCGATCGGCGCCTACCAGCTGCAAGCCGCGATCGCGGCGGTGCACGACGAGGCGGCGCGGGCCGAGGACACGGACTGGCCGCAGATCCTGGCGCTGTACGGCGTGCTGATGCGGATGTCCGACAACCCGATGGTGGCGCTCAGCCACGCGATCGCGACCGCCATGGTGCACGGCCCTCGGGCGGGGCTCGATCTGCTGAACGCGCTCGACGCCGACGCGCGCCTCTCGGGTCATCACCGCCTCGACGCCGCCCGCGCGCACCTCCTGGAGCGGGCCGGCGATCGCGAGGCGGCGATCGCGCACTACAGGCGCGCGGCCAGCCGCACGACGAGCATCCCGGAGCAGAACTACCTGGCGACGCAGGCGGCCCGGCTGAGCGACGCGCTGAAGTAGCGCGCCGCGCGGCGCGCGCAGGGGCCGCAGGGGTGTCCGGCGAGAGAGGAGCGATGCCGCGGACCTGCGGGCGGCGAGCGCTCAGCCGTTCACCAGCTCGCCGGCGAGGCGGAGCGCCGCCGCCAGATCCTCCGCGACGTACACGCGCTGCGACCGCTCCGGGAGGCGCGCCTTGTCGAAGATCTCGCGCGGCCTGGGCAGCGGACCGGCGAGGATCACCGCCTTCTGGCGCCGCGCGAGCCCGTCGAGCGCGTTCTCGAGGGCGACGAACCCCGTGCTGTCGATGAACGGCACCTTGCCGAGGTCGAGGATCATCACCTCGTAGCTGTCCCCGCGGATGGCGTGCAGCGCCGCCATCGCCTTCTGGGCGGCGCCGAAGAACAGCGGGCCGTTGATCTCGTAGAGGGCGACCCGCCTCGGGAGCTCGACTTCGCTCGATCCGCCGGCGGCGTCCAGCACCGTCCGGCTCCCTGTCAGCTCGGCCATCCGGCGCATGAAGAGGATGGCGGCGAGGATCACGCCGGCCGACACCGCGATCACCATGTCCAGGATGACGGTGAGCCCATAACAGGTCAGGAGCACGAACACATCGCTCCTCGGCGCGAGCCTCACGAGACGGATGAAATGGTGGAGCTCGGACATGTTCCACGCGACGAGCAGCAGCAGCGCCGCCAGCGACGCCATGGGGACGTAGGCCACGAGCGGGGCGAAGACGAGGATCGACAGGAGGACGACCGCGGCGTGGGTCACGGACGCGATCGGAGAGCGCGCGCCAGCCCGGATGTTCGTGGCCGTCCGCGCGAGCGCTCCGGTCGCCGCGATGCCGCCGAAGATCGGCGCAACGATGTTCCCGACACCGAGGCCGATGAGCTCCGAGTCCGGATCGTGCTTGGTCCCTGTCATGCCGTCGGCGATGACCGCCGACAGCAGCGATTCGATGGCGCCGAGCATGGCGATCGCGAAGGCGGCGGGGAGCAGCTCCCTCACGAGCTCGAGCGAGAGCCCGTCGCCCCACGGCAGCGAGGGCGTCGGGAGGATCGACGGGATCCCGGCGATCTCTACCCCGCCGACCGTGGAGCGAAAGCGGCTGCCGATCGTCGCCACGGAGAACGCGGGGTAAACCGCGTCGACGGCCGCCGCGGCGAGCGACACGACGGTGATGGCGATGAGGGGCGCCGGCACCTTCTTGACGACGCGGGGGACGAGCAAGAGCAGGGCGAGCGTCGAGGCGGCGACCGAAAGCTCGAAGAGGTCGGCCGTCTCGCGCGCGGCCCACAAGGCCGACACCTTGGCGGTGTAGTGCTCCGGGAGCGGCCCGGCCTGGAGGCCCAGGACGTCCTTCACCTGGAGCGTCGCGATCACGGTGGCGATCCCGGCGGTGAAGCCCGTGGTCACCGGATACGGGATGTATTCGATGAGCCGGCCGAGCCGCGCGAGCCCCATGATCACGAGCAGCACGCCGGCCAGGAGCCCGGCCGTCATCAGCCCGGACAGCCCGTGCTCCGCGACGATCGGCGCGAGGATCACCACGAAGGCCGCCGTCGGGCCGGTGACCTGGAACTTGCAGCCGCCCAGCAGCGCCACCAGCGCGCCGGCCACGATCGCCGTGTAGAGCCCGTGCTGAGGAGGAGCCCCCACCGCGATGGCGAGGGCCATGGAGAGAGGGAGCGCCACGACGCCGACGACGGTGCCTGCCAGGAGGTCGGCCCGGAGATCCCCGAGGCCGTACCCCTTGCCAAGGCAGCGCCGGAGCGCCGACGCCACCGGGATCCGATGCCGCGCCGGAGCAGGCTGCGAGGTGGGCGGCCGGGGCGCTTCGCGGCCCTGGCCCGGCCGGTCGATCGCAGCGACGCGCTCGGATCTGAACGACATCGTCACACCTCCATCGAATGCTCGTGGATGTCGAGCAACATCGGTTGTTGAGCAACATCGGTGCCATGCGGCGATGTCCTCTGTTGGTCGCTCGATGCGCGCCGTTTCACGGCGGAGCGCGGGCTCGAACCGGGTTTACGACAAATCGTCGCCATGAATTTCTTGTATACCGGCGATAACGACAATGTGACGCGGTATTCGAGCCAGTCGCCGTCGTGCCGTATCACGGGCGGGGTGGCGACCTGACCCAGGTTGCGTCGGCTGACCCAGGGCGAGTCGGCCACACCGGGTTCGCCGCTCAATCCACGGGGAACTGTTCCGCGATCCAGGCCTCCCAGCCCGGCGGGACTCGGGTGGCCTCAAGGTAGCGACGCAGCTGGTGGGCGTCGTCGAAGGCGGACATTCCCCACAAGCGAAACGCGTCGACGTAACCCATGTCGTCGTCAAACGAATCGGCGAAGTCGGCGAGCTCCAAGCCGAGCTGCCAGGGCGCCTTGACGTCCCCGGCGCAGAGCAGTCGAGCCAGCGAAAGGAGCCCGTCGCGAGGCTCGATCGGATCTGCGTCGCCGCTCGCGAGCGCGGTCGCGCACGCTCGCCAGCCTTCGGGCACGGCGGGAGGCGCCCACCCGTCGCCTCTTCGGAGCTCGGCGACCTGGCGTGACCAGAACCAGAATTCGCGGGTGTTGTAGCGGGCCGCCTTCTCGGGCGTCTCGTACGACTCCCATGGCCAACGCACGCCGTCCTGCTGGCTGAGCCAGATGCGGAAGGATACGTCGACCGCGATGAACCCCTGCTCCAGGAGCGCCGATCGACGCGCGGCCGCCGCGCTCGGGTCCTCCTCGCCGCCGTCCTCCTCGCCGCCGTCCTCCTCGTCGCCGTCCTCGTCATCTGCCCGTTTCTCCGTCGGGTGCAAGACCTTGTGAACGGCCTCTGCCCAGTTGATCGGCGCGGGAGGGTGGCGCCGCAGGTAGGCGACACGTGTTTCGCGGTCCGGCGCGAGCTGTTCGAGAAAGACCCACCACATCCCCAGCCAGTCTTCACCGGAGCCCATGCGCCAGCCGATCGTGTAGCGCTCGTAGTCGGGGAAGCGCTCCCACGGCGGAGCGATGTCACCGTGCGCGTCGAGGTGCTCACGAAGGCGGGAGCGACAGCTCTCTTTCCAGTCCATGACAACAATCCTCCTCTTGGGTCAGAGTCGGCGGAGATGCACGGCGCGCACCGCGTGGTCAGGCCCCTTCTCGAGCACGACGTCGGCGCGCGCGCGCGTCGGCAGGATGTTCTCGGTGAGGTTGGGGCCGTTGATCGTGCGCCAGATCTGGAGCGCGAACGCGCGCGCCTCGTCGTCGCCCATCGCGGCATAGCGGTGAAAATAGGACGACGGGTCGCGGAACGCCGTGGCCCGCAGCGTGAGGAAGCGCTCGATGTACCATCGCTCGAGGTCGGCCTCGTCCGCATGGACGTAGATCCCGAGGTCAAAGAAGTCGCTGACGGCGATCGCCGCGGCGCGCTCGGGGCCCTGCAGGACGTTCAGCCCCTCGAGGATCACGATGTCGGGCTGCCTCACGGTCTGCGCCTTCCCGGCGACCACGTCGTAGGTGGCGTGCGAGTACACCGGCACGTCGATCGCTTCGACGCCGGCCTCCAGGTCGGCGAGGAACTGCACGAGCCGCCGCAGATCATAGCTCTCGGGAAAGCCCTTGCGGTGCAGGCCGGCGCGCGAGGCGAGCACCGCGTTGGGGTACAGGAAGCCGTCGGTGGTCACCAGATCCACCCGCGGGTGGTCGGGCCACCGCGCGAGCAGCGCCTGCAGCACGCGCGCGGTCGTGCTCTTGCCCACCGCGACCGAGCCCGCGATGCCGATCACGAAAGGCCGCCGCCCGACGGGGCGGCCGAGGAAGGTGTCCTTCACACGGCGGAGCTGCTGCGCGGCGCCGACGTGCAGGTTGAGCAGCCGCGAGAGCGGCAAGTAGATCGTCGCGACCTCGTCGAGCGAGAGCCGCTCGTTGAGGCCCCGAAGGACCATCAGGTCGCCCTCGGTGAGGGGCAGCGGCGTGGCCGCGCGCAGGCCGGCCCACTGCGCGGCGGAGAAGACCTCGTAGGTCGTGACGGCATCCATGGTCGGTCGGGAGCGATAGTACGCTTCCGACCGCTCGATCCGGAGCGTTCTCGCCGAGGATCGTCACTCGACCCAGGTCGGCTCGCCGCCCCCCGGATCGGGTCGCCCACCGCCGTCGCTCAGAAGAAGCTGTAAAGGGACAGCTTGATGCGCTCGTTGGTCGCGGTCACGCCGTCCGCGAAGGTCTGCTCCGAGTACTGGAACGAGAGGCCCGCGCGGATGGCCGGCGTGATGTCGGCGAACAGGTTGCCGTCGATGTAGCGCGACTCGTGGTAGGCCGTGCGGAGCGCGAGGTAGCCGTTCTCCTCCGTCACCCGGTCGTTCGAGCCCTGGGTGTAGTTGCCGGAGACGGAGAAGCGCCCCGAGGGCGGCAGATAGTACTGGAGCCCGACCATGAACCCCGTCCAGCCGATCGTCTTCAGGTTGTTGTTCGCGTCGTACACGACGAGGCCGTTGTCGATGTTCGGCGTATAGACGGCGCCGTCAGGGAGCGGCGGGTGCGGCACGTTGCTCGCGACGCCGACGATGTCCGCGATGCCCGTGCCGGAGAAGAACGAGCCGGTCAACGTCAGCGCGTTCCCGGCGTCGTCCAGCGCCTTGGCCGGGATGATCGGGATCATCGCGTCGACCGAGAGCCCGTAGCCGTTGGCCGAGCGCAGCTCGGTTGGGGTCGCGGAGTGCTCGTTGACCCTGAGATGGCGGAACACGCCCGAGACGCCGATCGACAGCGGGTCGTGCAACATCCCGCCGGCGCCGAGCGTGTGGATTCCCTTCCAGCCGTTGACGCCGATGCGCAACCCCGCCTGCATGTCCGGCACCTCGGAGTCGCGCTGCGGCGGCTTGAGGACGGCAGCGGCGATCTCCACGTTGGCGGCGTCCGACTTGAAGTTGTGGCCGACGCGCAGCTGCGGCATCCTCCCGAAGACCTGGTTCATCACGGGGAAGAAGGACGTCGTGGCCGGGAAGAAGAACGGCTGCCACCCGAACAGGTGATAGCCCTGTCCGATCAGCAGGTCGACGTAGTCCGACTCGACCTTGATGTGGGCCTGACGCAAGCGGAAGGTGCCGCTGCTGACCAGCGAGGCCTCGGAGACGGTGGGCGGCTGATTGCCGAAGAAGTCGAGCTCCAGCACGGCCGTGGTCTTGATCCCGGACACCTCGGGCGCGTTCACCCTGACGCCGAACCTGGAGTTACGCGCCGTGAAGTGCGTGCGGCCGTGCGAGCCGGCGTAGGTGTCCTCGCGCTGGATGACCGTGGCCCCCACCGACTCCCCGAAGCTCTCGGTGGTGTCGTGCATGATGTCGAACTCCGCCATCCCGTAGATCGTGGCCTTCCACTTGGAGGTCACCGGAACAGGATCCTTGGCGGCCGGCTTGACGGCCTCCGCCGGCGGCGCCGCCGGAGCAGCCACGTCCGCAGGCGGCGTGGCCGGCGCCTGCGCGTCCGCCTGCGCGTCCGCCGGCGCGGCCGGCGCAGCGGCCTGCGGAGCCGTCGCGTCCGGCGCCGGCGGGGGGGTCTGGGCGTGCGCGACCGCCGCCACGAAGAAAATCGACGCACCGACTAGGTTCGCAACCTTCGATTGATTCATGTTCGAAGCCCCTGGGTTATCCATGGCGCCAGGAATCCCCTGCAAACGCCGCAACTATTGGTTTTAACTACGTTTTACGTCGCACCGCGCAGCGCGCGCACCACGCCCGTCTCCGCCCGGGGAGCCGCTGGAATCGACAGGGTGAACGGCGGGCGCGCCTCCTGCGCGCTCCCTCAGGGCGCGCGGCCCGCGTCGCAGAACGCGCGGGCGCGGGCGACGAGCTCGTCGCGCCGCCCGTCGCGCAGGAGCTTGAGATCCACGAGGTTGCTGCCGACGCCAACCGCCACCGCGCCGGCAGCGAAGAAGGTGCCCACGTTCTCCAGCGTCACGCCGCCCGTGGGCATGAGCGGGATATGGGGCAGAGGCGCCTTGAGCGATTTGAGGTACGAGGCGCCGCCGAGGGCGTCGCAGGGGAACACCTTCACGACATCTCCGCCCGCCCGGTGCGCCGCCACGACCTCGGTGGGCGTGAGCGCGCCGGGAGCGTGGACGACGTTCATCGCGACGCAGGCCCTCACGGTCGCCTCGTCGAGCGCGGGGCTGACCACGAAGCGCGCCCCGGCCTCGACGCACGCCTCGGCGGTGCGAGCGTCCAGGACCGTCCCCGCGCCGACCAGCGCCCGCTCGCCGTGGCGCGCGGCGACCTCGCGCACGACCTCGACCGCGCCGGGCACGGTCATCGTGATCTCGAGCACGTCGATCCCCCCCTCGAGGAGGGCCTCGACCGCCTGCAGCGCCTCATCGGCCGAGCCGGCGCGCACCACAGGGACGATGCGCCCGCGCGCGATCCACTCGAGCACGGATTGCTTGTTCATCGGTCCACCCGGGACGTGCCCATCTTCATCGCCTTGAGCACCTCATCGAGGGTCGCCATCGTCGTGTCGCCGGGCGTCGTCATCGCGAGCGCCCCGTGCGCCGCGCCGCAATCGACCGCCCACTGCGGCCCCTTGCCCATCAAGAAGCCGTAGATGAGCCCCGAGGCGAACGAATCGCCGCCGCCCACGCGGTCGAAGATCTCCAGGTCCTTGCGCTCGGGCGCCTTGTAGAGCTGGCCGCCCTGGTACAGCACCGCGCTCCAGTCGTTGCGCGTCGCCGAGGTCGCCACGCGGAGCGTCGTCGCCACCGCCTGGATGTTCGGGAACACCGAGAGGACGCGCTCGATCATGCTCTCGAACGCGCCGACGCGCAGGTTGGCGTGCCCCTCGTCGACGCCCTCGACCTCGAAGCCCAGGGCAGCCGTGAAATCCTCCTCGTTGCCCAGCATCACATCGACGTACGGCGCGAGCGCTCGATTGACCTCCTGCGCGCGGGCCTGACCGCCGATCGATTTCCAGAGCGACGGGCGGTAGTTGAGATCGTAGGAGACGACGACGCCGTGCCGCCTGGCCGCCTCCATCGCCTCCTTCGCCACGGAAGGCGTGGTCTCGGAGAGCGCTGCGAAGATACCGCCGGTATGGAACCACCGCGCGCCCTGGGCGCCGAAGATCGTATCCCAGTCGATCTCGCCGGGCTTCAGCTGAGAGGCGGCCGTGTGGCCACGGTCCGAGAGGCCGACCGCCCCGCGGATGCCGAAGCCCCGCTCGGTGAAGTTCAGGCCGTTGCGCACGAGGCGCCCCACGCCGTCGTGCGTCGCCCAGCGGACGTGCGTGAGATCCACGCCGCCCTGCAGCATCAGATCTTCGAGCAGGCGGCCGACGGGGTTGTCCGCGAGGGCGGTCACGATGGCCGACCTGAGCCGGAAACAGCGGCGCAGGCCGCGGGCGACGTTGTACTCGCCGCCGCCCTCCCAGGCGTGGAAGCTGCGGGCGGTGGAGATCCGCCCGTCGCCGGGATCGAGGCGCAGCATGACCTCGCCGAGGGACACGAGATCCCAGCGGCAAGTGGAAGGATCACGGAGCGTGAAGGACATGAATACCTTGCAGTGGTGCAGGCCGCGTGGCGGAAGAGCTGGTGGACAAGCAGGGTTCAAGGGGCCGCCTCCATCGCGGAGATCGCGATGAGGCGGGCCGATGGCGGTGATTACCTATCGCCTCCTGGCGCGCGGGACGACTCGACCTCCGCGGCGGACGGGCCTGTGTAGCCCTTGGCGGCGGCGCCCTTCCCCTCGACGATGGGCCGCCCATCGCGGTCGAACTTGACGAGCTCCGCCTTGGTCCCCGCGTCCGTCGGCCAGAAGTACCAGCGCGCGTCCATCCAGCCCACGTGGGCGGCGGGGCCCTCGACCGGCGCGCCCGTCGCTTTCAGCTGGGCCGGCCGCGTCGCCCGGTACTGGTCGACAGAGGTGTACGCAGGGCGGTTGAGGGCGAATTGCAGCCCCGCGATGCTGGCGAGCATCACCAGGCCGCCGGCGACGACCGCCCCTTTCGGCACGCGCCGCTTCGGCGCGACCGGCTCGACGCGCGGCAGGATGAGGTGCAGCGCCAGCAGGCCGACGAGGTACAGCGTCCCCGCGAGCAGGAACGGCAGGGCGTACGAGCCCGTGGCCGTGAGCGCCCAGCCGACGAAGATCTGGAAGAGCGCCCCGCCGACGACGCCGAACGCGGTCATGACGCCGACCACCGTGGCCATCGCCGGGCGCGGGAGGGCATCCGAGACGAGCGTGTAGAGGTTGCTGCTCCAGCCCTGGTGCGCTGCCGCGGCGAGCGACAGGATCGCGACCGCGACGTAGATCGTGGGGATGCCCGCGACGCTCGGGACATCGACGAGGAGCCCGACGGACATGACGGGCACCGCGGAGAGCGCACACGCGAGCATCGCGAGCTTCCGCGCCGTGCCGACCGAGCGGCCGCTCGCGATGAGCCTGGAGGACAGCCAGCCGCCGCCGATCGCGCCGCCGTCCGCGACGAGGAACACGACGGGGATGGCGTAGGCCATGAACGTCGGCTTCAGGTTGAACTCGCTGACAAGGAACTTCGGTAGCCAGGTGAGGTAAAACCACCACGGGGCGTCGGTGAAGAACTTCGCCGCCGCGACCGCGTACACGGGCCGCATCCCGAACACCTCGCCGACGCCGAGGGACTCTGTCGCCTCCTTCGCGTCGGAGCGGATGTGCGCGAGCTCCTCGGGCGAGACCTTCGGGTGCTCCTCGGGCCGCCGGTAGAGGCGCGTCCAGAAGAAGATCCACACGACGCCGGCGCCGCCCAGGATGAGGAAGCAGGTGCGCCACCCGTAGGCCTCCGCGATGCGCACCGCCAGGAGCGGGGCCAGGATGGCGCCGACGTTCGAGCCGCAGTTGAACAGCCCGGTCGCGAGCGCCCTCTCCTTCTTGGGGAACCACTCGGCCACGGTGCGGACGGCGGCCGGGAAGTTGCCGGCCTCGCCGACCCCGAGCAGGAAGCGGATGCCGGCGAAGCCGGCGAAGCTGCCGACGATGGCGTGGCCGGCCGAGGCGATGTTCCAGAGCAGGAACGTCGCGCTGAGCCCCTTGCGCGGCCCGACGCGGTCGATCCAGCGACCGACGAACACCATGCCGAAGCCGTAGGCGAGCAGGAAGCTCACGTTGATGAGCGCGAGGTCCGTTGGCCCGAGGCGCAGCTCGTTCTCGAAGAACGGGATCAGCAGGGAGAACAGCTGCCGATCGAGGTAGTTGATCGTCGTCGCGAAGAAGAGGAGCGCGCAGATGGTCCAGCGCGTGCGGGACATGACGCCGGCGGTCGCCGGGGCCACGGGAGACGCTGCGGTCATTGGTTCACCCCGGAGGCGAGGAATCCACCATCGACTGTGATGCTCGTACCGGTGATGAAGCTCACCGCGTCAGAGCAGAGAAAGAGGGCAGCGCCGACCAGCTCCTGCGTGTCGCCGAAGCGGCCGAGGGGCGTGCGAGCGAGCAGCTCCTGCCCGCGCCCTGTGCCGTTGAGGAGGGCGCGGTTGAGGTCCGTCACGAACACGCCCGGCACGAGCGCGTTCGTCCGGATACCGTGCTTCGCCCACTCGGCGCCGAGGCTCCGGGTGAGCGCCAGCACCGCCGCCTTCGACGCCCCGTAGGCCGCGACCTCGTGGAACGCGACGAAGCTCGACAGCGAGGCGATGTTGACGATGCGGCCCCGGCCGCTGTCCTTCAACGGGCCATGGAAGGCCTGGCAGGCGCGCAGCATGCCGGTGACGTTGGTGTCGAGCAGGCTGCCCCACTCGGCCTCTCCCACCTCGGCGGTGGGCTTCCGGAAGGTCCGACCGGCGCAGTTGACGAGGATGTCGACGCCGCCGAACGCCTCGATCACGCGGTCGCGCAGGGCGTCGAGCGTCGCGCGATCGCCGACGTCGCACGCCGCCTCGATCGAGCGGACGCCCCGCTCGCGGATCTCGGCGGCGACCGCCTGCGCGCGGTCCGCGCGGGTGCCCGTGGCGACGGTGTGGGCGCCCGCCTCGGCGAGGCCGAGGGCGATCGCGCGCCCGATACCGGAGGTGCCACCGACCACGACGGCCGTGCGGCCCGAGATGTCGAAGCGGCTCGTCATGATCCCAGCCATTCCTTCGCGATGCCTCCGAGGAGCGCCCGCGCGTCGCGCTCGATCTGCGCGTCGGTCGGCGGGACGGGCATCGCCCCGTAGCGCCGGGTCAGCGCTGAAGCGATCGACCGCCGCGCGTGGCGCCACTTGTAGATCAGCTGATCGAGGACGCGCGCGTCGGAGTGCTGCGGCACGAAGGTCGGCCCGAGCATCTCCAGGCGCATCATCGTCGTCTCCTCGATGAGGCTCGGGTTGTTCATGAACCACCAGCAGCCGAACGGCAGGACGTTCGCGAACTTGCGCGCCACGACGCAGAGGGGGTGCGTGTTCTCGCGCGCGAGCGTCGTGACGAGGAAGCGCACGTCGGGGTTCTCGCCGGCGAGCCGCTCGAGCGGGGTCAGGTCGACCGTGCTCACCCCGTCGCCGGCCACGCCGAGGCGGGGGTTCACCGCGCGCCGGACGCCGATCATCATGGCGAACGGCAGCCCGTGATCGCGGCACGCGTCCAGCACGGCCCGGGGCGGCGCCGAGACCTCGTTGACCGAGATCGCCAGGTAGCGCGGCCGCATGCGGGCGATCCACCGCTCGAGCTCGGGCGCGAGATCCTCCGTGAGGATGAGCCGATCGAGGCGCAGCGCCGTGTAGAACCGAGGATCGGGCGTGGCGCCCGAGTCCCAGACCGCGCGCTCCACCGGGTCGGTCGGATCGTTCGTCATCGCGAGCGCGCTCACCCCCGAGAGCCGCAACACGTCCTCGAGGTGATCCTCGACCCGGCGCTCGGCAAAGAAGGCGCGGGCCTCGCGCAGATCCGGCGCGGCGGGGTCGAGCCCGAACGCGGCGAGCACCGTCGCCACGCCCGCGGTGGCCTCGGACAGCGGCGATCGGCGGACGAAGAGCGACGCCCACACGAGATCGGCCTGCGCCTTCTTGTCGAGCGCGAAGAACGCCTCGGGCGTGACCTTCGGCTCGGCGCGCAGGGTCTCGGCGACGAGGTAATGGTACGTGAGCAGCTCGTCGACGCCCCAGAGGTTCAGCGCGGGGAACTGGGGCGCGAAGAGGTGGGTGTGAAGATCGATGATGGGCGCGGCGTCGACGGCCGCGGCCACGCGCTCGGCGAGGGTCATCTCGGCACCTCGGGGGTTCGGTCGTCCTTCGGATCGGCCCAGCGGTCGTTCGGCACGGTCGCGCACCAGGCCGGCCGCAGCGGGTCCTTGTCGTACGGATAGGAGCCCAGCCGGCGGTACTCCTCGGCGTAGTGAGCGAGCTTCTCGCGATCGAGGCGGACGCCCAGGCCGGGACCGGCGGGGACGCGGATACGGCCGTTCCTGTACGGGAGCGGGCCTCCCTGGATCACGTCGTCGCGCAGGTGGTGATAGTGCGCGTCGGCCGCGAACGAGAGGTTCGGGATGACGGCGCCGAGGTGCAGCATCGTCGCGAGCTGCACGCCGAGCTCGCCCGAGGAGTGGACGGCGACGCCGAGGCCGAACGTCTCGCAGATCCCCGCCGCCTTCACGCACGGCCGGATGCCGCCCCAGAACGTCGTGTCGAGCAGGATGACGTCCACCGCCGTGTCGAGGACGTTCGCGGCGAGCTGCTCGAAGCCCACGACCACGGTGTTCGTCGCGAGCGGCATCCGCACCTTCTCGCGGGTGCGCCGCATCGCGTGGAGGCCGAAGACGGGGTCCTCGAGGTAGTCGTTGTTCAGGTCCTCGATCGCCTGCCCGAAGCGGATTCCCTGCTCCGTCGACCAGACCGCGTTCGGATCGAAGCGGACGCGATCCTCGCCCACGGCGGCGGCGACCGCGCGGTAACACTCGAGCTCGTAGTCCGGGTGGAACACGCCGCCCTTGAGCTTGTGCGAGGTGAACCCGTGCGCCTTCTTCAGCGCCTTCGCCTGCTCGACGAGCTGCGTTGGCGTCCGCACCTCGCCTGACCCGTCGGCGTTCGGGTAGCGGAAGAAGAGGTAGGACGCGAACGGCACCTCGTCCTGCAGCTTGCCGCCGAGGAGATCGTGGACCGGCACGCCGAAGGCCTGTCCGAGCAGGTCGAGGCACGCGAACTCCAGCGCGGCGAGGACCTGGGTGCGGTTGTTGTAAAGAGAGGCCGTCGGGTTCGCGATCTTGAACCGCATCTCCTCGAGGCGGGCGGGATCGTGGCCGACGAGGTAGCCCTTCATCGCCCGGAACACGGCCTCGGCCGACTCGCCGCCGCCGCCCATCTCACCGAGGCCGATCAGCCCGTTATCCGCCTCGATCTCGACGATCGTGCGCACGAAACGGCCCCAGTGACATCCGTTGGCGTGACGCAGGGGCGCTTCTAGCGGCACGGTGACGGTGGTGGCGCGGATTTCGACGATTTTCATGCGGGACGGGACTCCAGGGGCCCCAAGCGGTCCAATGTGCCTCGACAAAGGCATCCCGGCGGGCAGGGGCACCTGCCTCGGCGCGCCTCGCTCGATCTTCCTCGTGCAGAATGCGGGGAATGAGTCGGCGAGGTGGCGGGTTCTCGATGTGGAGGCCTCGCTTGCGCGGGGCCTACCGTACGGCCCCGATGAATTCCCGGGCGGTGTCGCCGTGATCACACATCGCGGTCGAATCTGGACGGAGGCTCGAGCTCGTCGACGACGCGACGGGGGACCTCCGGGAGGGCGGCGCACCGAGGTCGCCGCCGCGCCGCGCTGTCACGCCGGTCGCCGCCCCCGCCGACTTGCTGCCGGCGAGGAGACCCCGCGAGAGGACGCCGGCAGGGTCGCCCCTCGGCCGCGCGACGAGCGCAGAAGCAGACGAAGCAGACGAAGCAGACGAAGCAGACGAAGCAGATGAAGCAGACGAGATAAAACCGAGCTCGCGCGCCTCCCGTCGAACCCTCGCGTCATCATGTAGCGGCAGTTAGCAAGGGGAGGCACACTCAGGCGCTCCCTGAAGCGGCGCGAACGTCTCCGGGTCTCCCCCGCGTCTCCGCGGTGATCCGCTGCATTTCTGCCCTTGCATGGCCATCCACGATGGCTGATAAAGGGAGGCTGATCGGGGTCGGGGGAGATGGGCTTGGCTGAATGGCGTTTACACTCCGCTGCATCGACGTCTCGGACTGGAAGACCTTCGGGCTGCTCCAGCTCGTGATCGACACCATCCCGGATCCCATCTTCGTCAAAGATCGGCAACATCGCTGGATCGCCTGCAACCCGGGCTTCTGCAGGTTGATCGGGCAGCGCTACGACGATCTGATCGGCCGCAGCGACCCGGACTACTGGCCGAAGGAGCAGGCCGAGGTCTTCTGGAGCTACGACGACATCGTCTTCAACTCGGGTGAGCCGAGCGAGAACGAGGAGAGCGCCACGGGCTCGGACGGGGTGGCGCGCACGATCTGGACCCGCAAGTTCCCCATGAAGAACGCTCAGGGGGAGGTGGTCGGCCTGTGCGGGCTCATCACGGACATCACCGACCTGAAGCAGCGGCACATGGAGGCCGAGCGGATGGCGGCCGAGAACCGGGAGCAGCGCGCGATCATCCAGATGCAGGCGGAGCTGCTCGATCGGGTGGCCATGCCGGTCATCCAGGTCTGGGAGGGGATCCTGCTCATCCCGCTGGTCGGCGAGATGAGCGATCGGCGCGCGGCCCAGGCGCTGGAGAGCCTGCTCGCGGCCATCGGGCAGCGGCGCGCGGAGTTCGTGATCCTCGACATCACCGGCGTGCCGGTGATCGACTCCGCCGTGGCGCGCCACCTGATGCGCGCCGTGCAGGCGGCAGAGCTGCTCGGCTGCCGGAGCGTGATGGTGGGCATCGGCCCGGAGATCGCCAGGACGCTGGTCGCGCTGGGCATCGACTTCGGCCGGATCACCACGCAAGGCACGCTCCAGAGCGGGCTCGCCTACGCGATGAGCCGCCTCAGCGCGCAGCGCGCGGCCGCCCGCTGAGTCCGGGGGCACGCCCCCAGAGCTCGTGCGTCGCCGGGGCGGGCGTCGGCGGCGCACGCAGGGCGAGGCCGCCGGCGCGCCTGCTCATGGCGCCGGAGCGTCGAGCGCCCGGATGCGACGGACCGAGTCGGCCAGCGTGATGCCATCGGCCTCGGCCGTCTCCCAGTGGGTGACCACATAGGTGGGCTCGAGCAGCTCGTCCGCGGCGTCGATCCCCGCGAGGTGGGCCGGGCTCGTGACGAACTCGTACATCGCGTCGGTCGAGGCCCACACGGCCAGCGTGCGCCCGGAGCCGCAGGACGGCGACTGGCCCAGCTGGAGGGCCAGGAGGCCGGGCTGCGCCGCGAGCTGCCCCTGGATCGCCCCGAAGATTTGCACGTATCGCTCCATCACGGCGTCGCCCGGCCGTGGAACCCCGTACGTCGCGCTGACCGTGTACGACGACCCCTCCGGAGGCGGCCGGAGCTTCCCTGTCTCCGGATCGACGCCGGGCCCGCGCAGCGGCTCTGCCGCCAGATCGGCTTCGAGCACGCCCCCCGTGCACTCGGCGAGGGGAGCGTCGGTCGTCTTCCCGCCGGAATCGGAGCTGCACCCCGACAGGATCGCGCCGAGCGCCGCGATGAAGGCGGCGGCGAGCGCGCCCGAGGATCGCGCGATCGTCGCGCTCGGAATCTGGTCAAATCCACGTGTCGTCATGGTCATGGTCCTCTCTGCTCTGTCCGTTGCCGGAGGCTCTGTCCGTTGTCGGGGGCTCAGTCAGCGCGCGAGACGATCCCGAAGACGAGGTCCGGGAACGTCCGCGCGAGGCGGCGTGAGTGGAAATTCGCCTTGCGGCCCATGCTCCGCACCTGCACCGGGGTGCCGGGCGGCGGCGCGTCGCCGACGGTGACAGCCCATGTGAGGCTCTCGCCGGTGCGCACGGCGACATAGGTGTACGAGCCGGCCGGGAGTCGCTCCTCGACCAGGCCGGCGATGGGCGCCCGGTCGGCGGCGTCGCGGGAGAGCTGACCGAGCGGGTTCCCGGCCGCCGCGTCGAGCGGCCCGGCGGCCACAGAGGGCCTGTCGAGCCGCCACGCGAGCACGACGAAGAGCGCCGCGAAGACCGTGAGGCCGAGGAGCGGCTTCACGAACCGGCGCCGGGCGGATCGCGGCGCGGAGCTCCGCGCCACGCGGGCCGAGGAGACGAGCGTCATCTGTGGCTCCTTGCGAGCACGCCTCGGGCCTCCCTCCATGGGGGCGCCGCGGCGTGACTGGATGGACCTCAGTTCCCGGACGCTCGCGGAACGTTCAATCGACGCCGCTCTTCCGTGCACGGCGGCCCGAGCAGCCGCGGCGCGCGGCGCCGACGGCTCCCGGGGTCGCCCTCCCCCGGAGCCCCGCCGCGCCCCGAGGTTGCGGGGGCGCCCGTGGCTGCCTAGCTTGCGCAGCCCCGATGACATCAACGTTCATCCGACCTGCCGTCGAGTCCGACCTGCCTCACCTACCCGAGATCGAGCGCTCGGCGAGCGACGCGTTCCGGGGGACGGACCTCGACGTCGAGGCCCTGGCGAACGTGACGCCGGCGGAGGGCTGGCGCGGCGCGCTCCGGGCCGGGACGCTCTGGGTGATGGACGACGGCGCCGGCGAGCCGATCGCGTTCCTGGGCGCCGAGACGGCCGGCGAGGAGCTCCACATCCGCGAGCTCGACGTCGTCCTCGACCGCCAGGGGCAAGGGCTGGGGCGACGCCTGCTCGCCCACGTCATCGCGTGGGCGCGGGCCGCGAGGCTGAAGGCGATGACCCTGACCACCTTCCGGACCGTCCCCTGGAACGGGCCGTTCTACGCCTCCATGGGCTTCCGCGCGCTGTCGCCGGCCGAGGCGTCCCCGCGGCTCGCGGAGATCCTCGAGAACGAGGCGCGCCAGGGCCTCGACCCGGCGCAGCGCTGCGCCATGCGGCTCGACCTCCATCGCGGTGACAGCGCTTCGTAAAGATTCCTGTCCAACTCGGTCCACGCCGCGATCGACCCTTTGAACGGAGTAAGCGGGCGCGCGGACAGCCTTCTTGGGGCGGAGCGAGCCGCCATGATAGGGCTCGATCCATGAGCACCGCGTGGGACTGGGTCGTGCCGATTCGACAGAAGCACTTCGGCGAGCCGCTCGGAGGCCTCTACCCGCTCGAGCGCCTCGCCGACGGCGAGGCCTACTGGGCGCTGCACAGAGCCGAGCTGCTCCGCCATTTCCCGCCCGAGGTCTTCTTCAACCTCGGGGCGCTGTCCGGCGAGGAGGGGGAGCGCGCCCGCGCCCGCCTCACGGCGTCGGAGGGAGCCCACCGCCTCGCAGACTTCTGGGCGGTGCGCGACGGCGAGGCGGTCGTGGCCATGTTCTCGGGCCACCAGCGGGACGCGGAGACCTACCGCATGTGGCACTCGGTCATTCACCCGGACTACCGCCGGCGCGGCCTGTACCGGGAGTTCCTCCGCCGGGTCCTCGCCTACACGCGAGAGCTCGGCTTCGACTACGTGGTCAGCGAGCACGCCCCTGGCAACAACGCGGTGCTCATCGCCAAGCTGAAAGCAGGGTTCCGCATCGTCGCCATGGATATCGACGCCGCCACGGGCGCCAGCCTGAACCTCAGGTACTTCCACAACGAGGCGCACCTCAGGGTCTATGAGTTCCGCTGCGGCCTGGCCACGCTCGACGAGCGCCTCCTCGGGGCCGGCACCGGCGCGATGCCGCTCTTGCTGGAGCAGCTCCGGCGCGGATCGGGCGCCGGCCCGGACACCTGACGCATCGAGACGACGCAGCCTCCCGACAGGCCGGCTGCGTCGTGAACGAGGGAGCGAGATCGGGCCAGCGTCCTCGCGGAGCTCGGAAACCGAACGACAGCGGAACGACGGCGGAACGACAGCGGAACGACGCGCGTCCGCGCCGGCCGAGTCCGCCGTCGCGCCCCGCGCAGGTGCCACGGCACATTCGCACCGTTCGTCCGCCTTGCCTCACGCTCCAATGCGAGTGCATCCTTCACGCGCATGCTGCCTGGCAGGCTGCTGGACGGCCGCTTCGAGCTGGCGGAGATCGCCGGATCCGGAGGCATGGGCACCGTTTACCGGGCCTTCGATCGCTCGAGCGGGACGGTGGTCGCCGTCAAGCTGCTGCGCAAGGCGGCGGACGCGCGCGCGCAGGCGCGCTTTCTCCGCGAGGCAGAGACGCTCTCCCGCCTGGAGCACCCCCACATCGTGCGCTACGCGACGCACGGCATGGCGCCGACGGGGGAGCTGTACCTCGCGATGGAGTGGCTCTCCGGCGAGAGCCTCTCGGATCGGCTGGCGCGGCAGGAGCTGCGCATCGACGAGTCGATCGCCCTCGTGAGGACGGTGGCAGACGCGCTCGGCGCGGCGCACGCGCGCGGGATCGTGCACCGCGACATCAAGCCGAGCAACCTCTTCCTGGTCGAAGGCGCGCTCGATCAAGTCAAGCTCCTCGACTTCGGCATCGCGCAGCTGGCGGACGCCTCGACGCGGCTGACGCGGACGGAGGCGGTGCTGGGCACGCTGGGCTACATGGCGCCGGAGCAGGCGCGGGGCGAGCGGGACAGCCTGGACGCGCGCGCGGACATCTTCTCGCTCGGATGCGTGCTCTACGAGTGCCTCACCGGGAAGCCGGCGTTCCGCAAGCAACACCCGATGGCGCTCGTGTGGAAGCTGCTCCTGGAGGAGCCGCCGAGGGCGAGGGAGCTGCGGCCCGACGTGCCCCACGCGCTCGACGAGCTCGTCGCGCAGATGCTGGCCAAGGATCCCTCGGCGCGGCCCGAGGACGGCGCGGCCGTGGCGCGCACCCTGGACACGCTCGGCGCCTGGACGAGGAGCAAGGTGTCCTCGGCCCCGCTTCCCGGCGCGGTCATCACCACGGGCGAGAAGCGCCTGGTCTCGATGGTGGCGGTCCGGCCGGCGCAAGCCTCGTTCTTCGAGTCGACAGAGTCGCTCGATCTGCACGCGTCACCGCCGAACACGCTCGCCGTGGTGCGCCGCGCGGCCATGCCGCTGAGCGCGCAGGTCGAGGAGCTCGGCGACGGGATGGTGGTGACGCTCGTGGTGAGCGCGGGCAGCGCGACCGACCAGGCGGCGCTCGTGGCGCGCTGCGCGCTCGAGATCTGCGCGCAGCTCCCCGGCGCGGCGGTCGTGCTGGTGACGGGGTGGGGCGAGCCAGCGGGTCGATCGCCGCTCAGCGACGTGCTGGACAGGGCGGCCGCCCTGCTCGACGAGGCCGCCGCGACCGGCCGCGCGGAGAGCCGGCGCGAGGGGGTCCACATCGACGCGGTGACGCGCGCCCTGCTCGACGTGCGCTTCGAGGTCGTGGAGCGGGGCGGGCTCTCCTGGCTCAGGGCGGAGCGCGAGATCGGCGAGGGGCCGCGCAAGCTCCTGGGCAAGCCGAGCCCCCACGTCGGGCGCGAGCGGGAACTGCGCCACCTGCTCGACCTCGTCGACGAGAGCTTCGCCGAGCGGCGCGCCGCGGTGGCGCTGGTGACCGCCGCGGCGGGCATGGGCAAGTCGCGCCTGCGCCACGAGGCCGTCGAGGTGCTGCGCCAGCGCCACCCCGACGTGAGCCTGAGCGTCGTCCGCGGCGACTCGATCGGCACGGGCGCCGCGTTCGCGATGCTCGCCGGGTCGCTGCGGGGCGCGATCGGGATCGCCGCTGGCGAGGCCGCCGACGCGCGGCGACGGAAGCTCGCGCAGGCCCTCGCGCCGCTCTTCTCCGGCGAGGGAGGGCTACGGGTGGGCGGGTTCCTGGGCGAGCTGCTCGGCGTCGCCCCCCTCCCCGGCGAGGACCTGCCGGCGCTGCGGGCCGCGCGGCACAATCCGGCGCTGATGGCCGAGGGGATCCAGCGCGCGTACCTCGACTACGCGCGCGCCGTGACGGCCGCGCGCCCCGTGCTCGTCGTGCTCGAGGATCTCCACTGGGGGGACGCGCCCTCGATGGGGATCTTCGACCGGGCGCTGCGGGAGCTCGGCGACCGGCCGTACGCGCTGCTCGCGTTCGCCCGGCCCGAGGTTCACGCGGTCTTCCCGAGGCTCTGGGCCGAGCGGGGCCTCTCGGAGCTCCGGCTGCGCGAGCTGCCCGCCCGCGCGGCCGAGCAGCTCGTGCGGAGCGCGCTCGGCGGCGCGGGCAGGCAGCTCGCGCCCGGGGAGATCTCCGCGCTCATCCAGCGGGCCGGGGGCAACGCCTTCTATCTCGAGGAGCTCATCCGGGCCCTGGCGGAGGGGCGCGGCGGCGCGCTGCCGGAGACGGTGCTGGGCATGGCGGAGGCGCGCCTCGCGGCGCTCGGGCCCGAGGCGCGGCGGCAGCTGCGGGCGGCGAGCGTCTTCGGGGAGGTCGCCTGGGTGGGCGGCGTGCGCGCGCTGCTTGGCGCCGGGACGTCGGGGACGAGCGAGCGCGACGCGTGGGCCGAGCTGGTCGAGCGCGAGATCATCGAGCGCCGGCCGAGCTCCCGGTTCGCGGGCGAGGAGGAGATCGCCTTCTGCCACCCGCTCTTGCGGGAGGCGGCCTACGCGATGCTGACGGATCGCGACCGGGCGCTCGGCCACCGGCTCGCCGGCGAGTGGCTGCTCGAGGCCGGCGAGCAGGATCCGATGGTGCTGGCCGACCATTTCGCGCGGGGCGACGACCCCGCGCGCGCCGCGGAGCAGTACCTGCGCGCGGCCGAGCTGTCGCTGCGCGGCGCCGACGTGCCCGCGGCGCTCGCGCGCGCGCAGAAGGGGCTCGACTGCGGGGCCACGGGAGAGACGCTGGCCGCTCTCCATGTGCGCCAGATGGACGGCCTCCTCTGGAGCGACGCCCACGACGAGGCCTACAGGGCCGCGCTCCGGGCGCTCGAGGCCTCCGCCCCCGGCAGCCACACCTACCGGCGCGCCCTGATCGGCGCGCTGGGCTACGTCGTGAGCTTCGACGACCGCGCGGCGCTCGAGACGCTGCTCCCGCGGCTCGATCCAGCGGATCTCCCCGCCGATCTCCAGGGAGCGGAGCTCGCTTGCCGGATCATCCTCTGCCTGCTGTGGGAAGGGAGGCCCGATCTGGCCGAGCGCTACCTGAGCCGACTCGAGGGCGACGTCGCCACGGCGCTCGCGGGCGATCGTCACGCCGAGATCTGCGCCCGGATCGCGCGGGGCGCCTGGCTGTGCCAGGCGGCGGGCGACCCGTGGGGGGCGCTCGACGCGCACCTCGCCGTGGTGCGGCACTTCGAGTCGCTCGGCCATCACCTCTACGGGCTCGTGGCGTCGGTGCTCGCGGCCATGGACTGCGTGTGGCTCGGCGCCTTCGACGCCGCCGAGCAGCACCTCGATCGCGTGCTCGCCGCGGAGGGCGCGCCCGGCTTCGTCTCGAGCCGCGCGCTGACGTTCCGGATCGTCTCGCTCCTCGAGCGGCGAAGGCTCACGGAGGCGCTCGAGCAAACCGGCGCCGCGCTCCAGCGGGAAGCCACGACGCCCATCGCCAGCAGCCGCGGCGCGACGACGCGCCTGCTCCGCGTCGAGGCGCGCTGCCTCCGGGGCGAGCTCGTCGAGGCGGAGGACGAGCTCCGCGCGGTGGGGGACCCGGCCGCGCTGATGCCGCCGCTCCAGGCGACGCACCTGTCCTTGATGGCCGAGATCCGGCTCCGGCAGGGGCGCGCGGAGGAAGCGGCCGCGCTCGCCCGCGAGGCGCTCGCGGCGGACCGGCGCGCCGGCGTGGTCTTCACGCCTCGTCAGGAGGCGCTCCCGGCGCTCTACGCCCAGGCGCTCCGCGCGAAGGGCGACGTCGAGGAGGCCCGCGAGATCCTCCGCGCGGCGCGCGACGATCTGCTCGCGCGCGCCGACCGGATCGGCGATCCCGCGTTCAGGAGGGGCTTTCTCGAGGACGTCTCCGCCAACGCCCGCACGCTCTCGCTCGCGCGCGCGTGGCTCGGCGAGGTCCCCTCCCCGGCCGGGCGCGCGCCCGCGTGAGGCGGGCGCGCGCGCTCATCCATGCGCCGCGTCCCCGCGCGCGCGGGCGATCGTGTGGATGAGCTCGCGCGCGTCGAACGGCTTGTGCAGGCACGCGTACCCGCCCTTGCTCATGATCGCGCTGACCATCTCCGGGACCGCGTGGCCGGTCATGGCGATCACCGTGACGCGCTTCTTCAGCCCCCGCATCTGCGCGCACGTCGTCACGCCGTCCTGATCGGGCATGACGAGATCGAGCACGCAGACGTCGATGCCCCGCTCGATGACGTACTGGACGGCGGCCCGCCCATCGTGGACGGCGTGGGCCGACAGCCCCGCGTCCCGGAGCACCGCCACGATCGAGTCGGCGACCTTCGGGATGTCGTCCACCACGAGGACGGCCGGCGAGTCCACCGCGCGGGCGACGATGCGCGCGAGGTGGTCCATCGAGAACGGCTTGTGGATCACCGTGTACACGCCCTCGGCGATCGCCTCCTCGATGAGCCGCTCGAGCGCGAACGCGGTCATCAGCACGACGGTGAGCTCCGGCTGGATCCTCCTGAGCTCCCGGAACGTCTCGACGCCGTTGAGCCCGGGCATGCGGATGTCGCTGATGACCAGCGTGAACGCCTGCTGGCGGACGAGCTCGAGCGCGTGGATGCCGTCCCTCGCCTCCACCACCTCGTAGCCCTCGAGCTCGAGGCTGGCGGCGAGCGTGACGCGCATGCCCTCCTCGTCGTCGATCACGAGCACCCGCTTGCCCCGCTGCGCGGGCTCCTGCACCTGCATGGCTTGCCCCCCCGTCATACGCCCTGGGTCCCGGTCGGCGTCAGCGCTGGCTCCGCGGCCTCGGGCTCCTCGCGCACCGGCAGCCGCACGACGAAGGTCGTTCCGCTGCCGAGCGCGCTCGTCGCCTCGATCGTGCCGCCGTGCCGCTCCACGATCCCGGCGCTGATCGCCAGGCCGAGGCCCGTCCCCTTCAGCTTGGTGCTGAACAGCGGCTCGAAGATCCGCGCGAGCGTCTCCTCGGAGATGCCCGTCCCGTCGTCGACGACCGAGAGCGTCACCCCGTCGCCCGTCCGCTCCGCGGCGATGCGCACGCGCCCCTCGCGCTCGGCCGGGATCGCCTCGGCCGCGTTCTGGATCAGGTTCACGAGCACCTGCCGGAACTGGTCCTTGTCGATCTCCACGACAGGGAGCGTGTCCGGTACGTCGTTGTCGACGCGCACGCGCGGCGGGATCTCGACGACCGAGATGGCGTCGTCCACGAGGGGCCTCAGCGCGCACGCCGCGAAGCGCGGCCGCCGCTCGCGCGCGAAGTCGAGCAGGTTGCTGATGATCTTGGCGCACGCCGCGAGCTCTTTCTCGATGATCGAGAGGAACTGCGCCACGCGGGGCTCCGCGCCGAGATCGGTCCCTAGAATGCGCTTCTTGAGGTAATGGTTCGCGTTCCGGACGGCGCCGAGCGGGTTCCTCAGGTCGTGCCCGACGCTCGCCGCGAGCTGCCCCACCGCGGCGAGCTTCTCCATGCGCATCCTGGCCTCCTGGGCGTCGCGGAGGCTGGAGGCCATCTCGTTGAACGCCGCGCTCATGCGACCGAACTCGTGCTCATCGAGCACCGACAGCCGCAGCCCGAGATCTCCCTGGGCGATCCGCCGGGAGCCGTCGAGCAGCGAGTTGAAGCCGCGGTCCACCGAGCGGAGGAGCCGCCCGAGCAGCACGACGAGGACGAGCAGCGCGCCGCCGGTCGCCGCCGCGCCGAGCAGCGCCACCCGCGCCCGGAGGTGACGCTCGTCGTCGAGGATCCTGGCCACGTCGCGCTCCGCGTCGTGCACGGCCGCGCTGATGTGCGGGAGGAACTCCGACTTGTACTCGCGGTCGGAGAGCTGCACGAGCATCTCGTGCCGCTCGTTCGTGCGCTCGCGCTCGACGTGGGTCGCGGCCGCCACGCCTTCGACGATGCGCGCGAAGCTCGCTCGCATGAAGCCGATGTGCTCGATCTCCTCCGCCGATTCCTCGTCGCTCTCCCTGATCTCCTCGTCGGCGATCATCGCCCTCTTGCGCGCCTCGATGGCGTCGAGATCGCGCGCCGTGGCCTCGGCCGCGCTCGTGAGCTCCTCGCTGACGCTGCCGTGGAGCACCGACTTGACCGCCTCGTTCATGTAGCGGCTCGCGTCGCTGGCGAGGGTGACGTGCAGCTTCAGGTCGTCGTAGGACGCCTCGGCGCGCCGCTGAAAGACGAGCATCTCCGCGACGGCGAAGTAGAAGGCGCCGCCCGCGACGAGGACCGCCGCCAGCGCGACGCCGAAGATGGCGGCCAGTGTGGCTCGAATGCTCATGGGGAGCGGCTCCTGCTTGCGTGCTTCACGCGGGCCCGGCCGCCGGCTCCCGGGCCGCCGGCGCGCGCCCTGCGGGCGGACCGCCGGCGCTCACGGCGCCGGCTCCGATCCGGCGCCGCCGAGCACCGGCGCGGCGGCGAGCGGCAGCGCGATGACGACCGAGGAGCCGTGCGCCCGAGGCTCGACGGCGAGCGACCCGCCGTAGCGACGGGCGACCCGCCTCGCGATGTTCAGCCCCAGGCCGGAGTGACCTGGCCTGGTCGTGGTGAACGGCCGCAGGCTCGCCTCGCTGTCCGCCTCGCAGGGGACGGCCGCCGCGTCCGTGACCTCGATGCAGTACCGCGCCCCGATCGAGGTGCCCCGGACCGTGACCACGCCGTCCCCCGGCGTCGACTCCACGGCGCTCTCGATCAGGCACCGCACCGCGACGGCGAGCTCGATCGGGTCCGCCTCGACGTCGCCGTCCTGAACCGAGAGGACGATGCGGGCCCCGGACGCGCCGATGCGCGCGCACGCCGCCGCGCGGCGCACGCAGCCCGCCGCGCTCACGCACACGCTCCTGCGGGTGAAGAGCCTCGCGGCGTCGACCGACTCCTCGAGCCGCGCGCTCGCCGCGATCACCTCCTCGTCGATGATCCCGAAGAACTCCTCGATCCTGGGATCCGCCGTGTAGGCCGCGTCACGCGCGACCTTCCGCTTGATGTAGAACGACGCATTCCGGACGATCGCAAAGCGGTTGCGCAGGTCGTGACGCAGCACGGACAGGATCTCGTCCGCGACCGCGGCCTGCTCCGCCGCACCCAGGGGATCCCAGCTGTTCATGCCGATCCTCGCTCCTCGGCCCTCGCGCGCAGCGCGGCTCGTCTGCACGTCTGCACGTCTGGTGCGACGCTACCCCTCAATCAGCGTCACCCTTGATAAACATACGTGACAAAGTTTGTGTCAGTCAACGGCATAACAATGCCCTCCTCAGCACATCTCCGTTCAACGGATTTCCGTCCACCTTCCGCCATCATGCTCCTTGCGCTGCGCTGCCCTGCATCAGCGTGATTGCCCTGGGTGCACGGCCAACTGGCCAATCCGTCGCCGGACATCACCGTGTGTCGTGAACGAACCGCCGCGCGTCTCCTCTTCACGAGCGTGGCGTCGGTGCCGTGGATGGGCAGGCGGGCGCGCTCGCGCCGGCGCTCGCGTGGGCCTCGATTCTGCCACTGCTTCAGAATTGCGACGGGTGTGCTCCGGAGCGCACCCCGGCACGCAGATCCGAAAAAAAAAACTCCTGTCCGTGATTGGTTGGGAGCCGTTCCCGACACAGTGACGCGAGCCGTGCTCGCCCCCCGTCACCCCCGCCGCTCGCCTCGCCGGCGTTGCCTTGCCGCTCGCGGCGCGCCCTGCGCCCGCGGCGGTGCGCGCTCGTCGTGCCGCCGGCCCGGCACCTCGACCGAGCGTGCCCTGGCGGCCTGCGGGACCGGGAGGCGAAGGGCCAGCGCCATCCGGCGTGGATGGGCTGATGCTCGTGTCGTGACTGGAGGAAAGGCATGTTCATGGACTGGAACGTTCGATCGACCGCGCGCGCGCGCGGCCGGATGCTTGCCCGGGTGTCCTGCCTCGCGCTGCTCACCGCCGCCTGCTCCCCTGATCCGGAGGCGGCCGCGGGCGGCGCCGGCGGAGGCGGGGGCACGGGCGGCGCCGGCGGGAGCTCGCAACCGGAAGGGAGCAGCTCGAGCGCGAGCGCGGGCAGCACCGCGATCTCGGCCGGCTCCACGGGCGGCGCGGGGGCCGGGGGCGACGCGCCCGCCGGCTCGGGAGGCTCGGCGGGATCTTCAGGTGGGCCGAGCGGCAGCGGCGGCGCGGGCGACGGCGGCGCGGGCGGCGCGGGGCCGCTGCCGGACATCACGATCTGGATCGCGGGGGACTCCACGGTCGCCAACGGGCAGACCCCCTGCCCGGCCGGCTGGGGCGGTCAGTTCGCGGCGCTCTTCGACGACCGGGTCACCGTGGTGAACAGCGCCGTCGGCGGCCGCAGCGTGCGGACGTGGCTCTACAACGTGCAGACCACCATGGATAGCGCGGGGGAGTGCGAGCTCGCGCGCGACTCGAGCGGCGAGCCCGTGCTGCAGGCCAGGTGGGTCCAGATGCTCGACGGCATGAAGCGGGGCGATTACCTGTTCATCCAGTTCGGCATCAACGACGGCTCGCGCACGTGCGATCGGCACGTGGGGCTCGACGCCTTCAAGTCGAGCTACGGGATGATGGCCCGCGCCGCGAAGGAGCGAGGCGCTCAGCCCGTGTTCGTGACCCCCGTGAGCGCGATCTCCTGCAGCGGGAGCACGGCCCGGGGGACGCGCGGCGGCTACGTGACCGCGACCCACGAGGCGGGCAAGGAGTACGGCGTGCCGGTGATCGACCTGCACGAGCTCAGCGTCGCGCTCTACGGCACCCTGGGCTTCTGCCCGGTCCCCGGGGGCGACGTGAGCGCGACGACAAGCGGCCCCGTCGGCGAGTTCTTCTGCGATGATCACACGCACTTCTCGCGCTCCGGCGCGGAGCAGATCGCGAAGGTCATGGCCGGCGCCGTCCGCGATCAGAAGCTCGGCCTGGCCGCGTACCTCGAGTGATCCGCGCCGGCGCGCGCCGGCCAGAGCCGCGCCGCCCTGCTGTGCGGCCTCGGCGCCCTCCTGCGCAGCCCCCGCGACCCTCCTGCGCACCCATTTTTGTGCCCTATCGTACGATCGCATGGCTCCTGCGCGGCCCCCGCGACCCTCCTGCGCACCCATTTTTGTGCCCTATCGCACGATCACACGGCTCCTGCGCGGCCCCCGCGACCCTCCTGCGCACCCATTTTTGTGCCCTATCGCACGATCACACGGCTCCTGTGCAGCTCGAGCGCTTCTCTGCGCGCCCGCGGCAGGCTGACTTCGCCGTCGCCGGCGGCGACTTTCAGCTCGACGCCCGGGTAGCTGGCGGGAGCCTGGCGCCGTCGAGCTTGGCGCCGTCGAGCTTGGCGCCGGTGAGCTTCGCGTACCGCAGGTCCGCGTCGCGGAGGTCGGCGCCGCGGAGGTCGGCGCCGTCGAACTCGGCGCCGGTGAACTCGGCGCCGGCCAGCTTCGCTTCGCGGAGGTCGGCGTTCGAGAAGACGACGCGACCGCAGCGAGCGCCTTCGAGATCCGCCCCGCGGAGGTCGGCGCGGCGGAAGACGCAGTCGAAGAGATTGACCCCCTCGAGGCGCGCGCTCGAGAGCTTCGCCTCTTCGAACGGGATCACCGCGAGGTCTGCCTTTCGCAGGTCGGCTCCCGTGAGATCGATGCCCGGGAGCTGCACGAACCCGCCGCTCAATGTGCGCCAGCGCGACCGCCAGCGGTTCCAGCGCTCGATGCCGTCTTTGACCTCACCTCGCAGCATCGCGCGCGACTCTTCGAACGTAGGAAGCAGCATCTCGATGAGCTTCTTCTCGCTCAGCTTGATGACCTTGTCGCCCTTGGCGATGCGCGCGTCGATCTCGGTCTCCGCCTTCGACGGGACGTGCTCCACGTACGGAATATGCGCGCCCACGAAGTGCGTCGCGTCCTTCGCCTTCTTCGCGACCGTGCCGCCGAGCTCGAGCAGCATGTCTTCGCGGAGCTCGCGCGACGTGCGCACATCCATCGCCGATCTCTGGAATTTGCCTGCGTAGAGGATGCATGTCCCGGCAAGGCGCTTCTCGAACATGCCTTGCGGCTTCTTCTCCGCCAGCGGGGTGAAGCCGAGATCGAAGGGAGCGACACGCTTCTTCGTGCCTTCGATCGCGCGGACGGCGAGGTTGCCGTGCCCGTCGATGTACGCTATCTCGGTTCCGTCCTCGGAGGCGGTGAGCGGGAGGATCTCGAAGCCGTGGAACTCGATGTCCTCCGGAGCCTCGGGCTCGTCGAGCCATTGGCCCTCCTCGGCGTCGGCCATCCTCGTGCGACCCGCGGAGTCGACGACGACCGCGCGGGCGTCGTCGACGAACGCGACCTGCCCGAGGCGCTTGTCTGGATGGGAGAGGGTCGCTGTCACCTCACCCGAACGCGGATCGATGAAGACGAGCGCGCTGTCCGACGAATGATTGCTGATGTCACGATCGACGCTGACGGCGATCCATCCGGCGCGCGAGACGGCGACGCCGCCGCAGTACCCGGGCGCGCCGCTCTCCAGCTCGATCGTGTGGACGGGTGTCTCCGGATCGTCGAGCCGCCAGATCCGGACCGCGTCGGACACCGAAACGGCCCAGGTGTCGTCGGACCCGAACGTGCAGGCCGACACCTTGGCGTCGTGCGAGAGCGTCGCGGTGCGGACGCCGCGCGCGCGGTCCCAGAGCTCGACGTTCGACGCGACGGGGAGCATCACCGTCTTTCCGTCGCGCGAGACCGCCGCCGCGCCCTGGGGAGAGATCGCGCCGTTCGCGAAGATCGCCTTGCCCTCGTCGGTGATCTCGCGTACGACGACGGCGTTTTCGGGCGCGACGAGGAGCAGCTCTCCCTGCGGGAGGTTCGCGAGCACCGCTGCGCCGCTCGCGCGCCGCTCGCTGACCGCGCCGTCGGTCCTTCGCCAGGACCAGATCCCCGACGAGCCGGCGACGACGACGCGTTCGCGGCTCAGCGCGATCGCGCGTGGCGCGTCGATCCCGAGCTCGCTCGACGCCGGCGCACCGTCCGAGGTCCAGATGCCGATGCCGGACGCCGTCGAGCCCGCGGCGAGCCACTTCCCGTCGCGCGAGAGCGCCATCGCGGGGCCCTGGCCGTACGCGTGGTGGCGAGGCGTGCGGACGCGACGGATCTCCGCGCCGCTGCGGTTCCACCAGCGAAAGTAGCGATCGTTGCCTTGCGAGACCACCGTCTTGCCGTCGGCCAGGAACGCGAGCCAGCGACAGCCGGCCGGCCCCCGGTCCTGCTCGCCCGAGCCGTCATCTTCCTGGAAGCGATGCGAGCCCAGGAAGCGCACGGGCTCGAGCGATGCGCCGTCCCAGAGGCGGACGTCGCCTTGTCCGTGGCCGCCGGCGAGCACGCTGCCCTCGGGTGAGAACGCGAGTACGAGGATCTTGGAGCTCTTTCGCTGGGCGAGCTCCTTCTTCGACTCGCGATCGAAGACGCGGACGATGCCCTTCTGTCCGCCGGTCGCGAACGTCGCTCCGTCGGGTGAGAAGGCGAACGCGAAGATCTCCCCTGCGGGCTCGCTCAGCTCGTGAAGTCGTTTGCCGGTACGCGCGTCGAAGACGCTGGCGACGGAGTCTCCGCCGTAGGTCGCGACGATCGCGCCGTCGGCGCTCACGGTCGCGAAGGCGAACTTCTTCGTCGCCTTCTCTCCGAGCTTCCACGAGAGCTCGCCGTCCTGGCCCAGGCGCGCGATGGATCCACGCTCCCACAGGAGAAGGTCGCCGTCAGGCAACGCGGAGACGCCAGTGAAGCGACCGGTCACCGTCTGCTCGTCGAGGGCACGACCGTCGTCGACGGCGAAGCGATGCACCTTCGTACGCTTCTCGCCGGTCACGAGAGCCACGAGCGTTGTGGAGTCCGGAGAAAAATCGAGACCAGTGAAGTTGCCGGGCGCGTTGAAGCGGGTGGCGCCGAAGACCTGTCGGAGCATCGAACCGAATCTAATTCGGATCCGTTGCCTTTCAGCGCTCCATCGGTCGTCATTCTCGGACGTGCGAGCCGGCGCGCACATGGGGTGACCATCGGGGTTCGACAGGCGTCGATGTCGCGGCCGAGCCCACCGCGATCGAGGACGAAGCGGCGACGTTCGCGGCCGGGGCGCTGGCCGTCTCGTTCCACGCCATGTCCGCGTGGCATTCGGGTGACCGGCTACCGGTCCGGCCGCGGATCGGGTACTTGGTCTCGGTGACGCGCCATCTGCTCGGCCTCTCCGCGCTGATCTCCGGTCTCGTCCTCGCCGGATGCAACGCGATCTCGGGTATCGGCAGCCTGACCTTCGACGGCGTGGGCGCCAGCGGAGGAGGCGGCGCCCCGCCTGGCGATGGGGGTGGCGGGCCGGGCGGCGGCGGCGGTGAGGCGGGCGGCGGCGGTGAGGCGGGCGGCGCGAGCGGCGGCGGTGAGGCGGGCGGCGCGGGCGGCGGCGGTGGTGCGGGCGGCGCGGGCGGCGGCGGCGCGTGCGACGGGGAGCCGTGCCCGGTGCCGACAGGCGTCGACGTCGTGGAGCAGACCTACACCGAGCTGCGCGGCAGCCCCGGTACGGCCACCCCTGCCATGGACCGGTGCCCGGAGAGCCAGGTGCTCCTCGGGTTTCGGGGGTCCCTCGGACCGCTGGGGGAGTCGCTCATCCATGCCAAGATCCAGGCGCAGTGCGGCCACCTGGAGCTCACGGGAGGCGGCCCGTACACCATCACCACGATGCCCGGCGACGTGACCCCTTTCCGGGGCAGCGAGGGCACCGAGCCCTGGGAGATGGTGTGCCCGGAGAACGAGGTGGTGGTGGGCTTCAGCGGTTGGTCTGGCAGGTACCTCGATCTCCTCTTCATCGCTTGCGCGCCGCTCCTCGTGACGGGACCTCCCGGCGATCTCCGCGTCGAGCTCGGCCCCGTCACGTGGCCGGACGGCGTGGGCGGCGACGGCGGCGGCGAGTTCCCGGACACCTTCTGCGGTGCAGACCAGGTCGCGAACCTCGTTCAGACCGTCGTCGAGGGCGGAGCCATCGGCGCCTTCGGCCTGGGCTGCACGACGCCCTCGCTCACGTACTGAACCGCCCGCGCCTGCGCCGGGGGCGCGCTCTTCATGCGTCAGGTGCGAGAGCTGTTGCGATCCGACGGATCGCAACAGCTCTCTCCCGCGGAATCGCTCCGTCAGAACCCGATGTCCTCGCGGATGGCGACCACGATCTTGCAATGGTTCACGAGATCGTCCGTCGTCTTGACCTCGGTCGTGTAGTTGAGACCGTACGGCCAGAAGTGCTGCGTGTCCGCGTGCACGACGTCGCTCTCGTTGCCCGTGATGGCCCTGAGCTGGCGCGTCGCCGCCTCGCCCGTGAAGACGCCGTCCACCACCAGCGCGCCGAACTCGCGGCTGCCGACCCCCAGGGTGTGACCGATCTCGTGCATCGCTGTGATGTAGTTCATGGAGCTCGTCGCGCCGAACCGGATGGACCCATTGACGTTGCCATCGGCCGTCGCGACCGACGGCACGTAGGACACCGACAGGCGCTTCTCGATGCTCGTTTGACAGTTGTAGTACGACAGCGCCTCGTCCATCGCGCTCGTGATCTTGTCGTACGCAGACTGCTGCTCCGCCGTCGGCGAGGCGACCTTCGCGAGCGTGTAGGTGATTCCCCCCGTCCCCGGGCAGCCGGCGCCCGCGCCGCCCGCGCCGCCGTCGCCCGCGCCGCCCGTTCCCGCTTCGCCCGCGCCCGCGCCGCCGTCGCCCGCGCCGCCCGTTCCCGCTTCGCCCGCACCGCCGGTGCCCGCTTCGCCCGCGCCGCCGGTGCCCGCTTCGCCCGCGCCCGCGCCGCCGCTCTCCGAGGCGCTGCCGCCCGTTCCACCGTCTCCGCCTCCGCCGGTCGCGCCGCCTCCCGAGGTGTGTCCGCCGGAAGCCGCGGCGCCGCCGCTCCCGCTGGCGACGCTGCCGGCGTCCGCGGGGCTGTCACCCGAGCCCGCGCACGCGACCGGACCAGCCGCCGCGAGCGCGAGCAGAACGATGTGGGTCGCCAGGTGCCTCAGCATGTTTCGTGCTCCTTCCACAAAGGATTGAAAAGCATTGAATCGTCGCTCACCGCCCAAGGAACGCTCTCGGATCCCCGCGCGCGTCGAGCGCCGGCGAAGTCCGCGTCACCGCCCTCTCACCGGCCGTGCCAGAGGTCAACTCGCCGCTGTTCACCGCGACTCGCTCGGTCGTCGCGACAGCAGCCACGATAGAAGATTGTAGCCGAATCGAACATTCAGGCGGAGCTCGGCCGCTGCCCCGCGAGGAGCGCGCTTGCGCACGTCGGCCCGTCTCCCCGGAGCCGCGCCCCACGGAGCCGGCCGGGCGCGAGCGTCTTCCGGGGTTTCTTCGCCGAAGCGCCGGAACCCGATCGGCATCGACGGACGTCGACGGAGGTCCACCCTATATGAACCAACGTGAGCAGCGAGGTCGGCCGTGGACAAGCAGTGCTGACGAGATCGACAGCCGCTGTGTCCAGGCGCTTCATCGATGAGGCAGGCCGATCGGCGCAGCGCGTTGCCCTCCTCGGCTCATGCCCGCTCCCGCGGTCGCGCCGGGCCGCCCGGCGGAGGGAGATGGGATGAGCCGCAGCGCCATCGCCTCGGGCGCCGTGTTCCAGGAGCGCTACGAGATCATCTCCGCGCTGCGCGAGAGCGGCTTCGCCGACGTCTACAAGGGGCGTCAGCTCGCCACCGGACAGCCGGTGGCCATCAAGGTCATGCACCCGATCCGGGGCAGCAAGTCCGCCGACGTCGCGCGGCGCTGCGCCCGCTTCCACCAGGAGGCGCGGTTCTGCGCGCAGCTCCACCACCCCAACATCGTCCGGCTCATCGACGCCGGACAGACGGACGACGGCACCCTCTACACCATCTTCGAGTTCGTGCCCGGCCAGAACCTGGCGGAGGTGCTTGCCGAAGAGATCGCCCTCGATCCGCGCGAGGCGCGGTACCTGATGCTCCAGGTCCTCGACGCCCTCGGCTGCGCCCACGGGCAGAACGTCGTCCACCGCGACCTCAAGCCCAGCAACATCATGATCGTCTCGACCGGGGCGCGGCGAAACGCGCTGGTGCTCGACTTCGGCATCGGCGCGGTCATCGCCGGGGCCATGGAGGGCGTGGATCCCAAGCTCACCCCGAGCAACGAGATCCTCTGCACGCCCGCCTACGCGGCGCCGGAGCAGCTCCTCGGACAGCCGGTGAGCGTGCGTTCGGACCTGTACGCCTGGGGGCTCGTCTTCCTCGAGTGCCTCACCGGCAGGCCGTCGATCACCGGCAGGTCGCTGCAAGAGGTGCTCTTCCGGCAGGCCAGCCCCGAGCCGATCCCGATCCCCCCGGCGCTCCTCGGGCACCCGCTCGGCGCCCTCCTCCGGCGCGCGACCCTCAAGGACATGGCCGCGCGCGTCGTCACGGCCTCGAGCCTGCTGCGCGAGCTCGAGGCCTGCGACGTGGATGCGCTGAGCCGCGAGGACCTCGTCGAGCCCGCGCGAGCGCCCCGCTCGCCGCCGGCCCCGAGCCGAGGCGCGGAGGACGCGAGCCCGTGGCGCGGCGTCGCGAGCGAGACGGCGCCGCTCGACGCGCCCTCGCGGGAGTTCCGGGCGCCGCCGAGCGGCCACGCGGCGGCCGAGACGATGCCGTCTCCGGCCACGCCCCGGCGCGTGGACGCGCCGGCCCCGACGGAGCCAGAGGCACCGGCGCTGGAGCGACCCGACGGCGAGCGGCGGCCCCTCACCGTCGTCTGCTGCACCTTCACGGCCTCGGGCCCGGGGCTGAAGACCACCGACGTCGAGGAGATCGACGATCTGCTCGACGAGCAACAGGACGCCTGCGCCGAGATCGCCCGCCGCCACCGGGGGCGCTTCGCCGGCGCGCTGGGGGATCAGGTCCTCTTGCACTTCGGCTATCCCTCCGCGCAGGAGGACGACGCCCGGCGCGCCGCCCGCGCGGCGCTGGAGGTCGTGGCGGACGTGGCGGCGCGCAGCGCGCAGCTCACGGCGGCGCGGGGCGTGGCGCTCGAGGTCCGGATCGGGCTCCACACCGGCCTCGTGGTCGCCGGCCAGATCCATCGGTACACGCAGCACCTCGGGACGACACCGCAGATCGCGGCCCGGCTGAGCGCGGCCGCGGCGCCGGGCACGGTCGTGGTCAGCGGCGAGACCTTCAGGCTCCTCCGGAGCCGGTTCGCGCTCGAGCCGATGGCGCCGCCCGATCTCTCGTCCGTCGCGCGCCCGCTCGCGATCTACCGCATGGGGCAGGAGATCCCTCCCCCGGCCCAGGACCAGGACATCGCCGG
This sequence comes from Sorangium cellulosum So ce56, assembly GCF_000067165.1. Taxonomy (GTDB): domain Bacteria; phylum Myxococcota_A; class Polyangia; order Polyangiales; family Polyangiaceae; genus Sorangium; species Sorangium cellulosum_B. The sequence goes on from NC_010162.1 coordinate 7,266,803, forward strand.
CCGCGACACCGAGCCGCTGATCGGGAGGAGCCAGGAGCTCGATCTCCTGCTCCAGCGCTGGGGCCAGGTCCGGCAGGGCATCGGGCAGAGCATCCTCGTCACCGGCGGCCCCGGGATCGGCAAGTCGCGCCTCACCGGGGAGCTCGTCCGGCGGCTCCACGGCGAGCGGCACAGCTGCCTGGAGTGCCGCTGCGTGCCCGATCAGCGGAGCAGCGCGCTCTACCCGTTGATCGAGCTCCTGGAGCGGTTGATCGAGACGGGCCGGGACGACGCGCCGGGGCGCCGGCTCGCCCGGCTCGAGGCGCTCCTCTCGCGCCGCGGCTTCGACCTTCCGGAGATGGTGCCGCTGCTGGCGGCGCTGCTGTCGATCCCCCTGGACGGGCGCTACTCGGCCCCGCTGGACCCGCCGCCGCGGCAGAAGGAGCGGACGCTGAACGCGCTCGCGACGATGCTCTTCGACATGGCCGAGGAGCAGCCCGTCCTGTTCGTGGTCGAGGACCTGCAGTGGGCCGATCCGACGACCCTCGAGTGGCTGGGCGTGATGATCGCCGACGTGCCCTCGGCGCGGCTGATGGCGGTCTTCACCGCGCGGCCCGAGTTCTCGCCGCCCTGGTCGATGTCGGGCATGCTCCAGATCCAGCTGAGCCGCCTGGATCGGTCGGACGTCGAGCACCTGGTGGCGCGCCTCGCCGGCGGCCGCGCCCTGCCTGGGCCCGTGCTCTCGCAGGTGGTCGACCGGACCGACGGCGTCCCGCTCTACGTCGAGGAGCTGACGCGGATGGTGCTCGAGTCCGGGGCGCTCGTGGAGGAGGGGGACCACTACCGCCTCGCCGAGCCGCTCTCGGCGCTCGCGATCCCCACGACGCTGCGGGGACTCCTGGTGGCGCGCCTCGACCGGCTCGGCAGGGCCAAGGAGACGGCCCGCATCGCCGCGGCGCTCGGCCGGGAGTTCTGCCAGGACGTGCTCTGCGCCGTGTCCGCGCTCGACGGGGAGCAGGTCCAGGAGGACCTCGAGCGGCTGATGGCCGCGGATCTCATCCACAGGAAGCGGCGGCTGAACAACCCGACGTACCAGTTCAAGCACGTGCTCATCCGGGACGCGGCCTACGAGTCGCTCTCGAAGCGGAGCCGGCGGAAGGTGCACGCGATCATCGCCCGGACGCTCGAGGCGCGCTTCCCCGAGATCGTCGCGGCGCGGCCCAACCTGCTCGCGCACCACCACGCGGCGGCCGAGCAGCTGGAGCGGGCGATCGCGTACGCGGAGATCGCGGCGGAGCGCGCGCTGAAGCGGCCCGCGAACGCCGACGACACCGAGGCGATCGTCCACGTGACGCAGGCGCTCGGCTGGCTGCCGGCGATCGCGGACGCGCGGGAGCGCGCGCTTTCGGAGCTGCGCCTGAACAGCCTGCTGATCCTGGCGCTCGTACGCCGGCGCGGGTACATGCCGAGGGAGCTCGAGGCGGCGGTCCACCGCTGCGAGGAGCTGAGCGACGAGCTCGGGGAGAGCTCGATGACCCCGCCGACGCTCTGGGCGATGTTCTGGTACCACCACATGCGGAGCCATCGCCGCGAGGCGCGGGCGATAGCAGAGCGGTGGCTCGACCTGGCCAGGCGGTCGCAGGACACCGCGCAGCTGGTCTCGTCGATGGTGCTGCTGGGACAGTGCTCGTTCTTCGAAGGAAAGCTCGCAGAGGCCCGCCAGCAACTCGATGGCGGCATCGCGCTCTACGACCCTCGGGCACATCGGGAGCACGCCTTCTTCTCCGGCGTCGACGTCAAGGTGTGGGCCCAGTACACGCTCGCGGTGGTGCTCTACCTGATGGGCTGTCCAGCGCAGGCGCTCGCCCACGGGCAGGCCGCGGTGGCGTGGGCACGCGAGCTCGATCACCTGAACAGCCTCGGGATGGCGCTGCTCCACCTGGCCGGCGTCTACCACTATGCCCGCGAACGGGAGCAGGTCTCGGCGATGATCGACTCCCTCCTCCGGCTGACGGAGCATCATCAGCTCTGGGTCACCGCTCACTGCTGGGCCCTGCGCTGCTGGACTCAGCGGGACCTCGAGCAGCTGAGACAGCACATCGAGACGATCCGGGACGGCGGCCAGCAGAGCGGCCTACCGTACTGGCTCTCTCTCGTGGCAGAGCTCGAGGCCGAGCGCGGGCAGCACGAGGCCGCGGTGGAGCAGCTCGCGGGCTGCCTGCTGCTCGCCGAGGAGTCGGGGGACGTGTACTACGTCGCGGAGCTCTACCGCATGAAGGGGCTGTCTCTTCACGCCCTGGGCGCCGGCGCGGAGCAGGAGAGCGAGCGGTGCTTGCGGCGATCGATCGCCGTGGCGCGGGAGCAGGGCGCGAGGACGTTCGAGCTGCGCTCGACCGTGGCGCTCTGCCAGATGCTCGTGCAGCAGGCCCGGCGCGACGAGGCGCGCCCCCTGCTCAGGCAGCTCACCGACTGGCCTGTGGAGTGCGCCGATCTTCCCGATTTTGCCACGGTGCGAGCGCTGCTCCAGGAAGTGACCGATTGATCTGCCGCGGCGGCGCCTCGGTCGCTTTCAGCGCACTTGCATCTGCGTTTATTTGCATTGGACGCGCGAAGGGCTCGACGGCGCGCGGCGCCGGTTCCATGAGCTCCATATCCCATGCCAGGGCCTGCGGCACCGGCGATTGGAGGTGACCATGTTTTCCCATCAATCATCCAAGTACATGTCCAGGATCGCGGAAACCGACGGCGCTCCCGCGCATCTCGACGAGGAGGCGCGCTCTCCGCACGAGCGAGGAGCGATGGAGGAAGGGCTCTTGGAGCTGGAAGGGGCCTGGTTGCGCGCCGTCGCGCTCTGCTGGGAAGACCCGACGCAGCGCGATCGGTTGAAGAGCGACCCGCGGGGGTACTTGATGGCTCGCTGCGGCTATGCGTTGCCGCCAGGCGTCGAGCTGACCATCCGCGAGGCGGGGGAGCCAGGCTCGCCGGGCGGCGACGCGCTGCGCTTCTGCGAGCAGCGCAGGGGCTGGGACCCGTCGGCGGGCGCCATCACGCTCTGTATTCCACCGCCGCCGGAGCTGGAGGATCGGCCCGTCGCGCTGGCCGAGCTCACGAGCGACTCCGGCTCGTCTTGCATCATCTGCTGAGTCATCCGTCGATGCCGTAGAAGCTGGCGGCGTTGTCCCACAGGATCTTGCGGAGGCCCTCTCCGGGGAGCTTGCGGTGGAGCGCGAGCGCCCGCTCCACCATGCCTGCGTCGTGATCGATGTGGGGGAAGTCCGTCCCGAAGATCGCCCTGTCCTCGCCGAGCCATGGGATCGCCTGCTCCAGGCACGGCTCGTCCGGCTCGATCTCGATGAAGCACTGGCGGCGGAAGTACGCGGACGGCGCTCGGCGGACGTGCGGCGCGACCTCGTCGGCCAGGCCCCGGTACTCGATCTCGTCGAGGCGCCAGAGCCAGTAAGGCAGCCACCCGCAGCCGGCCTCGAGGAAGGCCACCCGCAGGCCGGGGTGGCGCTCGAGCACGCCGCCCTCGATCAGCGCGAGCAAGGCCATCATCTGCTCCATCGGGTGCGAGCAGGCGTGCAGGGCGAAGCGGCTGCGAAAGCGATCGGCGCCGGCCGCCGGCAAGGAGGCGTGCGTGCCCTCGTGGATGGCGACAGCGATCGAGCGCCGCTCGCACTCGGCCCAGAACGCCTCGTACGCAGGGTCGCCCAGCGTCCGCCCCGCGACGGGGTTCGGCCGGAGCACGACGGCGCGGAAGCCGAGCGCGGCCGCGCGCGCGAGCTCGGGCACCATCTGCGCCGGATCGTGCGGGCTCATCAAGGCCACACCACGGAGGCGCGAGGGGTCGTGATCGCAGAAGCCCCGTAACCAGGTATTGTACGCCCTGACGAGCGCGCTCGCCAGCGCGGGCTCCAGCGGGGCCATGCCGAGGAGCGCCAGCGCGAGCGTCGGGTAGAGGAACGCCACGTCGATGCCCTCGCGATCCATGTCGTCGAGCTGCGCTCGCGGCTGATCCAGCGGCCCGAGCGGCGCGAGCGCCTCGATCCGCCGGCGGCCGGCGGCGGCGATCGCGCGCCAGGTCCGCGCGCTCATCCGGTGATGGACCGGCCGGCCATCCACCATCGGCTGCGGGGGGAGCCGGAGCAGCCCCTCCGGCCCGAGGTGCGCCACGCGGTCGGCCAGGGGCTCGCCATCACCGGCGTACGCGAGGTACGGGGCGTGAGCGCGGAGCTCCGGCTCGAGGTGGGTCTTCCACAGAGAGAGCGGCTCGATGACGTGACGATCCGCGTCGAGGATGCGATAGCCGTCGCGCACGGGACATCTCCTCTTCTGCTTCTGCTTGCTTCTGCTGCTGCCGAATCCCCCGGACCAGGCCTGGAGCGACGATCGGGTTGAAGCCGCATGCAAACAGCGAGAAGTTGAACCGCCAAGACGCCAAGAGACGCCAAATATTTGTTATTTTCTTGGCGTCTTTTGGCGTCTTGGCGGCTCATTTCTCTGGTTTCCAAGCGGGTCGGTTGCTCTAGACGACCAGCGGCACAGGGTTCAGGTCCTCTTCCCGGTTCGCCCGCTCGAGCCACCCGAGGCGGACCGGAACGTCGTAGAGGCGCCCCGGCCCGAAGCGGGGCCAGAAGTGCCGGAGGCCGGGCACCGCGACCTTCACGGCGCACAGGCCGGTGTCGGGCCGCGTCTGGTCGAGCACCACGGTCTCCAGGCCGGCGCGCGTCGCGCGCTCCACGCAGTCGATCACGTCGTCGCGCAGGTCGTCGCGCCGGACGACGGGGTAGTCGCCGAGCGCCCGCGCCGGGGCCCCGTCGTCGGGGAACAGGTAGGCCTCGCCGGTCAGGGCGGCGCGATCCCAGCCGCGGGCCGGCGCGAGGTCGCGGGGGTCGAAGAGCTGATTGAGCTCGGTCAGCGCCCGCTGCACGCCGAGGCGGGCGTCGTGATGACAGCCGAAGCCGAGCGTGAGCCGGGCGGAGTCCGCCGCCCGCGCCGCGGCGACGAACGCCGGGATGCCGAGATCGCTCGTGACGTCGAGGACCCAGAGGCGCCAGCCGAGGCCGCGGTAGTGCCCCTCGAGCGCGTCGAAATACGGATCTCCGAAGCTCTTCAGATCGACCGCGGGGCGGCGGGCGCGGTTGTACCACCAGAGCGCGACCGCATCCCGCTCCACGAGCTCCAGGAAGCCTTGCAGGATCGCCTCCTCGAGGCAGTTGCCCGCCGCGTGCCCGCTCGGGTTGAACGAGCAGAACGGCGCGCCGGACGCCGCCGGCACGTGGAGATAACAGGCCGCGGCCGGGAGGTAGCGCCGCCTCCCGTGCGTCAGCGACCACGCAGGAGCCCAGTCGATGACGGCGCCCGGGTCGTACGGCAGGGGGACTGCCAGCCTGGGATCGCCCGGCGGGGCGCCGGCCGCCCTCGCGCCGAGCTGCGCCTCGCTGAAGTGGTGCAGGGCGTCCGGAGGGATGCCGTCGCCGCCGAGCTCGTCCAGGCGCGCGCGGCGCAGGGGCTCGTCGCCCTGGTAGGTCGCGCTGTAGCGCTCGATCGCCTCGCATAGCGCGCTCGCCCTGGCCTGGGCGGGGGAGCGGCCCTTGCCGCCGCTCGCCCGGTGGAAGTCGCCGAACGCAGGGGCGTCCCCCGCCGGGCAGACGCGGTGGACGGCCCCGTAGACGGGACGGAGCGGGTGATCGCGCCCCTCCACCGGGCCCAGGCTCGCGACGAGCCCGGTCGACGGGCTCACGTGGCGGAGGACGCGCGCCAGGGTCTCCTCGGGCGGAACGGCGCGGTGGGCGCCGTCGTCGGTGAAGCGCTTGGGGCGAGGCTCCAGCACCACGGGCGCGAGCGCGCGCGCCCGCGCGCCGTCGGGGTCGCCGCAGGCCGGGCACTGGGGCCGCCGCTCCACCGGGTGCTCCGCGATCCGCGCGCGAGAGGTCGAGGCTGTAGAGGCGATCATCGAGCGGCCCCGCGCCTCCCGCGGCGATCCAGGTCGAGACGAGCACCGCGGCGAGCCCGAGCGCCGCGCGCCGTCCCGCAGGCAGGCCGACGAGCGGCGGCAGGAGCGGCCCGCGACCGCCGCGCCGCCGCTCCAGGTACACCTCGACCGGCCGGTTGTGCCGTATACGGTGCGCGAGGCAGGCCCAGCACGGCCCAGCGCCCGGGCGGAACACCGGGCCGATCCACGGCTCGACCCCGCCGGGCTTGATCGGCACCCAGCGGAGCGCCTCCCGGAGCGCGCGCCGGTTCCACGCGTCGAGCGCGGCGTCCAGGTAATCGTCGGTCGCCAGGACGACGAGCGCGGCCTCCGGCTGCACGACGATGCCCGCCTCGGCGAGCGCGCCGGCGAGCGCCTGCGGGTCCTCGCCCCCCACCGCCCGCACGGCGACGGGCGTCGACGCGAGGCGCTGCGCGGCGCGCGCGGCGTCCGCCCCCAGCGCCTGCCAGAAGCCCGCAACCTCGCGAGCAGGCGCGGTCTCGGTGACGTAGCCTCGCTCCTCCAGACGCCTCAGGGCGTAGCGGACCTCGGGCGCGGAGGCCTCGCCGTCGAGCGCGGCGACGAGCTCGTCCGCCGTCCGCCGGCCGTCGAGGAGCGGCCCCAGGAGGTGAACGACGCGGCCGCGGAGCATGGTGCGCTCACGCTCGCCGATCAGGAACACCGTCTCCTTGTCACCAGCGAGCTCGACGCCCAGGTGGTGCTTGAATTGCAAGGTGCGCCGGGTGCATTGGACGCGTTGGAGGCGCGGGGTGCGTGGGATGCGCTTCATGAACACCGGACCCTGATGGACAAGCTGGTGCGTCGCCGCCCGCCGGAGACGCCCGTGCTGGTGCGCAATTCAGCGTCAGCGAGCGCCTGCGTGGAGCGCGGGCGGGCGGGCTCGCCGGCGCACGCCGCGCCGCCCGCGAGCCCGGGGGCGAGGTCGTGTGAGAAGGGGGTGAGCAGCGTGGCAGTCATTCGCGAGACGGACATCGGCCCGGAGACAACGCCGCTGTCCAGCAGCTTCATCGATGCGATCCAGGGTGTCAGGCAGGACGATCGACGCGTCGCCCTGCTCGTCTACCACCGCGACGGCGCCGAGCGCGCCGTGCTGAGCCCGGGCGTGCCGGTCGTGATCGGCCGGGCGCCGCCGTCGCAGGTCCAGATCGGCGACGTCAGCCTCTCGCGCGAGCACGCCCGCTTCACCCAGTCCGGCGACAAGGTCGTCATCGAGGATCTGCGCTCGACCAACGGCACCTGGCTCGGCGGCGAGCGCATCACGCGAGGCGAGGTGAAGCCGGGCGAGGAGGTGATCCTCGGCAAGGTGGTGGTCGCCGTCCGCTCGATCACGGCGGCCGAGGACGAGCTGCCAGGGCTGATGAGCCACGAGCAGCTCCGCGTCGCCCTCGAGGAGGAGGTGAAGCGCGCGCGGTACTTCGGGCGGAGCTTCGCGGTCGTGATGGCCCGGGTCGCCCGCCAGCCCGGCGCCCACGTGAGCCACCTGTTCCCGCGCGTGCGGGCGCTGCTGCGCCCCGTGGACCGGATCGCGCTCTACAGCTCGGACGTGGTGGCGGCGCTGCTGCTCGAGGCCGGCACGGAGGTGGCGCTCGACGTGGCGCGCGCGCTCGCCGCGCCCCCCGGGGGCGGGTCGCCCGTCGTGCTCGCGGGGTTCGCGACGTTCCCCGACGCGGGGACCGTGGCGGAGGAGCTGCTCGATCGGTGCTGGAGCGCCGTGCGCAGCGCGACGGTGGAGCAGCCGGTGCGCTCGGCGCCGGGCGGGACCTGGAAGAGCAGCCCGGGCACCTGCAATTTCGAGCCGGTCGTCGTGAGCTCCGCGATGCGCCGCGTCTTCGAGATCGTCAAGCGGGTCTCGCGCTCGTCGATCCCGGTCCTCTTGCTGGGCGAGACGGGGACGGGCAAGGAGGTCGTGGCGCGGGCGATCCACGACGGCGGCCCGCGGAGCGGCAAGCCGATGGTGTGCGTCAACTGCGGGGCGATCCCGCAGCAGCTCGTCGAGAGCACGCTCTTCGGCCACGAGCGCGGCGCGTTCACCGGGGCATGGCAGCAGCAGCGAGGGGTGTTCGAGGCGGCGGACGGCGGCACGGTCTTCCTCGACGAGATCGGCGAGCTGCCGGCCGCGGTGCAGGCCGCGCTCCTGCGCGTCCTCGAGACGCGGCAGGTGACCCGCGTCGGCTCGAACAAGCCGATCGACGTCGACGCGCGCGTCGTCGCGGCGACCCACCGCGACGTCGAGGCGATGTGCGCGTCCGGCGCGTTCCGCAGCGATCTGTTCTACCGCCTGAACACGATGACGATGACGATCCCGCCGCTCCGGGCGCGCCCGGAGGACATCGAGCCGCTCGCGCTGCGCTTCCTCGACCAGGCGAACCAGGCGAACGGCCGGTCGATCCGCGGCTTCGACGCCGACTCGCTCGCGCGGCTCCGGGCGTACTCCTGGCCGGGGAACGCGCGGGAGCTGCGGAACGCGATCGAGCGGGCCGTGGTCATCGCCGAGGGCGAGTGGATCGCCGAGGAGGATCTGCCTGAGCGCGCCCGGGCGGCGCCGTCCTCCGAGCCGGCGGCGGAGGCGGAGAAGGAGCGACCGTACCAGATCGGAGAGCTCACCGCCGCGCCCCCGGGCGGAGACTACCTGAAGACGCGGCTCCAGCGCTGCGAGGCCGAGCTGATCGTCGAGGCGCTCCGCAAGGCGAGCGGGAACCAGACGGAGGCGGCGCGCGCGCTGGGCATGCCGCTGCGCACGCTCGTCTACAAGCTCAAGGCGCACGGCATCAAGCGGCTCGGGTACGCGCCCCCCCGGGAGCCGTAGCGCGCGCCGCATCGACGATCAGGGCACGGTCTGGAGCGCGCTCTCGGCCGAGCGGAGCGCGCCCTCGATCCCTTGATAATCGCAGTAGGCCTCGCCACAGACATGGACGCTGCCGACAGGCGCGTTGCTGCCGGGGAGGTCGAACGCCCTCAGCCTCTCGAGGACCTCCCACGATCTGACGCCTGGCCGCCAGGTATGGGCCCCCGCCCCGTAGGGCTCCCGGCTCCAGTCCCGGATGGCCCAGGTCGTCACGGTGCCGGCGGCGCGCTGCCGCCCGGCCGGGTCCTGGAGATCCACGCCGAGGTATTTCAGGAGCTGCCGCTTCAGCGCCTCGCTGCCGTCGATCTCCGCGCGATCGTGGGCCTCGCCCTGGACATAGACCTTCCAGAACTCCGTGGCCGGTCGATCGGTGTAGAGCATGATCATGCCCTTGCCGTCGCTCTCGCGGTAGGTGGTGTGGACCTCCCTGGCGGGCATCAGCGACGCGTTCCTGTGGGGCGGCGTGCGCGCCGTCCACCACGGCGCGTCCGTGACCAGGAAGCACTTGAGGAGCGGAAACCCGAAGACCGCGTCGAGATCCCGCTGGATCTCCCGGGAGAAGCAGCCGGCGAGCCGCATCAGGGGGCCGCGGGGCAAGGCGAGGATCACGTGCTTCGCGACGGCCTCCACCGTCTCCGCGCCGCGGGTGAACTGCAGGCGGATCTTCCCTCCTTCCGCTGCCGCGAGCGACGTGAGCGCGTGGCGAAGGTGGATGGCGACCTGCTCGGGGCGCCGCTCGAGCTCCCGCACCAGGGCGAGGGGCAGCGCCCGGGAGCCGCCTTCGATGCTGACGAGCGAGGCGTCCCCCTCCCCCTCGCTGGACAGCGCGCGAAGCCAGAAGACGATCCAGTCCATGGCGTTGGGGTTCTCCGGGATCAGGTGGAAGAACGTGCCCTGATCGCGGATCGCGAGCACGGCCCCGTGGCCGAGGACGTCGCTCAGCGCGTTCCAGAACCCCTGTTCGTAGAGGAAGTCGCCTCCCAGCCTGGCGCCGCGGCGCATGCTGGCATAGTCGTCCTCCGCGAGGCGCCTCAGCCATTCCCGGTGCTTCGCGTCCCTGGGGTCGTCCGGATTGCCGGGGCTCGCCCACGGGGTGTCCTTCAAGATCCTCAGGATACCGAGCTTCATCAGCTCGAGCGTCGTGTGGGGGCGATGAGCGGGTCCGGCCTCGTCGGGGGTGAGGGAGAACCGCGGCCCCTGGACGGGCTCGGCCGCATACGGGGTGAACGGCCTGGTCTTCAGACCGAGCTCGTCGAGCAGCCCCATCAGCAGGCGCTGCCGGCGCTTCTCGAAGCGCATGGGGCCGCACTCGGCGAGGAAACCATCGAGGTCGATCGTCTCGATCCGGCCCCCGAACCGCTCCGAGGCTTCGAAGAGCCCGACGGTGCGGCCCGGGTCCCGCCGGGCGAGGCGAAAGCTGCAGTAGAGGCCGGTGATGCCGGCGCCGACCACGATCGTATCGAACTCTTGCACGCGGATCCTCCTCGGTTCCTGGACAGGGGGTGAGGCCGGCGCCCCCGCCGGCCTCCGTGGCGCTGTCACGCGGCTGCCCGCTCGGCACAGGCGCCGCCCATCTCCACGCCTTCCTGCGTCGTTTCATAGAACAGGAAGCGCCCGGTGGTCGCCTCGCAGACGGCCTGCCAGCCGCGCATCCGCCCGACGACATCGAACGAGAGCCCCCAGCGAGGCGTCTCGTCGATCACGCGCACGCCGAGGGCGTGCATCGGCAAGAGGGCGACCGGCGCCAGGGCATGGAAGACGCTGAGGGCGGGCCGCGGACAGCCGGGCTTGGCGTGGACGCTCGCGCGGAGGTAGCTGGCGCTCGAGAAGCCGAGCCCGTCGACCACCCGCTCGATCAGGCCGAGGCCCCGGATGCCATGATGGTTGATGGCCATGTAGAGGGGCGTCACCTCGTCCGTCGCCGCCTGGAAGGCCCTGGCCTGGGCGGCGAGCCCGGCGGGGATCCCGTCCGGGTGCCCGGCCACGGCGGCATAGAACAGCACCGCTTCGTCCTCGTCGGAGAGGCCGCAATCCTTGATGAACATCAGCGATCTCGACTGGGCGGCGGCCGCCTCCCTCACCGCTTCATCCTCCGCGATCGAGGCGACCACCTCCGCGGCGCTGCGCTCGACGACGCTGCCCCAGTCCGCGGGCAGGTACGCGAGGGTATCGGCGACGATCACCTCGTCACGGACGCCGAGGCGGGGTAGATCGCGCCAGAGCTGCTCGAGGTGGCTCCGGACCTCGTCCGCGCAGAAGCCCATGTCGCGGGTGTGAAGGCACGTATCCGGCACGACCACCACGTGGGCGCCGCCAGGGTGGAACTCGCGCAGGACGCGCGCCAGCGCCGCTCGCATCTTGATACCGAGGAACTCGGCGAAATCGGGCCCCCGGCCGAACCTGCCTGTCTTGAGCGGCACTGGCACCTTGCCGCCGCCCTCCGGCATGGCCAGCACGATGGGCTCACCCGTCCGCACGATCCGCGCGAGCCTGGCGTCGAACTCGGCCATGTCGCGGGGGCACTCGAACCGGGTCTTGCTTGTCTGGATCGAGGCCTTCTTGATGATGGCCTTGAGCTGGGCGGCCCTGTCGCCGTGTCGGGCCCCTGCCTTTCGCAAGCAGTCCTCGAAAGGGCGGATCGCCTGATCGAGCTCGCCGAGGAAGACGTCGATCTCGGCAGGCCCGGCGAAGCGGACCGAGGCCGCAGGTAGCCTGCCGCCGGACAGCACGCGCTGCTTCGCGGCGAGGAGCTCCGGCGCCCTGGCGAGGCCGGCGGCCGGCTGGGTCACGGCGCTCTGGTAGCGAGGGGCGGCGGTGCGGCTGGAAGCCTCGCTCTCCCCGCCGAGCTCCGCGAGGTCGGCGGGTCGCGCGCTCGTGGGATGACGCGCGCCGTGAGCCTCGGTGTTCTTCGCGGCCTCCGAGACGGTGGAGGGGTGACCTTTGCCGAGCACAATGCGGATGAGGTCGCTGGTCGCTTCGATCTTCATGGTTCTCCCTGCGACGCGGGCGCCACGACGACGCCCCATCGATCGATGGGCTCCGCTTCGATCGAGCATTCGCCGAACGCGGATTGCCTATCTGGCCCTAGCTCTCACGTGAGCCAGAGCACACCTCGTGCCGGCGGAGCTCACGCAGATTCACGGGGATATCGGCGCGCTGGCCGCGCGAGCGGGGATGAGCGCGCGGACCGCTACACGATCGAGCAATGGATTGCGTGCCGGGGAGGGCGCGCCCCGTCGTCGGCGGGTGATGGCGTCCTCCGCGAGGCGGGAGATCACGAGATCTCGCGGCGAGCGGGCAAGTCGCGCGGGCGCGTGCCTGCGCTGCCTCGCGCGGCGGCGGGCGGCGGGCGCGCCGCGCGTGACCGGTGAGCTCACGTCGACGGTGGGGGATGCGCGGCGCCTCGCGGTGTGGGCGCGCGCTCGACGAGGGATGGGGAGGGCGACGGCGTGTGGGCGGGCGTCGCAGGGAGCGACGGTGTCAGGGAGCGAGCGAGATGGCGGCGCGACTGGCGGGCTCGGGCTCGAGGGGGAGCTCGACCATGAAGGTCGAGCCGCAGCCCGGCGAGCTCTCCACGCCGATGGTTCCGCCGTGAGCGCGCACGATCTCGCGCGCGATGTAGAGCCCGAGCCCGAGGCCGCCGAAGTGCACAACGCCGCCCGCGCGCTCGAAGCACCTGAAGATGCGGGCCTGGTCCTCCTCCGCGATGCCCGCGCCTCGATCGCGGACGAGGAGCTCCGCTCCGCCGGGACAGGCCTTCACCTCGATGGATATCGGCCGGCCCGCGCCGAACTGGATGGCGTTCTTGACGAGATGGAACACGAGGCGTCCCATCTGCTCCCGATCCCAGCGGCCGACGATGTTCTCCGGCGCGTCGATGGAGATCGTGGAGGACGGGGAGCGGAGCTCCACCGGGAGCTCGGCGATCACCTCCCGGACGAGCGCCCCGAGATCGACGGTTTCGCGCGCGGGATCGAGCGGGCCTGATCGGAGCCGGATCGCCTGGAGCATGTCATCGCAGAGCCGGGTGAGCCGGTTGACCTGCCGGCCGACGACCTCGAGCGAGGCGACCCACGTTGACCCGTCCTCCGCCCGTTGCTCGCTCAGCCGCTTCATCCGCTGCACCTGCAAGTTGAGCGAGGTCAGCGGCGTCAGGAGCTCGTGCGACGCGAGCGTGAGGAACTCGTCCCGAACACTGGCGCCTGCGTCGGGCTCGCAGCCACGGGCGGGCCGGCGAGCTTCGGGGGTTCCAGTGAGCGGGGCGTTCGAGACGGACATGGTTCAACTCCCGTTGGAGAGTGGATGGACTTTCGCGCTCGCGTCCGAAGCATCGGCGATGCCATGCGTCATCGCCCTGGGAGAAGCGCGGTTTCCGAGGCACCTCGCGCTGGATCCGGGCCGCCGAGGGCGGGGGTGCCGTGGCGCCCGGCGAACGGTTGCTCAGGTACGCAAGAAGCAGAGCGTGGAGCGACCCGACCCAGGTTGGGACGACCGCGACCCGCGACCCGACCCAGGTTGGGACGACCGCGACCCGACCCAGGTTGGGACGACCGCGACCGCGACCCGACCCAGGTTGGCGAGCCGACCCCAGGTTGGGGCAGCGACCGGCGACCCCGACCCAGGTTGGACGACCGCGACCCGACCCAGGTTGGGCGAGCCGACCCCAGGTTGGGGCAGCGACCGGCGATCTGACCCGGAGGCGACCCCGACCCAGGTTGGGACGACCGACCCCGACCCAGGTTGGGACGACCGCGACCAGCGACCTGACCCGGGGGCGACCCCGACCGAGGTTGGGACGACCGACCCCGACCCGACCCAGGTTGGGCGAGCCAACCCCGACCCGACCCAGGTTGGGCGAGCCGACCCCGACCCGACCCAGGTTGGGCGAGCCGACCCCGACCCGACCCAGGTTGGGCGAGCCGCACAGGTTGGGCGAGCCGCATGTTGGGCGACGCCCAGCTTGGGCGGCGCCAGCGGAGACGTCATCGGTCCCTCGTCACGCAAGGCAGGGCCACGCACGCACGCCGACCAGGCCGCCGCAGGCGGATCGACGCCCGAGTGAAGGGCTGAGGCGCGAAGGAGCGGACCGGTCGACGGCAGCGAAACCGCGGAGGAGCTTCCGCGTAGCAGCGGATGAACCCGCCCGGCGGAACGCGCAGAGCCGCGCGCCCGCGCGCCCGGGGCGGGGCGCGCCGTGCCCGTCGTCACGACGGAGATGCGCCTCGACGATCGACGCACCGACAAGCCCGCGCCGCTGGGTTCGCGGCGCCATTCCCCAGGAGCTTTCTCATGTTTCGCAGCACGATGAGCATCACGGCCCTGAGCTTCGGTCTCTTCGCGGCGGGCGCGCCCGGCGACGCCATGGCGCACGGCAGCGGCGTCCACCGGCACGGCCAGATCTTCGTCATGACCAACGCCGGAGATGGCAACTCCGTGATGGCGTATGATCGGGCGGCGGACGGCTCGCTCTCGTACGCCGGCACGTACGCGACCGGAGGGCTCGGCGCGCCGACCCGGCCGATCAACGCGCTCGGATCCCAGGGCTCGCTCGTCCTCAGCGAGGACGGGAAGCTCCTGTTCGCCGTGAACGCGGGCAGCAGCGAGGTGTCGATGTTCCGCGTCGGCCCGCGCGGCTTGACGCTGCTCGACGTGGTCGACTCGGGCGGCGACTTCCCGGTGAGCGTCGCCTCGCACGGCGACCTGCTCTATGTCCTCAACGTGGGTGGCGAAGGCAACATCGCCGGCTTTGAAGTGAACCCGTGCGGCGAGCTCGTCCCGCTCGACGGATCGAACCGCCGCCTCGGCCTCGGCGGCACGACGCCGCCGTCGCTCGGCGCGACGCCGGGTCAGATCGGCTTCTCTCCCGACGGCGAGGCGCTGGTCGTGGCGGGCAAGGGGTCCAATCAGCTCCACGTGTTCCCCATGAGCGGCCGCGGACTGCCCAGCGACGCGCCGGTCACGACGATCTCCAGGGGCCTTGTCCCTTTCGATTTCGCCTTCGATCGTCGCGGCCACCTCATCGTGGCGGAGGTCGGCGGCGACGGCGTGCCCGCGACCGGCGACACGAGCGTGGTGTCCTCGTATAAAATCGGGCACGATGGGAGCCTCGCTGTCATCAGCGACACGGTCGACACCTTCCAGCGGGCGACCTGCTGGATCGCCGGCGCCCCTGGGAGCCGCTATGTCTTCACGGCCAACACGGGCAGCAACACGCTCTCCGGGCTCCAGGTCGACGCCCGGGGCGCGCTGACGCTGCTCGAGAACGGCGTGTCCGCCTCGTTCCCCACCGGAACGGCGCCGATCGACCTCACGATGACGCGCGACGGCCGGTTTCTGTACACCCTCAACGCCGGCACCGGGAGGATCGCGGCGTTCCAGGTGAGCCGCGACGGCGGCCTGATCCCACGCGGGGAGGCGGGTGGATTGACGCCCGGCGGCGGCGCCCAGGGCATCGCCGTGCGGTGACGGTCGTTCGTCGGCGTCCAGGGTTTGCCGCGCTCGGTCAGCACGCCGGCCGAGGCGCAGCGCTCACGCGGCGCGGATCACCTCCTCCGCGGCGCGGCGCGGGCCGCACACGCCCTCTCGCTCCGGAAAGCCCAGCCGGAACGCGAAGGTGAGCTGCCGGTCGCCTAGACCCAGCGCGGTGGTGAACGAGCGCTCCATCGCCGGCGCTCGTCCGAGCATACGCTCCCGGTCGATGACCTCCGGCACCTGGTTCAGCGGGTGCATCGCGATGCCGCGCGCGGTCGCCCAGAGATGCATGCGCTGCCACAGGCGCCCGGCGCGGAGCCTCGCGCCCAGGTCGTAGCGGTCGCGGACCGCGATGACGCCGACGGCGGGATCGCCGGCGAGGTGGACCTCGCGGGTGACGCGGAGCCAGTCGTCGTGCATCTGTTCCGCCGACGGACGCGGCAGCAGCTTGACCGCCGCGGTGAGCAGCGGACCGAGCCCCATCACATCGAGGGTCAGCCCGTCCCTATGGCTCGGTACCGCCTCCGGCGCCAGCCGGAACCACGCGTCGCTGTCCCGCACCATCGCCGCGTCGCGGACGATGGTCTCGGTGGCGCGCAGCGTGTGAGCGGCGAAGCTCTCGCGCTGATCGGGGTGCTCCAGCCAGACGACCTCACCATCGGAGCCCGCTTCGCTCAGGCGCGAGAGCTCCTGGAGCGCGGAACCAGGCACGCGCTGCGCCTGGTACGGGCCGCGGTTCGTGTGCCGCCGCGCGATGACCTCCACGAGCGGGGACGCCGCTGCGCCTGGCTCGATCCGGACGCTCGCCACCCGGATCGCCCGCGGCGCCGCGCCCTCGAGAGCGCGAGATCCCTCCGGGTCGGAGCCCGGCAGAGGGCCGGCTTCGAGCTCAACGCGGGGGGCCCATCCCATCGACCCCGCCGCGAGCGCCAGGTTCTCTATCGCGCAACCGAGCCCGATGTGCATCTCGCGCAGGAACGGATCCATGGTGCCGAGCGATCGAGACCTGTCCGAGAACACGTCGATGCGATCCGGGTGAACCTCGAACAGCCAGGGTTGCGTGTTGTGCGGGCTCGCGGCGAGCACCGCGGCGCGCACGAGCTCGGCGAGCTCGCCGCCGCGCCGCCCGCGGAACGCGGTCCAAGGGGCGAACGGCTCGCCCGTCCGAGCGTCGAATACACCCCGGCCGGCAGCGTACCAGCCCGCTCCCGCCGCCACGGCGAGCGTCGCGACGCCTTCCAGCAGGCGCCGCCGCGAGACCTTGAGTTTCCTCTCCATGATGCGCTCCATCCTCCAGAGGACGCCTGACCGGGCTCCGCGAGCGACGGCCATGCGCAGAGATTGAGGCGGCTCGAACGATTAGTACAGGATATCACTCTAATATGATGTATTCGTGTGTCTAATGCTCGAGGCGCTCCCCGACGACCTGAATCTCCTGCTCGCGCTTGACGTGCTGCTGCGCGAGCGGCACGTGACGCGCGCGGCGAAGCGGCTCGGCATCACGCAGTCGGCTGCGAGCCAGCGGCTCGGGCGGCTGCGCGAGTTCTTCGGCGATGCGCTGCTCGCTCCGGGGCGGCCGCTGCTGGCCCTCACGCCGCGCGCCGAGGCGCTCGCCGATCCGCTGGCCCAGGCGCTCGCGAGCTTGCGGGCGGCGGTCCAGGCCGGCGCGCCGTTCGACCCAGCGACGTCCGAGCGCCGCTTCGTGCTGCTCGGCAACGACCTGCTGGAGGCGGTTGCGCTGCCGCGGCTCTTGCCCATGCTGGCGCGCGAGGCACCGTACATCACGGTGCAGGTCGACCGCGCCGAAGCGGACTTCGTGAGGCGGCTCGAGCGGGGAACGGCGGATCTCGCGTTCGTCCCGGAGTTCCTCGTGCCCCCGTCGTCACGACAGCTGCGCTTGCCGGAGGAGGGATTCGTGACGCTGATGCGCAGGGACCACCCCGCAGCGTCACGGCGGCTGACCCTGGAGCGCTACCTGGAGCTCGGGCACGTGCTGATCGCTCCGCACGGCATGCCGGGCAGCCTTGTCGATCGCGCGCTGGAAGCTCGTGGGCGGCGGCGGCGGATCGTCGCGCAGGTCCAGCACTTCGTGACGGTGCCTTTCCTGATCGCGGCCTCGGACCTCGTGGTGACGTGTCCAGCGACGGTCGCGGCGGTGTCGACGCCCTTCGGCCTACGCGCGGCCCGGCCCCCCGTCGAGCTCGGCGTGGACCGATCTTCGGCTGTCTGGCACGAGCGCGTGCACGACGATCCAGGCCATCGCTGGCTGCGATCCTGGCTCAGCAAGGCGATCCGCGCGGGCGCGGGCGCGACCCAACCAGGTTGACCTGACCCAACCAGGTTGATCCGACCCAGGTTGACCGGAAGGGGAAACCCGACCCAACCAGGTTGACCTGACCTGGCCGGGTGACGGAGCACGGTCCGCCATGGCGCCGCCACCCGCTGGCATGGGTAAGTACTTGGTAGGTACTTGAGATCGTTCACCACGATCGTCGGCACGGCTCTTGGAATTCTGCCCGACCATGAGCCAGCCCCGCCAGATCGCGCCCGGCGCAACCTACCTGATCACCCGTCGCGTCCTGCGCCGGCATCTCCTCTTCCGGCCCGACGCAGCCATCACTCAGCTCTTGGTCTACGCCCTCGCGGTCTCGACCCACCGCTACGGCATCGAGGTCCACGCGCATTGCGCGATGTCGACGCACCTGCACCTCGTCGTGACCGACGTGAACGGCGTTCTGCCGCGCTTCCTGCAGTTCTTCCATCGCATCGTCGCGCTCGGTACGAAGGTGCTCCGCGCATGGGAAGGGCCAGTATGGGATCATGAGGCCACGAGCGTGGTGCGGCTGCTGACACACGCGGCGGTGGTGGAGAAGATCGCCTATGTCCTCGCAAACCCTGTGGCCGCTGGACTCGTCCCGCATGCGCATGAGTGGCCGGGCGCCAAGGTGAAGGTGGGCGAGATCGGCCGGGGCGTGTTGTGCGCGGCGCGTCCCGCCGCATACTTCGACCCCAAAAATCCGCAGTGGCCGGAGGAAGCAACGCTGACACTCACGCTGCCGCCGAACATCGAGCATGACAGCGCGGAGGACTTTCGCCATGCCATCGCCGCCGAGCTCGAGAGGCAAGAATTGCAGGCGCAAGCGGAGGTGAAGCAACGAGGGCGCCGCTTCCTCGGCGCCGAACAAGCCGGCAAGGTCTCGCCCCATGAGCGCATCACGAGCCTCGAGGCGCCGCGCTCTGGCAATCCGACGTTTGCTGTCGGCCGCAAGCAGGGTGACGCGTGGCGCGCGGCTCGTGCCGCTGTACGCGGGTTTCGCGCCTTGTACCGCGCGGCGCTCGAGCGGTGGCGTGCCGGCGTGCGCAGCGTGGTATTCCCGACAGGGACGTGGTGGATGTGCACGTTTCACGGCGCCAATATGGCCGATGTTGTGCTCACGATGTAGGTACTTCCAGGATAAAAGGGCAGGAACAACCTGGGTGAGGTAGCGAGCGCGCGCGGCTCGCGGGTCAACCTGGGTGGCACAGGTTGTTCGTGACGACGAATCCCAGAGCCTCCACGCTCGCGCGAGCGTCGCCGTCCCAGCCGAGCTGCGGATCCAGGCGAAGCTCGCCCGGCGCGAGCACGGCGGGCAGCGCCATCAAACCAACGAGCTCGACCGCATCGAGCTCCGCGCCAGTGTCGCCCGCGAACGGCGGACACAGCACGCGCCCTGTCGGCGCGAACGCCAGCGCAGCGCGCAGCGGCTCACCCAGCGTCGCGCGCAGCACGGCTAGATCGTTGCCGATGGTGGCTGGCGTGGCAGCCGCTGGCCAGATCCATACCGTGATGCCGGGCAGGTCGGCCACGCAGACCGCCATCGCGCGCTCGGGGGGGAGCGCGCGGCCACGGGCACCGAGGGGCGATGCCGCGATCGCGGCGACGATGAGCCCAGGCCGGGCGAGCGTCAACGCCGCGAGCCGACCGAGGTTGCGCTGAGCCGCCGTCCGGCGAGCGGCGATCGCGGCAAGGTGGTCGGGACGATCGTAAACGAGCTCGACCTCGCGCTGCATCGCCACGTGAGGCGAGGTCTGCGCCGCCGCGGCAAGCGCCCGCTCGCGGGCCTCGCCGTCTGGCGCCGGCCCTCCCTTCTCAGGCAGCGGCGCGGCTTGCTCGATTTCCAGACGCTCCCGGAGGAGCTGCGCGACCCGCGAGGACAGACCCAGGGAGCCGAGCGACCACGCGGCGGAGAACCAGTCCGCTGGCTCCGCGAGCGCGAGCGCCTCGGTCGAGGCGCGATCCCAGGCGGCGAGCGCCTCGCCGAGCGGAAGGCCGAGCGCGCGGAAGAGCGCGCCCGCCTCATCCAGCGCCGCCGCCGCGCCCGGATCGCCGAGATCCCGCCGCGCGCGCCCGATCGCCCTCGAAGCGTAAGCGACCCAGGTTCGGAGTGGCGGCGCGGCGTGCTCGGCCGTCTCGCGGGCGGAGGTCGCGAGCGCGAGGGCGTCGTCGGCGCGGCCGAGCTCGAGCGCAAGCTCGGAGAGGAACGTGAGCGCACGCGCCCGGCCGAACGCGTCGCCGAGGCGCGCGCACAGCCACTCCTGTCGCTGGAGCGGGGCTCGGGCGCGCTCCAGGGCGCCGAGGCCGAGCGCCGCGGCGCCGAGCTGGCCGCAGGCGATCGCCTCGCCCACGGAGTCGCCCCGGCGGCGGTGGAGCTCGGCCGCGTGCTCGAGCAGCGCCTCGGCCGCGCCGTGCGCGCCGAGGGTCACATAGAGCGTGCCGAGCGAGTTCAGGATCTGCGCGCGCTCGCCCAGGAACGGCTCCGAGCGGCGCAGCGCCGACAGCAGCGTGCGCTGCGCAGCCGCCGCGTCGCCGAGGAGCCGCTCGGCCGTACCGCGGTAGTGGGCGGCGACGACCGCGGCGCGGCGTCCGGGATCGCCTGCAGCTGCGATGGCGTCGAGCTCCTCGATAGCGGACGCGCAGGCCGCTCGGACGTCGCGGCGCAAGCGCGCGAGCGCCGCCTCGCACCGCGCGAGGTCCCGGGCCTCGGCGGCCCCTCCTCGGTCGAACGCGGCGACAGCGCCCTCGAGGTGCAGCACGGCCGCGTCCAGCGCCCCCTCACGCAACGCGAGCGCGCCGCGCCCGAAGCCGAGCGCCGCCGCGACGAGCGGCCCGCCCTCGAGCACCGCCGCCGCACGATCGCCGCCGACACAAAGGAGCGCCTCGACGCGGTCGAGCTCGGCGCGGACCTCTGCGCCCGGCGCGCTCCGCAGCAGCCGCGACAGCGGCGACACGCTGTCGATCGGATCAAGCGGGAGCACCGCGCTCCTCCACCCCCTCGCCGCGCGCCCCGCGCGCGAGCCCGTGCAGCGCCGCCTTCACCGCCTCGATCGAGAGCTCCGGCCACGCGGCGCGGATCCGCGCGACGTGCGCGGTCACGTGGGGCGCCGCGAACGACGTACCGGTCCAGCGCCGCTCGCCGCCGCCGGGCGCGGGCGCGAGCACGTCGTCGCCGGGCGCGAGGATCTCGTGGTCGAGCGTGAGCTCGCTCCGGAGCGCCTCCGGGTCCTGGAAGGCCCCTCTGCCGACGCCGATCAGCGACTTGAAGCGGCCTGGATAGGTGCGGAACGCCGCCGCGTTCGGTCCGGCGGCCACGAGCACGACCTCCGCGGTATAGGCGGCGTCCGCGACCTCGTAGAGCTCGACCAGCGAGCGGTAGTCACCCGGGCGGAGCGGCGCGTTCTTCGGGATGTCGATGCCGAGGCTCAGGTTGACCACGGAGAATCGCTCGCGGACGCAGAAGCGCAGCGCGGCGACGAGCCCGTCACGCGAGCACCGCCCGTCATCGCCGAGCGCGCGGACGCTCGTGATCTCGGCCGCGGGCGCCATGCGGTGGACGATGCCGGCGCACGCCGTCCCGTGCCCGCTGAGATCTCCCGGAGCGCACGGCGCGACCCCGTACGCGCCACCGCCAGCGCCGCGCTGGACCAAGGCGACGTGCCGCAGCGCCGCTGCGCGCAGCGCGGGGTGCGAGGCATCGACGCCGGAGTCGATCAGCGCGACGCGCACGCCGGCGCCGCTTCGCGCGCCCGGGCGTGGCGCGCCGTGGAGCTCGCCGCCCGGTCCTGCGGGAGGAGCCGTGGTCACGCGGAGCTCCCCTCCCCTGCGGAGGCCGGCTCCCCTGAATCGCCCGCGCCGCTCGCGTAGGCGTCGATCCGCGCGAGGAGGTCGAGGGCCAGGCGGGCCTCCGCCTCGCCGCGCTCGGCGAGCCTGCCCACCACCGCGGCGAGCTCCAGGCGGCGGCGGTACTCGGGTGTGAGGCGCAGCGCGTGGATGTGCCGCTCCAGCGCGGCGCGGAGCGAGGTCGGCGGCGGAGCCGCTCCTTCCGGAGTGGGAGGTTCCGCGCCCGAGTCTGCGCGCCCGCCCGGCCCCGCCGCCGGATGGCCTGGCGCCTGCGCGAGCAGGTCCGGCATCGCGCGCGCGAAGAGCTCGAAGACGACGCGCTCGGTGCGGAACGACTCCACGGTGAGCGCGAGGACCTCGGCCAGCCGCTCGGCCAGGTCGAGCTCTCGCCCGCCGAGGGGCGCCTCGTGCGAGAACAGCGCGGCGCCGCCCACGGTCGCTGCGCCGACGCGGATGGGCACGAAGATCGCGGACGCCGGCGCGGCGGCCAGGAGCGGCCGGAGCGGCGCGATCATCGGATCGCCGTCGGACAGCTCCACCGCGTGCCCGCCGCCGCCACCGAGCAGGTACGCGAACGGGGTACCGCTCGGCGGCAGCTCCGCGCCCGGGGCGCGGAAGCCGACCGCGTCGGCGACGACAGGGACGGTGAGCCGCCCGAGCGTTTCCATCTCGAGCGCGACGAGCGCCTCCGAGCACGGCATCGCGAGGCACGCGAAGCGCAGGTGCTCCCCGAGCCCGCGCACCCGCGCCTCCACTGCGCCGAGGAGCGCCGCCGACTCGACGGTCGAGAGCAGGTCGCGGAGGCGCGCCGTGAAGGGCGCGAGCGGCGAGCGCAGCGCGTGCGGGTGAGGCGGGAGGGCCCGCGCCGGGGCGGGCGGGACACCCGGCGCGGAGCGGTCGGCGAGCGGCATGGACCGCCGATGCTACCGCCGGAGGGCCCTCAAGCGAACCGCAATGACGCTCGCGCCGAGCCGCTCCGCGCGCCCAACCCGGGTCGCCTCGTCGCGCCCCCAACCCGGGTCGCCTCGTCGCCCAACCCGGGTCGCCTCGTCGCGCCCCCAACCCGGGTCAATGCCGGCGATGCCGGCGATGCCGATGCCGGCGATGCCGGCGCGCCCAACCCGGGTCGATGCCGGCGCGCCCAACCCGGGTCGCCTCGTCGCGCCCCCAACCCGGGTCGATGCCGGCGCGCCGCCGGCATCGACCCGGTGCAGCGCTGCCGGCGCAGGTGCCACAGGCGGTCTCCTGCCGGGTGAGGTTCCGGTTGACGTGCTCCGAGCCTCTCCTAGCATGCGACGACATGCCGCGATTCGGCTGCCTTGCGCACCGTCCGAAGCGATCGCCCCCGTACGCGGCAGACGGCTCGCGCCCCGCGGCCGCGAGGCCCCTCGATCCGGCGCGGGTGCGATGAGCTCGTCCACCCGCGAGCAGCAGCGCCGCCTCGCCGTCGTCCTCTGGGGTGTCCTCGGCGTCGTGGCCGTCCTGGTCGACGCCATCTACCGCCTCGGGGCCACCGCGGTTCGCATCCTGACAGCCCACGATCTCACGACAGGCCAGCTCGTCCTCCTTGGGGTCTGGACGGTCGCGATCGCCTATTTCGAGGGGTATCGGGGCTTTCAGCAGCGCTTCTCGCCGCGGGTAGTCGCGCGCGCGCTCCACCTCGCGGACCACCGTCGTCCGCTGCACGTGGCGCTGGCGCCGCTCTACTGCATGGCGCTCTTTCACACGACGCGCCGCCGGCTGATCGCGACGTGGGTGCTCATCGCGGGCATCGTGGCGGTCATCGTGCTCGTCCGGCAGATGCCCCCGCCGTACCGCGGGATCGTCGACGCAGGCGTCGCGTTCGCGCTCGCCTGGGGGACCGCTTCCATCCTCGTCTGCCTCGCGCGAGGGCTCGCAGGCCGCCCCCCCGATGTACCGGCGGACGTGCCGGAGGAGGCGCTCCGCCCCGGCAGCGACACCGAGCAGATCGCCAACCAGACCGTGAGAGCGGGCGGCCCCGGCGACGGGTGAGGCCGCGCAGGCGAGCGCACGACTCCTTCCAACCAGGATACCCGCGCAAGCGGCCAATCTGCACGGCAGCGGCGCCCCGTCAGGCGAGCGCCCTATCCCCCTCGTTCGGCACGGCCCCCTGCTCGCCCTGAGCCGAACCGCCTTGCGGCCTCACCTGTCGCCTCCTGCTCATCGCCGCTGGCGTCGCGCTCGTCGGCGGCAGACCCTTTATAAACACTCATTCTCAACAGACACCTACGCACAACCATGGAGGCCGCCTCATGAACAAGAGCGGCGCCGATGCCGAACTCGGCAGGACAGCACACGGGGGCCAACGTGTGGATCCGACGAGCCGGCGCGGCCTTTTACGCGAAACACCGCGCCCGTGATG
This sequence comes from Sorangium cellulosum So ce56, assembly GCF_000067165.1. Classification (GTDB taxonomy): domain Bacteria; phylum Myxococcota_A; class Polyangia; order Polyangiales; family Polyangiaceae; genus Sorangium; species Sorangium cellulosum_B. The sequence goes on from NC_010162.1 coordinate 7,290,633, forward strand.
AGCCCGTTACCCAGCTGAAAAGGCGCGGCACGGGCGCTGTCCGTGGGCGTCCCGATGCGCCCGGCCGATAGGCAGCCCGTATGTCGCTCGAAGCGCCGGTGCTTAGCGCACGAGCCCGAGAAGCGTCGTCCAGTCTGCCCGCATCGCATCCAACCGTTGCTCGATCGAGCAAGACCCCTACGCGCAGAAGCCCTGCCGAGCGCCATGACCTCGCGGAGGATCTCCCGCTGCCCGCCAGAGGGGTGCGCGCTTCGTCAGATCCAAGCCGCTTCGACCTTCCGTGCGGGCATGGTCTGTGGATTGCACTCGCGCGCCGAGCCTGAGGGCGACGACCCCACCCAATTGTGCCGAGCACGGTGCGCTGCGAGCGCCGCTCGGGCTCGTGCGTCGGCACCCACACGACCGCCAAGCTCGCAGCCAGACGAACGCCAAGAAAGCGAAGCGATGCACTCGATTCAACAGTATCTCTCCTCCCCCGCCTTCGATCTACCGGCCGACCTCTTGCCGAAGACCCCGTGGAACAGGCCGTTTCGCAGGCAGGATCTCGGCTCCGTCGATCTCCTTGGGCCGCTCGCGGCCAGGGAGCTGTCGACGAACCGCTCCCTGGCTATCCATCGAATCCTTCTCAATATTTATGAACAGTCCATGCTCTTCCTGCCGCAGCGCCGCTTCGAGAGCCACGACCTCCCGTCCTTCCGAGCGTTCTACGATCCCGACAACGTCGCCCTCGGCCAGTCCAACCGCGTCGCTCTCGAGCGCGCCGCGTTCTCGTTCCTGGACGACCATGAGATCAAGGTGACGGGGAGGTGGGAATGGGAGCATCTGGAGCAGTACTTCCTCGGCGTGATCGAGCGTTATGAGGAGGAGCCCTGCAGCCTCACCGCTCGAATCGATGCCCTGGACTCCCCGACGACAGCCTATCGGTACCTGCTCATCCAGCAGGCGTCGGACTTCCTGAGCGAGGCGTCTGCCATGGGACGCGCCATGCTCGGGAGCTTCGGCGCCACTCAATCGGAGCTGATGAAGGTGTTCATCGACGAGTACGGGTATGGTGTCCATGACAGGAAGCACTCGACCCTGTTCGAGCGCTGCTGCAGCTCGGTCGGGCTCGACCCCGAGCCGCACAGGTACTACTTCCACTATCTCCCAAGCTCGATAGCCCTGACGAATTACTTCCACCACGTCTGCTCGAACAAGCACCTCTGGTTCCGTTACCTCGGCGCGCTCTACTACACCGAGGCGTCGATCCCTCACTTCAACAAGGCGCTGAGCAGGGCTCTGCGCAAGGCGTTCGAGGGGGCAGGCGTCGACACGCGCTACTTCGACGAGCATGTGCACATCGATCAACATCACCGCAGGATGGTGCTCGATGATGTCATCAGGCCGACGATCGCGCTCTGCGGCGCTCAAGTGATCCCGGAGATGGTCATCGGGTTCGAGTCGTTCCGCTTGCTCCAGAGCCTCGCCGACCGGGACTGCCTCGAGCAGTTGGCGTTCGTCGAAGACCTGGAGCGAAGCCGCAAGGGTGGCTTCAAGGTCGCTCGTCGCGCGTACGAGGCCGTCGATGCGCCCCTTGCGTTCTCCGAGCCCAAAGGCGAGATCTCCTACTCCCACATCCACGATCACGATGAGCTCTTCACGGTAGAGCTCGGCTCGATGGAGTTCTTCGCCGGAATCACCCCTGTCGTCCTCGAGGCCGGCGACAGCATCATCATCCCCGCGGGCCGCCTCCACGGCTCGCGCGTCATCAACGAGCCGTGCACGTATCGGGTGCAGAAGGTACGTCGACGATGAGCCCCGAGAAGCAAGCCCGCGGCACGTGCGTCATGTCACGCGCGCGCACCGACAAAGGTCCTTTCTACGCCCTCGGAAGACGCGTCTTCCTCCTCGAGTGGAGGAGCGCCACCTATGTGATCCCGGATTACTGCCCGCATCGCGGCGGGCCGCTCAGCCTCGGCACGAGGAGCGAGGACCCGTGCGCGATCAGGTGCCCGTGGCACGGCATGAGCAACCATATCAGACCCATGACGGAACGGGCGATCCCCGCCGTCCAGGTCGGCGACACCATTTCGTTCATACTGACCGAGGATCGATCATGACGAGCATTCTGTTGGTGATGCGTAAAGGCTACGGCATCCACGGCGATCACATCGAGACGCTTCGCCGCCTCGGGCTGTCGGTCCATCTCCTCACCGAAGTACCCCAGGCGGCGGACGACCCGCGCTTCGCCAGCGTCATCCGGATCCCCCCCGCAGAGAGGGAGAGCGCGGTGGACCGCGCGATCGAGTATTGCCGCGCCCACGGCATCAGCCTCGCCGTCACGTTCCAGGAGACGGACATCGAGGTCTGGGCAGCCATCAACGCGGCGCTGGGGGCGAGCACGGCCTCGCCCGCGGCTGCGGCCATCGCGCGAGACAAGTCCAGGCAGCGCCGCTTCCTCGCGGAGCATGGCCTGCCGACCCCGGCGTTCCTCGAGGTCGTCGACGTCGAGCAGGCCTGCATCGAGGCAGAGCACATGGGCTTCCCGCTCATCGTCAAGCCGACCCGCGCGGCGTCCAGCATGCACGTGACCCTCGCCACGAGTACAGCCGAGCTGCGGTCCCGGCTGACCGCGATCGAGACCCTCGCGCGCAGCGGAGCGGGAAACTACTACGCAGGGAAGATCGAGACCTTCGCCCTGCTGGAGGAGTTCCTCCCTGGCGACGAGGTGACCCTCGACGGGGTGGTGATCGACGGGGAGCTCCACCTGGGTGGCATTCATAACAAGATGCGCATGCCCGGACCGTTCTTCGAGGAAGATCTCTACTCGCTGCCGTTCAAGCGCCCCGAGGAGGAAGCTGGGCTCTTCGATATCGCGGACCGGATATGCCGGCGCCTCGATCTGCGGAGATCGCTCTTCAACGTCGAGCTTCGCAAGGACGCGGGCGGCGCCTACCGCGTCGTGGAGTTCAGCCCGCGCGTCAGCGGCGGGCATGTCTACCGGAACATCCGCGACGTATACTCGATCGACCTCGTCGCGGCGCACGTCGCGTCGTGCGTGCCCGCGCGCTCCGGCCTCGTCGAGCACGCGCTCCGTCGCTCGGCCCCACGGATGGCGACCTGCATCAAGTTCGTCTATCGGAGCGGGCGGGTCGTCGAGAACCACAGCGGGCCGGCGAGCCTCTCGGAGTCGTTCGTCGCGTATTTTCCGACTGCGCGCCCGGGGGCGATCGTCCGGGCTGCGCCCGGAGGGTTCGATATCACCGGGCTGCTCTCGGTGAAGGGGCTCTACCGAGGGCCTGGAGACATCGAGCGAGTCGAGCATGGCGCGGGCGAGCTCGAGGGCGCGCTCGGCCTCGTGATTGTGAATGAGGCACCATGAGAATGCGCAAGTACTGGCTCATCGCGCTGCTCGCCGTGACGCTGTCCGGAGACACGATGCTCACGGTGGCGCTCGTCTGGACGGCGCTCGCCAGCAGCAAGTCCACGCTGCCCCTGGGCCTGACGCTGGCCCTGATGAGCGTGGCGCCCTATGCCCTGCAGTCGGCGTTCCCGCAGCTCAAGTCGTGGATCTCACGCGCCCCTTTGCACGCCTTCGCGGCGGCGCGCGGGGCGGGGCTGCTCGTGGCGGTCGGCGCCCTGCTGTTGCCGTCGCCCATGCCCCTCTGGACGCTCTATGGCGTGGCCGGGGCGTTCACCATTACGGTGTTCATCGTCCAGCAGTGCATCGAGACGACGATGGCGAGCCTGGTGCTGCGCGACGTGCTCAGCGCCGGAGAAGCGTCGCGGATGTCGCAGACGAGCATCCAGCTGGGCGCCTTCACGGGCGGGGCGCTGGGCGGCATGCTCCTCGAACGCGCGGGAATTCGCTTTACCTTCATCGCCCTCATCGGGACGCTCGCCGTCGGATCCCTGATCCCCGCGCTGCTCCGCGACGAGGTGGGCGGCGTGCAGCGCGGCCGGCAGCTGCCAAGCCGAGATCCAGGGCCGCAGGTGCGCCCCGCGCGGCCCTCGCGCTCGTCGTCCCGGTCTCTGTTGCTCTGGCTCGCGCTGCTCGGCGTGCTGGTGCTCACGATCCAGCTCGGGTCGTACAACTATCTCTTCCCCATCGTCATGCAGAAGGGCAAGCTGTGGCACGCGAGCGACTATGGATTGGTGAGCGCGTCCGCGGGAGTGGGCGCCCTGCTCGCCTCCCTGATAGTCGTGGCGCAGCGGGCAGAGCGCTGGCAGGTCCTCGCGTCGGTGTTCGTGATCGCGCTCGCGGATACTGGGCTGTGGATCACGAGGAGCGTCGTCGTCGCCATGGCGCTCACGTTCGTGCTGGGCTACGCGTTCAACACGCTGCGGATCCGCCAGCGGACGCTGATCTTCGAGAACGTCGCGAGCGACCAAGAGGGCGCGGAGTGGGCCGCTCGCACGACGGTGGTATTCCAGGTGACCAAGGCCGCGCTTCCCATCCTCCTCGCGCTCGTCATCGACGCGTCCGGCGTCACGCGCGCGGGACCTGGCTTGGCGATCGTGGGGTGCGCCGTCGCCGCGGTGCTCCTCTTCATAACAACTCAGCAAGGGCGGCACGCCTCTCTCGTGGCGATCGCGAGGTCCACGGCGCCGTCATCGGGTGCGTGTCAATGAATCGTCTCCTCCTGATTGAAAGCGGAAAAGAAAGCTATCGCTCGTTCACCTTCGAGGCGCTGCGCCGAGGCGGGATCGACCTCGTCCTGGCGGCCAAGAGCCCGCCGACATGGCAGCAGCGCTACCTCGGCGGCTTCGTGGAGGCCGACGTGGACGGCCCGAGCTTCCGTGAGCGCGTCCTCGATCACCACCGGCGGCAGCCGGTCGACGGGGTGCTCACGTTCGTCGAGCGGCTCGTGCCGCTGGCCGCGGAGCTCGCCGCGGACATGGGGATCCGCGCGCCGACGCTGGCGAGCGCGCGTGCGGCGCGTGACAAGCACGAGATGCGCCGGCGCTTCGCCGCGGCGAGCATCCCGGTGCCCAGGGTGCTGTTGATGACCGACGTCTTGACGCGACGTCCGCCTGACTTCCCCATGCCCGCCGTGGTCAAGCCGATCATGGGGTTCGCGTCTCTGAACGTCTTCAAGATCGGCGCGTGGTCGGAGCTCGGCTGGGCCGAGGAGGTGATCGCGAAGGACAATCATCCCACGCTGCCCGACCCAGGGGGCGGCTACATGATCGAGGAGTACATCGATGGCCCCGAGTACAGCGTCGAATCGGTCGTGTCGGGAGAGCGTATCGTACACTACGGGATCACCCGGAAGATCACCTCTCCGGAGCCGTTCTTCGAGGAGGTGGCGCACGTCACTCCGGCGCCGCTGTCAGCGGAACAGAGAGAAGCCATGCTGACCATGACCGAGAGAGCGCTTCGCGCCCTCGATCTCGACCACTGCGCGACCCACACAGAACTCCGCATATCGAGCAGGCGCGGCCCGATGATCATCGAGGTGGCGGCGCGGCTCGGCGGCGACAAGATTCCCTTCCTCGTCGAGCTCAGCACCGGCGCGAGCCCCAGCCTCGCGGCAGGCCGAGCAGCGCTGGGCATGCCGGTCCCACCTGCCAGTCCGCCGGCGCGATGCCTGGGGATCTGCTTCTTCGTGCCGCGCGAGCCCGGGGTCACGCGCAGCGGGGTCGAGGAGCGTCCTGCGATCGAAGGCCTCCTCGAGTTCGAGTACTGGACGGGCGCCAGGACCGAGGTGAAGGTTCCGCCGGAGCAGTTCTTCACCCGGCTCGGGTATGCGCTCGTCGAGGGTCGCTCTGCCAGCGAGGCAGTTGCGCGGATGGCCCGAGTGATCACCCGGGTCGAGCGGGTGATCGGGGTGCCGCTCGTGGCGGATATCGAGCCCCGTCTCCTCTGAGATCGCCTCCCTCCCCAGCGCCAGCCGGGCCGCGCGCCGTGGGCGATCACGAGCCGCGGCGCTCTGCTCGGCCGCGCCTGCTCTCAGGGGCTGCCGGCCCGCTCGATCACGAGGATCCGTGCCTCGCCTACCGGATGGGCCGCGTGCTCGTCCCCCTCGTCTGCACGGAAGACGTCGCCCGCCTCGAGGCGCACGCGCTGCACATCGCCGTCGATGCGGACGTGCATCTCGACCACGCCGTCAAGGACCGCGAAGACCTCCACACCGTCATTGGTGTGCCACACGTAAGGTTGGTCGGTCCAATGCAGCCGAACCGTCGCACCGTCGATCCGGGCGATGTCCAGGGCTTCCCACGGGCGCTCTGCCCGAAACAACCGAGCATTGAATGCTTGAATGATGCCCCCTCTTCCTGTGCGGGCCTGCGACGCCGCTGCACCTCGGCGGCTCGGGCGGTCCAGACCGTGGCAGCTGCCACCCGGACCACCGAGAGATTACCATCACCCTTCGGCCGAGCCAACCAGCGGAGGCATGTACAAGCTGGATTGAGGGAACAAGGTGAGAATCCTGATCGGGTTGGCGACGAGTCTCGGGGACGCCTCCTGAGATCGTCTCCGCCGCTTCTCCGCCGCTTCTCCGCCACTTCCTCCCTGGTCAGCCCGAAGCCGGCGTCACGGGAGCAGGCGCTCGCTTCAGCGCCTCGGCCAGGAGCGACCGATAGAGCGGCGAGCTCTCGCAGAGGGATTCGTGCGTGCCCACCGCCGCGACCCGACCGCCGTCGAGCAGCACGTTGAACGTCGACCTGAGGAGGTGCGGCGCGTGGGTCACGACGATGGCCGTGCGCCCGGCGGCGACCTCGCACGCTGTGCGGAGGACCGCCTCGGCGGTGGCGCCCGGCAGGCCCGCCTCCGGCTCGTCCAGCACGAAGACCCGCGGCTCGCGCAGCAGCACCCGCGCGAGCAGCAGCCGCCGCGCCTCACCGCCCGAAAGGCTCGGCGGTGAGGCGCGCACCTCCGTCGCGAGGCCGCGCGCGGGCCGTGCCTCGCCCTCCGCCGGCGACGCGCCTGCGAGCTCGTCGAGCTCCACCCGGCGGAGCGCCTCGCGCATGCGCTCCTCCGTGGGCGCGGGCTCGAGGCCGAGCGCCAGGTTGTCCGCGATGCTCCGCTCGAACAGCCGCGTCGATTGCCCCACCACGCCGAACAGCCGCGGGAGCTCCTCGGGCGGGATCTGCCGCAGATCCACGCCGCCCACGGCGATCGCGCCCGACGACGGCTCGTCGAGGCGCAGGAGCAGGCGCAGGAGCATCGACTTGCCGCTGCCGGAGCGACCGCAGACGCCGACCACCGCTCCGGCGGGGATCGAGAGCGACACGCCATCGAGGACGGGGCGGCTCGCGCCCGGCGGCGTGAACGTGACCCCATCGAAGGCGATCGACAGGGGGCGCCTCGCCTCGCCGTCCAGCTGCACCGCGAGGCCGCCGGAGGGGCGCGGCGGGTGCTCGGGCAGGCGCAGCAGCGCGAGCGTCGCGCGCAGCAGGGGGGCGCGCTCGATGAAGCCGGCGCGGAGGGCATCGAGCGCCTCGAGGCGCGCCATCAGCAGCGGCACCACGAGCAGGAGCTCTCCGACCTCGCCCGCGCCGGCGCCCCCGCGAGAGGCCGCGAGCGCGGCGACGATGACGAGCGGCGAGAGCGCCGCGAGCGTGCCCTTGATCTGGCCGGAGACGGCGAGCGCCTGGCCGAAGCGGCGGCGCGCGTCCGCGACCCGGCGCGCAGCCACGGCGAGCTCTCCCTCGGCTTGGGCGCGCGCGCCGAGCAGGCGAAGGTCCTCCGCTCCCGAAAGCGCCTCGCCCACCGCGCCGAAGACGGCCGTGTCGGCGTGCTGCATCTCCCGCATCGCGCGCGCCACGCGGCCAGAGGCCCGGTCCGCCGCGAGGCGCGAGGCCGCGAACAGCGCGGCGCCGCCCGCGAGGACGAGCGCCATGCCGCTCGAGAGCAGCGACGCGGCGAGGACCGCGAGTGTCGCGAGCGCCTGGGGCAAGCCGGTCGCGACGGCTATCGCGAAATCGGCGACGAGGCCGGCATCCCGCGCGATCGCGAGCCGCACGACCTCCGCGCCCCGGACGGGCGGCGCGGGCCCGGCGCTCGGCGGCCGCGGCGCGGGCCCCGCCGCCTGCGCCGCGATGAGCGCGCGCCCGGCGGCGTCCACGTCGCGGGGCGAGGCGGAGAGCGCCGCCCGGAAGAGCGCGACGCGGAGCGCGGCGGTGAGGTCGCCGCCGAGCTCCGAGCTCTTCCGGCCCGAGAGCACCGCCAGGGAGGCGGACACGAGCGTGGCGCCGAGCGCTGCGAGGACCACGGCCGCCGGCGGTGCGCCGGCGAGCAGCCGGGCGAGCGCGCCGCCGATGCCGCCCGAGGGCGGCGCCTCGCGCCCGGAGACGGCGCCGAGGGCCACGCCGGCGATCGCCGGGAGCAGCCCGGACAGGGCGCCCGCGAGCGACGACAGCGCCACGACGAGGGCGAGGCGCGCGGCGGCGCTGGAAGAGCCGCCTCGCAGGCCGCCCGATGACGACGACATGGGCGACGTGCTCCCCTCGCGCAGCGAGCGAAGACCGATCCGCAGGATCGCGAGGAGCGCGCGCATCGACGTGCGATGCCACGGTACACTGCCGGCGCTGTTGCGCGCGACGCGCATTCGATCGACCCTCTCCTCGTGCGCACCGCGCTCGTGGCCCTGCTCCCGCTGCTCGCGGCCTGCGAGCGCCCGTCGCCCGCGCCGCCGGCGGGGGCCGACGCCGGGGCGCTCACCCCCTGGGCGCGCGGCGCCGCCGCGTCGCTGGACGACCGCGGCGCCCGCCTCCGGGCGGACAGCGCGCCAGCGGTGGGGTCCGTCGAGCCGGATGCGCTCGAGGAGATCCTCGCCGCCGCGCGGGAGGCCGCCCCCGGGCCGGCCGATGGCGTGAGGGTCGCGAAGATTGGCACGAGCACAGGGCTCCCAGCGCCCTCCGCGCTCCCGCCGGAGCCGGCGCCCGCCCCCGCACCTGCCTCCCGCTCGCGCGTCGAGATCGGCGCGCCCATGGTGCAGGCCAACATGTCGAGCCCGGCGATCGAGAAGGCGGCGCGGGCGCAGCTTTACTGGGACCTCGTGCAGCGCTGCCGCGGCCCGGGCGGGAGCCTGCTGCCGCCTGACGCCATCCGGGTGGAGTTCAACGTCGACGCCGAGGGCTATATCGTGGTGCCGACGATCATCGGGAGCGCGTCCGACCCCCGCTACGACGAGGCGGCCACCTGCATGCGGCGGGAGCTGTCGGGCGCAGCGTTCCGCGCGCCGGCGGGCGCGCGCGGCCTCCCAACCCGGGTCGACGCCACCGTGCCTTCGGTTGACTGAGCCGGAGCTGAACCCGGACTCCCAACCCGATGAAAGCGCCCAACCCGGGTCGGCCAACCCGGGTCGGCTCGACGCCCTCAACCCAGGTCGGGTAGCGCCCAACCGGCAGCGCCCAACCCGGGTCGGGTTTGTGGGTCGGCCGGATCGGCGCCCAACCCGGGTCGGCCACCCCCCAACCCGGGTCGGCCACCCCCCAACCCGGGTCGGCCACCCCGCGCCCAACCCGGGTCGGCCACCCCCCAACCCGGGTCGGCCACCCCCCAACCCGGGTCGGCCACCCCCAACCCGGGTCGGCTCGACGCCTCAGTCGAGGCGTGAGACCCCGAGCGACCGCATGAGCGCCCGCTTCTTGTCCTGGTGCTCGTGCATCCGGCGGAGGACGTCGACCACGAAGGCGACCGTCGCGACGATGTTCTCACCCTGGTTGAGCATCACGCACTCCGCGCGCGAGCTCATCGCCGCGTCCGTCACCTCCCCGCGGGTCGGCACGCCGGTCTTGTTCAGGCTCTCGAGCACCTGCGTCGCCCAGATGGCGGGGACCAGCGCGGCCTCGCAGAGCCACAGGAGCTCCTCCTGGACCTCCGCCAGCCGCATGAACCCCATCTCGACGGCCATATCGCCGCGCGCCAGCATCACCCCCACGTTCTCGCTGCGCATCGCCGTGAGCAGGAGCCTCGGAAACCGCGCGAACCCAGGCGTCGTCTCGATCTTGAGGACGATCCCGAGGTGAGCGGCCTCGCGCGCGGCGAGCTCCGCCTGGAGGCGCTCCACATCGGAAGGAGACCGAACGAACGAGAGCCCCACCATGTCCGCGTGGCGCGCGATGAAGCCGAGATCCTCCAGATCCTTCGGCGTGAGCGACGGGATCCCGAGCTCGGTGTCCGGAAAGTTCAGGCCCTTTCCTGACTTCAGCTTCACGGATCCCTGGCGCGCGAAATCCACCTCCACGAGCGCGGCGCCCTCGGTCACGAGCTTGACCGTGCCGCCGAGCCGCCCGTCGTCGTAGAACACCCGGTGCCCGGGCCGGAGGTCGTCCACGACCTCCGGGATGGTGCAGCCGAGCGCGAGCACCTCCCCTGCGCCGGTGCTGCCCGCCGAGGGGCGCGCCCGCTTCACGTCCTTGCAGAGCCAGAGCCAGGGCCGCTCACCCGGCTCGGACAGCGTGACGCGCACCGAACCCCCGTCGATCTTGCTCACGCGCGGGTTGGGCCCGGCGATGTCGCAGAGGACCTTGCACCGGACCCCGGTCTCCCGCCCCGCCTCCCGGAGCCGCTCGATGAGCCCGGCCCACGCGCCCGCGTCCTCCTTCGCGCAGTTGATCCGCGCGACGTCCATCCCGCCCTCGATCAGCCGCTTCAGCTCCCCCTTCCGCGCGTCCCCGGGCAGCGTCACCATCACCCGCGTCGTTCGCCCCTGGCGCCCCTCCCCGAGCAGCACCCGCGCGTGCTCCTCGAGCAGCGCGCCCCCCGAGGCGAACGTGGTGGGCGACTCGCCGGGAGGCCGCACCTCGGGGCGCCGCGCGAGCGCGTCGAGCGCGCCGCGCACGACGTCGAGGGAGGCCAGCGCGCAGCGCTCCAGGCGCCCCAGCGAGCTCAACCCGAGCGACGCGAGCTGCCGCTGCAGATCGCGGATGTCCTGCTGCCGGACAGCGAGGTAGTGCAGCAGGTTCGTCACTCCCGCTCGGTGCTTCGGGTGCACCGCATCGATCAGGTGCCGGTTGCGCTGCTCGTGCTCGATGGCGCTCGCACGCAGCGCCTCGACGGCGGCGAGGGCGCGCTCGACAACCTGCAGGTCGGGGTAAACCATGGTGCGATCTCCGGGCTCCGGCGCGCGGCCCCTCGCGTCCGCTGCAGCACACCGCGGCCGCGGCCGAGGCGGCCGCGCCGCGCCGATGAGTCCAGCATCGCGCGCAGGGCCAGTCCAGCGCCCCACGCCGGAAGACCACGGGCGAGGACGGAACGTCTCCATTCCTCCACAGAAGCGTCATCGAGCGCCGCCATGCAGCGACGACGCGACAGTTTTAAGGATAGCCCCCGGCGCTATGCCGGCGCCCGGTACCGCGCCACGACGACCGTGATGTCGTCGTCCGGGCTCGGGCACCACCCCTCGACCTCCCTCAGGATCCTGTCGCGGATCGCCTCGACCGGCGCGGTCTGCACGGCCTCGATGGCGGTGCAGAGCCGCTCCAGCCCGAACTGCTCGCGGTGCGCGTTGCGCGCCTCCGTCACCCCGTCGCTGTAGAGCACGAGCACGTCCCCGTCCTCTAGGACGAACTGGGCGTCCCGTGTCACCTCGTCGATGACGGGCAACACGCCGATCCAGACGCCCGAGCTCGGGATGCACACGCACCGCCGCGTGCGCGCCGAGCACACGATGATGTCGTCGTGCGCCCCGGCGAACGTCACCCGCCCGCCCCGCTCGTACCGGAGCAGGAGCAGCGTCGCGTGCTCGTCCCGCTTCAGCCGGCTGCGCACGTTCTTGTAGAGCGCCTTGTTGAGCGCCGCGAGCAGCTCGCTCGGGCTCGCGCCCGGGTCCCTGCTCGTCAGCGCCGACACCATGCTCTGGATCATCAGCATCACGAGCCCCGCGGCGAGCCCGTGCCCCGCGACGTCGCCGATCCCGAGCCACCCCCCCTCGGGCGTCGCGATGACGTCGTAGTAGTCGCCGCCCACCTCGGCCGCCGGCGTCATGGCCGCGGAGAGCTCCAGCCCCTCGATGTGCAGCCGCTCCGGCACCAGCGTCGTCTGGAGCCGCGCCGCGAGCGCCGTCTCCTGCCGCTCGCTCTCCTGCTCCAGCCGCTCGCGCAGCTCCACCTGACGCACCATCTCCCGGTGCAGCGCCACCGTCTTCACCGCGGAGCCGATCTGGAGCCGCAGCGCGTCGTAGACCATCTCGTTCATGCCGCTGTTCAGCGCCATCACCCCGAAATACTCGGTGTCACCGAACGTGAGCGGCATCACGACGACGCTCGTGCGCTCGCTCGAGCTCAGGAACCCGGGAGGGGCCAGGGAGCGCGACGGGAAGCTCTCGGTCGGCGGCGCCACCGCGCGGCCGTCCTCCATCAGGAACAGCGTCTTCAGGGTGGCTCGCTGGGCGTCGTCGTAGAGCGAGACGGCCGCGCGCGTGAAGTGCAGCCTGGGCATCTCCGAGGCCAGCATGCGCTGGAAGAGGGGCAAGCTCAGGCACGTCGAGAACCACCGCCCGCTCCAGCTCAGGTCGATCGAGGCGACCTCCACGTCGAGGCGCTGCCGCCCCTCGACGCGCACGGACGCGCTCCCGATGAGGACGCGGCACGCATGCCACAGCTGCTCCAGGGCCTCGTTCACGGCGGCGTCGCCCCCCTCCTCGACCGGCCGCCGGAGCCGCGCGCGCAGGAGCGTCACCACGCCCTGGAACAGATCGAGGAACACCCCCTCGCGCCCGGCCGTGTCGAGGACGCGCTCCAGCACGTGCAGGAAGCACCCGTCGTGGCCCTTGAGCTCCTCTTCCAGCGCCGACAGGAGCCCGCCCGCCCAGCCGTCGAGCGACGCGGCCGGGATCCCCACGGCCTGCTCGAGCGCGCGCTCCAGCTCGTCGCGCCGGCCGCCGAGCGACATCGCCCCGAGGCGCGGCGGGTTCGTGAGCGGCCGCGTCGCGATCGCCTGGTACGCGCAGCCGCAGGACTCGCGCCGCGTGAGCTCGATCTGCTGCATGTTCCGCTCCGGGACGGACTCGCCGTCGAGCATGCGCACGACCGTCTCGAGCGCGATCTCCCCGAGCCGCTTGATCGGCTGGCGAACCGTCGTCAAGGACGGCTTCGCGTAGCGCGCGACGCCCACGTCGTCGAAGCCGCACACCAGGATGTCCCTCGGCACGTGGAGGCCCCGCGCCTTCAGGAGCTCGATCGCGCCGAGGGCCATGTTGTCGTTCGCCGCGACAACGGCGTCGATCTCGACCCCGCGGTCCAGGATCTCGGCCATCGCGGCGCGGCCCGTGTCGATCGTGAACTGGCCGCTCGCGACGAGGCGCTCGTCGTACGGGATCGCCCGCGCGGCGAGCGCCTTGCGGAACGCGTCGGCGCGGATCCTCGCCTCCCCGTTGTTGACCGGACCGCCGATGTACGCGACGCGCCGGCACGCGTGATCGTCGAGCAGGTGGCCGGCCGCCATCTCGATCCCGAGGCCGTTGTCCACGACGATGCTCGGGATGCCCTCCAGCGGGATCCCGATGCTGCACAGGGGCATCGGCGCGTAATCCAGGCAGAAGCGCTGCACCCCCTCGGCGCCGACGAAATTGCACAGCGTCGCCGACGCGACCACGATGCCGTCGACCGCCTCCGCGCTGACGAGGCGGTAGATGCTGTTCTGGGCGGCCTCGGAGGGACCGTGGGCGGAGAGCGTCTCCCCGACGGCGATCACGAGGTTGACGTCGTGCGCCTCGGCGGCGCGCTCGACCCCGATCCGCAGCGCGGATTGGTACTCGCCGCGCACATAGTCCATCACGAGGGCGATCGTCCGGCGCTTCTTCATCTTGTCCTGCGGCTCTCCGGTCAGGTGTCCTCGATCGAGACCAGCTCCGGAGACATGCGCTCGAGCGCCGCCAGGCTCCGTCTTTGCCATCCCAGCCGTGCGTCCGTGCGAAATTGCACCTTGCACTTCAGCCCCTGGCCCGCGAGCCCGCAGATGAAGCTGATGAACGCTTTCAGGCAGCTCGAGTTGAGAAAGTAAAGAGCCCTTATATCGAACTGCACCGCGCTGATGGAGAGGCGCATGACCTCTCCCTGGAGGGCCTTGAGGCAAAGGCCGAGCGGCGGCGCCGCCGCCATGTCGCCCGTGCCGGTGAGCTTGACGCCGAGGGTGTCGTCCCTCAGGGTCGGCTCGATCCCGAAGCTGTCCGTGACGACAGGCTCAACCCGTAAACCGCTCATCTCCCCTCCATCCCGCAACCGGCGCCTGCGCGATGATCGTCAGCCTGCTCCCCTCGATCGTGTAGTCCACGTCGAGCCCGCCCTCCGCGCGCACCCGCGCGAGGCCGAGCCCGGATACCCCTTCTACCATCGCCGTCTCACAGATGAGCTCGTCATAGTGCTTCACAGGATCGCTCGCCGACCTCAGCGCGGAGAGCCGCCGCTCCACCTCGCGCAGCCGCTCCGGCGACGCCTCGTTCCGCGCGCGGATCACGAGGACCCGCGCGCCCTCGCCCCCCTCCAGCGCGAGCTCGATGCTGACCTCCGGGCCGGACGAGTACTTGATGAGGTTCTCGACGAGCTCGTGCGCGGCCATGTAGAACCGCGAGCTCTCACTCTCATCGTCCAGCACCATCCCACAGAAGCTGGACACGAGCCGTAACACCGCGCTAGCCATCCGTTCACTCGGGAAAAACGTGATGCACAAGAACGGTGAAGCGTCCTGGCTCAGTCCGGAAGCTAACACGGTTCACGCAGCGTACGTAATTCTTGCACCGGATCCAATCCCCCTTGGTCGGCCGTGTGCCCATGTAGGCGAGCGAACGATCGCGAGCGCCGCGGCGCGCTGTTCACGGCGTCCGTCTCGACCACGGCGCTCGCCGCTTCGCCGGGCGCGCCGGCCGCGCCTCGACCGATGCGTCAGGGCTGCCGGGGGGCGCGGTACCTCGCCACGACGATCGTGATGTCGTCGTCGGGGCTCGGGCACCACCCCTCGACCTCTTTCAGGATCCTGTCACGAATGACCACGACGGATTCGGTCTGGACGGCCTCGATGGTGGTGCAGAGCCGCTCGAGGCCGAACTGCTCATGGTGGGCGTCGCGCGCCTCGGTCACTCCATCGCTGTAGAGCACGAGGACGTCGCCGTCCTCCAGGACGAACTCGGCGTCTCGCGTCAATTCGTTGATGGATGGCAGCGTGCCGATCCAGACCCCCGAGCTCGGGATGCACACGCAGCGGCGGGTCTTCGCGCGGCACACGAGGATGTCGTCGTGCGCCCCGGCGAACGTCACCCGCCCGCTCCGCTCGTACCGCAAGAGGAGCAGCGTCGCGTGCTCGTCCCGCATCAAGCGGCCGCGGACGTTCTCGTACAGCGCCGCGTTGATGGCCGAGATCACCCTGGCGGGGCTCGCCCTCGGGTCCCTGCGCGTCAGCGCCGAGACCATGCTCTGGATCATCAGCATCACGAGCCCCGCAGCGAGCCCGTGCCCCGCCACGTCGCCGATCCCGAGCCAGCCGCCGTCGGCGGTCGCGAGCACGTCGTAGTAGTCGCCGCCCACCTCGGCGGCCGGCTTCATGACGGCGCAGAGCGAGAGCCCCGCGACCGACAGCCGCTCCGGGACCAGCGTCGTCTGGATGCGCGCCGCGACGACGCTCTCCTGGCGGACCCGCTCCTGCTCCAGCCGCTCGCGCGCCTCCACCTGACGGACCATCTCCCGGTGCAGCGCCGCGGCCTTGGTCGCGGAGCCGATCTGGAGGCGGAGCGCGTCGTAGATCAGCTCGTGCGCGCCGCTGCTGAACACCGCGACACCGAACTTCTCCTCGTCGCCGAACGCGACGGGGAGCGCGATCATGGTCGTGCGCTCCCGGCCTCCCAGGAACCCGTCGGGCGCGAGGCGCCGCGCCGGGAAGCTCGCCGCCGGCGGGTCCACCTCGCGGCCGTCCTCCATCAGGAAGAGCGACCTCATGACACCTCGCTGCGCCTCGGGAGCGTCGTCATACAGCGACACAGCGGCCCGCGATATCCCGAGGACCGGCAGCTCCGACGCGAGCACGCGCTTCAGGCTGGGCAGGCTCAGGCACGTCGAGAAGCTCCGCGCGCTCCAGCTGAGGTACGTCGCCGCGAGCTCCACGGTCAGCCGCCGCTCCCCCTCGACGCGCATCGACGCGCTCGAAATGACCATGCGCGACACGTGCCAGAGCCGCTCGAGGGCATCGTAGAGAGCGACGCCCCCGCCGCCCGACGGCGGCCGGCCGAGCCGCTCCCGGAGCACGTCGATCACGCCCTGGAAGTGATCGAGGATCGCGCCCGCGCGCCCCGCCGCGTCGAGGAGCGCCTCGAGCGCGTGCCGGAAGCGGTTCTCCCGCCCCGCGAGCTCGTCCTCCAGCGCCGACAGGAGCTCGCCAGGCCAGCCATCGAGCGAGCCCGTCGGGATGGCCACGCTCCTCCTGAGCGCGGTCTCCAGCGACTCCCGCCGCGCCGCGACCAGGGACGGCCCGTCGCGCGGCGTCGAGGCCGACGGCGAGAGCGAGGCGCTCGCCTGGACCCGGCAGCCGCACGACTCACGGCACGTGAGCTCGACGTCGAGGAGCGCCATGTCCTCGACGACCTCGCCGTCGAGCATGCGCATCATCGTGTCCATCGCCTGGGCCCCGAGCCGCTTCATGGGCTGGCGAACGGTGGTGAGCGACGGCTTGGAGAAGCGCGCGATGAAGGCGTCGTCGAAGCCGGACACGAGGATGTCCTGCGGGACGCGGAGCCCCCGCTCCGCGAGCAGCTCGATCACGCCGAGGGCCATCTTGTCGTTGGCGGCGACCACGGCGTCGACCTCGACCCCGCGGTCCAGGATGTCGCGTATCGCGACGCGGCCGCTGTCGATCGTGAACGCGCCCACCGCGAAGAGGCGCTCGTCGAGCGGGAGGCCGCGCGCCGCGAGCACCCCCCAGTAGGCGTCGGCGCGCGCCTTGGCCTCCTCGTTGTTGGCCGGTCCGCCGACGTACGCGATGTTCCGGCGCCCGTGGACGTCGATCATGTGCCCGACCGAGAGATCGATCCCGAGGCCGTTGTTCACGATGAGGCTCGGGATACCGTCGATCGCCATCCCGATGCTGAAGACGGGCAGCGGCGCGTAAGCCCGGAAGAACTCGCGCATCCCCTCGATGCCGATGTGATGGCAGAGGGTCGCCGACGCGACGATGATGCCGTCGACCGTCTCCGGGCCGATGAGCTGATAGACGCTGTTCTGGGCCGCCCCCCCCTCGCCGGGCAGCGCGAGCGTCTCTCCGAAGGCGATCACGAGATTGACGTCGTGCGCCTCCGCCGCGCGCTCGATGCCGAAGCGCACCTCGGACTGGTAGTCTCCCCCGACGTAGTCCATCAGGAAGGCGATCGTCCGGCGCTTCTCGCTCATCTCCCGCGGCTCTCGCGTCAGGTATCGGCGATGGAGACGAGCTCCGGAGACATGCGCTCGATGGCCGTCAGGCTCCGCCGTTGCCAGCCCAGCCTCGCGTCGGTGAGGAACTCCACCTTGCACTTCGGCCCCTGGCTCGCGATGCCGGCGATGAAGCTGATGAACGCCTTCAGGCAGCTCGAGTTCAGGAAGTAAAGGGCCCTCACGTCGAACTCGATGGCGCTCACGCGGAGGCGCGCCGCCTCGGCGTGGAGGTCCTTGAGCAGCAAGCCGAGCGGCGCGACCGCCGCCATGTCGCCCGTGCCGGTGAGCTTGACGATGAGGGTGTCGTCCCTCAGAGCCGGCTCGATCCCGAAGCTGTCCGTGACGACGGGCTCAACCCTTAAGCTGCTCATCGACCCTCCACCTCCCCACCGGCGCGTGCGCGATGATCGTCAGCTCGTTGCCCTCGATCGTATAGTCCACGTCGAGCCCGCCCTCCGCGCGCACCCGCGCGAGGCCGAGCCCCGACACCCCTTCTACCATCGCCGTCTCACAGATGAGTTCGTCATAGTGCTTCACAGGATCGCTCGCCGTCTTCAGCTCGAAGAGCCGCCTCTCCACCTCGCGCAGCCGCTCCGGCGACGCCTCGTTCCGCGCGGAGATCTTCATGACGCAGGAGCTCTCGCGCTCCTCCAGCGCGAGCTCGAGGCTGACCCTGGGGCCCGAGGAGTACTTGATGATGTTCTCGGCGAGCTCGTGCGCGGCCATGTAGAACCGCGAGCTCACGTTGGCGTCGTCCAGCACCATGCTGCAGAAGCTGGACACCAGCCGAAGCACGCTGTTGGCCATACGCTCGCTCGGGTGGAACGAGATGCATAGAAACAGTGACCCGTTCGGACTCGGTTCGGACACTGACACGATTGGCGCAGCGTACGTGGTTCTCAACCCGGATCCAATCCCTTCTGCTGACACCGACGATAGCGCTCATGTAGGAAAGCGGGCGGCCTCGGGCCACAGTTGCCACAGTTACAGTGTTCGAGGCGCGCTGTACCTGGCCACGACCACCGTGATGTCGTCATCGGGGCTCGGGCACCAGGCCTCGACCTCGCCGAGGATCCGGTCCCGGATCGCCTCGGCGGGCGCGCTCTGGGAGGACTCGATGGTGGAGCACAGCCGCTCGAGGCCGAACTGCTCGTGGTGCGCGTTGCGCGCCTCCGTCACGCCGTCGCTGTAGAGCACGAGCACGTCCCCGTCCTCCAGGACGAACTCGGCGTCTCGCGTCATCGCGTCAATGGCGGGCAGCGCGCCGATCCAGACGCCCGAGCTCGGGATGCACACGCAGCGGCGGGTCTTCGCGCGGCACACGATGATGTCGTCGTGCGCCCCCGCGAACGTCACCCGCCCGCTCCGCTCGTACCGCAAGAGGAGCAGCGTCGCGTGCTCGTCCCGCTTCAGCCGACTGCGGACGTTCTCGTACACCGCCCCATTCACCGCAGAGAGGATGTCCCCGGGGCTGGCGCGCGGGTCGCTGCGCGTCAGGGCCGAGATCATGCTCTGGATCATCAGCATCACGAGCCCCGCCGCGAGCCCGTGCCCCGCGACGTCGCCGATCCCGAGCCAGCCGCCCTCGTCCGTCGCGAGCACGTCGTAGTAATCGCCGCCGACCTCGGCGGCCGGCTTCATGACGGCGGAGAGCTCGAGGCCCTCGACCGAGAGCTGCGCCGGCACCAGCGTCGTCTGGATGCGCGCCGCGACGACGCTCTCCTGGCGGACCTTCTCCTGCTCCAGCCGCTCGCGCAGCTCCACCTGCCGCACGACCTCCCAGTGCAGCGCCGCGGCCTTGACCGCCGAGCCGATCTGGAGGCGGAGGGCGTCATAGACCATCTCGTTCGCGCCGCTGTTGAGCACCGCGACACCGAACTTCTCCTCGTCGCCGAACGCGACGGGGAGCGCGATCATGCTCGTGCGCTCCCGGCCTCCCAGGAACCCTTCGGGCGCGAGGCGGCGCGCCGGGAAGCTCTCCGCCGGCGGCTCCAGCTCGCGCCCGTCCTCCATCAGGAAGAGCGCCTTCATGGTGGCGCGCTGCGGGTCGTGCGCGGTGTCATAGAGCGACACCGCGACCCGCGAGAACTGCATCCGCGGCAGCTCCGACGCCATCATGCGCCGCAGGATGGGCAGGCTCAGGCAGGTCGAGAAGCTCCGCGCGCTCCAGCTCAGGTAGAGCGACGCGAGCTCCACGTTGAGCCGCTGCTGCCCCTCGGCGCGCACGGACGCGCTCCCGATGACGATGCGCGAGGCGTGCCAGATCCGCTCGAGCGCCTCGTCGAGGACCGTGTCCCGGAGGGCCCCGTGGCCCCGGCGGAACTGCTCGCGGAGGAGCGTGATCATGCCCTGGAAGTGCTCGAGGATCGCGCCCTCGCGCCCCGCCGCGTCGAGGAGCGACTCGACCGCGCGCAGGAAGCGGCCCTCGGTCCCCGCGAGCTCCTCCTCCAGCGCCGACAGGAGCAGGCCGGCCCAGCCGTCGAGCGATCCGGCGGGGATCGCGACACTCTTCTCGAGCAGGCGCTCCAGATCGTCCCGCTGGCGGGCGGACGGGAGCGGCGCGCTCCACGCCTTGCTCGGGGGCGCGCCCGCGGGCTCCACCTGGTACCCGCAGCCGCAGGACTCGCGCAGCGTGAGCTCGACCGGGAACAGGTTGTACTCG
The DNA here is from genome assembly GCF_000067165.1 of Sorangium cellulosum So ce56. Lineage (GTDB taxonomy): Bacteria > Myxococcota_A > Polyangia > Polyangiales > Polyangiaceae > Sorangium > Sorangium cellulosum_B. Next base: position 7,310,620 of record NC_010162.1, read on the forward strand.
GGCACCGGCTCGCCCTCGATCATGCGCACGATGATGTCCACGGCGCGCGCGCCGATGCGCTTGATGGGCTGGCGGATGGTGGACAGCGACGGCTTCGCGAAGCGCGCGATGACAGCGTCGTCGAAGCCGCACACGGGGAGGTCCCTCGGGACGCTCAGGCCGTGCGCCTTGAGCTCCTCGATGGCCCCGAGCGCCATGTTGTCGTTGGCGGCGACAACGGCGTCGAACGCGACCCCGCGCCCGATGATCTCCCGCATCGCGGCGCGCCCGGTGTCGATCGTGAAGCTGCCGGACGCGACGAGGCGCTCGTCGACGCGGAGCGAGCGGTCCGCGAGCGCCCTCCGGTAAGCGTCGGCGCGGACCTCCGCCTCCTCGTTGCTCGGCGGCCCGCCGATGTACGCGACGCGCTGGCACCCGTGGTCTTCGACGAGGTGTCCGACCGAGAGATCGAGCCCGAGGCCGTTGTCGACCACGAGGCTCGGGATGCCGTCGATCGCCATCCCGAGGCTGCAGATCGGCAGCGGCGCGTAGGACCGGCAGAACCGCTTCATCCCCTCGGTGCCGACGTGGTGGCAGAGCGTCGTCGAGGCGACGATGATGCCGTCGACCGTCTCCGCGCCGATGAGGTGATACATGCTGTTCTGGGCCGTGCTGGCCGCACCGGGCAGGGCGAGCGTCTCGCCGAAGGCGATGACGAGATTGACGTCGTGCGCCTCGGCGGCGCGCTCGACCCCGAAACGCACCTCGGACTGGTACTCGCCTCGTACGTAGTCCATCAGGAGGGCGATCGTCCGGCGCTTCTTCATCGTGTCCTGCGGTCCTCGCTTCAGGCGTCCGCGATGGAGACCAGCTCGGGGGACATGCGCTCGAGCGCCGTCAGGCTCCGCCGCTGCCACCCCAGCCTCGCGTCCGTGAGGAACTGCACCTTGCACTTCAGCCCCAGGCCCGCGAGCCCGCAGATGAAGCTGATGAACGCCTTCAGGCAGCTCGAGTTCAAAAAGTAAAGAGACCTTACGTCGAACTCCACGGCGCTCACGGAGAGGCGCACCACCTCCGCCTGGAGGGCCTTGCAGTAGGAGCCGAGCGGCGCGGCCGCCGCCATGTCGCCCGTGCCGGTGAGCTTGACGCTGAGGGTGTCCTCCCTCAGGGTCGGCTCGATCCCGAAGCTGTCCGTGACGACGGACTCAACCCTCAAGCTGCTCATCTCCCCTCCATCTCCCAACCGGCGCGTGTGCGATGATCGTCAGCTCGTTCCCCTCGATCTTGTAGTCCACGTCGAGCCCGCCCTCCGCGCGCACCCGCGCGAGGCCGAGCCCCGACACCCCTTCTACCATCGCCGTCTCATGGATAAGCTCGTCGTAGTGCTTCACCGGATCGCTCGTCGTCTTCAGCTCGAGCAGCCGCCTCTCCACCTCGCGTAGGCGATCGGCAGAGGCCTCGTTCCGCGCGCGGATCTTCAGGATATAGGAGCTCTCGGCCTCCTCCAGCGCGAGCTCCAGGCTGACCTTGGGGCCCGTCGAATACTTGGTGATGTTCTCGGCGAGCTCGTGCGCGGCCATGTAGAACCGCGAGCTCACGTTCGCGTCGTCCAGGATCATCCCGCAGAAACTGGACACGAGCCGCAGCACCGCGGTCGCCATGCGGTCGCTCGGGAAGAACGTGATGCACAGGAACAGCGATGCATTCAGGTTCGGTTCGGACGCGGGCACGATTGCCACAGCCTACGTCGTTCCCGCAGCGGAGCCAACGCCTTCTCTCGGGCGAGCGCGATCGCGCGGGTGAGGGCAGGCCCTACAATACGGCGCGACGGCGGGCTCTGGCTTTGACCTGGCGCGTCGACCGCGGTCCTTCACTGACGCGCGCCTTCACTGGCGCGCGGCCTCACGGCCGCGGTCCTTCACTGGCGCGGTCCTTCACTGGCGCGCGGCCTCACGGCCGCGGTCCTTCACTGGCGCGCGGCCTCACGGCCGCGCGACGAGCCGCTTGCCCTGGGCCCTCAGGTTCGACACCGCCTCTCCCACGCGCTGGGCGAGCGGCAGGCCCCGGGGCACCACGAGGCCGGTCGCCCCGCCCACGCGGCCGAAGGACCATGAGAGCACCGAGCCGTCGGCGTCCCAGGGCGCGAGCCGCTCGCGGCCGTCGGACGGCATGGCGCCGACGATCTCGTGCCGCTCCAGGTCGAGCGCCGCGATCCGGTCCGCGGACGAGAGCAGCAACGTCTTGCCGTCGGGCGCGGCGGCGATGTCCTCCCACTCCGCCCCGCTCACGCCCTCGAGCACCCGCTCCGTGAGACCGGCGCGGCGGATCACGACGACGCCCGTCGCGTCCGCGAAGGCCGCGTCCCCCGGCAGGGGGCCGTCCGCGATCGCGGTCGCGCGCGGCGTGGCGTACCCGAGGACCCGCACCTCGCCCCGCGCCTCGTCGATGCGCGCCAGCGCGCCCGAGCTGAACGAAAGCCACAGCCCGGGGCCGACGTCGCCGCGCGCGGCGCTCGGGCGCGCCTCGTAGACATAGCCGTCGGTCACCGCGATCGTGCGGGACGACAGGTCGCGGAGCGACGTCGCGACGACGTTACCGTCGAGCTCCTGCGTGAACAGCGTCCGGCAGGCGGCGTCGACGCCGAGCACGAGCGCCGGCGCCCTCGGCACCACCTCCACCGTCGCGCCGGTCGTCGCGTCGAACAGCGTCCACACCCCCTCGTCCCGCCGGTACGCCATGAGCCGGCCGTCGTCGCAGGCGCGCAGCAGGTGGCCCCGCCGCGCGGCCGTGCGGCGCCGCGAGCCCTCGTCGTACAGGCGCACCTCGCCGCCGATCTCGAAGGCGACGACGCCCCCGCGCCGCAGCGCGGCCGCGGCCGAGGCGGCCGCGCCGCGCACCTCGGGGCTCCCCTCCGGGTCGAGCCCCTCGAACCCGAGGAGGCGCTCCGCGGCGGGCGCGCCCGGGCTGAACAGGACGAGGTCGCGCGTGAGCACGCGCCGGTCCGGCAGCCGCCACCCGCCGAGGAGCGCGTGCGGGCCGACGTCGCGCTCGGCGATGTCGGCCATCTCGCCGCGCGCGCGCAGCGGCCGCGGCGCGCCCTTGCCCGGGGACGCCTCGCACGGCGAGCCCTCGGGCGGCGGATCGCCCGCGGCGCGACCGCCCTTCCGGAGGTAGTGCCAGACGCTGCCGCCGCCGCCGCACACGCCCAGATCGAGCCCGCCGGCGTCCCAGCGCGCCGACGCGGGCGCCGGATCCGTGTCGAGCTCGAAGAGCGGCGCCTCGGGCCGGTCGAGGGCGTAGATCGACGTCCTGCTCTGCTGCACGAGCGCGATCACGGGATCGCGCGGGCTGAAGCGGCCGAGCACGGCGGGCGCGCCCAGGGTGATCTCGGCGCCCGCGCCGCCGCCGGGCCCCCAGAGCAGCGCCCTGCGCCCGAGCACCGCCGCCACGCGCGCGCCGTCGGGCGAGACGCCGAGCACGTTGCCGCGGAACGGGTGCCGATCGACCGCCTCGGCGCCGCCGCCGCGCCGCATGTCCCAGCGCGCGATCCCGCCGTCGGTCGAGCAGGCGAGGACGGGCGCCGCCTCGGCCGCGTGGACGGCGCTGCTGCAGCGCACCGGCGCGACCGCGGCCAGCGCGACGGTGCCGCCCTCCCGCAGCCGGAAGACGCGGACCTCGCCGGTGACCGAGCGCGTCGCGAGCGCCGTGTCGAACGCGAACGGCACGCGCTCCACGTGCGGGGCGTCGTGCGGCCGCAGCGCGAGGACGCGCGGCGATTTGGCGCGCTCGATGCTCTCCGGGTCGGCGTCGAGCGCCACGTCGTCGATGACCTCCGGGTCGGGCGGGCGCAGGTCGGCGACGAGCAGCGAGCCCCCGGGGCCGCCGGCGATGACCCACCGATCGTCCCACGGCAGCGCCGGCCCCACCACGCCGTCGACGGTCAGGAAGCGCGCGCGCGGCAGGCCCACCGCGGCCGACGCGAGATCGAGCGGCAGCGCCGCGTCGTCCGCGCGCCGCGCGAGGGCCGCGGCGATCCACGCGGCGCGGTGGTACGGGTCCTCCGTGCGGCGCGCCTTGCCGATGAGCTCGGCGAGCTCGGCGCGCTCCTCGGCCTCGCGCGCCTTGGCCTCGGCCTGCGCCTGGCGCGCCGCGACCCACCGCTCGGCCACGAACGCCGAGGCGACGGTGAGCCCGAGCGCCAGGGCCGCGCCGATCTTCTTGGCGCGCTGGGCGCGGGCGCGCCGGAGGCTCTCCCGCACGAGCGCCTGCTCGCGCCGCGGCAGCCGCGAAGCCAAGGCCGCGCTCTTGCGCACCTGCTCGAGCAGGTCGCGGCGCAGGAGGAGATCGGGGCTCTCGCCGGAGCGATCCCACACGTCGGCGGCCTCGCGGAGCCGCTCGAGCAGGATGAGCCGCTCCATGTGCAGCGCGCGGGTGGCGGCGGCGTGCGGCCAGCTCGAGACGAGCGACTCGTGGGCGAGCTCCACGGACCTGTCGCGGCGGACGAGGAGGCGCGCGCGCTCGAGGGCGCCGAGGACGCGGTCGACATCGTCGGGCGGCGCGGCGACGGCCTCGGCGAGCTCCGCCTCGGCCCAGCGGACGCGCGACCCGTCCATCGCGCCGAGCCGGAGCAGCGCCTCGTCGGCGATCGCGCGGTCCTCCGGGGCGAGGGCGGCGAGGGCGGCGTCGGCGTGCCGCGCGAGGGCGCCGCGCACGCCGCCGAGCTCCTGCCAGGCCTCGCCGCTCAGCGCGCCGCGAAGGGCGCGCGCGCGCTCCCACCACGCCGCGAGGGCGAGCGCGATGAACGAGAGCGCCGCGCCGCCGCTCCGGAGCTCGCGCTGCGCCTCGGCCGCGACCTGGGCGAACCCGCGCACCTCGGCGCCGGCGAGCTTCGCCGGGCCCGCGACGAGGTCCTTCACGGCGGCGGCGGCGGGCAGCCCCACGTAGCGCAGCGCGGCCCGGAGGCCCTCGCCGGCCGGGGTGGCGAGGAGGGCCGCGGTGCGGTCGTCGGCCTCGTCGAGCACGCCGATGAGCCGGAGGCCTCGCCGCGGCTCGCCGGTCGCGAGCGCGCCCACGAGGGCGGCGAGGCGCCCGCCGCCGAGGGGCGCGATCGGGTCGACGATGAGCGCGACGCCGACGGCGGACGCCATGCAGAACCTGGTGAGGGCGTCGAGGTCCGCGGCCTCGAGCTCCGGCGAGACGGCGGCGAGCGCGCGGGCGAGGGCGCCGTCGGGGTCGTCGCCCGGGCTGAGGCGCGCCTCGATCCAGTCGTCCTTCTGGTCGACGTGGCGGCGCGCGAGGTGGGGCACGAGCCCCGCGGAGGCGAGCGAGCTCTTGCCCGATCCGCGCGGCCCCTGGAGCACGACGCACGGCTCGAACTCGAGCTCGCGCCCGAGGCGCGCGGTGTCGTCGTCGCGCCCGAACAGGAGCCCCTCGTCGGTGGACGAGAGCGCCGCGAGGCCCCTGTAGGGCCGATCGGGGACGCCGTGGGGCCGCTCCCAGACCTCGTCGATCAGCTGCGTCAGCTTCCCGGGCGCGACGCGCCGGTGCGCAGGATCGACGGACAGGAGCCGCTGGAGGAGCGCGACGAGGCCGCGCGGCAGCCGCGCGGGGTCGCGCTCGAGGTCGCGCATCGCGCCGCGCAGGGTCGCGGCGCGGAGCTCGGTCCACCAGGCGGAGACGCTCGCGGGGTCGGAGCAGTCGTCCGGCTCGTCGGGCACGGCGTGCGGGAGGCGCCCGGTGGCGAGCTGCGCGATGCAGACGGCGAGCGCGTAGGCGTCGGTGGCGGCGGTCGGCTCGGCCATCTCGAGCACCTCCGGCGCCATGAAGCCCGGTGTTCCGATGACGTTGCGCGCGGCGGCGGGGCTGTCCGCGCCGGCGAAGGCGCGGCGCGTGGAGGCGTAGACGTCGCGCTCGGCGAGGAAGGCCGCCGTGCCGAGGTCGCTGCCGCCGCTGTCATGGCCGCCGCCGACGGCGGCGGCGGGGGCGCGGGAGACGGGGGCGCCCGCGCGCCGCGAGATGCCGAAGTCGAGGACCTTGAGGGCGCCGTCCTGGGTGAGGAACAGGTTGGCGGGCTTGAGGTCGAGGTGGACGACGCCGCGCGCGTGGATGACGTCGAGCGCGCCGGCGACGTCGCGGGCCCAGGCGACGACGCGGCGCCAGGGGATGCGGCGGCGGAAGCGGATCAGGTCGGCGAGGTTCCGGCCCTCGAGGAGCTCCATCGAGACGAACGGGGTCTTCGGCGCGCCGTGGAGGATGCCGGCGGCGTAGATGGTGACGAGCGACGGGTGGCGGAACGAGGCGAGGAGCTTGGCCTCGTCGGCCCAGTCGGCGGCGTCGGCGAAGTCCGAGACGAGCAGCTTGAGGGCGACCTCGCGGAACGGCGCGCCGTCGGGCAGGAGCTCCTCGGCGCGCCACACGTCGCCGAAGCCGCCGCGGCCGAGGCGGACGCGGAGCCGGTAGCGGCGGTCGAGCACGTCGCCGGGGGCGTGCGCGAGCCCGCCCGCGGGCATGGGCACCGGGCCCGGATCGCGGGAGGAGCTCCCCTCGTCGACGAGCGTGCGGTCCATCGCGAGACGACGGTATCACCGGCGCGGCGAGAGGTGGACGGTCCCGCTCACCGCGGTCCCCGGCGCCGCGGCGGTCCGCCCGGCTGCGCGTGGACATCGGAAGCCCGGCGCGCGACACTGCCGCACATGGGAGAAGCGGCGCCGCGAAGGAAGCTCTCACCGGAAGAGTACCTCGCTCTCGAGCGCGCATCGGAGGCGAGGCACGAGTACGCCGGCGGCGAGCTCTTCGCCATGTCTAGGGGCACGTTCGAGCACAGCGCCATCGCCGCGAACATCGGCCGACTGCTCGGCAACGCGCTGGGCGAGCGTGGATGCGTGGCGCTCAACTCCGACATGAGCATCAAGATCCCCGCCGCGGATCGCTACGTCTACCCGGACGGCTCGGTCGTCTGCGGCCGCCCCGAGTTCGAGGACGAGCGGCGCGACACGCTCCTGAACCCAGTCCTCGTGATCGAGGTGCTCTCCGACTCGAGCGAGGCGTACGATCGCGGCGACAAGTTCGCGCATTACCAGACCGTGGCGTCGATCCGAGAGGTCGTCCTGGCGTCACAGAAGGCACCTCGCATCGAGGTGTTCGCGCGCCAGGCCGACGGGAGCTGGGTGCTCCGGGTCTATGGCCCCGGCGCCCGGGCTGCGCTCTCGTCGGTGGGGTGCGAGCTCGGCGTGGACGACGTGTACCGGGGCGTGCTCGCGGCCGCCAACGTCTGAATCCGCGGTTTCAGCGACACCGCATCGAACCGATCCACCAGCGCTGTAGCGGGAGTCGCCCCGGTTCACGACGAAAACCGCAGTGGCGCCAAGTTCGCCAATTCGCTCCATTCCCGCACGGAACGCCCGTGGAGACGCCCCGAGGACGCCGCGCGAGGTCGCGAGGAGCGCTGAGCGTGCTGAGCGCCGCCAGGCTGGACTTCCATGCCTTGCCGCGTATTCTGCCGGCGGGCGGGTCTCTGTCCGACGGGGGGACGGCCGATGCTCGAGCTGATGTGTGGGGGGCGTCACGCTCCTTTGAATGGCTGACGCGGAACACGGGGTCTTGCTGCAATGATCGATCTATCGGGTCATACGCTGTTCGAGAGGGTCTACGAAGGCGCCGAGACCGTGCTGTACCGCGGCCGCCGGAACGAGGACGGCGCGCCGGTCGCGGTCAAGGTGCCTCGGTCCGAGTTCCCGACGGCCAGGGATCTCGCGCGGCTGCGGCGCGAGTTCGCCATCCTGCGGGACGCGGGCGAGGTGGCCGGCGTCGTCAAGGCGCACGCCATCGAGAAGTGCGGCAGAGGCCTCGCGCTCATCATGGAGGACCTCGGCCCTTCCTCGCTGCACGCCGTCCTGAAGGCGCGCAGGCTCGACGTGGGCACGGCGCTCCGCACCGCCATCGCGCTCGCGGGCACCCTCGACACGCTCCACGGACTCCGGATCATTCACAAGGACATCAAGCCTCACAACATCCTGATCGACGAGGAGACGCAGAGCCCGCGGCTCGTCGATTTCGGCATCGCGGCGCGCCTCTCGAGGGAGACCCCCGAGACGGTCCCGCCGGACGCGCTCGAGGGCACCTTGTCGTATATCGCCCCTGAGCAGACTGGCCGCATGAACCGGAGCGTGGATCTGCGCGCCGATCTCTACTCGTTCGGCGTCACGCTCTACGAGATGCTGACAGGGGCCCTCCCCTTCCAGGAGGGCGATCCCACCGCGCTCATTCACAGCCACATGGCGCGCATGCCGACGCCGCCGCACGAGCGCGCGCCGGGGGTGCCCCGCGCGCTGTCGGACGTGATCGTGAAGCTCCTGGCCAAGATGCCGGAGGACCGATACCAGAGCGCCCGCGGGGTCAAGCTCGACCTGGAGGAGTGCCTCCGGCGGTGGGAGGCGACGGGCCGCGCCGATCCGTTCCCGCTGGGCCAGCACGACCGGCCGCTGGATCTGCGCGTTCCTCAGCGGCTCTATGGCCGGGATCACGAGGTGAACGTGCTCCTGTCCGCCTTTCAGCGGGCTCGCCGGGGCGCGGCCGGGCTGGTGCTCATCTCGGGCTACTCCGGCGTCGGCAAGACCACGCTGGTGAACGAGATCCACAAGCCCATCGCCCGTCATGGAGGGTATTTCGCGAAAGGGAAGTTCGATCCGATCAACCGGGACGTCGCGCTCGCGTCGGTGGCGCAGGCCTTCCGCGAGCTCATCCGGCAGGTGCTGACGGAGTCGGCGGCGGCCGTCGAGGCGTGGAGGCGCAAGCTGCTCGCCGCGGTCGGCGCGAACGGGCAGCTCCTCATCGAGCTGATCCCGGAGCTCGAGCTGATCCTCGGGCCTCAGCCGGCCGTGCCGGAGCTCGGGCCGACCGAGGCCCGGAACCGCTTCGATCTGCTGGTGCAGCGTTTCCTGCGGGTCTTCGCCGCGCCGACCCACCCGCTGACCCTCTTCCTCGACGATCTGCAGTGGGCCGATCCGGCGTCGCTCAGGATCCTCGACCGCCTCCTCACGGACGTGGAGGGCAACCATCTCCTGATCATCGGCGCCTATCGGGACAACGAGGTGGACGCCGCCCACCCGCTGCACGCGACGCTGGGTGAGCTTCGCAAGTCGGGCGTGGCGATCGCCGAGCTCACGCTCAAGCCCCTCGACATGCCGACGGTCACGCAGATCGTCGCCGACACGCTGAGCGCGCGGCCGCACGCGGTCGCGCCGCTCGCCACGCTGGTCTTCGAGAAGACCGAGGGCAACCCCTTCTTCCTGGGCCAGCTCCTCGGCGTGCTCCACGACGCGGGGGCGCTGTGGTTCGACGCGCCCTCGGAAGCCTGGGCATGGGACGAGGCGCGCGTCCGGGAGGCGGTCGCCGCGGACAACGTGGTCGACCTCATGCTCGACAGGCTGCACCGGCTCCCGCCGGCGACGCAGCGCGCGCTGAAGCTCGCGGCGTGCCTGGGCCACACGTTCGATCTCACCACGCTGGCGGCCGTCCACGAGAAATCGCCCGCCGCGACGGCCGCCGACCTGTGGGACGCGCTGCGCGGGGGCCTGATCGTGCCACGGGACAGCGCTTATCGCTTCTTCGACGAGAGCGCGGACACCGAGCCCTCGGCCCCGCAGGAGATCAAGGTATCCTACCGGTTCCTGCACGACCGGGTGCGCCACGCGGCCTATTCGCTGGTCGAGCCCTCGCGCAGGGAAGCGCTGCACCTGGCGATCGGCCGGCTGCTCCGGGCGCGGGCCGGCGAGACGCCGCCGGACGAGGACCTGATCGAGATCGTCCGCCACCTGAACCTGGGCGCGCGGGGCATCACCGACGAGGTCGAGCGGCTGGCCCTGGCCCGGCTCAACCAGCGGGCGGGCAGGGCGGCCAAGATCAGGACAGCCTATCGGGCGGCCGCAGATCACTTCAGCGCGGGGATCGAGCTCCTCGGGGACGCGCGCTGGGAGCGCCACGAGGAGCTCTGCTTCACGCTCAGCCGCGAGAACGCGGAGTGCGTGTACCTGAGCGGCGCGCCCGAGCGGGCCGAGGAGCTCTTCACGTCCCTCATGCCCCGGGCGCGCTCGAACGTGGAGCGGGCGCAGCTCTACAGCCTGCGCGTGCTGCTCCACGTGACGCTGGGGAACCTCGCGGACGCGGTGCGCCTGGGCGGCGAGGGCATCGGCATTCTCGGCTTCACGCTGCCGAGCAGCGAGGCGGAGCTGCAGGCGCGCGTCGGGGCCGAGCTCGCCGAGGTGAACGCGAACCTGGCGGGCCGGCGCATCGAAGACCTGATCGACGCGCCGGTGATGGACAACCCGGAGCAAAGGGCGCTCGTCCAGCTCCTCAGCGATATGATGGGGCCGGTCTTCTGCCTGAGGCCGGAGCTTTACCCGCTGTTCGTCCTCAAGCAGGTCAACATCTCCCTGCGGTACGGCCACGCGGACGTGTCCGCCGTCGCGTACACCTCGTATGGATTCCTTCTCGCGGTCTTGCAGGGGCGGCCCGCGGACGGCCATGCGTTCGGCCGCCTCGCCATCACCTTGAGCGACAGGTTCGCGAACGCCGCTCTGGCCGCCAGGGTGGACTACGTCTTCGCCACGTACTCCCACCTGTTCCACGACGTGCGCGACGGGATTTCTCGCTTCCTGCAGGCGCGGAAAGGGCTGCTGGAATCGGGCGACTTCGCCCATCTCAGCAACGTTTGGAACTGCGTGACCAGCAACATGTTCACCGCGGGCTATCCGCTCGAGGAGCTGCGCGAGGAGGTGGAGCGAGGCCTCGTCGTGTTACGGCGAACCGGGGACGTCAGCGGGACAGCCGTGATGACGCTCATGAGGCAGGCGATCGCGAGCCTGCAGGGGCGGACGCGGGCCCCCGACAGCCTGAGCGACGACCAGTTCGACGAGGGCGAGTTCGTCGCGCGCCTCAAAGAGAGGGAGTTGATCGCGGGCCTCTTCTTTTACGCGCTGCTCAAGCTGCAGCTTCCCTATCTGTACGGCGATTGCGAGAGGGCCGCGGCGCACGCCGCGGACGCCGAGGCCTACGGCGCCGGCATGCTCGGTTTGTATCAGCCGACGAAGCTGCATTTCTACGCGTGCATGGCGTTCCTCGCGCTGCCCGCCGCGGCCTCGCCCGACGAGGCGGAGCGCCGCGCGCGGACCATCGCCCGCCACAAGGAGCGGATCGCGGGCCTCGCGGCGAGCGCCCCCATGAACTTCCAGCACCTGCTGCTGCTCATCAAGGCCGAGGAGGCGCGCGTCGCCGGCGATCAGCTCGAGGCCATGGGCCTTTACGACCGGGCGATCTCCCTGGCCCGGGAGAACGAGTTTCCTCACGACGAGGCGCTAGCGAACGAGCTGTGCGCGAAGCTGCACCTCCACGAGGGCAGGACGAAGGTGGCGCGCGCGTACATGGCGGACGCGTACCTCGGTTACCGGCACTGGGGAGCGACGGCCAAGGCGGACGCGCTCGCGCGCGATCACGCCGCGCTGCTGCCCTCGTCGAGCGACAGCGTGCCGATCTCGTCCATCCCCTCGGCGACGTCGGGCCCGGCGCACGCGGGGACCATCCTCGGCCGGACGACGGTCGGCAACCTGCGGGACGCCGCGCTGATCGTGCGCGCCGTGCAGGGCATCGCCGGCGAGACGGAGCTCGAGCGGGTGATCGAGCGCCTCGTGACGCTCGTGCTCGGGAACTCCGGCGCGCAGCGGGGGGCGCTGGTCCTGGAGCGGGACGGGCGGCTCTTCGTCGAGGCGACCTTCGGGGTCGAGCCCGGGACGCTCGCGCTCGGGCCGAGCGAGCCGCTCGATACGCGCCCCGATCTGCCGCACAAGGTGGCGCTGTTCGTCGCGCGCACCCGCGAGCCGCTGGTCCTCGACGACGCCAGCGCCGACGCCCGGTTCTCCGACGATCCGTGCATCCTCGGGCAGGGCACGCGATCCGTCCTGTGCCTTCCGCTGCTCCATCAGGGCCGCATGAACGGCGTCCTTTACCTGGAGAACAACGCCGCGAGCAGGGCGTTCAACGCGAGCCGCGTCGAGCTGCTCGGCCTCCTGTCGTCCCAGGCCGCGATATCCATCGAGAACGCGCTGCTCCTCTCGGGCATGCGGGAGGTGAAGGAGCAGGTCCAGAACGCCAACCGGCGGCTCGAGGCCGAGGTCGCGCAGCGCACCGAGGAGCTCCAGCGCTCCAACGCGCAGCTCAGCGCGAGCAACGAGCGCCTGAAGATCGAGCTCACGCAGCGCGAGCAGGCGGAGCGGGAGCGGGCCGCGCTGCAGCGGCAGATGTTCGAGGCGCAGCAGACGAGGCTGGCGGAGCTCTCGACGCCGCTCATCCCGATCACCGACCAAATCATGGTGATGCCGCTCATCGGCACCATGGACGCCGCGCGGGCGGCCCAGGTGCTGGAGGTCGCGCTCGACGGCGCCCAGCGCCACCAGGCGCGCGTCGTGATCCTGGACATCACCGGGATGAAGCACATCGATACCCAGATCGCGCAGACGCTCGTGGGGACCGCCAACGCGCTGCGGCTGCTCGGCACGGAGGCCGTGCTCACCGGCACGCGCGCCGAGGTCGCCCAGGCGATGGTGGGCCTGGACATCGAGCTGAAGTCCATCGTCACCATGGGCACCCTTCAGAGCGGTATCGCCTATGCGCTCCGCCGCGCCGGACAGTCGGCCGGGAGGAGCGCGCCGCTGTCCTCGGGGCCAGCCCGCGCGCGCCCGCCGGCGAGGTGAGGTCGGACGGTCACGCTCACAACCGATCGTGGAAGTCGGAGAGCGCCGACGGCGCTCTCGTGCACGCGCTGGCCCGGGCCTGCGGCGGCTTTCGGTCGCCTCACGCCTTGATGGCGTCGAGCTCCCCCGGCTTGCTGATGCCAGGCCCGTCGGTGACCTTGCCAGCGCCGTCGGTGGTGAACGACGGCCCGCTGCCGCCGAAGCCAGCCGCGACCGCATCCGAGACGCCGAAGCGGTCGACCGGAGTCCAGTCGGGCGTCCCGGCGCCGAGCGCGTTGATCAACGTCGTGTAGAGCTTGTTCAGCGGGACGGTTCCGCCCGACGAGCCGGTGTTGCCGCTGTTGTTCTCGCCCTCCGCGCCGCTCGAGCAGGTGGCTTCGCTGTTGCCTGCCTCGAGCTTCCCGCCCGCGACGTTCACAGAGACGCCCTGCTTGAGGTAACCGCCGGCGCTGCCGGCGATCACGATGGGCAGGTTGTTGTTGTTGTGCGCGTTGCCGTCGGCGAGCTCCGGCAGCCACATGACCGCGGAGTTGTCGAGCATGGTGCCGCTCCCCTCCTCGATGCTGTCGATGGTCTTGACCAGCTTGGCGAAGCGCCCCGCATACCAGCGGTCGATCTCGTGGATCTGCTCGATGACGCCGCTCACGCACTGGCCGCCGACGGCGGCGCTCCCGTTGCGGTGCGAGAGCCCGTGATGATCGTGGGTGTGCGCGATGCCGTCCCACTTGAACGTCACGTAGCCCGGCCACTGGAGCACGATGGAGCGGTTGTTGTCGCACATCATCGTGAGGGCGATGAGGCGGATCATCATCTCGCTGCCCAGGGTGTACACCTTCTCGTTGTTGGGGAAGCCGCCGCCGCGAGCGGGATATCCCGCCTCGGTGAGGGCAGCGTCCGTGACGCCGAGCGCGGTCGCCGACTCCGCGGTGCAAGCAGAGGGGATGACCCGCTGCTCGGTCTCGCGGAGCAGGGAGAGCCAGTCGTCGATCTTCTTCCGATCGGCGCCGCTCATCTTGCGGGCCTTGTAGGCGTTCAGGTCACGGCTCACCAGGTCGATGATGCTCTCGCCGCGAGCCACGCGATAATCCGCTTCGGTCTCGGAGCCGCTCGCGAAGAGCCCGGTCAGGCTGCTGTACACCGTGCGCGCATTGGTCACGGGCGCGTACGGCGTCTTCGGCGCCGAGTACGACACGATGCCCTTGACGTTCGTGAAGGCATTGCCGACGGAGAGCACGAGCGGGACCTTGTTGGTGCCCGGGTTGAAGCGCTGCGCGATCTCGTGATCGAGCGAGTGCGACAGCGCCCAGTGATCCCCGGTGGGATCGAGGGGCGCGCAGGTCAGCTTGCTGCCCATGCCCTGATCGTGGGGATCGAAATATTCCGTGCCGTCCACCTTGTTGTTGAAGCCGTTCAGCGGCATCGCGAGCCCGCGCGGGAAGAGCAGCTTCGCCGCGAAGGGCGCGAGCGGGGCGAGGGTGCGGGGCTTCCCGTCCGCCTGCGCCGTCTCCAGGGACGCCGCGGTGACGGTCCCGTCCCCGTTCTCGATCCCCGTCGGGAACCACCGGTTCGTCAGGCAACCGTTGTTGGTGTAGAAGATCACCAGGCGGCGCGGCGACGGCGCCTCCTGCGCTCGCGCCGAGCGGCCGAGAGAATTCAAGAAGGGGACGGCGAGCGCCGCGCCGCCAATTCCGCGCAGGAACAGTCTTCGGTTCACGGCTCCACCTCCGCCTGCAGGGCACGAACTCGGAACGATTGACTCTGTGTGAGGTCTGCGATGAGGTCGAGCACCGTGTAGCCGCCCTGGGTGAGCTTGGCGGTCAGCTCGTCCACGGTGCACGAGTCCTCGTTGTTCAGCTCGCGCTGGTAGGCGAACGAGACCCACTTTCGCACGTAGCACGTGTGCGCTGCCGGGGAGCTCGCGATGGCCTCGGAGAGCGCCACCGGGCCGTCGACCGCCACGAGGTCCTCGCCCACGCCGACGTCCACCCGCGTGTCGATGGGCGCGCCCGAGAACGATTCGGTCTGCTGGTAGGCGCCGACGGCGTCGTACGCCTCGAACGCGAAGCCCGCCGGGTTGATGTACGTGTGATGGCAGAACTTGCAGGAGTCTCCCGCCGTCTGCGCGTCGACCCGAGCGCGGTTGGTCGTGAGGCTCGCGTCGGTGGGCAGCGGCGTGCCCTCCACCATCGGGGGCGGCGGCGGGATGTCCGCGCAGAGGACCTCCTTCTGCAAGAACGCCCCGCGCAGGATGGGCGACGTCCGGTCGTACCCCGAGTGCGACACCAGGAAGCCCAGGCGGGTGAAGAGGCCAGAGCGCTGCGTCGGGTCGAGCTCGACCGGCACGAGCTCCGCGCCGTTGAACTCCGCAGGATCCAGGTCATAGAGCGGCGCCAGGGAGGCGTTGACGAAGCCCACCGGCGTGGTGACCAGATCCTGGAACGTCCCGGCCTGATCGAAGACCACGTGCTCGATGAAGCGATCGGTCTCCTCCGACAGGAGCGGGATCATCGACGCTTTGAAGTCCGGGAAGGCGGCCGGATCACGCTGGATGTCCGACCAGCGCGTGCCGGGGCCCATGTGGAGGTAGAGCTCGTGGAAGGCCTTGACCATCCCGCGGCTCTTGGGATCCGCCAGCATTCGCTGCGCCTGCGCGAGGATCTGCTCCGGCGTCTGCAGCGCGTCGGCGTCCGCCGCGGCGAACAGCGCGTCGTCCGGCATCGTTCCCCAGATCAGGTACGAGAGGCGCGACGCCACCTCGTGGCTGTTCAGCACGAAGTACTCGCCCTCGGGCTTCTCGCTGATCTCTGCGCGCATCAGGAAGGAGGGCGAGAGCAAGAACCCTTCGATGATCAGCTGGGCGCCGTCCTCGAACGAGCCGGTCGGCGTGAGCGCCTGGCGGCGGGTGTAGAGGGCCTGGAAGAGCCCCCTCTCCTCCTCGGTGAGCGGCCGCCGGAAGGCGCGCCGCCCCAGCGTCTCGATGAGCTGGTTCGCGCACGCGGTGCCGTCGCCTGCCGGCGTGCACGGGATGGTCTTGGCGCGCGCCTTGGCGTCCGCCATCACCGCCGCCGCCACCGTCGCCGCGGCGGTCTTGTACCCGTCCCACGCGCGCTGATCGACGCTCCCGACCCCGTCCGGCGCGAGCATCGACGACGGCTGGTTGTCGATGCCGACCAGATCGCGAATCGTGTTGTCGTATTGCGTCCTCGTCAGACGCGGCAGCGCCGACGTTCGCGGGACGCCCGGCACGCACACCGTCGGCTCGACGCCGGGGCCGCCCCCCGCCGAGCCGTTCCCTCCGGCGCCGCTCCCGCTGCCAGACCCGCTCCCAGGCCCGTCGCCAGACCCGCTCCCGGGCCCGTCGCCAGAGCCGCTGCTCGCCTCCGGGTCATCGCCGCCTATCATCGCGGTGCAACCGCCCATGGCCGCGTAACTCGCCGTGAGCAGCACAGGAACGATGAACCGTCTCGCCCACGTGTTCATAGAACTCACCTCATCCGAGGGGCTCTCGCATCGAGCATCGCCCAGACATCAGGATGCCTTGTCGCGGGTCGCAGATCACGAGTTTTCTCGTATTTTCGTCTTGGCGCAAGTTTGCTTTCGCCCGGCAAATCCGCTGGTTTGCAAGGCGCCGGGGCGAGGCGCGTGAGTCGAATTTCGACTTCTCTTCTGTTACAGCAATTATAGCGTGAGAGTGGCATGATGCTGTGAACGTTCACATGGACATCGACGTACAGCGGACAGCGCAACGCGACCCAACGCGCTCTTCGCGCGAACCGGGCCACGCCTGCGCAGGAGCGGCCGGACACGCTCTCGACGCTGCTCCGCTGACGTTCGACGAGCGCATCGTGCTGACGATCCCGTTCGATCATCCCATGGTCATGGGCCTCGTCGCTCCGCGCGCGCTGCTCGTCGTCGACAATCGAATCGATTGGCTCGGCATCGACAGCACCTTCACGGCCGGGGCCATCGCCCACGCGATCTGGGACGGGCCAGGCGTGCCCGACGGGATGGGCTTACTCACAGCTCGGCGGCCATGAGCACGGCCAGTTCCCCGCGCAGCAGAGGGCGATCCTCCCATCGGTCGCGGCGTCGGTGTAGAGGTCTTCCGATGACAGCTCTCGTGCAGCCTCCCATGGCACTCGCCGCGCTCTCTTTCTCGCTCACGCTGCTCCTTGCCGGCTCGGTCCTGGCGCAGGCTCCTGCACCTTCCCCGCCGCCGACCGCCGCGCCGCAGGCGGCCCCGCTGCCATCGCCGGCCGCCGCGCCACAGGCGGCCCCGCTGCCATCACCGAGCGCCGCGCCGCAGGGGGGCCCGTCTCCACCGCCGGCCGCTGCGCCGACTCCCGCACCGATCCCCCCGCCGGACCGCGAGGCCGGCGTGGCATCGCCGGTCTCCCCTGCGCCGTACGCGCCCACGGCAGGTCCATCCCCCGGCGCAGCGCCGGCGGGCGGTGGTCCTCCCATGACGGGCGTCGCTCCTCCCATCGCGGCCCCTGTGTACTACGCTCTCCCGGTCGCGTATCCCGCGCACGGCGATCTCGCCGTCAGGGAGCCCGCGGACGGCGCTCCGCCGACGGCGAAGGGGTTTCAGATGGCGATCCGCCTGGGCTACGCGATCCCGATGGGTGGCGCGACGGGCGCCAGCTCCGGCGAGCTCTCGAGGACGTTCGGAGGGCAGGCGCCTATCCTGGTCGAGCTGGGCGGCAAGGCCAGCGCCGACCTCTTCATCGGCGTCTACGCGGGTCTGGGGCTCGGTGCCCCGGGCAGCGCGATAGAAGCGCAGTGCAGCTCGGGCCTCATCTCCTGTTCGGCGCGGACCTTCCGGATAGGCCCCGAGATGCAGGTGCATCTCAATCCGGATGGCAAGGTAAACCCCTGGCTCGGCTATGGCGCCGGCCTGGAGATCGCGACGCTCTCCATGAGCGGCGGGGGTCGCGACGCCAGCCTGTCCCTGGTGGGGCTCGAGTTCGCGCACCTCATGGCCGGCGTCGATTTCCGGATCAACAGCGTCTTCGGCATCGGGCCGGTGTTCGCCATGTCGCTGGGTGAGTATTCGTCGATGACACTCGAGCTCGATGGCGTGGACGTGCCCGACGCGAGCGGCCGGATCCCCGAGACGGCGCTTCACGCATGGTTGAGCCTCGGCGTGCGGCTCGTCCTCTTGCCCTGATCGCGCGTGGAAGGAGGCGTCCCTCGCCCTTCGCGCGCCGCGAGCGCTCGTATCGCAACCTCCCTCGGGGTTGCTCGGCTCCGCCAGCGCGACCGCGCCGCGCTCAGCCCGTCATCCGCCCGCGGCGTCCAGCATCGCCCGCAGGAGCGGCGGCGTGCGCCGCGGATCGCAGGGCGCCTTCACCGCCCGGCCCGCGACGACGGCGCTCATATGGCACGTCCCCGGCCGCGGCAGGTGATCCATCCAGTAGAGGTCGAACCGGTCGTCCGGCGCGAGCCGCCGCACCATCGGCTCGAGCGGCAGCATCAGCCCCTCGCGGAAGCGCGCCAGATAGACCACGTTCGACAGGCGAACAGGGGAGTTCAGGCCGATGCGCCGCCGCGTCCCGGACGCGTAAGGGCCCGTGTGATCGATGAACTCCACCGTCTGGAGATCGCCGTAGAGGTCCGGCTCCGTCTTCTCGACCGTCACCAGCGTCCACGCGCAGAGCGGCCGCTGCGCCCGCAGGAGCGCGCGCGTCATCTGCTCGAAGTCGGGCAGATCCGCGGCCGCCCGCGCCTCGGTGTAGTGGCCGTGCGCGAACTGGTTGCGCTCGGCCTGCATCAGGTTCGAGAGCGTCTCGAACGTCTGGTTGTGCGACAGCTTGACGTCGAGCACCTCCCTCGCCATCGAGCCGATCGGATCGTCGCGATCGCCGAACGCCCGCGCGGCCGTGCGCGCGAGCTCGCGCCACGCGCCGAGCGCCAGGCCGTCGCGCGTGCGCGTGCGGCCGTGGAAGTCGAGGAGCGCGCTCCACCCGGGAGGCGCCCCGCCCGCGCCCGGACCGCCCGCGCCCGCGCCGCCCGCAGCAGGCCCACCGGCGCCCGGACCGCCCGCGCCCGCGCCCGCGCCCGCGCCCGCCCCGCCCGCGCCCGGACCGCTCGGGACGCCGCTGCGTGCCGAGGTCGGGGGCGCGCTGCCGCCGCTGAAGAAGGCCGAGACGAGCACCGTCGCGATGAAGCGCCACGTGCCCTCGAGCACGTCGAACAGCATCTTCACCCGCTCGATCGCGCTCGAGGCCCCGATCGCCGCCCGCACCCGCCCCGCGATGGGATAGGGCAGGCCGCCGCTCAGCGCCGAGAGCACCCCGTGCGGATCGCCGCACTCGCGCGAGATCTCCGCCGCCCGCGCGCCCGCGTCGGCGTCGTGCAGGAGCTCCCACGACAGGGTCCGCGCGTGCTCGACCCTCCCGTCCAGGATGGGCGGCCGGCCGTGCCAGTCGCACTGCACCGCGCTCGCCATCACCGCAGGATCCGCCTTGCGGGGCACACACGCGGCGACCACGCCGGGCGCGAGCGGCGCGATCAGCGCGCCGGCGCCCGCGTGGGTGGCGACGACCGCCGCGAGCTCCTGCGCGAGCGCCCCGATGACGTGCGGCCCGACGCCGCCGAGCGCGCTCTGCTCCTCGATGCCGAACAGGACCGTCGCCCGGCGCCCGCTCCGCGACGCCTCGATCACCTCGAGCGGCGCGGCGAAGCGCGCGCTGGCCGTGCCGTCGCGGAGCTCCGCCACGGGGGTGGACGCGCTGCTCGCGCCCGCCGTGCCGCGCTCGCGCTCCGCCGCGAGCGATGCGCCCCGCTCGCGCTCCGCCCCGAGCGATGCGCCCCGCTCGCGCTCCGCCGCGAGCGACGCAATGGCGTGCAGACCGAGCTCGACCTCGCGGCCGGCCACGTCCGCCTCGCCGGCGATGGTGAAGTAGCCGCACGCGAACGCTCCGAGCCCCGCGGCCTCCGCGGCCTCCAGGGCCTGCCGGGCCGCGGCGGCCGCCTCGGCGGCGCCGCCCCGCACGAGCACCACCGCGGTGCCGTCCGCGTCGCCGACCGGCCGATCCGGCCACAGCCGGTGCACCGCGACCAGCGCGGCCGCCGCGCGCGAGGGCGCGCCCGCCTCGATCGGCCGCAGCAGGACGAGCGCGCCCTGGCCCTTCCGCGCGAGGAGCGACGCGCACTCCTGCTCCAGCCCGGCGCGCGCGAGCAGGCCCGTCGCCGGGTCCACCGCGCCGGCAGGGACCGACAGCGCGGCGTAGCGGCGGTCGAAGAACGTCGCGCGCATGCCGCCGACGCAGACGAAGGTGCCGTGCACGAGCGGCGACTCCTCCCCGCGCGCGAGGTGCCGCGCGCCGACCTGCACGGGCACGCTGCACTCCTCGCGGCGGCGCAGCCACCAGCGCACGCCGTCGTGGCGCAGCGAGGCCGCGAGCCGCGACGCCACGTCGGGGTAGACGAGCTCGTTGCGCTCGTCGCCCACGCGCTCCACGCGGCCGAGCCGCAGCGCGCCGACCGGCTCGAGCCGGAGCTCGTGGAGGTAGCCGTCGCGCCCCTCGATCCGCAGCCGATCCGGCGCGTCCACCTCGCCGCGCCACAGCGAGAACCCGGGCGCCTGCGTGAGCCAGAGCGTGGCGCCGCCCGCCGCGACCGACCGCAGCTCGGCCCCGGGCGCGCCCTCGGGGCCGCCCGCCTCGACGGGCGCGGGCGGGACGCTCTCGCCCACCGGAAGGTCCCCGCCGCTGTCTCGTCCGCCCGTCACGCGTCCCTGTCCATGGTGATGCCCGCGAGCCGCGCCGCCCGAGCATCCGGGGGGCTCCTTGGGCGATTACCGCACTGCGGCGCGGCAAATTCAACGCAAATGCGCCGCGGCGAATTCCGCGATGCCGCCCCGCGCCGCCTGCGCTGGCCGCGCCGCCTGCCTCGCCCCGCGGGCCTCGCCCCGCGCCTTGCGCTGAGCCGAATCCGCCTTCCTGCCGGCGGCAGCGAGCGTGGTCGCATTCGCCTGGTTGCTCACCCATCCTCCGAACGGAGCCGGCCGCATTTGCGTGCGCGGCAGCCGGCACAGGACGGCGCCCGCTCGCCAAAAGCGGGGCGCCCCCTCAGGGCCCGTGCGCGAGTTGATGGCGGCGATCCTCGCGGAGGGGAGCGCGTTCAGCTCAGGTGCTCTGCCGCCATCATCGCGTGCGCCCGGGGCGCGCCGGGCGAGCTTGCGCTCCGGCCCGGGTGAAGCGACACCTGCCTCGACAGGGCGGCCCCCCAGGGCGGGCGATGCACGCGGGGCCTCGGAAGGCGAGGTCCCCCGCAGAAAGCGCGGGCGCCCCGAGGCGGCAGACGGGCGCCCCGCGGCGGAAGGCGTCTCCCCCGGGTCCGAGGGCAAGCACCCCGCAGGGGATGAGTCGGGCGAGGCGGGGGATGAGTCCGGCGAGGCGGGGGGCGACGTGGCCGGAGGTGGGGCATGCGTCGTCCGAGCCGGGGGCGACAGCGCCGGAGGCAGGGCAGCGAGCGGCGGAGGTGGGGGGTGTACGGGCGGAGCCGTCGGCGAGAGCGGAAGGGCTGCCCGAGGAGAGGACGGGGTGTGTTATGACGAGGGCGGGAGCACCGGCTGCGAGCGGTGGTGTGACGCGAAAACCCCGGGGGGCGCTCGCAAGGCGGGCAGGTGTTTGAAATCAGGAAGAATTTTTGGATGGCCGAGGCCACGCCAGGGGCCTCGGACGACCCGCGCGGGGGGCCGAAACGGGAACCTCTCGCAAACCGGGTTGTAAGTACGCGAAATGTCAGGTAGGTCTGGGAGGCCTCTCTCCGCCGCTGAAAGGCGGCGGCCCCATTGAAGCTGAAGTGGCGGCCAACTGGGGAATACCTGATGTGGCTCTCTCCGCCGCTGAAAGGCGGCGGCCCCATTGAAGCACCCTTCACCTGGCCGTCCACCAGGACCCAGCCCGCGGGCCTCTCCGCCGCTGAAAGGCGGCGGCCCCATTGAAGCATCGCACAGAGTCCCACCGTCCCGTGATCGAATAACCGCTCTCCGCCGCTGAAAGGCGGCGGCCCCATTGAAGCAGGTACCTGGGCTGGGGGCGCCTGCCAGCGAGCCAGCCGCTCTCCGCCGCTGAAAGGCGGCGGCCCCATTGAAGCCCGTCCCAGCGCAGGTCGGCCTCGGCCACGAGGTGCCTCTCCGCCGCTGAAAGGCGGCGGCCCCATTGAAGCTGGCCGAGCTGCCGGAACACCTGCTCTCCCAGAGCGCGCTCTCCGCCGCTGAAAGGCGGCGGCCCCATTGAAGCCGCAGGACCGGCGTCGTGCACGGTAGCCTCACCGGTTCTCCGGCTAGACGAGCTCTCCGCCGCTGAAAGGCGGCGGCCCCATTGAAGCCGCAGGACCGGCGTCGGCGCGTCGCGTTCCGGGAAGGTGCTCTCCGCCGCTGAAAGGCGGCGGCCCCATTGAAGCCGCGGCAGGCGCGCGACGTGAGGTCGATCCGCGGTTGCCTCTCCGCCGCTGAAAGGCGGCGGCCCCATTGAAGCCGGCCTCACGTCGTCGGGAGGACATTCGTGTTCACGGCCTCTCCGCCGCTGAAAGGCGGCGGCCCCATTGAAGCGAGGCGTACCAGGTCGTTCTCGGAAAGCTTGTACTCCTCTCCGCCGCTGAAAGGCGGCGGCCCCATTGAAGCAAACAGTGCTGTCTGTGGCCGCCGAGATGCGACAGATCACTCTCCGCCGCTGAAAGGCGGCGGCCCCATTGAAGCTGATATTTGACGTGCATGGTTGTGCCCCAGTAGTTACTCTCCGCCGCTGAAAGGCGGCGGCCCCATTGAAGCGGGTCGTTCAGGTCACGGATCGGAATCGTCGGCATGGGGCTCTCCGCCGCTGAAAGGCGGCGGCCCCATTGAAGCTCCATGACCCTGCACCGCACCCGTCGCGGGCTTCTTCCTCTCCGCCGCTGAAAGGCGGCGGCCCCATTGAAGCGCAGGGTGGCCCACGTCGCTGGCAATCCTTCGATCCGGCTCTCCGCCGCTGAAAGGCGGCGGCCCCATTGAAGCCGCGAGGTCGCCCGGGGGCCGCGCGCCGCTCCTGGTCCTCTCCGCCGCTGAAAGGCGGCGGCCCCATTGAAGCAGCGTGTCGAGGCCCGCCGTTACTGCGGCGGCCTCCGTGCTCTCCGCCGCTGAAAGGCGGCGGCCCCATTGAAGCCAGTTGCAGCAGGAAGTCTACACCGTCCACGTCGGGCTCTCCGCCGCTGAAAGGCGGCGGCCCCATTGAAGCGTCTTGGCCTGCATCATCGCCCAGACGACATCGGCCTCTCCGCCGCTGAAAGGCGGCGGCCCCATTGAAGCTGATCATTCGAGTCTCGAAGCCGACCAATCTCGAACGAGCTCTCCGCCGCTGAAAGGCGGCGGCCCCATTGAAGCACGTTGACGCGGAACACGCCCTGCCGCTGCGCCTGCTCTCCGCCGCTGAAAGGCGGCGGCCCCATTGAAGCTCCATGTGGCTGAGCTGGGCGTAGGTCTTGCCGCCGACGTCTCTCCGCCGCTGAAAGGCGGCGGCCCCATTGAAGCGGGTACTACTACCAGGGGCAGGACGGCGCGCCGACCGCTCTCCGCCGCTGAAAGGCGGCGGCCCCATTGAAGCTAGAAGTCGTAGTCGGCCCCGGGCGGCTTGATCGTCACCGCCTCTCCGCCGCTGAAAGGCGGCGGCCCCATTGAAGCTCTGATACCGTCAGGTTGCGTAATACCTTCTTTTGCACTCTCCGCCGCTGAAAGGCGGCGGCCCCATTGAAGCATGGGGTTGGCCTTGGCATGCTCCAGCCTGGCCTCACTCTCCGCCGCTGAAAGGCGGCGGCCCCATTGAAGCGAGATCCGGGTCTGGATCTGGCCCACCACCAGGAGCCCGACTCTCCGCCGCTGAAAGGCGGCGGCCCCATTGAAGCCAGTTCTGCCTCAGCTCCCGGAAGGCATCATCCACGGCTCTCCGCCGCTGAAAGGCGGCGGCCCCATTGAAGCCCCCGCCGTCATCAGGAAGGGAGCAGGCCCCGAGGGCTCTCCGCCGCTGAAAGGCGGCGGCCCCATTGAAGCACGAGCTTCGCGCGGAGCGCCGCAAGCTCTCCCTCCGCCCTCTCCGCCGCTGAAAGGCGGCGGCCCCATTGAAGCAACGTGGATCGGTCCAGGTGCGCGGGGACTTCTCGGTCTCTCCGCCGCTGAAAGGCGGCGGCCCCATTGAAGCAACGTGGATCGGTCCAGGTGCGCGGGGACTTCTCGGTCTCTCCGCCGCTGAAAGGCGGCGGCCCCATTGAAGCGTCAAGCCCCGGCGGTCGAATTAGAGCGCCTAACAAAAGCTAGTCTGGACGTAACTGAGGCAGATCAGGCAGACGGAGAGCTTGAGGAACCCACGGTGAATGTCGGCCCGCCGCTCGTAGCGTACGGTCAGGCGCCGGAAGCGACGCAGCCATGCGATCGTCCGTTCGACGACCCATCGATAACGGCCGAGCTTCTCCGACGACTCGATACCCTTGCGAGCGATGCGGGGTACGATGTGACGCAGATGGCAAGCCAAGCGCAGGGCCGGGTCGTCGTATGCCTTGTCCGCGTGCAGCTTCTTGGGGCGGCGCCGCGGTCGGCCGCAAGGACGCGCGATCGGCGGCACCGCATCCACCATGGGGGTGAACATCTTCGAGTCATGGACGTTGGCCGGCGTCATCTCGACGGCGAGCGGGATGCCACTCTGATCGACCAGGAGGTGATATTTCGAGCCCGCCCGGCCGCGATCCGTGGGGTTCGGGCCGGTCTCTTGGCCCCCCTTTTTGCCGGAACCAGGGAGGCATCCAGCGCAGCACGATTCCAGTTGATTTTATCGGCCCCGCCGAGTTCATCAAGCAATGCCTCGTGAAGCCGATCCCACACGCCAGCCTGCTGCCAATCGCGCAATCTGCGCCAGCACGTCATTCCGCTGCAGCCGAGCTCTTGCGGTAGATATTCCCAAGGGATCCCTGTCCTGAGCACAAACAAGATCCCCGTCAGGGCGGTCCGATCAGGCGTACGCGGCCGGCCGCCCTGCGGCTTCGGCTCCGTTTTCGGCAATAGAGGTTCGATTCGCTCCCAGAGTTCGTCCGGCACCAACAGCTTGCCCACGCTGTATTCTGCCGCACGTTCCGCATCCCTCAAGCGAGCGGGCAAACGAGCGGCGTCAACGGAGTAATGTTAGGTGCTCTTACGCGACGTGTTCCTCTCCGCCGCTGAAAGGCGGCGGCCCCATTGAAGCCCGCGAACCTGCTGAAGGCGCTGCTGAAGGAGAGCGCTCTCCGCCGCTGAAAGGCGGCGGCCCCATTGAATCCTGATCGCGGCCTCGCCCACGTCGCGCGCGAGCAGCCTCTCCGCCGCTGAAAGGCGGCGGCCCCATTGAAGCGACCCGACGACGCTCCCGGGGAAAATCGGCTCGCCCTACTCTCACCGCCGCTGAAAGGCGGCGGCCCCATTGAAGCAGCGTGTTCTCTAGGTATTTCTGCATCCAGCCCCTCTCCTCTCCGCCGCTGAAAGGCGGCGGCCCCATTGAAGCTTGCAACCTGTCCACGAAGCCTTCCTTGAGCTGCGTTGCTCTCCGCCGCTGAAAGGCGGCGGCCCCATTGAAGCTCGAGAGCCGCCCTGTTCTCGGCGATCTGCTCCTTCTCTCTCTCCGCCGCTGAAAGGCGGCGGCCCCATTGAAGCATCCCGCGGTGGCGTTGCGAGAGCGCGATGTTCAGCGCGTCTCTCCGCCGCTGAAAGGCGGCGGCCCCATTGAAGCATGGCCTGCCAGGCGTAGATGGCCTGCTCCGCGGTGCTCTCCGCCGCTGAAAGGCGGCGGCCCCATTGAAGCAAGGGTAGGACGTCGCACGTTGCATGCTGTTGTCCCGCCTCTCCGCCGCTGAAAGGCGGCGGCCCCATTGAAGCGAGATGTGCGATGAAGCCGAACGTTTGGGAATTCCTCTCTCCGCCGCTGAAAGGCGGCGGCCCCATTGAAGCTGAGATGAGCGTTACGGCCTCGGGCGCGCGACGGGTGCTCTCCGCCGCTGAAAGGCGGCGGCCCCATTGAAGCACGGCTGGAAGGAACGCCTGGGCAAGTTTGCCGATTCCTCTCCGCCGCTGAAAGGCGGCGGCCCCATTGAAGCACCTCGGCGAGGTTCCGCGCCGGCCGCCGCTCTTCGACTCTCCGCCGCTGAAAGGCGGCGGCCCCATTGAAGCGACACGTTCGAGCGCATGACGTAGAAGTCAACGAACCTCTCCGCCGCTGAAAGGCGGCGGCCCCATTGAAGCTCCTCGACCACGCCGTAGGGGATGCGCGCCTCGGCGCTCTCCGCCGCTGAAAGGCGGCGGCCCCATTGAAGCGAAAGCGTCGTGTGCATGGCGGCGAAGAGGGCGTCCGCTCTCCGCCGCTGAAAGGCGGCGGCCCCATTGAAGCATCGCGGTGTTCGCG
The DNA here is from genome assembly GCF_000067165.1 of Sorangium cellulosum So ce56. Taxonomy (GTDB): domain Bacteria; phylum Myxococcota_A; class Polyangia; order Polyangiales; family Polyangiaceae; genus Sorangium; species Sorangium cellulosum_B. Next base: position 7,336,745 of record NC_010162.1, read on the forward strand.
GTGGAGGGCTCCCAGCCTTGCTCTCCGCCGCTGAAAGGCGGCGGCCCCATTGAAGCAGAACCGGAGCGGGCGAAGCCCTACTCCTTGATCATCTCTCCGCCGCTGAAAGGCGGCGGCCCCATTGAAGCCAGTGGGCGACGTACGAGGCCGCGCGGAAGCTCGGCTCTCCGCCGCTGAAAGGCGGCGGCCCCATTGAAGCCGACAAGATGCTCAACTGATTGTGAATCATCTGCTGCACTCTCCGCCGCTGAAAGGCGGCGGCCCCATTGAAGCAGGATGAAGGTCTCCTTACGGCTCCGGACCTTCTGGCTCTCCGCCGCTGAAAGGCGGCGGCCCCATTGAAGCATCGCGGTGCTGCCGTTGTAGATCGTGATCGCGAGCGGCTCTCCGCTGCTGAAAGGCGGCGGCCCCATTGAAGCCCCATATAGAAGTCGACCGGCTCAGCCTGGACCCGCCTCTCCGCTGCTGAAACGCGGCGGCCCCATTGAAGCAAATCCTGCCCCCGGAGTGAGGTTGGGGGGCAGGGGGCCAAGTCCACCGGCTACGTCGACGGGCGTCTGCATCGATGTGAACGGGGCGCGGTCCCAGGGACCGCACCTGCCGCGCAACACCACGAAAGCGCACAGACTTGCGTCGTCGCCAGGGTTCTACTCCCATTACGGATTTCCTACGTCAAGATGTTACGCTGAAGAGACGAGAAGAATGGCGTCGATCCGCCTGGCAGGCTCGTCCTTGACGTGGCCAGGGGCCGCGCTCCACGTGCTCCTCGGGGGGAGCACATGAGGCGGCTGCTGCGCGTGCTGGGTCTGCTGGGAATTGCGGGGACGGCGGCGACGACGGGATGTGGAGCATCGCCAGAGGTGGACGAACCTGAAGCGGCCAGCGGCGAGGTCGAACGGCCTGACTCCTACAGTGAGTGCGTTGCCGCCTGTAGGAACGGTCAGCTCGCGATGGAGCAGTTTTGCCGGGGGCTACCTGATCCACGCATGAGAGCGACCTGCTGGTTGGCTGCAAAGGGTGGCATGATCGCCTGCATCAACTGGTGCAACTGGCATTTCGGGGAATAGTAGGCGGCTGCCACTTGACCGTTCCCGGGAACGAGCGGCAGGCTGCGTCCCATGGTTCCCATAGACAACCCCATCGCGGAACGTCGCCTCACCGTCGTTGACGACCCAGGTCGTTCGGTGACGGTAGCGATCGGCCAACCTCTGGAGGTTCAGCCGGGTCAATGGGCGTGCCCGTTCACGATCGACGGCACCCCCGAGCCTCGGTCGGATCGAGGTCTCGGGATCGATGGCATTTCAGCCTTGCTCAACGCCCTCCATGCCATCCGGTATGCGCTCGAAGCTTCCGGGATTCGTGTCTTCTGGGAGGGTGGGGAGCCGGGGGACGCGGGTTTTCCGAAGCTGATGCACTATGCCTTCGGGTTCGCATTCTCCCAGCGGATGGAGCAGCTCATCGACGAAGAGATCCAGAAGCTCGTGGACGAGAAGAAGGCGCGTGCTGCGACGGGCTCCCCCGGCTGAAGCCCCCGCCCGGCGCACCATGCTTCGAGAGGGGATCGGATGACGGCACCGCCTCTTGCCGTGCATCAGCTCAAGGCGTTCCGTTTTGCGCCGTTAATTTACTGATAGTTCTGAATGGCTCACGACGCGCGAAATCCAGATTGAAGCGTCGGGATCGAGCTCGACCGCACCAACCGCGAGATCGCTCTCCGCCGCTGCAGGGCGGCGGCCCCATTGAAGCGGTTGGATGACGACCACGGGGGGCGCGCTGCATGGCCCTCTCCGCCGCTGAGAGGCGGCCCCGCGGAAGAATGGTCGCCGGCCTCGTCGACGCTCGACTCGTCGCCCCCTCTGCGCCGCGTCTCCGCACGGCGCAGATGGCACCCAACACGAAGCGTCGCCCTTCCTGCCATGGTCGAGCCCGCCGGCCATGACGTCCGAGGAGGTCACCCCGACCCGCTGCGCACCCGCGCCGCCCAGCGCCCCGCACCGTTCCGACCTTCTGCCGCCATCGGCCACGCTCCCGCCCCCACCCCTCGGTACCAGCCCCGTCGATTCCGTGACGATCCCAAGAATTCCCCGCAATTCTAAGCATGAGCCTTCTCTCTCCCCTCCCGCCTCCTCCCGAGGACCTCGTCCAGCACAGCACCTGGACGTCCATGCACGCGACCGCCGTTCACGTCCTCCCGGGGATGCTCCGCTACCTCGGCGTCGCCGAGGACGACATCGACGACCTGTCCCAGGAGGTCCTCCTCGGCGCCTACACGAGCCTCCGCCGGTACAACCCTGTCTATCCCGCCGCGGCGCGCGGCGCTGCCGCACCGTCGCCGGCCGCCTCACCGCCTCTCCAGGACTTCGCGTCCGCCGTGCCAGCTGCCGCCGCGGACACCGCCCAGGAGCAGCAGGGGCAGGACGACCCCGCGTCGCTCCCTCCGCCGGCGCCGCGCGATCCTCCTCGGCCATCGCGCCCGCACGGCCTCGGTCCGCGCTGGCGAGCCGAGTCCAGCTGGCTCTTCGGGATCGCCTGGCGAAAGGTCCGGCGCCACCTGGAGCGCACCTACCGGCGCCTCGAGGTGCCAGTGGGCCTCGCGGATGAGGCGTATTTCGAGGGCGCCGACGTCGCGCCGAGCAGCGAGCAGCGCATCGCCACGAACCAGCGAATCGCGATCGCTACCCGCCTGCTGGCGACGATCGCGCCCGAACGGCGCGCCATCCTGATCATGGCCGATGGGGTCGAGATCCCGGTGCGCGAGATCGCGCGCGCCCTCGAGCTCAACGAGAACACCGCTTCAAGTCGGCTGCGCCTCGCGCGCGAAGACTTCCGCGCCGCCGTGAAGCGCCTGCGCCCCGAGGAGCAGCGCGCGCTCCGGTCCGGCCTGCTCATGGTCCCGCTCTTCTCCCTCGCCTCCTCGCGCTCCGCCGTCGCGTCGCCGGCCGTCCACTCCGGCGCATCCGCCGCCGTCGAGACGAACGCGCCCGCGACCCGTCCCGAGCTGCCGAGCGATCTCAGACCCCAGGACCTCGCAGATCGACCCGGGCGCGCCGCTCGCCTCGCACGCCCGCTCGCCGGATTCATCCGCTCGGCGCTGGCGTGGGCGACGGCAGGCGTCGGCGGCGCCGTGCTGTTCGCCGCGCTCGCGCCAGCGCCCGCCCTCTGGGCCCACCGCCTGGGCCCGATCGCGACACCGCTCCTCCTCTCGCGTGCCGCCCACCCCGATGCGCGACCGGAGACCGGTCCCGGTGGACGGCCGCGGTCCGATGCTCCGCGATCCGACGCGCCGCGATCCGACGCGCCGCGATCCGACGCGCCGCGATCCGATGCGCCGCGATCCGACGCGATCTCGGACAACAAAGCTCCACCCCCTCATGCGCCCGCGCCCGCGCCTGCAAGTGCCTTCCGCCAGCGCAAGCCCGCCGCGCCGGAGCAGCGCGCTCCCTCCGACCAGGATCGAGAGCCGCTCGCCGACGAGCTGCAGCTGCTCGACGCCGCCAGGCAGGCGCTGTTGCAAGGCGACAGGGCGACCGCGCTGGAGCGCATCGCCGCCCATGAGCGACGGTTCCCCGAAGGGCAGCTCAAGCTGATGCGCGAGCGCCTGCGAACGAAGGCGGCGGCGGCGCAGGCGACGCCGGCCGGCGGCGCGGCGGGGCGGAAGCTTCCGTGACCGCGCGGACGAGGCGCGTGCGCCGGACATCGCACGGCGAGAGCGCGAGCATGAAGCGGGCGGCCCGCGCGGCGCTCGCCTCGATGGCCGCGGGCGCGCTCTCCGTCGCTGGCGTCACGCCGGTCCGGGCCGAGCCCGCGCCCACGCCGCTCCGGGTGCGGATCGAGCTCATCCGCGGGCCAGGCGCCGAGGATTGCCCGGACGAGCCGTTCCTGCGCGCGGAGACGGCCAGGGCGATGGGCGGGGTCGACCCCTATGATGCGGAGGCTCCGTTCACGATGACGGCGTCCATCGAGCGCCGGCACGGCAAGCTCGCCGCATCGCTGTTCCTCCGCGATGGCGACGGTCACGGACGCTGGGCCGACGGGTTCAGCGCGCGCGACGACTGCAAGGTGCTCGTCACCGCCATGGCCGTGTCCATCGCCTTGCTGCTCGACGACGCCGCCGAGCTCCCCGCACCACCGGCGGCGCCAGCGAGGCCCGCCGAGCAGGCGATGCCGCCCGAAGAGCCCTGCTCGCCGGAGCGGCCCTGCCCGCCGAAGCCGGCCCCTGCGCCGCCATCCCCCCCGCGCACGGCGTCCCCCGTGCGCGCGGCCCCCCGGAGCCGCGCGTCGCCTGTGGCGGGGGAGCGCTTCCGCTGGGTGGCAGGCCTGGGCGCTGTGACAGGTATAGGGTTGACGCCCGGCGTTGCCATCGGCCCGGCATTGTCCATCGGAGGACGCTGGCCAGCGTGGTCCGTCGCGCTGGAAGTCCGCGGGCTCGCCGCGCTGTCGCAAGAAATCGAGGAGGTGCCCATGTCAGTGTCGCTTTTCATGACGAACGCTGCGGTGTGCCTGCATCGCCACGTTCTCTTCGCCTGTGGAGCCGTGGAGCTCGGCATGCTTCGTGCCACGCCCGACGTCCCGCTCGGCGCGGCATCGTCTCTACACCTCGGTGTTGGGCTCGGTGGTCGGATCGGTGTCGACTGGCCTTTCTCGAAAACCCTTTCCGTGCAGGGATACTTGGGCGTAGTTCCCACCCTGGCCGGCACCGCGATCAGCCGTCGTCCGAACGACCAGATGTCCGATAGTTCGCTCTGGACCTCACACGACATCGCCGGCACGCTCGGGGTCGGCCTCCAGGCGAGCTTGTGAGCGCGCCGGTGGCGGAAGGGGTCGGACAAAGCGACCCGCGCTCGAGCAGTATGAGAAATCATCCCTCAAGCTTGTAATGGTTGACCATGAAGCTATTCGTCGAATCTTTGCGTTGCGTCGAAGATGCGCGCCTGAGTAGGCTCTCTGCTATGCGCCTCCCCCGCCTTCTCCTTCCGTGGTTGCTGCTAGTGGTCGCCTGCAATCAAGAACCAATCATCATCACTGGCCCCTGTACCCCCGGAGAAATTGAGCATCAGCTGCACGGCTGCGGACAGCCGCCCGACACCGGAACGGGCGCCGCCGGCGGTGAGGGCGGCGCCGGCGGCCAGGGCGCGGCCGGCGGTGAGGCCAGCGCCGGCGGCCAGGGCGGCGCCGGCGGCGACATGCACAGCTCGCTGTGCTCCGGCCAGTGCACCCCGCCTGCGCCGCTCGGCTGGTTCGGCCCGGCGCTGCTCTGGTTCGGCCCGCCCGAAGCTGTCCCCGACTGCCCCGCCGATGCGCCCACGCTCGGCTACGAAGGCTTCGCCGATCTCCAGCAGCCGCCGATCAACTGCGCGACCTGCGCGTGCGATCCGCCCGAGGCCTCGTGCACGCTCCCCACCGGCTGGGCCGCATCCTCGTCCGCCTCGTGCCCCGGCGACGAACCGGGCACCGTGATGACCTCCTTCGCCGCACCCGACGGCTGGGACGGCGCGTGCACCGCAGCGAACCCGATCCCCGAAGATCAGCGCTGCGACGGCGAGCCCTGCGTGCAGTCGCTCACGATCGCGGCGCCCTCGGTCACGACCGGCGCGTGCACGCCGCGCATCGATGCGCCGCCGCCTGTCCCCAGGCTCGATCCGTGGGCGACACGGGCCAGGGCGTGCCTCGCCGGCGCGTACACCGCATGCGAGGACGCGACGACGTGCGTGCCAGCGGCACCGTCGGGCTTCGTGACCTGCGTCTACCACGAGGGCGACGACGCCGGCTGTCCGGAGGGGTACGCCGCCAGGCACGTCTTCTTCGAGGACGTGATCGACGGCCGCGAGTGCACCCCCTGCGGGTGCGGCGATCCGACCGGCGCCTCATGCACCCTCATGGCGTCCGTGTTCCGCGACGCCGCCTGCACGGACCTGCTCGCGTCGAGCCTCGTCAGCTCCAGCGTCCCGTTCTGCGTCGTGACGCCCCCGGGCGTCGGCCTGGGGAGCAAATCGGCCGTGATCGCGGATGTCGAGCCGGGCGCGTGCGCTCCGCACGGTGGCGAGCCCGTGGGCGAGCTCCAGGCGAGCGCGCCATCCACCTTCTGCTGCACGGCCTGAGCGGGGCGTTCCCGGAAATCTGAAACGCGAAGCATCGTCGAGCAGGGCGTGGATTCGCACGGTGACCCTGCGCCCGGCCAGAGGGTCGGCGGGAGCGCTGACGGCTGCGAAGTGTGTGACTACTGGAGCCATGGATTGGGAAACCATACGATGGACGCCGTGAGGTCGTGAGGATTGAGACTTCGTGAGCGTTCTCCGCGCTCCACGGCTCCAAGCGAACAACCGGGATAGGACCGATGGATAATTCACCGAGAAATAACGCAGTCACCTCGAAGCGCCGCGACGCCCGGCGCTCCTCGTCCGCACGGCTCGATCCGAAGCACGGTCGCGCGCGACGAGTTCCCCTCCTCGCCGCGGCGATCGCGCTGATGACCGCCGCGCCGGGGAGCCCCGCGCTGGCCGCGGACAAGGCGCCTGAGGGGCGATGGGTCTCCGCGTGGCACAGCAGCCCGACGCCCGGCGGCACCTTCAACTCGCAGGATTGTCCCTCGGACGTCGGCCTCGCCGACCAGACGGTCCGGAACATCGTCCGCGTGAGCGCCGGCGGGAGCTCGGCGCGCGTGCGCATCTCCAACGCCGGCGGCAGCGAGCCGCTCAAGGTGGGCTCGGCGTCGGTCGCGCTCTCGGCCGGTGGAGCCGCCACGGTCGCGGGGAGCTCCCTGCCGCTGCGCTTCGCAGGCCAGACATCGATCGTCATCGCCGCGGGCGGCGAGGCGGTGAGCGACCCCGTGGCGCTGAAGGTCCAGCCGCTGCAGACGCTGGCGGTGAACGTCTACCTTCCGGGCAAGACCGGGCCGATCACGCAACACTACTTTGCGGCGCAGGACAACTTCCTCGCCTCGGGCAACCAGACAGGGAACGGCGCCGACAAGCAGTTCACACGGAAGATCTCGTGCTGGATGGCCGTGTCGGGCGTCGACGTCAAGGCCTCGCCGGACGTCGTCGGCACCCTGATCACGCTCGGCGACTCGATCACCGATGGATACCTGTCGACAAAGAACGACAACCATCGCTACCCCGATTACCTCGCGCAGCGCCTCGCCAGCCGGAAGGGGCCGACCCTCGCCGTGGCGAACGCCGGGATCATCGGGAACGAGCTGCTCACCGTCCGTCCCCAGCTCCAGTTCGGGTACCCCGTCCCTGCCCGCCTCGCGCGCGACGTGCTGACCCAGCCCGGCGCCCGCGCGATCATCCTGCTGGCAGGCATCAACGACATCGGCGATCGCTCCGCGAAGGCCGCGGATCTTATCCCGGCGATCCAGCAGATCATCCAGTCTGCCCGCGCCGCCGGGCTCAAGATCTACGGCGGCACCCTGGTGCCGTTCGCCGGCTCGAACGGCACCTACAAGGGCGATTATGGAACCGCCAAGGGGGAGCAGGAGCGGCAGAAGCTGAACACGTGGATCCGCACGAGCGGCGCCTTCGACGGGGTGATCGACTTCGACAAGGCCCTGCGCGACCCGGCCGATCCGAGCCGCCTGCTCCCGGCCTACGACGCGGACAAGCTGCACCCGAACGACGCCGGGTACCAGGCGATGGCGAACGCGGTGGACCTGGACGCGATCATCGGCGCCGTCGTCAAGGGAGCATCTCCGTAAACCTCGAGCTCCCGGCGCCGCCGGCCCGGGGCGCCAGGACACCGATCACGTTGATCGAGCGAGAAATGAACCGCCAAGGACGCCAAGGACGCCAAGAGAATCATAAAAATCTTGGCGTCTTATGGCGCCTTGGCGGTTCAAATTCCTGCTCTTTTCTGGGGTTTCAACCCGTTTGTCGCTCCAGGCAAGCGCCCGCCAGCGGCGCGCTCCGGCTCAAGCCCTCGTGGCGGCCGAGAACGGATCCACGTACGTCGTGGCGCCGATCTGCGCCCAGGTATCGTGACGCCCGTCGAGGTACGTCACCGGGACCCCGGTGAGGTCCGCGTCGTCGAGGCAATTCAGGTTCACGGAGCAGAACTCCCCGCCGAGCTCCGGGATGTTCCCGTGCCCGAAGACGCGGATACCGCACGTCTTGCAGAACCGGGCATGGCCGGCCTCGTACCGCGAGTAGTCGCCGAGGACCTCCTCGCCGGCGACCAGGCGGAAGGCGCTCGGCTTCACGATGATGCCCCACCACCTCGTCTTCGTGCAGATCGTGCAGTTGCACTGCGTCGTCCCGGCGCTCGGGTCGAAGTCGGCCTCGAAGCGGACGGCGTGGCAAGCGCAGCTGCCCTTGTAGGTCCGGATGCCGGGGGTCGTCGTTGTGTGCTCGGAAGCGGCGTTGCTCATGGGCGGTGGCTCCAGGGATGGGGGCGGGGGCCGTGGGGCTCGTCGAGACGCGCCTTCGGGCGCCTCGCCCGCGGGATGAGAGGAAGCTAGACTGGATTGCGGACAGATTCGGTCCGCAAGGAGACAGGCGGCACATGGTCCAGACGTCCGCGCGGCTGCTGAAGCTCTTGTCGCTGCTGCAATCCCGGCGCTTCTGGACGGGCGGCGAGCTGGCCCGCGAGCTCGCGATCACCGAGCGCAGCGTCCGGCGCGACGTGGACAGGCTCCGGAGCCTCGGGTACCCCGTCCACGCGGCCACCGGCATCGGCGGCGGATACCAGCTCGGCGCCGGGAAGGAGCTGCCGCCGCTGCCGCTCGAGGACGACGAGGCCGTCGCCGTCGCCGTGGGGCTGCGCGCGGCGGCGACCGGGCCCGTGAGGGGGCTGGAGGAAGCGTCGGTCCGCGCGCTCGGGAAGCTCGAGCAGGTGCTCCCCAAGCGGCTCCGGCGCAAGGTGACCGCGCTGGGCGCCGTGAGCGTGCAGCTGGGCGACGGCAGCCCCACCGTCGACGCGGACGCGCTCGCCGTCATGGCGAACGCGTGCCGCGACGCCGAGGTCCTGCGCTTCGACTACAGCAGCCACAGCGGCGCCGCGAGCACGCGCGCCGTCGAGCCGTACCGGCTCGTGCACACGAGCCGCCGCTGGTACCTGCTCGCGTACGATCTCCACCGAGGCGCCTGGCGGACGTTCCGCGTCGATCGCATCCAGGGCAGGCCGAGGGCCGCGGGCCGCTTCAAGCCGCGGCCGCTGCCCGCGGAGGACGTGGCCGCCTACGTGTCGAAGTCGGTCTCCACGGACGCCTACCCGATCCGCGCGCGCGTGACCGTGCACGCCCCCGCGCAGGCCGTCTCGGAGCGGCTCTCGGGCGTGGCGGGGCGCATCGAGGCGCTTTCGCCGGACCGCTGCGTGGTCCACACCGGCGGCGGGAGCCTCGACGCGCTCGCGTTCCACCTCGGGTTCATGGGGTTCGAGTTCGAGGTGCACGAGCCCGAGGAGCTCATCGACCAGCTCCGCCGCCTGGCCGAGCGCCTCGGCCGGGCCGCGGGGCGGAGCGGGGCGGCGGGAGCGTGAGCAGGTCGCTACGTCAGGTCCAGTTGCAGAACTCGAGCGAATCCGGGTCCGATGTGACCTGCACTTCCACTTCAGAGCAGTCGACAGGCTCGTAGGAGTCGAACCCCTCGCCAGGCGGCGCCGTGACGCACTTGCCGCAGCCGAAGCCGGCCGGGAAGCTCCCGGACCAGTCGAACCCCTGGCCGGAGGCGTCGCGCCAGACGATGACGTGCCGCGAGCTCACCCCGAGGAGCGCTGTGTCGAGCACGTCGGCGTCGATCTCGCCCCCGGGCAGCTGGGTGCCCGGCGCGAGGAGCAGGACGAAGCCCATGCCGACACCGTTGCTGTTGAGCGCCTCGCGCGGCGGCGCCGACCCGAAGCCGACGGTGAACGTCGCGCCGGAGAGGCTCCCCTCGCCAAAGTTGAAGCCGTAGTCAGGGCTGGACGAGCTCACTATCCAGACGACGGCCACCACGGCGCCCTCGGGAGCCGTCTCCCCCGTGATCGGTCCGGTGACCGTGAATCCCCCCGCCCCGCCGCCCTCTCCCGTGCTGCCGCCGCCGCCCTCTCCCGTGCTGCCGCCCGGGCCTTCCTGCGCGTCATCGGAGCATGCGGGCAAGGCCAACATCATCCCCATCAACCCTGCGAACACCCATCGTGCGCTCTTCATATCCACCATCGAGCACGGCGCGCTCGATAACGGAAGCGAACCGCACTGTTTCCAGGGCGCGAAATCCTGCTCGATCCGCCCCGTTCACTCATGCTGAAGACCTGTTCCCTCACGCGACGCGAACGGGCTCACTCCGAGAGCGCCGCCGCGATCGTCGCGTCGAGCCCGGCGCCCCGGCCCTCGAGGAAGCGCGCATCGTCGACCGCCTCCCCCAGCGCCGCGCGCGCGGCCTCGACGCACGCCTCGAGCGCCGGCCGCTCGATGGGCGGCACCGGCGTGCCGATGGCCTCGCGGAGCGCCGCGGCGCCGCCGAGCAGGCGCGCGCCGCGCTCCGCCTTCCCCGCCCGCACCGCCGCGCGCGCCAGCGCCTCCAGCACGCTCGCGGAGCGCCAGAGATCGCCGAGCTCCCGGTGCAGCCGCAGGCTCGCCCGCAGGCGCCGCTCCGCGAGGGCGAGATCGCCGCGCTCGATGGCGATGAGGCCCAGGATGTTGCTCGTCCAGGCGATCCCCTCCTTGAATTTGACCTGCCGCGACAGGCCCTCGCTCTCCTCGCAGAGGCGGACCGCCTCGCCGAGCTCCCCGCGGTAAAACGCCGCGCAGCCGAGGTAGAGCAGCGCGGTCGCGGTCCCCTCGCGATCGCCCGCGCGGCGGAGCTCCGGCAGGGCGAGGCGGCACGCGCCCTCCGCGCGCGCGGTGTCGCCCGAGAGCCACGCCGCGAAGCCCGAGTAGCCGAGCGCGCGCGCCGCCTCGAGCGTGTCGCCGCGGCGCGTGGCCAGCGCGAGGCTCTCGCCGTGCAGCGAGAGCGCGCGCTCGTAGTCGCCCTGCTCGCGGGCGACGCTCCCGAGGATCTGGATCACCGAGGCGAGCCCGCCCTCGTCCCCGAGCTCGCGGTAGAGCGTCGCGCCCCGCTCGAGCAGCGCGCGCGCCTCGCGGTAGTCGCACTGGAGGAGCGCGAGCCTCCCCGCGCCCCGGAGCGCCGACGCCACGTGCTCGGGCGCGACGCCCCCGGCGCCCGCGAGCGCCCGGCCGAGCCACGCGCGGCCCTCCTGGTAGTGCCCGTGGATGTACCAGAACCGCGAGAGCGCCGCGGCGAGGCGCACCGCGGCGCCCGCGTCGGCGCCCGCGAGCGCGAGCTCCAGGGCGAGGCGGAGGTTGTCGTGCTCGAGATCGAGCGCCGCGAGCCACGCGGCCTGCTCGGGCCCGCAGAGCGCCTCGGCGGCGCGATCGGCGAGCTCCAGCGACAGCTCGACGAAGCGCCGGTTGCACGCCTCGGCGGCGCCCTCCTCCACGAGCCGATCGAGGCCGTACTCGCGGAGGATCGTGAGCATCTGGAACCGCGGCTCCTCGCCCGCGACCTGGAGCACGAGGCTCTTGTCGATCAGCGACTCGAGGATCCCGAGCGTGTCGAGCGCCGGATCGCGGAAGGCGCACATCTGGTCCGCCATGGCCAGGGAGAAGCCGCCCGCGAACACGGCGAGCGTGCGGAAGGCGAGCTGCTCCTCCGGATCGAGGAGGCCGTAGCTCCAGTCGATGGCGGCGCGCATGGTCTGCTGGCGCTCGGGCAGATCGCGCGCGCCGCCCGTGAGCAGGCGGAACGAGCCCGCGGGCGCGGAGGCGCGCCCGGCGGCGCCGCGGTCGCCGAAGCGCGAGAGCAGCGCCGCGGGGGAGAGGACCCGGAGGCGCGACGCGGCGAGCTCGATCGCGAGCGGCAGGCCGTCGAGGCGCGCGCAGATCTCCACGATCTCCGCGGCGTTGTCGGGGCCGAGCTGGAAGCCGGGCTTGATCGCGGCCGCCCGGCGGCAGAACAGGCTCACCGCCGAGCTCGCCAGCGCGGCGTCCACCGTGACGTCGCGCGGCTCCGGCACCTCCAGCGGCGGCACGACGTAGCGCCGCTCGCCCGAGAGGTTCAGGGCGGCGCGGCTCGTCACGAGGAGCGAGAGGTGCGGGCAGCTCGCGGCGAGGTGCGCGATCGCCGGCGCCGCGGCCGTCAGGTGCTCGAGGTTGTCGAGCAGGAGCAGCAGGCGGCGGTCGCGGAGGAACTGGACGACGCGCTCGAGATCCGGCCGCGCGCCGCCCTCGCCGAGGCAGAGCGCCTGCGCGATCGCCGAGGGCACCAGCGCCGCCTCGCGCAGCGACGCGAGGGGCACGAAGCAGACGCCGCCGGGGAACGCGGGGACGAGCTCCTCGGCAACCTGGAGCGCGAGCCGGGTCTTGCCGGTGCCGCCGACGCCGGTGAGCGTGAGCAGGCCGGCCTCGGGGTCGAGCAGGAGCGCGGCGATCTCGGCGCGCTCGCGGGCGCGGCCCACGAACGGCGTGCGCTGGACCGGCAGGTTGTGGCGCGGCCGCTCGGCCTCCGGCGAGCCGAGCAGGCCGAGCGGCGGTGTGCTGTGGGAGCCGGGCGGCGGCGAGGTGCCGAGCGGCGGCGCGCCGTAGGAGCCGAGCGGAAGCGAGGTGCCGGGCGGCAAGGTGCCGTGGGGGCCGAGCGGCGGAGCGCCGTGGAGGCCGGGCGGTGATGTGCCGTGGAGGCCGGGCGGTGATGTGCCGTGGAGGCCGGGCGGTGATGTGCCGTGGAGGAAGGGAGGCGGCAAGAAGCGGTCCGAGTCGCGGTGCGCGCCGCCGGGAGGCTCCTGGGGCGGGGCCTCGACCGTGCCCGCCAGCTCGATGGTGTCGGTGCTGAGCATGTCCGCGGGCACGCCGCCCCCGGGCGACGCCGGCCCGCCGGCGCCGGGCGGCTCGGCGGCCGCCGAGGAGCCCTCGAGCGCTGCGCGCAGCGCGAGGCTCTGCTGGCGGACCGAAGGGAAACGCCCGGCCGGGTCGCGGTCGCACGACCGCAAGAACCACGCGTCGAACGCGGGCGGGAGCCACCGCCAGCGCGTCGACGGCGGGTAGAGCCGCATCACGAGGAGCGCCGCCATCAGCTCGGCCATGCTGTTCGCGGTCCAGTAGATGTCGCCGGTCAGGAGGCGGACGGCGATGAGGCCGATCGCCCACACGTCCGCCGCGGGGCCGATCTGGTCCGAGCGCCCGCGCGCCTGCTCGGGGGCCATGTAGATGGGCGTGCCGATCGCCGTGCCCGTGGCGGTGATCCCGCCCGACGCGCCGAGCGCGCCCGGGTCGACCGCCTTGACCAGGCCCAGATCGAGGATCTTCACGCGCTCCCGCCCGTCGTCGCCGATCGCGAGGAAGAGGTTCGCGGGCTTGAGATCGCGGTGGGAGAGGCCCCGCGCGTGGGCGAGCTCGAGGGTCTCGGCGACCTCGCCGAGCCAGCGCTGCACCTCGCCGGGCGAGCGCCTGCCCTGGGTGGTGACGAGCTGCTCGAGGTCGTGGCCCCGGAGCAGCTCCATCACCAGGAAAGGGGCATCGTCGAGCTCGCGGGCGAAGCCGGCGTCGAGCATGCGCACGAACCCGGGCGCGTCGAGGAGCCGCATGGCCCGGATCTCGCGCTCGAACCGGGAGGCCGCCGCCGTGCCGGCCGCGTGCGTCCGGAGCAGGACCTTCACCGCGACATGGCCGCCTCCGTCGAGGTCGTCGGCCATGTACACAACACCCGCGCCGCCGCGGCCGATCTCGCTCAGGAGACGGTAGCGGCCACCAAGGACGAGCGGGCAATCCGGAGAGAGCATGAGGCGGCCGCGACCGGGACGAGCTCGGGAGGGGCCACGGCGGCGGCAGCTTACCACAGGGGGCGCCGGCACCCCGCCCTCGGCGGCCTCCGCTCCGCGTCGATGTGCCGGGGCGATGCTCCCCGCGCAACGCTCCCGCGCGACGCGTCCGCGGGGCGGATCCGCGCGAGGGAGAGGGCATGTCCATGACATCGAACAACGCGATCGCGCTGGTGGTCGGTGCCACCGGACAGGCGATGTCCACCTGCGCGCCGCGCGCAGGTCCCTCCTCGAAACGATCGTCGAGCGAGGCCTCCCCTCGCCGCGGCGGGCCCGGTCACGGCGGCTCCAGCGCCGAGAGCGCAGGACCACCTCGGCCCCGCGTGCCCGCGCCGAGCGAAGCGCTCCCTCGCGTTGCGGGAAGCGGGTATGCTCGGCGCCGCGTTGGAGGGATGGCGCCGAGCACCAGCGAGAGCCCGCGCTCCGGCGCGACCCGCGGCCACGGAGCCGGCGCTCCGCGTCCCGGAACGCCGCCCCCCGCTGCTCGCCAGGAGAGAGCTCCATGACCAGCACCGTTGACAAGAGCGACGTGTTCCTCATCCCGATGCCCGGCAAGCGCGTGGCGCGCATCCCTGTCGCGGTCCTCGAGCGTTATCTCGACGAGGCCACGCGCGTCGTGCACGACCCCGCCGAGCCGGAGAGCGACGTGACCGCCCACGGGATGTCGGTCGACCCGGCGACGGGCGCGAGCGTCTGGCACACCGAGTGGGAGCTCGGCCCTTGCGACTACACCGACGAGAGCGGGTTCCCGCAGAGCGCCTACGCCTGGCACCGCCACCCGCTCGGGACCGAGTACACCGAGATCTACCAGAAGTGAGCGCGCCCCGGCCGGCCGTGCCCCGCTCCTGCACTCGCGCGCCCCACGCGCCCCACGCGCTCTATGCGCCCCGCGCGCTCCACGCGAAAGCTCGCCCGCGCCGCCGGCGCCTACCGAGCGCGCCGCTCCTCGCGGCGGCCGCCGGCGCGCTCCTCCTCGCCTCGCTCGCCTCGGCCTGCATCGAGCGCGGCTATCCCCTCGCCGGGAGCGGGCAGGTCGAGCTCCGCGCCGACGTCGCCGGGCCGCTGTTCGCCGCCGACACGCTCGACGAGGCGGGCAAGCCGGTGCTGCCCCGCCAGAGCCCCTGGCGGACCGCGGTCTCGCTCAAGCTGACCGAGGCGAACGAGCCGGCGTACGGCGGCTACGTCGAGGTCCGCGCCGTCCCGAGCGAGGCGCTCGCGCTGCACCCCGTCGAGCGCGACCAGGAAGACGGAGCCTCGTGCGGCGTGAAGGATGGCGCGTTCCGCTGCACCGCCGGGACCCAGGGCTACGCCCGCTTCACGGCCGCCTCGGAGGGCGACTGGTCCGGCGAGGCGCGGCTCGTCGTCTCGTGGGCCGACCGCACCGAGGAGCTCCCGATCACGATCCTCCCCGCGGGCTTGCCGGAGGACGCCACCAACTTCGCGCTCATCGCCGGGGGCCTCGGCGACAGCGACCGCGTGCTCGCGACCTACGTCCCCCTCATGTGCACGATCGGCCCCCTGCCGGACGATCTCGGCGCCACCTGGCGGCCGGGCGCGATCCGGGCGCGCGAGGCGCGCGTCCGCGCGTCGCCTCCCCTGAACGCGCCGGGCGTCGTCGAGCACGCGCCCGTGATCATCGAGTCGCTGCACAGCGAGGCTGCCCTCTCGCTCACCGCCGATTGCCTCGAGCGGACCTCGCGCCTGCGCGTGCTGCTCGGCGCGACCGGGGAGAGCCCGCCCTTCATCCTGTGCTTCAGCGACCTCGGCGGCGAGGTGAAGATCGCCGTGAGCTCCGGGCAGAAGGCGCTCGACCCGATCCCCTCGCTCACCGTCGACCCCGAGCCGCGCCTGCTCCGCGTGCGCGCCCTCCGGAGCGTCGTCGCCGCGGGGACGCCCGGCGATCTCTTCGAGGTGAGCGCCTACAACGCCGAGCGCGTGCGCATCGCCGTCCCCGTCGACCTCACCGTCGGCGACGACCAGGTGATCGCGCTCGGCGGGGCGTCGGTGACCCTGCACGGCGAGGACAGCGAGGCGACGATCATCCAGGGCGTCGCTGTCGCGCCGGGGACGACGACGCTCCGAGTGACGCCCCGCCTGCTCGCGAGCCCCGAGTGCTCGTCCGAGCCCGTCACCGTCACGGCGGAGCCAAAGCCGGAACCGGAAGAGGACGCCGAAACGGAGACTGAGCCGGAGCCCGAGCCGGGCGCCGGAGGAGGGGGAGGCTCGCCGTGAGCGCACGCAGATCCGCCATGTTCCTGTCGGCCGTGGCGCTCGCGCTCGCGATCGCCGCGCCCGCCACCGCGCCGGCGCAGGACGATCCCGAGACGGACACCGGGGAGACCGAAGAGGAGGATACGCCGGAGCCGGCCACCACCCTGAGGCGCCCGACCGACGCGGGGCCGATGGCCGTCCCCGCCGACTTCGGCGGCAGCCTGCAGGTCGTGCGCGCGCCGGCGGGCACGGCCAGCGCCGCGTCGTCGGCCGGCGGGCCGGAGATCTTCCCGGACGCGCGCCGCGTCTGGATGAGCGTCCGCGACACCGATCCGGTCCCGATCGAGGCCGCGCGCCGCGGCGGCCGCTGGCTGTGCAGCGGCGGCGGCTGCGCCGCGCAGACCGGCGATCCCGGGCAGAGCCCGATCGGCGACCAGATGCTGCGCTCGATCAAGCTCCAGACCCCGACGCTGCCCCTGCCGCTCACGGTGTGGGGGCGGCTCACCGAGGACGGCCAGCGCCTGCTCGACTTCGACCCGGTGCTGCTCGGCCGCCGCTCGTACCGGCACGTCTGCTCCTACCGCCCGGTCGCCGACGCCCCGCGCTCTCCCGTGGGCGCGCCGGCCGCGCCGTCGCCGCTGTCCCCCGATCGCGTGGACGTCTGCCGCGACGGCCGGCCCGAGCCGCCGCCGGCCGACGCGGGCGAGCTCACGCTGGGCATGCAGTGGCCGAAGCAGTCGGAGATGGCCGATTTCCACTACCTCGCCATCGTCGACAGCTGCGGCAACGCCCGGGTGCAGCCGTTCCAGCGCACGTTCACCGTGCCGGTCCTCGAGGTCGCCTCGGGCGGCTGCGGGCGCCCCGATGGCAAGGTCCTCCGCGTCTTCCCGGGCGGCGGCTGGCTCCGGGTCACCGCCTTCAACCTCCACGCGCCCGCGGCGGCCAACGTCGTCAACGCGACGTACCGGGTCACCATCCCGCCGCTCGAGAACCTCGTCGAGTCGAACCCCGCGCGGCTCCTCTTCCCCGATCCGCTCGCCGACGACCTGAAGGTCGACTGCGGCCCCACGCCGATCGCGCCCCGCACCGATGCCGGGAGCCTCCCGCCGCCCGGGAGCGCCCGCCCGCCCGGGCCAAGGGCGCCGTCCCCTGCCCCGCCGGGAGGCCGGGGACCTGCCCGCGCGGATGGGCAGCTCCAGGGCGGCGCAGGCGCCGGCCGGCGGCCCTCGACGGCGGCGCAGGCCGGTCCGACGGCGCAGCCCGGCGCGGCGGTGCAGGCCCAGCCGCCGGCGCAGGCCCAGCCGCCGGCCGGGTTGCCGCCTCCTCGCCGGGCGCCCGACGTCGATCCATCGCGCCCCGGACCGCAGCCGCTCGCGCACGGCGCGGTCGTCATCTCGCCGGCGCCGCTCCGGCTGGGCAACTGCCGGATCCGGCTGACGGGCCAGGCCAAGCACCGGCTCGTGGCGCCGCTCGCGCTCCATGTCTCGCTGACGCGCACCGATCAGATGCGGAGCGGCACGCCGATCGAGCTCCTCCAGAACGGCACGTGGATCGTCACGCCGAGCAGCGCGGAGTTCCCGCTCCCGCCGCTCGCCGAGGACTTCGACGGGGACGCGCGGCTCCGGCTGGCCGTCTACAGCGATCCGCTGAGCCCGCAGGGCAAGGTGGTGCTCGTCTCCGACGCGGGCCGCGTCGCGAGCTCGCTGCGCTCGAACGAGCCCGGCGAGCCGGAGCGCGCCCGGCGCCTCGTGGGATCGGTGGCGATCCACTCGGTCCCGCTGTGCGGCGAGGACAACTTCCAGACGCTCGAGGCCGCGGGGACCTGCTTCCGCGCGTACCTCACCGTCCCGGCGATGCTGGCCACGCTGCAGGTCACCCGCGCGCCGTGGGTGGAGAAGCCCCTCGTCACGCGGAGCGTGCTCAGCGCCGTCGGCGTCGCGCTCGCGATCGACCGCTACGACCCGGTGGAGCGCCGGGCCTTCCCGATCGCGGCGCAGCTCGGCGGCTTCGTGCAGACGCTCGGCGAGGGGCGGGTCGGCCTCCTCGGCTACGTCGGCGTCGCGCCGACGATCCCCATCCTCGGCTCGGGCGGCAACACCACGTCGTTCGGCTTCCTAGCGGGGCTCGGGCTGGAGTACATCACCAACGAGGCCGGGCCCGACGAGGGGCTCAAGCCCGCCGCGTTCGTGTCCGCGGTCGTGCAGGTGGGCCAGGCCGCCCCGCAGGTCTCCACGAGCGGCCGCGCGAGCTTCGGCACCTACGCCGGCGACTGAGCCGCCGCGGCGCGGGGCGCGCGGAGGCCCGGTCGCCCGCTCACCGGGGGTTCAGGATCGTGTCCAGCTCCTCGATCGCCTGCCGCTGGATCGCTGTATCGAGCCGCACCTCCTCGAGCAGGGCGCGCGCCTCCGGGTAACGCCTCGCGATCACGAACGCCCGGATCCAGAGCACCTTGCGCTCCGACGCGAAGAGGGTGTTCGGCATCTCGCGCTCGTAGCGCTGGAGCGCCGCGATCGCCCGGTCCGGATCGCGCGCCTGCAGCGCCTTGGTGACCGCATCGAACAGGGCGATGTCGTGATTGCTGCCGGGCCCGTCGATCTCGATCTCGAGCTTCTCGATCGTCTCGGCGGCGACCGGCGCCGGCGCGCGCTCCCCCCGGTCGCGCGGCGGCACGCGCGCGCGCCGCTGGGCCGGGGGGCTCCGCCGCGGCGCCTCGACGGACGCCGGAGCCGCCGGCGGCGCAACGGGCGGCGCCGGCGGCTCGGCGGGCCGGCGCGGCGGCATGGCGGCGACGAGCGCGGGCACGACGTGCCTCGCCTCCTGCGGAGGCGGCGGCTCCGGGGCGTGGAGCGCGAACCAGGCCGCGCCCGTGGCCGCCGCCGCCGTGGCCGCGACGGGCGCGGCCACGCCCAGGGCCGGCAGCTGGACGAGCTTCGCGAGGCCCTTGAGCCACGTCGCGGCGTCGCTCAGCGCCTGGCCGACGCCCCCGGCGGCGTTCCCGGCGCTGCCCGCCTTGAGCGCCCCCACCGCCTCCTGCACGCCGCGGAGGATCGAGGCCCGGACGTCGTCGGGCACGCGCGGCGAGATCCGCGCGGTGGCGAGGAGCGCCGCCAGATCCAGGGGCAGCACGAGGCGAAAGCCCTCCCTCTTCCGGTCCTCGCGCCGGCGCTTCACGAGGATGTCGTGGAACAGGCGCATGGCGCGCGCGCGCCACTTGTACGCGGTGGACAGCGGGATGCCGCGCTGCTGCGCGAGATCCGCCATCGGGGTGCTGTGGAGATCGTGCCCAACCAGGATCCAGTGCGCGTCGGCGTCGAGCTGCTGCATGAGCTCCAGCACGACGAGCCGCTCCTGATCCGAGATCAGCAGCTCTTCCGAGGTCTTGGAGGGGTCGACGAGGGGAGGGAGCTCATCGTCGGGCACGAGCTCTTCGTAGCGGTGCTGGGCCCGCTGCAGGTAGTGCGAGGCCGTGTGGACCGTGATCCTGTTCAGCCAGCGCTCGGGCCGGGAGATCTCGGGGTTGTATTTGTTGAAGCTGAGGTAGGCCGCGAACAGCACCTCCTGCGCGAGGTCCTTGCGATCGCGCAGCGGGACCCCCAGGCCCGTCAGCCAGCGCCCTACGAGCGCGGAGGTTTGCTCGCGAAAGAGAAGCTCGAAAGCGCGCTCTTTCTCGGGTGGGCCACCTTGGCCCGGACGTCGAGGTCTTGTCATACACAAGTCCAGTTCCGGGCACGGACGGGGGATTGCCGCCCGAAGCAGGCCACGCGCGACGGACGGGGGATCCGGGCGGCTGCTCACGGGCGCCCGGAGGCCGAAAATGCCGCAGAATGCTCGCGAGAACGGGGGCGCCAGGGCGCTCCGGATCCATCCGATTATCGAATAACATTACGAAGTACAATTCATGCCGAGAATGAATCGTGCCGCGCCGAGGTTGCGGCGCGAGGAGGCGCCGGGACGCACCGGCTCGCCGGGGATTCCGGGTGCACCCGCGCGCGACTCGAGGCAGGCTGCCGCCCCCGCCCCGCGGATCCAGCGCATGAAGCTCACCGACTTCTCTCTCGCATCGATCGCGGCGAGCTCGCGCCGCAACACCATCCGCGACGTCTGGGACAAGCTGAGCGTCCTGCCGGGGGGCAAGCGCCTGTTCAGCCGGCTCATCGGCGCGATGGCCCCGTACACGGGGACGATCCGCGCCGAGGTCGAGGTCCTCGAGCGCGGCCGCGCGGAGGTGTCGATGCGCGACCGGCCGGGGCTGCGCAACCACCTCCGCTCGGTGCACGCCGTCGCGCTCGTCAACCTCGCCGAGCTCACCGGCAACACGGCGCTGTCCTACGCGCTGCCCGATGACGCCCGGTTCATCGTCGCGGGCCTCTCGATCGAGTACGTGAAGAAGGCCCGCGGGACGATCCGCGCCGTCTGCGAGTGCCCTCTCCCGGAGACCAGCGAGCGCAGGGAGTACGATATCCCGGTGAGCCTGCGCGACGCGACGGGGGCCGAGGTCGCCCGCGCCGTCCTCCGCAGCCTCGTCGGTCCGAAGAAGCACCCCTGAGCTCGGCGCCGCGCCGCCCTACGGAGCCCCCCGGCGCTCCCGACCCCTGCATTCCGGCGAAGCGCGACGCGCCGGAGCCCCCTGTACTCCAAAGCACGCTGCGCTCCGGCGGAGCCCTAAGCTCCGGAGCAGGCGTGTGCTCCAAAGCACCTTGTGGACCGGAGCAATCCTGTGCTTCGGAGCAATCCTGTGCCCGCAAGCACACGGGGAGCTCAGCTGTCGCCTGCCCTCCCCTGAAGCGTCTCACCCCGTCCCACACCGGGCCAGGGCGCGGACAGAGGGTTCGAGTCAACACGCTCGACAAAGCGCTTCCAGGGTGTTTCGATTCTTCTCATGAGGAACCGGTCAGCGATGGTGGCGCTCGCCGCGACGGGGATCAGCGTGATCTTCGCGGCGTGCGGGGGGGCCGATGGCTCGTCGGTCTCCGCCGGCGGAGCCGGCGGAGCGGGCGCCGGGGCCAGCTCGGGGACAGGCCCGGGGAATGGCTCGGGGAATGGCTCGGGAACAGGCGGAGCAACGAGCACCGGCTATGGCACCGACGGGCCTGGAGAGATCACCACCGGGCCCAGCAGCGGCGCCGGCGAGGGCGCCGGCGGCGAGGCGTCGTGCGCCGGGGAGACGAAAACGGCGGAGCTCGTGCCGCTCGACCTCTACATCATGCTCGACTCGTCGGGGTCGATGAGAGACCGGCTCGCGACGGGCGGCACCAAGTGGACCGCCGTGACCGACGCGCTCGAGGCCTTCTTCACCGACCCCAAGTCGGAGGGGCTCGGCGTCGGGCTCCAGTACTTCCCTCTGCTGAACGCCGGCCAGCCCATGAGCTGCAGGACCAACGAGGAGTGCGGCGTCAGCGGGCCGTGCGCGCTCCGGGCCTGTCAGAGCTCGTTCGACGCCCGCACGGGCATCCAGATCTGCGTCGCCGACGCGGACTGCCCGGACGGCGACCCGTGCATCGACATCGGCGTATGCTCCCAGAACAGCAACGTCGTCTGCGGCGACATCGGCGAGCGCTGTCCCAACCGCGCGGGCACGTGCAACAGGGTGTCCCGGAGCACCTGCGCTCACCCGTACTCGTGCGTCACCGAGGACTACGCGACGCCCGCCGTCTCGATCGCGCCGCTCGACGCCGCCTGGGCCGACGAGCTCATCGGGTCGATCGACCGGACGTTCCCCGACGGAGGCACGCCCACCGCCGGCGCCCTGTCCGGCGCGATCGCCCAGGCCCGGGCCCACGCCCAGGCGAACCCGACCCACAGGGTCGTCACCGTGCTCGCCACCGACGGGATGCCCACCGAGTGCAATCCCACGTCCGCCGACGGCATCGCGGAGATCGCGGCCGAGGGGCTGGGCGGCTCGCCGAGCATCTCGACCTTCGTCATCGGCGTCTTCGGCAGGGACGACGACGGCGCCCAGGCCACGATGAACCGCATCGCCGAGGGCGGCGGGACGAAATCGGCCTACTTCATCGACACGAGCTCCGACGTGACGCAGGCGTTCCTCGACGCGCTCAGCGAGATCCGCGGGACGAGCCTCGCGTGCGAGTACCAGGTCCCGGCGCCGTCCGCCGGGCAGACGCTCGATTACGGCACGCTCAACGTCCAGCACACGCCGCCGGAGGGCGCCGACCCGTCGACCATCTTCTACGTGGCCAGCGAGGCGCGCTGCGACGCGACCGCCGGCGGCTGGTACTACGACGTCGACCCCGCGACCGGCGGCACGCCGACCAAGATCGTGATGTGCCCCGCGACCTGCACCCACTTCCAGGCGGGCGGGCAGGTCCAGCTCCAGGTCGGCTGCAAGACCGAGATCCCGCCGATCAACTGAGGTCTTCCCGCCACCTCACCGGCGCCACGCGCCCCCCATGGCTCGCCCGCGCGACCGGCAGTCGGTGGCGCGTGGCGCGCGGCGCGCGGCGCGTCAGGCGTCGAGCGCCGCCGGCCGCGCGGCGGCGGACGGGCCGCGGGTGCGCAGCCAGAAGTACGCCGCGGACGCGGCGAACAGGGCCCCGCAGACGAGCGCTGTCGCGTAGCTGAAGCCGAGGAAGAACTCGAGCCACGAGCGCTTCGCCTGGCCAAAGCTCTTGTAGAGCAGGAGCGCCACGCTCCCGAGGTAGCCGAAGGCGTCGGCCGCGGTGATCAGGAATCCCGCCGTCGCCACCGAGCCCACGGCCGCGATGAGCCGGTCGAAGAGGACGCAGTTGTACGGGACGTACCCCACGTAGAGCCCGAGCCCGACGCTGATCATCCAGGCGACGGGGCCGATGACGCCCGCCTGGTAAAGCGCGGTGCTCAGCCCCGCGAGCGCCGCCCCGGCGATCATGACGCCGTGGATCGCGGCGAGCGCCGTACGGTTGTTGCGGATGCCGATCATCACCGCGACCGAGAGGAGCGCGCCGATCGCCACGGGGATCTCGGCCGTCGTCAGGATGGCCGGCTGGTCGGTGTAGCCGAGGGCGTCCCAGATCTCGCGGGCGAAGTTGTCCCGGAAATCGCGGTAGGCGGTGAGGACGACGTAGCCGAGGACGAGGGTCGCGAGCCCGCCCGCGTTCGCGAGGACGAACGCGCGCCGCGCGGCGCGGTCCATGGGCGCGCGCCGGGTCCGGAGCGCCTCGTCGTCCACCGAGGGCGGCGGGATCTGCGCGAGCATCCACACCGAGAGGAGCAGCGGCGGGAAGAAGAGGGCGCCCGTCACCGCCGGCATCCACACCTCCGGGACCCCCCAGCCGAGCGTGATTTTGCCAATGGTCTTTACGAAGCCGCTCGCGACGATGAAGCTGGCGCAGAGGCCGGCGCCGAGCAGATCGCTCACGCGGCGCCCCTCGAGGAAGCCGAAGACGAGCCCCCAGACCATGCCGAGGGGCAGGCCGTTCAGCGCCAGGAAGACGGCGGCGTACGGCGCCGGCGCGAGCCCGAACAGGACGAGCGCGGCCTCGCTCACGCCGATGCACGCGAGGATGGCGAGCGCGCGCCGCTCGGGCGGCATCTCGGAGACGATCTTGATGCCAAGGAACTTGGAGGCGCAGTACCCGAGCACCTGGGCGATGATGTAGAGGCTCTTCAGATCGAGCGCGGGGAGCAGCGGCAGCGCGACCATCCCCTTGTACGAGCCGACCGCGAACGGCTTGCGGAAGGCGTACATGCAGAAGTAGGTCGAGAACGCGGCGATCACGGCGAAGGCCGTGAACACCGGCGCAGGGGCTCGCTCGAGCCATTTCGTCACGCTTCGCTGGGCCGGCATGGGAGCTCCGAGGAAGGCGCGAGGGTAATCGCGGCCGCGCGGCGCGCGCATGGTTTTTCGGTGAGGAGCGGGCCGGGCTCCCGCCCGCACACGAACACGCGAACCGCGGATCTCGCCGTGGCCTGCCGAGCGTCCGGCCGGTATCCCGCGATGGTCACATTTTTCGCCTTCCGCCCTGCTCTTTCTTCTCCCGGCTCGTGTCGCGGCTCGCCCCTCGTCGCTCCGCGTTTCGGTCCTCGCTCTCCGTCTCTCGCGCCTCTCGTGGGGCGCCCGCGGGCGTGCGGCGCTCGAGGAAGCTCATCGGAGATCGATGAGGCGGGCTCATCCGCGGGGTGACGGTCGAGATCGGATGGCCTGAAGTCGATTCGTCGGCGCGCGGCCCGGAGAGTCATGTGAGCTCGTCCGTCGGCTCCCGAGTCACCTTCAGGGGAAGCCCTAAGTCATGATGTCGTCACTGTGGCACAACGTCTCTGTGAGACGGTTTGGTCGCTCCGGCATCGGGCGCATTGCACCTCGCAGCGGGCCTGACGGGGCGAAATCTCCCTGAAAACGGAGCGAAATACCGCCCTCGCCGTCCTGGAACACCCCTTGCGATGTCGGATCGCGCCGGGGCGTCGGGGCCCTGGATCTTCAGCCCACGCGGCGCCGGACAGGCACGCACGACAGGCGGCCCGATACGGCTGTCCTCCCGCACGCTCGTGCGTCGCCCGACTGTAGACCGAGCGTCGGCTGGATCACCGGAGAGGAGCGGCCCAGTTTCGCTGCCGTGTCGCTCTCCTCGCAAGAAAGGCGGAGGAGTCATGCCGAATCGTCAGGGATGGATCGACGAGGAACATAACGATGGGCCGGGGCGCGACGACGAGCGGTTTGGGCCAACCCAGGGTCAGCGAGCCGATGAGCGATATCGTGGCGAGCGCGGAGCGAGCGGGGATGCTAGTTACGGGCATCGTGGCAACTACGAGCAAGTCCTCCAGCGAGACGATCGGCGTCATTCCCGCGGAGGTCACGATGATCTCCGCGGTCGCCCCGATCAGCGAGAGTCTGTCGGACGCGGCCACGAGGGCGAGCGCGGCGGCGAGGGCGACCCGAGCTGGCGCGGCCATGCCGGAGAACGCGGCTGGGAGGGCCGACAGGATCGCGCCTGGGGGCAGCGCGAGGACGCCCGGCGTAAGGACTGGGGCGGCCAGCGTGATGACTTCCAGCGAGGAGGTCGCGACGATCTTGACGCCAGGCGCGGCCACGGCGGCGGCCAAGGCGGCTTCGGCGGCGGCCAGGGCGGCTTCGGTGGCGGCCAGGGCGGTCACGGCGGCCAAGGTCACTTCGGCGGCGGCCAGGGCGGCTACGGCGGCCAAGGCGGCTTCGGCGGCGGCCAAGGCGGTCACGGCGGCGGCCAGGGCGGATTCGGCGGCGGCCAGGGCGGCTTCGGTGGCGGCCAGGGCGGCTTCGGTGGACAGGGCCACTTCGGCGGACAGGGCCACTTCGGCGGCTACGGCGGAGAGGGATCCGGCCGCGGCCAGGGCGGATTCACCGGTGGCCAGGGCGTCTATGGCGATGAGGGCGGACAGGGCCGCTTCGGCGGACAGGGCCGCTTGGGCGAACAGGGTGGCTTCGGCGGACAGGGGCACTTCGGCGGACAGGGTGGCTTCGGCGGCAGCCAGGGCAGTTATGGCGCCGGTCAGGGCTATTTCGGTGGCCAGGGTGGATTCGGCGACCAGGTTGGCCAGGGCGGCTTCGGCGGACAGGGCCACTTCGGCGGCGGCCAGGGCGGTGAGGGCGGCCTCGGAGGCCAGGGTGGATTCGGTGGCCAGGGTGGATCTGGTGGCGGCCAGGGCGGCTTCGGTCGCCAGGGAGGCCTGGGCGGAGTCCAGCACGAAGGGTACGGAGCCCGCGGCGGCCTCCGGCAGTGGGCCGACGACGAGCGCGGCTGGAGCGAGCGGCCAGGACAGCAACGCGGGTACGAAGGCCACGAGTCGTCCTTCGGCGGCGATCAAGGCCCTTCCCCTCGGCCCTACGGCGGACAGGGATCCGGCGGACAGGCCTCAGGCGGCCGCAGCTTCCTCCAGACCGTTCGACAGGGCGGCGGGCTCGGCGGCTCGCGTGGTCGCCCGCCCAAGGGGTACAAGCGCTCGGACGAGCGGATCCGCGAGGATATCTGCGACCAGATCTCCGATCAGCCGGACCTCGACGCGAGCGACGTCGAGGTGAAGGTGCAGAGCGGCGAGGTCATCCTCTCCGGGACCGTCCGCGAGCGTCGCTTCAAGCACCAGCTGGAGGCGCTCGCCGAGCGGATCTCGGGCGTGGTCGACGTGCGGAACGAGATCCGGCTCTACCGCGAGCAGCGGCAGGGCGAGGCGAGGACGAGCACGGGATCGTCGTCGAGCGAGCGCGCGGCCGCGAGCACGAGCGGCGTCGCGGCGGGCTCCGCGACCTCCATCGGCGCGACGTCACCCCCGGAGACGAAGAACAACGAGTCACGCCGGAACGCCTCCTGAGCGCCGGCGCGAATGGCCGAGGCGGGCGGCCCGCCGCGCGGCGGTCGATTGCAGGCCGAGCGCGTGGCACACGTGGCGGCGGGAGCCGCCTCAGCCGCGCTTAGAGCACCGATCACGTTGATCGAGCGAGAAGTGAACCGCCAAGGCGCCATAAGACGCCAAGATTCTTATGATTCTCTTGGCGTCCTTGGCGCCTTGGCGGTTCGAATTCTGCTCTCTTCTGGCGGTTTCAACCCGTTTGTCGCTCTAACCGCCGCAGCCGCCGTGAGTGTCCTCGCCGCCTGCATCGCCCCCGCCGCCTTCGTTGCCCCCGCCGCTCCCGTCGCTCTGGTCACTGCAGCTGACCACCCACAACCCGGTTGGTCCGTCGCAAGTGGCACTCACTGTGCCACACTCGCGATTATAACTGCACGGCCCCACGCCGTAGTAGGAACTGCAGTCCGTTCCGTTCTCGGGCGCCGTATCGGGACATGCGGTGCAGTGCTCGACCCACACCCCGTCGGTGCAGGTGACGCTGCAGGGGGAGCAGGCGTAGTCGCACAGCTCGCCCTCGTTTGCGCAGCGCGCCCCCGGCGGAGCGCCCCCTCCTGAGAAATCACACTCGACGGGGGTGTCGCCACCGGTCGAGGCGCTGGACGACGTGGTCTCCTCGGGCGTGCCGCCGGTGCCGCTCGATACGCTGGACGACAGGGTCTCGTCGGGCGTGCCACCCCCCGAACCGCCGTCGGAAGGCTGCTCGACCGCGTCGGAGCAAGCGAACACAGGAAGGAGCGCGAGGGGAATGAGCCATCGGACAAAGGTCTTCATGCCGCCCCTTTCAGCAACGGATGTGCCAGCCTGATGTGCCATCACAAATCGTGGATTTCCGAGCGTGAGACGATGAGGCTGCGCCAGGGTGAGCCGAGCGACTGACGGACGGTGCCTTGAGGGCCGAGATCGTCGCTCGTCCTCACTCCCGCGGATCATTTCATCCTCGCAAGAGCCAGGCGCATGGCGGTGGCCGACCGCGGGCGTGCGCCCGCAGCGCCGTGAGCCTCGCGTCCGCCCCTGGAGTCCGGTTGACTCGACTCGGTGACTCATCGACCATATCGTCCATGGTCCCCTTCGTTGCCTTCATTCCGCTGTCGAACTGGCTGCGGGGCTTCGATCGCTACGGGATGCGCTACTCGAAGGCGTTGATCCGCGAATCCACCTTCCCCGACGCTTTCTACATGCTGAAGGAAGACGAGCCCTTTGCGCCCGGGCTCGAGAAGGCGCGGAGGCTCGTGACGAGGCTCGGGCGGCCGAAGGATCGCGTCGTGGCGCTGCGGGCGCGGCTCCCTGTCGGGCCCGACGCGATGCGCCCGAACGACGTGACGGGCACGGGCATCGGCTGGCGCTGGCCGTCGAGCGAGATCCCCTTGAGCGGCGTGGCGTGGGTCGATGCGCGTGGCGCCCTCGTGCCCACCCGGCACGAGGAGATCACCGCGGAGGCCTTTCGCCTCGACGACGCCGGCCTCATCGACTGGGCGCAATGCCGGCCGCGGAGCATCTCGGTGCTGCCCGTCGCGAATGCTTGCCAGGCGCGTTGCGCATTCTGCTTCTCGAAGGCGAGCGCCTCCGATCTCGCGCGCCAGCAAAGCGCCACGCTGGAGCGCTACCTCGACTGGGCGAGGCGCGCGAAGGAGCGCGGCGCCGAGCGCGCCGTCATCACCGGCGGCGGCGAGCCGACGTTGCTCGAGCCCGAACGGCTCCGCGCGCTCGTTCGTGGCCTGTCCGAGCTCTTCCCGAAGTCCCTCCTCATCACGAACGGCGCGCGCCTCGACCTCGCGCAGGTCGAAGAGCTCCGGGACGCGGGGCTCACCACCCTCGCGGTGAGCCGGCACGGCGTGACGCGCGAAGACGACGCGCGCATCATGGGGATCGAGGTCGACTCCGGCGCGCTGGGGGGCGCGCCGGGCCTCCGCACGCGGGCCATCTGCGTGCTCCAGCGCGGCGGCGTCGACGACGCCGCGAAG
The DNA here is from genome assembly GCF_000067165.1 of Sorangium cellulosum So ce56. GTDB lineage: Bacteria > Myxococcota_A > Polyangia > Polyangiales > Polyangiaceae > Sorangium > Sorangium cellulosum_B. The sequence continues at coordinate 7,365,013 of NC_010162.1, forward strand.
GTGCGCGCCTACCTCGAACGGAGCGCCGGAGAGGGGTTTCAGGAGGTGTGCTTCAAGGAGCTCTACATCTCGAGCCTCTCGGAGAACCCGTGGGCGCCGAGCGCGGCCAACCGGTATTGCGAGGCAAACCAGGTGCCTCTCTCGCTCGTGCTCCACACGCTCGCGGGCCTCGGCTTCGAGCGATGCGCGGAGCTCCCCTGGGGGAGCCCGGTCTTCGAAGGAACCATGGGAGGCCGCGTGCTCCGCGTGGCGGCCTACACCGAGCCATCGGTCGGCTGGGAACGGACACATGGCCTCGTCCGCTCATGGAACGTGATGGCCGACGGGTCCTGCCTCGCCTCCCTGGAAGATCCGAGCTCCACGTTATGAAGCACGAAGCGTTTCTCGCGCGCCGCGCGGAGCTCAGGGCCACGCGTCCCTCGCTCGTCGATCTCTCGGAGCTCAACGTTTACCGGAGCCTCGCGCGTCTCTTCCCGGCCATCGCGCCCTCGACCCACCCGGAGGCGCCGTATCGCTGTCACCTCGCGGAGCGGTTCCTCGCGCACCTCGAGCTCCCGCAGGCGCTCAAGCCGCGCACGCAGATCAGCCACGGTATCCGTCGCTCGCTTCGCGCGTTGTTCGAGCTCCTCGCGAAGCGGGATGCGCGCGTCGGCGTCCCCGCCGACGTCTACCCCGTCTACCAGCAGCTCGCGGCCGAGGCGGGAGCGACCGTCGTCCCGTGGAATGCGCGCCTCGGGTTACCTGTCCTCGACGGGCTCGACGCGGTGTTGATCTGCGAGCCCCTGAAGCCGTGGGGCTCGCACCTGTCGCCGCCCGAGGCGGCCCAGCTCCGGCGCTGGGCGCGCGCGGACGAGCGGCGCATGCTCATCCTCGATTCGGCCTATGCGACGCCGCCGACGGAGCAGGCACGGGCGCTGCTCGACGACGGGAGCGCGATCCTCCTCGCCTCGCTGTCGAAGGGCTGGCTCATCCCGGATCACGCGGGGCTCTGCATCGTGCCCGAGCGTTTTCAGAAGGAGGCGCGCGACGCCTTCGCGAAGCTGCCGAAGGACGAGCCGCGGCTCCGCATCGCCTACGCGGCGCTCACCGAACATGCCTCGCGTCCGCGGGAGGTCGGCGCGATCTTGAGCGATCGCGCGCGCAGCCTCGACGCGCTGACGAGCGCGAGGCCCGATCTGAGAGCCTCCCGGTGCACCGGCTACTTCGCGATATCGGCGAGGTCGTTCGGGGAACTGCTCGAGATCGGGATCCTCGGCGTGCCGGCGCCGGTCTTCGGTGGGCCCGAGGACCTCAGCGTGCTCTCGAGCCTCGAATGCCAGGGAGCTCGCTGAGCCTCATGATCCTTTCGCGGCGCTCACCGCCAGGCGCCCTGCACCGCCACGCTGCCCGGCAGCAGCGCGACGCGCGCGCTCCAGGGCCGCGCCTGCGCGCTCGCGCGCTCCCCGGGCGCCACGCGAGACGGCGCCGTCAAGAGCAGCGTCAGGCCCCCAGCCGCCAGCGCGCCGCCCGCAATCCACGCCACCGTCGAGCCGGTGCCGAGCGTCCTCGCGGAGTTGCGCAGCTGGAACCCCCTCGGGTCGCAGCGGTCCTGCGCGTCGCAGCGCCCAGGCTCGTCGCTCTCGCTGTTCTTCGCGAGCGCGAGCCCGCCGAGCACCGCGCCGGCCACAATGCCCGCGCCACCGAGCCCGATGGCGGCGAACGACACAGGGCGCCGCCACGTCGGCTCAATCGACGCCTCGGTCGCCGGCACCTTCTCCGGGCTTGCGTTGCGCACGTTCTCGTTCTCCGGACCTGCGTCGCGCTCGAGCACCGGGATGCGCGCGACACCGGCGCTTCCGTCGACGGCCTCGATCTGCCGCGTCCAGGGCTTGCGGCCGGGCGCACGGGCGACGAGCTCGTGCGCTCCGCTGTCGACCGGCACCGGAGTGGCCCACTGGCCGGCGCCGACCGGCACGCCGTCGCGCGTGATCGCGAGCCCCGGGATCGAGCGCACCTCTTCCGGGACCTCGATCGCCAGTGTCGCGAGCCTCGGCCTCAGCGCCGCCGCTTTCTCGGCCGCCCGCTGCCCGCGCTCTGGCTGCCCGGCCCGCGGCGCGAGCGATTCGACGAGCGCATACTGAGACCATGCGCTCGCGAGCTTGCCCCACCGCTCGTAGCACTCGCCAAGCGTGAGCTTCGCGCCGAGCCCGGTGGGGGCGAGGCGCGTCACCTCCTCGAGCCTGGGGCAGGCGCTGTCATACCGGCTCGCGTCCATCTCGGTGACGGCCTGATCATAGAGCGCCTGCGCCGCGAGCGCGGCCTGGGAATCGATCCCCTGCGCCCGCGCCGCGGCGGGCGCGAGGAGGCTCAGCGAAAGGACGAGCGCGCCTGTTGCTCGCGCGCATTGCAGAGGCCTGGTCATCGCGTGCTCTCCGTCATTGCGTTCTACCGGTGGCAGAGGCCCTAGAAGACGCCCTCGTACTTCTTGGACGAAGGAGGCGGTTGCGGGCTGCTGGTCGCCGCAGGAGCGCTGGCGACCGCTTTCGCCGTCGGTTTCACCCGCGGCGTCGTGAACGCGGGCGGCGCCGCGCCGGCCGGCTTCCCGGGGGACGGAGCAGCCACGGACGCCGACGGCGTCACCGTGCCGGATGGCTCCGAAGCTGCGGAGGCCGCCATCGCCGGTGCAGCAGGTGGCGGAGGGTCGGGGGCGAACGTGGCCACCGAGGGGGGCGCCGGCGGAGCGGGCTCTTGGCTCTCTCGAGAATCCGGCTGCGCGCGAGGCGCCGCCGCCTCGACGCCCACTGGAGCAGATCCCCAGGCGAGCCATGCGCCTCCGGCCGCGAGCGCGACCGCTCCCAGCCCCGCGCTCAGGAGAAGGCCCACCTTGCCGGCCTTCGCTGGCGGCGATGGCTCGGTGATGTTCCCCCACGAGGAGCCTGTCGCAGCAGCGACCTGCGGCCTGCTCATGGGCAGCGCGGGCGCGGACTGGGACACCTGGCCAGACGCCGAGGGGCCGCCATGCGCCGCGATGCCCGGTTGCGAGGGGGCGAGCTGCCGGAGCGCGCTCGCGGCGGGGCCAGGCGCGGTCGACACGGCTTCCAGAGCTGCCATCAGCTCCTCGATGCGCTGAAAGCGATGCTCCGGCCGCTTCTGCAGGCAGCGCGCCACGACAGCATCGAGCTCCGGCGGCATGCCCGGGCGAAGGTGGCTCGGCGGTGCAGCCTCGGTCTGGAGCACGCGGCCGACGACCTCTGTCAACGTGTCGGCGGGGAACGGCACGCTGCCCGTCACGAGCTCGTACAGCACCACCCCCATCGCCCAGATATCGCTCCGCGCGTCCACCTGCTTGACGTGCATCATCTGCTCTGGCGACATGTAGAGCGGTGAGCCAAGCATCGAGCCCGTCCTCGTGAGGTCCATCCCGTCGGGCGTGGTCTGCTTCGAAATGCCGAAATCGAGCACCTTCACGCACGGCGAGCCGTTGGGACGGCGGGTCAGAAACAGGTTGGATGGCTTCAGGTCGCGGTGCACGATCCCAAGCACGTGCGCCTCGGCGATCGCATCCGATGCCTGCAGCACGTAGGTCACGGCTTCGCGCAGCGGCAGCGGGCCGCGCTCCTGCACTACCTGCTTCAGGTCCATGCCGTCGAGAAACTCCATGATCATGTACGGAGCGCCGTTCTCGAGGCTGCCCACGTCATGGACCTTCGCGACGTGCTCGCCCTTGAGGCGAGCCGACGCACGCGCCTCGCGCAGGAAACGATTGATCGCGTCCGGTGTCCCCATCGCCTCGGGCAGCAGGAACTTGATTGCAAAGAGCTCGCCGAGATCTACGTGGCGCACCGCGACGACGATCCCCATCCCCCCGCGCCCGAGGATGCGCTCCACGCGGTACTTGCCAAGGAGGACTTTCCCCGGATGAATCATTGCGTCCATGCTGAGCCGCTCCAGCGAGCGCCAGTGTACGCGGCTCGCAGGCGAAATTGTCCGTCGCTGTGTGGATCTTACCGAGGCGACCAGGGCGAGTCCACATGGGGTTTCCCGGCCAAGCGCGCCAATTCCATCGAGAGCGGAATAGACGACTCCTGTTCCACTGGTTCTTCTGCGATGTGAATCGCGTCGTCTTCACGGCCTTCGCCTCGGGTGTGCCTCGGCGGTACCCGCGGACGGACCCGCGAGGGGCCTTGTCGACCGCGCCGTGGGTGCGTCTCTGGACGTGAAACGGTCGAGGTCTGGCGGCGTGGGGCTCCGCCCGATCGGTGATTCGAACCGCCGAAGGCGCAGGACCGCCACGCGACAGGCGCTCGCATCATCGTCCTTCGGTCGCTCTCTCGGGCCGAGGCCGATGGGGTCCCGATCAGCGCGGCTCGCGGCTGACGCATCTCCATGCCTGTCAAGTTTTTTCGGCGGCGCGCTGGGCGGCCGAATTTGGCCCCCTCCGTCCCCTCCTTGTGATCCTATCGGAGACGCCGGTCGCGGGCTCCGCGTCCTGCCCGCGTCTGTCTATGGCCGAGGTGCTCGCCGCATCGCTCGCGTTCCCTGCCGTGATCTTCACGGTCGCCCTCGCGCTCGCGCTCATCTACTGGCTGTTCGTCCTCCTGGGCGCGGTCGACCTCGACCTGCTCGGCGGCGCCCACGGCGACGCGGCGCCCCCCCTCGGCGGGCTCGAAGGCGCCGCCAAGGGCGCCCTCGAAGGCGCTGCCAAGGGGGCCCTCGAAGGCGCTGCCAAGGGCGCCCTCGAAGGCGCTGCCAAGGGCTCGCTCGAAGGCGCTGCCACGGGCACGGCGGACGGGGCCGGCGGCGCGCAAGACGCCGGCTCGCTCCTCGCCGCGCTCCAGCTCCACCGCGTGCCGGCGACCGTGACGCTCACGCTGATCGCGACGTTCGGCTGGTTCACGAGCGCCCTGTCGACGGTGCTCGTCGAGCCGCTCTGGCTCGGCTGGGGGCTGCCTCGCTGGGCGCTCGGCGTCGCGGTGCTCGCCGGCTCGCTCGTCGCGGCCGTGCTCTCGACCTCGCTCGCGGTGCGGCCGCTCGGCCCGCTGTTCGTGACCCGGCACGGCCAGTCGAAGAAGGATCTCGTGGGCCGCGTGTGCGTCATCTCCACCGGGCGCGTCGACGAGCGCTTCGGCCAGGCGACGATCGACGAGGGCGGGGCGAGCCACATCCTCGACGTCCGGTGCGACACGCCCGGCGCGCTCCGCCGGGGGGACCGCGCGCTGCTCGTGAGCTGGGACCCGGACCGAGAGATCTTCAGCGTCGAGCCGCTCGACGCCCTGCTCGGCCCTCCCCCTCCCCTGGCCGAGCGGGGGGCGTCCCGCGTGGAAGCACGCCCGGCCGGCGTCGAGGAGGACGACGCGCCCGCGGCGCGCGCAGCGGACGAGCGGCAGCACCGCGGCTGAACGCCGGCGCGGGCGCCGCCGCTGAACGCCGCTGTCGGGCGGGCGGTTTCGTGTACCCTCATCCCCGAGGGGGCATCATTCGGCCCCCGACCCGGCTCTGAGCGGGCCTGGCCGTCCGACCCTCACCGACGTGAACGCGGGGGCCGGCGCCCTCCCCTCCACCGAAACGCGAAGGAGCTCCGCGTGCCCCCTGTGACCGTCCCCTTAATCATCGTCCTCGTCGGCGTCCTCGCCTTCGTCGCCCTCGGGATGCTGGTGATGTACGCCAAGTTCTACCGCCAGGTGGATCAGGGCAAGGCGCTGATCATCAACACGAGAGGCCAGGACCCCATCGTCACCTTCACCGGGACGCTGGTGCTGCCGATCATCCACCGCGCCGAGTACATGGATATCTCGGTCAAGACGATCGAGATCGACCGGCGCGGCAAGGAAGGCCTCATCTGCAAGGACAACATCCGCGCGGACATCAAGGTCACCTTCTTCGTGCAGGTGAACAAGACGCAGGACGACGTGCGCACGGTCGCGCGGACCATCGGCTGCGTCCGCGCGTCGAACCCGGAGACGCTCGAGCAGCTCTTCGCCGCGAAGTTCTCCGAGGCGCTCAAGACGGTCGGCAAGCGCCTTAACTTCGAGGACCTCTACAAGGAGCGGCAGAAGTTCAAGGACGACATCATCGACGTCATCGGCAAGGACCTGAGCGGGTTCGTGCTGGCCGACGCGGCGATCGACTACCTGGAGCAGACGCCCATCGAGCTGCTCGACAAGGACAACATCATGGATGCCGAGGGCATCCGGAAGATCACCGAGCTCACGGTCACGCAGAACGTGCTGACGAACGAGCTCCGCCAGAAGGAGCGGATGGAGATCGGCAGCCAGAACCTGAACTCCGACGAGGCCATCTTCCGCTTCGAGCAGCGCCGGGCCGAGGCCGAGGCGAAGAAGGCCAAGGAGATCGCGGTGGCGCAGGCGCGCGAGCAGAACGAGGCCGCGCGCATCGTGAGCGACGAGCGCAAGAAGACGGTGCTCCTCCAGGAGAAGAACGACGAGGAGGCCTTCGTCGCCCGCGAGGCGAAGGAGCGCGGCGTCTCGGTCGCCCAGAAGAACAAGGAGCGGGAGGTCGCGGTCGAGACCGAGCGCGTCGAGAAGGCGCGTCAGCTCGAGATCGTGAGCCGCGAGCGCGACGTGACGCTCCAGCAGATCGCGCGCGAGAAGGAGCTCGAGGTCCAGAGGAAGGACATCGCCGACGTGGTCCGGGCGAGGATCGCGGTCGAGAAGACGGTTGCCGAGGAGGAGGAGCGCATCAAGGACGTGCGCGCGGTGGCCGAGGCGACGCGCCTCAAGGACGTGACGCGCATCAACGCGGAGGCCGAGGCGCAGGAGCAGCTCGTCAAGCAGCTCAAGGGCGCGGAGGCGAGCGAGGAGGCGGCGAAGTTCCGGGCCCGGGAGAAGCTCATCATGGCCGACGCCGAGCTCGAGGCGAGCGACAAGGCCGCGCGCGCGAAGATCCGTCTCGCCGAGGGCCACCAGGCCGAGGCCGCGGCCGACGGGCTGGCGCGCATCCGGGTGAAGGAGGCCGACGCGCAGGCGATCGAGAAGCAGGGGTTCGCCGAGGCGCGCGTGGCGCTTGAGAAGATGAACGCCGCCGCCGCCGGCGAGGAGAAGCAGGGCCTCGCGCGGGTGATGGTCAAGGAGGCCGAGGCGATGGCGATCGAGAAGCAGGGGCGCGCCGAGGCGACGGTCGCGAAGGAGCGGCTGCTCGCCGAGGCGGCGGGCATCGAGCAGAAGGGGCTCGCGGCCGCGCGGACGCGCGAGGCCGAGGCGCTCGCCCTGGAGAAGACGGGCCTCGCCGAGGCGACCGCGATCAAGCAGCGGCTCCTGGCCGAGGCGGCCGGCACGGCGGAGAAGGCGGCGGCGATGAAGGCGCTCGACGGGGTCGGGCGCGAGCACGAGGAGTTCCGCCTCCGGCTCGAGAAGGAGCGGGCGGTGGAGCTCGAGTCGCTGCGCATCCGGGCCGAGATCGCCAAGGCGCAGGCCGAGATCCTGCACGGGGCGTTCGAGCACGCGAAGATCAACATCGTCGGCGGCGACGGGGCGTTCTTCGATCGCTTCGTCAAGGCGGTCACCCTGGGCCAGTCGGTCGACGGGCTTGTCGACCAGAGCGCGACGGTGCGCGCCCTGGCCGGCGACTACCTGAACGGCAACGCGAGCGTCACGGAGGACCTGAAGCAGCTCGTCGCGCCCGGGGCAAAGCCCTCGGACGGCACGCTGTCGGGGCTCCTGACGTCGCTCTTGCCGAGCGCCGACGCCGACGGGAAGAAGAAGATCGAGGCGCTGGCCCAGAAGGCGCGTGAGCTCGGCATCGACGAGCTCGTCAAGGCGCGCGGCCCGCGCGCTTAGCGGCGCTCCCGCTTCGGATACGGTGCGGGGGGAGAGAGATGATCGGCAGTCGTCGACCGCTACCGACCTCCCACACCCATCAAGACACGGATCGCTACTGCTTCCTCGTCACGTGGATCACGGCGGCGAGGCACATCTCGTCGAGCGTGCTCTCGCCGAGGTGCACGTCCACCGGGGCGGGGAGGTGCTGCTCCTTGAGCGCCTTCGCGAGGAATGGATTGCCGTTCGAGTTGTCGTACGTGCAGCGCATCGTCAGCAGATCGCCGCCGCGGAGGCGCGGGAGCTGCTCGATGGGAGCGTCGTAGTAGAACCCGCGCTGCCACGAGAAGTCCCACCTCGGCGTCTGTACCAGGCACTGCTCCGCAGGCGCGTCGGCGGCGCCCTCCTCGCGCGCGAGGGTGACCTTCATGTCCGTGCCGACATAGTGCATGTGCGTCCCGGCGCCGTAGAGGTACGTCTCCGAGAGAGACACCGCGGCGGGCAGCCTGAACTGCATGGTCTCGACATGATCCTTCTCTCCGGCGGGGATCAGGAACTCCACGCCATCCGCGTCGTTCGGCCCGGGGAGGAGGCCGCGCCCCTCCGCGAAGGGAGACTCGAAGTTGCCGATCAGCGCGATGCCCATGAGCCACTCCGGCACGCCCTGGGTGAAGCGCAGCTGGAGGCGCGTCGCGTCGGGCTCGGCGGTCGTCCCGGCCGGGTGATAGTGGACCTGCATCACCAGCCGCGCCCCCGCCGGGAGCTCGGCGCCGATGTTCGGTTCGAGCTCGATGGGGACGCCCCCCGGCGCCCACGCGGCGACGAGCTCACCCGAGAACCCGGGGCCGCCAAAGCAGTCGTATCCGCCGTGCTCATCCACGAGCGCGTCGGTCGCGCCATCCCTGTCGATGAACACGAGCGCGTGGTGCACGACCTTGCTGTTGCCCGGCATGAGGTGCACACCGTTGATGTACCGCGCCTCCGTGAGCCCAGGATCCATCACGAAACACCGGAACTGGTCGGCATCGCCGCTCGCGACGAACGGCTCCTTCGGCGCGACCTCCAGCTCGACGCCGGGCAGCCCCGGCGCCTCGGCCACGAACGGGGGCGGCGCGTCCGCCGGATCCCCCTCGGGAGCGCCCGAGGCCGCCCACGCCTCGAGGACCGCTATCTCCTCCTCCTTCAACCGGAGATCGTCCTTCCAGCCGTGAGGAGGCTGGCACTCGTCCGTCTCCATCGCACCCCACGGCGGCATCGTGCGCTCCCGCGCCGAGCGCGCGAGCAGGCTGGCCACGCCGCGCGCGGAGTCGTACGCCGTCAGGCTGAACGGGGCGATGTTGCCGGGAGAATGGCAGCTCATGCAGTGCTTCTGCAGCAGCGGCTCGACGTCTCGATGGAACGTCGGAGACGCCGCCGTGGCGCCCGGCGCTCCCTCGCCGGAGCACCCGAGGAGGAACCCCGGAACGAGCGCAAGCAATGTGAGCGCGCCGGATGTCGACTTTCGCATGGTACCCCTCTTCGATGGCCCGCGTGTTCACGTGTCCTGAGCCGCCGAGACGGCAGCGCGGCGGCCCCAGGCGAGCCGCCGCGCTCCCGTCGCCGTCAGGGCTCGCGCGGGATCAGTGGACCTCGTTGTGGCACGTGGCGCTGCAACCGTCGCCGTTCGCGGTGTTGCCGTCGTCGCACGCCTCGAACGCCGCCTGCCGCACGCCGTCGCCGCAGTGCGGGCCGAACACGCAGCCCGGAGCGCACTCGCCGTAGCCGCCGTCGTTCTCGCCGTCGTCGCACTGCTCGGGCGGCGCCTGGGTCACGCCGTCGCCGCAGCGCGGGCCGTACACGCAGCCCGGAGCGCACTCGCCGTAACCGCCGTCGTTCTCGCCGTCGTCGCACTCCTCGCCGAGCTCCCGCTGCACGCTCCCGTCGCCGCAGACGGCGCCGATCCGGCAACCGAGGCAGCCCATGCTGCCGTCGTTCACGCCGTCGTCGCACTCCTCGCCCCACGCGTCCTGGGTGACCCCGTCGCCGCACTTCGCCGCGTCGCCGCACTCCGCCGTGCACCCGCCGTAGCGGCCGTCGTTCACGCCGTCGTCGCACGTCTCGTCGGGCTCCTGGACGACCGCGTCGCCGCAGCGCGGCCCGATCAGGCACTCCGCCGTGCACCCGCCGTAGCGGCCGTCGTTCACGCCGTCGTCGCACTCCTCGCCGAACTGGCTGTCGATCTCCTCGTCCCCGCAGCGGGGGGCCGCCACGCAGCCCGGCGCGCAGGCCTCGGAGCCATAGCCGCCCAGGTTGGTGCCGTCATCGCAGATCTCGTACGGCGAGGTCGTCACCCCGTCGCCGCAGTAGAGCCCCAGCGTGCAGCTCGTCGAGCATTTCCCGTACCCCGGGCCGTTCTCGTCCTCATCGTCGCACTGCTCGTCGGGCGTGACGATGCCGTCGCCGCACACGGGCTCGCAGACGGACGAGGCTGCGTTGAAGCCGCCGAGCGTCAGCTTGTAGCTCGACGCCGTGGTGTGGCGCTCCGCCTGGAACACGACGACCTCGTAGACGCGCCCCACCGTGAGGCCGAGGTCATCCATGAGCACCGTCCCGCGATCGTCCTTGGCGCCGGCGACCTCGCCGGTCCCCATCGGGGTGTGGATGCCACCCAGGTCGATGCGGAGCCGGTTGTTGATGAACACCCAGACGTCGTCGTCCCCGTAGAAGTCGAGCCGCTCCCCGCCGTGGTACTCGAACCAATAGCGGACCTCGCTCGTGAAGTAGAAGTTGTGGTTGCCCGCCACGGCCCAGCCGTTGAACGGATCGCGGGCCTCGCGGCTCGCCTCGCGCTCTTCCGCCGGCACCGACGGGTCCTGCCATCCCTTGCCGTCGAGCGGGAAGAACAGGTGATCCTCGAAGCGGAACACGTCCGACGTCCCGACACGCGCGAGCGGGAGCCAGTCCACGACCGTCTTCGAGAGGGACGAGTCGTTGTACCAGCGGTTGAAATCGGTGGCGTTCGTGAGGAAGGCGTTCTGCCGCGCCGCCGCGAACTGGGGCTTGCCGTCGGCGCCGAGCGCGCTCTGCACGATGCCCGTGACGATGGCGTCCGGGGGGTTGGTCCCGGGCTCGAAATTCGGCTGACCTGCCTTGAAATCGCGGTACACGATCGGCACGCGGAGCTCGTCGCCCAGGGTCGAATCGTTCCTGCAGATGTACCCCGGCTCGATCGTGCACGCGCTCGAGCAGCCGTCGCCGCTCCTCGTGTTGCCGTCGTCGCACGCCTCGTCGCCGAGGCGCAGGCCGTCGCCGCAGGCCGACGTGCACCCGCTGTCGCCGCAGTCCGGCTCGACCTGGCAGAACGGCGTGCAGCCGTCGCCGAGGTTGGCATTGCCGTCGTCGCACGGCTCCGTGCCCTCCTTCTTCCCGTCGTTGCAGACGGTGGCGCGGCAGGTGTAGCCGCCGGGCGCGGGCTGGCACACAAGGCCGGGCTCCCACTTGCAGGTGGCGTCGCACCCGTCGCCGTTCTTCGTGTCGCCGTCGTCGCAGTCCTCGCCCGCGACGACGCGCCCGTCGCCGCAGACCGCCGTGCAGCGGCTCCCCGCGCGCGCGCAGTCGAACCCGGCCTCGAGCTCGCAGTTCGACGAGCAGCCGTCGCCCGAGACCATGTTGCGGTCGTCGCACGCCTCGCCCACGCCGATCTGGCCGTCGCCGCACACGACGGTGAACGTGCAGTGCACGCCGTCCGGGCACTTCCAGCCGGCCTCCACCAGGCAGCTCGGCGAGCAGCCGTCGCCCGGCTCGGTGTTCCCGTCGTCGCACCGCTCGGTCGGCCGCAGGCGGCCGTCGCCGCAGCGCTCGACCGGCCTGCAGGGCTTCCCGGGCACAGGGCACGTGATGCTGCCGGGGTCCTCCAGCGCGCAAACCTCGGAGCACCCGTCTCCGGACACCTCGTTCCCGTCGTCGCAGGTCTCGCCGCCCGAGACGCGCCCGTCACCGCACGCGTGGAGCCGGGCACACGGCTCCCCCGGGCCCGGGCAGATCCAGTCGCCCGGCTCCCTCTGGCAGCGATCGTCGCAGCCGTCGCCCGAGGCGGTGTTGCCGTCCTCGCAGCTCTCGCCGGGCTCCACCGCCCCGTTGCCGCACACGATCGTCGTGTGACAGAGCTCCCCGGGCTCGCAGACGCAGTACGGCTCCACCTTGCAGGCGCCAGAGCAGCAGTCTCCGGGGAGGCTGTTCCCGTCGTCGCACGCCTCGCTCGCCTGGTTGACCTCGCCGTCGCCGCACGCCGGCTCCACCGCGTCGCACTCCGGCGGAGGATCGGGCGACTCGCAGGGATCGCCCCCGGCGCCCCCGCTCCCGCCCGATCCGACCGTCATGAACCCGCCGAAGCCCCCGCTCGTGTCCTCGCCGCCGGTGCCTGAAGCCCCGCCGCCGCCCGCACCGCCCTCGCCGCTGCCCGTGCCGCCCTCGCCGCCGCCCCCCCCGCCGCCGCCACCGCAGGCGACGAGCGGACCGGCGAGCATGACGAGGAGCACGGAAGTAAGTCTCTTTCCCAAGCCCATCGACGCCACCATCCCAACTTGCTTCAGAAGGTCGTCACGCTGTCCAAGCCACGCCTCGAGGCGCCTCGAGCGACGAGGTGCGCCGCTGGAGGCGGAGTGAGCGCGCGTCGCACAGACGCACGCTCGCATCGACATGTAGGTCGCCCTCGTTCCCGCCCATCGCAACGCAGCGTCCCGCGTGGAGCAAGCGGATTTCAAGGTATAGCGGGTTCCCGACGCGCCGCCCGCCGGGACGCGACGGAATCCCCCTGCGGCGCTCGGGCTTGACATCCTTGGACAACCCGCGCTGACGCGGCCCACGCCGCCGCGCGGTCGCCATCTCGCCCCCCGGACGCGGCGAACGGCTGTAACCTGGCCGCGGGCAGGCCGAGGCCCGCGCGGATTCGACGCGGGGGCGGGCCCTTCGGCTGACCACACGGAGCATGCATGGTGTCGACAGGGGCCTTGGACGGCGCGGCCCGAGCGGCGGGGGCGTCCCCGCCGCAGGCGGCGGAGCCGCTGGATGGGGGCAATTACGAGGTCATCCGGCGGCGGCTCGTCGAGCGCGCCGAGGAGCTCGCCCGCCGCGCCGAGGCGCTCAACGCGCGGCGCAAAGAGGTGTTCGGCGGCACGGACCTCGCGCTCCTCGAGAACGCCCGCGTCAGGACCGAGAACAACTGCGTGCCGCGCGACATCGTGAGCATCCGGGGCAAGCTGCTCGTCGGCTACCTCGTGTTCATGGGGCTGAAGGAGGTCAACGTCGGCGACGTCTTCAGCCTCCACCGCTTCGCGAAGGACGGCGGCGCGTTCGACCTGTCCCACGTGCCGCTCGACGAGGGCGACGCGTTCCTCGGCGACCCCAACTTCGTCAAGGAGTTCAAGGACCTCCACCGCTACGTCAAGGAGCCCCGGCTGCTCCAGCTGCGGCGCAGCGGCGACACGCGGCTGCTCGCCATCTTCCAGGTCGGCGCGACCGAGCGCGACACCAAGGTGTTCCGGTGGAGCATCGACGCGACCGGGCGCATCCGGTACCTCGACGCGCGCGGCGACGAGGACAACGTCCGGCCGCGCGCCCACGACTTCGCCTGGACCCAGGCCACGCGCGACGACCACGTGCAGGGCAAGCACCCGCACGTCGCGATCCTCGGCGAGATCTTCGTCGAGACGGTCGGCGGCGATCTCACGGTCAAGGTCGAGAACAACACGACCACCGGGCTCGGCATCTACCGCGAGCCGGTCGACGACGCGGGCCAGGCGCTCGACGACGCCGACATCCAGTACGCCCGGCTCGGGCCGCTCATCCTGCTCAAGATCAAGCCGTTCCGGGAGCCCTCGTACCGCTACCTCGTCTACAACGGCCGCACCCGGAAGGTCACGCGCATCGACGCGATCGGCCTCGCCTGCCTGAGCCTCCCCGAGGACCAGGGCATCGTCTTCCCGAACGGCTACTACCTCATCACCGGCGAGACGAAGCGCTTCGAGGGCAGCACCGAGAGCCTCGTCTTCGAGCGGGTCATCCGCTCTCCGAACGGGGAAGACGTGCTCTACGTGTTCCACCAGGTCGTGGAGGGGCGGTACGTGCTCTTCCCGTACAACCTGATCCGCAAGGAGATCGCGACGCCGATCCAGTGCCACGGGTACAGCCTCTTCGACGACGGCAAGATGGTGATCTTCCGGGCGTCGAGCGACGAGGCGACCCGCGTCCACCCGATGCAGATCTGGCAGACGCCGTTCATGACCGCGGAGTTCGCGGCGTCTGCGCCGACCGACGGCTCGTACCTCGCGAAGGTGGGCAACGCCGACCTCGTCCGGGGGATCTCCGACGCGCTCAGCATGCGGCGCGCGGCGCTGGACGGGTCGCCGACCCGGCAGACGTACGAGGATCTCATCAGGACCGCCGAGCGGATGGCCGACGCCTACTACTGGCTCGGCCACGCCGAGGCGGGCGATCTCCTGTCCGTCGTGAACGAGCTCCGGGGCGTCTCCGAGAGCATCGTCGACGAGTTCGAGAAGGTCGAGGGCATCAAGGCGCGCGCCGCGGCCGCGCTCGCCGAGGCCGAGGCGGCGCAGCGGCAGCTGCTCTCCGGGGTGCGGCCCGAGGACGCGGCGAGCGTCGACGCGTTCCTGAAGGCCCTGACCTCGCTGCGGCGGCAGCGGGGGCACCTCATCACGCTCCGCGAGCTCAAGTACATGGACCTCGGCCGCGTCGACGCGCTCGAGGCCGAGATCGTCGCGCGCGCCGACGAGGTGAGCCAGGCGTGCGTGACGTTCCTCCTCGGCGAGCAGGCGTTCCGCCCGCTCTGCGACCGGCTCGCGGGCCTCATCGCGAAGATCGAGGCCGTCGCGAAGTCGCCCGAGCTCGCGCCGTTCGCCGCGGATCTCGACGCCGTGAACGAGGGGCTCTCGGTCCTCGCCGAGATCGTGGCGAGCCTCAAGGTCGACGACCCCACGGCGCGGACCCGGATCCTGGAGGGGATCAGCGAGGTCTACGCGCAGCTGAACCGCGCGCGCGCGACGCTGAGCGCCCGCGGCAAGGACCTGCGGGGCGCGGAGGGGCGCGCCGAGTTCGGCGCGCAGTTCAAGGTGTTCGGCCAGAGCGTGTCGAGCGCGATCGCGGTGTGCGACACGCCCGAGCGCTGCGACGCCGAGCTGTCGAAGCTGCTCGTCCAGCTCGAGGAGCTCGAGGGGAAGTTCGGCGAGTTCGACGAGTTCCTGGGCGAGCTCGCGGCCAAGCGCGAGGAGGTGAACGACGCGATCGCGGCGCGTCGACAGGCGCTGCTCGACGAGCGGCAGCGGCGCGTCTCGAACCTCGTCGCCGCGGCGGACCGGATCGTCCAGGGGGTGGCGCGGCGGGCGCGCACCTTCGCGGGCGTGGACGAGCTCAACACGTACTTCGCGTCCGACGCCATGGTCGCGAAGCTCCGCGATCTCGCGGCCGATCTCCACGCGCTCGGCGACAGCGTGAAGGGGGACGAGGTCGAGGCGCGGCTCAAGTCGGCGCGGCAGGACGCGCTCCGGGCGCTGCGCGACCGCGAGGACCTGTTCGAGGGCGGCGGCGACGTCATCAAGCTGGGCCGCCACCGCTTCAACGTGAGCACGCAGGCCCTGGAGCTCACGCTGGTCCCGCGCGGCGAGGGGCTCGCGCTGCACCTCACCGGGACCGACTTCTTCGAGCCGATCGAGGACCCGGCGCTCGAGAGCGCGCGCGATCTCTGGGGCCAGGAGCTCGCGAGCGAGACCCCCGAGGTCTACCGGGGCGAGTTCCTCGCGGGCTCGATGCTCGCGGACGCGGAGGCCGGGCGGGGCGGGCTCTCGATCGAGCGGCTGCGCGAGGCGTCGCTCGGCCCGGGCGGGCTGCTCGGCGCGGTGCGCGCGTACGCGGAGGGCCGGCACGACGAGGGCTACGAGCGCGGCGTCCACGACGCGGACGCCGCGCTGATCCTGGAGAAGCTGCTCGCGCTGCGGTCCACGGCGGGGCTCCTGCGCTTCGGGAGCGCGCCGCGGGCCCTCGCCTGCCTGACCTGGGCGGGGCTCGACGCGCGCGCCCGGGACCTCGCGCACCGGCGATCGCGGAGCCTCGGCCGGCTCGCCGCGCAGCTCGGCGAGAGCGAGGCGCGGGCGGCGCTCGCGGCCGAGCTCGCGCAGGGCGTGGCCGCCGCGGCGGCGGCGCATCGGCTCGAGGCGAGCGCGGCGGACGTGCGCGTGGCGGCGCGGTACCTCGTGGAGGAGCTGGCGGCGGAGCGCCCCCGGTTCGTGACGAGCGACGCGGCGCTCGCGCTGCGCGACGCGCTGCTCGCGCGCCTCGACCTCGAGGGGGGCCGCGCGGCGTTCGAGGAGGACCTGCGGCAGCTCGAGAAGCACCCGGCCGAGCGGCTGGAGCTCGCGCTCGCGTGGCTGCGCGGGTTTGCCGCGGTCGCCAACGATGGGGGCTCGCCCGGCAAGCCGGGCTCTGCCCCCAAACCCTTGGCCAACGATGGGGGCTCGCCCGGCAAGCCGGGCTCTGCCCCCAAACCCCCGGGCCCTGCGCTCAAGCACCTCGCCCTCGAGGCGGCGGTCGTCGTCGTGACGGAGCGGCACATCGAGCGGGAGCCGAGCGGGGCCGTCACCGAGGCCCGCGTCGAGGGGCTGCTCGGGCAGCACCCGCACATCAAGGAGCGCGCGATCGCGCTCCGGCTCGACGAATTCCTGAGCAGGATCGAGGACTTCCTGCACGAGAGGGCGCCGCGCTACCGCGCTTACAGGAAGGTGCGGAGCGAGATCGCGGAGCGGGAGCGGAAGCGGCTGCGCCTCGAGGAGTTCGCGCCGCGGGTGCTCACGTCGTTCGTGCGCAACCGGCTCATCGACGAGGTGTACCTGCCCCTCGTCGGCGCGAACCTGGCGAAGCAGCTCGGCGCCGCGGGCGACGTGAAGCGCACCGACCTGATGGGCATGCTGCTGCTCATCTCGCCGCCGGGCTACGGCAAGACGACGCTGATGGAGTACGTCGCGAGCAAGCTCGGCCTCGTGTTCATGAAGGTGAACGGGCCGTCGCTCGGCCACGAGGTGACGTCGCTCGACCCGGCCGAGGCCCCGAACGCGACGGCGCGCCAGGAGGTCGAGAAGATCAACCTGGCGTTCGAGATGGGCAACAACGTGATGCTGTACCTGGACGACATCCAGCACACGAACACGGAGCTGCTCCAGAAGTTCATCTCGCTCTGCGACGGCCAGCGCCGGATCGAGGGCGTGTGGCGGGGCCGGACGAGGACGTACGACCTGCGCGGCAAGAAGTTCTGCGTGGTGATGGCGGGCAACCCGTACACGGAGTCGGGTGCGCGGTTCCAGATCCCCGATATGCTGTCGAACCGGGCCGACACGTACAACCTCGGCGACGTCCTCGACGGCAAGGAGGCGCTGTTCGCGCTGAGCTACCTGGAGAACGCGCTCACGTCGAACCCGACGCTCGCGCCGCTCTCCGGCCGGGCGCCGGGCGACACGCACAAGCTCATCCGGATGGCGCAGGGCGAGGCCATCGCCGCGACGGAGCTCGAGCACGCCTACTCCGCCGCGGAGGTCTCGGAGATGGTCGCCGTGTTCGAGCGGCTCTTCCGGGTGCAGAAGGTGCTCCTGTCCGTGAACCTCGAGTACATCCGGAGCGCGTCGCAGGACGACGCCTTCCGGACGGAGCCGCCGTTCAAGCTGCAGGGCAGCTACCGGAACATGAACAAGCTGGCCGAGAAGGTCGTGGCGGCGCACACGCCCGAGGAGGTCGACCGGCTCATCGACGATCACTACGTGAGCGAGTCGCAGACGCTGACGACGGGCGCCGAGCAGAACCTCCTCAAGCTCGCCGAGCTGCGCGGCCGGATGACGCCGGAGCAAGCGGCGCGGTGGGACGACATCAAGAAGGGCTTCGTGCGGATCAAGCGCATGGGCGGCAAGGAGGACGACCCGGTCGTGCGCGTGACCGGCACGCTGTCGATGCTGGGCGAGCAGCTCGAGGGCATCCGCGGGGCGATCGGGAAGGCGGCCGCGGTGGCGCAGGCGGGGGACGCGCGGGCGCGGGAGATGAAGCAGTGGCTCGCGCCCGAGATGGAGCGGCTCTCCGCGGCGCTCAAGGGGGTGGCGCAGCCGCGGGTCGACGTGAAGGTCGAGACGGATCGCTCGGTGTCGGAGTTCGTGGGGCACCACCTGTCGCTGGTGGAGCGGCTCGTGGCGCCGCTCGCGAAGGCGACGACGCAGAGCGCGTTCGGCATCCGGGCGATCGAGGCGCAGGTCTCGGAGCTCGCGCAGGGGCTCCGGTCGCTCGAGGAGAAGATCCGCGCGGCGGCGCGCCCGCAGAGCCAGCCGCCGCCGCCGCGCTTCGAGGCGCGGGTCGGGGCGGCGTCCCCGGCGAACTTCTACCGGACGGCGCCCGCGGCCGACGTCGTCGACCACGGCGGCATCTTCGTGCCGACCTTCCGGCCGCCGCCGGCGCGCGGGACGACGGTGGCGCTGAAGATCCCGTTCGCGGAGGGCGGCGAGATCGACGCGGTGGGGGTGGTCGAATGGACGCGCGAGGCCGAGGAGGAGGGCCCGCCTGGGTTCGGGGCGCGCTTCGTGCGGCTCTCGGGCGAGCAGCGGGAGCTCGTGGAGGGGTTCGTGCGGCAGCGGGAGCCGATGCTGCTCGGCATGTGAGCGCGCTCGCAGAGACGGCGCTCGTACGCTCTGCTGTCGATGCCGCGCGACGCCGCGCTCGCGCGCAGGGCGGAGCATCGCGCGGTGCTCCGGCGCGGAGGTATGCGGCCCGAGCACAGCATCCTAGCTGAGCCGATGCTGCCCGATGCTCGTCACCCGAGCGATCGGGCGCGCGCGGCGGGCGCCTCTCCTCTATGAGGAGTAGAGCGGCCTCCCTCGTGCGTGATATCACCGTCACGACGCGGTTCGTCGGAGATGGCCTGGATCCGAAGCCCGCGCTCCGGCGCCGGGCACGCAGGAGCTTCAGCGCATGAAGATGATGACCCTCGGACCCTTTGACGGGAACGCGTGGCTGCTCGGCCGGAAGATCGAGCGAACGGTCGCGGAGTGGAAGGAGCCCGCGCGGCTCGCGATCGTGGCCATGCCGAGCGGGACGAAGCACGAGGAGTACCTCGCCGCGGTCGAGGACGCGACGGGCGTTCCGGTGGTCGGAGCCACCACGGGCGGGGTGTCGTTCACGGAGCGCGGCTTCAGCAGGAGCGGGGTGACGTGCGCGTTCCTCGGGGGAGCGAACGTCGAGGTGGCGTGCACCGCGGCGCGCGAGCTGCGCTCGGATCACGGCAAGAGCATCAGGGCGGCGCTGAGCGACATGGACGAGGCCGTCTCGAGCGGCAGCGGGCGGAGCGGGGCGACGAGCTCGATCCTGGTGCTGGCGGACGCGTTCGCGTGCGACGGCGACGATCTGGTGGCCGCGCTCCGCCAGGGCGTGCCGCCGCACACGCGCGTCTTCGGCGGGACGGCGGGCGACGGCTGGACGTTCGAGGGGGCGCGGGTGTTCCTCGGCCGCAAGGTGCTGACGGACGCGGCGGTCCTCGTGCGGCTGACGCACCGGCAGCGGGTGAACATCGACGTGGTGCACGGGTTCCGCGCCGCCGAGGGCGGGCGGGATTTCACGATCACGGACATCGAACGGAACGTGCTCAGGACGCTGGACGGGCAGCCTGCGGCGCGGGTGTACGAGGAGGAGCTCTCGCGGCTCGGCTTCCGGTCGAGCGGCGAGGGGCTCCTCCAGACGATGGCGAAGCACGCGCTCGGGGCGAAGACGCCGTTCGGCGAGTCGCTGAAGATCAGGTCGCCGATCGCGATCCGCGGGGACGGCGCGGTGGTGCTGACCGGGGGGCTGGCGCGCGGGCAGGTGGTGCGCGTCGTGAACGCGGCGACCGACGCGGTGCTCCAGGCGGCGAAGAGCCTGTCGACCAAGGTGCTGGGGCCGCTGCCCGCGGTGGCCGGTTCGCTGGTGTTCGACTGCGCTGCGCGGTTCCGGATGCTGGGCGAGCGGTACCGGGAGGAAGTGCGGGCGTTCCTCTCGCCGAACGCGGCGTCGAACCCGATGTTCGGGATGGCGTGTTACGGGCAGATCGCGAAGTTCGGGGGGAGCGTCGAGGGGTTCTACAACACGAGCGCGGTCATGGTGGCCTGGGGGGAGTCGGACCAGGGGACGGCTGGCGGGTGAGCTTTGCTGGGCGGACTGGGCTGACGAAGAGGCGGGGCGGATCGTTGCGCGGTGTGGGGGCTTTGCTGAGCTGACCGGCCCGAGGAGAGGCAGCCCGCCGCGCGGTGGATGGCACGAGCCTTGCGCCTGCACCGCCTGCGCCGGCGCCGACATCGAATCAGCGTGCGCCCGCACCGTCCTCTGGCACGAGCGCGCAGGCGCAGCGCTCGCCGCACCGACCCTCGACCCGATAGCCGAAGGACGACTTCATAGGCATTAACCAAGCTCGGTCACCGAAGCCCACCTCACCATCGATCACCAACGTGAACGTGGACGTTTACGTTAGCGGTCACGGCGACATGCGATCGGCGTCGCCTACGACGCCGCCCCTATCGAAGTTACCCCCGAGCAGAGCGTCGGGTCCTCGTCGTGCATGAGCCCGGCGCACGTCATTCGCTGAGCCTACGACAGTGACACGGAGGAGTGACTTCATGCGATGCAATCCATTGGAGAAGACTCATCGATTCCGGTGCGCCGCCGTTCTCGCCGCGGCATTGTGCGCGACCGCGTGCCAGCGGGCACGAATGTACGAGGAGCCTGAAGGACCGACGCCGGTCGTCGGGTGCGACGTGTTCGCGAGCGCGAGCGCTGCGCCTGGAGGCGCCGGGACGCGCGACGCTCCCTACGCGCGCCTGCAAGAGGCGATCGACGACGCGAAGGGCGGGACGGTTTGCGCATGCGCCGGCCATCCTTTCGCCGAGGCCGTGACGCTGCCCGCGGGGATCGAGGTGCGCGGGGACTTCACATGCAATGGAGAGTGGAAGCAGAGCTCGGATGCGAAGAGCACGATCGCGGGGCCGGCGGGACAGGTCGCGCTGACCCTGACGGGCGACGCGGACGGGGCGAAGGTGCATGGATTCGTGATCTCCGCGGCGAACGCGACAGAGCCTGGCGGGTCGTCCATCGCGGTCGCCGTGGCGGACATCGCGGCCGAGCTGAGCCACCTCGAGGTGCGGGCCGGCGACGGCATGCCCGGCGCCGACGGTGAGCCGGAGGCGACCGCGGCAGACGCCGGGGAGGACGCTCCGGCAGAAGGCGAGCACGCGCCAACGAATGCCTGCGTAGTTCCCGCGCGCGGTGGTGAGTCCGGACGGATGACGTGCGGTGACGTGGTCACCGATGGTGGCCCGGGCGGGACCGGGGAGACCTCGCCCCTCTCCGTGAGTCTGCCCTCCACGCCCGCGGAACCCGGTGAGGGCGGCAAGCCGCTCGCGAGCACGCCCCCGGACGGGTATGGAGGCACGGTCGACGCCTCGGGAACCCGCCAAGCAGGCATCGCCGGTGCCACTGGCGCCAGCGGGACGCCTGGCGAAGGCGGCCAGGACGGGAGGCTGACCCTCGCCGGCATCACGGACGGGGACGGCGCCCCCGGCCAGCCCGGCAAGCCGGGCCAGGGAGGCGGAGGGGGAGCTGGGGCACGCGTGCTGGGCGTCGTTTGTACCTTCATCGACGGACGTCCGGCAGACGGCGCTGCCCCGGGCGGTGGAGGTGGAGGCGCAGGAGGATGCGGCGGCAAGGGCGGCGCAGGCGGGAGAGCCGGCGGGTCCAGCCTCGGAATCGTGAGCATCGGGACGAAGCTGAGCCTGGCCGATGTGACCGTCACGGTGGGTCATGGCGGCCATGGAGGAACCGGCGCCGCAGGACAGAGCGGCGGAGAAGGGGGGCGAGGTGCGCCGGGCGGCACGAACCGGAACGATACGAATGCGCCCGACAACGGGGCCGGGGGGAAGGGCGGGCGCGGCGGCGATGGCGGCCCCGGAGGCGGCGGGCGCGGCGGACATGCGATCGGCATCGCCTACGACGCCGCCCCTGCTGCCGTGCCGTCGTTGAAGGAGTTCATCCCTGGAGAGCCGGGTGAAGGCGGTCCGGGAGGACTCGAGTCGTCGTCCAACGCAGGCCGCGCCGGCGTCAGCGCCGCATGCTGGAGCTTCAAGACAGGGACGCGCTGCGCGCCGTGAGCCGCGACCGCCGCCACGCGGCACACCTCGAGGAAGGCCTATTCGAAGATGGGCAACGGCCGCACGGGGTCGCCTCAGAATCCGAGCGATCGAATCGCCTTGCGGATCGTGTCCGCGCTGGCCCGGACGCCGGCCTCCTCCTCGGAGCTCATCGGGATGGGCAGCTGTGACTCGACGCCGGACCGGTTCACGATGCACGGCACGCTCAGGCAGACATCGTCGATCCCGCGATAGCCGCTCAGCAGGCTGCTGACGGGCAGCACGCGGTTCTCGTCGCGGAGCAGGGCCTCCAGGATCTTGGCGGTCGCGAGGCCGATAGCGTAGTTCGTCGCGCCCTTGCCGGAGATCACCTGGGCGGCGGCGTTCTTCACGTTGGAGAAGATCTCCGCCCGCTCGGTCGCGCCGAGGTGGCCGTGGCCGGGCACCGACCACGCGTCGAGCGGGATGTTCGCCACGCTCGCGCTGCTCCACAGCGGCACCTCGCTGTCCCCGTGCTCCCCCGCGATGTACGCGTGGACGTTCTGCACGGCCACGTCGAGCTGCCTCGCGATGAGGAACCTGAACCGGCTGCTGTCGAGCACCGTGCCGCTGCCGATCACCCGGGCGGGCGGGAGGCCTGTCAGCTTGAGCGTGACATACGTGATCACGTCGACCGGGTTGGTGACCAGCAGGTAGAGCGCGTCCGGCGCGACGGCCAGGAGCCTCGGCAGCAGCTCGCGGCATATCGCGACGTTCGCGGTGGCGAGGTCCATCCGGCTCTGCCCGGGCTTCTGCTTCGCGCCGGCGGTGATCACGACCACGTCCGCCCCGCGGCAGACCTCGACGTCGTCGCTGCCATCGAGCGTGGCCGCCGGGACGAACTGCAGCCCATGGTTGAGGTCGAGCACCTCGGCGCCGACCTTGGCCCGGTTCACGTCGAACAGGGCGATCTGCTTCGCCACGCCGCGGAGCAGGCACGCATAGGCGATCGTCGCGCCGACGCTGCCCGCACCCACGATCGCGACCTTGCTGGGAGAGACGGATTGGTCGTCAGGCATGCCGCCGGGGTACCGCGGCGGGGCGGGTGGACCAAGGCAAATCGGGCCGCCGAGCCCGCGCGGACGCGGCGGTGATCGCCCGACGGCGGGGCGGCCGGCGCCTCGACCTGAGCCCGCGCGGGCTCAGCGGTGACCGTCCGGCGCCGGGGCAGCCGGCGCCGCGACGATCGCCGCCAGGACCGCCGGCGCCGCCCTCGGGTCAGCGGCGGGCACCGCGGTGCCGGCGGGCCCTGCGGCGCCCTCTGCGAGCCCCGGGGCGCCAGCCGGGGGCCGTATCTCGACGGCGAGGGCCGGCTGCGCCGCGGCGGGGCTGAGCGCCACGCCCTCGTCGCGGCACGCGCGGAAGAACGCCTTCATGACCTCGGACTCCAGCAGATCGTGGCGCTCGAAGTCGGCGATCCAGAACTTGATGACGTAGCGCTGGAAGAGCGGCGTGACGGCGGCGAGCCAGAGCCTGGGCGCGGGCTCGCGCAGCACCTCGGGCACCTCGCTGCAGGCGCGCTGGGCGGCGCGCTCCACGGCCTCGGGCGGGGCGGCGAGCGCGACGAGCATCTCGACGTTGCGCGCGCAGTTCCGGTCCGGCGCGCAGAAGTTCTGGACGCGCGCCTTGGCGATGATCGAGTTCGGCAGGATCACCACGTCTCCGGAGAACGTCCGGAGGCGCGTGGAGCGCCACCCCACGTAGATCACCTGCCCCTCGACCCCGTCGACGAGGATCCAGTCCCCGACCCCGAACGAGCGCTCGGAGTGCAGGGCGAGCCCGGCGAACAGGTTGCCCAGGGTGTCCTGCAGCGCCAGGCCGAGGACCACCGTGATGACGGTCGAGGTCGCGAGCAGCGGCACGAGGTCGACCCCGGTGACCGCGCCGACGATCGAGAGGCCGGCGACCAGGTAGAGGATCGTGAGCAGGAGGTGCCGCACCAGCGCCGGGAGCAGCACCTTCCTGCGCTCGGCGAGCCAGTAGTCGATGACCAGGGTCTCGGCGATCTCGATGGCGAGGTACGCGGCGAGGGTGAGCTCCAGGAGGAGCACGCCCTTGTGGAGCGTGGGCAGCTCTCCCCCGCGAAGGGAGATGAACGCGTGCAGCGCGAGCAGCGCGACGAGCATGCGCGCCGGCAGCCGCATGCGGCGGACCAGGAGGTCGTCCAGCGACGTCCGCGTGGCGCCCGCGAGGCGCGAGAGCGAGGCGAAGACCAGGCGGTAGACGAAGAAGCCGAGCGCGAGGACGGAGGCCGAGATCGCCAGCGCGACGGGCATCGAGGCGGGAGAGCGGATGAGGTCGGCCCAGAGCGCGGGGAGCCGGTCGAGGTTCACGCGGCCGAGTCTGCCACAACTCTGCCACGACCCGAGCGCGGGGATCCGTCGCCGAGCCGCGCCCGGGGGCGTAGACTCCCTCCATGGACGACATTCGCGATATAAGCGACGACGAGGCCCGGGTGGCGGAGCTGGTGCGCTCGGCGCGGCGGATCGCCGTGCTCGGCATCAAGACCGAGGCGCAGTCGGATCAGCCAGCGTTCTACGTGGCCAGCTATCTGCAGGGCGCGGGAGTGGAGGTGATCCCGGTCCCTGTCTACTACCCTGACGTGAAGACCATCCTCGGGCAGCAGGTCTATCGCCGGGTGGCCGACGTCCCGGGCCCCATCGACATCGTCGATGTCTTCCGGCGGGGCCAGGACGTCGCCGGGCACCTCGACGACCTGCTCGCCGCCCGGCCGCGCGCCGTCTGGCTGCAGAGCGGCATCCGGAACGACCAGGTCGCCGAGCGGCTGGTCGAGGCGGGCATCCTGGTCGTGCAGGACCGCTGCCTGATGGTGGAGCACCGCCGCCACGCAGGGCGGGGCTGAGGCGTCGAACGCCGTCGAGGACATCGAATTCCTCGGCGACTCCGATCCACCGCGTCCTGCGGCAACCCGGCGCAGCTCGGCCCCGGGTTGTCGGACGGCGGGCTCGGCATGGGGCGACTACACCGCTCGGTGCTGCGTCCCCTTGCCGAACGTGATCGCCAGGAAATCCCCCGGCTCGTGCACGATCATCCGGTGCCACACCCCTTGCGGCACCGTGCACGCCGTCCCTGCGCGCAGCGCGACGACCCGCTCGCCGCCCTCGTCCTGCAGCACCACGTCGATCGCGCCCGAGAGGAGGTACAGGATCTCGTCCCCGGCCGGGTGCATCTCCCACCGGGGTGTGTCCTCGGCCATGTGAAACCGCGTCACGAGCCAGCCGTCCACGCGCTTGACCCGCCGGATGTCGGCGCCCGCCGGCTCGTCGGACATGAGCTCTTGCCAGAACGTCGGCTTCACCTCGATCTGCAGCGCATCCCCCGCGTCCGCGAGGTGCAGGTAGGTGCTGCGGAGATCGAACCCAGGCTGTTTCGGCTCGGCCATCTTTCCCTCCCCCGTCTCGACTGAGGGCGTCCATGCCAGCAGGGCTCCCCTACCGCGTCAATCCGCTCTTCCCGTGGTGGCCTCCCCGCCGGCACGACCGGTGCGTCCCAGGCGCCCCGACGGAGCCCGCCGGGCTCTACTGAACAAACGCTCCCATCCTGACCGGAACGCGCTAGACTGCGCTCGCAGCGCTCGCAGCGCTCGCCGCTTCGCCCGGAGCACTCCGCACCATGCCGCGCCCCGTGAACAACCCTCCGAACCCATGGTCGTCGACGCAGGTCGAGTACCTCGAAGAGGCGCCCCCGGCGACGCTGCAGATCTTCGAGGAGCAGGCTCGCTCCATCGTGACCGCGAACGACAGCCCCGATCTTCCATTCCGGTACAGCGTCAACCCGTACCGGGGCTGCCTCCACGCGTGCGCGTACTGCTATGCCCGGCCGTCGCACCAGTACCTCGGGTGGGGCGCCGGGACGGATTTCGACCGCAAGATCGTGGTCAAGTCGAATGCGCCCGAGCTGCTCGAGAAGGAGCTCAACAAGCCGAGCTGGCAGGGAGACACCATTGTGTTCTCGGGCAACGTCGATTGCTACCAGCCGCTCGAGGCGAGCTACGAGCTCACCCGCCGCTGCCTCGAGGTGTGCCTCGCGTTCAGGAACCCGGTCGGGCTCATCACGAAGGGTGCGCTCGTGCGGCGCGACGCCGCGTTGCTCGGCGAGCTGGCGCGCCGGGCGCGCGCCCGGGTCCACTTCAGCATCCCGTTCGCCGACGACGCGGTGGCGCGCAAGATGGAGCCGTATGCGAGCCGCTCTTCGCTGCGCTTCGACGCGATGCGGGCGCTCTCCGACGCGGGGGTGCCGACGGGGATCTCGCTGTCGCCGATGATCCCCGGCCTGAACGACAGCGATGTCCCGGAGCTCCTGGAGCGCGCCCGGGCCGCTGGCGCGGAGAGCGCGTTCATGATGCCGCTGCGCTTGCCGCGCGAGGTGCTCCCGGTCTTCGACGAGCGCCTCGAGGAGGCCTTCCCGGACCGCGCCGCCAAGGTCCGCCGCGGCATCCAGGAGATGCGCGGCGGCAAGATGAACGAGGCCGCCTTCGGGGCGCGCTTCCAGGGCGCGGGCCCGCGCTGGGCGGCGATCCAGCGGCTCTTCGAGGTCCACTGCCAGCGGCTCGGGCTCAACGTGGCGCGCGGCAGCGGCGAGTACATCGAGCGAGAGGGCGAGTCGACGTTCAGGCGGCCGAGCCGGCAGGGGACGCTGTTCGACCTCTGAGCGTGGCCTGCGGGCTCGTCGTGATCGTGCACGACGAGCAGCGCGGTGCTCGCCGACGGATTCGCTGCTGACGGCTCGGTGCGCCACGAAGCAGTAGATCCGGCCGGCGCCGGTCACGCCGGTCTCGGCGGAACACGCCGTGGGCAAAGCCAAGGAGCGCGATCCAAATCGGCCAGCTGGAAACGTGCATTCTCCGAGGGGACCTCACGGCGGCAGGGCCGGAATCCTCTCTGTCGCCGGCGCCTTGCTGTTTCGTGACGTAGCCACCACCCGAGAAGGAAAACTGCTACCCAAGGATCGCGGCGCCAGATGCATGACGTGGCGCTCGCGGCTGCCCTTCGCCGATCACGATCCGGGCGGACGTAGCTGCTTGCGGACCTTCTTGATGAAGGTCTGGGTGCACTTTCCGTGGGTGGCCTCGTGCTCCATGATCTCGAGCGTGAGCTTGGCCTTCGTCCCGCTGGAGAGATGAGCAGCCGCGTTCACCTCCCTGGCGAGCTGGATGCCTTCCAGCGACGCAGGTCCCTCCGGCTTCTGGACGGCCGCCTGCTTGTTCGGCTGCCGGAAGTGGGAGGGCTTCGTCTTGGTGACGTCGCGGAAGCCGGTGTCGTCCGAGCGCCGGCCGGTGCCGTGGCAGCCCGGACAGGTGGCGGTGGTGCCGGAGAACGAGTTGGCGATGCGGCCGTCGCCGCCGCAGATGCCGCAGGATTCACCAGCCATGAGCCTGGCCCTCGGGTCGGGGCAGGTGCTTCGGGTCCTTCATGCTCGAGAGCATACAGCCGATCGTGGCTCGTGGAAGCTTCGCCTGGGGTGGTCCTCCATTTTGTGCGTTGCGGCTATGCGCGGCGTCGCGCGGCGCGGCGTGATCCGCGTCGTTCGGCTCGCCCCCGCGCAGGGGCGAGCGGGACGCCGCGAACCCATCCGGGTGGGCTGGCTCGTCCACGCGGGACATGGGTCGCTTCCATCTCCCGGTGGAAAGGCGCGGTGGTGCTCAATATCGAGCAACGTGCCCCGGTAGACGTGGAGCAACGGGCAGACCGAGGATCAGGTGACGACGCTGAAGAGGCTCAAGCGCCAGATGTACGGCCACGCCAGCGTGGGGCTCCTGCGCCAACGATCGCTCCTCGCGGCGTAAAGGCGCATCTCCGTGTTGCGCCGGCTGCGAGGCCGACCTCACCGCCTTGACATCCTCGCGTCGGTTCGGCTTTTCTCCCCCTGAGCGCGTCCGATCACGACTGTCGTGTCACGCGAGATCCCCTGAAAGGGCGCTGGAGCTCGGGCCGTCGAGTCAGGCGCACAACACATCATGAAGCGCACAACCGAGAAGCCGAGCAAGCCGCGCGCGAAGGCGCAGAAGGGGTCGCCCGAGAGGCGCGAGCCTCGGGAGGCCCCCGGAGCGCCCGCCGATGCGCAGGAGAGCCCGGCCGTCGTCGCGTTCCTGCGCGAGCTGGATCATCCGCGGAAGGAGGCGATCGTGGCCCTCCGGCAGATCATCCTCGGCGTCAGCCCGGCGATCCGCGAGGAGATCAAGTGGAACGCGCCGAGCTTCCGGACGACCGAGCATTTCGCCACGTTCAACTTGCGCGCAAAGGACCGCGTCCGGCTCATCCTTCACCTCGGAGCCAAGGTGAAGGACACAGCGGCGAAGGGGCTCGAGATCGCGGACCCGGCTGGCTTGCTGGAGTGGCTCGCCAAGGATCGCTGCCTCGTTACGTTCAGCGACGGAGAGGACGTCCAGGCAAAGCGGGCGGCGCTGGAGTCCGTGTTGCGCGCGTGGCTCCGATGGATCTAACCCCTGCGCTGGTAGCGGGCGAGCGGGACCGAGCGTATCTGTCCGCAACGGTGCGGCGGGAGAGCACCCTGGATGACCGACGAGCGGCCTCGGACGCCGCTATTGACCCCGCGGCGGTGCGCAAACCAGGGTGGGTCGCGACAGATCGTCGATAATGCTGCTTGCGTTCGACGATTTGTCCACCATAACGCAGCACAAACTGCGTGCGGCACCTCGAATCACGTGAATCTACACGGCGCAATGATTGCCATCACCGTACCGTGACACTTGTTCGCCGCCTCGCGCTCGGCCTCGGATTCATCATGGTCATCGCGGTGATCGCGTGGGCCTCAAGTATCGTGAGCCCCCCCACCCCGCAGCGGCCGCGACCGCCGGTGGTCCGAGCTGGCGCCTCCGCACCCGAACCACCCTCCCCTCCCGCGCTGCAGCCCACCGCCATCTCCGTCCCGAGCCGGCCGGCGCCTGGCAAGCCTCCCACCGAGCCGATACCGCCGCGGGCGTCGGAGCGCAGTCCGGAAGATCAAGCCCCCCAGGAGCCCCCGTCTGTCCCCATCGATGAGGAGCCGATCGAGCGTCCGATCCACGATGCTCCCACGAAGCCAGCCACCCCGCTGCGCCCCGCGCGCCCGCCGGAACAGTCCGCGTTCCGGCGGAGGTTACAGCCCGGGCTGTGTACGGACCCCAGCGAGGCAGCCGGCGCGCAAGAGACGTTGATCTCCCACTTCCGCCACGAGACGTGGGGAGATGCCGCGCGCCTGTACGTCGACCCCAGGCTGCCGGACGACGCACACCTGCCTCTCCTCGATCACCTCGAGCATGCGGAACGGGAGGTGTTCTACCGGCTGGAGCTCAAAGCCGAGCGGCCTGACGTCTTCGCGTACCTCGATACGGACCTGCTCGCGGCTGCTGCCTGCACCAACCGCGGCGTGGTCGCCTTTTACGACGGCGCGCTGCACGTGGTCACGACGCGCGCGGACGCTCGGACCAGCGTCGTGCACGAGTACACGCATCACGTGCTGATGAGCCATGGCATGCTGGGGCCGGCCTGGGCGCAAGAGGGCATTGCCATGGTTGTCGCGCAAGAGACATGGTGGCTCGACCCGGCCAGGATCGAGCAGGTGAGGGACGCTCCGATGTCCCTGCAGCTGATGGAGCAGGCGGTCCCCTACACGCTCCGCACGGACGATGCCCTGATGTTCTATGTGCAAGCGGCCGGCATGGTCCGCTGCTTCGTTCGCGGCGACGACGCCAGGTTGCGGCGGCTCATGCATGCGATGGGCACGGATGAAGAAGCGGCGCGCGACGGATCATCCGACGAGCTCGCGCAGCTCCTCGAGCCCTCCACCTGGGAGTCCTGCATCGACTATCTGATGAGAGACATGGCCCCGCTGCGCTAATCCCTCGTCGCCCTGGCATTCCACAGCCGAGTGGACTCGTTCGATCTGTTATTTTTAGGCGGATCAGCGGATCGTACTTTGGGTACGCCATGTCAACTGCCGGTCGTTGACATGGCGTACACAAAGAACGTCCCCTGAGCCGACCAGAAAGCCCAACAGATCGAACGAGCCCACCTGGCCGTGCAATATTCCACCACGCAGGCGCTCGCGCCGAGGATCTCGACTATCGGCCGTTGTGACATGGCGCGCTCGAGTGCTATCGTTGCTTGGTGCCGGCGACCGGTTGGCGAGAGCTCAAGGCCGAGGGGAAGAGGACGATGAACCTCCGGTCTCACGCGACCGTCGTCGCGATGGCATGGCTGGCCGCGTGCGGCAGCGGGCCGAGCGAGCCGCCTTTGCCAGCGCCGTCGGGCGGAGCAGGTGGTACGTCGGCGGCTGGCGCCTCGCCCGCGGCAGGCGGCTCGAGCGGGAGCGCAGCACAAGCAGGCGGCGCGGGAATGGGCGGCGGCGCTGCGGCTGTCGCGGGCTCGACCGGCGTGGCCGGCAGCCCGAACGCCAGCGGCGCCGCCGACAGCGCCGGAGCGGGTGGAGCGAGCGCGGGGGCGGGCGGTGCCGGCACATGCCCGGCGGGCTCGACGCAGCTGTCGCCGTGGCCTGGCAAGGCCGAGGTACACACGCTCGACAGCGAGGACGCGTTCGAGAGCGATCTGAGCGGACTGACCTACGAGGCGCCCGGCGTGCTGTGGGCGACCGACAACCTCTCCGCCAGGCTGTTTCGGTTGTTGAAGAGCGGAGCGAGCTACGCGCCGGACACGTCGAATGGCTGGGCCTCCGGCAAGCGGCTACGTTACCCGAACGGCAAGGGCACGCCCGACGCGGAGGGAGTGACGCTCGCCGCCACGAGCGCCGCGGGCGTCTACGTGTGCGCCGAGCGCGACACGGACGATCCGTCCGTGAGCCGGCTGTCCGTGTTGCGCTACGACGTGACGGCCGCCGGAGCGACGCTGACCGCGACGCACGAGTGGAACCTCACCGCGCTCTTGCCCGAGGTCGACGCGAACGCGGGCCTGGAAGCGGTCACCTGGGCGGCTGACAGCTTGCTCACGGCGCACCACTTCTTCGACGAGAGCAAGGCCCGAGCTTACGCCCCGAGCGACTACGGCGAGCACGGCGCCGGCCTGTTTCTGGTGGGCGTGGAAGCGACCGGCAAGGTGTACGCCTTCGCGCTGAATCACGGGAGCGGCGCGGCCACCTTGGTGGCCAGCATCTCGACGCCGCTCGCGGGCGTGATGGGGCTCGAGCTCGACCGTGACACCGGGAGCTTGTGGGCATCCTGCGACGACACGTGCGACAACCAGTCCGCCGTGTTCGGTATCGACGACGCGCTCGGGCGCTTCGTGCTGGAGCGGCGTTTCAGGCCCCCCGGCGGACTGCCGGACTCCAACAACGAAGGCATCGCGCTCGCGCCGGACGCGGAGTGCAGCGGCGGCGTCAAGCCGTTCTTCTGGACCGACGACGCCGGCGCCGACGGCTTTTCCCTGCGCGAAGGCTCGCTCGCTTGCGGTTGCCTCCAGTGACCGAAGACCGTGTGATGGAGCGGCAGCGCCTCGGGCGCCGGAACGAACGCCCCCCTGAGCCGCTGTCGAGCTCATCACGCATCACGACGAGATCGGGAATCACCGGGACACCCGTGCCGCTGCTCTCCCTGAGCCGGGCGGGGCCGAACGACGCGCCACGCGACGCTGACGACCTCCTGTGCCCCGACTGGGCCCGACAGGAGCGCACACGATACCCCGGCAGGGTGCGCCGCCATCACGCGCGTCGCTGCGGCGGCGCCGCGCCGGCCCCGGATGATCAGCACCGCGGCCTCATGGCCCTCACAAGCCGCGAACCGCGTCGGAGCCCCGCCCGCGGATTGGGCCTTGCGACCGGCGCACGGAATGCTGTACCACGGAGACCGCAGTGCGTTTTCGTGGGGGGTCGCACCGGCGCGGCCCGCTCCTGGTCTATCTTGGACACGCGGCGATGCCGCGCGCCCGCTGACGAGCCCTCATGACCTCATCTGCCCAGGATCGCGCCACGGCCCGCCCGGCATCCCGCCGCAAGCTGCTCCTGAACCCGCGATTCCAGCTCAAATACACCGGGCTCCTGGTCTCGGTGGTGCTCGCCGTCATGGTGGCGCTCGGACTCGTCATCTGGCAGACCGCGAGCGTCGCGAACGAACAGGCGCGCTACGCGGCGACCCAGGCGGAGCTCGCGCTCAAAGAGGCGGCGAACAGCGCCAAGATCCTCAAGATGAGCACCGCCGCCCTGGGCGGCGACGGCGCCGACCTCGGCAGCACCCTCGACGAGGAGCTCGAGAAGACGAACCGCGAGTACGAGCGCAACCTGGCAGAGGTCGCCAGGCGGCGCGCCGACGTCGAGGCGCTGCAAGGTCGCCTCCTCGGCATCCTCGTCGGCGGCGGCGCGTTCCTCCTCGCCGTCCTCGGCGTGCTCGGGGTCTTCATCACCCAGCGCATCGTGGGGCCGGTCCACCAGCTGAAGCGCCTCTGCCGCCAGGTCGGCACGACGCGGCTCACCATCGGAGAGGGGCTGCGAAAGGGCGATGAGCTCGGCGACCTGTTCGACACGTTCGTGCAGATGACCTACTCGCTCAAGGCGCTCCAGACAGGCAGGCTCGCGACGCTCGACGCGACCATCGAGCGGGCCGAGGCCGAGTCGGCCTCGGCCGAGGTGCTCGCGCGGCTGCGCGCGCTCCGGGCGCAGCTCTGCCTCGGCCTCAGCGAATCCGAGGCGGTGCGGCGCCGCGGCCCGAAAGGTGGTGAGTCATGAGGCGAATCGCCGGGGCGGTGGAGACATGAAGCCTCCCGAGCTGGTCCAGCAGGCGGCCGGATTGCTCCGCGCCCGCTTCGATCTCAACGAGTACAACCCGACCCCGATCGTCGACCTCGGCGCGCTCGTGGCGAACGCCGACGGCACCGTCGACGCCGAGGAGATCGACGCCCTGCGCCAGCTCATCGAGCCGATGCTCGGCGCCCAGCTCAACGTCGAGCTCGTCCGCTACCTCATCGAGGCGAGCCTGAAGGTGATCGCCGCGGCGGGGGTCGAGCCGCGGGTGCGCCTGCTCGCGGAGATCCTCATGGACTGCGACGCGGTGGAGGAGGGCATCATCATCGCGCTGGCGGTCGCCCACGCGAGCGAGGGGATCTCCGACGCGGAGCGCGCGGTCATCGAGTCGCTCGCCCGCGCGGCCGAGCTCCCCGCGCGCCGGCTCGATCAGCTGAACGAGCAGGTCCGGGCGGCGTTCGCGACGTGACGGCGGCCCCGCTGGCGGCGCGGGCTCCGCCGGGGGGCGAAGAGCTGCGGCGCCGGACGTGGCCTCCGCCGGCCGTGCGCGGCGTCAGCCCTCTTCCTTGGTCGCGAGCAGCCGCGAGAGGCGGCCGTCCTCGATGCGGACGGCGATGACCTTCTCCCGGTCGAAGACCACCGCGCCCGGGGCCGCGCCGCGCGGCTTGCGCACGTAGCGGCGCTGGACGTAGCTCACCTCGCACACCGCCTCGCCGCGCGCGTCGCTGAAGTGCGCCGCCAGGGTCGCGGCGTCCACCAGCACGTCCGCGGGGCAGCTCGCCCCCTTCGCGAGCGGCACGACGACGTGCGAGCCCGTGACGCCCTTCGCATGAAGCCAGAGGTCGTGCGGCCGCGCGTGCTTCGTCGTCAGCGCGTCGTTGTCCTCGGCGCCCCGGCCGACGAGGATCGCCGCGCCGGACGCGCTGCGGTAGGCGTGGAACGGCCGCCGCGGCGCGGGCCGCCCGGCCCTGAGGGCGCGGGCGCCGGACGCCCCGGGCTCGCCGGCGAGCTCCGCGCGCGAGACGCCGAGGGAGCGGGCGCGCTGCGCGAGCGGCTCGAGCGCCTCGGGCCGCGCCTCCGCCGCGGCGATGTCCGCCTCGAGCGCGGCGATCGCCGAGAGGGCGCGCTCGGTCTCGGCGAGGCGCGCGCGCATCACCGCCTCGCCGCGCTGGTAGCGCCGCGCCTTGGCGAAGAAGGCCTCGGCCTGCGCCTTGGCGGGGCGCGACGGGTCGAGCGCGATCTCGATCTTGCCGCCGGTCTCCCAGTCGTCGAGGAGCGCCTTCGCGGCGCCCCGCGGCACACAGGCGCCCTGCGCGAGCAGGAGCTGCCCCGTCTTCTGCAGGCGCGCGACGCTGCCCAGCCGCCCGAGATCGCCGCGCACCGCCTCGGCCCTGCGCTCGAGCGCCGCGCGCCGCGCCTTCACGGCGCGCGCGAGCGCTGCCTTCTCCTGCCCGGCGGCGGCGGCGTCGCTCGCCTCGACGAGCGCCGCGCCGGCGGCCAGCGGATCCGCCGGGTAAGCGACCGCCGCCTGCGGGGCGCCCCCCTGAGGCGGCCAGCGGAGGATCAGGTGGCCGGCGGCGTCGAGCAGCCGCGCCTCGCCGCGGCGTCCCGGCGTGAGCTCCAGCCGCGCCCCTGGGGACGAACCGGACGACCCCAACCTGGGTGGGGACGCCGCTGGCCCCAACCCGGGTTCGCGTTCGGCCAACCCCAACCCCGGTGCCGCCGGCCCCAACCCGGGTTCGCGTTCGGCCAACCCCAACCTGGGTGCGCCATCTTCACCTCCTCGGTCATTTTCCACCACGACTGCCGGCCCCAACCCGGGTTCGGGTTCGGCCAACCCCAACCCCGGTGCCGCCGGCCCCAACCCGGGTTCGGGCGCGGCCAACCCCAACCTGGGTGCGCCCTCTTCACCTTCTCGGTCATTTTCCACCATGACCGCATCATCATCACCCGCGACGATCACGATGCCGTCGCCCCGCACCTCGATCGCCAGCACGCGGCGGCCGACCAGGTGCGCCCTCATGGCGGCGACGAGCGGGTGCGACGCGCCGGCGCGGAGCCGGGGCAGCCTCGGCAGGATCCCTACCCCTGAAACGCGCGGCCCAATGCCGGCGCCGAACACGCGCCGCGTCCCGCCGTAGACGGCGAGCGCGACGAGCCCCGTCGCCGGGTTCGCGTGCGCCGCGTCGATCCGCGCCCCGACGCAGCGGGCGAGCGCCTCGGCGAGCGCCCCCCCCTGCGCCGCGCCCCCCGTGTGGTCCTCCATGGCGAACGCCGCTCGTGCCCCTCAGCGCAACGCTTCGAAGTACGGCCCGCAGCAGCGACGCCCGAGCTCGCAGGTCTCGCCGCGGTCCTCGCACGAGGCCACCTCTTCACCGTTGACGAAGCAGGAGCAGAGGGTCCTGCCGGAGCTCTGGGGGCGGCACTCGGCCGCGACGACCACGCCCCGGCACGCTCCCTTGCAACTGCAGGCCCCGCCGGGATCGCCGGCGCACGCGATCCCCGGACAGCCGTCGCCGTTCGCGCACCCGTTGTACTCGTCCAGCAACCGCGAGCACCGGGGCCCAATGAGGTTGCAGTCGAAGCTGCTTTTGATCAGGCAGTCGAAGTACGGGATGAGCAGATCGTTGCACTGGGGCGCCTGGTCCAGCTCCCTGTCACACATCGTCCCGCAGCCGTCCGGCACCGACACCCCGCACAAGTCCTCGTAGCGCTCGCAGTAGCGCGCGCACGCCGACCAGGCCTCGCCGCCGCCCGCCCCGGTGGAGGCGCTCGCTGTCCCCGCCGTGGCCATCCCGGTCACGCTGGAGCTGACCGCGCTGGTGCCGTTCCCGCCGGTGCCACCCACGCCGGAGCCGACCGCGCTGGTGCCGCCCCCGCCGACGGTCACCCCGGTGGAACCGCCCACGCCGGAGCCGCTCACGCTGGTGCCGCCTACGCCGACGCTGACCGCGCTTGCGGCGACCGTACCCGTGCTGATCGCGCTGGAGCCGAACGCGCCCGCGCCGATCGCGCTGGAGCTCGTCACCCCCGCGCCTCCTGATCCGTCGGGCATCCCATCGACGACGACGTTGCCACCGCACGCGCTCCCCCACGCCAGGGCGGCGAGCACAGCGGTACGCATCCCGAGCATCGTCATTCCCATGAGCCGCGAGAGTACCCCAGGAGCGCGCCCGGGCGCGAGCGCCGCGTCGATCCGCGCCCCCACGCAACGCGCGATCGTCTCGGCGAGCGCTGCGCCCTGCGCCGCGCTCCCCGGCTGGCCCTCCATGGCGAACGCCGCGGGCGCCCCTCAGCGAAACTCGTCGAAGAACGGCTCGCAACAGCCATGGGCGAGGTCGCACGCCGGGCCGATATCCTGGCACCTGGCCAGCTCCTCGCCGTTGACGAAGCAGGAGCAGACGATCCCGTTGCGCGTGTCGGGGCGGCACTCGACCGCGAACCCCGCGTTCGGGCACGAGCCTTTGCAGGAGCAGGTCCGGTTGCGATCGGCGAAGCACTCGAGCGGCGTGCAGCCGCCGGCCCGGCAGGCGTCGTACTCGGCCAGGAACGGCCGGCACCGTTCCAGGACGAAGTCGCAGTCGATGCGGCCGTTCGTCGCGCAGTCGAAGAACAGCGCGAGCGGCTCGTTGCACTGAGGCGCCTCGTTCAGATACCCCTTGCAGAACCCCTCGCACTGCCCCGGGTCCACCCCCTCGCAGGCATCCGAGTAGGTCTCGCAGAACTTCACGCACGACGACCAGGCATCGCCGCCGCCGGCCCCGGTGGAGGCGCTCGCCGTCCCCGAGCTGATCGCGCTGGAGCCGCCCACGCCGACGGTCACCGAGGTGGAGCCGCCCACGCCGACGCTGACCGCGCTGACCGCGAGCGCGCCCGTGCTGATCGCGCTGGAGCCGAACGCCCCCGTGGTGCTGGCGCTGGAGCTCGTCGCCCCGGCGCCTCCTGATCCGTCCGGCATCCCGTCGACCACCACGTTGCCACCGCAAGCGCTTCCCCACGCCAGGGCGGCGAGCGCAGCGGCGCGCATCCTGAGCAGCGCCATTCGCATAGACCGCGAGACTACCCCACGTGGGCGCCCGAGCGCGAGCGCGGCACGAGCGCGGAGCGCGAGCGCGGCACGGGCGCGACGGGCGCCGCTCGAGGCGAGCCGCCACGCGGCCTCTCGTCCGCCGCGCGGCTTTGCGATAGAGACCCGCCGCGTGCTCCTCGACCTCCTGCTCGCCCCGCTGCTCGCCCAGGCCGACGCGCCGCCCCGGCCCGGACCCGCGGCGTCCTGCCCGCCCGACATGGTGCTCGTCGAGGGCACCCACGCCGAGAACGTGCAGCGGATCTGCACGAGCTACCGCGGCGGCCACTGCTTCGACTTCTTCCCCGGTCTGTTCGCCGCCGAGCCGCGCTTCACGCCGGTGCGCACGTGCATGGACCGCCACGAGTGGCCGAACCGGGCCGGCGCGCTACCGGTCGTGATGCTCCGCTTCATCGAGGCCGAGCGGGAGTGCGCCGCCGTCGGCAAGCGCCTCTGCACCGAGTTCGAGTGGGAGCTCGCCTGCGAGGGGCCGTCCGCGCTCCCCTTCCCCTACGGTTACGCGCACGATCCGGCCGCCTGCAACGTCAGCAAGCCGTACCGAGGGATCAGCGAGCGGCGGCTCGCGTCCGCCGACCCGGCGGTGCGGGCCGCCGAGACGCAGCGGCTCTGGCAGGGGGAGCCGTCGGGCTCGTATCCAGCGTGCGTGAGCCCGTACGGCGTGGTCGACCTGGTCGGCAACGTCGAAGAGTGGGTGTCGACCTCGCGCCCCGAGTGGCCACACCGCTCGTCGCTGAAGGGCGGCTACTGGTCCAAGCCGTGGGCGGGGTGCCGGGGGACCAACGACTCGCATGGACCGATGTTCCGGTTCTACGAGATCGGGTTTCGCTGCTGCAAGGATCCGCGGCCAGGGCCGTAGCACGGCGTCCCCCGAGGGCGAATCGGCGAGAGAGTCGGTTGCCAGAGCGCATGGAGCGGAGGAGACCGGATGGAGGTCACGCCGAGCGAAGCCCCGCGCGCCGTGGAGCGAACGCGGCCCCTTCGACACATGCACACTTGCCGTACTGGTGGCATCACGGGAGCCCATGGCGCCTGATGTGGACAATCGACGCCAGCGCAGGCTGTTGTGCTCGAGGTGAAATGTTCGACGGATCCGCGGGTGCTCTCCGGCCGCGGACGAACATTTCAGAGTTATTGTCTGTCAAAACGATCTAACTGACCATCAGGCGATGGTCAGATGGCCAATCCGTGTCTATTACATCGTCCGGCGCGCCCTCTCGGCGCCCCGATGACTTGGAGAATCAGGATGCGATTGGGAGCTTATCGTTCCGCTGTTGCGTTATCTTTCTTGGGCCTGGTCGCCGCCGCGTGCACCGTCGCGACAGGGGGCGAGGAGGAGGCGGACGCGCTGTACGGGGCTGTGGTGACGACCGACGGGCTCACGCCCGCAGCGCTGACGATGCCGTCGGACTGGGGGAGCGGCTACTGCGCCAACGTGATCGTCGCGAACGATGGGACCGCCCCGGTGACGTCGTGGACCGTCGTGATCAATCTCAATCAGGCCGCCGTGAGCAGTTGGTGGAACGCGGCGTCGAGCCAGAGCGGCTCGACCCTGACGGTGAGCCCGCGCTCGGGCAGCCCCTCCATTCCGGTCGGAAGCTCTGTCAGCTTCGGGTTCTGCGCGAACGCGACCGGAAGCAACTACCGTCCGACGCTGGTGTCGGTGACCAAGACAGGAGGGGGTTCGAGCAGCTCGAGCAGCTCCAGCTCGAGCAGCTCCAGTTCGAGCAGCTCCAGTTCGAGCAGCTCGAGCAGCGCCGGCAGCACCGGCAGCGCCGGCGGCGCCGGCGGCGCTGGCGGGGCAGGAGGAAGCGGCGGCAGCGGAGGATCCACGGGCGCCGGCGGAAGCAGCGCCACCTGCTCGATACCGCTGCCGAGCTACACGAGCGGCAACGGCTCTGCGACCTGGTACTCCCTCGACCAGGGCACCGCCCAGGTGAACTGCAGCTTGCCCATCCAGCAGCGCAATCCGGACAGCATCGGCCACGTCGCGACCGGCGGAGGGCGGTATTTCGCCGCCCTGAACACCGCGGACTACAACACCGCGGCCGCGTGCGGCGCCTGCGTCGAGGTGAGCCGCGACGATGGGCGCAAGGTCGTGGCGACGGTCGTCGATCAATGCCCGACGGCGAGCAACCCCAAATGCAAGGCCGGGCACATCGATCTGAGCAAGGAGGCCTTTGCGCAGATCGGCGCGCTCGACGAGGGGTATCTGGGGACCGGCAACGGCGGAGTCAGGGGCAAGATCTCGTGGAAATACGTCCCATGCCCCGTCGAGGAGAACGTCTCCATCGTGTTGAAGGAGCCGGGCAACGCCTGGTGGAACGAGCTCCGCGTGCAGGGCCATCGCACCCCGGTGCGCAAGCTCGAGGTGTACGTCGGCGGGCGCTGGACGGAGGCCACGCGGCAGCCGTACAACTACTGGCGCGTCGGCAGCGGCAACATGGGGCAAGGGCCCTGGCGTGTCCGTGTGACCGACGTCCTCGGCAAGACGATCGAGACCTCGATCAACACCACCACCGCCGAGCAACTCACGTCGTCACAGTTCCCGGTTTGCCAGTGATCGGGGCGAGCCGGCAGGCGCGGTCGCATCGACGATCTTGACGAGGCAGAGATCAGCGGGAGGGAGCGCCGGCGCAGATCCAGTCGTTGATCGTCTTGATATCGGCCTCGGGCAGCGGCGCGCTCGGCGGCATGCTGCTCTCGTCGGGGTCGCACAGGCCGACATCCTTCAGCTTGTTCATGAGATAGCTGCTGCTCGGCTTGAACGGCACGACGAGCGCCTGCTCGCGGGAGCAGGACGCGCTGTCCTGATCGACGAGCCTGCCGACGGCCGCGCTCGCGCGGAGGTCGAGCCCGCCGGTCGGCGCGCCGGCGTTGCCGTGGCAGTACTGGTTCGCGCAGCTCCTCGTCAGGATGGGCTCCACGTCGGCGAACGCCGCGGTGTCCGCGCCGCAGGCGGGATCGCCCGGAGGCGCGCCGCCACCCTCGCCCCCCGTGCCGGCCGGCGCACCGCCGCCGCCCTCGCCCCCGGTGCCGGCCGGCGCACCGCCGCCGCCCTCTCCCCCCGCGCCGGCCGCACCGCCGCCCTCGCCAGCGCCGCCGCCGCCCTGGCTTGAGCCGCCGCCGCTGCTGGCCTGGCTGGAGCCGCCGCCGCTGCTGGCCTGGCTGGAGGCGGCGCCGCCGCCAGTGCCCGTGGAATCGTCATCGGAGCAAGCCGCCGCCGAGAGCACGAGAGCCAGGCAAAGGACCAATCGAATCGAATCGTTGTGATAAAGCAAGGTACCTCTTCATGATGGTGTTGGTCACGCGGCGCTCGCCGCGCGAGCGATTCACGAAGAGACTAGAAAGCATGTGATCGCACGCGACGCAATCGCGTGATGGTGGACGAGGTGGTCGCCAAATTCCAACCGTGGCAGCGGGGCTGGGGCCTTGAGCGTCTGCGTGCCGACGGGAGTCGACGCGTATCGATGAGAAACCGACATCGCGCGCGCGTCCGGCTTCTCCACTGGAAGCACGCGGCGCTAGAGTACCGCGATGCGACAGACCTATTGGACCGGCCTGGCGGCGTGCGCCGCCCTGAGCACGGCGCTCGGCTGCAACGCGATCTGGGGGATCCCCGACGGAGAGGCTAGCGGGGATTCCGCGACAGGCGGCGCGGGCAGCTCGGGCAGCTCAGGGGGCGCAGGGGCCACCGCGAGCGCGGGCTCGGGGGCCGGCGGGGGCGGCGCGGCCGGCGGGCCCTCCGCGGAGTGCCCGTTTGAGCCGTTCACAGGGCGCGCGCCGGGCGCGTGCCAGGCCGCCGACGGCGACCACGATTACCTCTCCGATCCGGAGAACTGCTGTGTGCCCGGCAGGAGCTGCCTCGGCGGCGCCTGTGAGGAGGGCAGGTGTCTGCCGGTCGTCCTCGCCACGGCCGACGACGAGGAGCACGAAGCGATCGGCCTCGTTGTGGATGGGGACGGGGACGATGGGCGCGTGCTCTGGGCGAGCGGCTACGGCAGCACGATCTTCGCGACCGAGAAGGCGGCTTCCGGCTCGACCGAGCCGCTGGTGGTGCTCGACTCGCTCGCGACCATGCTCGCGCGCTCGGAGAGCTCGCTGCTCATCACCGACGAGACCGAGCCGGACGTGTACAGGATGCCGCTCACGGGGAACGTCACCGTCTCGACGGTCGCCAGCGCCCAGGGAGCGGCGGGCTACC
Source organism: Sorangium cellulosum So ce56 (assembly GCF_000067165.1). Taxonomy (GTDB): domain Bacteria; phylum Myxococcota_A; class Polyangia; order Polyangiales; family Polyangiaceae; genus Sorangium; species Sorangium cellulosum_B. The sequence continues at coordinate 7,405,969 of NC_010162.1, forward strand.
GGCGGCCCGTGGCCGGCGGCGGCTGGGTCTACTGGAGCACCGGCGTGATCGAGGACCCGGAGCAGGATCCCGACGCGCGCGACGTCCCGAAGCGCATCTGGGCGGCGCGGGCCGACGCGACCGATCAGACAGGCCTCCCCGTCTTCGACCGGGACACGTACGTCGGCGGCCTGGCGCTGGACGCCACCCATCTCTACTGGACCGAGCTCCCGCCCGGCGGGACGCACAGCACCGTTCGGCGGATGGCGCTCGGGGAGCCCGGCCAGACCGAGATCGTCGCGTCGATCCCCATCCACGACGGCGATCTCCCCGGAGACATCGCGGTCGGCGAGCGGATCTTCTGGATCAGCGGCTACGCCATCTACGCCGCGAACAAGGACGGCACCGGCGCGGGGACACTCGTGGCGACGGACTTCCCCACGCGCCTGCTGGCGGACTCCACTTTTGTCTACTGGTACAGCCGCGAGGAGCAGCTCCAGCGGGTGCGCACCTCGGGCGGCGCGCCGGAGCCGCTCGCCGACAGCGCGGACATCCGGGATCTCGCCCAGGACTGCGGCGCTCTTTACTGGACGACCTGGGCCACCGACGAGCGGCCAGCGTCGGTGATCAAGCTGGCCAAGTGAGCCGCGCGCCGGTCGCGCTCCCGGCGAAGTTGGCACGATGGTCTTGCCACGATGGGACGAGATACCCCTGGCCCGCTCCGGCCCCCGTCGGCGATCACCGCGCCACGACGCCGAGCTGCTGGAAAAGCGTCAGGTTGTCCCCGATGTGCCAGTTGTCGGTGATGCGACCGTCCTGCACGCGCAGGATGTCCGTGGCGATGAAGTCCACGGCCTGCCCGGCGCCCTTCCTGTCGCCGAAGGCGCCGGTGAAGCGGCCTCGAAAGCGCAGGTGCGCCACCACGCGATCGCCGGCGGCGATCAGCTGCTCCACCTCGCAGCTCAGGTCCGGCACCGCGGCGCGGAAGCTCTTCGACGCGAACGCGGGGCCCTCGGGGCCCTGCGGGCGCCCCTCGGGCAAGGTGCGGTCGGTGAACGTCGGCGCGATCGCCGCGTCGAGGTGGCGCGTGTCGCCGGTGCCCCAGCGCGCACGCGCCGACCGGCAAGGCGGGCCGCTGCCGGCCGCTGCCGACACGAGCGGCACGCTTCAGGCCTCGGCCTGCGGGCCAGCGCCGATCGCCGACAGGAACTGCGCTCTCTCCTCGTCCGTCGGGCGCCGGCCCGAGAGGTAGCGCCGCTGGTGCGCGCGGGCCGCCGCCAGGGACGCCTGATTCAGGACGATGATCGGCACCTTGGGCGCATACAGGCTCGTCACCTCGATCAGCGTCGTGCCGCCCGAGCCCGGCGAGAAGCGGTAAGTCCCGAGCCCCCGCGTCCACAGCACGTTCTCGTCGAACGCATCGACGACGATGACGAAGACCTCGGGCGCGACGCGCTCCGCGGAGAAGCGCAACATCTGCGTGAAATGCCCGACGCCCGGGAGAGGCACGCTCATCCGGACGACGAAGCGCCGCTCACGGTACGATCCCGACTGCATCTCGCACCCGGTCCCGGGGAAGAGCTCCCGCGCGCAGCCCTGCTGATCCCACCACATGGCGGCGGCGTCGAGCGGGTCGATGTTCCCGATATCGATGACGAACCGGACGCCGCGCATGCCCCGCGCCTCGTCGTGGACGCTCTCGGCGTGCGCGATCTCCGTGTCTTCCTGCTGCCACATGGTCGTCTCCTCGCCCCGGCGAGCGAGCATAAGTGAAGCACCGTTGCACATCAAGGAAGCGGCCCTCCGCGCCGGATCCGCGCCGCCGCCACATCGCGGCAACGCCTCCAGCGCGGCGCGCGGCGCCTGGCGCGCGCCACACGCCGCGCGCCGCCGCCCGCCGGGCCGGCTCATGACGCCGCGACTCCGGCAAAACCCTACGGCGCGTTCAGCCCTACGGTGTGGACGGCCCGCAGAGCGCGTTGCTACCCTCCCCGGCACCATGGACTACCGCAATCTCGGACGCACCGGCCTGAAGGTCAGCCCCCTCTGCCTCGGCACGATGAACTTCGGCCCGGAGACCAGCGAGCCCGACAGCTTCGCCATCATGGACCGAGCGCTCGAACACGGGATCAACTTCTTCGACACAGCCAACGTCTACGGGCGGAAGCGCGGAGAGGGGATCACCGAGCAGATCGTCGGGCGCTGGATCGCCCAGGGCGACGGGCGCCGGGACCGCATCGTGCTCGCCACGAAGGTCTACGGCCTCATGGGCGAGGGGCCGAACGACAGGAGGCTCTCGGCCTATCACATCCGGCGCGCCTGCGAGGCGAGCCTGCGCCGCCTGCAGACAGACCATATCGACCTCTACCAGATGCACCACATCGACCGCGAGACGCCCTGGGACGAGATCTGGCAGGCGATGGAGCAGCTCGTCCGCGAGGGGAAGGTCCTCTATGTCGGCAGCAGCAACTTCGCTGGATGGCAGATCGCGCAGGCGAACGGCCTGGCCGCGCAGCGGCACTTCCTCGGCCTCGTCTCGGAGCAGAGCCTGTACAACCTCAACGCGCGCACCGTCGAGCTGGAGGTCCTGCCCGCGTGCCGCGCGCTCGGCCTCGCCGTCCTGCCCTGGAGCCCGCTCGCCGGCGGGCTGCTCGGCGGCGCCCTCCAGAAGGCGCGCGAGGGCCGGCGCTCCTCCGCCGACGCGCAGGCGCGCATCGAGAAGAACCGCGCCAAGCTGGAGGCGTACGAGGCGTTCTGCGCCGAGATCGGAGAGCGGCCCGCCGACGTGGCCGTGGCCTGGCTGCTCCGGAACCCCGTCGTGACGTCGCCCATCCTCGGCCCCCGCACCGCCGAGCAGCTCGACGGGAGCCTGCGCGCCCTCGAGATCACGCTGACGCCGGAGCACCTCGGGCGGCTCGACGCGATGTTCCCCGGCCCCGGCGGCGAGGCGCCGGAGGCCTACGCGTGGTGACCGCGACCGCCTCCTGACAAATCACCCGGGCCCCTCGCTCACGGCGGCGTGCGGGGGTTGATTTCGATTCCATGGCGGCCAGCGGATGGCCTACCTTCGAGGCTCGGAGAAGCGCCGGGCGGCGCCCGGGAACGAGGGAGTGGCCATGAGCCGATGGCGGTATGAACGAGGGCTGGAGGACATCGGCAACGGCTGCTTTGCCTATCTCCAGCCGGCCGGCACCTGGGGCCTCAGCAACGCGGGGCTCGTCACCTCGGACGGCGAGGCCCTGCTCGTCGACACGCTCTTCGACCTGAAGCGCACGCGCGAGATGCTCGACGCCATGCGCGCGGCGGCCCCCGCCGCGGCGCGGATAGGCACCGTCGTGAACACCCACGCGAACGGCGACCATTGCTACGGCAACGCGCTCGTCGAGGGCGCGACCATCATCGCCACGCGCGCCGGCGCCGCCGAGATGGACGAGGTCCCCGCGCCGATGCTGGCCATGCTCATGCGACAGGCGCGCAGCGGCGCCGCGGGCGCGCTCGGCGAGTACCTCGTCCACTGCTTCGGCGCCTTCGATTTCGACGGGATCGCCCCCACGCCGCCGACCCGGGTGTTCGACGGGGAGCTGACCGTCGCGGTCGGGGGCAAGGAGGTCCGCCTCATCGAGGTGGGCCCCTCGCACACGAAGGGCGATCTGCTCGTGCACGTGCCGGCGGACCGGGTGATCTACACGGGAGACGTCCTCTTCGTCGACGCGACGCCGATCATGTGGGCAGGGCCCGTCGGCAACTGGCTCAAGGCCTGCGACATCCTCCTCGCGGCCGACGCCGACGTCATCGTGCCGGGACACGGCCCCATCACGGATCGCGCGGGTGTGCGCGCGGTCCGCGACTATCTCGTGTACATCCGCGACGAGGCCCGGCGCCGCTACGACGCCGGCATGCCCCCGGCGGACGCCGCCCGCGACATCGCGCTCGCCGACTACGCGAGCTGGAGCGACGCGGAGCGCATCGTGGTCAACGTGCACACGCTCTACCGCGAGTTCAGCGGCGGGAAGCTCCCCTCGCCGGGCCCAATCGAGCTCTTCGGCCTCATGGCCGAGCTCGCGCGTCGGCCACGTTGAGCGAGCCAAAAGAAGATGACGCTCATCATGAGTCTGTCGTCGCGAGCAGCGAAGTTAAGCTAAGCGAAGACCACGCCCGTCGTCGTCCCTGGCAGCAGGCGATCCTCGGCGCCTCGGCCGCGCACAGAGGGGCGCCGCCCGCCGCCATGGACACAGAGTTTCCCCTGAGGACGGTTCCTGGTCAAGCGACGCCGGGGGCGCGCGGACAGCCAATGTCCTTGCCGTCGCGCCGGCGTTCGGCGCGCCACCTGCTGTATTTCGCATGGCGTCGCGTCGCGCTCCTGCCGGAGCGCGGCGAAGCGCCTGGAGGCGCGCGAGCACGGTGGCCCCCCTCACCAGGCGACGGCGGAGCTCCTCCGACGTGTCCGGTTGCGCGGCCACGGTCGGCAGGCGCGGGAACCAGCAGGATTGCCCTTGCGGACTCCATGTTCCTATGATGCCTTCTCCCCGAAGCGTCTGGACTTCATTCTCCCCCACCATCTCCCCCACCATGAGCTATGCACACGGCACCCCGCCCGAAGGCGCGGCAGCGGATTGGACGATTCCCCAGCGTTGGGAGCGCTACAGCGCGGCCGAGCACGCGCTGTGGGACCGGCTGTTCGATCGGCAGGCCAAGCTACTCCCGGCCCGCGCCGCGCCCGAGTTCCTGGCCGGGCTCGATGTGTTGCGTCTAGGCGACAGCGGAATCCCGAACTTCGACGCGCTCTCCGAACGCCTGATGAATGCGACCGGCTGGCAGGTGGTGGCGGTGCCGGGCCTGATTCCCGACGATGTGTTCTTCGAACATCTGGCGAACCGCCGCTTCGTCGCCGGCAACTTCATCCGCACGCCCGAGCAGCTCGACTATCTGCAGGAGCCGGACGTCTTCCACGACGTGTTCGGCCACGTCCCCCTGCTGGCGAACCCCGTCTTCGCCGATTACATGCAGGCCTATGGCCAGGGCGGCCAGCGGGCGAACGGGCTCGGCGCGATCCAGCGGCTGGCGCGCCTTTACTGGTACACGGTCGAGTTCGGGCTGATACAGAGCGCAGAGGGCCTGCGCATCTATGGCGCAGGGATCGTCTCCTCGCACGGCGAATCGATCTTTGCGCTCGACGATCCCTCGCCCAATCGGGTCGGCTTCGATCTGCTGCGGCTGATGCGCACCCGCTATCGAATCGACGATTACCAGCAGAGCTATTTCGTGATCGACAGCTTCGAGGATCTCCTCCGCCAGACGCTCGAGACCGACTTCGCGCCCCTCTACGAACAGGTCGCCCAGCTGACGGACATCGCGCCGGCCGACGTGCTGCCGGAGGATCGGATCTACACACGCGGCACGCAGGCCTACGCGCTCGCGAAGGGGGTTGCGGGATAAGGCATCCCCTTACTCGACCTCGAAGAAATGGCCGAGGGGTCCTGTGCCCTCGACCGGGCTCACATCGAGTAGGCGCCGCCCTGCCCCGCCGCAGCGGGGGCCTCGGCGGGGGACTCCCCCTCGCGGAGCTCTTCCACCGCCTTCGCGTGCTCGGAGAGCGCCGGCAGCGCCTGCGGGTCGTAGTCGGGCGCGACCCAGAAGACCTCTGGCGCGGGCCTGTACTCGCTCGAATAGCTGCGCTCCGAGGCCCTGCCGTCCTTGTAACGGACGGTGACGAAGGACCTCACGTCGTAGCCGCACGAGCCCTTCTGGTGGCGCTTCACCTTGCCCTCGGCGAGCTCGGACTTCACGTAGATGCGCCGGATGAAATCGTCGGTGTGCTCGGCCGAGACGTGATGTTGGACCTCCGCCACCGGGTCTCCGCCCAGGATCTCGACGCGGAGCACCGTCGGCTCGGGGAGATACGCGTGGATCATGATCGGGAACGGGAGCGTGTTCTTGATCTTCAGGTCCGACTCCGGGTAGGTCACCATCGCGTCGAGCCCCATGGGGATGTAGGCGCTCGGGCGGGAGTGGCTCTGGCGGTCGGGCGTGTCGAGCGCGCCGAAGAGCGACGCGGCGTAGAGCGTGCTCGAGACCTGACACGTCCCCCCGCCGTAGCCGGGGACGGTCTCGTCCCCCAGGATCTCCGGGGCGATCGTGAACCCGTTCTTGGCCGTCCGGGGGCCGACATGGGCGTTGAACGAGAAGGTATCGCCCGGGGCCAGGATGGTGCCGTCGATCTTGGAGGCGGCGTTCCTGATGTTGCGGGCGCGCCCCGCCTCCTTGCCGTGGTGCTTGAACTTCGTCTCGTAGGCCGCGACGACCCTGGTGACGTCGACGCTCACCAGGTCGGCGACGACGACCTGCGGCAAGATCTGCCGGACGGCGAGCTCGATGAGCTCCTCGTCGCCGTGCTCCCCGGCCCGCAGCGCCGCGAGGGACGCCTCGACATCGAGCGCCCGGCCGGCCTGCTCCGGGATCTTGCGCCGGTTCGCGAGGTCGAGCCGCGCGTCCACGGGCGCCCGGTAGATCTGCGGAGCGAGCCGCTCGAGGAACGCCCGCGCCCGCGGCTCATCGACGGCCCAGGTGAGCGGCACGTCGATCTCGCCGCGCCGCGCCCCTCGAGCCTCGCGGAGCCGCCGCGCCCAGGGCCCCTCGTGGCCGACGCGCCGCGCCGCCGCGAGCGTCTCGTCGACGTCGACCTCGACGCCCGCCTCACCGAGCGTGGCGGTGAGCTCCACGTCGTCGTGGCGCAGCCGGACCACGCGCTCGCGAAGCGCGTCGCGCCGCGCCGCGAGCCAGGCCGCCGGCGCGGCGCCGTCCGGCAGGAAGCGCTCGCCGACCGAGAGGCCGCGGACCACCGGAGAGGTCGGCAACACATGGCGCACCCCCACGGCGGCGCCCACGCCGGCCGACCCGCCGAGCGCCAAGACCAGAACGAGGGCCCTCGTATCCACGGCAGCTCGCCATGGTAGCCGGATCGCGGACGACCTGGAAGATCGCTAAACCGTCGAGAAGAGAAAAAACCGCCATGGCGCCAAGGACGCCAAGCAGCCTCAGCCGCCGCCGACGAAATGGACGATCTCGACCACGTCCCCCTCGGCGAGCTCGGCGGCCGTGTGCTCGGCGCGTGGCACCACCTCGCCGTTGCGCTCCACCGCCACCGGCCCCTCGGTCAGCCCGAGCAGCTCGACGAGCCTCCGCACCGTGAGCGCCGCGGGCACATCGCGCGCTTCCCCGTTCACCCTGATGTTCATGGCTTCCTCACCTCTCGCATCACCAAGCGCGCCGCGACTTCCGGCGGCTCGACGGCCTCCCCGGCGAGCGCCGCCCGGAAGCGCCGCGCGTTCTCCACGTAGCCCGCGGCGCCCAGCTTCCCGAGCTCGGCCTGGTCCGGCCGCACCTCGCCCACGACCCGGGCCGGGTTGCCGCGCACCATCGAGCGCGGCGGGATCACCCGCCCCGGCGGCACCACCGCGCCCGCCGCGATCACCGAGCACTCGCCGATCTCGACGTTGTCGAGCACGATGCTGCCCATCCCGATCAGGCACCCGTCCCCGACGCGGCAGCCGTGCAGGATCGCGCTGTGCCCGATGGTCACGTCGGCGCCGACGATCGTCTGCGAGACGCCGCCCGTCAGGTGCAGGCACGCGAGATCCTGCACGTTGGTCCGCGGGCCGACGCGGATCGCGCCGATGTCCCCGCGCAGCACCGCGCCGAACCACACGCTCGCCTCGTCGCCGAGCTCGACGTCGCCGATCACCGTCGCGTTCGGCGCGAGGAACACGTCGCGCCCGAGCCGCGGGGACACCCCGCCCAGGTCCAGGATGAGCGCCACGTCAGCCGCCCTCGGCGGCGACCACCGGCAGCGAGCGCCGGGCGGGCCGCGGCTCCAGGCCGCCCCGCTGCCGCGGCCGGGCCGCGGCGCGCGCCGCCTCGGTGAGCTCGGCCTGCAGCGAGTGCTTGTTCGCCCGCGCGATCGAGACCTCGACGACCTCGCCGAGCAGATCGAGCTCCCCGGCGCCGTCGATGTGCGCGATCTCGTGGCGCCCCGTCCGGCCGGACCAGAGCGCGCCGCCGGCACCGCCGTGACCCCGCTCCTTGTCGCGCCCCTCGACGAGCACCTCCTGCGTCGTCCCCACGAGGGCCGACAGGTGGGCCGCGAGCAGCGCCTCGCTCTCCTCGAACAGGCGCGCGAGCCGCTCGCCCTTCACGCCCTCGGGCACGTCGTCCGGCAGCTTCAGCGCGGGCGTGTGCGGCCGACGCGAGTACTTGAAGCCGAACAGCCCCTTGAACCCCACCTCGCGCACGAGCGACAGCGTCGCCGCGAAGTCGTCCTCCGTCTCGCCCGGGAAGCCGACGATGATGTCGGTCGAGAGCGTCAGGCCCGGGACCGCCTCCACGAGCGCCCGCGTCCTCGCGACGTACTCGGCGCGCGTGTAGCGGCGGATCATCCGCCGGAGGACCCGATCGCTGCCCGACTGCACCGGCATGTGCACGTGGCGCGGCAGCACCGGGAGCTCGGCGTGGGCGAGGACGAGCGAGGGCGTGAGGTGCCGCGGGTGCGGGCTCGTGTAGCGCAGGCGTGCGAGGCCGGGGACGTCGGCCGCGACGCGCCGGAGCAGCGCCGCGAACTCGCTCTCGTCCGGGTCGTCCGCGCTCGCGCCCGGGGCCCGCGGCAGGGCGCCGAGCGGGTCGCGGTAGCTGTTCACCGTCTGGCCGAGCAGCGTGACCTCGCGCGTCCCCGCCGCCACGAGCGCCGCGATCTCGGCGACGATCTCGTCGCTCGGCCGGTACCGCTCCGGCCCGCGGGTGTGGGGGACGATGCAGAACGAGCAGCGCTCGTCGCAGCCCTTCATGACGGTCACGAACGCCGTCGGCGCGGCGCGCGGCGAGGAGGAGGACGAGGGCGACGGCGGCGACGCGACGAGGAACCGGGGCGCGTCGAGGTCGAACACCGTGCGCGCGATCGGCAGCCCGCCGATCGCGAGGTCGCCGAGCAGGCCGGGCAGCTCCGGGATGTTGTCGGGCCCCACCACGACGTCGATCGCGCGCATCTGCTTGAGGAGGCGCTCCCCCTCCTGCTGCGCCACGCAGCCCGCCACGACGAGCACCCGGTCCGCGCGCTCCCGCTTCCAGCGCGCGAGCCGACCCACCTCGCTCCGCAGCTTCTGCTCGGCCTTCTCGCGCACGCTGCACGTGTTGAGCACGAGCACGTCCGCCTCGTCGGCGCTGCCGGCCTCCGTGTAGCCTGCGCAGCGGAGCACGTCGTGCATCCGCTCGGAGTCGTGCACGTTCATCTGGCAGCCGAACGTCGTGATGGAATACCGGGGCATCGAAGCGATGAACGCTCTAACAGAAGGGGCCCGAGGCCGCCACCTCGCGCGCCAGGAGCCCCGCCGTCGACGCCGCGCGAGCCCTCCCCCCATCGTCAACCCCCCCCGCGCGGCACCCCCGACCCCGCGCCGATCGACGCGCGCGGGGCCGCTCCAGCGTCGGCGCGACAACAGCCGGCGCCACGCGCCGCCAAAAGGACACTGACGCGGCGCAGTACCATGTTAACAATCGGCTCGGGAGGAGACCGATGGCGAAACTGGAGAACCTGGTAGACCTGCTCGATCGCGCGCTGAAGCTTCATGGCCACCGGCCGCTGTTCGGGACAAAGACCGATGGCCGCTGGGACTGGATCACGTATGCGGAGTTCGGGCAGCTCGTCGCCAGGTTCCGCGGTGGGCTGGCGTCGCTCGGCGTCCAGCGGGGGGATCGGGTGGCCCTCATTTCCAACAACCGCGTCGAGTGGGCGGTCTCGGCGTACGCCTGCTTCAGCATGGGAGTCGCCGTCGTGCCGATGTACGAGGCGCAGCTCCCGAGCGAGTGGGCGTTCATCATCAACGATTGCGAGGCCGTGGCCGCGATCGTCGCCACGCCGCAGATCTACGGCAAATGCAAGGATCTCCCCGAGAAGGCGCCCTCGCTGAAGCACGTTGTCTGTCTGTTCGACCCCGACGGGGCGAGGGACGGCGTCCCCGGCGCGAAGACCAGCTCGTACAAGGAGCTCCTCGCCGCGGGTGAGGGGAGCCCGGCCCCGGCCATCCAGCCGACATCGAAGGACACGGCGTGCCTCATCTACACGTCGGGCACGACCGGCAACCCCAAGGGGGTGATCCTGTCGCACGGCAACATCGCCTCCAACGTCTGCGCGGTGCTGGATCTCATCCCCTTCGGCGGCGACGATCGGAGCCTGTCGTTCCTCCCGTGGGCCCACTCGTTCGGCCACACCGGCGAGCTCCACGTGATGATCACGGTGGGCGCGTCGATGGCGCTGAGCGAGTCGGTCGACAAGATCCTCGCGAACCTCGGCGAGGTGCGCCCCACCGTGCTGATGAGCGTCCCGCGGATCTTCAACCGCATCTACGAGGGCGTGCAGAAGAAGATGGCGGGGAAGCCCGCCGTCATCCAGGCCCTGTTCCGCGCCGGGCTGCGCGCCGCGAAGAAGAAGCAGCAGGGCGAGCCCCTCGGCCTCGCCGAGCGGCTCACGCTCGTCGCGGCGGACCGCGTCATCTTCTCGACGATACGCGCCAGTGTCGGCGGCAGGCTGAAGTACGCCATCAGCGGCGGGGCGGCGCTCGCCTATCAGGTGGCCGAGTTCGTCGACGCGCTCGGCATCACCGTCTACGAGGGCTACGGCCTCACGGAGACATCGCCCGTCGCCACCGTGAACTACCCGGGAGCCCGCCGCCTCGGCAGCGTGGGCAAGCCGATCCCGGGCGTGAAGATCGTCATCGACAGGTCGGAGACCCACGACCCGAAGCAGGGAGAGATCGTCATCTACGGCCCGAACGTCATGGTGGGCTACTACAAGCGCGACGAGGAGAACAAGGCCGTCTTCACGGAGGATGGCGGCTTCCGCACGGGCGATCTGGGCTACCTCGACGACGACGGCTACCTCTTCGTCACGGGCCGCATCAAGGAGCAGTACAAGCTGGAGAACGGCAAGTACGTCGCGCCGGCCCCGCTCGAGGAGAAGATCAAGCTCTCTCCGCTGATCAACGGCGCGATGATCTACGGCGACAACCGCCCCTTCAACGTGGCGGTGATCGCGCCCGAGATGGCGGCGCTGACGGAATGGGCGCGGGCCGAGGGGCTCTCGTTCGAGTCGACGGAGACGATGCTGAAGCACCCGCGGGTGGTCGCGCACGTCCAGGCGGAGGTCGACAGGTACGCGTCCGATTTCAAGTCCTTCGAGAAGATCAGGCAGATCGCCCTCACGGCCGAGGATTTCACGGCGGAGAACGGGATGCTCACGCCGACCCTGAAGCTGAAGCGGCGCGTGGCGCTCCAGAAGTACGGGCCCGCGCTCGAGGCGCTCTACGGCGGCGCGGGCGGCGCGGAGAAAACCGCTGCGCGCGACGCCGCGCAGCCCGGCTGAGCCTCCCGCGCCCCCGACCGGCGGTCCCCCGCCGCTCCCCCTCCGCGACCTGCCGTCCCCCGTCCACGCCCTCTCCCCTCCCGCCCGTCCACGCCCTCTCCCCTCCCGCCCGTCCACGCCCTCTCCCCTCCCGGCGCGCCTTCGCGTACGCTGGACGCGCCGGCGCGCGCGACGCGCGACGTCGACCGACGAACGGGAGCGGCATGACGACGACAGGCACCCAGAGGCGAACGCTGTATCCCGAGATCGAGCCGTACCGCGCCGGGAGGCTGCGCGTCTCCGATCTTCACGAGATCTATTTCGAGGAGTCGGGCAATCCGCGCGGCAAGCCGGTGGTCTTCGTGCACGGCGGCCCCGGGGGCGGCACGGAGCCGAAGCAGCGGCGCTTCTTCGACCCGGCGGCCTACCGGATCGTGCTCTTCGACCAGCGGGGCTGCGGCAGGAGCACGCCGTACGCGTGCCTGGAGGAGAACACCACCTGGCACCTCGTCGCGGACATGGAGGCGCTCCGCGAGCACCTCGGGATCGAGCGCTGGCAGGTGTTCGGCGGCTCGTGGGGGAGCACGCTGTCGCTGGCCTACGCCGAGCGGCACCCGGAGCGCGTGACGGAGCTCGTGCTGCGCGGCATCTTCCTCCTGCGGAAGCAGGAGCTCGACTGGTTCTATCAGCGGGGCGCGAGCGCCATCTTCCCCGACGCGTGGGAGGAGTACCTCGCGTTCATCCCCGAGCCCGAGCGGGACGACCTGCTCACGGCGTACCACCGGCGCCTCACGAGCCCGGACCCCGGGTTGCAGCAGCGGGCGGCGCGCGCGTGGAGCGTCTGGGAGGGGCGGACGAGCTGCCTGTTCACGAACCACGAGCTCGTCGCGAAGACGTCAGGTGATGCGTTCGCCCTCGCGTTCGCCCGGATCGAGTGCCACTATTTCATGAACAAGGGCTTCTTCACGACGGAGACGCAGCTGCTCGACGACGTGCACCGGATCCGCCATATCCCGACCGTCATCGTGCAGGGCCGCTACGATGTGGTCTGTCCGCCGGAGAGCGCGTGGGCGCTCCACCGCGCGTTCCCCGAGTCCGATCTGCGCATCGTGGCGGACGCGGGGCACTCGGCGATGGAGCCGGGCATCCTGCACGAGCTGGTCGAGGCGACCGACCGGTTCCGTTGACCGGCGGTCGACGAGCGCGGCCGCGGCGGCGCGGCCGAGCTCGGTGGATACGCCGGGTACACCAAACACCGTATTTCGCGGTAAACCACCTCCCGAGCGCCGATCGCCCGCTCCCGCTCTCCACGAATTCAGGCCGCGCGCAGGTTGTCGAGCCTGCTGGAGCCCGCCTCTCGGGGTGCGATCCGGCCGAATCACGCCGGACTCGGCCCTCCGGCCGCTTGCGCCGCGTCGGGTCGGTCTTTAACGTAAACCAAGGGAAGGTTGATTCCCCCGTGGAGGCTTATGGCAAAGAAGGCAGCACGGAAGACATGGATCCTGGTCTCCGACGCAAGCCGTGCCCAGCTCTATCGTGAAGAGCCTGCTGGCAAGGGCTTTACCCTGCTCGAGTCGTACAACCATGACGAGAGCCGGGCGCGCGTGCGGGATCTGATGGCCGACGCGCACGGCCGCAAGCCGAACGGCACCTCCGGCGGGAACAGCAGCCCTGTCGGCGGCCCGGGGGGTCAGTACCTCGGCCGTCCCGGCGCCGCCCCCGACACCGATCCCAAGGAGGTCGAGAAGCAGAAGTTCGCCCAGGAGCTCGCGGAGGTGCTGGAGAAGGGGCTGAACGAGCACGCCTACGAGACGCTGGTGCTCGTCGCGCCGCCGCACTTCCTCGGCCTGCTCCGCGGCGCGGTGAGCAAGCAGGTCAGTAACCACATCGAGACGAGCGTGGACAAGGACCTGAGCTGGCTGGACGGCCCCCGGCTCACGGAGCGGCTGCGCGAGCTGCGGGCCGGATAGGGCCGCTCCCGGCCGCCTCGAACGTGTAGGCGACGCCGAGCCCGACGACGTTCGCTCGGGCGCTGTAGGCGCCGCCATTGATGGTGTTCGGGTTCTCCGGCGGATTGGCCCGCACCGGGCTCACCGGCGGGAGCCGCGCCTCCCTCGGATCGACCCTCACGTCCGCGGCGAAGGCGTGCGCGTAGCTCGCGTCGAGGCGCCACCGGCCGAGGTGGACGCCGAGGCCGGCCGCCGTCGTCAGCTTCGTCGCGTCGATCGTGAGGACCGACAGGTACCCGGGCGGGACGGCGCTCTGCTCGAGGCTCACGCCGGCGCGCAGATCCCACCGCGCGCCCGCGAGATCGAAGGAATACTCGCCCCCGAGCCTCGCCGAGAGCGAGCTCTCGAACCGCCGCGGGAACGAGACGGCTGGCACGCGGAACTCCTCCGGGAAGCCGGCGACGTTCCGGAGCACCACGCCGTCGGGCTCGACGAGGATGTCGTCGTGCATGCTCCAGCCCTCGACGCCGAGCCCGAGCTCCACGCGCAGGTCGTCCACGACCCGCGCCTCCACGCCGGCGCGGAGGATCCACGGCAGGTCGAACGCGACGTCGGCGTCCTCGCCCTCCTGGACGGCGCGCTCGAAGACGGGCGCCGCCGGGAGCCGCGCCCTGAATTTGGCGGGCGCGCGCACCCAGATGGGCAGCTGGAAGGCCAGGCCGACGCGCCAGCGCGGCGTCGGGACGAAGAGCGCCCCGAGCTGGCCCGTGGGCGCCACGATGGGCGCGACGCTGAGCTCGGAATGGATGTCCCACTCCGGATCTTCGGGCGCGCAGAACATCCGCTCCGGGAGGCACCCGGAGACCACCATCCGGCTGTTGAACGCGCCGACCAGCGCGCCGAGCCCGGCGCCGAAGCGCCATTCGGGCGACGGCGCGTACGCCGCCCCGACGCCCACGAGGGCGAGCGCGGAGCCCTCGAGCGTGAGCAGCGCGTAGCGCTGGGGCGCCGGCATGCCGTTCACCTGCTCCGGATAGCTGGAGAGGGCCGCGTACGGCGCCCACACCCCGCCCCAGACGACCCACCGCGGATCGACCTTGAACGACGCCGCCAGCGTGGGGATCGGCAGCACCGGCGCGCTGCCGGTCACCGGCTCCATCGTCTGCACGAAGCTCGCGCCCGTCGGCTCGCCGGTGTTCGGGTCGACCTGCCGTACGATCGCCTGGCGCGTGTGCCGGCTGCGCCACTCGAAGAGCCCGACGTCGAACAGGACCTGGGTGCCGGCCTCGTAGACGCCCGCGGGGTTGTAGGCGATCGCCCCGAGATCGTCGCCGCCGGCGATGTACGCCCCGCCGCGGGACGACGGGCGGACGCCGCGGTCGGTGAAGTACAGCCCGGCGGCGCCGGCGTCGCCCGCGGGCAGGAGGAGCGCGCCCGCGGCGAACGCCACGGAGAGCACGGCGCGGATCGTGGGCGTTTGCACGTGCATCACTCGTGCGGCCGGTTCTTGACGATGGCGTAGATCTGCTCGAGCCCGCGGGTCTCGTCCGTCAGGAAGTCCCTGGCCGAGACAAATAGCTGTCGGTAGTCCTCCGCCGTCAGCGGCGCGCCGCTCCCGGCCTCGATGCGGTTCACGTCCGCGAACGCGTCGAGGAACACGTCGAGCGGCGCTCGGCCGTCCGCCATCGGCGTCACGAGCGCCGGGAGCACGTGCTCCATCGCGCGATACCTGTCGTAGCGATCGTCGTTGAGCGCCTTCAGCGCGTCGAGCCCCGCGCCGGCCGCGCCCGGCCCGCCGGCGCCCCCCGCCGGGGTCAGCGCGGTCGACGCGGCCTTCAGGATCCGGCGCAAGGCGTCGTCGTCGGCGAGGAGCTGGAGGCCGTCGGCGAGCGTCGTCGGCAGCGCCTGGAACGGGGCGCCGGCTGCGTCCGCGTCGAGCAGGTAGGTGAGGAACCGCTCGATCTCCCGCCGCGCCGGCTCGTGGGCGCGGACTGCCTCCATCACGTCGACGGCGGCGGCGAACAGCGGGTGGCTCAGGAGGTCGCTCACCGTGGCGCCGATCTCCTTCTGCGCCCAGGCGCACCGCCCCGCCGTCTCGCGATCGGGGCAGCGGGCGTTCAGCTGCTCGCGGAGGACGCGCAGGACGAGGGCGCCCATCCTCGGGAGCGCGCGGTTCTTGAACCGGGCCTCGGGCCCCGACCCCTCGACCGCGAGCAGCGCATCGACGAGCTCGTCCACGCCGCGCTTCCACTGGCCCTCGCGCTCGGCGGCGTCGGGCGCGTTGCGCTGCGCGAAGCGCGCGTCGATGCCGTTCAGAGCGCCGGCGAGGAGGGTGAACACGGTGAGCTGGTCCTGGACCCGGCCATCCGCCCACGTGGCCTTCTTCTTCCCCCAGCGGTCGGTCATTCCCACGCCGGCCGCGTAGCGGGCGCTGAAGAGGATGCGCGCGAGCTTCTCGATGACCTGGGCCTTCGTCAGCGGCCGATCTGCCGCGGGGCCGCGCCGCACGGTCACGGACGTGTCGCGCGCCATCCGGGCGAACGCCACCGACGACGCCAGGACGTCCTCGGCCCGGAGCGCGTCGGCCAGGAGCGGCTCGTAGCTGTTGACCCCTGCCTCCGAGCAGTACGCGGTGTTGGTCTCGGGCGATCCGGCCTTGATGCACTCCGGCCCGTGCTCCTTGCCCGGCCAGTGGCGGTACGCCGTGCTGAAGAGATCGGTCAGGATCGCCTCGCCGGTGGTGCCGGGGTCGACGTCGGCGAACGCCTTCACGATGGGGCCCAGGTACGCGGCGAGGCCGAGCTGCTCCAGGAGGTAGGTCGTCCCCGGGTGGCGCACCCGGATCAGGTTCTCCGGGGAGCTGCACTCGTTCACGCCGAGCGCGTTCCTGGGGCAATGGATCGTGCCGGCCGGCTCGAGCGTCCCCGAGATGAACAGGTTCGTCGCCAGGTTCGCGCCGGCCCGGAAGGGATCCAGGTCCGGCAGCCCCGGGAACCTGTCCGAGTCCGCCCCGAAGTAGATGAGCCGGCTGAGCGCGGCCGGCGTGGGGCGGCTCGTCAGGCCGACGATGCCGCTGGAGTCCACGAGCACCGAGTCGGTCACGAGCAGCGCCAGGGCCGAGGGCTTCACCTCGAGCTCGGCCCGCTTCGGGTCCCCGTCGGGGAGGAGCGAGTCGAGGTAGAAGGCCGCCAGGTCGTCGATCTGGAACAGCTCGCACTCGGCGAACTCGACGAACGGCACCGTGACCTCGAAGGCGCTCACCACGGCGCCCTCCTTGTTGCACTGCCTGACGCCGGCGGTGTCGTGCATGAGCTGCATCAGCCGCTCCATGCCCGAGCGGTTGTCGCCGCCCCTCGGCTTCTTCGGGTCGATCGGCGTCTTCGGGGCCGCCGTCGACGGCGCCCCGACCGTGAGGTTGATGGCCGGGCCGTTCAGGTCCGCCGGGTTGTACGCGT
The DNA here is from genome assembly GCF_000067165.1 of Sorangium cellulosum So ce56. Classification (GTDB taxonomy): domain Bacteria; phylum Myxococcota_A; class Polyangia; order Polyangiales; family Polyangiaceae; genus Sorangium; species Sorangium cellulosum_B. The sequence goes on from NC_010162.1 coordinate 7,422,738, forward strand.
ACTGGTCGCGGGTCGTGAGCATCGCCGCGATCGCGTCGCCCGCGTGCCGCGCGCTGCCGTGCGGGGTGAGGAGCGCGCCGCCCGCGATCGCCTCGAGCAAGCGCGCCACGAGCCCCGGCCGCTCCACGGCCCCGCCGAGCACCGCCGCGAGCTCGTCCCAGAGCGGCGCCTCGCCGTCGATCCGCGCGGGGGCCTCCTTGCCCTGGGCGGCCAGCCGGTCGTGCTCGCGGGCGACGTCCCGGATGCGCAGCGCCGCGGCCGTCATGCGCGCGAGCTCCGCCTCGCGGTTCTCCAGCAGATCGATGAGCGTGAGCAGGAGGACGTCCGAGTCCTTGTCGGCGAGCACCTGGCCGACCGCGTGCGCGAGGTCGGCGAGCGGCGAGTCCTCGCCGCGGAAGCGGCGGTACGACAGGCAGCCGTCGCACCGCTCGTCCGCCGGCACGAGCCTGCCGCGGCGGACGTCGTAGCGGGCCTCCTCGCGATCGCCGAAGAGCAGGTACGCGCCGGAGAGCGCGTACATGAGCCCTTCGTGCTCGGTCTTCCACGGCTCCGGATCGCCCTTGCCCGCGTACCGGGTCCCGTCGACGAGCGGCACGATCGACCGCAGCGCCGCGCCGAGGACGGTGCGGGAGGTGTCGACGTAGGCGTAGAGCTCCGGCGAGAGGCCCCCGAACGGGTCCCGCGGCGGCTCGGTGACGCCGGGGATGGCGAACGGCGGTTCGATCGCGAGCGGCGCGCCGGTCCTGTCCACGAACCTGCCGGACGCGTCGACGTCGGCGAGGCCGTCGCCGTCCGCGTCGGCGAAGGGCGCGGGGACCCCGTCGCCCTGGGGGAGGACCCACCCGCGCCCATCGCGGCGGGCGATGAAGATCGACGGCGGCGCGGCGAGCTCGGGGTGCTCCGCGAGCAGCGCCGCCTGCGCGAGCTCCAGGGTCGTGCGCGGGCGGCTCGGCTGCGCGGTGGCGGCGTCGATCGCGAGCGGGGCCCGCTCCGGCAGCGACAGCGTGGCCAGCTCCTGCTCGCCGGCGGCGAGCAGCGCCTGGAGCGCGGGCGCCCCCGGGCCGCCGGGGCCGAGCACGTCGAGCGCCGCCACGGTCATCGGGCGCAGCCCGGGGTACGCGAGCGCCGCGCCCGCGATGCCGAGCCCCACCTCCGCCGAGCGATAGCCCTGGCGCCCCCAGATGCTCGCCAGCGCACAGACGGGCGTTTCCCGCCCCTCTGCCCGGTCGCAGGCGATCGGCGCCCGCTCCCGCTGCCTCTGCTGGTCGCCCTCCTCTTCTTCTTCCGGTTCCGGCCTCGCGCTCTCCTCGCCGCCGTGGAGGAGCGCGTCGAGGAGCCGGGCGATCCCCCGGGTCGACGCGGGCAGGACCGCCGGCCCCGCCGCGTCGAACGGGTTCGTCTCGTAGAGCGGCGCGAGCGTCTGCGAGAGGCTCAGGACGGCATCGTGCAGCCGGATCTTGCCGCCCCCCTCGCCGGGCGCGACGTTGTCGATCTCGATGTCCGGCACCGCGGCGTTGACGGCGTCCACGAGGGCGTTGCGCCACCGCGCCATGGCCTCCACCTTGGCCACGCCCAGCCTGCGCGCCTGCTCCGCCCGCTCGCCCGAGACCGGCGGGAGCAGCGAGACGTCGACCGCGTCCTCGTACCGGCCCTCGCGGTCGTAGTGACAGACGCGCTGGTACGAGGCGCCCGTGTGGTCCTCGTGGAGGCTCGACGCGCCCACACGGTCGCAGAGCATGCCGAAGACGTCGTCGCCCAGCCCGCCGCCCTCCGTGACCTTGGGAGGCGCCACCCGCGTCGTGTCGAGCGGCTCGTGACACGAAGCGATGGCCCCGCCGGCCGAGACGAGCGCGACCAGCCGGAGTACGACAGCGGCCGAGGAACCCAGCGCGCGCCTGCGCATGACGACAACCTCCCCCAGTTGCCCCCAGGGTAAACTATTCCACTCCAGGTGCGTAGGGGCTTGGCGCCCCTGCGGGGGTCAGGTGGGTGACACCGGAGCGCGCGTTCTCCAGTTCTCCAGCGTCACTGCGCTGCGACGAGGACGGCGGCGGGCTCGTGGGTATACGCTGCGGAGCGATGGCGACCCAACCCACCCCGCTCACCGCTGTCGTTCTCGCTGCTGGACAAGGGACTCGGATGAAGAGCGCCCGGCCGAAGGTGCTCCACGAGCTCTGCGGCCGGCCGATGCTCCATTACGTCGTCGACGCGGCGCTGGCCGCCGGCGCCTCCGACGTCGTGGTCGTCGTCGGCCACGGCCGGGACGAGGTCTCGGCGGCCCTGGACAAGGCGTTCGGCGCCCAGGGGAAGAAGGTCCGCACCGCGCTCCAGCCCCAGCAGCGCGGCACGGGCGACGCGGTGCGCTGCGCCATGCCGCACATCGACGCGACCTCCGAGGCGATCCTGATCCTGTGCGGCGACACGCCGCTGCTCGATCCGGAGCAGCTCACGCAGCTCCGCGGGGCGCTCGACCGCGCGGGCGACGCGCCGATCGCGATGCTCACCGCGGAGGTCTCCGATCCGACGGGGTACGGCAGGATCCTCCGCGACGCGTCGGGCCGGGTCATCGGCATCCGCGAGCACAAGGACGCGACGGCGGAGGAGCGCGCGATCACCGAGGTGAACCCCGGCGTGTACCTCGCCCGCAGCGGGTTCCTCGGGCGCGCGCTGGCGGGGCTGACGACGGACAACGCGCAGGGCGAGCTCTACCTGACCGACATCGTCGCGCAGGCGGCGAAGGCCGGCGGCGCCGCGGCGGTCGTGGCCAGGGACGTCGGCTCGCTCGTGGGCATCAACGACCGCGCGCAGCTCGCCGCCGCCGAGGAGGTGCTTTACGGCCGCATCGCCGACCGGCTGCGCAAGAGCGGCGTCACGATCCGCACGAGCGCCCGCATCGACGCGGGCGTGCTCGTCGAGCCGGACGCCGTGATCGAGCACGCCGTGGTCCTGCGGGGCCGGACGCGCGTCGGCGCGGGGGCGCGGATCGACGTGGGCTCGGTCCTCACGGACGTTGTCGTCGAGGCGGGCGCCTCGGTGAAGCCGTACACGGTCGCCTCGCAGTCGTCGATCGGCGCCGGCGCGCAGATCGGGCCGTTCTCGCACCTCCGCCCGGAGAGCCAGATCGAGGCCGACGCGCACATCGGCAACTTCGTCGAGACCAAGAAGACCGTGGTCCGGAAGGGCGCGAAGGCGAACCACCTCGCCTACCTCGGCGACGGCGACATCGGCGAGGGCGCGAACGTCGGCGCCGGGACGATCTTCTGCAACTACGACGGCTTCCGGAAGCACCGGACCGAGATCGGCGCCGGCGCCTTCATCGGCAGCGACTCGCAGATCGTCGCCCCGGTGAAGATCGGCGCGGGCGCCTACGTGGCGACGGGCACGACCGTGACCCGCGACGTGCCGGACGAGGCGCTGGCGATCGGCCGGGTGAAGCAGGAGAACAAGGAGGGCTACGCGACGCGGCTCAAGGCGCGGCTGAAGGACGCGGCGAAGAAGTAGGCCCTGAAGGGTGGGGGGGGCCGGTGGGGGGGCGTGGATGACGTGGGCGACCAAGTACATCGAGCAGCTGAGGCAGGGGCAGACCGTCTCGTTTCGGCCGACGGGCAACTCCATGCAGGGCCGCATCGCGTCGCGGCAGCTGGTCACGGTGGCGCCGATCTCGACGCCCCCACGGGTCGGCGACGTGGTGCTCTGCAAGGTCGAGGGGAAGCAGTGGCTGCACCTGGTCTCCGCCGTCGGCGCGGACGGGCGCTTCCAGATCAGCAACAACAAGGGCCACGTGAATGGCTGGACGACCCGAGCGAACATCTTCGGGATCGTCACGCATGTGGATGGCGTCGCTGAGAAGCGCAGGTGACCGACCAGAAGCGGGCGAGGTCGACGTGGCCCGTGCTGTTCACGCACGGTGAGGGGCGGTAGCGAGGCGACCGGCCGACCCGCCGGGATCACACCTCCCGGCGCCGGAGCCACGCGGCGAGCGCATCGGCGATCCGGCCCGAGCTTCCGGCCGCGGCTGTAGCTCGGCCTCCGGCAGCGACCGCGCAGGTCATTTTCGCGCGACGCCGGAGACCCCCGTGCTCGTCCGGCTGCAACCTGGGTCGGCTCGAATCCTCGGAGGGCACGGATCTCGCTTGTGCCCTCGTATGTGATTCAGTTCACATTTGCAGGACAGGAGCCCCATGCCGACGTACGAGTTCAAGTGCAACGACTACGGCGCCGAGTTCGAGGTGGTCGCGTCGCTCTCCGAGTTCGAGCGCCTGAAGCGGGAGCGCACGGTCCAGTGCACGGCCTGCGGCCGCTCGAACGTCGAGCCGGAGATCGTGGCGTTCCAGGTGCAAACGACGCGAAAGAGCGCCTAGGGCAGAAGGACGAAGCGACGTGTCGAGCGAGAACTACCACGAGCTGCCCGAGCTCCTGTCCGAGGCGACCAAGGAACGGCACCGCGCGATCGTCTCGTTGATCGAGGAGCTCGAGGCGATCGACTGGTACCAGCAGCGCGCCGAGGCGTGCTCGGACGCGGAGCTCCGTGCCGTGCTGCTCCACCACCTCGAGGAGGAGGTGGAGCACGCGATGATGAACCTCGAATGGCTCCGGCGGAACGATCGCGTCTTCCAGGAGAAGATCGACATCTACCTCAACAGCCAGGGGCCGATCACCGAGGTGGAGGCGGCCGAAGAGGCGGCGAAGCTCGGCGCCACGGCGAAGACCGGCGCCATGGCGCCGAGCGGCGCGCTCGGCATCGGGAGCCTGAAGGGGGCATGATCATGGATCTTCTCAAGCGCGAGCTCGCTCCCATCCTCCCCGCCGCGTGGGACCTCATCGATCACGAGGCGACGCGCGTGCTCAAGCTGCACCTCGCCGGCCGCAAGGTCGTCGACTTCCGCGGTCCGTTCGGCTGGGAGGTCGCCGCCGTCAACACGGGGCGCCTGCGCGCGATCGAGCGGAAGGAGGGGCCCGCGGTGAGCGCGGGCGTCCGCCTCGTGCGGCCGCTCGTCGAGTTCCGCGCGCCCATCCGCCTCGAGCTCGCCGAGCTGGACGCCGTCGGGCGCGGCGCGCAGGAGCCCAACATCGAGGACGTCGTGCGCGCCGCCGAGCACGCCGCGCGCTTCGAGGACGGCGCCATCTTCAACGGGCTCGCGGCCGCCGGGATCGAAGGGATCCTGGAGGTCGCGCCGCACAAGCCCGTGGTGATCCCCGCGCCGGAGGCGTGGCCGCGCGCCGTGGCGGAGGCGAGAGAGGTGCTCCGCGCCGCGGGCGTCGACGGTCCTTATGCGCTCGCGCTGGGCCCGAAGGCGTACGACGAGCTGGCCGCGGCCGCGGAGGACGGCTATCCGCTCCGCAAGCACATCGAGGGCCAGCTGATCGACGGGCCGATCGTGTGGGCGCCCGCGCTCGAAGGCGGCGTGCTCCTGAGCACGCGAGGCGGCGACTTCGAGCTGACCGTGGGGGAAGACCTGTCCATCGGCTACGACGGGCACGACAGACAGGTCGTCGAGCTCTTCCTCACCGAGAGCTTCACGTTCCGCGTGCTCGAGCGCGCCGCGGCCGTGGCGCTGCGGCGGGGCTGAAATCAGGCCGGCTACTCGGCGTCGCCGACCGCGGCGCCCTCGCCGTCCCGCAGCGACGGGATGACGTGGCCCATCCGGAGGCGCTTCGCCTCGAGGTAGGGCGCGGAGAACGGGTTGGCCGGGACGATGGCCGCCGAGCGCGAGGCGATCCGGACGCCGAGCGCGCGGAGCGCGTCGACCTTGTCGGGGTTGTTCGTGAGGAGCCGGATCGACTCGATGCCGAGGTGCTCGATCATCGCGGCCGCGGGCTCGTAGCCGCGGGCGTCGTCCGGCAGGCCGAGGATGCGGTTCGCGTCGACCGTGTCGTGGCCGAACGCCTGGAGCTGGTACGCCCGGATCTTGTTGGCGAGCCCGATGCCGCGCCCCTCCTGCCGGAGGTAGAGCACCACGCCGAGCCCGCGGCGCCCGATCTCGGCCTGGGCCGCCTCGAGCTGCTCGCGGCAATCGCACTTGAGGGAGCCGAACACCTCGCTCGTGAGGCACTCGGAGTGGACGCGCAGGGTCACGTCCGAGCGGCCGCGCACGTCGCCCATGACGAGCGCGACGTGATCGGGAGACAGCCCCTGGTCGGGGCTCGTCGTCCCACCGAAGTGGAACACCAACATCTGAAAGACGCCGTGCTTCGTGGGCACGGGCGCCTGGGCGCGAATATCGAGCTGAGGCCGGATCGCCGTCGTCGGGACGTGCATCTCGCTCTCCTGGTGGAGGAATCCTGGGTCGCCTGTCAAGCAAGGAGCGCGCCTGGGTAGCCCGCTGCCCTGCCCTTGTCCGGCCACCCCTGAAGGTGGCGTCAATCAGGTAGCGTAAGCACCCGGCCGGAACAAGGTAAGCTCTCCAAGATGTTGCTCCAAGGACATACCTGGAGCAGCCGGTCAGCGATCCGGAGCAGCCGATCTGCTTCGTCCCCGAGCGATCCGCCGGCACCGCCGGCCGTGAGCGAACTCACCAACGAGACGCCGGCGGACCGTCGGAGCGGCGAGGAAGCCGGGGGACCGCCGCCGCCTCGGAACCACCCGGGGTGCCGAGGAGGCCGGGGGCCGTGCGCCCGCCTCAGAACCACCCGGGTTGCATCCTGGCGTACGAGTCCTCGCCGGAGCGGCAGAGCGCGGCGAGCACCTCGACCCGGGGCAGCTCCGTCGAGAGCCAGTACTGCGCCGCGCAGAGCTTGCCTTCGTAGAAGTCGGCCGGAGCGGCGCCCCTGGCGAGCCCTTCGCGGGCGGCCGCGGCCATCGCGAGCCATTGCCAGGCCACCACGACCACGGAGACGAGCTCCATGTAATCCGCGCTGTGCCGCAGCATCCGCTCGGTGTCGCCGCGCATCCCCGCCTCGGCGAGCTGCACCGTCACCTCGCCGAGCAGCGCGAGCGCCGCGCCGAGGCGCTCGCCCCACGCGGGCTCGACGCCGGCCCGCTGCGCCCGGGCGATCGTCAGCCGGATCTCGCCGCCGAGCGCGATGAGCGCGGCGCCGTTCCCGGCCACGACCTTGCGGCCGAGCAGGTCCAGGCCCTGGATCCCCGTCGTGCCCTCGTGGATCGAGTTGAGCTTCTGATCCCGGAGCCACGCCTCCGGGAGGTACTCGCTCGAGTAGCCGTAGCCGCCGTGGACCTGGAGCGCGAGGGCGTTCGACTCGAAGCCCTTCTCGGCGGGGAAGGTCTTGGCGATAGGGGTGAGCAGGTCGAGGAGCCGCTGGGCGCGCTCCCGCTCCGCCGCGTCCGCGGCGTGCGCCGCGAGATCGGCGTACAGCGCGGTCGTGGAGACGAGCGCGAGGCCGCCCTCGACGATGGCCTTCTGCCGGAGCAGCATCCGGCGCACGTCGGCGTGCTCGATGATGGGCACCTGCGGCGCCCCCGGGTCCCTCGCGCCGAGCGGCCGGCCCTGCGGCCGGACGAGCGCGTAGCCGAGCGCCTCGTGGTAGGCCGCGGAGGCGGTCGCCACGGCGTTCGCGCCGACCAGGATGCGGGCCTCGTTCATCATCTGGAACATGCAGGCGACGCCCTGGTGGGGGCTGCCCACGAGGTAGCCGTGGCAGTCCCCCTTCTCGCCGAAGCTGAGCGACAGGCTGGGGAGCCCGCGCCAGCCGAGCTTGTGGATCATGCCGGCGACCTCGACGTCGTTCGGGACGAGCTGCCCGCCCTCGGGCCGCCGCTTGGGCACGGCGAACAGGCTCACGCCCTTGATGCCCCGAGGCGCGCCCTCGATGCGCGCGAGCGTGAGGTGGACGATGTTCTCGGTGAGGTCGTGGTCGCCGCCCGAGATGAAGATCTTCGACCCGCGGACGAGGTAGTGGCCCGCGTCGGTCTTCACCGCGCTCGCCTGGACGTCGGCGAGGCTCGAGCCGGCCTGGGGCTCGGTGAGCGCCATGGTCCCGGTCCACTCGCCGGCGTACATCCGGGTCATGAAGGCGGACCGCAGGGCGTCGTCACCGAACGTCTCGATGAGGTGCGCCGCGCCGGCCGTCAGGCTGAGGTAGCCGCACGCGCTCAGGTTCGCCGCCTGCAGGTAGGCCCCCGCGAGCGTGGCGACGACGAGCGGAAGCTGCTGGCCCCCCACCGCGGCCGGCCGCGCCGCGGTGAGCACCCCGAGCTCGACCATCGGCCGGAAGACCCGCCTGACGGCGGGGTGCACCGTGATGGCGCCCCCCTCGAAGCGCGGCGGCGCCTCGTCGACCGGCCTGTAGGTCGGGAACAGCACCTCCCGCGCGAACCGCCGGCAGCTCTGGAGGTAGAGATCGAACGTGTCGCGCGCGTGATCGGCGAAATAGGGGAGCTCGCAGAGGCGCGTCGCGTCGAGCACCTCGTAGAGGAGGAACTCGACGTCGCGGTCGTTGAGGAGGGGGTTCTGGGGAGGGGTCATGGGGTCGTTCACCGGCCTTGGCGCACGCTAGTTGCCTGTAGAGCGGGATGTCGAGGGGCTCGTCTCGGCCGGACGACGGTGTACGACGAGCGCAACCTGCCTTTGCGCCTCATTGGGCGGAGAGACCCCTCGGTCGATCACCAGAGGACGTTACTCTCCGCGCACTCTGCGATCAGGTGGTCCGAAGTCATCACTGGGATATTGTGCACCTGCGCGGTGGCGATGATGATCCGGTCGCACGGATCCGCATGCGATACCGCAACTTCGGGCGCCGACGTCGCGATCTCCAACGTGACCGGCAGCTCCCGGATCGCGTATGCCTGAGCACCAGGCGGTAGCCGTCCGGCAGGTCCAGGCCGAATTCCTCGACGCGGGCCACCGCCTCGCCCAGCGAGCGCCCCGGCGCGCGAGCGTCCGGGGACCACACGCGCTTTGCCGTGCTTGCCCGGGGTTCCTAGACTCATGCCCCATGAGACGACTTTCCTGGGTTCTGCTTGCGGCATTGATTTCCGTGGGCTGTGGGGACAACGACGACCACCCGTCGGAGGCGGGTGCGGGGGGTGATGGCGGTGGCGGCGCAGGTGGTGGCGCGGCGTGCGAAGCCGAAGGCGACGGGACGCTCGACGTCGAGATCGTGAGCCCGAACGACACTGGAGACGTCGCCGTGACCTCGCCCGGAGTGCCGGACGAGCGCGTGGTCTCGAGCGCGTCCCTCGACACGCCGGCGGGTGAGTACACGCTGCGCGCAAGCAGCGTGGCCGACTACCCGGACGGCGAACGCGTCGGCTTCGTCTATCGGCCCGAAGACCCGGAGCAGAGCGCCTGCGTCGCCGACGGCGCGACCACCGAGGTCACCTTCAACTACGAGCTCACGCCCGGGAGCCACAAACTCTGGTTCACCGCGCAGAACGGCGACCAGCTGGTCGGCGCGCTCGACGGCGAGGCGCTGCTCGAGTCGGGCGAGGTCTCGCCGAGCGTCGCGTTCCAGGGGAGCGCGGCGATCATCAACCAGGGCGCGATCGCGTTCGACGGGGCCGGCAACCTGTGGGTCTCGGCCAACGCGGGCCAGATCACCGTGCGGCTCGTCGACACGCTGGGCGAGAGCAGCGAGGCCGCCCCTGACCGCGTGCTCGATGTGTCCGAGGCGTGCGCGGGCGTCATCCCCTGCGCCGCGGGCGGCCTCGCGTTCGACGCCGACGGCAACCTCTGGGTCGGGATCCGCGATCATTTGCTGAGGATCGACGCGGCCGATCTCGAAGGCTCCGGCGCGGTGGAGCCCTCCGTGACCATCACCGGAGACGAGATCGAGAACGTTCAAGCGCTCGCGTTCGACGGATCGGGCAACCTGTGGGTGGCGAGCGCCGAGCAGGACGCGGTGCTGATGTACGCGGCCGAGCGGCTCGCCGCGGACGGCGGGGATCCCGCCGACGTGGTGCTGAAGGCGCTCACCCCCGCGCCGGTGATCGGGCCGCTGAGCCAGCCGACAGGGCTCGCGTTCGACGAGCAGGGCGCGCTCTGGGTGGGTTACTGGAGCTCGAACACCATCGCAAAGTTCGAGCCCGGCGATCTCGGAGCCTCCGCGGAGCTCACCCCGGAGGTTCAACTCGGCGTGGGGGTGCTGGCGCTTCCGGAGAGCATCGCCTTCGATCAGCAGGGGAACCTGTGGTTGCCCTCCAAGGTCGGTTCGGCGGCGGCGATCGCCAAGGCCGAGCTCGTCGCGGGCGGCGACGTGGAAGCGGGAGCCACCGTCCTGACGAGCGAGGCGTTCGGATCGCTCATCGACCTCGCCTTCAACCCGCCCCCCGACTGGTCACCGATCCAGGGCCCCAAGTGAGCCCGTGGCGGCCGTGGCGCCAGACCGCCGGAGCCGCGCAAGGCGCGCCCGCAGGTCGTCCGCGACCACGTAGAACGCCGGCACGACGAGGAGGCTGAGCGCCGTCGAGACGACGAGGCCGCCGATCACCGCGGCGGCCATCGGAGCCCGGATCTCGGCGCCGGGGCCGAGCGCCAGCGCCGACGGGACAGCGGCCATCAGCGTCGCGATCGAGGTCATCAGAATGGGGCGCAGCCGCACCGGGCCGGCGCGGAGCATCGCCTCGCGGGCGTCCATCACCTCCCCTGCCCCCTCGCCGTGCCCGCGCCTCACCTCGATCGCGTGATCCACGAGGATGATCGAGTTCTTCTTCACGATCCCCATGAGCAGGAGGATCCCGATCATGCTGAAGATGTTGAGCGTGTGCCCCGTCAGCAGCAGCGCGAAGGCGGCGCCCGCGATCGACAGCGGCAGGATCGTCAGCACCGTGACCGGGTGCAGGAACGAGTTGAACTGGGACGCGAGCACCATGTAAGCGACGAGGATCCCGAGCACCAGCGCGAAGAGGAGCCCGCCCATCGACTCGCGGAACGTCACGCTCGCGCCGCCCAGCACCAGGCGGTAGCCGGCCGGCAGGTCCCGGCCGAGCTCCTCGACGCGGGCCACCGCCTCGCCCTGCGAGCGCCCCGGCGCGACGTTGCCGAACACCGAGATCGCGCGCTCGCGGTCGCGCCGCGTGATCGCCTGGAGCGCGGGGCGCTCGTCGTAGGTGACGACCGACGTCAGCGGGACCAGCGCGCCCGACGCGCTCCTCACCTGGATGCGCGCGAGATCCTCGGGCCGGCTCCGCTGCTCCGCGAGCAGGCGCGCGCGGACGTCGATGCGGCGCCCGCTGTCGTTGTACTTGGCGACGCGCCCGCCGCCGATCAGCGTGTTCAGCGTCGTCGCGATGGCCTCGACGCTCACGCCGAGATCCGCGGCCCGCGCCCGGTCGGGCACGATGCGGAGCTCGGGCATGCCGAGCTGATAGTCGGAGTCGAGATCCACGACGAGGCCGCTCTGCGCGAGCTCGGCCCGGATGCGCTCGCTGTGCTTCGTGAGCTCGTCCCAGTCGGGGCCGCGGATCGAGAACTCGACAGGGAACCCGCGCTGGGCCGTGAAGCCCGACTGCGAGAGGTCCTGGACCACGGCGCGCAGGCCGGGGTAGCCGTTCAGCTCCTTGCGCAGCGCGCTCTGGAGGTCGGCCTGCGAGAGCGCCCGCTCGTCCGCCGGCTTCATCGTGACGAACAGCATGCCCGTGTTGACGCCGCCCCCTCCGCCGAAGCCGCCGACGACGGCGAAGACCCGCTCCACCGCCGGGTTCGCGCCCACGGCCGCCTCGGCGCGGCGGAAGAGCCGGTCGGTCTCCTCGATGTCCGAGCCGACCGCCGTCTGCAGGCGGACAAGGAGCCGCCCCTGGTCCTGCGACGGGACGAACTCCGTCGGGAGGCGCTGCATGGCGACGATCGCGCCGGCGAAGAGGATCGCGCCGAGCAGGACGACCGCGACCGGGAACCGGAGCGCCCGGGCGAGCAGCCAGCCATAGCCGCGGGAGAGCGCCTCGAAGCCGCGATCGACGAGCCGCCCGAGGCGGCCCCGGCCCTCGCGCGAGACGTCGAGGATCTGCGCGCAGCGGGCGGGCGCGAGGGTGATCGCCTCGAGGTACGAGAGGAGCACGGCGATGCAGAGGGTCACGCCGAACTGGAGGAAGAACCGGCCGACCACCCCCTCCATGAAGATGATCGGGAGGAAGATCGCGACGACGGCGAGCGTCGCGGCGAGCGCCGCGAAGGTGATCTCGGCCGTGCCCTCGCGGGCGGCGCGGACGCGGTCCTTCCCCCCTTCGGCGTGCCGGTGGATGTTCTCGAGCACCATGATCGCGTCGTCGACGACGATGCCGACGGCGAGCGAGAGCCCGAGCAGCGTGAAGGTGTTCAGCGTGAAGCCGAGGAAGTAGATCGCGGCGACCGTGCCGAGCAGCGACATCGGGATGGCCAGGACGACGTTGAGCGTGCTCGAGAGCGAGCCGAGGAACATCCAGCAGACGAGGGCCGTGAGCGCGATGGCCATGCCGAGCTCGAGCTCGATCTCGTGGACCGACTCCTCGATGAACTTCGTCGAGTCGAAGTTCACGCCGACCTCCATCCCCTCGGGCAGGGACTTCTGGACCTCGGCAAGCGCGGCCCGGACCCCCCGGGCGACCTCGACCGCGTTCGAGCCGCGCTGCTTCCTCACGCCGAGGCCCTGGGCCGGCTCCCCGTTCACCCGGGCGAGGCGGCGGACGTCCTCGAAGCCGTCCTCGACCAGCGCGACGTCCTCCAGGTACACCGTGGCGCGCGCCGACGACGGCGGCCCTGCCGCCTGGGCGGCCGCGCCCGGCTGGGCGGCCGCGCCGGGATCGCCCTGGCGGAGGACGATCCGCTTGAAGGTCGCGAGATCGAGCGCCTCCCCCATCACCCGCACGTTGAGCTCCCGCCCTTCGGTCTCGATGCGACCGGCGGGGAGCTCGATGTGCTGGCGGCGCAGCGCCTCGGTGACGTCGGCGACGGTGAGCCCCCTCGCCGCGAGTCGATCGGCGTCGATCCAGATGCGGACGTTGCGCTCGAGGTAGCCGCCGAGCGTGAGCTCTCCGACGCCGGGCACCGTCTGGAGCTTCTCCTTCAGCCGGTAACGCGCGATGTCGGCGACGAGCTGGGGAGAGAAGGGGCCGGAGAGACCGACCCACATGATCGGCTGGTCCTCCGGGTTCGTCTTGGAGACGACGGGCGGGTCGAGGTCGAGCGGCAGCCGCCGCTGCGCCTGGGAGATCTTCGTCTGAACGTCCTGGAGCGCGACGTCGACGTCGCGCGACAGGTCGAGCTCGATGGTGACCGAGGCGCTCCCCTGGCGCGACGTCGACGTGATCGATCGGATCCCCTCGACCTGGACGGCCGCCTCCTCGAGCGGCTCGACCACGTCGTGCTCCATGATCTCGGGGGCGGCGCCCTCCAGCGTGGCGGAGATGGTGATGGTGGGGAAATCGACGTCGGGGAACTGGCTGATGCCGATGCGCGACACGGCGACGAGGCCGAAGACGATGGTCGCGGCCATCAGCATCCACGCGAAGACCGGCTTCCTGAGGCAGGCTTCGGTGAGGCTCACGGCACGCTCCGTGACGAGCTGGCGGGAGCGGTCAGCGGCGACGCGCCGGACGAGGCGGCGGGCGGCGACGCGCCGGACGAGGCGGCAGGCGGCGACGCGCCGGCCGCGGACGCGCTGGCGTCTGCGCCTCCCTCGGGGTGGCGCCCCGCGGCCTGGCCTCCCGGCACGCTGCCGGGCGCCGCGATGCGGACCTGCGCCCCCTCGCGCAGCGCCTCCGCGCCGCGCGCCACGAGGAGCTCTCCCACGGAGAGGCCCGACTTGACCTCGACGCGCCCGTCGGGCGTGCGCAGGCCCAGCGAGAGCACGCGCTCGCGCGCGGTGGTGCCGTCGACCACGTACGCGAGGAACCCCCGCTCGCTCGGTCGCACGGACGTGAGTGGGATGACCGGGGCGTCGCCGCTCGCGCCCACGGGCACGGTCACCTCGGCGAAGGTCCCCGGGCGGAGCAGCTCCTTGCCCTCGCCCTGCACCTCGCCGGTCACGGCGACCATGCGCGTCGCCGGATCCGCCGCGTCGGCGACGTGCGTCAGCCTGGCGCTGTAGGTCCGCGCGTCGCCCTTCACCGTGAAGCGCGCCTCCATGTCGGGCCTGACCCGCGGGGCGTCGGCGGCGGGGATCTGGAAGCGGAGCAGGAGCGGGTCGCGGCGCAGGAGCGTCGCGAGCACGGTGCCGACGGGCACGTGCTGGCCGGTCTGCACGGTGCGCGTCTGGATCTTCCCCTGGATGGGGGCGCGCACGTAGGCGTCGCGCAGGTTCAGGAGCGCCTGGTCGACGGCGACCTTCGCCTCGGCGACCTGCGCGGCGGTCGTCGCCGCCCTCGAGCGCCAGGACGCGACGTCTTCCTTGCTGAAGACGCCGTCGGCGCCCTCGGCCTCTCGCCGCTCGAGCCCCGCGGCGGCCTCGGCCTGGGTGGCGGTCACCCGATCGAGCGTCGCGCGCGCCGCGCGGACGGCGAGGTTGTACCGGGCCGGGTCGATCTCGACGAGCACCTGCCCTGCCTTGACCTCGGCGCCCTCCATGAACCGCACCGCCTCGACGACGCCGGCGACGCGCGCGGTGAGCTGCACCTGCTCGAACGCCTCGACCGCCCCGACGGCCGGCACGGCGTACTCGACGCGCTCCGCCGCGACGGGCACGACCTCGACCGGGAAGCTGAGCCCCTGCTTCGCGGGCTTGCGCCCCTGCTCGGGCGAGGCCTCCCCGCCCTTCTTGCACGCAGGAGATCCGAGGAAGACAAGCGCCGCCACCAGGGCGAGCGCGGCCACGCGAATCGGTTGGAGCACCATCTAGGTGGAGGAGTAGCGCAACTCGAGCCGCTGTGCGCGGGGCCGAGCGGGGGTGACCGGGCAGCGTCACGCCGGCCACAGGCCGCGGAGCGGGGCCCGCGCAGCGGCGGGGCGCCGGGAAGCACGGTACGCGCGGCCCGATCTGGCCGGCGGCGCGCACCGCGGCGGTCGCGACGGGCGCCCGGGACTTCCGCCGCCCACCGATCGCAAACCACGCCGATCCAGCACAAAGACACGCACTGCCGCACAGGACAGACACTGCGTACAGTCCCGCAGACAGCAGGGATGCTGACCCACGAGCCCGGCGTGAAACCAGCAACGACGGGCGAGCTGACACGAGCTGGCGGAGTCGACGATGACAGACCTGGTCAACGACATGACCGAACGATTTCTGCGCGATGCCGGCATCGCTCCCGGCATGCGCGTCCTCGACGTGGGGTGCGGTCGAGGCGACGTGAGCCTCATGGTCGCCCGCATCGTCGGCGAAGGGGGTTGCGTGCTCGGGGTAGACCGTGATCCGGCGCCGATCGCGGTCGCTCGCCGGCGAGCCGCCGAGCTGGGACTCCGCTGCGTCGCCTTCGAAGAGCGGGACCTCGGCGCGCTCTCCCCCGCCGCCGAGCGCTTCGATGCCGCCGTCGGCCGGAGGGTGCTCATGTACCAGCCGGATCCTGTCGCCGCGGTCCGTGCCATGGCCGGAGCCGTGCGCGCCGGCGGCCTGATCCTGCTTCAGGAGAACGACGCGACGATGGGCCAGGGCAGCCTCGTGCCCATGGATCTGCACCGCCAGGTGCACCAGTGGATCTGGCGGACCGTCGAGCGTGAGGGCGCGAGCCTCCACATGGGATTCCAGATGCCGAGCGTCTTTGAAGAGGCGGGCCTGACCGTGCAGCTCGTGAGGGCCGAGGCCATCGTGCAGACGCCGAGGATCGAGCATCAGCTCGCGTTCATCGTTCGCGCGATGCTCCCGCGGATCGTCCAGCAAGGCGTGGCGTCGGAAGCCGAGATCGACGTGGACACCCTGGAAGAACGGCTCGCCGCCGAACGGACGAAGGCCAATGCCACCTTCGTCGGCGACCTCGTCTTCAGCGTGTGCGGCCGGACACCGTCTCCTGGGTGAGCGTGCCGCCCTTGCTCTGCGCTTCGGCGCGCCACGCCGCCGGCGTCGCCCCGTGCTCTCTACGGAACATACGGATGAAGTGCGTCGCGTCCGCGTAGCCGACGCGCTCGGCGACGAGCTCGACCCTCTCGTCGGAGTGGAGGAGGATGCGGCGAGCCTCCGCCATTCTCCCAGCCACGATCCACTCGACCGCGCTCCGGCCCGTCGCCCGAGAGAGCGCCGTCGTCACGTACGCCGGGCTCCGCCCGACCGATCGCGCGACGTCCTTGAGCGAGAGCGGCCGAAGGCAGTTTCGCTCGATGAAGCGAAGGGCATCGACGACGACTCCCGGCGATGGCGAGGCAGGGTGTTGCGAGCGCGCGGCCTGCCGAACCTCGTTGAGGATGAGAACAAGGAGGCTCCGCTGGACGACGTCAGGAGCGCCGCCATCGCCCGATTCCGTCGCGCGCATGAGCTCGCGGAGGAGCATGTCGATGTGCGCGTGACGATCCGCGGGCACCCGAACGACGGGGGACGCGCCGGAGCGCACGCGCTCGAACGGCTCGAGCAAGCTGCCCGCCTCCTCGGCGGCCAAGCAGGGGACACAGAAGCCAACGCCGATCCAGTCCGGGGCTGCCTTCTCGATCGAGCGGTGCGGCTGTCCGGCCGGCACGAGGAGGACGTCTCCAGCCTCGACGTGCCATCGACCGCGCTGATCGATCCGAGAAGCGCCGCTCGTGTAGAACGCCAGCGCGGCGAAGGCGTGGGTCACGGACGCCCGCATGACCGGCTGCACCGGTGAGGGCTGCCGGCAGCAAAAGATCGCTCGGCCTCCGCCCACAAGGTCTTCTCGCTGGATCGCCGGCGCCAGGGGCACGAGCGCCATGATGACATCGGCCGAAGCAGGAGGCGAGCGCCGGGGCTCTCCGCCGAGCAGGCGGCTGGATAGTAAGGAGCTCTTCCCTGCGCTGCGCCAGCGAAAGGCCGGCGAAGATCTGGCGGGCCCGAGCCGCGCGCGCCTGCCGGACGGAGCTACGGCTCCAGCGTCATCCGCATCTTGTAGATCTGCATACCGAACATCACGCCCGCCGGGGCGGCAGGATCGATGGTCCCGTCCCGACCGC
Organism: Sorangium cellulosum So ce56; assembly: GCF_000067165.1. Taxonomy (GTDB): domain Bacteria; phylum Myxococcota_A; class Polyangia; order Polyangiales; family Polyangiaceae; genus Sorangium; species Sorangium cellulosum_B. Next base: position 7,439,660 of record NC_010162.1, read on the forward strand.
GGCTCAAGCGCACGAAGGCCTGACACCCTTCGGCGGGGAGCCCGGTGGGGTACGAGCCTTCGGGAACGGTGAACGAGCCGGTGTCGTCCACCTCCCCCGACGAGTCGACCCAGGATACGTCGTCCAGACAGGGACCCGGCTCATCGAAGCTGACAGGTCCGATGGACCACCTCATCATGTCGTCCTTGCCCAGCGGCTCCCACGCCAGCACGAGATCCTCACCGGAGCCGAGGCTGAACACGCTCTCCGGCTCGGGAGACGTGAGCTCCGAGAGCTCGGGCATCACGATCTCCCAGCCGTCGAGGTCGTTGAACCGGGCGCGGATCGCGCGGCCCGGCTCGGCGTGCTTGAGATAGCCGCGGCACTTGGCGGCGATGAGGTCGTCCTCCGGATAGCTGTCATGCCACCAGAAGCAGGCGAGCTCCGCCTCCTCCGCGCCGTTGCTCACGACGAACCTGTCGGGGAGGTACTCCCCGTCGCCGGGGTCTCGGACGCCGAACGCGCTGCTGGCGCCCAGCTTCGTAACGTAGGCCTCCGCTTCGCCCAGGTATTCGACTCCATCGCGGACGATCGGCACGTTGTATCCGTAGACCCGGATGACGACCGCCTCGTCCTCCGCAAGGGGCCGGTACTCGTCCGGCCCACACGCTGCCCCGCAAAGGCCCAGGACGGTGATCAAAGCCAGCCACATGATGTCGCGCATGATTTCCTCCACCCTCGGAATTGTTTGTAAGAGACGTCTGCGCCGCCAGTTTTGCTCAGGGGAGGCCCCTCCTCCTTCGCGGCTGGATTGCAGCGAATCTCTCCTCCTTCGGATCAGGGCCATTCCGCCGGTCGTCGCTGCAAGTGCCCAGTTGACACGCACAGCGGAGCAATGCCACCCTTACAGTTCTCGTTGAACCGACACGCGTAGCCGTCCGCGCACGGGCATCAACCATAACCACAATCCGCGATGCGTCTTCACTCCGGCGCCGTATTAGGAAGGCGGCGGAGTGTCCGAGCCGGCGAGCCATCGTGACACGACGACGAGCGCCGCGGGCACCGCAGCGAAGAGTCTCTGTCTCTTCATAATCCCTCGTGCCAGATGTCTGGCGCGGCGATTTACAGGGGGCATGCGGCGCACGGGCCGCCGCAGTCGAGACCGGCCTCGTCGCCGTTCATCACTCCATCGCTACACGTTGCCTCGCGGCACACGCCGTCCTCGCACACGCCGCAGGCCGCCCAGAGAGAGCCGCCCAGGAACACCGTGCCGGAGGCACACAGCCACCGCTTCGACATTGGCGCGATGATATCAGACCACCTCGTCCAGGGGAGCCCGGAGATCCGAGCCAGAGGTCGAACGACGTGCGCAGCTCTGATTGCGATCAGCGCCTTCAAATTCTCCACCAAAAATGAACTCGCATTCATAAAATGAGGTCGGCTCTCTGCCTGGGAGCACGCTTCTGCGGGGGTCGGGCGCTACCACGAGAACGAGAGCCCCACGCCCGGGGCGGTCCCCAGGGCCCCTACGCGGACCTTTGCCTGTGGCGCGAGATGGAACCCCGAGGCCACGGCGCCGCCGGCCGCAAGAGCCGCACCGACGAAGGCGCCAACGGACAGGGCCGTGAACGTCTTCGTGCGCCCATCGGCATCGGCATAGGCGTCGCAGGCAGGGAGCCCCGGCCGGCAATGGAAGACCTCCCACTGCGCCCGGACGAAGGCGGCGTCCCGCTCCTCGGCAGCGTCGTTGGACTCAAGGACCGAGACGCCCCCGACGGCGGCAAGGGCGGCCGATGAGGCCGCGAGCGCGCCCACGGTCCACCACCGGAGTGCGGGGCCGCCCGTGGAAGGAGGAAGCGCCGCTACCGGGTAGGTAACCACCTTGCTCGCCGGCGGACACGCGGGCGCCTCGGGTCGGGCGCGCGTGAACACCAGCCAGACGGTCCTCTCGCCGCCCGCATCGACGCCGGCCGTGGTCTCGATCTGCTCCCCGGCGCGATGTCCGCCCACCCGGTGCTGGCCGGGTGCGACGTACACGGGTCGCGGGAGCGGGGACACACCGACCTGCCGCCCGTCCACGAGCACGGCAGCGCCGGGCTCGCTCACGCGCACGTCGAGCGCGCCGACATGCCGCCGTGCTTCCGCGAAGTCGGCCCGCGCCAGCTCGTAGCTCTCCTTGAAGCCTGGCGGCACCCAGATCTTCGGGGCGTCGGGGGTGCCGACCATGTCGAAATAGATCGAGAGAAACTCCGCCGCCCTCTCGAAGTCGTGCAGCCTGAACGACAGCATCCCCACCCGGAACGCGTCGGAGGCGCTCTTCGTGAGCCCCCACAGCGTCAGGTGAATGTCGCGCGCGTCCGCGAGCCTCCCCTCGTCCAGGAGCCGCTTCGCCTCGTCGAGCATCTCCCGCTCCGGCCCGGTAGGCGGCGGCCGCCGCGGGAGCGGCGCTGCCGCCGCCGGCCCTGGGCAGGTGAGCAGCAGCAGGACCGCGGTGATCGGGCTGAAAAGCGGGCGTCGCATGGTCTTGTCTTCCGGGAGGCCTCCGCGCGGCGAGGGCGCCCAGCGGAGCTCGCGAGGGCGCCGCAGGCACGGCGCGCCTCGGGCTCAGGGTCGAGGACCTGGCACGAGAGCTCGAGCAACGCGCTCTCTCGATTTCCAGCGCCTCTCCTACCAGAGATCACCGCGCGGGTGCGCTCGAAACGCTCGACACCAACAGAAGATGTGAGGACGAACGACACGACAAGAACGCGCCAGGATCAGCAACACGCATTGCGTTTATCGAACAAAAAATTCTCACACCAGGTGAGATTTTGCTCCAAAATTTTGACCCTGTTCTCAACCTGGGCCAGCTGACGCCCGAGATCACCGAACAGCTGCGTTCGAACCACTCAATATGTAGGCTGGACACCAGCACGAGCACGTTGCGTTGCATTGCATCGATCGAGATAAATTTCTCGCGCTCGATGAGCTAAGGCTCCAAAAATCCTCAACCTGGGTCAGCCGACGCGACGCCGCTCCTCAACCTGGGTGAGCTGGCGCCTCAACCTGGGTGAGCTGGCGGAGCTGGCGCCTCCGCCGCTCCTCAACCTGGGTGAGCTGGCGCCTTCGCCTCAACCTGGGTGAGCTGGCGGAGCTGGCGGCTCCGCCTCAACCTGGGTGAGCCGACGGCGTGAGCCGACGCTCCAGAAATTCCCAGACTGGATAAGCTGGCGCAGGGCGGCCGACGCAGCGGCCCCTCAACCAGCCGCCGGAAGCCACGCGCCGACGTTACAGCCGCGCCGCGATCGGGCGGACCGGCGCGCCGCTGGCTGGACGCCCGGTCCCCGGCCCAGCCGCCTGTCGAGGCCGCAACGAGGCCGTCGCGCCCGCCGCCCTTCCGCGCTCGCCCTGAGCCGGCGCCGGTCTATACCATGGGGACATGCGCCCCACCGTGCTCCTCTGGGACATCGACGGCACCCTTCTCTCCACCGGCGGCGCAGGCCGGCGCGCCATGGAGCGCGCGTTCGCCCGGTACGCCGACAGGCGCGACGCGTGCGAGGCGTTCTCGTTTGCGGGCATGACCGACCGGGCCATCATCCGGACAGGGCTCGAGACGGTCGGGCGCGAGGCCACGGAGGACGCCATCGACGCGCTCCTCGCGATCTACGTCGAGATCCTCGCGCAGGAGATGTCGCTCGCCGGCGACACCCGGGTCCACGCCGGCGTCATCGAGGCGCTCGACGCCGCCGCCCGGCGCGCGAAGTGCGCCATCGGCCTCGGCACGGGGAACGTCCGCGCCGGGGCGCAGGCGAAGCTCACCCGGGTCGGCATCTACGAGCGGTTCGCGTTCGGCGGCTTCGGCTGCGATCACGAGCGCCGCGACGAGCTCCTGCGCATCGGCGCGGCGCGCGGGGCGGCGATGCTCGAGGCGCCGCTCGAGGCGTGCCGCGTCGTCGTCATCGGCGACACCCCGAAGGACATCGCGGCGGCCCGGGCGATCGGCGCCGAGTCGCTCGCCGTGGCCACCGGCACCTACGCCCTCGCAGAGCTCGCCGCATGCGCCCCGACCCACAGCTTCACCGACCTCCGGGCGAGGGGCGCGCTCGAGGCGCTGCTCGGTTGAGATCCGAGATCTCTCGACGAGCGGCCGGCTGGCCGCTGCGGCGCCGATACGACAGGGTGTCTCCGCGAGATCACGCCAATGGTCGACGGATCCTCCGGAAGAGGATCAGATGGCGCGGCGAGCTCTCTGACACGTGGGGAGGCGGGTGCGTGGAGGTCAAACCCGCGTAGGTCCGCCGAACGAGAACCTGTGCTCGGTGACCGATGCGACGCCGGATTGCGGTTCGCAGCTCGCGGATCTCCTGCGGTACCCGATTCAGATCGAGCTGAGCTCTGGCGATCTCCTGGACGAACGTGATCCGACATTCGGGGTCTTTCGGACGCTTTCTGGTCCAGATCCTGGTCGTGAGGTCGCGGAGGATCTCCTTCCCGGAGAACTCCTGCCTCCAGGCGCCGGTGCTCAGCATCGCGCGGTAGCTGGCCTCGTGATCCGTGAGCTTCCTCGCGATCGTGGCCACGTTGCCCCAGTCCGGCTGGAGCGTGGGCAGGACCCGCGCCCACCAGAGGCTACCGGTGATAGCAGCCTCAGCGTCCCCTTGCGATTTGACGCGATCCCTCCGCGGATGTTCGAGAAAATCGTCGACCACCGCATCGCGGATCTCGGTGATCGTACGGCGGCAGCTCATCCACCAGGTGAGCGGCGTCGCGAGCATCGTGAGCTCCTGCTCGACCTGCGCTGCGTTGAGGCCCGACGTGTTGACCTGGCAAGCAGCGATGGCATCCGGGTCGAGGAGGAGGTTCTCGATCTCGACGACATCCGCCGTCAGGACCACCACCGCGTCCTCGTTCCACCGAGCCCGATTGGAACCGCCGAAGTCTCGATCGCGAAAGCCAAAGACGTGCGTATTGTAGTCATTTCGTGCGGCATTCACGACGGCGTGGAGGTGCCCGTGACCACCGGCGACGAGGACCTTGATGTGCAACTCGCCTTCCCACGCCGTCTGGAGGTACGTGCGCGTCTCCTCGTCCTCGACCCAGAGATAGGCCGGGAAATTTCGGTACAGGCCCGTCACGTCCGACGACGGCTTCATGACGCCTCTTGCGTGCACGGAAGGGGCTGCGCTTCGCGCCATGCGCGCGAGCGGGGATCCGTATCCGGCACGAGGAGGAAGCGCGCGTAGCTGGCCGTCTGATCCCAAACCGCATCGGCGTGCGAGGCAACGAGGATCTGCACGTCCGGGGCGAGCGCGTGGAGGGCCGGGAGGATCGTCGCCTGCCACTGCGGATGCAGGTGCAGCTCCGGCTCATCGATGACGAGCAGGCCGCCCTTCCAGTCGTTGAGGATGATCCAGCCCGCAAAGGAGAGGAGCTCGATCTCGCCCGAGCTGATCTGGTCGATGGAGCAGATCCTTCTCCCGTCGTCGGTCACCACGAAGAGATCGGCGAGCAGCTCTTCATCGTCCGGATCGACGATCTGGGCGTCGATGTGGGTGCCGTCGTCCCCGTGGAAACGACTCCACGCATCGTTGAGCCGGTTGAGCCAAGCATCCGCCCTTCCGAACCCCGGCAGGGTCCCCTTGTACCCCCCTCGCGCGCGCTCGTCATTGATCCGTTGCTTGAGCCGCCACAGGCGGTTGGTCTCGTTGTCGATGGGACGCCCGCCGCGCCCGACGAGCGGCTTGATCGGGCCTACCAGCTCCGGCGCGCGCCATGAAGAGAAGTACTCGACGGCCAGAGACTGCAACCACTGAGGAGGAATCGGCTCCTCCGTGCCGTCAGGAAGACGGTGGACGTGCTTGTCCGCCGTGCGGATCCAGGTGGTCGGATTCGCACCGTCGATGGCGACGTCTACTTCGATGATGGCACCTTCGGGGACGAGGACACGCCAGTGCTCTTCCCTGCGGGAGCGCTCGAGGTCACGCACGATGAGCGGGCCCATCCCCAGGCCGAGGAGCACCGCCTCGATCACGCTGGTTTTCCCGCAGCCGTTGGGCCCGGCGAAGACGGCCTGCTGCACTGAATCGCCACGCGGCGTGGTCAGCTCCACCTCCAGCGCTTCCTGGATGCGCCGGAATTTCTCGATCCGGATCCGGAGAATCTTCGGTGCGTGCAAGGGGCCTCCTTCGCGGGCGCGGGACGCTAGCACAGGCCACGGGGCGTTCGAAGGACGGGGCGGGCTCCAGGATCGCGCCGACGTCCGCGCCGCGCCAGACCTGGACCCCGCCGAGCGCGAACCGGAGAGCCGCCGTGGGTCACGCCCCGGCCGACGCTCGCGGTCGAGCACATCCATCGCGGGCGATCGGATCCCGCAGAGGTCGTGCGCCGCGACCCGACGAGAGGCGTCCCCGAGCGGCGGCGGACGCTCTGTTCTGCGGTCTGGAGGGGTCCGGTCCCCCCTTCTGGCACAACAACGAGGGCGTTCGCAGGGCTCTTGGCACAAAAATGCAATGCGAGACGCGAATTTTGGCACATTTTTGCTCCCGAAGACGCTCTGCAGAGCGATCTCTAGGGGTCCGGACCCCGGTGTGTCGCAATGCTTTGCGTTTGAGCCAGTGCCGGCGCCCGTCACCTGGCACAGGCCACGGCGGCCTGGCACAAGTCACGGGCGCTGTCCGCTCCGTGGCACACGGAGGCAGGGGGACAGGCGCCGCGGGCTCGCCCTCGGGTTTGCCGTTCTTCCGGGCGGCTCCCCGACCGCTCGGCCCGCGCGCCAGCTCGCGAGCGGCGCGAGCAGCTTGTCCGCGAGCTCCTGCGCCTCCGGCTCGTCGGGCTCGACCGAGCCCATCATCAGGTGGTGCCGGTGGCCGGTTACGCCGGCCGTGGCACACCACCCATGTGCTCGACCGCATCGCCGATGTTCCTGATCAGGGCTCCAAGGTCGAGCCCGAATCGCGGCGCCCGGGATCAGCGCCCGAGCGCGGTCGCGATGGAATGCAGGATTTGCTGCCGCAGCACGCGGGCCGGCCGTCGTACGCGGCGCCGTTGCGCGCCTGTGCCGTCGCGGTCACCGGATAGCCGAGGGCCGAAATCCTGTCGGCGATGCGAAGATCCGAGTGGCGGCCCGGCCGCGGACCACGTGCCTTCCAAGGCCGGCGGCGGCGGCGAGGAGCGCGCAGATGAAGAGGGCGAAACGGCGCCGGCCCATGCGGAGGATGCTTCTCCGGGGGATCCGCCACGGATTGAGCTGCTGGATGCTGCTGTTGCCACGCGGAGGCTCGTGGCGCAGGCCATGGTGAGATGAGAGACGGGGTGCCCGGCGTCAAACACGATCTCCCATGGCCCACGAGGTTCGCTCTCATCCATCCTCTGCTCGACCATCCTCTGCTCGACCGTCTCTGTTGCTCCCCGTCCGTCGTGGTCGCTCGGATTCAATGGCCGCCCGTGGAGCTCCGCGCCTCGAATCGCGCCGGCACCCGGCCCGACGGCCCGAGCGCGATCGTGCCGCGCGGGATGGCATAACCGCGGCTCCCGTCGTCCTCGACCGCCTCGCGGACGATCATCCAGGCCGGCGGGTAGAGCCGCGCGCCGCGTCAGAAGAGCCCCTGTTCGCGCATGCATGCCTTCAATGCCTGGCGCAGATTCTGGTACAGGCGGAGGTGGTCGAGCCCGACGCCGAGGCCGACCAGCGTCTGCGCGACATCGGCCCGGATGCCCACGAGGATCCCTGTTGCACCCAGGAGCCTCACGGAGCCGACGATCCGGAGGAGATGGTCGCTCGTGGCCGTGTCGATCACGGCGATGCCGGTGAGATCGAGGATGACGTAGCGGGCCTGTGTCCGCACGACCGCGTCGAGCAGCTCCGAGGTCATCCTGCTGACGCGCTCAGCATCGAAGTGCCCGAGCAGCGGCAGCGTCACGATGCCGTCCCAGACCTCGATCACGGGCGTCGAGAGCGCATGAATCGTCATCCTTTGCGCCTCGATCTCCCTCCGCGCGGCCTCGAGGGAGGCGATCGTGTCGCGCTGGAAGTCGATCTGCTGCTTCGCCGCCTCGTTCTCGTTGCGCGTGTGGATGAGCGCCGAGACGTCCCGCTGGATCCCCAGGACATACGGCGCGGCGCCGTCCGGAGCTCGTTCGAGCGGGATGAGCAATGTCTCGACCCATGTCACCGATGAGCGGACCTCGATGCCGACCGATCGGTGCTTCTCCAGCCGCACCTCCGTCGGGGGGAGGATCTGGGTCTCTCCGCGGAACGCGCTCCGATAGCCCTGCATCAGCGTGGGACCCAGCACCGCCTCGTTCGCGAACAGGTTGAACACGCCGACCACCGCCGCTCGTGGGACCCCGATGAGCCGCTCGCAGGTGGCATTCATCGCCATCAGCATCCCATCGTCGCGGTAGATGTAGGACATCTCAGGGATATCATCGAGGATGCTCATGATGCTCAACGAGGACAGCGGCGGATAGTCGGGCATGCTGTAGGCTCCAGGTGTTGCGCACATCGGATCGTGCGCCATCGCGTGTCGAGCTCCGGAGCGCGACCGAGCACGCGAACGGACATCGTACTGTAAAGCGTTCGTCCCCAGAAGCTCGATGCCGCCGCGGCAGCGCGCGGCACCACTATTTCACCGGTGTTCCCTGCGCGGGGGAACTTTTCCCGCGGGCGCGGGTCGTCTGCTCATGCACCCGATCCGCGCGCAGGTCCCCACCGAGAGCATTGCCCGCCCGCCCGAGCCCGGTGAGCCCCACGCGCCCGCCCTCCCGTCCACGGACAAGATCCCCAGCCTGCTCTTCGTCGACCCGCCCGCGCGGACCGATCTCGACGAGCTGCGACAATCCCTCTCGTTCGCGTTCACCAGCGGCGTCTCCGGCGGGCTCTTCAGCCAGGCGCTCGATCGGGCGCCCATCGCGCCCTCCACGTGGGATCCGAAGAGCTTCGCGCCCGACCTGTTCCTGGAGGAGCTCGTGGCCCGGTGCTTCCGCGTCCGCGTCGGGGGGCACGAGGCCGTCGTCAACCGAGGGTTCATCCTCCGCGTCCTCTCCCGGCCCCCGAGCGACACGCGCGTGACCGAGCTCCGGAGGGGGATCCTCCACGAGCTCTCGGGCTCACCCACGTTTCGCGGGCAGCTCGAGAGGCTCTACACGGCCTCGTGCCGGATGCGAGGCGCGCTCGAGGGCGCGGTGGCAGGGAAGAAGTTCGATCCGACGCGGCGGCAGCTCGACGTGCTCGCGATCGTCAAAGAGGTCTTCGACCTGATGAGCGGGTCGTTCGAGGGCGCGCGATCGGGCCTCGCCCGGCTGCGCGATTTCGGCCAGGCGGTGCAGGCGACCGAGGGATATCGATCCATGGCCGATCTCCTCGATTACGACGAGCACCTCGCGACGCTCCGCCTGGACATCCGCGTCGGCGCCGACGGCCGAATCCGAGGCTTCGACGTCGTGACCGTCCGGGAGCGGCAGGAGAACCCGTTCGTGCTGTCGCCGGTGCGGCGCTGGCTCGCGAAGCTCGAGATGTTCTTCCGCGGGTACAGCTTCGGCGACGGAGAGGTCATGGCGAGGCTCGTCGACGCGGTGTTCGAGGGCATCGAGGATCAGGTCGTCAAGCTGGTCCCGCTCGTCGGAGAGATGGAGGTCTACCTGGGAGCGCTCGGCTTCCGGGATCTCGCCGAGGCGGCGGGGCTCGAGGTCTGCCTGCCGGAGCTCCGGTCCGCCGCGGAGGGCGAGCGCGCGCTCCTCGGCCTCTTCAATCCGCTCCTCGTCGCCGGCGGAGGGAAGGCGGTGCCGTGCGACGTCGTGACCGATCGGGCCGACACGACGCTCCTGGTCACGGGGCCGAACTCGGGCGGAAAGACGCGCCTGCTCCAGTCGGTGGCGCTGACGCAGCTCCTCGCGCAGGCGGGCATGTTCGTGCCGGCGCGCAGGGCGAGCGTCGCCCGCGTCCCGGGGCTCGTTGTGTCGCTCATCCAGGAGACGAAGTTCGATCAGAGCGAGGGGCGGCTCGGCATGGAGCTCCTCCGGATCCGGGCGCTCTTCGAGGAGCTCGGCCCGGGAGCGATGGTGATCCTCGACGAGCTCTGCTCGGGGACGAACCCGTCCGAGGGGGAGGAGATCTTCGAGCTCGTCGTCACGCTGCTCGAGAAGCTCCGCCCGCAGGCGTTCATCACCACGCATTTCCTGACGTTCGCGGCGCGGCTCGAGCGGGAGAAGGCGATAAGGAACCTCCGGTTCGTCCAGGTGGAGCTCGACGCGGCGCAGAAGCCCACGTACCAGTTCGTCGACGGCGTGGCCGCGACCTCGCTCGCGGCCCAGGCCGCGGCGCGGCTCGGCGTGACCCGCGGCGAGCTCGAGGGCCTCATCGATCGCAACATCGATCGCAACCAGCTCGCCTCCCGGGCGATGTCCATCATGGGTCGGGACTCCGCGTTCGCGGGTCCCTCCGTCGTGGGTCGGGACTCCGCGTTCGCGGGTCCCTCCGTCGTGGGTCGGGGGAGCTGACGTGGCGACGTTCCTCACGACCGAGCGGATGAACCCCGCCCTCCGCGCGCGCGTGGAGCGGGCCGCCAGCCACCGGGCGCGCGCGCGCCACCACGCGGCTCGCGCCGGGATCAAGGGGACGTTCGCGAGCGACAAGCGGCTCGGGCGCGCGCGGCTGCTCACGCTGCTGACGGCGGCGGCCGTCGTGCTCCTCGCGGTCGCGATGTACGTCCAGAATCGCCGCGCCGTCGAGGCCGAACGGCGCGCCCTGCTGGCCGCGCTCGACGAGCGCCGCGCGGAGTTCCCGGCGGGCCACGAGGGCTTCGTCGAGGCGACGGATCGCTGGATCGCCGAGGCCGCGGGCGACGGGGACCCCGCCGACGTCGTGGACCCTTCGCTCCGCGCCCCAGGGGCCCTCGACGCCCTGCTCCGCCGGCCCGCGGTGTACGTGCGCGCTCCTCGCGCCGAGCTGCGCGACGCTCGCGGGATCGACGACGCCACGCGCGGATCCGACAAGGATGCATTCCTCCTGTGCCTCCTCACGCCTCCGCCCTCGCCCTCGGAGCGCGATCTGCTCACGAAGGTGCGAGGCGTGTATTTCGGCGGGACCAAGGTCGACGAGGAGACAGCGAACGTCCGCCGGCTCGCCGAGGCGCGGCTCGGCCTCGCGGTGCTCGGCCCCGCGTTCGAGGGATCGGTGCGGGCGGCCCGCGACGTCGCGGCGGTGAAGAGGCACCGCAAGGAGCTGGATCACGCCCCGATCGAGCTGGCGAAGAAGGCCGCCGGCGCGGAGGTGCTGATCGTGGTGGCCGACAGCCCGGTCGAGAGCACGACGTCCGCGAGCTCGGCGCGCGTCTCGCTCGTGGATCTCGCGGCGAAGAAGGTCCTCTTGCGCGTGGGCCGGCGGGTCGAACAGCAAGGGCTCTCGCCGACGGGCGTGCTCCACCGCGAGCAGATCGAGGGCTGCGGCCTCGCCTTCGAGGTGCGGCGCAGCGTCGAGGAGTGAGGGCTTCGCAGAACACTCTCCATGCGCTCTGTCCCCCTGAACAAGCGATGACCTATCAACAATTCATAGGACATCGAGCGGGCAGAAACTCGATCTGGCACCGGTGGGCTGTACGATGACCCCTCGATGACCCTGGAGGAGGCGCTTCGAAGGTTAGCCCCGTTCGCGGAGCCGCAAGGATTCGACATCGAACGCTTGCGACAGAGCCTGGCATCCGATCCGTCGGGCGCGCGGGTGACCCAGGTCTTGCGCGAAGCCCTCGAAGCAGGTGAGGTCACGCCGTCCGCGTGGCAAAGCACGACGTCTTCACCCACCCCCGACGACTTCAGCCCGGCATTCGGTCGACTGTGGGATGAGCTTTGCAGGTTGGACCTTGCCGACTGGGCCCACGGATTCCCCGAACGCTGGAGCCAAGCGGCGCTTCGACTCTGGGCGTACACGAACGGGTGGCTCATCAGCAGCGAGGACGAAGATCTGGCGCTCATGACCGAAGACTTCATTCCGGGGTTGCTCGAGGTCGCCCGAGAGCCCGCTTGCCCGAAGCGAGAGTACGTCCTCGGGCTCGTCCGTTGCTGGGCGCGCAACACCGCCGCCACGGCCGCAGGTCGCGACGCTTTTCCGGACGTGGTCACGCGGCTTGCCGGGTACGAATCGCTTGCACGACAGGCCAACGATCCCGAGCTTGCAGACTACCTTCGGAGGCTTGGCTCTTATGGAGTTCCCGAGCCCGTCGATCGCGAGGGGGCGCACCAGCGCGGACGCGACCTGACTCGGAGCTACGAACCCAAGCCAGAAGAGGTCACGGTAGAGCGCGACGGCGCCTGTTGGCGGGTGGAAATGCCCGAGCGACCGAAGACCCTCCGCATTGCGTTCTCCGACGGCCGCATCTCGTGAGGCGCACTTCGGTGGACGTCGCGCTCAGCGCGCGCACATCTCCATCAGCATCGTCTCCAGGACCGCCTGCGCCGGGCGGCGGCTGCTCTTCAGCGCGAGATCCGTCTCCGCGAGCACGCGCATCCAGCCGGCGAGCGCGCCCTTCGGGAGCTGGCGGACCGACTGCGCCACGTCGTTCGCCTTGAAGGGGGCCACGCCCGCGCGCTGGGCGGCCTCGGCCTGGCTCGCGCCCCCGGCGAGCGCCGACTCGAACTTCACCATCTGCCGCACCGACCACGAGACCGCCCCGAGCAGCCGCAGCCCGCCGTCGCGCGGATCGTAGGCGTCGGCGAGGGCCGCGAGCGCGCGGTCGAGGCGCCGCTTCCCGAGCGCGTCGATCAGCTCCCAGACGGTGCTCTGCCGGACGCGGATGACCACCTGGGCGATCGCGTCCTCGGTGATCGGCTGCTTCGGCCCGACGTACAGCGAGAGCCGCTCGAGCGCGTCGACCACGTAGCCGAGCTCGGGCCCGGCGAGCTCGGCGAGCTGATCGGCCACGTCGGGCGCGATCGGGTTGCCCTTCTCGCGGGCGACGGTCGCGATGAAGCCGGGCAAGGCGCGGCGGTTCAGGGGCTCGCACCCGACGAGGAAATCGCCCTTCTTGGCGGCGGTCACGAGACGGCGCTGGCCATGGAGCTTCGTCGCGACGAGCACGAGGACCGCGCTCGGTGACGGCGCCTTGGCGTACTCCGCGAGCGCGTCGAGCGGGCTCAGCTGCTTCGACACGCCCCGCTTGCCGCTCGCGCCGCTCGCGCCGCGCTCGTCGTCCCCCTCGCCGTCGTCGCCGTCGTCCTTCTTCTCCCAGCGATCGACGCCGCGGACGAGCACGAAGCGGCGCGGGGCCATCATCGGGAGCATGCGGGCGGCGCCGAGGATCGACTCGACAGGCGCGTCGCCCGCGGTGAACTTGTCCTCGTTGAAGCCGGCGATGCCGCCCTTGGCCGCCGCTTCCCGGATCGCGCTCACCACGCGATCGACCAGCCAGCGCTCCTCCCCCAGCACGAGGTAGACGGGGCGCAGGGCGCCGGAGGCCGCTTCCTTCAAGGCTTGGTCGGGCGTCACCGCTCCGGCATCGGGCGTTCAGGCGGGTGCGTCAAGGGCGCCGCGCTCGCCCCCGGCGCCGGCGAGCCCGCGCGCCCGGCCCGCCCCTCGATCACGGCAGCGAGAACGGGACATCGACCCGCACGTTCGCCCCTGGCGGCGCGACGGCGACCGGCGGGAGCGCGTCGACCAGGCAGGCCGTGACCTCGGGGCGCGACGCCTCGCGATCCTCGATGATGCCGCGCGCGAGCTGCCGGCCCTGCGCGTCGAACGTGAGATTGAATACGTACTTCACCTCGCGCGGCGCCGGCTGCGCCGCGACCGCCGGCTTGTAGCAGCGCTCGATCAGGGCCGGCCGGTGCGCCTCGAGCGCCCGCGCGGCCTGCGTCGCGACCTCGTCGCGCGGCACGCCCGGCCCGGCGGAGGGCGCCGCGGCGGCGGACGCCGCATCGGCAGGCGGCGAGGGCGCTCCCCCGGCGGGGCGCGGGTCCGCGGGGACGCCGGCTGGGCCGTGGCGAAGGCCGAGGTAGACCGCGGCGGCGATCATGGCGCTGCCGAGGAGGATCGCGGTGGGGGTCGAGAGCTGCCTGCCCATGCCTTGGCATTCCCAGTTTGACAGGATCCCCCCCGACCACTCTAGATCCGCGCCGTGTGGTCCGTCCTGCTCGTATTCGCCGTCACGTACATGCTCATCGCGGCGCGGCGCCTGTCGATCCTGCCCATCGGACGCCCGGCCGGCGCGCTCGCGGGCGCGTGCGCCATGGTCCTCCTGAGCGCGATCCAGCCGGGCGCCGGCCTGGACCCGCATGAAGCGTTCGCCGCGATCGAGCCGAACACCATCGGCCTCCTGCTCGGCATGATGCTGCTCGCGGCGTCGCTCGACGCCGCGGGGGTGTTCGAGCGCGCCGCCGCGTGGGTGGCGCAGCGGGACCTGTCGCCGGTCCGCCTGCTCTACCTCGTCACGGTGGGCTCCGGGCTCGCCTCCGCGGTGCTGCTGAACGACTCGGTCTGCGTGATGCTGGCGCCGCTCGTCGACCGGACCGCCCGGCGCGCGGGGCTCGAGCGGGCGCCGTACCTCCTCGCGCTCGCGATGGGCGCCAACGCCGGCAGCGCGCTCACGCTCGCCGGCAACCCGCAGAACATGCTCGTGGGCCACCTCTCCGGCATCTCGTACCGCACGTACCTGCTGGAGGCGGGCCCCGCCGCGCTGATCGGGCTCGCCGTCACGGCCGTCATGCTGCACCTGCTGCTCCGGCGCTGCATCTCGGTGCGGACGCCCGCGCCCGAGCCCGAGCTCGCGCCCGAGCCCGCGCCGGCGGGAGGCGCCCGGCCGAGCGCCCTGGCGCCGCTCGCCTGCATCGCGGTCGTGTCCGTGATGTTCGTGCTCGGCGCGAACCTGGCGTGGACGGCGATCGGCGGCGCGACCGCGGTCATCCTGCTTCACCGGCGCGACGCGAACGCTCTGTTCGAGCGGGTGTCGTGGAACGTGCTCATCTTCTTCGGGGCCCTCTTCATCGTCGTGGCGGGCCTCCAGAAGACCGGCATGCCCGAGGAGGCGCTGCGCGCGGCCAGCCCCTTCCTCCCCGCCGGGCCGACGATGGGCCTGCTCGGGCTGAGCATCGCGATGCTCGTCGGGTGCCAGATCGTCTCGAACGTCCCCTTCATCCTCCTGGCGGACTCGTACATCCGCAGCCAGCCCGATCCGCACCTCGCGTGGATCACGACGGCGCTGGTGTCCACGCTCGCGGGCAACCTCACGCTGCTGGGCTCGGTGGCCAACATCATCGTGGTGGAGACGGTGGGCGCCGAGCGCGAGATCGGCTTCCGCGCTTACGCCAAGGTGGGTGTCCCGGTGACGCTCGCCTCGACCGCCGCGGCGCTGGCCTGGCTCCTCCTCGTACGCTGAGCCGCGCCGCCACGCGGAGCAGCCGCCGCGCCCGTCACAGCGGCGCCTGCTCGCGCAGGCGCAGGCGGCGATGGCGCCCCCCGGCGCGCGCGAAAGGGCGCCGCCCCGGCGGCCTGCGCCGCACGTCGAGCCACGCGTGGATCACCGTGATCCCGACGGCCGCACAGAACACAGGCCCCATGGCGAGCATCACCAGGAGCCGCAAGGCTTGCCGGATCGCGCGCTTATTCATGTGGCCCAGCGTACCATCCCAGGTGGGCCCAGCAGCGGATTGAATTGAAAAACTTCAATTCTGCTGCTGGAAAGACCCATGTTCAAGTTCCAGCGTGGAAAAATCTTGTATTGCTGGATCCTGCTCGTTTACAGCTGGGGGTGGCCGATCTCGACCCGCTGTCGACCTTCTGCCGCGCGGCCAGCGGTCCGCGCCCGCGCGGCAGGGAGGCCCTGGAGGCGCGCCTGTGCGGCCGATCTCCTTCGCGGCGGCGAGCGAACCGCGGTCACCGATCTCCCGGAGAAGCCTGAATGGCGCACGAACTATCCAAACGAGTCGCCCTGGTCACCGGCGCTTCCCGCGGCCTCGGGGCGGCCATCGCCCGCAAGCTCGCGGCCTCGGGCGCGCGGGTGGCGGTCAACTACTTCGGCAGCGGCGAGCAGGCGGCGCGCGTGGTCGAGGACATCCGCAAGGGCGGCGGCGAGGCCGAGGCGTTCCGCGCCGACGTGCGCGACGAGCAGGACGTCGCCCGCCTCGTGGGCGAGGTGCAGGCCCGCCTCGGCCCCGTCGAGGTGCTCGTGATCAACGCGACGGGCCCGCAGCCGTTCGTCAAGCTGGAGGACCTGACCTGGAAGCACTGCCTCGACCAGCTCGAGTTCTTCGTGAAGAGCCCGCTCCTCCTCGCGAAGGCGGTGGTCCCGGGGATGAAGGAGCGCCGGTCGGGGCGGATCATCAACGTCGGGTCCGAGGTCTTCGAGCAGGGCGTCCCCGAGTTCTCCAGCTACGTCTCGGCGAAGGGCGCGCAGCTCGGCCTCACGCGCTCGTGGGCGATGGAGCTCGGCCCGCACGGGATCACCGTCAACCAGGTGTCCCCCGGCTGGGTCGTCGTCGAGCGCCACATCCAGGAGGGCGCGAGCGCCGAGGCCATCGAGGCCTACCGGGCGAGCAACCCGCTCCGGCGCATGGGCACGCCGGACGACATCGCCGAGGCCGTCGCCTTCCTCGCGTCCGACGCCGCCGAGTTCATCACGGGCCAGAAGCTGTCCGTGAACGGCGGCAGGACCCTGGCCTGAGCGCCCCCAGGCAGGGACAGGAGGACCCGCGCGTCCCCTGTCTCGTGGATCGGGTCAGCGATTCCGGCGACGCGCTCCGCCGCGCCACCACCGCGCCTTCACGACGAGCACCCCGTAGACGACAAGGAGCGGACCCACCGCGAAGTGCGAGAGCAGCGCGAGCGCCAGGAGCACGCCGTTGACGCCGTCGTCCGGGCTCTTGGCGCGATCGCGCAGCCCTCCCATGATCTCGATCACGCCGGTGGCCAGGTTGAAATACGTGAGTCCCGTCACGATCAGCGCGAGGGGCAGGAGCGTCGCGGTGATCACCGCGGGCCAGCGCAACCCCACGCCACGCCGGAGATAGTGGACGAGCAGCGCGACGCGCCAGCCAGCGACGACCGAAAGAAACCCGAGGTTGACCTGGATGGCCACGGGCATGGAGGTGAAGCGCTCGACCGGGATCGCATAGAGCGCCGCCGGGGGCGCCGTCATCGTGATGACGGTCAGGAGCTTCGCGTACGAGAGCCGCAGCTCGTCCGGGCGCCGGAGCGGCGCCACGACGATCCAGAGAAACGCGCTCAGGAGGATGGCATAGACGGCCGAGCCAAGGCCCGTCTTGCGCCAGGCGCTGGCGACCGGATCGTCCCAGGTCCGCCCGACGCCGACAAGCCAGGTGCAGGCCAGGCCGAGCGCGAGGTGCCGCCCGTCGAGGCGCGCGAGGTCGTCGCGCGAGAGCCGGAAGGTGAGCAGCCGCCCCGCGGCGCGGGCGAACGACGGTCGATCAGGATCGCGCATTCCGTCCCCTGCGGGCGCGTGTGGCGCGGCGAAACCGGCTGCGCCGGCGCGCGGTCTCCCCCGGACTGTAGAGCTCGCTCATCAGCCAGCGGAACCCTTGCTCGAGCGCCTCCACGCTCATGCGCGCTGGCCTGAAGGTCACGTCGAACAGCGTGCACGCGTCCCAGAACACGGGGCGGAGCAGCCGCCCCTGCAGATCGAGCGCGCGGTGGAGCGCGGTGCCCGGGAACGGCGTGAGCACCGTGATCTGCACCTCGGCGAGATCGCACTCCCGGGCGAACGCGAGCGTGCGCTCGAAGACGCCGTCATCGTCCTCGTCGAAGCCGAGCACGAAGCAGCCGTTCACCGGGATCCCGCGCTCCTGGATGCGGCCGACCGAGTCGACGTAGCGGGCCCGCTCCGCTGCCTTGAACCCCCGCGGCTCCGCGGCCCGGAGCGCGGTCGGATTGACCGACTCGAGGCCGATGAGCAGCTCGGCGCAGTTGGACTCGGCGAGCAGATCGAGGAGCTCTGGATCGTCGGCGACCGAGATGTCCGTCTCGGTGAACCACGCGATCGGGCGCGTTCGCCGCGCGTTGTACTCGACGAAGAGCCGCGCGAGCTCCCGCGCCCAGGGCTTCTGCACGAACGTGTTGTCGTCCGCGAGCTCGAGGAACGGCTGCGGCCACGCCTCGATGATGGCGTCGAGCTCGCGGCGGATGAGCGGGATGGGTTTGCGCTTGTAGGGGCTGATGAGCCGCGAGGCGGCGCAGAAAGTGCAAGCGAGCGGGCAGCCGCGCGTGGCCTGGAGCGTGAAGCGATTGTACCGAGCGACGTCGAGCAAGTCATAACGCGGCACCCGCGCGCCCTCGATCGAAAACGCGGGCCACGCGCCGCTCCGGGCGCTGTACAGCGGGCGCAGCCGGCCCTCGCCGAGCTCGTGGAGCAGCACCGGCCAGAGCAGCTCCCCCTCGCCCTGGACCACCGAATCGGCGTGCTGCGCCGCCTCGTCGGGGAGCGCGGAGGCGTGCAGGCCGCCGAGGACCACGGTGACGCCCTCGGCGCGCAGCCGGTCGGCGAGCGCGTAGGCGTCGAGCGCGCGCGCCGCGAGCGACGAGATGGCGACGACATCGTACCGGCCGTCCACGATGCGCGCGACGTCCGCGTCGGCGATGGCGTCGAGCTCGCGGTACTCGACCTCCCAGCCCTCGGGCGTGTGCGCGGCGATCGTGAGCAGCCCCAGGCTCGGCAGCGACGCGATGACCTCGCTGCGCTCGACGAAGCCCGGCAGCGTCAGCCCCAGGCGCGCGAGCTCCTCGTCCTTGACCCGGACGCCGCTCATCGCGAGAAGAAGCGCGCGTCGCGACCTTCGCCCCATCGTCGTCGCGGGAGGCATATCGCGGTCCCTCCCGGCGGGAAATGAAGTTCGTGCGAGGAGCACCGAGCGCAGCCAGCCGCGAGACGCCTGCTCTACCCCGCGAGGCGGCGGCCGCGCATCGTCATAGACGCCCTTGATGCCACAGGGAGAGCAGGTCCATCGACGTCGCGACGACGATGTGGATGGCGCAACCGCCCCAGATGGAGCCGCTCTTCAGGCTCACCGTGCCGAGGATGAACCCGGCGAGCACCGAGCCGAGCGCCTCGGGCAGCGGCTTGCCGAAATGGATCATCGCGTAAGGCACCATCATGGCGAAGATCGACGAGTAGCCGAGCGCGCGGCGGATCCCGTGGAGGAAGAAGCCGCGGTAGAAGAACTCGAGCGCGACGAACTGCGCGGCATAGAGCGCCTCCCACGCCCAGAGCCAGGGCCACAGGCCCTCGCCCGGCGCGAGCTTGTAATAGGGATACTTCGCCTGGAAGGCCGGCGAGAGCGACGCGGCGTAGAGGAACGGCGCCATGACGGCGAACAGGAAGCCATAGACGGGCAGGTGCCGCGCCGTCCCGCGGACGCGCAGGCCGAAGCTCCGGATCGGCGCCCGCAGCACGAGCTTCGCGACGACGAAGGTCGGTATCAGATAGCCGATGAGGCGGCCGAGCGCCCAGACGATCCGCTGGTGAAAGCGGCGATCCGGCGACGTGTTCAGCGCGTCGTGGAGCCTCGCCGCGGCGCCGTCGAGGCCCACGGCGCGCAGGCCATCGACCATCCAGCGCGTGTCGTGCTCGTTGCCCGCGAACCGGACGAAGATGAGCACCCCGATGACGGTGAGGAACACCCACACCATCCGGCGGGTGACCTCCTCCGCGGGCGTGGTGGCCCGGTGGTGCGCCGCCTCGGCGTCGAGCCGATCGCGCAGGTCGATGACGTACTCCTGCCAGATCCGGCGGAAAAAGCGTCCGATCACGCGCGGTGCTTATCACCGCCGGCGCCCCCGGCACAACCGTGGGGCAGGCGGCTCTACTGCTGGGTGGTGGGATTGACGATGATCTCGACACGCCGGTTGTTGGCCCGGCCCTCGGTGCTCGAGTTGTCCGCCACGGGGCGGTCCGGCCCGTGGCCGACGGTCGCGATCTTGTCCCCGGGCAGGCCCGCCGTGATGAGGTGGGCCTTCACGGCGTCGGCGCGCTCCAGCGAGAGCTTGCGGTTCGCCTGGGCGGAGCCGGTCGAGTCGGTGTGCCCCTCGATCCTGATGGGCGGCGACCCCTGGTCCTTCAGCGTGGCCGCGACCTGGCTGAGCTTCTCCTTGGCGATCGGGAGGAGCTCGGACTTGCCCGAGGCGAAGAGCACCGCGCCGGAGAGCGTGATGACCACGCCGCGCTTCTCCTCCTTCACCGCGGCGATCTCCTTGAGGCTCGCGAGCGCCGCGTTCGCGACGCGCTCGGCCTCCCGCCGCGCCGCCTCGGCCTCCTGGCGGGCCTTCTCGGCCGCGGTGCGCGCGCTCTCGGCCTGGAGCCGCGCGCTCTCGGCCTGCTGCTGCGCGGTCTCGGCCTGGGCGCGCGCGTGCCGCTCCCGCTCGATCTGCTGCTGGCCGCTGTGCAGCGCCTCCCTCGCGCTGGCGAGCTGCTGCTGCGAGAGGTCCTTGAAGGCGTCCTCGGCCGCGGCCTTGTCGCGCTGCGCCTGCAGCAGCGCCGCCGCCGCCTCGGCCTCCTGGGCCTTGCGGTCGGCGATGTACGCGAGATCGCGCGTCTGCGGGGCCTCGGGCTCCTCGCCGAACGCCCCCTCGGCGCGGGAGAGCGCCTGCTTCGCCGTGTCGAGCTGGGCGGGCGCGAGGCGCGAGGCGGCGCCTTCCGCCGCGCGCCTGTAGCTCGCGCGGGCGTCGACGAGCTCCTTCGGCGGGACCGCCGCGCCGCACCCCGACGCGGCGTAGAGCGCGGCGCACAGGGCGAGAGACCGGGCAGGCCAGGACGGGTTCTTCACCAGAGAAGCCATCACCATCACCTCTCGCTTCACTTGACCCCCGCCTGCTTCAGTTTCTCGACCTGCTTCAGCGCCTCCTGCGCCTCGGCCTGCGTGGAGCGCACCTTCGCGAGCGCCAGCGCGAGCTCGGCGTCGGCCTCGGCGCGCTGGAGGAGGCGCGTGGCAGACTCGTTGTCCTCGGCCTGCATCTGCTGCTTGGCCTTCTCGAGCTGCTCGCGCGCGAGCTTCAGGTGGAGGGTGGCCTGCGGGTCGGACCCGGCGCCCATCTCGTCCGCCGCGCGGATGGCGGCCTGGGACGAGGCGAGCTGGTCGTTCGGCGGAGGCACGGTGCCGCCGCACGCGGCGAGCGCAAGACCGAGCACTGCAGCGAGCACCGCGGCCGGGCTCGCGAGGCGGCGTAGGGGTGGCTTGTTGTTCGGGCTTCGGTTCACCCGGCCGTTGTACAACACCCGAGGTCTCCGAGAAATCAGGAAACCCCACGCCCTCGCAGGCGATCACAGCCGTAGCGCGGGATCTGCCTCGCACGCGGAGAGAGAGTTCAACGCAAAGGCATCGAGACGCAAAGGCGCAAAAGAAAGAACAATTGCCGTGAATTTTTGCGTCTTCGCGCCCTTCGCGCCGTTGCGTCGGCTCTCTCCGGATGCCTGGCCGGCCTTCCGGCGGGCGGCGCTACTCGACGCGCATCGAGCTCGCGCGGACGATGCGGATCCGCGCGTCGCGCGCGTCGGGCTGGTTGACCGCGCGCGCGAACTCGGGCGCGGCGGGGGACGCCACCTCGACGACGGACGCGGTGGAGCCGATGCGGATCGCGCCGATCTGCTGGCTCGACACGCCGCCGCGGCGGCACACGAGGGCGAGCAGACGCCGGGGGTCCGCGCCGTGGCGCTCCCCCCAGTTGACCTGGAACGGCACGAAGGGGAGGCGCGGGGGCTGCTCCCCGTTGCCCTGACGAGCGGCGGGGCGAGCGCGCGACGGCGCCTCGGACCAGGGCGGCGCGGAGGACCGGGCGCGCGACGGCGCCCCGGACCAGGGCGGCGCCGGCGGCCGGGCGCGCGACGGCGCCCCGGACCAGGGCGGCGCCGGCGGCCGGGCGCGCGACGGAGGCGGCTCGGAGCGGGGCGGCGCGACGGCGGTGACGGGCTGCGGAGCGCAGGGGCCGGTGTGCTTCGCCCGCGCGAGGAGGGCCGCGACGAGCTCGGTCGCGTCCATGTCCGCGAGCAGGCGCGCGGCGAGCTGCCTGTGCCGCGCCTCGGGGGCAGGGCCGGACGCCTCGCGGGGGCCGCGCACGTTCGCATCCACCACGGCCGCATCGCCCGCAGCCGCGTCGCCCGCTGCCGCGCCCTCCAGGCGCACCGCGGCGAGCTCGGCGGCGAGCCGCTCGTCGGCGGCGCGGAGCACGTCGTCCGGCGACGGCGCCGGCCGGAACGTGGCCTCGACGCGCGCGCGCCGGAGCAGCCTCAGCGCGTGCTCTCGCGCGAACGGCGCGACGAGCAGCACGCTCGTCCCCTTGCGGCCCGCCCGGCCGGTGCGGCCGCTCCGGTGCGTGAAGATCTCGGGATCGCCCGGGGGATCGGCGTGGATGACGCGCCCGACCTCGGGGACGTCGATGCCGCGCGCGGCCACGTCGGTCGCGACGAGGGTCGTGATGGCGCCCGAGCGAAACGCGTCGAGCGTACGGGTCCGCTCGCGCTGCTCGAGGTCGCCGCTCAGGGCGCGCGCGGGCAGGCCGAGCGCGGTGAGCTTGTCGGCGAGCTCGGCGGCGCCCTCGCGGGTGCGCACGAAGACGAGCGTGCGCTCGCCGGGCGCGAGGAGCAGCAGGTTCACGACCGCCGCGTCGCGCTCCGCCGGCAGCACGAGGTGGGCGACGTGGGCGATGTCGCCGTTCGCGGCGCCGGGGCGCGTGCCCTCGACGCTCACCGCGTCCCGCTGGAAGCGATCGGCGAGCGCCCGGACCTCGCGGGAGAAGGTGGCCGACACGAGGTGGGTCTGGCGATCCCCGGGCATCTTGCCGACGATCGCCTCGAGGTCGTCGCGGAAGCCGAGGTCGAGCATCTGGTCCGCCTCGTCGAGCACGAGGGCGAGGACGCCGCGCGGGTCGAGGGTCCCGCGGTCCAGGTGATCGAGCAGGCGGCCGGGCGTCCCGGCGATGACCAGGGGGTCGCGCCGCAGCGAGCGCGCCTCGGCGCCGAAGCTCGTGCCGCCGGTGACGCACGCGACGCGCGCGCCGAGGGGCGAGAGAAGCCAGCTGAGCTCACCGGCGATCTGCGCGGCGAGCTCGCGCGTCGGCGCGATGATCACCGCGGCCGGAGCCGCCGCGGTCCGGGGCGCGCCGTCGGGCGCGGCCGCGGCGGCGCGGTCGGCGAGGGCGCGCTCGAGGCGGGGGGCGAGCGCGAGGCCGATGGCCACGGTCTTTCCGGAGCCGGTCTGCGACGAGACACGAAGGTCCCGCCCGGCGAGCTCAGGGGCGAGGACAGCCTGTTGGACGGGGGTGAGGGAGGTGAAGCCGCGGCGGGCGAGGGCGCCCGCGAGCGGCGCGGGCAAGGCGTCGAGCGATGAGTCTGGATTCATGAAAGCCGCGCAACCTAGCAGAAGCTGGACGGTTGTCGCGGCCAATCGCTCAGCCGGCATGGCGCAGCGCGGCGCGGCCACCCTGCGCGCCGGGGGTGGGGGAGCTCCCCCCCGCCCTGCCGGGATGATGGAACCGCCAAGGCCCCAGAAGACGCCAATATGATTGAGATTTTCTTGGCGTCCTTGGCGTCCTTCGCGTCCTTGGCGGCTCAAAAGCCCCGACGTTCAGTCGACGCGCCTCACCGCCGCGCTCCGGAACAATGTCACTGGGCGCTCGCCTTGGCCTTCTCGTCCAGCCAGGCCACGGTCCACGCGAACGGGCTGTTCCAGTTGATCGTGATCTCGTTCACCGACCACGCCTCGATGTGGTCGATGTAGCACTTCTGCGGGACGCACTTCGCGCTCTCCTCCGTCGCGCCGAGCGCCGCTTTCGCCACCGGATCCTCCAGCCCGGAGTTCGGCCCGCCGGAGACCGCGCCGGGCGGAGCGAACGGGAACGACGCGTCCAGCTGGTGCGCCCAGAAGCGATGATGCGGGTTCTCGAGCGGGCTCTCGCCGTAGCCGGAGACATAGGACTTGTCCATCGGGTTGCGCCCGAGGAGGTAGTCCGCGCCCGACGCCACGCCGTCGAAGTACTTCTGCTCTCCGGTGAAGTCGTGGGCGAGCGCCAGGACCAGCATGTTGTTGAGCACGAAGGAGTTGGAGCCCCAGGGATACCCTCTCCCGTCCGCCTTGAAGGGCACCCGGTACCCCTCCGCCCCGATGACCTCGAGGTACTTGTCGGCGATGGCGACCAGCTGGACCCGGGCCGCCTCACGCTCCGCCGCGGCATGCTCGGCCTCGACCACGGCGAGCGAGATGGCGCCCAGCCCGTCGACCTGCCCCCAGGTCATGGCGCTGAACGTGCCGTCCACGCCGGCGAGCTCGTCGCTGTAGGGCGACGCCGCGAGCTCGGCCTGATACGCGGCGTCCTCCGTGGTGAGGAAGAGCTCGGCGGCCGCCCAGTAGAACTCGTCGCTCAGCTCGGCGTCCCCGTAAGCGCCGCCGCCCACGACGCCGCTCTCGTTCGGCACGACATTCGGGTTCGCCTTCGCCGCGGTCCACGCCCGCGCCGCGGCCTCGAGGCACTGGGCCGAGAACCCGGGATCGAGCTCGCGCCAGATGCGCGCGGCCTGGGCCGCGGTGGCGGCCAGGTTGAGCGTCGCCGCCGTGCTGACCGGGCGCAGGAAGCGCGGCTGCGGATCCTCGTGTGGCGCCAGCGGCAGGCCGGTCCACTCCAGGTCGTGGATTTTGTGGTGCACCATGCCCGCGTTGGCCTGGCCCTCCGGCACCTGCATCGCGAGCAGGAACTCGATCTCCCACCGGGCCTCGTCGAGGATGTCGGGGATCTCGTTCGCGTTCTCGGGGATCTTCAGCTTGCCGTCGCCGAAGTCGTCCGCCGTGGACCCGAGCGCGACGAAGCGCTCGTACTGGTTCAGCAACGTCCAGGCGGAGATACCGCCGTTGACCACGTACTTGCCGTGGTCGCCGGCGTCGTACCACCCGCCCGTGACATCGAGCGTGTACGTGCAGCCGATATCCGCGCCGCAAGGGGCCTCGTCCGGCAGGTGCCCCGCCGGGCGCGCGTGGTCCGGGCCGACGTACTGCTCCAGGATCTCGATGCCAGAACGGTTGTGATAGAAGTAAGCGAGCGCGTCGTACTTCATCTGAGAGTAGATGGTCGGGCCCACGTCGAACGGGTGGCTCGACACCTCCCCTACGCGGAGGGTGTACCCCTCGCCGACGGTCGTGAAACCGCTGAAGTCGATGGTGTGCACGTGCTCGCCGGAGCTCGCGTCATCGCCCACGACGCGGGTCGCCCCGCTGGCGACCACCGTGCCGCCGGCGTCGACGAGCTCCCACGCATGCGGCTTGTCGGCCTCGGCGACGACCGTGGCCACCTTGGCGGCGGCCGGCAGGTACCCGACCTGGTTGACGCGGATCAGCTCGGTGCCCGACGGCGGCACCGTCTCGATCGGCGCCTCGCCCCCCGTGCCCCCCGTGCCCCCCGTGCCCCCCGTGCCCCCCGTGCCCCCCGTGCCACCCGTGCCTCCCGCGCCGCCAGAAGCCCCGGCGCCGCCATCGCCGCCCGCGCCACCAGCGCCACCGGAAGCCCCTGCGCCGCCCGCGCCGTTCGAGGGGCTATCGTCGCCGCAGCCAACAGCGGTGAGGCCGCCTGCGAGCGCCAGAAGAAGAGACCCACCCAAACTCAGCCAGGAACGGTCCCGACGAGCCGACTTCGCAGCAAAAGAACAAAGCATGATGCGTATCTCCAGGTGAAGTTGAAGCCGCGTGAGCAGACGGCACACACGGAATCTTACAGCGCCGTCACCATCAATGAAGTGGATGTCGGTGTCAAGCGCGATTGTGGGCGCCTGGCGTGGGAGCGGGCGGCGCGTCGCCGTCAGTAGTGCCAGGGATAACGGGTGAAGTCCGGGCGGCGCTTCTCCAGGAAGGCGTCTCGGCCCTCCTTCGCCTCCTCCGTGCCGTAGGCGAGCCGCGTCG
Organism: Sorangium cellulosum So ce56; assembly: GCF_000067165.1. Taxonomy (GTDB): domain Bacteria; phylum Myxococcota_A; class Polyangia; order Polyangiales; family Polyangiaceae; genus Sorangium; species Sorangium cellulosum_B. The sequence goes on from NC_010162.1 coordinate 7,465,487, forward strand.
CCTCGCCGGCGAAGAGCTGCTGTCCGACGAGCCCCTCGTCAGGCAGGTTGAAGCCGTACTTCAGCATCCGCATCGCGGTCGGGCTCTTCGAGTTGATGATCGCGCCCCACCGCAGCGCCTCCTCCTCGAGCTCCGCGTGAGGGACGACGGCGTTGACCATCCCCATCGCCGCCGCCTGCTCCGCCGTGTAATCGAGCCCGAGGAAGAAGATCTCCCGCGCCTTCTTCTGCCCCACCTGCCGCGCGAGCAGCGCCGAGCCATACCCGCTGTCGAAGCTCGCGACGTCCGGGTCCGTCTGCTTGAACATCGCGTGCTCGCGGCTCGCCAGCGTCATGTCGCAGACCACGTGGAGGCTGTGGCCGCCGCCCGCCGCCCAGCCGGGCACCACCGCGATGACGACCTTGGGCATGAACCGGATGAGCCGCTGCACCTCCAGGATGTGGAGCCGGCCGAGCCGCGCCGGGTCGGCCTGCCCCGCGCTCTCACCCTCGTATTTGTACCCGTCCTTCCCGCGGATGCGCTGATCGCCGCCGGAGCAGAACGCCCAGCCGCCGTCCTTCGGAGAAGGCCCGTTGCCGGTGATCAGCACACAACCCACGTCCGAGGTCGTGCGCGCGTGCTCGAGCGCGGTGTACAGCTCATCGACGGTGCGGGGACGAAACGCGTTGCGGACCTCGGGTCGGTTGAACGCGATGCGGACGGTGCCCTGGTCCACGGCGCGGTGGTAGGTGAGATCCTCGAACGAGAACCCATCGACCTCACGCCAGCGCGCCGGGTTGAAAATAGCAGAGACGGTCATGGCCCACTCCTTTGGGGCGCGGACCGTACTCGCCTCATCGTGGGCTGGCAACCTCGGCGACATGACAGTGGCGACCTCAGGGCGCGCGCGTGTTCGCCAGACCCGGGCGTCCCTTCTGGTGCAGCCGGCCCAGCACGCCCGCTAACGAGCCTCGCCATACCCTTGACACATAAGGCGTTCTCGTGGACAAGCAGGCTTTGACGCGCGGTGAGGTCGACGTCGCGCCGCCTGGGGATTGCGCGTGCGCGCTCTGGCCAGGCGGCGCGCGAGGCGCTCGCCGGCGTTCGGACAGGGGAATCGCTGATGGCAGGCGGCCTCGACGGCGAGCGCGCTCTGCCTGCCCGCGCGGGGGACGACATGGGCTTGAGCTATGAACGACTTTTCCAGGTCTCGTCAGGACTCCTCGCCACCGCGGACGCGCGTGGCTACTTCCATGATCTGAGCTCTGCCTGGGAGCAGACCCTCGGCTGGTCCCTCGACGAGCTCAGGGCCAGGCCCTACATCGAGCTCGTCCACCCCGACGACCGCGAGGCCACGCTCGCCGAGGCCACCGCGCTGTTCCAGGGTCGCGCGAACGGCCGGTTCGACAACCGTTATGTGTGCAAGGACGGCTCGTACCGCTGGCTCGGCTGGACCGCCCGGGTGGACATGGCCCAAGCGCCCTCCGAGCGCCTCATGGTCGCCACGGCGCTCGACCTGACGAGCGACCGGGAGCGGACGGCGCAGCTCACGCAGGCGATGGAGCTGACCACGGTCTACGAGAAGCTGTTCCGGGTCTCCGTGGGCCTGCTCGTGACCCTGGACGCAGAGGGGTACTTCCGCCACGCCAACCCGGCCTGGGAGCGCACCCTCGGCTGGTCCCCCTCGGAGATGATCGCGAAGCCGTTCATCGAGTTCGTCCACCCCGACGACCGCGAAGCCACGCTCGCCGAGGCCGCCGCGCTCTTCCAGGGCCACACGACCATCAAGTTCGACAACCGGTACGCGTGCAAGGACGGCTCCTACAGGTGGCTCGCGTGGACCGCGCACCTGGACGCGGCCGAGGAGCCGTCGCGCCGCCTCGTCTATGGCACCGCCCACGACGTCACGCCGTACAGGGAGCTACTCGACAGGCTCGAGCGGACGCTCGCGCGGCTCCGCGACACGATGCAGGCGATGTCGACGCCGCTCATCCCGATCACCGATCGCATCATGGTCATGCCCCTCGTGGGCCAGATGGACTCGGAGCGGATCGATCAGGTGATGTCGGCCGCGCTCGCTGGAGTCCAGTCCACCCAGGCTCAGGCGGTCATCCTCGACGTGACGGGGCTCAAGGAAATCGACACGCGGGTCGCCGCCGGCCTCGTCGACACCGCGAAGGCGCTCCAACTGCTCGGCGCAAGGACGATCCTGACCGGCATCCGGCCAGCGGTGGCGCAGACGCTCGTCGGGCTCTCGCTCGACCTGGGGGGCCTCCTGACCAAGAGCACGCTCCAGAGCGCCATCGCCTTTGCGCTGCAAAGCGACCAGGGCGCGCCACGGGCCCTCGCCCAATAGAAGCGTCGGAAACGTGCCCGCGCGCAGCGGCGGAGCAGCCGGCCGCGCGGGGCGGATGCGCGCGCCGGGGGGGCTGGTGTATAAGGCCGCGTGGCGTGTGTTCGTGTCCCCGGAGGTCGCATGTCGCTCGGCCAAGGTTCGGTCGCGGGAGCCTGCTGCGCGGCCATCGTGTTGCTCACTGCCGTGTCGGCCTGCTCGACCAGGGTGCGGAGGTTCGGAGACGAGGGCGCCGGAGGCGGCGGGAGCGCCTCGGCGTCGAGCGCCGGCGGCGGCTCGGCCGGGAGCGCCGGCGAGGGCGGCGCTGCCTCGAGCGCGGGCGGCGGCTCCGCGTCGAGCGGCGGGGGCGGGTGCGAGCCCGGTCGCCAGGAGGCCTGTTACGGTGGTCCGCCGGCCACGTTGAACCGCGGAGCCTGCCGCGCCGGCGTGAAGAGCTGCGACGAGGAAGGGAACGGGTTCGGCCCGTGCGCCGGAGAGGTGCTGCCCGCCGCCGAGCGCTGCGACACCGCCGAGGACGAGGACTGCGACGGCGCGGCCAACGCGGGGTGCGCCTACGCCCGGTGCGCCGACGTCCCCCGCGGCCTGCCGAGCGGCGTGTACACCCTCGATCTGGACGGGGCCGGGGGAGATCCGGAGTTCCCCGTGGTGTGCGATCTGGAGACGGACGGAGGAGGGTGGGCGCTCGTCTACAACAGCGTCGGTTCGGCGGAGGGAGAGACGCTGTCGTTCTGGGACATCCCGTACGCCCAGCGGCTCGGGACCAAGGGCGAGCCGGCGCTCGAGCGGAACTTCTACAGGGGCTCCCTCTACCTCGTCGGCCGGGAGTACCGCGACGAGATCGCGGATATCAAGGGCACCGTCGCGGAGGTCATGCGGGCGACCGCCGAAGGCATCGACACGACGACCATGAAGCTCCTCCGCCCCCTGCACGTCTCCGGGGACGCCGACGTCTTCTTCTCCCATTTCCTCTCGGGGTGGTCGTCGGGCGATCACGACGGCGACACTGCCCCCGATAATAACTGCGCCATCGCAGCCCTGAACGTCACGCAGCACTACGCGCAGTGCTGGGAATACAACCTCGGCGCGGACGGGGACGCACCGTTCGACGACGGCGGCTGGGGTCCCCACCTCGGCACGCACGTCGCGGATCAGGCCGGGCTCGCGAACGACAATACGCGGTATACCCGGGTGCGGCGAATCTCTCGCTGGACACGGTGGTGAGCCGGGCGCTCATGCGTACCTCCGCGCGCACCCCCGCGCGTACCTTCGCGGATTTCGTGACAATTTCCGGGAGGGTCGGGTATGCTCGCCCGGCCATGCGCTTCTATGCACTGACTTTTATGACGCTCTTCGCGAGCCTCTGCCTGGCGAGCTGCTGGAACAACGGCGGCTGCGTGGAGGGCGACGCGTGCGAGTGCTCCCAGGGTGACGAGTGTTACCTCGGCTGCGACGGTGACGATTGCGACCAGCGCTGCTTCCAGATGAATCGCTGCGGCGCCGTCTGCGAGCACGGGTGCTCGTTCGAGTGCTTCGATGTCGACGAGTGCTCGGCCTCCTGCGGGGACGACTGCGATCTCAACTGCCATAACACGGCGGCGTGCGGGGCCATCTGCGATCGCGACTGCCGGTACGAGTGCCACGACACGAGCCGGTGCGGCGTCAGCGTCGGCTCGGGCAGCGTCGTGACCTGCCGGAACGTGACCACCTGCGAGGTCGAGTGCCGGGGCTCATGCGAGGTGTTCTGCAACAACGTGGGCGGCGAGTGCCGCGTCACCTGCCCCGGCGGCGAGGCTGCGGTCGTGTGCCCGAACGGCTCGCGCTCGTGCGGCGGATGCTGAGGAGACCGAGACCGATGCAGAGAGCGATGACATCGCAGCTTCGCGCGCCGCGCCTCCTGGCCGCCGCGCTCTCGTTCGCGGCGCTGACGATCGGGTGGACCGAGGTCGGCGAGGCGCAGATGACGATCAAGCGCCCCGGCGATCGCCCCGACTACAAGGTCGAGCTGGAGCCGCACCTCCTCCTCACGCCGTTCGAGCCGCTCAGCGGCCCCGGCGCCGGGAGCGGCCTCGGCGCCGGGATGCGCGCCACCATCGACATCGCGCCCGACGGCTTCATCAAGCGCATCAACGACTCGGTCGGGATCGGCTTTGGCCTCGACGGCATCCACTACGGAGGGGACGCGGACTACCGCGGCGAGTGCACCCGCTTCGAGAACGGGCCCGCGGGCACGCGCATCTGCACCGAGGTCGACCGGTACGGGGCGCCCTCGAACTACGTGTTCGGCTCGGTCGTGATGCAGTGGAACTTCTGGCTCCACCGGAAGTGGTCGGTCTTCGGCGAGCCGGGGCTGTCGCTGTATCTCGGCGACGTGGGCCGCAACGGGGTCTTCGGGGTCTCACCGGCCCTGTTCGTCGGCGGCCGCTTCCACTTCACGGAGAAGGTGACGCTCACGATGCGGCTCGGATACCCCGCGTTCTCGCTGGGCGTCTCGTTCCTCCTGTGAATTTCGCGCGCTCGCGGACGCCCGCGTCGCGCGCCCCCGCGCCCCTCCTCACGGCTTCCCCGCGACGCCGGCCGACCTGATATCCTGCGCCGCATGCCGGAGACGCCGCGATCCGAAGAGACGCTCGGCTCGGCCTTGATCGAGGACCTCACGGTCCCGAGGCTCGGCGCGCCGGCCGCGCAGCCCATGGAGGAGCTCTCGAGCTCGGCGCTCACCGAGGACATCGAGGCGATCGAGGCGGCAGCGGCGGCCGGTGGCGCGGGCGGCGACCCGCTGATCGGGAGCCTGATCTCGGGGCGCTACCGCGTCGACGAGCTCATCGGGGAGGGCGGGATGGGCGCCGTCTACCGCGGCGAGCAGGTGCACCTCCGCAAGCAGGTCGCGATCAAGCTGCTCCGGCCCCTGGCCCGGCGGATGCCGGAGCTCGTGGCGCGGTTCGAGCGCGAGGCCGTCGCGGGAGCGCACATCCGGCACCCGAACGTCGTCGCGGCCATCGACTTCGGTCAGCTGGACGACGCGTCGTTCTTCCTCGTCCTCGAGTACGTCGAGGGCACGCCGCTCAAGGACGCGATCGCCAGGGGACGGCTCCCGCCCGCGCGGGCGCTCCGCATCGCGCGTCAGATCGCGTCGGCGCTCGCGGCGGCGCACGAGAAGGGCATCGTCCACCGCGACGTGAAGCCCCTGAACGTCCTGCTCGACGCGCACGATCAGGTCAGGCTCATCGATTTCGGGCTCGCGAAGGTGAACGTCGATCTCATGTCCAGCCAGAGCCGCAAGACGGCGACGCCGAGCCCCGCCCTGACGAGCGCCGGCGAGGTCTTCGGCACGCTCGCGTACCTCGCGCCGGAGGCGCTGCGCGGGATGGACGCGGTGGACGCGCGCGCGGATCTGTACGCGCTCGGGCTCGTGCTCTACGAGATGCTCACCGGACAGCACCCCTTCGACACGAAGAACGTGGTCGAGCGGCTCAAGCAGCAGGGGCCGGGAGGGCCGCCGGCCCTGCGCGCGCGCGCTCCGGATCTGGAGGTGCCGTACGAGGTCCAGCAGGCCGTGATGCGGCTCATGGAACACGATCCGTCGTTCCGCTTCCAGACGGCTGCCGACGCCATCGCGGCGCTCGATGAGGGGCTCGCGGCGCTCGCTCGTTCGGCGGCGCCGCCGGCGCCGGCAGGGGGCGGGATCGCCGCGGCTGGGCAGGCCCCGTCGGGCGAAGCCAACGCGGCGGGCGGGGCCGCCGCGCAGGCCGCGAAGGCGGCGCCCAGGGAGCAGGCGCCGTCTGCCTGGCCGGGGCCCCGGGCGACCTTGCTCGCGCGCGCGCACCGCAGGCCCACGGCCTCGGCGCGCTGGGTGCCCCTCGCGGCGGCGCTCTCGGCCCTGGCGGCGCTCGCGCTCGGCGTCGCGCTCTGGCTCGTCGTCCGGCGGCCCGCGGCGACCACGGAGGCGTCGGCCGTCGCCTCCGTCGAGCCCCCGCCGGCGCCGGCGGCGCCGCCCCCTCCCGCGTCGGCGAGCGCGGCGCCCGAGGACGACGCCCGCGGCGCCCCGAGCCCGCGCGCGCAGCTCAGCCGGGCGGTGGCGACCAGGAACTGGGTGCTCGGGGCGCGGTCGCTGCTGGCCCTCGCCGAGGCCGATCCGGAGCTCGCCCTGAGCAGGGGCCTGCGCGAAGAGGTGCTCTCCACCGTGGCGGGCATCGGGTTCGAGGAGGACAACCCGGCGGCGGACGAGGTCTTCGACCTGCTCACGAACCGGCTCGGCAGCGGCGGGCTGGACGTGCTGCTCGACCTCGTGCGCGCGCGCGGAGGCACCAAGGCGGCCCGGCGCGCCAGCGAGATCCTGGCCCGGCCCGAGGTGATGGCGCGCGCGACCCCCGCGCTCCGCGTCCTCTTCGCGTTCCGCAAGGCCAGCTGCGGCGGCAAGCGGGCGCTCTTCGGCCGCGCCGCGGCCGAGGGAGACGAGCGCATGCTCTTCGAGCTCCAGGTGCTGCACGGCGCGCGGTGCAGGCGGAACGATCCGTGCTGCTTCCGCGACGACAAGGCGATCGCCGACGCGATTCAGCAGCTGAAGACGCGCCTCGGGACGTGACCGGCGCGCGCGGCGCGCCCCCTTTCAGCCGGGCGCCGCTCAGAGCAGGCCGCAGCCGTTGTAGAGCGGCAGGAGATCGCTGTCGCGCACCTCGCTCCGGATCGTCTCCGAGTAGCTCGGCCCGAGCAGCGGCCCGAGGAGCGGCCCGAGCAGCGGCAGCGTGTGGCACGTCTGGTTGCCGGAGGCGTCCTCCAAGCAGGTCAGGTCGCAGAGCCCCAGGAAGGCGATACCGCACGTCGACGCGAGGCCACACAGCCGCTCCAGCGAGAGGAGGCCGAGATCGAGCGGGCAGCTCAGCGAGAGCGCCGAGAGCTGCCCGGTGAGATCGGGATCGATGCAGGCATACCCGGCGATGGTCCCGGGAAGGAACGCGTTCCCGTACATCGTGGCGTCGTGGACGACGAACTCCGTGTAGGGCTCCTCGTTCAAGGGGCCATCGAGGGCCGGGTGGCCGCCCTGCAGCAAGATATCGACATGCTCGCCGGTGCCGTTCAGGTGCTGGAAGATGCAGGCCGAGACCCAGCGCTGCTCCGAGGGGGTGAGCGCACGCTCGGTCCACTCCGGCGCGAACCCGAAGGAGCCGTGGAACTCGCGGCCGTCCGGACCGTAGACGACCTGGTCAGAGGACAGCGCGCAGCGCACGGTGTAGTCGAGCACGCTCTTTCCGCCGGACGTGCCGAGCAGCGCCGTCGGGGCCACGACGTCGTTGGCGCCGGCGAGCGCGCGCTGGCCGAGCGCGCGGAGCGCCGTGCGGTTCGCCGGCGCCCAGAAGTCGCTGGGGAGCAGGCCGTTGCATCCGATGGGCACCGCGGCGCTCCGTATTGGCAGCTCCGCCGTCTCGAGGGGGTCGGTGTCGGACGGGGCGTCGGGGCCGGTGTCCGACGAAACGGCGCATCCCGCCGCGAACACACCGGCGCCAAGGAGACCAACCGCGATGAAACGGGTCGATGACATTCGGCTCTCCTCCGAGGTGGTCGCGCAGCCAGGCACACGGCCAGGTTCAGACATCGACCAGCAACATCGATCTTTCTTAAATTGGCAGTCTCCCATCTTCCAGGAAGGCGCGCAATGCTGAAAATCGGCACACGCTGGTTGTGTAGAAGGATCGCGCGAAAGGATTTACGTGAAAGTACGGATTCGCCTGAGCGCGACGCGGAATAAACCCTATCGCGACAGGCTGCCATCAGTCCGGCACGGGTGGATGAGCGTCCGGAGCCCGCGTTCTCTCCGCCTCGGCCAACCCGCGCTCCAGCTCGACGAAGCGGGACAGCCAGAGGGGGCTCTCCCCGCGGTGCTCCCGCGCGCTCGCGAGCGCCTCCTCCGCCTCACGCACGTGTCCGCGACGGAGCGCTATGCGAGCACGCCAGTAAAGGAACATCAGCGTCTGCTCGGCGATCGACTGGCCCCTCACCAGCCGGATCGCTTCGTCCCACGCGAGAGACGACGGAGGCGCCGGCCGGAGCCCGATCTCCGAGAGCACGAGCTCGAGCAAGCCATACTCCGTGAGGTCGCCCGGCTCGAGGGCGCAAGATCGCTGGATCCACTCGACGAGCTGGCTGGCCTGCTCGTACTCGTCGAGCGCGAGATGAATCTGCGCGAGCAGCATCGCCGTCTGGGGCATCGGGCGCTCGGAGGCCTGCTCTTCCAGCCACCGGGCGCGCCGCAGGAGCGCGAGCGCCTCGCGCTGCCTGTCGCTCCAGTGGAGCAGCACGGCGACGTTGTACGACGCCATCTTCTCCAGCCACGGATTGCCGATCTCGCGCGCGAGATCGACGGCGCGGCGCAGGTCGCCGACCGCGCCCGGCAGCGACCAGCGCCAGGCCCACAGCGCGATGCGGTTGATGTACGCCCCGCAGAGGTGAAACCGATCGCCGGCCGCCGTGACCAGGGCGATCAGGTCCTCGGAGGCGCGCTCGGCCTCGTCGCGGCGACCCGCGCTCGCGAGCTGGAACGACAGCATGATCAGGGCAGGGACGCGCGCGTCGTAGTCTCCCGACGCCGCGGCGCGATCGGCGCACGCGGTGAGCTCCGCGATGGCCTCCTCGGTCCTCCCCCGCCGCCACGCGGTGCGGGCCTCGGCGATCCGGAGGCGCAGCGCGAGCTCGGGAGAGCCCTGCGCGCGCGCGTGCGTGTCGACGAGCGGCCGCGCCTCCTCCACCCGGCGCGCCGACGCCTCGAACTCGAAGGCCCAGTCGAGCACGGTCGCGTCCTCGAGCAGGAGGCCCGCCCTCGCCTGCGCGTCGCCGAGCGCCTCGGCCAGCGCGAGCGCGTCGCCGAAATCGCCGCGCGCCTCCCGGACGCGGCACATCCGGTACCGGCTCCTGCCGCGGCCCGCGAGCGCGCGCGCGCGCCGGGGCGCGTCGCCCTCCTCGGCGATCTGGAGCGCGGCGTCGTAGCGCCGGTCCGCCTCGACGGCGTCGTGCCGCGCGGACGCGAGATCGCCGAGCGCGAGGTAGGCGTCGGCCGCCTCGGCGCGCTCGCCGCACACGGCAGCGTGGCGCGCGAGCGCGCGGAGGCCGTCGGTCGAGCCGGCCGCCACCTGCGCCCGCCAGTACGCGAGGGCGCTCCGGTGGATCGCGGCGCGGTGCGCCGGGTCGAGCATCTCGTAGATCGCCTCCTGGAGGACCGCGTTCTGGAACGCGTGCCGGTCGTCCACGCCGCCGCCGCGGCCCTGGCCGTCGCGCAGCAGGATCCTCCGCTCGACCAGGGCCGCGAGCCCGAAGCCCGCGTCGACCATCGCTCCGGCGCCGCCCGCGCGCTCCAGGCCGTCCAGCACCGCCTCGAGCTCGGCGCGGTCGAACGACATGCCGAGCGCCGAGCAGACCCGGGCGCACGTCGCGAGCTCCGGCGGCAGATCGTCGAGCCTCTGCGCCGCGAGCCATTGCCACGCCGGCGCGGGCGGCAGCGCCTCGATCTCCGCGGTCGCCACGTACGAGCCGCCGCCGGCGCGCCGGCGCACGAGGCCCGCGCGCTTGAGCGACCGGACGATCTGCCGCAGGCAATCCGGGTTGCCGCCCGCCCAGTCGGCCAGCCGGCGGAGGATCTCCGCCGGCGGGTACTCGGCCGGCAAGAGCAGGCGCGAGGCGAGATCCATCGCCGCCTCCTCCGCGAGGGGCGCGAGCGTCACGCGGGCGTGGCGCTGGCTGCGCTGGCCCCAGCTGGGGCGGGCCTGCTCGAAGCGAGGGCGCGCGGTCACGACCACCCAGAGGGGGGTGCCCTCGCCGTCGAGCGTGGCGTACTCGAGCGCGTCGAGCAGCACGTCGTCCGCTTGGTCGGCGTCGTCGAGGATCACGGCGAGGGGGCCGCGGCGCGCCCCGCGGCGGAGCGCCTCGGCGAGCGCCAGCATCAGGCCGTTGCGGGCCTCCCCGGACAGGCGCCCCCCGCGGGGCCCGGCCCAGCCGAGCGCCGCGGCGACGGCCTCCCACGTCGCGCCGCCGAGCGTCTCGCCGAGCCGCTCCACGCAGAACTGCCGCGGGTCTCCGGGGCTCTCCCTCGGCGCGTCGAGCGCGACGCGGAGGAGCGCGCGCACGGCCTGCGCGGCGCCGCCGTGGATGGGGTGGAGCGCGCGCGCGGCCACCACGCGCACGTCCGGGACCGGCACGCCGGCGATGCTGGCCGCCTCGGCCGCGAGGCGCGTCTTGCCCAGACCGGCGTCGCCGATGAGCGTGAACAGGCCGGGGCACGTCCCGTCGAAGGCGTCGGTCGCGCTGGCCGCGAGCGCCGAGAGCACGTCGTCGCGGCCGAGCAGCGCCGGCTCGCGCAGGCTCTCCGGGTCGCCCGGCGGCGTGGGGGCGAGCTCGTCGTCGGGCAGCGCGCGCTCGAACTCCTCGGTCATCACGAGCCCGCCCCAGGGCTCGGCCGGCAACCACGCCTCGGGGCGCTCGACGGGCGCGCCGTAGGCGGCGTGCAGCCCGCCGGCGATCCTGCGCAGGCGCACGCTGGCGAGGTGCAGCGCCACGCGCACGCCGCCGCTCAGCGCGAGATCGCGCGCCGCGGCCAGCGCCGCGCGGGCCGGGTCGTCGATGTCCCGCGCGGAGAACACGGCGAGGCAGCGCTGCCCCCGCTGCCGCGCGACGAACCCCCGGCGGCCGCCGATCGCCGCGATCACCGGCCCGGCGCCGCCCTCCGCGAAGAGCAGCGCGACCGGCTGCCGCCCCTCGGCGACGGCCGCCGCGGCGCCGTCGTCCTGCCGCTGCGATCGCGGCGCGGACGGAGGCGGGATCGAGTCGGCGCGAGGCCGCGCGCGCAGGGCGTGCAGGGTGAGCCGGAGCGCGGCGGCGCTGTCCGGGCGGCGGCTCGGGTCCTTGGCGAGACAGGCGAGCGTCAGCGCCTCCAGCCCCTCGGGGACGTCCACGAAATCGCCCGGGCGCGGCGGGCGCAGCGCAAGGTGGCCGTGCTCGACGGCCGTCTCGCCGCCGACGAACGGCGGGCGCAGGGTGATCAGCTCGAACAGGATCACGCCGAACGCATAGATGTCCGCGCGCGCGTCGATCCGCGCGGCGTCGCCCCGCAGCTGCTCCGGAGCCATGTACTCCGGCGTCCCCACGATGTCGCCGGCGCGCGTCACGCCGGCGGACACCGCCGGCGGCTCGCCGCCTTCGGCGAGCCGCGCCAGACCGAAATCGAGCAGCACCGCGCGCCCGCTCGAGCCGAGGAGAAAGAGGTTCTCCGGCTTGAGATCGCGATGGATGACGCCGCGCGCGTGCGCCGCCTCGATCACGGCGAGGATCGCGTCCGCGCGCCCGGCGGCGAGCTCCGGATCGAGCGGCGCGCGCAGCGCCGCCAGCTCCTCGGCGAGGGTCTGTCCGAAGAGCCTCTCCATCACGAGATAGGGCCGCCCCCCGGGGAGCTCGCCGCGGGCGACGAGCCGCGGGGCGTGCGGCACGCCGACGCGCTCGAGCAGCGCGGCCTCCCGCCGGAACCGCTCGCGCAGGTTCCACGCCGCGTGCCTCCCTACCTTGATGGCGACCGGCGATCCATCGCAGTCCTGCTGCGCGGCCCAGACGTCGGAGAAGCCGCCGTGACCGAGCGGGCCGAGCAGCGAGAAGCCCTCTATCACGGGCGCCGCGCGCGCCACGGTGTCACGCTCGCCGGGCGGCGGGATAAAGCCATCTCTGACGCACGGAGCGTCAGCGGCGAGCCGCCCGTGACATACGGAGCAACGGTGCATGATTCGGCTCGTCTGCCGGCAGCCGGGGGTCGCATTCGATACCGGCTTACGCGTACTGTAGTGTGCGGGCTCAGCAGTTGTCATTGAGGAAGTAAGCGGCTGTCGCATACCCCATGAAGAACCCTGGCCAGAACGATGAGCCGTTCCCCGCCGCGCCGCCGGCCGACGCCCCCGCGACGGGCGAGCCGCCGTTCGTCACGTCGCGGACATGCAAACAACGCACGCCCGACACGCGCGATCGCGAGGGCGCAGGCCCTGGCGCCCTGCGCGCCGCGGCGCTGCGGGCAGGCGAGTACCTCCTCGACGGCGTCATCGCCGAGGGTGGGTTCGGCGTCGTCCACCGCGCCGTGCACGCGACGAGCGGGGCGCCGGCGGCGGTCAAGATCATGCACGCCGACCTGATCTCGCGCGCCGACGTGGTGCTCCGCTTCCAGCGCGAGGTGGACGCGATCGGGCGGATCCGGCACCCGAGCGTCGTGGAGATCCTCGACGTGGGGCGGCTCGACGACGGGCGGCCCTACTACGTGATGGAGCTCCTCCAGGGCAAGAGCCTCGAGCAGCACCTGTTCGCGCGCGGCCGGCTCCCGGCGGACGAGGCGCTCGCGATCCTCGATCCGCTCTGCAGCGCGCTCGCCGCGGTCCACGCGCTCGGGATCATCCACCGCGACGTGAAGCCCTCGAACGTGATCCTGTGCGAGCGCGGCGGGGAGCTCAGGGTGGTGCTGCTCGACTTCGGGATCGCGAAGCTGCTCGGCGCGACGGATCTCTCGCTCACCTCGTCGCGGCACGTGGTGGGGACCCCGGCGTTCATGTCGCCCGAGCAGCTCCTCAACCGGCCTGTCGACATGCGGACCGACGTCTACGCGCTCGGTGCGCTGCTCTACACGATGATCGCGGGATCGACGCCGTTCCTGGCGACCACGTACCCGGTGCTGCGCCACCTGCACCTGCACCAGGCGCCGCCCCGCCCGAGCCTGCACGCGCCGGTCGACCCGGCGTTCGACGATATCGTCGTGCGGGCCATGAGCAAGGATCCCGCCGGCCGCCACGCGGACGTCACCGCGTTCCTGGGCGACGTGCGGGCCGCGACGGCGCGGATCGCGCGGACCGGCGCGGTGGAGGCGGGGCACATCCGGCGCCTCGCCATCGGGCTGCTCGTCGAGGTCCTCGCCGAGAGCCGCGCGCTCGAGGCCCCCACCGACGCCTTCCTGGCCGAGTTCGAGGCCGTGGTCCCGGACGCCGTGGCCGCGCTCGCGCCCTCGGGGTTCTCGCCGCTCGCGATCACGAGCACCAGCGTGCTGCTCGCGGCGCCCTTTCGGCGCGGCGAGCGCGGCACGCCGGAGGAAGAGGCGCGCCACCGCGCGATCGGGGCCGCCGTCGCGCTGCACACGCGGCTCGCCGGGCCGGGCCAGCGCGATCCCAGGATCAGCGTCCGCTTCTGCCTCCACGCCGGCGACGTGGTGCTCACCGAGGACGGCGCCCTTATGGGCGGGAACCTCCTCGAGCTCTCCTCGTGCCTCCCGGAGACGGCGGAGCCGGGCGTGTACGCGTCGCCGGCGATGCTCGATGGCGTCGCCTTCCTGTCCCACCGGGTCTCGGGGGCCGCCGGCGCCACGATCCCGATGCGCCGCGTGTTCGTGCGGCCGCCGGGCCGCGCCGCGGCGCCCGCGTAGCGCCCCGGCGCTCGCTGGGCCGCGAGCGCCGGGCGCCGAGTGGATCAGCGGGCGGGCTTGACGAACTTGAGGGTCATGCGGTCGCTCTCGCCGATCGCGGCGTAGTGCGCGCGGTCCTTGTCGCCGAGCCGGAAGTTCGGCGGCAAGGTCCAGACCCCTTCCGGGTAGTCTTTCGTGTCCTTCGGATTCGCGTTGATCTCGGACTTGCCGCCGAGCTTGAAGCCCGCCGACTCGACCTTCTGGATCACCCACGCTTCCGGGAGGTATCCCTGCTTCGCGCTCTCATCGGGGTTGGCGTCGGGCTTCGCCCGGTGCGCCACGATACCGAAGACGCCGCCCGGCTTGAGCGCCTTGAACGCCTCGGCGACGTAGGCGTCGAACTTGCCGTTCCGGTGCCAGCCGTGCGCCTCGCGAATGGCGATGACGAGGTCGGCCTTGCCCTCGATCCCGAGCTTCGGGCTGTCGCGATCGATCACGACGACATCGACCTTGCCGAACAGCTCGGGCGACTTCTCGATCATGCGCTTCACGCGCTTGCCATAGAGCGTGTTGCGCGAGTCCGCGGGGCCGTTCGGATCGAACGCCGTGATGATGAGCTTGCCCTTCTTCGCGAGCACCGGCGCGAGCAGCTCGGTGTACCAGCCCTCGCCGGCCCCGAGCTCGATGACCGTGCTCGTCTGCTTGAGGCCGAAGAACTCCAGGTTCTCGACCGGGTGCCGGGCGGCGTCGCGGTCGGCGTTGCCCGGGGTGCGGTGCTTCCCCTTGAGCGCCGCCCGCAGCGCGGCGCCCGCGCTCGGGTAGTTGGCCGCGATGAGCGCCTTGACCTCGGCCTTGAGCGCGTCGTCGAACCGCGCCGCCTCCTTGTCGGCCTTGGCCTCCATGGCCTTCATGTCCTCGGCGAGCTTGGCGAGCTCCGCCTGCTTCTTCTCGGCTTCCGGGTCCGCCTTGGGCGGCGTCGCCGCCTCGGGCTGCGCGGCCGGCGCGGCGGCCGGCGGCGCCTGCGTGGGGGCCGGCGGCGGGGGCGGCGGGGCGCTCTCGACGGGCGGCGGGCTCCCCGCGCAGGCGGAGAGCGCGCCAGCGAGGACGAACAGCAAGGTCCTTGAAGTGATGTGCATGCGCTGCTGCGTAGACCGGAGGCAGGACGGCCGCAAGACGTGGCGAGACGTGGCGAGACGTGGCGAGACACCGCGAAACCACAGGGAAAACCGGCGAGGTTCCGCGTTGACCAGGCGGCGGGGCCAGGGTAGCGTACGCGGTCCCGGGGGGGTGCTCGCACACTCACGCAGGTGGCCGATGCCGCTCAAGGTTCATAACACGCTCACGAGGAAGAAGGAGCCTTTCGTCTCCGCCCGGCCGAAGGTCGTGCGCATCTACACGTGCGGTCTCACGGTCTACGCCCCGATGCACATCGGCCATGCGCGCACCTACTGCTTCTGGGACGTCTTCCGCCGCTACCTCGAGTACCGCGGCTATCACGTGCTGAGCATCATCAACTACACGGACATCGACGATCGCATCATGCAGCGCGCGAGCGAGCGCGAGGGTGCCGTCGACGTCGCCGAGCGGAACATCGCGGCGTTCCGGCGCGACTGCCGCAAGCTCCACATCAAGGACTACGCCGTCTACACGCGCGCCACCGACTTCGTCGACGAGCAGGTCGACATGGCGAAGCGCCTGATCGAGAAGGGCCACGCCTACACGGTGAACGGCGAGGTCTTCTACGAGGTCGGCACGTGGGCGCCCTACGGTGAGCTCTCGGGGCGCAAGGTCGACGAGCAGGAGGTCGGGGCGAGCGGCCGCGTCGAGGAGGACTTCGCCCGGAAGAGGCACCCGGCGGACTTCAGCCTCTGGAAGCCGACCGGCGCGGGCCAGCCGAGCTGGCGCACCGGCGAGGAGGGGTGGCCGACCGGGCGCCCCGGCTGGCACATCGAGTGCTCGGCGATGAGCACGGCGCTCCTGGGCGACCATTTCGACGTCCACGGGGGCGGCATCGACAACATGTTCCCTCATCACGAGAACGAGATCGCGCAGAGCGAGCCGCTCTGCGGGCGGCCCTGGGTGCGCTACTGGCTGCACCCGGAGCACCTCGATCTCAAGGACATGAAGATGTCGAAGAGCCTCGGGAACGTCATCTCCATCGAGGAGCTCCTGTCGAGGCACGGGCACGACGAGGCGCGGTGGTTCTTCGTCACGCAGCATTACCGTTGCAAGCTCCCGTTCGGCTGGGAGCTGCTGCAGCAGTCCGCACAGGGCTATGCGCGCATCAAGAAGCTCGCGACGGTCCTCGCCGGGAAGCTGAGCGGCGCGACGGAGGCTCCCCTCGCCCCGGGCGCGTACGCGTCGCAGCGGCCCGAGGAAGAGCGGTTCCCGAGGATGCGCCACCACTACGTTCACGGCCAGTTCGGGGAGCACACCGAGCGGTTCATCGCGCGCTTCATCGAGGCGATGGACGACGATCTGAACACGCCGAACGCCGTGGCTGCATTTTTCGATTACGTGAGCGCGCTCTATTCGGCTGGGATCGAGCAGTGTGAGGACCGCCCGTCGCTGCTCGCGGTCTACCGGGCGATCGTGCGTCACCTCGCTGTGTTCGGGGTGGAAATCGCCGAGCCGGCGCTCTATCCGGAGCTCGTTCCGGACTACGCGCTCGCCCCTGCCGAGGGCGCCGCTGGGCGCGGGGGTGACGCCGCGATCGACCGGCTGATCGCGATGCGCCAGGAGGCTCGGAAGGCGAAGGACTTCGCCAAGGCGGACGCCATCCGCAACCTGCTGATCGAGGCAGGTGTCGTGCTCGAAGACACCCCCCGCGGTCCCCGCTGGTCATTCTCCTGAGGAGCTCTCCCGCTTCGGATACGGGCCCATCTCGACGTTTTCGGTGCTCGGCGTACCAGAGTACGCCTCCGCGCCGAAAACGCCGATCTGGGCCCGTCTCCTGTGCGGGAGAGCTCCGCTAACGGATGTATCAGAGCTCGGAGAGAGAGCGGAGAGGATCGCGCGGCGGAAACTTGCCGGGGCGGGGAGCGGCGCGGCGGAGGGCGACGGTGGCATAGCGCGACGGCGGCGCGGCGCGATGCATTGAGACGGCTGCGCGATGGGTGGAGGAGGCGGCGCGGCGCGGCATATAGAAGCGGCGCAATGGATGACCGCGAGACGGCGGAGCTGCGGTCGGGACGAAGTGCGACGGGCGTGCGGCGACGAGAAGGAGCCTTGTTGTCTCTCTTTGCCGCGCGCCGCCGCGCACCATTCGGACGCGTCGGAAGCGTGCTTGTTTGATCTCGAGCCCCCACCTGGGGGCGCAAAATGGGTGTGCCAGATGTGCCAGTGTCGGAGTCCCCCGACATGCCCAGGCACGCTGGGTTCGACGCGACAAGGCGAAAATCACGATCTGGGGCCGGGCATATCAATTGCCAATCGGGTGCTCCGCACCAGCGCCCAAACCCGAACGGCCCGGTCGGGTCAGACAGACGCCTGTTCGCGTCGCCGGCGGCAGCTCGAGCTGCCGCCGGACGGCGCTCGTGCAGTCAACTCTTACCCAACGAGAACGCAGATGCGGAACCTCTCCTTCGGCTTCACCCATACTCTCTCAATCAAAACCAGCTCGGCCGCGATCCTCGCCCTGCTCGCCTCGGGCGCCGCGTGCGGAAGCTATGACGTCGATGAAGGTTCACTCAACGATGCAGAACTAGCGCTCGAAGCGGCGGCCAGCGGGTCGAGCGCCGTCAGCGGCACCGTCTCCGGCGTCGGCACCGGCGTCGGCGCGACCGGGACCGGCGGCTTCGGCAGCAGCTCGGTCGCCACCAGCGGCGTCGGCGGCGGCGGCACCGGCGGCTTCGGCACCAGCGTGGTCGCCAGCTCCACCGGCGTCGGCGTCGGCGGCTCCACCAGCAGCTCGGTCACCACCAGCGGCGTCGGCGGCGGCGACCCCGCCACCACCGGCGTCGGCGGCGGCGTCGGCGTCGGCGGCGGCGACCCCGGCGATCCGCCCCCGGTGGGGCCGCCGGCCGTCGGCTTCTGGCAGCTCGACGACTGCAACGCCGCGACCACGGCGCTGTTCGACTCGTCGAGCAACGGCAACACGGCCACCCGCTCGGCCAACGTGGCGTGCGCTCAAGGTGTCAGCGGCCTCGGCGTCGCCTTCAACAAGGACAACGACAAGATCCTTGTCGACGACGACGCCAGCTTCACGTTCGGACAGCACCTCGCCGTCGCCGCGTGGGTCAAGCCGACCGCGGTCTCGGGGTCGACGCCGCGGACCATCGTGCAGGAGAAGGGCGGCGGAGAGACGAGCTTCTCGCTCGACATCCGGAACAGCCAGGCGCGGTTCACCGTGAACTTGACCAGCGGGCGGACGGTCACCTCCCGGGCCCCCATCCAGGCCGGCGTGTGGACCCACGTCGCGGGGATCTACGACGGCACATTCGTGCGGCTCTTCCTGAACGGCGAGCAGGTCGGCCAGATCAGCGCGGCGGGCACGCTCCACGACATCGACGCGCCCATCCGTATCGGCAACAACGTGCAGAAGGAGCGCTTCACCGGACTGCTCGACGAGGTCTGGCTCTCCGCCTCACCGACGACCGCCTTCGAGATCGCCCAGCTCGCCTGCCTCAGGCGCCCCACGACGGCCGTCGTCACGCCGGAGAGCAGCGGCCTCGTCGCACCGAACACGCCGGTGGCGTACCAGATCGCCGTCACCAACAACGATGTCGGCGCGTGCCCCGGCCGCGACTACTTCCTCGACATCTTCAGCCCCTCGGGGGGCATCAACGTCTCCGGCGATCCCTCGTTCTTCCCCGGCGTCCTGCCCGGGAGCACGGCGACCTTCCCCGTCACCGTCACCGGCACCGAGGACGCGGATCCCGGCGCCCACGTGATCCCCTTCTCCGTGATCGACTTCAGCTCGCCCGAGTTCATCGTCGCCTCCGGGGCCCTCGACTTCGAGCTGGCCGAGCCGACGGGGTGCTTCGTCCGGACGAGCCGAGAGATCTTCGTGAAGGACCTCAGCGTGGTCGAGGATCCCCTCCGCACGACGTTCAATGGGCCGCCGAGCGACCCCCGCACGGGCGCGTGGACGTTCGCGCGCCTGATGGAGGACATGGCGCCCACGCCCGCCGACGCGCCGGCCATGGTCGAGGAGCTCTTCAGCACCTGGCTGACCGATCAGGTCGTCAACGGCTTCACCGTGCCAGCGCGCACGGCGATTCAGCAGGTCGTGCTCGACGAGTGGCCGAGGAGCCCTGACGGGTCGCTCGACCTGCAGCAGGCGCCGCTCTTGCTGCTCGGCATCGTCAACAGGATCGACGTGCGCAACCTCGCCGAAGGCCACGCCGGCGAAGGGAGGTTCGTGTTCGGCGTCGTCAGCCAGGGCTTCCCGCAGCAGTTCACCGTGATCCTGGAGTACAAGCTCCCCGCGTCGACCGAGGCCGACGTGCTCGACTGGGCGAACGACTGGCACGCCCTCGGCAGCCTGCCCTTCCCGTCCGAAGCGTACAACGCGGCGCTCCAGGACATCACCACGCGGTTCGCAGGCCGGAACGCCGCGCCCGGCAAGCCGAACGGGAGCTCGCTCGGGCAGCTCCGCACGAACGAGATCGCGCTCGCGGGGCCGTGGGAGCTGCGCGAGTTCGTCCTCTCGCCCGACACGGGCTTCCTGCGGCCAGAGACCGTCAAGCTGACGCCGGATCTCGGCTTCGACGGATCGCCCACGCTCGCTGACTTCGTGAACCAGAACGAGGCCGCGATCATCGCGGAGCAGCACACGGTGCCCGACACGTTCCAGGGAAACCCGTTCCTCGGGGGCTCGTCGTTCAACAACCTCACGGCCTGGACCGCTCCTGGCATCCTCAACAACGAGGCGCGGCACAAGTTCTCGCTCAACACCTGCAATGGGTGCCACGGCGCGCAGGAGACCGGGACGGGGTTCCTGCACGTGAACCCGAGGTCGCTCGGGAACGAGGCGTCGCTGTCGGGTTTCATGACGGGGATCACGGTCGGTGACCCGGTGAGCGGTGAGCCGCGCACCTTGAACGATCTGAGGCGCCGGAACCAGGATCTGACGGCGCTGGTCTGCGAGCCTGCCCCGACCTTCGCGGCGCTCAGGGCCGCGCCGACAGGCGGCGCGGCGGCCGCCGCGGCCGCGAGCCGCTCGGCGTTCATCCGCCGCGGCATCGGGCGCGTCCACTGATCCGGTAGCGCCCCGGCGCGAGGGGCGGCGGGCGCGGACGGCGAGCCGCGCCCGCCCGGCCTCCCGGGCAGGGCCCCGAGGAGGACGCGCCGTCCCTTCAGCTATCGAGTCCCGCGCAGGAGAGCCGCGTCCCGGCCGGGAGCTCCAGCCCGAAGCGCTCTCTCAGGACGTCGAGGAGCGCGTCGTCGTGCACCGAGACGCGCTCGACGCCGTCCACCCGCCAAAACCCCAGCTCGCGGTTGCGCAGCGTCACCCGGCCTTCCGGCGACGGGAGCGCCACGATGAGGTTGTTCACGAACAGCGAGCTCGGGTGCGTGGACGTGTAGTGGTTCGCCACCTCGTAGTCGATCGGGAGGTGCTCCTCGAGCGTGAACGCATAGATGTCCTGACACACCTCGCCCGCCCTGGAGGCGAGCACCCAGGACGAGCCCTCCCGGCGCAAGCCGATCACGTCGAGCACCCGCGCGTGCCCCTCGCCCTCGACGAGCGGGAGCGGCTGCAAGAGCCCCGGACCGCCGAAGCCGACGTCCGCGATGAACGGCCCCTCGGGCAGCTCGACCAGCGACAGCATGTGAGATCGAGGGCCCGTGTCGCTGCGCTGGAACCGCACCCGCGCGATGAGCGTCGTGAGCTTGAACCCGAGCCGGCGCAGCACCGCGGCGAACAGCGTGTTGTGCTCGAAGCAATAGCCGCCGCGGCGCGCCCTGACGAGCTTCGCCTGGACGCTGGCCAGGTCGAGGCGGATCGGCCGGCCGAGCAGGACGTCGAGGTTCTCGAAAGGGATGGAGTAGACGTGCGCCGCGTGAAGCGCGTCGAGGACCTCCCGCGTGGCGGCGAGCGCGCCGCGGTAGCCGATGCGGGCGAGATAAGCGTCGAGGTCGAGCGACGCGCTGTCCTGTGTCGAAGGTTGCATTGGATCGGTGCAGCGAGGATACGCGGCCCCTCGCTTGAGCGTCAACGCACCGGTCAGCACATGGACGGCGGTGGAGCGCGTCTCCGCGGCTCGACTCCGCGTCACGCCCCCTGCGCGTCGGGGAAGAGCTTCTGGAAGCTGTCCTTGTCGATCGCCTTTTCCAGCGCCGCCTGGACCGAGATGGTGTCCTTCTTGACGAGCCGCTCCAGCGCCATGTCCATCGTCTGCATGCCGGCCGAGCGGCCTGCCTGCATCAGGTTCGTGATCTGGAACGTCTTGCCCTCGCGGATCATCGCGGAGAGCGCGCTCGATCCGACGAGGATCTCGTGCGCGGCGACGCGGCCCGTGCCGTCCTTCGTGCGGAGCAGCTGCTGGGCGATGATCGCGGCGAGGCTCTCGGCGAGCATGCCGCGGACCTGGAGCTGCTCGTCCGCGGGAAACGCGTTGATGATACGGTCGATCGTCGCGGCGGCGCTGTTCGTGTGGACGGTGCCGAAGACGAGGACACCGAAGCTCGCGAGCTGCAAGGCGAGCTTCATGGTCTCGTTGGTCCGGAGCTCGCCGATCAGGATCACGTCGGCGTCCTCGCGCCCGGCGCTGCGGATCGCGCTCGCGAAGCTGCCCGCGTCGGGGCCGACCTCGCGGTGCGTGATGTGGGCCTTGATGGGGCTGTGCACGAACTCGACCGGATCCTCGATCGTGAGGACATGGCACGCGCGCGAGCGGTTGATGTGATCGATCATCGCCGCGAGCGTCGTGGACTTGCCAGAGCCGGTCGGCCCCGTGATCAAGATGAGCCCGCTCGTCCGCTCGGACAGCCGGCGGGCGATCTCGGGGCATCCGAGATCGTCGAGCGAGAGGATCTTGCTCGGGATGGTGCGGAAGACGGCCGCGAGCCCGGTGGTCTTGTAGAAGTAGTTCGCGCGGAAACGGGCCTTGTCCGCGTAGGAATAGGCGAAGTCGAGATCGAGCTCGTCGACGATCCGCCGCGTCTCCTCGGGGGTCGTGATCTCGAAGAGGAGCGCCTCCATCTCGGCCGTGTCGAGGGGCGTGTCGCGCAGGGCGATGAGCTCGCCTCGGGCGCGCACGAGCGGCGGATAGCCGATGCCGAGGTGCAGGTCGCTGCCCTTCCTGGAGAGCAGCTCGTCGAAGAGGCGATCGATCCGGGCCACGTTACGCTCCCTTCTTTCCGAAGAGCGCGCCCGCGCGCTCGAAGAGGCCCTTGCCCGCCTCGACGGGCGCGGACTTGGACGCGTCGGGCGCGGGGGCGGGCGGCCTCCTGTCCGGCGTGAGCATGGGCTGCCGCCTGCCGGCGAGGACGGCCTCGAGCTCGTCGGGGGCCTCCGCCACCTTGAGCGCGGCCTCGAGCGTGGTCTTGCCGGCGCGGACGAGCTCGGCCAGCGAGTCGTCCAGGCGGATGATCCCGAGGCCCTTCCCCCGCTGCTGGAGGCTCGGTATCTGGAACGTCTTCGAGTCGCGGATCAGGTTCCAGAGCGGGACGGAGCCGGGCAGGACCTCGGCGGCGGCGACCATGCGCTTGCCGCCCTCGCTCGGCAGGAGCCGCTGACTGACGATGAGCCGGAGGCCGCCCGCGAGGGTGACGCGCACCTGCTGCTGATCGCCGGGCGGGAAGAGATCGATCAGCCGATCGATGGTCTTCGCCGCGCTCGGCGTGTTCATGGTGCCGAGGACGAGGTGGCCGGTCTCGCTCGCGGCCAGCGCCATGCGGACCGTCGCCGTGTCCCTGAGCTCGCCGACGACGATGACGTCGGGGTCCTCGCGCAGCGAGGCCTTGAGGGCGTTCTCGAAGGAGCGGGTGTGCGTCCCGACCTCGCGCTGGCTGATCATCGCCTTGCCGCGCGCATGGACGAACTCGACGGGATCCTCGACCGTGATGATGTGATGGCTGGTCTCGCGGTTCAGGATATCGACGATCGCGGTGAGCGTCGTGGTCTTGCCGTGGCCCGTCGGCCCGGTGATCACGATGAGGCCCTGGTGGTGGCGGGTGGCGAGCCCGATGGCGTCGGGCAGGCCGAGCGACGCGAGGGTCGGGATGGTGCGCGCTATCAGCCGGAACGAGCCCTTGTACCCCTGCCGGTGGCGCGAGATGTTCACCCGGAAGCGGCCGAGCGCGCCGAGCTCCAGGGCGAAATCGCAAGAGCCCTCGACCTCGAGCACCCGCGAGAGGCGCGGCGGGACGCGCGGCAGGAGGAGGGACTCGACGGCCGCCGGGTCGAGCGGCTCGCCGTGCGGCATCAGCTCGCCCGCCACGCGCAGGAGCGGCGGGCGGCCGGCGACGAGGTGCAGATCGCTCGCGCCCTGATCGCGCGCCATGGCGAGCAGCCCGTCGAGGGCGGCCGACGGCACCTCGGCGGAGGAGGGCCGCGCGCGCCCGCCCGCGGCGACCGCGCGCGCGGCGGCGCGGGGCTCCGGGGACGGCGCTGACGGGCGGGCGGCCGGCGCGGCGCGCTCGGCGGCCGGCGCATCGTCGGCGCGCGCCTCGAAGCGGGCCACCGAGGGCCGGCTGGCGCGGGGCTCTGCAGGCGGCGGCGGGGAGCGGAGGTCGAGCGCGACCTCCGAGGAGCTCGTGCGCTTCGCGTCCTGCTCGCGCGGCGGTGGGCGCTGCGCCTCCTCGGGCGCGAGGTGCTCCCGCATGGAGAGCTGCTGCGAGGGGCGCGCGGGAGGCGCGGCGGCCGCGGTCCCCGAGGCGGCGGACGACTGCATCCGCGTCATGCGGGCGTGCACGAGGTCGCCCTGGCGCGCGGCGACGACCGAGATGGCGCCGATGCCCTCGATGCGGATGTGCCACTGCGACGGCTTGGCGCCGAGGGCCTCGATGTGGCGGCCGCCGCCGAGCGCGCTGAGGAGCATGAGGATGTCCTCCGTGGAGAGGGCCCCGGGATCGACGGCCTGGAAGGCGCCCGAGACCTTGACGCTGGGCATGCGCCCGGTGGCCACGGCGAACTCGGTCACCTCGGGGCGGTTCAGTTGCGAGAGCCAGGATCGAAGGGCGTTCATCGTCGTCGCTCGTCTCCGCAAGCCGACTCTATCAACGATGAGGCGCCGCGTTTCAAAATGTCGTGCGACGGAGGCGACATTCGGCCGTGGCGACCCGCGCCGCGCGGCCCCGCGCCGACTCCCTCCCACCGTGCCCGCTCGCGGCGACCGCGCGGTCCTCCCCGGAGCGGTGCGACCCGGCTCACGCCCGCGGCGTGCTCCGCCGCGCGCGGCGCCGGGCTACTGGATCGCGAGCTTGAGCCGAGCGCCCTTCACGAAGTGGCCAGGCGTCTTGCCCTTCTCGCCGGGCGGCGCCTGCGGCTCCGAGTCGATGGTGAGCTGCATGTTGCCGGTCGACTCGATCTTCTTCATGGTCACCCTGGCGATCTCGACCCATTTCGTGGATCTGGGTCCGCCGGGGTCCTCGACCTTGCGGAAGAGCACCGCCTTGGTCCCCGCGGCGACCGGCTTCTCGGTCGTGGAGACGAGCGGCAGCAGGGTCGCGACCTTCCCCGCGCGCGAGACCAGCCTGCCATAGACCTCCACGGAGAAGGTGTCCCACTCGCCCGCGCCGGGGGCCGAGGCAGGCTCTGCCGTAGGCGCGCTCTCCGCGCCGGCTGCCGCCGGCGCAGCCTGCCGCGGCGTGGCGGGGTGATCTGCCGAGGCCGCGGCCGGCGTGGCGGAGAGGAGCGCGGCCGCGCCCGCGGCGACGAGCGATCGCGAGCACCTGGAGAGCCAATCACCAACCGTCTTCATGCACCACGCTCCTTCGCTACTTGGACGCGATCCCACGACCCGCGCGAACTCCGCAGGCTCGCAAACACCGCAATCACAAAACTTCTCATCATGACGCAAACTGGCACCTTCCGCAACTCATTTCTCGATCTCGACGGGGTTTGCGGTCATGAGCCGTTTCTTCATCGTCCATCATCCATCGTCAACTGCTCGTCAGATCGTCAGCTGCTCGTCAGCTTCTCTCCGCCCTGAGCGATTGGGCGCGCCTCGCTCAGATTCAGGTGCTGGCCGCGTCGGCGAGGCCGACCGGCGGGCTCCGGCTGCGCGGCGCACGAGGAGCGCGGCGCGGCTCGACCGAGCTCACCTGGTCATCTGGCTTGCCTGTCGTTCTGGCTCGCCCGTCGTTCCGGCCGCCTGGTCGCCCGGCGTGACCGCCTGCCTGGGCTCTCCGGCTCGCCTCGCTGGTTCTCCGACAGGTCCATCAGCGCGCTTCGCGAGGCGCGCTCTCGAAGAGCGAAGCACCCGCGCGAGCGACAGGCTGGCTCGGTCCAAGCCCGCCGTACCTCATTCCCACCCGTCCGACGAAACCAGCTGCGCACAGCAACGCGATCTCTCCCTCTCCAACCTCGCTCCGGGAACCTTCCCGGTGCCTTCCAACACCGCCGACCCGAAAATCGATGTCGGAGTAAGAGTCGCGTTTCAACCAAGATATCATGTCTTCGTCAAAGCAGAGCAGAAATTTTCGGACGCAGTCGATTCTGGTGAGCCCCCGTGCGTCCATGTGTGCCGGCGCAGGCCTGCGCCGTCTGTCCATGTGTGCCGGCGCAGGCCTGCGCCGTCTGTCCATGTGTGCCGGCGCAGGCCTGCGCCGTCTGTCCATGTGTGCCGGCGCAGGCCTGCGCCGGCGGGCCCTGCCGCTGTAGGATGGCCGCGGAGGAACAGAGCCCATGCCCACGGTCGCCGATCACTACGACAAGCTCCTCGCCGAGCACTATTCGCGGATGTTCGGGGATTACGACGCCAAGGTCGCCGAGCAGCGGGCGCTGTTCGAGCGCCTCGGCCTGCGCCCGGAAGGCTCGCCCGAGGCCATCGACCTCGGGTGCGGCTCCGGCTTTCAGTCCCTCGCGCTGGCGCAGCTCGGGTTCAGGGTCACCGCCGTGGACACGTCGGACAGGCTGCTCGCCGAGCTCGAGGCGCGCCGCGGGCCGCTCGCCGTCGAGATCGTGAGAGGGGATCTCCTTGACGCGCTGGAGCGCTCGGGGCCCCCCTGCGCGCTCGCCGTGTGCATGGGCGACACGCTCCCCCACCTCGGCAGCAAGTCGGACGTGGAGCGGATGTTCGCCGGCTGCGCCCGGCGACTCGCGCCCGGCGGCCACCTCGCGCTCACGTTCCGCGACCTCACCCGCGAGCTCGAAGGCGCCGACCGGTTCATCCCAGTACACGACTCCGCGGATGTGATCATGACCTGTTTCCTCGAGTACGAACCCGAGACCGTCAAGGTGCACGACCTCGTTCACAGGCGCGGCCGAGAGGACGGCCGGTGGACGCTGTCGGCGAGCTTCTATCGCAAGCTGCGCCTCTCCCCCGATTGGGTCTGCGACAGGCTCGACGCGGCCGGACTCCGCGTCATCCATCGCGAGATCGCGCGCGGCCTCGTCACCCTCGTCGCGCGCTCCTGAGCTGACGTGGGCCGGGATACGAACACCCATTCAAATATATTTCATGGAGGTTGATGGCGCGGGCGACGCGGCGCTAACTTGATATGGGAGGATGAGACCCATGTCCGAGAGAGCGAGTCAGACAGGCACGAACGACGCGGGGCAAGCTGCGGTCGTCAACCGGCCGTCGCGGGATGAGGTCCAGGACCTGCGGCGAGAACGAGACGAGGCGCGCCAGCTCCTGGCGACGCTGGTCGTGGCGCTCAAGCGCGCGACGTTCCGACACGGCACCTACATCGACGGGCTGGGCGCCGCGATGGTCGCCGTGGATCGGTGGTCCAAGCCACGAGGCCGATGATCGAAGGGCCGGCCCCGGGCTGCGGTGACGCCCGGAGCCGCGGGCCCACGCCCCGAGAGACCTGGTGCGCGCCGCCTTGGCCGCGCGAACGACCTCGCCGCTGGTGGACGTGGTGGACGCGGCGGGCGCGGTGGGCGCGGCGGGCGCGGCGGGCGCGGCGGTCCAATGACGCCGGCCCCGCCTGCCGGCTAGGCGCGAAGGCCGGAACGGAGTAGGTTCCCGGCATGGCCGGATACCGCAGTCGTACATCCACCCAGGGTCGCAACATGGCAGGGGCGCGCGCGTTGTGGCGCGCCACCGGCATGAAGGACGCGGACTTCGAGAAGCCGATCGTCGCCATCGCCAACAGCTTCACGCAGTTCGTTCCGGGGCACGTCCACCTCCACGACGTCGGCCAGCGGGCGAAGAAGGTCATCGACGCCGCGGGCGGGTGGGGCGTCGAGTTCAACACCATCGCGATCGACGACGGCATCGCGATGGGCCACGCCGGCATGCTGTACTCGCTGCCGAGCCGGGAGCTCATCGCCGACAGCGTCGAGTACATGGTGAACGCGCACTGCGCGGACGCGCTCTTGTGCATCTCGAACTGCGACAAGATCACGCCCGGCATGCTGCTCGCCGCCATGCGGCTCAACATCCCGACGGTCTTCGTCTCGGGGGGCCCGATGGAGGCGGGCAAGATCGTCGGGACCCACGACCGCGACGGCAAGCCGCTCATCCGGAAGCTCGACCTCATCGATCCGATGATCGCCGCGAGCGACGACAAGGTGACCGACGCGGATCTCGCCGCGATGGAGCGGTCGGCGTGCCCGACCTGCGGCTCGTGCTCCGGCATGTTCACGGCCAACAGCATGAACTGCCTCAACGAGGCGCTCGGCCTCGCGCTGCCCGGCAACGGCACGCTGCTCGCGACGCACGCGGCGCGCTGGGAGCTCTTCGAGGCGGCGGCGAAGCGCGTCGTCGCGCTCGCGCAGCGGCACTACGTCGACGGCGACGCCTCGGTGCTGCCGCGGAGCATCGCGACGTTCGAGGCGTTCGAGAACGCGATGGCGCTCGACATCGCGATGGGCGGCTCGACGAACACGGTGCTCCACATCCTGGCGGTCGCCCGCGAGGCGCAGGTGGACTTCAAGATGGCGGACATCGACCGGATGTCGCGCAAGGTGCCCAACATCTGCAAGGTCGCGCCGTCGTCGCATCACCACGTCGAGGACGTGCACCGCGCGGGCGGCGTGCTGACGATCCTCGGCGAGCTCGACCGCGCGGGGCTCATCCACCGGCAGGTGGGCACGGTCCACGCGGGCACGCTGGGCGAGGCCATCGACGAGAACGACATCCGCCGCCCCACGGCGACGGCCGCCGCGAAGAAGCGCTCGCTCGCCGCGCCGGGCGGCGTGCCGACCACGGTCGCGTTCTCGCAAGACAAGTACTTCGCCGACACCGACGATGACGCCCAGAAGGGCTGCATCCGCGACGTCGACCACGCGTACAGCCGCGAAGGCGGGCTCGCCGTGCTCTACGGCAACATCGCGGCGGACGGCTGCATCGTGAAGACCGCCGGCGTCGATCCCGAGATCTGGAAGTTCGAGGGGCCCGCGCGGGTGTTCCACTCTCAGGAGGCGGCGTGCGACGCGATCTGGGACAACCAGATCCGCTCGGGCGATGTGGTCGTGATCGTCTACGAGGGGCCGAAGGGCGGCCCCGGCATGCAGGAGATGCTCTATCCGACGTCGTTCCTGAAGGGGAAGGGCCTCGGGAAGGCGTGCGCCCTCATCACCGACGGCCGGTTCAGCGGCGGGACGTCGGGCCTGAGCATCGGGCACGTCTCGCCCGAGGCGGCCGAAGGCGGGACCATCGGGCTCATCGAGGAGGGCGACCGCATCCGTATCGACATCCCTGCCCGGACGATCGATGTCCTCGTCAGCGAGGCGGAGCTCGATCGCCGCCGCCGCGCCGCCGAGGCGCGCGGCGCCGATGCGTTCAGGCCGAACCGCGACCGGAAGGTCTCCCCTGCCCTGCGGGCTTACGCGCTGATGGCCACGAGCGCCGCCAACGGCGCTGTCCGCGACGTCGGCCAGATCGAGCCGAGCCGGCGCGCCGGGGACGGCGCGACCGCGACCGCCCCCGCGCAGCGCAAGTAACCGAGCTCCAGCCGCCGTCCAGCCGCCGAGCCGCGCAGGCGAGGCGCGGACGAGGCGCGAACGAGGCGCGGACGAGGACGCAGCGCCCGCAGCGCCGCGGCCGCCGCCGGTGGAACGGTGGCCACCGCCCCGGCCACCCGGCGCGCCTCGGCGCCCGGCGCAGGTCGGGCGCTGCAACGCTCCGGGCCGGTACGACATCCACCGCGACGGGGGTGCGCCCGGTCGCGTATGATGCCGTACATGAGAAAATTGGCGCTCATCGTGGCCACCTCTCTCGTCTCGGGTTGCAGCCCGAAGGTGCGTGATTTTCCTGGTGACCAGGACGTCGGGAGCGCTGGAAGCGGGGCCGGTGGCGGCAGCAGCGCCACCGCAAGCAGCAGTGACGCCACCACCAGCAGCGGCGCCAGCAGCAGCAGCGGCGCCAGCAGCAGCAGCGGCGCCAGCAGCAGCAGCGGCGCCAGCAGCAGCAGCGGCGCCAGCAACAGCAGCGGCGGTGCGACGGATAGCTGCGTCGACCCGGTGGAGGACTGCCCTCCAGCGCAGAGCGCCTGCGTGGAAGCGGTGTGCAGCGACGGTGAGTGCGCGGAGCGGCCGAGGCCGGCGCGGACCCCCTGCGGGGCGGACGGCAGCGCGGCGTGTGATGGAACCGGGGACTGCGTGACGTGCGCGGGCGGCGTGCAATGCGAGTGCGGGGAGCCGGGTTGCCCGAACACGTGCGGATCGACGGACGTGATGGTCATGCCCCCGAGCTGCGCGGGGGGCAGGCCGGGCGCCGGGGACAGCTGCGGGCCGGGCGACGCGAGCTGCTGCGGCAACAGGATGGTCCCCTGTGGCACCTTCCTGAGGGGCTACGACGGGACGCCGAGCACGGACGACGCGTTCCCCGCGGCCGTCAGCGACTTCCGCCTGGACAAGTACGAGATCACGGTGGGGCGATTCCGGGCGTTCGTGGATGCCGGGCAGGGCGTGCAGGAGAGCCCGCCGGCCATCGGGGCTGGCCGGCACCCCCACGTCAACGGCAGCGGGTGGATCGCGGGGTGGAACTCGCGGCTCACGCCGAACACCGCGGCGCTCCGGGCGGCGCTGCAGTGCAATGGCGATCGCCTCTGGACGTGGACCGACGCCCCCGGGTCGAACGAGGACCTGCCGATCAATTGCATCACCTGGTTCGAGGCGTTCGCGTTCTGCGCGTGGGACGGCGGCCGCCTGCCCTCCGAGGCGGAGTGGAACTATGCGGCTGCCGGTGGCGACGAGCATCGACCTTACCCCTGGGGCTCCGGGATCGACGGCGATCGCGCCTCCTACAACTGCACCGGGGATGGAAGCGCCGCAGGGGTTTGCGCGCTGAGCGACATCCTGCCGGTCGGGTCGAAGCCGCGTGGCGACGGGCGATGGGGGCACTCGGATCTGGCCGGCAATCTGTGGGAGTGGACGATGGACTGGTGGCGGGATGCGCTCCCCACGCCGTGCATCGACTGCGTGCATCGCGTGGACGGCGATCGCGACGCGACGCGGGTCACCCGCGGCGGGAGCTACCGCGCGCCGGCGACGGACGTGCGCGCAGGCAACCGCGACTTCAGTTATCCCATCGACCGCGTCAACAACATCGGCGCCCGCTGCGCACGAAGCATCTAGAGCGGCGGTCACCCGCTCTGTTCGGCATGAGGCTGAGGTGGGCGGAAATTGCCGTGAATCGGACGTCGCGGGACATCGCGGGACGTCGCGGGACATCGCGGGACGTCGCGGGACGTCGCGGAACGTCCACTCGACCGGATTCGACGCCGGGCGTGGTGTGCGATGTCGACGCTGAGGCGCGGCGTGCTAGAGCGCGCGATCGTGGCGTCATCACGGGGCCAGGCTCAAGGGCAGCAGATCACCGTCGTGGGCGCAGGGGTGATCGGGTTGACCACGGCGGTCGTCCTCCAGCGCGACGGCCACCGGGTGCAGGTGATCGCAGCGGCGCGCGGCGAGCGCACGACCTCCGCGGTCGCGGCGGCGCTGTGGCATCCTTTCCTGGCGAACCCGCCCGAGCGCGTCAACGCGTGGTCCTCGAGGAGCCTCGATGAACTCACGCGCATCGCGAACGAACACCCGGAGGCGGGCGTGGATCTCCTGACCGCGCGCGAGGCGGCGGACGACACGCGCCTGCCGTGGTGGGCTCCGAGCGTCCCGGACCTCGCGCTCGAGCCTGGACCCCACCCGCTGGGCGCGCCGTACAGCCTGCGATTCACGGCGCCGCGCATCGAGCCATCGTTGCACCTGCCCTGGCTGGAGGCGCAGCTCGACTGTCCAGTGCGCGCCGAGCACGTGCGATCGCTCGCCGAGGTCGAGGGTGACTGCATCGTGAATTGCACCGGGCTCGGCGCGCGCGCGCTCACCGGCGATGGCGAGCTCATCGGCGTGTACGGCCAGGTCGCGATCGTCGAACCAGGCGAGATCCCCCCAGATGTCGCACTGGGTGATGAAAGGGACGAATCGGCGCTCGTTTATGTCATCCCAAGGCGTCGCGAGATCGTGATTGGCGGTTGTTTCATCCCGTCGCCCGATGATCGCCCGTTGACGCCTGATCCCGAGCTCGCTGACGCAATGCTCCAGCGGGTGCGCGCGGCCGGGCTCAAGCCGGGCCGCTTGCTCGGCTCACGCGCCGGGCTGCGCCCTTACCGGAGCACCGTGCGGGTGGAGCGAGAAGGCCGTGTGATCCACAACTACGGCCACGGCGGTTCGGGATACACGCTGGCATGGGGTTGTGCCCACGAGGTGAGCGCAATGCTGCGGGACGGCAACGGGTCGACACACGGCCATGTCTAGCGGAATGTGACGAGCGCACTGTTTTGACGCGCGCCATGATGTCAACGTCAGCGTCAGCGCGGTGCTCCGGGCCTGTTCCTCGGACAACGGCAACGGCGCCAACGCCAACCCACGCCGCGAGCGCCGCTACGAGCCAACGCAAGCTCATGCAGGCGGACGACGTGGTCGCAAACCGACGCAACGGTTGCGTCGATCACAACGGTCGTAACCGACGTAACCGACGTGACCGACGTAACCGACGTGACCAACGTGACCGACGTAACCGACGTGACCGACGTGACCGACGTGACCGACGTAACCGCCACGAACCGAAACAAACGACGCTGTCTCTGGAATCCAGCCAACCAGAATGCCCGACGCAACGCTCCGAAAGTCCCGTTGTGCTCCTGTTGCTAGGCTGCTAGATTGAATTCGTGCTCGTCTGCGAGCGTCTCCCGCCTTCTCTCGCAGTGGGACCGCCCATGGCGCTCCTTTGTTCGTCTGAGGGAATGGCCGTGGACGGCCTCGCCCTGGAGGTCGCTAACCCCTGACGGCCTCTCGGTGCCATCCCTGGATCGCGGTCCCGAGTGGTCGAACGTTCGTTTGCGCTTGATCCGGTGTCCACCGTTCGCTGTCACCCACGTGAAGATCCGAAGCTTCCCCGGGGAGTTTTGAGCGCCATGAACAACGACGAGAATCGACTCAGTCGTCCATCGGGGCGGCCAGCCGTCTGGAGTTTCACGAGGAGCAACGACGAGATTTGCCCGAGCCGCCCCTCGGGCAGGCCGTCGGGGAGACCCTCGGTCAGGCCGTCAGGGCGGCCCTCGGGGAGGCCGTCGGGGAGACCTTCCGGGCGGCCGGCCCTCTGGAGCGTCCTGCCGCTCGACAGCGGCTTGCTGCAGACCCGGACGATCGAGTGGCCGACGGTGGCGCTGTTCGCCGGGTCGTACGCCCTCTGGGTGACGGCCGTCTACGCGGGCATCGCGGGCTCGGTGTCGACCGTTCCGGCCGTGCTCGCGGCGGCGGTCGCCGCGTATGCCGCCTTCACGCCGATGCACGAGGCCTCGCATCGGTCGCTGGCGCGCTCCGCGCTGCTGAACGGCGTGATCGGGCGGCTGTCCGGGCTGCTGCTCGGGGCGCCGTTCCTGGCGGTGCGTCACTTCCACCTCGAGCATCACAAACACACGAACGACGCGGACCGGGATCCCGACTACTGGAGTGGGCGCGGCCCGTGGTACCTCCTGCCGCTCCGCTGGGCGACACAGGATCTCCACTACTACTATCTATTTTTGCGCTCCTACCACGCGCAGAAGCGCGCGGAGCGGCTCGAGACGGTCGCTTCGCTCGCGGCCATGCTCGCGCTCGTGGCGCTGGCCTTCGGGCTCGGCTATGGCGAGCTCGCGCTCCTCTACTGGATTTTGCCGGCGCGGCTGGCGATCTTCTTCCTCGCGTTCGCCTTCGACTACCTGCCTCACTACCCGCACGAGATCACGGCGACGCAGAACCGGTACAGCGCGACGCGCGCGGTCGACAGCGCGCTGTTCAACGTGCTGCTCTTCGGGCAGACGTATCACCTGATCCACCACCTCTACCCGGCCGTGCCGTTCTTCCGCTACAGGACCGTGTGGAAGCACCAGCGCGAGGAGCTCATGAAGCTCCGCTCGGAGAGCATCCCCCCGCCGCGGGCGCCGCTGCCCCTGATCGCGGCGGGCAGCCTCGCCGCGCCGCGGGCGCCCACGATCCAGACGGCTCACCCCACGCAGGGCGCGGCCGAGCTCGACGTCATCTGATCCGCGCCGCGCGGCGCCCCGCTCCACGGCGGTATCCGCCCACCTCTCTGCACCATGCCCAGCAGAGCGACGGTCCCCCGCACAGGAGACCGGCCCAGCCACCATGCCCAGCAGAGCGGCGGTCCCCCGCACAGGAGACCGGCCCAGCCACCATGCCCAGCAGAGCGACGGTCCCCCGCACAGGAGACCGGCCCAGCCACCATGCCCAGCAGAGCGGCGGTCCCCCGCACAGGAGACCGGCCCAGCCACCATGCCCAGCAGAGCGGCGGTCCCCCGCACAGGAGACCGGCCCAGCCACCATGCCCAGCAGAGCGGCGGTCCCCCGCACAGGAGACCGGCCCAGCCACCATGCCCAGCAGAGCGGCGGTCCCCCGCACAGGAGACCGGCCCAGCCACCATGCCCAGCAGAGCGGCGGTCCCCCGCACAGGAGACGGGCCCAGATCGGCGTTTTCGGCGCGCAAGCGCACTCCAGTGCGCTGAGCACCGAAAACGTCGAGGTGGGCCCGTATCCGAAGCGGGTGACCGCCGCTCTAGAGGCGCGCGCGGCGGCGGGTGCGCAGCGCTCGCGGCGGCAGCAGGACCTCTCGGAAGAGCAGCGCCTCCGCCACGGCGCGGCGGTCCAGCGCGACGCGGGACGCGTCGAGGCGCGACCCGAACGCGTCGGGCCGTCGCTCGCTCGTGCCGAGCGCCGGGATCGCGGCGCGCGCCCTGATGAGGATCGACAGCGACTGCGCGGGCGCCCGGTGCGCCGCCAGGACCGCGCCCGCGAGGAGCGCCCGGGCGTCGAGGACGGCGGGGACCCGGCCGGCGAGCAGCGCGTCGCGCGCGCGCGACGCCTCCTGGCGCTCGTGGGGGCCGTAGTCGAGCCCGCTGATGTCCTGCAGACCGAAGCCGGACAGGGCGGTGAGCGGGCCGGCATAGAGGCGCTCCACGATCCACGCGGCCATGGCGGCGAAGGGCGCCAGCGGGACGGGACGAAAGGCGCCCCTCACGGGCAAGAGCAGGTCATCGAGGCTCACCTCGGCGTGGCGGCGCGCCCACGCCTCCCGCAGGGCGCGCGCGTCCTCGTTGAGCCCGCCCCGCTCGAGGACCATGCACCCGATGAGCACGCGAAGGTGCGGCGGAGGATGCTCGTCATAACGCGCGCCGGTCACGTCGGTCTGGACGGCGATGGACGCGTACGGCTCGTCCTCCTGGAAGAACAGCTCGCTCATCGTGAGCACGTAGGCGGGGCCGAACATGAGCGTGCCGAAGACGTCACAGAAGATCTCCTCGAACCACACGCCGAACACCCGCCTGAGCGCGGGAGCCCCGATGCGATCGCCGTCCGGCGCGAGCGGGCGCATCTGCTCGCCCCCGAGGCCGAGCTCGCGGCGCAGGGCCGGCTCGAGGCCGTCGACCGAGGCCAGGAAATCGTGCCCTATCTCGTGCGCGAGCGCCGGCCAGCGCAGCGGGGTCGAGAAGAAGTCGACAGGGAGGAAGATGGGCGCGATCGACGTCGGGATGAAGCCCGTCCAGATCGCGAGATCGAACCCCGTGAGCTGCGTGGCCGGCGCTCCGCTCCGGAGCGGCAGCCCCTCCGCCCGCGCGAACGCGATCACGGGGGCGTAGCAGGCGTCGGCGAGGGCGTCCGCGTCGCCGAGCTCGGGCAGGAGCGACGGGTCGCGGCGCTGCCGCACGAGCACCGCGATCTCGCCCACGACGAGCTCGATGGTGTCCGCCGCGGCCTCCGCCTCGCGGGCCGCGAGGCCCGCGTCGACGGCGGCGCGCAGGCTCCCGATCTCGTGCGGGACGGCCTCGAGGAGCACGTCGGTGAAGCGCCGGTTCGCCCGTTCGTGACGCACCACGTGGCCGAGCGCCGCGGCGCTCTGCTCGAGCTCGGCGAGCCGCAGGAGCACCACGCGCAGCCGGTCGGCGTCGGGCGCGCGCGGGGCGCCGAACGGCATCCCCGCCCACGGCGCAGCGCTCGGCGGCCCGACATCAACGAGCCCCGTGTCGCTCCCCGGCGCGACGTCGACGAGCCCCGTGTCGCTCCCCGGCGCGACGTCGACGAGCGCTGGTTCGCTCCGCGGGGCGTCCTCGCCGCCGGGCCGCGCGGCGGGACGCGCAGCGCGCTCAGCGAGCCTGGCTCGCACGCTCCCGACCAGGCTCGCGAGCTTGACGATCGCCCAGATCACTCCGACGAGGGCGCCGACGTATTTCTCGAGGTCGATGTCACGCATGGCGCCCCTCCAGCGTCGTCGGGGCGCGGCCCTCCGGCCGCGCGGCTCTCCGGCCGCGCAGCGCGCGGAGATAGCGCCCGGGGCGGGCCAAGCACCTCGGCGAGGACGAAGCGCCGCACGAGCGCGCCGCGGCGGCCGAGCCACGCGAGGAGCGGGCTCGGTGGGTCGCGCGGCGGCACCTCACGACTCCCCGGCGGGATCGGGCTTGCCCCCCGTGGTGCCGGCGATGCCCTGGCGCATCTCGGTGTCGGCGATGACGTTGCGCATGTTGTAGTAGTCCATGACGCCGAGCTTGCCCGTGCGGAGCGCCTCCGCGACGGCGAGCGGGATCGTCGACTCCGCCTCGACGAGCTTCGCCCGCATCTCCTGCGTCTTGGCCTTCATCTCCTGCTCCTGCGCGACCGCGAGCGCGCGGCGCGACTCCGCCTTGGCCTGCGCCACCTGCTTGTCCGCCTCGGCCTGCTCCGTCTGGAGCTTCGCGCCGATGTTCGAGCCGACGTCGACGTCGGCGATGTCGATGGAGAGGATCTCGAACGCCGTCCCCGCGTCGAGGCCCTTCTTGAGCACGTTCTTCGAGATGGTATCGGGGTTCTCGAGGACGTGTTTGTAGTCGTCGGCCGAGCCGATGGTCGAGACGACGCCCTCGCCGACGCGGGCCAGCACCGTCTGCTCGCCCGCGCCGCCGACGAGGCGATCGATGTTGGCGCGCACGGTCACGCGCGCGATCGCGAGGAGCTGGATACCGTCCTTGGCCACGGCCGAGACCTTCGGGGTCTCGATGACGCGCGGGTTCACCGACATCGCCACCGCCTCGAGCACGTTGCGGCCGGCGAGATCGATCGCGGCCGCGCGCGAGAAATCGAGCTCCATCCCCGCCTTGCCCGCCGAGATGAGCGCGTTGACGACCGCCTCCACCCGGCCGCGGGCCAGGTAGTGGGCCTCGAGCATGTCGACGGACACCTCCTCGAGGCCCGCCTTCACGGCGCTGATCCGCGCGTTGACGATCTGATCGGGCGGCACCCGGCGCAGGCGCATCGCGATGAGCGTGAGCATCGAGACCCCGGCGCCCGACGCCTGCGCGGCGATCCACAGCCGGAGCGGCACCATGTACAGCGTCGCGACGATGGCGACGAGCACGAGCCCGCCGATCACGATGACCGAGATGATCTCCATATCCCTCTCCACCCGTCCCTGTCCGTGAAGGGCCGCCTCTCGCGCGCTCTCTAGGGCTTGCGCGGCTCGACGACGACCCGATTCCCCTCCACGCTCGCGACCCGCACAGGCGTGCCAGCCTCCACGTAGAGGCCGTCGGTCACGACATCGACCGCGCGATCCTCGATCTCGACCGTGCCGGCGGGGCGGAGCGGCGTGAGCGCCCTGCCCTCCTTGCCGGCAAGCGCGGCGAGCCGCGCGTCCGGGCCACGCCCGCTCCGCTGGGTCTCGAGCAGCACCATCTTGCGGCCCACCGGCGTCCTCGGGACAGCCCAGAACAGGAGCCCCGTCACGCAGACGCCGGCGCCCAGGGCGAGCAGGCCGTAGCCGATCCCGAGGGCCACCCACGCGAGCGCGACCGCGCCGAGCACGGCGGCGCCGCCGAGGAGCCCGACGAGGCCGACGCCGGGGATGACCAGCACCTCGATGGCGAGCAGCACGAGCCCCGCCACGAGCAGCGCGACGACGAGCAGCGCGGGCGTCACGCTCCGCGCTCCTCGTCCGCGCTGCGCGCGACCGCCCTCACGACGACCCGGCCCCCCTCCGCGCGGATCACCCGCACGCGGGCGCCGGCCTCGACGTAGCCGAGCTCCGAGAGCGCCTCCACGCGGCGGCCGTCGAGCGCGACCTTGCCCGAGGGGCGCAGATCGGTCGCGGCCGTGCCGAGCCGGCCCACGAGCGACGCGGGCGCCGCGGGGCCCTCGGGAGGTCCTCCGACGGCGACGCCGCGGATCGCCGCGTCCAGAACGAACCGCCGCCCGAGGCGCGTCCTCGGCGCGACGCGGGCGGCGCCCACGGCGAGCGCCGCCGTCGCCGCGAGCGAGCCGCAGACCGAGGCGAGGGCGCGCGGCAGCCAGCCGGCATGCCAGGCGACGTCGACCGGCACGCGCTCGAGATCGAGCAGCGAAAGGAGGAGGGCGCTCGCCACGCACGCGGCGCCCGCGACCCCGGGGACGATGTGCCCCGGGACCAAGATCTCCACCGCGATGAGGATCGCGCCGACCGCGAAGAGCGCGAGCTCCTCCCAGCCGGCGAGCTTCACGACGTGGTGCCCGAAGAAGAACAGCGCGAGGCACGAGAGCCCGACGGCGAGCGGGACGCCGTGGCCCGGCGCATACAGCTCGAGGAGGATACCGAGCATCCCGAGGGTCATGAGGACCCCGGAGAGCGTGGGATCCGAGAGGAAGCGCGCGAGCTCCTCGGCGAAGCTGGGGCGCGGGCGGATGATCTCCGCCGGCTGGGGGCGGCCCAGGGCGCCGAAGAGGTCTGCCTCGCTGCCGGCCTGCACCTCGGCGACGCCCCACGCGAGCGCCTGCGCGCCGTCCAGCGTGAGCAGCTTCCCCTTCTCGTCGAGGCCGGGGACCTCCACGTCGGCGTCGACCATGGCCTCGGCGATGTCGCCGCGCCGCCCCTTCGCCTCCGCGGTCGCGCGCATCTCCTTCCGCATGTAGGACACGACCTTCTCGGCGACAGGCTTCATCTCGCCGCCCTCGCCGAGCTGCACGGGCGTCGCCGCGCCGAGGGTGGCGCCGGGGGCGACCGCGATGACATCGCAGGCGAGCGAGATGAGCGCTCCGGCCGAGATCGCGCGCGGGTTGACCCAGCACACCGTGCGGACGCGCGCCCGGAGCAGCGCGTCCCGGATGGCGAGCGCGGCGTCGATGCGGCCGCCGAGCGTGCTGATGTCGAGCACGAGGAGGTCGCCCTCCCCCTGGGCGGCGACGACGCGCTCCAGGAAGGGAGAGAGGCCGAGATCGATCGTCCCGGAGATCGCGACCACGGTGACCTTCCCCGCGCCGGGGATCGGCGGGAGCGGCCGCGGGCCCGGCGGCGCGGGGGCTCCGGCCGCGCTGCCCGGGACCGCGGCGGGCGCCGCCGCCTCGCCGCGGGCGGGGAGGCACAGCGCCATCGTCGCGAGGAGCGCGAGGAGCGGGGTCGCGCGCCGCGCCCACCTCGCGGCCTGTTCCAGCAGGCGCAACAAACCAGTCAAGCCCCGCTCCCTGCTATGGCGGCTCGGCTCGCGCCGCGCGCCATGCTCCCTGAGGTTCACGCCGAAGACCGCCGCGACAAGGGTAGCGCATGGCGGCGCTCCACGATACCCCCTGCTCAGGCGGCTCCGCCGCTGCCCGCCATGAACCGCGCCACCACGTCCGCGAACTCGGCTGGTCGCTCCACGATCCAGTCGTGGCTTCCCTTCGAGGAGACGACAAGGGTCGAGTCGGGGATCAAGCGTTGGATGGCGAGGGCCGAGCCGAGCGGCACCGTGAGATCGCGCGCGCCCCAGGCGAGCAGCGTCCTCACGCGCACCCGCGCCGCGTGGCCGCTCAGATCCGCGGTCGCGGCGATCCGCAGCAGGCTCAGCGCGCTCCGCGCGTGGAAGCGCAGGTTGTGGAGGAGCGCAGGCGTCCCCCGCGCGACGAAGCGAGGCGCCAGCAGCACCTCGGCCGCGCGGGCGAGGACGAGCGAGAGGACCGAGCCCGGCGGGTCGAATCCGATGGAATCGACGAGCACGACCCCGGTCAGGCGCTCGGGGTACAGCGCCGCGACGATCAGCGCCACGGCGCCAGACAGCGAGTGGCCGATCAGCGTGACGCGCTCGAGGCGCAAAGCCCGCAAGGCCTCGGCGACGCAGCGCGCATACCGCTCCAGGGTCCACGGCGCGCGGAGCCGCGAGGCGCGGCCCGAGCCGGGCAGCTCCAGGACGAGCACCCGCGCGTGGCGCGCCATCGCCTCGACCGTTGGCTGGTAGGTCGCGCCGTCGATCAGCATGCTGGGCAGAAGCACCGCAGGCTTGCCGGTGCCCGTCTCGGTCACATAAAGGATCTCGCCTCCGACCCGGATCTCACGCCCACGGCCTTCCGCCCGAGCCCCCCGCCTCGCCGCGGGGCCGGCGGAGATGGGCAGGATCTTCTCTCCTCGACCCGACCGGGGGACATACGAGCCGGCGACAAGGAGCGAGCGTCCGGCGCAGGATCCCGTCGTTCCGCTTCGTCGAACGCGCTTTCCCATGATCGGCGAGCCGTTGCCGGACGCGTGCCAGCGCGGGCTGGTTCGCCGCGAATCCGCCGCGGGGATCGCATGAAAACCTGGAAGGCCGTTGAGCCTGTCGCGCGCCGCGCTAAGCTCCTCGACACAGGCTTCGAGACATCAATCTCCAGGCTGATTGGGGGCCAGCTGGCATGTCGCCGCGGGCCGAGAGCCGGACGGCGCCTGCTCGGACAACCAGCTCTTCTGGAATGACAGAGGCGATATGTTGAGGTTCCGCTCCACGTCCGGAGATCGGAAGATGGCCGAGCTCAGCGTCTCGGCGCTCTCCGTATCCGCTGCGATGTCCGTCCTCTCCCAGGGTGCATGGGGGACGGACGCGCCGCCCGCAGCGGAGGTCCAGTGGGCCTATGCGCTCGTCGCTGCGCTCGGGTATCTGCCAGTCGCGATCGAGATCGCCGCGGCCACGCTGCGGCGGACGGGCATGTCGGTCGAGGCGTATTTGCGGAAGAACGCGGCGCAGCTGGACCCGGGGGGACCCGAGGGGGAGATCGTGGGTCTGGTGCTCGGCGACGCGCTGGAGTCGCTCGGCGAGGAGGCGCGCCGGGTGGTGCATGCGCTCGCCGTGCTGCCTGCGGCGGGCATTCCGCTGGAGGTGGTCGCCGCCGCGGCGGGGAAGCCGGCGCCCTCCGTTGCGCGGCCGCTCCAGCTGCTCGTGCATGGGCGGGTGGTGTCGCTCGAGCAGGGCCCGCAGACCTTCACGATAACCCCCCCCGTGCGCGCCGCGGCCCGCGAGGACGCGGCGGCCGACGCGAGGCGCTGGGACGCGCTCCACCGGGGGTCGGCGGACGCGATGCAGGCGCTGCTCTTCTGGACGGCCGCTGTCGAGGGGCGGCCGGAGGCGGCGTCGCGCCGGCGCGTCGCCTGCGACCTCTTCGCGGCCCTCGACCTCGCGCCGTTCCGGGACGGCGAGCGCGGCGCCGAGGTGCTGGCGCGGGCGCTCGTCGACGCCTGCACGGTGGTCGATCTCGGGCTCCCGGCCGAGCTCCAGCAGCGCTTGCTCGACGAGGCGGCGCGGCTCTCGGGCGACGCGCTCCCCGAGCTGCGCGAGCGCGCGCTCGCGGCGCTCGAGGGCGCGCGTCGCGCCGAGCTCGCGAGCAAGCGGCGCGGCACCTTCGGGACGCTCCGCGCGACGCCGGCCGCCCGCGAGCGCGGCCGCCCGGGTCACCGCGACGTCCTCCGCAAGGCGGTGCGCGCGAACGCGCAGCGCGCGGCGGCGCGGAGCTCGCCGCCGGCCGACGACGAGGTCTTCCGCAGCGCAAAGGAGCTGCTCGCTCGCGGCAACCGGCGCCTCGCCGAGGGCGCGCTCGAGGCCGCGGTGGCGGACTACGGCGAAGCGCTCGCCGGGTTCGAGGCGGCCACGCACGGGCGTGGCCAGGCGACGGCGCTGCTGCTCCGCGGCGACGTGCACCGGCGGCAGGGGGACCTCGCGGCCGCCTCGAGCGATCATGAGCGGGCGCTGTCGCTGTTCAAGGCGGCGTCCGACCGGGCCGGAGAGGCGATGGGGTTGCTCGCGCGCGGCAACCTCCGGCTCGACCAGGACGAGCTGGCGGGGGCGGCGAGCGACTACGGGTGCGCGCTCACGCTCCTCAGGGCTTGCCGCGATCGCCTGGGCGAGGCCAACGTGCTGAAGGCGCAGGGCGATCTGTGCTTCAGGGAGGGGGACCTCGCGGGCGCCGCGCGCGCCTACGACCGCGCGCTCTACATCCTCGAGGGCGTGGAGGAGCGCGTCCTCAGCCAGCTGCGCTCGCCCCCGCCGAGCAGCCGCGATGAGCGTCGCGGGGGGAGCTCACGCGCCCGCGCCGCGCGCGAGGTGCTCCCGCAGCCCGATCTCCTCCGGGCGCTCGGGTGCGAGCAGACCCATGCGCGCACGTGGCAGGCCCGCGGCGACCTGCGCCTGCGAGAGCGGCAGACGGCGCTCGCGGCGCGCGACTATGGCAATGCGATCTTGCTGTACCGGGACAGCGGAGATCGCCGCGGCGAGGCCGCCGCGCTCAAGGCCCGCGGCGACCTGCGCCGCCAGCGGGGCGCGCTCCCGGGCGCGCAGCGCGACTACGAGGATGCGCTGCGGCTCTTCGAGGAGCTCGGGGACAGCGCCGGCCAGGCCGCGGTGCTCCACGCGCGCGCCGATCTGCGCTGCGAGCGGGGCGATACCGCCGGGGCGGCGCTCGATTATTCGAGGGCGCTCGCCCTGTTCGACGCGACGGGCGATCCCGCTGCGCACCCGGGCGCCAGGGGCGCCGTCACGGGCGTCTCCCACCGCGAGGACCCACCGCGCCGCGCCGCGGCGGCTGTCCCGCGGTGAGCCGGCAGATGAATCCCGTCGATTTCTGCGAGCGCTGCGCGAAGCAACGAGCCACATGGAGGCCTGTCTCTCGTACGCGTGGCGCTGAATCCGTGGGTCACGAGCCGGCGTGAGTGGCTCACGGAGCCTCCGGGCTAGCTCCCTCGCTGCCGCTCGAGCCGCTCCCGCATCATGTTGGGGATACTCCCTGCGGTCTCGATCGCCCTCGCGAGCGCCGCGCTCGCCTCCGCGTGACGGCCTCGCCGAGACAGCGCGCGCGCCCGCGCCTCGATGACCTCGATCCGCTCCTGCCCCACGGAGAACCGGGCAGACCGCGCCTCCAGCTCGTCCCACTCCTCGGCGCTCGCCTCCCGCGTCGCCAGGTCGATCATCGACCAGTGCACCTCTTCCGCGGGGGCCATCACCGTGTCCTCGCGCCCCGCCGCGGCGGCCTTCGCCTGCTGAGCCCGGATCGCCTCGATGACCTCGCGCGCCCTGCTCTCCTCGCCGCGGTAGAGGAGCAGCCTCGCCAGGAGGAGACGCACCACCGGCCGCGCGTCCTCCCCGCGCTGCTGACGCTCCAGCGACACGGTCCGCTCCACGTGGGGCGTGGCCGCGTCCAGGGCGCCCATCAGGTAGAGATACTCGCCCAGGTTGAACTCGCTCACGAGCTCCAGCATCCCGAGGCCCAGCTGGCGCGAGATGGTGAGCAGGCGGCACAGATCCGCGATCATCCCATTGGTGTCCCCCTGGCAGGCTCTGAGCAGCGCCCGGCCGTTGAACGCCGGCCCGAGGTGCAGGAGATCGCCGCGCTCCTCGCACATGTGGATCGCCCGATCCAGCGCGGCGCCTGCCTCGTCCAGCTTTCCCAGCCCCGGGTAGATGGCGCCCAGGAGGAGCAGCGACACCACGAGCGTCTCGTAGCCCTCGTCGCCTAGCCCTTCTGCCTGCGCCGCCGCGCGCTCGAACTGTTGCGCCGACTCCTCCTCCCGGCTCTCACGGTGCAGCGAGCGCGCCACCCCCATCGAGAGCCGCGCCGCCAGCGCGGGCGGCAGATCGCCGCGCGCGAGCGCCCCCGCCCCCTCCACGCGCTGCTTCGATCGGCCGTAGTCGTCCATCCAGTCGAGCGCCGTTGCCTCGTCGAGCAGGATCTCGATCTGCTCGATCACGTCGCCCTCCAGGGTCGCCATCGTGCGCGCGCGATCGAGATCGCCGAGCGCGTCGTGGTAGCGGCCCAGGCGGTAGCGCATCAGCCCCCGGCCCCTGTACGCCTTCCTCCGCCGCACCCCAGGCGCCTCGACAGGCTGCGCGAGCGCCCGGCTGTAGTAGAGCTCCGCCTCCACGTAGGCGTGCCGCGCGCGCGACCGCTCGGCGAGCTCCAGGTAAGCGTCCTCCGCGACCGTCGCGAGCCCCGCCTCGGCCGCGTGGTGCGCGATCCTGAGCCGCCGCTGCTCCCGGCCCTCGTGGGCCGCCTCGCGGTGGTGCTCGTACGCTGCCAGGTGGATCCGCCGCCGCTCGGCCTCGGCGACGTCCTGCGCCACCGCCTCCCGCACCAGCGCGTGCCGGAAGCGCAGCCGATCCTTCCGATCGCCGACCAGCACGCCCACCTTCAGCAACCGCTCGGTCCCGACGCGCGCGTCGAGCGGGAAGGCCGCGCCGTCGCCGCGGAGATCCAGCTGGCGCAGCACACCCGCGATCTCGTCGATCGACACCTCTGCGCCAAGCAGCGAGACGAGCCGCGCGTGCGCCCCGAGCGCCGGCCCGAGCGCCGCGATCTCCGCGTGCGCCAGCGGATCGAGCGACGGCAGCACAGGGAGGCGCTCGAGCTCGTCGGTCGCCAGGTACCACGCGTCACCCCGCAGGTGCCGGCGCAGGATCCCCTCGCGCTTGAGCCCGTGCACGAGCTCCACGAGCAAGAGCGGCACCCGCTGCGAGCGCTCGAGCAGGCGATCGATCGCCGGCTCCGGCACGTCACGCGCGGGCAGGAGCAGCCGCCGGCACAGCGCCCGCGCGCTCTCGTCGTCCAGCGGCTCGAGCCGCAGGGCCTCGTATCGTGCAGCGCGCTCGCCCCAGGAGGGGTGCGCCTCGGCGAACGCCGGGCGCCCCATTGCGCAGATCCACAGCGACGTGGCCTCGTCCGCGAGCGCCGCGTACTCGAGCGCAGCGAGCGTCGCGTCATGAGCGAAGTGCGCGTCGTCGAGGAGGAGGATCACGGGCGACGCGGCCGCGCACTGGCGCAGGCACTCGCCCGCCGCCCGCACGCGCGCCGAGCGAAGCGCGCCAGGCGCGGCCCGGAGCGCCTCGAGCTCTGGGAAGATGTCGACGCCCGTCTGCTCGTCCACCCATCCGAGCGCCATCGCCAGCCCCAAGCGGAGCTCCTCGCCGAGCACGGCGCCGAGCGACTCCGGGAGCGCCCCGCGGACGCCGCTCTCCGGCGGCTGATCCGGCACGCAGAGCGCCTTGCGCACGAGCTCGTGGAGCGTCGCGTCCGACACGCCACTCGTGGGTTCCTGCCCGCGCAGCTCGATGATCCGGGCGTGCGGCAGGCGCTCGCGGAGCTGCTTGCCGAGCTCGACGAAGAGGCGGCTCTTCCCGTGGCCAGGCCCGCCCGTCACCGAGACGACCGTGGGCTTCTTCGTGCCGAGCGCCTCCTCGGCGCTCTGCAGGAGCTGCTCGAGGATGTCGCGACGGCCGACG
Source organism: Sorangium cellulosum So ce56 (assembly GCF_000067165.1). Taxonomy (GTDB): domain Bacteria; phylum Myxococcota_A; class Polyangia; order Polyangiales; family Polyangiaceae; genus Sorangium; species Sorangium cellulosum_B. The sequence goes on from NC_010162.1 coordinate 7,510,265, forward strand.
AACCCGCCGGGGCGCGTCGCGTCCCGCGACTGGTCCTCGATGCCCGGCGGGAGCTCGTCGCCCGCCGCGGCGTGCGACCGCTCGGGGAGCGCGGCCGACGCCTCGGGCGTGAGGAAAGGCCCCAGCGGCCCGGAGGCGGACGGCCACCGCTCGGCGCGCGAGAAGAGCGGGCTCAGGAACCGCCGCGTCCCGTCCGGGCGCACCTGGATCGAGACAGACGCGAGATCGATGAGGACCCGCGTGCACAGCCCGCGTCGCAGGAGCTCGTCGGCCGCCCGCTGCGCGCGGCGCGCGGGGCTCGCCGTCCCCTCCTGGCCGAAGATGCCCACGTAACGAGCGCCGGAGGCGTGTGCGAGCTCGCCGCCGAGCGCCAGGAGCCTGCGCTGCACCGCGATGCGATCGGCCGCGCTCTCGAAGAACAGGAGCCCCATCACGCGGCGCTCGATGCCGGCCACGGAGCGCGACCCCTCCCGCGCGCTCGCCGCGACCTCGTCCCGGAGCGCACGCTCCAGCGCCACGCGGAGCTCGCTCGCGCTCGCGAACCGCTCGCTCCGTTCCTTGGCCAGGCAGCGGTGCACCACCTCCTCGACCGCCCGCGGCACGGCCGCGCTGGCCGAAAGGCGCGGCGGTCTGCGGCTCCGGTGGTCCTCCAGCACCGCCGCGCGCGGCCCCCAGAACGGCGGCCGGCCCGCGAAGAGCTCGTACAGGATGACGCCCATCGCGTAGATGTCGGCGCGCGCGTCGAGATCGGGCCACCCGGCCGACTGCTCCGGCGCCATGTACTCGGCCGTCCCTACGGCGAGGTCCTCGTCCTGCCCGTCGTAACGCCACCCCACGACGCGGGCGATGCCGAGGTCGATCAGGGTCGCCCTCGCCTCATCGACGAGGATGTTCTCGGGCTTGAGGTCGCAGTGCACGTAGCCGCGCGCGTGCACAGCCTCGAGGGTCGCGAGCGTCGCGAGCCCGAGCCGGGCGGCCTCCTCGAGCTGCGGCGCTGGGCGCGCCGCGAGGCGGGAGGCGAGCGTGGGCGCGGCGATGTGCTCGATCACCGCGTAGGGCGAGCCGTCGTCCAGCGCCCCGCATGCGTGCACGCCCGGCACGTGGGGGGCGCCGATGGCCGAGAGCGCCTCGACCTCATCCCGGAGGCGCTGGCCTGTGCCGCGGCGATCGGCGCGCGCGAGCTTGATGGCCACGCGCGCGCCACCGCCCTCCGGCTCGGCCTCGAAGACGAGGCCGAAGCCGCCCTGCCCCAGCGTCCTGCGGGTCCAGTAGCCGGGGAAACGAGGCAAAGCGACGGGGACGACCTCCGTGATCTCCGGAGGAACCGACGACTGGCCAGACGGCGGCCGAGCGGACTGCGCGCACTCGGGGCACGCGCCCTGATTCCGCCGCCCGCAGGCCGGACAGCGCCCCGCTCCCTGGGTCGCGCGTTCCGGCTCCTCGTCTCGCAGGGCTTCCGAGCGCATTCACGCTCCTAGGGGCCGGCCGTCAAGAACGTGGTAACCACCTGGTCCGTGCGCACGTAAGGGCTGACGGAATGGTTCGTGACACACCCCCTGAAGTAGCCGGCCGTGGAGTCTACCCCGTTGCACATCTGATTGCACGGGCCCCAGATCACCATGGAGCCGCACTGCTGCCAGGTGACCTCCCCGGTGGTAGGGTCGGTCTCGACGTGGCCGGCCGCGCAGTCGCGTTGCACCTGGCGCGCACGAACGTAGCCCACCGAATCGTAGCAGGCTCCCAGGTAGGGCGTCGCGGCGAACAGGTTGCCCCAGAACGCGCCCTCTCTCACCGGATAGGCCGCTCGTTCCGCCGAAGTCGACGCCAGCTCGTTGTTTCGAAGGGAGATGTTCACCGAAACACCGTACCAGTTTACCCGCGCGGCGATGCAGGCCGAGATCTGATGCTGGACATAGGTATCGTTACCGATGCCATGGTTCGCCCACCAGTGCGCGTAGCCGAGATCGCCGTGGTACACCTCCGGGTGGGCGACCCCGCTGCTGTCGGTCCATGAGAACGAGAACGTCTGGTCGGGGCGCAGAGAACAGCTCACGATATAGCGCATGAGCTCCCGCGCCAGGGCGCCGTTCGTTCCCGGGTTCTTGATGGCCGCCAGCGCGGTCGAGGTCAGCGCGGTCGGGCTCAGCGCGTTCGGGGTCAGGCCGTTCGGGGTCAGGCCGTTCGGGGTCAGCCCGTTTGGGGTCAACCCGTTCCAGAGGTAGCCGTTGTGAGCAATGAGCTCGCTCTCGGCTTCCCCGACGAGCTCCTCCGCCTGCTCGTCGATCTCGGCGCCGATGCAGGCAGCAGTAAGCAGAGGTAATGCGAAGACCGCGACACTTCGTGAACAGCAAAGAACCATGACGGTCCCCCTTTTCATCGCCGCGTTTTGGCGTTTAAGGTCGAGTAGCCGCAAAGTTTAAGTTACCATTTCGAAATGCTTCTGCATAGCGCTTTAGTAAAGGATGCGTTCGATCCAGAGCGCTCGCTGGCAGCAGGGCTGTAACGCACCGCGACGCATCGCGACGCACGGCGCGGAGGAGCAGCAGATGAGCGACGAAGAAGACGAGACCAGGCCGTTTTCGGATTTCGAGAGGTCGGCCGCGCGCGGCGAGTTCCCGCCGGGCACCCTGGCGGGCGAGTACATCCTCGAAGGCTTCATCGCGCGTGGCGGCTGCGGTGTGGTCTACGGGGCGAGGCACGTCCAATCGGGCAGGCCCGCCGCGGTCAAGGTGCTGAGCGAGGCGGTGGCCCACTCTCGCCGCGTGGTCGATCGGTTCGCACGCGAGATCGAGGTGCTGCGGTCGATATCCCACCCGAACATTGTGGAAATCTACGGAGTAGGTGAGCTGAACAACTATCAGCCATTCTATGTCATGGAGCGCCTCGATGGCCAGACGCTCGACGCGCTGATCCGGTCCCAGACGCGGCTCACGCCGCGCGAGACCCTGGAGATGATGGAGCCTGTGTGCGCTGCACTAGCAGCCGCGCACACAGCGGGCATCGTTCACAGGGATGTGAAAGCGAGCAACATCTTCATCTGCTCGAGCCCGCCACGTACCGTGAAGCTGCTCGATTTCGGTATCGCAAAGATGATGGCGCCCGAGGAGGGGTCGACATGGCTCACCACCGCCGGACGTATGCCCGGGACGCCATCCATCATGGCTCCAGAGCAGATCCTCGGCGGTCCTATCGATGCGCGGGTGGACGTCTATGCGCTTGGCGTTCTCCTTCATCGTATGCTGGTGGGCCGGTTACCGTTCCACACACACGACATGGACGAGATGGTGCGGAAGCACCTGGAGGAGCAGCCGCTGCCCCCGAGCCTGCGGGTCCCGCTGCCCATCGAGCTCGACGCGGTGGTGCTGCGGTGCATGGAGAAGCGGCGGGAGCGGCGCTTTGCATCGGTCGAGGAGCTGATGTGCGCGCTCAGGGACGCCATCGGCGGGCCCGCGTCGGGCATGCCGAGCGGGCCCGACCCGGCGCACCCCGCGGTGGCGGTCTACCTGGAGGTCCGGATCCGCGGCGACGCCGGCGAGCTGGACGACGCGCTGAGCTTCGACATCGGTCGGGTGCTCGACATCGCCGAGTCGCAGCTCTCGCGCGCAGGCTTCATCCTCGCGTCGATCACCGGCAACGAGGTGCTCGGCGTTCGCCTCCTCCCGGCAAACGCAGCCGAGGCGCTGCGGGAGCGGCGCGCGGCGATCGAGCTCGCGACCGCCGTGCACCGGGCGCTGACCCAGCGACCGGAAGCGGACCCGCGCGTGCACGTCAACGTGTGCGTGCACGCGGACGACGTGCACGCCCGCCTCTCGCCGCAGCCCGAGATCACCGGGGGCGCGCTCATGTGCGCGGGGCACTGGGCTCCGGCCGACGACGTGCAGGGGGTGTTCGCGACGCCGAGCGCGAACGCGGGCCTGCTGGACGACGAGCCGACCCCCACACGCCGCACGTAGCCACGAGCCGCAACGAAAGAGAGCGCGCCCTCGATCGCGGGCGCGTCAGCGCCGCGATCGCGGGCGGGTGATCCGGCGTGCGAACGTCGACAGCCCGCGGGTGCCGGTGCGGACGTTCGCCGCGGGCGCGGTCGACACGAGGCCGCCGAGAGCCACGAGCGCGCAGGCGGCGAGCAGCTGGGCGCTCGCCTCGGCGTGGCCGGCGACGCAGAGCAGCAGCGTCGAGAGGATCGGCGCGCCGTAGGACAGCACCCCGAGCTGCGGCACGTCGCCGTGCTTCGTCGCGTGATCCCACGCGACGAACGCGACCCCCACGGGGCCGAGCCCGAGCGCGAGCAGGCCGAGCGCCTCTCCGGCCGTGGGCACGACCGCGCGCTCGAACGCGAGGTGCCCGGCCAGGCCCAGGGCGGCCGTCACGGCGCAGGAGCCTGCGATGGCGTCGGCAGGGACCTCGGCGAAGCGGCGCTGGAGCACCGAGTAGGTCGACCAGAGGAGCGCGCAGCCGAGCGCGGCCAGGTAACCGGGCGTGTGTGTGGCGCTCAGGCCGACGGCGCCCCCGCCGGCGACGAGCGTCCAGACGCCCGCGAGCCCGAGCAGCGCCCCGACCACGTGCCTGCCGCGCAGGCGCCCGCCGGGGAGCGCCGCCGAGAGCAGGACGATGAGCAGCGGCCACAGGTACGAGATGACGCTGACCTGCACGGGCGGCGCGGCGGAGAGCGCATAGAAATAGAGGGCGTGATAACCGAACAGGCCGCCCACGCCGAGGATCCAGCTGCCGAGCGGCTGGCGCAGCGCGCCGAGGCCGCCCCCGCCGCGCCGGGCGAGCCGCGCCGCGCCGAGGAGCGCCGCGACCGCGAAGGTCGACGAGAGCACCTGGAGCGGCGGCAACCGGCGCACCGAGGTCGAGAGCAGGGCGAGGCTGCCCCAGAGCCCGATCGCCGCGACGCCCGCCAGGGTGGCGGCTCGCCGCGAGGGGCGCGCCGCTGGCGTCGCTGCCATCGCCGCGTCCGGTAGGGCGGCGCCGTGCGTCGTGTCCGACATGGCGCCGAGCATGGCGCGCCGGCCGGCCGCCGTCTTGGCTCAGGCTCCGGCGTTGTGTGCCGGGACTACGGGCTCGCGCCCCAGCGGCATTCACCCGCGCGCCGGCTGGCTCGCCGTGCCTGGGCTGCGCGCCTGCAGCGCGACTACGCTCGCCCGCGCCGCGGCTCGCCCCGACGCTCGGCCCGGACCGCGCGACGCAGGGCCGCCGGGGTCACGCCGCGGCGGCGCCGCAGGCTGCGGGTCAGGCAGCTCTGGTCGGCGTAGCCGCAGCGGATCGCGATCTCCGCGATCCCGAGCTCGGTGCGGGACAGGAGGTCGGTCGCGCGCGCGAGGCGCAGATCCGCGATGCGCTCCTGCACCGTCGTCCCGAGGACCGTGCGGAACAGATGGTGGAGGTGCCCCGGGCTCAGCTCCGCCCGCGCAGCCACATCCGCGACGGTGAGCGGCTCGTGCGCGTGGTCCTCGAGGAAGCGCAGCGCGCGGCGCAGCTTCTCCGGGGCGCGCATCGGGCCGAGCGCGCCGCGCGCCCCGCGCTCGGCCAGCGTGAGCACGAGCAGCCCCGCCCACCGCCGGCGCAGCGCGACCGAGCCGCCCCGGTCGAGCTCGTCCGCCGCGGTCCGGACCAGGTGCGCAGCAGCGGCGTCGAGGGTGATCGACCCGCCGGCGATCCTCTCGAACCACGGCGCGGCGCCGAGCGCTTCCGCGGAGGCGGGCGGCACATCGATGACGAGGAAGCGATTCCGGTCCGGCGCCGCGAAAGCGTGGCGGGTGTCGCACGGGACGAGAGCACCCGAGAGCCCGGATGCCATGAGCTCTCGACCGTCCATCGAGAGCGCTATCGCGCCTTCCAGAGGCAAGACCAGCTGGTGGTGCGCGTGGCGGTGCGCGACCACCTCGGCCGAGTATCGCCGGACGCCAATCTCGACCTCATCCATGGCGCGCCATGATCTCACGCGCGGCGCGCGCGCGCCATGGGCCCTCGGGCTCCCTACCTCGCCAGCGCTCCCGCCGGCGCGGCGCGCCGGACGCAGCGCGCGCGGGACGCAGCGCGCGCCGCGGGGCGGAGCTCACCGGCAGGGCGGGCCGTACAGGGCCGCGGCGCCGCGCGCGTCGCGCTCCGTCAGATCGAGGTCGCCCCAGTTCGTGCCGTTGCACCACGGATAGTGCATCACCGAGCCCGCGTCGTACGGCGTCAGGGCGCGCCAGCCGGCGTCCTCGAAGCAGGCGCCCGCCTCGGGCCGCGTGTGCTCGTGCCGGAACCCGAGCGCGTGACCGAGCTCGTGCCGCAGGACGCCCGTGAGCGTCCAGAGATCCAGCGGGCCGAGGGCGGTCGAGTCGATGAGGAGATTGCGCGCGCGGCGCGCGCTGTCGGGGAAGAACGCGCGCGCGTAGTACGGCTGCCCCTCGACCGGGCGCACGTCGAAGACGACCCTGTTGTTGCGCGCATCGCACGCGTCGTCCTGGTCCGCGCTGTGAACGAAGCGGACGCCCGCCACCTCCTCCCACGCCGCGGCGGCGCTCTCCATCGCGGAGACCACCGCGCCATGGTCGTCACCGAACGCCTCGCTCACGCAGTAGCTGAGGTTCCGCTTCTCCCTGTCGCTCCACCGCACGTCCCTCCCACGGCTCTGAGCGACGATGAGCGCTCCGCGCTGGACGTGGCGCTCATAGAACCGCTCGAGCCCGTCGAGGCCCTCGACGGGAATGTCGCCATCGACGATGTAGATGCCGCTCTCCGGCTCACGATAGGTGCGAGCCTCGAACTCGTCGAAGCTCACCTCCGTATCGCCGACCTGCTCGGAGATCTCCTCTCCCCCAGGCGCGCCGGCGGCGCACCCGACCGACGCGAGCGACAGGACGAGGAGACCAAGAGACTTCGTAGACAGGTGACTCATCATACAAGAACCTCTCGTTCATGCCTTTCCCTCTCGGGTCAGGCGAGGGCGCGCAGCGCCGCAGTGAGCTCCGCCGGACGGCGCCACGGGACCCCCACGGCGGGTCGGGCCGACTCGACTGCTGGTACTGACGCGGATGGCGTCCGGTTTCGTTGTCCGATATTGGCAAGCGACGTGCCGCGCGCGCGATGGCTTGACTTTGCGGTCCAGAGGTCAAGCGCGGAGCGATGGAGTCCACACGTGTGGAGCGGGCGTTTGCGCACCTGTGCAAGGACTTGCGTATCGAGATCGAAGCGTGCCGGGGAGAGGGACAAGGCGGCGCGCCCGCGCGCGGTGGCGACCCCCGCGGGGCGCGCGCGCCGACGGGGGCGGCCGCCGGCACGTCTCCGTGCGGCCCCGACGCGGCGCAGGGCGGGGAGCGCGGGCAAGCGCCGACTGGAGGAAATCGCCGGCCCGCCTGCGCCTCCGGCAGAGGGGGCTGCGCGCCCCGCCGCGCCCGCGCCGCGCGTTTCGCTGGACGAGCGGCCGCGGCTCGCCAATCCTTGGGCGCATGAAGCTGACCAGCATCGCCGCAGAGACCGTGCAGATCGCGAGTCGCGGCGAGTACATCGCGCCCTCGGGCGCGACCGTTCGCATCCGCGACCGCGTCCTCGCCGCGGTGAAAGGGACCGTGCTTTACCGGCCCGGATCACTCGACGCCTGGGAGCCGAAGGAGCGCCTCGATCGCCCGACGGCGATCGAGGTCACCGGCGAGACCACGGGGGCGGCGGGGCGGCGGCTCATCGAGCAGGAGGGCGAGGCCCGCGTCATGGCCCTCAACTTCGCCTCCGCCAAGAACCCCGGGGGCGGGTTCCTGCGCGGGGCCAAGGCCCAGGAGGAGGACCTCGCCAGGTGCTCGGCGCTGTACGCGTCCCTTGTCGAGCAGCGCGAGTATTACGACCAGAACCGGGCCTGCGGGAGCTTTCTCTATACCGACCACATCATCTACTCGCCGGACGTGCCGTTCTTCCGCGACGAGCAGCACGCCCTCCTCGACCGGCCGTTCGCGCTGTCGATCCTCACGGCGCCGGCGCCGAACGCCGGCGAGGCGTTCCAGCGCGACGACGCCACGGACCAGGAAATCCGGGCCGCCCTGGAGCGCCGCGCGGACATGGTGCTCGCCGCGGCGGGCGCGCACGGGCACCGGTGCCTGGTCCTCGGGGCGTGGGGGTGCGGCGTCTTCCGCAACGATCCGCGCGAGGTCGCCGACGTCTTCGCCCGGTGCCTCGAGCGCCCGCGCTTCCGCGGCGCGTTCTCGCGCGTGGTGTTCGCGGTGTACGACCGGGGCGCCGATCGGCCGAACTACCGGGCCTTCCAGGAGCGGTTCGCGCAGGCGTAGGCGCGAACTGCCGCCGGCGCCTCCGATCCCGCGCGCGCCGCCACGGCCCCGCGCGGCTCACACCGTGGGATCCCCACCCCAGAGCTGCGCATACCTCGCGCGACGTCGCGCTCCCCGCCTACCTCCACCGCCAAAATCGAGGACTGACCCCTTCCGCCGGGTCCGTTTCGGATTGTCGGGTCGCGATCGAAGAGCGAGAGTCATGGCTCCGACTTGAGGACGATCGACGACAGGCTCGCCGCGCTCCTCGCCGCGGCCGTCTTCTCCGCGTCACCCCTGCTCCTCTGCGGGTGCGCGTCGACCGCGCCCGCGCCGCGGGCCGTCGCGCGGGGGGCCGCGGCGCCGCTCGACCAGCGCTTCGCCAGCGAGCCCGCGCCGACGCCGCGCTTCCCCGATCCGGAGCGCGGGCGGAAGCTCCGCGCGGCGGCGGCCGACGTGCAGGCGCTCGCGCGGCGCGCCGCGGAGAGGGAGCGCTTGCCGGCGCTCGCGCTGGGCGTCGTCATCGACGAGGAGCTCGCGATCCAGGCGGTGCTCGGCGTGCGGGACGCCGCGGCGGGCGGGGCGGTCGACGAGCACACGCGCTTCCGCATCGGCTCCGTCACCAAGCCGCTGACCGCGGCGGCGATACTGCGGCTCCGCGACGAAGGGCGGCTGTCGATCGACGCGCCGGCGGCGCGCTACCTGCCGGCGCTCTCCGGCGTCGTCTACCCGACGCGCGACGCGCGGCAGATCACGGTCCGCGACCTGCTCACGCACAGCTCCGGCCTGCCGCGGCTCGGCGTGTTCCCCCCGGCGTCGACGTCGCGCGACGTCACCGAGCGGGAGATCCTGGCCACGCTCGACGGCTTCGGGCTCGAGAGCGCGCCGGGCACCGCGACCTCCTACTCGAACCTCGGCTACTCGCTCCTCGGGCTGGTCGTCGCGCGCGCCGCCGGCGTGCCGTACCGGCGCTACATGAGCGACGCGGTGCTCGGGCCGCTCGGCATGCGCGACGCCGCCTGGGACCCGTCGCAGGTGCCGCCCGGCGCGCTCGCGTCGCCGCACGCGCGCGGCGTCGACGACGACGGCGCCGTGGCGCCCATCCAGCCCTGGCGGCTCGGGGCCTCCGAGGCGACCGCGGGGCTCTACGCGAGCCTCGCCGACATGGGTCGCTTCGTCGGGTTCGAGCTCGCCGCCTGGCCCGCGCGCGACGCGCCCGAGGCAGGGGCCCTGCGGCGGAGCACGGTGCGCGAGTCGCACCTGATGGCGCGCAACGGCTCGGCGTTCCCGGCCGCCGGCGGCGACGACGGCCCCGGGCTCGGCTGGCACGTGCGCGAGGACTGCGACCTCGGCCACGTGGTCTTCCACAATGGCCTGATCGACGGATTCTCCGCGTCGGTGATGCTCCTCCCGCAGCGGGGCGTCGGCGTCGTCGCGCTCGCCAACGTCGCCGGCGCCGATCTCGAGTCGCTCAACGCGGACGTGCTCGGCCAGCTCGCGGCGACCGGCGCCATGGAGGCGCGCGTCGTCCCTCCCTCCCCGCCCGTGCGCCGCGCCGCCCAGGCCGTCGCCTCGGTCATCGGCCGCGCGCGCACGGGGGCGCTCGATCGCAGGCTCAGGCCCGGCTGGTTCCCGGAGGCTCACCTCGCCTCGCTGCGGGAGGCGCTGCGCGACGCCGGCGCGCGGGTGGGGGCGTGCGCGCTCGACGGCTCCGCCGTGGTGGAGAGCGCCACGGCGGCGCGCTTCGGCCTGCGCTGCGAGCGCGGCGCGCTCTCGCTGGCCGTGCGCGTGGACACCTCGCCGGACGCGCGGATCACGTCGCTCAGCGTGGAGGAGCAGACGGGGGCTATCGCCCGGGAAGCCCCCGGCCCGAGCGACCGCCCAGCCCGCTGCCGCTGAGCGATCTGTAGCCCGGTGGGTTCGCCACTCCTGCTAGTGTAACCGCGCCCATCGTCCCGGGCGTCGAACCGTCCCCCTCACCTCGCGGAGACCCGCTTGAAGCACAACGACGTGGTGGTTTTGATCCTCGGCGGAGGCGTAGGAAGCCGCCTCTACCCGCTCACCAAGCTGCGCTCGAAGCCAGCGGTCCCGACCGGCGGCAAGTACCGGCTGGTCGACATCCCGATCAGCAACTGCCTCAACTCGGGGTTCAACCGCATCCACATCCTCACGCAGTTCAACTCGGTCTCGCTCCACAACCACATCACGCAGACGTACCGATTCGACGTCTTCTCCGCCGGCGCGGTGCAGATCCTCGCGGCCGAGCAGACGCCGACCCACAGCGACTGGTACCAGGGCACCGCCGACGCCGTCCGCAAGCAGCTCGTCGAGGTGAAATCGCCGAACCCGCGGGACGTCATGATCCTCTCGGGCGATCACCTCTACCGCATGGACTACGAGCCCTTCCTCGAGCACCACCGCGAGACCCGGGCCGACGTCACGCTCGCCGTCCGCCCCGTCCCGACGGCCGAGGTGTCGCGCCTCGGCATCGTGGACACCGACGACGCCGGGCGTGTGGTCAAGTTCGTCGAGAAGCCGAAGGACATGAAGCTGCTCGACAACGTGCGGAAGCTGCCCGATCCGGCGAACCCGTGGCTCGCCTCGATGGGCGTCTACATCTTCAGCGCCAAGGCGCTCTACGAGATGCTCGAGCACGACAACGCCTCCGACTTCGGCAGCCACATCCTCCCCCGGGCGCTCGACACGCATCGGATGATGACCTACACGTTCGACGGGTACTGGGAGGACATCGGCACGATCCGCAGCTACTACGAGGCCAGCCTCGCGCTCACGGACTCCGATCCTCCGTTCTCGTTCTACGACCCGCAGCGGCCGATCTACACGCGCCCGCAGTTCTTCCCCCCGGCCCACGTCACCGCCGGCTCGGTCCTCGACCAGGTGCTCCTCGCCGAGGGGAGCCGGATCATCGAGTCGAAGATCTCCCGGTCGGTCGTCGGGCAGCTCTCCTCCATCGGGCCCCACGTCTCCATGTCGAACACGGTCATGATGGGCGCGGACTACGAGTCGCTGTTCCAGGCCCACGGCCCCGAGAGCACGCGGGGTCTGCCGCCCATCGGCATCGGCCGGGGGTGCACCATCGACGGCGCGATCATCGACAAGAACGCGCGCATCGGCGACGGGGTGGTGATCCGCAACATCCCCGACCGGCCGGACACCGACGCCCCGTACTACGCGGCCCGGGAAGGCATCGTGGTCGTCCCGAAGAACGCCGTCGTCCCGCCGGGCACGGTCATCTGAGCGCGGGCCGCGCCCCGGCCGCCGAGGGGGCGGCGGCTGGGCGCGCGGGCGGAAGAGGCGCGCTCGCGCGGGTAGGCATAGGCAAGGCAGGCCGGGTAGGCAGGCCGAACGCCGCCGCGGCGCCCGGCCACTCGCCCCTCGTCGGCTGGGCCCCGGTCTGGTAAAGAGCGCACTTATGCGAATCTGCATCCTCGGCGCCACGGGCCTTGTCGGCCGCGAAACCATCACCCTCATCGCGCGGGCCTGGCCCGGCGCGACGCTCGCCCTGTTCGCGAGCCGGGACCAGGAGCTCACCCTCGACGGCAAGTCGTACGAGGTGCTCGGCGCGTCGCGCCTCGAGGCGCAGGACGCCCCCCGCGGAGACCTCGCGTTCGTGGCCCTGGATGACGATCACAGCAAGCGGTACGTCCCGCGGCTCGTGGAGCTCGGGTACCGCGTGATCGACAAGAGCAACACGTACCGCGCCGACCCGAAGGTGCCGCTCGTCGTCGCCGGGGTGAACTCGAGCATCGTCGACGACTCGGTCCGGCTCGTGGCCAACCCGAACTGCACGACCATCCCGCTGATGCTCGCGCTCTCGCCGCTGCGCCGGGAGTTCGGGCTGAGCGCGGTCACGGTGAGCACGTACCAGGCGGTCAGCGGCGCCGGCATCGCCGCCCTGGACTCGTTCCTCGCGGACGCGCGCGACGGCTTCCAGGCCCTCGATCGCCTGGGCCTGCCGTTCAAGCCGTCGGGCTACGCCGGCAACACCGTCCCGCACAACGGCGGCACCGACGAGAGCGGCTTCTCCTCGGAAGAGCGGAAGCTCATCTTCGAGAGCCGCAAGATCCTGAGCATGCCGGAGCTCGGCGTCTCCGCGCAGTGCTGCCGGGTCGGCGTCGCGGTCGGCCACTACGAGAACGCGTGGGTCACGTTCGATCGCCCGGTGGATCTCGAGCGGGTCGCGGGCATCCTGGGCGATCCGGCGAAGTCGCCCTTCGTGAAGCACCTGCCCGGCGCCGCCGGCGAGGGCCTGAGCGCGCTCCACTGCGTGCAGGACCGAGACCTCGCGCTGGTCGGGCGGATCCGCCCCGATCACCGGGACCGCGACCGGAAGAGCGTGTGCCTGACCGTGGTCGGGGACAACCTTCGGCTCGGCGCGGCCACCAACGCGGTCCGCGCCGCGACGCGCTGGTTCCCGAGCGCCGATCGGGACCTGCAGGCCCCCTGACGGCAGGCGATGCACCCCCCCCAGCCCCTCATGATCCTCGTCGCCGGGCCGTATCGCTCGGGCACGGGCGATGATCCGGCTCTGATCGCGGCCAACGTTCGCGCGATGAACGACATGGCCGTGCGCCTCTTCCGGGCGGGCCACCTCCCCGTCCTCGGCGAATGGTTCGCGCTGCCGCTCATCGAGCACGCCGGGTCGCGGCAGATCGGCGACGAGATCTTCAATGAGATCTTCCATCCCGTCGCCCGCCGGCTCGTCGCGCGCTGCGACGCTTGCCTGCGGATCGGCGGCCCCTCGAAGGGCGCCGACGAGATGGTCGAGCTGTCCCGCTCCATGGGCAAGCAGGTCTTCTTCAGCTTCGACGAGGTGCCGGGCTGCGCCTAGCCGCGGGTGCCACACGAGAGACACGTGGGAGGCGCACGAGGCGCCGCGGCGGGGCGGCCTCTTCAGGGCTCGGACCCCGGCCAGCCAGCGCCGACAGGGAGCGCCTGCACGTCGGGGAAGAGCATGTAAATACGCTTTCCATTCCACGTCTGCCCGTGGGGCGGCGAGGGCGCGGCCGCGGCGACGCTCGCGCGCACGGCGCGCCCGAGCGCGGCTGCGCCGTCGAGCGCCTGGCTGAGCGCCGCGAGCGCCTGCGCCAGCTCGGGGAGCGACGCGTCGCCCGACGTGCCCCGCGCGACGAGGGCGTCGACCTCGCGGCTGCGCACGCCGAAGTCCGACGGCAGCGGGTGCGCAGGCTGCGCCGTGACCGCGGCGTGGAGGAACTGGCGCTTCGCCACGCCGCCCGCCTCGCCGAAGCCCGCGACGAGCTCGAAGAGCGCCGACGCGACGCCGAAGCCTGGCTCCACCTCGCGGGGATCGTGGGGCTGGGAGCCCCTGATCCCCAGATCATCGAGGTACTCGAACCCCGTATGGCTCAGCGCGGCCGAGCGCTCCGTCTCGGGCAGGGGCGGCGCGACCCGCACCTCGCCGCTCTCGAAGACGATGACGCGCGCGTACGTGAAGCGCGCGTGCGGCACGGCGAGCCGCACGCGCGCGAGCTGCGCCGCGACCTCCGCCGCCGCGCCGATCTCGAAGCGCGAGCCCGGAAGGTGGCGCGCGATGCCCGCCAGCGTCATCCCCGCCGCGTCGGGCCAGGGGCACACGGCGACGTGCCGCGGGAGGGCCTCCGCCTCGCCCGGCGCACACACGCGCTCCAGCCCGAACGAGGCGGGGGCGAGGAGCGGCGGCCGCTGGCCCTCCATCCGCCGCAGATCGCCGAACAGCCAGGCGCGGTTCTCCCCGTGGTGCTCGGGCGCGAGCATCCGCGCGCCGACGAGCAGCGCGACGGTGCCCCCGGCGCGCGCGAGCCATGCCTCGGGCACGGAGAGGTGCTCGTACAGGAAGGCCTCGACGATGAGCTGCCACTCGCGGGGCGGCTCGGGAGGCAGGGGAGCGGCGGTACGGTACATGGCGGGTGCGGGGCTTCGAACAGCAGCGCGCTCGGCCCCGGATGCACACACGAGACGGGGGAGCTCGTGAAGTAGCGTATCCAAGCCGGGAGCGCCGCGGAACACGGCAGCGCGCCGCTGCCGCCGATCGGCGAGCGCGCTGCCGTGCGAGCCATCAGGCTCGCCGGCTGCTTCGGGCGCCATCGATGCGGGCAGCTGGGGAAGCCTCGAGCATCGATCCGGCGACGCGCAGCGCTGCAATCGTGCGCTTGCACGCGAACAACGCGTCGCCGGCCGAGAGCGGTGATTGGTCTTGCCCCCACGTCGACACCCTCCTGGCGACGGCAGTCCTGTCGACGCTCGACGCTGCCCCTCGGGGGTCCGGGCGCCGGGCCCCGAGCGCGAGCGCGGACCAGGGGACGCCAGGTCTCTTTCACCGTTCGGAGCTTGGAATGAAGACTCGATTGCGCACCATCTCAGCGATACCCGCAACCCTCATCGGATTGCTCATGGCAGCGGCCTGCGGCTCCGACGCCGGCAGCGACCCGGAGAGCAGCGGCGGCGGCTCGGCAACGGGGGGCTCGCCCGAAAGCGGCAGCTCGGCGACGGGGGGCTCGCCCGAAAGCGGTGGCTCTGGCGCGGGCAGCGGCGTCGCGAGCGGCGGGACGTCGGGCGCCGGCGCGGCGGGCTCGGGAGGCTCCGCCGCCACGAGCAGCACCGGCGGCGGCGGCGCGGACTCCGGCGCGGCGAGCACCGGCGGGAACGGCGCCGGAGGCGCGGGCTCCAGCGCGACCGGCACGGGCGGCAGCGGCGCCGGAGGGGCCGGAGGGGCCGGAACGGGCGGCAGCGGCGGTGGTGACGCCGCGTATCCGTGCGACGGAGACACGAGCGGCTACAACGCCGTGGTGACCCGGTCCGGATCCGACTGGACCGCGAAGAACGGCGCTCGCAACGTCTACAGCGGCGGCGACATGCGGGCCGCGATGCAGGCGGCGCTCGACAGCTTGAGCTCCGGCCGCACCAGCAAGCAGAGCGTCCTGGTCCAGGGCTCCGGGACCGTGGCCGCGAGCTCGAGGCTGAACGTGCCCAGCTACACCGTGCTCAACGTCTGCGGCACGATCGAGGTCACCGGCAGCGGCTCCGGCGACAACGCGCCCATCTACGCGCGCGGCCGGACCGACATCGAGATCCCGAACGTCACGATCAGCGGCACCCCGCTCTACGCCATGTTCTTCCGCGACGTCGAGAACCTGCGCCTCGGCCATGTCGAGCTGCGCGTCTCGAGCGGGCTCGGCGTCCGCATCGACAACCATGGGCGCTCGGACCGCGCCAACAAGGTGAAGAACATCGAGATCGACCATGTCTACGCCGAGGGGACCAGCTCTCACGGCGTCGAGACCTACGGCGTCGACGACATCCGCATCGGCACCGTCATCGCGCGCGACACCGGAGAATGCGGCCTCCTCCTGAACGACACGACCAACGCCGAGGTCGGGAAGGTCGACGCCGTGAACGCGGGCGCGGGCACCGGCTACGCGGCGTTCCGGCTCGCCAACCGCGCGGGGCGCATCGGCAGCGGCTACCCCACCAACATCCACGTCGGCCAGGTCATCGCCCGCGGCGGCGGGCGCGGGATCTTCTGCGTGTCCGAGAGCGGGGGCGTCACGATCGACCGGATCGATCTCGCCGACACCGGCAACAACGCGATCCTGCTCGAGAACTGCCACAACGTGAACATCGCCGCCGAATCCGGGACTGTCGACGGCGGCGGCGACATCCGCCTGGCCGCACGCACCGAGTTCGCGAACTCCTCGGACATCACGATCCAGAACCTCACGATCACGGACACGGCCGTCAACGAGAACCCCTGCGCCGAGAACAGCACTTTCCGCAACCTCACGCTGGTGAACGCCCGCGACAACAGCTGCGATTAGAGCGGCATGGTGCTGAGGTGGGCTGGGGTCACAAAAGAGAACCGCCCGCAGGTCCAGGCCCGCGGGCGGTCTTCTTCGTCAGCGGCTCGGCCTACTTGAGGCGGGCCAGCATCTCGACCTTCTCGGTGTCCAGCCCCGTCCAGGTGCCCCAGCCCGACTTGTCCGCATCGGTGTACTTGTGGTTGTAGAGACCACCCGTATCACCCGACTCGGGGTTGATGGACCAGTACGTGAAGTCCGTCATCTTCTTCTTGATCAGGTAGTCGGTGTAGATGTTCTGCCACTCCCAGTCGTAGCGCTTGCCGGCAGGCAGGTGCGCCCACAGCTGGGCGAGCGGCGGATCCATCTCGTTCTTCGGCCAGTCCTTCACGCCACCGAACTCGCCGGTGATCACGCAGAACTTCTGGTCGTGCAGGAACCCGAAGTGCTCGTCCCACCCCGCTTCCAGCTTCGCGACGGCCGCTGCGTTGCTCCGCTCCACGATCAGCCCGCACCCGGCCTTGGCGGCCGCCTCGTCCTCGAGCCCGACGCACTCGGGCTTCGACTGATCGACGTGCTGCTTCTGAACGAACACGGCAGGCCCGTAGGTGTGGGGCGAGAAGCAGAGCCGATTCCGGGGGATCTGGATCGGGTAGGCCGTCTGTCCGTAGAAGTTCTCACCCCAGTTCGGGTTGAGGTTCTCATCACCGTGGGGCTCCGGCTCAAGCGTCAGGCCGCTGGCGCCCGCGGGCTGGTGGCTGCCGGACACGCCCTGGACCACCGCGATCATGTCGTCGTTCTCTTCGGCGATGACGTCGTAGCAGGCCTTGGCCATGTCCGCCCACTCGGGCCAGCTGTACTTCCACGGCTCGTTGAAGCAATCGATGCCGATGATGTTCTTGATGTTGAGCTTCTTGGGCAGCTGCGCGATCGTACGGATGTCCGCGAGCCACTTGTCGTAGTTGTAGGCGTCCTCGCCCGTAAGGCAGGTGTAGTCGTCCGCCTTGTAATCGTAGTTCTCGCGATCGCTGTCCACGTAGGGCTTGTTGTCGTCGAGCCTGCCCGCGCGCCACCCGAGGTGGTTCGAGCAGGAGTGGATGCCGATGATGACGTTCAGATTGTTCGCGCTGGCCTGCTTGAGGAAGTCCTCGAGCGCCTCATACGCGTTGGCGTACGGGTAGACGTCCGGGTCGTTGTTCTTGATCCGGGGCGAGGTGGTGCTGTAGTTGCCGTCCGGGTGGTTGGCGACCAGGGTCTGCGGCGCGATGGGGAGCCGGATCGTGTTGAACTTGAGGTTGGAGCTGGTGAGCTCCTTCATCGTGTCCGCGATCGTGCGCGGGGCGCTGTTCTCCGCCCACCACATCGACCCGATGAAGAGCTCCATGGCGCCGGGGCGCTCGAGATCGTCCTGTCCCTCGAGCCCGAACCAGTTGCCGCCGCGAACCTGGATCTCCTTGCCGTCCTGCGTCAGGCGGCCGTTGTCGAGGTTGACGCGGAATCTCCCGGTGGGGGAGCCGTCGGTGTCCGGCGTGGGCTTCAGATCCGGGTTGCCGCTGCCGCTGCCGCTCGGGATCCCAGCGCCCGCGCCGCTGGTCTCGCCGCTGCTCGTCGAGCTGCCCGCGCCGCTGCCGTTGCCCACCGAGCTGCCCGCGCCGCTGCCGTTGCCCACCGAGCTGCCCGCGCCGCTGCCGTTGCCCACCGAGCTGCCCGCGCCGCTGCCGTTGCCGCTGCCCGCGCCGCCGGAGCCCGTCGGCCCACCCCCGGTCGCGGTCGATCCATCACCACCGCAGGCGATGCCCATCAGAGCAAGGGCGGCGAAGGAACACAAGAAGATATGGCTTCTTCGGATTCTCATAGGTTCGTTCTTTCGTTAAGCACAAATTCAGAACACGGCGCACTGCTTCGAGCGACAACCCCCAAGGCTCGTCCGTAAGACAATCTCAGCCAGATCAACGGTTGGTCGCGCTCTACAGTCGACCCTGCGCAGAATTCGCAATCAAGCAACACCGACGGGTTGCCAACCGGGCTCGCATGTTACCCGCCACCAAACAGAGGGTCAAGACGAGACGCACCCCCCGACGCCCGGACCAGTTATCGATAGGGCGGTGTTTTTCCCACGACGGTGGATCGCAGGAGGCGCTCTCCTCCAACGGGATCCTGCAGGAGCGCTGCACGAGGGGGCGACCGCCACGAGGCGCTTGACTTTCGAATTGCACATCAATTGCCGAACCACCCTGGCGCCCTGCGCTCCCGGAGGGCGCGTAGCGTCATTCGATAGGTGCACAGCGTCATCCATCCTGCGCACAGCGTCAAACTCGACGGAAGAGGACATCGGTAGAGCTCGTCAATGGAAAGGCACGCTGAAAGACCGCGACTCGCCACGATGCCTGTCACAGGGGCACGCGACGCGTCGACGCGTCGACGCGCTGCTCCGGCCTTCATCGATGCTGACGGCGGCGGGTGTGCCGGCGGCTGAGCGGGTAACGCTACTCCCCTCCTCTTCCGATTCCGCGGCCCTCGCCCTCCCCTCGCGGTCTCCGCCAGCGCTCCGGCAGGCGCACGAGGAGCATCGCGAGCCCCGGCAGGAGCACCATCCCGGCGAGCAGCAGCAGGGAGGACGTGAGCCGCGCGGCCGAGGCGCCCACCGCGGCATAGGTCGCCGAGATGCCCAGGTTGGCCAGGGCGGTCACCGTGGCGAACGCGCGCCAGGGCATGCGGCCCGCGCCCGCGAAGACGAGAGACGCCTCCGCGAGCACGGGCACGCCGCGGAAGAGGAGCAGGAACCAGCGGCCGTGCCGCTCGGCGGCTCGCGTCAGGCGCGCGAGCTCCGCCTCGCCCACCATCCGCTGCAAGGCCGGCGCGCCCGCGCGCGCGCCGACGAGATAACCCAGCCCCGAGCCCACCATCATGCCCGCCCAGGAGACCGCCGTCCCGCGCCAGAAGCCGAGAAGCCCGCCCGCCGCCGTGCTCACCAGGCTCGATGGCACCGGCAGGACGATATCGCCGGCGAGCAACCCGCCGAGGACGAGCGCCGTCGCCACGGGCGAAGGCGGCGCCGCGACCAGCCTCCGCGCCGCGGCCTCGAGGCTGTCGGCGAAGAGGAAGAACGGCACGAGGATGACCAGGAGGAGCAGGCCGGAGAAGCCGGCCCACCCGGGCCAGGAGCGCCGGGAGCGCGCGGTCGCGCCGGGGAGGCGTGCGCCCCCCGGAGGACGGGTCGAGTCAGACGATCGCGACATGCAGCGCTCCAGGTCCGGTGACGGGCCGGCCGCCCTGCGAGGAGGAGCGAGCCGCCAGGCGCGCGAGTATACGTCCCTCACGCGGTCCGCCCTCGTGCGAAAGAGACGCTGGTTCAGGATTTGTCCACGCACAGGGGGAGTCGCCTTATTCAACAGCCCTGGAGACCGCGGCGCGCGCAGGAAGGGCTCGAATTCAGGGCACCCGCGTGGGAGACTGTCGCCAATTCACGCATCCCGAGAGGTCCCGGGCAACCGGAAGGAGCAGGTCATGCGTCCTCGATCTTCGTGGCTTGGTTCAACCCTATTCATCACGAGCTGCGCCGCCCTGGCGGCGAGCTGCTCTGCAAGCGCCGACCGCCCTTCCGGAGGCGGTGGCCCCGGTGGCGGCGGGGACAATCCCACCACGACGACCGGCGGCGATCTCGGCGACGGCGACACCACGGGGAGCGGATCGGACATCGGCGACGGCGACAGCGCGTTCCGTTGCGGCGACGGGAGCCTGACCAACGACGAGGCGTGCGACGACGGAAACGTCGTGGGGGATGACGGCTGTGCGGCGGATTGCCGCTCGGTCGAGCTCGGCTGGTCGTGCCCGCTGCCCGGGGTCGGCTGCACGCGCATCGCCCGCTGCGGTGACGGCGCCGTGGTGTTCCCGGAGCTCTGCGACGACGGCAACACCGAGGCGACCGACGGCTGCTCGCCGACCTGCAAGGTGGAGGTCGGCTTCAAGTGCAGCGGCAGCCCGAGCGCGTGCACGCCGACGACCTGCGGCGACAAGACGCAAGAGGGCGCGGAGAGCTGCGAAGACGGCAACACGATGCCCTTCGACGGCTGCTCCTCGAGCTGCCAGGCCGAGCCCGATTGCTCCGCGGGCTCCTGCGCGTCCACCTGCGGCGATGGCCTCGTGCTGGGCGAGGAGTGCGACGACGGCAACAACATCGACGGCGACGGCTGCTCCGCGACGTGCACGGAGGAGCCGGGCTACACCTGCGCCGTTCCCCAGCCCTCGGGATCGATGTCCGTGCCTGTCATCTTCCGCGACTTCAAGGCGGCCCACCCCGACTTCGAGCCGAAGGGTCCTGCCAACAGCAGGCCGATCTTCAACATGGTCGGGCCCCGGCTCGACGCCCAGAAGAAGCCGACGTACATGGCCGCCGCCAACAGCCTGGTGACGAGCGCGGACAGCTTCGCCCAGTGGTACCACGACGTGCCCGGCACCAACAGCACCACGGTCACCACCCTCACGCTCTGGGACACCGGCGACGGCCGCTTCGTGAACCGCTGGGGCGAGGACGGCCAGCAGTGGACCCTGCTGTCCCAGGAGAGCGAGCACTATTGCGGCAACGTGGGCAACGAGGTGGACGGCGAGGAGTGCACCTCGTCGGCCCAGGCCACCCCGCAGTGCGGCGACATCCACAGCGAGGCGTTCCACAGCTGCGAGGTGCGCGGCGGGGTCTACTGGGCGCGGTACATCGAGGAGACCTATGACGGGAACCCGCTGTTCTTCCCGGTCGACGACGATCCGTTCACCCCGGCGGCCGAGCGCGTCGCGGCCGACATCTTCCCGAGCTACGGCGGCGGCGACTGGCTGAAGGAGCAGGGCAGCCCGAAGCACAACTTCCATTTCACGAGCGAGATCCGCTACTGGTTCCAGTACAACGCGGGCGAGCAGTACGAGCTCGACTTCACCGGCGACGACGACGTGTGGGTGTTCATCAACGATCGCCTTGCGGTCGACGTCGGCGGCATCCACAGCGCCGTCAACGGGCGCCTCGTCATCGGCGCCAACGGGAGCGGCAGGGTCACCTACGCCACGGAGGAGAACGACAACATCCCGCCGCGGAACATCGACCTCGGCCTGACGGACGGCGGCGTCTACCAGATCGCGGTGTTCCACGCCGAGCGCCAGACCGCGGCGTCGACGTTCAAGCTCACGCTGCAGGGCTTCGCGACGGCGCGCAGCGAGTGCAAGCCCATCTGCGGCGACAGCGTCGTCAGCCTGGGCGAGGAGTGCGACGACGGTGTGAACGACGGCGGCTACGGCGAGTGCGCGCAGGACTGCAAGCTCGGCGAGTACTGCGGTGATGGCGTCGTCCAGGCCGTGGAGGAGTGCGACGACGGCAACAACCGCGACGGGGACGCCTGCGGCAGCGGCTGCCGCAACCTCATTCCGCGCTGATAACCCGCCCCGCTCCACCCCCCATCGGTCCCCAACGTGGACGTGAACGTGGACGTGGTCGTCAACGGTCGGCCGTGAACGACCACGTAAACGTTCGGATGTAGGAGAACGCGGCGCGAAGCTTGGTTGACGCCTATGCGGAGAGGGGCCCGCTCAGAAGCAGACCCCGAACTCCGGGTCGCCGATGTCGACGCAGCTCCCGCCGCTGGCACACGGCGCGCCGAAGCTGCTCCCCGGGCAGAGCTCGATGCAGGTGAAGGTGACGCCCTCCCCGGTCAGATCGCCGCACGCGGAGTTGGACACACACCCCTCGACGCCTCCACAGGTGCCTCCTACGGGGATGGTGCCTCCCGGGAGGCAGGCCGGAACCCCGCCCACCAGCGTTCCTGGGACACACCACTCGCCGCCGCCACAGCCGGCGCCGAACGGCGTGCACGCGCCGCCACCGCCGACCTCGGTCACCTCGATGGAAATATCCAGCTGCCCATCCCCGATGGTGATGATCGTGCCGTCCGTCTGGAATTGATAGACCAGCGGCGTGACGGCCCCATCGTGAATCGTGAATGAGACGGTGGGAGGGGAGAGCAGCGTCGCCTGCACGGGCACAAACGTGCCCCCGTCATCGCGCTGCAAGACCCAGCCCTGCTCCAGGGTGCTCGAGTAATTGCCGGTGGGCAATGCCGCGCTGAGCACCGTCTCGCCCGGATCATCCGAGGTGCCGAGGTACGTGACGATCGGCCCCTCGATCCTGAAGAGCGCGTTGCTCAGCCGGTACACGTGCCCGTTGGTCTGCGCCACCAGGGCGATGCTCGCGCGGCCGGTGGACTCCGCTTCTTCCGTGCCGTCCGGACCGACGGCGCACGCCGGGAGCAGCGGCGCCGCCGCAAGGAACATTGCCGCGAACCCGACGTTGACAAGCGATGATCGACTCATGCTGGACCTCCTCCAAGGAAAAAGACGGGCGAGTATAACGCGCGCCGATACGCTCGCGGCGCCCGGATCAAGGATCGGAACGCCGGGACGACGCCGTTCGATCGGCGATGGTGATGGCTCGCTTCTGCGGTAAGCGGCGCGCGCGGGCCCGCCGGCTCAGGCCATGCACGCCGAGCGATCGCTCGCCGCGCGCTCCGGGGCTCCCGGGTGTGCCGGCACCAGCACCCGCACGGAGCGCGGGGCGCGCGGGGCGACCCCCGCGCCGGGTGAGAGCGTGAGGCACAGCTCTCCGCCCGCCGGCCTCGCCCGGAGCGCGAGGTGCACGGCGCCGCGGCGCGCAGTCCGGATGGCGCTCACCAGCACGCGAAAGAGCCCGCGCGCCAGGGTGTCGTGGTCCGCCTGGACCACCACGGGCTCGAGCTCCTCGATGCTGGTCGTGACGTTGAAGACAGCCGACTCGACCTCCAGCAGCTCCGCGAGATCCCGGATCAGCGCGTCGAGCGCCACCGGGCGCGGCGCCGCCGCCTCGCCCAGCGCGAGCGCCCGCCACAGCGCGGCGGAGCGCTGGAAGCGGCGCAGCACGCTGGCGGCGAGGTGGAGCAGATCGCGCGTCTGGGCGAGGACGCTCCCGGCGAGCTGATCCGCGGCGAGATCGATCCTGAGCCGCGCGGCGGCCCGCGCCTGGAGGATGTCCTGGAGCAACCGCCGCAGGTCCTCCATGGGCACGTCCCGCGCAGTGAGCAGACGATCCATGTCCCGCTCGAGCCGCATGGCGAGGAGATCCATCTCGATGGCGCGCGCGGCGCAGAGCAGAATTTCGCGGAGACGAAAGCCGATCTCGGGTCTCCTGACCGAGAGGCTGAGCACGCCGATCGCCGCCCCATCGCCGTCCCGGAGCGGGAGCCCATGGCACGTGAAGGCGTGGAATCCCTGAATGAAATGCTCCGGCCCCACGAGCTCCGTATAGCCATCTTCGGCGAGCGCCGTACCGACGCCGTTCGCGCCGCAGACGCTCTCCTCGAGCAACGCGCCCGGACCGGGCACCCGCTCGGGGCCGTGAATCGTCTGCTCGTCACCGCGGACATCCAGGAGGATCGCCCGCGCGTCCCCCACCATGACCGCATGGCGCTCTTCGCCCGAGGCCAGGCTGAGCGCGTGAAGGTAGGGCTCGGAAGCGAGGAGGAGATCCTGGTGCCGCTCGCGCAGGCGCTCGGTGTCGAGCGCGCTCAGGAACTCGGCCTTGGGGCGGCGCGGATCGGCCCCTCCCCCGTGAGAGCGCACCCAGGCGCGGTGCACGTGAGGGCGCAGCTTCTCCGCCTCCAGGGCGCCGATCGAGCGGTAGAGGCGCCCCGCCTCGAGCGCTGATTCAAGCCACGCTGCCATGAGCCCACCCTCGTTCGAGCGCGCGGTTGCGTCCGCCATCGTCCGCGATGATGCTCCGGGATCTTGCACAGTTCGTACCCTCGACACGCCTCCTCGAGAAGCGAGCCGCGAGGAAGTGAGCTATTTCGAGTCTCCATTTTCCCAAGGAAGAGCGCGGACCGCATGCAGGCACCTACCGTCCTGATCGTCGATCATGACGAGGCCCAACGAGAGGAGATCCGCAGCACGCTCGAGGCCGCTGGGCTTCGGGTCGAGCTCGCGGCGACGATCGCGGAGAGCCTGCGAAGAGCCCATCGACCGCCGGACCTGGTGCTCATCGGCGCCGATCTGCCGGACGGCGAGCGGTGCGAGCTCTGCCAGCACCTCCAGGCGGCGCTGGGCGCGGTGGCCACCCCGGTGCTGCACGCCATCCGGCCGAACGCGGCATTCGGCCAGCCATCGGCGTCGAGCTCGACGCTCGGTTCGACGTGCGGCTCCGCGTATGGTTCCGCGTACGGTTCCGCGTACGGTTCCGCGTACGATTGCTGTCGTGCCGGCTCGCGCGCATGGCCGGCCGAGAGCCGGCTCCTGGTGACGGCCGTCCGCGCTCTGCTCGAGGCGCGCGCGGCGAACGTCGCGCGCGCCGAGAGCGACGAGCGGTTCCGCGCGGCCTTCGATCAGGCGGCGGTGGGGATGGCCCACGTCTCCCTCGACGACCGCTTGCTCCGCGTGAACCCGAAGCTCTGTGAGCTGCTCGGATACACCGTCGAGGAGCTGCTGGCGCTCCGCGCCCAGGATCTCCGGCACCCGGACCACGCGGAGCGGGCGCTCCGGCACGTCCATGCGCTGGGCGATGGGGAGATCCCCTCTTCCACCACCGAAGAGCGCTGTGTGCGGCGGGACGGGTCGTTGCTCTGGGTCGCTGTCACGCGCTCGCTCGCCCGCGATCGCGCGGGGGCGCCGCTGTACGTCGTCGAGGTCGTGAAGGAGATCGAGCGCCGCAAGCGGGCCGAGGAGGCGCGGGAGCGGGCGCTCGCCTGCGAGCGCGTCGCGCGCATCCGGGTCGAGCTGGCGGAGGCGCGCGTCGCTCGCCTCCAGACGTTCACGTCCGAGCTCTCGCGCGCGGTGACGCCCGCGCAAGTGGCCGAGGTGGTCCTCTCGCTCGGACTCGCCGCGCTCTACGCCGACGCGGGGTACGTCGCGCTCCTCGCGGAGGACGACGTGATCGAGGTCCTCCGCGCGCCCGGCTACCCCGAGGACGTGGTCGCGCGCCTGCGCCGCATTCCGATGTCCGCGCGCATGGCTGTCGTCGACTGCATCCGCACGGGCCAGCTGCTGATCTTCGAGTCGCTCGCGGCGTATCAGGCTGCCTATCCCGACGCGCCGGCGGGCGACTGGGCCAAGACCCTGATCTGCGTCCCCATGAGGCTAGGCGGCGTGACCATCGGGGTGCTCGGGGTCACGTACCGCGACGCCTGCCGGATCAGCGAGGACGACCGGCGCTTCATGACGACGCTCGCCCTGCAGTCTGCGCAGGCCCTGGAGCGCGCGCGCCTCTACGAGGCCGAGCAGCGGGCGCGTCGGCTCCGCGAGGAGGCGCTGGCCATCGCGGCGCACGACCTCCGGAACCCGCTGTCGTCGATCATCCTGGCCGCGTCCCTGCTCGAGCGATCGGCCCCGGCGGACGCGGGGGGGCAGCCGATCCGCAATCGGGCGCGGCAGATCAAGCGAGCCGCGGAGCGCGCCGTCGAGATGCTCGGCGAGCTGCTCGACGCCGCGATCATCGAGGCGAAGGGCCTGAAGCTGGACATCCAGCCGTGCGAGGTGGGCTCGCTCGTGCGCGAGGTCACCGAGATGCTCGCGCCGCTCGCCGAGCAGAAGCGGATCCAGCTCCACACCCTCCTTCCGGGGAGCGGCCTGGAGCTCAGCTGCGACCGTGGCCGCATGCTCCAGGTGCTGTCGAACCTCGTGGGCAACGCCCTGAAGTTCACCGCCGAAGGACGGGAGATCACGATCGGCGCGGAGCGCCAGGGGCCCCATGTCCGCCTGTCCGTCAGCGACACGGGCACGGGGATCCGGCCGGAAGACATCCCGCGCCTGTTCGATCGCTACTGGCAAGGGCGGGCGGCGCGCTGCGCGGGCGCGGGGCTCGGGCTGTACATCGTCAAGGGCATCGTCGAGGCGCACGGGGGGCAGATCTCGGTCGACAGCGAGCTCGGCGCGGGGACGACGTTCTCCTGCACGATCCCCGTCACGCGCTGAAGCCAGGGAGGCCAACCCGCTCCTCACCGCATGCCCGACGGGTTGCACGACTCCAGCAAACTGGAGCCAGATCCATTTTATGAGCCGACGCTGCTGCGCTCGGCGCGCGGCCGTTACCGCGCCACGTCGACGGACTCGACGGATGAGGTCAGCTCGTTGTCCGCCGCGGATCGCCCGCCGAGGACGATCACCTCGCCGCCGCCAGGACAGATCAGGGGGCTGAAATACCGCGTGAACTCCAGGGCTCCCGCGGGCTCCCAACCGTCGCCCGCCGCGTTGAGCCGGAAGAGGCCGTCGGCGATGTTGACGTAGAGGTCCTGTTCGTCGTTGCACGCCGTCGCGCCGAAGCCCGCAATCGGGATCTCCGAGGGGAGCGCCGGGCCCGGCGACCAGGCCTCGGTCTTGGTGTCGAACCGGTAGACCTCGCCCGAGAACGCCATCCCCTCGCCGACGCCGCCGAGCGCATAGATCGAGTCACCGCGCCTCGCGACGCCCAGCGAGCGGAGCGCGAACGGCGCCTCGGGCAGGGGGACCCACGCCGCGTCGGGCGTGGAGAGATCGAGCACGACTCCCCGGGTCAGCAGCTCGCCGGGGCCCCCGAGCGTCCAGCCCCCGACCACGTACAGCCGGTCCCCCACCACCACGGCCCCGTGCCCGGAGCGCCCCTCGGGCAAGTCCGGCATGGCCTGCCATGTCCCTTCGCGCGGATCGTAGCGCTGGACCGTCGCCACCGAGGTGAGGACCTCCGGCTCGTCGATGGCGCTGTCCACGCGGAGGCCGCCGATACGGTAGATGAAGCCGCCGTGCGCCACGAGCGCGATGCTCTCCAGGTGCTCCAGATTCTGTACTTCCTGGCGTCTCCTCTCCCCGCAGCGCATGCGCGCCGGCCGCCGCAGACGCCAAAGCGACGGGTGCGCGGCCATCCTGGCGAGCCGGACGCCGCCGAATCTAACATGGCACGACGACCGCAAGTCGACGGCTCATTCGTTATGTCCCCACCCCAATACAGCCATACGGCCGCGCTTTCGGGCGAGGGCAGGCCCGGAACGTGTGCGCCGCACGCAGACTGCCGAGGAGCGGGGCGCTCTGGCCCACGGGCCCCCATCATGCTTTCGGCCTGGTCGCGTCATCGACCGATGGATACGACATGACCGCCCCAGGTACGCATGCGGACGGCCCATGAGAGGTTCCCCGAGTTCTGACGTCCCAATCGCCAACTGAGCTTTTCAAGATGCACGGAGGCCGGATCACGCGGAGCAGGGCGCGGCCGCACCGCGGTGCTTCGGCCGCTGCCGCTGGACGGCTTTCGCCATCGCCCCGCCTCAAAGCTCCCTGCGAGCGCGCTTGCCCGCCCCCCCGCGGATCGAGCGCATTCCTCGTGAGCCGTCCGGTCCGTATCGGACAGATCCCCTCCTCTCCTTGTGATGCGTCCCTCGTCAGGCAAGCACCGGCGCGACGTCTACGAGGCCCGAGGGCGCCCTCGCACCGCGGGGACCCTGGCACGGCGCACAAAGAAGGACACAAACGCACCTGAAACCGGCCACGCTGGACGGGGCCTTTGTGCGCTCAGCGTCGCTCAATGAAACACGCTGGACATGTCTGACAATGCTCCTGACAAACAGGCGCATTCTCGGCTGGACGACCCGTGGCGCGCTTTGGGATGTTCCAAGATTGTTTAGTTCGGGTGCAACCACGGTGATCGCCCGAGCTGTGGCGCGCCGTCCACGCGTTTTTCGCCTGTTTAATGTATTCATTCTTTCTCCAGGACTTGCTCGGTGGGAAATGAGGGGTATCGTCAGCCCCGTCCGATTCGAGGAGTTCCTGTCCAAGCCGACAGGATATCCGGTTCCATAGGGGCGTACTTCGGAGTGGGCCGTCGTGGCGTGCTCTCTCCGCTGACGCCACGCGCCGTGAAGTCGATGGCAAAGGGCGAGGCCTAGGGTGACCTTCGCGCGAGCTCCTCGCCAGACATCACCGGTGCAGCGGTCTTCGGTCAGCGCAGGGCTCCACGAGAGCAGGCGTATCCGTCGCTCTCCGTGGGGGTTATCGCCGCGCGTTCATCTCAAGGCGTACGTTCCACAGGGCACGAAACACAAGGAGTTGTTCTTATGAAGAAGCTCGTTATCCTCGCCGCGCTCGCCACCATGTCAATCTCGGGAAGCGCCATGGCAGTTGACCGGGGTCCCACGCGCGCCATCCTGATCGAAGGGGCGTCGGCCGGCACGGCGACCTTCAACGCCGTCATCAATGCCAACGGCCTGAGTGACAACCTCCTGGCCCCGAACGGGACATGCCTCATCAGCATGACCTGGACCAACCCCAACAACGCGGCACAGTCCCGCTCCTGCACGGTCCGCGAGGTAAAGACGACCACCAACCCCAACTGCCCGGACGCGGACATCAATACCACGATGTATGCCGGCTCTGGCTTCAATACCAACTGCAGTGGATTCAATCAGTTCGGCATGGCGTTCGGGCCCCAAGGTGCAGGCTTTACCACCATCAGCGCCTCCATCGTCCTGGGCGAGACGGCACTCGGCACGCCGAGCTTCGGCGGGACGTTCCGGGATCCGTTCTCCTTCGGCTTCATCCAAGGCATCACGATCAACTAAGACCGAGCGCCGCCCGACGCGCCGCCATGCGGACGTCGGGTGCGCAGATCTCCCGGACCGCGCCTCGCGGCCGGGAGATCTGCTCGCTTGCGCCCAGCGATCATCGCCCATGTCAGCCGCTGCCTTGCCCGAGGGCGAGCGGGAGTCGCCCCCTAGGGCCCTGCTCCTCGTCGTCGTGACATCGCAGCGAGCGCCGCAGCCCCCTCACCCTGATCGGATGGAGACGTTCTCATGCAACCGCCTGTCCTGCATCACGCTACTCCCCGCCGATGGCCGCTCTGGTGCGCGCTGGCGGCGCTCGCGCTCGCCGCTGTCCTGTACCTCCGCTCGAAGCACGACGCGCCGCGCGCCGCGCTGCCCGAGCCCGCCCCCCGCTCATCCATGCATCAGCAAAAGTCGGGCTACGTCAACCGTGCGCGATGGGATCGCCCCGCCGCGCCCCCGGACCAAGCTGCCCCGGAGGTGCCGCCGATCTCCGGGACCGTTTACGACCTGAGCGGCGCCCCGGTCGCCGGCGTCACGATCGCCGCGACGACGTTCGACGTCGCCGGCAATTTCCCCACGACGGCGGCGTCGGCCGAGAGCGATGAGCACGGGCGCTTCGAGATCCGCGCCCCGAACGGAACCTACAACCTCGTCAGCAACAAGGAGGGATACGGCCCCATGCTCGTCGTCGCGCACAGCGGGGACGATGTCGCGCTGCTGCTCCCGAGGAGCGGGATCGTCGAGGGGCATGTTTACAACGAGCGCAAGGAGCCGATAACGCAGTTCACCGTGGACATCGTCGCGCTGTCCCCCGACAGCACGGCAGCGCCCGCGCCCCTCTGGTCGAAGCGCTTCGACGCGGCGGACGGGGCCTTCCGTGTGGAGCAGGTCCCCGGCTGGCCGGTCTTCCTCAGGGTCACGGCGGCCGATTACGCTCCTGTCTTCTCGGCGCCCGTCCATGTCGGGCCCGACAAGACCCAGAACGTCGAGCTGACGCTCTCGCGCGGGTGCACGCTGACGGGGACGGTTCATGACGAGAACGGCGCGCCGCTCGCCGGCATCTTCCTCGATGCGGAGACGCGCTTCATCACGGGCTCGGCGAGCCAGGGGTCCATGGATGCCGCGAGCCAGGCCCAGAGCGATCTCGAAGGGCGCTTTCGGCTAGAGCGTGTCCCTCCGGGCGAGATCCTGGTCCGCGCGTATGACGGCGGCTATGCCGCGACGACGGCCCAGGTCCAGGTCGCGCAATGTGACGCGCTCGACCCGATAAAGCTCAGGATGTCCAGGGGAGGCAGCGTCGCCGGCGTCGTGCGGGGGAGCGACGGCAAGCCTGTCGCCGGCGCGCAGATCATGGCGTCTCACCGGAGCATCGGCTTCGTGAACGCGGTGACCGACGCCGAGGGGCGCTATCGCTTCGAGAAGCTCCCGGCGGCCGTCATGCGCCTCGAGCTGGTGGCGAAGTCGCAGCGTACCGTGGTGTACGCCAACGTGAGTGAGGGGCAGGTCGTCGAGCGGGACATCTCTCTTCCCGCGGACAGCGCGGGCGAGATCCGCGGGCGCATCACCAGCGGCGGGAAGCCGCTCCGGGGTGTCCAGGTCGTGGTCGCGTGCAACCAGGGCGAGCCCGGGCTCGACATGCGCCACGTCACGACGGGCAACGACGGGACCTATCGGGCGACAGGGCTGCCGGATGGCGCTTACATGGTCATGGTCTCCTCGGCGGTCGAGGGCACCTCGGCCGTCGTTCGTGACGGCGGCGTCGCGCAGGCGGATCTGGACGTGGCCGGGCAGCCCCAGCCAGAGGAGGACTCGGTGGCTCCGGCGCACTTCACCGGCGACTGAGCGGCGCGAGGCGGGAACCTCCGGCCCGCCCGGGCTGTCGATCGCCCTGCCCCACCGCTCGCGGGCCTGCGCTCAGGCGCGGCCCGCCGCGCCACGACCGGAGATCCCCCGTGCCCACAGCCCTCCTCCGCAGCCGCGCTGCGCTCGCCGCGATCGCCGTCCTTGTCCCTGCCCTCTTCAGCTGCGCCGACAGCCCCTCGCCGCCTGAGACCCCCGCCTCGCTCTCGCGCGGGCCCGCGCCGGCCGCGCCGCGCCCCCTGCCCGCCGCGCCGGCCGTCGCCGTCGCGGCGCGCCGCGCCGAGTCGGCACCGTTCCGGCTCACCGCCGCGGACGGCACCGGGCTGCGCCTCGTCGCGCTCACCGGCCGCGCGGTGATCGAGGCGCCGCTCGCGCTCGCCGAGCTGCACCTCACCTTCGAGAACCCGGAGGATCGCGTGCTCGAGGGCACCTTCAGCGTGACGCTGCCGCCCGGCGCGAGCGTCGGGCGCCTCGCCATGAAGATCGACGACCGGTGGCAGGAGGGCGAGGTCGTCGAGCGCCAGCGCGCGCGCGAGGCGTACGAGGATTTCCTCCACCGCAAGCAGGACCCTGCGCTGCTCGAGCAGGCGGCGGGCAACGAGGTGAGCGCGCGGGTCTTCCCCATCCCGGCGCGCGGCGTGAAGCACATCGTCCTGTCGTACTCCCAGGAGCTCCGCCCGGACGCGCCCTTCGCCGTCCCGTTGCGCGGCCTGCCCACGGTGAGCCGCCTCGACATCGAGGCCACCGTCGCCGGCGCCGCGGCGCCCATCCACGCGCTGCGCCGGAACGACGCCGCGCCCGAGGCCGATTTCGTGGTGGATCCCGCGCGGCTCACGTCGATCGAGGCGCGCGGCGGCCTGCGCAGCGGCGAGCTCGTGCTCGCCCGCGTGAGCGCTCCGGTGGACGCGCGGCCCGATCCGCTCGCCTCCGCGGTGATCCTCGTGGACACGAGCGCCTCACGCGCGCTCGGGCTCGAGGAGCAGCTCGGCGTGCTCGCGGCCCTCGCGCGGGCGGTCGCCCAGGCAGGCGGCCCGGGCGCGCCGCTCACCGTCGCCTGCTACGACCAGGCCGTCACCCCCGTCTTCGACGGCGCGGCCGCGGCGTTCGGCGAGGTGGAGCTCGCGCGCATCCGCGAGCGGCAGGCGCTCGGCGCCTCGGATCTCGGGCGCGCGCTCCGCTGGGCCGGCGAACGCGCGCGCGCCCGCGGCCAGCGGCGCGTCGTGCTGCTCTCCGACGGCATCGCCACGGCGGGCGAGGTCGCGCCGGGCGCGCTGCGCGGCGCCGCGGCGGCGCTGCGGGGCGCGGGGGTCGAGCGGCTCGACGCGGTCGCGCTCGGCGGCCTCCGCGACGAGGTCGCGCTGCGGCAGCTCGTCGCGGCGGGCCTGCCCCGCGACGGCGCCGTGGTCGACGGCGCGCGCGGCGCCGCCGAGATCGAGCGGCGCCTCGGCTCGGCCACGCGCTCGGGGATCGCGGTGAACATCGAGGGCGCGCGCTGGGTCTGGCCCCGCACCCTGAACGGCGTGCAGCCCGGCGACGAGGCGCTCGTCTACGCCGAGGTGCCGGCCGAGCTGCCCGTCCGGCTCACGGTCGATGGCCGCACCACGACGCCCGACCTCCGCGGCGTGGAGCGCCCGCTGCTCGAGCGCTCCTGGGCCCGGGCGAAGATCGACGGCCTCCTCGCCCGAGAGGGCGCCGGGGGCGACAAGGACGCGATCCGCAAGCAGGTCATCGATCTCTCGATCGCGCACCGGGTGCTGAGCCCGTACACCGCGCTGCTCGTGCTGGAGACCGAGCACGACTACGCGCGCTTCGACATCGCCCGGCGAGGGCTCTCCGACATCCTGACCGTGGAGGGCGGCCGCGTCGCCGTGCAGAGGCGCTCGCGGCCGCAGGCCGGGAAGCCGCCGGCCCCCGCGCCGGCCCAGAGCCCGGTCGCCGGCGGTTCGCCAGGCAAGCGCGCCGAGATGTTCTCCGAGCAGGCCGCCGACGTCTCCCCCGGCGAGAGCGCCGCCCTGCGCCCTCCCCCCGCGCCTCCGGCGCCCTCTGCGGGCGCGGACAGTCGATACTCCTTCGGCGCGGACGTGCTCGCGCCGTCGGGCGCCAGCGGGGTCGCCGGCGGGCTCGGGCTCTCGGGCGTCGGCGAGGGCGGCGGCGGCCGCGGCGAGGGCATCGGCCTCGGCGCGATCGGCACCCTTGGCCACGGCAGCGGGGCCGCGGCCGGGGCCGCGGCGCCCGCGCCGCGCGCCGTGTCGGCCACGGGCACCGGCCAGGGCTTCGGCAGCGGGCACGGCCGCCTCGCTGGCAGCCACCGGACCGGGGCACCGCAGGTCCGCATGGGTGCCACCCAGGTGAGCGGCCGCCTCCCGCCGGAGGTGATCCAGCGCATCGTCCGCCAGAGCTTCGGCCGCTTCCGCCTCTGCTACGAGCGCGGGCTCCAGCGCGACGCGGGCTTGCAAGGCCGCGTCATCGTGCGCTTCACCATCGACCCGCGCGGCGCGCTCGTCAACGCGCGCGACGGCGGCTCCGATCTGCCCGACAGCGCCTCGGTCTCCTGCGTGGTCCGCGCCTTCCGCGACCTCACCTTCCCCGCGCCCGAGGGCGGCAGCGTCGACGTGGTGTACCCGCTCCTGTTCTCGCCGCCCCCGAGCGGCGCGCCCGCGCTGGCCGCGCCCGACGACGCCGCGCCCGACGACGCCGCGCCCCCGCGATCGGAGCCGTACACCGGCCGCTTCAAGCAGATCCACGACACCCTCGCCCGGGGCGACGCGCCGGCCGCCGTGCGCGACGCGCGGGCCTGGCACGCGGAGGCCCCCGGCGACGTGCTCGCGCTCGTCGCGCTCGGCGAGGCGCTCGAGGCGGCCGGCGACACGCCGGGCGCCGCCCGCGCGTACGGCTCGCTGATCGATCTGTTCCCGGCGCGCGCGGACCTCCGCCGCTTCGCCGGCGCGCGCCTCGAGCGGCTCGCGGGTGGCGCCGGCCTCGAGCTGGCGGTCGACACGTACGAGAAGGCGCGCGAGCAGCGCCCCGACCACCCCGCGAGCCACCGCTTGCTCGCGTTCGCCCGCCTCAAGCGGGGCGAGCACGCCGCCGCCTTCGACGCGCTCGCGGCGGGCGTCGCGCGGCGCTACCCGCCGGGGCGCTTCGCCGGTGTGGAGGGCATCCTGCGCGAGGATCTCGGCCTGGTCGCCGCGGCGTGGCTCAAGGCGGAGCCGGCGCGCCGGGCGGCCATCCTGGCCCGGCTCGCGAAGGCCGGCGCCGCGCTCGAGGGCGCGCCTTCGCTCCGCTTCGTGCTGAACTGGGAGACCGACGCCAACGACGTCGACTTCCACATCCGCGACGACCGCGGCGGCCACGCCTATTACGGCGACCCGACGCTGCCAGGCGGCGGGCGCCTCTACGCCGACGTGACCACCGGCTACGGGCCCGAGTGCTTCACCATCCGCGCGCCCCGGGAGCAGCGAGCGAGCCGGTACACCCTGCAGGCGCACTACTACGCGCGCGGCCCGATGGGTTACGGCATGGGCAAGCTGCAGATCGTCGACCACGACGGCAAGGGCGGTCTGACCTTCGACGAGCGCCCCTTCGTGGTCATGACCGACGGCGCCTTCGTGGAGCTCGGCGCCGTCACGCGCTGACGCGCCGCTAGAGCCTCCGCTAGAGCCTCTCCCAGCGCCCGCTCTCGACGGAACGGAAGAGCGCGTCGATGACCCGCATGTTGTCCACCGCGACCTCGATCGAATTCTCGACCGGGCTGCCCGTGCGGATGGCGCGCGAGAACGCCTCGCTCTGCAGGTGGTACTGGTCGACGGTGGGGAACGAGGTGACCCTGGCCGAGCTGCAGTTCAGCGTCGAGCCGTCATCGAGGAAGACCTTGCACGGCCGGTCGGCGGGGGCGTTGAAGGGGATCTCGATCTCGAGGCGGCCCCTGGTACCGAGCGCGTTCACGCGCTGGTAGGCCACCGCCTGCGTGCTGCACGTGAACGTCAGGTGCGCGCCGCCGTAGTCGACGAGGCCCGAGGTCACGCGATCGGTGCCGAACTCGGGATCGCGCTCTACGAGCGCGATCGCCCGCACGGGCTCGCGTCCGAACAGGAAGCGCGACGTGTTCACCGCGTAGCAGCCGATGTCGTAGAGCGCGCCGCCCCCGACTTCCTTCTTGTTGCGGATGTTGGTGGCGTCGCGGTTGAAGTACGAGAACGCCGCCTGGACGCTGACCAGATCGCCGATCTGGCCGCCTCGCACCCAGTCCCTGGCCTGCTGCCACTGCGGGTGGTTGCGGATCATGAACGCTTCGGCGATCAGCTTGCCCGTCTCGCGCTGGACGTCGACAAGCGCCTCGGCGTCCTTCGCGCTGAGGGCGATCGGCTTCTCACACAGGACGTGCTTGCCGGCGCGGGCGGCGCGCGCCGTCCACGTCACGTGCAGGTGGTTGGGCAGCGGGTTGTAGACGGCATCGATCTCCGGATCGTCGAGCAGCTCGTCGTAGCTGCCGTACGCCTTCGGGATCCCGAGCGACCGCGCGGCGTCGCGCGCCTTGCCGATGTCGCGCGACGCCAGCGCGGCGAGCTGGGTCAGCGGCCCCCGCTTCATGCCGGGCAGGCTGACCGTCAACGCGAAGTTGCTCGCCCCGAGGACGCCCCAGCGCACGGGGGTGAGGGATTCGTCGGACGTCGGACCTTGGGCAGATGTGGACATGGGCACCTCGCTGCTCGCGAAACTAACGGTCGACGGCGCTCCTGTAAACGCTCGGCAAGCACCGGCGGAACCGCCGAGGCG
Source organism: Sorangium cellulosum So ce56 (assembly GCF_000067165.1). Lineage (GTDB taxonomy): Bacteria > Myxococcota_A > Polyangia > Polyangiales > Polyangiaceae > Sorangium > Sorangium cellulosum_B. The sequence continues at coordinate 7,545,533 of NC_010162.1, forward strand.
CCGAGCGCCCCGCGATCTCCTCGCCGCCAATGACGTACCCGAGATCGACCAGGGGCGAAACAGGCGAAGCAGACGAGGCAGACGAGGCAGACGAGGCAGACGAAACAGACGGGGCAGACGAGACAGACGAGACAGAGCACGCCATCGAAGTCCCCCGTCACGCTCCAGACGTCTGTCCATCGGACGTCACGCCACGACTTCGCCCCGCGCGCTCGACACCCTCAGTAAACTCTGCCATTATTACCAGAATTGCAGCCTTTCAGTGGGGGGGACTGATATGGCTCGAAATACCATGGTAGGTCTGATACCGCTCATCGTTCTGGCCGGAACCGGATGCGGCGAGGACGGAGAGTGGCTGGAAGAGCCCTTGGGCGAAGCGCAGAGCGCGCTGGAGGCCGGCAATGCGCTCAATCCCAACGCGCTGAACCCCAACGCGCTCAATCCCAACGCGCTGAACCCCAACGCGCTGGCCGTCGGCGCCTTGAGCCTCATCGCCCTTGGCTCGCAGGCGCTGACCGCGATCCTCGACCCCGGGCCGAACGGCGCCCTCTCGCGCGATCACCTGAGGTACGCCGTCGAATGTGCCCTCGAAAGCTCGCAATCATTCCGCTTCGGCTGGATCGACGCGTCTGGCGTCTATCACGACGAGATCTACACAGGCGTGCTCGGGCTCGCGAGGAGCTGGGCGTGGGTCCCGCTGGATGGTGACGACCAGCGCTGGGTCTCGGCGTGCCTCGCGGCGCGCACCAACTACTACGGGGTCCCCGTCGTGCTCTCTTCGCGTGGACCTACCAAGGCGATCAACAAACAAAACTCGCCGGAGCTGTCCACGTTCAGGAGGGAGGAGGGCGCGTTCTGGGGCAACATCTACGGGAGCTCGCCGGCGCTCTATGCCTGCCATGTTCCAGAGAACGATGCGAGCTCACGCGCGGCGCTTCGCGACTGCGCCGCCGGGCACATCGATGAGACGACTGGCTCCATCCAACCGTGCGGGGCGATCCAGCTCCTTGGCTCGTGTGATACCTATTGCGACCCCATCGCCCCCAAGAACGGCATCTACCACCCTTCCTGCTTCACGGATCCGGCGAACCGCCCGGCCACCATGAACTTGAATCCTATCACGGTCTTCCTCGAATGAGAGGGAGGCGTCGGGCCTAGTATTCGCGGCAGTCGCCAGGCGCCTCCAGCGTGCCGAAGCTGTAGGGCCGCGCCTGCTTGACCAGCAGCCGGCGCTCCGGGCCGATCAGCTTCCATTCGATCTGCATCGCGTACAGCCGGTTCTCCCCCTTCGGGTCCACCAGCGGCCGGTAATGAGCGTGGACGGACTCGAGCACGCACCCGAGCCGCTGGACCTCCGGGAACGACAGCACGTCGCGCCCGCGCGACAGGCTCGATCGCGTGTGGTACTCCGCCTTGATCGTGCGAGGCGGCGGCGTGTACACGATCTCGTCGCTGGTCACGCCGGGCGCGGGGTTGGTGACCGAGGCCTCCCCGATCTGCGCGTTGATGTAGTACTGGCTGTCGCGGGTGGCGTCGAGCGCGTTGCGGCTGATCGCCACGCCCTGCGCGCGCTCCGATTGCCAGGCCTGGTGCACAAGCACGGCCATGGCGGCGCGCGCCTGCTCGACGTGGCCGAACTCGCGTTCATCGTAAGCGCGCGTGTTCCACAGGCTCGCCCAGACGGTGCGCAGCGCGTCCTCGATCGAGCTCGACTCGGCGTCCAGGTCGCCGCTCGTCGACGTGTGCAGCCCCGCGCCGTTGAAGGTCGCGAGATCCTCGGTGTTGCTGCTGCTGCGCAGGCGCACGCGGTCGCCGCCGAAGCGCTGCTCGATCGCGCCCGTGACCTCGCTCAAGATCGCGGGGTCCACCGGGTGCGCCAGCATCCGCGCCCGCACCTCGGCCAGGCCCTCGGCGTGCGCGTGCGGATCGGCGCGGAACTCGGGATCCTGCTCGAGCTCGGCCAGGAGCTCCGCCGCGCCGCTCGCCTCGAAATGATCCATGTAGTGCGAGAACGGGATCGCGAACGCGGCGGGCGGCACGTACAGCGGCAGCAGGTCGAGCGGGCAATACTGCCCCACGCCGCTCACCCGGTACAGCTCGGCCATGCCTGCCGCCTTGGAGCCGATGCTGTCGCCCATGGCGTAGCCCGCGGCGTCGAGCGGCACGATCCCGCGCACGGAGCGATCGAGCGCCGGCGAGAGCCGCGCGCCGGTCGGCTTGCGCTTCTCCCAGTAAGCGTCCGCCTCCTGCGCGGTGGCCTCGCGGATGTCGAAGTCCGACGCGCGCACCTCGAGCCGCACCAGCTTGCCGAACAGGGCCTTCAGGCGCGCGTCGTCGCGCGCGCCGCGCAGGGCCATGTTCGGCGTGCCCCGGCCGCGCGCCAGCACGTTCACGTGCGCGAGCGGCGTCTGGAACGCCTCGGTGATGAGGCCGCCCATGAACGCTGTCTCGTTCGGCACGTCGTCGGTCACCACGATCACGTTCGGCCCGAGCTCGGCCGTCTCGAGATCGCGCGCCGGGACGAACGTCAGCGTGCCAAAGCCCTCGGCCGGGTTGAGCGACTGGTACGTGAGCCCCTTGTACGGCGCGTTCGGCCCCACGATGGGCGCGGTCCCCTCGATCGCCCGCAGCTCGAGGATCTGGCGCCCTTCGGTGGGCCGTATCGCCCACGCCTCCGGGTCGGGCACCGCCTTCATCGCCGCGAAGAACGCGCGCCGCATCTGCTCGCCGACGATCTGATCGCCGGGCGAGAACTCGACGGTCTTGGCTCCGTTGGTGTGCTCGACCAGCGTGCCGAGGAGGTAGCGGCGGCCCTCGGACCGGAAGTACTCGGTCTGGCTGAACACCCCCCAGCCGACGTTGAACTCCGCGGCCTGCGCGGGATCGCAGCGATCGAGGTGGGGCTCCTTCCGGATCTGCTCGCGGACGAACGTGTAATGGAGCGCCCACTTTCGCGTGCTCAGGAGGTGCACCGTGTCGTTCGCGGCCATGTCGACGACGAACTTGACGCCGAGCTCACCGACCGCGGTGCCGCCCTCGGCCAGCTCGGCGAAGTCCGCGGCCGTCTCCAGCCGGTGCGCGCGCCCGCTCGCGAGCTCGCGCCCCGGGAGCTGGGCGCAGCCCTCGTTCGCGGCGCCGGGGCTCGCCGCTGCGCAGAAGCGCGGCGCCCCGGTGGCGTCGGGCACGCGGGCCAGCGACGCGCCTTCGGGCCAGGCCATGAAGTCGATGCGATCGCTCGGCTCCGGGCTGTCCTCGCGCCACAGCGTCGCCACGCCCTCGAAATCGGGCGAGGCCTCGAGCTCGGCCGTCTCGCTCGCGCCCACCGGGACGCTCACCCGCTCGCCGGGCGCGAGCGTGACGGACGCATCGGGCCACGCGAGCAGCACGCCCGCGTCGGCGCCGGGCGGCGCCTGCCCCGGGGAGAGCGCGGCGAGGCGCAGCGCGAAGCCGTCGAGCGCGACGGGCGCGCCGCTCGCGTTCAGCACCTCGACGAACCCCGCGGGCCGCAGCGAGAGCTCGGAGATGACCAGCGGCCCGGCGATGGCCGGGAACGGCTCGGGCCACTGGAAAGGCGCGAAGCGGATGCTGTCGTCGAGGTTCGGCGGATCCGGCGGACCGCAGGTCTCGCCGTTCTCTCGCTCGGGCGTGGCATAACGGCAGATCGACGGCTCGCCCGTGCCGTCGGGCAAGCGCGCGTAGCTCTCGGACCGCGGCAGCTCCGGCACATTCACCAGGTCGGCGAGCTCGCACGACGCTGACCACAGCGCCACGCGCGCGCCAGAATTCGAGAGCTTGAATGGCAGGTGCAGCGGGCCCTGCTCCGGTGTGTCGTCGGCCCAGAACAGCGCCGTTCGCCCCGGCCCGAGCGTCAGCTTCGGCAGCCGTGTCGCCTTGCCGGACTTGTCGCTCAGCGCGTACTCCCCGAGATCGAGCGCGCGCTGGCCGATGTTCACCAGCTCGATGAAATCGTCCGTCTCGCCGACCTCGTCGACCCAGGCGCCGTCGTTGCCGGTCATCACCTCGTTGATGCGAAGATCGCCGCTCAGCGCGGGCGCGGCGGCCACGGGAAGCTCGAAGTCGCACACCTCCGGCTTCGGTGGGTGCTCCTCCGTCGGGAGCCGGGTCTCGCCCGAGCAGCCGACGCCAAGGGCGAGCGACAGGAGGGCCGCACCCACGCGCGGCTGGGACCAAGGGTGAACGTGATCGCTGGGTGAGCGCTCCATCATGCGTGCTCCCGTCGTTCCTGCACCGTCATGCCCGCTCCGCCAGCACGCGGCGTGCCGCGCGCACCGGCGCCTGGCGCGGCGCAGAAAGCTCGTGGAACCCAGTCCTTCGGCCGCACGGCGTGGCTCGCCGTGCGCCGGGCTGTGCCAGCTCCCGCGCCGTCACCGCCAGGGGGCCGCGCCGGCCGACACCATCAACTGCCCATTCGGCCGGCGTGCGACTTGGATGCTGGCTTCAGCTCTTGTAGCCTCGCGCGCATGCGTGAAATCGTGCATGGACGAGTTGCTTTGATCGCTCTCCTCACCTGCGCCCTGGCCGCCTGTTCCGAGTCGCCGGCCGACGAGGGCGGCGCAGGCGGCGGCGCGGGTCCAGCCGGCAGCGGCGGCTCCGGCGGCGCCGCGGAGGCCAGCTCGAGCGCGGCCGAGGGCGCGACCTCCAGCGCCTCGACGGGCGCCGGGGCCGGCGGAGGAGGAGGAGGAGAGCCCGAGGGCGGGTGCGGGAGCGTCTCGGAGGTGCCGCCCGAGCTGGGGTTCGACCCCTTCTACGAGAAGTACGTCGACGCCGCGGGGATTCCCGTCATCAGCTCCGAGAAGGTGCCTGACGCGGCGCTGCTGCGCGCCTGCTCGGTGGTCGTCCGCATGCTCGGCCACCGCGACGACGTGCGTCAGGCGATGATCGAGAACCACACGCGCGTCGCCGTGATGGCGGAGACGGAGGTGACAACCGACATCCCCGAGCACAGCGACCTGTACGAGGCGTTCCCGGGGACGGACTGGGACACGCGGGCCCGCGGCCTCGGCGCGACCCCCGCCCGGCCCGCGAGCTCCTGCGCCGAGGAGAACGTCCTGTGTTATCCGAGCGATCCGTACCTCGGCGAGGACATCCTTGTGCACGAGTTCTCGCACGCCGTCGCGATCATGGGCATCGCCTTCGTCGAGCCGGCGTTCAACAGGGAGCTCGAGGACGCCTTCGATGCCGCGCTCCGGGCCGGCAAATGGGAGAACACCTACGCGGCGACGAACAGGGACGAATACTGGGCCGAGGGGGTCCAGTCCTGGTTCGACGTCAACACCGAGGCGATCCCCACGAACGGGATCCACAACGAGATCGACACGCGGGCCGAGCTGCGCGACTACGATCGCCCGCTCCACGATCTCATCGCCCGGTACTTCGCCGACGACGCGTGGCGGCCGAGCTGCCCCTAGCTCCGCCCGCCAGGAGTCCTGGCCACGGATCCGGAGAGAGAGAGAGTTCCACGCAAACACGCAAACACGCAAACACGAGATTGACTTTCGGATCGCGTTTGGATTTTCTAGCCTCGTAGCCGGGCGACACTGTCTCGACCCAGGGGAGGCGACGTCTTGCCGTACCGCGACAAGCTGGATGCTGCTTCGGGCACGGGGAAGCTGATCACGGTCCGCCGCTATCTCGATCCGGTCGCGGCCCAGATGGACCGCACGCTGCTCTCGGCCAACGGCATCGAGTCCCACGTGTTCGAGGCGGCGAGCTACAACCCGATGCTGAGCGGCGCCGCCGGCGGCACGCAGCTGCAGGTGCGCGAGGGCGATCTCCAGCGCGTGGAGGGGCTCCTCGAGGTCCATCCCGGGGAGGCGGCCAGCAACGACGACGAGGAGAGCGGCCAGCCGGCGCCGCGGATTGAGGACGACTGGCCGTGGCTGCCGAACACGCGGATCGCTGGGAACGGCGATCCCGTGTCGTACGCGTTCGGGGAGCGCTGCCTGGTTGTGCATCACCGATCCAACGAGCGCATTCGGCTGCGCAAGTTCGTCTCCATCACGCTGGGAGATCCTGTTCGTCGCTCTCGATTGCAATAGGCGCGAGGATTGGCTCCTGCGCCGGCTCCACGTCCGGGCAAGTACACGGTGTTCGAACGGCCCGACACCGCCAGCAATACCGCGAACCCCCCAAGGTACAATACTTGGTTCGCCTGCGCCGGGCGCGCAGGCGCTCGTGGCCGCGACTGCCGACGAGGCGCTGCGCTGACGCGGACGGCTCGCTTCCGCCAGATGCAGCGCCGCCCGCCGGCCGCAGCGGGTGCGCGACGCTGGCCTCGCGCTTCCTCCCTGCCGTCCCGACCCCCGCGAGCGCCCCCGAGCCCGTGCTGCGCGCCGCGGCCTTGCGCCTGCGCTCTGCGTCTGCGCCTGCTGCGGCGCCTCGGCGCGCTCCTGCGCAGACCCGGCGTCCCCGCTGCGCGGCCCAGAGACCCCTGCTGCGCGGCCCTGGCGCGGTCCTGCGCAGCCCCGCCGACCCTGCTACGCGACCTCGACACCCCTGCTGCGCCGCCGTGGCGTCGTCCTGCGCAGCCTCCGCGCTCCTCCTGCGCACCCGTCGTGGTGTGCTGCGCTACGATCGCGCGGGTCCTGCGCAGCCTCGCCGCCCTCCTGCGCGCCCCGGTCGGTGTCCTGTGCAACAAAAATTCGATGCCTGCGCACAACCGCCGGCCCTCCTGCGCAGGCCCGGGGTCCTCCTGCGCGGCGCCGGGGCCTCCTGCGCGGCGCCGGGGTCCTCCTGCGCGGCCCCATGGGTGTCCTTTGCTGCGCGTCGGCTTCCCTCGCTTTCGCACGGCCTCCGGAACTTGCGCGAACTGCTCGCCATCGAAGTGAAGCCGCCCTAGCTTCGGTAGGGTCCATGTCGTTCTGTCGATCGATCGCGCGGATCCCGCGAGCGTCCTCCTGCTCGGCTCCAGCGTGATGGCCAGCGACGCGATCTTGACGCAGGTCTGGGAATCGAACGACGACGGGCGGACCTGGACTCAGGCCGGGGTCGACTTCCCGAGCACGTTCCTCGGCGTGACCCTGGACAGCGCGCCCAGCGATCCGCGGCGCATCTACGTGAGCGGGCGCCGCAACGGCCCCACGTTCTGCTTGTGCGATTGCACAGGACCTGGACGACAGATCGGCACGTACGATGTCCCTTTCGAGCGCCTCGAATCCAAGGGGGCAGCGTGTGGCCTCGAGGACTTCGTGCGCGACGTGCGGGAGCGTCGGGTGCCGGTTGTGAGGCGCCGCGGATGCCACAGCCCCGCCTCCGGGGGGCATAGCCCCGCGCGTGGCGGCGCCTGTCGGAATTGTGCTGATGCGCGTCCGGAGGAGATGGCCCTCTTGCCCATTTCGACGCTGCGTTTCCGCGGTCTTGTGAGACGAGCGCCCCTCCGTCGCCAGCCGGCGTGCATCGAGGTGTGGCTTGACACCGACGGAAGTTCTCGCGCTAGGTAGCCTACCTATTACTGCGGGCGGAGGATTGGCAATGGTTATGCGGAGGCGCTGTCGCTCAGGGGAAGTCATGGCTCTGTCGGGTGGAGGTGAGGGGCGCACGCTCATCGCGTGGGTGAGCATCGCGCTCGTTGCGCTCGTGACCGTGGCGTGCGGCGACGAGCCGGGCACAGGCGAGCCTGGCGGACCCGGTGGCAGCAGCGCGACCAGCACGAGCGGACCAGGCGGCGCAGGCGGGACCGGCGGCGCAGGCGGGACCGGCGGCGCAGGCGGGACCGGCGGCGCAGGCGGAACCGGCGGCGGCGCAGGCGGAACCGGCGGTGCAGGCGGAACCGGCGGCGCAGGCGGGACCGGCGGCGCAGGCGGGACCGGCGGCGAGGGCGGAACCGGCGGCGAGGGCGGAACCGGCGGCGAGGGCGGAACCGGCGACGCCGTAGGTGGAACCGGCGGCGCAGGCGGGACCGGCGGCGGCGCAGGCGGGACCGGCGGCAGCGGCGGAGGCCCGGATTGCACGGAGGGTGCGTTGCAGAGCGTGCCGTGCGGCTTCAATGGCAATGGGGAGCAGGCACAGGTCTGCGCCGGCAGCGTCTGGGTCGACGAGGGCGGGTGCGACGATCCGGACGAGTGCATCGACGGAACCGAGCGGGCCGACCCCTGCGGCCATAACGGCGCAGGAACTTTGATCTCGCCGTGTACAGCGGGCACCTGGCAATCGGGCACCTGCTTCGACCCCGACCTCTGCACGAACGGAACGACGCGGCAGGCGGCCTGTGGCCTGAACGGGGCCGGCACGAAGCCCCAAGTCTGCGCTTCAGGGCGATGGCAGGACAACGGCGCCTGCGCCGACTCCAGCGTCTGCACGAACGGTGCGACGCAGCGGATTGCCTGTGGGCTGAACGGCGCGGGCACGAAGCCGCAGCGTTGCGCGAGCGGCCAGTGGCAGGACGACGGCTCCTGCGCCGACCCCGACGCCTGCACGAACGCTGCGACGCAGCGGATTGCCTGTGGGCTGAACGGCGCGGGCACGAAGCCGCAGCGTTGCGCGAATGGCCAGTGGCAGGACGACGGCGCCTGCACCGACCCCGACGTCTGCACGAACGGCACGACGCAGAACGTTCCGTGCGGGCCCGATGGACGCGACGATCAGCCGCAGACCTGCACGCAGGGCGCGTGGGTGGACACCGGCGCATGCATCCATCGCGACGAGTGCGTCGACGATGAGGTGGTGCTCGCGACGTGTCCGGGCGGGATCCGGTCGACGACGTGCATCGACGGGCGCTGGGTCGAGGGCGGGGCGTGCGAGAAGGACCCGATCAGCGCGAACCAGCGCAACACGTGCGCTGTCGTAGGCGGGAAGGTCGATTGCTGGGGCAATAACGAGAACGGCGAGCTCGGCGATGGCACCACGATGACGACGGGCAGGGCGACGCCGGTCTCGAACCTGAATGACGCCGTGGCCGTCGGGGTGGGCCGTTTCCATGCGTGCGCGCTGCGCGCGACCGGCGCCGTCGTCTGCTGGGGGTCGGGCGCCAACGGTCGGCTCGGGAACGGGTCCACTGCGGGTAGGACGACGCCCACCCCCGTGTCCGGTCTCAGCGACGCCGTGGCCCTCGACGCGGGCGAGAGCCATACCTGCGCGCTGCGCGCGACCGGCGCCGTCGTGTGCTGGGGAGAGGGCCAGTGGGGTCGGCTCGGCAATGGCTCGACGGCCGATGCGACGACGCCGGTCACGGTCTCGAACCTCACCGACGCCGTCGACGTCGACGCGGGCGGCGGACATACCTGCGCGCTGCGCGCGACTGGCGCCGTCGTGTGCTGGGGTCGAGGGACCAATGGCCAGCTCGGCAATGGCATCAGCGGGGACCAGTCGGCGCCCGTGACCGTGTTCGGCTTGAACGACGCGATCTCGATATCGGCCGGCTGGGGGCACAGCTGCGCTTTGCGGGCGACCGGCGGCGCCGTCTGCTGGGGTAGAGGGAACCATGGCCAGCTCGGCAACGGCTCCACGAGCAGCGTGTACACGCCCGTCGAGGTGCCGAACCTCTCGGATGCGGTCGCGATCGAGGCGAGCAACTTTACGAATTACGGCAACCTGGACACGACCTTCGGCCACACGTGCGCGCTGCGCCGGAACGGCACCGTCCGGTGCTGGGGGTATGGCGTCGATGGCCAGCTCGGGTACGGGGCATTTTCTTCGAGCGAAGCCGGCGTTGATGTGCTGGATCTGAGCGACGCGCGCGCCGTGGCGGCGGGCATGTCTCACACGTGCGCCATGCGAAGCACCGGTGAGATCCGCTGCTGGGGGGCGGCAGACAGCGGGCAGATCGGGAATGGATCGGCCGCTACCGCGCTGTTGCCGGCCCCCGTGGTGAACCTCGGGGACGCGGTGGAGATCGCCGCGGGTTACGCCCATACGTGCGCGCTGCGCCGGAACGGCCAGGTCGAGTGCTGGGGCGAGGGAGAGTTCGGTCGACTCGGCAACGGTTCCGGGGCGGACCGGACGACCCCCACCCCTGTGCTCAACCTCACCGACGCCGCTCATATCACCGCAGGCACAGCCCACACGTGCGCGCTGCTTCAGAGCGGGCAGGTCCGGTGCTGGGGCGAAGGAGCCTACGGTCGACTCGGCAACGGCTCGCAAGACGACCGCAACACACCCGTCGCCGTGTCGGGCCTGACGGACGCCGTCGCGATCAGCGCAGGTGATGCCCACACGTGCGCCGTGCGCCAGAACGGGCAGGTGAGCTGCTGGGGCTACGCGGCCCTGGGACGGCTCGGGAACGGGAGCACAACCGACCAGACGGCGCCCGTCACCGTGCTCGACATCGCCGACGCTGTCGCCGTCGCCGCCGGTGGCGAGCACACGTGCGCCTTGCGCGCATCAGGCGCCGTCTCGTGCTGGGGCGGAGGGGGGAGCGGGCGGCTTGGAAATGCCTCGACGGCGAACTCTCTGCGGCCGGTCGCGGTGACGGGCCTGAGCGACGCCATCGGGCTTGCTGCGGGGAGGCTTCACACGTGCGCGGTCCACAGCACGGGCGCCGTGAGCTGCTGGGGCTCCGGTCTTGATGGACGGCTCGGGAACGGCGCGACGACGAGCGCCACCATTCCCATCCCGGTCTCGGGGCTCGGTGACGCCCTGCAGGTGAGCGCGGGCACCTCGCATACCTGCGCGATCACGGCCCCCGGGGGAGCGTTCTGCTGGGGTCTCGGTACAAGCGGAGAGCTCGGAGACGGCTCGATGGCCACCGCGCTGACGCCGGTGCCCGTCGCGAACGTCGCGGACGCGGTGATGATCAGCGCGGGGAGGCGCAACAGCGTGGGGGCGAGCCACACCGTCGTGCTCCGCCGGACGGGCTCGGTCGCGGCCTGGGGCGCGGTGGGCGTGGGTCGCCTCGGCAATGGCAGCCCGAAGGTGAGCTTCCCCATCGCCGTCGTCGGGCTCTGACTTCCCTCGCGCCGGGCCTACACAAGCCTCTCTTCATCCAGGGATTCGCCCGCGTAGCAGCCCGTCGGCTCCTCGCAGCTCGCGTCGCTGGCGACGAAGCTATAGGACCCTGTGGTCGAGCGTCGGGAAAGCCGGTTCGGCGCGGATGCAGTCCCAGAGGTAGATCGCTAACCCCAGATCGCCCGTCCAGAGCGAGTAGCGCAGCTGTCCGTACCGGCGCACGTCCTCCTTCGTCTGAAGGATGCCGTGCATCGCGAAGGCGCGCGCGCGATGAAGCCAGAGCGCGTCGCCCGTGCGCGCGTGGAGCTTGAGGAAGGCGTAGCCGTTTCCGCCCGTGCCATGGCAAAGGTTCGAGCCTTTGCAAAGCGGGCCGGCCGCCCACGTCGCCTCGCCGGCGGCCCAGAGGAGCTCGTCGAGCGTGGGGCCGGGGAGTTCGGCAAGACAGATGACGAAGCCGGGCGCGCCATGGCAGAACTGCATGAGCCGGGGGTACGGGGCTTCGCCTTGTAAAGCCAGCTGCGCCGGCCAGCTGGCCATTCTGCCTTCTCGCGTGGCTGTCCGCCCGATCGTGGTGGCGATGACCTGCTCCCAGGCTGCCCAGTCGCCCGCGTCCAGCAGGCGCCGGCCGTGGAGGAGCGCGCGCGCGGTCGCGACGAACCCATGGACGGCGTCGAGATAGGTGCTCCGGCGGCCATAGAGATCCTGCGACCAGTAATGGCAGCCGTGCTCGTCGGACCACTGGAGCTGCGACCAGAGGCGCGCGGCGGTGCGGCGGAAGAGCTCGGCCCAGCGCGCGTCGCCGAAGCGCTCGTGCAGGAACGACGCGGCCAGCATGGTGCCGGGCGCCCCCCACATCAGCTCGCGCGCCGGGTGATCGAGGTTGCCCTCGATGAGCGCCGCGAGCCGGTCGGCTCGCTCGTCGGTGGGCCGCTCGCCCTGCGCCATCAGGAGGATGGGCGTGTCCCCCATCATGAACGCGGCGCTCTCGTCACCCGGCATCGAGGCCAGCCATGCGCGGTTGCGAAGCAAGAGCGCGTCGAACTGCTCCGTGGTGCGCCTCGCGCCCGGCGCCGCCCCCGCCTCATGCAGGTAGCGCAGCGCCCAGATGACGCCTGCAGCGCCGTGGTAGAGCGGCAGCGCCGACTGGCTCGGGTCGTCGCCGGGCTCGGCGTCCTTCGGGTGCAGCGGCCAGTACGCGTCATCCGAGAAGCGCCCCTCGGTGTCGCGAACGATGCCCTCGATGGCGTCGCGGGCGACGTCCTCGTCCCATGCGACGGACGTCAATGCCTCGTGGCGCTCGGGTTCGTGCAGCATACGGTGCGTTTGCCTGCTCTGCGGGCGTCGCGCTCGACCGCGGGCCGCCGCGCGGCGCTACGCCGCCAGCGCCTCGGTCAGGGCCCAGAGCCGCTCCTGCGCGGCCTCGTCGAGCGCCTCCGCCGCCGCCGGCTTGATACGGCTCTTCTCGAAGTACTCGCCCGTCACCCCGGCCAGCTCCGGCGCCGTGGCCACGTGCAGCGAGCACTCGGCCCCTCGCTCGGGCGTGAGCAGGAACAGGGTGAAGAGCTTCACAAGGAGCTTTGGATAATCGCGCATCAGCTCCGTCCTGACCACGCCCGGATGGACGGCGTTGACCGTGACGCCGGTGCCCTCGAGCCGTCGGGCCAGCGCCTTGGTGAAGAGCACGTTCGCGAGCTTCGACTGGGCGTACGCCGCGGTCGTGCCGTACTTCCGCCGCTCGAACTGAAGGTCCTCCCAGTCCATCCGGCCGCGGTAATGCAGCTTCGAGGACAGGACGACGACCCGCGACGGCGCGCTCTTCTTCAGGAGCGGGAGGAGGTCCTGCGTGAGCAGCCACGTCCCCACGTGGTTCACCCCGAACGTCGCCTCGATCCCGTCCTCGGTCGTGCCGCGCGAGTTCCGCCACACCCCGGCGTTGTTCACCAGGACGTCCAGGCGATCGTGCGCCGCGCGGAATCGCTCGCCGAAGGCGCGGATGCTCGCCTTGCTCCCGAGATCCAGCGCGATGACCTCCACGTCCTTGCGGCCGGTGGAGCGGGCGATGTCGTCGCGCGCCGCCTCCCCTCTGCCGGTGTCGCGGCACGCCAGCACCACCTTCGCGCCGCGCTGAGCGAGGCCGCGGGCCGTCTCCTTGCCAATGCCCGTGTTGCCGCCGGTGACGATGCAGACCTTCCCGTTCATGGTGCTCCTCTCTCAGGTTCCTGCGGTGGGCGCAAGGCGCAAGGTCACCGCGCGCGCACGCCACGGAAGACGTCACCGAGGACGTCACGGAACACGGAAGCGGAGGCGGAGGCGCCCCCCCACCTCGTGACGGCGCAAGGCCCCTATCCCGCGAAACTCCGGCAAGAATCTGCGACCCCCTTGACGTGGACGCGCCCCCAGCTTCTCCTGATTCTCTATGCTCAGCCTAAGAGTATCTCGGGTGCGACGGGCGTGCTTCGTGTTCGGCATGCTGGCGATGACCGTGGGGTGCGGGAGCAGCGGACCGCCTGACGATGCCGAGCCGGTCGGGGCCGCGACCGGGGCGCTCACGGGCAACGAACCGGACCTCGTGCTCTCGAGCGCGAGCGCGCCGCCCAGCGTCCTGCCGGGCGGCTATTTCACGACGTGGGTCACTGTGTGCAACCAGGGCGACTCGGCGAGCTACAGCACCCAGGTCGAGGTGAGCCTCTCGGACGACGACATCATCACACCGTCGGATCCCATCACCGGCTATGCGCCGCTGGGGTATCTCGACCCGGGGCAATGCGTCGAGCTCGGCGTCCAGACCGCCGCGGCCGTGCCCGATGGCGCGTACACGCTCGGCGTCGTGGTGGACTCGTTCGAGCAGGTGATCGAGCTGTCGGAGACCAACAACGCGGCCGTCGCAGGCGAGATCGGCGTCGGCTACGGCCCGGATCTCATCGTCTCGGCCGTGAGCGGCCCGCCGAGCGCGCTCCCCGGCGGCGGCTTCGAGGTCCAGGCCACGGTCTGCAACCAGGGCACGACGTCGAGCCAGAGCGCGCTCGTGGATGTGCTCCTCTCGCCCGACGCCGCGATCGAGCCGTCGGATCACCTCCTCGGCGGCACCCCGGTTCCCTGGCTGGATCCTGGCCAGTGCGCGTCGGTGACCGTGCCCGCCAGCGCCAGTGTCCCCGAAGGCGCCTATCACCTCGGCGCGATCGCGCACGAGAGCGGCTGGTACGCGGAGCTCATCACGTCCAACAACACGCTGGCGGGCGGGCTGCTCGGCGTCGGTTATCAGCCGGACCTCGTCGTCTCCGCGGTGAGCGGGCCGCCGAGCCAGGTGCCCGGCGCCTGGTTCGACGCCTCGGTCACCGTCTGCAACCAGGGCACGCAGCCGAGCTACGGCAACGAGGTCGACCTCCTGCTCTCGCCCGATGGCGAGATCACGCTCGCCGATTTCCCGATCGGGTACGGCTATGTACCGAACCTGAACCCCGGACAGTGCTTCTCCACGACGATCCCCGCGAACACGTACGTGCCCGACGGCGCGTACACGCTCGGCGCGATCGTGGACGTCCCGGATTGGACCGCCGAGCTCATCGAGACGAACAACGCCGCGGCGGGCGGCGCGATGGGCGTCGGCTACCGGCCGGACCTCGTCGTGTCCTCGGTGAGCGGGCCGCCGAGCGTGTTCCCCGGCGGCGGATTCAGCGCCTCCGTCACCGTTTGCAACCAGGGCACGACGCAGAGCTACGGCGGCGACATCGCCGTGGTGCTCTCGTCCGATCAAGCGATCACGCCGTTCGACGCGCCCGCAGGAGGCGGCTATGTGCCCGGTCTGAGCCCCGGGCAGTGCGCCTCGGTCGCCGTGCCCGCAAACGCCTACGTGCCCGACGGGGCCTATCACCTCGGCGCCGTCGTGGACCCGAGCAGCGCCATCGCCGAGCTCATCGAGACCAACAACGCGGCGGCGGGCAGCCTGATCGGTGTCGGCCATGGCCCCGACCTCATCGTCTCCGCCGTGAGCGGGCCGCCGAGCGTGTTCCCCGGCGGCGGCTTCGACGCGTCGGTCACCGTCTGCAACCAGGGCACGCAGACGAGCTACGGCACCCACGTGGAGCTGCGCGTCTCCGCGGATGCGACGCTCACGACCGCCGACTCCCTCGCCGGCGGCGGTCCTGTGCCGTACCTGGATCCCGGCCAGTGCGCCACCGTGACCTTCCCGGCGAGCGCTTATGTGCCCGAGGGTGCCTACCACCTCGGCGCGATCGTCGACCCGCAGGGCGGCGTCCCCGAGCTCATCGAGACCAACAACGCGACGCCGGGCGATCTGCTCGGCGTCGGCGCCTGGCCCGACCTCGTCGTCTCGGCCGTGAGCGGGCCGTCGAGCGTGACGCCCGGCAGCAGCTTCAACGCCGCCGTCACCGTCTGCAATCAGGGCACGACCCAGAGTTATGGCGCCGACGTCGAGCTGCTGCTGTCGAGCGACGGGACGATCACACCCTCGGACATCCACGCCGGGAACGGCGTTGTCCCCGGGCTGAACCCGGGGCAATGCGCCGCCGTCGTCGTGCCCGCGGGCGCCTATGTGCCCGACGGCGCACATCACCTCGGCGCGATCGTGGACCCGAGCGGCGCGCTCGCCGAGCTCATCGAGACCAACAACGCCGCGGCGGGCAGCGTGATCGGCGTCGGCTACGCGCCGGATCTCGTCGTCTCCGCCGTGAGCGGGCCGCCCAGCATGATCCCTGGCGGAAGCTTCGACGCGTCGGTCACGGTCTGCAACCAGGGCACACAGACGAGCTACGGCACCCAGGTGGAGCTGCTGCTCTCCGCCGACGCGACCCTCACGATCGCCGACTCCCCTGCTGGAAGCGGTCCGGTGCCATACCTGGATCCGGGCCAGTGCGCCACCGTGACCTTCCCGGCGAGCGTGTACGTGCCCGACGGCGCCTACCACCTGGGCGCGATCGTCGACCGGGACAACTGGATCCCCGAGCTCATCGAGACGAACAACGCCGAGGTGAGCGCGATGATCGGCGTCGGCAACTGGCCCGACCTCATCGTCTCCGCGGTCAGCGGCCCGCCCAGCGCCACGCCGGGCAGCGGATTCGACGCTTCCGTCACCGTCTGCAACCAGGGCACGCAGCCGAGCTACGGCAGCGACGTGGAGCTCTACCTGTCCGCCGACGCCGCGATCACGGAAGACGACACACCCGCTGGCGCCGGCATGGTCCCCTTCCTGGCACCCGGGCAGTGCACCTCCGTGCTCGTCTTCGCTAGCGCCTATGTTCCCGATGGCACGTATCACCTCGGAGCGATCGTCGATGTGAACGACTGGCACGAAGAGCTGATCGAGTCCAACAACGGCGCCTCGGGCGACCTCATCGGCGTGGGCTTCCAGCCCGACCTCGTCGTTTCGGCGGTCAGCGGTCCGCCGAGCGCCCCTCCGGGCAGCGGCTTCGACGCCTCCGTCACCGTCTGCAACCAGGGCACGTCCCCGAGCTACGGGGTCGACCTCGAGCTCTTCCTGTCGAGCGACGACGCGATCTCGCCCGCGGACATCCACGCCGGGAACGGCTATGTCCCTGGCCTGAGCCCTGGACAGTGCACCTCGGTGCTCGTCTTTGCGAGCGCCTATGGGCCCGACGGCGCCTACCGCCTCGGGGCGATCGTGGACCCGAGCGAATCGCTCGTGGAGCTCATCGAGAGCAACAACGCTGTGGCGGGCAGCGTGCTCGGCGTCGGCTTCGGGCCGGATTTCATCGTCTCCGCCGTGAGCGGGCCGCCGAGCGTCGCCCCGGGGGATAACTTCAACGCCGAGGTCACCGTCTGCAACCAGGGCACACAGGCGGGCTACGGCGGCGACGTGGAGCTGCGCCTCTCCTCGGACGCGACCATCACGACGGCCGACTTCCTGGCCGGCAACGGGCCGGCGCCGTACCTGGCGCCGGGCCAGTGCACCACCGTGACCTTCCCGGCGAGCGCGTCGAACGTGCCCTGGGGCGCCTATCACCTCGGCGCGATCGTGGACCCGTACGACGCGCTCGCCGAGCTCATCGAGACCAACAACGCCGCGGCGGGCAGCGTGCTCGGCGTCGGCTACCAGCCTGACCTCATCGTGTCCTCGGTGAGCGGGCCGCCGAGCGTGATCCCCGGCGGAAGCTTCGACGCGTCGGTCACGGTCTGCAACCAGGGTACGCAGCCGAGCTATGGCACCCAGGTGGACCTGCTCCTCTCCGCGGATGCGACCCTCACGATCGCCGACTCCCATGCCGGCAACGGTCCGGTGCCGTACCTGGATCCGGGCCAGTGCGCCACCGTGACCTTCCCGGCGAGCGCGTACGTGCCCGACGGCGCCTACCACCTGGGCGCGATCGTCGACCGCGACAACTGGGTCCCCGAGCTCATCGAGACCAACAACGCCGAGGTGAGCGCGATGATCGGCATCGGCAGCTGGCCCGACCTCATCGTCTCCGCGGTCAGCGGCCCGCCCAGCGCCCTGCCAGGCAGCGGATTCGACGCTTCCGTCACCGTGTGCAACCAGGGCACGCAGCCGAGCTACGGCACCGACGTGGATCTCTACCTGTCCGCCGACGCCACGATCACGGCAGGCGACACACCCGCTGGCGGCGGCATGGTCCCCTTCCTGGCACCCGGGCAGTGCGCCGCGGTGCCGGTCGCCGCAATTCTCTATGTTCCCGACGGCACCTACCACCTCGGAGCGATCGTCGATGCGGACGACTGGCAGGAAGAGCTGATCGAGTCCAACAACGCCGCCTCGGGTGACCTCATCGGCGTCGGCTTCGGGCCGGATCTCGTCGTCTCGTCGGTCAGCGGCCCGCCCAGCACCCCGCCGGGCAGCGGATTCGACGCTTCCGTCACCGTCTGCAACCAGGGCACATCCCCGAGCTACGGCGTCGATGTCGAGCTGTTCCTGTCGAGCGACGACGTCATCGCGCCCTCGGACCTCCACGCGGGGATCGGCCATGTGGCCGGCCTGAGCCCTGGACAGTGCACCTCCGTGCTCGTCTTCGCGAGCGCCTATGGGCCCGACGGCGCCCACCGCCTCGGGGCGATCGTGGACCCAGGCAAATCGATCGCCGAGCTCATCGAGACCAACAACGCCTCGGCGGGCAGCGTGCTCGGCGTCGGCTATCGGCCGGACCTCATCGTCTCCGCGGTGGAGGGCCCGCCCAGCGCCCTCCCGGGCAGCAGCTTCGACGCCGAGATCACCGTCTGCAACCAGGGCACGCAGCCGAGCTACGGCAGCGATGTGGAGCTGCGCCTGGCAGCCAGCGGCCAGGCGGCCAGCGCCGGTGTGATCGCCGGGGGCGCGCCGGTGCCGTACCTGGATCCTGGCCAGTGCACGGTCGTGCCCATCCCCGCCTACGCGGCGGTGCCCGACGGCGCCTATCGCCTCGCCGCCGTCGTGGACCCTTTCAGCTCGACGCAGGAGCTCATCGAGACCAACAACACCAACACAAGCAGCGTGTTCGGCGTCGGCTACGGGCCGGATCTCATTGCGTCCGCGAGCGGCCCATCGACCGCCGCGCCGGGCAGCGGCTTCGACGCCATCGTCACCGTGTGCAACCAGGGCACGACCCCGAGCGGCGGCACGAGCGTCGAGGTGCTGCTGTCGTCAGACGGGACGGTCACGCCCTCCGATATCCATGTCGGCAACGGCTGGGTCCCCGGGTTGAGCCCTGGCCAGTGCGAAAGCATCACCGTGGCGGCCGGCGCCTATGCGCCTGACGGCGCCTACCACCTCGGCGCGATCGTGGACCTGAACGGCCCGGTCCAGGAGCTCATCGAGACCAACAACGCCGCCGCCGGCGAGCTGATGGCCATCGGCTACGGCCCCGATCTCGTCGTCTCCGCGGTGAGCGGCCCGCCGAGCGCCACGCAGGGCAGCCTCTTCGACGCCTCGGTCACCGTGTGCAACGAGGGGACGGCCCCGAGCTACGGCACCATGGTGGAGGTCCGGCTGTCGGCCGACGCGACGATCACGACGGCCGACTTCCTCGCCGGAGGCGCCTGGGTGCCGAGCCTCGGCGCAGGCCAGTGCGAGAGCCTCATCGTCGCCGCTGATACCTACGTCCCCGTGGATACCTACACGCTCGGGGCCATCGTGGACGCCTACGGCGAGGTCCCCGAGCTCCTCGACGGCAACAACGCCACGGCGGGCGGCGAGCTCGTCGTCAGCTTCTGATCATCGCCCGCTGCCACATTTCGCGGGCGTGACGGCGCTCGCCCGGCTCGAGGCGGAGAACCAAGCTGGGCGTGCCGGCGTACGAGGCCCGGGCATTGCGCCTCGAAGTCCCGGCCCGGGCCGAGAATCGCTGAGAAGGCGCTCCCCAGCTCAAGCGCGAAACACCCGTGAGACGGGCTCCCCTATCAGCGCCGCGAGGAGCCGCTCCCCCTCGGGCCAGGGCCCGAAGCCGGCATCGACGTTGATGTGCCCGCACGGCCCGGCCTGGATGAAGCGGCTTCCCCAGGCGCGCGCGAAGGCTTCGGCTCGCTCCGGGGCGCAGTACGGGTCGTTCGCGCTCGCGACGACCATCGAGGGGAACGGCAGCCTGGCGCCGGGCAACGGGTGGAACGTCGACGCCTCGCGCGGGTAGCTCGGCGATTCGGTGTCGGCCGGCGCGACGAGCAGCGCGGCGCGCACGGGTCGCGCGCCCGGCGCCGCCCAGTGGACGACCGTGCTCACGCCGCAGCTGTGCGCGACCAGCACCGGGGGCTCGGCGCTGGCGGCGACCGCCCGGTCGAGCGCCTCGACCCACGCGCGTCGGTCCGGGTGATCCCAGTCGGGCATCTCCACGCGGCGCGCGAAGGAGAGCTTCTGCTCCCAGAGCGTCTGCCAGTGGCGAGGGCCGGAGCCGCTGTAGCCAGGGACGATGAGAAGCGAAAGCATCGTGACAAGACCTCCCCGCGAACGAAGAGGGTACAGAGGAAGCGGGTGAAAATCACGTCGCCCCCCGCTGACCCCGGAGCCACGTCGACCCCCTCCGACGCGCGCCGTGATGGGGCCGAGGTAGCTCAGGCGCGCCGGATTCATTCGATTTACACGACCTGTGGCAGACGCTCTGCGCGCATCTCTTCATCCTGGTGCTCGCGAGGCGCAGTCAACCACCGAGACCGCACCCCCGCTGGCGGCGATGCGGCGATGCGGCGATGCGGCGATGAAAGCGCCCTGCTACTCCCGCATGGGACTTCCATGTCCCTCGATTCCTGTGTAAATATGCCAGATGCTGTCGGCGCTGGATGTCGAGTCGCCGCCGGCAGGATTCTCTTGGTTGCGAGCAACGTGTGACCTTACCGTGAAAGGTGTTTCAATGAATCGAGGATCGCCTTCGAGACGTCTGTCCAGGAGCCGCGTCGGGAGCTCCCTGTCTGTCCTTCTCTGCGTTCCCGTGGTGGCGCTCGCGCTCGCCGGTTGCGGCGGCACGGAGCCCTCCTCTTCGTCCGAGTCCGACGAGTCCGCGCCGGACCGAGACGAAACCATGAGCTGGGAGGAGTTCCAGGCGAACGTTTACCGCGACCCGCAGCGCGGGGTCTACCTCATCGACGACGAGCAGGGGCTCAACGACGCGGAGCTGCGTGTCGTTTACGAGCGTTATGTCAAGACCGGGGCGCTCGTCGTGAAGCCGCTCGGACGGCGCTGACCGCGCCTCGCAGGGATACGACGGATAGCTCGCTTTGAGCGTTCCCTCGGATGCCTCACGGCGCACCAGCCAGCGACACGGCGAGCCAGTCGTCGAAGCGCGTCGGCATGACGCGCGCGCCGTCGCCCGGGGTGAGCGACCGATCGTCGATCCGGAGACCAAAATAGGGCGCCTCCGCGTCGGCGATCACCTCGCGGCGGTCCTTCTTCGCGCTCAGGTACTTGCCGACGAACTCGGCGAGCGGGCGCCTCTCGGGGCCGGCCACCTCGAC
This sequence comes from Sorangium cellulosum So ce56, assembly GCF_000067165.1. Taxonomy (GTDB): domain Bacteria; phylum Myxococcota_A; class Polyangia; order Polyangiales; family Polyangiaceae; genus Sorangium; species Sorangium cellulosum_B. The sequence goes on from NC_010162.1 coordinate 7,566,338, forward strand.
GATGCCGTTCACGGGCGGCCCGAGCGTGACGTCGGCCAGGGCCTCGGCGACGTCCTCGGCCGCGATCGGCTGCAGCTGCGCCGACGAGAGGCGGACCCGCTCCGCGTCGGCGCTGGAGCGCGCGATGCCGTCCATGAACTCGAAGAACTGCGTGGCCCGCAGGAGGGTGTAGGGGATCCCGGAGGCCTCGATCAGCTTCTCCTGCGCCATCTTCGCGCGGAAATAGCCGCTGCCGAGCATTCGATCGGTGCCGACCACCGAGAGCGCCACATGGTGTTTGACGCCCGCGGCGGCCTCGGCGGCGAGCAGGTTGCGGCCCGAGGTCTCGAAGAAGGCGAGGACCGCCTTGTCCTCGAACGACGGCGCGTTCGCCACATCGACCACGACCTCGGCTCCCGCGAGCGCTCCGGCGAGCCCCTCGCCCGTGAGGCTGTTGACGCCCGTGGAAGGCGACGCCGCGACGACCTCATGGCCCCGCTGGCGGAGCCTGCGCACGAGCTTCGTCCCGATCAGGCCGGTTCCACCGATAACCACGATCTTCATGTCTTTCTCCCTTGTCGATCACGCGAGCGACCGGTGCCTTGCTCCTGTGACCCCGCGCTCACCGTGAATGACGAAGCGGGTCTAGCTCGTGTGACATCGGGCGAAAGAAAAATGACAGCCGCGCCGGCTCGTTTGGAGACTCCGCGCGGCGACCCGGATCAGAACGGCGTGTCACCTTCGCCCGGAACGATGATCGACTTCAGCGCCCCGTCCTGGCAATCCGCCTGCAGGCGGAAGCCGTTCTCGGCCTCGGACAGATCGAACCGGTGGGTGACGATGGACTCGACGTCCACCGCCCCCTCGGCGACCAGGCGGATCGCCCGCGGGTACACGTGCCCCATGCGCCGGGAGAACTTGATCTTCAGCCCCTTGCGGCGGCACAGCGCCGCCGGCAGCGAATAGCGATCGCCCTCGGGGATGCCCGCCAGCAGGATCCGCCCGCCGATGCGCGCTGCCTCGGCCGCGTGGTGGAAGCCCTCGGGCGAGTTCGTCGCCTCGATCACGAGATCGACGCCGCGGCCGCCCGTCCACTCCGCGATGGCCGCGAACGTCGGCGCAGCGTCGTGCGCGCCCAGCCGGCGCGCGGCCTCGGCCCGGTAGGCGACAGGGTCGATCGCGAAGACGCGCTCGACGCCGGCCAGGCGCGCGAGCTGGACCAGGCAGAGGGCGATCGGCCCGCAACCCAGGACCGCCACCGTCTCCTGCAGGTGGGGCCGCGCCAGATCCATGGCGTGGATCGCGACGCCCAGCGGCTCCAGCATCACGGCCTTTCGCACCGAGAAGTCGCGGGGGACCGGCACGAGCTGCTCGGGGCGCACCGCCAGCCGCTCCGCCATGCCGCCGTGCAGCGGCGGCGCGCCGAGGAATTCCACGTGCGGGCACAGGTTCACGTGGCCGCGATGGCACCACTCGCAGCGGCCGCAGGCGTGCGCGGGGTCGACGGCGACCAGCTGCCCCCTCGACAGGCCCAGCGCCGGGTGGTCGTCGACGACCCAGCCGGCGAACTCGTGCCCTGGCACGAAGGGGTCCCGGACCTGCGCCGCGCCGATCCCGCCCTCCAGGTAATAGTGGAGATCGCTGCCGCAGATCCCGCAGCCCGCGACCTGGATCGTCACCATGCCCTCGCGAGGCCGCGGAGGTTCGACCTCGCCGAGCCGGACATCGCGGATGCCGTGAATGAACGTTGCGCGCACTGTTCCAGTCTCCCTTTCAAGGCTCCGCCGGCTCCCCGGCGGCGCCGCGCTGGACGATTGTGCCGGCGCGATTCCCTACTGTAGTCTGCGCCCGTGATCGCTTGTCAATCCTGCGTTCCGGGTCGCTGAAGGCGCCATGCCGGCCGACCTCGTCCTTGGCATCGACCTGAGCACCACCGCGGCCAAGGCGGCGGCCTTCGACGTCCAGGGGCGCTTGCACGCCGCCGGCCGGGCGCCGCTCTCGCTGGCCCGGCCGGCTCCTGAGCGATTCGAGCAGGATCCCCGGGACTGGTGGGCCGCCCTGCGCCAGGCGGTCGCCGGCGTCACCGCCGCGGTGGACCCGGGCCGCATCGCTGGCCTCGCGATCGCGCACCAGCGCGAGACCTTCGCCTGCCTCGGTCCCGACGGCGAGCCGCTCCGCCCCGCGATGCTCTGGCTCGACGGCCGGGCGCGCGGGCACCTCGGCGCCGTGATCGACCGCATCGGACAAGACCGCCTGCGGGCGCTGTCCGGCAAGGCCGCGGACTTCGGCCCGGCGCTGCCCAAGATCGCCTGGCTGGCCAGCGAGGAGCCGGACACCCACCGCCGCACGGCCCTCTTCTGCGACGTGCAGGCGTACCTCGTGCAGGCGCTGACCGGGCGCGCCCGCACCAGCTGGGCGAGCGCCGATCCGCTCGCGCTCTTCGACATCGGCGCGCGCCGCTGGTCCGAGGAGCTCTGCGCCGCCGCCGGCATCACGCCCGACCGGCTGCCGGAGGCGCTGCCTCCCGGCGCGCTGCTCGGCGCGGTGTCGGCGGCCGCCGCGGCGGCCACCGGCCTGCTTGAGGGCACGCCGGTGCTGGCCGGCGGCGGCGACGGCCAGATGGCCGGGCTCGGCGTCGACGCGCTGGACCCGCGGCGCGCCTACCTGAACCTGGGCACGGCGGTGGTCTTCGGCGTCTTTTGCGCCGAGCCGCTGCAGGACCCGGCCTGGCGGACCATGACCAGCGCCTCCGGCCGCGGTTACGTGCTGGAGAGCAGCCTGCGCAGCGGGGCGCTGCTCTCGGACTGGTACCTGCGCCGCCAGCTGGGCGTCGATCCGCGCGACGGGGCCGCGATGGCCGCGCTCGAGGCCGAGGCGGCGTCGCTCCCGCCCGGAAGCGGCGGCCTGCTGCTCTTGCCCTACTGGGAGGGCGCCATGAACCCCCACTGGGATCCCGACGCCCGCGGCGCGATCCTGGGCCTCACGGACGCGCACGGGCGCGGCCATGTCTACCGCGCCCTGATCGAGGGCGTCGCGCTCGAGCAGGCCTTGGTGCTGGACCTGATGCGCGGCGCGGCGGGGATCGAGGTCGCGGAGTTCGCCGCGGTCGGCGGCGTGGCCGCGAGCGACCTCTGGTGCGCCGTGATGGCCGATGCGACGGGCGTCGCCATCGAGCGGTCCGAGACGGTCGAGGCGGCGTGCCTGGGCGCCGCCATCTGCGCGGCCGCCGGCGCCGGGCTGGCGGAGAGCATCGAGGCGGCCGCGAGGGCGATGCGCGGGACTGCCACGGCGACGTTCCATCCCGATGCCGCGCGCCGGGGGCGCTACGCGGCGCTGCTGGGGATCTACCGGGACATGTACCCGCAGCTCTCGGGGCTGCTGCGCCGCCTCTCGGCCTTCACGAGGGAATAGGCCCGGCGCGCGCTCCGCGCCCGAAGGAGCGAGCTGGGCCGGTGCCATGCTCACGTAGGCAGCCTGGCGCACCGAGGAGGTCGAGCTTCCACTGAAGGCGTCATGAAGATCCTCGCGGGCTAGCTCCCGCCTGCCTCACGTCTCCTCACTGCGCTGTCGGATCGTTGACGCGCCCCGCGAAGAGGAGCGCCTTCGTCGGCAGGTCGCTGATGAAGAAGAAGAACGGACGGTCCAGGACGATCGCCACCGGCTCGAGGAAGATGCCCGCGGCCGCGGAGCTCTCGGCGACGAGGACCGCCGTCGCCGCCGCGGCCTCGGTCCCGGCCTCGTCCACGCCGATGACCGCCTTGTGGATGACGTCCTGGATGTAGAGCCCTCCGCCCTTGCGGATGCCCGAGAAGTCGGCGCTGTCGCCGAACGCGACGCTCATACCGAGATCCACGAGCGCCTTCTTGAGGGAGGCCCCGGTGCCGAACGAGAACTTCGGCATCGTGATGTCGACCGACCGCGACTGCGTCGAGGCGATGATCGTCTCGAGCCCCTCGCCGTCGAGCGACTCCGCCAGCGCGTCCGCGTTCCCCTCGGCAGGCAGGACGAGGAACATCGAGACAGGGGTGCCCGCATAGGGGATCTCCACCGCCTCCCAGCCGTCGCCGGCGCCGTAGCGCGTCTCCCGTGTGCCGTGCATCATCTGGGCGGTGACGCTCGTGCCGTCGCCGCGCTGGAACTCCCCGGGCTTCGTCGCGCCCTCGTTGAACGGCGTGTGCCACGCGGCGTCGAAGTAGATGGCGTTGGTGAGCACGACGCGCGTCTCCTGGGTCACGCTGCCGTTGAGGAGATTCGGAATCATGCCCTCCGTCTGGTCCTTCACCCACGCGTTGATGAGGCCCTCCGCCTCCTCCGGGGCATCGAAGTCGGCGAGCCGCACGCGCGCCCCGTAGCTCTCGCCGAGCACCGTCAAGAACGGCTGCTCGAGCGTGAGATCGACGTGCGACCAGATCGCGTTGGCCGTGTGGAGCCGGAAGCCGCCTCCCTCGACGTTGCTCGAGCCCTCGGCGCGCTTGTGGAGCTCGAGATCCACGTAGTTGAACGCCGGGTGCAGCCGCTCCTGCGGGAGCTCGAACCGCATCGCCGCGGCCATCGCCTGCTCCGTGGTGGTCCGCGCGCCCGCGTAGGTCATCGCGAGCGCCGTCGAGATGCTGTAAGGCGAGTAGACGACGTTCCCGTTCCCGTTCGCGCTGGAGATCGCACGGCCGAGGTCGAGCGCGAAGCTCGCGTTGTTGCGCGCCAGCAACGCCTGATCCTCCTCCGAGACGTCCGGGCTCTCGATCCGCGCCGCGCCCGAGGGCAGCACGCAGCCAGCCTTCTTCTCGAAGCACTCGACGGGAGCCTCGGGCGAGTCACCCCCTCCCCCGCCCTGATCCGAGCCGCCTTCGCCCTGGCCTGGGCCGCCGCCTCCCGTGCCCCCACCCTGGGCCGAGCTGCACCCCACCAGAGCTGACATAAGCATGGTCGCCAAGAGAATCGTTGTTCGCATGGCGCTGGCGGACTGCAGGCACCATGCCAGAGCGCCTCCGCGCGAAAAAACGCGACTTTGGCCTGAAGAACCGCGCGCAGCGGGGGGAATCAGAGACAGACTGTGCCACGATGAGCCGCACGCTGAACCCGAGAGAGAGCTGGGAAATGCGGTTGGCGGCGAATCATGGCTCAGGGGTCGATGAGCCTGTGCCACTCCTTGCCAGACACCGGGGTGTCATGGCAAGGAGCTCTTCCGGCGCCCGAGGGCTTCGCTTCACCTCAGTGCGCTGTCGGATCGTTGACGCGCCCCGCGAAGAGCAGCGCCCCCGTCGGCAGATCGCTGATGAAGAAGAAGAACGGCCGGTCCAGGACGATCTCCGCGGGCTCGGGGAAGAAGCCCGCGCCGGTGGCGGCGATGAGGACCGCTGTCGCCGCCGCGGCCTCGGTCCCGGCCTCGTCCACGTCGATGACCGCCTTGTGGATGACGTCCTGGATCTGGACCCCTCCGCCCGGGATGAGGCCCGAGAAGTCGGCGCTGGGGCCAAAGGCGGCGCCCATGCCCAGATCCACGAGCGCCTTCTTGAGAGAGGCCGAGGTGTCCAACGAGAACTTCGGCATCGTGATATCGACCGACCGCGACTGCGTCGAGGCGATGATCGTCTCGAGCGCCGCGCCGTCGAGCGACTCCGCCAGCGCGTCCGCGTTCCCCTCGGCAGGCAGGACGAGGAACATCGAGACAGGGGTGCCCGCATAGGGGATCTCCACCGCTTCCCAGCCGTCGCCGGCGCCGTAGCGCGTCTCCGGCTGCGTGCCGTGCATCATCTGGGCGGTGACGCTCGTTCCGTCCCCGCGCTGGAACGCGCCGGGCTTCGTCGCGCTCTCGCTGAACGGCGTGTGCCACGCGGCGTCGAAGTAGATCGCGTTGGTGAGCACGAGGAGCGTCTCCGGGGTCACGTTCTTGTTGAGGAGCTGCGGAATCATGCCCTCCGTCTGGTCCTTCACCCACGCGTTGATGAGGCTCTCGGCCTCGTCCGGCACGGAGAAGTCGGCGAGCCGCACGCGCGCCCCGTAGTTCTCGCCGAGCACCTTCAAGAACGGCTGTTCGAGCCCGAGATCGATCTGCGACCAGATCGCGTTGGCCGTGTGGAGCCGGAAGCCGCCTCCCTCGACGTTGCTGGAGCCCTCGGCGCGCTTGCGGAGCTCGAGATCCACGTAGTTGAACGCCGGGTGCAGCCGCTCCTGCGGGAGCTCGAACCGCATCGTCGCGGCCATCGCCTGCTCCGTGGTGGTCCGCGCGCCCGCGTACGTCATGGCGAGCGCCGTCGAGATGCTGTAAGGCGAGTAGACGAGGTTCCCGTTCTCGCTGGGGATCGCGCGGCCGAGGTCGAGCGCGAAGCTCGCGTTGTTGCGCGCCAGCAACACCCGATCCTCCTCCGAGACGACCGGGCTCTCGATCCGCGCCGCGTCCGAGGGCAACACGCATCCAGCCTTCTTCTCGAAGCACTCGACGGCCCCGCCGCCCCCTCCCTGGCCCGAGCCGCCCTCTCCCTGATCCGGGCCACCGCCGCCGGTGCCGCCTCCATCGTTCGAGCTGCACCCCGCGAGAGCCGACATGAGCACGGTCGCCAAGACAATTGATGTTCTCATGATGCCAGGGTATTGCAGCCTGCGTGCCAGAGCGCTTTTGCGCCGCAAATCGCACGTTTGTCCCGGGGAGACGCGCACAGCCGGCAAGGCTGGAGCAGATTGTGCCAAGATGAGCCGAAGGCGGTGCTCACGGGTGAGCCGCGAGGCGCTGGTGGCGGCGAAACCGATGGATCGGCGGGGTGAATGGGTCTGAGCCTCCTTGCCAGACCCCGTGGTGTGCTGGGAAGATCGTGCGGAAGGAGCGGGTTGCGCCGAGGTGCGCCACGGACCATCCTTCGGGCCGACGCGCGAGGCACATGAAGACGGACGCAGGAGAACTGACAGGCACACGCTCGGCGCGGATCGATCGCGGCGACGTGTTCTGGATAGGGCCCGATGACTCGCGGGGACCTGTCCCGAGCTACTCCCATCCCCATGTGGTGGTCCAGGACGACGTCTTCAACCACTCGCGCATCACGACCGTGGTCGTGTGCGCGCTGACGTCGAACTTGCACCGGGCGAGCGAGCCTGGGAACCTCCTGCTCGACGTGGGCGAGGGGAATCTTCCCAGGCAGAGCGTCGTGGTCGTCTCGCAGATCTCCTCGGTCGAGAAGGCCCGCCTGGGCGAGCGGATCGGGTCGCTCTCCGACGCGCGGGTGGATCAGATCCTGGCCGGCCTGCGCTTCCAGCAGGCGTCGTTCTTCAGGCGGTAGCGAGGGGGTGCACCTCATGGGGCAGGTCGACTTCACCGCGGCTGAAGCGTTGTGCGAGCGCGGCTTCTAGGGAGAAGGATGAATGGCTCACCGCGGTGATCCGGAGGACGCTTTCAGGACGAGGCTTGCCCAGGATCGGGCGCGCATCGAGGCGGCGATCGAGCGGCTTTCGGGGGAAAAGCCGAAGCCTGAGCGGTTCCTGATCGCGCTGGCCGAGGCGTGGGGCCGCCCGGTTCACCATCGGAATTGTTTCGGCAGGTGGCTGCCGCCGGTTGCCCCGACCGAGCGTGGCGTGAAGAGCGCTGCGCGCTGGGTGGCTGCGTCCAATCCTAACGTCCAGCGAGCCGCCCTCTCTGCCCTCGAGAAGGCTGGTGCGGCTGCGCAGCCTGTTCTGGGTGTGGTCGCCGATGCCCTGACGAGCAAGGAGCCCGTCGTGCGGCTCGCCGCAGCCCGCGTGCTCGCGCGCGCTGCGCCGTGTCCCGAGCAGGCACCGGCGCTCCGTCGTGCGCTCTCCGACGATCTCTTCACCGTGCGCTGGCTGGCGGTGGAGGCGCTCGCGCGCAGCGGCGATGACCACCCGCTGGCGCCCGTCCTTGCGGCGTCGCGTCCCCGGCTCGACGCCTGGCTCGCTGCCTATCGGCTCGATGGCTGGCTGCGCGCGGTCGCCGCCCTTGGCCGGGATGCGTCCGCCCTGTTGCCCGAGCTGAACGAGCTCCTGGACCAGACCTCCGGGCCCAGCCGGAGCGACACATCGTGGCACGAATCGAGATTCACGATCGAGCGGCTCGTACGGGAGCTTCGTGCGAACCAGCGTAACCCCTGAACGAGCTCATTCACGGACACGCGAGGCCCTGCCAGCGCCCCCGTCCATGGACAACATGACCACGATCCGACGACCGAGCGCCTGTCTGTGGACCGCCGTGCTCGCGCTCTCCGCTGCCGGTTGCGGAGGCGTGGGGAGCACCGCGAGCGCGCCCTGCCCACCCCCCACGCCGCTTCAGGCGGCCTCGTCGATCGACTCCGCCGGCAAGCCTGGCCGCACGAAGCTCAGCGTGGCCCTCGTCCCCTGGATTCCAGACGCCGCCGGCGATGACTTCGCGTCCCTGCGAACGATGATCGAGGACGGGTTCGAATCGCAGCATGCGGCGATCGATCTCGACCTGCGCCTCGTCAAGTCCGATGACAGCTACCGCAATCCGGCGCGCCTCGCCGGATGGCTCGCGTCCGGTCGCCACGATCTCGTCGAGATCGACACCGTGGTGCTGGGGGATCTGATCGACGCCGACGTCCTTGAGCCGTGGCCTTCCGTGCCGGAGCGCGACTACCTCGCCGCAGCCAGATCAGCCAGCACCGAGATCGACCGAAGCGGCAAGTCCGTCTGGTGGGGTGTACCCCATCTCAGCTGCGGGTTCTTCCTGGTCACGAGGTCCGAGAAGCTCGACGCCGCTTCCAGCATCGCCGGCCTCGTGAAGGCCGCGCGCGAGAGCGGGAAGCCCCTCCTCGGGAATTTCGCGAGCAGCTGGGATCTACCCGCCCTCTACCTGAACGCGCGTGTCGACAACGGGCTCGATGCCACCAGCCCGCTGGCCCTGAGCAACGCCGTGAAGCCACCCCTTCACGCCGGCAGCACAGCGGCGCTCAAGCAGCTCGCCGAGCTCTGTCGGCAGGGTGACAGGAACCCTTGCATCGACGGCACGTACGACGAGACGCTGGAGGGTCCTGTCGAGGAGTTCGTGAAGGGCAGCGCGATCGGGTACTGGGGATACAGCGAGCGCCTGCATCGGACCGTCACGCTCATGAAGGCGCAGGGCCTGCCCGTCGAGGGGCTGCGCGTGTCGACGATCCCGCTCGGCACCAGCGCCACGCCGCTCCTGTTCACCGACGCCTTCGTGCGGCGCAAGGGATGCTCCGGCGACCCAGCCTGCAACGCCGCGGCCGCCGCGTGGGCGGAGTTCATCACCCGCGACGACGTGATGCGCGATCTGCTCATCTCCAGGGATGCCGGGCCGACCGCGGTGCCGCGCTACCTGTTGCCGGCCACGAGCTCGGCGTTCCAGGCCGAGCCGATAGCCAGGGACGCCCTCTACGCCGCGCTTCGTCCTCTGGCCCAGTCGGGGAGATCCTTTCCGTCGCACGCGTCGATGTACGAGCGGCGGAGCGCGCTCGCGCACCTGCTCGAGACCCAGCTCGCGGCGCGCTGAGGCATGTCGCTCGAGAGGCTGGTCGACCCGCAGCGGGCCGTATTAGTTGCATTGACAACCAGATCCTTTGCGGTAGGATCGGCCATCATGCGCGACCAATTCACGGCCGACGGGGGGATCGTCCTCGACAACGCGCTCAGCTACTGGGTGGCGCGCGTCTACCTCGCTTCCCGCGCCGCGATGTACCGGCGCTTCCGCGCGCACGGCGTCGAGATCACGCCCGAGCAATGGATGGTCCTCGTCCGCCTGTGGGAGCAGGAGGGCGTCACGCAGACGCACCTGGCCGAGCGCACCTTCCGGGACGTGCCCACGATGAGCCGGATCCTCGCGCTCATGGAGCGCGACGGGCTGGTCGAGCGCCGGCTCGACCCGACGGACCGGCGCGCCCGTCTCGTCTACCTCACCGCGCGCGGGCGAACGCTGCGCAAGGCCCTGTCGGGCGAGGCCATGGCCCTCGTGGACACGCTGCGCACCGGCATCCCGGAGGAGGATCTCCTCACGACCCGGCGCACGCTGCAGCGCATCCTCGCGAACCTCGAGCCCGAGGGCTGAAGGTAGCCCCGCCGCCCGCGGAGCCTTTTTCATCGCCAATTAATTGCATAGACAACCAATTCAGGAGACACCTGCATGAGCCAGACCGCTGCTTCCCCTCACTTTCCTGCGCACACGCTCCACACGGCGCCCGCGGCGGCCCGCCCCGCGCTGGAGCGGGCCTCGCGGAAGTTCGGCATCCTGCCGCTGCCCTTGGCGCGCTTCGCGACCTCGCCGCTGCTGGTCCGCGCCTTCGATGAGCTCCTCGCGGTCTTCGAGGGGGCCACGCTCTCGCCGGTGGAGCGCGAGGTGGTGGTGATGGTCGTCGCCGGCGAGAACGGCTGTGATCTCTGCCGCACGATGCACCGCGGGCTGCTCCTCCGCGCGGGGGCTTCCCCCGAGGTCGCCGCGGCGCTGTTCGAGCGAAGGCCGGCGCCCGACGCGCGCCTCCAGGCGCTCGCGGCGTTCACCGAGGCGACGCTGCGCGAGCGGGGCCAGGTGCCGGACGCCGATCTCGACGCCTTCCTCCGCGCGGGCTTCACCGCCGAGCAGGCCCTCGAGGTGATCGTCGGCATCGGCACAACCACGCTGTCGACGTTCGCGAACCGGATGACCCGCTCCCACGCGCTGCGCTGATCGCACCGAAGCGCGGGGCGTGAGAGCGGAAGCGCCTAGGTGATCTCGCGTTGGTCTCCTTGACAAGGCGGGGGAAGCGTCAGGTACGCTGGCTCTCCACGACAGAAGGATTCGAGGTGACAGGTGTATGACCGCGCAAATCGGTGACGACGTCGCCTATGCGGGCGCTGACTGGTGCCTGGCGGGCGTGAACGGCGGCGAGCTGTTCGACCCGGCGAGCTACGGACTTCGTGTTCGCCCGGCGAGCACCGCGTGCTGGCGTGGCTTCGTCTGTCGCTATGGGCTTCGCGACAACGCCCTGTACCTCGAGGGCCTGGACGTCGCGCTCGAAGGCGAAGCTCCTCCCCTGTTGGACAAGATGCCGCAGAAGCCGAAGGAGCCCCTGGGATTCACGGCCGCCTACGAAGGCATCGGGCTCCACGTCCCGTTCAGCGGCGGCCTGCTTCTCGCGCGCGACTTCTTGCTCGAACTCTATGTTCACATGGGCTTCCACCCGGCGTGGAAATACGCCCACGTCCTCGAGGTGGAGCTCGAGGCGGGACGCATCTCGCGCGTCACCGACTGCTCGAAGGCGATGGCCGACATCCGCAGCCGCGTCGCGGGCACGGATGAGCCAGGCCCGGGGAGCTCCCACGAGGAGATCGAGGCGTGGGTCGAGCGTGCCTTTTCCCGCAAGTACTGACGCTCCATTCCGGATCGGCACTGCGCTCCATTCCGGATCGGCGCCTCGCCTGTCGCGGGTCGCCGGCGCGCGGCGCGGCCCCGGAACGCCTCGTTCACCGTGTCTCCTGCCTGGCCCGCTTCCTGCGAAAGCCGTTCTCGCGAGGTAGAGGTCATGACGCACATCGAGCAACGCAGGGTCATCATCCACGAGAACGGCGTGCCGGGCGGCGCCGCGGCGGTCCTCCACGCGGACGATCACGGGACCGGGGTGGCCAATCGCGGGCGGTACGATCAGGGCTGGCGCGCCGGCAAGCCGGCCGAAGATCCAGAGAAGCTCAAGAAATGGGGCCGTGTCAGCGCGAAGCCGAGCGAGTACCTGATTCACATGCGGCGGGGCAGCCTTCGGCCCACCTCCGGTCAGGGCGCCTCGTGCTTCAAGCTCCCGGGCGACAGCGTCGCCGTCGTGCCGACCACGGTCCAGAAGCTCCAGTTCACGGCCGACCAGGTCACCCTCGAGAAGGTCGGCGTGGAGATCACGGGGCTCGCCGTCTACCGCATCGCGGAGCCGCTCATCGCGTTCCGGATGCTGAACTTCTCGTTCCCGGAGCGCGCGCAGGAGAAGCTCGAGGCGCTCCTCGTGGACATGTTTGCCGGCGCCGTGCGCCGGCTGGTCGCGAACCTCTCCGTCGAGGAGTGCCTGACGCGGCGCAAGGAAGGGCTCGCCAGCGAGCTGATACGAGAGATCGTGCCCGTCGTCTCCGGGCGCGGCAGCGCCGAGGACGCCACCGACAAGGGGTGGGGCGTCCTCATCGATACCATCGAGATCCAGGACGTGCGCATCCTCTCTCCTGCGGTGTTCGGCAACCTGCAGGCGCACTATCGCCAGGAGCAGGAGCGGAAGGCCAGGGAGGCGTCGCTGATCACCGAGCGCGCGGTCCGGCAGGGCGAGGCCGAGGCGCAGCGCGCGATCGAGCTGACCAAGCTCTCCGCCGAGGTCGAGCTGCGCACGCGACGCCAGGAGACCAGCGAGAAGGCCCGGCTCGAGGAGCTCGCCTCCGAGGCGCGGCTGAAGGAGACGCGGCTGGCCCACGAGCAGCAGCTCGCGGCGCTCACGCTGAGGGCCGAGATCGAGAAGACGACGCTCGAGGCGGAGGCGGCGGCGGCGCGCCACGCGGCGAAGATGGCCGCGAGCGCCCAGGAGATCGACCTGCTCACGCAGCGCGCGGCGATCGCGGGCGCGCGCCGGCTCGTGGCCGAGGCCGAGCTCGCCATCGCCGAGATCGAGGCGAAAAAGGCGCGCCTCACGCAGGAGATCGAGCTCGACCGCGCGCGGGCGCTCCGGGAGATCGAGAACACCGTGTCGCCGGAGGTCATCCGGTTGACGGTCGCGCAGCAGATGCCGGCGCTCGCCGCGGCGTTCCAGCAGCGGATGGGAGAGGTGCACGTCACGGCCGTCGATGGGGCGAACCCGTTCGGCTACATCGCGGCGGCCGTGGAGGGGGTGATGGGGCTGGCTCGCGCGGCAGGGCTCGAGGTGCCGTCGGCGCGCGCGCAGAAGGCGGAGCTCAGCGAGGAGAGCGGGCTGGACAGCAGCCGGCGTTGAGCCCGTCCGCGCCGTCGTCCGGCGTTGGAGCCCACGCGAGCACGCGTTGGTCTCCTTGACAAGGCGGGGTAACGGTCAGCTACGCTACCTTTCCACGATGGGCGGGGGCGGCACGACGTGGGGTCGGAGTTCAAGGCGCTCCGCGCCGAGGCCGCGGTCAGCGGTGAAGGGGCTGATGGCGCCGGGGGGACCGCGGTCGACGCGGCTCGTGGTCTAGACGCAAAACCGCGTGGACAGGTCGCGCATCACAGCTGGTTGTGACGTCGGGCGATGAACCCTCCAGACAAGAAACGGCGGATCGCGAGAGGAGCTGCGCACAATCATGGGTGAGACGATGCTGACGTTCCTGGGGTCGCAGATTCTCCGCCTACCATTTCTCATCGCCTACGTCACGGCGATCGCCCTTGCGTTCTCTCGTTACCCAACGCAAGGCAAGCCGGCACTCCTCGCGGGCTGCGGTTTCTTCTTGTTTTTCATGGGCTGGCTCATCAACGCCGTGCAGATGTACTGGCAGATATCCATTTTTCGGGACGGTGGCGCAATGCAAGCGCTGGTCCGTATTGCCTCCCTGACCGGCCTCGCCTCTCACCTCCTGGAGCTGGTCGGGCTCGTCCTCGTGATGCTCGCATTGTTCGGCACCAGAAACAGCCCCGTAGGCGGCACCGAGTCAATCGACGCGCGAAACACGCGCGCCTGAACGAGCCGCTGGACAGGTACGGCATCGGGGTGCTGTAGTTGCCAGCCTGAAAGACAGCAGGACCTACCGATGATGCCCCCCCACGGCCCGCCGCAATCAGCCCCCGGAATGAGCAAGACCGCCGTCGCTTTCCTGTTCCTGTTCATCGGTCTCGCGGTGGGGTTCTTCGCCGGAATCGGAGCGACGAAGGCCGGCGCTGCGCTCCTCGAAGATCTCGCGTCCAGCGAGGCGCCTGCCGATCTGGCGCACGCCCAGAGCTATGTGCGGCCCGGCTTCTCCTTCAAATACCCAGGAAATTGGAGAGTCGAGGCGGACCCGCCGGACAATGATCCCGATCACCACGTGAACGTCGAGAGCCCCGGCTCGTGCATGACGATGATCTTCGTCCTTGACGTGCCAACCGATCCCGCAGACAACGTTCGAGCGCAGATTGACGGGTTCGTCCCCAAGTTGCTCTCTGCGCCTGCACGCACGCCGTTTACCACGTGGGGCAAGTACGCCGGGCAAGGCATGCTCCTGAAAGGGAAGCTGCTCGGCCTGAGCGAGGGCTCGGTTCGGGTGTTTTCTCACGCGAACGACAAACGTTCGTTCATCGCGGTGGAGCAATGCCATGACGAGGACATGGATCATGTGAAGCCTGGACTCGATCTGGTGGAGTCTTCCTTCGACTTCTCACCTTGAGCCTGCGCCATGGCCCACGGTCTGGAACCATTGTTTCGCGGGCAAACACGGCGGCCCCAGATAGGCCGGCTCGCTCGCGAACCGTCGCGCGAGCTGCCCAACGAGCGGCGGCGTTCGACGCCGCTTCGCGGCGCGGCAGAGCCGCAGGCGTCCGGGAGGCGAGGACGATGAACAAGATCATCAGGCTCTACGACGCAGGCCTCGGCCTGCTCATCCCCTGCCCGAGCGGGGTCATCTACTCGAACCAGACCTGTGGGAACATTTGCATGCAACCCGAGATCGAGGGCGTATTCGTTCCGCTCGACGCCGAAGACGGGTGGCGCTCCCTCGCGGCGCACTTCGAAGGACCGAAGTACGTGGGCAGCGGCGCGATGCTCGGGCTTGACCAAGAGGACGCGGATGTCATCGACCGCATCCTGCGCGAGTGCCGCATCGTTGGCATCGTGACCGACCGGGCACGCCTCGTGGACTCGCACGAAGCGTGGGTGCACGCCGTGATAGAAGGCGAATCGGACTGGAGCTGTTTCACTGGGTTCGGACCGTACCCGCGCCCTGGGATTCTCACCTGGCCCAACTCCGATTGAGGCCGCGCGCTCGTCGGGCGCGAGCTGCTCGGCGGCGAGCGCCAGGCAACTCTTGTCCTTGGCAGTCTTCGGCTGTCCGCTCGGTACCGCTCGCTCCGGCGCGTTCGTACACGTCCTCCCGCACCTTGTCGCTTGCCTCGGACGACCGCAACAGGTAGCTCGTACCCATGCCCAAGGACGCCAGAGTCTTCGTGTTCGATCATGTCTCGGTCGGTGTCGAGAACCTCGAGCGTGCTGCGGAGTTCTACGACGCCTGTCTGGCACCGCTCGGTTTTGTCCGGCTTTCGCAAAACGCCCGTCACGTAGCGTATGGGCCCGACGGATACGAAGCTGAGCCGCCCTTCGCCATCGTCGCGTCCGGTCCTGACGCGAAGGCGCCCGGTCGAGGCTTCCACCTGGCCTTCGTTGCCCCGAGCCGCGAGGCGGTCGATCGTTTCCATGCGGAGGCCCTCAGCAAGGGCGGTGTCGATGAAGGACCGCCCGGCGTTCGCGAGAGCTACGATCCCGGCTACTACGCGTCGTTCGTTCGCGACCCCGACGGCCACCGGCTGGAGGCGGTGTTGCACGAACGTTGACCGTGCGGCCGTCGGCCGGCTCGATCGCCAACCTGCTGGGCGGGGGCCCCGAGGCCGACCGCCGAACCAGCCGCTGGGACTCATTTCACGGGAGAAAATCATGTCGTCTGTCGTTCTCTTGGGTGATTCAATCTTCGACAATGGTTCGTATACCAATGGCGAGCCCGATGTCGCATCGCACCTCCGCGCTCTCTTGCCCTCCTGGCGAGTCACCCTGTGTGCGGTCGACGGCACGACCACCTCTGATATCGGACCCCAGCTCGATCGCATACCGAAGGACGCGACCCACGTCCTCCTCTCGCTCGGCGGAAACGACGCGCTCTCGAACGCCGACCTTCTCGGGCTGCCCGTCCGGTCGACGGCCGAGGCTCTGGACATATTCCGCGAACGCGTGGACGCGTTCGAGCAATCGTACTCGTGGGCGCTCGAGGCCGTCGTCGCGCTCGGTCGACCGACCACGGTCTGCACGATCTATAACGGCAACCTCGCTCCCGGTGAGGCCGAGCGAGCTCGCATCGCCTTGATGACGTTCAATGACGTCATCCTTCGTCAAGCTTTCTCGCGCGCGCTCGACGTCGTCGACCTCCGCCTTGTCTGCTCGGAGGCGGGGGACTTCGCGAACGCCATCGAGCCGTCGGGCGCCGGCGGCTTGAAGATCGCACAGGCGCTCGTCCGCACCCTGGGCGCCGCCGCAGTCCAGAAGCGAGCGACGACCGTGACCGCCGGCTAGAAAGCCCGTTGCGGCTGCGCGAGCCGACCGCCGTTTCGACTCGGCGCCGGTCAGAAGGATGTCAGTTCAAACCCACCCCTACCGTCAAAGCGGACCATGAGCACGCGTGCCGTGCCGGGGCGCAACGCCCGCACGAGCGTGCTCTGGGCTTCGCGTAGACAGCACAGCAGGCCCGGTTCCACCTGACCGTCACGCGCCTCGGCCCGCGCGATCCCGGTCCCGTCGCGGCGTCGCTCGATGCGAAGGAATACCTCGCCGTGTCGACTTTCCCCGATCATGCATCCACTGATGAGCGCGCGGTACGAATCCATCGAAACAACCGTCGCGCCATCTGGGTTCTCTTCTGTGGCAACCGAGAGCCAGCTTCGCTCACGCGCCGCGGAGTATCCATACGCCTCAGCACGAGATAGTTCGTAGCCTGCTTCGCAGAGATCCTGGCGGCTGTAGCACACCGCTACCTCCGACGGCGGCGGCCCCGACGTCAAGCACGAAACCAGCTTGCAGAAAGGGGCAGCGCGCACGAAGAACGCCCCGTCGCCCCACATAAAGTTCTCCGGCGGCTCCGGATGCGCCGGCGTCGACGTTCCAGGAGCAGCCACGGCGGAGGTTGCGAGGACTGCTCCGTGGACGAGCGCCGAAACGACGACGGCGAGCGCACACGCGCCTGGTTTGAGGCCGAGCCCGGCGACTCGGGGCGCAGGCGGAGCGCTTGGAGGAACAGGCGAGGGGCTCCGATAGGGACCGCTCGCGCGAGGGGGCAACACCTTGTCCACCTCGTGGACGACACCTCGAGGCGTGCCGGGTTCCCGATCGAACGCGATCGGCCGGACGTCAGGGGGACATCCTCGACACGGGGCCCACCAGGAAGCTTCCTTCGCAGTTCGCGCGCGGCCGACACCATCCCACCCGGGCGCTACCACGACGAGCCTCTGCCACGACCCGTGGTTGCCAAGCGCAGAACGAAGCCGTCGGACGAAGCCGAACGCTACAGATGGCACCTCGAACTGGCTCATCTGCTGCCGTGTGTGGTAGAACATGGTAGCATCGCACCATGACGATGCCGGTCCGGGATGCCTGCCATTGGACAGAAGGAACAAGACCTCCCGCAGCGAGCGGAGATCCGAACCATGCGAACCACCTGGATCGTTCAGACGAACGTCGAGCCTGGATCGACATCCCCAGCCGCTCTGCGTCGTGCGTGCTCCACGGAGCAGCGGCCCTTCCATGAAGTCTCTGTCATTGCTGGTTCCGCGACGCTCCCTGAGCTGCCGCGCATCGACGGGCCGGTCGTCCTTCACGGTCGAACGACTTTGATCCTGCGCGCCTTCGAGCACCCGAGATGGCGCCATGGAGTCTTCTTCGACCCCGCGCGCTTTCAACATCGATCCTACGTGGCTGCGTACGGCGACCAGATGCTGAACGCCGATGCGCAGGTCATGTCATGGGAGAGGCTCCTCGCCGAGCCACGTGCCCCGAACGAGCTTGTTTTTCTGAAGCCGAACGACGATCTGAAGCGCTTTACTGGACAAGTTCTTCGCTTTTCGGAGTGCGTGGCCCTGTTTCAAACTCTACGAGGTGCAGCGAGGCCGGTGGAGCCCACGTCCGAGGTCGTGCTCGGCGAACCGCGTGAGATCGATGGAGAATGGCGGCTGTTCGTCGTGGACGGTGAAGTTGTGACAGGTAGCATGTACCGGCCGAGCGGCGATTCACACCTCCCTCGCGAGCTGATCGACTTCGCGGAGAGAGCGGCCTCGCGATGGGCGCCGGCGAGCGTGTTCGTTCTTGACGTGGCGCGGGTCGACGGCGCGTGGAAGATTGTCGAGTGCAACTGCTTCAACGGAAGCCGTTTTTACTCGGCAGACGTGGAGCGCGTCGTACGAACCGTCTCCGAGCATCAGGAGCGGGCAACCTAGATCATGCCGACCTCTGCCCAATCAGGCGCTGGTGCCGACGGGCGCGTCGCGCCCGCGGCGCAGCGCAAGGTCGTTGGACTGGTGCCGATGACCTGGTGAAGCCATGGCGTGGAAGACTCTGCTGGATGATGCCCGATGGAACCACCGAGACGACCCGGCCCGTGCCGACGAGCTCGTTGGGCGGGCCATTCGCTCTGCGGAGGCGGAGACCGAAGCAGCGGAGCGCGTGCGCGCCTTCGAGTCGATCGCCGACTACCTTGACGGCCGAGAGCGGTGGGCGGAGGCGTCCATGGTCTACGGCCGACTGATTGACCTACTGCGAAAGAATCACGCCTCACAGGATGAGCTTGCGGCGCGGCTCGCGCGCCATGCCGAGATCGAGTCGAGCGCCGGCGATCTGGAGTCTGCCGCGAAGCTGCTCGAAGAGGCTCTGAGTCTTTGGCGCGAATCGTCACGAAGCACGCTGGAGCGGGGCGCTGCATGGTATGAACAGCTGGCCGAAGCGCGATCGGCGGCGGCACGCCATATCGCCGCGTCCGCGGCGCGCAGCCGTGCGACCGAGCTGCGCATCGAGGCTTCCGGCGAGTACTACCAGCCGCGTGTGATGCGGCATGCGAGAGGTGACGGTACCGTCGAATACGCCGTCCACGATGTCTACTTCTCATTGTACGGCGACGTCAAAGGTTACACCCAGCACGCGCGTTCGCCGCGGATGCCTTCCGTGGCCACGCTCCAGAAGTGGCTGGAGGAGACATTACCGGTGGCCGCAACAGGTGTAGCGTGCGGCGATCTCGGCTACATGCACTACGCGCCCGATCTCACGCAATGGCTTCGGCATATTCACGAGGAACCTCTGGACTATGAACGCGATCCCGAGGATGAAGCCTGGCTAGCGCGACAAACGGGTTGAAGCCGCGCGCAAACAGCGAGAAGCTGAGACGCCAGAAGACGCATGTCGGCCGCCGACGCCGAGCCGAACGGGCGTGACACCAGAACTCAACGATGGGATCCAGCGATGGCAGACAAGAAGATCTCGAAGACCGAACCCGAGTGGCTCTTGCTGCTCGGGCCGCATCGCTACCGAATGCTCCGCTACGGCAACACCGAACGTCCGTACACGGGGCAGTACTGGAACCACCACGGCACGGGCGTCTATCGATGCGCCGGCTGCGGCACCCAGCTCTTCTCGTCGCAGACGAAATTCGACTCTGGGACGGGCTGGCCCAGCTTCGGCGCAGTCCTCGACGAGAAGCGGATCGAGCGCCGAGCCGACCGGAAGCATGGCCTCGATCGGGTGGAGGTCGTATGCGCGCGCTGTGATGGACATCTGGGGCACGTCTTCGATGACGGGCCAGCGCCGACGGGCGAGCGCTTCTGCATCAATTCCGCCTGCCTCGAGTTCGAGAGCGAATGACTCGCGAGGCGGCGAACGTCGCGTCGACAGCTGGGCCGTGACCGGCAGGGTCCTGCCGAGCGCCGCTCGGAGCGCCTGGGGTGTCGCCGGGGAGTGGGATGCCCTCGGCCACAAGGGTCTCCAGATGCTACATGGCGGGTCGGCCGGCTGGACAGCCGAGCAAACCGATTACCCGAGCAGCCATACTGCCGGGCTCTGCTCGACACGTTCGCCGGCAAGTGTCGCAGCGCTGTCGAGGATCTGGGTCCACGGCAACGCGGCGTACCCGGCGCGGTGGGCAAGGTCGGCGCCGAGCGCAGCGACGAGCAGGGCGTGCGCCGAGGGTACGTTGTAACCCGCGGCATAGAGTGGGTTGAGCTCAAGGACCACCGGCTGGCCCTCTCGAGCGAAGGCCACGTCAGCCACGTAGTTCGCCGGGAGGTCAGCCGTGAGGAGAGCTGGGACGACGGCGCGAACCGCCCGCTGCACCACCTCGCTCCTGGCAGTGAGCTCATCGGCGAGGCGCCGGCGCGCGTCGTCGATGAGGACCTCGAAGGGGCCATGGTAGCTGGCCATGAGGAAGCGGCCGCCCAGCACCGTCAGCCGCACTTCGAAGGGCACCCGGATGGCGTTGCGATCGCCGGGCAGGGTGGCGATCTCGATGCGCTCCAGGTCGAGGTGCTCGCGCAAGGCGAGGCCACCGACGTCGAGAGCGACACGCAAGCGGCGGACCACCTCGAAGACCGTGGCCTCGATGTCCGCCTGGTTGCTGCCGTAGTAGAGCTCGGGGTTTTTGGACTTGGCCGACGCGTAGAAGCCGCGGACGAAGACCCCGGCGTGGGGATCGATCTCCGCGTCGAAGAGGGCGCCGTAGATCGCCTCGGTCAACAGACGGCGCACGGCCGCGGGAGAGTCGATCGCGGCAGCGACGGCGGCGTCCACGGGCAGCAGCGCGGTGCGCGGCATGGGGACACCGGCGTTCGTGAGGACCGAGTAGAATCGATCGAGCCCGAGGACCCGCTCCACATGCTCGGGGAGGTCGAGCACGCACGCGGCGCCGGCAGCGACCGCTCGAGCGAAGACGGAGTGGTATGCGGCGCGGGGTAGCATCGGCAGATCGATCCAGGACACACTGCCGCGGACCCCCTGCGGCGCGTCGAGCTGGGCGACGTCGCAGACCGCGAGGTCCCAGCCATGAAGGCGGGCGAGCTGGGCCCAGAACGCATGGCGGCGCCGGATCATGGCCACGTTGCGGGGGTCGGCCTGGGCGTCGAAGGCACGGTTGAGGTCGGAGAGGAGAGCGACGCGGGACACGGATCAAGCATCGCACTTTTCCTGGATCAGGACGACTCGGCGCCCCTTCGGCTCGGCCGGAAGCAGAGCAGCCCGCGGCGACTAGCCGCGCCGCGGCCGCGGGCCTAGGAGACCGCGCATGCCCGCAGCCACCCAGATCGGCATCCCCACGCTGGTGCGCATCAAGCCCGGGGCGCTCCCGCGCAGCGGGCTCTACCTCGCGCGAGCGGCGCGCCGCCACGTCCTGCTGCTCGCGAGCGCGGGGACGCCGGCCGCCATCGAGGCGGCGATGCGCGAGGGCCTGGACGCGCAGGCGATCGAGGTCGTGGCCCGGCGCGAGGTCGCGTCGGCCAGCGTCGAGGAGGCCGCGGCGCTCCTGCCCGCGCTCCCCGCGCGCTGCGACGCGATCGTCGGGCTCGGCGGCGGCCGCGCCCTCGACACGGCCAAATACCTCGCGTCGCTCGCCCGGCTGCCGTTCCTCGCCGTGCCCACCTCGCTCTCGAACGACGGCTTCTGCAGCCCTTCGGCGAGCCTCACGGTGGGCGGAAGGCGCCGCTCGCTTCCGTGCGCGGTGCCGTTCGGCGTGGTGGTCGACACCGAGGTCTGCCTGCGCGCGCCGGAGGTCCTGTGGCTCTCCGGCGTGGGCGATCTCGCGGCCAAGGTCACCGCGGTCCACGACTGGAAGCTCGCGTTCCACGCGCGCGGCGAGCCGGTCAACGACTTCGCCGCCCTGCTCTCGGACGCGACCGTGTTCCAGTTCATGGCGCGCCCCCGGCGCGACCTCGAGGGCATGCGCCTTCTCGCGACGGCGCTCATGCTCAACGGCATCGCCATGGAGATCGCCGGGTCGTCCCGGCCGGCGAGCGGCAGCGAGCACCTCATCTCGCACGCGCTCGACCAGATCTCCGGCCGGCCGCGGCTCCACGGCCTGCAGGTCGGCACGGCCGCCTACGTGGTCAGCCAGCTCCAGGGGCGGGACACGGACCTCATCGCCGCCGTCCTCGACGCGACGGGCTTCTGGGATGCGATCCGGGCAGACCCATTCTCGCTCGACGAGTGGATCGAGGCGGTCCGCGTCGCGCCGGAGATCAAGCCCGGCTACACCACGGTCCTCTCCTCCCGCGACTGCGTATCCGAGGTCGAGGCGATCCTCCGGACCGATCCGCGCCTGAAGGGGTGCTTCGCCTGACCCGCCAGCCGCGCTCAGTCCGCGCCCGCGAGGAGGGGCGCCGCCACGGGCGGCGGGAGGTCCGCGCGCGAGCGGGGCGGCGCGGCCTGCTTTTCTGCCGGCCAGGCGGGGCGTAGCAAGTCGTCGTACAGCTCGGCGACGAGCGCCGTCAGAATCGTATATCGGCATGGGGCGCAGGATCACACGATAACCCACGTGGGCCCCCGCCGGCCACGCCGGCGACTTTAGCCCCCTCTCGCTCCGGGCCCCGGCACGACTCCAGGTCGCGACTTGACAGCTCCCCAGGATTCAGCACAATAAACGCCATTTCGCTCATCACAAGGGCCGCCAATCGACGAAGGAAGACCGTGGAGAGCAAGACCAAGAACATCAAGACACGCCCGCAGATCGCCGCCATGGCCGCCAGAGCCTTCGGCGGCATGGCGCTCGCGGACGGCGAAGGCGCCGTGGTCGAGCTGAAAGACGGCTGGTTCAACGCGGCGTACAGCGTCCGGCTCGCCGATGGCCGGGAGGTCATCCTCAAGATCGCGCCGCCGAGAGATGCGGAGGTCATGCTCTACGAGAAGAACATCATGACCACCGAGGTCGCCGCCATGCGCCTGGTCCGGCGAAACCCGGCCATCCCGGTGCCCCAGATTTACCATTTCGACGATACCCGCGAGCTGTGCGACTCGGACTACTTCTTCATGGAGAAGATCGCGGCGGACAACCTCGAGCACGTGAGAGCCAACCTCCCCCCCGAGACGCAGGCGTCCATCGACCTGCACATCGGCGAGATCGTCCGGGAGATCAACGGCTTCACCGGCACCTATTTTGGTTACGATGGGAACCCGGACCTGCGCGCGAGCACCTGGAGAGAGGCGTTCACCAGGATCATGGAGTCGGTGCTGGAAGACGGCGCCCGGAAAGGCGTGGCGTACGACCAGGGCTACGACGAGATCCGCGCCGCCGTCCTCAGGCACGCCCCCGCGCTGGAGGAGGTCACCACGCCCTGCCTCGTCCACTGGGACGTCTGGAACCCCAATGTCTTCGTCAAGGAAGGCAGGGTCGCCGGCATCATCGACTTCGAGAGGGCGCTCTGGGCCGATCCCTTGATGGAGGCCCAGTTCCGGCTGCTCTCCGCCGAGGGCATCACCAGCTGCATGCGCGGCTACGGCAAGACCTCCTTCACCTTCGAGGAAGAGCGGAGATGCCGCCTGTACTCGCTGCACCTCGCCCTGGTCATGAACACGGAGTGTTATTACCGCAACTACGACACCGATTCCGTCCTCAACCTCTCCAGGCAGTGGATGGGCGAACACATGGCCTGGCTGAGCGCAAACTGAACGCTCATGGGTGAGAGCTCCAGGGTTGAAAAGCTGGGGACCGAGCGGGTCGGGAAGCTGCTGCTGGAGATGTCTTCCCAGACCACGCTCTCGCTGCTGGTCTTTACCGTCTACAGCCTCACGGACATCTACTTTCTCTCCGTGGGCGTCAACGCGCTGGCCGCCGCCGCGGCCTCGATCATCTCGCCGGTCCAGATCGCCCTCGGCGCCGTCGCCACGACCGTCGGGGCCGGCGGCGCCTCGGTGGTCTCCAGGGCGCTCGGCGAGCAGGACATGGAGAAGGCCTCCCGGACGGTGGCAAGCACCTTCCTGATCTTCTGGACGGCGGCGCTCGCCATCACGGTCCTGGGCTCGGTCTTCATCGAGCCGCTCGTCTACCTGCTCGGGGCCACCGACAGCGTCGCCCCCTATGCCATCGAGTACGGTCGGATCATCTTCCTCGGCGCCATCGCCGGCACCGGCTACTCGGCCATCGTCAGGGCGGATGGCAACGCCGGGTACTCGACCGCCATGTGGATCATCCCGATCTGCGTCAACATCGTCCTGTGCTGGCTCTTCATCCTCGTCTTGCAGATGGGCGTCTCCGGCGCCGCCCTGGCGACGGTCTGTGGCCAGGCCACCTCGGCCGGCATGGGCCTCCACTTCTTCTTCTTCAGGAAGAACCGCTCCTATCGCATCAAGGCGTCTTATTTCAAGCCGGACTGGCCCATCATCATCGAGGTGGTGAAGATCGGGACCCCCTCGCTCATCAAGAGCGCCAGCGTCAGCCTGATCGCCATCGTCACCAACAACCTGCTCCGGCGGATCGGCGGCGACAGCGCCCTGAGCGTGTTCGCGATCGTGAGCCGGCTCTACTCCGGGCTGTTCGCGCCGCTCACCGGCATCGTCCAGGGGATGCAGCCGCTGGTGGGGTACAACTTCGGCCAGAAGAAGCTCGAGCGGGTGCGGGAGGCCATCCGGCTCTCGCTTGGCGCCGCGGTCGTCTATGGATCGCTCGTCTGCGGCGTCTGCCTGGTGATGCCGGCCGCGCTGATCGCCCTGCTGTCCAGGGAGAGCGCGATCATCGCTGAAGGGCAGACCGCGTTGCGGCTGCTGGCGCTCTCTTACCCCCTGACCGGCGTGGCCATGGTCACGGCGGCCTCGTTTCAGTCGGTGGGCCGGGCCAGGGAGGCGCTGCTGCTCACCCTCGGGGGCATCCTGCTGGTCAAGCTGCCGGTGCTGCTGCTGGCCTCCCGCCTGTTCTCCCTGACCGGCATCTGGGCCTCCGAGGCGATCTCGGAGCTGATTCTTTGCATCGTCTCCTTCATCCTGCTGAAGAACGCCGGCGCTGGTTCTGGTAGTGGATCCCCTGCGGCCGCGGCGCGCGGCTGACGAACGGAGGCATCGATGAAGCTCTATGAGTTCGCTCCTACCCGCTCGATCCGTGTGCGCTGGGCGCTCCAGGAGCTGGGCGTGGATTTCGAGACCGTCCAGGTCAACCTCCGGGCCGGCGAGAATCGCCGCCCCGAGTTCCTCAAGCTCAACCCGGCCGGCAAGCTCCCCGTGCTCGTCGACGGCGACCTCGTGCTCACCGAGTCCGTTGCCATCGTGCTCTACCTGGCCGAGAAGTACCCCGACAAGGGCCTGCTCCCGGCAGACCCCAGGGAGCGGGCCAAGGTCAACCAATGGCTGCTGTTCGCGGCGACCGAGCTGGAGCAGCCGCTGTGGCGCATCGCGCGTCACAAGTTTCTGTATCCGGAGGACAAACGCCAGCCGGGCGACATCCCCGTCGCCCGCGAGGACTTCAAGGCCATGGCCGCCGTGCTGGAGAAGCACATGGATCAGCGGCAGTTCGTCGTCGGCGACAGCGTGACGGTCGCCGATCTCGTGATGGCCTACACCCTCGACTGGGCCGACGAGGCCCATCTCCTGGACGACTTCCCGCAGCTCCGGGCCTACATGGACCGGATGTACGCGCGCCCTCACGCGGCCCCGCGCATCGCCCAGGCGTTCGCCAGCCTCAAGGGGTGATGCGCTCGGCCGGCTCGGGGCGCAGACGCCTGCCGCGCTTGGGCTCCTGGGGCCCCGGTGCGGCCTCCCCTCGACACACGGCCGGGCGATACCGCCTGAGCGTGCCCGTGACCTGCGCCCTGACCTGCCCGGACGCGCGCTGGACGTCATCCGCGGCGGACACGGCCGCCCTCCCCCGTCCCTGCGACCCGGCCCAGGCCCCGTCCACGCCTGACGTCGCGACGCCTCAATCGGCGCCCCCGTCCCGGGACACATCTGGGCGGTCGACCGCGCCAAGCGTATAGGCGCCGAGCGACCTGGGCGTGGAGCATGAACGAGATTTCGGGCATACTGCCGCAAGAAACGGTCAAGCTCGATGGCGGCAAACGTTCTCGACCAGGTCCGGGCGGCAGCGGCGAAGAAGGTCCTCTACCTCCCCCACGCGGTGCGGCAGATGAGCCGGCCCAGTCGGATGATCTCGCCTGCCGAGGTCGACGCCGCGATCGCGGCAGGCGAGCTGATCGAAGACTACCCGGAGGACGTGCGTGGCCACAGCTGCCTGCTCCTGGGGTCAGGGGACAGCGGCCGTCCCATCCACGTCGTCTGTGCACCGAAGCCGGATTACCTGGCCATCATCACGGCCTACATACCCCACCCCGAACAGTGGTCGGCCGACTTCAAACGGAGGAAGTGATCATGCAGTGCATGCATTGTAGAGGTGAGATGAAGCGCTCCCATGCTCCGTTCAGCGTGGACCGCAACGGATATCATGTGCGCTGGGACGCGGTGCCCGCATGGGTGTGCGAGCAGTGCGGCGAGCCCTACTTCGAATCGGCCGAGGTCGCGCGTATCCAACGCGCCCTCGACGCGCTCGATCGCGAGACCGAGGCGGCGTGATCGGCGGGGTGTCCGAGGAATTTCGATTATCCACGATGAGCTCCGAGAACGCGTCAGAAGGCGAGGAGGAAGCCTGGGCCGCCGTGGCGCGCTCTGCGCGCAGTTCGTATCCTGTCGAGGCTCCGGCGGCGCTGGCGATCCTCTTCCTTTCCCACGCGATGCCCGCCCGCGATGCCCGTGCGCGACCCGCGGTGCCCTCCCGCGGTGATAGAGTGGCGCGATGAGCCGCCGCGTCACCAGCGACGGGACCGGGAGCCTCCAGATCCACTTCGCCTTCGATCGCAGGCTGGTGGACGTCGTGAAGTCGCTCCCGTCCCGCCGCTGGAATCCCGAACAGAAGACCTGGCGCGTCCCGGAGACGCACGTGGTCGCGGTGGTGGAGGTGCTGCACGCCGAGGGGTTCGGCTTCTGCGAGGTGACGCAGCGCCTCTACCGGGAACGCGGCGGGGCCCTCGCCCTCGTCGAAGGGGGCGTCACGCCGATCCCCACCGCGGAGCCCGCCCGAGCCGATGAGCCGCGCAACGGGGACGCGCGGCCGAGGCCAGCGGTGGCCGCGTCCGACTTCACCGTCTCGAAGCTCAACGGACAGGTCCGCGCCGCGCTCGAGGCGGCGTTTCCAGCGTCGATCTGGCTGGTGGGCGAGGTCTGCGGGTACAACCGCGCCGCCCACAAGAGCATCGTCGGCTTCGAGCTCGTGGAGCGCGACGCCCTCGGGAAGGAGATCGCGCAGGTCAAGGCGACCCTCTTCGAGAGCGCGCGCGCCGAGATCGAGCGACGCCTCGCCGCGGCGGGCGACCCGTTCCAGATCGAGGACGAGATCCAGATCCGCGTGCGCGGGCGCGTGGAGCTCTACGTCCCCTGGGGCTCGTACCGGTTCCTGATCGAGGACCTCGACGTGGGCTACACGCTCGGCGAGGCCGCCCGGCGGAGAGAGGAGATCTGCCGCCGGCTCGCCGAGGAAGGGCTGCTCGATCGGAACCGCTCCCTGCCCTTCCCCGCCCTGCCCCTCCGCGTGGGCCTCGTGACCAGCCTGGGCTCGGACGCCTACAACGACGTGCTCGGCACGTTCAGGGAGTCAGGCTTCGCGTTCCGCGTCGTGGCGCACGGGGTCCGCGTCCAGGGGCGGCAGACGGAGCCGTCGGTCCTGAACGCCCTCGACTACTTCCGGGCGCGCGCCGCGGAGCTCGACGTGCTGCTGATCTGCCGCGGCGGCGGCTCGCGCACCGATCTCGCCTGGTTCGACTCGGAGCCGATCGCCCGCGCCGTCGCCACATTCCCCCTCCCCGTGGTCGTCGGCATCGGCCACGAGCGAGACATCTCCGCGCTCGACTTCGTGGGCTTTCGCGAGAAGACCCCGACCGCCGCGGCCGCGATGCTCGTCCAACGGGTCTCGGACGCGCGGGATGAGGTCGAGTCGTCGCTGCTGAGCATCCTCGACCAGGGCCGGCGCGTCCTCCGGTCGGCCTCGTCGGATCTCACCCGCCGGGCGGCCCGGGTCCCCCGCTCCGCGTCGCTGCTCATCGCGCGCCGAGCGGGCCAGCTCCAGGAGGCGGTCCGCCAGCTTCGCCAGGGGGCGAGGCGCGATCTCGACGCCGCCTCGCATCGGGTCGACGAGATGGCCTCGCTCCTCGGCCCGCGCTCGTCCCGGCGGCTGGCGCTCGAATCCGAGCGCCTCGAGTCGCGCGAACGGCGCCTGCGCCTCCTCGATCCACGGCGCGTGGTGGAGCGGGGATATGCGATCCTGCGCACGACGGAAGGGGCGGTGCTCACCGACGCGGCGCGCGCGCCCCAGGGGACGACGCTCATCGCCGAGCTGAAGCGAGGCGTGCTGCGGCTTCGCTCGGATGGATCGGAGGAGACATAGGGTCATGGCAAAGCCGAAGCGCGGGACGAAGGAGCTGTCCGACGGGGACACGGCAAGCCCGCAGCGCGCCACGAAAGAGGTCTCGTATGGCGAGGCGTCGTCGCGCCTCGAGGAGATCTTGCAGAACATCGAGGAAGGCCAGGTCGACATCGACGCGCTCTCCGCGCTCGTGAAGGAGGCCGCGGATCTGGTGACGCTCTGCCGCCAGAAGATCCACGCCGCGGAGATCCAGGTGCAGACCATCACCGAGCAGCTCGAGCGCGAGGCGCCGGTGACCACGGACGCGGACGACGAAGACGAGGACGACGAGTAGCCGGGCGCAGGCGACACCCGATGAGCGCGACGTTCCGGCCCGCCAACTACCGGGATGTCGGCGAGATGCTCGGGCTCTGGCTCGACGTCTCGCCGATCCCTGCCGGCCGCCTGCTCCGCGGCGGGCGATTCGACCTCATGACGACGGCGAGCGATCTCGGTTTCCCCGGGACGATACTGAACCTCCGGCGCGGCGCCGATCCTGGTCACCTCACGGGAATCAAGGTTGTCCACGTCGCCGCGGAGGACGACATCGAGAACTACGACACGCGGCAGCGACGGGTGAGGAGCTGGATTGGAAAGGCTCTTTCCTCGCTCGCGGCACCCGCCCTCCCCTGGCCGGTCTACATCCACTGCACGTCGGGGAGGGACCGGACCGGGGTCGTCATCGCGGCGGCCCTGCTCGCGATCGACGTGCCGCGGCAGGTCGTCGCGGAGGAGTACATGCTCAGCGACGGCGCCGACCGCATCGCCATCGATCGGGCCATCGAGGGCATCCTGGAGTGGCTGCCGTCCGCCGAGATCGACAGGGCAACGCTGCGGGGCGCGCTGACCTCGGGCTCGGGTGGTAGCAGCTGAGCCGCCGGCACGCAGGGGTTTCCGATCGGACCATCGAGACGACCGAGGTCACCCAGGTTGAGGTCGCGCCGCCCAGGTTGAGGTCGCGCCGCCAGGTCGCGCCGGATCGGCAGGCGCGCGCTGCTGCGACCGCAGCAGGATGCGGGATCCCTGCCCGGCGCGCAGCACGCGACGCGCACGGTCGCGCCCGCGCGCAGCGCGCGCCCGCGTGGCCCGGCGAGTGCTAATCATCTCCCCGTGACCTCACCGCTGCTCTCTCCTTTCTCGTTCCCGAACGGCCTCACCGCCAGGAACCGCGTCTGGCTCGCCCCGCTCACGAACGGGCAAAGCCATGACGATGGCTCCCTGGGCGACGACGAGCTGCGCTGGCTCTCCTACCGCGCCCGCGGCGGCTTCGGCGTCGTCGAGACCTGCGCGGCCCACGTGGCCGAGGACGGCCAGGGCTGGAAGGGCGAGCTCGGCGTCTTCGCCGACCGGCTGCTGCCCGGCCTCCGCCGGCTCGCGACCGAGATCGCCGCCCAGGGCGCGCTCGGCCTCGTCCAGCTCTTTCACGGGGGCCTCCGTGCCAATCCCCAGGTCTCCGGCCTGCCCACGTGGAGCGCCAGCGCCGTCGCCGAGCCGGACCTCCCCGTGCCTCGCGCCGCCACCGAGGAAGACATCCTCGCTGTGATAGGCCGCTTCCGCGACGCCGCGACGCGGGCGCACGCCGCCGGCTTCGCGGGCGTGGAGCTGCACGGCGCCCACGGCTATCTCCTCGGCCAGTTCCTGTCCGCCACCCAGAACCTCCGCGCGGATCGCTGGGGCGGCGCGTGGGAGAACCGGGCTCGCCTCCTGCGCGAGACCCTCCGGGCGGTCCGCGCCGCGGTGCCCGCGTCCTTCGTGGTCGGCGTGCGCCTGTCGCCCGAGGACTGGGGCCAGGCCAAGGGGCTCGACCTCGACGAGAACCTGACGCTCGCGCGCTGGCTGGCCGAGGACGGCGCCGACTTCCTCCACCTCTCGCTGTGGGACTCGAGCAAGCCCTCGCAGAAGCGCGGGGACACGCACCCGCTGCCGCTGTTCCGCGAGGCGGTGGGGGTGAGCCTGCCGCTCGTGGTCGCCGGCGGCGTCTGGACGCGCGCCGAGGCCGAGGCGCTCCTCGACAAGGGCGCCACCGGGGTCGCGCTGGGGCGCGCCGCCATCACCAACCCCGACTGGCCGCAGCGGATCGCCGACCCCGCCTGGCAACCCCGGAGACCGCCGCTCACGCGCGCCGAGCTGTACGAGCGCGGCGTCTCCGAGACGTTCGCCGGGTACCTGCGGAGGTGGAAAGGATTCGTGGCCGACTGACGGCCCCGGCGCCCGCGCCTGGCACCACGGCAGGCCGGGCTCCGGCGTCCGCCGTCCGGCGGCGGGCAGCGCTACGGCAAGTCGAACGCGAAGAGCGTGTTGCCCGGCGTGCCGATGCCGAAGCTCTCGTAGCCGCTCCCCCAGAACACCGTACCGCGCACGACCGCCGGCCCGGCGTTGACGGAGCCGTCGGCCGGATGGCTCCAGAGGACGTCGCCCGTCTCGGCGTCGAGCGCGTGGACGTCGCCGCTCATCGAGCCGCCGTAGAGCACGCCGTTCGCGACCGTCAGCGGCCCCCTGGTCTGCGCGCCCGGCGTGGGATCGGGCGTCTGCCACAGGATGTCGCCCGTGGCGGTGTCGAGCGCGCTCCACGAACCCCAGTCGATGACCTCCCCGGAGGGCTGCAGCGTGTACTCGACCTGGCCGTTGTTGCCGATCGGCACGTAAATCCTGCTCTCGTCGACGGCGACTCCCCACATGATGCCGCCCAGCTCCCCGCCGGGACCGACCAGCGTGCTCCACACCACGCTCCCGTCGTCCCGATCGAGCGCCCAGAAGATACCGCTCTTCTGGCCGGCGCCGACCAGATCGCGGCGCTCCGCCCCCTGGCCGGCCGTGAAGAGCGTGGCGCCCGTGCCGAAGTCGTAATCCGGGCCCGCCGGATCGGGGCACCAGTCGCCGCCGAAGTAGCAGGCGCCCGTCCAGGCGTCGAAGCCCTGGAGCCGCCGCGCCCACTTCAGCGCGCCGGTGCGGAGGTCGAGCGCGAGGACGGCGTCGATATAGTCGTCCGGCGCAAGGCAGGCCTCGGCGGCTACGGGGTCGTCGCCGGCGGCCTCCACGCACGCGGAGACGGACGGCGGCACGGTGTAGTTGTTGCCGGTGGTCACGTACAGCGTGCGGCGCTTGAGGTCGAGCGAGGGCGCGCCGCCCCACACGGCGCCGCCGGTGTAGCCGGCGGGCACCGTGTAGCGCTTCCAGAGCACCGCCCCGGTCCCCGCGTCGAGCGCGACCACGCTGCCGCGGAAGCTGCAGCACGGATAGGCGTTGTCCGCCGCGAAGAGCTCCTCGCGCGAGGAGACACCCACGTACACGCGGCCGCCATGCACGACGGGAGACTGCGTGATGATCGCCGCGGGGTGCGTGTCGAGCTGCCTCTTCCACAAGAGCGCCCCGGTGCGGGTGTCCACGGCGATCATGTGCGCGCCGGCCAGGGTGCCGAGGAACAGCGTGTGGCCGTGGAGCGCGGGGGTCGTGCGCGAGACGGCGCCGGCCGTGCCCGTGAGGGCGGCGATCGTGCGCGTCCAGATCGGGTGCCCGGTCCTGGCGTCGAGCTTGTACAGCTTGCCGCCCCCGTCCGGAAAGTAGACAGCGCCGTGGTCAACGGCCGGCGTCGCCGGGACGATGCCGGTCGTGGTGAAGGCCCACTTCACGGCGAGCGAGGCGACGTTCGATGGCCCGAGGTGGTGCTCGTCGCGCGCGTAATGCGTGTTGGCCAGATCGTAGCCATAGACGGTCCAGCGCCCGGCGCCCGTGCCCATGGCCGTACTCCCCTGGACGACATAGAGCAATGCAAGACATAGGGCGGCCCCGATCGCGGACCGGACCCAGAAGATGCGCTTCATGGTGCTCCTCCCGGGGCATCGAGGTGAGCGGCGATCGGCCGCCCGACGCGCCAGTTCCGTCGCCTCTGCAGCACGAGGCCCCGAGTCTACGTCACGCGGAATCGAGCTGCGTGTCAATCGGATAGAGAAAGGCGGCGCGGCGGCGAGAAGCCCCTTCCCATGGCTGGGTACCGGGGTAATCTCGGCCACTCGGGAGGTGGGCCACGAACTCGAAGAGCGCATCGAGCCCGCGCGGGCGGGCGACGACCACGAAGACCACGGCCGCGAAGAAGAGCAGCGCCAAGGAGTCGAAGAAGGCTGCCGCGCCGAAGGCTGCCGCGAAGCCGAAGGCTGCCGCGAAGGCTTCCGCGCCGAAGGCTGCCGCGAAGCCGAAGGCTGCCGCGCCGAAGGCTCCCTCGAAGCCGAAGGGTGCCGGGCGCACGAAGGAGCCGCCGCCCTCGCCGGTGCCGAAGCTCCTCGGCGTCCTCGAGTCCCAGAAGCAGCTCGGCGGCGCATCGTACCCACCCACGCTCGAGCGGCTCGCAGAGCTGATGGGTGAGAAGCCCACGAAGACGCTCAAGGCGCTAGAGGAGGCCACGGCGCGCGCGCTGCTTTCCCGTGAGGCGGTGAGCAGGAAGAAGCCAGCACCCGATACCACGCTCGTGCTTTTCGCGGAGGACCTGGAGGCGGTCGCGCAGTCCGATCGGCTCCTGGAGGTGCTGCTCCAGTCAGCGCGGAAGCCCGATGCTCCGGCGGTCGAGCTGGCGAAGCTCTCCGAGGGCCTCCTTCCTGCCCTGAGCAGCGCGTTCACGAAGGCTCTCGAGCAGCGCATCGCCGAGCGCCGGCTCCCCCGCACCATCGGCGCCTTGCTCGGGAAGAAGCCGCTGCTCTTCTTCCTCGCAGACGCCGTTCTCCCGGCCGCCGGCGCGCCGGCGCGGCCCCCCGCGATCGCGGCCGACGGCGCTGCCCGCCGCGCGGCTCCCGACGGCGCCGGCAACGCGATCTCCAACGGCCCCGGCACCTCGACCGCCAGCGGCCCCGGCGCGCCGGCCATCTCCTTCGCCGATCGCTTCGACGCCGCCTTCTCCTCGCTCGACCGCGCCTCCGGCCGCCTCAACTACGTCACCCTCCACGCGCTCCGCGCCGCGCTGCCGGACATCCCGCGCGACACGTTCGACGCGGAGCTCGGCGCGCTCCGGCGGCAGCGGCGCTACTCGCTCGATCCGTCCGACGGCCGCCACCACCAGATGGCCGAGGCGGAGCGCGACGCCGGCATCATGGAGGCCGGGAACCTGCTCGTCTACGTGGCGCGGAGGGACGACGCATGAGCGAGGAGCCGACGTTCGAGCGCTTCCTCGCGGCGGTCCGGGGCACCAACCCGTTCCGCAGCCACCGCATCACCGACGTCGGGGGCGGCGAGGCCACGGTCGAGTCGATCCACAAGAGCGCCTTCACCAAGCTCGTGCGCGTCGTGCAGGACGCCGCGAAAGAGCCGATCAGCATCGGCGCGCTGCTCATCGGCGCGCCCGGCGTCGGCAAGAGCCACCTGCTCGCGCGGCTGTTCCAGTGGGCCGGGGAAGACAGGGCGACGGTCGTCTACCTGCACAACATCCTCGCCTCGCCCGAGCGGATGCTCCGGTACGTGCTCAACGCGACCGTCAGCGACCTCGCGGGGCACCGCGGCAGCGACTACACGCAGTCGCGCCTCTACACCGTCCTCAACCGCGCCCTCATCCGGACAGGCGCGCTCAAGGGCCGCAAGATGATGACGGGGCCCAGGGAGATCGAGGCGCGCAAGGAGGCGCTGGCCCGCCTCGGCGCCAAGATCGACCCGCAGAGCGCCGTCATCCCCGTGCTCAACGCGTTCCTCACCGGGACGTCGCACGCGAGCCTCGGCGACGCCAGCGCCGAGAAGCGCGCCCAGGCGGCGGTGCTCTGGCTCTCCGGCGAGACGCTCGGGCCCGACGAGGCGCGCCTGCTCGACCAGGCGGCCGGGGAGGACGGCCTCGCGCTCGCGGACGACGCCGCGGTGGAGCGCGTCCTCCACGTCCTCGCGCACCTGTGCGCCCTCGCCGAGCTACCGCTCGTGCTCTGCCTCGACCAGATCGACAACCTCGACGCCGAGGCCGTGCGCGCCCTGATGTCGTACGCGCACGCGCTGCTCGACCGGGCGAAGCACCTCGTCGTGATCGTGTCGGGCGTGAAGCAGTCGATGCTCTCCCTGCGCACCGGCGAGGTGATCCCGGCGGCCGCCTGGGACCGCATCGCCGAGCGGATCCTCGAGCTGCACATGGTCTCGCCGGAGGAGGCCCGCGCCATCCTCGAGGGCCGGCTCCACGCCGCGCTCTCCGGCTTCGAGGAGAAGGAGATCGAGGAGCTCGACGCCGCGCGCAAGCGCGATCGGCTCTTCCCGCTCGGCAGCGCGTGGCTCGAGCGGCGCCTCGACGGCGTGCAGGAGCTCCGGCCGCGGGACGCGATCCTCTGGGCGCGTGACCGCTGGGAGGCGCAGCAGGATCGGCTCGCGGCCGTCGGCGGCAAGCGCTGGCTCAAGGAGTGGCCCGACCTCGACGGGAGCGGACCGAAGCCGCCGGCGCCGAAGCTGGAGGACGTCATCGACGCCGAGGTGAAGAAGAAGCTCGTCGAGGGCACGACCCGCCGCCGCCTGCAGCAGGCGTCGCTGCCGCCCGACGAGGACAACCTCGCAAGCCTGACCCACCACCTGCTCGCCAGGTGCGCCGGCAAGGGGGCCTCGACGCTCCTGAGCGTCGAGCACGCCACCGCGAAGAAGCGCGGCAAGGCCGCCCCCGCGCACCACCTCGTGGCCAGGGAGAAGCGCGCGGACGGCGTGATCGTGACCACCGGCGTGACGTTCCTCTGCGCGCCGAGCGGGCACGGCGCGCGGCTGCCGCTCCAGCGCATGGTCGAGGACACGAAGCACACCGACAAGCGCATCCTTGTCACCGACGAGGAGCGCCGGCCGCTCCGGCTCGGCGGCGCCGGCAAGGCCGCGTACGACGCGCTCTGCAAGCTGGGCCGCCAGCGCTTCCTCCACCTCCACCTCGACTTCGCCGGGCACGCGGAGCTCGACTCGCTGGTGGGGCTCCTCGGCGCCGCGAGGAGCCATGATCTCGAGATCGAGCACCCCCGCGGGCAGTACCGCAAGG
The DNA here is from genome assembly GCF_000067165.1 of Sorangium cellulosum So ce56. Taxonomy (GTDB): domain Bacteria; phylum Myxococcota_A; class Polyangia; order Polyangiales; family Polyangiaceae; genus Sorangium; species Sorangium cellulosum_B. The sequence goes on from NC_010162.1 coordinate 7,601,331, forward strand.
TGACCGAGGCCGAGGTGCTGGCGTCCTTCGAGCGCCAGAGCCTCCTGCTCGCGCACCCGCTGCTGCGCGAGCTGCTCACCGAGGAGATCGTGAAGGGCGGCGGGGACTCGACGCCGCCCCCGGCGTGGGATCCTCAGCAGACGCGGGAGCACATCATGGCCGAGCTGTCGTGGCGCCTCGGCCTGATGGCGAAGGAGCTCGCGCAGATCTTCGCGAGCCGCAAGAAGCTGCACGAGAAGCGCTTCCCGGAGGTGTGGTCGCACATCAAGAAGACGGCGCAGGCGCTCCATGACGAGGGCCACGTCCACGCGACCGCGACCGACGACGACCTCTTCGTCCAGCTGCGGGGCAAGAAGTGAGGCTCGTGCACGTCAACGTGACCCAGCTCCGCGTCGCGGCGACGTGCCCGAGGCTCCACTGGTTCGACGCGCGCGCCACGGCCGAGCGGCAGGACGGGCGGACGGTCGTGAGCCGCATCTGGCGCAAGGGCGGGGAGGCGCCCGGCTGCGGCGCGCTGTTCCACACCGCGGTGGAGCGCTTCAACGCCGCCGCGGCGAGCTCGGACGAGGTGCTGGCGGCGCTCGAGGCCGCCGGCGACGCCCCGGGCCTCCAGCAGGCGCTGATGCGCTGGTTCAACGCCTCCTGCCTGAACCTCGACGCGCTCGCGGCGCGCCCGGTGCCGCTGCGGCTGGGCTTCATCTCCGCGGTCCAGCTCTATATGGAGGAGCTCGCTCGGCTCGCGGCGCACGCGAGGGCCGCGGGCCTGCCCGCGGCGGAGCTCCGGGCGCAGCTCTTCGGGGACTCGCGCAAGCGGGTCGACGTGACGTTCCACGTGGGGGAGGACGTCCACGTCCACGTGACCGGGGCGATCGACTACGTGTACTTCGATCCGCGGCTCGGGAAGCACCGCATCGTGGACTACAAGCTCACGCCCGCGACCTCCCCGAACAGCGATCTCTTCCAGATCTTCACGTACGCGCTGATGCACCACCACCAGCACGGCACCCGGCCGGACGTGGCGGTGTTCTACCTGCACCCCACCCGCAGCGTGCGCGAGGCGCGCTGGGAGGAGATCGAGGCGAAGCGCGGCAAGGTCCACGAGCTCATCGCCAGCATGGTGGCCTGGTCCGACCACGCGGTGGGCGCGGGCGGGCTCGCGCCGCCGGGCGACCGCACGTACTGCGGCGGCTGCAAGCACGAGCGCTCCGGGGCGTGCGTCGCGCAGCTCGGCCACAAGGACGTGGGCGCGTGGGACAGGCGCTGGACGGCGCTCGAGGCCACGCGCGGCGGCGGATCGCCGGACGCGCGCGAGCCCGCCGCGGCCAGCGCGCCGGCGGCGGACGAGCCGGCCGCGGGCGAGCCGATGGTGGAGGACGATCCCGAGCTCGACGAGGCGCTGGCGGTCGTGAAGCCGGCCGTCGAGCGCCCGAAGCCGGCACCGGCGCGGGGCCGCGGGCGAAGGGCGCCCGCGGAGGCGCCGCCAGGCGGAGCCAGGCCGGCAGAGGCGCCGCCAGGCGGAGCCAGGCCGGCGGAGGCGCCGCCGGGCGGAGAGCGCTCGACCCCCGCGGCGCTCGACGCGGGAGCGAGGCCGCCAGAGGCCCGCACCGCGAGCGTCACCGGCATGCTCCTCGGCTTCGACGACGGCGGCGCGCCCGTCTGCGTGGACCCCGCGGTGCTCCGGACGCACGTCTCGGTCGTCGGCGCGGCGGGGAGCGGCAAGACGTGGATGGCCAAGGTCATCGCGGAGGAGGCGCTGCGCGCCGGTGTCCCCGTCGTCGCGATCGACCCCCAGGGCGATCTCGTCCAGATGATGGAAGCGCGCCCGCCGTCCGACGTGCCGGCCGAGCTGCACCGCGCGTGGGAGGAGCTCCGGGAGCGCATGGAACCGCGCATCCTCACGCCCGGGTCCTCGCACGGCCAGCGGCTCTGCCTCGACCCGCTGCGGCTCCCGAGCGCGGGCGAGCTCTCGCACATCGCGAACCCCGCGCTCCGCGCCGAGGAGGAGGAGGGCTTGCTCGTGGCGGTGGCGGCCAACCTCGTCAGCCTGTGCGCGTGCGGCGGCGAGGAGGAGTCGCAGCGCACGTTCCTCTACCAGGTGCTGCGGCACCTGCCGCGCGCGGCGCCGGTCCGGCTGAGGGACATCGTGGCCGCCGTCACCGCGCCCGAGGACCTCGGCATCGACGACGTGGACAGCCTGATCCGCAAGTCCGAGCGCGAGCGGCTCGCGCGAAAGCTCAACACGTTCGTGCAGGGCCCGTCCGCGCGGCTCTTCTCGGGGGGGACGCGCCTCGACTTCACCGAGCTGCTCCGGCCCTCGAAGCCCGGGCGTGTCCCGCTCAACGTCGTTTACCTGAACGCGCTCAGCAACGACGACGAGAAGCACTTCTTCCTCGCCGCCCTCGCGACGGAGCTGTACCGCTGGATGATCACGACCGTGGACGCGACCTCCGGCGGCGTGAACCTGCTCTTCTACATCGACGAGGCGCGCGACTGGATCCCGGCCGGCGGTAGCAAGCCGCCCGCCAAGCAGCCGCTCATCCGGCTCTTCACCCAGGGCCGGAAGTACGGCGTCGGCTGCTTGCTGTGCACCCAGAGCCCTCGATCGGTGGATTACAACGTGTTCGGCAACACGAGCACGAAGCTCATCGGGCGGCTCGAGGCGGCGCAGGACGTGGAGCGCGTGATCGACTGGTTCACCATCGAGGGCGGGGCCCCTCCGTGGGTCGCCGCGCGCAAGGGGGCGCCGAGAGGGAGCTTCGTCGCGCGCTGGCCCGACATGCCCGCGGATCTCGCGGGCCGCGCGTTCAAGGGGCGAACGCTCTTCACGCGCCACGCCGGCGCATGGTCGCCCGACCGCGTGGAGCGGGCCGTCACCGAGGCTGGGCTCCGTGGCACAGGCGGGTGACGCGCCGGGCGCGGGTGGGATCGAGGCCTCCTCACCAGCAAGGCACTCCTCGGCATCGAGGTAGGCACGACGGTGGTGCATGGACCTGGATAACCCCGTGATTCGACTCTGTGCGGAGGGCACCCGGGCCGAGTTCGAAGGCAGGAAAGAGGACGCCCGGGAGCTCTACCGTCAGGCGTGGGCTGCCTGCAAGGACGACTACGACGCCTGCGTGGCGGCGCACTACGTCGCACGGTTTCAGGACACGCCCGAGGAGGCGATGTCGTGGAATCGAGAGGCGCTCGTTCGCGCAAGGAAGGTCGACGATGAACGTGTCCAGAGCTTCTACCCTTCGTTGTATGTGAACCTCGGCCGCTCCCACGAGCTGCTTGGCAACCGAGAGGAGGCCGAGCACTTCTACCGGCTCGCGGCCGAGCTCGGCCTCGAGCATCAGCCGGACGAGTAGGGATCGCGACATCCCCAGAAAGCCCGCGACACGAGGTGCTTCCATGAAGAGCGCGCTTGAAAGACGGAGGCGGTTTCTTCTGATGCTGTTCGCGGCGCTCTACGGGTGCCAAAGAGCACCCTCACAATCGAACGAGATCTCAGCCGCGAGCGCGGCGGCCCCCGAAAGCGGCACGATCGCACCGGCACAATCACACGCTCCACCGGTCGCCGGTCAGGCCGCGCCCTCGAAGAACGAGGTGGCCGACCGGCTGGCCGGCATCGGCCCGGGCGAGGAGCGTGAAATCGGCGCAGGCGTCTTCATGGTGATGCACAGAGTCCAGGCCACCGAACCGCTCGGAGATGGCTGGCACCTCGCGCGATCGACGGAAGGCGCCTTCTCCGTGGAGCTGCCGCTCCCGTTCAACGACTTTCGAACGCGCGCCGGGGCGACCGACGACGTGGAGCTGCGCACGCACACGGTCGGCGGAAAGACGCCTGGACGGCTCGCCTTCAGCGCGAGCTGCATGGCGCGGCGAGATGGAAAGCTCGGGCCGGAGGGGCGCGCGCCCGGCCGTGACAGGCTCGAGGTGAAGGGAACGCCGCCGGCGGCACACCAGCGGACGGTGGATTTCGAGGACATGACCTGCTTCCTCATCGTCGAAGCCCAGGGCTCGGATCCGCTACCGCCCGAGGCCGATCGGCTGCGCTTCCTCCGGTCGCTCGAGCGGACAGGAAAGCCGGTCTGGTGAGAATGCTTATCGCGGGCGAAAGGCCACTTCATTCCAACGCTTCGGTCTTCGAGATCGCGGGCGCCGTCGGCTACGAGTCGGAGAGCGCGTTCAGCGCGGCGTTCAAGAGGACGATGGGCGAGTCGCCGCGCGCGTATGCGCGTAGACGTCGGGCGTAAGGCCGTTCGCCATCGCTCGATATCCGACCCGCTTGCCGGCGCGCCCGCGGCATGCCTTGATCGAGCGCATGACGACGGGGTTCTTCGAGGCGCGTGGCTTTCGTTTCCGGCTCGATCGCGAGGGCGCCGAGGTGAGCGGGGCGCCGACGCGCGCGGTCCAGGCCACCATCGAGCCCGACCAGGCCAGCCTCGACGGTGACGAGCCGCTGGCCGAGCTCCTGGGCCGCCGGCTGTCTGCGCTGCTCGGCGCGCCGGTGAGCGACGAGGAGGGGATCTTCGATCTGGCGGTCGAGCGCGACGGGGTCGTGGTCGCGGCCGTGCAGCTCTCGTGCGGCGAGGACGACGAGGACGTGCTCGAGCTGCTCGGCGAGCGATCGTCCTCGCTCCCGGTGCGCGCGCTGGTCGAGGCGCTGGTCGAGGCGCTGCGGGGTCCCGGATGACGGCGCGCGCGGCGCGCCAGCACGCGGTGTCAGCCCAGGTGACGCCGATCGAGGACGGGTTCCTCGTTCCGCCCGGACATCCCGGGGCGGGTGAGGTCACGCCGAGCCGCTTCGTCATGCTGCCGGTCCCTGGCGTCGAGCACAGCCCTCAGTACTTTCGCTACAGCGCCGCGCTCCAGGGCGACCCCCGTGCCTTCGAATTCTTCGTCCTGATCGCCACGCCTGGAGGTGATCCGTCGGCCGCCCCTGGAGCGCTCCCCCACCTCGAGCGCGCGTTCCCGTCCGCGACTGTCGCTCTGCTGCTCGATGCTCGGACCGGCTGGGCTCGCGCCAGCGCCTCTGCGCTCGAGGATGCAGGCCGCAAGGACCTCGCTGCCGGCTGCGTGGCCGCCGTCCTCGCCGGTGCGAGCTGGGACGAGTCCGACCCCATCCTCGTGGCGCTGGACGAGGAGAACTTTGCCGTGAGCCTCGTCCACGAAAGCGAACGATGGCATGCGGTCATTCGAGCTCAAACGGCTCCGCCGTAGGGCCCAAGAGAAAGCGCAGCGCCCCCGCCAGCGGTACCCTCTCGCCGATGCCGCCCACCCTCCCGAGCCCGCCCTCTGGCGGCCCCGAGTCGGACATCGAGAACGCCTCGGCTCGGTACAACGACGGAGCGCCTGGGCCCGGCACCGGCTTCGTCGACGAGCTGAGGAGCACGAGCACCAGGATCCGCACCATGCCCCTCGTGACGCGGCTGTTCTCCTGGGCGTCCGCGCTCGGTGTGGTGACCCTGGTCGCGCTCCTCTACGATCGACTCCCTGAGCTGCTCCCCGTCACGCGCTGGTCGTCGGCGCCGCGTTCTCTGCTGCTCGCGTTGCGCGTCCCTTCCATCAACCTGATGTCCCTGGTCCTCATCGAAGCCCTGAGCCGGGCGCTTCTCAGGAGCTCGCCCCAGGCCGATGCGCAGGGCGTGGCGACGGCCCTGTTCTTGACGATCGGAATGAAGGCGCTGATCGAGGGGGCTGAGCTCTTCCTGCTGCCCACGAGATCTCCCCTGATCCCGTGGGCCCTCGTCGCCGCGGTGGTCGGCGGAGTCGGCGTGGCAGTCGCCCGCGGGCGCCGGATCTTCCTCGGTCCCGCGCGGCAAACGATTCATTTCGATCGGGTCGAGAAGCTCGTCGCCGCGTTCGCCATCGCCAGCCTCGTCGCTCTCCAGCTGGCACCGGCGTTCTGATGATCTCCGCCGCCTGGCCGAGCCGGTCCTGGAGGGGCCGGGCTCGCGGACCGCAGCCCGCCGATCAGACGTCGACGATGACGTCGAACCCGCCGTAGATCATCCGCTTTCCGTCGAAGGGTGAGTCCTCGTTGTTCATCTGCATGCGCGGGTCCTCCATCACCTTCTTGTTGCCCTCGTCCCGCGCCTCCTTCGAGGGCCAGACGATCCACGAGAAGACGACGACCTCGCCTTCCTCCGCCTTCACCGCGCCCTTGAAGTCGGTGATCTTGCCGTCGGGCACGTCATCGCCCCAGCACTCGACGACGCGGATCGCCCCGTGCTCCTTGAACACCGCCGCGGCCTTCTCGGCCAGATCGCGATAAGCCTGCTTCTTGCCCGCGGGCACGGGCACAACGAAACCGTCGACGTAGCTCATCGTGGTTCTCCTCTCGTTCAGCCCCGCTCCGAACGGACCACCGCCGCGACCCGCGCGGCGGCGTGCCGACCAGCTCGAGGGTCGGGGTGATGCCCCACGCGCTCGACGAAGGCAACTTCGCTGCAAGGCCGCCTGGCGGCCGCGCGCGAGGGCTCACGGCGCTCGATCGGGCCGGAAAGCGCGCTCGGCGCGACAGGCCTGCCGGACGATCACCCAGGGCGAGGCAGCGCGCGCTCGCGGGCGCGCCACGCGGCCGGAGCCACGCCGTGGCGGCGGCGGAAGAGACGGCTGAACTGGCTGGCGTCGGCATAACCGACCCGCTCGGCGATGATCTCGACGAGCTCGTCCGTGTCGCGCAGGCGACGCCGCGCCTCGGCGAGGCGGCCTTCGAGGATCCACGCCACCACGGAGCGGCCCGTCGACCGCTTCACCGCGGTCGTGACATAGGCGGGGGATCGGTGCACCGCGCGGGCCACCTCACCGAGGGTCAGCGGTCCCAGACAGCGCGCCTCGATCACGGCGAGCGCCTCGGCGACGATCGAGGGGGCCTCGGGGGAAGCTGCCTCGCGCGGGGCGGCGCGCACGATCTCGGCGAGCAGGAGCCCGAGCAGGCTCTCGGCCACGACGGGCAGCATGCCCGAGGACCGCGACAGCTCACGCTCGAGCTCCTCGAGCAGACCGAGCACGTGGGGCTGCCTGCTGGTCGGCAGCTCGACGACCGGAAACGCCCCGCGCCGGACGCGATCGAGCGGCGCGAGCAGCTCCTGAAAACGATCGTGAGGGAGGCACGAGCGACAGAAGGCCACGCCGCGCATATCCACCTTGCTCGCCGTGAGCCACCGGTGGGCATCGCCGGCCGGGATGAGGTGGACCTGGCCAGCCGTGAGCTCCAGCTCGCCGCGGTGCTCCACCCGCATCCGGCCGCCGAGGTGAAAGGCGAGGACCGAATAGGTGTGCACGGCGGGGCGCTGTATCGAGCAGATCTCCGGCGCGCGGCAGGCATGTACATGGATGCCGCCGGTCTCGAGGGCGTCGATTGTAAGCTGCGACTCCATGGCCACCGTCGCAGGGTAACACGCGTTGACGGGGCAGGCTCCTGGACCGGCCTGGCCTGGCTCCCGAGGCTCCCTCGGTCCGGCAGGCGACGCGGTGTCACACAGCGGCGGAACCCAGCGCGCATCGGCGACCTGAACCCCACGGAACGTACACCACGGAGAACGACTCGAGCACGGCTGAGCTCCCTTGACAGCTGGGGACCGATTCGTTTGTTCTGAAAATCGCGAGGTCACCTGGGGGTCCTCTTCGCGGCGCGCCGCAACCTCGCGCGGACGCCCGAATCACCGCGATCTAGATCCAACATGATGGCTGCGCGCCCGGCTTGGGCGCGCGTCCCTCGACCGGCGCGTTCACGACACCGTGCTCGTTCCGGGCGACGCTCCCCTGTCAGACTCATTATCAGGGAGGGTTTATGAATCACACGTTCAATTCCCATCAAGGCATGTTCATGGCCTGTCTCTTCCTCCTCATCCCGCTGCTGGGGGCCGCGGGTTGCGCCGGGCAGGAGGAGTGGGGCTCCGACGAGCTCGTCGCGGTCGCCGCCCAGGCGCACCGGGTCCAGAGCGGCGAGCAGCTCTTCGAGAGAGCGACATTCGGCGGCAACGGGCGCCGCTGCGTGACCTGCCACAGCGAGGAGACCGGCACGATCTCCCCGGCGGACGTGCAGGCGCGGTACGCGGCCAACCCGAACGATCCCCTCTTCCGCCCGATCGACAGCGACGACGGCGTCGGCGACAGCTACACGCGGCTCCTCAACGAGGCCACGATCCGCTTCGAGTTCCCGCTGCCCCCGAACGTCTGGATTTACGACGACCCCGCGGCCACGAGCGTGACCATCTTCCGAGGCGTCCCCTCCGTCAAGAACTCGCCCGCGCTCGATCCGCTCATCACGTTCGATGCCCGTGAACCCGACCTCGAGACGCAGGCCGCGAACGCGATCCTGGCGCACTTCGAGCCGACGGTCACGCCCACGCGGCGGCAGCTCGAGAAGATCGCCGACTACGAGCGGACGCTGTTCAGCTCGCGAGAGCTGCGCCGTTACGCGCACGGCGGGCCTGAGCCCGAGCTGCCTCGCGGCCACACGCGGTCCGAGAAGCGCGGGCGCAAGCACTTTCTCCCGAACGGCGTCTGCGGCCAGTGCCACAGCGGGCCCATGCTGAACACGAGCAGCGAGCAGTTCCCCTTCGGGGCGTTCACCAGGATCACCGGCGTGCTGACCGGCTTCTCGGGCGAGGTCCTCGGCACCTCGGAGGTGCGGCCGACGCCGAACCCGATGCATCGCTATGCCATGGCCTGCCCGTCGGACGGGAGCAGCCTCCTCTGCTCCAATCCGGACCTGTTCTTCCCGCTCATCGCCGTCTACCAGCCGAGGCTCGAGAACGGCGTACTCTCGATGCTGGCCGCCGATCCGGGCTCCGCGCTCGTCCTCGGCACCCTGGACGTCCTGGGGGACGGCAAGACGACCTCCCTCTGGGGCATCAACGAGACGGCGCCCTATTTCCATGACAACTCGGCCCCTACGCTGGAGGACGTCATCCACCACTACAAGCTGGCCTTCGAGGCCGCCCCGATCCTGGCCGCCCCGATCCTCGGGGGACGCGCGACCCTGACCGCCCAGGAACAGGCGGACATGGTCGCCTATCTCAAGCTCCTCTGAGCGGAGGGCCCCTCCGCTGTGCGGGCCGGGGGCCTCCCGCGGCCCGCGCGGAAAAACAGAGCCCGCGTTGAGCGGAAGCCGGCGTACCCATCAACAAGCTTTACGTGACGCTGATGAACGCCGTCGGGCGCACGGCGGAGGGCGGTGAGCCCGTCACGGAGTTTGGAAAGCTCGACAGCAGGGACGCTGAGGCCGGCATCACCAAGCCGGGCGAGCTCACCGAGCTCAAGGCCTGAGGCGGGGCGTTCAGGGCTCCCGGCCGGGCGCGAGACCCACCGCTGCGATGAGCTCGCCCAGGCCGGGATCCGTCGCGTCGCCGGCGCTGCGCGCCGACTCGAACGGCCGCTCCCCGCGGATCCACGCGTCGGCGAGCGAGTCCGGCCCGTTCAGGAGCAGGTGCATCGCCGCCGTCAGCTCCAGCGGGCGCATGTCGAGGCGGAAGAGCTCGGAGAGGCTGAGCTGCAGGCCGGCGCTGATGGCGTGAACGCCGCGAATGGGCTCCATGAACGAGCGGCCCCCCACGCCGCGCGCCAGGAACGCGGCGCGCGCCTCGGGGTCCCGCAGCCTGGTCGCGCACTCTCCCGCGTCGAGCGAGTTCATCCCTCGACAGGAGAGCGGTCGAACCTCGTAGATCGAGCACCGCCCCGACCGCAGGAAGGGGCAGGGGTGGTCCGGCGAAAACCGCTCTGCCGACGGCAGGCTCCGCGTCCTATCGTGGCACCCGGACACGTGCTGAGCCACGCGCGCGAGCTCCGCGTCGGACAGGGTTGACCTCAGGTGGCCGGCGATCGCGAGCGCCTCCGGCGGAGTGACCCCGACCGATTGATGGCAGCAGTGATCGCAGCCCGCCCTGCACGCCACCGCGCCATCGGGCGCGCGCGCCAGGAGCCCCGCCGCGAGCCGCGACGTGGCTGCCATCGCGTCCCGCGCCAGCTCGACCGCGCCATCCACGCTCGGCTCCCCGCGCAGGGCGGCATACGCCGTGTTGGCCGCGGCCGCCGCGATGTCGTTCTGCCAGGCCTCCCGGAACACCGGGCTCCTGAGCGCCACGCGCTCATGCCCGCTCGCGGGGTCGCGGAGGACCGTGAGATGCACGCGGCCCGCGGCGTCCTTGCGGGCGTCTCGCCCGGCCTTCTTTCCTGACGCGGGGCGAGGCTTGCCTTTCCTCTGACTCATGGTGGCCGGTTGCTGGAGGGTGGTTGCCGCCCGAGCGCTCGAAGAATCCGTAGTTTATCACCCCGCCGAAACGTCCGCCAGCCCTCCTACGCGTTAACCAAGCTTCCCGTCGCGTTCTCCCACATCCTAACGTTTACGTTTACGTTTACGTTTACGTGGTCGTGAACGTGGACGTTTACGTTGGTAACCGACCGTTACGGAGACTCCCTGAGATTCCTCGCTGTCCGAGAATGGTCAGGTCCCGCAGAACGTGTATTGCACGCGCTCGTCCAGCTGCGGGGGCTCGCTCAGATGCGCGTTCTCCGGCTGATCGTCGTACGGTCGCTCGAGCACCCGCACCAGCGTCTCGAACGGCTCGAAGTCGTCACGCAGAACGGCCGCCTGGATGAGCGCCTCGATCCGGTGATTGCGCGGGATGAACGCCGGGTTGACGAGCCGCATCGCGCTCGCGCGCGCCTCCGGCGTGATCTGCTCGCGGGCGAGCCGCCGGCGCCACGACTCGGCCCAGTCGCGGAAGGCGCCGGGCTCCGCGAACAGGGCGGCCACCTGCGCGTCGGCCGCTGGATCGGCCGCCGACGCGCACAGCCGCCGAAAGAAGACCGTGTAATCGACGCCGTTCGACGCGAGCCGCTCCAGCAGATCCGCGGCGAGCGCGAGATCTCCCTCCTCCTCGCGCGCGAACCCCAGCTTGGCCCGCAGGACACGCGCGTGGGCCGCTACGAAGAGCGCGGAGAAGCGCTCCACGCGCTCGGTCGCCAGGCGGACGGCTTCCTCCTCGCCCTCGGCCAGGAGCGGCAGGAGCGCCTCGGCGAGCCGCGCCATGTTCCATTGCGCGATCCGCGGCTGGTTCCCGAAGGCGTACCGGCCGCCCCGATCGATCGAGCTGAACTTCTTCGCCGGATCGTACTCGTCGAGGAACGCGCACGGCCCGTAATCGATGGTCTCCCCGGAGATCGACGTGTTGTCGGTGTTCATCACGCCGTGCACGAACCCGACGCCGAGCCAGCGCGCGACAAGGGACGCCTGCGCGTCGACGACACGCTCGAGCAGCGCCAGCGCGTCGTTGCCGCTGCCCATCGCCTCGGGGTAATGCCGGGAGAGCGCATACGAAGCCAGCGTGGCCAGCGCCTCGCGGTCGTCCCGCGCGGCGAAGAACTGGAACGTGCCCACGCGGATGTGGCTCGCGGCCACGCGCGTGAGCACCGCGCCGGGGAGCACCTCCTCGCGATAGACCGGCTCGCCCGTCGTGACCGCGGCGAGCGCGCGCGTCGTCGGCACGCCGAGCGCCGCCATGGCCTCGCTCACGACGTACTCGCGCAGCACCGGCCCGAGCGCCGCTCGCCCGTCTCCGCCCCGCGAGAACGGCGTCCGCCCCGCGCCCTTGAGCTGGAGATCGCGCCGCTTGCCGTCCCTGCCCACGACCTCGCCGAGCAGGATGGCCCGCCCGTCCCCGAGCTGGCTGACGAAGCTGCCGAACTGGTGCCCCGCGTACGCGAGCGCGATCGGCTCCGCGCCCTCGGCCAGCGCGTTGCCCGCGAGCACCTCCGCCCCCTCCGCCGAGGCGAGCTGCTCCGCGTCGAGCCCGAGCACCTCCGCGAGCGCGCGGTTCACCTTCACGACGCGCGGCGCGCGGACCCGGGCGGGGGCGACGCGCGCGTGGAAGCGGTCGGGAAGGCGGGCGTAGGTGTTGTCAAACGGGAGCTTCATCGGCGAACCTTACGCGCGGAGGTGCCGCCGCTCAAGCCGCCGGAAGAGCCCGCCGCCAGGCCGCGCCACGGCGCCGCGGAGCGAGCGACGCTGCGCCGTTCGCGCGAAGGCGAGCGAACAGGCTCCTCGTCCTATCGTATTCCCGCCTCAGTTCCCGGTGACGCGCAGGCGGAAAGAGTCCGTCTGGGTGAGATCGGCGAGCAGATCGAGGAGGGTATAACCGTCGACAAGCAGGTTGACGCTGAGCCCCTGAACGTCACACGTGTCGCTCCCGTTCGGCTCCCGTCCAGTGGCAAAGGCGACCCACCGCTCGGCATAACGGCGCATGGCGGCCGGATCGGCGGCGAGCTCGTTCATCAGCTCGATGGGTGACGTGATCGTCTTGACGTTGTCAACGCCAAAGGTCACGTCAGCGGTCCCGTCGATGGGACCGCCGAGCGGATCGGTGGTCTGCACCTTGCCGACGGCGTCGTACCTCTCGAGCACGAAGCCCGGCGGGTTGATGTACGTGCCGTGGCATCCGGCGCACCGCGCCGAGGAGGTCATGGCTTCGATGGCCTCACGCTCCGTGGAGAACGGCCCCGGAGGTCGCGGCGCCTCGCTCGCGCCGGGCACGGGTGCCAGGTCGATCCCGAGCAGCCTGTTGGCGACGAACGCGCCCCGAAGGATCGGGTTCGTGGCGTCATAACGCGAGTAGGAGCTCAAGAACCCGACGCGGGTCAAGAACCCTGGCCGCTCGTTCGGATCGAGCTCCACCCGCGTCAGATCCGCGCCGTAATCCGCCGCATCGAGCCCATAGAGCGGAGCGGTGTCCTTGTTGACGTAACCGACGTTGCTCAGGAAGAGGTCCTTGAACGACCCCCCCTCGAACGCCACCTCCTCGAAGAGGGCGTCCATCTCTGCCATCATCGGAGCCACCACGTCCGGGGAGTAGTCGGGGAAGCGGGTCGTGTCGTGTTCTACCGCTCCCCAGCGCGACCCCGGGCGAATGTCCGCATAAGCACGATGGAATCGGGCCACGACCGGCGCCGTCTTCTCGCGGTCCTGGATCATCCGCTGCGCCTGCGCCAGGATCTGCTCCTTGGTGGCGAGCTGGCCAGCGTCGGCCGCGGCGTCCAGGATGTCATCTGGAATGGAATCCCAGAGAAGGACCGAGAGCCTCGCCGCCACCTCGTGGCTGGAGAGCTTGATCGCGCTTCCTTCGGGCTCCTGCGCCAGCTCAGGGCGCATGATGAACGAGGGCGAAGCGAGGAAGGCAAAGAGGATGGCCTCGGCGATCTCGTCGGGCGTGCCCTGGGGCTCCACCGCGGTGAGCCGCAGGAAGCTCTGCACCTCTTCTTCGAGCAGAGGACGGCGGAAGGCCTTGCGACCAAAGGCGACAATCGTGTCCTCCAGGCACCTGGACGCCGCCGGATCGCAGGCGAGGAACCTCTGCTTGTTCGGCCCGCCCATCACCTCGGCGGCGAGGTGCTCTGCGGCCGCGAGATAGCCGTTCCATGCGGGCTCTGTCATGTCCCCGTCGAAGTCGGGGACGAGGAGCGCGGACGGCGGGAGGTTGCCGGCGCTCTCCAGCGTCGTCACGCCGAGCAGATCCCGCACCACCGCGTCGTACTGCCGGTTGAGCAAGCGCGGGATCTGGGATGTCACCGGGATGCCGGGCACGCAGGAATCCCCGCCTCCGACGCCCGATCCCCCCCCGACGCCGGCGGTGGTGCCGCTGCCGCCGCCGCTGTCGCGGCCGCTCCCGCTGCCGCTCTGATCGTCGCGGTCGGTGCCCTTGCCCAGGATCGTGATCCCGCACCCAGGGGCGACGAGCGAGAGCGCCGCGAAGCAGCAGAGCGAGGATACGGCGCGCCAGAGCCTCATGACAAAGCCTCCCGGCATACAATCCCCGGAGGGCTTCCCCGCGATCACAATTTCGTCGCGCACGTCGGCCCGGCGCCCGCGTCGATGCGGTCGGTACATGCGGCCAGCGTGGGGCCTGCTCGGCCGCGCTTCGAGGGAGCGCCGCGTCACGCCGAGCGCCGCGCCCCACCGCCGCCCGGGTCATGGCGTATTCCCTCCTCAGTTTCCGCGGACGCGCAGGCGGAACGAATCTGTCTGGGTAAGATCGGCGAGCAGGTCGAGAATGGTGTAACCATCGACAGACAGCTTGGCGTCGAGCTCATCGACGTCGCAGACGTCGTTCGTGTTCGGCTGCCGCCCGGTGGCGAAGGTGACCCACCGCTCGGCATAGTGATGCTTGGCCGCCCGAGCAACGGCGAGCTCGTTCATCAACTCGAGCGGTGTCTCGATCGTCTCGGTGATGTCCATGCCGAAGCGGACGTCGGCGGTTCCATCGATGGGGCCGCCGAGCGGATCGGTGGTCTGCACCTTGCCGACGGCGTCGTACCTCTCGAGCACGAAGCCCGGCGGATTGATGTAAGGGACGTGGCACCCGGCGCACGCCGCCGGGGAGGTCAGCGCCTCGACGCGCTGGCGTTGCGTCGTGTATTCGCTCGGAGGGGGCAACGGCTCCACGGCAGGCGGCGGCACCAGGCTGATCCCGAGCAGGCGCGAGATGAACGCGCCCCGGAGGATCGGGCTCGTGGCGGCGTAGGACGAGTAGGAGCTCAAGAACCCGACGCGGGTCAAAAACCCCGGCCGCTCGGCCGGGTCGAGCTCCACCCGCGTCAGCTCCGCGCCGAAATTCGCTGGATCGAGCCCATAGAGCGCCGCGGTGTCCTCGTTGACGAACGCGACGTTGCTCAGGAAGAGGTCCTCGAAGGACCCTCCTTCGAACGCCACCTCCTCGAAGAGGGCGTCCATCTCCGCCATCATGGGAGCGACCGCGTCCGGGGAATAGTCGGGGTACAGGGTCGTGTCGTGACCGCGGGCTCCCCAGTGCGAGCTCTGGCGAATCTCCGCATAATCACGGTGGAAGGCGACCACGACCGGCGCCGTCTTCTCGCGGATCCGGATCATCCGCTGCGCCTGCGCCAGGATCTGCTCCCTGGTGGCGAGCTGGCCAGCGTCGGCCGCGGCGTTCAGGATGTCATCTGGAACGGAGTCCCAGAGCAGGAACGAGAGCCTCGCCGCCACTTCGTAGCTGGAGAGCTTGACGGCGCTTCCCTCCGGCTCCTCCGCCAGCTCGGGGCGCAGGATGAACGAGGGCGAGGCGAGGAAGGTGAAGAGGATGGCCTCGGCGATCTCGTCGGGCGTGCCCTGGGGCTCCACCGCAGTGAGCCGCAGGAAGCTCTGCACCTCTTCCTCGAGCAGAGGACGACGGAAGGCCTTGCGACCGAAGTCGATGATCGTCTCTTCGAGGCACCCGGACGCCGCCGGATCGCAGCGGACGAACCTGGACCTGTTCGGCCCGGCGATCACCTCGGCGGCGATCTGCTCGGCGACCGCGAGGTAGGCATTCCATGCGACCCCCGTCATGTCCCCCTCGAAGTCGGGGGCGAGCAGCGTCGACGGCGGGCCGTCGCCGGCGCTCGCCAGCGCCGTCACGCCCAGCAGATCCCGCACCGCCGCGTCGTACTCCCGGTTGAGCAGGCGCGGGATCTGGGACGTCGCCGGGACGCCGGGGAAACAGGGATCCCCCCCGCCGCTGCCTGGGCCCTCCCCGACGCTGACCGTGGTTCCGTGGCCAACGCCGCCGCCGTCTCCACCGCTGCCGCCGGTGTCGTCACCCACGATCGTGATCTCGCAGCCAGCGACGATGAGCGAGAGCACCGCGAAGAAGCCGAGTGAAGGTACGGCTTTCAAAGGTCTCATGGCAAAGCCTCCCGCCGTAGCAATCTCCGAGTCTCTCCCCCGGGATCACAATTTCGTCGCGCGTCGCTCCCTGCGGCCGGTGCTCAGAGCGAGAGGCCGGCGCCGACGCGGAGCGTCCACGTGACCGCGGGCACCTCGTGGATGAGCTGCGCGGGGCGCTCGAACATGAACGATCGCCGCACCAGCGGAAATTCCGGTCCACCTTGCGCGTCGATCCGCACGAGGGACCCGAGCGAGGCGGTCACGCGCGCGAGGAGCCCGAGGCTGGCCCAGGGGACGGTGCCCTCGTCCACGTCGGAGATCGCCTCGCCGACCAGCCCGGTGCCGTGAAGGAAGCCGCCCTCCGCGCCCACGCAGGGCCCGAGCGAGAGCCGGCGTGCCGGGCGGAAGAGGTCCGCGCAGGCGTCGACGCGGCCGATCCCGCGCAGGAAGAGGGCGCCGCCCGGCCCGGCGTCGACCGCGCCGGTGGCGGCCACCTCGGCAGCGACGCGGAACGCCGCGCCGAGGCCCAGATCGGCGCGCAGCTCGACGAAGGGCCCCCCGCCGAGCAGCGCCTCGGGGGCGACCCCGGAGGCCGCGCTCCCCTGGAGGCCGAGCGTCCACGGGCGCTCCACGGGCCGTCGCGGCCGCGGAGGGAGCGAGGCCCCCGGCGACGGCGGGCGGCTCGGCGCGGTCGCGGGGCGCGCGGCCGGCGCCGGTGGGGCCGGCGAGGCGGCGGGCGGCTGCGGCGAGGTCCCCGCGCCCGGCGCTGCGCCGCTAGGCCGGGGGGCCAGCTGCGCAGGAGCGGCGGGATCCGCGGCGGGCGGCAGGCCGCGACGGGATCCTCGGCCGGCGCTGGCGCCCCGCCGGCATCCCGAGCCTCGCCAGCCTCCGGCGCCTCGGACGAGCGCAACCCGACGGCCGGCGGTTGCGGATCGAGAGACGCGGTGGGGTCGACCCGGAGGGCCGTGATGAGCGCCAGGGCCGCGACCACCTCGCCGCACGTCGCGCCGCCGACCTCGCGGACGCGCGCGTCCTCGCCTTTGCCGAGCGTGATCCGGCCGCGGCTCCTGCCCGCGCTCGACGTGATGCGCACGCGCACGTCGAGCGCCGCTTCGTCCGCCGCGGCGGCGCGGGCGAGGTCCGTGCGCGCGGTCACCTCGCGCAGGAACGCCCCGGCGCCGGGACAGCCGTCGTGCGCCTCGTACGCGATGCGCAGGCGCTGGACCTCCGCCCAGGCGTCACCCCCTGTCAGGGCGCCGGCGAGCACGACGACGGCTGCGAGCCAGCGCGGGTGGAGCACGGCACTCTCGAACGCACGCACGGCGCGGGAGGGTACACCGAGCCATCGTCCGCGGCGGCATTGCGATCATCGCCGTGCGCTTCTCGGGCTCGCTCCCCCCCATAGAGCCCCTGAGCGCCCCCGCCGAGGCGGGGCGCGCGGCCGCCCCCTGACCGCGGTCAGCGGCGGCGCGACGGCGGCGCTTCGGCGAGGTAGGTGAGCAGCTCGCTTTCGTCGTCGCTGATCAGCCGGTCGACGCCGTCCTCGCGGTTATGGCGCCGGACCTGCAGCGCCCCGGCGGGGGTCTGCACCAGGACGGCAATGCGCTCGAAGCCGCGCACCGAGGCCGTCCGCAGCCGCAGCGTCGCCTCTTCGAACTTCGGATCGTTTCGCCCCGGGGCCGCGCGGATATCGAGGAGCAGCGACATCGCCGTCCGATCCACCGGGGCGAGCGCCGCGGTGACCTCCCGACACTTCTGCTCGATCTGCTCGATGGAATCGAATGGCTCCGCGGACCGCGTGATCCTCACGAGCTTCGCCGCGTGATCTATGCCAACGACGAAGTGCGCGTTGCGCAGGACCTCCCTCATGAACACCGCGCCCATTGTAGCGCGCGGCGCGAGCGCCCGCGCCGCGCGGGTCCGCCGCAGCGCTTGGCGGCCGTGGGCCGCCTCACCAGCTGACGAGCGGAGCGCCCTGAGCCAGGCGGCCGAGGTCGAGCGGACCAGGCGCGTGCCGCCCTAGCACGCGAGCCGCTTCACCCAGGCAAGGACGAAGTCGCGGAACACCGCCACGTTCCGCGGCACGTGCCGCGCGCTCGGATAGACGAGGTACAGCGTCCCTGCGCGCTGCGACCACTCCGGCAGCACGTGGACGAGGCGGCCGCTCGCCAGCTCGGGCGCGGCGAGGACGCGCGGGAGCGGCCCGATACCGCCCCCCGCCCGGAGCAGCGAGCGGATGAGCTGGAAGTCGTCGGTCGCGATGCGCCCGGTCGCCATCGCGTCGCGCACCGCGCGGGGGCCGTCGACGGGCTGCTGTCCGCGCCGGGCATCGGGGAGGAACACCACCCGCTCGTGGTCGGCGAGCTCCTCGAACGCGCGGGGCAGGCCGCGGCGCGCGAGGTACGCCGGCGCAGCGAAGAGCTGCACGTAGGAGTCGAGCAGCTTGCGCACGACAAGCGAGGAGTCCGGGAGCTCGCGCGTCGCCCGGAGCGCCACGTCGAAGCCCTCGCGCAAGAGGTCCACCCGGCGCGTGGACATGTCGACCTCGAGCGACAGCAGCGGGTAACGCGCCCCGAACTCGACGAGCATCTCTCCGAGGAAAGACTCCCCACCATCCGGGGGAGCGCTCAGCCGTATCGTGCCCTGGGGCTGCCCTTGATAGGCGTCGAGCGCCTGCGCCGCGTCGCGGAGACCGGCGATGTGCGGCGCCACGTCGCCGAAGAAGCGACGGCCCGCCTCGGTCAGCGCCACGGCGCGCGGCGACCGCTGGAGGAGACGCACCTGGAGGCCGTCCTCGAGCCGCGTCACCGCGCGGCTCACCGTCGACTTCGGGACGCCGAGCTGCTCCGCCGCGGCGGTGAACGACCCGAGCTCCGCCACCCTGGCGAACGCGGCGATCTCATCGAGCTGAGGCGCCCGGGCAGGGCGCGCTCGGGCCGCCGCGCGGGGGCTGGGCATGGTAGGACCTCACGAGGGGTGGACGGCGCCGATCGGGGGCTCTCGCCAGGTTGCGCCAGCGCAACGTTGAGTTGAGCCGTTGCACGATAGCACCGGGCGCCGCGAGGGCGCATCAGGAAAGGCGCGGGCGCTCCGATCGGGAGAGCCCGCCACACCTCAGCGAGGCTCATCATGAACAACGTCAAGCGTTTCGCCCCCACCGCCGCCCGCATCCTGCAAGGGCTCGTGTTCTTCGTGTTCGGGCTCAACGGCTTCTTGCAGTTCCTGCCGCAGCCCCCGGCCCCGGAGGCCGCGGCCAGCTTCGCGGGCGCGCTCGCGGCGACGGGGTACATGTTCCCGCTCATCAAGGGCACCGAGGTCGTCGCAGGCGCGCTGTTGCTCTCGAACCGCTACGTGCCCCTCGCGCTCGCGCTCCTCGCGCCCGTCATCGTGAACATCGTCGCCTTCCACACGTTCCTCGCGCCGGCGAACCCGGTCACAGGGCTCGTCCTCGCCCTCGAGCTCTACCTCGCCTTCGCGTACCGCGCCGCGTTCCGCCCGATGCTCGCCGCGCGCGTCGACGCGAGCGCCGGCGCGGAGCAGAGCAAGCTCCGGCCTGTCGAGAGCGCGGCTTGAGCCGTCCGTTCGCGCCGGCCTGATCGGCGGCCGCCGCCGTCAGCGCTTATACAGGATGCGGCCGCCGGTCTTCGCCAGGGCGTACCGGAAGCCGCGCGCCAGGTCGACGTGCGTGACCATCGCGCCGACGTCCAGGCCCTGGGCGACCATCATCTGCGCCGCCCCCGCGGTCACGCCGACGAGCACCGCCTCCGCGCCGAGCAGCGCCGCCGCCTGCGCCGCCCGGACGAGCTGGTTCGCCGCCGTGGCGTCGACCACCCCCATCCCCGTCACGTCGATCAGCACCACCTGCGCGTCGTGCTCGTGGATCTCCTTCAGCAGCGACGCGATGAAGCGGCTCGAGCGCTGGGCATCCATCGTGCCCACCACGGGCATGACCAGGATTCCATCGGCGATCGGCACCACGGGGCTCGACAGCTCATGGATCGTCCGGAGCATCGACTCCTGGAGCTGGTTGGCCCGCTCCAGCTCGGCGGTCCGCTCGGAGATCCGGCTGAACAGCCGGGCGTTCTCGATGGCCACGGCCGCGGTGCCCGCCACGCGCTCGAGGAACGGCACGTCGTCGCTCCCGCAGGCGTCCTCACGCTCGCTGCTCAGGACGAGGACGCCGACCACGCTGCCCCGCGCCCGCAGCGGCACCCCGACGAGCGTCCGCGCGCCGGCGTGCCCGCGGAGGAGCGAGGCGTCCTCGCGCCCGCCGTGCCCGGCCGGATCGATCACGAGCGGGCGGCCTGCGTCGAGCACCCGGCCGACCAGCGAGCGCGGCGAGAAGGACACGCGCTCCTCGACGACGGGCTCCCTGCGCGCCGCCACGCCGATCAACAGCACCTCGATCGGCCGGCCGGCGGCGTCGCCCTCGACGCCCCGGCTCGCGACGCGGCGGGCCGCGTCGAGCGCGAGGTGATCGCTGAGCGTCGTGGACCACGGCGTGTGCTCGAGGGTGACGCAATCGACGCCTGTGTGGATGATGCGCGAGGCCGGCAGCTCCGCGAGCGTCGGCTCGACGCCCCGGGTGATCATCCGGTGGACGATCTCGGCGGCGCGGTACCCCATGTCGTACTCGCGCTGCACGATCGTCGCGTGGATCGCGCCCCGGCGGAGCAGCGCGACCGTCGCGGAGAAGAGATCGAACGCGACGATCTTGAGCTCTCCGTCCCTGCCGATCTCCCTCGCGGCGCGGCCCCATGCCGGCCCGCCGCCGGCCGCCACCCCGAAGGCGCCGGCGATGTCCGGCCGCCGCTGGAGGGCCGCCCGCGCGAGCTCCGTCCCGAGCTCCAGGTCGTGGTCGCTGTCCTCGTGGGGGGGCAGCACGGTGAACTCGGCCCCTTCCATCGCCGCGCAGGACCCCTCGATGCGCTCGCGCGTGTTGATCGCGTCCTTCGTGGGCCGCTGCGACGCCACGACCCCGCCGCTCGGCAGCAGCCGCCGCATCATCTCGCCCGCCAGCCTGCCCGCCGCCACGTTGTCCGTGCCGATATAAAGAGGGGCCCGGCTGCCCGGCACCGGCGGCGTGTCGACGACGATCACCGGGATCCCCGCCTCCGCCGCGCGCCGGAACCCTTCCTCCGCCTCCTCGGGGGCGCCCGGAGCGATGATGATGCCGTCCACACCCCGCCGGATGCCGTCCTCGAGGATCTCGCGCTGGCCCCCCGGGCCGGCGGGGGGCCCGAGGCGGAAATCCACGGAGATGCCGAGGCCGCGCGCGGCGTCGACCGCCCCGTCGCGCAGGGTGTGGAAGTACGTCATGGGGGCCGACCGCCCTGCCCGGAACACGCGGGCGTCCAGCTCGCCCGAAGCGGCCACGGCGCCCTCTCCGCCGCCGGCGTCCTCGACGAGCCACAGCTCCACCGAGGCCCATTGCTGGTCGATCTGCACGCCCTTGATGCCGTGGGCGAGCGTGTCCAGCAGGTGGTCCGGCTCCACCGTGGTGCCCACCGCGTTCAGCACCTGCTCGAGCAGGCGAATCTCCTGTGCCAATCTCGCCTTCTCGTCATAGAGCCTGCGCCGCTCCAGCGCGGCCCCGGCGGCGTCCAGGAGCACCTCGAGCATCGCGCGGCGCTCGCCCTGCGGAGGCTCGAGGGTCGCCTGCTCCAGCGCGAGGTAGCCCGCCGGCGCTCCCCGGACGACGACGGGCGCGACGAGCACCCCCGCGCCGGCGGGCACCGCGCCCTCCGCCGCGATCGCGAGAGGCAGGTGCGCTTCATACCACGCGTGTGCGCCGACAACGCACATCCCGCTCGCCGCCTCGGGCGCCGCGCGCGGGCCGCTCGCGGTGGCGAGGCCCGCTTCGGTCGGGAGGTTCACCCCCTGCCGAGCGAACGTGTCGAACCCTTCGAGCGCCCTGTAGACGAGGCGGTGCCCTTCGCAGAGGAGCAGGCTGCCGCGCGGCGCGCGCGGCGCGATCGCCATGGCCCGTCGCACGATCTGCTGCAATGTCGCGAAGAGATCCACTCCATGGCGCATACGGGTCCCGCTCGATCCGCCGTCACGACGCGCGACGCGGTGGCCCAGAAGGCGCGATGAACCACAGTTCTGTCAAGGTCGATTTGCCCATCTCCCCAGGTGTGTAGGCCGGCTCGCGGCCCGCCGTCCACGGTCGAGGTCGCCGGGGAGGTGACGAGTCGTCCGCGCGGCGCGCGCTACTCGCAGGGCAGGATGCGCAGCACCTGGATCGTGGTGTTCGAGCTGCCGGGCGCGGCGAAGGCCACGCTCCCGTCGGGAAACGCGACGAAGTCCTGGTAACGATTGCCGAGCACGTCGACCTCCAGCGGCTCGCCCTCGGCCTCGCCGGTGGCGCGATCGCGCGTCTGGAGGAACAGCGCGCGCGCCGCGTCGTTGCGGGCGATATCGCCGGCCCTCGTCGTGGTCTCCCAGGCCGCGAGCATGCGGGAGCGGCCGTAGGCGGCCAGGTGCGGAGCGCGGTGGTTCATGCCCGCGTCGCTGGCGATCGTGAGGTCCTTGTCCGGGGCGCCGTCGGTGAAGTGGAGCAGCCGGACCTCCGCGAGCCCGTTCGCGCCCGCCGGCTGGCCCGAGCGGATATTGCTCGTCGTGAGCCAGTAGCCGCCGCCGGCCGCCGTGACGAGGTTCCCAAGGTTCGAGTAGGCGAGATCGACCGGATAGATGGTCTTGTAACTCGGCGCGAACGCGATGCGGTTGTTGTTGTCGGTCTTGCACACCGTCACGAACTTCCGGGCGCTGTCGTCCCAGAGGATGCGCTCGTAGCCGCTATGGCTGCAACCCCAGTCGAAGCCGTCCCTCTGCAGCGCGCCGTTCGCGTCGACGACCTTCATGCGATCGCCCTGGTGGATGTTGATACACCCGCCTTGCGAGACGCTGATCGCGGCGCCGAAATAGCCTGCATAACGCGAGCCGTCGAAGGCGATGCGGCCGTGGTGCGCGTACCACCAGATCATGGTCACGTCGGGCCCGGTGGGGCCGGTCGAGTAGGGCGGCAGCGCGGCGCTCGAGCTCGTGAGCTTCGTCGCCCAGGTCTCGCGCTCGCCGTCGAAGCGGACCATGTACATGTCGTGACAGGCGATCGGAGGGGACGGCGGCGTTCCGCACAGGTTCGAGGGTGTGCCGCAATTCAGCGTCCCGCCTCCCTCCGCATCGCGGGTGAGCAGCAGCACGCCGCCGTCGTCATCCGCGTAGAGATCGGCGAAGTCGTTCGCCGGCAATCCGAACGAGCGCCCCACGGCCTTGTCATCGGCGTCGAGCTCGAGCACGTGGACCTGTCCGTCGTCGCTCATCCATGCCAGGCGCGACCCGCCGGACGGTATGGGCGAGATGACGAGCGGCTTCAGCGCGGCCTCATCCTCGTTGTTGATCACGCGGCCCCCGACGTCGACCTGGGTGATGCGGATGCGGTCGCGGGTGACGCCGCACGCGCCTGGGCCCGGATCCCCGCCCGCCCCGCCGCCGCTCGCGCTCGACGCCCCGCCGCCGCTCGCGCTCGACGCTCCTCCCCCGCTCCCGCTCGACGCTCCTCCCCCGCTCCCGCTCGACGCGCCTCCCCCGCTCGCGCTCGACGCTCCTCCCCCGCTCGCGCTCGACGCTCCTCCCCCGCTCCCGCTCGATGCGCCTCCCCCGCTCCCGCTCGATGCGCCTCCGCCGCTGCTCGACACCTCACCGCCCGACTCGCCAGCGCAGCCCGGGGGCAAGGTGATAAGAACCAAAGACCAGATGACTCGCATGGTTCGTCTCGACATCTCGTCACGCTACCGCGCGAGCCGGCCGCTCATGGGGCGGAATCTCCGCTAGGCGGGTGAGGAACGCGCCGCGGCCCTCAGCGTCCTGTGCGGAGATCTCGCCGGCCAGGACACCACGCCAGCACCCTGGACCAGAACAGCCATCGATGGCGGACATCCCCTCACCGACCGCCGCGCGAGGAGTCCCAGGCTCCTCCCGCAGGCCCCCGGTGAGGGGGCCCGGCGGCTCGGCAAGGCCTCCTGCGCCACCCGAGGCGCCCCTGGGCAACGCGCTTGCGGCGCCGACCGTCGCTCGCGATCCGCCGCGATGGCCGCAGTCTCGCCCGCTCCAGACCACCGACCGCCCCCCGTCACGCCGGTCCTGACGAGCGTTGACACGCACACGTTGACCTGGTAGGTGAGCGAAGCGTCCGTGCGAACGCGGCTGGCGGCAGCCCATGCGGGCGAGTCCTTGCCTCGCGAAGCGACGGACGCGCAGGGCTTGGCCCCTCCCGGGCGCCGCCCACGTCGAAGTTCCGCCGCCATGCGCTTGAATGCCATGTCGCTGTAAGACACCGCCGCCGTGGACCGGCCCGCTCAACACGGCCGGCGTCGCAGGGGACGGCAGCACGAGCGCCTTGACGGATCCAGCGAGGGCAGCGCAGGCAACCTCGGTGAGGTCTCGCGGCTCGTCCGTGCGGGGGAGGTTGACGCGGCACAGCTAGCCAGAGTCAGCGGTGCGACGCGCCGGAGACCTACCCTAGCCTCCGACCCGGCACCATGTTATTGCAAGCCCGCCGATTCCGCCACGCGCGCAATTGATGCGCGCCGGTGGTTCACCTGACTTGAGGAGCGCCGGAGCCACAACAAACGCAGCATGCCTGGAAGCCCAGCGCGGGCGTGGAGATGCGCCTCCACCCTGGCCCGGAGACCAGAGCCCTGGGGTTTACCCCGCGGACACCGTTGTCGAAAGCGCCCTCTGAACTAAGGCACACGCAAACCACGAGCTGGAGATCCGTTTATGACCGTTGTCACTGGCGACAGAGAGTACTTCCCGGGTGTTGGCAAGATCCCTTACGAGGGGCCTGAGTCCGACAACCCCCTCGCCTTCAAGTGGTACGACGCCAACCGCGTCGTCGCCGGCAAGGCCATGAAGGATCACTTCAAGTTTGCCGTGTGTTACTGGCACACGTTCTGCGGGCGCGGGCACGATCCGTTCGGCCCGGGGACGATCTACTTCCCCTGGGACGAGGGCAAGGACGCGCTGGCCCGCGCTCGCATGAAGATGGACGCGAACTTCGAGTTCATCACCAAGCTGGGCGCGACGCACTACTGTTTCCACGACATCGACCTCGTGGAGGAGGGCGAGAACCGCGCCGAGACGTCGCGTCGCCTCCAGAGCATCGTCGAGTACGCCAAGCAGAAGCAGGCGCAGTCGGGCGTCAAGCTGCTGTGGGGCACGGCGAACCTGTTCTCCAACCCGCGGTACATGAACGGCGCCTCCACGAACCCGGATTTCTCCGTGCTGGCCTACGCCGGCGCCCAGCTCAAGGACGCCCTCGACGCGACCATCGCGTTGAACGGTGAGAACTACGTGTTCTGGGGCGGCCGCGAAGGGTACATGAGCCTGCTGAACACGGACATGAAGCGCGAGAAGGCGCACTTCGCTCGCTTCTTGACCATGGCCCGCGACTACGCGCGCTCGCGCGGCTTCAAGGGTGTCTTCTTCATCGAGCCCAAGCCCATGGAGCCCTCCAAGCACCAGTACGACTTCGACGCCGAGACCGTGATCGGGTTCCTGCGCGAGCACGGCCTGGACAAGGACTTCAAGCTCAACCTCGAGACGAACCACGCGACGCTCGCCGGCCACACCATGGACCACGAGATGCAGGTGGCCGCGGACAACGGCATGCTCGGCAGCATCGACGCCAACCGGGGCGACTACCAGAACGCGTGGGACACCGATCAGTTCCCCTACAACATCAACGAGACGGTCGAGATGATGCTCATCCTGCTCCGCAGCGGTGGGTTCCAGGGCGGCGGCGTCAACTTCGACGCGAAGCGCCGCCGCAACTCGACCGACCTCGTCGACACCTTCCACGGGCATATCGGCGGCATGGATGTGTTCGCCCGCTCGCTCCTCATCGCCGATGACCTGATCCGCAAGTCGCCGCTCGAGGCGATGCGCAAGGCGCGTTACGCGTCCTTCGACGGCGGCAAGGGCGCCGAGTTCGAGCAGGGCAAGCTGACGCTCGAGCAGCTGGCCGAGATCGGCAACGCTGGTGGTGAGATCAAGCTCACGAGCGGTCAGCAAGAGCTGTACGAAAACATCGTCAATCGCTGGATCCGATAAGTCGAGCGATCGAGGGAACGACAGCCGGGCGCCGTTGGGCGCTCGGCTGTTTTTCTTTCCGAAGAGATGTAGCTCTCCTCTGGATGATCCACTCCGCGACGGCGACGTTGATCACCCAGCCGGTGCCCATCAGGACCGCTCTGACGCCCTCGCCCGGCGCGCCGAAGAGCAGCACCCACGGCATGTGGGTCAGCACCTGAGTCCCCGCGCCCAGGCCGATCGCGTAGCCTCGCAGCATCCACGCGCCGTGGCGGACGAAGTCGCGCCGCGAGATGGCGACAAGGCCGAGCACGAGCGACATGAACATGGCAGAGCCGAACAGCACCCGGAGAACGGCGAGGGCGTCGCCGTCCCCCCGGGGGAGCTCGTAAGACGCCTGCATCCACAGACCCGAGGCAGCAGCGACGAGCCCCGACGGGGCCACGGCCCACCCCGCCGCGCGATGCCAGCGAGGCTTGCGGCGGCGAAAGCCCGAGGAGAACTGGAACGCACCCAGGACCGAGAATGCGCTGACGCTGAGAATGTGCAGCACGATGGGCACGGGCGCAGCGAAGAAGCGGGCGTTGTCCGGGGTGACCTTGGCGCCGACGCTCAGCTCGGCCAGGCGGAAGGCGCCGGCCACCACGGGGACCGCGCTGAGGCCGAGCAGAAGCGCGGGTACGAGCCAGTCTCGCTTCGCCGAGGGGGTCGTGGTGCTCTCGTTCGTCATGCCGCCAAGCTAGGGACGGCCCTCGTTGCCTCGCAATTGGCGCAAATGGCGGATCCGGGTCGGCCGATTGCCCGATGGGCCGATCGTACTTTCGGCCAGGTGCGCCGCCACCTGGTCCCGGGCCGACGGGTCAGTCGCGGACGCGACCGGTCTCGTACGCCCAGATGGCGATCTCGACCCGATTGCGCGCGCCGAGCTTGGTCATGAGGCTGGCGACGTGCGCCTTGACGGTGCTCAGGCTGATGTGGAGCTCGTCGGCGATCTCGGCGTTGGTTCGACCGCGGGCCACGATGAGCAGGACCTCCTCCTCGCGGGCGGTGAGGGCCTCCCCGGGCTGTGCTCGTGGCAGCTGGGGGCGAGAGGCCACGAACGAGGAGAGCAGGCGGGCGGTGACACGCGGCGCGATCAAGGCGTCGCCGCTCGCGGCGGCGCGGATGGCCTGCGCGAGCAGCTCGGGACCAGCGTCTTTCAGCAAGAAGCCGCGGGCGCCGGCCTTGAGGGCAGAAACCACGTAGTCGTCATGATCGAAGGTGGTGATCACCACGACCGCCAGAGGGCGGTCGACGGTCGGGCCGGCGAGCCGTCGGGTAGCTTCGATGCCGTCGATCCCGGGCATGCGGATGTCGAACAGGCACACGTCGGGACGGAGGGCGAGCGCCAGCTCGACGGCCTTGTTTCCGTCGTCGGCGACGCCCACGACCGCGATGTCAGGCTGGGCGTCGAGGAGGATGGTGAGCCCGGTGCGGACGATCTCCTGATCGTCGGCGACGATGACGCGAATGCTCATGTTGTCCGTCCATTCCGAGGCAGCACGGCCGTCACCGTCCAGCCGCGCCGTGGGCCCGGGCCCGCGTGGCACGTACCGCCGAGCAGCGTCGCTCGTTCGATCATGCCGACCAACCCGTATCCCGCCGACGTGGAATGGCCGGCGTGGGCCCCCTGGCCGTCGTCGGTGACCCGCAAGCGCACGGACGTCTCGTCGGCCGTGACCTCCACGTCGATCCGGGTCGCGTGGCGAGCGTGCCGGCGAGCGTTGGTGATCGCCTCCTGCGCGAGGCGAAAGATCGCGGCGGAGACCGACGATGGCAGGTCATCGAAGCTCCCGGTCAACTTCACCTCGACGGGAGCCCCTGTGGCGGACGCGCCCGCGAGCCGTCCGAGGTCGGCGACCCGCGGGCTCGGCGCGAGCTCGGCCGACTCGCCGCGACGCAGGAGCCGGACCATCGCGCGCATCTCGCCGAGGGCGCGAGACGCCTCGTCCGCGATCACGCGGAGCGCGTCGACGGGAGCCTCGGGGCGCGCCGACGCGGCGACCAGGCCAGCCTGCGCGCGGATCGCGATCGCCGATACATGGTGGGCCACGGTGTCGTGCAGGTCGCGGGCGATCCGCTCTCGCTCGGCCAGCTTGGCTTCATCGAGCTCTCGCAGGCGCACGCCATCCCGGTAGCGCACGGCCGCGCCGAGCGCCATCGTGGAGAGCAGGACGGCGTAGCCCCCGATGACATCGCCGGTCCTGGCATGAGAGCGGATCATGTCGAGCGCCGCCGAGGTCACCATGATCGGCAGCCCGATCATCGCTTCACGCCCCGTACCCCACCGGAACAACGAATAGGGCAGCAGCACCATGTAGACCATCGCGTAGAGCCCCGGCGATGCGCTGCCGGTCGCCATCACGGCGAGCTGTATCGCCATGAGGACGCCGAACGCGATCACGACCATCTGCAGCGGCCTGGTCCTCCGCCAGAGCAGCGTCGGCAAGAGCCCGATGCAAAGGACCAGCGAAGCGATCCGCCACGGCAGGTCGCGCCGGATCGCGACCTCGAGGCACCCGAGCGCGGCGAAGGCGGCCACGAGCACCCAGTCCATCCGGACGCGTCGAGGGGGGTGCGGTGCTCGTGGCTCGGACCACACGGATCGAAGGAACTCGCGCACCTGCCTCATGACGATGGCTCACATTCTCGGCTCGGCCACGGCTCGACGCGCGTTACAAGCAGCGCCCCTGCCCGCAGACGAGCCTGCATTCACAGCCGGTCTCCTGGAGGCCCCCGGAGATGTTCATGCTGGTGATGCCGGCCGCCGTCAGGTTGGCTTCGATCCTCTCGAGAGCGCATGCCGGAACCTTGAAGTCGTCGGTGATCTGTACGTCCTCGCCCACGCTGCGCAAGGCATCGAGCCGCAGCGTCGCGAGCTCCGGGTTTCGATGGATCCAGAGCCGCTCGTCGACGGCCTCGAGCTTGCGAAAATCGGCTTCCAGCAGCTCGAACGCCAGGTAGATCCACAACGTTCCGCGAACTCGCGCCAGGTTCGGCATGCGGATCGCCTTGATCTGCGCCGTGACCAGCTCCCCGCTCGAGGCGCTGCCCTCGGCTCGGATACCGCCGACCTCGAGCAAGCTGGGCAAGTCGAGCGTTCCGGCAAAATCGGAGCGGACCGAGATCGTGCCGTTGATCGTGGAGTAAGCGCGCGCCGCGAGGGCGTCCGCGTCCGACGCGATGAGCAGATCGCCTTGATAGACGCTGCCTTCGAGCGCCTCCGGGCCGCTCTCGCAATCTGCAGCGCCGCCTTCTCCGGAACCCCCGGCGCCCCCGGTGGAAGCCCCCGACGTCGCGCCAGGGTCCGTGTCTCGGCCCGAGCCGCCCTCCCCCGCCCCGCCGCCACCGCTGCCTCCGCTCAGACCTCCCGACGAGCCGCCGGAGGCCCCGCTCGTTGGGCCGCCCGAGCCCACCGTGACCGTGTCGCCCGCGCTGGCGCTGTGCCCATCGCCCGAACCGCACGCGACGAACGACGAGACCGCGGTCATCAACGTCAGCCGGCCGAGCCACAACCGGACCGACCCCCGGGCTCTCCCGCCTTGGCCGGAAGTTCCGGCGGCTGAATTCATGACGCTCATGGGAGAGAAGGAAATCCAAACGCTTCGAGAACGTCAAGCCCCGGGAGAGAGCCTCCGGGCTGGCTCGTGACCCCAACCAGTCTCGGAGCAGGTACGGGATGAGGAGCACGACGAGCGCGGGCAGCGCGCTCCCGTCCCCGTACGTGTCGCCCCGCGATCGCGATGGTCGACGTGCTGGGCAGGCGCGTCGCGGACGTCCCGGCCAACCACGACTACGGCGGCGAGGTGACCGCGGAGGACTGCGACCGGCTCCTCGGGCGGATCACCGCGCTCCATGCGCGGGTGCTGGGCGCTGCAGCCGCGACGGTGAATCACGAGCGCGCCGACGCCCTGCGCCGCTTCGCCGTGCCCCTCGAGAAGACCTTTTACGGGTTCGAGCCCGATTTCTTCCAGCAGAACCTCGTCCGCATCGTCGACGACGTGATCAGCCAGTTCAAGGGCTCGCTCGAGCTGTGGCCGACGCTCGTCGAGATCTGCTACCTCCAGAAGAGCCGCGCCGGACTGCCGCAGTCGCTTCACCATGTTGCTTGCACACCGCGATCGTGGCTCGGGTGGCGTTGCCGGCCGCCTTGCACCATCTTTTCTGATGTCGATGCAACGCACCGCTCGGCGCGAGTGGTCGCAGGTGAGAGATGATCGCGCGGCCACGGCGACGCACAGTACGCGCACAGGAGCGACGGCGTCATCTTTGCGCGTCGGCTATTCCGGCAAATATGGACCGCTTGGAGCCAGTGCACGAACGCTAAAGGAAGGCGGGGGCACGAGACTCGTCATGGTGGCCAATCTCATGGGTACAATCTCTGTACTATGTGCCATGTGGGCCTGCGCGTTTGGCGCCGAGCGCGAAGCAAGTGGTCCTCATTTCGAAGGCCAGAGCCCGTCGCCCGGCGTGGCGGTACCGCGGTCGGACGGCAACGGGTGGAAGACCATCTACCCAGCCGACTTCAATAACGACGGCATGGTGGACGTGCTCTGGCAGCGCACTCGCCACAACTTGATGGCCGTGTGGCTGATGAACGGCAGCCAGCTCCTTGCACCGGGGCCGGTCATCTCCGGACCGATAGGTGATGGGTGGGCGGCGATTTCGGCTGGTGATTTCAACCAGGACCACATGGCGGACGTGTTCTGGTACAACAGCCCACAGAACCTGGTTGCCATATGGCTGATGAACGGCAGCCAGCTCCTTGCGCCGGGGCCGGTCATCCCCGGACCGATCGGAGACGGGTGGGTGGCTGTAACGAGCGCCGCCGACTTCAACTCTGACGGAATGAATGACGTGGTCTTGAACAATCCCCGCCAGAACCTGATGACCGTGTGGCTGATGAACGGCAGCCAGCTCCTTGCGCCGGGGCCGGTCATCCCCGGACCGATCGGAGACGGATGGACCGCCTCTTCCACGGCCGACTTCAACGCCGACGGTATGGCGGACGTGCTGTGGAACAATGCCCGACGGAACCTGATGGCGGTATGGCTGATGAACGGCGCGCAGCTGCTCGCGCCGGGGCCGAACATCCCCGGACCGAACGGAGACGGGTGGGTCACCATCACGGCGTTCGACTTCAACGTCGACGGTATGGCGGACGTGCTGTGGCATAACGCCGGACAGAACCTGATGGCCGTGTGGCTGATGGACGGCAGCCAGCTGCTTGCGCCCGGTCCGAACATCCCCGGACCCATCGGCGCTGGGTGGGTGCCCGCGCAGGGCGCTGCTGATTTCAACTTCGATGGCACGGCAGACGTGCTGTGGAACAACGCCGCACAGAACCTGATGGCGGTGTGGCTGATGGACGGCAGCCAGCTGCTTGCGCCCGGTCCGAACATCCCCGGACCGTTCGAGAACTAGCGTTTGAGTTGCGACGTACCGCTGGGAGGCTCCTGCCCACCTGCTCACGTTGGCGGAGGGGCGCGGCCCGCTCCAGGGCCAGGAGATCACCGAGATCGAGATCATCGCCGTTCGACCAGGGGACTACAAGGTCTCCGGGCCAAATTTCGCCTCGAACACCGGCGCCATCATCGCGAGCGGGGATACCGTCGAGCGGGAGGAGCCCGCTCCGGAGAACGAGCGCAGCTCGCGGGACGAGATCGAGGGCTGGATGGAGAAATACTTCTGGATGTCCCCGCGCGGCGTCTGCAACACGGTCAGCAGCTGCAAGCGCATCGAGAACGGCGGCGGGTCGTTCACGTGCAGCGCGGAAATCACGCCGAATGGGGGGGGCAAGGCCAGAACGGCGCTTATACCCCCCAAGGGCACCGCTACTGCAGCACTGTATCCATATCCCAGTCAATCCACATGTCTTCCCATTCGCTGACCGGCTGCTGAACACCATTGTCCAGGATGCCCATCACGTCCGTGTTTGCGCTGGTATTGCCCTCGAACGCTCGCTTGAACATCTCGCCTGCAAGGGCGGTCTGAGAGCCCGAGGCGCCGCAGTGGTTTGCGCTGTACATCTGAAAGCCCATGCGCTCTGGGACGCCGAGCGCCTTCCACACCGGCTTTGCCGCCCATGCGGAGAGCGCCTCACAGGTCCCGCCCAGGTGGCACCATGAGTTCCTGCCGTTGGCATTCGTGAAGTGCACCAGATGCCGTGGAGCGATGGTCGCCAGGAGCATATGCGTATCGAAGGGGAGGTTGTACACCTTCGAGGGGTCGCTTCGGAGCCAGCGGGCCGCGCTGGTCACCCAGGGTCCGCAGATACCGTTGTCCTCGAGGTTGTCGATGCTCTGAGGCTTGGCATCCGAGCACTGCCAGACAGAACCACCTTCACCGTGCCTGAACCACTCCGCCTGGCGCAGGTTGGCTACACCACCACCGCCCGACTCCACGATGACAACCACCGGTGCACGACTGAAGACACCCGCCAGGTAAGCACCCTTTCCACACCCGGAGCACCCCGACACCATCACCTTCGTGGGATCGTGTCCGCTGCCCGGGTTCTGCTCCAGCACGTCCATCACCCGGTCAATCATCCACCCGTTGGCGATGTTGGTGTTGACCTCGGACAGGCCGAAAAGATTTCGTATCTTGCCTTCGAAGCCGCTTCCAAACGACAGCGTTTTATGGCCTGACGGGAAGATCCCACCCGACAACTTGAGGGCGATCACGCTGCCGGATCCGCTGATGCTCGCCGAGAAGGTCTCTGTCTTTCCACCTGCCTTGGCGGTGATTGAGACGGTACCTCCGGATACGGTTCCGGTCACCTCATCCGGCTCGGGGGGGACCGGACCGTAAAGGTACTTGGCCGCCATCGCCAGGATCTCCTTGCGGCGGCACTCCCACTGCTCCTTGGTCGTGACCTTCGTTCCGTTGAAGAACGTAAACGGATCCGGGAGTTTCCGGTTGACCTCGGTCAGACCGCTCGGCTCGGGCAACGTGGGCAGGACACACGTGAAGTCGCCGCCGCCAGTCCCGCTGGTCGCGCTGGCCTCGCCAGTCCCGCTGGTCGCGCCAGCCGGGGAGCCGCCCGTGCCGGCTCCGCTCGTCGCAGCAGCGCCGCCGCCCGTACTGGCGCCTCCGCTGGTCGTGGAAGCACCGCTGGTCGCGGGGCCTGCGCCCGTGGTGACCCCCCCGCTCCCGCTCGGTGTCCCGCCGCCCGAGCCCGAAGCATCTCCCCCGGCGCCGCCGGATCCTACTTCTGAAGCGCAGCCAGGGAAGTTCAAGAGGGCGAGGACGGGGATCGCGAGAGCGGTTATTTTGCGAGAGGCACGAGAACGGACAGACATGAAGGCCTCCATGTTTCGAGTGCAGTGGCGGAATGCGACACGCGGTCCCTGACACGCAGTACGTGACACGCGGGCAAACCGCCGTATCTATAGCAGACGACAGGGAAGTTTTTTTG
Organism: Sorangium cellulosum So ce56; assembly: GCF_000067165.1. Lineage (GTDB taxonomy): Bacteria > Myxococcota_A > Polyangia > Polyangiales > Polyangiaceae > Sorangium > Sorangium cellulosum_B. The sequence continues at coordinate 7,634,528 of NC_010162.1, forward strand.
CGTTTTTCGCGTTGGTGACGATGCTTTCGTAACGTGTGCGAATTTGCGCGCTGACTATGCCAATGGCACGTGAACGAGAGGTTCCAGGGCGCGGCGCGAGTCGTTCGCCGTTTCGCCGTCAAGCCGAGGACCCGGACGACGCCTCCGGTCCAGCCGGGTCCGGAGGGAAGAGCCTCGGAGCCGGTGGTCTCGGGGCTGTCGCTCGGACCGCACGCGACGAACAGGGGAGGAGGGCGGTTAGCGGGAGAGGTTGGGAGAAGGCTGGCCGGAACGACATCACCAGATGCCCATTCCCAGCGGAGGGCAGTTCGATCACGCTTATCGCTGGGAATCGTACGACCGAAGCGGGCAGCGTTTGGTCGGAATGCAAATATTCAACAAGTTTGTAGTCGATGTGATCCGGATCGTCTCCGGGAACACCTCGCGAAAGCGCGCACCTGCGGGTGCTCCGAGGAAGCGACACTCGTTGGCGAGACTTTTCTCGTCGCGTCGCGTTGACGCAGAGTCTGGTCGTCTGCTCGTCGTCGGAGGACGAACCGGGCTCCGGCGGCGATGTGCCGGCGGAGGCGCGGGCGCAACGGCGCCGGACGGCCCTTCTTCCGCCGCCAGGCGGCCTGCGCGCTCGCCCTTGCCCCGCGCGAGCTTGCCGTTTCGCCGCCGCGCCCCAGGAGGATCCCATCATGGCTCGACTGCGACGCATCATCGAGCCGCGGACGCGCGCGACGCCCGACCTCGTGGCCGCGCTCCGCGCGCTGGCTCGGCCGCTGCGCTCCTCGGCCGATCTCGACCCGTTGATCGAGCGCATCGGCGGCGCGCGCTGCGCGCTCCTGGGCGAGGCGACGCACGGGACGCGCGAGTTCTACACGTGGCGGGCAGCGCTCTCCAGGCGGCTGATCGTCGAAGCGGGGGCCTCCTTCATCGCGGTCGAGGGCGACTGGCCCGATTGCTACCGCGTCAACCGCTATGTGAAGGGCTACGCGGACGCGGGGAGCAGCGCCCGCGCGGTGCTGCGCGCCTTCGATCGCTGGCCGACCTGGATGTGGGCCAACGAGGAGGTCGCCGACCTTGTCGAGTGGCTGCGCAGGCACAACGAGGGTCGGCCCGAGGAGCAGCGGGTCGGCTTCTACGGGCTCGACGTCTACAGCCTCTGGGACTCGCTCCGCGAGGTCATGCGCTACCTGGAGGGGGCCGCCCCCGACGCGCTGCCGGCCGCGCGGCGCGCGCTGCGCTGCTTCGAGCCGTATGCCGACGACGCCCAGGAGTACGCCCGGGCGACGGTGCTCGTGCCGGAGTCGTGCCAGGCGGAGGCCGTCAAGCTGCTCGCCGAGGTGCGCAAGAGAGCGCCGGAGTTCGGCGCCGACGGGCGCGACGGGCACTTCGTCGCCGAGCAGAACGCGCTCGTGGTCAAGAACGCAGAGGCCTACTACCGGGCGATGGTGCGCAGCGACACGGCGTCGTGGAACGTCCGCGATGGGCACATGGCCGATACGCTCGATCGGCTGATCGAGCAGCACGGCCCGCGCGGCCGCGCGATCGTCTGGGCGCACAACACGCACATCGGCGACGCGCGCTTCACCGACATGGCGGAGCGGGGCGAGGTGAGCCTCGGCCAGCTCGCCCGCGAGCGCCACGGAGAGGAGCGCGTCGCGCTGGTCGCCTTCGGCGCCCACCGCGGCACCGTGATCGCCGCCCGGGCGTGGGACGCGCCGATGGAGGTGATGCGCTTGCCGGTCGGGCGGCCCGAGAGCTGGGAGGACCTGCTGCACGAGGCGGGCGGCCGGGATCAGCTGCTGATCTTCGAGCCAGGGCGGCTGCCGGAGGAGTCGCTGGCCTGGCGCGGCCACCGCGCCGTCGGCGTCGTCTACCACCCCGAGTACGACGGGTACGGGAACTACGTGCCGACGGTGCTGCCGCGCCGCTACGACGCGCTCCTCTTCGTCGACGAGTCACAGGCCGTCCGGCCGCTGCACCTCGCGCCGCGGGCCGAGAAGGAGCCGCCGGAGACCTACCCCTCCGGCGTGTGACGCCGGCTGCATCGCGCGCGCAGAGCGAAGCGCGCTGGGCGAGGTGAACCGATGCTCTCGTTACAATCTCCCGATTTCCACCATGGCGACGTGATCCCGATCGTGCACACCTGCGAGGGGAAGGACGCGTCGCCCGCGCTCTCCTGGTCGGGTATCCCCGGCGGCACGAGGAGCCTTGCGCTCATCGTCGACGACCCGGACGCGCCCGATCCACGCGCCCCCAAGACGACGTGGGTCCACTGGGTGCTCTACAACATCCCGCCCGACGCCGGCGGCCTGCCCGAGGGCGCGCACAAGGCCGATCTGCCGACAGGCACGCTCGAGGGAAGGAACGACTGGAAGCGCGCCGGCTACGGCGGCCCGTGCCCGCCGATCGGCAAGCACCGTTACTTCTTCAAGCTGTATGCGCTCGACACGGTGCTGCCCCCGCGAGGCGGGCTCACGAAGGTGGAGCTCGAGAAGGCGATGGAAGGACACGTCCTCGCGCGTGTCGAGCTCGTCGGGACGTACCAGAAGAGGGGCGGCTCGTAGAGCCGAGCGCCGCCGGCCCTGCTCGCGTTCGCCTTCGTGCGCCACGGGCTCATCCGCGTCGTTCGGCTCGCAGCGGCGTACCTCCGTACGCCTCGCTCGCCTGCCCGGCGGATGAGCCCGTATCACGAATCTACACCTCGCCATGAACGCGCCTTCGGCGCGCGCTCATTCGCATTTACAGACCGGGCGACCGCCATCGTCACAGTGACACTGACACACTCCATCAGGACACGTGACGACCTTATCGCCCTTCGGGCAGGTGGCGACGCACGAGGCGACCGAGTCCCCCTCGACGCCCGCCATCTCGGCCTCGCTGGCCTGCGAAGGATCAGGCTCATTGGCCTCGACCAACGCCCCCGCTCTGCCGTCCACCGCCTCCGCGGCCGCGCTCCTCCAGAGCGCCGTGGAGGCGGGCAGCATCGACAACACGAACACCGATAACAGCGTACCGCGCATCTTCACTCCTCCTGGTCAGCGATGCTTCCATGACTGGGCATCCTTGATGGACAGGGGCCGAGGCACGCGGCGTGCCGAATGGCGCGGCCGGCGGCCGAGCTCGCGGCGCCGCGGCAGGTACGGGAGCGCTGCCCCGCGTGTGTCCGCGATGTTCGCACGCCGCAGCCAGCCCGGCTGCGCGGGTTGAGCTCGCCTGTCCTGCCGTATCCTCACCACGAGCGGGGAGATCGTTGTTTCGAACGCGACAATCCGAGCAAAGGGTTGCGCGCGATGGTTTGCTCGAACACGCAAGCCGGCCGCGGCTGAATACGGCCGCCGAGCGGCCGCGGCCTCACGTTGGCGCGGCGAGAGGGCGCGGCGCGCGCTGGCCCAGCGGAGAACGCGGCTGGCACGACGGGTGCTCTTTGGCCATGCAGCACACAGGGGCACATGACCCGCGAGCTGGCTTGATGCTCCGAGCCCGGTGGAGCTGCTCGAACGCAGGGGCTCCGCGCGGTCGGCAAACGCAGCTGGCATGTCTGGCCTCTCTGACCATCAACCATCACGAGATCGAACGAAAGAGGAAGAACATGACACGAAAGATCATCACCGCGGTCGCTGGGTTGTCGTTGTTCGTCGGTGTGGCGATGGCGCAGGCGGCGACGCCCGCCACCTCGAGCCTGAAGGGTCGCTCAGTCCTCAACGCCGAGGCGAGCGCCGGGATCCCCGAGAAGGTGGCGTACTACTCCGGGTACCCTGGGGCCAACGTGGCCACCTCGACGAACATCGGCATCGCGGGCATCGCGATCGGGACCTCGGGGTCCGTCGCCCAGTCGTCGGTCGCCCAGGCCGGCGGGATCGGCAACATCGGTGTCGCGACGGCGAACGCAGGGGGCTTCCACGGCCGCGGCTACGGCCACGGAGGCTGGAGGAGGATCGCGCTGAACGACGCGCCGGCGTCCGGTCAAGCCGACATCCTCTTCGACAACTAGCGCTCCGCCCGCCAGAGGTCCGGCCAGGGATGGCCGGACCTCTGCGCCGCTTCGCCGCGGCCTCGCGCGGGCGGACCTGGCTGGTTTCCTCGGGGCTCCGCCCCGCTCCGCACTCCGGCGGCCACAAGCGGCCCCGGCCGGCCCGCTGGGGCCGGAGCCTCCACGGGCCGCGCGCGGCGCTCCGGCGGCGCGCGGCCTCCTCTCCGATGACCCCGAACCCGGGATGGACGAAACCATGCGCCGTTTACTCCGTGTGCTCTCGACGTCCGCGCCCGCGCTGCTCGCCGCGGCGCTCTGCTTTCATTTCGCGATGACGCTGGCCTACCTGACGCCGCAGAACCCGCTCCAGCTCCGCTTCGCGCGGCTCATCAGCGGGTACATGAACCCGTTCTTCGAGCAGAACTGGCACCTCTTCGCCCCGGATCCCATCACCGACACGCGCCTCGTGATGGTCGCCTGCCGCCTGAACGAGCCGGACGGGAGCACGACCGAGACCGGGTGGACCGATATCACGACCCCCTACTGGGAATCCCACCTGGAGAACCGGCTCGGTCCCGCGACGCGCCTCGGACGATCGGTGACGGGCGCGGCGCGCATGATCTACACCGTCGATCCGACGTCGCTGCAGATGGCGAAGAAGCTCGATCAGCAGCGCGCGCGCGCGCAGGCGGGCGGAGGCGGCGCCGAGGCGCCCGATGCGCAGGTGGCCGAGAGGCTCAGGGACGAGGTGAAGAAGGAGCAGGACGCCGGCGTTCAGCTCGGCAAGAGCGTCCTGGAGCGGGCCGGCTCCGCGCACTGCGACAGCCTGTACGGGCGGAGCCGCACCGCCGCGGTGCGGCTCCGCCTGGCGGTGCTGAAATTCCCGCGCTTCTCCCGGCGCGACCTGCCCGACTCGAAGGGTGAATTGACGTACTATGATTTCGACTGGGCTCCCTATCGACCGGTGGCGCCGCTGGACGCGACGACCGAGGACAGACGAAAGACGCCCGTGGCCCTCCAGGCGGCGGCCGCGGAGGAGAGGTGACGCCATGCTGAGCAAGCTGAACACACGCTGGCACCGCATCGTGGAGCTCGCGAGCCGCGAGCGCTGCCTGATCGGGGCCAGCCTCTTCCGGATCGTCGCCGGACTGACCATCCTCCACCTCTACCTGGCCAACTACTTCCAGCGCCATTACCTCTACGGCCCCGAGGGGGTGTGGCCCTTCGCGCGGTCGCTCGAGGAGGCCCACAGAACCGGCGCGTTCTCGATTTACCTGCTCAGCAGGTCGCCGCTCTACTTCGAGGTCGTCTTCCACCTCGCCCTGCTGTTCACGGCGCTGTGGGTGATCGGCTTCCGCACGCGGCTCATGTCGCTGCTCACCTATGTCGGGCTCTGGTCGTTGCATCAGCGGAACCCCGTCCTGCTCGACGGCGGCGACAACCTCGTCCGGCTCGCGCTGCTGTACGGCATCTTCGCCGAGCTCGGCGCGTACTTCTCGCTCGACGCCGACCGCCTCCGCGCGCAGCGGGAGCGCGGCGGGGAGCTCCAGCGGATCAAGGGGATGCTCCACAACGCGGCGATCCTCGCCTGCGCCGTCCAGGTGTGCCTGGTCTACGGGGTCGCGGGGCTCTACAAGGTGCAGGGGGAGCTGTGGCAGAACGGGACGGCCCTTTATTACATCACCCGCGTCGGCGAGTTCACGTGGCCCGGCCACAGCGACAGCCTCTCCCGCAGTGTGGCGGTGGTGACGGCGCTGACCTACGCGACCGTCGGGTTCCAGCTCAGCTTCCCGTTCCTGTTCGCCCTGAACCGGCACACACGCAGGCTCTCGCTCGCCGCGGCGTTCCTGTTCCACGCCGGCATTGCCGTCATGATGGGGCTCGGCACGTTCGCTGTATTCATGATCAGCGTCGAGCTGGCGCTCATCGCGGACGCGGAATACCGGTCGATCGGCGCGTTCGCGAGGCGGCTCGTGTCCTTCGAGGCGCCCTCGCTCCGCCGCCTCCTGCCCGCGCGCCGGATCCAGACGAAGTAGCGCGGCGCGGCGCGGGCGCGCTCGAGCGCCCGCCCGATCTCCCCTCGGCCTCCCAGCGATCCCCGCCCATCCTCACCAGCCTTCCGCCACGCGGATAGCGGCCCATCACGTGCGGCCCGGGCGCCGCCGAGCGCGCCCCTGCTCGGGCGGCATGCGGCGCGCCTGGCACGGAGGTTGATACCGCCGCTCCCCATGGATGCCGAAACCCTCTCTCGGCCGTGTCCCGCCACCGGGCCGCACGTCGCGCCTGGCCGCCTCGTCCTGCCGCCGCCCGATCGCTCGCTGCCCGGACGAGGCGGGCAGCGCGCCCTTCGCGCCCGGATCCACGAAGCGCGCGGGAGGCGCCGTGCGCGCGCGTGATCTCGGCGTCGCGCCTGGCATCTTCGACCCGGGCCCGCTGAACGCGATCACCGACGTGGGCGGCGTGCGCGTCGGGCACGCCACGGTGATCGAGGGAGACGCGATCCGCACCGGCGTCACCGCCGTATTCCCCCACGGGGGGAACGTCTACCTCGATCGCGTCCCCGGGGCGATCCACGTGGGCAACGGGTTTGGCAAGCTCGTCGGCGCGACCCAGGTCCGCGAGCTGGGTGAGCTGGAGACTCCCATTCTCCTCACGACCACGCTTTGCGCGTTCCGGGCCGCTGACGCGCTCGTCGAATGGATGCTGGCTCAGCCGGGCATGGAGGAGGTGCGCTCGCTCAACCCGGTCGTCGGCGAGACCAATGACGGCGTGCTCAACGCGGTCCGGCTCCGCCCGATCACCGCCGAGCACGTGCGCGCGGCGCTGGGCTCGGCGCGGGAGGGGCCCACGCCGGAGGGGTGCGTCGGCGCGGGCACGGGCACCGTCGCGTTCGGATGGAAGGGGGGGATCGGCACCGCCTCGCGGGTGCTGCCGGCGTCGCTCGGCGGGGCCTGCGTCGGCGTGCTCGTCCAGTCGAACTTCGGCGGCGTGCTGCAGGTGATGGGGGCGCCCGTCGGCGAGGAGCTCGGCCGGTACGCTTTCCGGTCGCAGGTCGAGGCGGCGGCGGGGGACGGATCCATCCTCATCCTCGTCGCGACGGACGCGCCGCTGTCGGACCGCAACCTCGGGCGGCTCGCCGCCCGCGCGATCCTGGGCCTCGCGCGCACCGGATCCTCCGGCGCGAACGGCTCCGGCGACTACGCGATCGCCTTCTCGACGAGCGCCTCGGTGCGGCGCCGCTCCGGCGCGAAGCGGCTCGTGATCACGGAGCTCGCGAACCAGGAGACGTCCGCCCTCTTTCAGGCCGTGATCGAGGCGACGGAGGAGGCCATCTACAACTCGCTCTTCACGGCCGAGACCACCACGGGGAGCGGTCGCACCGTGGACGCCATTCCGCTGGATCGCGTCCGTGAGGTGCTGTCGAGGCACGGCATCCAGCGTCCGTCCGGCCGCTCCCGCCCTGCATGACGCCAAGAGAGCGCCACGGGCGGGCCGGCGCGAGAGCTCGCCGCCGTTTCCCGTGGCGCAGCGAGGCGCTTTTGGCAACATCACGAATCGACCGGGCGCCTCGGAGACCGATCCGGCTTTGGACACCCTCCCTTTATGACCGACAGTCCACGTTACCGCGTGCTGGAGGTGCTGCACCAAGGTGCGGACACGATCCTCTACCGCGCGCGGCGCGAGGAGGACGGCCGGCCGGTGGTGCTCAAGGCCCTGCGGCGCGACCACACCAGCCCCCGCGCGCTCGGCAGGCTCCAGCACGAGCTCGAGGTCGCCAGGACGCTGAAGTCGCCCGCGGTCGTCAAGGCCTGCGGGATCGAGCCGTTCCGCGACCAGATGACGCTGGTCCTCGAGGACTTCGGCGGCCGCTCCCTCGACCGGCTGCTCGATGGCGACGGGCCCATGCGCCCGATGTCGCTCGAGCGCTTCTTCCCCCTCGCCCTCCGCCTCACCGCCGCGCTCGCTGAGCTCCACCGACACCACGTCATCCACAGGGACATCAAGCCCCAGAACCTGCTCTACAACCCCGACACCGGCGAGGTGAAGATCACCGATCTCGGCATCGCCTCCCTCTCCTCCCGCGGGGCCCAGGAGCTCGCGCACGACGCGCTCATCGAGGGCACGCTCGCCTACATGGCGCCAGAGCAGACAGGCCGCATCAACCGCCGCGTCGACGAGCGGACCGACCTGTACTCCCTCGGCGTCACCTTCTACGAGATGCTGACTGGCACCCTGCCCTTCCACGCCAGCGACCCCGTCGCCTGGGTCTATTGCCACATCGCCCAGGCGCCGCGGCCGCCCCACGCGCTCGTCCCATCGATTCCGCCCCAGCTCTCCGCCGTCGTCCTCAAGCTGCTCTCCAAGGCCGCCGAGGAGCGCTACCAGAGCGCCCTCGGCCTGCGCCACGACCTCGACACGTGCTTTTCCCAGCTGCGCCAGCGCGGCGCCATCGCGCCCTTCCCGCTCGGACTGCGCGACGTCTCCGATCGGTTCCAGATCCCGCAGCGGCTCTATGGCCGCGAGCGCGAGCTCGAGGCGCTGCGCGCCGCGTTCGAGCGCGTTGTCGCGAACGGCCGGCCAGAGCTCGTGCTCGTCTCGGGCTATTCGGGCATCGGCAAGTCCTCGCTCGTCGCCGAGCTGCACGGGCCCGTCGTGCGCGAGCGCGGCTCCTTCCTCTCCGGCAAGTTCGAGCAGCTCAAGCGCGACGTCCCCTACCGCGCCTTCCTTCACGCCTTTCGGGGCCTCGTGCAGGAGATCCTCGGCGCGACCGAGGAGCAGGTCGAGCGCTGGAGGCAGCGCCTCCACGAAGCCCTCGGCCAGAACGGCGGGCTGCTCACCGACATGCTCCCCGAGCTCGCCCTGCTCCTCGGCCCGCAGCCGCCCGTGCCCGAGCTCCCGCCCGCCGAGGCCCAGAGCCGGCTGCTCGCCACGCTCCAGCGCTTCGTCGCCGCCTGCGCCCGGAAGGAGCACCCCGTCGCCCTCTTCCTCGACGACCTGCAATGGGCCGACGCGGCCAGCCTCCTCTTGCTCGAGCAGCTCGCCACCTATTCCGGCTCCGAGCACCTCCTGTTGATTGGCGCCTACCGCGACAACGAGGTCGGCCCCGCGCACCCGCTCCGGCTCACCTTGGCCGAGGTCCGAAAGCGCGGCGCCGCCGTCGGCGACATCGTCCTCGAGCCGCTCTCCGCCGCCCACGTCGGCGCGCTCGTCGCCGAGACGGTCCATGCGCCCGAAGCAGAGGTCGAGCCGCTCTCACGGCTGGTTTACGAGAAGACCGGCGGCAACCCCTTCTTCGTGCTCCAGTTCCTCATCGCCCTGCGCGACGAGGGGCTCATCACCTTCGACGCCGACGAGGGCGCATGGCGGTGGGACATCGACGCCATCCGCGACAAGGGCTTCACCGACAACGTCGTCGAGCTGATGGTGGGCAAGCTCAATCGGCTCTCGGTCCCGACGCGCGACGCGCTCAAGCTCGCCGCCTGCCTCGGCGGCAGCGTGGACCTCGACACCCTGGCGGTCGTCGCGCGAAGGCCGGCGGACGCGCTCCGCGAGGCGCTGGAGGAGGCCGTGCGGGAGGGGCTGCTGCTCCGCCGGGACAGCGCCTATCGCTTCCTCCACGACCGGGTGCAGCAGGCCGCTTATTCGCTCATCCCGCCCGGACAGCTCGCCGAGGTGCACCTCGGGATCGGCCGGCTGCTCTTGAAGGCACGGCGCGCGGAGGAGCCCGATGAGACGCTCTTCGATGTCGTCGGCCACCTCAACCGCGGCGCCGCGCTCCTCTGCTCCCAGGCCGAGCGCGACGAGCTCGCCGCCCTCAACCTCCGCGCCGGCAGGAAGGCCAAGGCTGCCGCCGCCTACCAGTCTGCCGCCGCCCTCTTCGCCGCCGGCCTGGCCCTCCTCGCGCAAGATCCCCGCGAGCGCTGGGAGACTCGGTACGATCTCGCCTATCCCCTGAGCCTCGAGCGCGCGCACGCCGCCTACGCCACCGGCAGCCCCGAGGAGGCCGAGCGGCTGCTCGACGAGCTCCTGGAGCGCGCGAGCAACGAGCTCGATCGCGCCGCGGTCGTCGAGCTCGCCGTGAGCTTCTATCAGACCCGAGGGCGGTCCGACCACGCCGTCGACCTCGCGCTCGCGTGGCTCCGCGCCTCGGATATCGATCTTCCGCTCCACCCCACCGACGCGCAGGTCAAAGAAGAGACCGAGAGCCTCTGGCAAGCCCTTGGCGATCGGGCGATCGAGGACCTCATCCGCCTGCCCCCCATGGATCACCCGGAGTGCAAGGTCGTGATGGCGGTGCTGCAAGCCGTGGCCGGCCCCGCGATCTTCGTGGACCAGGACCTGCACTACCTCATCGTCCTGCGTCAGGTGAAGCTCGGCCTGCGCTACGGCAACGCGGAGAGCTCCGCCCACGCGTACGCGGCCTTCGCGCGGATGTTCGGCCCGCGGTTCGGGCGATACCGCGAGGCCTACAAGTTCGGAAAGCTCGGCTACGACCTCGCGAACAGGAGCGAGCTCCTCACCGTGAAGTCGCTGGTATTTACCCTCTTCGGACAGCAAGTCGTCTTCTGGACACGCCACTACCGGGAGACGTACCCCTACACGCGCGCCGGGTTCAGCGCCGCGGTCGAGTCCGGCGATATGCGCATCGCGTGCTTCAACTGCGTCTGGGCTCCGCTGTTCCCGCTGCTCGCCGGCGAGCCGCTGGAGGACGTCCTCCACGAGGTCGAGGAGCGCAGCCGCTTCGTGCGCAAGGCCGGTTACGCGTTCGCCTACGGCGTCCTGGCCAGCGCCCACGCCCTCATCCAGACGCTGCGCGGGAGGCCGGTCCGCTTCTCCACCCTCGACGGCTCCGAGCTGGATCCGCCGGCCTTCGAGGCGCGGCTCGACGAGGGGGATATGCGGGGCGCCCGCGGCCTCCATTTCAGCATGAAGGCCCGGGCGCTCTTCGTCCTCGGCTCTTACGGAGAGGCGCTCGCCGCGGCGACGCGCGTGATCGTCGATCACCCCTTCAAGAGCGAGCCCTACGCGCTCATCGCCGAGAACTTCTATGTTCACGCGCTCTCGCTCGCGGCGCTCGTCGACGCCGACGGCGGCGCGCCCGAGCCGCCCAAGCCGCACGAAGCGCGGCGGTCGCCGGCGCAGGAGCTCCCCGAGGGCCTCCTCGACAGCGAGCGGCAGCTCGGCGCGTGGGCCGCGAGCTGCCCCGACAACTTCCTCCACAAGCACGCGTTGGTCCGCGCCGAGATCGCCCGGCTCCTCGGGCGCGAGCCCGAGGCCATCCGGCTGTACGAGCAGGCCATCTCCTCGGCGCGGGAGAACGGCTTCGTCCAGCACGAGGCCATCGCCAGCGAGCTCGCCGCCCGGTTCTACCGCGATCGCGGCCTGTCCACGCCCGCCGACGCCTACCTGCGGGACGCCCGCGCCGCCTACTTCCGCTGGGGCGCGCACGCCAAGGTCGAGCAGCTCGACCAGCGGTATCCCTTCCTCGTCGAGCGAAAGCCGATCGCCCCCACCGTCACCTTCGCCGTCCGCGCCGAGCAGTTCGACGTCCTCTCCATCGTCAAGGCGTCTCAGAGCATCTCGGGCGAGCTCAAGCTCCCGCGCCTGCTCGAGATGCTCCTGCGCATCGTGGTCGAGCACGCGGGCGCCGGAGAGGGGGTGGTGCTGCTGGTCCGGGAGGAGCGCCTGTCGACGGCGGCGGCGATCGCCGCGTCAGGGGGCGCGGCGCGGCTGCTCGACGCGGGCGAGGCGGCGGCGCTGCCGCAATCCATTCTCAACTATGTCCTCCGCAGCCGCGAGCGCGTGCTGCTCGACGACGCGACGGCCAGGCACCCGTTCTCGGAGGACGAGTATTTCGGCCGCAAGAGGCCGAGATCGGTGCTGTGCCTCCCGATCGTGCGGCAAACGCGGCTGCTCGGCGTGCTCTACCTGGAGAACGGGCTCGTGGCCGGGGCGTTCACCCCCGGGCGGCTCACCGTGCTCGAGCTGCTCACCTCGCAGTCGGCCATCTCGCTCGAGAACGCCATGCTCTACGCCGATATCGAGCAGGAGAACGCCGAGCGGCGGCGGGCAGAGCAGGCGCTGAAGGCCAACCAGGTGACGCTGCAGGCCATCGTCGACAACTCCGCCGCGGCCATCTTCCTCAAGGATCGCGATGGCCGGTATTTGCTCGCCAACCGCCACGCAGGGAACGTCGCCGGCGTGCCGAGCCATGAGCTCCTCGGAAAGACCGACGCCGAGCTCTATCAGGGCGTGGACGTCGAGGTCATTCGAGACAACGACCGGCGGGTGCTCGACGCGGGCGAGCCGCTGGAGTTCGAGGAGGAGGTGTTGACGAAAGAGGGCGAGCCACGCATCTACCTGTCCCTCAAGTTCCCGCTCGGCGAGAGCGTTATGCCCGGCGTGCTGTGCGGCATCTGCACCGACATCACCGAGCGCAAGCGGGCCGAGCTCGCCGAGCGCTTCCTCGCCGAGGCGAGCCGCAAGCTCATGGCCCTCGGCTACGGCGCCACCCTCGACAGCGTCGCGCAGCTCGCGTTGCCGGCGCTGGCCGACCGATGCGTCATCGACGTGGACCTCACCCAGGACGCCCCGGGGCGGACGGCCACCGCGGTCACCGCGGGCGTGCCGGCCGAGCTCGCAGGCGCGGTGATGGACGCCCTGCGACCCCTGGCGGCGGCGTCGCCGGACCGGCCCGAGATAAGCGACGTCCGCGCCGCACCTCTCCTCGAGCCGCTCGGCGTTCACTCCTTCCTCCGCGTCCCGCTCCTCGCGCGCGACCGGCGCTTCGGCGTCATGACCCTGCTGGCGGCCGCGCCGCGGCACCGTTACGGCCCAGCCGACCTGTGGCTGGCCCAGGAGCTGGCGAGCCGCGCCGCGCTCGCCCTCGACAACAGCCGCCTGTTCGCCGAGGCCCAGGAGGCCATCGAGCGCCGCGACGAGTTCCTCCTCGTCGCATCGCACGAGCTCAAGACACCGCTCACCTCGCTCACGATGCAAGCCCACCTCCTCGCCCGGCTCCTGCCCCGCCTCCAGCGCGCCGAGGTCGCTCCGGAGCGCATCGACGCCGCGATCCAGCTCCTCAACCGCCAGATCGCGCGCCTCGCCCACCTGGTCAACGAGCTGCTCGACGTCACCCGCCTCAACGCCGGCCAGCTGACCCTCTCTCGCGCGCCCGTCGACCTGGCCGCCCTGGCGCGCGAGGTCGTCGAGCGGATGCACCAGCAGCTCACCGACGCCCGCTGCCGCACCCAGCTCGAGCTGGACGAGCCCGTGATGGGACACTGGGATCCGTCTCGCATGGAGCAGGTCCTCATCAACCTCCTGTCCAACGCGCTCAAATATGGCGCGGGAGGCCTCATTCATGTCATCGTGCGCCGCGAGGGGGCTCGCGCTGTGCTCGTCGTCCGCGATCATGGCATGGGCATCGCGGAGGCCGACCAGGCCAGGATCTTCGAGCGCTTCGAGCGCGCCGTCTCCGTCCGCAACTTCGGCGGCCTCGGCCTCGGCCTCTACATCGTTCGATGGATCGTCACCTCCCACGGCGGCACCATCCGCGTCGAGAGCAGGCCGGGCGCGGGCGCCACGTTCATCGTCGAGCTGCCTTTGCACCCGCCGGAAGCGGAGACGGAAGGCCAGGGCACCTTTCTCCCGCCGGCGTGAGCGTTCACCGGGGCCGAAGCCGGCGCTGCTCCGCGCCGTTTGCTCGTGACGGGTCGCAGCGCTTTTGGCAATGTACCAAGTTGAACCGCAGCACGCCGCTGACGTCCCGGGTTCAAAGATTCTCCTATGCCCCATAGTCCACGTTACCGCGTGCTGGAGGTGCTGCACCAAGGTGCGGACACGATCCTCTACCGCGCGCGGCGCGAGGAGGACGGCCGGCCGGTGGTGCTCAAGGCCCTGCGGCGCGACCACACCAGCCCCCGCGCGCTCGGCAGGCTCCAGCACGAGCTCGAGATCGCCAGGACGCTCGCTTCGCCGGTCATCGCCAGGGCCTACGGGATCGAGCCGTTCCGCGACCAGATGACGCTGGTCCTCGAGGACTTCGGCGGCCGCTCCCTCGACCGGCTGCTCGATGGCGACGGGCCCATGCGCCCGATGTCGCTCGAGCGCTTCTTCCCCCTCGCCCTCCGCCTCACCGCCGCGCTCGCTGAGCTCCACCGACACCACGTCATCCACAGGGACATCAAGCCCCAGAACCTGCTCTACAACCCCGACACCGGCGAGGTGAAGATCACCGATCTCGGCATCGCCTCCCTCTCCCCCCGCGGGGCCCAGGAGCTCGCGCACGACGCGCTCATCGAGGGCACGCTCGCCTACATGGCGCCGGAGCAGACAGGCCGCATCAACCGTCGCGTCGACGAGCGGACCGACCTGTACTCCCTCGGCGTCACCTTCTACGAGATGCTGACTGGCACCCTGCCCTTCCACGCCAGCGACCCCGTCGCCTGGGTCTATTGCCACATCGCCCAGGCGCCGCGGCCGCCCCACGCGCTCGTCCCATCGATTCCGCCCCAGCTCTCCGCCGTCGTCCTCAAGCTGCTCTCCAAGGCCGCCGAGGAGCGCTACCAGAGCGCCCTCGGCCTGCGCCACGACCTCGACACGTGCTTTTCCCAGCTGCGCCAGCGCGGCGCCATCGCGCCCTTCCCGCTCGGACTGCGCGACGTCTCCGATCGGTTCCAGATCCCGCAGCGGCTCTATGGCCGCGAGCGCGAGCTCGAGGCGCTGCGCGCCGCGTTCGAGCGCGTTGTCGCGAACGGCCGGCCAGAGCTCGTGCTCGTCTCGGGCTATTCGGGCATCGGCAAGTCCTCGCTCGTCGCCGAGCTGCACGGGCCCGTCGTGCGCGAGCGCGGCTCCTTCCTCTCCGGCAAGTTCGATCAGCTCAAGCGCGACGTCCCCTACCGCGCCTTCCTTCACGCCTTTCGGGGCCTCGTGCAGGAGATCCTCGGCGCGACCGAGGAGCAGGTCGAGCGCTGGAGAGAGCGCCTCCGCGAGGCCCTCGGCCAGAACGGCGGGCTGCTCACCGACATGCTCCCCGAGCTCGCCCTGCTCCTCGGCCCGCAGCCGCCCGTGCCCGAGCTCCCGCCCGCCGAGGCCCAGAGCCGGCTGCTCGCCACGCTCCAGCGCTTCGTCGCCGCCTGCGCCCGGAAGGAGCACCCCGTCGCCCTCTTCCTCGACGACCTGCAATGGGCCGACGCGGCCAGCCTCCTCTTGCTCGAGCAGCTCGCCACCTATTCCGGCTCCGAGCACCTCCTGTTGATTGGCGCCTACCGCGACAACGAGGTCGGCCCCGCGCACCCGCTCCGGCTCACCTTGGCCGAGGTCCGAAAGCGCGGCGCCGCCGTCGGCGACATCGTCCTCGAGCCGCTCTCCGCCGCCCACGTCGGCGCGCTCGTCGCCGAGACGGTCCATGCGCCCGAAGCAGAGGTCGAGCCGCTCTCACGGCTGGTTTACGAGAAGACCGGCGGCAACCCCTTCTTCGTGCTCCAGTTCCTCATCGCCCTGCGCGACGAGGGGCTCATCACCTTCGACGCCGACGAGGGCGCATGGCGGTGGGACATCGACGCCATCCGCGACAAGGGCTTCACCGACAACGTCGTCGAGCTGATGGTGGGCAAGCTCAATCGGCTCTCGGTCCCGACGCGCGACGCGCTCAAGCTCGCCGCCTGCCTCGGCGGCAGCGTGGACCTCGACACCCTGGCGGTCGTCGCGCGAAGGCCGGCGGACGCGCTCCGCGAGGCGCTGGAGGAGGCCGTGCGGGAGGGGCTGCTGCTCCGCCGGGACAGCGCCTATCGCTTCCTCCACGACCGGGTGCAGCAGGCCGCTTATTCGCTCATCCCGCCCGGACAGCTCGCCGAGGTGCACCTCGGGATCGGCCGGTTGCTCTTGAAGGGGCGGAGGCCGGACGAGCGCGAGGACGCGCTGTTCGAGATCGTGGGCCACCTCAACCGCGGCGCCGCGCTCCTCTGCTCCCGGGCTGAGCGCGACGAGCTCGCCGCGCTGAACCTCCGCGCCGGCAGGAAGGCCGAGGCCGCCGCCGCCTACCAGTCTGCCGCCGCCCTCTTCGCCGCCGGCCTGGCCCTCCTCGCGGACGAGCCCCAGGAACGCTGGGAGACGCAGTACGCGTTGACCCACGCCCTGAGCTTCGAGCGAGCGCGCTGCGCGTACATCCTCGGCAACTTCGATGAAGCCGAGCGGCTGCTCGAGGAGCTCACGGATCGCTCGATGACCAAGATCGAGAGGGCCGCCGTCGTCGAGCTCGCCGTCGCCTTGCACGTGACCCGCGGGCAGAGCGCCCGCGCCGTGGAGCTCGGTCTCTCCTTCCTGCGCTCTTACGACATCCATCTGCCAACCCACCTCACCGACGCGCGCATCGACGAAGAGACCGAGAGCGTATGGAAGGCCCTGGGCGACCGGGCGATCGAGGGCCTCATCCACCTGCCCCCCATGACGCACCCGGAGATCAAGATCGCGATGAGCATCTTGAAGAGCGTGTCCGTCGCTGCGTATTTCGTGGACCAGAACCTGCATCACATGGTCCTCGAGCGCATGGTCACGCTCAGCCTCCTCCATGGCAACGCCGAGAGCTCGGCCCATGCGTACACCGCCTTCGCGCGGGTGCTCGGCCCGCGGTTCGGGAGATACAAGGAGGCTTACCTGTTCGGCAAGCTCGGCTACGACCTCGCGGAGAGGAGCGAGCACCTCGCCGCGAAGCCCACCGTGTTCTTCCTGTTCGGGCAGCTGACCGTCTTCTGGACGCGCCATTACAGGGAGACCTACCCCTACAATCGCCTCGGCTTCGACGTCGCCGTGGAATGCGGCGATCTGAACAACGCATGTTACCATTGCGTCTGGGCGTCGGTGTTCCCCCTGCTCTGCGGGGAGCCGCTGGAGGACGTCCTCCACCTGACCGAGGAGCGCCTCGGCTTCGTGCGCAAGGCCGGCTACGCGTTCATCCATGGCATCCTCCTCAGCGTCCGGTACCTCATCCAGACGCTGCGCGGGCGGCCGGTCCATTATTCGATGCTCGATGGCTCCGAGCTGGATCAGGAGGCCTTCGAGGCGCGGCTTCCTCCGGGATCCTCGTACGGGGCTCACAGCTTGTACTACAGCCTGAAGGCGCAGGCGCTGTTCCTCCTCGGCTCTCCCAGGGAGGCGCTCGCGGCGTCGACCCGCGTCGTCGTCGATTACGACTGGAGGATGGACGCGGGCGCCGAGATCCCCGAGACCTTCTATGTTCACGCGCTCGCGCTCGCCGCGGCGCTCGACGACGCGCGCGAGGCGCGCGACGCGGCGACCTCGCCAGAGCGGGAGCTCCCCGAAGGGCTCCTCGCGTGCGAGCGGCAGCTCGGCGTGTGGGCCGCGAGCTGCCCCGACAACTACCTCCACAAACACACGCTGGTCCGCGCCGAGATCGCCCGGCTCCTCGGCCGCGAGCCCGAGGCCATCCGGCTCTACGAGCAAGCCATCTCGTCGGCGCAAGAGGGCGGCTTCGTCCAGCACGAGGCCATCGCCTGCGAGCTCGCCGCCCGCTTCTACCTCGATCGCGGCCTGTCCACGCCCGCCGTCGCCCACCTGCAGCGGGCGCGCGCCGCCTACTTCCGCTGGGGCGCGCACGCCAAGGTCGAGCAGCTCGACCAGCGGTATCCCTTCCTCGTCGAGCGAAAGCCGATCGCCCCCACCGTCACCTTCGCCGTACGCGCCGAGCAGTTCGACGTCCTCTCCGTCGTCAAGGCCTCTCAGAGCATCTCCGGTGAGCTCAAGCTCCCCCGCCTGCTCGAGACGCTGCTGCGCATCGTGGTCGAGCACGCGGGCGCCGGAGAGGGGGTTGCGCTCCTGGTCCGGGAAGATCGCGTGTCGACCGCGGCGGCGATCACCGGGTCGGGGAGCGCCGCGCGGCTGCTCGACGCGGGCGAGGCCCTGGCGGCGCTGCCGCAATCCATTCTCAACTATGTCCTCCGCAGCCACGAGCGCGTGCTGCTCGACGACGCGACGGCCAGGCACCCGTTCTCGGAGGACGCGTATTTCACGCGGAAGAAGCCGAGATCGGTGCTGTGCCTCCCGATCGTGCGGCAAACCCGGCTGCTCGGCCTGCTCTACCTGGAGAACAACCTCGTCACCGGCGCGTTCACCCCGGGGCGGCTCACCGTGCTCGAGCTGCTCGCCTCGCAGTCGGCCATCTCGCTCGAGAACGCCATGCTCTACACCGACATCGAGCAGGAGAACGCCGAGCGGCGCCGGGCGGAGCGCGAGCTCCGCGAGAGCCAGGCCACGCTGCAGGCCATCGTCGACAACTCCGCCGCGGCCATCTACCTCAAGGATCGCGAGGGTCGGTATCTGCTCGTCAACCGTCAGGTGAGCCGCGGCCTCGGCATGCCGACAGAGCAGATCCTCGGAAAGACGAGCGCCGAGCTCTTGCCTGC
Organism: Sorangium cellulosum So ce56; assembly: GCF_000067165.1. Lineage (GTDB taxonomy): Bacteria > Myxococcota_A > Polyangia > Polyangiales > Polyangiaceae > Sorangium > Sorangium cellulosum_B. Next base: position 7,652,912 of record NC_010162.1, read on the forward strand.
GGCCGCCACCGCGACCATCGACGAGCACGACCGGCGGGTGCTCGACGCGGGCGAGCCGATGGAGTTCGAGGAGGAGGTGCCGATAGACGGCGAGCTGCGCACCTACCTGTCCCTCAAGTTCCCGCTCGGCGAGAGCGTCATGCCCGGCGTGCTCTGCGGCATCTCCACCGACATCACCGAGCGCAAGCGCGCCGAGCTGGCCGAGCGCTTCCTGGGCGACGCGAGCCGCAGGCTCATGGCCCTCGGTTACGGCGCCACCCTCGACAGCATCGCGCAGCTCGTCGTGCCCGAGCTCGCCGACCGGTGCGTCATCGACGTGGACCTCACCCAGGACGCCCCGGGGCGGACGGCCACCGCGGTCACCGCGGGCGTGCCGGCCGAGCTCGCAGGCGCGGTGACGGACGCCCTGCGGCCCCTTTCGGCGAGCTCTCTGGATCACGCCGAGGAGGGCGACATCCGCGCCGCGCCCCTCCTCGAGCCGCTCGGCGTTCACTCCTTCCTCCGCGTCCCGCTCCTCGCGCGCGACCGGCGCTTCGGCGTCATGACTTTGCTGGCGACCGCGCCACGGCGCCGCTACGGCCCAGCCGACCTGTGGCTGGCCCAGGAGCTGGCGAGCCGCGCCGCGCTCGCCCTCGACAACAGCCGCCTGTTCGCCGAGGCCCAGGAGGCCATCGAGCGCCGCGACGAGTTCCTCCTCGTCGCATCGCACGAGCTCAAGACACCGCTCACCTCGCTCACGATGCAAGCCCACCTCCTCGCCCGGCTCCTGCCCCGCCTCCAGCGCGCCGAGGTCGCTCCGGAGCGCATCGACGCCGCGATCCAGCTCCTCAACCGCCAGATCGCGCGCCTCGCCCATCTGGTCAACGAGCTGCTCGACGTCACCCGCCTCAACGCCGGCCAGCTGACCCTCTCTCGCGCGCCCGTCGACCTGGCCGCCCTGACGCGCGATGTCGTCGAGCGGATGCACCAGCAGCTCGACAACGCCCGCTGCCGTACCCAGCTCGACCTGCAAGGGCCCGTGGTGGGCGACTGGGACGCTTTCCGCATGGAGCAGATCCTCATCAACCTCCTGTCCAACGCGCTCAAATATGGCGCGGGAGGCCCTATTCACGTCGTCGTGCGCGGCGATGGCGCGCGCGCGCTGCTCGTCATCCGCGATCATGGCATGGGCATCGCGGAGGCCGATCAGGCCAGGATCTTCGAGCGCTTCGAGCGCGCCGTCTCCGTCCGCAACTTCGGCGGCCTCGGCCTCGGCCTCTACATCGTTCGATGGATCGTCACCTCCCACGGCGGCACCATCCGCGTCGAGAGCCAGCCGGGCGCAGGCGCCACGTTCATCGTCGAGCTGCCTTTGCACGCGGCGGAGACAGAGACGCACGGCCAGGATGCCCTGCTCCCGCAGGCGTAGGCGCGCGCTCCGCGCTGCGTGCTCGCTACCCGACTGCGCCTCAGCAGCTCCCTTTCCGTCCCCGCTATCGCCGTGCATGGACGACGGCGTCGCCGCAGGCGAGCCGGCGCGAGAGCGCGACGCCGTTTGCTCGTGACGAGGCGCACCGCTTTTGGCAGTGTAGCGAGTTGAGCCGCAACGCGCCGCTGGCGCCTCGGCTTTCAAAGCTCTTCCTATGCCCGATAGTCCACGCTACCGCGTGCTGGAGGTGCTGCACCAAGGGGCAGATACCGTCCTTTACCGCGCGCGGCGCGAGGAGGACGGCCGGCCGGTGGTGCTCAAGGCCCTGCGCCGCGACCACGCGAGCCCCCGCGCGCTCGGCAGGCTCCAGCACGAGCTCGAGGTCGCCAGAACGCTCGATTCACCCGTGGTCATCAAGGCCCACGGCATCGAGCCGTTCCGCGACCAGATGACCCTGGTCCTCGAGGACTTCGGCGGCCGCTCCCTCGACCGGCTGCTCGATGGCGACGGGCCCATGCGCCCGATGCGCCCGATGTCGCTCGAGCGCTTCTTCCCCCTCGCCCTCCGCCTCGCCGCCGCGCTCGCTGAGCTCCACCGACACCACGTCATCCACAAGGACATCAAGCCCCAGAACCTGCTCTACAACCCCGACACCGGCGAGGTGAAGATCACCGATCTCGGCATCGCCTCCCTCTCGCCGCGCGAGGCCCAGGAGCTCGCGCACGACGCGCTCATCGAGGGCACGCTCGCCTACATGGCGCCGGAGCAGACAGGCCGCATGAACCGTCGCGTCGACGAGCGGACCGACCTGTACTCCCTCGGCGTCACCTTCTACGAGATGCTGACTGGCACCCTGCCCTTCCACGCCAGCGACCCCGTCGCCTGGGTCTATTGCCACATCGCCCAGGCGCCGCAGCCGCCCCACGCGCTCGTCCCATCGATTCCACCCCAGCTCTCCGCCGTCGTCCTCAAGCTGCTCTCCAAGGCCGCCGAGGAGCGCTACCAGAGCGCCCTCGGCCTGTGCCACGACCTCGACACATGCTTCTCACGGTGGCAGGAGAGCGGCGCCATTCAGCACTTCCCGCTCGGGGAGCGCGATCTCTCCGACCGGTTCCAGGTCCCGCAGCGGCTCTATGGTCGCGAGCGCGAGGTGGAGGCGCTGCGCGCCGCGTTCGAGCGCGTTGTCGCGAACGGCCGGCCAGAGCTCGTGCTCGTCTCGGGCTATTCGGGCATCGGCAAGTCCTCGCTCGTCGCCGAGCTGCACGGGCCCGTCGTGCGCGAGCGCGGCTCCTTCCTCTCCGGCAAGTTCGAGCAACTCAAGCGCGACGTCCCTTACCACGCCTTCCTCCAGGCGTTCCGGGCGCTCTTGCGGGAGCCCCTGTGCGCGACCGAGGAGCAGCTCGAGCGCTGGAGAGAGCGCCTCCGTGAGGCCCTCGGCCAGGACGGCGGTCTGCTCGCCGACGTGCTCCCCGAGCTCGCCCTGCTCCTCGGCCCGCAGCCCCCCGTGCCCGAGCTCCCGCCCGCCGAGGCCCAGAGCCGGATGCTCGCCGCGCTCCAGCGCTTCGTCGCCGCCTGCGCCCGGAAGGAGCACCCCGTCGCCCTGTTTCTCGACGACCTGCAATGGGCCGACGCGGCCAGCCTCCTCTTGCTCGAGCAGCTCGCCACCTATTCCGGCTCCGAGCACCTCCTGTTGATTGGCGCCTACCGCGACAACGAGGTCGGCCCCGCGCACCCGCTCCGGCTCACCCTGGCCGAGGTGCAGCGGCGCGGCGCCGCCGTCTCCGAGCTCGTCCTCACGCCGCTCTCCGCTGCCCACGTCGGGGCGCTCGTCGCCGAGGCGGTCCACGCACCGGAAGCGCAGGTCGGGCCGCTCTCACGGCTCGTCCACGAGAAGACCGGCGGCAATCCCTTCTTCGTGCTCCAGTTCCTCATCGCCCTGCACGAAGAGAGGCTCATCACCTTCGACGCCGACGAGGGCGCATGGCGGTGGGACATCGACGCCATCCACGACAAGGGCTTCACCGACAACGTCGTCGAGCTGATGGTGGGCAAGCTCAAGCGGCTCTCGGCCCCTGCGCACGACGCGCTCAAGCTCGCCGCGTGCCTCGGCAGCAGCCTCGACCTCGACCCCCTCGCGGTGGTCGCGGGCCGTCCGGCGGAGGAGCTCCGCGAGGCGCTCGAGGAGGCCGTGCGGGAAGGGCTGCTGCTCCGCCGGGGCTCTGGTTATCGCTTCCTCCATGACCGGGTGCAGCAATCCGCTTACTCGCTCATCCCGGCCGAGCAGCTCGCCGAGGTGCACCTCCGGATCGGCCAGCTGCTCTTGAAGGAGCAGCGCGCCGAAGAGCGCGAGGACGCGCTCTTCGACATCGTGGGCCACCTCAACCGCGGCGCCGCGCTCCTCCGTTCCCAGGCCGAGCGCGACGAGCTCGCCGCGCTGAACCTCCACGCCGGAAGGAAGGCCAAGGCCGCCGCGGCCTACGAGGCCGCCGCCGCCCTCTTCGCCGCGGGCCTCTCCCTGCTCGCGCCGGACCGCTGGGAGGCGCGGCACGAGCTGACCTACGAGCTGACCTTCGAGCGCGCGCACGCCGCGTACATCACCGGCGGCCTCGACGAGGCCGAGCGGCTCCTCGAAGAGCTCATGGAGCGCGCGAGGACCAGGGCCGAGACGGCCGCCGCCGTCGAGCTCATCGTCACGCTCCGTGTGACCCGCGGGCAATCTGCGCGCGCGGTGGAGATCGGCCTCTCGTGGCTGCGCGCCTGCGACGTCGATCTTCCGCGCCTCCCCACCGACGCACAGCTCGAAGAGGAGACGAAGAGCGTCTGGCAGGCCCTGGGCGACCGGGCGATCGAGGACCTGATCCATCTGCCCCCCATGACCGACCGGGAGGTCAAGCTGACGATGGGTGTGCTGGAGGGCGCGGGCATCGCGGCGTCCTTCATGACCCCGAACCTGTACTTTCTCATCTTCCTGCGCATGGTCCAGCTCAGCCTGCGCCACGGCAACGCCGAGAGCTCCGCTGTCGCGTACACGTCGTTCGCGAGGATGTTCGGCCCGAGGTTCGGGCGATACCAGGAGGCCTATCGGCTCGGCAAGCTCGGCCACGACCTCGCGCAGAGGAGCGGCCGCCTCACCACGCAATCGATGGTGTTCGCCACCTTCGGACACCACGTCGTCTTCTGGACACGCCACTACCGAGAGACGACTCCGTACGGGCGCGCCGGCTTCAGCGCCGCGGTCGAGTCCGGCGCGATGAGCATGGCGTGCTTCAACTGCGTATGGAACGCGCTGTTCCACCTGCTCTCCGGCGAGGCGCTCGAGGACGTGCTCCGCGAGGTCGACGAGCGCCTCGGCTTCGTGCGCGGCGCGGGCTTCGCGTTCGCGCACGGCGCCCTCCTCAGCGCCCGCGCCATGATCCAGGCGCTGCGAGGGCGGCCGGTCCGCTTCGCGATGCTCGACGGCTCCGAGCTGGCACCTCCGGCCTTCGAGGCGCGGCTGCAGGAGGGAGCGCTGGAGACCACGCGCGAATTCTATTACAGCTTGAAGGCGCAAGCGCTCTTCGTGCTCGGCGCGCCCAGCGAGGCGCTCGAGGCGGCGACCCGCGTCGTCACCGAGCAACCCTTCTGGAACCAGCCGCACGCGCTCATGGCCGAGAGCTTCTATGTCCTCGCGCTCTCGCTCGCGGCCCTCGCCGACGTACCGCACGCGCCGCGCGCGGAGCCGGGTTCCCCGGCGCGGGAGCTCCCCGAGCAGCTGCTCGAGTGCGAGCGGCAGCTCGGCGCGTGGGCCAGGAGCGGCCCCGACAACTTCCTCCACAAACACGCTCTGGTCCGCGCCGAGATCGCCCGGCTCCGCGGGCAGGACCTGGAGGCCATCGGGCTCTACGAGCAGGCCATCTCGTCGGCGCACGAGGGCGGCTTCGTCCAGCACGAGGCCATCGCCTGCGAGCTCGCCGCCCGGCTCTACCGCGATCGCGGCCTGTCCACGCCCGCAGACGCTTACCTGCAGAAGGCCCGCGCCGCCTACTTCCGCTGGGGCGCACACGCCAAGGTCGAGCAGCTCGACCAGCGGTATCCCTTCCTCGTCGAGCGAAAGCCGATCGCCCCCACCGTCACCTTCGCCGTACGCGCCGAGCAGTTCGACGTCCTCTCCGTCGTCAAGGCCTCTCAGAGCATCTCCGGTGAGCTCAAGCTCCCCCGCCTGCTCGAGACGCTGCTGCGCACCATGGTCGAGCACGCGGGCGCCGAGCAGGGGTGTGTCCTCCTGGTCCGGGGTGAACGCCTCTCCAGCGCGGCGATCGCCGCGTCCGGGGGCGCCGCGCGGCTGCTCGACGCGGGCGAGGCGCCGCTGGCCGCCCTGCCGCAGTCCATTCTCAACTACGTTCGCCGCAGCCACGAGCGCGTGCTGCTCGACGACGCTTCCGGGCGGCACCCGTTCTCGGAGGACGCGTATTTCACGCGGAAGAAGCCGAGATCGGTGCTGTGCCTCCCGATCGTGCGGCAAACCCGGCTGCTCGGCCTGCTCTACCTGGAGAACAACCTCGTCACCGGCGCGTTCACCCCGGGGCGGCTCACCGTGCTCGAGCTGCTCGCCTCGCAGTCGGCCATCTCGCTCGAGAACGCCATGCTCTACACCGACATCGAGCAGGAGAACGCCGAGCGGCGCCGGGCGGAGCGCGAGCTCCGCGAGAGCCAGGCCACGCTGCAGGCCATCGTCGACAACTCCGCCGCGGCCATCTTCCTCAAGGATCGGGAGGGTCGGTATCTGCTCGTCAACCGCCAGGCGAGCAACATCGCCGGTCTGCCGAGCCATCGGCTCCTCGGAAAGACCGACGCCGAGCTCTTGCCTGCTGCGCTCGCCGAGATCATCGGCGATCACGATCGGAAGGTGCTCGCGACGGGCGAGCCGCTCGAGTTCGAGGAGGAGGTGATGATGGAGGACGGGCTGCACACCTTCCTCTCGCTCAAGTTCCTTCTCGGGGATGAGGTCATGCCCGGCGTGCTCTGCGGCATCTCCACCGACATCACCGAGCGCAAGCGCGCCGAGCTGGCCGAGCGCTTCCTGGCCGACGCGAGCCGCAAGCTCATGGCCCTCGGCTACGGCGCCACCCTCGAGAACGTCGCGCGGCTCGCCGTGCCCGATCTCGCCGACCGGTGCATCATCGACGTGGGCGTCGCTGACGGCGACCCGGGACACGCGGTCACCGCGGGCATGCCGGCCGAGCTCGCGGGCGCCGTGGTGGACGCGCTGCGGGCCCTGACAGCGACCTCGCCGGACCGCGCCGAGGTGGGCGACGTCCGCGCCGCGCCCCTCCTCGAGCAGCTCGGCGTTCACTCCTTCCTCCGCGTCCCGCTCCTCGCGCGCGACCGGCGCTTCGGGGTCATGACCCTGCTGGCGGCCGCGCCCCGGCGCCGGTTCGGCCCCGCCGATCTGTGGGTCGCCGAGGAGCTCGGGCTCCGTGCGGCGCTCGCCCTCGACAACAGCCGCCTGTTCACCGACGCCCAGGAGGCGATCGAGCGGCGCAACGAGTTCCTCCTCGTCGCCTCGCACGAGCTCAAGACACCGCTCACCTCGCTCACGATGCAGGCCCACCTGCTCGCCCGGCTCCTGCCCCGCCTCCAGCGCGCCGAGGTCGCTCCGGAGCGCATCGACGCCGCGATCCAGCTCCTCAACCGCCAGATCGCGCGCCTCGCCCACCTGGTCAACGAGCTGCTCGACGTCACCCGCCTCAACGCCGGCCGGCTCACCCTCTCTCGCGCGCCCGTCGATCTGGCCGCCCTGACGCGTGAGGCTGTCGAGCGGATGAGGCAGCAGTTCGCGGACGCCCGCTGCCGCATCCAGCTCGATCTGGAAGAGCCCGTGGTCGGGGACTGGGATGCTTCTCGCGTGGAGCAAGTCGTCATCAACCTCCTGTCCAACGCGATGAAGTACGGCGCAGGCGCCCCCATTCACGTCGTCGTGCGCGGCGACGGCGATCGGGCGCTGCTCGTCGTCCGCGATCACGGCATCGGCATCGCGGAGAACGACCAGGCCAGGATCTTCGAGCGCTTCGAGCGCGCCGTCTCCGTCCGCAACTTCGGCGGCCTCGGCCTCGGCCTCTACATCGTCCGGTGGATCGTCACCTCCCACGGCGGCACCATCCGCGTCGAGAGCGCGCCAGGCGCGGGCGCTGCCTTCATCGTCGAGCTGCCATTGCATGCGGCGGAGGCAGAGGCGGACAGCCAGGGCGCCCTGCTCCCGGAAGCGTAGGAGCGCGCTGTGTGCTCACTACCCGACTGCCGCCTCAGCCGGCGGTGACGCGCCGCCGTTTGCTCGTGACGAGGCGCACCGCTTTTGGCAGTGTACCGGGTTGAATGGCAACACGCCGCCGGGGCCCCGGTTTTCAAAGATCCTCCTATGCTCGATAGTCCACGTTACCGCGTGCTGGAGGTGCTGCACCAGGGTGCGGACACGATCCTCTACCGCGCGCGGCGCGAGGAGGACGGCCGGCCGGTGGTGCTCAAGGCTCTGCGGCGCGACCACGCGAGCCCCCGCGCGCTCGGCAGGCTCCAGCACGAGCTCGAGGTCGCCAGGGCACTGAAATCGCCCGTCGTCGTCCAGGCCTACGGGATCGAGCTGTTCCGCGACCAGATGACGCTGGTCCTCGAAGACTTCGGCGGCCGCTCCCTCGACCGGCTGCTCGATGGCGACGGGCCCATGCGCCCGATGTCGATCGAGCGCTTCTTCCCCCTCGCCCTCCGCCTCGCCGCCGCGCTCGCCGAGGTGCACCGGCGGCACGTCATTCACAAGGACATCAAGCCTCAGAACCTGCTCTACAACCCCGACACCGGCGAGGTGAAGATCACCGATCTCGGCATCGCCTCCCTCTCGCCGCGCGAGGCCCAGGAGCTCGCGCACGACGCGCTCATCGAGGGCACGCTCGCCTACATGGCGCCGGAGCAGACAGGCCGCATCAACCGCCGCGTCGACGAGCGGACCGATCTGTACTCCCTCGGCGTCACCTTCTACGAGATGCTGACTGGCACCCTGCCCTTCCACGCCAGCGACCCCGTCGCCTGGGTCTATTGCCACATCGCCCAGGCGCCGCGACCGCCGCACGCGCTCGTCCCATCGATTCCACCGCAGCTCTCCGCCGTCGTCCTCAAGCTGCTCTCCAAGGCCGCCGAGGAGCGCTACCAGAGCGCCCTCGGCCTGCGCCACGACCTCGACACGTGCTTTTCCCAGCTGCGCCAGCGCGGCGCCATCGCGCCCTTCCCGCTCGGACTGCGCGACGTCTCCGACCGATTCCTGGTCCCGCAGCGGCTCTACGGCCGCGAGCGCGAGGTGCAGGCCCTGCTCGCCGCGTTCGAGCGCGTTGTCGCGAGCGGCCGGCCAGAGCTCCTTCTCGTCTCGGGCTATTCGGGCATCGGCAAGTCCTCGCTCGTCGCCGAGCTGCACGGGCCCATCGTGCGCGAGCGCGGCTTCTTCCTCTCCGGCAAGTTCGATCAGCTCAAGCGCGACGTCCCCTACCGCCCCCTCCTTCACGCCTTCCGGGGGCTCGTGCAGGAGATCCTCGGCGCGACCGAGGAGCAGGTCGAACGCTGGAGGCAGCGCCTCCGCGAGGCCCTCGGCGCGAACGGCAGGCTGCTCACCGACATGCTACCCGAGCTCGCCCTGCTCCTCGGCCCGCAGCCGCCCGTGCCCGAGCTCCCGCCCGCCGAGGCCCAGAGCCGGCTGCTCGCCACGCTCCAGCGCTTCATCGCCGCCTGCGCCCGGAAGGAGCACCCCGTCGCCCTGTTTCTCGACGACCTGCAATGGGCCGACGCTGGCAGCCTCCTCTTGCTCGAGCACCTCGCCTCCCTCGCCGGCGACGCGCATCTCCTGTTGATAGGCGCTTATCGCGACAACGAGGTCGGCCCCGCGCACCCGCTCCGGCTCACCCTCACCGAGGTCCGAAAGCGCGGCGCCGCCGTCTCCGAGCTCGTCCTCACGCCGCTCTCCGCCGCCCACGTCGGCGCGCTCGTCGCCGAGACGGTCCACGCACCCGAAGCGCGGGTCGAGCCGCTCTCACGGCTGGTTTACGAGAAGACCGGCGGCAACCCCTTCTTCGTGCTCCAGTTCCTCATCGCCCTGCACCAAGAGGGGCTCATCACCTTCGATGCGGACGAGGGCGCATGGCGGTGGGACATCGCCGCCATCCGCGACAAGGGCTTCACCGACAACGTCGTCGAGCTGATGGTGGGCAAGCTGGAGCGGCTCCCCGTCGCCACGCGCGACGCCCTCAAGCTCGCCGCGTGCCTCGGCGGCAGCGTGGACCTCGACCCCCTCGCGATCGTCGCGCGCCGTCCGGCGGAGGAGCTCCGCGAGGCGCTCGAGGAGGCCGTGCGGGAGGGGCTGCTGCTCCGCCGGGACAGCGCCTATCGCTTCCTCCATGACCGGGTGCAGCAAGCCGCAACCTCGCTCATCCCGGCCGGACAGCGCGCTGAGGTGCACCTCCGCATCGGTCAGCTGCTCTTGGGGGCACGGCGCGCCGACCAGCGCGAGGACGCCCTCTTCGATATCGTCGGCCACCTCAACCACGGCGCCGCGCTCCTCCGTTCCCAGGCCGAGCGCGACGAGCTCGCCGCCCTCAACCTCCGCGCCGGCAGGAAGGCCAAGGCCGCCGCGGCCTACGAGGCCGCCGCCGCCCTCTTCGCCGCCGGCCTGGCCCTCCTCGCGCAGGATCCCCGCGAGCGCTGGGAGACTCGGTACGAGCTGACCTACGATCTGAGCCTCGAGCGCGCGCACGCCGCCTACGCCATCGGCAGCTTCGAGGAGGCCGAGCAGCTGCTCGGGGAGCTCATGGAGCGCGCGAGGACCAAGATCGAGCGCGCCGCGGTCGTCGAGCTCGCCGTCACGCAGAACGTCACCCGCGGCCAGTGCGCCCGCGCCGTGGAGCTCGGGCTCTCGTGCCTCCGCGCCTGGGACATCGAGCTGTCGCTCCCCGTCACCGACGCGCAGGTCAAAGAAGAGACCGAGGGCGTCTGGCAAGCGCTGGGCGACCGGGAGATCGAAGCCTTGGTCGACCTGCAGGCCATGGATCACCCGGAGATCAAGGTCGCGATGCGCGTCCTGCTCGGCGTGATGATCTCCGCCTACTTCGTGGATTTGAAGCTGCACTATCTGCTCCTCGTGCGCATGGTCAAGCTCAGCTTGCGCCACGGCAACGCGGAGAGCTCCGCCCAGGCGTACACCGCCTTCGCGCGGATGGTCGGCCCGCTGGTCGGGCGATACCGTGAGGCTTACCTGTTCGGAAAGCTCGGCTACGACCTCGCGGACAGGGGCCACGCCCTCTCCACGAAGGGCGCGGTGTTCACCCTGTTCGGGCAGCAGGTCGTCTTCTGGACGCGCCACTACCGGGAGACCGGCTTCTACGCTCGCCGGGGCTTCAACGCCGCGATGGAGGGCGGCGACTGGAACAACGCATGTTACAACTGCATCTGGGCAGCGATGTTCCCGCTGCTGTCTGGCGAGCCGCTGGAGGACACCCTCCATCTCACCGAAGACCGCCTCGGCTTCGTGCGCAAGGCCGGCTACGCGTTCGTGTATGACGTCCTCCTCGGCGCACGGCACCTCATCCAGACGCTGCGCGGGCGGCCGGTCCATTATTCGATGCTCGACGGCGCCGAGCTGGATCAGGCGGCCTTCGAGGCGCGCCTCGACCGAGAGGGGGCGGTCGTCCCCCGCTGCTTCCACTTCAGCATGAAGGCTCAGGCGATGTTCGTCCTCGGCGCTCACCGGGAGGCGCTCGCGGCGACGACCCAGGTGGTCGTCGATTACGACTGGAAGATGGACACGAACGCGCTGTACGCCGAGTGCTTCTATTATCGTGCGCTCGCGCTGGCCGCGCTCGTCGACGACGAGGACCGCGCGGCGGCGCCGTCGCCCCGGCCGGAGCTCCCGGACGGGCTGCTCGACTGCGAGCGGCAGCTCGGCGAGTGGGCCGCGAGCGGCCCCGACAACTACCTCCACAAACACGCTCTTGTCCGCGCCGAGATCGCCCGGCTCCGCGGGCAGGACCTGGAGGCCATCGGGCTCTACGAGCAGGCCATCTCCTCGGCGCACGAGGGCGGCTTCGTCCAGCACGAGGCCATCGCCTGCGAGCTCGCCGCCCGGCTCTACCGCGACCGCGGCCTGTCCACGCCCGCAGACGCTTACCTGCAGAAGGCCCGCGCCGCCTACTTCCGCTGGGGCGCACACGCCAAGGTCGAGCAGCTCGACCAGCGGTATCCCTTCCTCGTCGAGCGAAAGCCGATCGCCCCCACCGTCACCTTCGCCGTACGCGCCGAGCAGTTCGACGTCCTCTCCGTCGTCAAGGCCTCTCAGAGCATCTCCGGTGAGCTCAAGCTCCCGCGCCTGCTCGAGATGCTCCTGCGCACGGTGATCGAGCACGCGGGCGCCGGGGAGGGGTACGTGCTCCTGCTCCGGGAAGATCGCCTGTCGACCGCGGCGGCGATCACCGGGTCGGGGAGCGCCGCGCGGCTTCTCGACGCGGGCGAGGCCCTGGCGGCGCTGCCGCAATCCATTCTCAACTATGTCCTCCGCAGCCACGAGCGCGTGCTGCTCGACGACGCCGCCGGGCGGCACCCGTTCTCGGAGGACGCGTATTTCACGCGGAAGAAGCCGAGATCGGTGCTGTGCCTGCCCATCGTGCGGCAAGCGCGGCTGCTCGGCCTGCTCTACCTGGAGAACCGGCTCGTGGCGGGGGCGTTCACGCCCGGGCGGCTCACCGTGCTCGAGCTGCTCGCCTCGCAGTCGGCCATCTCGCTCGAGAACGCCATGCTCTACACCGATATCGAGCAGGAGAACGCCGAGCGGCGCCGGGCGGAGCGCGAGCTCCGCGGGAGCCAGGCCACGCTGCAGGCCATCGTCGACAACTCCGCTGCGACGATCTACCTCAAGGATCGCGACGGCCGGCACCTGCTCGTCAACCGCGAGGTGGGCCGCCTCCTGGGCATGCCGCTCGATCAGATCATCGGCAAGACGAGCACCGAGCTCTTCCCTTCCACGAACCTCGAGATCATCGCGGACAACGACCGGCGGGTGCTCGACTCGGGCGAGCCGCTCGAGTTCGAGGAAGAGCTGATCATGGAGGACGGGCCGCACACCTACCTGTCGCTCAAGTTCCCGCTCGGCGAGAGCGTCATGCCCGGCGTGCTCTGCGGCATCTCCACCGACATCACCGAGCGCAAGCGCGCCGAGCTCGCCGAGCGCTTCCTCGCCGAGGCGAGCCGCAGGCTCATGGCCCTCGGCTACGGCGCCACCCTCGAGAGCGTCGCGCAGCTCGCCGTGCCCGAGCTGGCCGACCGGTGCGTCATCGACGTGGACCTCGCCCAGGACGCGCCGGAGAGGACGGTCACCGCGGGCGTGCCGGCCGAGCTGGCAGACGCGGTGATGGACGCGCTGCGGCCCCTCGCAGCGACCTCGCCGGACCGCCCCGAGGTGGGCGACGTCCGCGCTGCGCCCCTCCTCGAGCCGCTCGGCGTTCACTCCTTCCTCCGCGTTCCGCTCCTCGCGCGCGACCGGCGCTTCGGCGTCATGACCCTGCTGGCGACCGCGCCGCGACGCCATTACCGCCCCGCGGACCTGTGGCTGGCCCAGGAGCTGGCGAGCCGCGCCGCGCTCGCCCTCGACAACAGCCGTCTGTTCGCCGAGGCCCAGGTGGCGATCGAGCGCCGCGACGAGTTCCTCCTCGTCGCCTCGCACGAGCTCAAGACCCCGCTCACCTCGCTCAAGATGCAGGCTCACCTGCTCGCCCGGCTCCTGCCCCGCCTCCAGCGCGCCGAGGTCGCTCCGGAGCGCATCGACGCCGCGATCCAGGTCCTGAACCGCCAGATCGCGCGCCTCGCCCATCTGATCAACGAGCTGCTCGACGTCACCCGCCTCAACGCCGGCCGGCTCACCCTCGCGCGCGCCCCCCTCGACCTGGCGGCCCTGACGTGCGAGGTCGTCGAGCGGATGAGACAGCAGCTCGCGAGCGCGCGCTGCCGCACCGAGCTCGATCTGGAAGGACCCGTGATCGGGCACTGGGATGCTTCTCGGATGGAGCAGGTCCTCATCAACCTGCTGTCCAACGCGATCAAGTACGGCGCGGGGGCCCCCATTCACGTCGTCGTGCGCGGCCTGGAAGGCCGCGCGCTGCTCGTCGTCCGCGACCACGGCATCGGCATCGCGCAGGCCGACCAGGCCAGGATCTTCGAACGCTTCGAGCGCGCCGTCTCCGTCCGCAACTTCGGAGGTCTCGGTCTCGGCCTCTACATCGTCCGGTGGATCGTCACCTCCCACGGCGGCACCATCCGCGTCGAGAGCGAGCCGGGCGCCGGCGCCGCGTTCATCGTCGAGCTGCCTTTGCACCCGGCCGAGGCGGAGTCGGAGACGGCGGCGGACGGCCGAGGGGACCTGCTCCCACAGGTCTAGAACGAGCGCGACGATGTGGAGTGGCGTTCCGGGCGCCGGGACGCCACATTGGCCCCGGGTGAGGTCACGCTCCTCGGCAGCGCCGCTCTTCATGATCTCCGCGGCGCTCGGCGGCAGCGCGGTCGCGCACGCCCAGCCGACCGCGGCGCCCTTGCGGTTCGAGTACCGCGCGGAGGCTGGATGCCCGGCAGAGGCGGAGTTTCGTGCGCGCGTCGGCGCGCGCCTCCGGCGGAACATCGCGGAGACGGACACAGCGAGGGCGTACGTCGTGATCATCGAGCGGCGCGATCGCCGCTTCGTCGGGCGCCTCAGCGTCCGCGCAGGCGACGGGACGGCGTCCGACCGCGGTGTCGCGGGGGATACCTGCGACGATGTCGTCGCCGCGCTCGCGGTCGTGACCGCGCTCGCCGTCGATACCCAGGCCGGGGACGCCCCCGTAACGTCCGCCACCCCCGCGGTTTCCGCGTCCCCGAGCGCCGTCGCCGCGCCGCCCCCGCCTGCCAGCGCCCCGCCTGCGGGCGCCCCGCCTGCCAGCGCCCCGCCTGCGGGCGCCCCGCCGGCCGGTAACGCGCGGCCGCCGGCGCCGGAGCCCGACGCCACGACGCACCTGGTGCTCGGCGCGCAGCTCCTCGTCGGCCAGATGATCGGCCTCCCCTCCTTCGGCGCGCGCATCTCCGCGGAGCCTCCCCTCGCCGTCGCGACCCGCGGCGTCGGCCCGGCGCGCTTCGACGCGGACCTCGAGGTGTCCTCCGACGTCCCCGTGGCGGGTGGCTCTGCATCGTTTCTGCGCGCGGCCCTCGGCGCCGACGCGTGCCCGCTCGGCGCGTCGCTCGGCGTCCTGCGCCTTTCCCCCTGCGCGCGCGTCGAGGGCGGCCTCGTCTCGGCGAGCCGCCGAGGCGTCGCCCCCGCGCGCAGCGTGACGCGCGGATGGCTGGCGCTCGGCCTGCCGGTGCGCGCGCGGCTGCCGCTCTGGGGCGCGTTCGTGCTCGACGCCGACGCCGGGGTGCGCCTGCCGCTGCTGCGCGACGGCTTCTTCCCCGACGGCGCCGACGCCGACGCCCGCCCGCCGCCGATCGAGAGCGTCGCGGCGCTCGGGCTCGGGTTGACGATTCCGTGATCCCGGCGCTCGCCTCCGAACATAGCAGCGGCAGGAGACGATGATCAGCGCGACTCGATCCCGGCCCCCTGCACGCGCAGCGGTGGTGCGCGACCCGGCCATGACGGCGCCCGCGGAGCGCGCCGAGCGGCGCGCGCCGTCGCCCTCCGCGGAGCGCTACCGCGCGCTGGTCGACGCGCATTTCGACTTCATCTGGCGCTCGTTGCGCGGGCTCGGCGTGCCCGCCGGCTCGGCCGACGACGCCGCGCAGCACGTCTTCCTGATCGCCTACCAGAAGCTCGCCGAGATCGCGCCCGATCGCGAGCGGTCCTTCCTCTTCGGGACGGCGCTGGGGGTCGCGGCGAACGCACGCCGCGCCGGCGCGCGGCGGCGCGAGCTCTGCGACGACGGCGCGATGGCGGCCGCGGCCGACGACGCGCCGAACCCGGAGCAGCTCATCGAGATGAAGCAGGCGCGCGCGCTGCTCGACGACGTGCTCGACGCGATGGAGGAGGACCTCCGTGTCGTCTTCGTCCTCTTCGAGCTCGAGGGCGTCCCGACCGAGGAGATCGCCGCGATGCTCGGCCTCGCGAAGGGCACCGTCGCTTCCCGCCTCCGCCGCGCGCGAGAGGACTTTCGCGCGATCGCGAGGCGCGTCCAGGCGAGGGCGCCGCACCGGGGAGGCGAGCGATGACCGATCCGAAGCCGCTGGGAGACGAGGAGACGACCGATTTCGAGCGCGCGCTGCTCCGCTCGTGGAAGCAGGAGTCTCCGTCCTCGTCGGCGCGCGCGCGCGCGCTCGCCATCGCCGGGCTCGCCGCGGGCGGGGTCGCAGGGGGCGGGGTCGCAGCGGGGACGACCGCTGCGCCTTCCCCGTCCGCCGCGCCCGCGCCGAAGGCGGGCGCCGGCAAGCTGCTGGCGCTCGCGAAGTGGGGCCTCGGAGCGGCGATCGGCGTCGGCCTCATCGGCGCGGGCGTCGCGCTCCTCCGGCCGTCGGCGCCTCCCTCCGCGGCGGCACCGTGGAGCGAGCCGCAGGCCACGCTCACGCCGCCCACCGCCGGCGAGCCGCCGGCGGCGACCGCGCCGCCGGTCGCGCCCGCTCCCTCCGGGCCCGCGACGCGCGCGCCGCTCCCGCTCCAGGCGAGCGCCCCGCCGATCCCGGCGCCCGCCGCCGCGAGCCCGCCGCGCCCGAAGAGCGCCGCGCCGCGCGCGGGATCCGCGCCCGGCGCGCCGAGCGACGCGCTCGGCGAGCAGGTCGCCATGATCGATCGCGCGCGCGACGCGCTCACCGCCGGCGACGCGGCGGGGTGCCTCGCGGCGCTCGACGCCCACGACAGCAAGTTTCCTCGGAGCGCGATGGGAGAGGAGGCCACCGTGCTCCGCATCGAGGCGCTGATCCGCCTCGGCGATCGGGCCCGCGCGGCCGAGCTGGGCCAGCGCTTCCTCGCCTCGCGCCCGACGAGCGCGCATGCCTCGGGCGTGCGCGCTCTCCTCGGCGCGGCGGAGGAGCCTTGATCGAGCGGCGCGCACGCGCGCCTCGCGTGACCTGCTCGCCCGCCTGCGTAACGTGCTTTCGAGGGCGCCGGAGAGCGTGCCTATCGTGTCCGGTTCGTCGAATGGTTCGAGCGCTGTCAGCGTGAGGATGTTCAACAGAGAGGTTTCGTATGGTCTGGTCGTCATGGAGCAGGCGCCACGCGCGGAAGGCGGTCCTGGTGGGAGCGGCGATGGCGCGCCTCTCGCTGCCGGGGAGCGCCGCGGCGCAGGAGGCGGTCGCCCCGGCGTGGGACGAGACCGAGCGTCGGGAAGACATCGTCCAGCGGCGCGAGCGCGCCGCGCTCCTTGCGACACACCTCCATGACGTGATCAGGCTGCGCTCCGCCGGGAAAGCGGTGCCCGTCCTCGTCAGCGGTATCGGCGGGGCGAGCCTCGCCTTGAGCCTGACCGTAGCCCCGGCCGAGCCTCCCTTCCTCGCCTGGACCGCTGGCTCCGCGGCGTTGCTCGCGGGAGGCATCGCCGCGCTCGCCGCGCCGGAGGCGTACCGGCGCGACACGCTGGGGGCCGCCGCGCAGCTCTCACAAGGCAGCTTCTGGCTCGGGCTCGCGTTCTTCACGGACAGCGGGCTCGCGAGGGTGACGCCGATCGCGCTGTCGTCGGGATATTACGTGTCCGGCTTGCTCTCCGGGCTGAACCTGGCGCTGTCCGACTACACTCCTGCTTCCCGCCTCCGCGCCGACCACGCGCTGGTGGCGACGCCCGAGTGGCGCGCGCGGCTGTCACGCGCGCAGATCGCGAGCATCGAGCGGGATCTGCTGGCCACCGCGCCTGCGATCCCGAGCTGGGCCATCTACCTCCCGGTCGCGCTCGGCGGGGTCGCCGCCACCGCGCCCGCGTGGGATGGTGATCTGCCAGCAGAGAGGCGGATGTTGAGCTTGACGTCCGGTCTCCTGGCCTCCGTGTGGTCGCTCGGCGCCATGTTCGATCCCGAACATCCGGCGCAGTCCTACCAGCGGGACCTGCGCAGGGCCGGCCTGCAGGTCGCGCCTTCAGGGCCCGACGGCAACGCAGGCCTCACGGTCTCGGGCAAATTCTAGAGCGACAGACGGGCTGAAGCCACATGCGAACAGCGAGGAGTCGAACCGCCAAGACGCCATAAGACGCCAAGACTCTTGTATTTCTCCTGGCGTCCTTGGCGCGCTTGGCCGTTCATTTCCCCGGTTTCCAAGCGGTTTAGCGCTCTGGCGGGTCATCCCCCGAGCGCCTCCAGGGGAGTTCGCTCCGGGACCAGCGCTCCGGCAGGGCCTGTCGTGGCCCGTCTTCGCGCTCGTGTCTCCTGGGTCGACCGCTGGAGGAGCCCGGGGACACAGCAGTGATTGTCATCGTTTCGCGCTCCTTCGAGCGCTCATCAAGGAGGATTGGCCATGCGCAACGTTCTCATCGTCGTGTTCGTGCTCATCGTGGGATGTGGCGGGGAGGCTCCGGCCGCGCGCTGGGTGGCCTGCGAGTTCACCGGCAGCACCCCTGGCGGCGTGACGGTCCGTAGCTGCGCCGAGCTCGAGACCGACGACCCGGACAAGCACGAAAGCCAGTGCGCGGACACGTCAAACCTCGAGGCCGAGCTCGTCGATCGATGCTCTACCGACGACGTGCTCGGCACCTGCGTCGTCACCGGCGAGGGCGAGACCATGACGACGTACCATTATGAAACAGAGCTCCTCACGGCGGACCTCGTCAAGCCGCTCTGCGAGGCGATGAATGGCACCTGGACGCCGCGCTGAGCCGTGATCACGGGATCGTCCTTGCCCGGGCGTCGAATGGCGACGAGCAGATGACGGCGGTACGTTCCCGGGGCTGACGGGATCGATCGAGCGCCATGATCCCGCTGGCGCGCAGCAGCGTCGGATCGGCACAAGTCGACACAGCTCGGCACGAATTCACGGGACGGCCAGCGCCGAGCGCTGCGTCGCCGGATCAGCGGAATCAGCGGGAGACGAGGTCCGTCATCCAGGGCACGTCGGGGGTCGTTTCCAGGACCTTGCCGGCCCACTGCCGGTCGTCCATGCGCTCGAAGTTCTCGGTGACGGCCTCGAAGTACGACGAGGCGAGCCCCACGAACGCGCGCGGCGCGCCGCCGCAGGGATCGGCCGTCACGACCATGAGCCGCGGCAGGCCGGTGCCCACGTGCAGCACGCGGCCGACCGGCGCGCCGCCCTCCTCGGTCGGCTGGGTGTGCACGTCGGCGATCGTCGGGTCCTGCTCGAGGCTCTTCAGCTCGTCGAAGAAGAGCTGCCTGTACCAGCCGTGGACGCCCGTGGGCCCGCCGCAACCCTCCCATTCGATCTGCACGGCCTGGTTGATGAAATCGAGGTGCTCCTGGGTGAGGGGCAGGCCGGCGCGCTCGTTCGCGGCCATCTCGCCGAGCGTGCGCGCGACGTCGCGGAGCTGCGAGAAGTACGCCGGCACCGCCTTCTCGAGCCACGGATCGCTCGACAGATCGAGCGCGCCGATGATCCCGGCGCCGTGCTCGGCCAGCTCGGCGATGCGCGCGAAGAACGCCGGGTACGGGTCGACGTACGCGTCCGGGAACTCGCACGTGTCCCCGCCCGTGTACGACTGCTTGGCGTAGAGCAGGGTGTCATGGCGGAGCTCGGCCCACGAGGCGAGCTGGGTGCTCAGCAGGCGCCGGCCCCACGCCTCGGTCTTCGCCACGCCGGGCAGCCCCTCGCCGTCGCCGATCGCCCGCGCCGGCGACAGCTCCCGGAGCGCGCCGAGCCAGCGATTGTAAAGGTTCTTGCCCCAGAAGTCCCCGGGGTGCGCGTCGACGAGCACGCGCATCATGTGCAGGTCCGGCGCGTAGGGGAACTTCCCGAGCTCCGGCGCGAGCAGCTGGCCTGCCTGATCGTTCCCGAGCGCGGCGAAGCCCACGTCGAGCGGGCTCGGCATCATGCGCTTGACGGCGCCGCCCTGCACCCGGTCGAAGACCACGTTCGAGAAGACGTGGGAGTCGACGACGTACCGCTGGCCCAGCAGCGCGAAGCTCGACGAGAGGGGCAGCGTGCCCTTGCCGAGCCCGTTGATCATGATGTGGCTCGAGATCCGCTGCGTGCCGTGGCCCTCTTTCACGATGACCTCGGCGATCCGCGCGTCCGGGACGCCGGCGAGGCCGGCGGCGTCGCTGAGGCCGAGGTCGGCGAGCAGGTCGTCGAGCTCCGGCAGGGTCATGGTGTCGCTCTCGCCGACGAAGGCCTGGATCGCGTCGTCGATGCGCTTGTAGCGGGCGACGGTCTCCGCGTCGGCCAGGGCGCGCAGCACGTACGCGCCCTCGAGGTGCCGCCGCTGGAAGCGCTGCGTGCCGTCCTGCTGGGTCTCGAGGAAGCGGAAGTCGACGCGGCCGAGCCACATCATGCTGCGGAAGTAGCGCGCGAGCTCGGGGCGCTCCTCGTCGAGGTAGTGGCCGCGGGGCTCGAACTGCGAGAAGTCCATGAGCCGGTCCGTGCCGAAGAGGCGGACCTCCGCCATGCCGTCGTGGGCCTCGGCGCCCGCGACGAGCTCGTCGATCGCCGCGGCGCTGGCGCCCGCGACGGGGGCGACGGGCGCGCCGTCGAGCAGCGCGAGCGCGACGGCCGTGAAGAGATCCGCGTCCGCGCGCGCCTCGGCGCCGAGCTCCGCCCCGGCGCCCGAGGCGAGCCGCGCGCGCATCTGCTTCAGCATCGTCCCGAGCTCGGGCGCGAGCGAGGCCAGCTCCACCGCCTTCAGGATCGCGTCGTACGAGCGGTGGATCGCGAACAGGACCGAGTCCGCGGACACGTAGAGCGGCAGGTCGAGCGAGTAGATGCTCTCGTAGCCGTAGACGAAGGTCGGGAAGGACTTCTTGCTCGAAATGACGAAGCCGTTCGCGGAGAGCTTCGCGAGCTCGTCCTCGTCGAGCGCGAGCGCGGTGCCCTGGAGGAGCGAGAGGCCCGCGGCGTCCGCCGGCGCGTAGGACAGGCCCGACGCGAACGGGACAGGGTACCGCGAGGCGAAGTCCTCGGCGGTCATGCTCGCCGAGGCATCCTTCTCGGCGAGCAGCGCGGTGAGCTCCGCCTGCTGCTCGGGCCCGAGCTCCGTGGAGGGCAGCTGGGTGCCGTCGGTGCCGGGCGGGGGCTGGCTCCCCTCGCCCGAACAGCCGGCGGCGAGGGCGACGAGGATCGGGACGACGTGAAGGCGAAGAAGCAGGTTGCGCATCGTGCTCCCCTTTCGAAGCGTGCCCCCGAGCTCGGGGCGCGAGGGCCCTGAAAGCAAAGGTGGTGCCGTGGGGCGCGGCCTCGGCGCGAAGATCGCGCCTGCGACGGAGCGCAGGGTCAGGGCTCTCGCGTGAAACCACGGCTCTTCAGGCGCTCCTCGGGCCTCGGGGGACGATCGTGCGACCCCCTGAGCCGTGAGCCTCCCCTCGCGGGACTTCAGCAGAGGAGCCCCGTTTGACCCGCCCCTTGAAGCTCGTCCGACCGCCGCCGCCCGCCCCGAAGCGGGCCTTCGCCGGGGACGACGCGACCCTCGTGCACGCGTTCCGGCGGGGTGACCCCGGGGCGCGCGCCGCGCTCTACGACCGGTTCGCGGATCACGTCCACCGGGTGCTCTATCGGCTTCTCGGCTTCAGCCACGACCTGGCCGACCTGCACCACGACGTCTTCGTCCGCGCGCTCGGCTCGCTGCCGGGCCTGGAGGACCCGAGCGCGCTCAAGGGCTGGCTCACGATGATCGCTGTGCACGTGGCGCGCTCTTCGATCACCCGCAGGAAGCGGCGCAGCTGGCTCTGGTTCCTGCCGAGCGAGGAGCTGCCCGAGGTCGAGTCCGGCGCGGCGTCGGGCGACGTGCTGGACGCGTTGCGCGCGACCTACGCGGTCCTCGACGCGCTCCCGGTGGACGAGCGCATCGCCTTCGCGCTCCGGTTCATCGACGGCATGGAGCTCACCGAGGTCGCCGCGGCGTGCGAGACCTCGCTCGCGACGATCAAGCGGCGGCTCGCCCGCGCCAGCGCCCGCTTCGAGGCCGAAGCCCGCAAGCAACCCGCGCTCGAGGCGTGGCTCGATGGAGGTACCCGGTGGGGCAATCCGAGCGCCCGCTGACCACCCTGGGACGACACGTGGCCGGGCTTCAGGACCGGATGCCGGCGGCGCGGCTCGATCGCGAGCGCGGGCGAGCGCGGCTGCTCGCGGCGGCGCCGGTGCCCGATGCGGAGCCGGCCGGGCGCGGAGAGCGGCCCGGCCGCGAGTCGTCCTGGGCGCGGCGGCGGACGAGGCCTGGAAGGCCGTTCGCGGCGCGGCTCGCCGCTTCGCTGGCGGCGGTGGCCCTGCTCGCCGCCGCGCTCGTGGTCGCGCTCGTGGCGCGCCCCCGCGCTCCGATGCGCTTCGCGCTCGGGGTGGCCGAGCCAGGGGTCGTCGGCGCGTGGATCGCCGCGCCGGCCACGGCGGAGCTGCCGATCCGGTTCTCCGACGGCTCGCTGCTCCGCCTCGCGCCGGGGGGGCGCGCCCGCGTCGCCTCGGTGGGCGCAGACGGCGCGGAGCTCTCCCTCGAGCGGGGCGCCCTCGATCTCTCGGTCGTCCACCGCGAGGGCGCGCGCTGGACGGTGCGGGTCGGGCCGTTCCAGGTCCGCGTGATCGGGACGCGCTTCGAGACCCGATGGGACCCGATGACCGAGCAGCTCGTGGTCGCGCTGCACGAGGGGGCGATCACGGTCTCCGGGCCGGTCGTGGGCGATTCGCGCGCCGTGCGCGCCGGCGAGCGGCTCACCATCTCGCCCGCGACGAACACCCTCGAGGTCGGCTCGATCGACGCTGCCGCTGGCCCCCCATCGACGGCGACCGCGCCCGGCGCGGCTGCCACGAGCGCGGCCGATCCCGGCGCGATGGCCGCGAGCGCGGCCGATCCAGGCGCAGGCGCGCCGAGCGCGGCCGCTCCAGGCGCGGCTGCCCCGAGCGAGGCCGCTCCGGGCGCGGCTGCGCCCTCGACGAGCGGGCCGTCGGCGAGCGCCCGCGCCGCGGACGCCGGGGCGACCGCGCTGCAAGGGCAAGCAGGCGGCGAGGGCTCGGTGGCTCCCCTGCCCGCGCAGCGAGAGACGCCGTCGTGGCGCGCCCTGGTCCTCGAGGCCAGGTACAGGGACGCCCTGGCGGCCGCGGAGGGCGAGGGCTTCGACGCGCTCTGCGACGCCGCGAGCGCGAGCGATCTGCACGCGCTCGGCGATGCGGCCCGGCTCGGCGGGAGCCCGGCGCGCGCCGCCCAGGCCTTCGCCTCCCTCCGCGCCCGGTTCCCTGGCTCGCCCGAGGCCGCGTCGGCGGCGTTCCTGCTGGGCAGGATCGCCCAGGACCAGAGCAAGGACCACGCGGCCGCCGCGCGCTGGTTCGCCCGGTACCTGCGCGAGCAGCCGGCGGGCGCGTTCGCCGCCGAGGCCGCGGGGCGCCTCGTCGAGGCGGAGGACAGGCGGGGCGACGAGGCGGGCGCCCGAAGGGCGGCCGAGCAGTACCTCGCCGCTCATCCGAGCGGCTCGCACGCGGGGTACGCGAAGCACGTGCTCGCGCGCGGATCGAAGGCGGTCACCCCCGGAGGCTCTCCTACCAGGCCCGTCTCCCCCGGAGGCTCGCCCGGCGCGCCGGGCCCTGCCGCCGAGCCTCCCTCGCCGTGAGACGCCGCGCCGCGACGCTCCTCTTCCTCGCCTTCCTCGCCGGGGCCACGCTCGCGGCAGGGGCCGCGCTCGCGGACGGCGCGCGCGCCGATGAGACCCGGACCGAGGCCGCCTCGACCATCGCTGTCCTCTGCGCCCCCGGCGATCGCTTCGGCCTGCGGATCGTGGCCGAGATCGAGTCGCTGGGCCTCCGGGCGGAGCGCCTCGACCCCGCGGCCGAGCCGGCGTCGCGCGCGTCCCTCGAGGCCTCGGCGCGCGAGGTGGGCGCCATCGCCGCGATCCGCGCCGTCCCCTCCGAGCGCGGCGTCGAGATCTGGATCGCCGACCGGGTGACCGGCAAGACCGTCCTCCGCGAGATGGCGGACGACGGCGGCACGCCCGACCGCGACGCGGCGCTCGCGCTCCGCGCCGTCGAGCTCCTGCGCGCCAGCCTCCTCGAGGCCGGCCTGCCCGCGCCCCCGCCCGGAGAGGTGCCCGCGACGCCCGAGATCCGCGAGAAGCTGCGGGTCCGCGCGCCGGACACGCCGCCCGCGCCGGCCCGGAGGCCGTCGACGGCGCTCCGCCTCTCGCTCGCTCCCGGTGCGCTGCTCAGCCCAGGCGGCTTCGGCGCGGCGGTCAGCATCGACGTCGGCCTCTCCTGGCTGCCGGGCGAGCACGTCGGCGCGATCGCGTTCGCCGCGATTCCGGTAAGCGCCCACCAGATCGAGCGATCGCAAGGCACCGCCGAGCTCTCCGTCCTGCTCGCCGGCGGGGGCGCGCGCTTCCAGCTGGCCCCGCGCGACAGCCCGTGGACGGCCTCGGCGGATCTCGGCTTCTCGGCCGTGCTCCTCTGGAGCACGGGGGTGGCCAGCAAAGGCTTCCGCTCGAGCGCATCCGCCGCGGTGGCCGCCAGCCCCTTCGCGGGCGCCGGCCTCTCCTTCGCCCTGACCCCCACGTTCCGCCTGCGCGCCGACGCCCTCGCCAGCGCGCTCGTCCAGGGTGTCTCCGTCCGGTTCGTCGAGCGAGAGACGGCGACCTGGGGCAAACCGTTCATCCTCTCTTCAGCCGGCATCGAGCTCGATCTGTTTTTATGAGCCGCCGTCACGCGCCGGAGGGACTTCACCTCTGGAGCCTGGCCTGGAGGTCGTTCGAATGAAACGATGGATGATGGTCCTCGGAGCGATGGCGGCGATGAACAGCGGATGTGGCGAGATCGTCTTCAATCCCATTCAAAATGGGAGTTGGGAGAGCACCCCGGAGGCCATCGCGCCCATCGACGAGGCCCCGGACGAGGCAGACGACGGCGCCTCGCCCCCTCACGTGATCGCGCTGCGAGGCAGCGACGTGGACTTCGGGTCGCTCCACTTCAGTCCCACGCTCAACCCGCACCCCTGGGCTGATCCCGACGCGCTCGTCTTGTTCTTCAGCAGCGCTGTCCAGCAATGTAGCCAGCCTGTGCTCGCGATGGAGGTCGGCGCCACGTGCGACCTCGCGCCTGCCTGGCAACACATCTTGATGATTCCACCCGAGCTCAACGGGCCGGGCGTGATCGATCTGTCCGTTCTACGGGTCGGCTTCCAGCAGTTCATGCTCATGGACAACTGCAGCGGCGGGGGTGGGACAGGCAACAGGTACTGGGGCACGCTCGAGATCGTCGAGAGCGACGAGACCTCGCTCTTCGTGAAGGTGCGCGGCACGGACAACGCGAACTTTCCGATCGACGGAGATCACACGGTCCAGCGCTGCGGCACATAGCTCCACGGTCGCACGACGGCTGGCCGTCGGGCTCCGGCAGTCACAGCACAGCGCGCCCGCGCGGCAGGCGTCGGCGGCTCCTCGGCGAATTCCCGCCCTTCCCCTCGTCATCGCAGGCGAGCCGGCGCGAGGGCGCTCCGCCATTTCCAGTGGCGAAGCACGCCGCTTTTGGCACCATCAGGCCAGACGCCGACGCCTCGGAGGCCGCTCCGGCTGCCGACGATCTTGCCTATGCCGGAAAGTCCGCGCTACCTCGTGGTGGGGGTGCTGCACCAAGGTGCAGAGACGATCCTCTACCGAGCGCGGCGCGCGGAGGACGGCCGGCCGGTGGTGCTCAAGGTCCTGCGGCGCGATCACGCGAGCCCGCGCGCCCTCGGCCGGCTGCGCCACGAGCACGAGCTCGCCAGGGCGCTCGACACGACGGCCGTGGTCAAGGCCCGCGCGATCGAGGTGTTCGGCGATCAGGTGGCGCTGGTCCTCGAGGACTTCGGCGGCCGCTCGCTCGACCGGCTGCTCGATGGCGACGGGCCCATGCGCCCGATGCGCCCGATGTCGATCGAGCGCTTCGTCCCCCTCGCCCTCCGCCTGACCGACGCGCTGGCCGAGCTGCACCGCCATCGCATCATCCACAAGGACATCAAGCCCCAGAACCTGCTCTGCAACCCCGACACCGGGGAGGTGAAGATCACCGACCTCGGCATCGCCTGCCTGCTGCCCCGCGAGTCCCAGGACCTCGCCCGCGACAGGCTCATCGAGGGCACGCTCGCCTACATGGCGCCGGAGCAGACAGGCCGGATGAACCGCTGGATCGACGAGCGGACCGACCTGTACTCCCTCGGCGTCACCTTTTATCAGATGCTCACGGGCGCCCTGCCGTTCCAGGCCAGCGATCCCGTCGAGTGGGTGCATTGCCACATCGCCCAGGCGCCGCGGCCGCCGCACGCGCTCGTCCCATCGATCCCCCCGCTCCTGTCGGCGGTCGTCCTCAAGCTGCTCTCCAAGGCCGCCGAGGAGCGGTACCAGAGCGCGCTCGGCCTGCGCCACGATCTCGACCGGTGCTCTTCCCAGCTGCGGGCGACCGGCGCCATCGAGCCGTTCCCGCTCGGCGAGCGCGACCTCTCCGACCGGTTCCGGGTCCCGCAGCGGCTCTGCGGCCGCGAGCGCGAGATCGAGGCGCTGCTCGCCGCGTTCGAGCGCGTGGTCTCGAATGGCCGGCCCGAGCTCGCGCTCGTGTCGGGTTACTCGGGCATCGGAAAGTCCTCGCTCGTCGCCGAGCTGCACAGGCCTGTCGTGCGCGAGCGCGGCTTCTTCGTCTCCGGCAAGTTCGAGCAGCTGAAGCGCGACGTCCCTTACCACGCCTTCCTCCAGGCGTTCCGGGCGCTCTTGCAGGAGATCCTGTGCGCGAGCGAGGAGCAGCTCGAGCGCTGGAGGCTGCGCCTCCGCGAGGCCCTCGGCCAGGAGGGCGGTCTGCTCGCCGACGTGCTCCCCGAGCTCGCCCTGCTCCTCGGCCCGCAGCCCCCCGTGCCCGAGCTCCCGCCCGCCGAGGCGCAGGGCCGGCTGCACGCGGCGCTCCAGCGCTTCGTCGCGGCGTGCGCCCGGAACGAGCACCCCGTCGCGCTCTTCCTCGACGACCTGCAATGGGCCGACGCGGCCAGCCTCCTCTTGCTCGAGCAGCTCGCCACCTACACCGGGTCCGAGCACCTCCTGCTGATCGGCGCCTACCGCGACAACGAGGTAGGCCCCGCGCACCCGCTCCGGCTCACGCTGGCCGAGGTGCAGAAGCGCGGCGCCGCCGTCTCCGAGCTCGTCCTCGCGCCGCTCTCCGCCGCCCACGTCGGGGCGCTCGTCGCCGAGGCGGTCCACGCCCGGACCGAGGAGGTCGAGCCGCTCTCCCGGCTCGTTCACGAGAAGACCGGCGGCAACCCCTTCTTCGTCCTCCAGTTCCTCTTCGAGCTGCACCAGGAAGGCCTCATCACCTTCGACGCCGAGCAGCGCGCATGGCGCTGGGACATCGCCGCCATCCACGACAAGGGCTTCACCGACAACGTCGTCGAGCTGATGGTGGGCAAGCTCAAGCGGCTCTCCCTCCCGGCGCGGGACGCGCTCAAGCTCGCCGCCTGCCTCGGCAGCAGCCTCGACCTCGACCCCCTCGCGATCGTCGCGCGAAGGTCGGCGGAAGCGCTCCGGGGCGCGCTCGAGGAGGCCGTGCGGGAGGGGCTGCTGCTCCGCCGGGGCTCCGGTTATCGCTTCCTCCATGACCGGGTGCAGCAGGCCGCGTATTCGCTCATTCCGGCCGAGCAGCTCGCCGAGGTGCACCTGCGCATCGGCCAGCTGCTCGTGAAGGCCCAGCGCCCGGGCGAGCGCGACGAGTCGCTCTTCGACGTCGTCGGCCACCTCAACCGCGGCGCCGCGCTCCTCCGCTCCCAGGTGGAGCGGGACGATCTCGCCGCGCTGAACCTCCGCGCCGGCAGGAAGGCCAAGGCCGCGGCGGCCTTCCAGTCCGCCGCCGCGCTCCTCGCCGCGGGCCTCTCCCTGCTGGCGCCGGACCGCTGGGAGGCGCGGCACGAGCTGACCTACGAGCTGACCTTCGAGCGCGCGCACGTCGCGTACATCACCGGCGGCTTCGACGAGGCCGAGCGGCTCCTCGAAGAGCTCATGGAGCGCGCGAGGACCAGGATCGAGACGGCCGCCGCCGTCGAGCTCGCCGTCGCGCTGAACGTCACCCGAGGGCGACACGCTCGCGCGGTGGAGATCGGGCTCGGGTGGCTCCGCGCCTGTGACATCGCGCTGCCGCTCTGCCCAAGCGACGCACGGGTCGACGAGGAGACCGAGCACGTCTGGCGGGACCTGGGCGATCGCGCGATCGCGGACCTGGTCCACCTGCCCCGCATGACGCATCCGGAGATCGAGAGCGCGATGGGCGTGCTGAACGGGGTGTCCCTCCCCGCGTTCTTCATGGACGCGAACCTGCACTACCTCATCGTCCTGCGCATGGTCCAGCTCAGCCTGCGCCACGGCAACGCCGACAGCTCCTCCAACGCGTACACCTTCTTCGCGAGGGTGATCGGCCCGAGGTACGGGCGGTATCGGGAAGGGTATCTGTTCGGCAAGCTCGGTCACGACCTGGCGCAGAGGAGCGGCCTCCTCACCACGAAATCGGTGGTGCTCACCATGTTTGGACAGCACATCGTCTTCTGGACGCGCCATTACCGAGAGACGACGCCGTACACGCGCGCCGGCTTCAGCGCCGCGGTCGAGTCCGGCAACCTGAACGACGCCTGCTACAACTGCATGTGGGCCGAGATCTTCCCGCTGCTCTCCGGGGAGCCGCTGGAGGACGTGCTCCGCGCGGTCGAAGAGCGCCTCGGCTTCGTGCGCAGGGCCGGCTACGCGTTACCGCACCGCGTCCTCTTCAGCATCTACGCCATGATCCAGGCGCTGCGCGGGAGGCCGGCGCGCCTCTCGGCGGTGGACGGCTCGGAGCTGGATCTGCTGGCCTTCGAGGCGTCGCTCGAGGAAGAGAATCCTCCGCTCGTCCGCGCCATCCATTACAACTTGAAGGCGCAGGCGCGCTTCCTGATCGGCCCTCCCGGAGCTGCGTTCGCCGCGGTGACCCGCGGGCGCGCCGAGCACCCGTACAGGGTCGAGTCGAACGTCATCATCGCCGAGAGCTTTTATTACCTCGCGCTCTCGCTCGCGGCCCTCTCCAGCGAGGCGCATGAGGCGCGGCCCGCCCCGCGGGGGGACCTCCCCGAGGAGCTGCTCGAGTGCGAGCGGCAGCTCGGCGCGTGGGCCAGGAGCTGCCCCGAGAACTTCCTCCACAAGCACGCCCTGGTCCGCGCCGAGATCGCCCGGCTCCGCGGGCAGGAACCGCAGGCGATGCGGCTCTACGAGCAAGCCATCTCCTCGGCGCTGGAGAACGGCTTCGTCCAGCACGAGGCCATCGCCTGCGAGCTCGCCGCGGGGTTCTACCGCGCGTGCGGCCTCTCCACGGCCGCCGACGCCTACCTGCAAGAGGCCCGCGCCGGCTATTTTCGCTGGGGCGCCCACGCCAAGGTGGAGCAGCTCGACCAGCGCTACCCCTACCTCGCCCCGCGCAGGCCGATCGCGCCCACCGTCACCTTCGCCGTGCGGGCCGAGCAGTTCGATGTCCCCTCGGTCGTCACCGCCTGTCAGAGCATCTCCGGCGAGCTCAAGCTCCCGCGCCTGCTGGAGATGCTGCTGCGCATCGTGGTCGAGCACGCGGGCGCCGGAGAGGGGGTCGTGCTCCTGGTCCGGGAGGATCGCCTGTCGATCGCGGCGGCGATCTCGACGTCGCGCTCGACGTCCGGCGGCGCGGCGCGGCTGCTCGACGCGGGCGAAGCGGCGGCGACCGCGCTGCCGCAGTCGGTCCTCAACTACGTTCGCCGGAGCCACGAGCGCGTGCTGCTCGACGACGCCGCCGGGCGGCACCCGTTCTCGGAGGACGGCTATTTCAAGCAGCGGGGGGCGGGATCGGCGCTGTGCCTCCCGATCGTGCGGCAGGCGCGGCTGCTCGGCCTGCTCTACCTGGAGAACAGGCTCATCACCGGGGCGTTCACGCCCGGGCGGCTCACCGTGCTCGAGCTGCTCGCCTCGCAATCGGCCATCTCGCTCGAGAACGCCCTCCTCTATACCGATATCGAGCAGGAGAACGCCGAGCGGCGCCGGGCGGAGCGGGAGCTCCAGGCCAACCAGAAGACGCTCCAGGCAATCGTCGACAACTCCGCTGCATCCATCTACCTCAAGGATCGCGACGGCCGGTATCTGCTCGCCAACTGCCACGCGGACAGCGCCGTCGGGCTGTCGCGCCATCGGCTCGTCGGAAAGACCGACGCCGAGGTCTTTCCTGCTTCGACCGCCGAGCTGCTCCGTGACAACGACAGGAGGGTGCTCGACGCGGGCGAGCCGCTGCAGTGCGAGGAGGAGATCTTGCTGGACGACGGGCCGCACACCTTCCTGTCGGTCAAGTTCCCGCTCGGCGAGCGGGTCATGCCCGGCGTGCTCTGCGGCATCTCCACCGACATCACCCAGCGCAGGCGGGCCGAGCTGGCCGAGCGCTTCCTCGCCGAGGCGAGCCGCAAGCTCATGGCCCTCGGCTACGGCGCCACCCTCGACAGCGTCGCGCAGCTCGCCGTGCCCGAGCTGGCCGATCAGTGCGTCATCGACGTGGACCTCGCTCGCGGCGCCCCGGGACACACGATCGCCAAGGGCGTGCCTGCCGAGCTCGCGCGGGCGGTGCTCGACGCGCTGCAGCCGCTCTCGGCGGCGTCGCTGCAACGCCCCGAGGTGGGCGACGTCCGCGCCGCGCCCCTCCTCGAGCCGCTCGGCGTTCACTCCTTCCTCCGGGCTCCGCTCCTCGCGCGGGACCGGTGCTTCGGCGTCATGACCCTGCTGGCGACCGCTCCCCGGCGCCGCTACGGCCCCGCCGACCTGTGGCTGGCCCAGGAGCTGGCGAGCCGCGCCGCGCTCGCCCTCGACAACAGCCGCCTGTTCGCCGAGGCCCAGGTGGCGATCGAGCGCCGGAACGAGTTCCTCCTCGTCGCCTCGCACGAGCTCAAGACCCCGCTCACCTCGCTCAAGATGCAGGCTCACCTGCTCGCCCGGCTCCTGCCCCGCTTCCAGCGCGCCGAGGTCGCTCCGGAGCGCATCGACGCCGCGATCCAGGTCCTGAACCGCCAGATCGCGCGCCTCGCCCATCTGATCAACGAGCTGCTCGACGTCACCCGCCTCAACGCCGGCCGGCTCACCCTCGCGCGCGCCCCCCTCGACCTGGCAGCCCTGGCGCGCGAGGTCGTCGAGCGGATGCACCAGCAGCTCGACGACGCCTGCTGCCGCACCCAGATCGAGCTGGAAGCGCCCGTGATCGGGGACTGGGACGCTTCTCGGATGGAGCAGGTCCTCATCAACCTGCTGTCCAACGCGATCAAGTACGGCGCGGGGGCCCCCATTCACGTCGTCGTGCGCGGCGGCGGCGATCGCGCGCTGCTCGTCGTCCGCGATCACGGCATCGGCATCACGGAGACCGACCAGGCCAGGATCTTCGAGCGCTTCGAGCGCGCCGTCTCCGCCCGCAGCTTCGGCGGCCTCGGCCTCGGCCTCTACATCGTCCGGTGGATCGTCACCTCCCACGGCGGCACCATCCGCGTCGAGAGCGAGCCGGGCGCCGGCGCCGCGTTCATCGTCGAGCTCCCCTTGCGCCCGGCCGAGGCGGAGACGGCGGCCGAGGGCGCAGGCCAAGGAGAAGGCGCCCTGCTCCCATCGGCCTAGGCGCTCACGCGCTCACGACAGCGCTCCCCGGGCCCATTGCCGGCTCACGCGACGGCGCTGACAGGCGCTTTGCTCCTCTGATAGGGTGGTCCTCCTAGGAGACCGCCATGCCTCGCTTGAACCAGATCATCGCCATCGAGAAGGGCGTCAAGGCCCGCTCCCACCAGCGCCTCACCGAGGCGCACCACGCGCTGCAGAAGCCGGCGTTGCTCTCCGGGATCTCGCGCACCTACCGGTCGAAGGACGAGGAGGGCGAGCAGCTCCCGCCCGAGGCGACGAGGGTGCAGGCGAAGGCCGAGGACATCATCCGGAGCACCGCCGACATCCTGGGCGAGCTCTTCGACGTCACGGCCACCAAGGACTATGCGAACTGCAAGGCCCGCGCGGACGTGGTCGTCGACGGCAAGGTGCTCCTCGCGGGGGCGCCCGTGACTTACCTGCTCTTCCTGGAGAAGCAGCTCGTCGACATGAACACCTTCATCAAGAAGCTGCCGGTGCTCGACGCGTCGGAGAGCTGGACGTTCGATCCCTCCGCGGACTCCTGGGCGACGGAGCCGGTGCAGACGGCGCGGACCAAGAAGATCCCGCGCAACCACGTCAAGGCCGAGGCGACGGAGAAACACCCGGCGCAGGTGGAGGTCTATCACGAGGACGTGGTCGTCGGTTACTGGAAGACGGTCAAGTTCTCGGGCGCGCTGCCAGCGCGGCGCATCAACGAGCTGCTCGATCGCGTGGAGAAGCTGCAAAAGGCGGTCAAGTTCGCCCGCGAGGAGGCGAACAACCAGACGGTCGAGGAGCAGAAGGTCGGCGCAGCCGTCCTCGGGTTCCTCTTTGGCGCGTGACGCGTACCTGACGCGTACCTGACGCGCGCCCCCTGCCCCGGCCGCGCTTGCGCCGCGGCCGCCGGAGCGATATCGTGGCCGCGGAGTGCAAGTTGAAGCTCAAGCTCAGCTTGATGGGCTCGGCGCCCAAGCGCAGGTTCGAATCCTGCCCCCGCCACCTCATTTTCCCTCGCGGCGGGGTAGCCCAGCTTGGAAGAGGCAGCGCCGGCCCGTTCAATGGTCTCAAGCTCTCACTCCAGGCTCGAGCATTCGCTGCCGATCACCCAATCGAACGGGAGGAGGCTTGAATCGTCGGATGCTGGTTCAATTCCAGCCTGGCCAGCCCGCGCCGCGGTGAGGCGTCGCCTCTCCTCGCGCGGCGCCGGGGCGCTCCCGCCCCGGCGCGCGGTCCATGATGGCCGGTAGTTCAATGGCAGAACACGGCGGTGTAAGGACTGACCTTCGACCTTAAACGTGTGGGTGTGCGCAGATGGCGGCAAACCGAGGCCCGGGACTAGGCTACAGTCCCGGGTCTCACCTATTTCAGGGGCCTCCGGGTCGGGGGAAGGGCGCCGGCGGCTCAGGTCTTCAGGAGGAGCTCGAACCCTTCGGCCGCGAGCCCCTTGAACACGGTCGGCCCCGTCCGGCGGAATCCTAGCTTCTCCAGCACCCTGACCGACGCGACGTTCTCGAGCATCGCGTGCGCGACGAGGCGTGAGAGCCGGAGCTCCTCGACCGCGTACCGGATGCACGCGGCGGCCGCCTCCGTGGCGTAGCCTCTGCCCCAGTGCTTGCGGAAGAAGCGGTACCCGAGGTCCGCGACATCGAGGTCGTCGTGCCACCTGAGGCCGCACCAGCCTAGCTTTTCCGCCGTCTTCCGGTCCGAGACGATGAACCGGCCCATGCGGAAGTCCTCGAACTGGCGCGCGAGCCGCGCGACGACCGCGCGCGCCTCGTCCTCGCACGCGAACGCGGTATCGCCGGTGTAGCGGACCACTTCGGGATCCGAGTTCAGCTCCATCATGAACGGGACGTCCGACCGCCGGTGGGGGCGGAGGCGCAGGCGCTCCGTCAAGAGGAGGGCGTCGTCGTCGGTGTCGAGGCCGGGCACCCGGCGATCTTACCCTGTCCGCCGCGACGGCGCAGCGTTCGCGCGTCACGGGGCGCCGGCGCGCATCGTTCTGGCGCGCACCGGCAGGCGGCCGAGGGGCGCACGCCACACGCGTCCGGCGCTCCTGAGGCCATGTCGGACGCGCCTGAGGCCATGTCGGACGCTCCTGAGGCCATGTCGGACGCGCCTGAGGCCATGTCGGACGCGCCTGAGGCCATGTCGGACGCGCCTGAGGCCATGTCGGACGCGCCTGAGGCCATGTCGGGCGCTCCTGAATCGGCACCGGATGTTCCAGCGAAGCCGTGCTGCGGCGGCTTGACGAGCGCACGCGTGCTCGCCGCGCCGGCCCATCGGGGGCGCGCCGAGCGCCGCCTCGCCGGGCGCCGTGTTCGCCATTTCCTGTCCCGTGCGCGGCCGTCTCCTGATTCTCGCGTTGGTGCTCCCTTCGCGCCATTGCGTGCCCCCATGCGCGAGCTGCTGTCTTTCCACGCGTTCGCCCCGCTCTGCCCTCGATGCCTGCAAATACCCCGGCTTTGCATGCGGGCGCGGCCTTCCCCCGGCGCGAGCGCGGATCAACGCCGATTGCTCGACACGGGTCGCGGCTGTCAACCCCTCCTCAGGGGCTTGGTGAACCGCCCCCATTAACTTAGGATCGCTCCAGACACAGCGGGTTGGCAACTGGAGCCTTCGAGCGCTGGCTGCACCTGGTCACGCCCGCGTCGTGGCGTGGCGTGTCGGGTGCCGCATCGACGAATCGCCCTGACTTTTCGTGCCGGCAATTGGTGGGACTCTCATCGAGAAGTCGGTGCGGGGCACGGGCGGAGATCCGTCCCGGAGTCGGCCTTCGCCCGAATCACTCGCCTGCTGGGCTCCACCTCATCTGAACGCGGCTGTCTGCGGGGTCGAGCGCATTGAAGCTCGGAATCGATAGAAAGGCGGAGTCACATGCGAAAGTATCGAGCGAGTGCGGTTTCTGCTGGAATCCTCGCCGGGTTTGCCGGAGTGATGGCCAGCGCAGGCGCGAGCTGGGCCGGCGATTCGCGAGACGTCAAGGCGGAGGCCGGTGCGTCCGACGAGGTCGGGCACCACGTGCCCGGCAAGGGCAAGGGGTTCGTGGGACAGCAGTATCAGCAGTATCAGAAGGGGGAGCGCGGTCCCCAGGGGCCCATGGGGCAGCGGGGGCCCGCTGGGCCGCAGGGCGAGCGCGGTCCGCAGGGGCCGCAGGGGCCCAAGGGTGAGCGCGGCGAGCCCGGCCCGCAGGGGCCGGCAGGCACCGCAGGCGCCGCGGGGCTCATCGGTCCCCAGGGCCTCCAGGGCTTCAAGGGCGTCGACGGCGCGCGCGGTCCCCAGGGGCCGCAGGGGCCCAAGGGCGAGCGCGGCGAGCCCGGTCCGCAGGGGCCGGCGGGCACCGCGGGGCTCATCGGTCCCCAGGGCCTCCAGGGCTTCAAGGGCGTTGACGGCGCGCGCGGTCCGCAGGGACCCAAGGGCGAGCGCGGCGAGCGCGGTCCCCAGGGGCCGGCGGGCACCGCGGGGCTCATCGGTCCCCAGGGCCTCCAGGGCCTCCAGGGCTTCAAGGGCGTCGACGGCGCGCGCGGTCCGCAGGGACCCGCGGGACCCATGGGGCCCAAGGGAGAGATGGGTCCTCAGGGGCCGGCGGGGCACACCGGCCTCCAGGGCCTCAAGGGCGTCGACGGCGCGCGTGGTCCGCAGGGGCCCGCGGGACCCATGGGGCCCAAGGGCGAGCGCGGCGAGCCGGGCCGGCAGGGGCCGGCAGGCACCGCGGGGCTCATCGGTCCCCAGGGCCTCCAGGGCCTCAAGGGCGTCGACGGCGCGCGCGGTCCGCAGGGACCCGCGGGACTCATGGGGCCCAAGGGCGAGATGGGTCCTCAGGGGCCGGCGGGGCACACCGGCCTCCAGGGCCTCAAGGGCGCTGACGGCGCGCGTGGTCCTCAGGGGCCGGTAGGGCCCAAGGGCGAGATGGGTCCTCAGGGACCGGTAGGGCCCAAGGGCGAGATGGGTCCTCGGGGGCCGGTAGGCCCCAAGGGCGTTGACGGCGCGCGCGGTCCGCAGGGGCCGGCAGGGCCCAAGGGCGAGCGTGGCGAGCCCGGCCCCCAGGGCCTCGCAGGGCACGTCGGTCCTCAGGGCCTCCAGGGCCTCAAGGGCGTCGACGGCGCTCCGGGCCTCAAGGGCGCTGATGGCGCGCGTGGTCCTCAGGGTCCCGCTGGACCCAAGGGTGAGGTCGGTCCTCAGGGGCCCATGGGACCCAAGGGCGAGCGCGGCGAGCGTGGCCCCGCGGGCATCGTCGGTCCTCAGGGCCTCCAGGGCCTCAAGGGCGCCGACGGCGCTCACGGCCTCAAGGGCGCCGACGGCGCTCCGGGCCTCAAGGGCGCTGACGGCGCGCGCGGTCCGCAGGGTCCCGCTGGACCCAAGGGTGAGGTCGGTCCTCAGGGGCCCATGGGACCCAAGGGCGAGCGCGGCGAGCGCGGCGAGCGTGGCCCCGCGGGCATCGTCGGTCCTCAGGGCCTTCAGGGCCTCAAGGGCGCCGACGGCGCTCACGGCCTCAAGGGCGCCGACGGCGCTCCGGGCCTCAAGGGCGCTGACGGCGCGCGCGGTCCGCAGGGTCCCGCTGGACCCAAGGGTGAGGTCGGTCCTCAGGGGCCCATGGGACCCAAGGGCGAGCGCGGCGAGCGCGGTGAGCGCGGCCCCGCGGGCATCGTCGGTCCTCAGGGCCTCCAGGGCCTCAAGGGCGTCGACGGCGCTCACGGCCTCAAGGGCGCCGACGGCGCGCGCGGTCCGCAGGGTCCCGCTGGACCCAAGGGTGAGGTCGGTCCCCAGGGGCCGGCCGGACCCAAGGGCGAGCGCGGTGAGCGCGGCCCCGCGGGCATCGTCGGTCCTCAGGGCCTCCAGGGCCTCAAGGGCGTCGACGGCGCTCACGGCCTCAAGGGCGCCGACGGCGCGCGCGGTCCGCAGGGTCCCGCTGGACCCAAGGGTGAGGTCGGTCCCCAGGGGCCGGCCGGACCCAAGGGCGAGCGCGGCGAGCGCGGCCCCGCGGGCATCGTCGGTCCTCAGGGCCTCCAGGGCCTCAAGGGCGTCGACGGCGCTCACGGCCTCAAGGGCGCCGACGGCGCGCGCGGTCCGCAGGGTCCCGCTGGACCCAAGGGTGAGGTCGGTCCCCAGGGGCCGGCCGGACCCAAGGGCGAGCGCGGCGAGCGCGGCGAGCGTGGCGAGCGCGGCCCCGCGGGCATCGTCGGTCCTCAGGGCCTCCAGGGCCTCAAGGGCATCGACGGCGCTCACGGCCTCAAGGGCGCCGACGGCGCGCGCGGTCCTCAGGGCCTCGCTGGACCCAAGGGCGAGCGTGGCCCCCAGGGGCCGGCCGGAGCGCCTGGGCTCGTGAAGATCCGCGTGGTCTCCGTGACGCGCGAGGCGTCGCCCACGAGCGCGTTCGTCAACGTCAAGGCGCTCTGCGACGCGGGTGAAGTCGTGCTCAGCGGCGGATTCTCGATCTCCGGCGGCGCCCAGGCGACGAGCAGGGTTGTCGAGAACTCGCCGTTCGAGCCCACCGAAGGCCGCGCGGGCTGGACATCGACCGCCGTGTTCGAGAGCGGCTTCGGCAAGAAGGCGCAGACGGTGTCGCTGACCACCTTCGCCGTGTGCGCCGAGCTGTCCGAGCGCTGATCCCGAAAGACCGGCGGGCCATGCTCGCGTGAGCACGAGCCCATCTCTCGAGCAGCTGTCCCCCGCCCCTCCACCGTCACCTCGAGGGCGGGGGACAGCTGGCTCCGCACCTCACCGGTGCTCCCCACACGCCGCACGCCGCACCGCGGCACACCGTGCCATCGCCGCACAGCCCCCCACCTGCCGCCCCGCCTGCACAGACCACCGCGGTCCGCCCGTGCTCCCCAGGAGCACGATCCGCGACGTCGCCGGGCCCAGTCGCAGCCCTCCCCTGAACCCCTTACACCGCCGGATCCGCGGCCCGCGGTCACCAGGGACACCATCACCCGTACATTCACCCACAAAAGACGACACCCCTCACCGTCGCGGCATCGGAGGTGCAGATGTCCCGCCGGCACGCGTGAGGCAGCTTGCACGCTTTTCGCATGAATTCCTGCCGGTGGCCTTCGTGAACAACGGACTCTTCCACGCTCCGAAAAAAATGCGCGGCTTCCGGCATTTCTACCGGAACATCGGCGTGGCATCGCTGCTGTCCTGCATCAGGGAGAGCCGCCCTGGCACGCACGTGAAGCCGCCGCGACGCCATTTGTCACAGCTGTTGCCATCTGCCACAGGCGCGATCGCACGTAGTCACCGGACGGGCCGATGAAGACATCCCCTCACGTCAATCCAGCGTTACCCAGCATATCGAGGAGACACACAGAGAAATCTCCTCGCTCCGTAGATGCTGTGGTAATTTGCCCCCCTGGGGACGCGGACACGAAGGAGGGGTTTCTCTCAGGTCGGACCACATGCGCCCGAAGCGCACCCCAGAGGGGAACCATGAGCATAGATTACGATATGAAGACCACCGAGCATGCGACGATGACCGGAGCACGCCACGACCGTCTCGTGATCGCACACGTACTGAACTCCTTCCAGGTGGGCGGCGCCGAGCAGGTCGTGGTGGATCTGGCCGCGCTGCAGCGCGCCGCGGGACATGAGGTGATGGTGGTGGGCATCGAGACGAACCCCGACGGGCCGCGCGCGGCGCAGCTCCGGGAGCGCGACGTCGCGGTGCACATGCTGCCGAAGCGCTCCGGCTTCGACCTCAAGCTCCCCGGGAAGCTCGCGGCGTTCTTCGCCAAGCACGGTGTCTCGATCGTGCACTCGCACAATCAGCTGCCGCTCATCTACGCCACGGCCGCAGGCCGGCTGCACCGTGTGCCTGTGTGCCACACGCTGCACGGCGCCATGTTCGATCAGGGGCGCAGGGCGTGGCTGCGGCACATGGCCGCCAGGCTCGCCGACGCGCACGTGGCCGTGTCGCAGTCCACGGCCGACTTCATGCTGAAGCACAAAGAGGTACCGAGCTCGAAGCTTCATGTGGTCTTGAATGGAATCGACCTCTCCCGTTTCAGGCCGGACGCCGCGGCCCGGCACCGCATCCGGGCCGAGCTCGGGATCCCCCAGGACGCGTGGGTCGCCGGGGCGGTCGGCCGCCTGTCGCAGGTCAAGAACCACGCGCTCCTGCTCCGCGCGGCCGCGGCCGCGGGGATCCTGTCGGGCGACTCGGACAACGCGCGCCTCCTCCTGGTCGGAGACGGGCCGGAAGCCGCCTCGCTGCGCGCCCTCGCCGAAGAGCTCGGCATCAGCGACCGCGTCGTCTTCGCGGGCGAGCGGCACGACGTGCCGGGGCTGCTCGCCGCGAGCGACGTCTTCGTCCTGTCGTCGAAGTCCGAGGGTCTGCCGCTCTCCATGGTGGAGGCGATGGCCACGGGGTTGCCGGTGGTCTCGACCGCCGTGGGCGGCATCCCTGCCCTGATCGCCGACGGGGAGACGGGCTTCCTCGTGCCGTCGGACGACGAGGGCGCGCTCGCCGCCAAGCTCGGCGCGCTCAAGGGGGATCCCGTGCAGTCCGCGGCGATGGGCAAGCGCGGAAGGAAGCTCGCGCTGCGGCGCTACTCGGCCGAACGCATGATGGCGAGCTACATGGATATCTACGAGACCCTCCTCGCCCGGCGCGAGTCGGAGCGGCGAGGCGTGCTGCGGCCGAGCGAGCTGCTCGCAGGCCTGAGCGCATAACCCAGCGAGCTGCTCGCAGGCTCGCCCCCCATCACCCGGCCACACACCCAGGGCGAAACGCACACGGCGCGGCAAGCGCGTCGCCCGCCGCCGGGGGCAGGCCGTCGCTGCCTCTGGCTCGCTTCACGGCACGCGAGGGATCGTCGAGCGCGCGCGCGCGTTCGCCGCGAGCGACGGCGGCGACGAGAGCGCCGACGCCCGGGAGAGCCGCGCCTGGGGACGACCCGAAGGCGGCCGTTCGTCCAGCGCGCGGGGGTCGCGCAGGTCCGTCGCCGGCGCGAGCGTGCTCCGGGGCGGCGGCACCAGCGTGCTCCGGGGCGGCGGCACCAGCGTGCTCCGGGGTGGCGCGAGCGCGAGCGCGGCATGCGCCTCGCGCACAGCGGCCAGCATCGACCGCGCATCCGGCCAGCGATCCGCCTGCGCGAACTCGAGCGCGCGGTCCACCACCCGCACCACGGCCGGAAGCATCGACGGCGCGATCCGCCCGAGCGACGGAATCGGGCAGGTCATCCTCAGGAAGAAGAGCTCGTTGACGGTCGGCGCCTCCTGGACGTATCGGTCCGTCAGCAGCGAGAACATCGTCGCGCCCAGCGCCCAGAGGTCCGTCCGCGCATCGACGAGATCCCACCGCGCGCGGGCCTGCTCGGGCGGCATGTATGCCGGCGTGCCCATCGCGCGGAGCCCCACGAGGGAGGTTTGCCCCGAGGGGGCTCGCAGGCGCGCGATGCCGAAATCGAGGATCTTCACCCCGCACTCTCGCGTGAGGAAGATGTTGTCAGGCTTCAGATCCCGGTGAACGACGCCCCTCGCGTGCGCGGCCTCGAGCACCTCCAGGATCTGCTCGCTCACGGAGAGGACCTCGGCCGGCGGGAGCGGGCCCCTCTGCGCCTTCCAGCGCTGGAGGAGGCTCTCTCCCTCGAGGAGCTCCATCACGAGGAACGGCGATCCATCCTCGGTCACGTCGTCCGCGATCACCGCGACGACCCCCGGGTGATCGAGGGTCTGCGCGATGGCCTTCTCGCGGAGGAACCGCGCGCGATCGCCCCGATCCCTCGCCCGCTCGGGGTGCAGCAGCTTGATCGCGGCCCGCTGGCCCTTCCGGTGCGTCGCGGCATAGACGGCCGCCATCCCGCCGAGGCCGATCAGCGCGTCCAGCCGCCACGCGCCGTTGAGCGACGTTCCCACCCGCGCCTGCGCTCTCTGGACGTGCGTGACATTCTCGAACTCCATCGCTGGTCCTCTCCGTACCTCGAGCCAACGGCGCTCCCGGCGCTCGCGGCGCAGGAGAGCCACTCTGCTCTGCGTTTCCCGTGTCCCGGCGGCGGCGCTACGATCGAATCCGCGCGCCACGACGGCAGGCCCGGGTTGCAGCTCGTCGGCACCACGACCCGCCCGGCCGTCCTGCGTCACCGACACAGGAGCCGCATGGGGTGGGCGCTCTCCAGCAACACGTCATTTCATGGAAAAGTTCAGCAAAACCCGAGCCACGCCGGCGCACCTGGAGCGCCGCGGTGAACGCGCGACCGCGTGGGGCGAATCGCCCCCATGCGGCAAGATGCCCCGACCCTCGTGGTGTCACCGGGCCTCCGCCTCGTCCTCGTGAGGCTGCCCTCGGATGTGCTCGGATGTGCCCGGAATCGTGAGGTCTGGGTTCAGTGGAGGCCCTTCATCGTCGGGTCACCCAGCTTGAACGCCGCCAGCGCTTGCCGGATGAAGGCGGGCACCGAGAGGTAGCTCTCGAGCGCGCCGCAAGCGCGGTTCGAGGAGCACGTGCACTCGTAGAAATCGCTGAAATCGTCGTCGTCCGCGTCGGCGTCCGCCTTGCAGCCGTCCACGCCTTCCCGCAGGACCTCGCCGTCGTCCGCGATGGCGGCGATCGTCGGATCCCACCGCACGATCGGCTGCCCGGTCTCCGGGTTCGGCTTCACCTTGTGCCAGTCCGCCTTGCCGTCGCCGTCGAGGTCGGGCCCCGGCTCGGTGACATACGCCTTGGCCAGGAGCTCATTGCCGTACTCCAGGACGCGCGCGCCGATGCCCTTCTGCACGACCTTGCCAAAGACGGTCTCGGTCCCGTAGGTCTTCGCCACGAACACCTTCCCGGACGGGTGGTGGAGCTCGATCCGGTCCGGGAAGCCGGGATCGGCGTCTGCCCCGGCCTCCCAGACGTGCATCATGTCCAGCCACTTCTGCTTCTGGTTCTCGGGCAGGTAGAGCAGGGTCCACGCGATGAGGAACTTCTGCTGCTCCCAGCCGATCTGCGGATCGAGGATGGCGACCTTGGCCGGGGCCCGCGGGTTCCACGGCGCGCTGTCGGGCGCGCCATAGGAGCTGCAGACGATGCTCCCGGCCGCGGGGAAGCAGCTCTCCGGCCCGCTCTCGGCCCACCACGAGGTCCAGCCGAGCGCGCCGGCCGGATACCCGCTCGCGTCCCGGACCGGCCGGCCGCGCTGGTCCGCCTCGACGCGCACGCCCTTGAGGGCGTCGTCGCCCGTGAGGTTGTTGGCGAGCCAGCGGCGGTACCCTTCCGGGAAGACGTCGGCGAGCGAGACCGCCCGGTAGCGCGCGTCGAGGAAGTCGTGCCGCGAGTCGCTGATGAAGTTGTCGACCGACTCGGTCATCAGCATCGACACCCACGCCTTGTCGTAATAGGCCCCGGCGTTCATCGTGTACGACGAGTCGTACTCGCCCTTGTCCGCCGCGAGCGCGTTCTCGAGCGGCTTGCCCCCGACGGCGATGTCACCGAAATAGCCCGTCGCGCCGTTCGGGACGACCACCAGCGGTTCCCCTGGAT
The DNA here is from genome assembly GCF_000067165.1 of Sorangium cellulosum So ce56. Taxonomy (GTDB): domain Bacteria; phylum Myxococcota_A; class Polyangia; order Polyangiales; family Polyangiaceae; genus Sorangium; species Sorangium cellulosum_B. Next base: position 7,694,488 of record NC_010162.1, read on the forward strand.
CACCGAAGACATCGCTCGATGACCGGAGGACGGTGTCCCCGTCCGGCAGGAAGTGCTCACCCGGCTGCGGGCGCGCCATCTGGAGCGCGAAGTGATCGAACGCGATCCCGGCCGCGAGGGTGTTCTCCTTGAAGAGGCTGTTCGCGGCCTGGACCCAGAACGTGTCGAAATCGTAGCCGCGGTCCAGCGCGAACTCGCGGTAGATGTTCATGATGAGCCCGAGGCCCTTCGCGCCGTCGCGCATCTTCGCGTTGTACCGGTTCAGGGTCCGCTCCGACGCCGCGCGCACGCTGAAGGCCTGCCGGCCGCGGCGGTAGTTGTCGAAGATGTGGTTCACCTCCTGCTGCGTGACGAAGAAATTGAAGAGCTCGTAGGCGTCCGCGCCGTTGTCGTGCCGGTACACGCTCAGGTTGCCGAGGTCGGCCCACCGGTCGGTCGCGAAGCCGTAGGGCAGGCGGGTCCGCCCCGCCGGGTCCACCGAGGGCCCCTTCACGTCCCTCGGCGTCTCCAGCGCGCGCCAGGTGACATAATCGACCTTCTGCTGCCGGCACCGCGTGGTCTTGCCGTCGATCGACACGAGCAGGCCGTCGAGCAAGGGGTGCCAGACGCCGTCCAGCTCCTCGTCCCAGTCCGAGGGCACGTACGCGCTCGGGTCGACCTCGACGCAGCTGCGCGGCGTGATCAGGTCGTACTTGCTCTGCAGCTCGGAGTAATGGATATCCTCGTCGTCGTACTCGGGCTGGATGCCGAGGACGCCGCCGAAATCGTCGATCTTCGCGAGCACGCCCTTGCCGCGCGGGGTGGTCGCCTTGTAGCTCGGGTCGGCGTGCACGGCGACGGCATCGCCGTAGAACAGGCGGGCCGCGGCGAAATCATAGGCGCCGAGCCCGATGAGGTCCTGCGTGGGCTCGCCGGCGTAATCCATCGTCGACGACTGCATGAACATCCAGATCAGGTTCTTCCGCTCGTTCTCGGTGACGGGGTCGTAATACCTCGGCCCGACGCAGGCCTCGCCGTCCTCCGAGAGCGTCTCGCACCGCGTCTTCACCCGTCCATTGCTCGTGCGGAGCTGCCAGTACTGCGGCCGGTAGCCCCAGGCGTCGGAGGAGCTCACGAAATTGTGCCGCAGCCCGACGGAGTGGCCCATCTCGTGGAGGATCACCGAGGTGTGCGCCCGCTGCGCGAGGTAGCGCCGCATGGCCTCGGCGCGCCGCGCCTTCTGCGCGGCGTCCCCCTCGCCGAAGCGCCCGTGCTTGCTCGCGAATTTCTCCTCGAGGAGGTCCGCCAGGTCGGCGGTCGCGAGCGGCGCCGGCGCCTCGTGCATCACGCACGCGCCGCGCTCGGCGAGCGCGATCTCCTTCAGGTTCGCGAGCTCGCGCCGCACGCTCGGGTTCGCCCCTCGGAGCGGCGACGCGAAGCGCATCACCTCGTCCGTGAGCGGCAGCCCCTCGACGCCGGTGAGCTGCTGGATCGCCTTCGTCGTGAGCTCGGCCTCGAGCTCGGAGCCCGCCGCGGCCCTGCGGCGCGCCTCGTAGACCCCGCGCATGCTGTCGGGCGCCGTGGCGTCGGCCGCGATGCCGCGCACCTCCTTCGAGAGCCGCCGGAGGCTCTCGCGCAGCGCCGGGTTCTGCGCCATCTGGCCGGTGCCCTCGGAGACGGCCGCCTCGTCCACCCCGGCGGACCGGGCGATCCGCCGCCCGAGCTCCTCCCGCGTCAGCCGCGGCAGCGCGCCGCCCCTCGACGCGCCCTCGCTCGCCTGCGCCCAGTCCCGGACGTAATCGCCGTCGGTCACGTCTTCGGTCTTGAGCTCTCCCTTGATGTAGCGGGCCGTGTCCACGACGCCCTGGCTCCAGATGTCGCTGACGTGGGTCCAGACATTGATGCTCGCCGCGACCTTCTCGCCGGTGAGCGGGTCTTCCGAGTCGCTGTAGATGCCCCAGGCGGAGGGCGATTGCGGCGCCTCGAAGTTGTTGATCTGGTGATAGCGCAGGTCGCCGATCCGCGCGTTCAGCGCCTCGCGGCACGCCCCCATCAGCGCGGGGTCCCGCCCTGCTTCCTTGCGGCGCTCGTCGCTGCACATCTTGGCGGTCACGCCCGCCGGGAGCCGCGGACCGCCGCACGCCTCGGGGTCGGCCGCCTCGACGGGGCTGTGACAGAGCACGATCATCTCGGGCATCTTCGCGAGCGCGATGACGCCCCTCGAGTACCCGCGCCGCGCGCCGATCTCGTCGGCGAGGGCCTCGCAGGGCTGCCCCTCGCGCGCCGCGCCGCGCCGGCACGCGTCGACCTCGCGCGAGAGCGCGATGGCGTCGGCGTCATCGTCCATCTGCCCGTCGTAGACAGGGAACGTTTCGCCGCAGCGCGCCGCGTCCCCGTGCGTCCGGACGCACTCGGCGTACTTGGCGGTGACGACGGCGCTGCGCAGGGCGACGTCCCACTCGTGGGCCGCCATGTCCGTGGCGACGAAATAGTCGGGGTTGCTGCCCGAGGTCACGTACCACGCCTGCGGCACGGCCTCGCGCCGCTGGTAGGGCAGGGTGCACCGTTGCTTGAAGGTGTCGCACCGCGAGCCGGGCCCCACCGCCTCCATCCCGCCATCCCGGGCCATCGAGGCCCCGGTGACGGCCTCGCACTCGTCCTCGGTCCCGTTCCTGTCCTGGTCGCGGTGCGGATCGGCGCCGGCGGGGGTGGTCTCGGGGGTGAAGCACGGGATCTCGCCCGTCATGCCCTCTGGATCGTCGTAGTAGTGGCTGCGTTCCCAGATGTTGTAACGGGAGATCATGCGGTGCCACTTGGCGTCGCTCATACCGTAGTTGCGGGCGTAGCCGAAGCGCTCTCGCACGAAGGCGCCGAACGCCCGGAACCGGTACCCGTCCCACTCGGCCGGCTCGTAGTCCCGATCGACGACGCGCCGGAACGACTGCCGGAGGGTGATCTCGACGGGGTTGCACGATCCGACCGGCGCGGTGCCGCCCGCGAAGTCCGTGTCGAGCATGCAGGCCGGGAAGCTGTCGATGCCCCACCCGAGGTGGCTGAGATCGACGAGCTGGGGCACCGCGAAGGCCTTGTTGGTGACGTCGAAATACCCCTCCTCGGGGTCGAAATGGGGCGCGTCGGGGTGGCTCGGGTCGCTGACGTAGTAGGAGAGCGGCTCGTACTGCACGCCGCCGTAGACGCCGATGAGCGACAGCGTGTCGAAGTCGTAGGAGTCGACGTTCAGGTTCTTCGACCAGTCGACCCGCATGTACTCGCGCTCATACCATGGACGGTCGGTCGTATTTTCGACGATGACGTTGCTCTCTTCCCCCGTCGCTCGGTTGTAATCGCGCTGGACGTCGAAGTGGGAGAGGATCTTGTAGGCGACGACCACGACGCCATCGTCCGTGGCGGCGCCGGCGCCCTTGCCGTCGCTGTCGTTCACGCGCTCGTAGGTGAGGCGCCCGAGCAGGAGGTCTTCCTGGATGACCCACTTGATGCGCGCGACATCGGCCTGAGCGTACGAGGAGGAGAAGAGCCCGTCCTGCGAGGCGCCGTAGCCCACGTCGACCACCGTGGTCCGCGCCCAGAACTCGGGATCGTCCTCCCTGCTCTGCAGATCGGCGCCGACGAAGAACGATTTCGCCAGCGCGTTCGCCTGAACCTGGCTGATGGCCGGCCGCTCCTCGGCGCAGCCCGCGATCGAGCATACCGCTGCCGCGAGCAATGCCTGTCTCACAATCCACCTCATCGCAGAGTCCTCCTCTGGCAGCTCGGTCCCGAGCGCGCATGCCCCCATGAGAACCTCGACCCGAGTCGCCGCGACGACCGCCCCGGTCGCGCGGGGGGCGTGCCTGCTCGCCCTCGCCAGCACCGCGGCATACCACGTACCACGCGCGCCACCCTATCGCCATTCCTGGCCAATCCATGGGCATTCAATGCCTTTTCGCCTCGCGCCCCGCTCACCGCGCGGCGGCGCTGCGCCGCCGGGCGTTAGGCGATTGACGGCCGCCGCCGCCTTTTGCCGAGCCTCTCCGGACGGGGACGGATTCTGTCACGTTCAGGGCACGAAAACCGCCCCTCCACCCCACCATCGATCACCAAAGTGAACGTGAACGTGAACGTTCGGAGGTAGGAGAACGCAGCGCGAAGCTTGGTTAACGTCCAGGATGACCCCGGAGGCTCGGCGCGACCTTCTCTCCCGTCACCCCTCGCCTCGCTCCCGGGGCTGCGGTATTCGACAACCTCACCCGATCGGGAGGACCGCAGTGCCTGACGGAGACGTCCTGCTCTCGAACACCGACGGCACCATCCTGGCGCAAGGCCCCGCCGTGCTCGTCTGCGAGTGCCGTGGCGACGGCCTCGACCTCGCCGTCCGTCGCGTCGCCGCGTTCGCGCTCGTCGCCTCGTTCGTCGTGGCGGGCATCGTGGCGGCGCGCGCGGCCCCCTTTCCCATCCTCTTCATCGCGGGGACGTGGACGGCCGGAGCCGCCGCCGCGCTGCTCGCCGTCCGCCGGCGCCGCCGGCTCCACGGGCTGTTCCGCCTCGACTTCGAGCGGCGCGAGCTCATCCAGGACGGCCGTGGCTTCCGGCGGATCCTGCCGATCCAGGCGATCGTCGGCGTCTCGACCCCGCCCGCCTCGGACACGGACGTCGACGAGCCGGGCCTCGCGCCGCGCTGGCTGCTCCTCCACCTGTCGAACGGGGAGCAGCTTCGCCTGGGCAGGGCGCCCGCCTACGCGCTCGGACCCGCGCTCGCCTTCCTCAAACGGGCCGGCGTCGAGGCGTGAGGGGCGCACCCGCCGCCGGCCACCGCCGCGCCGTCAGGGCCTCGGCTGGCTGGGGTAGGCCGGACCGAAGTCGTTGCGGACGTCGCGGACCGTCGAGAGGTACGGCGTCTTCACGGTCTCGTCCCGGTAGATCGGCCTGACGACGCACGTATCGTCGCCGCACTCCCCCGCTTCGGGGAAGATCACGTCGGCGACGAGCCAGAACCTGTCGCCCGAGTCCTCCGGAACGAACGCGACCGGCACCTCGGGGTCGTAGAAGCCGGTGGGCCCGAGGTCGGCCCCGAGCTCGCCGTTGCAGTAGATCTTGATCCGCGGGTGCACGTCGAACGACACGCTGCCGCCGAAGTAGTGCACCGCGATGCGCATCCAGCTGGCCTTGGGCGGGAAATCGACGTTGATGTTCTCGGGCGCGCAGAAGGTCGGGTCGTCCGGGTCCGTGGTGCGGTGGGCGCAGGAGATGTTGTCGAGATCGAGCCGCGGGCTGTGGCACCCCCTGCCGTGGGCGCGCCAGTCGTCCCCCACGCCGCGAGGCGCGTAGAAGCAGCTGTTGTTGGTCTCCTCCGGATCCAGGTACCAGTTCACCGGCTCGGGGGGCGTCGCCGTGTCGCTGAACCACGTGATGGCCGAGCCGCCCGAGAGGCTGTCGAGCGTGCAGTTCCCGTAGCCGCACGCGGCGCTGGAGCCGCCGACCGTCCAGGGCTGCATGTTGTCCGGCTTGTGGAGGTAGAGGTCCATATCCACGCTGGCCGGCTCGTGCTCCCACTCGAGCTCGACGCGGAGGCCGCGGGCGCCGACGAACAGCGGGTAAACGCAGGTCGCGGTCTCGCCGCTCGCAAGGCTCTTCGTGTACGTGACCGTGTACTCGCCCGACTGGAGCGGCTTGAAATCGTCCGCCGGCCCCTGCCCGCCCACCGAGGGGCACGGGTTCACGCCCGGCGGGCACGTCACCGTCCACACCTCGGAGTCCGGACGCGCGTCCTCGCTGAACGAGCCGGTGCCCTCCTTCAGATCGACGGTGGCGAACGGCGCCGCCTGGAGCGGGTGGCAGCCCGCCACGTCGTTCCGGTGGCAGTCCTGGTCCGCGTGCACACCGCCGACGCAGGGGCCCCACGTGCCCGTCTCGTCGCAGATCTGGGTCCCGGGGAAGCACCCCGGGCTGCGCCGGAACGACGGATCGCCGCGGAAGCAGGAGTGCGCCTGCCCGGCGATGCACCCGCAATTCTCGTCGATCATCCCGTTGCAGTCGTCGTCCAGCCCGGCGTGATCCACGCCGAGCTCATCCACGCCGCACAGCTCCGTCGGACCGCAGGCGCTCCCGCACGGGTTGACCGTCACCGGCAAGCCCTCGTGCGCCCCTCCATCGATATCGCCGAGGAAGCCGCCGTAGCCTTCCGAGTCGCCAGGCTGGGCGGGCGCCACGCCGGCGCCCCCCGCCCCGCCGGCGCTGCCCGCCTCGTCGGCGTGCGAGCTGCCGCCCGTCGTCAGATCGAACGTGAGCCGCTTGCCTTCCGCGCTGCAGCCGGCCGCGGAACCGGCGCCCGACGCCGCGATCGCGATCACGACGGGGAGCACGGAGGAGACACGAAGACGAGACATGATACCTCCACTTGGAGACCTAGACGCGGTGTCGCGGCGGCCTGCGCCCGCTCCGCGCGACGGCGAAGCGCGCCGTTCACCAGGCACTACAGCGTGAAGCAAAGCGGATACCGGTGTCCCCAGCGCGCGCGAAAGCGCGGCTCGGGACGGCAGCTCACGAGGCCCCGACCCTCATCGAGTAACAAGGACACCTGCCATGCAGACTCAGCAGGGTGAGTCGCAGGAGGAGGACTCCCTAGCACGGACGCCGGCCGGCGATGGCCACAATGAGCCGCCTTCAGCCGGCGAGGCGCGCTCTCGCCAGATGCAGAGTCAGGCGAACCACCAACTCACCCGAGGAGTCAGAGAAATCATCCTCAGACAGATCACCACGAAGCTCGCCTTGCTGGCCGGTGTGGCGTTGCGCCTCACGGCTTCCGCGCGTGGGGCGAGGTGGCGCCGGCAGAGCTCGTGCGCTCGCGCCGGCGCGTTCGCGCGCGCTGACGTCGCGAGGCCCTGGCCATCGCGGTGATCTGGAGGCGGGTCGGGCGCGCGGCGCGCGCTTTTTAGGCGGGTCGGGCGCGCGGCGCGCGCCCTTCAGGGCAGGTCGGGCGCGCGGCGCGCGCTTTTTAGGCGGGTCGGGCGCGCTGCGCGCGCCCTTCAGGGCAGCGTCGGGTAGGCGGGACCGAAGCTCGCCTCGACGTCGTCCCGCGTGGTGAGCAGCGGCGTCTTCGCGCCGGCGCTCTCATAGAGCGGCTGCACGATGCAGGCCGCCTGGCCGCACTCGTCCGGCTCAGGGAAGAGCACGTCGGCGACGAGCCAGAACATGGTGCGTCCGTCCGTGGGCTTGAACGTGACGGGCCGCTCCGGGCTGTAGAACCCCGCGGGCCCCAGATCCGCCCCGAGGGCGCTGTCGCAGAAGATCTTGACACGGGGGTGAATATCGTTCTTCACCATGCCCTCATCATAATAATGCACGCCGATGCGCATCCACTGACGCTTCGGCGGATAGTCGAGGTTGATGTTCTCCGGCGCGCAGAAGCTCGTGTGATCGGGATCAGTCAGGGTGGGGTCGCACCCCCTGTTGTCGAGGTCGATCCGCGGGTTGTGGCAGCCAAGACCGTTGGCCTCCCATTGCTTCCCCACGCCCCGAGGGGCGTTGAAGCAGCCATTGTTGCCGGGCACCGGGTCGAGGTACCAGTTCACGGGATTCGGCAGCCTCGCGCTGTTCAAGAACCAGCGGATATCCGAGGGCTCCGGTGACTTTGTCGCGAAGTGCAAGATAGCGCAGTTGTTCCATCCGCAATCCACCGACGACCCCAGCATCTTCCAGGGCTGCGTGTTGTTCGGCTTGTGGAGGTGTAGATCGAGATCGACGTCGCCGACGTCGTGCTCCCACTCGAGCTCGACGCGCAGGCCGCCCGCGCTGACGAAGAGCGGGTACTGGCAGCTCTGGGTATCGCCGCTCGGGACGCGCTTCGTGTACGTGACAGTGTACTCCCCCGACTGCAGCGGCTTGAAATCGTCCGCTGGGCCCGAGCCGCTCACTCCGGGGCACGGGTCGACGCCATCGGGGCAGTCCACCGTCCACACCTCGGAGCCCGCGACCGCATCCGCGCTGAAGGCGCCGGTGCCCGCCTTGAGGTCGAGGTTCGCGAAGGGCGACGCCTGCATCGGGCGGCACGGAGCGCCGCTATCCATATGGCAGTTCTCGTCGGCGTGCACGCCGCCGACGCACGGGCCCCAGGTGCCTGTCTCGTCGCAGAGCTGGGTGCCAGGAAAGCAGCCCTCGCTGCTCCGGAACGACGGATCGCCGCGGAAGCAGGAGTGCGCCTGACCGGGGATGCAAGCGCACGTCTCGTCGATCGAACCATCGCAGTCGTCGTCCAGGCCGAGGCTCGCGCCGGTACATAGCTCCTTGTCGCCGCACGCGCTCCCACAAGTGTTCACCATCACATCGCTGTGCGGCTCCTCCCCTCCATCGATGTCGAGAAACCCACCCAGCCCGTCGCCTCCGCCGGTCATGCCTCCCGCTCCCACGCCTGGTTCGTCAGCTCCGCTCGAGCCGAGCACGTTGGACGAACCCGTCGCGCTGCAGCTTGCCGCGAAGCCGGCGCTGTACACGGCGGCGCCAACCACGATGAGGAGCGAGAAGGAGAACCGACGTCGACCCATGACACCTCCGCTTGGGGATCCTCGATGCCGCGACAAAGCGGGCTCACACCCCGCTCGACACCCCGGCATTGCAGGAGCTCACGCGATTGTAGCAAAATCAGCAAGCGACAATCGCACTGCAAGCGCGACAGAAGAATGCGGAGCGCGGCACCCTTGCGCCGCGGCGTACCATTGCCCCGCAGCGTGCAGGACGGCGCCCACGCACGCACAGGGCGCGAAGCTGGCGCCAGGGGATCGCCTATCCGATGATCGGGAGCTGCCGAGCGCCCTTGGCCCTCGCGGGCTGCGGCTCCGGCTGCGGCTGCGCCACGGGCGACGCGGCCGTCTCCTCGATGTGCACGCCGGAGCGGAAGCGCTGCTCGCCGCCCGCGATCTTGCGGTGCGCCAGCGTGTGCTGCATGAAATTCAGCGGAAAGAAGCCCGCCAGCTGGATCCAGCTCGACTGCCGTGTGAGGGTGAACCTGCGCCATATCGAGGACGGCGAATAGAATTTCGTCCACGCGGACACCCACCCCTCCCGGAGCCGCTCCCGCGACATCTGCTTGGGAACGAAATAGGGCGAGCCGGCGTCGTGGTCGCGGCGCAGCCACCAGCGCTCGTCCGTGAGGCGCCCCTCCGCCTTGAGGCGTCGGTACAGCTGCGTCGCGGGGTACGGGGTGAGGATGGCATACAGCGCCATCGTCAGCTTCATGTCGATGCCGAACTCCACGGTGCGATCGAACACCTCGGGATCGTCCGTATCGAACCCGAAGACGAAGCTCCCCCAGACCGAGATGCCGTGATCGTGGAGCATCGCCATCGTGTCCTTGTACTGGGAGGGGCGGTTCTGCCGCTTTCCGGTGAACTTCACCGTCTCCTCGTCGATGCTCTCGAAGCCGATGAAGAGCGCCTTGCACCCGCTCTCGGCCATGAGCTTCACGTTCTCGAGGCGCTTGACCGCGGCGAGCGAGCACTGGCCTATCCAGTGCTTCTTCAGCGGGATCATCCGGGTGAAGAGCTCTTTCGAGTAAGCCCGGTGGATCATCACGTTGTCGTCCGCGAACATGATGAGCTTGCCGAGCGACCGGAGCTCGCTCAGCACCTCGTCGGTCGGACGGAACCGCATCGTGGTGCCGTTCGCCGTCGACACGCTGCAGAACTCGCACGGATACGGGCAGCCGCGCATCGTCTGCACGACCTGGAACGGGATGTACTTCTTGGAGGTGAACAGGTCGCGCCGCGGCGGGGGCCTGCCCGCGAGGTCCGGCAGCTCCGGGCGGTAGAACGGCTTGAGCTCGCCGCGCTTCACGTCCGCGAGCAGGGCCGGCCAGGCGTCCTCCGCCTCGCCGACAACCACGGCGTCCGCGTGCTGCAGGGCCTCGTCGGGGCAGGCCGTCGGGTGGATGCCGCCGAGCACCACCTTCACGCCGCGCCTGCGGTAAGCGGCGGCGATATCGTAGCTGCGGCGGGCGGTCTTGCTGTCGACGCTGATCCCGACGAGGTCGACGTCCTTGACGTCGCGCTGGAGATCGAAGGGCTGCACGACGTCATCGGTGTAGATGATCTCATCCTCGGGGGGCGTGAGCGCCGCGAGGGTGCCGAGCCCCACACGAGGCAGGTACGCGGAATCTTCGCTTGCCGTGGCGATGAGCTCGATCTGCATGGCGGATCGTGCTTATCACGGAGCCCCAAGGAGACCCACGACGAATGAGCTTGCTCTCTGACGCCGCAGTCTTTCTCGGCGCGGCCGTCGTCGCCGTGCCGCTGTTCAAGCGGATCGGCCTCGGCGCGGTGCTCGGCTACCTCGTCGCGGGCGCGCTGCTCGGCCCGTGGGGGCTGCGAATCATCGCCAACGTCGAGGACACCCTCCACTTCTCGGAGCTCGGCGTGGTGCTGCTCCTCTTCCTCATCGGCCTCGAGCTCCAGCCGTCGCGGCTCTGGGTGCTCCGCCGCGCCGTCTTCGGCCTCGGCGGCGCGCAGGTCGCCGTCACGGGCGCGCTCATCGCGCTCATCGGCGCCGCGCTCGGCCTGCGCGCCGATACGGCGGCCATCGCGGGCGTCGGGCTCTCGCTCTCGTCGACGGCGTTCGTCCTGCAGATCCTGGCCGAGAAGGGCCAGATGCAGTCGCAGCACGGCCGCTCCGCGTTCGCCATCCTGCTCTTCCAGGACCTCGCCGTGATCCCGCTGATCGCGGTGCTCCCCCTGCTCGGCCCCGCGGGCGCGGCCCCCGCCGAGGGGAGCGCCGTCGCCTCGTCGCTCAAGGCCGTGGCCGTGCTGCTCGCGGTCGTCGCCGGCGGCCGCTACCTCGTGCGCCCCGTCTTCCGGGCCATCGCCGCCACCCACGCCCACGAGATCTTCACCGCGGCGGCCCTGCTCGTCGTGCTCGGCACGGCGCTCCTCATGGTGCAGGTGGGCCTCTCCATGTCGCTCGGCGCCTTCATGGCGGGCGTGCTGCTCGCCGACTCGGAGTACCCCCACGAGCTCGAGGCGGACATCGAGCCGTTCAAGGGCCTGCTCATGGGGCTCTTCTTCATCGCCGTCGGGATGTCGGCGAACATCGGCCTCGTCATCGAGCGGCCGCTGCTCGTCCTCGGGCTCGTCCTCGGCGTGATGGCGCTCAAGGCCGCCGTCCTGCTCGTCCTGGGCAGGGCGGCCGGGCACGCGAAGGGCTCCGCGCGCGACCTCGCGCTCGCGCTCCCGCAAGGGGGTGAGTTCGCCTTCGTCCTCTTCGGGATGGCCGCGGGACAGGGCCTCATGGACAGGCTCCTCGCCGACCTCCTTGTCGTCGTGGTCACCCTGTCCATGGCGGTCACGCCGCTCGTCATCGCGCTCGGCGACGCGATCGTCAAGCGATGGCAGGGGAGCGGGCCAGAGCGCGAGTTCGACGCGATCGACGACGACGACCCGAGGGTCATCATCGCCGGATACGGCCGCTTCGGCCAGATCGTCTCTCGCGTCCTCCGCACGAGGAAGATCCCCTTCACCGCGCTCGACGCGAGCCCGACGCAGGTCGACTTCGTCCGCAAGTACGGCAACAAGATCTACTACGGGGACGCCTCCCGGCTCGATCTGCTCCGCGCGGCGCGCGCCGACAAGGCGAAGATCTTCGTGCTGGCGATCGACGACGTCGCGTCGTCGGTGAAGACCGCGGAGGTGGTGAAGCGGCACTTCCCGGACCTCCTGATCTACGCGCGCGCCAGGAACCGCCAGCACGCGTATCAGCTGATGGATATCGGCGTGACGGTGCTGGAGCGGGAGACGTTCCTCTCGTCGCTCGAGGTGGCGGCGCGCGTGCTCGAGGGCCTCGGGATGCGGGAGCGGGACGCCCGCGCGACCATCGAGCGGTTCAGGGCCCACGACGAGAAGGTGCTCCTCCGCGGGCACGCGGTGCACAACGACGAGGTCAAGCTCATCGAGGCGGCGAAGCAGGCGGCGCAGGAGCTCGAAGGCCTGTTCGAGTCCGACGAGATCGCGCCGTCCGGCAGGGACGACAAGGCCGCGGCGGTGTGACGCGAGGAGAGCGAGCCGCCGCCGGCTCGCTCACTCCTGTTCTTGCTTCGCGCCGATGCCGTGGCGGCGGAGGTAAGCCCGCACGTGCGCCCGCTCCATGCCCGCGCGCCGCGCCATCTCGCTCACGTTGCCCTTCGCGTCCTCGGACAGGGCGGCGAAGTAGTCGCGCTCGAACCGCGCGAGGACGTCGCGCTTCGCCTCCTGGAACTGGCGGCCCTTCATCGACGCGAACGAGCTGCTGGCCGCGCCGCCGCCGGCGCCCGGGGGGATCGACGGCGAGGAGCTCGGGTGCACCGGCGTCTCGGTGAGGGCGCCGAGGTGCGCCGCGATGTCGATCTCCTCGCCCTCGGCGGCGAGCGCGAACGCGACGGCGACCGCGTTCCGAAGCTCGCGGACGTTGCCCGGCCAGTCGTGCCGCATCAGCCGCTCGAGCGTCATGTTCGAGACGCGCTCGTAGGCGCTCTCGTCGCCGAGATCCTTCAGCATCCGGCGGACGAGCACGGGGATGTCCTCCACGCGCTGCCGGAGCGCCGGCAGCTCGATCTTGATCTGCGCGACGCGGAAGTAGAGGTCGCTCCGGAAGTTGCCGCCGTTCACGGCCCGCACGAGGTCGCGGCGCGTCGCCGCGAGCACGCGCACGTCGACCTCGCGGTAGCTCGACCCGCCGACGCTCTTGATGCGGCGCTCGGCGAGCGCGCGGAGGAGCTTCGGCTGCACCTCGAGCGGCAGCTCGCCGAGCTCGTCGAGGAAGATCGTGCCGCCGTCCGCCTCGATGAACGGCGAGAGGCGCTTGTCGACCGCGCCCGTGAACGCGCCGCGCTCGTGGCCGAACAGCGTCGCCTCGGCCAGGGTCGGCGGGATCGAGCCGCAGTCCACGACCACGAACGGCTTCTTCGAGCGGGCGCTCGCCAGGTGCAGCGCCTGGGCGACGAGCTCCTTGCCCGTGCCGGTCTCGCCCGTGATGAGCACCGTGAGGTCGGTCGGCGCCATCTTGGAGAGGCGCTCGAAGATGGCCCGCATCCCGGGGCTGCTCGCCACGAGCGGGCCGAACGACGGGATCGCCGAGACCGTGATGCGCTCGGGCCGCAGGGGCTCGAACTGGATCTCGGTCTCGCCGAGCCGCAGCTTCGTGCTCGTGAGCAGGTAGATGTCGCCGACCCGCACGCCGCCGACGAAGGTCCCGTTCCGGCTGTCGAGATCGCGCACGCGGACGCCCTGCTCCGTGGCGACGAACTCGGCGTGCACCGCGCTGACCTTGGCGTCGTCGAGGACCAGCTGGCAGGCCGCGTTGCGGCCCACGATGACGGGATCGGTGCCGATCTCGATCCATCCGCCGCCGCGCGCGGCCGACGATTTCGTGAGGCGGATGCGCCCGCCGCGCACCTCGACCCGGTTCTTCGTGCCTACCGTCGCGTCGAGCAACTCAGTGCCTCTCTGTCTTGCGGCGCGAAGGCGGACCCTCCGGCCGGGGAATCTCTGCGCCCCCGCCCCTGCTCGGCGGTGGCGGCGGCGCGCCCGCGCCCGCCCTGCTCGGCGGTGGCGGCGGTGCGCCCGCGCCCGCCCTGCTCGGCGGCGCAGGCGGCGCGCCCGCGCCCGCCCTGCTCGGCGGTGGCGGCGGCGCGCCCGCGCCCGCCCTGCTCGGCGGCGCAGGCGGTGCGCCCGCGCCCGCCCTGCTCGGCGGTGCAGGCGGTGCGCCCGCGCCCGCCCTGCTCGGCGGTGGCGGCGGTGCGCCCGCGCCCGCCCTGCTCGGCGGCGCAGGCGGCGCGCCCGCGCCCGCCCTGCTCGGCGGCGCAGGCGGCGCGCCCACGCCGGTCCTGCTCGGCGGCGCAGGCGGCGCGCCCACGCCGGTCCTGCTCGGCGGCGCCGGCGGCGCGGCGGCCCTGCTCGGCGGCGGCGGGGGCACCGTGCTCCCGGCCCTGCTCGGCGGCGGCGGGGGCACGGTGCTGGCCCTGGGAGGGGCGAGCGAGGCAGGGGGCGGCGAGCTGTGGCCGGCGTCGCTGAAGCCGCCGTTCTCCGTCATCGTCGGGGGGCCGTCGACGACCGTGGGGTTGTCTTCCAGGAACGCGTCGGGCAGCTCGGAGGGATACCTGCTCCGCTGCGTGCGGCGCGTCGCGCGCGTGATGTTCGCCGGCTGGATGGCCCGCCAGCTCGACAGCGCCTCTCCCGCGGAGCTGAAGCGCCCTTCGCGCCGGCGATCGAGCGCCCGCTCGAGGAAGCGCTCGATGCCCACCGGCCATTTCTCGCCGGTCGCCTCGGCGAGCGACGGCGCCGGGCGGTCGAGCTTCATCGCGACGAGCACCGCGGCGTTCGCCCCCTCGAACGGCAGCCGCCCGGACAGGGACCGGAAGGCCACCGCGCCGACCGCGTAGATGTCGGCCCGCTCGTCGGCCCGCGCGGCGCCCCGCACCTGCTCCGGCGCCATGTACGCGAACGACCCCAGCGTCGCGTCGAAGGCGGTGAGCGTGGGCTCTTCCTTCTCGCGCCGCGTGAGCTTCGAGATGCCGAAATCCAGGATCTTCGCGCGCTCGCGCCGGTCGGGCAGGCCGAGGTGCTCCAGGTAGATGTTGCCCGGCTTCAGATCGCGGTGGATGACGCCCGCAGCGTGCGCCGCCACGAGCCCCTGGAGCACGTCGTCGATGATCGGGCCGACCTCGCTGAACGGCAGGTACTGCTCGCGCTTCAGCCGATCCGCCAGCGACTCGCCGTCGAGCTGCTCGAACACGAGCAGGTGCTCGCCCTCGTCCGTCTGGCCGACCTCGAGCAGCTGGCAGACGTACGGGCTCTGGATGGCCGAGGCGATCTTCGCCTCGCGGTCGAAGCGCCGCACGAGATCCGGCTTCATCGCGGCGCGCGCGAGCAGGACCTTGATGGCGACCTGCTGATTGTCCGATTCCCGTGTTGCTGCCCAGACTTCGCCCATGCCGCCCCGCCCGAGCAGGCGGGAGACACGGTAGCCAGCAACGACGTCGCCCGGGTGGATCGCCACGTAACCTGGATCGGGACCGTACCACCGCGATTCTCGAACGGGTGAGAAAAAAGCGAGCGTCCGGGGAAACGCGGTGATTCCGGGAGCGAGCGGAACCGGTCGCGGAGCGCGGCTCGCGGCGCGCATTGCGGCTCGCGGCGCGTGTTGCGGGCTCACGGCGTGACGGCGCGCCGGTGCGATCGGAGCACGAACCCAACGAAGGGGACGCAATGGTTCGGAGGACCACCCGGAGGACCACCCGGAGGACCACCCGGAGGACCACGGCGAGCCGCGCGCCCTCGATGGTGGTGGCCGTAAGCCGCGGCCCGCGGCCCGCGGCGCGCGGAATCCCGGAAAGAATCCGAGGGACGCGGCACTAGCCCGAGGCGACATGATTCTGTAGGCTCGCCGCGCCATGCCGCGTACAGCCGAGGATGTCGAAACCTACCTCCTGCAGCTCGATCGCCGGTTCGAGAACGACGCCGGTACCTACCTCGTCTCCGGGGGCCCGGACGCGCCGCCGATCGCGATCCGCATCGACCCGCCGATCGTGGCGGTGCGGGTCTCGATCGGCCCCGTCCCCGGGGACGACGCACACCAGACCAAGCTCTTCCGCCGCCTGCTCGAGTACAACGCGACGGATCTGATGCATGCTTCGTATGGGATCGAGGCGGGCACCGTCGTCCTGTCGGCGGCGCTGGAGCTCGAGAACCTCGACATGAACGAGCTCGAGGCGATCCTGAGCGACATCGATCTCGCGCTCGCCCGCCACGTCCCCGTGCTGCACGATCTCGCGCTCAGCTGAGCAGACCCGCCGCGCCTTTCGACCCTGCGCACCCCGAGAGTTGGAGCTGATCTATGGGAATTTTCGCGCGCCTTGCGACCCTCATCAAGTCGAACCTGAACGACCTCATCAGCCGCTCGGAGGACCCCGAGAAGATGCTGAACCAGGTCGTCATCGACATGGCAAACCAGCTGATCGAGGCGAAAAAGCAGGTCGCCGTCTCGATCGCCGACGAGAAGCGGCTGGCCAAGCAGGCCGAGCAGGAGGCCGCCAACGCGGCGGAGTGGGAGCGCAGGGCGATGCTCGCGATCAAGGCGGGCGACGACGCGCTGGCCAAGGAGGCCCTGAACCGCAAGAAGGAGCACGACCAGCTCGCCACCTCCTACAAGGACCAGTGGCAGAAGCAGAAGCAGGCCGTCGACCAGCTGAAGACGGCGCTGCGCCTCCTGAACAACAAGATCGAGGAGGCGAAGCGCAAGAAGAACGTGCTCATCGCCCGGAAGAAGCGGGCCGAGGCGCAGAAGGCCATCCAGGAGACGATGAGCGGCCTGAACAACGCCTCCGCCTTCGAGACGTTCGACCGGATGTCGAACAAGATCGACCAGATCGAGGCCGAGGCCGAGGCCGCCGGGGAGATCGCCGAGCAGTACACGGGCGACACGCTGGCGCACAAGTTCGGGCAGCTCGAGGCGACGGCGGGCGCCGACGACGAGCTGCTCGCGCTCAAGCGGAAGATGGGCGTGCTCCCGCCCGAGCCGCCGCCCGCCGCGGCGCCGCCGCCGCAGGTGCGCGTGGCCGGCGCGGGCGGCGCGCCGGCCGCCGCGCCCCAGGCCGAGCAGGACGAGCTCGCGGCGGCGCTCGCCGAGCTCGAGGCCGAAGAACAACGTGAACAAGCCAGGATGAAGCGCTAGAGCACGCCCGCCCATGAGCCAAGCCGCCACGGCGCTCCGCCCGGCCGGACCGAACGCCCCTCCCGCCGCTCCCATCCCAGTCCACGCCGAAGAGGTCGGCGCCTTCCTCGATCGCGTCGGGGTCAGCTCGTCCGGCGGGCTCTCCGACGCCGAGGCGCAGAAGCGCCTCGCGGAGCACGGCAAGAACCGCCTGCCCGAGACGAAGAAGAAGAGCGCGCTCGTCCGCATCCTCGAGCAGTTCGCGAACCCGCTCGTGCTCACGCTCCTCGCCGCGGCGGCGATCGCCGTGGTCGTCGGCTTCACGGCCGACAAGGACGAGAGCTTCCTCCACCGGTTCGGCGACGCGATCGCGATCCTGCTCATCGTGATCCTGAACGCCTTCCTCGGTTACTACCAGGAGCGGCGCGCGGAGGCGGCCCTGGAGGCCCTCCAGAAGCTCAGCGCGCCGAACGCGCGCGTGCGCCGCGGCGGTAAGACCGTGATCATCGCGGCCGAGGACGTCGCGCCCGGCGACATCCTCGAGCTCGAGGCGGGCGACTCGATCCCGGCCGACGCGCGGCTCGTGCAGACGATCAGCTTCGCGACCGAGGAGGCGGCGCTGACGGGCGAGAGCGCGGCCGCGGTCAAGGACGCGCTCGCCCCGGTCGCGCGCGACGCGCCGCTCGGCGACCGGGTCACGATGGTCTTCACGGGCACGAGCGTCGTGCGCGGCAAGGGGCGCGCGGTGGTGACCGCGACCGGCGTGAGCACCGAGCTCGGCCGGATCGGCGAGATGATCCGCTCGGTCGGCGAGCAGAAGACGCCCCTCGAGGAGCGGCTCGATCGCTTCGGCTCGGTGATCCTGCGGGTGTGCCTGGCGCTCTCCGCGGTGCTGCTCGGCTGGGGGTTCATCCGGGGCGGACGGCCGTGGCACGAGCTCCTGCTCGAGGGCGTGAGCCTCGCCGTGGCCGCCATCCCCGAGGGGCTGCCCGCGATCACGACGATCACGCTCGCGCTGGGGATGCAGCGCATGGCGCGGCGCGGGGCGATCGTGCGCAAGCTGCCCGCGGTCGAGACGCTCGGCGCCGCGACGATCATCGCGTCGGACAAGACGGGCACGCTCACCCAGAACGAGATGACCGTGCGCAACGTGTACGCGGGCGGCCGCCGCTACACGGTGACCGGCGAGGGGTACAACCCGGCGGGCGCGCTGCGGGACGAGGGCGGCGCGGAGGTCGTGGAGCACTCGGCCCCCCTCACGTACCTGTTCGCGACGGTCGCGCTCTGCAACAACGCGTCGCTCGACGAGGATCGCGCGACGGGCCGCTGGAACATCGTCGGCGATCCGACCGAGGGGGCGCTGCTGACGCTGGCCGCGAAGGGCAACTACTCGCGCGAGTCGGTGGCGCCGTCGCACGCGTTCGTGCACGAGCTGCCGTTCGACAGCGACCGCAAGCGGATGACGGTGATCACGCGGGACGAGCGCGGCCGCGAGATCGCGCACGTGAAGGGGAGCGTCGACGTGCTCCTTCCGCTCTGCGTGAAGTTCGCCGACGACAAGGGCGTGCGGGCGCTGTCCGAGGACGACCGCGTCGCGATCGTCGCCGAGGCCGATCGCATGAGCGCTGCCGCGCTGCGCGTGCTCGCGATCTGCCGCCGGGTGCGGGTCAGCCACGACGAGGACGACATCGAGCGCGAGCTCACGTTCCTCGGCCTGGTCGGGATGATGGACCCGCCGCGGCAGGGGGTGAAGGAGGCGGTGGCCGAGTGCCGCCGCGCCGGCATCCGCGCCGTCATGATCACCGGCGACCACCGGCTCACCGCGACGGCGATCGCCAAGGAGATCGGGCTCTGGGACGAGGGCGACGAGGCGCTCAGCGGCGCGGAGCTCGCGGCGATGAGCGACGAGGAGCTCGGGCGGCGGATCATGCACCTGCGCGTCTTCGCCCGGACGACGGCGGAGCAGAAGCTCCGGCTCGTGCGGGCGTTCAAGGCGCACGGCCACATCGTGGCGATGACGGGCGACGGCGTGAACGACGCGCCCGCGCTCCGGGAGGCGCACATCGGCGTGGCGATGGGGCGCGGGGGCACCGACGTGGCGCGGCAGGCGGCGGACCTCGTGCTGGCGGACGACAACTTCGCGACCATCGTCGAGGCGGTGCGCGAGGGGCGCGCCATCTACCGCAACATCCAGAAGTTCATCTTCTTCCTCCTCTCGTCGAACATGGGCCTGCTCGTCGCCGTGTTCGTCGTCTCGTTCTTCGGCAAGTGGCCGCCGCTGACGCCGCTCATGATCCTCTGGATCAACCTCGTCACGAACGGCCTGCCCGCGCTCGCGCTCGGCATCGATCCGCCGGATCCGCAGCTCATGTCGGAGGCGCCGCGGCCGCGCGACGAGGGCCTGCTCGTCAAGCGCGACTACCTCGGGATCCTGTACGTCGGCGCGTTCATGGGGCTCGCCGCCGTCGCGCTCTACGCGACGTCGGAACAGACCGAGGAGGCGCTGCTGCGCACGCGCGCCGTCGCCTTCTCGCTGCTGGCGCTGTCGCCGCTCTTCCACGCCTGGAGCTGCCGTAGCCCGGTCATCTCGCTCTTCGCGTCGAAGCCGCTCATCAGCCTCCCGCTCCTCCTGGCGGTCGCGGCGAGCGCGGCGATCCACCTGATCGCGCTGCTCGTGCCCGCGCTGCGCCCGGTCTTCCGCACGTACGCGATGTCGTCGGACGAGTGGATGCTCCTGCTCGTCCTCTCGGCGCTCATCGTCCCGGCCGTCGAGATCGCAAAGCTCGTGTACCGCCGGATCCGCCCCGAAGTCGCCGGCCCCGCCCGCCTCACGCCCGCCTCCAAGCCCCACGGATGACCGCCGGGTGAGGGCCTCGGCACCGCCGAGCCCCCTCGCCTGCCGGACGGCCACCTCGCGGCGTCCAGGGTGCCGCCTCGGGTGGGCGACGCGGAGCGATCCGGAAAGAAAGTGCTCGTGGTAAGAACAAGCGGGCGCGGAGAGGCGTCCAAACCCGAGCTTATGAGACGTAAATCACACCACCTTCGTGCGCCGGGGGCTCATGCCTCCGGCTCCCGCCTCGCCGCGCTCGCGCCGGTCGCGCTGGCGGCGCTGACCGCCGCCGTCCCCTCCCCTGCCCTCGCCGCCGGCGCGCCGATCGCGGCGCCGCTCGTCGAGTCGAAATGGCTCAAGCTCGACGGGATCCCGAAGGAGTGGCCGGTGGCGTTCACCTCGCTCGGCCTCAAGATCAAGGGCAAGCCCAGCAAGACCGATCTGGCCGCGCAGGTGGCCATCGCCTACGACGACGCGCGGATCTACGTGGCGGCCGACGTGACGGACGACGCGCTGCGAGGCGGCGCCGATCACGTGAAGGTCGTGATCGGGTTCCCGGGCGGAAAGGTCCAGGAGGTCGCGCTCTACCCGGGACAGCCGGGCAAGACCGCGGGCAGCGTCAAGGTCCCGGGCGGCAAGGCGGTGGCCGGGGCGAGGGTCATCGAGGCCCCCCGGAGCGGGGGGTACACCCTGGAGGCGAGCGTCCCCTGGACGGCGTTCCCCGAGGCGGCGACGACCCGGGTCGGGCTGCGGGCGGGGCTCTTCGTCCACGACGACGACGGCGGAGGGGTCGACGCCGTCGTCGGCAGCGCCGCCTCGGAGGCGTACGGGTCGCTGTCGCCGCTCGCGACCGAGCCGGAGCTCGCCCTCACCGACGGCCTCCTCCGGAGCAAGGGCATCCAGGGCCGCGCGAGCTACGACCTCGTCGCCGACGTGGCCGGCGACGGGATGCGGGAGCGGGTGCTCGTCCACGAGCGGTTCCTGATCGTCCTCGGCCCCGGGTTCCGGAAGGGCGCGCAGTACTACTTCGAGGACCTCGGGGTCGACGCCAAGGACGGGATGGTGCCGTCGCTCACGGCGCGCGACCTGACGGGCGACGGCCAGGCCGAGCTCATCCTGCGGAAGCGCTCCGGCAGCAGCACGAAGTACCGCGAGGTGATCCACGTGCTCCAGTTCGGCGCCGGCGACACGCCGAGGCCGATCTTCCAGCACGAGATCGCGATCGCGACGGACAAGGGCTCGGTCGTCAACGACGTCGACTTCGTGGCGGACGGCGACAAGATGACGATCCGCGTGGAGCCGGGCAAGGCGACCCGGTACGACGCGAGCAACTACGCGGAGGGGGTCGAGACGACGTACGACCCGCTGCTCTTGCCGTGGGGGCCGATCAAGTCGCAGGTCTACAAGCTGACCGGCGGGGTGTTCACCAAGGCGAGCGAGCAGCGGCAGGCGGGCGCCGCGGGGCCGCGCCCGGCGCCGGCGAGGGCCGAGGAGGCGCGGGCCGCGCCGAAGCCGGCTGGCCTCTCGCCGGCCGAGATGCTCGACAAGGTGTACGCCCTCTACCGGCGCGACCGCAGCGCCTCGTCGAGCAAGCCGCGGTTCGACCTCGGCGCCGACGTGGCCGGCGGCAAGGAGCCCGAGCGGGTGCTCCTGCACGACCGCGACATCGTGGTGTTCGGCAAGGGGTTCCGGGGCGGCGCGGGGTACGCGTTCATGACGCTCGCGCAGTTCGCGTCCCCGGCCGACATCCGCTCGGTGCGCGCGCTCGATCTCACCGGCGACGGCAAGGCGGAGATCATCGTCCACGGCACCGTCCGCGCGGCCGCGCCCAAGGAGGCGGGCGGCGGGACCGTGGACCGCGACGTCGTGATGATCTTCCGGGTCGACGGCGAGAGCATCCAGCGCATCTTCGCGGCCGAGGTGGCGCGCAGCGTCGGCGACAAGAAGATCGCCGGCGAGCTCAAGTTCGTGCGCGTGGGCGACAAGATGGGGATCGAGCTCGCCCCGGGGAAGGCCGTCGAGTGGACGGAGCAGACCTACCCCTTCAACCAGGACAAGGCGCCCGTCGGCGGCTTCGAGCCGCTGCTGCTGCCGTGGGGGGGAGCGCAGCCGGCGCGGTACGTCTGGAACGGGTCGATCTTCGCCAAGTAGGCGGGAAGAGGGCGCCGCGGCGCGCGGCGCGCGGCGCGCGACGGGCGACGGGCGACGGGCGACGGGCGACGGGCGACGTGCGACGTGCGACGTCAAAGAACGCTGGGGCTCACCGCGAGCGGCGCCCCACCGAGCCCGCTGCCGCTGGGTCGCGTGGTGCCCGGGTATCGCCACGATTCACCTGCTCCTGAAGAAAGCATGATGAAAGATTGCCTGTCCTCGTAAAGCGATGAGAACGATGCGACAAGGACCTTGAGACGCCTCTCGCGCTCCTGTTTGCTTGTCCTGCACCGGAGTTGCCAGTGGCACCTCCAGGGAGCAGCGTTCGCGCTGTACGTGGTCGAGCTCGCCACGGTGGCCGAGGCCGAGGGCGACGATCTGCTACACTTGCTCGGTCACGGCACGGCGCGGACGGTCGAGGCGCGCCGTTGGCTGGCCGAGCAGGTCGGTGCGGAGGAGATCGCGATGGCGATGCGCGAGCTGGAAGGCTTTGACGAGGTGCTGCGGACGTTGCTGAAGAAGCTGCCGATCGAGACGCTGCTGCCGGCGCTGCCGGTGGACGAGCTGCTGGCGGCGCTGCCGCCCGAGCAGCGGGCCGCGGGGCTGACCCCTGAGCAGCGGCTCGCAGGGGTGCCGCCCGAGCAGCGGGTCGCAGGGATGCCGCCCGAGCAGCGGGCCGCGGGGCTGACCCCTGGGCAGCGGCTCCTCCTGATGCCCGACGAGGCATTACGGCTGCTGCCGGACGACTACCTGCGCTCGCTTCCAGAGGATGTCCGGGCGCAGCTCCGTGCCCGGATCGGCCGCCCGCTCTAGCGAGGAGCGGGACTGCGCGCGGTCGAGGCCCAGCGCTCGTCGGCAAGGCAGCCCGCGCCGCCTGGACGTTGATCTGAGCGCCTCCAGCTGGGCGCGCGCTCGTGGTCACCGCGCCGATGAACGCGAGCGTCGCGGCCAGGGCGTGACGACGCGCGCGATCAGCCGCCGCAGGCGAGGGGGATCGTCAATCTCCACATGTCGTTGAGCAGCACCGGCGCGAACTCCGCGGTCGCTCCCCCGAAGATGTACAGCTCGTAGGCCGTGGCGGTCTTGCGAGTGAAGTAGAACTGGCCGAACCTCGGCGCCGGCGCCGGCCCCGTCATCGCGGTGTCCACGCGGGTCCAGGTCCCGGTGTGGAGATCGAAGTACCAGAGATCGGACAGGGTGGTACCGTCGAACTGGCTGCCCCCGAACAGCCAGATGCGGTCGTTGTGCTCATCGGCGATCAGCTTCGCGTTGTCGCGGTGGCCCGGTCCGGCGGCCTCGTCAAAGACGAGCTGATCCCAGGTCTCCGTGCCGACGTCGAACCACCAGAGGTCGCCGAGGTAGTTCTCCGGCGTGAACAGGCCGGTCCCGTTCACGGCGTCGTTCGTGTATCCCCCATAGACGAGCAGCGCGTTCCAGCCCTCGGAGTAGACGAGCGGATGGTGGGCTCGGGCGCGTGGCGCGGGCGAGCCGGTCGCGACCTGCTTCCAACCGTTCTTGTAGCGGACCAGGTCGTGCTGGAGGCCGTCAGGACGGTTGATGAAGGCCGGCAGCGTCGACGACGAGCCCGAGAAGGCGTAGGCGACGGTCTTGTGCTTCCCCTTCTTTCGCACGGCGACCGCCTCCGTGGAGCGGTTGGCGCGCCCGATCTCGGCCGCGCTCTGCGCGATCTGCGTCCACCCGTGCACCGGATCGAACCGGAACGTGTCCTGGTGCGTGAGGTCGAGCCCGCGCCGGAAAGGACCTCTCCCGCCGGAGACGATCAGCGCGTCCTCCTCGGCGACGCACCACATCATCGACTCGGCCCTGGCGGACGGCCCGCCTGGGTACTGGCCGAGGTCGTACCAGGTCAGCGTGTCGACGTCGAAGGCGCTGAAATCGGCCACGGGCTCGTCATTCGGGTAGGTCCCGTTCAACCCACCGAAGATGTAGAAAATGCCCTGGTGATAGGCGCTCGCGCCGTCCCAGATGGCGTTGGGAATGGCGCCGCCCTGCGGAATCTCGGTCCAGTAGGGCAAGCTCGATCGAGCGGCGCTCGGGCGGATACCGACGAACGAGAGCAAGAGCGAGAAAGAAGCGATGAGGACGATCCGAAGCTGAACCCTGCGTGTCATTTGAGCGACCTCCTTGTTCCAGGAAACGGCGAGCTCGCGCCCGGCGCATCGCGAGCGTACAGGAGAAGTATCCGTCCGATGGCCACCGCGAGGCCGCAGATCGTCTCCGCCCCCTCGCGCTTCAGCTCGCCCCCGGGCGCCCGCCCTCTGGAGGGTAGCGCCGGGGCTCGTTGCCCCCCACGTCGCGCTCAGGCTGCGCCCTTGGTGTAGCCCAGCATCGCATCATCATCCTTATCCTTCGGGCTCCGGCAGGCAGCAGACGGTGGTCGGGTACGGCTCGCCGCCGGCTGGCTCGCAGAGCCCCAGCTCGTTGACGTCCCATTCGGCGCGGATGCTGCCGAGCGCCGCACCCTCCTCCTCGGGAAGCAGGCAGCGATCCGCCCTGCCCTCCGTCACCGTCGTCGTCCCGAGGAGCGCGCCCTCGCTGCACGCGCGATCCGAGTAGGCGCTCACCCGCGCGACGCACTCCCTCGGCGTGCGGCTGGGCACGCAGACGCACGGCGCGCAGCCCCGCGTGAGGTCCCGGTCATAGAAGGTGAGCTTGTCCGAGAACCTGGGCCGCTCCCCGGGACCGGCGGGCGGATAGCATTCGTGAGGCCCCTCGTACTGCGCGATCATGCAGTACCGCCACCCGGGGGGTACGTTGGTCTCTTGCTGGTTGACCATGCACACGTCGCCGATCTCCGGACACGAATTACTCCACACGACGCCACTGCACGCGACCGCAATCTTCGCAGGGCTCTTCGGCGGAGAGGGCTCGCCCTCGGCGGACGGCGTGCACGAGCCATCCGGCACCGGCGCGATCCAGATCGCGCTGAACTCCTCTGCCGGCACGGTCCCCGGAGACGTGCATTCGCCTTGCCAGTTCCAGGGCGGATTGAACGGCCGGAGCGTCTCCGCGGGGGTGTTCTCACACGAGGCGTCCGAGTGCGCCGCCACGATCCCAGGCATGCGGCAGTACGGAACGCTGCATTTGCACGTGGGACAGGGCTCGTCGCCCGGCAGCAGCGTCCGGAACCGGAAGGACGTCCTCGGGGCGATCTGCTCCGTGTCGTGACTCTGGAGGTCGAAGCCGGTGAGGTCCTCGCACGCCGGCTCGGGGTCGTCAGCGTCTCCGATCCACAGGAGCATCGGCTTGTGAAAGCTGTCCATCGGTTGTATCACGCATTTCCCGCCGCAGACGCCGTTGCTCGTGCCGTCCTCGTTGGTGATGAGGCAGGGATTCCACGGCTCGCCGCACGGCGGCTCCGCGCTCCCGCAGCCGCCCGCGACCAGCGCGCCGCCCAGGCCCCCCAGCGACAGCGAGATCGACGCGCGCAGGAGCCAACATCTTCCGTTCCAAGTCATCGCGACCTCACCGCCTTCCCCACGCGCTCCCGAGGAGCCCCTACCCCCTGAACCTTCGGTTGGCTCCTGCCGCGGGCGGCGCGCCCGCCGCTCGCCGGTGTTCTCGACCAGGCCGTCACGGCGCCTCCAGCGCCTTCGGCAGACAGCAGACCGTCTTGGCCCTGGCGACCACATCGTCCTTGATGGGTTCACCGCGCGTCGGCTTGCACGTCCCGGGCTCGTTCGAGAGCCACGTTGCGCTCACGCTGGCCAAGCTGGAGGTAGGCTCAGGAACCAGGCAGATCCCACGCTCGGCCACATCGACGCCGACGAGGATGTCGCTGCAGGCGCCGTCCTCCCAGGCGACCACGAGCGCCTCGCACCGGCTCGTCGCCGGCGCCTCGCAGGTGCACGGCGAGCACGCGGGCGCGGTCACCAGGTCCTCATAGAACACCCCCAGCCTGTCCGAGAAGATCTTCCGAGGGTCCGCCCCTCCCTCGGGCTGCTGGCAGCCGAGATTACCGCTCCCGACGATGCAGTGGCGCCAGCCGTCGGGCAGGTGGGCCGGCTGCTGCTCGAGCATGCAGAGCTCCGCCTCGTCCGGACACAGCTTGCTCTCCACCACACCGCTGCACCCGACGGCGACCTCGCCCACGCCTCCCGCGAGCGGCTGCGGAGGCTCGTCGGCCACGATTGGCGTGCACGGCTCCCAGATCGCCGGGCCGATCGAGAGCGAGCCGAGCTGCTCCGCCGTCACCGTACCAGGCGACATGCACGATCCGTCCCAGCCTGCCGGCAGAAGGAACGACGTCTGCGTCCCCGAGCTGCCGTCGCCGCAGGCCTCGATCGACCTCGCCGTCACGATCTGCGGGAGCGCGCACGCCGGCGCCGTGCACGCGCAGGCGGGGCAGTCGTGCGCCGGTTCCGGAATGGCCCGCGCGAAGAGCGTCCGCGTGGCGCCGCCGAACGGGATCCGCTCGCCGGTCCCGGGGACGATCCGCACGAGCTCGGCACACGACGTCGGCGCGAGCACCTCGGGCCCCGTCCAGACGAGCTTCGGCGCTCCGAAGGAGTCCGGCGGCGCGTGGACGCACTGCCCCCAGCAGTGCCCGTTGCTGGTGCCGTCGTCGTTCCGGATCTCGCACGCGACCGCCTCTGCGCAGTCGTACGCCCCGGCGCCGCCGCACCCGCTGGCCGCCGCCACCCCTCCGAAGCCGAGGAGCCAAAGCCCTGCCAGCCCTCTCTGCCGCACGCTCCGCATCAGCACCGCTCCTTCCGGCTCCGGCGCAGCCTCACCAGCTGCCAGAGAAGATCACGCCCCCGCCATGCGCAGCCGCGAGCGGCGCCGCGCGCACGGCGCGTTTTCCTGGCGCCGGCGCCCACAGGAGCGACGAGAGCGCGACCGCGCCGGCGACGCCGGCGCCGATGAAGCTCCCCCATGCGGCGGCCTTCAGGGTGTCGCGCGCGTCGATCATCTCGCGCAGCACACCGCACGGCTCGGCGTATGCCTTGGATAAGCACGCCGCCGCCCCGTTGCGCTGGCGGATCTGGGCAGCCTGCGCCTCCGCCTCCCCGCCGCGCACCGCCGCTGCCACGGCGAAGCCCGTACCCAGCGCAATCCCGGCCGATGCAAGCGCGACCCCGCCGACGCGGAACACCGTGCCCGCCGACGGCCCCCCGGGCGCCGCGGCCGGCGCAGGCGCAGCCGGCACAGGCGCCACCGGCGCCGCGACCGGCGCAGGCGCAGCCGGCGGCGGGGGCTTGGGCTCCAGGTGAAGGCCGACCATCGACTCCCTCCCCCGCTCTGCCTCGAACGGATAGACGTCATCGACATATCCCTCGAGCTTGCCGCGCGCCTCGTGCCGCCCCGGATCGAGATAGACGAAGTACATCCCCTGTCCGCGGCCGATCGACCGGCCGTCGATGAACACCTCGGCCTCGGGCCGGCTCACCGCGACGGTCGCGAACGAGACCTCGCGCTCCGCCTTCTCGAGCCCCGCCCGGAAGCGCCGCTGCACCGCCGGCTGGAGCGTCTCCGGAACCAGCAGCGACTCCCGCAGGTGCTCCGCCGCGTCCCGGGACCGCCCGAGCGCGAGCTCCGACAGCCCGAGCTCCCCCGCGAACTCCGGCCGCGGATCCGCCTTCCACGCCGCGCGATACGCCGCCTCCGCGTCCTCCCACCGCCCCGCGCGCCGCGCCTTCTCGCCCCGCGCGAATGCCTCCTCGGCCTCGGAGCGCATCATGGCCGCTCCGGACGGTCCAGCAGAAGGCTCCTCCCCGGCGGCCACCGCCGCGCGACTCCACACGACAGCTGCGGCGACCACGGCGAGGAGCAACCGTCCTGTGGACGCCATCTCCGCGGCATACTACGCGTCGACTCTCTTTTCTGTCAAGCCGCGTTGGCCCGGAGAAAGTGACGGAATCGACTCGACTGCCAGGCAAATCGGGTCGCGCCGCGAGAATGCTCGCCCTGCTGCGCGGCGCGCCGAGCGCTCGCGCCACAGGCCTGCCTCGGCTCAGCCCGACATGCCGAATTTCAAATGTCGAACGAGCTCGCCAGGTAACTACGCAGGCATGGGGAAATCGTCTCGCAAGACCGACAGCACCGCCGCGGAAGCACCGATCACCATCGAGGCGATCATGGCCGAGCATCTGGAGACGGTCCGCCGCTACGTGGAGCGCCAGGGCTTCCGCGGCGCGGATCGAGACGACCTGGTCCAGGAGATCTTCCACGGCGCCTCGCGGTCGCTGCCCCGGTACGATCCCCGCATCGCCACCGTGCGCACCTGGCTCCTGCGGATCGCGTTCAACCTGACTTCCAACGAGCGCAATCGCGCCCATCGCCGGCACGAAGAGCTGTGGCCGGAGGAGGCGCTGGAAGGCCTCTGCAGCCGAGCGCCGGATTCCGAGACACGGCTCATCGAGGCGGAACAGAGCGACATCCTCGCGGATCTGCTCCGGGAGGTCCCTCCGCGGCGCCGCGCGATCCTCGTCGCGCACGACCTCGAGGAGGAGGCGGTCCAGGACATCGCCGAGGAGCTCGCGATGCCGCGCAATACCGTGTGGAACGACCTCCGGCTCGCGCGGCTGAGCCTCGACGCCGCCGCGCGGCGCTGGCGAGCGCGGAGGCGCGGCCGTGGGGCCTTGTTTGCGCCGCTCGCCTTCGCGTTCGGCGCGACCGAAGCGCGCGCCTCCTCGGGGCCGCTCCACGGAGGCCGGCTGCGGCGGCTGCTCGACCGGGCTCGCCGCGCCTTCCGGCGCGCGCCGCCTCACGGCGCGACCCGCCCGGCGGCGAGCTCGTGGAACGCGTCGCTGGCATCCACACGTGCTGTCCGCCGATCGACGGCCAGCACCGCAGCCGGCGTCGTGGCGGGCGCGCTCGCCTTGCTGGCCCCCGGCGGGCGCGGCGAGATCCCGCCGCCGAGCGCCCATGCGGTCGCGCTTCGCTCCCCGCAGGCCGCATGGCCCGCTCAGCGCGGCAGCGCCGTCCCCTCGGGCCCGGAGGTGCCCTCGAAGGAGCGGGCCGAAAGCGACGTGAGCGGCGCCCTCACGACCGCGCGCCGCGACTCGCCGAGCCCGCGATACCCGCCCGGCCCTCGTCGGGGCGAAGGCGTCCAATTGCCCTCCTCCGAGGTCCGGCTGATCCGGCAGGCCTTCGCGGGGCTCGCCGCCGGTCGCCACGACGCCGTGCGGCTCCTGCTCGAGCAACACCGGCGCGACTTCCCGCGAGGCGCCTACGCAGGAGACCGCGAGGCGCTCCTGCGACGGCTGCGGGCGGCGGCGCACCGCGACTGATACGGGGGGCCGCGGCCCGGTCAGCCCCGCAGAGCGTCCGATTCGTGCCATTCCGTCCCGTTGAGCCCGTCAGGCGTTGCCATGGCCCCTCGCGCTCTGCCAACATCAGCGCGTTTTGCTCAACCCAAGGAGGCGCCTATGGCAGACCCCTATATCGATCCTTTCGAGACGAAGATTTATGGCAAGTTCGCGCGCGAGCAGATGGCCGCGGTCCTGATGGGCAAGGTCGCTGCCCTCGACGGCATGGTCGAGTTCGCGATGGGCAAGCAGCTCCTCGCCGATCAGGCGATGTCCGACGTCCTCGATCGCCAGCCCAGGCCGGCGCCGGAGCTCGACACCGCCGAGGTCCTCGACGAGGCGCGCGACGTGATCGTGCGGTTCGGTTCGTACCTCGACTCGCTCAAGGGGAGGCCGGTCGATCCAAGGCTGTTCTTCCGCGGCGAGATGCCGAGCGTCCTCGCGCGCCGGCGGATCACCAAGCTCACCGCCGCCGTCGGGCACATCGCCGACGAGCTCGAGAGGCAGCGCGAGAAGGTCCGGGGCGCGGACGTATGGCTGACCGAGCTCAGGGAGGTGCACGAGAAGCTCGGGGTCGTCGAGCGGCAGCAGCGCGCCACGCGCGTCGAGCGCATCGAGCTCGGCCCCGAGGTGTCGACCGCGCGCGAGGCCTGGCTGGGTGTCTACAACGCCAACAAGAGCCTCGTGCGCGGACTGCTCGCCCACTTGGGCAAGCCCGAGCTCCTGCCGCACATTTTCGACGATCTCGCCGAGGTCCACCGCGCGACCGGCGTCAGCGACGCGCTCCCGCCCGGCCAGCCGGCCGCGCCGGACGCGCCGTCCGCCCAGCCGGGGGCCTCGCCGGACGCGTGAGCCCGCGGCCCGCTGCAAGGCTTGATGCAAGCCTTGCAGCGGGCGACTCGGTCGCCCAGTCGGCCGTTTCAAGGCTTGAGACGGCCGACTCGGCGGCCCAGCGGGGCGTTTCAAGGCTTGAGACGGCCGACCGGGCGGCCGGGAGAGCCGTTTCAAGGCTTGAAATCGCCAGATCGGTGACCGAGTCGGGCGTTTCAAGCCTTGAAGCGGGCGACTGTGCGCCGGGGAAGGCGATTTCAAGCGGCGGATGGCGTCGCAGACGCAGAGAGCGGGTTATGTGGGGGAATCGTCGCCGTTCCGGTGCTGCTGGAGAAACGTGAGAAACTGCTCGGCCCGCTCGATGAGATCGTCGTACGTCAGGATGGCGAGGCCGGCGAGGAAGCCGTTCTCGAGGCGAAGACGCTCGCGCTCGGCATCGCTCTGATAGCGCCCGATCACGACGAAGCCGCGGGGGCGCTGGAGGTGCACGGTGATGCCCCGGCGCCCGTCGTACCCGAGCGGCCCGCGGGGCTCCTTCTCCGCCGCATCGTAGTAGGACATGAGCTGGCCTATGGCCCGGGCGCACTCCAGGCTGTGATGGAGCCAGCCGTTGTAGTCCTTGAAAACAGGGTCGCTCGGGCGCTTGAGCTCCCAGAGGTCAGGGAAACCGTCCCAGCGGATCGCGAGGAGATCGATCTCCCCGCCGCGCGTGATCGGGTACGGCGAACGGACGTCCTGGTACTCGGGGCCGAGGATCGCACCCCAGTGCTGGTGGATGAATTTTCGATAGGCGTCCTCGGATTCGTTCCTATCGACGAGCGCACGGAACTCGCGAACGGTACGGCTCATCTTGAAGGCCGGGCTGGCGAGGGCGACGTTCACAGCCTTCGGCACGGCCCGGCGGAGATCGTCGTCCTTGAAGACGAACGGAGCGCCGTGCGTCCGCCGCATCGCGCGGCGGATGAGCTCGGGCTGGTTGTGGGCGGTCACGATGCACACGGGGCGAAACGGGTCAGCGGCGAGGAGCGCGTCGAGCACGCGGAAGCCGTGCTCGACGTCCTCGTCGGAGAGGCCCGGGGCAGAGGGGATCTGCAGGTCCAGCAGGACCACGTCGGGGGAGAACGCGGCGGCCTTGTTCAGCGCTTCGGCGGCATCGAGGGCGTGCTCGGCCGTGAACCCGTTGAGCTGGAGCAGGCGCAGGAAGTCGCCGGCAGTAGCCTTGTTGTCCTCGACCAGGAGCACCTTCGGGGCGTTCTTGTCGTTCATGATGCATCCCTCCATGTGACGAACCGCGCGAAGAAGCAGGTGCCCTCGCATTCTGGGTCGAGCCCCACGTAGGCGCCGAGCCGGGCCGCATAGCGCCGCGCGATGGCGAGCCCCAACCCTGTACCGAGCGGCTGATCGCCGCCCTTCTTGGTCGTTACATAGGGCTCGAAGATGCGCTCCCGATCCTCCGCGCGGATACCGGGGCCGTTGTCGACGATGTCGAGGCGGACGGTGTCGCCCTCGTGGGTCGCGCGGATCCCTACGCGAGGCGCGGGGGCGGACGCGACCGCGTGGAACGCGTTCTCCATCAGGCAGTGGAGTATCTCGCGCAGCCCCGCGCGACTGGCCCTCACGGCGAGCGCGACGGAGACATCTATCTCGCAGACGACGTCCGGGTACTTCTGCCGGAGCGGCGCCGCGGCGTCGACCACGTTTTCGTGGAGGGCGAGGCCCTCCGGGGGATCGTTCGGGACCTCCTGCCATCGCCCGGTTTGCTCGGCGAGCGCCGACTGGAACGCGAGCTCTTCGTCGATGCGACGGAACTCATAGTCGAACTTCGCGACGTCTGCGGCGCCGAGGTTCTCCCGGACATGTTGCACGTGCATCAAGATCGCTCCCACGGAGCGCTTGAGCTGATGAGCAAGCGTGAGCTGGAGGCGGCGCTCCACCTCGGCCTCGATCTCGGCGCGGACCTCGACGCCGCGCCCCTCCGCGAACCGGGCCGCCGCCTCCGGTGAGAGGATCGACAGAAACAGGAACACATATTCTCTCGGGAACTGGTGTCGACTCAGAGATCCGACGTTGCCGGCGAGGATCTCGCGCGCGAGCCGGCGTGCGATCAGATAGTCGCGGATCAGGGTATTCATCTGGAAGCGGCCATGGCTGCCTTCCTCGTGCCACGTCAAAATCTGCTCTCGTTCAGGGCCCCGTGCCGGATGCGAGACGAGCTGGCGTCCAGGTTCGATGGAGATCCACCCGAGCGAGAACTGGGTCAGCGCCGCGTCTTCCAGCGGCACGAGCTGCGCCGGAGAAGCCGTCTCGTCCCGAAGAGCTCCACGCAAGACGGTGGAGATGTAGTCGTGGACCACGTACGCGATCCATTGCGCGATGCCACTCGACGAGACACCCCGAGAATCGAGCACGGCATCCAACATTGGCCGCAAGTTCGCAGATGCATCAGTCAGCCTTCTGAACTCAGGCTCACGTTCACGGGCTGAGAGAAACCGAGCATTCAAGGCCGGCGAGCCCAGCCGGGCCTCAAACCAGCGTTCAACATCGATCGACGAGGGAGTCGACAGACTTACATATTTTCCCGGCAGATAGTCGCGGACGGACCTTTCGTAGCTCTTGACCGCCGAGTATTCTAGACAGGCCAATGACGGCTGATGCGAATGCAAGAGCCGGATGTCCTCGTGCACCAGAACGGAAAATCCAAGCGCGTAAGCCAGGCTCGCCGCTCCGACCGGAGCCTGTCTCGAAAGGAGCACCGTGTCGTCCGGCTCGCTCACGAACCGCGCGCCGATCTCGTAAATCACCTGTTCGACGACCGCGGAGCGGTCGGCCGCGTGACGTGAGAGCAAAATGATGGGGGACGTCGGCCTGCCACGCACCCATTCTTTGATCCAACCCACGGCGTCGGGATATGCCCTCTCACGATCGTCGACACGCCGCGGCAAGTACAGCGCTGGCTCGGCTCTCGCTCCATACGCCAGCACATGCTCGCGCACGCTGTCTGCAATCCCTGAGACCTCCAGCACCAGTCGGCGGTACGTGAGCACGGCGCAGCGACCTGCCTCCAGGTCTGCGCTGTATCCAGGCAGCAAGCCACCTACCATCACGACCCCGAGCGCACGATCGGCCGCCGTCGCTCGACGCTTGTCGTCGAGCTCCGCCAGCGCCACGTCGATGTCCTCGGGGCAGCGCGTCCACACCCGGAAGTACGTCCTCCGCCGCCCCAGGCCCTTCCGTGGCGTCGCGAACCAGTCCACGCTGCCCGGCTCGCGGCCGGCCGCCTGCGACACGTCACAATCCGCCGCCTCGAACAGACGGGCCACCGCGTTCTCGCCAGCCATCGCCGGCTCGTGCTCGTCGTCGTTCATGGGTCGCACATCCTCCATGGCACGCACGCGCTTGGACGCGCAACGCCCGCCTGCGTGCCAACGACCGATCGGGCGAGGCGCAGAAGAGCTCGTCGCACCTTCGCGAGCGCGCCCTCGCGCCGCCTCAGATCACCCTGTCCACGAGCGGCTCCCCCCGCTCGAACCGCCGCAGGTTCGCGAGGAAATGCTCCACCTGCGCCATCGGCTCCTCGCGCCGCCCGCCAGCCGAATGCGGCGTGATGACGCAACCCGGAGCGCGCCAGAGCGGGTGGTCCGGCGGCAGCGGCTCGGGATCCGTCACGTCGAGGTACGCGCCCGCGATCCGGCGCGCCTCGAGCGCCTCGATCAGCGCGGCCTGGTCCACGGTGACGCCCCGGCCGACATTGAAGAACCACGCGTCCGGACGCATCCGCGCGAGCAGCGCGGCCGAGACCAGCCGCCGCGTGCCCTCGGCCTCGGGCAGGCTCGAGACCACGTGATCCGCCCAGGCGAAGGCGTCGCCGAGCTCCTCCCTCGCGACAACGCGGAAAGGCTCGTCGCCGCGGGGGCGAGAGCGCAGGACGCAGAGCTCCACCTCGAACGGGGCGAGCAGCTCGGCGAGGCGGCGGCCGATCGCGCCGAAGCCGAGGAGGAGCACCCGCCGGCCGCGCAGGAGCGCGCTCCGCGACCGCACGTGCGCGTCGGGCCAGCCGCGCGGGCCGCGCTGGTTCTCGAGGCACTCGGGCAGCCGCCGCGAGGCCGAGAGCAGGAACGCGAGCGCGTGCTCCGCGCAGGGATCGGCGTAGACGCCGCTGCTCGTCGTCAGCGCGGCGCCGCGGGCGGCGAGCGTGGCGCGCACCGCCGCCACGTCGTAGCGGGCATACCCCGCCGTGCTGAGGTGCACCCAGCGGAGCCGCGGGGCCGCGCGCACGTCGTCGGGGTGCGGCTGGCCAAAGACGACCTCGGCGCCGAGGACGAGCGGATCCGGCGCGACGACGGCGAGGTTCTTCGCGGAGCGCGCCGCGGCCAGCTCGAGCGCGTGCGGCGCGACGCCCTCCGAGAGCGAGCGCGCCGCCTCCGGCGGCAGAACAATGGTGCTCGCGATGATCAGCCGATCCACCGACGCCTCCTCCTCACCCGTGCACGGCGCGCCCGAACTCCCGCATCCACGCCTGCTCGTCCGCGGTGAGCGGCCCCTTCGCGAGCGCGTCGAGGTTCTCCTCCACCTCGGCCCGGCTCTTCGGCCCCGTCAGCGCGAGATCCACGTGCGGGCTGGAGAGCTGGAATCGATAGCAGTCGCCGGCCGTCATCGCCGGGCGATCCCAGCCCTTCGGCTGCTTCAGGAGCCGGCGCCACGCCGTCGCCGTGTAGGCGAGGATGCTCGGCTTCGCGTCGCGCACGTGCGGGAAGATGTCGCGCTCCGCGCCGGGGTGCGCGGCGTTGTAGCGGATCATGAGCAGGTCGAGCGGCGACGACCCGGCCAGGCCGCCTGCCCGCGGGCGGTCGTGGATGCTCAC
Source organism: Sorangium cellulosum So ce56 (assembly GCF_000067165.1). GTDB lineage: Bacteria > Myxococcota_A > Polyangia > Polyangiales > Polyangiaceae > Sorangium > Sorangium cellulosum_B. Next base: position 7,729,076 of record NC_010162.1, read on the forward strand.
CCCGAGCGCCCGCACCTTGCCGCTCTCGCGCAGGTGAACGAGCTCGCGCTCGGTCGCGCTCGTCCAGGCAGACCCGACGCCGAGCCAGCCGAGCAGGTAGACATCGAGGTGATCGGTCCCGAGCTCCCGGAGCAGCTTCTCCGCGCCCCGGCGCACGCCCCAGCCGAACCAGCCGAGCTGCGCGAAGCCGACCACCGCCACGCTGTCGCGGCGCCCCTTCAGCGCCTCGCGCAGTGGGTTGCCGAGCCCGCCCGAGCGCATCGTCCAGAGGAAGAGATTGACGCCGCGGTCCATCGCCGCGCGCACCCCGCCCTCGTCGATGCCGTAGTTCGCCGCGAGCCCGAGCCGGAAGATGCGCTTGCCGCCAAAGGCGGTCGGCGCGCGGTGGAGCCAGTCGTCCATGGAGCGGATCTACCATCACCTCCGTCGATGTCACCGGCTCCCGCGCGCCGCACATTCGCCGCCCACGGCCGCCCCGACCTGTGCGAGACTCCCGGGCCACCGATGGGCCAGGACTCCCCTCCCCGGTGCGCCGGCTGCAGCGCTCCGCTCCCGGAGAACGCCCGCTTCTGCCCCTCGTGCGGCCAGCTCGTCGCCGCGCCGGATCCCGGCCCCGCCCTCGCCGCGACGGCGTTCCCCGCGACGCAGCTCGGCGCCGTCGGGCTGCCGCCAAGCTCCCTGCCGCTGCCGCCGGTGCGGCTCTTGCCCGGGACGGAGATCAGCGTCTATCGCATCGAGTCGACGCTCGGCGAGGGCGGCATGGGCGTCGTCTACCGCGCTCACGACCGGGCGCGCGAGCGCGTCGTCGCCGTCAAATGCCTGCACTCGAACCTCTGCGGCAACCCGGAGATCCGGCGGCGGTTCGCGCGGGAAGCGCGGGTGCTCCGCTCCTGGAGCCACGAGAACGTGGTCGCCGTCTACGATTTCGTCGAGCGCGATCACCTGCTCGCGATCGTCATGGAGTACGTCGACGGGTCGACGCTGGTGCGGCACCTCGAGCGGTGGCGCGGGCGCATCCCCTTCCAGGAGATCCGCGCGCTGTTCGGCGGCGTCCTCGACGCGATGGACGAGGGGCACCGCATGGGCATCATCCACCGCGATCTCAAGCCCGACAACATCCTCGTCACGACCGGGAAAGACGGCCTCTCCCCCAAGATCGTCGACTTCGGCATCGCCAAGATCCTGGAGGGGACGACGTACACGCTGAGCGGCGCGTTCCTCGGGACGTGTTGTTACATGTCGCCAGAGCAGGTGAAGAGCCCCCACGCCGCGGATCGGCGCTCGGACATCTACTCTCTCGGCGTGACGCTCTACAAGCTGACGACAGGGCAGGTGCCGTTCGACAGCCCCAACCACTTCGCCGTGATGATGGCCCACGTCGCCGACGCCCCGGCGCCCCCCTCGTCGCTGCGCCCCGACCTCCCGCCGGCCCTCGACCGGCTCGTGCTCGACGCGCTGTCGAAGGACCCGGCGGGGAGGCCGGCGTCGTGCGCGGAGTTCCGGGCGCGGCTCGACGAGGCGCTCTCGGAGTTCTCGCCCGCCCCGTCGCGGCCCTCGTCCGACGGGCGCGAGCTCGCGCCGACGGTCCGCGAGAAGACCGGCGAGCAGATGATCCTGGTCCCCGGCGGGCCGTTCCTGAGCGGGCAGCAGCGCAGGAAGGTCCATGTCGACGCGTTCTACATGGATCGCACGCCGGTCACGAACCGCCAGTTCAAGGCGTTCCTCGACGTGACCGGGTACCGCCCCGACGACGACGACGCGAGCCGGCTCCTCGCCCATTTCAGGCGCGGCGAGATCCCCGCGGGCCTCGAGGACCACCCCGTGGTGTACGTGTCGTGGGACGACGCGCGGGCCTACGCCAACTGGGCCGGCAAGCGCCTGCCGACCGAGGCCGAGTGGGAGAAGGCCGCGCGCGGCACCGACGGCCGCAAATACCCGTGGGGGCGCGCCGAGCCCGGGCCCACGCGCGCGAACTACGACAACCGCGAGGGCGGGACGGTGCCCGTCGGCTCGCTGCCGGGGGGCGCCTCTCCTTACGGCATCCTCGACCTCGCCGGCAACGTGTGGGAGTGGTGCGAGGACTACGACGATCCGCACTTCTATGCGGACGGCCCCTCCCACAACCCGCGCAACACGCGGCCCTCGGACCGGCCGTTGCTCGTGATGCGCGGCGGCTCGTGGATGTACGGCGCGCAGTCGCTCCGCACCTGGGCGCGCACGAGCTTCGAGGCGCACTACCGCTTCGCCGGCGGCGGCTTCCGCTGCGTGCGAACGGCCTCGTCGAGCTGAGGGCGCGGGCGACGGGTGTTGCGCGCGGCGGCTCGGCGCGGGCGCGGCGGCTCCGCGGGCTCGGCTGCTCCGCGCGGGCGCGCGGCGCACGAGCGCCTGGCCAACCGGCGGCGGCGCGGATAGAACGCCGGGCGCAGATGCAGACGAACAGGGCCAGGGCGAGCGGCGGCGTCCGCGTGCGGCTGACCGGCGTCCGGCGCGTCTTCCCGGTGCTGGACGACGCCGGCCGCGCGGCGAGGGACGGCGCCCCCGGCGTGATCGCGATCGACGGCATCGATCTCGACATCGCGCCTGGCGCGTTCGTCGCGCTGCTCGGGCCCTCCGGGTGCGGCAAATCCACCCTGCTGCGGCTCGTCGCCGGGCTGGACCGCGCCGACGCCGGCGCGGCCGTCGTCGAGGCCGAGGAGGCGCCGGGCGGCGAACGCGGCGCGGGCGGCGCTCGCGCGCCCCTCGCGTACGTCTTCCAGGACGCCCACCTCCTGCCCTGGCGGAGCGTCCTCGAGAACGCCGCGCTGCCGCTCGAGCTCGCCGGCGCGCCGCTCGACGAGCGCCGCGCGGCGGCGCGGGCGGCGCTCGTCCAGGTCGGCCTCGCCGACGCGGGCGCGCGGTACCCGGCCGAGCTCTCCGGCGGCATGCGCATGCGCGTATCGCTCGCCCGCGCGCTGATCACGCGCCCGCGGCTGCTCCTGCTCGACGAGCCGTTCGCCGCGCTCGACGAGCTCACGAGGAGCCGGCTCGACGACGAGCTCCGCGCGCTCTGGGCCGAGCTCGGCATGACGGTGCTCTTCGTGACCCACTCGATCACCGAGGCCGCCTACCTCGCCGAGCGCGCCGTCGTCCTGTCCCCGCGGCCGGCGCGCGTCGTCGCCGACCGCACGCTTTCGCTGCCGGACCAGCGGACGGCCGCGCTGCGCACCGAGCCCGCGTTCGCCCGCGAGGTGCGCGCGCTGCAGGAGGCGCTGGAGAGCGGCGGGGCGTGAGGCCCCGGGGGCGGAACAAGCGCGCTGTCGGACTCCGGCGCTGCACGACACTCCCGCTATCGAGCGTGGGCAGCGCGATCGGCACGCGCACCCAGGTCACCTCCAATACCCTCCGTGCGCCGGAGCTCTCGGCCCCCACCGCGGCCGTCCCCACGGCTCGCGTAGCCCGCTCCCCGTCTCCCCCGCTTGCCGCTGACCGCTGCCGCGCGCGACGCCCATCGTGGGCAGAGCTCCCACTCGCCGCACGATCCCGCGCGTGAACGCGCTTCCATGCCGACAGCGCGCTCGTACAATCGCCTCATGCCCACGTGCCCCCGGCGGTTGCTTCCCCGCGCCCTTCCTTGGTTTTTGCTCGCTGCAGCGGCCTGCGGCGGTGATCCGGATGTCGCCCTGCCACCCGGCGATGGCGGCGGGGGCACCGGCGGCACGAGCAGCAGCTCGGGCGATGGCGGCGGGTTCGTCGGGTCGATGGCCGCCTCGGGCGGCGCGGGCGGCGAAAGTGGCTGTGAGGGCGTGAGCTGCCGGGAGGACCAGCACTGCGAGGAGGAAGACGGACAAGGCACCTGCGTCGACAACACGTGCGACGACCTCACCTGCGACGCGACCGAGGTGTGCGAGACGCCCCCGGACGGAGGCGCGCGCTGCGTCGATATCGCCTGCCAGAGCGACCTCGAGTGCGCCTTCAACCAGTTCTGCGACGGCACCATCTGCGTCGTCGATGCCTGCACGGCCGGTGAGCGGACGTGCGACGGCGACAGCCTCCTGCTGTGCGTGTCGAACGGCAGCACCACGAGCGAGCTCTTCACGTGCGGCGGATCGGCCTACTTCGAGAGCAAGTGCACCGACGACGGCGCCGGGACCGCCAGCTGCCCCTGCGAGGACGACTGGGACTGCCCCACCTACGCCTCCTGCGAGGTCGGCTCCTGCTCCGGCACGGGCGCCGCGCCCACGTGCCTCTTGCCGCCGGAGCCGTTCGCTGGCGCCCTGCCGCAGAGCGAGATCCAGTGGGGAGGGGAGAACCGCGCCAACTCCGACGCGGCCAACAGCCCGTTCAAGACCTCGGCGCAGACCGTCATGACGCCGCTCGTCGCCAACCTCGACGACGACAACGGCGACGGGCTCATCAACGAGCTCGACTTCCCCGAGATCATCTTCACGACGTTCTGCGGCTCGGACTTCGGCGAGCACGGCGTCCTCCGCGCGATCCACGGCGGCGGTCCCCGCAAGGGAGAGAACTACTTCGCGGTGCTCGGCGCACAGGTCTGGCACGAAGGCGACCCCATCGACGCGCCCTACGCCTGCGCCGACGCGACGCTGATGCCGACCGCCGGGCTGGCCGTCGGCGATCTCGACGGCGACGGCGTCCCCGAGATCGTCGCGATCACCGCCGTCGTGGAGATGCAGGGCTCCACGAAGGTGACGAAGACAGGGCTCCAGATCTTCAGCAACACGGGCGAGACCAAGGTCCTCACGGACGTACTCTGGACGGGCTACAACGAGCCGTCGCCCGCGCTCGCCAACATCGACGGCGAGGGGCTCCCGGAGATCGTGGTCGGGCCGAACGTGTTCACGTTGCGCGTCGACGAGGCGACCCGCGAGCTCTCCATCGTCGACCACTTCAAGGGCGACAAGGCTCAAGGGATACAGGGGTCTCCGGCGAACCAGCAGAACCGGCTCGGGCCCATCGCGTGCGTCGCGAACCTCAACGACGACCCCCGGCTGGAGATCGTCGCGGGCAGCACCGCCTATGGGCTGCCCCGCCCGCCGCCCGGCGTGACGAGCAGGGCCGGGTGCGCGCCGCCGTACACCGACAAGGAGGCGACGGCGTACTGCGAGGGGAAGCTCATCGAGGTCTGGGACGGGCAGACCGTCAACGGCACGGCCGGGATCCCGCTCGAGCAGCGCGACGGCCTCTGCGCCGTGGCCGACGTCCTCGGAGAGGACCAGGACGCCGCACCCGGGCCGAGCAACCCGCTCGACAAGCGCCCGGAGGTGATCCTGTTCAACAACGGGTACTTCTTCGTGCTCAACGGGCAGAACGGCACCATCAAGCGCCGCCAGGTGATGACGGCCGCGGGCACCAACTTCGACGGCGGCGCCCCGAACGTGGACGACTTCGACGGCGACGGCTTCCCCGAGGTCGGCACGGCGTTCGGCCTCCGCTACATGATGTTCGATCTCCAGGCGCCGACGGCCGAGTGCCCGGCGTGGCCCAACGCGCTCACCGACGGGGTCACGGGATTGCAGGGCAACCCGGAGCGGACCCCGAACGGGAAGCCGTGCACCACGGACGAGGAATGCGGCGCCCCGGGCGCTGCGACGTGCAACCAGCAGCGGGGCACCTGCGTCTGCTACCACAACGGCTGGCAGCGCTTGACCGAGGACGACTCGAGCCGCACCACCGGGTCGAGCGTGTTCGACTTCAACGGCGACGGCGCCGCCGAGGTCATCTACAACGACGAGTGTTACTTCCGCATCTACGACGGCGTGACGGCCGACGTCCTGTTCAAGGTGCCCTCGCCGAGCCGCACCCGGTCCGAGTACCCGATCGTCGCGGACGTCGACAACGACGGCAACGCGGAGATCGTGTTCGGCACCTCGAACGAATCGACCCATTGCTCGCAAGGCACCGACTACAACAACGGCCTCGAGGTCTGGGGCGCGCAGAACGACCTCTGGGTCTCGGCGCGCCGCATCTGGAACCAGCACAGCTACCACGTGACGAACGTGCTCGAGAGCGGCGGCATCCCCCTGAAGGAGCCCGAGAGCTGGAAGGCGTACGGCGGCCGCACCTACAACACCTACCGCTCGAACCCGCGGTCGTACGGCATCGCGCCGGATCTCGCGCTGAGCGGCATCCAGGTCTCGTCCCCGGACGCGACCTGCGGCGAGCTCACCCACGAGGTCGCCATCACCGTGCGCGTCGAGAACCTCGGTGATCTCCGCGTGGGCCCCGGCGTCGCCATCAACTTCTACGGCGAGTGGGACACGCCGGACGTTGATGAGCCGCTCTACGGTGAGGACCTCGCCCCGCTGAAGTTCGTCCTCCAGAGCAGCATCGAGCCGCACAGCTCGCTGCTCCTGACGGTGAGCTACAGCGCCGCGCACAACGCGCAGCAGACGCTGCCCGCCCGCGTGCGCGCGGTCGTGGACGAGGACGCCGTCGAGCGCGAGTGCCACGAGGACAACAACGCGCTCACCGCGCCCCTCGACGCCGGCAGCGCGCGCCCGGACCTCCAGATCGCGATCGGCCGGGTGAACACCAACAAGTGCGCCGTGAAGCAGGTCGACGTCCCGACGACCGTCACCAACGCCGGCTCCGCGCCGGCCAGCGACGTGCGGATCCGGTACTACGCGGGCGATCCCGGCCAGGGTGGGACGGCGCTCCACGAGGAGGTCATCCCGGGGCCGATCGCGCCAGGGGCGAGCGAGAGTCTCACCGCCACCATTGAGAAGTTCCCGTCGAACCTGTCGATCCTGATCTACGCCGTCGTCGATCCGGACGAGGCGATCGACGAGTGCAACGACGGGAACAACAAGGACGCCGCCTCGGACAAGATCCTGTGCCCGGAGATCAACTGACGCGCCGGCGTCCGGCCGGCGGGCCTCCCCGCCAGCCGGACGCGCGCCGCGCACGATCACCGGCTCCCGCGCGGGGCGCGGTGCTATGCCTCTGCGCCCCGCCGCGCCGCTGACAGCGCCCCGCGAGGCGCGCCGCCCCGGCGCGCTGCACCCCGCGCCCCGCGCGCCGCGACCCAAGCCCCCACAGCGCCATGCTCGGAACCTCGAACCTCGCGAAATCATTCGGTGATCGGACCCTCTTCGAGGGCGTCTCGCTCAAGCTGAACGCCGGATCCCGCTACGGCCTCGTGGGCGCGAACGGCTCGGGGAAGACCACCTTCCTGAAGATCGTGGCGGGCGACGAGCCCGCGAGCGACGGGAGCGTCAGCATCCCGAAGGACGCCCGCGTGGGGGTGCTCCGGCAGGACCGGTTCCTCAGCGACGACCAGATCATCCTGGATCTCGCGATGATGGGCGATCGCGTCGTGTGGGAGGCGCTCGTCGAGTCGCGCCGCCTCGCGGAGGACGGCGGCGACGCCGGCCGGGTGGCGGACCTGGAGGATCGCATCCGCGCCCACGACGGCTACACGCTGGAGGCGCGCGCGAGCGCCGTCCTCGAGGGGCTCGGCATCCCCGTGGAGGCGCACCGGAGGCCGCTCTCCACGCTCTCGGGCGGCTTCAAGCTGCGCGTGCTGCTCGCGCAGGTGCTCCTCGGCGGCGCGGACGTGCTGCTGCTCGACGAGCCCACGAACCACCTCGACATCCTCTCCATCCGCTGGCTCGAGAGGTTCCTGGCCGGCTACAAGGGCTGCGCGGTCGTCATCTCCCACGACCAGCGCTTCCTCGACAACGTCGCCACGCACATCCTCGACGTCGACTACGAGACGATCACGCTCTACACGGGAAACTACGCCGCCTTCGTCGTCGAGAAGCGGTCGATCCGCGAGCGCAAGCAGGCCGAGATCGCCCGCGCCGAGAAGATCATCGCGGACAAGCGCGCGTTCGTGGAGCGGTTCGGCGCGAAGGCGACCAAGGCGCGCCAGGCGCAGAGCCGGCTCAAGCAGATCGAGAAGATCGAGGTCGAGGAGCTCGCCGACACGTCGCGCCGTTCGCCGCTGTTCCGGTTCGCGATCCAGAGGCCGAGCGGGCGCGACGTGCTCGAGGCGAAGGGGATCTCGAAGTCGTACGGCGCGAAGCAGGTGCTGCGCGACGTCTCGCTGTCGGTGCGGCGCGGCGAGCGGGTCGCGGTGATCGGGCCGAACGGGCTAGGCAAATCGACGCTGCTCAAGATCCTCGTGGGCCGGCTCGCGGCCGACGCCGGCGGCGCGTCGTGGGGGCACGAGGCCCGCGTCGGCTACTTCGCCCAGGATCACCGCGAGCTGCTCGTCGACGGGTCGATGACGCCGCTCTCCTTCCTGTGGGCGGCGTGCCCCGACGAGTCGCCGAGCTACGTCCGCGGCCAGCTCGGCAGGGCGCTGTTCTCGGGCGACGACGTCGAGAAGAGCGTCGGCTCGCTCTCCGGCGGCGAGGCGGCGCGGCTCATCTTCTGCCGGATCATCGTCGAGCGGCCCAACGTGCTCGTGCTCGACGAGCCGACCAACCACCTCGACCTCGAGGCGATCCAGGGGCTCGTCGAGGGGCTCAAGGCGTTCGAGGGGACGGTGCTCTTCGTCTCGCACGATCGCTACTTCGTCTCCGAGCTGGCGACGCGCATCCTCGAGGTGACGCCGAGCGGGCCGCGCGATTTCCCCGGCACCTACGAGGAGTACCTGGCCGGCTGCGGCGACGATCACCTCGACGCCGACACGGTGGTGCTGAAGGCGAAGCGCGAGCACCAGAAGGCGGCCGCGCCTGCGGAGGCGGGCGGCTCCTGGGAGGAGCAGAAGCGGCGTCGCAACCGGCAGAAGGAGCTGCCCGCGCGGCGCGACAAGGTGCTCGCGTCCATCGAGGCGGCCGAGGCGCGGAAGAAGGCGATCCAGGACCTCTACTGCAGCGACGGCTTCTTCGAGCGCACCGGGCAGGCCGAGATCGCGGCGCTCCAGGCCGAAGACGAGGCGCTCGGCCCGCGCATCGACGCGCTCATGGCCGAGTGGGAGCAGCTAGAGCAGGAGATCGCGGAGCTCGGGGCGGTTCAGGCGCAGTGAGGTCCTGCCGGGCTGCCCGGCCCCGGGAGAGGGGGTCCGCCGCGCGGCGCGGGGGCCCCGCCGAACTCGCCTGAGACGGAGATCCTCCGGCTTCGCCGGAGGATCATCGTCTCAGGCTCAAACATCGGTCCATCCCCCGCGCCGCGCGGCGGACCCCCTCTCCCGGGGCCTACGTGTTCGCGCAACCGCAACGCGAGGACGACCTCGGTCATCGCAACGCCAGCGGGTGAGCCGTCGCTCAGTGACTTCTTGTCTTGCGGCTGGCCATGTCGATGCCGACGGCCAGGATGAGGATGATGCCCTTGATGATCGGCTGCCAGAAGCTCTCCGTGTTCATCAGGCTCATGCCGTTGTCGAGCGAGGCCATGACGAGCGCGCCGAGCAGCGCGCCCCAGATGGTGCCCTGCCCGCCGAGGAGCGACGTGCCGCCGATGACGGCGGCCGCGATGGCGTCGAGCTCCATCATCCGGCCGGCGTCCGAGGTCGCAGAGCCGACGCGGGCGGTGAGCACCACGCCCGCGATGCCCGCCATCACGCCCATCAGCGTGAACACGGCGATGAGGTGACGATCGATGCTGATGCCGGAGTAGAAGGCCGCCTCGCGGTTGCCGCCGATCGCGTAGAGGTGCCGCCCGAACGTCGTGTGCTTCGCGAGCACCGTGAACACGGTCGCGAGCACGAGCACGACGAGCACGGGGAACGGGACACCCTCGTAGGAGTTCATCAGGGCGGCGAACGCGAGGGAGAACACGGCGAGCCCGATCCACGGGTAGCGCGCCGTGCCGGTCGCGCGCGCCGCCTTGTACAGCAGCCCGACGCAGAGGACGCCGGCGCCCGCCCAGCCGAGGGTGTGCGGCACGTACGCCTGGCCCACGAACAGGTAAGGACGCGCCGGCGAGATGGACACACCGCCTGTCAAGCCGAGCATGGAGCCCTGGAAGATGAGCATCCCGCCGAGCGTGACGATGAACGGGGGAATCCGCAGCCGCGCCACGAGGGTGCCCTGCACGAAGCCAAGGACAGCCCCGAGCAGGAGCGGCAGGATGAAGGCGGCCGGCAGCGGCCAGCCGAGGCTCACGTAGATCATCGCCGATGAGGCGCCGAGCAGACCGGCGAGCGCGCCCACCGAGAGATCGATCTGCCCCGCGACGATGACCATCACCATGCCGATGGCCAGGATCGACGTCACCGACATCTGCCGCGCGAGGAGCGTCAGGTTGCGCGGCGTCACGAACGTCCCATCGGTCGTGATGGAGAAGGCAACCCAGATCGCGATGAGCGAGCCCACCATCGAGAGGGCGCGCCAGGGGATACGCACGCGAAGCTTGGCCTCGCTCATTCCGTCACCTTCCTCGTTGCAGCAGCCATCACGCGCTCCGCGGTCGCGTCCTTCCGGTCGAGGCAGGCCGTCGGCCTGCCCTGGTTGAGGACCAGCACACGGTGGCTCATGCCGAGCAGCTCCGGCAGATCGGAGGACACGAGCACCACGGCGAGCCCATCCGAAGCGAGCTTGTGGATGAGCTGGTAGATCTCCGCCTTCGCCCCGACGTCGATTCCCCGGGTCGGCTCGTCGAGCAGCAGCACCCGGGGCCCCGTCATCAGCCATTTGCCGATCACGATCTTCTGCTGGTTGCCGCCCGAGAGCTGGTTCGCGAGCGCGAGCGGCCCAGACGCCTTGGTCCTGAGCGCCTTCATCTGCTCGACCGCCGTGACCTCCCGATCGGCGTGATCGAGGAAGAGACCCTTCACGAACCGCCGCAGGGTCGCGAGCGTGATGTTGTCGAGGAGGGTCGCCTCGAGCACGAGGCCGTGGCGCTTGCGATCCTCGCTGACGAGCGCGATGCCCGCGTCGATCGCCTGCGCGGGCGCCGTGTACGGCGGCGTCGCGGGCCCGCCTCGGACCGAGATCGCGCCGGTGACGCGGCTCGTCGCGGCGCCAAAGATCGTCGAGAGGAGCGCGGTGCGGCCGGCGCCCATGAGGCCGCCGATGCCCAGCACCTCGCCGGCGCGCACCTCGAAGCTCACGTCGCGCAGCACGAACCGCCCGGGGTGCCCGGCGTCCTCGACCGACCAGCCCTGGACCGACATCGCGACGGGGCCCTCCGGCGGCGGGGGGCAGGGGTAGAGGTTCGTCACCTCGCGGCCGACCATGTACGAGATGACGTTGTCGGGCGAGAGCGCGGTCCGCGGCTGGGTCGTGATCGACTTCCCGTCACGGAGGACCGTGATGCGGTCGGCGATCTCGAAGACCTCCTCGAGCCGGTGGCTGATGTAGATGCAGGAGACACCGCGGGCGCGCAGATCGCGCAGCAGGCCGAGCAACGTCCTCACGCCGGACTCGGTGAGCGCCGCCGTGGGCTCGTCGAGGACGAGGATCTTCGCGTCCTTGAGCAGCGCCTTGGCGATCTCGACCATCTGCTGCTGGCCGATGCCCAGCTCCTTGATCGGGCGCTCGGGATCGATGTCCAGCCCGACGCGCGCGAGCGCCTCCCGCGCCAGGGCCCGCACCGCGTCCCAGTCGATGAGCCCCCCGCGGACGGGCTCCCGCCCGAGCACGAGGTTCTCGGCGACGGTGAGATCGGGCACGAGCGCGAGCTCCTGCGCGATCAGCGCGATGCGGTGCTCCTCGGCGCTGCGCATGCTGCTGAACTGCACGACGCCGCCGTTCAAGCGGATCTCGCCGCCGTAGGTGCCTGCGGGGTAGTAGCCGCACAGGATCTTGATGAGGGTGCTCTTACCCGCGCCGTTCTCGCCGCAGAGGGCGTGAATCTCGCCTTCCTGGAGGTCGAACGAGACGCCATCGAGGGCTTTCACCCCGGGGAACTGCTTCGTGATCGATGCGAGCTCGAGGAGAGGCATTGTCCTGGGCGCAAGGGGGCGTCAGCGCGCGGCCACGTTCGCCTGGGAGGGGCCTGCGATGCAAGCACTTTGTTGGAAGCGCGCAGAGGATCCAGGCGCGCAGGTCGTCACGCGTCACGCGTCGCGCGTCACGCGTCACGCGTCGCGCGTCACGCGTCGCGCGTCGCGTGTTGCGCGTCACGCATGCTCCGTGGGAAGCGCCGGGGCCAAGAGGAGTGGTTGAGAGCCCCCTGCTCGAGGGCTCCCGGCGCGGCCCGGGCGACGGCGCTCAGTTGTAGAAGCCGAGGTCGTCGATGTAGAGGTCGAACTTGGGCGCGATGCCGACCTGGAACTGGATCGCATAGAGCTTCGTCGCGTCGATCTGGTCGGTGCCCGCCGGATCACCCCAGCCGCCCTGCTTCAGCTCCGCGAAGGGAATCGTGAACTGCTGCCACTCCTCGGTGAGGGTGAGCGACTTTTGCCACTTGTCGCACTCGTCCGAGCAGGAGCCGCCGGCCGGATCCGTGCCCGGGTCCGAGATCATGACGCTCGCGCTCGTGGCGGAGCCCGCGCCGATCTTGGCCCAGAACGTGATTCCCGTGTACGCCGAGGCGTCATAGGCGGTCTTGGCGCCCTCGGGGCTGTTCAGCTCGAAGCCGAAGCCAGCGCCCCACGTCTCGAAGCCCTCTCCCCACGAGCGCGCCGCGTACGTGCTCTGCCCGCGCGCCGGCGCGAGCGCCGTCATCGTGAAAGGCTCTTCCCCGGTCCCGTCCGGATCGGGCGGCGGGGTCTGCTTGGCCCCCGCCGACCCGTCATTGAAGGTGTACCAGTAACCGACCCGCCCGCCCTTGGCGAGGATGGCGTTGTCGTTGTCCTCCATGTCATCGATCATCTCGATCGTCTGGGGGCCAGCGCCCGCGCCCGTCGACGCGGTGGTGCTCGCGGACGACGAGGTCGCGGCGGCGTCGGTGGTCCCCGTGCTCGCCGTCGTGGTCGACGGGTCCACGGTGCCCGAAGAGGAGGTGGTGCTGCCGGCGCTGCCGGAGCCGCCCGCGCCTCCGCTCCCGCCACCATCGTCGCCGCTGGCGCACGCCGCGACAGCCAGTCCACAGACCGCCAAGCCAAAAGCACGCAAGAAAATTCTAGTCTTCATACGTTCACATCTCCGTATCTACGTTATTCTAATCAGCGCTCGCTCTGGGCCGGACGTCGATTGAATCAAGGAGCGTCCTGGCGCGGCGAGTATCGCCTGGAAGCTCAGGCCCTGCAACCTTCTTCTTTCCTCGCTGCAATCCACCTTTCTCCTCGCTCGCCGTCGTTCGCCCTGGAGGCGAGGCTCGCGCGAATGTCCTTGTTGGGGCCGCTCGCAACGGCGGTGGCATGTTCGGAGCGTCGTTGAGACGTGAGCGCCTGGATCAGCGCGAGTGGCCGCCTGCTTGCAAGGCGCCTTCGCGGGCTCTCTCGGCGAGGCTCGAAGGAGGAGAGATGGCACGGGCGAAGGCTGGCCGGCGAGCGCGCGCCGCGTCGCAGAGGAGCGCGCAGGGCGCGGACCGGGAGCGGAGCGGCGGCGAAGGCGCGCCCCCGACGGAGCAGGAGAGAGCCCCGCTGGGAGAGCGGCAGAGCGCGGCGGCGCAGCGCGGGAGCTGCGCGCGGCTGCCGGGGAGGAGGGGAATCGCGGGGCTGCTCCTGAGCCGGCTGGAGACGGCGGCATACCGCATCTACGAGCGGGTCGCCGGGCTGTCCGAGGAGCGGCCGGCGCTCGGGGCCGAGATCGCGGCGTCGGCGCTGCGGGCGCTCGGGGCCCGCGCGCCGCGGGTCGTGAGCAGCGTCACGGTGAGCCGCGCGCGGGCGGCGGTCCTGCACGCGCTGCAGGACGCGGCGGGCGTGCGGCGCCTCCTGCCGAGCATCGGGCGCGTGGAGGCCGGCGCGAAGAGGCAAGCCTCGACGGTCCGGGCGGCCGGCGCGGGTGGCCCGGAGCGCACGCCGGCAGGCGTCGTCTCGCTCGCGACCGCGCCGGGCGACAGGGGCACGGAGATCAAGGTGGTGCTGCCGGGCGCGCGGCCGCGGGGGCGGCTCGCGCGCGCGGCGGGCGAGCTGCTGGCGGAGCTGCCCAGGCGGCAGCTGCGGGGCGAGCTGCGGCGCCTGAGGCAATGGATCGAGATCGGCGAGATCCCGACGACGGCGGGGCAGCCGTCCGGCCGGGCAGACCGTGAGAGGGAGTGACCATGCGCGCGATCTGCTGGAATGGGGTGGATGACATCGTCGTGGAGTCGGTGCCCGAGCCGAAGCTCATCAGCCCGCACGACGCCATCGTCCGCGTCTCGCTGTCGTCGGTCTGCGGCTCGGATCTGCACCTGCTCCACGGGTACATCCCGACGATGAAGCAGGGCGACATCCTCGGGCACGAGTTCCTCGGCGAGGTCGTGGAGACCGGCGCGGAGGTGAAGCGGGTGCAGCGGGGCGATCGCGTCGTCGTGTCGTCCATCATCGGGTGTGGGCGGTGCGCGTATTGCCAGCGCGAGCTGTGGTCGCTCTGCGAGAACTCGAATCCTCATCACGTGGTGACGGACAGGGTGTTCGGGGACACGACGGCCGCGATCTTCGGCTACTCGCATGCCTTCGGGGGCTTCGCGGGGAGCCACGCCGAGTACGTGCGCGTGCCGTTCGCGGATCACGGCGCGTTCAAGGTCCCCGACGGGGTGCGGGACGAGAGCGCGCTGTTCGCCTCCGACGCGCTCTCGACGGGCTACATGGCGGCCGAGCTCTGCGACATCCGCCCGGGCCAGGTCGTCGCCGTCTGGGGGTGCGGGGGCGTCGGTCAGATGGCGATCAAGAGCGCCTATCTCCTCGGCGCCGAGCGCGTCATCGCGATCGACCGGATCGCGGACCGCCTGGCGATGGCGAAGGCGCACGGGGGCGCCGACGCCCTGAACTACGCCGAGGTCGACGTCCAGGAGGCGCTCCGCGAGATGACGGGCGGGCGCGGCCCCGACGCCTGCATCGACGCGGTGGGCATGGAAGCCGACGGGACGGGCCTGCAGCACGCGGTCGATCGGGTGAAGCAGGCGTTCCGGATGCAGAGCGACCGCCCGCTCGTGCTGCGCGAGGCGATGCTGGCCTGCCGCAAGGGCGGCACGGTGTCCATCGTGGGCGTCTATTCCGGGTTCGCCGACAAGATCCCGCTCGGCGCGCTCATGAACAAGGCGCTCATCGTCAGGACCGGCCAGCAGCACGGACAGCGGTACATCCCGCGGCTGCTCGATCACATCCAGCGCGGCGACATCGATCCGTCGTACCTCCTGACGCACCGGATGTGCCTCGACGACGGGCCGCACGGATACCGCCTCTTCGAGGCGCGCGCGGAGGCGTGCGTGCGCGCGGTGTTCGCCCCCTGACCCTGGCGAGGCCGCCGCCCCCGACCGCGAGCGCTAGCGCTCCTGCCCCTTCGCCAGCGTCGCCTGGATGGCCTGCGCCCGCTTCATGTGGCTCGCCGCCTCGTCGCGAATGCGCTGGAGCTCCTGCTTCAGCGCCTGGTTCTTCACCCTCGGGATGGCCTGCTCGTCCAGCATCCGCAGGGCATGGGCATGCATCCTCACCTGGATGGCCATGTACGTCAGGTCGAATTTCTCGGCCGGCTGCTTCTGGAGGTACGCCGCGATGATGGACGAGTGCCCGGCGATCATCGCGCTCGCCCGCGTCGGCTGCGCCTTGATCCGGAGACGCCGGAGGAGCGCGCTCAGGCGGATGTTCCCCTGGGTGTGGGCCTCGAGCATCTCCCTGGCGAAATCCTTCACCTCGCGCGACCGCGCCTGTTTGCGGGCGATCATCGCAAGGGAGATCTCCACCTCGTTGGCGGCGGAGATCACCTTGGCGAGGGCGCCGTCCGATATCTGTATCTCCTCGGACCGCGGGCTCACCTCCTCCAGCCGCTGCTGCAGCTCGGAGATCTGCGCGCCCTGATGGACGTAACCTCCACGCCCCCCCGCGTGCGCGGAGCTGCCGATGACGCTCGCGGCGAGCGCGGCGATCAGGGCGACGCGATGCTTGAAATGATGGCGCATCATGGTGGATTCCCTTCCTGGATTTCCGCGGCGCGCTTCACCGGCCGATCCGTGGATGCCCGCGGCTCACGACGTCTCGAACGTCAAGCAAGCGGCGGACCCGCTCTCGACGTAACTCTAAACGTAGACCGAGGGACTGCCCTGCTCATGGCGCAGCGCGCGGGCGCGCTCGCGGGGCGATCGCCGCACACCCGGGGAGTCGTCCGCGCCGTATCTCGGGATTCCACGTCAACCCCATCAAGCTGGCCATCCCCCGTTGAATCGAGCGTGAAACCCTACAAAGGCGCTCGGCTCCTCGAAAGACGCCCTCTCCGGCGGAGGCCCTGCTCCCTCGGCAATCGCGCTCCTCCGGGAAATCCCCTGCGCCCGGGGACGAGAGGGGCTTGCGGGGCGCCGGTCCCGGTGGTCAAGTGAAGCGTGGAGCGGCCCCCGGGCCGCCTCGCACGCTGGCGAAGAGCTCGCCCGGGGGGCCTCCGCGAATTCGCACATGCCTGACCGCGGCTTCATCCTCACGCCCACGACCCGGGTCGTCGCCGGGCGCCCGGAGATCCATCTCCACGCGGTGATGGAGGACGGCGCGCCGGCGCTCGTCATCGAGGACAGGTTCAGGCCCTACTTCTTCGTGCGCGCCCGCGACGAGGACGTCGCGCGGCGGCTCGCGGACCGCCGCGTCTCTCCGCAGGCGCTCGAGACGCTCGATGGAGAGCCGGTCCTGCGCGTCGAGGCCGCGCTCCCGCGGGACGTCGCGGCGCTGCGCGACAGGCTGGCCGAGGCCGGCGCCGACGCCCTCGAGGCGGACGTGCGCTTTCCCTACCGCTTTCTCATCGATCGCGGCATCCGCGGGGCGTTCGCCGTCTCCGGGCCTTTCGAGCTCCACCCGGGCGTCGGGCGCGTGTACCGCAATCCAACGCTCGTCCCCGCGAGCTTCGTCCCCCGGCTCCGCGTGCTCTCGCTCGACATCGAGACGAGCCTCGACGGCGAGCACCTCTATGCCATCGCGGTGGCGGGCGCGGGCGGCGAGCGCTGTCTCCTCGTCCGCGACGCGCCGGTGCCCGGCGGGCTCCCCGCCTTCGTCGAGCGCTTCCCTGACGAGCGGACGCTCCTCGAGCGCTTCCTCGAGCTCGTCGCGCAGGCGGACCCCGACGTCCTCACCGGCTGGAACATCCCGGATTTCGATCTGCCCGCGCTCCAGCGTTATTGCCGGCGCGCCGGGCTCCTGTGCGCGCTCGGGAGGGGCGATGACGAGATCGGGATCCTGCGCGATCCGGGCTTCTCGCGCGAGGCGCGCGTCGTCCTGCCGGGGCGGGTGGTGCTCGACGGCCTCGCGCTCCTCCGCGGCGCCTTCCTGCGGCTCGACGATTACCGTCTGGAGACCGCCGCTCGGACGATCCTCGGGCGCGGCAAGCTGTTCGGGCCAGACGACCGGGGCGAGCAGATCGAGGCGTCGTACCGCGACGACCCGGCGCGGCTCGCGGAGTACAACCTCGAGGACGCGCGCCTCGTCCGGGATCTGCTGGAGAAGACAGGGCTCATCGAGCTCTCGGTGCGGAGGAGCCTGCTCACGGGCATGCAGCTCGACCGCGTGGGGGCGCAGATCGCCGCGATCGACTCGCTCTACCTGCCCGCGCTCCGCGCCCGCGGCAAGGTCGCGCCCTCGGTGTCGAGGGAGGGGCCGGAGGGAGAGGCGGAGATCGCCGGCGGCCTGGTGCTCGACTCGCTGCCGGGGCTCTACCGCAACATCGTGGTGTACGATTACAAGAGCCTCTATCCGAGCCTCATTCGCACCTTCAACATCGACCCGCTGACGTTCGTCGCCGGGGGCGACGGGCCGCCCGAGGCGCTCATCGTGACGCCGGGCGGCGCGGCCTTCCGGCGCGGCGAGCCGGGCATCTTGCCCGAGCTCGTCGCGCGCCTCTGGGACGAGCGGGCCGAGGCGCGGCGGGCGGGCGACGAGCGGGGCGCGATGGCCATCAAGATCCTCATGAACTCGCTCTTCGGCGTGCTCGGCTCTCCCGCGTCGCGCCTGTTCTCCCCCGAGGTCGCGAACGCCATCACGCGCGCCGGGCAGCACGTCATCAGGATCACGGCCGAGGCGGTGCGGAGGGCCGGGCACCGGGTGCTTTACGGAGACACCGACTCTCTCTTCGTCGACATCGGCGAGCCGGACGCGGCGCGCGCCGTCGTCCGGGCCGAGGAGCTCCGCGACGCCATCTCCGGGGCGGTCGCCGCCGAGATCGCGAGGACGTTCGGCTGCGAGAGCCGGCTGGAGCTCGAGTTCGAGAAGGTCTATGCGCGCTTCCTCCTGCCCGAGCTGCGCGGCGCCGCGCAGGGCAGCAAGAAGCGCTATGCGGGCCTCGTCGCCGGGGAGGGCGGCGACAGGCTCGAGATCGTCGGGCTCGAGGCGGTCCGGCGGGACGCGAGCGCGGTCGCGCGGCGCTTCCAGCGGGAGCTGCTCGACCTGGTCTTCCACGATCGCCCGGTGGAGGGCTTCGTGCGGAGCTTCGTGACGGAGCTCCGCGCGGGGCGGTTCGACGCGGAGCTCGTGTACAAGAAGGCGCTGAGAAAGCCGCTCGGCGCTTACACGAAGACGACGCCGCCGCACGTGAAGGCGGCCCGCAAGCTGGTTGGGGACGCGGGGCGGATCGTGGCCTATGTGATCACGCGCGCTGGCCCGGAGCCGGCGGGCCAGACGACCGCGCCGCCGGACTACGATCATTACGTGTCGCAGCAGCTCAAGCCGATCGCGGACTCGGTGCTGCGGTGGCTGGGCGGGGCCGATTTCGATGAGATGACGGGCGCGCGGCGGCAGCTCTCGCTGTTCTGACCCTGCGCTGGTCGCGCGAGGCGAACCCGGGGGCGGGCGGGCGGGCACGTGGCGGAGTCCCCGGAGGAGCGCCGGGAGATCGAGCTCTCCCGGGCGCGCCCGGGGGGCTCACTTGGCCGACAGCGCGTCGGTGACCATCGCGCGCGCCTCGTCGAGCACGCGATCGAGGTGCGCCTGGTCCTTGAAGCTCTCCGCGTAGATCTTGTAGACGTCCTCGGTGCCCGAGGGCCGCGCGGCGAACCAGCCGTTCTCCGCGACGACCTTGAGCCCGCCGATCTCGCCGCCGTTGCCGGGCGCGCGCGTGAGCTTCGCGGTGATCGGCTCGCCCGCGAGGGTCTCGGCGCGCACCGCGTCGGGGGAGAGCTTCTTGAGCACGCTCTTCTGGCTCGGCGTGGCCGGCGCGTCGATGCGCGTGTAGATCGGCGCGCCGAACCGCGCGGTGAGATCGCGGTAGTGCTCGGCCGGATCGCGCCCGGTGCGGGCGAGGATCTCGGCGGCGAGCAGGTCGAGGAGGATACCGTCCTTGTCCGTCGACCACACCTGGCCGTTCTTCCGCAGGAACGAGGCGCCCGCGCTCTCCTCGCCGCCGAAGCCGAGCGAGCCGTCGAGCAACCCGTCGACGAACCACTTGAAGCCGACCGGCACCTCGCGGAGCGGGCGGCCGAGGTCCTTCGCCACCCGATCGATCATGCTGCTCGAGACGAGCGTCTTGCCCACGGCCGCGTCGGGCCGCCAGAGCGGGCGGTTCCGGAAGAGGTAGGACACCGCCACGGCGAGGTAATGGTTCGGGTTCATCAGCCCGGCGCTGCGCGTGACGATGCCGTGGCGATCCGAGTCGGCGTCGTTGCCGAACGCGAGGTCGTAGTCGTCCTTGAGCGCGATGAGGTTCGCCATCGCGTGCGGCGACGAGCAGTCCATCCGGATCTTGCCGTCGTGATCGAGGGGCATGAAGCTGAAGGTGGGGTCGACGGCCTGGTTCACCACCGTGATATCCAGCCCGAATTTCTCGGCGATCGGCGCCCAGTACGCGATGTTCGAGCCGCCGAGCGGGTCGACGCCGATGCGCAGCTTCGCGCCGCGGACGGCCTCGAGATCGACGACGTTGCCGAGATCGGCGACGTAGGGGCCGATGAAATCGTACGGGTGGGTCGTCGGCGCGCGCAGCGCGGCCTCGTAGGGCGTGCGCTTCACGCCCGCGTTGTCGGCGCGGAGCAGCTCGTTGGCGCGCTCCTCGATCCAGCCGGTGACGGCGGTGTCGGCCGGCCCGCCGTTCGGCGGGTTGTACTTGATGCCGCCGTCGTCGGGCGGGTTGTGCGACGGCGTGATCACCACGCCGTCCGCGAGCCCCGAGGTGCGCCCGCGGTTGGCGGTGAGGATCGCGTGCGAGATGGCCGGCGTCGGCGTGACGCCGTTCCGCTCGGCGATGAGGACGTCGACGCCGTTGGCCGCGAAGACCTCGATGACGCTGCGCTGCGCCGGCTCCGAGAGCGCGTGCGTGTCCATGCCGAGGTAGAGCGAGCCCGTCGTGCCCTCCTTCGCGCGGTAGTCGCAGATGGCCTGCGCGACCGCGAGGACGTGCGCCTCGTTGAAGCTGCGCCGCGCGGCCGAGCCGCGGTGGCCGGAGGTGCCGAAGGCGACGCGCTGCTGCGGATCGCCCATGTCGGGGCGCTCGCTGTAGTACTGCGCGCGCAGCTTGTCGGGATCGATCAGCACGTCGGGAGGGGCCTTGCGGCCCGCGAGGGGGTGTAGCGGCATGAGCCTCCGCATAGTCGAGCGCGCGGGACGAGCCAACCCTTCCACGGGGCGCCCCGGCGGCGCGCAGAGGCGCGGCTGGGCCGGCAAGGTGGAGGCCCGCCCCCCACGCGCTCAGGATCGGCGGTTCACAGCGGCCTGTCCTTCGCCGCCGCCTCGAGCCAGTCCGCGCACGCGCCGTCCTCGACGGGCGGCTGAACGCCCTTGAGGAGATACCACGCCTCCCGGTGCTCCGCGCGGGCGCCGGGCGAAACGCGCTGCAGCGGGCCGAGCGACTCGACCTCGAGCATGTCCGCGTTCGTGAACGTCTCGAAGTTGCACCCCATGTCCGGGTACGTGGCGCCCTCGATGAACGGGAACCGCTTCAGGAACACGTTCCCGTGGTTCGCGTGCGCCGCGTAGCCCTGGGTCACGAGCGCGCCCACCTTCTGCGGCCCCTTGCCCGCGACCTGCCGCAGGCGGATCACGCGCTTGCCCCAGGTCCACCGGGGCTCGGCCATGTCGGTGTACGACCACAGCACGAGCGGCCGCGCCGGCAGGACGCGATCGGGGTGCGGGACGAACGGCGCCTGCGGGAACAGGCACTCGCCGCCGCCCGCCATCACGGAGAGCGACCACGGGGCGAACTCGACGGCATAGGCGCTGTGGTTCTCGATCGCATGATCGATGACGAACCTGCCCGCCGCCGCGTCCGCCGCGATGCGGACCTCCTTCTGCATTCCGTACCTGTCCGGCGCGGTCCGGAGCACGAGCGCGCCGTTCTCCTCCCGGTGCTGCACGGGATCGTTGTCGGGCTGCAGCGTCCGCTGCTCGTCCTCGGGGCCGATCCAGAGCCGGTGACCGCCGTAGAACCTGTAGTGGGTCCCGCCTGTCGCGCCCATGTCCTCGGGGATCTCGGAGAACTCGTTCGGACCGCCGATGACGCCGTACCGGATGATGCGCGGGCCGATGTCGAGCGTGACGACGAGCTCCGTGTCGCCGCAGACGAGGCGCGCGGCGCGCTTCCAACCGCCGTAAGGGATGATCTCCATGCCGGAGGTCTCGTACCGCAGAACCGGAGGGCGGTTCAACCCCGACTGCCGCGCCCGCTCGCACGCCGTCGCCCTGGACATCCGGCGCCGCGGCCCGCGAGCGGCGCGACCGCTCAGGTGCCGCTGCCGGCGAGGCGCTCCGGGGGCGCGAAGTCGGCCGGGCGGCCGCCGAGGCCCATCGAGATGACGCGCCGCCAGCGGAGGTCGCCGAGGTCGAGCGCGAGATCCTGCAGGGGCGGCAGCGCGTGCGCGCGGCTCGACGCGGCGGCGACCGCGCGGAGCAGCGGCACGACGAGGGGCGAGCGCTGCCGGGGCACGCCGAGCTGCTCGGCGAGCTCGTCGCCCAGCACGGCCCGGGAGAGGCCGCAGGAGATGGCCATGAACCGCTCGGCGCTCCGGCGCTCGCCGTCGGTTCGCGCGCTGCGCACCCTGCGGGTGAGCAGCGCGTCCACGAGCATGCGCGAGTCGTGGTCCGGCGCGCCCTGCGTCGCGAAGATCATCTCGGCCAGCCGTCGCGCCTCGGCGTAGGACCCGGGGATGAGCTCGGGCTCGACGCCGATGACGTGGGCCACGTAGCGCCAGAGGTGGACGAGATCCTCCCTCTGGGCAGGCGCGAAGCGGTAGGCGAGCTTGTCGAGGCCGTCGATGACCGCGACCGAGAAGAGCAGCGCCGTCGCCACCATGTCGTGCTGGTTGATCGGCTCGCCCCAGAGGGCCGGCTGCCACCGGCCGCTCGCGCGGATGAGGCGCCGCACCTGCGCGTGCATGACGCGCACCTTGACGGTGATCGCGAAGCCCTCGCCGGAGCGGCGCATTCCGTTCGCCTGGCTCACGGCGTAGACGAACCGGCTCGTCTCGGCGAGGCGGCGCTCGGCCTGCTCGCGGAGCCTCCCCGAGAAGACGAGCGGCTTGTTCCCTCCGGGCGACGCGTACCCGAGGATGAGCGACTGCATCGCGAGCAGGATCCCGCCGAGGACGCCCGTGCGCAGGAACGCCGCCCCGCCGCGGTTCACCGCCTCCCAGTCCACCCAGAGGGGCACGTGATCGACCGACGCGAAGAGCGCCCGCAGCTCGGCCGGGGCCTCTTTCGCCGTGCGGTCGTCGTCCATGCCGCGCGCAAGGGCAGCCTCCAGGAGGCGGAAGCCCTGGCCCGGCGGCATCGACGCGAACGCGTCCACGACGGCGTCGGCGACCGGATCGACGCGGAGCAGGAAGGGCCCCAGGCGATCGAGCTGGTCGCCGAAGCGACGGCGGGCGTCTGCGGTGTCCTGGAAGCGAGCGGGGATCGTCGCGTTCTCCATGGGTTGCAACAGGATATCCCTTGGCACACCGGCCGCGCTCCGCAAAGGCGACGCCGCGCGAAGCGGAGCTCCGCGGATCACCGCGGTGAGATCGCGCGCCCCCGCTGCGCAAGGCAGAACCTGAGCCCCTCCCGCAGGCTGCGCATCGGGTTCAGCTCGTCGAACGCGACGCCGATCGTGACGAGCGTCTCCGCGACATGACCGCCGAGGCCGGTGAGGACGCAGCGCGCGCCGAGGAGCTGCACCGCCTGAGCCAGCTTGATGAGGTGCTGGGCGGTCATGGAGTCGATGAGCGTGACGCCGGTCAGATCGAGGATCACCCACTCGACGTCGCTGTCTTCGGCCACGCGCACGAGGAGCCGCTCGGTCACCTCGACGGCGCGCACCGAGTCGAACAGCCCGACGAGCGGGAGCGTGAGGATGCCGTGCCATATGTCGATGATCGGCACCGAGAGCTCCCGGATCGCGCACTCCTGGCGCTGGATGGTGTCCAGCTGATGCTCGAGCTCGCGCTTCGAGGCGGCGAGCGCGGCGAGCGCCTGGCTCTTCTGCTGCGTGGTCGCGGAGAGCTCGGAGAGAAAGACGCGCAGAGCCTCCTCGATCACCCCGAAGGCGTCGTGCTCGACCGCCGCCAGCTGCTTCAGCGCGAGCTCGACCTCTCCCGTGGACGCGAGCGCAACCGCATCGATGACGCGTTGCATCCGGCCTTCCTCGATGGAGATCAACTTCTCGGATTCTTGCATGGGCTCCTGTGGGCGCAGCAGGGGTTGACCGGTGAGGAAGCGGAGTCACCGGGCTCCTGCGCGGGGTGGACCTCGCCGGCCCGCAGGGGAGGACGTGCCCGCGGTGACCTGAGCTTGCGCGCCCGATCGCATGGCTCCACGTGTTCCAACATCCTACCTCGCGATCGGGCGTGTGAATCGACGTTCGACCAAGATGGGATAGATAGCCTATCCCCGGCGCGGCTGAAATGAGCGTGGCCGGATGATCCGCGCTTCCCTGCTGCCCGCTCTCGGGACCTCGTGTTCAATCGGCCGAGCGAACGCAACGAAACCCGGTCGAGACGTCACCTGCCTCACGATCATACGCCAGCCGGAACGTGGCTTTTGCCGTGCTGGCGGAGAAGTCCCACGATCCCCCCCGGAGCACGCCCCTGCTGCCGGTCGCCGGCACCAGGGGATCGGTCTGGGCGCCTCTGGCATACACGCCTGGGTCCCAGCCGTCGGCCACCCATTCCCAGACGTTGCCCGCCATGTCGAGCGCGCCCGCCGGGCTCGCTCCGGCCTTGGCCGAGCCGACCTCCTGGGTGCCCCTGCCGCGCCCGCCGCAGTCCTGCCCAGGAGGCCGGGACACGACCGCGTGCGCGCACCCTGGCGGCTCGTTGCC
This sequence comes from Sorangium cellulosum So ce56, assembly GCF_000067165.1. Taxonomy (GTDB): domain Bacteria; phylum Myxococcota_A; class Polyangia; order Polyangiales; family Polyangiaceae; genus Sorangium; species Sorangium cellulosum_B. The sequence continues at coordinate 7,753,243 of NC_010162.1, forward strand.
CCACGGATACTCGCGGCCGTCGGCGCCGCGCGCGGCGTATTCCCACTCGGCCTCGGTCGGGAGCCGCTTGCCGGCGAAGGCGCAGTACGCGGCCGCCTGCGCCTGGTCGACGCACGAGATCGGGTGTTGCGACTTCGCGGGATCCGCCGCGGTGCAGAGCGCGCCGCGCTGCTCGACGTCGGCGTCGGTCGCGCGGGGGCCGTGCAGGCCGCTCGGCGTGCACCGGCCCGCCTCGACGCAGCGCTGGTAGGCGGCGACCGTCACCTCGGTGCGATCGACGTCGAACGCGCGGGTCAGCGTCACCTCGTGGGGCGGGCGCTCGGATTTGCCGCCCTTCGCGCTGCCCATCGTGAAGCGGCCCGCCGGCATCCGGACCATGTCGGGCGGGGGAGGCGCCTTCAGCGGGGGCGCGGTCAGGCCGCCGAGCACGCGCGCCGGCCGCGCCTCGCCGGGGGCGCGATGGCGGACGAACGCGACGGCGCCTGCGCCGGCCGCGGCCAGCGCGGCCGCCGAGACGAGCGCGGGGAACAGGCGCCGCCGCGGAGCGGCCCTGGCGGCCTGGGGCGTGGGAGGGGGCGACGCCGGTTGCGGGGCAGCCTGCGGCGGCGCGCTCGTCGCCAGGCCGCGGATCGTCGTGAGGGATGGCGTGGGCGGCGCGCCGACAGACGTGGGCAGCTCGCCGGCGGGGGGGCCAGCGGCCACGCGCTCCGTCCCCGACACGCCCAGCGCCGCAGCGCCGGGCGCCGCGCCCGCTGGCGGGCTGCCCGCTGCGAGCGCGCCCGCGCCGGCGGGCGCGGCCGTCGCCATCGCGGCCTCGAGCGCCCCCCAGAGCTCGCCTGCCGTGCGGTAGCGCTCCCGCGGGTCGATCGCGAGCGCGCGGCGCACCACCGCCTCGACGGCGTCGGGCGCGCTCACGCCCGCGCCGCCCAGGCTCGGGCGGAACGCCGGATCGGTCGCGGCGATGTACAGCTGCGTGACGTCGCTGCCGAGGAGGGCGCGGTTGCCCGAGGCGACCTCGATGAGCACCAGGGCGAGCGCGAAGACGTCGGTCCACGGCCCGGTCGCGCCGAAGCGGTGGTGAAACTGCTCGGGCGCGCCGTAATGGACGGTGAAGGCCCGGAGCGCGCTCCCTGTCTCGGCCATCGCCTGCGTCATGCTCGAGAGCTCGCCGAGCACCTTGGCGATGCCGAAGTCGAGGACCTTCAGCGTGCGCCGGCCGCCGATCTCGGCGAGGAACAGGTTGGCCGGCTTGACGTCGCGGTGGGCGACACCCTGCGCGTGCGCGACATCGAGCGCGTACGCCGCGGGCGCGAGCAGGGCGACCGCCTCGGCGAGCGGGCGCGCCGCCTCGCCGCGGGCGCGCCGCTCGGCGATCTCGCGGTCGAGCGGCACGCCATGGAGCCACTCGAGCACGAGATAAGGCGTCCACTCGCCCGACGGCGAGACCGCGGCGCCGGTGTCGAGGGCCTGCACGATGCCGGCGCTCGCCCGGGAGAGGCGGTGGAGGAGCCGCCCCTCGTCGAGGAGCATCCGCTGGAAGGACGCGCGCTCCGCCGGGGCCAGCGACCCGAGCAGCTTCAGGCACTTGACCGCGACCGGCTCGTCGAACCCGAGGTGCTGGCCGCGGTAGACGACGCCGAACCCGCCCTCGCCGACCACGGCGTCGAGCCGGTACTTGCCGCCGATCGTCGCGCCCACCCAGCCGAAGGGATCCGAAGGTGCCATCTCGCGGCGCGAGTCTACACCGGGCGCCCCGGCCGCGCGGAGCTCGCGCCGAGACAGGCGCCGAGCGCCCCGACGCCGCCTGGGCCTCAGCGCCCCTGAGGATCCGGACGGAGCCAGAGCGTGCCTGTGTCTCCAGGCCCCCTCAGGGCGCCCGCTCCTCGAACCCGCCCGGCCTCAGCGCCCGCTCGAAGAACGCGCACAGCTCCTCGTGCCGCGCGCGCGCGTCCGCGCGGCCTATCTCGATGAGCGCCCCGGCGAAATCCCCGTCGAACAGTAGATAGGACAGGAAGTCGGCCTCGCGCTGCTCGTCTCCCTCGGCGAGGCGCCGCATCACGCGGCCGAGCACGCTCGTGGTCCGCGCGCGGAACGCCGGGGATCGCACGAACTCCGCCGCCAGGCTGCCGATGTCCTTGGAGGCGCGGATGAGCAGCGACCGCATCGGCCGGAGCGCGCGCCCCGGCGGCAGCCCGAGCTCGTCGTTGAGCCCGTCGATGAAGCCCTCGCCATAGCGCCGCCGCCCCGCCTCCAGGATGCCGTTGATGCTCTCGAGCCGCGCCAGGTCGTTGTCGATCCGGTCGAGCATCAGCGCGTTCAGCGTCTTGCCGAGCAGGAAGAGGGGCCCGGGGAAGCCCGGCGCGTCGCGCTCGGCCGCGCTCGACGCGGGCTCGATGTACCGCGGATTGACCACGATCACGCCGTCGGCCCCGAGGCGCCGCGCGGGCGACAGCGGGACGTTCTGGCGCAGCCCGCCGTCGCAGTAGAGCTCTCCGTCGATGTTCACCGGGCGGAACAGGATCGGGAGCGCGGACGAGGCGAGCGCGTGCTGCGCGCGGATCGCGGTGGCGCGCGGGGTGATCGTCGGGTCGTGGCTCCAGGGCGGCAGGCCGGGCTCGCGGCGGTGGACGAAGACGACGGTGCGGCCGCTCTTGACCAGCGTCGTCGACACGGTGAGCGCCGACAGGAGCCCCCTCTCCAGGTGGCCGTCGATCCGCTCGAAGGGCACGGCCTCCGCGATCTGCCGCTCGAGGCCCGACGTGTCGAGGAGCGCGGCGCGGCCGCCGCTCGAGGGCGCGCTCGCGGCGCCCCCGCGGAGCAGGTCGTGCCCCACCGCGAGCACGCCGCGCACGTCGAGGCGCACGAGGTCGTCGATGCGCAGGCGCGTCCACACCGCGGCGAGCCGCCGCGCGCGGCTCCGCGCCTCGTCCGCGAACGCGGCGAGCCCACAGACGTTGATGGCGCCGACCGAGGTGCCGCACAGGATGTCGAGCGGCGCCTCGCGGCCGAGATCGCGAGAGACGTCCTCGAGGATGTGCTGCACAACGCCGACCTCGTAAGCGCCGCGCGCGGCACCGCCGGCCAGGACGAGCGCGATCTTGGGGGCGCGGCCACTCCGGGTCGAGACGGGCGCCAGGTCAGGCATGTTCGCAGAATACCATGATCGCCATCGCGACATGGGCTCTTTGGCGCGCGCTTCACGCGGCGCGCGCTCACCCCGGCGCGCGCTCACCCCGGCGCGCGCTCACCCCGGCGCGCGTGCTACACCCGCCGTGAGCGCGGGCATGGAGGCGCCCGATGACGGCAATGACGGCAATGACGGCAATCTACCTGGCCCTTGCCTACCTCCTCGGAGCGATCCCGACAGGCTACCTCTTCGCGCGGTTCGTCAAAGGGGTCGACCTCCGCGAGGTCGGCTCGGGGAACATCGGCGCGACGAACGTCCTGCGCGCCTTCGGCTGGGGGCCTGGCCTGGCCGTCCTCGCCGCGGATGTGGCGAAGGGCGCGCTCGTCGCCGGGCCCCTCGCGTCGTGGCTCTCCGTCGCGCCCGGCGGGTGGGTCGCCGCGGCGGGCGGCCTCACCGCGGTGCTGGGCCACGACTACACGGTCTTCCTCGGGATGCGGGGCGGCAAGGGCGTCGCGACGTCCTGCGGTGTCCTGCTCGTGCTGGCGCCGCGGTCCACGCTCGCCACGCTGGCCGTCTTCGCGGTCGTCGTGCGGGCGACCCGCATGGTCTCGGCGGGCTCCCTCGCCGGCGCCCTCGCCCTGCCCCTCTTCCTCTGGCTCCTCGGCGAGCGGGGCGCCCCGGCCCTCTGCCTCTCGCTGCTCCTCGCCGCGCTCGTCTGGCTCAAGCACATCCCGAACATCCGGCGGATGCTCGCGGGCACCGAGAGCACGATCTCGTTCGGGAGGCGGCGCGACGACGAGCAGGGCGGCCCGCCGCACGACGGCGAGCGCCGCTGACGGCCGCGGCGTCGCCCGGCCGCCGAGGGCGGCGCTCGCTCACTTGGTCATGGTCTTCGTGAAGATCACCGCGCCTTGTTTGTCGATGAACTCGAACAGCAGGTTCGTCCCCTCGAACCGCAGATAGGCGAAGCCCTCGGTCTTGTCCGTGAAGAAGAGCTGCCCCCGCTCGGTCGGGATCGAGGAGGCGACCGGGCGGGTCTTGGAGCCGGCGCCGCTGATGGCGAAATAGGTGTTCGGGCAGCCCTCGTCTCGCCCCTTGTCGATGAACTCGAGGTTGTGGTCGTGGCCGGCCATGTACATGTCGGTCCCGCAGTAGATGGCCTGCTGCATGGCGAACATCCCGCTCATCCCGAGCGACGGGTTGTCCGAGGCGTGAGCTCCGGACGTGTAGCGGGGGTGATGGCCGAAGACGATCTTCCACGTGGCGTCCGAGGCGGCGACCCGCGCGCTCATGTAGCGCGCCTGGTCATCGGAGGTGAAGTCGACCGTATCGATCCCGAAGAGATGGACGTCGCCGATGCGAACGTCATAGTACGAGGCGGGCATGTGCCACTTATCGGTCAGCCGCATGCCGGGCCCGTCGCCCACGGGCAGCTGCGAATAGTCGATCTGCGCTTGCCGCACGCCGCTGCTGCTTGGGCCGTAGTCGTGGTTCCCCAGGACCGCGTAGAACGGGAGGCCGCTCAGCCCCGGTCTGTCGTAGGGCTGCTCGAACTTGGGGCCCCACTGCGTATCGATCGTGTCGACCACGCCGTGGTCGTAGAAATTGTCGCCGTTCATCATCACGGCGTGACAGCCCCCGACCTCGATGCACTTCTCGCTCATCCGATCGGCGACCTGGTTCTGCGCGAGGTTTCCCTCTCCGGTGTCGCCGAGAGCGAGGATCCTGACGACATCATGGCGAGAGACGATGGCCCCGATGACCTCGTCGCGCCCCGCGCCCGAGCCCGCTCCCGGCTCCGCGGCGCTCCCGCCGCTCGGCCCGGCGCCGCTGCTCGCCGCGCCCGTGCTGGTCGGCTCATGGCCTGTCCCCTCGTGCGCTCCGGCGCTCGGGATCGGCACGCTGTCCGCCACGCCGCAGCCCGCGCCGAACGCAGCGGCCGGCGACGCGGAGAGGACGAGGACAACAAGGGATTTCGTGGAGATCCCGAGAGGACGAGCTGCGCGGAGAGGCTTCATCTGGCGCTCATTGTAACCAACGCCGGTCTCCGATGATCACCCGTCCAAAGCTTTGTTCGTCCCGGCGCGCCAGCAGATCCGAGCACACCAGATCTTCCACCCAGACCGGATACAGGCGTCAACACGGTATCCGCGCCGCGGCCCGGCCGAAGCCATCGCCGGCCCCCTTCAACGGTGCCCGTTTTCGCTTGACGTAAGCGAGATCACCACGATGGCTCGGTCGCGCGCTACCCGCGGCAGCGGCCGGTCGGCGAGGGCGACGCTCTTCCGGCGCTCGAGCGAGCGCTGCGCGGCCTGCGCGGGATGAGATCCCGCGCACCGGCTCAGTACACGCGAAACTGCCCGCTCAGCGTCAACAGCGAGAGCATGTGGAGCAACCTCGAGAAGTAGCGGGTCTCCCCGGTCGCCGGCGGCGTCGTCCACACCGCCTCGATGTAGGCGGCGCGATCGTCGTTCGTCGCGATCAGCCCTGTGACCCCGTTCATGAAGATGAGCGCCGACTCCGGCGTGGCGCTGAGCATCGCGCCGTTGATCTTGAAGACCGCGCCGTACTTGTCGATGCCCAGCTTCGAGAAGAACCCGAGCAGCCGGTCCGCCTCCTCGACTTGCCACGGGTCGACGCCGAACCAGACGTGGTCGAGCGCGATGCTCAGCTGCGTGCGGTAGGCCTCGGAGCCGAAGTAGTCCCAGTTGAGCACCGGCGTGCCGTCGAAGTGGGTGCGCACCGGGATGAGCCCCGTGCTCGGGTGCGCGGCCTCCTGCCAGTGGGTGCGCGCGCTGGCGGCGGCCTCGGACCAGAAGGGGTCGCGCATGGCCTGCGCCCAGAGCTCGTAATAGGCGGGCATCTCGATGGAAGGACGGGTGACGTCCGCCGCCGAGACGTGCGGGTAGTCGTAGACGAGCTTCGTCGTCGGATCGAACGTGTTGGTCACCCCCGAGGCGACCCCCCCGTTCAGGGCCTCCTTGTGGCGCATCACCTCGAGCAGGCTGATCGCGTCCATCCCATAGTCGATGGTCCCGGTGTCGCTCCCCCAGCGGCCATGGGCGAAGAACAGCGCCATCGCGACCTGCTGGAGGCCAAAGGGATCGAAGCACACCACCGCCGTGCCCCCCGGGACATCGCACCATGACATGAGATATCCCTGGCCGGGACCGGACTTGAGCTGGAGTGTGGACTTGGCGTATCTCCAGATCCTGTCGAACTCGTCTCGCTTGTCGAGCTCGACCGTGATGATCATCCCGAGGCCGATGCCCTCGGAGCGCACGCTATTGTGGTAGTCGTCCCAGATGTAGGCCTGTTCGGTGCCGGGCACCGGGTAGTAGACGGTCTCTTCGTAGCGATCGCCGTAGAAGAGCTGCTCGAAGCTGTCCTCGATCTTGGCCGCGATCTCCTCGTCCGTCTTGCCGAGCACGTCGCGGAACGCGTTGGGGTACTCGGAGGGGCCCGTCAGCGGGCCGAGCTCATCGCTGCTCATCCGGTCGTAGCCGAGCGAATCCACCGTGGTCACACACCCAGGCAGCACACACACCGCCATCCAGGCACCGGCGACGCCGGAAGCTGCGCGGAACGAACGGAGGAGGGCAGGGCAACGCATGACCCAGAGTTCAGTTGTTTACATAGCGCCGTACCCGGGAAGCAAGCACGCTGTTCGGATGCCGGCGAAGAAATGCCGCGGCGCGCTGCGAGGCAGCGTCGGAGCGGCCGCTCTTCGCGAGCGCGTCGATCCGCAGGACCTCGGCCTCGAGGCTCAACCGCCCGCGCGGATGCGTCCTGGAGTAGGCGTCCAGGAGCGAGAGCGCGCCTCGCGCGTTCCCGCTCGCGAGCATCGTGCGCGCCGCGTCCAGCGCGCCGAGCTCCGCCTCCAGGGCGGCGCCCGTACCGGACGGCTTCGGATCGAGCTTCGTGGCCGCAGCGCTGCTGCCACCCGCGAGCGCCGGGGCCATCGTCTCCTCCGCGAGAGCCTCCACCGGCGCTGGCGCCGCGGCAGGCGCCTGCGCAGGCCGCGCCGCCGTCTGCACGACCGGGTCGGCGAGCGCGGGGCCGAAGCGGTGCGCCGCGGCGACGTCCTGGGCGTCTTGCCCGCGCCAGGCGAGGTAGCCCGCCGGGATGCCGGCGAGCATGCCCACCGTCGAGAGCGCGACGAGGATCTTGGTCCAGCCGAGCTTCACGGCGAGCGACGAGGACGTAGCGGCCCCCCCTGCCGCGGAGAGCGCCGCAGGCGCCGCCACGCTGGCCGACAGGGCTGCAGCGCCGGCGAGCCCCAGCGCCGCCAGCGTCTTCGCGCGCGTCTCCGGTGACGTGGGATACGACGCGCCTGCGCTCAGCAGCGCGCGTTCGAGCGGGTTGTCGCTCTCCTCCAGTAGGCGACGTGGTTCAGTCATCGTCTCACCTCGCTCGTCGAAACGAGCTCCAGCGCGCGGACGCGCTCACGAAAATCGGCCCTGGCCCTTCGCAGCCGAGAGGCCACGGTGCCCTGCGGGATCCCCAGCACGCCGGCGATCTCCACCATGCTCATCTCCTCGAACTCGTACAGCACGAACACGGTCCGCAGATCGGACTCCATCTGGTCGAGGACCTGATCGAGCATCTGTCGCGCGTGTTTCTGGCTGGTGAGCTGCTCGGGTGTCGCAGCGTCCACAACCTCCGGCGGCTCGGCCGCGGGGAACTCTCGCCGGCGCGCGGCGCTGCGGCGCGCGTGGGCGGCTACGTGAAGCGCGGTCTGGAGAAGAAAGCTCTTCTCGGCGCCCGGCCGGACGTCGTCCAGCCGCTGCGCGGCGGCAATGAAGGTGCGCTGCACCGCATCGTCGATCTCGGCAGCAGGGGTCCCCGCGTTGCGGAGCACCCGCCCGATGAAGTCAAGATGAGCGTCCACCATCCGTCGCAGACGCGCGTCCCGCTGCTTCACGTTGGCCACCGATGGAGCCACGCTCGCCGGCTCGCTGTCAGGCAAAGCAGACGATGTCATGACGTCGGCAACCATACTCACCGCGAGGCGAGACATGAGACCAGTGAAGAACGGACTCTACCCGGAAGCAATGGGCGACAGCCGGAGCGGAACATTGTCCTCGGGTCGGGGGGGGCAGCGTGCCTGCGGCCCAGCTTCCGGATGCCGTCCATGGGTCATAATTCCCAGCGCGAGTCGGAGTGATCACAGAATCCTGGCTTAGAAGTTGTGCACGATTCCAACGCCAACGAGCGGCGAGATCACCGGCGTCTCGCCGACGGTTTCTGCAGACCACCCCATGGTGAACCGACGGTGAACGAGCGGCACGAGGATGGCGGCCTCGAGCTCGAGGGCGGTGCCCCCGCCGAGGAGCGCAGCGGCGCGCGCGAAGCCTCCCGCGCTCCACCACGATCGCACTGCGGACTCCGGGTTCGAGATACCTCGTCCCGTCGCCGCGAGCCAGCCGCCGGCGGCGACGACGCACGGCTCTGCGCTGACGACAGGGCCGAGCTGCCAGCGCACCGGGCACGCGGAGAGGGCCGCGGCCGCCCACTGGATGAGGGCGCTGTCGCCGCCCGACAGCAGGTCGTTCCGCGCGTACATCAGCGAGAGGCCGAACGAAGGGCTCAACGGGCCCTCGACGTGCGGGGTCACCCTGGCACCCAGGGCGGCGCCCAGGCTCGCATGAGGTGCGACGACCTGGGCCACCACCACGTGCGCGCCGAGCGCGAACTTGAGCGGAGGCGCCTCTGGCGGGGCGGGCGGCGGCGCAGGGGGGGCAGCGGGCGGCGGCGCAGGCGGAGCGAGGGGCGCGGTCACCTCGACCACCTCGTCGAGCGCGAGCGCCGCGGTGAGCGAGAGCGCCTGGACCACGACGTCGCACGATGTGGCATCGACGATCCGCGTGTCGGTCTCGCCGCCTGCGTGAACGACGCGCAGCTCGCCGTGGACCCCGGCCCCGCCGCGGCTCAGCCGGACGCGGACACCCCAGCCGTCCTCTCCGTCAGCCGCGAGGCGCACGCGGTCCGACCGGGCACGGAGGCCCTCGTAGAACTGGTCGGCGGTCGAGCATTCCGCCGGGGCATCGAAGTCGATGCGAATAGGGATCGGCGCCGGCGCCGCGGTGGCCGAGGACCAGCCGAGGACGACGAGCTCGATGAGCGAGATGCCGTCACCGGAAGCCACGGGCCCGAAGGTGCCACGAACCGTTCGTGAACCGCCAGATGCTCATGCACCGAGCAGATGTGCAGCGTGCAAAAATCCAGGGGTGGGGAGGCGACGCAGCACGGTGGCGGCGCGCACACACAGGCGCGGTGAGCCACCTCATCGCGCGAACGTGACGTCGCGCTCACGCTCCTCGGAGGCGAGCGAGCACCTCGCGCAGCGATCCGAGCTCCGCGTCCGCGCCGGTGAAGTCCGACGGCGCCGTGAGCGGCGACGGGACGACCCAGCACGTCAGGCCCGCGGCCTTGGCCGACCGGAGCCCGCGCTCGGAGTCCTCGATCACGAGGACATCGCGCGCCGCGAGCCCCAGCCGCTCGCAGGCGATCCGGTACGGCTCGGGATCCGGCTTGGCGCGCGCGTACTGATCCCGCGTGAGCGCGAACTCGAACCACCCGAGGAGGCCCGTCGCCGCGTGCGCTCGGTGGAACGGCTCGGGCTTGCTGCTCGTGACGATCGCCATGCGAAAGCGCGCGGCGAGCTCCGCGACGACCTCTCGCGCGCCCGGCAACAGCGTGTCTCCGCCCGCGACGAGCTCGAGGTACCGGCGATCCCGCTCGTCGGCCAGCCGCCGCACGCCCGCCTCGTCGACCCCGCGAGCGCTGGCGAGGTGCCAGGCGCCGCGCGCCTCGACGAGGAACAGCTGGCGATAGTCGTCGATGGTGAGATCGACGCCGACCGACGCAATCGTCTCGCGCGTTGCCTGGAAGTAAAGCCCTTCGGTGTCGACGAGGACTCCATCGTTGTCCCAGAGGATGGCCTTGAACACGCGGCGCCTTCGTAGCGCCGCCCCTCGATGCCGGCAAGCGAGCCCGGCGCCGAGCGACGCGCGCCACGCCTCGGACACGCCTCGGGCGGAGAAGCCGAGACATAAGCGCTCGCGAAGTACAAAGTTCGTGACGGCGCCACGAGATATGGTGCTAGCCTCGGTCAAGGCGGATAACACCAACGCATCCACCGAGGCGGTGCTCCCATGGGTGACAAATCTCCGAAGGCCAAAGAGCGACAGAAGAAGCAGGACACGGCGGAGAAGAACCAGAAGAAGGCAGCCGCGACCGCCAAGGCGTCGCCTGCTCCGGCCGCGCCCGCCAAGAAGGGCAAGTAGCCGGATCGAGCGGGGCCGCGCCCGGCGCGGTTCACACCCCGCTTCGACAAAGCTCCCCCAAAGCTCCCCACGCCACCTCGCCTCTCCCGTGGCTCGGCGCGCGTCGCTCGGCGCCGGCCCACGGACGAGCCTGATTTCTTCCACCGCAGCATCTTCCTGGCGCGGCGGCCTCGCGCTAGAGAAGGCCGAGCCGTGCGACCCACCCCGCTCCAAGCCGTCGCGCCGCCGCTCGCCGCGCTCGTGATCCTTCTGGTGCTCTGGGAGGCGCTCGCCCGAGCGCTCAGCGTCCCTGCCTACCTCCTGCCGCCCCCCTCGGACGTGGCGCGGGCGGGCGCGGTGAACGCCGCCACCCTGCTCGCCGGCGCCGTCACGACGGCGAAGGCCGCGCTCGCGGGCTTCTTCCTCAGCGCCGCGGCCGGCGTGCTCGCCGCCATCGCGCTCGCCTCGTCGCGCCCGCTCGAGAGGGCGCTCTATCCCTATACCGTCTTCCTGCAGACCGTCCCGATCGTCGCCATCGCCCCGCTGCTCGTGCTCTGGTGCGGCCCCGGCCTGCGCGCGGTCGCGGTCTCGGCGTTCATCGTCTCCGTGTTCCCGGTCATCGCGAACACGCTCGCGGGCCTGCGCTCCGTCGAGCCCGCGCTGCGGGATCTCTTCCGGCTCTACGGGGCGGGCCGCTTCGCCACGCTCCGCAAGCTCGAGCTGCCCTCGGCGCTCCCCCACCTCGTGACGGGGCTCCGGATCGCGGCGGGCCTCGCCGTCATCGGCGCGATCGTCGGGGAGTTCGTCGCCGGCTTCTCGGAGGACGCCGCCGGCCTGGGCATCCTGGTCCTCTCCGCCTACCGCCAGCTGCGCACGGATCTGCTCTTCGCCGCCGTGCTGCTCGCCTCCGGGCTCGGCCTCGCGCTGTTCGGCGCCGTCGACCTCGCCGGCAGGCGGCTCTTGCGGCGCTGGCATCCTTCGGAGATCAATCGCTGATGCACTTCCCCGACAGCCGCCGGTTGTTCCTCCGACGCCTCGCACGCCTCGCGTCCCTCGCCGCCGTCCCCCTCCTCGCCCCCGCCTGCTCGCGCTCGCAGTCGCCGGAGGGCGACGGGCGCGCCTCGTCCGCGTCCCCGCAAGGAAGCGCGCCGGCCGCGCCTTCGCAGAGCGCGCCCGGCGCGGCTGCCCCCAGCGCGCCGGCCGCGAAGGTGAAGCTCGCCCTCAACTGGGTCCCGGAGCCCGAGTTCGGCGGGTTCTACGCCGCGCGCGAGTCGGGCGCGTTCGCCAAGGAGGGGCTCGATGTCGAGATCCTCGGCGGCGGCGCCGGCGTGCCGGTCGTCCAGATGGTGGCCGGCGGGCAGGTGGATTTCGGCATCTCCGGCGCCGACGAGGTGCTCACCGCCCGCGCCCGCGGCGCGGACGTGCTCCCCCTCTTCGCCGTGTTCCAGACCTCGCCGCAGGCCATCATGACCCACGAGAGCCGCGGCGCGAAGGGCATCGCCGACATCCTCAAGTCGGGCACGCTCGCGATCGAGCCGGGGCTGCCTTACGCCGCGTACCTCAAGAAGAAGTACGGGTTCGACAAGGTGAAGGTCGTGCCGTACGACGGCGGCGTCGCCCGCTTCGTCGCCGACAAGGACTTCTCCCAGCAGTGCTTCATCACCGCCGAGCCGATCGCGGCCAAGCGCAAGGGGAGCGATCCCGCCGCGTTCCTGGTGGCCAGCGAGGGGTTCAACCCGTACGTCGTGGTCGTGATCACGCGCGCGGCCCTCTGGAAGGAGAACCCGGAGCGCGTCCGCGCGTTCGTCCGCGCGACGCGCGAGGGCTGGCGCACATACCTCCAGGATCCGACGCGCTCCAACGAGATCATGGCCAAGCTCAACACCTCGATGGACGCGGAGACCTTCGTCGCCGCGGCCGAGGCGCAGCGGCCGCTGATCGAGACCACCGAGACCAAGGAGAAGGGCCTCGGCGTGATGACCAGCGAGCGCTGGGAGACGCTCGCGAAGCAGCTCGTGGACCTCGGCGTGCTCGAGAAGGCGCCGCCGATCGACGAGGTGCTCGTCGCGACGCGCTGAGCCGCGCGACAGGCGCGCGGCGCGACAGGCGCGGCGCGCGGCGAGAGATCTCGGCGCGCGACTTCGTCTAGAATGTCGCACGCCGCGCCTCGTGGCGCAGCCGCGCCTCAACGCAAGGGAAGAACGCCCTCCATGGCTTCCACGCATCGACCTCGGGCCAGCCGGCTCAAGTTCGCCTCGCTGCCCCTCGCGGCGGCGTACATGCCTGCCGCCGTCGCCATCGCCTTTGCCGCGTGCGGCGACGAGTTCACGGCGCGCCCGCCCGACGCGTCGACGAGCTCGAGCACCGGCGGCGGGAGCGGCGGGAGCGGCGGGAGCGGCGGCGGGTGTCCTGGAGGCGGCATGCTCTGCGGCGACGCGTGCGTCGACCCGATGACGGACGCGCAGCACTGCGGCGCGTGCGACGTCGACTGCCCGACGTTCGGCGGCGAGCCGACCTGCCAGGACGGGGTCTGCCAGTCGCCGGCGTGCGAGGAGAACCGCGGCGACTGCGACAAGGACCCCGAGAACGCCTGCGAGGTGGACCTCCTCACGAGCACCGCGCACTGCGGCAGCTGCGACAAGCCCTGCGGCGGCCAGTGCGTGCGGGGCGCCTGCGTCGCGCCCACGCACATCGCGGCCGGCACGGATTACACGTGCGCGGTGCTCAGCGACGGCTCGGTCTGGTGCTGGGGCAGGAACACCTGGGGCAACCTCGGCGACGGGACGCTGCAGCAGGATCGACCGCTCCCGAGGCCGGTCATGGGCCTCAGCGGCGCCGCCAGGGTCGCGGCGAGCATCTCGTCGGGGCGCGCGCACACCTGCGCGGTGCTGGCCGACGGCGCGGTGGCGTGCTGGGGCGCGGGCAACAGCGGGCAGCTCGGCGACGGCGAGGCGACGAACTCCCCTTCCCCCGTGCGCGCCAAGGAGCTCGCGGGCGCGACCCAGGTCGCCGTCGGCGGGACCCATACCTGCGCGGTGACGGCGTCGCACGAGCTCTATTGCTGGGGCGAGGGCAGCTCCGGCCAGCTGGGCTACGGCGACGAGGTCGATCGGATCGAGCCCACCGTGATGCTGGACGGCGTGGACTCGGTGAGCGCCGGCCTCTCGCACACCTGCGCGGGCATGATCGAGCGGATGGGCGAGCGCACGATGAACTGCTGGGGCCACAACGAGAGCGGCCAGCTCGGCCTCGGCAACTTCAACCAGCAGAACACCCCGCAGCCCGTCCCGGGCCTCACCAGCGTCGCGATCACGGCCGCGGGCGCCTTGCACACGTGCGCCGCGCCGGCGCGCGGCGTGGCCTCCTGCTGGGGCAAGGGAGAGCAGTTCCGCCTCGGGACTGGCGTCGTGAACCCCGAGGCGAATCCCCGGAAGATCCCGGACCTCGTGGACGTGACCCGGATCTCGCTCGGCGCGAGGCACTCCGGCGCGGTGCTGGCGGGCGGCGAGGTGCTCCTGTGGGGCGACAACGCGAAGGGGCAGCTCGGCAACGGCACGCAGGATCCGGTGCTCCTTCCGGAGTCGATCGGGCTGACCGACGTGATCGAGCTGGCCCTCGGCGATGACCACAGCTGCGCGCTCAAGCGCACGGGCGAGATGCTCTGCTGGGGTGACAACAGGAACGGCGAGCTGGGCGACGGGACCGTCGAGCCCCGGCTCGTGCCGACGCGCGTCGCCTGGCCGGCGCAGCCTTAGCGCGACGCCTCGACCGCGGGGACCGCCGCGCGCCTGATGCTGCCTTCGGGAACATTCGGCAGCACTCACCAACACGCCACCTGGACGCGCTCTCCGACCGTTGCACACATTCGTCACCACGTGCACTGCGTAACTAACGCGAACCGACGTGGACTGACGTGAACCGGCATGAACCGGCGTGGACTGACGTGGACCGGCGTGGACTGACGTGAACCGGCGTGGACTGACGTGGACCAACGTGGACTGACGTGACCGCGCTGTGCAGGCAGGGCGCAAGCGCGCAACCACGCGGAGACACATGTGAAACATGACGCGGGCGACGCGGGCGACGCGATGCCGGTCAGCCGGGCAGCGGCCTCCCTGATATTTCATGAACCGAAGAATTTCGACTCGACAGCCAATCAGCTCAACCGCATATACTCCAGCTATCATGGCCGCGTCGTCAGCCTGACGAAGCCAGGCAATTTGCACTTTGGCTTTTGGACGCGACCTATTTCGACAACCCCGGTCCGGCAACCATGGACCCCTGGAGGGCACATGTCGCAATCCGTCACGTCAAAATTATCGTATTCCAACGGAAAATGGTTGGCTTGCGGCACGCTGGCGCTCCTCTCCGCGGTGTCGCCGCTGATCCCGGGTCCGGCGCTGGCGCAGGGGGGATGCTACGGCGAGATCAAGACGTTCGCGACGGTCCCGGCGGCCCCGGGGTTCCCCGAAGGCATCGCGGTCCATGGGAATCGGGTCTACGTCTCCGGCCCAGCGACGTTCGGCACCGCAGGTCAAGGCCCGTCGACCATCGAAGTATTCGACAGGGACAGCAAAGTCCACAAAGCCACGATCAAGGTGGCGGGCGAGACGCTCGCCGACGAGCATGCGCTGAGCTGCATCGCCGTCGACGAGGATGGCCGGGTCTACGCGCTCAGCACGCAGCTCGGCCTCCTGCGCTTCAGGAAGACTGGACATGGATATGTTCAGGAGAGCTACGGCGCTCCGCTGCCGGTTCTGCCGCCGTGCGTGATGGCCGCGCCGGGAGAGGTGTGCTCGCCGAAGCCCTTCCCGATGCCGCCGCTGCCGAACGATATCGCCTTCGACGAGGAGGGTTACGCGTATGTGACCGACTCGCTGCAGGCGACGATCTTCCGCTACCCGCCCGGGGGCGGCGCGCCGGAGATCTGGTTCCAGAGCGCCGCCCTCGTCGGCAGCGGCGACGTGCCGATCGGCGTGAACGGGATCCGGCTCGATCCGGCGCGGGAGCACGTCTATTTCTCGGTGTCGTTCTCCCCGTCGGACCCGAGCCTGGGGTCCATCTACCGGCTACCCCTCGTCGAAGCCCCCGAAGAGGCCGATCTGGAGCTCGTCCACGACTACGATGCTGGCGAGGCGCCCGACGGGTTCGCGTTCGGCAAGTCGGGGAAGCTCTATGTCACGCTCGCGGCGGCCAACGCGATCTCGGTGCTCGACGAGCACGGGGTCGAGGAGTCGCGCATCGAGAGCGCACCAGGGGAGGAGATTCCCCTCGACGCCCCCGCCAACGTGGCGTTCAACGACCCGGCGCAGATGCTGCTCATCGTGAATCACGCGAGCTTCACCAGGAACCCCGCGCACTTCGGGGTGCTGAGGGTCTGGGTCGGCGACAAGGCCGATCCGCTCGAGAAGCCGTCGCTCCCTTGAGACGAGACCAGGGCTCCGGCCGGCGCCCTCCCCCTCAGGCGAGGCCCCCGCGCCGGCGCACGATCCAGTGCGCGCCGAGCGCCGCCGCCGCCGCCAGCGTCCAGGCCCAGGGGGGCAGGAGCGGCGCGACGTGGCGCTCGGCCGCCACCTGCGTCGCCGCAGGCAGCGACAGCGAGCCGGCGGCCGACGGGAGCACCGACGCGCCGCCCGTCGCGCGGGCGATCGCCTCCAGGCGGGCGACGTCGGGGCGGGGATCGGCCCACTCGTCGCCGCCGCGCTCGCACGCGAAGTCGCGCCGCGTCGTCGCCCGCTTCTGGTCGCCTCCGTCGCCAGCGGCGCCTTCCGGGACGATCTCCACCGTGGCCGAATAACCCCCGGGCTCGAGGCGACCGGCGGCGAGCTCGACCGGCTCGCCGCCCTCGCCGATCGGCGCGGTCAACGTCTTCACGACCGCGCCGCTGCCGAGGCGCGCGATGGTCACCCTGGCCTCGCCGCGCTGCCCGGCGAGGGGGCGCAGCACGAGCGCCGTCTCCTCGCCCGCGAGGCATCCGCCGCGCGGCTCGATCGCGGCAGGCTCGAAGCGCGGATCGCGCATGAGCCAGCCGAGCAGGGCGTCCCAGAACGCGCCGTGCGCGCGGCCCGCGGAGCTCGAGGCGAACGCGCTGAAGAGCAGGCGGTGGCTGCCGTCGAGCGTCAGCGCGATCGTCCGGCCGCTCTCGTGCTCGCCCAGCGAGAGCACCGGCATCGGCGCGCCCGAGGCCGTCGTGCGGGTCGGGTGCGTCATGAGCACCGTCGCCCCGGGGAGCGGATCGCCGACGACGTTGGTCCCCGGCATCTCCGGCATCTCGTCGCCGATCAGCGCGAGCAGCGGCGCGAGCACCGGCGCCGCGCGGCCCGCGGCGGTGATGCGCGGCACGAAGGCGCCGAGATCCACCTTGGGCGCGCGGCCGATGTCGAGATCCACCGGCAGGACGCGGGCGAGCCGCGTGCGCGCATAGTTGCCCGACACGAAGGCGTTCGGGCCGCCCACCATGATGAGCCCGCCGCCCTTGTCGACATACTGGGCCAGCGCCGGGAGGTGCTTGGTCAGGCCGTACGGCGCGGCGTCGAAGTCCTGCAGGACGACCGCATCGAAGCTCGAGAGGTGGACGCTGAAGAGCTCGTCGACCGGGAACGGGATCAGCGCGAGCTCGTCCGACGACGCGTTCACCTCGTCGCCGGGCGTGCGCAGGATGAAGAAGGCCACGACGTCGACCGAGGCGTCGGCCTTGAGCCACATCCGGAGCGCGCGCACGTCGTACGTCGGCCGGCCCGCCACGTGGAGCACCCGGATGCGGTCGCGCGCGACGTCGAGCGTGATGTACCGGACGTCGTTTTCGGGGAGCTCGTCGCCGTCCGGCGCCTTGATCGACACCTCCAGGATGCGGGTGCCAGCGCGGTCGAGCGTCACGCCGAGCTCGACCGTGCCGACGCCGCCCTCGACGTGCGCCGTGCCCGTGGCGAGCGTCGTGGGCGCGCCCTGCTCGCGCAGCTCGCGGGCCACGACAGGCACGGCGTCGCATGCGAGGCCGCCGCTGCAGCCGATGTCGATGCGGAGCGAGAGCGGCTGGTGGGCGACCGCGGCGCCGGAGGTCCGGACCGCGCGGACGCCGGCGTCGCGCACGGACTCGGTCGCCACCGCGACCGTGTGCACCGGGACGTCGAGCCCCTCCAGCGCGGCCCGCGTCGCCGCGGCGGTGTCGTCGGGGCCCGGGCGGTCGAGCCGGCCATCGGAGACGACGACGAACGCCGATGGCCGCTCGTCGGCGGCGCGGGCGAGCGCCTCGAGCGCGGCGCTGAGATCCGAGCGGCGCTGCGGCCGGCCTCGCGCGGGCGGCGCGGGCGCCGCGGCCGACGCGGGGGCGGCGGCCGGCGCCCCCGCGCCCGCGTCCCTGTCGGGCGCTGGCGCGGCGCCAGCGCTCACGCCCGGCGCCGGCGCGGAGCCGCCGCCTTCGCTTGCCTGCCCGTCGGCCGGCAGCGGCGCCCCTTCGCCGAACACGTAACGGGAGAGCCGGACGTCGGCGCGCTTCCCGAGCTCTTCGAGCGCGCGCTCGGCGCTGTCGCGGCGGGTCCCCGCGACGCCCGGCAGGTCCATGGATCGGGAGCCGTCGACAAGCACCACGACCTTGGGGCCGACGAGGCTCCCGCGCGACGTGACCGCGACCGGGCGGAGGATGGCGGCGAGCAGGCCGAGCACGGCGAGCGCGCCCGTGAGCGCCGTGCCGAGCGCCGCGCGCGCGGGCGCGGCGCCCACCGCCCCGGCGGCGCGGCCACGCGCGCGGACGAGCTCGAGCACGAGCAGGCCGAAGCTCAGGGCCGCGACGACGCAGGCGACGGCGACGATGGGCGACGAGAGATCGCCCGAGGGCGCGAAGCTCCGGGTCACGGCCGCTCCGGGAGCGAGAGGAGCGCGGGAAGCGCGCGAGAAGACGGAGTCCCGCTCGCCGCGCCGGCGCGGGAGAGCGACAGCGCGAGCAGCGAGTCGAGGGCGCGTGGCACGCGCGGAGCCTAGTACATCGGAGCGGGGTGTCCCAGCCCGGCGCCGTTGCTGCGACCTCTCGGGCGACCTCGAACGAGGGTGAGCCACCTTGAAACGCCGGGTGCGCCGCGCGTAGGCTCGAACCCTTGTGACGATGCGCGAAGAGCAGGACGAGGCCGGGCGGCTCAGGGCAGAGAACGCAGAGCTGCGCGCGCGTGTCGAGGCGCTGGAGAAGGCCCTGGCGGAGCGCTCCAACGGTCACGCACAGAACGGAGCCGCGCCGGGACACGCACAGAACGGCGCCGCGCCGGAAGGCGCGGCAGGCGCGGAGGCCCTCGACGCGCTCGAGGGGCTGCCCACGGCGGTGCCGGCGGTGCTCCACTGGCGCCTGGACGGCGCGGTGACGTACTGGAACGACAGCGCCGAGCGCCTCTTCGGCTGGAGCGCGAGCGAGGCCGTCGGCCGCCCGCTGGCCGAGCTCGTGGGCGCGGTCCCCGTGTCCGCCGCCGCGGCGCGGGCGTTCGACTTTGCCCGGGAGGAGAGCCGCTTTGCCGCGACCACGAGCGCGTGCAGGACGAAGGGAGGTCACCCGCTCCTCTGCCGGTGGACCTACGCCGTGCTGCGCGACGGCAGGGGCGACGCGCTCGAGATCGCGGCGCTCGTCGATGACGCCGGCGACCGGGAGCGGAGGGAGAAGACGGTGCAGGGGCGGTACCAGCTGCTCCTGCAGCTGGTGGACAACGCGCGCAGCTCCATCTTCGTCAAGGACACCGCGGGCCGCTACGTCCTGGCCAACCGCACGCACGCGCAGATGCTGAACAGGCACGTCCTCGAGCTCATCGGCCGAGACGAGGCCGAGCTGGGCGCCGTGGACCCCGGGGCCACCGCGATGATCGTGGCGAAGGAGCGGGAGGTGCTCACCGGCGGGCAGGTCATGCAGTTCGAGGAGGTGGTGCCGGTAGACGGCACTCAACACCATTTCTTCACGGTCAAATTCCCGATCCACGACGAGCGCGGGACGCCGATCGGCATGGGCGGCATCGTGACCGAGATCACGTCGCTGAAGCGCGCGGAGGCGGAGCGGGCCGCGCTGCAGGAGGAGATCATCTTCGCGCAGCAGGCCGCCCTCCGGGAGCTGTCCACGCCGCTCATCCCGCTCGCCGACCGGGTGGTCGCGATGCCGCTCGTCGGGACGATCGACAGCGTGCGGGCGGAGCAGATCATGGAGACGTTGCTCTCCGGCATCAGCAGCCAGGGCGCCCACACGGCGATCCTGGACATCACCGGCGTGCGCGCCGTCGACACGCACGTCGCGGACGCGCTGACGCGCACCGCGCGCGCCGCCCAGCTGCTCGGCACCCGCGTGGTGCTCACCGGCGTCCGCCCGGAGGTGGCGCAGACGCTCGTCACGCTCGGCGTGGATCTCTCCGGGATCACGACGCTGAGCACGCTGCAGAGCGGCATCGCGCACGCCCTCCGCCACGCCAGACGGTAGCTGAGCGCGGCCAGACACCAGAGCTCCTGGCCGCTCAGCCCTCCTGCGTGAGGTACCGGAGGAGCGCGGCCTCATCGCTCGTGATCAGCCGCTCGATGCCGTCATCCCTCGCGAAGCGCTGGATCTGGAGCGCGCCGGCGACGCTCTGCACGAGCACGCCGACCCGCCGGAAGCCCCGCAGCCAGTGCGGTCGGAAGCGCTTCATCGTCGCCTCGAACGACGGATCGTTCCTGCCGGGGACGGCGCGGACGTCGACGAAGAGGGCGTGATGGGCGCGGCCCAGCCGGTCGAGGACGCGGATGAGCTCCCCCATCACGGCCTCGATCTCCTCCAGCGACGCGAACGGCCTGGAGCTGCGGACGGTCCAGACGACGCGCAGGGACGCGTCGAACAGCACGGTGAAATGGTCGTCCTGCCAGACCAGCTTCGGCGCAGCGGCGAGGCGACCCGGAGCCATCGCGCCTCACGGCCGCGCGGGCGCGGAGCGGGGCCGGTTGTCGTCGATGGCGCGGCGGCGCATCAGGAACGGCGCGTGCACCTGGTCGTCCTTGTAGTTCGAGCAGAGCACGTACATCGCGATGTTCACGGCCAGGCGGAACGCGCGCTCCCGCTGCGCCTCGCCCCCAGGCGTGACCTCGACGCTCGGCCCCCCGCCCTCCGAGCGCGCCAGGGCGCCGGCGAGGTCGTGGTCGGAGAAGATCACCTGCGGCATGCCGCCGCGAACGATCGCGGAGAGCTTCGGCGGCCCCTCGACGCGGCCGACGGCGCGCGGGAGGAGATAGAAGGAGCGGAAGACGACGTTCTCCGTGCCGATCGGGATGGGAGAGCCCTCCGGCAGGACGCGGGCGAGCTCGCGCCGCGCGGCGCGGCCGAACGCGCCGCTGCCCGGGGCGAAGTCGTCGACGAGGAGCACGCCGCCGAGCGCGAGGAAGCGGCGCAGGCCGAAGACCTCGCGCTCGGTGAGCGGCGGGAGATCGCCCTCGCCGCCCCAGAGCGCGAACGGCTCGGCGAGCAGCGCCGGATCGTCGGCGCGGACCGTGGTCGGGTTGCGGCGCGCCGGCGCGCTCGTCCGCCGCTCCAGCTCGAACGACCAGCGCGCGGGGGCGGTGGCGCGCACCCCCTCCCATCGCGCGTCGCCCGTCAGCAGCGGCCGCGGGTTCCACGCCCCCTCCTCGCCGAAGGCGCGCACGGGGCGCGGCACCGCGAGGAGGAGCAGCGCGGAGACAAGCACCAGCGCCGCCGCCGCGAGGCGCCGCGGTCGCGTCACGGCGAGGCGCCGCGGCCGGGCCGAGGCGGCGGGGCGCGAGGGCGGCGGCGCCGCCTCACCGCCCCGGCCGCGCGGCCGGCGAGCGCCGAGCCGGCCGAGCCATCGTCTCAATCGAAGTCCTCGACCCGCCATACGCCCGCCTCGCGCCGGAGCTTCACCTCGTGCCCCCCCGGGATCTGCACCGTCGCGGAGTCGCCGGCAATCCGGACCTCGAGCCCCTCGGGCTGGGCGAGCCCCTCGACGAGCGAGCGGAGGTCGCTCTCGATGGCGGCGCGCGTGGCCGGCGTGAGGACGCGCAGCAGGCCGGCGTAGCTGCGGCGCGCGAGGACGCGGCGGAGCTGCTCGAGGGCCTGCTCGGGGGTGCGGCCGCCCGCGGGCAGCGCGTCGGCGGCGGAGATCCGGAAGGCGCGCTCGCGCTCGTCGAGCTCGAGGGTCGCGATCTCGCCGTCCGGGTAGCGGACGCGGGCGCGGGTCTTGACCACGACCCCGGGCGCCGTGACGCTCCGCGCCTGCTCCGCGAGCTCGGCGCGCGCCTCGGCGACGCGCCGCCGCACCTCGTCGCGCGACATCGCGGTGCGGCTCTTGTCGCTCAGCATGCCGTAGATGGCGTCGGCGTCGCCGCGCGCCGCCGCGTCGGCGTAGACCTGCACCGCCTCCTTGGGATCGGGGAGCGAGGGCGACGCGCAGGCGAGGCCGGACAGCGGCAAGAGCGACAGGAGCGGCAGCGGCAGCCGCGGCGGCAGCGACGATCGGAGCGATCGCGGCAAGAAGAGCGCGAGCAGCGAGGTGAGGGCGCGCGGCACGGGACGAGCCTAGTACATCGGCGGCGGCGCGTCCCAGCGCCATGGACGAGCGCGGCGGCCGCCGTGAGGCGCCCGGCCGTGGTAAGCCGGCTCCTCCCGCGCCTCGCCTTCCCGCTCCACGACCCGAACGAAGCCGCCGCCGCATGACCGACGTTGTTGGAAAGCTCTGGGGGTTCTGCCACACGCTCCGCCACGACGGCATCGACCACGGGGACTACATCGAGCAGATCACCTACCTGCTCTTCCTGAAGATGGCCTCCGAGCGAGGCATCGATCTCTCGCGCGTCGAGCACAGGACGCCCCGCGGCGAGGTCGACGCGACCGACTGCTCCTGGCCCGCGCTGCGCGCGCGCAGCGGGCAAGCGCTGCTCGACCGCTACGCCGACGTCCTCCGATCCCTCGACGGAGCCCCCGGCGTCCTCGGGGAGATCTACGCGGGCTCGCAGCCGCGCTTCAAGAGCCCCGCGAGCCTCGGGAAGCTCGTCGACCTCATCGACGAGATCGAGTGGACGCGCCTCGGCGTGGACATCCAGGCCGCGGCGTACGAGGGCCTCCTGGAGAAGGCCGCCGCCGAGGGCAAGAAGGGCGCGGGGCAGTACTTCACGCCCCGCGCCCTGATCCAGTCGATCGTGCGGTGCATCAGGCCCGATCCGCAGGGGAAGCCGGGCTTCGCCCTGTGCGACCCGGCGTGCGGCACCGGGGGCTTCCTCGTCGCCGCCTGGGAGTGGATCGAGGCCGAGGCGCGGGGAGCGCTCGACCGGGAGGCGGCGCGCCGGATCAAGGCCGGGGCGTTCTTCGGCCAGGAGCTCGTCGCGCGCCCCCGCCGGCTCGCCCTGATGAACCTGTACCTCCACGGGATCGAGCCGAGGATCACCCTCGGCGACTCGCTCGACGCCCCGCCGGACGAGCGGTTCGACGTGATCCTGACGAACCCGCCGTTCGGCACGAAGGGGGCCTACGAGACGCCGCGCCGCGAGGATTTCGCGATCGCGACCGCGAACAAGCAGCTCAACTTCATCCAGCACGTGCTGACGATCCTGAGGCCCGGCGGCCGGGCGGCGATGGTCCTGCCGGACCATTGCCTGTTCGCCGACCAGGCGGGCGCGGTGCTGGAGATCCTCGCCAGGGGCTGCGACCTGCACACGGTGCTCCGCCTGCCGCACGGGACCTTCACGCCGTACAGCGCCGGGGTGAAGGCCAACGTCGTCTTCTTCACGAAGGGCCGCGCGACGGAGAGGGTCTGGATCTACGACGCCCGGACGGGCGTCCCGTCGATCACCAAGAAGGGCCGGCCGCTCTCCCCGGCGCACTTCGCGGAGTTCGAGCGGTGCTACGGCGGCGACCCCGACGGGCGCGGGGCGCGCGAGGCGGCGAGCTCCAGCGAGGGTCGGTTCCGCAGCTTCGAGCTCCGCGAGGTGAAGGAGCGAGAGTTCAAGCTCGACGGGCTGAGGTGGCTGAAGGAGGAGTCGCTCGACGAGGCCGGCGAGATGCCCGAGCCGGAGGAGCTCGCGACCGACGCCCTCCAGGAGCTGACGGAGGCGGTCGCCGCGCTGAACCGCGTGCTCGCGCTGCTCGAGGGCGGGGCGAAGGCGGCGGAGGCGTGAGCGGGCCGCTGCCCGAGGGGTGGGCCGAGACGACGCTCGCGTCGATCTGCTCGCACCGGAGCGGGAGCTCGAAGCTCATCAAGGGGAAGCTCCACGCCGAGCAGCGGCCAGGGCGCTACCAGGGGTTCAGCGCCGCCGGCCCCGACGTGTGGTGCGACGGCTGGGAGCACGAGGGCGAGGCGATCGTCGTCTCCGCGGTGGGGACGCGGTGCGGGAAGGCGTTCAAGGCGCGCGGGCGGTGGTCGGCGATCGCGAACACCCATGTGGTCTGGCCGGATGAGCGGGCCATCGACGTCGGTTACCTGTTCCTCCACCTCAACGACGAGGGATTCTGGGCGAAGGGCGGCTCCGCGCAGCCGTTCGTGAAGGTGCGCGAGACGCTCGAGCGGCCGTTCGCGCTGCCTCCCCTCCCCGAGCAGCGCCGCATCGTCGCGAAGGCCGAGGCCCTGCTCGGCGAGGTGGACGCGGCGAAGGCCCGGCTGGCGAGGTCGTCGCTGCTCCTCCGGCGGCTCCGGCAGGCCGTGCTGGCGGCGGCGTGCTCGGGGAGGCTCACCGAGGACCTGCGCGCGCCGGGCGCCGCCGCGCCGGCCGCGGGACCGGCGGAGCCCCCGCCGCGCTGCTCGACGTCGGCGCCGGCCGCGCCAGGGGCGAGCAGCGACGGTCCGGAGCGTCCCCTGCCGCGGTCCTGGGTCCGCTGCCCGTTCGGCTCCCTGGTGGACAACCACGATGGCCGACGCGTCCCCGTGAGCTCCGCGGTTCGAGCGAGGCGCCGGGGGCCGTATCCGTATTACGGCGCGTCGGGGGTCATCGACTCGATCGATGGCTACCTGTTCGACGGGGAGTATCTGCTGATCGCCGAGGACGGCGCGAACCTCCTGTCGAGGAACACCCGGGTGGCGTTCGCCGCGAGCGGGAGGTTCTGGGTGAACAACCATGCTCATGTGGTCCAGCCGAAGGCCGGCGTGGTCCTCGGGTACCTCGAGCTGCTCTTGAACTCGCTCGACCTGCAGCACCACGTGACCGGCTCGGCCCAGCCGAAGCTCACGCAGGCGGCGCTGAACGGCATCCCCGTGCCGGTGCCGCCGGCGGAGGAGCAGGCGGAGATCGTCCGCCGCGCACAGGCGCTCTTCGCGCTCGCCAGCGAGGTCGAGGAGCGCGTGGCCCGCGCCGCAGCCCGGGCCGAAAGGCTCCCGCACACGATCCTCGCCCGGGCGTTCTCCGGAGAGCTCGTACCCACCGAGGCGGCGCTGGCCCGCGCGGAGGGGCGGGGCTACGAGCCGGCGGAGGCGCTGCTGCGCCGCGTCCGGGGGATGGGGTGAGCGGCTAGCTCTCGGTTTGATCGACATCGATATTCATCGTTCCTCTCGCTTCCTCGGCCCCCTCACGCGTCCACCACCGTCCCTCCACGGTAGCTCCTCCGGCTTCTGGAATCGACGCGTCCCGCCTTCCGTTATTCTCAGCACGTCTCACCGGATCGCCTTCCCCCCGCGGATCCACGCCGTCATCGCGGGTCCGATCCGATGAGAACCATGATCCCGAGGAGGCGCTGATGAAGGTGCGGATCGTCGTGAGTTACGTCCCCCGCTATCGCCGGGGCCACCGCTTCCATTTCGTCCCGCCGGTCACCGGGATCCACCTCGCGGCAATCACCCCGCCGGAGCACGAGGTCGAGCTCTTCCACGAGCAGGTGCGCCCCGTCCCCGTCGACGCCTCGCCGGACGTGGTCGCGCTCTCGTTCTTCTCCGGCTTCGCGCGCCGCGCCTACGCGCTCGCCGATCGCTACCGCGCCCTCGGCGTGCGCGTCGTCGCCGGCGGCCCGCATGTCTCGTACTGGATCGAGGAGGCGCTCCAGCACGTGGACGTGGTGGTCACCGGGGAGGCCGAGGCGGTCTGGCCCTCGGTCCTGCGCGATCTCGCGCGAGGCACGCAGCGCCGCGTCTATCACGGCGAACCGACCTCGCTCGCCGGGTTGCCGACCCCTCGCTACGATCTGCTCGAAGAGCGCTTCCTGGTCCCCCGCGTGCTCCAGGCGACGCGCGGCTGCCCGTTCACGTGCAGCTTCTGTACGGTGCCCGACCTCAACCCCGGCTTCCGCGTGCGCCCCGTCGACGAGGTGATCCGCGACATCGCCACCACGCATTTCCCCCGCTTCTGGCAGGAGAAGGTCGCGTGGTTCTGGGACGACAACCTGCTCGTCCAGCGCCGCTGGGCCAAGGAGCTCCTGCGCGAGCTCGCCGGGCTCGATCGCTGGTGGCTCACGCAGGCATCCATCGATATCGTCAAGGACCGGGAGCTGCTCGACGCGATGGAGCGGTCCGGCTGTATCGGCATCTTCCTCGGCATCGAGAGCCTCGACGAGGCCGATCTCAAGAGCGTCGACAAGCGCCAGAACCGCGCGCGCGAGTACCGCGAGGCCATCCGGAAGCTGCACGATCGCGGGATCTGCGTGATGGCGGGCTTCATCTCGGGCTTCGACGATCAGACGCCGGAGGTCATCGCCTCCACGGCCGATCGGCTGAACGAGATCGGCGTCGACGTCCCGTTCCTGAGCATCCTCACGCCGTTCCGGGGCACGCCGCTGTACGACGAGCACCGGCGAGACGGGCGCATCCTGGAGGAGCGTGACTGGCCCCATTACAGCGGCTACGGCGTCGCCTTCCGGCCGGCGCGCATGTCCCCCGAGCAGCTCCTCGCCGCCCACCGCCAGATGTGGAATCGCGCCTTCGGCCCCGCGGCGGTGCTCGAGCGCCTCGCGCGCGGCGCGCGGTCGCTGAGCCGCGGCGCCATGATGCTTTCGGCGGCGATGAACGGCTTTTACGGCCTCAAGCAGATCACCGGCAACGAGCCGGCCGCGCCGCCGCTCGAGCCGGAAGGGACGATCCGGCACCCCGCGCCCGGGGACGCCCCGGCCCGGCTCTCGCGCCTCGGCCTGAAGCGGTCCGCGAGCGCGGCCGACAGCTCAGTGGAACGCACGGCGTAGCGGCGCCGCGGCGAACGCGCACCAAGCGTCTCGCCGTCGAGCCACTCCATCGCGAGGTAGGGGCACCCCGCGGCGGTCGCGCCGTTCGCGATGTACCGCACGACACCCGGGATCTGGAGTGACGCCAGCACCTCGTGTCCCCGCGAACGAAGGTCGCGCTAGGGCAAATCCCTGATCTCCGACGTGCACGAGCCCTCGTCGCAGCGCGCCGCGACCGCTTGCTCGCTCTCTCTCTCGAGCCGACGGCCGTCCTCCGCGAGCGACGGCTGCGACGGGCAATCGCACAGCGGCGAGCCGGCGAGGCACGCCGCCTCGGCGGCCTCGAACGCTTCCTTGTCGTCCGCGTCCACGCCGACGAACAGGACGTCTCCGCAGCAGGTCGTGACGTGCGGCAACACGACGCAGTCGCTCGCCTGTTCGCAGGCCTTGCTGAACGCCGGAAAGCTCGACTCGCGGCACGTCAGGCCATGGCTGCTCGCGCCCCCGGAGCCGCCAGCGCTCGCGGCGCTGCCGCCGCCGCCTCCGGAGCCGCCAGCGCCGGCGCTGCCGCCGCCGCCTCCGGAGCCGCCGACTCCGCCGCTCGCGGCGCTGCCGCCGCCTCCGCCGCTCGCGGCGCTGCCGCCGCCGCCTCCGGAGCCGCCAGCGCCGGCGCTGCCGCTCGCGCCCGCTCCGCTGGTGCTGGTCGATTCCGCGCTCGCAGGTCCATGGTCATCTTCGCCGCACGCCGCGCCGCCCAGCATCGCCCACGCAACGAAGGAACCACGAGCCAACCAGGGAAAGCACTTGAGTGTCATGGCCGCCGCGTCGAGCACGGACCATGCCCGCTCCGGCACGAGAGAAACACACTGGTTTTCTGTGCCATGGCGAGCCACGACATGGCAGCGCACGGCAAGGCGATCAGGCCGAGTTCGGGGGCGGCGGTCATGCGCGCCGTCGTCCATGATCATGCGATTACTGCGACTGTAACAGACTTGACGAGCACACGTGTCGTGCGTGCATCGAGCCACGGCCCAGGTCGAACCAGCCGTACGGTCACTTGACGCCGGAGGCGTAAGCGAGTGATGCTCCGGCGCCATGGCGGGCTCGAAGCGTGTGAACGCGTCCCTTTCGATGGCGCTGATCGGGCTTGCGGCGGCCGGCGGGTGTACCGCGCTGGCGGGGCTGGACGAAAGCTACCATCTGGTGGGCGGAGGCGGCGGGACCGGCGGCAGCTCGACGGGTGGCGGGACCGGTGGCAGCGCAGGCGGCGGCTCGACGGGTGGCGAGGCCGGCGGCAGCGCGGACGGCAGCTCGACGGGAGGCGAGGCGGGCGCTGGCGCGGGCGGCGAGGTCGGCGCCGCGGGCGGAGCCGGTGGCAGCGCCGAATGCGCGACCTGCTCGTTGCCACCTTACGACACCGACGATCCGGCGGACATGTGCGAGGCGTCGGCCGAGATTTACGAGGTGCTCATGGACTGTCTCTGCGTTGCCTGCGGCCTGGTGGAGGAATTGCCCTGCTATGGCGCGTGCGGCGCCGGCGAGGCGCGGAGCGCCGAGTGCAACGAATGCCTCGCCTCTGTGGCCGCCAACGTGGAGGGTGAGTGTGCGCCGGAGGTCACCGCGTGCGAGTTCGACACGGGCGAGTGATCTCGGCCCCCCGGTGTCAGCGCTCGCTCAGCATGGCGTGAACATCTCGGCGCCGAGATACGTATTCGTGAACTGGCTGTCGACCGGGTTGCCGAGATAGTCGTAGCGCTGCACGTTCACCTGGGTGTCCGAGCCGACGCCGGTCCAGTACGAGACCTTGCAAACCTGGTCGCGGCGGCGGGACTGTCGCCTGGCAGAGAACAAGGGCCTGCCAGGAACGACCCCGGCGCGCGCGCTCGTCATCGCGGCGCCGCCCAGATGCTGCAGCAATGGAAGCGCTCCCGGCCCGAGACGCGCGATCTGGGCCCCGCTTTCGTGCCCACCTCGAGGATGTACACGGCGTCCGCGTCCACGGCGAGCCTGGCGGGGTGCCTGTGCTGGGCGCCGAGGATGCGCAGCGCGCGCTGCTCCCCGCTCCGGCGGACGACGAGCGACGAGCTCCAGTCGTCCTCGCACCGCGCATAGAACACGTCCCCTCCACGCGCGGCGAAGCTGCAGTCGACGTTGTGGGACATGGATCTATCGAGCAAGCTCCCCAGGCGAGGCAGGGCGCGGAAACCATCCTCTCGAGAGAGGCTGAAGAGGTCGTCGTCCGCTGCCCAGAACAGCGCCTCGCCGCTCGCGCTGAAGTGGAACGCTGGCACCCGCGCGCGCGCCAGCACCTCGGGGCGTCCCCCCATCTTGTCGACACGTAGCAGCCGCGTGCCACCGGGACCGTCGTCGGACAGGTAGACGTACAGATCGTCGATGGCGAGCTTGTCCGGGTTCTCCAGGCCCCTCACGAGCACTTCGATGGAACCGCCTCGCTTCGGGAGCTTCAGCGCCGCGCGCTGTGCTCGGTCCACCCAGTAGACGCTCGTCGTGTCGACCGCCACGAGCTCTGGCAAGGCCGGCGATCCCCGGAGATCCTCCCGCGACGCGCTCGGACCGTAGCCGTAGGGCTCCGGCGCCGACAGCGCGCGGGCGACGTCGTCGGACACGACCAGCGTCTCCCTCGAGCCTCCGGTCAGGCTCGCGCGCACCAGCCTGCCGTCCACGGTGAGGAAGAAGGCATGCGCCTCGTCGAGCGCGGGCGCAGCGCCGAGCTGCTCGAGCTTCAACGCGGGCGTCGAGGCGCCTCCGCGCTTCGGCGTCACCCACAGCACGTCACCCGTCTCCTGTCGCGTCGTGTAGTAGAGCGCCGACCCCAGGACAGCGATGGATCCGATGGGCACGCCGTCGAGCGCCACGAGCCGCCGCGCGCGGGGGGCCTCCGGATCGAGCCGGAGCAGCATCCTGGAGGAGAGCGCGTAAAGCTTCCCCGCGATCGGATGGATGGTCCACGCCCGGTCGGCGGGCGGCAGCCTCGCGACCTCTTGCCAGGCCCCGCCCGAGAGGGGCGCCCTGAACAGCGCCTTCTGAGAGGCTCGATAAAGAGAGCGGCCATCGCTCGCGAACGTGTATTCGCTCCGCATCGTGTCGCGCGCGCGCGCCACCGGGATCGCTGGACCTCCTCGCGCCGGCTGCCGCATCAGGTAGTCCCCGCTCCTCCAGTACAGAAAGCCCGAGTCCACGAGCTCGGTCCGGTCGATGGATGGCCCGGCCGGCGCGTTCGCGGCGACCCCGGGCGGGCCCTCGCGCCTGGAGAGCCAGAGCGCTCGATCGCTGGTCCCGGCCGTCGACAGCGCGCCAGGAAGCGACGCGGTCACGATCGGCTCGCCGAAAGGATCCACATCGTCCATCAACCGCGCGCCGCCTTCGAGATCGAGCCGACGGAGGCCGTGTCCTCGTGTCTCGGTGAAGTACAGCGCACCACCGCGGATGCCTTTCAGGGACAGATCCGACCTGCCGTCGAAGTCCGTATCCGCCACGGCGATGACGTCGAGCACGGGTTGCTGCTCGGGCTCTTCTTCCTTGCCCTCGTCTCGGAACAGGAGATCGAAATCGCTCACGGGCCGCGGAGGCGGCGCGGCCCCGCAGCCCACCACGACCATCGCCCCGCTCCATGCCACGGCGCGCACGATCTCGTGAAGGCCCCGGCTCACCCTGCCGGACGCCCCGCGCCTCCGCCCCTGGCCGCCCATACGCGTGAGCGTATCACCTCATGGCTTGTGGCGCGGCGACCGCGAGGGCATGAAGCCCGCTCATGCCCCTTCGAGAGCTCCTCCCCATCGTCCTCCTCGGCGCAGGGATCGCGCTCGGGGCGGGGAGCGCGGCCTGCGTCGCGCGGCAAGGCTCGACCGGCGCGAGCTCGTCGAGCGCCGCCGCGCAACCGGCGCGACCGAGCGCATCGGCGAGCGCGTCCGCGGCGGCGCCGGCGCAACCGGCGGCGAGCGACCCGGCCGCGCCCGGGGGAGCCGCGCCCGAGCCGCCGCCCCCGTCGGCCGAGCAGATCGCGCGCCTCCCGCCGGGCGCCGCGATCTACGCCTCGCTTCGCAACAGCGCCCTCGACGCCGCCGTCCAGTACGTGCCCCAGATCGCCGAGGTCCTGATCGAGGCGAACCGCGCGCTCGGCAGCCAGGATCCGCCGGACGTGACGCTCGCGAAGGCCGGAGTCGATCCGCGAAGGCCGATCCTGGGCGCCGTGGTGCCCGCGTCCGAGAAGAGCGCGCGCGCGGTCGTCGACGCCATGGCCAAGGGGGCCTCGGGCAAGGCGCTCGAGAAGGTCGTCCGCGAGCACGCGGCGGACGTGACGCGGGTGCGGCTCCTCGTTCCGCTCGTGAGCGGGGCGGACCCGCGGCGCGCCCTGGCGGGCGTGGTGGACGTCCTCGCGGGCGGCGCCCCGCTGGAGGCGTGCCCGGGCGCCGCGCGCTGCGCCGGCTTCGGCGCCCGGGCGCCGCTCGGCGTGGCGCAGGGCGGGATCGCCGCCGTCGCGATCTACGCGGACGGCGCCGACCTCCGGCTCGACGTCGTGATGTCGCTCTTCGGGTCCGGCGGCGATCCGGCCGCCCTGAAGGAGCTCGTCGCGTTCGGCGAAGAGGTCGGGGGTCCGGAGGGCAGGTGCTCCAGGTTCGACGCGAGCCCCGTGGTGTCGGTGTGCCTCGATCCCGAGCGGATGGGCGAGCTGGGCGCGACCGACGGCTACGGCAAGATCGCGAGGGCGCTCTCCGGAGGCCACGTCGATCCAAGGGTGATCCCGACGATCGCCGCCCAGGGCTTCGCCGAGGCCCGGCAGAACCTCCGGCTCGCCGCGCCGGCGCGCAGGCTCGCCAGCGACGGCACCCTCGGGGTCACCGCGCAGGGCAAGCGGAGCCGCTTCGTCGCGTCGTGGGCCCTGACGGACGCCTCGCGCGCCGGCGTCGAGAGGGCGTTCGCCGCCGAGCGATGCGCCGCCGGCGAGGCGGCGGTCACCGAGCTCTTGCCGGCGCTCCGCGCGGCGGTCGGCGATCCGGGGAAGGGCTTCGACGACCCGAAGAAGGTCGTCACCGCGTTCGAGGAGGCAGGCTGGTCTGCCTACCTGATCGCCGCCGGCGGCCCATGGCTGAACCTGCTCGGCGTGATCGCACGTGTGCTCGAGCAGGGCCCCGGGACCGACCCCGACTACCATGTATGCGCCCGATACGACGGCGGGCGGCTCGTCCTCGTGTCCGAGATCCGGAGATGACGGCGCGCCCCTCTCCGGGCGCCCAGGCCGCGCCGGCGTGATGATACACGTGGAGGTCGCACGCGCCATGACCACCGCCCTCCCCGCTTCCTTCGCCGATC
Organism: Sorangium cellulosum So ce56; assembly: GCF_000067165.1. Lineage (GTDB taxonomy): Bacteria > Myxococcota_A > Polyangia > Polyangiales > Polyangiaceae > Sorangium > Sorangium cellulosum_B. The sequence continues at coordinate 7,785,041 of NC_010162.1, forward strand.
TCCCGCTCCTTCAGGGCCGCAACCCCCTCGCCCGCCGCATCGAGACGCGGCATGGATTCCCCATCCTCCCCGGCCGCTTCCCGGTCGTGGGCCACATGCCGGCGATCGCCGTCGACGAGCTGGGCCTGCTCCGCGAGGGCCAGCGCCGCTTCGGCTCCCTCTTCTTCTGGGCTCCTGGCGTCGACGCCTGGCAGCTCATCTATGCCTCGAACGAGGCCTTCTCGCTCTTCAAGAGCAAGGCCGTCGACTCCTCGTATCTGACCGAGGGCGGCGTCGGCCACCTCTTCGGTCAGACCCTGATGGCCCACGACGGCGCCTCGCACCGCCGCCTCCGCACCGCGATGAACGGGCCCTTCTCGCCGAAGGGCCTCGACGCCGCGGAGGTCGGCGCGATCGTCGCGACCAGCGTCGAGCGCAAGGTCCGCTCGTGGCTCGGCCGGCGCGACGTCCAGCTGCTGCGCGAGACCCGCGAGCTGGCCCTCGAGGTGATGTTCAAGATCACCGGCGTCGAGGACGACGAGCTCCCTGAGTGGCGCCACTATTACGAGGATCTGATGCTCGTGATCCTCAGCCTGCCCTTCGACGTGCCGGGCTCGCCGCGGCGCCGCGGCCTCCGCGCCCGCGCCTGGCTCGACGAGCGCATCGGCCGGATCCTCGCCGGCGTGCGCGCCCGCGGCGACGCAAAGGGCCTCCTGCCGGCGCTGCTCACGGCCCGTGACGAGCAGGGCGAGCCGCTCTCGGAGCAGGATCTCGTGGGCAACCTCCGCCTGCTCCTCCTCGCCGGCCACGAGACATCGGCCTCGGTCATGGCCTGGTGCGTCGCCCACCTCGCCGAGAGCCCCGCGGTCTGGCGCGCGCTCCGCGAGGAGGCGTCGAGCGCGCCGGATCTCCCGCGCTCGCCCGCGGATCTCCGCCGCTTCCCCTTCGCCGAGGCCGTGTTCCGCGAGGCGCTCCGCCTCCATCCCCCGGTGCCGCACGACGCCCGCCGCGCCGTCGCCGATTTCGAGCTCGACGGCCGCGCCGTCCCCGCGGGGACCCACGTGGCGATCCCGCTGGTCCTGCTCTCGCGCGATCCCGAGCTCTACCCGGATCCGGACAGCTATCGCCCCGAGCGCTGGCTCGGCCGCAAGGAGGCGCTCTCGCCGCTCGAGATCGCCCAGTTCGGCGGCGGCGCGCACTTCTGCCTCGGCTATCACCTCGCCTGGATGGAGATCGTCCAGTTCCTCGTCGCGCTCGGGCGGGAGCTACCGGCCTCGGGCCCCAGGCTCCAGGGCGGATTCCCCGCCTCGCGCTACCTCCCGGTGCTCCGCCCCTCGGGGGGCACGCGCGTCCGATTCGACGGCTGAAGCGCCGCGTCCGGCGACGCCATGACAAGCGGTCCGTCGCGCGGTTGATGGCGCGATCGTAGAGCAGCGTCCTTCTCCGCGTAAGCACGAAGTGTTCGTCTCTGGCGCGCAGGCGACGATCATGGCCACGGCGCGTGGCGCGTCTGTCACTCGGCTCCGGCGAGCAACCGCTCAATCTCGTGCATCGTCTCGACGTCATCGCCGACCATCGCCTTCATCGACCGGATCCTGCGGCACACGATCGCAGCGATCTTGTCTTCAACGGTATCGTCGGCATACGCCCAGTAGACCTGCGCAAAGCGTCCATTGCGGTGGCAGCGGCCCTCTATCTGCGCCATCTGGATCGCCGACCACCGCAGATCGTGGATCACCGCCGAGCGCGGCACCTCGTTGTGCTCGCCCTGGTGGAGCGAGATCCCCTCTTCCACGGTGAAGAGCACCACGCGCGGCTCGCCGCGCTGGAAGCGGAGGCGCTCGGCCTCCTTCTCGCCGGCCGGCAGCGCGCCGTGGATCAGCGCGCACGGGACGCGCTCCCGGGCCAGCGCGGCCTCCACGGCCTCGAGCGTCTCCATGAAGGCGACGGAGACCGCGACCTGATGCCCGTTGTCGAGCAGCTCACGCACCAGCTCCACGGTGCTGCCCACGCGGATGAGCGAGCTCTTCTGTCGCAGGCGCAGCATCGCGGCGAGCGCCGACTTCGGGTTCGCGCCCTTTGGCAGGAGATCCATCTCGCGGCGGAACGCGGTCCACGCCTGCGCGTAGAGCTCGCGCGCGGAGGCGTCGAGCTCGAGCGGGGTGAGGATGCGGTTGATCTCGGGCCAGCCGGCCACGTCCTCCGGCCGACGCCGCATCCCGACCGCCGGACGGCCGTCGAACAGGAGGGCACGCACCTTCTCGCAGTCCGCCGGATCGCCGCGCCAGTCCCACCTGCCGAACGCGCCGCGCGCAACCCCGAGCCCCTGGCCTTCGCACCACTGCTCGAAGTCCTTCAGATCCGCGGAGCGGCTCCCGGTCGCGCTCGCCAGGAGCGGCGCGAGATACGACAGCTCCAGCGGGTTCTGCCCCGCGGTGGCCGAGAGCCACAGCACGAACCGTGCGCGTGCGTTGAGCTTGACCGCGAGCTTGGAGCGCGCCGCCGCCGGGTTCTTGCAGCGATGGCTCTCGTCCCAGATCACCACGTCGAACTCCGCGGCGCTGCCGGCGCGCGCGAGGCCCTTCTTGGATCGAATCCTTCGCCGCGCCTCCGGGGTCACCTCGAAGAGCTTGCCCAGCCGATCATAGTTGATGATCACGATCTCTTTGCCTGCGTCGCCCATGGCCTGGACCGTGCGGCGCCAGTGCGCGACGACGGCGAGCGGACAGACGATCAGCACCGTCGTGACGTCCGGCATCTGGAGGACCGCTGCCCAGGCGGTGATCGTCTTGCCGAGGCCGACGTCGTCGGCGAGGAGGAACCCGGCGCGCCTTTCGGCCTTCGCGGCGGCGATGGCCCGCACGCCGTCCAGCTGGTGCGGGCGGAGGATCATCGCCCCGGCGGGGGCGGCCGGCGCGGGCGCGGGGTCGTCGTTGAGCTCGTGCTCGATGCGTCGCTCCCACGAGTACGGCGCGGCGCGGAACGGCGCGAGGGCCGGCGGGAGCGTCTCTGCGCGAACAACGAACACGCCGTGCTCCGCGTCCCAGCGCGCGCCGCTCGCGGACGCGACCGCGCGCATCGCGAACGGGACGTCGAGCACATGGGCTCGCTCTGGCGCCGCACGCGGAGCGGGGGCCGCTGGAGGGGCCGCTCTGGAGGCTCTACGCGGGGCCGACACCGTTCGCTTGGCACGCATCGTCGTCATGACGCCCCTGATACCAGCGCGGACGCGCGCCCGCGCTAGAAGACGCCGCGCATGGCGGCGCCGAGGTGCAGGATCTGGAGCGGCGTGTCCGAGGGCGTGCGGAGGGGGCGGAGCTGGTATTCGAGGACGAGCGCAGGCTGCGCGTCCTCCTCGGGGAAGAGGACGAAATCGAGGCCTGCGCCCGCGTAGAGGTCGGCGCGAAGCGCGTCTCGCTCGCCGCCGACCTCACCGCCCAGGCTCAGAAAGGGATCGATCCGCTCGTAGGCGGTCATCTGGGCGAAGGCGAGCGGCCGGAGCTGGCCGCCGAGCGCGAGCACGCCGCCGCCGCGCCCCTCCACCTTCTCATAGCGGATCGCGCTGGCGAGCCCGATGCCGCGCACGCTCATCGAGGCGCGCAGGCTCACCCCGCCCGGCTCCTCCCAATCGCTGATCGCGCCCGTGGCGCCTATCTGTGCCTGGCCCCAGAAGCGGAGCTCATTGAGCGCCTCGACGACGGCGGAGCCCATGCCGGTGAACGCGGGCGCCGAGTCCGAGGCGCTCGCCGCGGCCGGAAATGCGAGCGCGGCGGCCATCGTCGCGACTCCGAGGACGCGCCCCACGGGCGAGCGCGCGCGGACGAGGGAGCGCGGGAGGGCCTCCTCCAGGGTGGGCGGCGCGGCGGCGCTCATCGCGCGAGCCTATCACCCCTCGCGTGGGCGCCAGAAGGAGCCCTGCTCTTCGAGCGGCTGGCGGCGCAGCGCTCCGGTAACGGGATGAGCGCCCCCTGCCGCGGCGTTCTCCCATGACCATGCACGAACGAACGCAGCGCACCGCGATCGCGTGGCTCCTGCTCGCCGCGTGCACCCCCAGGCCGGCGAGCGACGGCGAGCCCTCTCCCCCGCCCAGCGCATCGAGCGCAGCGGCCTCGGTCCAGTGCGCCGACCCGGCTCCGACCGCCTCCCCTGCCCTCGCGACGTCGCCAGCGCCGAGTGCGGAGCCTCCGACCGCTCCCTACCAGCCGCCCCCAGAGGCAACCGCGGAATCGACAGGCCCGGCCCCGCGCAGGCCGATTGGCACGTTCGACGACTGGGTGAAGGAGTACTCGGGGCTCGGTGAGCCCGAGGCGGAGAAGAGGCCTCCGCGGCTCCGCCGCGCCAAGGAGCTCGCCCTCGCGTCCGGGCGCATCGCCTTCATGCGCTCGGGCGACGTCTTCGCGATGGACCTCGCGACGGGCGTCGAGGCGCAGCTCACGCGAAAGACGCAGCGCAACATCGCGCCCACCTTCCTCGGCGACGGCCGGCGGATCGCCTTTCTCAGCAACCGCGACGGGATGGCCTGGCGCGTCTTCCTCATGAACGCGGACGGCACGGAGCAGCGGCCGATCACCGGCAAATTCTCCGCATGGTACGGCGAGCCCTCGTTCGCCATCTCGCCGGACGGCGCCCGCGTCGCCTACGTCGCCAGGGCGCGCGCGCCGTCGGACGAGGGCCTGGAAGAGCTTCACCTCGTCGAGGTCGCGAGCGGCGACGACCAGCGCGTCGGCCAGCCGGCGACGCTGGGCGAGTGCACGTTCTCGCCGGGCGGTGACGCAATTCATTGCGTCGCAGGCGAGTTCGACGCGGAGCACCTGCTCTCGGTGGATATCGCCACGAGGCGCGTCAGGCGCTTGCCGGACGCGGGCAACCACATGTTCAGCGCCGCCCGCTCTCTCGGCGATCGCCTGCTCTTCTCGGCGAGCCCGACGGGGGCTTTCTGCTGCCAGCGGTCGCAGCTCTTCACGACCGCCCTCGATGGCACCGGGATCAAGGGGCTCGGCGCGTTCTGGGTGGCGGGCTCGATGCGCCCGGAGGTCTCGCCGAAGGGCTCGCAGATCGCCGTCGCGTGGTCCGTCCGCGAGGGAGGGTTCGGCGCGGATTATCGGAACGAGATCTCGCTGCTCGACGCGAACGGCGGCGCCGAGCGCCCGCTCACCAGCGCGTTTCCGCGCCCCTTCTACAGCGCTTACGAGCCTTCCTGGGCGCCCGACGATCGCCACCTCGCCTTCACGCTCTCGTTATGCCCTTACCTCGGCTGCGAGCCGAGGATTCGAAGCGTCGTCGTCGTCGACACCCGGGACGCCGGGGCCGTGCCCGCGTTCATCGCCTACGGCGGCAACGCCTCGTGGAGCCCCGTTCCCTAGAGAGACGCCCCTTCGTCGACAGCGCCGCGCCGGCTGCTCGGGCCGCCGGCGGTGCTCCTGGTGGACGAGCGTCGCCGCGCCTCAGAGCCCGCAGCTCGGATAGAGGTTGAAGGCGCCGTCCGCGGTGAGCTTCGACGAGATCGACTCCGGGTACGACACACCGTCCGCGTGGCACGTTGCATAACCGGCGGCGTTCGTCGTGCAGTCCGTCTCGTTCGGGAGCGAGCCATTGCACGGTCCGAGGAGGGTGAGCTTGCACGTCAGCGACGAGTCGCAGATGCGCAGCTTCGCGAAGTCGCTCCACAACACAGCGCCGCACGCGAGCTGCGCGCCCTCATCCGCGCAGGCATAAGCGACTTCCTGACCCGGGACGAAGATGTTGCCGAACATGGTCGCGTCCGGGAACGTGTATTGCGCCGGGTTCATCCAAGGCGCGTCCGCGAGGCCAGGATGGTGGCCCACCATGCGGATCGGCACCTCCTCCAGGAAGCCGTTCAAGGTCTGGAGGAGACACGCCGTCACCCAGCGCTGCGGGGACGTGAGGGTCATGGCCTGACTCCGCCACGGGGCCGCGAGGCCGAGCGCCCCCTTGTACACGTAGGAGGACGCGCCCACCACGCCCTTCACCGTCATGTCCGGGCGGAGCGCGCAGCCCACGACATAGTGGAGGAGCTTGCGGCCCTGCGCCGTGTCCAGGAGCGGCGTGCTCGCGAGCTTGCCAGCGCTGTCCGCGAGCGGGGCCATGGCGAGCCGCTGGAGCATCTGTATCGTCCGCGGCTCCCAGAAAAACTCGGGATCGTCGCCGTTGGGAAAGACATACGCCTGCTCGACCGACGCCACATCGTCCTCGGCCGCGATGTCTTCTTCGCTGTCGTGATCCGGCGCCGGTGACACCACGCATCCAATCGCGAACAGGCACGTACCGAGCAGCGCTGTAACCGGGGCTCCCAAGCTCGACATAATTTTCTCCTGAGGCGACGCCGTGCGGCGCGTTCTGACCGGCTATTTCCAGGTTCCGTGCCAGGCAGTCGACCCCCTCCCGCACGGGACGCAGGCGCGCCCTTTCAAGAAAATTTCAAACTATATCCAATATTTACAATCTGGCTCCGGCGCGAAGACGGGCGCCCGGGGGCATCGGATGGAGGCGCTGCCCCTCACCCGCTGATGCCCGGAGCCGCCATCCGATCCAGCTGAGCCGCGAGCCGCGCGAGCCGGGCGCGGAAGCCCGGCGCCTCGTCGAGCTGCGCCGCCGCTTCCTGGAGAGCGCAGGCCGCCTCCCGGGTCCGCCCGCCGGCGATCGCCATCTCGGCGCGCATCGAGAGCAGCTCGACGAGCTCGATCGCCAGGAGGCCGCCCCGGCACCGCGACAGCACGTCGTCCCACGGATCGGCGCTCGCGGACGGCTCGCGCGCGCGGAGGCCGTGCTCGCAGAGCACCAGGTGGAGCGCGCGGTAGAACGCCCACAGCGAGGGCGCCGAGGGGTCGGGCGGGCAGCTCCGCTCGATCCACGAGAGGTGGCGGCTCGCCTCGTCGTGGCAGCGCCTCGAGACGAGGATGCGCGCAAGGAGCAGGGAGCACTCGGGCGCGGCGTGCTCGAAGAACCGCCGCTCGAGCACGTGCGCGCGGCGGGCCAGCTCCAGCGCCTCCTCCCCGTGGTCGCTGGCGTGGAGCAGCTCCGCCGCGTTCAGCGTCACGTGGCGCTCCAGGACGGGGTTTCCGAGCTCGCGCGCCAGCGCGATGGCGTGGCGCATGTCCGCCATGGCGAGGTCGAGCTCGCGCCGCATTGCCCTCAGCGGGATGCGGCACGTGCAGGCGGCGCAGAGGTGAGGCCAGTCCTCGGCGGACGACGCCAGGGCGAACGTCTCGTCGAAGCGGGCGTTCGAGAGGTCGAGCTCTCCCAGCCACATCAAGGCCGGCGACAGCAGGAGGAGCGCGACGATCCTGGTCCCGTAGTCGCCCTCGGCCTCCGCGCCGGCGGCGCCCCGCGTGAGCAGCTCGACGGCCTCGGCGACCCGGCCGCGCCGGAAGCAGGTGCGCCCCTCGGCGACGAGCGCGCGGCCCTCAAGCGCGCGCAAGCGCGCGCCGAGCCGGTCGACGAGCGCGCGCGCCTCCCCGACGCGCTCGGCCGAGCGATCGAACTCGCCCGCCCAGTCGAGCGCGGCCGCCTCCTCGAGCAGCACGTCCGCGAGGGAGGCGTCGTCGCCGAGCTCCGCGGCCAGCGCCCGCGCGGCCGCGAGGTCGTCCGTGGCCTCGCGCGTCCGGTCGACGCGGTAGCGGCTCTTGCCCCGCCCCGCCAGCGCGCGCGCCCGCCGGCAGGCGTCGTCCGCCGCCGCGAACGAGAGCGCCGCCGTGTAGTGCCGGTCCGCCTCGACGTGGCGGTGCCGCGCGAACGCGAGATCGGCGAGCGTGAGGCACGCGTCCGCCGCCGCCTCCCGCGCCCCGCACCCGCCGGCGTGCCGCGCGAGCGGCGCAAGGAGCTCCGGGCGAGGCCCCTCCGCCTCCACCCTGGCCGTGAAGTACGCGAGCGCGCGCCGGTGGATCTGCGCGCGCTCCGCCGGGTCGAGCAGCTCGACCACCGCGTCCTGGAAGACGGCGCTCTGGAACGAATATCGCTCGCCCGCGCCGCGCTCCAGGATCCCGTGCTCGACGAGGGCGCTCAGACCGTAGCCCGCGTCGATGGGCGTGCCGGCCTCCCCCGCCCGGGCGATCGAGTCGAGGATCTGCTCGAGCTCCGCGCGGGCGAACGCGTCACCGAGCACCGCGCAGAGCCGGACGCACGCCGCGAGCTCCGGCGAGAGCGCGTCGAGCCGCCGCTCCGCGAGCCATTGCCACGCGGGCGACGGGGGGAGGTTGTCGAGCTCGGCCGTGGCGACGTAGTGGCTGCCGGCGTTCACGCGGCGCTTCACGAGGCCGGCCCGCTTGAGCGAGCGCACGAGCTCCACGAGGCACGCCGGGTTGTTGCCCGCCCAGCGCGCGAGCAGGCTCCGCGTCTCGGCAGGGGGGTACTCCGCCGGCCGCAGCAGCTCGGCGGCGAGCGCCATCGCCGCCGCGTCGTCGAGCGGCGCGAGCGCCGCGCGGTCGTGGCGCTGGGTGCGCGCGCCCCAGGCGCGGCGCACCTGCTCGAAGCGGGGGTGCGCGGCGACGAGCACCCACAGCGCGACGCCGGAGCCGTCGAGCGTGGCGTACTCGAGCGCGTCGACCAGCGCGTCGTCGGCCCAGTGCGCGTCGTCGACGATCACCGCGACCGGCCCGCGCTGGGCGCGCCGGCGCAGCGCCTCGCCGAGCGCCTGGACCACGCCGTGGTGGAGCGAAGCGGGCGCGCCGCGCGCGGGCAGCGGCGACCAGCCGAGCGCCGCCGCGACCGACGGCCACGTCGCCTCGCCGAGCGCGGCGCCGAGCCGCTCGCGGCAGAACGCGGCGACGTCCGGCGGCGCCTCCGCGGGCGCGTCGAGGACACGGCCGAGGAGCTCGGCCGCGTCGCGCGCCGCGTCGCCGAGCAGCGGCTGCGCCGCGCGGAGCGAGACCACGAGCGCCCCGGCGTCGCAGCGGAGCGCCGCCGAGGCGGCCTCCGCCGCGAGGCGGCTCTTCCCGAGCCCGGTATCGCCGATCAGCGTGAACAGCCCCGGGCACGTGCCGTCGAGGGCCGCGCGCGCGCTCTCCGCGATCGCCGCGAGGACGTCGTCGCGGCCCACGAGCGGGACCTCGATCTCGACGGACGGCTCGGCCTCGGCCGAGGCGGGCCGGCCGTCGCCGTCCTCGCGCGCCGGCAGGACGCGCTCGATCTCGGCGGAGAGAGCAACGCCCGACCACGGCTCCGGCGGCAGCCAGGTCTCGGGTCGCTCGACGGCGGCGCCGTACGCCGAGACGGCGCCCCGCGCCCTGCGGCGGAGGGTGACCGACGCGAGGTGCAGCGCCGCGCGCGCGCCATGCTTCCCGGCGAGCTCGCGCGCGGCGGCGAGCGCGGCCTGCGCCGGGTGATCGGCGTCCTTGCCGGAGAAGACGGCCACGTAGCGGCTGCCGCGCTGCCGTGTGATGACCCCCTTGCGGCCGGTCACGGAGGCGATGACGGGCGACGCAGCGGCCGTCGTGTCGGCGACCAGCAGCACGACCGAGCTCCGCCCGCCGGCGATCAGCCTGGCGCTCGTCGAGTCCGCCGGCGCCGCGGCGCGCGCGGGCGGCGCGCCCGGCTCGGCCGGCGCCGCGGCACGGTGGCGCGGCGCGCCCGGCGCGCCCTCGCCGCGGCGCGCGCCGCCTTCGCGCGCCGCGGCGAGGGCGCGCCGCAGCGAGGACGCGTCCGCCGGGCGGCGCTCGCGATCCTTGGCGAGGCACGCCAGCGTGAGCTCCTCGAGCGCGGCGGGCACCGGCGCGAGCTCGCCCGGGCGCTCCGGGCGCAGCGTGAGGTGCGCATGCTCGAGCGAGGCGCCGTCGCCCGCGAAGGGCAGCCGCAGGGTGAGCAGCTCGAAGAGGATGACGCCGAACGCGTAGACGTCGGCGCGCACGTCGACCGCCTCGCCGCGGAACTGCTCCGGCGCCATGTACTCGGGCGTCCCCAGGACCACGCCGCTGCGGGTGAGCAGCTCCTCGCGCGCCGCATCGCCGGGCGTGCGCTCGGAGCGCTTCGTGAGCCCGAAGTCGAGCAGCACGACGCGCTCGTCCGCCGCCCCGGAGCGGCGCTCGATGAAGAGGTTCTCCGGCTTCAGATCCCTGTGGATCGCGCCCTTGTCGTGAGCGGCCTCGAGCGCGGCGAGCACGGCGTCGGCCCGCGCCGCGACCCAGCCCGGATCGGGCGGGGCGGCCAGGGCGGCGAGCTCCGAGGCGAGGGTGCGGCCGAAGAGCCGCTCCATCACGAGGTAGGGGCGACCATCGTCGAGCCGGCCGCACCCGTGGAGCCGCGCCACGTGCGGCGGGCCGATGCGCTCGAGCGCGTCGGCCTCCCGGCGGAAGCGCTCTTCCAGCATCGGCGTGGTGGACATGCCGACCTTGACGGCGACAGGGGCGCCGTCATCGTCCGAGACCCCCGCCCACACGATGGCGAAGCCGCCCTGCCCCAGGCGCTCGCCGAGCGAGACACCGGGGACGCGCGGCGAAGCGGGCGCGGAGGGCTCGCCGGGCGGCGGCGTCCATCCGTCGAAGGGGCACGGCGCCACGCCCTCGCGACGCCGGTGACACAAAGGACAGCGATGCACTCGGCCTCTCTCTGACGCAGGCGCGCAGGCGCGCTAACGCGGGCGCGCAGGCGCGCTAACGCAGGCGCGCGCGCGAGCGCGCACCACGCCTATGCTATCGTCGCGGGCCAGCATGGTACACGTCGATGACGACACCATCCCCAGCGCGCCGCGCGGGGTGGTGAGCCCCACCGACGAGACGGTCACCCTCTCGGCCGGGGAGGAACCCACCGCGGGTGGCCGGCGCAGCGCCGAGGTGCCCTCGCGCGCCGGAGACTATGTGCTCCAGAGCGTCCTCGGCGAGGGCGGCTTCGGCGTCGTCTACCGCGGCGAGCACGCGACGCGCGGCACGAAGGCGGCGATCAAGGTCCTGCACGCCGAGCTCGCGCTGCACCCTGACGTGTGCCTCCGCTTCGAGCGTGAGGTCGTGGTGATGCAGCGGGTGCGGCACCCGAACGTGGTCGACGTGCTCGACGTCGGCAGGCTAGAGGACGGCCGCCCCTACTTCGTCATGGAGCTGCTCGACGGCGTCAGCCTGGAGACGCACCTCGAGGCCCGCGGCCGGCTCCCGCTGGAGGAGGCGCTCGCCCTCCTGGAGCCGCTCTGCAGCGCGCTCGACGCGGCCCACGCGCAGGCGATCGTGCACCGCGACGTGAAGCCGTCCAACGTCTTCCTGTGCTCGGGCGACATGCAGAGACGCGGCCCCCGCGTGGTCCTGCTCGATTTCGGCGTGGCGAAGCTGCTCGACGCGCCGGGGCCCGCGCTGACCACGTCGCGGCACGTCCTGGGCTCGCCCTCCAGCATGTCGCCCGAGCAGCTCACGGGCCGCCCGGTCGACGCGCGGACGGACGTCTACGCGCTCGGCGCGCTGGCGTACGCGATGCTCACGGGAGAGCCGCCGTTCGCCGGCGCGTCGTTCCCGGTGCTGCGCCAGCTCCACCTCTTCGCGAGCCCGCCCCGCCCGAGCGCGCAGGCGCGCGTGAGCCCGTCGCTCGACGACGTGGTGCTGCGGGCGCTCAGCAAGGACCCGGCGGAGCGCCAGCCGTCGGCGGGGCAGCTGCTCACCGAGCTGCGCGCGGCCGTCGCGGCGCCGCGGGCGGCGGGCGGGGCGGCCGCGGCGCCGCGGCGATCGGCCATCGGCATCCACGTGGAGGTGCAGGCCGACCCGGGCGCGCTCGATGAGCCGACGCCGGACCTGCTCGACGACTTCGAGTCCGTCCTGCCCTTCGCGCTGTCCGAGCTCACGAAGGTGGGGTTCTCGACCGCGGTCGAGACGGGCACGACCGCGCTGGTCACGGCCGACCGGCCCCTCGATCCGGCGCGCGACGAGGCCGCGCGCCGCGATGCGCTCGGCGCGGCGCTCTCGCTGAGGCGGCGGCTCGAGGCGCGCGCTGGGCGCGACCGGCGGGTGCACGTCCGCCTCTGCGTGCACGTCGGCGAGCTCCAGGCGAGCGGCGAAGGCACGCTGACGGGCGGCGACTTGCTGGAGCTCTCCGGGTGGGTGCCCGAGGGAGCGGCGGAGGGGCTCTTCGCGTCGCCCGCCCTGCTCGACGGGCTCGGCGTCACCACGCACCCCGCGCCCGTCTCGCCGGGGTCGAGCGCGCTGCTCCGGGTGCTGGACCCTTAGCAGCGGTCGGCTCGCCGCGCGGGCTGAGCCGTCCTACAGAATCCCCGGGGCTTCGCTGATAGCTTGGGAGTCCGACAGGCGGTTTCCCATGGACGATCTCTTCCGCTCCCCCGCGCCGCACCCCGGCGCGACGCCCCCGCACGAAGCGGCGGTGTTCGGCTTCCGCACCGCGCTGGTCGTGATTGCCGCCCTCACCGCGGCGGTCGCCGTGCGCCATGCATGGCTGCCCGGCCTCCCCATCGTGGCGTCGGCCGCGCTCGTGGCGACGGTCGCCCTGCCGTGGCTCCTCCGCGCCGGCCGGCGCCGCTTCGGCCCGACCGGGGAGATCGTCGCCTCGGGGGCGCTCATCGCGCAGGGGCCGGTGCTGCTCGCGCTCGCCCTGTACGGCCTGGGCTACCCGCCCGTGCTCGTGCGGTGGGCCGCGCAAGGCGATCCAGCCGGCGTGCCGGCCCGCGTGGTCGTTCAGGCCGCCCTGGCCCTGGGGGTCGCAGGCGGGCTCGGCGCCGTCGCCGCGAGCCGGCTCCGCGTCGCGCCGGCTGTGTCCCGTGCCGCCAGCCGCGGCGCGGCGGCCGCGCTCGCCGCGGCGACCCTGCTCGTCGGGGCCGGCGCGGCGCGCTCGGCGCTCGTGCCCGACATCGAGGCGTACATCCGTGCTCTCCCCGTGCTCGGCGCCATAGGCCCGGCCCCTGAGTCGTTCCCCGCCATGAAACACGTCGCGAGCTCGTGGCACGACGCCATCCTGCTGAAGAGCGAGCGCGGCGACGCCACGGCGCGGGTGAAGGTCCAGTGCATCGTGGACACGTGCGACCTGTGGCTCATGGGGGCGTCGGGGACGCAGCTCCCCCGGCTGACGCTCCGGATGAGCGAGGAGCTGCGGCTCGTCTTCCGCCACGACGCCGGCGCTCGTGTCTGGATCATGGATGGCGCTGGCCCTCGGCGCGCCTTCCACGAGGAGTCGATGGAGCCTGCCGTGCTGCGCGCCGGCCTCCTTCTCGGGCCGCTCGCCCTCGGGCGCTTCCCGCTCGCGTGCGCCGCGGCTGGCGCGGCGATCGCAGCGCTCTTCCTCCTGCGCTTCCGGACGAGGGCGCGCCGCGTGCGGGAGCTCGAGGCGATGCGACAAGGCACGCTGGACGAGGACGGCTGGGTGCATTTCGACGACGGCTCTCCGGACGCCCGCGTCGATGCCGACGCGCAGCTCGCCCCTGGCCCGGCGCTCGCGCGGCCCATCGCATCGCACGGCGACGCGGGCGCCTACCGCCACGGGCCGCTCCCGCTCGCCGGCATGATTCAGGGAGAGAAGCGGGCGCTGCTGCGCGCAGCGGCGGGGTCGGCGAGCGGAGCGCTCGCTGCGTCGATCGCGGCGAGCGCCATGTCGATATCGCCGCTGCTCGCGGCGGCGCTGGCAGGGCTCGTGATCTGACGGCCCCGATCACCCTGTACACGGCCCATTGCGGCGCTTGACGGCGTCGACCATGGCGACGGCTTCCGCGCGCAACGCGGGAGGCCGCGGAGCGCAGGCGCCCCTGGATTAAGGTCGGATTAAGGCCCAGCGCGCCGATCGAGCGGCATCCTTGCGATCATGAGCACATCGTCATTTGCCTTCGTTTCGGTCGCTGCCGTGCTCGCCCTGAGCGCGGCCTCGTGTGGCACCAGGGTCGAGGTCGAGCCCGGCGATCCGCCGCCGGTCGACGGCGGATTGCCGCCCACCGGCGATGGTGGATCCTCGCCAGTCGCCGATCCCGGTGATACCGGCGCGCCGGTCACCGAGCCCGAGCCCGAGCCAGAACCCGAACCCGAGCCAGAACCCGAACCCGAGCCAGGACCCGAACCCGAACCCGAACCCGAGCCGGAAAGTGAGACCACCCCGTTCCCCCCGCAAGAAATGGTTCTCGTGGCCGGCGGCGACAACACCTGCGTCGTGGGCATTCACGGTCACGTCGCCTGCTGGGGAAGCGCCGAGACGGGGCAGCTCGGACTGGGGAGCTTTGTCGATCACTCGACCCCGACCTGGATCCCCGGCCTCGACCGCGTGGTGGAGCTCGCCATCGGCGACCTCTCGATGTGCGCGCGGCGGCTGGACGGCACCGTCTGGTGCTGGGGCATGAACTACCACGGCCAGCTCGGCGTGCCGACCGCCGACTGTCCACGGCTCGGCTACCCTTGCAGCGCCGTCCCGGTGCAGGCGCCGGTCACGGGGGCCGTCGGCCTCGCCGCGGGCGCGCACCACGCCTGCGCCGTGCTGGCGCCGGACGGGGATATCCAGTGCTGGGGCGCGGCGCCGCAGGTGGACGCCACGGGGTTCCACGCGCTCTCCGTCGCGACGGGGTACGGCCATGCGTGCGTCCTTTTCTCACCCGCGCGCGGGCAGGATCCGGTGAACAACGTCGTTTGTTATGGCGACAACGGCGTGGGTCAGCTCGGGCTGGGCCCGGGCCTGGACGTCGCGTCCAGGCCGATCACGCGCGACGGCGCTCTGATCGGCTTCATGCAGCTCGCCGCGGGCCGCGACTTCACCTGCGGCATCGACGCCATCCACCAGCTGTTCTGCTGGGGCCAGAACCAGTTCGGCGGCCTCGGCTGGGGCGTCGATGGCAACGATTCCCCCGAGTGGTGCCCGGGGAACGGGCGTTGCGCGACGCAGCCAGTGCGGGCGAAGATCGACTATGTGAAGCACGTCGCGGCGTACTACGAGCACGCGTGCGCGGTGAGGTCGGGCGGCTCCGTGTACTGCTGGGGAACCCCGTCGCGCACGAGCCCGGCGACCGCCGGGGAGTGCCGGCCGGGGTCTCCAGATTGCGCGCCCATACCGCGGTTGGTCTCCGGCGTGGTGAACGCGGCCACGGTCGCCCTCGGCAACGGCCACGCGTGCGCGCTCACCGGCGCGAACGACGTCTACTGCTGGGGGCTCGACACGCACGGCCAGCTCGGCCGCGGCCCGGGTGCGTCGTTCGAGGCGACTCCAGTGCGGATCCAGGTCCCGTGGGAGCCGAGGGACTGATTCCGCGCGTCAGAAATCCCGCCAGAAACACCGGTCGATGACGAGCGGTCGCTGGAAACAGTAGCGATTCTCATGGCTTCCGCCTGTTTCGCCGCCGAGGGCGGCTCTGGTGCGGCCCAACGGGGCGCCCTCCGCCGTCGCGTCGCCCGCGGTGAAGGGCCCGCGGCATCACCGATCGGGGTCGGCGCCTGGCCTGGCGGCGCAGCGCCGCGGGATTCTCCTTCGCTCGCCGCCCTGTTGTCGGGCCCCTCGATGCGCTGCCGCCTGTTTCGGGATCTTGCCTGCGTGCCCGCACTCTGCCAGCCCAACGTTGAATTGGCCTGCGGCGCGAAGCGCCGTCAGCTGCGCGCGCTTGCGGCCAAAAGGTCCGACGTCCTCGCGGCGATGGAGCGCACCTTCGCGGAGGAGATCGCCCGCGTAACCACGCGGCTCGCGAGCATCGCATGCGCACGAACGGGCTCGGTCGGGTTCCCTCAGAGATTCGGCTCGAGCTTGAACGTTCACGTCCATTTTCACACGCTGGCAATCGACGGCGTTTTCGAGAAGACCGCCATGGGCGTGCGCTTCCACGATGCGCCGCCGCCTTCAAAGGACGATGTCAGCGAGGTGGCGCGACGGGTGCGCGAGCGTGCGCTTCTTTGGCTACGGCGCCGCGGCTACCTCGACGAGCGCGCGGCCGAGGAGCGCAGCAACGAGAGCATCGAGCCCTCCGCGCTCGATGCGTGTACCCAGCTCGCACTCGCAGGTGGAGCGTATCTTGCGCGGCCTTTCGAGCACAAGGACAGTCCCGACGCGGCTTTCGAGCGCCGAGAGCGGCGCTTCTCCGCGGCGTGCGACGGGTTTGACGTGCATTGCGCGGTGCGCATCGCAGCGAATGACGATCAGGGGCGCGAGAGGCTCGTGCGGTACTGCTCCCGCCCGGCCTTCGCACTCGATCGAATCGAGCTCCTGCCCGATGGGCGTATAGCGTCCACCCTGATCTCGGTCTTGCACTGGGGGCGGCTGCTCGAAGGGGAGTTGTTCGCAACGTCGCGCTACGTCGAGTGGGCCGTGCTCATGAAGCGTTCGTTCGGCTTCGATGCGCTCCGCTGCCCGAGATGCGAACGGAGGATGCGCGTGCTTTCCACGATCACCGACTCAGCGGTGGTGCGCCGCATCCTCGATCATCTGAACTTGCCCTCGCAGCCCCGAACGGCAGCACCCGCGCGCGATCCAACGTGGGAACCGATGGCGCTCGGGTTCGACGCGGCGTAGGTGGGCACCCGGCCCGAGCCCGTCATGGCGAACGCACGTCGCGGTCGTCGAGCCAGAGCTGCACCCAATGCACGGCGCGCGGTCCCTGCGACGGGGCGAGCGGGTGTTTGATGCGCGATAGACGGCTCGCCCGGCGCCGTTCCCACGGGGCTCGACACGGCCGAGAGCTCTATGGTTTCCTATCCGCCGCGCGCGGCGCCGCCCGGACCACGCTCTTTCGACCCAGGACCGAGCCATCACGACGCTCGCGGTCCCACCCGTTCGCTCTGCCGCGCTCCACTTCCTCGCGCTGCGATCCGGCTTGATTTGCCTACGCGCTTCGTCTCAGGACGATTCATGTACGAAGGCACGCGCATCACGTCGATGCTCGCGCTCGCCCTGGTCTCGCCGATTTCCGCTCCCGCCATGGCGAGAGCGTCCATGCGCCGCGGCTGCGCGCGCGCCCGTCCAGGCTCGGCAGCCGGTGAGCGCAGGCACCTGGGGCGATGCCGTCGTGAACCTCGCCGAGCGCAACCCCGGACCGACAGGTACGCGCCTGCACGGGTTTCGCGGGCGCGGCGCCAAAGACATTGACCCGCGACCTCAACGGGCCGACAGATCGCCATCGAGATGTCGCCAAAACTTCTCCAGACTGCAAAATTCGTCCCCCGGCGAGGTTGGCGGGTCGGCATCCTTTGCGCGGTCTCGAGGTGCGGTCTCGAGCCTTCTGTCGCACAACGGTTCGAGCTCGACGACGGACGGCAACGACCCGCCGGCGCCCGATGGCCCCGGCGGATCCGGCGGTCGAGTGGGCCCTGCCGGGTCAGGCCGGCATCTCCACCGTCCACGTGAAGCTCGCCATGCCGATCTCACGTGCCAGTGAGCCTCGCCGGCTCACGGCGCAACGGATAGCCCGAGGCAACAACCACAGGAAAGCGAAGACCATGACAAGCGCTTATCATCCCTTGATGCTCCCCCTCACCCTCGCGCTGCTGTCGCCCATGCTCGGCTGCTCCGGCTCGGACGAGGGCGTCCTGGACGACGGAGCGACCAGTTCGTCGTCGGCCTCGGGCGGCGGCGCGACCTCCGGCGGCGGCGCGACCTCCGGCGGCGGCGCGACCTCCGGCGGCGGCGCGACCTCCGGCGGCGGCGCGGCCTCCGGCGGCGGCGGCGCGACCTCCGGCGGCGGCGGCGCGACCTCCGGCGGCGGCGGCGACGCCGCGACCTCCGGCGGCGGCGTGACCACCGGCGGCGGGACGACCGAGAAGTTCAGCTTCTTCGTGACGAGCCTCAAAGCCATGCGGGAGCTGTCGGGCTCCGAGGACGGCTTCGGGGGCGACCTCCGCTTCGGGGAGACGGGGCCGGGCGCCGGTCTCCGCGGCGCGGACAAGATCTGCGCGACGATCGCCGAGAAGAGCCTCCCGGGCGCGGGCAGCAAGGGGTGGCGCGCGTTCCTGAGCGCCACGGCAGGAGAGGACGGCAAGCAGGTCAATGCGATCGATCGCATCGGCGAGGGGCCCTGGTACGACCGGCTCGGCCGGCTGGTCGCGAACAGCAAAGAGGAGCTGCCGAGCACGCGTCCCAGCGGGGCCGACGAGGCGATCATCAACGATCTGCCCAACGAGGACGGCGTCCCCAACCACCAGGCCGATCCGAGCCAGCCCGCGGTGGACAACCACGACACCCTGACGGGAAGCGACAGGCAAGGGCGGCTCGTCGGCCCGACGGCGACGTGCAACGACTGGACGAGCGCGACAGGCGACAGTGCCTCCGGGAAACCGCGCGTCGGACACTCGTGGCCGAGGAACTTCGGCGCAGCGATGAGCGGGTCCCAGTGGATATCGTCCCACGACGCGCCGGGGTGCGCGCCGGGCGTCTACCTCGTGGAGGAGGGCCCGCCCCAGGACGACTCGCCCACCGTCGGGTCCGGCGGCGGTTACGGCGGGCTCTACTGCTTCGCGCTGACGCCCTGACGCCGGCCCGCCGGCGCGCTCCGCCCCCCGATCAGCCCATTCGCCTCAGGAGGATTCATGTACGAAGGAACTCGCATCACATCGATGCTCGCGCTCGCCCTGGTCTCGGCGACGCTGCAAGTCGCGTGCGGCGGCCAGGACGGTACAGACCGGGGGCCTGGGTTACAAAGTTGACCGGGACCCTAGTACTACAGCCGTACTTGCGGTCCATTTGCGGCTGTAGACGGGCGGACGGGCACGGATTTCTCGACGATTTTGATGTCTACAGCCGCACCTCGGACCAAGTACGGCTGTAGTACTAGAATACCGATCACGTTGAAACCCGGAGAATTTTCACAGGGAGGCGGGGAGGCGGGGAGGAAGAAAAAAAAAAATGAATCTCTCGCTCTTGCCGTCTCTCGCTCCCCGGTAGAGTAGCCCCCGGTCAACTACCCCGGGGGCCCTCGCCAGATCCGGACAAGGAGATTTCCACCATCCGGCTCTTCCGCCGAGAGGGCTCAGGGGGACGTCCAGATCTGGACGCGGATCTGCGGCCTAGGCAGCGGGAAATCCCGCAGCAGCTCTTGAAACCGCTTCCAGTTCAGGTGCGCACGCTGGCTCCGCCGGCATAGCCACTTGTGCCATGCCCGTTCGGTCGTACGGATCAGGAGCGCGATGCTCCGCAGGTTCCCGTTGACGCCGAAGTAGTTGCGGTGCCCGACGATGCGCCGTGTGAGCGCGGCGTGCTGTTCCTTGACCGGCCGGTGCCGATGGCGTCGGCAAAAGTCGGCGACGGCCGTGATGGCCCGTCGGAGGCGCGCCTTGCGTGTCTTCATGCTCGGCATCCATCGACCCGCTCGGCTTCGCCGCCAGTAGTGCGTGAAGCCGAGGAAGTCGAAGGTCGCCGGCCCCTTGCCCCCGGGCTGCCCGTTGTCCGGGCGGCCGAAGGGCAACAGGCGGGTCTTGTCCGGATGCAGCTTCAGTCCGTACCGCTCGAAGCGCCGCGGCAGCACCTCCGTCACCCGCTTGGCGTCGTCCTCCCTCTCGAAGCCGATGATGAAGTCGTCGGCGTAGCGGATCAGGGTGGCCTTGCCCACGAGCCGCGGTTGGACCTCGCGCTCGATCCACAAGTCGAGCACGTGGTGAAGGTAGACGTTGCCCAGCAGAGGCGACAGGACCGAGCCCTGCACCGTCCCATCCTCTGGCGCATAAAACTCCGCGCCGTCGAGGACCCCTACATGCAAGCACTTGCCGACCAGCCGCAGCAGCGACTTGTCGGCGACCCGGGCCTGGAGCATCTCCATCAGCTTCGTGCGGTCGATGCTGTCGAAGAAGGACTCGATGTCGGCCTCCAGGATCCATTCCACCCCGCCGAGCAGCATCCGGTTCAGAGCTCGCAGCGCGTCGTGCGCGCTGCGACCGGGCCGAAACCCGTACGAGACGTCTCGAAAGACCGGCTCGTAGATGACCTCCAGCATCTCCCGCACCGCGGCCTGGACGATCTTGTCCTCGGTGCACGAGATGCCGATCGGTCGCGTCTTGCCCCGTTCCTTCGGGATGTGCACCCGTCGGATGGGCTGGTGCCGGTAGCGCATCGACTTCATCCGCGCGTGCAGATCGCGGACGTTGTGCTCCAGGTCCTGCCCGTACTGCTCCTTCGTGATGCCATCCACGCCCACCGCCGCCTCGTTGCGGAGGCTGCGGTACGCTCGCTGCAGCGCTTCCTCGTCGATGAGGTGCGCCAGCGCGAGGAGGACCCCTTCCGGGTCTCGCTCCGCTCTCTCCCTTACCTTCAACAGTCCCGGTGACATGGTGTTCGCCGTCGTGGCAGCGATCATGGTTCCCTCCTGAAGTTCCTCTCGACACGGGTCCCCTTTGCTTGACGGGCTCCGGTGCCCTCCGTTCGCCCGCGTCGTCGCTCGTATGGGACCCTCCGACTCCCTCGTCTCCTTCGGCTTCGGCTCCGGTTCCCCTTGCTGTGGGCCTACCGCGAGGCGGATGCGCCTTTCCTTGCGGAGCCCGCTGGGCTCGGCTGCGAGACACGGGCATCCGCGGCATGTCTCGCCCCGGGGACGGATCACCGGCTCCCCGTCGTACCGGCGTTTCTCGTGGAGAGACGAGGGCCTCCCAGGTGCCTGGGCCGTCCTCTTGCTGCGCGCCGCAGCCAGCTACCCCGCCGGGTGCGTCCCCCTCCCGCCCTTGCGAGGTAGGACGCTGTTGCCTTCAGGCGGGAGAACGCCCTGGGCACCCGGACGTTGGAGAATTTCGTGGCTGGCACGCTGCGGCTCGCTCACTCACCTGCCTACGCATCGCCGAACCCCTCACGGGGTCCGTCGCAAGGTTGGCTTCCGGCTGGTCGGGCGTGACCTTGGCCGGGCGGGATTCGCACCCGCTGGACAGCGAAACCCGATTTCAGAAGCTACCGCTCACTCCTTTCCCTCGGGACCAGCCTTGCCTGGTCGCACTCTCCCCGCCTCCCTGTGAATTCCTGCTTTCTCTCGTGGTTTCAACCCGTTTGTCGCTCTAGGATGCGCTCGAGGCGACGCTCATGAAAGAGATCGGCACGGGTGCGATTGTTGTGGCGACTCTGGCGCTAGCGAGCACGGTTGCCTGCCGGAACAGGTCCGAAGCCATCCCGAGCAGCACCTCGAGTGCGACCCGCGCTCCGATCGTATCGGCGGCTCCCGCGCCTTCCGCCTCCGCGCCGACACCACCGGCAACGCCCGCCCCCGAGGCGCTCGAAGAGAAGGCGCTC
This sequence comes from Sorangium cellulosum So ce56, assembly GCF_000067165.1. Taxonomy (GTDB): domain Bacteria; phylum Myxococcota_A; class Polyangia; order Polyangiales; family Polyangiaceae; genus Sorangium; species Sorangium cellulosum_B. The sequence goes on from NC_010162.1 coordinate 7,806,113, forward strand.
GAGAGCGCGCTCGAGCGCTGGAACGCTGCGACCAACGCCGCCGATCGCTCGGGGCTCGAGGCGATGTACGCCAAGAATCTCACCCTGTACGAGCGCATCGTGACACGCGGCGCGGCGGTCAAGGCCAAGCTCGACTACGTCGCGAAGCACCCCGGCTTTTCGCAGAAGCTCGAGAGCCCGAGCTGGAGCGAGTCGGCGGAGCACCGCATCGCCCGCTTTCGCAAGACCTGGCAGAGCCAGGGCGCGGCCCCGGGCAGCGTGGACGCGTATTTGGTCTTCAAGCAGGACGACGGCGCCTGGCGCATCATCGACGAGGGTGACGTGCAGACGGCGCGCAAGATGAGCGCCAAAATCGATACGTTTCGCAAGAACTGGAAGGAGCGCGTCTGGGACTGCCCGCTTTGCAGCGATCCCGAGCTCGGCGACGACCCACCGAGCGCGGGCCCTCCCCTGGGCCCAGACCGCGTGAAAGCGAGCGGAGCCCTGCCGCCGGGCGCCCCCGAGAGCATCGAGTACGGGCGCGCCTACTTTCCGCGTTTCGCCTCGGCCGTCGACGTGCCCCTGTTCCTCACGGCGACCCCGCAGTCGACGAACGGAGACGGACGCTGGTTCTACTACGACGCCCCCGGAGCCGACGCGGGCGCGGCCGCCGGCGAGACGAAACACCTCCTCGAGTGCGCCATCGGTGGCCATTTCTCTCACGGGAGCGTGCCGGCGAACGCCAAACCCGATCCCGGTCATGTCGGCGACCCGAAAGTCACCACCACGACGCGGCTCGAAAAGCGCGACGGCGTGCTCAGCTACGAGCGCTACATCTACGCCGCGGACGGCGTGATGAACTTCGTCCTCTGCACCTTCGACCCGACCTACGAAGGGTACTTCTACGCCATCGTGCAGCGCATGGGCCGCTCGATGCGCGCCATCTCGGGCGGGCAGGCGGGGCGCGTCGTACGCGTGTCGCAGCCGTACACGGCCGAATGACGCGAATCGCGAGCTACCTCACGGCGCTGCCGCGAGCTGCTTGGCCAGACGCTGCTCGATCTCTTGCTAGAGCGACAAACGGGTTGAAACCGCCAGAAGAGAGCAGAATTCGAACCGCCAAGGCGCCAAGGACGCCAAGAGAATCACAAAAATCTTGGCGTCTTATGGCGCCTTGGCGGTTCACTTCTCGCTCGATCAACGTGATTGGTGTATCAGCGGACGCACGCTGGGCGGCGCCTGCGGGTGGTGAGGGAGCTTGGGGTGCTCACCGGAGGGGCTGGAGCGCAGGCGAGCCGCACAAGGGGCTCGCCGGATGGAGTGCAGGCGAGCCGCAAAAGGGGCTCGCCGGAACGCAAGCTCTCCCGCGACGAATGGCAGACCCGCCGCGCGTCGATGTCGTGAGCCGGGGGACGCGTTCGGGTAGCATCGCGGCCGTGGCCCTGCTGCGTCCGCTCGCCCCGCCGTACGATCCGCTCGACTGGGCCAAGCGGCCGTTCCCCGAGCGCGCACGCATGGTCTGCGAGGCGTGGGCGCTGCAGGGCTCCGGCGCGCCGCTCGCGGTCTACGTGCTCCACGCGGTCAAGCTCGCCCTCTATGCCGGCGCCTGGGTCCTGTTCTGCAGCACCTCGCCGAGCCTCGGCGGCCTCTCGACGATCGGCGACTGGTGGCTGCACCCGCTCGCGTTCCAGAAGGCGATCCTGTGGAGCATGCTGTTCGAGGGCCTGGGCTTCGGCTGCGGGTTCGGTCCGCTCAGCGGACGCTACGCCCCGCCCGTCGGCGGCGCCCTCTACTTCCTCCGCCCCGGCACCACGAAGCTCGCGCTGTTCGCGCGCGCGCCGCTCCTCGGCGGCACGCGGCGCACCCCGCTCGACGTCGCTCTATACTTCGCGCTGCTCGCCCTGCTCGTGCGCGCGCTGCTCGCCCCCGCGCTCGGCGCCTCGCACCTGGTGCCGATCGCCGCGCTCGTGCCGGTCCTCGCCGTCGCCGATCGCACCATCTTCCTCGCGCTGCGCGCCGAACACTACTGGACCACCGTCGTCGTGTTCGCGGCCACCGCCGACTGGATCGGCGGCGCAAAGGCGGTCCAGCTCGCGCTCTGGCTCTGGGCCGGCGTCTCGAAGCTCAACCACCACTTCCCGACCGTCGTGTGCGTGATGACGAGCAATAGCCCGTTCGCCCGCTTCGCGTGGCTGCGGCGGCGCATGTACGTCCGCTATCCGGACGACCTGCGCCCGTCGCGGCTCGCGATCGCGATGAGCCACGCCGGCACCGCGCTCGAGCTCGGCGTGCCCATCGTGCTCGCGTGCTCGACCGGCGAGACGGCGATCGCCGTCGGCATCGCGATGGCGCTCGCGCTCCACGCCTTCATTACGAGCAATGTGCCGATGGGCGCGCCGATCGAGTGGAACCTGATGGTGGTCTACGGCGTGTTCGCGCTGTTCTGGGCCCACCCCGGCGCGTACCCGTTCGACGTCGGCCCGCCGCGGCTCGGCGCGCTCCTCGCGATCATGCTCGTCGCTGTTCCGCTCCTCGGCAACATCGCGCCAGGGCGCATCTCGTTCCTGCTCGCGATGCGGTACTACGCCGGAAACTGGCCCTATAGCGTGTGGCTGTTCCGCGGCGACAGCTATCGAAAGCTCGACCGGCTCGTGAAGGCCGCGCCGTGGATCTACGACCAGCTCGACCGGTTCTACGACCACGCCACGTCGGTCGGCCTCGTCGGCAAGGTGCTCGCGTTCCGCCTCATGCACCTCCAGGGCCGCGCGCTGCCGGTCCTGCTGCCGAAGGCGATCGAGGGCCCGCTCCACGAGTACGAGTACCTCGACGGCGAGCTCGTCGGCGGCCTCGCGCTCGGCTGGAACTTCGGCGACGGCCACCTGCACCGCGATGGCTTGCTGCGCGCGATCCAGGACCAGTGCGGCTTCGCCCCAGGCGAGCTGCGCTGCATATTCGTCGAAAGCCAGCCGCTCGGCGGCGCGAAGATGGCGTATCAGATCCACGACGCTGCCTCCGGCCTGCTCGACGCCGGCGAGCTCGACGTGCGCGAGCTGCGCGGGCGCCAGCCGTGGGCGGGCCCGTGACCGACGTGGACGCCGTCGTCGTCGGTCCGCGCAGCTGATTGCGATCCTATGGGCTCGACTCGCTTTCACCCCTATCTAGCCAAGAGGCTGCGACTGCTCACGCGCAGCCCGAGGCGGTCCGCCCATACCGGACCGCCGCCGAGGGCGAAGGGGAGCCCTCTCCTCGAGCCATTCTCGATGCTCGTCAACTCCGCGAGGCGCGGGGCGTATGGGGCACGCCGCGCCGGTGCAAGGTGACGACATGACCATCAAGAAGGATCTGAAGCGGCTGATCCGTCAGCGCCAAGCCGCGACGGGCGAGCGGTACACGACGGCTCGAGAGCACGTGCTGTCGGCGAGATCCAAGATCCGTCAGTCCGACCGGTGACTGCTTATCGCCATGCAGCCACTGCCGCGGGCGATCTCAGCAGAGCCCTGCGATCCGTCCTCACGCCCTCCCAGAATCCCCGGGGAAGCGACGGATCGCAACGGTTCGCCCCCGCGGAATCGTCCCGCCAGAAACACCGGTCGATGACGAGCGGTCGCCGGGGCGCTCCGAAGCTCACCAGCAGTCGCGGGTGCTCCAACCGTTCTGAACCACGGTGGCGCATGCCCGGCCGATGTTGTTCTCGATGAAGGTACGGTTGCTGTTGATCGGCGCCCAGATGTTGCCCACATTGGCGCCGCTACACCCTCCCTTGGAGTTGACTCCCAGGAGGACCCCCGAACGAACGGTGCTTTCTGGAGTGGTCGCCGCGCTGGTCAGGAAGCGCAGCGGCCCGCCCGAATCGCCGGCGCACAGGTGCGGGTCGGCCTGTGGGACAGTCTTTGTGTAGGCTCCGCCGCTCAAGGCAATACCAGAGAAATTTCCCCCCCGAAGCCTGCCGTCGCTCGCCGGCGAGTCTGCGTAACCGTAGGCGGTCCCGATGGTCGAGTCACCGCCTGAGTTCAGATAGGCTGCGTCCTTCTGCACCACGTTCGCGAAGTTCGTGCCAAAATTCAGCGTGGCGACATCGCGATCCGCGTTGTCACCGGTCCATGCTTGCGTCGCCGTATGGTACACGCCCAGGTACGTCGACGGCACCGCCCAGCTTGCCTGCAACTGACAACCACCGGCGGGGTCCGTGATACAAGTCCAGGTGCCGTCTTCGTTCATTCGGTAGGCCGCAAACCACGTGGTCCCGGTATCCGGCGGATTGTAGTTGACGTTCGGCGGATTGGCCGTATCCGGCGTCAGCCAGCGACGAACACAGTGGGCGGCCAGCACTATCGCATCACGAGACACGACCTGCCCGCTGCAGCCGGACATGACCCACTGACTCCCGTCCCAGAAACCAATATCAACGATGCCGCCTGCCCAGCGGTTCGAGACGAGCGTTCCATTCGCCAGCCCTTGTTCCGCTTCATCGAGCTCCATCCCGGCGACCGCCGGTTCATCACCTGCGACGTGGTCGACGCAGGACGTAAGTCCGACCGACAACAAGCCCATCCCTGCCAACACCTTGTTCACTCTAAACATTCATGTCTCCCGTACCTGTAGAGGAGCCGTCCCTCCACGACCGCGACTCGGAGCGCCGAACAGGCTAAAAATACCCTGAATCCAACGAGTTACGAAGCCCGACCGCGCTGCCGGGAAGCAAGCTCCAGGGGCAACGAAGGAAGCGCCTGATGAAGAGGCCTTCAGCCGTACAATCTCCGGGTTCCGTCCCCGCGATCATCATTTCGTCGGGCGCGAAGATCCCGGCGCCCGCTTCGATGCCGCCGGCGTGGAGCCCCCCCGGGAGCGCTTCGAGGAAGCGCCGCTCCGCCCGTGAACGCGGCGCCCCGCGGCCCCCCGGCGCTCGGCTGGAACGGCGGCGGGGAGCGGCCCCCGCAGATGCCGATCGTGGCGCGCAACCGGACACGTGAGCGAACGTCCGCTGGGGGCTCGAGCTCGGGGCAGGAGGGGGTCAGACTGACGACTGCCACACGGGAAGACGTTCCTGACCTCGTCAGTCCACAAACCCGTGGCGCACCAAAGCCTGCTGGTCATCAGCGGAGATGCATGGGCTCAAGACGATGTTATCGTCGAAACCGTAGAGGACCCACCTCCCGTTCACTGCAGCACGCCAAGCGCCTTTCATTCCCTCGACGCCGAGCCAGGTAAGTACACGATCGTGATAGTCGGCCCTGTGCTCGACCAGGATCTGTCCGGGATCAAACGAGCGCAGGCGCCCCTTCTGTGGGAGCCGCTCGAAGATGCGCTGGGCATCCTGAAAGTCCCCTCGGATCACTGCATCGACGTACTGCTTCGTCATTTCCTGTCCGGTCGCGAGGATCGTGGAGGTCGCGAGCGCGCGAAGCCTGACGGCTCAGCGGGGGCGGGCGCGCTCCATCACCTCCGCGAGCGCGCGGTCGTCGGGCGTGCCCCGCGCGCGCAGCCCGGCGATGGCGCCGTCGCGATCCTCGGGGCGGCGGTTCTGCGACAGCTTGAGCTTCGCCTCGATCCGCGTGATCTCCATCGAGAAGCCGACGATCGCGGGGAGCAGCGCGGATCGCTTCTCCGGCGAGAGCTCCGCGAGGCTCCAGGGCTCGGGCTGCCCGCGCTCGTTCACGTCGGAGAGGCGCGCGAGCAGCGCGAGGAGCGCGTCGTGGTCCTCGATGGCCCGCGGCGCGCCGTGCGCGTGGACGACGGCGTAGTTCCAGGTCGGCACGTCGTCGCGCGAGGCGTACCACCCGGGCGAGATGTAGCCGTGCGGCCCGCGGAAGACGGCCAGGATCGGCGTGCTCCCGTCGAGCGCGCGCCGGATCGGGTTGGCCCGCGCGACGTGCGCGAGCAAGGTGCCGTGAGGGCCGCTGTCGCGCTCCAGAAGGAACGGCAGGTGCGCGATCATGGGCACGCCGTCCTCCCCGGGCGCGATGAGCATGCCGAAGGAGTGCGCGTCGATGAGATCGTGGAGGTCGGCGAGGTCGGGTGCCTCGAAGGCTCTGGGGAGGTAGATGGATCGCGGCGCGCCCGTCGTCGTCATGAAGGCAGGGTGTACCACCGCCCGCGCCGACCGCCCTCGTCGACCCGACCAGCACGATCGGGGCGACTCGATTCGCTCGTTCTTTGAGCCGTTTCTCTGGATTCAGGGTACATCATTCTGGTTTTTTGAGACGATTATTTGGTTCACGCCTGCCATTAGCCAGATTTCTGTCAACAATATCTTGTTGGAGCCTCCATCTACCTGGAAATCAGAAGTTGTTGTCTAGATTATGTCGACATTTATCTGGTTCTTTGGCTAGGATACCTCGATGCCCCTGGTCCCCACGCCCCCTGTCGCCCCGCGCGGCTACAGCGCCGTCGAGCTGGCGCGCGCCGCCGGTGTCAGCACCGGCACGATCAAGCACTGGTTCGCGGAGGGTCTGATGGACAAGCCCGCGTTCCACGGCCGCCGCACGACGTACGGCCGCGAGCACCTCGTGCGGGCGCTCGCGATCAAGAAGCTGCGCGAGCACAACCTGCTGCTCCCGGAGATCAAGCGGAAGCTCGCCGCGATCCCGCTCGAGGAGCTGGCGAAGGAGGTGCTGCCGCCGGAGCCGCCCGAGAGCGCAGCGCCCGGCGCGGGAGAGCGCGCGGACACGGAGGAGCTCGGCCGGGCGTGGCGGCGCGTGGAGCTGATGCCGGGGCTGGAGCTGCACGTGCGCGCCGACGCCGGCGCGGTGGTGCACCGGATGGCGGTGGAGATCCGCGAGAAGTACGGGTGTGAACGCGAGGAAGGGCGGCGCTAGCTGGCCGCGCGCTTCTGTGCTCCCAGCGCCATCATCGCGTCCCAGAACATCTTCTCATACGCCTGAGCCGCTCCAGAAATCGCGCCAGGGCGTGTCCCCGAAGCGCTGGAGCATCATCGCCATCGAGCGCAGGTCGCTGAGCACCACGTGGTGCTGGTGGCCCGGGAAGGCCCTCAATCCCTCGACGGTGACCTCTCCCCGTTCGATGGCGTCCGGATAGGGGTGAGCCCTCAGCTGATCGTCGATGCTCCGGAGCTCTTCGCGAATGTCCTTCACCAGCGCGGCCGCGGCCTTCATGGATGCCTCCTCGTGATCGCGCGCCATCCTACTACCGCGTCGCGGCCGCGATCCCACGACCTGCAGCGCGCTACCCGCGGGCGCGCTGCCCCGCTTGCGACCCCCGCACCCGCGCGATGATCGCGCCGGCGACCTCGTCGGCCGACCTGCCCCTGGGAAGCCAGCGCTGCGGGATGTTATGGGAGCGATCGTCCTCGCGGATCACCAGCGTGATCGGCTTGGCCGGCGGCTGCAGCTCCACGGACTCGACGCGATCGAGCGGCACGGTGACCTCCCGCGCGCCACGGAGCGGATGCATCGACGGCAAGGTGATCGATCGAGGGCCAAGGACGATCCGGAACTCCTTGAGCGCCGCAAACCGCGCGGCGGCGAGGACGCCGAGCGCGCAGAAGGCCCATGAAAGGATCGCCAGCACCGCGTAGAAGACGTCGGCGCCTCCGGGCTCGAAATGGAGGATCCCGTTCAGGATCAGGCCGCGATCGTTCGTCTGGGCCCGATGGGTGAGGACCGCCGCGCAGACCGCAAAGAAGAGGGCGCCCAGGAGGAGCTCCGGGTAGGGACGGCGGAGCGGGATCTCGAGAGCGTCGTTCGCCGCGTGTTCGCCCGCCTTCATCGATAATCCTCTCCGCTGGCGGAAGCCGCCTCGTGCAGCCGCACGGCCAGGACCTCCGCGTCGAGCGCCGCCTGGTGCTCGGTCAAGACGAAGGTGTCACCGTCCCGATGGGCGGCGACCCAGGGCAGCGCCCGCGCGTCGCCGATCACCTTGTCCCGGCTGCCGACGCGGACGTAGACGCCCCGCCCTTCAAGGCCGGCGCAGAGGCTCACGCTGCGGATCTGGGCGGCGGGGAGGGTGACCGGAGCCCCGTTGGCGGTGAGACGGACGGCATCGGCCGAGATCGACTCGAGGCGGACGGATTGACCGTGACGAGGATCGCGGAAGACCGAGATGTCACGCCGGAGCGCGAGGCCGACGCCGATCGCGCCGGCGCCATAAAGAGGCCAGGCGAACCAGGCGAGCGACGGCTTGAGCGCGGGCAGCGCAGCCCCCCACAGCGCGCCGGCCGCGACGAGCGCGGCGGCCACGATACAGAGGCCCACGCCGGCGCGGATGCGACGGATCCTGCCGAGGTCCTCGATCGACGTCCCCAGCGCCATGAGCGCCAGCGCAGCGACGCCCAGCCCCGCCGGAGACGCGAGGAAGGGAAGCACGCCCTTCGGGCCGGGCGGCGCCATGCACGCGAGCGCCGCACAGCAGAGCCCGATGCACATCGCGCGCGCCTGGAAGCTGACCGGTGGGCGGAGCACGTGGAAGAGAGGCTCATGACATCGCGGCGACTCTGGGCTGTCAATGCCCCGCGGCCACCTCCGCCTCTCCTCGTGTCGCTCGTCGCTATCGGCTGCTCCCGAGGCGCGCTCAGGTTTCCTCCGGAGCGCGCTCCTTCGCGCGATCGTCGAAGAAGCGGGCGTTGATCTCCCGGTAGCGCTGCCACTCGGCCGGCAGCTCGTCTTCATCGAAGATGGCGCCCACCGGGCACTCATTCTCGCAGGCGCCGCAGCAGATGCACGACTCGGGATCGATGTAGAGCTGGAGACCGGCGAGGCGTGTCTTCCGCTCTCCCTCGGGGATGCGCGAGATCTCGTCCGCCGCGAGCGGGCCGTGGATGCAGTCCACGGGGCAGACAGGGACACAGGCGGTGTCACACGTGGCGACGCAGGGCTCGGCGATGACGTAGGCCATGAGGGTTCCTTTCCTTCTCCGTGGCGCGCGGTCGCCCGCGCGCTCTCCTCTCCTTCCCTCGGCAGGGAGCAGGGCGCGTGCCCGCGGCCCGAGCGGCTTTTCCCCGGGCTTTCGCCGGCCTTGTGCGGTCCAGGCAACGCCCCTACGGTGCCGCGCAACGCCATTTCGTCGGCCTCGCTCCGCGCACGATGACCGCCTCCGCCGATCACGCCCTCCTCCTGCTCGCCGACCTCGGCGAGGCCTCGGCCCGCGCGCACACCGAGGCGACGCTCCTCCCCGCGGTGAGCGCCGCGCTCTCGCGCCATCTCCCGCTGCGGCGGCTCGATCTGCGCCGCGGCGCGGCCGCGCCGGGCGCGCCGGAGGTCCGGCGCGGCGCGGGCGGCGAGGCGCTCGCCGTCTTCGCGCTCCGCGACGCGGAGGGCGCCGTCGGCTGCGCCACGATGGCGCTCGGCGGCGGCGCGGCGCTCGACGTCTCGCCCGCCCTGCTCGAGGCGATGGGTCGCCTGCTCGCCGTGGCGCTGCGGCAGGTGCAGGTCCTCGGGCGCGTCGCGGCCATCGCGCGCCGCGCGCAGGGGGAGAAGCGGACGCTCAAGGAGGAGCTCGATCGCGTCGCCCTGCCGAGGGAGGTGGTCGCGGTGGGCCCGGCGATGCGGGCGATCTTCCAGCAGATGGTGCCGCTCGTCGCGCGGCAGGACACGACGGTGCTGGTGCGCGGCGAGACGGGCACGGGCAAGGAGGTGATCGCCCGCCGCATCCACGCGCTGTCGCGCCGCGCGGAGCGGCCGTTCCTCGCGGTCAACTGCGGAGCGCTGCCCGAGGGCCTCGTCGAGAGCGCCCTGTTCGGCCACGAGCGCGGCGCGTTCACGGGCGCCACGGCGCGGCACCTCGGGCTGTTCGAGCGCGCGAGCGGCGGGACGCTGCTGCTCGACGAGGTCGGCGAGCTGCCCAGGGCGGCGCAAGCGAAGCTCCTGCGCGTGCTCCAGGAGGGCGAGATCGAGCGCGTCGGCGGCGAGGGCGCGGTGCGCGTCTCGGTGCGCGTGATCGCCGCGACGCACCGGCCGCTCGAGGACATGGTCGCGAGCACCGCGTTCCGCGAGGACCTCTATTATCGTCTGCAGGTATTCCCGATCATCGTCCCCCCGCTGCGGGACCGGCCAGAGGACCTGGAGCCGCTCACGCGCGTCATCGTGGAGAAGGTGGCGGCGAGCTTCGGCCGGACGCCGCCGCGGGTCAGCGCGGAGTCGATGGCGCGGCTGCGGGCGCACGGCTGGCCGGGCAACGTGCGGGAGCTGGAGAACGTGATCGAGCGGTCGATGGTGATGTCGACAGGAGACGAGCTCATCCTTTCAGCGCCGCTCTCCGCGGCGCCCGGCGCGACAGGGCGCGTGATGACGTACCGAGAGGCGGCGCAGCGCTGCATCGAGGACGCGCTGCGGGCCGCGGGCGGGAAGATCTACGGAGAGGACGGGGCCGCAGCGGCGCTGGGGCTGAAGCCGACGACGCTGCAAAGCAAGATGCGGAAGCTCGGGATCCGGAAGGACGGAGAGAAGGGCTGACGGCCGAGAGGCTCGTCAAACCACGCGACCAGCCCCGGTGTGTGGGGCGTGATCCCCATGGTCTCCGGGCGGCTCCGCTATCGCACCGACAGGCCCGGCGATCGAGAGATGCCGCTCGGTCCAGGGCGCCCCGGGAATGTCGTGTCAGAAACGCTGCATCAGTTCGACCCTGACGGTCAGGCCCCGTTCCTCGTGGAGTTTCACCGCAAGACCGGATGAGCAAGCTCGGCCAGGGGCCATTTTTTCTCGAGAGTTCGTCGCTTTTCCAGGAGAGTGAACAAATCTAGGTTCTATCCTCGGACCTCCACGCGCAACGTGGCTGGATCTTGCTCTTACAAAATACAAGGCAAGACAAACAGCACGCCAGGGCGCTGCCGTGCAAGCCGTGCAAGCCGTGCAAGCCGTGCAAAAGTAGACGCGACTTAGAAAAGAGTCTTGACTTTGCCCTCCTGTTTGTGTGAAGATGCCAATCTCCCTTGGCGATCCGGACCGCTCTCGGCCGGGGGCCGCAGTCGGTTGCAGGATCGTACAGGGGCCTACTCCGGGTGAACGTGCCGGGGCGACTTGCTTCTTGCGGTTACGCGTTCGATTTGTTCTTGCTTTTTCCGAGTTGATGCCCGGCCCCGTCACACGGGGTGTTCGCATGTGAGCATCTGTCCGACAAACATCGTGATTGCCAGGCATGTGGTCGGCGCAGGCCCGCGGGCGCATCCGTGATCTCCGGATCACGAGCACGTTGGCCGGAAATTTTGAACTTTAACCAAGGGCTCGGAGGGCTCGCGTCTGTCTCGATGGTTCATCGATCCATCTCGAGCAGAGGCCCGCGACTCCGCCGATCCGATCATGGAGAATCTTAAATGCGCATCGTTCCCTTACTTGGCTACCTATCCGCTTCGATCGCGTGCGGCCTGCTGGCGTGCAGCGTCGAGAACATCGTCGACGAGGACATCGAGGCTCTGGAGGGGGCGCTGGACAGCGCGGACCGCTCGATGTCGGCGAGCGTCGCCGTCACCTCGGACTGGGGAAGCGGCTACTGCGCGAACGTGACGGTGAAGAACAACTCCCGCAGCCCGGCGACCACCGGCTGGAACGTCGTCGTCGCGCTCAACGGCTCGACGAAGCCCACCCCGTGGAACGTGAAATTCACGGAGTCGAACGGCCAGTTCAGCGCCACGAACGTGGACTTCAACGGCGCGGTCGGTCTTGGCTCCTCGACGCAGTGGGGCTTCTGCGCGAACGGCAGCGGGCGGCCCACGATCGCCTCGGTCACCGGCTCCGGCGGCACGATCAATGGCTCGAGCTCGGCCTCGTCGTCGAGCAGCAGCTCGAGCTCGTCCAGCAGCTCGAGCTCGTCGAGCAGCAGCTCGAGCTCGTCCAGCAGCAGCTCGGGCGGGGGAGGTGCCGGCGGCTCCGGCGGGTCGGGCGGCTCCGGCGGGTCGGGCGGCTCCGGCGGCTCCGGCGGCGGCAGCACGTGCACGTCACCCAACCAGCAGGTCTGCGCCAATCAGACGGGCACCCACTGCGGCTACACCTTCGAGTACTGGAAGGACACCGGGAGCGGATGCCAGACCAACACGGCGAATGGCTTCAACGTCGAATGGAGCAACATCAACAACCTGCTGGGCCGTAAAGGCCTGAGGCCCGGGTCGAAGAACCAGATCGTGACCTACTCGGCCGACTACCGGCCGAACGGCAACTCGTACCTGGGCGTCTACGGGTGGACGAAAGGCCCGCTGATCGAGTATTACATCATCGACAGCTGGGGCACCTGGCGTCCGCCGGGCGGCCAGGGGTTCATGGGCACCGTCACCAGCGACGGAGGCACCTATGACATCTATCGGACGGAGCGAGTCAACCAGCCGTCCATCGAAGGCACCAAGACCTTCTATCAGTTCTGGAGCGTCCGGCAGCAGAAGCGCACGAGCGGAACCATCTCCGTCGCCAACCACTTCAACGCGTGGGATCGCCTGGGGATGAAGCTGGGGAACCTGTACGAGGTCTCGATGGTCGTGGAGGGCTATCAGAGCAGCGGGAACGCCAGCGTGAACGTGTCGATGAAGTGAGCGCTCGGCCTTGAGCATCGCAGGATGAACGCGCGCGGGATGGCCATCCCGCGCGCCACGCGCCCGGGCTTCTTCAGCCCCAGGCACGACTCCCCACCCATCTGACAGACACGTCCCGGCGCTCCCCGCGACGTCGCAGATCCGCCATGGCGTTGCCATGCATCCGCGGCGAGGGGGGCGTCGCCCGCGCACGCCCCGGTCCTTGCCTCCCCGGCAAGGGCCGGCCGCTCGCCGGCAGCGCTTTCCCGAAGGCCTTCGGGGCGACGTTCGGGTTCCTTCCGGCCATTCTCGCAGGTATGGTCACGCCGGACGTCCTGGCTGCCCTCGTCGCTGACCGCCCGGCACGGGGACCGCCCCCTCCAGGTCAACCAGGCCTCGGCAAAGCAGACCACCACCCGCACCGCGACCTCGATCCCCGAAGGGGAGACCTCATGCCGCCAACCCGACCCACCCTGGTTGATCCCACCGCGCGCCGCGGCCCCCCGGCCTCGTCAGCCCTCCAGGCGAGCTTCAGGCCCGGCCAGATCATCCGCCACGGGAGCTTCCGATGAGAGAACATGCAGCGGTCCGGACGACGAAGCCTCTCGCGACGGCCATGGCCGCGGCGCTCGCCCTCGTGTGCTGGAGCGCGGCATGCAACGCGATCTCCGGGGTCGACGATCTCGACTTCGCGGGCACCGCCGGCGCGACGGGCGGCGGCGCTGGCGGCAGCGGCGGTGACGCGGGCGGCGGCGGCATGGGCGGCACCGGTGGCAGCGGCGGTGACGCGGGCGGCGGCGGCATGGGCGGCACCGATGGCAGCGGCGGTGACGCGGGCGGCGGCGGCATGGGCGGCACCGGCGGCAGCGGCGGCACCGGTGGCAGCGGCGGCACGGGCAGCGACAACGCTTACGACATCGCCTGTGGGAACGGCAACGTGGCTGTCGGCGTCCACGGCCGGAGCGGCGGCTCGATCGATCAAATCGGCCTGATCTGCGCGCCGCTCGCCAGCGACGGCACCCTGGGCACCGCCTTCCAGACCGTGACCGCCGGCGGCAACGGCGGCGGGCCGGGCAGCGTGATGTGCCCTGCGAGCGAGGTCCTGGTCGGGATCAACATCTGGGTCGACACCCAGGTTTACCGGGTCGAGCTGCTGTGCCAGACGGTCGAGGCGTGGAAGACGGGCGACGGCAACATCCATGTCGGCCCAGGCATCGGCAACGTGCACAGCACAGGTTACGGGGTCAAATGCCCGATGGGGAGCGCCGTCGTTCAGATCACCGGCGACGCCGACGAGTATGTGCACTCCGTCCATCCACGTTGTCTCCCGCTGTGACGGGCGCGGTCGCGGTGAGCGCGGACCTCGCCGCCGTCGCCGCGAGCGCCGTGCGCGAGGGCTGCGTCGGCGAGACGCTCGCCGCGGTGCCGGCGGCCGAGCAGCTCGGTCACGCCCAGGATCCCGCGGTCCGCGCCTCGGCGTCCGCGCCCGCCGCTCCGCTGAGAAGTTTACGGTCCATCTGGACCCGGAAGAACCCCTCCCGAGCTGCGGCGAATTCTGCTAGAGCTGTGAGCCGCGTCGAGCGCGGATCGCGCCTCGGCGCAGCGGCAGTTTCTTAAGATCACCGGCGGACGTGCCGCGCTGCGGCAGCGCGCAGCTCCGGCGAACGGGCCTATCACCCTTCGGGCATCAACATGACTTTCCATCGCGAAATCGCACGCTTCACTTGGGTTGGGATCTCCTGTCTGGCCCTGTCCGCCGCGGCGGCGGGCTGCTCGGACGGCGCAATTGACGCCTCGGAAACCGGGGGCGCGGGCGGCAGCGGCGCGGGGACCGGCGGCGCCTCGAGCGTGAGCTCGGGCACGGGCAATCCCGCCGCGAGCAGCAGCAACGGCAGCACCAGCAACGGCAGCACCACCAGCACCAGCAACGGCAGCACCACCAGCACCAGCAGCAGCAGCAGCGGCGGCGGCGGCGACACGAGCAGCAGCACGAGCACCACGAGCACCGGGACGCCCGAGACGAGCGCCACGTCGAGCACCGGCAGCGGGACACCGACCGGCGGGTGCCCGGCGAGCGCGACGTTCTGCTCCGACTTCGAGGGCGACGGGCTGCCCGAGGGCGCGACCTACCGCCCCTCGTACCAGGCGCAAGATGCGCTGAAGAACATGGCGATCGACACATCGGTCTTCCACGCCGGCTCGCGCGCGCTGCGCGTGAACCCGGGGGCCAGCGGCTACGACTGGAGGATGCTCTCCGTCCCGGCGCCCGGATCGAAGTTCTGGGTCCGGCTCTACGTGCGCAGCAGCGTCGATATCGGCCAGGCCGAGCACAACGCCTATTTCCAGGCCATGACGGGCAGCGGCGAGCCGAACGAGGGCCACAACGTGGAGGTCGCCGAGCAGTACTGCCAGATCGTGCTGAACCTGCACGACGCGGTCGTCCTGTCCACGGGCGGCGCCACCCAGTGCGGGAGCGGCGGTGTGAAGCTCCCCAAGGACCAGTGGCACTGCATGGAGGCCTACTTCGACGGCACCAAGGGCGACGTCCAGGTCTACGCCGGCGGCACCAAGATCATCGACAAGACCGGCTGGGACAAGCTCGACTACAAGTCGTTCAGCTTCGGCTACCTCGGCTTCCACGGCCCGGCGCGGACGATGTGGTATGACGATGTGGCGGTCGCGCCGGAGCGGATCGGCTGCGCCCCCTGACACGGCCGAGCGCCGGCGCGTGGGTCGTGCCAGCCCGATGACCTGACCGCCATCGCGCGCCGCGCGACCTCCTTGCTGCGTCTCTCCTGAACACGCACCGCGCCCCGCTCCGGGCACGGCCCGCCGGCGGAGCGGCCCCGAGCGCGCTTGCTCCCTGGCTCCGCCGGCGCCATAGCCGGGGTGGCGAGCGCTCGGCGGACGCGCGCGAGCGCGAGCCGCGGTGACGATGCAAGGACGACGCGACCGCGATCCCGGCACGAAGGTAGATGTGATGCCGTACCTGGTTTTCCGGAATTTCCCCGACAATACACCCATCCCCGATGACTGCTATAGCTGCGACGGCGCGCCGGACTGGGCAGCGTTGCTGGAGTGGATATGCCCCGATCTCTCGCGCGACGAGGCGGAGCGGCTCGCCGTCATCGGCGAAGCGAGCGGGAGCCGGCCCGACGTCGCGGGCCTGAAGCGGCTCATCGAGGAGCACCTGAAGCCGTAGGCGCGCGATCCCGATGAGGAGCGCACGGACGATCATCGATCCTCGTCGCCACACGTGGTGCGACACCCCGGTGGACGACATCGGCCTGCTGGTCGACGCCGACGAGTATTACCCGGAGTTCTACCGGGTCGCGTCCAGGGCGCGGCGGTACCTGCTCCTCGCCGGCTGGCAGTTCGACAGCGACGTCGCCCTGCTCCGGGGCGGGAGGGAGGAGCAGGTGTCGAGCCCGATCACGCTGCTCAAGTTCCTGAACCACCTCTGCGAGCAGAGCCCCGATCTCCAGATCTTCATCCTCGCGTGGGACTTCCACCTCGTGTTCGCGCTCGAGCGCGAGTGGCTCCAGCAGCTCGTCTTCGAGTGGACGAACCATCGCCTGCGCTTCCTCTTCGACGCCACCCACGTCGAGCGCGCCTCGCACCACCAGAAGTTCGTGGTGGTGGACGGCGAGCTCTCGTTCCTCGGCGGCCTCGACCTCTGCGATCACCGCTGGGACGACCGCAGCCACGTGAACAAGAACCCGCTCCGCGTCAGCCGAGGAGAGCCGCACAAGCCGTTTCACGACGTGCAGGCCTACCTGCGCGGCCGCGCGGTGGCGCGGGCGCTGACCGAGATCTTCACCGATCGCTGGCGGCGCGCGGGCGGCGTGGACATGACGCTGCCGGATCTCGACGAGGCCGAGCCGACGTTCCCCGACTACCGGCCCGAGGGCGGCATCCCGCTCGCGGCGGCGCGCGTCACGCTGAGCCGCACCGATCCGCACGGCGCGCCCACCGGCGCCCCGCACCGCACGGAGATACGCGACCTCTTCCTCGACGCCATCGACGCCGCGGAGCGCTTCATCTACATCGAGACCCAGTACTTCAGCTCTCACGTCATCGCCGAGGGGCTCGCGCGGCGGATGCGCGCGGAGGGCCTGCCGCTCCTCGACGTGGTGCTCGTGCTCAACATGGAGGCCGAGACGATGAAGGAGCAGATCGCCGTCGGCCTCTCCCAGGCCAAGGTGCTCGGCGGGCTGCGCGACGTGGCGGCCGAGACAGGCCATCGCCTCGGCGTCTACTACACCCTGCCGGCGTGCGGCGAGGACGAGACCGCCGAGCGCGCCACGTACATCCACTCGAAGGTGATGATCGTCGACGACCGCTTCCTCAGCGTGGGCTCCGCCAACCTGACGAACCGCAGCCTCTCGATCGACACGGAGATCAACGCCTCGGTCGAGACCGACGACCCCGGCGACGCGCTGGGCCGCTCGATCCGCGCGGCGCGCGCGTCGCTCATCGGCGAGCACCTGGGGGACGCCGACTTCGATCGGGTGGACGACCTCGTCGCCTGCCTCGACGGGCTGGCGAGCCCGGCGACCGGGCCGCGCACGCCTGGGAGCTCGTGCCGGTTGAGGCTCCACCCCTCGCCCACGGCGGACGAGCGCGCCCTGCTCGAGGTGATCGACCCGCAGCAGCTGCCGTTCGACCCCGCCGCGGTCGAGGACATCGACCAGCGCCAGGGCTCGCTCTTCGTGGGCGGGCTCGGCGCGCTCTGGCGGCACCTGTTCACCAGCCGGGACCCCGCGAAGTAGCCGCGCGCGAGGCGCTGCGGGCGAGCGCCTGGGACGCGCGGGCGCGGTGGGACGCGCGGGCGCGGGAACCGGCGGCCTTCCTGGACCCCGAGGCAGGGCGCGCCCCTTCCGGCCGAGAGGGGCACATGGTAGGCTGTGCCGCGGAATCGCGAACGGTTTCTTCAGGTTGTCTCTCAAAGTTGAAGCGTTGACGCCACGAGGAGTATGCAAGAGGCAGAGATCACGATCGGGGGCATTTCGGTCCGCGACCTCGCGGAGCAATACGGAACACCGCTCTATGCCTACGATGCCGAGCGCATCCGGGAGAACTTCCGTCGACTCACGCGGGCGCTGCGCGGCAACTACCCGGAGGTGTCCGTCTTCTATGCCATCAAGGCGTGCAACAACCTGGAGATAGCGAAGCTCCTGGTCGACGAGGGCTCGGGCGTGGACGCCGCGAGCCCGAACGAGATCCGCCTGGCGCAGGCGCTCGGGCTGTCGGGCGAGCGGATCATCTACACGGGCAACAGCCTCTCGGACGAGGACCTGGCCGCGGGGCTGCGCGCCGGGGTGAACTTCAACGTGGATGATCACGGCATCCTGAAGCGCCTGTTCTCGATCGGGAAGCCGCGCTGTATGTCGTTCCGGATCAACCCGAGCGGCGAGGACATCGCGACCCCCGATCTGAAGCCGTTCGCGGGCCCGTCCGCGAAGTTCGGGATCCACCCGCGCCACGTGGAGGAGGCCTATCGCACCGCGCTCGAGAACGGGGTCGAGCGGCTCGGGGTGCACATGATGCCTCACTCGCAGGCGCACAAGCCGGAGAACTTCGCGCACGTCACGGGCAAGCTGCTCGACCTGATCGGCCCGGTGGCCCGGAAGCTCGGCTTCGACCTCGCCTTCGTGGACATCGGCGGCGGGCTCGGCATCCCCTACCGGCGGGAGCAGCCGCCGCTCGACGTGGAGGCCGTCGCCCGCGGGATCGCCGCGATGGTGCGGAAGAAGTGCGCGGAGCACGGCCTGAAGGAGCCGCGCCTCGTCATGGAGCCGGGGCGCTACTTCGTCGGGGACGCGGGCTACGTGCTCGGGCGGGTGATCTCGATCAAGCAGGGATACAAGACGATCATCGGCACGGACATCTCGATGAACACGATGGCGCGCCCGGTGATGTACGGCGCTTACCACGAGGTCCGGATCAACGGCCGCGGCGGCCAGACGGCCCCGATGGCGATGACGGGCCAGGTCTGTGAGAACACGGATATGTGGATCCCGGAGCGCGAGTTCCCCGCGGACGTCGCCGAGGGGGACGTGGTCGTCCTGATGGACGCGGGCGCGTATGGCCACGTGATGAGCTACGACTACAATGGCCGGCTGCGGCCGGCCGAGGTGCTCATCGACGGCGGGAAGAGCCGGCTGATCCGGCGGCGCGACACGTTCGAGGACATGGTCTCGCGGATGTGCCTGTCCGACGACATCAAGGAGCGCCTGCGCGCGGCGTCGGGAGAGCCGGCCGGCGCGACCGGCTGCGGCTGAGCGGAAGATCGCTGGGGCGCACGAGGATGCGCCCCGCTCCAGCGCGCCTGAGCTTCACGGCGAGACCGCTACAGGGACGCTCGCCGCCCGCACCACCTTCCCATCGAACGCGACCGCCAGCGCGAGGACCGGCGACGCCCCCGCCGCCCGCAGCTCCGCCGTGTAGTCGTTCCGCCGGATCTGCTCGATCCCCTCATCGAGCGCCTGCTCCAGCGTCCTGCCCGTCCGCGCCACCTTCAACTCGAGCACCACGCCCGGCCTCCCCGGCTGCGCCGGCCGGATGATCACGTCCGGCCGCCCGCGCCCCGACTCGCGGTTCGACCGCACCTGGTAATCCGGTTCCAGCGCCGCGAGGAGCCCCAGCACGAAGCCCTGGATCACCTGCTCCGGATCGGGCCGGCCCGTGTCGTGGTACGACAGCACGTCGGTCGCGAACGCCTGGAGCTGCGCTTCGAAGCGCGCCGCGTCGCCCGCGAGGAGGGCGCCGAGGAGCCGATCGAGCCCGCCGTTCTGCCGCTCGAGGCGCTCGCCGAGCCACCGGCGGAAGGTCGTCGTGTACACGCCACGGACCTCGCGGTTCGGGATCGAGAGCAGGTGCGACGGCTGCTCCATCGGTCCGCGCGAGCGCTTCTCGGCCCTGAGGTATCCCGTGAAGACGAGGAGGCTCCACAGCACCTCGTCGCTCCGGTCGAGCTCCCCGAGCGGCACGCTCTCATCGAGCACGCGCTCGACGCTGCCGCCGTCGAGCAGCGCTGCGAACGCGGGCTCGAGCGCGAGCGCGCGCCGCTCGAGCTGCTCGCGCACCAGATCGTTCGAGCTCGTGTTCACCCAGTAGGGCTGCGGCGCGCCGTCTTCGCGGGAGAGGAAGTTCAGGACGCTCCACGGGTTGTAGACGACGGTGTTGCCGAAGAGATACCCGTTGTACCAGGCGCGCAGCGACGGGAGCCGCTCAAGCCGGCCAGACCTCGTGAGCAGCGACTCGACCTCGGGCTCGGTGAACCCGAAGCAGGTGTCGAATTCCGGCGCCAGCAGCGAGTATACAGCCACGTTGTTGAGACCTGAAAAGATGCTCTCCCGGGCCACGCGCAGGACGCCCGTGAGCACGGCCTTGAACAGGTGCGGATTGCCCTTGAGGCCCTCGGTGAGGAACGCGCGGAAGAAGCCGATGACCTGCGCCGCGTAGCCGTGGAGATACCCGGCGTGGAGGGGCTCGTCGTACTCGTCGAGGAGGATGACCACGCGCTCACCGTGGGAGCGGTGGAGATAGCTCGACAGATCGAGCAGCGCTGTCTCGTACGCGATCCTGCCGGCCGTGCCGTCGAGGACTTCGCGATACCGCCGGGCCTCACGCTCGCTCAGCGCGCCGCTGCCGAGCAGGTCACGGTGCTCGTCGAAGAGGCGCGCGATCCTGTCCTGCACGCCCTCCCAGAACGCATCGAAGCTCTCGGCCTTCACGCCCTTGAAGGTCAGGTGGAGCACCGGGTAGCGCTGGAAGTGCGCGCGGTACTGCTCGCCGGCCTGCCAGATCCGGAGATCACGAAACAGCGGGGAGAGATCCTGTGCGCGCCGCTCGAAGAAACAGCGCAGCATGGAGAGGTTGAGCGTCTTGCCGAAGCGCCGCGGGCGCGGGAGCAGGACGACCTCGGTGCCGGGCCTGTCGAGGAGTTCCTGGATCAGGTGCGACTTGTCGACGTATTCGAGCCCCAGCTCGCGGAGCCGGCGGAAGTCGTCGATGCCGATGGGGACCTGGATGCTCATGGTGCCTCGGGCGGGGCGGCGTGCCCTCACGGACGCTACTCCGCCGCCCGTCAGCGGCAAGAGCTCCGAACGGCCTGAGCAGGCAGCCATGCGTCCTGCTTCTCCGCCGAACCCGCCGGCGAAGCGGCGGAGCGGCGGGTGCGGCGGAGCCGCGGATCACCGCGTCCACGTCAGGAGCAGCGCGAAGATGGTGAGATCGGCGGCGACATGCGCCACGTACGGCGCGAGCAGGCCGCCCGCGCGGCGCCGGAGCACGCCGAGCATCACGGCGTAGATCGCCGCCAGGCCGACGCCAACCGCCCCGCTCGGGAAGCCGCGTAGGTGGAGGAGCCCGAAGGCGGCCGCCTGGACGAGCACCGCGGTCCAGCCGGAGGTCGTCACGGCGTCCAGCGATCCGAGGAACACCAGGCGGAAGACCGCCTCCTCGAGGAGCGCGTTGAAGAGCGCGAACCCCAGGCCGCCGAGGAGCAACAGAGGCAGCGAGACGGGCGGGAGCAGGGCCCGCATCTGCGTCAGATCGGGCCGCATCAGCCGGACCCAGAGCACGAGCGCGAGCGCGGAGACGAGGACGATCGCTGCGATCCAGCCGAGGACCGCGGGCCCGAACGAGCCGCGCCGCAGCGGCGGCATCGACGCCCGGAGCGCCGGCACGGCGCGCGCGAGCAGCGCGAGCACGACGAGCGGCGCGGCCAGGGAGAGCGGCCAGGGCGCGGCGAGCCCCACCGCTGTGGGCGCGAGCGTGAGCACCGCCAGGAGAGGCGCGTGGAGCGCCGCCCGGTCTGGTGCGCGCGCGACGACGAGCAGGGAGGCGAGCGCGACGCCGAAGCAGGCCAGGCCGAGGGCGCGATCCGCCGCGGCAGACGGGTACGCGGCGTAGGCGAGCGTCGCGGCAGAGACAGCGCAAAGCCTCGGCCAGCCAAGGCGGGGCGCCCCCACCCGCCCGGCGGCCTCGTCGACCGGCGCCGCGCGAGGCGGCTCCATCTGCCCGATCCGGTCGAGGCGCTCCAGAAGTTGAGCTTTCACTCGGATATAGTCGAGCTTTTGCTCAGTTTGTCAAGTACGCTCGGCGCATGGCCACGAAGCGCAAGAAGCCGCCGTCGACCGCGCCCCGCCGGGTGCCGCTGCAGGCGAGGAGCCAGCGGCGCAAGGAGCGGATCCTCGACGCGACGGCGGCGCTGCTCGCGTCGCGCGGGCTCGACGCGGTCACCACGAACGCCATCGCGGCGCGAGCGCGGACGTCCATCGGCTCGGTCTACGAGTTCTTCCCGAACAAGGAGGCCGTGCTCCACGCGCTGACGGGGCGCTATCTGGAGCGGCTACGGGCGCGCACCGAGGCGGCGCTCGCGGAGGCGCCGCCGGGCTCGTGGCGCGCGCTGACCGAGCGCTGGATCGACGCGCTCGCGGCGTTCTACCGGACGGAGCCCGGTTACCGGGAGCTGTGGTTCGGCGTGCAGCTGTCCGGCGCGCTGCTCTCGACGGCCGCGGCGTGGGGGGACGAGTTCTCGGCGCGCGTCGAGGCGATCCTCTCGCCGCTGACGCCCGCGCTCGCGCCCGCCGAGCGGCGCGTCGTCGCGCAGAGCGCGCTGTATATGGCCTCGGCGCTGCTCGCCCTCGCCGCTCAGCGGGACGAGCAGCAGGGCGCGCTCTACGTCGAGGAGGCGAAGAAGGCGGTCTGTCGCTACCTCGCGCCGTACATCGAGCCGCCGTGCCAGCCGAGGGAGAGCGCGTGACGCGGGGAGGCGCGCTCACGAATCGTCAAGGTGCCATCTGCGCGATGCGCGCGCCTGCAAGCCTTGATGAAATCGATGAACGTTCAGGACCTTCACCACGTTCGCCCAGCGTACAAGCGTTCGACAGCGCCGTTCAAGGACCACTTTTCGCGATGCTCCGCTGGAGGATCAGCGAACCATCCGGCGCATAGCACTCACAAGAATAGGCAATGCCGCTCTGGGTGAGTGGTGCGGCAACTGCATCCAGGTTGGCCACAGACAGAGCCACGGCGCCATGCAAGAGGACGGGCGTTCCTTCGACCACCAGCTCGTCGATGTCCCTGCTCACCTCGAACTCGTGCCAGTCGCAGGGCCAGCGTTCCCCGTTGTTGACGCTCAGGCTGGCTGATGGTCCGCCGAGCAGGCCGCTTGATGGTCATCGCGGTCGTGCGCGGTTGAGGTCAAGGAGAGCGATGGCCATCGTTCGGACGCGCGCCGCAGGGCAGCTCGCAATGGCCATCGTCGTTCGTGGCCGTCGGCGCCGGCGAGGTGTCCCTTCGCCAGCGCCGAGGGGGGCGCCCGTGGTGTCGGTCAGCGTCAGCTGCCGTCCGTCCCCAGGTCGCCGACGATGCGCGCCATCACGTCACGCTCGACGAGTTTCTTCTTCCGTCGCGCCGCCTCGCGCAGCGCGGCGGTGGCCATGCGGTCGATCTCGCGCAGGCTCGAGCCAGCCGCCTCGTGGAGCAGCGTCAGAGCATCCGCGGTGAAGACGTCGCGATCGGCGCCGGCACGGCTCATCCGGAGCCGCACGTACTCTCCGGTATCGTCGGGGACCATCGCACCAATGGACAGACGCCGCTCGATGCGGGAATATAGCGAGCGGTTTTTGCGCAGCTCAAGCCGGTCTTGGAGGTCAGAGAGCCCTACCAGGATCAGCGACAACAGGGCGCGGCTGTCCCATTCGTAGTTCAACAAGATGTGGAGATGATCGAGCGTATCTTGGTGGAGCAGGTGCGCTTCGTCCAGCAGGAAAACTGGGTGAATGCGCTCGCGGCCGAGGGTCTCGATATGCGCGCTGACAGCGTAGAACACAGCCGCCGCGGTCGCAGCGGGGTTGAGACCGAGGGCATGGCAGAGCTGGCGATAGAAGTCGCGGCGACCCAGCGTGGCGTTGTGGCAGTAGGTCAGCCGGAAGCCTGCCTGCGGCAATCGATGACGCACTGCGCGCAGCACACACGTCTTGCCGGCGCCGGGCTCGCCGACCAGCAGCACTTGGGCGTGCTCGTGCACGGCCTCGCATACTTCCTCGACGAGCTGCTCCTTGGAGGGCGGCAGCCACAGGTCGCCGTCCTGGATCTCCTTGGAGAAGGGTGCGGCGGAGAGGGTGAAGAAGCGGACGTAGGACTCACTCACGTCTCACCTCCGCGCTCGCTCGTGTCGGCGCCAGTGCCCATCGAGCGGCCGAGCGTCCGCGCGGGGTTGAAGTCCACGGGGCGTGTCGGCTTGTTCACCGCAGGCCCGCCGCACGGCAGCCGCTTGCGCCGCGCGTTGCGCTGCGGGTCGACCGGATGCAGCACCAAGCGCTTGCCCTCGTGCTCGACCCACGGCGGCTCGTCGGGCGCGACGAAGCATCGGGCCACGGAGACGATCTGGCCGGCGAGGTAGCCCTGATCGAGCTGCCACGCGACGCCGTCGACAGAGACGATGTTGTCGCCCGAGACGCGGCGCCGGGTGCGCTCGGTGAGCGCGACGCGCAGCGCCTTTTCGTCGACGCTGCCCTCGGCGGCGGGGCGGGCCGCATAGACCTTCGCCGGGGTCTGGCCGAGCAGGCCCGCGTGCGGCGCCGGGTGGTAGCGCCTGTCGAGGAAGGCGCGGAGCGTCGTGTTGATGTCGACGAGCGACGCCACCGCGCCGAGGTAGGTAAGGCACCCTTCGCGCAGCGTGCGCCAGAAACGCTCCATCTTGCCACGCGCTTCTGGGTCGTACGGCTTTGCATGCAGGAGCGTGATGCCGAGCCGCGCGCACGCGGTTTTGAGGACGTCGCCGCGGTAAGTGGAGCCGTTGTCGAGATAGAGCGCGTCGGGCTTGCCGTGGCGGCGCAGGGCGTCGACGGTCATGGCGAGCATGTCGATCTCCTTCTCGGTCGTGTGCGCCTCAAGCGCCACGACGTAACGAGAGGCGTCGTCAAGCAGCCCGTGGATGCGGAGCGGCATCGCTTTGCCACCGACGGTGCAGCCAGTCACGTGGCAGACGTCGCCGTGCCAGAGCGCGCCGGGGCGCTCGACTTGCCAGCGCAGCCGCGTCTTCGGCTCTCCCTCGGCGCGCGCGGCGCGGCGGCGAAGGCCGTGCGCCGCGTACAGTCGGCGTACGGTGGGCTCAGAGACCTGGGTCGCTTCGAGCCGCCCCTCGTCGACGAGCGTCTTGAGGATGAGCGGTACCGAGGCGTCGGGATGCTCGCGCCGGATGTCGAGCAGCAGCGTACGCAGCTCCTCCGACAGGTCCTGCGCGAAGCCGCGATCGCTGCGTGGCTGTGGGCGCAGGCCGTCGAGACCAGCGGAGCGATACGCATACAGCCAGCGCTCGAGCGTGGGCACCGAGTAGGTGCGGGTGCTGTGCGCGCCCGGCGGTCGAAACCGCTGCTCGCTCAGCGCACGCAGCGCGGCGGCGAGCTGGCCGTGAGTGAGTACGCGGTGCATGAGAGGGCCGATGACCGTGGCGCGATAGATCGCGACGGTCTCGGCGTGGTCGGCGGGGCCGAGGGCCATTCGGACAGGTCCTTTCTGCGCCTTGCTGGCGCGTGGTCCTTGTCCGGGATCGGCGGCGTTTCCGGCAGCGATCCTCTCAGGTGGGCTGTACGATCAGGGGCTCCTTGGAGGCAGAGGCCCTCACGCCGCATGCGCGGCGCCGAAGAAGGCGCGCTGCTCGATCGGCAGCGCCCGGGTCGTCGGATCCGCGCTTGCCGCGAGCGATGCCGCGACGGCGGCTGCCCTCTTTCGGAGCGAGGCGGACGGGCCTGGGTCGGGGGCATCCGAAAACAGACGTCGCTGCGCGACGTCGCGCGCCCACCGGCGCAGCGTGGCCCAGCTCGCGGCGGCGCTGTCGCCGAGGATCTTCGCCGGACCCGCGCGCCGACGGACCTCGGCTGCCGTCGCGAGCGCCAGACCCCAGAGCGCGAGGGCGAAGCCTATCGCGGCGGCGCTGTACACGCGAAGGCCGAGCACTCCGCGAGGAACGACGAGCAGCACAGCGCGGCAACCGAGGCAGCGGTAGCGGCGGGCGGTCACCGAGAGCACCTCGGGAGGATGGTCTGGGCTGACGGGGCCCCAGACCTGCCGCTCGCGCCTGCCGTGGCCCTGGAGCCGGATGGCGCCGCCCAGCGGACAGCTCGCAGCGCCGCAGACGGGGCAGCGAGCAGGCCTCGCTTCGACGTAACCGCCCGGCCATCGCCATGGGCACGGCCCCTTGCGGCTCTCGCCGGGGTCGACGATGCTGGGCGCGGGGCGGCGTCGGCCCACGCATCGGCCCAGGCACAGGCGGTCGTGAAAGACGGCCCGGCGAGGCGGTCTCCGCCTGCGTCGCCGACCGAGGCTTGCGTTGTTCAGGTCGCGTCGGCGTCGCCGGCGACCGGAGCGGCGCGCGGCGATTTCGCCCATGCGTCGGGCAGCAGTTCGTCGAGTCGACCGCGCGGCCAGCCCGCCTGCAGCTTGCCGATGACGTCTGTCGCCCAGGCGAGCGGGTTGACACCGTGCATCCGACACGAGCCGAAGATCGTGTAGCCGACGGCCAGACGCTGAGCACCCTTGTCGGAGCCCGCGAACAAATAGTTCTTTCTTCCGAGTGCTACACGTCTTAGCTGCCGCTCGACCTCGCCGTTATCTATCTCGAAGCGTCCATCCGTGAAGCAGCGCCGCCACGCAGCCTCCTGATTGATGGCGTACTGGGTAGCGATGCAGAGCGGCGTACCTGGCACGAGCCGCAGGTGCAGCTCGTGAATCCACTGATACAGCTCGTCCACAACGGGGAGCGACCGCTCCTGCCGGCACGCCAGACGCGCCTCCGTGGACAGCGCCTCCTCTTTGCAGGTCGCCTCGATTCGGTAGATGGCCTTGAAGTACGAGAGCGCCACCGCCGCTCGCGCGTCGCCGCCCTTGGCCGCCTTTTCGAACTTGGCGCGGACGTGCATCCCGCAGCCGAGCCGGCGCTCCTCGGGCACGATCATCTCGCCGTCGTCGCCTCCGCGGAGCATCGCGCCATAGCCCGCGTACCCATCGCCCTGCAAGTAGCCGGTGAAGCCCTGCAGCAGCGCCGCTGGATGCTTCGCCTTCCAGTCCGGTGCGTACAGGAACGCCACGAGATCCGCGCCGACGAAGGCCCAGATGTGGCCTCGCTTCACCCCCGCCGGATGATCTCGATCCAGCACCCGCATCCCTGTGTCGTCGGCACGTAGATAGAACGAGTCCAGCACCCGCTCCGCGATCCTCTCAGCCACCGGAGCGAGCACGTCGAGCGCGAAGGCCGACCAGTCGCCCAGGGTCGACGGGGACAGCGACACGCCGAAGCGAGCGTATTGCTGCGACTGCCTATACAGCGGCATCGAGTCCTCGAACTTCTCGACAAGGATGCTGGCGAGCAGCCCCGGTCCCGGACGCCCTCGGTCCATCACCTTCTCGCTGTCCGCCGTCGTGACGCCCTGCTCCGGGCAGCGCGGGCAGGCGAGCTTCTCCCGCTGCTCCTCGATGATCTTGAACTGCGCCGGGACGAACTCGAGCACTTCGCTCGTACGATGGCCGATGCACTTCTTGTCCGCGCCGCACTGCGGGCACGTCCGCTCCGCCTCGGGGACGGGCACCACGCGCGTCTCACGCGGCAGGTGTTCGGGGAGCGGCGCGCGCCCGCCCCGTCCTCGCGGCGGCTTCGGCGGCTCAGGGGGCTGCGGCACCAGCCCCTGCTCCGGCTGCGGCGCAGCGTCCGCGCCGAGCTCCGAGCCCGCCGCCCCCGGCGGCGCTTCCGCCCCGAGCTCGGCGAACATCAGCATCAGCTGCTCGGTAGAGACCTGCTGGCTCTTGCGGCCGTACAGCTCGCGCAGCGCGCTTGCGAGCCTCGCCGAGAGCGCGGTGTTCTTGTCGCGCAGCTGGACCAGCAGTCCGAGCACCAGGTCGATGAGCTCCGGAAGCTGCCCGGCGGCCGCCAGCTGCTCGAGCTTGCTCCGCACGTCCGCCAGATCGGCGGGCAGTTGTGCCTGGGACTGAAGAGGACTGGTCACGTGGCGCGCGAGATAGCTATCCCACGCGCATCCATCAAGCTTTGCTTCGACGGAGCAATTTTTCTCACGCTGGGTCTCCAGCGCTTGCGCCGCACGGCCTCGGACAGGTCGAACCCTTCGAGCATCAGCGACAGCTCGGCCGCCTCGACCTCGACGTGGGTGGCCCCCTTGGGCAGGTCGCGGGCGAGGTGGAAGCGCCCGCGGGCCAATTTTTTCGCCACGATCATGTAGCCGGTGCGGTCCCAGAACAAGACGCGCACCTGGTCACCACGCCGATTCCTGAACACGAACAGATGCCCGCAGAGCGGGTCAGCTCCGAAGCGCTGAGAGACCAAGGCCGACAGCCCATCAAAGCTCTTGCGCAGGTCCGTGGGCTCGGCTGCGATGTACACGCGCACCGACGGCGGCAGCGTCAGCATGGCGTCTCCTCGGCCGCGAGCGCCAGGACCCGCTCGAGCGTGGCCGGGTCGAAGCCCGGCCGGACCCGCACCACCCGCCCGTTGGGCAGCGCGATCTCGATCGGCTCCGGCGCGACGATCGATGCGTCCGCCACCACGTGGACCGGCAGAAAGCGCGGTGCTTCGGTCAACGACGACGGCGAGGGCTGTGAGGGCCGGTCAGCTCGCAGCTTCCAGCGCCACCAGTAGAGCTGCTTCGGCTTGTATCCTTCACGCCGCGCGAACCTCTCGGCGCTCAGCCCGCTGCGCTCCCATCGCTCCACCCGCTCGGCCCACTCCGCCTTCGTCGCCATCGCTTCCTCCTTCGCGATGGGGATAGGTAACCGGCGCCACGCCGACGATCACGATGGCGTTGGTCGGGCGCTTACATCGCTTCCTCCTTCGTCGCGATGGGGACTGGTAACCGGCCCCGACGGGCTGGTCACGATGGCGTTGGTCGGGTGGTTACGCTTCGACGACCGTGGGCGGCTGCTGCTGCCAGCGCTTGATGTCGATGGCGCTCTGGATAACACTGCGACCGCTTCGATTCCTGGGCACAAGAACCGGAGCACGACGAGGAGGCTGTCCGCCAAGATCAGGTCTCCTCGTCGCCTATTTTGTGGCCGGCACCGCGCCGCTGCTCCGCTCCTGCGGTCGGCCTACCCCGTCGTGGGGCGGGCGTGGGAGCGATGAGGGGTGGTAATTTTCGATCACTGGACGGAAGGGGTGCGCCCGTGCGGAAAGGACTCCTATGAGCTGACGCAACCGTGCTCAAAGGGGGCTATGATGAGAATCTTGATGGGCTGGATGTAATGCGTCGTGCGCCGCGGCGCTCCGGAGTCGTCCTTCCAGGTCGCGCACGCGGAGCGAGCACTCTCCATGATGGCCAGCCTCGTTGGGCAGAACCTCTCACCATCAAACAGCATGCTCGACGCGATGCGCTGCCGCATCAAGGAGAGGGCGCGGTAATACCCGTCATCGGGAAAGGCGAGCTTGTGCCAGCTGAATCGACCGTCGTACGGGATGGGACCTGCGGTGGCGTCGCCGAACCGGATGGCCAGGGCCGTCAGTCCGGTCTCATCCGCGCGCAGTGAGGCGGCGAGAGGCGCAATGAACGTCGCGCCCGAGATAATCAGGAAGACGCCCCCGGCGACGTGCAAAACCCCATCGTGGACGTCGCATCGAGACAGAAAGAGGCCGTCCAGCCAGGTAGAGCGCGAGTCCCACCTGGGGTTGTCGGCCAGGAAACTTTGCACGAGCGCTGGACAGCGCTTCCCAAATCTCGGCGAGCTGCGCATCGGTTCGATCAGCTGCAGCGACGTATCCCGAGACCGTGCTCGCCAAAACCTGCTTGATGTGGTCACGCGAACTCATTTCAGATCATCGTGTCTGCCCAACGCCAGCATCAGCGGGCACGAAGCGCCCGTCAGCTGCATGCAGAGTGGGATGGTCAACATGTCCTCGCTACCCGCGCGGTGGAGGGCGCGAGCCCTTCGTTCCTCGAACTCTTCCATCCGTCTGCCCAACAGAACCACTGCCTGCCCCTTTGGAAGGCCCTTGATGCGATCGAAACGCAGCAGCAAACGACGGACCGAATTGTCGCGTACCGATATCCTCAATCACGGGCTTCAACCAGGGTGGCCGCGACGCGGAAATGCCAATGCGATTCAGCTCCTCATGCTCGCGACGCGCGAGGTACAGAAGAAGCATCTTAGCCTTCTCTTCGGCCCGCTGCGGCCACGCCTTATCTCGGTCGTGGTGCAAAAGCTCAATCGATTTTAGAGTTGCTTCCTCGTATAAATACGTATCATCCACAACATTTCTAACATACTCCCGACTATACATCAACTCATCAAGATAGTAGCGCCCCGCCGCACCCAGTCGCACAACGTCCTTTCTTGACCAAGGCGGCTCCGGCTGGGAGAGCGACACAACAAGCCCAAATTTACCCAGATGATTCAGAACCTCAACAACATTAACCGAACTGTGACCGATTGCGCCCAAATGCCCAACAAGATCATCAACGGGAATATCCATTGTTTCCCGCACCTGATTAGCGCGCCAAGACAAGAACTGCAAAATTCGTATCGCAGTAAAATGACTCACAAGCAGCCGCTGAGACACCTGGAACAGGTTTGCAATCCTAGAAGCCGATTCAGAGTACCGTAACGAGCGCATCAGCATAATCGATCTGAGAAATGCATCAATTGGCGTCCCAAACTCAAATCGCTGACGTTTCTCGGCGCGCTGATATTGCTGAAACAGCTTATCAAGATCTGTATTCGGACTCGTACTGAAGTCTTCAAGCAACTCTAGCGCTCGACGAATGTTGGTTCCAGCAAGAAAACTAATACACTCTTGAATGTCCCGATTATCACCCAAGATCATCTCTGCGAGAATGTTCGCAAAGTCGTACACTCGCTCCGATGGCATACCAGCCAGAGCCCGCTCGAATCGAACACTAAGTCGAGTGTCGACGCGAAGCCTCTCGCGGGCATACTCAAAGCGGCGCCGAACAACTTCCGTAAACGGCGGTGGACTGACAGAGAAAGCGATGTGTCGCCCGACATCCAAGAACCCGAGCACCTTCCCGTTGTGGTAAGTCGTATCCCGGAGAGACGTAACGACGGTAGCCTTAGTGTTAAGCGCAAGCGCTTGAGCCAACTGAAAGGTAACTCGCTCAAACTCTTCCGTTCCACGATCAACATTGTCGAGCAGTATTGTAGCAGACACATTCTTTCTACGAAGATAACCCAGGTACGCTTTGAGATGTGAATGTGGATCTCTAATGTGCCCTTGAATCAGCTCATCGATCCGCAACTGGAGCGCGTCAGCGCTTCGAGCTGACGCGGAGAGAGAAGTACGGAGACGACGAATCTCGCCAGCAAATATTTCGTTTAGATGCTCGTGATCGAATGGATTTAGATTTGGGTATCGCTCCTCTGCTTGAACAAGAAGATCGCCGCAAATGTCCGCGATCATGCGATCATGATCAAAGTTCGTGGCGTGCGTTTGAGTTCGAGCATAGAGATCCACGTGAAGTAATACCCAGCCGGTCTTGCCAAATTTCTGCTCTAGTCGCTTACGAGTTATCGCAAGAAATGTGGACTTCCCGCTACCAGCCCGTCCAATAAGAAGGACCGATGCCCCAGCGTTGCGGTAGTCCTCAGTGAATGGTCCAGTGTCAAAGGTTCCACGATCGATCTTACCAGCTGGCGCGACTCCATGAGGGAGTGTCGTGCCGACAAAGGACTCAAGTTGTGTCAGGTAACCATCAGCCGCTTCGCTGGACACGTAGCAACGCTCCAGCATTTCCGCGTGATCCGCGTCGGTGAGATCAGCGAAGCAGATGTTCATGAGAACATGGAGCGGCTGCGCAAGGTAGTTCTTGCCCTGCGGCTCCCCAGGACGCAGCAGTTGATTGAGGCGGCGAGCGAAAGTCGGGGCAAGGCTTCCACCAGCGATTGCATGTGTCATTAGCGATTGGTCAGCAATCGCAGGAGGGGAAAGGAGATCAATGAATTCTTGCAGGTTGCTCTGAATATCTTCGAGGTTGTAGAATACAGCCGCCTGTATCTTGTCGGCGGGAACATTATGCGCAAAGGCGACCGATGCGATCCACTGGAAGCCGTTTGTGACGACAAAACCAAGCGTGCCGACCTTCAGGCAATACTTCTGCGCTTGGCGGATCGCCTCAGAAATTGGCTTGCTGTTGTTCTTTAGGAGCTGGCGAAGTGGGATTTTTCGTTGCACCCTATTTGCCGGGAGAGAGAATGTGCTACCTATGCGCTTGGCCTCAACCACGAGCCGGATGGTTTCCCCCGACCGCAGATGATAATCTAGCCATTCACGCTTCTTTTCATCGTCGGAGGCCCCTTCTGCGTCCACATACTCCTCGGCATTAAAGTCCTCAATACGCCAACCAAGCACGTGCTCAAGGATGTAGTTCACGAACTGAATACGGGTGTTGGCCTCATTCAGTCCGTCCGCGGGCAGTTTCCGGTAGCGATCGAGGAGTATGGCAATGGCTTCGGAAGGCGATCGAGGGTTCATGCTTGTGATATAGTGACGCCATTAGCACTGGTGATGACAAGCGATGCGTCTTGTCGCTGTCATCCCGAGATAGTTGACTGGGCGGCTCGTCTGAACCATCCAACTATCATTCGATAGCCCAGTCGATTCCATTCGACCTGGTTCCGCTTAGCGCAGAGCAGGGCCCGGCCGAGCCCGTTCGCCCGAGCCCTGCCGTGCTCCCCCACGGGTGTCCCCATCCAGCACCGCCGTGGTTGGTTTGCCTACAGCGCCGCCAGCCTGTCGTGGCCGCGCCCCCTGAGGTGCCAGCATGTGGACGATACTACAGGGGTCTGTGGCGTCTGTAAGGCCGATCTTCGCGTCTGCCGAGCGCGATCGAGCAAGGTTTGCCTGGCACCGAGGAAGCCTCCGGCGAGTGAAGCCGAGCCCCCAGTTCGCACAAGGCCGCGGCGTGGGGCTGCCGCCCGGCTCCTCGACCGCATTCCATCAAGCGGGTCGCTCACGACCCCGCCCATCAGCACGCTGCGGGCGCCAAAGGGGGCCGCAGTGGCAAGGCATGGGTCGATCCCGAAGCGGTTTCTCCACCAAGATCCATCGGATCGTCGACGCCCTGGGCTTGCCCCTCGAGTTCGAGCTCACCAAGGGCAACGCCACACACCCAGCCCGCCCCCATGCTCATCGAGGGTTCCGCGCCGGGATGCCTCATCGCCGACAGGGCCTACGACTCGAACGCCATCCGCGCCCAGATCGAGGCGATGGGCTCGATCGTCGCCATCCCGCTCAACGCTGGCCGCATCCCCGTGCTCCCCCACGACCGCCTCCGGTACCCGGTACAAGGAGCGCTTCGCCGTCGAGTGCCAGTTCAACCCGCTCAAGGGCTTCCGCCGCTTCGCCGCACGCGGCGAGAAGACGCTCTGCAACTACGCTGTCTTGGTCGCGCTTGCGTGCACCTTCTGCTTACTGGGAATCTGGAGACTGGCCCTGGCTCTGGGCAGGGCGCCCCTTGCACGAAGGATGCGCCTTCAGGCCGCCGAGGCCCTCGGCTTGGCGCCCGCCGCGTGGCGGTTCGCCGGCCGCGCCAGCCCGAGGTTCTCCCGCAGCGTGCGTCCCTCGTACTCCGTTCGGAACAACCCCCGCCGCCGCAGCTCCGGGATCACCAGCTCGACGAAGTCGTCCAGCCCGCCCGGGAGCCACGGCGGCATCACGTTGAACCCGTCGGCGCCGCCCTGCGTGAACCACGCCTCCAGCTGATCCGCGATCTGCTCCACCGAGCCCACGATCGTCCAGTGCCCGCGCGCTCCAGCCACCCAGAGGTAGAGCTCCCGGATGGACAGGTTGCGCTTGCGCGCGATGTCGAACATCAGCGCTTGCCGGCTCTTGTTGTTGTTGGTCTCGGGCAGCTCGGGGAGCGGCCCGTCCACCGGATACGCGGACAGATCGACCCCGCCCGACAGGCCCGAGAGCAGCGACAGCCCGACCTCCGGCAAGATGAGATCCTGCAGCTCCTGGTACTTCGCCCTGGCCTCCGACTCCGTCCTGGCGACCACGGGGAACACCCCCGGCATGATCTTCAGCTGGTCGGGGTGCCGCCCGTACTTGGCCATCCGGCCTTTGACGTCGGCGTAGAAGGCCTGCGCGTCTTCCAGCGTCTGCTGCGCGGTGAAGATCACCTCGGCGGTCTCGGCCGCGAGCTCCCTGCCCGCCTCCGACGATCCCGCCTGCACGATCACCGGGTGTCCCTGGGGCGGGCGCGGGATGTTGAGCGGCCCTCGAACGGAGAAGAACTTCCCCTTGTGATCGAGCGTGTGCAGCTTTGCCGGATCGTAGTAAGCCCCGGACGCCTTGTCGCGGAGGAAGGCGTCGTCCTCCCAGCTGTCCCACAGGCCGGTGACCACGTCGACGAACTCGCGCGCGCGGACGTAGCGCTGCGCGTGGTCGGGGTGGGCGTCGAGCCCGAAGTTCCCCGCCGCCTCGCCCCCGCCGGTGGTGACCACGTTCCAGCCTGCACGCCCCTGGCTGATATGGTCCAGCGAGGCGAACTTGCGGGCCAGCAGGTAAGGCTCCTCGTACGTGGTGGACGCGGTGGCGATGAAGCCGATGCGCTCGGTGACGACCGCGAGCGCGGAGAACAAGGTGACCGGCTCGAAGCTGGCCCCATAAGCGGTGCGGCCCTGCGCTCCGGGCCGGTTCTGCAAGGCGAGCCCGTCCGCCAGAAACACGGCGTC
Source organism: Sorangium cellulosum So ce56 (assembly GCF_000067165.1). GTDB lineage: Bacteria > Myxococcota_A > Polyangia > Polyangiales > Polyangiaceae > Sorangium > Sorangium cellulosum_B. The sequence continues at coordinate 7,840,248 of NC_010162.1, forward strand.
GAACTTGGCCCGCTCCGCCGCCTGCGCAATGCGCTTGTAATGCGCGAAGTTGATGCCTCCGTCCGCCTGCGCCTGCGGGTGCCGCCAGGCCGCCACGTGGTGGCCTGCGCCAGGCAAAAAGGCGCCCAAACGGATCTTCCGCTGATTGTCGCTCATGGGGTGTCCTCGGTCTCGGTCCTTCACGTGCGCGCACGGGCACGTCGCCGCGCGACCGCCGCACGCGATCACCACGCGCTCACCACGCGCTCACCACGCCAAGAGCGCAAGCGCCGTGCCCGGCGCCGGAGCCACGGGCGCAGCGGCGGAGATCGAAGCGCCGCCCCTCCCCTGCCCCCGCGACGTGCTGCGAGGGCAGCAACGGACCACCAGCGCTGCGGAAGCATTGCTGTCAGGGAAGCACCCGTCCGCGGCAGCTCACCGGTCGATGGGCGGGTGAGCGCGCAGGCGCGATCGTTCCGCTCAGTGATGCGGGTGCGGGTGCGGGTGCGGTCCCCGTCGCGGAACGCTCTCCGGGTCGGCCGGGTCGCTGCCGGCGTCCCGCTCGTCACCGTCGAGGAAGCCATCGCCGTCGCGGTCGACGCCGATGCGCTCGCCCGACCCGGGCGGCACGCAGGTATACGTCAGCTCGCTCCCGCCTCTCGTGGCCAGCCAGCGGAGCTCGCCGTCCGACCGCCACTGCGCGCGCGCGCGGTCGGCGTCGAAGCGGCCATCGCCGGTGTACACAAAGCCCAGCTCGTCCCCGTGGGACCAGCCCTTGACCACGAGATCGCAGTCGCCGGCGTCGGCGCGCGCCACGAGCAGATCGACGCGCGGGCCGGCCACCGCCGCGTTCGACGGCGTGAGCGTGATCTGCTGGCCCACGATGGGCTTCAGGTTCGACTCCAGCGCCAGCATGTACTCCGCCACCTGGCGCTTCAGGAGCTCCCCCTCGGGGTCGACGGGGAAGCCGCCGGGGTTCTCCGGCGTCTGGACGAAATCGGAGAACGCGTTGAAGCGGACGAGCGTATCGACGGCGCCGTCGTGGAGGAAGCCAAAGCCGCGGACCTGGTCGCCCATGTGCGCGTTGGAGCCGCCGAACGGGAACACGAACGACTCCGCCATGCCGAACATCCCGACCTTCTGGTACTGATTGCGCAGGTGCGGGACCTTGAAGAGCTGGGTCTCGTTGGCGTTGGCCGATCCGCCGTCGCTGCCGAAGAAGCCCGGCGCGAAGTCGTCGGGGTTGGCGTCGGGGTCGACGGCGTGGCACCCGATGCACGAGGCGCCGAGGATGCTCGACACGGGCCCCCCGAAGAAGTCGCGCCCCGCGCTCTGATCGGGCGTGAGCGAGTCGTCGAGCGCGCGGATGGGGTTGGGTGGATACGTGACCTGGAGGATGAAGTCCGTGAAATCGTCCATCTCCTCCTCCGAGATCGTCTCGTGTCGCCCGAGCAGATCGACGAACGATGCGCTGAATTTCTTGAACGCCGCCCGCTCGTCGAACACCCCGCTGCCCGGCTGGGACGTGGGCGCATCATGGCCGCCCGTGCGGTCGCCGCGCCAGTGCATCGGCCCGTGGTTCGCCATGCCGCGCAGGCTCTGGGTCGTCATCGGCCCCTTCATCGGGTGCAAGCTCGTGTCCTGGCCGAAGAGATCGGTGCAGAACGGTCCCGGGTTCTCCACCGCGGTGCCGTCCGGGTTCCCGAGATCCCACGCGAGGCTGTCGAAGTCGCCGAAGATGTGGCAGCTCGCGCAGGACGAGTCGCCGTGGCTCGAGCTCCGCGACGCGTCGTAGAGGACGCGGCGCCCACGGACGACGCTCGGAGGCTCCGGGTTGTGCATCGGCACGTGCGCGACCTCGCGGCGGGTCCGGGTATCGATGACCGAGATCGCGTTGTCGAAGCGCGCGAGCACGTAGAGCCGGTGCCTGTCTTCATCGAGGACGAGGCCCGTCGGCCCGCCTCCAGGGACGCGGATCTGGTTCGCGGCGCTGGGCACGAACGTGTCGTTCTCGAGCTTCGCCGTGTCGAAGACGCCGATCTTGTCCGAGCCGAGCGCCGCGACATACAGGGTCGCGCCGTTGCGCGTCACGGCCATCTGCGTCGGTTGCGCCAGGCTCTTCTCGCTCTCGACGTTCGGCACCGGCGCGCAGCAGCTGCTGTAATCGATGTGCTTGTTGAGGTGCCTCGGGGCGACGCCGCCCGGGCCGAGCACGGTGATCCTGCTCTCGTGCAGGTGGCCGCGCACGCTGTGGCCGGCGAAGATGCCCGGCCCCTCGAAGCGCTCTTCGTTCCGGGCGTCGGTGTTGGACACATAGACCTTCCCGTTCACCGGGTTCACGACCATGTTGAACAGGACGGTCCCCACGCCCGTGAAGAAGCCGCCTGGCCCGTCCACCTGGCGCGGCGGGTTGGCGAGCGCGTCGATGACGAAGACGTCCTTGTCGGGCAGCGAGAGGCGCACCGCGTCGTCGAAGGGGCGCCCCAGCTCGTCGACCCAGTGGGCCCCGTCGAACTTGAGGATGAGCCCGACCTCCGGCCGGGGGACTCCCTCGAAGTTGGTGTCGGGCCCGGGCAGTCCGCCCGCGGCCTCCCCGCCGTCCGGCACGAGGCTCTCGTCGATGACGGTCGTGCGGTTGCCCGAGTGGAAGGCGGCGGCGTAGACCCGGCTGCCGTCCGGCGTCACCGCGAGCGCGCGCGGCGTGTCGCTGAAGAGCGTCACGATGGAGAGCGGCGTGCCGCCGAGCGACGTCCCGGGCCGCCTCGCGTCGAACACCCAGACGTCCGCGCGCCCCACGCCGGGCGTCAAGAGCTGCGGATCGAAGGGGGCGTTCTGCCCGCGGTGGGCCGTGGTGATGAAGGCCCGCGAGCGCTGCGGCCCGGCGAACACGATGTCGCGCGGCTCATCACCCACGAGCAGCGTGCGGACGACGCGCGCCCTTTCTGGGCTCCGAACGTCGACCACGCTCACGCTATCGGACAGGTGGTTCACCACCCAGACTTCATCGTCGCCCCGGGCAGCCACGGCGACCGGCTCGAGCCCCACGGGCACAGACGCCTTGAGCTGCAGACGATTGGCTTCGACGCGGAAGATCTCCAGCCGGTTGTCGGGCGTGTTCACCGCGAAGAGCAGCTTGCCGTTCGACGACAGGGCCAGGGGGCGGACCTGGCCCGATTCGAATGTCGTGAACGGCGTGGCGGCCGCCGCGGGGAGAGCGGCGGCGAGGGACATGGCCGTAGCACCTACGCTGACAGCCAAGAAACGGCGCAGACAGCATGATGGCAGCATGCTTTCACGCTATGCAAAATAAACACGCTTAACAACAAAAAAGCGGGCGCGCGATCACGGCCCTATCGCTGGCGGTGTTCTGGGCCACGTCGTCGCGCAGGGTGACTGTCATGATATCGAGTCACGGTGTCCCGCCTCACCCGCGCGGCCCCGCAGGCGCGCTGGCATTACGGCGTCAGCGGACCTGTCGCAGCGCGTAGTCGATGCCGCTCCGGAGCGTCCCCCGGGTGACCACGGTGCTGAGATCGATCTCGAGCGAGACGAGCGTTTGCGCCAGCTCGGGGCGCAGGCCGGTGATCACCGTCGTCGCGCCGAGCAGCCGGAGCGCCGCCGCCGTCGCCATCAGCGTGGTCGCGACCGCGGAGTCGATGAGCGTCACGCCCGTGACGTCGATGATCACGACGTCCGTCCGGTTCGTGTGAACGCAGTTCAGCGCCGCTTCGAGCGCCTGCTGCGCCCGGCTGGCGTCGATCGTCCCGATCAGCGGCATGACCATGATCCGCTCGGTGATCGGAATGAGCGGCGTGGAGAGCTCCGCCAGCCGCTCCTTCTGCGCCCGGATGATCTCCTCCTGCAGCGCCGCGCGCGCCAGCTCCGCGCGCTCGCGCTCGGTGAGCTCCAGCTTCAGCCGCTCGTTCGTCCTGCGGAGCTCCTCGGTCTGGCGCGCGACCTCGGTCTCCAGCTGCTCGTTCGACTCGCGGAGGGCGGCTTGAGCCTGCGTGAGCTCCTCCAGGGCCCGCTCGAGCTCGGCCGTCCGCGCCGCCACGCGTCGCTCCAGCTCGTGCGTGAGCTTCTGCAGCGCCGCCTCGGCGGCGACGCGCTCCTCGACCTGCGCCGCGAGGCTCTTCATCAGCTGCCTGAGCTTCGTCTGCACCCGGACGCGCGCGAGCAGCTCCTCGCTCTGGAACGGCTTGAGGAGGAAATCCACGGCGCCGAGGTTCAGCCCCTTCACCTTGTCCGCGCTCATCTCCGTGCTCGCCGTCATGAAGATGACGGGGATGTCGCTCGTGGCCGGATCCGTCTTGAGCCGCCGGCACGTCTCGAAGCCGTCGATCCCCTCCATCTTCACGTCCAGCAAGATGAGATCCGGCGCCACTTCCTTCGCGAGCTGGATGGCTCGCAGGCCGTTCGTCGCGGCCGCGATCTCGAACCCCCAGCCCGAGAGGTTGTCGCGGAGCAACCTCAGGTTTCGCGGCTCGTCGTCCACGATCAGGACCGTTCCGGTATCACTCACGTTCGTCACGCTGCCCTCTCCAACGGATGACCTCACCCTTCGCGCCAGCGACGCTCCACGAGGATGACTGCGCTCACAACAGATCTCAACCCGACGCCCTCATCGGGCGCCACCGTCGACGCGCCTGCCGACGAGCTCTTCTATCGACTCCAGCCGGAAGTCCTCGGAGAGCTCGCGCAGGTGCTTGGCGAAGGGCGCGAGCCGGGGGTCGCCCAGCTCGAGCTTGTCCGCGTATTTCTGGATGTGATTGACGAGCCCCTTGCGCGCGAGATCGCGCAAGGCCTTGAGGTCCTCGTCCGGGGGCAGGACGACATCGCGGGTGCTGGTCACACCCGAGCTGGGGCTCGGCTCCGCCTCCTCGCTGGCGCCGTCCTGCCGCTCGTAGATCCACTCCAGCTTGAGGTGTCGCTGGAGCTTCTCGAGCAGCTCATCCATCTGCAGCGGCTTGGCGAGGAAATCGTCCGCGCCCGCTTCCAGGCTCTTGTCCTGGTCGGTGATGAACGCGCTGGCGGAGGACGCGATGATGACCGTCCCTGCGAGCTCCGGCGCCCTTCGCATGCGGCGCATCATCTCCCAGCCGTCGAGCACGGGCATCGCGAGATCGGTGATGATGAGATCGAACCTCTCGCGCGCCGTCCTGTCCAGGCCCTCCTGGCCGTCGTTCGCCTCCGCCAGCTCGAACCCGAGGGTCGCGAGCATGCTGATGACCACGGCGCGGTTCTCCGGCTTGTCGTCCACCACGAGGAGCCTCCGTCGCGCGCCCTTGTAGCCGACGATCTGCCCCTGCTCCGTGCGCCTCACGGTGTCCGTCCAGTCGGGCGCCTCGGCGAGCGTCAGGTCCATCCAGAAGACGCTGCCCTTCCCGAGCTCGCTCCTGACCTGGATGGAGCCGCCCATCAGCGTGACGATGCGCTGGCTGATCGCCAGCCCGAGCCCGGTGCCCTCGCGGTGGCGACTCTTGTCTCCGACCTGCTTGAAGGGCAGGAATATCTGGTCCAGGTGCTCGGCGCCGATGCCGGTCCCCGTGTCCTCGATCTCGAAGCGTATCCTGTGCGTCTTGGTCCGCGATTCGGGGCTCGCGCCGTCCTCCGGGAGATCCTTGCGCGCGCCTCGTGAGCCGCCAGGCACCTCCGCGACCGTGAAGGTGACGCTCCCGTTCTCGGTGAACTTGATGGCGTTGCCGAGCAGGTTGAGCAGGATCTGACGCAGGCGCCGCTGGTCGGCGCGCACCCCCTCGGGCAGCGCGGGGCCGGGCTTGAACACGAACGCGATCCCCTTCTGCTCCGCGCGGATCCGGCAGATCTCGGCCGTCGCGTTCAAGAACGACGGGAAATGGAAATCGTTGGGGTGAATCTCCATCGTCCGCGACTCGATCTTCGCCAGATCGAGGACGTCGTTGATGAGGGTCAACAGATGAGAGCCGGACTCGGCGATGACCTCGACGCCGCGCAGATCCTGCTCGCCCAGGCTCCTGGAGCGCTTCAGGATCTGGGCGTAGCCGAGGATGCCGTTGAGCGGTGTCCGCAGCTCGTGGCTCATGTTGGCGAGGAAGTCGCTCTTCGCCCTGTTGGCCGCGTCCGCGGCGACCGTGGCCTCCTTGAGCTCGGCGGTGCGCTGCTCGACGCGCTGCTCGAGCTCCTCGTTCGTCTTCGCCAGGGCGGCGAACGTCTCGCGGAGCTGCTGGGCCATGCCGTTCAGCGCGTCGCCGATGTGCACGAACTCCCGGGTGCCTGACGCCTCGAAGCGCTGCTCTAGGTCGCCGCCCCGGATCCGCTCGGCCGCCGTGACGAGCTGCCGCACGGACGGCAAGGTCACGCGCATGATCACGAGCACGGGCAGCGCCACGAGCGCCAGGATGGAGAACGCCGCGATCAGCCAGTAGTCCCAGTACAGCCCCTTCACCGACGAGAGCAGCGCCGCGCGAGGGACGTCGGTGAGCAGGACCCAGTCCGGCGCCGCGATGCGCGCCGCCACGATCACGCGCTGATCCGTGCCGCCGACCACGTGCGCCTCCGCGGCGTCGTCGCGCTTCGCCGCCTCGAACGCGCGCTTGAGATCGTCGTCGCCGATGGACTCGACCGTCAGCGTGCCTTTGCTCCCGTGGATCTTGTCCTGGTGCACGCTCGAGACGAGCACCGTCCCATCGCCCCTCACGAGGGCGTGCTCCGTCCCCGGATACAGCGAGAGCTCCCGGAAGCTGTCCATCACCGCGTTGACCGTGACATCGTGGCCGGCGCTCCCCGCGAACACCCCGTCGCGGAAGAACGGCACCACGACGCTCACCATCCACTCGCGCGCCCCCGGGTCGTAGCTCGTCGGCGTCCAGCGCGGCTTTCCTTCCGGGTTGTTCGCCGGGAGCACGAGCGTCGTCCACTCCGAGTTGACGAAATCGACGGTCGTGTCGACCTGGTCGATGTAGCTCGTGTAGCTGGGCCAGTACATCACGAGCCCGTTCCGCCTGGGGATGAGCCAGGTGTTGATGGGCTCCCCCGGCGCCCCCGCCGAGTACAGCTCGGTCATGCGCTTCAACTCCAGGAGAAAGACCTTCTCCCGGTCGTCGAGCGGGTAGCCAGCGGGCAGCCAGACGATGGCGTCTCGCCTGGGCTCGAAGCCCGCGTTGCGCGACACCATGCCGCCGTCCCGCGACGGCCCGACGAGGGCGTCGAACTTCTGCGGGGTCTCTCCCTCGACCTCATGTAGCGCCGAGGTGAGCATGCGGCCGTACCGCGCGACGCTCGCCTCCGCCTGGATCAGGCGGTCGTTCATGCGGCGGGTCCACTCGTCATGGGTCCGCGCGAGGACGCCCAGCTCGTTCTTCAGGATCGCGCCCTCGATGGCCCACGCCGCGATCCACAGCCCCGGACCCACGAACACGAGCAGCGCGACGGCCAGCGGCCCCGCGACCCAGAAGGACAGACTCGGCGCGGTGCGAGGGCGTTGGCCGCTCCGCTCCCCCCGTTCATTCATGCGGTCATCGTACACGACTACAGGACCGCGCCACTTTGGAAGGTCAATGTCCTGAACAGAAAATATGGACACACGGTAGGATCATGCGAGCCTGACGAGGACTGCGCCGCCACCTCGACGCAGGTTGACTGACATGCTCGCGGAGCAAGGGATCGATTGGCGCACAGCGTGCGCCGGTGAGCTCGCGCACCGTGGCCCTGTGGCGCTGGCCGCGGCGCGGCGGCTACTCCCAGCGGAAGAGCTTGAGGGCGAGCGCGAAGGTCGCGACGCCCCAGATGACGAGCAGCGCGAGCTCGGGCGCGATCACGGCGAGCGGCGCCCCCTCGAGCATCACGCCGCGGAGCGCGTCGTTCAGCGCGGTGAGGGGCAAGGCCTGGACGAAAAGCTGGATCGCGTCGGGGAAGCGATCGGCCGAGAAGAAGACGCCGGAGCAGATCCACATCGGGAACGTGACGAGGTTGCCCAGGCCCGAGATGCCCTCGAGGGTCCGCGGCCGCGCCGCGGTGAGCAGGCCGACCCCGGCGAACGCCAGCGCGCCGACCACGGCGACCAGCGCGAGCGCCGCGAGCGAGCCGGCGATCGGCACGCCGAGCACGAGGACCGCGAACAGGAGCAGGGCCACGACCTCGAGCGCCAGGAACACGAGCCGCGCCCCGAGGTGCGACGCGAGGAGCTGCCACCGCGGCATGGGTGACGCGACGAACAGCTTGAGGAGCTTGCCCATGCGCTGCTGCACGATCGCGACCCCGGTCCCCCAGATCCCGGTCAGCATCACGTTCATGCCGAGCAGCCCGGGCACCAGGAAATCGACGTAGCGGGAGCCCCTCTCGGCCTCGGTCACCTCGAGCGCGGCCGGGCGGAAGGCGTCGGCGCGCCCCGCGGCGCGCTGGAGCGCCTGGTCCACCTCGAGCCGGGCGAGGCGGCTCTCCGGCCGCGCCGGATCGAACCAGTACGTGGGCGGATCGGTGGCGAGCACGACAAGCGCGACCTTGCCCGTCCGGAGCTCCTGCTGCGCCTGCGCCCGCGGGACCACCCGCGGGACGACCTGCCCCGACGCCTCGAGCGCCGCGCGCCGCGGCTCGGCCCCGGCGCCCTCCTCGACGCTCACCCGCACGGGCTCCGCGGGCTGATCCCTGAACGCGACGGCCAGCGCCGACGAGAGCAGGATCGGGAACACGAACATCCAGAAGATCGCCTCGGGCTCGCGCAGGAACTCCGCGACCCGCGCCCGGATGAGGAGCGCGAGCGACGAGGCGCGCAGGGAGCGGAGCCACCGCGCCATCACGCGGCCTCGTCGTCCGCTAGCGTCTGCAGCGTCCGCCCGGCGAGCGCCATGAACACGTCCTCCAGGCTCGCGTGGTGCGTCGCGAGCCGCTTCGGCGCGGCCCCGCGCGCCGCGCAGAGCGCGAGAAGCGGCGGGAGCACGCGCGCGACGTCGCGCACCGTCAGCCGGAGCGCCCCCTGCGCGGAGCGCACGGCCTCCACGCCCGGCAGCCCCATGAGCTCCTCCTCGGCGATCTCCGCGTCCACCTCGACCTCCACGACGTGCTCGGCGCCGAGCGAGGCGACGAGCGCGGCCGGCGTGCCGAGCGAGAGCAGCCGCCCGCGATCGACGATCCCCACGCGGTCGCAGAGGCGCGCGGCCTCCTCCATGTAGTGCGTGGTCAGGAGGATCGTGCGGCCGCGGGCCTTCAGATCCTCGACGATGGCCCATATCTGACGGCGCGACGCGGGATCGAGGCCGGTGCTCGGCTCGTCGAGGAACAGCACCTCCGGATCGCCCGCGAGCGCGCAGGCGAGCGACAGCCGCTGCTTCTGCCCGCCCGACAGCGTGCGCACGAACGCGCTCGACTTTTCCTGCAAGGCCACCCGGCGCAGCGCCTGCTCCGGCTCGATGCCGCGCGGGTAGAAGCTGCGGAACAGCGCGATCACCTCGCCGACCCGGAGCTTGTCCGGGAAGCGCGTCTCCTGGAGCTGGATGCCGAGCCGGGCGCGCAGCGCGATGCCGTCCCCCACCCAGCGCTCGCCCAGCACCTCGACCTCGCCGGCGTCGGGGCGGGTCAGCCCCTCGAGGATCTCCACCGTGGTCGTCTTGCCCGCGCCGTTCGGGCCGAGCAGGCCGAAACACTCGCCGCGCCGCACCTCGAGGTCGAGCCCGTTCACGGCCACGACGTCCCCGTAACGCTTGACCAGGCCGCGGCAGACCAGGGCGGGAGAGGCGGACACGGCACGTCTGTATCGCAGAGGACGGCAGAAAGGAACCGGGACACTTCAATCCGGCGCGGCCTTCGCGCGACCCATCACGGCCTCCGGCGCGACGGCGCGTGCAGGGCGGAGGCGCCCTCGGATCGCCCTCGGCAGATGAAACGCACCTCCACGCGCCCACAGGAGCGCCGGAAAATTCGACAGACGACGCGACGTATCGCCTCTCCGGAGAATCGAATCTCACCAGAGACCTGCGGCGAGCGCGTCGAGCGCGGCCCTGCAAGGAACCATCCGGTCCGAGATCGTGGCTGGCCGGTCTGCAATCTCAGAGCGACGGAGTGGGGGGGCGCGTGGTGAGCGATGAAGAGGGAGTGGTGCCCGTGCACTGCGGCGAGGTCATCGCAGACCGCTACCGGGTCGAGCGGCCTCTCGGCATCGGGGGGATGGGGGCCGTCGTCGCGGCGCGGCACCTGTCGCTGGGCGAGCTGGTGGCCGTCAAATTCATGCGGCCGGAGCACTGCGGCAACGCGGCGCTGCTGAGGCGGTTCCAGCGCGAGGCGCGCGGGATGTTCCGGATGAAGACGGAGCACGTGCCGCGGATCTACGACCTGGGCGCGCTCGCCCCGAGGCCGGGGATCGCGCTGCCGGTGCCGTACATCGTGATGGAGCACCTGTCGGGCAACGATCTCCGCTCGATCCTGGAGCGCCGCGGGCGGCTGCCGGTCGACGAGGCGGCGGAGTACGTCCGTCAGGCCTGCGTTGCCCTGACCGAGGCGCACGCGCTCGGGATGGTGCACCGGGACCTCAAGCCCGCGAACCTGTTCCTGACGTACCGGACCGACGGCACGCCGCTCCTCAAGGTGCTCGACTTCGGCGTCGCGAAGTTCATGAGCACGAAGCCGGAGCACGACGGGCTCGAGATGACGACGGCGCGGTCGGTCATGGGCTCCCGCCGCTACATGGCGCCGGAGCAGATGCTGACGCCCAAGGACATCGATCTGCGCGCGGATCTGTGGGCGCTCGGGGTCGTGCTGTACCAGCTCGTGAGCGGCACGCTGCCGTTCGGCGCGGAGACGCTGGAGCAGTTCGTGCTGGTCGTGTCGGAGAAGGCGCCCCGGCCGCTCCGGAGCGCGTGCGCCGATCTGCCCGAGGGGTTCGAGGAGATCGTGATGCGCTGCCTCGAGAAGGACCGGACGCGCCGCCCGGCCTCGGCCCGCGAGCTCGCCGTCGCGCTCGCGCCGTTCGCGCTGCGCGGAGCGCCCGACGCGACGCTGCCCACGGGGGTGCACCGGAGCCAGCCGACGTTCACGTGGCTGGACGATGGGCCGCCCACGACCGCCGCGCGGCCGCCCACGACCTCCGCTCGGCCGGCCGCGGCCTCCGTTCGGCCGCCCACGACGGCCTCCGGGCCGGCCGAGACGAGGCGCGAGGGCCGCCGCCCCAGGCGAACCTGGCTGGCGGCCACGGCCGGCGCGGTCTCCGCGAGCGCCACGCTGGCCGCGATCCTCCTGTCGCCCGGGTGGCCGCGGGCGGCGGGTTTGACCTGGGCCGACGGCGCCGGCGCCCAGCACCTCGCGGGCGTGCCGCAGGGGCTCGCCGCGGGGCCGAAGGGGAACGCGGTGGCAGCCAGGTCATTCCAGGGGCCCGATGACGCGGCCGAAGGCGCGCTGCACGACGGCGCTGCCAGCGCGTGCGACGCGCCCCAGGCCGACGCCAGAGGCGCGCGCCCGGCCGCGCGCGGCGGGGACGGCGCCGTCCTGTCCACGAGGGCCGCGCCGCCCGCGCGGGCGAACGCGGGGAGTTCGCAGCGCGCGCCGGCGCGCGGGGTGCACGCATCCGGGTCCTCACCGGCGCCCGCCGCTGGCGCCGCGATGCGGACGGCGGCGAATACGCCGGCGCCCGTCCGGGGCGCGGCGGCAGGCGCGCCGTCCCTCGTGGCGGCGCCCGGCGGCGGCGCTGAAGGGGCGACGCCGGCGGGCGCGCCGGACAGCCCGTGGTGATCGCCATGCCCCGAGGAGCCCTGCCGAAGATCCCCTGCTGCTCGCGCCCGCGCGGACTCACGTCCGCCCTCGCGGCCCTGTCGCTGTCGCTCGCGCCGGCGGGCGGCCAGGCCGGCGAGCCCGGTCCGGCGCAGTCCGACACGGCACAGACGAGCCCCAACCTGGCACAGGCCAACCTGGGACAGGCCAGCCCCAACCCGGGACGGCTCAACCCGGGACAGGCCAAACCCAACCTGGGACAGCCCAACCCGGGACAGGCCAAACCCAACCTGGGACAGCCCAACCTGGGACAGCCCACCCTGGAGCAGCCCAGACCCGACCCGGGACAGCCGGGCGGACACAAGGAGCAGGTGCTCGCGCTCTATCAGGCCGCGACGCGCCTGCTCGAGGCGGGCCGCATCGCCGAGGCGTGTGCCATGCTCGAGCAGGGCCGGACGCTCGATCCGACCGCCCTCAACCTCCTCTTGCGGCTCGGCGAGTGCCTCGCGCGCACAGGCAGGACCGCGGGCGCCTGGAACGTCTTCAGCGAGACCGCGGCCATCGCGAAGAGCGCGGGAGACCCCCGCGCCGCGCGCGCGGCCGCGCTCGCGGCGGCGCTCGAGCCGCGGCTCTCGCGGATGGCGATCGCCGTGCTCCCCGGGAGCGCCGCGCCGGGGCTCGAGATCCGCCGCAACGGCGTGCTGCTCCTGCCCTCCCAGTGGGGCCAGGCGCTCCCGGTCGACCCGGGGACACACACGATCGAGGCGCAGGCGCCCGGCAGGAAGCGCTGGTCGGTCGAGCGCGTCGTCCCGGCCGACGGCGCGAGCGTCGTCATCGACGTGCCCCTCCTCCTGGCGCAAGAGCCGCCCCCGCGCGCGCTCGCCGCCGCGCCGAAAGGTCAGAGGACGCAGGCGCCTCCCGTCCTGCCGATCGACGACCGCGGAGGCGGCGCCGGCGCCGGGCGCGCGCAGCGCGTGATCGCGCTCGCGAGCGGCGGCGCCGGCCTCGTCGGGCTCGGCCTTGGCGCCGTGTTCGGCGCCGAGGCGATCGCCCGCAGGGACGCCTCGAACCGCGGCCACTGCGACGCGCGGAGCCGCTGCGACGCCGTCGGGGTCTCGCTGCGCGAGGACGCGCAGGAGGCCGGCACCGCCTCGACGATCGCGTTCTCGACCGGCACCGCCGCGCTGCTCGCGGCCGGCCTGCTCCTCTGGACGGCCCCGCCCAGCGCCGCCGGCCCGCCCTCGCGCCGCGCCACGGCGGCGGCCGCCGCCGGCCCCGGCGGGTTCTCCCTCGTCGTGGGCGGGAGTTATTGACGTGGGCGCGCGCGGCACGACCGGGCTCGGCCCGCGGCTCACCCTCGTGGCGCTCGGCTGCGCCGGCTGCAACGCGCTGCTCGGGCTCGAGGACGGCATCCTCGTGGAGGAGGGCTGCGCGCCGCTCTCGACCATCGCCTGCTACAGCGGGCCGCCGGCGACCGAGGGGATCGGCGCCTGCCAGACCGGCCTCATGCGGTGCAACGCCGCCGGCGACGGCTACGGCCCCTGCGAGGGCGAGGTGACGCCTGCGCCGGAGCGCTGCGGCAACGCGGCCGACGACGACTGCGACGGCGCGATCGACGAGGCGGACGGCGACGGCGGCCGGCCCGAGGATCCCGCGGCCGACGGCGGCAGCGCCGTCTGCGCCTGCGCCCCCGGGACCGTCGAGCCGTGCCCGTACGGAGGACCGCCGGGCACCGTGGGCGTCGGCGCGTGCCGCGCCGGCCAGCGGACGTGCGGGCTCGACAGCCGGTGGGGCGCCTGCGCCGGCGAGGTCACGCCGCGGGTCGAGGACTGCAGCACGCCGGCCGACGAGGACTGCAACGGCGGATGGGACTGCGGCGCGGTGCTCCCCGGCGGACCGCTCGGCGCCCTCCTCGGCGGCGCGGGCCAGGAGCGGGCGCGCGCGCTCGCGGCGGGCCCCGGCGGCTCCGCGATCCTGGGCGGCGAGTTCGCGGGCTCCCTCGATCTCGGCGCGGGGCAGTTCGCGACCGCCGCCGAGCAGGACGTCTTCGTCGCGCGGCTCGATCCGGACGGCACGGTGGCGTGGATGCGTCGGTTCGTCACCGAGGGGCGAGGCTCCCTGCAGGCGCTCGCGGTGGATCCAGAGGGCAATGTCGCGATCACGGGCGAGCTCGTGGGCAAGATGAACGACGTGTGGCTCACGGCCGACGCGCCGCTGGGGTTCGTGATCAAGCTGGACAATTTGGGCGAGCCACAGTGGAGCGCGATGCTCCTCGGCAGGCCGCAGGACATCGCGGCCTCGGCGCGGGGCGAGTTCGTCGTCGTGTCGACGCTGACGGACCCCGGCGGGACCGACGTGGCGGTGGCCAAGCTCGACACGTCGGGCGAGCTGCTCTGGAAGCGGGAGCTCCGCGGCGCGGGGAACCAGGAGCCGACGGGTGTGGCGGTGGACCCGCGCGGGGATGTGGTCATGACAGGCACCTTCGAAGGCGAGCTCCAGCTCGGCGACAACGCGCCCCGGCTCCTGTCCAGGGGGATGAGCGACGTGTTCCTGGCCAAGCTCGACGAGCGCGGCGAGCACATCGCGTCGCTGGCCTTCGGGGACGGCCGCCTGCAGCGCGGCGGCGACATCGAGATCGGGCCGGACGGCGCGATCGCGCTGAGCGGGACCTTCGAGGGGATCCTCGATCTGGGCGGCGGCGAGCTGTTCTCGGAGGGGATGTCGGCGTTCGTGGCCGAGCTCGGGCCTGCGCGAGAGCACCGCTTCAGCCTGGCTTACCCCGCGGAGCGGCCGCCGCGCCTCGCGCTCGAGGCGGACGGCGGGCTCGTCCTGGCGGGCGACGTCGATGGCCCGACCCACCTCGGCGGGGGGCCGCTCGACGGCGCCGGCGGCGACAGCGAGATCGTCGTGGCGCGGTTCGATGCCGGGGGGCGCCACGTCTGGACCAAGCGGCTCGGCCCGGGCGCCCGGAGCGGCGGCGGGCGCCGGTCCGCGGCGGGTGTCGCGTCGTTCGTGGACCCCGACCACGTCCTGCTCGCCGGGACCGTGGAGGGCAGCGTGGACCTCGACGGCGCCACGGCGCAGTCGACAGCGGCCGACATCCTGCTGCTCCGACTGGCCCGCTAGCTCCGCCCTCGAGATGCCCGGCAGGGTCTCTGGCGCGCGGCACGACCGCGGTGCGCGCCGGGCGGCGATCCGCGCCGTTCGCGCGAGCACGAGATGAAACAGGACAGGCGCGCTGCGAGAGCTCGCCTGTCCTGTCCGGTTGGCTGGGCCTCCGAGCCCGAACCGACTACTGGCAGGCGTCGCCGCAGGTCATGAGCGCCTTGCAGTCGTCGGCGTCCGCACAGGCCGCCTCCGCCGCGATGTAGCACTCCTCCGCCGCCTGGGCGATGCAGATATCGCAGGCGGAGTTCTCGACGTCCGGGTTGATCGCCTCATCCCCGCAAACATCGCTCGTGGCATCCGTTGTGTCGCAGTCTGCAGCGCACGGCGCTTCCGCCGCACAACCACAGAACCAGTATTGCAGCTTGCCCAGCGCCTCCGCCTCGGCGGAGTGCTCGGTGACACAGCAATCCATGCATTCGTCGCCGGTCTCCTCGGCGCAAACGTTGGCCCCGCCGGTCCCGCCGCCGCCCTCGCCCCCGCCCGTCCCACCTGATCCGCCCTCGCCCGTGGTGGCCGACGACGTGGTGGTCGAGCCCGAGGCGCCCGAGCCGCCGTCGCCGCTCGTGTCGCCATCACCGCTCGTGACCGTACAGGCCGCCATCATACCCACGCTGATCAGGATCGCTGCGAAACCGAAAGCTTTCATGAATCCACCTCCAGACGAGTAGGGTCGCGCCGCGCGGCTCGTAACTCGGCACTACACGTCGAGCGACGTCGCCGGGCCACGCTTCCTGTGCACATCAACGCCACCGTCGGCGCCGGGCGCTGTTCCTACACCAGAATTTTACGTGATGGTATCTGCTTCGTGCCTACAGCTGCGCCTCTGCGCCCCAAGCGGTCGCGCGAGGAGCACGCATGTCTCTGCACAATGTGCGCGCAATCCACCGGGACAGATCGGCTGTCAGCAGTTTTGTGCAACAGGAGCAGACCCTAGCACAGGGCAGGAGCGGGAGATCAAGCGGCTCCGCGTGGATAACCTGCTCCAGGGGCACGCGCTGGGCACGCGGGCGACCTCAACAGCAAAGGTGAGACAGGAGGCGCCCGCCGGAGCTCGCTGGTGGCCTGTCGCGCTCCGAACGATCGAGGTTTCGATGGAGCGGCGGCGAGCTCTCGGCCCTTTTGCTTGCGCGGGCGGTGTTACGAGCCGCCCGCGGCGCGCCGCATCGCGCAGTCGAGGTCGCCTTTGCAGGGGTCGCCCGCTGTGCGCGCGCCGCCCGGGCTCGCAGGCGGCGCGGCGGTCGCCGGTCCACGGCTCTCCGCGGCGCGCTTCGCCGACACCTTGCCCCCGGCAGCGGGGGCGGCGGGTGGGGCCTTCGCCCCGCGCTCGCGCGTCTTGTCGCCCTTCTTCTTCTTGGCCGGAGGCGCCTCGGCGGGCGCGGCCGCGGCCTTTGCCTCCACCTTCGGCAGCTGCGCCAGCGCCGCGCTCGCCGCGTGCCGCACGCCGGGCTGCGCGGCCGCCTGGAGCGTCTCACGCGGGGCGCCGAGCCACACCGCGCCGGCGATAACCGCTGCCCCGAGGGCGCCCGCGATTCCGTAGCGCACGCCGGCCGCCCGCCGCGCGCGCGGCGGGCGCAGGTCGATCGGGACCTCGGAGGGCACGGGCGTGAGATCCGGCGGCCTGAACGCCGGCAGCTCGGAAGGCACGCCGAACGGAAAGATCTCGAGGTAGCTGCTGCGCTCTCCGTCGCCTGAGGCGGCCCCATGGCCATCCGCCGTCCCGGCGCTCCTCGCGCCGTGCTCGGCCCGCCCGCCGCTCCTGGCGGAGGCGTCCTTCTCCACCGCGAGCAGCGCGCTCAGGGAGATCACCACCGAGTTCTCGTCCCGCGGCCCGGCTGCGACGCCGTCCGGCGCCGCTCCGCCGCTCGTGGATCGGCCATCCGTCTCGCCGGGCAAGTGATTCGTGCTTCTCATAGGCTCCACCCCGCCTGCCCTCCGTGTCGACCGAGCACAGGGCGCAGACAGCATCTACCAGTGTACTCGCCATTTACCGCTCTTGATACAAGTTTTTTACTGCACTGGAGAGCGCACCTGGTCGTTACGGCTCGCCACAGCTCGCCATAACGCGCAACACCGCCGGAGCTCCCAGCGCTCGTGCGCGCAGCGGCCAGAGCGCCCCACACCGTGTCGGCTCCAGCGACATCGGGCGTGGCGACCCCGGGCGAGGCCGCGCGTGCGCGCGCGCCCAATGGCGCCCCATGCTCGACGCCCTCGCCCTCACCCTCGCGTGCGGTGCATCACACCGGAGCCGTGGCCGGGGCGAAAACTCGAGCGGAACGAGAACAACGATGGATCCGCTCGACGCGCTTTGTGGTCAGAAATCCAAACGGCCTGCGGAAAACGCACGGCGCCTGCCGGCCGGGCGACATTTCACGTCGACGAAACCTCGACGAAACATGGCACTTGGCATAAGGCCTTTCACCACGACGTCGTGTGGCTGGCCCTTGTCCGGGGACCGCGTTCTGCTGTGCAGGGCGTCCATCGGGTGTGTCCAGCCGGGAGTCTCCACTGGCCGGCTCCCGAACTCCCAACGGCTCTTGTGCAGTCGAATCGCCGCGCCGCGTCGATGCAGGGCATTGGACGCGCCCCCGGCACCCAAGGAGGATGCGTTGAATATGTACACGTCTGGGTTGGACGTTGAGGATCGGCCGGCGGCGGGCACCTCTCGGCGTCGGGCGCTCTGCGTCGCGATGGCGGCGCTCGCCGGCGCGGCCCTGCTCTCTGCCTGCGGCAAGGCGAACGACGAGGCTCCGGCGCCCGGGACGGCGCCCGTGGCGCCCGCCTCGGACAGCGGATCCATCAAGGTCGGCGTGCTCCACTCGCTGAGCGGCACCATGTCGATCAGCGAGGTGGCCGTGAAGGACGCGACGCTGCTCGCCATCGAGGAGATCAACAAGGCCGGCGGCGTGCTCGGCAAGCAGCTCGTGCCCGTGGTCGAGGACGGCGCCAGCGACTGGCCCACGTTCAACGAGAAGGCCAGGAAGCTCGTGCAGCAGGACGCCGTGGCGGTCGTGTTCGGCGGCTGGACCAGCGCCAGCCGCAAGGCGATGCTGCCCTCGTTCGAGGAGCTGAACGGCCTGCTCTTCTACCCGGTCCAGTACGAGGGGCTGGAGCAGTCGCCCAACATCTTCTACACCGGCGCCGAGCCGAGCCAGCAGATCGTCCCCGCGGTCGACTACCTGCTCGAGAAGGGCAAGAAGCGCATTTACCTGCTCGGCTCCGATTACGTCTTTCCGCGCACGGCCAACAAGATCATCAAGGCTCAGCTCGCGGCGAAGGGCGGTGAGCTCGCCGGTGAGGAGTACCTGCCGCTCGGCGGGACCGAGGTCAGCACGATCATCACGAAGATCACCGCGGCAAAGCCCGACGCGATCTTCAACACGCTGAACGGCGACAGCAACGTGGCGTTCTTCAAGCAGTTCAAGGACGCGGGTTACACCGCCGACAAGCTGCCGGTCCTCTCGGTGAGCGTCGCCGAGGAGGAGGTGCGCGGCATCGGCGCCGACAACATCGCCGGACACCTCGTCTCGTGGAACTACTACCAGACGACGGACACCCCCGAGAACAAGAAGTTCGTCGACGCGTACAAGGCCAAATACGGCGCCACGCGCGTCACGGACGACCCCATCGAGGCGGGCTACTTCGGGGTCTACCTGTGGAAGATGGCCGTCGAGAAGGCGAAGTCGACCGAGGTCGCCAAGGTGAAGGAGGCCGTGAAGGCGGGAGGCATCGAGTACAACGCGCCCGAGGGCCTGGTGCGGCTCGACGGGAAGAACCAGCACACCTGGAAGACGGTCCGCATCGGCGCGGTCCGGAAGGACGGCCTCATCGACGAGGTGTGGAGCTCGGGCAAGCCGGTCCAGCCGGATCCGTACCTGAGCGCGTACCCCTGGGCGAAGGAGCTGGCCGCGAAGTAGCGGGCCGCGAGCGCGAAGCCCGAAGCCCGGATCACGGAGCCAGGGAGGGCGCGGGGGCCCGTCAGGATGCCCTCCGCGCCTCCACGGCCCGAACCTCACTGTGCGCGGCGTCTCGATCGGTTGGGTGCTCTAGAATGAACGAAGTTCTCCTCCACGCCTTCAACGGCCTGAGCCTGGGCTCGATCCTCCTGCTCATCTCGATGGGCCTCGCGTTCTCCTTCGGGCTCATGAACGTGATCAACATGGCCCACGGCGAGTTCATCATGGCGGGGGCCTACACGACGTACGTCATCGGGCACCACGTCGCGCCGCTCGTCGGGGGGACCGAGGCCGGGCTCTGGTTCCTGCTCGCGCTGCCGGCCTCGTTCCTCGTGGCCGGCGTGCTCGGGCTCGTGCTCGAGCTCACGATCGTCCGCTTCCTCTACGGCAGGCCGCTCGACACGCTGCTCGCCACGTGGGGGGTCGGGCTCGTGCTGCAGCAGGCCGCGCGGAGCCTGTTCGGCGCGTCCAACGTGCAGGTCTCGAGCCCGTCGTGGCTGAGCGGCGGCGTGGCGCTGTCGGGCGGCGTGCAGCTGCCTTACAAGCGGGTCTTCCTCATCGCGCTCGTGATCGCGTGCATCGCCGCGGTCTACACGTACCTGCACCGCTCCGCGGGCGGCAGGCGGCTGCGGGCCGTCATGCAGAACCGCGAGATGGCCTCGTGCCTCGGCGTCCGCGCGCGCCGGGTCGACGCCGCGACGTTCGCGCTGGGCGCCGGGCTCGCCGGGATCGCGGGGTGCGCGCTGACGCAGCTCGGCTCGATCGGCCCGTCGCTCGGGACGAACTACATCGTCGACGCCTTCATGGTGGTCATCCTCGGGGGCCTCGGGCGGCTGCCCGGCACGGTGGTGGCCGCGCTCGTGATCGGCGTCGCGAACACGCTGCTCGAGCTCTCGACGACCGCGTCGCTCGGCAAGGCGCTCGTGTTCGCGCTGGTGATCGCCTTCTTGCAGTGGCGTCCGACAGGCCTGCTCGCCCTGCGCACACGATAGGAGAGGACACGGACATGGCCCCTCGAGACTCTGCCCTTCGCACGTTCGTCTGGACCTGGGGAGCGCCGCTCGCCGTCGCGTTGCCGCTCCTCGTCGCGCCGCTCGTGCTCTCCGATTTCCGCCTGAACCTGCTCGGCAAGTTCCTCACGTACGCCATCGTCGCCCTGGGGCTCGATCTCATCTGGGGCTACGGCGGGATGCTGAGCCTCGGGCAGGGGCTCTTCTTCGGCCTCGGCGGCTACGCGATGGCGATGTACCTGAAGCTGGAGACGTCCGGCTCGCGCCTGCCCGATTTCATGAGCTGGAGCGGCCTCGAGGCGCTGCCGCTCTTCTGGGAGCCGTTCCGCTCGCCGGTCGTGGCCCTCTGCGCCGTCGTCCTCCTGCCGATGGCGATCGCGTCCGCGGTGGGTTATCTCGTCTTCCGGAGCCGCGTCCAGGGGGTCTATTTCTCGCTGATCACCCAGGGGCTGACGCTGATCGCGTCGATCCTCTTCATCGGCCAGCAGGCGGTGACGGGCGGCACGAACGGGATCACGAACCTGAAGACGATCTTCGGCTTCGCGCGGGGGGCGACCGGGACGCAGACGGTGCTCTATTTCGTGACGCTCTTCTGCCTCGGGGCGCTCTATCTCCTGTGCCGGAAGCTCACCCAGTCGCGCTTCGGGCGCCTGCTCGTGGCGATGCGGGACGACGAGAACCGGGTGCGCTTCCTCGGCTACAACCCGGTCACGCTGAAGACGCTTGTGTTCGCGCTGTCGGCGGGCATGGCGGGCATCGCGGGCGCGCTGTTCGTCTGCCAGGTCGGCCTCATCTCGCCCTCCTCGATGGGCGTGATCCCGTCGGTCGAGATGGTGACCTGGGTGGCTGTCGGCGGGCGCGGCACGCTGATCGGCGCGGTCGTCGGGGCGATCCTGGTCAGCCTGGGCAAGAGCGCGCTGAGCGAGTCGTACCCCGAGGTGTGGCAGCTCGGCTTCGGCGCGCTCTTCGCGGCGTCGGTCATGCTGCTCCCGAAGGGCGTCTCGGGCTTCCTGCAGCGGCACGCCGCGCGGCTCTCGCGCCGCGACACGGGCGGCGCGGCGGGGCCGGCGAGCGGGGATGAGGTCGATTCGGCGGCGGGCCCAGAAGCCCCGGCGACGACCGGTCGCTGAGGGGGAGGCGCGGAGATGAGCGGAAGCGAGCACGCAAACGAGCGCGGAGACGAGGAGAGGAGCAGCGCGATGAGCCGCGGCAACATCGTCGAGGTCCAGCGGGTGACGGTGAGCTTCGACGGCTTCAAGGTGCTGGACGAGCTCGACTTCTCCATCCAGCGCGGGGAGCTCCGGTTCCTGATCGGGCCGAACGGCGCGGGGAAGACGACGCTGCTCGACATCCTGACCGGCAAGACGAAGCCGTCGAGCGGACGCGTGGTGTTCCACGGAGGTGGGGAGTCCGGACAGGAGGCCACGGAGGTGAATCGCCTGCCGGAGCACGCCCTTGTGCGGCTCGGGATCGGGCGGAAGTTCCAGACGCCGGCCGTGTTCGGGAGCCTCACGGTGCTCGAGAACCTGGAGGCGGCGATGGGCTTCCGGGAGAGCGCGCCGGGGCTGCTCCGTGGGCTGTCAGCGCCGCAGGAGAGGGAGATCTCCGAGACGCTCGATCGCGTCGGGCTCCGGCGGCGCGCGGACGTGCGGGCCGCGGTGCTCGCGCACGGGGAGCGGCAATGGCTGGAGATCGGCATGCTGCTCGTGCAGCAGCCGAAGCTGCTCCTGCTCGACGAGCCGGTGGCGGGGATGACCCGGCGCGAGCGCGACCGCACGGGGGAGCTCGTCCAGGAGATCGCGAAGCAGCGGTCGGTGCTGGTGGTGGAGCACGACATGGAGTTCGTGCGGCGCTACGCGAGCACGGTGACGGTGCTGCACGCCGGCAGGCGGCTGTGCGAGGGGCCGGTCGAGGAGGTCCAGGGCAACGCGCAGGTGATCGAGGTCTACCTCGGGCGGGCGCACGACGCGGGGCGCGCGCGGGGCGGGGCCAAGGCGCCGGCAGAGGCGCAGGCGGAGGAGCGGTAGCGAGCATGCTGGTGATCGAGGATCTCGCGGTCTATTACGAGGAGAGCTGCATCCTGTCGCAGGTCAGCCTGGACGTGGCGCCAGGGCGGGTGTCGTGCCTGCTGGGCCGCAACGGGGTCGGCAAGACGACGCTGCTCAAGGCGATCATGGGCGTGCTGAAGCCGCGGCGCGGCAAGGTGACGCTCGACGGGGCGGACCTCACGGCGAGGTCGCCGAGCGACAGGGCGCGCGCGGGGATAGGCTATGTGCCGCAGGGGCGAGGCATCTTCCCGTACCTGACGGTGCGAGAGAACCTGCTCATGGGCTTCGAGGCGAAGAGCGATCCGACGCCTAGCCCCGCGGCGCTGGACGAGATGATGGAGATGTTCCCCATCCTCAAGAAGTTTCACGCGCGGGCGGCAGGGACGCTGAGCGGCGGGCAGCAACAGCAGCTCTCGCTCGCGCGGGTGCTGCTGAGGAAGCCGAAGCTGCTCTTGCTGGATGAGCCGACGGAGGGGATCCAGCCGTCGATCATGCAGGAGATCGGAGAGGTGATCAAGGGGCTCGGGAAGAAGGGGGACATGGCGATATTGCTCGTCGAGCAGTTCTTGGATTTCGCGCTCTCGACGGCGAGCGAGTACTTCATCATGGATAACGGCGGGATCGTGCGGCGGGGGAGCGTGGCGGAGTTCGACGACGAGATCGCGAGGGAGTTCTTGGCGGTGTGAGGGGCCCCTCGAGGGCGGCCCGGCCCAGGGAGAGGGAGTTCGCGGCGTGGCGCTGGGCGGGGGCCCCGGATTGCCCGGCCCAGGGAGAGGGAGTTCGCGGCGTGGCGCTGGGCGGGGGCCCCGCCGAACTCGCCTGGGACGTTCTTTCTCCGGCGCGCTGCGCACGCCGGAGAAAGAACGTCAATTGGGCTCGGACATCGGCCCATCCCCCGCCCAGCGCCACGCCGCGAACTCCCTCTCCCTGGGCCTACGGTTGAATTGAAGGGAGGCGACGCCGAACCGCGACGGCACGGCGCCCCCAGATCTACACCAACGCGTCGTCCGCGCTCGTCGCCATCACCGCCTGGTCAAGCCATCGATCCAGCGTGGCCAGCTCGGAGCAGGCGTCAATCTGAGCCTCGTGCAGCGCGCTGAGCGCAAGCCCACGCCGCGCCAGAACCTTGCGCAGCGCCGCGCGCGCTGCGGTGAGCTGGCCCTTCTCGATCCCCTGCTCGATCCCCTTCTCGATGAGCTGCTCCTTGACCTCCGGGCTCTCGGCGAGCAGGGCCTGGAGAATCCACTGCCTGCGCGCCTCGATCTCCGGGTCGTCGGAGCGAGCGAACCGCCGCAGCAAGTCCTCGCGGGTGTACTGTGACATCGGCAAGTATTCTAGCATGGAGATCACCCATTCCACATCCCGCCGCGGTGCCACCCACCGGGCGAACGCGTCGAGGGCCTGACCCGAGCGAGCGACCAGGAACGGCACCAGCTCGTCGCACAGCGGCAGCTCGTTGGGCGGTCTTGATATCAACTCACCGACGGCGAGGCACCTCAAATAAGCGATCTGCGCGGCAGATAAAGAGAGATGAATTCGCAACCATGTGCGCAAGAGCGTGAGCGCGGGTAACCCGATCCCGGCGCCGCGGGCGACGCGTCACGCTCGGTCGGAGCGGCCGCGGAGCGACAGCGCTCAAGAGCAGCGCGACGGTAGGCCTCGGGGAGGCGGACGCCGTCGAGCCGGCCAAGGCACTGCGCAGCGGGAACACCTCGACGGGAACCAGGGAGCGCACGCCGCGGAAGGTAGTGGCCTGAGTTGCCCCGGAGCACGCTTGCGACGGAGTAGAAACGTGCCGGGTGCTTTGGGCGATATCCCCAGCAGCGGTCCTCAGCTCGGCACGTCGAGCACGTCGGCGAGGGTTGTTGCGCTGAGCACCCGCTCGGCCCACTGCTCGAGCGCGGCGATCTCGGCCGCCTCGATGCGGACCACGGCGGCTTCCGGCAGCTCGCCGAAGCGAGCGCGGAGCTGCCGCAGGAGCACGGCACGCTCTCCTTCGAGGCGCCCTTCTCGGCGGCCCTCCTGGCGCCCCTGGTCGCGCCCCTGCGCGACGTACTTCTTGGCGAAATCGCTCTGGTATTCGTAGCCCTTCACCATCGCCTCCAGGGCCCGCCGGGCCGTATCGTCCAGGGAATTTAGCACGAGATCGCCGTAGAATCTGGCCCTGTCCTCATCGAGCTCGCGGATGGCGGGCAGCACGGCGGCGGCGATGTTCGCGCCCTGCTCGCCCGCGCCGTGCGCGAGGGCGGAGAGCACGCCCAGCTCGGGGCGCCGGGCCGCCTCGGCCGTGTCCGTCACGATCGGAACCGCCTCATGCCCCAGCACGGGCGGTCGCAGGACGAAGCCCGGGATGCCGGTCTCGATGGGCTGTGCGCACCAGGCGGCGACGTCGGGGTCGGGAGCGACGACGAGCAGGCCGGCCGGGCATCGGTGAATGGCGCGGGCGCCCATGGTGTACTCGGGCCAGGTGAAGTGCTTTCGAGGATCGATGGCGAGCTGGACCTCGACGATGAGCACCGAGACGGGGAGTTCGTCGCCGAGCAAGAGGACGACGACGTCGGCGCGGTACTCGGCAGGCTGGATCTGGGTGAGATCGATCGAGGTGGTGCGCGCTCCGGAGTGTGGCGGCAGCGGGACACCCAGCACCTCGACGAGGAGCTCAGCGGCGAGCGACGGGCGGTTCTTGAAGAGATCGACGAGGATCTCGTGGTCCATGGACGGCATCGTGCGGTGGCTCGCAAGTGCTTGAGTTCCGGGAGTGGGCGGGAGCTCGCCGGCGAAGGTCTCGCTTCGCAAACCGCATCCCAAGGACGCGCGGAGGAGTTGATATCAGCGCTCCGGGAGGAGCGCACTCGAAATATCGACGTTGAGCAGCAGAAATAGAGACATCATGATGGCGACCTGCGCGTAATGCCGTGAGTCTGCGCGCTTTGCTGCCCCCGCTCCTCATCGAGGTCGCGGAGGGCGGGCGGCACGGCTGCGGCGATCGCGGCGCCCTGCTCGCCAGCGCCGTGCGCGAGGGGGCGGAGGGCCAGCTCGGGGCGTCGTGCCGCGTCTGCGGTGTCCGTCACGCTCGGAACCACCTTCCGCCGAGAACGGGCGCGTGCAGGTCGAGGGAGTGACGGCGCATCTGGAAATGAGGTGGAGGACACGCGTCGGTGGACACCGGGAGCGGGGCGGCAGTACGACAAGGCATGGAGAAGCGGAAGGGCGCGAGATGGCTGTGGGCGGGGTGGGCGTTGGCGGCGGGCGGGTGCGGGTGGGTGGCGGGGCTGGAGCATGGCTATTACGTGGTGCCTGGGGGAACCAGCGGGGAGGCGGGCGGCGGGAGCGGCGGAGCTGCCGGAACCGGCGGGAGCGGGACTGGAGGCGGCGCGGGCGCGGGCGGGAGCGGGAGCGGAGGAGCTGGAGGCGGCGACGTGTGTACGCCCGAGGGCAAGCAGTGTGTCGAGCAGACCTGCGTCGATGGGAAGTGTGTCGGGGAGTGCGGCCCGGAGGACGTGCGCTGCTCGGAGAACCGGCCGCAGCGGTGCGATGGGCGCGGGGCGTGGGAGGACGCCGAGCCGTGTGGTGCGGCGGCGCCCGCATGCGACGCAGGGAAGTGCGTGCCGCGGAGCTGTGTCGGACTGGCCGAGACGTGCGGCCCTGACAGCAACGAGAGCTGCTGCGCGACGGGGGAGGCGGTGCCCGGGGGCACGTTCAACCGGAGCAACGACGCAGCGTATCCAGCGACGGTGAGCGGGTTCTTGCTGGATCGGTTCGAGGTGACGGTGGGTCGATTCCGGAAGTTCGTGGAGGCGTATCCCGGGAGCAAGCCAGCGGCGGGAGCCGGGGCGCACCCGCTGATCGCCGGGAGCGGGTGGGATGCGGCTTGGGCGAGCAGCCTGCCCGCGGATGCAGCGGCGCTGAAGCTGGCAGTAAAGTGCGACTCAAGCTACCAGACGTGGACGGATGCAGCCGGTGATCGCGAGCATCTGCCGATGAACTGCCTGAACTGGTACATGGCGTTCGCGTTCTGCGCGTGGGATGGGGGCCGTCTGGCGACGGAAGCGGAGTGGAACTACGCGGCGGCGGGTGGAGACGAGCAGCGGGAGTATCCCTGGTCGGCCCCGGCGAGCACTGGCACCGTCGACGCGAGTCACGCAGTGTATGACTGCACCGGAGACGGGTCTGCATCCGGCGAGTGTGCGTCCAGCGATATCCAGGCGGTGGGTTCGAGGTCGCCGGCGGGAGATGGGAGGTGGAAGCAGGTAGATCTAGCCGGGAACCTGCGGGAGTGGGTTCTGGACTGGTACGGAAACTACTCCAACCAATGCAACAATTGCGCCAACACAGCATCCGCCTCGTCCCGGGTGCGCCGGGGCGGGGTCTTCAACCGCGATGCGTCGGACCAGCTCTCGTCCGCTCGCGGCGGCATCGACCCGTCGCACGGCGCCTACGGCCTCGGGGCCCGGTGCGCGAGGACACCGTAAAAATTGGTTCAAATATTGCGATTCGCGTCGCTTCCCTTGAACCTTGATCCTTGAACCCTTGATCCAGCAAGGATCCCCGCCGATGTCGGGCGACAGCAGTCGGAACGCGGGAAGCCGGGGGTCCGGGGGCGGAGCCCCCGGCCCGGCTGCAGCGCCGGTGATCGCCGTCCGCATGGAATCGCTGCTTGCCTGGCTCGCCGAGCGCGTCGCCAAATTCCCCCGCGATCACCGCTTCACCGTCGGCGATCGCCTCCTCCACGCCTGCCTCGACATCACCGAGCACCTCGTCGAGGCCTCGTACCGCCGCGACAAGCGCACCGACCTCGCCGCCGCCTCGCGCGGCCTCGTCCGCGCCCGCATCCTCATGCGCCTCGCCCACGCCCTGCGCTGCGTCTCCGAGGCGCAGCACCTCCAATTCGCCCGCGAGAGCGACGAGATCGGCGAGATGCTCGGCGGCTGGCTCCGCTCGGCCCACCCGCGCTAAGCTCCCCAGTACCCAGGCGTGCCGCCTCGCGAGCTCCGCGGCGGCGCGCAGGCACCGGTGCGTCCCGAACCCCGTCCGGCACGCGTAGGACTGCGGCGCGAAGGAGCGCTCCAGCCCCGGCAGGGTCGCCTCGATCAGCGCGTGCTGGACGATCCGGTCGCGGAACGGCAGCGCCGAGATGAGGCGCGGCTTCGGCTCACGGATCACGAACACCCGCGGCGCCCCCGGTCGTCAGCGGTCCTGCGAGAGCTCCTCGACGAGCGCGACGCAGGCAGCCTCTCGATCGAGCAAGAAGGCCGCGACGTCGGCCGACCCGCGCTTGCCGCGCGCCGCGGCGAGCGCGAGGCGCAAGGCCCGAGGAGGATCGATGAGCGTCATGACAGCCCTCGGCGGCGACGGTCCATGGATAGCAGCTCTCGCGTCCACTTGACGCCGCCCGCCCGCGGCGCGACCGTCCTGCCGTGTCGGCCACAGCGCTTGCGGAGGGGACCGTCTTCGCGCGCCGCTACCGCGTCGTGCGCCTCATCGCCGCCGGCGCCATGGGCGCCGTCCACGAGGTCGTCCACCTCGAGACCGAGCGACGCCGCGCTCTCAAGGTGATGCACCCGCACCTCTTCCAGAGCGAGGAGATGCGCAGGCGCTTCAAGGCCGAAGCGTGCATCACGGCGAAGATCGAGAGCGAACACATCGTCGACGTCTTCGACGCGGGCATCGACGAAGCGACCGGCATCCCCTTCCTGGTCATGGAGCTGCTCCGCGGCGAGGAGCTCGGCGAGCGCCTCAAGCGCGCAGGCCGCCTCCCGCCCGCCGAGGTGATGACCTACCTCCACCAGACCGCGCTGGCCCTCGACCGCACACACGCCGCGTCGATCGTGCACCGCGACCTCAAGCCCGCCAACATCTTTCTCTCGCAGCGCGAGGACGGCTCGGTCCGCGTGAAGATCCTCGACTTCGGCGTCGCCAAGCTCGTCGCCGAGGGCGCCACCGCGGCCGGCGCCACGAGCAGCCTCGGGACGCCGATCTACATGCCGCCCGAGCAGTTCCTCGGCGGCACGAGGCTCACCGGCGCCGCGGACGTTTTCGCGCTCGGCATGATGGCCTATACGCTGCTCGTGGGCCTCCCGTACTGGCACCCCGAGGCGAGCAGCGCCGACGGCGTGTTCGCGTTCGTGATGGTGGCGGCCCGCGGCCCGGAAGAGCCGCCCGTGCAGCGGGCGCGCGCGATGGGCGTGGCGCTGCCGGCGGCCTTCGACGCGTGGTTCGCCCGGGCCACGGCGGGCGATCCCGCGGCGCGGTTCCAGCGGGCCACCGAGGCGGTGCGGGCCCTCGGTGAGGTGCTCGGCGTCCCCGTGGCCGGCGGCCGGGGCACGTTCCCGAGCGCGCCGTCCTGGCCCGGCGTGGTCCCTGCCGCCACCGCGCTGCCCTCCGACCTCAGGACGACGGAGCCCGCTCCGGGTGGAACCCCGGTCCCGCCCCGCGACACGCGCCCGTCAGGTCCGGCGCTCGTCGGCAGCTCGACCGGCGTCCCGGTCTCCCGCGGGCCGCTCAAGCCCGCGAGCTCACGCCGCGGGCCGCTCGCCGCCGGGCTCTCGGCGCTCGCGCTCACCGGGGTGCTAGGCGCTGGCGGCTGGCTCGCGCTGCGCAACGGGCCGGGGAGCGATCCGCCGACGGCGCCGGACGGCGCCGCCGCCGCGCCGGCAACGCCGGAGCCGCCTCTGCAGACGCCCGAGCCGCCTCCCGCACCAGCAGCGCCCACCGCCTCGGCCGACACGGCAGCGGCGCCCACCGCCTCGGCCGACACGGCAGCGGCCCCCACCGCCGCGGTCGACACGGCAGCGGCGCCCGTCCCCGTCGCGGTCGGCACGGCAACGGCGCCCGCCGCCACGTCGCCTCCCACCGTGCTGCCGGCCGCCGCCGCCTCCACGCCGGCCGAGCGCCGCCCGCGGGCCTCCCCCCCGGCCCCTGCCGCCACCTCCAGGCCTGCGCCAGCCGCGCTCAAGCCCTCCGCGACCAGCGGAAAGCTCCCCGCGCCCCCGCCGACATCGAAGCCCACGTCGCCCTACGGTCGATATTGAGCCGCACCTCCGCCATGGCGCCTCGTCACCCCCGCACACCGGGCGCCGCCGGATAGCTCGCGCAGCGACGCGCGACGACGCGAGCACGGCTGTCCCCTGTGCGTCTCCTACCTTTCCGTCTTGCTGCCTTCGTGCTCCACTCGCGCCACCGATCACGCCTGCGCTCGCTCGCATCCCGAGCTCTCCTCGCCTGCCGAGTCCCCTCCTCATGACGCCCTGGCTCCGACGCTCCACGTCTCTTCTCGCGATCTCTGGCCTGCTCTCGCTCTCCATGCCCGCGGCGGCGCAAGACATCGCGACCGCCGCGGCGCTCTTCGAGCAGGGGCTCGCGGACATGCAGGCGGGCCGCTACGAGACGGGGTGCAAGGCCCTCGCCGAGAGCGAGCGCATCGATCCGCAGCCCGGCACGCTCTTCACGCTGGCCTCCTGCGAGGCGCAATGGGGCCGGACCGCCACCGCGGTCGCGCGCTTCAAGGACTACCTGGCGCGCTTCGATCGACTGACGCCCGCGGAGCAAGCCCGCCAGCGCGAGCGCCCGAGCCTCTCGAAGCAGGAGATCGAGCGGCTCGCCCCGCGCGTGCCGAAGCTCGCGCTCTCGCTGCCGCCCGGCGCCCCGGCCGGGACGGTGGTGACCCGCGATGGCATCTCGCAGGGCGAGGCCATGCTGGGCCTCGCCCTGCCCGTGGATCCCGGCGAGCACCGGATCTCGATCCAGACCCCCGGAGGCCCCCTCCGGGAACAGCGGATCACGATCGCCGAGGGCGAGGCGAAGCAGCTCACGCTGGCGCTGACGGAAGCGCCGGCTCCGGCACCGCCCGCGCCGCCGCTGCCCTCCCCGCAGCCGGCGGGGCCCGAGCCGGCCGGACCGGACGCGCCAGCGGGCTCTGGAGGCCGCCGGACGGCCATGGTCGTGGCGGGCGGGCTCGGCGCGGCGGGCCTCGTGCTGGGCGGCATCACCGGCGCGCTCGTGCTCGACAAGAAGGGCACCATCGACGAGCACTGCGGCAGCGGGATCCACGCCGCGGACCCGAAGGCATGCGACACGACGGGGCGCGACGCCGGGACCAGCGCGAACTCCCTGGCCACGGTGAGCACGATCGGGTTCGCGGTGGGCCTGGCCGGGGCCGGGACGGCGCTCATCCTTTACCTCACCGAGCCGAAAGCCGCGGCCCCGTCGGTCAGCCCGAGCCAGAGGTGGATCACCGCAGGCGTGCTCGAGGCAGGGCCAGAAGGGGCCTTGTTCGGCGCGCGAGGGCGCTTCTGACGCCGACGACAGCACCTTCGTAAGAGCAGCCCTGGGGACTGGATGGCCTCTTCGTCCTCAGGCCAGCCGGACGGGCGCACGCGGTGGAATGGCGCCGCCTCCCGCGGCCCACTTGGCGTCCGTCGAGCGACCCCTGGATACCGCCGTGGACCAGCCGTCGCTCTCCAACGGCGGCCCGGCGCCCGTCTGACCCCGCGCCGCCCGATCTCGCCCCGCGACGGCGCCGGAACTGCCCGCGGCGCCCGACGCCGGCGCTCCCGCGCCCGTCTGAACGCACCCGATCCCTGAGCAACAGCCCCGAGTTCGTCCAGGCAGCACCGGTACCGGCGCTATGGACAGCACCCGCGCAGCGGCTGTAGAGGAGTAGGCATGGTTGGCAGGCGCACGGGATGGTGGTGGGCTACCTCGATCTTCGTCGCCAGCGGGTGCGGCCTGATCGCCGATTTCGACGGCTACTACCTCGACGACCGAAGCGCCGCCGGAACCGGCGGGCAAGACGGCAGCAGCGGCTCGACCACCGGCGGCGACACGACGGCGACGAGCAGCGGCGGAGCAGGCGGCGCCGGCTCGGGCGCCAGCACGGCGACGACGGGCGCCGGCGGGGAGGGCGGCAGCGGCGGCCCCGCCTCGACGAGCGCCGGCTCCGGCGGCGACGCCAGCGGCGGCGGCCCCGCCTCGACGAGCGCCGGCTCCGGCGGCGACGCCAGCGGCGGCGGCCCCGCCTCGACGAGCGCCGGCTCCGGCGGCGACGCCAGCGGCGGCGGCCCCGCCTCGACGAGCGCCGGCTCCGGCGGCGACGCCAGCGGCGGCGGCCCGACCTCCACCAGCAGCACCACAACGACAAGCTCCACCACCACGACGACCGCCTCCACGACCGCGGCGACCACCTCGACGACCACCGCCAGCACCGGCGGGGGCGGCGATTGCGTGACGGACGAGAGGCGGTGTCTGAACAACACGCCGCAGCAGTGCTTCAACGGCGGATGGGAGAGCAGCCCGCCGTGCGGAGGGACGGCGCCCGTGTGCGTCGCGGGGACGTGCGTGAGCCGGCCGAGCTGCGGCGGGCTGTCCGTGACGTGCGGTCCGAAAGGCGATGAGAGCTGCTGCACCGCATGGCCGGTCCCCGGGGGCACCTTCAACCGGGACAACAATCCCGCGTTCCCCGCCACGGTGGACGGCTTCGAGATGGATCGGTTCGAGGTGACGGTGGGCAGGTTCCGGAGGTTCGTGGACGCCTATCCAGGCAGCCGCCCGCCGCGCGGCGCGGGAGCGCACCCGGACATCGAGGGGAGCGGGTGGAACCCGGACTGGGACTCGACCCTCCCTCTCGACGCACCGGCGCTGAGGACGGCGATCCGGTGCAGCGGGAGCTACAGCACATGGACCGATACGCCCGGCGCCAACGAGCACCTCGCGATGAACTGCGTCCGCTGGCCCATCGCCTTCGCGTTCTGCGCGTGGGACGGTGGACGGCTGCCCACCGAAGCAGAGTGGAACTACGCAGCCGCCGGAGGGGACCAACAGCGTCACTATCCGTGGTCGCAACCCCCGACCTCGACGACGCTCAATACCACCTACACGACCTACGCGTGTCTCCTCGGCTCGCCCGCCGCCTGCGAGTTCGATGACATGGTGCCCGTCGGGTCGAGATCCCCCACAGGAGACGGGCGGTGGGGGCACGCCGATCTGGCAGGGAGCATGGCGGAGTGGACGCTGGACTCGTTCCTGGGCGACTACCTGAACCCCTGCGTCAATTGCGCCCAGCTGGCGACGGCCGCGGACCGGTCCCTCCGGGGCGGGGGATGGAACGAGGATTCCTCCAGGCTGCGAACGCAGAACCGCGGTCATCATCCCCAGGATGACTTCACCCGATCGACCGGCATTCGCTGCGTGAGGTCGCTGTAGATGCTCGCGGGCCGCGCGCGTGTCGCGTCCTGGCTGCCCCGGCGGCCACGCTCTCCGAGATCCCCTCTCCTGCCGGGTGTGCGCGCCTCGCGCCCTGGCCGCCACGCTCTCCGAGGTCCCCTCTCCTGCCGGGTGTGCGCGCCTCGCGCCCTGGCCGCCACGCTCTCCGAGGTCCCCTCTCCTGACGGGTGTGACAGAACATGACGCCTTGGTTCCGCCGGTCCGCACAGCTGCTCGTCGCCCTCGCCTCGCTCTCGCTCGCCGCGCCCGCCGCGGCGCAGGACGCCGCGGCCGCGGAGGAGCTCTTCAATCGAGGGCTCGCCGACATGCAGGCAGGCCGCTACGAGTCGGGCTGCAAGATGCTCGAGGAGAGCGAGCGGCTCGATCCTCAGCCGGGTACGCTCTTCACGCTCGCCATGTGCGAGTCGCAGTGGGGCCGGATCGCCACGGCCGTGACGCAGCTCGGGAATTACCTGGCCTGGGTGGACCGGATGACGCCGGCGCTGCGGGCCCGTCAAGGGGACCGGCCGGAGGCGGCGCGGGAGGAGCGCGATCGACTCTCGCCGCGCGTGCCGCGGCTCTCGCTCTCGCTGCAGGACGGCGCCCCGCCTGGCACGGTGGTGAAGCGCGACGGCAGCACGATGGGACCGGCCGCGCTCGGCGTCGCGCTGCCGGTGAACCCCGGGGTACACCTGGTGTCGACCCAGGCGCCGGGAGGACCCCTGTGGGAACAGACAGTCGCGATCGCCGAGGGCGAGACCAAGGCGCTGACGCTGGAGGTCAAGGAAGCGACGGCTCCCAGCGTCCCCGCGCCGCAGGCGCCCGCCCCCGCGCAGCCCCCGGCCGCCGAGGCGGGGTCGCGGCGCGGCGCCCCGCCGCCGCACGCAGTCCCGGACGAGGCGGCAGCCCCGGGAGGCCGGCGGGCGCTGGTCTACGTGGCCGGCGGGGTGGGCGCCGCAGGGCTCCTGGCGGGCGGGATCCTGGGCGTGCTCGCGCTCGACAAGAAGTCGGTCGTCGACGAGCACTGCGGCAGCCGGATCCAGGCCAGCGACGAGAAGGCCTGTGATGCGATAGGGAACAAAGCCGCGCAGAGCGGGGGCACGATGGCGCTGATGAGCACCCTTGGCTTCGGGGTGGGGCTGGCCGGGCTAGGCGCAGCCGCGGTACTGTACTGGACGGAGCCGAAGCCGGCCGGCCCGGCGACGGGCGCCGCCCCGCAATGGCTCCGCGCGAGCGTGCTGCAGGCCGGGCCGACGGGGGCGGTCCTCGGCGCCCAGGGCACCTTCTGACCAGCGGCGGCGCCTTCCGGAGGATTCCGGAGGACGAGCGACCCTTTGCAACTGCGCAACTGCGCAACTACGCGACATCATGACAGGACGGGCGCGCCGCAGCAGGGGCCGTCGCGGCAAGCCCCGAGAGGCCTTGACGCCGGGGGCGCCCGACGGGATCCTCTTGGCTCGTGTCGACTGCACTCGCGGACGGGTCCGTCTTTGCGCGCCGCTACCGTGTCGTCCGCCTCATCGCCTCGGGCGCCATGGGCGCCGTCCACGAGGTCGTCCACCTCGAGACCGAGCGACACCGAGCTCTCAAGGTGATGCACGCGCACCTCTTCGAGAGCGAGGAGATGCGCGAGCGCTTCAAGCGAGAGGCGCGCATCGCGGCGAACATCGAGAGCGAGCACATCGTCGATGTGTTCGACGCGGGCGTCGACGAGGCGACCGGCATGCCCTTCCTGGTCATGGAGCTGCTGCGCGGCGAGGAGCTCGGCGAGC
Organism: Sorangium cellulosum So ce56; assembly: GCF_000067165.1. Lineage (GTDB taxonomy): Bacteria > Myxococcota_A > Polyangia > Polyangiales > Polyangiaceae > Sorangium > Sorangium cellulosum_B. Next base: position 7,874,051 of record NC_010162.1, read on the forward strand.
GCCTCAAGCGCGTCGGCCGCCTGCAGCCCGACGAGGCCGTGACCTACCTCCACCAGGCCGCGCTGGCCCTCGACCGCACCCACGCGGCGAACATCGTCCACCGGGACCTCAAGCCCGCGAACCTCTTCCTGTCGCAGTGCGAGGACGGCTCGATCCGCGTGAAGATCCTGGATTTCGGCGTCGCGAAGCTGGTCGCCGACGGCGCCACCGCGGCCGGCGTCACGCGCAGCCTCGGCACGCCGCTCTACATGGCGCCCGAGCAGTTCCATGTCGGCAAGAAGCTCACCGGCGCTGCGGACATCTACGCGCTGGGCATGATGGCGTACGCGCTGCTGGTGGGTCTCCCGTACTGGGACCCCGAGGCCAACGAGGCAGGTGATGTGATCGCCTTCGCGATGCTGGCCGTCCGCGGCCCGCAGGAGCCGCCGGTGCAGCGGGCGCGCTCCGTCGGCGTGATGTTGCCGCCGGGCTTCGATGCGTGGTTCGCCCGGGCCACGGCGGTCGACCCTGCGGCGCGGTTCCGCAAGGCCACGGAGGCGGTGCACGCCCTGGGCGAGGTGTTCGGCATGCCGGTGGGCGGTGGCCGCCGCGCGAGCTTCCCGAGCGCGCCGTCCTACGCCGGCATGCACCAGGGCCCGTCGTCCTCACCCGCGCGGCTCTCGAGCCCGCCGTCCTCGCCCGGAGCGCGCCCGAGCTCGCCGTCGTCACCCGAGCTATCGCCGGCCCTCATGAGAACGGAATCCGCGCTGGGGACGCCCCCGTCCCCGGAGCACCTCTCTGGCTCGCACCGCGTGCGGCTGACAGACGCCTCGACCGGCGCGGCCACCACCTCGCTGCCGCCGAAGCCGCGCCGGGCGCCGATCGCCGCCGGGATGGCCTTGGTGGGGGTCGCGATGCTCGCGCTCGCAGCCCTCTGGCTCGCGCAGCGCGCGGAGAGCGAGGGCGAACCGGCGGTGCCGGACGTGGTCGCCGCGAGCCCGCTGAGCCCGAGCCAGGGCACAGCGCCGCGCGCGGGCACCGCGACGGCGCTCGAGCCGAGCGCGGCAGCGCCCCAGCCGAGCGCGGCGGCGCCGGAGCCGGCCGCAGCGACGCCCGAGCCGAGCGCGGCGGTGGCGCCCGCGCCGGCCTCGGCGCCCCCTCCGGCGGTGACGCCGTCCGCCGAGGCACGCGTCCAGACGCCGCCCCCCAGGAGCGCGACTGCGCCGGTGCGCCCGAACAAACCGACGACGACCGCGCCCAAGCCGGTCGCGAGCGGCAAGGCGCCAACACCGATCAAGCCGGCCTCCAGCACGCTGTTCGGGCGCTACTGAGGTCGCCAGCCGGAGCCCTCCTCCACCGAGACGGCGCGCCCGCACCGCTGTTAAGGAGCAGTGTTTTCCCGGGCTTCATCGGAGGCGACCGTACGCGGAGGCGCCACGGAAACCACGTATTCCGACGGCGTTCCAAAATCGAACGCCACCCCAGGCTCTTGCCCCAGGTCCCGAGGCTCGCGCTCTCCCTGCCGGCGGGAGTACCGGCGGGCACCGTGGTGCGGCGCGACGGCGACGTGCTGGGTGAGGTCAGGAGTGGACGCAGCCGCTCTTCTCGCATCGTCGGGATGTCGTCGTGCCCGTAGGCCCCCTGGCGGGAAAGTGAATGGTGCGACGCTTCACCGTGTCACCTTGAGAAACCGGTCGAGATCCGCCTCCTCGGCAGCAGCCCCAAGCGACGTCCGAAGTGCGTTCGCGATGGCAGCGAGCAGCAAGCGATCACGCCGCTGAGCATCATGGATGTGCGTAGCCGTTAGCCCACCGAAACGCAGATCCTTCGGTCTGCGTCGGCAGCGCAGGGGCTGGCTCTCGTGAGGGGCGAGCTTGATCGAATTCGTCGCGCGAGTCGTCATGAGGTCGCTCCGACCAACGGGAAACGCGCTAGGCTCTCTGGTCGCTCCCTACCGAGACAACTCCAGTCAGCGACGACGACCTCTCACTGGACAGGCATAATTTCTCGCTTCGAGCCTACTTGAAGCTCAAGATCTCGATCTCCGTGACGCCCAACCGTTAAACTCCGCCACAAATGAGAGGGATCCCTCAGCGGGGATGCTGCAGGTCGGCTGGAAGGGGCGGCCGTCGTCACGCCGGCCCGTTCGTTCCAGAAGAGTGAAGAGCGTCGAGCGCGGCCATACCGCTGGAGTCGGCGCGGCCGCGCGCGTCGCCGGGAAAGATCGCGGGCGCGCGCCGCGGTGGACAGCGCGGGGAGAGTGGCCAAAGAGGAGATATGAAGAGCAAGCGCACGCGTCGGTGGTGGTGGGCGGCATCGGCCTTCATGGCAAGCGGCTGCACGGCGATGCTGGGGCTGGACAAGGACTATCACCCGTTCGAAGGCGCAGGCGGCGACACCGCCTCCGGCGGAGGCGACGCAAGCTCGGGCCGCGGCGGCGCCGGCAATGGCAGCGGCGCCGGCGAGTGCACGCGCGGCGACGCGCGGTGCTCGGACAACCGGCGAGAGCGGTGCAACGACCGCGGTCAGTGGGACGCCCCGGAGCCGTGTCCTGCGGAGGCGCCCGTGTGCAGCGGAGGGGCGTGCACGACGCCCCCGAGCTGCGAAGGGCTGCCATCGACGTGCGGGCCGAGCGAAAGCGAGAGCTGCTGCGCGAGCGCGGTGGTGCCCGGGGGGACATTCGACCGCGGCAACGATGCTGCATATCCAGCGACGGTGAGCGACTTCCGGCTGGATCGCTTCGAGGTGACGGTGGGGAGGTTCCGGAAGTTCTTCGAGGCGTACCCCGGCAGCCAACCCGCGGCCGACGCGGGAGCGCGCCCGGGCATCCCGGGGAGCGGGTGGAACCCGGCCTGGAACAGCGAGCTGCCCACGGACGCGGCGGCGCTGCGAGCAGCGGTGATGTGCAATCCGGACAACGCGGACATGCGGACGTGGACGGAGGAGGCGGGCGCCCAGGAGCACTTGCCGATGAACTGCGTGAGCTGGTATGTCGCCTTCGCGTTCTGCGCGTGGGACGGGGGCCGGTTCCCGACAGAAGCCGAGTGGAACTACGCGGCGGCCGGCGGGGACGAGCAGCGGCAGTATCCGTGGTCGAACCCGCCGGAGTCGACGACCATCGACGCGAGCTACGCCTCCTACGATTGCAGGGAGAGCGCGGCGCCCGGCTGCACGTTCCAGAGCGACTTCAGCGACATCGCGCACGTCGGGTCCCGCTCGCCGAAGGGCGACGGGCGGTGGACGCAGGCGGATCTCGGCGGGAGCATGCGGGAGTGGGTGCTGGATGGGTACGGGGCCTATCCGGCAGAATGCGTCGACTGCGCCAACCTGACGGACACCTCGAACCGGGTGGTCCGCGGCGGGAGCAGCTTCGGCACGCCGAGCTATCTGCTGACGTCGGAGCGGGTCAGCGTCGCGCCGTCGGCGCCCTATTACAGCCTCGGCGTGCGGTGCGCGAGGACGCCTTAGCGGCCGCGCTCAGCCGAAGAAATCGAACGCCATCCCCACGCCCTTGCTGCGCGCGGCGGCGTAGATGACCCGCGCGAGCGCGACGTCCTGCATGGGATGCCCGGATCGAGCTCCTGCTTGCCGGGCGCGTCGGCGCCTATCACGGCGAGGGGCACCGCTGTGGCCGGATCGCTCAGGATGTAGCCCCATTACGGACGGTAAGCCGAAGCGCGCAGGGTTCTTCGGGTGCGAGTTGACCCACTTCACACCAGCCGCGCCGTCGGCGTAGGCCGGCATCGCACGGAGATCACCGTCGTGGGCCGGGAGCCCCGGATAGACCTTCGGCGGCATCGCAGCCTCGCCGCGGCCGTGCGCCGCAAACGCCGCCTCCACCGCGGCGACGGCCGCCTCCATGGCGAGGAGAGACGCCACATCGGGCTGGGAGAGGAGCAGTGTCTTTTCGGGCTTGATCGGACGCGACCGTACGCGAGGGTGCCACCGAACGCACGTGTTCCGGCGGCGGGCCGGTGGGCTCGCATGCTACGCGCGCCGCCTCCGTGCGCCCTCTTTCCGCGAAACGGTCCGCTGTCCGGCGCGGATCGCGCATGACGAGCGCGCGGCAAACGCGGCGCGCCAACGAACACGGATGCCGTGAACCAGGGGTTGGCAGGCGAAGCCGTTGCACTGAAGATGGTGCGGCGCTGCGCCGTGGGGTGGAGTGCACCTCACGTCTCGACAATCTCTCTTCTGGTGGAGCGGGTGGATGAACGTACGACTCGTTGCAGGTCTATTTGTGCTCGCGCTCTCGACGACCGCTGGGTGCGGCGGCGATGACGGCGAACGTGGCGAAGGCGGCTCCGGTGGCGCCGGCGGCGGCTCCGGCGGCGCCCAGCCCACGGGCAGCGGCGCCGGTGCGTCGGGCGCGACCGGCACGGGCGGCAGCGGTGGCGCCGAGCCCGCGGGCTCGGGCGGCAGCGGCGGCGCCGAGCCCGCGGGCACCGGCGGCGCCGGCGGCGCCCAGCCCACGGGCACCGGCGGCGCGGGTGGCACCGAGCCCACGGGCACGGGCGGCTCCGGCGGAGCGAGCCCCACGCCCTATGGAGCGGCGTGCACCAGCGATGCGGCCTGCCCCGAGGACTACTGCATCACCGAGCGCGAGTGGGGATGGCCGTCCGGAGCCTGCGCGGGCCAATGCGATCCCGCCGTGGGAGACTGTCCCAACGGCGGCATCTGTGAAGATTTCGGCGAGGGCCTGGGGTTGTGCCTCCTTCCGTGCAGCGGGCCGGACGATTGCCGCGACGGCTACCGGTGCAGCGAGGTCAGGGGCGAGCGCACCGCGTGCATCCCTGGGTGCACCGAGAACTCGCAGTGCCGGACGCTCGGCGTGTGCGACACGCTCGACGGCCTCTGCAAGCTCGGCGAGACGGACTGCTCCGACGGCGAGGACGACGAGGGCGACGAGCGCGTCGACTGCGCGGACAGCGACTGCACCGCGACCTGCCGCCCGCTCGTCGCCGCAGCCTGCGCGGACGCGGCGCCGGTGACGGCGACGACGATCGAGGGCGATACGTCGCTGGGCACGCGCGTGTTCGAGGGCAGCTGCGGGGGCGTGGGGCCCGAGGACGTCCACCTGTTCACGCCTCCCGCTGGGCAATCGGGCACGCTCCGCGTCGTGCTCCAGTCGGGGACGGAGGATCACGTCCTCTACGCCCGCACGGCGTGCGCGGACGGATCCACCGAGCTCGCCTGCCAGAACAAGGCCGCCCCCTCGGGCGCCGGGCCTGAAATCGCGATCGTCGTGAGCAAGGACCAGCAGGTGCCGATCTTCGTCGACGCCGTCACGTCCGCGGGCGCAGGGCCGTATACGCTGGGGCTCTCGTTCTCTCCGGCCACCTGCGGGGACGGCACCGTCAGCCGGCCCGAGGAGTGCGACGACGGCAACACCGTCAACAACGACGGCTGCTCCGCCGCGTGCACCTGGGAGCTCGACAACCTCTGCGCGGACGCGCCGGTGGCCGTCCTGGGCGAGAACCGGGGCGACACGACGAGCGGGACGATGGTGTTCGACGGCAGCTGCACGAGGCCCGGGATGCGGGAGGGGATCCACGCGGTCACGCCGCCGAGCGCTGGCATGCTCAGGGTGGTGATGTCCTCCGAGACCGACCAGGGCTTCTACGTGCGGGCCGGCTGCACGGGCGGCCAGCTGGCGTGCATCGAGGCGCAGATCAAGGGCCGCGACGAGAGGACCGATATCACTGTCGACGGCGGCGTGCCGCTGTTCATCTTCGTCGAGCCGTACAACGCGCAGGACGCCGGCCCCTACACGCTCAACCTCTCCTTCACGCCCGCCCGCTGAGCTCCCGCGCCTCGGAGCGCCCTCTCGCCGGGGCGGATGCGGTACGCTGCGCGCGTGCTCGCCGCCCCGCCTCCGCCTCAGCCACCTCGCCCCGCGCGCTGGCTCACCGCCGCGCTGCTCGCCGTATGCGCGTGTCAGCCGGCCTCGACGCCCCCCGCCCGCGCCTCCCAGGACGCCGCCGCGCCCCCCGGCGCCGCCGGCGCCGCAACGCCGGCGCCTCACGACGGCGCCCCGCCGCCGCGGCCCGCGCCGCCCCCCCGCGGCGGCGACGGGCGGCCCGCGCTGGTGGCCGCGGGCGACGGCGCGGCGCTCGATAGCCGGTCGCCGGTGAGGCTCCCGCCGCCGCCGTTCGGCGCGGCGCTCTTCCGGCGCGCGCCGGCCGGAAGCTCCGCCGCGCCGCGCCTCGTGAAGGTCAGCGAGAAGAAGAACCAGATCACGGACGAGGCGGCATGGTTCACCACGAACGGCCTCGCGCTGCCGATGATCACGCCGGCGCCTGGCGCGGACGCGGCGAGCGGCACCTTCCCCTCCTTCGCTCCCGCGCGCTACCGCGATCAAGCGCTCGTCAAGGCGATCGACCACGGGGACCACAGCGCGCTGCTCTACGGCCCGAGCTTCGCCGAGGCGCGCTTCGTCGCGATCCTCGACGCGGCGCACGCGATCGTCGCCTTCTTCGACTTCGAGAGCTTCCTCATGCCGCCTGAGTTCGAGCCCAAGGAAGCCGGCTTCGTGAAGGGCAGCATCGGCTGGGCCGCGGTCGAGGACGGCGTCCTCTACGTCTCGTCGGGGCACAGGACGTATGCGGCCTCGTCGAAGGGCAAAAACGCCTACCTGTCGGCCATCGAGCTCGCCTCGGGACAGCTCCTCTGGCAGAGCGCGCCGCTCGTCTGCAACGCCGAGAACTTCGTCTTGCATGGAGATCACCTCCTCTGCGGATACGGCTTCACGGCCGAGCCGGATTTCCTCTATGTCCTCGAGCGCGCCACCGGCAAGGTCGTCTCGAAGCTGCCGCTGAAGAGCGGCCCCGAGTTCCTCGTCGAGAAGGACGGCAAGCTCTTCGTCCGCACCTACGACACGGATTACGTCTTCGAGATCCGCTGAAGCGGCGCCCCGACGCGCCGAGGAGCGAGCTCGATCCAAGGGCCACGGCGAGCACGAGGGCGAGCCCGGGCGCACGGCGCAGGCCGGAGGGCAGGCCGAGCGGAGGAGCGCGAGCCGGCGGCGCGGCCGACGCTGGCGGCGCGGCCGACGCTCGCGGCGCGGGCGCTCGCCCTCGTGCTCGCCGTCCTGTCGCTGCTCCTGCGCCGCACGACGACACGACGACGCGCCATGCGCACGTGCTCCCGATCGGCACGGCGGGCGGACCTTCGCGTCGCGCCGCGCTCCGGGAGGGCCCGTCGTGGCCGCCGCCCCTCGCGGCGCCCCCCGCCGCCTCTCGCGGCGCCCCCCAAGGCAGAGCTCGTCTGGACCGGGCGGCGCCGCTCCCGGACTCGACACGCGTGGAGCGCCGACGAGCCGCCATGGAACGACGTGAAGCGCGCCGCACGTCGCAAACTGCCCCAGGAGAGGGCGCCTCGTCGCTTCGTGCCACACCGCCGCGCCACCCTGGAGATCCATGAGGGACGCAAGAACTGGCTCCCTCCGCGCAGAGCCTGCGCCTCCGCGCGCGCGCCTGGCGCGCTCGGCCGTGAAGGAGCGCGCCGCGCGGCGGTTTCGCGGTTGAGCGGCCATGGCAGCGAACTTGCTACCTGATCACGCCGAGCACACGCGAGGTGTTCACGATCGCAGGCCAATCCCTCCGAGCCTGCGCCTCCGGCGAAGCAGACGCATGACCGCAGTGGGGCGTCCCAGCGACGCAGGATGAAAGGAGAGAGCATGCAAGTGGAGCTCACCTTCCGACACATCGGCAAAAGCCCCTCGCTCGAGGAGCTGATCCGGGAGCAAGCGAACAAGATCGAGCGCTTCAACGACCACATCAACAGCTGCGCGGTGGTGGTCGAGCGCGACCACGCGAGCATGGGCACGGGCGGAGAGTACCGCGTGCGCGTCGACCTCCACGTGGCCGGCAAGCACGAGATCGTGAGCGAGGAGCGGGCCGCGAGGAACCTGCTGCCGGCGGCGGTGCGCGACGTGTTCCAGCGCGCCGGTCGCCAGCTCAAGAAGCTCGCGGACGAGCACCGGAGCGAGGTGAAAGCACACCCGGCGCAGGACACGGCCGGCGTGATCTCTAAGCTGTTCAACGACTACGGGTTCATCACGACGATCGATGGTCGGGAGATCTATTTCCACGAGCGAAGCATCGTATCGGCGCCGTTCTCCGATCTGAGGGTCGGCATGGGCGTCGCCTACACCGAGGAGGACGGCGACGAGGGGCCTCAGGCGAGCAGCGTGCGCGTCGTGGACGCGCGCGGCGGCAACCGTGGCCGCGAGGAGATACCTACGCTCAGCTAGCCCGAACGCGCGGGGCTCGGGCGCGCGGCGCGAGCCCCGCCTCCCGCTGTCCGCCGAGGCTATATCGTCGTATCGCGTCGCCACCGCCAGCGGGGCGCCGGCCGAGGCTTCGGCTCCGCCGGAGGCTCGGCCGGCGGCGTCGCGATCTCCTCTCTCTCTTCCTTCGCAGGAGGCATGTCCCCGTCCGCGGGAGGCTCTGGCTGCGGCCGCGCCCTGCGCTGCCGCAGGGCGCACTCCTCGTTCTGCCTCTCCAGCGCGTCGATCTGCGCGGAGGCCTCGTCGAGCCTGCGCTCGAGCAGGCCCACGCGCGTGGACTCGCGCCTCAGCTCCGACAGGGCGGCCCTGAGCTCGTGCTCGCTCGAGCGGAGGGCGGCCCTCACCCTCTCGCGCTCGTCCTCGGCCTGTCCGAGCCGCGCCGACAGGCGCTCGCGGTCGCCCTCGAGCCCGGCGATCTCGCGCTCCATGGCGCTCCTCGACTGCTCGTAGCGCTCGTCGGCCTCCGCCTTCGCGGCGGCCGCGGCCTGCGCCGCGCGCCTCGCGCGGAGCTCGGCGCCCTCGGCCAGGCGCTTCGCCTCGGTCATCGAGTCCCTGGCGGAGTTGGCGCTCTTCGCGTCGTCGCTCGCCTTCATCGCGAGCGCGAGCGCCTCCTCGGTGGCGCGCTGCGCCTCGGTCATCTTCGCGAGGGCCTCCTGCGCGGAGGAGTTCGCGGCCGCCTCGAGGCGGCTGTGCTCCCGCGCGGCGCGCTCGGCGGCCTCGGCCGTCGCGCGCGCCCGCGTCGCGTGCACCCAGAACACCGTGGTCGTCGCGACCATGCCCATCAGGAAGACCACGCCGAGCGCAAGGAGCACCCGCGTGAGCCGCTCGCGGCGGGCCTCCGCGCCGAGGGCCGCGTCGAGGAAGCTGCGCTCCAGGCCCGACAGGTCGTCGATGTCCCGGGCCCACGCGGACAGCTCGTGCAGCGCCTTTCCGCGCGGCAGGAGCCTCGGCGCCCTGCCGCTCGCGACCCACCTCGAGAGCGCCTCGTCGAGCTCCTTCTTCGCCCGGCCGAGCCGGTGCAGCGCCGTCGCCACCTCCGCCATGCGCGGCCGCGCATCGGGGTCGAACGACAGCACCCGGTGGACGAGGGCGACGAGATCGGGCGGCGTGGCGGCGCTCATCGGGGGCGGCCACGCGCCGCGCGGCGCGTCCGGCGTCTGCCCCTCGAGCAGCTCGTAGAGGATGACGCCGAGGGAGTAGACGTCCGCCTTGACGTCGACGCTCCCGGAGTGGCGCTCCTGCTCCGGCGCCATGTAGCTCCTCGTCCCGAGGCCCCACGCGCCTTCCTGCGTGAACGGCATCGTGGGCTGTCCCGCGCCCCCGCCGCTCGACGCGGGCCCGGCGGGCTCGATGGACACGCGCCCCGCGGCAGCGGAGACCACCCCGGGCGGGATCTCGACCGGCGCGGGGAAGGTCTGGATCGCAGGCCTCTCGAGGCTCACGCGAGGAAGGCTCCGGAGCGCGTCGTCCTCTCGCGGGTCGCTCTCCGCCGTCGAGCTCTCTTCGCTCTCCGCCGTCGTGCGCGCGTCGCTCGCAGGGCCGCTCGCGATCCCCGCCCAGCCGGCGGCGCTCTCGGGGTCGGGCGCCATCCCCACCGTCGGCGCGGTCGGCGCCGAGAGCTCGGTGCGGAGCGTGGGCACGGAAGCGGGCGCGATGGAGCCCCTCGCGTCCAGCTCCAGCACCTCGGGGAGGCCGCCCCAGAGGACCTTCGCGATGCCGAAATCGAGGATCTTGACGCGGCTGCCCCCGGGGGCGAGCTCGTCGTCGATCACCATGATGTTCTCCGGCTTCAGATCGCGGTGGACGACCTTGGACGCGTGGGCCGCGGCCATGGCCGACGCGATCTGGTAGCCGAGCCGCACGACCTGCCGCGGCCGATCCGCGGCGGGCACGGCCTGCACCCAGTCGCGCAGCCCCCGCCCGTCCAGGTACTCCATCACGATGTAGGGCGAGCCGTCCTCGAGCTCACCGGAGTCGAAGACACGGACGATGCCGGGGTGGTTGATGATGTTGACGGCGATCGCCTCCTGCCGGAAGCGAGCCACGACGTCCGGCCGGCGGGCGTAGTCGCCGAGCAGCACCTTGATCGCCGCCCGCGCCCGCGTCTTCGGGTGCCGCGCCCGGAAGACGCGCCCCATCCCGCCGCGGCCGAGCTCTCCCTCGATGAGCCAGCCCCGCAGGATCGCGGGGAACGGCGCGTCCTCGTCCTCCGCGCGGCCTTCGGCCTGACGCGTCTCCATGCCTGGCCATCCTGCACCCGCGCGGCCCCCGGCGGAAGCCCCGACGCGCGCCGACGCGCCCGACCCGCCGTCTGCACGACGGGCCGCGGGCGCGCCGGCGCGAGGGGCTCAGCTCACCCCGAGCTCGCGCAGTAGCCTGCCCACACCTCCGGGATGCGCCGCTCGCTCAGGCCCATGACGGGCGCGGGCGGCAGCCACTTCGGCTTCACGGGGGCGCGGAGCAGCTTCATGCCGGCCTGCTCCGGGGTACGCCCCCGCTTCGCCGAGTTGCACGCGTAGCAGGAAGCGACGATGTTGTCCCAGACGGTCTTGCCGCCCTGCACACGCGGGATGACGTGATCGTAGTTGAGCTCACGGGCCACCTTCTGCACGCCGCAGTACTGGCAGCGGAAGCCGTCGCGCAGGAGGACGTTGAGCCGCGAGAACTTCACGCCGCGCTTCATCCCAAGCGTCGGCCGCTTCAGCCGCACCACCGCGGGCGCCTTGATGGAGAGCGACGGCGACCGGATGACGTCGTCGTACACCTCGATGACCTCCACCTTGCCCAGGAAGCTCATCGTGACGGCGGTCTGCCAGGGGATGACCTTATGGGGCACCATCCATGGCGTCAAAAGCAGCGTCTGCGCGGTCATGGCCCACCTCTCTATCGTCTCTTTCTCTTCATGACGTCACTCCAGGTTAGACGCAATCGGTGCCCGGGGAGGGAGTCGAACCCCCAGATGGCTGGGTCTAAGCCAGCAGCGTTTGCCGTTTCGCCACCCGGGCAGGGTGTCACCGGTGGGACTCGAACCCACATACCCCGAAGGGCGCAGGATCTCAGCCTGCCACGTATGCCGTTCCGTCACGGTGACGTCCGCGCGACGCGGTCTGAGTGGGAGGATTCGAACCTCCAGCCCCCGGCTCCCCGAGCCGGTGCTCTACCAGGTTGAGCCACACCCAGAGGGTCTTCGTCGCGCGTCGCGGCGGAGCAGTCGCCCCTCCGCGGTCTGGGTGGGGGGATTCGAACCCCCAGTCCCCGGCTCCCGAAGCCGGTGCTCTACCAGGTTGAGCCACACCCAGAAATCTATCCTCAAGATGGAATTGGCAGGCTCGCCCGCTCGGGCGCGGGCGCCCAAAGGCGCACGCTGGCGAGCGGAGCGGCCCGGTGTCCCCAGCGGGATTCGAACCCGCGCCTCCGGAGCGAAAATCCGGCCGCCTGAGCCTCTAGCGAGATGGGGACAGGGACACATGATAAGCGCTGAACAGGAGAGCCGACCTGCGGCCCCGGCGCCGCGACGTCGCGGGCGCAGAGCGCCGCGAGGGGCGGCCCCTGACAGGAGCGGTGGAGGAGAATCGAACTCCCATCGCGAGCCTGGCACGCTCGCACTCTACCGTTGAGCTACCACCGCGGGTTCATCGAAAAAAAAAGAGGCGGGCCGCCGGGCGCCGCGCGCCCGCACATCGTGTGCGGCCGCCGGACGGCGGCCCGCCTCGGCAACGAGACGAACGAACGGGCAAAGGGCGCCGTGGGGAGGCCCCAAGGGGGAACTGCCAAGCGGCATGGTAACCCACGAGCATTGGCCCGTCCGGTGGAGCGACGAGGGGTCGAACCTCGATCCCTGCCGTGCGAAGGCAGTGTTCTCCCGGTTGAACTATCACCCCGAGCCAGCGGCTCTGGCGTCAGATCTTCATCATCGAACATCCATCTCCTTGTCTCCCCACGTCCCTTATCTCATTTACCTCCTTTACCTCCTCGTCCATTGGACGATCACTCATCGTTCGTATTGGGTTCATCGCGCTCCTTTCTTTGCGGCGGGGCGTGAAGGAATCGAACCTTCTCGCAGGAGTTTTGGAGGCTCCGCCGTCTCCATGACGCACACCCCGAGGCGCCCCCGAGGAGGATCGAACTCCCCTCACCTGATCGACAATCAGGCTGCCTCACCAGATGCATACGAGGGCAAACCAGCGCCGCCGACGGGATTCGAACCCGCGTCATCCAGATGGATGGTAACCGTCCTCCTTCGGCCCGGATCGGGCAAACGGGTGGAGAGCGGAATGTCAGGTGCTCTACCAGGCTGAGCTACGGCGGCAAGGTCGGGATCCGAGAACCGTCGTCCTTCGGCCCGGAGCGGGCGAGAGAGCGGGCGACGGAGAGGAGATCCCGGCGCCCCCGGCGGGACTCGAACCCGCATCGACCGGCTTCGTAGGCCGGCCCCTATCCATTCGGGCTCGGGGGCAGTTGCTGAGAGCGGAACGCTGGAGTCGAACCACGAGAACTGTCCCTCCGAGGCCCGGGAGATCCCGGGCAAAGGGTGAAGGACAGGTGCCATCCATCATGGCGGCGTCCCGCAAAAGGAGGGCGCTCGTGAGGCGCCCTCGTCGGACGGACGGGCCGGCGGAGCCCGTCCGTCACGCTGCCTGTCACGAGACACCCCGGGTGAAATCCGCCATCACCTGGGGGGCCGCCCCGTCGAACCCCACGACATCGAGCATGCCGGGGTCCGTGGGATCGGCGATCGAGAAGCCGGTCGACGTCATGCCGACGACGATCAGCCGGGCCGGTCGGCCCATCGCCTGCCGGTATTCCCTGAGCGCCTGGAACGGGTGAACGCCGCCCGCCCAGGTCTCGTTGTCCGTGTAGATGACGAACGCGTCGACCTCTACCCGGTTCCGCTTCGCCCAGACCATCGGCAACGCGCAGTCGGTGCCGCCGAAGGGCAGGCCATTCACCGCGCGCAGCACGTCGTCGAGGCGCTGCTCCGGCGATATCGACAGCGGCGTGAGGCCGGAGACGCCCCCGCCCCACTTGCCGCCGTATCCGCCCGGCGCCGCCGAGAAGCCGACGACGCCGTACTCGCGCTCGATCCTCGCCGTCGCCATCGCCATGGCTGCGCTCGCCACGCGCGGCGTCAAGCCAGGGACGCCGGCGATGGATCCGCTGGTCATGGACCCGGAGATGTCGAGCGCCAGGAGGTGCTTCTTCCCCGTCGGCTCGACCTCCCGGAACGCGAGGTAGAACGCCTCGTTCAGCGCGTCGACGACCTCGCGGACCGGGGTCCACGAGAGCGCGTTGGCGCGCCGGCGAGCGCGCTCGCCGTGGCCCTGCTCATAGACCTTGAGGGCCGAGAGCACGGCGATGGGGTGGATCCGGGCCGCGCGCAGGCGCCCGGCGTCGGTGAGCTGTCGCGCCACCCTGCGGGACGCGTCGCTCATCGGCGAGAGCAGGCCGATCGCGGTCATCTTTCCCAGGTTCCGGAGGAGCGCTGTCTGAGGCATGTGCTCGAGCAGCGCCTCCCAGACCGCGGGGTCGTTCTTCCACTCGGTCAGGAGCATCTCGTGCGTGAAGCGATGCTGCCTGATCAGCGCGGTGACCTGCTTGCGGTTGGTCGCCGCGCGGAGCGACTCGAACGCGCGCACCGCGTCCGGCAGATCGCTCATCGGCAGCGCCTTGCCGCGCGCCGACTCCTTCCCGAGCGCCTCGATGCCGCCGACGATCCAGCGGTAAAGGGCGTCGTGCTGCGGGGTCGGCGCGACCGGGTGCGCGAGCCGCAGGAGATCGCGGTGGCTGAAGCCGTCGCGCTGCTGGTACTTCATCGCCTGGTACGCGCCCCTGTCGACGGGCTTGTCGTTGTACCAGGCGGCGACGGCGGACCGGAGCCCGCGCCCCCACTTGCGGAACCCCTGCACATCACGAGTGAAGTGGAAGAGATCCGTCCCCGTGCGGCACACCTCGGGCAAGGCCGCGAGGGCGGCCTGACGGGTCTCGAGCTTCGCGTCGGCGGCGGCGATCGCGAGCGCGAAGATCGCGGGCGCGTTCTTCGGCGCTCGCCCCGAGCTGCTGATGTCGACGATGCGCTGCACGGCGCGGGGCCCGTCCGCGGCGAGGCACGCCTCGACGGCGCGGGCGTTCTCCACCGTGAGCTTCCGCTCGGTCGCGTAGTAGGTCCCCCCCTCGGCTCCGAGGATCAGCCAGCGGTCGAGCCTCGCCCACGCGTCGAGGGCGAAGGCGAAGCCGCCGGCGCTGTTCTTCACCTGATCGGCGCGGGCCTTCTGCCGCTGCGGGGTGACCAGCGCGGCGAAGTGCTTCAGATAATCGGCCATCACACCACCTCCGGCCCGGGCCCCCGGGCAAAAGAGGACGGATAAAAGAGCGCGCTCGGGTTGATCTCCCAAAGATAACCGAGCCCGTTCGACCCGTCCTGGGTGGGCGTACGGGGATCGAACCCGCCTCCGCAGGGTCACAACCTGCCCTCTTCACCAGAAGAGAAACACCCACGCAAACCATCGTCGGGATGGCCGGAATCGAACCGGCGGATCTCCTCACCCCAGATGAGGCGCCTTTCCACTAGGCTACATCCCGCAGCGCCCGCTCGAACGAGGCGCCGACGCGCCCCCGGCCGGCGGCGAGCCGGCGCCTCGCGTGAGCGAAACGGGCCTGCCTCCCGCGGTGGGGGCGCGGCTCCGGCGGGAGGAATCGAACCTCCAACCACCCGCTTAACAGGCGGGCGCTCTACCATTGAGCTACACCGGAACATGGAGGCGCAGCGCGCCTCCATCATCCTGGATTGTCACAGATCAGGTGTCCCCCATTGCCGGCGCGGCTGCGCCGGCGAGGACAGGTGGACCCGAGAGGAATCGAACCTCCAACCGTCCGCTTAAGAGGCGGCTGCTCTATCCAGCTGAGCTACGGGTCCGCGCGGAGGGCACACCTCCGCATGGCCTGCTGTGTCAGCAAGCCGATACACGTCGACCATTCCGCTAAAGCATTACCCGGCGCCGTGAACGCGCGCCGCGGCGCTCATCCTCGAATCGAATGCTCCCAACGCATTCTCTGCCGCGCCTCCTTTCTCCGGGCGCAACTCCCCCACCACGGCACGCGACGACGTCGCGCGCTGCGCGCAAGACAACTCATCTCCTCGGCTCGCCGGCAGCCGGCGATCCACAGTAGGCCGACAGCCAACAGCAGATCTCCAGCCCACCAGCAGGCCGACAGCCCACGGCAGATCTCCAGCCCACGAGCGGGCCGATCGCCGCAACGAGCCGACAGCCCACAAGCCCCCAGAACGCCGAAGGCCGCCTGGGTTTCCCGAGGCGGCCTTCGCGAACGTCGTCGATCGACGCGTGCTTAGCTGCCTCTAGGCGCTATTCTCCGGGTTACCGAGCTTCCGCGACGGACGGAGGCCGCAAGGGTAGCCTGGATTATGCGCCAAATGTTCACCACCCAGCAGGCGAGCCCATGCCATGGCCGCATCGGGCGTTCCCGACTTGGACAGGATGGTGACGAGCTGCAGGTTGTCGCGGCGGCTGAACATGGCGAATCCTCGTGTTCCGATTAAGTACTCCCCTTGGACGGGCTGCGCAACAGAAAAGTTCCTCGAGTCGATTGTTTTTTTCGTCGCCTTCGTCGCCTTCAACGCCTTCGATACTGGCGCTCCCTCGGCGATCGCCGGTCCGAGCGCGTCGGTGCAGTCCTCAGTGCAGTCCTCGGTGCAATGGAAGTGCCACGCCATTGTCTGTTTCCAGGCGCCCGCCCTGGACCTGGATATGCCGAGGGCGTCACGCACGACCCACGACGGCGCTCAGGCCCCCTGAGCCGGGAGCGACAGCAGCAGGCGACGGCGCGCAGCGCACCTCGTGGCCTATTTCGTGCTGACGTTAGCGCTGGCGCTGGGGCTGGCGCTGGCGCCGAGCCGAACTCGCTCGTTGCAGCCGCCGCCAGAGACGACCAGCTCACCGCCCTGCACCTTCACGTCGGCCTCGCTCCCGGCCGGCCAGCGCAGCGCCACGATCGCCCGGCCGGTGCGCGGGTCATAGAAGGTCCGCTCGCGGTAGCTCGCACCGTCCCGACAGCGCATCTCGCCATCGACCTCTCCGTCGTAGACCGCGCCCGCGCCGTTGAAGTTGCTCTCGACCACGAGCAGCCCCCCCTCGACCGAGCCGCTCACGCTGCGTATCCCATGGCAGTGCGCGGGCCAGCCCCCCGAATGACCGCCGTTCACGACCAGGAACCCGTCCGGCTTGCGGGGGAAGACCACATGGTTGGTGTGGTGCACGTACATCATGTAGTCGCGAGGGAATACCCACGGCGGATCGCCGGCGCACGGGCTGTCCGCCCACCGCGAGTCGGGCCTGCACAGGCGCTCTCGCGCCGCCGCCTCGCTCGTCGCCTCGCCGGGCGCCTCCTCGGCGGTGCCGATCCGCGCGAGGAGCTCGGTCCACTCCTTCACGAGCTCGGCGCCCTCGAGGTCGGCCTTGCGGACCTCCACGGTGCACGTCGATCTGCCGGCGAGCTTGCCGCGCGTCGCCGCCGAGGGCTTGAGCAGGTGCGCGTTGGCATAAGCGACCCGGGCCGCCTCGACGTCGCCCGCCCTGTCGCGCAGGAGCCCGAGGTTGAACCAGATCTGGGAGCGCAGCTCGGGATCGCCCGCCCCCGCGAGCGCCGCGTCGAAATCGTCGTCCGCCGCGTCGCTGTCGCCCGCGGTCAGGTGCGCGAAGCCTCGCTCCGCGAGCGCCCGCGCGTCGCTCGGGTCCGCGGCGATCGCCTCGGAGAACGCCTGGATGGCCGCCTTGAAGTCCTGCTTCTTGGTCGCGAGCCGGCCTCTCGCCAGCGCGGCCTTGTACGTGGCGAGCGCCTGCTTCTCCTTCTCGGTGAGCGGGCGCGCGCTCGGCGCGGGCAGGGCCGGCGACGCGGGCAACGCCGACGGCGCCGGTGGCGCGGCGCTGCTCGCCGACGCGACGGCGGCAGGCGAGCTCGCCGCGACGGGCGGCGCGCTCTCGGCGGTCGGCCGCGGCGGCTGGTCACGGCAGCCCGCGGCCACACACGCCGCGATGAAGCCGAGCGCGAGGCGCCCCTCGACGTGGCGCGCGCAGCGGCGGCCGGTGACTTCCGTGGTCATGGTGCGCATCCTCGCCCGTCCGGGTCGAGCCTGTCACCGCAGATCGATGCCGGCAGGCCGCGCGGCTCGCAGCGCCGGAGCGCGACAGCGCGCTACAGCGCCCCGACGCGCTCCGCGGCCGCCTCGGCGGAGCGCACGGCGGCGTCGATCCCGGATCCGTGGAACGCCGATCCGGCGAGGAGGACGCCGCTGCCGGCGAGCGCCTGCTCGACCTCCCGGACCCGCGCCGCGTGGGCGGGGGTGGAGACCGGGAGCGCGCTCGACCAGCGCGAGACCCACGCGCGCTCCGAGGGCCCGTGCACGCGCAGCACGCGGGCGAGCGAGGCCTCGGCGCGCGCCGTCCAGGCGTCGTCGCCCATCTGCTCGAGGTCCGCCGGATCCGGGCGGAAGAAGAGGCGAAGCGTGACGTGGCCGGCGGGGGCGCGCTCGGCGAACTTCGAGGTCGTGAACGTGCACGCGCGGAAGCCGTGCGCCTGGTGCCCCGCGGCGACGACGAAGCCGGTGCCGTCGAGCGGGTGCTCGATCGCGGCGCGCGGGTACGCCAGCGAGACCGTCACGCTGGAGAGCGTCTCGGCGCCGCGGAGCGCCCACCCCGCCTCGCCGAGCAGCGCGGCCGCGCCGGCGGCGTGGGTGGCGAGGACGACCGCGTCGGCGTCGATCTCGGCGCCTCCGGCGAGCGCGAGGCGGAAGCCGCCGGCCACCGGCGCGAGCGAGGCGACCGCTGCGGAGGAGCGCACCTCGACGCGCCCGGCGATCGCGAGCGCGAGCGTCTCGGTCAGCTGCGCCATCCCGAGGCGGAAGGTCCGGATCCCCTTGCCGAGCTCGTCGCGCGGCACCTGGAAGCCGAGGAACTCCGCCGCCTCGCCCGGCGCGAGCTCCCGCAGCGCGACGCCGTCGAAGCCGAACGACCGGTGCGTCTCCTGACCGACGAGATCGCCGGCGATGCCGAGCGCGCTCGCCAGCCCAGGGACTGCCTCGCTCCGCGCGATGAACCCCTCGGCGCCGAGCTCGACGACGAAGCCAGAGGCCCGCTCCGTCCAGAGCTGTCCGCCGACCCGCGGAGCCGCCTCGACGAGCGTCACCTGGTCGCCCGCCATCGCTCGCCGGAACGCAACGATGCACCCGGCCAGACCGCCTCCAATGACGGCAACGCGTCGCATCGCGCCTCTATACCACGAGGCGATAACAATGTGAGAAGCACTGCATCCGGCGAGCAGGATCCGCCCGGGTTCGCCCGCCGGCGATACCCCTGTGAGAAACACTCCATTCACCGACCGGGAACAACTCGAGTTCGCCCGCTTGCAAGCTCAAGGAACGCTCGCCGGCGCGCGCGCATCGGTCTACGATGCCTCCATGGTGAGGATCTCAAAGTATTTCGACGTCAAGAGAGACGCCTATGGCCGCGAGTACATGGAGGTGTACTTCGACGGAATCGCCCTCCTCAGGCTCGTCATGACCAACAAGGGGACGGCCTTCACGCCGGAAGAGCGCGTGAACCTCGGGCTCGACGGGCTGCTCCCGCCGCAGGTCAACACCATGGATCAGCAGCTCGCCCGCGTCTATGGCGGGTTTCGCCGCGAGCCGACGCCGATCGCCAAGTATCAGTATCTCCGGGCGCTCCAGGAGCGCAACGAGATCCTCTACTATGCGCTGCTCAATCGCCACCTCGGCGAGATGCTGCCCATCGTCTACACGCCGACCGTGGGCGAGGCCGTGCAGCAGTTCAACTTCCTCTATCAGAGCGCGCGCGGCGTCTCGTTCTCCCCCGTGAACATCGATCGCGCCGAGCGTGTGCTCGCGAGCTTCCCGTGGGAGGACGTGCGCATGATCGTGGCGACCGACTCCTCCGCGATCCTCGGCATCGGCGACCAGGGTTACGGCGGGCTCGCCATCCCGATCGGCAAGCTCGCGCTCTACACCGCGGGCGGCGGCGTGAGCCCGTTCCACACGATGCCCGTGGTCCTCGACGTGGGGACCGACCGAGCCGATCTCATCGAGGACCCGTTCTACCTCGGTGTTCGCCAGCGCCGCCTGCGCGGCGACGCCTACTTCGACTTCTTCGACAGGTTCGTCGACGCCGTGAAGAGCAGCTGCCCGCGCGCCGTCATCCAGTGGGAGGACCTCTCCAAGGAGGCCGCCTTCTCCGTGCTGGATCGGTACCGGAAGGTGATCCCCTCCTTCAACGACGATATCCAGGGGACAGGGGCAGTCACCCTCGCGGGCGTGGTCGCCGCGTGCAGGCTGCGCGGCGAGCGGCTCAGGGACCAAGCGGTGGTCATCCACGGCGCGGGCGCGGGCGGCGTCGGCGTCGCCTGGGCCATCTGCCAGGGGATGCTCCGCGAGGGGCTCACCGAGGACGAGGCGCTCGCCCGCATCTTCGTCCTCGACTCCAAGGGCCTCCTCGCGAAGGACCGCCCGATGGAGGAGTACAAGCGCAAGTTCGCGCAGGATCCGGCGAAGATCGCCGCATGGAAGAAGGCCGGGGCCGTGCCGACGCTGCTCGAGACCCTCGAGAACACGCGCGCGACCGTGCTCCTCGGGCTGTCCGGGCAGCCGCGCTCGTTCAGCGAGCCCGTGATCAAGGCCATGGCCGCCAACACCCCGCGGCCGGTCATCTTCGCCCTCTCCAACCCGACGAGCGCCTGCGAGGCGCTCCCCGAGGAGATCCTCGCCCTGACCGAGGGCCGCGCGCTCGTCGCGACCGGCAGCCCGTTCCCGCCCGTGGAGCTCGACGGCAAGACCCTCCCCATCGGCCAGGGGAACAACGCCTTCATCTTCCCGGGGCTCGGGTTCGGCTCCATCCTGTCCGACGCGCGCGAGATCACGGACGGCATGGTGCTCGCGGCGGCGTATGCGCTCGTCGACTACACGGCGGAGAAGCACCTCGACAAGGGGCTCATCTACCCGCCCGTGGAGGAGCTCCAGGAGGTCTCCACGCGCGTCGCCATCGCGGTCATCCGCGCGGCGTTCGAGGACGGCGTCGCGAGGAGCAAGAAGGTCGACTCCGGGAACGTCGAGGCCTATGTGAAGGCGCGGTTCTGGCAGCCGAAGTACCTGCCGTTCGTCCGCGGCTAGATCCTTGCGCGGCGGGGCGCCCGCGGCGCGCGCCGCGGGCGGCGCCACCTCAGCCGAGCTGGGACAGGAACTTCCGGAGCTGCTGCGCCTCCACCATCGTCATCACCGGGACGAGCCAGGCCTCGAGCGAGGTGGTGTCGCGAAACGCCTTTCGGCTCGAGTTGTGCGCGTCCCGGATGAGGCGCTCTACCTGGAGCCCCAGGATCGCGTTCGACACCGGCAGCAGGTAGGCCGTCCGGTGCACCGTGGCGTTCTGGATCCGCATCATCTCCAGGAACTTCTCCGCGCTCTCGGGCGCGAGCACGTCGACCTGGAGCAGCTCGATGCAGACAACAGCGCCATGCCGGTTCTGGGTCACGACGCCCTGGATCCGGGCGATGCACGCGTCGACCTCGCCAGTCGGGAGCGGTGATGCGAGCCTCACCTCGATGAGACGACCGGCCCTGTTGTCAACGGAGTACATGAGCGAAATTCACCCTAACGTAGACGTCCAGACCAGAGCGCGTCAATGAACGGCGGTTCCGTGCGGCGCGGCGCCGTACGCACCCCCACGTCATCGACGGTTTTTGTCAGCGCCCTCATCAAGCACCACAGAAAAAACCGTCTGCGACGGCGCTCACGCGTCGGACGAGAAGATCACCTTCCCGGCGCGCGCCTCTTCCTCGGAGGCCGCCTCCCGCTCGGCCTCGAGGGCCTTCGCCTCGGTCTCCAGATCGGGAAAGCGGTACCGGATCCCCTCGCCCGCCTCGAGGTCGACGTCGCCCCCGAGGGCGACCACCTCGCGGGTGATCTCCTCCGAGCGCGGCGGCTCCCCCGCCGCCTCCTGCCACGCCCGCTGGAGCACCGCCTCCGTGATCGGCTCCCGGCCCTGCCGCGCGCCGACGCGGCTAAGGATCGCCCGTAGCACCGCCCGCCGGCCGTTCCGCCGGGCGAGCCTCCGCTGCTTCAGCGGGCGCAGGAGCGCCCGGCCGAGCGGCAGCGCGAAGAGCGCGAGCGAGAAGACGAGCGGCACCACCCCGAGCGCGACCGCCGTCCCCGTGGCGGGCAGCTCCGCCATCGGGACGCCCTGCGCCAGGAGCCCGAGGTTGTCCAGCGTAAGGTGGGCCCCGAGCGCGTAGAGGCTCATCAGCAGGTTGAACCCGTTGAGCGCCACGATGAGCGCGTTCATCCCCGGCCCGTTCCCGGTCAGCGGAGGCAGCTCCTCGCGCTTCGCCCAGACCGGCGCGGGCGCCCGCGCCGGCGCCTCCGCCGCCGTCCGCCGGATCGCCTCGAACCGGTAGACGATGCCCCCCTCCTCGGAGACGTCGACCGTGCCGTCGTAGTCGAGCATCAGCCGCGCCATCCGCGGATCCGCCTCGTCGCGCGAGAGCCCCGTCACGCGCATCACGTCGGCGAGCCCGATCCGGCCCCGCTGCGCGCGGATCTCGGCCAGGATGAGCTTCTCGGCCTCGAGCGGATCGCGCGGCTCGGGCGTCGGGCCGAAGAAGAACCGGTTCACCTTCTCGTAGAAGGGCGTCTCGTCGCGCCGCCGCCCGAGCGCCCCGCGGTGGCCGTGCGACGAGGACCACGCCGGCTCGGACGTCCACACGAACGGCGAGAACGGGTGGAACGTCCAGAAGATCGCGTCGAGGACCAGCCGAAAGAGGAAGTACCCGGCGAACGATCCGGGGACGCCGTCGTGATTGCGGGAGTCGCTGCTCGAGCGGGCGAACAGCTGGGCGATCAGGATCCCGACGAAGATCACGACGTACGCGATCAGCACGATCGCGATCCACGCCCGCACGACGAAGCGAGCCACGCCGGCGGCGACCCGGAGGACGGCCTGGAGCGCGCGCGTGAGGCGCGTGCGGGTCTCCCACGGCTTGGTGAAGCCGTACGGGAAGCGGAAGAGCAGCTCACCTTCGGACGTCGCCTTGAGGTGCCCGCGGTGCTCGCTGACGAGCAGGTGCAGGCCGCTCTCCGCGTCGCGCAGCGGCAGGCCGCTCTTCGCCGACGCGTCGGCGAGCGTCAGATCGCCCGTGTGCCCGCGCAGGGCAGACCTCAGGATGCCGGCGGCGCGGCGGGCCTCCATCAGCTTCGGAGATTTCAGCGTCAACGGTCGCTCGCCCCTGTTCCGCGGCGGCGCAGCCGCGCCCGTCGGTACGGCATCACCGCGCTCCTCCACGGGGGCAGGACCTCCCCCGTGCCGAACTTCATGGTGGCCCGCGGGGCTCCACGCAAAGGCCACGGCGCCTTTTTCGGGCGTCGACCCCGCCCGCGCTCGCGTCAGCCGCCCGCGCTCGCGGCCGGAGGCGGGCGCGATCTCGGCGTGGCGTCGACCATCCGCACCTCCAGGCCGAGCGCGTCGCGCAGCATCCCCGCCTTCGCGACGACCGTCCACTCCTCGAGCGCCCGGTCCTCCGCGCCCTGCACCTCGATCACCAGCGTGTCGCCCTCGATGCGGCCGCTCACCTCCGCGACCTTGGCCCGGTGCTCGCGATCGAGCGCGTCGGCGATCCGGAGGATCGACGCCATGGCCTTCACCTTGGCGCGCGCGTCGCGCGAGAGCGCGCGGAAGTTGTCGTGGTCCATGCTGGGCGGCGACTTCCTGTGGTAGCGCGCGATGTTCGCGACGATCGCGCGCTCCTCCGGGGTCAGGCCCATGAGGTCGCTGTGGGCGATGACGTAATAGCTGTGCTTGTGGTGCCCCTCGTAGCGGACGAAGTCGCCGATGTCGTGGAGCAGGGCCGCCGCGCGCAGGAGGATCCGGTCGCGCTGGCCGAGGCGATGGCGCGGCGCGAGGTCGTCGAACAGCCGCTCGGCGAAGCGGGCCACGAGCGCGCCGTGCTTCTCGTCGAAGTGGTAGCGGCGGCCGAGCCGGACGCAGGCGTCGCTGACCGCGGCGGCCTCGCCGCGGAAGTCGGGGCCGAGGAAGTGGGCGTGGGCGAGATCGACGAGCACGCCCTCCTTGAGCCCGACCCCGGGAGCGACGATGATCCGCTGCGCGAACGCCCGGGCGATGCGGCCCAGGATCGTCGCCGCGGGGACGATGGTGTCGGCGCGGTCCGGGCGCAGGCCGTAGATCTGCGCGCGCTCCTCGGGCGTCTTCGACGCCATCTCGTCGAGCAGGCGGGACATCGCGGCCACGTCGATCGCCCGCCCCTCCGCGGACCCTGCCGGCGCGGGGCAGAGCTCCGCGAGCGTCTCGATGTTGCCGCCCGTGCCGACGAGCAGATCGACCCCCGAGCCCGACCCCTCGCCGAGCAGCTCCACGATCTCGCGCGTGGCCTCGACCATGACGCGATCGACGTACTCCTCGACGAGCCGCCGGTGCCCCGCGTCGACCGGGCGGCGATCCTCGAGGAAGGCCTCGACCATCCGCACCGTCCCCACGGGGAGCGAGCGCGAGAAGACGGCCCCGCGGCCGCGGAGCAGCGTGAGCTCGGTGGAGCCGCCGCCGATGTCGACGAGGAGCGCGGTCCGCTCGCCGAGCGCGACGCGCTCGCGGACGGCGAGCTGGACGAGGCGCGCCTCCTCGATCCCCTCGATGACCTCGATGTGGACGCCGGCCTCGCGCGCGGCGCGCTCGACGAAGAGGTCGCCGTTCTGGGCCTCACGCGCGGCGCTCGTCGCCACGGCGCGGTAGCGGTCGACCTTGGCCGCATCCATCGCGGTGCGGAAGCGCCGGAGCGCCTCGCAGGCGGCGCCGATGACCCCGGACTCGAGCCGGCCCTTCGTGAACACGTCGTGCCCGAGACGCACCGACGCGCGATCCGCATGGACATCGCGGAACGGGTGGAAGCGCGGCGCGTCGGGCGCGCCGGTCGCGGCCCCGGCGAGCGCCGGATCCCAGCCGGCCCCGAACGCCCCGAGCGCCGGAGGATCGACGTCGACGATGCGAAGCCGGATGGCGTTGGATCCGATGTCGATCGCCGCGAGCCGCGCCATGTCGGGAGAAGTAGCGAAGCTCCGGGCGGTTGGCTACTCTCATGCCGCTCATGTCGAGGAAGCTTCATCAAGGCTCGGGGGCTCCCCATCTCGGCCCCCTTCAGCATCGGCCTTCAGCACGCGCGCTCGCGCCCGGGCAAGCTCGGGACGCGCGCCGCCTCGCCCGCGGCGCGCGGGGGGCGGCGCGCCTCGCGCTGGGGATCGCGACCGCGGCGCTCGCGCTGGCGGCGTGCAGCGGCGGCGAGGCGCGCGCGCCGAACCCGTTGCGCGCCCTCGACGAGCGCAGAGCGATCGAGGTGATCCGCCGGGCGATGGCGCACGAGGGCGCGCAGCCGGCGCGCGGGCGCGAGGTCGAGCTGACCAGCGGGCAGAAGGTGCGCGTCGATGTCGGCGTGCAGAGCCGCTCGTACGGCGTCGTCTACGTGACCGAGGAGGACGCCCAGGCGCTCGGCGCCGCGATCCCGCCGCCGAACGGCCGGGACGAGAAGCTGCGCATCGTCCGCGGCGGGCCGGACGGGGCCATTCGCCTCGTGCTCCTCTACCAGCAGAACTACCTCTACGACGACCTCGTCGGCGAGTCGCACGAGCGCACGACGATCACCGCCGAGCGCGAGCTGACGCGCGACGTGCAGGACTTCATCACCTACGCGCGGACGCAGAAGTTCCAGTGAGCGCGCGCGAGGAGGGCGGGCCGGCGCGCCGCCGGGGGCACCGGAGAGAGCGAGAGGCCGAGGAGCGCGCGCGACGCGCGCTCGGCGGCGGGGGGTTGCTCCTCGTCGCCGGGCTCGCGCTGGTCGGCGTCGGGCCGTCGGACGCGGGCATGGGGCTCACGGTGCTCGCGCTCCTGGTGCTCATCTACGGGATCCACAGCTTCGGCCGGCTGGGGACGGAGCGGGACGGACGGAGCGAGCAGGCGCGGGCTCCGTCGCGTTGAGGCTTGCAGAGCGGGGCGCGTTCGAGCAGCATCCGCCGCCATGCATCGCCCTACGCGCCAGCACGAGCACCTCACCCTCAAGGTCACCCAGAAGCAGGAGCGGAGCGCCCAGAGCTCCCGGAAGCCCGGCCGCAAGCACAAGCGCTGGAGCAAGTTCCTCGCGCAGTACGCGCCGCTCGTCGCTGGCGCCGAGACGGCCGCCTCCGCCGAGAGCTGAGCCCCCGCCGCCGGCCGAGGACGCCCTGGCGCTCGGCCTTCACGATTCCACCCTACACATAATTTCAAACCCATCGCATACGGGCGCAGGCCGCCTCCGCCTCCGACGAGGCGGCGGCGCCTCCGCCCGCGATGGCCGCTGTGCCGCCCGTGACACGAGCTGCTACCGCCCACGGTGCGACGCGGCCACCGCACCGCGGCCTCTCCATGGTTCGTGGATTTTCGTGATGGGGTCGCGCTCATCTCGCCACGTAGCCAAGAGAACACCCCCTCTCGGCGTCTGATACGCGATCGCCAGGCGGCCTGTCACCCACTCCGCGCGAGACGGGCGCGCCGGCTCCGCGCGTATGGCGCGCGAAGGGCCCACTCCATCTCTCGCGCAAGGAAGGATCCATGCCCGCTCGTCCTCCGTCCCGCGCTGCCCGCGCGGCAGCGTCGCTTTTGTGCTCCCTCGTCGTCGGCGGCATATCGCTCCTCCCGGGGTGCCTGAGCCGCCCGATAGCCCATCAGGACACGCGCACGACTGGCACCGTCGTCGAGCGGCTCCCGCGGCGCGTCGACAAGATCGATCTCCTCCTGACCATCGACAACTCATCGTCGATGAAGGACAAGCAGGACATTCTCGCGCTGGCCGTTCCCGATCTCGTGAGGCGCCTGGTCGACCCCCGGTGCATCGATCCGCTGGACCCCCTGGACTCGTCCCCGCCGGGGGAGGACGGCCGCTGCCCGAGCGGCAAGGAGCGCGAGTTCGAGCCCGTCGTCGACATCCACATCGGGATCATCAGCACGAGCCTCGGCAGCCATGGCGCGGACTCGTGCCCCGAGGATCTGCTCACCTTCTTCAACAACGACAAGGGACACCTCATCGCGCGGAGCGACAGGGACGACCACGACGACGCAGACAACGACCCGCCGACCTACCAGAACCTGGGGTTCCTCGCCTGGGATCCGGAGCAGAAGCTCAGCCCCGCGGGCGAGTCGATCCTCGACGACGGCGCGGGGCGCGGCCTGGTGCCGACGCTGACGAACATGGTCCGAGGGGTGGCCGACAACGGCTGCGGCTTCGAGTCGCAGCTGGAGAGCTGGTACCGCTTCCTCGTGGACCCCGCGCCCTACGAGACCCTCGAGGTGGTGAACGGCAAAGCGGAGCGGCGCGGCGTGGACAGGAAGCTCCTGGATCAGCGCAAGGCGTTCCTGCGGCCGGATTCGCTGCTCGCGATCGTCATGCTGTCGGACGAGAACGACTGTTCCATCAAGGAGGGGGGGAACGCCTTCTGGGTCGCGAAGCAGAAGGACGACGGCGGCGACGTTTTTCGGATGTTCGCGCCGCGCAGGGAGTGCGCGGAGAAGGGCCTGGACGACCCGTGCTGCAAGTCCTGCGGGGCGCCCAGGGGCGAGTGCCCGCTGGACGAGGAGACATGCGGCCCGGATGGACAGCCGAAGACGCTCCGCCCGAACGAGGACCCGCACAACCTGCGCTGCTTCGACCAGAAGCGCCGGTTCGGCATCGATCTGCTCTACCCGATCGACCGCTACACGGACGCGCTCACGCAGACGCGGATCCAGGATCACCAGGGCAATCTCGTCGACAACCCGATCTTCTCGGATCTCGACCCGGAGGACGAGAACAGCGCGGTCCGCCCGCCGGAGTACGTGTTCTTCGCGGGCCTCGTGGGCGTCCCGTGGCAGGACATCGCGCGCCAGGACGGCGCGGGTCAGCCCAATCTCCGGGAAGGCAGGGACCAGGAGGGCAACCGCGTCGGCGGCTTCAAGAGCGCCAAGGAGCTGAGCGCCCCGAACGCGGGCTTCGCGAGCACCTGGGACATCATCCTCGGAGATCCGAAGTCGCGCCGGAGCCCCGGCGATCCCCACATGATCGAGTCGCCGCTCCCCCGCGGCGGCGAGAACCCGATCACCGGGACGCGCATCGCCGGCCCGGACTCGCCGGACGACGCCAACGCCATCAACGGCCATGAATGGAGCCCGAACCCGGGTTTCGGCGACCTCCAGTACGCTTGCACGTTCCCGTTGCGCGAGCCCGTGACGGGCGATGACTGCAAGGGCACTGAAGACCGAGACAGCCCCCTGTGCAAGGACAACCCCGACGGCACCGACAGCAACCTCCAGGTCAGCGCGAAGGCCTATCCGGGCCTGCGGCAGCTCGAGCTCATCCGGGACCTCGGGGAGCAGGGCATCGTCGGCTCCGTGTGCCCGGCGCAGCTCGAGTTCCCGGCGGAGGACCGGCTCGACTTCGGCTATCGGCCGGCGATCGGCGCGATCGTCGATCGCCTGAAGACGAAGCTCGGCGGGCAGTGCCTGCCCCGCGCGCTCCAGCCGAACGAAAGCGGACAGGTCAGCTGCCTCGTCCTCGAGGCGCGGAGCACAGCCGAGGGGAAGTGCGGCTGCGACGGGCTCACGGCGCGGCGGGAGGTGCTCCGCGAGAACCTCGCCGCGAAGCGGATGGTGCTCGAGGATCCGGTGGCGGCGGCGAACGGCTGGAACTGCGTCTGCGAGGTCGAGCAGCTGAAGACGCCGGACGAGCTCGCGGCGTGCCAGGACACGGTGCCTCCTGCGCCGGTCGAGGTCGGCGGCGAGAAGGTGCACGGGTGGTGTTATGTCGACCCGCGGCTCGGCTTCGGCCGAGACGAAGTCGTCGCCAAGTGCCCGTCCACAGAGCGCCGCCAGGTCCGGTTCACCGGCGACGGCGCAGCCCTGGACGGCGCGACGCAGTTCGTCATCTGCACCGGCGACACCGCCGACCAGTAGCGCGGCGCCAGCTGCAGCGATCCGCTGCGCAGGCGGTCCTCGAGAGGATCGAGCTCCGGTGGCTCGGAGCGGCGCTCGGGCAGGCGCCGCTCGCCCCGAACCCGCGCTTCGTGGATCTTTGCAATCAGCGTGAAGGGCCGCCTTCTCGGCGCGAAAGCCGATAGACTGTGATGCGTGGACTCCACGGCACACCACGGCGCGGAGCGGCCTCCGTCGATTCCTCCTTCAGCCAGGTACAACCCCGAGCACGGCACGTTCGAGCTCGTGGAGACCGACGCCGACGGCCGCCGCTCGGGCGAGTGCCACGTCTACCGCGCGAGCGACGGCTCGTTGCTCTCGCGCTGCTGCTACGCGGGTGGGGTGAAGGACGGGCCGTTCACCTTGTTCCACCCGAACGGTCAACCCGCGCAGCGCGGGCGCTACCGGGGCGGCGAGCTCGACGGCGAGGTGGTGGTGTATGGCAGCGACGCCCCGACGGAGCTCAGGTTACGACCGTGCTGTGTGCCGCCCGGCGCCTGGGAGCTGCGAACGCGCTATCGGCAAGGGAGCATCCTGCGCCAGGTCTTTCACGACCGCGACGGGTACCCGATCTCCGCGGACGGCTCCCGCTGGCCCGACAGACCCGCCGGCGTCGCAGGAGAGGCCGACTACGACCACGGCTCGCAACGATGGCTGGTCCGCGAGGAGGACGAAGCCTCGGCCTCGCTCACCGACCGTTACTTCACGCGCGAGGGCAAGCCCTCTCAGGAGATCGAGGTTCGCGCTGGCGCGCGTCATCGCGAGCTCCGGTACGACGCGATGGGCCGCCCTTCCGAGGAGCGGCACTTCGATCCCCAGGGGCGCTTCCACGGCCCGTCCGTCCGCTGGTTTCCCGATCCGGACACGAGCCCTTACCTCGACCGGCGCGTGCGCGAGGAGCGCGGCCAGTATGCGCACGGTCACCCGGTCGGAGCGTTCACGGGGCTCGACGCGGACGGGGCGCCGGTGGTTCGACGCGAGCTCGGCGCGGCCCTCGACGAGGCGAGCCTCGGCGCGTCGCCCGCGCTCGCCGAAGAGATCGCGGCGTGGGACGCCGAGCGCGTCTGGGCCCTCGCGCGAGAGCTCTTGCAGGACGGCCGCGCGCGCGAGGCCTGCTGCGCCGCGGCCCGCGCGGCGGCCCGCGGGGGCGAGCGAGAGAGGCTCGCCGAGTTCCTGCGCGGCGCGACGCTGCAGCCGAGACCCGAGGTCGTGGAGCAACGCGGGCGAGCGCTGCTCGAGGCGTCCGACGCGACCGCGCTCGGCGTCCTGGACGAGCTCTTGCTCGGCGCCGAGCCGAGCGCGGCGTACCGCACGCTCGCCGCCGTCTTCCGGGGCTCGCGTCGCGTCGCGCTCTCGCTCGTCGAGGCGGCGCTGCTGCTCGTGCCCGAGCGCCGCTCGACCTGCATCACGCGCGCGCTCCTGCGGCTCGATCTCGGCGACACGCGCGGGGTGCTCGAGGACGCCGACCGCGTCGAGGCCGACGCCCCCGCCGTGGCCGAGCACCTCAGGACCTTCGTGCAGCTGCTGTACCCGGAGTTCGCTTTCTGGCCGGCGCGCCAGGCCATCGATCCGGTGCCCGGCGACACATCGGCCACGGTCGAGCTCGATCAGCCGATCGAGCAGGTTCGGCAGAAGGTCCAGCTCTACGCCACCCGCTTGCTGCGCCTGCGCGAGGCCGTGCAGCGCAGCCTGCCGGGCACGGAGCCCTGCCCGTGGCTCCCGCCCGATCTGTCGCACCTCTTGCCGGACGGGCCGGTGGAGCTCGCGCGGACAGAGGCGACCTTGACCGAGGAGACCGAGAATGGCGTCGAGACCGTCGAGCTCACCGTAGACGAGGCGCTCGACCCAGGAGCCCTGCCGGTCTCTCTCCTGATGCGGAGGGCCCGAGCCGAGTGGGCCGCCCTCTGCTGGCTTTGCTGGTCGGCCGGCCTCGACAAGGTCGCGTTGCCGGAGCGCATCGCGCACCGGCCCGACTTCACGGCGGCGGTCAACATGTCGCTCACCCGCTGGTTCCGCGCGCGCGACCAGCTGCAGAGCGGCGGGCTCGTCAGCCGGGCGCGCGGCGTGCCGGGCTTCCTCTGGGAAGGGCACGACATCGGCGAGCTCGACCCCACGCTCGCGGGCATCGCGGCCGACGAGTACTTCGAGATGCGCTGTCTCTTCGTGTGGCTCATGTTCCGGGAGAACATCTCCCCGTTCCAGAGCGATATCCGCGCGGCGTGAGCGCGACGCACCATCTCGCCACAGCGGACAGGTCGAGGCGTGGCGGTCCTGCGCGCGACGGGTGACCCCTTGAGCTCGCGCGTCGCGCCGATCGCTCGCGGCGGCCGGTCTGGCGCCTCGCTTGCATCCGCTCCCGCGCATGCATCTACACCGGATGAAGACTCCAGGTCTCGCTCACATCGCCTACCTGCTCGGCAACAAGGGCGAGGCGATCGTGGTGGACCCGCGGAGGGACATCGACGAGGTCCTCGCGGCGGCCCGGGAGAGGGATCTCGTGATCAAGTTCATTCTCGAGACGCACCGCCACGAGGACTTCGTCATCGGATCTGGGGCCCTCGCGAAGGCGGCGGGCGCGAAGATCGTGAGCGGAGATCATCCGCTCTTCGGACAGAGCGACATCCGGATGCGGGACGGCGAGGAGCTCGACCTGATCGGGCTGCGCATCCGCGCGCTCCATACGCCGGGACACACGCCGGAGAGCACGTGTTATGCCGTGTTCCTCCCGGACGTGCCCGGGCGCGCCTTTGGCGTCTTCACCGGAGATACGCTGTTCATCGGGGAGACGGGCCGGACCGACCTGCCCGACCGCGAGAAGACCAGCGACAACGCGCGCCTCCTCTTCGCCTCGGTGCACGAGAAGCTCCTCCCGCTCGGGGATCAGGCGCTCGTCTGGCCCGCCCACGGCTCCGGCTCGGTCTGCGGGGGCAACATCGCGGAGCGCGACGATTCCACGCTCGGCCTCGAGCGCGCCTACAATCCCGTCTTCGTGAGGTCGGCCGACGACTTCGCCCGCGCCAAGGTCGCGGAGCGCATCCCGCGCCCACCCTATTTCAGCTTGATGGAGAGGCTGAACCTCGAAGGGGGCAAGCCGCTCTCCGTGAAGCCCGGTGAAGTACCCTTCCTGCCGCCAAGCAAGTTCGCGTCGGAGTCCAAGCAGGGGCTGGTGCTCGACGCGCGCGACCCCGAGGCGTTCGCGTCGGGCCACCTGCCCGGCTCGCTGAACCTCTGGTTCGCTGGGCTCCCGGTGTACATGTACGTGGGCTATCTCGACGAGCACTTCGAGAAGGTCCAGCCCGCGCTGCCGCGGCATGGCCGCATCGCGCTCGTCTGCAGCGTCGGGCATCGCGCTGGGCTCGCGACGAGCGTCCTCCGTCGCCGCGGCTTCACCGAGGTCGCCAACGTCCTCGGCGGGATGACGGCGTGGGGGAAGCTCGGTTTGCCGACGAAGCAGGGCCCCGAGCGCACGATCGCCACCATGGATATCGAAGGAGCGCGACGATGAGCTCGCAGGCAGGCGCGCGCTGGGCGCCGGAGATCGCCGGACTCGCGATCGGAGCGCTGGAGACGTTCGCGATGGGGACCGCGAAGCGGCCTCTCGGCGTGACGTCCGCGTTCGAGACGGGGGCGAGCGCGCTGGCGCGCCGGCTCGCGCCGCAGGCCAGCCGGGTGAACGAGTTCGTGGCCAAGCGGGAGACGACGCCGAAGATCGACTGGGAGGTGCTGCTCGCCCCGGGCATCGTCCTTGGCGCGTTCCTGGCCTCGCGCGCCTCGGGCACGCGAGGATCCACGCTGCCGGACGCATGGCGGGCGCGGTTCGGGGAGAGCCGCGGAAAGCGCTACGCGGCCGCGTTTTGCGGGGGCGCCCTGATGATGTTCGGCGCGCGGCTCGGCAAAGGATGCACAAGCGGGCACGGCATCAGCGGCACGATGCAGCTCGCCGCGGCGAGCCCGCTGGTAAAAAACGACGGCTTGGATAGGCCGCGACCTCCACGTCGCCTCCGGAACGACCCTTCCGCCAGATCGCGACCTCCACGTCGCTTCCGGAACGACCTCGGGAGCGGCGGCGGGTTCGACTGCTTCCTCGCCGCCAGGCAGGTCGGCCCAGAAGGGCGAGTTATCGGCGTGGACATGCCGCGATCCGGAGCGGCCGTCCGTGTCATCCGGCGTCGCCCGTAAGAGCAGCGGCCCACCCCTCGCGGGAGACGAGCTCGGCCACGCGCGCGCGGACCGCATCGCGGATCTGTCGAACGCGCTCCACCGGCTTGCCCTTGGGATCCTCGAGCGGCCAGTCTTCACGGCGCAGCCCTGGAACCACGGGGCAGACCTCTCCGCATCCCATGGTGACGAGCAGCATCGCCTGGCGGGCGAGGTCGTCGGTTAGACGCTGCGGCTTCGCGCTCGAGAGATCGATCCCCACCTCCGCCATCGTGACGAGCACCTCCGGGTGAACGCCCGGGCCCGGCTGAGTGCCGGCCGAAATGGCGCGCGCCTTGGATGGGTCAGACATGGCGTTGAACCACGCCGCGGCCATCTGTGAGCGACCCGCGTTGTGAACGCAGGCAAAAAGCACGGTCTTCACGACATATCCTCCGGGAGTATGCGATCGACGACGCGATCGGCGACCTTGGGCAGGGCGGGAACGAGCCAGCGAAATGCCAGCGTTGCCACCGCTGCCCCTGCAAGCTGCGCGACAACAAACCCAGGTGCGTCCGCCGGGCGGATGCCGGCGAAGGTGTCGCTCGCCGCCCTGGCAAGCGTGACAGCCGGGTTGGCGAACGACGTGGACGAGGTGAACCAGTATGCGGCCGTGATGTACGCGCCAACGGCGAACGGAACCGCCTCGACCCGCCTCCGGGCGCTGCCCCAGATGACGGCCAGCAACCCGAACGTGGCAACGAACTCGCTCGCCATCTGGGCGAGCCCCGAGCGCTCGTGCCGCGACGCCGAGAACAGTGCCTCGCCGAACATGACATGAGCCACGGCGACGCCCGCGAAGGCCCCGGCGATCTGGGCCAGGATGTACGCGGGCACCTCGCGCCAGGAGAGCCCACCCTGGCTCGCGTCGGCGAGCGTGACGGCAGGGTTGAAATGCGCGCCGGAGATGGCGCCGAAGGTCAGGATGAGCGCCACCAGCGCGGCGCCCGTCGCGACGGTGTTCGCGAGCAGGGCGAGCGCCACGTTCCCGCCGGCAAGGCGCTCGGCCATGATGCCGGACCCGACCACCGCGGCGAGCAGCAGAGCCGTCCCGAGCGCCTCGGCGACGGCCCTGCGCGCGAGATCAGCGCGCGGCGCCATCGTTGAGCTTGGCCGGGACGCAGCATGCGGGTGCGCAGCACGAAGCGTCGTTCTTCGAGGGCATCGCAGGCTGGCTCCCCATCACGTCCGCGTCGCCCTTCACCACGAACACCTCCCACGAGTTGCCGTCGGGGTCCTCGATCCACACCTTGTCCTGCACCGCGTAGCAGCAGGCCGTGTCCTCCTCCGTGAAGGTCTTGAGCTCAGCGGCTTCGAAGCGACTCTTGGCCTCGAGGACATCCTCCGTGCTCGCGACCTGAATACCAAAATGACTGGCGTTGACCCCGGTGCGCGGCGCCTCCTGCATCGTGAGGTTCAGGGACGGAGACGCCAGATCGAACTTCGCGTAACCGGGGCGGCGCTTCGTAGCACGCACGCCGAACGCCCTCTCATAGAACGCGACCGAGGCATCGATGTTGGAGATGTTGAGCGAGATATGAGGCTTGAGCACATTCATGGTGATATCCTTCGATAAAAATCGAAATAAAGAAGAAAAAAAATCAGCAGCACCCCTTACCTCGCTTGCAACAATCCTCCCAGAGGTACGAGGTGAGCGCTTGGAGCGCGCCGTAATCGGCGCTGTAGTAGTGGAACGTCCCCTCCCCACGGGATTTCATGACCCCGGCGTCGACGAGCCGCTTCAGGTGATGGCTCAGCGTCGAGGCCGGCAGGTCGACGTGTCCCTGGATCTCACCGGCCGATGCGCCGTCTTCGCCTGCTTGAACCACGAACCGCAAGATGCTCAGGCGCACCGGGTGTCCCAGCGCTGCGAGCTGTCCCGCGTGACGGTCTAGCTTCGACGGCACACGTCATTTCTACCAACACCAGAACAGCCCTGCAAGGCCATTTGCGGAGGCCGGAGAGGCCGGAGTCAGCGACCCAACACTACAGTAGTTCCAGAATTTTGTGCCACTTGCCACGCGGTGTCGCGCGTCAACGACGGAGGCCCAGCGACAGAAGGCGACAGAAGACCGAGGTGGCTAGCATCCGAGGAAGCGCTGCATGCGCCGTCCGTACCACATTCGCTCACCAGGTGTGCGGGCCCTGCTCTGGCCCGGAGTCGGCGGCGCTACGACACGGATGCGCCGGCAGTCGTGCCCTTCGTGGTTCGCTCGTGCCGCCGCTGCATCGAGGCCCTCACGAACTGATTGAAGAGCGGATGTGGCGAGTTCGGGCTGCTCTTGAACTCGGGGTGAAACTGGCAGCCGACGAAGTAGGGGTGATCCCGCAGCTCGATCATCTCGACGAGACGCCGATCAGGCGATGTGCCGGATATCGTCATGCCGTTCTGCATCAGCGTGTCCCGGTAGGCGTTCGATATCTCGTAGCGATGGCGATGGCGCTCGCTGATCTGGGTCGACCCGTAGGCATGCGCGGCGAGCGACCCCTTCTCGAGGATGCACGGGTAAGCGCCGAGGCGCATCGTCCCCCCCTTCTCGGTGATGCCGCGCTGGTCCGGCATGATGTCCACCACCGGGGCGCTCGTGCTTCGATCCACCTCGACCGTGTGAGCGTTCCGGATCCCGCATACGTACCGCGCGTACTCGACCACTGCCAGGTGCATGCCCAGGCAGATGCCGAAGAACGGGATCTGCGCCTCGCGGGCGAAGCGGATCGCCGCGATCTTCCCCTCCACACCGCGATCACCGAACCCACCGGGAACCAGGATGCCGTCGAGCACCTCCAGGTTCACGTCGCGCTCCCCCTGCTCGATCTTCTCGGAATCGATGTACTCCAGCTCGACGCGGACATCGTTCTGGATGCCCCCATGGATGAGCGCCTCGTGGAGGGACTTGTACGCGTCGCGCAGGTGCACGTACTTCCCGATGATCCCGATCTTGACGGCGCCATTCGACGGACTCTTGAATCGCTCGACGATCTTCCTCCAGTTCGAGAGGTCGGGTTGACGTGCCCAGATGTTGAGCTTCTCGGCGATCTGCTCGTCCATGTACTCGCCATGCAGGGCGATGGGCAGCTCGTACAGGCAGGAGACGTCCGCGGCCGCGATCACGCACTGCACCGGAACGTTGGAGAACAGCGAGATCTTCTCCTTGATGCTCTTCGAGAGCGGCCTATCGCAACGACATACGAGGATGTCCGGCTGGATGCCGATCTCGCGCGCCTGCATCACCGCGTGCTGTGTCGGCTTCGTCTTCGACTCGTGGGCGGTGCTGATGTATGGAACGAGCGTAACGTGCACGTTGATCGCGTGCTGTGCCCCGACCTCGAGCTTGATCTGCCGGATTGCCTCCAGGAACGGGAGCGATTCGATGTCGCCGACTGTGCCGCCGATCTCGATAATACCGAGATCGGCGCCCTCCACGGCCGCGAGCATGCGCTGCTTGATCTCGTACGTCACGTGCGGGATCACCTGCACCGTACCACCGTTGTACTCCCCGAGTCGCTCCTTGGCGATCACTGCCTCGTAGACACGCCCGGTCGTCAGGCTGTTCAGGCGCGTCATTCGCGCCGAGGTAAATCGCTCGTAGTGTCCCAAGTCGAGATCGGTCTCGGCTCCGTCGTCCGTCACGAACACCTCGCCGTGCTGATATGGCGACATCGTGCCAGGATCCACGTTGATATACGGGTCCGCCTTCATGAGCGTGACCCGCAAGCCGCGCGCCTCCATGAGCGCCCCGATTGACGCCGACGTCAGGCCCTTTCCGATGGAGGACACGACGCCACCGGTGACAAAGACGAGCTTCGTTCGCTTGCTCACAGCTTTCTCTCCGCGGTGCGGCGACGGCACGCACTCGGTAAGTAGGATGAGCTCTGGATTCCCCCGGGACAGCAGTCCCGATCTCCCGAGAGCAACGGGTCGCCCTCCTATCACTGCTCTCGCCGGGAGACAACTGCCGGCCAGAGCTCCACGTGTCTTCACCTCGTCCGGTGGTCTACGGAACGGGTAGGCACACGGCTTGCAGCCGCCCCCCCAACTGCTCATCCCGAGATACGTGGCCAACGCCGCCCCTCCCTCGGCAGCATGCCCAGGCAGCCGTCACTCGAAGGAGCCGTGGGCGGGCGCGAGACGAAACAGTCCTGAGACGTGGCCGATAAGCTCAGGCCATAAACCGCGAAATCACGCAGCTTGGAGCTGAAACAAGCCGGGCGAGCGATGATGAAATCGCTGGCCTCTACATGGCGATGAGCGCCGCGCGATGCAGTCAGGGTGGATAGTTTGCGCGCGTCTACAGGACAGCAGTATTTCGACAATCCTGGAACGATCAGATCCTACTTCCAACAAATTCGATTGACGTCTTCGAGAATGCTATGCATCCTCACCCTGCCCATCTGTTGGCGGGCATGACTGGTCCGACCACCGGATCTGGTCGAGCCATGGGCGCGAGGTGGGGGTATGGCCTTCGCCCTCGCTCATCTCTTGAATCAGGGGGTTCGGGACGCAACCGCTCGCGGGGATCGGGGCTGCGCACCACCGGATTCTTTGGGATCCGCGTCTCGCGAGACAGATGGCCGCACGGATTTGGCGTCAACGGAGGACCGGGTTTTACTGCCATGGAAATCAACACCCAGATCATTCATGAGCTGCTCAAGACGAAGTCCGACGACGGCTCGTTCTCCGGCGTCGTGCTGGTGCGGCAGCAGTGCACGAACAAGGTCGAGTACGCGTGCGGCATGGCCGACAGGGGCAACGCGATCTCGAACACGCCGAGCACGAGGTTCGCGACGGCGTCGGCGAGCAAGATGCTGACGTCGCTGGCCGTCGCCCAGCTCGTCGAGAAGCGCAAGCTCGCTTTCGACATGAAGATCCACGAATGCCTCGGCAGGCAGCTCGGAAATATCTCGACGGATGTCACGCTTCACCACCTGCTCACCCACAGCTCGGGGATCCCCGATTACACCGACGACCGCAGAAAGGGCGATCGCGAGAGCGTCTGGAACAACGTCCCCGTTTACGCCGTTCAGAGCGCATCGGACTATCTCCGGCTGTTCGTCGAGAAGCCGATGAAGTTCAAGCCCGGCGAGCGCTACCTCTACTGCAACTCCGGCTACGTCTTGCTCGGGCTCGCCGTCGAGAAGGCGACCGGGATGAGCTTCTGCGACTACGTCGCCGAGAACATCTTCGGGCCGGCCGGGATGACCGAGTCCGGCTACTTCGAATCGGACCGACTGCCACCGGACACGGCCCGCGGGTACATCGGGAAGCCCGGCGACTGGAGGACCAACGTCTTTTCGCTCGTCCCGAAGGGAGGCCCGGATGGCGGCGCGTACACGACGGCGAAGGACCTCATGCGGCTCTGGGACGCCCTGACCGGGTACAAGCTGCTCTCGGAGGAGCTGACCCAGAAGATGCTGTCGCCCCAGATCGAGGACGGCAACACAGGCGAGTGGTTCTACGGCTACGGCCTGTGGGCGAACATCCAGGACGGCAGCACGGTCAAGTTCAGCTGTATCGGTGAGGACCCGGGCGTCAGCGTCCGGCTCTTCGTCTACCCGAAGCACGGCGTCAGGATCGCCGTCCTCTCGAACCTCAGCGAGACCGCCGCCGGCTTGGCCGACCAGATCCAGGATCTCATCTTCCCGGCCGGCACATTCAAGCTGGGGGACCCGAGCACCCTGCTGTCGTGCGGCGCTGGCGGCGGGTCGTGCGGGGCTGCTCCCACGTGTGGTGGGTGAGCAGGTGAGCGAGCGGCCAGGTTCACCGCGCGACGCAGTCGGAGGGTAACGATGGTTTTCGTCCTGTTGCTATTCATCTGTGTGCTCGCGTTCGCGAACGGCGCGAACGACAACTGCAAGGGAGTCGCCACACTCGTGGGCTTCGGCGCCGCCAAGCCGAAGCAGGCGCTGATCTGGGCCGCCGTGACCACCGCATGCGGTGCCGTGGTGTCCTACTGGATCTCCGGGGCCCTGGTGGACAAGTTCAGCCGCAGCCTGTTCGAGGCGGGCATCGTGCTCGACCACGGCTTTTTCGTCGCCGTCCTCTTCGGGGCGCTCGGCTGGGTGCTCATCGCTACCAAGTCCGGTCTGCCGGTCTCGACGACGCACTCCATCACGGGCGCGCTCATCGGCGCAGGTCTGGTCGCGTTCTCGAGCGGTGGGATCCGGTGGACTTTCCTCGTCGACAAGTTCGCCAAGCCCCTGGCGCTCAGCCCGATCCTCTCGCTGGCCGTCGTCTTCCTGCTCGCCTGGCCAGTCACGGCTCTCGTCCAGCGGTACGCGAACCTCTGCGTCTGTGTGGTCCCTGCGCCGCCCGCTCAGCTCGGGAGCACCGCGGGCGCGCTGAACATGAGCGCGGCCGCGCCTCCGGGGCCCGCGCTCGTCGCGGCCTACGACGGCGCCTGCGAGGCGCAGCCCGTTATCGCCTCGGCGACGGCCGCCATGGTTGCCAACGCGGTCCACTGGACCAGCAGCGGCATGGTGGGCTTCGCCCGCGGCTGGAACGACGCGCCGAAGATCGCGGCGCTCGGCACCGTCGCGGCGGCGACGGTCGCGCCAGAGCACGGCCGGCCGCTCGTCTTTCTGCTCGTCACCGCGGCGATGGCCGCCGGCGGGCTCATCGCCGGCGCGTCGGTCCTGGAGACGCTCGCCAAGAAGGTCACCCCGCTGCCGCTCGTCGAGTCCCTCACCGCCAGCACCGTCACCTCGACGCTCGTCAGCCTCGCCTCATGGAACGGGCTCCCCGTATCGACGACCCACGTGTCCACCGGCGCCATCATCGGCGCAGGATTGAAGAACAACGCGCGCGAGGTGCGGTGGGGGAAAGTCGGGGAGATCGTGCTGTCGTGGCTCATCACGCTCCCCGTGTCGGCTCTCCTCGCGAGCGGCGCGCTGTTCCTTCTCTCTCGCCTCTGAGCCCGCGCCCTGCACCCCGGCCCCCGTCCAGCGACGATGCCCGTGCGAACTTAGGAAGGTGTCACGATGAACGTGCTTCTTGTCTCGACCTATGAATCCGGCTTCCAGTCGCTCGGCACGAGCGTGGCGGCCGCGCACTTGTTGGAAGCGGACGTCCGCGTCAATGCTCTGGACCTCTCCGTCACGCCGACGCCGGACATCGACGACCTGTGCCGCCATGACCTGGTCGGCTTTCATCTGCCGATGTTCCACTCGGTGCCCGCTGCGGTCCGCGTCGCCGGGCGCCTCCGGCAGCAGGAGAAGGCGCCGAAGATCTTTTTCTATGGTCTGTACGCGGATCTCTTCCGGGAGAAGCTGCTGGGCCGCCATGGCGACTACGTGCTCGGCACCGACTGGGAGGATCAGATCGTGCCTCTCGTGAAGCGGAGCCCGGATCCGTCGGTGGTCCAGCTTCAGAAGCGCGGGTTCGCCCGGCAGAACAGGTACCGCACACCGGCGCGCCAGGTGCTCCCGCACCTCGGCAACTACGCGAAGCTCGTCGAGGACGGCGCCCACATGCTCGCCGGCTGCGTCGAGGCGACGCGTGGCTGTGCCCACCACTGCACGCACTGTCCGATCCCGCCGGTCTACGGGGGCAAGGTGACGATCATCCCGGAGGAGGTCGTCCTCGCCGACATCGACAACCTCGTCCTCATGGGCGCCCGGCATGTCTCCTTCGTCGATCCCGATTTCCTGAACGTGCCTCGCCACGGCCTGTCCATCATGAAGGCCGTGAACGACAAGTACCCCTTCCTGACCTATGACTTCGTCGCGAAGGTCAGCCACTTCAGACGCCACGAGCAGTACGTGCGCGAGCTCGCGAAGCTCGGGCTGAAGTTCGTGCTCACCGCGATGGAGTTCAACGACAACGAGGTGCTCGACATCCTCAAGAAGAAGCACGACATCGACGATCTCGATTGGTCCATCGGCCTCTTCCACGAGCTCGGGGTCCATCTCAAGCCCACGTTCGTCATGGTCAATCCGTGGGCCGAGGTGGGCGACATCATGGATCTCCTCGAGTTCGTCGAGACGCGCGGCCTCATCGACGCCGTGGACCCGATCCAGTACAAGATCCGGCTCCTCCTCTTCAACAACTCACCGCTCATGGACAGCGTCGGCCTGTACGCCTCGCTGGGCGAGGAGAGCGACTACTACACCGAGTGGCGCCACCGCAACCCGGCCGTCGAGGAGCTCCACCGCGAGATCTGCCGCTGGGTGGACGAGGCGGTCGAGCGGCACCTCAGCACCGAGGACATCTTCTACGGCGTCAAGAGGCGCGTGGCGGAGCGCCTCCCACCCGGGCACCGCTCGTCCATCGGTCCCGCGCCCGTCAAGCTCCCCCCGGCGGAGTGCCCGCGCTTCAACGTCCCTAATTACTGCTGTACGGAGCCGACCGAAGGTCTGGAGGAGCTCAAAGGGCTCCTTTGATAAACCCAGTCACCAACATCCTTTCACCCTGTGAGCGTCATGGAAACTGAGCATCAATCGCGGGTCCGGGAAGACTACGGCAAGGCCGCCGCCGAGGCACAGACCTTGTGCTTCACCAATGCATACAAGAACATCGATCTTCGCTGGGTCCCGGCGGAGGTCCTCGATCGCAATCAGGGCTGTACGTCCCCCTTCGGCGGCATGGAGATGGGCCTCCGCCGCGGCGACGTGGTCGTGGATCTCGGGTCCGGAGCGGGCCTCGACGCCTTCATCGCCGCGAAGCAGGTCGGACGCTCGGGGCGGGTCATCGGCATCGACATGACGCCGGAGATGCTGGAGGTGGCGCGGAGGAACATCGACCCCGTGACCCGCGCGCTCGGCTACGACGAGCCGAACGTCAGGTTCGAGCAGTCGGTCATCGAGCGGCTGCCGCTCGCAGATAGCTCGGTCGACGTTGTCCTGTCGAACTGCGTGATCAACCTGTGCGAGGACAAGCGCGACGCCTTCAGCGAGATCTTTCGCGTACTGAAGCCAGGTGGCCGGTTCGTCATATCGGACGTCTTCTGCCCCCAGGAAGTGCCGATGTACATGAAGAACGATCGCGCGCTCATCAGCGCGTGCATCGGTGGCGCCATGGCGATCCCGAGTTTGTTGCGCCTCACGCGCGCGTGCGGCTTCCGTGGCCTCACCCTCTCTCACTCAGGGAACTACAGCCGCATCGACGGCGTCGACTTTCTCTCGCTGACCGTCTCCGGGTACAAGCACGAGAGGCCGAGCGAGGGGACGATGTATGCGGCGCTGATCGGCCCCTGCTCGATGGTCACGGACGAGGACGGGACCACCTACGAACGGGGGAAGCTGGTCGAGGTGAGCGCCGCGACCGCGGCGATGCTCCAGCGCCCGCCCTACCGGGATTACTTCTTCGTGGCGGCGACGCCGCGCAAGATCGACGCGTCGTCGTGCAAGGGTATCCTCCCCGAGCCTGGCCCCTGCGTCTACGTCGGCGAGTACGCGACGCTCCTGGGTCCCTTCACCCAGGTCCGGGATGACGATGGCCACGTCTTCGAGGCGGGGCTGCCTGTCGAGATCTGCGAGAAGACCTCGCGGGTCCTGCACTTCCCGCTCTACGAGCGGCTCTTCACCCTGGTGAACCGGGCTCAGCAGCGGCCTGACGCCCTGAGCGTACAATGCGGCCCATCCTGCTGCTGAGCAGCGACAATCGTACTGGCGCCTCGCGTGATTCCTCTCGGCGGGCTCGCCGTTGTTCGAGTATACTAGAAGGACTGTAGCACCTCGATCGTGCAAGAAAGTAAGGAGAGAACGATGGCAACGACGACCACGACGACAAAAACCGGCTCCAACGAGTACTTCGCTGAGGTCGCCGAGGAGTGGGACGAGATCCGCTCGGGTTACTTCACCGAGGGGATGCGTGACGCGGCGATCGCGCAGGCCGGCCTGCCTCCCGACGCCGTGGTGGCCGACATCGGCACCGGCACCGGCTTCGTCGCGGCGGGGCTGGCCCCGAAGGTCAGGAAGGTTTACGGCTTCGACTCCTCGGCCGAGATGCTCTCGGTCGCGAAGAAGAACCTCGCCCGGTTCGACAACGTAGCGCTGCAGGTCGCCGAGGGGGAGAGCATCCCGCTGCCCGACCAGAGCCTGGACGCGGTCTTCGCGAACATGTACCTGCACCACGCCCCCGATCCGGCGGCGACGATCCGGGAGATGACGCGCCTGCTCAAGCCGGGTGGCGTCCTGTGCATCACGGACCTCGACACGCACACGAACACCTGGTTCCGCGAGAAGATGGCTGACGTCTGGCTGGGATTCGATCGCACGGACGTGAAGAAGTGGTACGCCGACGCGGGTCTTCAGAAGGTCGAGGTGGACTGTGCCAAGGGCACGTGCGACTGCACGGGGCCCTCGGGCGAGGCCATCAAGGTGACCGTCTTCATCGCGCTCGGGAGGAAGTGAGCGCAAGGGGGGCGGACCGCCCGGAGTTGTGCGCTGATCAAGCCAGTCATCGATGAGAGTGTGAAGGGAGAACGGCGGTGGAGACGCAAGTGGCCGCGACGCAGCCAGAGATCAACATCATCGCACCGGAGAACCTCCGGTGGCCTTACCCGATGTTCCGCCGTCTGCTCCTGGAGGAGCCGGTGTTCTACGACAAGAACACCGGCTCCTGGGTGGTCTCGCGGTACGAGGATGTCAACGCGCTCCTCCGGGACGCGCGGATGTCAGCGGACCGGTACGTCGCCCTCGCGGATACCGTTCCTCCCGAGCAGAAGGAGATGAACAGCTACATCGTGAAGTCGCTCTCGATGTTCATGCTGAACGTCGAGAACCCGACGCACTTCCGGCTGCGCAACCTGACGAACCGGTCGTTCACGCCCAAGTCGATCGCGGCGATGCGCCCCTCCGCGCACGCGGTGGTGAACGAGCTCCTGGACGCCGTGCAACCCCGTGGCCACATGGACGTCGTCGCGGATCTCGCCTATCCCATGCCGATCAAGTTCATTTGCGGGATCCTGGGCATGCCCGTGGAAGACATGGGGTTGATCAAGCAGCTCTCGGACGACGTCTCCGTGTACATCGGCAGCGCTGGGAAGGCGGCCGGGTGCATCCCGCCGGCTTACCACGCCATCGTGGAGTTCTCGAAGCTGTTTCGACCGCTGGTCGAGGCACGCCGGAAAGAGCCGAAAGACGACCTCATCAGCTCCATGGTCACGACCCGCGTCGATGGCGACTCGCTGAGCGACGACGAGGTCATCGCCAACTGCATCCTGTTCCTCGTCGCCGGCTTCGAGACAGTCACGAACCTCATCGCGTGCGGGACGCTCGCGCTACTGGAGCACCCCGATCAGCTCGAGCTGCTGAAGCGCGATAGCCGGCTGATGGAGGGCGCGATCGACGAGATGCTCCGGTACTATCCGCCTGTCAACCGGACGGCCCGGCTGTGCGTCGAGGATATCCCTCTGCGCGGCAAGGTCATCAAGAAGGGGCAGATCGTCGTGCTCATGCTCGGCGCCGGCAACCGAGATCCGAGCGAGTACCCGGATCCCGACCGGTTCGACATCGCCCGCGAGAATCGGTCCAGACCGCTCTCGTTCGGCGGCGGTCATCATTTTTGCATCGGATCCCACCTCGCCCGCATGGAGGGAGAGGTCGCGCTGGGCGCCCTGCTCCAGCGCATGCCGAACTTGAGGCTCGCCACGCAAGAGGTGGAGTGGCGGGGCAACTCCCGCTTCCGCGGCCTCAGAGCGCTCCCTGTATCATTCTGACGACGTGACGCCTCTTCAGGACGAGCGGCCCCGCTCTCGTACGGGCCGGGGCCGTCCGGCGTGCTCGATGTGCGTCAGCTCGTCCATCGGGTAGCAACCCCGTTCAGACCAGGCGCGTCACGAGGGGACATGCGATCGGCGCGATCACTCCGGCGCACGCACGCGGCTGGTTCAACCACGGCGGGTACCGTGTCCCTCGGACCTGCTCCCTGCTCTAGTTGCCTGCCGTGTGGGCGATCGCGAAGATGAGGTTGCGCTCGAGCCGGAGGCCCTTCGGCGTGCGGAACGCCTCGAGCTCGTTCGCGAGCCGCGCTCGCACCTCGCGCTTCTCCTCGGGGCTCAGGTGCGAGAGGTGGTTGCCGAACGAGCTCGAGCCGCTGTGCCTCAAGATCTCGTCGACGTCGGCGGCGTGGTCGACGAAGGTGAGGATCTCCACCGTGTCGGCGATGAAGCCGGCGCGC
Organism: Sorangium cellulosum So ce56; assembly: GCF_000067165.1. Classification (GTDB taxonomy): domain Bacteria; phylum Myxococcota_A; class Polyangia; order Polyangiales; family Polyangiaceae; genus Sorangium; species Sorangium cellulosum_B. Next base: position 7,918,686 of record NC_010162.1, read on the forward strand.
TCGAGCAGCGCTCGAACCTCGTCGACCGTCAGCTTGTGCGGGCGATTGCCCTCCGCGTCTCTCCCGAGCTCGGCCAGCACCTTGCGCTGGATCGGCTCGAGCTGGTGCGGCTTCTCCCGCGATCCCGTGCTGAATCCGAGCTTGCCGCCGGGCTTCAACACGCGCGCCGCCTCGGCGATGGCGCGCTCCTTCTGGGGCTCGTTCAGCCAGTGAAGGACGCTGTTCAGGTACACGACGTCGAAGCTCTTCGAGGCGAAGGCGGAGAGGTCCTCGGCGCGGCCGACCGCTGTCGCGAGGTTCGCGCGGGCCTTCTGCCGGGCGATGTCGACCCGGAGCGGCAGGGGATCGATGGCCGTCACGCTGCCCTCGGGGCCGACGATCTCTGCCACGTGAGCGGCGAGCCGGCCGGTGCCCGCGCCGACGTCGAGCACACGCTGGCCGCGCCGCACGCCCAGCGTTTCGATGAGGAGCTTGCCGTGGTTGAACTGCCGGTCGCTGCCGTGCTCGTAGGCCTGGGCGAGCTCAGGGGTGTCGAGAGAAAGGCTGATGGTGGTCATGCTGGCCGCCCGAGCAGGGCCCGTGCCGACGCCCGACGCCGCGCCGGCAGGGCCCGCGCGCCGGAGCGCCGCGCCGCCGGCGAGGCCCCGGGCGCGGCAGATCGCGGTCGCCGCTGCTCGCGGGCCAGCAGCGATGCTGCCGTGGTGCTGCGCCGCGAGCAGCGTGGCCGCGCGGCGAAAGGAGGCGGGCAGGGACGGCGGCCGGTCCGATGCGCCGGTGCATGGAGGGCCATGACTTGAATTTCGAAAGAATTTTATCAACAATCCATTCACTTCCAATGACAATCACCATGGATGGCATCGATCTGAAAGCGATCCACCTCCTCGCCCGCGACGCCCGCCGGTCGTGGGCGGACCTCGGCGAGGCGGTCGGCCTCTCCGCGCCCGCCGTGGCCGAGCGGGTGCGGCGGCTCGAGGAGCGCGGCGTCATCACGGGGTGGGAGGCGCGCCTGGACGCCCGGGCCGTGGGCGCCGGGCTCACGGCCTTCATCTCCGTCTCGATCGCGAACCGGCGCGGTCGCGGCGAGTTCCTGCGCGCCGTCGAGCGCGCGGCCGAGATCCAGGAGTGCCACCACGTCGCCGGCGACGAGGACTACCTGCTCAAGGTGCGCTGCCGCGACACCGAGGCGCTCGAGCGCCTGCTCACGCAGGAGCTCAAGGCCCACGACGGCGTGGTGCGCACGCGCACGACGATCGTCCTGTCCACCGCCAAGGAGACCGCGCTCCCGCCCCTGCCGCTGCCGTCCGACGAGGCGCGCGACGGCGAAGCGCGCCCCCGCAAGGCGCCCGGCCGCGGAGCCGCCCGGAAGGAGGCGCCGTGAGCGGCGCCGACGGACTGCCGCCTTTCGGCGATCGTGGCGAGCGCCGCGCGCGTCGCGAACGCCAGATCGACGAGCGCGACCTCGCGGCGCTCGCGGCCGCCATCGAGGACGCCGCGATCGAGCAGCGCGACTTCTCGCACGCGCGCCACCTGCTCCTCGCCCTGCACTACGTGCGCGCTCACGGGCCCGAGGGGGCGCTCGCGCGCATGCGCTCGGCCCTGCAGGCGTTCAACGCGCGGCACCCGCCGACCAACGGTTACCACGAGACGATCACGGTCGCCTGGCTCACGCTCGTCGCCCGCCACGCCGCCGACCACGGAGGCGCCGCCGTCCACGAGCTCGCGGAGGGCCTCCTCGACCGCCACCGCAGCAGCAAGGCGCTCTTCGCCCATTACTCTCGCGCGCGGCTGCTCTCGGACGACGCCCGCGCCGCGTTCGTCGCGCCCGACCTCGCGCCGCTCCCGGCGCCAGGCGACGGCGTGCGCATCCGCCTGGCGACCGAGGCCGATCTCGCGGCGATCGAGGAGATCTATGCGTTCTACGTCGAGCGCTCGACCTGCACCTTCGCCACCACCGTCCCGACCCCGGCGGAGCGCCGCGCCTGGCTCGCGGCGCACGGCCCCCTGCACCCCGCCACCGTGGCCGTCGAGGGCGACGGGACCGTGGTCGGCTGGGGCTCGCTCTCCCAGTGGAACCCGCGCGAGGCCTACGCCCGCTCCGTCGAGAACTCGGTCTACGTGCGCGACGGCCTCCACCGGCGGGGGCTCGGGCGCCGCATCCTCGCCGATCTCGTGAGCCGCGCGATCTCGCTCGGCCACCGCACGATCATCGCACAGATCGCCGGAGACCAGGCGGCGAGCGTCGCGCTGCACCGCGCGCTCGGGTTCGAGGACGCCGGGGTGCTCCGAGACGTGGGGTACAAGTTCGACCGCTGGCTCGACGTGATCCTGATGCAGCGGGCGATCCCCTACCAGGCAAGCGATGACCAGCAGCCGTGAAACGGCGTGCACGCCCGCGGCCACCACAAATTGGCGCTGGCGCCCGCGGTCCACGTGCACGCGCCTCGACACCCGGAGCGGAACAGGCCGCGCCCCGGGGGCTCGGACGCGACGAGCCCGGCGAACGGCGGCGGCCCCGAGACATAGGGAGATGGATAGAAGACAGACATGACCTCCTCCATCATCCTGATGTGATCGCCGTCGTAACGGCTGAGCTCATAGCAACCCAGCGGGTTCTCCAGCACGTTCGTCGTTGATGCCGGAGCTCAGGAACGGGTGGATGAGGTAGCCGTTCGCGCTGTGCGTCTCCACCCCGTCGAGCCCCGCCGCCTTCGCGCGCCGCGCCCCGTCGGCGAAGCGCTGGATCGTATATTTGACCTCCTCCCTGGTCATGGACCGGCAGAGGAACCCGTTGAACGGCTCGGTCTCGCTGGTCGAGCTCTGCGCCCGGAACGAGAGGTTCTCTGCGCCGCCGACGTCCTGCTGGCGCACCCACCAAACATTGCATTTCGAGGCTCAATACAACGCTTTCACGCTCGCTGTCTACGCTTCGCAGCCCGGAGTCTGCCCGCCGGACCACACGGCACTCGCTTCCGGCTGGGGGCTGGCCTTGGCCGGAGAGGCCCGCAGGACCTCCATGGATTCCATCGCAAGGTCTCAGCTTTTCTACATGATCTTCCTCCTCGCCCAGGCTTTGCCTGGCGCACCCAAGGCGCAAATCGATGGATTCTCCTCCGTGAGGCACGCCCGCGCGCGCCTCTCGCCGAGGCGATCTGCCGGGCACGAACGAGAGCGCGGATTCGAAGGAGTCATGACGTCGCTACCACAGCCACCCTCACCGTGGTAGCTTTTGCAGTGGGGCCCACGCCGCCTCCTCCGGGGCGCGGGGCCTGGCTTTTGCTCGGTGTGGAGCGATCGCAAGCGATGCCAGGGGGGAGGTAGAACGTCATGTCAGAGCAGGACCAAACGGCGGAATTCCAAGTCAAGCCATGGGCGCCTTTGTCAACGCCCATGGCCCCGATCGCCATCGTGTTGACCGGCGCGGGGGCTCGCGGCGCATACGAGGCCGGCTTCGTTTCCAGGCTGCTGCTCGAGCTCAAAAAAACTCGACCTACAATTCTCATCGGCACCAGCGCCGGCGCCATCAACGCAGCCCTGCTCGCGTCGCTGGCCGCCAGGACCCCGGAGGAGGCCAGCAACGAGCTCGTGGAGCGCTGGCAACGCATCCACAAAGAGATGGTCCTCGGCCCTGTCTTGCGTTCCTTGCTCTACGCCGGCGCAAAGTACGTCACCGGCGTGCTGGCCGGCACGAACGGCCCCACGAGCTTGCTCGATACGAGACCGCTGCGGACCAGCCTCGCGGACCCGGCCTTGATCGACTGGGATGTCATCCACGACAATCTGCAAGTCAGGCCCACGGACTGCGAGAGCGACGGGAGGGTGGACGGCAGCCTGCAAGTCAGGCCCAAGGACTGCAGGAGCAACGGGAGGGCGGACCGCAACATGCCCATGATCGATGTGCTCGCGGTTGCCACGACCGAGTCCGGGTCGGGGCGAACCAAAATATTCTACCAGATGGGCACCAACAGCTGTGCGAGAGCACCACGGAACGACGACGATCGGGCCATCGACTACGTCCGCACCCGGCTGTCTCCGGACCACGTGCTGGCGTCGGCCGCGATCCCGGTCCTGTTCCCTCCGACCCGGATCGGCTCGCCGGCTCGCGGCCGCTTCTACGTCGACGGTGGCGTGCGCCTCAACGCACCGCTGCAGCCCGCGCTCGCTTTCGGCGCCAAGGGCATCATCGTGGTCTCGACGGATTCACGGCGATATGGGGCGTCCGCAGCGGTGAACATCCACGAATGGCCATCGCTGCAGGATCACGTATTGCAGTTGATGCGCGTGATCACCTCCGATCGCATGATCGAGGAGGTTCGCAAGCAGGTGGAAGAGAACTACGTTGCCCAGCAGCAAGGCGCCCCCTTCACGCCCATCATCTTCGGCGGCCCATCAGGGCAAGAAAATGTCGGCTCGGTGGCGGCGAGAGCCCTGGAGGACATCCTGCGTGGCAAGCGCAAGCTGAAGCATCGCGACCTCTGGCTCCTTTACTTGCTCACCTCCGTGAGCCCATACAGCCGTCCCGATGTGCTCAGCTATGTGCTGTTCAACCCGCAGTTCATCAGCGCCGCGGTACGGGCGGGCGTTCAAGACGCCGATGCGCTCATCGAAGACGCCAAGACGTACAGCGAAGGCGAGGATACGGAGCAAAGCCTCTGGAACGTGCTGCAGATGAGGGAACACGCGAAGGTGCACCGTTCGCAGCCATGCACGTGAGCGTTCGCCGCCTGCCTGCCATGGTTGAATCCGCTGAACATCGCCCGGATCGCCTGCTGCGTCGCGCGGTGAGGCCGCCGGACGGCCGTCCGCCGCCCTCCCGTGCTCGCCCTCGGGCACCGCCTCGGCGCTCGCGCTCGGCCCGCGCCAGACCTACGACGCAGGCATGCGCCCCACCGTGCTCCTCTGGGACATCGACGGCGCGGTCTCCGTCGCCATCACCTTTTTCACCGAGCGGTTGATCCAGCGGTCGTCGAGCGGCTGAGCCTCATCGTGCTAGATCATTGAGGGAGGTTCAGGCGATGCAACACCCGTTCGAGTTCATTCCAGCAGATCGACGTACACCGCTCTTGTGGTCACTGCTAGGTCTCGCGCTCGCGAGCGGTGCGGCACAGAGTGTCGCCGACAGGCGCCTGCGGACGAAGGCTGCGCCGTAGTGGATCATCTCATTCGAGCTGGCGGGGACCAGGGCGCGTGTCCGCCGCATCCCGCGCGCCGAGCGCAGAGAGCAGCGACACCAACCTGTTCTCACCAACATTCAGAGCCAAGAGGGGCACAAAGGCATTTCCTGATATATCCAGGACGCTGGACCTGCTCGGCACGATGAACCGGAACACCAACAAGGGCTACGACGAAGCGATCGCGTATGCCCTCTCGCTCGCGTCGGCCTGGTCGTACGCGGACCCGCACACGCTCCACGACGTCATGAACAGCATCGGGTTCGAGAATCGATGCTACTCAATCTCGCTGAGCAACGACGCCCTCTCCGTGCACACGAGCGCGTCGCTCCTCCAGCACGTCGACGGCTCTGCAGCGATCCTGTGCTTCCGCGGCACGGAGCCGACCAACATCATCAACTGGCTCACCGACGCCAGCGTCGCGCCGGAGCGCTTCCACACGTGGGGGGCCGTGCACGGCGGCTTCTATCGCAGCCTCATGCCGATGTCGCGCTACATCGCCTGCCGCCTGACGAGGGCGATTCGAGCGCCGCGAGCTGGCCGCACAGGTACGTGAACGTCTCCCATCAATCGCTGCGGCTGTACCGATCGGAGTTCGGTTGAGCTAGAGGCCGTGGACGCCGACGTCCGACGCCCACAACCGAGGCCGCGTCAGCCGGCGAAAGCACCCAGCGCCGGCGACGGCGCCACGAGACGCCACGGTGAGAGCCACCGTGGCCGTGCCCCGAGCTGACGAGCAGATCCGCATGGCCCCCGGAGAGCCCCGCGCGCCGGCTCAGCCGCGGGCGTCTGCGAGGATGACGTCGGCGGCCTTCTCGGCGATCATCATGACCGCGCTGACGATGAAGAACCCCGGGATCCGCGGGAAGACCGACGCGTCGACGACGCGCAGGCCCTGCGTCCCGTGGACCCGGAAGTCGCTCGTGAGGACGCCATCCTGCTCCCGAGGGCCGATGGCGCACGAGCACGAGGCGTGATGGCCCCACGCGTTGTCGCGGACGAAGCCCTTGAGGTCATCGTCCGACTGGACGTGGTCGCCCGGGAGCTCCTCCTCGGCGATGAGCCCCTCCTTCTTGAGCGGAGCCGTCAGGGTGCGAACGAACTTGATGCCCGCGACCATCGACTCGAGGTCCTCTCCGCGGGTGTCGCCGCCCTCTTCGAAATAGCGGAAGTTGATCTCCGGGGTGTCGCGCGGATCGGCCGACCGCAGCGTCACCTCGCCCGCCCGGTTCTCGGTGTGCGCCTTGAGGATCGCCCACGTCAGGTAGTTGAGGTGCTTGGGGCCATCCGCCGAGTAGCCCGGGAAATAGCCCATGAACCGCCCCAGGAGCGCGAAGCAGAACAGGTCCGGCAGCGGTCGCTCGGGGACCGACCGATTGATGACCGCCAGCACGGAGCCGTTGGTCGTGTAGACGCCCGCTCGATGCGTCGCCCATTGCCGGTACTGGGGGTCGCCGGGAGAGTAGCGGGCACCTTTGAGGACGTCCCAGTGATCGAAGCTCATGCGGTTGACGACGCCCACCTCGTAGCGATCCTGCAGGTTCTTGCCCACGCCCCGCAGATCGACGCGCACCGCGATGCCGTGGCGCTCCAGCTCGTCGCGCGGGCCGACGCCGGAGAGCATCAGCAGCTGAGGCGTGTTGAAGGCCCCGCCTGCCAGGATCACCTCGCGCGACGCGCGTAGGGTGCGACGCTCGCCGTTCTCCTCCGCGGGGTTCGCGCCGGCGCGGTAGAGCCGGGCGCCCTTCTGGTACTCGACGCCGACCGCCCGGTTTTGCTCGTCGAACAGCACGCGCGTGACCAGCGCGTTGAGCTCGATCTTGAGACGATCGGGGTAGCGCCTCGCGACGTCGAGGACCCGCTCGCGGGGCCCGCTGCGCTGGTGGTTGCGGGTCGTGAGCGGGAGGTAGCGCACGCCCGTGGCGTTCACCCGCACCGACCGCCAGTCGTTGGGGTCGGCCTTGCCCTGGAACAGGCTGCGCAGGCGCTCGATCGGCGTGGTGACCGCATGAGATGCCCTGTACGCCGACTCGAGGAGGAACCGCACGAGATCGCGGTCCCCGAGGGCCACTTTCGGGATCGCCTTCTCGGTTTGCAGCCACCCGCTCCACCCGTGCCGCGTCGGATTGAACCCGAACATGCTCAGGAAGCGGTGAAACGGCCGGTGGTGGCAGTTCTCGAGCAGCTCGAAGTAGCCGCGCATCTTGTCCGCGCGCCAGGAGGCGTCCCCGGTGAGCTCGGCGATGTGATCCCAGTCATCGTTCTGCGGATAGACCAGGATCATCGCGTTGTGCGCGGTGCAGCCGCCCAGCGTCCCGGCCCGGGGATAGAGCACGCCGCGCGTCGGGTTGCCCTGCCACGTCTCGCGGTACTTGGGGTCGCGCCGCTGCTGTTCTTCGTTCGCGTAGTGGCGCACGAAGAAGTCCCACTTGATCGCGTTGTTCTCCGATGCGAGGGAGTGAAACACCGGCACGTCGTAGTCGTCGGGCAGGCGGTTCTTGTCGGGCTGGAAGGCGTCGCCGCCCGAGAGGGCGCGCGGATCACCCCCCGCCTCGAGCAGGACGACGGTGTGCCCCGCTTCGGCCAGACGCGCCGCGACCGTCCCGCCGCCGGCTCCAGACCCGACGACCACATACTCGTAGTCGCCCCGTGCGCCCTGTTCACCTATCATGTTCCGTCCTCCGCTTGGCGCGCGGAGATCCGGCCCACCGTGGCCGGACCCCGCGCACTCTCCATGGCCGGCCTGTGACTAGAAGGTCTTCAGGAACTCGATCAGCGCGCGCTTGTCGTCGTCGCTCAGCCCGGGCTCCTGGGCGAAATACGAGGTGCCAAAGTAATGGCCCCGGTTCACCACGAAGTCGGGGCACTGGCTGAGCTCGAGCAGCGGCGCCGCGAGATCCGCGAACACCTTGCGCGCCTCCTCGTCGCTCGCGCCGCGCGGCAAGGAATCCAGGTCGTGCTTGATCCTGAGCAGCACGGCGAGGAGCTTCTTGTCGTGGGCGAGGCGCTCCGCGAGATCCGGGCTCCTCGATCTCAGCGCCAGGTTGGCCAGCAGGTTGACCGGCGTGCCCTTCGGGATCGGCCCGATCTCGATCCCCGCGTCGCGCACCAGCCAGGGCGCGATCCGCTGGAGCGGACTGAGCAATGGCCGCAGGTGGTCGGGCAAGAAGCCAGCGGGCACGCGCAGGTAGCTCCTGTCGGTCGTCCGATCGATGATGCCTGGCACCTTGCCGCCGAGGACCGGGTCCTTCTCGCGCCTCTCGGGCCAGAGCATCTTCTCGATCGCGTCCTCGAAGGACTGCATTCGCGCCTCCACCGAGGGGCTCGGGTTGAACTTTCCCACCGTGTTGTTCAGGAGGAACGGCGCGGTCGACCACACGCTGATCAGCGACGGCACGCGCGTGTAGCCCCGGCCGCCGCCCGGCATCTTGTACGGGTGCGGCTCACCCGTGATCGGGTCGTGCACCGTGATCGTGCCGACGGGCGGCAAGGACTTGTACGAGTGCGAGGAGAAGTCCTCCCAGATGTCGCCAGCGAGCGCGTTCGTCGCGAGGGGGCTGCACGCGTTGGTCTCGAGCAGCGTGACGGGGATCCGCAGATCGTTCGACATGAAGTTGTCCTCGAGGAAGTCCTCCTTGAGGACGATCTCCCGCATCTCCCTCTTGAACTCGTCGGTCTTCGTCCACTCCCAGTAACGCTCGAAGCAGGTGAGGTATCCCGGGCCGGCGCAGCCGTCCGGGTCCAGCCCCGGCACCTTGGCGGGGACCTTGCTCGAGTGGCACCTCGCGCAGCGCTCGGCGAAGACCTCCTTGCCGCGGGTCAGCTTCGCCGTGTCCGCCGTCAGGTACCCCGCGCCCCCGGGCGCGTCCTTGAGCTTGTGCGGCGTGGAGCTCTTGAGGAAAAACAGCGCTGTGTCGGGGGTCTGGTTCTCGGTCGCCTCCCAGTACGTCGAGTTCTTGCGCGCGACCGCGATCTCGATGGGGCTCGTGGGCTTGCCGCCGACCAGCGCGTTGAAGTGCAGCAGCCACTCCTCGCTGAACTCACCGATGTTCAGGTACACGCGGTTGAGCGATCCCAGCGCGCCGACGGAGTCGGCGCCGTCCTTGAGCACGCGCGGCGCCCAGGCTGTCGAGGGTGCCTTGAAGAACTGCGTCAGCGGCCCCCCCTTGAAGAAGTCGTTGAACTGCTTGTTGTTCAGCTCGCCCCCGCCCAGCATCTCCATGCCCCAGCGCTTGGCGTGCCGCAGCCGCGAGCCCAGCCCGTAGATGGCGTTCATCGTGCGCGGGTTGGTGATGTAGTCGGTGGAGACGAGCGACGTGTCCAGCGAGCCCGGCCTCGACGCGTGGAACACCTGGTAGGGGAAGCTCGTCGGATCCGCGTCCCAGGTGAAGATCCGGTCCCACCAGAAGTACTGGGCGCCGACGGTGGAGCTGAGGTTCTCCCAGCTCGGGTTCTCGGGATCGACGGGCGGATTGGTCGGGCTCGGGCCGACATGGCAGAACGCGCACGCCATGCCGATGCGGTAGGGCTTCACCAGATCCCTGGAGTAGTAGTAGCTCGGATCCTCGTAGTACCGCACCGGATCCCACTTCGCCGCGGCCGCCTTGTCGAATTTGGGATTCGGGAAGAGCCGCATACCCACGATGCCGGTGGCATAACCGTAGAAGGAGCCTACCGGAACGGTCTTGCCACGCGCGCCGATGACCACTCCCGGGTACTTCTCCTCGTTCTCGAACGGATCCGGAGGACAGTCCGCGCGCCGCTTGTCAAGCCACAGGCCGAATCGCTCCGGGTCTGGTCCCGTGGCCCGCTCGAAGCAAGGCTCGTTCACCAGGCCGAGGTAGCTCCAGCGGTTGTCACGGCTGAACTTGAGCTTCGGATGGGACGATACCGTCTTCAAGAAGTCGAGATTTCCCTTGCTGAGCATCGAGATCTCGTCCCAAAAGCGGTCGTTGCCGGCCGACCACACGTTCCATGTATTGCGCCCCTTGATCTCTTCCCCGGTCAGGGCGATGCCGCCGTCCATGTCATGGAAGTAGTCCTCATCCGCAGCGCTGAACGAGGCGGGCGTACGGCGTACGCTCCGCGCCTCGTCGAGCACATGCCCTGGTCGCGGTTTCTTGCAGCCAGCGAGGGCCAATGAGCACACGACCAAAAGGACGCCGCGCGAGATCATGTCGTGGATCGTGATAGCCATCGTCCTTCCCCTCCAGCAAAGGACAGTCCTCGGAATTTGCGAATGGAATACGGCGCCTCTCGCGCCAAGGCTGCGGCCGAACAGGTTGACGATGCGACCGGCGTTCTCGCAACGTTCGCTCGGCTCGACAGGCCGGCGGTCGGTCGGTCTTCGCCCGCTTCATCCGCAGGAGCGTCCATCCCCCGCTCGCGGATCCTTGGGTTCTGGCGTCGTCGACACAAACGCCGAACCACGCCGCGTCACACCGCGGCGCCTTGCCTTGCACCGGGTGTGTCACATCGCCTCAGCAGACGCAAATGGAGCGGCGCAGTGCGCTCGAGCGAGGGCGGATATGCAAGCTTCGCCCAGACAGCCGCGGCGCCGACATCGACGGAGGATTCGACGTCATGAGGGGCGGCTCGCCCGGGGCGCACGCGAGTCGGCGCGGGCGCTCCAACCGGCCTCGTGGCATGGCGGTCGCCATGCCACGGGAGGCCACGTGGACAGCGGCGCCACGCACAAGGAGCTCGGCAGCCGTGGAGAGACGGGTCGAGTCAGCAGCGATGAAGAAGGCGGAGCATGAGAATCACGAGCACACGCCGCTCCGCTACCTGCGCACCTCGCAGGTGGCCGCCCCGGGCACGGAGTTCGATTGAGGGGGCGGATCCCGCCGAGCTCCGGCGGGCGCGCTACGAGGCCCTGGCGTTCTTCAGCGCATCCGGGTTCCCCGGCCCCTCGAGGTACTCGTCGTACGTGCCGTTGAAGACGCGCTGATCCTTCGACGACAGATCGAGCACGCGGGTGCCGAGCTTGCCCACGAAGTGCCGGTCGTGGCTCGTCACGACGACCGTCCCCTTGTACTCGACGAGCGCCTGGAGGAGCGCGTCGATGCTCTCGACGTCGAGGTGGTTCGTCGGCTCGTCGAGCACGACGATGTTGTTCTTCACCAGGATGAGCTTCGCGAGGAACAGGCGCGCCGCCTCGCCGCCGGAAAGGTTCTCCGTCTTCTTGAGCCCGGCCTCGCCGCTGAAGAGCAGCTTCCCGAGCACCGAGCGCACGTGCTCCTTCGGGGCGGACGGATCGAAGCGGTACAGCCAGTCGTAGGCCGTGTACCCCGCCTCGATCGCCTCGTGGTGATCCTGCGCGAAATAGCCGACGTTCGTGTCGTGGCCCCACGTGACGGCCCCGGCGTCGGGCGTGTACTCGCCGACGAGGAGCTTGAGCAGCGTCGACTTGCCGATGCCGCTCGGCCCGATGACCGCGAGCTTGTCGCCGCGGTTCAGGTTGAAATCGAGCTTCTGGATCACGCGCCGATCCCCGAAGCTCTTGGAGAGGCCCTCGACGCGCAGCACGTCGCGGCCAGAGGGCTTCTCGATCTCGAACTTGATGTACGGGCGCACGACGCTCGATCGCCGGACCTGGATGCCCGCCTCGAGCTTCTCGATCTCCTTCACGCGCGACTGCGCCTGGCTCGACCGGCTCGCGCTCGCGCCGAAGCGGGCCACGAAGTCCTTGAGCTCGGCGATCTTCTTCTTCTTCTGCGCGGCGTCAGCCTCCGACTGGCGCTTGCCGGTCGTCTTCTGCTCGATGAAGTCGTCGTAGTCGCCCGTGTAGAGCGTGACCGTCTGGTAGTCGACGTCGGCGACGTGCGTCGCGATCGCGTTCATGAAGTGCCGGTCGTGGCTGACGACGAGGAGCGTGCCGCGGAAGGTGTCGGTCAGGTACGACTCGAGCCAGCGGATCGAGTCGAGGTCGAGGTGGTTCGTCGGCTCGTCGAGGAGCAGGACGTCCGCGCCCCCGAAGAGCGTCTGGGCGATGAGGACGCGGAGCTTGTACCCGCCCGCGAGCGTGCTCACCGCGCTCGTGTGCCGGGCGGTCGCGATCCCGAGCCCCTCGAGGATCTCGGCGGCGCGCGACTCGGCGGTGTAGCCGTCCTCCTCGCCGATCGTCCCCTCGAGCTCGGCCAGCCGCATGCCGACCTCGTCGGTCATCTCGACCTCGTACAGCCGATCGCGCTCCTGCATCGCGTCCCAGAGCGCCCGGTTGCCCATCAGGACCGTGTCGATGATCCTGCAGGACTCGTAGGCGAAATGGTCCTGCTTGAGCACCCCGACGCGGAGCTGCTTCGGGATCTCGACCGAGCCCTGATCCGACTCCTCCTCGCCGGAGATGACCTTGAGGAGCGTCGATTTCCCCGCTCCGTTCGCGCCGACGAGCACGTAGCGCTTGCCGGGGTCGAAGCGCATCGTGACGTTCTCGAAGAGAATTTTGGGACCGTACCGCTTGGTGAGCTTTTCGAGCGTGATCATCTCAGCGGCGCCGGGCGTAGCACGTGTGCGCCTGCGGTTCCGGTGAATTCCGGAGGCGGCGCGCCCCCCGGGGCAGGCGCGTCACCGCGGCGCGCCGGGCGGCGGGCTGGCGGCGCGCGCCGGCGCTTCTTCGAATACCTCGGCGTCTGGCAAGGAAAGGACCTCCCTGCCGGCCGATTCCAGCGTCTCTCTCGGCACGTCGCGGAAGCGCGCGCGGAACGCCGCAGACGGGCGGAGGGTCACGGCCTGTCCGGTCGACCTGCGCCTGTACGTGGTCTCCACGCCGTCCTCGCTCGCCTCGATCAGGCTGAGATTCAGCTTCCCGAGGCTGGCCCCCGTCGCGGCGGCGGCGCCGTCGGCGATGCAGGAGAACTGCACGCTCCGCGGGCTGTGGTGGATCACCTCGAGGTCGAAGCTTTTCGCCGGCAGCCCGAGCCTCGCGAGCGCAAAGCGCCCCATGCGGTAGCCGGCGACGGCCCACGGCCCCGCCCCGCCGTGGATCGCGGCGACGGCGCGGAGCTCGTCGTCCGGGGCCTCCGCGGCCGGGCGGCCCTGCGCGGGCGGGTGGCCGTGGTGGTGGGCCGCGTGCCGCTGCCCGCGGCCCTGAGTGGCAGGCGCATGCGGCCGGCCGGCGGTCTCCCGCGCCGGGCCCTCGTGGGGATGGGCGGCCGCGCCGCCGCACCGGATCGAGGAAATGGCGGCGAGGAGGATCAACGCCGCTTGGCTCATCGTTTTGCGCATGCTCGCTCGATCCCCGTGAGGGCGGCGGAGTGTCCCCGTTCGCGCGCGACGTCAAGGGCGTCGGGCCGCGCGCCGCCGCCCGCGACGCCCCGGATCCGCCCGCTCCGGCGAGCGCGCAGGCGTACCCTGGACGGTTTCACGCACCGCGGCGTCAGACCGGGGTAACATGCGCCCGTCATGCCGCGCGCGCCCGCCAGCCGTCCCCGCCGCTCCAGCCGCGCCGGCCTCGCTGGCTCCGCTGGCCTCGCCGGCGACGCGACGACCCACGTGGCCCGCGCCGGGGGTGATGCTCGCCGATGACCCGCGTCCCCCCTGAAGGCTTCCGGCCCGAAGCGCTCGTAGGCCAGGTCCTGCGCGGCAAGTGGCGGCTGGAGCGCCTGCTGGGCTTCGGCGGGATGGCCATGGTCTACGCCGCCACGCACCGCAACGGGATGCGCGGCGCGGTGAAGATCCTCCGCCGCGAGCTGTCCGAGGACGAGGAGGCGCGCTCGCGCTTCCTGCGCGAGGGCTACGTCGCCAACCGCGTCGAGCACCCGGGCATCGTCCGGGTGCTCGACGACGACGTCACCGACGATGGCTCGGTGTTCCTGGTGATGGAGCTGCTCGAGGGCGAGACCGTCGAGGCGCGCCGCGCGCGCGAGCCGGGCGGCGTGCTCGGCGTGAACGAGGTGCTCGGCATCGCCGAAGACCTGCTCGACGTGCTCGCCGTCGCGCACGAGCGCGGGATCGTGCACCGCGATCTCAAGCCGGACAACCTGTTCCTCACGCGCCACGGGCAGCTGAAGGTGCTCGACTTCGGCATCGCGCGGCTGCGCGAGCTCTCCTCCCCGGCGAACGCCTCCACGCGCGCCGGCACCCTGATGGGGACGCCGCAGTTCATGCCGCCGGAGCAGGCGCGGGGGCAGTGGGACAGGGTCGACCCGCGCAGCGATCTGTGGGCCGTCGGGAGCACGATGTACCAGCTCCTCTCGGGGCGGTACGTGCACCAGGCCGAGACGCTCCCGCTGCTGCTCCTCGCGGCGATGACGCAGCCGGCGCCGCCGGTGGGCAGCGTCCTGCCGGCCCTGCCCCCGCCGATCGCCGGCGTGATGGACGTGGCGCTCGCGTTCGACCCCGACCGCCGCTGGCCGAACGCCCGCGCGATGCAGCGCGCGCTCCGCCAGGCGCGGGGCGGCGCGGCGCTCGAGCTGGCCCCGGGCGCGCCCCCGGATGCCGGGCGCGCGCCCTTGCACTCGGAGCACGGGCACGGGCTCCTGCACTCGGATCCAGGGCGCCCGTCGGCGCAGGCGCGAGGCCCCGGGAGCGGGCCGCGCGGCACGGAGTTCGCCGCGGCGGGCACGGCCAGCGGCGTCGCGGCCGGCGGCGGCGCGGCCAGCACCGGCACGGTCTCGCCGGTCGTGGAGCGCTCGGCCAGCGCGGAGCGCTCCGCGCCGCGCGCGGCGGCCGCGGGCGCGCTCCTCGCCGGCGCGCTGGCCGTGGGCGCCCTGGTCGCGCTCGTGTGGTGGCAGCGCGGGGGCGAAAGGGGCGCGGAGGATCCGTCGCACGGCTCCACGGTGGAGGCCGAGCCGCGCCTCACCGCGGGCGCCGGGGCGACGACGGCGCCGCCCGACAGCGCAGGCTCGCCCGGGGCCGGCGTGCAGCCGGCGCCGTCCGGCGATGCGGTCCCCGCGATCGCGCCGTCCGCGCCCGCGACGACGCCGGCGCCCGAGGCCGCGATCGCGACGGCCGCGAGCGCGTCCGCGCACGCCGCGCCGGCGAGCGCGAGCGCGAGCGCGGCCGCGCCGAGGCCCGCCGCCGGGGGCAGGGCGCGATCGCCCGCGACCCCGACGAAGGCGCCCGCCGCGCCTGCGCCTGCCCCCGCGCCGACGCCGGCGGAGGACCCGTACAACCGGAGACGTTGAGGTCGCACGGATGCGTAGATCGAGCCCGCGTAGACGATTCCCGGCGGAGGTGCTCGCCGTGGGAGGAGCCGTGCTCCTCGCCTGCCCCGACGCCTCCGCGCAGGGGCGCGATCCTGCGGCCGCGGAGGCGCTGTTCGACGCCGGCAGGGCGGCGCTGCAGGCGAAGGACTACGACGCCGCGTGCCCGAAATTCCGGGAGAGCTACGAGCTCGATCCGGCGCCCGGGGCGCTGCTCAACCTCGGCGACTGCGAGGAGAAGCGCGGCAGGGTCGCGACCGCGTGGTCGATCTTCCGGCAGCTCGCGCGCGATCTGCCCGCGAACGACGACCGCCGTCCCATCGCCCAGTCGCGCGCGGCGGCGCTCGAGGCCCGCGTGCCGAGGCTCACGATCCGGCTCGCGCCGGAGGCGCCCGCGGACACGGCGGTGCAGCGCGCGGGGGTCCCGGTCGGCGCGGGCTCGCTGGGCTCGCCGTTGCCGGTGGACCCGGGCGAGGTGCAGGTGACGGCGGCGGCGCCGGGCCGGAAGCAGAAGATCTTCACGGTGCAGCTCGCGGAGGGCGCGCAGGTCGAGCTGCTCGTGGCGCCGGAGGAGGCCGCGGCCGCCGCGGGCGCGGGGCCCGCGCTCCCCCCGAAGACCGCCCCGCAGGAGGCGGGAGGCTCGCCCCGGCGGACGGCCGGCTGGATCAGCGCCGGCGTCGGCGCTGTCGGGATCGGCGTCGGCGCCGTGTTCGGCGCGCGCGCGATCGGGAAGAAGGGCGACGCCGAGGCGTACTGCGACGAGGACAACGTCTGCCTGGATCAGGGGATCAAGCTGCAGAAGCAGGGCGTGACCGCGGGGACGATCTCGACGGTCGCGTTCCTCGTCGGGGCGGCGGCGCTGGGCACGGGCGCGGTGCTCGTCTTCACGGCGCCCTCCTCGGGGCAAGGGTCGCCGGCGCCCCGGGCCACCATCGGCGTGGTGCCGGGAGGCGCCGTGGCGACCATCGTCTTTTGACGGGAGCTGCGCGGCGTCGCCGCGAGGGAGGGGCCCTGGTGGTGAAGCGCGATCAGAGGAGCATCCGAGCCGTGGTCTCCGCCGTCCTGCTCGTCGCCGCGGGCGCGGGGGGTTGCAACGCGCTCATCGGCCTCGAGGTCGGCCAGCTGGACGCATCGACGGGCGGCACGGGCGGCGCGGGCGCGGGCACGGGCGGAGGAGCCGAGGGCGGCGGTGGCAGCAACGGCGGCGGCGCCGGCACGGGCGGCAGCGGCGACGGCGGCGGCGCTGGCACGGGCGGCAGCGGCGGCGGCGAGGCGCCGTTCTGCGGCGAGGATCGCAAGGACGCCATCCGCGGGCCGCAGGCGCGCTGGGGCACGACCGTCGGGCTCGACGTCACCGACGTCGCGGCGCACGGCGACGGGGTGACGGCCATCATCAACGAGAAGGGCGCGATCTCCGTCGCACGGTGGGCGCGCGGCGGCACCCGCGATGCCGGGTATGGGCTGACGGCGACCGATCTGCTGGAAGGCGACATCAAGGCCACGCACCTCTCCGTCGGCCAGGGGCTCGCCTACGTGGCCGGGTGGTCGGACAGCGGCGCCCAGCTGCCCAGCGCGTCCACCACCGGGTGCGTCATCACCGGGCGCGCGCTCTCTCACCCGAGCTTCCTCGCTGCGCTCGACGAGAAGGGCCAGTGCCGGTGGGCGTGGTCGCCGGACGGCGGCGCCACCTCCACCCCGCTCGGCCTCGCGGCGGCGCCCGGCGCGGTGGTGATGGCCGCCTCGGTGAAGGGGCCGAGCGTGAACGACGGCGCGTGCACCCTCGCGATGGGCGGCGCGGAGACGTCCGTGGGGCTGGCCGCGCTCGATCCGGCGGCAGGCGGTTGCCTGTGGGGGATGCCCATCGGCCCGTCGCCGGCCGTGACCGTCGGAGAGCTCCTCGTCGACGAGGCGCGCGGCGAGGTGCTGGCGGTCGGCCGCTACGAGGGCGAGGAGGGCTACGTCGTCGCGGGAGCGCTGCTCCCTCCCTCGCAGGATCGCGATGTGTTCGTGGCGCGCTTCGCGCTGACCGAGGGGTCGCTCAAGGGCATCGACGCGTTCCCCCTCCCCGGGCGTCAGGAGGTGGACCAGCGCGGGGCCGCGCTGCTCCCGGACGGCGACGTCGTGATCGTCGGCTCCTATGCCGGCTCGCTGGATTTCGGCGAGGGCTGCCCGCCGGCGCCCGAAGAGGACGCGCCGAACATGGAGAACTTCTTCGTCATGCGCGTCTCCGGCCCGTCCGTCGTCTGGGGCCGCGGGTTCGGCGACGCGGGGCACCGGCAGTGGGTCGCCAGCGTGGCGGCGGCGCCCGATGGGCTGATCTACGTGACCGGGAACTACCAGGGCGAGATCGACCTCGGGAACGGCGGGAAGCTCGTCGCTCCCGCGACGGACGCCGATCCGATGGTCGGGTTTCTGATCGTGCTCGACGCCCGCGGCAACGTCGTCTCGGCCTCCGAGCTGAAGGGGACGGGCGACGCTTACGTGTGGGCCGCCGCGCCCGGCCCGGCGCCCGGCGACGCCCTCTATCTCGGCGGGGAGCTGGGCAGCACCCTCGATATCGGGCGCGACCCGCCGCTCACCGACGCGATGGGGCGCGGGTTCGTCGCTGAGCTCCCGGGCGTGCGGTGATCCCCGCGGTCCGGCGCGCTGGACCGCGAGCGCTCGACGCCCCGCCCCTCGCATCGGCCGCTGCGACCGGATCGCCGCGGCGCGCGCTCGGGCCGACGGCGGACGGCGGAGAGCGCGCCTTTCGGTGAGGGACGCGCCGGAACCCTCTCGACTCCTGGAGCGACGCTCGCCATGAAGTCGATGGTGGCGAGCGAGACGAGAGATCTCGCTGCCGGCCGCGGCGGCGCCGCGCCACCAGGAGACGAGAGATGAAGCGCGATCTCAGGAGCACTCGACCCATGTTCTGCGCCGGGCTGCTCATCACCGCGGCCGCGGGGGGCTGCAACGCGATCATCGGGCTCGAGGTCGGCGAGCTCGACGCCTCGGCGGGCGGCGCGGGCGCCACCGCTTCGAGCGTGTCGGCCGGCGGCGCAGGAGGCGAAGGCGGTCGCGGCGAGGGAGGCGCTGGCGGGGGCGGCGCTGGCGAGGGCGGCGACGGCGGCACCGGCGGCACCAGCGACGGCGGCGCCGGCGGCGCCGGCGAGGGCGGCGCCGGCGGCGGGAACGAGGCGCTCTGCAGCCACGCCCGCGAGGGAGCCGTCCGGCCGCCGTCGGGAGAGTGGGGCACGCTGTCCGGCCTGGCGGTCGTCGGCCTCGCGGCGCGAGACGGCGAGGTGACGGCCCTGGTCAAGGAGAGCCGGGTGCTCGTCAGCGAGCCCACCAAGACCAGGACGGGGTTCTCGGTCGCGAGGTGGAACCCGTCCGGGGTCCGCGAGAGCGCGTACGGGATGACGACCGGCGACATGCTCGGCAGCATCTCGGCCGAGCACCTGGCCGTCGCCTCGGACCTCGCTTATGTGGCCGGCTGGTCGGAAGCTCCCCTCACCTTGCTCGCGTCGGGCGGCAGCGGCCGGTGCACCGCCAGCGCGGGCGCGGACACCGGCCGCAAGCCGAGCTTCCTGCTGGCGCTCGACCAGCTGGGCAAGTGCAGGTGGGCCTGGAGCGTGGAGGCGGAGCACAACGCCTACCCGCTCGGGCTCGCGGCGACGGCCGACCGGGTCACCTTCGCCGTCTCGCGATCCGGGGCGACGAGCGCGACCACCGACGATTGCGTCCTCGGGGCCGCCGACCAGCGCGGGGTCACGGATCTCGTGACCTTCAACGCCGGCGGCAAGTGCAGGTGGAGCCGCGCGCTCGGATCCTCCGCGGCCGTGCACGTCGCGGAGGTCATCGCCGCGCCGCAGGCGGGCGAGGTGCTCGTCGTCGGCGACTACGATGCGCCGGACGGGCCGCTCGACATCCAGGGGAGAACGCTCCCCCGCGCGCCGGATCGCGATCTGTTCGTGGCGCGCTTCCGGCTCGAAGACGGCGCCCTGACGGGCCTCATCCCGCTCACCGCCGCTGGGAGCCAGGCGGCGGCGCGGCACGGGTCCGCGCTGCTCCCGGACGGCGACATCGTGGTCGCCGGGACCTACACCGGGCCGTCCTTCAGCTTCGAGGACGATTGTCCGCTGCTGCCTCCCACAGGAGACACGGAGAACTCGTTCGTCGCGCGCGTCTCGAAGAAGGGAGTGGTCTGGAGCCGCGGGTTCGGCGACGAGGAGCGAGATCAGATGGTCGTCAGTCTGGCGGTGGACGGAGCAGGCGCGATCTACATGGCGGGGACGCTCGAGGGCGAGATCGCCCTGGGGAACGGCGAGAGCCTCACGGCCAGGACGGACGAATTGCAGAGCTTTCTGATCGTGCTCAATCCCAGCGGCAACGTCCTCTCGGCGACCGCGTTCGCGGGCACAGGCACGGTGGGCGTGTGGGCGGTCGCGCCGGGCGCGACGATCGGCGATCCCTTCACCATCGGCGGTGAGCTGACGGAGACGTTCTCTCTCGTCCCCAGCGACCATCCCAGCGCTGCGCCGGGCGAAGGGTTCATCGCCCGGGTGAAGGGGTTGCCGTGAGCGCCACGCGCGGACGCCAGCGCACCACGCGAGCAGTCCATGACATTTCCGCACGACGACACGCAGCCTGCGACCGGACCGCAGCGGCGCGCATTCCAG
Source organism: Sorangium cellulosum So ce56 (assembly GCF_000067165.1). GTDB lineage: Bacteria > Myxococcota_A > Polyangia > Polyangiales > Polyangiaceae > Sorangium > Sorangium cellulosum_B. Next base: position 7,938,657 of record NC_010162.1, read on the forward strand.
CCCGGGTTGACGAAGGGGGGACTGGCAGCTTCCATGAGAGGATGCGCTCGCTTCACCGCCTCTTCTGTCTCTGCCTGGCCCTCCCTGCCGGACTCAACTGTGGATTCCCCGACGCCACCTTCACGGAGCGCTCCAGCACGGGCGTGGGCGGCGCGAGCGGCACGGCGGACTCGGCGAGCTCCGCCGCGGCGTCCTCGGGCGCGGCGGGCCCCGGCGGCGGCGCGGAGGCCTCCAGCGCCGGCGGGAACGGCGGCGGCCCGACGGGCACCGGCGGCGATGCACCGGGCTCCGGAGGCGGCGCGGCAGGCTCCGGCGGCGGCTCGGCGACCTCCAGCGCGAGCACCGGCGGCGGCTCCGCGGGCGCCGGCGGCTCGGCGACCTCCAGCGCGAGCGCCAGCGCGGCGACCTCCGGCGCCGGTGGCGGCTCGACGACCTCCAGCGCGAGCGCCGGGCCGGCGACCTCCAGCTCCAGCGGTGGCACCGTCGACTGCGACGCCGACAAGGACGGCTATCTGTCGATCGCGTGCGAGGGCGGCGACGACTGCAACGACGACAACCCCTCGGTCCACCCGAACCAGCCCAGCACCTTCTACGACTCGCCGATCCCTCCGGGACGCAGCTTCGATTACGACTGCAGCGGCAAGGAGGAGATGGAGTTCGCCTCCGTCAAGTGCACTGGCCTGCTCGTCTGTGCCGCGGCGAACAACGTGTTTCTGAGCGACGTCCCGTGTGGAAGCCGGGGCCCGTTCGGCTCCTGCGACCTCACCTGCAAGTCGATCATCACCTTTCCCAATTACGTCAGGGAATGCCATTGAGCCCGCGCTGCCTCGGTGGCGGGTCGAGGGTGCCACGCAACGGAGAGCCGCCCCGATGAGACCCGAACCTGGTGCCATCCGATCCGTCGTGTCCTGCGCCTGCCTGCTCGCCGCGGCGGCGGGGGGCTGCAACGCGATCATCGGGCTGGAGGTCGGCGAGCTGGCTCCGTCGCAGTCCGGCGCGGACGCGGCCTCGGCCTCCTCCTCGGGAGGCCCTGGCGCTGGAGGCTCGGGCGCCGGTGGTGAGGGCACCGGTGGTGCAGGGGGCGGCGACGGCGGCGGTGGAGGCAGCGGCGGCGACGGCGGCGGTGGTGGAGGCAGCGGCGGCAATGGCGGGGGCAGCGGCGGCGGGGGCAGCGGTGGCGGGGGTCCGCTGTGCAGCGACGCCGAGGGGACCGTCGTCGAGCCGTCGGCCAGCTGGGGAGAGACGCTCGGCTTCGACGTCGGCGACCTCGCGGCGTCGGACGGCGCGCTGACGGCGGTCATCACGGAGGTCCTCGCCAGCGGGGCGTTCCGCTTCTCGGTCGCGAAGTGGACCTCCGGCGGGGAAAACGATTCCCGGTACGGGCTGTCGGCGAACGATGTCTGGGGCTTGCACCTGGCTGCGGGCGACGGCGCCACCTACGTGGCCGGGGAGGCCGCGGGGGCGACGAGTCTCCCCGGTGGGCTCCTCGACGCGTGCCGCGTCGGCCCTGCGCTGGTCGCCACCAGCTACACGACGAGCTTCGTCGCGGCGCTCGACGCGAACGGCCGTTGCGGGTGGGCGTGGAGCGTCGACGCGCAGCACAACACCACGGCGCGCGCCATGGCGGCGAATTCCGAGGCGGTCGTCTTCGCCGTCGACGTGACGGACGCCGGCCGGAGCTTCGGCCCGTGCGAGCTGAAGAGCGTCCCGGCGGAGTCGGCGCTGCTCGCCGCGCTTTACCCGGCGGACGGCGCGTGCAAGTGGCAACAACGCCTCGGGCCGCGGGCGGCCGTGACCGTCAAGGCGCTCCCCGTCAACCCGAAGGCGAGCGGCAACCTCGTGACCGTCGTGGGCGACTACGAGTCGCTCGGCGGAGCGGTCACGTTCGGTGGACAGACCCCCTTCGCCTCGGAGCAGCGCGACGTCTTCGTCGCGCGCTACACGGCGATCGACGGCGCTCTGGTGGACTTGACCACGCTGAACGTCGAGGGAGATCAGCAGGTGGCGCAGCACGGCGCCGCGCTGCTCCCGGGCGGCGACGTCGTGATCGCCGGCTCGTACCGGGGGGTCGTCGACTTCGGCGGCGGCTGCCCGGCGTTGCCCGACGCGGGGGACACGGAGAGCTTCTTCGTCGCGCGCGTCTCGAGGAAGGGCGTCGTGTGGAGCCGCGGGTTCGGCGACGACAAGGAGAGCCAGGTCGCGGCCGGCGTGGCGGTGGACGGCGCTGGCGCGATCTACGTCACCGGGGAGTTCACGGGCACGATCCCGCTGGGGAGCGCCGGGAGCCTCACGACGTCCCAGAAGCGGGCGGGGTTTCTGATGCGGCTCGACGCGCAGGGCAACCTGATCTCCGCGACCAAGGTCGAAGGAGCCGGCACCGTCGCCCTCCGCGTCGTCGCGGTGGACGGGGCGCTCGGCGGGCCCGTCTACGTCGCCGGCGCCGTGACGGGCGCGCTCCACCTCGACGGCCTCGCCGCGCCGCTCGGGAGCGAGAGCGATAACGAGTCCCGCGGGTTCATCGCGAGGCTCTCCGGCGCGCGCTGATCCGGAGGACCGCGGCGGCGACATGCGGCGGACGCAGCCCTGGCCGCTGGACCTGCTGCTCGAGGCCGGCATTCGCCTCATCGACCTGCGGCCAGAGCCTGCTCTGTCCTGGGCACGCCCGTTCACGGCTGCCCTTGCGACCTCTTCCGCCGGCGCGCTCCCTCGACGTTCACGAGGTCCACACCATGTTCACGACGATGCTCCCCAGCTCGACCGACGCCGCACGAGTCCACCGGTTCGGCGGCCCCGAGGTCATCACCATCGACGAGGTGCCGGTCCCGCTGCCCGGCCCGGGCCAGGTGCTGGTCCGCGTCGCGGCGGCCGGGGTCGGGCCGTGGGACGCCTGGATTCGTGCCGGCAAGAGCGTGCTGCCCCAGCCGTTGCCGCTGACGCTCGGCTCGGACCTCGCTGGCACCGTGGCCGCGGTCGGCCCCGAGGTGACTGGCCTCGCGCCGGGCGCGGCGGTCTTCGGCGTCACCAACAGGCGCTTCACCGGCGCACACGCGGACTATGCCGTGGCGCAGGCGTGCATGGTGACGCGCAAGCCCCTCCGGTTCTCCGAGGTCCAGGCCGCCTCCGTGCCGGTCATCGCGGTCACGGCGTGGCAGGCGCTGTTCGATCAGGCCCAGCTCGAAGCCGGACAGACCGTGCTGGTGCACGGCGCGGCCGGCAGCGTCGGCGCGTACGCGGTGCAGCTCGCGCGCCGGGCCGGCGCCCGTGTGATCGCGACGGCCTCGGCCAAGGATCGCGACTTTGTCCGCAGCCTCGGCGCCGACGTCGTCGTGGACTACCGGAGCGAGCGCTTCGAGGATGCCGCCAAGGACGTCGATGCCGTCATCGACCTCGTCGGTGGCGACACGCAGGCGCGGTCCTTCGCCGTGCTCAAGCCACGTGGCGCCCTGGTCTCTGCGGTGTCGACCCCTGATCCGGAGGAGGCCGCTCGTCGCGGCGTGCGGGCAAACTTCTTCCTCGTCGACGTCACGACGGCCCACCTCGACCGCATCGCCGCCCTGCTCGACGCGGGCGAGCTCTCGGTCGACATCGGCGCCGTGCTGCCGCTCGCCGAGGTCCGCGGCGCGCATGAGATGCTCGAGGGCGCTCGCCCCCGCCCGCGCGGCAAGATCGTCCTGGCCATGGCCCCTGCTCGCTGAGGTCCGAGAGCAGCGGCCCCCGGGCGCGTCCGACGAGGGGCCGTTGTGCCCCGGCACGGGCCCAAGCGGCCGCCTTCAGACCGAGTGAGTGAGCGCTCACTCTTGACGAGTGAGCGCTCACTCCGGTACACGGGACGCATGGCACCACCGAGCCGGCGAGCTCCTCCCCTGCGTCCGGAGGAGCGTCGCGCGAGCATCATCGCGGCGACCATCCCGCTGCTGCGCCTGCACGGCCGCGACGTGACGACGGCGCAGATCGCGATGGCCGCCGGCACCGCGGAAGGGACGCTGTTCCGCGTGTTCCCCGACAAGGAGTCGCTGATCCAGGCCGCGATCGCGACCCTGTTCGATCCCGCGCCGACGCTGCGAGAGCTGGAGCGCATCGATCTCGCGGCGCCGCTCCGCGAGCGCTTGATCCAGGCGGTCGAGGTCCTGCAGCGCCGCGTCGAGGGCATCTGGCAGCTCATCTCGATGCTCGGCATGACGATTCCGCCCCCCGTGCGCCCCGAGTCCGGGTGCGCTCAGACGCCGCGCCAGGATGAGCAGGTTCACGTGCAGCTCGAGCGCCTGTTCGAGGCGTCGCGCGACGAGCTGCGCTGCGATCCGGCGTATGCAGCCCGGCTACTGCGCATGATGACGTTCGCGGGCACCCACCCGCGGATCACCGACGGCATGCCGCTGACCGCCGCGGAGGTCGTGGCGGTCCTGCTCGACGGTATCCGCCGCCGCTCCGAGGAGGAGGAGCCTTGCTGAGGCAGCTGTTGCGCCGTTTCCTGCGCCCACAGGCGCGCTTGCTGGCGCTCGTCGTCGCGCTCCAGCTCGTGGCGACGCTCGCTTCGCTGTACCTGCCGAGCCTGAACGCCGACATCATCGATCAGGGCATCGCGCTCGGTGACACGCCGCGGATCCTGGAGCTCGGCGCGATCATGCTCGCGATCACCGGCGTCCAGATCGTGTGTTCGGTCGCCGCGAACTACGCCGGCGCGCGCGTCGCGATGAGCTTCGGTCGCGACCTGCGCGCGGCGGTGTTCCACCGCGTCGGCGAGTTCTCCGCGCGCGAGCTGTCGCGGTTCGGAGCGCCGTCGCTCATCACGCGCACGACCAACGACGTCCAGCAGGTGCAGACGGTGGTGATGATGGGCTGTACGATGCTCGTCCTCTCGCCGATCATGTGCGTCGGCGGCATCGTGATGGCGCTGCGCGAGGACGGGTCGCTCGCCTGGCTGCTCGCGATCGCGGTGCCGCTGCTCGCGGGCGCCGTCGTCGCGATCATGTCGCGGATGGTGCCGCAGTTCCGGCGGATGCAGCCCCTCATCGACACCGTGAACCGCGTGCTGCGCGAGCAGATCACCGGCGTGCGCGTGATCCGCGCCTTCGTGCGCGAGCGCGCCGAGGCGGCGCGCTTCGAGCACGCGAACGGCGACCTCACCGAGACCGCGCTGCGCATCGGGCGCCTGCAAGCGCTGATGTTCCCGACCGTGATGTTCGTCTTCAACGCTTCGAGCGTCGCCGTCCTGTGGTTCGGCGCGCACCAGATCGCGGACGGCACGCTCGCGATCGGCTCGATGACGGCGTTCCTCGCTTACCTGGTGCAGATCCTGATGGCCGTGATGATGGTGACGTTCATGGCCGTCATGCTGCCGCGCGCGGCCGCCTGCTCGGAGCGCATCGTCGAGGTGCTGGACACCGAGCCGTCCGTGCGCGCCCCCGACCAGCCCGTGACGCTCGTCGAGCCGACGGGCGTCGTCGAGCTGCGGGACGTCGAGTACCGCTACCCGGGCGCCGAGCTGCCCGTCCTGCGCGGCATCTCGTTCGTGGCGCGCCCCGGGCAGGTCACCGCGATCATCGGCAGCACCGGCTCGGGCAAGACCACGCTGCTCGACCTGATCGCGCGGCTCATCGATCCGACGAGGGGCGAGGTCCGGCTCGACGGCGTCGACGCGCGCATGCTCGCCCTCGACGCGGTGTGGTCGTGCATCGGGCTCGTGCCGCAGCGAGCCTTCCTGTTCTCCGGCACGGTGGCCTCGAACCTGCGCTACGGCGACCCCGCCGCGACCGACGAGCAGCTCTGGGCGGCGCTCGCCGCCGCGCAAGCGCGCGACTTCGTCGAGGCGATGCCGCGAAGGCTCGACACGCCGATCGGGCAGGGCGGCACGAACGTCTCCGGCGGCCAGCGCCAGCGGCTGTCGATCGCCCGCGCTCTGCTGCGCCGGCCGCGCGTGTTCCTGTTCGACGACGCCTTCTCCGCGCTCGACGTCGCGACCGAGGCCCGGCTGCGGGCCGCGCTCGCCGAGCGCACGCGCGCCGCCACGGTGATCGTCGTCGCGCAGCGCGTGTCGAGCATCGTCGACGCGGACCAGATCCTCGTGCTCGACGACGGCGAGATCGTCGGCCAGGGCAAGCACGGCGAGCTGCTCGCGTCGTGCCCGACGTACGCCGAGATCGTGGCCTCGCAGCGCGACGCGGCGGTGGCCGCATGAGCGCGCGTCACGCTGGTCCCCCGCCCGCCGCCCCCGCGGGGGCGCGCTCCCCGATCCTGCCGCGCGGCCCCTTCGGCATGGGCGCCGCGCCGCCGCAGAAGGCGAAGCGGTTCGCCCCCTCCGCGCGGCGCCTCCTCGGCCGCCTCGCCCCCGAGCGCGCGCGCCTCGCGGTCGTGCTCGCTTGCTCGCTGCTCAGCGTGGGGCTCGGCCTGGCCGGCCCGAAGCTGCTCGGCCGCGCGACGGACATCATCTTCTCCGGCGTGATGGGCGCTCGCCTCCCGGCGGCCGCCACGAAGGCCGAGGCCGTCGCGGAGCTCCAGCGCTCCGGCCAGGCGCGGCTCGCCGAGCTCGTGGGCCACATGGACGTCGTTCCCGGCCGCGGCATCCAGCTCCGCGAGCTCGCCGAGCTGCTCCTGCTCGTGATGGCGCTCTACGCCGGCGCGTCGCTGTTCGCCTGGCTGCAGGGCTACCTGCTCAACGACGTCGTGCAGAACACCGTGCGACAGCTCCGCGCCGAGGCGCAGGACAAGCTCGCCCGCTTGCCGCTCGCCTACTTCGACGGCCGCCCGCACGGCGAGCTCTTGAGCCGCGTCACGAACGACATCGACAACGTCGCGCAGGGCCTGCAGCAGACGATGACGCAGATCATGAACGGCGCGCTGACGCTCCTCGGCATCCTCGTCATGCTGGTCGTGATCTCGCCGGTGCTCGCGGTGATCACGCTCTTCACCGTACCCCTCTCGGTGCTCACGACCGCGGCGGTCGCGAAGCGCGCGCAGGCGAAATTCGCTGCGCAGTGGGCGCAGGTCGGCGTGCTCAACGGCCAGATCGAGGAGGCGTTCACCGGCCACGCGCTCGTCAACGTGCTCGGGCGGCGCCGCGACGTCGAGGCGCGCTTCCAGTCCACGAACCAGGAGCTGTTCGAGACCAGCTTCCGCGCGCAGTTCATGTCCAGCATCATCATGCCGGCGGTCAATTTCGTCGGGAACCTGACCTACGTCGCGATCGCCGTTATCGGCGGCCTCCGCGTCGCGTCGGGCGCGATGCTGCTCGGCAGCGTGCAAGCGTTCATCCAGTACTCGCGCCAGTTCTCTCAGCAGCTCGGCCAGCTCGCGTCCGTCACGAACGTCCTGCAATCGGGTGTTGCCTCTGCAGAGCGGGTGTTCGAGCTGCTCGACGAACAGGGCCAGTCCCCTGACGCCACCCCGCCCGCGGCCCTGCCGAAGGTGAGCGGCGAGGTCCGGTTCGAGCACGTCACGTTCCGCTACAAGCCCGACGAGCCCCTCATCGAGGACCTCGACCTCACGATCAAGCCAGGCCAGACGGTCGCGATCGTCGGCCCGACGGGCGCCGGCAAGACCACGCTCGTGAACCTCCTGATGCGGTTTTACGAGCTCGACGGCGGTCGGATCCTGATCGACGGCGTCGACATCGCGCGCTTGCCTCGCCACGAGCTGCGCGCGAAGCTCGGTATCGTGCTGCAGGATACATGGCTGTTCTCTGGCACGATCCGTGACAATATCGCGTTCGGCAACGCGACCGCGACCGAGGCCGACATCCAGGAAGCAGCGCGCGCGGCGCACGTCGACCGCTTCGTGCGCGCCCTGCCCGCCGGTTACGATACGGTGATCGACGAGGACTCGGGCAACCTGAGCGCTGGCGAGAAGCAGCTCATCACGATCGCCCGCGCGTTCCTCGCGAACCCGGCGATCCTGATCCTCGACGAGGCGACCTCCTCGGTCGACACCCGGACCGAGGTGCTCGTCCAGCGCGCGATGGCCGCCTTGCGGGCCCGGCGCACGAGCTTCGTCATCGCGCATCGCCTCTCGACGATCCGCGACGCCGACATGCTCCTCGTGATGAACGCGGGCCGCATCGTCGAGCGCGGCACGCACGCGGAGCTCCTCGCCGCGGGCGGAGACTACCATGCGTTGTACCAGACCCAGCTCGCCGGCAACGGCGGGAGCGGCGCGCAACTCGCGAGCTAGCGCGCCGCCACCGGCCCGAGGTAACTCGACCAAGCATCGCGCCGCGTTCTCCTACATCTAGCGGGCTGCCGGGGCTCCGCTCCTCGCTGCGCGGCAGCGCTCAGTCGATGACCGCGGTGGCCTCGACCTCGACCAGGTGCTCGGGGTCGGAGAGCGCGCTGACGCCCAGCAGCGTGCCTGGCGGGACCGGGGTGACTCCCAGCTTCGCGGCCGCCCGACCGATCCCCTCCAGCAGCAGGGGCATCTTGTCTGGAGTCCAGCCCACCGCATAGATGGTCAGCTTCGCAACGTCGTTGAAGGAGCCGCCAACTCCGGCCAGGGCGGTGGCCACGTTGAGGTAACACTGCTCGACCTGAGCGGCGAAGTCGCCCCTGCCGATCGTCCTCCCGTCGGCATCCCAGGCGACCTGACCTGCGATGAACACGAGCTTCGACCCGGTGGCGATCGACACCTGTCGGTACGCCTCGATCTTCGGCAACCCGCTGGGGTTCACCAGGGTGATGGCCATGCTGTCTCCTCCGTCCTCTCCCTGCGCGCAGGGCGGCGTGCCCGGCCGCGCGCTGGTTAGATGCGCCCTCGCCGCCGCGACCGGTAGACCCACGGCGCGAAACGCGCCGATAAGCGCTGCTATACAATCGCGCCATGAACCGCGCGACGGACCGCTTCGAGGGTCTGACCGTCTTCCTCACCGTGGCGAGGCACCGGAGCTTCCGCGCCGCCGCCGCGGAGCTCGGCGTGACCACGGGCGCCGTGAGCCAGGCGATCCGCGCCCTCGAGCGCCGCGTCGGCCTCCCGCTCCTCTCGCGCACAACGCGCCGCGTGGGGCTCACCGAGGCCGGCGAGCGGCTCCACGAGCGCCTCGCGCCCGCGGCCGGTGAGATCAGCGCCGCGCTCGAGGCGCTCGACGAGCTCCGCGGCCAGCCCGCGGGGCTGCTCCGCCTCACCGTCGCCCGGACCGCCGTGCCCTTCGTGATCGAGCCGGTGCTCCCGCGCTTCCGCCGCGCTTACCCCGACGTGGCCGTCGAGATCTCGGTGGACGACGCCCTGGTCGATCTCGCCGAGACCGGCTTCGACGCCGGCGTGCGGCTCGGCGAGGACCTCGCCCAGGACATGACCGCCGTGCGCCTCACGCCGGATCTCCGCTGGCTCGTGGTCGGCGCGCCTGCGTACTTCGCCGCCCACGGCCGCCCGGAGGAGCCCGAGGATCTGCTCGCCCACACGTGCATCCGGTACCGATTCCAGAGCGCCGCGCTCTATCGCTGGGAGTTCGTGCGCGATCACCGCGAGATCACCGTGCACGCCCCCGGCACCCTCACGGTGAACGACGCCGATCTGGCGGTGTCCCTCGCGCGCGATGGGCTCGGGCTCGCGTACATGTTCGACCTGGCCGTCGCCGAGGACCTGGCGAGCGGGGCGCTCGCGACGGCGCTCGAGCGCCATGCGCCGACGGGCCCCGGGTTCTTCCTCTACTTCCCCGCCCGCGCGCAGGCGCAGGCGAAGCTGCGCGCGTTCATCGACACGGCGCTCACCGTGCTCATGCCAGAGGGCCGGCGGAAGCCGAAGGGGACGCGCGCCGCCTCGTGAGCTCCCCGGGCGCCTCCAGTGCCCACCCGCCGGTCACCGCGCGCGCTGGCGCTGCCAGGCGACGATCCGCGTCACCGCCTCGTCGACCTGCTCGACCGGGGCCGCGAAGGACAGCCGGACGTACCGCGCGCCGCCGATGCCGTCGAAGTCCGTGCCCGGCGTGAGCGCCACGCCCGTGTCGGCGAGCAGCCGCTCGCACCACGCGACCGAGTCGTCCGTGCCGACGTCGGCGTACAGGTAGAAGGCGCCGTCGGGCGGGGCGACCTTCCAGCCGAGCTCGGGCAGCCGCCGCAGCAGCAGGTCGCGCGCGGCCGCGTAGCCCTCCACCAGCCGGTCCGCCTCGGCGTACGCCTCCGGGGTCAGGGCCGCGAGCGCCGCGTGCTGCGCCAGGGCGGGCGGGCACAGCGCGAGGTTGCCCGCCAGCGCGTCGACCGTCGGGACGAGCTCCGGCGGGAGCACGAGCCACCCCAGGCGCCAGCCGGTCATGGCCCAGTACTTCGAGAAGCTCGACACGACGACCGCGCCCGCGTCGACGTGGCGCGCCGCCGTCGCCTGGCGCCCGGCCCACGGGCCGTACGTGAGGCCGTGGTAAATCTCGTCGCTCACCAGCCGGACGCCGTGCTCCGCGCACCAGCGCGCCATCGCGTCGAGCTCCGCGGCGTCCACCATCGTGCCCGTCGGGTTCGCCGGGCTCGCCAGGATCACGCCGTCGAGCTTTGCGCCGTCGCACGCGGCCCTGAGCTGCGACGTCGTCAGCTGGAAGCGGCTCTCGGGGCCGCACGGCAGCTCGACCACCTCCACCCCGAGGGAGCGAAGGATGTTCCGGTACGCCGGGTAGCCCGGGCGAGCGAGCGCCACGCGGTCACCCGCCTCGAACGCCGCGAGGAACGCGAGCAGGAACCCGCCCGACGACCCCGTGGTGAGGGCGACGCGCGACGGGTCGACGTCCACGCCGTACCAGCGGCCGTAGTGCTCCGCGAGCGCGCGGCGCAGCGCCGGGATGCCGAGCGCCTCGGTGTACCCGAGGTCGCCCTCCGCGAGGAGCGCGGCCGCCCGCGCGCGCACGGCGGCGGGCGCCCCCGAGCCCGGCTGGCCCGCGCACAGGCTGATGACCGGCTCACCCGCCGCGCGCCGCGCGTTGGCGGCGGCGAGCACCTCCATGACCGCGAACGGCGGCACCTGCGAGCGGCGGCTGATCCTCACCCGGCCATCCTTCTCCCCCGCCGAAGACCGGCCATTTACAGCACGGGAGCTCCGCTGTCAGCAGAGGAAATCCGATGGCCGAGGCAGGACGAGAGCCGCGCGTGAAGCCACAAAAGCGAGAACGCGGCCGGTGAGGGCCGCGTTCTCCGTGTTGCTCGCCGCGACGGCGCGTCCGCTCAGGCGATGAGCGGGGCGATGAGGAGCGACACGACGCCCATCACCTTGATGAGGATCGAGATGCCGGGGCCCGACGTGTCCTTGAAGGGATCGCCCACGGTGTCGCCGACGACGGCGGCCTTGTGGGCGTCGGAGCCCTTCGCGTGGCCGTCGAGGCCGCCCTTCTCGATGTGCTTCTTGGCGTTGTCCCAGGCGCCGCCGCCGTTCGCCATCATCAGCGACAGCACCGCGCCGACGACGAGCGCGCCGGCCAGCGTGCCCGCGAGGACCTCGGGGCCGGCCACGAAGCCGACGACGACCGGCGCGAGCACCGCGATGGCGCCGGGCGCGATCATCTCGCGGATGGCGGCCGACGTGGCGATGTCGACGATGACCTTCGGCTGCGGGTCGACGCCCGGCTTGCCCTCGAGCAGGCCGGGGATCTCGCGGAACTGACGGCGGATCTCCTCGACGATCGCGCCGGCCGCGCGGCCGACGGCGGTCATCGTGAGCGCGCCGACGAGGCACGGGAGGAGCGCGCCGAAGAGCAGCCCCATGAGGACCTTCGCGTCGGTCAGGTACAGCACGAGCTCCGGGAGGCCCTTCGCGCGGCGGACCGCGTCGACCTCCATGTTGAAGGCGGCGAACAGCGCGACGACGGTGAGCACCGCCGAGCCGATCGCGAAGCCCTTGCCGACGGCCGCGGTGGTGTTGCCGACCGCGTCGAGCTCGTCGGTGATCGCGCGGACCTCCTTGCCGAGGCCGGCCATCTCGGAGATGCCGCCGCCGTTGTCGGCGATCGGGCCGTACGCGTCGACGGTCATGACGATCGCGGTGCCCGCGAGCATGCCGACCGCGGCGAGCGCGATGCCGTAGAGGCCGAGGTAGTGGTTCGAGATCCAGCCCACGGCGACGAGGGTCATGAGGGGGATCGCGACGCTCTCGAGGCCGACCGCGATGCCGCGGATGACGTTGGTGCCGGGGCCGGTGAGCGAGCTCTGGGCCACCTTGTGGATGGGGCCCATCGACGTGTAGTAGTCGGTCACGAGGCCGACGATGGCGCCGCCCGCGGCGCCGGCCGCGAGGGTGATGACGGCGCCGAAGCTGAAGCCGAGCCCCGGCAGGACGCCGGCCGCCGCGAACACGACGAGGAACGGCGGGACGATGAGCGCGAGGCGCAGCACCCGGGCCGGCGGCAGGTTCTTGAGCGCGCGCGTGATGAAGATGCCGACGACCGAGACCGCGAGGCCGATCGTCGCGAGCAGCAGCGGCAGCGACACCGCCATCGCGCGGAGCTCCTGCTCGCCCACCGACGGCGCGAGCTGCTGCAGCTTGGCGATCGGCAGCGTGAGGCCGAGCGCGATCGCGGCGACGACCGCGGCCACGTAGCTCTCGTAGATGTCGGCGCCCATGCCCGCGATGTCGCCGACGTTGTCGCCCACGTTGTCGGCGATGACGCCCGGGTTGCGCGGGTCGTCCTCGGGGATGTTCGCCTCGACCTTGCCGACGATGTCGGCGCCGACGTCCGCGGCCTTCGTGTAGATGCCGCCGCCGATGCGGGCGAAGAGCGCGATCGAGCTCGCGCCGACGGCGAACGAGTGGACGATCGTCGCGAGGTGCTCGTGGCTGCGGAACAGGGCGTAGATGCCGCCCAGGCCGATGAGGCCGAGCCCCGCGACGCAGAGGCCCATGACGGCGCCGCCGTCGAGCGCGGTGACGAGCGCGGTGGGCTTGCCGTGCGCGCGCGCGGCCTCGGCCGTGCGAACGTTGGCGTACGTCGCGGCCTTCATGCCGAAGAAGCCGGCGATGAGCGACAGGAACGCGCCGGCGGCGAAGGCGCCCGCGGACAGGAGCCCGAGCGTCGCGGCCAGGAGCGCGAAGACGGCGGCGGCGTAGACGGCGAGCACCTTGTACTCGCGCGCGAGGAAGGCCATCGCCCCCTCGCGGACGTAGCGCGCGATGCGCGCCATCGTCTCGTTGCCTTCAGGGGCCTTCTTGACACGCACGTAGAAGGTGCGTGCGACCATGAGCGCGACGGCGCCCGTTAAGAGCGACTGGTACGACAATGCATCCACGGGTGATGGTCCTCTCGGTCGCCCCCGGCCGGAGCGAGCGCCGGCTCACTCGTCCGTCCACGACGGCGGATCAAGTGGGAAATTGCGTTGCCTCGGTTCAGGCGGCCGCCCAGGGCGAAATCTGGAGCTGGCACCAGGGACGCGGCCTCCGCAACGTCGGTCGTGCTGGTTGCCGCGCGAGCCGGCAGAGACCGTGACATTGGAATATTCCGGACGAGGAGGGCGCACGCGACGCGAACGAGCGCGTCGACGATCGACCCACGGGGGCGATCCGGCGGCGCGTCCGGCGACGGCCGGCGCTACTCGAGCAGCGCGAGCGTTCGCGGATCGGGCTCGCCGCCGCAGAACTTGTCGAGCGCCGCGAGGAACGCCCCCTCGCCGGGGGCCGCGCGGGAGAACAGGGTCATCGACGAGCAAAACTTCATGTCATCGGGGCTATCGAAGATGTCGTACAGCGAGCGCCCCTCGATCTGGTTCACGAGGCGAGTGCACTCCAGCAGTCTCGGACCGAGCGTCGGGTGCTGCAGATACGCCTCGGCCTCTCCCTTCGAAGCGATACCGAACCTCTGCGCCATGGCGCTGTGGCCCAGGCCCTTCAGCTGCGGAAAAATGAACCACAAACAGCGAGGGAGCCTGCGGCCCCGGCCAGACGGAGCTCGCCTACAGCGAAGTGGACTCGACCGGGACCCCGCCGGACATCGCCACGCAGCCGATCAACAAGTACTTCTGCGCCTTGATGAACGCCATCGGCGTGAAGGCCGGTCCGGACGGCTTCCCTGCGGTCGGCGGCACGAACGAGGTGACCCACTTCGGCAAGTACGACGACACGAGGCTCTTCGCCGACGAGAGCAATCCGGCGGCCATCAAGGACCCGGGGGAATTCAAGGCGCTTCGCGCGAACAGCTGAGCGACGCGCGCGGGTTACAGGCCCGTGTGTGTCCCCGTGATCCAGACGGTCGCGTGGGAGCCATCGGGCTGCGTGGCCCAGGTGCGGACGCGGTACTTGCTCGTGGCGACCTGCTGCGCGGTCCCGTAGTTCTCGTGGAAGTAGACGAACGCCGGCGTCGAGCAGTGCCCGCGGCCGGTCAGCGGGTTGTCCCAGAGCCACGTGCCCGCCTGCTCCTTGTATGTGAGCTGCACGAACTGGCTCGTCGCGGCGTCCCAGCGCTGCACGCGCGTGGCCATCTTGGTGTTCGCGCAGTCGCTCATCGCCTGCGACGCGTCGCTCCACGAGGTGGACGAGGAGTCCCAGAAGGTAGGCTGCACGTCGAAGCGGTAGGTCTCCGGGGTCTGGTGCTGGTAATAGCCGGGCACGGGGAAATCGACGATCGTCGTCGCCCGATCCTGCCCGATGTCCGGACAGATGCCGTCGATCCACTGGTAGGCGCGGACGTAGTTTGCGCTTGCTCCGACCGCGGTGAGCTGCGGGGTGGTGAAGTTCGGGTCGGTCCCCATCGCGCAGGGGTCAGGGTTTCCTCCGAGCGCCTCGGCGCTCTCCGCCGTGTCTTCCTCGTCGAAGCTGCCGGCGTCCGCCGCCACGCAGCCCGTGACCATCGAGATGGTGATGAGACCGAGACCGAGATGATACGCAGCAATCTTCATGGTGCGACTCCCCTTGGTATGCGGGCCACTCAGGCCGCGCCCGCCCCCGCACCCAAGCAGAGAGCAGGGAGCGTGCCTGCGACGATCCCCTGAGCGCTCCTTTGCCCTCGAAGCTCTCGCAGCGCAGGATCGCGATGCAGGTCGTGGGGCAGACCGCCGCTCGCCCCGGCGATGGAGGCGGCAGCCTCCTCCATCGGCAGGGCGATGGAGGCTCGCGCCTCCACCTCGACCCGCGAGCTGCTTGAAGCCCGCGAGCTGAAGCCGCCCGCCGGAGCTCGCGATGCGGCCGTCGTGGGGTCCACCTGGCGCGCAAATTTCGAGCGCAAAGCGACGAAGCGTGGCCCGCGGTCTGGCCGCTTGCGTAGGCGCGGAGATGCTCACTCCTTGAATCGGGGCCAGCGCTCGACGATCGATCGTGCATGCGGAGCACGGAGCACCTGGGTATCCTTTGTGTCATGGCGCTTGAACGGAGGGCGGCGCGGCTCGTGGCAGCGGGCGCCGCGATGCTTGCCATGGGCTGCAGCGGGAAGTGGACGACGCAGGAGAGCGGCGCAGAAATGGCTGGCGGCGCGGGCGGGAGCGAGGGCACGGCGCAGGGCGGCGATCCGGGGAGCGCCGCGGCCTGCGCGGCCGGGGAGGCGCGCTGCAACGCGAGCGGCCTGCGCGAGACGTGCACGAGCGACGGCGGCTGGAGCGTCTCGGATTTCGTGTGCGCGCGAAACGTCGCGGTCGACGACGACGTCGGCAGCACCTGTGTGACGAAGACCGACGGCAGCTATCGTTGCTGGGGCGAGGATCCGGGCGGCGCGCTGCCCGCCGAGCGCTACCGGCGTGTCCAGCTCACGCGACAGGGGCTGATCGGGCTCACCGAGGACGGTCGGCTGCTCGCCGCCGAAACGCTCCTGCCAGACGGGCTGCCACCTGTCGCCTCCTTTCGGGCGACGAACATGTGGGGCGAACAGGGCGTGTGCCCGCTGTTCGTGGACGGGTCGTTCGCGGTGCTGCTGGATCGCAACCAAGAGAACCTCCCGGAGCCCCCGGACAAGGTGGTGGAGTTCGAGGGCCCGTTCACGCAAGCGCTCTGCGCCTGGGAGGGGCTCGTCGCCGGCGTGCGCCCGGATGGCAGCCTGTGGCAGTTCCATGGCATGGAGACGATCCCCGGTGAGTTCACCCAGGTGGCGTTCAGCAACCGCATCGTCTGCGGGCTCACGAAGGCGGGCGGCATCCAGTGCTTCGAGCCGAGCATCTCTTGCGGCAACACCCCCAGCACGCACTGCGCCGGGCCCGAGTATCCCGAGTTTTCGGGCGGGCCGTACCGTTCCATCACCGCCACGGCCGGAGCGGTGTGCGCGATCGACGCCGAGGGGGCCCTCACGTGCCGGCGCTACGACGGCGCCGACATGCCGATCGACGCCGGCCGCTTCACGTTCATCGAAGGCGGGTACGACCTCCTTTGCGGCGTGCGCACCGACGGCTCGGGCGCCTGTTTCCGCCACGGCGGCTGGAACCTTGGCGAGGTCGGTCCGTTCGTGCCCGTCGAGCCGGCGCTCGATCCCGGCTGGTGAGCGCCGGGGCCACGATCGCGGCGACGACGCGCGGGCGCGGCGGCGTCACGACGCGAGCGCCGCCGCGCTCGGCGAGCGCGGCCGTGGCCCTTCGCCGTTCGCGGACCACGGCGGGCAGATTTTGAGCCACCTACGTCTGCAGCCGCTCAGGGCCCGCGGCGCCTCTCCCTGGACCGGCGTGTGTTCAGGTCGACGGCGGACTCGCAATGCCAGGCAATCATGGAGTTGAATGATCGAGATGATGGCGACATCGATCCCTACACGGGAGACCATGGCCCGCGCGCCCCATGGCTCGCAGGTCGTCATGGTCGATGAGAGAGCGCGCATTTCGAGGCGCGCTGGAGGAGCTCATGCCTCACGTCTCGATGATTCTCAGGAACAGCAGGATGCATGCCGCCGTGGTGATGACATCCGCCATGGTCGGTTGCGCCGCGCCCCCTGAAAGCAAACAGGGGAGCCCCGAGCCCGACGGCGCAGCGGCGTCCGCGAGCGCGCTCCGGGCGAATGACAGGCACCCACGGCGCGGTCACGGCCACGGCCATGGTCACGGCGCAGCGAGCTGCAATGATCACAACCCATGCACCCTGGACACACGCGTCAGGTGGGCATGCGTCCATGCGCCCGCGCCGTATGGACCGCCGCCGTCGCGGGGGCGAAATCGCTGCGGCGAGGGCGAGGTGTGCGACGGACACGGGGCCTGCGTGGAGCCGGGCGCGCCGCTCTGGAGCGTGAGCTTTCCCGGCGAAGCGTCGTTCGCGAGCATCAACGCCGACGGGGCCAGCAATGTCCTCCTCACTGGCCAGCTCAGCGGTACGGCCGACCTCGGCGGGGGCCCGCTCACGAGCGCGGGGCAGCGCGATGTGCTGATCGCGAAGCTCGATCCGGACGGCGAGCTCGTCTGGGCGAGGCGCTACGGCGGCCCTGGGGATGAGTTCGGCGCGAAGATCGCCGCGCTCTCCGACGGGAGCCTTGTGAACGCGGGAGGCTATGTCGACTCGCTGGATGTCGGCGCCGGGCCGATCCCCAGCGCCGGGCTGAGCGACATCTACGTCATGAGGACGGACCCGGCAGGGGACCCCGCGTGGGTCCGCCATTTCGGCGATCCGGCCTATCAAGACGTCTATGGCCTGTCGGTCGACGGCGAGGACAACGTGGTCGTCCTCGGCTCGTTCGAGGGGACGGTCGACTTCGGCGCGGGGCCGGTGAGCAGCGCGGGCGCGCAGGACATCTTCCTGTTCAAGCTGGATCCGGCCGGCAACACCCTCTGGAGCAAGGGCGTCGGGAGCGAGTTCAGCGACAGCTCGGTCGCCCTCACGACGGACCCGATCGGCAACGTGATCTTCGGAGGATCCGTGGGGACCGGCGCGGATCTGGGCGATGGGCCGCTCCCAGGCCCTCGAGTCTTCGTCGCGAAGCTGGATCCCGCGGGCAACCATGTCTGGAGCAGGACGTTCGGAGACACGTCCAGCGTCATCCAGGACGTCGAGGCGGACCCCGCGGGCAACGTGGTCCTGGTCGGGCAGACGGGCGTCACCATCGACCTCGGCACGGGGCCGATCACCAACGAGGGCTATGATGCCGCGTTCCTCGCGAAGCTCGACGCGGCCGGGAACACCGTCTGGAGCAGGGGCTTCAGCGCGCCGCAGAGCAGGGTTGTCATCACCTCGATCGATGTCGACAGCCAGGCGAACGTGGTGGCCTCCGGGGTGCTCGTCGCCGACGTCTCGGCGACGCTCGACTTCGATGGGATCCCCTTCCCGTCAGGGTACAACCCGTCGAGCTACAGCGCGCGCACCTTCCTGGTGAAGCTCGACGCCGGCGGGCACGTGCTGTGGGTCGAGGGGTTCGACACCGAGCGACCCTTCAGCATCGTCGTCGATCCGCGCGATCGCGTGCTGGCCACAGCGACGTTCACGGGCACCCTCGACCTCGGCTCCGGCCCGCTGACAGGGGACGAGGACGTCTTCGTCGCGGCGTTCGGCCCCTGACCACGGCGACCACGAGGGCGAGCCACGCGGGCGCGCCCTCGCGGTCACCGCCGGGACACGGACGATCAGGGAGCGACGTAGGACGCGACTTGCCCCTGGTAGCGGTAGTCGCCGGCGTTGGACCAGAACACGCCCTGCCCCTCCGGGGCGATGACACGCCAGGGGACGGGCTGCCCGAACGCCAGCAGGACGGTCCTGTTGCTCTCGAGATCGTGCGCGTTGACGCTGCGGTTCCCGCGCGTGTCCGTCGAGAACAGCGTCGAGCCCCGGAGGGCCAGCCCCGCCATCGAGTCCCCCCTGTGGATCAAGGTCTTCTGTCCTCCGGCGATGGGCGCCTTGAACACGCCGCCGTCGCCGGCGTTGGCCCAGTAGACGAACGCCGCGTCCACCGCGATCCCGGCCGGCTCGGCCTCGTTGTCGGCGATGACCGTCACCTCCCCGCCCCCCTTCGCCACCTTGTAGACCTTGTTGGTCGCCGCGCCGCCGGTCCAGTAGAGGTTCTGCGCGTCCTGCGCGAGGTACGCGGGCCTCCCGGCGCCGGACGCGAGGACGACCGGCTCGCCGCCGTCGAGCGGCATCGTGAAGAGGTTCTCTCCATCGCCGTCGCCGAAGTAGATGGCCGACGCGTCGCCGATGACGCTCACGACATAGCCGATCTGGGCCAGCGTCTCCACCTCCAGGGTCGCCTTGTCGACGCGCCGGAGCGCCGAGGGGATCACCGGGTCGTCGTCACCGCCGCTCGCCCAGTACACGTGGGAGTCGTTGACCCACAGCGCCTTGGGATCGGGATCGGCGGGGATCATCGCCTCTGCCTCCGCGGTGCCCAGCCTCACGCGGTAGATGAATCCGTCGTTGTTGTCCCCGGTCGCGACATCCTCGGTGCCGCCGCTCGCGAAGTAGAGGAAGGACTCGTCGGCGGCCAGCGCGCTCGGGTAGCGGTGCAGGCTCGCCATCGGGGTCGCCAGGATCATGCCTGGATAGATCCTCGAGAGGCGGTCGGTCTCCGTGACGACGCTGTCCCTCGAGACGTCGTGCCGCGCGAGCGGCGCGAAATCGTCGGAGCCCTCCTGCGCGGTGAAGCCATAGGCGCCGAGGACCGCGCTTTCGCCCAGCTCCGCCCTGAGCTCGACGGTGATCGGCAGCGTGAGCGTGATCGGCCGCTCGAACGTCAGGCCCTCCGGGCCGAGGACGTACATGGGCCCCACCGCGCCCTCGGGGGCCTCGTCGATGCGCTGGATGGAGATCACCGTGTTCTCGTTCACGGCGCCCGGCGGCACCTCGATGGTGAAGCCGTCGTCCGCCGTGAAGGTCCCGCCCTGCGCGTCGACGGAGAGCTGCTCGCCGGCCCCTGGCTGCGCGCCGGTCCCTGACGTGGAGCCGCCGCCGATAGCGCCGCCGCTCCCATCGCCGCTGCCGGTGGTGCCGCTGCCCGTACCGCCGCCGCCGGCAGCGCCGCTGCCCATATCGCCGCCGCCCGTGGCCCGATTGCCCTTGTCCGTCCCTTCGCACGACGCGCTGCTCAGCGCGGCAGCCGCGCACGCCAACACCACGAATGAGGTCCTTGTCATCGCTTCGCTCCTCCGCTGGCGGTCGTCGCCGCCATGTCATGGAAGGCCATGGTTCTGCCGAGCTCGCCATGGGGGCGGCTGCGACATCACCCTTGTTCAGACAACAGCGTAGCGCCCGATGAGGCGGTGGCGAGCTGAGCCAGAGCAGGTGAGAGACATACAGTCTTTACCTGTCAGGGTTATCCCAGGCGTCCACTTGCCATGCCCCTTACGCATCGTGGTTGTCCCAGGGGTCCACTCGCTACGGTCCTTACCTGTCAGGGTTGTCCCAGGTGCACGGCTCGACCGCGCGTCGCCGGCGGCTCATGACTCGTGGCGGCGGGGCGACGGCGCCGCGCGCGCGCAGACCACGCTCGGCGATGGCGGGTCTCGCGCTGGCGAGCGAGGGGCGCGAGGGCGCCGTCGGGGCCCGGGGAGCGGCAGCCCGGCATGCGCCGAGGGGCGGGGCATCGGGGGCTTCGCGACGACGAGCGCCTCCTCCGGCGTGCAGCGCATGGCCGAGAGGTGGCCCATCGTGCGGCCGGAGCGGGCGACCGGCTTGCCGGCGCCGGGGCTCCCAGCGCGGCGCCCGCCCGCACCGTGCGGGCGGATTGAGTTCGTGAACGGTCTGCGTATCCTGGCCTCGCTGCATCGAAGCCACCCGCAGTTCCTTGGAGTCGTCGCGCGAGCGCGACGGGAGCCGGCATGCCGATCGGGCAAACGAAAGGGAGTATCGTACCGCTGCGCCGCGACGCAGCGCCGCGCGTTCGCGGCGTGCAGGCCGCCACGGTGCTCGCGGCGCTGCTCGGGCTCGCCGCGCCGGCGGCCGCGCAGGCGCAGGCCGCGCCGCCGAAACCGGCGCGCGGCGACGCGGCGAGGCCCGCCGCGCCAGGCACGACGCCCGCGGCAACGGGTGCCCCGATCGCTCCGGCGCCCGCCCCTGTCGCTCCGGCGCCCGCCCCGATCGCTCCGGCGCCCGCCCCGATCGCTCCGGCGCCCGCCCCGATCGCTCCGGCGCCCGCCCCGATCGCTCCGGCGCCCGCCCCGATCGCTCCGGCGCCCGCCCCTGTCGCTCCGGCGGGCGGCGCGCTGGTGCCCATCCCGCAGGGCTACTACCTGCCGGCGCCGCCGCTCCCGCCGTGGGCCAACCCACGGACCATCGAGTACGAAGAGGGGGACCCGATCCCGCGCGGCTACGCGCTCCGGACCAGGGCGGACCGCAAGCTCGCCACCGCGGGGCTGCTCACGTTCGGGATCCCGTACGCGCTCACGTTCACGGTCGCAGGCATCGCGTCGTTCGACGACGACGAGTTCGACGAGTTCGGGCCGCTGCTCATCCCGTTCGCCGGCCCGATGATCGCGATCGGGACCCTGGAAGCGGAGGGCGCGGGCATCTTCTGGCTCACGGTGGACGCCGTGACCCAGGTGGGCGGGCTCATCCTGTACGCCGCCGGTCTCGCGAACGAGGACGTCTACCTCGAGCGCCAGTTCACGGTGAGCTCACGCGACCCTGGGCACGCTGCGTCCCGCTGGCCAGAGGTCTCGATCGGCGGGTCCTCCGCCAGCCTCCGATGGAGATTCTGAGCTGGCGCCCCTGCGCCGACAGCCCTCACCCCGAAGGGAGACGCACGTGACCGCGATCCGCACCGCCCTCTCGATGGCCGCGCTGTTTGGCGCGCTCGCGCTCGCAGCGCCGGCCGCGGCGGAGAACGACGCCCCCCCGTCCGCGCAGAGCGCGGCGCCGTCTGGCTACGCGCCGTCCCCTGCCGGCGCGCCACCCGGCTATGCGCCGCCCGGCTATGCGCCGCCCGGCTACGCGCTGCCGCCTGGATACGCGCCGCCGCCTGACCACGTGCCGCCAGGCTACGTGCCGTACGCGCCGTCCGTCATCCTCGGCATGCCGCGGACGTTGACCTTCACGGAAGGCGGGATCCGGCCGGCGGGCTATCGCATCGAGACGCAGATGAACCGCGGGCTGGTGGTCGCGGGGTCGATCGTCCTCGCCAGCGCGTGGGCGCTCTCGGCGCTGACGGCGGGGAGCATCCTCAGCGAGGGAGGCAGCGACGCCGTCAGCTACTCGCCGATGCTCGTGCCCGTGGGCGGCCCGTTCATCACGCTCGGCACGGGCGAGGAGGTCGACGCCGACCGCGACGCCGGCCGGCTCGCCGCCGCCCTCCTCCTCTTCGACGGGGCCACGCAGGTGACCGGCTTCGTGCTGCTCGTCGCAGGCCTCGTCAGCAACCAGCGGGTCTGGGTGCGCGACGACATCCCGCGCAAGGTGTCGATCCAGGCCCCCGAGCTCACCGTCGGCCCGACAGGCGCGACCCTGCGCGTGAGCTTCTGAGATTCGAGCTCGCCTGAGCTAGCGAGAGAAGCTGAAGCCCGCTCCCCTGGTTGGGCGTGTCGACGGGCTCGTTGGTCGCCAGCACCCACGCCACCGGCTCTTCGCCCGCTGGCGTGTCGATCTCCTGCACCACCACGACGTTGACCGCGAGCTCTTCGGCCAGCTCGGGCAGGTAGTACGGACGGCGCAGCGCCAGGCGCCGGGCGCCGACGCCCAGCGTGGCCATCCGCTCCGAGCGCTCGGGGTGCGCGCGCTTGCTCGCAGGTACCGGTCCGGCGCGGCGTTGGGTGAGCACGACCTCGCGACTGAGCCGGATCGGCAGCTCGACCAGCGCCTCGCTCAGCCGCAGCCGTGCGTCGTCGTCGAGCATTTCTTCCTCGTCCTCGGCCAGCTCCGACACGTTCCGATCGCGCGCCATGCGCACGACGAAGCGGTGGCCCTGCTCGACCATGGCGCACAGAAGCGGGTAGGCGTCGGCCTCGCGGTCCATGGGTTGATCGCGTCGGTGGCCACGGCGAGCGTCGCGTGCGCCAAAAGCCCTGGAGCGGTCCGGAGCACGGTTGTGGCGGTGTCACGCAGCGAGCATGACATGTCACGCGGTGACCGTGACATGTCACGCGGTGACCGTGACATGTCACGCGGTGACCGTGACATGTCACGCTCCGCGAGCCGAGCATCACGCTGAAAACCACCTCCCCCGAGCCCCGCGCAACCTGGGTTGATGCGGCGTTCCCGCCGATTCTGCCCTCGATTGCGGATCAATACCGTGTGGACGGCGACGGCACGCCGGCTGCATCAGCGGTCGCCGGAGCGAACGAGATCTCGCCGGCGTCATGACGAAAGTCCGGCCCTCGCGGCGGAGCATCCGCCCGCTCGCTGGACGTCCGCCGAGATGCTCCTCGTGCTCGCGAGCGAGACGCCCGACCGACCCAACCTGCCATTGTGTTGCTTCTCAGAAGAGGTTACCACCATGCTTCGATTCGAACGTGCTTTGTCCGCCCTCTCCCTGACCGCCGTGTGCGCGCTGTCCGCATGCGCTGTAGATACCGGACCCAGTGAAGCCGAGGCCGACCCGCCGGAGGCCTCCGAAGATGTCGCCGGCGCCAGAGCGCCTCTGGTGCGCGTCAATGCGAACTGGTTCTGGCCGGACGGGAAGGTCCCGTACTGCTTCGATGCGGACTTCCCGCCCGCCTGGGTGCCGACGGTGCACAGCGCCATCGAGAACATGGAGCGGAGGCTGCCCATCGACTTCACGCACGTGCGCTGTGATGCCGGTCAGGACGACTATGTTCGCTTCATCCAGGGGTTCGGCGACACGGGGGGCGAATCCGAAGATACCGGCTGGGATGAGGGCGAGCAGGACATCACGATCTTCAGCGTACCGTCAGAGTCGCTCGTGACCCACGAGATGCTGCACGCCCTCGGGATGTACCACGAGCAATCCCGATCGGATCGCGAGAAGTACGTGACGATCAACTGGGCCTGCATCGACAGCGATAAAGATCACAACTACGATACCAAGAGCAACACCTTTACGTCGGGCGTCTACGATTACGAGAGCATCATGCACTACAGGACGGGGGCGTGGTGCGCCAGCACCCCGCCGGCCTGGTGCAACGTCCCGGATGGCAGCGGGACCGCCTGCGCCACGATCGTGAAGAAAGACGGTTCGCTGATCGGGCGGAATACGGTGATGTCTCGAGAGGACATCAACTCGATGTACTATATGTACTCCGAGCCGTTCCCGGTCGCCGACGGGGACTACGCGGGCGTGTCGGTCGCCGTCGGCGATTTCGACGGCGACGGGTACGCCGACGTCGCGACGGGTCTGCCGTTCAAGGCGGTGAACGGCGCCGGCGCCGCGGGCGAGGTCCGTGTCTACAAGGGCACGAGCCGGGGGCTTTATCCCTGGCAGACCATCACCCAGGGCGACATCGGCTGGGTTTCCCGGGTGAACGATCGCTTCGGGTGGACGATGGCCGCGGCGGACATCGACAAGGACGGCAGGGCAGAGCTCATCGTCGGTGCCCCGTACGAGGCCGTCGATGGCCTCGCGAACGCGGGCGCGGTCGCCGTGCTGCGCCCCGACGACGCCGGCAAGCTGCAAGCCTTCCGCACGTACACGCAGAAGACGCAGGGCCTGGGTGTCGTGCGCGCCAACTCTTATTTCGGCTACGGCCTCGCCGCGGGCGACTTCGGCCGGGCGCGCACGGCCTCCGGCGCGATCGATCCGGCCTGGGGCCTCGCCCTGGCGATCAGCGCGCCGGGAGAGGCTTCCTCGCGCGGGGCCGTCTACCTGTTCGGCCAGACCAACCCCACGAGCGGCAGCCCGAAGCATCGCACGCAGAGGATCACGGGCTCTGCCAATGGCGACCAGTTCGGCTTCGCCCTCGCCATCGGCAACGTCGACGACGACACCGAACTCGAGCTCGTCGTCGGCTCGCCCTACGCGAGCAGCGCGCACGGACAGGTCGACGTCTTCAACGGCGCGGCCCCGGCTGCGGCGTCCAACCTCTCAGCGCCGATGGTCACGCACTGGGAGAGCGTGGCCGCCCCCGAGGCCGCGACCCGCAATTTCGGCGCGTCGCTCGCCGTCGCCAATTTCCGCGAAGACGGCCCCGACGAGATCGCCATCGGCGCTCCGGGGACGCAAAATAGCACCGGTGCGGTGTACATCTTCCGGAAGGAGCTCGTCTTCGCCGATCCGAACGCCTTCCATCTCAAGCAGACCATCTTGCAGAATGGAGCGCAGGAGCCAGGGGACGAGTTCGGCTTCGCCCTGGTCGCGGCCAACGTCGAGCCGTCCACGACCCAGCACGAGCTCATCATCGGGGCGCCCGGGGAGAATGACCGCGCCGGGGCCATCTCGGTCTTCCGCGGGGGGATCGCCAACCTCCAGGCGCTGCAGATCTTGCAGCAGAGCGACATCACGGGGGCGACCGCCCAGCCCTTCAGCCGCTTCGGCTACGCGCTGGCCGCTGGCAGCATCAACGGCATGGGCGACAGCGACGTGACCAGCGACCAGTTCAACCAGCATGTGGGCAATCCGCTGCGGCACATCCCCGACGTGGTGGTCGGCAGCCCCTCCATCGACAGCTTCAGCCTCTTCCGCGGTAACCACACCGTCGGGCTGGTAGGCCACGCGAAGCATTGACACCCGCGCGCGCCTGAGGCCCGCGGCGGGCCTCAGGCGCTCTCTTCTATCCCCGACGGCTCCTCGAGCCCCGGCGCGCTGCTTTGTGCGAGCTTGCTTGCTCTGGTCGGGTGCGCGGCCGAGCCGATCACCGTGCACGGCCGGGCGCATCACACGGAGCGGCACGCGAAGATGTGCTCTATCGCGTCGATCACGAGCTGCTCCACCTGGTATGCGGTGATCTCGGCGGGGCTCGCGAAGCGCAGGAGATCCATCGGCGGCGGCCTCACGATGAGATAGGCGAGGACCTCCGGCGCCTCGCGCCGCTGGATGACCGAGAAGGCGATGCGGTCCGCCCCCTGTGAGGCGCTCGCTCCCCGGATCCCGAGCTCGAGCGCGATGCTCGGCGCCTCGGGCTCCTCATCGAGCGCGATGCGCGGAACGTGGCCGGCGGAGCGGAGCTCGGAGGCGATCTCCTCGAGGACCGGCCTTATCACCTCGCCGCTCACCGCCCGGAAGGCGTCGTCGAAGGCCCGGCGATCGCCCGCGAGCTTCTCTTGCTGCCGCGCCGCATAGCGGCTCGTGATGAGCGCCAGGCGGTGCCTGCTATGGTCCCTCACGGCGCGAGGAGGAGCACCTTGACCTGGCTCGGGACGATCGATACGGCCGGGCAGTTCGTCGAGTTCGTGATCGTCATGCTGGTCAGTCGCGTGGCCGGGATGCCGCCGGCGAGCACGGTAAACGACGCCGTGACATGCCGCGACGGGCCCATCACCATGCCCGAGGCGACCCCGAGGGCGACGCCGGGATTGTCGCCGTTCGTGAGCGGCACGGTGGTCGCCAGGTTGTGCGCCGGCGTGCACATGAACAGCACGTTGTACGCGGCCGGTATGCCCATCGGCTGCATCGCGATGTTCGGGTACGGGACCGGGGTCGGGGCCGGCATCGGCGTGAGGCACACGTCGGGTGCGCCGAGAGACATGCCCATCATCTGCGTGTTCGCGAACATCTCGCCCTCTCAGCCAAGGTGGATCTGGGAACCGTCGATCTTGGTCAGCCCGCCGCTGTTCACGAGCGTCGTCTCCGCCTTGACGTGGAACGCGGCCCGCGCCTCGAGCTCCAGGTACTCGGCGCGCACCGTCTCGGACCGCGCGATGAAGCGGTAGGCCCTGTCGAGCCGCTGGACGAGTCGCTCGGCGACCGTCTCCACCGACTGCGCCACGGTCTTGATGCGGTCGACCTTCGCCGTGAGGCTGTCGCCGAGGAGGCTCAGGACCCCGACCACCGCCTCGGCGCGCGCCGCCGAGAGGCGCGCGGAGCCCGCCGCGATCGTGGCCTCGGCAGGCGTGATCACATCGACCCCGTCGCGCCCGCTCACCGAGACCCTGCCCGACGCGGCGGCGATCTCCAGGTCGCCCTCCGCCGAGAGCCGCGCCGGCGCCGCGTCGTCTCGCTCGAGCACCGCGAGCACGTGCGAGCCGCGCTCGTGGTGCGCGACGAGCACCTCGTCGCCGAGGGCGGGCTCGAGAAGACAGCTGGCGGCCCGCCGCGCCTCCACCTCGCCCGAGCTCGACCTGACACGCAGGCTGCGACCCGAGACGCCCACCACGATCGCGACCTCCTGCGCAGGCCACGCCAGCTTTCTTGCCAGATTGTCTCTCATCGGTACCTCCGCGCCGAGCTCATCGGCCCTCCGTGCGCCGCTCCGCCTTGCTGAGCTCCTCGTCGTCGCCGAGCGCCGCGGATCGGTTCGTGAATCGAGTGTCCTGCTCCCGCGTCCGGTGGAACCGCGCGCGGAACAGCGTGCAGTGCGAGAAGTCGGCGCCCGCGAGGTCCGCGTACGAGAAATCGGCGTACGTCAGGTCGGCGCCGGCGAACGTCGCGCGGGCGCAGCTCGCGTGCTTGAAGATGGCCTGGCGCGCGCTCGCGCCCTCGAGGCTCGCGCCCTCGAGCCGCGCCTTCACGAAGAGCGCCTGATCGACCTTCGCCTTCCTGAGCGTCGCGTCCGACAGACAGGCCTCCGCGAAGAGGGCCCGCTCGAGGCTCGCCTCGTCGAGGCGCGCGCCCGCGAGGGAAGCCCCCTTGAAATTCGTCTGCACCATCCGCGCGCCCCGGAGGTCGCAGCCGCCGAGGTCGACCTCCATGAGCTGCGCGAGCGTGAGATCCATCCCCGAGAGATCCTGGCCGGCGAGCTTGCCCCCGATCAGCATCGCCTTCTCGAGCCGCGCGCCGCGCAGGCGCGCCGTCGACAGGTCCGCCTTGAGGAGCACCGTCTGCACGAGGTTCGCGCCCTCGAAGCTCACCCGCGGGGCGTCGGCGTCGACGAGCGCGGCGCGGTCGAGGTTCGCCCCCTTCAGGCTCGCCTCCTCGAGGCGCGGCTTGATCAGGCTCGCGATGGTCAGGTCGGCGCCGTCGAGCGAGGAGCGCGACAGATCGCACTCGACGAGGCTGGCGGCGACCAGATCGGCCTCACGCAGGTCGGCCGCGAGGAACGTGCACCGGTCCCACGTGCCGTGGCGGAGGCGCGCCCCCGCGAGCTGCGCCCCCTCGAACCGACAATCCGAGAAGATGGACTCGTGGAGCCGCGCGCCCGTCAGGTCGGCGCCCCGGAACGAGACGCGCTCGAAGACGGCTCCGGAGAGATCGGCGCCGCGGAGGTCCATGCCCGCGAGATCCTCGTCGGCTACCGGATCCGCGCTCGCGACGCGGGCGAGGAGATCGTCCTTGGTCATCGCTTTCGCCTCGGGAACAACGTCTGGACGACGTGGGCGTCCTTGAAGCTCGTGCGCGCGTCGCCCTCGGTGCCCATCAGGTTCGCGCGGAACAGGTTGGCCCGGAGGAACGACGCACCGTGGACCTTCGCGCCTTGCAGCATCGCCTCCATCAGGTTCGCGTCCGACAGCTCGGCGTCGCCGAGATCCGCGCGCATCAGCCGCGCCCCTTGCAGGCTCGCGCCCGCGAGGCGGGCCTCCCGCAAGTCCGACTCGCTGAGATCGCAGCCGTCGGCCCGGACGCGCGCGAGCCCGGCGCCCTTCAGCGAGGCGCCGCGCATCGTCGCGAGGGCGAGCTCCGCCCCCGAGAAATCGGCCCCGCCGAGCTGGCACGCGAGCACGAGGCGCAGGTTGTTCGCGCGGGCGGCTCGGAAGCAAGCGCCCTCGGCGGCCGTCTCGACGAGCGCCGCGCCCTCGATCACGGCCTCCGCGAGGCTCACGCCGGCCATGCGAC
The DNA here is from genome assembly GCF_000067165.1 of Sorangium cellulosum So ce56. Taxonomy (GTDB): domain Bacteria; phylum Myxococcota_A; class Polyangia; order Polyangiales; family Polyangiaceae; genus Sorangium; species Sorangium cellulosum_B. The sequence continues at coordinate 7,967,242 of NC_010162.1, forward strand.
ACCGGAAAAATGTGGCTTTCCGAAGACTTGCGCGATCCAGCCGCGCCCCCTCGAGGTCGCACTCGTAGAAGAGGACCTCGTCCGCGAGCGCGCCCGCGAGGTCGCCGCGCGCGAGGCGCGCCTCGAACAGGTCGGCGCCGCGGAGGTCGGCGCCGGCGAAGCGCGCGCCCTCGAGCTCGCCGCGCTGCAGGATCGCCTTGGCGAGGCGCGCGCCGCCGAAGTCGGCCCCGCGCGCCGCGACCTCGCCGAGGTTCGCGCCCTCGAGGCGGACGCCCTCGAGCCGGGCGCCCTCGAGGCAGGCGCGCACCAGCACGGCGCCCGACAGATCCGCGCCGGCGAGCGCGCACCCGCGCAGGTCCGCGCGCTCGAGGAGCGCCTCCCGCAGGACGGCCCCGGACAGGTCGAGCCCGCGGAGGTCGGCGCCGGTGAGGTCCCAGCCCGCCATCGGGCCCCCCGACGCGACCGCCGCCTCCACGCGCCCGCGGAGGTCGCGCTGCGCGGCGTCGTCCGGGAGCGCCGCGGGCGCCATGTGGTGCGCGGCCTGCCTGTACGCGAGGAGCTGCGCCTCCTCGAGCTTGCGGAGCCTCGCGACGAAGGCCGGATCCTCGATCTGGGCCTCCAGCTCGTCCATCGGGGCGCCGAGGTCGCGGCCGATCTGGGCGGTCTCTCGCATGCGGGCGAGGTGCTCGTCCGCGCGAAACCTGGGCGGCCCGCCCGCCTCGCGCTTCGATTTCTCGATGACCTCGTCGATGTCGATGCCGTGCTCGGCGAGGTTCTGGCGCGCCTGATCGAGGGCCTCGGCCTGCCTGACCTTCGCCTCGGCCTCGAGGCGGGCGGCCTCCGCCTCGACCCGCTCCATGTACTCGGGCAGCTCGTCGAGCTTCGGCGGCGCCTCCGGCGGCGGCAGCTCGCGCGGGATGCCCTTCTCGTCCGGATCGATCCCGAGCACCCGCACCGACATGCGGGCGCTGTCGAGCTCCCGCTGCGCCCGCTCGCGCGACCGCCGCTCCAGCACGCCCTCGCGGCGCAGGAGATCGTCCATGTCGCTGATCTTCTCGTCCGGCAGCGCGGGGGCGCCGGGGTCGGGGTCCGGGAGCAGATCGCGATCGCGCAGGGCGACGAGGTGCCCCTTCTTCTTGTCGAGGCGCTGCGCAAGAACGGCGTCGTAGTGCTCCTTCGGCCGGGGGGAGCCGCGGCGCTCGAGCGCGGCGAGCAGGCACTTCACGTCGCGGGCGTCGTCCTCCTCGACGCGCGCGACGCCCCGGAAGATCGCGATCATGCGGCGGATGTTGGGCAGGAGCACGAGCGTCTCGAGCCTCGTCCCGATCTCCTCGAGCGCGTCCTCGCGCGAGGCCCGCGTCACGAAGCAACGCGCGACGAGCTCGGTCACGCGGCCCGTCAGCGTGGCCTGCTCGGGGTGGAGCTGCTCGAGCGCGATCGGCTCCCCGCCCTGGAAGAAGCCGGGCAGGCGCTGATCGGGCGGCGCCACCATGAAGTACTCCGGGTCGAGATCGCGGGCGAAGCCCGGGAAGTCGCTCTCGAGCCACGCCGCGTCGTACGTCCCGAGCTTCGCGTGGCGCTCGGGCCAGGTGGGGTCGAGGGGCCCGAACGCCGCGGGAGGCGGCCGATCGCCTGGCGAGGTGATGAGGTGCTTCGGGTGCTCGAGCTGCGGGAGCGGGTGGTAGCTCTTCCCGTCCTCCTCGGCCGGGGCAGCCCCCATCCCGATCGGGTTCGGGGCGAAGCCCGGCCCGCCGAAGGCCTTGTCCCAGCCGAGGGCGAGCTCGGTCAGGGGCTCGGGCTCGCTCGGCACGCCGCGCTCCCAGCGGCGCCTGCCGACGACATACACGGCCTTGTCGATCGGGCCGACCTGGACGCGGGCCCGGAACGCCGGCCGCGGGGTGCCGCCCGCCGCGAACGCCTTGCCGAAGGCGAGGACCTCGCCCCGCGGCTTCGGCAGCCCCTCGTCGAGCGCGACGTCCTTGCCGAGCTGCTTCGGGATCTCCTGCCACATCGCGATCTCCGGGAGCGGCAGCTCGGGAGCGTCGAGCGGGAGGTACGCCGTGAGGCCGAGCGCGAGGAAGCGCTGCTGCTTCAGCTCGAACACGCGCTGCAGGACGGAGAGACGCTGAGGTTTGATGACACGCATGGGGGATAAGGGTCGCTCAGGCCGGGCGGGCGCTCATTGGACGCGACCGGCGCGATTGCCCGCCGCGCCGCGCGCGATGTACGTGCGAGACAGGTTGGCCCAGCTCACGTCAGGATAAACGAGCTCGGGGTCGTCACCATCGATCTTGACGGCGACGCGCTTTCCCGGCTCCGCCATCGACAGCGAGCTGATGTTCAGCTCCCACTCCGTCCTCGCGATGTACGCGGCCCCGCCGGGCGGCTGCACCTCCAGCCGGAGCTCGACGAAGGCCATGGCGCCGTCTTCGAAGGTGCCGAGGGTCCGGCTCGACACCACCGTGGCCTCAGAGCGGCTCGCGCGGGCCGCCCTCGCGGCGAGCTCCGTCATGCGCTCCTTCACCGCGCCGAGCTGGGCGCCTTCCCGGCGGAAGACGAAGAAGAGGATGGCCGCGAGGACGAGGAGCGGCACGAGGATGGCAGAGAGGAAGATGATCGTACCCATGTCGCTGCGCGGTCTCCCCTTCGGGCTCACGGGTGCTGAGCTGCGGCCTGGCCGCGGGCGCCGGCGGTCGAGGCTGGGATCCTGGACAAGATGACCTTGCTCACGCTCTCAGCTGAGCACATGGACGCCGGAGAGGTGATAACGCAGCGCCGTCATCGCGAGCCGCGTCGGCAGCTGGGAGATCTTCGCCGCGCCTGACTGGATGGAGACGGGCTTCACCGTGACCTCGACGGCGCTGTTGATCGCGAGCGAGGCGCCCCATTTGAACGCCAGCGCCACGCCGCCCGTGATGTCGAGCTTGGCCGCATAGGTCGCGGTGAGAGCGGCCGAGAGCTCCAGCGTCGCCTTCGCGCCGATGAAGGTGGCGACGGTGGCGCCGACGGCGTTGGTGTTCGAGAGGCCGAGGAACGTGTCGGACTTCATGCCGACCGTCACGTTGACGTTGTTCGAGACGAAGAGCTTCTTGAACGGACCGTACGTCTTGAGCTCCTCGGCGCCCTTGATCTGCCCCATCAGGTTGCCGTCGACCGTCTGGATCATGTTGCTCTTGACGCTGACCTCGCACTGGTCCTGCGTCTCGAGCGTCATCTTGCCCTTGCTCTTGACGGTCGTGGTCCCGGCCTTCGTGTCGACGAGGGTGTCCCCGGCCTCGACGTTGACCGTGTAATTGCCGGTCTTCACCGTCGTCGTGGTGTCTCCCTTCACCGTGGTGGTCATCACGCCCGTGTCGACGTCGGTGAAGAGGTTGCCGCTCAGCACGTGGAGCGCCGTGTCGCCCTTGACCTCGGTGTACGAGGTGTTGGCGTCGACGAAGAGCTCGTGGATCCCGGACTGCACGTGGGTGATCCAGTTGTCCTTGATGGTGGCGACCCAGGAGCCGCCGCCGTTCAGGCCCACGGTCTGGTCGAAGTTCTTGCCCGCGTCGAGCAGCGTGTTGTCGTCCGTCTTCACGATGAGCTCGTGATCGTCGTTCGGCGCGCCCATGCGAAGGTACGTGTTCGAGTACGGCGTCGAGAGGGTGACGCGCTGCTGCCCTGTCTTGTCCTCGAGCTCGAGCCGGTTCCGCCCGCCCGTCTGGAGGACGTTCTTCGTGTGGTTGCCGCTCGTGACCGGGCTCGGGGTGAGCGCGTTCGGCACCACGCCCGCGATCACCGGCCGGTCGGGGTCGCCGCCGAGGAAGCTGAGCACCACCTCCGTGCCCCTGCGGAGCGGGAAATGAAAGCCCTCGATGCCGCCGCCGTGCGGCTGCATCATGCGCACGAACGTCGAGGCCTTCCCGCTCTTCAGGTTGCTCTCGTCGAACTTGAACTTCACGTTGTAGCGGCCGAGATCGTCGATCTGGGCGTACTCGCTCTCGGCCGGGCCGTCGACGGTGCCGTTCTCGTATCCGTAGATGCGGGGCCAGGGCGTGCGGGACTCCGCGCGGAGCTGCGTCTTCGCGGGGATGGCGGTGATCTCGACGAAATAGGTCTCCTCGTGGGGCAGATCGAGCAGCTCGCGGTACCCGGCGGCCCCGGCCAGCTGGTTGCCGTGATGGTGCGCCTCGATGGTGAGGTGCTTCGCGTTGAACGCCGCGCGCGGGTGCTCGTCGAGCTCGAACGTGTAGCCGGGCCGGAGGTGCAGCCGCGTGCCCGCCCCCTGGTACAGCACCTGCCGCGCGAGCAGCTCCTCGGCCCGGATCTTCGCGAGCCGATCGCCCGCGGCCGGCGTGAAGAAGCGCTCGCCGTACAGGCTCACCTCGCCCGCGCCGTTCGGCGATACGCGCGCCGACCCGGCGACGCTCAGGTTGGGCCGCGCATAGTCGTAATCCTTGAGCTTGATCACCGCCGGCAGGGTCGTGTGCTGGCTGGTGAACGTGCGGAGCGACATCCCCGCGCTCACGTCGTACCCCAGCTGCGGGTGGTACCGGACGGGCTCGCCGATCGGGTCCTCCTCGTACGACTTCGCGTCGCAGAAGATGACCTTGTCGCCGTCGGGCGTGTGCTCGAAGAAGTAGAAGATGCCTTCGCGCTCCATCCACCGCGCCAGGAAGTCGAGATCGCTCTCCCGGTACTGGCAGATGTGCTCCTCGACCTCGTAGCTGCCGAGGCGCATCTCGTACTCGTCAGGTCCGATGCCGTTCTCCTCGAGGACGGCCTTCATGACGTCGGGCAGCGACAGCTTGGTGAAGATGCGGCTGCGCCTGGAGAGGCCGAGCAGCCAGAGCTTCGGGACCAGCACCGCCCGGAGGAGCGAGCGCCCGTCCAGCTCGTGGAGCACGCCCACGGTCGCGAGGACGCCGGCGAAGACGAAGGGCGGGACGTTGTCTTTGGGCCAGTCGAGCACGAGCGACGCCTTGGCGCCGACGGCATCGGGCAGGTCCAGGGACTCCGCGTCCTCGCCCTGGAGCAGGAGGAAGATCTCGATCTGATACGGGCGCGAGATGGCCTCGACGCCCCGAAATCCGACGACGCGCGTGGAGCTGGGGAGCACGCCCGATGAGATCTTGATGAGGTCGTCCATGGCCTTCCCTGCGTTGTTGGAGGACGCGCGCCCGATGCCACCAGGTGAATCGTTCGCCGGTCGTCCCGAGAGCTCGCTGATAGAACTAGGCAGAATTCGTCAGGTGGTCAACCTGCCGAAGAGCCGTCGATGCCGGCGTCGGCGGGTGGGATCTCGACGAGCGCGCGCAGGATAGCGCCGCTCGATTTCGCGCTCGCGAGCTTGACCCCATAGACGTTGGCGCCCGCGAGGTCCGCGTCGCGCAGATCGGCGCCCTCGACGTTGGCGCACGGCAGGCTCGCCTCCTTCAGCTTCGCCGCGCGCAGGACGGCGCCCGCGAGGTTGGCTCCCGCGAGGCTCGCTCGCGAGATGTCGGCCTTGGTCCCGTTGATGTCCGCGAGGCACGCCCGATCGAAGACGGCCTCGACCAGGCGCGCTTGCCGCAGGTCGGCGCCCTCGAGCGACGCGTCCTCGAAGCGCGCGCGCGACCCCTTCGCGAAGGCGAGGTCGGCGTCCTTGAGGAGCGCGGAGGAGAGCTGCGCGCGGTCCAGCGTGGCGCGGGACAGATCGGCGCGCGTCAGATCGGCCGAGTGGAGGCTCGCGTCCGTCAGATCCGTGCCGCTCATGTTTGCCCCGGAGAGGCGCGCAGACGCGAAGTTGCATCGGGTGAGCGTCGAGCCGGCGAGGTTCAGGCGCTCGAGCGAGGCGCCGCTGAAGTCGATGCCGTCGAGCTCGACGCCCGCGAGCTCCAGGTCGTGGAGCGGCTGGCCGCTCCTGAGGCGGGCGAGCAGCGTCGCGCGGAGGCCCCGGATCTCCGGCTCGGACGACGAGGGCGCGACGGAGGAGGGCGCGGCGGGCCAGGGCGCGGCGGACGACGAGGGCGCGACGGACGACGAGGGCGCGGCGGACGACGAGGGCGCGACGGACGACGAGGGCGCGGCGGACGACGAGGGCGCGGCGGACCAGGGCGCGGCGGGCGCGGTCAGGGCGTGCGGTGGAGCGACAGGCGCGGCCGTGTTCTCGGTGATCGCCGTCACCGTGAGGTCGAGGGGCGCCGCATCGAGCCGCGGTGGTGCATCGAGGTTTGTCGGGCCGCTCGCCATGACGGCGGGCAGCGGAGGCGGCGGCGCCAGCTGCGGACGGGCGCTCCAGGGCGCCCCCGGGATCGCTGTCACCGGGGAAGCACGCCCGCTGCCGGGCGCGGCGAGCGCGAACGGCGGCTTCATCTTCATGTCCACGACGAGACCGCTGTTGCGGGCATCGACCGTGTTGTCCTCCTCGACCGCCAGCGTCCTGGCGATCGGTCGCTCGCCCGCGACGGGGCCAGGCGCTCCATGCCAGCGACGGGACGGCGGAGGCGCGGCCGCTGCGGAAGGCCATGCCAGGGGCTGCCCCGCCACCTCGACGCCCGCGACCACGCGCATGCGGGCCGGCGTGTCGCCTGCCAGCAGGGCCACGTTCCCTCGCCAGACCACGGAGCAGAGCAGCCGGTCGGCGTCGACGGTCAGCGTGTCGGCGACGAGCTCGATCGCCTGCCCGTGGTCTTCTCCTTCCGGCCCGGCCCGATAGAGCCGCGCGAGCCCGCGGGCCGAAGGCAGGCTGGACCGGAGCCACGGCCAGTGCGGGTGCAGGCCCTCGAGGAAGATCCACTCGTCGCCGCGGAGGAAGTCGATCTGCTGATCCGCGGGCGCGGCGTGGAAGTACCGGAAGTCGAAGCTGCCGTCGAGATCCAGCGCCAGCGGGTCGGCCGCCTGATCCCGCGCGAGGAGATGCCGCCGCGGGGCCCAGTGCCTCGCGATCGGGCCGAAGCCCGCCGGCCGCATCGGATCGCCCGGATCGACGATGCTCGGCAGCACCGCGTCGGAGCCCACGCCCACCGGGTTCACATCGAGATGTGGGCCGCCGAACGCGCGCTCGTACACGAGCGGCATCCGGCTGAACGGGCGGGGGCTCGGCGCCTCTCGCGTGCGGTCGCCGAAGACATGAAGCGCCTTGTTGAGGATCCAGCGGCCATCGCGGAAGAGCGCGACCCGCACCGGGAGGGCCGTGGCGGTCGTTCCCACCGGCGCGCAGGCGTGCCCGCGCACGACGACCCCGGCGCCCGGCAGGTAGGGTGCTATCTCACTGGCCTCTTCGAGGCTGCCCCACCCCTCCCGAAGCTGGTCGGCGCGGACCAGATCGGCAGGCGCGGCGAGCTCTGCGGTCCTGTCGTGCACGAGGGCAAAGGTGGCCTTGACGAGGACGGTGAGCCGCTCGGCGCCCCGCATGCGCCACAGAACGGCGCCGCAGGCGGAAGGCGACAGGGCGACGACGGAGAGGGGCCAGGGCGATTGCACGACGCGTGGTCACGGGGCCCGCGCACCTCGACGGCAGCGGAGGGCTCTGAGCCCCTCAACATAGCCCCGCTCGCCTATCGGGCGCAAGCGCGGGACCTTACCGGAGGCGGCTCGCGGTGAGGTTCTCTCGCGGGAGCATGGCGCCGTGAAGAGGCTCCGGAGTTCGCCTTGTGTGGGGTTGTCGGGGCCAAGTTCCAACCTCGATCCGAGAGCCAAGCTCCTTGTGGCGGCCGTCTTCGTCACCTGGACCACCTGTCTGGTTCTCGCGTGGCCGAGCGCATCAACGAACGACACCGAGAAGAGAACCACTGGAAGGCCAATCCCGATCACCCCGAGGCGGAGAGCCATCATCGGATTCGAGCTCCCGCCGCGCCATGTGACGAGCGCGGCAGTGGCGACGGCGCCGGCCATGAGGGCAGCCAGCTGCCGAGCCGGACGCGGGGAGGTCCCAATCGACTGCAGATATTGCGCTTCAATCAAACACGACCACGGCCGCTCCGCGAGGCACACGCCCATGTCCGACATGCCCGGGGGCCTGCTCCGCGAGGCACCCGCCCATGTCCGACATGCCCGGGGGCCTGCTCCGCGAGGCACCCGCCCATGTCCGACATGCCCCGGGGCCTGCTCCGCGAGGCACCCGCCCATGTCCGACATGCCCCGGGGCCTGCTCCGCGAGGCACCCGCCCATGTCCGACATGCCCGGGGGCCTGCTCCGTGAGGCACACGCCCATGTCCGACATGCCCGGGGGCCTGCTCCGTGAGGCACCCCCCATGTCGGCCCCGTCGCCCTCCCCGCGCAGGCCATCGACAGCGCTCGCCGGCAACCCCCCGTGGGCGTTAACCAGGCTTCCCGCCGCGTTCTCCCACATCCGAACGTTTACGTGGACGTTTACGTGGACGTGGACGTTTACGTGGACGTGGTCGTGGTCGTGGTCGTCAACGATAGGCCGTGAACGACCACGACCACGACCACGTAAACGTGCACGTGCACGTGCACGTGCACGTGCACGTTCACGTTGGTGACCGATGGTGGGGGGGCGGGCTTCGAGCCCTTGCCGAACGAGCTCGGCCAGCGCCCCCCACCGCGTGGGAGCCCCCCTCAGCGCGCCAGACGGTACTTCGCGTCGAACGGCGAGCCGCCCTGCGGGACCTCCCGCACGACGCCGCGCTCCGGGTTCGCCGCGAGGTGACGCAGGATCCAGAAGACCGTCTCGACGTCGTCCGCGCCCGCCGCCTTCGCGACCTCCGCGAGCGACAGCGCGCGGCCCGCGCTCGCGCCGAGCGCCGCGAGCACCTTGGCCTGCAGGTCGAGCACCTCCTGCGCGGCCTTCTTGCCGGCCTCGACGCCGGGCTGGTGGTACGCGTTGATGCCCACGAGCGACGCGTACAGGCCCACCGCGCGCTCGTAGAGCGCGATCAACATGCCGACGGCGCGCGCGTCGACCGTGTCGATCGTGAGCGTGATCGACTCGCGCCCGCTCTCGGTCAGCGCCTTGCGCGTCCCCTGGAGGAAGCCGTCGAGGTAGTCGCCGGTCGTGACGCCGGGGTCGACCTCGAGCACGCCGCGCGACGGCGCGCGATCCCGCAGCACCTCGATGAACGTGACGAAGAAGTTGTCGAGCCCGTCACGGAGCTGCTGCACGTACGCGTGCTGATCCGTCGAGCCCTTGTTGCCGTACACGGCGATGCCCTGGAAGACCTCCTTGCCCTGCCGATCGAGCCGCTTGCCGAGCGACTCCATCACGAGCTGCTGGAGGTAGCGCGAGAAGAGCTCGAGCCTGTCCTTGTACGGCAAGAGCACCATGTCCTTCCGGCCCACGCCGCCCGTCGCCGAGTACCAGGCGAGCGCGAGCAGCGCCGCGGGGTTCCGGGGGACCTCCTTCGAGCGCGTGACCTCGTCCGTCTCGCGCGCGCCCTGCAGCATCTCGACGATCGACAGCCCCTGGAGCGCCGCGGGCAGCAGGCCGACCGCCGACAGCTCGCTCGTGCGACCGCCGACCCAGTCCCACATCGGGAAGCGGGCCAGGAAGCCGTGCTTCGTCGCAAACCGGTCGAGCTCGCTGCCCTCCCCCGTCACCGCGACCGCGTGCGCGCCGAGCGAGAGGCCGAGCCGACGGTACGCCGCCTCGAGCTCGAGCATCCCGTTGCGCGTCTCCTTCGTCCCGCCCGACTTCGAGATGATCACCGCGAGCGTCGCGCCGAGATCGTCCCCGATGGCGTCCAGCGTGCGATCGATCCCGTCAGGATCCGTGTTGTCGAAGAAATGGATCTGCATCCGATCGGCCGGCGTCCCCAGCGCCGAGGCGACGAACTGAGGCCCGAGCGCCGAGCCGCCGATCCCGACGACGAGCACCCTGCTGAAGCGGGCCGCCCGCTCCGGCCGGACCCGCGCCGCGTGAACGTCCGCGGCGAAGCTCAGGATCCGCGCGTTCGTCTCCTCGATCGCCGCGCGCAGCGCCGCCTCGGGCGCGAGCTCCGGTGCGCGCAGCCAGTAGTGGCCGACCCGGCGGCCCTCGTCAGGATTCGCGATGCTCCCGCCCTCGAGCGCCGCCATCTCGGCGAGCGCCGCCTGAATCCGCGGTTCCATCGTGGTAAAAAAGTCGCTTCCGAAACGGATTCGGCTCACGTCCAGCCAGAGGCCGAGGCTGGGCTCGTGGAAGAGGTGGTCCCGGAAGCGATCGAAGGGGAGGACGGCGGGCGCCGGTCCTCGACCCGGGGTTCTGCGGTCTTGATCCATGGCCCCCTTCTACCGCTTCTCCCTACCGTTTCTCCAGGCGGTCGACCCCCTTGCCCGGACGATGTTCCGCCCCACGAGGCGAAGTCATCGGAAAACGACTCTAGCGTGCCGGCCCGACACGCGTTATTTGCAGCCCGACCACGATGCAGCTTGATTTCGGAATCAATGCAGGGCTCGTCGAGGAGCTCTATGCCCAGTACCTCGAGAACCCGGAGTCGGTAGACCCCGGCTGGCGCTCGTTCTTCGAGGGAAAGAACGGCGGAGCGACGCCGAGCAGGCTGCCCGCTCCGGCGGCGCCGCCGACCATCCCGCACCAGGCGCTGCGGCCCGGCAACGGGCACGGCTACGGGAACGGGAATGGCAAGACGAACGGCGAGGCCGCGAAGACGCTGGAGGCCGCGTTCGCGCGGACGCTCAGCGAGCACCCGAGCTCGCCCGAGTCCTCGCGCGATCTCAAGGTGCTCGCGGAGGCCGCGATCAAGGCGCGCGTCTACGCCCTCGTGAACGCCTACCGCGTGCGCGGCCACCTCTTCGCGCACGTCGACCCGCTCGGCCTGCCGCCCGCCACGCCGCCCGAGCTCGACCTCACGAACTTCGGGCTCCGGGTCGAGGACCTCGAGCTGCCCTTCCCGACGACCGACCTCGCCGGCGTGCCGCCCGTCCTCACGCTGCGCGAGATCATCCGCCGGCTCGAGGAGACGTACTGTCGCTCGATCGGCGTCGAGTTCACCTTCATCGAGGAGCCCGAGGCGCGCCAGTGGCTCCAGCAGCAGATGGAGTCGACGCGCAACCGGCTGACGCTCGACCGCCAGAAGCAGCTCCGGATCCTCACGAAGCTCTCCGACGCCGAGATCTTCGAGCAGTTCATCCACAAGTCCTACGAGGCGGGGACGAAGCGCTTCTCGCTCGAGGGCGCCGAGAGCCTCATCCCGCTGCTCGACCTCATCATCGAGCGCGCGGGGGCGCACGAGGTCGACGAGATCGTGGTCGGCATGGCGCACCGCGGCCGGCTGAACGTCCTCGCGAACATCATGGACAAGAGCCTGCGCGAGATCTTCGCGGCCTTCGAGGACAAGAACGCGGAGCGCCACCTCGGCAGCGGCGACGTCAAGTACCACCTCGGCTACTCGACCGATCGCACGCTCGAGAACGGGCGCAACGTCCACCTCACGCTCACGTTCAACCCGAGCCACCTCGAGTTCGTGAACCCCGTCGTGCAGGGGCGCGTCCGCGCGAAGCAGGACCGCCGGCTGGCCGACGGCACGACCGACGCGCGCCGCCGCGTGATGCCGCTGCTCATCCACGGCGACGCGGCGTTCATCGGGCAGGGCGTCGTCGCCGAGACGCTCAACATGATGAACCTGCCCGGCTACACGACGAGCGGCACGGTCCACGTCATCGTGAACAACCAGGTCGGGTTCACGACCGATCCGATGGAAGGGCGCTCGACCCGCTACGCGTCCGACATCACCCGGATGCTCAAGGTCCCGGTCTTCCACGTGAACGGCGAGGACCCGGAGGCGGTCGCCCACGTCGCGCAGCTCGCGATCGACTACCGCACGCGCTTCGGCTCCGACGTGATCATCGACATGTACTGCTACCGGCGGTACGGCCACAACGAGGGCGACGAGCCGCGCTACACGCAGCCGCGGATGTACGCCGCGATCGACAAGAAGCCCACGGTCCGGCAGGTGTACGTCCGGCGCCTCATGGAGCTCGGGCAGGTCACCGAGGAGAAGGCCGACGAGATCGTCGTGCGGCGCCGCGAGGCGCTCGCCGCCGCGCTCGACGAGGTGAAGCAGAAGGGCTTCGCGCCGGTGCTGTACTCGATGGGCGGCGTGTGGTCGCACTACCGCGGCGGCGCCGACAACGCGACGCCGGAGGTGCCGACGAGCGTGCCGGCCGAGAGGCTCATCGCGCTGTCGGAGAAGCTCCTCGAGCTGCCCGAGGGCTTCAAGGCGCACCCGAAGGTGCTGCCGACGCTCCAGCAGCGGCACGACAAGCTCGTCGCCGGCGAGCCGTTCGACTGGGGCACGGGCGAGATGCTCGCCTACGCGTCGCTGCTCGCCGAGAAGACGCCGGTGCGGCTCTCCGGTCAGGACGTGCAGCGCGGCACCTTCAGCCACCGGCACGCGGTGCTGCGCGACGTCGAGACGAGCGCGCGCTTCGCGCCGCTGTCGCGCGTGGCCGAGGGGCCGGCGCGCTTCGAGGCGTACAACAGCCCGCTCAGCGAGGCGGGCGTGCTCGGCTTCGACTTCGGCTACAGCCTCGACTACCCGGACGGGCTCGTCATCTGGGAGGCGCAGTTCGGCGACTTCCTGAACGGCGCGCAGGTCATCGTCGATCAGTTCCTCACGTCGAGCGAGGACAAGTGGCACCGGCTGAGCGGCATCGTGCTCTTCCTGCCGCACGGCTACGAGGGCCAGGGGCCGGAGCACTCGAGCGCGCGCATCGAGCGCTGCCTGCAGAACAGCGCCGAGGACAACATCCAGGTGTGCAACCTGACGACGCCGGCGCAGCTGTTCCACGTGCTGCGGCGGCAGGTGCACCGGCCGTGGCGCAAGCCGCTCATCATCGCGACGCCGAAGAGCCTGCTGCGCGTCCCGGCGACGTCGAAGGGCCCGCACCGGCCCGTGTCGACGATCAAGGATCTCTCCGAGGGCCAGTTCCACCGCGTGCTGCCCGACACGAGCGGGGTCGATCCGGCGGACGTGAAGCGGGTGCTGCTCTGCTCGGGCAAGGTCTACTACGACCTCGCGCTGGCGCGGGAGACGCGCGGGCTCAAGGACGTGGCGATCCTGCGGCTGGAGCAGCTGTTCCCGCTGAACGAGGAGATCGTGAACGCGCTCGCGCCCTACAAGGACGGCACGCCGCTCGTGTGGGTGCAGGAGGAGCCGCGCAATTACGGCGCCTGGTACTACATCCTCGCGGTGCTCCGGCAGCGCATCGGCGACCGGCTGCCGCTCTCGTGCGTGAGCCGCGCGCCGAGCGCGAGCCCGGCGACCGGCTCGCGCGCGAGCCACCTCCTCGAGCAGAAGATGCTGATGGACGAGGCGTTCGTCGGGGGCACCCGGTGAGCGGCGACGCGGCGAGCCTGCAGGACAGGTACTCGCCGCAGGGCCGCTGCTTCGGCTGCGGGCCGGCTAACGACAGGGGGCTCCGGCTGAAGAGCCGCGTCGAGGGCGACGCGGTGGTCTGCGACTTCACGCCGGAGCCGCACCACGAGGCGTTCCCCGGGATGCTCAACGGCGGCATCATCGGGGCGCTGCTCGACTGCCACTCCAACTGGACCGCGGCTTACCACCTGATGAAGGCGCGGGGGGCCGACGCGCCGCCGTGCACGGTGACGGCGGACTTCCACGTGAAGCTGAAGAAGCCGACGCCGCTCGGCGGCCCGGTGCACCTGCGGGCGCAGGTCGCCGAGGCGGAGGGCGACCGCGTCGTGGTCGAGGCGACCCTGGAAGCGGGCGGGCGGGTCACGGCGACGTGCCGCGGGACGTTCGTGGCGGTGAAGGAAGGGCACCCGGCCTTCCACCGCTGGTAGGCGCGGGCTGACGCACAGCGCGGGCGGCTGCCGCCGCTCGTTCACACGCACGCGCACACGCACACGCCGGCTGACGCGCGGCGCGGGCGGCCCGTCCGCGACCGGGAAGGCGTTGCTCGCCGCCTCCGTGGCACACGCGATGCTCGCGCCCCGGCGCGCGGCGTTCCCGGCGTGGCGCGCGGATCGGCTCCGCCGTCCTCGCGGCGCCGCGCAGTGAGGAGGATCCGCAATGAAGGCAAACACCGGGGTCGCGATCGCCGCGGGAGCGGCCGCCGTGCTCTGCGGGAGCGTCGCCGCTGCGCAGGACTTCGAGGGCGACGTCCCGCCGAGCTACCTGCGCTCTCCGCTGGGGGCGCCGGCCAACGCGCTCGAGCTCGGCCTCAACCTCGGGTACGCGCAGGGGTTCGGCGACATCGGGAGCGAGCGGCGCCTGCGCGACGTGGCGGGGCCGGGGGCGGGCGTGGGCGTGAAGCTCGTCTACCGCGCGGTGCCGAAGGTCGGCCTCGGGCTGACGTCGCGCTACGAGCAGTACATGGCGCAGGGCGCGGAGCAGGGCGGGGCCGACGTGCGCGGCGTGACGCTGGGCGCGGAGGCGAGCTTTCACCTGGCGCCGTTCGAGCGCGTCGATCCGGTGATCTCGCTGGGCAGCGGCTACCGGGCGCTGTGGACCGCGGCGCGGCCGGGGGTGTGGACCGCGACGCCGGCGGGGATGTGGATCGCGGCGCCGGCGGGGGTGAGGGGCGACACGGTGACCCACGGGATCGAGCTCGGGCGACTCCAGGCGGTGATCGACGTCCGCATGTCCGAGAGCGTCGCGCTGGGGCCCACGATCGGCGGCGGGCTCAACCTGTTCCTCTGGGAGAACACGGCGGGGTCGATCCGCGGCTGGGAGGTCCAGGGCAGCCGCGTGAACAGCTTCGTGTTCGCGGGGCTCGAGGGGCGCTTCGACCTGGGTGGGCAGCGCGTACGGGAGGTCATCCAGGTCGCACGGCGGCGCTAGCGCGGCGGGGGAAAGGGCGTACCGAGCTGCCCGGCCCGAGGAGGGCCTACCCTCTTCGTGAAACCGATTCAGGTTTCGCGGTGCCCGGGCTCGGCTACCCTAGGCGGCCCGCGCGGGCCGCCGCGCGCGCTCGCTCACCGATGCAGCTCTTCGTCGCTCTTGCCCTGTTCGAGGGCTGTCCCTCCGACTTCCTGAACAGCCCGGCCGCGCTCCGCGGGGCGCTGGAGGCGGCCGTCGCCGCGGGGTCGTTCACCCTGCTCGAGATGGCGGTGGTCCCGTTCTCTCCGCAAGGGATCACCGCGTGCGCCGTCGTCGGCGAGTCGCACGTGGCGCTGCACTCCTGGCCCGAGTCGGGGCGGCTCTTCGTCGACGTCGCCTCGTGCAGCACGCTGGAGAGCGTCCGCCGCGCCGTGGCCGCCATCGGGAGCGCGCTGCCCGAGGGGCGGCTCGCGACCCTCGACGAGCGGATCGTCGACCCCGCCGGCGCGCGGGCGCCCTGACGCCGCGCCGCGCCCTCGCGGGGAGGGCGCGCGGCCGCGCCGGGCGCGGTGGGGATCAGTGCTGGCCGAGCACGCGGCGGAGCGGCTTGTTGAACGCGAACATTGCGGCGCCCGCGCCCAGTCCGAGCACGGTGAGCAGCAGGAAGAACATGTCCTTCGACCAGCGCGTGTAGAAGATGCCGATGTAGCCGCTCAGCGTGTTGCCGAGGAAGCTCGAGACGAACCACATGCCCATCATCATCGACACGATCCGCACCGGCGAGACCTTGGTCACGAGCGACAGGCCGATGGGCGACAGGTAGAGCTCGCCGATCGTGAGCAGCAGCGTGCAGAAGACCGGCCAGAACAGGCTGCCCTTGCCGTCGCCGACGGCCTGCGCGCCGAGGATCATCACGATGAACGACAGCCCGAGGATGGTGCAGCCCAGGGCCATCTTCGAGACGCTCGTCGGCTCGGTGCCCCGCTTCGCCTGCCAGCGCCAGAAGACGTCGAGCAGGGGGGCGAACAGGATGATGCAGAGCGGGTTCACCGACTGGAACCACGTCGACGGGATCTGGAAGCCGAGCACGGTGGGCCACACCGTCTTCTCGTCGGCCCAGCTCTGCATCGTGTTGCCCTGCTGCTCGTAGACCGCCCAGAAGACGACGTTGAGGGCGCAGAGCGCCACGAGCGCGCCGACGCGCTTCCACTCGTCGCCGGAGAGCGGCTGCTTCTGCTCGCCGGCGCCCTCCGCCGTCTTCATCAGGTTGTCCTTGGCGAGGTACTTCTGCCCCGCCAGGTAGACGACGAGCCCAAGGCACATCCCGACGCCCGCGGCGGCGAAGCCGTAGTGCCAGCCGTAGACGGCGGCCAGGGTGCCGCACACGAAGTTGCAGATGAAGGCGCCGAGGTTGATGCCCATGTAGAAGATGGTGAAGGCGCCGTCGCGGCGCGGATCACCCTTCGGGTACAGGCTGCCGACCTGGGTCGAGATGTTGGGCTTGAACGCGCCGTTGCCGAGGATGAGCAGGAGCAGCGCGATGAAGAACGAGTTCTCGAACGCCATCACGAAGTGCCCGATGGCCATCAAGACGCCGCCGATCACCACCGTCTTGCGCTGCCCCCACACCTTGTCGGCGAGGATGCCGCCGAAGAACGGCGTGAGGTACACGAGGCCCGTGTACAGCCCGTAGAGCATGGACGCCTGCTCGTTGGGCGCGCTCGGGAGGAGGCCCTTGATGAACTCCCAGGCGAACACCGTGGTCGGATCACCCGCGACGAGATCGCATGGCTGCGCGTGCTGCCGGCACCCCTGGTAGGCCTCTCGCGCGGTGACGAACAGGTAGTTCGCCATATACAGCTTGAGGAGGCCGCGCATGCCGTAATAGGAAAAGCGCTCCCACATCTCCGCGAAGAAGAGGATCACGAGCCCCGGCGGGTGCTTGAAGCGCCTCTCGAAAGCGGTGACGGGGAGGGCCGGCTCGATTGCTTGCTCGCTCAATGCTGTCTTCTCCACGAGCTGGGACCACGCTGCGTGGTGGTCGGGCGATGCGGGGGATCGTGGGGCGCGCTGCCCCTCGGCACGGGGATGCTAGACGATCCGCGACGACCACGTCACCCCCTTGTTGCGCACAGCGTCGAGCCGGGTGAACAGGGTGTCCACGTAGGCGGCCCTTCGGCCACGGCCGGAGGACAGGTGGGCGGGACGCTCCGGTCGGCGCTGCGATAGGTGAAGCGGCCGTGGGCCGGCGAGCGGCCGCTGCTGCTGGCGGAGCGAGCGCCGGTGGTGGGCGGACCAGCCGCCGCGCCGACGCCGCCTGCCGCCGCGGATGGATCACGTCAGCCCGCGCCGTCCTCGGTTGTGCCGGGAGCGTCCCCTTCGCCGCGGGCTCCGCCCTGGCCGCGCGAGGGCGCCCTCCCTCTGCTGGGGAGATCCTCAATCGAGGCTTCCGGTGAGAAGCTGTCGGCCGCAGATGATTTGTGATGCAACATCCCCAAACTCGCTATGTCCTGAGGGATAGCCCTCGTTCGACGGGTCTCCTGTGGATTCTGCTTCTCCCTGCCTGCGCGGGCGTCGAGCCGTCGCCGCGGGATGCGTGCGCTCCTGGCGAGGAGCGCTTTCGCGGGCGGTGCGTCCAGCCCGCCGCCCGCTACGAGCCCGAGGAGCGCGTCGACCGGGACAACGTCGTCGCCTTCGGCGCCGAGCTCACCCGGCTCGCGCTGCCGGAGCCGCCGCGCAGCGGCTTCAGGATCATCGCGCCGCCGCGGCTCATGGCGCCCGGCGAGGAGGCGACCTTCTGCGTGTCATGGCCCTTCCCCGCGATCGAGAGCACGACCGTCCACGCGGCGCGCGTCTACGCGACGGCCGGGCTGCATCACAGCAACGTGATCGCCAAGCCGGTCAATCCATCGTTCGGGCCGAACCCTTACCCGGGCTGCCATCCCGGCGCCGACGATCCCTTCGGTACGCTGCCGGCGGCCATCCCGGACGTCCTCTTCGCGAGCTCCACGCAGGTCGTCGGCGAGGAGACGCTCGTCTTCCCGGAGGGGATGGGCTTCACCCTCGAACCGTCCCGCGAGATCGCGACGAGCGTGCACCTGCTCAACACGTCGCCCGAGCCCACGGTCGTCGAGCTCGCCTACGACTTCTTCACCATGCCTCTCTCGGAGCGGACGGAAGAGCTCGCGCCGTTCGTCTTGAGCGTCAACGACTTCCTCGTCCCGCCGCGCGCCACGCAGACCGTCGGCACGACGTGCTCGACGTTCGGCGGGAACATCGTCTCTCTGATGCCGCACACGCACCGTTACGCCGATGCATTCGACGTCGACGTCGTCCGCGCGGACGGGGGCGAGGCGCGCGTCTACGAGGGCGGGGCGTTCGATCTGGAGAGCGACATCGAGGTCTACCGGCCGGCGCTCGCGCTCGGCGAAGGCGACTCGCTCCGGTACGCGTGCAGGTTCCGGAACACGTCGGACCACGATCTCACGTTCGGCCTCGGAGACAACGAGATGTGCATGCTGTTCGGGTACATGTACCCGCCCGAGAAGCAGCTGGCGGGGATCTCGCTGCGCGACGGGGAGCCGTGCATCTCGCTCGGCCTCGGCGCGCTCCGGTGAGGAGCTTCGTCGCCGCTCGGCACGAGCGCGCCGAGACCTGTCGGGGAGCGAGTCGTAGCCAGGCTCCGGTCGCTCGCCATGGGGCGCGGCCTGCGGTACATGAAGACGGTGCGAACCTTCAACATCGCTGGCCCCTGCCGCCCGGACCGACACTACATGGTCCCAGCCGGGCAGCGACTGCCTGGTTTCCGCGCGCTGGTCGACAAGCAAGCGTATTTCGTCGTCCACGCCCCGCGCCAGACGGGCAAGACGACCACGATGAAGGCGCTGGCCCGGCGCCTCACGGAGGAGGGGCGCTACGCGGCGCTGCACTTCTCCTGCGAGACGGCGCGCGCCTTCCCTGAAGACGTCGAGCAGGCGGTGAAGGGGATATGGCTCGCCGTCGAGGGCGCAGCTCGCCTGGAGCTCCCCCCGGCGCTCCGGCCGCCGGCGCCAGTCGAGGTCCCGCCCGCCGGATACCTCCAGACCCAGCTCACGCGCTGGGCGGAAGCGTGCCCCCGCCCGCTGGTGCTCGTATTCGACGAGATCGACGCGCTCACGGGAAGCAGCCTGATCTCCGTCCTGAGCCAGCTCCGCGCCGGCTTTCCGGACCGCCCGGCCGCCTTTCCCTGGTCGCTCGTGCTCTGCGGGGCGCGCGACGTCCGCGACTACAAGGCCGCGAGCGGCGGGGGACCGGTCCGTATGGGCTCATCGAGCCCGTTCAACATCAAGGAAGAGTCGCTGCGCCTCGGCGACTTCACGGAGGCGGACGTCCGCGATCTCTATGGACAGCACGCCGACGAGACAGGCCAGCCGTTCGCGGAGGAGGCGCTCGCGCGCGCGTTCGCGCTCGCGCAGGGGCAGCCGTGGCTCACGAACGCGCTCGCGCGGGAGGTCGTGGAGAAGATGCAGATCCCCGTGGACCAGCCCATCACGGCCGCGCACATCGACGCCGCGAAGGAGCGCGTCATCCTGGCGCGGGCCACGCACCTCGACTCGCTGCTCGCGCGCCTCGAGGAAGGACGGGTGCGCCGCGTGCTCGAGCCGGTGCTCGCCGGCGAGCTGACCGGGGGAAAGACGTTCGACTCGGATTTCGAGCATGCGATCGACCTCGGGCTGGTCGCTCCGGGGTTGCCGGTGAGGATCGCCAACCCCATCTACCGCGAGATCATCCTGCGCGTGCTCGCGAGCTCCGCTGAGGCCGCGATCGACGCGGAGCCGCAGCGCTACAGGACTCCGGAGGGGCGCCTCGACGTGGACCGACTGCTCCGTGATTTCGCCGAGTTCTGGCGGCAACATGGAGAGATCGTCGTCGAGCGCGTGGACTACCAGGAGGCGGCGCCGCAGCTCGTCCTGATGGCGTTCTTGCACCGGGTGGTGAACGGAGGAGGCGTGATCGAACGCGAGGTCGGCGTGGGGCGCAAGCGAATCGACGTGCTGGTCCGGTGGCCTTTCGTCGACGGCGAGGGCCGGCGCGCGGAGCAGCGCGTGGCGGTGGAGATCAAGGTGTGGCGCGACCGCGACAAGAAGGGAGATCCGCTGCGGGAGGGGCTCGGCCAGCTCGACGAGTACCTGCGCCGGCTGGGGCTCGATGAGGGGGTGCTGGCGATCTTCGATTGCAGGAATGCGGCGGGGGCGATCGAGGAGCGGACGCGGATCGAGGAGGCGAGGACGGCGGCCGGGAGGCGGGTGGCGGTGCTGCGAGGGTAGGCGCGGCGGGCTCCTCTCGCCAGCTCGCATCGGCGGTAGAAATATTTCATCCAGGCTCCCGTGAACGAGATGCGATTGCATCGTCTCTGGCGCCCTGGCTATGCTGGCGTCCGGCCGGAGGACGTCGGGTCGATGCCGAGTACCCAGAAGATGATAGAGGCGTTCGAGCGGCTCGTCGGGCGCGTGCTCGATGGGCGTGTGGTGCCCTTCCTCGGCGCCGGCATCAGTCAGGGCGCCAGGATCCCGGGCGACAGAACGCTCGAACCATCGGTCAGGTGGCTACAGGAGCGCCTCGAGGGCGAGCTGCATCGTATCCTGCATGGTCGACCCGATGACAGCCCAGCCGAGCAGCCAGCGCAGCGCACGGCTTCACTCGTTGAGCAGCTCAACGCCGTCCTGTGGCCACAGGTAAGGCAGCACCATGAGGGCAACTGTCCACGTCCCAGGCCGGCGCCTCCTCCTCCCAAGCTCGATCACGCCGCCGACGTGCTCACCTGGATCTCCGGGGCCACGCGCCTGTGCGACGTCCTTCGGATCCAGGACTTCACACAGCTGGCTCCGCTCCCCGCACACAGGTTCCTGGCCTACCTCGTTCGTGAGGGCCTGGTCACCGAGATCATCACGACGAACTATGACACCTGCATCGAGCAAGCGTTCCGCGAGAGCTTCGGGCCGACGGACGACGCGAAGAGCGCTGCCCGGGCAGAACAAGCGCTCGCGGTCGTCTTCAACCTGGCGCAATACCGCCTGCACGCCGGACGCGCGCGCACCGTTCATGGAGATCCGGTGCTCCATCTCTACAAGATCAACGGCGACGCGGCGGACTACAAGGCGGCGCTCGACGAGCACCAACGCCATCCGGATCCGGCCCGCCTGGAGAGACGCGCCGCAAGGATCATCCTGACGGAGCGCCAGCTCCAGACGTTCCGGGACGAGCTCTGGGCGCGCGACCTATACGCCGACCGCGCGCGGAGCCGCTCCCTCCTGTTCAGCGGCTTCGGCAGCGATGACCCTCAGGTGCGCCATCACGCCATGGCGCTCATGGAAGAGATGCAGCGGCAGTCCCAGCCCGTCAACGACTGGCAGGACCTCTGGAGCCTGCCAAATGCCCCATTCTTCTCGGTCTACGAGCAGCACCTCACGTTCAACCAGCTCCAGGTGCTCGCTGGCTTCGCCATCGCGCACGTCCGCCCCGGAACGCCTCCCGGCGGTCGCTCAGCGCTGGAAGCGGCCTGCGGCAATGCGCTGCTCGGCCATTTCGGAGGGGTGCTCGACGAGAGCCAGAACAACGGGAAGAACGGACCGAGGCTGCCGGCCGACCTCCTGTTCGAGAAGGTCTTCCAAGCCGTCTGGTTGCGACGCCTGCGGGAGGAGCTCCTGCCGGGGAGGACGCTCGATACCTGGCTCAGGTCCATCCTTCGCGAGCACCGCGCGTGGGCGGACTGGCTGCTGGTCCATAGCGGCGCGACGAAGTCGGCGCCGAAATCGCTGGATAGCCGAGAGAAGCGAGCCGAGGCGCGCGCGTCCTTATGCGGTATCGCCGAGACGCTCCTGGCGAGAAGGGACACGACCGGCGGGCGGGCGCTCCCCTCCGTCATGGCGCTGTGTCTGATGGAATGGTTGTATGCCGTGCGGACCGGCGGCGCGCCCATGGCGCCCTCATCCGATTACTACCTGCCGCTCCGAGAAGAGCCCCTGTTGATCCCATTGACGCTCCTCTTCTGCTTGTGGATCGCTAGCGACGACGACGAACCTGGCCGGATTGAGCTCGATCGCGTCAGACCCATCCCGGGTATCGGGCTGAAGCTGCGCATTCCCGGCGACAGCAAGGCAGGGCGCGTTGAGCGATGCGTGTACCTCGTCAAGGAAGGCGCTTTCCAGGAAGACGTCGCAGCCTGGCCCGACCCGGCTCCCGGCATCGTCTGGATCATCGAGATCCCTGGGAACGATCTGCTCCGGGAGGATCGGCCGCCCGTGGTCGCCGGCCAGCCGCTGACGGTGGTCCGGATCGAGCGGCGAACTGCCGCGGCTGTGCTCCGCGCGGCGAGGATCCCGAGCGCGATGCCGCTGGAGGTGCTCACCCAGGTCTTCGCCTACCCGCTGGCCAACGAGGTGCCATGAATGCCAGTCTGGACACGTATCGCCTGAAGGATCCATCTTCCGCGGAGGATCTGTCGTCGACGATCCAGGGTCCGCGGCACTTTCAGGTGCAGGCGCTGTACGCGAGCCCTCTGGCGATCGCGGCGCACCTCTCGCCGGACAGGGCGCGCTTCGCCCTGGAAGACGCCAAGGCGGATCTCCTCCGGTGGCTCTCCGCGCTCGACCAGACCGCGCGCGTCGCCGACGTCGCGGGGCCGGTGGTCGCATGCCTCGAGATCTCCGACCCGACGGTTCGCGCGGCCATCACAGGCTGGGAGGCTGAGGCACGGTGGTGCGGGAGCGGGCACGTGCTCTACATCCGGGAATCCGGAGACGACGCACGAAAATGTCTCGAGCGCCTGCTCTTCAAGACGGTCGACGAGGCGATGGTCGACCGTGAGAGCGTCGACGTCTCGATATCGAAGCAACTATCGAAGATCGACGAGGAGAATCTGCCCGAGCAAGCCCGCTCGCTATTTCGTGCAATCAAGAAGCTGGTCGAACAGCGAGCGGCGGGCGGCGGCCGCAGCGACCTGACAATGGACATCCATGCGCTGGCGCTCAAATTCTGGGAGCAGCGCGCGGGCGCCGGCGACCTCGGCACCTCGGGCACACCGACCGCACCTTCGGATACTGCGCTCCCCGGCAGGCGTAGATTCATCGAACGTGTTCACAAGGTCAACCTAAGTAACTTTCGCGGGTGGTGTGGCACGAACGAGCACGAGATAGATGTCGATGCCGACCTCGTGCTCTTGACGGGCGCCAATGGTCAAGGCAAGTCGAGCTTGCTGCAAGCGGTGATGCTCGCCTTGACGGGCGACGGGGTGGACTCCCCGGATGACATGCGTCCCCGCCAGGCGCTCCACGCGAATGGCCGGACAAGTGTCAAGCTCTCGACGAGCGGCGATGGCACCGTCGATCTCCGGCTGCCCGATCGGGACGCGTCGCGCCCCAACGGCGACGACGAGGCTCCCAGCGCCGATATCCCTCTTCCCGAACTCCCGCGGTCCAGCCTCTGGCACGACTTCTTCAGAGCTCTGCGCAATCCACAGGCTGCGTCGGAGGCTGAGCTGAACATCAGCGCCGTCTTCTCCGACAAACTGGGCAAGCGCTTCGAAGACAAGCGCAGCGCTGACAATCTAGTGAACGTGTTCTCGGACGCCGGCATCCAACTGACGGCCATCCGCGACACGCTGGAGGGGGTGCAGATCGGTGTGGACAAGAAGATCCAGGAGCGAAGGGCGCGGGTCGCCCACCTGCGCGACGAGCACCAGGACGGCGAGACGCGGCAACGCGTTGTCGACGCATTCCACGGGGCCCGGCCTGTCTACGAACAGCTCGCCGCCTTGTATCCGTCCTACGAAGAGGGCAGAGCGCTCCCACCATGGCTCGGTCTGTCGGAGCCATCCACAACGCAGCTCGGTCAGGCCCTCCAGTTCCTGGATGAGCTGGCCCAGGCGCTCGGCGTGACGCGTACTGAGCTGAAGGACGCGGTGAACAGGTCGATCGATATCTGGAAAGCCAAGGAGCGCCGGGAGACGTCAGCAAGGGAGGAGCAGGCCATCGAGAAGCTGGAGCACGCGCGCGCCGATCTGCTGCGGCGGTACCCGGAGGCGCGGGCGCGCGTCGAGCCGTTCGCCAGCAGCGACGGCGGACCTCCCCTCGATGTGTGCCTCGATGCGTTGTCGCGCAACCTCGAACGGTGGCGCCGTGCCAGCCGTGAAGCGGGTTTGGACGACGTCGCGGCGCAGCTCCACCGGGTGATCCCGGACGATCTTCACCGTCTGGCGGCGCGCACCCGAGGCTATCTCGAGGAGCGGCGTGTAGCATCGGAGCGCGGCGCCGCGATCGACGCCGAAGTCGAGCGGCTGCGGCTGCAAGCGAAGAAGAGCGAGCGACTCGAGCAGCTCGAGTCCATTGCGCGCGATCCGGAGCTGAAACAGCTCTGGCGCTCCGTCAAAGAACGGAGAGAGTTCGACGTGGGCGTGGAGGCGGCCAAGAAGCTCGAGGAAGAGAACGGCCGCAATGTAGCGTTCCGAGACGGTCTCGGCGAGCTCGTCGATAGCGTGGGGCGGCAGGCTCTGGATCCATCGATCCGCAAAGCGTTCGAAGACGTGCTCCTCGACATCCTCGAACGCATCCATATCACAGAGGGCATACTGCCGATCAGAATCGAAGCGAGCGGCGAGGTTCTGATGAAAGACGGCCGCAGGATCCAGGATCTCTCCACGGGGCAGAAGACCCAGCTCGCGGTCGCGCTCTCGGTCGGCATCAACCTCGCGCTCGGCTCCCGGATATCGACGGGGATCATCGCCATGGACGACGTGAGCGCCGCCTACGATGCCTCCAATATCGCGCGGGAAGCCCTGCTGTGGCGGGCAGTGGCGTATGGTCACGTCGCGCGCCGGAATCGCAGTGATCCCAGTGATCCCCCGGATCCCCAGCGCCGGCAGCTATTTCTCTCCAGCCACAACGAGACCACCACACGCCGGCTGGTCGAGCTGCTGAGGCCACCGCCCGGGGCCACCATGAAGATCGTGCGGTTCAAAGGATGGACCCCTGAGCACGGTCCCGTGGTTCAGGTCGACGAGGTCCGGTGCACCGGCGCGAAGGACGCCACTGCCCGCGAGCGCCTGGCGCGCGAGATCCAGCTCACCCCGGGTCTCGGGAGGAACCGATGAGCCCATTCCACCGATTGTCGTGCGATTTCGAGGTTCTGACCCCCTTGTTCCTCGGCGGCGCCTCCCAGCGAGCCGAGCTGCGCGTCCCGTCGATCAAAGGGGTGATGCGGTCCTGGTACCGGGCGCTCGATCCGGAGTTCGTGAAGCACGAGCGCATCCTCTTCGGCAACGGCGGCGGCGGCGGTAACGACGCTCGCCAGTCGCTGCTGCGCCTGCGGTGCCGGCCCGGGGAACGGTCCCAGGAGTCCATGCGGTGGCGCGACGCGCGGGCCGAGCAGTTCGATCAGGGCAGCGGCCGACAGACGAGAAACGGCCTGACCTACCTCGGATTCCCGTTCTCGATGCGAGGCAACGACGAACGGACCGCGCTCCGGCCCGGCGCGCGGTTCTCGCTGGACGTGAGCTGGCACCGGCCTGGTCCGGAAGGCCGCCAGCCCCTGCGCGTCGCGCTGGCCTCGGCGTGGGCGCTCGGGCATTTCGGATCGCTCGGGATGCGCGCTCGCCGAGGGTTCGGCGCGCTGGCGCTCACCGGCTGGCGCCTCCTGGACGGCGGCGGGCAAACGGTGTCCGACGACGACCTCGCGGCGCTGCCGCTCCTGCACCGGACGGCGGGAGCCGCGGAGTGGGCTGCGGGCGCGCGGCGCGGCCTCGACGTGGTGCGAGGCTGGTTCGGGCGATTCGCCGAGGGCGGCGCCGGCACGGCGCGCGAACGCCACCCGCACTTCGGGCCGAGAGCCGACTTCGTGGTGGGTGCCGACAAGGCGCGGCGCGACGACTGGCGCGGCGCTGTCCTCTCGCTCGGGCGCGCCCTCCAGGATTTCCGGCAGCGCACGCCGCCGGACTACGGCGACGTCAAGAACCATGTGCTCTTCGAGGCCCGCGAGGGCGGCCTCCGCATCCAGCGAGCCCCGGCCCGCGCGACGTTTGGGCTCCCGCTCACGTTTCGTTATGGCTCGGTTCCCAGGGGAAAGCCGGTCGCGTTCGCGCCGGTGGGTGGAGAGCGACACGGGAGCTTGCTGCTGCTGCGGCCTGTGCTCGCGGGGGATTCCCTCTTCAGCCTGTTCCTGCGGCTGGACGGCGACGTTCCGGGCATCGACACGCCGGTGGGGCTCCGTGGAAGCGGCCGATCGCTGGCACCGGCGGCGCAGAACGCGATGGATGAGTTCATCCGCAAGCAGAAGGGGAAGGTCGCGTCATGAGCGAGCGGGATCGAGACCGAGATCGAAACCTCGCTGTCGCTCATCCCGTCCACGGCAGGACCGGAGATGACGAGATCGAGCACCATGGGACGGAGGCGGATCGGACCCGCTTCTGGCAGCAAAAGCTCCTTCAGCTCCTGCACGATCCCCCGGGAAAGGCGTTCTTCCTCCGACAGGGCGCGGGCGGACACAAGGCGGTCGCGGCGGATCTGTTCCAGGCGACGGCGGGCGTTCCGCTCAAGTATGTACGGCCCGGACCGGACTGGGCGGCTTCGGGCGCGGACCGGCCGGTCAGCTCCCCGCCACGTCCAGCGCACGTCTCGGTGGACTGGGTGAAGAACCCGATCCTGACGCACCCCCTCGCCTCCGGGACCGCCGCCATCGACCTCGGCCGCCGGGACCTGCCAGCGTCGCGCGAGCAGGTGCGAGCGCTCGCCGGGGACGTCGGCCGCACGCTCC
The DNA here is from genome assembly GCF_000067165.1 of Sorangium cellulosum So ce56. Lineage (GTDB taxonomy): Bacteria > Myxococcota_A > Polyangia > Polyangiales > Polyangiaceae > Sorangium > Sorangium cellulosum_B. The sequence continues at coordinate 7,993,729 of NC_010162.1, forward strand.
GCGAGCTCCTCGAGCGGCGGGTGTCCCAGGAGGACGAGCTCGACGACCTCCCCGAAGAAGAGGAGCGCGAGCGCTTCCTGAGCGAGCGCGCCGAGCAGGTGGAAAGCGAGCTCGCCGCACTGCCCCGCTGGCACGACGACGCGCGGCTCCAGCAGGCGTGCTTGCAGCTCTGGCGCCGCTTGCCCGAAGAGCCGCCGCCCGGCGTGGCCGAGGTGGTCTGGCGGCACCAGCCCGCAGACTCGAGGGCCCCGGATCACAGCCTCTGGGATCACCTGCGCGTCACCTCGTCGCTCTCGTTCCTGAGCGGGAGGAGGCGCGAGGGGCCCGTCATGCCATGGCTCCTCGCCTTCAGCCTCGGCCCGGTGCAGCGGTTCATCGCGCAGTCGCGGACATCCACCGATCTCTGGACGTCATCCATGCTGCTGTCGGATCTCGTGTGGCACGCCATGGTGCCGTTCGTCGAGCGGTACGGTCCGGAGGCGATCGTGTACCCCGATCTGCGGGCCAACCCGCGCGCTGACGTGTGGCTCTGGGAGCAGGCGAACGGGGCGGACGGAGCCGCGCCGCCGGCGCACGCGGCGCGGTACCAGGACGTCCTGCCCGAGCAGCTCAATCCGTGCTCCTACGCCGGGATCTTCCCCAACACGTTCATCGCGCTGGTCCCGCTCGGCGGCGAGCGCTACCTGACGCTGCTCAAGGATCTCGCGGGCGAGGCGCGCCGCGCCGTCCTCGGCCGCTGGAGACAGCTCGCGGACCTCGCCAGGCGCTACTTCCTGGAGCAGGCCGCGAAGCGCCCCGAGGCCATGAGCGACTCCGAGCGGAAGGCCTTCGAGGCCACGTGGGCCCGCCAGCACGAGGACGTGCTCTTCACGTCCTGGTCCGCGGCGGCGTGGCCGAGCATCGAGCGCGTCAACGACCCGGAGTCGCTGGCCATCCGTGAGGCGCTCGTCGCGCAGCGCCCCGCCCAGGCGCTCCCACGCGAGGACGCGGAGGCGCTCGCGGCGTGGCGCGAGCGCCACACGACATGGATCCCGGGCGAGACGTTCGCGCGCTACGCGGAGGCCCGTTATGTCTACGCGCGGACGAACCGCACCGTGCACCAGTGCGAGCGCGGGTTCGACTATCCGCTCCTCCATCATGCGCTGGTGTCGCGCCACGGGCTGCGAAAGGCAGAGGCGCAGGGCGCGGCGATCGCGGAGGAGTCCGGAGAGAAGTGCACGCTCTGCGGGCTGCGCCAGGCCCTCGGCGCCGGGGACGCGGGGGCGAGCGTGGACGCGCAGCGCGAGACAGCGCGCGCGTTCTGGCGCCGCTTCGACCGCAACAGCGACGACGGGGCGGAGCGCCTCTGCGCCGTGTGCACGATGAAGCGCGTCCTCGTTCGCGCCGGCGTCGCCACGGACGAGCGCGGCGCTCGTCGCCGGGTGGGCCTCACCGCCGCGTGGGCGGGGCCGGCGACGCCGCTCGACGACGTGTGTGATCGCGATGAGCTGCGGGTGCCGTTCCCGTCGACGGCGACGATCGCTGCCCAGGGCTACCTGTGCGCCGTGGCCACCCGCCGGGAGCTGCAGGCGCAGGTCGCCGAGGTGGTGCGGTGTTGCGAGGACGCGAGGCTGCCGCGCACGAGCTTCGTGCGGTCGCTGCGATCGCTGGCCGAGGCGGCGCAGCGCGCGGACGGCGCGGGGCTGCGCTTCCTCGAGTACGAGGCGGAGCTCACGGTCTTCCCCGAGGTGCTCGCGGCGGCCGAGGAGCGCGCCCCGGAGGGCGGCGGCCGAGAGCAAGGCGACGGCGCCGCGCAGCGCGGCGGGCTGCGCGATCGCGACGGCAAGCGCGTCCCCCGGTCGAAGGTCGAGGCCCTGCGCCGCGCCGTGGAGAGCCTGCGCCGGGCAGCGAAGGAGCTCGATCGACCGGCCGGGTCGGCGCGGCGCGCCGGGGACCGCATTCCCGCGCCGGGCAGCCAGGTCGCGCTGATCGCGCTGGACGGCGACCGGATCAGCCAGATCCTCCTGGGCGAGAAGATCGGCGCTCGCTGGCGCGACGTGATCCATCCCGAGGCCGTCGCGACGATGGAGAGCAACGAGGTCACCCGCGCGGCCCGCTGGCCGGAGCTCCTCGGTCGCAAGCGCCTCATGGGGCCATCGACGCACGCCTTCGTCAACCGCGTGCTGGCCGAGTTCGCGCACACCATCGTCCCCTGGGTGGTGGAGCGGGAGTTCAGCGGGAGGCTCATCTACGCGGGCGGAGACGACGTGCTCGCCATCGCCCCGGCGGGCGAGGCGCTCGACCTCTGCGCGCGGCTCGCGCAGCTCTACAGCGCCGCGTGGGTCCTCGACACGTCACCCGGCGAAGGGCCGTGGGCGTGGCGCGCGAAGACCTGGACGAGCTCCACGTCCATCCGGGCCAGCGAGCGCTTCGTCGTTGTCGCGCCGAGCGAGACCGGAGAGCCGCTCCCCTGGCCGATCCCCGAGGCGTCGAGGCGCGGGCCGATCCCTGCCGGGGACGCCGCAGCGGCGAGCGCCGCCGAGAGCGCCGAGGAGCGCCTGCTCCCGATGATGGGCGCGGGCCAGACGCTCTCCGCCGGGATCGCGATCGGCCACTACAAGACCTCTCTCGGCGGCCTGGTGAAGGCCGCCTGGGACGAGCGCGATCGGGTGAAAGGCGAGGACGAGGAGCGCGATTGCGCGAAGGAGGACAACGAGGAGCGCATCCGGGTGAAGGGCGATGACGAGGAGCGCGACAGGGCGACGAGGGAGGACCTCGCCGTCAAGAACGCCTTCTCGATCCGGCGGTACACGCGCGGGGGCGAGAAGGCGCGGCTGCGCCTCTCCTGGGGACGGCGTTGCGCCGCCCCCGGGAAGGCGCTCGCAGGCTACCTGCGGGTGAAGGCCGTCATCGAGGGTTTCAAGACCGGCGCGCTCCCCGGAAGGCTTCCGTACAAGCTGCGCGAGGTCGAGGGAGCCGTGCTCGCCGCGTGGCTCGTCGAGGCGAAGGCGCTGCCCGGCGGCCTGACGAGCCGCGAGGCCCGGCGCGAGCTCGTGAAGCGGGTCGAGCCCTTTGCCAGGGGCCTGTTCGGGGCGCAGTGCGCGGCGGAGGTGGAGGGAGCTTTCGAGATCTGGTGGCAAGGGCTCCTGAGCGCGCTTCGCGCGCACGAGCGACGATGGAGGGCGCCGGACGCGGTGCCCCCTGGCGCGACCCCCGTCGACGACGGCGCGCCGTCGCGCGGGCTCGGCTCGGAGCAGGGGCTGGCGGTGTGTCGCTTCCTGGGAGCGCTCGCCCGCGGGGAGGAGGACGCGCAATGACCGGCGCGCCGGCTCAATCGATGGGCTTTCTCGTTCGACCGGTGGACTGGGTGGCCTTCGGCCCGCCGCGCCCCAACACCGCGGGCGAGACGCACCGTCGCGCCACGGAGCTGCCAGGACCCACGACATTCCAGGGCATCGTGCGGACGGCCCTGCTCGCGGCATCCGGGGATGACTTCTCGGACCGCTCGCGCGCCGCGCGCGACGCCCGCGACGCGCTCGTGGGCGGGCCCGACGCGCTCCCCGAGGGCTGGCAGCTCAAGGGACCGTTCCTTACCGAGATCGTGGAGACACCCCACGGCCCCAGGGCGCGGCCATGGGTGACGGCGCCGCGCTTTCTCATGGGCACCGTTCGGGAGCCGAGCTGCGCTCGCCTCCTTCGATCGCCGGACGTCGACGGCCGCCCGTCCGCGCTCGACGACTCGTCGCCGGACGCGCCTCCTCTCTTGCTCGGGGCTCCTTCGCTGAATTCGGCCAAACCCAGGCACCTCGGCGGGTGGCTCTCGCCGCGCGGGCTGCGGTGGGCGCTCGCCGGCGGCAAACACCTGGCGGAGTGGCGGCCGGTCGACCATGCGCCCGCGCGCGATCTCCCGCCGTTCGTGAGGCAGCAGGCGCTCGCCGGGCTGGAGATCGACGCAGGCACGGGCACGGCGCGCGACGGCATGCTGTTCTTCGCGGACGTGCTGCGCTTCCGTGACAGGAGCGGAATCGCAGGATGGCTCTCCGCGCCGCTGCCGTCGAGGATCCCGAGCGACGCGCTGACCCGCGGAGATCTCGCGGCGTGCGGATGGCGGAGCCGCCCTGCGGTCCTGGAGGAGCTGCCGCCGGTCGACCTGGACTTCGCGCACCTGCTCGAAGGCCGACACCTGCCCGTCGAGGTGCCGGAGGATCAAGGGTTCTTCCTTGTGGCGGCGACGCCCGTCCAGTGCAAGGGAGACGGTCTGTCCGCCGCCGCGTCCGTCGAGGAGGATCTGCGACGGAACGCGCGGTTGCCCGAGGGAGTAGAGGTGCGCGTCCTCGCCGCGCTCACCGGGCCGCCGCGCGTGATCGGCGGACTCCTGGCAGCGTCGAAGGTGCCCCGGCCCAACCGCTCGTACTGGGAGGCCGGGAGCAGCTGGTTCTTCGTCCTGCGCGGCGGTGGCGCGGGCGCATCCGGAGCCGCCGCGCGCGGCGAGGCGTTGCGCCGTTTGAACGATGCGCACGTCCTGGGCGACCGGGGCGAAGCGTCGTTCGGTTATGGTCACACGCTCGTCGCCGTGGGACCGACGGTGGACAGAGGGCTCGTGCAGGCGGCGGAGCGCCGCCGGGAGGTTCGATCGTGAGCGCATGGGGAAGAGCAGTGGTGTGCGGCATCTACACCGTGAGCCCGCTGCACGTGAGCACCGGCCAGGCGGAAGGGGCGATCGACCTGCCGGTGACGAAGGAGCCGCACACGGGGTTTCCGATGATCCCGGCGTCCTCGCTCAAGGGAGTGGCGAGGGACGCCTTCGAGCACGACGCGAAGAAGGGGAAGGACGATACGAAGCGAGAGCCGGAGGTCAACAACGAGGTGAACACGCTGTTCGGTCCGAAGCCAAAGCGCAGCAACGGGGCGGACCGAGAGGAACAGCGAGGAGAAGGCTCGGCCGGCGCCGCGCCCACGTCCTCGCTCTTCGCCGGGGCGCTGGTGTTCACCGAGGCCCGGCTCATGGCCTACGCGGCGCGCTCGCTCAACCGCCCTTTTCTGTACGTGACGTGCCGCCTCGTCCTGGAGCGGCTGGGCCGCGACCTGCGCGCCGCCGGCATCGGCGATCTCGGCGCGCTCTCGCTCCCCGCGGGGTCGGCCGAGGTGCTGGTCGCCGACAAGGCGCTCGCCAAGGCGCCGCTCGTCATCGAAGATCTCGTCTATCTGGACGCGATCGCCGAGAGCGCGGATCTCAAGAGGATCGCCGGGAGCCTCGCGCGCCTCCTCCCCGACGGAGAGGAGGATACCCGGAGTCGGGTCGAGAAGGGGCTGGTCGTGATCCCCGACGGCGACTTCTCCGTGCTCGTCCGGCGCCTTCCGGTGCGCGCGCGGATCCGGCTGGACGACAACAAGACGACGAGCGGGGACGATGGCAACCTATGGTACGAGGAGCAGGTGCCGTCAGACTGCCTCTTCGTATCGATGATCGGAGCACGCCGCGGCCAAGGTGCACTCCTCGACAAGCTCCAGGCGAAGAGCAGCCTCCTGGAGGTCTCGCAGATCGGCGGCAACGAGACCGTCGGCGAAGGGATCTGCTGGTGGAGGGTGGGCTGCGCGTCGGCGACGGACGGAAAGGGGGCCACGTGAAGCCAATTGAGGGCGAAGACGCCGGCGACGACCGGCAACGGTGCGCGCTGAAGAGCCTGGCGCGCGATCAGCGGGCGTACAAGCGCGTGATGGCGTGGCCCGGACCTGTCCGTAAGAGCGCCGTCGAGCTCGCGCAGGGGTACCCGGTGGAGCTGCGGGCGATGGGCACGATGCAGGCCCTGGCCTTCTCGATGGGGAAGGCCGAGGCGGGGCACGGGGCGCTGGCGGGCGCAATCGCCGACTGGGTGCTCTCGCGGGAGAGCGGAGCGCCGCTCGGCCAGGCCGACGAGGCGGACCGCTCTCCCGAGGAGCTGCTGCGGCGGCTGTCGCGCGCGTCGCGGGCGGCGTACCTCGCCGCCGATAGCGAGGCGATCGCGTTCGCCGACGCGATCAAGCTCATCGGCAAGGCCATCCTGCGCAGCGAGAAGGCGGCTGAGCCGCGCGGTCGCGACAAGGCCGCTCCGCGGGCCGGCAAGGCCGCCCCGAGGAGCGGCTGATGGCCCCCGCGATCTTCTGCCACCAGCGCGAGGCCGTGGAGCAGCTCCTCGGGGCGAAGGAGCAGGACAAGCGAGTCGGGATCGAGCGCATGCGGAGCGCCTCCAACGCGGGGCTCGTGTGGATCCGGTACCTCGACGTCTGGGGAGACGGCCTCCCGCCGGACATCCCCCGCAGCGCCGATTCCCGGGGCGCGCTGACGACGTTTGCGAAGGACTTCAGCGAGCGCGGAAAGCTGCCCGGGGCCACGCCCCTGAGGTTGCTGAACGCGGTTCACGCGAGGCAGGTGCGCGCCATCGAGCGGCTCCGCGGGTCCGGGGCCACCTTGCAGGCGGAGCTGGAGAGCCGGTTCGCGACCGGGCTGGGTGGCCCCCACCCCACCGACATCGGCTTCACGTTCGATCGCAGCATCGGCGTGCCATACCTGCCTGGCTCGTCCGTCAAGGGGATCGCCCGCGCCGCGGCGAGGCTGCTCGAAGAACCGCGGCAAGAGGAGCTGTTCGGCCCGGAGAAGATCGGATCCGACACCAAGGCATGGGCCGGCGATGTCGTGTTCCTCGATGCGTACCCGGTGGCCTGGCCTCGGCTGGAGGTCGACGTCATCAATTGCCACCATCCTGCATACTACGGCGGCAAAGCAAGTTATCCGGCGGAGACCGAAGATCCGGTCCCTGTGTACTTCCTCACGGTCGCCAAGGAAACGACGTTCGCGTTCCGTGTCCTGAGCCGCTCGGGTGCGGCGGAGCGCGCCGCGCGCGCCGTCGAGCTGCTGCGCTTCGGGCTGAGCGAGCTCGGCGCCGGAGCGAAGACGGCGGTCGGGTACGGCGCCTTCACCGGGTGATCCCAGCGGAGGTCCGTCGGGGGGCTGGACCTGTGGATGCGTGAGATGGCGTGAGGCTCGTCGGCCGGGGCGCCTCACGCCAGCCGCAGGTCGCCGCGCAGGTCGATCCAGGCGGAGGACGGGCGACGCCCCGGCCACCACGTCTGCACGTCGCTACCTGCTCGCGGCCGGTTGCAAGATCCCGCGGGCCGTGAGCCCATCGACGACGCGATCGATGAGGATGCCCTCATTCTTGCAGACGGTCCCCTTCACAGGGTCACCCTCGATCCCGCGGTAGTGCAGGGCGACCACCTCCCAGAGCTCGTTGCAGACAGGCGAGCCTGACGACCCCCGGAGGGTATCGGTCAGGTACTGGACCCGGTCCGCGCTCACGTCGACGACCTCGTTGTGCAGCAGGCCGATCTTCTTGGGTCGTCCCTCGGGGTGCTGTACGATGTACACGAAGTCTCCCTTCGTTACCGGCTTCGAGGGCACGAGGCTTAGGGGGCGGCATGGGCGCTCGACGGGCTCCTTGGAGCGCAGGATCGCCCAGTCGTGCGCGGCATCGCCGACGATGGTCGCGACATCTCCTTCGTAGCGCCCGACGCGGCGCAGTTGTCCCTCCGGACCGATCTCATAGTCGAACCAAATGTCGACACGCTTCACCGGGCGACCGTGACGGTCATGGAGGACATGGTGGTTCGTCAAGAACGTGTCTGGTGCGATCAGAAAACCCGTCCCATGGAACGACTTCTCTTCCTCAGTAACCGTGGTGAGGCGCACCACCGACTCGGCGGCGCGCAGCCCGTGGTGCAGGAAGGCGACGTCCAGAAACGTCTCCTGCGTGCCCGTTACGACCTCCTCTCCGCGCCACACCACGGGATCCTTCGCCGGGCTCCGGGCCTCCGGCAGCGCCGGGCTCGCGCTCATGAGCCGATCCAGCCTGGGGTGATACGCGGCGATCAAGCGATCCGCTCTAGCGATCTGCGCGAGCTTCCGCGTGAGGCCGGCCCGGGCGGCGACCGCGAGGGCGTGTTCCCAGTAGTCCCGCGCCGGCTGCGCGAAATCGATGCTGTCGTTGTCGACCCCCGACGTGGCGAGGATCCTCTGTGCGCTGGATGTCTTGGGGTAGGCGCCCAGCATCGTCTCGTAAAATTCCTGAGATTCAGGCCTGCTCAAGTCGTACCGCTGGTCGTCGAGAAAATGTCCTCTCACGGCTGGCATGAGCCCTCCTCCGTGGCGTGGGTCGCCTTGATGATCTCGTCGATCTTGGGGTGATATGCCGCGATCATTCCATCCATCCGGACACTCCGCGCGAGCTTGCGGGTACCCCCTGCTCGGGCAGCCACATTGAGCGCCTCATACCAGATCGCTCTCACCGGCTGTTCGAAGTTGACGCTGCCCATGTCGATCCCGGACTTCTCCAGAATTTCGCGCGCGCGAGATGCTGAGTTGTATGCGCCTACCATAATCTCGCAAAAGCGCCTTGGTGCCTCATCCGCCCACCCGTAGCTAAGCGCATCGAGGAAGCGGTTCGGCGCGTTGTAGAGGTTCATGACGGTCTGCAATGCAGGGTCTGCGACAACATCGCCCATAGCCGATCCAGCGTTATCCAGGCGCAGCGCTGGCAGATCGGCCCTGCAGCGCTCGGCGAGCACGATGGCCTGCCGGTACTGTGGCGTTCCCTTCCTCCAGTACTGATATGTTACCACTTCCGGGTAAATCGTCGGGTTGATCTGCGCCCCCAGCCGGAACGCGAGGCCCACCGGCACGGCAGCGAACAGATGGATAGCGGTAAGCCTGGGGAACATGCTCTTCACCTGGGAGAGCGCGTCGTTGAAGGCCTTCACGACCTCGGTGAGGGCGCTCTGGGTGCGCAGCGCCTCCTCGCCTGGGGCCGCCAGCATCACGTCGACATCAGCCAGGCTCGACGGGACGATCTCGGCCGTCTCCCACGGGGCGATACGGTGTGACGTGGAGACGCGGATCACCACGGGCCCCTCGTCCCTGGAGCCGTACTCCGGAAGACCGCTCGGCGGCTTCAACGCAGGAGGCGCCGAGACCGAATCGTCCGAGCTCCAGGCCCAATCGAACCGGAAGCGATTGTGCTGGTAGATATCCACAGCAACGCATCGCGTCATGCGATAACCAAGATGCGCAGCGAGCGGGATCGGCGCGAAGCCGAAGTACGCCAGCCGCCGGCGGCCTGCGAGCTCGCCGCAGAGCCGCTCCGCGAACAGCCGCTCCTGCTCGGCCAGCGCCGCCGCCCAGTCGATCTCGTGGAGCCTCCCGAGCTCCGCGCGCACCGGCGCGATCTCCACGTGATCCCACCCGCCGGCGCGATCCGACGCCGGGATGGCGTGCTCTATCTGGTCGCGGCCGATGGACGCCAGGACCGAATGAGACACCACGAGGAGGCGGTTCGGATCAGACATCGTCGCAGACCTCCTTGCTCGACAGCAGTCCGATGGGCGGTGACGGCTCGATCTCCGCGAGCGTCTCCAGGAGCACCGCCGGACCGAGCGGCCGATCGGCGCGCCAGGCGCGGCGGAGCGCGGCGCGCGCGAGGCGCACGGTGAGATCCGAGAAGCTGAACCTCACCCCGCGCCGCGGCTCGGTCGCCTTCACCAGCTCCTCGAGTTCCTGGTCGGTGTGCCGCGTGCCGGCGAGCAGCCGCTCCATCACCGCGCGGCGCTGCGCCGGATCGGGCCGGTCGAACCGCAGGTGCAGGGACGCCCGCCGCGTCACCGCCGGGTCCAGCGCGCCGGACCGGTTCGTGATCATGAGCACCGCGAGCGGCGCTCGCTCCCGAGCGATCCGGTCGATCTGCTTGATCAGCACGTTGACCCCCGCGCGATCCTCGTGGTGCGCCTGCATCTCCCCTCGGGCGGTCGCGAGGTCGTCGGCCTCGTCGATGATCAAGAGCCCGCACCCGATCTGCTTCGCGCGCGCGCACGCTTGCTCGAACGCCTCGGTGATCCGCGCCGAAATCTCGCCGACGCGCCCCCATCCCCGGATGTTGGACGGCGTCTCAAGACCGGCGACCTTGCGGTCCAGCGCTTTCGCGAGCGGCGTCCCCACCGACGCGGCCAGCGCCGTCTTCCCGCAACCCACCTCGCCAGACAGGAGGATGAGGGGCGAGCCCCCGGTGAGCGCACCCGCGACGGGCAACCCCCTCGGATGGTGCTTCTTCAGCCACCTGGCCGTCCGCTCCACGTCGAGCAGCAGCGTGAGCTCGTCCAGCAACAGGGTCTGATGCGTGTCGATGCCGACGAGCGCTTCGTAGCGCGCGGCAGCATCCTTCTGCGGATGGATCACCTCGAGGAGCTGGAGCTCGCTCATTCCCAGTCTCCTACCTTGCTGCGCACGATGCCGAAACCGCTCTTCGAGAATGCCCGGTCGCGGCTCGTGGCGCCGGCGACCAGGCTGCCGCCCGCCGTCCACCCGCGCGCCCGCAGGTGCGCCCGCACCGCCTCGATGTTCCGAGCTCCCGTCCGGTACGTCAGGAGGACGTTCACCCGGGTGCCGGCGGGCAGGCCGTGGAAATCGAGCCCGCCCGCCTTCGAGGCCTCCATGACCGAGCCGTCATCGCGCACCGTGTAGCCGATAGCCAGGCGCGCGCCGTCAGGCTTCGTGAACTGAAGCTGGAACGTGTCCACCACCTCGTGGAGCACCGCGTACTCCAGGTCCTCGTGCCACCTCTGGATCGTCTCGCGCGCGATCAGGTTCGCGCTCGCCGCGTTCATGAAGTCGCCGAGCACCTGCCGCATGACGGCGCGCGCCCGCGCCTCCGAGAACGTGCTGGTCTGCGCGATCGTGTAGGCCGTGGTCACGGGGCGCCCCCGTGGTCCACGAGGGCGTTACCGAAGAGCGCGGCGAGCTCCTCCCGGTCCTCTCCCTCGTCTCCTGCCGTGTCTGCGGCGATGACCCGGGCCATGCCGTCACGGGCGTCCTCGAACCACCCTGCGAGCTCCTGCAGCTGAAGGTTCCCCCATGCGGGCGGCACGACGTTGTTCGCCGGGTTCACCGGGTCGAGCACCGACCACAGGCCGCCGTCCGCATGACCCGCGGGGTCCCCGAAGTCGCTGAAATCTACGCGCTTTCTCGTTCCGACCAGGTGAGCGATCCGCCCGAACCATCGGCTCAACGTCTCCGTGTACGTCTCGTCGACCCCGTGCAGATCGAACGCCTTCGCGCAGAGCAGATCGATGAGCATCGTGGGCACGTCGTCCAGGATCTGGCTCCTCGACTGACGGATCTCGCGCAACCACTTGACGAGGCGCACCCCCTCGTTGAACTTCACCCGACCTTTCAGCTCGTTGCTCCGATCGGTGCGCCTCTTCACAAAATCGATGTGCCGCTGGACCGAGGTACGCCTTCGCTCCCCGTCGCGCCGGAGCAGCACCTGCGCCTCATCATCGCCCTCGACCGCAAGCATCGGGACCAGATCGTAGGAGAGCTTGGTCCCCTTGAAGTCCAGCCGGACGGAGCTCTTCGTCGGGTTGCGGCGCGTGTTCGGGTAGCTCGCCCGGGCGTACCGCTCGAACCGATCGAGCAGGCTCTCGATATCTTCCCCCTCCGACGTCTGCGGGGAGATGACAAACGCGAGATCGACGTCCTGCCCCTCGACCTCGTGGTCGCCGCGCATGTGGCGCCGCAGTCCGGTCTTCTTGGCGAATGACCCGGACCACGGCATGGACCGCACCACGAGGCCGTCGCGCGACGCCTTGGCGCCGATGCGGTCGCGGATCTCCTCCGCCTGCTTACAGATAGCTTCTCGCGTCGCCTCCTCGGGTTTGATCCAGTCCACGAACGCCGTCAGCCAGCGATGCGACGCGCTCTGGGTGCTCAGCTTGCCCATCGATCCTCCGGATGCCCCTCTCCGCGGGTCCACCCCTGGCGGGCGGCGCGGCAGAGCACCCGGAGGATATGGACGAGCCCGCCTCCCGCAAGGCTCGCCGTATTTCATGTCATTTCACGGCGGGCCCGTCAGAGGCACTACGCCTTGAGCTCCTCCACACGTCCGGTCGCTATCCGGATCTCCCGCCGCCTCCGCTGCACGATTTCGCTCCCCAGGCCGGCCTTGGCAAATGCCTGGCGCGCGCGGAAGAGGAGGACGTTCAGGTACTTCTCGTCGACGCGGAGCTGTCTCGCGAGGTCGACCACATGGATCCACCCCTGCTCGTCCTCAGGGAGCTCCCCACGAGCGGCGTCCTTCCGCCGCGCGCGGGCGAGCAACAGCAGCGCGTAGAAGGGAGCGAACTGCCCGATCTCCAGCACGTCGCCCCCATCCACCGCTTCGATACGCACGTGCTCCTCGTCGCGGCTCACGTGAAATCGCAGGGTGCATGTGACGAGCGAGAGAGACGGGGCCGTCTTGTAGGTTCCTGCGATCGGCGAGGCAGGCGGCACCGTAAGCATCCATCGCTCTTCCGCGACCGTGATCTCCTCCTTGTCGCTCACCGGGCGCTGCGAGCCGTCCGAGCCCTCGATCAGCCACCGCCCCGCGGTATCGACGAAGATGGATACGAGGACGCTGTCCGCGTCCGGGAGCGCAAGCAGCCCGTCCACCGCCTGGCGCTCTTCGCCCGTGGCGAGCGCGCGGGCGACGACCACGGGACCTCCATCGTCGGTCAGCTCCCATCGCTCGGCGCTGCCGCCGAACTGGAGGACGGATCCCCGCTTGATGTCCACGTTCGTCCCGGCCTCGAGGGGGCGCCCGTCGACCGAGGTGCCGTTGGTGCTCGCCAGGTCGCGCACCTGCCATCGCTCGCCTTTCCAGGACACCGCGGCGTGATCGTTCGACGCCGCGTGATCGGTGAGACGCACGGCAGAGCTAGGCGCGCGGCCCACGATGGCATGGGCGGCCAGCACCACCGAACTTCCTGACGAGACGTGCCGGAGGACTCCCATCGCGCGCAGGATAAACGGCATCGCTGAGCCAGTTCAATGCGCCCGCCGGACGCGGCGTCCTGTACACTGCGATCGCCGGACGTGGACCATGATCGAGCGGCTGCGCCTCATCGCGAAAGTGCACGGGATCGGCGGCGACGCGCTCCGCGAGCTCACGGAGCTCTACGAGGGATCGCTCCCGCGGGTGCCCACGCACCGCGTCGGAGACCCCCATCGCGACGCTCCGGCGCCGTCCGCTCCGGAGGACTTCCGGCACCGGTACGAGGACCGAGGGCGCATCGGTCTCGGCGGGTTCAGCGAGGTACGCGAGGCCTGGGACCGGCGCATCGGACGGTGTGTGGCGCTGAAGGTGCAGCTCCCGTCGAGGAGCTCGCCGGACGACTGCGCGCGCTTCCGGCAAGAGGTCGCCCTCACGGCCCGGCTCCAGCACCCCGGCGTCGTCCCGCTCTACGACTGGGGTGAGCTGCCCGACGGCCGCATCTGGTTCACCATGAAGCGGGTCCGCGGCGACACGATCGGCAGACGCACGGCCGCGCTGCACAGGCAGCGAAGCACCGAGTTCATGTGGGCGCTGCGCCGGCTGCTCGACGATTTTCGCCGGCTGTGCGAGCCGGTGGCCCACGCCCACGCGCAGCGCATCATCCATCGCGACATCAGCCCTCACAACCTCATGGTCGGCGACCTGGGCGAGGTGCACGTCATGGACTGGGGCCTCGCCCGCGACCTCGGCGGCGTCTCAGCGGCCCCGCGGCGTGAGGACACGGTGTCAGGGCCGTCATGGCTGCCCGCTCCGGATCCGTCGGAGGGGAGCGTGCGGACGCGGGTCGCAGGCACGCCGTTCTATATGTCTCCAGAGCAGGCGCACTGCGAGATCGCGGCGATGGGTCCGGCGAGCGACGTCTACGCCTTCGGCGCCGTGCTCTACGAGATCTTGAGCGGCGAGCCGCCGTATACGCCGCCGCAGGGAAGGCACGAGACCGCTGAACAGACCATCGCGCGCGTCCGGAGCGGACCGCCGCGCGCGATCGAGGAGGTCGCGCGGGGCGAGGTCCCCGAGGAGCTCCATGCGCTGTGCCGCCGGGCGATGGCGCGCGCACCTGCGGACCGCTACGCGCACGCCGGCGCGTTGATGGAGGCGGTGCGCGATTGGCTCGACGGCGCGGATCGTCAGGAGCGCGCGGTGCGCATCGTGGAGGAGGCGCACCGCGAGCACCGCGCGCGGATCGCCCGGCTGCGAGCGAAGGCCGACCACCACAGGGCGGCGTCCCGGGAGATCCTCGACAGGCTGCGCTCGTTCGATGGAGCCCAGGACAAGGCGGAGGGCTGGAAGCTCGCGGACGACGCGGCGGCGCTCGATCAGGAGGCGCTGCGCGAAGAGATCTACTGGACACAGAAGCTGCGCTCTGCGCTCAACGAGGTGCCCGGCCTCGAAGAGGCGCACGGCGCGCTGGCCGAGCACTACGCCGACAGCCTCGTGCGGGCCGAGGCGAAGCGCGATCGGCCCGCAGCGACGCGCCTCGCAGCGCTCGTCGAAGACCACGCGAGGCACCTGCCCGCGGACGGACGCGCCCGCTACGAGGCGCTGCTCCGAGGCGACGCGCGGCTCACGCTGGTGACCGCGCCGGAGGGCGCTCGTGTCACCATCAAGCCGTACGAGCCGGTCAACCGCTATCTCATGGCCAGCGACGAGCGAACGCGCACGGCCATCGCGCCGCTCCAGGAGCACGGCCTCCAGCGCGGCAGCTATCTCCTGCTCCTCGCGGCGCCTGGCCATGGCGAGGCACGTTACCCGGTGGCGCTCGGGGGCGACGAACACTGGGACGGAGTCCGCCCTGGAGGGACAGCGCCGCATCCTATCCGCCTGCTTCGCGAAGACGAGCTCGCGCCGGATGACGTCTATGTGCCGGCAGGGTGGTTCATCGCCGGCGGCGATCCGCGCGCGGGGGAGAGCCTCCCGCGGCGACGCGTCTGGCTCGACGGGTTCGTGATGAAGAAATACCCCGTCACCAACGCCGAGTATGTCGACTTCCTCAACGCGCTGGTCGAGGAAGGGCGCGCGGGAGAGGCGCGCCGGCATTGTCCGACGCACGCGCCGGGGGCAACCCTGAGCGACGACGCGCCGCTGGCCTACGCGCTCGACGAGCGCTCAGGGCGCTACCGCCTCAAGGCGCCCGAGGTCGAGCATGCGTTGCCTGTGGTCTTCGTCGATTGGCATGCGGCGATGGCCTATGCGGCGTACTGGGCCCGCCGGACCGGCCTGCCGTGGCGGCTCCCGAGCGAGCTCGAATGGGAGAAGGCCGCGCGCGGCGTCGATGGGCGGTTCATGCCATGGGGGGATCAGATCGAGCCCACGTGGGCGTGCGTGTCGGGCAGCCACCCCGAGCGGAAGCGGGTCATGTCGGTGCACGAGTATCCCACCGACGTCAGCCCCTACGGCGTCCGCGGCATGGCGGGCAACGTACGCGACTGGTGCGTCGAACGGTGGCGTCTCGCTGGTCCGCGCGCGGAGCACGGCATCGTGCGCGTGGAGGCAGCACCGACCGACGATACCGCCGATCGTCCGGTGCGCGGCGGCGCCTGGATCTCGACGGGCGAGCTCGTCCGCCTCGCGGTCCGGTACGCCGAGCCTCCCACGAAGCGCCACGGCGTGCTGGGATTTCGCCTCGCGAGGCCGATCGAGCCGTGATTCGCCGGGATCACGAGCCGAAGGGGCTCGTGGTGTAGAACCAAGTCCATCCTCCAATGTCGCTCGGATCGAGGCTCGGCGCGCCGTTCTCGTCTTTCACCATCTCGAACGTGAGCTTTTCGGGCGTCGCGTGGAACAGCGTCCGCGCGTCTCGGGTCTTGTACCACGTGACCCTCTCGAGCCTGCCCTGCTGGTCCTGCTCGATGAGCAGGCCAATCATCTTGGTGCTGTCGTCCGGATCGATCGCCTTGAAGAGGCGCTTGTGCGCCGCCGAGGACGTGCACACCCCACGGCGCCACTTGGCCGACTGCAACAGGTCGAGGTGCATCGGCATGGTCCCGACGAAGCCCTCGATCGCCTGCTGTGAGCACGCGATCGCGTCGGCGTGCATGGAAAGCGAGGTGACCCCGTCGATGAGGACACCGGCATTTCCATGGTGATACTCGCGATAGGGGGAGTGCTGGGGCGTCGCCTGGTCATTCATCAGCACGATCCGCGCGAGGTCGACCCCGGCGCGGTCGACGAAGAGGCGGATCCGGGTCACGACCCGCGTGTCGACTGGAAACTGCTCATTCCCCGGGTTCTCCAGGATGTCTTTGCTGTCATTGCTCTCAGAGCGACCTTTGTGCATGGTTGGTCATCCTCGGTTGAAGGGGCGCGCCGACCCATCGACACGCGGGCAACGGCGACCGCGTCGCCGTCGCCGGTCGAGAGGTTACGACAAGCTCGAGTGCATGACGATTTCATCTCATTTCACGAGGGTGCCTGGTCCTCCGCCAGCGTCGATCACACCGAGAATGCACCAATAACGTAGCCAACTTACGCGGGCGGAAGACGCTCGTGACACGGATACGCTCTCATGCGGCCGCCGCCATCACAGCATCGCCTCCAGCGCAGCCGCCGTCCGTGGGTCGACCGCGATCGGCTCCTGCTCGAGCCACAGGCCGCCCGCAGCGAGCCGCCGCACGAGCTCGGGCGCGTCGCGAAGGTCGACATCCGCCGGCCAGGCGCAGCGGCGGCCCTTCGCCTCGACGAGCTCTCCCCAGAACGGCGGCACGAACCAGCGGAGATCCGCTCGCGCGCCGCGGAGGTGCTGGAAGATGCGGGTGCCATTGGGATCGAGGTCGCCGAAATGCACCACGGGGACGTGCGTCAGGCGTTCGAGCAGCCGGGTGACGGTCGCCGTGTCCCACCCCGGGACGTGCGCGAAGAGCCAGCCCTCGATCGTCACTAGATCACAGAACGCCCCGAGGTTCTCGACGAGGAGCGCCGCGCGGAAGGTCCCTTCGAGCTCGAGTCCGCTCTTCAGCGCACGCTCGGGCAGCGACACCTCGCCCAGCACTGCAGCGACGGCCGCGAGATCGACCGCGCCATGCGGCGCCCGGGCCACGAGGCCCGCCGGCGGCCTGAGCCTCACCGAGCCGTCGTGCGTGGCCTCGCTCTCGCCGAGGGCGGCGATGCGTCGCTCGGTGAGCGCCGCCTTCGAATGCGCGGCGACGAGCGCCGCGGCCGTCCGCCGGTTGATCTGGTCCGGGAGCGCCGGGAGCCCCTCGGCGCGCTGCGCGTCCTCCAGCGCGGCCCAGCCGTCCGGCGTGGGCGGGAGGCCGCGCGCGGTCAGCTCCGCGAGCCCCGCGCCCCACGCGGGCCAGACCCGAGCGAGGAGCGCGGCGAGCTCGCCGCGCCGGCTCTCGACGAGGCCGAGCTCGTCCCGCCGCCCGGTGCGCCTCGTCCACGGCAGCTCGCCGAGGGCGTCCCACGCCGCGGCCTGCGCGCGACGGCGCCTGAGCGCGCCGCGCACGAGCAACTCGAGCAGTGCGAGCCGCTCCTCCGCCGTCTGCCACATCACGCCTCGGCTCGCGTGCGCCGGCCGCTCACCAGCACCTCCTCACGCCCGTCCGGCGTGGCGCGACGCACGAGGCGGTACGTGGTGTTGCCCTCGGCGCGAGCGACCTCCGGAGCGGCGATCAGGAGCTGCAGATCGAGCGTCTGGCAGAGGTCGAAGAGCACGCCCAGGTTGTCATGCGAGAGCCGGTTCGCCTCGTCGAGGAACAGGAAGCGAAGCGAGCCATGGGACTTCTTCCCTCTCAGGAGGGTCGCGTCGCGCTCCCACTCGGTCAGGACGACCATCATCAACGCCGCTCCGACGCCGATGGCCTCGCCGGTGGACAGCCGCGTCGGATTCGCGATCTCCCAGTCGGCCCCGGCCTTGCGGCGGATCTCGACCTGGAGGTGGACGTACTCGCGGTAGTCGAGCAGGCGCTGCCCGCCCGTCCGCCCGCCGCCGTAGCGCCGGAAGATCTCGTCGAGCGCCTCCTCGATCGGCATGTCCGCCTGGAACAAGAGCCCCTGCGCCGCCCCCTCGCGCAGCGCGCGCAAGACCTGATCCATCCTCTCCACCGGGTGCAGGCGGACGCAGATCCCCTGGATGCTGCCGAAGCTCACGCCCTCGAGGTTCTTGTTGAGGCGCGTGACCTGCCCGCGCGCCTTGCGGATCTGGACGTCGATGCCGCGCGCCACGTCCTCGCTCGCGCCGCGCAGGTCGCTCTCCTGGCGGGCGAGACGCTCCTCGAGGGTGGAGAGCTGGTCGCGCAGGCGGAGCAGCGCCTCGCGCGGGTCGTCGACCTCGGCCACCTGGGCCGGCAGCCGCCGGCGCAGCCAGTCCCGGACGGTGAGCCAGAGCCCGAGGTAAGCGTCTGCGAACGCGGCGTCCGAGGTGTCGCGCAGCACCTGGAGCTCGGTGAGCAGCGCGACGCCGCCCTGCGCCGCGCGCAGCCGCTCGAGGAGGATCTCGCGCCGCGTCCTCGCCTCCTGCACGAGGTTCACGTGGCCGCGGACGTCCCCCAGCTCGGTCGGCCCTCCGGCGAGCGGGCCGCCGCCCAGACCGTGGTGCGCCGCGCGCTCACGGAGGTCGTCCCACCGCTTCACCGCCGGCTCGGCCTCGCGGCGCTCGCCGGTGAGCTTCTCGTCCGCCTCCTTCGCCCGCCCCTCCGCCTCGCGGAGGGCGCCCTCCTGGCGTCCGCGCGTCGTGAGCAGCGCGTCGCGCCGGCCGTCGCTCGCGCGGAGCTCCCCGTCGAGCCGCGAGACCTCCCCTGCCGCGGCGGCGGCGGCCTCCTCGCTCGGCGCCGGCACGCCGAGCGCCTCGAAGCGCTCGGCGGCCGCCGCGTGCTCCTGCGCGGCGACGCGCCGCCTTCCATCGGCGTCCTGGAACCTCGCCGTGGCATCGTCGTGGCGGTCGTCGGCGCCGCGCGCGGCCGTGTCGGCCTCGCGCTGCTGCTCCTCGGCCTCGCGCAGCTGCGCCTGGATCGCCGGCACGAGCGCCTGGTCGGCGGCGAGCCTCCGCGGCGCCTCCTCCCAGCCGAGGGCCTCGACGTTCGCGCGGACGTAGGAGAGCGCGTCGATGCCCGCGTCGAGGCGCTCCCGCCGCGCCTTGAGCTCGAGGACGCGCCCGCGCAGAAGAGCGAGCTCCTCGCCGGAGAGCGGCGGCTGCCGCAGCGTCGCGAGCTGCCGGTCAACGAGCTCCGCCCGCCGCCCCTGCGAGGCCACGGACGCCTTCGCCGACAGCGCCGCCGCGCGCTCCGCGTCGAGCGCGCGGGCGCGCTCGCCGTGGTGGGGCGGGTCGAGCAGCATCGCCTCGCCCAGGAGCGCGCGGAGCCCGTCGACGCGCGGCCGGAGCGCCCGCGCCGCCTCGGCGTGGCGCACGATCGCGCCGCGATGGCGCTCGAGGTGCGCCTCGGCCTCCACGATGGCGCGCCTCGCGGCCGCGAGCGCCGGCGCGGGATCGCCCGCGAGCCACACGGCGTGCCCGGCGAGGAGCGCCTCGCCGTCCGCGACGAGGCGCTCGAGCTCGCGCCGGCGCGCCCTCGCCTCGTGGAGCTCGCGCGCCTCCTCCTCGGCCTCGCGGCGCAGCGCCGCCGCGCGCTCCTCCCGCGCGCGCCGGCCGAGGCGCGGGTGCGACGGGATCCGCGACACGCGCAGCGCGATCCCCTCGTCGACCGCGACGTCCCGATCGCCGACCTCGACCGGGCTCCTCGCGGAGGCCAGCCGATCGAGATCCGCTTCGCGCGAGACCAGCAGCACGTCGCCGAGCGTGTCCGGGCGCCCCGCGAGCGCGCGGGCGGCGCGGCCCGGATCGTCCACGACCAGCGCCTGCGCGAGGCCTCCGAGGCGAGCCTCGATCTCCGCAGCCTCGTGGAGCGCGACGTCCTCGAAGCCGAGCGCGACCAGCTCGGCGCCGAGCCGGTCCTTGAGCTGCAGCAGCTCGGGCGCGAACGGCCCCCCCGCGGCCAGGAGCTCCCTGGCCTCGCGCAAGAGCCGCTCCTGCGCCTCACGGCTCAGCTCCTCCGACCGCTGCGCCGCCACCAGCCGCTCCGCGAGCGTGGCGCGCGCGGCGTCGAGGCCGGCGCGGTCGGCGACCGCGGCGCCGACGTGCGCTCCCAGCCGGGCTGCCCGCGCGTCGAGCTCGCGCCACTCGGGCTCCCGCGCCGCGAGCTCGCGGCGACGGGCCTCGAGCTCCTTCAGGTGGGCCTCCGTCCCGGTGGCCCCCGCTCTCGCCGTTCGCGCCTCGTCGTCGTGGCCCTCCCGCTCCGCCTCGGCCTCGCTCAAGAGCCGCTCGACGAGCGCCGCGGCCAGCTCGCCGGCGATCGACACGCCGAGCCCCTCCGCCTGACGGCGCGCGCGCTCCTGCCTCGCCTCCAGGCGCCGCGCCTCTCCGAGCTCTCCCTCGATCGCGGGGAGGCGCCCTGCGAGCGCGACGAGCTCCCGGTGGCGCCGGAGGGCCTCGACGGCGACGTCGTGCGCCCGCTCCGCCTCGACCTCGCCGGCGACGAGCGCTCGCAGCGCCTCCATCACCTCCGCGTGCCGCCGCCGGTGATCGTCGGCGTCCGAGAGGCGCGTCGCCGCGTCGCGGCGCTCCTGGTCGACGGCGTCGAGCTCGGCGCGGGCCGCCGCGAGGCGGTCGCCGAAGCCCTCCGGAGCGAGCGGCGCCGCGCCGAGGCACCCCTCGGCCTCGCGCAGCCGCCGGACGGCCTGGTGGTAGGCGCCGGCGCGGCGGTGCAGCTCCTCGATGCCCCGCTGCACGTCCGCCAGCCCTCCCGCGGCGCGCTTGTAGCTCTCCTGCGCGCGGCGGAGCTCCTCGCGCCGTCGCGCCCGCTCCTCGTCGGCCCCGGCGCGCGCCTGCGCCGCGGCCGCGGCCGCCTCCTCGGCGGCGCCGAGGGCGGCGACGCACCGCCCGAGCGCGCCGGCCGCCGCCAGCGCTTCCCTCATCCGCGCGAGCCACGCGCGCGACGACTCTAGCGCCTGGCCGAGCTCTCCGCGCCGGCGCTCCAGCGCCTCGAGCTCGGCGACGGTCGCCTCCAGCGCCTCCTGCGCGGCGGCGCGCGCCTCGACGGCCGCGGCGCGCGCCGCCTCCGCGTCGGCCACGCGGCGCGACAGCTCATCCGCGCGCTCGCGCGTCGCGAGGAACGCCGCCGCGAACATCGCCTGGCCCGCCTCGAACACGCGGCCGATCTCGTGCTCGAGGCGCCTCGACTCCTGCACCTCGGTCCGCGTGCGCCGGCAGGCGTCGAGGTTGGCGCGCATGCGCTGGAGCGTGTCCGCGAGGCCGCCCTCTTCCTTGAGCAGGAAGGCGCGGAGCTCGGAGGTCAGCGCCCGCGAGATGCCGCCCGTCATGCTCGTCCGGAGCATCTCGTTCAGCTTGTTGCGCTCCTCGTCGGTGCCGAGGCGGAGCGGCGTGACGCCTCGATCGAAGAGCTCGGCGAAGTACTCGCGAGCCGACGGGAACGCCTGCAGCCGCCCGCCGAGGCGCGCCGCGCTCTCGCGGAGCTCGGGCAGCTCGGGCACCACCTCGCTGTCGCCCTGGCTCACGAGCAGCAGGTCCTGGAGGCGGACGTCCTCGGCGAGCCCCGACACGATGAACGGCGTCGGCTCGACGGAGGGCTCGCCCTTGCGCTCCAGGTGGACGCCGGCGACGAGGCGCCGCCCCGCCGGGAGGGCGAAATCGAGCGCGGCGTACGAGGGGCGGCCGGGGTCGCCGAGCCGCCCCCAGATGCCCCTGTCGCCACCGGTGGCGCCGGTCTCGCCGAGGTTCGTGAAGCGCAGGCGCGACATGTCCGGCAGGAGGACCACGTACGCGGCGATCATCACTGTCGTCTTGCCGGCGCCGTTCGCGCCCTCGAGCGCCGTGACATGGCGATCGAGGAGGTACCGCTCGTAGAAGACGCCCTTCCAGTTGACGAGGGCGAGCGCCGACGCGTGCGCGCGGGTCATCGGGCGGGCTCCTCGTCCGGAGCCGTGTCGTCGTCGGCGCTCGACTCGTCGCCAGCGCCCGCGTCGCCGAGGAGCACCTCGCCCCGCGCGACGAGCCGCTCCAGCGCCGCGCTCCGGTCGGCGAGGCTGCGCACGGGCTCGGCGAAGCGCATCAAGGCCGGGCGGAGCCGGAGGCGCGCCTCGTCGAGGAGGTCGACGAAGCCGAGGTCCGCGAGCCGGCGCAGCGCCTCCCCGACCTGCGCGCGCACCGTCTCCGCGGCGACGCGCTCGTCGAACTTGCGCTTGCGGGGGCTCAGCGTGCGGACGAGGACCTCGGCGCCGACGAGGCCCGAGAGGCGCTGGAGGAGCGCCTCGCGCGCGACGAGCCCGCCGTGCTGCAGCGTCGCCGGGTCGAGGTACAGGAGCGCGAGCGTCTGGCCGACGAGCATCTCCCCCGCCGAGAGCTGCCTCCGGCCGAGCCGCTCGCCCGAGGGCAGGAGGTAGAAGTACCCGTCGCTCTGCTGGACGAGCTCGCACCCGAACCGCCGGTAGAAACCCTCCAGGATCGCCTGCGCGTCGGCGAGGTAGTCGTAGGCGGTGCCGTCGTCGCGGCCGATGTGCCGCCCGCGGCGCAGCATCAGATCGACCTCGGGGAAGTGCTCGTCCGCGATCGCCGCCTCGAGGGTGTGGAAGGCCGCGTCCGTCACGGCGCGCCGCTCCCATCGACGGCCCACTCCTCGATCTCGATCCGATCGAGGACGGGCGCCCACGGACGCTCTCGCTCGCTCCGCACCCGCGCGCGCCGGGCCACCGCGTCGGCGATGCGCCCCGTCGCCGCGTAGCGCACGGGCTCGGGGAGGCTCGGAAGGACGCGCGACGACACCTCGGCGAGCGTCGCCGCGCCCTCGTCCAGGGCGCGCTCCACGAGCGCCTCGATGTCCGCGACGAGGCGCTCGGGCTCGACCCACGCGGGAGCCGCCTCGCGATCGGCGCGAGGCCGCGCCACGGGCGGGCGCTCGACGCGGGCCTCGAGCGGGCGGAGGAGCCGGATCGAGGGCGCGCGCGCCGTCACGAGGTGGAAGGGGCGGGAGGGCCACGCGGCGAGCTGGTCGCGCAGGCGCTGGCTGAGCGCGCGCTCGGGGTCGAGCCGCACGACGTCGCGCAGGTAGCGGTGCACGTACTGGTAGTACTCGGACCACGCCCGCTGCCGCGCGGCCCCCCACGCGGCGATCCGGTCGACGTGCTCGATCATGCGCTGGGCCGTCGCCTCGGCGTCGGCGTTCGAGGCGGCGGTCGCGAGCGCCTGGATCTCCTGCAAGAGCGCGACGAAGTGGTGCGTGTCCCGGAGGAGGATCTCGTTGAGCTCCCGCAGGGTGCCGGCCATCGCGTCGAGCAGGCCCTGGCAGCCGTCGACGGCGCTGAACCAGTCGGCCGACAGCAGGGTCGCGATCTCGGCCTGGACCTCCTCCTGCTGGGCGTCGAGCCCGCGCTGCCTGCGCTCGATGCCCGCGACCAGGTCGGCGACGGTGACGCGGAGCGGCCCCGCGACCTCGGCGCGCCAGGCGCCATCGCCCTCGGCCTTCCGCGCCGCGGCGAGGATCTCGGCGAGCTGGGCGCGGAGCGTCCCGGTGAGCAGCGTCAGGCTCTCGCGCGTGAGCGCCTCGTCGGCGAGGAAGTACTCGACGACCGCCGCCGCGAGCCTCGTGAGCGCGTATTCGCCCGCGCGCACGAGGCCGGCGCCGTCGACGCGCGCGAGCATCCGCTGCTCGCGCAGCCGCTGGATCGCGTGCGTCGCCCGCTTGCGCGGGTTCTCCGCGCCGGGGTCGACGACATCGCAGACCTGCTCGAAGAGGTCGACGAGCGCGTCCTCCTCGAACGACGCGAGGGCCGCCTTGTCGGCGCGCAGGTAGAGCCCCGCGAGGAAGCAGAGGTCGACCGTCTTCAGGTCGAGGGTGACCCGATCGCGAGCAAGGGCGGCGATGACGCGGCTGGGGTCGGCGGGAGGCCTCGTGTCGTGTCCTGGTTCCACGTAACCGTTACTGGCGAAGGGGCGGTCATACTACGAACCGCCGAGCGGTTCGAGGTGGAACATGAAACACCCTTTCACGGTTCGGAGATCGAGCGCCTCCACCTCGAAGCCGGACACCGGCGGGCAGGGCGCCGCGAGCGCTCGACGCCGGCCGTCCCTGAGCTCGGCGTACTCCATGAGCGTCGCACCGACGCAGCGCGCCTCGGGCTCAAGGGCGAGCGCCGTCGCTGATGCGGCACGCACACACATAAAGAAAAGAAAAAAAAAAAGACGGTCCGCTCGATATCTCAGTGAGAATTTTCAACATGAGAACGCAATGCAACCGATACGGCTCGCCGGGCTCGTTCCATCGCTCTCGATGGATGAGGGAGGCGAGCACGTGCCCTTTCCGGAGGAGGCACGACCTCGGCAGATCCGGCGCCCCTTGAGCCTCATGAACCGCTTGACGGGTCCACCTCCCTGGCCTCCCATGGCGGCGGGAGCGATGGAGCGATGAGCAAGAATCCTGCGGCGCGGCGTGCGAAGAGAAAGCATGAGAAGAAGCAGAAGCGGAAGAAGAGTCCACCCACCAAACCACTCGGGATGAGCGCGCGCGCGGCGGTCGCGGCGTCCGCCCCTACGCTACAGTGGCAGCCTGAGCTCCAAGGCATCGAGGGCCTCGCGGCGCTTGCGGAGGTCTCGCTCTACGAGGCGGCGCGCCTGGCGGACGGCTTCCCACGCGCGCATGGGGCATCACATCCGCGGTACGACGTGCTCTGGACGCGCGAGAGGGTGTGCGCGCTGGAGACCTCCGCGCTCGTCGCTCGGCTCGAGCAGCTCGGTATCCGTGTGGACCACGACAGGTTCATCACGGAGACACCGCGGTTCGGCTCCGCCGTGCGGTGGGCTCGAGAGACATGGCTCCCGATCGCTCCGGCTCACGCCGACGTGCACGCTCGCGATTTCGTCGCCCTCGCCGCGTGCGAGCTCTGGAAGCGCTGGCGCCCCGAACCGCCGTCGCAGGAGTCGCTGAACGAGCTGCTGCTCGTCGGTGAAGAGCACGCGGCTCGTCATGACGACCTCGCGGCGACGGAGCACTGGATCCGCTTCTGGGGGTGTTTCCGGCCGCTGCTCACGCCCGAGCACCGGACCACGAGCGCCGCCGGCGAGCTGCTCGGGATCGATGGCAGTGTCCTCTTCAACTGGGGGTCCGACTTCTCGATGGCGGCCACGTACGCGGCGACGCGGGACGCGGCGCTCGGGCGTCGTGCGGCAGAGGTGCAAGGAGAGGTGCTCACCCAGTTCTCCGCCGAAGAGGATTCCTGGAGACTGCCTCTCGCCTGCGATCGTGCCGAGGTGCTCTACGTGACGGGGGAGCGAATCGAGGCGGAGCGCATCCTGCGCGAGCAGATCGAGACGCACCCCACGAGCGCGGGAGCCTACGTCAGGCTGGCCGATCTCTGGGCCCCGCACGGAAGCAAGGATGGCGAAGCGAACACCCGCGCCCTCGCGCTCCTTGCTCAGGCAGCCGCGCGACCCGTCAAGGACGCCGCCGACTGGGATCTCTCCGCCCGCATCAAGGAGTTGCGGAAGCAGCTCCGAGCGTGCGGCGGTGACGATCCCCGCAAGGCCGTCACGCCGTAGGCAGCGCATCCACCACCACCACCACCACCACCAACCACAAGGGTGCTGGCGAGCAGCGCCCGCCCCGGGCGGCCTCGGTCCATCACCTTTCCGCTGTCCGTCGTCGTCATGCCCTGCTCCGGGCAGCGCGGTCGAGGTGAGACAGCACGACGGTCACCGGCAGGTGGGGCGCTGAGCACGCCAGACCGGAGCAGCAGCCGCTTCTGGTCATCCTCTCGCAGGGCTGCGCGGCGTTCGCCGCCGCGCCGGCCGCTGCCGCGAGGCCGCCCCGAGGCGCTTCCGGACCGCAGCCTGCGTCTCGGGAGGCAGCGTCGCGATGTAGTCCGCGGACAGCGCGCGAAGCATCGCGTCGGGCAAGGCGAGCACCGCCTGCGCCTCGGTGAGCCCCGCGAGCCGCTGCTCGGGCGTGAGCCCCGCGAGCCGCTGCTCGGGCGCCAGCCCCGCGAGCCGCTGCTCGGGCGCCAGCCCCGCGAGCAGTTGCTCGGGGGCGAGGCCGGCGAGCCGCTGCTTGGGCGGCACCCGCGCGACGAGGCGCGTGAGCACCTTCTCGAAGCTCTCGACTACCCGCTTTTCGTCCTTCATGTGCCGCTTCCTCTGCCCCGGGAGAGGACGTCGAAGCTGCTCGACGTGCTCCAGGAGCTCCCAGAACACCGCGATCTCCGCCGGGGAGAGCGCCGGGATCCCGCCGGGGTCGGCGACCATCCCAGGCGTCACAGTGTACAGCAGATGGTCGCCCTCGCGAGCGTTCGCCGGCACCGTCTCCACCACCCGCAGCGGGAAGACGCAGAGCCGCCCCTCGTGCGTGCCCGGTCCCGTCGGTGTGAGCGCGCAGCCGAGCGACCTCAGCGCCTCGACGAAGCGCGGGGTCAGGCGGGGCGCGAGCACGCGGAGGGCGACGGAGGCGGGGTCCTCGATCTCTGCAACGACGAGGTACTGCAGCGCGTAAGCGAGGAGCATGCGGGCGTCGTCGCGTTCGAGCTCGTCGGTCGGCCCCTTGAAGTGCACGAGGGTGTGCTCGGCCAGCCCGCCCACGACGCTGGTGAGAAGGCTCGGCCTGGGCGGGGCGCCGCGCCGCCGGCGCCGAAGGATGACGAGGTCGACGCGGAGCGGCTCGCGCGCGAGCTGGAACTCCGAGATGCACTGATACCAGCCCGCGGGCAGCACGTGCTCGAGGAGCGCGACGAGCACCGGGTGCCACGCCGTGTAGACGCGGACGCGACGGCGCCCCTGCGGGGAGCGCGTCCCGCTCTTCGTCGTCGCGCGCGCGGCCTTCGCCATCACGGGCAGCGCTACCACGACCGCCGCCGGCGGGCGAGCTCGTGGCGTGAAGCGGTGACGCCGGCCGCGCAGCGCGGCGCCCCGCGCCGTACCCTTTCCAGATCAGGTGTCCGCGCGACGATCACCGTCGGATACCGCGCGGCGGCATGTTCTCGGCCGGGCGGTCACGCTGGCATCGACGCGCTCCGCTGCCCTGTCTGCGGAGGCGCCATCGCACGCCGCCCGCTGCCGGACGGCACGCAGCCACCCCCGCCGCACGACACCTCATGACGCGACGCGACCCGAAGCTCGCCGACGTACCTGGTGACGCGATCGACGCCACCGTGCAGCGGTGTGCCTCGCGTGGCGGTCTGTCCGACCGCGAGCAGGCGCAGCGGCCGCTCCGGCCGCGATGCGAGCCCCAAGAGCAGGTGCTCGGCGCCCGGCGTGGCCCGCGAAGGAAGCTCAAGCACTCCTCGTGCACGTCGTGAACGCCCGCCGCCACGTCAACTTCTGCATAGCCACGCCCCGCCACCAGGGGCTCGTTCAACCGGCCTTTGCCGCGCGGCGCAGCCCGCTGCCGGCGCCTCGCCCCTCGAACCGGCGCGCGGCAAAGGCCTTCTTGTTTCAATGCCCTTTGAGCAGGCATGTCCCGGCTCGAAGCCGAGCTCGGAGCGACGATGGTGCTGCACACCTGGACGCGCGACCTGCGCTTCCATCCCCACATCCACGCCATCGTCACGGGAGGCGGGCTGTCACTCGACGGCACGCGCTGGATCCCGACGCGCCCGGACTACTTCATGCCCGTGAAGCAGCTCGGCGCCGTCTTCCGTGATCACTTCATCCAGCGCCTCTGTGCGCTCTGGCGCAAAGGGGTCTTCGACGGGTTCGAGGTGCCCGGCGGGCTCGATCGGCTCCTCGGGCTGGTCTCCAAGAAGTCGTGGGTGGTCTACGCCAAACGTCCCTTTGGCGAGGCGCGGCACGTCCTGCGATATCTCGGGCGGTACACCCACCGCGTCGGGATTTCCAACCAGCGCATGGTGTCGATGTCCGATGACGGACTCGTCACCTTCCGCACGAAGGACGGCAAGATGGTCACGCTGGCCGGAGAGGCATTCCTCGGCCGCTTCGTCGAGCACGTGCTGCCCAGGCAGTACGTGAAGATCCGGCACATCGGCTTGATGGCCGCCAGCAACGTGAGCACCAAGCTCGCCCGTGCCCGCGAGCTGCTCACCGGGCCCATGCCCGCACCTGCGCCTGCGCGCAACGGTGATGACATGGATCGACGCGCTGCTCGCGATTGCCGGCATCGACGCGCTCCGCTGCCCTGTCTGCGGAGGCGCCATCGTACGCCGCCCGCTGCCGGACGGCAGGCGGCCACCCCCGCCGCACGACACCTCATGACGCGACGCGACCCGAAGCTCGCCGACGTACCTGGTGACGCGATCGACGCCACCGTGCAGCAGTGTGCCGGGCGTGGCGATCTGTCCGATCGCGAGCAGGCGCAGCGGCCGCTCCGACCACGATGCGAGCCCCCAGAGCAGGTGCTCGGCGCCCGGCGTGGCCCGCGAACGGAGCTCAAGCACTCCTCGTGCACGTCGCGAACGCCCGCCGCGACGTCAACTTCTGCATAGCCACGCCCCGCCACCAGGGGCTCGTTCAACCGGCCTTTGCCGCGCGGCGCAGCCCGCTGCCAGCGCCTCGCCCCTCGAACCGGCGCGCGGCAAAGGCCTTCTTGTTTCAATGCCCTTTGAGCAGGCATGTCCCGTTCGGGAACTTCAAGGCCTTCATGGCCTGCGCAGACTATTGCCCGTTTCAATGCCCTTTGAGCAGGCATGTCCCGTTCGGGCCCTTCCCAATCTCAAGGGACAGGGGCAAGCGTTTCAAACCGTTTCAATGCCCTTTGAGCAGGCATGCCCCGTTCGGGGCTCAAGTCAGTTACTGATCCAGTCGAGCTTGTTGAAATTGTTTCAATGCCCTCTGAGCAGGCATGTCCCGTTCGGGGCGTCGGGTCTTGTTCTGATCACTATGGCGAGCTCGAGGTTTCAATGCCCTTTGAGCAGGCATGTCCCGCTCGGGTCTGCATCCTGGATGGCGAGCGCGACTCTGATGGCGACGGTGTTTCAATGCCCTTTGAGCAGGCATGTCCCGTTCGGGATCGGATCGTGGAAGCGTCCTTTGCCGCGTACGGCTTCGTGTTTCAATGCCCTTTGAGCAGGCATGTCCCGTTCGGGAATCATTCTCAGCTGCCCCAACCCCACTCCCGGCGATCCTGTTTCAATGCCCTTTGAGCAGGCATGTCCCGTTCGGGCTCTCACTTTTTCTCAAGTGGTTGAGGCCCAGTAGCAACTCGTTTCAATGCCCTTTGAGCAGGCATGTCCCGTTCGGGAGTCACCTCAAGATCCACAACGATTCCGACAACTTAGACACAGTTTTCCGCTAACCCCTCCCACGCGACGCGCTCGCCTGCTTCACTTCCCACCGCCCACGCCGGGCGACTCCCCGATTTCTACAACACATTCAACTACTTACACGATCCGCTAGCCCCCCACCCCCAGCTGCCTCCTTCGCGGTTAGCGCCGGCAGCCAGGGTCTGCCTTCTCACCTTGTCAAAGAGCAGCTCCCGCGGGTGCCCCGCCAGTGTCGCCGGAGAACGCTCGCCCGTCAAGACCCCCGCTGTCACGCTCGTCCGTCATCGTCCCGTCGTCATCATCCGCCACGCCCGCCCGCTCGGCGGACCACCCGACACCCTGGCATCCGCTCGATGGCGCTCGACCGCCATCCCGCTGAGCTGCTCCCTGCTGGAGAACGCCTTACATCGCATCGCCTCCCCGACCTCCCCTCTCCCGGCGGCGACCTTCAGCATTACGTACGGCGCGCGTGACAGCACAGGAGCTCACGAACATGCTCACGGTCTGCTACTATGGCGAGTTCGATCCGTTCAGCGGCAGCGTCGACCGACGCTGCGAGTGCATCGACGATGTCGTCCGCGTGCTCGCGATGCTCTGCCTGCTCCACGATGTCGTCATCGTGCCGCCTGGCGCCCTCCTGGATCACCCGCTCGGGCTCCCGGCCTTCGAGCGGCTCGCTCCCTTCGTTCGCGCGGGGGTACTCGGCACCACGGCCTCACCATCCGAACCGGGCCCCCGCACCTACATGAAGGAGAGGGTTCGACGCCGTGTCGACGGGCGCCTCGATCGACGGGGTGGGTCGCTCAAGTCGAGCGACGTCATCGAGCTCCAAAGCCGCCTGAGCGACATCCTGCCGGCGCAGTGGACGATCACCGGCGATGCGGCCAGACAGGTCCGCACGAGCTCTCCCTGCTGACAACGGCCGTCCAGGCGGCCTATTTCACCTTCGGCGCGAGGGGCCACCTCCCCGAGGGCACAGAGATCCAGGAACGGTCGTGCACACTGTTCCCAGGCGCCTTCGCGCGGCTCCTCCACCGGCGCGCGGCGAACCTGCCGGCGCTCGACTCCTCACCCCGCGCCTCTCCCCCCTTCCCGCGACTCCCCCGATGCGCGACCCTCGCGCCCATGAAGCTCCCCGTGACCGAGTTCGAGGCGGCCTACCGCCCCACCGGCGACTTCCGCCTTCCCGAACACAGCGGGAGCCTCCTCCGCGGCGTCCTCGGCCGCGCCTTGCGGCAGACCGGCTGCTCCACCCCGAGCGACCCCTGCCCCGCCGCGTGCCTTCGTCGCGGGCGCTGCGCCTACTCGCGCCTCTTCGATCCTCCGCTCCCGGAGCCGCTCCCCCACCGCCTGCTGCGCGGCGCGACCGAGGCACCGCCGCCGTTGCTCCCGCTCATCCCTCGTCCCGGAAGTTCCGTCGCGAATCCCATCGTCCTCGGCGTCCGCGTGCTCGGCCCCCTGTCCGCCGACGACACGGAGCGCCTGCTCGCGGCCCTCCAGCAGATCGCCGCCCTCCGGTTCGGCACTTCCGGGACCGAAGTCGAGATCGCGCACGTCCGGCGACTCCCCGTTCCCGATCGCCCCCTGGAGTTCGTCCCCGGCGAACCAGGAGACGGTCGGCTTCACCTCACCTTCGACACCCCGGCATGGCTCACGCACAAGGGCCGACTCCACACCGCCGGAGATCTCGACTTCCGGGCGCTGTTCCGCCATGTCTATCGCCGGCTGACCACGCTCTCGGCGCTCTACGGCGAGCTCGGTCCCGAGGACGAAGCGCGCTTCCCGGAGCTCGATCGGCTCGCCGCCTCCGTGCGGACCACCGGCGCGAGCCTCCGCGCCGCCCGGTGGGAGCGCCACTCCCTGGAGCGCGACGCCCGTCACCCCATGATGGGACTCCTCGGATCGCTGCGCTTCGAGGGCCCGGTCGGCGTCTTCCGTCCTCTCCTGGAGGCCGCGGCGCTCACCCTCATCGGCAAGTGCACGAGCCATGGCCTGGGGCGGCTCCACGTCGACGCCCCCGAGCTCTCCCCGCCTCGCTGACGCCGGCCGCGAAGTCCTCGATCACGCACGTCCCACGGACGGATCGCGGCGACCCCGGCCTCCCGTAGCCAGGGCGCCTCGAACAGCCCGCGCATGTCTCACGCACCTGCGGGCTGCCGTCCCCGGTCCCCGGCCACGCCTCGGCCACCCCTCACGCGCATCGTCATCGGACACAGATGTGTCCTAAATCACATTACTCTCACAAAAACCATGTACCAAGGTTGAACAGTCTATAACAAACGATATACATCACCACGCTTTCCATGGGAACCATGTGAGCTAAATCACATTTTCCTCTGCTCGAAGATCCACGTTCAGGAGATTCACCGTGAAGCAAGAGCTCCTCCGTTCACCGCACGTGATGCTGGGCGCAGCGCTCCTCGTCTCGGCCCTCGGAGGGCTGGGCGCCTGCCAGGAAACCGAGAGAAACGCCGCATCCGGGGACCCGGAGGCCGCTGGGTCGCCAGGTCGTTGCGTCTATACGAGCGCCTTCAGCCAGGCCGAGGAGTGCCGTGAGTACACGGGCGCGGGCTGGACCGCCGAGGCCGCGGAGGCGGACTGCAAGGCGCTCCAGGGCTCCACCTTCACCAGCGGCGAGAGCTGCGTCTATCCAGAGACGCTCGGCCGATGCGTGCTCGGCGGCGGGACCGACGACGCTTACGCCCTCATCTTCCCCGGCGGCGACACGAGCCAGTGCGCCTCGACCCAGCGCGGCTGCGAGATGTTCGGCGGCGGCCGGTTCGAGCCCGACGCCTGCGAGGGCGCGGCCGAGGAGCCCGGCGGCGGCGTGGGCACGGGCGGCGCCGTCTTCCAGTGGCCTGAGCAGGTCTGCGTCGACCCGATGGCCGGCGAGCCGGCAGGGCAGAGCGGCGGGAAGGTCTGCACGTTCGGCGCGATCTCGGGCTGCACCGAGCCGGGGCGCCTGTTCACCGACTACGCGTCGTGCGAGCCGGTCCTCACGCAGCGCCCGTACTGGCCGGCGCCCCCCTCGGACTACAAGACGCCGAGCGACGATCCACGCCTGTCCGACCCAGAATGGCTCGGCGAGCTCGCCTGGGTCACGGAGCAGACCGAGGCGTGCGGGTGCGTGTGCTGCCACTCGGAGAAGGCCGCGCCGGCCGCGGGGCCGTCGAACTGGTACATCGAGGCCGGACCGGTCTGGACCGACAGCTTCTATCCAGCGGGCCTCGCGCTGGCGGCCGGCTGGGTCTCCTCGGCGGCGCTCGGCGCGTACCCGCCGGACCAGAACAACGGCTTCTCCCGTGACGTCAGCGGACTGCCCTCCACGGACCCGGCGCGCATGGTCGCGTTCTTCGAGGGCGAGCTCCTGCGCCGCGGGTTCACGAAGGAGGATTTCGCCGACGAGACCCCGTTCGGCGGGCCGCTCCATGAACAGAGCCTCTACGTGCCAGGCGACTGCGCGGCGGGGGAAGGCGTGGACGCCGCGGGCAAGATCACGTGGAGCGGCGGCGACGCCCGCTACGTCTACGTCCTGTCGGCGAACGCCGAGAACCCGGGCGCACCGCCCAACCTCGACCTGCCCGAGGGGACGATCTGGCGGCTCGACGTGCCCTCGAGCGCCGCGCCCGTGAAGAGCGGGATCACCTACGGCGAGGTCCCACCGGGCACGAAGCAGGGCTATCCCGCCGAGGGGAGCCCCGAGGAGCTCGTCCCGGGCACGAAATACTACCTGTATGTCTGGGCAGACGTCGCCATCCCGATCACGCGGTGCCTGTTCGAGGTTTCGCCCTGAGAGGGAGCTCCACGGCGGAGCCCCCGCCCTCGGGGTTCAGCCGGCGTCAGTCCGCTGCTTTACCGCCGGCGCCGCCCGCTCCCGCGGCGCCGCCGCCCGCTCCGACAGGCGCTTCGCCGCCGCCCGCTCCGGCGCCTGCGTCGCCGCCGCCCGCTCCGACGGGCGCTTCGCCGCCACCCGCTCCGACGCCGGCGTCTCCACCGCCCGCTCCGACGCCGCCGCCGCACTCCTTGGGATAGTCGCAGTAGCCGCCGCAATCGACCAGGGGAGGAACGCAGAAGCCGCACTCCTGGGGAAAGCCGCAGTAACCGCCGCAATCGATCTGGGGAGGCATGCAGAGCTGCGGCTGCTCGCGGTTCCTCTCCAGCTCCACCGGCAGGACCTCGAGCTGATTGGTCAGCCAGGCGTCCAGCTCCTCGTACCGCTGCTCGTCGCCCGGGCGGAGCATTCCCTCGTCCGACAGCTGCTCGTAGAGACCCTTCAGCACCGCGTTCGGGTCCAGCGCGGTGAACTCCTCGATCACCTCCTCGCACGCCGCGATCGTGTCGGCCCAGCAGGCCGGCTCGCTCTGGCACCCGCGCGCCAGCGTGTTCGTGCCGGCCAGGGGCACCACCGGATACCAGCTCTGCCCCAGGCTGATGTCGACCGAGTACGGCAGGTACTGGAACAGACCATCGGCCCGCTCGACCAGCACGACGTTGTTGCTGTTGTGGATCGCGTCGTCGCCGGTGGCGAGCACCCACGACAGGCACTGGAACCGGTGGAACGCCGGCCAGTCGATCCAGCCCTCGAGCGCGGCCTTGAAGCCCTCGCCAGGCGGCGTCTCGGCGATCAGCTCCTCGAGCTCCTTCGCGCGGGTGTTGTCACACTCCTTGAGCTGACAGTTCTCTGGATTGTCGAAAGCGCTCCCGCCGAACGGCACCATGTCGATGGGGAGCGGGATCCCGCCGCCCCCCGGGACGTCGACGGCGAAGTCTCCGGCGAACTCCCACATGTTGGCGCAGCCGCCGCCGAACTTGCTCTCGAGGCGGGTGCAGAACGCCTTCTTGTAGCGCTCGACCACGATGTAGGGGACGGCCACCTCCGCGCCCCAGACGTTGCTCGACAGCCAGGCGTAGTTGGCGAGGGGGGCCGGATAATCGAGGCGAGCATAGAGATCGAGCGTGAGGCGCTCGCGGAAGATGCTGCCGACCTGGCCGTTGTTGAAGCGCACGTGCTCGAAGCCGCCGAGCCGTTGCTTCTCGACGAACTCGTCGGCGTCGATGTTGAGGTTGGGGATGGTTCGCTTCGTCCAGGGCCGCTCCGTCGACTGGCCGGCGATCCCCACCTGGACCTTGCCGTAGTCGGCCGTCTTGCCCTCGGCACCGGCCGTCGTCACCCACAGATGATCCACGAAGGTCGTGTTCTCCCCGGTCGGTGAGTAAATGTCCCCGAATGCGTCCCTCTTGATGGGGCCCCCGATGCCGCCGAGCCCTTCGTTCATGATCTCGAGCTGCTCTTCCGAGACGGCGAACCAGTAGCGGTTGCCGACGGTGCCGAAGACGTCGAGCGCATGCTCGGCCACCTCGGTGTCCGCGACCGGCGCCCCCGGGTACGGCTCGGGCGCGCCGCCGGCGCCCCCGGCGCCCCCGGCCCCACCGGCGCCCCCGGCGCCGCCCTCCCCGTTCGTGTAGTAGTAGTTGTAGATGTTGTCCGGCTTGTCAGCGCACCCCGCCGCGACGACGGCAGACGGGAGGGCAAGCAGGGCGAACAGCGAGATGGCTCGCGTGCGGGACGACCAGGATCGACCAGAGGAAGACGACGGCAGCTGATTGGACATGAAGCGCAACCTTTCCGCTTCACGCCCATTGCAAAGAACGTACCGTTCACGGCGAAATTATAGCGCGTCGGTGTCGGTGCCCTGGAGACAGGTCGGCCCTTGCGGGTCCGGCGAGTTCGTCGAGGAGCTCGCGCCGTCCGTGCCGCGGCGCGTGGACGCGCCGCCGGAGCCCCCTCATGACACGAAGGTCAGAGGCTGGCACACTGCCCGGGAGCTTCGTCCTTGTGTGCCAACGCCGCGACGCGGCGTCGAGCCATCGGGGCGAGGATCACATCCACGCTCCCACCGCGCGCCGGCGATGGGTCGTGCTCTCCACCGCCGGCGGCCGCGCCGGGCGTCGCCCGTCCGCGAGCGCGCATGCAGACCCGCGGAAATCGGGCGCGAACTGGCTCCCGGAGGTGGCCGACCGGCACGCACGCCGGCGTCGGCGGGACACCGGGAAGAAAGCCTTACTTGCGCTCATGCGACTCCGGAGCGGAATGAAGCCGCCATGAATCAGGTTCGCCGGCGAGAAGGCCCTTCAACCGGGCGGCCACGTGAGGCGGCGAGAACGCCCCCCACCGGTCGATCCCGACGCATTCAGAAGCAGGGACCTCCTTTCCCTCCTGATTCACATCCCACATGTCAAAGACGAGGCACGACGGGCTTCCGGCCGCCTGATGAAAGAAGAGAATTGGCCTCGTGAGATGGGACTCGAGCGGAAGACGACCGATCACACGCCATCGGCGGTCCCGGAAGCCAGCGTTGTTGCACGTGACGACGAACGCCACCGGAGAGCCAGCGATCTGTTCAACGGACAGCTCGCCATCTCGCTCCGACGAGGTCAGGTAGAACGCATACCAGCCGAATTTGCGCTCGGGGTTCAGGACGCGGCCGAACCCAAGCCGACCGTCATCGAGCGGAAAGCAGAAAACGTCACCCTGGACGAGGCGAGGAATCTTCGGGTTCCCGACGCGCTTCGGCTTGCGCTGCGGCCCGTTCAATCGCTCCCTGAGTTCCTCGAGCACAGCGCGCCGCTCCGGGTCCCCATTCCAGGCCGCCATCGCTGCGCCAGAGTCGATGACCCGAAGCGCCTGGGCCTTGACGCTCGGGTCCAGCCGACCGTACTCGATCTGCGTGGCGGCCAGGCTCAACCAGAACACGGGCTCCTCGTCCACGTCCATGGCGCCG
Source organism: Sorangium cellulosum So ce56 (assembly GCF_000067165.1). GTDB lineage: Bacteria > Myxococcota_A > Polyangia > Polyangiales > Polyangiaceae > Sorangium > Sorangium cellulosum_B. The sequence goes on from NC_010162.1 coordinate 8,029,595, forward strand.
TAGGTGCGGATCATCTCGGTCGTGACGGCCTCGCCGGGGGCGCCCGACGAGAGGCGTTCCAGATAATCGGCGCGTACGTCGACCGCAAAGTCGTCCTCGAAGATCCGATGGCCCCAGGTTCCCATTGCTACTTTATGCGCCTTCGCATCTGGTCAAATTTGGCGTGAGTTCAGGCCGCGTCCGCCGAACGGAGTGGTCATCATCTGCCAGCGCGTGAGTGAGCCGGAGGCGAGCGAGCGAGGTGGCCAAGAGCATCGCTTCGCTAGGCGCCATAAGGCAGCCCTTCCAGCGACGTCAGCGCCCGTGCGATCTCCGCGGCCCAATTTGAGACATCATACCGCTGACGTGATGTGCGGTCCGCGCCGATGCGATAGCTGCGGAACCCTCGACCGCGATCCGCTGTGGCCCGCGCAGACCGCGCTATTCCTAACGCATCACGAATCTCTTCCAAGAGGCCTTCGACGGCGCGACGCTCCCCGTCGCTGACATTCTTCGGGTAGGGCCATGGCTGGGCAAACGCCTTAAGCTGCCAGTTTTGAAGCTGCACTCCGTAGCGAATGCGGAACATGCCACGGTGAGCGATACGCGCGAAGTCCGCCAAGCCCACCCCGTTGGACTCGTCCGTCTTCGTCGACCACCCGCGTTCGGAGAGTTGAGCGCGTCGCGTAACCTCAGCCAGCCATGAGCGCTGCAGCGTGACACCCAGGCGGCAGCGTTCGACATAGTTGACGAATCCGGCGATGGGACCACCATCCACGGCCTCTTCGCCGAATACATGCCGCGCGTAAGCAGCCGAGTGAACGACGAGCCGATGGGAGGCGACAAGGCGCCGAACGAGAGCGCGATAGTCACTCAGGTACTGGCTCTCGCTATGGGATGCAGCTTGATCCAATCCGTCGAGTAGATCGGTGTAAGAACAAGGCCTCCACGAGTAGCCGCTCTGTGGCTCGTCCCCCACGAAGGACAGAAGAACCTTCGCGACCACGGGTCCATTCAACGAAGCGAGCAATTTATCATAAGCCGCGAGCTGTGCATCGCCCTCGCGAGCCTTAATCTTATGCTCAATTGCGACGAAGGCGGTGTCTCCAGCGGGCAACGTAAGCTCACCCAGGATGTCCAAATCACACCATTCGGTTGTCGTCGCAATTTGGGCGGGTTCAACGTCGAGCGGTCCAGCCAGCGCGCGAAGCAGAGCGAGCCGAGCCGGCAATGAAAGAGCCGGAGAGCGAAGCAGCCAAGCGAGCATGGCCGAGTGCACGTTCTCTCGGTCGGCAAGGACGAGGGACTCGATGGCGTTCAATTCAGCGCTGGTGAAGTTGCTTTCCTCAGCGGCAATGTCGGGCGGACTGTTGGTCATCGCATGTCTCCTCTCTGCTAGCGCGCATAACGCCCCGAATAAACCGCCAACGAACACGAGTAAATCGAACCCCGACTAATCGACGTCATTCGGTCGCCAGACACAGCTCTCCGAGATCGTAATTTTAGCCTCCTCGATTGAGAGCCAACGCTTGGCCTGCGCGATGACACGATGAAGCATCCTATGACAGTTGGCGCAGAGCAATGCCAGGTCTTCCAACCGCGTCGCACGCTCCTGTCCCGCAGAAAGAGGAACTAGATGATGAACCTCGTACACCGCTTCATGAAGCTGAGATGCCTTGCTTGGGGGTGTACAGCGGCAGATGTCACAGCTTAGCCCGCCGTCCTTTCGTCTTTTGTCCACGAGACGTTTCCTAAGCTTCGGATCCCGCTCTCTGCGAACATGTACTTCTGTAACAATCTTGCCTTCCAAAAAGACATCGTCAGCGCCTGATTCCTCAGAGAGGCGCCCGGCCATTTCGACATTTGCACGAATGAGACCGGCCAGGTAGTTTACGCGCGCTGGATCCCGCCCCAGCTCGTCCCAAACCTCTCGATCAATCCGGGATACGTTGCCAAGGCCCTTTCCAGTCGCGACCTGCCGGATGTTTTGGAATTTGAAGGCGACGCCATCGAGATTGCGGAAAGACTCTTTTCTTGCAGCGACGCTATGGTGCGGAAACGCACGCAGGAGCTCCGACAACGCCTTAACGCGCGGGTCAGATTGCCCCGGGATCTTGCCTTTACATTCGAAATAGAGTTCTAGCGCAAGGATCACCTCGTCCCGCGTCCAGCTTGGATTACCGTGCCCGTGTGTTACAGCCATGACATGCACCCAATAACGTGAGCTTCAACCGCGCACGGATGCGCTACGCGCACCCACGCTTCGGTCATCAAGTCTCTGTTAGCCGGCATCGTGGTCATCGCGCGGCCCCTTCTGGCGTTCCGTCTTGTCACGCCTGTTAGACCATGCGGTTCCTGCCGTCGATGACAACCACGCCTGGCCTTCGCGCGTGAGCAGCCAAATTTCGTCGCGCGTTCGGCGGCGAAGCCATAGGTCGAGGTGGTCGACAGCACCGCCCCACAGAAACCATGCGGGCACGAACGCGATCACGGCCGCAACGGCCGACAAGACCTCGATGCGCGAATAGAGCCCCCCTCCAACGGCCCCTGCGGTGCCGCCTGCGAGCAGCGCAGAAATCAGAACCCGTACGGGCTTCGCGATCTTCACCGAGGCACTCCATTCATAGCCACCAGCACGACCATGTGACGCCCGGGGTCGTCGTTCCAGTATCGGCCGATTGGTCAACCGAAGCGGCCGGACCGGGTCTGTCTGGATCGTCGTCGTCGATGACCTCCTTCATGAAAGTCGCACGGTTCGGTCCTCCACGACAAGGTGCAAATGCTGTCCTGCGCGATAGGGTAGACCCGTCCAACCCTGGCGGCAGTCGCCGCCGCTCCAATCGGTCGCGCGCGCTCTCCGCCTCACCGCGCCTTCTTCGCCTTCGTCGCGGGCAGCGCGCGCGAGCTCGGCCGATACATCCCCGTCGTCGCGTCGTAGCGCCACGTGATCTCCACGGCGCGCGGCACCTCGCCCTCGGCGTCCTGGCGCCACGGCGTACCGCGGATCCCGAAGCGGTCGAAGCGCGTCGAATGGAACTCCTCGACGTCCTTCTCCCAGGGACCGTTGTTCACGGCCCCCTCCAGGAGCTCGGTGTACTCGCCGCTCGGCTTGATGGCGATGACCCGCCAGTCCGCGCTCTCGGCCCAGATGTCCGTCGACGTGTACTGATCGTAGAAGAACATGTGAAGCTCCTTGTTGCGCCTCACGATGCCCGTCGGCGCTCCGTAGGAGTCGATGGTGTCGACGATCTCGCCTCTGCGCAGGATGGCGAGGGCAGGCCGCCGCAGGAAGAGCTCGCCGATCTCGACGTCCCCTATCGTGGATATCGGGCTGTAGAGCCCCTGGCGCGTGGGCTCCAGCGCGGTACCGCCCGAGCCGCGCGCATAGCCGATGACCTCGAGCTCGAGCGGATCTCCCGGCTGGTACGACATGGGGACGCGGCCGATCGGCTCCGGCGCCTGGAACGCCAGGGCGCGGAGGTTCGCGAAGGGCTCGTAGCTCACCGGCTCCGGGATCTCCCGCCAGACCCACGCCTCGTCCGCCGGCGCCGGCGGGCGCGGCGCGTCCGCGGCCCGCGCGAAGAGCCGGATGCTGTCGATCGGCGCCGACGACGCGCGGGGCAGCGCCGACGTCGGCAGCGTGGCCTCGATGGTGAGCCTCCCCTCACCGCCCTTCACCGCCGCCTTCGCGCCCTCGATCGGACGCCCCTTCCCGTCCTCGCCGATCCCCGAGAGGCCGCCGCGATCCAGCCGGAAGAACCGCACGAAGCGCGCCTCGTAGCCGGCGATGAACGCGTCATGCTGGGCCAGCGTTTCATGGCAGGCCTTCTGCACGTCGGCCGGGAGCGGCTCGCCGCCCATGTCGGTCTCGCAGTTGAGCGGCATCACCCCGCCCCCGCGCTGGAAATAGCCGATGGGCGGCAGCTCCGGCGCGCCGAAGCCGAGCCCCAGCCAGATCCCGTCCTGTGATCCCTCGTCGAGCTCCGCCGCGAGGGTGACGCCCGCGCTGGAGAGCACCAGGGCGACGTGCGAAGGCGCATCCATCGCGCTGGTCGAGGTCGGTGGATGCGCGCTCTCCCCTCGCGCGGGTCGCGCAGGACGTGGCGGCGGCGGCGGGACCAGCGAGCCCCACTCCGCCACGTCGCCATCGAGCACGAACCCTTCAGGCACGCGCGCCTGGGTCTTCACGCTGACGAGCGGCGAAGGCCCGGGCGCGGCCGCCGGGGGCGCGGCCACGACGACGGGCTTCGGCGGCGTGGCGATGTCGGCGCGCGCCGTCGCGGGAGGCGGCGCGGGCCGGCAAGCAGCGGCGAAGAAAGGCGCAAGCAGCAGGAGTGCGGGACGGCGACGGGTTCGCATGGGGGCGCTCATGGTACCGGAGCGGGCGCTGGTCGGCCGACGACCGGGCGCGCGCCCAGCGTGCCCGCGGCGAGGACCACCTCGTCCGCGGCCGGATCGACGCCGAAGGCCGCGCCCATCGCGGCGCCCATGCGCTGATAGACCACCTCCCAGCGCACCGCGAGCCCGTCGATGGCGGCCGGGAACACGAGCCGCAGGACGCGCGGCGCCCCCGAGGCGGGAAGGCGCGTATCGCCGGCCGGGACGCGCTCGATGCCTCCTTCGATCGGGCGCACGGAGAACCTCCGCTCGAGGATCACAGGCGTGGCGGCGGCCACGATCGCGCCCTTCGCATCGACGGCCGAGGCGCGGACCTCGAGCCGGCGGAACATATCGCCCGTGGGGACGGCGTGCCCCGCCGCGACAACGCGCGCGCTCACCTCGACGGCGTTCGCGCCGCTCCGCGACGCGCTGGCGTCGATCGCGGAGCGCAGCACGGCCGGATCCCCGACCACGGAGAAGCGATGATCGCGGTGCGGTCTCCCGGAGATGCCCTGAACGAGCGGCATGTGGCAATCGCGGCAGGGTCGCTCCGCGAAGCGCCCGGAGCGGTGTTCGGCCACGGTGTCCTGCATGGGCACGCCGGGCGCTCGCGGGAAATCGAACTGATGGCAGCGGGCGCAGCCCTCGTCGGTCGAGAGCCGCGCGTCACCGCGGACCGCGTGCGCACCGCCGCGCGCGTCCCGGCCGCGCGCGGAGACGACCTCGCCGGCCACGAGATGGCAGGTGACGCACCCCACGCCCACCGCTTGCGCGTCCGCGTCGGGGTGGTGGGCCGGATCGGCCTCGGGCGCATGGCAGCCACGGCAGAAGGGCAGCGGCTCGATCGCGTAGGACCTCTGGAAGACGCGATCCGTGAACGCCTGCCGGTGCAGCGAGGCGCGCCATTCGGCCGCGATGTCCTCGTGGCAGGTCTCGCAACGCTGGTTCTCGATGCGCGCGGAGAAGCCCTGCGGTCTCCCCTGCGGCGCGGGTCCCGGCAGCGGCGGCAGCGGATCGCCGCGCACGCCGGCCGCGGGCGCGAACAGCAACGCGGCCAGCGCCATGACGGCGGCGCCCGCGATACGAGGTGTCCTCCGTTCACCGGAGGCCGTCCGACGCCACCTGCCCATGTTCGGCCAAGATAGCACTCCTCAGGACGACGGACGAAGTCTCGAAGCCCGGCGGATGCGACGCCTCGGTGGACCGCCATCGATCGAGGGCGTACGCTCGAGGAATGGCCGGTCCAGTGGCGTCCGTGTTGCTGCCGTCGAGGATGAACGTGGAGCGAGTCGCCGCGCTTCGACGTGGGATCTCGCGCATCGCCGATGAGGTTCGAGGGGACGACTTCTGGGTTGACCAGCGCCCGTTCATCCTGACCGTTGGGCCCGAACACCCCGAGGCCATATCCGAGGTCCTCGAGGCGGGCCTCCCGGAGGTGCTCGGATGGTCGCCAGAAGACGTCGTTTCATTCGCCGCGATGTGCAACGACGACCAGGACCATCGGTTGCTTGCCAGGTTGTGCATCGACCTGGCCGAGGCGGAAGGTGGAATCATCGACTTCGGTGGGCGGCTGGCGATCGGTCCACAGCTGGACGGCCTTGAAGACGACACGCCTGTCAGGGTCGAGAATCCAGATGGGGTCACGGGCGTGCTGCTCGTGACGGCGCGCTCCCACTACGGAGACGCAGCGCTCGCGCGCTCCTGGCTACGGCACGCGAGATTCCGCATGGTGAAGTAGATGCAACTCGGATCGGTCCAACGACAAGTTAGACCGCTCGATTCAGGTCGTCGCCACCAGCAGCTCCTCTGAATTGTTCGGCGGACGAAGGCCATCCGTCCTGCCCGCGAAGTAGCGCTCTGCAAGCGCGGCGGCCGATACGTGCTGGACCTCTCTGAAACCGGCATCTCGGGCCAGCGCCAGCATCTCTGCCGGCGTGAAGAAGCTGATGAACGGCGTGCCGTTGGCTCTGGCCCCCGCTGCCGCGCGCTCGATCCCGGGGCGCACCTCCGGGTCCGCCAGCTCGATCGGAAGCATGAACGACATGGCGAGCGTGGAGCCCGGAGCGAGCGCCGCGACCTGGCGCAGCGTCGCCGCGATGGCATCCCTGGTCAGGTACATGCTGACACCGGTGGAGGCCACCACCGCCGGCCTCCCCGAGTCGAAGCCCGACGCCGCCAGCCGCTCCCACCACGCGTCTCCTGCCTCGAAGTCGACCGGAACCAGCCGCAGGAACGACGGGACGCCGAGGCCGAGGTCGACGAGGCGCTGACGCTTCCACGCCTGGGGGCTGGGCCGATCGATCTCGAATACGAGCAGGCGGGAGGCGAGCTCCGGCCGACGCTGGGCGAAGGTGTCCAGGCCCGCTCCGAGGATGACGTACTGCCCGACGCCACGGGCGGCTTGTTCCGCAACGAGATCTTCGACGAAGCGGGCGCGGGCCAGGATGGAGGCGCGGAAGGGCCGCGTGAACGGGCTCATGTCCGGACGGCTGCGCCAGCCGTCGTCCGGAGCGGCCAGCTTCAATCCAACGTCGTCTTCGAACACGTGCGGCGGCGCATCGGCTTCCACGTGCAGCGCACGCCACAAGGCGACCCGAATTGCCGTGTCGTCTGGCGCCGCGATTTGCTGTTCATGCATGACGTCCTCTCTCCTGGTTTCTGACCGTTCGCAGTCTCACGCGATGAAATCGTGCGAAGCTTCTACGTTCCTCGGAGAATGGCGTCGATCCGGGACTCCGCCCACTCCCGGACGCGGGAATTTCGCGGCAGCAGCTCGGCGATGCGGTCGTTCGGCGGGTAGCCTGAGTCGACCCATGCCTCGGCATGCTGTCGCCAATGGGACGAACTTTCGAGTGCGAGGACGAGGAGAGGGTCGAACGGAAACGTGCGAAGGACCTTCGATGGGACCCCCTGGCTTGCAAGGCCCTGATCAATCATAGATAGGACCGTCGGGCGGTCGAGCTCGAGCACCGGCAGGAACCCCACCAGGTTCTTCGGCGGCGCAACACGCAGACCATCCGCGTATTGCGATGTCCACTCGCCGGAATCGATCAAGCCGATCGCGTGCTGAGTCGAACTGAATCGAGCGGAATATTTCACAACAGGCAGCCACATGCACGGTTCGCCCGAGCCGTCGATCGTCTGAGCACACCAGCGCTCCGCATCTGCGCGGCGCAACAACTCGCGGACGTTGGAGATTGACAGGGGCATCGGTCTCGATAGGTGGAGCATACCAGGCCCAGGCGCGCACGCCCAGATCGCCCCGACCCGTCCTCGTAGTGCGCGGCACACTCGGGAGGATCAGGACCGCTCCGCGTGGGCGACCTGCCGGTCGTCGAGACGGGCCCATCCGGGATCGAGCGCGGGTCCTCCGCGGTTCATCTCGGCGCGAACCGGGCCGGCGATCGTCAGCGTCATGACCAGTGTGCTCAGCGATGCTTGGCGGCTCAGCCTAGTTCTTCCCGAGCAGCAGATCGATCACCCAGCAGCCGCGGACGTGCGGCCCGCGGCCGCGGCAGTGGGCCAGCACGTCGGCGTCGTCGCACCCGGCGTCCAGCAAGGCGTCGACCAGGATAGGCATCGGCCCGAAAACGCGGCTTTCATACATCTGCCGGGCCAGCCCGACAGCCGTCGAGGTCCGCCAGCGCGGGTCGAATGCCACCGCGCGGAACGGGCTGCCAAAGATGTCGCGGAGTACGTCCGCCTGGGCGTGCTCTTCCGCGGCGCTGCTGGCGGTGAATGAAGCATCCCCAGACGCGGCGCCAGGATTGGCAATGGCAGCAGCTGCCAGATGCGCGTTGGACGAGGCGTAGTACGCGGCCTTCGGAGCTTGTGGCCGGACCACCTGAAAGCTCAGGGCCAGCGCGTCGTGCGTCGGCTGGAGCGAGATACGTTCGGCCCCATGGGACGCCCGCCACCTACCCTCCAGAGCGTCGAGCGCCTGCCGGACCAGAGCCTCGGCTGCCTGGAGTTCCTCCTGCGTGGCCAGCCCATCGGCGTGACGGCGCGCTGTTTCCACTGCTGCTTCTGCGAGCTCATCGGGGAGCAGGGCGCGCACGCGGTAATAACATGCACAGGCGAACAGCCGCATCTTGCGGTCGCTCCCCCTGCACGCCGGAAACGTCTCGATGTCCGCGACCCGCAGCGCTTTCGGACCGAGTCCGAGCAGGAAGCGGAGCATGGGATGGGCCCGAGTACACACCAGCCATTCCGCCTCCGTCATCTGGCGTGTCCGGCCAGAGGGAGCGTGGAACACATTCTCGGCATCGATTCCCCTGTTGATCAGCGGCGGGTTCGCCTTCTTGGTCGTCGCCGGTCGACCGGCTTTTTCTGAGCGGTGACCAGCCGGGTCAGCGCTTCTCTCTCGAGCTCTGGGAACGGCTCCCGAAACTATCCGGTGGCTCCCGCGGCGCTGGATGCCCTGTGGCCGCGAGCGCAGCGGCCGCCGCGAGCTTGTGGATGGCCTGCCAAGGCGGCCCGATCGATCGGCCCATCGCGTGCAGAAGATCGTTCACGTCGTCGCGGCCGAGCGCCGTTGCAGCGTCGCGAAACACGCGCTCGCGGTCGTACCAGCGCACGGACCAGCCGCGCGCCTCGGCTGCGGCCGCGAGGGCCTGGCGATACATGACGGAGTCGGCGACGGTCTGCGCGCGATTGTCGGCGATCCGCTCCTCGGTCGTCGGCGGGAGCTCGGGGCACACGCGGATCGCGATGCGCGCGATCGGCACGGGTACCGCCGCGGCCAGCGCCTCGAGGCCCTCGCGCGCGCCGCGCGCGGCGGACGCTCGCACGCGCTCGACGAGCGCCACGGCGTCGGCGAGCGAGAGCGCTCGCGCTCCCGGGGTGTTGAGGTAGCGGCCCACCGCCCACGACCCTTCGTGGTGATGCGGGTGCGTCGGCAAGCCCTCGGTGAGGTCGATGCGCCGGCGCTCGAGGAGCTCGCCGCCGGGCGCGACGGTGACGAGCACCGCCGAGTTCCCGTGCTCGGCGACGCCGACGGTCGCGGTTCGCTGCGTTCGTCCTCTCGCCACGTCTTCCTCCTTCGGGGGCGCGCCCCGGCGGCTACCGCCATTTCAACGAGACAGGAACCGGAATGTGAGGCTGATCCGCGGGCCCGCGGCCTCGACGGCGAGGACGGCATGCTGCCACCCCTCCTGAACGCTGGGGCGCATGATCAGGAGCGAGCCGGGCGCCAGGGCCATGTCGTGCGTCTCGTTCCGGCGAAGGCTCCGGCGGAAGGTGAGGACGCGAGGCGCGCCCAGCGACAGGATCGAGGTCGTCGTTCCAGCGACGACGCCGGCGCTGGAGTCCGAGTGAAAGCCCATCTTCGCCGTCCCATCGGCATAGAAGTTGGCGAGGCAGTTGTTGATCGGATGCCCCACCACGCCGGCGAGCCGGGCCGCGAGGTCCTGCACGAAGGGCGGCATCTCGCAGTCCGGGTAAGAGATGCCCGAGTAGTTGTACGCCACCCCGCACGATGCGGTTCGACGTGAATGCATCCGGTCGTCCCACGAGAGATTCCGCTCCGCCATGTCGAACATGGCCGCGGGATCCGCGACGAATCCCTCCAGGTACTGAACGTCCAGGTCTTCCGGCATGAGTCGCTGCGATCGATAGAGTACAGAAGTGGTCCCCGCCCGTCCACCTACGCGTCGGTCACCAAGCCTGAGCTGGTCGGCACATAGTCGAATACGAGGCCGATCGCAGCGGCTGGCTCATCGTGGCTGGTTCGACGATGAGGATACCGTGCCGCGCGTGGTGTCGATCGAGCTCTCTGGCACGTAGGACATTGCAGCTACGGTAATCGCGGCCACTGCAAAGAATGCGGCGGCGATCATCGCTCCAACGGATAGCCCGAGACAGCGGCCAGACTTCGAGTATCGGGCATTCCGAGCACCTTCGTCGCTTGCAACCCTCAGTGAGTAGTAGTTCTGCTTGAACGGCGGCACACTCGCGGCGTCGCCGGACGGGGCAGTCTGTGAATCAGAGGATATTACACCACCAGAAACGGGCGCACGACGCCGAAGGCTGCGAACATGATAGAAGATACCATCGGTAGAGAAGTAGCGATGCGCCAGTGCGCCCGCAGCGGAGACAAGACATGAGATCGAAGTGAGCGCGGTGAGAATCAACAAGACAGATCGAGAACTCGCCGAGTAATAATTCGCACCAGCAACCTTTTCGATAAAGAAGCCCAGGAGAGCGATGCCAAGCAATGCGATCCTCAGCAATTCAGCGGAAAACTGCTGATATCGATCGAGCAAGTCAAAATCCGGCCTAAAGCTTTCCTCATTCATACTCGCACTCACCTATCCGGAAGACCAACCCTCTCGCGGAGCGCCCATGGCACCAGGATCAACAGCAGATTGCAAGCGAAAAGCAGTTCGCTCGAAGCGCGTAGACAGAACGCACCATTGCGCAGCTTCCCGCCCAGCTGACCATGAAGTCACGTTGACGGAGGGCGTCAAACCGCAGCTTGTCAGATCGCTAGGTGCCTCATCGTGCCTGCCACCGACGTCGTCGATGATCTCGGATTTTAACGCCAAGGCGCCAAGGCGCCAAGGCGCCAAGAGGCGGAGAGAATGACCGAGAATGAGATGCTCGATGGACACCGGCTCGTACTGGCGCGAGCCACCTCGTTACGCCGCGTCGCGCCTGGATGACGCGGCGCGGTCGCCTCATCGGGAGGTTGCCGGACGCATTCCAGTCCGTCGCGATATGGGGCGCATCGCGCTGCGCCGCACCTCCGCGAACGCCGCCTGGTCCAGGGCGCCCGACGCCGCGGCGCGCACGCGCAAGGGAACGAAAGCGAAGCCCATGGCAATCTCCAACGCGCTGCGGTATGGGTCATAACCGAGTGGACAACGCGACTCTGGCCTCGCTCCGGGCGGCGCTCGCCGCCTCCCCTCGCAACGTGGATCTCCTCACGGTCGTCGTGGCGGCCCTCGTCGAGCGCGGCGAGGCCGCCGAGGCGGCTCGGCTCGTGCGCGAAGCCGGCGCATCACTCTTCGAGCGCCCCGAGCAGCGGCGCGCCGCGGCCCGCGCCCTGCTCGAGGCGGGTGATCTCGAGCGGTCCCTCGAGCTCGCGGACGCGAAGGACGGCGAGACGCAGATGCTCCGGGCGCGCGTCCTCCACGCGCTCGGCCGCCCGAAGGAGGCTGTTCAGGCATACCAGGACGCCGTCGCCGAGAACCCGACGCTCGAGGACGTCGACCTCAAGGCGCTGCTCGGGGCGCGCGTACGCGAGATAGCACCGGCCGGCGAGCGCCCGCGCATGCGCGTCATTTCGAACGACGACACCGACGCGCCGGTCATGGCGCGCCTGCTCCACCCGGAGGCGAAGGCGGTCACGTTCGTTGACGTCGGCGGCCTCGCGGACGTCAAGAAGCAGATCGAACGCCGCATCATCATGCCCTTCCAGAAGCCCTCGCTCTTCCAGCGCTTCAAGAAGCGCGTCGGCGGCGGCATCCTCCTCTATGGCCCGCCGGGCTGCGGAAAGACGCTCCTCGCGCGCGCGACGGCCGGCGAGTGCAAGGCCGGGTTCTTCAACGTCGCCATCCACGACATCCTCGACATGTACATCGGGGAGTCGGAGCGAAAGCTCCACGCCATCTTCGAGAAGGCCCGATCGAGCGCGCCGGCCGTGCTCTTCTTCGACGAGCTCGAGGCCCTCGCCGGCAAGCGCCAGCACACGCGCGAGGCGACGAGCGCCAAGCTGGTGAGCCAGTTCCTCGCCGAGATGGACGGCTTCGCCCAGAACAACGCGGGCGTGCTCATCCTCGGCGCGACGAACGTCCCCTGGGCCGTGGACGCCGCGTTCCGCCGCCCCGGTCGCTTCGACCGCGTGCTCTTCGTGCCGCCGCCCGATCGAGAGGGGCGCGAGGCGATCCTCCGCCGCCTCCTCGACGTCCGCCCCTCGGCGCGCGACATCGACGTGGCGGCGCTCGCCGCGAAAACGTCCGGCTTCTCGGGCGCAGACCTCGAGCACCTCGTCGAGACGGCGAGCGACGAGGCCATCGAGGCCTCGCTCGGCGAGAAGGCCGAGGTGCCCATCGCGGAGGCTCACCTCGTGGCCGCGCTGCGCGACGTGAAGCCGACCACCCTGGAGTGGCTCACCACGGCGCGCAACTACGCGCGTTATGCCAACGAGGCCGGGCAATACGACGAGGTGCTCGACTTCCTCAAGCGCCACGGGAAGGGCTGACGTGAGCGCCGCCTACACCATCGCCGACGAGCCTCGCCCGGGCCGGCTCGCCGAGTACACGGTGAACCCGTTCTGGCCGCTGCTCACGACGATGCTCGCGGGGAGCTGGGCCGGGCTGCCGTGGTTCATCTTCAACGGCAAGGCCATGGGCAGCGCGGGCTTCCGGCGCGAAGCGCTCATCGCCGCGCTCACGCCGGTGGCGGCGGTCGTGCTCGCCCAGCTGAGCGCCTTGATCATCTCGGCGCTCCACCTGCCCGATCGCTCCCTCGCCTATGCGTTCGTGATCATCACGGCGGCGAAGCTCGGCGCCGCCTACTGGCTCTATACGTCGCAGCACCGGAGCTTCGGGATCTACGAGCATTTCGGCGGGCGCGTCCGCCAGGGCGCCGCGGTCGCCATCGCGGCCGCCATCGCCCGGGATCACGTCGTGCGCGCCGCGTTCGATGCCTCGAACTGGCTCGGGATCGTGGTGATGTGATGGCGGGACAAGACGACGCCGACCGCGCGACCGACCTGGGGGTGAGCGCGCTGAATCGCGGGCAGCTGTCGGCCGCGATCGACTGGTTCCGCCGGGCGCTCACGCTCGATCCGGACGCGCCGCGCGCGCACGCGCTGCTCGCCGTGGCCCTCTTGCGGCTGAAGCGGCTCGGGGCGGCGCTCATCGAGGCGCAGACGGCGCGCGGACTCGCCCCCGAGTCGCCGCTCGCGCACCTGGTCCTCGGCCGCATCCTGCTCGCGCACCGGAGGCCGAGCGAGGCGCGGGAGCATTTCGAGACGGCCCGAGGCCTCGATCCGTCGGAGCCCGCGCCCCTGCGCGGCCTCGCCGCCGTCGAGCGGTACCAGGATCGCGACGATCGCGCCGCCGAGCTCCTGACCCAGGCGCTCGAGCTCGACCCGGACGACATCGAGACGCTCGTCGCCCTCGGCGATGCGCACCTCGCGCGCGGCCGCGTCGACGAGGCCGAGCGCTGGGCGCGCGCCGCGCTGGAGGCCGAGCCCGAGCACGCCGACGCGCTCGTCCTCATGGGGCACGTGCTCCTCCGGCGCGGGGACGTGAGCGGCGCGCGCGAGCACGCGGTCTGGGCGATCCGCGCCGACGTGAGCGATCCGGACGCGCTGAGGCTCCTCGCCGCCATCAAGGCCCGCGAGAGCTTGCTCCTCGGCGTCTGGTTCCGGGTGAGCTCGGTGCTCGCGGGGCTCGGTCCGAGCGCGATGCTCGTCCTCCTCGCCGCGTACGTCGCGCAGCGCGTCCTCCGCCTCGCGCTCGAGGACCTGGACCGCCCGGCGGGCGCCCAGCTCATCGGGTATGCCTGGCTCGGGATCTGCGTCTATTCGTGGGTGGCGCCGGGCATCTTTCAGCGAATGCTCCGGCGCGAGCTCGACACCGTGCGCCTCCGCGACGACTTCTGACCTGCCGGCCGTCGCGGTCCGCCGCAGCGCGAAGCGCGGCCGGTGCCAGACGCCTGTTGGGCAATCGGCGCAAGACAGCCCGCGAGAAGCTCGATCACATCGCTCGATCGAGCGAGAAGTGAACCGCCAAGGCGCCAAGGACGCCAAGAAAAACACAAAGATCTTGGCGTCTTATGGCGCTCGGCGGTTCGAATTCTGCGCTCTTCCGGCGGTTTCAACCCGCTTGTCGCTCCAGGCGAGCTGGTGCCGAAGCAGGGGGTCTGCTCTGCCGATCTCACGCGGCGCACGACCGGCGCGCGGGAGGCTCCTCGAAGCGCTTGACAAGCTCAGGCCACCACGATACTGGTAACCCACTGGTTACCTATATGTCGCCCGCGAAAGCCGACGTCGATGTGTTCTTTGTCATCGCCGATCCAACCCGTCGCGCGATCCTCGATCGTCTGCGCGCGGGTCCTGCCCCGGTGAACGAGATCGCGGCCGACTTCTCTCAGAGCCGCCCGGCGATCTCGAAGCACCTCCGCGTGCTCAAGGCATCGCGGCTGGTGACCGAGGAGAAGGTCGGGCGCGAGCGGCTCTACACGCTGCGCCCCGCGCCGCTGCAGAAGGCGATGGCATGGCTCGAGGGCTACCGCGCGTTCTGGGGTCGCAATCTCGAGTCGCTGAAGCGTTACCTGGAGGATACATGACAGCCAAGAGCTCCCGAGCCCGTTCGATCGCCGATGTCGCGCAAGGGACAATCCTCGCTCGCATCGAGATCGCCGCGCCGCCAGAGCGCGTCTTCCGCGCGCTGACGACCGACGAGCTGACGAAGTGGTGGGGTTCTGCGGAGATGTATCGCACGACCGCCTTCACGATCGACCTCCGCGCCGGAGGGGCCTGGCGGACCGACGGCGTGGGGGCAGACGGGAAGCCATTCCATGTCGGCGGCAGAGTTCTCGAGCTCGATCCGCCTCGAAGGCTCGTCCAGACATGGGAACCGTCATGGGATGCGGACGCGCCTCCGACGACGGTCTCCTATCTCCTCGACGCCATCGAGACGGGTACGCGCCTCACGGTCCGACACGCTGGATTTGGCGGTCGTGTGGCATCGTGCGAGAGCCACGCGGCAGGTTGGGAGCGCGTCCTGGGTTGGCTCACGAACCACGTCGCGCCGCAACCGGAGCCGCGCTTCTTTCTCTGTCGGCTGCTCCCGTCGCGCGCGACCTTCATGCAGGACATGACGGCGGATGAGCGCGCGGTCATGCAGGCGCACGGCCAATACTGGCGCGGCAAGCTCGCCGAGGGCCACGTGATCGCCTTCGGACCGGTCGCCGACCCGGCGGGCGGATGGGGCGTCGGCATCGTTGCCGTCCGCGACGAAGCCGAGCTCCGTACATTCCAGAGCGAGGATCCCGCGATCAAGTCAAACATTGGGCTGCGGTACGAGGCGCTGCCCATGCTCACGGCCGTGTACTGACGGCGGATGCGGCGCTCCGAAGGTGACGTGCGCACGCGCGGCCAGCGCGCCACGCGGGCGCGCGTCAGCTGACCTCGCTGGCGCCGAGCTCGTCCAGGAAGGCCATGGCACGCGCGACCCGCGCCACGCCGCGTCCGGGATCCAACGCACCCAGCTCCCGGCCGTGCTCGGATACCTTCCAGAGCTCAGGGGCCTTCAGAAAGCGCGCCGCGCGATCCGCGGCCAGGCGAGCGTCGAGCCATACCAAGGATCCCACAGCCCACTCTTGATCGTACTCGCGATCACCGACCGGCAAGTACGACTGGAGGTAGAGCGTCAGCGCATCGGACGCAGGGTGATCCTCGTAGCGCGCGGTCGCGACAGAGAAGCCCTGTCCCGCATAGCAGGTCGCGCTGGCGAGCAGCCTCTCGCCGATCACGCCTCGAAACGCGGGGAGCCGACGGGCCGCGATGATCCATGCCGCCGTCAGCTGCTCGCGCCACGATCCGTTGAGCCAGTAGCCAAGCTCGCGATCGGGGAGAGACGTCGCCGCATCCAAGAACTGCCGCGCGAACGCATGCCGCCGCTCCGGCGGCTCGTCGAGGAAGTTCGCATGCAGAAGGAGCAGGTAGAGTGGGGATCCGTACCTTGACCATGCGTCCATTGGGAAAGTCCGGCTAACTATCCATCGACTGCCAACCGAAGCCAGCAGACCAGGCCTGTCCAGCTCGTCGCTCTCTGTGCCCTCTCACGAGAAATCTCACGTATTGGCGCTGCGCTGCAAGGCCCCAATGCTGTCCAGCGCCGCAGGGTAGACCTGTCGAACACCGTCGGTAGCATCGCGGCGAGGCGCGCGGGGCGCTTCGCGCGGGTGAAATCGACGTGCTGCGCGAGGGGGGGAGCGCGAGGACGTGGGTATAGACGAAGCTGACGACGGCGAGGGCCTGGCTCTGCGTCGAGGCGCTGACGTGCTGGTCGGTCGCCAGTCGCGTGGGGAACACCTCGACGTGGGCCGGCCCGAGGTCGCGCGGACGGCGGCAGCCATCGCACCTCGGCGGCTCTCCCCTTCTTTCGCGCCCCGCTCGCTCCGTCCGCTACCGCCGGCCGCTCCTCCGCGCTACGTTCGCCGCCGTGGACGCCCCCCGACCGTCCGGCGCTCGCCGCGCGCTGCTCATCGGCCTCCCCGTCGCCGCTCTCGCCGCGGCGGCCTTGCTCTTCGCGGATCGCGACGAACGCCGCGCGCCGAACGCGCGCCCGCCGAGCGCCGAGCCCCGCGTGGCCCGCGAGCCGGAGCGCCGCGACGAGGCGCCCGTCATCCCCCCCGCTCCCCCGCCGGCCACTGCCACCGTGAGCGCCGCAGCGCAGGAGTCGGCGCCGGCGCCGGACACCGACCCCGAGGCCAGCCTCATCGACCGCATGCGCGCCGCCTTGACGACCAACCCCGAGGAGGTGCTCCGGCTCGACGACGAGGCGTCGCGCGACTTCGGCGACAGCCCCCGCGCCGCCGAGCGCGGCCTGCTCCGCGTGCGGGCGCTCGTGCGCCTGGACCGGATCGGCCAGGCCCGCAGCCTCGCGGAAGACCTCATCGAGCGCTACCCGGACGATCCCTCGGCGAAGAGCGCGGCCGCGTACATGGGGATCCACCCGAGGCCGCGCGGGCCGTCCAGGTAAGCGGCGATACCGCCGGTGCCCTTCGAAGTTCACGTGATCTTCGTCAGGGCCGCTGCGACCACGATCTTGTAGCAAGAGCAGAACGTTGCGCAGTGAGTCACTGAACCGATTAAGAGTTCGGGCTGGTCCGGCGCGCGTTTCTGGTGATAATCGGGCATGCGCAACTGGCTTCTTCTTGTCGGGGTTCTCCAGCTCTCCGTGGCTGGATTCGGCTGTGGCGACGGATTGGACGGCGGCGGCGAGGGCGGCGCCGGCGGCGAAGCGGGGGACAGCGGCCCCACCGGGAGCAACTCCTCGGGCGCCGGCACACCGGCGAGCTCCGGTGCGGGCGCCGGCACGCCTGCGAGCTCCGGCGCGGGCGCCGGCACATCCACGGGCTCCGGCGCGGGCGCCGGCGAGCCCACCGGCGGGCCCGCGAGCACGGGCAGCGGCGATCCCGTGGCCGGCAGCAGCACCAGCAGCGGGGGAGAGCCCAGCGAATGCGCCGGCGCGGACGAGGACGAATGTCCGTTCGAGGCAGGGGTCGAGATCGCCTGCCGCCTTCGCTTCATGTACGGCGTGAACTACGCCTGGCGCGACTTCGGCGCCGATTTCGGCGGTCAGTCCAAGTGGAGCCAGGCGGGCATCTCAGGCAAGAAGAGCCAGGTGCTCGCCGATCTGCAGGACATGCGCGCCAACGGCGTGGACGTGGTCCGCTGGTGGATCTACCCCCGCTTCTACGGGGACCAGATCAACTTCGACGGACAGGGCAATCCGACCGGGCTCGGCGGCACCTCGACGCAGGACATCCTGGCGGCGCTCGAGCTCGCGGACCAGGCGCAGGTCAACGTGATGTTCACGCTGTTCTCCTTCGACGGCTTCTACAAGACATCGCACAACCCGCCGAACGGCCTGTCCGTCTGGAGCATGGGGCCCCTCGTCGCGGACGCGGGCCGGCGCGCCAAGCTCATCGAGAACGTCGTCCGGCCCATCGCTCGGACCGTGGCGTCGAGCCCGCACCGCGATCGGATGCTGGCCTGGGACGTCATCAACGAGCCCGAGTGGGCGATGACCGGGCCGAGCCTCTACGGCGACCCGGCGTTCGAGGGGGACTCCAGCAAGTTCGATCTCGTCACACACCAGCAGATGGAGGCGCTCGCCAAGGAGTCGGCCGCCGTGCTGAGGGGAGAGACCGCCGCGCCCGTGAGCGTCGGCAGCGCCGCCATCAAGTGGGGTCAGGCGTGGACACGCTCGGACGTCGACTTCTACCAGGTCCATATGTACGGCTGGGTCAACGATTACTTCCCGTACAACAAGCCCCTCTCCGAGTACGGCCTCACGGACAAGCCGGTCGTGATGGGCGAGTTCCCCATCAACATGGCCGAGATGGACGTGCGCTACGACAAGTTCGTGGGCGACCTCTACAACATGGGGTATGCGGGCGCGCTCTCGTGGTCGATCACCGATCGGAACTTCCCGTGGTCGTCCAACAAGACCGCCGTGAAGGCGTTCGCCGATCAGCACCCCTGCGAGACGCGCTACTGAGCTCCGGGTGAGCGCCGCTGCCCGCGGCGCTCATCTTCGCTGCTTCCTGCTTCCCTTGGTTCCCTGCCCCGGATCCGGACTGGGCCGCTGAGCCGGCCCGGCGAGCTCGTCCTCGATGACACGAGCCGCGCCTGCGTGACAGCTTGCCCCAGCGTGTGGCGCATTGTCGCGCGGCGGCGGGATCCGGCCGCGAGGCCGTCTGTCGGGGCGCCGGCGCTCCTCTCCCCTCGACCGGGTTTCAACTGGGCACGTCGGTTGCTGAAGTTGTTGAAGCCGAACAGGTGGAAACGGGTGAGCCCGCTGCTCACGGAGGGGACCGCCTCCGTGAGGCTCGAGAGTTGTTCACCAGCACCCAGAGGGAGAGCGAGATGGCACGAGATCGCTACGAGGGCCGGGATTTCCGTGACGAGGGGCCGCGCGACGACTGGCGTCAGCGGGACGAGCGGTGGCGCGCGCCGAGGGACGACGATCAGCGCGGACTCCGCGGTCACGAGGGGGACCGCGACGCGTTCGAGCGAGGGTCGTACAGCCGCGGCAACTACGCGAACCAGAGCGGCGGCAGCCGGCAGGGAGAGCTGGGCCAGCTGCCGCGGCCGTACGGTCAGCAAGGGCAAGGAGACGGCAGAGACCCGTGGAGGGCGGGCGGTCAGCAGGCACGGGACGACCGCGGCGGACCCGAGAGGCGCTGGCAGGAGCAGGGGGGCGCCGGCGCGCACGGCTACCGCGAGCCCGAGGAGCGCCGCGCCTACGGACAGGACAGCCCCTCGTGGGAGCGGATCGGCGGGCGAGACGATCACTTCAGCGGGCGGGGCGGCGAGGACGAGCGAAGAGGGTTCGGCTCGGTGCAGCGAGGACGCGATGAGAACCGCGGCTACTACGGCCGCGACGAGAACCGCGGCTACTACGGCCGCGACGCGGGCCGCGGCTTCTCCGGACCGGACGAGGAGCAGGGCCGCGGCGGCTATGGTCGCCACGACCGCGGCCGCGACGAAGAGAGCCAGAGCCGGCGCTACCAGGGCGACGACCACGGGCGAGACGACGACCGGGGCCGCGGCTATGCGCGAGACGACTATCAGGGCCGCGGCTATGCGCGAGACGACTACCAGGGCCGCGACTACGGGCGAGACGATTACCAGGACCGCGAGCGCTACCAGGGCCGCGGCTACACACGAGGCGACCACCAGGGCCGCGAGGATCAGTATCGCAGCCACGGCTACGGGCGCGGCGAGGACCAGGATCGGTATCGAGGCGGCGACGAGAGAAACGCCCCTGGCCACCATGACGGCCGACGCGACGACGGTCGCGGCTACCAGGGCCGCGGCGAGGAGCGCGAGGGCCGCGGCCGCGGCGAGGAACGCAGCGGATACGGCGACATCTACAATCGCCCGGAGCGCCGGCCCGGGTTCGGCCGCTTCATGGGCGACGAGATCCCGCAGGGGTACTCGACCCGCGTCCACGAGCGCGACGACGTGCGCGCCTCGCAAGGCCAGGGCCACGAGCGCTCCCCCGCCGAGGACGGCGGCCGCTCCAGGTACCAGAGCCAGGACCGGACCTGGAACTGAGATCAACCGATCTCCGCAGCTCGACGCCCGCGCTGCGGTGTCTGCCCCTGCGCGCAGGAGGAAATTCGAGTTGTCCGCGCCACGGACCTAGAGCATCCTCGCGCGCATGAAACGACAAGCTTACTCCAATCTCCCGAGGCTCGCTTCCATCTGCTGCATCGCCTGGTCGGCGCTGGCCGGCTGCGGTGACGATGACTCGAATGCAACGGCTGGCACGACGGGCTCGGGCGGTGGCTCACCGACCTCGAGCAGCGTCTCCGGCACGGGCGGCGACGGCGGCGGCACGGGCGAAGGCGGAGGAGGCGGCGGAGGCGGCGGAGGCGCGGATCCCGGCACGACCTCGTCGAGCACGAGCGGCGCGGGCGGCGAAGATCCCTCCGACGACACCATCCGCTTCATCGGGCGCTTCGATACGACGAACGCCGAGGGCCCCCGCTTCTCCTGGGCCGGCAGCGCGATCGTCACGCGGTTCTCGGGGACGTCGATCGGCGTCCGCTTCAACGACGAGTCGACCGCGGCGCAATCCAACTTCTTCCAGGTGGTGATCGACGGCGAGGCGAAGGGCGTCCTCAAGGTCAACAGCGAGAAGGAGCTCTACACCGTCGCGGAAGGGCTGCCCGACGGCGAGCACGACCTCGTGCTCCACCGCCGCACCGAGCCGCTGGTCGGCGTGTCGCAGTTCCTCGAGTTCGTCCCGGAGCAGGGCGAGGCGCTCCTGCCGGTCCCGGCGGCGCCCGCGCGCCGGATCGAGGTGATCGGCGACTCGATCTCCGCCGGCTACGGCGTGGATGGAGCCGACGAGACATGCCCGTTCACGAGCGATACGGAGAACAACTACCTCGCCTACAGCGCGCTGACGGGCCGGCTGCTCCAGGCCGACACCACGATCGTCGCCTGGTCCGGAAGAGGCGTGTACCGGAACTACAACGGTGAAGTCGCGCCCACGATGCCCGAGATCTACGGCCGGACGATCGCCGACGAGGAGCAGCCCGCATGGGACTTCTCGTCCTGGGTGCCGCAGGTCGTGGTGATCAACCTGGGCACGAACGACTTCAGCATCAACGTCCCGGGCGACGCCCAGTTCCGCGGGCCGTTCACGGAGGCCTACGCGGGCCTCGTCGAGACGGTCAGGACGAACTATCCGGAGGCGTTCATCTTCTGCACCATCGGGCCCATGCTGAGCGACTCGTACCCGGAAGGCGCCGAGGCGCTCAGCAGGGCACGCGACTACATCGGCCAGGTGGTGGAGGACCGGACCG
Organism: Sorangium cellulosum So ce56; assembly: GCF_000067165.1. Taxonomy (GTDB): domain Bacteria; phylum Myxococcota_A; class Polyangia; order Polyangiales; family Polyangiaceae; genus Sorangium; species Sorangium cellulosum_B. The sequence continues at coordinate 8,051,018 of NC_010162.1, forward strand.
CCGACGGCGACGATCGTGTGCGCTTCCTCGAGTTCCCCCCGCACGCCAAGGATACAGATGGGCTCGGCTGCGACTGGCACCCGAGCGCGAAGAAGAACCGGGACATGGCCCAGCAGCTCGCGGAGGCCATCCGCGAAGAGCTCGACTGGTAAGGGCGGCGCGGGGCCGGGGCATCGTGCCACCGGCCCATCGCGACCGCTGTGGCACGACGCACCACGCATCCCACGCAAACGCAGCGCGCACCTCGCAGGAAGCGAACAACGGTCCCATCCGCTCGCCATGGCGCGCGCGGATCGGCCATCCAGCTTCATGGTACACGCGGTGCATCCCTCGCCATCAGAACAGCGGAAGGGCGGCGACGCCGAGAGCGCGTGAGAGCGCGCCGCCGAGCGAGGAGATCATCCATGCAGACCAAGCGAGACAGCTCCCTGCGGGCCACGAGCAGGAACCACAGCCATGATTTCATGGAGGCGGCGCGCAGGAGCGCCGGTCGCGCGGAGAGCCGGGATGCGTTCATCCCCGACCCGGGCGACGGCCCCCCCGAGGTGCTCGACGAGCTCGCCGAGCAGATCGCCGAGCAGTACGTCGCCTCGGCGACATCGGGCAGGGGCGACACCACCGAAGACTACGAAGACAGGGTGGAGCCAGAGGAGATCGGGGGCCCCTTCGTCATCACGACGGACGAACAGGAGATCGGGTACAGCAGGGACTCGACGAACCCCGAGGACGGCGAGGTCGAGCCGTTTCCGCTGGTCCATCGCTCGCCCGTCCGCTGATCGCGCGTCCCACCGCGCGAGCGATCGACGCTCGCGCGCCGCTCGCCCGGGCAAGACCGCCCGGCCAGCGCAGCGCCCGCACGCCACACGAGCCGAGCTCCGGCCGGGGCAGCCTGGCTGGTTCTGCTTGGCGTCCGCCCTCGGCGCGCCTACGAGAGGCGCTGCCGCACAGCTGCACAGAGCACACAGGAGGATGTGACCATGGCTGAGACCAAGTTCAAGGGAAGCCCCATCCACACCGCCGGCGAGCTGCCGTCCGTCGGCGCGACCGCCCCCGACTTCACGCTCGTGAAGACCGATCTCTCCGAGCGCAAGCTCTCGTCGTACTCCGGCAAGAAGATCCTCAACATCTTCCCGAGCGTCGACACCCCCGTCTGCGCGAGATCCGTGCGCACGTTCCACGAGCGCGCCGAGAAGCTCCCGGGCGTGACGGTGCTCAACATCTCGGCGGACCTGCCGTTCGCGCACACCCGGTTCTGCGCGTCCGAGGGCATCTCGAACGCGGAAGGCCTGTCGACGTTCCGGGGAGATTTCGGCCAGAAGTACGGCGTCACGCTCGTCGACGGGCCGCTCGCCGGCCTGCTCGCGCGCTCGGTCCTCGTGCTCGACGAGCAGAACAAGGTGCTCCACGTCGAGCTCGTGCCGGAGATCGCGCAGGAGCCCGATTACGACGCGGCCCTCGCCAAGGTGCAGTGAGGCCGAGCGCCGGCGCCTGGACGCCACGCGCGAGCGAATCGTGAGGCCCCGCGCTCACGCGCTTCGTGATCTCACGCGCTCGCGCGCTTCGTGAACCGGATGCGCAGCCCCTCCGGCTGCATCGCGAACGCCATCCGCTCCTGCACCGGCGCGGTGTGATCCGCGAGGTGCACCGTGAAGCTCCGGAGCACCATGCCGACCGTCACCGCGCACTCCAGGAGCGCCATCGCGCGCCCCGGGCAGACGCGCGGCCCGCCGCCGAACGCGAGCGCCATCCTCGGCTCGTGGGGTAGCGTCGACGGCGCGCCCCCGAGCCAGCGCTCGGGGCGGAACGACTCCGGATCACCGAAATATTCTGGCTTCCTCCCTGTCGCGCGCGTGAGCGCCACGACGCCGGCGCCAGCGGGCACGGCCACGTCGCCCACCGCGGTGTCGTGGTTCGCCTCGAGGAAGAGCAGCGGCGCGGCGGAGCGCAGGCGCAGCGTCTCCTGCGTGACGGCGGCCGTGTACTCGAGGCGCTTGCACTGCTCCAGCGTCGGGATCAGGCCGCCGCCGAGCACGCGATCGACCTCCTCGCGGGCGCGCGCCTGCACGTCGGGGCGCGAGCCCAGGTAATAGAGGATCCACGCGAGGGTGTTCGCGGTGGTGTCCTCGCCCGCGAGCAGCATCGTGAGCACGTTCGCGTAGACCTCGGCGTCCGAGAGGCGCGCCCTCGGGTCCTCGCCGTCCCGCGCGGCGATCATGAGCTCCAGCAGCGTCCGCGGGCGCGCGGGCCGGTCCGCGCCGCCCTCGATCTCGCGCCGCGCGGCGGTCACGAGATCGAGGATGAGCCGCTTCACCGCGACCAGGGCGCGGTCGTAGGCGCGGTCGGCGGGCAGGCCCAGGTAGCGCCAGTAGGGCAGCGGCGCGAGCATCCGCCGGTTCAGCCCGAGGAACACGCGCTGGAGGTGCTCCTGGAGCGCGTCCGCCCCGCGCTCGAGCGTGTTGAGATCGCGGCCGAAGGCGACCGACGAGGTGACGTCGACCGAGTAGCGCATGAGATCGCCGAGCACGTCGCGGGCGGCGCGCTCGTCGGCCGCCCGCGCCCAGAGCTCGCGCAGCCGGCCGGTGATGTCGCGGATGCTCGGGAAGAAGCCCTCGACATGCCTCGGGTGGAACGTCGGGTGGATGAGCTGCCGCTGCTTCCGCCACGCGTCGCCGTCCGCCGAGAACAGCCCGACCATGTCCGCCTCGCGCGAGACGGCCTCGATGGCGCGCACCCGCCGGAACACCGCGGGGCGGCGCTGGAGCACGTCGCGCACGAGCTCGCCATCCACGACGACGAGGACCGGCTGCCGGCCCATCCGCACGACGAAGAGGTCTCCATGGGCGCGCCACCACCGCTCGAACTCGAGGTGCCAGCGGTCGGGGTGGAGCGCGAGCAGGTTGCCAAGCACAGGCAAGCCCGGAGGCCCCGGGAGATCCGCGAGCGTCCGCCGGGGGCGCGCGGCCGCTTCGCCGCGGCCGATCGCGTCCTCCATGGCAGGGGGCGTGGCGTTCATGCCCCCCTTCATACAGAGGCGGCGCGCCCCGAGGCAAACCCGACAGGCGACAGAGGACGCGCCCCATCGCGCTGGACGATGTCGGGCGGGCGGAGCGCAGGCGCTGGCGAGGCGGCGCCGACACGGAGTAAGACGCGGACATGACGGAGCCGCTGGAGCGAGAGCTCGCGAACCTGTCCGGCGCGGAGATGGTGGCGGCGCTCGGCCTCGGCGGGGCGCCGGCGTGGGTGCGCCGGGCCGGGCGCGCGGCCTTCGCCGTCCCTTCGTGGCCGCTCGGGCGCGTGCTCGCGCGCTTCGATCGGCGCACCGGCGAGGCGGGGCTCCACGTCGCGGCGCGGGAGGCGCTCGCCGGCTTCGGGGCGCGCTGGACGGCCGACGCGGCGCCGCCGTCGCGCGGGGCGCTGCTCGTCGTGTCGAACCACCCCGGCGCCTACGACGCGCTCGCGCTCATGGCGGCGCTCGGCCGGGAAGACCTCATGATCGTCGCGGCCGATCGGCGGTTCCTGCGGGCGCTGCCCCACGTGAGCCGGCGGCTGCTCTTCGTGCCGATCGACGAGGGCGGCGCGCCCGCGCTCGCGGCGCGGTCGGCCAGCGTGCGCCGCGCGCTGCGGCACCTGCGCCGCGGGGGCGCGCTGCTGCACTTCCCGGCGGGGCGCATCGAGGCGGATCCGGCGTTCGCGGGCGAGGGCGACGCGCTGCTCGCGGCGTGGCAGCCGAGCGCCGGCGCGCTGCTGCGCGCGGCCGCGGCGGCGGGAGGGCGCGCCGCCGTGGCGATCGTCTCGGGGGTGCACTCGCCGCGGGCGAAGCGGCTGGCCATCACGCGGTGGGCCGAGCGCCGCGGGATCACCACGCTGGCGCCGCTCCTGCAGGCAGCGCTGCCGGGCTTCGACGACGTCGAGGTGCGGGTCCGCCTGGGCGAGGCGCGGGACGCGGCGGAGGTGGCGCGCGGGGCCCGCGACGACGCGGCGCTCACGCGACGGCTGAAGGACGAGGCGGCGGCGCTGCTCGCGGGGGCGTGACGGCCCGGCGCCCCGGCGCGGCGCGATCCTGCCCGCTCTTCGCCGGGCCGGTCATCCGCTCATCCGCGCCGCCGCGCGCGCGAGCGCCGCGCGCACCGCGGCCGCGGTGCCGTCCCAGGTGGGCAGCGTCGCGGCCCGGACGGCCGCCGCGCGGCTCATGCTCGCCCGGAGAGCGCCGTCCTCGAGGAAGCGGGCGAGCGCCGGCGCGGGGCCCTCGACGTCGTCCCAGAGCAGCGCCTCCGCGCCGTCCTGGACCACCTCCGCGATCGCGCCGGCGCGGGCGGCGAGCACCGGAACGCCGGCCCGGACCGCCTCCGTGAGCACCATGCCGTAGCCCTCCAGCGACGAGGGCAGGACGAGGCCGTCCGCCGCCGCGAGCTCGGCCGCGAGCGCCTCGTCCCCGAGCACGCCGGGCGCCGAGACGCGCGCCCGCAGGAACGCGGAGCCGGCGATGGCGCGGCGCACCCGCCCGGCGTAGGCCGGGTCGCGCGCCGCGTCCCCGATGAGCACGAGCGTGGCATGCGCGCTCCCGACCCGCTCGAACGCCGCGAGGAGCTCCAGCAGCCGCTTGCGCGGGATGAAGCTCCCCACGAACAGGAGCCGCAGCGGGCCGCCGTCCCGCCGGGCGCGGGGGAGCAAGGGGAGCCGGTCCGCGCCCGGCGTCGCCACGTCGACCCGGGCGAGCCCGAGCTCGCGCCGGAGCCGCGCCGCGGTCGTCGCGCTCGTCGCGAGGTGCGCGTCGCACAGGCGGATCACCGCCGCCTCCGCGAGCGAGAGCGCCGCGCGCCGCGGGCCGGGCGGGAGCTCCCACGCGCTCAGGTGGTGCACGAGGAGCGCGCGCGCGATCCGCCGCGGCAGCGCCGCGAACGCCGGCAGGAGCTCAGGGAAGCAGAGCTCGTCGCCGACCACCACGGCGGGGTCGATCCGGGCGAGGCGCCGCGCGAGGGCGAGGCCGGCGAGCGCCCGCGACGGCGGCGCCGGATCGAGGGACACGACCTCCACGGCGTCGCCCCGGGCGCGCAGCCGCTCGACGACGAGCCGATCGTAGATGTAGCCGCCCGTTGTCTGGTCGAGGGCGCCGTAGACGATCCAGGCGATGCGCATGGGTCAGGGGAGCGGCCCGGCCTGATAGCCGCCCTCGCGGCGCGCGGCAACGAGCCCCGCCGCGCGCCCGCGCTGCCGCGGCCGGCGCTACAGGTCGCGCTCGAAGCCCGCGTACGCCGACGGCGACTCCCGGACGAGCACCCTCAGCGTCGATCCCGGGAGCGGCGCCTCTGCCGCGGGCAGCCTCGCGATCTCCTCGGCGAGGAGCCCGGCCACGTGCTCGGCCACGCGCTCGGTCGTGGAGGTGCGCCCGGGGAAGGCCGGGTGCTCGTCGAGGTTCGTGTAGTCGATGGTGTCGAGCACCCGGCGCAGCGACGCGTGCAGCGCGCCGATGTCCATGACCACGTGGTGCGGGCCGAGCGCCTTCGCGCGGATCTCGATCTCGACGGAGTACGTCGCGCCGTGCATCCGGGTCGCCGGGCCGAAGAACGGATCGGAGAAGCTGTGCGCGATCATCACGTGATCGCTGACGCCGAGGAGGAACATGGCGGTGGCGGGCCTCTGACTTCTAGGGTGCCTCTCGCGTAGCCGATCGCGCGCCGTACCGGAAGACCGTCTGCAGCCGCGCCCCGGGCTCGGCCGCGAGCTCCGCGTACACGGACGGCGCCGCGTCGAGCGGGACGGACGGGTCCAGCAGCGCGTCGAGCGCCGGGTCTTCGAGGAGGGCGCGGACGAGCGCGAAGCGCCGCGCGTGGTCCCAGCGGGGCGCGCGCTCCGGCGGGATCGTCGAGACCTGGCTCGCCCGCAGGCGCAGGCGCCGGCGGTGGAACTCCGCGCCGAGCGCGACCGGGCTCGTCCGCGCCCCGTAGAACGACGCGACCGTCACCGTCGCCTCGCGCGCCGCGTGCGCGATCGCGCGGTCGAGCTCCTCCGGATGGCCGGTCGCGGCGATCACGGCGTCCGCGTCGCCGCGCAGCCGGTCGTCCTCGGGCCGGAGCGCCGCGGCGGCGCCGAGCGCGAGGCCGACCTGGCGCCGCCGCTCGCTCGGCTCGACGAGCCGGACCACGGCCCCGGCGCGCCGCGCGAGCGCCACGATGAGCAGCCCGACGACCCCGCCGCCGAGCACCACAACGGCGTCTCCGAGCCCCACCCCCGCGTCCCACACGCACGTGATCGCCGTCTCGAGGTTCGCGGCCAGCACCGCGCGCTCGGCCGGGATCGAGCGGGGCAGGCCGCGCGCCGCGCCCGGCTCGAGCAGGTGAAGATCGCCGTGGGGCGCGAGCGCGAAGACGCGGTCGCCCGGCCCGAGCGCCGCGCCCTCGCCGCGGGCGACGACCTCGCCGACCCACGCGTAGCCGTAGCGGCGCGGGTAGGTCGGCGCGCCTTCAGCGTCGAGCGACGGGTCGAACGGCGTCGGCCCCTCGCCGCGGAAGAGCAGCAGCTCCGTCCCCTGGCTCACGCCCGACGCGAGCGCGCGCGCCACGACCTCGCCGGGCCCGGGCGCGCGCGGCGGGGCCCCCGGGCGCACCTCGACGAGCCCTGGCCGGACGAACCAGAGCTCCCGGGCGAGGGGCGGGGCGGCGTCGCTCGGCGCGATGGCCCCGGGCGGCGCGGGCGCGTCAGTCGGGATAACGCACCTCCCCTCGCAGCAGCACGTTGCCCCCGAGGAGCTCGACCGCCGGCTCGCGCAGGTCGATCGCCGACGCGAGCGGCGCCTCTCCCAGCGCGCCGACCGCGGGGATCGCCGTGTCGCCGAGGAAACGCGGAGCGATCTCGACCTCCGCGCGGTCGGCGAGGCGCGCGCGCAGGAACGAGGTGAGCACGGCGCCGCCCCCCTCGACGAGCAGCCGCCGCACGCCGCGCGCGTGGAGCTCGGCCAGCGCGTGCGGCAGCGAGACGAGGCCGCTGGCGTCCGCGGGCACGACGATCACCTCCGCGCCGCGCTCCTCGAGCCACGCCTGCGCCGCGCGCGGCGCGCGCCCCGCGGCGCCGAAGACGACCACGCGCCCGCCGGCCGGCTGCCCGCTGCCGGGCGGCTGCAGCAGGCGCGCCCCTTCCGGCACGCCGAGGGCGCTCGCCAGCACCACGCGCATCGGCTGGCGCCCTTCGCACCCGCGCAGGGTCAGCCGCGGATCGTCGATCACGACGGTGCGGATCCCCACGAGCACCGCGTCGTGCTCCGCGCGCGCCCGGTGGGCGCACACCATCCCGGCGGGTGTGCTGAGCATGACGCGCTGGTCCCGGGCCGCGATCCGGCCGTCGAGCGTCTGGGCGAAGTGGAGCGTGACCCGCGGGCGCGGCAGGCTCATGGCACGCTCGCGGGTGCGCGTCCGGCGCGAGCGAACGCGCGGGGGAGAGGGGACTTTGCCGCCGTCCCGAGCCGACAGTGGAGCCTCCGGGGCACGACGGCACTCTAGACCAGAACGCGGGAACCGGGGAGGAGCGCGCGCACTCGATCACCCGGTTCGACGTTTTCCCGCAACGCGCTCATCTCCGCAATCAACGGCCTCATCCGTCGCCGGGCGACTCGAAGCATCGATGAAGATCAGCGAGACACGGTGTGAGCGTCTCTCTGGCGACTCTGACCCTCGATGGGCGCAGAGGGCGCAAAACGATGTCGAGCGGCGCTCCCACGCGAACACGCAAAGCGTCGAGATCGCCGGAGCGACGTCAAGTCCACGAAGCGCGAGACGCGGCGCACGCCGCATTTTTCGAGTCGCGTGGTGACGCCATCGCTGTTGCTGCAATTGTTCAAGTCACGCGCTGCTTTTTTGCACACGGCGGCGCCGCGCACCGCCGTGCGCCTGTATGCAGGTGTATGTTGCGCGCCATGCGCACACATACCTTGGCCGAATCTTTTGCACTTCTCATGCTGGCGGCGACACTCGCCGCCGGTTGCTCTGGATCTTCTGACGCTGACGACGGAGACCCTGGCGCTGCGGCGAGCTCTGGCGGGCTGCCGAACGCGAGCGCCTCGACGGGCGACGCCGCGAGTGGCAGCGGCGGCTCGACCTCGGGAAGCACCGGCGTCACCAGCGGCGCCGGCGTCACCAGCGGCACCGGCGGCGCGGGCAGCACTGGCAGCACCACGGCGGGAACCGGCGGCGGCGCGGCGGCAGGTACCGGGGGTAGCGGCGACGCGAGCAGCACCACGGCGGGGGCGGGCGGCACCGCGAACCCGGGCTCCGAGCTCGGCAACGGCGCCATGGAGGGCTCCGGAAAATCGAGCGAGCGGTACGAAACGGGCCTCGTCTCGCGCGACGGCACGCCGTACGTGCTCATCACCAACGGCTGGGGCCCCGGCTTCGGCAGCCACACCGTGTCGTGGGAAGGTACGTCGTTCACGGTGGAGAGCATGAGCGGCTCGGCCGGCTCGATGGGTCAGCCCGCCTCGTATCCGACGGTCTTTTGCGGCCGATACTCGGTGAGGGAGGTGCCGGATTGCGGTTTGCCGGCGCCGAGCAGCTCCATCAAGAGCCTGCGCACCGGCTGGCGCTGGGAGAAAAATGGCAACGAGGGCCAGTACAACGCCGCGTTCGACATCTGGATGGGCAACGGCACGCAGCTCCAGGGCTATCTCATGGTGTGGCTGCGCGATCCGACGCGCTTTCAGCCCGCCGGGCAGCCGAACGCCGCGCACCAGGGCGTGGAGGTCGCGAACGTCCCCGGCAAGTGGAACATCTGGAACGGGATGGTGAACGGCCTGCCGATCGTGAACTGGGTGCGCGCCGAGGGGCAAGACAGCTACGAGATCGAGTTCGACGTGATGGACTTCGTGCGCGACGCGCAGACGCGCGGCATCAGCGTGCCCGGCAACACGGTCAACGCGGTCGCCGTCGGGTTCGAGATCTGGGAGGGCCCGATCACGAACCTGAAGAGCCTCGACTTCTACGTCGACGTGAACTGAACGCCACGGCTCGCTTGCCGCGAGGCTCCGGGCGTCCTAAGCGCGCCGCGATGCCCATCAGCTGGCTGGATCTCTCCTCGCGCTGCGAGCGCGCTGGCCTCCCGCTCCGCGGCGGCTTCCACCCGCGCGAAGGCGACGGCGTGCCGGCGGCGGGCGACCTCCCCGCGGGGACGCTCGTCCTGCTCGGCAACGCCGGCCCGTCGATGTGGCGCGCGTTCTCGCGCGCCCGCAAGGACGCCCCCGATCTCGCGCTCGACGACTGGACCGTCGCGGTCGTCTCCCCGCTCGCGGCGGAGCTCGGCGCGACGGCCCTGTTTCCCTTCACCGGCCCTCCCTACTGGCCGTTCCAGCGCTGGGCGCAGCAGGTCGAGGCGCTGTCCCCGTCGCCCCTCGCCATCCTCATCCACCCGCGATTCGGCCTCTGGCACGGGTACCGCGCCGCCCTCGTCTTCGCGGAGCGGCTGTCGCTCCCGCCCCGCGAGGACCTGGCGAGCCCCTGCATCTCGTGCGCCGGCCAGCCCTGCCTGAGCGCCTGCCCCGTGTCCGCGTTCTCCCCTGGCAGCTACGATGTCGCCGCGTGCGTCGGCCACCTCGACGCCGGGCCGGGCGCGACGTGCATGACCGGAGGGTGCCTGTCGCGCCGCGCCTGCCCGATCGGGCAGGAGCACATCTATCCCGACGAGCAGCGCGAGTTCCACATGCGCGCGTTCCTGCGCGCGATGTCGATCACGGGCGGCTAGCACGACTGCGGGAAGTCGGAGGGGGAAGCGAACCGCCATGACGCCAAGGGCGCCAAGAAACCAGGGAAATGAGAGGGGGGGAATGCCGGGACTTCACTTCCTCTTCTCCCCTTGGCGACCTTGGCGCCATGGCGGTTTTTCTGCCGATCCGGGGCAACTTCCCGCAGTAGGCAGTCGCAGGAAGAACAAATTCTGTCCATTTTACGACTTTGCGTCGAAATCCCTCTTCGTTGGCGAGACAGATCCCTGGCGGGACTCTTCCGCGGGGGATCGCGTGTTCGTCCGCGAGGCCCCTACCCGAACGCCCGCTCTCGCACGCGTGCGTGAATGTAACGACTGCCTTTCACGGCGAAGCCGAAGTCCGGCGGCGTCGCGTTCCGCCACACGACGTAGGACGACGCTCGCTGGAGCGAATAGAAGGAGCCGTTGAGCTCGATCGAGTCGAAATGCCGCGCCGCAAAGGCGAGCTCCTCGGATTGCCGTAGGCCCTTGGGATAGAAGACGCCCCGCCAGGGCGCATAGCGCCAGCTCGAGATACCGATGCGGATGCGTCCGGCCATGAGCGCGCGTTCCGAGGAGCGGCTCCGTGGGCCCGCGACCGGGAGCTCGCCTCCGTCGCTTCACAAGTTTCGCGCCGGGGGGAGGCCGTCTTGGATCGGCGCGAGGATTCTGCCCTAGCGTTGTAGGAAGACGAAAGCGCCCTTCTTGTTCGAGATAACGATGTCCGGCCGGCCGTCTCCGTTGCCGTCCGCGACCGTGAGCTGGGTGCCTACCCCCGAATCGTCGTCGATGAGAACGGGCTGGAAGTCGATGCGTTCCGCCGCTCGCGCCTGCTCGAACCAGTAGAGCCGGGCCGGCGCGTCGAAGTCCGGCATGCCGGCAGGCACATGACCCCAGAAGCGCTCGCCGCTCACGAGGTCCTGGAGCTGGTCACCGTCGATGTCGGCGTGAGCGAGCGCATGCGGCTCGTGCATGAACACGCTCGACGCGGCATCGGGTGTGGTCCCCGGAACGACGACGTGCTCCACGAACGCGGTGCCGGCCGCGTTTGGAACCTGCTCGAACCAGGAGAGCCCGTAGCCGTGAGCGGCCAGCGTGGTCGCTATGTCCGCGTCCCCGTCGCCGTCCACGTCGACCACCGGCATCTGCGCTCCTCCGGCACCGAACGGCTGCTCGACGCGCGTGAACGGCAAGCCGTCGGGCGACTCTGGGCTCCGCGTGAAGTAGCCGCTCGCCTCGACCAAGTCGCTTGCGCCGTCCCCGTTGACGTCGCCTGCACCGAGGCCGTGCGTGAACGCGCCGTACCCCCGATTCTCGGTGAGCGCCCGGAAGACCCACGGCTCGGTCGGGTCCACGCCGGGCGACGACGTTCCGAGCACGCCCCCCGACATGTGCACGAGCTCGGGCACGCCGTCGCCGGTGATGTCGGCGAACAGGGGCGACTCGTTGTCGATCGGCCACGGCAGCGTGTCGTGACGAGCCCAGAGCGCGTCGCCGCCGCGCGGGTTCTGGTACCAAGCCGCGGGCACCCCCGGAAAGCCGACGACGAGGACGTCGGTGAACCCGTCGTGGTCGAAGTCGTAGGGGAACTCGAAAAAGCAATCCGAGTAGCCGTGTGGATCGAAGGCTTTCCTCGGCCACACGGGATGGCTCGTGCCATACCCCGGACCCTCGTACCAATCCGGGCCCGCGATGACATCCGTCACCCCGTCGTGATTGAAGTCCGCAAAGCTCGCCCCCTCGCAGTAGAACTCCCGGTGCAGCGTGATCTTCACGAAGCGTGCGTCGAGGGCGGCCTCACGCGGGAGCGGTGGGCGCGCGGTGACGGTGCCAGCGGGCGGCGCGTCGGTGCCCGCGTCGACGGGCGCGCGCGAGGATTCGGCCGCGCAGGCGATAACCAGGGCGAGCGGTGCGCAGCACGATAACCCCATTCCCGAAGCCATCTCCGAGCGCTTAGCACGTCGTGGCCTGCTCGAGAATGTGCTCGCCGCTCACCGTGACGCCGTCGTCCGCCACCCGGTCGACACGTTCTTCGCGTGGGTGAGGGCCGAGCACGCACGTCCCCGCGAGCGCGGCCTCGTCTCTACTGCGCTCGGCTACGCCCTCAACCAACAGCAGCCCTTGCGGCGTTTCCTCGACGCCGGTCGCCTGCGCCTGGAGAACAGTGCACCGTGCCTCCTCCGCTTCCCGCGGAAGAGCGGCGCGCGACGAGCTGACCGAGCCGGTTCCATCGCACTCATCTCGCACCACGGACCGTGGTCGGGGCCGACGGCGCTTCATGCAGCGCTTACGGTCGACGCCTTGGATCGGCGCGCGAACGCGGGCAGGGCGTCGCGCCGCGGGCCGATCTCTTCGCTCCACGCGGCGATCTCGATCTCCATCTCCTCGGCCGTCGTGAGCCAGCCGTGCCATGCGAGCCATTCGCCGTTGCGCCGATCGCGCTCGCCGGCGCCGCGCAGCGCCGGAGGCGGGAGCGGCGCCTCGGCGATCGCGGCGCGAGCCCGCACCGACGTGCGCGGCCAGAGCCAGGCGAGCATGTCCCACGCCAGCTCGGCGTGCCGGCGCTCGTCGATCGCGACGCGTTCGAGCGCCTCGCACGCGGCCGGCACGCGGCAGCCGGCGAGCGCAGCGGATGCCTGGCGCGCCGCCAGCGTCTCCCCCACGCAGCCGTCGAAGAACGTCTCGATCGCGAGCGCGTCGACCGAAGGCGGCGGCGCGTCCGGCACCGGGAGCGGCCCGGGCCCCACCATCTCGCCGCTGTACGCCGCGGCGAGCGAGAATGCGTCGCGCGCGTGGCGCCTCTCGTCGTCCATCGCCGACCGCGCGCGATCGACGAGCGCCTCGGGTGCGCCCAGGCCCGAGAGCACGCCCGCGAGGCGCTCGAACGCGACGATCGACGAGTGCTCCGCGAGCGCCGCCCGAAGCCACCGATCCGAGAGCGCGCCCCGCCGGCCGGGGTCAGCCTCGGGGATGGTCGCGACGGCGTCGATCCAGTCCGAGCTGGGGCGGGCGTTCGCGATGAGCGGAGCGCCATCTACGCGGAGCGGCCGCCCTTTCCTGACCTCGGGCGGAAGCTTTAGAAGGACCAGCGGGTGCACGACTCGGGCGGCAGCGTGCACGACCACGTGCGCGAGGACGCTCGCTGCGCCTGCGTCGCGCGGGGAGCGCGAGAGCGTGTGACGGTGCCCTTCGAGCTCGATCACGGCGACCTCCGAGCAGACCTGCTCCGCGTGGTGCGCGGCCGCCCGGTACGGCCCTCCTCCATCGCCGTTCACCGGAGCGCGCACCCCCGGCGTGAGGTCGACCTCGCCGGTCGCCCCGCGCCGGTGGCCGGTGCGATCCACGACGGCGATCCCGATCGCCAGCGTGCGGTCATCGAGCATCCGGGGCGAAGCTGCCGGGTCGGTCGAGGTGGGGCTCTTCGCGAGCGCCTCGATCGATCGTTCGAGCAGCGCGCGTTCATCGGCGTCGATCGGGAGATCGAGCCGGCGCGGGCCCGCGCCGCCGTTCCAGGTGAACAGGCGCTCGTGTACGCAGGCCTCGCGAAGATCGTCGTGCGTGAACCGGAGAACGGCGGCCCAGCGCTGTCCCAGGCCGACGACCACGGCGCGGGCGCCGTCGGTCGGATCGCAGATCGGCGGCGCCGACGCATCGGCGCCGCCGACGACGGACTCGATCGCGCGATGAAACGGATCGCTCTCGAATGCGAGGCTCGCGTCGAGCTCCTCGATGCGCCCGGATCGGAGCGTCGCAGCGGCCCGCTCGACCTCCTCGCGCGACAGCCCACGCGACTCCAGGAGGCGCGTCGCCGCTGCATCGAGCGCACGCGTCCGCCCCGCCTCGCACGCGCGTCGAGCGCCCTCCAGCGCGCTTCCGAGCGCTGCCGCCACGGCGAGCACGTGCAGCGCGCGCGCGCCGAGCGCGAGCAGGATCGCGGACACCACGACGGCCAACGCACAGCCACCGGCGCAGCCGCCGACCATTCGATCCGACGCCTGCGACCACCAGACGAGGCGCCGCCAGAGATCGGCGTCCGACGGGGAACGTCGCGAGAGCGTCATGCGGACACGATGGTACGACACGCGATCGCCGCGCGGTTCACCCGCAGGCTGTGGGGTGAAGGCGGCCGCTTCGATGCATGGATAAGTTATTGATATAGCGTAGTTTTTCCAGGAGGGCCGGATCGCATAGGGGTCTGTATGTTAACCAGCGCGTCCAGCGTGGCTGTACGGTGGGACCTGTGATGCCGCGAGCCTTTAACCATGGACGACGCGGCTGCGCAGGGCGCCCCGCTGGGTCACGCCGGAGCCGCCCTCGGCGGCGATACAGGCGGAAACCATGAAAATCGCTGCTGTTTCCAGCGACGGCTCGTCATCGATCGTTCTCTCTGGCGGGATTTCTGACACGCGGAACGAGCGAGAACCGCGGCGGCACGCTGATTCCGCTGGCCCCGGCGCACGGCGCGGCTCACTGCTTCCTAATGCGATACGCGGCGCCGCCCGCGAGCCGCTAGCCTCCGCTTCGGGGGGGCGGCGCCGCTGTCGCGCGGCGCCACGAACAGCCCTCCTGACTCGACGGATCCCCGCGCCTCGCGCGGGACGAGGAGGCACCGCCCATGCTCGCCGGCCGCATGATGGATTACCCGCTCACGTTGACCCACTTCCTCGACCGGGCGCGGACGTACCACGCGCGCTGCGAGATCGTGACCCAGAACCCGGACAGGACCGTCTCCCGCTCCACGTATGCCGATCTCCACCGCCGCGCGTCGAAGCTCGCGCACGCGCTCACGCGGCTCGGCGTCCGCGCGGGCGACCGCGTCGCGACGCTCTGCTGGAACCACGCCCGGCACCTGGAGCTCTACCTCGGCGTCCCGGCCATGGGCGCGGTCCTCCACACCCTGAACCTGCGCCTCCACCCGAGCGAGCTCGGGTACATCGCCTCCCACGCCGAGGACAAGGTCGTCGTCGTCGACCGCTCGCTCCTCCCGCTCTTCCGCAAGTTCGCGCCGGAGGTCCGCAGCATCCAGCGCGTCCTGGTCCTCGACGACGACGGGCCCGTGGATCCGGCGGCGGGCGACGGGCTCGACTACGAGGCGCTGCTCGCGCCCGAGCCGGATCACTTCGACTTCCCGAGCCTGGATGAGCGCGCCGCCGCCATGCTCTGTTACACGTCGGGGACGACCGGCAACCCCAAGGGCGTGGCCTACAGCCACCGCTCGATCGTGCTCCACACGCTGGTCTCCTGCATGCACGACGCGCTCGGCTTCCGCGACCGCGACATCGTCCTTCCGGTCGTGCCCATGTTCCACGCGATGGCCTGGGGGCTGCCGTACGGGGCGATCGCGACCGGCGCGAGGCTCGTGCTCCCCGGCCCGCACCTCGACGCCGCGTCGCTGCTCGATCTCATGGCCAGGGAGCGCGTCACGTTCGCCGCGGGCGTCCCCACGATCTGGCTCGGGATCCTCGCGCTCCTCGACGAGCACCCGAAGCGCTGGGATCTCTCGTCGATGCGCGCCATGGTGATCGGCGGCTCGGCGGCGCCCCCCGCGCTCATCGACGGCTTCCGCGCGCGCCACGGGCTCGTGGTCCTCCACGCCTGGGGCATGACCGAGACCAACCCGCTCGGCACCGTCGCCCACGTCCGGAGCAGCCTTGGCCGCCTCCACGAGGACCCGGCCGCCTCGCTGCAGACGCGCGCTTCGCAGGGATACCCGGTCCCGTTCATCGATCAGCGCCACGTCGACGCAAACGATCGGCCGCTGCCCTGGGACGGCAGGACGATGGGCGAGCTCGAGGTGCGGGGCCCCTGGGTCGCCTCCTCGTACTTCGGCGGCGAGGGCGAGGACCGCTTCACGAAGGACGGCTGGTTCAAGACCGGCGACGTCGTGACGATCGACGCCGAGGGCTACATGCGCATCACGGATCGAACGAAGGACGTGATCAAGTCGGGCGGCGAGTGGATCAGCTCGGTCGCGCTGGAGAACGCGCTCATGAGCCACCCGGCCGTCCTGGAGGCCGCGGTGTTCGCGGCGCGCCACCCCCTCTGGGGCGAGCGCCCGCTCGCCGCGATCGTCCTGCGGCAGGGCCAGAGCGCCTCGAAGGAGCAGCTCCACGCCCTCCTCGAGCCGCGCTTCGCGAAGTTCTGGCTCCCGGACGAGTACCTCTTCCTCGAGCGGATCCCGCGCACCTCGACCGGCAAGTTCCTCAAGTCGAGGCTGCGCGAGGAGTTCGCCGATCTCCTGGAGAAGAAGGCCTCCGGATGACGCGCTGACGCGCCCGCGCGCCCGGGGAGAAATCGCCGGAAGCTCCCGGCAAGGCGTGTACTACGCTGCCGCCATGGCCGAAGGGGAACCCGAGGATTTCGCCGCCGCGCTGAACGACGCGGCCATCGACGGCTGGATCAGCGCCATGGGTCTCCGGCTGATCCGCGCCACGCGCGACGAGGTGGAGGCCGAGCTCGACATCGGGCCGCAGCACCGGCAGGCCTATGGCATCGTCCACGGCGGCGTCCACGCGGGCATCGTGGAGACGCTGGCGTCGATCGGCGCCGCGCTCCATGCCCTGCCGGACGGCCGCTCGGTCGTCGGGCTCGAGAACCACACGAGCTTCCTGCGCGCGGTCCGGTCGGGGCGGCTGCGCGCCACCGCGCGCCCGCTCGACCGCGGGCGGCGCACCCAGATCTGGGAAGGCTCGGTCTACGACGAGGAGGGCCGGCTCTGCGCCTCGGGGCGCGTGCGCCTCCTCGTCCTGGAGCCGGACGCGACGCTCGCGGGGCAGCGCGCCGGCACGCCCGGGTGATCGAAGGCCGCGCGAGCGCCTGACCGAAAGCTCCCCCTGACCCCTGCCTGACCCCTGATTGCCCCATCGCCGGCTCGCCTGACCCCCGGATTGCCCGCTCGCCCGATTGCCCGATCGCCCGGGCGCCTTACACCCTTCGCGAGGTGCCCCCGTTGCGCGATGCAGCCGCCCTTCGGATGATCGACCCCATTCCCCGGCTCGGCTGGGTCGACGCGCCCTCGCCGGTCACGGCGCTGCCGCGGCTCGCCTCCGCGCTCGGCGTCGAGTTCCTCGGCGTCAAGCGAGACGACCTCTGCGAGCCCCTCCACGGCGGGATGAAGATGCGGAAGCTCGACTACGTGCTCGCCGCGCCTCCCCTCTCGACCGCGGCGGCGTGGTCCGCGGCGGGCGGCATCGGCTCGGGCAACGTGGCGGCGCTCGTCGCCGCGGCGCAGCGGCTCGGCCGGAGGGTGCACGCGCACCTCTTCTGGACCGACGTCTCCAGGGGCGTGCTCGACAACCTCGCGTTCACCGCCTCGGGGCCGGCCTCGATCCGCTTCTACCCGTCGCGCGCCGAGCTCGCGCTCGCGCGCCCGTCGCTCTTCCTGCCGCTCCGTGCCCGGGACGACGACGGCGCGGCGATCGTGCCGCTCGGCGCCACGTCGGCGCTCGGCATGCTGGGCGCCGCGCGCGCGGCGCTCGAGCTCGGCGCGCAGATCCGGGCCGGCGAGCTCCCCGAGCCCGCGCGCGTCTACGTGCCGCTCGGCTCCGGCGGCACCGCCGCCGGGCTCGCCGTCGGGCTCGCGCTGGGCGGCCTGCGCTCGCGGGTCGTGGCCGTCGCCGTGGTCGAGCGCCTCCTCGCCTCGCGCTTCCGCCTCCGCGCCCTCACCGCCGAGCTCCGCGCCGCGCTCGCGCGGCGGGGCGTCGCGCCCGTGCCCCCCGCGGCGCCGATCGACGTCGTGCACGGCCACCTGGGCCGCGGGTATGGATCGCCCACGCCCGCGTCGCTCGCCGCCTGCGACGCCCTCGCCGCCGAGGGGATCTCGCTGGAGCCGGTCTACACCGGCAAGGCCATGGCCGCGCTCATGGCGCACGCGCGGGAGCGCCGGCTCGGCCCGGTGCTGTTCTGGCAAACCGCGCGGCGCGAGCCCCTGCCCCGGCACGACGGCTTTTGCGAGCGGCTCCCGGCCGCGCTGTCGCGGCGCCTCGGCGCCCACTGCGGCGGCGGATCTCGATAAACGGCCTACATCTCGGCGCCTCGCCGGCGCTCGTGCGCTGTCGCTCGGCTGCACTTTTCTCCGCTTCGGCCTCGAGCCGCCAGCGCACGGCGGCAATTTTCTGGATCGCACCGCCATTGCGACGAGATAGAATCTCTGTCTCGCTTGCGCCCTCGGCGACCGCCCATCCCGGCGCTCGTAACGCCGCGGCCCGCGCGCACACAACGCGCAAAACATGCGCAAACCACGCACAACGGACGCGCAGACCACGCGCGGTATCCCCCACAGAAGGAGTCTTTACATGCTTAGGCCGCTACAGTTGAACTGGTGTGCTCCGCTCGCAACCATGCTGGTGTTGGCCGGGGTCGCGTGTGGGGGCAGCACCGATGGCGCGAGCGACTCCAGCAACAGCGCCGGCGCCGGGTACGGCTCGGGCACGGGCGGCAGCGACTTCGGGTCCGGTGTGTCGGCGGGCGCGGGCAACGGGAACGGCAGCAGCGGCAGCGGCGACGGGTGCAACGCGAGCCTCACGGGCATCGTGCGCGACTTCCGCGCCTACGAAGACGGCGAGGGGCACCCTGACTTCGAGACGTTCACGGGCCAGGGCCTGAAAGGCATCGTCGAGCGCGAGCTGGGCCCGGATCAGAAGCCCGTCTATGCGCACGACGGCGGTACCGCGCACACGACGGGGCCCGAGGAGTTCAACCAGTGGTATCGCGACGTCGACGGCGTGAACATGCCGATCGAGTTCACGATCACGCCCATCGTCGGCGCGGACGGCATTGCCACCTACGAGAACCGGGCCTTCTTCCCCATCGACGAGCAGGGCTTCGGGAACGAGGGGAGGCAGCATAACTTCCACTTCACGTTCGAGCTCCACATGACGTTCGTTTACAACGGCGGCGAGGAGTTCAGGTTCTCGGGCGACGACGATCTCTGGGTGTTCATCAACAACCGGCTCGCCATCGATCTGGGGGGCCTCCACGGCCCGCAGAACGATAGGCTCGACCTCGACGCGATGGCGAACGAGCTGGGGATCACGCCCGGCCAGGAGTATGCGCTCGACTTTTTCCACGCCGAGCGGCACACGACCGAATCGAACTTCACCATCCAGTCGACGCTCGCGTTCACGAACTGCGAACCCATCTTTGTCGACTGATCCGCTCGACTGATCCGCTCGACTGATCCGCTCGACTGATCCGCTCGACTGATCCGCTCCACCTCTCCTGCCCAGCGAGGGCGGCGGGCCCGCTTTCGCGAGCCCGCCGGGGCTAAGGCCGGAACGACCCGCTGACGAACGTCGAATCGGCGAGGCGGTACGGCGCGCCCATGATCTCCCTGGGCCGCGGCCCGCGCACGAGCTCGCGCGGGAGCTCGTAGGTCTGGTCCATCAGCCGGATCTCGATCGGCCCGGAGTCCTCGACCTCCAGCGACCACTCGATACCTCCCGGCGGCAAACCCATGTAGGTGAACCCCCAGCGGACATCGCGCTTCGCGTCGGCCGCGCGACCCCGCTCCTCCACGCCCTTTCCGTCCACCTCGGCGCGGATCACCCGGTTCGGGGACGTCACCTCGGCGAACAGCCAGGGGGCTCCCCGGGATGAGGCGACGCGGAGCCGGAGCGCCCGCACGCCGTCGCGCCGGACATCGCCGAGCACCGTGAGCGACGGCGCCGGCAGGGCGAGGGCCGGCGCCTCGCCCTGGCGCGTCACGCGCACGAACGGCACGGCGAACGAGGGCGCCTGCCCGCGATCGTCCGGAAAGTACGCGGCGGTCCACGGGTCGAGGTCTCGGTCGGCCGAGAGCCAGTGGGCCTCCCCGGCGGCGGTGTCGACCGCGTAGGCGAGGCTCGCCGGTCGGGGCCGCGCCTCGGTGAAGCCCGTGGTGGCGCAGGCGACGAGGAGCGCCGTGAGGCCGGAGACGCCGAACGCGAGCGAGAGCCGCGGCGAGCGGCCGCCGCCGAGCAGCTCGGCGTGCGGCAGGAAGAGCCCGAAGACGAGCGCGACGGCGAGGGCTGGCACCGCCGCCTTCGGCAGGCCCAGCGCGACGAAGAACAGGTACGGGCCGGGCACGGCCAGCGCGACCGCCGGCACCGCGGTCGCGACGAGGACCGCGGCGTCCGCGAGCGTGGGCGGGGCGTCGCCGCGCCGGATCGTCACCGCCGCGAGCCCGAGCAGGGCGAACGCGAGCGGCCAGGCGAAGTAGAAGCTGGCGCCCGGCATGAGCAGGCTGGCCGCGGCGAGGAGCAACAGCCACAGGAGCAGCGCGCCGAGGGCGAGCTCGCACGCGCCGAGCCGCCGCCGGAACAACCGGTAGCCCGCCGCGGAGGCCGCCAGCGCGACCAGCGCGAGCGCGAGCCGGTACGCGGGCGCGTTGTACGGCTCGAACGGCATCACCCGGAGGGCCGGGTGCACGCTGCGGAGGATCCACGCGAGCCCGCCCACGGCCGCGGCGACGCCGAGGAGCAGCGCCAGGAAGGCGAGCAGCCCCGCGGCGATCCCGCCCGGCGAGGCGGCCCGCCGCCGCACCGCGTGGAGCACCACGCCCGCGAACAGGCAGGTGACCAGCGCGGCGATCGGGAGCGTCCAGCCGATCGGGTGCGAGACGAGGTGGGCGCCCCACGTGTTGAAGTACACCGCATCTCCGCGCCCGGGATCCCGCAGGTCGAGCGCGCCGAAGCGCCGCGCGAGCGAGAGCGCGTAGTCGCCGGCGTGCTGCACGCTCCGGAGGTCGAGGTTGCCCACGGTGTCGGACGGGGCGTGGTAGTGCGCGGCGGCGTCGGAGAAGGCGAAGTTCAGCCCGGGGATCCCGGCCCGCTTGAAGACGCTGAGATCGGTGCTGTGGCCCATGCGCCGCGCGACCTCGGGGAAGAGCGACGACGCCACCGGGTAGGCCGCGGCGCTGGCGAGCACGCGGACGGGGAAGGCGTCGCCGGGCCCGGTGTCGAACATCGCGACCACACCGCCGGCGCCGCGGGCGTCGAAGTTGAGCGCGATCCCCACCTCGCCGCGCAGCGGGTGCTCGTCCATGAACGCCTTGCCCCCGAGGACGCCCCCCTCCTCCGCGTCGGTGAACAGGAGCAGCACGTCGTTGCGCAGCGGGGGGCCGCTCTTCAGGGCGCGCAGCGCCTCCAGGAGCGCCGCCACCCCGCTGCCGTCATCGGCGGCGCCCGGGCTCCCGGGCACCGAGTCGTAGTGCGCGACGAGCGCGACCGCCCGGGTGCTGTCCGCGCCCGGCAGCCGCGCCACGATGTTCTCGACGTGCGCCGCGTCGTACGGCAGGCCCCACTGCCGGCTGAGGACCGAGGCGCGCTGGACCTCGGGCTGCACGCCGAGCTTCGAGAGCTCCGCGAGCAGGTAGTCGCGCGCCCGCCGGTGGCCCGCCGAGCCGGTGGGGCGCGGCTCGGCGGCGATGTGCACGAGGTGCGCCCTGGCCCGCTCGGCCGAGAACACCTCGGGCGGCGCGCTCGCCGGGACGACGTCGGGAGGGCTCAGCTGCGCGATGCGGAGCGCGACGAGCGCGAGGAGCGCGAGGAGCGCGAGGGCCGGGGCGAGGCGAGGAGACCACGCCATGGCGGTCGGTCGGCCTCAGCGCAGCGGCGCCGGAGGCTCCCCCTGGGCGACGTCGTCCTCGGGCCTGCGCGCGAGGCGCGCGGCCGCGCGCCGGTAGAGCTCCGTGAGCGGCGCGCGGTGCGCGGCGAGGAGCGCCGTCACCCCGGCCAGCCACAGGAGCACGAGCGGCACGAGCGCCGAGGAGGTCGTGTAGACGAGCACGGGGCGGAAGGCGCGCTCGCGCGTGACGAGCTCGCGGCGCGCTCGTAAGGCCCGCTCGTAGTCCGGGAGCGACAGCGCGACCGGCGTCACCCCCTCCAGCACCGCGCCTCCGGGGGCGAGCGCGCCGCCGCCCTTGGCTAGATCGTCGTCCTTGGCCCTGCGCACGGCGGCGGGCGCCGGCGCCGCCGACTCGCTGTACGTCGAGTTCCAGCGCTCCGCCCTGTAGCTCCTCGCCGAGACGGCGAAGAGCCCGACCAGGAGCGCCAGGCCGCCCAGGCCGAGCAGCACCACCATCGCGGCGGCGCGGCCACGGCCTCCGAGGAGCCGCCCCGCGAGCCACGCCGCCACGGCCGTCGCGATGCCGACCAGCAGCGCCACGAACGTGGCGGGCGCCAGGAACCACAGGCCCGCCATGAGCACCCCGCCCAGCGCGCGCAGCGCGCGCACGCGCCCGCGGCTCGCCGCCCCGCCGGGGCGGACGGCGATCCACGCGGCCACGAAGCCGATCGCCACCGCGAAGGCGTCGCCGGCGTCCGCGAACCACACCGGCCGGTCGCCGCCGAGCAGCGCGAGCGGCACCACGCGATCGGGCAGCCCGACCGTCAGCGCCACCTCGCTCGCGGTGAGCGGGTAGCTCGGCATCGGCAGCTCCAGGGTCCCTCCGAGCGAGTGCACCGCCGCCTGCGCCAGCGACTGCACCCGGATCGTGTGGCTCCCCGTCTGCAGCGGCACGAGGACCTCCTCCGCGGCCTTGCCCTGGTGCATGATCCGCTGCGCCTTCCCGTCGGTGGCGAGGTAGATCGGCCGCCCGCCCGGCGCGTAGGTCAGGTAGTCGATGCCGTTGTTCTCGTAGGTGAGCGCGTCGTCGGCCACGAGGTCTCCACGCTCGGTCAGGACCAGGGTGCGGCGGTGGTCGCGCACCACCGCGGCGAGGACCTCGACCCCCGAGAGCGGCTCGACCGCGACCTCGACGCGCTGCCCTCGCTGCACGAGCAGGAGCCGCGACGTCGCCTGGGTCCGCGGGATGGGCGACTCGGCGGCGTCGACCTGGCGCGCGTCGCCCTTCACCGTGAGGCGGTGCTCCGCGTCGGACTCGAACAGCCACCACTCGTAGGCGGAGCGCGGATCGGGCGAGAAGGCCCCGACGTTCGGGAGCGTGCCCGAGATCTTCATCTCCGCGGCGCGGCCCGAGGTGGGCAGCACGAGCTCGCCGCCCTCGACCCGGAAGCCGCTCGCGCCCGCGACGTCGAGCACCTTCTCCCCGAACGCCAGCGGCAGGCGCACGACGCCGAGGTCGCTGCCCGACCGCATGACGAGCCGGTACTCGAAGCCGATCTCCCGACCGACCCGCACCGCGCGCGACAGCTGGAAGACCGTGGGGCCCGCGCTCGCGCCCGCTTCGCCCCCCGCGCCCCCGTCGGGGGTGAAGTGGAGCGTCGCCCCGCGGAGCCCCGAGAGCCGCGCGCCCTCGGCGACGGAGCCGCCGGTGATGTCGGCCTCGAACGTGTTGAGCGGACCGGCGACCAGGAGCGTGAGGTCGCCCTCGAGCCACAGGCTGCCCCGGAGCACGAAGCGGCGCGCGGCCGTCCAGAGGTAGTAGTGGTCGTCCTCGAAGCTGATCGGCGCGGCCTCGCGGCGCGACGCGGGCCGTCCATCGTCGAGCGTGGCCTCGATGCGGAGGTGCGCCGGCGGCCCGAAGAGCGGCACGGCCACGGGGCGGTCCGTGAGCACGCCGCCCGAGAGCTCGAACTGGAGCGGCCCCTCGCCCACCGCGCCCGTGATGCGCAGCCGATCGAGCGCGTAACAGCGCTCTTCGCAGCCTCCCGAGCCGCCGCGCTGGTCGACCCAGCGAGAGAGCATCTCCAGCTGTCCAGCCCACGAGTCCGGCGGCGGCCCGTGCGCCTGCGCCTGCGCCGCGGCGCCCTTCGCCGCGGGCGTCGCCGGCGCCGGGCCCGCGGCAGGCGCCGCCGTCGGCGCGTCAGGCGCCTGCCCCATCGAGAGCGACGGAACGACGAGCAGCGACAGCACCACGAGAAGCCACAACAGCGTTGGTGGCGTGGCCTTGTTCCAGCGCGCGAGCGACATAGGGTGACTCCCTTCCTTGACCTGCCGAGCGAACGCGATGGCCGCCGCAGCGTCCTCATCAAACAACCTAGGGAAAAACGACGGCAACAAAATCGACATGAGGCCTTGACAGTTAACGCGTCGCGTCGCAGTGTCGTGGCGTCGCGATTGTGCCTCCGACGAAGCCACGAGGTGGCTCTGTTCGCGGGCACGGCCGTGCGGCGGGGCGCCCCTCGCTCCAGTGCACATCGCGTCTGGCGAGCCCGCGAGAGCGGGCGACGCGCGGGGCACGGGGGTCAACGCTGGATTCATCATTTCTGTACGCCCGCGGTCGTCGCGGGGGGACATACCGAAGTGGGAGGCAGACCATGAGTGAGACCCAGAGCATCACGGAGCCGAAGGCCGAGAACAGCGTGAACGGGAGCGCCGGGCCCGCGCAGGCGGCGGACGCCAGCGCCGGGGCGGCGGTCAAGCCGCCGTTCGTCGAGACGCTGCGCGAGCTGGGCACCTCCTGGGCAGGGGTGGCCATCGGTTACGGGCGGATCGCGCTCGAGGGCGCCGCGCGCGCCCTCGAACGATCGGCGGGGAAGCTCGGCGAGCTTCAAGAGAAGCTCAAGAAGGGCGAAGTGGCCGCAGCGGAAGGCGCCCGCTGAGCGCCCCCTCCGGCGCGCCGCCGAGGAGCGCCCATCATGGCGCTTCTGGCGGCGCCGGGACCGGCGCGCCGGTGATGCCGACGGCAACAGCATAGATCGAGCCGGCCGCGCCTCCGACGTAAAGGGTCCTCGTATCGAACCCCGGGCCCGCTCCGAACTGCGCATTGGCCACCCCGGTGGGGAAGCGCGCCAGCAGCTCGGCCTCCCCCAGGGCGGCGCCGCCCGCATCGAGCCTCACACGATAGAGGCTCCGGTTCTCGCTATCGACCGTGTAGAGGTGACCACACGTATCGAGAACGAGTCCGTCGAGCACGGACGAGGCGACCGTGGCCACGAGCGAGGGAGGTTCGCCAGGGTTGTTCAGGTCGATCTTGCGGATCTCGCCGGCAGAGGAGTTGGTGTAGAAAACCGCCCATCGCGCCGGGTCGAAGACGATTCCGTTCGGCTCGCTCACCTCGGGGGCGCCGCTCGCGATCTCGTCGATCGTGGCATCGGGGTTGAGGCGGATCACCCGATCGCCCGCGAGGTCGGTCGCCCAGACGTTGCCCAGCGCGTCCGGAGCGAGGCCGTTCGGGTCCGTGAGGCCTGTCACGTAGTCGTCGACCATTCCGGTCGCCGAGATCTGGACGACGGCGCCCAGCTCCGGCCGCGCCGCCACGAGGGTCCCGTCGGGCCGGTACCGGAGCCCGGGCACGGGGCCCGGCAGCGACGCGAAGTTCGAGGTCCGGCCCGTGGCGTCGAAGCGGATGAGGTTCGGCCCCCGCTTGGCGACGAGGTAGCCGCGGCCGTCGAACACGAAGTCCTCGCTGCCGCTGAACTCGGCCGCGACCAGCGCCGGCTCGAAGGGCCCGGGCGCGAGCGCCGCGCACTCGCCGCTCGGCCCCGCGCCCGCGCCCGCGCCGACTGCCGCCCCGCCGCCTTCTCCGGCGCCCACAGCCGCGCCACCGCCCTCTCCGGCGCCCACAGCCGCGCCGCCGCCCTCTCCGGCGCCCACAGCCGCGCCGCCGCCTTCGCCGGCGCCCGCGCTCGCCCCGCTGCTCGACGCGGCGCCGACGCGGCCGCCGCTGCACGCCGGCGGCGCCCCGAGCAGGAGCAGCGCCCAGCCGAGCAGCCGGTACCCTCTCTTCATCTATCTCGCCTCCTCGCCGCGCACACTACACGCCGCCCCCCGCATTGCCTACGGTCGACGGCGCGCGCCCGGGGCGCGAAGGCGGCCGGCGCGACGCGCCGTCGGAGCGGGGCGGGGGTGGCCCGCGAGCGCAGCGCGGCGCGCCTAGCGCCGCGAGACGATGACGACGCCGGCGCCGACGATGGCCGCCGCGGCCCAGGTCGTCGCGGAGGCCCGCTCGCCGCCGAGCAGGACGCCGAGCGCGATGGCGACGATCGGGTTCACATACGCGTAGCTCGTCGCGATCGCCGGGCGCGTGCTCCGGAGCAGGTACGTGTACGCGCTGAGGGCCACGATCGATCCGAACACCGCCAGATAGGCGAGCGCGAGGAGCGACCGCGATGAGGGCGCCGCCGCGAGGTGCTCGCCCGAGAGCGCGCTCACCCCGAGCATCACCGCGCCGCCCGCGAGCATCTCCGCCGCGACCGCCATCGGCCCTTCCGGGAGCGGCAGCGAGCGGCTGTACAGCGAGCCGAGCGCCCACGACACGGGGGCCAGCAAGATGAGCAGGGCCCCGGCGTGCGCCGCGTGGAGATCGCCGCCGAGGTGGAGGAGCGCCGCGCCCGCGAACCCGACCAGGAGCCCGATCCACTCGCGCCGGGAGACCGCCGGGGCGCCGGCGGGCGCGCCGCCGGCGGCGCTCCGGCCTCGCGCGGTGGCGAAGAGCGCCAGCCAGAGCGGCATCGTGGACACCACGACCGCGGCGACGCCCGAGCTCACCCACTGCTGCGAGACGACGACGAACCCGTTGCCGAAGACGAGCAGCAGCACCCCGACCTGCGCCGCCGCGCCCCACTGCCGCAGCGTCGGGCGAGGGGCGCCGCGCAGCCGGAGCACGCCGTAGAGCAGCGCGCCCGCCGTCATGAAGCGCGTCCCGGCCAGCAAGAAGGGCGGCATCGTCTCGAGCGCGACCGAGACCGCCAGGTACGTCGAGCCCCAGATCACGTACAGCGCGAGGAGCGAGAGCAGCACCAGCCAGCTCCCCCGCGCCTTCGCCAGCGCCGCGCGCAGCGTCTTCCCTGCCTCGCCTCTCGCCACCGCGATCTGCGCCGGCTCGAGCGCCTCCACCACGAGGAGCCCGCGCCCCTCGCCTCCATAGCTGGAGCCGGCCTCCAGCACCACGTCCTCCGGCGCCCCCTCGCGGGTGATCCAGACCGCGCCGGCGGTACAGCTCAGGAGCAGCGGGCCGCCCCGCAGGCGGTGCGTCCACAGGCGACCCTTCCCGAGCTCGATCCGTGACGGCTCCAGGAGGCGCGATGGCGGCTCCGAAACAAGTGAGGTCAATTTCATGCCCCGAAGGGTGGGGTCAAGCGAGCGACCGGTACAGAGGCAGTCGGCCGGTAATTGAGGCCGGTACAGTTTCCGGAACAGGCGACTGTGCTGGTCCTCACGCCTCGCAGCTGTACCGGTACCGCAGGGCCCGCCCGGCTGTACACTTCGTCTCGTGCAGGTGCAGGCGCCCATCGAGCCGGAGGACGAGGCCCACCTCTACGACCGCGTCGCCGCGCACGTCGCGGATCTGATCGCGCGCGGCGCGCTGCGGCCGGGCGACCGGATCCCGTCGGTGCGGCGGCTCAGCCGGCAGCAGGGGGTCAGCGTCGCGACGGTGCTGCAGGCGTACATGCAGCTCGAGAACCGCGGGCTCATCGAGGCGCGCCCGCAGTCGGGGCACTACGTCCGCGCCCGCCGGGGCGCGGCGCTGCCCGAGCCCCGGGCCGCGCGCGCCTGCACGACCGCCACGCGGGTCAGCGTGAAGAGCCTCGTCTCCAAGGTCTACCGGGCGTGCCGGGACCCGCACATCGTCCCGTTCGGCGCGGCGTGCCCGAGCCCGGAGCTCCTGCCGACCGACAAGCTGAACCGGATCCTCAGCGCGATCGCGCGGAGCGCGGGCGGCGCCGGCGTCTCGTACGATCCGCCGCCCGGCCTGCCGGCGTTGCGGCGGCAGATCGCCCGGCGCTCGGTCGAGTGGGGCGTCGCGCTCTCCCCCGACGACATCGTGACGACGGTCGGCGCCATGGAGGCGCTCCACCTCTGCCTGCGCGCGGTCGCCCGCCGGGGCGACACGGTCGCGCTGGAGTCGCCGGCGTACTACGGGCTCCTCCAGCTCATCGAGAGCCTCGGCATCAAGGCGCTCGAGGTCCCGTCGCACCCCCGCACCGGCATGGACCTCGACGTCCTCGAGGAGATGCTGGGCCGCCACCGCATCAAGGCGTGCCTCGCGATCCCGAACTTCAACAACCCCCTCGGCAGCGCCATGCCCGACGAGGCGAAGGAGCGCCTCGTCGCGATGCTCGCGCGCCGCGAGGTGCCGCTCATCGAGGACGACATCTACGGCGACGTGCACTTCGGCGACGTGCGCCCCCGCCCCGCCAAGGCGTTCGACAAGAAGGGCCTCGTGATGCTCTGCTCGTCGTTCACGAAGACGGTGGCGCCGGGCTACCGGGTCGGCTGGACGGCGCCCGGCCGCTTCCTCGACGAGGTCGAGCAGCTCAAGTTCGCGCAGAGCGTGGCGACCGCGACGCTGCCGCAGATGGCGATCGCCGAGTTCCTCGAGATCGGCGGGTACGACCACCACCTGCGGACGCTCCGGCGCCGGCTCGCCGCCCAGATCGCGCGCATGAGCGAGGCGATCGCCGAGCACTTCCCGCCCGGCACCCGCGTCTCGCGCCCCGCCGGCGGCTTCGTGCTCTGGGTCGAGCTGCCGTCCGGCACGAGCGCGCTCGACGTGCACGAGCGCGCGCTCGAGCACGGCATCAGCGTCGCGCCGGGGCCGATCTTCTCGGCCAAGCACCGCTTCTCGAACTACATCCGGGTGAACTGCGGCTACCCGTTCACGGAGCTCAGCGAGCACGCGGTCCGGACGCTCGGACGGATCTGCGCCGAGACCGCCGAGGGATGACGCGGTGGACGGCCGCGGCCCCGGCGGCGGCCGGCGCGCCCTGGATGCCGTACCCGCGCTGAAGTAGAACCTCCCCTCTCGATCGAGCGCCCGCCCCGACGAGCCCAACGCCTTGCGCCCCCGACATCCCGCGTCCCTTCCTTCGCCCGCGCCCCCGCCGACGCCCGCGCTGCGGCCTGCGCTCCCGATCCTGCCTGCGCGCTGGCCGTCCGAGCCCGCCCGCGCCGCGGCTCCATCGCCCGCCCGCGCGGCCTGGGCGCTCGCGGCCTCGCTCGCCGTCCTGCCTGCCTGCGGCGCCGGGGCGATCGCCTCGCCGGGCGCGCCGGCGCCGGAGACGCTGCGCGCGCTGCCGGATCGCATCGACGGCAGCACCCTCCTCGGCGGGGACGCGCAGCGCGCAGCGCAGGCGGGCGCGAGCGCGCTCCGGGTGATCGGCGCGGACATGGCGTCCGACGGCGATCGGCTCGGCGCCTTCGTCGAGGTGCCCGCCGGCGAGTGCATGCTCGCGATGGCGCGTGTCTCGCCGACGATCAGCGACGTCGACCTGTTCGCCTTCGAGGACGACGGCAGCGCCTTCTCGACGGACGAGGCCGCCGACGCGCGCGCGTCCATCCTCGTCTGCCCGCCGCACCCGCGGAGGCTCTATGTCATGGCGCGCGTGATGTCGGGCGCCGGGGCGGTGAGCGTCGGCGTGCAGAGCGTCCCGGTCAAGGCGGCCGACGCGGTCGCCCGCGCCGTCGGCGCGCGCGGCAGGTCCGGCGACGAGAGCGGGCGCCTCGAGTCGTGGCCCGGCCTGGAGGCGAAGATCAGGGCGCGCCGCGCCGCGGTCGGCGCGCGCTGGGACGACGTCCGGCGCGTCGCGCTGCCCGTCGGATCGAGGACCGCGAGCCGGATCGGCGCCACCCTCGACGGCGGCCGCTGCCTCGACGTGCTCGTCTCCCCGAGCGACGAGGTCGCCTCGCTCGAGGTGGTCGCGGAGGACGAGACCGGCAGGGTCGTCGCGCGCGCGCGCGAGCGGGGCCAGGATCGCTCGCTGCTCCTCTGCTCGGCGGTCTCCGTCGAGCTCTCGATCGCGATCCGCTCGCGCGGCACGCAGGGCCTCGTGGCCGTGGTCGTGGGCCGCTCGCAGCCGGGCGCCGAGGCGGAGATCTCCGGCGCCACGCCGATCGAGCGCGTGACCGAGGGCCGCGACCTCGCCGAGGCGCGGGCGGACCACGCCCGCGCGCTCGCCGGCCGGGGCTACGGCGCGCCGCGCGTGTCGACCGGGGCCGCGCGGCTCGGCAGCCGGACGACGCTGCCGATCGAGCTGCCGGCCGGCTGCGCGCGGATCGACGTGCTGGCCGGCAAGCCGCTCGCCGACGTGCTCGCGGAGCTCTGGAGCGAGGGCCACGCCCTCCTCGGCCGCGCCCGGGGCGGCGCCCGGGCGACGCTCTTCACCTGCGGGCGCGGCGGCCCCGCCCGCGTCGACGTCGAGTCGATGGCGCAGCCTGGCCCGTTCGCCGTGGAGGTCCGCAAGGAGCCCGAGGCCCCGCCGGCGCTCGTCGCCCATCCGCTCGCCGCCGCGAGGCTGCTCGGGCGCATGAGCGCCGCCGGCCCCGCCGACGCCGCGGGGGCGGCCGGCGCGCAGGCGGTGGCGCTCGACGCCGCGCGCCTCAAGATCCTCCCGCTCCCGATCCCGGCCAACACGTGCGCCGAGGTGATCGCGGCGCTCGACGCCGACGGCGCGGGCGTCGATCTGCGGCTCATCGACACCTCGACGGGCGAGAGCTCGCTCGCCAGGGCGCGGCACGTCGTGTCCGACAGCCGCTGCGCCGGCCCGGCGGCCGTCCCCGCGTCGATCGAGCTGCGCCTCGCGGACGGCAAGGGAGACGCCCTCGTGCTGATCCGCACCTCGCCCAGGTCGCGCTGAGCGAGCAGGCGCCGAGCGCGCGAGCGCGCGAGCGCGCGAACGCTCGACCGCCCGCCGCGCCTTGACAGCGGAGCCCCCCGAGCCCTCAGATAACGGCCGAGGGGCCGTTCGATGTCCTCGGGTCGCTTCGCCATCGCCACGCACGCCCTCGCGCTGCTCGCCCAGGCCGACGAGAGCTGCGCGAGCGACGCGCTGTCGGCGAGCATCAACACGAACCCTGCCTTCCTGCGGCGCATCCTCGCGCGGCTGTCGCAGGCCGGGCTCATCGAGGCGCGGGAGGGCCGCTCGGGCGGCTATCGCCTGGCGAGGCCGGCGAAGAAGATCCGGCTGAGCGAGGTGTACGCCGCCGTCGAGCCGGAAGGCGCCATCGCGCCGAGCCCGTGCGAGCCGAACGCGAGGTGCCCGATCGGGTCGGGGATCCAGCGGGCGTTCGACGAGGTCGCGGAGGCGGCCAACGCAGGGCTGCTGCGCGGCCTCGCGCAGAAGACCGTCGCGGACATCGCGCTCCGGGCGCAGCACCTCGGCCGTCCGGCGCCTGCGCCGGTCAAGGCCGGCTGATCGCGGAGGCGCCTGGCCGCGCGGCGACGCCGCGCCGGCCCCCTGCCCGGGACACACGCGAGGCCGCCATCCCTGCGGGCGGCCGAGCCGCTCCCCTGGCAGAAACTGAAACCGTGCATATAACAGTTGGAGCGAGCGTGGCTGTCGAGGATCGCGCCGGCATCGGGCCGGCGCATCGCGGCCAGGGCCCGCTCAATCCCGAGACAACCGAAAGGACAGCGCCATGGGCAGCAGCCATGTCATCGAAGTCAACGACCTGAATTTCGCGCAGGAGGTCCTGCAGACGGACACGCCGGTGCTCGTGGACTTCTCGGCATCCTGGTGCGCCCCCTGCAAGCGGCTCGCGCCGATCGTCGATGAGATCGCCGCCGAGACGGCGGGCGAGGTCAAGGTGGTCAAGCTCGACGTCGACGCGTCGCCCGAGGCCGCGCAGCGCTTCGGCATCCGCGGCCTGCCGACGGTGGTCGCCTTCCAGAAGGGCGAGCCCGTCGGGCGGCACGTCGGCCTCACGAACAAGAAGACGCTGCTCGCGCTCCTCGGACGCTGAGCACGCCGAGCGCGAGCACCTCGAGCGCATCGCGCACTTCGAGCCTCCGCAGGCGATCGCCCGCGCCGTGACGTGCCTCACATCGCGCACCGTGCGCGACGGAGACGCCACCACAGCGCGCGCCAGGACCGCTGAAAACCCGACATTGACCTGCATTTCGTGAGCGGCACCCGCCTTCACCCCGGCCGCACGGGATGTGCGCGGCGCGCGGCCGTCGCATTGCGCGTCGGCCGTCTTCTACGGACGCAGCATCCCGTTGACATGACCACCCGATACGAGATTTTCTCGTCCGAGGAAGCCCAGCACTCCGCAACGCCGCTCGCTGCCGTCCGTCGAGGCGGTCGAGGGTCGCCACGCGGAGCCCTGCCGATGTGGGTATTTCTGGCACGGCGCGACCGAGCCTGGCTTCCCGGACGCCATGGCCCTGTTCGACGACGACTTCGAGACGCTCGAGCAGCTCCCCGAGATGCGAAAATCTCGCGGAAAGGGCGGAGATTCGCACGGCCAGAGCCCCACCCCCGTGAGCCTCGGCCGCGCCCGCGCGGAGCTCACGGATCTGTCCAGCGACGGCCCCCGCTACGAGATGCGGTCGCTGCTCGGCGTCGGGGGGATGGGCGAGGTCCACTTCTGCAGGGACCGCCGCATCGGCCGCGACGTGGCCATGAAGGTCATCCGCGCCGAGCACCAGGGCGACACGACGCTGCGCCACCGGTTCCTCCGCGAGGCCCGGGTGCAGGGCCAGCTCGAGCACCCGTCGATCGTGCCCGTCTACGACCTCGGCGTGGACAACAAGGGCTCGGCGTACTTCACGATGAAGCGCCTCCGGGGCCTCACGCTGGCGAGGATCCTGAACGAGCTCCGCGAGGGCGACCCGACGGCGCTCCAGAGCTTCTCGCGCCGCAGGCTGCTCACCGCCTTCTCGTCGATCTGCATCGCCGTCGACTTCGCGCACTCGCGCGGCGTGCTCCACCGCGACCTCAAGCCCGCCAACATCATGCTCGGCGACTTCGGCGAGGTGTACCTGCTCGACTGGGGCGTCGCGAAGCTCATCGACACGCCGCTCCAGACGATCGACATGGGCGAAGATCCCATGAGCACGCGGACCATCCCGGGCGACGTGCTCGGGACCCTCGGGTACATGTCGCCGGAGCAGGCGCAGGGGTGCGTCGACACGCTCGACGTGCGCAGCGACATCTACTCGCTCGGCGCGATCCTCTTCGAGCTCCTCACGCTCAAGCCGCTGCACCCGAAGAAGGACCGCACCGAGATGCTCGACTCGCTCCTCCACGGCGCCGACGCGCGGGCGTCGGTGCGCGCGCCCGAGCGCGAGGTGCCGCCGGAGCTCGACGCGATCTGCGTGACGGCGACGCGGCGCGAGCCCTCCGAGCGCTACCCGTCCGCCCGCGCGCTCTACGAGGCGGTCGAGCGGTTCCTCGACGGCGACAAGGACGTGGAGCTCCGTCGCGACCTCGCCGCGCGGCACGCGGGGCTGGCCGAGGAGCGCGTGACGGAGGCGCTCGCCGGCGGCAAGGAAGCCGAGGGCGCGCGGAAGGCGCTGCTCAGCGAGGTCGGCCAGGCGCTCGCCTTCGATCCGTCCAACGAGCGCGCGCTGGAGACGCTCCGGCGCGTCCTGACCGAGCCGCCGCGCGAGATGCCGGCGGAGGTGCTCGCCGAGCTGGACGCGGCCGCGGCGGCGCGGCACCGGCTGCAGCTGCGCGCGGGCATACGCGCCGAGTTGCTCGCGACGGCGATCGCGACGCTGGTCGCCGCGGTGTGGCTCGGCATCCGGGAGTGGCAGGTCTTCGCCTTCATCCTGGGCTTCACCGCCCTGGCGGCGCTGATGAAGTTCCTCGCCGCGCGCGTCGTCCACCGCCCGTCCGCGGAGTGGTACGCCTACGCCGGCTTCGTCTTCAACGTGCTCAGCTTCCTGTGCATCGGGCGCGGCTTCGGCCCGCTGCTCTTCATGCCGATGCTGCTCGTCATCCTCACGTACGGCAACTCGTTCACGTACCGGACGGCCTACCGCGTCGCCGTCGTCGTGACCAGCTGCGTCGCGGTGCTGGCCGCCTCGTGGATCGAGTACTCGGGCGTCCTGCCCCGCTCGTACGAGTTCGCGGGCGGCGCGATGGTCATCCTGCCCCAGGCCGTCGAGCACTCGAAGATCGCGACGATGACGGCGCTGACGCTGACGACCCTGTTCATGCTGGTCGTGCCGGCGTTCATGATGGGCCAGCACCAGCACGCGCTGCGCGCCGCGGAGCGACGGGCGTTCCTGCAGGCCTGGCAGCTCCGCCAGCTGCTGCCGGAGCGGGCCCAGCCCGGCGCCGCGGCCGGCCCAGGCCTGGAACAGGCCCCGCGCCGCCGCCCGAGGCGCCCCCACGCCGCGGGGTGAGCGGGGTCAGTCCATCGGCCAGACCGCGACGACCCAGACCGGCGAGCCGCCGCGCGCGGACACGCGGAGGGCGGCGCTCTCCTCGATCTCGGAGCAGAACGCCACGCCGGCGCTCTCGCCGTTCTCGCCGGCGTCGTCGCGCCCGGCGCGGTCGCCGAGCTCGACGGAGATCCGGAGCGCGCGCAGCTCGCCCCGGGCCAGCGCCGCCGCCGCGAAGTAGCAGCGGCCCGGCTCGACCTGGACCGGGACGAGCGTGTCGCCCTGCGCGCCGATCGCCTCCGTGATCGCCTGCGCGCGCGGCGCGGGCGCGTGGCGGCGGCGCAGCGCGGCGGCCAGGTTGCCCCGGGCGCGCGCGCCGAAGTGCGCCGGCACGAACGCGGACATCGGCCACTGCGCGTCGGACAGCACGACCTTCACCGGCCCCGCGGCCCCGAGGAAGGGCACCTCGACGACCCCCTGCTCGCCCAGACAGAAATCGAGCCGCGCGTCGGGCGCGTCGGACCTGTCGCGATCGAGCAGCCTGCCCGTGGTCCCCTCGCGCGCCTCGGCGTCGAGGTCGGTCGCGCGGCGCAACGCGGCGCTCGGGACCTCGGCCATCAGGTCGAGGCGGTGGCAGCCCTCGGGGAGCTTGACCGAGAACTGCCCCGTCCCGATCGACGAGGCGCGCATGTCGGTCGGAGCGACGCGCGGCGCCCCTTCCGCGAGCGCGCGCCGCGCGGCCCGCGCGACCCGGGCGTCGAGCGGCCCCGGCTCGGAGGGCCGCCCGGGGTCGCCGCGGGGCGCGACGGGCCCGGACGCGCGCTCCGGCAGGATGGCCTCGACGCGCTCCAGCGGCCCGCTCGACGCGGCGACGACGACGTCGAACGCGCTGCGCGTCGACAGCACCTCGATCACCACGCGGCGCAGCCCCTCGCGCTCGGCCCCGCACCGCGTGATGGCCGCGACCCCGGCGACGCTCGGGACGCGGCGGTCGTCCTCGGGCTCCGCGCCGCGCAGCTGCTGGAGGAGGCCCTCGAAGGCGGGGACGCCGCCCGACGGCCCGTCGGGAGAGAGCGTGAACTCCGCCGTGCGCGGCGCGAGGAACGCGGCGGTGAGGCACTCGTCCGCCGCCGCGCCGGCGGCGCCAGCCACGCGGGCCGGGCCGGCGGGCGGATCGATCGCCACGACCCGGGCGCGGCCGTGCTCGAGGAAGATGGGGGAGAGGCGCGCGACGCGCGCGCCCGAGAGCGACCACATCCGCGCCACGCGCGCGGCGTCGTCGCTGAGATCCGCGCGCGCCGGCGTCCCCGCGGAGACGCCGGCGAGCGCGGCGAGGAGCGAGAGGGCCGCCGCGCGCGCGGCCCGCGCCACGCGCGCCATGCCTGATGCCGCGCGGCCCCGCTCGGCGGCGCCGCCCGCCGCGGCCCTCAGGCGCCCGGGGCTACGACGAGCTGCGCATCGACTCGATGAGGATGCGCGCGACCTCCGGACGGGAGAACTCCGGCGGCGGCAGCTCGCCGCGCTGGAGCAGCTCGCGCACCTTCGTCCCGGACAGGTTGACCTGCGTCGACGCATCACCAGGCGCCGTCTTCGCCGTGGCCATCGCGCCGACCACCGTCGAGTAGAACGCGTTCTCGAAGTTGAGCGTGGTGATGCCGAGCTCTCCGGGGCTGAAGGCATTGAAGATCTCCTGCGCGTCGTACGTGCCGTAGTAGCTGCCGACGCCGGCGTGATCGCGCCCCACGATGAAGTGGGAGCAGCCGTAGTTCTTGCGCGCCAGCGCGTGGAAGATCGCCTCGCGCGGCCCCGCGTAGCGCATCGCCGCCGGGTAGATCGAGAGGAGCACGCGGTCCTTCACATAGTACTTCGCGATGAGCTCCTCGTAGCAACGCATCCGCACGTCCGCCGGGATGTCGTCCGACTTGGTCGCGCCGACGAGCGGGTGGATCATCAGGCCGTCGCAGATCTCCAGCGCCGTCTTGGTGATGAACTCGTGCGCCCTGTGGATCGGGTTCCGCGTCTGGAACCCGACGATGCGGCGCCAGCCCTTCTCGGCGAAGTACGCCCGCGTCGTCGCCGGGCTCCGGTCGTACGCCGGGAACGCCGAGTCGACGGGCCGCTCCAGCACGCGGATCTCGCCGCCGAGGTACACGGGGCCCGTGCTCATCAGGTACGCGACGCCCGGGTGCTTCGTCTCGGTCGTCCGGAACACCTCCTGCGCCTCGAGCTCCTTGTTCGGCCGCCACTTGTCGCTCAGCTCGATGACCGCGACGATGCGGCCGTCGCGCGCGCGGAGCGCCGCCTCGGAGCCCACGCGGAGCCCCTCGGCCGCCTGCTCGGAGACGGCGAGCGTGATCGGCATCGACCACGGCAGGCCGCTCTCGAGCCGCATCTCGCGCACGACGCGCAGGTAGTCCTTCGAGTTCATGAAGCCGCGCAGCGGGGAGAACGCCCCGATCGCGATCATCTCGACGTCGCTCTCGGTCCGCTCGTCGAGCTCGATGACCGGCAGCCCCTTCGCCCGCTCCGCGAGCGACGCCTTCGCCGCGCCCTCGACCCACCGGTTCACGAGCTCGCCGCCGTGCGGCGCGATGAGCCCGCGCGCTCCGCCCGCGGCCGCCCCCGCGGCGGCCGCGCCGGACACGGCGACCGCGGCGCCGCGGCGCGGGACGTAGCCGAGCTCCTCGAGCTTGGCGAGGATCTTGGCGAGGCTCTCCTCCTTCGTCTCCTTGCCGGTGTCGACGACCACCTCGGGGCTCTCGGGCGCCTCGTACGGATCGTCGATGCCCGTGAAGTTCTTGATCTCGCCCGCGAGCGCCTTCTTGTAGAGCCCCTTCGCGTCGCGCTCGGCGAGCACGGGGATCTCGCAGGAGCAGAACACCTCGACGAAGTGGGGGATCTGGGCCCGCTGCTCGTCACGGATCGCCTTGTAAGGGCTGATGGCGGCCGTCATCGCGCACGCGCCCGACCGGGCGATGAGCTTCGCCACGTATCCGATTCGCCGGATGTTCGTATCGCGGTCCTCCTTCGAGAACCCGAGGCCCTTCGAGAGGTTGGTGCGCACCTCGTCGCCGTCGAGCACCTCCACGTGGACGGAGCGGGCGCGGAGCTCGGCCGAGAGCATCGCCGCGAGCGTGCTCTTGCCAGCGCCGCTCAAACCGGTGAACCAGACAACAAAACCTGACATTTAGGCAACTCCTTCGATGATCAAGTGACGACTACGGACTCGGCCGCTCCGGGCCTCGGGTGCAGACCCCTCAACGAGCGGAGGAGGGCTGCGCGAGAGCGCGTCGACGCGCGCCCCGGCGCGATGAGCTCAATCGACCACGGAGAACGTCGACGCGACGAAGGCGGCGCCGTCCCACACGAAGAGGCGGTGCTCCGCGATGCGGGGCGCCTCCTCCGGGCGCCCTTCACCGGAGCCGCCGCGCACGCTGGTGACGAGGAACGCGAGCGGGAACGCCGGCCCGGGCCCCAGCACGATCTGGCCCCCTTCCTCGGCCGGCGGCTCGCCGCCGCTCATCATGGCGGCGTCCGTCGGGCTGAAGTAAGCGCCGGCGTCGAGGTGCGAGTGATAGAGCACTTTCACCGGGCGCCCCGCCGAGGCGCCCTTCTCGACGGCGTCGGAGAAGCGCTTGCCGTTGAAATCGAAGAACGTCCGCGCCGTCCGGAAGTACCGCTCCGGATCGATGGCGTGGAGCTTGTTCGCGATGTTGTCCATCCGGACGTGCTCGTCGCAGAGCAGCGGCTCGTCCGCGGGCCCCTTCAGGTACCCGCAGGCCTCCTCGTCGCGCGCGTAGCCCGCGAGCGCCTCGTCCTCGACCGCCTTGAGCACGCTCGCCTTGAGGACGACCCCACCGGCGGTCCACGGCTGTGGAGACATCACCATACGTAACGCTTCTCCCATTTCATGGGCGCAAAATAGCGGTCGCCCCGGTCCGGGACAATCGCCACGACGCACCCCCCTTGCTGTTCGCGGTGCAGGCGCTTCGCGATCTCGAAGGCCGCGAAGACGGCCGCGCCGCCCGAGTGCCCCACGTGCAGCGCCTCCTCGCGCGCGAGGCGATCGGACATGTCCCAGCCGTCCTCGGTCGTGATGCGCATCGTCTCGTGGTACGCGCCCTCGTCGTGGATGGCGGGCACGAGCGAGCTCGGCAGGTGCTTGAGCCCCTCCAGCCCGTGGAGCGCCTCCGTGGGCTCCACGGCGATGCAGCGGATCGGGCGGTGGTGCTCGCGCAGCCGCCGGCTCGTCCCGACGATGGTGCCGCTCGTGCCGATGCCGGCCACGAAGTGCGTGATCCTGTCGCCGACCGCCTCCAGGATCTCGCGCGCCGTGCCGTGGTAGTGGGCGAGCGGGTTGTCCTCGTTCGAGTACTGATCCGGGTAGAAGTACCGCTCCGGATCCTTCTCGACCAGCGAGCGCACGAGGCGGATCGCGCCGTCGGAGCCCTCCATCGGGTCGCTGAAGATGAGCTCCGTGCCGAACGCGCGCGCGATGTCCTTGCGCGCCTTCGACACGTTCGACGGCATGACGAGCGCCACCTTGAAGCCCATCGCCGCGCCGAAGAGCGAGTAGGCGACCCCGGTGTTGCCGCTC
Source organism: Sorangium cellulosum So ce56 (assembly GCF_000067165.1). Taxonomy (GTDB): domain Bacteria; phylum Myxococcota_A; class Polyangia; order Polyangiales; family Polyangiaceae; genus Sorangium; species Sorangium cellulosum_B. The sequence continues at coordinate 8,089,273 of NC_010162.1, forward strand.
GTCGAGTCGATGAGCGTCTTCTGGCTGGTGAGGCGCCCGTCCGCGGCGGCGCGGGTCATCATCCGCAGCGCGGCGCGATCCTTCACCGAGCCGCCGGGGTTCGCGAACTCGAGCTTGGCGTAGACCTCGACCGACGGCGTGTCGCGGCCGACGCGCGAGAGGCGCAAGAGCGGCGTGTCGCCCACGGCGTCGACGACCGATCCCAGGCGGCGGGAGCGGGCGAGCGAGTGCCTCATGACGGGTCGACCTCCCCCGCGCTCCCCTGCCCCGCGCTCCCCGCGGCGCTGCCCAGGGCCAGCGCGGCGCGCATCTCGGCGAGCGCCGCGCGCGCGCCGGCGAGCACGGCGCGCGCGGCGGGCGAGGCGACGAGGTCCGCGGGCGCGAGCGCGGCGAGGTCGATCGCGCCGTCCGCGAGCGCGCCGAAGCCGGCGCCGCGCGCGTAGCGCTCCGCCACCTCGTGCGCGAGCGGCGGCGCGTCGCTGCCGCCGCCGAGCACGCGCGCCGTCGCCGCCCCGAGCCTCGCCTGTCCCTCTGGACCGATCTCCGCGAGCAACACCTGGCGGAGATAGCGCGGGTCGTCCACCTCAGCCCCCGGCGATCGCGGGCACGATCGCCACCTGGTCACCGCCCTTCACGGGCGTCTTCAGCCCGTCGAGGAAGCGGATGTCCTCGTCGCCCACGAAGATGTTCACGAAGCGCCGCACGCCCTTCTCGTCGAGGAGTCGGTCGCGGATGCCGGGGTAGCTCTTCTCGAGGTTCTCGATCAGCTCGCCGACGGTGCCGCCGGCGGCTTTGACCTCGTCCTGTCCGCCGGTGAGCGTGCGGAGCGGGGTCGGGATGCGGACGGTCGCGGTGTCAGCCATGGTCTTGCTCTCCAGTCTTGAGGTGGGTCGAGGATCCGCCCTCGCGGTCCTTTTCAGTTTCAACGTGGGTCGGGGATCCGCCTTCGCGGTCCCCTTCAACGTGGGTCGGGGATCCGCCTTCGCGGTCCTTTTCAACGTGGGTCGGGGATCCGCCTTCGCGGTCCCCTTCAACGTGGGTCGGGGATCCGCCTTCGCGGTCCCCTTCAACGTGGGTCGGGGATCCGCCTTCGCGGTCCCCTTCAACGTGGGTCGGGGATCCGCTCTCGGCCGCGCACGCGACGACGTAGCGGGACGCGTCGATCGTCGCGATCGCGGCGCGCGCTCCGCACAGGTCGCAGGCGGGCCGCGCGGAGACAGGGACGCTGCGCAGCGTGTCCGTGCGGCCGTCGTACGTCGCGATCCGGCCGAAGATCGACGCGTCGCCCGCGAGGATCGCCAGCGCGCGATCCGCCGCGATCGCGCCGGCCACGCCGCACACCGGGCCAGCCACCCCGGCCGTGGCGCAATCCGGCGCGTCCCCCGTCGGCAGGTCCTCGAAGAGGCAGCGGTAGCAGGGCGCCCCCTCCCCCGCGACCGCCATCACCGTCGCGCGCCAGCGGATCGCGGCGGCATGGACCACCGGCGTCCTCGTGAGGCGGCACACGTCGGCGATCAGGAACCGCGACGCGAAGTTGTCGGTCGCGTCGACCACCACGGAGACGCCCGGCATCAGCCCCGCCGCCGCGCTCGGCGTGAAGCGGCCGTAACGGCGATCGACGCGGAGCCCGGGGAAGCGGCGGCGCAGCGCCTCCGTGAACGCATCGAGCTTCGGCCGCCCGACGTCGTCGTCGTCGAACAGGATCTGACGGTGCAGGTTCGTCAGCTCGACCTGGTCGTCGTCCGCGACCCGGAGCTCCCGCACCCCGGCGGCGGCGAGCGCGAGCCCGGCGGGCGCGGCGATCCCCCCCGCCCCGACGAGGAGGACACACCCGCGGATCGCCTCGCCGCCGCCGCTCATCGGAAATACTCGTCCAGGCTGAAGTAGCGCTCGCCGGTGTCGCAGAGGACGGTCACCACGTTGGCGTCGGGGCCGAGCTCGCGGGCGACGTCGAGCGCGACGCGCACCGCCGCGCCAGCGCTGATGCCGACGAGCAACCCCTCCTGCCGGGCCAGCGCCACCTTCGTGTCGTACGCGGCGCGATCGCCGACCGTCCGCACCTCGTCCACCACGCGCGGATCGTAGTTCGCGGGGACGAACCCGGCGGCGAGCCCCTGGATCTTGGTGGGCCCGCGCTCGCCGCGCGAGATGGTCGCGCACGACTCGGGCTCGACCGCGATGACGCGCGTCGCCGCGCGCATCCGCTTGAGCACCCGCCCGACGCCGCTCACCGACCCGCCCGTCCCCACGCCGGCGACGAACGCGTCGATCGTCAGCGACTGCCGGGGACCGGGCCGCCCCGGCGCGTCGAGGCCGGCCATCGCGTGCAGGATCTCCCGCGCGGTCGTCTCCGCGTGGACGCGCGGGTTGTCGGGGTTGTCGAACTGGCTGAGGATGAGCGCCCCCGGGATGTCCGCCGCGAGCTCGCGCGCCCGGGCGATGGCCCCCTCCATTTGCAGCTCGGGCTCGGTCAGGACGACCTCCGCGCCGTAGGCCTCGAGCAGCTGGCGCCGCTCCAGGCTCATGCTCGCCGGCATCGTCAGGATGCAGCGGTACCCCTTCGCCGCGCACACGATCGCGAGCCCGATCCCGGTGTTCCCCGACGTGGGCTCGATGACCACGCCGCCCGCGCCGAGCAGCCCGCGCGCCTCGGCGCCCTCGATCATCGCGAGGCAGATCCGGTCCTTCAGCGAGCCGCCCGGGTTCTGCTGCTCGGCCTTCCCGAAGACGCGCCCCCGGGGCGTCGCCGCGTCGACGCGGCGGATCTCGAAGAGCGGCGTGTCGCCCACGAGGTCGAGGAGGCTGTCGACGACGCGCGGGTGCGACGGGAGCGGCGGGAACCGCGCCGCGCCGTCCGCGGGTTCCGCGGGGGGGCGGGGGGCGCCGGTGGACTCTGCGGATCGTTCGGGGCTGCTCATGGTGTCGGCTCAGATCACGTAGGTCGAGCGCTCCGGCCGCCCCTTGCGGCGCACGCCGAGCTCGACGCCGCGCTCGCAGACGTCGGCGATCGACACCGAGTCGAAGCAGCGCTCGATGGCGAGCGCCAGATCGTGGAACACGGCCGTGGGCGGGTCGAGCGGCGAGCCCTCCGGCCTGCCGTCGTCATCCGGGGCGATCACGGCGACCGGCCCCTCCAGGGCGCGGACGACGTCGCCCAGGCTGATCTCGCTCGCGGGCCGCGCGAGGTGGTAGCCGCCGCGCGGCCCCCGCTTCGAGCTGATGAGCCCGGCCTTCTTCAGGTCCTGGAAGATCTGCTCCAGGAAGCGCGCGGGGATGAGCTCCCGCTCGGAGATCTCGCGGATCTGGGTCGGCCGCCCGTCGTTGTGGAATGCGATATCGAACAATGCGCGCACACCGTAGCGACCCTTGTTCGAGAGCTTCACCGCCAGCCATATGCATTGGTACATCGGAGAAGTCAAGAACTGCACATTCAGCGACTTCCGCTTCTTTCCGTGCGACACAGCACCCGAACAGCCCACAAAAACCGGGCGTCGCGGCGAAATTACCAGCAGAGGTTCACCGTTCGCCGCGTCGGCGTGACGCAGCCTCCGGCTTCCTGTTGAACCGGGTGGGACGGGTTCAGTAGCTTCGAGCTCTATCGAGGCTGCGAGTCGCCGCGCGTGCACGGAGGGGCGCGCGGAACGTGATCGGCGCGCGGGCGTCGCACGGTTCGGGTTGCGGCGCACCAACCTAGGAGTCGGCCGGTGGCTTTCTATCAAGACCCCCCCACACTCGGGAACCAGTACGACGACGACCGCGTGCTGCGGTCCTACCTCGCGCGGGCCCTGCCGCGCGAGGTGGCCGCGTCGATAACGCCTTCGCTGCGGGAGATGGGAGAGCTCGCCGGCGGCCGCCTGTACCAGCTGCAGCTCGCCGATCGCGCGAACGAGCCGAAGCTCACGTCGTGGGACGCCTGGGGGAGGCGCATCGACCACGTCGAGGTGACCGAGCTCTGGAAGGAGGCGGCCCGGATCGCGTGCGAGCGGGGGGTCGTCGCGACGGCCTACGAGCGGGCGCACGGCGCGTTCTCGCGCGTCCATCAGTTCGCGCTGGCGTACCTCTTCGACGCGTCGAGCGACGTGTACACGTGCCCGCTCGCGATGACCGACGGCGCCGCGCGGACGCTCCTCGCGAGCGACAACCGCGCGCTCATCGACCGCGCGGTGCCCCGGCTCACAAGCCGCGACCCCGCCGCCGCGTGGACCTCGGGCCAGTGGATGACCGAGCGCACCGGCGGCTCGGACGTGGGGCGGAGCGAGACGGCGGCGCGCCTCGGGCCGGACGGGGCCTACCGGCTGCACGGGACGAAGTGGTTCGCCTCGTCGACCACGTCGGAGATGGCGCTCACGCTCGCGCGCCCCGAGGGCAACCCGGAGGGCAGCCGCGGGCTGGCGCTCTTCTACGTGGAGCTCGCGGGCGAGGCGGGGCGCCGCGAGGGCGTGCTGATCAACCGGCTGAAGGACAAGCTCGGCACCCGCAAGGTGCCGACCGCCGAGCTCACGCTCGACGGCGTCCTCGCCACGCCGGTGGCGGGCCTGTCGAACGGCGTCCGGGCGATCGCGCCGATGCTCAACGTGACGCGCACCTGGAACGCGATCGGCGCCATCGCCGGGATGCGCCGGGGGCTCGCGCTGGCGCGCTCGTACGCCCAGAGCCGAGTCCAGTTCGGCACGACGCTGGCGGAGAAGCCGCTGCACATGGACACGCTCGCCGAGCTCCAGGCCGAGTTCGAGGGCGCCTTCCACCTGACCTTCCGCGCGATCGAGCTGCTCGGGCGCGAGGAGACGGGCTCGCTCACCGACTCGGAGGCGAAGCTGCTGCGGCTGATCATCCCGCTCGCGAAGCTCACGACCGCCAAGCAGGCGGTGTCGGTGCTGAGCGAGGTGCTCGAGGCGTTCGGCGGGGCCGGCTACGTCGAGGACACGGGACTGCCGCGCCTGCTCCGGGACGCGCAGGTCCTCACGATCTGGGAGGGCACGACGAACGTGCTCGCCCTCGACGCGCTGCGGGTGATCCTGAAGGACGGCTCGCTCGACATCCTCGCGGCGGAGGTGGCGCGCCTCCTGACCGGCGTCGTCGAGCCGAAGCTCGCCGAGGCCGAGACGTCCGCGTCGCGCGCGGTCTCGCACGCCCGCGCGTGGATCAAGGAGATGGCCGCCGCCGACCGCCCCGGCCTCGAGGCGGGCGCCCGCCGGGTCGCGATCACCCTGGGCCGGGCGCTGCAGCTCGCGCTGCTCGTGCGACACGCCGCGTGGGCCATGGACCGCGAGCGAAGCCGGACCGCGCTGGCCGCCGCCATCCAGTTCGAGCGCAACGGCGTCGACTGCATCCGGGACCACGATCGCGACACGATCGAGGCCCTCGCCGAGACGCGACAGCGGCCCGACACCTGAACAAAAGGTGGGGCCTACCCACTGAACAGATCCCTCCGGCAACCCGGGCGTGGCGACAGCGCGAGGCGGGCGTGGGGCCGCGATCCGCGCCCCGTCCGCGACCTTCGACGATTTTTCCGTGGTCGCGCCGCGTTCTGATCATACAGAATTAATGTTTGATTTCGGACGGTTGCGAACGCACGGCCGTCCTGGAAGCGGACGGCATTTGTCCTAGCGGCGTGCGAAGGCACTAGACGGGACAACCTGAACGGGCTTACAGTAATGCGTAGCTGCGGCGCTGAACGCGTGCCCGACGCGGGCGACGTGCGGGCGGGCCCGTCCATCGAGGCGGGCTCCGCCGGCGCGGCGTCCCCGGTGGGGTGAGATCCGCCTGCGCGCGCCTCCGGCGCGTGCGTGGGACTTCGTCCGCCTCCTGGACGGATCGGGCTCGCGTGGGCCCGGGCACGCGTGCGGCGCGCGGTGTGGGCGAGCGCACACGACGAGCTGCGAGCTGCGAAGAGGCGAGATGAAGACGCAATACACGCTGCTGTCCGGCGAGACGGTCGAGTTCCCGACGCCGGCGGGCGAGCTGGGCGCCTTTCTGTCCCGGGTCCTGGCGGCGGCCAGGGATCCGTCGGTGTCCGACGCGGAGCTGCTCGATCTCGTGCTCGGCCCGGAGAACCCGTTGCTGGACAGGACCTCCGTCGCGGGCCGGAGCGTCGCGACGGCCGACGTGTACCGCGACCCGGCCTTCCACGTGATGCTCGACTGCGTGGCGCGGAAGCGGCTGCCGCCCGATTCGGCGGTCGTCACGCCGCGGACGCGCTTCACGATGACGGTGCCGGACGCCGCGCACCAGCTCGGCATCTCGGAGAGCGCGGTGCGCCAGGCGATCTACGCGGGGCGGCTGCGCGCGAGCAAGGAAGGGGGCACCTACTACCTCGATCCTCAGTCGGTGGCGGGCTACCGCGTGAGCAAGCGGGGGCCGCGGCGTCAGGACCAGATGGCGAAGGGACCGCCCGGGGCCACGCTCGACGCGCGCATCGGCTCGGGGCCGGACGCGAGCTTCCGGGTGAAGCACAGCCGCGACGACTTCGAGCTGTCGGAGAAGCGCGGCCCCGAGTGGACGGGGATGATCCCGGCGGGGTGGCGGCGGATCGCGGTGCTCGGCACGTCGAAGGACCGCTCGCGCTACTGGGAGATCGAGCCCGCCGAGGGCGAGAGCGTGCTGCACTTCGAGGGCTTCTACCTGCGCGGCGGCTTCCGCATCGTGGAGACGGTGAGCACGTCGCCGCGGGCCGTGGCGGCGTTCAAGGACTTCCAGCCGCGATGAGCGCGGGCAGGCGCGACGCGGCGAGCGCGGGAAGCGGAGCGCGACGAACGCGCGACGCGGGCGCGCGGTGAGCGCGCGGCGCGGTCGCCGGATCAGAAGCGGGCCTGGAAGCTCGTGCCGAGGCCGAAGAAGTCGGGGTTCACGAAGGTGCGGAGGGCCACGGTGCCCTCGGAGGGATCGCGCTCCATGAAGGTGCCGTTGTTGTCGCGCACGTACTGAGCCCACGCGACGGCGGAGAGGATCTTGCTGATATCCCACGTGAGGCTCGCGCGGGCCTGGAAGATAGGCACAGCAGAGGTGTTGTAGGGGAGGATCGACACATTGCCCTGCTCCCGGACGACGGACGTGCGCGCGATCACCGCGCTCATGGCGTCGACGGACATCGTCCTGAACGCGGCGGGGAACTGCAGGCCCACGCCGAGGCCAGGCGTGAGCCGCGCGGACGCGAGGTGGTAGTCGGCCGCGAGCGCGAAGAAGAGCTCGTCGGCCGTCGAGGTCTGCGCGGTCTTCGGGATCGTCTGGAAGGGGATGAAGCTCGGCTGGTTGCGCAGCACGAACGGCAGGTCGCGGTAGACGCCCGTGACGCTCGCGCGCGCATATCCGGATTTGACGACCGCCTGGAGGGCGCCGGCGCGTGCCGGCTGGTGGGCGGTGGCGCCGGCAGATTCGAAGTCCTTGAGGTTCTGAAAGAGGTTCGTCGCCTCGAGGCTCACCGCCCATGTCGTCTTGCCCGGCGCGTACGTCTCGGGCTTGAAGAGGCTCTGCGGCTTGCTGGGATCGTTGCGATAGAGGAGGAAGTCGACCGACTGCGGGATGGGCTCGTTCCTGGCATGCGCGACGACCCGTGCCGAGGCGCCGTAGGTGTAGACCGGGTCGCCGGCGACGTCGGGCAAGTCGAAGCGGCCCTGCTGGAAGTAACCGGCGCCGAGGTCGACGTGAACGCAGGGGTGGAGATCGGCGCCCCCGCCGAGGAGAAAGCCGTAGTTGGTCTGAGCGATTCGGATCTCTTCGGTCTCGCTCGTGCCGGGGGTGAGCACCCTCTGGACCTGGGTGAGGCTCGCGACCTTGAACCCCGCGTACACGCTGAACCGGTCGGCATCGAGCTGTACCTTCGCGCCAGGCGCGGTTCCGATGATGCGCGGGAAGATGGACTGGTTGGCGGAGCCGTTCGTCCCGCCCCACGAGATCTCGTAGAGGTAGCCGAGACGAAACCGGTCCGTGTCGATGGGCCAGAGCGTGACACCGACGCCGGTCCTCCCCTCTGCCCTGCGGCCTAGGTGATAGAAGGCGCGAATGAACGATCCGGCGTCGTAAAACGCCTGATTGACGCTGTTGTTGTTCCTCGACAGCGCGGCGAGGTCGATGCGCAGGACGAGCGAAGCCTCGGTGTCCAGCCGCTCGATGAACCCCGGCATCCTCTTGTAGAGCGCGAGGTGCGTCAGGTTCTCGCGCCCGCTGAAGCGGGAGTTGAGGTTGTCGAAGAAGAGCCGGTATTGCTTCCGATCGCCGACGCTCAGGTTGAGCGAGAGCGGCTGCGCCTGGCCCGTGTCGTGGAGCAGGTCGTCGTCGCCGAGCGTCCACGTGAGGCGCGTGTCCATCGCGTCCCCCGCGCGGACGGGCGGCTCGGTGGCCGCTGGCGGGAGGTAGGGTTCGATCCGCGAGAGGGTGGGGACAACGGGCGTGGGGGCGGGCTGCGAGATCAGAGGCGGCGCGGCGGGCGCCGGGGCCGGCGCGGCCTGGTCCGAGCCTGGCGCGTCGGGCGCCGGGGCCGCCTGGTCCGGGCTCGGCGCTGGCGGCGGCTGCGGCTGGCCCAGCGCCGGCGGCGCGAGCGTGAACAGCAAGGCCGCGGAGGCAGCAGGGGCGAGGAGCGCGCTTCGGTGCATGGAGGGCGGTGGCTTTCCTGGGCCTGGGTGAACCGGCGGGCGCGGCGCGGCCGCGGCGAAGGCGAGGAGGTGGCTAGTCGGTCTCCGCGTCGTCGTCGTCGAAGCTGCGCGTCCGGACGCAGGCCTCCTTCGAGGGCTTCGTGGCGGGCGCGCAGCCGGGCGCCCCGCACACGAGGTCGTCCGGACAGCGGGCCTCGATCGTCCAGTTCAGCGAGCCGCCCGAGAAGCTCCGGAGCGTGCCAGTCACCGCGTCGATCACCTCGCCCCGGTGCGACGGCGGATCGAAGGCGCCCACCGTGCCCGTCTGGATCTGGATCATGCTCGACCCGTCCGTGATCTTGTAGTTGCCGCGCGCGGAGTAGCTCGTCCACTCGCTGCACTCGGGGTCGTCCGAGCACGCGTTCACGCAGCTCCTCTCGGCCTGGCTCTCGAAATCGACCTGCCCGTCGCCGTTCAGATCGCAGCTCGACTGCTCCGCGGCGAAGACGTTGTCCCTCGCGGGCCTCGGGCCGAAGCGCTCGCCGATGTGGAACCCCTCGACGCGCACGAGCCCGCTCTCGAGGCGCTCCATGGCCGAGGCGCCGGCGATGGTCGGCCCGTCGAGCACCGTCGGCTCCGGGACCAGGCACTCCGCTCCTTCCTGCGCGCGCGCGATCTCGTACGAAGGGAACGAGAGCTGGGTGAAGCCGAAAAATTCGTCGACGGTGCCCGCGAGGTACTCGACCCGATCGCAGACACGCAGGTTGGCAGGCGTGCTGAAATTGTACACGAAGATGTGGTTGAAGCCGCTGTCCTGGCCGGCCAGATCGGTGACGTAGAAGCCGTCGCTCGAGACACGCGTGACGACGACCTGCTGGGGAGCCGCGGTGTCGATCCGCATCGCTTCGGACGGGTAGGGCGTCGCCGAGCCGCCGCCCTGCACGTCGGCGATGCGCGGCAAGGCGTAGGCGACCGGCTTCGAGACGCCGGCGCTGAAGGAGCCGCCCTCCTCGGTGTCGTCGTCCGGGAAGGCACACCCGGGATCGGCGGGGAAATCGACGAGCGCGTCGCCGGGCGCGTCGTCGTTGACGCCGTTGGCGCACGCGGGGCGGTCGCCCCGGGACGCGGGCCGGTAGCCGAGGTCCTCGACCCACAGCCGGATGGGCCCGTAGACGGCCGTCACGCGGGCGATCCCCTCGGCGACGCCGTCCCGCAGGCGGATGTTGCGGCCGACCGCGACGCCCTCGTCGTTCGCCTCGACGTCGAGCACCGCCCCGGGATCGACGCTCAGCCTGACCATGCCGTCGAAGGGCGGCCGGCGGCCGGCAGCGTCGCGCGCCTCGATCCTGAACGACCAGGCGTCCACCGTGTCGCCGCGGTTGGCCGGCAGCGGCGCATCGACGGAGGGGGGCGCTTCCCCGTTCACCTGCACGACCTGGACCCAGAAGCTCGAGACGCCCCGGGGCGGCCCGCCGTCGCTGCCGCACCCGGCAAGCGCGGCGGCCGCGAGCGCCGCTCTGCGCCTCGCCCGCGGCGTCACTGGCCCACCATCCGCAAGCGGTTGTCGGAGAAGTTGCCGAGCCGCCGGTCGACGCACGCCAGGTACTTGCACTGCTCGCCAGCGGCGCTGCACGGGGCGAGCGCGCTCTCGCACTGCTCCCGCACCCAGTCGGTCGGCGCCTCGGCGCAGACGTCGCGCTGGTAGGCGGCGACGTCATCGCGGCAGCGCGCGAGCACACACGCGCCCCGGGAGCACGGCGCCTCGCCGGTCTTGCACGCCCGCCCCTCGACCACCGACTCGGGGCACGCGCAGACGAAGCCCTCGCCCACGCCCGCGCAATCGGCGTCCCGCCGGCACGACGCGAGCTCGCCGCGCTCGCCCGCGCCGCACGGGCTGCCCGCGCGGATGGCGTCGATCAGCGCGTCGCGCTGCTGCACCTGGGTGTCGAGCTGCGTCGTGTTGCGCTGGAGCACGCGGAACCCGCTGCCGCCCTGGGCGAGGTAGCTCGACGTCGCGAGCTCGTAGGTCGCGATCGGATCGAGCGGCTGCCAGCAGCGCCTCGCCTCGACGTCGCAGCTGCCCACCTCGCCGCCCGGACAGTCGGCGTCGCCGTTCGGGCACGCGATCGCCGGCTGGCGCGCGCCGATGTACACGTGGGTCGCGACGCCGGACGCGGCGCCGTCGGCCGAGCGCGCGGCGCAGTCGATGACGGCCCGCGCGCCCGCGATCTGCGCCTGCGAGACGCACCCGCGGCCGCTCGATCGGCGCGCCACGAAGTCGAAGAGCTCCTGCACCTCGAGGCCGGAGAGCTGCATCTTCGAGATCGAGTTGTCGAAGGGGAAGACGTTGAACATCTGCTCGACCGTCACCGGGCCGGGCACGAGGTCGGCGCGGATGCCCGTCGTGTTCGTGAGCGCGAAATCGGTCTGGATGCCGAGGCGCAGCCACATCGCCCCGGCGACGAGGTTGCCCAGCGGCGAGTCGCCGCCGCTCGCCGAGGCGCGGCGGGAGCCGCCCGGCGCGTAGCCGACAAGGAGATCGAGGTTCGCGAGCGCGTCGAGCCCCTGCGCGTACGGCTCGAGCGCCGAGGCGACGATCGGATCGGCGGGCACGCCCTCGGTCACCGGGAAGAGCTCGTACCGGTCCGAGAGCACCTCGAAGCCGTTCAGCGGGTCGTAGCCGCCCCCTAGCTCGGAGGCGTCCCTGGACAGCACGAGGTCGAGCCGCCCGACGAACTTCGCGAACGCGCCGGAGTGCGCGAGCAGCACGTCGCGCGGCGCGCAGTAACGCCGGCGCTTCGCGCCCTCCCCGGGTGAGCGCTCGTCGTTCAGGAGGATGTAGTGGCGCTGCTCCTCCTCGTCGTAGTACCGCGAGCAGTCGCGCACGCGCTTCGGCGGCTGGAGGACGATGTGGTTGTGCCCGCCGAGCACGACGTCGATGCCCGTCGTGGTCTCGATCATCCGCTCGTCGCCGTCGAGGCCGAGGTGGGTCACGAAGACGATGACATCCACCGTGGGGCGGAGCAGGTCGACGTAGAACTGGGCGACCTCGGTCGTGTTCAGCGGGGTGACGCCGAGCCGGTTCGGCGCCTCGAAGATCGACGTCAGGCTGGAGAGGTTGCCCATCCCGACGACGCCGACCTTGAGGCCCTCGAGGTCGAAGACCGTGAACGGCTGCAGGATGGCGCCGAGCGGCGAGGCGCCGGGCTGCGCGGGGTCCTCGAGCTGGTAGTTCGCCGCGAGGACGGGGAAGCCGGCGTTCTGCTGGAGCTGGATACCGAGGTTCAGCGCGCCACGGTCGAACTCGTGGTTGGCGACGATCATGGCGTCGACGCCCATGGCGCCGAGGGCGCGGATCTCCGCCTCTCCCGAGTAGAAATTGAAGATCGGCGCCCCCTGGAAGCAGTCGCCGCCGTCGAGGTGAAGCGCGCGCGACGACCGGGCGCGCTCGCGCCCGAGGAGATGGGACATGCGCGCAGCGCCGCCGACGTTCGCGATCGAGGCCGCCGCGCCGAGGCCGAGCCCCGCGTCCACCTGGCCGAGCTGCAGGTTGTACGGGAAGAGCCGCGAGTGGATGTCCGACGTGTGGAGCAGCGTCAGGTGCACCTGCCCGACGAGCCGCGCCGGCGGCGCCTCCTCCTCGCAGCCCGCCGCGCACAGGCCGAGCGCCACAGCGCAGGCGGCCAGCGCGCGCGCCACGCGGGACGCGACCGGCGCCGCGGGCGCCGGCCCCACCGCACCCGGCGCGCCGCTCACCGTGTGGCGCGCTCTCCCGTGAGCAGGTCGTAGAGGTCCGGCGCGAACGCGGCGGCGACGCAGCACTCGACCTCCTCCGCCGTCGCGCAGGCGAGCGCCTCCGCCGCGACCGCCTCGGCCTCGGCGACCGTGATGCGCCGGAGCGTCTCCTTGATCTCCGGGATCGCCGCCGCCTCCATCGAGAAGTCGCGGAGGCCGAGGCCGAGCAGCAGCAGGGCGGCGAGCGGATCGCTCGCCATCGCCCCGCAGAGGGACACCGGCCTGCCGAAGTCCTGGCCTGCCTGGATCACCTTCGTGATCAGCCGCAGGATCGACGGATCGAAGGGCGAGGCCAGGTAGGCGAGCGAGCGGCTGGTCCGGTCGACCGCGAGCGCGTACTGGATCAGATCGTTCGTCCCGAGGCTCAGGAACGCGGCCTCGCGCGCGAAATGGTCGACCATGACCGCCGCCGAGGGCACCTCGATCATCACGCCGAGCGGGATCTCGTCGGCGCACGCCTGGCCGCGGGCGCGCACCTGCTCCTGCGCGCGGTGCAGCAGCGCGCGCACCTGCCGGAGCTCGCCGAGGCCCGCGACCATGGGGATCATGATCCGCACGTCGCCGTAGGCGGAGGCGCGCACCATGGCGCGGAGGTGCTCGAGGAAGACGTCGGGGCGCGAGAGCGCGAGCCGGACCGCGCGGAGGCCGAGCATCGGGTTCATCTCGGGCGGCACCTGGAACGTGGAGACGAACTTGTCGCCGCCGATGTCGAACGTGCGCAGCGTGACCGGCTTCGGGCGGAGCGCCTCGACGACGGCGCGGAAGATCTCGAACTGCTGGTCCTCCGAGGGCGGGGACGTGCGGTCGATGTAGAGGAACTCGGTCCGGTAGAGGCCGATGCCGTCGGCGCCCTGATCGCGCGCGAGGATCGCCTCGGCCGGGAGCTCGACGTTCGCCCGGAGCGACACCTTGACGCCGTCCTTCGACTGGGCGGCCCGGTGCCTGGACTCCGAGAGCTCCTTTCCGAGCGCGACGTAGCGCTCGGCGCGGGCGCGCGCGTCCGCGAGCTCGGCCGGGCCGGGGCGGACGACGACCGTGCCGCGCAGCCCGTCGATCACCACGAGGTCGCCCGTGATCACGCGCTGCAGGACGTCGCTGACGCCGACCACGGCCGGGATCTCCAGCGCGCGCGCCATGATGGAGGTGTGGCTCGTGCGGGTGCCGACCTCGGTGACGAAGCCGACGACCGGCTCGTCGACCATCGCCGCGGTGTCGGCCGGCGACAGGTCGTGCGCGATGAGGATCGTCGGCCCGGAGAAGCGCGGGAGCGCCGCGCCGAACGTCGCCGGCATGGCGATCGAGTTCTGCAGCTCGATCAGGCTGCGCGTGGAGAGCGGCGAGGTGTCGCGCGAGGACGGCGGCTCCTGGGGCGGGAGGCTGAACGCGCGCAGGAGGCGCTCGCCGACGAACAGGACGTCGTGGCTGCGCTCGCGCAGGTACGGGTCGTCCAGCGCGGCGAAGCGGCCGGCGATCGCCTCGCATGCGGCCGCCACCGCCCACTCGGCGCAGCGGCGCTCCTCGGTGACCTGGCGCTTCACGGCGTCGGCGAGCGCCTCGTCGCCGAGCATCAGCAGGTAGGCTTCGAGGATCGACGCCTCGGCGCGGTGGTCGCCGATGCGCTTCGCCATGTCGCGCAGCTCGTCCTGCGCGCGCTCGACCGCGGCCTCGAAGCGCTCGATCTCCGCCGTGATCTCGCTGGAGACGACGCGGCGGCGCGGGTGGTTCGTCCGGTGCCCGCCCATCACGACGGCCGCGCCGATCGCGACCCCGGGCGACCCGGCGATGCCCCGCAGCGTCTCCGTCCGGGCGCCGGGCGGCTTCGAGTCGACCCGGGCGCCAGGCGCCGCCGGGTCGCTCCGGACGGCGTCCGCCGGGGCGGGATGCTCGTCCGGGGCGTCCGACGGGAGCGCGCTCGGGCCGCGCGTCACTCGTGCTCTCCGAAGCGCGCGGCGATCAGCTCGCCGATGGCGGAGACCGCGTCGGCGGCCTGATCGCCCGTCGCGCTCACCTCGATCTGGGTGCCCATCGACCCGCAGAGCAGGAGCACGCCCATCACGCTCTTCGCGTTGGCCGCCTGCCCGTCCGGCCCGGTCAGCGAGATCTCGCAGTCGTAACGCCCCGCGAGCTGCACGAGCTTCGTCGCGGCGCGCGCGTGGAGCCCGCGCACATTGATGATGGTGAACCGTCTCGTTACCGCCTCGGTCGTCACCGCTCGCCCCCCGTCACGCTCGTGTCCGACGCCGGGCGAGGCTCCGACGGGGTCGCTCCCGGCTGCGCCAGCCGGAGATCCACGCCGGGCGCCCCGGCCATGCCCTCTCCCACCCCCGAGGGTACACCACTCGTGCTCACCCGGGCGACGTCCCGGTGCACGACCGTGATGGGGAGCCCCGTCTTCCGCCGCAGGCTGTCGCTGAGCGCGTTGGTGAGCACGACGGAGCGGTGCCGGCCGCCGGTGCATCCGATGCCGACGGTGAGGTAGCTCTTTCCTTCGCTGGCGTAGCGCGGCATGCAGAACGAGAGGAGCTGCTCTGTCCTGCAGATGAACTCGAGGGCATCCGGGTTCTTCAGGATGTACTCCCGCACCGGCTCGTCGTTCCCCGTGAGCTCGCGGAGGCCGTGGACGAAATACGGGTTGTCGAGGAAGCGGACGTCGAAGAGCAGATCGGCGTCGAGCGGGATGCCGTACTTGTAACCGAACGAGACGAACCGGGTGGACATCCGGGGCACCTCGACCCTCGCGGGGCGCAGCCGCTCGATGACGACGCGGCGCAGGTCGTGCGTCGACAGCCGGGTCGTGTCGAGCTCGATGGTCGCCCTGGCCCGCAGCGACGCGAGCCGCTCGCGCTCCAGGAGGACGCCGTCGAGCATCGCGATGGCGCCGCTGCCGCCGGTCGTCAGCGGGTGCGGGCGCCGCGTCTCGCTGAAGCGCCGGAGCAGCGTCTCGTCCGAGGCGTCGAGGAAGAGGATCACCACGTCCCGTCCGGTCCTTATCGAGTCGAGCGCCGCCGTGGCGCCCGCCAGGAAGGAGCCCACCCGGACGTCGATGCCGAGCCCGATCCGGGTGATCCCGCCCGACTCGCACGCCTCGACCGCCGGCTGCACGAGCGACGTGGGCAGGTTGTCCACGCAGAAGAAGCCGAGGTCCTCCAGGGCGTGGAGCGCCGTCGACTTGCCCGCGCCCGAGAGGCCCGTGACGACGACGACGCGCCCCGGCGCGCCGTCGGGCCCGAGCAGGCCGTGCTGCTGCTGATCGCCTCCGTTGCTCACCCTCGCCTCCTCGGCCGCGGCAGGCTCACGGACGACTCCGTGGGGCTGAACCCGGAGCTCGGACGATCGGGGGGCGGCCTGCCCCGATCCACGGGCGGCCGGAAGGCGCTGCTCGGGGGGTTCGGCGCGTCCACGCCGCGGCCGGGCGGCGGCGGCGGCCGGGGCGGGCCGGACGGCGCGGCGCTCCGCGAGGCGCCTTCCTCGGCGAGCCTCGCCGGCGGCGGGATCGACGACTCCTCCGGCGAGCGCTCGCGGAGCAGCTCGCCCTCGACATTGCCGAAGAACTCGCGGGCCGCGTGGAACCCGGCGTTCTTCAGGAGCTCGTTGCGGGCGGCGACCTCGAGGATCGACGCCATGTCGCGGCCCGGGCGCACCGGGATGACGAGCTCCCGGATCTTCACGCCGAGGATGGTGTGGTACCGCTCGTCCAGCCCGAGCCGATCGTACTCGGTGTCCTTCGACCACTCGACCAGCTTCACCACGACGTCGATCCGCTTGCGCTCGCGGATCGACGTGACGCCGAAGAGGTCCTTCACGTTGAGGATGCCGAGGCCACGCACCTCGAGGTGGTACCGGAGGAGCTCCGCCGGGGCGCCGAAGACCATGCCGGGAGGGCGGTAATCGCACTCCACGGCGTCGTCGGCCACGAGCCGGTGGCCGCGCATCACGAGATCGAGCGCGCACTCGCTCTTGCCGATCGCGCTCGACCCCATGAGAAGGAGGCCCACGCCGAAGACGTCGACGAGCACGCCGTGGAGCCGCAGGCGCGGCGCCAGGCGATCGTCGAGCAGCGCGTGCAGCGCGGTGATCGTGGCGCTCGACCGCACCGCCGAGACGAGGAGCGGCGTCCCGGTCTCCTCGGCGCACTGCGCGAGCTCCGGCACGGGGACGAAGCCGATGCCGGAGCCGTTCGCCTCGAACGGCTGGTCGCCCTGCGTGAGGATGACGCAGCACAGGCCGAGCTCGAAGAAGCCGCGCAGCGACAGGAGCCGGTCCTCGCGGGAGAGCTTGTGGAGGAACGAGAGCTCGGTCTGCCCGAGGATCTGCACCCGCGTCGGGACGATGCCGTGGAAGTGGCCGACGAGCGCGAGCCCGGACTTCTGGATGCGGGTGTTCATGATGGGCCGGTCGAGGCCCGCGGCGCCGGCGATGAGCGTGAGGTCGATGCCGAGCCCCTCGTCGGCCATCAGGCTCCGCACCGCGATGGCGGGGCGGTCCGCCCGGCCACCGCGGGTCGAGGGGGGCATCCGGCCGCCCCCTTCCCCTTCCTGTCCGCCGCTGCGCGGGCCGCTCATGACACCGACCTCCCTTCCTCGGCGGCGATGAGCTCGAACGCCGCGCGCCCCGTCGAGGCGCCGAGCAGCCGCCGCCTGAACGTCTCGTCCCGCAGCAGGCGGGAGATGCGCGCCAGCGTCTTGAGGTGCTCGCCCGTGGCGCGCTTCGGGCCGATCACGGCGACGAGGATGGACACCGGCGCCCCGTCGATCGCGTCGAAGTCGATCGGCTTCGGGCAGATCAGGACCGCGCCGATCAGCCGATCGACGCCCTCCATCGCGCCGTGGGGGATGGCCACGCCGCTCCCGACGCCGGTGGACTGCAGGCGCTCGCGCTCGCCGAGCACCCGCTCGATCTCATCGGCCTTGACCCCCGGCTGTCCTGCCGCGAGCAGGGCGGCGAGCCGGCGGAGCGCGTCCGTCTTGGAGCGGACGACCCCCTCCTGCTCGCTGGCGACGGATACCTGGTGCGCGGTCAAGATGTCGCGGACTTGCATGCTGATTTCGGCGCTCGGGCGAGGTGAGAGGGCTCTGGAACGGCGCACGTGGCACGGTCGGCGCGGCGCTCGACCAGGGCCAAGCGAGCCGATGTGGCCATCGTACCCTGGGGACTTCGGGCACGCGACTCAAGGACGCTATCGCGACGAGCGGCCCTGGAGGGAGCGTTCTTCGCGTTCTTCGCGTCGCGATCGCTGGGCGACCGCCGCGCCGCTCCAGGCAGGCCCCCCGGCAGGTTGGGCATGCGCAAGGGTGAGCTGATGAAGACGAGCGCCCTTCGCCGCCGCGCTCGCCGCGGCGGCGCGCGCGGCGGCTCACACGGAGGGAGCGCGCCGCCTCGCCCGCGAGCGGCGGCTCACAGGATGGGAGCGCGCCGCGCCGGCGGGCGCGGCTGCCCTCGCTCCGGTTCGCGCGTCGCGCCTCGGCGACGCGCGCGGCGGCTCACGATCGGGTGCGTCCCGTCGCGGCCACCGCCTCGCGCTCCACCTCGACGGCGTACTCGCCGGCGCTCGTGCCGCCGCGCTTCCGCGCTATGGTGTGACCCTTCCCATCCCGGATCTGCCGCTCGAGCTTGTCGTGGACCATGTCGATCGACGCGTACATGTCCTCACCCCGCTCGGTCGCATGGAAGGCTAGACTGCCGGAGGAGAGGCGAACGTCGGCGACGTGTGTCAGCCCCTCGACGGAGAGGGTGACCTGCGCCGTCATCGCCTGCCTAAGGAACTTCTGGAGCTTGGCCACCTTCTCATGGGCGTAATTCTTCACGGCGTCGGTACCCACCATATGGCGGAACGTGATCGTGATGTTCATCGGGTCCAGCCTTCCTTCCCTGATGCGTAGATGAAACAATCGACTACGGCTACAGAGCACCCCTCCATCTCCATCGTAACACTGATGTAGAGCTCTGGTCTGCACTCAACGGCGCAGCGCTCTCGTTTTGTTTGGCGTCGTTCCGCTTCTGCGTTTCTTGCCCCGGGTTGCCGCGTCTTGCGCCAGCCTGCCGCAGCTTGCCACCTCTCGCGCACCTCGTCGTCGTGCCCACGCGTCACCGTGGTTTGCCGCGCTGCGTCCTGCGCGGCCAGCGCGCCTCCTCTTCAACAAGCCTTGGCACGCCCCGCTTGTTCCAGCGCCCGGCGCACCGTGTGCGGGGCGTGGCCGGAGGTCAGCGCGATCTCGCCGATCGTGGGTGTGCGCCCGAGCTCGGCCGCGAGCCGCCTCGCGCTCGCGAGGACGGCGCGGAGCACGTCGACATCGCCCCGATCGAGGGGCTCGGCGACGCGGAGGCCCTCGGACTCGAGCCGGTCGATGATGTACTCGACCTCCTCGTACGAGACCGCCCGGCGGTCGACGACTTCGGCGATGTCGTTGAGGTCCACCCGACCGGTCGACCGATGGCGTGTAAGGAGCTCCTGGATCATGTCGTCGATGACAGGCGGCACGGCGCTAGCGTGCCACCTTCGCGCAGGCCGCGCACGCGCCCGCGCGGGCGAAAGCGGGCCCGAGAGCCGAGCGCGAGACCGAGCTGATCGAACGTCCCGGCGCCGCGCTCCCCGGCCCTCCCCCCGGCCCTCCCCGCGGCCTCGCCGCGCGGAGCCGGGCCAGCCGGCTCGCCCGGTGCGGGCCCGCCGCCGCATCACACCTCATCATCACGGCGCGCCACGGTGGACCGCACCTGCGATCGACGTCTTCATCTGTTCAGCGATGTTTCCGCCAGGATGCGCGATGCATGATAGAAATGGACGCGTCATCGGGCGGATACACATCAGGAGATCTTCCATGCGCTGGGCCCCTCCCGAATCGCGATCGCGCTATGCGATCCGCGACCATATCGAAGCAAACCTGGATCCGGTCAAGGATCATCAGGAGATTGCATTTCTCTCGACGTGCTATGATTTCCCGTGGGACACGCAGCACGCCCTCGAGCTCGCGCTGTTCCGTGTCTTCGGGATCGCCAAGGGCACACCTCTCCTGGTGCAGACAGGGGAGTTCCTCCAGCGCACCCAGAAGCGTTACGACGACACCGTCCTCATCCTCTCCGAGATGCTGGAGAACGGATACGACAGCGAGCGCGGCCGGGCGGCGCTGCGGCGCATGAACCGGCAGCACGGGCGTTACGCCATCCCGAACGACGAGTACCTGTACACGCTGTCGACGTTCATCTTCGAGCCCATCCGCTGGAACGAGCGCTTCGCCTGGCGCGCGCTGCTCGATAAGGAGAAGCTCGCGGCCTACCACTACTGGAAGCAGGTAGGGACGCTGATGAACATCAAGGATATCCCGCCGAGCTACGAGGCGTTCGAGCGGTTCAACCTCGATTACGAGGCGGAGCACCTGCGGTTCTCGGAGGACAACCGGAAGCTCGCCGTCGCGACGCGGGACCTCGTGCTGGGCTGGGCGCTGCCGAGAGCGCTATGGCCGCTCGGGGCGCCGGTCCTCCACGCGATGATCGATGATCGCATGCTCGACGCCGTCGGGCTGCCGCGGCCTCCGCCCGGGCTGCGCGGCCTCGTGCAGGGGGCGCTCCGCGCGCGCGGCCCGCTCTTGCGGGCCATGCCGCGCCGGCGCTCGCCGCGCCTGCTCACTCAGCTGAGGAACCGCACGTACCCGGACGGCTACCGTATCGAGGATCTCGGCGCGCGGTGACCAGCGCAGCTCTACGGGCCGGCGAGCCCAGCCGCTGCGCCAGGCGAGCGGCTGCCCGCCGGCTCAAGGCTGCCTGCCGGCTCAAGGCTGCCCGCCGGCTCAAGGCTGCCCTCCGGCTCAAGGCTGCCTGCCGGCTCAGGGCAGCTGGCGCCGCAGGAACTTGAGCG
This sequence comes from Sorangium cellulosum So ce56, assembly GCF_000067165.1. Classification (GTDB taxonomy): domain Bacteria; phylum Myxococcota_A; class Polyangia; order Polyangiales; family Polyangiaceae; genus Sorangium; species Sorangium cellulosum_B. The sequence goes on from NC_010162.1 coordinate 8,109,484, forward strand.
CCTCCCGGGCAGCGCGGTTCACCGGCTCGTAGACGTCCGGGGTCGTCCTGAGCGGCGCGCCGATCGGCTCGCCCGGGCGGACGCCGAGGATGCGCTCGACGTCCTCCAGGAGCGACTGCATCGAGTCGTAGCGGTTCCCGGGGGCCTTGCGGAGCGCGGTGGCGACCAGCGCCTCGAGGCGCCGATCGATGCCGGGCCGGATCGAGCTGAGCCGGGGGGCCGGGGTGCAGGCGTGCTGGGCGACGACCACCACGTCGTCCGGCGAGGAGAACGGCAGCTGGCCGGCGAGCATGCGGAACATGGTGACGCCGAGGGCGTAAACGTCGGTGCGGCCGTCGATGGGATCGGCGAGGGCCTGCTCCGGCGCCATGTAGGGGACCGTGCCCAGCACGAGACCGGCGGCGGTGGTGGGGCCCGTCTTCAGCTTCGCGAAGCCGAAATCCATCATCTTGAGCACGCGCGGGCCGCCCGCGGAGCGGACGAGGAAAAGGTTGTCCGGCTTCACGTCGCGGTGGATGACGCCGGCCGCGTGCGCCGAGGCGAGCGCCGACGCCGCCTGCCGTATCAGCGGGAGCGCGACGGCCTCGCTCACGGCCACCTCGCGGCGGAGCAGGACGCCGAGCGACTCGCCGGTGAGCAGCTCGAGCACGATGAACGGGGACCCGTCCTTGCGCTCGCCCGCGTCGAGGACCCGGACGATGTTGGGGTGCCCGAGCTCGGCCGCCACCTCGAGCTCGCGGAGGAACCGCTCGCGCTGGGCCCGATCGGCGGCGAAGCTGCGGTTCAGGATCTTGATCGCGACCTGCTCCTTCGTGCGGCTGTCCGCAGCGAGGTACACGCGCGACATGCCGCCGGCGCCGATGAAGCCCTGGATCACATAGCGGTCCTCGAGGATGGCGCCGAACTGCCGCGTCGGCTGCGCCGGCGGCGGCGCGGCCGACAGCGACTGGACGAGGCGCGCGCCGTCGTCGGGGCAGAAGCCGTACGAGCGATCGGTGTACGCGCGGTGGCAGCGCGGGCAAATCATGGGACCCGGGTCATGATGGCGGCGGGGGCGGGGATCCTCAAGGGACTTGCGGGCGGGCGGCGCGCGGCGCCGCTCCCGGCGAGGTGGATCGCGGCGCGCACCTCGGCTATGCGTGCGCCTTTCCTCGTCGTCGACGACGATTCACCCCGAGATCGAGAGACAGCCCGTGACCTCACAGAAGCACCCTGCGACCCTCATCCCCGGCGACGGCATCGGCCCCGAGATCGTGGACGCGACGCTGCGCGCCCTCGACGCGCTCGGCGCGCCTTTTGAATGGGAGACGTGCGTGGCCGGCATGGCCGGCGTCAAGGACGCGGGCGATCCGCTGCCGCGGGCCACGCTCGACAGCATCCACCGCACGCAGCTCGCGCTCAAGGGGCCGCTCGAGACGCCGATCGGCGGAGGGTACCGCTCGTCCAACGTGCGCCTGCGGCAGGAGTTCAAGTTGTTCGCCAACGTGCGTCCCGCGCGGACGCTGATCCCGGGCGGCCGCTTCGAGAACATCGACATCGTGCTCGTGCGGGAGAACCTCGAGGGTCTCTACGTGGGCTTCGAGCACTACATCCCGATCGGCAGCGACGAGCACGCGGTGGCGATCGGCTCCGGCGTGAACACCCGGGTCGGCTCGCGCCGCATCGCCGAGTTCGCCTACGACTACGCCGAGAAGAACGGCCGCAAGAAGGTCACCATCGTCCACAAGGCGAACATCATGAAGGCGCTCACGGGCATCTTCCTGGAGACGTCGCGCGAGGTGAGCAAGGGCTACGAGGGTCGCGTGGCGACCGACGAGCGGATCGTGGACGCGTGCGCGATGCAGCTCGTGCTGAACCCGTGGCAGTTCGACGTCATCGTCACGACGAACCTCTTCGGGGACATCCTCTCGGACGAGATCGCGGGCCTCATCGGCGGCCTCGGCATGGCGCCGGGGGCGAACATCGGCCAGCACGCCGCGATCTTCGAGGCGGTGCACGGCTCGGCGCCGGACATCGCCGGCAAGGGCGTGGCGAACCCGATCGCGCTCATGCTCGCCGCCGCGATGATGCTCGACCACGTGGGCCACCGGGAGCTCGCCGGCCGCCTGCGCGCCGGGATCGACGGGGCGCTGAACCTGGACGGGGTCCGCACCCGCGATCTCGGCGGCAAGGCGGACACGAAGACGCTCACCGACGCCATCGTGGCGCGCATCAAGAACGGCTGACCGGGCGACGTCATCACGGCTGATCTCGCGCCTTCGCCGCGACGCAGGCCGCGGTGGCCCGCGGGGTCAGCCGCCGCGCGAGAGCGGGAGCGTGAAGTGGAAGGACGTCGTCTCGTCCAGCTGGCTCTGCGCCCAGATCCTGCCTCCGTGCGCCTCGACGATGCCCTTGCAGATGTAGAGCCCGAGGCCCGTGCCGGGCGGGCGGCTCCTGGCTGGATCCGACGAGAGCCGCTGGAAGCGCTGGAACAGCCTCGGCAGCTCGTCCGGGGAGATCCCGGGCCCGCGGTTCTCGATGGCGACCTCGAGCTCGGCGTCGCGGAGAGAGAGCGTCACGCGGATCGGCGCGTCGGGGTCGCCGTACTTGGCGGCGTTGAGGAGGAGGTTTCCGAGCACCTGGTCCATGCGCGCCGCGTCCGCGTGGACGGGCGGCACGTCCTCGTCGGCGGCGAGCACGACGGCGCGCTCCGGCCGCTCCGCGGCTGCGAGCTCGACGGCGGCGTGGAGGAGGGCGCGCAGATCGGTCGGCCGCCGCTCGAGGGAGAAGCGCCGCGCTTCGAGCTTGGAGGCGTCGAGCAGGTCCTCGGTCATCCGCTCGAGCCGCTGGACGCTGGCGACGATCTTCCCGCTCCACGCCTGGATTCCGGCGTCTTCGGATCGGCGCGACAGCATGCCCGCGCACGCGGCGATCGCGGTGAGCGGCTGCTTGAGATCGTGCGCCACGATGGAGAGCCATTCCTCGCGGAGCCGCTCGCGCTCCATGAAATGGGTGACGTCTTCGTAGCTGGCGATGGCCCCGAGGATCCCCCCCTGGTCGTCGCGGACGGGGCCTGCGCTCACCACGACGGGGATGGTGCTCCCGTCGGCCCGCTGGAGATACAGCTCGGCGCAGATCGTCCCCTCGCCGCGCGCCGCGCGGACGAGGGGCATCTCGTGGTGCGAGAGCGGCCGTCCGGTCGGCTCGCACAGGCGCGCGTACTGGGCGGCCCCGAACGCCGTGAGGGGGTGAGGGCCGGCGCAGAGCTGCTCGCAGCGGCGGCTAGCGACGAGCGAGTGTCGTCCGCGCTCATCGAAGACGGCGATGGCAACGGGGAAGTCCTCGATGATGCTGCGCAGCCACTGCTGCTCCGCCGCGAGCCGGTCCTCTGCCTCCCGGCGCGCGGTCTGGGCGTCCCGGAGGAGGGCCTCGGCGCGCTGCTGCGCCGGCGAGCTCGCGCCGCCGGCGTCGTCGAGCCCGCGGTGGTGGAGCTCGGTTCGTTGGTGGTCCTCGCGCTCGACGGAACCGAGGGCGAGGGCGAAGACGGCGCCGAGCGCCTGGACGCGCGGGATGAGCTCGTGCGGGGGCGGGCTGCGTTCGCCGAAGGCGCAGGTGAGGACGCCCAGCGGCCGCCCGGCGCCGAGCAGGGGTGCGGCCAGCACCCAGCACGGCCTCAGGCAGGCGTCGATGGCGCGGACGTCGGAGAGGCGCTCGATCGCCGCCGCGTCCGCCGCGGTGTGCTCGATGCGGCAGCTCTCTGCGGCGCGCAGGACGAGGGACGGGGTGCTCGTGAGATCGTCGAGCGCGCCGGCGAGCGCGCCGGGCAGGCCGGAAGAGGCGAGCAGGCGGACGTGGAGCGCCCGCTCGGCCGGCGAGCGCGCCCCGTGGAGGAGCGCGATCTCCGCGCCGAGCAGCCGGACCGCCTGCTGGACGATGGTGTCGTGGATCTGCTGCGGGTCGAGCTTCCCGGCGAGCGCAGCGCACGCCTCGACGACCGCCTCCGCCAGCTGGGCCGCGGGAGCGAGCTCGCCGTTCGCGGCGGAGAGCTGGTCGTTCGCCGAGATCGTCGTCACGCGTCCCTCGAAGCCTTGGCCTAGCACCTGCTGGCGGAGGTGCCGCTCGAGCGGACGGAGTAACGTACCGGTCGAGCCGAGCGGCCGAGCGGGCGGAGGCTCGCGTGTGTGGCTCTCATCGGGGGGGCGGGTCGAAGCGGCGCTTTGCCCAGCTCACGAGCGGGCTGTTGTCCCGGGCCCGCACGGCGCCGGGCGCGCCGCGGCGCTTCCGCCAGTCGCCCTCGCGGACGCGCCGGCACCCGGCCGCCTGCTCCATCGAGAGGAGGTATGCCTGGGCTTCCTGCCCGCCGGCGAGGCGGATGGGGGCTCGCCGGTGCAAGATCGGGTGTCCCCGGTGGACGTCGAGCGCGGCGAGCGCGGCCGGCGCGATGGCGTAGAGCTCGCCGGTCACGGCGACGAGCCCGCCTTGGACGAGAGCGCCGGTCGTGCCCAGATCGACGAGCGCGTACTCGGGGGTCGTGGTCGCCTCTCCGAGCGGGCGAGCTGTCGCGAGCCATTCGTGCTGCTCCTCGCCCTTCATGAGGTTGTCGTAAACGAAGAGCACCATCTCATGGGTCGTCATTGGCGTGGTCCTCGGGATGGGCTCTGCGGCCCGGCTCCGACGCTCGCAAAGCGAGGGCGCGAGCGCAAGGCTGCTCGGAGCGACGCTGGCGAGCCGTGGCAAAACTGTAGCCGCAGAGGAAACTTGCACCTGCGCACCTCTAAACAGCTGCGGTTCTCGTCGATGCCCCGCCAATTCCAAGGTGCATCCACCACTGCCGACAGTGCCCCATGCTCGCTCGACGCTCGCGCTCGCAAACATCCGAGCGCAATTTTGCGCAGCAGCCCGATAATCTCCTGCCCGGCGCGAATGCGGCTTTCATCCAGCCGAGCATTCACCTTCTCGGGAGGCGACCTCAATCGACAGCGATTCTCGATCAACGCGTGTCGAAACGATGATCTTTATGGTCGCCGATTTCGTCGAGACGCCCGCAAGCCGACTCCGCTCGTCGCGATTCGATAGATCCTGAATTGCCCGCCCTGATGCACCGGCCTTACTGCGAGCGCGCTCGAAAGACGCGCATCGACGTCGATCCCCCCTCCGCCACCGGATCCCCCTCCCCCTCCCCTACCCCCGTAGCGCCGGCGGGAGGGTCCACGCGGCGGGGGCGGGTGGGCGCGGCGAGCACCGACCGAGGTGCCATAAGGTTGCAGCGGGCTCCACGTCTCAGGCGCGCCTTGTGTGGCGCGCACCATAACGTCCCAGCCGGCATGGCCCGAAGGGAGACATGCCGGGTGGTGTTCTCAGCGCAAGCGCCTCGGCCCCCGTCTTGGCGGATGGCCGAGCGCCCGCCCGCCCCCGCCGCGTGGACCCTCCCGCCGGCGCGGGCGACCAGCTCGCGGGCTACCAGCTGACCAGGAACTGAAGCGTCTCGGCCCCCCGCACCTCGACCGAGATGGTCGGCTTGGCGCCGTACCCCATGACGAGCGCCTCGAAGTTCCCCAGCGGGTACTCCAGCGTACCGCGGTGGCTGCTGATGTCGATCTGCACCTCCGACGGCCCCAGCTGCCGCGCCCTGGCCAGCGGCCCCTTCACGAGCGCGCCCAGGCTGCCCGTGTAGCGCATCAGCGCGGCGCCCGGGTCGGTCGCGAGGTGCATCGTGATCCTTCCGAGCGCGCTTTCCCTGAAGGCCCCGACCTGCTGCCGTGCGAGGCGACGGTACCCTTCCCGCGAGCTCCGGTTCGGGTGCGAGAGCCGCGCAGCCGCGTCGTAGAGGCGCAAGAAGTCGCGCGTCGGATAGTCCGAGAACGGCAGGTAGAGCCCGCCCCTCGGCGGGCTCGACAACGTCGACACGACCTGCGCGAAACGCTCCCCGAGCGTCGCCGCCAGCGCGTTGAAGAACATCCCCTTCATCGCGTAGGACTCGGGGACCCCCGCCACCACGGCGTCGATGTCGATGTTGCCGAGGAGCGGATCGGAAGGACGCACCTCGAACGAAGCTCCGTTCGGCCCGACAAGCAGCCCCTCTGTGGACGGTGCGCTCGGCGGCGCGACGCTTCGGGGCACGGCGCGCATGACACCGCTCTTGGGGATGGGCGTCTCGTTCGCTTGCCGGCGCTGGTCGCTGCGGACCTCTTTCATAGGGAGCTCGCCGCAAAAAAAGACTCAACACAAAGGCCGCTTGCGGCAACCACCGCAGCGAAGGGCACACGACCCATCTAGCAACGGCCATGCCGACCGCTCCCTGAGCGAGTCACCGCGTGAACACGGGGTTCATGCCATATTTCCCTTGCATGGATGAAACGCTGGTTCAGCGGTGCAACCGCGCGGAGACGACCGGGACGGTGTTCATCTCCGCTCAGGCCGGCCCGCGCGTCTGCGGCGGCACATACCCGCCAGCGTCCCGAGCCGAAGGAACACCGCGTCAACGCGCCGTGAGGCCCGCGTCAATATGCCTCGAGGCTCGCCTCGATGTGCCTTGAGGTTCGCGTCGATACGCCCCGAAACTCGCCTCAACGCGCCGTGAGGCTCGCCTTGACGCACCGGGAGCGCCGAGCTCGCGGAGAGCTCCGCTCTCGCCACGGACGCTCCTCGGCCGCGAAGAACCGTCGAGCGGCGGCGGACATCGCGTGCGCCTGCCCACGATGAATCGGGTGGGCGACGAGGTGGACCTGCGCGCTCCCCGCGCGCTCGACCTGGACGTGGGACGCGTGCAGAAGCCGCACCTCGCCGCGCAGAAGCCGCACCTCGCCGCGCAGAAGCCGCACTTCGGCGTCGAGCGTCGGCCGCCTCTGGTTCGGCCAGGCGTCGTGCTCTGCCATCGATCGAAGCGTGGTGAGGGGGTTCATGCGCGAGAGCTCCGCGCCCCGCTCGCGCCGTCCATCGAGCGAGGCTGCTGACCGGACGCTGTCAGCAGCGCCGCCCTAGGATGCCGGCGCGTGGGGCAGGACCCCCGAGGAGGACCTCATGAACACAGGACTGGGTGGCGTGATCGTCTATGTGCCCGACGCGGTGGAGGCCGCGGCGTTCTACGAGCGCGCGTTCGGCTTCGAGCGCAGCTTCGTCTCCAGCGGCAACGAGTACTGCGAACTGAAGGGCAGGGTGCCGCTCGGGTTCGTGCAGGAGGACTTCGCGCAGAAGGGCCTCCCGGAGCTCGCGAAGAACAGGCCGGGCGAGCGCGCCGCCGGGTTCGAGATCATCGTCACCAGCGAGGACGTCGACGCGGCGTTCGCGCGCGCCGTGGAGGCCGGCGCAGCCCCCGTGTCGGAACCCCACGACAAGCCGTGGGGCCAGCGCGTCTCCTACGTGCGCGACCTGAACGGCGTCCTCGTGGAGATCTGCTCTCCCTGGACCTCTCCATGAGCTCACCGCAGCTCACCCCATGAGCCGACACCGACCGTACGATCGCGAGCGACGCGGCGCGCCGCCCGCCGCAAGAGTGCGCTCGTGCCCCTGACGGTGCTTCTCCTGACAGGCTTTTACGGCAAGTCCTTGCCGCGCCTGACGCGGCCTGCTTAACCTCCGGCCGTGAACGCGAACGGACGGACACGGGTGCACCTGCTCGTGGCAGCAGCGATCGCCCTGCTCGCGGCCGGCCCCTCGGGGCTCGGCGGCGGGCCCGTCGCGGAGGCCAAGGAGCCGGCCCGCGGAAAGAAGGCGAAGAGCTACGAGTGCCGCGTCCAGAGCCCGCAGAAGTTCCTGAAGCGGCGCACCTTCGTCCAGAAGGGGATGCTCAACCCGAAGAAGCACGCCAAAGCGATCCGCTACCTCGCCGAGCACTACGGCCACGTCGAGACCGAGGAGACGCGGCGCCACAACTCCGAGAGCGCCTACTCCCAGGCGACGACCGTGCAGTTCATGGGCCTCCCGATCTCCGTCCACGAGAAGATCGCGCCCGCGCTCCACTGCGTCGAGAAGCGGATCCGCTCGACGTGCACCCGCAAGTCCCGCCGCTACACGCCGCGGGCGGTCGGCGGGTTCCGCACGGCGAACAGCTACCGCGGCGCCGAGATCTCGAACCACCTCTTCGGCATCGCCATCGACATCGATCCCGACCGGAACCCGTGCTGCGGCTGCGTCGACCCGTGGCCCACGAGCCCGCTGTGCCAGGAGAAGAAGCGCTCTGCCTACGAGCGCACGGCCCTGTCCCGCTGCTGGATCAAGGCGTTCGAGCGCTACGGCTTCGACTGGCTCGGCCACGACGACCTCGAGGACACGATGCACTTCGAGTTCCTCGGGAATCCCGACCGGTTCAAGAAGAAGTAGCGCGCGGCGATCACGATCACGCGCCGCGGCCGCCCCCGCGCCGCGAGAGCCGCCGCGCGCGCCGCTCCGCCGCGGCCTCGGCGAGGCGGCGATCGTCGTCCGTCTCGAGGAGGATCGGCGGCACCGAGGTCGGCCTGAGCGACGCGTCGACGGCCACGAACGTCACGAAGGCCGTGACCATGGGCCAGATGGCGCCCGTCATCGCGTCCTCCCCCTCGACCGACACCAGGATCTCGAGCGACGTGCGGAAGGTCGCCGTCACCCGCGCGGCCAGACGGACGACCTGACCGACCTTGATCCCATGATCGAACGAGAGGTCGTCGATGCCCGCGGTGACGACCGCGCTGCCGGTGTGCCGCTGCGCGCAGATGGCAGCGCACAGGTCGATCCACGCGAGCACCTGCCCGCCGAAGATCGAGCCGAGCGCGTTCGTGTGCGTCGGCAGGACGTACTCGGTCATCGTCGTGACCGACTCGGAGACGCGCTTCTCGTGCGGGGCCTTCACCCGGCATGCGTATCACGGGCGCCCCCCCGCGCCAGAGCACGCCGGCCCGCCCGGGTCGCCCGGCCTCAGCTGGAGGTCGAGGCCCTGCCCGGGCTCGGGAACGACGGCTCTTCGGCGGCCGGCGAGCGGCCAGGGCTCGCGCTGACCGACGACTTCGTGGGGACCGACTGGCCCGGCGGGCCCGTCGGGAGCGTGGGCTCGTCCTCCAGGCGCACCGACGTGACCTTCAGCCGCGCGAAGATCGCCTCGGCCTTCTCGTTCATCGCCACCGCCTCGCGCCGCGCCGCCATGTTCGCCACGAAGCTGCGATCGGTCGTCAGGAACCGCGCGTAGGCCTGGAACGTGCGCGCGAGCTCGAGCTCGTTCCCCGTCTCCTCGAAGATGCTCACCGAGCGCGCGAAATAGGCGCGCGCGCTCTTCGTGTGCGCGCTGCCCCAGCCGCCCGCCGCCGTGATCTCGCCGAGCGTCCGGAGCGCGATGCCGAGGTGCACCTTGCTCCGGACCGAGGCGAACAGGTCCACCGCCCGGCTGATCGAGTCGCGCGCCTTCTCCAGATCGCCCCGGAGCATGTAGGCCTTCCCGAGGGCGCGCCGCGCCTCGGCCAGGCCGAGCCGGTCGCCGAGCTCGTCGCAGAGCTCCTCGGCCTGCTGCAGCACGCGCACCGCCTCGTCGGGATCGCCGCTCCGGTAGAGCGTCCCGCCGATGTTCGTCAGGATCAGCGCCGTCCGGTTGCGATCGCCGACCTGCCGCGCCACCTCCAGCGCCTCCTCGAAGAGCTCGAGCGCGTGGCGGTGATCGCGCTGGTCCTGCGCGATCATGCCGAGGTTGTTCAGGCTCATCACGACGCCGAGCAGGTCCGAGATCTCGCGCCGGATCGCGAGCGACCGCTCGAACGTGTTGAGCGCCTGCTTGAACTCGCCCGAGTCCTGCAGGGCGAGGCCGAGGTTGTTCAGCGACAGCGCGATCGAGCGGCGATCCCCCATCCGCTCGCGGCGGGCGAGCGCGTCGCGCAGCCATTTCAGCGCCTCCTGGTACTCGCCCCGGAGCCAGTGCAGCTTGCCGATGTCGTCGATCGTCGAGGCGATCCCCCGCTCGTCCCGCGCGCCCTCGAAGAGGCGGAGCGCGGTCGTGAGGTGCTTGCCCGCCTCGTCGAGCGAGCCGCTGTCGCGGTAGAGCCGCCCGATGCGGTTGTGCGCGGCCCCGCCCTTGCGCCGGTTGTCGAGCCGGTAGGCGAGCGTCAACATCTCGCGGAACGCGGCGAGCGCGTCGTCGATGCGCCCGGCGAGCTGGAGGACGTCGCCGTAGTCGTGGAGCGCGTCGATGCGCCGCGCGACGTGCGCGTCGCCGAGCAGCGAGAGCCCGCGCGCGTAGTACTCCGCCGCCTTCGCGTTCGAGTAGCGCCCGCGCGCCACGTCCCCGGCGTCGAGCAGCGAGAGCCCCGCCCGGACCGCGTCGCCGATGCGCTCGCGGTGCGTCGCGAGCTCGGCGAGGAGCTCCTCGCTCGCGCGCACCGCCACCTGCTGCTCCAGCCACTCGGCGATCGCGTGGTGGTACCGCCGCTGGGCCGCGGCGCTCATCCGCTTCTGGAGCGCCTCTCGCTCCTTGGCGTGCACGAACACGTACTCGTCCGAGCCCGCGAAGCTCGACTCGCTCTGCTTGCGCAGGTAGCCGCGGTCGCACAGCGAGCGCAGCGCGGCGTTGATCCGGTCGAGATCCTTGTCGCTCTGCTCCTCCCCCCACAGGTCGGGGGCCTGGCTGCCGGCCCTGCCGAGGACGAACAGCGCGCCGCTCCAGAACACCGGGCCGATCGTCGCGGCCTGCTCGAGCAGCTGCCGGCCGTCGTGATCGAGCGCGGCGAGGCGGACGTTCACGGCGTCCTCGACCGTCATCGGCAGGCGCGCCGTCGACAGCTTCCCGAGGTGCACGCGCCAGCGCGGCCCGCCCGCGGAGTCGGGCGAGAGCTCCTCGATCACGCCCTGCTCGTGGCAGATGCGGACCATCTGCTCGAGCAGCGCCGGGTTGCCGTTCGCGAAGGAGCAGGCCGCCTCGACGAGCTCCGACGGCACGCCCGGCTGGGACTGCGGCTCGGCGCGCTTAACGTCGACGGCGTCGACGGCGTCGAGGCCATCGACGACGTCGATGATGACGACATCGTCGCTCCCCCGCGGCGCGCAGGGCGCGAGCAGCGCCCTCGCCATCTCGGCCGCGGCGGCCTCGCCGAGCGGGGTGAGCTCCAGGAGCACGTGGCGCCGGTCGCCGACCTTGCCCCAGTCGTCCTGGCGGGTGAGCAGCTCCGGGCGGGCGGCGCAGACGATCAGGACCGGGCCCGTGAGGTACTCGATGAGGTAGCGCAGGAGCGCGAGGGAGTCGTCGTGGGCCGCGTGGAGGTCCTCGAAGATGAGGCACAGGGGGCCGTGGACGGCGTCCGCCTCGAGGAACGCCTTCAGGACGGCGCGGCGGATGAGGTCGGCCTGCGCAGGATCGTCCTGCACCGCGCGGGTGAGCGGGCTGTCGCCGAACGCGAGCCCGATGAACTGGCCGAGGAAGTAGATGACGTCGCCGACCTTGCGGTCGCCCATCACGTGCGCGACCTGCGAGCGGACCTCGGCGCGGGCCGCGTCCTTGTCCATGCCGTCGGAGAGGCCGAAGCGGGCGCGCAGGAGCCGCGTGAAGACGCCGTAAGCGGACGCCATGTCGCCGGTGCTGCCCGAGGTGACGCGCAGCGCGGCGGAGCCCTGGCGCCGCCGCTCGAGGAACTCGCGCACGAGCCTGCTCTTGCCGATGCCCGGCGGGCCGACGAGCGTCACCGTCCGCGTGGAGCGCTCCCGCTCCACCGCGTCGAGCGCGCGGGCCAGCGCCGACAGCTCCGCCTCGCGCCCGATCAGCGGCGCGAGGGCGGGCGGCGCCGCGCCAATTGCACTGTCGTCTCGGCTCATCTCCTGGCCTCCACGTCCCCGGGTGCCGCAGCGCCGGACACGATGTCCGGAGCCTATACCAGGTTCGGCTTCGGTGGCGCGTGCGGTAAGCTGCCGGGCGTGGACGGCGAGGGCACGGGGACGTCGGTGAGCACGGCGCGCAGCGCCGCGGAGATCCGCGGGCGCATCACGGCTTGCTTCAGCCTGGCCGAGCTGCGCCGCTTCGCGGAGGAGCTCGGTGTGCCGGACATCCCCTGGGAGCGGGGGATCCAGGGAGCGGCGTACGAGCTCGTCCGGCGCTTCGAGCAGCGGCGCGAGCTCGGGCCGCTCGTCGAGCGCCTCCGCGCCGCGAGGCCGCTCGTGGAGTGGCCCGACACGCCGACGGTGCCGTCCGCCGCGTCGAGCGAACCTGCGCACACCGACATCCCCAGGCCGGCGCCGCTGCCGAACCTCTCGCCGATGGTGGCCCCATCACCTCCCCTGGAGGTCGCGACGCTGGCGCCGCCGGCGATCTCGCCTACCCCGCGGACACCGAACGTCACCGGGCCGCAGCCCGCGAATGCGCGGCCGCCCGGCGCCGCGGGGCCGGCGCAGCTCCCGGCCGGCTCTCCGCGCGCCGGCGCGCCGCGCGGGCCGCGCCGCATCGACTCGCGGCTCGCGCTCGCCGCCCTGGGGCTCGTGGCGGCCAGCCTCATCGTGGCCTTCCTCATCGGCAGGGCGTCGAGCGCGCCGGGCGACGACGCGGCGCGCGGGAGCGCCGCGTCCGCGAGCGCCGCGCAGAAGGGCGCCCCACCGCCAGCGGCGCGGCCGGACGGGGTCGCGTCACGGGCCGCCGCCGCGATCGACCACAGGATCGAGAGCCTGGCGCGGGCGTGCGAGATCCCGCCCGGCTCGGCGGAGGACGTGATGCGCCGCGCCTTCGAGCGCTGCGGGCCGTCGCCCGCCTCGGCGGGGCACCGGACGGCGCCGGCGCAGCGGAGCGATCCGCCTGCCGCACAGGCGCCGGGCGCGCTGCCGGCGTCTCCTGGGGCGGGGCCGCGTGCGGCGGCCGCGACCGGCCCTGCGCCCGCCGGCGGCAATGCCGGGTGCGTCGGGGCGTGCGAGCGACGACACCAGGCGTGCAGGGCGACGCAGTGCGGTAAAGAGCCCACGCAGAGCACGCAGTACCAGCGTTACCAGGGCTGCCTGTCGGATTGTCTGGAGCAGGCGTCCAAGTGCCGCCTCGGCTGCCTCTGAGCCTCAGGGCGACGCGTCAGAGCGACGGCCGGCTGCGGCGCATCACGTTGACCGTGACGGTCGGCTCGTGCTCGGGGCAGCCGGTGCGACCGGCCTGGCTCGGGTCGAAGTCGATGCGAAAGCAGGTCTTGCAGACGCAGAGATAGGCGTCGTGGAACTCGCGGAAGTTGAGGATGTCCGCGGCGAAGAGGCTGAGGACGATGTCGCTGAGCAGGTCTTCCTCGCGCGGGCACGGCTCCCACGGCCCGAGGCCTCCGGCGCGGCGCACGCGCCCGCTGTCGATGGCCACCGCGAGGAAGCGATCGTCCGCGGCGGGCGGCATGAAGGCGCGAAGCGAGGCGAGCACCCGGAGCCGCGCCGCGTCGACGAGCTGCTCGATCTCGGACGCATCCGGGGCCGCCGGGGCCTGAGGGCCGAGCGCCACCTGCTTGGAGAAGCCCTCGGTCACGTAGCCCGGTCGCTGCATCCTCCCGGCGGCCACGAGGTGCTTCTCGAACCAGATCGCGAGCGCCGCCGCGCTCCGGGGAGGCCTGCCGACGAACGTGAGCGCCGCGAGCAGCGCGCGGCGCTCGTGATCGCCGGCGACGAGCGATGCCGCGGACGGCAGCGTGGGAATCGAGGTGTGGAAGTCCTCTTGCGGCATGAACACCCCTTTGCTCCGCCCCAGTCTGCCCGAGGTCTTCTCTCGGGGTCCAGGCGCGATGGCGCCCCGGTCGGAGATTGCGGAACTTCCTGCCATGCGTCGCGTTAGCGGCTCTTTGCCGCTTTTGTAGTGAACGGCGCGCGGCGGATCTCAGTCCGTGATCTTGAGCGCTCCGCTATCGTCGAGCGCGCCGCTCGCGTCGGCGCCGTCCGAATCTGCCTCGATCTCCGCCTCGGACGCTGCGGGACGCAGGAACGACAGGTCGAGGCCGCCCATGGGCTGCTGCGCCGCCGCGCGCGTGGCAGCGAGCGGCAGCGCCTCGGCGTCCGCGGCGGCGTGCGGGGCGGCGCGGCGCGCTTCCCGTTCAGGTCGCTTGTCGTCGCGGCGCGGGGGCTGCGCTGGGTCGCGCCGGCCGGCGCGGGGCCGCTCCGGCGCGGGCGCCGCGGAGGCCTTCGGCGGGCGCGCGGCCTCCGCGCGCGCCGACGGTGACGGCGTCCGGAGCGCCCTGTCCGTCTTCCTCGCCGCCGTGCGCGCGCGGGCGCGGGAGGGGGCGTTCTTCGCGAGCTCGATGCAGCTGCCGCGCATGGCCGCGGGGCAGGAGATGCGCACGTGCATGTGGTCGTCGTGCGACTCGGCGCCCGTGGGCTGCATCATCGCGAGCTGCGCGCGGACGATCAGCGCGCGGGAGACGCCGATCCGCTTGGCGTGCGCGATCAGCGCGGACCGGAGCGGATCGGAGATGAAGATGTGGCTCACGCGGGCGCGAGGATCGGTGAGCAGGTGCTGGACGAGCAGCCAGTTGCGCGGCAGGTCGAAGCGCGCCCCGGGCACGTTCGTCGAGGCGAGCCGGGCGTCGAACCGGAGGAAGATCGGCGCGTGGACCTGCTTGCCGCGCGCGTCGAGCGCGTAGAAGCCGAGGTCGACGTCGCGGCCGCTCTCGTGGGAGTTGTGGCGGTGGACCTCGCCGCCGCGCTGGCGCGACAGGTCGCCGACGTCGAGCACGGCGCCCGGGAAGCGCTTGGCCACGCCGCGCGCCGAGCGCTCGATCATGCCGACGAGCGCCGGTAGCCCCCAGCGGACGTCGGCGCCGGCATAGGCGGGCACGACGCGGATATCCTTGCGCGAGGTGTCGAGCCGCACGCCGCCCTCGAGGCGCCCTTCGTTGGGATGGCCGACCGACGAGGCGGGCGCCTGGGGCGCGGCCTTCTCCCTGGCCGGCCCGGACGATCGCGGGCCCGCGTCGCCGGCGCGGGGCCGGTGGCCCTTGCTGTCGTCCTTCGCGAGCCGCGCGCGCGGCGCGCGCTTCGTCGCCCCGCGCGCCTTGGCTGCGGCAGCGGCGTCCCGCGGTTTTGCTTCCGCGGCGGGGCGCGCGTGCGAGCGCGCCGGCGCATCCGGCGCCGCGGCGGCCGTCTGGGAGCCGGACAGGGAGAGCGCCAGGATCGTGAACAGCACGGAGAGCGGTCGAGGCACACCGGTGCGTTACGGGGTTTCGACGGGCCGGGCCAAGAAGCCGGCGCCGCCTGGCCGCGCCCTCCGAGGGCCGCTCCCGAGACCTGCGCCGAATGTGCGCTGGCATGTACGGTGAACGAGCGCTGGCGGACGCGACGAGCGCCGCATGCACCCCGGACACACGCGAGGTTCCCGTCGCCCGCCGGAAGCGCGGCCGCGAAGCGCGGATCACCTCGTGACGCCGCGCCGCGGCCGGCGCCGCCCGGCCCCTGTGCCGCGCTGCGGCGCCGGCGCCACGGCATGTCGCGGCGGCAGCGGAGGCTTTTGCCTCGCGGCCAGTTGGGCTACCTCTCGGTCGGCCATGGACAAGGTCTACAAGAGCGCGCTGGACGCCGTGAGGGACATCCCGGGCGGCGCCACGGTCCTCTCGGGCGGCTTCGGCCTCTGCGGCATTCCGGAGAACTGCATCGCGGCGCTCCGGCAGCTCGGCACGAAGGATCTCGTGGTCGTGTCCAACAACTGCGGAGTCGACGCCTTCGGCCTCGGGATCCTCCTTCAGAACCGGCAGATCCGGAAGATGATCTCGTCGTACGTCGGCGAGAACAAGGAGTTCGAGCGCCAGTACCTGAGCGGCGAGCTCGAGGTCGAGCTCACGCCGCAGGGCACGCTGGCCGAGCGCATCCGCGCCGGAGGCGCCGGGATCCCCGCGTTCTACACCCCGACCGGGGCGGGCACGGCCATCAGCGAGGGCGGGCTGCCCGTGCTCTATGGCCCGGACGGCGCGGTGAAGAGGTACTCCGAGAAGAAGGAAGTGCGCCAGTTCGACGGCCGCGACTACGTGCTCGAGCCCGCCATCCGCGGCGACTACGCGCTCGTGAAGGCGTGGAAGGGCGACCGGTTCGGCAACCTCGTCTACCGCCACACCGCCATGAACTTCAACCCGATGATGGCGATGGCCGCGAAGGTCACGATCGCCGAGGTGGAGGAGCTCGTCGACGTCGGCTCGCTCGACCCGGACCACATCCACACGCCCGGGATCTTCGTGCACCGGATCTTCCAGGGCGAGCGCTTCGAGAAGCGGATCGAGCGGCGGACGGTGCGCAAGGCGCCGGCCGCCTAGGCGGCGCGGGGACAGGGGACACGATGGGACTCACGCGGGAACAGATCGCGCAGCGCGCCGCGCTGGAGCTCAAGGACGGCTACTACGTCAACCTCGGCATCGGGATGCCGACGCTCGTCGCCAACTACATCCCCGCGGGGATCGAGGTGGTGCTCCAGAGCGAGAACGGGCTGCTCGGCATCGGCCCCTACCCGATCGAGGGCGCGGAGGACCCGGATCTCATCAACGCCGGGAAGGAGACCGTGACGATGCTCGCCGGCTCCGCGATCTTCTCGAGCGCCGAGTCGTTCGCGCAGATCCGGGGCGGCCACATCGACCTCGCGATCCTCGGGGCCATGGAAGTCTCCGAGAAGGGCGATCTCGCCAACTGGATGATCCCCGGCAAGATGGTGAAGGGGATGGGCGGGGCGATGGATCTCGTGGTGAGCGCGAAGCGCGTCGTCGTGATCATGGATCACGCGGCGAAGAACGGCGCGCCGAAGATCCTGAACGAGTGCGCGCTGCCCCTCACCGGGCGGGGCGTCGTCCACCGGATCATCACCGATCTCGCCGTGCTCGATGTGACGCCCGAGGGGCTCGTGCTGCGCGAGCTCGCGCCCGGCGTGAGCGCCCGCGAGGTGCAGGAGAAGACACAACCAACGCTCCGGGTCCCCTCCGACGTGAACGAGATGGACCTGCGGAGCGCCTGAGGGCTCGCCGATGACCTGGCCTGAAAAGACCCTGCCGACGACCGACGCGAGCGAGAAGCGCTCGCTGGGAGCGGGCGTGTTCCGTCGCTGCGACGGCTGCTCGCACACGCACGACGCCGCCGAGCTCGCGCGCACCTTCGAGGTGTGCTCGCAGTGCGGCCACCACCACAAGCTCGACGCCGACGGGTGGCGGAGGCTCCTGCTCGACGACGGCGAGCTCGCCGCGTGGGACGAGCACCTCGTCCCGAACGACCCGCTCCGGTTCAGCGACGGCAAGAGCTACCGGGACCGCGTCGCCGCGCTCCACAAGAAGGGCCGCGCGAAGGAGGCGATCGAGATCGGCCGCGGCAGGCTGGGCGGCCGCGACATCGCCTACGGCGCGTTCGTCTTCGCCTTCATGGGCGGGAGCATGGGCTCGGTCGTCGGCGAGAAGATCACCCGCCTGTTCGAGCGCGCGACGCGCGAGGAGCTCCCGGTGGTGCTCCTCCAGGCGTCGGGCGGCGCGCGGATGCAGGAGGGCATCCTCTCGCTGATGCAGATGGCGAAGAGCGTGTCCGCGCTCGAGCGGTACCGCAAGGCGCGGCTGCCATTCCTGTCGGTGCTGCTCCACCCGACGACGGGCGGCGTCGCGGCGAGCTTCGCCTTCCTGGGCGACGCGAACATCGCCGAGCCCAAGGCGCTCATCGGCTTCGCCGGCCCGCGGGTCATCGAGAACACGATCCGGCAGACGCTGCCGGCGGGCTTCCAGCGCTCCGAGTTCCTGCTCGACCATGGGATGGTCGACGCCATCGTCCCGCGCCCCGAGATGAAGGCGTACATCGGGACGCTGCTCCAGCACCTCACGGCCGGCCGCCGGGCGCGGCGATGACCTCGGCGGCGCCGCGGCTGCCCGCGCTGCTCGAGGCGCTCGGGCAGCGGGCGCCGCGGGGGATGGAGCTCGGGCTCGGCCGGGTCCGCGAGGCGCTCTCCGCGCTCGGCGATCCCCACGAAGCCCTCCCGGCGGTGCACGTCGCCGGCACGAACGGCAAGGGCAGCGTGTGCGCGATGGTCGAGTCGATCGCGCGCGAGGCCGGGCTCCGGACCGGCCTGTACACGTCGCCGCACCTCTCGCGCTTCGCCGAGCGCATCCGCGTCGGGGGAGAGATGATCAGCGACGCGGCGCTCGAGCGCGCGCTCGCCGCCGCGCTCGAGCGTGTCCCCTCGCCGCTCACGTTCTTCGAGGCGCTGACGGTCGCCGCGTTCGTGGCCTTCCGCGAGGCGGACGTCGACCTCGCGATCCTCGAGGTGGGCCTCGGCGGGCGGCTCGACGCGACGAACGTGATCTCGGCGCCGCTCTGCACGGCGATCACGTCGATCGCGCTCGACCACCAGGCCGTGCTCGGCCCGACGCTGGCGGACATCGCCCGGGAGAAGGCGGGCATCCTCAAGGCGGGCGCGCCCGCGGTGCTCGGCCCCCTCGATCCGGAGGCCGACGCCGCGATCGAGGCGGCTGCGCAGGCGATCGGCGCCGGGCCTCGCCTCCGCGTCGCGCCGGCGGAGCGCGGCGGGCGCGCGGGCGAGATCACGGTGGGGCGCGGCGGGCGCGGGGCGGGCGCGGCGCGCGTCGCCGGGCCGGGGCGCCGCGAGATCGAGGTGGAGCTCGGCCTCCGCGGCGCGCACCAGGCCGAGAACGCGGGCGTGGCGTGCGGCGTCGCGTGGCAGCTCGCCGGGCGGTGGCCCGAGGTCGAGCGGGCGCTCGCGGGTGGGCTCGCCGCGGCCCGCTGGCCCGGTCGCCTGGAGCGGATCGACGCGGGCGGCGCCCGTGTCCTGCTCGACTGTGCGCACAACCCGCACGGCGCGCAGGCGCTCGCGGCGTGGCTCGACGAGGAGGGTCCGGGGGCGGCGCTCACAACGCTCGTGTTCGGGGCGATGGCCGACAAGGGGTGGGGCGAAATGCTACAGGTGCTCGCGCCCCGAGCGCGCCGCCGGCTCTATGTGACGCCGAAGGGCCGCGCGGCCGCGCCGCTCGATGCGCTGCGCGGGGTCGCGCCGGGCGAGGCGATCGGCGATCCGCGCGCCGCGGTGGCGCGCGCAATCGAGGCCGCCGCGCCGGGCGAGCTCGTGGTCGTGGCCGGCTCGATCTACCTGGTCGGCGAGGTGCGCTCGGCGCTGCTCGGCATCGTGGCGGATCCGGTCGTCACGCTCTGAAGCGGGCGCGAGCGGCGCGCTGTGCAGGCGCGTCGCTGCCCGCCGGGGCGCGGCGGGTGGCACGCGCGATGCCGCCCTCCGCGGCATGGCGTTCAGGAAGCGGCGTTCTCCGGTGCTCTTCTCTGCGGCGGCCCTCGTGGCGGCCGCGCTCGCGCGGACGGCGTTCCGCGCCCTGCGGCAGCTCGATCTGCGCGGCCGGGTCGTGGTCATCACGGGCGGCTCTCGCGGCCTGGGGTTGCTGCTGGCCGAGGAGTTCGGCCGGCACGGCGCCCGGGTGGCGATCGCCGGCCGCGACGCGGAGGCGCTCTACCGGGCGGAGCAGCGGCTGCAGGCGCTCGGCGTCGAGGTGCACGCGGCGGCGTGCGATCTCGGCGACCGCGCCGCGGCCGAGGCGTTCATCGACGGCGTGGCGAGGGCGTTCGGCCGGATCGACGTGCTCGTCAACAACGCCGGCGTGATCCAGGTGGCGCCCATGCAGGACCTCCGGGTGGAGGAGCTCGACGAGGCGATGCGCTCGAACTTCTGGAGCGCGGTCCACGCGACGCTGCGCGCGCTGCCGCACCTGAGGCGGCATGGGCGCGCGGCGCGCATCGTGAACGTGGTGTCCATCGGCGGGCGCGTCGCCGTGCCGCACCTGCTCGGGTACAACGCGTCGAAGTTCGCGATGATGGGCTTCTCGGAGAGCATGCAGGCGGAGCTCACGCACGGCGGCGCGAGGGGCCCGCGCGTCACGACGGTGATCCCGGGTCCGATGCGCACGGGGTCGATCTACAACGCCGCGTTCGGCGGCAGCCCGCAGCACGAGTTCGGCTGGTTCGGCCTGGCCTCGTCGCTCCCGATCGCGACGATCGACGCGCGGCGCGCGGCGCGGCGGGTGGTGGCGGCGGCGCGCGAGGGGCGCACCGAGGTGAAGCTCGGGCTGTCGTCGCACCTGCTGAGCTGGGCGCACGGCATCGCGCCGCAGGCGACGGTGAGGCTGATGGGCCTCATCAACGCGCTCCTTCCGCCGCCGGGCGGCGGCGAGGGCACGACGAAGGGCCGAGACCTGCGCACGCCGGCGCAGGGGTCGGTCTTGCTGCGCCTGAGCAACGAGGCAGCTCGGCGCAACAACGAGGCGCCGCCGGCAGCGGCGCGATAGCGACCGCGCTGCAAAAGCGGCGCGATAGCGACCGCGCTGCAAAAGCGGCGCGATAGCGACCGCGCTGCAAAAGCGGCGCGATAGCGACCGCGCTGTAAACAAAGCGCAGTAGCGACCGCGCTGTAAACACGGCGCGGTCGCCACCGCGCTGCAAAACGGCGCAGACACGGCACGATAGCGGCCACGCCACAAAGCCGCGCGATGTAGGCCGCGCCAATGTCGCCGCGGCGGCGATTGGCCGTAGGCCGTCTTGGCAAAGGTTGCTAAGGGTGGTCTCCTCAGCCCCACACCACAGAGAGGGACCGTGCCGAAGCACACCAAGAAGGATCCTAGGGAGGGCGCTCCGTCGGCGACGGGCGAACCGCAGAAGCAGGCCGCAGGCCGCAAGCTCTTCGGCACCGACGGGGTGCGCGGCGTGGCGAACCAGCCGCCGATGACCCCCGAGATGGCGCTGCGGCTCGGGCGCGCGATCGCGTTCGTCGCGAGCCACGGGAAGTCGCGGCAGGTGCGGGTGGTGATCGGGAAGGACACGCGCCTGTCCGGCTACATGCTCGAGACCGCGATCGCGTCCGGCGTGTGCGCCATGGGCGGGCGCGTGATGCTGAGCGGGCCGATCCCCACGCCGGCGGTCGCTCAGCTCACGCAGAGCATGCGGGCCGACGCCGGGGTCGTGATCAGCGCGAGCCATAACCCGTATCAGGACAACGGCATCAAGATCTTCGGGCCCGACGGCTACAAGCTGCCCGACACCGCGGAGGAGGAGATCGAGCGGCTGATGGAGAGCCACGAGCTCGACGAGGCGCGGGTGGTCGGCGCGGCGATCGGCAGCGCGGTGAAGCTCGACGACGCGCGCGGGCGGTACGTCGTGTTCTGCAAGAACACGTTCCCCACGGCGCTCTCGCTCGACGGCGTGAAGATCGTCGTCGACGCGGCGCACGGGGCGGCGTACCGCGTGGCCCCCTCGGTGTTCACCGAGCTCGGCGCAAACGTGACGGCGCTCGGCGTGAAGCCGAACGGCCGCAACATCAACCGCGAGACCGGCGCCCTGCACCCGGAGCACGTGAAGGCCGAGGTGCTCAAGCGCGGCGCGGCCATCGGCATCGCGCTCGACGGCGACGCGGACCGGGTGATCATGGTCGACGAGCGCGGCGAGGTCGTGGACGGCGACGCGATCATGGCGCTCTGCGCGCTCCGGATGCTGCGCACCGGCAAGCTGCCGCGGAACACGATCGTGACGACGGTGATGTCGAACCTCGGGCTCGAGCGGGCGCTCAAGGCCCAGAGCGGGCACGTCGTCCGCACGGCGGTCGGGGATCGCTACGTCGTCGAGGCGATGCGGAACGGGGGCTACTCGTTCGGCGGCGAGCAGTCGGGGCACCTCATCTTCCTGGACCACGCGACGACGGGCGACGGCATCGTGGCGGCGCTGCAGGTGCTCGCCATCATGATGGAGGAGGACAAGCCGCTGAGCGAGCTCGCCTCGAAGGCGATGCAGCGGGTGCCGCAGGTCCTGGAGAACGCGACGTTCGCGACGCGGCTGCCGCTCGACAGCATGCAGCGGACGCGGGTCACCGTGGATCGCATCGAAAAGACGCTGGGCGACAAGGGGCGCATCCTCGTGCGCTGGAGCGGGACGGAGCCGAAGCTCCGCGTCATGGTCGAGGGCGAGGACGCTTCGACCATCGGGGCGTACGCGCTCGAGATCATCGAGGCGGCCAAGCAGGACGTGGCTGGGGCGTCGGCGTAGTTGGGGGTGTAGCCAGGGCTGCCCGGCCCCCGGAGAGGGTGTCCTCTCCGGAGGCCTACCGCTGTCTTGGGGACAGGCGCCCCGGCTACAGGGCGCGGCGCATGAAGAGATCTTCTAGCGTCTCGCGGCGCGGCGCGACCTCGACGACCTGCGCGCCCGCCGCGAGCGACGCCCGCAGCGCCTCGCGCACGCGCGCCTCGCCCTCCACGTCGACCACCACGACGTCGCCCCGGCGCGTGGTCGCGAAGCCCTTCGCGACGAGATCGGCGAGGAGGCCTTCGCTCGCGCCCGCCAGCGTGACCTCGGTGCGCAGCACGTCGCCCCGCAGCAGCTGGCGGATCGCGCCGCTCACCACCACCTGGCCCTCGCGCAGGATCGCCACGCGATCGCACATCGCCTCGACGTCGCTCAGGATGTGCGTCGAGAAGAAGATCGTCCGGCCCTGGTCGCGCTCCGCGAAGATGAGATCGCGCACCTCCTTGCGGCCGACCGGATCGAGGCCGCTCATCGGCTCGTCGAGGATCAGCATCTCCGGATCGGCGACCAGCGCGGCCGCCAGCCCCGTGCGCTGCAGCATGCCCTTCGACAGCCGGCGCACCTGCCGATCCGCCGCGTACGCGATCTTCACCTGATCGAGCACCTCCATCGCCCGCCTGCGCAGCGCTGCGCCGCGCATCCCGGAGAGGCGGCCGCAGAGCTCCACGAACTCGCGCGGGGTGAGGTAGGGGTAGACGTACGGGTTCTCCGGCAGAAAGCCGATCTTCCGGCGCGCCTCGGGCGACGGCACGCGCGCGCCGAACAGGTACGCCTCGCCGCCGGTCGGGGCGATGAGGCCCGTCAGCATCTTGATCGTCGTCGTCTTGCCGGCCCCGTTCGGCCCGAGGAAGCCGAAGATCTCGCCGCGCCGTACGCCGAAGCTCACCCCCTTGACCGCCTCGACCGCCCTCCGGCGCAAGAAACCCACCCGGAACGTCTTCAGGAGGCCGCGGACGTCGATCAGCAGCTCGCCCTCCGGCGCCCCTTCCTCGACGGAGCTGGCCGGCGCGGCACCCTGGTCGCCCGGCTCGACGATGCGCTCGGCTGCGTTGCTCATGCGCCCTCCTCCCCCTCGGGGCTCTCGCCGGGCGCGCCGTCTCCCGGCCGCGCCCGGCCGCGCGCGTTGGCCGCGCTGTACTCGTGCAGCTTGTACTGGATCTTGCGCGGGCTGATCCCGAGGATCGTCGCCGCCTTCGAGGTCGAGCCCTTGCACGCCTCGAGCGTGCGCAGGATCGCGTAGCGCTCCAGGTCGTAGATGGTGCTCCCGGGGACGCGCGGCATCGCGTCGACGGACTCGGCCGGCTCGGACGACATCTGCGCCGGCAGGTGCCGGAGCTCGATGCGCGCGCCGTCGCAGAGCACCGCCGCCCGCTCGATCGCGTTCTCCAGCTCGCGCACGTTGCCGGGGAACGAGTAGGACGTCAGCGCCGACAGCGCCTCGTCGGTGAAGCCCTCGATGCGCTTGCCGTTCTCCTGCGCATAGCGGCCGAGGAAGAACGTCGCGAGCTCGGGGATGTCGCTCCGGCGCTCGCGGAGCGGCGGGATCTCCAGGGTGACGACGTTGAGCCGGTAATAGAGGTCCTCGCGGAACACCCCCTCGGCGATGCGCTGGCGCAGATCGCGGTTCGACGCGGCGAGGATCCGCACGTCGACCTTGAGCGTCTCGTTGCCGCCCACCCGCTCGAACGTCCGCTCCTGCAGGAAGCGCAGGAGCTTCACCTGCGTGGCCAGCGGGATCTCGCTCACCTCGTCCAGGAACAGGGTGCCGCCGCTCGCCTGCTCGAAGCGGCCCTCGCGGCGTCCGACGGCGCCGGTGAAGGCGCCGCGCTCGTGGCCGAACAGCTCGCTCTCGAGGAGCGACTCGCTCAGCGCGGCGCAGTTCAGCCGGACGAGCGGCGCCTTCGCCCGCGGGCTGGCGCGGTGGATCATCTCGGCGATGAGCTCCTTGCCCGTGCCCGTCTCGCCCACGATCAGCACGCTCGCGCGGCTCGGCGCCACCTGCTCTACCAGCCGGAGGACCTTCGCCATGCTCGGGTGGCTCGCGATCACGTGCCCGAACGCGTTGCGCTCGCGCAGCCGCTCGCGCAGCCGCGAGTTCTCCTGGAGGAGCCGCGCCCGCTCCACCGCGCGCTCGACCACGACCGCGAGCACCGAGAAATCGAGCGGCTTCGTCAGGTAGTTGTATGCGCCCTTCTTCACCGCCTCGACCGCGCTCGAGATGGTGCCGAACGCCGTCATCACGACGAAGGTCGCGTCCGGCAGCGCGAGCTGCGCCTTCTCCATCATCCGGATGCCGTCGAGCCCAGGCATCTTCAGATCGGTCAGGACCACGTCGGGCGCGAACTCCTCGAGCTTGCCGAGCGCCTTGAAGCCGTCGGCCGCGGTCTCGGTCGTGTACCCCTCCTCGCGGAGGATCTCCGAGAGCGCCGCGCGCGCGTTGGCCTCGTCGTCGACGATCAGGATGCGCCCGCGGGATGCCATGGTGATGGCTTTCCTAGCATGCGCGTCCGCGGAATTGGACGGCTGCTCGGCCCGGCCGAGCGGCGGCGGGGACCGCGGGCGCTCCGGTCGAGCACGTTTGCGACCGAGGCGCCGGCGCGGCGCCGTGCCTCGCGCAGAGAAGGCCGGACGGCTCGGCACCACCGCGCGGTGTGCCGTACTTATCGAGCCGTGCGGCGCGCCTGTCGCGGAGCTGCTGCCAGCGAAAACCGCTGTTTCACGCGCCGCCCAGAGTGATACAACGGGCCGCGCGCGAGGTCTCCACCGTCCCGATTGGCGGGCGTTTCCTTGTTCGACTTCGCGGGTGAGGCTCGATGCATACGCTTCGGAAGGTGTTTGCCGACAGGCCCCGGCGCGCTGCGCTCACGGCGCTGCCGCTCGTCGGCTCGCTCACGCTCGCGGGCGCTGCCGAGGCGCAGCAGCCGCAGCCGCCCTTCGGACCTCAGCCAATTCCAGGCCAGCCCGCGCAGCCGCCTTTCGGACCTCAGCCGATTCCAGGCCAGCCCGCGCAGCCGCCCGGCGCTTTCGGGCCCGAGCAACCTCCCGCGCAGCCCGGCCCCTTCGGGCCGCAGCCCGGCCAGCCCGGCCCCTTCGGGCCTCAGCCGGGTCAGCCCGGCCCCTTCGGGCCTCAGCCGGGCTTTCCGGGCGACGCTCCGCCGCAGTTCGGGCCGCAGCCGGGCTTTCCGGGCGACGCTCCGCCGCAGTTCGGGCCGCAGCCGGGCCAACCGCCGCCGGACGGGAGCGTCTCTTTCGGCGCGCAGGCGTCGGTCGGTGATCAGGGCCTCCAGGCCAGCGCGAAGGCGCCGACATCCACCGCGTGGGACGAAGAGGAGCGGGCGCTCTCCCTCACCGCGCAGCCGAACCTGTGGGGCTCGACTGGCCTCCTCAGGACGTCGTACGCGGGCTCGGGCGCGCCGGGCACCTTCCGGGTGTCGTTCCTGCTCGACTGGTTCTCCACGAGCGGCTTCCTCTGTGATCCGGCGGAATCGACGCTCGCCGGTCACCCGATCACGTGCGGTCCTGACGCGAAGGAGGACTCGGCGAGCCACGTCGGAGCGTTCTTCGCGCTGAACGCGACCCCCCTGCCCTTCCTCGAGGGGTACGCGTCGATCCGCACGTTCGCGAACGCGAACGACCAGGGTCGTCCGCGGCTGCTGCAGGTGCTCGGCGACACGACGTTCGGCGTGAAGGCGTTCACCCCCACGAAGATCGGCAAGCCGTTCTCCTTCGGCGGCGAGGCGCAGCTGCTCCTGCTCAACGGGACCGGCGAAGTCGGCCTCGCCGGCGGCGGCACGAGCGCGGTCTTCCGCGGGCTCGCGTCGCTCGATCTGCGCAAGCCGCAAGGCAAGGGGTTCCCGCTGCGGGTGAACGTGAACCTCGGCTACAAGCTCGACAACTCCGGCGTCCTCGTGGAGGAGGTCGAGAAGGCGCGCGCGAAGGCGTTCACGGACGATCGCGAGCGGCAGCCGATCTCGCGGGTCGAGCGGTTCGGGCTAGGCATCAACCGCGTCGACTTCTTCCAGACCCACCTCGGCGTCGAGGTGCCGCTGCCGAAGGTGCAGCCTTACCTCGAGTACACCCTCGACATCCCGGTGAACCGGCAGGGTTACGAGTGCCACACGAAGACCGTGTCGCGCGGCGACGTCTGCCTCGGGCTCGACGACTTCGCGTCTCCTGACCCGCAGAACCAGGGCGGACCGGGTTACGCCGCGGCGCCGTCGCGGCTGTCGCTCGGCGTGCGGGTGACGCCGTTCGAGAAGGCGTTCCGCGGGCTCTCCGGACACGCGGCGTTCGACCTCGGCCTGTCGGCGACCTCCGTGTTCATCGAGGAGGTCGCGCCTCAGGCGCCGTGGACGCTCTATCTCGGGATTGGCTATGCGTACGATACGAAGCAGAAGGAGCCGCCGCCGGCCCCCGCGCCGCAGATCATCAAGGAGCCGCCGCAGCTCGTGCCGGCGCCGCAGACCTTCGCGCGTGGCTTCGTGCACGAGCAGAACAAGCCCGACGCGGCGGTGGCGGACGCCATCGTGACGATCGAGGGCGCGGCTCAGCCGCCGTACGCGACAGGGCCGGACGGCCGCTTCCTCACACGGCACCTCGATCCGGGGACGTACACCTTCAACATCCGGGCGAACGGGTACAAGCCTGGCACCTGCCAGGCAACGATCCTCCCTGGCGGGGCAGCGCCGGGGCAACCCGGGGCGTTCGGCCCGCAGCCTGGGCCTTTCGGACCGCAGCCCGGCGCCTTCGGTCCGCAACCCGGACAGCCTGGGCCCTTCGGCCCGCAGCCCGGGCAGCCCGGCGCCTTCGGTCCGCAACCCGGACAGCCTGGGCCTTTCGGCCCGCAGCCTGGGCAGCCCGGCGCCTTCGGTCCGCAACTCGGACAGCCTGGGCCCTTCGGCCCGCAGCCGGGGCAGCCCGGCGCCTTCGGTCCGCAACCCGGACAGCCTGGGCCCTTCGGTCCGCAGCCGGGGCAGCCCGGCGCCTTCGGTCCGCAACCCGGACAGCCTGGGCCCTTCGGCCCGCAGCCGGGGCCTTTCGGTCCGCAGCCGGGAGGGCCTGGCGCTGCGCCGAGCCCGGCACAGCCGCAGGGGCCGACGTTCGTGGACGTCGACTGCTCCCTCGAGGCGCTGCCCAAGACGGGCAACATCGTCGGGACGGTGAAGGACGCGGAGAGCGGGGACGCGGTCGCTGGCGCGACGATCCGGCTGGTCGACGCCGCGGGCCGCGAGCAGACGGCGACGGCCGACGGCAGCGGCGCCTTCCGTTTCCCCGACCTGCCGGCCGGCGCGGTGACGCTTAAGGTCGAGGCGCAGGGCTACATGAACCACGTCAACCAGGCCGACGTCCGGACGAGCGAGGACACGCGCGCCGCCCTCACGGTGAACAAGCGGCCGAAGATCTCGCTCGTGAAGGTACTGGGCAACGAGATCAAGATTTCGCGGCAGATCCACTTCGAGACCGACTCGGCGAAGATCCTCGGCGACTCGAACGCGCTGATGGAGGAGATCGCGGACGTGCTCCAGCGGAATCCGAACATCCGCAAGGTCGAGATCCAGGGGCACACCGACAACACGGGCGGGCGTGAGCACAACC
The DNA here is from genome assembly GCF_000067165.1 of Sorangium cellulosum So ce56. GTDB lineage: Bacteria > Myxococcota_A > Polyangia > Polyangiales > Polyangiaceae > Sorangium > Sorangium cellulosum_B. The sequence continues at coordinate 8,137,042 of NC_010162.1, forward strand.
AGACGCTCAGCGAGGCCCGGGCGAACGCGGTGCGCGCCTGGCTGATCCGGGCCGGCGTGGACGGCTCGCGGCTGCTCGCGAAGGGCTATGGACAGGATCGCCCCGTCGCGCCGAACGTCACGCCCGCGAACAAGGCCAAGAACAGGCGCGTTCAGTTCATCATCGTGGAGAAGTGAGCCAGGTCCGCCGCCGGGCGGGCCCCGCATCCGGCCGCGCCTCGGCGTCGCTTGTCGGCGCCGGGGCGCTGCGATAGGGCACGCGCATGATCAAGCAGGTCATCGCGACCGCGCTGGCGGTGGTGGCGGGTTGCGCGGCGCCCACCCCGGCGCCCGATGCCCGGCCAGCCGAGAGCGCCCGGCCCTCCTCGGTCGGCGCCGCGCCCACGGCGGCAGCAGCGACGCCAGGCGCCAGCGCGGCCGAGGTGGCGTCAGCGCCTCGGCCCGAGGACGCAAGCGCGCCGGAGCCGCCGCAGGACGGGGGCGATCGCGCGGCCGCCGAGGCGCCCGCGGCCGACGCGCCGCCCGGCCCAGGAGCGGAGCCCACCGCAAGCGCCGACGCGAGCGCCGCGACCTCCGCCCGCGCGGACAACAAGATCCTGCCGGCGCTCGAGAGCGAGGAGCTCACGGCGCGAGCCAGGGCGCTGTTCGACGCCATCGTGAAGAAGGAGCCCGCGCTGGCCGAGCCCTTCTGGTTCCCCAAGGAGCCGTTCATCCCGCTCAAGGACGTGAAGGACCCCGGCAAGTACTGGGACAACCTCCACGCCGCTTACGTGAACGACGTGAAGTCGATGCATCGGAAGCGCAAGAGCTGGGAGGGGGCGCGGTTCGTCGGCTTCGTGGTGGGCTCCAGGCCGAAGTGGGTGCCTCCGGGGGACGAGGTCAACAAGATCGGCTATTACCGCTCCTTTCACGGCAAGCTGAAGTACGAGATCGACGGGAAGCCGGCGAGCCTGGACGTCCACACGATCATCTCGTGGCAGGGCCGCTGGTACATCACGCACCTCGGCGACTTCAAGAAGCGCTAGGCGTCCGCGCCCGTTCTTGTGGACGCTGCGCGGGCGCGCCGCCATGGTCTCCGCGTGGCGCCGCTCGTCTCCGTCTTGCTCCCGTACCGGCAGGCGGAAGCGACGATCGAGGAGGCGCTCGAGAGCGTGCTCGCAGAGCGCGCGGTCGACCTGGAGGTGGTCGCCGTGGACGACGGCTCGACGGACGGCGGCCCAGCCAGGGTCGCGCGCATCGCGCAGCGCGATCGCCGCGTCCTGCAGGTCGCGACGGGCGGCGTGGGGATCGCGCAGGCGCTCTCGCGGGCGGCGGAGGCGGCGCGCGGCGCGCTCCTCGCCCGCATGGACGGCGACGACATCTCGGTCGGCGAGCGGCTCGCGCGACAAGCGGAGACGCTCCTCCGGGATCCGCGGCTCGACGTCGTCGGAGCCCGCGTCGAGGCGTTCGCCGCCGGGCCGATCGGCGAGGGCATGCTGCGTTACGTCGACTGGCTGAACTCGATCCTCACCCCGGAGGACCACGCGCGCGAGATGTTCGTGGAGTCCCCGCTGTGCCACCCGTCGGTGATGCTGAGGCGGAGCGCGCTGGAGCAGGTGGGCGGGTTCCGGGAGGTCCCGTGGGCCGAGGACTACGATCTGTGGCTGCGCCTCGACGCCGCGGACGCGCGGATGGCGAAGCTCCCGGAGCTCGGCCTGCGCTGGCGGCACCGCGAGGGACGCGCCACCTTCGCCGATCCGCGGTATGCGATCGCGAGGTTCCTCGAGGCCAAGGCGCACTACCTCGCGAGGAAGCTCGGCCCAGCGCGCCCGGTGGCCGTGTGGGGCGCGGGGAAGACGGGCCGGCGGCTGGCGAGGGCGCTCGCCCGGAACGGCGTGGCGCCCGCGCGGTTCGTGGACATCGATCCGCGCAAGATCGGCCGGATCGCGCAGGGCGCGCCGATCGTCGACCCGTCGCGGCTGGAGCGCGGCGCAGAGACCCTCGTCGTCGCCGTGGGGGCGCGCGGGGCGCGCGCGCTCATCCGCGGCCACCTCGCGGCGCGCGGCTTCGTCGAGGGCTCCGACTACGTGTGCGCCTCCTGAGCGCGCGGCGGGCGACGCTTTGCAACCGCGCGCTCTTTTGGGAGGATTGGATCCCACAGCGATGCGGGTCCCGGTGCTCACGAGCAAGCTCGACTTCCCTCCGCCAGAGCGCGCGACCCCGGAGGGGATCGTGGCCGTGGGCGGCGAGGCCTCGCCGGAGCGGCTGCTGGCCGGCTACCGGCGGGGCATCTTCCCCTGGCCTCACGAGGGGCTGCCGCTGCTCTGGTTCTCCCCGGATCCGCGCTTCGTCCTGCCGCCGCGCGAGGCGCACGTCCCGCACTCGCTGCGCAAGCGGGTGCGCCGGGGCGAGATCGAGGTGCGGGCCGACACGGCGTTCGAGCGGGTCATGCAGGCCTGCAGCGCCGCGCCGCGCCCTGGGCAGAACGGCACGTGGATCACCGAGGAGCTCATCGCCGGCTACACGGCGCTGCACGCCGCCGGGGTCGCGCACAGCATCGAGGCGTGGTCGAACGGCGAGCTCGTCGGCGGCCTCTACGGCGTGTCGCTGGGGCGGATGTTCTTCGGCGAGTCGATGTTCGCACGCGCGCCCGACGCCTCGAAGGTCGCGTTCGCGACGCTCCTCGGGAACCTCGTCGCCTGGGACTTCGCGCTGGTGGACTGCCAGGTGTACACGGAGCACCTGGAGCGATTCGGCGCCGTGGAGTGGCCGCGGCGCGAGTTCCTCGGCGCGCTGAAGGTGGCGCTCGACGCCCCGACGAGGTTGGGACCGTGGCGCTTCGACCTCGAGCCCGCGCAGGCGATCGAGCGGCTCATCTCGCGTTGATCGCGCCCGAGCTTCGGCCACGCACCGCTCGACCCCGCTCCGTCCACCTCAGCACCATGCCGAGCAGAGCGGCGGTCTCCCGCACAGGAGACGGGCCCAGATCGGCGTTTTCGGCGCGCAAGCGCACTCCAGTGCGCTGAGCACCGAAAACGTCGAGGTGGGCCCGTATCCGAAGCGGGTGACCGTCGCTCTAGGAGCGCTCGCCGCTCGAGCCGTCCTTGATCTCCCGGAGCAGCTCTTCGATCCGCCGCTCGGCGTCCGGCCCCTCGTCGTAAAAGAAGCGCAGCGTCGGCACCACGCGCAGCCCCATCGTGCGGGCGACGTCCCTGCGCAGCCGGCCCGACGCCGCCTCCAGCCCCTTGAGCAGGGCGCGGCGCGCCGCGGCGTCCTCCGCGCCGAACTCGTGGCGCACGTGGACCTTCGCGCTCTGCAGGTCGTCGGTGATCTCCACGCGCGACACGAGCACGCCGGCGATCCGCGGGTCACGCAGATCCCGGAGCAGGTTGGACAGGTCCTCACGGAGCCGCTCGGCGACCCGCGTCGCCCGCTTCACCACGCCGCTCATTCGTCGTCCTCTGCGTCCTCGACCATGTCCGAGGACGCTCCCAGATCTCCATCGTCACGGCCGAGCGCCTGCTCGATGCCGCCCTGCACCCCAGCGCCTCCATCGCCGAACGGCACGATCTCGGTCGCCCGATCCGTGAGGACGGCGTGCGGCAGCGACCCCGCCATCGCGGCCACGTCCGCGAGGACCTTGTCGCACATGACCGCCGAGTTCGAGACGACCGCAACGCCGAGCGTCGCCCGCCTCGGATCGTCGAGCACGCCGACCTCGGCGATCGACACGCGCATCCGGCTCTGCGCCCGCTCCTTCAAGGAGCGCACCACGCTGCGCTTGTCCTTGAGGGAGCGGGCCCCGACGATATCGAGACGGAGACGGAGTACACCCACGAACATCGGATGAGGCTCAGAGCTTCGTCTTGACCTCTTCGATCTCGAAGCTCTCGATGATGTCGCGCTCCTTGATGTCCGAGTAGCCATCGAGCGAGATGCCGCACTCGAACCCCTCGACCACCTCTTTCACGTCATCCTTGAACCGGCGCAGCCCCGACAGGCGACCCGTCCAGACCACGGCGTTGTCCCGGATGAGGCGCGCCTCGCCGGTGCGCTTGACCGAGCCGCTGATGGCCATGCAGCCGGCGACCGTGCCCGCCTTCGTGATCTTGAAGACCTGGCGGACCTCGGCGCGGCCGAGGACCTTCTCCACCTTGGTCGCGGGGAGGAGCCCCTCCATCGCGCTTCGGATGTCGTCGACGGCGTTGTAGATGATGTTGTAGAGCCGGATCTCGACGCCCTCGTTCTCCGCGAGAGCGCCCGCCTTGCCGGCCGGCCGGACGTTGAAGCCGACGATGATCGCCTTCGACGCGACCGCCAGGTTGACGTCGCCCTCGGTGATGCCACCGACGGCGCCGTTCACGATCGTGACCTTCACCTTCTCGGTCGAGAGCTTCGCCAGCGCGTGGGTGATCGCCTCGACCGAGCCCTGCACGTCGCCCTTGATGATCAGCTTGAGCTCGAGCTGATCGGCCTCCTGCAGGTTCTTCGTGATGGACTCGAGCGAGACGCGCGAGTCCTGCGGGATCAGCGTCTTCGACGCCTTCTTGCGCCGGGTCTCGGCGATCTCCTCCGCGGTCTTCCCGTCCTTGACGGCGTGGACGGGATCCCCCGCGCTCGGCACCTCGTTGAGGCCGAGGACCTCGACGGGCGTCGCGGGGCCGGCCTCGGCGACGGAGCGCCCGAGCTCGTCGGTCATCGCCCGGACCTTGCCCCACGCCGCGCCGGCCAGGAGGATGTCGCCCGTGCGGAGCGTGCCGTCCTGGACCATGACGCGCGCGACCGGGCCGCGGCCGCGATCGAGCAGCGCCTCGATGACGGTGCCGCTGGCGCGCTTCTTCGGGTTGGCGCGGAGGTCCTGGACCTCGGCGAGCAGCAGGACCGACTCGAGGAGCTGGTCGATGCCCTGCCCCATCTTCGCCGACACGGCGCAGAACATCGTCTCGCCGCCCCACTCCTCGGGCTGGAGCCCGAGGGCCGCGAGGTCGCGCTTGATCTTGTCCGCGTCGGCGCCGGGCTTGTCGATCTTGTTCACCGCGACGATGATCGGCACCTTCGCGGCCTGGGCGTGCGAGATCGCCTCCTTGGTCTGAGGCATCACGCCGTCGTCGGCCGCGACCACCAGGATCACGATGTCGGTGAGCGAGGCGCCGCGGGCGCGCATCGCCGTGAACGCCTCGTGGCCCGGCGTGTCGAGGAACGCGATCGTGCCGCGCGGCGTCTCGACGCGGTAAGCGCCGATGTGCTGGGTGATCCCGCCGGCCTCTCCCTCGGCGACCGTGGCTTTCCTGATCCTGTCGAGGAGCGAGGTCTTGCCGTGGTCGACGTGGCCCATGACGGTGACGATCGGCGGCCGGATCTCGACGTCCTCATCGGTGTCGGCCCCGGCCTGCATGGCCGCGGTCAGCGTGTCCTGCTCGCTGACGGCCACGTCCTCGACGCTCCAGCCGAACTCGCTCGCGAGGATCTTCGCGGTCTCGGCGTCGAGCGTGCTGTTGATGTTCACGCCCGTCATGCCCATCGACAGGAGGCGCATGAGCACGTCCGTCGCCTTCAGGCTCATCTTCGCGGCGAGCTGCTGAAGCGTGACCTGCTCCTCGATCTTGATGACCTTCTTGTGCGAGGCCATCTCCTGCGTGGAGACCTGGACCGGCTTGCGCGGGAGACCACCACCGCCTCCCGGGCGCTGACGCCCGAACGTCCCCGGGCGGGTGTTCCGGCCACCCATGGGCCGGCCGCCGGGACCGAAGCTGGGACCCCCCGGGCGCGGCTGCTGGGCGTTGGCGCGCGGATCGTAGGTCGTGCGCCGCGCCGGCGGCGTGCTGGTGCGGGCAGCCGGCATCGTGACGCCGGGGCGCCCCTGCCATACCTCGATGCCGGTCTTCGGCGGCGAGGACGGGCGGCGCGGCGCCTGTCCCGGCGTGCCGGCCGGCTCTTCCGGCTTGGCCGCGGGCGCCGGCGCGGGCGGCGTGGTCGGCCGAGCGCCCGGGCGGGCGGAGGCCGAAGCTGCAGGCCGCTGCGGCGCGGGCGGCGGCGACGTCGGACGCGACGCCCCCTGCGCGGGAGCAGGCACCGAGGGCGCGGCTTGCGGTCGGGCCGGCGCCTGCGCCGCGGCTGCTGCGGGAGCAGCGGCTGCTGCGGCAGGCGCTGCGGGAGCAGCCGCTGCGGGCGCAGGCGCTGCGGCTGTGGCAGGCGCCGCTGCTGCGGGCGCTGCGGCAGGAGCAGGGATCGGCGCGGGCGCAGCCGCCGGCGCGGCGGCTGCTGCAGGCGCCTCGGGCGCGGCCGCGACGGGGGCGGGCGCCGGCGCGGCGGCGGTGGCAGGCGGCGCCGCGACAGGCGGCGCAGGCTTCGGCTCGGGCGAGGTCACCTTCGTCTCCTCCGCGGCCGCGGACGCCGCGGCAGGCGCGGTTGCTGCGGGAGCGGGAGCCGCCGGGGGAGGCGGCGCTGGGGGCGCAGCCGCAACAGGCGGCATCGCCGGGGCAGGCGCAGTGGGCGCGGGTGCGGGAGCAAGCTCGCGCGGGCTCGCGGCGACGACCGGCTCGGCGGCCGGCGCCGAGGGCGCTGCGACGGGAGCGGCGGGCGGCGGAGCGGGGCGACGGGGCGGCGCTTCTTCCTGAGCGGCGCGCTCGGGCGGCGGCGAAGCCGGAGCGGACACAGCCGCAGGCCGAGAAGGCGCAGGCTCCGGAGCAGCGCGAACGGGCGCCTCCAGGTCGGGCCCGCGTCCCGGCGAGGACGGCTCGGGCTCGGCGCCGGGCCGGGCGCGACGCTTCACGACCGTGGGGCGGATCCTCTCCTCCACCACCTCAGGCGACTTCTGCCGCTCGAGGTGCCGCTTCACCCGCTCGACGACGTCGGACTCGACGGCGCTCATGTGATTGCGCACGTCGCCTATACCCATGGACTGGAAGAGCGCGACCAGCGTCTTCTGGTCCATGTTCAGCTGCTTGGCGACCTCGTAGACCCGGACTTTGCTCATGCACCTCGCTCCACGTTAACCAATCCGCCTCACCCATCCGCGCGGGCGACGATTTGCGGCCACTCTGTCCACCGTCGAGGCGCGTCCGGTAGGACCGGACACCGCCGCCCTGCCCCCGACCGCGCCGCCTCCCCCCGTGCCCGGCGCAGTAGCAAGAAGCCGACCGGACCCACTCGCCGTCACCGGCCGCTCCTCGCGGCTGGTAAGCGCGCCCTCCAGGCCGCCGGGTCTTCCCCCGACCTCCTCGGACACCGAGAGAACCCCGGCCCCGGGGTTCTCGCGCTCCACGCCCGACGTCCCCGGCCCGCGGCGACGCGAGAGGCCAGCATGGCCAGGCGGCGCCTTCCGTTGCTCGGGGCTGCCGCCCTCCTCCGATCGGGCGGCCGCGCTGCGCGAAGGCCGCCCCCTGCGACCGGCACGGCTGCGCCCGCCCTCCGCGGCGTCCTCGCCCCGCTCGACGCGCGCGCACGTGTCCACGACGTGCGCTGCGTTCGCGACGGCAGCGGCGATCGACGCCGATGAGATCGCCATCACGGCAACGCCGCGCTCGCGCGGGCCGCCCGCCAGGGCGCCGAGCCCCTGCTCGCTGCCCCACGCGACGGCGCGCCCTTCGGCGACGGCGCGCCTGACCTCCGGCAGATCCGCGCCTGCCGCCGCGTCGCACGCGACCAGGACGAGCGCGGCCTCGCCCCGCACGCACGACCTCACGACCGCGTCGGCGCCGATCGCCACGCTCTGGGAGCGGACGGCGGCCCGGAGGAGCCCCTGGAGCCGGCGCTCGGTAGCCTCTCGGATCGCCCGCGCCAGCGAGACGGTCGTGAGCGATTCGACGCGCTGCGTGGCCTGATCGCCGGCGCCCTCGGCGCCTCCTCCAGCGGCCCCCACGATCGCGTGGACACGTCCCTTCGCGGCGCGGGCGAGCCCCCGGGCGACCGCCGCCGAGAGGCAGTCCTTCTGCGGGTGGACGTGCGCGCCCCGCCCGAACCCGCCGTCGCCGGGATCGACCGCGATCACACCGCCAGGACCAAGGATGAGCCGGACGAGCGGACGGGCGCCGCGGACGTCGTCGACGCCGACGCGCTCCCCGCAGCCGACGCACGTGCGCACTCGCCCCTTCTCGAAGGGCTCGCGCTCACCCGCGTCGCTCTGCCTGCTCACCGCTGATCCCATCCTCGGTCCTCTGCCTCCCCCGCAGCCTACGCGTGCCTCGCCTCTGCGGCGCGACGAACGTCCGCCCGCGCCGCATCGAGCACCTTCTGCTCGCTTTCAACGAAATCCCGCGCCCCCTGCTTGATGGCGCGCGCCTTCTTGATGCCGAGGCCGGTGCGGATCGCCAGCCGATCCTCGTCCTCCCGCAGCACGTCCTCGACGCTGCGGTACCCGGCCTCCTCGAGCAACACCACCGTCCGATCGCCGACGCCACGGATGAACATCAGCCGCTCGCGGTCGGTGAGCGGCTCGGTGCGCGAGCTCGCGGAGCGGATGCGCTCCTGCCGCAGCCGCTCCATCGTCGTGTCCGCCTGCGACTTGATGCGATCGGCGGCCTCGACGCCGCCGAGACCCGGGATGGCCGCGAGCTCCTCGACCGAGGCCTCGCTGACCTCCTCGAGCGCGCGGAAGCCGAGCCGGTACATGGACTTGGCGATCTGCTCCGTCACCACGTCCATCTGCTGGAGGGCGGAGATCGCCTCTTCCTCCATCTGCTTGAACTTGGTCTCGCTGATGATGTCGAGCTTCCAGTTCGTCAGCTGCGCGGCGAGCCGCACGTTCTGGCCCTTGCGCCCGATCGCGAGCGACAGCTTCTCGTCCGGGACCACGAGCTCCATGCGCCCGTCGGCCTCGTCGACGATCACCTTGTGCACCTCGGCCGGCTGGATCGCGGCGATGACGTAGCGCGCCGGATCCCGATCGAACGGCACGATGTCGATCTTCTCGCCGCGGAGCTCCTGGACGACCGCCTGCACGCGCGAGCCCTTCATGCCCACGCACGCGCCCACCGGGTCGACGTCCGCGTCGCGGCTGGTCACCGCGATCTTCGAGCGGGCGCCCGGCTCCCGGGCGACCGACACGATCCGCACGATGCCCTCGTAGATCTCGGGGACCTCGGCCTCGAAGAGCTTCTCGACGAGCCGGGGATCGGAGCGAGAGAGGATGACCTGCGGGCCGCGGGCCTCGCGATCGATGTCCTTCACGTACGCCACGATGCGGTCCCCGGGCCGGTACGTCTCGCGCGGCGTCTGCTCGCGGAACGTGAGCACGCCCTCGGTGCGGCCGATGTCGACGATGATGTTGTTGCCCTTCTCGAACCGCCGCACGATGCCGCGGATGAGCTCGCCCTTGCGATCCTTGTACTCGTTGAAGATGAGATCGCGCTCGGCGTCGCGCACGCGCTGCAGCAGGACCTGCTTCGCCGTCTGCGCGGCGATGCGTCCGAAGGTCGTGCGGCCGTGCTTGAGCTTCAGGATGTCGCCGTATTCCTTGTCCTGATCGCGCGCCTTCTCCGCGTCCTCGGGCCGCCAGAAGACCTGGAAGCCGAGCTCCTCGCCCAGCGTCGCGTCCAGCTTCAGCTTGTCCACGTCAGTGATGGAGATCTCGCGCTCCGGCTCCGTCACGGCCTCGACCACGGTCATGTACTGGAAGAGGTCGATCTGCCCGGTGTCCTCGTTGAAGCGCGCCTCGAGCTCGCGGGTGGGGCCGAAGACGCTCTGCGCGGCCTTCAAGATCGCGGCCTCGATCGTCTCGACGAGGATCTTCTTGTCGATCCCCTTCTCCTTCGCGACCTGATCGAGGATGCTGCCGAGGCTCGTCTCCGAGGTCGGCATCGCTGCCATCGTTGCCATGACGTCCCTGTCTCCTGATCTTTCTTCTCTCTACTTGCGCTTCTCGGAGCCGCGCTCGCTCCGCTTTGAGCCCGACCGCGGAGCCGCCTCCGCGAGCTGCTTCTTCTGTCCCGACTCCTTAGCCGGCTCCTTGCCCTGCCGCTGCCCCTTCTTGGGCTGCGCCGTGAGCTCGAAGACGAGGCGCGCCTCCGCGACATCCGCGAACGGAACCGCGATCCGCTTGCCGTCGACCAGCACCGCGACCTGCCCCTCCGGAGCCTCGAGGAGCTCGCCCCGGAGCAACCGCTGACCGTCCGGCGCGGGGCGCGCCAGCTTTACCTTCGCTGTCCTGCCGAGGAAACGAGCGAACTCGGCCGCTGTACGCAGCCGCCGGTCGAGGCCAGGCGAGCTGACCTCGAGGTTGTAATGGTTGGGTATGAGATCCTCGACGTCGAGGACCGATGAGACGTCGCGCGACACGTCCGCGCAGTCCTCGAGCGTGACCCCGCCGCCCGCGTCGTCCGCGTTCTCGCGCTCGATCGTGAGCCGCAGCGTCCAGCCCGCCCGCTCCGTGATCCACTCCAGATCGACGAGCGTGACCCCATGCGAGGCCAGCACCGGCGCGACGGCGTCGCGAACACGCCCGAGATCGAACACGGCTCTGGTCGAAGGCTCCATGGGTTGCTGCATGTGAGAGACGTCACTTTCGGCGGATCCGGGTCCTCCCAGCGCGATCGGCCCCGAGCGAGGGCGCCCGGTGCCTCTGCGCCAAAAAAAAAGAGCCGATTCCCCGAACTGGGAACCCGGCTCGCGGATCCGCCTAGTTGTCGGCGGACAACCTAGTCGAATGCGGGCCTTCATGCAAGGGGGGATACGGGCAAACCGCCCCTGCACGGCCGGAGATCTCCCGCCGGTTCCTCCTCGCGTCCTCGCGTCCTCGCGTCCTTGCGACCGCGCGACGGCCAGGGGCGCGTCAGCGCTGGAGCGCTGCCCGCCGCGCGGCGGGCACGCGACGCGCCCGCCGGGTCCGCCAGCGTTATGCCAGATTCGGCAGCGCGACGATATCGACGTGCAGGACCTCCTCGAACGCCGCGATTTCCTTCAGACAGGCCTCGCTCGGCCGGCCGGAGACGCGCATCTTCGTGCAGGTCGCAGTGGCCCCCTCGAAGACGGTGTTTGAAATCTCCTCGATGTTGATCCCGTGGCGTTTCATGACGCTGAGGGTGTTCGCCAGGACGCCGACCTTGTCCATCATCCGGACGACGACCGCGTAGCGGGCGGGCGACGTGGCGCAGATGTTGACCACGTTGGGCAGCTCCTCCTCCGTCATGAAGGCACGGATGATCCGGGCCGTCTCGAGGGCGACCGCGCGCTGGGCCTGCTCCGTCTGCGCGCCGACGTGCGGGGTGCCGTAGACGAGCCCTCGCGCGAGGAGGTGCGACTCGAACGGCGCCGAGCTCTTGTCAGGCTCGGTGGCGAACACGTCAAGGCCGACCCGCAGCCCCTTGCGCGGGATGAGCTCCTCGAGCGCGGCGTAGTCCATCACCTCGGGGCGCGCGGCGTTCACGACGATGGCGCCGTCGGGGAGCGCCTCGAGGACGCTCCGGCTGACGATACCGCGCGTCTGCGGGGTGGCCGTCAGGTGGACGGTGAAGATGTCAGAGCGGGCAGCCAGATCCTCCAAGGTCCGCGCATAGCTGACGTCCAGCTTGGCGGCGCGGCCCGGCGTCAACGAGCGCGACCAGGCGTGCGGCTCGAGCCCGAACGCGCGGGCGCGCAGGAGCACCTCACGGCCGATCGCGCCGAGCCCCGCGATCCCGATCCGCCGACCGAACAGGCCACGGGCCACCGAGTACTTCGCCTTCTCCCAGCGGCCGGCCCGGAGCTCCGACGTCGCATCGACCAGGCGGCGGTCCAGCGCGAGGATGAACGCCATCGTCAGCTCTGCCACCGCGGTCGCGTTCTTGCCGGGACAGTTCGCCACGTAGATGCCGCGCGCGCTCGCGGCCGCGACGTCGATCGTCCCCACGCCGACCCCTGCCCTCACGATCAGGTTGAGCTGCCGCCCGGACGCGATCGCCTTCGCCGTGACCTCCGTGGAACGAACGACGAGAATGCCGATCCCGTCGAGGGCCGCTGGCAGCGTGTCCCTGGTGAGCTCCGGCCGGGACTCGATCTCGATCCCGAGCACCTTGAGCTCTTCCAGAGCCGAGAGGTCCATTTTGTCGGCTACTAGCAGGCGCATGCGGACGGGAACCGTAACAGAAAAGCCCTCGCTGACGATGGGCGTTCTACGCCTCGCCTGCGTCGCTTGCGTCGTCTGCGTCAGTTGCGCCAGCTCATGCGCCAGCGATCATCAGGTTTCTCCCTGGGGTGCAGCGGGCAGACCGACGCTCGGCGCGTTCGTCGCGCCCCCGGACCTCGACGCTCGGCTGCACGCCATCGACGTGGAGGCCGCCGAGCTCGGGCTGAAGCTCGATGTCGAGCTCCGCGGCGCGCTACGGCGCGGCGGCGAGGTGGTGATGCGCGGCTACAGCGGGACCGACGCGCTCGGGCGCCGCACCTCGGCGGTCCGCGTGGCGACGCCGCACGGCGTGGTCATCGCCGCGGGGCCCCTCGACAGCGGGCGCGTGGACCGCAGACAGGCGACCCAGCTGATACCGTCGCTCCTCCCCGGCCGCGAGCCGGAGGCGACGGAGCAGCTCGGGGTGTTCCGCTCCGGGACCGATCTCAACCGAGACGGCGCTCCGGACGTCGTGCTCAGAAACGAGGGAGGCGAGCTGGAGATCTGGGCCGTGCAGCCGCTCGGCGCGGCCCAGTACGCCGTCGAGCTCGCGGCGCCGCCGCGGTTCGCGCTCGACGTCGACCAGGATGGCATCCTGGAGCTCGCCGGCCGGATCCCGCTCGGCGAGGGGGATCCCATCGCGCCGGATCTCCTCGACGTCGCGGGGTTCGAGGGAGATCGCTACACGCACCGCGGCAGCGTCGCTCGGGCGTTCCATGCGGCACGCGCGGAAGGCCCCGGCGCGGAGACGGCCGGCCAGGGCAAGCGGCAGGAGCCGCCGAAGGACGACGCCGCGCGCCTGCGGGGGGCGCTCGAGCGGGCCTGGCACGCGCTGCTCGCGGGCAGGCCGGCGGCCGAGACGCTCGCGACGCTCGACCGAGAGCCGGTGACGCCAGCGCTCCGGGGCGCGTTCTCGGCGCACCGCGCGCGCGTCGCGGCGGCCGCGAGCGGTCCACCGGCGCCGCCCGGCGCCGGCGGCGTCCCTACTCGTCCGCAGGGAGCATCGGAAACGCCTGCTCGAAGGTGACGAGGATGTCGCCGGGGAGCGCGTCAGGCTCCTTGTAGCCGCGCGTCAGCGGCACCCCCCAGTCGGCGCGCATGACGACGCGGTTGAGCTGCGGGAAGAGGGCCCGCACCCCGAAGCCAGCCGACTGCTTGAGGCGCAGATCGTCGAAGCCGTCGAAGGCGTCGCCGGCGTCGAAGAAGGCCGCTCCCGCGACCTGGCACGACCAGATCTCGAGGGGCCGCGTGCGGAGCTCCAGGTTCGCAGAGAGCACGTCCTCGCCGATGAACGCCGCCGTCGGGTACCCGCGGAGCCGGGTGTCGCCGCCGAGGACCAGCTTCCTGTTCAGGTAGTTCCTGGTTCGGTCGAACAGGCGCACGTCGAACACGAGCCGCCCGACGCCGAAGCTCGGCGTGTGAACCCGCGCGCGCGCCTCGATGGATGCGTCGAAGATCTGCGAGCCGTCGAGCTCGGTGACGGTCTCGACCACGGCGCGCGCGAGGCCGTCGCCGAGCGCGACGGTGTACGCGGCCGCGGCGGAGATCCCGAGGAAGCTCCGGCTGGAGTTGAGCGCGGTCGTGACCGGATAGATCAGGATCGCGAGCTCGTGCCCCAGCCGGTAGTCCTCCTGCAGCGCGAGCGTGTTGAAGTCGAGGACGCGCAAGAAGCGGGTCGAGTACGTCGCGTACTTGAACGTCGGCGCGACGCGGGTGTCGCTCACCGGCATCACGCGCTCCTCGAACTCGGCGATCGCGGCAGGGGCGAGGCCCCCGGGCGCGTCGAGGCGATAGACCTTGCGGCTCGCCTCGATGCCCACCGAGACGTCGTGCTTCACGGCCGAGGACCTCGACGCGCCGCCGCCGAAGCTGCGCGTGACGGCGTAGCTGCCCACCAGGAGATCGCTCCGGTAGCGGTACGGGACGCGATCGTCCCCCGGCGTGGCCTTCGCGTCGAAGGTCGCGAGCTTCGTGCCGACGAAGCGGCGGGTCACCTCGTCGCGCCAGGAGATCTCGAGGTCCCAGGCCCACTCCGCCTGCGTCGCGTAGAGCGGCTGGCCGTAGATGAACTCGCCGGTCGTGCCCTCGAACTCGCCGGTCTCCCGGTCGATGATCGCGTTCGCCTGGGTCCGCAGCCGCACGTGGCTGCCCCCGATGCGCGGCATCGCGTAGGTGACGCCGAGCGAGAGCGCGCCGGGATCGAGCGCGAGCTGCGCCGCGACCGAGTGGTGGACGCCGAGCAGGTTCTGCTCGCTGGGCTGCAGGAACAGGTACTCGAGCTGCCCGCCGGCGATGCGGTAGTCCGAGTTGAGGCGCAGGCTCCAGACGTCCTTGGTGACGACGGCGACCCGCACCCGATCCGGAGCGCCGCCTCGCACGGCGAAGACGAGGACGAGCGACAGCTGGCTTAGGTCGCGCAGGTTGCGCGCCGACTCGTCGGCGAGCGCCTGCTCGTAAGGGCGCCCGACCGCGAGCAGCACCTCGCGCCGGATGACGTACGGCCGCGAGAGGGCGTGGAACCAGTTCAGGAAGGCCGGCGCAGGATCGCGGTCCTCGATCACCTCGAGCAGGACAACGTCGATCCCCTCGACGATCTTGCCCTCGGGGGCAGGATCGAGCGTCGCGCCGAGGCGCGACAGGACACGCTCGATGGTGGCGCTCTCGTAGCTCGAATAGCCCTCGCGCCGAGCCGGCGCGGCGGGCGCCGCCGGCCCCCCCTGCTCCCCGGCGGCCGCCGCCGGCCCGCCCTGCTGCGCTTGCGCCTCGATCGCGAGGAGCGCCCCGAGGGCCGGGAGCGCGAAGCGCACCAGGACGATCGATGCGCTACGCACGAGCCTCTCGCCTCAGAAGGACTCGTTGGCAGGGTACGTCGCCATGACGTTGATCTTGTACTTCACGTACTGGTGCGGGATCGTCCCCCAGTCGGGCGTCGGCATGGCCCGCTTCACGCAGCGGAGCAGCTCCTTCGTCTTCGTGCGGCTCACCGTCGTCGACTTGCCCACGTAGAGGTTGGTCCGCTTGCGACGGAAGTCCATCTCGAGGACGAAGCTCACCGTGATGGCCGCCTTGCCGGAAGGGGCGCACTGGACGTTGTCGCGGATCGCGCGCGACAGGCCGTCCTCGAAGAAGGTGACGTGATCGCAGCGCTCGGGCGGGGTGGTGCCCGGGCCGGGGTTCTCGCACTTGATCGTGGTGAACGGCGAGAGCGTGACACCCTCCGACAGCCCGGCGCCCGCGTCGGCGAGCGCGCCTGCGTCCCAGGCGTAGGCGCCTGCGTCAGCCGTCGCGGCGTCCGCGGAGGGGATCGACTCGGGCTTCGGGCGCCGCCACAGGTAGAGCGGCACCGCCACCACGATGAGGCCCGCGACGAGCGCGATGATGATCTGGAGCCGCACGGGGCGCTCGCTGCCACCGCGACCGAGGTAACGGTACGGCGAGGGCTGAGACGGCGGACTGGAGGTGGAAGGGAACGGAGGCCGGCTGTTCATCGGACACGCTCAGGCTCAATCGATGAGCGTCCGCGCAGGGCGCCCAGGCTCGCCCTTCACCAGCGTCGCGCCGAGCTCGAGCGTCTCCGGGAGCATCCCCTGGACCTGCGCGACCACCTGCTCGACCACGTGACGGGCCTCGTCGATGCTCGGACCGACGATCGAGACCACGAACTTGAGCGGCCCCGTCCGGCCCGCGACGGCCGGCGTGAGGCTGAGCAGGAGCATCTCGGTCAGATCGATCACCCGCTGCGCCGCCTTCCGCAGGGCGAGCATCTCCAGGATGGTCGGGCGCTCGCTGACCTGGCGGTTCGGCCCGCGCAGCTCGTACCGCGCGACCTGCATCGGCACCTCGGCCCAGTCGGCGAACAGGCCGTCCTCGTCGATCGCCTTCATCAGGTGCTCGCGCACGAGCAGGCCGGTGAGGCCGTCGCGCTTCGCGAGGTACTGCTTCGCGCGCCGGTGCTGCGGCGAGTCCGGGCCGAACGTCACGAGCTTCATCCGGCACTCGCCGACCTGCACCTCGCCGCCGTGCAGCAGCGAGACCTGCGACTTGCGCTCGTAGTTGAAGTCCGCGTAGCTGCCGTTCGTGCTGCCCTGGTCCTCGATGAACCACGACCCCGTCTGCCACTTCAGGATCGCGTGCGCCCCCGACACGGTCGCCTCGGGCACGCACAGGCTCTGATCGCTGCGGCGGCCGAGCGCGAGCTTCGTGTCGTGCAGCGGCAGCAGGGAGCCCACGATCTCGGGCGCGTTCGTCGCGTACGTCACGAGCAGCGACTGCGCCCCGGGGGTGAAGTTCAGCTTGAGCGCGCCGCCCGGCGGCGGGCCCGGATCGAGGCGCTCGCGCGGCAGCTGGATCGGGCTCGTCGTGAGCTGCGACGGGTTGAAGAAGCGCATGTGCCGCGCCTGCGGCCGCATCGACGGGTCCTCGTTGAGGCCGCGGAAGATCTGCCGCACCTCGTCGATCGACAGGCCCGCCGGCACGTCGAACATGATCTGCTGCTTCATCGTCTTGACCCGCGGCTTGTAGCCGGGCTCCGGGACGCGGCAGGTCCACATCTCCCAGAGGGTCAAGGCCATGGCGTACACGTCGTCCTCGGGGCTCGCGCCGCCGTTGCGCAGCCGCTCGGGAGACATGTAGTTCGGCGTGCCGCCGTCGGGCGGAGCGCCAGGGCGGCGCGCCGAGGCGCGCGCGCGCTCCTGGGCGAAGCCGAAGTCGAGGATCACCGCGCGGCCCTCGGAGACCATCACGTTGCCCGGCTTCAGATCGCCGTGCACAAGGCCCTGCGCGTGGATGGCCGCGAGCCCGTTGCAGACCTCGCTCGCGATCTTGCGGAACTCGTCCGCCGAGTAGCCGCCCTGGGCCTTGCGCTTGCGGATGTGCGTGTGGAGCGTCTGCCCGGGGATCTGCTCCATCACGAGGATGGGGCCCCACGGGCTCGGCGCGAGGTCGTGCACGCGACAGACGTTCGGGTGGCCTACCGAGCGCGCGAGGAGGAGCTCCTGGCGGAGCGCCTCGTCGTCGCCTGGCATGCGCGACTCTTCGCGGACCACCTTGAGGGCCACGGTCTGCTGCGTCGAGCGATCGAAGGCCAGGAAGACCTCGCCCATGCCGCCCTTACCGAGGCTCTGACGGATGTCGTAACGGTCATTGATGACCGTTCCGGCAGTGATGGGAGGAGGGGGTGTCTTGGTCACGGCCCGCGGTGGATAAAAGGAGCGCGAACCGGAGCGTGCCCGACACCGGCTGCGGCGCACAGCGTCGTCCATCTGAACGTCGAGCGCAACGGTCGTTCGGAGGGAGAGGCCAAACCCAGCGCGGCGGCGGCCGCTTCCCCGCTGATTTGGGCCGAGATCGCCCCTCCGAACGTCCCGGCCGCCGGGATCTCTTGACGATGACGGCTGATTTGTTTACGCGGCTCGGCCAGCCCGGCGCGACCGCCTCCCGCGCCAGCGCGGGCGTGACGTGCGCCGGGCCAGCGAGCCGTTGAAGCCACGTCCCATCGACCGGACGGGCGAGAACAGTGGCTCCTCCACGACGACTTGGGGACGGCCCAGCGGACCGAGGTTCGTCCGGGACGATGAAGACGGTGCAGAGGACGCGAAGGACATCGTCCGACGGACGCCGTCCGAAGGCGTGAACGGGAGCGGCGAGGGCGGTCGCGTGCGCGTGCGCGCCGACAGCTCCCCGGCTCCGCTCACGGGCCTCTCGATCGCAGGCACGTCGCTCTCCCTCTCTCTTCACCGACGACGCGAACCGCATCTGCATCGGCGGCCTCGCGCGATCTGCATCGGCGGCCTCGCGCGGGACGCGGCTTCCTGCTCATGGTCGCGGTCGTCACCGACGTTCAGCCTCGCGCGGCCCGCCACGCCTCGACGACCGCACGGACGGCAGCGCACCACGCTCCACGCATTCCCTGCTTGTATCGTGGCACTGCAGATTGACACCTCAGAGTCGCCTCAGTCAGACTGCTCCCGAGGCGGCTGCTGTGTGTCCAATCTTCACCTCCTCCCGCTGCCCGAGGAGAGGCGCGACATGCCTGATAGCCGACAGCGAGAGGTAACCGGCAGCGCGAAGGTCTCGAGGGCTGCCGCGACAGACCCGCTGCTGGGGCGTGTCATCAACGGCCGCTTCACGATCGTCAGCGTCATCGCCCGCGGCGGCATGGGGAAGGTGTACAGGGCCGAGCAGGCGCCGCTCGGCCGCATCTGCGCGCTCAAGGTGCTGAGCCCCAAGTACGAGGGCGACCACGATCCCGAGTTCCACAGGCGCTTCTTCCTCGAAGCGTCGATCGCGGCGAAGCTCACGCACCCGAACACGGTCACCGTGTTCGACTACGGCCAGAGCGACGACGATATCTACTACATCGCGATGGAGTACATCGAGGGGAAGACCCTGCACCGCGTGCTCCGCGAGGAAGGGCCGTTCTCCGAGGCGCGCGCGGCCCACATCGCGCGCCAGATCTGCCGGTCGCTCCGCGAGGCGCACGGGCTCGGGGTCGTGCACCGCGACCTCAAGCCGGGCAACGTGCTGCTCGTCGATCACGAGGACGAGCACGACCACGTGAAGGTGCTCGATTTCGGGCTCGTCAAGGACACCCAGAGCGGCGAGGACCTGACCCAACAAGGCCTGTTCATGGGCTCGCCCAAGTACATGGCGCCCGAGCAGATCACGGGCAGCGAGATCTCGGCGCGCACCGACATCTACGCGCTCGGCGTGATGATGTACGAGATGCTGTCGGGCCACGTGCCCTTCGACAAGGGACCGGGCGTCGGGACGCTCATGTCGCACGTCCACGACCAGATCCCGCCGATGCAGGTCCACAACCCGCAGCTCTCCATCTCGCAGACGATGGAGGGGATCGTCTATCGCTGCCTGGAGAAGGACCCGGCGCATCGCTTCTCCTCGATGAACGAGCTCGTCAACGCGCTCAAGCTCACCGCAGGCGGCATCTCCACGCGAGACACGGGCGAGAACCCGCCCATGCTGTCGGGCACGACGGGCTACCGCGCGTCGCTGCCCTCGTATACGTCGGCCACGCCGTACCCGTCGGCGCCTTCGTATCCGTCTCCGTCGGCGCCTTCGTATCCGTCGGCCACGCCGTACCCATCGGCGCCCTCGCGTCCGCCGGCCACGCCGCGACCATCGGCCGCTCCGCTCTCGACGACGAGCGATTTTCCGGGCCTCTCCACGCCGTACTCGTCGCCCCCCACGAGCTCACCCGCCACCTCTACAGGCCCCCTCGCCACGGACTGCGCCCTCAAGCCGCCGGCGGCGCCCGTCTTCGTCCCCCCGTCGATCACCGACGCGATGGGGTCGCGCCCAGCGCCGCCCGCGGAGGGGCTCTCCTCCAACCAGACCGGCGCGAGCCCAGGTCGAAAGGTCATCCCCTGGGCGCTCACCGCGGTCCTCGCGGTCGGGATCGGCGTCGCCGCCGCCCTGCTGGCGCGCGTGCCGGTCGCCCACACGAGCGCGGCGGCGCGCGAGCAGGGCGCGGTGAGCCCTCCTCCGCCCGCGGCGACAGCGCCGGAGCCCGCGGCGCGCGGGCTGCACATCGAGAGCACGCCGCCCGGCGCGGCCGTCAGGGAAGGCAACAAGGAGCTCTGCGCCGAGACGCCGTGCGAGATCGTCTGGCGAGGGGCCGCGGCCGCGCTCGCGCTGGAGCACGAGCTCGTGTTCGAGAAGCCGGGCTACAAGCCCGCCACGGTGCACGTCTCCGGCGCCGAGGAGAAGGTGCGCGCGAAGCTCGACCCGGCCGCGATCCCGGCGCCGGCGACCCCGAGCAAGCCCAGGGTGAACATCCAGAAGCCCGAGCCGTACAAGAGCAACCCCTACTGACGAGGGCGCGGACGCGCCCCGGCCGCTCTTCTGGTAGAGTCGCCGCGCTTTCGCGGCCAAGGCCTCTTACCATGGCCGCGGCGGCTTCGCGTTCGCGCGAGGAGCTCACCGGACGCTCCTCGCGTGGACCCGTCGATGAAGTGTTCGGTGTGATGTGGGGAGCAGCGCCGTCAGCGCTCCCGAGCTCTCGCCGGGATCGCCGTCGCTCCCCGGCCCCGCTGAGGACAGGGCGAACGCATGTCGTCTTCCGATTCCTGCTCGCACCGCCGCCGCGATGACGTCCCGGCGCTCGACCCGACCGACGACGCCCACGCGGCGCGGCCGCGCCGCGCGACGGCGCTCCAGCGGAAGCTCCTCGCCTGCGCCGTCGCCTTCGGCGCGATGACCGCCGCGCGCGGCGCGCTCGCCGACGCCCGCACCGAGGCGCGCCTCCACTTCCGGGCAGGCATGGATCTCATCGCCCAGAAGCAGTTCGACGAGGGCATCCGGCAGCTCCAGAAGGCCAACGAGATCCTCCCGCACCCGAACGTCACCTTCAACATCGCGCGCGCGCACGCCGAGGCCGGCCACATCGAGCAGGCGCTCGCCGCCTACCGCGAGTACATCGCGAGCGATCCGGCGGACCGCGAGCAGGTGACGCGGATCGTGGAGCAGCTGGAGCAGCGCCTCGCCGCGCAGCGCGCCGCTGCGATCCCCGAGCCGAAGCAGCCGGCGGCGCCCGCGCCGCAGCAGCCGGCGCCGCAGCAGCCCGCCCAAGGCGAGGCGCCCTCCCCGCCGCCCCCCGCCGGGGCGCCCGCCGCGCAGGGCGCGCCCGCGACGGCCGCGACGAAGGCACCAGCGCCGGGCTCGAAGGCGGCCCCCGGCGACGCCGCGAGGATCGTCGGCGCGGCCCGGACCGAGGACGTCTACCAGGAGACGGTCGTCACCGCCTCGCGCGGCGCCCAGAGCCCGCTCGACTCCCCGAACTCGACGACCATCGTGACCCGGCAGGACATCCGGCTCTCCGGGATCACGCGCATCCCCGAGCTGCTCCGGCGCGTCGCCGGCATGGACGTCATGCAAATCACGGGCGGCGACGAGAACGTGTCGATGCGCGGCTTCAACAGCCGCCTCGCCAACAAGATCCTCGTCCTCGTGAACGGGCGCACGGTCAAGAACGACGTGCTCGGCTCGACCTTCTGGGAGGCGCTCTCGATCGACGTGGATCAGATCGAGCGCATCGAGGTGGTGCGCGGCCCGGGCTCCGCGCTCTACGGCGCCGACGCCTTCGCCGGCATCGTCAACATCATCACGATCGAGCCCGGCGTCGGGAAGAGCGGCTTCCGCGCGGGCTACGGCGATCACCGGCAGGGCTACGCCTCGGTCTGGGCCTCCGCGCGCGAGGGCGATTTCGCGTACCGCCTCTCCGCGGGCTACACCCGCTACCCCCGCTGGTCGCGCGAGGTCGCGGACGATCGCATCGACCTCGAGACGAGCGGCCAGAGCCAGGATCTCGGCGCGCAGAACGTCCGCATCGACCTCCGGACCTCGCAGCGGCTCGGGCCTCAGCGCGAGCTCACGGTGGGCGCCGGCTACTCCCGGAGCGAGCTCGACATCTACGGCATCGGCCCCTTCAACGACTACAACCTGGAGGTCGCCAACGCCGACGTCGCGGTCGCGTACCGCAGCGAGAACGTCAACGCGCGGACGTACTACTCGAACCTCGACGGGTACTCGCTGCTCAACGCCGCCTACCTCGGGCACACCCTGTTCGCAGGGCGGCCGCAGCAGCACGTCGTGAACGCCGAGCTCGAGTTCGTGAAGACGCTCCGCGCGCCGAGGGCCGTCGTGCACGACTTCCACATCGGCCTCGGCTACCGGCTCAAGGCGACCTCGTGGAGCTACCTCGAGGACGACATGCCGCTCGAGCACCAGGGCTCGGTGTTCCTCCAGGACTCGATGAAGCTCGGCGAGCGCGTCACGGTGGTCGCGTCCGGGAGGCTCGACTACGTGCCCTACCTGGAGCGGCTCATCCCGTCGCCGCGCGGCTCCGTCATCGTCAAGCCGACCGAGCGCCAGGCGATCCGCCTCTCCGGCTCGACGGCGTTCCGCTCGCCCACGTCGCTCGAGGCCTACGTCGACCTGCCCATCCAGCTCGCGCTGCCCGGCCTCGAGCTCCTCTCGACCTCGAGGACGCCGGGCAGCTCCGAGCGCCCCATCGACCCCGAGCAGATCATCACCGCCGAGGCGAGCTACCTGAACCAGCAGAGCGATTACTTCGAGTTCGAGATCACCGCGTACTACAACCGCGTGAGCGATCTCATCGTGCTCGCCGAGCCGCAGCGCACGACCCTCTCGCAGCGCGCCCACGGGTCCGGAGGGCTGAACCCGGAGACGGGGAGGTACACCTCCGGCTTCGGCGGCTTCGAGAACCAGAGCGACGTCTACCACGTCTTCGGCGGCGAGCTCGGCGGCCGCGTCTACCCCACCGAGGGGCTCGACATCTTCGCCAACTACGCGCTCAACCGCTCGGTGCACCAGCGCCCGGACGGGCGCGACGCGCTCGAGGACGCGCGCACCAGCCGGCACAAGGTGAACGCAGGGGTCCAGGTCCGCACGCCGATCGGCGTCGACGGCGAGGTCACGTTTCACTACCAGTCCTCGCAGGTGTGGGCCGAGCAGGTCCCGACGGGGACGGTCATCGCCACGAAGCAGTACGAGCTGCCCGCGTACACGCTGCTCAACGCGCGCGTCGGCTACCGCTTCCTGGACCGCGCCGAGATCTCCGCGACCGTGTTCAACGCGCTCGACGGGCTCGGCGACGACGCGCTGCAGATGCACCCGTTCGGCAACCGCATCGGCCGGCGCTTCATGGGATTCTTCAGCTACTCGCTCTAGGCAAGGCCATGCTCCGACCCAGCCCCCGCACCGGTCTCCTCCTGCTCGGCGCGCTCCTCGCGGCCCTCCCGGGCTGCGACGACGTGGAGGTCTTCGTCCCGCTGCCGGACCAGAGCGGCCCCGCCGGGGTGCTCGACGGCACGGTGACGTACGCCGGACCCCGGCCCTGCACGAAGGACGGCCACGTCGTCGGCGCCGCGATCGTGCTCGGCTTCGACACGCGCCTGCTGCCGCCGCCCGAGGGGCTCGGCACCTCGGCCGCGAGCATCGACGTGATCCCCGGCGACGAGCTCTTCGGAGGCCTGGGCGCCGCGCTCGATCGCTCCGAGGACGGCGCGCTCCACTGCCCCGAGCCGGACGAGCCGCCCGTCACCGTGAGCGTCCCCTGGAGGCTTTCGCCCCTGGCCGCCGGCACCTACCAGGTCCGCGGTTTTTACGACCACGACGGCAATTTCGATCCCACCTTCAGCATCGCCAACCTGCCGACCCGGGGCGACGTGGTCGGCGGCGCGATCGAGAACGCGACCGAGGTGCTCGGGGGCGCGGCCCCGCGGTACCGCGCGATCACGATCGCCGCCCCCATCCCCGAGACGGGCACGCGCGTCAGCGGGATCGCCGTCACCCTCGGCCTCTCGCTCCCGCTGGAGCGGCCGCTCTTCCACGTCGCCGAGGTGCTCGCGCCGGCGTCCGGCGTCACGCAGAGCCCGGGCGAGGTGGTCATGGCCTCCGACTTCCAGCTGGAGACGTTCAGCCCGGCCAATCCCGCCGGCACCGAGGCGTCGCTGCTGCGCCTGCGGCTCGCCGCGGGGGTGCCGGGCAGCGAGGTCGCGCGCGCGGCGAAGCCCCCGCTCTCGCTGCCGGTGGGCGGCGAGCCCGCGCCGACCCTCACCTACGCGCGGCAGGACGTGAACGGCGACGGGGCGATCGACGGCGACGATCATGTCCCCGACTCGGCCCTGATCCCGGCGCTCTTCCCGATCTCGGTGTTCGCGAAGCAGGACGACAAGGAGCCGCTGACCAGCCAGGCCGCGCCCGCGGTGCTCCTCCAGGGGCTCACGATCTACGACGATCTCGTGACCACGGCGACGCTCGGCCCGGAGCCGCTGAACGAGCCGCGAGACAGCGCGCTCATCGGCGTCCGGCCCGCCGCGCTGTGCATGTACCCGACCGAGCCGGAGCGGGGGGGCGTGCTCGTGCTCAGCCACAAGACCGACAAGGAAGGCAACGACATCATCGCGGAGCGGGACGTGGCCCAGGTCGAGGCGGCGCTGAGCCGGCAGTTCGGGCGCACGATCGAGGTGGCGTTCGGCTGCCTGCCCGAGGGGAGCTACGCGCTCAGCCTCATCTACGGCACCGGTCAGGCCTGGACCGTGCCCAACGAGGCCGGCGTGTGCGCGCCGTCGGAGGCCGAGACGGCCGACGTCTGCGGCGCGCGGCCGCGCCTCGCGTCGCAGAGCGCCGTGCTGCGCATCGGCCCGCCGGACGACAGCGCGTACTGCGCCGAGCACCCGACGCCGGCGGCCTGCGCGCGGTAAACGTCGCAGCGCCGCGGCGGCGTCGGCTCGCGCGCGGCGCGAAGGCCGCCGCGATCCGGGCCCGGGCGCGGTGAAAGCGCCGGTTTCCTGCTGGAGGCGGCGGTTGCCTCGCGCGCGCGAACCGATGGTAGGGTCTCGGCATGCGCTGCACTTGCTTTCCCTCGCTTGCTCTTCTGGGGGCGCTCGGCGGCGCCGCGGCGGGCGCGCTCGTTCCATCCGACGCGTCCGGCGGCTGGCCCCCGCCCGAGTGGGCCAGCGCAGCGGACATGGCCGAGCCCGAGCACTGGCCGAACGACCCGGACTACGGCACGTCGGTCACGCAGAGCGGACAGTGGGGCTTCTACTCGTTCATCCCGGCCCCGAGCGGGTACGTCCGGCCGGAGGAGTCCGCCGCCGGCATGGCGATCGATCTCGCCTGGCGCTTCACCCAGGGGGACCCGCGCGTCAGGATCGCCGTCGCCGACTCCGGGATCTTCTGGGGAGAGGGGGATCTCCTGGAGAAGGTGTGGCTCAACCAGGGCGAGCTCGCGGCCCACAAGCCGCGGCACGCGGACGGCGCGGCGTGCGGCGGCGAGGGCGCGCTCGCGGGCTTCGACTGCAACGGCGACGGGGTCCTCTCCGTCGCGGACTACAGGGACACGCCGGAGCTCACGCCCGCGGCGTCGGAGGGGCGGCCGCAGGGCGATCGGAACGGGAACGGCCAGCTCGACGCCGGCGACCTCATCCTCAACTTCTCGGACGGGAGCGACGACGATCAGAACGGCTACGTCGACGACATCGCGGGCTGGGACTTCTTCAAGAACGACAACGATCCGTTCGACGACGCCCGCAACGGCCACGGCACCGAGGGCGCGAAGACGTCGGCCGCGCAGACGAACAACCAGCTGGGCGGGGCGGGCGTGTGCCCGCAGTGCAGGCTCATCCCGCTGCGCGTCGGCGAGAGCCACGTCGCCGACGCGCAGGACCTCGCGAAGGCGCTCCTCTACGCGGCCGACAGCCGGGCCAACGTCGTGCAGTGCCCGGTGACCGCGGTCGACAGCACCGGCTTCGTCCAGGCGGCGCTCGACTACGCCCACGCCCAGGGGACGCTCGTCGTCGCGTCGATGGGCAACGCGGGCTCGCGCCACCACAGCGTGCCCGCGACGAGCAACCACGCGCTGCCCGTGAGCGCCGTCCGCCACGACGGCCAGAGCGTCGCGACGTCGACCACGTTCATCGACGCGTCGCCGTGCTCGAGCTTCGGCGGCAACAACGTGCTCGCCGTGTCGAGCCCCGGCTGCGCCAGCGACGCGACCGCCGAGCTCGCCGGCGTCGCGGGGCTGCTCTACTCCGTCGCCCTCGACCGCGGCGTGTCGCTGTCCCCGGGGGAGGTGCAGGGCCTGCTCGTCGCGACCGCCGACGACATCGCCGTGCCGGAGTCGCAGGAGCCCGGGTCGCTGTACCGCTTCTCGCAGGCGGGGTTCGATCAGCGGTTCGGCCACGGCCGCGTCAACGCGAACCGCGCCGTGGAGTCGCTCCGCGAGGGGCGCGTGCCGCCCGCCGTCGACATCACGTCGCCGCGGTGGTTCGAGGTCGTCTACAAGGATCAGGTCCAGGGCCCGGTGCCGATCGAGGGCACCATCTCGGCGAAGCGGGCGATGGCCTACGACTACTGGGTCGAGTGGGCGGCAGGCGCGCAGCCGCTCGCGGCGGATTTCAAGGTGATCCACAAGGAGACGAACGTCGCGCCGACGGTCGTCACCGGCGCCGAGGGCCCGCTCGCCTCGCTCGACGTGCGCACGATCGGCACGTCCCACCTCCGCGACCCGGACAGCCCCCACGGCGAGGACGATCGGGCGATCACGGTGCGCGTCCGCGCGCTCGCCCACTACGCCACCGGCAACGTGGAGAGCGAGGCGCGGCGCACGATCCACGTCGACAGCGATCCGACGCTGGTCCAGGGCTTCCCCATCCGCGTCGGCGACAGCGGCGAGGGCAGCCCGAAGATGGCCGACATCGACGGCGACGGCATCCGCGAGCTCGTCTACCCGACGGCCGGCGGCGCGCTGCACGTGCTGAAGATGACGCCCAAGGGGCCGCAGCCGCTGCCGCGGTTCCCGTTCATGACCGGCGTCACCGACGGCCTGCGCGCTCTGCCGGCGTCCCCGGCCACGCCCGATTACCTCAGCGCCCCCGCGTACAGCAAGGTGAACAGCGAGCTCGGCCGCGAGCCGATCCTGAGCGCGCCCGCCATCGCGGACCTCGACGGCGACGGCAGGCAGGAGATCGTGATCTCCACCTGGCCGGGCACGATCTACGTCATCGGCGCGGACGGCGGCGCCCGACGGGGGTGGCCGATACGCCTGCCCGAGATCCCCTCCTGCCCCCTCGATCCCGGGGCTCCGGCGAGCGCGCCGTGCATGTCGGCGGCCGCGCGGATCGCGCGCGGGGCCTTCGCCTCGCCGGTCCTCGCGGATCTCGACGGCGACGGGCGGCTCGACGTGATCCAGGCGGCGTTCGACGGCACGGTCCACGCGTTCGACAGGGATGGCAACGCGCTGCGCGGCTTTCCCGTCGAGGTGCACTACGCGGGTCCGCTCGCCGAGGAGCCGGCGCGGAGCCGCCTCCTCGCGACGCCCGCCGTGGCCGACTTCAATGGCGACGGGCTGCCGGATCTGCTGGTCGCGTCGAGCGAGCGGCTCGGCGAGGACGGCGAGGCCGGGGCGGTCTATGTGATCGATGGGCGGGGCACGACCGCGCCCTCCGGGCCCGTGCTCGCGGGGTGGCCCATCACGGTGCCGTCGCTCTCGTTCGACCCGCTCGCCGCGGAGGGGATCACGGCCTCGGGCGTCGTCGGGCGGTTCGACGGCGCGCTGGCGGGCGTCGTCCAGGGCAACGGCGCGCCGCCGCTCGTCCTCCCGGCCTCACCCGGCGAGCAGCGCGAGCTCCTGGCGACGCCGGCGGGCGCGCTGCCGCGGGCGAGGGGCGGCTCGCCGTCCGGGCTCGACCCGACGTTCGGCCCCCTCTCGCCCGCCGCCGGCGCCCGGACGATGATCCCGCTGCTGTCGCAACCTGCGCTCGGCGACATCGATCAGGACGGCACCCCCGACGTCATCGCCGCGGGCGCCTCGAAGGCGGCCGCGCTCGCCCTCGCGGGCGCGCAGGGGGCGACGCAGCCGGGGCCTCACCTGCTCGCCGTCTGGAGCGGCAGGTCGGGCGCGATGCTGCCTCGCGCCCCGTTCGTGCTCGAGGACTACGCGATCTCGGGCAGCCAGGCGGTCGTCGATCTGAACGGCGACGGCTACCCCGAGGTGCTGAGCGGATCGAGCGGCTACTTCCTCCACGCCTTCGACGGGTGCGGCCGGGAGCCGCGCGGGTTCCCGAAGTTCACCGGCCAGTCGATCACCACGACGCCCGCCGTGGGCGACCTCGACGGCGACGGCACGCTCGAGATCGCGGTGGGCACGCGCGACGGCTGGCTCTTCGCCTGGCACACCGAGGCGACGACAGACTCGCTCATCGCCTGGGAGAGCCTCCATCACGACAACCAGAACACGGGCAACCTCGACACGCCGCTCACGCAAGGGGTCGCGCGGACGGCGCCGCGGCCGCTCACGGTGGACCTGTGCGAAGGCCCGCAGCAGGCCCCGCTCATCCTCCAGCTGGGCGGAGGCTGCGCGTGCGAGGCCGCGGGCGCCGAGCCGCGGCGCGCGTCCGGCGCTCGCGGCGCGGGCGCGGCGCTGGGGGCGGCGCTGGTCGGGGTGGTGGCGCTGTGGCGGAGGCGGCGGAGGGCGTAGGCCGTGAGGGAGCCGCGCACCACCGCGCGGATCCGCGTCGACGAGGGCGGCGCGGTCCGCCGGATCGAGGCCGCTCCACGCGCGCGCCTCGCCCCCTTCGCCGAGCCGCCGCGCCGCCTCGGCCCTGCAGAGCCGGGAGGCCAGGCCGCGGCTCAGCGGCGCGCCGAGTACCTCGCCCGGGAGGGGAGGAGCGCAGGCGCTGCCGCGGCGCGTGAGGTTCGAGCCCCGGAACCTCCCCGCGCCGCCGCTGTCATTCCGCAGGCACGACGGACAGCCGGCCAGCGCGGCCGAGCGCCCGCCTGAAGGACGCGGATCCGCGCGTCCTCCACGCGGTTCCAGAGGACGTGAGCGCGCCGCTCCGCGCGGCGCACAGGGGAGATCTATGCCCAGCGCGAACACGACGGACGCCGGGGATGGCGGCGCCGCCACCGATCCCAACCTCACCGCGGCGAGGCCGCCCGACGCGGCGAGCACAGGCGAGGCCGAAGGCCCGGTGCGCTCCGTGGAGATCGTCATCTCCTGGGGCACGACCGTGCTCTTCGTCCAGCACCTGACGCCGCCGCGCGCGTTCGACGTCGGCGAGGGGCGCGACGACGGCCGCCCGTGCGACTGCTTCCTCCCCGAGCGCGCGCTCGGGGCGCGCCGCGCGCCGCTCCTCGAGGTCGACGGCGCCGGGCGCGTCGGCTTCGTCCTGCTGGGCGCCGCGACGGGGACGCTCGCGCTCACCCCCGGCGGCGCGCCGCTGTCCGCGGCCGAGGCGCGGGAGCTGCATGTCGGCGTGGAGCGCACGGCGCGCGCGTCGATCCCCGGGGCCACGCTCGTGCCCCTGCCCGCACAAGGGCGCGTGGACGTCGAGATCGCGGGCGTGCGGATCCAGATCCGCGCCGATGCCGCCGCGGGCGAGCGCGTGCGCCGCTCGCTCGTGAACCGGAAGAGCCTCGCCCTCCACGCCGTCTCCGCGGCCCTGCACCTCGGGCTCCTCGGCGCCCTCGCTCGCTGGGCGCCGCCCCTCGTCGACCCGTCCACGGGCATGAGCGCGGATCGGATCGCGCTCGTGCAGCAGTACCTCGCGTCCGCCGATGAACGCGAGCTGAGCGCGGCGATCGAGCGCGAGGGCGAGCCCGCCGCCGACGCGAAGGAGGGAGGCACAGGGACGCGAGCCAAGGGCGAGGAAGGGTCGATGGGCCACCCGTCGTCGTCCACGCCGCGCGCGCTGGCGACGGGGAACAGGTGGGGGGTCAAGGGCCCGAGCGACAGCCCCGATCCGCACGTGGCGCAGCAGCAAGCGCTGCGCGACGCGGCCGAGTTCGGGATGATCGGGCTGCTCAACGCCGGGAGCGGCGGCGATCCGCATGCCCCCACGGCGCCGTGGGGGCTCGACGGCGCCGCGCCGCCCGCTGGCGGCGCGGGCCTCCCCCTCGCTGGCTACGGGGGCCTCGCCGGCGACGGCGCGGCGCCCGGCCTCGGATCCATCGGGACGATCGGGCACGGCGCGGGCGCCGGCTCGGGCCAGGGGTTCGGGAGTGGCCACGGGCGCGCCGGCGCCTCCTCGCCGCCGGTCTCGGCGCGGAGCGCGGCCGCCTACGCTCCGGAGCCCGAGGTCGCCCTCGATCCGAACGGCCGCTTCGCCACCACGTACCGGCCCGGGGGCGGCCACCTCGCCGCGTTCGAGGCCGCCCTCGCGCGCGGCGTCGTGCCCGCGGCGGAGCGCGAGCTCGTCGGCGACGTCGCCGCCCGGTACGCCCCGGAGGTCCCGCTCGCCCTCGACAAGGCGCTCGGCCTGCGCGCCGACCTGGAGCGCGCCGCGCTCGGCCCGGGCGGCGGCGCCTTCCACCTGCGCCTCGCGCTCCGCTCCGCGGCGGCGGCGGCGGCGGCGCGGCCGCACCTCTCGGTGCACCTCGTCCTCGACACGAGCGGCTCGATGGCCGGCGCGCCGATCGACAGCGCCCGCCGCGCCGCGCAGGCGCTCGTCGATCGGCTCGCGCCGGCCGACGACTTCTCGCTCACCACCTTCTCCAGCGACGCCGAGGTGGTGATCGAGGACGGCCCGGTCGGCCCGCGCCGCGCGGCGATCCGCCGCGCCATCGAGGGGCTCCGCGAGGGCGGCGGCACCAACATCGGCGCGGGGCTCTCGCTGGGCTACGCGCAGGCGAGCCGGCCGGGCATCCCCGAGGACGCCGTGCGCGTGGTGCTGCTCGTCTCCGACGGCCGGGCGACGAGCGGCCTCACCCACAGCGAGCGCCTGGCGTGGCTCGCCCTCGACGCCTTCCAGCGCGGCATCCAGACGAGCGCGCTCGGGCTCGGCGACGACTTCGACGGTCAGCTCATGAGCGCGATCGCGAGCGACGGGGCCGGCGGCTACTACTACCTGCGACACCCGGAGCAGATCGCGCCCGCGCTGTCGACCGAGCTCGACAAGCGCCTCGACCCGGTCGCGACCGCGGTCGAGGTGCGCGTGCGCCTGAAGGCGGGCGTCGATCTGCTCCGCGCCTACGGTTCGCGCCGGCTGGACGGCGCCGAGGCCTCCCGCGTCCGCGCCCAGGAGATCGCGGCCGACGTCGCCGCCCAGTCGCGGGACCGGATCACGGCCGACCGACGCGACGACGCCGAGGGCGGCATGCGCTTCTTCATGCCCGTGTTCGCCCGCGATGATCGGCACGCGCTGCTGCTCAAGCTGAGCGCCGGCCCCGGCGCGGGGAAGCGCGCCGTCGCGACCGTCGAGCTCAAGTACAAAGATCGGCTCGCCAAGAAGAACGTGATCGAGGAGATCCCCATCGAGGTGCGCTATGCGGACAGCGACGCCGCCAGCGCGGCGTCCGTCGACGCGTCGATGACGCGCACGCTTCAGGGCTTCGCCGCGGGCGAGTCGCTCGCGGAGGCCGCTGCCCGCGTGGCGCGCGGCGATCGCGCCGGCGCCGCCGCGCTCCTCTCCGAGCGCGAGGGCATCCTGCACGAGGCCGCAACCCGGCTGGGCGAGCCGCTGTTCCTGGAGGACGCGGCGCGCCTGTCGCGCCTCCGCGCGCACATGGGCGCAGAGCAAGGCCTCGGCGATCCGCTCGTTCTCGCGATGTTGCTGGAGACGGCGGGGCGATCCCGCCTGCGCTGACGCGCAATCGCAGCGCGCGCACGGGCGGAGGCGTCGCCCAGGTGGTAGGCTGAGCGCGGCCATGACAGACAGAGTCTCATCGACCGGACGCGCTGCGCTGCGAGAGTCGCTGCTCCAGTTCTCCGCTTTCGCCGACGCGCTCGAGTCCCGATCCATGCGCGAGGCCATCGATGCCTGCATCACCGTCCTGGACGCTCCAGGGCCGCTCGACAAGCGCGACCTCGCCCCGTGGCTCAAGGTCGTCCACGAGCGCGCGGCCGATGTCTTTCGACGGGGTATCCGCCAGACCACGGGTGTGCTGCGCCAGCAGATGATGCACGGCCTGAAGCAGGCCGAAGAAGACGCGGTCTGGATGCAGCAGGCCATCGACGCGCTCAGTCGAGACCGCGCGAACTGACATGCTGAGCTGAAACAACGCCCGTCGCGACAGGCCGAAGCGAGCCGGCCGGCGGCGGGAGCAGGCGGCCGCGCACAGCGTGACACGACGCGCGCCGTCCGTGCTACGAGAGGGGACATGCTCGCCTCGGCGTTTCCGCTGCTGCTCCTCGGCTTCTCTCTCGGGATGCGCCACGCCACCGACGCGGACCATGTGATCGCGGTGGCGACCGTCGTGAGCCGGGTGCGGAGCCTCGGGACGGCGCTGCTGATCGGCGCGATGTGGGGCGTCGGCCACACGCTCACGCTGATGGTGATCGGCGGCGGCATCCTGCTCTTCGGGCTCGTTGTGCCGCCGCACGTCGGCCTGGCCATGGAGCTCTCGGTCGCCCTGATGCTGATCGGCCTCGGGGTGTACCACCTGGCGCGGCTCTACCGGGCGGTCCGGCGTGGCGAGCCGCCGGCGCCCGACGTCGCTCCGGTCGAGCATGCGGCGCCTGTTGCGCATGTTGCTCACCACGACGGCCACCGGCACGACCTCGGCTGGGCGGACCGCGTGTTCGGCGGTTCGCGCGTCTACGCGAGCCTCCGGCCGCTGCTCATCGGCGTGGTCCACGGCCTCGCGGGCTCGGCCGCGGTGGCGCTCCTCGTGCTCACCACGGTGCGCGACCCGCGGTGGGGCATCGGCTACATCGCGCTGTTCGGCGTGGGCACGATCGCCGGGATGACGCTCATCACCGGGGTGCTCGCGCTGCCGTTCGCCTACGCGCGCGCTCGCACCAGCGGGATACACAACGCCTTCGGCGCCGTCGCCAGCCTCCTCAGCGTGGGGTTCGGCCTGTTCCTGGCCTACGACATCAGCTTCGGATCCGGGCTGTTCACCGCGAACCCGCAGTGGACGCCAGGCTGACGGCGCCCGGGCGGGCCGCGCTCGCGCTTGCCGAAGGAGCGGCGCTCGGCGCTCACCGGCTCGCGGTCGACCAGGCGCGCTCGGCCTCGCGCGGCGACGCCGGCGCGAGGTGCGCGTCGATCTGGGTCATGAGCCAGTCGAGGAACTCGTCCTTCAGGATCGTCTGCGCCACGTGCAGATCGGTCCAGACGGGCGCGCGCGCGGCCGCCCGGTCGCTCGTCTGCACCACGACCGGGATCGTGCAGAACCTCGCGTCGTCGCGCATCGCGCGGATGAACTCCACCCCGTTCATGACGGGCATGTGGACGTCCACGATGGCCAGCGCCACGGGCTCGCGGGCGAGCAGCTCCAGGGCGTCGCGCCCGTTCTCGGCCTCGAGCACGCTGAAGCGCGGCTCGAGGATCAGCCGGTAGCACGCCCGGATGTCCGCGTCGTCGTCCACGACGAGGATGGTCACCCCCTCGACGGCGCCGAGCACGCGCTCGACGGCGGCGCGGAGCTCCCCCGCGGTGACGGGCTTGCGCACGTAGCCGGCGACCCCTCGCAGGATCGCCTCTGCCGGCTTGTTCACGACGGAGACGAGCATCACGGGCACCCGCTCGCGCGACTGCACGAGCCGGTTGAAGGCGAAGCCATCCATCTCGGGCATCAGGAAGTCCGCCAGGATGAGATCCGGCGTCCACGTCCGGAGGAGCTCCAGCGCCGCGCTCCCGCCGCGCACGGTCCGGACGTCGTACGCCGCGCCTTGCAGCGCCTCGGCCATCCACGCGAGCGTCCCCGAGTCATCGTCGACCAGCAAGAGCTTGGCCATGGCATCACCCCCCTTGCGCCCCGCCGCCACCCGCCTCGCCCGCCGCGCCGACACGCCGCAGCCGGAGCCAGAACCTCGCCCCTCCTTCCGGCCGCGCCTCGTACCCGATCGCCCCGCCCCACCGCTCCACCGCGATCCGTGCGCCGTAGAGCCCGAGGCCGCTGCCCGCGCCAGGGTCCTGGCCGTGCGCGAATTTCTGGAACAGGCGCGGCGCGATGGCAGGGGAGACGCCAGGCCCATCGTCCTCCACCGTCACGCGAGCCCACCGGGGCTCATCGTGCACCGCGACGCGCACCGACCTGCGCGGGGGCGTGAACCGGAGCGCGTTCTCGACGAGGTTGGAGACCACGCGCGCGAGCCTGCGCTCCTCACCGACGACGGTGCACGGCCGCGCGCAGCCGATCTCCGGCGGCGCCTCCAGGCACACCCCCCGGCTGCGCGCCATCGGCAGGAGCGCCTCGACGACCCGAGCGACGGTGCCGCACACGTCGACCACCGCGGCGAGGTCGCCGCTGGGGGCGTCGGACGCCATGCCCTCGGCGGTGAACACGTCGAGGATCTCCCGGATCAGCTCGCGCTGCCGCAGGGCGGCCTTCAACGCGACCGCGGCGAGCGCGCCGCTCTTCTCCGGCAGCGGCTGCTCTCCCAGCAGGGACAGCGCGCCGAGGAGGCTGTTCAGCGGGCCGGAGAGGTCGTGAACGATGCAGTGGACGAGGACATCCTTCCGCTCGACCTCGCGCGACAGCGCCTCGTGGACGAGGCGAAGCTCGCGCGCCCGCTGGAGGACGCGGCTGCGCTCCTGGAACAGCGCGTCGTTCCGGGTGATCACGAGCAGCCGCGACGAGCCCACGCGGAGCGCCGTCGCCTCGAGGTGAAGCGCCTCGTCGCCGATCATCTGCGTCCAGAAGTCGGATTGCACGCCCGGCGCGCCTTCCGCGGACCAGGCCCGCTCCGCCTCGGGGAGGAACACCTCCAGAAAGGGCAGCGCGCGATCGATCGGGAGCGGCGCGTCGCGCCACGGCGGCGCGAACCCGAGCCTTCGGAACCACGGCGGCGGCTCGCCGCGGATGACGAAGGTCCCGTCGTGCGAACGCTCGAGGACGAGCTTGTCCAGCGCCGCGAGGAGCCACGTGTCCACGTCCATCAACCCCGCAACGAAGGCGCTTCGCTCGCCAGCATGGCGCGCGCCAGCGCGTTGAACGCGCCTTCGACCCCGGCGCCGGTCTTGGCGCTCGTCCTCGTGATCCAGAGGCCCGCCCTCCTCAGCCTGGCCTCGGTGGCGTCGTCGATGTCCCACGCCCCGGTGAGATCGGCCTTGTTCAGGACGACGACGGCCGGGACCTCTCCGGCGATCGTGCGCGCGGCGGTGTAGAGGCGGAGCCCGGTCTCCGCCGTGAGGCGCCGCGTGCCGTCGATGACGAGGAGCCAGCCCGCGGAGCCGCGCAGGTACGACGTCTGGACGGCCTGGAACTCGTCCTCTCCGCTCAGGTCCCAGAGGATGAGGTCGAGCTCGCGTTCATCGCACCTCACGCGCCGTGTCTCGATCGTCACGCCGATGGTCGTCCGGTAAGACTCGGAGAAGATGCTGCGCACGAAGCGGGCGACGAGGCTTGTCTTGCCGACCCCCGTCGCGCCCAGCACGCAGACCTTGCGTTTCTCCGCCATGACTCAGTCCTTGCTCTCCGCGTGCAGGTCCACAAGGAAGATCACGCTGCGCGCGCGGCGCTCGTCCGCGCCGGCGAGGCACTCGGCCCGCGCCGCTCCCCCGGCGCAGGACGGGGGCACGACCTCGCGCCGCGTTCCCCCGCCGCTCGCTCGCAGGAGATCGGCCGGGATCCCCCGCGCGACGAGCTCGGCCGCGACGTGCTCCGCGCGGGCCTGGCTGAGCGCTCGGTTCGACGCCTCCGATCCGACGGGATCCGCATAACCGATGTCGCGGATCTCGGCGGTCATGTGGGCCTCGCGCGCGCGGGCGATCAGCCGCTCGGCAGCGGCCGCGACCTCGTCGAGGCGCGCGGCCTGCTCTCCGGAGAGCCGCGCCGCGCCGCGGCGGAAGAAGAGCTCCATCGCCTCGAGGGATCGCGCCGCCGCGCGCGCGCGGTCGATCGACTCCTGTGCCGTCAGGCGCTCGCCGTCGAACCCCGAGACGCCGGGGAGCACCGCCGCCGACCAGCGCGCGCGCTCGATCCAGCGCTGGGGCGCGACCCCGCTGGCCACGACGGCACCGCCGCGCAGCGCCAGGGTGACCCCGGGCGGCGGCGCGAGAGCGCGCGCCGCCCGGCGCTCGACGATCTGCGGATGGAGCGAATAGAAGGGCTCGAAGCGCAGGACGACCTCCTGGTGCACGGGGCCGCCGCGCTCGAGCACGGCCCTCGGATCCGCGGCGAGCGGATCGCGGAGGCCCGTGAAGACGACCTGGCCGCCGCGCCGCTCCGCCGCGGTGACCAGCAGGCCGGGCTCGCGCCGCAGCGCCTCGCTCCAGCCGTCGACGCGGCGCTGATCCTCCCGCGAGGCGCGCACCGAGAAGGCGAGCGCGGCCGCGACGGCCGCGGCCAGCAGGGCGGCCGCTATCGGCACGGCCCGAGCTCGGCGCGGGATCGGCTGGCGCTGCTGCTGGAGGCAGCGCGAGAGCAGCTCGCGGGCGCCCGAGAACGGCGTCCGATCGCCGCGGAAGCCGGCGAGCTCACCGCCGTACGCGAGGTGGACGCGCTCCAGCGTCTCGGACAGGACGAGCCCGTACGCGGGCGGCGCCACACCGCGCACGATGGACACGAGGAGCGCCGACGGGCCGTGCTCGACCCACCCTGTCAGATCGCCGACGCGGAAGCGCTCCAGCCGCGCGTCGGTCCGGAACGCGTCGTGGGCGAACGCGTCGATGGCGGTGAGCATCGCCGTGACCTGATCGGGATCCCGGTAGGGGATCTCGTCGGCGCTGAGGTGCTCGAGGACGAGCCCCGTCCCGCGGTGGACCAGGAAGAGCTGCTCGGTCCGGTAGACCATCGAGCGGAGCAGCACCACCTCCGCGAAGGGACGCCCGGTGCGGCGCGCCTCGACGCGCCAGCGCATGCTCCGCCAGGACAGGCCGAGGGCGGCCGCTTCGTTGAGGCGCTGGATCATCGCGCGGAGAGCGCAGCGCACGGCCTTGCGGATGGCCGGCCCCATGGCGGGGGAGATCGCGTCCGCGAACGACCCCGGGTCCCGGCGCACGCGCTCCTGCATCGCGCTGGTGAGGAGCGGCTCCAGCGCCCACGAGAGCGCCTCACCCCTCTTGCGGCTCTCGATCACGGCCTCGGGCAGCGCCCCCGCGACCATCTCGACCATGGACTTATCCAGCCGCTCCTCGATCCGCTGGATGCGGTGCTGCTCTGGGCCCACGAGCAGAGGGCGGAGGTCTTCGAGCGTCTTTCTCGGCGGAGGCGCCTCGCGGCGCGCTCTCGGCTCTCGCATCGTTCTTCTCCGGCCCGCCTCACGCTGCCTCGTCCGAGCGGCGCTCCGCTCTCTGGAAGCGCTCCGATTCCGCGGCCGCCTCGCGCGCCGGCGCCTCCGGCGCGAGCGCTTCGGCGCCTTCGGCCCACACGGCGGCCAGCTCGCGCTCGAGCATCGCGCTCAGCTCGCTCCGCGTACGCCGCGTCTCGTCGGCGAACGCCTTGGACTGGTCGAGCATCTGCTGCCGGAGCTCGCGCTGCGTGCGCGCCACGAGCTCCTCCAGCCGCTGGACCCGCTGCGCGATCAGCTCGAGCGCCTCCCGCGACTCGCGCGCGACGCTGCCGAGCGCGCCGTCGGCGGACGCGCGCTGGGCCTCGATCGACGCGCTGAGCGCCTCGATCTCCCTGCGCGTGTGCGCCTCCAGCATGTCCAGCCGCCGCCACGCTTCACTCCGCAGCTCCTCCGCCTGGGCGGCGAGCTGAGCGTCGGTGCGCGAGAGCCGGCGAGCGAGCTCGCGGAACTGGGCGCCGCACAGGATGTCGCGCACCTGCTCCAGGCTGTTGGTGATCGCGGACTCTGCGTGCCCCGCGGTGGCTTCGTGCTCCGCCCGCCCGCTCGTCCTCATGGTCATGATGAAGGCCCCCTCTCCGTGCGTGCCACGCGTGTCGCGTTCGGCGAGCCGAGCTCGCTCGTCATCGCGCTCCCGTATCGCTTCGTCGCGCTCGCGACGCCTCACCGAGCTCGCTCCCCCAGGTTTTCTCTTCCGTCTGGACACGATGCCTCTCGCTCATCACGTCGCGCGCTGCGCAACATGGGTCAGCACCCTGGACGCGGGTAGCCCTCGGGAGGCCGCGCGGGCGGCCGCGGCTCGGCCGGGTAGCCGCTCGGCCGCTCCGAGGCGCCGCGCTGAGCGCCGCGCTGAACTGGAGCTCTCGGAGCCCGGTAAGATGCTCCCATGCGAACTCCGCGAACCTCCCTGGTAGCCGCGGCCTTCCTCGCGGCCTGCGGCGCTCCGGCCGGCGGCGCGCCTTCTGCCGACGCGCCTTCTGCCAGCGCTCCTTCTGCCAGCGCTCCTTCCGCGAGCGCCGCCGCCTCGGGTTCCGGCTCGCCTCCGGCCGCACCGCCGCCGCCGACCCCGCAGGCCGCCGCCCCCACAGCCTTCCCTGCGCCGGCGCCCTGCGGCGCGCTGGGCTGCCTCGCCTTCGATACGCCGGCCCAGGCCTTCGCCCGCGTCCTGGAGAGCGGCCCGCGCGTGCTCGCGGTGGGCGAGGCGCACGCACAGCAAGGCTCGGAGGGCATCCCCTCGACGACCCGACGCTTCACGGAGCTCTTCCTGCCGGGGCTCGCCGGCCGCGCCTCCGATCTGATCATCGAGCTCTGGGCCGTGGACCCGCGCTGCAAGAAGGAGCAGGTCGCGCGGGTCGAGACGGAGCAGCGGGCGGTCACGCAGGGCCAGGCGGCGCAGAACCAAAACGAGTTCCTCGCGCTCGGCCACGCGGCGAAGCGGCTCGGCATCCGGCCCCACCAGCTCACGCCCTCCTGCCAGGAGTACGACGCCATCGTGCGCGCGGGGCCGGACGCGGTGACGGCCATGCTCGAGATGATCGCGCGCCTGACGGCCGCCGAGGCGAAGGCGCTGCTCGGCCGCGAGGGCGCCACGGGAAAGATGGTGATCGCCTACGGCGGGGCGCTGCACAACGACGTCGCCCCGCGCCCTGGGCGCGAGCGCTGGAGCTTCGGGCCGGAGCTCTCCGCGATCACGGCCGGGAAGTACGTGGAGCTCGATCTCATCGTCCGCGAGCTCATCAAGGAGTCGGAGTCGTGGCGGGCGCTGCCGTGGTATCCCCATTTCGACAAGGAGAAGCACCCGGACAAGGCGGTGCTCTTCAACCCCGCGCCGGGCTCGTACACGCTCATCTTCCCGCGCTCGTCCTGAGCCGGCACCGCCGCGCCGAGCGCCGCGCGCCGCGCGGCGGCTTCAGGGCAGGATGGTGAACGTGACCGGCTTGCCCGTGAACGGACCGCCGCCCTGCACGATACGGTTGTTCTCGAACAGCGCGCTGATCACGCTGACCGTGATCGGCGCGCCGGCAGCGCGGAGCTTGTCCCAGGCCGCCGCGTCCGGCGTGTAGCTCAGCTTGGTCGTGAACACCCGGAGCAGCGGCTCGCGCTCCGCCGTCGTGAAGACCAGGAAGTAAGCGCGCCCGTTGATGGGCGTCCCGTGAGCCCAGGCGGCGCGCGCCGGCCCAAGGAGCGCCCCGAGCTCCGCGACGATCGACGCCCCCGGCGCGGCGAGCTCCCGCGCCCCCGGCGCCGCGGCGGCCGCGAGCCGCAGCTCCGGCGCGGCCCGAGGCGCCGTCCGCTGCGCCGCGCCCGCGACGTGGAAGGCCAGCTCCGGCGCGGCGTCGCCGGGGAGAGCCGCGCCGTCCTCGGGCGCGTCGAACACGGTGCCCTGCGCGGGCTCGTCCTTCGGATCCACCGCGAGCAGCGCCTCCAGGGCCTCGTCGGTCGCGCCGCCCTCGAAGATGACGTCGGCCAGGCTCGGGTCGGACGACGTCCCGCCCGACGTGTGGTCGTGGCCGTGACCACACGCCCCGGTGTACATCGCGGCCGACGCGAGCGCCGCCAGCGCGGGCACGAGGAGCGCCCGGCTCAGGAAAGGCCTTCGGCTCACGGCGCCTCCGCCCAGGGATCCGCGAAGCGCGGGTCCTTCAGAAACTCGTCGTCCGTCAGGGTTTGCAAGAAGGCGATCACGTCCGCTCTCTCCTCTCCTGTGAGATCGAACCCGCTGATGAGCTCGCTCTTGAACTTGTTCTCGCTGCCCACACCGGCGTTGGGGAGGCCAGCCTCGATCGTTCGCCCTCCGGCGGCGTAATGGTCGAGCACCCCCTCGAGCGTCTCGATGCTGCCGTCATGCATGTACGGCGCCGTGACGGCGATGTTCCGCAGCGTGGGCGCGCGGAACCGGCCCATGTCCGCCTCTTTGTGGGAGACCTCGTAGACTCCCCCGTTGCCCTCCGGGTAAGCGCCGTTGCCGTCGATGTTGTAGAGCCCCGTGTTGTGGAACATCACCTCCGTGAAGGTGGTGCCGTCGTGCTCCACCGAGTCCGACAGGTTGAAGCCGCCGTGGCAATGAAAGCACTCCAGCTTCTCGGAGAAGAAGAGATCCATCCCGCGCAGCGCCGCGTCGGACATCCCGGAGGGGTCGCCGCCGTAACGGTAACGGTCGTAGGGCGCGCGGTAGGAGAGCAGCGATCGCTCGAACGCCGCGATCGCCTTCGTGATGTTCGCGAGGCGGATGGGCTCGTCGTCGCCGGGGAAGGCCTCGGGAAAGAGGTCCTGGTACAGCGGCTCGCCCTGCAGCCGCTCGAGGAGCTCGTCCTCCATGCCGGCGAGCCCGAGCTCGACCGGCGTCTCGCCGAACATGGGCAGGAGCGCTTGCTCCTCGAGCGCTTCGATGAGCGGATTCGCCCAGGTCAGCGTCGTGAGGTAAGCGACGTTGGCCAGGCTCATCGAGCTGCGCGAGTGCAGCTGGCCGGTCGAGCCCTCGGCGTTCGCGAGGTGGTCGGTGAACGCGAGCTCCTGGCGATGGCACGAGCCGCACGAGTACGTGCCGTTGCCGGACAGGCGCACGTCGTAGAACAGCCGCCTGCCGAGCTCGACCTTCACCGACGACATCGGGTTGTCCTCGGGGACCTTGGGCACCGGAAAACCCGCCGGCAGCCCCCACGCATAGGCGCCCGCGCCGCCTCCCCCATCGCCGCCGCCGCCCTCCCCCGTCGATCCGCCCGGGCCATCGTCGTCGCCGCAGGCACAGCAGAGGGCCGCGAGCGCGGCGAGGGCGGAGGAGATCGCCGAGCGGCGGAGAGCTGTCATCGAAGCGAACATCGCCATGGCGCCTAGTCTATCCTGAAGAACGACTGCTGATCGGGGCGCGGCGAGCCGTCGGTGCTGTCGATGCCGAGATGGGTGAAGAGCGGCAGACACTCGGAGTCCGACGGATCCGACATACAGCCGGGGATGTCGTCGGCGCTCCCCGACAGGTCGCTGTCCGCGACGAGCGCCGCATAGTCGACGAGCACCTTCGTCGTGAGCGGGTCGATGCCCTCGAAGACGATCTCGGCGACGTTGGGGCGATCGCACGCGGTCACCTCGCCGCCCGCGCCGGCGACGCAGCCAGTGCTCCCGATGTGCACGAGGAACGGCTTGTCGTCCGCCGTGGAGACGCTGTCGAGGCGCAGGAACTTGTACCCGTCGTTCCAGCTCCAGAACAGGCCCGTCAGGTTGAGCGGCGACGGCGCGCTCGACGCGTCGCCGTGGTTCAGGTCGAACGGGACGCCCAGCTTGAACGACAGCCCGTCGTAGTCCCCGGCCGGGACCGTCCCGCGCACCACACCGTTCGTCTCCTCCGTCCCGTTGGCGCAGGTGCCCGATCGGTCCTCGAAATCGAGGAGCACGACGTCCTGGTACTGCCACAGCTCGTCCTGTTCGAGCGAGAGCGGCACCTCCTCGCCGCCCGCGCGGCGCAGGCGCACGTCGTGGATGTAGAGGCGGAAATCGTTCAGCCCCACGTCCGTCGAGGCGCTGCCGACAGCGTACGTCTCGCTGCAGGAGAACACCTCGTCGCGGACGCGGCCTTCGAACTGCAGCGCGACAGCGATCGTCTCAGCCCCACCGCCACCGGCGCCCGTCGAGGTCGACGCGCCGTCGACAGGGGTCACCCCCGCATCGTCGCCGCACGCCATGAGCGCGAGGGCCGCCCCGACCAGCGGGAACCAGAGCCGTGATGCACGAAGACCGGATTCCATGAGCGTCCTCCCGGGGAATGATGCGCGCCACGATAGGCCGCGCCGCCCCTCGCCTGAATGCGACATGTTGTCGCTATCGCGATCCGCCCGAGAGCGCGAGTCGATCCAGCGTCGGAAGAGGGCTCGCGAACGGCCCCGGAGCAATCTTCGGCGGCCAGCAGACAGCGACGCCGCCGACGGACGCACGACCGCACTCGCTGCCTGCGACGTCGACCAAACGCCGGCGCGCCCGCCGGGCGAGCGTGCGCGTCCGCAGGATAACACGAACCGAGAAAATCGTGCTACTGGCCAGCCCACCTGTGATCCGCTCCCTGAGCACGGCGCTCCCGCTGCTTCTTGTCATCGCGTCCGCCGCACCTGCGCGTGCCGGCGACGGCGCCGCGCCTGCACGTGCCGGCGACGGCGCCGCGCCTCTGCCCGCGGCCGGGGCGGCAACGCCGGCGGACGGCGATGCCCCCGGCGGCGCCGGCGCAGCGGCGCCCGCCTCCGGCGCGGCGGGCGCCGCTGCGCCCGTGTCGGACGCCGCGCCCATCACGGTCGTGGTGCAGGGCGCGGCGCCGCCGCGCAGCGCCTCGGAGTCGGTGCGCGGGCAGGCGGAGATCCGGGCGGCGCCCCACCGGACGGCGAGCGACGTGCTGCAGCTCGTGCCGGGCGTGTTCACCTCCCAACACAGCGGCGAGTGCAAGGCGCACCAGATCTTCTTCCGCGGCTTCGACGCGGTCCACGGGCAGGACCTCGAGATCTGGGTCGCTGGCGCGCCGGTCAACGAGGTCTCCAACGTCCACGGCCAGGGCTATACCGACCTCCATTTCGTGATGCCGGAGGTGATCGGCGAGCTCCGCGCGCAGCCCGGATCGTACGACCCGCGCCAGGGCGACTTCGCGGTCGCCGGGACGATGCGCTTCGATCTCGCCTACGGCGAGCCGGGGATCACCGCCACCGCCTCCGCGGGCTCGTTCGGCGCGCGCCGGCTCTTCCTCGCTTACCACCCCGAGAACGCGGACGACGCCACGTTCGCGGCCTTCGAGGCGTACGGGACCGACGGCTTCGGGCCCGCCCGCGCCGCCGGCCGGGCCTCGCTCATCGCGCAGGCCGTCTACCGGCCGCTCGCCGGCGTCTCCGCCCGGGTGATGGCGTCGGCGTTCGCCTCCCGCTGCGGCTCCGCCGGCGTCCTGCGCCTCTGCGACATCGAGTCGGGCAAGGTCGACCGCTTCGCCTCGTACGATCCCGATCAGGGCGGCGACTCGTCGCGCGCGCAGCTCGTCGTCGATCTGCGCGGCTCGGGCGACGACGCCGCCCGCGGAGAGGGCCTCTCGCTCACGCCGTTCGTCGTGCTGCGCGCGCTCCGGCTGCGCTCGAACTTCACCGGCTACCTCGCGGACCCCACGAACGGCGACGCCACCCAGCAGCTCAACGAGGCGATCACGGCGGGCGCCACCGCGTCGTACCGGCTCACCTTCCCGCTGCTCTCCGACCGCGACACGTTCGAGGCGGGCGTCGTCGCGCGCACCGACTGGATCGAGCAGTCGCAGCGGCGCCTCGCGGCCGTCGACGACAGGCCGACCGCCACGCTCGTCGACGCGAAGGTCCGCGCGACCGACATCGCCGGCTACCTCGACGCGTCGATCCGGCCGGCGCGGCGGATCACGCTGCGCGGCGGGCTGCGCGCCGACGGCCTCGCGTACCAGGTCGTCGACAATCTCGGCCAGGGGGCCCAGGCGCGCAGCGCGCAGGGCGTCCACGTGGGCGGCAAGGGCACGGTCGACGTGGCGCTGCTCCCCGGGCTCCGCGCGCTCGCCAGCGTGGGCCAGGGGTTCCGCTCGCCCCAGGCGCGCAGCCTCGGCGACGGCGAGCGGACCCCCTTCACGCGGGTGCTCTCCGCCGAGGCCGGGCTCCGCTACGCCGACGAGCTCGTGCGGGCGTCGGCGGCGCTGTTCCACACGCGCCTCAGCGAGGATCTCGTCTTCGACGAGGCGACCGCCCGCAACGAGCCCGTGCCCGCCACGGCCCGCACCGGGGTGGCCCTCGACGCGGTGGCGCACCCGGCGCCGTGGCTCGTGTCGAGCGTCGGCCTGACGTACACCCGGGCCGCCTTCACCGCCTCCGGCGGGCGCTACGCGGCGGGCGATCTCCTCCCCTTCGTGCCCCAGGTCGTCGCCCGCGCCGATCTCGCGGTGACGCCGCGCCTCGGCGCGCTCTTCGGCCGGCGCCTCGAGGCCCGCGCCGGCGCGGGCGTGACGCTGCTCCACGGCCGCCCCCTGCCGTTCGGAGAGCTCGGCCACGACGCGCTCGTCACCGACGTGACGGCGCACGTCCGCTACCACCGCGTCGAGCTCGGGCTCGACGTCTACAACCTCCTCGACGCGGCGTGGTTCGACGGCGAGTTCGTCTACCCCTCGAGCTTCACCCGCGGCGCGGCGCCCGACCTCCTCCCCGCGCGGCACGTGACCGTCGGCGCCCCGCGCAGCTTCCTCGCTTCGCTCTCCCTCTACATCGGCTGAGGACCTCGATGACATCCACCACCGCACAGACCCGATCCGGCCGGCGCGCCGCCCTCGCCGCGTCGGGGCGCCTCGCCGCGGCGCTCGCGGCGGGCGCGCTCGCCGCCGGGTGCGGCGCCGCTGGCGACGACGCGACGTCCGGCAAGCGCCTGACCCTGGCGACGCAGATCGCGCCCGACGCGGCGTCGGCCGCGCCGTTCACGAACGCGCTCGGCTGGACCATCACGCTGTCGAAGGCGCACCTGGCGATCGGATCGCTCCACTACTTCGAGGGCGCCCCGTTCACGGCGCGGCGGCCTTCGCCGGGCGGCGGCCCCACGCTGCTCGAGCGGCTCGCCCGGTGGGCCGTGCCCGAGGCGCACGCGCACCCGGGCCACTACCAGGCCGGCGAGGCGAGGGGCCAGATGACGCAGCCGACGTCGGTCGACCTGCTGCAGGGGACGACGGCGCTCGCGG
The DNA here is from genome assembly GCF_000067165.1 of Sorangium cellulosum So ce56. Classification (GTDB taxonomy): domain Bacteria; phylum Myxococcota_A; class Polyangia; order Polyangiales; family Polyangiaceae; genus Sorangium; species Sorangium cellulosum_B. Next base: position 8,181,510 of record NC_010162.1, read on the forward strand.
ACGCGGACGCCGTGAGCGGCGTCGCGCGATCCGCGCGCTTCACGTTCGGCGCGCCGCCCTCGGGCCCGCTCGCCGCGGCGCTCGACGGGCACGTCGTCGCCGTCGAGGGCCGCGCCGAGAAGGGGGAGCTCGCGCGGGTGTTCCGCGCGCGCGCGCTGGCCGCCGACGTGCTCGACGACGCGACTGGCGAGCCGTCGGTGGACGGGTGCGTCTTCGAGGAGGTCTTCCTCGACGGGCCCGGCGCCGTCACGCTCGTCGTGAAGCCGGCGGTTTGGCTCGATCAGGTCGACTTCGAGGCCGTCGCCGCGAGCGACGACGGCGCGCCGGTCGACCTCGAGCCCGAGAGCCCGGCCCAGCGCGGCTTCACGCGGGGCCTCAAGAAGGGGACGGCCTACGCGCTCTCGTTCGCGCCTGCCTCCCCGGAGGAGAAGGAATGACGATGAGGATCACGAAACGACTGTGGGTGGCGGCGGCGCTCGCCGCGGCGGCGCTCGCCGGCTGCGGCGACGACGGCGCGTCGGGGACCGGGAGCGTGGCGTTCTCGACGTGGGGAGAGGACTACATCGAGCAGGAGATCCCGGCCGCCGATCTCGCGGACGGCTGGAGCATCCAGTACGAGAAGTTCCTGTTCGTCGTCCGGAACGTCACCGTCGCCGATCGCGAGGGGAACGTCGGAGCGCGCATGCAGGGCTCGATCCTGTTCGACCACACGAAGGCCGGCGCGAAGCCGGTGGTAACCTTCGACGACCTCGAGGCGAAGCCCTGGGAGGCCGTCTCCTACGAGATCGGCCCGGTGGACGCGGACACCGCGCTCGATGGCGCGACGGAGGAGGACAAGGCGCTCATGCTCGCGGCGGGAGCGTCCGTGCACATCGAGGCGATCGCGCGGAAGAGCGACGACGGCGGCGAGGTCGAGAAGCGCCTCGACTGGACCTTCTCGCTCGCGACGCGCTACGCCGGCTGCAAGGGCGACAAGGCCGGCAAGGAGACCGAGGGCGTCCTCGTGACGAACGGCGGCACCGACGACGTGGAGCTCACCATCCACGGCGACCACTTCTTCTACGACGACCTCCAGGCCGCGACCGCCGCGCGCCGGTTCGCGCCCATCGCCGCCGCGGACGCCGACGACGACGGGGCCGTCACCCTGGAGGAGCTCGGCGCGGTGCGCCTCGTCGAGATCGAGGAGGGCACCTACGGGACGGGCAGCGCCGGAAACATCAATGATCTCGGGGCGTTCGTCGCGGCGCTCTCGCGCACGATCGGGCACTTCCGCGGCGAGGGAGAGTGCGTCTCCGTCGACCCGTGACGGGGCCGGCGGCGCGCTCGCCCGCGGCGATCACTCGATCCCGACCGCCGTCGTGACGTCCTGGAGCTCGCTCCCGTCGAACGCCGGGACCCGCGCGGAGCCGAGCAGCATCTGCACGCAGCTCCCGGCCGGGGTCATCGCGACCTGCGGATCGATCGCGATGCGCTGCACGGCGCCCGCGGGGTTGAAGAACACCCGCGCCGTCACCGCCTTCGGACCCGCCTTGCCCTTGCAGTGGATCCGCGCGGTGGCGCCCTTCGCTTGCAGCGCCGCGTGGGCCGCGCCGCGATCGAACGGCCTCGCCGCGCTCGGCTGCGCCGCCATCGCCGTCGCCGCCGGCGCGGTGCCTTCGCGCGTGGGGCGCGGGGACCTCGGCGCGGGCGCCGGCGCCGGAGCGTCGCGAGGGCCAGGCGACGGCTGCCGCTCGCCCGCGCCGCTCGTGTCGTTCGCGTCGCCCGCCCGCGGCGGCGAGCGCGCCTCGCCGCCGCGGCCCGGGCTGACCACCGTCGGGTGCGCCGGCACCGGCAGGCGCTGCACCAGCCGGACGTCGCTCTGCGCGCGGCCGGCGTAAAAGGCGATCGCCGCCATCACGAGGCCGCCGGCCAGGCCGCACGCGAGGAGCAGCGGCCCCCGCCGCGCGGGCCTGGGAGGGGCCTCCGGTGGCGCGCTGTTCGCCAGGACGGGCGCGGGCGTCACCGGGGGGCGCGCGCTGACGGGTGACGACGATGCGCCCGCGCCGGCGGGTGACGAACATGCGCCCGCGCCGGCGGGCGACGACGGCGCGCGCCGCGCGTCCGAGGCCATCTCGGTCGGTCCGCTCATCGACAGGCGCGAGGCAGCCCCCGCCGGGGTGAGCGCCGCCGCGGCGCTGAACGGCACCACCGAGATCGCGCCGCCGGCGGCGCGCACGCTGCGCGGGTCGACGAACAGCGCCGGGCCGAGCGCGTCGAAGGCCTCCTGCGCCGTCTGGAAGCGCTGCGACGGCTCCCGCGCGACGCAGCGCGCGAACCAGGCGTCGAACGGGTGCACGATGCAGCCGGCGCGCCCCAGCGCGGTCGCGCGCACCGACGCCGGGTCGATCGGCTCGAAGAGGATCTCGCGGAGCAGCACCGGCATCGCGGTGCCCATCGGGTCGTTCGCTGCGCGCCAGTACATGCGCCCGGTGAGCAGCGCGAACGCGATCAGCCCGAGCGCCCACACGTCGGTCGCCGGCGAGATCTGCCCGCGCGGGTCGGACTGCTCGGGCGCCATCCAGAGGGGCGTGCCGAGCGACGCGGTCGCCATCGTGCTCGCCTCCGCGGCGATCTTCGCGATGCCGAAGTCGAGGACCTTGACCGACCAGCGCGCCGTCGCGCTCTGCGTCTTCGCGAGGAACACGTTCTGCGGCTTCATGTCCCGGTGGACCACGCCCGCGCGGTGGGCGGCGCCGAGCGCGTGGCAGAGCTGCCGGAAGATCTCGTGCACGTCCTGCGCCGAGAGCAGCCCGCTGCGCCTCATCCGCTGCGAGAGGTCCTCCCCCTCGAGCAGCTCCATCGCGAGCCAGGGCACGCCGCTGGCCGCGTCCACGCCGGCGCCGATCACCTGCACGACGTGATCGCTCTCCACCAGCGCGCCGACGCGCGCCTCCTGCTCGAAGCGCTCGCGCAGCCGGGCGTCCACGCAGAGCTGCGGGTGCATGAGCTTGAGGGCCCGCAGCTTGCCAGTGCTCGCCTGCTCGGCGATGTACACGGCGCCCATGCCCCCGGCGCTGAGGGGCCGAACGATCCGGAACTCTCCGAAGAGCATCCCGACCGCCGGCTGGAACGGCGCGACCATGGCGGGCGATGCTAGCATGGCGGCGTCGCGGGGGTGTCGGGGCTCACGGGCGCGGTGCGCACGGCGCGCGCGCCGCGCACGGTGCACCTCGCCGCCTCGCCGTCTCGTCAGGCGGGCGCGCCGTCGGCGCTGCCCGCGCTGCGCGCGCGCGGCGGGAGCGACGCGACGAGGCGCTCGATCCCGATCCGGCCCGCGACGAGCGCGCCCGTCGCCGCGGCGCGGAGCGCGTCGCGCGCCGGCTGGGCTCTGCCGGCGAAGTGCCGGACGCCGAAGCGCAGGAACGACGGCTCGCCGAGGAGGTAACGCTCGACGCGCTCCCGCGGCGCGCCGTAGAAGGCGCGCATCACCCGGCGCCGGAAGCGCAGGTCGAGGCCCAGCAGCGATCGGTCGACGCGCCGGCCCCAGTCGTGGAACCCGAGATCGCGCGCCTCGAGCTTCTCGGCGAGGTACTCGCCCGCGAGGGCCCCGTACGCGATCGCCTGGGCGATCCCCTCGCCCAGCATCGGATCGATGCCCGCGGCCTCGCCGACGAGCAGGGCGGCGGGCCGCGCGATCACGGCCCGCCGGTCGAGGCCTCGCTCGGCGAAGCGCTTTCGCCGGTAGCGGTCCGGGTCGAGGCCGAGCGCCTCGAGCCTGCTCCGGAGCACGCGCTCGGCGTCGGGCGCGGGGCGCGCCACGCCGAGCGCGCCCTCGTGCAGCACGTAGGCCCCCCGGCAGACGAGCTCGCGCCCGTCGACGAGCGTGGGGAAGTCCCACAGATAGCCGGCGAACGAGCGGTCCCGCATCTCGAAGTGCAGGAGGTCGCGCGCCCGGTCCCCCGCGACGGGCTCGGTGTCGACCTCGACGGCCTGCGCGCGCAGCTTGCCGAACGGCAGCCCCATCGCGCGGCGAACGACGCTGCCGACGCCGTCCGCGCCGACGACGACGCGGCCGTCGAACACCCCGGCCGAGCTCTCGACGCGGGCGCCGTCCTCGCTCAGCGCGGCGCCGGTCACCCGCGCCCCCTCCACGATCCGGACGCCCCGCGCCCGCGCGGCGAGCGCGAGCGCGCGATCGAACTCGGCGCGCCGGACGACGCGGCCGATGTTGCCCTCGCGGAGCGCGACCTCGCCGGCCTGGAAGGCCGCGCTGATGCCGTGCACCACGACCGAGGGCACGTCGATCGTCACCCCGATCGACGAGAGCGCCCTGTCCGCTCGCTCGCCGAGGCCGCCCGCGCAGGACTTGTCCCGCGGGTAGCGCTCCTTTTCGAGCACCACGATCCTGTCGGCGAGGGCCGGGCGATGGTGGGCGAGGAAGAGCGCCGTGCTCACGCCCGCCGGCCCGCCTCCGACGATCACGACTTCATGCGCCGCCATGCGGGGGCCGCTCTAGCACGGCGCCCCCGTCGGCGGGCTCACCGCCGCTCGTACAGGGGCACCAGCGTCCGGTAGGGGAAGAGGTACACGCTCTTCCCCGCGAGGTCCGGGTGGCTCGCGGCCAGCTCGCGGATCTCGTTCAGGACCGCATAACGCTCCTGCAGGGGGAGCGCCGAGATGTAGCTGATCGACGCGACGCGCTCGAGCAGCCCATCGAGGTCGAGCTCCTGCGTATGGGTGAACTCGTGCTCTCCGAGCGGCGCGAAGAGGCGGGAGTCGGAGAACGTCCGGCGCCACGCGCCGAACCTGTGTATCGGAGCATCCCGGCCGTGGCGGTCGAGGATGCGGGAGATGCGGGCGACCCAGTCGACGCGCTCGTCGCGCAGGTTGAAGAGCAGGGAGAGGCGCCCTCTCGGCCGGAGCACGCGGTGGATCTCGGCGAGCGCGAGATCACCGTGAAACCAGTGGAACGACTGCGCGGCGACCGCGGCGTCGACCGATGCCTCGGGCAAGGGGATGGCCTCGGCGACCCCATCGAGCGGGATGGCGGACGGGACCATCTGGCCCAGCTTGCGGCGCATCCCCTCGACCGGCTCGAGCGCGAGCAGCCGCGCGCCCGTGGGCACCAGAAGGCGCGTGAGCTTGCCGGTGCCGGCGCCGAGATCGAGCACCGTGCTCGTCGCGTCGATGCGGAGCGTGTCGCGCAGCAGCTCGATCGCGCCGCGCGGGTAGTCCGGGCGCCCCTTCTCGTAAGCATCCGCTGCAGTCGCGTAGCCCTGTGCAGCGAGGCGATGGAGAGTCATGGCCTGCATCCGCTCCGCGTTAAGGAGGATCTCGCGCAGCGCCGGAGGGACCACCCACCCCGACGGCCCGTCGAGAGAGGCTACGCAACCGGGAGCCGCGTTGGAAGCGGGTTGTCGCTCAAAATCCGCATCACGTTCTCTCGAAGCACCTTGGCGATCACACGCTCGCTCAAGCCAGCTCGCAGCAGCGCATCCGTCAAGAGCGGAAGATGGGCCGCATCACGCAGATCACGTGTGGGGATGATGAAACCGTCCCAATCGGATCCGAGCGCTGGCGTGTCCTCGCCGGCAACGTTGATGATGTGCACGAGGTGCTTGACGACGGGCGCGAGCCCGTTTCCGCCTAGATAAAGCGGACAAAAGATGATCCCCGCGCACCCGCCGCGATCGGCGAGCGCGCGGAGCTGATCGTCATCGATGTTGCGCCAGTGCTCGAACGCGCCGGCGATACCCGTGTGGCTGACCATGGGTGGGCGGCGAGCGAGCGCGCATGCATCGAGGAAGCCTGCCCGGTTGATGTGCGCGAGATCGACGATGACGCCGAGGTCCTCGGCGAGGCGCACGACCTCGCGGCCGAAGGCGGTGAGGCCTTCGCCATCCCTGCGGCCGCTGCCGTAGGCGGGATAACACGCCTCGTTGGCGGTGAAGTGGCAGAGCCCGAGGTAGCGCACGCCGCGCCGCGCGAAGCGAGCGAGGGTGTCGAGATCGCCTTCGAGCGCGTGCGCCCCCTCGACGCCGAGCAGCGCCGCGACGGCGCCGCGGGCCCTCGCCGCCTCGATGTCCTCGGCCGTGAGCGCCTTCACGAGGCGGCCGGGCCGCGCGCGGACGGCCTGCTCCAGGAGATCGATCTGCTCCTCGACGACGGCGGCGAGCCCGCGCCGCTGCCCGATGGGCAGCGAGACCAGCCCGAAGAACTGCGCGCCGACGCCGCCCTCGCGGAGCCGCGGGACGTCGACGTGCCCGCCGAGGGCCGCGAGCGGCAGCGGCGGCTCGTGCCGCTCCTGCAGATCGTAACCGACCCAGCGCGCCCACATGAGGCTGTCGGCGTGGAGATCGATGGCGGGGTACTGCGCGTGCAGGGCGCGGGCTTCGGGTGTTCCGTGCATGGAGGGAAGGCTAGTCGACCCGAGGCGGCCGGTCGCGCGCCGGGCGACGAGGGCTCAGGGGCTCGCCAGCTTGAGGCCGAGGATGGACACGACGAGCAACGCAAGGAAACCGAGCCTCGCGGCCGTGGCGGGCTCGCCGAACAGGAGGATGCCCGCGATCGCCGCCCCGAACGCGCCGATGCCGACCCAGACGGCGTACGCCGTGCCGATGGGCAAGGTCCGCGAGGCGATCTCGAGGAGCGCGATGCTCGTGATGATCGCGCCGACCGTGAGCGCCGTTGGCAACGGGCGCGTGAAGCCGTGTGTGTATTTGAGACCGATAGCCCAGCAGACCTCGAGCAGACCTGCCAGGAGCAACGCCAGCCAGGACATGACGACTCTCCTCGTGATGCGGCTGCGTCGTCTTATCCTGACCGGGTACGGCGCGTCTCGTCCGGGACGCTCTGTCTGAAGGAGCGCCGCGGGGAACCTAGCAGCGGCGACGGCCTGCGCAACAGGCAGGCCGGCGCCGCGCCGCGTCGCGAGGCCGCACCGTCGCCGCCGCTCCCGCTCCGCTGGGCGGAGCGGCGCGGGGTGCTGGACCACGCCGCGCCCCCTCGATCGCGCGCTCCCGGAGCTCGCTACTCGATCTGCGCCTCGATTTCCCCCTCGTCCGGGAGCATCGACGAGCTGCCCGCCGCCTTGCTGATCAGCGCGGCGGCGAGCTCGTTGATGTACTCCTCGATCGCGGTGTATCCGGACGGCATCACCTTGGAGTGATCGTTCGCGTTCGATGAGCTGAGGCCGCGCGCCCGCTCCCACGCGTCCGCCATGCCGTCGCGGTCGGCGTCCGCGGGGGCCGTCCCCGGGCTGAGCCCGTCCATCAGGTTGCTCACGTAGCGGGCGCCCCACGAGCCGTCGCGGCGCTCCATGTTCTTGAAGACGCCCTTCGTCACCACGTCGCGCGGCAGCGAGCCCGCCTGCGCGACGACGAGCCGAGCCGCGTCCTGCGCGCGTTGCGTCGTCACCGGGATGTACCCCGGGACATCCCGCGTGAAATTGAACTGCGTCGCCGAGCGGTACGACTCGGACTTGTTGAGCTTGCTGAAGCTCGGGTGGAGGTACGGCTGCTTCCAGGGGTTCTCGACGGTGCCCGTGAACTTCCCGGGATCATCGATGTAGTTGTCGCCGAGGAAGTACTTGAGCCCCGCGCCGGCGCTGCCGTCGAAGTAGAACGGGATCAGCTGATCGCTCGGCCCCTTGATGTAGGTGTTGCCCACGATGTTGAACTGGCCTCTCGCCGGGTTGTGATGCACGAACCCGTGCCTCACGTTGTAGGCCACGTTGTTGCGGATGTCGGCCGGGCCGTTCGCGACCGCGGGGCAACGCGCCTTGTGATGGGCGAACAGGTTGTGGTGGAGCGTGATCCGGTGGCCATCAGGGCCGTTGATGAGACCGTAATTATGCATCCCCTCTGGATGCCCCGTGGTCGCCGACGATTCGATGGTGGACCACTGGACCGTGACGTCATCTGCCTCATAGAGGTCCACCGTCTCGTCGACGCCCCAGGCGATCGACATGTGATCGAGCATCACCTTCGAGTTCCGCGAGATCTGCGTCGCGTCGAACTGCTCTCCGGCCGAGCCGTTGTGCACGGGCCGGACTCGCAAGAACCGTACAATGATGTTGTTGACCGCGGTGGAGTACCTGGCGGTCAAGCGACCGCGGATGGTGATGCCCGCGCCGGGGGCCGTCTGGCCGGCGATCGTCACGTCGCCGTTCCGGATGACGACATCCCCTTCGATCACGCCGCTCACGTCGAAGACGATGATGCGAGGCCCGCTCGCGTCGAGGGCCGCCTGGAGGCTCCCCGACCCGCTCGTGCGCAGGTTGGTGACCTTGATGACGCGCCCGCCGCGCCCGCCGGTCGCGACGGCGCCAAAGCCCTCTGCCCCCGGAAACGACGGGAGCGCGCTGGCTGGAGCCGATATCGCCGTGAGCGCAGAAACCGCGGCGATCGCGCAGCCGAAGCGGCGGATCCCCTGTGCGCCAATGAAAGAACAAGTAGGAAGGAATGCCATGTGTCTCGTTCCCCTTTCGTACGTATCAGGCGCCGAACAAGACCGGATCGAGCAAGGAAGCCCAGGGTGGGCGCGGCGCTGGGCGCGACGAGTTGCCCTGATGAAGCAGGGCGACGCGGAGCAGCGACGCGATGGGCCCGCCCTCGGCTGCCTGGCGCAGGAGGTCTTGACCGGCGCTCTTAACCGCAAGCCGTACTGTGGTGACCCTACAGGACTCGATTCGCTGATGGCAATCATCAATTGCCAATCTGTGCGACAGGGCACATCAAAATCGATCTTAAATTCCATATCGCCAGATGAAGCGATGCTGGTTATCCTGCACGAGCAGCGCACGAGCGGGCTCATGACGTCCCGAGACGCGCTCGCCCGGCGGGCGCGCCGAGAAGGAGATCTCACTCGCCGGCGTCGGCGCGCGACATCAAGAGATCGATGCGCGGGCCGAACGCCGCGGCGTTGTTCCGGGTCAGCGTGCCTGCTGGCCGACGATCGGCGCCAGGTCGCTGTCGAAGGCCAGCGCGAACGCCTCGAGGTCGCGCCACCTCGGCTTCACGCCTCCCTCACGTCTCTTTCACGTCTCTTTCACGTCTCGCTTGGCGCGCGGACCGCCTCTCGATCCGGCTCTCTCGTTCCGGCTCCGGGTCGACTATGCCAGACGCAACTCACGGATCCTGCGCTGAAGCGCCCGCTTGGAGACCATGAGGCGCTCCACCATCGCGTCGATGTGCCCACCGCACTCCGCGTAGCAGCGGGCGACCTCGTCCGGCGCGAGGTGGCTCGCCTGGCGGACCTGTGGGCAGCTCTCCACGAGCGCATAGAGCGATGTCCGCGAGATCCCGAGCTGCTCGGCGGCGGCCTTGAAATCCCACCGGCTCCGGCGGAGCGCGTCGATCAGCTCCTCTTCCCGCACGTCGGAGGGCTTGCGCCAGCCGGCGCCCTTCCCCGAGCTCGCCCGCGCCGCCGTGGCGGTCTCCGGCCGCGCCGATCTCACCGCGGCCGCGCGATCGCCGTCGGCGTGGCTCCGCTGCGCCGGGGCTGCCCGCTGGAGCAGGTGCTCGAGCGCCGGCGCCCCCTCCAGGCGCGCCGCGCCCTGGCTCCCCACGACGAGCTGCCGCGCCACGTTCCGGAGCTGGCGGATGTTCCCCGGCCAGTCGTACCGCGCGAGCCGGGCCACCACGGACGCTGGCAACCACGGGGCGCCGTCGGGCCGCGGCGCGTCGAGCCGATGCGCGTCGCCCGAGACCGCCAGCTCCTCGCGCAGGAAGTGAAGGAGCAGGCGCCCGAGATCGTCTCGGCGATCGCGGAGCGGAGGGAGCGCGATCTCATAACCGGCCAGGCGGTGGAGCAGCGGCGCGCGAAAAGCCCCCTCGGCCACCTTGGCCTCCAGATCGGCGTCCGTGGCGGTGATCAGCCGAATGCGCGTCTTCTTCGGCTGCTGGGCGCCCACCGCCTGGATCTCGCCCGTCTCGAGGGCCCTGAGGAGCATCGCCTGCACGTCGGGCGGCGCCTCGCCGATCTCGTCGAGGAAGAGCGTCCCTCCCTCGGCCGAGCCGAAGTAACCGGGACGGTCGCGCAGGGCGCCGGTATACGATCCGCGCTCGGCGCCGAAGAGCTCCGCGGCCGCCAGCAACGGAGGGATCGCCGCCATGTTGACGGCCACGAAGGGCTGATTGCGCCGGCTGCCGGCCTGGTGGATCGCCCTCGCGACGAGCTCCTTTCCCGTGCCCGTCTCGCCGCGGAGGAGCACCGCAGTTCCGAGGTCGGCGACGCGGCGGATATGCCACCGCGTCCGCTCCAGAAGGTCGCTATCGCCCACCAGGCCGAGGCGCTCCCCCGGCTCGCGCGGGGACGGATCGACCATGTGGAGCAGCAGGACGACGCGACTGGCGAGCTCGATGACGACCCCCCGCGTCACCTCGCCGAGCGAGAAATCGCGGCTCCCCTCCAGCGGGGCGCCATCCACCACGACGTGGGAGCCGCGCTCCGCCGCGTCCAGCCGGATCCGGTCGTCGGGCAGCGCGATGATGCGCAGGGGTTTGCGGCTCAGGTGGGTATCCCCGAGCGGCGCATCGCCGATCGCACCCGGTGGACCGAAGTACGGCTCCATTCGCGACAGCGCGACCGCATCGCGAAGCGCGAGGTCCGCGAGGACGGCGCGCTCACCGATGCGCTCGAGACGAGGATGGTAGAGGACGGACAGGGACGGAGCGAGGCGTGTGCATGCCCGCCGTGAGGGGCTCGTGTCGGGGTGCAGCGTCGTCGCGTTCGCGATCGTGGTGAGCCCTGTTCGCTCGGTCACCATGGGGTGGGAGGATACGCGCCCACCGAAAAGACTTGCAAGCTCAGCGGAGCCGGCGTTCGGCGCCTCCTGCCCATGCGCGACACGCACATTCGAACACACCGATCCGCTTTGGCGCCCCTCTGTGCCAACGTCGCCTGGGCGCGGACACCGTAATGCCAGTTGACACGATGTGCGCTCGCGCGTACTAATTTTCCTTTGTGAAGGGCCAAACGGTCGGCGGGAGATACGCGCTCCGGCGTGAGATCGGCCGCGGCGGCATGGGCATCGTCTGGGAGGCCTTCGATCAGATGCTCCGCCGGCCGGTGGCGCTGAAGCGGATGATGCCCGAGAACGTCGTCTCATTCGACGCGAGGCGCAGCTTCGAGCAGGAGGCGACGACCGTCGCCCGTCTCCGTAACGAGCACATCGTCCAAGTGCACGACTACGGAATCGATGAGGGTTCTCCCTATCTCGTCATGGAGCTGCTCGAGGGCGAAGACCTCGAGAGCCGGCTCCGCCGCACGCGCCAGCTGCCGGCGGCGGCCGTGCTTTCATTGCTCCGGCAGCTCAGCTCGGGCCTCGAGGCGGCGAGCGCGGCAGGCATCGTCCACTGTGATCTCAAGCCCGCGAACATCTTCCTCGCCCGGGGCGCGTCCGGCGAGTCCGTGAAGATCCTCGACTTCGGGGTGGGGTGGCGGCTGTTCGATGCGCGTGACTGGAGCGGCACGCGCATCGGAACCCCCGCGTACATGAGCCCGGAGCAGGTCCGCGGCGCCGTTCCCCACCCCCTGGCCGATCTCTGGTCGCTCGGCGTCATCGCATACCGCGCGCTCACAGGCCGCTTTCCGTTCTCGACAGAAGATCTGGCAGGGCTCATCATCAGCATCTGCGCCGATCCGTTCCCGCCGCCGTCGTCGCTCGACGCCACCTTGCTCCCCGGGTTCGATCGATTCTTCGAGCGCGCGCTGGCAAAGGACCGGACCCGGAGATTCCAGTCGTCCCGCGAGCTCATCACGGCGTTCGCCGCGGTGTGCGACGCGGGGAGCAAGCCCGCCAAGATCCTCATCGTCGACGACGAGCCCGACATGCAGCTCCTGCTGAAGATGCATTTTCGGCAGAACAAGAAGAGCTCCGCCTACGAGCTCATCTTCGCCGACAACGGCCAACACGCCATCGAGGAGCTCCGGCGACACCCGGACATCGATGTCGTCGTCGCCGACATCAACATGCCGGTCATGGACGGGATCACCCTGCTCGAGCGCATCCCCGAGGTGAACCCGCTCGCGAGGACGGTGATCGTGTCCGCGTACGGCGACATGACCAACATCCGTCGCGCCATGAACCGTGGGGCGTTCGACTTCCTCTTCAAGCCGCTCGATTTCGCCGACCTCGAGACCACGCTGGAGAAGTCCCTCCGCTCCGCGGAGCAGCAGCGACAGAAAGCCCAGGCGAACGAGGAGAACGATATCCTGCGGAAGTTCACGAACGCGGCCCTGGTGGAGCGGCTCCGGGCGCTCGGGCCCGCGGGCGCAGCCGCGAGCGAGGCGCTCGAGGCGACCGTCGCGTTCATCGATGTCTTCCGGTTCACCCGCGTGGCGCAGGAGAGGCCGCCCGCCGAGGCCACGCGGCTGCTCAACGCCAACTTCGAGGTGATCGTCCCGGAGCTCCTGGCGCAGGGAGGCATCGTGGACAAATTCATGGGCGACGCCGTCATGGCGGTGTTCCACGGGCCGGAGCACCTCGACCGGGCGCTCTCGGCATGCATCGCCGTACGGGAGCAGCTCGCGACGGTCGCTCGGCGTACGGGGAACGATTCGCCTTACGCTCACGGGGTATGCGCGGGCGTCTCGACCGGCAGCGTCCTGGCGGCGGAGGTCGGCTCGCACGCGTGCGCGCGGCTCGGCTACACGGTGCTCGGGCAGGCCGTGAACGCCGCCTCCCACCTCGCGCGCGCAGCGCTGTCCGGGGAGATCCTCGTCGACGAGGCGGTCTGCCGGGCCGCCCGGCAGGAGTTCAAGTTCGAGAGCGCCGGCGCGCGGAGCATCTGGCCCAGGGGCGAATCGACGACCGTCTACAGGGTGGCGGGGCGCGACGTGACGCGGCCGCTGCTCGAGGGGGAGCAGACGGTCCAGATCTCCCTGGAGACCAGGCCGGCGTTGGCGTCGCGCTGACATCGTGTCGGCGGGCAGGGCGCCGCACGGCGCCGGCATGTCGGCCTGCGCGGCACCGGCACGGCGCCGAGGCCTCGGCCGGCACGCCCGCCGACACGTCGGCCGACACGTCGGCCGGCAGGTTGCCGCACGCGCTCGACGGAACGCCCGCGGCCGCCGTCTCATCCCGGCCTGGAAACGCCCGCATCCCCGCACGTCGGCCGGGCGGAGGACATGCACCCACGGCTGGTACGCGCCGTGCAATTCCTGTTCGCAGACGGTTCGGCTCCACCCCGAACGTCTTTCTTGACCGGATCGAGCGGCTTGGAGCAGGCGATTCTTTCCAGCGAACGACGGCCCCTGAGAGCTCGCAGAGCACGCGATTCACCGGACCGCGCGCACCTGCTGCGACGCGCGAAGCGCCATTCAAAACCAGCACGCGAGGAAATAACGACGATGCCCACAGAGACAACGAAATATCCGCCCGGCGTCCTGTCATTGCTTTATCACCTGAGGTACACGGGCCTCAGCGTGAACTCGGACAAGAACAAAGTGCTGAAGGACTTTCGCCTGAGCGCTACCGAGAAGAAGGTGTTCAACAAGTGCGGCGACATGGGGCACCCCGACGACGACTGCGTCGCGAACGTCCTCTACCTCACGAAGGATGAGGTCAACGAGAGACTCTTCAAGAACACGAGCGGCGAGGCGCCCGCCCCGTCGGCGAGCGGCGTGGCACGCAAGCCGGGTCTCCTGTCCTTCCTCTATCATCTCGTGCACACCGCGGAGGTCTACAATCGCTTCCACCCCGACGATGAAGCGCACAAGAGCGAATCCAGGAGCTCGCTGATGAGCGAGTTCAAGCTGAGCGAGCGGCAGAAGAAGAAGCTCGACAGCCACATCGCGAGAGGCCCGTCCGACGACGGTTCGCTCGAGGCCCTGCTGGATCTCGCCGTTCCCGAGCTCAATGGCGACGCCTGGTACAAGGCCTGGTGAGCGGGTAGCCTCGGGCGCTGCGCGAAGGCCGACCGCGGCGGTCGGTGGTCATCCGCGGGCAAGGCCCGGCAGGACGAGAGGTCGCTGCATGATCGTTCGGTCGATGGAGAAGACGCTGGAGCTCGTCGAGCCTCATGTCCCGCCGGCGCTCGTGTCACCGCGAGATTGGCGCGCCTTCGGCCGCTGCGCCCCGGCCCTGCTGGACGCCGCCTCCGTCCTGACCCTCGAATGTCATCTGGGGGCGACCGCTGCGCGGGTCGACCTTCTTGCCTGTATTCTGGCGGAAGGGAGAGAGGTCCTCGCGTCTCGGCTCCCGCGCTCGCGCCGCGAAGATCCGGTCGCCCCCGGCGGCGCTCCGCCGGCGGAGGGCGCCGATCCGCTCCGGGGCCCTCCAGGGCGTCTCCTCGCCGCGTGGACCACGCCCGGCACCCTCCTGTTCGAGCAGGTTCCCCTGCTCTGGTTCGAGTTCGATCAGCCGGCCGCGCGCCGTGGTCCTGTCGAGCCGTCCGTGCTCCTCTGCCTGGATCCGAGGCCCCTCACGAACCTGGAGGCCCCGGAGGCAGAGCGCGACTTCAGCCCGAGCGGCCGGCTCCGGCTCGTCGAGGCGGCCCTCTCCGTGCTCCTCGACGGGCCTGTCCCGGTGGCGACCCTGGCCGCGCTGCTCCGCTGTTTCACCCTGTTGCCGGACGGCGGCCACGCCGTTCATCTGTCCGTCATGAGCGCCAGGCAGCCTGTGACGCTCAAGCTCAACGTCTCGCTGCCGCGCGACCGGCTCGTCGGCTACCTGCTCGGGGTGGGCTGGCCGGGCAAACCCGGTGAGGTGGAGGAGCTGCTGGGAGCGTTGCGCGTCGATGACGAGCGCGTCACGATCGACGTCACCATCGGAGACAGCGTCGCTCCTCGGCTCGGGATCGAGCTCTTCGATCTCGCGACCCGGAGGCTGGACCCGGGCCGGAGCGCGACGCTCGAGCGGCTCTCGTCGCTCGGCCTCTGCACGCCCTCGCAGCGCGACGCGCTCACCGCGTGGCCCGGGTCCTCGCGCGAGCGCTGCCGGGAGGGCGAATGGCCGTCCCGCGTGCGCCGCTGGATCGACCTGAAGATCGTCCTCGGCCCGGATCGAGCTCTGTTGGCCAAAGCCTACCTTGGTGTCTTACGTTGCTTCTCCCTCGCCTGAGAACCGACACACACGCTGTACTCTGGAGCGTCGCACCATGAAACGCCCTTCGTCCTCCATCTACAGATCGGCTTTGATGATCCTGGCGAGCGCGGCACACCTGTCGTGCACCGCGACAGCCCACCTGAAGAGGCCCTCTCCCCCGCCCTCCCCTCCCGAGAACACGGGCGCGTCCTCGCCGGTTGACGACGAGACATGCCGGACGGAGCTGTGGAGCAAGTTCCCGAGCTTCACCGACAAGCTGTGCTCGGCCCTCCCCCGAGACATCGATCCCGAGCTGCAAAAAAGCACCATAGGGAGGGGGGAATACGCAGAAGGCAACCGTCTATACGACATCCTGGCATGGCAGTCCTTCATCGCGATGGCATGGCCGGTGACCAAGGACGGCCGCGCGCGGCCTCGCCTTGCGGACGATGGCGCCCATGGGTGGGATACCTGGAAGACCAGTTACGACGTCTTCAAGCCGGGCGGAGGCGCACCCGACGCATGGAACCCTGCCGAGCAGCAGGCCAAGCGGAGCGCTCCGGACGCGAGCTTCCCGATCAATGCCTCCCGCACGCTACAGGACGACAGACAGGCCGATTCGTTCATCCTCTGGGACCAGAACGGCAACAAGGTGTATTACGAGGTGCTGTACAGCGAGCGTTTGTTCAAGTACCTCAACGACAACGCGCTGTACAGCATCGATGGACAGATCGCCTACAGCGCGGAATACTGCGCCACCCCCGAGGAGGACTGCACCAACCCCGACGCGCCCTGGGGCAACCCGCAGAACGCGGATCAGACGCCCTCGATCGCGCTCAAGCTCGCGTGGAAGCTGCTGGACGAGAGCGAGAGTCACCTCGAGGGGCGCTTCATCCTCCGGAAGGCGTACGTCCGCGCGGGCGCAGCCCCGTCGCTGCGGACGTTCGGCCTCGTGGGCGCGAACGTCATGATCAAGACGCTCTCGGCCAAGAAGCAATGGGTCTGGGCTGCGTTCGAGCACATCGACAACGTCGATGTCAACCCGCTCGAGACGCACAATGGCAAGCCGCTCAAGCCCTCATTCAACGATCCGGATTGCCCGCTGTGCCCCGTCAATGAGCCGCCGGATGAGCGCGTCTGGCCGCCCTCGGAGGGGCCGTGGGTCAGCCGCACGCAGGTGCACCGGCAGCAGCCGATCCGGGAGGACACAGCCGCCCTGAACAGCGAGGTCCAGGCGCAGCTCAAGAAGAACCGCTCTGCCCTGCAGTTCTACGAGCTCGTCGGCACGCAGTGGCCGACGGACGGCGGGGGCGAGCCGTCGCCGTCGGACAGGCTCCCCGACGCCGTCGCGAACGAGTCCGGCGGCCGGCCGTACCGACCTTACCTCGTGAACACGGTCCTGGAGACATACATGCAGAAGGGCAACACGGTCGCTGCCGACGTGAACCGCGCTCTGCGCCCCGAGACGACCCGGATGTTCCACACGTCGAGCTGCATGGGCTGCCACTCCGGCGCGCACATCGCCAGGGAAAGGTCGCAGGGCAAGATCACGTGGGGAGAGCGCGGCAGCGGTGATTTCTTGTGGAGCTATGCGACGAAGGCCAGGCCGAAGGCCGCCCCGGCGGGCGACAGGCAGGCCCATGGAATGACGAGCGCGGCCGAGGCCGACGCTCAGCCGAAGCAGCGGAAGTAGCTGCACGCGAAGGGCGAGCTCATGCAGATCCTCCTGGGCTACGATGTGACCGCGACCGTCGTCGAAGAGACGCGGACTGCCACCTATCGGGCCATCGGATCCGCCGACGGGCAGCCAGCGCTGATCAAGGCGCTCCACGTCGCTTACCCGACCCTGCTCGACATCACGCGCATCAAGCACGAGCACCAGCTCGCCCAGATGCTCGACAGCCCGTACATCCTGAAGGTACAGCGGCTGGAGAAGCACCAGGGCGTGCCGGTGCTCGTCCTCGAGGATTTCGCGGGTGAGCCGCTGCACGCCGCCATCCCTGCCGAAGGGCTGGACATCGAGCTGCTCCTCCGCGTCGCGATCCAGCTCTGCCGAGCGCTCGAAGCCCTGAATGAGCGGGAGATCACCCACAAGAACATCCATCCGGGAAGCATCCTGTTCGACCGGGAGACCGGCCGCGCCAAGCTCACGGATTTCAGCATCGCTTCCCGGCTGCCTCGCGAGAGCCAGACGATCGAGAGCGTCGCCCGGATCGAGGGGCCCCTGGCCTACATGTCACCCGAGCAGACCGGCCGGATGAACCGGGCCCTGGACCATCGCACGGATTTCTACTCGCTCGGGGCGACGCTGTACCAGATGCTCACCGGCCGGCCGCCGTTCCTGGCCACCGATCTGCTCGAGCTCGTGCACTGTCACATCGCCCGGCGGCCGACGCCGCCGGAGGAGGTGCGGCCGGGGGTGCCTGCCGCGCTGTCGAGCGTCGTCATGCGCTTGCTGGCCAAGGCGGCCGAGGACCGTTATCAGAGCGCGCGCGGGCTGCGCATCGACCTCGAGACCTGCCTCGCCGAGTGGAGCTCCGCCGGCGAGATAGCGCCGTTTCCGACAGGCAGGCAGGATCGCTCGGAGAGGCTGCAGTTCCCGCAGAAGCTCTACGGGCGCGACGCGGAGATCGCCGCCCTCACGGGCGCCTTCGAGCGCGTCGCCCGAGGCGCCACCGAGATCGTGCTCGTCCATGGCTATTCCGGCGTCGGTAAATCGACGCTGGTCAACGAGCTCCACAGGCTCGTCGTCGGCCAGACCGGCAGCTTCCTCTCCGGCAAGTTCGATCAGTTCAACCGGGGTCTACCTTACAGCTCCCTCATCGAGGCGTTCCGGCAGAGCATCCGCCAGCTGCTCGCCGAGGACGAGGCGCGGCTCTCTGTCTGGAGGGCGCGGCTCGGACGCGCGCTGGGCCCCAACGGCCAGATCATCGTCGACGTGATCCCGGAGCTCGAGCTGGTCCTCGGCCAGCAGCCGGCCGTGCCCCAGCTCGGCCCAGCGGAGTCTCAGAACCGGTTTCGTCAGGTCTTCCAGAGCTTCATTCAGGCCTTCGCCCAGAGGGAGCACCTCCTCGTGCTCTTCCTCGACGACCTGCAGTGGGCCGACGCCGCGTCCCTGGATCTGCTCCGGTACCTGAGCGCCAACCCGGCCAGCGGCTACCTGCTGCTGATCGGCGCGTACCGAGACAACGAGGTCACGGACGGCCACCCGCTGGGCCGCGCGTTCGAGCGCCTCCAGCTCGAGGCGACGAGGGTCACCCACCTCGCGCTGGCGCCGCTCTCCCAGGACGATCTCACGGGGTGGCTCGTCGACGTCCTCTCGTGCACGGCGGAGCGCGCCGGGCCGCTCGCGTCGCTCCTGGCCAGCAAGACCCACGGCAATCCGTTCTTCGTCATGGAGTTCTTGAAGACGCTCCACCAAGAGCGGCTGCTCGTGTTCGACCCGGCGCTCTCGGACGAGCGCGGCGTGGGCGCGTGGCGCTGGGACATGGATCAGCTCAGGTCCGTCGGGGTCACGGACAACGTGGTCGACCTCTTGGTCGGCCAGCTGCAGAGGCTCCCGCTCGCGGCGCAGAGCGCGGTGAAGCTGGCGGCCTGCGTCGGGAGCCGCTTCGACTCGAACATCCTGTCCATCGTGTACGAGCGCTCTCCGCGGGAGACGGCCGACGCCCTGTGGGAGGCCGTGCAAGCGGGCCTCATCCTGCCCACGGATCAGTCGTACAAGCTGCTCCTCGGCGCCGAGCCGGGAGATCCCTTCGATGCGTCGCTGGAGGAGCTCGCCGTCCCGTACGAGTTCCTGCACGACCGCGTGCAGCAGGCAGCCTATTCGCTCATCCCCGACCAGGACCGGAAGAAGACCCACCTCGACATCGGCCGCCTCCTCCGGCAGCGCCTCCCGGCCGAGCGCGTCGCCGAGCGGCTCTTCGAGGTGGTCAATCACCTGAACGCCGGCGCCGAGGTGGTGCGCGACACGACGGAGCGCCAGGAGATCGCGCAGCTCAATCTCACCGCCGGTCGCAAGGCAAAGGCTTCCGCTGCCTACGAACCGGCGCTGCGCTACCTCGCCGCCGGCACCGAGCTCGTCGGGGCGGAGGGGTGGAGCCGCTGTCATGAGCTCACGTTCGCGCTGCACCTCGAGAGGGCCGAGTGCGACTATCTCATGACCCGCTTCGCGGACGCCGATGAGAGGTTCGCGCTCCTGCTCCGCAACGCCCGCGCAGACGACGAGCGGGTCGCCGTGCACACCGCCCGTGTGACGCAGCTCCTGCACCTGTGCCAGTACGAGCAGGCCGTGGAGACCGGCTTGCTCGCGCTGCAGCTGCTCGGCATACGGCTGTCGTCCAAGCCGCACATGGGTGAGGTGCTGCTCGAGCTCGCCCAGGTGCGATGGAAGCTGCGGGGCAGGCAGATCAGCGAGCTCAGCGAGTTGCCGGACCGCATGACGCCGGAGATCCGGGCGGCGATGGGCCTGCTCATCACCCTCTGGTTCCCTGCCTACCTGCTGCAGCGCGAGCAGCTCATCGGGCTCATCATCCTCAAGCTCGTGCAGCTGTCGCTCACCTACGGCAACACCGAGGCCTCCTCGTTCGCGTTCGCCTGCTTCGGCATGTTCAACAGCTCGGTGTTCCGCGATCCCAAGACGGGCGCGGCGTACGGCAAGCTCGCCCTGGTCCTGGCGCGCAAGTTCAATGATCCATCGGTGACGTGCAGGACGCTCTTCGTCATCGCGAGCTTCCTGGAGGTGTTCTCGTCCCACCTGCGCGAGGCGCTCGATCTGCTCGCGGAGGCGATCCAGTGCGCCGTCGACTCCGGCAACCTGGTGCAGGCGTCGTACTGCATGTGCCTGAACATCTACTGGACCTCTCTGGTCGACACCCCGATCGCCGAGGTGGCCGCGCAGGCTCGCCGGTATCTCGAGTTCGGACGGCGGACCGACGCCCAGAAGGTGATCCAGTGCATGCAGATCACCCTGCGCTGGACGCGAGAGCTGCAGGACGCCGACCCCTCCGCGCTGCGCTCGAAGGAGCACTCGCTCGAGCCGGACGCGTACGTCACCGAGGACATGCAGCGCGCGCAGCACCTGCTGCTGGCGCTCCAGATCGGCTACCTGTTCGAGCGTTATGACGAGGTGGTGGAGATCGCGTCACGGCTCGAGGCCTACAAGGACATGCTGGACCCGAGCTCGGCGTTCGTTCCGCACCACGCGTTTTACCGGGCGCTCGCGGCGCTCTCGCTGGTTCCGGACGCGGACGGCGCGGACAGGCGCCGCCTGCGCGGCGCGATCGACAAGGCAAAGCGGATCTTGCACAAGTGGGCCGAGCACAGCGCGGTGAACGCCCGCCATAAAGTTGCGCTGGTGCTGGCCGAGGAGGCGCGCGTGGAGGGCCGATCCAGGCAGGCGGCGAGGCTCTACGACGACGCGATCTCCGCCGCGCGGAAGAGCGAGTACCTCCACGAGGTGGCCCTCGCGTGCGAGCGCGCGGCGCTGTTCCATCTGAGCAGGGGCAAACCGCAGCTGGCCGGCGCGTACCTCCAGGAGGCGCGCGGCTGCTACCTCACCTGGGGCGCGCACACCAAGGTCCGCGCGCTCGACGAGCAGTATCCCGTGCTCCTCATGCGGTCGTCTCCGGCGCAGGTGAAGCATCAGAGCGGCGCCGCCGTGCCGGTGTCGCCGACGCCCCAGGACCTCGACTTGACCACGGTCGTCAAGGCGTCCCAGGTGCTCTCCAGCGAGATCATGCTCGGTCGGCTCCTGGACAGGATCATGCAGATCATGCTCGAGAACGCGGGCGCGGAGAAGGGCGTCCTCCTCATCAAGGAAGCGGGCCAGCTCGTCATCGAGGCCAAGGGGACGATCGCGTCCGGCGAGGTCACCGTGCTGCAGTCGATACCGATGGATCAGAGCCCGGATCTCCCGCACGCGCTGGTGAACTACGTCGCCAGGACGCGGGAGAGCGTCGTGCTGCGCGACGCGGCGCGGGATGAGCGGCTGGTCAGCGACCCCTACGTCGTGCGTTGCCAGCCGAGGTCGGTGCTCTGTGCCCCGCTCGTTCATCAGGGACAGCTCGTCGGTGTGCTGTATCTCGAGAACAACCTCATCACCGACACCTTCACCTCGGATCGGCTGAAGGTGCTCCGGCTGCTCTCGTCGCAGGTCGCGATCTCGATCGAGAACGCGCGGCTCTACAACGATCTCGAGCGGAAGGTCGAGGAGCGGACCGAGGAGCTCAAGCGCAAGAACATCGCGCTGGCGTCGACGCTCGAGCACCTCCAGCAGACCCAGCAGCAGCTGATCCAGGCGGAGAAGATGGCGTCGCTCGGCAACCTCACCGCGGGAGTCGCTCACGAGCTCAAGAACCCGCTCAACTTCGTCAACAACTTCGCTGAGCTGTCCATTCGATTCTCGGATGAGCTCGTCGGCCTCTCGACCGAGCTCCATCTCGACGGCCCGCGCACCGGCGAGGTCATGGCAAAGATCAGGGAGGTGCTCCCGATGCTGAGGATCAACGCGAACAAGATCGCGGAGCACGGCAAGCGCGCGAACGCCATCGTGAACAACATGCTGCTGCACTCCCGTGTCCTGTCGGGCGTCCGAGAGCCGGTGAATTTGAACGCGCTCGTCGAGAAGTCGGTCGAGCTCGCGATGGTCGGCAAGCTCGCTGCGACGCCCGCCCTGGACGTGGTGGTCGAGAAGGAGTTCGACGCTTCGCTCCCGCCGGTCGAGGTGATGGATCAGGAGCTCGCTCGCGTGATCATCAACCTGGTCAACAACGCGCTCTACTCCGTGGGTGAGCGGGTGCGGGCGGAGGGCGGCGCAGCGGCGGAGCCGCCTCGCATCCGGGTGTCGACACGCCGGGTCGGGTCGATCGCCGAGATCCGGATCTGGGACAACGGCACCGGGATACCGGAGCTCATCCGCGAGAGGATCTTCGACCCCTTCTTCACGACCAAGCCCAACGGGCAGGGTACCGGGCTAGGGCTCTCCATCTGCTACGAGATCGTGCGTCACGGCCATGGAGGCGTGATCCGGCTCGGGAGCACCGAGAAGGGGCGCCACGCGGAGTTCATCGTGGAGCTGCCGATGCGCAGCCCCGCGTCACGCCCGTCCGCGGCCGCGCCGGTGGATGACGTCGCGGTCGATCCGCTGAGCAGACACCGGAGCTGACCAGGGCTGGCGCCGCCGGCGGCGCGATCGCGGCGGGGCGCGCTCGGCCCGGAGCAGCGCTGGCCGGCGCGCTCGGCCGGCCCCGCCCCGCTACGGCGCCGGCGCGGGGCGCCCCTCGACCGCCGCGAGGTAGTCGCGCACCGACTGCTTCATCCCGACCTCGAGCGCATGCGCCACGAGGTGGTGTCCGATCGACACCTCTTGAATCTGCGGCGCCTCGCGGACGAGCGGCGCGAGGTTCTCCACGGTGAGGTCGTGCCCCGCGTTGATCCCGACCCCGGCCGCCACGGCGGCCCTCACGGTCGCGACGATCTTGTCGAGCTCCGCGCGGTGCTCGCCGCGATCGAACGCCTGGGCGTAAGGACCGGTGTAGATCTCGATGCGATCGGCCCCCATCTCCGCGACCAGGGGCACCACCGCCGGGTCGGCCTCGACGAAGAGGCTTGTCCGGATCCCCTCCTCCTTGAGCCGCTTCACCACGGGCTGGAGGACGAAGCGCCATTTCGCGACGTCCCAGCCGCGGTGTGAGGTGAGCTCGCCCGGCGTGACCGGGACCAGCGTGCACTGCGTCGGCCTGAGCTCGAGCGTGAGGTCCAGGAACTCCTCGCGGAGATCACCCTCGAAGTTCGTCTCCACCGTGGTGATGTGGCGAGTCACCGCCCGCGCGTCGTCCGGCGTGATGTGCCGCCGGTCCGCCCTCGGATGGATGGTGATGCCGTGGGCTCCGTAGTCCACGATCTTCCGGGCGAAGGAGAGGACATTCGGGGCATCGTGTCCCCGCGAGTTCCGCAGGAGCGCGATCTTGTTCACGTTGACGCTGAGCTTCATGGGACATCCTCTCGCCGGCTCGTGCGCGGCGCTCGCGACGCCGCTATACACGATCGACGCCGCGAGGCGAACACGCCGCGCGCCGGCGCGCGGCCGGGAACGCGCCCCGAGCGCGCGGCTGGGAGAGCGCCGTCGGCGCCCCCGGGCCGGCCCTCCGGCCGCGGCGGCGCGGCCGTTCGGCGCCTACACGCGCCGCGCGGCCCGCGAGCCCCGCACCGCGACGTCGGTCGCGAGGAGCGACACGACGAGGATGCCGACGGCGACGAGCGCGTTGTTCCACACCGTCGCCATCAGCAGCGCCGGTATCGTCCAGGCGCTGACGAAGAGCCACACCGCCAGGATCGCGGTGGCGTAACGCGCCCTCGGCACCCAGAGCGCGATCAGGGCGAAGGCGACGCACAGCGCGCCCACCACCCAGGTGTTGGTGAACTCGTCCCGGCCGTGGCGCCAGAGGAACGCGGAGATCAAGAGCCAGATCCCGAGCGCGATGTTGATGCCACGCAAAGCCGCCATCCGATGCTCCATTGGCCTCCCTCCCTCGCGGATCGCCGTGCCGGCGCCTCCGCCGCGCGACGCCCGGCTCCCTCGCTCTGCCCGCTCGCCGCGGCCTCGGGCCAGGCGTTTTGCCCCCGAGCGGCCTCGGCCCGCCGACCGCGGAGCCCGCTCACCCCACCTGCCGAGCGCCGGCGTCCCTGCGCCCGGTCCACACACCCCAGAGCTCAGCGAACGCCGTGCGAATCCAGTGCCACGCGCCTCGCCCCGGGAGCGGCCGCGCGGCCAGAGGCCGCGTTCATGAGGGCCGCCGCGCGGCGATTCGGCTAGAAGCCCCGTCGCCATGGACTTCTTCGCGACCGCCGCCAAAGGAACCGAGCCCGCCCTCCGCGACGAGCTCCGCGAGCACCGGTTCCGCGGCGTCCGCGCGGATCGCGGCGGCGTCCACTTCTCCGGCCCGCCGGACGAGGGCTTCCGCGCGTGCATCGAGCTCCGCACCGCCGTGCGCGTGCTCGTCGAGCTCGCCTCCTTCGACGCGCCCAGCGGGGACGCGCTCTACGAGGGCGTCTCGCGCGTCGACTGGGCCCCTTACCTGAGCCCGGTCCACACGCTCGCCGTCCGCGCCTCCTGCCGCTCGAGCGCGCTGACCCACACCCAGTTCATCGCGCAGCGGACCAAGGACGCCATCGTCGACCAGATCCGGCGCCGCGTCGGCGCCCGCCCGTCGGTCGACCTCGACGATCCGGATCTCGCCCTCTTCCTCCACCTCGTCCGCGACCGCGCCACGCTCTACGCCGATCTCGGCGGCGCCGCGCTCCACCGCCGCGGCTACCGCACGCACATCGGCGGCGCGCCGCTCAAGGAGACGCTCGCCGCCGCGCTGCTCCGCCTCTCCGGCTGGGACCGCGCCCGCCCGTTCGTCGACCCGATGTGCGGCGCCGGCACCATCGCCCTCGAGGCCGCGCTCTGGGCGCGGGACATCGCCCCCGGCCTGCGCGCGCAGCGCTTCGGCTTCGAGCGGTGGGCGTGCCACGATCAGGCCGCCGCGCGGCGCACGACCGAGCTCCGCGACGCCGCCCGCGCGCGGATCCGGCCCGAGGGCCCCGCGATCGTCGCCGCCGACATCGACCCCCGCGCCGCCGAGATCACCCGCGGCAACGCCCGGATGGCCGGCGTGCAGATCGAGGTCCGCTGTCAGTCCATCACCGCGCTCGCCCCGACCGCGCCGCCGGGCCACGTCCTGACCAACCCGCCGTACGGCGAGCGCCTGCCGGGGACGCTGGCCCTCTACCGCGACATGGCGGCGGCGCTGTCGCGGCTCGCGGGCCACCGCGTCGCCATCCTCGCCGGCACCGAGGACATCGAGCACGCCATGCGCAGGAGGCCGGAGCGGTCGCTCGTCGTGTTCAACGGCCCGATCGAGTGCCGGCTGCTGACCTACGACATCCCCTGAAGCGGCGCGCGGCGTCCGGAGAGGGCGCGTGCGAGACGTCAGGAGAGCAGGCGCATCACAAGGAACATCGCCAGCGCCGTCAGGAGCATCCCGGCGACGAAGCCGATGATGAGCCCCCGCTTGCCGGCGAGCCAGCTCGGCTCCCGCGCCTGCGGAGGCGCCGGCGCAGGCGCGGGCGGCGGCTGGGGCACGACGACGTGATCGGGCATCGTCGCGCGGCGCTCCAGCGCCGTGCGCTGCTCCGCGATGGTCGCGGCGAGCTCGAACGGCACCGACGCCGCCGGGGCCGCCGGCGAGGCGCTGTCGGCCGCGGCCGGCGCTCTCCGCACGACCGCCGCGGAGTCCCCGACGGTCTCCGCGCTCGCCGCGCCGAACCCGATCGCCCCGAACCCCTGCGGGCTCGCCGCCTGGAGCTCGCCGGGCGTGACCGTGGGCATCTGGCTCTCGGCCGGCGGGTGGGACGAGACCAGCCGGAGCGTGTTGGTGGCGCGCGGCGATCTCCTGTCCCACACCCCCGCCGCCGCCCCGTCGAGCGGGCTCTGCGGCGTCGCCGGGACCGGCGCGGAATCGACGCGCACCAGGCCGACCTCGGCCCGCTTCTCGGGCGTGCCCAGCCCGAAGTCCTCGGCGGAGCGGAGCGTCGCCTTCACCTCGCGGCCAGGAGGGGTGATGTCGAGCTCGTCGCCCTCGTCGTAGGCCGCCGTGTGGACTCGCACCCTCGCCGGACCGAGGAGCTCGTCGCGGCGGACCATGGTGAGCGTGCTGTCGTCGTCCCCGCTCGCGTCGTCGTACGCGCCCGGCTCGGCCAGGCCGTTCCCCGAGAGCAGCGCCTCGCTGGGGCCGTGGGACCAGGACGGGAGCTGCAGCGAGATCTCCGGCACCGACTCCCCGGCCCAGCGCTGCGGCTCGGCGCCCGCCCCCGGCGCGACCGCCTGCGGATCGAGCGTCTGAGGGAGCTCCGAGGGGGGCGGCGCGTGGTGAAGCACCACCGGGGGCGGATGCGCGACCTCGGCGTTAGCTCCCCCGGAGACGAGCGTCCGGGCCGACTCGATCGAGAGCTCCGCCCTGGGCGCCTGGCCGGAGATCGGCCCCGACGTCGAGCTCGGCAGCGACGTCAGCGGCGGGAGCGACATCGGCCCCCGCTGCAGCGACGCGTCCCGCGAGAACAGCGAGCTCGGCTGCCGGCGCGAGATCGGCCCGAGCCCCACGGCCGTGTCGGGCAGCTCGGCCAGCAGGCAGTGCAGCGTGTACCCGAGCTCGCGCGCCGTCTGGTACCTGTCCGCCGGATCCTTGGCGAGCGCCTTCACGATCAGCGCCTCGAGGCGCGGGTGGATCCCGGGCGCGCAGCTGCTCGGCGCCGGCACCGGCGCATGGATGTGGAGCGTCGCCGTGTGGAGCGGCGTCTCGCCCTCGAACGGCAGCCGCCCCGTGACGAGCTGGAACAAGAGGACCCCGCAGGTGTACAGGTCGGCCCGCTGATCCACCGGCAGCAGCCCGCACTGCTCCGGAGCCATGTAGGCCGGCGTGCCGACGAACGTGCCCGCGCGCGTCACGACGGACAGCGGGTCGGCGAGGAGCTCGGCCTCTTCGCCGGACGAGCCGGTGTCGAGGATCTTGGCGATCCCGAAATCGAGCACCTTCACCCGCTCGCCGTGAGGGTGCATGGGATCGGGGACCACCATGACGTTCTCGGGCTTCAGATCGCGGTGCACGACGCCCATCTCGTGGGCGACCGCGAGCGCCTCGCACACCTCCGAGAGGATGCGGACCGCCCGCGCCTGGCCGATCGCGCCGTGGCGCTCGAGGAGGACGTAGAGGTCGTCCCCCGAGAGCAGCTCCATCACGATGTAGCTGAGGGCGCCCTCGACCCCGTACTCGAAGATCTTGACGGAGTTCGGGTGCTTCACCCGCGCCGCGGCCTTCGCCTCGCGCTGGAAGCGCCGGATGAACGCGCGGTCCCCGGTGAACTCCGGGTTCATGATCTTGATCGCCACCCGGCGGGGCTCGGCGTCGCGCTCGGCGATGAAGACGCTGGCCATGCCGCCCTCGCCGAGGAAGCGGGTGATCGTGAACCGCCCGGCCACCTTGCGGCCGAGGAGCGCCTCATGCCTCATGCGCCCGGCACCTGCCGGCGTCTGCCCCGCTCGCCCGCTTCCGGGCGGCCGCGCCGCATGCCCGCCCCAGGGCGGCCGTGCCCCTCGCGCAGGAGAGCGCTGCGCCCATGGCTGTCCGCGCGCCCGCGCGACCCGCGCGTCCGATGCGAGGGAGAGTGCACGCGGCGACCATACCAAAGAACTCGACAGCCGACGACTTGTCGGCCCCCGGCGGCGCGCGGGCGCGCGCCCACGCGCCCGCGCCGTCGACCGTCCCGAGCACCGCTCCGACCGCCGTCACCCCGGAGACGGGCGCCGGTCGCAAGCTCGTCCGGCAACAGTTAACTCTTTAACGCCACCCCCGATGCGCATGTGCGACAGGTGCTTAACTTATCGAAAGAGCTCGCGTTCGAGCGTCGGCGAGCGTTGGCAACGTTCTTGCCTTGGGGGACTGCCTCGCGCTGCGCCCTGTGCGCCGTGAAGGGTGAGCTTGTGCGTCGATCTCGACAGGCAGCTTCCGGAGGATCGTTGATGAATCGAATTTTTAGGCGTGCGGTGCTCCTCGGCACCGTCGCGCTGACCGTCGTGGGGGCGGGCTGCGCCGAGGAGCGGCCGTCCATCAGAAGGGTGCAGAGCGATGCGCTCGCCAAGTCCTTCTTCGCTGGAAAGGACCTGAAGGACATCGTCGATGACCCCGAGTTCTACATGCGGGGTACGGTCGTCGACGTCGGGTACGGCGCCGCCCAAGATGGCCTCTTCACGTCGACCTACGCCCAGCCCGTCTCCCGGATCAAGTGGGAGATCACCGAGCGTCAGCTCAACGCCCGGCTCGCCTACGAGCGCATCGAGGGGACCGACGGCAAGGGCAACACCTACAACGGGCTCGCCAAGAAGACGACGAACGACGGCCAGATCGTCGCGAGCTACGCGATCGAGTCGCATTTCGACATCGTCCGCGACTACAACCCGTCGACCGGCGAGGAGTCCAACGTCATCGTCGAGAACACGAGCGACCGGCTCTGGTACGAGCGCGAGTACTTCCGCGTCGACTGGTCCCGCAACCTCGCCACCGACGCCTACAACTTCGACACCCTGTCGCAGCTCGGCATCTACGGAGGTGTCGAGTACGAGCCGCTCGCCTATTACGTCAGCGATCCCGCGTCCGCCGACGCCCCGCGGTTCGACGTGGAGGACGGCTACTTCGACGTCACGACGAAGGCGTTCGCCACGCCCGTCCTGCTCGACCTCTCGAGCCTCGGCTGGGGCATCGACAAGTTCCCGGCCTGCATGCTCCCGGGCGATTTCGCCGGCGGCACCGACCCGTACGGCAACTGCAACCCGGTCGAGATCACGATCCGACAGTCGTTCAAGAAGGTGGTCGACAACGACTACGAGCCGGTCGACTTCGACGGCGTGAGGTTCCAGGCGTTCGGCATCTTCACCGCCGATTCCCGCTACGGCTACGAGCGCAATTACGGCATCGTGGACAACCAGTGGCGGCGCTTCGCGTCCCGCTACAACCTCTGGAAGCGCAGCCACTTCTACGACAACCCCGAGACGATGGAGGGCGCGATCGCCTGCGCGACCCGGGAGACGGCCCCGGGCGGCGACGTGAACGCCGATCCGAACCTCGACAAGGACAATGACGGCACCGCGGACGCGTGCGCGGCGGCCGGCGCGGGCTCGCAGTGCGACGTGTACAAGCAGAAGTGCACGCTGCCTTACGCGGATCGCGAGGCCGTCGTCATCCCCTGGTACGTCGGCGGCGACACGTCGGAGGACATCTTCGAGGCGACCCAGTGGGCCGCCGAGGAGTGGGATCTCGCGATGAAGACCGCGATCCAGACCTCGCGCCTCGTCGAGTGCCGGAAGACGGGCGGCGAGGACTGCGACGCGAAGTTCCCGATGTGGAAGGGCCAGCAGGACGACATCGACGAGGCCGTCGCGCTCACGCGCAAGCTGAACGCGTGCCGCCGCGAGCAGGGCTGGGACGCGCCGGCGTGTGACGACCAGGCCAGGCAGGCCGTGGAGCAGCTCTCTCAGCGGCGCGGCGGCGACCAGGCGACGCTCGCGATCGGAGGCGTCGTCACGCAGCCGTCCGTGATCGTGCTCTGCCACAACCCCATCATCGAGGGCGATCACCCCGCCTGCGGCGACACGAGCGTTCCCCTCGAGGAGCGCGTCGCCCCGCGGCTCGGCGATCTCCGCTACAACAGCGTGCTCATCGTCGACAAGCCGCAGAAGCCGTCGCCCTGGGGCATCATGGCCGACGCGGACGACCCGCTCACCGGCGAGAAGGTGGCCGCCAGCATCAACATCTGGAGCCACGTCACCGACTCCGCGGCGCAGCAGCTGGTCGACATCGTCCGCTACATCAACGGCGAGATCCCGACCTCCGAGATCACCGACGGCAAGTACATCCGCGACTGGGCCCAGGCGAGCCGCATCTCCGGCGGCGGCCAGGGGCCCACGATGACGAAGCGCGAGGTCACGTCGCGGCTCGCGAGCGCCACGAAGCTCGACCCCGAGGCGTACGAGAGCCTCGTCGCGCAGGGCGTCTCCCCGCAGCTCAAGGCGCTCATCGAGCCGATGAAGGCGAAGGTCGCCGACATCGCGGTGCGGGGCGACATCCCCTCCCCGCAGCAGGCGGTCGTGGGCGCCCGCATGAAGGCCGCCCGGGGCAGCCTCGCCGAGTCGGAGCTCATGAACCCGGCGATGCTGAAGCGCGCGGGCGTCCCCGCCGGCCTGCCCATCGAGGGCCCGCTCGCGGACGCGGCGTCGCCGTTCGCGATGAACAACCCGAAGCTGCACTCGCAGCTCCGGCACATGCACGACAACGCGCTCGCCGAGCGCGGCGCCTGCATCCTGCACGAGGCCCCCGAGGCCACGGCGATGACGGGCCTCGCGGAGGCGCTCCGCGAGAAGTTCCCCGTCGGCGACGAGGAGACGGCCGACGAGAAGCGGGGGCGCTACGAGAAGATGTTCAAGTACATCCAGCGCCGTTACCAGTACGCGGTCATCGCGCACGAGATGGGGCACTCCGTCGGCCTCCGGCACAACTTCGTGAGCAGCTACGCCTCGCTCTTCTTCCGGCCCCAGTACTGGCAGCTCAGGACGAAGAACGGAAAGGTCAAGGCGGCGTGCGCCGGTGAGGCGGGCGAGAGCCCGGAGGAGTGCGTCGGCCCCCGCTACTTCGACGCGATCACGGACGAAGAGCAGAAGAACATGATCTGGATGTTCCAGCACTCCACGGTCATGGACTACCCGGGCGACGTCTCGCAGGACCTGGTCGGCCTGGGCGTCTACGACTTCGCGGCCGCGCGCTTCTTCTACGGCGACACCGTGAGCGTCTACGACAACGGCGAGCGCAACTACCTCGCCGGCGGCAGGATCGGCGGCGGGCTCCTCGCCGCCGCGGACAACTTCGGCGGGCTGGCCGGCATCAAGTACGGCATGTTCGCGAAGGGCAACGCCACGAACGCGCCCAGCGTCAACGACTTCCACTACTCCCAGCTGCAATCGCAGTACGAGGTCATCCGCGACTGCTACGACGTGGAGGCGACCCCGCCCGCGGCGTGGAACGAGCAGCTCGACGGCAAGTGGCACCCGCTCCTCGACGGCGGCATCGTCACGGTCGGCGAGGAGACGAAGCGCTGCCGCCAGCAGCCGGTCGACTACGTCGGCTGGAAGCAGCTGCGCATGCCGCAGGACAACGAGACCGCGCTCGGCGCCTTCCGCGGCGGTCCGGCGGTCGACGCCCAGAGCCGCGTCCGCGTGCCGTACGCGTTCGCGACCGACAACTGGGCCGACCTCGGCAACGTCTCGGTCTTCCGTCACGACAACGGCGCCGACCCGTACGAGCAGCTGATGTTCCTGATCACCACCCAGGAGAACAGGCACATCTTCGACAACTTCCGGCGCAACCTCACGACGTTCAACGTCCGCGCCGCGGCGGACAGGTCCTACGGCCGCTACAACGAGAAGATGCTCGGCATCGCCGGCGGCATCGGGTTCTTCGGGACGATCTACCAGGATCTCGCGACGAACCAGGGCCTGTCGTTCGACACGCTGTGGCCGCTCCTCATCGAAGGCGGCCTCCAGGAGAACGTCGTGGCCGCGACGGTGGCCTTCGATCAGTTCACCAGGCTGCTCGCCCGCCCGGAGGAAGGGCCGCACTACCTGCGCGATCCGCTGTTCAACGACCCGGTCCTCCGCTCGAACCTCGACGGCGACGACTACGGCGCCGGCGAGGACTTCGGCTCCTTCGGCGGCACGACCAACAGCCCGGTGCTGGTCCAGATCCCGAACGGCTCGACCGGCTACCTGAAGGACATCGGGTTCGGCGGTCGCCCGCTCGAGAACAGGAACTCGGAGGACAACGGCGACTTCAACAGCGACTACACGTCCAACGCGGGCAGCTACTACGACAAGATCAACACGGCCATCCTGCTCTCCGAGTCGGAGGACCGGTTCGTGAGCCAGTCCCGCCGCGACTTCTACGACGCCCGCTTCCGCGCGGTCGGCATGGCCGACGTGCTGCCCGAGGGCTACCGCCGCGTGCTCGCCAACGCCCTCACCGGCGACCGCTCGCTCCTCGCGCCTCGCCTCGAGGCCGGCGAGGACGGCTTCCCGGTGCTCGACAAGGCGAGCAAGGATCCCGACCCGCTGGCGAAGGAGTTCCCGGCGCGGCCGATGGGCTGGGTCAGCTGGTGGCCGAACGAGGGGCCGAAGATCTGCTTCCCGACCGACGGGAAGAACCTCTGCACGAACCACACCGGCGGCGGCTTCGACCCGGCGGTCGTGGACCGGACCATCGCGGTCGATCCGCAGATCGGCTGGGAGGTGCAGAAGTTCCTGATCGCGTGGACGCTCGCGAACATCCCCGCGAACGGCAAGACGAACTGGCTCGACATGATGCGCGTCTACCGGCTCGGCAGCGACGCGGACCCGGGCTTCGAGCAGCGCATCGAGTGGCAGGATCCGACGTCCGGGCAGGTCTACTACGCCCGCACGTACGGCATGGAGTGCCTCTTCGGGGCCGGCAAGAACAGGGCGGCCTGCGAGGACTCCGGCGGCAGGTGGGTGCAGAAGGGCATCGCGGCCCGCGTGCTCGAGTACGCCAACGCCCTCACCGCGAAGGGCTACCAGCTCGACACGCGGCACGAGGCGCAGCCGGGCAACCCGGCGGACAGCATCCCCGCGGATCCCGCGTACGTCGCCGGCTACGGCCCCGGCTTCAACAAGTACGGTCGCGCGATGATCACGTACCACCCGGACGGCGCCGCGATCATCATCCCGGACCCGGCGATCAAGGACGTGCCCGCGGTCGGCCCGCTCAAGGAGGTGCCGGCGTGCGATCAGAACATCAACGAGAACTGCACCCAGCTCACCATCTACAAGAACCACTACGCGTACGAGCTGAAGGGCTACAAGTCGGTGCCTGACTACCTGCTCAAGATGATGGCCCAGTTCGGCCTCGCGGACCCGGAGCAGCTGGGCATCTTCCTCGACTGATCTCCCCGCGCCGGGGCCCCGCGCTCCCCCTCACAAGCGTCAACCAAGCTTCACGCCGCGTTCTCCTACATCCGAACGTTCACGTTCACGACCACGTAAACGTTCACGTTGGTGACGCCCTGCGCGGCGCCCGGCCGTCCGCGCTCCGCCGGCCCGAGATCGCCTGGCCGGCCCCGGCCTGCTGCCGTTGGAGGTCGCGCGGGCGCCAGGGCGGCACTACGCTCGCCGTGGCGCTGCGCGCGCCGCGGCATGATCCCTTCCCCCGCCCTCCACGCCATCGCCCCGGCCCACCGCTCGGACGCGCGGGCCTTCGCGGCCTACCTCATCGAGCACGTCGCCGAGTCCGGCCGGCGCGGAGTGCCCCATTTCGCCATCGCGACGTCGCTCGCCCCCGACGAGGTCGAGCACAGCGCGCGCGACCGCTGGGGCAAGGGGCTCGACGAGCCGCTCTGGGGGCGGGCCTGGCTGCTCCGGTCGAGCGAGCCGCGGGCGCGCATCATCGGGCACATCGAGCTCCGCGGCGGCCGCTTCTGGTCCGAGGGCCACCGCGCCGTCGTCGCGATGGGCATCCTCGGCCCCCACACCGGGCAGGGCCACGGCCGGCGCCTGCTCGAGACCGCGATCGCGTGGGCCCGCGACGAGGCGGGCCTCGAGTACCTCGATCTCGGCGTCTTCGCCAACAACGAGCGCGCCAGGCGGCTCTACGCGGGGATGGGGTTCGTCCCGATCGGCACCCGGGAGGACGCGTTCCGGGTCGACGGCGCCATCCTGGATGACATCCAGATGACCCTCGCGCTCCGCTCTCCCGACCGGCGCGCTGCCGCCGCGTCGGAGCGCTGAGCCGCGGCGCGGGCGCCCCCGGGCCCGCCCGCGGCCCGGCCCGTGCCCCGCACGAGCGCTGGACGCGCGCTGGAGGGTACCCGCCGCGGCGCAGATGCGTCATGAGGACAGCGCCGTCCAGGCGCCGGAGGCCCGGCCATCGCCGGCGGCCGTCACCGCAGTCCATCGCCACCGAAAGCCACCATGCTCCGCTCGCCGCTCCTGCCGATCTTCCTTACCGTCTTCGTCGACGTCCTCGGCCTCACGCTCGTCCTCCCCCTCCTCCCGTTCTACGCAGAGCACTTCGGCGCCAGCGAGCTCGTGGTCGGCGTGCTCGCGGCGAGCTACGCGGTCTGTCAGCTCGTCTCCGGGCCGATCCTCGGCCGGATCTCGGACCGGGTGGGCCGCAAACCGACGCTGCTCGCGAGCCAGACCGGCACGTTCCTCGGGTTCCTGGTGCTCGGCTCGGCGAGCTCGCTCTGGATGCTGTTCCTCGGGAGGATCATCGACGGGCTCACGGCCGGGAACCTGACGATCGCGCAGGCGTACATCAGCGACGTGACCCGGCCCGAGGAGCGCACCAAGGCGTTCGGCCTGATCGGCATCGCCTTCGGCTCCGGGTTCCTGCTCGGCCCGGCCATCACGGGGGAGCTCGCGAGCCGCTTCGGCTACGGCGCGCCGGCGTACGGCGCGGCGGCGCTGTCGCTCCTGTCGGTCCTCCTCACGGCCACGCTGCTCCCGGCGAAGCCGCCCTTGCCGGCGGCCCAGGAAGGGGCGGCCGCCGGGGCCGCCCGGCCGGCGTCGATGCGCCGCGGAGACGCGTTCCGCCGGTACTTCGACCGGCCGCTCCCGCGCCGCCGGCTGCTCGAGTTCTTCGCCTTCTCCCTCTCCTTCTCGACGCTCATCGGCGGCCTCGCGCTCTTCCTCGAGCGGCGCTTCGCGTTCGGCGTCAAGGAGACGGGCTACCTCTACGCCTTCTCCGGGCTCATCGGCGGCAGCATCCAGGGCGGCCTGATCGGCCGGCTGGCGAAGCGGTACGGCGAGGAGCGGCTCGCGCTGCTCGGCTTCGGCGCGATGGTGGTCGGCTACGGCCTGCTCGGCGTCGCGTACACCCTGCCCGTGCTGCTCACGCTCGTCGGGATCGCGGCGTTCGGCGCGGCGGTGGTGCGGCCGGCCATCACCACGCTCCTCACGAAGAGCGTCGGCCGCGACGAGCAGGGCGCGGCGCTCGGCGTGAGCCAGTCGCTGGCGAGCATCTCGCAGATCATCGGCCCCATCGGCGCCGGCTGGCTGATCGAGCACCGGGCGCTCGCGGCGTACGGCCTGATGGCGGCGAGCTTCGCCGCCGTCGGCGTCCTCCTCGGCCTGCAGAAGATCCCCGTCGGCGAGCCGGTCGAGCTCTGAGCGGCTTGCTCAGGCGCGCGCGCCCTTCACGAAGGGCAGCAGGGCGTCGACGAGCGGCGGCGTGGCGTCGTCGAGCCGCCGGGGGTTGTGCCAGGCGAACGGCTCGACGAGGCGCGACGGCCGGAGGCCGAGTTTGCCGCGCGAGCACTCCACGAGGAGCGACAGCGCCCCGTGGCGATCGTGGAGCCAGTCGATCTCCAGGCCCGCCTTGCGGACGCCCCAGGCGAAGCGGACGTAGGACATGGCGCGGTACGGCCTGCGGTCCGCGGCGCGCGCGACGCGCTGCGCGAAGGCGCGGTGCTCGGCGGCGTCGGCCACGGGCCAGAGGCTGTGCGCCGGCGGGTACAGCACGGCGCCGCCGGCGCTGTGCAGCGACAGGGCGCGGTCGATCCGGCGCGACGACAGCGCGTGCGCGATGGCCTCCACCTCCGGCTCGCTGGCGGGGCGGCTGCCAGGCGAGAAGAGGAGCCCGATGAAGCGCTGGATGAGGCCGCGCTCGTACCATCCCGCGTCGAAGTTCCGGTTCAGGTCGACGCCCCGGGCATTCCCCCGCACGTACCGGTGTCGCCCGGCGCGGAGGTTCATCTCGACGCGGAGGAGCCCATCCGGGTTCACGATCGGGACGGCGAGGATCGACCGGCCCCCGAGGTCCTGGGTCGCGAGGCGATCGAGCAGCGCGAGGTGGGCCTCAATGCCGATCCACTCGAGGGGGTGGATCCCGGACAGGATCACCGTCGTCCGCACGCGCTCGCGCGAGCCGGCTCCCGTCGAGGGGCGCAGGCTGGCGCGCTCGGCGCGCTCGGCCAGCTGAGCGAGGACGGCGTCGCCCGGCGCCGGGTCGTCCGCGCCGCCCGGCGCGCGGCTGCCATCGGCATCTGGCGTGCCATCCGGCGTGCTACCGAGCGGACGGAGCGAGACGCCGTTCGCAACGCTCCGTCCTCCCTGGGCGGCCGGCGTCAGGAGGCCCGCGGCTTGCTTCTCGCCGCGCGCAGCGGCCAGGCTGGCTGCGCCGAGGTGAACGGCGAGCAGCGGCTCGCCTCGGATCGAGCGCCCGATCAGCGTGACCTGCGCCCCGCGGTCGGCGAGCCGCTCGATCGCCTCCAGGAGCTCGCCGTACCCGCGGTAGGGACCGAGCCCGCGGCGAGCGAGCAGACGGGAGAGCGGCGCGCGTCGGTGTACAAAGAGGGCCGCCCTCAGGGCAGCCCGGCCTTGCTCTTCCGACGCCTGATCGGACTTCGGCATGCAGGGCTCACCTTTACCCTAGATGGCACCAACTATAGACCACCGGCCGCGCATTCGTGCGATCCGGACCAGGTCAAACCAGGGATTACCGTGGCAGCGGGCACGCGTATGGAATTCGACGGCAGCGGGTGGGCGGAAGGACGTATCGAGCTGCTGCCTCCGAGCCAGGGGTGGTCGCTGCTGTCGCCGGAGCCCGAGGCGCGGATCGACGAGCACCGCTGGGCACATCAGGCGCGCGTCTTCTTCGGCGCGGAGCTCACGCTCGTGCAGAAGAAGGCGTACCCGTCGGGGACCACGCCGATGGCCGACGCCGTCGAGGTGGACGTCGCGCGCACCTCCTCGACGCCGCGCACGCCGAGCCGCGTGCTCGTCATGACGGTGCCGCTCGATCGCGCGCCGCTCGTGCGCGCGACCGCCGCGGCGGGGGTGCGGGCGATCGGCGGCCGCGGGTTCGACGCGCTGCTCGCGCGGGCGCGGCGGGTCTGGCAGGTGCGAGAGCCGCTGATCGCCGGCGACGACGCGCGAGCGCCCCTGGTCGTCACCGCGGTGCTCGCGGCGGTGCTGCTCGCGCCCGTGGTGCCGCCCGGCGAAGAGACGATCTTCGGGGTGAAGGGGGCCAGAGAGCGGCTGCAGCGGCTCGGCTGGTGACGGGGCGGCGCGTCGCGCCCGCCCTCGGCCGCCTGCCGAGGATGTCGTCCTCGGCGCTCTGAGGTGCCTGCTCGTCGGGCGCCTGTACTAGCGTGCGCGCCCGTGCGCTCCCGCTTCCCGCTCGTGGCCGCCCTGTTCTTCGTCTCTGGCGCGACCGGCCTCCTCTACGAGGTCGCCTTCTCCAAGCTGCTCGCCTACGTCTTCGGCGCCACCGCGTATGCCGTGAGCACGGTCCTCGCCGCCTTCATGGGCGGCCTCGCCCTCGGCGCGCACCTCGGCGGGCGCCACGCCGCGTCCGCGCGCCGCCCGCTCGTCGTCTACGGCGCGCTCGAGGCGATCGTCGGCGCGATCTGCGCCGTCTCGCCGTTCCTGTTCGAGGCGCTGACCTCGGCCTACGTCGCCGTCGCCCGCGCAGCGCCCGACTCGCTCGCGCTGCTCACCGCGGCGCGCGCCGCGCTGACCGCGCTCGTTGTCGTCGTCCCCACGGTCGCGATGGGCGCCACGCTCCCGGTGCTCTCGCGCATCCTCCGCGCCGGCAACGCGCCGGGCGGCGGCGCGCCCCCCGCCGAGCATGACGCCGCGCGCCGCCTCGCCTCGCTCTACGCCATCAACACGGCCGGCGGCGCGGCCGGCGCGCTCTCCGGCGCCTACGTGGTCCTCCCGCACCTCGGCGTCCGAGGCGCGCTCTGGTCCGCGGCGATCGCCAACCTCGTCCTCGGCGTCGTCGCGATCTCCGCCGGGCTGCGCGGCCCGGCGCCCGCTGCCGCCGCCCCCGACGCGCGCTCCCCCGAGGCCCCCGACGCGCGCTCCTCCGAGGCCCCCGGCGCGCGCTCCCCCGAGGCCCACACCGCGGACGCTCCGCCTCCTGCAGCCGCCGGCCGGGCCGAGCCGCCGTTCCTGCTCCTGCTCGCGTTCGCGTCGGGCTTCCTGGTCTTCGCCGCCGAGGTGGTCCAGACCCACCTGCTCGCGCTGCTCATCGGCAACAGCGCCTACGCCTTCGGGCTGATGCTCGCCGTCTTCCTCGTCTGCCTCGCGGCCGGCGCGGCGCGCTCGCCTGCCCTCGCGCACCGCCACGGCGAGGGCGCGCTCTCCCGGGGGCTCGCCGCCGCCGCGCTCTCGCTCGCCGCCACCGTCCCGCTCTGGGACCAGCTCCCCCGGCTCTTCGCCTTCGCCGGCAAGCACGTCGACGGGTGGGCCGGCCGCGAGGCGTGCCGCGCGCTCGCCGCCCTCGCGATCCTCGCGCTGCCCACGCTGTGCATGGGCACCACCTTCCCCCTGCTCCTCGCGCGCGCCGCCGCGCACGCGGACGTCGCCGCGCGCGTCGGCAGGCTGACCTCCGCGAACACCCTGGGCACGATCGCCGGATCCATCGTCACCGGTTACCTCATCCTGCCCGCGCTCGGCTCGGAGCGCGCGCTCCTGACGATCGCGCTCGCCTTCGCCCTCACGGCCGTCCTCGCCGCCGCGCGCGCCGGGGCGGAGCTCCCCCGCGCCCTCGCGCTGGCCGCGGCGGCCGGGGCGCTCGCCGTGCTCGCGCCCCGCTGGGACATGGCCCGCCTCACGAGCGGCGCGAACGTCTATTTCGCCATGGGGCCGCGCCCCGAGCGCATCGACTTCGTGCGCGAGGACGTGCACGGCGGCGTCACCACGGTCGCGCACCTCGCCGGCGTCACGACCATGTACACGAACGGCAAGTTCCAGGGCGACGACGGCCCCGAGATGACGGCGCAGCGGCGGTTCGCGCACTTCCCCTCGCTCTTCCTCCGCGACACGCGCGCCGCGCTCGTCATCGGCCTGGGCACCGGCACGACGACGGGCACCATCGCGGCCTACCCCTTCGAGCGCATCGACGTCGCCGAGATCTCGCCCGCGATCGTCGATGCGTCTCGGCGCTTCTTCGCCGGCCCGAGCCTCCGCGCGCTCGACGATCCCCGCGTCCGCCTCTCGCTCAACGACGGCAGGAACGAGCTGCTCGTCGCCGCCCCGGGCCGCTACGATCTCATCGCCATCGAGCTCACCAGCGTCTGGTTCGCGGGCGCCGCGAGCCTCTACAGCCACGAGTTCTACGAGCTCGCCCGGTCCCGGCTCACCGAGGGCGGCGTCCTGCAGCAGTGGGTGCAGCTCCACCACATCCGGCGGCGCGAGCTCGCCGTCGTGGTGAGGACGATGCGCAGCGCGTTCCCGCACGTCGCGCTGTTCGTGGGCGGCGCGCAGGGCATCCTCGTCGCGAGCGGCGCGCCGCTCGTCGCCTCGGGGGCGCGCCTCGCCGAGCTCGACGCGCGCCCGTCGCTCCAGGCAACGCTCGCCGGCGCGCGGCTCGAGGACCTCCTCGACGCCCTCGTCGCCTCGGGCGACGATCTCGACCGCCTCGTCGCCGACGCGGCCGAGGACGGCGGCCCGATCCTGTCCACGGACGACAACCTCTACCTCGAGTACGCCACGCCGAAGGGGAACGTGCTCCCGTACGGCGCGTCGCTCGACGCGACGCTCGCGCTCCTCGAGCGTTACCGGACGCGGGCGCCGCGCGCGCGGCACCTCGCGCCCTGAGGTCGCTCAGCCCCCGCCCGCGGGCGCCGCGCCCTGAGGTCGCTCAGCCCCCGCCCGCGGGCGCCGCGCCACCGCCGTCACGTGGCGGCGCGCTCTCCTTGGCCGGCGCGCTCGGCGCGGGGGGCTCGCCCTCCTGCGCCTCCGACGTGGCCCGCGGCTTGACCTGCACCGGCTTGATCTCGTCGCCGGTCGCCACGAAGCCCTTGCGGGGCGGGGGCGCCTTGAGCTGCGCGGCCTGCTCCGCGCGCTGCTTGCGCTGCTCGAGGCTCAGCACCTCCAGCGCCAGGCCGCCCCTGTACGGATCCTGCCCCAGAAAGGGGCGCCCGTTCACCTCGGCCACGTGGAACTCGACCCGGCGGTTCTCGCTGCGGCCTGCCGCGATCTCGTTCGGCCCGAGCGGGCGCGACTCGCCGAAGCCCACGGCGATCAGCCGGTCGCTCGCGACCTCGTGATCGACCAGCCAGTCGGCGACCGCGAGGGCGCGCCGCGCGCTGAGCGCCTGGTTGTGCTCCTCGCTCGACTGCGCGTCCGTGTGCCCCTCGATCCGCAGCCGCGTCACCTCGGGGTGCTCCTTGATGAACTGGAGCAGCGTCTCCAGCGTCTTCTCGCTGCCCGGCCGGATCGTCGCCTTGCTCGTGTCGAAGACGATCTTGCCCTCGATGTAGACCTGGCTCTCCCCGCCCTGCTCCGACCAGGGCTTCTCCGGGTACCATCGCGGGAGCGCGCGCTGCTCCTCGGCGCGCGGCAGCTCCCGCGGCGGCAGCCGGTTGTCGCTGCACCCCTGGCCGGCGAGCGCGGCGGCCGCGAGCGCCGCCGCGAGCGCGAACGGCAGGGAGGTGCGGGCGGCCTGCTTCCTCTTCGGGTCCATGTCGCCCTGCAGGGTGTCAGAACCGGCGCTCGGACCGCAAGTAACCTGGCGGACGCCGGGCCGACCGGCGCGGAACGCGGCTTATGGTAAGAGGATCGCCATGTCCGCGCTGTCGTCCACGCCCGAGGGCTCGCCCATCGATCCCAAGCTCGCCGGGCTGCGCGCCCGGCTCCGGGAGCTCGGCTCGGTCCTCGTCTGCTACTCCGGCGGGGTCGACAGCGCCTTCGTCCTCGCGGTCGCGCACCAGGAGATCGGCCCGAGGGCCGTCGGGATGACCGCGGTCTCGCCGAGCCTCGCGCCGGCCGAGAAGGAAGAGGCCACCTCGATCGCCCGGCTGATCGGCGCCGACCACCGGCTCGTCGAGTCGTCCGAGATCGACGATCCGCGCTACGTCGCGAACAACCCGGATCGCTGCTTCCACTGCAAGAGCGAGCTCTACCGGATCGCCGCGCGAAAGCGATCCGAGTGGGCGCTCGCGGCGATCGTGAACGGCACCAACACCGACGACCTCGGCGACTACCGCCCCGGGCTGGAGGCGGCGCGGGAGGCGGGCGTGCTGAGCCCCCTCGTCGAGCTCGGCTTCAGCAAGGCCGACGTGCGCGCCGGCGCGGCGCGCGTCGGCCTGCCCATCTGGGACAAGCCGGCCGCGGCCTGCCTCTCCAGCCGGATCCCTTACGGGACCAGCGTCACGCGCGAGCGGCTCGCGCAGATCGGCGGCTTCGAGGCGGCGCTGCGCGGCCTCGGGTTCCGCCAGGTCCGCGTCCGCTACCACGACGACCTCGCGCGCATCGAGCTCGACGCGGGCGAGCTCGCGCGCGCCGCCGAGCCGCCGGTGCGCGCCGAGATCGTGGCCGCCGGCAAGCGGCACGGCTTCCGGTACGTGACGCTCGATCTCGGCGGGTACAGGACCGGCAGCCACAACGAGGTCCTCGTCGGCCGCGCCCTCAAGATCGTGAGCTGATCTCGCTGGAGCCGCGGCCTCACACGAGCGAGGAGCGCACGACCTTGGCGCGCTCGTCGCGCTCCTTCAGGTGCTCGAGGATGATCACCGCCGTCTCCTCGATGGCGCGCTTGGTGACGTCGACCACCGGCCACTCCGGGTGCGCGGCGAAGAGGCGGTTCGCGAAATCCAGCTCCTGCCGGACGTGCTCGCGCATCGCGTAGTTGGTCTCGGAGGGCATCCCGAGCTGGCGCAGCCGCGCCTGCCGGATCTCGCAGAGCTGATCGATCCCGATGGTCAGCCCGACGACCCGATCCTGGGGGGCCTCCATCAGCTCGAGCGGCGGCGGGACGCCGAGCACCAGGGGCAGGTTCGCGACCTTGAGGCCGCGCTGCGCGAGCAGCGTCGACAGCGGCGTCTTCGACGTGCGCGAGACGCCGACGAGGACGATGTCGGCCCTCTTGAAGTTCCGCGGCTCCTTCCCGTCGTCGCTCTTCACCGCGAACTCCACCGCCTCGATGCGCCGGAAGTACTCCTCGCTCAGCGGGAGCATCGCGCTCGGCAGGTTGATCGGCTCCCGGTCGAGGAAGGTGCCGAGCCGGACGATGAGCGAGCCGATCAGATCGATCGCCTCGATGTTGAGCTCGGCGGTGGACGCGTGAACGAACTCGCGCAGCTCGGGGCTCACCACCGTGAACACGACGAGCGCGCCCTCCTGGGCCGCGCGCTCGAGCACCGGCCGCGCGACCTCCGGCGTGCGCACCCGGGTGTGGAGGCGGATCTGCACCCCCGCGTCCGGGTACTGGAGGAGCGCTGCGCGCACGGCCTTCTCCGCCGTCTCTCCGGTGGAGTCGCTCAGGACGTCGATGAACTTCGCCTTGTCCATGTCCGATGCCTCCGTCGCCATTTCGGCTCAGGCGCTCGAGGCAGGGCTCGTGCCTCGGCGTTCAGCAGAGCGCGGAGGATCGCGCGCGGCCGCGCGCCAGGTCAACCAAACAGCCCCTTCAGCTTCTCCATGAAGGTGGCCTGCTGAGGCTGCACGTTCTCGCCGAGCTCCTTCGCCAGCTGCGCGATGAGCTCCCGCTGCGTCGCGGTGAGCTGCGTCGGCACCTCGACGCTCACCTCGACGAGCTGGTCGCCGCGCCCGCCCACGACGCGACGCGGTATGCCCTTGCCCTTGATCCGGAGCACCGCGCCGGGCTGCGTGCCCGGGGGGATGCGGAGCCGGCCCTTCCCGTCCAGCGTCGGGATCTCCAGCTCGCCGCCGAGCGCCGCGCGCGCGAACGAGATCGGCACGGAGCACACCACGTCGTCGCCGACGCGGCGGAAGAGCTCGTGCGGCGACACGCGGATGGTGAGCTCCAGATCGCCCGGCCCCCGGTCGGAGCGGACGGCGTTGCCGCCGCGCTCCACGAGCCGCGTCGCGCCGTTCTCCACGCCCGGAGGGATCGTCACCTCGATGGTCTTCTGCTTCGCCGCGAGGCCGGCGCCGCGGCACGTCCTGCACGGGTCGGTCACGATCCGCCCCGTGCCGCGGCACCGCCCGCAGGGTCGCTCGATCGCGATGGGGAACATCCCCTGCTGCATCCGGACGCGGCCGCGGCCCGAGCACGCCGAGCAGCGCTCGGTCGACGCGCCCGGCGCCGAGCCCGAGCCGGCGCAGTCGCCGCACGGCTCGACGCGATCGTAGGTGATCTCCTTCGTGCAGCCGAACGCCGCCTCCTCGAAGGTGATCCGCACCTCCTTCTGGAGCGTCCCGCGGTCGCCGACCCGGATGCCCAGGGCGCCGAGGAGATCGCCGAAGATGGCGTCCAGGTTGAGGTCCTGCATGTCGAAGGGCACGCCCGGGACCCCCGAGCCGGCGGAGGCGCCGACGGCGGCGGGGCCGAACCGATCGAACGCCGCGCGCTTCTGCGGATCGCTCAGGATCTGGTAGGCCGCGTTCAGCTCCTTGAAGCGGACGTGCGCGCCCTGATCCCCCGGGTTCTTGTCGGGATGGTGCTGGCCGGCGAGCCGCCGGAAGGCGCTCTTGATTTCATCCTGCGTCGAGGAACGCTCGACGCCCAATACTTCGTACGGATCCCGCACGACGTGCGAAATAGCATCGATCGCCCTCCCGGGACAGCGGCTACCGGGCCGCCTAATCCGCTGATTTCCCTTCGGGCCCGGCGAGTTCGCGCTTCATCACCTTGCCCGTCGGGTTGCGCGGCAGCGCGTCGACGAAGACGACCTCGCGCGGGACCTTCGGGCCCGCGAGCCGCGCGCGGCAGTGCGCCCGGATGTCGCCCTCGCTCGCGGTCGCGCCGGGGCGCAGGGCGACGACCGCGCGCACGCGCTCCCCGAAGGCGCGATCCGGGACGCCCACCACCGCGGCCTCGGCGACCGCCGGGTGGTCGTGGAGGACCGCCTCCACCTCGGCGGGGTACACGTTCACGCCCCCCGAGATGATGAGCTCCCGCTTGCGGCCCTCGAGGTGGTAGCAGCCGCGCGCGTCGCGGCGGGCGAGGTCGCCGACGGAGAAGTAGCCGCCGCGCGTCGACTCGCGCGTGGCGCCGGGATCCCTGTGGTAGCCGGAGACCAGCAACGAGCTCCTCACGTAAAGCTCGCCCACCTCGCCGTCCTGGCACGGCGTCCCGTCCTCGCGCAGGAGCAGCAGCTCGCTGCCGGCGACGGGGCGCCCGATGGTGCCCGGCGAGGCGCGCAGATCCTCCGGGCCCGCGATCGTCACGATGCCCGTCTCGGTCGCGCCGTAGAAGTTGAAGAGCCGGTCGCCGAACGCCGCCATCACCTCCGCCGCGAGCGCCGGCGAGAGCGGCGCGCCGCCCACGAAGATCGCGGTGAGCGACGACGTGTCGTAGGCGCTGAGCCGCGCCTCGCCGAGCTCGAGGACGCGGTGGAGCATCGTCGGGACGACCGCCGTGGTGGTCACGCGGTACCGCTGGATCGCCTCGAGGAAGAGCTCGGGCTGGAACTCCGGGAGGATCACGATCGTGGCGCCGACGATGAGCGACAGGTTGACGAAGCCGAGCGCCGTGAGGTGGTAGAGCGGGCACACGGCGAGGTGCACGTCCCCCGCGCGCATCGGGGTCGCGCCGATGGCCCCGAGCGCCGGCAGGACGATGCCGCCGCCGAAGCCGCGCACCGCGCCCTTGGGCTTGCCGGTGGTGCCGGACGTGTACATCACCACCGCGGCGCGCTCGCTCCGATCCGGCGAGGCGCCCCGCTCGGCGGCGAGATCGTCGAACGCGGCGAGGAGGTCGTCGAGGTGCGAGAAGCCCGGGGCGCGCTCGCCGATCGCGATCATCTCCTCGGGCGGGATCCCCTCGAGCCGCGGCGCGGCCTCGCGGATCACGCCGGCGATGTCGGAGTCGAACAGGAGCATGCGCGCCCCGGAGTGGCCGGCGAGGTAGGCGAGCTCCGCGGGGGTCGATCGCCACGAGGCCGCCACCACGGACGCGCCGACGCGGGCCAGCGCGACCTGGCACATCAGGAACTCGGGGCGGTTCTTGAGCGCGAGCAGCACGGTGACGCCCGGGCCGACGCCGCGCCGGTCGAGCGCGTAGCCCAGCCGATCG
This sequence comes from Sorangium cellulosum So ce56, assembly GCF_000067165.1. Taxonomy (GTDB): domain Bacteria; phylum Myxococcota_A; class Polyangia; order Polyangiales; family Polyangiaceae; genus Sorangium; species Sorangium cellulosum_B. Next base: position 8,226,105 of record NC_010162.1, read on the forward strand.
ATGGCCTCGTTCAGCGCGAAGAAGGAGTAGACCCGATCCTCGGCCGGGGGCCCCGCGCCTCGCTCCGCCGCGCGGGGCGCGAGGCTCAGCGGCTCGATCACCGCGATCCGGTGCGGGCTGTTCTCGGCGTGGAAACGGAACAAGAGCGACGGGTTCGCCTTGCCTCGCGCGAGCTCGCGCGCGAGCACCTTGAGCCCCGGCCAACGCAGCGCGGCGAGCAGCCCCGCCTGCGTCACCGCTCGCCCGGCGGCGAGCGTCGCGTCGATCGTGCCTCGCCCGCTCGCCAGCGCAGCCCTGACCCCTCCGAGTCGCATGGCCTGCAACTTTACTCTGGCCCGCATTGGCCCGCATGCGCCGTGGTAGGGTGGGTCCCGTGACGGAAGCTGACCGCCGCTCAGCCCAGCGCGCCGCGATCGAGCTGAGCGTAGAGTACAAACGGCTGAACACGTTCTTCGCCGACTACACGCGCAACATCTCGAAAGGCGGGACGTTCATCCGGACGGATCGCCCGCTCGCGATCGGCACCGAGTTTGTGTTCGCCCTCTCGATCCGGAACCTGGCCGAGCCGCTCCGCCTTCGCGGGCGGGTGAAGTGGATCGTCACGACCGCCGAGGCGACGGAGTCGGCTCCGGCGGGGATGGGGATCGAGTTCCAGTACGCGAGCGAGGCCGAGCGCGCCGCCACCGACGCGGTGGTCGAGCAGCTCATGATGAGCGAGCTCGGCGAGACGCTCGCCTCCAAGCTGCTCGGCCGCAAGCTCGGCGACGGCTCGCGGTAGCGCCTCCGAGGGGTGCGCTCACGCTCCCCCCGTGTACACTGGCTCGCAATGTCGCTGCCGCCCCTGTTCCCTCGGCGCCGTCTCGCTCGGGGTCTCGCCGCGCTCGCCCTCGCGCTCTCTTCCGTCGCCTGCGGGGCCTCTGGCTCGCCGGGGGCGAAGGGGCCGCCAGGCGCCGAGGGCCGCGTCGCCGCCGTCGAGGTCCGCGACGCCGATTTCTCCGCCAGCCTGTTCGCGATCGTGCGCGACGGCAAGCAGAGCCCGCAGCGCACGGGCCTGCTCATCGGCGTCGTCCGCAGGCAGCTCGCGCACGCCGCCGGGCGCTTCAACGCAGGGCAGCCCGACCGGGCCGTCGAGAGCGTCCTGGGCGCGCTGGCCCTCGTCCGTCCCGGCGAGGGGCGCGCCGAGATGATCGACGCCGTGGGCGAGCGCGCCATCGCGGGCGCGATCGAGCGGCTCAGCCCGCGCGGCGACGAGGGGCGGGTGCGGGCCCTCATGGAGCTCCGCTCCGCCGCGCTGCCGAGCGGGAGCCGGGCCCGCGCCGAGAGCGACGAGCACCTCGCCGCGCTCGAGCAGTGGATGAAGGAGACGCGCACCGGCGGGCCGCTCGAGCAGCTCGGCGCGGATCAGCGCGCGGCCGTCTCGCGCGCCCTCGTCGACGGCCGCGCGGAGTCGATCCAGCGCGCGGCCGCCGCCACCGTGGCGTGGATCGATCGGGCGATCGAGTTCAACATCGAGTACCGGCAGGGCGGCGCGAGGCCGGAGCGCGAGGAGGCGGTCGAGGCGGCGCGCGCGCTCGAGTCGGGCGGCGCGAGCCTGGCGGCGCTGTTCCTCCGCTTCGGCGACGCGAAGGGCGCGATCGATCAGATCGACCGCACGAGCGTGCGCCGGGTGATCCCGCCCGGCCTGTACCAGCGGCTCAAGGCCGCCGCCTCCGACGACGACGCGGTCTCGTGGCAGGCGCTCGCCGCCGCCTTCGCGCAGCACGAGGCGCAGGAGCGCGACGCCGAGACCGGCATGCGGCAGGATCTGCTCGACGGGGCGATCTGGGGCGCGGCCCTCGAGGCCTACCGGCGCGACCCGCAGAACTACGACAGCGCCACGCTCCTCTCCCAGGTGATGATCCGCCTCGGCATGTCCGAGGCGACGCCGCTCGTGATCGCCGGCGCGCTCGGCGACCGGCCGAGCCCGGGCGCGCTCGGGGCCGCGCTCGGGCTCGTGCTGAGCGCGCTCTCGGAGGAGGCGTCGAACGACGATTTCGACGCGGCCCGGCGCACCTACAACGCGGCGGGGCCGCTGCTCGTGCTCGCCGATCGGGCGGCGCGCGGCGGCGGCGCGCTCGATCCGTCGGGCGCCCGCGTCCGTTCTCTCATGGCGTCGCTCGAGCTGCGCGCCGGCAACCTCGTGGCCGCGCTGCCGCTGCTCCGCGCGGCGACGGCGGCCGAGCCGACGGTCAACGGGCTCACGGTGCTCGCGATGGCCGAGCGGCAGTCCGGCGAGCCCCAGGCGGCGCTCGAGGACGTGCGGCGCGCGCTGGGAGCGCCGGACGCGCGCAGCGCGCCGCTCGAGATCATCCAGGCGCACCTGCTCGCCTTCGAGCTCCACCGCGACGCTGGCACGCAGGACCGGGCGAAGGAGTCGCTCGACGCCGCGCTCGCCGCCGCGCTCGACACCCGGCAGCGCGCCCGGGATCCCGGCGCCAAGGCGCGGACGGAGCGGCTGCTCGGGCGCATCCTCGACGGTTATGGCGACGAGAAGGGCGCGACCCGGGCGTACGATCGGGCGTTCGCCCTGGTGGCGGCCGAGCCGCCGCAGCTCGGCGCCACGATGCTCGACGCCGTGGGGCGCGCGCTCGTGGAGCGCGATCTCCCCGCCGCGCGGCGGGCGCTGAAGCGCGGCCTCGAGGCGAACGTGGACGAGGACGATCTCATCTACGGCGGGCTCTGGGTCCTTCTGCTGGAGCGCGCCCTCGGCGTCGCGACCGACGGCACCGCGGGCCGCGCGCTGGACAGCGCGACGAGCCGCGCGTCCTGGACGGGAAAGCTCGCGGCCTGGGCGAACGGTGGGCTCAGCGACGCGGATCTCGGCAGGCTCGCCCGGAGCGCGGCGCAGCGGGTGGAGGCGCAATTTTACACCGCGATGGCCAGGAAGGCGGCGGGGGATGCCGGCGCGGACGAGCGGCTCCGCGCGGTGTCGAAGAGCCCCGTGATCGACCTGCTCGAGGTGCACCTCGCGCGCGAGATGCTGGCGCCCGCGCTGCACCTCGATCTGCCCCGCAACGCGGGCCTTCCGTAGAACGCGCCAGCGATCCCGCGGGATGACCGGCGCCGGATGTGCGATACGGTCTCCGCTGGTCAGGTGGCGAGTTGGTCGGATGACCAGCGCATAACGCGGAGCGCGCGACGCAGAGCGCTGGTGGCGCGTGGAGCGCGCGACGCCGCGCACCAACAGCGCGTGGAAGGAATAAAGGGCTTCCACGCGTGCGCCTTGTCGTTCGATCATCGACGAATGTCCGATGACCGGATCGATCCGCTCGAGAAGCTCGCCGCCGCTCACCGGAGCCTGGAAGAGAACCTGAACGATCTCGCGCGCGCCGCGCGCGCGCTCAGCGATCCCCGCGGGCGCGCCGCCGCGCTCGAGGGTCTCTCCAGCGTGGTGGCGTACTTCGAGCGGTCGATGAGCCGGCATCGCGAGGACGAGGAGCGCTCGCTGTACCCGCGGCTCGCGGTGCTCGAGGCGATCGCGCCGACCCTCGAGCGCCTCCGGCAGGAGCACAAGGCGCAGCAGCGCGCGATCGACGCGCTGCGCGCCGCGATCGAGAGAGACGGCGGCCCCGAGGCCGTGGAGACGATCCCCCAGCTCATCGAGGACCTGCGCGCTGCGCACCAGCGCCATGTGGAGAGCGAGGAGCAGGAGGTATTTCCGGCCGCCCGCCGGTTCCTGCAGGCCTCGGCCAAGCAGGGGATCTGGAACGAGATGGAGACGCGCCGAGGGCGCGGCGGGCAAGGCAACCCGGCCAAGGGCATCAGCGGGCGCCCATACCGCCCCGGCGGGATGCGCAGGGGCCCGTAGGCTCCCTGCGAGGTGCGCCGCGGGCGCGATCGGCGCGGCCGGCGGGAGACCGTTCCTAGAATTGCTCCTCGCGCGCGCGCTCGAGCGCGGCGCGCAGGTAGTTCTGCGCTCGAAGCGTGTACGCCCCGTCGGGGTGCTGTTCCAGGTGGCTGCGGAACGCCTCCGCCGATTGCATGAAGCTCCCCAGCCGATAGAGGGTGACGCCGCGGGCGAGGTGCCTGGGATAGGAGGGGTCGAGCGCGGCGAGCTCGTCGATCTTCTTCAGGCGATACTGCTCCTCGGCGCGCCGCGCCTCCGCGGCGCGGAGCGCCGCCGCGGGTGCGCGCGGCCCCGACCCACCCGCCTGCGTAAGGCGCGCCGCCGTCTCCTGCTCGGGAGGAGCCGGGAGGGTCTGCGCGCTCCTCGCGGCGGCGAGCGGGCGCGCGAGCAAGAACTTGAACAGCGCGCGCTCCTCGTCGAGCGACGGGGCGAACGGATCTCGCTGGACTCCGACGATGGCGCTCCAGCGCTTCTTGAAGAGCACACCGAGCACGACGCCATCCATGGCGACGCGGCGGGCCCCCTCCCCGCCGCCGCGCTGCGCCGCGCCCCCCTGCCCCAGCCAGCCGTTTCGGCGGAGCAGCCCGAGGAAGTCGCCGCCGAGCTCGCGGAGCTCGTCGGACTCCTCGCCGGTCGCCTCGAAGCGGCGCACCTCGCGGACGAACGCCCTCAGCTGGTAGGCGCGCAGCCGGAGCACCGCCTCGTCCCCCTGGGCGAACGCGCGGCCCACGACGTCGGTCACGCGCGCGCGCGCGGCGAGGAGCTCGGCCTCGGTGTGATCCGCGTCGGCGTCCACGAGCCCGAACGCGCGGACGGCGGAGCCGAGCTCACGCACCTCGGCGTCGAGCCCGAGCTCCTCGGCCTCGCGCGCGCGGCTGGTGTCCGCGTCTCGCACGCGCGCGAGGGCTCCCGCGTCGGCGAGCGGCAGCGGCAGCTCGGCCGGCTCGACCGACCGCGGCACAGCGAGGATCGCCGCGGAGCCCGCGATGAACACGGCCACGAGCCCCGGCTCCCAGCCCTCGAGGTGCCGCTTCCAGCCGCGGCGCGCCCCCGCGTCGGCCCTCGTGGACGACGCGACCCCGACCGGGGGGGTGCTGCTGCCGCTGTTGTTCGATCGGCTCGAGCGACTCGAGCGACTCGAGCGACTCGAAGAAGAACTCGAGCGCGGCTCCCGGCGCTTGACAGCGACGCTCTCGGCTCGCGACATTGATCGTCACCTCTGCGCTCCAGAATACCCCACGCGGCGCGCCTCAGCGCCGCGCAGCTAGCCAGCGAGGAACGTGCGAGATCACCGGAAGCACCCGCGCAAGCAAATCGAGCTCTCGATCGCGTTCCGGATCGGTGACGGCCCGCGCGTCGACGCGATATGCCGCGACCTCAGCCTCGGCGGGATGTTCATCGAGACGAGCTCGCCGGCTCCCTTCGGCGCGACCGTCGAGGTGCTGCTGTCCCTGCAAGGACTGAAGCAGGTCGCCGTGATCCCGTCGGTGGTGCGATGGACCACCCCTGAGGGGATGGGGGTACAGTTCGGCATGATGGGCGCGCGAGAAACCTACGCGCTGACGCAGCTCCTCGGCTCCCTCTAGAGCGGCGGTCACCCGCACAGGACGAGCGGCGGTCACCCGCACAGGACGAGCGGCGGTCACCCGCACAGGACGAGCGGCGGTCACCCGCTCAGTCGTTGATGGTCAGGGGGATGTCGAGCTGCCTCGAGCCTCCCGCGAAGCGCCCTCGGTAGAGGCCCTCGGCGCAAGCCTGCAGCGCCGGCCGGAGCGGCGGGTTGAAGCGCAGGGCGGCGACGCTGCCGTCGGGGCGCACGGAGACGTGCAGCGTCGAGACGATCGATCGGCGGACCGAGGACCTGCCTCCCGCGCTCTCCCGCGCGAAGCACCTCGACAGCAGCGACTGCACGGAGGCCGGCGTGAGCGCCGGCGGGCCAGACGCCTCGTGCGCCTCCGGGACCGGCGGCGCGACGGCGGGCGGGGGCTCGGTCGTCCGCGGCGACAGCAGCGCCGTCGGCTCGGCGACCGCAGGGGCGGCGGGCTCCTCCGCGCGCGCCACGACCGCCGGGGCCAGAGCGGCTCCGCCCGGCGGACGCGGGCCGACGGCCGGCTGGGGCGGAGCGGGCGCAGGCGCAGGCTCCGGCGGCGCGACCGCGGCGGCGCCGTCCTGCGGCGCGGGGCGATCGAGGAGGCGCGCCTCGCGGCCGCCATCGAGCGAGAAGGTGCCGCGCGACGGGCCGACGAGGAGGTGCGCGGTGGTCGCGCCGCGGTACGCCGCAGGACCGACCGCGACGGTGCCGTGCTCCACGTCGACCTCCACGCGGCCCTCCAGACGGGTCACGGTGAAGAGCGTGCCGTGCACCGCGACGCGGGTGCCGTCCACCTCGACGGCGAACGCCTCGACGAGGCCCTCCTCGGGCGCGCGCGTGACGACGTCGGCGCGCACCGAGCCCCGCTCGAGCGAGATCACGTGGCCGACCCCTGCCGCGCCCACGGCGCGCACGACGGCGCGGCTATCCGGCAGGAGCGTCCAGCGCACCGAGCCGACATCGACGAAAGAGACCGCGTGGTCCGCGGTCTCGACGGAGTCGCCGGGCCGGAGGGCGCGGAAGTCCAGGTCGCCGGGCGCCCCGTCGCCGCCGGGTGCCGCGGGGACCTCGGCGAGATCGCGGGCGCGCGGCGGCGTCGACGCCGCCGTGACGGGCGGGGCGGAGCGCCCGGCCGCGAGGACCGCGAACGCGATGGCCGCCGCCGCCGCCGCGAACCCGAGCGCGCGCCCGAGCGGCGAGCGCTGCGGCGGCGCGGCGCGGCGGACCGGAGCGGCCCGCTCGATCCGCGCGAACAGCTCGCGCTCGATGGTCTCCCAGCGCGGCTCGGGCGGCTCCTCGGCGCGGAGCAACCGCTCCATGTGCTCGCGTGCCCGGTCGTAATGCTCTGCGCCGCTCATGCGTCCTCCGCGTCGACAGCCGATGGATCCGCCGCGGGGTATCCCACGGCGGCGCCCCCCACGGAAACGCGCGCGCGCGCCGCTGCCGGCCCGGCGCCATCCGCCTTGTCCGCGCCGCCCTCGGCCAGCTCGGCGGCGAGCTGGGCGAGCGCGGGCTCGGCGCGCATCATCGCCTCGATCTCGCGGCGCGCATAGAACAGGCGCGTCCGCACCGTCAGGACCGGCGCGCCGACGATCTCCGCGATCTCGTTGGGCGGGATCCCCTCGAGCTCGTGCAGGACGTAGACGACCCGCTTCTTCTCGGGGAGGCGCTCCAGCACCCGCCGGAAGGCGTCGATCCTGCGGGCGCGAGCGGCGTCCTCGTCCGGGAGCATGCCGCGGTCGACCTCGATATCGACGCCGAGCTCGCCCACGAACACCGGCCGGCAGCGCGCAGCGCGCCGCGCCATCAGCACGGCGTTGACCGTCACCCGGTGGAGCCACGTCGTGAACTTCGATTGCCCGCGGAAGTCACCCAGGCTCCGGTGCACCTGGATGAACACCTCCTGGATGACGTCCTCGACGTCGGCGGTCGGCCCGAGCATCCTGAAGACGAGGCGCGCGACGTCGCGGCGGTAGCGGCGGAAGATTTCCGCGAACGCCGTCGGGTCGCCGCTCTGGAAGCGGCGGATCCACTCGCCCACGTCGTCGGGCTCGGTCACCTGCGGAAGCCTACCCGCCCCCTCGGCGCTCATGGAGCTCGACGGAGAGACGAGGAGCGCCGGACGACGAGAGCGGTCACCGCCCGCGATCGCGACGTCGAGCGGCGCGTGGGCGTCTCTGGCAGCGCACTCGGGCAGGTCGTCGCCACGGCCGTCCGGCGCAGCCGCGTCAGCAGGGAAGAACGACCGCGAGAGGTGCACCCACAGCGCCCCCGTCTCGACCGCCACGGTATGCACGGAGGGCTCTGGTGCGCCGAGCCGCCAGATCATTCATGGCGCCGCACGGCTGCCCCGGGGCGGTGGTTACGCCGAACGCAGAAAAGTTGTTCCTTGTGCCACATTGGCGCGACCTTCCGGCGCATGATCTTCATCGCCGTATCGCTGACCGTGGCCCTCGTCGCCGCCGACCTGCTCGATCTGGGCTCCCGCCGCCGCGATCGCGTGTAGCGAGCGCCTTGGCCCCTGACAAAAAGGGGCCCGGCTGGAGCCCGCGCCGGCCTCAGGCCGACGAGCGCTCCAGCCGGGCGAGTCGAGATCGCGGCGCCGTCCGGGTCGTCCCCGTCGGCTTCAGCCCGCGGCCTCGGCCCCCGCCGCGCCGCCCTTCTTGGGCAGGTCGAAGAGCGCCGACAGCTCGACCTTCTCCTGCTTCTTCTGCTCCAGGAGCCGGTTGACCGCGCGAAGCACGCGCGTCTTCGCGGGGCCGCTGATCGGCTTGCCCTGCAGCGCGGCGTTCAGCGTGCGGTCGGTCACGGGACGACCGCTGCGCGGCTTCTTGGCGCTGGCCGCCTCCTTCTTCTTGGCGGCGTCCTCGCTGCCACGCGCCAGCCGCTTGGTCAGGCGGATCGCCCGATCCTCCGGCTGCAGCCGCTCGATCTTCACCGACGCCGCGATGATGCGGCGGGGGTCGATCTTCTTTTCCTTCAAGAAATCTTCGATCTTGGTGCCCATCGTCGTCACTTGCCCCGAAAGGGCGGCGACCCTATCACGCGCGGCGCCGCCGTGCATCTGCGACGTTACCTCTGCGACGTTTACCCTTTGCGCCGCCCTGGGGTAGCTTGTCACGGTGACCCTCCTGCCTGAGCTCGACGAAGCCGCGCGTGTCATTCTCGAACGAATTCCAGCCCCTCCGCGCGTCGGTGTGGTGCTCGGATCAGGGCTCGGCGGCTGGGGCGACGAGCTCGCCGAGCTGGTGAAGGTGCCCTACGCGGACATCCCCGGCATGCCCCGTCCGGCCGTCGCCGGGCACCCTGGCTTCCTGTGCGCCGGCCGCGTCGGGGACGTGCAGGTCGCCTGCCTGCAGGGGCGCGCGCACGTTTACGAGGGGCACCCGCTGGCGAAGGTGGTGTTCGGCGTGCGGGTGCTCGCCCGGCTCGGCTGTCGCGCCGTGCTCCTGACCAACGCGGCCGGCGGAATCAACCCGGGGTTCGCCGCCGGCGATCTCATGCTGCTCACCGATCACCTGAACCTGATGGGAGCGAACCCGCTGGTCGGGCCGAACGACGAGGCGCTCGGCAAGCGCTTCCCCGACATGACCTACGCGCACGATCCCAGGCTGCTCGAGCTCGCGAAGACGGCGGCGAGCGACGCGGGCGTCGCCCTGCGCGAGGGGGTCTACGCCGCGCTGCTCGGACCGACGTACGAGACGCCCGCCGAGATCCGGATGCTGCGCACGCTCGGAGCCGATGCGGTCGGGATGAGCACGGTCCCGGAGATCATCGCGCTCAGGCACATGGGCGTGCCCGCCGCGGCCATCTCGTGCGTCACGAACCTCGCCGCGGGGCTGACCAAGCGCGAGCTCGACCACAAGGAGGTCGAGGAGACCGCCCGGGAGGCGCGCGCCCGGTTCACGGCGCTGCTCTCGGCGTGGGTCCGCCGCGTCGGCGCCGACGTCGCGGCCGGGAGCTTTGCGTCGTGAGCCGCCCTCCGCGCGACGCCGGCGACGCGCTCGCCTCGGCTGAAGCGGCGCAGACGATCGACTGGGACGCGCTCGACCAGGCCGCCCTCGCCGTCCGGACGCGGGCGCACGCGCCGTACTCCAGCTACCGGGTGGGCGCGGCGATCCTCGTGCGATCCGGCCGCGTGTTCACCGGCTGCAACGTCGAGAACGCCTCGTACGGGCTCACCATCTGCGCAGAGCGCTCCGCCATCGTGCAGATGGTCGCGGCCGGCGAGCGCGATCCGATCGCGCTCACCGTCGCCACCAGCGGGCCCGTGCTCGGCAGCCCGTGCGGTATGTGCAGGCAAACCCTCGCCGAGTTCGCCGTGGATTTCCCGATCCGCCTGATCGCCGCCGAGGCCGGCGGCGTGGCGCCGCGGACCACCTCGCTGTCGGCGCTGCTCCCCGAGGCGTTCGGGGCGGCCGCGCTCTCGCGCTGATCGCCCCGAGCGCCCTCCAGGGAGCGCCGATGGCTCACTCGATCGAGAGCGCCTCGGCCTGATCGATCTGCGACAGCGCCGCGGCGAGCGCCTCCCGCGCGCGCTCGAGCGAGACGCGGTCCTCACCCCACTTCGAGCGCGCCTTCTGCAGGCGGGCGCGCTCGACGGCCAGCTGCTCGGTGAGCTGCTCGCCGTGCGCCCGCAGGGTGTCGCGCTCCTCGGTCCGCTGCGAGAGCTGAGCGCCGAGCTCGCTCCCACGCCGCTCCGCCTCGGCGAGCCGGCCCTGGAGCGCCTCGATGGATTGCGCCCGCTCGGCGAGCTCGCCCAGCAAGCGCTCGCGCTCCGCGGCGGCCGCGGAGAGCTCGCCCGCGCGCTGCTCCAGCTGCCGATCGAGCTCCTGCGTCCGGGCCTCGAGGTCCGCGATCTGGCTGCGCGCTTGCCCGAGCTCCGTGGAGAGCCCGCGGGCGACCTCGTCCAGCTCGCGCCGCTGCGCCGCCCAGGCGGCCTCGCGCTCGGCGGTCTCGGCCTGGTGCGCCGCGCGCGTGTCGGCGAGCGCCTGCGCGTGCGCGGCCTCGAGCTGCGCCTGCCGCTCGGCGGCGCGCGCCTCGAGCTCGGCCACCCGCTTCGCGTGGGCCTGCTCGGCGTCGCGGACGGCCTGCTCGCGCTCGTCGATGAGCTCGCGCTCCCGCGCCGCGAGCTGCGTTGCGAAGCTCTCTCGCGCGGCCGCGAGCACCCTCGCGTGCTCCTCCGTCTGCTGCGCGATCGCCCGCGCATGCTCCTCGGCCTGCCCCTCGAGGGCGCGCGCGTGCTCGCCCCGCAGCGACTCCAGCGCGGACGCGTGCTCGCGATCCCGCCGTCCGTTCTCGTCCGCGTGCTCGCTCCGGAGCCCCTCGAGGGCGCGCGCGTGCTCGCCCCGCAGCGCCTCCAGCGCGGACGCGTGCTCGCCCCGCAGCGCCTCCAGCGCGGACGCGTGCGCGGCCTGCTGCTTCTCGAGCGCGGCGGCGTGCTCGTCGCGCGCCCCCTGGAGCGCGGCGGCGTGCTCCGCCTGGGCGCGCTCCACGGCGGCGGCGTGCTCGCTCCGCGCCGCGTCCAGCGCGGCGGCGTGCTCCCGGTCGCGCCGCTCCGTCGCGGCCTCGTGCTCGCGCCGCAGCGCCTCGACGGCGGCCTCGTGCTCGCGCCTCGACGCGTCGAGCGCCCCGGCGTGCTCGGCCCGCAGCCCCTCCATGGCGGCGGCGTGCTCGGATTTCGCCCCCTCCGCCGCCGCCGCATGCTCGGCCCGGAGGCGGTCGAGCGCCGTGGCGTGCTCGCCGGTCAGCTTCTCGATGGCGCCGGCGTGCTCGCCGGTCAGCTTCTCGATGGCGCCGGCGTGCTCGCTGGTCAGCTTCTCGATGGCGGCGCGGTGCTCGGCGGCCTGCTGCTCGCGCCGGGCGGCGTGCTCGGCGTTGAGCCGCTCCACCTCCGCCCGGTGCGCCGAGGCCGCCTGCTCGAAGCGCTCGCGCTCCGCCTGCGCGCTCTCCTCGAGCTCGCGCTGCGCCGAGGCCTCGACGGCGGCGATCGCTTGCGTCTTCTCGTCCGCCGCCGCGCGCAGCGCCTCCGTGTGCGCCGCCTCCGCGTCCATCAGCGCCTGCCGGGCCGACGAGAGATCGGCGTCGCGGGCCGCGATCTGCCCCTGCAGCTTCTCCGCGCGCGCCTTGAAGTCGTCCGCGCGCTTCGCGGCGAGCTCCTTGTCCGCGCGGAGCGACGCGACCTGTCCGTCGAGGTCCTCGCTCGCGCGCTCGAGCTCCAGGATCCTGTCGACCTGATCGGCCTTCTCTCGCTCGAGCGACAGCGACTGATCCCGGAGCTCCAGCAGCTCCTTGTCCTTGCGCGACATCTGGTCGCGGAGCGCGAGGATCTCTTTGTCCTTCTTGTTGAGCGCCTCGCGCAGATCCAGGAACTCGCGGCTCGACACGCCGCCGGGCCTGGAGCCGGCGCCGGCGCCGGACGCGAGCTTCACCTTGAGCTCGTCGAGCTCGCGCCGCAGGCGGGCCGCCTCCTGGCTGCCGTCGTTCGCCGAGGAGAGCTCGCCCTCGAGGCGGAGCGAGGTCGCGCGCGCAGCCGCGACTTCCTTGGTGAGGCGGACGATCTCTCCCTTGGACCTGTCCAGCTCGCCACGCAGACGCTCGATCTCGGCCGTGTCGGCGTCGGAGCGAGGCGGCGCGGGGGGCGCAGGGGTCAACCGCCCGCGCTCGGAGATCGGAGCCCGGTACGCGGCACCGCGCTCGGAGACCGGAGCCCGGTACGCGGCACCGCGCTCGGAGACGGGAGCCCGGTACGCGGCCACCGGCGACGAGCTCACGGGCGGCGGCGCCGAGGCCGGCACGGGCGTCTTCGTGGGCGCCAGCGTCCGAGACGACGGCGCAACCGAGGGCCTGACGTCGGTGCGCTCCTCCTCCTCGTCGCGGATCAGCCGGGTGAACGCGCCGCCGATGAACTCCTCGATGTCCTCGTCCGACTTGCGGGCGTCCGACCGCGCCGCGGCGCCCTGCGGGGGCCTCGGCGGAGCTGAAGCCCGGGCACGATCCTGCGCAACGGCGGCAGGCGGCGCCGGCGGCACGGCAGACGGTGTGGCGGCAGGCGGCGGCGCCGCGGACGTCGGCCTCGGCGCGGCAGGCGGCGGCACCGCGGACGGCGGCCTCGGCGCGGGCGGCGGCGGTACCGCGGACGGCGTGGCGGCGGCAGGCGGCGGCGGCGCCGCGGACGGCGGCCTCGGCACGGGCGGCGGGACCGACGGCGCAACGACGGGCGGAGGCGCGACGCTCCCGGGCGTGCCGTCCGAGCCCACGGCGGCCGTGATGATCGTGGGATCGCCGGAGTCCTCGTCGATGTCGGCCTCGAGCACCTCGGCCTCATCGATCATGATCGGATCGGCCTCCGCGTCGTCCCCGTCGATCGGGACGTAGTTGCGGATGTGCTCGAGGAGCTCGCCGAACGCGATCGGCTTGTGGATGTAGTCCTCCGCGCGCGTCCTGAGCTTGCGGTGCTGCTCGAACGTCTCTTCGCTCGACTCGCTCGACATGATGACGAGCGGGACGTCCTTGAGCTGCACGTCCTTCTTGAGCTTGTTGCAGACCGAGAAGCCGTTCATGCGCGGCAGCTCGATCGACAGCAGGATGAGGTCGGGGCGCTCGGCCGCGGCCGCCTGCAGGCCGACGTTGCCGTCGTCGACGACCTGAACGGTGCAGCCGAGGCGGCCCAATTCCGTGCGGAGCTCCCCGGCAAACGCCGGATCGCTCTCAAATACGAGGACTTTCGTCATGTTCCGGGGTGTGCGCGGGTTCGGAGGGGAAACCAAGATATCGGCCCCCTTCAACGAGTGTCAAACACGAGGCTGGCAGCGCAGCTCAGATCGCGCGGCCGCCGCCCGCCTGCCAATCCTGCCGGCGGGGCGCCGAGCGGAAATCGCCCGGCCCGGGGGCGATACCGCACAATCCTACATGACTCTCGCCGGGGAGCAGGGAGACAGCGGAAGACCCGCGCGTTCGCCGATCAGGGCGCGACGAAGTGGCCGGGCGCCTCGTCTCCGAAGCACAGCCCCATCTCACGGGCCGTGACGACCGTGTCCGAGTCGAGCGGCACCGTCTTCGTCTTGCCGGCGACCTCCTCGAGGGGGACGAGCTCGATCCGGTTCGAGCGCAGCGCCACCATCCCGCTGCCGCAGTCCTCGACGAGGCAGCGCGCCGCGGCCGCGCCGAAGCGGAGGGCGAGCAAGCGATCCGCCGTCGTGGGGCCGCCGCCCCGCTGGAGGTGGCCGAGCACCATCGAGCGCGCTTCCTTGCCGGTGCGGGCCGCGAGCTCCTTGGCCACGCGCTCGGCCACGCCCCCGAGCACGGCGGTGCGGCGGAACGCGTCGCCCGCGTCCTTGATGATCAGCTCACCCCCTTGCGCGTACGCCCCCTCGGCCGCCACGACGATGGAGAAGCGGCGCCCGCGCGACTCCCGCAGGCGGATCTTCTCGGCGATCGCCTCGAACCGGAACGGGATCTCCGGGATCAGGATGGCGTCGGCTCCGCCGGCGATCCCGGCGTTGAGCGCGATCCAGCCCGCGTGCCGCCCCATCACCTCCACGACCATGATCCGCTCGTGCGCCTCGGTCGTGGTGTGGAGCCGGTCGAGCGCCTCGGTCGCGATGGAGACCGCCGTGTCGAAGCCGAACGTGAGGTCCGTGCAGCAGACGTCGTTGTCGATCGTCTTCGGTACGCCGATGACGAGGGGCAGCCCGCGCTGGAGCAGCTGGTGCGCGATCCGCATGGATCCGTCTCCGCCCACCGAGATGAGCGCGTCGAACCCCTCCGCGCGAAACCGCCGCACGAGATCCTCGGATCGATCCCGCGGCACGAGCCCGTGCTCGCCAGGCGTCGGGTAGTGGAACGGATCGCCGCGGTTCGCGGTGCCCAGGATGGTGCCCCCGAGGTGCGCGATGCCCCGGACCCGCTCGCGATCCAGGCGGATGAGCCCGTCCGGAGCGTCGTCGAGCAACCCGCGGTACCCCTGCCGGATCCCCCACACCTCCCAGCCACGCTCGAGCGCGCCGAGCGTGGCCGCGCGGATCACAGCGTTGAGCCCCGGCGCGTCGCCTCCGCCGGTACTGATAGCGATCTTTCGTGCCGCCATGAGGCTCGCAGCATCGCGAGCCGCCCCCGGCGACGCAATAGACATCTCCTCGACCTGGCCTCGAAAGGCACGGATGCGCGTGGCGATTCGACGGAGCGACGGCGGCGGACGGCGGCGAACGCGGCCCGCTGGACGAGCCCGGGGAGCGCGGCGAGCGAGGAGCGCCTGCGCGAAGCGGCCTTCGCACCCGGCGCGCGTGCGCCGTGTGGTCGGGGCCGCCACGGGAGGGGGGTCGATCCGGAGGAGCGCAGGCATGACGGTCGCGAGCGCCGGCGACAGGGTATAGGGGCGTGCGCATGCGATCACCCCGGCTGCGTGCCCCTGTATGAACCGCGCCACCCTGATCCGAGGCATCCAGGTCATCGTCACGCTGACGCTCGCGTCGTTCGCTTACGTCCTCTACAGCGAGATCCACGACAAGCAGGCGAGCCTCGCCGCCGCGTTCGCGCACGTGCGCCCGGGCTGGCTGCTCGTCGGCGCCGTGCTGGCGCTGCAAGAGGGCGTGTTCGGAGGCCTCAGGATCTGGACCCTCGGGCGCGTCCTCTGGCCCGAGCTCCGCGTCCGTACCGCGGTGACCTCGGAGTTCGTGCTGATGTTCTGCGCCGGGGTGACCCCCGGACAGGCCGGCGCGGCGCCGTCGCAGGCCGCCGTGCTCGTGCACGGCGGCATGCGGCTCGTCGACGTGGCCACGGCGGAGCTGCTCACCGCCTCGTGCACGATCACCTTCTTCCTCCTGTCTGCCGTGGTCATCTTCGTGCTGCAGCAGGGCGGGATGCTGGTCGTGCAGGCGGGCGCTCAGATCGAGTGGCTGCTCCTCTTCACCGTCGTGATGTTCGGCTCGGCCCTCGTCGCGCTCATCGCCGCGGCGGCGTACCCGCCGCTCCTCAAGGGGATCGTCCGCGCGCTGTCGGTGCCGCTCGGGAAGCTCCTGCGCGCGGCCCTGCGAGGCGCCCGGCGCGTGCCCCGGCTGCGGGCCCGCGCCGAGGCCGCGCTCGCCGCCCCCGGCGCCACGACCGCGCGCCTGCTGCTCGGCGTGGACGAGTTCCACCGCGGCTTCCGCATCTACATGCGCCGCGGAAAGCGCGCCTACGCCGCCGCGCTGCTGCTCACGTTCGGCTTCTTCTGCTCGCGGTTCGCCGTCGCCTACTTCATCCTGCTCGGGCTCGGCATTCCGACCTCGCCCTCGACGTTCGTCTCGGTGGGCCCGCCGATCGTGCAGGTCGTCCTGATCCAGACGCTGCTCAACTTCGCGCTCTACATGACCCCCACGCCCGGCGCGAGCGGCGTCGCCGAGCTCGGCTCGAACGCGCTCATGTCGCCCTGGGTCCACGGCGCGTTCGTGGTGCCGTACGTCGTCCTCTGGCGGGTGCTCACCCTGTTCCTCTGCATGTTCGTCGGGGGGGTCTACGTCTTCCGCTACCTCGGCACCGACGTGCTCGAGCAGCGCGTGAAGCAGACGGAGGCGGAGAAGCGCGCGCTCGCGGAGGCGGCGCGCGCCGGGAAGGCGCCGCTGGGTGGAGAGGACACCACCGACCGGCAGCAAGGCGTGGGGTGACGCGGGAATGGGGGTGGCGCGGTCGGCGCGGCTGGCGCAGGCCGGCCCGCGAAAGCCGCGCCCGGCGCGGGATCAGCGCGCGGAGATCGGCACGGCCGCGAACTGGACGAGCTTCCCGCGCCGCACCTTGAGGAGGGCGACGGACCCGTCCTTGAGCTTGGCGATGGCCGCCCGGAGCCCGGCGACGTCCTTCACCGGGGCGCCGTTCACCTCGAGGATCACGTCGCCCACCTCGATCTCCTGGACCTTGCTGCCCGAGGCGAACCCGTCGACCCGCACGCCGCCGCCCGGGGCCTCGGAGACCTGGATGCCGAGCTTCTCGGCGCTCAGCTGGCGCTCGGGCCGGGCGCCCTGGCTCGGCCGCGCGCGGCTCGCCGCGTCGCCTTCCTCGTCCTGGAGCGCGTCCAGCTTGGCCACGACCTGTTGCTGCTTCTGGGCGCGCACCAGCGTCACCGCGATCTCCGAGCCGGGCGCGTTGCGCGCCACGTTGCGCCGCAGCTCCTCGGCGTGGTGGATGGGGACGCCGTTCACGTTCACGATCACGTCGCCCGGCTTGATGCCGGCGCGCGCGGCCGCGCCGCCCGGCTCGACCTCGGCGACGAGCGCGCCCCGAGGCCCGTCGAGCTGGAGCGCCGCGGCGAGATCGCGCGTGACGGGCTGGAACAGGAGGCCGAGCTTGCCGCGCTCGACGAAGCCCTTCTCGCGGAGCTGCGGGAGCACGTCCTTCAGCGCGTCGATCGGGATCGCGAAGCCGATCCCGTTCGCGCCCGCCCGGATCGCGGTGTTGATGCCCACGACCTCGCCCCGCCAGTTGAACAGCGGGCCGCCGCTGTTGCCCGGGTTGATCGACGCGTCGGTCTGGATGAAGTCGTCGTACGGCCCCGCGCCGATCGCGCGCGCCTTCGCGCTGACGATGCCGAGCGTGACCGTGTGGCCGAGCCCGAAGGGGTTGCCGACCGCGAGCACGTGCTCGCCGACCCGCAGCTGCTCGCTCGCCCCGAGCGGCGCCACAGGCAGGCCGGTCGCGCCCTTCAGGCGGAGGAGCGCGAGATCGAGCTTGGGATCGCGGCCGACGACCTCGGCCTCGAACTCCCGCTCGTCGGCGAGCCGCACGCGGACGCCGGACGCGTCGTGGATGACGTGCTCGTTCGTCACGACGTAGCCGCTCGGGTCGATGATGAAGCCGGTCCCGAGCGCCGTCTGCGTCGGCTGCTGGCCCCGCGGGTTGAGCCGTCCGCCGCCTTGCGGACCGAAGAAGAACTGGAAGGGGTCGAGCCCTTCGGACCCCTTGACCTCATGCGTCGTCGTGATGTTGACGACCATCGGCTTGACCCGCTCCG
This sequence comes from Sorangium cellulosum So ce56, assembly GCF_000067165.1. Taxonomy (GTDB): domain Bacteria; phylum Myxococcota_A; class Polyangia; order Polyangiales; family Polyangiaceae; genus Sorangium; species Sorangium cellulosum_B. The sequence continues at coordinate 8,243,565 of NC_010162.1, forward strand.
ACAGGGCGGCGACATCGAAGGTGGCCGGCACCGGCGCCGTCGTCGGCGGGAGCGTCACGGTCGCGACCGGCGGCGCCGCGGCCTGCGGCGAGGCGGCGGCCTGGGTGGAAGGAGGCGTGGCGTGGGCCTGTTGACCGCAACCGCCGATGGCCATCGCCGCCGCCGTGAGCAGCGCGAGGGCCGAAGCGCGAGGGCGAGAGGAAACCGCTTGAATCATGAAATCTCCGTCGGGCAGTCGAAGGGTCCCGTCTTGCCATCGACGAACATGGGACCGACTGCGTTCATTCCGCCGCACCAATAACGCCGCAGCCTCGGCTGACAAGAGCGCTCTCCTCGGTCCGCGCGAGCGGGCGCCGCGCCTGCCTGCCCGTCCATGGCGGGACGCGCGGCACGCGCGGCACGCGCGACACGCAGCCGCGCGGCGGCGTCCGTCGAGATTTGAGCCGCGCGCTCGGCAAGGCTGCTAGGGTGCGCGCTCCTGGAGGCGAGCGATGGCGAGCGATGAGGGTCTGCTGCGAGGGCGCAAGATCGGGTTTCTTGGCGGCGGAAACATGGCCGAGGCGCTCATCCGCGGCCTCGTCCAGGGGGGCGCCGTGGGCGCGGAGCAGATCCGCGCGAGCGATCTCAAGAGCGAGCGGCTCTCCTTTCTCCGCGGGCGCTACGGCATCGAGACCACCGAGGACAACGAGGCGCTCTGCCAGTGGGCCGACGTCCTCGTCATCGCCGTCAAGCCGCAGATCGTCGATCGCATCCTCGCCCCCATCTCGTCGGGGCTCGGCCGCTCGGACGTCGTGATCTCGGTGGCGGCCGGCGTGCCGATCGACGCCATCGAGGCGCGCCTGCCCGAGGGAGCGCGCGTCATCCGCAGCATGCCGAACACCGCGGCGATCGCGCTCGCCGGCGCCACGGCGATCGCCGCCGGCAGCCACGCCACGAGCGAGGACGTCGAGATCGCGCGGACCCTGTTCCAGGCGGTCGGCCGCGTCGTCGTGCTCGACGAGTCGCTGCTCGACGCGGTGACCGGCCTGTCGGGCAGCGGCCCCGCCTACGTCATGCTGATGATCGAGGCGCTCGCGGACGGCGGCGTGAAGGTCGGCCTCGGCCGGGACGCGGCGCTGCTGCTCGCGGCGCAGACGGTGTACGGCGCCGCCAAGCTCCAGCTCGAGACCGGCGAGCACCCCGGCCGCCTGAAGGACATGGTGACGAGCCCCGGCGGCACGGCCATCGCGGGGCTCCACACGCTGGAGGCAGGCGGCCTCCGCCGCACCTTGATCGACGCGGTCGAGGCGGCGTCCAACCGCTCGGCCGAGCTTGGCGCCCAGATGGCGCAGAAGCTCCGCCGCACCTGAACCTGACGAGGAGCGGCGCTGTCCCCGAGCGCTGAACACGAGCGCTGAACACGAGCGCTGACCACGAGCGCTGACCACGAGCAGGAGAGCAGCTGCGCCACGCGCGGTGTCACCGCCGGAGCTTGTCCTTGAACGTACAGGGCACGACGCTCCATGGCCTGCAGTCGCGCAGCCCGTTCTCCGACCTCAGGTGTTGGCGTTCGGCCGGCTCTTGACTATGTTCGCCGCGTCGCAGCGGGACAGGCGATCGCCGGCGGACGGGGAAACCCGGCCGCGGGAGGAAAGTCCGAGCTCCGCAGGGCAGGGTGCCGGGTAACGCCCGGTGAGAGCGATCTCGAGGAAAGTGCAACAGAGAACAGACCGCCGCGCCGCGCGCTTCGCAAGGGCAACGAGCCTCCAGCCCGGATGGGCTGGGCTCCGAGCCTCCGCTGGCTCGCCGCGCGGCAAGGGTGAAACGGCGGGGTAAGAGCCCACCGCGCCCTTGGCAACAAGGGCGGCACGGCAAACCCCACCTGGAGCAAGGCCGCGTAGGGAGGCGTCTGCGACGGCGACAGCCGCCGCGGCAAGGGCTGCCCGCCCCAGGCCTCCGGGTTGGCTGCTTGAGGCGCGTGGCGACGCGCGTCCTAGAGGAATGATCGCCGGCGCGAGGGGGGCGACTCCCCGCGCAACAGAACTCGGCTTACGTCTCCTGCGACCACGAAGCTCCGCCCCGGCGGGGCTTCGTGCTTTTGTGCTCGCCTGCCGCTCACCTGTGGCAAGTCGCTACGCTGCCAGCGGCTGGAGGCGGTCGCGCAGCTTCTTCTTGGCGCGCGCCTCGAGCTGCCGGGCCCGCTCGCGCGACACGCCCAGGCGACGCCCGATCTCGGCGAGCGACAGCTCCTCCTCGGGATCCGCCATCATCCGGGTCTCGACGATGTACCGCTCGCGCGGGTCGAGGTTCTCCACCGCCTGCGTCAGCCGCTCCCGGAGCAGGGCCCCCTCCTCGGCGCGCGAGAAGCGCTCCTCCTGGTCCTGATCGTCCGCGGGCAGCGTGTCGACCAGCGACCGGGCGCCGTCCTCGAACACCTTCGTGTCGAGCGAGACGTCCCGGGCCTCCAGCCGGTGAGCCATCTCCAGCACCTTCTCCGCGGGCGCGCCGAACTTCTCGGCGAGCAGCCGATCCCCCTCCTCCCCCTCGCCCACGAGGCCCGCGATGCGCGCCCGCTCTCGCCGCAACCGGAAGAACATCTTCGAGCGGAGCGGGCCCGAGCCCACGCCGACCAGGCTCCAGGAGTGGATGACGTGGTTCAGGATGTACGCCCGGATCCAGTAGGCCGCGTAGGTCACGAAGCGGTTTCCGCGGTCCGGGTCGTACTTGCGGATCGCGTGGACGATCCCGAAGTTCCCCTCGGCGATGAGGTCGGCGAGCGGGATCCCGTAACGCCGGTAGCTGATCGCTATCGAGACAACATGCCTCAGGTTTGCGAGCGCGAGCGCGGCTGCGGCCTGCTCGTCGCCGTGGTCCCGCCACCGTCGAGCGAGCTCGACTTCTTCCTCGCGCGACAGCTCCGGGATCTGCCGAACATGCGTGATGTAGCGCGAAACCGCGCTGGCCTGATCTCGGGACGTTTGCACAGGGTTTCCTTCGAGGTCCGAAGACCCCGGTTCGATTGGTGAGGCCGGCCGACGCCGGACCCCGTCTCCTGCTGTCGAGGTCGGCCGGGGCCGGGCCTCGATCGCGTTGATCGCTCCGCCGGCACTTGCCGCCGGAGTGGTTGGTTCGAGATTCCGAAGAGAGCAGCCCACCCAGGCTGCGATGCAGCTGGCATGCCGCCCCGGGCGGGCAGCTTGTACACCATGGCTGCGAAGCGCTGGCGCACGCGCCTCAGGCGCGCCCGAGCGAGGGACGAGCCAAACCGAAGGCGCTAGAGAGCCAGGAAGGCCGCGATGCTCCGGGCAGACGCGCTCACGCGGCCCGTGTGCATCTCGCGTAGGCCGCTCGGGGGACGAGCGGCGCGAGCCAGAACGGAAGCGACGCCCGCGAAGAGGGCGAGCGCCCGATCCGACGGAACTGACGGAACTGACGGAATCGGACGGAGATCAGACGGAGAACGAGGAGCCGCAGCCGCAGGTGCTCTTCACCGACGGGTTGCTGAACTTGAAGCCCGAGCCGTGGAGGCCTTCCACGTAATCAATCTCCGTGCCATCGAGGTACTGGAAGCTCAACGGGTCGATGTAGAGCTTGATTCCCCTGTCCTCGAACTCCTCGTCGAACTCCGTCGGCTTGTCCTCGAAGTACAGGTCGTACGAGAAGCCGGCGCACCCACCGCCCACGACGCGCAGGCGCAACCCCTGCCCCAGCAGCTCCTCCGCTGTCGCGATCTCCATCACCTTCTCGGCTGCCTTCTGCGTGATCGTGATCATCCTGGAATCTCCTCTGCGTGCTTTGTCGGCGGGGGACGGCAGGTCCTGTCTCTGACGGGGCGCTCGCCCCGCCGGAAGGCGAACCGTGCGGTGAGCCCGGCCGGCCGTGCCCTGGGGTGGGGTGCTCAGGGCTCGCCAAAGATACGCACCTTCAGCGATGTCCGCCAGTGCCTCAGCCGGAGCCGCGTCAGGCGGCGCCCTGGCCGCCCCTTCGTCCAGGGATGACCGCCAGCGCGCCGTTCGCCCCGCGCGCCCAGCCGCCAGTGCGCGCCCAGACGCGTCCACCCGGCCGCTCATCCAGCAGCATGGCACTGCGTCCACGGATGAGCCCGCGGCAGGGACCGCCGCCATCGCCCGCTCGCAGGCGACGCTTGACGCCGGCAGGCAGGCCCGGCAGATTACAATCCGTTAATCCGGATTGATAGATTAAATATGAGCAGAGCCATGAACGGAAGCGAACGCCCCGCGCGCATCGAGGAGCTCCTCGAACGCCGGATCCTGTGCCTCGACGGCGCGATGGGCACGATGATCCAGCGCTACCGCCTGGGCGAGGCCGACTACCGCGGCGAGCGCTTCCGCGATCACGCGATCGACCTCAAGGGCAACAGCGATCTCCTCGTGCTGACGCGGCCGGACGTCATCTCCGAGATCCACGGAGCGTACCTCGACGCCGGCGCCGACATCATCGAGACGAACACCTTCACGGGCACCTCGATCGCCCAGGCCGACTACCGGCTCGAGTCGCTCGCCTACGAGATCAACCTGACCGCGGCCCAGATCGCCCGGAAGGCGGCCGACGCGTGGACGGCGCGCACGCCCGGCAAGCCGCGCTTCGTCGCGGGCGCGATGGGGCCGACGCCGAAGACGCTGTCGATCTCGCCGAGCGTGAGCGACCCGTCGTTCCGCGCCGTCGGCTTCGACGAGCTGCGGCGGGCGTTCGCGGAGCAGGTGCGCGGGCTCGTCGACGGCGGGGTCGACGTGATCCTCGCGGAGACGTTCCTCGACACGCTGAACATGAAGGCGTGCCTCGTCGCGATGGAGGAGGTCTTCGCGGAGAGGGGGCGGCGCCTGCCGATCCTGCTCAGCGTGACGATCACCGACAGGAGCGGCAGGACGCTCTCCGGCCAGACGATCGACGCCTTCTGGACGAGCGTGGAGCACGCAAGCCCGCTCAGCGTGGGCCTCAACTGCGCCCTCGGCGCGAGCGACATGCGGCCGTACCTCGTGGATCTCGCGAAGCTCGCCCGGGCGCGGGTGAGCTGCTACCCGAACGCGGGCCTCCCCAACGCGTTCGGCGAGTACGACGAGCTCCCGGAGACGACGTCGCGGCTGCTCGCGGAGTTCGCGGAGAGCGGGCTCGTGAACATCGTCGGCGGCTGCTGCGGGACGACGCCGGATCACATCCGCGCGATCGTCCGGGCGACGGCGGATCTGCGGCCGCGGCCCGTGCCCGTGGAGCGCGACGGCTTCGGGCGCTTCGCCGGCCTGGAGACGCTCGTCATCCGCCCCGAAACGAACTTCCTGATGATCGGCGAGCGGACCAACGTGACCGGCTCGGCCCGGTTCATGGAGCTCATCAAGAAGGGCGACTTCACGACCGCGCTGGAGGTGGCGCTCGATCAGGTGCGCGGCGGGGCGAACCTCCTCGACGTGAACATGGACGAGGGCATGCTCGACTCCGAGCAGGCGATGACGACCTTCCTGAACCTCGTCGCCACCGAGCCCGAGATCGCCCGCATCCCGATCATGGTCGACAGCTCGAGGTGGTCGGTCATCGAGGCGGGGCTCAAGTGCATCCAGGGCAAGGGGATCGTCAACTCGATAAGCCTCAAGGAGGGGCCCGAGGACTTCCTCGAGAAGGCGCGCGCCGTGCGGCGCTACGGGGCGGGGGTCGTGGTGATGGCCTTCGACGAGATCGGCCAGGCCGAGTCGGTGGAGCGCAAGGTCGCGATCTGCCAGCGCGCGTACAGGCTGCTCACCGAGGAGGCGGGCTTCGATCCGCAGGACATCGTCTTCGACCCGAACATCCTCGCGATCGCGACCGGCATCGAGGAGCACTGCGATTTCGCGAAGAATTTCATCGAGGCGACGCGGATCATCAAGGCGACCTGCCCGGGGGCGCGCGTGAGCGGCGGCGTGTCGAACCTGTCGTTCTCGTTCCGCGGGAACAACGTCGTCCGCGAGGCGATGCACTCGGCCTTCCTGTTCCACGCGATCCGGGCCGGAATGGACATGGGCATCGTGAACGCGGGGCAGCTCGCGGTCTACGAGGACATCCCGAAAGACCTGCTCGAGCGGGTGGAGGACGTCCTCTTCAACCGGCGCCCGGACGCGACCGAGCGGCTCGTCGAGCTCGCCGAGCAGGTGAAGGGCAAGGGCAAGAAGAAGGAGCTCGACCTCGCCTGGCGCGACGGCCCGGTCGAGGAGCGGCTCTCGCACGCGCTCGTGAAGGGGCTCGTCGACTTCATCGAGGCGGACGTGGAGGAGGCGCGGAGGAAGTACGACAAGCCGCTCTCCATCATCGAGGGGCCGCTGATGGACGGGATGAAGACCGTCGGCGAGCTGTTCGGCGCCGGGAAGATGTTCCTGCCGCAGGTGGTGAAGAGCGCCCGCGTGATGAAGCGCGCCGTCGCGCACCTGCTGCCGTTCATGGAGGCCGAGAAGGCCGCCGGGGGCTCGTCGTCGCAGGGGAAGATCGTGATGGCGACCGTGAAGGGCGACGTGCACGACATCGGCAAGAACATCGTGGGCGTGGTGCTCGGGTGCAACAACTACGAGGTGATCGACCTCGGCGTGATGGTGCACCAGGACAGGATCCTGGAGGCGGCGCTGCGCGAGGAGGCCGACATGATCGGGCTGAGCGGCCTCATCACGCCGTCGCTCGACGAGATGGTCAGCGTGGCGCGCGAGATGGAGCGGCGCGGGATCCGGCTGCCGCTGCTCATCGGCGGGGCGACGACGAGCCGGCAGCACACGGCGGTGAAGATCGCGCCGGAGTTCAGCGGGACGGTGGTGCACGTGCTCGACGCGTCGCGGGCCGTGGGCGTTGTGTCGAGCCTGCTCGATCGGGCGAACCGGCCGGCCTTCGACGCGCAGAACCGGGAGGAGCAGGCCCGGCTGCGCGAGCTCTTCGCGAGGAAGCGGGCGAAGCCGCTCGTGACGCTCGCCGCGGCGGACGGGGGGCGGCTCGAGATCGCGTGGCGGCCCGAGGACATCGCGAGGCCGTCATTCACGGGGCGCCGCGTGGTGGAGGTGCCGCTCTCGGAGATCGCGAGGTACATCGACTGGACGTTCTTCTTCACCGCGTGGGAGCTCAGGGGGCCGTTCCCGCAGATCCTGGAGCACCCGCAGTACGGCGAGGCGGCGCGCGAGCTGTTCGATCACGCGCAGAAGGTGCTGCAGCGGATCATCGAGGGTCGCCTGCTCGAGGCGCGGGGCGTCTACGGCTTCTGGCCGGCGAGCGGCGAGCAGCGGGACATCGTGCTCTACGCGGACGAGGCGAGGGAGCGGGAGCTCGTCCGGTTCAACATGCTGCGCCAGCAGCAGGTGAAGGGGCGGGGCGGCGCCGAGGAGGACGGAGACGGCGGCGACAAGGCCGCGGGCGGGGTGAGGCCGCACCTGTCGCTGGCCGACTTCGTGGCGCCGCGGGAGCGCGGGCTCGCCGATCACGTCGGCGCGTTCGCGGTGACGGCGGGGCTCGGGCTCGACGAGATCGTGCGCGCGTACGAGAAGGACAAGGACGACTACAGCGCGATCATCGCGAAGGCGCTGGCGGACCGGCTCGCGGAGGCGTTCGCCGAGCTGCTCCACGAGCGCGCGCGCAAGGACTGGGGGTACGGCGCAGGAGAGGCGCTGACGAGCGAGGAGCTCATCGAGGAGAAGTACCGGGGGATCCGGCCGGCGTTCGGGTACCCGGCGTGCCCGGATCACACCGAGAAGCGCAAGCTGTTCGCGCTGCTCGACGCGCCGTCGGTCGGCATCGAGCTGACGGAGAGCTGCGCGATGACGCCGGCGGCGAGCGTCAGCGGCATCTACCTGGCGCACCCGAAGGCGCGGTATTTCATGGTGGGGCGCCTCGGCAGGGATCAGGTCGCGGACTACGCGAAGCGCAAGGGGATGACGGTCGAGGAGGTGGAACGGTGGCTGTCGCCGAACCTGGGGTATGACCCGAAGGCGGCTGTCGAGGAGGAGAGCGCCGTCGTGGCGGCGTGACGACGGGTGGAAGCGGCGATGAGCCCAAGGGCGCACGTCCCAGCCCAGGGACGGCGTCCGAGCGCGGCAGCGATCCAAAGCGGCCCGGGCGACGAACGTTGTGATAACAAGCTCCCCATGTCCGAAGCCGACTGGTTTGCGCTGAACCGCGCCGCCTGGAACGCGCGCACCCGCGTGCACGTGGCCTCGAAATTCTACGATCTGGACTCGTTCCGGGCCGGCGCGAGCTCTCTCAAGCCGATCGAGCTCGAGCAGGTCGGCGATGTGCGCGGAAAGACGCTCCTCCACCTGCAATGCCATTTCGGGCAGGACACGCTCTCCTGGGCGCGGCTGGGCGCCCGCGTCACCGGGCTGGACCTCTCCGACGAGGCCATCACGGCGGCGCGCGGGCTGGCGAAGGAGCTCTCGGTGGACGCGCGCTTCGTCGAGGCCAACGTCTACGACGCCCCCGCGGCCCTCGGCGGCGAGACGTTCGATATCGTCTTCACCTCGTACGGCGTCCTCGGGTGGCTCCCGGACATGACGCGCTGGGCGCGCGCGGCCGCGGCGTGCCTGAAGCCCGGGGGCGTCCTGCACCTCGTCGAGTTCCACCCTGTCGTGTGGACCTTCGACAATGCATTCGAGCAGATCGCCTATGCCTACGATGGACACGGGGAGCCGATCGTCACCGAGGAGACAGGCACGTACGCCGACAGGAGCGCGCCCGTGGTGCTGAAGGAGGTCGGCTTCAACCACGGGATCGGGACGGTGGTGTCGGCGCTCCTCGACGCGGGCCTCACGCTGGAGCGCCTGCGCGAGCTCGACTGGTCGCCCTACGACATCTTTCCGGACATGGTGGAAGGACCGCCAGGGCAGTTCCGCATGAAGAAGTTCGAGCGCCGACTGCCGCTCGTCTATGCGCTCGCGGCGCGGCGGCGCCCCTGAGCCCGTAGCGCACGACGCTGCGCCCCGCTCGAAGAGCGGCCGCCTTCAGGCGGCGATCGCGTTCAGCGGGCTCGTCCGGCCGAGGCCGCCGTAGAGGTCCTGGACGCGGCCGAGCCACACGAGGAGGGGATCGTCGGCTTTGAGGAAGGGGGCGGTGGCGATCGACCCCACCCAGAGCAGCAAGCCCGCGACGATGTAGTCCGCATAGCCAGGGTTCGCCCCCGCGAGGAACGGCGCACCGCCCTTGAGCGTGAGCCGGACCGAATCGAAGCCGGCTCGCGCCGCGTCGAGCCGCTCCGCGCGCCCGCTGGCCAGCTCCTCCAGCGTGGAGCCGAGCAGCTTCTCCCGGGTCTGCCGGAAGTAGGCGCGATCTCGCTCGTGGGCGTGGTCGTGGATGTCCTTCACATAACCCATCAGAAGCGACCTGCCGGCGCTCACGAACAGGCTGGCCTCGACGAAGCGACAGAGCTCGCGCTCGGCCGGCGAGGCGAAGAGGGGTGGCCGGTCGGGATACGCCTTGTCGAGGTGGTCCGCGATCGCCCAGGAGTCGGAGACGGTCTTTCCGCCATCGTCGATGATCGGCACGGTCTTGTGCGCGCCGCCCTCGATCGCGGGGATGTCCGTGAGCCCGATCGGCACGGTGTCGAACGGGAGGCCCTTGTGGGCCAGCGCGTACTTGATCCGCCAGCAGAAGGGGCTCGGCCGGCGGTCGTCCCGCACCTGGAGATCGTAGAGTCGGATCGCTGTCATGGCGGCGGCCATCTTCCGGTCGAGCTGCGCGCCGCGGCAAGCCCCTCGCACGGTCAGGGCGCCGTCGCTCCCCCGGCAGCGGCCGTCACTTGCCGTCACTTGCCGTCATTTGCACAGGACCCGCTCGTCCAGCGGGAGGCGCGGGCTGCGCTCCGGGCGCGCGAAGCTGTCGGGCGACCGCAGCACGTCGCCGAGGCGCGCGTCGGCCAGCGCCACGAGCGCGGCAGGCGCGGCGGGCAGCGGGCCGTCGCACGGGATGGGCTGCACCATCGCGTAGACCGTCGGTCCGCGCTGGAGGAGGCTCTCGTACAGCGCGTGGCCGAAGACGAGCGCCGCGGCCTCGCCCCGCTGCACGGCGTCCCGCACCTCGCCGGCGCAGCGCTCCAGATCGGAGGCATCGCCGAGGAGGGGCGCCTCGCCCGCGTTGTTGTAGAGCAGCAGGAGCCCGCCCTCGTCGAGGAGCGCGAGCCCGTCCAGCTCGCGCGTGCGCGCCGGAGGGAGCGCCTCCGCGCCTGGATGGAGGCGCGCGGCGATCGCCCGGTGCTGGCGCGCGTGGAGCTCCGCCTTGGCGCGCGGGAAGGCGCCCCACACCAGCATGTTGAGGAAGTCGTGCCAGTTCCTCGGACGCGTCGGCACGCAGCCCTCGACGTGGATGCGCGCGTCGTAGAGCGCCGAGGGGTCGACGGGCCCGCGCCGCCCGCGCCGGCGAGGCCGCGGCTTTTGCTCCGCAAAACGCACGGGGAACCCCTCGCCGAGCGCCCGGTTGTAGTCCTCGACCGGCGGCCAGCCGGCGCACCCCGCGAACGCCTCGGCCAGGGGGCGGATGGGCCAGTAGAGCCGGCTCTTCTCGTGGAAGAGCGGCTCCCAGGGAACGGGGGTGCTCCCTGGCGCGCCGCTCGGGTGCGGCGCAGCTCGGCCGGCGGCGCTCACGCGGCGCAGCGTAGGAGCAGCGCGGCGAGAGCTCAAGCCGCGCGCAAGGCGGCGCCGGGGCGCGCGGATCGCGAGGCGGCGGCCACACGCCGGGACCAGGGCCGCCGGCCCGCCCGGCAGGCCCGCAGTCGACCGAGCGCACAGAGCGGGCCAGCAAGGCGCCGGTATCCCGAGACTCCCTGTTTCAACTCACCCAGCTTCCCTGGATATCCATGCTCGCCCTCATGCAGCCATCACGCAACGAGAGATCGCGCCAAGCCTGGAGTGATGGCCGTTCGCCAAGGACGTCGCCGCAGCGGATCCGCCCCCACGCCCGCCGCCCGCGTGTCATCCTGAGATAACGAGATGGCTCGCCTCGAGGACCGCTTGCCGGAGAACGCCCCCGGCGATTACTTCGTCGACAGGTCGTGCATCGACTGCGACGTATGCCGCCAGCTCGCTCCCTCGGTGTTCGCGCGCGTGCCCGCCGTCGAGCAGAGCGTCGTCGCTCGCCAGCCCGGGACGCCGGACGAGCACCTCCGCGCGGCCATGGCGCTGGTGTCGTGTCCGACCGCCTCCATCGGCACCTCCGCACCGGCGCCGGGGATGGCCGCCGCGACCTTCTCCTTCCCCGAGCCGATCGACGAGGATGTCCATTATTGCGGCTATACCTCGTCGTCCTCCTTTGGCGCGGCGAGCTACCTCATCGTGCGACCCGAGGGCAACGTGCTCGTCGACTCGCCCCGCGCCGCCAGGCCGCTCATGAAGCGCATCCGCGAGCTCGGCGGCGTCCGGACCCTGGTGCTCACCCACCGCGACGACGTCGCCGATCACCGGATCTTCCGCGACAACTTCGGGTGCGATCGCGTGATCCACGAGGACGACATCGACGACGGAACAGCGCTCGCCGAGGTGAAGATCAAGGGGCTCGACCCCGTGGCCCTCGCGCCCGATCTCACGTTGATCCCCGTCCCGGGCCACACGCGGGGCAGCGTCGCGCTCCTCTTCCGGGACCGATACCTCTTCACCGGGGACCATCTGTTCTTCTCCGGCGAGCTCGGGCGGCTCGACGCGTCGCGCGACGTCTGCTGGTATTCCTGGGCGGAGCAGATCCGCTCGATGGAGCGCCTCCTCCAGCACCGGTTCACGTGGGTCCTGCCCGGCCACCTCCGCCGGTACCGCGCCCCTTCCGAGGACGCCATGCGCGCCGAGCTCGCCGAGCTCATCGATCGCATGAAGAGGGCGTGACGCGCAGACAGGCCCACGCGCGCCTCGACGTGCGCGGGCATGCGCGCTTCGGCGAGCGGTCCGCCTCGGTCCGCGGGGCGCCGTGGTACGATCGCGTCCCTGATGACGCCGGACCTCATCGTTCGCGGGTTGCGGGTGGTCACCGGGGGCGCCGTGCGGCCGGCCTCGGTGCACATCCAGGGCGGCACCATCGTCTCCGTCGCCGGCTACGACGAGCTGCCGGCGGGCTGCCCCGTCGTGGACGCTCAAGGCGCGGTGGTGATGCCCGGGCTGGTCGACGCGCACGTGCACATCAACGAGCCCGGGCGGACCGAATGGGAGGGCTTCGAGACGGCGACGCGCGCCGCGGCCGCGGGCGGCGTCACGTCGCTCGTCGACATGCCCCTCAACAGCATCCCGCCGACGACCACGGTCGCGCACCTCGAGAAGAAGGCGCGCGCGGCGGAGGGCCGGTGCCTCGTCGACGTGGGCTTCTGGGGCGGCGCCGTCCCGGGCAACGCGGGAGAGCTGGTCCCGCTGCTCGAGGCCGGCGCGCTCGGCTTCAAGTGCTTCATGGTCGACTCGGGCGTGGCGGAGTTCGGCCACGTCGCCGAGGCGGACCTCAGGGCGGCCCTCGAGGTGCTCGCGGGCACGGGCGCGCCGCTGCTCGTCCACGCCGAGCTCCCCGGCCCCATCGACGCGGCGCGCGCGGCGATCGCCGGCCTGGATCCGCGCACGTACGCCGCCTACCTGCGCTCGCGCCCGCGAGAGGCGGAGGACCAGGCGATCGCCCTGCTCGCGTCGCTCTGCCAGGCGACGGGCGCTGCGGCGCACGTGGTCCACCTCTCGTCGGCCACGGCGCTCGACATCCTGCGGCGGGCGCGCGACGGCGGCGCCGCGCTGTCCGCCGAGACGACGCCGCACTACCTGCACTTCGCCGCCGAGGAGATCCCGGACGGCGCGACGCCCTTCAAGTGCGCTCCGCCGATCCGGGAGCGGCAGAACCGCGAGGAGCTCTGGGCCGCGCTCGCGGGCGGCCTCATCGATCTCGTCGTCTCCGATCATTCCCCGTGCACCCCCGAGCTCAAGCGGCTCGAAGCCGGCGACTTCGACGCCGCCTGGGGCGGGATCTCGAGCCTGCAGCTCGGCCTGTCGATCGTCTGGACCGACGCCCGCCGCCGGGGCATCCCGCTCGAGCGGCTCGCGGACTGGCTGTGCCGCGGGCCCGCGAGGCTCGCCGGCTTGCGCCGCAAGGGGGAGATCGCGCGCGGGTTCGACGCCGATCTGGTGATCTGGGATCCCGACGCGAGCTTCCGGGTCGAGCCGCCGATCCTCCAGCACCGGCACAAGGTGACGCCGTACGCCGGGGAGGAGCTCCACGGCGTCGTGGAGGCCACCTACCTCCGCGGCGAGAAGGTCCATGAGCGCGGGAGCTTCCCCGCGGAGGCGAGAGGGCGATGGCTGAAGCGAGAGGGGTGACGGGGCCGGCGTTCGCGGAGGCGCTCGATCTGGCCTCGGAGCGCCTGGGCGGCGCGGTGCTCGCGGCGAACGACGAGTTCTTCGCGCCGAAGGAGAACCTGCTCAAGGCAGGGAAAGCGGTGTTCCTCGAGCACGAGTACACCGATCGCGGGAAGTGGATGGATGGCTGGGAGACGCGCCGGCGCCGGACTCCCGGGTTCGACTGGTGCCTCGTCCGGCTGGGGCTGCCAGGGATCCTCCGCGGGGTCATCGTCGATACGGCGTTCTTCCGGGGCAATTACCCCGAGCACTGCTCCATCGAGGCGTGCGCGGCGCGGCCCGACGCGCGGGTCGAGGACTTGCTCGACCCACGGACACACTGGGTCGAGATCCTGCCGCGCTCGCCGCTGGCCGGCGACTCGCAGAACGCGTTCGAGCTGACCAGCTCTTCGCGGTTCACGCACCTCCGCCTGAACATCTACCCGGACGGCGGCGTGGCGCGGCTCCGGGTGCACGGCGACGCCCTCCCCGACGTCCGCCGGCAGGGCCGCCCAGGCGCGGAGATCGACCTCGCGGCCGCGGAGAACGGCGGGCGCGTGCTCTCGTGCAGCGACATGTTCTTCGGGGTGCGCCACAACCTCATCATGCCCGGCCGGGCGGCGAACATGGGAGACGGCTGGGAGACGCGGCGCCGGAGGGGGCCCGGGTACGACTGGGCGCTCGTGGCGCTCGCGGCTCAGGGCGAGATCGCGCGGATCGAGGTCGACACGAACCACTTCAAGGGCAATTACCCCGACAGCTGCATGATCGAGGGGATCGACGCGGCGGGGCGGTCCGCGGCGGAGCTCGCCGGCGCGGGCGGGTGGCGGGAGATCGTGCCGCGGACGAAGCTCCAGGCGCACACGCGTCATCTCTTCGAGGAAGATCTCCGCGCGACGGGGCCGTTCACCCACGTGCGCCTGAACATCTATCCTGACGGCGGCGTGAGCCGGCTCCGGATCTTCGGCGAGGCGACCCGGAGCGGGGCGGCCGAGCAGCGGCTCCGCTGGCTCAACGCGCTCACGGAGCCGGAGGCCGAGGCGGAGCTCCGCGTGGCGTGCGGCGCGTCGGCGTGGGCGTCGCAGGTGGCGGCGGCGCGGCCGTTCCGCGACGAGGAGCACCTCTCCGCTGCGGCGGCGCAGGCCTTTGCGCGGCTCGCGCCGGAGGACTGGCTCGAGGCGTTCCGCGCGCACCCCCGCATCGGAGAGACCAGGCCGCAGGCGGAGGCCGCGGAGGCGAGCGCGACGGCGAGGCGCTTCTCCAGCCAGGAACAGGCGGGGATGAGCGCCGCGGCGGTGGATACGCGGGAGGCGCTCGCGCGCTTGAACCGCGCCTATGACGAGAAGTTCGGGTTCATCTACATCGTCTGCGCCACAGGGAAGAGCGCGGACGAGATGCTGGAGGCGCTGCGCGCGCGGCTCGAGCACACGCAGGAGCAGGAGCTGCCCATCGCCGCGGACGAGCAGCGGAAGATCACGGCGATCCGGCTGAAGAAGCTCCTGTGGGGCGGATAGAGCCCCGGGGCGCGGCCCCCGAGGAGGGAGCGCGTCGGGCGGGTGAGCGCCGGCGCGTCGGGTGTCCGGACGATCGGGTGTCCGGGCGTGGGGCGCTCAGCGCGAGAGCTGGCCTCGCAGCGCGCCGTCGGGGAAATCGGCGGTGCGCACGGCGACGTAATACCTCTCCGGATCTCCGAGCAACGCGCTCAGATCGTCGCGGGCCGCGCTCACGCAGCCGCTGGAGCTGCCGCCGGTCGGCGGCATCAGCGTGATGATCCCGCGGCCCGCGCGGCCGGCGGAGCCCTCGTGGATGCGCGCCGCGGTCGCCGGCGCGATGCCGGCCACCGCGAGGTCGAAGCAGACCTCGCCGCGCTCGAGATCGAGCGTGACGCGCGCCGTGCCGCTCCCCTTCGGGTCGCCGGGGCCGGGCACTTCGTCTTGCCCCGTGAGCGCCGCCGTGAGCGAGCGGACCGGGCGCTCAGGCAACGCCGCGCGCGCCAGCGCCGTCGCGAGGAGGACGGCGCCCAGCGCGAGCATCGTGAGGTGTTGCATGTCTCCCTCCTGCACATCACGGGATGTGCGATTCGAGGGCTCCACGAAGAGCAAAGACGACGCCGCCCACGCGCCGCGAGCCGCCCCGCACGTCGGTCGATCGCGGGGGCGGCGAGGAGGCCGCGACGGACACGGCGACTCGCCCCGATCGCCGAGGCGCGCTGGAGAGGGAGAGAGGCGGACAGCGGACCCGGATCGGCGCACGACGCGGGGAATCGGCGTCGCCTGCGCGAGGTGGCGAGGCGGCCCGCGCTCCGCACGGGCGGACAGGCCGCGGGCGCGGCCAGAGCCGCGGTGGAGGCATCCGCATGAGCGCGCCCGGTCCGTCGCGGGCGGGGGCTCAGGGTTGACGACGAGTCCGCCTTCTGCCAGGAGACGGACGCGCGCGAGGCGCGCGGAGAGCACGGCGGAGGCACACGATGAGCACAGAGATCTCGAAGACCGACAACGACGACTGGACCATGCCCAAGCTCATCGCGCTCGCGTTCACGACGCTCCTCGTGGCCTTCTCGGTCATCTACCTCATCTCTCCCTGAACGGCGCGCGTTCGCCCGTTCCCCGGCGCGCGCCGGCCCCACGAAGGGCGGCGTGCGCTACAGCTTCCTGGCGCAGCGCACGCCGAGCGCGTCCGTCACATCGGTCGGGTCCCAGCCGGTCCGCAAGCGAGCGGAGAGGTCCTCCGGTCTGGGCTGCCACCAGCTGCCGCCGCGGATCACCCGCGCGGAGCCGCGCTCGACGTTCGCGCAATCACGGCACGGCTGGGGGTAGGTCCCCTCGAAGTCCAGGGTCCACTCCCACACGTTCCCCGCGAGGTCGGCCTGCCCCCACCGGCCATCACCCCTCGGCGATTTCGATCCGACGACGGCGCTGCCCGTCATGTCGAACACGGCGTAGGTCGAGTTCGGAAACGCGTTGCCCCACGGATACGCCCGCTGCTCGCTCCCGCCAGCCGACGCGTAGTCCCACTCCGCCTCTGTCGGGAGCCGCCCGCCGTCCCAGGCGCAGAAGGCGAACGCGACGAACCAGCTGACGCAGCTGATCGGCTTGAGCTCGTTCCCGCCCGCGTCGTCGGTCCACGAGTGCAATCCCGGGTTGCACTTCAAGTCGTCCCTCAACGCCGCCTGGCTCGCGGGAAGACGGGAGTCCCACGCAGCGTCCCAGCCGCTCCGCAGGATCGCCGGGTGAGCTCCAGCGCCGGCCGCGGGTCGGCTCGCGGGATAGGCCTCGACGAACTTGCGGAACCGTCCGACGGTGACCTCGTAGCGATCCAGGCGCAGGTCGCTCACCTCCGCCGGAGACGCCGCGTCGTTGCTCCGGTCGTACCGGCCACCCGGAACGCGCGGGCTCGCGCAGCAGGGCTGGTTCCGCTCCGGCCCGCAGGTCTCGCCCGCCCCGGTCTCGCCCAGGCGGCAGCTCGGCGGCAGGATGCACCGGCCCGCGCCGCACCACCCAGCGCAACCGGCAAGACCCCACCGCCCGTCGCTGCCGCAGACCTCGATGAGATCGCCGGCGCACCGCGCCTCGTCGGGAGAGCACTCGACAGGGGTCCCCCCGCCCCCGCCTGTGTCACCGCCGCCGGCCGCTGCGCCGCCGGCCTCGCCGCCACCCGTCGCGCCACCACCCGTCGCGCTACCGCCAGTCGCCTCGCCACCGGTCGCACCGCCGCCGGTCGCACCGCCGCCGGTCGCACCGCCCCCCGTCGCGCTGCTGCCAGCCCCGCCGCCGCCAGCCCCGCCGCCACCGACCGCCGTGCCCGACCCACCACCTGCTCCGCCGCCAGCGGTGCCAGCGCCGCCGTCGCCATCGACGAAGCTCCGCACCCTCTGCTCGCAGCCCGGCCCGAGCGTGGCCATCGCGACGGCCAGCCAGCCAGCCCCGCGCCGGCGATCCCGAGCTTCACCCGAACGAATCCGTAGAGCGCCCACCGTTCACCCTCACAGTCGCCCACCGACGGGCACCCGCCATCGTATCATGTGGGACACCTCCTTCACCCCGCCCGGCCGTCGACCTCGCGGCGCCTCCGGGCGCACCGCGGACGGCAGCGCGCGTCGCGCTCCCCGCGCGGGACGGCGCTCTCGCGGATGCGCGCTCAGCTGCCTCGGTACGTGGTGTAGCCGTGAGGGCTGAGCAGCAGCGGGACGTGGTGGTGCTGCGCCGGGTCCCGGATCTCGAAGAGGATCGACACCGTGGGATAGAAGCTCTCGCATCCGAGCGCCGCGTAATAGGCGCCTGTGTGGAAGGTGAGACGGTAGCGGCCCTGGAGGGGCCGTTCGCCGGGCGGCAGCAGCCCCTTCTGCCGGCCGTCGCCGTCGGTCGTGCCCCGTCCGACCTCCCGGTAGCCGCCGTCGTCGCCGACCTCCAGCACCACCAGCACGCCGCTCGCCGGGCAGCCCCGTGACGTGTCCAGCACGTGCGTCGTGATCGCGCTCATCGGTCCTCCTCGCCGCTCGGGCCCTCCGCGAACCGGGCCATTCCGGTGCTCTCCTATCACGCGCTCCGGCGCGCCACGATGGCCTGAAAGGATCGGCCCCTGAGCTCGTCCGGCGTGAGGCCGGTCCTCTCCGCCGCCTCGCCCTCCGTCATCGCCCCCGCGCCGATCGCGCGCAGGAAGAAGCCCAGGAGCCCCTGCCCCGTCGCGGCGTCGTCGAACACCGTCCCGGCGACGGTCGCCTGGGCGGCCCGCTCGACGAAGCTCCGCAGCCGCGCGGCGGCCGCATCGACGCCCTCCAGGAAGAACGCGTACGTGGCGGCGTAGCGGACCGGCAGCTCCGCGGGGTGGAGGTCCCAGCCCTGGTAGTAGCCGCCCTCGAGCGCGCGGCGAACCTGACCGTACTTCAGCCGCCACGCGCCCACGACGGCGCGACGGTTCTCCTCGCTCTGCTGCGGCGTGAGCGGCGCGCCGCCGGGGCGCGCGCGGTGCGGGCCGACGGGCAGGAGGTTGCTCGCGCCGTCGGAGAGCCAGAGCCCCGAGCCGGCCAGCGCGACCTGCATCACGTGCCGCGCGAAGTCGCACGCCGGGTGGGCGAGGTGCTGATGGGCGGCCGTGATCTCGCAGCTCGCGGTGTAGTCATAGGCCCCGAAGTGCGCCGCCACGCACCGCCCGCGGGCCGCCTCGACCAGCCCGGGCAGCGCGATCTCCCCGCGCGGGCCGAGGATCGACGCCGGCGTCTCGACCATCAGCTCGATCCGGATCGAGCCGGCCGGCAGCCGCAGCGCGCCCTCGAGCGCGTCGAGGGCGTCGGCCAGGGCGGCGACCTGCTCGGGCGCGACCACCTTCGGCAGCGTCACCGCGAAGGCGGGCGGGAGCGCGCCGCCCGACGCGGCGACGAGCGCCGAGAAGAAGACGTCGAGCGTCCTCAGGCTCCGCTCGGCGCACCCGTCGCCGAGCGGCTTGATCCTGATCCCGAGGAACGGAGGCAGGCTGCGCGCCGCCATGCCGAGGGCGACCTCGCGCGCGGCGGCGGCGGCGTGCGCGTCCTCCTCGTTTCCGGGGCGCACGCCGTAACCGTCCTCGAAATCGATGCGCAGGTCCTCCACGGGCTCGCGGCGGAGCTTGTCGAGCACGCGCGCGTGCACCGCGTGCGCGAGCCGCGCAGCCCCGGAGGCGCCCTCGGCCGCGCCTCCGCCCGCCTCGATCGCGGCCGCGAGCGCGAGGGCGTCGGCGCGCCCCTCCGGGAGCCCCTCGGCCCCAGGCAGGCCGATCGCCCGCGCGAAGGCGGCGAAGTCGGGCGCGTGCTCCTCGACGGCGCGGAGAGCCACCGCCCCGAGCTTCCGGGCCGTGTCGGCCTTGAACAGGTGGGCGCCGCCGTAGACGGTGTGGACCGGCTGGCGCGCGCCCGTGTGGTCGAAGACAGAACGCCCGCTGCGGAGGCGCGAGAGCGCGCCGCGCAGGGCTTCGGAGGAGAGGCTCGTCTGGAACATGGTGTGCCTTCAGCGGGTAGGGCGCACACGAGATGCCGCCTGACTCGGCACGTCAAGTGGCGCTCGCGCGCCTCGCGAGGAGGCGCCATGCTGCGACCCGCGCCGCTCGAGCGAGCGCGAGGAGCGCCGCGCGCAGCGCTCGGGGTGTATCCGTCGTTGGAGGACTTGAATCGATGATGAGACGCCGAGACTTTCTTCGCGCCACCCTGGTGACCGCTGGTGCGGTGGTCGTGCCGACTGCCTGCTCCGATGATGGTGAAGCCACCGGCGCATGCGACGTGCACGAGGATGACGCGTTCTTCCCGCAGTCGGTGGCCTCCGGCGATCCGCGGCACGATAGCGTCGTGCTGTGGACCCGGCTCATCGATAGCAAGCAGCCGCAGTCGGATCTCAACCTGGCGCTCGTGGTCGCGCTCGACGAGGGGTTCACGCAGCTCGTGGTGCTCACACCGAGCTCCGACAACGTGGCCACGGCGGGATCGGGCAGCACGCAGCTCCGCGTGACCGCCCGGGCGGAGTCCGATCACTGCGTCAAGGTCAAGGTGAACGGCCTGAGCCCCGGCACCACGTACTATTACCGCTTCTACTACATGACAGGAGAAGGCTGCGTCAGCTCGCGCGTCGGGCGGACGCGGACGGCGCCCGCGCCGGACGCGGACGTGCCGGTGCGCTTCGCCTTCGTGTCCGGCCAGGACTACATCGGTCGTTACTACAACGCTTATGTGGCCCTGGCGAAAGAGGAGCTCGACTTCGTCGTCCACCTCGGGGGCTACATCTACGAGACGACCGGGAACCCGAGCCTCCAGGCGCCCCCGGGGCAGCGCGGCATCTCCTTCTCCGACGTGGACGGCGCCATCGCCTTCCAGCCGGCGGAGGGCGCGGCCTACCACGCCGCCAAGTCGCTGAGCAATTACCGGGAGCTCTACAAGGCGTACCGGTCCGACCGGGCGCTGCAGAGGGTCCACGAGCTCTTTCCCATGATCGCTGTCTGGGGCGATCACGAGTTCTCCGACGATTGTCACGGCGCGACGGCGACCTACCTGGACGGCCGAGAGCCGGAGACGGACGAGTACCGGCGCAAGGCGGCGAACCAGGCCTGGTTCGAGTACATGCCGGCCGAATATCCGAATGATCCGAAGGGCGACGAGTTCCGCTACGACAGCGCGGTCGAGTACCCGGACGACATCACCATCTACCGGGACTTCCCGTTCGGGAAGCACGTCCACCTCGTGATGACGGATCTCCGCTCCTACCGCGCGGATCACCTGATCCCGGAGGACGCCTTCCCGGGGAAGGTCATCGTTCAGCAGCTGGAGCTCCTGGAGCTCGGGGAGAGCTCGACCAGCTTGCTGCCCTATACGAGCCGCTACATCCCGGACATCAACGGCGACAACTGGGATACCTACGAGACGGCGCTGGAGGATGCTGCGGACCTGTTCGACTTCGACCCGCTCCTCGGGTTCGCTCAGAACGAGTCGCCGCGCCCCATCAGCGCCAGCGTCGTCAACGAGATCGTCGCGAAGCTGAACGAGCAGAGGCCAGAGGCCGAGCCGGTGCCCCTCATCAGCGCAACCGAGATGAGCTTCATGGACGTCGGGTTCGCCTACGCCGATCTCGGAAAGACGGACTATTACAGCGCATTCGGGTCGCGTTACCTCGTCGTCAAGGAATCCTTCGACCCGATCTCGAGGCTCGCTGTCGAGGCCGACGCGACGCGCGGGGTCGTCATGGGAGACGCGCAGAGAGCGTGGTTCAAGAAGACGATGGAGGAGTCCCGGAGCACCTGGAAGATATGGGGGAATGAATACCCCCTTTCACAGCTCGTCCTCGCCCACACCACAGAGCCCGCCGAGCCCGAGCAGGAGCCGCTCACCCGGCACTTCTACCTGAGCTGTGACGGCTGGGACGGCTTCCGCAAGGAACGGGACGAGCTCATCGAGATGCTCGCCACGGTCGAGGGCAACGTGGTGTCGATCACCGGCGATCTCGGCGCCTTCCTCGCAGGGACGGCCGCTGTGGAGGGCGCCACGGCCAAGATCGTGGAGTTCGGCGGCGCCGCGATCTCGTCGGCC
The DNA here is from genome assembly GCF_000067165.1 of Sorangium cellulosum So ce56. Taxonomy (GTDB): domain Bacteria; phylum Myxococcota_A; class Polyangia; order Polyangiales; family Polyangiaceae; genus Sorangium; species Sorangium cellulosum_B. Next base: position 8,264,877 of record NC_010162.1, read on the forward strand.
ACGTGCCGCTCGGTGCTGACGAAGCAGCTGGCGAGCCATCCGACGCTGAAAGACGTCCTGGAGGCGGAGGACATCGACATCGACGACAGCATGCAGAAGGCCAATCCGTACCTTGCCTTCAGCAACGCCGCGAGCAACGGGTTCTGTATCGTCGAGGCGAACGCCGACGAGCTCGTCGTGAGCATGCACATGATCCCCGAAGGAGCGCTCGCCGCTCCCCTGTACGACGAGGCCGGCGCGGCGGCGCTCGACGAACAGATCACGATCGCGCGGTACAAGACGAGGGCGGCCGAGTCCGAGCTGTACTGGGAGGACGGGGGCACCTGGAAGCAGTGGATCCCGGACACCGCGAGCTAGGGCGCAGGATCCCATCGGCCGTGCTGGGCGGTCGGCGCTGCCGGCCAGCTCGGACGTCGGCACACGGCGCTGGGCACGAGCGACGGCGGCGCTAGCGCGCCAGCATCACCACGGTGCCGTCACGGCAGGCGATCGCCATCCGCTCCTCGCCGGCAGGGATGACGGCGACCGGCGCGGAGCAGACGCGCTCGGCCGCGATGGAGACATTGCCGTCCGCCTCGACGACGCCGGCGCGTCCGCCCGCGCGCACGAAGCCGACGCGGCCGGTGCGATCGATCACCACCGGCGGGCTCGGCTTCGCGTCCACCGGGCCGAAGAAGCCGGAGAGCCCGCCGTCTGCGGGTGGGGACCCCGGAGGCCTGTCGATCGCGACCCGGAACGCCAGGTCGCCCGACGCGTTGACCCCGAGGAGCAGCCCGGTCGTCGACAGGACCACGGCCAGGCCCCCGGCGCCGATGGCGGGCGGCCCGTCGAGCGCGCTGAAGGCCGCGCCGGCGCGGACCCCGGCGGTCCCTGTCGGCAGATCCAGCGCGACCAGGCGGCGGGCGTCGACGACCGCGAGCAGCGTGCGGGCGTCGGCGAGGGCAGCGCCGCGGCGAGGCACACCGCCGAGAGAGCCGAGCCGCCTCGGCGCGCCGGGCGGACGCCAGGTCAGCACCGCGCCCGACTCGGTGGTCACGAGCGTGCCTTCAGGGCCCGCGAGCAAGGCGCCCGTCGCGCGATCCGCGATCTCGGCGCGGGCGCGCACGGTCCCGTCCGCGGCGAGCTCGACAAGGGAGCGCCCCAGGGCCGCCACGAGCCCGCCGTCGTCGAGCGCGAGGGGCGTCACGTCGGCGTCGCGCCCCCGGAGGCCGAGGGGGACGGCGAAGCGCACGCTCCCCGCAGGCGTGAGCCCGACGGCGACGCCGGACGAGGTGATCAGCGCGAGGGTGCCGTCGCTCGTGAGCACGGCGGGCGCGAGCGGCGCGCTGTCGCCGATGCGCACGCGCCAGCGCTCCCGGCCGTCCGCGCCGAGCTTGACGACCTCGGGGACCGTCAGCGTGAGGAGGAGATCGCCCGCGGCGTCCGCGAGCGGCGCGGCGTCGATCCCGCCGCGGAGCTGCTTTCGCCACGCCTCGCGCGCCGGGAAGGGCAGCCGCGCGGCGGAGCGGCCCGTGCGGCGCGCGTCGAGCCGCTCGCTCGGGGCGAAGCCGCGGGGCGCGCCGACCACGATCGTGTGCGGCCGGCTCGTGTCGACCGCGTCGGCGAAGGCGAGCGGCGCCGCGGCGGAGAGCAGGAGCGCGGCAGCGGCGAGGCCGGCCGTCCGGGCGCGACGCGGCCTTCGCGGGCCGGGCGCCGTGGCGCGCGCGGCGCTCATCGGCCGCCCTTCACGGTGAACTCGACCTGCACCTCGGGGATCTCGGCGCCGCCCGGCGCGACGAACGGCGGCGCGACGCTGCCGTAGGCGGTGAGGATGTCCCCGCGCTGGGCAGGGTTGTCGGCGCCATGGACGAGGCGGACCTTGCACGCCTCCGGAGAGCGCGGCGCGGCGCCCGCGCTCGCGGCGGCCGCGCCGCCCTCCTTGCAGCCGGACGCGGGCGGGATCGAGAGCAGGATCAGCGTCGCGTATCCCTGCCGGCGCACCTCGAGGACCTCGCCGGTCAGCGCGATCGGCTTGCCGATGGAGTCCTTCCCGCCGGCGGCGAGCTCGGCGTACCCGATCGGGCCGCGGCCGGCGAACTCCTTCGCGGCGGTGTCGAGCCGGTCGACGCGGCGCACCGCGAGCTTCGCGATGCGCGGCGCCATCCCCTGCATCTTCGCGCGCACCTCGAACTGGGTCGCGCCCACGGACGAGACGTTCATCACGTGCGCGAAGGTGCCGTCGGGGCGAACCGCGATCGGGTGCGCGCCGGCGAAGATCTGCGCGCCGCGGGCCGTGCGCCCGGCGAGCACGAAGCTCTCCTTGTCGATGACGACGCTCGGGCCGGGCGACTCGACGGTGAGCGGGACGATGCCGACCGCGACGCTCACCATGCCCTGCTCGCGCGGGCCGTCGGGCGGCGTGACGGTGTACGGCACCTGCCGGCTCAGCGTCTTCGTCTCGTCCGAGGGCCCCGCGACCGCGTCGGTGACGTCGATCGACTCGATGGCCCGGCCGCTCGTCAGCGCGACCTCCTTGCCGTCGAGGGTCACCTGCGTGCCCTTGCTCGCCTCGACCACGACCTGGATCGAGGGCCGCTCTCCTTGCAGCGTGCCGAGGTCGGGCCGGATCCGGTAGGCGACGTGGATGGAGACGCCGACCGTCTCGTCGCGCCCGCTGCCGGGGCGGTCGATGGCGACCTTCATCCGGTTTTCGCCGACGGAGAGCGGGCTCGCGAGCGGGATCTGCGCGACGCGGCCGGCGGTGGTCGCGCGCCCCTCGCCGATGGAGACCGCGGTGCCGTCAGGACAGCTTTCGCACCGGAGCTCGATGACCTCGCGGCCGCCGGCGTCGGCGCGGGCGCGCGCGGTCACCGGGGGCGCGCTCGGCCAGAGGAGCGCGAACAGGACCGCGCCGAGGGCGAGCACGCCGCCCGCGACGACGACGGCGACGGCCCGGCGCGACGTGCGCGGGCGCCTCTCGCCCTTCGGCGGCGGGAGCCGCTGCTTCAGGCGATGGGGGCGCATGAGCGCCGGGTTCTGCAGCGGAGGGGCGCGGAAGCGCGCCGGCGCGATCGTGGCGCCGAGCTCTCCGGCCGGCTGGTAGCGCGCGTCGAGCTCGGGGTCGGGCTCGGGGTCGGCCGGGGCGCCGGGCGCGAGCGGCGCGATGCCCGGCCGGGCGACGCCGACCAGCGTCCGCGACACGGCGGGCAGCGGCACCGGAGCGCGCGGCGCCGCGAGGCCCGGGGCGATCGGCACGGTGTGGTCGAGGCGCAGCTCTCCCGGCGCTGCATGGAGCGGCGCGGCCGGCGCGGCGCGGAGCGGCGCGGCCGGCGCGGCCGGCGCGACCGGCGCGGCCGGCGCGGCCGGCGCGGCCGGCGCGGCGTGGAGCGGTGAGCCCGACGCCGCATGGAGCGGCGCGGCCGGCGCGGCGTGCGCGTCCAGGCGCGCTCCCGGGGCCACGGAAGCCGGAGTCCCGACGACGAGCGTGCCCCCGGCCAGGCGCGGATCGGCCTGCGCCGGCGCCGGCGCCGCCCCGAAGATCGCGGCGGGCATGCCGACGATCGTGCGCGAGGCGGCGGCCGGCCCGCCGGCCATGGGCGGCAGCGCGGCCTGGCCGGGGCCCGCGCCGCCCGGAGCGGCGGGGGCGGACGGCGTCTGTCGGAGCAGGTCGGGGAGCGTGACGCCGACCATGGTGCGGGCCGCGGGCTTCATGCCGTAGTAGCCGGCCGCTCCGCCCGGCGGCGCGAGCGCGGCGCCGCAGTGCGGGCACGCGATCGAGCCCTCGGGTACGGGTCTCCCGCAGTGCGGGCAGTGCATGGCGCCATGGTAGCGAGGAACCGCGGCGCGGTCAGGCTCCGGCCGCTGCGGCCGGCGCGCGGCGCCTCCCCGGCGGCCGGAAATGCCGGTAAAATGTGCGAGAGGCGCGCGAGGACGCCCCCCCCCGGCGCCGCAGCGGGCGCACAGCGCAACAGTTGGCCCTGGCGTGGCAGGTAGGCTAACGCGGGACGTATGCTCGCGAAGCGCATCATCCCGTGCCTCGACGTCAAGGACGGCCGCGTCGTGAAGGGCGTCCGCTTTGTGGGGCTGCGGGACGCCGGTGATCCGGTCGAGGCCGCCCGCCGTTACGACGCCGAGGGCGCGGACGAGATCACGTTCCTCGACATCACCGCGTCGCACGAGAAGCGCGGCATCATCCTCGACGTCGTGGCGCGCACGGCGGAGGTGCTGTTCACGCCGCTGACGGTGGGAGGCGGCGTCAAGTCCGAGCAGGACATCAAGGCGCTCCTCGACGCGGGGGCGGACAAGGTCGCGATCAACACGGCCGCCGTCAACGATCCCGACCTCGTGCGGCGCGCCGCGGACCGCTGGGGTGCGCAGGCGATCGTCGTGGCGATCGACGCGCGCCGGATCGCGGATCCCTCGCGCGTCGCCTGGACGGTGGTGACCCACGGCGGCCGCCGGGACACGGGGCGCGACGCGGTCGCGTGGGCGGAGGAGATCGCGCGGGCGGGCGCGGGCGAGCTGCTCGTCACGAGCATGGACCGCGACGGCACGCGAGACGGCTACGACCTCCTGCTGACCGCCGCCATCGCGCGGGCCGTGCCGGTCCCGGTGATCGCCTCGGGCGGCGTCGGGACGCTGGATCACCTGCGCGCCGGCCTCGTCGAGGGCGGCGCCGACGCCGCGCTCGCCGCGTCGATCTTCCACGACGCCGAGTACACCATCGGCGAAGCGAAGGCGTACCTCGAGGCGGCGGGGGTGCCGGTCAGGCCGGCGCGCGCGGGCGGGCCGGGCGACGCGGCGAGCCGGGGGCGCTCGTGAGCGCTTGCGTCACGCTGGAGGAGGTCGTCGCGGCGGCGCACGCGCGGAGCGCCTCGCTGGTGCCGGAGACCTCGGGTTACCTCGCGCTCGCCGTCAGCGACGCGACGTCGCGCCTGCCCCTCAGGCTCGACGATCGCGCGGTGCTGCTCACGACCGAGGGCACCGTCACGGTGCGCACGCGCGGCGAGGCGGTGGCGCCGGCCGAGGCCGCGCGGCTGCTCCGCGACCTGCTCGCCCGGCTCCTCGCCGCGTCCGCCGGCAGCATGCCCAACCTCACGGCGACGGCGCGCCCGCGCCCCGCGCACGAGCAGGACCCGGAAGCCGTCGCGCGGGAGCTCGAGGCCGCGCTGATCCCGGTGAACCGCAACGCCGCCCGGCGGGCGCTGGCGCGGCTCGCCCGTGAGACGCTGCGCGCCAAGGAGGCCGGCCGGCTGAGGCGCCCGCGCCCGGAGGTCCAGGCGAGGCCTGCGGCGCCGGAAGCGGACGAGGTGCCGCCGCCGCCGCAAGCGGAGCAAGCGCGGCGCGATGCGACCGCCGCCGCCGCGCGCAGCGACGCTCCCGCTGCCGCGCGCAGCGACGCCCCCGCTGCCCCGCTGCCGAATCCCATCGTGGAGCTCACGCTCAGCCCCGGCCCGGTCGCACCTGCGGTCGTGGAGCTCACGCTCAGCCCCGGGCTCGTCGCGTGTGCAATCGCCGGGGTGGCGCGCCCGGCGCCTGCGAGCGCGGGCGATGCTGCCGGGGCGGTAGCTGTCGCGCCGTGTCCCGAGGACCCGCCGGCGCCTGCGCACGCCGACGAGCAGGTCGAGGCGCTGCCGGAGCCGACCCCGACCATCGTGCAGGCGGTGGTTGAGCTCCATGAGGCCGCAGCGCCGGCCGAGATCCCGGTCATCCCGGAGCTCATCGAGCCTGCCCGGACGATCGCGCCGGTGGCGCCGCTCGCGCGCGCGGCGGCGGAGATGGCCGCTGAAGAAGCGCCGCCCGTGCCCGCGCCATCGCTCGTCGTCGGCGGCCCCTCTGCCTGCAGCGAAGCGCTCACGAGCCCTGAGGGGATCGAGGTGCTCCTCGTCGACTTCTCCCCGGATTCCGCCGCCGTCGCGCTGTCTTCCCGGGAACCGACGCCGACCGATTCGATCCTCGTCGAGCTCTCCCCGGATCCCGCCGAGGTCGCGCCGCTCTCGCAGGAGCCGACGCCGACCGTGGCCATGGCCGTCTGGGAGGAGCGGGAGGCCGCCGACGGGGCCGTGCTCTCGCACGTGGCGGACGCGCCTTCCAGCGTGAGCGAGGTCCCGGAGGCCATCGAGACGTCGCGCGCGCCCGCCATCCAGTTCATGGCGGCGGACGCGGCGCTCCAGGCCACACCGGCCTATGGCGCCTGGCCGCTCGTTCGTCGGGCAGACCTCGTCGTGCCCGCGGTTCCTCGAGCGGCCGTCGCGCCGTTCGACGAAACGCCAGCAGCGCGTCACACGCTGCCCTGGCCCCTTCCGGCGCAGCGCGACGACGACGCTCCGGCTGCGCCGCACCCGACTCCGGCTGCGCCGATCGAGGCCTTGCTGGCGGCGGAGGCCGACGGTCCGGAAACCGCGCACGCCGGCGCGCCGCCCTCGGACGCAGCGGCTCCCGAGCAGCCGCGCGCCGATCTGGCGCCCGAGCAGCCCCCCGCTGTTCTGGCTCCGGAGGAGCCGCCCGCGGACGCTGCTCCCGAGCAGCCCCCCGCTGTTCTGGCTCCGGAGGAGCCGCCCGCGGACGCTGCTCCCGAGCAGCCCCCCGCTGTTCTGGCTCCGGAGGAGCCGCCCGCGGACGCTGCTCCCGAGCAGTCCCCCGCTGTTCTGGCTCCGGAGGAGCCGCCCGCGGACGCAGCTCCCGAGCCGTCCCCCGCTGTTCTGGCTCCCGAGGAACTGCCCGCAGACGAAGCAGCTCCCGAGCAGCCGCGCGCCGACCTCGCGCCCGAGCAGCCCCCCGTTGACCTCGCGCCCGCGGATGCAGCGTCAGCGCAGCCTCCCGCCGACGCAGAGCCGCAAGAGACGCCGTGCCCGGCGGAGCTCGGTCCCATCGATGCGATCGTGTGGAACGCCTCGCGGCGATCCCGGAGCGCGCGACCTCCCGCGGATGGCGTCGGCGCGGGCGCGTCCCGGGTCGACGAGCTCGTCGCGCGCTTCGTCGCGCAGTCCGAGCACAGCGCGCAGCGCCGCGCGGCGCGCAGCATGAAGGCGCTCGCTGGCCTCGACCTCACCCTCACGCCGCCGCCGGTCGCTGCTGTCTCCGGCACCTCCGCGCGCGCCATCCCCGGCGCGCGCCCGCCGCTCGCCGGGGCGCTGAGCCCCGTTGCATCCGAGCTCCCCACGCCCGGATCCGCTCCGGTCGCCCTGATGCACGACGGCAGCAGGCCGCCTGTGCCGCTGGTGGCCCCGCGCCGGCGAGGTCTGTCCTTGTGGCTCGCGCTCCTCGCGCTCGCCCTGCTCTGCGCCGGGCTCGCTGGAACGCTGCGGCCGGAGGTCTTCGCCTCGCTGACGGAGCCGCTCGCACGGGGAGCGCTCCAGATCGTCCCGCGCGCCGAGGCGAGGGCGCCCTCCCCTCACGATTGACGTTGCCCCGGGGGAGCGACGACACTCGTCGCCATGCAAGAGCAGAGCATGGCGATCGTGAAGTCGCTCGTGAGCGTGGCGTGGGCGGACGGCGAGTTCCACGAGGCCGAGCGCGAGATGGTGGAGGGGCTGATCGCGGCGTTCGAGGCGAACGAGGACCAGGCGAAGGAGATCCGCGCCTACGCCTCCCAGCGAAGGACCCTGGACGACGTGCCGCTCGGCGAGCTCGGCGGCGACGACCGCCGCGCGCTGCTGCAGCACGCCGTGCTGCTCACGTTCGTCGACGGCGAGCAGCACGACGCGGAGAAGCAGTACATCGCCGCGCTGAGCAAGAAGCTCGATCTCCCCGAGCCGGAGTCCGCGGAGATCATCCAGGCGGCCGAGGCCCGCGCCCGACGCCTCCTGACCTTGCTCTGACGCAGCCTGCGCGGCGCCCGAACGCCGCTGCCCGGCCGCCGCCGGGACTCCCGCTGCGACCTCGGCCGGCCGCCCTCGCCGGCCGGCCGTGATCCTCCGTGCTCCGCGAGGAAACCGACCCTCCAGGCGAAGTCGCTCCGCCGCTGCGCGCCGCGCGGTCATGGCTCACCGAGCAGGCCTGCGCGCGCGAGGTGCCCCGGACAGCGTCGCGCAGCGCAATGCGGGCATCGTCAAAGGCGCGTCACACGCCGCGCATCCCCCACCCACCGCACCATCTCCACACCTTCACCTCCAGGCGGCATTTCCAGCAAGGAAAGGCCCTCGCGGGATAGCGACAGCAGAATCTCTTGACAACGTGGACGGCATGCAAGACGATATCCAACAAAGATAACGACTTTCATTTTCATGTTCATGAAGGGATCGCCGACCATGCCTGTGAAGAGAACCTGGTTGTCCGCGCAGCGGACCGTGCTCGCGACGTTCGGACTTTCCTGGTGCGTGCTGCTCGGCGGAGTGGCCGCGTGCGGAGACGACTCCGGCGACTCAGCGAACTCCGGGGGCGGCGGCGCTGGCGGAGCTCCCTCGACGAGCAGCAGCGGCGGCGGCGGCGCTGGCGAGGGCGGCGGCACCGGCGGCAGCGACACCGGCGGCGGCGGCGCTGGCGAGGGCGGCGCTGGCGAGGGCGGCGGCACCGGCGGCAGCGACACCGGCGGCGGCGGCGCCGGCGAGGGCGGCGGCACCGGCGGCGGCGACACCGGCGGCGGCGGCGCTGGCGAGGGCGGCGGCACCGGCGGCGGCGAAACCGGCGAGGAGCCTTGGTCGACCGGATTCGCAGGGGTCGTGGCGCTCGACGAAGCCACGGACGACCGCTTCTGGGCCGTCGCGTTCGACGCCGAGTCCAGAGCTTACGCTGCCGGGCACGTGGCCGTGGCGGGCGACACGTACATGGCGGTGGCGCGCTTCAAGACCGATGGCTCGTTCGACACGACCTTCGGCACGAACGGGGTCGCGAGGGTCAACGTGGTCGCAGGCAAGACCACGGAGACCGCGCGCGGCATCGTCCTGCAGTCGGACGGGAAGATCGTGCTCGCCGGCCAGGTCGAGCACGACCCGAGCGCCACGTCGTCGGACGCGGATCTCGCGGTCGTGCGGTTCAACACCGACGGCACGCTGGATACGACCTTCGGCACGGAGGGCATCGCCATCCACGATCTCGGCGCCGGCGAGGGCAACACGGGCGATCTGCTCTGGGGCGTCGACCGCGACGCCAGCGATCGGCTGGTCCTCTTCGCCAGCAGGAAGGCGGCGGCTCGCGCCGATCGGGATCGCGCGATCGTGCGGCTCACCGCGAACGGCGCCCTGGACACCACGTTCGCGACGGAGGGCGTCCACACGCTCGACGTCGACGGGCTGAACCTGGGTGACAACCCGCGCAACGGGTTCGTGCAGGCCGACGGCAAGATCTTCTCTTCCGGCTACACGAGCGTGGGCGGCAGGAACCAGATCGTGCTGCTGCGGCTGAACCAGGACGGCACCCCGGATACGACCTTCTCGTCGGACGGCGTCGTGAGGCTCGCGCCGTTCCCGCTCGGCATGGCCGAGGCCTACGGCGCGGCTCGCCAGTCGGACGGCAAGTACGTGACCACCGGATACGGGCGCGCCGAGGAGAGCGGGGCCGTGGATCTCGTGTCCTTCCGCGTCACGGCCACGGGCGGATTCGACCCGTCCTGGGGCGTGGGCGGCGGCGTCCTCCTCGACGTGGCAGGCGACAACGACCGCGGGCGCAACCTCCTCGCCCTGCCCGACGATCGCGTCGTGATGGTCGGGAGCGTCACCCCCGCGACGGGCAACGTCGACGGGATGATCGCCCTGTTCGACAAGAACGGCGCCCTGGACACGCGCTTCGATCCCAACGGATACCGGCGCTACAGCTTCGATCGCTCCGACGACTCGCTCTACGGCGTCGCGCTGTCGCCGAACGGCGCGTGGCTCGCGGCCGCCGGGTACCGGTCCGACGGCGACGGGCCCGAGGACGACGACGCGACGCTGGTCCTGCTGCCGGTCCCGGCGCAGAGGGACTGACGCTCACACGACCGACGCGCGCCGGGAGGCGCCCCCCCGCCGCGCCGTGCTGGCAGGCGGGGGAGCGCTCCCTCCGTGTTGACGGGCAGGGAACGACGGACGATTCTCGCGCGAAACGAGCTCGGGGCCGCCGCGACACCGGCGGGCCCCGGGCGAGCGCGCGCATCTCGGAGAGGCTGCATGAACAGCGTGAGGCCGACAATGAACCGCGCCCGGAGCGAGAGGGCGGGCCGCCGCCTCTCGACAGCGCTCCTGCTGTCGCTCGTCGGCGTCGCCGCGGCCGCCGGGTGCCGCAAGCCGCCCCCGGACGAGGTGGTCTATACGGGCCAGGGCGCGGGGCCCGGCGTCGTGCAGCCGCCGGGCAGCGGCGGGTCCGCGCCCGTGCCATCGACCGGGAGCGGCGCCACGAGCACCACGGCGGCCTCCTCCGCGATCGCCACGACCGCTGGCGCGGGGGGCGCCGGGGGCGCCGGCGGCGCGGGGGGCGGCGATCCGGCCCCCGGCGACGTGTGCCCTCCGGTCCCCGTGGCGGAAGGCCCCTTCAGCAAGGCCAAGCTGATCACCGCGGCGGCGGACTGCGCGCTGAACCGCGCCTGCGAGTTCGAGGCGCAGGCGCGCGCGCTGCACGAGAGCGCCGCGGCCCTCGCCCGCGGCCCGGGCGAGCCGAGCGCCGCCGCCGCGCGCGGCGCCTGGCTCGCCGCCGTGGCGGTCTGGCAGGAGGTGGAGCTCTTCCGCTTCGGCCCCGCGGCGAGCTCCACGCAGCCCGGAGGACAGGACCTCCGGGATCAGATCTACTCCTGGCCCCTCGTGAGCCGGTGCAAGATCGAGGAGCAGATCGTGAGCCGCGCCTACGCGCAGCCGAGCTTCTCCTCGTCGCTCATCAACGGGCGCGGCCTCGCGGCGCTCGAGTACCTCGCCTTCTACGGCGGCGGCGACAACGCCTGCTCGCAGTACTCGCCCATCAACGCGAGCCGCACCTGGGCGGCGCTCGGCGCGGGCGAGCTCGCGCAGCGCAAGGCCGATTACGCCGCCGCGGCGGCCGCGGACGTGCTCGCCCAGGCGGGCGCGCTCGCGCGCGCGTGGGCGCCCGAGGCGGGGAGCTTCCGGCAGAAGCTCATCCAGGCCGGCCAGGGGAGCCCCGTCTTCGCGACCGAGCAGGACGCGCTCAACGCGGTGAGCGACGCGATGTTCTATGTCGAGAAGGAGCTGAAGGACTGGAAGCTCGGGCGCCCGCTCGGCTTCACCGAGGACTGCGTCACGCCCACCTGCCCGGAGGCGCTCGAGTCCCGCTTTGCCCTGGCCTCGGCGGCGCACATCCGGGCCAACCTGCGCGGCTTCCGGCGCCTGTTCCAGGGCTGCGGCGAGGGCGGCCAGGGCGTCGGGTTCGACGACTGGCTGCGCGCGGTCGACTCCGCCGATCTCGCCGATCGCATGCTGCAGGCGCTGTCGGAAGCCCAGTCGGCCGTGGACGCGCTCGACCTGCCGCTGGAGCAGGCGCTCTCGACCGACCGGGCGAAGGTCGAGTCGGTCTACACCGCCGTGAAGGCCCTGACGGACCTGCTCAAGACGGAGTTCGTCAGCGCGCTGAACCTCGAGCTGCCCCAGTCGTCGGAAGGTGACAACGACTGAGCCCCCTGGCCGCGCGGGCCCCCTCGGGCTCGCGACGGCGTGGTCGCGCGCGGCCGCGGCGCTGCATCGAGCGCTGCTTCGCCCGGTCGACATCGCCTGGCTCGCGGCGTTCCGCGCCCTGTTCGGGCTCACGATGTGCGTGAGCATGGCGCGCTTCATCGCGTATGGGTGGATCGACGAGTTCTTCGTCAAGCCGGGCTTTCACTTCAAGTACTGGGGCCTCGCGTGGGTCGAGCCGCTCTCGCCGGCCGGGATGCACGCCCTGTTCTGGGCGCTCGCGGCGCTCGCCCTGGCGCTCGCCCTCGGCTTCATGTTCCGCGTCGCGGCGCCCCTGTTCGTCGTCGGCTTCACCTACCTGCAGGTCATCGACGTCACGACGTACCTCAACCACTACTACCTGGCGAGCCTGCTGGGCCTGTTGCTCGCGGCGTCGCCGGCGCACCGCGCCTGGTCCATCGACGCGCTGCTCTCGCGGCGCAGCGAGCGCTCCGTCTCCGCCGCGTGGCTCTACCTGCTGCGCTTCCAGGTCGGCGTCGTGTACACGTTCGCGGGGCTCGCCAAGGCCCACGCCGACTGGCTCCTGCACGCGCAGCCGCTCCGCATCTGGCTCGGCTCGCGCACGGACATGCCGGTCCTCGGCCCGCTCTTCACGCACCCGTGGGCCGCGCCGCTCATGAGCTGGGCGGGCTTCCTGTTCGACACCAGCATCGTCTGGCTGCTCCTCTGCCGGAGGCTCCGCCCCTTCGCGTACGCCGCGGTGATCCTGTTCCACGTCGTCACGCGCGCGCTGTTTCCGATCGGGATGTTCCCGGTGATCATGGTCCTCTCCGCGCTCGTGTTCTTCCCCCCGGAGTGGCCCCGGCGGCTCCTCTCCCGGCTCCGAGCGCGCGCGCTCCCCGCCCGCGGCGACGCCGACGCGCCGCAAGCGCCGCAAGCGACCACAGACGAACCTGCCCTCCCCCCGGCGGCGCCGCGCTCGCGATCGCTGCGCGCCCTCGGGCTCGCGCTGGGCGCCGCGTACTGCGCGGTTCAGCTCGCGATGCCGCTCCGTTTCCTTGCGTACGGCGGCAACGTGCGCTGGCACGAGCAGGGGATGCGCTTCTCCTGGCGCGTGATGGTGCGCGAGAAGAACGGGAGCGTCACCTTCATCGTCCGCAGCAGGCAGACCGGCCGGACATGGCATGTGAGCCCGCGGGAGTACCTGACGCGCCTGCAGGAGCGCGAGATGGCGGGCCAGCCCGATCTCATCCTGCAGCTCTCCCATCACATCCGTGAGGACTTCGAGCGCCGCGGCCGCGGGCCGGTGGAGGTGCGCGCCGACGCCCTCGTCTCGCTCAACGGCCGCCGCATCGCGCGCCTCATCGATCCCGGCGTCGATCTCGCCGCGGTCAGCGACGGCCTCGGCCCGGCGCCCTACATCCTTCCAGCTCCAGAGGGTCCTCCCCCCCACATCCGCCCCCTCTGATCGACACGCGCGTCCACGTCGGCCGCCCCGCTCCACAGCGCTCTCCGCCCACCTCTGCACCACGCAGAGCGGCGGTCACCCGCACAGGAGACGGGCCCAGATCCGCGTTTTCGGCGCGCAAGCGGACTCCAGTGCGCTGAGCACCGAAAACGTCGAGGTGGGCCCGTCTCCTGTGCGGGTGACCGCCGCTCTAGAACGACGCCTTGGCGCCGAGCTGGATCCAGCGCGGCGCGTTCGGCCGGGCGCCGAAGGGCCGGCGCGACACGATGTACTGGGAGCCGAGGATGTTCCGCGCGTTCGCGTAGAGCACGAGCGGCCCGACGACACGCACCCTGGCGCTCGCGTCGAAGAGGAGCTGCTCGTCGGTGGCGAGCGCGCGGGACATCGGCTCGCTGCCGGCCTTCTCCCGCATGGCGGACATGTAGGTCGCGCCCACGGCGACGCCGGCGCGCTCGTGCTCGACGCCGACCGAGAGGCTCGCCTGGTGCCGCGGGACATAGGGCATCTCGTCTCCCTTCACGACGCGGCCGAAGATGGGGTCGTCCGAGGCGAAGCTCGAGAGGAACTCGGTCCGCGTGAGCGTGTAGGCCGCGGTGATCGGCAGCTTGAGCTGGCCGAGCGGGACCTCGTGCTCCGCATACGCCTCGACACCGTAGATCCGGGCCTCGCCCGCGTCGTACTGGCGATCGAGATCCGCGTCGAGGCAGCCGCTGGAGAGCGTGCAGACATCCGTGATGTTCGAGTAATCGTTGAAGTAGCCGATGATCTCCGCGCGCAGCGGCCCGTCGGCGAAGCGAGCGCCGCCCTCGTAGTTCACGCTGAGCTCGGGCTCGACGTGCTCGTCGCTCCCCGGGGCCGGGGGGCTGAATCCTCGGTAGGCGCCGGCAAGGAGGCCGAGCGCCTCGGTGATCGCAAGGTAGGCGCCGGCGCCGGGCAGGAGCGCCTGCGCGAGCCGCGTTTGCTCGCTCCCGGCCGCGCGATCCACGAGGGCGGAGCGCATGAGCTCGACCCGGACGCCGGGCGTCACCGTGAGCGCTCTCCAGGTGATCGCGTCGCTCGCGTGGAGCGCGACCGCCTCGGTCCATGCCTCGTTGAACTGGGTCACGACGGTCGGTCCGCCGTCCGGCACGAGCGCGCCGCCGAGCACGAGAAACCCGTTCTCGCTGTGGCGGCGCTCGACCCGATCGTGGTGCAGGCGCAGGCCGTACTCGACGCGGTGCGAGACGGGCCCCGTGGCGACGTTCCAGCGGACGCGGGTCTCCACGCCTTGCGACACGAACTCGCGCTCGTTGGGGCCGATGAGCAGCGCCTCGCCCGGCGTCGAGCTGTCGAGCTGCCCGGTCAGCACCGCGTAGTACACCGCGTTCTGCGGCGTGTCCGGGGCGGCGAGCACGTCGAACAGGTTGGCCCCGCGGAAGCCGTTCACCTTGCGCCACACGCGCGAGAAGTCGTTCCGGTACACGGTCGTCGTCACCGACAGGTCGCGCGACGGCTCGATCACGTGGGTCACGGCGACCGCGGTGCGGTGGTTGCGCATGCGGTCGAGCGCGCTCACCCCGTAACGGCGGAGCGGGTTCTCCTCGAAATCCGCGTCCGTGATGCCGAGGTACGTCTCGTTGGAGAGCTCTTCCGAGTAGGTGAGCTTGAGGCGGAGCTCGTTCTTGATGCGGGCGGCCGGGTCGACGAGGTAGCTGCCCTTGACCATCACCTCGTTGCGGTAAAACCCTGTGTCCGCGCCGCTCGGGAGCTCCTTGAAGCCGTCGCTCCGCAGGTGCACGCCCTCGACGAGGAAGTCCATCTGACCGTCGCTCGTCCCGAGATAGGCGTGCGCCTTGCCGTAGCCGTACTGGCCCAGCGCGAGATCGAGCGCGCCCGACGCGAGCGACGGGGCGGAGCGGGTGACGAGATCCACGGTGCCACCCACGGTCTGCGGGCCATAGGCGATGGCCCCTGGCCCCTTGATCACGCGCACGTTCGACATGCGGGTGATGAGCGGGAAGTAATAAGCGGCTGGCGCGGAGTACGGCGCAGGAGAGATGGGGACGCCGTCCTCCATGAGCGTCACCTTCTTGCTGCGATCGGGGTTGACGCCGCGAACGCCGATGTTCGGCCGCAGGCCCAGCCCGTCTTCGCCCCTCACGTACACCCCGGGAACGCTGACCAGCACGGCGTGGGGATCGTCGTGCTCGAAGCGCTCGAGCTGGCGGCTCTTGATCACATGAGCCGAGCCCGCGGTCCGCGTCACGCGCGTGCCCGCGACCGTCACCTCCACCGGCGCATCGCCCGCAGGCGCCGCCGGCGCCGGTGCAGCGCCTTCCTGGCTCGCTGCCGGCGCGCCGCCGGAGGGTGCCGCCGGCGCGCCGCCGGGAGCAGCCGCCGGCGCTGGCGCAGCAGCATCCTGGTCCCCCGCCGGCGCATCGCCGGGAGGCGCCGCTGGCGCATCGCCGGGAGGCGTTGCCGGCGCATCGCCCGGAGGTGCCGCTGGCGCATCGCCGGGAGGCGCCGCCGGCGCCGGTGCAGGCGCGTCCCGGCCCGCCGCCGGCGCTCCCGTGCCCGGAGGCGCTCCCGGCATCGCTGGATCCCCCGGGGCCTCCGCGCTCGGTTCGGGAGACTGCGCATGAGCGACCCCGGCCACGGTGATCAGAAGCACGGGAACAGCGAGCCCAAGACGGGCCCGGAGGGGACGGGTCTGCGTTGACATGTAATATATATTACTAATCCACCGAATCACACCGCATCGCGAGCTCGGTGGGCTCGCGGCGTGTCGAACGCGCGGTCATCAGGGGCCTACTACAAATGAAAGTCAACATCGAGTAGCCCTTGAACAGCGCGGGCCGACGTGCGCTCACGCCAGACGGCAGCGCAGGCGACAAGGAGCGCGCACCGCCGTCCGCACAGCCACAGGAG
The DNA here is from genome assembly GCF_000067165.1 of Sorangium cellulosum So ce56. GTDB lineage: Bacteria > Myxococcota_A > Polyangia > Polyangiales > Polyangiaceae > Sorangium > Sorangium cellulosum_B. Next base: position 8,280,759 of record NC_010162.1, read on the forward strand.
GTCTCCGCCGGTCCGAGAGCGGCCGACCCCGCGGGCCGAAGCTTCCACGCGATGTTGCCGCGCCGTCGCAACCACGTCGCCCCTTCAGCGCATCTTCCCGCCGCTCGGACCGCCACGGAGCGTTCGTCGTCGAGGAGTGCTCATGAACTACGACATCGGCATGATCTGCCCAGCCTGCGGCTGCGTCACCATCTTCCAGGCCGGCACCACCACCCCGCGGCGATGCGCGCGCTGCCACGACATGGACGCGGAACCTCCGCTCCCGCCGCCGTCGTACGAGCGGCCGACATTCCCCGGCGGGCGCGGCCGGAGGCCCGAGGCCGCGCAGCTCGACTGGATGGAATGATCAGACCGGCGCGCCGAGCTGCCGGAGGAGCTCCCGCACCACCCCGCAAGCGCAGTGCTCCCGGTAGGCGCGCGTCGAGCGCACGTCGTCGATGGGCGAGATGTCCTGCGCGACCGCCGCGTCGATCTCCGCCGCGGTGAGCTCGGCGAGCGGACGGGACATGCAGAGCGCGCGCACGCTCGGCAGGAGCGCCGTCGTCGGCGCGACCGACGCCATCCCGAGCCCGAGCCGCGCGGCGCGCCCGGATCGCACCTCGGCCACGCCCGCGAGCGCGACCTTCGAGATCGCCTGCGCCCGTCGCGCGCCGATCTTCCGCCAGTACCAGGGCGACCCGGGCGCCGGCAGCGCGATCTCCACGGCGACGATCACCTCGTCCGGCGCGCGCGACGTGCGCTTGTAGCCCGTCTGCAGGGCGCTCATCGGGATGCGCCGCTCCCCGCGGACGCTCTGCACCACGACGGTCGCGTCGTACGCGGCGAGCGCGGCGACGCCGTCGGCGGCCGGCGACGCCGTGGCCAGGTTGCCGCCGAGCGTGCCGCGCGCCTGGATCTGCACCGCGCCCACGTCGCGGGCCATCCGCGCGAGGAGCGGCGCCCGCGCGGCGATCGCGTCGCTCCGGAGCATCTCCAGGTACGTCGTCGCGGCGCCGACCCGGAGCGCGTCGCCGGAGAGCGAGATGCCTCGCAGCTCCGGGAGCCGGGACACGTCGACGACGAGCGGCGCCGCCGGGCTCCCTGCCGCGACCTCGAGCGGAGGCCTGAGCTCCTGCTCGACGACCCAGTCGGTGCCGCCGGCCAGGAGCGTGACCGGCGCGCCGAGCGCGGCCCGCTCCGCCACGATCTCGCACAGCGGGCCGAGCCCGGCGACGCGCCGCATCTCGAACAGGCGCAGATCGGCGAGGCTCACGGCGCCGCCCCTCCCCCGCCGCGGCGCAGCGCGGCGGCTGCGCGGACGCTCTCGACGATCCGCTGGTACCCGGTGCAGCGGCACAGGTTGCCAGCGAGCGCCTCGCGCACCTCGAGCTCCGACGGATCCGGGCTCCGCGCGAGCAGCGCCTCCGCCGAGAGGAGCATGCCCGGCGTGCAGATCCCGCACTGCGCGCCCCCCTCCTCGACGAAGCAGCGCTGCAGCGGCGACAGGTGTCCGGCGCAGGCGAGGCCCTCGACCGTCGTCACGTGCCGCCCCTCGCACTGCCCGATCGCGACGAGGCAAGCGTTCACGGGGTCGCCGTCGAGCAGCACCGTGCACGCGCCGCACTCGCCCTCCGCGCACCCCTCCTTCGTGCCCGTGAGCCCGAGCGGCCCCCTGAGCGCGTCGAGCAGCCGCGAGAGCGGCGGCAGATCGACCTCGCGCGGCGAGCCGTTGACGACGAGCGATACCTTCATAGACGCTCCCCTCTCCCCGCCAAAGGGCGTGACGCCGCGGCGCCCCGCGCCGCCTCGAGCAGGCGCTCCGGCGTGAGCGGCAGCGCGCGCGCGGCGATCCCCGTCGCGTGCTCGACCGCCGCGGCCACGGCGGGCGCGCCGCCATCCATCGGCATCTCGCCGATGCCCTTGGCCCCGCCGCCCGGACCGAACGGGAACGGCTCCTCGACCAGCACGACATGGAACGGCGGCGCGTCGAGCGACGTCGGGATGATGTAGTTGGTCATCCGCGGGTTCTTGATCTTGCCGCCCTGCCAGACGATCTCCTCGGAGAGCGCCCAGCCGATCGCCTGGAGGCTGCCGCCCTCGATCTGCCCCTTGCACATCACCGGGTGGATCGCCTTGCCCACGTCGGTGGCCGACCAGAAGTCGACGACCGTCACCTCGAAGGTGTCGAGGTCCACCTCGACCTCGGCCACGTCGCACGCCCAGCCGAAGCACGGGTACGCGTCTCCCTTGTACGCCTCGTCGTCCCAGCGCACGTAGTCCGGCGGCTCGTACTGCTTGAGCGACGTCACCTGGCCCTCGCGCGCCAGCAGCCGGTCGGCCGCCTCCTCGAAGCTCAGCGCCGGCGGCCCCGCCGCGGCGCCCTCCCCGTCGGCGCGGGGCTCCTGCGCCGACGCCTGCTCCGCGCGCACGCGGCTCGCCAGCTCCCGCGCCGCGGCCTCGACGATCGAGCCGACCACCATCACCGTACGCGACGCCACCGTGGGGCCCGAGTCGGGCACCGTCGTCGTGCACGGCACCGCGAACTCGACCCGATCGAGCGGCAGCCCCGCCGCGTCCGCGGCGATCTGCCGGAACACCGTCTCCGTCCCCTGGCCGATGTCCGTCGACGCCGTGCGGATGCGGAGCCGCCCGCCGGGCGCGAGATCCAGCGCGACCTTTCCCTTGTAGTAGCGCTCCCCCGACCCGGTGAAGCCCGCGCCGTGCATGAACACCGAGAGCCCGATCCCGCGCGCCACGCGCCCGCGGACGACCGGCCCGGCCGCGCGCTTCTGCCGGTAACCGCTCGCCGCGATCGCCCGCGTGATGCACTCCTCGCCCGCGACGCTCACGCGGAGCACCTGCCCCGTCGCGGTCGAGTCGCCGGGGCGAAGCACGTTCTTCGCCTTCAGATCGAGCGGATCGCAGCCGAGCTCCCGCGCGACGCGGTCGAGGTGCCGCTCGATCGCCCAGATCGTCTGCGGCGCGCCGAAGCCGCGGAAGGCGCCGTTCGGGGGCGTGTTCGTGGCCACGGCGGTCGCCTCGATCCACACGTCGTCCCAGCGGTAGGCGCCCGCGGCGTGGAGGGCGCCGCGCGACAGGACCACCTGCGTCAGCGTCGCGTACGCGCCGCCGTCCATGAGGATCCGGATCTTCAGCGCGCGCAGCGCGCCGTCGCGATCGCAGCCGCTCGTGATCTCGCAGGACGCCGGGTGGCGCTTCGTCGTCGCCTCGATGTCCTCCGTCCGGTCGTAGATCATGCGCACCGGGCGGCCGCTCTTCCTCGCGAGCAGCGCCGCGTGGAGCGCGATGATCGACGGGTACTCCTCCTTGCCCCCGAAGCCGCCCCCCGTCACCGACTGGGTGATGTGGATCCGATCGGGAGGCAGCCCGAACGCCCTCAGGAACGCCTTGTGGACGTAGAACGGGCACTGGATCGAGCCCGTCGCGTGCGCGCCGGCCTCGTCCCACCAGGCGATGACCCCCTGCGGCTCGATGTAGAGCTGCTCCTGGTGGTGCGAGGCGTACGTCCCCGTGACGACCACCTCGCAGCGCGCGAGCGCCGCGTCGATCGCGGCCTCGCTCGCCTCGCCGCGCTCCCGCGCGGCGTCGGCGCGCCCGTTCGTGATGAGGTACCGCTTGATGACGTTGTCGGCGCCCCAGATGATCTCCCCGCCATCGAGCGCGGCGCGCGCGTCGAGCACCGGCGGCAGCGGATCGATGTCGAGCGCGACGGCCTGGACCGCCCGCGCGAGCTTCAGCCGGTCCGCGCAGCCGAGCAGGACGATCGGCTCGTAGGCGTGGTTCACCTTTCCGGTCGCGAGGATCGGCTGATCGTCCAGGATCAGCGCGACCACGTTGACCGGGACATCCTCGGCGAGCACGACGGTGACGTCGCTCCAGTCGAACGCGGGGTCGAGCCGCACTCCCCGCAAAATCCCGCGGGGCACGGGGCTCCGCACGGTGCGCCCGAAGATCTCCCCCGGCATCACCGGGATGTCGTCGACGTAGCGCGACGCCCCCGTGACCTTGGGAGGGCCGTCCGTGCGGGGCACGCTGCTCCCCACGGTGCTCGCTGACGCTGGAGGGCTCGTCGCCATTCGTATGCTCCTCCTCACCGACGATAGCCCGGTCCCCCGGGACGCGTCGACCCGCGCGCGCCGCGCGGCGCGACCCGCGCAGGAGGGCGATCGCCGGCCGCCTTCACGCGAGAAAGCGCGGCGGGCCCCCGAGCACGCGGATCACGTCGACCGGCACATTCAGGTCGTGCAGCACCCCTGGATCGTCCACCTCCTCGTCGACGCACCTGTCGCCGAGCGCCCTCAGGTGATCCCGGAGCGGCGGTGGATCGGCCTCCAGGTAACGCTGGAGCGCCTCGGTGCGCAGCACCACCGGGTGCCCGCCGCGGCCGAGGTGCCGCGGACGCACCGCGAGCGGCGGCGTCGCCAGGGACGCGCCCGCCTCGAGACGGGCGAGCAGCCGCGCCACCGTCGCGGCGCGCGCGGGGGGCACGTCGACCGGCGTCACGATGACGGCGTCGGCGTCGCCGATGCGCGGCGCGGCGACGGCCAGCGAGCCCGCCGGCCCGAGGTCGTCCGGCGCGGACCACGAGACCAGGTCGATGCCCGGCTGCACGTGGGCCAGCAGCGCGTGAAAGACGGAGCTGCGCACCACCACGAGCACCCGCGCGCTCTCGGCCGAGAGGCGAGCCTCCGCGTGCGCGATCGCGAGCGGCCGCTCGGCCCCGCCCTTCGTCGATGACGGCCAGGCCAGGAGCGCCTTCGGCCCCCCGAGCCGCTTGCCCGCGCCCGCGGCGAGCACGATCGTGGTCACTCGATTCATCCAGCCTGCTCCTCTCCGGCGGACGTCGTGCCGGCCGACGACCACCGAGCGCGCTGCCGCCCCGCGCGCCACGCGACGAGCTCCGCGGCCAGGGCGACGCCGATCTCGGCCGGCGTGCGCGCCCCGATGTCGAGGCCGACCGGCATCCTGACCCGCGCGACGTCGCCCTCCGGCACCCCCTTCGCCTCGAGCCGCGCGCGCGTTCGCGCGGCCTTCGCGCGGCTCCCGACGCCGCCCACGTACCCGAAGCCGCGCGCGAGCGCCCACGCGAGCGCCTCCTGATCGAGGGCGTGGTCGTGCGTCATCACGAGCGCCGCCGCCTCGCCGAGCTCCCTCGGCAGGCCCGTCAGCACCTCCGGGTCGTCGTGCTCGGCGAGCACGAGCCGCACCTGCTCCCCGGGCGCCGGCGCGAGATCCCGCGGCGCATCGTCGTACGCCGACGGCGCGCGGGCGAGCGGCGCCGCCGCCGGCACGCGGGCGGGGTCGGCTGCGGCGGCGCGCGTGTCGCAGAGGGTCACGCGGAAGCCCAGCGACACGAGGAGCGGCGCGGCGAACGCGCCCACGTGCCCGGCGCCGATCACGAGGACGTGCACAGCGGGCAGCATCGGCTCGATGAGCACCTCGACCGAGCCTCCGCAGCACATGCCCAGCGTCGGGCCCAGGCGGAACGTCTCGAGCTTCGGCGCGCTGGCGAGCTCGTCGAGCGCGCGCCCCATGATACCGAGCGCCGCCCGCTCGACGGCGCCGCCGCCGATCGTGCCGATCGCGGTGAGATCGTCGAAGAGGCAGAGCTTCTGCCCCGGCGTCGACGGCGCCGAGCCGTGCCGCGCCACCACCGAGGCGAGCACCACCCGCCGCCCCGCCTCGAGCGCGTCCAGAGCCGCCCGAAGCACGTCGTGCGGGAACGCCGTCCTCGGGATCACCTGGCTCAGATCCGGCATGATGGAGACTCTAGCGACCCGGCGACCGAAAACGAGAGCGCCGAGAGCGCCGGCGCCGAAAGAGCTTGCTGGAACGCCGCGCTTGTCGCGAAAGTCGAGCGCGCTCGGAGAGCGGCGCAGGCGTCCCCCGAGATCCCGGCCCGCTGTGACCGCCGGGATCCACATAAAAACGCGGAGTTACAAGCCACGATGACCCCCCCCGCCACGCTCGACCCCGACCTCCAGCGCGCCCTCTCCGATCCGGGCTTCACGCCGGGCCGCCGCCACTTCGCCGCCCTGATGGATCTGCTCGAGACGGCCGATGAGCCCGCCGAGCTGGCGGAGCGGGCGCTGCGGCGCGCTGGCGCTGCGGCGTTGCCCGCCGCGCTCGAGCGCGCGGCCGGCGCGCCGCTCGCGCTGAGAGCGCCGCTCACCCGGCTCGTCGGCAAGCTGATGGCCGCGGGGCCGATCGATCCCGAGGTCTCGGAGCGGGCGCGCGACTACCTGCTCGCCTGCCTCGGCGATGACGATCGCCGCACGCGCCGCATGGCGGCGGTGGCGCTCGGCAAGCCGCGCGCGGCAAGGTCGGCGGCGGCGCCGCGCTCGAGGCGCTGGCCGAGCTCGACGGCGACGACATCGCCGGCGTGCGCGCGCGCGCCGAGCTCCTGGCCAGGAGGACCCTCACGCGCGGCGAGCCGTCCGAGATCGCCGGCGATCGCGCGCCGGAGCGCCCCCTCCGGGTGGCGGTGCGGTGCCGACGCGGGCTCGAGGCGATCCTCGCCGAGGAGCTCGCGGCGCTCGACGCGGGCTCTCCCGGCGGGGCGCTCGTCCCCGAGCTCCGGAGCGATCCGTGCGGCGGCGCGCGGGTCGAGGCGGTGCTGAGCGGCCGCCTCGACGCCCTGTTCGGGGCGCGCACGATGCTGTCGTTCGCGTTCCCGTTGCCGCTGCGGAAGCTCGACCAGGGCGCCGACCTCGCCGCGGCGGTCGCGGAGCGGCTGCTCTCGCGGGAGGCGCGCGAGATCCTGCGCCGCTTCACCCAGGGCGCGATCCGCTACCGCATCGACTGGGCCGCCGGCGGCAAGCGCCGGGCGGCGGTGTTCCGCGCCGCGGCCGCCGTGGAGGCGGAGGCCCCGGAGCTCGTGAACGATCCGACCCAGAGCACGTGGGACGTCGTCGTCTACGAGGGCGCGGGCCGTGTCCGGGTCGAGCTCGCGCCGCGCCTGCCCGATCCACGGTTCGCGTATCGCCGGGGCGACGTGCCCGCGGCGTCGCACCCGACGATCGCGGCCGCGCTCGCGCGCATCGCGGGGGCGCGCGGCGACGACGTCGTCTGGGATCCGTTCGTCGGCTCGGGCCTGGAGCTCTGCGAGCGCGCCCTGCTCGGACCGTACCGGCGGCTCGTGGGCTCGGATCGCGATCCTCGAGCCCTGCAGATCGCGCGCGAGAACCTCGACGCCGCGGGCGCGCGGGGCGCGGAGCTCCTCCAGCGCGACGCGGTCGGCGCGCCGCCCCCGGGCGAAGCGCCCACGCTGATCCTGACGAACCCGCCCCTCGGGCGGCGCGTCGAGCGCACGGGAGATCTCGACGCCATGCTCGATCGCTTCGTCGAGGGCGCCGCGCGCGCGCTCGCGCCGGGCGGCAGGATGGTGTGGATCTCGCCGTTCCCCGAGCGGACCGAGGCCGTCGCGCGCCGCTCAGGCCTCCGGCCGGAGGCGCTCCTGCGCGTGGACATGGGCGGCTTCGACGCGCAGATCCAGAGCTTCCACAAGGAGGCGCTCCGGCCGCGGGCGAGCCACGATCGGCGCGACGGCCAGCGCGGGGACCGGCTCGACCGCCCTCCTGCCGGGCGCGGTGGGCGCGGCCCCCAGCAGGCCGAGCTGCGCGGCGAACAGCATCGCCCCCCCCGCCAGGAGCAGCGCCACCACCACCGCGATGATGATCCCGAGCCGCCCCGAGCGGTCGGGCGGCGCGTCGGTGATCAGGCCGAAGCCGTCGGCCGTGCCGAGGGGCGACGGCGCCGGCGCGGCTGAGCCCTGCGCCGGGCTCTGAGCGGGCGCCGCGCTCTGCTGCGCGGAGACGGCGCCGTGCGTGGCCGCCGAGGCTTGCTGCGATGGGCTGAGCGCGCCGGCCGCGGCGGAGCTCGGCCCGAGGAGCGCGCCGCCCCCCGCGTCGGCCCTCGTGGACGACGCGGCCGCGGGCGCCCCCGCGGCTCGTTCGAGCGGCGCCGCAGCGGAGCGACCTGCCGCCGCCGCATCGGCGAGCGCCTGGGGCGCGCCGAGCGTCGGCGTCGCGTCGACCAGGGGCGGCACGACCGGCGTGGGAGCCTCCCGCGTCCGCGTGGGGACGTCGTCGTCGTCGTCATCGTCGCGGTCGTCGACGACCGTGGGCGCATCGAGCGTGGGCTCGTCGAGCATGTCCCCGTCGAGATCGCCGAGGAAAGGTAACTCGCCGCTCCGGGGCCGAGGTCTCGCGACAGCTTCGGGCTCCGCGTCCGGGCGCTCGCGCCCCGGGTACGCGGGCGCTGGCGCTGCGACCGCGGGCGGCTCTCGAGGCCCTCCAGCCGGCGGCGCCGCGCCTGGCGCGGGCCGCCCCGCGTCGGGCGCGCGGAGCGCGGCGGGCGCCGCTCCTCCGGAGCGCGCTGGCGCTGCGGCCGCTGGCCCAGCGAGCCCGCGGAGGTTCAGGGGCGTCGCCTCCCGCGTGGCCATCCTGGGCTCCGAGCCCTCGCGGGCGTCGCCGGACGTCTGCGTCACCGGGACCGCCCCCACGCCCGGAACGCGCGCTCGCGCGACCGGGGCGCGCCCTTGCGCGGCCGGAGCCGCGGCGGGCGCCCTGGGGATCGGGGCGGCGCCCGGCCTGGGGGCCGGCGCGCCGGGTTGCGCCGCCGGGGGCCGCGCGCGCTCGGCCGGGAGGGGCGGCGCCGGTTTACCCGCGGCCGCCGCCGCCGCGCGCTGCGCGATGACCTCGTCGAGCTGGCTCGAGCTGAACGGCGAGACCCGCATCAGCGTGCGCACCTCGTCGTCGTCCTCGTCGTTCGTCGCGTCCTCGTCGTCGAGCGGGAGCAGCGTGCGCACCGCGGGATCGGGGTGCCATTCCTCGAGAGCGCGCCGGAACGCGGCGGCGTTCGTCGTGCGCGCGGAGCGATCGCGCTGGAACGCGTCGTCGAGGACCCGCTGGAGATCGTCGTCGCCCACGTCGAAGACGGCGAGCGGCGCGGGCGAGGAGCCCGAGATCCGTTGCCGCGTCTCGGCGTCGCTCCCTCCGCCGAAGGCGCTCGCCCCGGTCAGCACCTCGTAGAGCGTCGCCGCGATGGCCCACACATCGTCGCCTGCCGAGAGCGTCCCGCCCCCGACCCGCTCGGGCGACTGGTACGCGATGCGGCTCGGCGTCTGGCGCAGGTCGGCCAGGATCGCCTTCGAGGTGCGATCGACCGCGGTCGTGAGCACGCACTCCGGCGAGATGGCGCCGTGCGCAACGCCGAGGGCGTGAAGCGCCTCGATCCGCTTCGCAAGACGAATGGCCCAGCCGACGGCGTCGAGCTCGTTCAGCGGGCCATCGCGCAAGATCCGAGTTGCAAGCGTTTCCACTTACGAAGCCAGGGTAGTACCGGTCCGCCGAAGTTTGTACCTGGATCCGCGCGCCGTTCGTCCCCGGGGCGACCGATTCCAGGGTGCGCGCCTCGCCGCGTACGCTCGGAGGCGGCGCCCCCGACGGACGGCGCTGGCGCGCGGATCCGCGGTGCGGGGAGCCGCGCTCTTCATGACCGCTCGCCTCCGGCCGCGTCGGTCGGGACGATGCGGACGCGCCGTACCCGCCGGCCGGCGACATCCATCGCCACGAGCGTGTAGCCCTCGCACTCGACGCGCTCGCCCGCCTCGGGTGGGTGCTCGAGCCGGCCGAGCATGTAGCCGCCGACCGTCTCGACGGTCTTCACCTCGGGCAGCAGCACGATGTGCCCGTCGCGCTCCAGGTCCGTCAGCAGGACGCGGCCGTCGACGTCGACGATGCCGCCGCCGCGGCGGTGGATGGGCGGCACCTCCTCGTCGTTCTCGTCGCGGATCTCCCCGACGATCTCCTCGATGAGGTCCTCCATCGTCACGAGCCCCATGAACTCGCCCGAGGCCGACGTGATGATCGCCACCGGCACCTGGCGCGCCTGCATCTCGAGGCGGAGGCGCTCGACCGAGGTGTTCTCGCGCGCGAAGATCGGCTTGCGGAGCAGCTCGGCGACGCGCGCCGCGCGGCGGCGGTGGCTCAGCACGTCGAACAGGTCGCGCAGGTGCAGGTAGCCGAGCACGTTCTTGCCCTGCTCGTCGAGCACCGGGTACCGGGAGTACCCGGCGTCGGCCACGATCCGCACCGCCTCGTCGATCGTCATGTTCGCGCGCAGGGTCGCCGCGTCGGAGCGGAGCGACATCACGTGCCTCGCCGTGCGCCGGCGCAGGTCGAAGATGCGCACGAGCATGCTGCGCAGCGCCGGATCGAGCCCCGCGGGGCTCTTCGTCAAGAGCAGCCGGAGCTCCTCCGACGTGTGCGCGATCTCCTCCTCGCCCGCAGGCCGGAGCCCGAAGAGGCGGACGAACCCGTTCGCCATCGAGTTGAGCACCCAGATGACCGGCCACATCAGGACGAAGAACCCGTGCAGCGGCCGCGCCGCCCAGAGCGTAACCTTCTCGGTCCGCTGGATCGCGAGCGACTTCGGCGCGAGCTCCCCGATCACGGTGTGGAGCGACGTGATCAGGATGAACGTGATGCCGACGGACATGGCGTGCGCGCCGACCCCCGACCAGGCGTCGAGCGGCGCGAGCAACGGCTCGATGAGCTGGGCGATGGCCGGCTCGCCGATCCAGCCGAGCCCGAGGGACGCGAGCGTGATGCCCAGCTGGTTGGCGGACAGGTACGCGTCGAGCCGCTGCGACATCTGGAGCGCGAGCCGGGCCCGCGCGTCCCCCTCGCGCACGAGCTGCTCCAGCCGCGTCGGCCGCATCTTGACGATGGCGAACTCGGACGCGACGAAGAACGCGTTGAGGAGCACCAGGAGCGCGGTGCCCAGGAGGTAGACGAACGTCATGCCGGTCGCCGTCCTCCCCCCGGTGCGCCCGCCGCCCCGCGCCTCCTCGGCGACGAGCCGCGGCTAGATCCTCGCACGTTCGAGGATCTTGCTTCGCAGGTCCGGGTCGTCGTTGCTGAGTCCATCGACGAGAGCATCGGCCGGGGATTGCCCCTTGGCGATGAGCGCGCTGAGCCGATCGAGGTGGACGCGCTCGTCCTTGCCGTTCTTGTTCAGGCGCGCGCGCCGCGCGAGGCCGCCCGAGGCGATCGCGACGAGCCGCTCGGCCAGCGCGGCGAGCGGCTTGCCGCGGAACGTGGCGCGGAGCGCGCGCTCGGCGATCTTCGGGCGCACGGCCTCGAGCTCGTCGAACCTGAAGCTCTCGGACAGGGCGTCGGCCTCGTCGAGCGCGCGCGCGTCGTAGAGGATGCCCGCCCAGAGCGCCGGGAGCGCGCAGACGAGGTTGGCCGGCAGCGAGTCTGCGCCGCGGACCTCGAGGGTCCGCTTCAGCCTGACCTCCGGGAAGAGGGTGTTGAGGTGCATCTCCCAGTCGCCGCGGGTGGCCCGGTGCCCCTCGAAGCCGTGCTCCAGGAAGTCGCGGAAGGTCTGCCCCGTGTTCTCGATCACCTCGCCGTCGCGCTTGAAGAGGAACATCGGCGCGTCGACCGCCCACGCGACGTAGTCCGAGAAGCGGCGCCCGCGCTCGAGCACGTTGCGGATCAGCCCCTGCCGCGCGGCGTCGACGTCGAGCCAGACCTTGGCGCGGTAGCTCCGCCCGCCGAACAGCGCCCCCTCGTAGAACGGGGAGTTGGCGAAGATCGCCGTCACGAGCGGGGAGAGCCGGAGCGACACGCGGAGCGCGCGCATCGCCGCCTCCTCGCTCGCGTAGTCGAAGTTCGCCTGCACGGTGGCGGTGCGGCGCATCATGTCGAGGCCGTGCGCGCCGCGCGTCGGCAGGTAGCGCCGCATGATCGCGTAGCGCGCCTTGGGCACCCAGGAGAGATCGTCTTGCCTCGCGAAGGGGTGGAACCCGATGCCGAGCCAGGCCAGCTTGAGCTCGGCGGAGATGTCTCGCAGCTCCGCAAGGTGCCCGCTCATCTCCATACAGATCTGGTGGATGTTCTCGAGGGGCGCTCCGGACAGCTCGAGCTGCCCGCCTGGCTCGAGGGTCACCGAGGCGCCAGCCCGGGCGAGCGCGATCAGCGGACCGCCGGGGGTCTCGTGCTCGGGTGTCCACCCGTGCCGCTCGACGAGCGCCTGGAGGATGTTGAGGACGCTCCGCTCGCCCTCGTACGGGATGGCAGCGCCCGTCCTGGCGTCGACCCCGAACTTCTCCGCCTCGGCGCCGATCCGGTGAAGGGCCTCGGGCTTCGTAGCTTCGTGAAAGGGAAACAGCAGGTCGTCGAACGTCTCCAACGGCTGAGACTTCGACTCACTCCCGTGGCTTGCATCGGCCATCATCACGTTTCCGGTTGGGTTTCGTTCTCGCTTAGAGCGCGCGCCTGAGAAGGGGCGCGCGCTGCGTCGTACGGAGCATCTTCGCGAGCGCGCCCAGGTGCGCCAGCGTTGTCCCCGTCCCTCCCCCGAGCATTCGCGCGCCCGCCTCGATGAGCCGCGCCGCCGACGCCGCCCAAGCATCGCAGATCTCGGCGGGCGCGATGCGGTCGGCGCCGTCCGCCTGCGCAGATTCCGCGCCGAGCAGCACGCCGACCTGAACCTCGTGCGCGACGCCCTCGAGGCGCCGGAGCACGTTGAGCCCGAGCTCGACCGACGGCACCTCGAAGAGCAGCGCGTCCGCGCCGCTGTCGAGGGCCGACCGGGCGACCTCCTCGAACCCCTCGCCATCGGCGGTGCGCCCCGCGCCGTCGAGCTCCACGAGCGCCCACGTCGCCAGCTGCGTCGTGCTGGCGCTGACCACCGCCGCGCGGCGCGCGAGCCGCGCGACCGTGGGGCCGACGCACGCTGCCTGGGCTGGATCGAAGCCGCACGCGACGAGGATCTCGCATCCGGCCGCCGCCAGCCTGGCCGCATGGACGGCGTAATCCTCCGCGATCCGGTCGGCCATGGGCGCGGCAGCAGTGTGGCCCAGGATACCCGCCACCGCCACGCGGCGCGCGGCCCCGCCCGCCGCCTCTGTGGCGAGCTCGACCGCGGTTCCGGTCAGCGCGGCGGCGCGGAACGCCATGCCGATGGGCGCCAGGGCGCGCGTCGTCGTCGCGGACGTGAGCGCCCGGACCACGTCGATCCCCAGCGCGATCTCCTGCTCATGCAGCTCAGCGATCGCCCGCGGCGACTCGCGGAGCAGCCGGCCGAGGGCGGTGGTGGAGGACACCGCGGTGCCTCGTCCACGGAGCGAAGCGAGCGGATCGCCGCTGATGATGAGCGGACGACCCACGGGAGGCCGAGAGGTGGAGGCCTCGAGCGCATTCACGTCCTTCGCTGCTTTCCAGGGCTCCTCTACCACCGGTCTATAAGGGGAAACTAGCCCAAGACGGCCCTTCCGCGTCGCGAAATGGTGCAGGCCAGCGGGCTGGAGCACAGCGTTCCACGCAGCGGAGTCGGGGACAACCTGACGGACGCGCGCCGGCGCTCGGCGCGGCGCCGGGGAGAGACGGGGGATCGGCCGTCATGAGGGGCTCCGCTTTGCCATGGGCCGTCATGTGGCCGGGAGGCGCCGGCCCCCTACACCTCGGCCCCGGCGCGCGACGAACTTCCGGTCGAAGAGCCGCACCCGGCGGACGAACAGATCGAGCAGGAACACGACCATCGCAGCGTAGATGAACTGCTGCCAGAGCTCCTCGTGGAACGTCACCTTCTCCCCTGCCGGGTCGAAGATGGCCGCCACGCCGCTCGGATCGACCGCCCCGCCGGTCGACGTCGCGGCCTTCTCGAGGATCGCGAGCTCGGGCTCGAAGCTCGCGTACTCGCGCGGGTACGGGTTCGAGACGTGGCCGTAGCTGACGGCGACGGGCCGGAGCGAGCCGTCCTCGGCCTCGCGAAGGTGCTCCGCCCGCAAGAGGAACGAACCGTACCGATCCAGCGCAAGCGCCGTCTCGTAGCGCCCCGGCGCGGTCTGACGCATGTCGACGACCCGCGTCGCGCCGCCCGGCTCGGGCCCGATGATGCTGAGCCGGGAGGTCAGGTTGTTCTCGAACCGGTCGTCGGCCCCGAACGCGTCGACGGACGCGCGCAGCTCGCCGTCGACGATCTCGGCCTTCATGTCGAGCTCGCGCCGGTGCTTCTGGCGCATGTGCTCGTGGACGAGCTGCCCCCAGAATTTCTCGAAGCCTGGCCACCTCAGCCACTCGACGGCCCAGCGCGCCTTGACGTCGGTCGTCCAGGCCAGCGTCCACCCGAGGCCGACGCGCCAGCGCGCGAGGATCGGCTCCTCGGTGTCGCTCGTGAGCAGCTCCTGGGCTGGCGGCGGCTTCAGCTTGGTCGAGACGTAGCCGTGCAGGTTGGGCGCCGTGCGGACGTCGACGCCGCGGAGGAACGCCGCGTCGCCGACCTGGGTCACCGGGAACCACTCCTCGACGGCGGCGGCGCGCGCCACCATCTCGGTCTCCTTGGTGAAGATCCGCGGCAGGTTGTTCGGATCCGGGACCGCGTGGAAGCGCCCCCCGCCCACGTCGGCGATCATCTTGAGCAGCTGCTCGTCGAGATCGTTCCCGAGGCCCACCGTGGTCACGGTGATCGACTCGGCGATCATGGCGGACACGAGGTCCCGGATGCCGCCCGTCGACGCCTTGCCGTCCGTGAGGAGGATGACGTGCTTCTTGCGCGCCTGCGTGACGGTCATGTCCTGGTAGGCGGCGTCGAGCGCGGAGAAGATCTCGGTCCCGCCGCCCGGCTGGATGCGCGCGATCTCGCCCGCGATCCGCGAGCGGTTGCGCGCGGGCTGCATCTTCACGTAGCGCGTCGGCGCCGAGTCGAACGCGATCACCTCGATCAGATCGTCCGACGACAGCACCCCCGCTGTCGCCTTCGCCGCGGCCTTGGCCATCTCGAGCGGCAGCCCGGTCATCGATCCCGAGCGATCCATGACGAGCGCCATCGCGACGCTCGGCATGTCCTTCTTTCGCTCGTTGTCCATCCGAACGGGCAGGATCCGCTCGATGGTGGTGCGGTACCAGCCGCCGAGGCCGTACCCCGACTCGCCGCCGGCGAAGAGGAAGCCCCCGCCGAGATCCCGCACGTAGCTCTCGATGATCTCCTGCCCCTGCAGGCTGAGCGCTTCCTTCGGGGTGTCGGACACGATCAGGAAGTCGTAGCGCTCCATCTCCTTGAGGGAGCCGGGGAAGCCTGCCGGCGGCCTGACGTCGACGTCGAGCTGCTGCGCGGTGAGCGCGCTCGAGAGCGGGCCGGCGTGCTGCGGCGTCCCCTCGACGTAGAGCACCGACGGGCGCCCTGGCACGTCGATGGTGGTCGCGTACCGGTTGTTCTCCTTGAACTTGTCGTCCGCGATCTGGTCGAGCTCGAGCGCGTAGGTCACCTGCCCCGCGATGCGCACGACGCTCTTGAACACGACGTCGTTCGGCCCTGCCTTGAGCTCGAGGTCCCGGATGCCCTCGAGGCCGTTCAGCGCCTCCCCCTGGAAGAGCCGCGCGCGCGCCTTGGTGGCGCGGCTGG
Organism: Sorangium cellulosum So ce56; assembly: GCF_000067165.1. GTDB lineage: Bacteria > Myxococcota_A > Polyangia > Polyangiales > Polyangiaceae > Sorangium > Sorangium cellulosum_B. The sequence goes on from NC_010162.1 coordinate 8,296,173, forward strand.
CGTAGATGTCGGCGTGGATCTCGAACGTCTCCCCGACCTTGACCCGGTCGGGCATCCTGAGCTCTCGCACCGCGACCTCGGGCGGCGCGGGCCGCCGGTACGGGATGGAGAACAGCCGCACCCCGACGTCGCGCGCCCGGTTGGCCTCGGCGAGCACGTCGCCGTCCGTCTGCACGCCGTCCGACATCAGCACGGCGCGCTTGAGGTAGCCGGGCGGATACAGCCCGTACGCGAGCTGCAGCGCGGCCTGGAGGTTCGAGCCCGCGCCGAGATCGCCGCGCTGCCCGTTCGCGTCGGCGTGGCGGGCGATGGGCGGCGCGCGCCGCTCCTCCTCGCGACCTGCCGCCTCGCCGGCCGCGCGCTCGGCGAGCCGCGGCCGCCGCGCGAAGGTGATCACCTTGATGACGCCGTCCTCGGGCTTCTCGGCGAACGCCTTGTCGAGCGTCGCTCGCGCGTCGTCGAGCGCCTCGTCCGTGACCGACTCGGAGACGTCGATGAGGTAGATGGTGGCGACCTTCTCCGTGGTCGCGGACCTCGCGAGCCGCGACAGCCCGAGCGCGATCAGCGCGACGAACGCGACCCGCAGCAGCACCGAGAGCACGCGCTGCGGCAGGGGGAGGTCGGCGAGGGATCCCGCGAGCACCCCGACGAACCAGGGCGCGAGCAGGATCGCGCCGAGCATCTTCGGGTTGAGGAGCTCGTACGTCACCCCCTCGCGCACCCACGTCAGCGTCGGATCCGGGTGCAGGAGGACATACCTCCGGTACGCCCAGAACAGGATCCCACCGAGGGCGGCGCATGTGATGGCCCACGCGGCGATGCGCAGCCTGCGACCACGGAACGCGCTCACACCGTCACCCTCCTGTGGTACGTGAACCACTCGATCGCGGTCACGAGGAGCACCGCCGCGAGCAGGTAGACCCAGAGCTCACGGCGGACGCCGATCTTGAACTCGCTCACCGCGCCCGCGCCGCGGCCGTCGACCTTGAGCTCGGCGGCCGGGGCGATCGCGCTCTCCTCCGGCGCCGAGAGGTTCGCGGCGAACATGCTCTCCTCCTGCGCGCCCGCGGCGCCGACGCGCAGCGTGTAGAAGCCGGCGTGCTGCCCGAGGAACACGGCGCGCCCCTCCTGGATGGGGACCGCGCGCGTCGTCCCGTCCGGCTGCTCCAGGCTGGCCACCTCCGCGGACGAGGAGGCCGGGATGTGCCAGACGGAGCCCGTGCGGAACGAGGAGATGTAGCTCGTGTCCTCCTCGACGAAGTTGTTGATCGCGTTGAGCAGGAAGAGCGGCCAGGCGATGCGGAGCGGGAAATCGCTCTCGCGCACGTCGAAGCCGAGCGCGACGAATTTCACGCCGCTGCGCCGCCCCTCGAGCAGCAGCGGGCCCTTGTAGCTCCGGCCGACGACCCTGTCTTCCTTGTTGCCCTTGAGCACGCGGGCGCGCGCGACGTTCACGTCGCTGAGCGCCGTGTAGCGCAGGAGCGGGTGCTTCGCGTCGAGCTCGTCGAAGCCCAGGCGGTAGTTCGGGTCGTCGTCGAGGACCTCCTTGCCCACCTCGAACGGGACGCTGGTCCCGGTCGGGTTGAGGTAGAGCAGGCTCCCGCTCCCCGGCGCGACGCTCGGCGCCACGCCGTCGAAGATGGTCACGTCGAACGACGAGGCCGCCGGGTACCGCTGCGGATCGACGAAGGTCACGTCGAGGTACTCGTCGAGGAGCAGCGCCGCCTCGAGGAACATGTTCCCCGCGGAGACGACCTGGACGCGCGCGCGGCGCCGCTCGGGGAGGAGCGCGTAGGCGCGGTTGTCCGCGGGGAGGTCGTCCGAGCTGCCGTCGGCCAGCGCGAGCTTCGCCTCGAGCGTCTTCGACGCGCCGGAGAGGTTCGGGTAGAAGCGGGGCAGCTTCTCCTTGGGCTTGAGCCGGATGCGCGTCAGATCGGTGAGCTGGCCGTCGCCGAGCAGCGACAGCTCGAGATCGAGGGGCTCGTCGCTCGTGTTGGTGACCTCGAGCATCACCTCGTAGCGGCTCTTGTCGAGCGGGTAACGCCGCACCGAGAACTCGGTGATGGCGGCGTTCCTCGATCCCTTGCCGATCGGCAGGTACGAGAGCTTGATGTCGCCGAGGCGCACCTGTCCGCCGGCGTCGGTCGGCTCGCCGAGCGCGCCGTCGCTCACGACGATGACCTCCGGCGACGGGAGCCCGCTCAGGGTGTCGCTCGCGAAGCGGAGCGCGCGCGCGAAGTCGGCGGTGGCGTCGGTCGGCCTCACCGCCGCGACGGCCGCCTCGAGCTCCGAGATCTCTCCGGTGAGCGTCGACAGGGGCGTGATGGCCGCGTCCATCTGGGCCAGCAGCATGCGGTCGCTGCCGGAGAGGCCGCGGACCATCTTCCTGACCTCTTCCTTCGCGAGCTCGATGCGCGAGGGCGCGACGTCAATGGCCTGCATGCTCGCGCTCGCGTCGATGAGGACGACGATGTTGCGCCCCTCGACGAGGTTCGCCTGCGGGCGCGGATCCCCCAGCGCGAGCAGGAGCAGCGCGAGGAGCGCGAGCTGCAGCAGCAGCGACAGGAGCCGCTTCAGCTGCGAGAACAGGCTCGTCGCCTCCTTGTCCCGGAGGATGCGCTCCCAGATCCTCGAGAAGGGGACCGCGACGGGCCGCCGGCGCAGCTTGAGGATGTAGAAGACGACGACCACGGCCCCGGCGAGGGCGCCGATCTGGAGCAGTGTCTGCAGCGGAACGCCGGTGAAGTGCAGCATCGCTACCGGAGGAAGCCGCCCCTGCGGAAGACGCGAAGGATCAGCTCATCGAAGGGGACGGACACGTCCGCGCGGAAGTAGCTCACCTGCCGCGACGTGCAGAAGCGGCGGATCTCGTCGAGGTACTGCCCGTAGGCCTCGGCGTAGCGCTCGAGCACCTTGGGGGTCACCGTGACCTCGCGCTCGTCGCCGGTCTCGCAGTCGTAGACGCGCACGTCCCCGCGCAGCGCAGGCCGGGCCTCGCGCGCGTCGACGAGATGGAGCACGAACGGCTCGAACCGGTTGTACCGGAGGACGTTGATGCCGCGCTCGAAGCCCGCCGGATCGTAGAGATCGCTGAGGATCACGGCGAGGCCGCGCCGCTTGTGCTGCGCCACGAAGGTCTTCATCGCCTCGCCGAGGTCGGTCGGGCCCTCGGCGCGCGCCTGCCCGAGGAAGCGGAAGATCCTGAAGATGCGCGCCTTGCCGCGGGTCGACTGCATGCGCCCGCTGATCTCGTCGGTCGCGGTGACGATCGCGATGCGGTCGAGGTTGGCGAGCCCCACGTACGCCAGCGCCGCGGCGAGGCGCTTCGCGTGCCGCAGCTTCTCGCCGTCGCCGAACGCCATCGACGCCGACGTGTCGAGGATGAAGTAGATCGAGAGGTCTTCCTCCTCCTCGTAGAGCCGGATGAGGAGCCGGTCGAAGCGCTGGTACGCGGCCCAGTCGAGGTACCGGAAATCGTCGCCGGGCGCGTAGTCGCGGTGGTCGGCGAACTCGACCCCGGAGCCGGTCTTCTTGGTCCGCCGCTCCGCGCGCATCGCCCCCGAGAAGACGCGGCGGCTCACCATCGCGAGATAGTCGAGCTTGCGCTGGAACTCGTCGTCGAAGAGCTCCTCGTCGGGGGCGCTCGCGGAGAGCGCGGAGAAGCGGCGCAGCGGCGCGGCGGCCCTCTTGAACGCGTCGAAGAGCCCCATGCTACCTTCGACGGCGCCTCATTTGCTCTCCGGAAGGTGCTTGAGGATCGCCTGCAGCACCTCGTCGGTCTTCACGCCCTCCGCCTCGCCCTCGAAGTTGAGCAGCACGCGGTGCCGGAGGGCGGGGAGCGCGCACGCGCGCACGTCGTCGACCGACGCCGCGAACCGCCCCTCGAAGAGGGCGCGGATCTTCGCGGCGAGCAGCAGCGCCTGCGCCCCGCGCGGCGACCCGCCGAACTTCACGAACCGCTTCACCTCGTCGAGGCTGCCTCCCTCGGCGGGGTGGGTGGCCTGGAGGAGCCGCACCGCGTAGTCCTGGACGTGCTTCGCCACGGGCACCTCGCGGACGAGCCGCTGCATGGCGATGATCCGCTCCTTGTTCAGGACCGGCCGCACCTCGATCGCGTCGGTGCCGGTCGTCCGCTCGAGGATCGAGTTCAGCTCGTCGCGGCTGGGGAACGGCACGTGCAGCTTGAAGAAGAACCGATCGAGCTGCGCCTCGGGCAGCGGGTACGTCCCCTCGCTCTCGAGGGGGTTCTGCGTCGCCAGGACGAAGAACGGCTCTTCCAGCGTGTAGCTCTGCCGCGAGACCGTGACCCGGTGCTCTTGCATGGCCTCGAGGAGCGCGCTCTGCGTCTTCGGCGTGGCCCGGTTGATCTCGTCGGCGAGGACGATGTTCGCGAAGATCGGCCCCTTGCGGAACGAGAACGACCGCTGCCCGCCGGCGTTCTCATCGATGACGGTGGTGCCGATGATGTCCGCGGGCATCATGTCGGGCGTGAACTGGATGCGCGAGAACTGGAGCTCGAGCGCCTCGGCCATGGTGCGGACGAGCATCGTCTTGCCGAGCCCCGGCACGCCCTCGAGCAGCGCGTGCGAGCCCGCGAGCATGCACGTGAGCACGCCGTCGACCACCTCGCGGTTGCCGACGATGACCTTCCCCACCTCCTCGCGCAGCTCTCCGATGCTCGCGCGGAACTCGTCCACCTCGGCCCGCGCTGCTTCCTTCGTCTTCTCGGCCATGACTTCCTGCTTCGCGCCCGCTGTCGCGGAGCGCCTGGTGAGGCGCGGTCGCGTTCGAGCCGCCGGCTCGACTCACTCGCGCGGCCTGATGAGCTGGAAATACCGGTTCACGTAGAACCGGTATCCATCAGGGATCTGATCCTTGTTGATCTGCTGCTCTGCGACCGTGTGATAGTCGGTGAAGACCTTCTTGTAGCCGGTCCCCTTGAACCCCCGCTCGGCCGCGCTGAGGATCACCTCGCTGTTCGACGGCCCTTGCTGCGTGTCGAGCCCCTGCGCCTGGACGTCCTGGGTCCCCATCTTCGGGTCGGTGCGCTTGCCCGCGACCTCGCCGCCGCGGCCGGAGCCGACGCCGTCACCCCCGGGCTGGTTGCCGCCGTTGCTGTTGCCCTGGCCGCTCCCCGACCCCTCCTGCCCCTGCCCCTGCCCGCCGCCGGGCATCAGGATCTTCTTTCCGCCGGGCCCGATCACCAGCTCCTGCCCCTGGCCTTGCCCGCCCTTGCCCTGACCGCCCTGGCCTTGCTGGCCCTCCTGCCCTTCCTGCTCGCCGTCGCCCTGCCCCTGCTGGCCCTGCCCCTGCTGCTCCTCACCGCCGCCCTGGCTGCCGCGCGCGCGCTTTCCGAAGCGGAGCATCCTGGCCATCCGCTGCTTGCCCCCCTGCCCTTGCTGGCGCACGAGCTCCCGGAGCTCCTCGAGCCGCTGGCGCAGCTCTTCCTTCTCCTGCTCGGACATCTCCTCCTGCTGCATCCGGTTGATGTCCTCGGCCGCCTGCTCGAGATCGTCCGCTGACATCCCGAGGTCGCGCATCAGATCCTCGGCGGCCTTCGCGAGCTCGCGATCGAGCCGGTCGAGCTGGCGCCCGGTCCGTTCCTTCTGCTCGGCCTCGCGGTCGAGCCGCTCCAGCTCCCGCTCCTTCTTCTTGAGCAGCCTCTCCTGCTCGGATCTCTGCTGATCGTTCGCGGAGGCCTTCTGCTTCTGCTTGAGGAGCTGCTCGCGCGCCTCGGCGCGTTTCTCGTTGATCGCGGCGAGGGCCTCCTTGCGGCGCGACGCCGCCTCGGCGAGCGCCTTGCGCAGCCGCTCGATCTCGGCCTTGTCGAACTTCTGCTTCTTGTCGCGGAGCTTCTCGGCGAGCTCCTTCAGGTCCTTCTTCGCCTTCTCGAGATCCTTCTTCTCGAGGGACTCCCCCACGCCCTTCGCCAGGTCGCTCTTCTTGAGGTCGAGCCCCGTCTCCTTCAGCGCCTCTTCGAGCGCCTTCAGGTCGGCCTCCGCGCCCTTGAGGAGCTCTCGCTCGAGCGCCTCCATGCGGCGGAACGCCTCGGTGCGATCGAGGCGCTTGTTGGCGATGTCCTCGATGAGCTGGTTGAACCGCTCGACCGCGGACTTCATCTCCGGGCTCTGATCCTGCCGATCGAGCGCCTTGGCCGCGTCCTTGAAGAGCTCGATGTCGTCGGGCGACATGGTGAGCGCGTCGATGGTCGCCGCGACGGGCGCCTGCTTCCGCGGGGTGCGCACCTCCAGCAGCGCCACCGCCAGCACGCCGAGGCCCACCGCGGCGGAGGTCCAGAGCTCGCGAGGGAGCGCGAGCGGCGCGGCGCCGGCGGGGCGCAGCCCTGCCGCGTGCTCGCAGGCGTCGTCGATCGCCGCCTCCATCAGGGGGGTGCGCTGCGCTGCGGGCAGCGCGTCGAAGGTGAGCGCGATCGTCAGCCGGTCGTGGAGGCCGTGGTGCCGATCGAGGGCGATGGTGCCGGCGCGGGGAGGCAGGCGGCGCAGCATCGCCACGACGAGGGTGGCCAGCACGAGCAGCCCCGCGCCGAGGAGGAGCTGGCGCGCGCGCGGCTCGCCGAGGTACGCCGGAAGCGCCTTATGCACCGCGAGCGTCCCGGCGGCGAGCGCGAGCGCCAGGGTCAGCGCGCTCGGCAGCGCGCGCAGCGCGCGCCCGAACCGGAGCCTCAGCTCGACCGCGAGCGCGGCGCTGCGAATGCGGTCCAGTTGCTTCGTGCGAGAGTCGCTCACGGTGCTCAGCGCTCCGGGCGCCCCCCGCGGGGGCCCTCGAAGGGGAAACGTCGCAGCATTGTACCTGCTGACGGGTCAGGCGCCCGAAAGTTCCTGGGAGGCTCCGCGCGACGTACGTGGGAGGCTGCGCGCGACGTACGCGGGAATGACGCACGGCGAGCCCTGATGATTCCCGTGCAGGGCAGCCTCTGCGCTCAGCGCGCCGCCGGCATGGATGCGCGTTGCCGGTGGTGGGTGGGGGTCTTCCCTCGAGGCGCAGATCGGACGGCTCTTCTGCGCCCGGCTCGGCGGCGGCACGCGTACGTTGCGTGGGAACAAGGTGACGGGCCGCTGCGCACGGCGCCCGCCTCGGATTGGATCACTTCATCGACTTCTTCTTGGACGCCGCCTTCGTGGCGGCCGGCTTCTTCGCCGCGACCGGCTTCTTCGCCGCCTTGGCGGCCGGCTTCTTCGCCACATCCGGCTTCTTCGCCACAGCCGGCTTCTTCGCCGCAGCCGGCTTCTTCGCCGCCTTGGCGGCCGGCTGCTTCGCCGCAGCCGGCTGCTTCGCCGCCTTGGCGGCCGGCTTCTTCGCCGCAGCCGGCTGCTTCGCCGCCTTGGCGGCCGGCTTCTTCGCTGCAGCCGGCTTCTTCGCCGCGGCCGGCTTCTTCGCCGCCTTGGTGGCCGGCTTCTTCGTCACGGCCGAGCGCTTCGCAGCCGCCCGGCTCGCCGTGGCACCGTTTGCCGCCGACTTCTTCGCCCCCGTCGCCCGCTCTCTGGAAGACGGCTGCGCCGCGGCTTCACGCTCCTCGCCAACCGCGCCCGCCTGAGCCCTGGCGCCGTTCGCATCGGGGACCTGCTTCGCATAACGCGCGAGCGTCTCGCGCACCCGCGCGTCCAGATCCGCGAAATCGAACGGCTTGTTCAACCAGGCGTCCGCGGCGAAGAGCGGCGAGGTCATCTCGTTCAGGTTCTCGCCGATCCCGGTGAGCATGATGACGCCGGTGCTCGCGAACGGCCGTCCGTCGGACGTGTCGCTCTTCAGGCGCTTGCAGATCTCCCAGCCGCTCATGCCGGGCATCATCACGTCCAGGATGACCAGATCCGGCTGGTGCTCACGCGCGAGCTCCCAGGCGGCATCGCCCTCGGAAGCCTCGATCACGGAGAACCCTAGGTTCCTCAGGTGACGCGCAACGAGGCTCAACATCGCCGGTTCGTCTTCGGCCACCAGGACACGGGGCGGCATCGTGCTCGCGGAAGGCATCGTGGATGCGGATGAGAGTACGTGCGCGCGAACCGGTCAAGAGAGAACGAGAGCGCGCGGCCGCGGCGAGCGCTCTTCGTCGTCGCCGCCCGTCGCCGGGCTCCCGAGCGACCCCGAGCGCCCGGGAGGATGCGCTCACGCGGCGCGCGCGAGGGCGATCTTTTCCGTCTGCCCCGCCGCATAGAAGCGTCGCAGTGCCGCGAGCAGCTCGGCATGACGCCCGTGGCGGGCAAACTCGGCCTCGAGTCGCCCCGCGAACCGCGCCGCCAGATCGTTCGCGATCCGGTAGCGATCGCCGGTCTCCGTGCCCGGTGGATCCATGAAGGTGACCCGCTCGAAGAGATGGGCGCGGATCCGCGCGGCGCGCTCGGGCTCGAAGCGCCCCGCCCCATGTGGGGCCGCCTCGTGGCGGCGCCGGAGCGGCGGGCCGGGCGGCTCGACCTCGTCCGCCAGATCGCCATGAACAAGCAGCACGTATTTGTCGACCTCGGCCTGGAGCTCGAGCTCGAGCTGGGTCGCCGGCAGCTCCCTGCGGGCCCGCTCGGCCACATAGAGGAAGTGGCTCACGCCCTCGACGATCTGGCAGATCTCGTCGAACGTCCGCTCTCGCCCCGGCGTGATCGCCCGGCGGGGCAGGTGCAGCGCGATCTCGATATCCCCGTCGGCGTGCCGGATCAGCAGCGCTTCGCGTGCGCTGCCGTCCGTCAGCCGGATGAAATCGTCGACCGCGGGCGCGTCATCGAGCGCATAGGTGCGCGCCAGGTGCTGCTGGATCCGGGACGGGAAGGTCGCCCCCTGCATCAGTTGAGCCCGCCCGTACCACGGCTCGGCACGAGCCCTCGTGCCCCGAGCTCATCCGCGAGGCGGCTCGATCCCGTACGAACCCAGCGCTCGTACAGCCGGAGCACCGAGCGCTCGTCCCGAGCCCCCGACGCGAGCGTACCGTCGGCCACATCGTTCAGGACGCTCACGAACCGCTCGAATTTCTCGGCCATCTCCGAAAGAACGTCGGGCCCCTGGCCGACGCGCGCATTGAGGCGCAGCATAGCGGCCGCATGGTGGTAGGCGGTCGACCCGACCCCGACCACGTAGCCGCGATCGACCCCCTTGAGCTCGATGTGGCCGCCGAAGAAGCCGACCACGTAGAGCACGCTGTCTCCCAGGTTACGCAGCCGCTGGAAACGCTCGGCTCCGGAGGCTTCCAGCGCGTCGCGCAGAAGAAAGGTCAGGGGCTGGTTGAAGGCAGACTCGGCATGCTCGTCCGGGTGAGCAAAAGCACAGAGCAGACCGACGAGGTAACTCGACGCCGCCTCGGTGGCAGCGACGTTCCGAACTCGGAGCGCCTCGTCCACAACCTCCTGGAAATAGCGGGTCATGCTCGGGGAGAGAGAGATCGCTTGGCTCACAGCGGCACCTCACTTTTGCGGGTGCCCTGGATACCGACGTAACCCGGGCCACCGCGCGCTCAGGTCAACCAGACACGTCCTGACGGCCTCCCTCGGGCTGGAGGCCCTGAGGGCATCGCGTCACTGTGCTGCCGCAGCTTTGCCCTCATAAGCGCATTTTAGCCGAGGGGCTCCGCCGAGCCCAGCCTTGCGCCACGCACCTTCCCCTGCGATCTCCAGGACTTACAGCCACCTCTGCGCCTGGCTGCCAACGCGCAAAGTGCCGGCCTGGGGCCACTCTTGACACCCTCCAGGGGGTGGCTATCTTCGGCGCGCTCGCTAGCACTCGCCATAGGTGAGTGCTAGCAAAGTGCCCAGACTGCAATCGTAGGGGGCCTTCCGGTGCGCTCCGTTGTGCCGGCTGGGTCCGCCGTTCGTGGGACGCGGCGCTCGTCCCCGGAGGACTTGCAAAGATGAAGATTCGACCGCTCCAGGACCGCGTGATCGTTCAGCGCGTGAAGGAAGAAGAGAAGACCAAGGGAGGTCTCTACATTCCGGACACCGCGAAAGAGAAGCCGATCGAGGGGACCGTCGTCGCCGTCGGCAACGGCAAGGTCGCCGAGGACGGTACCGTGCGGAAGCTCGACGTCAAGGAGGGCGATCGCGTCCTCTTCGGCAAGTACTCGGGCACCGAGGTCAAGATCGACGGCGAGGAGCACCTCATCCTCCGCGAGGACGACATCCTCGGCGTGATCGAGAAGTGACGCGGGCGACAGAAGGAACTTAGGAGAGACACCATGGCAGCCAAGGAAATCATCTACAACGAGTCCGCCCGCAGCATGATCCTCGCGGGGGTCAACGCCCTCGCCGACGCGGTCAAGGTCACCCTCGGCCCGAAGGGGCGCAACGTCGTCATCGAGAAGAGCTTCGGCTCGCCGACGGTCACCAAGGACGGCGTGACGGTCGCCAAGGAGATCGAGCTCGAGAACCGCTTCGAGAACATGGGCGCCCAGATGGTCCGCGAGGTCGCCTCGAAGACGAGCGACATCGCCGGCGACGGGACGACCACCGCGACGGTGCTCGCCCAGGCGATCTACCGCGAGGGCTCCAAGCTCGTCGCGGCCGGGCACAACCCGATGGAGATCAAGCGCGGCATCGACAAGGCGGTCGAGGCGATCGTCGAGCACCTCCGCGGCTCCGCCAAGCAGACCAAGGACGCGAAGGAGATCGCGCAGGTCGGCACGATCAGCGCGAACGGCGACGAGACGATCGGCAAGCTCCTCGCCGACGCCATGGAGAAGGTCGGCAAGGAGGGCGTGATCACGGTCGAGGAGGCCAAGAGCGCCGACACGACCCTCGACGTGGTCGAGGGCATGCAGTTCGACCGCGGCTACCTCTCGCCGTACTTCGTGACCGATCCCGAGGCCATGAAGGCGAACCTCGAGGACTGCTACATCCTCATCTCGGAGAAGAAGATCTCCAACATGAAGGACCTGCTCCCGGTGCTCGAGGCGATCGCCAAGAGCCAGAAGCAGCTCCTCATCATCGCCGAGGACGTCGAGGGCGAGGCGCTCGCGACCCTCGTCGTGAACAAGCTCCGCGGCACGCTGCACTGCGCGGCCGTCAAGGCGCCGGGCTTCGGTGATCGCCGCAAGGAGATGCTGAAGGACATCGCCACCCTGACGGACGGCCAGGTGATCGCGGAGGAGCTCGGCCTCAAGCTCGAGAACGTCACGATCAGCGATCTCGGCCGCGCCAAGACCGTCATCATCGACAAGGACAACACCACGATCGTCGGCGGCCAGGGCAAGAAGGACAAGATCAAGGCCCGGCAGCAGGAGATCCGCGCTCAGATCGAGAACACGACGAGCGACTACGACCGCGAGAAGCTCCAGGAGCGGCTCGCGAAGCTCGTGGGCGGCGTCGCGGTCGTCAAGGTCGGCGCTGCGACCGAGACCGAGATGAAGGAGAAGAAGGCCCGCGTCGAGGACGCGCTCCACGCGACCCGCGCGGCCGTCGAGGAGGGCATCGTCCCGGGCGGCGGCGTGGCGCTCATCCGCGCGCAGAGCTCGCTCGAGAAGCTCAAGGTCAACGACGAGCAGCGGTTCGGCGTGAACATCATCCGCCGCGCCATCGAGGAGCCCCTCCGCCAGATCTCGGCCAACGCCGGGGAAGAGGGCTCGATCGTCGTGCAGAAGGTGCGCGACGGCAAGGACTCGTACGGCTACAACGCGGCGTCGGGCGACTACGGCAACCTGCTCGAGATGGGCGTCATCGATCCGGTCAAGGTCGTCCGGTCGGCGCTTCAGAACGCGGCCAGCGTCGCCAGCCTGATGCTCACCACCGAGGCGCTCATCGCCGAGCGGCCGAAGGAGGAGAAGCCGGCGGCTGGTGGCGCCCACGCGGGCCACGGCCACGACTTCTGATCGCGACGCGCCGCGCTGACCGCTAAGCCCGGCGGGCGAGGGCCGACTTCCTCCTCAGGAAGTCGGCCCTTCGCCATTTCGACTTCCGGCGGGCCGCGGCGCGTGATCTGATCCGGCGCAGGTTCGCGATGAGCACCCTGACTACCGAGCGCCTGGCGCTCACCCCGGTCTCGCTGCCCCTGCTCGAGGCGGTCATCCGCGGAGATCGCGCCGAGGCCGAGGCCCTGTCCGGCGCGCGCTTCCCTGGCGCCTGGCCCGGGCGCGCGCTCGTCGAGCGCGCCTTCAGCTCGCCGCTCGACCGGCTGCGCGACGATCCAGAGGCGTTCCTGTGGGGCACGCGGCTGATGGTGACGCGCGGGCAGGAGGAGCGCGTCGTCGTCGGCAGCGTGGTGCTGAACGGCCGGCCCGACGCGACCGGCACGGTGGAGATCGGCTACGGCGTCGAGGGCAAGTCCCAGGGCCAAGGCTACGCGACGGAGGGGTCGCGCGCCGTCCTGCACTGGACGCTGCAGCAGCCGGGCGTGAGGCGCGTCATCGCGACCACGCCGGCCTGGCACCGCGCGTCGCTCCGGGTGATCGAGAAGCTCGGGATGCGCCCTGCTGGAACGCTCGATCACGACCTCCTGGGCGAGCTCCTCGTCTTCGAACGCTACCCCGAGTAGCGCGCCTCCGCCCACGGACGGGGTCCGCCTCGGCGCCGCTCACCCTCCTGCGCGGCTCACGCCGCCGCGCGGGTCGCGCCGCCGAGCCCACTCGCACAGGGTCATGCCCGCCGCGATCGCCACGGGGTACGAGTGGTTGATCCCGTACATGGGGATCGCGATCACGTCCTCGCACGCGTCGAGCAGCGCCTGCGGCAGCCCGTCATCCTCGCTGCCGAAGAGGAACACGAGCCCGCGGGGGAACGGCGCCTCCCAGAGGGTGCGCCGCGCGTGATCGCGCTCCACGCCGATGAGCGGGCGGCCGCGCGCCGCTTCGAGGAAGCTCGCCTCGTCGGGGCACTCGACGATGGTCTCGTACTTCTGCATGCCCATCGAAGCGCGCTCGTAGTAGGGCTCGGTCCCGATCAGGAAGATCTCCCGCACAAGGAACGAGTGCGCGACGCGGATGATGGCGCCGATGTTGAACGGGTTCTTCGCGCGGCAGACGGCGACGGAGAAGTCGTTCCGCAAGGGGGCGAGCTCTTCGCGGATCTCCCGGGTGGTGAGCCCGAAGGGCGGGATCTTCACGGCGCGCTGGCTCCCCTACTCGGCGGCGAAGCGATCGAACAGCGGATAGATGGGCCCTTCGTGGACCCTGATCCGCTCGGTCGTGCCCGTGGCGTGCTTGACCAGGAGCACGAGCCCGGCGCGCGGCACGGCGTCGAGCGCGCCCCGGATCGCCGCGACGGACATGCGCCGCACGGGCTGCCCGGCGATCTCCAGCACCTCGTCGTCCTTGCGGAGCCCGGCGCGCTCTGCAGGCCCGCCCTCCATGGTCCGCGAGATGAATGCCGAGCCGGAATGCAGCTGGTACCAGAGGCCGAGGCCGAGCTTGGCGTGCGCCGGCTGGAACGCGAGCGTGAGCGAGCCGCCCGCGTCGAGCTCGATCTCGATCTCGCCTGCGGCCCGGTGCGTCTCGCTCGGACGGCCGATGTCGCGCACCCCGATCGGCTTGTCGATGAGCGGATCCGCTTCCCAGACCTCCACCCGGAGCCGGTCCTCGGGCAAGATTTCGAAGTTTCCGCTGGGTCCTTCGGGCCAGGTCGGCTCGAGCGTGTTCGCTTGCTCCGCCGTCCGAAAGATCTCCGCGCCGTTGACGAAGACGCGGACATAGGGGTCCGGGAGGTCACCGGCGCCGGAATCCCAGGCTCGGCCGTCCCGAGTGCGCTCCGGGATTCTCGCCCGGACGACCCGCAGCCATCGGACGTTCTCGGGCGGCGGAGGATGCAGCTCCTGGTCTGAAGGAGGCTCGTGCAGGCGGGTCGAGAGCTCGGGATAGAGCGCCGAGCAGCCGCCCGCGGCGAGCGGCGTGCCACCTGCGGCGATCAGCAGGATGAACGCGGGCAAGCAGAGCGAGAGCGCGCGATGCCGTTGGAGGACCAAGATGGCGCCATTTTTGGCCGGAGCCGGCGTCAGCCGCAACTAAACCGTGCTATTTCGGGCGCCCATGCAGGATCAGCCCGTCATTGCTACCAGCGACCTCAGCGCGCACGTCGGCAGCACTGTCGTGCTCCGCGGATGGCTCTACAACAAGCGATCGAGCGGCAAGCTCCACTTCCTCGAGCTGCGCGACGGCTTCGGCACCGTCCAGTGCGTGATGGCGAAGAGCGACGTCGGCGACGAGGTCTTCGCGGCCGCCGACAAGGTCACCCAGGAGAGCGTGATCGATGTCGTCGGCGAGGTGAAGGCGCACCCGAAGCGCGCCGGGGTCTACGAGATCGCCGCGTCCGGCTTCCGCGTGCTCGGCCCCACCGCCGGCGAGTACCCGATCTCCCCGAAGGAGCACGGGACCGACTTCCTCATGGATCACCGCCACCTCTGGCTGCGATCGAAGCGGCAGCACGCGATCTTGCGCGTTCGTCACACCATCATCCAGGCCATCCGCGACTTCTTCGACGGGCGCGGGTTCACGCTCGTCGATGCGCCGGTCTTCACGCCGAACGCGTGCGAGGGGACGAGCACGCTGTTCCAGACCGACTACCACGGCGAGAAGGCGTACCTCACCCAGTCGGGGCAGCTTTACATGGAGGCGGCGGCGGCCGCGTTCGGCAAGGCGTACTGCTTCGGGCCCACGTTCCGCGCGGAAAAGTCGAAGACCCGCCGCCACCTGGCCGAGTTCTGGATGGTCGAGCCCGAGGTGGCGTTCATGGACCTCGCGGGCGACATGGACCTCGCGGAAGACTTCCTCTGCTTCATCGTCGAGCGGGTCCTCGAGCGGCGCCGCCCCGAGCTCGCGGTGCTCGAGCGCGACGTCGGGAAGCTCGAGGCCGTCAAGAAACCGTTCCCGCGCATCCGCTACGACGAGGCCGTCGCCATCCTGAACGAGGCGCGCGCGGAGAAACGTAAAATGGCCGGAGAGGCTGAAATTCCGGATTTTCCTTGGGGAGAGGACTTCGGCGGCGAGGACGAGACGATCATCTCCGGCCGGTACGATCGGCCCGTCATGATTCACCGCTATCCGGCTCAGGTGAAAGCCTTCTACATGAAGCGCGATCCGACGGACGACCGGCTCGCGCTCTGCGTCGATGTCCTGGCGCCGGAAGGTTATGGAGAGGTGATCGGGGGCGGGCAGCGCGAGGATGATCTCGCCACCCTCGAGCGGGCAATCGAGGCGCATCAGCTGCCCCCCGAGGCGTTCGGCTGGTACCTGGATCTGCGCCGGTATGGCACCTTCCCGCATGCGGGCTTCGGGCTCGGCGTCGAGCGGAGCGTCGCCTGGATCTGCGGTCTGCCGCACGTGCGCGAGACGATCCCGTTCCCGCGCATGCTGAATCGGCTCTCGCCTTAGTGCCGTGCGTCAGAGATCCTGCCGGAAATTCTGGGCGCCGGTTGGCAGCGCCTCGTCCACGGCGCGATGCGCCACGGCGCCGACGCGGCGGGCCGACGCGTGGGAGTGTGGGAGCAGACGAGGCTAGCCGCTCCTCGCGCGCACCCACGCGTCGGAATCGCGACGCTGTGCGAGGAGCGTGAGTAAGAGGTAACGCGATCGGCAAGCCCACGCGACGCGCGACAACGGCGGGCAGTGTGGTCAGGCCGTGCCCGCGCCCCGCCTCGCCGCTGGGGATCCGTTTTTGCTCCGCTTGCAGGGCGACTCTGTCGTATCAAGAAAGCATAGGGCGCAACCCGCGACCCACGCTCACTCGGCCGACCGACGGAGCCACCCCTGCTTGCAGATGAGGGAGCGCTCTACCGGCGAGCCGGACCCTGCCCCCGCCTCCCCGACCCAACTCGCGAGGACAAAGCTATGGCTCGTCTCGTCGGCTTTATCGGTAACCGTCCGGATCTCGGCGCGCGTGCGATCGAGCTCGAAGAACGTGCCCTCACGGTTCGCCGAAGGGAGGGCGTGATCCCTGGCTGGGGGGTCGGCTTCTACCAGGGAGGAGAGATTCTCCTCAAGCGCCGGCCGATCGATGATCGACCGGAGATCAGCCTGGCCGACATGACCAAGGACGTGCGCGCCGACATCCTCGTGGCGCATGTCCGGGCTGCGACCGTCGGCAGCCTGCGCACCGAGAACACGCACCCCTTCCGTTATCGGCAGTGGCTGTTCGCCCACACGGGCACGGTCGAAGGGTTCGCCCGCCTGCGGAACCAGCTGAGCGACTCGCTGCCGCAGTTTCTCCAGCGCGACGTTCGCGGCGAGACGGACAGCGAGCTCCTCTTCCACCTGTTCCTGTCCTTCCTCCACGACAGCGGCCAGCTCGATCGACCCAACGTGGACGCGGCGAGCGCGCGGACGGCCCTCCGCTCCTCCATCGCGCTCGTGGACCGGCTCTGCGCGGAGGAAGGGGCGGGACCGAGCGCGATGAACATCGTGGTCACGAACCCCGAGTACCTGCTCGCCGCCCACGGCGGCACGTCGATGGCGTACCGCATCTACCAGGGCAGCGACGACATGGAGCGGCTCCTCAGCGACGGCGGGTTGGGCCGAATGCGCATGCCCGACTATGCCGCGAGCCGGTTGACGCTCGTCGCGTCGGACTTCGATGACGACCAGGCCCCCGCGGGGTGGACCCACGTTGGCGAGCGTGCGATCGTGACGTTCACCCGCGCCGATGCTCCCGCGATCGAGCCGATCTGAACGCCCGGAGGGCCCGCAGGAGGCCAGGGCCCATGCACCGCCGGCCGGCGCTCCGGACGCCTCTCGGCCGTCGCGAGCGTGTCCATCGCTGCTCGTCACCTTGATCGCGGGCTGGTCGCTCCTGGGGTGCGGCCGCGGAGAACCGGCCTCCTTTCCCACCGCCGCCGAGCTCTCCGACGAGCGCCGCCGCCCCGACGGCGTGGCGCTCGATCCGGCGAGCACCCCGCCGCCACCGACGAACCAGGCAGACGTCGAGGACAGCGTCGTGACCCTCCGGACGCCTCTCGGCATCGGCGCCGCGCTGGACGTCGTGGACGAGTTCTTCCGGCGGGTGGTCGCCGAGGACAGCGAAGCCTTGAGCGAGCTGCTGACGCGCGATGCCCTCGCGATCCACACCGGCTCGGGCGGATCGGGGCAGCCGCCGAGCGCCGGGCTCTGGTGGGAGCAGCGGTTCCGGCGACTCGAGTACGGAAAGCTCGCCGGAGAGCCGGTCTATCGGGAGTCGGAGCTCCAGATCTTCCGGGCCGAGGACGTGCTCGCGACGCCGCAACACCCCGCGATCCAGCCCGAGACGCTCGACGACCAGGACGTCGTGATCCGCGTGCCGATCGCGACCGCGCGGGTCGCCACGGATCGCCTGCTCGGCGACGAGATCGTCGTCTGGCTGCGCCGCGACGGCCCGCGATTCAGGATCTACCGGCTGCTCGAGGACTTCCAGTTACAGTAGGCTTTGCGCTTGTGCCATATCTCCGACAAGATCGGGGCTCGATGAGCCGCCTCAAGATCGCGTTCGTGGGCTCCGGAGGAGCGGCGCGAGGCCTTGCGCACCTCGGCGTGCTGAAGGCTTGCGAGGAGCTGGGCATCCATCCAGAGATCTACGTGGGCGCGGGAGCGGGCGCGCTGGTCAGCGCGACGTACGGGCAAGACATCCCGCTCGACGTGCTGCTCGACGCCTACCGCCTCCCCTGGAGACGACGTCACCGCGGGCCTCGCCTCCACGTGTCGAGCTTCTTCGGCGCTCCCGCCCTGCGCGATCTGCTCGACCCGGGATACCTCTGCTCGGGGGTGTTCTCGATCGACAGGCTCGAGCGCTACGTGCGCCGAACGCTGCCGATCAACGACTTCCGGCAGCTGCCGCACGCCGTCTACGTGACGGCGGTGGACGTGGACAGCGCGAAGCGCGTCGTGTTCGGCCCGGGCTACGACGAGGCCACGCCGATCAGCCAGGCGGTGGCCGCCAGCTGCTGCGTGCCCGGCCTGTTCCGGCCCTACCGCATCAACGGCCGCTATCACTTGAGCGGCGAGGTCATCCGGACGCTCTCCGCCGACGTGGCCGTGAATGCCGGCGCGAACATCGTGATCATCTCCAACATCTACCGTCCCGAGGAGCGCGACGGGTCGCAGCGCTCGATCGCGAGGAGCGGCGCGCCCAGCGTCGTCCGGCAGTCGCTCAGCATCCTTCTGGCCGAGAAGGAGCGCCGCGGCGTCGAGCTCCTCTCCAAGCTCTACCCGAGCGTCACCTTCCTGGACGTGGCGCCCGCGATCGGCCGGTACAGCTACATGAACCGGTTCGCCGCCAAGCCGCTCGTCCTGCGCGGCTACCGCACGGCGCTCCGCATACTCGCCGCCGCGAAGGAGAAGGGCGTGTTCGATGCCCCCTCCTCGAAGAGCGCGCTGAACTAGAGCGGAGAGCTACCGCCGCGCGCCCTGGCGTACGTCGACCGCGCCGTCGCGCAGCGACCGAGCGCTACATCCCCGCGACGATGCGGTACCCGTCCTGGTACTCCACCAGCTCCAGCCGGTTGTCGTCGACCTTGCGGCGCCACTCTTCGCCCTTGCCCCCCGGGATGCGGTAGCTCGCGCTGAAGGTGTAGTCGACGTAGATGACGTCATCACCCTTCAGGACGCGCCGGTAGCGGATCTCGTAGCGGATGGCGCGAGCGTCCTGGAACTTGCCGGTGAGGTACGCGCGCAGGCCGGCGTAATCGAGGTCGTCCGCCGCATCGATGTTGCCGCCGTCCTCGTAGTACTTGGGCGACGCGAGCTTGAGCAGCTCGCCCACGTTCTTGCTCTCCACCGCGTTGCGATACTTCTCGCAGAACGAGATGATCTTGCGGTTGTCGTCGTTGTCCTCCACGTCTGTGTTCGGGATGTAGTGGGTCGCGCACCCGGCGAGGACGGCCGAAGCAACGACGAGGAGCGAAGCGACAGCTTTTGTTTGGCGGCAGAACATACGCGGACAGGACAACGCTCGGGGGAAGCGGCTGATTCCAGCTGGGAACCTTGCCAGATCGAGGCGCGGATCGGCAAGCGAAGCGATCACGACCACCAAGGATGACGGGGACGGGCGCGCCGCTACGCGTGCTCCTCGAGCCAGCGGAGGAGGGCGAGATGGCCAACCGGCCCCTCGTGGTCGACAGGGAGGTCCGGATCGACCTTGCGCAGGTGCTCTTCGTCGCCGGGATCCGCCTGCAGGAGGAGCGCGACGGCGCCGCTGGCGAGCGCGCGGGGCTGGGCGCCGGTGAGGCCGAGCAGCTCGCGCGCGACCGGCCCCGCGTCGTCGGCCGCCAGGACGACCATGCGGTCGGCGTCCGACGACGCGACGAGATCGGCCGCGGCGCGGAGCGCCTCGAGCGCGCCGCCGAGCCCAGCGCCGACCGCGAAGCTCGGCCCGGTGAGCTGGTACGCGATGGCGCACTCGCCCGCGATCGCGTTCGGCGACGTCGCAGGGAAGAGGCGCGGCTCGACGAAGCGGGCTCCGCGGGCGCGCCGGCGGGCGTCGTACACATCGTTGGTGTCGATCGTGGCGAGCGCGTGGCCCGCGACGATGCCGGCCCCCCGCAAGCGATCGGCGCCGACGATGGCGGCGAGGGCTGCCACCGCGGTCAGCCCGAGCCGGCAGAGCGCGTCGAGGCGCGCGAGGCGGTCGCGCGCGATGCCGGTCGCCTCGGCGAGGCGCCCGAGATCGGAGCCCGTCACGTGCGCGTGCGCGCGGAGGACCACGGCGCGCGGGCGCCGCGGGCGGCGCCCGCTGGCCGAGGACGTGAGCAAGAGGGCGGCGTTGGCGCCGCCGAACGCTGCCGAGAGCTTGAGCGCCGAAGAGAGCGGGCGGGGCTCGGCGCGCTCGAGCAGGTGAGCCGGCGCGTCGGGGTCGAGCTCGCCTTCGGAGGCCGCCGGTGGAGCGATGGACGCCTGGAGGGCGGCCGCTGCGGCGAGCGCCTCGAGCACGCCGGCGGCCCCGAGCGTGTGCCCTATCTGAGCCTTGAACGGGTGGACCACCGGCGGAGGCGCATCCGCGCCCGGCAGCGCGTCCGAGCCCTCCACGGCGCCGCGCGGCGAGAGCAGCGCGGCGATCGCGCGCGACTCCATGGCGTCGTTGTAAGGCGTCGCCGTGGCGTGGGCGCTGATCAGGCCGACGCGCGAGGCAGGCCACCCGGCGTCGGCGAGCGCCGCGGCGCCGGCGCGCGCGAGCCCCGAGCCGGTTCGATCCGGGGCGGTGATGTGCACCGCGTCCGTGGAGGCGCCGAAGCCGGCGACGCGGACGATCACCGGGGCGCCGCGGAGACGATCCTCGCGGACGAGGGCGACGACGGCGGCGCCCTCGCCGAGCGCCATGCCGTCACGGCCGACCCGAAACGGGCGCGACCTGGACGCCGTGGTCGCGCGGAGCGCCTCGAAGCCGGCGGCGACGAAGATGCTGAGGGCGTCGTAGCCACCGGCGAGCACGAGATCGCAGGCGCCGCGATCGAGCCAGCGGAGACCGAGGCCGATCGCCAGGGTGCTCGCCGCGCACGCCGCGAGCAGGTGCGTGCGCAGCGGGGTCCGCTCGAGCCCGAACGCCGCGAGCGCGTCGTTGAACGGCGCGAAATACGTCGCGCGCGAGGCCAGCGCGGCGAGCGATCCGGCGTCGGCCCCCTCGGCGCGGGCGGCGAAGAACCGCTCCGCGGTGAGCATGCCGCCGCTGGAGGTGCCGAGGGCGATGCCGATGCGCTCGCCCCGAAAGCCCGGACGCACGCCCTCCAGCGCCGCGAGCGTCTGTGAGAGCGCCGCCTTCAGCAGGTCCGTGGCGCGATCGGCGCCTGGAGCGACGCCGAGCTCCGCCGGCGCGCGCGCGGCGAAGGGCCGCAGCAGGCCGGCGCGAGCCAGCTCCGCGTCGCGCGCGATCGCGACAGGCGCAGGCTCGCCAGCCCGAGGGACGCGGTAGGCGAGAGGGCCGAGGCCGAGCGCCGAGACAGCGCCCGAGGCGATGACGCAGGCGTCGCTCATGAGCCGCCCCCCTGCCGGAGCGCGTCGGGATCGACGAACGCGCGTGGATCCGGCGCGCGATCCCGCTCCTCGGCCTCGCAGATCACCGTGATGAGCAGCCCGGTCGAGGCCTGCGCGTAACGGACGTTGCCGCAGCCCATGCCCTCGGCGATCACGACCTCCTCGTCGAGCCGGCGCCGGCGGGCGCCCTCCGCCGTCGACCACGTGGTGCGGCGCGCGCCGATCACGCCGCGGTCGTTGACCCGCAGATCGATCACGGCGTCGCCGTCGCGCAGGACGAAGGAATCCGTGCTCTCGGCGCGCGAGTACCAGAGCAGCGTCCCCGCCGCCGGGTGGAGCATCCACCAGCGCAGGAAATCTACCGGCAGACCGCGGAGTGCGGTCCGCGGCGTCGAGGCGTCGCCGCGCCTCAGCAGATCGAGCGCGGGAACGGCGAAACGGAAGCGATCGCCACGGGCCCACAGGTCGAGCGCGGTGGTGCCGCCCGGGCCGAGGAGGATCATCCGCAGCGCGCCCTCGGGCTCGAGGATGTCGCTCCCCGCCGCGCGTGCGCGCCCTTCGATCGCCGGCGGGGCGACCGCGATCGCGCCGCGCGCCTCGAGCACGTGGCCCGTGCGCGGCTCCCGCAATGCCAGGCGGACGCGGAGCGTGCGCGGGCCAGCCCCCTCGACCTCGCGGCGGAGACCTGCGAGGCGCTCGCGCCCCTCTCGCCACGCGGAGGGGTCGAGCCGCGCGGCGGACGTGCCCGCCGATGGGCCAGGCAGGAGGCGCGCTAGCTCGGCGTCGAGCGCGCCGCCGCGCCGCGGGGCGCTCGCGGCGCAGGCAGGGAGGCTCGCGAGCAAGAGCAGGAGGCGCCCGGTGCCGACGAGGTGCCGCGCGCGACGGCGGGGAGCAGGCGGCGACGTCGTCACGCGTCGCCGGGAGCGACCAGCAGGATGGCGTATCCCCGGTCGGGTGCGCCGCCCACGACGAGCACGCTCGCGAGGTCGCGGCTGGCGAGCGCCGCGACCGCCGCAGCAGCGGCGAACCCGCCGGCGCCCTCGTGATCACCTGAGCGCGACGCGAGCGTGGAGCGCCGCACCTCGGCCCACGGTGAGCCCTGCAGGCAGGCGACGAGGCGCTCCTCCTCCCGTCCGACGAACACGGCGGCTGGCGACGGGACGGTGGCCTGCGCTCGCAGGGCGACCTCTCCCGAAGCGCCGAGGCGCGCCGGCGCTGGCGCTCCCGCGAGCATCCCCACGCCGTCACCCCGCCAGGAGTTCCACCAGGACACCATCGCCACCGGGCGCGCCCCTCGCTCACGCACACGCGCGGCGCTCTCGAAGAGCAGCACGGCAGCGCCCTCGCTGCGGACACCGCTGCTGACGACTTGCGAGCAGATCGGACCGAGGCACCGCTCGATCATCGGGCTCGTCTCCTCGACGCTGCCTGCGGCGAGCGCCTCCCCCTCCCCGGCCGTGATGAGCTCGATGGCCGTGACCATGGCCGCTTCCGCGGTCGCTCCGAGATCGGCCATCGCGAACACCGGGCCACGGAGGCCCAGGTAGATGGAGGCATGCCCGACCGGCGACGAGGGGACCAGGTTCGGAAAATCGGCGGGGCTCGCGTACTTCGCGCCCTTGTCGTAGATGCGCCGCATGTAGGCGGTCGAGGCGTCGACGCTGCCAAAGGACGCGCCGACGATGGCGCCAGGCAGGGTGCGGCTCGGCGCGACGTCGGCCGCCGGATCGCCCGCGCCGGCCTCGGCCTGAACCGCGCCGCCGAGCCCGGCCTCCGAGAGGGCCGTGAGGATCGCGGCCGTCGTCAGCCGGCCAGCGCGATCGAGCCGCCTCGCCCGCGCGAGATCGAGGTGCGCGGCCGTGTTGAAGGCGATGGCCCCTTCCGCTGGCGGAGGGCCAGGCTCGAGATACGCGGCGCCGCCGCGGGACGCGAGGACGCCGAGCGGGCCGATCGTCGCGGCCGCCGTCACGACGACCGAGCGCCGCCGGGGCGCGCTGCCGGCGTCGAGCGGCGGAGGAAAACGGTCTGGCTGCGCGAGCACGAGCACGCTGTCCGTGCCGCCGAAGCCGAAGGAGTTCGACATCGCCGACCGGATCGGCGCCTCGCGCGCCTCCTTCAGGTGCGCGAGCTGGCACTCCGGATCGACCTCTTCGAGGCCGCCGGTCGGGGGCATCACGCCGCGCGCGATGGCGAGGGCGGTGATCGCGGCCTCGACCGCGCCCGCTGCGCCGAGCGTGTGCCCGATCTGCCCCTTCGATGAGGAGACGGCGATGCGGTTCACCTCGGGGCCGAGGCAGGCGCGCAGGGCGGCGCTCTCCATGACGTCGTTCAGCGGCGTCGCGGTGCCGTGCGCGTTGACGTAATCGAGATCCGAGGG
The DNA here is from genome assembly GCF_000067165.1 of Sorangium cellulosum So ce56. Lineage (GTDB taxonomy): Bacteria > Myxococcota_A > Polyangia > Polyangiales > Polyangiaceae > Sorangium > Sorangium cellulosum_B. Next base: position 8,319,398 of record NC_010162.1, read on the forward strand.
CGTGAGCGCCGCGCACCGGAGAGCGTCGCGCATGACGCGCGCGGCGGTGCGCCCCTCGCGCTCGGGGTTGGTGATGTGATGCGCCTCGGCGCCGGTCGCCCATCCGCGGAGCTCGACGATCGGCTGCGCCCCGCGCGCGCGCGCGGCGTCCTCGGACTCGAGGAGCAGGAACGCCGCCGCTTCGCCGAGGTTCAGGCCGGCGCGCCGCCGATCGAACGGGCGGCACGGCGCCGGATCGACGGCCGCGAGCGCGCCGAAGCCGGTGTACGTCAGCCGGCACAGGCCGTCGGCGCCCCCCGCGAGCACGCGGGTGGAGAGGCCGGCGCGGAGCCAGGCCGCGCCCAGCAACACGGCGTTCGCGCCGCTCGAGCAGGCGCTGCAGACGCTCCTCACCCGACGGAACGGACCGACGGCGGCGCGGACGTGGTCGGCCGTCGAGGAGAGGGGATGCGAGAGCATCCGCTTCAGGGGGGCGATCGCGCTGGGGTCGTGCGACAGCCAGGCGAGCAAGTCCTCCGTCTCGAACATCCCGGCGGTCGTCCCGCCGACCACCAGGTCGACGGGAACGGCCCTCGGGTCGATGCCCGCGTGTCCGAGCGCCTCGCGGGCCGAGAGCACGGCCATCGCGTCGGTGCGAGACCACCCCTCCGCCTCGCCGGGCGGCGCGACCTCCTCGGGGGAGAGGCCGCGGACCTCCGCGGCGATGCGCCCGCGCGTCCCGGGGATCTCGAACAAGGAGAGCGGCGCGAAGGCCCGCTCTCCTGCGATGAGCCGGTCCATCGTCTCGCTCGCCCCGCGCCCCAGGGGCGAGACGATCCCGATGCCCGTCACCCAGATGCGCACGCCCGAACGGCTCTCTGCGGCGCGTTCACGCCGCTGCGGTCGACTTGACGATGTGGGCCACGAGCGCGTCCACCGATGCGAAGATCGGCCTCGCTTCGTCGCCCTCCGGGATGCGGACGCCGAAGCGCTCCTCCACGCTCATGGCGAGCTGGAGCGCGTCCAGCGAATCGAGGCCCAGCCCCGCGCCGAACAGCGGCGCGGCGTCGTCGATGTCGGCCGGCGTCTTCCCCTCGAGGTTCAGCTCCTCGACCATGAGTTCTTTTAACTTCTGCCGCACGTCCTGCGCGTTCATGAGCACGTCCCTGCGGGGTAGCACAATTCCGCGCCTTTCCACCAGGGGGCAGCGCTTTTTCTGACGGTTTGGTAAAGAGCGCCCATGGCCCTCGTCGACTACGCCACCTCTGCAGGCGTCGCGCTGCTCACGCTCAATGATCCGCCCGTCAACGGCTACACCCACGAGATGATGAAGGACCTCGACGCGGCCATCCTCGAGGCCCGCTTCGACAACGATGTCCATGTCATCGTCATCACCGGGCACGGCGAAAAGTTCTTCTGCGCAGGAGCGAACATCAACATGCTCCGCGAGTCGGACCCGACGTTCAAATACTACTTCTGTCTCCACGCGAACGAGACGTTGAGCCGCCTCGAGCACACGCCGAAGCTCTGCATCGCCGCGCTGAACGGCCACACGGTCGGCGGTGGTCTCGAGATCGCGATGGCCTGTGACCTCCGCATCGCCCGCAAAGGTGCCGGCAAGGTCGGCCTCCCCGAGGTCGCGCTGGGCGTCCTGCCAGGCACCGGAGGCACCCAGCGCCTGGCCAGGCTCATCGGCAAATCACGGGCGATCCAGCTGATGTGCGAGGGGCAGACGTTCGATTTCGAGACAGCGCTCGCGGTTGGCCTGATCAATGACGTCTGGGAGACGGCCTCCCACGACGAGTTCATGGACCGGATCCTCGCGTACAGCCACACGTTCACGCTGCCGGACCGCGCGGCGCTGGCGGTGGGGCGCATCAAGCGCGCCGTTCAGACGGGCTTCGAGGTGGGGCTCGAACAGGGGCTCGCCCTCGAGCGAGAGCTCCAGGCCGAGCTGTTCACGTCGGAGGACGCCCGCGAGGGGCTCGCCGCGTACATGGAGAAGCGGAAGCCGGTGTTCCAAGGCAAATGAGCCAATGAGCGCACGCCGCACGTCGAGCCATGCGCTGTCTCGCCGTTCTTCTCCGTGGGAGCCGGACCCAGGTTGATGTCGCCTCGAATGTATTAAAAATTACATTCTTGATGGCGACGTCGTAGGGGTGGACGATTTTCAAATCAGAGGGGGCTGCTGCACGTAAGTTCAGGCATGCAACAGCTTGCTGAGCATGGGCCCCTTCTGGAGCGGCCCAGCTTCGAGACCGTATACACTGCCGGGCTGTCATTCCTCCGACAAGCGCTCCGCTGGCTCGGGGTGGCAGAGCGCGACGTCGACGACGTCCTGCAAGACGTCATGATCGCGGCGTATCACGCGCTGGATCGCTTCGATCCGAGGCGCTGCTCAGACGAGACGCGCACCGGGCACCCCTCCTGCGGCCACGCCCCAAGCCTGGAACGCGGGGCGCCACGAACGGCGAGCCCGCTCGGCGAGCCCCTCAGGCGCTGGCTGTTCGGCATCGCCTGGCGACAGGTCGGCCACTACCGCGAGCGCGCCCACCGCCGCCGAGAGATCGCGGTCGGCGCCGGAGCGACCTGGCCGTTCGAGCTCGCCGACCCCGGCTTGACCTCGGAACAGCTGCTCGCGCGCGAGCAAAGCGGCCAGCTCGTCGGCAGGCTGCTCGGCGGGATCGACAGCGAGCGACGCGTGGTCTTGATCATGCACGATCTGCTCGATGTGACGACCGCCGACATCGCGCGCGACCTGGACGTGAAAGAGAACACGGTGCGCAACCGCCTCCGGCTGGCCCGCGAAGACTTCCGCGTGGCGGTGAAGCGCATGAACGCCGAGGACCGACGCGCGCTCCACGATCCGTTGAGCCTCCAGGTCGCCGAGCGCTCCCGCGGGGCGGACGAAGAGTCGCTCATGAGCACCGCCAGGCTCATCCCCGAGGTGCCGGACGCTACCCGGCGCAGGATCTGGCTCGCGGTCACGCGCGCGATCGCCGAGGCGCGCGCGGCAGGCCCGACCCCCAAGGCTTGCGCCGCGCCAGCTCCGTAGGCGACCGCCGCACGCACCGAAAGGAGGCCGGCGCAACCGAGGCCCGGAGGTCGGCCGCTCTCAGCGCTCCAGCATCCTGCCGTAGTGCTCGGCGAGCGCCGTCCCTCCCAGGCGGGAGAAGAAGGAAGAATAGCATATCCAGATCGCCAGCCCGTTCATGTCGTCGAAGATCGGCGGGAGATACGGGGGCGGGCGGATGATCCCGTCGGTCACGTGCGCATGGAGGACAGGGACGTCCTCGTGCGCGACCTTCCCCACGAACAAGAAGGGAATCAGCATCGCCCGATCGTGCTGAATGGCCGCGCGCATGAAGGCGTAGTTGAGGACGATCCCCTTGCAGTAGCAGGCGTCCTTCGTGAACGGCGCCCCTCCCGCAAGCACGCCGCCGCGGAAGACGCGCCGGGCATTCTGGAAGCACTCGTCTTCTTCGTAACCTTCGGTGCGGTACCACTCGAACACGTCGAGGAACGACGCCCCGTCCTCCGCCTTGTCCACCGCGAGGATGCGGTCGTTCAGCTTCTTCGCGCGACGCGGAGTGCTCCTGAAGGTGAGGATCTCCACCAGAACGGCGAGACCTTCCTGAACCGCCGTGGTGCGCGGAGGCCCTTTCGCGAGCCAGCGCGCCACCGGCTGAGCTTGCCCGTTCAAGCTGGTCGCCACGTGCACCCACCCCTCGTGCGCCTCGAGGATGTCGACATCGCTCTTGGCGAACATCGCGCCGCTCCGGATCTTCACGTAGTCGCTGCCGGCGGCGGCGTCCGCGAGGAGCGAGTCGTCCACCTGCACGCGGATCGACGCGCCGCCGAAGAAGCGGTCGAAGCGGGCGTTCAGATCGAGCGCCGCCATCTCCGCCGTGATCTCCCGCTGCTGCGACGGGCCGAGCCGCTCACCGCCGATCGCCGTCAGGAGGTCGTAGAGCACGAACCCCATGTCCCGCACGCTCGTCTTTCCGTCTGGCAGCTTGTCCTTCGGGGATCCGTAGAGCTCGCGGGACAGCGCGTAGAACGCCTTCGTTCCCCGCCCGGTGAGCATGCTCACGACCTTCCGGTACTCGTCCGCCGTCGCGCGGAGGATCTGGCCGAGCCGATCGCGCTTGCCGAGCTCCCGCTCGGCATCGCGCAGGATCTCCTCGAGCTCGCGCTGCTTGGCCTCCGGGTCGAACCCCAGATCGTCCGAGTAGGCGACCTGCGGCAGCTCGCGCTGCTTCGAGCGGAGAAATTGCTCTTCGACGTCCGCCTCCCAGCGGAGCGCCTGGAGGATGCGGATCGGCCGCTGCGCATCGAGCACGCGCTGAGCCAGCGTCGCGAGGATCTCCTTGTAGGAACGCCACGGCCCGGCGACCGGCGGGAGCGGCGCGTGCGGGATCGGTCCGTCGTGCAAGCTCAGGGACTCGAGCGGCGCCGAGGGCGCTTCACCGCTCTCCGCGCCGCCTTCCCCAGGGCCGCCCTGGCCGCCGATCGCGGCCGCTCCCGCGCCGTCCTCCGCCGCGCCAGCGCTGCCGCCGCGCGGCTCGTCCGCCGGCTCGCGCACCTCGATCTCGCGCTGCGCCTCCACGTCCGCCGCGTGCGCCCCTCTCCTCTCCCGGGCCTCAGAGCTCTGCGCCATTGCGATCGATTGCTAACACCGGCTCACCTGTCCGAGCAAACCTCCACGGGCCAGGACCAGCGCCGCGGGGACAGCCGGCTTCGCCGGATCCTTGTCGACATCGCGGCCTCGGGGTACGAGCCCTGCCCGTATGAGCGATCCCGAGCACAGGAACGACGCCGAGACGACCGCCGAGGAGGAATCGACCGCCCTCTCGGACGCCGCGCTCCTCGAGCGCACGGCGGAGGGGGCCAGGCGGCTCCGCTCGGCGATCGCGGCGGCGGTGGTAGGGCAGGACGATGTCGTCGAGGCCATGCTGATCACGCTCGCCGCGCGCGGGCATGCGCTGCTCGTCGGCGTCCCGGGGCTCGCCAAGACGCTGCTCGTGTCGTCGCTCGCAAGGGCGCTCGACCTCAGCTTCGGGCGCGTCCAGTTCACGCCTGACCTGCTGCCCGCGGACATCACGGGGACCGACGTGCTGCACGAGCAGCACGGGTCGCGGAGCCTGCGCTTCCAGCCCGGCCCCATCTTCCACAACCTCGTGCTCGCGGACGAGGTGAACCGGACGCCGCCGAAGACGCAGGCCGCCCTGCTCGAGGCGATGCAGGAGCGCAAGGTGACCGTCGGGACCACCACGCACGCCCTCCCCGACCCGTTCCAGGTGTTCGCGACGCGAAACCCGATCGAGCAGGAAGGGACCTACCCGCTGCCGGAGGCGCAGCTCGACCGCTTCTTGCTGGAGATCCACGTCACCTACCCGAGCGAGGCCGAGGAGCGCGAGGTGGCGCGACGGACGACCTCGGGGAAGCCGCCGGCGATCGCGGCGGTGCTCAAGGCGAGAGAGGTGCTGGCGATCGGGCGCCTCGTCCCGAGGATCCCGGTGACCGACGAGGCCGTGGACCTCGCGGTGCGCCTCGCCAGGGCGACGCGGCCGGGGGCGGAGCGCGCAGCGCAGGAGGTCCGGGACTACGTGCGCTACGGCGCGGGGCCGCGCGGGAGCCAGGCGCTCGTGATCGCGGCCAAGGCGCGCGCCGCGCTCCGCGGCGAAGCAGCCGCAGACGTGGACGACGTGAGGGCGTTGCTGATCCCGGCGCTGCGGCACCGGATCGTGCTGTCGTACCGCGCCGAGGCGGACGGCGTCCGCGACGTCGACGTGCTGAGCGCCGTGGAGAGATCGGTGCGCTGAGCGGCGCCGCGGCGCGGGCGCCCGTCGACGCCCATCACCGCGCGCGAGGCGCCTGTTGCTGCGCTTCCTTCACCGGCGTGACCGCCTTCATGGCCTTCAGATCCAGCGCGAAGCGCAGCGTCCCCGGCCCGCGCCCGTCCCAGCTCACCGCGACGACGCCGCTCTTCTTCAGGCTCAGGCCGGCCCAGCCGCCGTCGCCGAGCAGCGACGTCACCAGCGCCGACAACGAAGGCTCGTGCCCCACCAGCGCCAGCGGCTGAGCCCCCTGGTGCTGCGAGAGCCGGCGAAGGATCTCGGCCGTGTCGCGCGAGGGAGAGAGCTCGGCGGCCACCGACACCTCGTCGGTCAGCCCGGCGGCATCGGCGATGATCTCCGCGGTCTGCACGGCGCGCACGAGGGGGCTCGTCCAGATCACCCCAGGACAGCGGTCCTTCTGCTTCGCGAGCCATTTGGCGACGCGCCGGGTCAGCTTGCGCCCCTTGCCCGTCAACCAGCGACCTGCGTCGCCGAGGTCCGGCGCGTCATCCACGGCATGGCCATGGCGGATGATCAGGATCTCCATGAGCTGACCTTAGCCCGGACGAGCGCCAGCCGGGGAGCGCCGCGCGCGCGAAAGAGGCGGCGGCGCCACCTCGGCGCCCATCAGAACTCGCACTGATGGGTCGCATCGTTGCAGTGCGAGCCCGGCGCCACGAAGGGACAGATGCTCCCGCGGAAGTTCTCGCACGGAAATCCGCAGGTGAATGAGGTGTGCGTGTAGCAGCGCTGCCCCTCGTCGCAATCGGCATCGGAGGCGCATCGGCAGTTGAAATCGTCCGGGAACCCGTTCCCGTTTTCATCAAGGCCGTTGCAGCACTCGGTCACGTAGACGTCGCTCGCGCTGCAGTCCTCGTCGGCGCAGTCCAGCGCGCCGTCGCAGTCGTTGTCGATCCCGTCGGTGCACGCGGCGGTCCCGAACTCGGGGCCAGGCGCGGCGCCGTTCGCGCAGCTCCGGCATGAGCCGAAGGTGGCGCAGCCGGGATCAGCGCAGTCGACGTAGTGATCGCCGTCGTTGTCGAGGTCGTCGTCACAGATCTCGCGCGGGTTCGGGGCGATCTCGACGTTGAGCACGAAGGGGCCCTCGTTCGGTCCGCTCGCGGGATCGATCGTGAAGCCGTCGAGGAAGACGAAATAGGTGCCGGGGTACAGGATGCTGAAATCGAGCAGGGAGGCCCGCGAGCCGCCGCTGTCGTCGTCGCAGCCGATCTCCCGGCCGGAGTTGCAGACGCCCGTGCGGACGTAGAGCGCCGTGTCGAAGGCCGACCCGCGCGAGTCGACACGCACGCGCGACGGCGCGGTGAGCACGAAGAAGAAGACCGCCTCGCCGGCGTCGCCGCCGCACTCACCCCGGGTCTCGCTCACGTGCCCGGTGGTGTCCCCCGTGTAGGTGCCAGTCCCGGGGATGCGCTTCGGCGACAGGCAGTTGGCCTGCTCGAGCACGCACACCGGGCTGCTCGCGCAGTCCGGGTCCTGGCAGTCGACCAGGGCGTCGCCGTCGTCGTCGACGTGGTTGTTGCACCGCTCCGGCGTCGGCTCGCAGTTCGGCGCGAAGGCGCAGGCGCTGTCCGCGCAGTCGACGCGCTCGTCGCAGTTGTTGTCGACGCCGTCGTCGCAGATCTCCGGCACGCAGCGCGCGCAGGCCGGCGCGGAGACGCACTGCGGATCCGCGCAGTCGACGCGCCCGTCGCAGTCGTTGTCGGCGCCGTCCTCGCACCGCTCCGGCGAGCCGGGCGGCTCGCACGCGCAAGGGAAGATGCCGCGGCAGTCCGGATCGCCGCAGTCGACGAGGAGATCGCAGTCGTCATCCTCGCGGTTGTCGCAGCGCTCGCGCCGGGAGCTGCAGGCGCAGAGCGGCTCGGAGGCGCAGTCGGCGTCGTCGCAGTCGAAGGCGAGATCGCAGTCGTCATCGACGCCGTTGCCGCACTTCCCGGCCTCCGAGGTGGAGCAGCCGCAGGCCGGCGTTCCAGAGCAGTCCGCGTCGAAGCAGTCGACGATCGTGTCGCAGTCGTCGTCGACGCCGTTCTGACAGCGCTCGCCGGCAGGGCTCGGGGTGCAGCCGCAGATCTCCCCCCCTGCGCAGGCGGGATCGAAGCAGTCGCTGACGCCGTTGCAGTCGTTGTCCGCGGCGTCCGTGCAGATCTCCGGCGCGCCCGGGAAGACGGACGGGTTGAGGTCGTTGCAGTCGCTCCCGCCGCAGAACGTCGGGCCGACGCCGTCCCGATCGTCGTCGCGGGGGCGGTGGTCGCAGCGCCCGCCTGCGCAGTCGTCGCTCGTGCAGTCGTCGCCGTCGTCACAGTCCGTGGGGCCGCCGCACGCGTCGAAGCCTCCGACGCCCTCGCCTCCGTTCGATGAGGTCGACATGCTGCCGCTCGTCGCGCCACCGAAGCCGCCCCCTCCAGCGCTGGTGTTCGAGAGGTCGGGGAGGCTCGTCCGGCCGCACGCTCCCGCCAGGGCGCCGAGCGCCGCCCATGCGCCGAGCGCGATGAGGTACCGTCGAATCCGGGAAGGCCGCGGAAGCGCCCCCTCGACCCACGCTGAAGAGCCCGGCTTCATCTCACACCCTCTCGCGCCGGCCGCACGGTGCCTGCGCTTCGGTCCACTTTACAACCCCGAGTTTCCAGGAAAGCAAGTTCCGATCCGTTGGCGCTGTCCGGTCGGCGAGGCGTTGATCTGGAGCGCTCTTCCTCGCTCTGCGCGGTCGGACCGAGCAGCTGCCAGGGCTGCTCACGAGCCGGCCTGCTCGCCGAGCCGGCCTGCTCGCGCCACGGGATCAGTTGCGGGTCGGAGCATCCGCGTGTAACGAGGGCCGGTGGGCGCGCAGCTCCAGATCGAGTACGAGCGGCCGCCTCCTGGTCTTCAGCGCGGGCGTTACCCTGCGCCACAATGGGTCATCCTGGGGATCGGCGCCGCGGTGGTGCTCATCGCAGCCGCCGTCCTGATCTGGCGAGCGCGACGCGCCTTCAGCGCACGCGGGCGAGGCGGACCGCGCTCCTCGAGACGAGCGTGATGGGAAACGGGAAACCAGGCGATCACTTCAGGGGGAGGAGGAATGATCGACCGCGGTGCGATCGCGGGTTGACACCGAGCGGACCGGACCGGTAGGCACCATAGAGGGATGCGCACCCGGTCGGCCGATGTAGAGAGCCGACCGAGCGCGCGACGAGCCTGCAACAGCCGGGGCCCAGAGACGCGGCCCCAATGAGGCCCTTTGGGTCCTGATGAACGCCGCGCAACCGCGGCCCGTGGATACATGGCACCGATCGAACGTGGCGTTGAGCTTGTGCATCGCGTGATCGCGCAACTGAAGAAGCGCCCTTCCAGCCATACCGCCGTGGGAGCGAGCCAGGCGGCTCTCGATGCGCTCGAGTCGAGGCTGATGGTCGAGCTGCCGCCCACGCTGCGGGCGTTCCTCGAGTTCGATTTCACGCTCGATAGCCTGGGCCCGCGTTTCAAGGGGCGGCATCGCTTCGGCCAGGACCCGTCGGCGCCTCGACCGAAGCTCACCTCGGTCCGCAAGCTGGCCGAGGCGAAGACCGACCTCGGCTGGACCGAATCGCGACTCCGGGCCAAGGTCGTGAGGCTGCCCAACCTCCCCGGTCAGCCATGGAACGCGCTCTACCTCGGGGAGGCCAGGCGGGACGGCGAGCTCGTCATCCTCGGCCTCGACAACGAGGACACGAACGTCCGGGTCTTCCCGCGCTACACCGCGTTCGACCTGTACCTCGCCGAGCAGTGCGGCCTCATCAAGCTGCGCGAAGCGCAGCGGCTCGAGGACCTCGAGTCGCACGTGGCGCTCAACCCCGAGCTCGGGACCGCCGAAGAGGACGACGAGGGCGACACGGAGTATTGATCGCGCGGCCGCGACGCCCTCCCCCTGGCGCCGCTCGGCCGTGAACGACGTCCGTGACGAACGCGATGGCTGCCGGTGCAGGAGCGCTCCACTTCCGTTTCCGGGTGGACGACGGCGACCCTCGTGACCGGCTCGACAAGCTCGTCGTCCACCTGCTCGAGCGCGCCGGCCATGCGGCCTCCCGCGCGGCGGTGCAGCGGTGGATCGCCGCCGGTCGGGTCCTCGTCGACGGGGAGCCCGCGCGCGCGTCGGTGGCGGTGCGCGCAAGCGCGCTGGTCGAGGTCCGCCCCGAAGAGCCGTCGCCCTCGCCCACCGCGGCCGAGCCCGACGTGGTCATCCCGGTGGTGTACGAGGATGAGCACCTGCTCGTCATCGACAAACCTGCCGGGCTCGTCGTGCATCCGGCCCGCGGCCACGCGTCCGGCACGCTGGTCAACGGGCTGCTCGCCCTGCCCGGGTTCGCCCTGGCGCCCGCCGATCCGCGCGATCCCATGGGCCATGTCCGCCCGGGGATCGTGCACAGGCTCGACCGAGGGACGAGCGGCCTGCTCGTCGTGGCGAAGGACGAGCCCACCCGCGAGGCGCTGAAAGATCGGTTCGCCAGGCACGCGATCGAGCGCGAGTACGCCGCGATCGTCGCCGGCGAGGCGCGAGACGCCACCTACGACACGCTCCACGGCCGGCACCCGACCGACAGGCTCCGGTTCACGTCGTGGATCCGCGGCGGCGCCGGCGCGCCCGGATCACACGTCGCCGCGCCGCGCCGCGCCGTGACGCACGTCCGCGTGATCGAGCGGCTCGGCGACGCGGCGACCGTCGTCGCGTGCTCGCTCGAGACGGGCCGCACCCACCAGATCCGGGTGCACCTCGCCGAGCGCGGCAGGACACCCGTCCTCGGAGACCCCCTCTACGGCAAGCCGCCGAAGAAGCCGGCGGTACGGGCGATCGCGGAGGAGCTGGGCCGGCAAGCCCTCCACGCGCGCGTGCTCGGGTTCATCCACCCCGCCACGCAAAAGCCCGTCCGCTGGGAGAGCGCGCTGCCAGCGGACATGCGCAAGGCGCTCGACCAGCTGCGGGCGCTCGCTACCAGATCTTCGATTTGATGTGGCCCTTGGACTTGATGAGGATGTCGACGAGGGCGCGGTCGTAGAAGTTCTTCTGGTAGAGGTCCGGCGAGACGCGGCTCTTGTAGAGGGCGCGCCCTTCCTCGATCTCTTCGGACAAGACCGTGAAGAGGTCATCCTGCTGGATGCCCTGCACGATCTTCTCCTCGTTGTAGAGCGAGAGATCGCTCGCGATGGCGCGCGCGAGGCGGCGCGCCGCCTCTTCCGTTTCAATCAAGGGCATCCGTCTCTCCTCCAGGTTCGCCAGCCGGGGGCACGCGCTCCCGAGCCGACGGGGGCCTAGGATGCAGCAGCCCAGGCGGCGCTGTCAAAGTAGCTCGTCGTCCGACGACCCGCCCCCCCACCCGCGCGGCGGCGCGAGGGGCGCGGCGCGCATGTGGGGGGTCGCGCCGGGCGCGCCGGCGGCAGGCTACTCCGCTTCCTGGCGCGCCGCGGCGAGGGCGGCGAGCCCCGAGAGGAGCGGGAACGCGACCAGCGCGTAACGCCCGGCACCGAAGAACACGGCGTGCGTCGCCGCGGTCGCAGCGAGGACGGCGAGCGCGGCGCCTACGAGCACCGGCGCCCGGAGGAGCGCGCGGCCCTTGAGCAGCGCGAGGCCGAGGAGCGCGAGGTAGCCAACCCATGCATGGACGTGCAGCGCGGCGACGACCCCCAGCGCGAACAGCGCGAGCCGAGCGATGTCGAGCGCGCGCTGCGCGAGCGAGGGACGGCGAGCTGCGCCGGGCGCCTGCGCGGGCCTGCGCGCCGCCCACACGAGCGCGGCGAGGAGGACGACGCGCTCGAAGACGGTCTCGACGGCGCCGAGCGCGACCTTGTCGGCCTCGCTGAACGCCGACGAGTTCGAGGCGTGGAGGTACCACCCGGCCGCGCCGCAGTAGTCGAACGTCGCCGCGAGCTTCCTGGGCACGAGCCCGAGCCATTCGCCCGGGTGCTCCGCGATGTACCGGCGCGCCTCACGGCCGAAGCAGGCGTCCTTGCCGGCTTCGTCGAAGACCTCGCGGCACGCCTCGGGGACCTGGACCGGCGCCCAGGCGCCGGTGGACGCGGGATCCGCTCCGATGAGGAGATTCCATCCTCCGTTCACGCTCACCAGGGCGCACTGGTTCATCCGCAGGCAGTTGCGCGCGGTCCAGGGCGCGCAGACGAGGAGCGCCGCGATGACGGCCAGCAGGACGGGCGCCGCGCGCGCGGCCCGCGCGGCCAACGAGGGGAGGAGCCGGGGACCGCCCGCAGGCGGAGAGCCCGAGAGGGCGAGGCCGGCGAACAGGGGCGCGAGCAGGAGCGCCTGCGGGCGGACGAGGGTGGCGGCGCCGATGAGCAGCCCGATGACGGCGAACGGGGCCAGCGCGGGGCGGCGCTCGCGCGCCCTCGCGGACGCCCACGCCGCGCAGGCGACGAGCGAACCGGTGACGCCCTCGGTCATGAGCGCCGGGGTATACGCCACGAGCCCGGGGTGGAGGGCGACGAGCCCGCCGGAGAGCGCCGGAACGGCGCGCGACCGCGGCGCGGCGCGGGCCGCCAGGCGATGGACGGCGAGCGCCGCGAGCGCGCCGAGCACGGCGTTCAGCAGCATCGCGACCGCGGGGTGCGCGCCGAGCAGCGCGTACAGCGCGCCGAGCGCGCCCGGATAACCCACCGGGTAGTGCGCGGCGTACGTGACGACGCCGTCCGGCCATAGCCACGTGTAGCCGAGCCCCGCCGCGATCCGCTCGGCGATGCGCTGGTAGTACGCCCCGTCGGCGGTGGGCGGGAAGCGCCCGGCCGCCCAGGCGACCATGGCGAGCCGCGCGGCGAGGGCGAGCGCGAAGATCGCGCCCGCGTCGCGCCGACGCGCGGCGACCGAGGCGCCGTCGCTCATGACGAGCGCGCGAGCGACAGCGGGAAGCGCGCAAGCAAGCCGGTGGCCCGCAGCGCAGCGACGACCTCGCACGCGGGCAGACCGACGACGTTCGAGTAGGAGCCGTCGATGCGCGCGACGGCGAAGGCGCCGATCCCCTGAATCGCGTAGGCGCCGGCCTTGTCGAGCCCCTCGCCGGTCGCCGCGTACGACGCCACCTCGCCGTCGTCGAGCTCGCGGAAGCGCACCCGCGTCACGACCGTCTCGGCGTGGAGCGCCTCGGCGAGGCCCGGGGCGGATGCCGCCGCGACGTCGGCCCGATCGCCGCCGGCGATCGCGAACCTCGTCCAGACCTGGTGCTCGCGGCCCGAGAGGGCGCGGAGCATGGCGCGCGCGTCGACCTCGTCCCGCGGCTTGCCGAGGATGGAGTCGCCGAGGAGGACCGACGTGTCGGCGACGAGGATCGCGCCCGCCCCGGCCGCCTGGCGCAGGCGCCGCGCGGCCGCGAGCTTCGCCAGGGTGACGCGCTCCAGGTAGGCAGCGGCGTCCTCGCCGGCGCGCCCCGCCTCGTCGACCTCGGCTGCCGCGACGCGGAGAGGCAGGCCGAGCGTGGTCAGGATCTCTCGCCGGCGCGGCGAGCCGGAGCCGAGCAGGAGCGGGTGTGAGTCGTCGATCATGGTCGTGCGGACGCCGGCGGCGCCGGCCCCGGCCGGGCGTGGTCCTAGCACGGCGCCAGCGCGACCGCGGAGCACGACGCAATCCGACCCAATCCGACGCAAACCCAGCCTCGGACGCCAGCGGATCGCGGCGCGTCGATTGCTCTTTTGACTCTCCCCCCGGCAGTAGTAGAGGGTCGGGCGCGATGCGCGCCAACCGGAGGGAGCCTGCACGATCGAGCCTCCCGCTGCTGGTGGCATCCGGGGTCGTCATGGCGGCCCTCCTTCTTCCGGCGCCGGTGCGCGCGGACGAGTGCGCGCCCGCCAGCGGGCTGTCGGGCTGTATCGATGCCGACAACCTCTGGCCTCACGCAGGCGGCGGCCCTTTCTTCGCCGTGGGGAGCACAGGGACGGCTCCGACCGCGAAGGCCTCGTTCGGCCTCGTGGCGAGCTACCTGTCGCGGCCAGTGGGCCTGCGCACCGACTCGCCCGACCCCGAGGGGACGGTCATCCATGCGCTGGACAACATGGTCGACGCGACCTTCCTGGCGTCGTTCGGGCTCACCGATCGCCTGGAGGTCACGGTCGCCGCTCCCGTCACCCTGTACCAGGACGGGGCAGGCTTCTCCGACGTCCTCGGCACCGGCACGGAGCTCCAGCGCAGCGTGATGCGCGACGCTCGCCTGGGCGCCGCGCTCGCGATCGTGCCGCCGGCCCAGCGTGGTCCGCTCGACGGCTTCTCGCTGGCAGCGCGCCTCGATCTGGGCGTGCCGACCGGCGACGGGTCGGTGTTCGCCAGCGCCGGGACGGTGACGCTCGCGCCGAGCGTCACCGCAGCGTACCGGCTCGGCAAGCTCCTGCTCGCGACCGAGGTCGGGGCCCGGCTCCGTGGCTCGAGCACGCTGATCGACACCGAGGTCGGCCCACAGCTCCTCGGCGCCCTCGGCGCCTCGGTCGACGTGCTCCCGGACCGCTGGCTCACGGCGTCCGCGGAGGCGTTCGCCCTCTACACGCTCGCCGAGCAGCCCGCCGGAGCCCCGGCGCTGGTGCCGGCGGAGTGGATCCTCTCGGCCACGAGCGCCCCGCTGCTCGCAGGCGACGTCTCGCTGTCCGCGGGCGGCGGCGGCGCCATCCCGTTCGCCTCCGGCGGCGCGCTCACCGCGCCGCGCTTCCGGTTCAGCCTGGGGCTCCGCTATGCGCCGACGGGGCGCGATGCAGACGCCGACGGCGTCCTCGATCGCGACGACGAGTGCCCGCTCGTCGCGGAGGATCGCGACGGCTTCCGGGACGGCGACGGATGCCCCGATCCCGACAACGACGGCGATCGGATCCCCGACGGTCGCGACAGGTGCCGGGACGAGCCCGAGACGATCGACGGCTTCCAGGACGGCGACGGCTGCCCGGACGCGGACGACGACAACGACGGCGTCCCGGACGACGCCGACGCCTGCCGGAACGACGCCGAGGACCGCGACGGCTTCCAGGACAGCGACGGATGCCCCGATCCCGACAACGATGGCGACGGGATCCTGGATGCGCGCGACACGTGCCCCATGGGCGCGGAAGACGTCGACGGCTTCAAGGACGACGACGGATGCCCCGATCCCGACAACGACATCGACCAGGTCCCTGACGCCAGCGACCAGTGCCCGCTCGTCGCGGAAGATCGCGACGGCTTCCAGGACGACGACGGCTGCCCCGAGCGCGACAACGACGAGGACGGCGTGGCCGACGCGGCCGACGCGTGCCCCATGACCGCCGAGACGATCGACGGCACGAACGACGCCGACGGCTGCCCTGAGCCGGCCGGCAGGTCCTTGCCGCGGTGGTCCGGCGATCAGGTCGTCCTCGACGGCCTGGCCCGCTTCCCGGCGGCGAGCGCCCGCGTGCCGCCGGCCCTCGCGGCGCAGCTCGGCATGATCGCCCAGCTCATGCGCGGGCGCATGCCCCTCGACATCGTCATCGTGGAGGCCTACGCCGATCGTCAGGGCGATCAGTCCGCGCGCGCCCTCGAGCTCGCGGGCGCGCGCGCGAGCGCCGTCAAGGAGCTCCTTGCAACCGCGGGCTTGCCGGCGGACCGGATCACGGCCGCCGCTGGCGACCCATCAGCCAAGCGCGCGCCTGGCGCGCCCCAGATCGAGGTGACGGCGACCCGCGCTCGGCGCTCTGAAGGCGCTTCGGGTGCTCCGGGCGCAGCCCCCTCGACGACCGGAGAGAAGAAACAGAGATGAATGTCCTCGAGGCACGCCGTGCCCGCCATTTGATCATCCGCCTCGACCGGGGCGAGGAGCTCCCTGCAGCGCTGGTGCGCGCCCTTGATGAGGCCGAGGCGCGCGCCGGCTGGATCGAGGGGGTAGGCTCGCTGGAGAAGGCCGAAGTGGCGCTGTTCGATCAAGCCTCCCGCACCTACGCGAAGACGCGCGTCCTCGACGGCCCGTGCGACGTTGTGGCGCTCTCGGGGAACATCGCGCTCCAGCAGGGAGAGACCTCGCTTCGGCTGTCGGCCACGCTCGCCCGCGAGTCGGGCGTCGGCCTCCAGCTCGCCGCCGGCGAGCTCGTGTGGGCGCGCGTCTACGGGCTCGAGCTCCGCGTCACGGCGTTCGACGATCTGCCCCTGGTGCGGGTGTTCGACGATCGAACGGGCACGATGCAGCTCGCGACCCAGTCGTCCGCCATCCCCGCGCTCGCGGGCGAACCGCCCCGCCTGGCGCCTCCGGCGCACGCCCCGGAGCTGCCGCGCGCGACGCCCCCGGCGCTCGCCGTGGAGCCGCCTCGCGCGACGCCCCCGGCGCCCGCCATCGAGCCGCCGCGCGCGACGCATCCGGCGCCCGCCGTGGAGCCGCCGCGCGTGGCCTCAACGGGCTCCGCGGAGCTCCCCGTCGCGCCGCTGCCGCAGCGCCCGGCCCGTCCTCGCCAGGAGGACGAGCCCTATCCGGAAGTGGGCGACAGCGTGACCCACTTTCACTTCGGCGACTGCACCGTGATCAGCTCGGATGGCGAGCGGATCCGCCTCCGCCAGGAGCGCGACGGCCGCGTGCGCGAGGTCTCGCTGACGATGCTCCGCATCGAGCCTCCCACCGTCGACGCGGCGACAGGCAGGAAGCAGTTCCGCCTCGCGCGGAAGAACTGAGAGCGACCGCGCCACCTCGGTCGAGAGGTGGCGGGCGGCGCCCGCGCGCTCAGAAGACGCGCTGGGCGATGTGGATCGAGTCCCCTGCCTGGAGCGGCACATCGGGGATCTTGTTGTCGATGATGTCCTCGACCGAGACGGTGGTGAACACCGTCTTGCCCTGAGACTTCCTGCGGATCGTGACCCGATCCTTGTCGGCGATGCTGTTGAACCCCCCCGCCATCGAGATGGCGCGGAGCAGCGTCATGCCGGGCTGGAGCGGCAGGGACCCGGGCTTCTGCACCTCGCCGAGCACCTCGACCCGCTTCGAGTTGTACTCCTTGATGCTCACGCTCACGCTGGGATCGGTGAGGACCTGCCCCTCCATGAGCTTCGCGCGCACGAGCTCCGCAACCTCCTGAGGCTCGAGGCCCGACACCTTGAGCCGCTTCACGTAGGGGAAGTCGACGGTGCCATCCGGCGCGACGGTGAACGTCGAGGGCAGCTTGTCTTCTCCGACGATGCGGAGCTCGAACACGTCGCCGACCCCGATGGTCGTCGCCTCCACCGGCGCAGGCAGGTTCGCTGGCTGGGGCGTTCGCGAGGAGCACGCGGCGAGCGCCAGCGCGAGCACGGCGGCGGTCCACCGGCCAGAGCGCCGCATCACATGAACCAGCGCACGCCCAGGTACGCCTCGAACTGCTGCCATCCGAGATAGTTCGGCGTCGTCTCACCGAGAGGCGTCAGAGGTTTGCTGCTGATGTTGTTGCCGTAACGCAGCGTCGAGTTGATCCCCAGCGAGTCCCCTATCCGGTACTCGCCGAACAGAGACGCGTCCACGCGGACGTCTGTCCAGGGATTCGAAGACGTGGAGTTTGCGCCGTTCTCCGGAATCGCAGGATACACATGGGCCGCCACGCCGCCATCGGCGATCAGCAGGAAGCGTCCGCCGAAGAAGTAGGTGAGCTTCAGGTAACCGCGATCGCGCTCGTAGTAGGTCGAGAGAAAACTGTCGTGGAAATCGCGCGTGAAGCCGGCCGACAGCGACGACAGCGCGAGCGTCGCAGCCTCGGGATCGGCCGACGGGTTCGGCGTCAGGTACCACTTCAGCTCAAGCTGACCGATGACGCTGTCGAAGTCGTGCACCTCGGCCTGGGTGTCTGACGTGTAGAAGCTCGCGCCCCAGCCGGCCATCGCGAGGAGGCCAAACGACGATGTCACGAGACCGTTGATGCCGAGCTGGGCACGCAGCGGATGAGAGGAGAGCTGGGCGGCGGGGTTCGGGTAATTCACGAACCCGAGCGACGCGTCGTAGATGAGCGCGGTGCGGGGCAAGAAGCGCCAGCGACCCCGCGTCCGGATCGTGTGGTGCAAGTTCGTCAGGCTGTCGAACTCATCGACCTCGAAGAACGTGCCCAGAAAGCGATAGCCTAGACGCCAGTCGAGCAGCCCCCCGCCCGGCGTCCACACCAGCTCCGCTCCGGCGTCGGCGTGGACGCGCCGAAAGCTCTGGTTGGAAATCCCGAGATCCGAAGAGGCGATGGTCCGGCCGAGCGACGCATCGACGATCCCGGACCAGGGGCGCCGGGGCAGGATCGTCAGCTTGGCGTCGAGCAGACCGCCGATGTTCCGCTGATCCCTCAGCCGCTCCTGCCCGACCTCGCTGCCGGATACAGGGAAGAACTCTTCATAGGTCGCGGCGATGCCGGCGCGAAACTCGACGTCTGGCGGCGGCGCGTCGGGCGTCACCTCGTAGCGCTGCTGGCTCAGCGTCGAGAGAGAAAACGACGGCGTGATCCGGAGCCGCAACGACCCAACAGGCCCGCGATCATTGAGGCCTGCATAATCGTTTTCGTCTCGGCGGAAGAAGTTGGAGTCATAGCCGAACTCCGCAGCGACTCCGGGATGCAGCTCGAGATCGCCGGTGCGTATCCCGATGCCCTCGGTGTAGCGCCGATCCTTGAGCCACGGCTGATCCTGCGCCAGGGCCAACGCCGGGGACAGAGTGAGTGTGACTGCGGCAGCGGCTATGGTTTCACGAAGTTTCATCGCCTATTGGGCAGTGGCAATCCGAGAGAGGCGGTCGCCTACCGAAAACAGCTACTGCACGCAGGCGGCTCGATGATGATCTGGCTGACGGGATACTCGGAAGGATCGTCCTTGGGGAGGTTCGGATCGATCGTCGCCGTCACGGCGCTGTCGCCGATGAAGCCCGCTTCCTGTCCGATGCACTGGTTGGCCTCGGCCGTCAGTTGCTCGGTCCGCTGCCGCAGCACCGTCAGGATCGTGAACTCATGGTTGGAGAGATCGACGTCACGCCGATTCACGGCGAGCTCCAGGCCCTGCCGCCGCTCGCGGGCGGAGCGGATGGCGACATCGATCTGATTCAGCTTGTCGTCAAGACAGAGCGTCTTCACGACGTCGCGCTGCGACCGGGCCGTCTCCAGCTGGCGACGAACCGACGTGCGGGCGCCGTCCATCCGGGCGAGGTAGGTCTCGCTCTGCGCGAGCTGCTCTGCGGGCGAGAGCGTCACCTGACGCGCGAGGCCGGCGGAGGCGTCCGGCGGAGGCGCCGTCTGCGCCTGCGCAGCGGCGATCCCGTGGCCGACCACGACCGAGATCAGCGCCACTGCGGCGAAGCCAGGGATCTGTTCACGCTTCATCGAAGCCTCCGGAAGTCAGACCCGCGCAGTATAGGTGCGGGTAGACGTAATTGTCAAAACGCAATGAACATGCCGAGCAGCCAGCAGCGCGCGTCCATCGGGAGCTCCCGTACGGCGCTCTCTCCGTTCGATGCGCGACGCCAGCACGCCATTCACGTGCAAGCGAGGAGAGAGGATTGCGTCTTGTCCACGGACCCGGAAAGCATCGGGGGCTATTGGCTCACGAAAGTGACAGGAATCACAACCGTCGCGCCGCCGCCCTCAGGCGGCGCGAACTGCGCACTCTGGACGCGCGCGACGACGCACGAGACCACCGTACCGGAGAGCCCGCCGCCGCCGGAGGGGGTCGCCGAGAGCACCTCGCCGTTGGGGCCGATCTTCGCGGTGATCCGGACCGACCCCTTCATGCTCGGGTCCTCTTGAAGACCTTTGTTGTAGCAACGACGGAAGCCGGCGGTCATCCCGGCCACGACGGAGGGCGCGTTCGAGACGCTCCCGCCGGAGACCGCGGCGCCGCCCACCTGGGCGTTGCCCACCGGCCCCTTGACCGTCTGTGCCGAGCCGGCCGTCGCAGGGCCGCTGGTCCCGGTGTTGCCAATCGTGGCGAGGCCACCACCGCCGGCCGCGCCAGGTCGCACAGTGCCACCCCCGGCGCCGCCCATGTTCAATCCCGCCACACCGCCCTTGCCGACGCCGGCCCCCGAGGCGGCCGCGTTTTCGAGCAAGCCGGTGGGCACGTCGCCCGAGCTCAGGACGCTGGCGGTCGCGTTCCCGCTCGAGTTGAGCGCGCCCAGCATCTGCATGTCGAGCTGCGCGAGCTCGTTGGTGAGCGCCGACGCCCGGGCGTCGCTCATCCCGCCAGAGCCCTTCCCCGGGCTGGCGGCCGCCGCCCCCTTGCTCCCTCCGCCAGCGGCCTTCGGCGCTTCGGCAGCAGGCGCCGCCGTCGCGGCCGGCGTCTCGGCGTCCTCCTTCGGCGGCAGCTCCACCGGCGGCGGGGGCAGCTGCTTCACGGACTCGAGCAGCTGCGCGACGTCGAGCTCATCGTCGACCACCGGGTCCATCCAGTCGGAGTAGATCGACCCCACGGCGCCGAAGTGGAACAGGAACGAGAACGCGGCGATGATCGTGGTCGTCCAGTCGATGTCGTTCGCGATCCCCGACCTCACCGAGACGGGCAGCTGCGGCTTGGGCTGCACCGGCGGCGGCGCGACGAACTGGAAGAGGAACGTCGTCTCCCCCACGACGAGCTTGCCGCGCGCTTCCTCGCTGAGCTGGACCTGGTAGGCCTGGACATTGCCGACCGCCACGCGCTTGGCCGATGACTTGAGCGCGGAGAGCTCGGAGACACCGGCCTTGAAGGCGACCCGACCGGTCATCCCGTCCAGGAAGTTGAGGAAGTACTCGCCCCCCACGAGCTCGAACACCCGGAAATTCGGCGGGATGCTCTTGCTCGGGATGACGAACATGCTCTTTTCGCTGGGGCCGATGGTGACGTGGGTGCGCTGCTTGATGACGCGCTCCTCGATCACCTTTCCCCCCTGAACCAGGCCGATCCTGAGGACCTTCGGGCCGGTCACCGGTGCGACCGCCCGCATGACCGCGGTCATCTGCCCGGGCTGCCCGGGGCGCGACGGGGTGGGGTGCGGGTGCTGCTGGGTCATTCCAAAGGGCTCCGGGAGAGGGGGGACGAAGCGGGCGCCGATCGCGATCGCGCGCGGCTTGCGGAGCCGCGCTCCGGGGCCCGGCAGGCCCCGGGCCCGGGTCCGCCAGCGACGCGCCGCGCAGCGGAGGGCACCATAATTTGCGAGGGTACACGGACAGCTCGGGGCGGTCCAGGAGAGCGCGCCGCGCTCACCGGGGCGCCCGGCGAGAGCGTCGAGGCGATCCGGAAGGGCGCCCGGAGCCCCCGGCGCCATCGACGTTACCGGCGCTGTCGGCCCTACCGGCGCTGTCGGCGTCATCGAGAGATTCCAGGGCGACCCGCACGAGCGCGTCGATCGCCTCGCGACCTCGCGCGGCAGCGGCGCGGCCGGCCCGCCCAGCGGCCGCGGACGCGATCGCGCCGGCGCCCCCCGCGCCCAGGACGAGCGCGATGACCGAGGGCCCGGCCTGCGCGAGGTACGAGAGCGTGGCGAGGAGCAGCGCGGCGAGCGCCGACAGGCGCGCCGCCGCGCGCGGCCACCCCGCGCCGGCGTCGAGCCGCTGCTCGATCTCGGCGAGGAGCTCGTTCGCCGCCGCGATCTTCGCGCGCGGGTCGGCGGCGGCCATGACCTCGAGCGCGAGGCGGCGCTCCCAGCTCTCCGGCGGCGACCGCCTCGCGAGCTCCGCCAGCCGCGCCTCGCCGGGCAGCGCGCGGAGCGAGCGCGCGAGCGACATCAGGTCGCCGCCGGTCGCGCGCGCGACCTGCGCGGGGTGCTTCCACGAGATCGCGGCGCAGGCGGCGCTCGACGCGATCGACAGCGCGCTCAAGAGCACGGCGACGGCGGACACACCGGCCGCCTAGAACGGCTCCTTGAAGATCGCCTGCTCGATGCGGTCAAGGAACGGCTGACGCAGCTCGGCGAGCGTGAGCTTCGGCTGGATCCGGCTGACGTCGACGGCCGCGATGGGCTTCTGGATGCGGCCCGTGATCGTCACCTCCGCGAGCGTGATGACCCCGCGCTGCTTGCCCTTCTCCTGCGCGCTCGCCGGCGCGCCGTGGCCGAGGATCGCGAGCAGGACCGAACCCAGCGCAAGTGCCTTGTACATGCTCATGGTCTCCCTCACGTGTCGGTCGCGGCGTCGGCGACGCCTCCATCCGGCGCGACGGCAGGAGGAGCCGCGGGCTGAGCCGCGGCGGCAGCCGCGTTCAGCTCCCCTTCCTTGAGCTTGGCGCGGTTCAGGAGCTCCTCCGAGTCGTCTCGCTGCCCCTTGTTGCGCAGCTCCTGGAACCTCGTCAGCGATTTGATCGCCTCCGTCACCTGCTGCTTCGGCGTCATGCCGGGGACGGCGGGGGCGAACAGGTAGAGCAGGCCGAGGTCGTAGTGGACCTGAGCCAGGTTCGGGTCGCGGGCGAGCACCCAGTCGAACTCGCGCTTCGCGTCGGCGTAGCGCTCGAGCAGGCGGTACGCGTCCCCGAGGTTGAGGTGCGCGGCGAGGTGCTCGGAATCGAAGCGGACGGCGCCCTCGAGGAGCGGCAGCGCCTCCTGGGCGTTCCCCGCCTCCAGCAGGTAGGTCGCGAGCTGCACCCGCGCCTCGACGAGATCGGGGCGGCGCGTCACCGCCCTGCGGAACTCCTCGAGCGCCGCGGCGCGCTGCCCCTGCTCCCGGTAAATCAGGCCGCGGAGCAGCAGCGCCTCGGCGTTGTCCCTGTCGCGCGGCGGGTTCTCGCTGACCGGCTCGAACCCGTCCAGGATCGCCTGGAGCGCGTACAGCGCGAGATCGAGGCGCCGGTTCCTGTAGTGATCGCGGGCGATGATCACCATCGCCGGCCGGTAGTCGGGGTTGATCTTCAGCGCCTCCTGCGCGATCCGCTGGGCAGAGCCGGTATCCCGCTGGAGCGACTTGACCTCCGCGAGCGTCGCCGCGACGGCCGCCGACTTCGGCATCTGGCCGCGCTTCTCGTTCAGGAGCCGCTCGGCCTCGCCGAGCTGGTTCTTCCTGGCGAGCAGCATCGCGTACGCGATGATGGCGGGCTCGTAGTCCGGCACGATCGTGAAGGCCTGGCGGTAGCTCGCGCCGGCGCCCGCGTCGCGGAGCCGCTCCTGCACCACGCCGAGCGAATAGAAGGCCTGGTGCGCGCGCGGATCGGCCTGCGTCGCCTGCCCGAACTGGGCCCTCGCGTTGACGAGATCGCCGGTCGCGAACGCCTGCAGGCCGCCTTGGTAGAACGCCGCCGCCCGGGCGTTCATGGCCGGCGCAGCCGTCTGGGCGGGCAGATCGTAGGGGCGCGCCGAGCTCGGCATGTCGTTCATGCCGTACGGCGCCTGGACGGGCGCGGTCGCGGCGGGCCCCGCTGGAACCGTGGGCACCTTGGGCGGCGGCGTCGCCTCCTCGCCGCAGGACGCGAGGGCGAACGGCGACATGACCGCGAGCAGGCTGGCGAAGAGGGTGACAGGGAGGCGGCGCATCATGGGACGACCGGCAGGGGCAGGGGGAGGCCGTCGGGCGCGAGCGGCGGAGTCATGCCGGGCCGCGTCCGGAGGAAGAGGCCATCCTTGTACTCGAACGGGCGCTTCGTCTCGGGATCGATGACCCCCTGGCTCCACTCGCGGAGCTTGGCGTCGCCGAGGATGTCCGTGAAGAACGCGAGCCGCTGGATCGCGAGGTCGACCGCTGGATTCCGGACCTTCCACGCCTTCGCCCAGACGACGGACTCGACGTAGAACTTGACCATCGCCTTGTCGGCATCGTTGAGGAGCCGCTCGCGCGCCGTGCGCCACTGCTCGCGCCGGTTCTGCCGGAGCGCGTCGGCCGTCTCCTGGAGATCCTCGCGATCGCTCGTCTCGGCGAGCTTGAGCAGCTTCTCTTCCTTGTCCGTGTACAGCCTCAGCCCCGGCGGGCGGGCGTTGTAAAGGCCGGTGCGGCAGGAGTCGTAGAGCGAGCCCTGACGCGCGCGCGCGGCCACGGACCACGGGCGCGACTCGTAGGCGGTGATGACCTCCTGGAGCTCCTTCCAGTACCTGTCGTTGGCCTTGGCGACATCCGCCTCGAAGGCCCGCTTCACCTGATCGATGACCCCCTCGTAGCGGTGATGGCCCGTGTCGTAATCGAACTCGGCCTTGATGCGATCGTCGATGGCCTTGTAGGCGCACTCCGCCGCCATGTCGGCCTGCACCGAGCCGAGGGCCTTCACCTTGTCGCCGGTCGCCGAATTCCGGAAGGACGTGAACGCCGACATGGTGTTCTTGCACCAGTCCCGGGCCTTCGGATCGCCGCCGGCGGCGCGCATCTTGGACGCGTGGTACGCCGCCTGGACGACATAACCGCTCGCGGCCGGGTTGTTCTTGTTGGCCGCGTAATAGGCCTCCATCGACTGCGTCGCCTTGGTCCGGGCGGCGCGGTTCGGGCCCTCGTCGGCCCCTCGCTCGTCCCAGGCCTTCAGGTCCGCCGAGGCGACGAGGAAATCGATGTCGGCCTTCTGCTCGGGGGGCGGGCTCAGGCTCATGAAGGTGGCGCGCGAGGCGGTCATCTTGTCGCGCTCCCCGATGTTCGCGTAGAGCAGCACCGAGTTCCTGGCGGCGTCCCGGCGCGCCGCCTGCTCGAACCGGCCGTTGCGAGCGATGGTGTCGTAGGTCTCGGCCGCGCTGCGGTAGTTGAAGAAGAGCACGTACGCGGCGGAGAGCGCGTCGTAGGCCTGCTTCAGGTACTTCACCCGCTCGGCGTAGCGCTTCGGATCAGGGTTCTTCGGAGGGTTCGCGCCCGGATCGCCCTTCTCGAGCTTCGACAGGTTCTCCTCGCTGCCGTACTCCTTGATGAACAGGGAGTACATCTCGATGGCCTGGTCGTAGTCGCCCACCTGCTTGTAGCAGTAAGCGCCGTTCATGGCGGCCTCCGGCGCCTCGTCGCGGGCCGGCGCCTTCTCGAGGGCGACCTTGTAGAGCGCCGCGGCCTCGCGCCAGGCGGCGACGCGCGCGGGGCCGTCCGGCATCTTCTCGGCCTTCTCGAAGGCCCGGGCGGCGTCGATGTAATAGCCGCGGGAGATCGTCGGCCGGGCAATGTCGCCCTCCTTCAGCTTCTGCTCCTCGCTGACGGCGCAGCTCCGCGTGAGCGCCGCCTCGGCGAGCTTGCGGCTCTGCTCGACGTTGTTCTCGAGGTTCGACATCGTCGTGAGCCGCTCCCACGCCTTGTAGCCGAACTCCGTCTTGCCGCACTGCGCTTCGTAGATGGGCTCCATCCGCTTGCGCGCCTCGGCGAACTGGCCATAGAGGAAGTAGTAGTCGGCCGCCTGGAACGCGTAGAGGTCGATGTTCTTCGGGGCGTCGAGCGCGGGAGGGACCCGCTGGATGTACTCGTCCCGCGCGGTGACGGCCGCCTGGACCTGGGGGGGCAGCGGCTCGGCGACGACGCGCTGCTGGTCGCCCTCGCCGACGATCTTGACCTTCTCTCGCGGCTCGATGCCCTCGGCGCCGCTCGTTCGCTGGAAGAGCTTGTGTCGATCCAGGAGCGCCTGGTGGGCGGTGTCGACGACCATGTACGCCGCGGGCTGCAGGTACTTGTCGTCCTCGTTGGAGTCCCGCACGCCGACCGCCGAGCTCCTCGACTGCTCGATCTCGTGCGTCGCGGGCGAGCGATCCATCGCCACCGTGATGACCACGACCATGTGGTGCGCGTCGGCGAGCCAGTACCGGCTCTCGTACGCGTCCGGGGCGTTCTCGTCCTGGGCCAGGTAGCCGGCCCAGCCCTGCGCGGCGAGGCGGTACTCGCCGAGCGCCCGCTCGAAGATCGGGTCGCGCGTCTCCTTGTCGCCGACCGTCAGCGCCTGCTGCACGAGCGCGCTTCCGGCGTTGGTGTGATCGGCGGCAGCGCGGCGCAGCCCGCCGCGCACGAGCCGCTCGGCGGTCTGGATCGCCTCGGGATCGTCCTTGTTCGCCTCGACCCACGGGGTCGTCCCGACGTACTGGGCGAGCTTCGTGCGCGCCTCGAGCGCCTTCGCCGAGTTCATCGCCCGCTCGGCCGTCCCCTCGCGCGATTGCGAGGTCAGCGTGTCGTAGATGTCCGCGATCTGGTTCTGGACCACGGGCGCGTCGCGGTGCATCGGCCACTTCTTGAGGAGGATCTCGCTCACCTCGATCGTGTTCCGATACTGATTGAGCTCCTTGAACTCCAGCGCGAGCGCCTTGTAGATCTCGACCGTCCACTTCTGATCCTGCGGGATCAGCTTGGGATCCTGGACGCGCTCGATGGCGATCCGCATCTTCTGCTCGGCCATGCGCGGGTCGGTCTCGACGTCGAGGACGTCGTTCCGCGGGACGTACGGCTCGTCCGGTCCGGGGCCGACGAAGTCGAGGTACGTGAGCGAGCCGGCGATGTAGGTGTACGCCTCCGCGCGGAAATCCGCGCCAGGATCGCCCGTCAGCTTCTCCTGTTCGTCGGTGTAGCGGAGCAGCTCGATGAACTGGCGTACCGAGGTCTCGTAACGCTGCTGCTTGAAGTACGTCCAGGCGAGCTTGTACATCGCGACGCCGTGGACAGGGGGCTTCTTGTACTTGATGGACTGCCGGTATGCCGACTCCGCCCTGTTGTAGTTGAACGGGCCGCCGGCGCGGTCGATCTCGTTGAAATGGTAGTCGCCGATCTGCCACCAGACCTCGGCGATGTAACGGGGCTCCGCGCCGAGCGCCGTCTTCTGCGGGATCGGCTGGCACTCGTCCGGATACGGATCGACGTACGCCGTCTCGTCCTCGGTGACGGGCGCCCGCCCCCGCGCGCCCTTGCGCGGGAGCGCCCGGCCGCCGGGCGTGGACCCGATGGGCGTCGGGTGGCGCGCCTCCCAGCCGGTCCAGTAATCGTTGTCGTGGTCCTGCGGGAGCTTGCCGACGGTGTCGCGCGTCGGATCCTTCGGGTCGGTCTCGACGGGATAGGGATACTTGTCGTGGCACACGAGCGAGCGCCACACCTGCTGCGCCTCGGGGAACCGGACCGAGTCGTTCAGCGCATGGCCGAGGTAGTAATAGATCCCGGCGAGCTCACGGTACTGGGGGAACTCGCGGATGACGCGCTTGTAGAGCGCGATGGCCGGGAGCAGCGCGACGCTGAGATCCTCGCTCGCGTCGTTGTCGGTGCGCGCGCGCTCCTCGTAGAGCGCGGCCAGGCGGAACATCGCGTCGGGCGTGTTCTCGGGGTGGGCGTTGGGGCCGCTGTAGCGCTCGACGAACACCTCGAGCCGGCGGATCGCCTCTTCCCGGGCGTCGCGGAGCCCCTTCCTCTCGATCTCGATCTCGCGGTCGAGCGACGAGAGGATGCGGCGGCGCCTGTCCTCGTAGTGGTGCTGCACGATGCGGGTGATGGCGCTCCGGTAGTCGCGCGCCGCCTTCTCGTAGGCGGCCGCCTCTTTCTCGAGCGCGGCGAGCGCCGCCAGCTGGGCCGGCGTCGGAGGAGGAGGCGGCGGCGCCTGCTTGCGCCCGACCGACATCGGCGGCGCGAAGGGTTGCACCGCTGGCGCAGCCGGCGCCGTGGCGCCAGGCGCAGTCGGCGCAGCCGTGGCGCCAGGCGCAGGCATGGTCGGCGCAGCCGCGGGAACGGCAGACGCCGCCGGCGCTGGCTGGCCACCCGGCTGAGAGAGCGCGAGCGGCGCGACCGCCAGCACCAGGGCAAGGCTGGCAAACCCGAGCGCGCCGCGCGGGCGACGACGCCCCGGTCGCACAGCGCCGAACGGCGCGCCAGAGATCTGCGGCGCGCTCGCGCCACCACGCTCCTTGCTCACTTCTCGTCCTCCGGATCGCCGCTGTCGTCGAGGACCTCGTTGAGCTCCTCCTTGAGGACCCGATCCTCACGGGCGCGCTCGACCTGCAGGCTGCGAACGCGCGTCATCTGCTCCTCGCGGACCTCCCACGCCTCCTCGGTGATGCCGACGTCGGCGCGCAGGATGATGTTCTTCAGCCGGTCGCGGACGAGGCCGAAGTTTCGCATCGCGACCTCGCCGACGACGAGGCGCGCCTCCCGGTCGAGCCCGTCGAGCTGCACCGAGTAGTGAACGACGTTCGCCGTCTCCCGGCCGACGATCTGCCGGAGCCCCGCGGACTTCTGGGCGACCTCCCCCTCGATGTCGCGGAGCGCCGCCTCGACCCTCGCGTCCGCCGCGTCGCCGGCGCGGAGCACCGGCGTGATGCGCTGCGCGTACGCCGCGAGCTCCGCGCCGCCGGCGCCCGCCGCGGCCAGCTCCACCTCGCGCGTCAACGCGTCGCGGTGGGCCTTGCGCACCTGCGCGTCCTCGATGAAGCGCTGATCGCCGAAGCCGACCTGGACCCGGCCCGCGCTGACCTGCTTGCGGAGCACGTCCGCCTGCTGGCGGTAGAGCGCGAGGTCGCGCTCGTTCTGGGCGAGCTCGATCTCGAACCGGGCGATGCTCGCTGGATCCCGGACGACCCCGGCGTGCGGGCCATCGCGGAGGAGCCGCCTGAGGCCGTTGACCGTCGCCTGCAGCGAGTCCATCTGCAGCGTGAGCTGCTGCAGGCGCTGCGACTGGGTGTTCCACTGCTTGAGCGCCTGCGCCTCGCGATCCTGGAAGTCGGCGTCCGTGACGGGCACCCGCGCGAGGCGCTTCTCCAGCGCCCTGCGCCTCGCGCGCGCGCCGCCGATCTCGCCCGAGAGCGAGTCGTCCTCCACGTCATCCATGCCCTGGCCGAGCGCGAGGCGCGCCAGCGCGACCCGGTTGAGCAGCGCGAGCGCCTTCTCCTCGCCGGCCTTGAGCTCCGGGAACGCGCGCACCCGGTTGGGCGAGCTGAGAACGGCGTTCAGCTTCTCGATGAGCTCGTTCGACTGCTTGATCAGCTCGCGGCAGTGGTTGATGTCGTCGATCACCGCGAACGCGGCCGGGCCGTCCTCGGCCTCGCGCGCCCACTGCACCGTGAGCGGCGGGAGCGAGGTGGCCGTGTCGAGCGCCTCGAGCTGCTCCTGGCTCAGCTTGTCGTAGTAGACCGCGGGATCGCTCGTCGAGCCGAGGAAGGCGTCCACGCGCGCGCGCATCGGGTCGTAGGTGGCGCGGACCCCCTCGTACACCTTCAGCGCCTTCTCGAAGCGGCCCGCGCGCAGCATCAGGTCGCCGCGGAGCAGCGAGCCGTCCGCGATGTTCTGGCTGTCCGGCTCGGCGATCGCGAGGATCTCGAGCGATCGCTGGGCGCGATCGACGTCGCCCAGGCGGACATACACCCACGCGAGCTCGTAGAGCATCGTCCCGAACTCGGGCGAGACGCGGTCGATGTGGCCGTAGGCCTGCACGGCCTGGGACCACTGGTCGGCCTCGTAGAAGAGCCGCCCGATCGCGAGCCACGCGAGGTCGATGACGCGCCGGTGCTCCGGGGTGTCGGCCGGCAGCTGCGTCACCTTCTGGAACAGATCGATCGCGGCGACGTAGCGGGTCTTGGGCACCGCCGGCGGCGCCTCGCCCTCCTTGAGCGGCTCGGGCGGGGGCGTCGCCTCCTTCACCGCGATGAGGCCGAGCAGGTACCTCGCCTGGTGGAAGTACTCGCTCTGCGGGTCGACCGCGCCGAGCGAAGCCTTCGCGCCGCCGAAGTCCTTCTTCACGTAGAGGCCCTTGCCGCGCGCGTACGCGAGGGCGCTCCCCGCCGTGGAGGCCGGGACGCTGTTCATCGACGCGAAGACGGCGTCGAGCGCGTCGTAGTCCTTGATCCGGAGGCAGATGTCCACGAGCCGGCCGAGCGCCTTCGCCTGGTAGGTGGCGAAGCGCGGCTCGGCGCCGCTCGCGACGATCCGCTGGAAGACCCGGCGGGCCGAGAGGTACTGCTTCGAGCGGAAATAGGTCTCCCCGAGCAGCGTGAGCGCGTCCGGGAACGCCGTCGGATGGTCGGGGTACTTCTCGACGACCTGGTTCAGCACGTTCGCCGCCCGCTCGTAATCCCTGGAGCCCATCAGGAGCTGGGCATCCGCGATGCGCTGGGCCGGCGTGCGCTGCTCGCCGCGGGACTTGTGGATCGCCGCCTGGATGGCGCCGAGCCCGGAGGTGACGCTGCCGATCTGCTGAGAGGCGCTCGTGTAGGCGCGCTCAGCGTCCAGGGCCCACGCTTCGGCGGAGGCCGCGGTCGTCGCCGCGCCGAGCGCGAGCACGCCAAGCAAGGCAGGGAGTACCCGCGATCCGGTGTCCCAGGTCATGGTGGCTTGTCCTAACGAGCTCGAACCTACTTCCCACCCGCGGCGGCGGACGGCTGCCCGGGAGCATCCGAGAGGCCGCTCACGATCTTCTCGACGAAGCGGACGGCTGGCCGCTCTTCGAGCGGGGTCGTGACGCCGCCCTTCTCGAACGCGACCGCCTGAAGGTTGATGGTCTTGCCCTCGACCGCCGTGAAGGAATGGCTGGAGCGCACCTCGAAGCGGTAGCCCCGGAGGTAGGAGAACACCCCGTAGCCGTTGCCCTGCAGGTTCACGAGCACCTGGAGCGTGTGATCCCCCGGCGGAACGGAGCCGTTGAAGATCGGGATCTCCGTCTGCTCGGCGAGGGCGCCCGACTGATCGGTCTTGTTGTACTGGACGGCGCCATCCAGGACGATCAGCACGCGCGTGACGCGGAACGCGGACGACAGCTCGTTGTTGAATCGGATCGAGGCGCGCGAGCCGGCGCCGCCGCCGGAGAGGATCGTGTCGCTGAGGAGCGAGAGCCGCGTGTGGCTGCGGCGGATCTGCTCCTTGAGCTCGTCGATGCGCTGCTCCAGATCGCGCAGCCGCACCGCATAGGTCGGACCATCCATCGCCGGAGCGGCGGCCGCGCCCGCAGCCGGGGCGCTCGTCGGGGCAGCCGTCGCGCCGGGCGCCGCCGTCGCGCCCGCAGCGGGGGCGACCGTCGCGGCAGGCGTCGCCGCCCCCGCAGCCGGCGCGACCGTCGCGGAAGCGGGCGCAGGAGCCGCTTGCGCTCCGTTGACCGGCGCAGGCGCTGCGGGGACAGCCGGCGCTGTGGAGGCCGCCGGAGCCACGGAGGCGGCGGGAGCAGCGGCCTTGCCCGTCGCGCCGCCCGGGGCCTGCGCGAAGGCGGGCATCGACATCAAGAACGAGGCTCCCACCCCCACAGCCAGCATCCTGATAAGTCGCATCGAAAGGTAACCTCGTGGTTGAACCCTCGTCAGCAGAGGGGGGCGACCTCACGCCCGGTGCCGGGGAGTCTAGTGGCGGCGGGCTTCCGAGCGCAACGACATGGACACCTGCCTCGTCCCCCGGCGCAGGCTCCCGTCGCTCGCGGCGTGAAGACAGCACGGCGCAGCCGAAATCGTGTGAGGGCCCTCCCGCAGCGGGCGCGGACGGCGTCCTCGGCCGGTCCGCAGGGCGCTGCCCCGAGAACGTCACGCGACCGCGACCGGCTCTCGCCACCGGCGACGCGCGGCGCGCGTAGAGGTCAGCGCACGCCCGGTCCCCTGCCCTTCCCCGGCCGCGGGCGCCGCGGGCGAAGGGGGCTCGCTCGCTCGGGGGCGGATCCGCTAAGGTGCGCTTGTGTCAGGGGAAGGAGTGCTCCTCAGATCTTCGAGCCGCGCCGCGCGTCCGATCCGACGCCGCGGCCGCCGCCGCGAACACCCCGCCGCCCGGGCCGCCGAAGGAGCGCCGCAGAGGCTCGGCCGCTCCGGGAGCTAGGATGGTCCCGATTTCTCGAGAGGAGGTCACGGACGAAGCCCTGATGATGCGCTTCCAGGGCGGCGACCGCGCGGCGTTCGCCGGGCTCGTCCGGCGGCACAAAACGTCCATCTACAACTTCATCCTGCGACAGGTCCGCGGGCCTGCGATCGCCGAGGATCTGGTGCAGGATGTGTTCGTGAAGATCGTGCAGAGCGCCTCCGACTTCAAGCACGAGGCCAGGTTCACCACCTGGGCGTTCGCCATCGCGCGCAACGTCTGCATCGATCACCTGCGCAAGATGTCGCTCCGGCGCCACCCGTCGCTCGACCAGGGCTCCGGGGAGGGCGGCGACGGCCCGACGCTCGGCGAGCGGACCGCGGACCCGGCGCCCCAGGCCGCGGTGGACCGGGTCGCGATCGGGACCGAGATGGGGCAGCGCATCGTCCGCGCCGTCGAGGGTCTCCCGCACGAGCAGCGGGAGGTCTTCCTGCTCCGGGAGATCGGGCACGTGCCCTTCAAGGACATCGCCCACATCGTGGGGGTGCCCGAGAACACGGTGAAGAGCCGGATGCGCTACGCCCTGGAGCGGCTCCAGGAGGCCCTCTCGGAGTACGAGGATTACGCGAGGGCGCTGCGCTAGCGCTCCGGAAGAGCTGTCTATGGACTGCGAGAAGTTCGACCAGCACGTGATGGACGCGCTCTACGACGAGCTCGACGAGCTGACGTATGCGGCCATGAAGCGGCACATGGACGGCTGCGCCCGGTGCGCGTCGGCGTTCGCCGGGCTGCGCGCGGCGCGCGACGTCGGCGCCTTGCCGTTCGAGGAGCCGAGCGAGGAGCTCGAGGCGCGGATCCTCGACGCCGTCGAGGTCGCGCAGAAGAAGACGCCGTTCCGGCGCAAGGCGCTCCGCGCGCTGGCCTGGGCCGGCAGCCACGCGATGCGCCCGCAGCTGGCGATGGCGGCGCTGTTCGTGCTCGTCATCGGATCGAGCCTGCTGCTGCTGCGGCCGAAGACGGGCGTGGCGCCGGTGCGGGTCACCGAGTGGGGCCAGCCCGCGTCGTTGGATCAGCACGAGGCGCCCCGCACGGCCGCGCCTGCCCCCGCGGCCGTCGTGATGCAGGAAGGCGACGGCCGGCGCTCGGCCGAGGCCAAGGCGAACGATGCGCCCAGGGCGGAGGCGGCGAAGGAGAAGAGCGCGCGTGCGTCGGCGTCCGCGTCCCCGGACGACGGCGCGAGCGCCGCGTTGCACGAGGCGCAAGCGCTGCAACGCAAGTCGGGCTGCGCGGCCGCCGTCGGCAAGCTCGACGAGGTCGGCGCGCAGTACCCGGGCACGCCGTCGGCTCACGCCGCGATGTGGGAGGCGGCCCGGTGCTACCAGGCCTCCGGGGACACGGCGAAGGCGCGCGAGCTGCTGCTCGCGCTGCGCTCCGCGAAGGGCTACGGCGACCGCGCCGAGCAGCAGCTCGCGGACCTCGAGGCGAACGCCGCCGGCGCGCAGGCGCAGAACTCGGCGCCGGCGGCCGCCGCCCCCGCCGCTGCGGCGCGGCGCGCTGCGCCCAAGGCGGCGATGCCCGCGGCGCCGCCGCGCGGCGCCGAGGAGCAAGGTGCGGCGGGCCCCGCGCAGGCGGCGCCCGCCGACACCGCGACGTCCCGCTGACGGGCCGCGGGCGCGGCCGCGCCTCCGCCGTCCCGGGCGCCGCGCCTCGATCTCACCGCGCGCCGCGGCGGCGCCAGCGTCAATTCGATCTCACCGGCGCGTCGCGGATGTAGGCGATCGTCCTGATCGTGCCGACGATGCGCTCGCGATCGTCCGGCGTGAGATCGACGAAGCGGATCCCCATGCCCGGGTTCGGGTTGTCGTGGAGGGGGCGCACCTCGTTGATCCACTGCACCGTCCCCTCGAGCACGTACGAGCCGCCGGTCCCCGGCGGCGAGAAGCGGAGCGTGAGCCGCGTGCCGATCGAGAGAGGCTGCGTCGTGCGGACGAAGATGCCCATCTCCGAGATGTTGGTGATGGACGCGTAGAGGAACGTGTCGTCGGTCTCGCAGTCCACGAGCCAGGTGACGTCGAGGCGCTCGGACGAGCGTCGGTCGAGCGAATCCGAGGCGGGGACCTCGAGCTCGGCGTCCTCGCCGGGGCGATGCGCGTCGCCGTAGGGGCCGGTTTGCGCGCAGGACGGCGGCGTACCGCCCGGCGCGTCGGGCGGATGGTTCGAGTCCCCACGGCCCCCGGTCATGAGTCTGCGACTAGCCGCTTTCCGCACGCGCGTCGAGGGCGCTCGACGAGGAGGAGCACGCGAGCGTCGCCGGGCCGCGCGATGCGAGCCGCGCAGCGCGCGCATGCGTCGGGATCCCCACGAGGGCAGCTCACCGCACGCGGATGACGCCGCCGCGGATGCGGTCCTCGTGTTCCGGCCCGCGCGTCACCTGAAAGCGCGTCTCACCGGCGAAGAGGCCGAAGTAGAGCGTATAGTCGCCCGGGGTGAAGTTGGGCTCGAGCCGGAGCTCGTGGTCGTCCACGACGATGTCGCCCGGCTGCCACAGGCTCAGCGGGTAACGCCCCTCGATCACGGGATGGTCGCCGTTGTATCGACGCTGGAACCCGTCGATGTGAACGAACATCTTCCAGTTGCCGGTGATCGGCCGGTGGACCCGGAAGTACGTCCGCAGGTGGTAGCTCTTCTGAGGGACGACGCTCGAGACCTTCTGGCCGTCGTCGTCGGTGAGCTCCCAGCCGAGCACCTCCAGCTGATCCTCGAGCATCGCGTCGAGCGGGTTCTCGGGAGCGGCGGGCTCGTCGAGGACGATACGGCCGAGCCAGCTCTCGTTCGGCCTGCCCCCGAGCTCGTTCGACGCAAGGAGGATCTGGCTGGAGCGGCCGTCGAGGACGGGCAGGTTGCGCCGGTAGCGCTTGCGAAAGAGGCTGTTCAACCGGGGCAGATCGTCGGCCTTCACGACGAGCCAGCGGCGAGCGGCGGGGACGACCGGAGCGGCGCCGTCCCCCGAGCTCCCCGCGGCGGTGAGCCAGTCGAACGCCTGCAGGACATCGGTGAACGAGGTGACCTCGCCGCCCTGGTAATAGGCCGCCGTGCGGCTCCGGACGCCGAGCGTCGCGAGCGGCTCGCCGGGCTTGCGAAGCGACTCGTACGACGCGAAGACCTCCTTCGGCGAGAGCTGGGCCGCGAGCGCCGGATAGTACCAGAAGCTCAGCGCGAAGCCGGCGACGAGGCCGGCGAGCGGCGTGCCGACGGCGCGCGGGAGGGAGGCGCGCGCGACGGCGTGGCGGAACGCGTCGCGCGCCACGAGGAGCAGCACGGGGCTCGCCGCCAGCAGCATGGGCAGCGCCCACCAGGCGTTCATCCCGTACGCGGCGAGGTGGTTCGGCATCCTCGCCACGGTGCCCCACCCGATGCGCTTGCCGACGAAGAGCATCGCGCCGACGCCGACGAGCGCCGCCTCGAGGACGATCAGCAGGAAGAGCAGGTTGCCGTTCCAGATGCGAGCGAGCTCCGCGGCGCCGGCGTGCACCTCGTCGAGGACGCGCCGCGCCCACGCGCTGAAGCTGCGATCGAGCTCGCGGGGCTGCTCTTCGAGCCAGGTGAGCGAGACGAGGCCGGCGAACGCGAGCAGGACGAAGCGCATCGCCGAGGCCGCTTCGCCCTCGAAGCTCTTCGGGAAGACGGGCTTGTCGACCGAGAAGACGCTGAGCGCCCTGTCCGGTGAGGTGACGAGATCGCGGTAGAGGACGAAGGCGAGCACGGCGCAGCCGACGGCGAGCGCCCGCGAGGAGGGGGCGCCGCGCTCGAGATCGCGGACGGCGAGCGCGGCGATGGCGGCGAGGAGCGCGGGGCCGCTGAACGGGAGCGCCCCGGCGTGCGGCGCGAGGACCGCGAAGGCGCCGTAGGCGAGCGCAGACGTGACGATCAGGGCGATCCGGACGCCGGCCTCGCGATCGAGGCAGGGGTCGACGATCTCGCCCGCTCGGTCCGCGGCGGGGGCTCGGAAGAGCCGGCCGACGGCGAACGGCAGGAAGGCGCTCCACGGAAAGAGGGCGTGGCCGAGCTGGCGCAGCGTGAGATCGAACGTGGACTCGACCGGCGGCTTCTTGAGGAGCGCCACGCCGAGGGCGCGGGGGAGCGGCTCGCCGGCGCTCGAGCTCGCGAGCACGAGGGCGCCCTGCGCCGCCGCCGCGACGCCGAGCACCAGCGCGGCGGCGCCCACGAGGTCGCCCAGCGTGGGCCCCCGGCCTTCCGGCGCGGGCCAGGCGCCGGACGTCCGGAGCAGGAGCCAGGTCAGGCCGGCGCCGAGCGCGGGGACGGCGACCCCGATCAGCAGGCCGCGGCTGAGGTATCCGGCGACGACGCCGAGGATCGCCACGGCGAGCCACGCGGCCGGCGCGAGCAGGGCGCCGCGCTGCGCCCCTCGCCCGCCCTCGAGCAGCGCGCCGGTCAGCCCGCAGAACGCCATCGTGAGCGCGGCCATCGTGACGATGTCGCCGAGCAGGGTGCGCGCCTGCATCACGTAGAGCGGCATCGTCACGAGCACCGCGACGCCGTACAGGCCGGCCCTTCGATCGACGAGGCGGGCGAGGAACTCGTAGAGCACGAGCGCGCCGGCGAGCCCCCACAGCGCGAGCGGGAGGCGCCCGGCCCAGTCGTGCAGGCCGAACACGCGGAAGCCGAGCGCCATCGAGGTGAACCCGAGCTCTCCCATGCCGAGATCGGTCAGGGTCGGCAGCTGCCCGGGAGCGTCCGGGAGATCCACGCCGCGCGCGCCGAAGACGTGGATGGCGATGCGGCGGGCCAGGTCGGCACGATCGAGCTCGTAGGGGTCCCAGATGCCGCTCTTGCCGATGAGCGGCAGCAGCGCAAGGGCCGCGAGCGCGAGGGCCGCGAGCCTCGCGAGGCCGGCGCGCCCGCTCCCGGCGGCCGCGCGGCCGCCGTCCCCGCTCCCGGCGGCCGCGCGGCCGCCGTCCATGACCGGCGCGTCACCGATCTCAGCCGAGCGCGCCTCGAGGGGGGGCACCTCGGCGCGGGGTGGGGCTCCGCTCGAGTGCGGGTCGGGGGCGGCGGGCGGGGCTCCGCGCTGTGGGTCCCCTCGGTGGACGCTCGACATGCAGGGCATCCCCTTACCGCCTTCGCGCGCGCGTGACCACGGATCGTGGGGAAGCGTTTGTAGCCCCCCTGGGCGTCTGCTATCGCGCGCGGCGTGGTGAAAGCCCGTCCCCAGAGCGCGCCCCAGGGCGCGAAAGCGCGCCCGCAGGCGCCGAAGCCCGCCCCGGCCGCCGGTGGCCCCCGTCGTCCTGCCAAGAAAGGTAACGAAGGCAGCCGCCGGGGAGCGCCGTCCGGCGAAGAGCCCCGGGCGAGCAAGAAGCGAAGCCCCACGGCGCGCTCGTCCGGCGCGGCCCGCAGCCAGCCGGGACGTGGATCCCGCCCTGGTGGCGACACGAAGGGGCGACCGCTCCCGGAGCGGACGGGCCGGACGGCAGGCGGGCGAGGCGCCGCGCAGCAGCAGCGCAGGAAGGCGGCCGAGCCGAGGCGGACGGAGGAGGCCGACGCCTCGCTGCCGAGACGATCCGGGCGCGTGGCCCTGGTCGGGCGCCCCAACGTGGGCAAATCGACGCTGCTGAACGCGGCGCTCGGCCATCCGCTCGCGATCGTCTCGCCGACGCCTCAGACGACGCGCGACGCGATCCTCGGGGTCGTGCACCACGGCCCGGCGGAGATCGCGCTGCTCGACACGCCCGGCCTGCACCGGCCGCGCACGGAGCTCGGGCGCGTGATGAACCAGGCGGCGCGCGAGGCGGCGCGGGGCGCCGACGTGATCGTGTTCGTGACCGAAGCGCCGGATCCCGCGCGCCTGCCGCGGCGCGTGAAGGAGGGGGAAGACGGCCCGCCGCTCGCGCCGCACCCGAGCGATCTGACGTTGCTCGCGGACCTGGGGAGCGAGGCGCCGGTGGTGTTCGTGCTCAACAAGGTCGACCGGATGCGGGACAAGGCGCTGCTCTTGCCGCTCCTCGACGCGTTCGCCAAGCTCCGGGAGTTCGCGGCGATCGTCCCCATCTCGGCGCTGCGCGAGGACGGCGTCCAGCGCGTGCTCGACGAGGTGGCGAAGCTCTGCCCCGAAAGGGACTGGGGCTTCGCGCCCGATGAGCTCACCGACAGGCCCACGCGCTTCTTCGCCGCCGAGTACGTGCGCGAGCAGATCCTGCGCGCGACGAAGGCCGAGGTGCCCCACGCGAGCGCCGTGCAGATCGAGCGCTACGTCGAGCCGACAGGCGAGGGCGCGCTGCACATCGACGCGACCATCCACGTGGAGCGGCCCGGGCAGAAGAAGATCCTGATCGGCGCCGGCGCGGAGCAGCTGAAGCGCATCGGCACGGAGGCTCGGCTCCGGATAGAGGAGCTCGTCGGCCGGCAGGTGAACCTCAAGCTCTGGGTCCGGGTGACGCCGGAGTGGCGCGAGTCGCGGGAGCGGCTGGACGAGCTCGGTTACAACAAGGGAGAGACCTCGTGAGCGCGGCAAAGCCAGCCCTTTCCAGATCGAACAAGCGCAGCCAGGGAGCCGCCGGAGGCGGGCGGACGGCGAAGAAGGGCGACGCCCCCGAGAAGAAGAGGGGCGGCGTCGCTCCCAGGAAGGGCACTGCCGCTCCCGGAAAGAGCGCAGCGGCCCCCGGCAAGGGCGCTGCCGCTCCCGGAAAGAGAGCAGCGGCCCCCGGCAAGGGCGCTGCCGCTCCCGGAAAGAGAGCAGCGGCCCCCGGCAAGGGCGCCGCCGCTCCCGGAAAGAAGGCGGCGGCGCCCGGCAAGAGCGCCGCCGGATCGAAGAAGGGCAGCCGATCAGGCCCGAGCAAGGGCCGCGCTCTCGCCGAGCCGATCGGCCACGAGGCGGCGCTGGACAGGGAGGAGCTCGCGGTGGACCTGGCCGAGGAGGTCATCGCGGCCGCCGAGGACGCCGCCGCCGATGCGCCTGCGCCGCCCCCGTCGGCCGGGATCGTGGCGCTGGTCGGGCGGCCCAACACCGGCAAGAGCACGCTGTTCAACCGGCTGGTCGGCAAGCGCGTCGCGATCGTGCACGACGAGCCCGGGGTGACCCGCGATCGTCACTACGGCGACGTCACCTCGCGGGGACGGCGCTTCACGCTCGTCGACACCGGCGGGTTCGACCCCGAGAGCGATGATCCCATGCGGCAGGGGATCAAGCGGCAGATCGACCTCGCCATCGCCGAGGCCGACGTCATCGTGTGCGTGCTCGACGCCGTGACGCCGGTCACGCCGTCGGAGCACGCCGAGCTCGGCCTGCTGCGCCGCGCGGGCAAGCCCGTGATCTACGTCGCCAACAAGGCGGACTCGCCGAAGGCCGAGGTGGAGGCGGCGGAGCTGTACCGCCTCGGGATGGAGCGGCTCATCCCGATCAGCGCCCTCCATGGCCGCGGCATCTCGGATCTGGAGATGGCCATCGAGGCGGCGCTCCCCGAGGAGCCCGCGGCGCCCGAGGAGTCGGCCGAGGGGGCGCTCCGCATCGCCATCATCGGGCGGCCCAACGCGGGGAAGTCGTCGCTCGTCAACCGCATCGCGGGCGAGGAGCGCATGCTGGTCGACGCGACGCCCGGCACGACGCGCGATCCGATCGACACGCTGGCCGAGCGCGACGGCAAGCGGTTCTTGCTCATCGACACGGCCGGCATCCGGCGCAAGTCGAAGGTGGCGAAGGAGGACAGCGCCGTCGAGGCGGTCAGCGTGATCCACGCGATCCGCGCCATGGAGCGGGCGGAGGTCGTGCTCCTGCTCTGCGACGCGGCCGAGGGCGTGGCCGAGCAGGACGCGAAGATCCTCGGCCTCGCGGTCGATCGCGGGTGCGGCGTCGTGATCGGCCTCAACAAGATCGATCTCCTCGATCGCAAGGCGCTCGCCAAGGCGGAGCAGGACGCCCGCGACAAGCTCTCGTTCGTGCCGTGGGCGCCGATCGCGCACGTGAGCGCGCGCAGCGGGCGCGGCGTGGCGAAGCTCATCGAGACCGTGGCCCAGGTGGCCGACGCCTACCGGAAGCGCGTGCCCACCGGGGAGCTCAACCGCTTCTTCGAGCAGATCCTGCTCACGCACCCGCCGCCGACGCACGGCGGCCGCGCGCCCCGCCTGTTCTTCGTCACGCAGGCCGAGACGTCGCCGCCGCTGTTCGTCGTCGTCGCGAGCGATCCCGACAAGCTCCACTTCAGCTACCGGCGCTACGTGGCGAACCAGCTCCGGCAGGCGTTCGCGCTGGAGGGCGTGCCGGTCCGCGTGAAGTACAAGGAGCGCAGGCGGCGGGGATAGGCGGGGATAAACCGGGGGCAGCCCAGCTGCCTCCTCACGGACCGTTCCGCGTCACCCGAGGGCAGCCACGAGAACCCACGAGCTGCCCCTGGCTACCCCGCCGCCCCGGGCTGCGGCGCCAGCACGTCGGCGATCCTCGCGAGGCCGGCCACGTCGTGGATGTCGTACGGGAACGCCGGGACGTCGACGCGGACGCTGCCGGCGCTCTGCTCGTCTTCGAGCGCCGCCTCGAGGGCGATCAGGTTCAGCTGATCGAGCTTGCCCATGCGGCTCTCGTCCTTGGCGGCCTGGAGCAGGCGCGCCGCGGCGCCGGAGGCGAGCCCAAGGCTGCTGCCGTCGAGCGCGGCGGCGATCTCGCCGACGCCGGGGAGCGCGCCGTACACCGGGTGGACGCGGTTCACGACGAACGCGTCGCGACGCATCTGCTGCTCGCGCAGGCGATCGGCGAAGTACAGCACCTCGCGCACGCAGAGCGGATCGGGCGTCGTGACGAGCACGTACGCCACGTCGGGGCCGCGGAGCGCCGACGCCACCGCGTCCGCCCGCTGCTTCCAGCCGCCGAAGACCGCGTTCATCTCGCTGATGAACGCCGCGATCTGCTCGAGGAAGCCGCTGCCGGTCAGCTTGCCGATGCCCCGCAGCACCGCGGCGGTCGAGCGCGCCAGCAGGTTGAGCGAGAGCTTGCCGGAGCTCTGGAAGGCCTGCACGAACCACCGCGTGGCCGCGCCGTCGATGGCGCCGACGAGACGCTCCGGCGCGTCGAGGAAATCCAGCGCGTTCGCCGTGGGCGGCGTGTCGAGCAGGACGAGGTCGTAGCTCGGGTCGCTCCTGACGGCGTAGAGCTTCTCCATCGCCATGTACTCCTGCGTGCCCGCGAGCGACGTGGAGATGTACTTGTAGAGGACGTTGCCGAGGATCCGGTCGCGCTGCTCGGGCGTCGGGGCGAGCGACGCGACGAGGCCGTCGAAGGTCGACTTCGTGTCGAGCATCATGACCGTCATCGAGCCGGGCACGTCGACCCCCGCCCTCGCGAAGCGGGCGGGCTCGATCGTCTGCGCCTCCGTCGTCATCTCCTCGAGCCCGAGGCTCTGGGACAGCCGGCGCGCCGGATCGATCGTCAGGCAAAGGACGCGCTTGCCGCGGCGGGCAGCGGCCAGGCCGAGCGCTGCAGTCGTGGTCGTCTTGCCGACGCCGCCGCAGCCGACGCAGAGGATCACCCTGCGGGAGGCGAGCAACGGGGCCAGACCGGCGTGGTCTGCCTGAAGGGACGCGTCGGCGGCGGGCGGGCTGTTCCGAGGGGGTGCGAGCGAGCCGGGCATTGCGCGCGACCTGAGGCCGCGGCCCCTTGTAGCACGAACCGGGGGGGCGCGAGCGCCCGGCCTGCGGCGGCGCTGCCGCTCAGGCGGCGCGGAGGATGCGCAAGCACCCCGCAGCGGCCCGGGCAATGGAGGCGCCACGCTCCGCCGTACCGCCGCGGCCGCAGAGCAGCACCTCGCCGCCCGACACCGAGAGGCTCTGGACCTCGACGTCGGCGGTGAGCGTGGCGATGCGCGAGCCGACCGCCGCGCTCTGCACGGCGTCCGGGTTGGCGAGGAGCGGGGCGTAGGCGGCGAGTTCCTCGCACGCCGGCCACGCGCCCGCCCCGGCGACGAGGCAGCCGCTGTCGTCCACGAGGACGACGACGTCCAGGTTCGCCTCGGCGCGGGTCGTCGAGAGCTGGTAGTGCAGCGCGGTGACCGGATCGTCGCTGCGGCGGCGCCGCCGCTCGGAGGTGGGGATCCCCTCATCCAGGGCCGGTGTGCCCTCCTCGACCGAGGGCGCGCCGGGATCGACCGGGGGCTCTGCGCGGCCTCCCGGCCTGCCGCCGCGCTGGCCGCCAGCGCAGCCATCCGACGCGAGCTGAGGCACAAGCTGCTGGTTCGATAACGAGAGCGACACGAACACCTCCTCGACGCGAAGGATGGTCGCAGCGCACGAAGGCGGCCAACTTTGCTAAGTTCGGAGCGACGATGCGCGGCTTCATCGATCTGCACTCCCACTGGGTCGCGGGCGTCGACGACGGCGCCCGCACCGTCGAGGAGAGCCTCGCCCTCCTCACCGCGCTCCGCGGCGCCGGGTTCGACACCGTCGTGGCGACGCCGCACATGCGCCCCGGGATGTTCGACAACACCCGGCAGGGCCTAAAGGCCGCCTACGACGCGACCTGCGCCGCGCTGCGGGCCGCGGCCGGCGCGCGCGACCTGCCCGCGCTCGATCTCTCGTCGGAGCACTTCTTCGACGACATCGTCTTCCAGCGCCTCCTCGACGGCAGCGCCCTCCCCTTCCCGGGCGGCCGCGCCGCGCTCGTCGAGTTCCCGACCCGGAGCTTCCCCGCCCGGGCCGCGGAGCGGCTCTTCGATCTCAGCCGCCGCAAGCTCCGCCCCGTCATCGCCCACCCGGAGCGCTACGAGCCCGTCTTCGACGACATCTCCTCGCTCGATCCGCTGCTCGACGCGGGCGCGGTGCTCCTCCTCGACGTCGCGGCGCTCACCGGCAAGTACGGGCGCACCCCCCGCCGGGCCGCCGAGCAGCTGATCGAGGCCGGCTACTACTACGCCGCGTGCAGCGACGCCCACGCCGCAAAGGACGTCCCCGAGGTGCGCGACGGCATCAAGGCCCTCTTCGCCAGGGTCGGCGAGGAGGAGGCGAGCTTCATGCTCATCGACGGCCCGCGCGCGATCCTCGAAGGCACCGTCGACCCCTGAGGCCGTCATCCACCCGCTCGCTTGACGGGCCGCCGTCCATCGCTATAAGTGAACGACACGTTCACTATTCGCCATGGCGCAGTACCTCAAAGACGACGTCCAGGAGAGCATCACCTCCGCCGCGCTGACGATCTTCGCGCGGAAGGGGTACGAGAGCGCGACCATGGCCGAGATCGCCCGGGCGGCCGGCGTCTCGACGGGCAACATCTACCGGTACTTCGCGAACAAGGACGCGCTCTTCTACGGGATCGTCGACGACGGCTTCGCCCGCGCCTTCACGCTCCTGCTGCGCCGCCGCGTGAAGGCGCTCGACGGCGTGGAGGACGTCCGGGCGCTCCCGCCGACGGCCGCCTACCACCTGATCTCCGAGGAGCTCCTCCGCTTCTGCATCGAGAACAGGCTGCGCGTCGTGATCCTCCTGGGGCGCGCCGGCGGCTCCAGGTACGAGCGGTTCGCCGAGGAGACCGCCGAGCGCCTCATCGCGCTGGCGATCGAGCACTTCCGCGCCCTCGACCCATGCCTCTCGGTGACCGAGGTGATGCGGTTCAACCTGGACCAGATCTACCAGGGCTTCGTCAGGACAATGGTGAACGCCCTCGCCCGCTTCGAGGACGAGGACGCCATCCGAGAAGCGGTCCACGGTTACTCGAAATACCACCTCGCCGGACTCAGGAGCTTCTTCGCGTAACCTTCGCTTCGCCTCGCCTCAAAAGTGAACGAACCATTCACCCATCGAGCTCGACCCCTCGCGGAGGCGAGGGGCGCAAGGAGGCCCATCATGCTGGAGAGCACGCTTGATCTGCCCGTCGAGGCGCGCGCCGTCCTCGAGGAAGAGGCCACGCTCCTCGAGCGCGTGCGCG
The DNA here is from genome assembly GCF_000067165.1 of Sorangium cellulosum So ce56. Lineage (GTDB taxonomy): Bacteria > Myxococcota_A > Polyangia > Polyangiales > Polyangiaceae > Sorangium > Sorangium cellulosum_B. The sequence goes on from NC_010162.1 coordinate 8,362,649, forward strand.
CCGCGCTGGACAGGGCGCAGGAGCGCGCCGCGGACAGGGCGCAGGAGCGCGCCGCGCGCGCCTTCGGGCGCGCGCCGCGCGAGCTCAGGTCCGTCGCGGCGCTCCGGGAGCTCCGCGACGAGGCCGCCGCGGCCTCGGCCGACGATCTGCCGGCGGTGCTCCTCGAGATGAGCGTGCGGCAGCGCCTCATCGAGCAGGAGCCCAGGGAGGCGCTGCCCGACCCGCTCTGCCCGTACCTCGCCCACCTCCGGGTCGACGAGGGCCAAGGGGCGAAGGACTACCTGCTCGGCCACGCGACGTTCCTGGATCCGTCGGCCGACGTGCGCATCCTCGACTGGCGCGTCGCGCCGGTGGCGCAGATCTTCTACCGGTACCGCGAGGGCGACGAGTACGAGGAGGCCTTCCCGGGGCGCGTGGCCGAGGGCGTGGTGAAGGCGCGCCGCATCGTCGTCGTGGAGCGCGGCGCCCTCACCCGGATCGTGGGCGACGGCCTCGTCCTGACGCGGCGAGGCGACGGGCGATGGACCCTCGCGGAGCGCGCGGCGCTCGCCATGCAGCCGGGCGGCGCGGGCACGGCCGCCCGCCCCGGGAGCCTCGGCGTCGGCGCCGGCGCCCCGGACCACGCGAAGGCCGCGGACGTCACCGCCCTGCTCGACGCCGACCAGTACGCCGCCGTGTGCGCTCCCCCCGAGCGGCCGCTCCTCGTGCTCGGCAGCGCCGGGAGCGGAAAGACGACCGTGGCGCTGCACCGCCTCGCCCGGATCGCCGCGCTCGATCCGGCGCGGTGCCCGCTCTCGGCCATGAACGTCGTCGTCCCCGAGGAGGGCCTCGCGCGGCTGTCGCGCCGCCTGCTCTCGCCGCTCGGCGCGGGGGAAGCCCAGGTGAAGACGCTCGACGCCTGGTCGTCGGCGACAGCGCGCGAGGTCTTCGGCAAGCCGATCGCCCTGTGCGACGATCCCCCGGCGCTCGTCTCCAGCCTCAAGCGCCACCCGGCGCTCTACAGTGCGCTGCGCGAGCGGTTCGCCAGGCTCGCCCCGGCGAACACGACGCTCCCGCGGCTGCGCCGCCGCCTCGCCGACGTCTTCACGGATCGCGGGTTCCTCGAGGGCGTCGTCGCCGCCTCGGGCGGGGACCTCCCCAGGAGCGCCGTCGAGGAGACCGTCCGGCACACCCTGCTGCAGATCGCCGAGCCCCTCGACCGGCAGCTCGCCTCGATCACCGTGGCGTCGATGAAGCGGGCGCTCGACGGCCGCGCCATCGCGGAAGGGACGCCGGACGAGCTCGCGGGGACGCTCGACGTCGACGATCTGCCGATCCTGCTCTTCCTTCGCGCCGCTCGCCGCGGCCTGGACGGGGCGGGGTGGTCGCACCTCGTGCTCGACGAGGCCGAGGACTTCTCGCTGTTCGAGCTGTTCGTCCTGGGGAAGCTCCTTGGCGAGACGCGCAGCGTCACGCTCGCCGGCGACGAGGCGCAGCAGACCACCTCGAGCTTCGCCGGGTGGGACGCGGCGCGAGCGGCGCTCGGCGTGGGCGACGCGGCGACCTGCCGCCTCGCGGTGTCGTACCGGTGCCCGCGGCCGGTGGCGGAGCTCGCGCGGCGGCTCCTCGGCGAGCTCGCGCCCGAGGCGCCCGCGCGCGCGGCCCGGGACGGCGCGCCGGTCGGGCTCTTCCGCTTCCCGAGCGAGGCGCAGGCGCACCTGTTCCTCGCCGGCGCGCTCCGCGACCTCGTCGGGCGGGAGCCCCGCGCCTCGGTGGCCGTCATCGCGCGGGACGCAGGCGCCGCGCGGGAGCTCCACGCGCTGATCGCGGACCTGCCGGAGGCGAGGCTCGTGCTGGAGGGGGCCTTCTCGTTCGAGCCGGGCATCGACGTCACCGACGTGGACAGCGCGAAGGGGCTCGAGTTCGACTACGTCGTCGTGCCCGACGCGACCGCGGCGGCGTACCCGATGAACCACGAGGCCCGCCGGCGGCTCCACGTCGCGGTGACGCGGACGTCGCACCAGCTCTGGCTCATCTCCGGAGCGGCGTGGTCGCCGCTCCTCGGCGGCGTGGGGGCGAGCTGACGCTCGCCGCGGCGCCCTAGGGGCGCGGCCCGGCCGGCGCGGAGACGGCGGCGGGAGGGAGCGGGCTGTCCCTCACCGCCGCGGTCCCGGCGAGCGCGACCCCGAGGACGGCGGCCCCGAACACCAGCAGCGCCTGCAGCCAGCGCCGCGTGGCGAGCCGAGGCTCCACCTCGTCGTCGGCCGAGCGGTCCCCTGGATCGAGCGACTCCAGCGCGGCGCGCAGCTGCTGCGTGCGGAGGTGGGACGCGTCGCCCAGGATCTGTCCGAGCCAGCCGGCGACGAGCGCGTCGTTGCCCGGGTTCGCGGCGCCCGGGATCGCCTCCTCGAGCGCGCGCATGAGCTTCGCGGCCGTCGCCGTGCGCGCGGTGGGCGACTTGGCGAGCGCCTCGGAGACGAGGCGATCGAGCGCAGGCGGGATCGGCTCGGGCGGCGGCGGCGCGCTCAGGCGCTCCGCGAACCCGCGCCGGGACGGGACCGCCCGCGACGACAGCGGCGCGGCAGGCCGCTCGCTCGCGATGTGGGTCATCGTGCTCTCGCTGTCGTCGGCCTGGAAGGGATGAGCGCCCGACAGGAGCTCGTAGAGGAGCACCCCGACCCCGAAGAGATCGGACCGCCGATCGCACGGCTGCCCCCGGATGTGCTCCGGCGCCATGTACGGCGCGCTGCTCCGGAACAGGAACGCGCCCCCCTCGCCGCCCGCCGCGCCCGCTCCCGAAGCGCGCCCGCCGTCGCCGCGCAGCGACTGCGGCCGTCGCTCGGACATCCGCCCTTCCTCGAGCTTCGCGATGCCGAAATCGACCATGCGGACGAGCCCCTCGGACGTGATGAGGACGTTGTCCGGCGAGACGTCGTAGTGCAGGAGCTCCCGGGGGTTGCCGCCCTCGTCCCGCAGCTCGTGCGCGGCGTCGAGGGCCGCGCAGATCTGGTAGGCGAGCCTCGCCGCGACCAGCACCGGCGCCGGGCGCCCGCGCGCGGCGCGCAGCACCGACGAGAGCGGCTCCCCGCTCACCCACTCCATGACATAGAAGAACGTGCCGTCCGTCTCGCCCAGATCCACGACGGGCACCACGTTCGGGTGCCTGATGCGCGCGGCCAGCGCGGCTTCGTCGAGGAATGTCCGGACGGCGTCGGGATCGGGCGAGAGCTCCGGGCGAAGCACCTTGATCGCGAAGAGCCGCTGAAACCCGTGCTCCCGCCTCAGACGCGCCGCCCAGACCTCACCCACGTCGCCTGCGGCCACCCGCAGGACGAGCTCGTACCGGCCCAGGGAAAACCCCGGGAAAAAGCGCCCCCCGCCCCCCACGCGGAAGATGTGGCCCACAGTTGAAGAGCCCGCCAGTGCTCCCGGTGTGCGACGATCACGATTGTTGCCCTGGTTGTGAGACTCGACCTCAACCAGGAACCGCTTCCGACCACGACATCACCGCCCTCCGGCCCTCCGGGGCGCCTGCCGGGCCAGCCCGCTGCTCGGACGTTTTCGGTCCTATCCGGGATGCGGGGGTCTTGCTTCCTGAACAACCGGACAGTAAAGCTGCCGGAAACTGTTGCCCTGCGCGTCGTGGGTCCACCTCCGCGGTCCCCCGCCGTCGCCCCCCTCCTATCGCTCCCTCCCGAGGTACGCATGAGTGACGAGAAGAACACCAAGCAGAAGTCTGCCGCCCTCGAGCTCGCGATCGCCAGCGTCGAGAAGGAGTACGGCAAGGGGGCGATCATGCGCCTCAAGGACGGGCAGACGCTGCACGACGAGGTCGCGGCCGTGGCGACCGGCTCGCTCGGCCTGGACATCGCCCTCGGCATCGGCGGCTACCCGCGCGGCCGCATCGTCGAGGTCTACGGGCCGGAGTCGAGCGGCAAGACGACCCTCACCCTCCACGCCATCGCGGCCGTCCAGCGGGCGGGCGGGACGGCGGCGTTCATCGACGCCGAGCACGCCCTCGACGTGAACTACGCCAAGAAGCTCGGCGTGAAGACCGACGAGCTGCTCATCTCCCAGCCCGACTACGGCGAGCAGGCGCTCGAGATCGCCGACATGCTGGTCCGCTCGAACGCCGTCGACATCATCGTCGTCGACTCGGTCGCCGCGCTCGTCCCCAAGGCCGAGATCGAGGGCGACATGGGCGACAGCCACGTCGGCCTCCAGGCCCGGCTGATGAGCCAGGCGCTCCGCAAGCTGACCGGCACGACCTCGCGCTCGCAGTGCCTGCTGATGTTCATCAACCAGATCCGGATGAAGATCGGCGTCATGTTCGGCAGCCCCGAGACGACGAGCGGCGGCAACGCCCTCAAGTTCTACGCCTCGGTCCGGCTCGACATCCGCCGCATCGGCGCCATCAAGGAGGCCGCCGCGGGCGGCAAGGAGCCGGCGGTCGTCGGCAACCGGACCCGCGTCAAGGTCGTGAAGAACAAGATGGCTCCCCCGTTCCGCGAGGTGGAGTTCGACATCCTGTACGGCCAGGGCATCAGCCACAGCGGCGACGTCATCGACCTCGCGACCGAGGCGAGCATCATCGAGAAGAGCGGCTCCTGGTTCTCGTTCCAGGGCGAGCGCATCGGTCAGGGCCGGGAGAACGCCCGCACCTACCTCGAGCAGCACCCGGCGGTGCTCGACAAGATCGAATCGATGGTCCTCGCGAAGCACGGCATCTCGCGCGTCGGCGGGGCGGCCCCGACGAACGGCGCCGCGAGCCCCGGCCCCGCTCCGAAGGGCGGAGCCGCGGCCGAGGCCCCCGCGCAGGCGAAGGGTCGCGGCGAGGCAGCCTCGTCCGGCCAGGACGCCCGCCGTCCCCCGGGCAAGACGAACTGACGCCCGCTGCCATCGACGCCATGCACCTCTACGTGATGCGGCACGGCCCGGCGGAGGAGCGGGCGACCAGCGGGCGCGACGCGGATCGGAGGCTCACCCCCGAGGGCCGCGAGCGCGTGGCGCGGGTCTCGCTCGAGCTCCACCGCCTCCGGGGCGGCGCCCCGCTGCCGCTGGTGCTCGCGAGCCCCCTCGCGCGCGCGAGGGAGACCGCCGAGATCGCGGCGCCGATCTGCGGCGCGCCGGAGGTCGAGCTCCGGGACGAGCTCGCGCTCGACGCCGGGCTCCCGAGCTCGCTGGTCGCCGCGCTCGCCCGAGGCGGCGCCGACGCGCTGCTCGTCGGGCACCAGCCGAACGTGGAGCACCTCGTCCGTACGCTCGTCGACACGCCTGGCCGGGGCGCGACAGCGCTGCTCCCCGCCGGCTTCTGCACTGCCCTGGTCGTCGCCCTCGAGCCGGAGCCTCCCCAGCGCGCGCAGGGCCGCTGGCGCATGACGCAGATCCTCGATCCCCGGGCGCTCGCCCCGCGATGAGCGAGGCGCTGCGCACGGCGCCCTGTCATGGCGGGAGAGAGAGCAGGAGCAGAAGACGCGCGTCCGAGGCGGAAGGCAGCCCGACCGGCACGTGCGCGCGTGGCCTTCACTACAAACACATGAATTTGCAGAGGAAATCCAGATCACCGGCGAGCGGCGGCCGGGGCGCCCGCCCTCTCCCTCCGGAGGGCCCGGCCCCCCGCTTACATAGTCACAAATCCGAATGATTTCGATGTTCTCGGCCGCTCGCTTGACAAGGATCCCACCCGAGAATACGCCCAAATAAGGAGGATTGAGATGGCGGGACAGATGGCCTTCCCCTTCGCTCAACCCCCTCCAGGCCGTCTGTCGCGCAGCGGTGGGAAGGGCGCGGCGCGTACTTCCCTGCTGCCGCGTGTCGCCCGGGCGGTCGTCCGGGTGCCGGACCCCCGTCATCATCCGATCGACATCGATCTGCCGCCGGGCCAGCCGCACATCTACGTGCACGAGGGGGCGCGCCAGGCGCTCATCCGGCGGCTGGAGCTGGCCCAGAAGCGGCCGGTCCTCCTCTCGGTGACCGACAACTACCGGCAGATGATCTCCTCCTCGCTCCGGGAGGGCATCCTGCAGGCGCGCGTCCACCACATGTTCCTGGACGCGCCGGCGGTCGTCCAGGAGGCGCTCGTCCGGTACGTCGTGACGCAGGACCGGGCCGCCTCGCTCGTGGTCGGCCAGTACATCGACGAGAACGGCCACCGGATCCGGGCGAGCCGGCCGGTGAGCACGCCGCTCTCGACGCAGGGGCGGACGCACGACCTGCTGCTCCTGTTCCAGAAGCTGAACCACGCGTACTTCGGCGGCGGGGTCGACGCGCTGATCACCTGGGGCAAGCGGACCAAGGCGCGGAAGGCGCGGCGCACCATCAAGCTCGGGAGCTACTCGGCGGTCGAGCGGCTGATCCGCATCCACCCCGTGCTCGACCGGCCCTGGGTCCCCCGCTACTTCATCTGTTACGTCATCTACCACGAGATGCTCCACCACGTGATGCCGGCGAGCCACGGCAACGGGCGCCGGATGCTCCATCCGCCCCAGTTCCTCGCCCGCGAGCGGCTCTTCCGCGACTACGAGCGCTCCCTCGCCTGGGAGAAGGACCACGTGGGGCGGCTCCTCCGCACCTGACGCATCCATCGCCTGCGGACGCACGTCATCCGGCGGCGTGTCGAGCGACGGACGCGACCGACGCGACCGACGCGACCGACGCGACGAACGCGACGAACGCGACGAACCATTGCGCGAAGGTGCGGCTGGCTCTAAACCGGCGAACCCCCGCTCGGGCCGCGCCAGCCGGCGCCCCGTGGGCGACCCCGTAACCTCGAAAGTGTGGAAGGCCAGCGTGCAGGAGATTGTCACCCAGGAAGCGAGCCCGAAGCGGGCGATGGAGGCCCTCGAGTGGGCCGTCCAGCGAGCAGAGAAGGCGGAGGTCGAGCAGCCCGAGGCGGGCGCCGAGCCACGCGCCTCGTCCAGGGTGATCTCCGGGCGGCCCGCCGACTTCAAGGCCGCGGCCGCCGCCTACCTGCCCGATGTCCGCAAGCTGCTCGACCGGGTCATGATGAGCGACGACGCCGAGGCCGGGCTCGACGCCCTGCTCGAGTCGGGCGCCCTCGCCGCGATGCTGCCCGAGGTCGAGGCGATGGTGGGCTTCGGCGACGGGGAGTGGCGCCACAAGGACGTCTGGAAGCACACGAAGCAGGTGGTGCGCCAGGCCGTCCCGAGGCTCGAGGTCCGCTGGGCGGCCCTGCTCCACGACATCGGCAAGACGAGGACGCGCTCCATCTCGCCGACGGGCGAGGTCCACTTCTTCGGTCACGCCGAGGTCGGCGCGCGGATGTTCGACAAGATCGACCGGCGGCTGCCGCTCTTCACGAAGGAGGAGGCGCTGAAGAACAGCATCCGCTTCCTGATCCTGCACCACCTCCGGGCGAGCCAGTACGACGCGTCGTGGACCGACAGCGCGGTGCGCCGGTTCGCCAAGGAGATGGGCGGCTGCCTGAAGGACGTGCTCGACCTGTCGCGGGCGGACATCACAACGAAGCGGCCCGAGAAGAAGCGGAAGGGGCTGAAGCAGATCAGCGAGCTCGCCGAGCGGGTGCTCCAGGTCCAGGCGGAGGACGCGGTGGTGCCGCCGCTGCCGAGCGGCATCGGCGACGCCATCATGCATGCGTTCGGGCTGCCGCCGTCGCGGCGGATCGGCGAGATCAAGCGCGCGCTGGAGGAGGCGGTCGAGGCGGGCGAGGTGGCGTCGCACCAGGAGGCGGACGTCTACATCGCGTTCCTCCGGGAGCACGCGGGGCGTTTCGGGATCTGAAGGCGTAGCGCAGAGAGCCTCTCAGGGGAGGCGACCGCTCGCGCCGCAGTGCAGGCGCTGAGCGGTCGCCCGCACAGGAGACGGGTCCAGATCGGCGTCTTCGGAGCGGAAGCGCACTCCAGTGCGCTGAGCACCGAAGACGCCGAGATGGGCCCGTATCCGAAGCGGTCGCCCGCTCAGCGCAGGGGCGCTTCGCAGGTGATGCAGCGGGGGGGGACGCCTTCCTTGTGGTAGTGCTCGCCGCAACGGCCGCAGAGACGAGCGTCGGCCTCGAAGGCGATCAGCTTGTCGGTCGCCTTGCAGCGGAGGCCGGCGACCTGCGGCGGCTCCAGCGGGCGCACCTCGCCGGCGGCATCGTCGGGCGGAGGCAGCGCGCCTTCCTTGATGTCAGCCGCTCGCGCGGGGATACGCGCCCTCGCCTCGGCCAGCGCGCGCGCGGCCGCCGGGAGGTGCGCTCGCAGCGGGATGGCGATCGCCGTGCCGCTGCCCTGGACCGTGAGCGCTGTCTCCGTGAGCAACAGGCCCGTGACATCGTTCCAGCCGATGCGCTCGATCTCGCCAGGCCCGCTCTCCAGCCCCACCCCGGCATCACCGACACGAAGCGCCTTCATCGACCACTGACCGAAGAGCCCCACCGCCGCCCCGAGGAGCAAGGCGCCGAGGAGCAGGTACGTGGCTGCCGGGTGCGCCCCAGCATCCTCGCCCCGGAACCACTGGCCGTAAACACCCGCCCCGGCCAGCAGCGCCGCGACGGACATGCCGAGCATCGTGAGGCCGAGCTCGAGCGACGCCTTCGGCTCGAAGCGTCGCTCGCTCCGCGGATCGGTCCGCTGCCGCAACACGACCTCACCGCCCTGCCCCGTGGTCCCCGAACCCTTGCGCTTGCGCTTCACCGGTCTGTCGGCTGCCATCGGCGGCTTCCTATCGGAGGAGACGCCCGGACGCAAAGGGGCTCAGCCCAGGCCAGCGCTCCGCGCGAGCAGCCAGACGGGAGCCGCCCCCCGCCCGCGCGGCAAGGACGGAGAGGTATGCTGGGACAGTGATGCTCTCGATGCCCAACGCGGCGACGTACGTCCTGCCCGCGCTGGGCATCGGGCTCGCAGCCCTCGCGATCCTGGGGCCGGGCTCGCCACGCATGGCCACCGGCGTGCGGGTGTGGGGGGCGCCCGTCGCCGGAAGCGAGGCGCTGGCGCTCCGCGTCGAAGGGGTGCGCCGCCTCCACGGCGCCGACGACGCGGCGGCGATCCCGCAGATCGAGGTGAGCGCCACGTCCGCAGGGGCGCCGCTCGAACGGTGGACCGGCTCGCTCGACAAGGACGGCATCGGCGAGGCGCTGCTGCGCGCGCCAGCGGGGCTGCGGGAGCCGGTGACCGTGCGGATCGCGCTGGGCAGCGGCACGCTCCTGGAGCGGCAGCTCCCGCTGCTGCCGCCGCTCGCAGCGGCGGACACGAGCGCGCTGCCCGGCGCGGCGCACGCGACCGCGCTGCCCGGCGCGGCGCACGGGGAGCTCCGCCTGCAGGTCACGGCGGCGCGCGGAGCCCTTGCAGCTCCGTTCCCGGAGCGGGTGCGGGTCGCGATCGAGGCGCAGGACGGAACGCCCGCGGCAGGGGCTCGCCTCGAGGCGAGCGCCGTCGGAGCGGAGCTGGAGGGGCGCGGCAGCGGTCCGGCGCAGATCACGGCCGATGCGCGCGGCGCCGCGGAGCTCACGCTCAAGCCGCTGGCGCACGCGGTCGAGCTCACGCTCCGCGCGACCCACCCGGGGAGCGCACCGCCTGGGACACGGATCGCGAGCGGCACCTGGGAAGGGAAGCTGCCCGTGATCCCGGGAGCCATCTGGCTCGATCCGGGCGGTCTCGATGGCGAGCGGCCCGAGCTCCGGTTGATCTCGCCGACGCCGAGGCCGCGCGCCTACGTCTCGATCGGAGGTGCGCGCGGCCGTGCGCTCGGGACGATCGTCCCGCTCGCGGCGGACGGGGCGGGCTTCTTCTCGGGGAGGGTGACGCTCCCGGACAGCGCCGCGCCCGGAGAGGCGAACTGGGCCGTTGTCGCGAGCGACCCCTACGAGCAGGGCGCGGGCACGGTGGCCTGGCCGATCACGTCCGCGGCGGCGTCCGCCTCGCCGCGGCGCGTGGAGCTGCTCGCGGACGGGATGCCGGCGGCCGAGGCGCGCGAGCGGGCCCGCGCCTCGCATGCGCGGCGCGCTGGCCTCGTGGTCCTGGCCGCCTCCGCGGTGGCGCAGGTGCTGCTGCTCGCGCTGCGATCCAGGACCGCGAGGCGCCGCCTGGAGGCGCACGTCGCCGCCGCCTCGGGCGGCGAGGGCACGGGCGGGACCGATGGCGCGCCGCTGTCCAGGGAGGATCGCGACCGGCTGCTCGCCGCCGTGCGGGCGGAGCCGCTGCTGTCGGCGTTCGCGCTCGCCGCGCTCGTCGGGCTCTCCTTCGCGGCGGTCGCGGCGCTCGCCACGTTCCGATGACCCGAGGGCGCGTGCCGCCTCGTGGATTTGATCCGCGGCGGGCCCCGAGCCGCTAGACTGGAGGGCCAGGCGGCACGGGGCGGGAGGACGACAGACAGGGCATGTCCGAGCAGCAGCGGTACCGGGTCATCAAGCGCCTCGCCTCCGGAGGCATGGCGGAGGTCTTCGTCGCCGAGAGCGCGGGGATCGAGGGGTTCAAGAAGCAGGTCGCGATCAAGCGCGTCCTGCCGCAGCTCAGCAAGAAGGAGCAGTTCATCGCGATGTTCCTCGACGAGGCGCGCCTCTCGGCGCACCTCTCGCACTCGAACGTCGTGTCGGTGTTCGACATCGGCGTCGGCGACGGCACCTACTTCATCGTCATGGAGTACGTGGACGGCGCCGACCTGAGGGCCCTCCTCGATCACCAGAAGAAGGTCGGCCGGCCGATGACCGTCGAGGTCGCCGCCTTCATGGCCGCGAAGATGTGCCAGGGCCTCGCCTACGCGCACGAGCTCGCGACCGCCGACGGAAAGCCGCTCCAGATCGTGCACCGGGACATCACCCCGGCCAACGTGCTCATCACCCGCTACGGCGAGGTGAAGATCGTGGACTTCGGGCTCGCGAAGGCGTCGAGCCAGCTCGCCGAGAGCGACGCGGGCATCATCAAGGGGAAGTTCGGCTACCTGGCGCCCGAGACGGTGCTCGAGCAGGGCGTCGACCAGCGCGTCGACATCTTCGCGCTCGGGATCATCCTCTGGGAGATGCTCGCCGGGCGCCGGCTGTTCCTCGGCGACTCCGACTACATCACGGTGCGGCTGGTGCGCGACGCGGTGATCCCCTCGCTCCAGCAGATCAACAGCGATGTGCCGCGCGAGCTGGAGCAGATCATCCGCCGCGCGCTCGCCCGCGACCCGGGGGCTCGCTACCTGTCGGCGCGCGAGCTCGGGCGCGACCTGACCCGCTTCCTCTACCGCTATGGCCGCCCGGTGAGCGAGGACGACGTCGCCTCGCTGGTGGAGCGCGCCAAGGGCGGGCCGGCGCGGGCGGTCGACGGGACGCAGAAGATCGCCGAGCTCATCGACATGATGCTCCTCGAGTTCAAGTCGCTCACGAAGGAGCCGACCGCCGGCGGCAGCGGCCTGAGCCTGCTGCCCACCCTGGAGGGCGCCGCGATCCTGACGCACGGGGACGAGCACCCGAGCTCGCCGCCCCCGCGCAGCGACGGGCCGCTCGGGGGGCTCGCCGATGAGCTGGAAGGCCCGGACTCGCTCCACCAGGACGAGTCCTCGTCCTCGGTGACGGCCTGGTTCCGGGGGCTCATTCCGCGCTAGATCCCGCACGGACAGCGACGTGACGTCCGCGCCGCCGCGCTGTCCCATCCGTCCCATCCCATGACCCGTCACCGGCCAGGAGGAGCCCTCCTCCGGCCCACAGCAAAGGCAAAGAGAAGATGAGCGTCGAGATTGGAAAGCCGTTTCCGCGCTTCGCCCTGCCGAACCAGGACGGCAAGACCGTGAAGCTCGAGGATTTCGCGGGCAAATGGCTCGTCCTCTACGTCTATCCGAAGGACGATACGCCGGGATGCACGATCCAGGGCAAGTCGTTCACGGCCTCCAAGGCCGATTTCGACGACGCCAACATCGCCGTGGTCGGCGTCAGCGAGGACGACGTCACGTCGCACAAGAGCTTCTGCGACAAGTTCTCGTTCACCATCGACCTGCTCGCCGACACGCGCCATGAGCTGCTCAAGGCCGCGGGCGTCGGGCAGAGCGAGTGGAAAGGCACCCTGTACTGGGACCGGACGACATTCGTCATCGATCCGTCGGGCGTGCTGCGAAGAACCTACCTGAAGGTGAAGCCCGACGGGCACGAGCAGGCGCTCCTCAAGGACATCGCGGAGCTCAAGGCCCAGGCCTGAACGCCGCGACCGCCTGCGAGAGCAGGGCGCACGCAGAAGGGCGCTCCACCTGCGCAAAAACTTGCTCACGCTGGATTTGCTGGCATGTCGCCCCTACCCTGTCGCCCTTGTGGCACCACGCCCTCCTTTTGCTCCCGGTCGAATCGCATCGCTCACGGCCTTCGCGGCGATCGCCGCGGCGGCGCTCGCGACCGCTTCCGCGGTGGGCGCCTGTAAAGGCGCGGGGGGCGGCGGGTCCGTCGGCTCGAGTACGGGCGACGCCAGCGGCTGTCCGATGGGGCCGAGACAGGCGCTGTTCACCATCACCGTGCGCGCGAGAGGCGCCACCGTCCCGCCGGACACCACCGTTCACATCACGTGGAGCGCCGCGGACGAGCCGATCTTCGTCCTGAGCGATCCGACCACCTGGAAGACGCTCGACGAGGCCAACCTGGTGTGCGCCGTCGATCGCGCGCAGCCTCCTCCCGAAGCGCTGGAGACGCTCGTCTGCGAGCTGTGGACGGCCGGCGTGACGTGGGTGAAGATCTCGGGGACAGGCTACGACGACTTCGAGCAGACGCTCGCGCCCGTCATGAACGAGGAGTGCGAGAGCTTCCTGCCTCAGAGCGTCGATATCGAGCTCGTCCCGGCGGTGGACGGGGGCACGGGGGAGTAGCCGGAAGGCGGCGCACCGGGGCGATGAGATCGCTGCCAAGCCCAGGCGCCCTCTCCTGTCGAATGCAGCATGCGCCCCCATCCCGTCTTGCCGCTGCTCCTTACCGCCTTCCTCTCCGCCTGCAGCTCAGCCCCCGAGGCGAAGGCCCCGGCCCCGGGCGGGCAGACCTTCCCCGAGGCGGTCGCGATGATGTGCGATGTCGACAGGAGAGCCGGGCTCGACCCGGAGGGCGATCCGATCAGCGTCGGGCAGATGCGGTCGGCTTGGATCACAGAGCACGTGGAGAGCCCCGATGGAATCGAGCTCCGCACGATGCTCAGCGTGAAAGGGGCCGCGGAGCAGGGCGCGATGCTGCGCGAAGAGGCCAAGAAGGCAGGACTCGCGCGCTGCGCGCTCGCGGACTCGCTGGAGGCGGACGGGACCGGCGGGCTGTCGCCATGACGCCGTGAATGCACAGGATCGGCAGCGACGCCCAGCCATCGGCGGCGGCGCGCCGCTAACCGAAACGTGGAACGGGGATGGGAGATCGCGCCACCTCGCTGGCTCCCCCTCCCGTCCCCGCCTATCCTGATCTCATGGCCGCGCCGACCCCGCTCCGCCTCGCCTGGGCGACCGACGTCCACCTCAACTTTCTCTCCCGCGAGGAACTCACCGCCTTCTGCTCCACCCTCGCCGCCACCGCCTCCGATGCCGTCCTCTTCACCGGCGACATCGCGGAAGCCACGAGCCTCCGCCCCCTCCTCGAGACCGTCGCCCAGGCCATCGAGCGCCCGCTCTACTTCGTCCTCGGCAACCACGATTTCTACCGCGGGAGCATCGCCGCCGTGCGCACGATGGCCGCCGAGCTGTCGGCCACCTCCCCCTGGCTCAGGTGGCTCCCGTCCATCCCCCACGTCGAGCTCGGCCCGGACACCGCCCTCGTCGGCCACGACGGCTGGGCCGACGCCCGCCTCGGCGATTACGAGAGATCCCCCGTCATGCTCAACGATTATGTGCTGATCCAGGAGCTCGCCTCCCTGGGCAGGCGCCGCCGGAGAGAGGCCCTGCACCGCCTCGGCGACGAGGCCGCGGAATACCTGCGCCGCGTCCTGCCCTTGGCCCTCGAGCGGTACCGGCGCGTCATCGTCGCCACGCACGTCCCCCCGTTCAAGGAGGCCTGCTGGCACGAAGGCCAGATCTCCAACGACGATTGGCTCCCCCATTTCACCTGCAAGGCCACAGGCGAGGTGCTCCGCGAGGCCGCCCTGCGGCACCCGGAGCGGCGGATCGAGGTGCTCTGCGGCCACACCCACGGCGCCGGCGTGGCGGAGATCCTCCCGAACCTCGTTGTGCGCACCGGCGGCGCCGAGTATGGCGAGCCCGCGGTGCAAGGCATCATCGCGACCGCGTAGGCCACCCTCGGGCCGCGCCACCCGCCTCCCCGCCGCCCTCGCGGGCGTCCATCCCAGGTACCATCCTCTCCCCGCTCGACGTATCCTGCGCGCCCACTCCCCCGCCGACCTCGGCAGAACGGTGAGCCATGCCGACGAACGACCCCGACAGCCAGCTCGACGAGCTCCTTCGCGCGCTCGACGCAAACCCTCGCGCCACCGACGTCTTCTATCCCAGGCGGGTGAAGACGAGCCCACCCGCCGGCGCGACGGACTACGACATCCCCGTCGCCCCCGGGGTGACGCTCGGCGCGCGCTGGCACCTGTCCGACCCGGGCAACCCGACCGTGCTCGCGTTCCACGGCAATGGCGAGACCGTCCCCGACTACGACGACATCGCCGAGGGCTGGCATGACATCGGGCTCAACCTCTTCATGGTCGATTACCGCGGCTATGGCTGGAGCGGCGGGCAGCCGACGCTACGCTCGCTCCGAGAAGATCCCGTGAAGGTCTCCGATTTCTTCCAGCGCGAGCTCGCCGAGACGAGCCGCGCCGCAGGCCTCGAACAGCCGCCGAAGCCGGTGCTCTTCGGCCGCTCGCTCGGCAGCTCCCCAGCGTCGCGCATCGCCGCGCACCGCGGCGACGCGTACCGCGCGCTCGTCCTCGAGAGCGGGTTCAGCGACGTGCGGCAACTGCTCGCCCTCTTCGAGATCGACCTCGGCGATCTGCGCGACCAGGCGCACCGCAGCTTCTCGAACCCGGAGCTCCTGAGGAACGTCGAGATCCCGGTCCTCGTCCTGCACGGCGCGCGCGACACGCTGCTCCCGCCGGACCACGCCCGCGAGAACCACGCGGCCGTCCCCCACCAGAGGAAAGCCCTGCACCTCATCGACGGCGCCGGGCACAACGATATCCTGCTCTTCGCGTCCGCCTATTTCGGAGCGATACGGGCCTTCCTGCAGAAGCACTGAGCGAAAGCACCGTTCGGCGCTCGCCCGCTACACCTCGAACAGCAGAAACGGCTTGCCGGTGAGCTTCCTGAGCAGCGGCATCGCCACGTTGTAGACCGGAGTCCCGTTCGACATGCGCCCCTCGAGCGCCCCGTGGTGCGCGTGGCCGTGGAAGACCACGTCGGCGCCGTACAGATCGATCGGCGCTGCGAGGCGGCTCGTCCCAAGGAACGGCCTTATCTCCACGTTCTCGCCGACGGTCGTCTCGAGGATCGGCGTGTAATGCATGATCACGATCTTCTTCTCGCTGTCGAGCTGGGACAGCGCCGCCTCGAGCTTCAGCGCCTCGGTCACGGCCTCCTGGACGAACGCCTTGAGCGGGCCCTCGCCGAACGCCTGGAGCGTCGCGCTCCCGAACCCGCCCATGAAGCCCTTCACGCCGGCAACGCCGATGTCGTCGCGCAAGATCAGGTGATCCCCGTCGAGCACCTCGACGCCCGCGTCGCCCAGGAGCTTCGCGATCTCGGCGCCCGCCCCCCGGTCGAGATCGTGGTTGCCGAGCACGGCGGCGCACGGCATCGAGAGCCCGGCGAGCGCGTCGGCCAGCACCTTCGCCTCCTCGGGGTGGCCGCGATCGGTGAGATCGCCGCACAGCACGAGCAGCTCCGCCTCCGCGTTCACCGCCTTCACGAGCTCGCGCATCCTGGCGCCGTGCTCCGGCCGGCAGTGCAGATCCGAGGACGCCGCGACGCGGCGCTTGCCCGGCTCCCCGTTCCCTCCGGCGACGGCGGCGCTCATGATCCCGGCTTGCGGACCCGCGCCGCCTCGACCTCCACCCTCGGCCCCTCCGCGCCGCCCGGAGCCCCGTCACGGCCCGGCTTCCCCTTGCCGAGGCGAGGCCGCCCCGCCGCAGACCGCTGGCGCTTCCTGCACAGCGCCCCCCGCGCCGCCTCGGGCGCGGACGCAGCGGACCCCACGACGAGCCCGAGCTTCTCGTAGTCGTGCACGTACTGCTGCCTGCTGATCAGGTTGCCCCGGCATACCCGGAGCGGCGCGTCGCCGGCCAGCGTCTGCTCCAGCGTACGCCGGCAGAGCTCGTCGATGATCCACCCGGGCACCCGGCTCCGCGCGCCCGGATAGACGAAGCGGTACAGCGTCAGGTGCGCGAACAGGACCTCCCAGTAAGGGCCGAACCGGGCGAGGAGCCTCTCCCAGTCCATCTCGTCCCCACACGCGTAGATCAGGTGGTTCACGTCGGCGCCGTCGTACCGCTCCCGCTCGTCCACGAACGCCTTCGTGAAGATGATCTCCTCGACCGGCGCGATCAGACAGGAGTGCCCCAGGATCGTGGCCGGACGCGCGTGCTCGAACCAGCCGCCATCCACCACGGCCAGGCCGTTGCTCGACGAGAAGATGAGATCGATGAAACGGTCGCCCGTGTAGGCCTTCCCGATCCACCGCGGATCGATGAGCTCCGTCTCGAAGCCGGCCCGCTCCAGCGCCCTGAACGCCGCCGGCACCTCCCGCTCGGCCAGCATCACGTCGAGATCCTTCGTGTCCCGGAAAATGCCCGTGTACGCGAAGAAGGCATACGCCCCCGCCACCATGAACGGCACGCCGGCGCAGAGGAGGGCGTCCATCGCCCTCACCCTCACCTCCAGCTCGCCCGCGCGGGAGAGCTGGCCGGCAGGGTCGTCGAAGGCCGGAGGAGCGAGCGCCGCGCGCTCGCCCGCGCGCGTCGCCCGGACTGAAAGCGCGTGCTCCGCGTCGCCTGCGACAGGGGATCCGCTGCGGACCATCCCCCCCTGCGTAATGAACAGGACGTGCGATGGCGACCCCCCTCCCCCCTCACGCGCCCGGAACATGCGAGGACCGCGTGGACCCCGCGGACCACGTCGGAAGACGCCGGAACGACGCGAACGAAGGAAGAGAAGCGGGCTCGTCCTCGCTGACCATTGCACGACGTGGCGGGTCTGGCTCAAGCTCGCCTGCCGGGGCCGCTCGGCGCGCCCCGAGCTGGCTGGCGACGAGCCGCGGCCCCCGACGCTCGAAGAGGAGGCACATCCGTGAACACCGCCATCGCGACGATCAATCCAGCGACCGGAGAGACGATCGAGACGTTCGAACCCCTCTCGTCAGCGGCGCTGGAGCAGAAGGTGGCGCGCGCGCACGCCGCGTTCCGCGGCTTCCGGCAGACCCCGGTCGCCGAGCGGGCCAAGAAGCTGCGCCGGGCAGCCGACATCCTCGACGGCGAGAAGGAGCAGCTCGGGCAGCTCATGACGCTCGAGATGGGGAAGACCATCGGCTCCGCCATCGCCGAGGCCCAGAAGTGCGCGACCGCGTGCCGCTACTACGCCGACAACGCCGAGCGCCTGCTCGCCCCCGAGGAGGTCGCCACCGACGCGGGCAGGAGCTACGTGGCCTTCCACCCGCTCGGCGTGGTGCTCGCCATCATGCCGTGGAACTTCCCGTTCTGGCAGGTCTTCCGCTTCGCCGCGCCGGCGCTCGTCGCCGGCAACGTCGGCCTCCTCAAGCACGCCTCGAACGTCCCCCGCTGCGCGCTCGCGATCGAGGACATCCTCCGCCGGGCCGGCTTCCCGGAAGGGGTCTTCCAGGCGCTGCTCACCGGGACCGACGTCGTGCCGCGCCTCCTCGCCGACCCGCGCATCGCGGCCGCGACGCTCACCGGCAGCGAGAACGCGGGGCGCAGCGTCGGCGCCCACGCCGGCAAGCACCTCAAGAAGGTGGTGCTCGAGCTCGGCGGCAGCGATCCGTTCATCGTCCTGCCGAGCGCCGACCTCAACGCCGCCGTGGGGACCGCGATCCGCGCGCGCATCATCAACAACGGCCAGTCCTGCATCGCGGCGAAGCGCTTCATCGTGCACGAGTCGATCGCGCCCGAGTTCGAGCAGCGCTTCGTCGCGACCATGCGGCGCCTGCGGGTGGGTGATCCCATGGATCCGTCGGTCGACGTCGGGCCGCTCGCCACCCCGCAGATCGCCGCGGAGCTCGAGGAGCAGGTGCGGGCGTCGGTGGCCGCGGGCGCGCTCCTCCTCACCGGAGGCAAGCGGCTGAGGGGGCCGGGCAACTACTTCCCGCCGACCGTGCTCACCGACGTCCAGCGCCCCTCCCCCGCCGCCGACGACGAGCTCTTCGGCCCGGTCGCGGCGGTCTTCCGCGTCACCGACCTCGACGAGGCCATCCACATGGCGAACTCCACCCGGTTCGGCCTCGGGGCGAGCGCCTGGACCCGCGACGCCGACGAGCGCGAGCGGCTCATCAACGAGCTCGATGCCGGCCAGGTGTTCATCAACGGCATGGTCGTGTCCGATCCACGGCTGCCGTTCGGCGGCGTCAAGATGTCCGGCTACGGCCGCGAGCTCTCCTCGTACGGCCTGCGCGAGTTCGTGAACGTCAAGACCGTCTGGATCGCCAAGGACGAACGGCCGAGGGGCCTGCCAGCATCCGAGTGATCCGAGGAGCGGAGCGGCCGAAGGACGGCGAGATCGAGCCGCCGAGAGATCGGCGGGTGAGCCGCTCGCCACCCGTACGGCCGCCGCTTCCCCGGCGTCGCACGACGGGCGATGATGGCGGCCATGTCGCTCCCCGGCTTCACCGAGACGCAGTTCTCCCACGACGGCGTGGCGCGGGTGGTCTACCGCCGCGGCGCGGGCCCGGGCGTCGTCGTCATGCACGAGATCCCGGGCATCACCCCGTCGGTCGCGGCGTTCGCCGAGCGCGTGGCGGACGCCGGCTTCACCGTCTTCGTGCCGCACCTCTTCGGGACGCCCGGCAAGCTGGACACGCCCCTCTACATCGCCGAGCAGCTGGCCCGCGCCTGCATCAGCCGCGAGTTCCACGTGCTCGCGTCCAGGCAGGCGAGCCCGATCACCGACTGGCTGCGCGCGCTCTGCCGCGACGTCCACGCGGAGCTCGGGGGCAAGGGCGTCGGCGCGATCGGCATGTGCCTGACGGGCAACTTCGCGCTGGCGCTGATGGTCGACCCCGCCATCGCGGCGCCCGTGCTGAGCCAGCCGTCGCTGCCCTTCCCGCTCTCGCGCGAGCGCCGCGCCGGGCTCCACCTCTCCGACGACGACCTCCGCGCCGTCAAGGAGCGCGTCGCCGCCGGGACCCCGGTGCTCGGGCTCCGCTTCACCCACGATCCGATGTGCCCGAAGGAGCGGTTCGACCGGCTCGGGGCCGAGCTCGGCGACGGCTTCGAGAGGATCGAGATCGACTCGTCCCCAGGCAACCCCCATGGGCTCACGCGCACCGCCCATTCGGTCCTGACGCGCGATCTGGTCGACCGCGAGGGCCACCCGACGCGCGAGGCGCTCTCGCGCGTCCTCGCCTTCTTCCGCGAGCGACTTCACCCCTGACCGCCGCGACGGAAGCCGCGCCCGAGCCGGAACGTCACGCGACGCCACGCCGTCACGCGCCGTCACGCGACGAGGCACAGCCGGTTGCGTCTCCGTGAACGTCGATTTACGGTTATTCATTGTGTCGGACGATCCGGCCGTGGCCGCTCTGCTGAGCGAGTACCCCCCTGCAGCGCAACAGCTGACCTTGCGCGTGCGCAAGCTGCTCCTCCGCATCATTCCCGACGTCCACGAGCACGTCTATCCAGGCTGGCGGCTCGTCAGCTTCCGGATGGGCGGCGGCGACCAACACAAGATCTGCTGGCTCGCCCCGCAGCGCGTCGGCGTGACCCTCGGCTTCGAGCGCGGCGCCGAGCTGCCGGATCCGAACGGCCTGCTCACCGGCGAAGCCAAGCAGGTCAGGAACCTCCATATCCGCTCTGCCAAGGACGTGGACGTCGCCGCGATCGCCGCGCTGGTCGCGGCCGCCGTCGCGCTCCACCGGGGCCGGTGAGGATCGCGCGGAGCGCCGCTGCGCGACGGCCGCGCCCGCGGCTCAGCGGCGCCCGTGGAGGACCCGCCCGCCCGTCTTGCCGAGCGCGTACGAGAACCCGAGCTCCAGCGTGGAGCGGGTGACGATCGCCCCGAGATCGAGCCCCTGATCCACCATGAGCCGCGCTGCCTCGGGCGCGATCCCGACGAGCACCACCTCGGCCCCGAGCAGCCCGGCGGCGCGCGCCGCCTGCGCGAGGTGGTTCGCCGCGCTCGCGTCGACCACCGCCATGCCGGTGACGTCGATGATCACGACGCGCGCCTGGTGCTCGGAGATCTCCTTCAGCATCGCCTCGATGAAGCGGCCGGAGCGGTGCGTGTCCAGCGCGCCCACGATGGGCATCACGAGGACGCCGCGCGCGATCGGCACCACCGGGCTCGACATCGCGGCGATCGTCTCGAGGAGCGCCTCCTGGCGGCTGCTCAGCGACTCGAGCGCCCTCGTCCGCTCCTTGATCCGCGACAGGAGCCGCGCGTTCTCGATCACGACGGAGGCCACCGCGGCCACCCGCTCGATGAGCGCCAGGTCGGTCGCCGAGCACGCGTCGGGCTGCGGGCTGGCCAGGACGAGGACCCCGAGGACCGCCTCCCGGGAGAGCAGCGGCACGCCGACCAGCGTGCGCGCGCCGCTCCGGCGCGCCTCGGCGACGTCGCGGAAGCGCTGGTGCTCGCTCGACGCGGTGTCGATGACGAGCGAGCTGCACGAGCGCATCACCCGGCCCACGAGCGAGTCGTCCGCGACGGGCGCGCGCTCATCGTCGACGAGGCTCTCGCGCTGGGCCATGCCGATCACCAGGAAATCGAGCGCGCGCTCGTGCCCCCCCGCGCCCAGCCTGCGGCTCGCGATCCTGCGGGCGGAGCTCGAGGCGAGGTGATCCGAGAGGGCGCTCGAGAACGGCGTGCGCTCGAGGGTCACGAGGTCGACCCCCGTGTCGATGCAGCGCGACGCCGGCAGATCCGCGAGGGCCTCCGGGACGCCGCGCGTGGCCATCTCGTAGAGCGCCTGCACGCCGCGGTACCCCATGTCGTACTCGCGCTGCACGATCGCCGCGTGGATCACGCCGTCCTGGAGCATCGCGACCGTCGAGGTGACGAGATCGAAGGCGACCACCTTGAGATCGCCGGATCGCCCGAGCCTCATCGAGGCAAGCCCCAAGCTGGGGCCGTTCTCGCTGCACACCCCCAGGGCGCCGGAGAGGCCGGGGTTCGACCGCACCGCGTCGACGGCGAGCGCGATCGCGCTCTCCACGTCGAACAGGTTCTCCGAGAGCGAGGCCACGCGGACCGACGAGCCGGCGATCGCCTCGCGGAACCCCTCGATGCGCCCCTGGGCGTTCGGCACGGCGAAGGACTCCGCCTGGACGGTGATCTCGCCTCCCTGCGGCATGAGCCGCAGCATCGCCTCGCCCGCGATCCTCCCGGCGGCCCGGTTGTCGGTCCCGACGTAGAGCAACGACCGGCTGCCCGGGGCGGCCGGCGTGTCGATCGTGATGACCGGGATACCCGCCGCCATCGCGCGGTCGATGGCCGGCTCGAGCGCCACGGGGTCGATGGGCGCGATCGCGATCCCGTCCACCCGCCGGCGGATCCCTTCCTCGAGGAGCGCCTCCTGAGCCGCGGCGGCGGCGGACATGACGCTCCTGAACTCGACCCCGACCCGGAGGTCGCGCCCCGCCGCCAGCGCGCCGTCCCGCAGGTTGTTCCAGTACGCCGTCAGCGGCCGGCGGGGAGCCTTGTAGACGCGGATCATCGGCTGGCCTCGCGCGCCGTCGGATCCGCGCCATCCATCGGCGACGCGCCCCTCGCCCCCAGCGTCCTCCAGGATGGCGAGATCGATCGTGCTCCACCGCGGGCCGGTCTGCACGCTCCGGATCCCGTCCGCGAGCGTCTCGATGAGCTCGAGGAGATCGACCGACTCGGCGACGGAGCTCAGCACCTCCTCGAGCAGGCGCAGCTCCTGGGCGCTCTGCGCCTTCTCCTCGAAGAGGCCGCGCCGCTCGAGCACGACGCCGACGCTCACCGCGATCGACTCCACGAGCGCGCGCCACGGGCCCGAGAGCGGCGCCGCGTCCGGCTGCTCCAGGGCGAGGTAGGCGCCCGGCGCGCCGAACATGGGCACCGGTACGACGTGGACGTGGACGCCGTCGAGCGGCCAGCCAGGCGCTTCCGCGACCTCGGGCAGGTGCGCCTGGTACCACGCGGCCGCGGGGACGAGGCACGGGCCGTGCGCCGCCTCGGGCGCCGCGGCGGGGCCGAACGGAGCCGACGCGCTGAGCACCCCGCCGTCGGACGGCATGTTCACCCGGCCAGGAAGGAGGCCGTCGAGCCCGACGATCGCTCGACAGGAGAGGCGCCGGCCGGTGCGAATCAGCAGGCTCCCGCGCCGCGCGCCGGGGAGGCCCTCCACGGCTCGCCGCACAAGGTCGTGGAGGGTCGAGAAAACGTCCAGTCCGGTAGTCATGCAGATCCGTTCTGCCGCTCGCTCGCTCGCCGCGCAGCGCGCGTGCGGGCGCGTCCCGTAGCAGGCGTGAGCGGACTCGTGCTTGTCAAGCAGAGACGATGGGACCACCGTAGGACCCACGAGGAGCTCGCACCCGCATGAAGCTCGCCTCTCTCCGCGGCCCCGGCCGCGACGGCACGCTCGTCGTCGTCCGCCGCGACGGCCTCGCCTACACGCCTGCCGGCGAGGCCTTCCCCACGCTCCAGGCCGCGCTCGACGACTGGGAGCGCGCCGAGCCCGCGCTCCGCCGCATCGCGGCCGACGTCGAGCTCGGCGAGGCGGCCGTGACGCCGCTGGTCGCGGAAGAGCTCGCTGCGCCGCTTCCGCGCGCCTACGAGTGGGTCGACGGCTCGGCGTACATCCACCACATCGTGCTCGTGCGCAAGGCGCGCGGCGCCGAGCCCCCCGAAACGCTGACGACCGATCCGCTCGTGTACCAGGGCGGCTCCGGCGTCCTCCTCGGCCCGACCGACGACATCGTCCTGCGCGACGAGGCCTGGGGCCTCGATTTCGAGGCCGAGGTCTGCGCCGTCCTCGGCGACACCCCGCAGGGCACGCGCCGCGAAGAGGCCCACCGGCACATCCGCCTGTTCCTGCTGGCCAACGACGTGACGCTGCGCAACCTCGTGCCCGCCGAGCTCGCGAAGGGGTTCGGGTTCTTCTGCTCCAAGCCGGCCACAGCGTTCTCGCCGTTCGCGATCACGCCCGACGAGCTCGGGGACGCGCTCCGCGACGGGCGCGTCCACCTGCGGCTCCGCTCGACGTACAACGGCGCGCTCATCGGTGATCCCGAGGCCGGCCCGGAGATGCACTTCTCGTTCTTCGATCTCATCGAGCACATCGCCAGGACGCGCAGCTTCACCGCGGGGACGCTCCTCGGCAGCGGCACCGTCTCGAACCGGGATCCGGCGCGCGGCGTCTCTTGCCTTGCCGAGCGGCGCATGCTCGAGATCCTCTCGGACGGGGCGGCCAGGACGCCGTTCATGAAGCCAGGAGACACGATCATGATCGAGATGCTGAATCGCGCGGGAGAGAGCCTGTTCGGGCGCATCGCGCAGCGGGTGGTGGCCAGATGAGCGCCGCCGTGAAGGGGCTCGCGCTCTACGGCTACTGGCGCAGCTCGTGCAGCTGGCGCGTGCGCATCGCGCTGGCCCACAAGGGCGTCGAGCACGCGTACCGGCCGGTGAACCTCGTCCGGGACGGCGGCGAGCAGCTCCGCGACGAGTACCGGGCCAAGAACCCGATGGCGCAGGTGCCCCTGCTCGAGTTCGAGCAGGACGGCGCCGTCCGGCGTGTGTCCCAGTCGGTGGCCATCATCGAGCTGCTCGAGGACCTCTTCCCCGCGCCGCCGCTCCTGCCCGCGGATCCTTACCTGCGCGCCAGGGCGCGGCAGCTCGTGGAGATGATCAACTCCGGCACCCAGCCGATGCAGAACACCGCCACGCTGAAGTACGTGAGGGACGAGCTCGGCGGCGACGAGAAGGCCTTCGGCCGGCGCTTCATCACCTCGGGCCTCGCCGCGTTCCAGGCGGCGGCGAGCGAGCTCGCCGGGCGGTTCTGCGTCGGCGACCAGGTCACCGTGGCGGACGTGTTCCTCGTGCCCCAGCTCTACAACGCGCGGCGCTACGAGGTCGACCTCGCGCCGCTCTCGATCCTCACGCGCATCGAGGCCGCGTGCATGGAGCTGCCCGCGTTCCAGGCCGCCCACGCCGACCGCCAGGTCGACGCGGTCGCCTAGCTCGCCCCTGCGTTACCCCTCGCGACGGAGGACCCAGATGGCCAAGGTGGAGTCGATCGGCATCAAGCGGGTGGAGGCGCTGCACTACTACGTGCGCGACCTGGAACGGAGCCGCAGGTTCTACACGGAGAAGCTCGATTTCCAGGAGATCGCCGCGAGCTCACCGGATCTCACGGCGGCGGCGGCGCAGCAGTCGGTCGTCTTCCAGGCGGGCGAGTGCGTCGTCGTCTGCTCGCAGCCCGCCGGCGAGGGCGGGCGGGCGTGGCGCTACCTGCGCAAGCACCCCGACGGCGTGGGCACGGTCATCTTCGAGGTGGAGGACGTCGACCGCGCCTTCCGGCTGCTCGACGGCCGCGGGGGTACGCCGATCGACGAGGTGCATCGGGTGACGGAGGCAGGCGGCACCTTCGCGTCGTTCTCGATCACGACGCCGTTCGGCGACACCACCTTCCGCTTCGTGGAGCGGCGCGGCTACCCCGCGCTGTTCCCCGGCTGCGTGGCCTACGACGCGCCGCGCGGCGGCGAAAACCGCTTCGGGCTCACCCGGTTCGATCACATCACCTCGAACTTCCAGACGATGGCGCCCGCCCTGCTCTGGATGGAGCACGTGCTCGGGCTCGAGCCGTTCTGGCAGATCGCGTTCCACACGAACGACGTCGCGAAGGACACGGAGCACGGCTCGGGCCTGCGCTCGGCCGTGATGTGGGACCCGGCCTCGGGCGTGAAGTTCGCGAACAACGAGCCCTACCGGCCGCACTTCAAGAGCTCGCAGATCAACGTCTTCAACGAGGAGCACCGCGGCGACGGCGTGCAGCACGTGGCGCTCGCCGTGGAGGACATCCTCGCCGCGGTGCGCGCGATGCGCGGCCGGGGCGTGGAGTTCATGCCGACCCCGGGCGCCTATTACGACATGCTGCCCGAGCGCCTGCAGCGGCTCGGCATCGGGCAGATCGACGAGGACGTGGCGGCGCTGCGCGAGCTCGAGGTGCTCGTCGACGGCGACGGCGCGAGGTCGTACCTCCTCCAGATCTTCCTCAAGGAGTCGTCGGGCACGCACCGCGATCCCGACGCCGGGCCGTTCTTCTTCGAGCTCATCCAGCGCAAGGGGGATCGCGGCTTCGGCGCCGGCAATTTCCGGGCGCTGTTCGAGAGCATCGAGCGGCAGCAGAAGGCGGGGCACGGCTGATGCTCGATCGCGTCGTCGCCGGGATCGTCCCGCCCAAGCACCACATCGCCTTCCGGAGCGAGGCGGGGGATCTCCGCTACGAGGAGTGCCTGACGCGGGCGGGCTTCGACGGCCCCTACACGATCGCTTACCACGAGCGCCGGCCGCACGAGCACCGGCTCGCGGAGGCAGCGCACGGCTTCGCGCTGCCGGTCGCCGCGCCGGCGCGCCCGCTGGCGAAGCGGCACTACCGGTCGCAGGATCTGCCGCGGCGGGGCGGGCCCGCCGTCGACTGCCGCGTGCCGCTGCTGTTCAACGACGACGTGGTGATCGGGCTCGTCCAGCCGGACGCGGCCGATCCGGTGTACTTCGCGAACGCGGATGCCGACGAGCTGTTCTTCGTCGTCCACGGGGGCGGCGTCCTGCGCACGATGCTCGGCGATGTCCGCTTCGAGCAGGACGATTACGTCGTCATCCCGAAGGGGCTCTTCTACCGCTTCCTGCCGGACGCAGCGCCCCAGCGGTGGCTCTCGATCGAGGCCGCGGACATCCACCTCCCGCGCAAGTGGCGCAACGAGGTCGGCCAGCTGCGGATGGACGCGCCGTACTCGCACCGCGATTTCCGGCGGCCCACGTTCGTCGGCCCCCTCGACGAGGGCATCCGCGCGCTCGTCGTGAAGCGCGGCGGCGCCTTCCACGGCTTCACCCTCGAGCGCTCGCCGCTCGACGTCGTGGGCTGGGACGGGGCGGTGTACCCGTTCGCGTTCCCGATCCTGCGCTTCCAGGCGCGCGTCGGGCTCGTGCACCTGCCTCCGGACTGGCACGGGACGTTCGCCGCGCGCGGCGCCCTCGTCTGCAGCTTCGTGCCGCGCCCGACCGACTTCCACCCGGAGGCGATCCCCTGCCCGTACCCCCACGCGTCGGTCGATTGCGACGAGTTCCTGTTCTATTGCCGCGGCAACTTCACCTCGCGCCGCGGCGTCGGCCCCGGCAGCATCTCGCACCATCCGGCCGGCGTCCCGCACGGGCCGCACCCCGGCGCGTACGAGGCGAGCCTCGGGGCCCGCGAGACGAGCGAGCTCGCGGTCATGCTCGACACGACCCGCCCGCTCTCGGCCACCGCGGCCGCGCTCGCGGTGGAGGACCCGAGCTACCAGGACAGCTTCATCGCGCGCCCCTAGCGGGATCGGGCGACGGGAGACTTCCCTCAGGGCCCTCCGCGCGGGGGCTCAGCGCCCTGAGGCTTGTTGAAGCAGGCGCTCGTGCACTCGTTGAAGCGCTGCGACTCCTCGAAATCGATCCCGTTCAGCCCATTGCAGGACATGCCGGCGATGCAGCGGGCGCTGCACAGGATCTGCCCGACGCATTCGTCGGGGTTGGTCGAGAACGGGAGTCCCAGCCCGCACGCCATGAAGACGTCGTTGGCGTCCTCGCAGACGGTGCGGAAGACGGAGATGCCGCAGCCACGGAGGCTATCTCGCTGGCCGTCGCAGCCGTCGAACAGGTACTTCTCGTCCTTGCATTCGAGCTCCTCCTCGACGCAGCTCACGTAGGCGTCGAAGGAGCCGGTGCAGCTCGCCTTCACCGCGTCCGCCCGCGCGGTCTCCGCCTTGTCGACGCACTCGAGGTACCTCGCCTCGCTGCAGCCGGAGCAGTCGCAGATGCGGTCGCAGGCGCGCTCCTCGGGCGAGGGGCAGCCAGCGGACACGAGCGCGCCGCCGGCGGCGGCCAGGGAGAGGAGCACCCAGTGGGTGCGCGGCGAGCGGCGCTTGGGGGCGAGCACGGTGACCTCCTCGCCCTACTTTATTTCATTTCGGCATCTTGCCGAGCCGCTCGAGCAGCGCGCGCACGAGCAGCGGCCACGCGACCGTGGCGTCCGCGTACACCTCGGCGAAGCGCCCGCCCTCCTGCGGCGGGGTGAACTTGCCCCAGCTCACGCCCTCGGAGTACGTGCAGCCGGACAGGCCGCCCCAGTGCACGGGCTCGGGGCAGATGCGGACGCCGTACTGGAACCGCGGGTGATCGACCTCGATGTCCAGGCGATCGCCGACGATGTCGTAGAACGGCGCGACCTGCTGGGCCCAGTTGCGCGGCACGCCGCCGCCGATGGTGAAGATGCCGAGGCGCTTCTTCTTGCGGACCAGGCGGGCGTAGCTCAGCAGATCGAGGAACGGATTGTAGGGCGGCGGCACGGCCTCGCGCCACACGTCGAAGCCCGGCTTGTCGCCGTGCTGCGCCTTCACCTTGCGCAGCATCCACGTCGCCACGTCGAGGCCCATCTCGCTGTCGGTGAAGGCCGGCACGTAGACGGGCACGTCGCGGAGGTACGCGCTCCGGAGCACGCCCGGCGAGTCGCCCATCTCCGCGAGCGCCTTGCCGAGCTGGCGGCAGATGATCTCGCTCGACCAGGGAGAGCCGGGGTCCAGCTTGTCGAGCTCCTTCCGGACGAAGACCTCGATCGCGTTGAGGTTCTTCTCCATCTCGAGCGTGTCGTAGACGCGGTTGTACCCCTTCTCGAAGTACGTCTCGTCGGAGATGCCCGGGTTCGCCTTGTAATGGGTCAGGCCGACGGCCTCGCTCAGCCCGTGCGCCATGAGCGCCCCCGTGCTGATGATGCAGTCGATCATGCCGGCCTCGATCATCCTGACGATGACGACGCCCATCTTGGCGACCGTCATCGCGCCGGAGAACGTCGCCACGACGAGGCAGTCCTCGTCGCGCACCATCGCCTCGAGCACGTCGCACGCCTCGCCGAGCGCGCGGCCGCTGAACGCGGTCCTGCTCATCGCGCGGAGCAGATCGTCGAACGAGTCAATCTTCAGCGGGTCGAGCGCGGCGAGCGGGACGAGCTGGTCTTCGACGCCGTCGCCGAGCTGGCGGTGCGAGGGACGAGGATGCTTCGGAGAGGACATAGGGCGCGAACATATACCCGCGCGGGGGGCGGGCCGTCGAGCGCGAAGCTCCCCGCGAGAGGGGCAAACTCAGGGCCGTACGGGCAGCGAGCACGCGAGGCGCCGCGCGGGTCTGTCCGCAGGTCCGCCCGCTGGTCTGCCCGCTGCCGCGCCCTCCGTTCCGCCGATTCCGCCGAGCTTCCCGGCGCCTTGGCCGATGCCGCGATCGCCGCCTTCGGCGCGCCGGGCCGCGAGATCGGCGCGAACGAACGCGAGCGGGCCAGCGCTGGGCTGGCCGTCGGTCCGCCGCTCCAGATCCATCAGCGCGGCGATCTTCGCCACGCAAACGTCACGACCTGACACACGGACGTCATAGACAGCCGTGCTCGCGGGCGCGCGGCGGCCATCGATCGTCGCGAACGCGCTCGCCCGATCGAGCAGGAAGCGCGCGCCGGGCGGGCGCGCGGCGCACGCCGGCATGCGGGTGAGCTCGGCGCGGACATTCGGGGCGATCTCCCAGCCGTCGAGCGGCAGGAGCGGCGGGGCCTTCGCGGTCGCGCCTTGCGCCGTCGTCGCGGCGGGCGGGATCGGCACCGTCCGGCCGAGCGTCAGGCCGTGGAAGCTGAGCAAGAGCGGCACGCCGGCGCTCGTCGGCTGCCCCAGCGCGGGCTCGCCGAGGTTCGCGAGCGAGGCGATCGGCCGCGGGGCCTCGCCGGAGGACCACGCGACGAGCGACGCCCCGCGGAGCCACGCGACGGGGCCATCCGGCGCCTCGCTGAAGGCGACCTCCGCCTCGGGCATCAGCTCCAGCGGCACCTCGGCGACCTCGGCGCCGCGGCCCGGCCTCACCTGGATCAGCACGTCGCGGCCCGAGGCGCGCACCCCGAACAGGATGCGGCCCCCGGACGCCGCGAACCGGGCGAGGATCGCGTCCCGGCCGACGCCCTCGGGCGCCGGGCCCGTCCACGAGCGGACCCTGGCCTGGAGCTCGGTCGGGTCGAGCCAGCGCAGCGTCCACGTCGCCCGCGGCGCGGCGGAGGCGCCGCGCGCCTGGAGATCGGCGCCGGCGCCTCTGGCAGCAGCGCCGTCGGGCGAGCGCACCTCGAGCGCGGCGACGGTGGAGAGCTGGCCCCAGCGCCTGTCGCTCACCGACGAGACGCGCCGCTGGCCGTCCGCTCCAGGCTTCACGTCGCGGGCGAGCAGCGCGAGCGCCTCCTGGGTGCTGCGCGGCGGCGGCACGCCCGCCGGCGAGAGCGGCGGCCCCGGCTGTGTCGTGCAGGCGAGCGCGCGCTCCGGCAACGCCGGGGACGGCGGCGGGCGGAGCGGCAGGGGCGGCGCGGCCCCGAGCGCAGGGCCGCGGGGCGGCGCTCCCTGCGCGGGCAGCGGCGGTCCCCAGCCGACGCGGAGGTGGGTCGAGATCCTCAGGCCGGCCTCGTTCACGGCCAGCATCCCGGGCTCGGCGAGCAGGTCGCCGCTCCGGGCGATCTCCGCCGCGGCCTCGGGTGGGACCTCGATGAGCGACCACGTGCGGCCGGCGTCATCCGACGCGAGCACCTTCCCTTCCCCGACGGCGATCCCGCGGCCGGCGTGGACCACGGCGTGCGCGGCCCCGGCGAGGCGAGCCCGCGAGGCCTCGCCGCCGGGGGAAAGGACGACGGCGGTGAGCTCTCCGGCCTCGTCGGCCACCACGAACGACAGCGCGCCGTCCTGCCCCTCCTCGATCGGGCTGACCACGTTGACGTCGTCGCCCCCGCCGCGCAGCCAGCCGAGCGGGAGCAGCGGAGCCTCCCTGCCGCCGGGGTCGATCACCGCGACATGGGCGCCGGGCGAGGCGCCCTCGCGGCCGTCGCCGCGCGGCGCGGGCTCGTCGCGGGGCGCGACGTCGCTGTCCCAGAGCCCGCGCAGGATCGCGATCCGGCCGTCGGCGAGCGCGCCGGCGCCGCGCCAGCGGACGTCCGCGCCCGGGCGGACCGTGCTCCACCGGCCGCTCGGCTGGCGCACGCACACGCTGCCCTCGTCATCCGCGTCGCACGGCGCGAGCAGCAGGGCGCCGCCGCTCGGGGACACGCGGAGCTCGGCCTCGCCGCTCCGCACGAGGACGGGCGGCTCGCTGCCGAGAGGGCGGTCGGGCTTGACCTGGAGCACGCCGAACGGATCGTGGCGGCTGTCCGTCCCGCCCTCGCCGAGCGCGCAGGCAACCCACGCCGCTCGTCCCGCGCGGCCGACGCCGCAGACGTTCAGCCAGTCGCCGCGGCCGAAGGGGGCGACCTCGTGGAGCGCGCCGGTGGCGAGATCCACGCGGGCGAGGACGCCATGGCTCGCCGTGATCGCGGCGGACGCCCACGCCGCGCCGCTCGAGATCGCCGCCTCGAGCGGGTGGCGCCCCGTCGCGCGGATCCAGCGGAGCAGGGGCGCGCCTGGGCCGCCGGGCTCGGGCGCGTCGTCGGCGGGCGCGGGCGCGGGCCCGAGCCGCGCCTCGGCGACCAGGATCCGCGCCTCGCGCTGCCCGGACGACGAGGCCCTGCCCTGCATCACGGCGATCAGCTCGCCGTCGCGCAGACGGACGTCGGCGACGCGGAGCAGCGCGGCGGGGTCGCCGTCCGCTCCGTCCCCGCCCGGCGACGGCGCGACGGGGCGCCACGACGCACCGCCGTCGGCCGTGACCGCGAGCCCCGCCGCCTCGAAGAGCCCGGCACCGTGCCGCGCGTCGCGGAACGCGAGGGCGCGCAGCGGCAGGGCGGGCAAGCCCGGCAGCGTGCGCGGCTGTCCCGTCTCGACGTCGAGGAAGATCGGGGAGTCGGCGATGGCGTCCCAGACCGCGACGACGGCGGGCCCGCCGCCGATGCGCTGGAGGTCCGTCTCGGACCGGGCGAGGACCGCGGGCGCGCCGAGCGGGTCATCGAACCGGTAGACACCGTGGACTCCGCGCCCGACGAGCCGCGGGCCGGCTGCGGACGGAACCAGCGCGAGCTCGATCAGGGGCTCGGGGCACGCCGCGGTCTCCGGCCGCGCCGCACCGTCGGCCCCGACGAGGACGCGCTGGCCGCCGACGAGCGCGAGCGTGCCGCCGGCGACCCGGGGCCCGACCACGGTCGCGCCGCTCGCGTCGACCCAGCGGGCGGGCACGGGCGCGGGAGGCGGGGGGCGTACCGCCGCGGGCGCGCCGCGCTCTTGCGGCGCGGGTCGGGGCGGCGCGCCGCCGCAGCGGGCGAGCGCGAGCGCAGCGAGGAGCGCGGCCGCGCGCCGCGACCTGCGCGGTGGCGCTGCGAGGCGGGGAGCGCCCGCCGCTCTGGACTGCATCATCAGGGCTGAGACTACCGTGATTCGCTGGCCGCCGCGCCGCCGTGAGGCTCAGTGGACGGCTGCGCCCGCCGGGACCAAGGCAGTCTCGTCCGCCGGCGCGGCTGCCCTGCGGGCGAGGAGGGCCATGAGCCCCCTGGCGCCGACCACGGCATGGTCGGACACGCAGTTGTTGAAGATCGCGTGCACCTGCTCTGCCTCCTGGGAGAGCCGCGCGACGGTCTCCGCCCAGGGAGCGAGCTCCACGGGATCGTAGACGTACCTGAACTTCTCGTTCACGCCGACGGGCGCGTCCCAGGTCTCCTCGCGCCGGCCGTGGAAGCGCACCACGGCGAGGCGAGGATCGGCGACGAGCGCGGTGGGAGGCATGCTGTTGTCCTTGCCCTGCGGCTCATCGACGATGACGTAGAATGCGCCGAGATCTCGGAGGAGGTCCGCGACGCGCTCGATGCGTCCAGGCATGCCCCATGACCCGTGCCGGAGCTCGACGGCGAACGGGAGCCCGTCCATGCGCCTCCGGCACTCCTCGATGACACGCACGTTGCCGCGCGTCGCCGTGAACCACGGAGGGAACTGGAAGAGCACATACCCCAGCTTGCCCGCCTGGGGCAGCGGCTCGAGCGCCATCCGGAAGCGCTCCCAGAGCGCGTCTCTGACCTCGGCCGGCAGGTCTGCCGGGTAGAGGCGCCGCCGGTCGAAGAGCGAGGCTGGCAGCGCGCCCTGGACGTCCGGGGGGAGGCGGACGGGCTCCACCGGGTGCTGGGTGAGCGGCGCGAACGCCTTCATGTTGAACACGAAATCAGGCGGAGTCCGCTCGACCCATTGCGCCACCGTCCCGGGACCTGGGAGGGCGTAATAGCTCGAGTTGACCTCGACCACGGGGAACTGGGACGCGTAGAACTTCAGCCGTTGCGCCGGGCTCGACACGCCCTTCGGGTAGAATCGATGGCTCTTCACCAGGGTCGGGTCCGTCCACCCGGCGGTCCCGGCGAGGGCGTTGCCGATGCGGGCGGGCACAGGCGCGCACGCCGCGAGCGCCGCGGCGCGCGCGAGCCGCTGCTCCTGCTGGTGTGGAGCCTCCTCTGAAGGCGACCGCGGCGGGTCGCGCAGGGCTTCTTCGTGCATATCGAGAGCAACCTAAGGCCTCTTTACGGCGATGGAACCGCTCGCCCGGAGATACGGCGGCAGGCGCTCATTGCCTCTCACGAAGGTCCTCTCTCCAGACGTGCGCAACTGCTGGTCGTGCGCGTATGCTCCCGCTCGCTCGACGAGCTCCCGGATTGCCAGATCCTGATCCAGGCGGTCTTCCGTCACGCTCTTTCGCCGTGGTGGATGAGGCCGCGAATGCAGAACGCCGACAGCGTGGAGAGCCCAGATTGTGCATGCGCCGGCCGGTCGCCTGCGCTATACTGAACAGGGGCTAGGGGGATTGATATATTCCTGCCCGGCAGGACAGAGGTGATCGATGTATTCAGCGAATCGTCGCCGGAATATCGAGCGGGAGGAGCGCATGCTGCTCCGCGAGAAGCGGGAGCAAGCGGCCGGCAAGCTCCTTCAGAAGGTGCCGCAGCTCACGAGCTTGAACCTGGAAATTCGCGAGACCCGGCCCAATTCGGCCATGAATGAGACGCAGTACATCCGCCGCGTCGTTGTCGAGCATGCGCATGCGCTGTTCGAAATGCCGTGCTCGTACTCGTCGTGTGACAACGGCGGCTACGACGTGACGCAGGAGATCCTGCGCGGCCTCGCTTCGCGCACGGCGCGGTTCGAGGGGGAATGCGCCTGTCGAGGGAGCTGTGGTGGCGAGTGCTGCTCCCGGGTCCTCCGCTACGTCGCCACGGCCACATACCGCAGCCCCGAGGCGTAGGGCGGGCGCTTATCGCCCGGGACGGCGTACGCTGCGAGCGGGGGCCGGGGCGCTGTCCGCGCCTCGGCTCGCGCTCCGCGCTTCACTCGGTGATGGGAGGCTGTGGCCCCGGGACGATCCCTGCGATGTCCGGATCCTCCCCCGGTGTTCCGCCGTCACCGGGGCCCTTTTCCTTGCGGCGCGCGAGACGGTTCGCGTCTTTCTCGCGCTGCTTTTCCTGCCGGGCGCGTTCTTTTTGCCGCTTCATTGCTGCCTGTTTCTGCTGCATAGGGAGCCAGGCCTTTCAGCGCCTCCGGGCGGCGCGTTCTTCAGCACCTCGCGGTGCGTCCTGAAGGCGCAGGCGCGGCGCACGAGCGGCGCCGCGCCGCGCCCGCGATCAGTACCGGTCGCCGCGACCGCCGCGGCCGCCGGAGCCACCGCGACCGCCGCGGCCACCGCCGCCGCCGCCGAAGCCGCCCCCACCGAAGCCGCCACCGCCGCCGCCGAAGCCGCCCCCACCGCCGCCGCCGAAGCCGCCCCCACCGCCGCCGCCGAAGCCGCGCGCCGGGCGCTCCTGCGCTTCGTTGACCTTGAGCGCGCGGCCATCGAGGACCGCGCCGTTCAGCTGCGAGATCGCGCTGTTCGC
Source organism: Sorangium cellulosum So ce56 (assembly GCF_000067165.1). Lineage (GTDB taxonomy): Bacteria > Myxococcota_A > Polyangia > Polyangiales > Polyangiaceae > Sorangium > Sorangium cellulosum_B. The sequence goes on from NC_010162.1 coordinate 8,396,730, forward strand.
GGCCTGGGCCGAGCCCATGGTCACGAACGCGAAGCCGCGCGGCTGCCCCGTCTCGCGGTCGGTCGGCATCGCGATCTCACGGACCTCGCCGGCTGCGGCGAACGCGGACTCGAGGGTCTCGCGGGTGGTGCTGAACGAAAGGTTTCCTACGTAGAGACGATTTCCCATGCCATCCTGCTTTTTTTACGGCTTTCTGGTGCGCCACTGCGGCGCTCTCGGCCTGCCATCCGACGAAGCCGTAACGGATCGAACGGAGACGTGCCGCGCGGAACTCCCGCGCGGTCACACGGTGCGTCGTCCAGTCGTCCGAGCGAGCTGCAGGCTCCCTCACGAGAGGGAAACAGGAAAGCGTCGTATCGAGGGCCAGGGACGTTCGTGAGAAGAAGCATCCTAGCCCGATGCGCCGTCGTTCGCAAGCGGGCCGTCCGTGGTCGAGGGTACCACGCGTCGCCACCGCGCGCTCGCACCTCGCGGGCGCGCCAGCTCCACGCGGCCTCCTGCTCGCCTCGCCGCGCCAGCTGGCTGTACGCTTACGGGCGGCTCGGGTGATCGCCGGTACGGGCGAGGCCGTCTACCGCGGCCGCGACGTCCCCCCGCGGCGCGGGTGAGGCCGAGGCGGCGCCGGCCTCGGCGGGGGCGGAGCGGCTGGCGATCCAGAGCCAGAGGACGAGGGCGCCGAGCGCGATGCGGTACCACCCGAACGGCGCGAGGCCATAACGCTTCAGGTAACGCAGGAAGACCGCGATCACGAGCAGGGCGACGGCGAACGAGACGGCGAGCCCGACCACGAGCGCAACGATCCCGCCGGGGGCGTCGAGCAAGGCGCGGCCGTTCTTGACGAGATCGAAGACGGTCGCGGCGCCGAGCGTGGGGATGGCGAGGAGGAACGAGAACTCGGCGGCCGCGGCGGTGCTGAGGCCGGAGAGCTGCCCGCCGACGATGGTGGTCATCGAGCGCGACGCGCCGGGCCAGAGCGAGAAGCACTGCGCGAAGCCGATCGCGAGCGCGCGCTGGAACGTGACGTCCTCGACGCGCGGGGCGCCCTGATCCGGCCGGCGGCGGCGGAGCGACTCGACGCCGATCATCAGGAAGCCGCCGACGATGAGCGCGGCCGCGACGGGCCCCGGGCCGAACAGGTGCGCCTTGATCGCCTTGTGGAAGAGCAGGCCGACCACGGCGGCGGGGAGAAACGCGAACGCGAGGGCGAGCGCGAGGCGGAGGCTGTCCGGATCCCGCCGGACCATGCCGCGCACGGTGGTCGAGAGGCGCTCGCGGAAATAGACGACGACGGCGAGCACCGCGCCGAGCTGGATCACGATATCGAGCGTCTTCGCCGCCTCGCTCTGGTGACCGAGCCACGCGCCGAGCAGGATGAGATGACCGGTGGACGAGACGGGAAGGAACTCGGTCAGGCCCTCGAGGACCCCGAGCAGGACGGCATCGAACCAGAACATTGCGCCGAGTCTACCCTCACGCGGGCGAGAGGTGCTCGAGAGCGCGCACGGGATCGACCTGCGTGGCGGGATCGCGGCGCGGCCGCGGCGGCGCGGTGGAGGGCGCCGGCCGTCGCGAGGGTAGCGCCGGAGCCGGAGGCCCCACCCACCAGCTGCAGAAAGAGGCCGCCGCGACATCGAACCTCGCGACGTACGTGCGCGCCATCCAGTCCGCCGTCGTCAACCACGCGACCAAGGTCGCCGGCATGGTCGATGAGGACGAGCCCGAGACCGTCGAGTCCGTCCGGAAGGCCCTCCGCCCGCTCGACGCGCACCGCGAGGCCGGCGCCCGGCGGGGGCAGGGCGGCGCCAAGGGCGAGGCGACGAACAGCGCGCCGGCCGCCCCGCCGGCGACCGAGACGGGGGCCGACGGCGGCGCGCTGGGCTGAAGACTGCGGGCCCCAACCCGGCGCGTTCCGTGCCGTCGCGCCGCTCCGGAATGTGGGTATAGCATGCCACCGGATGCAACCCGCCCCGATGCTCGCGCAAGCGCCGCAGCGGCGACATGACCCACAGCGATCTTCCCCCAGACGTCCCCCCTTGTGGCTCGTTGTGTCGATCGGCGGCGTATTCACCGGCGTGGCCGTGCCGGCGATTCTCGCCGGCGATGCCGCTCGATCGCCGGCACCATCACAACGCAAGATCCGGGTGCGTGCGCCCGCCGAGCGCCCCCGGCCCGAACGGCTGCCCTGGCCGCTGGGGGCGGTCGAATGATCTCCGAACGATCTCGGGGAGCGATGGGGGACTCCGCTCCGTCCACCGTCGAGCGCGCGCTGTGGCCGATCGGCTCCACCGTCAAGCACTACGAGATCATCCGCAAGCTGGGTCAGGGGGGCATGGGCGCCGTGTTCCTGGCGCGCGACACCCGGCTCGGCCGCCGGGTCGCCATCAAGATGCTGCTGGAGCACGGCGGCCGCGGCGCGGAGCGCTTCCTGGTCGAGGCGAGGGCCACGGCCCGCTGCGAGCACGAGAACATCGTCGTCATCCACGAGGTGGACGAGATCGACGGCACCGCGTTCATGGTGCTCGAATACCTCGAAGGCCGCACGCTGCGCGAATGGCTGAATGATCGCGGGCCCGCCCCGGTGCCGCCCGGCCTCGCGGCCGAGCTGATGATTCCCGTGGTGCGCGCGCTCGGCTGCGCCCATCGGCTCGGGATCGTGCACCGCGACCTCAAGCCGGAGAACATCGTCCTGACCGACGCCGGGCCCATCAAGGTCCTCGATTTCGGCATCGCCGCTCGGCTCGGGCAGGAGGAGATCTCGCGGGTCACGGGCACCACCAGCGCGCTGCCCAGCACGACCGCCGTGACCGACGAGGCGACGATCGTCGGCACGTTCCCGTACATGTCGCCCGAGCAATGGCGGTGCGAGGAGATCGATCCTCGCTGCGATCTCTGGGCCGTGGGGCTCCTCCTGTTCGAGCTGTGCACCGGCGCGCACCCGTTCGCGCCGCAGGTCGCGCAGCGGCTGGCCGAGACGGCAGATCCCGCTCTGCCGATGCCCGGGGCGAGGGAGAGGCGGCCCGACGTGGGGCCGCTCGGCCAACTCATCGATCGTTGCCTGAAGAAGCGCAGGGAAGAGCGCTTCGGCTCGGCCGAGGAGCTGTGCGCCGCGCTCGAGCTGCTCGCGACCCGCCGACAGACACCCTCGCTGGGTGAGGATGGGAGCCCGTTCGCCGGCCTCTCGGCGTTCCAGGAGGCCGACGCGGGGCGCTTCTTCGGTCGCGAGCGCGAGATCGCGAGCCTCCTGGAGCGGCTGCGCAACCAGCCGGTCGTGGCCGTGGCCGGCCCCTCGGGCGCGGGCAAATCGTCATTCGTGCGCGCGGGCGTGATCCCGGCCTTGAAGCGGTCCGGGGAGCGCTGGGAGGCCTTCACCCTCCGCCCTGGCCTCCGGCCGTGCGCCGCGCTCGCCGATGTGCTCGCCCAGACCGGGGGCGCGAGCCTGGAGAGCGCCGCTCCCGGTCCGATCGAGCTGACCGACCCCGAAGCGCTGCTCCCGATCCTCCGCGCCCGGCCCGGCCTGCTCGGCGCCGCGCTGCGCGCGCGGTGCCGGCGGCCCGGAGGTCCACAGCACGTCCTGCTGTTCGTCGATCAGCTCGAAGAGCTGTATACGCTGAGCGCGGATCCAGCCGAGCGGACCGCGTTCATCGCGTGCCTCGCGGGCGCGGCCGACGACGCGTCCTCCCCGCTGCGCGTGATCCTCTCCCTCCGCTCGGATTTCCTCGACCGCGTGGCCGAGGATCGATGGCTGACGACCGAGGTGACACGGGGGCTCATGCTGCTCCCGCCCATGGGGCGCGCCGGCCTGCGCGAGGTGCTGACCCGACCCCTGGAGGCGGCCGACATTCATTTCGAGCATGAGTGTATCGTCGAGGCCATGCTCGACGCGCTCGAGAAGACGCGGAGCCCGCTGCCGCTGTTGCAATTCACGGCCACCAGGCTGTGGGAGGCGCGGGATAGCGAGCGCCGCCTGCTGACGCGCGACAGCTACGAGAGGCTCGGCGGGGTCGCGGGTGCGCTGTCCACGCACGCGGATACCGTCCTCGGGGCGCTCTCGCCGGCCGATCAGCGGCTCTGTCGGGCGGTGTTCCTGCGCCTCTGCACGCCCGAGCGCACGCGCGCCGTGGTGGGGATCGCCGAGCTGGCCGGGCTCGCGGAGGACAGCGGCACTCTTCAGCGGGTGGTCCATCATCTCGCCGACGCAAGGCTCCTCCTGATCGAGGCGTCTGCCGAGCGGGACGGCGCGACGGTGGAGCTCGTGCACGAGTCCCTGATCGACACGTGGGCGAAGCTCCGGCAATGGCTCGACGAGAGCGCGCAGGACGCCCAGTTCCTGGCCCGGCTCCGCGTGGCGGCACAGCAATGGAAGACCGGCGCGGAGGCCGCGGGGCTCCTCTGGCGGGACCGCGCGGCGGACGACGCCCGAGCGTGGCTGTCGCGCCGGCAGGCGGAGCGCGGCGCGGGCGCGGAGCTCGGCATCGATCGCGGGGAGGAGCGGTATCTGCGCGCGGTCGTCGCCCTGGCCGATCGCGCGCGGCGCCTGCGATGGCGGATCGCGGCGGGTGTCATCGCCGCGCTCTCCGCGATCGCCGTCGCCGTGTCGCTGCTCGCGGTCCGGGCGCAGAACGAGGCTGCGCGCGCCGACCGGGAGGCGACGCTCGCGCAGGAGGAGGCCAGGCAGGCGCGCAACGCCACGCGCATGGCGGCGGCGCGCGAGCTGGAGCGGAGCGACCCTACGACCGCGCTCGCCCTCCTGCGCGAGGTCGAGCCGCCGGGCGTGCCGCGGGGCTGGTCCGATCTGGTGTTCAGCGCGCTCCACGGCAGCATCAGCAGCGTCGTCCTCCGCCATTCGAGCAGGATTTCGTCCGTCGCGTGGAGCCCGGACGGCGCGCGCATCGCCACCGCGTGCGACGACCGCGCTGCCCGCGTGTGGCGCGCCGATGGAACGGGCGAACCGCTCGTGCTCCGCGGTCACGACGAGACCGTGTACTCGGTAGCGTGGAGCCCCGATGGAAAGCACATCGCCACCGCGTCCTCGGACAAGACCGCGCGCGTGTGGAACGCCGACGGCACGGGTGAGCCCATCGTCCTCCGAGGTCACAGGGACGTCATCCAGCTCGTGGCGTACAGTCCCGATAGCCGGCGTATTCTGACCGCATCTCGTGACGAGACGGCACGTGTGTGGAACGCCGATGGCACGGGCGAGCCCATCGTCCTCCGAGGTCACCGGGGCTGGGTAGCCGCTGGGGCGTGGAGCCCCGATGGAAGGCACATCGTTACCGCATCCTGGGACAACACCGCGCGCGTGTGGAACGCCGATGGCACGGGCGAGCCGCTCGTTTTCAACATCGAGCAGGGGGGCGACGTCTACTGGGCGGCGTGGAGCCCCGATGGGAAGCGAATCGTGACCGCCTCGGAGGACGGGAGGGCGCGCGTATGGAACGCTGACGGCACGGGCGAGCCCATCGTCCTGAGCCCTCATGGGCTCCTGCGGCTGTCCACGACCTACCTGCTCTCCACGACCTTCAGCCCCGATGGGAGGCGCATCCTAGCGACGGACTGGGACAAGAAGGTGTGGCTGTGGAACGCAGACGGGACGGGCGACCCCGTGGTCCTCCACGGGCACCAGAACGTGGTGTTCGTGGCGGCGTGGAGCCCCGACGGAAGGCACATCGCCAGCGGGTCGTGGGACGGAACAGCACGGGTGTGGAGCGCGGACCTCCAGAGCTCGCCCCCCGTGATCGGCGACCACGAGGCCGCGGTCGCGGCGGCAGCGTGGAGCCCCGATGGTAGACGCATTGTCACCGCCTCGGAGGACCGCACCGTGCGCGTGCGGAACGCGGACGGCACGGGGACACCCCTCATCCTGCGCGGCCACGAGGGCAGGATCTTCTCCGCGACGTGGAGCCCCGATGGAAAGCACATCGTCACCACCTCGGAGGACTACACCGTACGTGTGTGGAGCGCGGACGGCACGGGGACACCCCTCATCCTGCGCGGCCACCACGAGAGGGTGAACTTCGCGGCGTGGAGCCCCGATGGCCGGCGCATCGTCAGCGCCTCGGACGATTTGACGGCGCGAATCTGGAATGCCGACGGAACGGGCGAACCGCTGGTCCTGCGCGGCCACGAGCTCCTCGTCAAGTACGCTTCCTGGAGCCCCGACAGCCGGCGCGTCGTCACAGCCTCCTACGACAACACCGCCCGCGTGTGGAACGCCGACGGCACGGGCGAACCGGTCGTCATCGCCCGCCACGAGGCCTTCCTCTCGGCGGCGGAATGGAGCCCCGACGGGAAGCGCGTCGTGACCGCGTCCACGGACAAGACCGCACGGGTGTGGAACGTGGATGGGAGCGGCGAACCCGTGATCCTCGCCGGACACGACAACGATGTCCTTCGGGCGGTGTGGAGCGCGGACGGCAAGCGCATCCTGACCGCATCTCGGGATGGCACCGCGCGTATCTGGAGCGCGGACGGCAAGGGCGAACCGCTGATACTGCGCGGTCACGCCGAACCGGTCTACTCCGCCGAGTGGAGCCCCGACGGACGGCGTGTCATCACGGCGTCCGCCGATGGGACCGCGCGGGTGTGGACGGACCTCGAGGTGCCCCGGGGCCCTGACGACCCGAAGCTGTGGTTGGCGACCCGCGATTGCCTGCCCATTGAGCGCAGGGTCGAGCTGCTGAACATATCCGAGGCCGCGGCCCGCGCCGACTGGCAGGCCTGTCAGCGCCGTGTGGAGCAGTCGGTCCCGTAGAACCGACCGCCCCACTCCTCCGGGCGACGGCAGCCGAAGCCGAGCCTTCCACGACCGGTTATTTGGTTTACAGTCCCACAGGATCGCGCCGGTGTCGGCTCGCGTGAACACGTCGATCCGGCCGCCGCGATGCACAGCTGTGACCGGTCCGGTCGGCATCGCAAACAGCCGCTGCTGCGACGCGAACGTCAGGTACGCATCTGCGCCGCCGCGATCGCGCGCGGTCGTCTCGTGGTGCAGGTCTGGCCGCCAGGCAACCAGCGGCACGGCGCTCCGCCTCGGTGCAAGACCGCTCGATGGGTCGTGCTGGTCTTGATCCACGGTCCATGGGACCTCGCGCCGCTCAGTACAGGTCCGCCCGAAAATTCTCCAGGACGCCGATGGCGATATCGGGCACGACCGACATGATCGGCAACTCGAAGGCCTGGTTGGTGATGGGGAGCTTGATGGTCCGGGTCCCTGTTTGGACGAATCGGCACCTCCAGACCGAGATGCTGGCCAAATCGCCGACTCCCGGCAGTCGCTTCTTGACCGCCGTACGCAGGTCCTTGCTGAGCTCGCTGGAAAGCCGAGACAGGCCTTTCCGGATCTGCTCCTCGATCTGCCCCTCGTCCACACACAGGCCGACGATGCAGTCCGGTCCCGGCAGATCGATATCTATCTCCCCGGCCTTGACGTCGATGACGCGCCCCAGGTCGTCGGAGGTGGAACCGCGCACGAACGCAGAGAACTTCAGGTCGCCGCCGCTCTTGGTCGCATGCACGTTCACCCGGCTGCTCAGGATGGTGGCCTTCAGGCTGTCCAGCTCCAGGTTTTTGCGGATGGGCGTCAGCGTCAGGTTGAGCTTCGTCTGGGAGATCCCCTGGTCGTCCGGCGTGGTCAGCTGGGCGATGAAGATCTTCTGGACCGTCTGCTGCTCCTGCGTGGAAACGTCGCTGAACCTGAACGGCTTGGAGCGATAGAGCGGATCCAGTATCCGGATCGGGGGGAACCCCGGGACCGGGTGTGGCATCATGGTCGTCCGGAATGCGATGACCTGACCGCGGGAACTCGCGAGCGAACTTGGGATCGCGAATGAAAAATCACCCCGGTCATTCGAATCTATACTGAACGACATCGACGGGATGAAGCTGCCGGAGAACTGGCCGTTCGGCAGGTCGGTCGCGAGGTGAACGCGAGTCTTGCCGAGGTGCGCGAAGCCTTCGGTCGGCCTGCCGTTGGTCTTCACGTAGCTGGCGACGAATGTCTCCAGATTGGTGATCGTGAACAGCTTGCCTGTGATATTCATGTGAGTCGATTCCTCTCGGAGATCAGTGCGTCGTTGTTCGCGCAAACTGGGCGGCGTGCGGCTCTATCCCAGCGGGCGCGCGCAGCTGCCGACCCCCTCGGGTGCACCTTTTTTTGCATTGTTTGCATTGGATATGCCATGAGCGCACCGCCAGGCTCGAGGCTGCGAAAGGCGGTCCGTCAGGCGCGTTCAGCTGGGCGGGCGATCCCTGGGAAAGGGCACGCGTCCCCTGGAAGGGACGCCCGTCCCCTCCACGGGATCCCCTGGAAGAGACGGCACCGTCACGGCCGAGAGAGGTAAAATGTGGACCGGTTTCCACGCGTGGGCGTAGGCGAGGCCGAGCAGCGCGGCCAGGAGCCGGCGAGTCGCCTCCTGAGGCCGTGCTCCGCCTCCTGCAGGCCGGCGGGAAGCGCCCCGGTGCCGGCGCGGTCCCTCGGTTCGAACGCGTCACCTGCCGCCCCGGCCTATGTCGGGCCTCTCCGGCTCGGTCGATTCAGCCCGCTCTGCCCGTCGACCCCCGGCGCGGATCCCCCAGGAGGGGACGCCCCCATCACCGCCGCGAGAGGTCGAAAGCGCGGACCAGCCTGTACGCGTGGGAGCGGGCGAGATCGAGCTTCGCCGCGGCCTCGGTCACGTTCCAGCCGTTCTCCTCCAGCGCGTCGCGGAGCAGCGCAGCCTGGAACCGGCGAGTCGCCTCCTGGAAGGTCAGGCCCCTGTACGGCCCAACCTCGACCGGAGCGACGGCCCCCTTCTCCGGTCGGCTCGCCCCCGCCGCCGCCGGGAACAGGTGCCGCCGCTCGATCTGCACGACCCCCTCCGCCGCCGCGCGGATGGCGGCGGCCTCCACGGCGTGCCCGAGCTCGCGCACGTTGCCGCTCCACTCCGCCGCCTCCACCGCGCAGATCGCGTCCACGCTGAGCTGGAGACGGGAAAAGCCATGGGCCTTGCACGTCTTCGCGCAGAAGTGCTTTGAGAGGAGCGCGACATCCTCCCTTCGCTCGGTGAGCGACGGGAGCCGGATCGGCAACACCTGGAGCCGGTACAGCAGATCCTCACGGAACTCCTTGCGCTGGACTGCCACCTTGAGATCGATGTTCGTTGCGGCGATCACGCGCACATCGGCCCGAACAGGCCGCGTCCCGCCCAGCGGGTAATACTCCTTGGACTGGAGCAGCTGGAGCAGCTTGGCCTGTCCGTGGGGCTTCAGATCCCCAATCTCGTCGAGAAACAAAGTGCCACGCTCCGCGGCGGCCACCTTGCCCTCGATCTTCCTCGCCGCCGTCGAGTGCGCGCCTGGCAGCGCGCCGAACAGCTCGCTCTCGAGGAGCCCCTCCGGGAGCGCCGCGCAGTTCAGCTCAACGAACGGCCCGTGAGCCCGCGGGCTGCTCTCGTGGATCACGCGGGCGAGCTGCGTCTTGCCTGTGCCGGAGGCCCCCGTGAGCAGGACCGCGACGTCCAGCGGAGCCGCCGCCGCGACCTGCGCGAGCATCTCCGCGAGGGAGCGGCTCCTGCCGACGATGTCGTCCGCCCGCAGCGTGCGGCGAGGAAGACGAGTCGAGTCCGCCTCGTCCGACCGGCGCCTCCGGAGCAGCAGCCGATCGGCGAACGGAGCGATGTGCCGCGCGAAGACCTCGACGTGCCGCCGGTCTTCCTCGGAGAACGGCCCCTTCTGCGCGCGGTCCTGCAGGTAGACTACCCCCACCGGGGGAGCCGAGCCGACCGGCGCGCAGATCAGCGCCTCGATACGGTTCTGCTGGACGCTCTTGCTCGAGCGAAAGCGAGGGTCGAGGAGCGCAGATACCGTGCTGATCGTGCGCCCGGTTGCGAGCGCCTCGGCCATGACCCCCCGCGAGAACGCCGCGCGGATCTTCGCGATGTCCTGGTCCTCGCACCCGTGCGCGACCCAGAACGCGGGCTCTCGGTCGTCGGGAGCGAACATCAGCTCGATGTACCCCCGGATAGCCCCGCTGATCTCGACGATCAGCGCGAGCGCGTCCGAGAGGAACGGATCGATCTCGTCGGCCTGACCGAGCTCCAGGAGCATGCGGTAGAAATCCCGTTCTTTCTCGACGCGCGCCGACGGTACGGAGCTGTCGGGGGAGAGGGACGACATTTCTCGGATATAGTGGAAAAGCAGCGAGACCTACAATGGAATCCGCCTGTGTCCGGGCGCAGGCTGCCGCTGCCGCCCGTCGGGGAACCGGGAGTTCGATCGCGAGGCCAATGCGAGCTTCGGGCCGCCGCGCGTGCGCCTCGTCGCGGTCGCGATGGTCCCCGCCGAGCACTTTCCCGGGACGCGGGGCGCCGTGGAGCTGGTCGAGCAGCTCGTCGGCGATAGCCCCGTAGAGCTGGACGAGCTGCTCATCCCGGAACCGCGCCCTGCTGCGGAAAGCCCGCGCTCGAACCGCGACCAGGCAACCTCGCCGGCACCGGCAGCGGCGCGCAGCTCCCAACGATCGTGGTGCCCGATGGCGTCGGCGTGATCGGCGACCACGGTCCCCGCGAGCCCGTCCGACGAACCCGGATCCGCGAGCCGATATGCGCTGTTGACGTCGCCGTCGTCGCTCGCAGGAGAGGTGGTCCCAGCCAAGCTGTCAGGGAGCCTGAGGGCACGGCACGGACGTGAAGGTCGCGGAAGGACACCCGGACGAACCAGGTTCGCAAAGTCGGAGCAGGTGAGATCCGTCCCCCCGTGATGAGCGCGCCGGCGCTCGTGCGGATCGCCGCGCACGCCACGAGCACGAAACGACACCGCGAGAGGAACAGGGCACCTGCGAGAGGGGGAAATCCCGACAGAAACAGGGAAATCCCGATCAGCCGTGAGTGCCAGCCGCGCGAAGAGGAGAAGAAGGGCACCGCGAGTACTGCAGTTCACACGCTAGCCATGTGAAGATTCTAACAAGTTGCATTTGTTTCCGGCATGCATCGCGATCGTGACCCGAGGCGGGCGCCCGCAGCCGCGCTGAACTGGGCCGTTCGCGTTGCATCTTCGACGTCCCGAGCGCCTCCGCGACACCGTCCAAGCAGGTCGAACGGAACTCGAGATCTTCATGCTGGTCTGTCGAGAGGGCATGTTGCGCGGTTGACTCGAACAAACATCGTCGTGTACACCTCGATGGAAGAGGCCGTCGGCGCCGGGGGGTGCCGCCGTGCAGGCCATCGACACCACGCAAGCGCGCTCGCGCACTTCCGCGGCACAGCGGCAGGAGATGCGGGCCCGCGATCGTCGCAGGGAGGCAGCCACCGTGTCATCGACCGTAAGAGCCCATCGCACCTCTTCGCAGGGTCAGCACAGGGACGCCGCGATCTCGTCTTCCCGACGAAAGTATTGCGTCCTCGTCGTCGACGACGACGAGAGGGCGCTGAGGTCCATTTCCGCGGTCCTCTCCGGGGACGTCGACGTCGTGGAATGTACATCGGCGGAGCAGGCGCTCGTCTTGCTCGAGACCAGGGAGTTTCACCTGGTCTGCTCCGACGTGGTGATGCCTGGGATGAAAGGGGACGAGCTGCTCCGGAGGGTGGCGAACATGCCCGTGTACACGAGCTGTCTCCTCATCACCGGCGCCGAGGAGTACACGCGCTCGAAGGAGGCCGTGTATCACCACGTCCTGCTCAAGCCGTTCAATCCGGCCCGGCTCACGGCGCTCGTCCTTCAGCTGGCGCGCCTCACCGAGATGAAGCGCTCGGTGCACTCGATGGCGGACTCGCTCACGCCGACGGACGCCGGGAGCGAGCTCGTGTCGTGCGGCTGGCCCGACGCCGGGATGGCGCCGGAGTCGTCGCACGCGCCGAGATCCACGAGGCAGGAGGCCTGCGTGACGTGCGGCGCCACGCCGCACGATCTGCCGCACGAGCCGGAGCCGGCGAGGGCCGCCGCGCCCACGCTCCGCGCCAGGAAGCGTTGGGCCCGGTGAGCCTGCGGCCGCGCCGCCCCGCGGGCGGCGGCGCGGCCGACGCGGCGCGGGTCAGGCGCCGCTCGGGCCCTGCTCTTCCCACCACCTCGCCATGCGCACCTGCATTTCATCGACCGAGACGTCCTCGATGACGGCCGACAGGATCCACTGGTGCCCGAACGGGTCCTCGATCCTGCCCTCTCGCCGGCCGTAGAACTGGTCCGCGATCGGGTAGATGATCTTGGCCCCCGCCTCGACGGCGCGCGCGGCGACCGCGTCGGGGTCCTCGACGTTCAGCGTGAGGACGATCGGCGAGCCGCCGAGCGCCTTCGGGCCGCGCGCGTTCCACTGGGGGGCCTCGTCGGCGATGCTGATGATGGAGTCGCCGATCACGAGCTCGGCGCAGACGATGGCGCCGCCGAGCTTGGGGTCGGCGAGGCGCAGCTTCTCGGTCGCGCCGAACGCCTTCTTGTAGAACGCGATGGCGTCGGGCGCGCCGGCGACGACGATGTGCGGCACGACGGCGTGGTACGGGGGCGGGGCGATGGGGTGGGGTCGCTGGGTCATGGGCGAAGGATGCCCACGCGGCTGGAGCGGGTATTGTAAAAACATGCCGGCCTGCCGAGCCGGCTCGGCCAGCGCCGGCTCGGCCATCGCCGGTGGTCAGCCGTCGAGCGGGACATGGTTCCGCTCGCGGCGCCTGGTCACGTACTCGGTGGGCGTGAGGCCGGCGAACGCGCGGAAGTCGTGGATGAAGTGCGCCTGGTCGTAATAGCCACACGCGGCCGCGACGCCCGCCCAGGAGACGCGCTCGCCGCGCTCGATTGCGGAGACCGCCTGCTGGAAGCGCTGTACACGGCAATAACGCTTCGGGGTGAGGCCGACCCGCTCGGTGAAGCTCCGGATGAACCGCTTCGAGCTCATCCCGAGCTGCCCTGTCACGTCAGCCACGGTCCACGCGCGGGACGGGTCCGCGAACGCGGCGAGCGCGAAATCGACCGAGGGATCGCGCTCGAGCGGCGCGCGCGGGCGGAGGAGCCGCGACGCGAGGGCGGACTCGAGCGCGCGGAGCCGCTCCGCGGGGGTCTTCGCCTCGAGCACGCGCTCGCGGACGAGGGCGGCCTCGCGCCCCCACAGCGCGTCGAGCGAGACGTGGGCGCCGCCGAGCGCCGCGGCGTCCAGGCCGAAGAACGGGGCCGCGCCGCCCGGGGAGAGCTCCGCGCCCACGATCGCGCGCTGCTCCGCCGTGTCGATCGCGAAGTGCTCGGCGTGGGCGCCGCAGACGGCGATGCCGGAGAGGCGGTGGCAGCGGGCGGCGCCGCCATCGGCAGCACCGTGCTCGGCAGGGCCGTCGTACCAGCGCAGCTCGTCCTCGGCGAGGTTGATGAGGAGGCTCATGGCGCCGCTGGGAAGCACGCGCTCCAGCAGGTCGGGGAGCTCGGGGGCAGCGTAGTACCAGAGCAGGCGGACGAAGCGGCCGAGTGGGGGAGGCGGGGTGTGGGTGACGAAGAGCATGGGGCGGCCCGGGAGAGGCAGCATGCCATGGCCGAGGGCGCGCGGCGCGCAAAGGCCGCTCCGATCGAGCCGTACCGCGGTCGAGCAGACGCCCCGATCCATCGAGCCAGCGCGCGAACGGCTTCGGGAGCGGTCCCGTGGAGGGGGCGCTCGGAGCTCAATAAGGCGGCAGCATCCTCCGGAATCCGTGGCCCAGCGCCAGCGCCAGGAAGACCAGGTTGCGCAACGGCAATGCCGGCCAGAAGAGGCCGAGAGGCCCTTCCGCTCGGGCGGTTCGCTCCTCCCCCGCCGCGGCGCCCTCGTCGTTGTCGCCCCGGAACACCCGCGCGAGCCGCGCGCCGAGCCGCCGCATCCACGCGATCGACCGCGGGAAATCGGCGATCCCGTCGAGCCACGCTCGCGGGATCCCGCGCGCCCCCACCGTCGCGCCCGCGAGGCCGCCGACGATCGCGCCCGTGCTGTCGGCGTCGCCGCCGAGCAGGATCACGTCCTCCACCGCGCGGCGGAAATCGCCCGGGTGCGCGAGCCAGCAGAACAGGGCCGCTGGAACGGTGTCCACGATGAAGCCGCTCACGCCCTGATGGAGGCCTATAACCGCGGCGAAGTCCTCCGCCGAGGCGCGCCGGCCGAGCAGCTCCGCCGCGCGGTCGAGCCTGCGGCGGAGCTCCTCGTCCGCGACGCGCTCGCGGAGCAGCGCGAGCAGCTCGGCCGAGTTCACCTGCTCGGGCGCGCGCACAGCGGCATACGCGGCCGCGAGCGCGATGATCCGCGCGCCCTCCTCGGCGCGTGGATCGGTGTGCGTGAGGCGCGTGGACACGCGCACCATGGAATCGATGCGCGAAGGCGTGAGCGCGAGGGCCGCGCCCAGGATCGGCGCGCGCATCGCGGCGCCGTTGCCCGCGGAGAAGACGCCGCTCCGCTCCGGAGAGAACCCGAGCCACAGCTTGAGGATCGCCCGCAAGGTGGCGTAACCGACGCCTGCCGGCAGCGAGGCGAGCCAGCCGCGGAGCTGCCACGCGAGCGCGCGCGCGAACCGCGCCGCGTCCCGCGGCGCGGCCAGGAGCGCCTGGGCCGTCATGCACGCGTGCTCGGCGTCGTCGCTGATCATCCCGCGGCCGAGCACGAAGCGGTGCTCGATCGGCGACGCGCCGAAGAGGCGAGCGGCGCGGCGGCGCGACAGGCCCTCTCTGGGCAGGCCGAGCGCGTCGCCGACCGCCGTCCCAAGGAGGACGCCGGTGAGGCGGTCCTCGCGATCGATGGGTATCGTCTCGATGGCCATGCGAGCACGTGTTTCACGTTCCGTGCCCGCGAAGCGCGGCGGAGAGCCGCGCTTTCACCCGCCCTGGCCAGGGTGGCGGCTTGCCAGGATGGCAGTTCCTCGACAGGCTGATCGACACCGTGTCGCGAGAGCCGCGGTAACCCGCTGCCTCAGGGGCAGCGCGGAGCTGTGTACTCGCCGCTGGGATCGGTTTCCCAGAGCGAGCCCACGCTGAGACGGAAGCGCACCTCGGCCTCGTCGATGGCGAGGATCTCGAGCGTGCCCGGTCCAAACGACCCACCGCCCCACGGGCAGTCGTCCGGCTGCGGAGAGTAGGGCTCGCCCGTCTCGCTCATGTGGCTATAGCTGACGAGCGCGGGATCCTCGAGATCGTAGACGCCGACCTGCTGGTAGGCGCTGGGCAGCACGATGCTCAGCGCCCAGTGCCCGCCGCAGGTGAGATGCGTGGTCGGCGAGCCGCACGAGACACCGAGATCCGATGCACGAAGGAAGAGGTCATTGGGATCGAGCGCGGGGCCGCCGCCCGACCCGCTGCTGCCTCCAATGTCACCCTGGCTCTCCCAGTACCGGTCCCAGAGCACCTCCATCTGAGCGCGCGTCAAGGCGACAGCCGGCAACGCATCACCTGGCTCGGCGTCGCCCCCGGAGCTGCCGCTGCCCGCAGTGTCGATCGAGCCGCTCTCGCGCCGCGGATCGGCGGGGTCGTTCGAACCGCTCTCGCGCCGCGGATCGGCGGGGTCGTTCGCGCCGCCGTCGTTCATCGCGCCCTCGATGAAGCTCACGTCACAGGCGGCCAGCAGGAGGGGCGCCAGGATCAACAGCATGGAAGCGTTCTTCGTCGTCATGGCGTCCACCACTGCATGACCGGCGCCAACCCGACGGCCGTCCAAAACCACGGCCAAACGACGGTGCAACACGCAACCTGTGCCGCGGGTGTGCCAGCGTGCGCCTTGGCGCCCTGGCACCGTCCTCCGGTTGTGCCGCCGGCTTCCTGGTGTCCCTGGGGGGCATCGTCACCACGACGATGAGGGCTGAGCGACGGCGCGCGCCTCGAGCCTGGCGGGGTCGAAGCCCGGCCGACCTCTAGCCGCCCGCCGGGCCGCTTTCACTCCACAGCTTGCGGGTACGACGCTCTCGCTCTCAGGTACGAGCGCGCCGGCAGCGGCCCGTGAGGGCCGCGCCGGCCACGCTCGTCCCTCGCACCCCGGCAGCGCCGGAGGTGCGAGGCGCGAGCTCACCACGAGGTCAGCTGAGCTTCGATCCTGTGTTGAGTCGCCTGCTCGTAATCGTAGGCGAACCCGAGCAGCTCCGCCTCGCTCCAGTGAGGGCCGACGAAGATCAGGCTGAAGGGAGCCCCGTCGCTGTATTGACCAGCGGGCACGACCACCCCGGGCAAGCCCGCGATGTTGATCGCAGACTCCGTCGTCGCGGGATAGGTGTCCGAGCCAGAGAGCTCCGGCACCGTGTCATAGGTCTGCGGAAACGCGAGGCCGTCCAGATCGTGCGCCGCCATCACCGAATCGAAGACGTTCACGTACTGGTCCCGCAGGGCCCAGAAGCCCGACAGATCGGGCGCGACCTCGGGGAAGAGCAGCGAGGCGGCCAGCACGGGGAGCTCGTCGACGTACCAGGACAGCGGCCCGCCGACGGGATCGAACGGAGATATCCCCGTGAGGGCCGCCAGTCCGTCGATCGAGCCGACGACATTCCCGCCGACCTTGACCCCCTTGAGGTAGCGCTGGAAGTCGTAGGCCACAGACTCCGTCCCTCGCATGTCATAGGGCTCATCCGGCAAGGCCAGATCGGCGAAGCCGCTCCCGGCGAAGGGATCTGCGACGACGATCGCGCCTTCGTCCTCCAGCTCCTCGATCGCTTCCTCGTACAGCGCTTGCGTCTCGGGAGACAGGCTGCCGTTGCGCCACCCCGAGCCGTACAGGCCGATTCGCTTTCCGCAGAGGGCGGTCTTGCTCAGCCGGCTCGTGTAGCCCCCCACGGGCAGGTGTCCATTGGACAGGCTCGTCTTGGGATCCTCCGGGGAGTAGCCCGCGAGGATATCCATCACCATGGCCGCGTCGCGGACAGTCCGCGCGATGGGGCCCACCACGTCTCTCGTGCTGGCGGCCAGGGGCACGACGCCGGCCGTGGGGACGAGGGCGAACGTCGGCTTGATGCCGACGAGGCTCTGCGCGGCCGCAGGGTTCTGGATGGATCCCCCCGTCTCCTCCGCGAGGCCAAGCACGGCGAAATTGCCGGCCACCGCCGTGGCTGTGCCGCTGCTGCTCGCCCCGGGCACCAGGGTCGGGTCCACGGCGTTGTAGGTGGGCCCCGCCCAGCTGCTGTTCGCCCGGGTGCCGTCGTCGCTGAAGGCCGGGATGTTCGTCTTCCCGAGGATGATGGCCCCGGCGGCGATCAACCGATCGACGACGACGGAGTTCTTGATGGGGAACAGATCGACACCGCCGGCGACCTGCGAGCTGAGCGGAGCCCAGCCCGCCGTCGACGGCAAGCCGACGTGATCCATCGACTCCTTGATGACGACGGGGATCCCGGCCAGGGGGCCGAGGGCCACGCCGTTCCTCCGCTTCCTGTCGATCTCGCGCGCCTGCGCGATGGCGTTCGGGTTCATCGAGGTGAACGCGTTGTAGGACGACTCGTACTGCGCGATCCTCGCGAGATAGGCGTTCGTCAGCGCCTCCGCCGTGTAACGGCGCATCGCGTACGCCAGCTGCACCTTCGAGATCGTCAGCTCAGATACGTCGATAGCGGGAACGCCAACAGAGGCGGTCGCACCATAGGCGGTGCTGGGAGCCCCTGCGGCAATACCAACGGAAATGGCTGCTACCAAGGCAGCGCCAGACAGAATGTTCTTGTTCACGATGGACTGCTCCCTCTCACTTCAGGACATCGACCCTATGCCGAATGAACCTCCGCCGTCGGGTGCCGATTTGGAGCCTCGAGCTCGAATCACACGAGTACAGCGGACCAGAGCTCGACGAGGCATGGAATCGTCGCGCTCCGCTCGTTCAAGGCCATGTGACGGCGCCCGTCGCTCCGGACGAATCGCCGTACCGTGACGATGACAACACCAACCCGTCCAGCGAACCAACTGGCTCGCATCATCTCGACGGTTCGTCGAGAGCCAATTTAGCTAGGATGTACAGCGGCCTTGAGCAGAAGATTCTTCGTGGCTTTTTACCAGCCAAGCAGGTGACACAGCGACAGAAGAAGCGCGCCTCGAATGCGGTTGCTCTCCTACAAAGATGAAGAATATGCGAGAGCTAGGCGCATCATACTTCATGTAAGATATAGCAAGTCGGGGTTCGGTGGCAAGTTGATGTTCGAATTTTTTGAATAGTTTGGGATTCTCGCTGCCTCCCTTGTGCTCCACGTCTAGCTCTAGCCGCGCTGGCCCCTCTGGCCGCTCTGGCCGCTGCACCGCGGCTTGCTGGCACGCACCGTGCAGCGTGCACCCGTCGGGGCGGCGCCTCGCCGGCAGCGACGGAGCGGCCTTGTGACCGGTTGTCATCGTCATGGCGCAAACCGCTCGCGGCGCGAGCGGATGTCGCCGGGAGCGGGGCGGCGTCGGTCCCGTCCATCCCGTCCATCCCGTCCATCCCGTCCATCCCGTCCATCCCGTCCATCTGGCACGGGGCGTTGCGCGTCGCCCAGCGGCCCAGCGATGCGCGGAGGGGCACGCTCGCCGAGGCGGCCGCTGCCCGGGGCGAGCCCGCGTCGTTCAAGGCGCTTCGGCCAGCCGACGGTCAGCGGAGGCCTGCCCCCGGGATGCCGGGGTGAGAGAGCATTCTTTAGAACCATGTGTTCCGCTCTCCTTGGAAAGCGACACCCAATCAGCAGCTCAGGCACCCTTCGAAGGGGCCTCCTTATACATGCTCCACGGCCTGCGGACGCTCGTCCACGTCGGCCCGGCTTCGCCCCCGGCGGGGCGATGCTCCAGAGCCAAGCGCCGCGCGGCGCGCACCGGCACACGTCGTCCCCCCATGTCAGAGAAGTCGTCACTTGATCTGAGCCGCTTGCGGAGGATCGGAACACCGGTCTCGGGGAACGGAGTCAGGCCTCTGGGGGAGAGAGGACTCAGAATCCTCCACAAGAAATCGTCCCATGGCTCCTCGCCCTCTGCTGGACCGACGGCGGCGAGGCTGGCCACGGACACGGGGGCGACGCTCCGCGCCTGCCCCGATGTCGGCCTCGGCGGCCAGCCCCGGCGCTCGCCGTGGACTTTCACGGGCGAGGACGCCGATACTCGAGGGGATGCAACCAGGGGAAGTGCTCGGAGGCCGCTTCGAGATCGTGGGCCGGGCGTGCGCCGGCGGCATGGGGGCGGTCTTCCAGGCGGTCGATCGGCGCTCGGGCGAGGTCGTGGCCGTCAAAGTGTGCCTCGACGAACAGAAATTCGGCGACGAATCGCGCCTCTCTCGCGAGTCCAGGGTGCTCGCAGAGCTCTCCTGCCCAGGTATCGTGCGCTACGTCGCGCACGGGCTCGGCGCCTCGGGCGCGCCGTGGCTCGCCATGGAGTGGCTCGACGGCGAGGACCTCGAGCAGCGGCTCCAGCGCCGGGTGCTCACCGTGGACGAGGCGATCGCGCTCACGGTGGGCGCCGCCGCCGCGCTCGCGGCGGTCCACGCGCGCGGCATCGTTCACCGCGATCTCAAGCCGAGCAACCTGTTCCTGGTGAACGGCGACGCCGCGCGCGTGAAGCTGCTCGACTTCGGCATCGCCGGGATCCCCGACGCCACGCGGCTCACGCGGACGGGCGCCTTCCTCGGGACCCCGGCGTACATGGCGCCAGAGCAGGCCCGGAGCGGGCAGGACGTCGACACGCGCGCCGACGTCTTCGCGCTCGGCTGCGTGCTGTTCGAGTGCCTCACCGGCCAGCCGGCCTTCTGCGGGGCTCACCTGATGGCCGTCCTCGCGAAGATCCTCCTCGACGAGGTGCCGCGGATGAGCTCCCTCTGCCCCGGCGTCCCCCCCGCCCTCGACGCGCTCTGCGCCCGGATGCTCGCCAAGAACCCGGACGACCGCCCCCGCGACGGCGCGGAGATCGCCGCGGCGCTCGAGGCCATGGGCGTCTCGCCGCTGGCGCGCGCGCCGTCGGAGCCGCCGCCTTCGAACCAGCGCCGCCAGTCCTCGCTGACCCACAAGGAGCGGCGCGTGCTCTCGGTGGCGCTGATGGGGCCCGGGCCGCGGCTCGCCGTTTCCCCGGGGCGGGCCGACTCCGAGACGGTGGTCGCCGTCGTGTCGCCGGAGCTGCGCCGGGAGATCGAGGCGCTCGGCGCGTGCCTGGAGCTCCTGGCGGACGGGTCGATCCTGGTGATCCTCCTGGGAGCGGGCGTGGCGACGGATCAGGCAGCGCAGGCGGCCCGCTGCGCGCTCCTGCTCCGCGCCGCCGGCGGGGACAGGCCGGTGGTCCTCACGACCGGCCGCGTGGAGGTCACGGGCGGCCGGCCCGTCGGCGACGTGATCGACCGCGCCGTCCGGATGCTGGCGCAGCCCACGGCGGAGCTCCCGGGCGCGCCGGCGGCAGGACGCGGGACGCCCATCGCGCCCATCGCCATCGACGAGGTGACCGCCGCGCTGCTCGACGCCCGCTTCGAGGTCGTCGAGACCGAGGCGGGCCTGTGGCTCCGGGGAGAAGAGCCGCTCGCCCGCGGAGCGCGCATGCTCCTCGGCAAGCCCACGGCCTGCGTCGGGCGCGACTGGGAGGTGGCCACCCTCGAGGCCCTGCTCGCCGGGTGCATCGAGGAGTCGCGGGCGCGCGCCGTGCTCGTCACCGCGCCGGCGGGGCTCGGCAAGTCGCGCCTCGCCTACGAGATCATCCGCCGCGTCCGGCAGCGCGACGAGCCCGTCGCTGTCTGGATCGGCCGCGGCGACCCGCTCCGCAAGGGCGCCCCGTTCGGGATGCTGCGGCAGGCCCTCCAGGGCGCGTGCGGGATCCGCGACCGAGAGCCGATCGAGGCGCGCCGGGAGAAGCTGCTCGCGCGGGTGACCGAGCGCGTCCGCGCGGCCGACGCGCAGCGCGTGGCGGAGTTCCTCGGCGAGCTCCTGGGCACGCCGTTCCCCGACGAGGACAGCGCGCCCCTCCGCGCCGCCCGCAAGGACGCCCCGCTGATGGGCGATCAGATGCGCAGGGCCTGGCTCGATTTCGCCTCGGCCGCGTGCGCCGCGCAGCCGCTCCTCCTCGTGCTGGAGGACCTGCACTGGGGCGACCTGCCCACCGTCCAGTTCATCAACGACGCCCTGCGCCGGCTCGTGGACCAGCCCCTCCTGGTGCTCGCCCTGGCGCGACCCGAGGTGTACACGCTGTTCCCCGGGCTCTGGGCCCACAGGGATCTCCAGGAGCTCCGGCTCAAGGAGCTGAGCTCCCGGGCGGGCGCGCGGCTCGTGCGGCACGTCCTCGGCGACGGGGTGAGCGCCGAGACCGTGGCGCAGCTCGTGGCGCAGGCCGACGGCAACGCGTTTTACCTGGAGGAGCTCATCCGGGCGACGTCCGAGGGGAGCCAGGGCGCGCTTCCGGAGACCGTGCTGGCGATGGTGCAATCCCGGCTGGAGCGCCTCGACAGCGCGGCGCGGCAGGTGCTGCGCGCGGCGAGCATCTTCGGGCGGGTGTTCTGGCGGGGCGCGGTGGAGGCGCTGCTCGGCGGCCCCGGCGGCGTCTCCGGGCTCGCGGATCACCTCGATCGCCTCGAGCGGCTGGAGTGGATCGGCGCGCGCGACGAGGCGAGGTTCGAGGGAGAGCGGGAGCTCGTCTTCCGCCACGCGCTCGTGCGCGAGGCGGCTTACGGGATGCTCACCGACCAGGATCGCGCGCTCGGCCACCGGCTCGCCGGCGAGTGGCTCCAGCGCGCGGCCGAGCCCTCGGCCGCGGTGATCGCGGAGCACTTCGATCGGGGCGGCGAGCCGCTGCGCGCCGCCGCGTTCTACCACCAGGCCGCGGCGCAGGCGCTCGCCGCGAACGACCTCGTCGTGGTGCTCTCGTCGACCGGGCGCGCCATCGAGCTCGGCATCAGCGGCGAGGCGCGCGGCGAGGTCCTCCTGCACCGGGCCGAGGCGCACCACTGGCGCGGCGAGCTCGTCGAGGCCGCGCGCTGGGCGACGATGGCGGTAGAGGAGCTGCCCCGGCGCAGCGCGCCCTGGTACGCCGCCGTGCGCGAGGCCGCGGTCGTGCTGGCCCGGCTGGGGCAGCACGATCGCCTCGCCAGCCTCAGCGGCGATCTCGCGGACGCCTGGACGGGAGAGGGCGCGACGGGCGCGCTCCTGGCGGCGTCCGCGGGGACGGCGCTCTACCTGACGATCAGCGGCCTCTACGCGCACGCCACGCCGCTCCAGGCGCTCATCGACGCCGCGGCCGAGCGCTTCTGCGACGACCCGGCCGTGAGCGGGGTCGTCCTCCGCGAGCGCGCCTGGCGCGAGCTGTACGCGGGCCGGCACGGCTCGAGCCGGGCGCTGCTCGCGCGCTCGATCGCGTCCCACGAGCGCGCGGGGAACCTGCGCCTGGCCTGCTTCTGCCGGCTCGATCTCGGCTTCGAGGAGCACCAGCTCGGCGCGTACGCCGAGGCGGAGACCATCCTCCGCGCCGCGCTCGCGGACGCCGAGCGCATGGGCCTCGACGGCTGCATGGCGGTCGCGTGGAGCACCCTCGGCGCGCCCCTCTGCCGCCTGGGCGCGCTCGACGAGGCGCGCGAGGCCCTGACGAAGGCCATCGCGTTCCTGGAGGCGCAGGGGGATCGCCGGCTCGCTGGCGCGTCGCGCACCTACCTCGCCGGGTGCCTGATGCGCGCGGGCGATCTCGCGGGCGCCGAGGCCGAGGCCCGGCGCGCCGTGGCGCAGCTGGAGAGGATAGGTCCGCTCGTCGTGCTGGCGCGGGCGACGCTTTCGGCCGTCCTGCTCGCGCGCGGCGAGACCTCCGAGGCGCTCGCCGAGGCGCGCGCGGCGGTCGCGTTGCTCGATCGGCTGGGCATGGTCGAGGAGGGCGAGGCGTTCGCCCGCCTGGTCCACGCCGAGGCGCTGTTCGCGGCGGGCGACCTCCCGGCGGCCCGGACCGCCATCGCGCACGCCCGGACGAGGCTCCTCGACGTCGCCGCCCAGCTCGACGACGCCGCGCGGCGCGCGCAGTTCCTCCAGCGCGTCGAGGAGAACGCGCGCACGCTCGAGCTAGCGCGCGCGTGGATCGACGAGCGGGGCTCCGCAGGACGAGGGGCCTAGCGCCGCCCCGCGGGGGCGAAGCTCGCCGGCGAGGAACTCGGCCTGCCGGCGAGCATTCTCCGCGTGCGCCGGGCCTACATAGAGGTCGAAGTGGCCGCAGTCGTACCCGGCCAGCTCGCTGCGGTCCCGCAGCCGCGCGTGCGCCTCCTCGACGTACGCGCGCGGAACCATGTCGTCGCGATGCGCCGCGACGAAGAGCACCGAGCACCTCACCTTGTCGAGCTCGTTCATCGGGACGCACTCGTCGAGGGTCGCCAGGCCGCGCGCCAGCATCCGGTTCTCCCACCCGCCGAGAGGCGGCCTGGGGAGCAGTCGCCAGAAATCCGAGCCGAGCGGCCCCTCCAGTCCGGCCGCGCTCGGGTTCTCCACGCTCGTCGCGAACGCCCACTCGCCGGGGCGCCCGAAGAGCGGCACATACACGGGCGGGAAGACGCCCAGCATGTCGAGCGTCGCAAGGAACACGAAGCGCGCCATCGAGAGGCCGCGCGGCTCGAGCCGCGGCGGCGTCTTCAGGTACGGACACTGGGCCACCACCGCGCGGACGTCGTCACGGCGCGCGGCGGCCACCAGCGCGGTGCCGCCCGAGAAGCTCGAGCCCCACAGGGCGATTCGCGACGAGTCCACCGACGCGCCGAGGTCGCGCTGCACGAAGGCGATCGCCGCTTCGTAGTCCTCGCGGTGCCGGGGCGGCGCGACCCAGTGCCGCGGCAGGCCTTCGGACCCACCGAAACAACGGTAGTCGAAGGCCAGCACCGCGAGCCCGCGCTCCACGAAGACCCACGCAAACTCCTCGAGGAAGCCGTCCTTGGTGCCGCCGAGGCCAGGCGCCATCAGCACCACCGGCGGCGCACGCGCGTCGTCCGGCAGAAACAGCCAGCCTTCGAGCTTCGTGCCGTCGACAGCCGGGAAGTGGACGGTGCGGACGACGCCGCCACGGCCTCGTTGCTGCGGGCGCCCAGGCGACTTCACCCACGGAAACCGCGAGCGCCTCCAGAGCACGCCCCAGACCACGGCGAGCAGCGCCAGCGCGACAGGCAACCCGATCATCGACGACCTCTTTTTGGCCGGAGCTCACGCCGCGCCTTGTCGACCCAGGCCAGCTCGGCGTCGCACCAGGCGAGCCCGTGCTCGATGGAGAGCCGCCACAACGTCGCCTCGCGCTTCGAGCGGGCGAGCGAGAAGATCTCCTTCATCGAGAGGCGCGCGGTGTACTCGGCGCGCGTGGCGGCGAGCGAGTCCCCGTACTTCGCGAGCACGTCGTCGAGGACCCGCGGCGGGAGCTCGGCCGCGAGGACGAACTTGAGGAGCAGGGGGTGTCGCAGGTGCAGGGGCTCGACGGGCGCCCGCAGCCACGCGTCGAGCTCGACCATCCCGCGCTTCGAGAGCGAGTAGACCAGCCGGTCGGGCTTCCCCTCGCCCGGCTCGCGCTCGCTCACCACGAGCCCGTCTTTCTCGAGCGCGTGAAGCTCCCGGTAGATCTGGCTCTGCGTGACGCTCCAGAACGCCCCGACGGATCCCTCGAACCGCTTCCGCAGCATGTACCCGCTCGTCGGCTCGAGCCGCAGAAAGCCGAGGATGGCCGCTCTTAGTGACACGCGAGCCATAGGATACACGTGTCATATGATTCCTGTCAAGGTCATCTCTCCTCGGGGATGTCCCTGAGGTGAAGCCCCGCCAGATCCCTCACGTTGCTGGGACTCTCAGCGAGAAATTGAGCAGGGAGACGGGGAGACGGGGAGACGGGTGGGATTCAACCCCCCGCCTCCCTGGGAATCTTCCCGAAACTCTTTGTCGCTCTTCAGGACTGCTCCCGCCGCTCAGGCCGGCGAGATTGGCAGTTCCTTCGGAGAGCTCGCGGCCGCCGCGCCCTGGGCCGGCGCCGGCAGGCTCGGCCCGTCGAGCAGGGCGCCGACCACCGCGAGCGCCGCAAGGAGGACCGCCGCCCCCGCCCACAGCGGGCCCGCGGCCATGGCCGGCGACGCGTAGAGGTACGCGATCGCGCCGAGCAGCGCCGCGAGGAAGAGCGCCGCGGCGAGCGCGCGCGCCCGGCGGGGGCGCGCCACGTCGTGCAGGACGTAATCCGGGTCGGTGCGCAGCGGGCCGCCGTCGGGCGGAGTCGCGGTGGACCGCCACTCCGGCGGCCGGAGCCAGACAAGCAGCTTGCCGGAGAGGCGCGGCTCCGCCGCCGCCATGCGCGCGAGCCTCCGCCACGGGTCGACGTTGGCGCGCAGCGCGCTGAAGCTGGCCAGCGGCTGGACCACGCCGTACCGCGGGGGCGCCCCCTCGGCGCAGAAGGTGCCGAACAGCCGATCCCAGACGATGAGCACGCCGCCGTGGTTCCTGTCGAGATACGCGGAGTCGACGCCGTGGTGCACGCGGTGATGAGATGGCGTGTTCAGCACCCACTCCAGCGGACCGAGGCGGCCGACGAGCTGCGTGTGAATCCAGAACTGATAGAGGATGTTCAGCGTATACGTCGTGACGACCATCCCCGGCGGGAAGCCGAGCACGGAGAGCGGCCAGAAGAACGGCCAGTACAAGGCCCGCTGGAGCCAGCTCTGGCGCAGCGCGACCGAGAGGTTGTAGTCCTCGCTCTGGTGGTGGACCGCGTGCGCGGCCCACATGAAGTTCACCCGATGGCTCGCGCGGTGCGCCCAGTAGTAGCAGAAGTCGACCGCGACGAAGCAGGCCGCCCAGCTCCACAAGGCGCCGTCCGGCAGCCGCGCGAGCGCGGCGCGCTCGAACAGGAAGAGATGGACGAGGACTCCGCCGCTCACGACGGAGACGATGACCTGCTGCCCGACCCCGCACGAGAGGTTGGCGAGCGCGTCGGAGAAGCGGTAGTCGCGGCGCCCGCGGCGGCGACAGAGCCAGAGCTCGACGCCGATGAGCGCGAAGAAGGCCGGCACCGCGAACAGGATCAAGCTCGGCGACATCCCCCGTCCTCCATGGAGCCGCCGCGCGGCGGCTCGGCTCACGCCCGCTCAGTCTAGCCTGGAACGCCCCCGGCGCGCCCGGAGACGCACCACGCGAGAGGCGCCACACCAGCCGACCTCTTCCCTGTTGACACTGAACCGTTTAAGTGGTCTGCCACGAGCCACGCCGGCGCGCGAGCGACCACCCGGAGCGGAGATTTGTATCGTCGCGGAATCAGGGGGAGCTCACCGGTGCCGCCGGCGATGCCACCCCGCGACGGTAGCGCAGCAGCCCGGCAGCTCCCTGCGAACCGGACGCGCGCTCCGGGCGGCAGGGCTCGGCGATCCGTGAGGAACGACACTCGAACCACATAAGGAACCGACCATGAAGAAGACGTTCTTGCTCGCTTTGGGTTTGCTCTCCCTCGCCGCGTGCTCCTCCTCCGACCCGGCGGACCCCGCGCCCTCCGGCGGCACGGGCGGGTCCGGCACCACCGGCGACGGCGGAAGCGGCGCCACCGGCGGGAGCGACGCCACCGGCGGCGGCGGAAGCGGCGCCACCGGCGGGAGCGACGCCACCGGCGGCGGCGGGGACGGAACCGGCGGCGGCCAGGAGCTCGACTGCGCCCAGCAACCGGAAAAGTGCTACGTCCGCGCCGAAGGTAGTAAGCTCACGCTCGACGGGAAACCGTACAGGTATATGGGCACGAACTTCTGGTCGGCTCCCTACATCAGCCGCGAGCGCCTGCGCACCGAGCTCGACATCCTCGAGGCCCACGGCGCCCTGAACCTCAGGATCATGGCGCTCAGCGAGGGCGACATCCCCGCGGCGCAGCAGAACGATCAGGTGTACGGCCCACAACGGATCTTTCCAGCATCGTCCGACAAACCGTGCGCCGATGCGCAGCTCGAGGCGTTCGCCGACAACCTGGTGACGGTGCTCGACGAGATGCACAGCCGCGGGATGAAGGCGGTGATGACCCTGAACGACTTCTGGCACTGGTCCGGCGGTATGCCCCAGTACATGAAGTGGGCTCACGAGCAGCCGACCCTCTCCTGCGGAGAGGACTTCAGCGCGTACCAGGTCGGCCTGACGCACCCCACGACGGGCGCTGCCCTGCTCGCGGCGGACCACCACGTGCCGTTCGCCGGCTCGATCCGGTTCCAGGAGGGCACAGGCCAGGACTGCCAGGCCGTGGCCATCGGCGAGTGGGCCATCCCTCACTCGGGCACGCTCGATCCGAACACGAACCCGTGGCCCGACCAGATGGATCTCTCGTCGCTGTTCTTCTGCAACAAGAAGGCCCAGGAGTTCTACTTCAGCCGGGCCAAGGTCCTGATCGAGAAGCTCAAGGACCATCCGGGGATCATGGCGTGGCAGCTCGGGAACGAGCCGCGATCGTTCAAGGGCTGGGGCCCGCTCTTCAAGCTCTGGGTCGAGAGGAACGCGAAGTTCATCAAGGACATCGACCCGAACCACCTCGTCTCCATCGGCTCGGAGGGCGACCTGTCCTATAACTGGGGCGACTACGCCAACAGCGATTACAGGGCGTTCCACGACGTGCCCGGCATCGATTACCTCACCTTCCACGTGTGGCCCGAGAACTGGGAGTGGTACGACCCGTCGCTGCCGATGGACAGCGCCGCCGACAAGGGGCTCCTGGCCGCCATCACCAAGAGCAACGGGTACATCGACGCGCAGCTCGCGCACGCCAGGGCGCTTGACAAGCCGATCGTCGTGGAGGAGTTCGGGCTCGCCCGGGACGACAAGTCCGAGCCGGTCTCGTCGCCCGTCGCCAAGCGGAACGAGTATTACGCTTCCATGTTCGACGCCGTCGTCGAGAACCCGGAGCTCGCCGGCGTCAACTTCTGGGCCTGGGCCGGGATCGGGAGGCCGTCGGACGACGGCAACGACTACTGGCTCCTCGGGAACGACTACATCGGCGATCCGCCCCATGAGCTCCAGGGGTGGTACTCGGTGTACGATGACGACACGGAAACCTTGAATCTTATCATGAGCTACGCCGACCAGCTCAACTCGACGCAGTAGCGCCGGCGGCCATAACAGAGCCCCTATTCCATTCATCTCACGCGGAGGTCACCTTGATTCGTCGCTCCACCTTTCTCATGGCGTTGTTCTCGCTCGCGTTCTCGGCCGGCTGCTCGAAGCCGGAGTCTGAAGGCGGCGCGAGCGCGAACAAGCCCGAGGCAACAGCCGCCAAGGGTGCGGAAACCAAGGGTCCGGAGAAGAAGAAAGACAAGATCACGATCGGCTTCTCCATGGATACCCTCAAGGAGGAGCGGTGGCAGCGCGACCGCGACCTGTTCAAGGCGAAGGCCGAGACGCTCGGCGCCCAGGTGCTCGTGCAGTCCGCGAACGGCGACGACGCCCTCCAGAACTCGCAGGCGGAGAACCTGCTCACGCAGGGCGTCGACGTGCTCGTGGTCGTGCCCCACAACGCCAAGACGACGGCCACCATCGTCGAGTCGGCGCACAAGCAGGGCGTGCCCGTCATCGCGTACGACCGGCTGATCCTCGACTCCGACGTGGACCTCTACGTGTCCTTCGACAACGTCAAGGTGGGCGAGCTCCAGGCCGAGGCCCTCGTGAAGAAGTTCCCGAAGGGGAACTACATCCTCATCGGCGGCTCCCCGACCGACAACAACGCGAAGCTCTTCCGTGAAGGGCAGATGAACATCCTGAAGCCGCTCATCGACAAGGGCGACGTCAAGACGGTGGCGGACCAGTGGGCCAAGGACTGGCAGCCGGTCGAGGGGCTCAAGATCACCGAGAACGCCCTCACCAAGAACAACAACAACGTCACGGCGGTCGTCGCGTCGAACGACGGGCTCGCGGGCGCGGCCGTCCAGGCCCTCGGCGAGCAGAAGCTCGCCGGCAAGGTCGGCGTCTCGGGCCAGGACGCCGAGCTCGCCGCCTGCCAGCGGATCGCGGCCGGCACCCAGAGCATGACCGTCTACAAGCCGCTCAAGCTGCTCGCCGAGAAGGCCGCCGAGCTCGCCGTCAAGCTGGCGAAAAAGGAGCCCGTCGGCGAGAAGACGCAGACGGTCAACAACGGCAAGAAGGACGTCCAGAGCGTGCTCATCACGCCGGTCGCCGTGGACAAGGACAACCTCGCCTCGACGGTGATCGCGGACGGCTTCCACAAGGTCGAGGACGTCTACAAGGACCTCCCCAAGGACCAGTGGCCGGCCAAGTAGGCCCCTAGCTGGACATCCAGGGCCCGGCGAGCGCCCCGGCCGCCGCGAGGCGACCAGCCGCCGGGTCAGGTCCGCCCCTCCCCCATCTGCGCCCGTCTCGACGGCCGCGATCCTCAATGAGGCTCTTCGCCCGGAGAGCCACCGGCACGGCACATCCCCTCTCGACCACGGGCCTTGGGCGGCGGATCGTCCGAGGCGACCCCGCTCCGCACGGCGGAACGCGGCGCGGCTCCGGGGGCCTTTCGATCAGGGCGATCCTCCGTGATCCAGGGGCTCCTCGAATCCGGAGCTTCCTGCGTGGATCGGAGCCGTGCGCTGGTCATGATGCTGCGCCCTCGCAGCGCCGCGCGAGGCAAGGAGACGCGATGTCCTCCACGAAGCGACGAGAGCCACGGAAGCACGGTCCGACCGCGACGGGGTCACGGGGCTCCGGCGAGGTGGCGCGGTGAAGGCGGCCGTGGCGACGTGTCCGGCCGCCCCTGGCTCGGCCCCGACCCTCTCCGGCGCCGCGATCCCGAGGTACACGCGCCCGTTGCTCATCCCAGGGGTCATGCCCCTGGCCACGGGGCTCGGCGCGGGCAGCGCGGGCCGCGATGCCTACGAGATCGCCGTCCGGCAGTTCGAGCAGCACATCCTGCCACCCGAGCTGGGTTTGCCCCCGACGACCGTCTGGAGCTACGGCTCCGTCCATCATCCGGAGACGTTCGCCTATCCGGCGTTCACGATCGAGGCGAGGTACCGCAGGCCGGTGCGGGTGAAGTGGATCAACGATCTCAGGGACCCAGCGACCGGCCGCTTCCTCCCTCATTTGCTCCCCGTCGACCCCACCCTGCACTGGGCCAACCCGCCCGGCGGGGCGCAGGGCCGCGACAGCCGGCCCGCGTTCCCTGGCGATTGCCCGCCAGAGCCGTACCGGGGCCCGGTGCCGATCGTCACGCACCTCCACGGGATGGCCAGGATGGGGCAAGAGAGCGACGGTTATCCCGAGGCCTGGTATCTCCCCGCGGCGACCGACATCCCCGAGGGGTACGCGGCGACGGGCACCTTCTACGACTACTTCCAGCGCACGTCGCCGCTCGGGGACCTGTGGGAGCCGGGCGCGGCCGTGTTCCAGTACCCGAACGACCAGCGGGCCACGACGCTCTGGTACCACGACCACGCGCTCGGCATCACCCGGCTCAACGTCTACGCGGGGCCGGCCGGCTTCTACCTGCTCCGCGGCGGGCCGGACGATCTGCCGCAGGGCGTCCTGCCCGGACCAGCCCCGCGACCGGGAGACCGCCCAGGGGCGAGGGTGTACGAGATCCCGCTGTTGATCCAGGACCGCTCCTTCAACGACGACGGGTCGCTCTTCTATCCAGCGTCGCGCGGGCTCGCCCCCGAGCTCGCGGACACGTACATCCCGAAGGGCGATATCCCGCCGATCTGGGTCCCGGAGCTCTTCGGCGACGTCATCGTCGTCAACGGCCAGGCATGGCCCTATCTCGAGGTCGAGCAGCGGCGGTACCGCTTCCGCATCCTGAACGGCAGCGGCTCGCGGTTCTTCATCCTGAAGATGGATAACGGCCTCCCGTTCTGGCAGATCGGCTCGGACGGCGGACTCCTCCCTTCCCCCGTGGAGCGCGGAACCCTCCTGCTCGCTCCGGCCGAGCGCGCGGACGTGATCGTGGACTTCAGCGGGGTCCGCGCCGGCGCCGAGCTCGTCCTCCTCAACCTCGGTCCGGACGCGCCGTTCACCGGCGGCCCGCAGACCGCCGCCGATCCGGCGACGACAGGGCAGGTGATGCAGTTCCGCGTCGTGCCGGCGACCGGCGCGGACTCGAGCACGCCGCCGCACCGGCTCGCGCTGCCGCCGCTCGCCCCGCTCGGAGAAGCGGCGCTCGTGCGCCAGGTGTCCCTGAACGACCTGAGCTCCGCGATCCGGCCCGACGCCGGCCTGAGCGTGGCCGCGCTGGGCACGCTGGAGCCTCCTCCGGGCTCCCGCACGGCGAGGCCGCTCTTCTGGCACGATCCCATCACCGAGAACCCGGCCCTGGGATCGACCGAGGTGTGGGAGATCTACAACTTCACCGTGGACGCGCACCCGATCCACGTCCACGAGGTCCATTTCGCGATCGTCGATCGCCAGCCGTTCGACGGCGCCCCGCGCCCGCCGGAGGCCGGGGAGGAGGGCCGCAAGGACACCGTCGTCGCGCTGCCGTTCGAGATCACGCGCATCAAGATGGTGTTCGAGAGCCCTGGCCGGTTCGTGTGGCACTGCCACATCCTCGAGCACGAAGACAACGAGATGATGCGGCCTTACCAGATCGGTCACACGCCGCCCGGGATCCCGACGCGCTGATCCCGCCCCGCCTCACGCCGCGCGACGTCGCGCGGCCCCGCGCACGCCTCGCGCGGCGGCGCAGGTCCTGCGAGCGCCCGGCCTGGTCCCGGCGCCGTGCCCGCCTCATCAGCCCGCCGAAGGCTCCGCGAGGTCCAGGATCCGGCCGCTCCCCGAGGTGCGCTGCTGGAGCAGGCTCGTCAGCCATGCGGTCTGCTTCTTGCTGCGCACAGGGTCACGCGAGCACGTCGCCACATCCGAGGAGACCATGAGCGCCCCGTCGGTCCTGCCTGAATCCGATCCCGCACGCCCGGTCCGCGAGCTCATCGATGCAGCGTTTCCTGCGGCGCGCGTCGAGGAGATCACCCTCCTCGGACCCGACAACCCCTCGGGCCACGACCAGACCGAGAAGGCCGCCGGCTACGGCGTACCCCGCCGGATCACGGTGGTGAGGCCCGATGGCTCCAGGCAGAAGCTGGTCCTGCACACGTCCACCGCGGACGCGTTCGGCCACGACAGGCGGGCGGATCGCGCGGCGGAGGCGCTGCTCGCCTTCGACACCTTCGGGTCGATCCCGGCGCACGTCGAGGTCGTGGACGTCGGCTCGCTGACGCGCGACGGTCACTTCCTGTCCCTGCGGGATGCGGGCGAGTTCTATCTCCTGACCACGTACGCGGAGGGAGACGTCTACGCCGCGGATCTGCGCCGGATCGCGAAGGAGCGGCGCGCGGGCCCCGAGGATCTCGCGCGCTGCGAGGCGCTCGCCAGGTACCTCATCGCCCTCCACGGCGCGAAGGGCGCGCAGCCGGGCAGCTACCGCCGCGCGGTGCGCGATCTCGTGGGCCACGGTGAAGGCATCTTCGGCATCATCGACGGCTATCCGGACGACGTGCCCGGCGCGCCGCCCGAGCGGCTCCAGGCGATCGAGCAGCGCTGCGTGGCGTGGCGATGGAAGCTCCGCGGCATGGACCGCCGGCTCGCTCGCACGCACGGGGACTTCCACCCGTTCAACATCGTGTTCGACGAGGCGTCGCGGCTCACGCTGCTCGACACGAGCCGCGGATCCCAGGGCGATCCCGCGGACGACGTCACCTGCCTCGCCATCAATTACGTCTTCTTCGCGCTGGACGCGCCTGGCGCGTGGGAGGGCGGCTTCCGCGCGCTGTGGCGGCGGCTCTGGGAGGTCTACCTCGGCTGGAGCGGCTCCGCGGGGCTTCTCGACGTGGCGGCGCCGTTCCTCGCGTGGCGCGCGCTCGTGCTGGCCAACCCCGGGTGGTACCCCGCGGTCACGGCGCGGGCGAGGGACGCGCTGCTCTCCTTGGTGGAGCACGCCCTCGACGCCCCGCGCTTCGATCCGGACGACGCCGAGGGGCTCTTCGCGTGAGCGGCGGGGTCGTCTGGATCACGGGGCTCCCGTCGTCGGGCAAATCCACGCTGGCCGCGCGGGCGCACCGGGCGCTGCTCGGCGAGGGGCGGGCGAGCTGCCTCCTCGACGGGGACGAGGTGCGCGACGCCCTGGTCCCGCGGCCCGGCTACGACCCGCGCGCTCGCGACGATTTCTACGAGACGCTCGCGCGCCTCGCGGCGCTGCTCGCGCGCCAGGGGCCGATCGTGATCGTCGCGGCGACGGCGCACCGCCGCGCCTACCGGGAGCGCGCCCGCGCGCTCGCGCCGCGGCTCATCGAGGTCTACGTGGACGTCGCTCCGGCGACCTGCAGGGAGCGCGACCCGAAGGGGCTCTACCACGCGGCCGGCGCCGGGGAGATCGGCGCGCTCCCGGGCGCGGGCGCCGACTACGAGGCGCCGCTCGCGCCGGAGGTCGTCGCGCGCGGCGGCGAGGACGAGGCGGCGCTCGCGGCGCTGCTCGAGCGCGCGAGATCCTGGTCCGCCTCGGCGGGGGCGGGGCCGTGGTAGACACGGTAATCGTGCCCGCGCAGGAGACGCTCTTCGACGAGATCAAGCGGTACGTCCGCTTCAGCGAGCAGGACGAGCGCTGGCTCGCCGTGCTCCGCGCGCACGCGGAGCCGCACTTCCCCCGCATCGCCGACGAGTTCTACGATCGCATCCGCGAGCACGAGGGCGCGCACGACGTCTTCACCGGCGAGGAGCAGGTGGAGCGGCTCAAGCGATCGCTCGTCCGCTGGATGACGCGCATCTGCACGGGGCCCTACGACGGCGCGTACTTCGACGAGAGCGCGAAGATCGGGCGGATCCACGTCCGGGTGGGCCTCCCCCAGCGGTACATGTTCACGGCGATGACGCTCATCCGGCTCGCGTTCCACGAGATCGCCCAGGGCGCGCTCGGCGCGGAGGTGATCCCGGTCAGGGCGGCGGTGAGCAAGGTGCTCGATCTCGAGCTCGCCATCATGCTCGAGACGTACCGCGACGATTTCCTCGCGCGCGCGCAGCGCACCGAGCGCCTGGACCGCGAGGAGGTCGGCCGCACGCTCGCGCGCACGGAGCACCGGTACAAGAGCGCGGTCGAGCTGGCCCGCGTCCTCGTCGTGGGCCTCGACGCGCAGGCGATCGTGCGGCTCTTCAACCGGGAAGCGGAGCGGATCACGGGGCTCGCGCGCGAGGACGTGCTCGGGGTGCCGTTCGTCGAGGCGCTCCTCCCCGAGGAGATCCGCGCGGATCACGGCGCGCTCGTGGAGGACGTCGCCGCGGGCCGCCGCCCCAGCGTCGATCTGCTGGAGAGCATCGTGCGCACGCGCGCCGGCAAGATCCGCGATCTGCGCTGGCAGCTCGCGTACGCGCCTTCCGCGGCCGACGACGAGGTGGTGCTGTTCGCGATCGGGCAGGACACGACCGACGAGAACGCGCTCGCCGCGCGCGTGCGCCAGAGCGAGAAGCTCGCCGCGGTGGGGACCCTCGCGGCCGGCCTCGCGCACGAGATCAGGAACCCGCTGAACGGCGCGCAGCTCCACGTGACCTTCCTCGAGCGGGGGCTCGCGCGCGCCGGCCTGAAGGACCCGGACACGCTGGAGGCGATCCAGGTCGTCCGCGACGAGATCCGCCGCCTCTCGGCGCTCGTCAGCGAGTTCCTGGACTTCGCCCGGCCGAAGCCGCTGGACCTCCGGCCGACGCCCGTCGTCCCGCTCTGCGAGCGGGCGGCGCGCGTCGCGGCGTCGTCGGACGGCGCCGGCGCGCAGGCCGCGGTGAAGGTCGACTTGCCCTCGACCGACATCATGCTCGACCTCGATCCCGCGAAGATCGAGCAGGTCCTGCTGAACCTGCTCCGCAACGCGATCGAGGCGGTGGACGCGGCCGGAGGCGGCACGGTCACCCTCCGCGCGCGGCGGCAGCCGCGCCACGCCGTCGTCGAGGTGGAGGACGACGGCCCCGGGATCGCGAGCCCGGACGCGCCGATCTTCGATCCGTTCTTCTCGACGAAGCCGAACGGCACCGGGCTCGGGCTGGCGATCGCGCACCGCATCGTCACCGATCACGAGGGGACCATCGAGTTCCAGAGCCGCCCGGGGAAGACGCTCTTCCGCGTGACGCTCCCGCTGCGCCGCTCCGGCTGACCTCCGCCGCTCTCCTGGCCGCGCGCGACCGCGGCTCTGGGGCTGGCACGCAACTTGGTAGGGATCCGGGCGTGGAACCGCGCAGCACCGAACAACCGCTGATCCTGCTCGTGGACGACGACGTGCAGAGCGCTCGCCTCCTCGAGCGCCTGCTCGAAGAGGACGGCTTCCGGGTGGAGCTGGCCACCAACGGCGCGCTCGCCATCGCGCGGCTGGCCCGCCGTCCGATGCCGGACATCCTCGTGACCGATTTCCGGATGCCCCACGCCGATGGAATCGCTGTCGCGCGCTACGCGAGATCGCTCCGGCCGGATCTCCCGCTGTTCTTCTTCACCGGGTATCCCGACCTCGTGGCGCGCCTCGGGCGAGGGCTGGAGCCCGCGGCGGTTGTACACACGAAGCCGATCGACTACATCGCCCTGAGCGACGAGCTCCGCGCCACCGCGGACGCGGCGCTCTCCGACGCCTCGCGCGCGACGCGGCCGAGCTCCCCCTTCCCTTCCCCGGCCTGAGCAGGGGCGCGCCAGGCCTGGCGAACGGCTTGCGCCGGGGTGCAACGGCTGCGGGGCCCGCCGCCTGCCCCGGCGCGGCCCTCCCGCCGGCCCCCCTCGAGCCGCGCGGCCGCGCGGTCGCCGAACGAGTGTCGCGGCGCCTCGCGGACACGGTATGTTCGGAAGGAACGATATGAACGCTGAGAAGAGGCAGAGCTCGAGGGTGCTCGTCGTGGACGACGAGGCGAGCGCGCGCTCGGGGCTGGAGAAGCTGTTGCGCCAGGAGGGTTATACCGTCGACGCGGCGGCGGACGGCGTCGAGGCGGTCGAGGTCGCGGCGGAGCGGCCGCCGGACGTCGTCATCACGGACCTGAAGATGCCGAGGATGGATGGGGTGGCGCTGCTCGGGAAGCTGCGCGAGCAGGATCCGGCGCTGCCGGTGATCGTCGTCACCGCGTTCGGGGACGTGACCTCGGCGGTGCTGGCGATGCGGGCGGGGGCCGAGGATTACCTGACGAAGCCGGTCGACTTCGACGCGCTCCTCCTCACGCTGGAGCGCGCCCTCGAGCGGAGCGCGCTCCGGGTCGAGGCGGAAAACCTCCGCCGGCAGCTGCGGGAGCGCCAGGGCGAGGGCGTGGAGGGGCTCATCGGGACGAGCCCGGCGATGCAGAGGGTCTACCGGATGGCCCGGCAGGTGGCCGGCGCGCGGGCGACGGTGCTCATCACCGGCGAGAGCGGCACGGGCAAGGGCGAGCTCGCGCGCGCGATCCACGCGAAGGGCTCGCGCGCCAAAGGGCCCTTCGTGACCCTGCACTGCGCGGCGCTCGCGGAGTCCCTGCTCGAGAGCGAGCTGTTCGGCCACGAGCGCGGCGCGTTCACCGGCGCCGACAAGCGGCGCATCGGGCGGTTCGAGCAGGCGCACGGCGGGACGCTCTTCCTCGACGAGGTCGGCGAGATCGCCCCCTCGACGCAGGTGAAGCTGCTCCGCGTCCTCCAGGAGAGGACGTTCGAGCGCGTCGGCGGGAACGACGCCGTGACCGTCGACGTGCGGCTCATCGCGGCGACGAACCGCGATCTCGCGGCGGCGGTGCAGGAGGGCCACTTCCGGGAGGACCTCTACTACCGGCTCAACGTCGTCCACATCGACATGCCGCCGCTGCGCATCCGCGACACCGACGTGCTGCTCCTGGCGAATCACTTCCTGCGCCGGTTCGCGGCGGAGAACCACCGCAAGATCGAGGGGTTCACCGACGAGGCCCGGGCGAAGCTCATCGCGCACCGGTGGCCGGGGAACGTGCGGGAGCTCGAGAACGCGATCGAGCGGGCGGTCGTCCTGTGCGACGACGCGCGCATCGACGCGGAGCACCTCCCCATCGACGCGGCGCCGGTCGCCAAGGGGGCCCTGCGGATCCCGGGCGCCACCATGGCGGAGATAGAGCGCTATGCCATCCTGTCGACGCTCGAGGCGACGAACGGCTCGACGACGCGCGCGGCCGAGCTCCTGGACATCAGCATACGCACCATCCAGTACCGCCTGCACGAATATGGGCTGACGGCGAAGTCCAAGCGCCCGCCGGCGGCGCAGTAGAGCGGCTTCCGCCCACTCCTGCCACGTGCAGAGCGGCGGTCACCCGCACAGGAGACGGGCCCAGATCGGCGTTTTCGGCGCGCAAGCGCACTCCGGTGCGCTGAGCACCGAAAACGCCGAGGTGGGCCCGTATCCGAAGCGGGTCAGACCACGTCGTGCATCCAGCCGTGGCGATCGGGGGCGAGGCCGTGCTGGATGTCGAGCAGCGCCTCCCGGAAGCGCGTCGCCACGGGGCCCGTCTCGTTGTTGTGGATGGAGAAGGTCCCCTCGCGGGACTTCACGGCGCCGATGGGCGTGATGACCGCGGCCGTCCCGCACGCGAACGCCTCGGTCATGCGGCCCTCGCGCACCGCCGCGCGCCACTCGTCGAAGGTGACCCTGCGCTCCTCCGCGGCATAGCCGAAATCCCGGGCGAGCTGGATGATGCTGTCGCGGGTGATGCCCGGCAGGAGCGTGCCTGTCAGCTCGGGGGTCACGATCACGGGGCGCCCCCGCTCCTCGTAGACGAAGAAGATGTTCATTCCCCCCATCTCCTCGACGACGCTGCGCTGGACGGCATCGAGCCAGACCACCTGCGCGCAGCCCTCGGCCGCGGCGTTCATCTGCGCGAGCAGGCTCGCGGCGTAGTTGCCCGCAAACTTGGCCGCGCCCGTGCCGCCCGGCGCCGCCCGGACGAAATCCTCCGAGATCCAGACCGTCACCGGCTTCACGCCCTGAGGGAAATACGCGCCCGCAGGCGACGCGATCACCAGGAAATCGTAGTCGCGCGACGCCCTCACCCCGAGCGCCGCCTCGGTGGCGAACATCAGCGGTCGGACATACAGGCTCTCGCCAACCGGCGAGGGGACCCATGCGCGATCCTGGCGGATCAGGGCGTCGACCGCGCCGACGAACAGGTCGACCGGCATCTCCGGCATCGCCAGCCGGCGGGCAGAGCTATTGAAGCGGCGCGCGTTCGCCTCCGGCCGGAACGTCTTGATGCGCCCGTCCGGCTGCCGATAGGCCTTGAAGCCCTCGAAGATCGCCTGACCGTAATGCAGCACCATCGCCGCAGGATCGAGCGTGATCGGCGCGTACGGCCGGATCTGCCCCCGGAGCCAGCCCCTGTCCGCCGCGTACGGGATCACGACCATGTGCTCGGTGAACACGCGTCCGAAGGCAGGGTTCTGCATGCGCTGCGCGCGCTCCGCGTCGCCGAGGGGATGCGGCGTGGCTAGAATCTCGAGATCGACCTTCGTGACAGGCGCGCTTTCGGTGCTCATCGTGCTCGACTTCCGCGGCGGACAGCGGTCGACCCGGCTCGAGTGGGCCGACGCGCGTCATCGTCGCGCGGCATTTTTCGAAAGAATCCTGGCGGGATGCAAGCACTTTCTCGCGAGAAAGCACCGCGGCGACGTAGTCAAGCGAGCGCGCAAGCGAGCGCGCGAGCGAGCGCGCAAGCGAGCGCGCAAGCGAGCGGCGCGTCACGACCGCAAAAAGGGATTTCTGTCGCGCTCCTCGCCGATCGTCGTGGAGGGGCCGTGTCCGGTGACGACCCGGGTCGACGGATCGAGCGTGAGCAGCTTGCCCCGGATGGATGAGACGATCGCCCGCGAGTCGCCGCCCCACAGATCGGTCCGGCCGATGCTGCGCCGGAACAGGGTGTCCCCCGTGAACGCGACGGCGCCCGTCTCCGCGAGCACCAGGAACGAGACGCTGCCCGGCGTGTGCCCCGGCGTGTGGAGCACGTGCAGATCGAGCCCGCCCGCCTTCACGACCGCGCCGTCGTTCAGGTCGCCGTCGACCTCGCACCGCTCCGGCAGCGCAATGCCGAGCATCGCCGCCTGGACGGGGAGCATGTCGTAGAGGAAGCGGTCGGCCTCGTGAATGCGGGCCGCGGCGCCGGACCAGCGCTGGAGCGGCGCCGTGGCGCCCACGTGATCGATATGGGTGTGCGTGTGCACGATGGCCGCGACCTTCGCCCCGGCCTGCTCGACGCGCGCGCGGATCTCGTCGAAATCGCCCCCGGGGTCGATGACCACGGCGCCCTTGCTCACAGGGTCGACGAGGATCGAGCAGTTGCACCCCAGCGGACCGACGGAGAACGTCTCGAGCAGCACAGGGCGAGCTTGTAGCACGCGGAGCCCCGACCTCCACGCGCGACATCGTCGGCGAGGCGGCGCCGCGAGCGCCGGTCGACCACCGCCGACCACCGCCCGGAGCGCGCGGCGCCGCGGCGCTGAAGGACGCGCGGAGACCTCGGATCCTCGCGGACCTCGGGTGCTCGATCCCGCGCGCGCTGGCCGCCCGCGGCCGCTACTTCGGGGCGCTCACGATGGTGCCGTTCATTCCGAGTCCGTTGGTCCAGTAGACGCGGGTCGCGTCGAGGGCGATGCCGTAGGGCGACGGCTCGCCGGCCGCCACGGCCCCGATGATGCCGTTCGGCAGCATCCTCATGACGTTCGGTGAGGTGGGGTCCGCCCAGTAAACGCCCGTCGCGTCGGCGGCGATGCCCCTCGGGTTCCCCTGCCCGCTCGCGATCACCGCCGGCTCTCCGCCGGTCTTGGCCACCCGCATCACGTTGCCGGTCCTGCTGGTCGTCCAGTAGACGTGCGTCGCGTCGACGGCTATCTCGCGCACCTGGCCTTGATCGACCGCCAGCGTGGTGAACGGGCCTTCGCCCCTGGAGTCCTTGGGCGCGGACATCACCATGCCGCGCTCGTTGCGCACGGTCCAGTAGACGTGCGTCTCGTCGACCGCGAGGGCGTGGGTCGTCCCGCCCCCGTCCGAGATGACGGTGAACGGCCCGTTGCCGTCCGAGTCCTTCCGCGCGCGGACCACGGAGCCGCCTTCCTCGCGGTTCGTCCAGTAGACGAACTCCTCGT
Organism: Sorangium cellulosum So ce56; assembly: GCF_000067165.1. Lineage (GTDB taxonomy): Bacteria > Myxococcota_A > Polyangia > Polyangiales > Polyangiaceae > Sorangium > Sorangium cellulosum_B. The sequence goes on from NC_010162.1 coordinate 8,436,600, forward strand.
CGATCGCGATGCCGAACGGATCGGGCTGCCCTGCGGCGATCGCCACCGGCGCCTCCTGCCCGCCGACCCGCGCCCTCATCACCTGACCGTCGCTCTCGCCGGCCACGCCCTGGTTGGCCCAGAAGACGTGGGTGGCGTCGGCCTTGATATCGGCCGGCTGGACCTGCGCGGTGGCGATGTTGATCGCGACGGCTTCGCCCTGCGTCCACTGCCTGACCACGCCCTGCTCCCCGTTGGTCCAGAACACGATGCCGTTGGCGACGGCGAGGTACAGCGGATCCCGCTGGCCCGAGATGTGGATCGAGGTGCGGATGCACGTGCCGTCCCGGCAGGTGCCATCGCAGTCGACGGGGCAAGTGCCGCAATGGAGGGCGTCGTTCGTCACGTTGACCTCACAGCTGTTCTCGGCATCCGCGTCGCAATCGACGTAAACGTCCCCGCAGACCGGCGGCTCGTCGATGATGGGCCCCACGCCCCCGCTCCCGCCGCTCCCCGCGGTCGCTCCGCCCACGCCCGGCTCGCCCCCGGTGCCCTGGCCGCCCACGCCCGCCGCGCCCCCCGTGCCCGGCGCGCCGCCCTCGCCTCCTCCCGCGGAAGCCGTGGTCCCAGGACCGGACCCGCCGGTAACGAAGAGGTTCGACGCCTCAGGCGTGGAGCAAGCTGCTACGGCGAGTCCGGAAACGAGCCCGAGGAGAACGGTGCGACGCATTGTGCTGTGCATGGAAACCTCCACCCATACAGGCTACACGAGCCTGTCGAAAAAACGCATCTGTGAACTTGATGTGTTTTCAAACCTAATTCGTCCGCGCACGACCGGTCACGCCTCGTGCGGATCCGGAGGACGATGACGCCGATGCGGCGGGCGAGGGCGCGCGTGGCAGGACAGCAGGCTCGACCCCGGCGCGTGCGGGCGCGCGGGTCCGGCCGCCCCGCGCGGGCGCGCGCGGCTGGGGCTCCGGCAATGTCGCTGGATCTACCGACAAGTGGTCGCGCTCCGCCGGCGACGGGGAGCGCCGCCCAGCGCGCAACGGGCTCTCGCCACGCCGGGGCCGCGGGCGCGACTCCGCACCTCGCGCGGCCGGCGCTCCCCGTCGCGCGGCCGTGAGGCACAGGCGATGAGGGGTCTCCGCGCGCTCGGCCGGAGACACGATGAGGCAGCGCCATCAGCGCAGGAGACGGCGCAGCCCGGCGACTCACGATCACGGCAGAGCGGTGGAATCTCGAGAGAGCGCGCGCGGCCGCGGCGGTGGGCGCGATCTCCCGAAGGCCGCTCGGGAGGCCTGGCTCACGCGCGCTTCGTGAGCTCCAGCCTCGGCGCCGCCCGCCCGCTCCCTCGCGAGCGCCTCGCCCACGCGCCCAACCGGGAAGATGGCGCTGGGCGCGCAGGGGCGCTACCCTCCGGACGCCGCGTGTGTGAACGTACGATGTCATCCAGGGTGGATCCGCTGTTCCGCCGCGTGGCGCGCGGTCACGGGGGAGCGCGCGGCGCGGCTGTGCGAGCCCTGCGCTGCGGCCTCCTCGACAACGCCGCGCGCGGGGCTCGACCTGGAGGCGCGAACGCATGAGCGAGTCCGTGTTCATCGCGGGAGGCCAGGCGAGCTCCGCGGCGCGAGAGCGCGCGATGACGCTCGTCGGGCGCACGCTCGTCCACCGCTATCGCCTCGAGGAGCTCGTCGCGATGGGCGGCATCGCCGCCGTCTTCAGGGCAAAGAAGCTCGCGACCGGCGAGGACGTGGCCGTCAAGGTGCTCCACCCGGACGCCGAGGAGCTGCCGGAGCTCATCGAGCGCTTCGAGCGCGAGGCGCTCGCCGGTCGCCACATCTTCCACCCGAACGTCGCGGCGGTCTACGAGATCAACCAGCTCGACGACGGCGCGTGGTTCATGGTGATGGAGTTCATCCGCGGCATCACGCTGCGGAAGCTCATCGACCAGGGCCCCGTCCCCCCGCTGCGCGCGGCGAACATCGCGCGCCAGCTCGCGAGCGCGCTCAACGCGGCGCACGACTTCGGGATCGTGCACAGGGACGTGAAGCCGCTCAACGTCATGGTCCTCGACGGGCCGGAGGAGCGCGTCCTGCTCATCGACTTCGGCCTCGCCAAGGTGCCGATCGAGCAGTTCTCCATCACCGACGACGGCTCGCGCCGCTCGCTGACGAACGCCGGCGTGCTGCTCGGCACGGTGGCGTACATGGCGCCCGAGGCGGCGCTCGGCATGCGCTCCGTCGACCGGCGGGCCGACCTCTACGCGCTCGGGGTCATCCTCTACGAGATGCTCGCGGGCAAGCACCCCTTCACGGCGGTCGAGCCGTCGGCGCTGTTCGCGCAGCACCGGTCGGCCGTGCCGCCGCCGATCGCCGAGCGCTCCCCCGGCGTCGTCGTCCCGCCCGCGCTGGAGGCGGTCGTGATGCGCCTGCTCGCCAAGGACCCGGACGACCGCTTCCCCCACGCGCGCGCCGTGCTCGTGGCGCTCGACGCCGCCATCCAGAAGATGAGCGCGCCCGAGAGCGGCATCGCCCTCGCCGCCCCGTCCAGCCTCCGGGCCGCGGCCAGCTTCATCGAGCGGCGGACGTCGCGCGCCGTGATCGCCGGCGCGGGCATCCTGTTCTTCGCGATCGGGAGCGTGATCGCCTGGCTGCTCGCGTCGCGCTGAGCGCGCGCGGCGTCGTCGCGTGCGCTCAGCGGCGCTCGGATTGCTCACAGGTCCCCACGGGGAGGCCCGCGATCGCGGTGCGATCGACGCATCGCTCGCCGCCCGGGCACGGCCCGCCGCGCTCGCCGCGCGGATCGCAGAGCGCTCTGCACGTGTTCGAGGGGTCGCACACGCTGCCCGGCGCGCAGGCAAAGGACGCGTCGCACGGCTGCCCGTTCGAGCCAGCGCCCGCGTACCAGCACGACGTCGAGCCGTTGCCCCAGAACACGCAGGCGGCGCCGTTCGCGCAATCCTGCGTGAAGAGGTCGCAGCCGTCGCCATCGACGCAGGCCCCCGCGGCGAGCGAGCCGCCGTCGACGAAGCACGCGCTCCCCGGCGCGCAGTCCGAGGCGACGCTGCAGGTCGCTGCGCAGATCTGGGCCGGGCTGCACGCCCGCGCGGGCGCGCACTCCGACGCGGCGAGGCACGTCTCGCCGAGGCCAGCGCCCGTCCTGGGCGCCCGCGCGAGGTTCGTCTTGCGCGGCAGCGCGAGCGCCTCGCGATCGAGGAGGACGCCGGACTTGTAGACGCGCGACACGCGCCCCAGCGCGCGGATGTCGGCGAGCGGATCGCCGTCGACCACGAGCACATCCGCGAGCGCCCCTCGCTCGAGACGCCCGAGATCGGGCCGCCCAAGCACGTCCGCGGCACGCCGCGTGGCTGCGGCGAGCGCCTCGAGCGGCGGCACCCCGGCCTCGACGAGGAGCGCGACCTCGCGGCGCAGGCTGAGCCCGTGAAAGACACCCGGGTTGCCGGCGTCGGTGCCGGCGGCGATGGTGACCCCGGCCTGGTAGCAGGTCTTGAGGTTCGCGATCCCCTGCTCGCGCCACGCCTTCACGAGCTCCCGGTACCGTGCTGTCCTGAGCTCCGCGAGCAAGGACGGGTCCTGCAGCGCGGCGATCACGCCGGCCGGCACGTCGTCGGCGAGGGCGGGGTCGTCGAGCTCGGTGAGCGTGCCATGGACCGTGCGGGACAGGCCATCCTGCACCACGAGCGTGGGGACGACGACGGCCCCGGCGGCGGCCATCCTCTGCGCGAGCTCCGGCGAAATCCGGTCCTCGTCCGGGACGTGCGCGAAGAGCGTCACGCCGGCGTCGAGCGCCATCTCGATGTCGGCGGCCGCCGTTGCGTGAGCGATGACCCGGACGCCCGCGGACACGGCAGCCTGATTGATGGCCGCCGCGGACGGGGGCGAGAGGTGCGGGAGCGGCTGCGATCCTCCCGACTCGAGCACGATCTTGATGAAGTCGGGGGCCCTCGGGAGTAGCGCTTCAAAGGCGCCATCGACGTCGGCGGGAGAGTCGATGAAGACGCAGAAATCGCCGGGCGGGCTGCCGAGATAGCAGGGATGCCCTCCGGTCGGCGTGAGCAGCGGACCGGCGGCGAAGAGCTGCGGAGCGAGGATGTCGCCGGCGTTGATGCGCGCTCGCTGCTCGAAGATGACGTGCTGGGAGGAGCCGAGGTCGAGGTACGAGGTCACGCCCGCCCGGAGCATCGCCTTCGTGTGATCCTCGATGTGGAGGTCGCCGTCGTAATACCCATAGGGCCCGGCGACGCTGAGCGAGTGGACGTGGAGATCGATCAGCCCGGGGAGGACCGTCTTGCCGGCGACGTCCACGACCTCGCCGCCCCCGGCCTCGACGCCGTCGGGCGCGACGTCGTCGAAGACGACCTGCTTCACCCTGTCGCCCTCGATCACCACGGTTGCCCTGGCCGCGCGCGTGCCGTCGAACACCATGCCTCCCTTCAGCACGGTGCAGCCCGCACACCCCACCTCGGTCGCGTTGAGCGTCGAGGGGCGCTCCGCGACGCCGCAGCCTGCGAGCCACGTTGACGCGGAGAAGAAGCACAAAGCGAGGCGACCCATCGCCAATCCGGGCGAAGTACGACGCATGACACTCCGTTGTTGATGGGCGCCTCTGGCACCCGAGAAGAGGCGGACCGGTTACCGGAGACAGGGCGGAAAAGCAATCGAATGAGGCGGCGCGCACAGCGCGGTGCATGCGCGCCCGCAGCGTGCCGCGTTATCCAGGATTGTTCGCGTCGAGGAGGGCGAGGCGCTTCGTCGCCGACGTCCCTCTCGGCGCTCCGGCCCGAGCGGGTGACGGCTCCAGATCGCAGGAGAGCTCGACAAATGGGCCTATCCCGGAAGCGCACCCGCTCGAGCGCACGGAGGGAGCGCAGGGAGGCACGCTCGATGTTGTTCCGGCCTTCTCGGCTCCTCCGGCGGCGATCATGGCCATAGGGGAGAGCCGCCCGACGTGGGACGAGCGAGAGAAGGGAGCCCGCGGACAGCCACCTTTGGCGGCCAGTTCCCTCGCGCTGCACACGGATCGGGCCGCCCTGGATGTTAGGGAGTCAGCCCAAGGTTCCGTCGTCCAGCGACAAGCCGCCATATTGACGAAGACCCTCTGCGTGCCTCACCTACTCGTGGGAGGCTCTGCGATGAGTGATTCGAAAAAAGAAAACAGTGCTCCGAAGGAATTGGATGTGATGATGAAGGAGCTCCGCAACGCCATCGACGATTTGTCGACCAGGCTGGACGACATGGCAACAGCGACTCCGGCCAGTTACAACTGCAGCTGCGGCGGCTGCGGCGGCTGCGGATGTGGCGGATGCGGCGGCTGCAGATGTGGCGGCTGTAGATGTGGCGGCTGCAGATGTGGCGGCTGCGGCAGGTGTCGCTGTAGCTAGCCCCGAGGCCGGCGAGGCCGAGCGATAGAGCTCTCTGGGGAGACGGGGAGCGCGAGGCTCGAGAAAGGCACGTTCCCGGCTTCCCCGGCTTCCCCGGCTCACCATGAACGCGCGACGTCGCGCGTTCGTGGTGAGCTCGCGAGTTTCTTATTTCGTATCCCCTCCGCTCGTCGGAGCACGGCTCCCCGAGCACCAGAATTGAACCTCTTTACCGAAAGTGCAGGGCGGCGCCTGTCGAGGCGCCGCCGCGCTGCGCTTTCCTGGAGATCTCGCGTGGCCGCTCAACTGCCCAGCTCAGCGACCACCGCTCCCTCGCTCGAGGGGACCGCCCCGCCTGCGCCGGCGGAAGCGCGCGAGACGCTCGCGCGATCACGCGTCCGGGAGCCCGCGAAAACCTCCTTTGGCGGCCGGATTTCTCGCGCTGTGCACGGGTCGGATCTCCCTGGATGATAGGGAGTCAGCCCAAGCTTCCGTCGTCCAGCGACGAGCCGTCATATTGACGAAGACCGTTTGCGTGCCCCACCTACTCGTGGGAGGCTCTGCGATGAGTGCTTCGAACAACGACAACAATGCTCCGAAGGATCTGGATGTAGCGATAAACGAGATCCACAATGCCATCGACGAACTGTCGACCAGGCTGGAGGACGTGGCAGTAGCGAATCCGACCGCCCGCAACTGTAGCTGTAGCTGTAGCTGTAGCTGTAGCTGTAGCTGTAGCTGTAGCTGTAGCTGTAGCTGTAGCTGTAGCTGTAGCTGTAGCTGTAGCTGTAGCTGTAGCTGTAGCTGTAGCTGTAGCTGTAGCTGTAGCTGTAGCTGTAGCTGTAGCTGTAGCTGTAGCTGCGGCGGTTGCCGATGCGGCGGCTGCCGATGCGGCGGCTGCCGATGCGGCGGCGGAGGCAGGTGTCGCTGCAGCTAGCCCTGAGGCTGGCTAAGGCCGAGCCATAGAGCTCTGGTGGGAGACGAGGAGCGCGAGGGGTCGAGAAAGACAACTTCCCGTCTTCCCGGGCTCACCACGATCGCCCGACGTCGCGCGGTCGTGGTGGGCTCGCGAGCGTCTTCTCTTCTTTGCCTGTCGGGGCACGGCTCCCCGAGCACTAGAGTTGAACCTCTTTACCGAAGGTGCAGGACGGCGCTCGTCGAAGGGCCGCCGTGCTGTCCTTTCCTGGAGATCTCGCGTGGCCACTCAACTGCCCAGCTCAGCGACCACCGCTCCCTCGCTCGAGGGGACCGCCCCGCCTGCGCCGACGGAAGCGCACGAGAAGCTCGCGCGCTCGCGCGTCCTCGTGGTCGGGCTCGAACCGTGGGGCGCCATCGCGGCCATCGAGCTCGCGTGTCTGGGCGTCGGCGCGCTCCACGTCCTCGACGACAGGGAGGTCACGACCGACGATCTCGGCCCCTTCGCCGAGGCGGATCTCGGAAAGGATCGCGCGCGCTCGCTCTCCCTCACGCTGTCACGCATCGCCCCCGGCTGCGCGGTCACGCCCGGAACGCTGCTCGCCGCTGTGGATCGCCCGATCGTCCAGGAGGACACCGGCTGGGACCTCGTCCTCGCCTGCGTCTCGGGCGATGATCTCCTCGTCCTCCAGGGCGTCGCCCGCTTCGCTCACGCGGCCTCCGCCCTGTCGCTCAGCGCGCACATCGAGGGGCTCGACGCGGTGATCGGCCCGGCCGTCGTGCCGGGCGAGACCGCGTGCTGGAACTGCTGCCGTCTGCGGAGGCTCGCGACCAGCGATCGGCCAGAGGCGGATCACGCGCTCCAGGCGTCGCTCCTCGCCGCGCGCCCAGGGCGGCGCGCGCGCACCTACCTCGCGCCGATGCCGGCGTTCCTAGGCCACGCCGTCGCGCTCGCGGCCCTCGATCTGCTCGTGAACCGGGCCGCGTCGCGGCTCACGGGCCATTTCATCGTCCAGAACCTGGTCGACCCGGAGGCGTCGCTCCACGCCGTCCTGCAGATGCCCTGGTGCGCGGTCTGCGGCGGCGCCGCCGACGCCCTCCGCACGGCGAGCGCGCGCCGGGGCTCGACCACGCGCCTCCACGAGGCCCACGATCCCGCGGCGCTCCGCCGGATGCTGGCCGGCGTCGTCGACGCGCGGTCGGGCATCGTCCGCCGCCTCACGCTGGACGCCACGAGCCCGGCGCTCGCCCCGCAAGCGCCCATCACGGCCGCGGCGGTCCTCAGCGAGTACACCGATGGCTCTCCACACGCTCACGGCGCTCGTGAGCCGCAGGTCGGCACCGGAAAGGGCTTCACCGCCGTCGAGGCCCTGATCAGGGCGACCGGCGAGGCGGTCGAGCGCTACTCTGCCGAGGTCGTCAACCGAAAGGAGCTCCTTCGCTCCTCGGTCGCCGGGATGGCAGGCGACTTCATCGCTCCGGAGCAGCTCTGTCTCTACGACGAGGAGCAGTATGCAAGGCCCGGATTCCCCTTCGTGCGGGTCGATAAGGCCGCGCCCATCGACTGGGCCCTCGGGCGCTGGATGGACACGGGCGCGCCCGTGCACGTGCCGGCGCTCCCGACCTACTTTAACTACTGCGGAGGGCACGACGCCCACTTCTGCCAGGTGACCTCGAACGGGCTCGCCGCGGGCGCGACGCTCGAGGACGCCTCGATGGGGGCCGCGCTCGAGCTCATCGAGCGCGACGCGTTCATGATCTCATGGCTCGCTCGCCGACCAGCGCGGCGGATCTTGCCCGACGACTCGGTCGATCCCGAGGTGCACGAGATCGCCCGGCAGCTCGAGGAGCGCGGGGCCCGGATCGAGCTGTATCTCCTCGACGGGGGCGTGTCGGTCCCTGTGGTGATGTGCGTGGGTTACGGCGACGGCAAGCGCTGGCCCGGCGCGGTGGTCTCGATCTCCGCCCACCTGAGCCCCCTCACCGCGATCACGAAAGCCATCCTGGAACAAGGCCAGATATGCCACTACGTCTTCCGCCTGATGACGGGTGAGGCGGTCGCCATCCCCGAGCGGCCCGAGGATGTGCTGACGCTCGAGGATCACGCGGTCTACTACCTCCCCCCGAGCCGCGCCGAGGCGTTCGCCTTCCTCCGCGAAGGAGGCACGGTGACCGCCGCCGAGCTGGAGGAGCCCGAGGACGTCTCTCCGTCCGAGCTCACCCGGCGCGTGCAGTCCGCGGGGCTGCGCATCGCGATCGTGGACGTGACGTCGCCCGATCTCGCGGCGACCCCTTTCCGCGTCGCCCGGGCCGTCGGGCCCTATTTCCAGCAGATCCATTTCGGCCACCAGCTCGCCCAGCTCGGCAACCCGCGCCTCCGTTCGATGACCCCCCACGGCATCAATCCTGACCCGCACCCGATGGCCTGAGAGAGGACACCATGGCAAGGAGCAAAGAGGCGGACGTCGCGCGGCTCTATCATCTCCAGTCCTCCCACGTGAGGTCGCGGCCGCTGGAGCCGCCGTTCGACGCGGATCTCCAGCCGATCCGCTTCCGCACCTACGTGGGCTCGACGCGCACGCCGCTGCCCGGGCGCGATTTCGCGATCGATGCCCCGCTCGGCGCGGTGCTGGAGCAGCGGCGCTCGCACCGCGAGTTCGCCCTCAGGCCGATGCCCATCGAGACGCTCGGGCGGCTCCTTCACGCGAGCTACGGCGTCCGCGGCACGCGTAACGTCGAAGGGGTGTGGAGCTGCGATCGCCCCGCGCCCTCAGCCGGCGCCCGGTATCCGCTCGAGATCTACGTCGCGACGCAGGCCGTCGAGGGGGTCCCGGACGGCCTGCACCACTACGACCCCCGCGCGCACGAGCTCGAGCTCCGCCGGGAAGGCCTCGCGCACGCCACGCTCGTGGATCTCACGCTGGGTCAGGACATGATCCTGAACTCCAATGTCGTGGTCGTCATCACGGCGGTGCCGTTCCGCACGATGTGGAAATACGGCCAGCGCGGATATCGCTTCCTGTGGCTGGACGCCGGGCACGTCGGTCAGAATCTCTATCTCGTCGCGACGGCCATGGGCCTCGGCCCGGTGGGGATCGGCGGATTTTACGACGAGGAGCTCAAAGCCTTCCTGGCGCTCCCGGCCGAGGAGGACACCATGTACGTCGTCTGCATCGGTCAGCCCGCGCCGGCCGAGGGCCGGAAGGGGCCCTAGCGTGCCTGAACCAGAAGCGTCGGAGAGCACCATGCCCAGCATTCGACTCAGCCGCTCGGCCAGCATCACGCCCACCGACGTGGGCGTCATCCTCCGCTCCGATCTCGGCAGCTTCCAGCTCACCGGCCTGGATGTGAGCGCGTTCGTCGAGCGGATGGTCCCGCTGCTCGACGGGTCGCGCGACCGGGAGGCGCTCGTCGAGGCGCTCGCGGACTACTCGCGCCAGAGCGTGACGGCGTTCCTCGACCTGCTCGAGGCGCGCGGCCTGGTCGAGCCGGTGCCCGACCACGCGCCGTCGGCCGACGGCGATCGCCTCCGCGGGCAGCGCGAGTTCCTCCGCAAGTGGTCGTCGGCCCCGGAGCAGGCGGCGCAGCGGATCGCGAACGCGCGCGTGCTCGTGGTGGGCCTCGAGCCCTGGGGGGCCTCGGCCGCCCTGGCGCTCGCGGGGGCGGGCGTCTCCGCGCTCCGCCTGATCGACGGCGGCGCCGTCGGCCCGCGCGACGTCGCGGTGGTCCGCGCGCGGGGGGAGGCGGCGCTCGGCGGGCCCCGGCGCGGCGCCGTGGCCGCGCTGATCCGCGAGCACGCGCCGCTCTGCCGGGTGGACGAGAGCTCCTCCGCCGCGCTGGAGGGGGGTGACCTCCTCTCGCCGGAGGGGCGCCCTCACCTCCTCGTCGCGGCGGTGCGCGGCGACGACGCGGAGCTGCTGGAGCGCGTCGCGCGGTTCGGCCATCGCGCAGGGATCGCCTCGCTCTTCTCGCACCTCGCGGGGACGACGGCCGTCCTGGGCCCGCTCGTCTTCCCGGGGAAGACGGCGTGCCGGATCTGCGCGACGACCGAGGCGCTCAACCCCTCGCTCGCGGCGCGCTCCCTGGCCGAACCCGCGCCGCACGCCGGCACGATGGGTCAGCTGCTCGGCCACCTCGTGGCGATGGAGGCCCTCAAGGTGCTCTCGGCGTACACGCCCTCCAGGCTCGGGGGCAGGTTCCTGATCCAGGACCTCGCGACGCTCGAGACATCGCACCACACGCTCGTGAGGTTGCCCTGGTGCAAGGTTTGCGGCGAGGGATGACGCGGGGCTCTAGGTGCTCTAGCCTGCGGCCGTGAAGAGGCCTCCCCTTCCAGCCGCCTCCCGCATCGCCGACGCGCCCGCCGCCGTCGCCGATGGCCCGGGCCTCGCGCCATGATCGGTCGAACGCTCGACGACCGCTACACGATGCTCCGGCTGCTCGGCCAGGGCGGGATGGGCGCCGTCTACGAGGCCCGGCACGCGGGCACCGGCCGCCGCGTCGCGGTGAAGGTCATCCTCGGCCAGGCCGCGGACGACGAGCTCGTCCGCCGCTTCCAGCGCGAGGCGCGCGCGGTCGGCGCGGTCGAGTCGGAGCACATCGCGCAGGTGTTCGACACCGGGCGCGACCGCGAGACCGGCGCGCCGTACATCGCGATGGAGTTCCTCGAGGGCGAGGACGTGCAGGCCCTCATCGAGCGGCTCGGCCCGCTCCCTGTCGATCTCGCGCTCCGCATCGGGCTGCAGGCGTGCCTGGGGCTCGAGCGCGCGCACGAGGCCGGCATCGTCCACCGCGACATCAAGCCGGCGAACCTGTTCCTCGCGAAAAAGCAGGGCGGCCAGCGCGTGATCAAGGTGCTCGACTTCGGCGTCGCCAAGGTGACGGACAACAGCCTCGGCAACGGCGGGATGACGAAGAGCGGGGCGCTCCTCGGCTCTCCCCTCTACATGTCGCCCGAGCAGGCGCGCGGCAACGGCGCCATCGACGCGCGCTCGGACGTCTGGTCGCTCGGCATCAGCCTGTACCACGCCCTCTCGGGCCATCGGCCCAACGAGCACCTGACCGGCCTCGGAGAGCTCGTCCTGGCCATCTGCACGACCCCGGTGCGCTGGATCCAGGAGATCGCGCCCTGGGTGCCGCCGGAGGTCGCCCGCGTGGTGCACCGGGCGCTGGTGATCGATCCGGCGGGCCGCACCGCGAGCGCCGGCGAGCTCGCGGCGGCGCTGCGCGCGTTCCTGCCGGGCGGCGAGGCGATCATCGAGGCGATGCTCGTGCCGCTCGACGCCGCCACGCGCGCGTCGCGCGCGTCGTTCGGCGCCATCTCGGCCCCCCCGCACGCCTCGAGCGCGCCGTTCGGCGCTGCGCTGACCCCGCCGCGCGCGTCGGCCGCGCCCTTCGACGCCGCGGGGCGCCCGTCGGGCGGGCAATCCGGACCGTATGCGCTGTCGGCCACGGCGCCCGCCACGAGCGTGCGGCTGTCGAGCCGCCCCGAGCGCCCGGCGTCGCGCCCGCCCGTCGCCCTGATCGCCGGCGGCGTGCTGGCCGCCGCGCTCGCGGGCGGGGCGGGCGTCTACCTCGCGGTGCGCAGCGCGCCGCCGGCCGCGCCCGCGCCCTCGGCCGAGCCGGCGCCGCCTGCGCGCGCCGAGACCGAGCCGCCGCCTCCGTCCGCCGGCGTCGAGGCCAGGCCGACGCCGTCCGCCAGCGCCGAGCCGCCGCGCGCCGACACGCCCGTGGATCCGCCGGCCGCGGCCTCGTCGACGCCTGCGGCGCCCTCCGCTGCGGCGACGGCGCGCGCCGCCGCGTCGGCGCCGGCGAGCGCCGTCGCTCGACCGCCCGCGCCGAGGCCGTCTGCGGCCAGACCACCGCCGCACAGGCCCCCGAGGAATGACGATGACGAGACATCGAGGAAATAGCCGCGTCGCGTGGTGTGTCGCCGCGCTCCTGTCGCTCTCCGCGGGTGTCGCCAGCGCGGAGCCGTCCGCGGATCAGGCGGCCGCGGCCGAGGCGCTCTTCCGCGAGGGGCGCGATCTCGTCGCGCAGGGCAAGCTCGCCGAGGCGTGCCCCAAGTTCGCGGCGAGCCAGCGGCTGGACCCGGGCTACGGCACCCAGTGGAACCTGGCGGACTGCCTCGAGCGGCTCGGCCGCACCGCGAGCGCCTGGGCGGCGTTCCGCGAGGCGGCGGACATGGCGAGCCGGGCCGGCCAGGCGGACCGCGAGGCGAAGGCGACCCGCCGCGCGGCCGATCTCGAGAAGAAGCTCGATCGCCTCGCCATCACGGTGAGCACGCCGGCGGACGGCCTCGTCGTGAGGCGCAACGGCGCGGTCCTCGACGCCGGCGCGTGGGGCGCGCCGCTCCCGGTCGATCCGGGCAAGCACCGCGTCGAGGCGACCGCGCCCGGCAAGAGGCCGTTCTCGGTCGAGGCGCAGACCGCCGGCCCCGGCCAGGTCGTCACCGTGGAGGTCCCGCCGCTCGAGGACGACCCCGCGGCGACAGCGGCGACCCCGCCGCCCGGCGGGCAGCCCGGGCCGCTCGCCGCGCCGCTCCAGCCGGCCGCGGGCGGCGATGGAGACAGCGCGGGCACCCGCCGCACCCTCGCCTTCGTGGCAGGCGGCGTCGGCGTCGCCGGCGTCGTGACCGGCTCGGTCTTCGGGCTCCTCGCCAGCTCGCGGTGGAACCAGGCCCAGGACGATCACTGCCGGACCGAGACGCTCTGCGACGCCCGCGGCGTGGCGCTGGTCGAGGACGCCAAGAGCGCCGCGAAGCTGTCCACCGCCGGCTTCATCGTCGGCGGGGTCGGGCTCGCGGCCGGCGTCGCGCTGTTCGTGACGTCGCTCGGCGACACGGAGCCCGCGGCGGCGCGGATCGTGGTCGCGCCTGCCGTCGGCACGGCCGGCGGCGGGCTGGCGATCCACGGCCGCTTCTGACGCCTGGCAGCGCCCGGCGCCACGGTGCGCCGCGGCGGCCGGCCCCGCTGCGGGCCCCGCCGCCGTGCCCGGGAGGGCGCGACGCGCCGCTCCCGGGCGAGCGCGCCTCACTCGTCGATCACGAACTCCACGCGGCGGTTCTTCGCCAGGCTCGCCGGATCGGTGCCCTCGGCCACCGGCCTGTCCGACCCGAAGCCCTCGGCCGTGAGCCGGCCCGGGCTGACGCCCTTCCGGATCAGGTACTTCCGGACCGTCTCGGCGCGCTGCTCGCTCAGCTCCTGGTTCAGCTCGGGCGTGCCGGTCTCGTCGGTGTGCCCCTCCACCCGCAGCCGCTCGATCTCGGGGTTCGCCTTCATGACGAGCGCCACCTGATCCAGGGTCCTGTACGAGTCCTGCTCGAGCTCGGCCGAGCCGGTCCGGAAGCGAATGGTGTCCCGGATCACAAACTCGCCCTGCTCGTACGCGACCCGCGGCTCGCCCTTGTCGGGGCAGCCGTCGTCGTCCTCGACGCCGTTGATCGTCTCCTTCTCGTCCGGGCACTCGTCGTCCGCGTTCGGCACGCCGTCGTGATCGTCGTCGGCGTCCTCCTCGGGGCAGCCGTCGCTGTCGTAGTCGGCGTCGCGATCCTCCGGGACGTCGGGGCACTGGTCGCGCTCGTCGTCGACGCCGTCGTGGTCCCTGTCGTGCGAGGTCGGCGTGTACTTCACGCCCGCGAACACGCGGAAGATCGGCACGCCGTAGCCGGCCAGCGCGCCGATCCCCGGGCCCGCGGTGATCTCCCACTCCTCGCTCGGGTTGATCTTCACGTAGCCGAGCGCCTCGAGCGGCGTCTCCTCCTCGTTCAGGTCGTCCGCGGCGATGCCGATGCCGCCGTTCGCCTCGGCGCCGATCTCGACCTTCCCGTCGATGCCGCCGAAGCGGTAGCCGAGCGCCGCGGCGTACGTCAGCTCGCTCGCCGCCTCGACGTTCGCGTACGTCGTCCCCTCGCGGATCGCGACGCCCGCGTTGACGCCGAACCTGAGGCCGGGCGCGAACCGGTGATCGAGCACGATGCGCGGCCAGAACACGACGTTGCGCGCGCCGCCCGCGAAATCCCCGGTGTGCGTCGGGACGCGCAGCTCGGCCACGAGGCCGAGGCCGATGGAGTCGCGGTCGTCGAGCAGGCGCAGCTTCGGCACGAGCCGGATGTCGCCGAGGCCCGCGAACGACGGAGAGCCCTCGCCCGACTGCGCGAGGAAGAACGGGATGTCGAGGCCGAGCGCGAACGGCTCGGCGATCGTGACCGACGCCATGAGATCGGCGCCCAGACGGCCGCTCACGATCTGGCTGCGCACCTCGCCGTCGCCCGTCGCGACGATCAGCGGGTTGCGCGCGTAGTTCAGGAACAGCCCGAACGCCCATGGATCGCCGGGCTCGCGGACGCCGGAGCCCTCCGTGACGACGAAGGCGTCGTGGGTGACGGCCGGCTTGAAGCGCTCGACGTCGATGTCCGTGCTCTGCGCCGACGCGGGCGTCGCGGAGGCGAGGACCGCGCACGCGGCGCAGGTGATGGCGGCGAGGATCGGTGCGCGCATGGTTCTCCTCTTCATCGGCTTCATCGGCCGGCTCCGGGTCCGCGGCGCGGGCGCCTCCGCAACCGGAGCGCGAGCCCGCCGGCGGCGAGCAGCGACAGGGCTCCCCCTCCGTACGGCGCGGGCCCCGCCGCGCAGGCGCAGGCGCCGCCCTGGACCGCATCACCCGGCAGGAGTTCCGGTTCGCCCGGGCCGCCCGCGCCGCTCGACGCCCCGCCGTCGACGCAGCGCCCGGTCGGCGCGCAGCGCAGGCCCGCGCCGCACCCGGACGAGCCCGGCGAGCACGGACCGCACTGCCCGCTGGCACACACGAGATCGCCGCACTGGGCGTTCGACGTGCAGGTGTCCCCGGGCGTGGGGACGCACCGGTAATCCGCGGAGCAGTCCTCGTCCGCGTCGCAGTCGACATCGTCGACGCACGACACCGGCAGGATGCAGTCGCCGTCCACGCAGATGCCCCTGCCGGCGCAGTCCGCGTCGCGCGTGCAGCCGGAGGGCGGGACGATCACGTCGGGCACGCGGTCGCCGTCCGCGTCGCCGGCCACGCACGGCGCGGAGAGGCCGATGTCGAGATCGCCCGGCCCGAGCGCCGCCGCGTCGTTCACCGACCGGAAGTACAGGTTCGCCTCGCACGCCACGCCGACGCCCACGGTGTCGAGCGCGATGGATGCCTGCGCGTACCCCCGCGTCGCGTCGTTGATCAGCAGGGGGTCGATGTCCGTCCCGGCCTCGGTCGCGACCTGCGCGTCCGTCACGTCGACGGGCTCGTACCGCCCCGACGCCCCGGAGAAGGACCAGACCCTCACGAGCGTGCCGTCGCCCTTCACGCCGAGCACGACCTCGTAGCCGCCCGGCGACCCGTCGTTCGTGAACCGGTCGTCGATCCCCGCCGTCGCGGCGGTGCCGCCGGTCTGCCGGTTCCTGTCGGTGTCGATGAACACGAAGAGCGTCGTCTCCCGGCTGATCGCGGCCGTCTCCGACACATACCCGCGCACCCAGAACCGCCCGTCGGCGGCGACCGCGTACGCGGAGCGGAAGTCGATCGATCGCTCCGGCGCGTCGAAGGTCTCGCCGTCGCCCGCGACGTCCTCGTCGCCGTAGGGCCACCTCGGCTCCCCGGTCCTGTCGATCGCGACGATCTCGTCGAGCACCGGCGTCGTCCGCCCGCCCGTCCACGTCTGAGCGGACGAGCTCCTCGGAAGGAGCGCGACGCCGAGCGCCGCGCCCACAGCCAGCGGCGCGACCCACGAGCGCCCCCGCGCGCACCCATCTTTGTGTTGTGCCATGGCGGGGAGCATCCTCGCACAGGTCGCCGCAACCCTTACAAATGAAAGGCGATTCGCGCCCAGAGTGCGCAAGGGTGCGCGCCTGCAATACCATGCATCCACACCGTCGTTCGCGCGCGAGCGGGAAGCGGGAGAAGCGCTCACCGTCGATGCGATGTCGATGCGCTCACCCTCCGTGCCGATTGGGCAGCTGATCATCGATCCTCCGTCCCCGCGCGCACGAAGCGCGGAGAGCGCGGTAGAGGGCGATCGCGCGCACCGGAGGCGCGGCCTCCACGCGCGGCGGCCCGGAGCGCCGAGCGGCCGTGGCGCGGGCGACCAAGCGCCCCTTCTTTTCATCACCGAGCGGCTCGCCGGGGCCTCCGGCGCGATCACCTGGCTTGGCCACGCGCCCGTGTTCTGTAACTGTCCCGCGGTCAGTTACGCGTCGCTGCGCCGCCGTGGGCTCGGGGGGTCCGAGCGCTGGCGCCTGGCCGCGCGAGATGAATCCCTCTTCCGATCGAAGGAACCGCGATGCACTGCACACTCCAGAAACACCGCCCCGGAGCGCTCCGTGTGGCTTGCCTGCTGCTCGGGTCGCTCGCCGCCGCGTGCTCGGACGAGGGCCCGGCGCCGCTCGAGGGGAGCGCGTTCGACGTCGAGCGTTACGACCTCCGGGGCGAGTTCGACTGGGAGCGGAGCCGCCTCGTGGCGACGCTGGGCCTCACGCTGTCGCTCACCGGAGACGGCCCGAGGACGGTGGTCCTCGACAGCGCCGTCGCCGAGGTGAAGGAGGTCCGGCGGAAGGGCGGCGGGGCGCTCCCGCACGCGCTCGATCCGCAGCGCCAGGCGCTCGCGATCGACCTCTCGAGCGAGCCCGAGGCGATGAGCGGCGCGCCGATCGCGCTCGAGATCGACTACGAGGCCCGCTCCGGCGACGCCCTCCGCGCGGTGCCGGCGCGCATGGGCGATCCGGTCGCCGTGCGCGCCGTCTACACGGTATCGGAGCCGCTCGGCGCGTCGCGGTGGATGCCGTGCCACAACGCGCCCTCGGACCGGGCCATCTTCTCGATCGCCATGCGCGTCGACGGCGGCGAGGCGCTGATCGCCAACGGCGATCTCGTCGGCGACGAGGATCTCGGGGCGTCGGGCCACCTCGTCCGGTACGAGACCGCCTACACGCTGCCGCCCTACCTCATGGCGTTCGCGATCGGCGACTTCGAGGTCGAGCGCGGGACGAAGGGCGATCTCCCCATCGCGGTGTGGCATCGCCGCGGGTTGCCGGGCGATCACGGCAGGATGGTGGACGAGCTCGCGCGCGCCATCGGCCGCTTCGAGGAGCTGCTCGGGCCGTACCCCTTCGAGAAGTACGCGCTCGTGCTCCTGCCGGATTTCTCCGTGGGCGGGATCGAGCACGCGAGCATCAGCTTCCAGCGCGAGGAGCGGAGCACGCAGCCCGCGCTCGCCTCGGATCTCCTGCTCACGACGCACGAGCTCTCGCACCAGTGGTTCGGCGACCTCGTGACGGTGGAGACCTGGGACGATCTCTGGATCAAGGAGGGCATGGCGACGTTGCTCGAGCAGGAGGGCGTCCGCGTCTACACGGACGAGAGCGGCGCGGGGACGCTGAACGGCGACGAGCTCGGCCCCCGGGACGGCGACGCCGTCCGCGATCCGTCGCTCGCGCCGGGCGAGAAGTACACGAGCGGCCCCTACGGCCGCGCCGCCTGGCTGCTCACCCAGATCCGCAGCCTGGCCGGCGAGGAGGCGTTCTGGTCGGCGCTCCGCGGGGTGCTCGAGGAGCGCCGGTTCGGGACCATCGGCACGGACGCGTTCCTCGGCGCCTTCGCGCCGGCGCTCGGCCCGGAGGCGGCCGCGCGCGCGCGGCGAGCGGTCGTGGCCAAGGCGCTCCCGTGGCTCACGGTCGACCCCGCGCCCTCCGGCGGGGCGTTCGTGACGGTGCACGACCCGGAGGGCGCGCTCGTCGCGCCCCTGGAGCTCGCGTGGGTGGCCGGCGACGGCCCGACCCGCGTGCAGACGCTCACGCCCGGCGAGCGCGTCGAGGTCGCGCCCGCGCGCCCGGGCGAGCTCCTCGTCGTCGATCCGCAGGACCGCCACCCCGAGTGGGCCTTCCTGACCACCGACCGTGATCTCGAGGCCTACGCCGCGACGCTCGCCCCGCGCCGCGTCCCCGCGGGCCCCGAGGGCGTCTCGCGCTTCCTCGACGTGGGCGGCGCGCACCAGCTCGCCGCGCTCCAGGACGGCCTGCCCCAGGGGCTCGCGCCCGAGGAGTTCGAGGCGTTCGTCGAGGGCCTCGACGGCGAGGCGGCCCGGGCGGTATCGCTCGCCGCGGCGTGCGACGTCGCGTGCGCGCCGGGCCTCGACGCCGACGTCCGCGGCGCGTGGTCGAGCGTGCTCACCGGCCTCTTCGCTGGAGCGCCTTACAGCTACGGCCTCGACTACGTCGGAAGCTACGCGTCGTGCAGCGCCGTCGTGTCCCCCGAAGCGCTGTTCGCCGAGGACTGGTCCGCGCTCGAGACCGGGCTCGCCTCGGGCGGCGTCTCCGACGTGCGGCTCCAGTACCTGTCCAAGTTCAAGCTGCCGCCCGAGGCGGCGCTCCGCACGTGGGGCAGGGTCGCGCAGATGGCGAGCTCGGTGCGCGCGCGCGTGCTCGCGATCCGGCACCTCGCGACGTACGTGGACGGGCTCGACCCGGCTGCCCTCTCGGCCTTTCGCGCCGTCTTCACCGGCGTGCTCGGCGCGACCGATGTCTCCGACGTCCTCGCCGCGGATCTCCGCGCCGTGGTGGCCTCCGCCGCGCCCACGGCGGCCGGCAACCAGGGAGCGCTGGACGGCCTCGCCCGGGTGCTCCGCTCGCCCGCGGCCCGCTCGGCTCACCCCGCCTCCGTCTGCGCGGCGTTCGCGTTGACGAGGGGTGACGAGCAGGCTTTCCGCCGCTTCGCCGCGGGGATCGAGGGCGCCGACGTGACGGACACCACCGCCGATCTGCTGCGCTCTCCCGTCCATTGTCTCTGACGCGCGCTCGCCACGACATCACATCTCCCCCCGCCGGCCTCGCTCCATCGCGAGGCCGGCCCTCTGCGCGGCAACCGAACGCTGCTATGCTCCGCTGCCCATGTCGGAGCTCGTCCAACTTCTTCGCCAGAACGCCCCGATTGCTCGCATCGCCGAGCACCTCGATGGCCTGACGCACGAGGAGCGCCGCAGCGCCCTGTCGACAACGACGCGCGCGGATCAGCGGGCGCTCTATGCCGCCGCGAGCCACGCCCCCCCGCTCACGCTCGACTTCTTCGTCCCGGACGGCACTCCGCGCCGCGTGGCGGTTCGTCACGAGGGCAGGAACAGCCTTCCTCTCCCGTCCACATTCCGCTTCTTCGAGAAGCGTTTTGCCTTGCCCGAGGACGGCAGCGCGCGGCTCTTCGGTTACAACGAGGGTTCCACGCGTCCCTGGATTGGCCCGGGCTTCTTCGTCGCGGTCCCGACGGCCGGCAATCCTGCGTGGCAGGAGCGTGGCGCCATCGTGATCGACTACTTCCAGGTCCCTGACGGCCCCGTACCTGACGGCTGGCCCCGGGTCGTCCCCAACAGCAAAGGACTCCAGTTCTTCGTCTACAACGGAACCCGTGATTTCATGCGTCGGGTCTCGAAGGACGTGTCCATCGGCGCGGCGTTCAAGGGCGAGCGTTCGCTCGACCATTACTTCACGCTCTGCCGCTCGCCGCCCGCGTAGCCGTCACCAACGTTTACCTTTACTGATCGTGGTCGTCAACGATAGGTCGTGAACGACCACGACCACGTAAACGACCACGTTCACGTTCGGATGTTAGAAGAACGCGGCGCGAAGCTGGGTGAACGGCGATGCCCCCCTAGTTTGGCTGGGGCCCCCCGCCCAGCCGCGCCAGCATCCCCTTTCGCAGGAGCCCCACCTTGTTCCGCATCGCGGTCACCTGTTGCCGCATGCCGTCCGCCTGCTCCGCGAGGTCGACGATCCCCGCGGCCGTCGCCGCCTGGGCGAGGGCGCGCGCCTCGTCGGCGAGGCGCCCCATTCGCCCTTCCACCTCGTCCATCGCCGCCACCACCTCGTGGATCTGCTCCGGCGTCGTCGCCTCCCGCTGGCGCGCCGCGGTCTCCTGCACCAGCTGGTTGATGCTCCGCCCCTCCTCCCCGAGCGCCGCGAAGCGCTGGAACAGCTCCCCGAGCTGCTCCGCCCGCCGCTTGATCTCCTCGCCGCGCGCCGCGAGCGCCGTGGCGGTCGCCTCATGGCGATCCCGCGCCGCCGCGATCGCCGCGATGAGCGACCCGAGCGCCATGCTCACGCGCTGCTGCGCCTCGGCCGCATCGGTGGTCGACTTCGCCGCGCGCTCGATCCCCTTGCGTGTGTCGAGGGAAAGCCGCCGCGCCGACTCCGCGAGCTCCTCGAAGCGGACGAGCTCGCGCTCGAGCGCATGCGCCGCTTCCGCGAGCTCGCCCCCGCCCTTGCCGTGATCGTCCTTCCCGCCCCCACGGCCGTTCTTCTCGCGCTTGTTCACGTCACACTCCCTGCGCTGCCTGTCCACCTCCTGGGAGGCCCCGCCGTTTCGCCTGCAAGCGATGTTCGGACCGGTGTACTGTATCAAAACGGCGGCTCGTACGTCGGACGCACCTCGGAGGAACGGATGCGAAGCGCGTGGCTCGTCCTCGTCGGAGTTCATGCCCTGCTGGGCTGCGGGGCCGCGCCGCGGAGAGAGCCGGCCGCCGACGCCGACGCCACACACGCCGGGGTCGCCGCCCCCAGCGCCGTCCCGGAGAGCTCGACCCGCGAGGCGCGCGCCGCCCTGCGCTCGCCCGAGGAGAAGGAGCGCGCCGCCCTGCGCCCGCCCAGGAGCACGCGCGCCCGCGACACCGCGCCCGAGGCCCCCAAGCCGCGCGCCCCGATCCCGCTGTCCGACAAGGCGAGCACGCCTGTCCGCTCCGCCGGGAACAACCGCCCGCCCGCCCGCCCGCCCGTGAAGGAGCGCGCCCCGATCGCCCTCCCCGGGAAAGGCGGCGCCGCGCGCTCGATCGAGGCCGACTGCAAGGCGCTCGGCCCGGAGGTCCAGAAAGCCTCGAGGATGATCGAGGTGCTCCGGCAATCCGACCTGAACACGCCGCCCGACGTGCTCGGGAGGATCGCGGATCGGCTCGACCTCTGGGCCCGCGCGGCCGCGGTCCAGGCCTCCGATCCGGAGCTCGCCCAGGGCGCCAAGGACATCCGGGAGAGCTTCGCCCGGACCGGCGCCGCGGCCCGCAAGCTCCAGGCGTCGCTCGGCGCTCACGACCGCAAGAAGGCCGGTGTCGCCCGCGCCGGCCTGGAGAGGGAGCTCGACCAGGACGCCAAGGCCGTGAGGGGCATTGCCGCCCGTTGCAAGAGCAACCCCTATGACCCGATCAAGGGCAAAGCCCACATCCCGCCTCACGTCGTGCGGAGCGTCGTCCAGGAGCGCTTCGGCGAGATGCGCGCTTGCTTTGAAAAGGGCCTTCGCCTGAACCCCAAGCTCCAGGGGCGCCTGCCCGTGCACCTCGTCGTCGATGGCGAAGGGAAGGTCACCTACGCGGGTGACGCCGACCGCCCGCCCGAGGACGCGCCGCTCCTCATTGCGCTGCCCTCGCCCGGCGCGACGCCGCCGTCGTCGCCCGCTCCCCCGCTCCGCGACGCCAAGGTCGTCGGCTGCGTGCTCGACGTCTTCCGCGGCCTCCGATTCCCCTCCGCCGCAGACCGCAAGAGCGTTGCCACGGTGGTCTATCCCGTCGTCTTCGGTGTGGACGACAACCGCTCTCCAGCGACCTCCTCCAGGTGACGCACAGCGCAATCGCGGCAGCGAGGGGCTGGCCCCTTGCCGTCCGGGCGAGGCCGACGCCAAGCACGCTCAGCCTCACTTGCGCCACTTGCAAAGTTATTTCCTTCTCAGGGGCCTGAGGGTAAGCATTCCGCCGATGAAGCTCTCGCTCACCGAGCTCCAGGACATCCGCCGCACGCTCGCGGCGCGCATCGTCTTCGGCCTCTCCACGCCCGGCACCGAGATCGCCGCGCTCCCTGCCTATCTCGCGCCGCCGCCGGGTGGGATGATGGGCCGCGCCGTGGTGGTCGACGCCGGCGGCACGAACCTGCGCGCCGCCATCGTGGAGCTCTTGCCGGGAGGCCAGTCGCGCATCGTCGCCGGGCCCGTGCCTGCGAAGTTCCCGGGCGGGCCGGAGATCGCGGGCGACGCCTTCTTCGACGTGCAGGCGGAGCTGGTCGAGCGCCTGGGCGCCGTGCACGGCTTGCCGGTGGGGTACTGCTTCTCGTATCCGTCGGAGACGCTGCCGTCGCTCGACGCGCGGCTGCTCCGCTGGACCAAGGGCGTCCAGGTCGCCGGGGTCGAGGGCACCAGCGTGGGCGAGCGGCTCGGCCGGGCGCTCGGCGCGCGGAGGCTCCGGCCCGGTCCGGTCCGGGTGCTGAACGACACGGTGGCGAGCCTGCTCGGGGGTGCCTTCGCGCACGGCGGGGCGCAGCCCGCGGCGTTCATCGGGCTCATCGTGGGGACGGGGACCAACATGGCCACGTTCCTCCCCGCCGGCCGGATCCCGAAGCTCAAGACGGGTCACTTCGTCGCGCCGATGGCGGTCAACCTCGAGAACGGAAACTTCAACCCTCCGCACCTCCAGCCGTTCGACGCGGAGCTCGACGCGAGCTCCGAGAACCCCGGCGCGCAGCGGTTCGAGAAGGCGGTGTCCGGGGCCTACCTGCCCCGGCTCTTCGGGCGGCTGTGTCCGGACCATGCCCCGCTCACGAGCTCCGCGGATCTCGTGCGGCTCCGCGACGAGGGCACGGACGAGGCGCGGCGGGTGGCTGGCGACCTGCTCCAGCGCTCGGCCGACCTCGTGGCGGCGGGGCTCGCGGCCGTCACCGACGTGCTCGACAGCCCTCCTGGGGTCGGCATCCTCGCGGAGGGCAGCCTCTTCTGGGGCGATCCCCGCTATGCGCCGCGGGTGCAGGAGACGCTGCGCGCCCTCGTCGGCTCCCAGGTCGAGCCCCGGATCGCCCGGCTCGAGCACGTCAACCTCATCGGGTCGGCCTGCGCCGCGCTGTTCGCCTGAGCGGCCGCGCGCTGCCTCCCCTCGCCGCTCGCTGCGCCGCGCCGGGGGCGCCGGGCCTTTCGGCACGCAAGCTGCGCGGCCAGGGGGGAGCACAGGGGATGCCCGGGGATCTTCGTCATGGCCTGCCTTCGCGGGACCGGTCGAGTGCGGCCAGGGCCGCGTCCGCCTGGCTGTGCGGCGTCCCCGTGGGGGGTCCGAGGCGGCAGGATCACACATTTCTGGCCGAATCCGTTTTTTGCGACCACCATGACGCAGCGTTGACCCCATGGGAGGAGCTCGTCCGGTGATGTGTGAAACAACAGCGCGCTTCGGCTCGACCGGACCGGTCGGGCGGGTGGGGCGCTTCCGGTCGTCGCGGGCGGGCCCCGGTGGCCGGAATGGCTATTGTCTTTAGAGAGATGCTCCCGTCGA
Source organism: Sorangium cellulosum So ce56 (assembly GCF_000067165.1). Classification (GTDB taxonomy): domain Bacteria; phylum Myxococcota_A; class Polyangia; order Polyangiales; family Polyangiaceae; genus Sorangium; species Sorangium cellulosum_B. Next base: position 8,460,164 of record NC_010162.1, read on the forward strand.
ACCGCAGACTCGCGTTCCGCAGGCAGCCTCACCTGCTCGACGACACCGGGAGCGTCGGCGTGTGGATCACGCAGCCGGCGGGCATGGTCGTCCAGCTCTTGCGGGAGACGGTGGCGACCGGTGAGATCGCGCGGTTCATCTCGGTCGACGCGTACCAGAAGCTCGTGGGCGTCATGCGCCCGGGGGAGCGGGCGTTCTTCATCTACGACATGGCGCTCATGGTGCGGTACGAGAGCGAGGCGCGCGTGATCCTGACCCAGTGGGGTCTCAACGTGCGCGACAAGATCGAGCACATCGTCGTCCGCCCGCCCCCGGAGATGAACAAGCTCGGGCGCATGGGGATCCAGACGATCGCGGCGGCGATGAGCCTGGCGGGGGTGCAGCTCGACATCGTGGACGACATCGAGCCGTTCCTGCGCGAGCAGAACCTGCGGCCGCGGATCAGCCTCACCTGAGAGGAGTCCTCGCGAGGCTCCCCGCCCGAGGAGACGCCAAGCCTCGCGCCGAGTTCTCCTACATCCGAACGTTTACGTGGACGTGGACGTCCACGTTCACGTTCACGTTGGTGGCCGATGGTGGGGGAGGAAGACGGGCTTCGTGCCCTGAGGACGGGGGCCGTCCGGGCGTCAGTGCCCGCCGCCGGTGCCCTTGATATCCAGCTGAGGACGGGAGGGGTGCGGCCAGTCGAGGTGGAAGAACTTGCCGCGCGGCTGATCCGTGCGCTCGTAGGTGTGCGCCCCGAAGTAGTCTCGCTGCGCCTGCAAGAGGTTCGCAGGCAGGTGGGCCGCACGGTACCCGTCGTAATACGACAGGGCCGACATGAACGCAGGCGCCCAGACGCCGTTCTGCGCCGCGATCGACACCACCTTGCGCCAGTTCGCCTGACCCTGCTTGATCTGATCGTTGAAGTACGGATCGAGCAGCAGGTTCGTCAGGCCAGGATTGCGCGTGTACGCCTCCGTGATCTTCTGGAGGAAGCGGGCGCGGATGATGCAGCCGCCGCGCCAGATGCTCGCGATCGTGCCGAAATCAAGCGTCCACTTGTACTCCGCCTGCGCCGCCGCCATGAGCTGGAAGCCCTGCGCGTAGGCGCAGATCTTCGAGCAGTACAGCGCGTCGCGGATCGCCGTGATCGTCCCCTGCCGGTCCGCGACCGGGGTCGGGGTCGGGCCAGAGAGGTGCTTCGAGGCCTCGACGCGCTCGTCCTTCAGCGCAGAGAGGCAACGGGCGAACACCGCCTCCGCAATGGCGTTCGCGGGGATGCCCATGTCGAGCGCGTTGCTGCTCGTCCACTTGCCCGTGCCCTTCTGCCCCGCCGTGTCGAGGACGAAATCGACGAACGGCTTGTCCTTCTGGACAGGGTCCTTCTGCTGGAGGATATCGGCGGTGATCTGGATGAGGTACGAGTCGAGATCTCCGCTGTTCCACTCGGAGAAGACCCGGGACATCTCGTCCTTCGACATCCCGAGCAGCCCGTCGAGGAGCGTGTACGCCTCGCAGATGAGCTGCATGTCGATGTACTCGATGCCGTTGTGGACCATCTTCACATAATGGCCCGCGCCGTTCGGCCCGATGTACGCCGTGCAGGGGACCCCGCCCTCCACCGGCTTGCCGGGGGACGCGCCCTCGATCGGCTTGCCGGTCGCCGGATCGACCTTGGCGGCGATCGCGCGCCAGATCGGCTCCAGGTGCTGCCAGGACGCGGGATCGCCGCCGGGCATCAGCGAGGGGCCGAAGCGCGCCCCCACCTCGCCGCCGGAGACGCCCGAGCCGAAGAACTTGCACTGCTTCGCGTACTCCTGCTCCCGGCGGATCGTGTCGGTCCAGAGCGAGTTGCCCAGATCGACGACGATATCGTCCGGCTCGACGCCCGCCTCGATGAGCTGCTTGACCACCATGTCCACCGGCGGACCGGCCTTGACCAGGATCACCGCCTTGCGCGGCTTCTTCAGCGCGCGGACGAAGTCCTTCAGCGTCTCGCAGCAGACCAGGCCGCCGGGCGTGCTCGGGTTCCTCGCGACGAAGTCCTTCGCGACCTGCACCGTGCGGTTGTACACGGCCACCTTGAACCCGTGGTCGGCCATGTTGAGCGCGACGTTCTCGCCCATGACGGCCAGCCCGATCATGCCGATGTCGCAGCTGGATGTGGCATCATTCATCCCGGTTCTTCTCCTTCACACGTGGCTCTTTCGCCGCCAGCGACCGCTGTGCTGCGCGGCCAGGACGACGGGTCAGCAAGCCGCGAGCCGCGAATCGCAGGCCGCAGGCCCGGGCGCCGTCGATCTCGCTGGGTCGGCTGGGAGCCACGGGCGCGCATTCTGAGCAGGCCGGCGGCGCGGCGTCCAGTGCGCTCGCACGCCATGGTAGGCTCTCGCCGATGCGACCGGGCCCGGCGCTCGCAGGCCTCCTGCTCCTCGCCTCCGCAGCAGCCTCGGCCTGCGGGCCAGCCACGTACAACGCCCGCGCCGCCCGCGCCTTCGCGAACGAGGACGCCCGCCGCGCCATCATCGACGATCGCGCTGCGGACCTGGAGCGAGCGGCCTGGCTTGCCGACGAGGTCCTCTCGAGCACCCCGTACTCCCCGGGGGACGCGTGGATCGCGGCGCTCCGCCTCGACGACGACGAGGGCGAGCGGCTCCGCGCGCGCCTCGAGGAGACGCCCCCCTACGACGGGGAGCACGAGGTCCCGCTCGCCAAGCTCTACCGCGCGAAGCTCGACGAGGCGCTCGCCCGCGCGCCTCTTCAACAACGCGCGCGCGGTGAGCGCGGCGCGCCGCCCGCGTTCGCGCGCCTCTTCGACGCGCTCGCTGCGCTCGCGGCGCCGTCGCGCGAGGCGAGCGCCGCGAGCCGCCTGCCGGCCGCGTGGCAGGCGCTCGCCGAGCACGCGCGGGCGCTCGCCGCAGAGGAGCGGAGCGTCGAGCGGCTCTCGGCCGGGAGGCCCCTCGGCGCCCCCGACACGCCCGAGATCGCCGCCGCCAAGGCGAGGGCCGGCGCGCGGCGGCGGGCGCTCGCCGGAGCGCACCGGGACGTCGCTCTCGCCGCCGCCGCGCTCCGCGCGGCCAGCGCGGAGCAGGAGCCCGCCCGGACGATCGCGCGCGACGCCCTCCAGGTGCTGTCGTTCGTCCTTCGAATGCACATCGAGGCGCTCGCCGTCGCGCCGTACGTCGTGAAGCAGGCCCGGCGGGTGGCGCGGGACGAGCCCGGCTACAGGGCCGCCGTGGAGCGCGCGGAGGCGATCTCCAGGGTGCTCGAGGAGCAGCGCGCGGCGCTCTCCATCTGCGCCGAGGCGCTCTCCGCGCCGGCGCAGACGCCGCTCGAGGACACGGCGGGCTTCGAGGCGCAGGAGGGCTTTCTCGAGCAGGGCCGGGCGATCAGCCTCGACGCCGTCCACCTGAAGCTGAAGGGCGACGTCGAGCTCCTGCTCTTCCACCAGCTCGCGAGCGCGGGCTCCTCGGGCGGCGTCAACGATTACCGGGGCAGGACGCGGCGGCTCGCCTACGACGTCGATCCGGTGTTCATGGTCGGCGGCCGGGCGCTGCTCACGTACGACTTCGACCACGCGCGCGACGCCGCGCGCCTCAACGCCGGCTTCAAGACCGACCGGCTGTTCTCGTCGGGCGGCGACATCCAGTACGACGGCTCGCTCGGCAGGCTCCTCGGGCTGAACGGCTTCGCGAGCGACGTCTTCGACATCGGCGCCGACCTCGCCGGCGTGAGCACGAGCCTCAAGATCGCGCGCTTCACCGCCGGGAACGTGACCGAGCTCGCCGTCGATCCGGCGACCGACCGCGACGCCGGCGCCGTCGCCAGCGCGCCCTTCCAGCTCTTGCTCCGCCAGATCGACGTCGGCTTCGACGTGACGAAGCTCTTCCCCGAGGCCGCGGACGACCTCTACCTCGAGGAGCTGCTCGCGGGCTTCAGGTACATCGACTACAAGCTCCCGCGCATCTTCTATGCGCTCCGCGAGCGGGACCCGGGCGAGGGCGACGTCTACGTCTTCGAGCGGCAAAGCCCCGCCCAGAGCGTGACGTCGCGGTTCTACCAGGGCGGCTTCAGCGTGCGGATGGGCAACGGCGAGTGGCCGCGGCTCGCGCCGTTCGGCGATCTCGGCCTCTACGGCGGCGCCGGCCCGGTGCGCTACGCCTTCTCCGCGGATCCCGCGGTCCCCGGCGCCCCGCGCGAGGTCGACGAGGCGACGATGATCGCGCTCTCCGGCAACGTGTCGGTAGGGCTCCGGCTCCGCTTGACTTCGTACCTCAGCCGGCTCCGCCTGCTCACCGAGGTGTCCTACAACGTGGAGGCGATCGGCCAGGGTATCATATCGAGTATCCGCGCGACCAGACGCGGAGACGAGACGATCTACACGATCGGTCGCAAGCTCGATATCGGCGGGTTCGACGTGTTCCACGGGCCCCGGCTGCTCGCGGTGCTCGTGCTCTGACGGGACAGGCGGCGCCCCGCGCTCCGCCCGTGCATCTGACGATGTCGATGTGTCTGTCGTGAAAAACGATCAGAACGGACGGGCGCCCCATCCGCCACATCACCGCTGCAGAGCCCCGTAAGCCACGAAATCACGGGATCTTCTCGCGACGACGAGCGAGCACGAGCGACGACGGTCGGCGCTCCGCGCGAGCGGCGCCAATCAGCGCAGGGCACTTACCTGGTGCGCAGACCTAACGAACGCGCCCTACATCGGGACTTCGATGTGGGGAGTCTTACGGCCACAAGTTTGTAAGGTCTGCAAGTTAACGAGTGCGGTCGTCCGACCAGGTGGTGTAACCTCGTTCGACGCGGGTGAGACTATGTCGCTGAACTTCAACGAGGGGATGCTGTTCGCTGGTAGGTACCGCGTCGTGCGCAGCATCGCGACGGGTGCGATGGGGGCGGTCTACGAGGTCGTCCACGTCGAGACGGATCGTCGGCGGGCGCTCAAGGTCATGCACCCGCACCTCGCCGAGAACCCCGAGTTCCACGCGCGGTTCAAGCTCGAGGCGCGCATCGCCGCGCGCATAGCGACCGAGCACATCGTCGAGGTGTTCGACGCCGGGATCGACCTGGACACCGGCATGCCGTTCCTCGTGATGGAGCTGCTCCGCGGCGAGGAGCTCAGCAAGCGCATCCGCCGCGGCGGGCGCCTGCCGCCGGAGAACGCCATCGCCTACCTGCGCCAGACCGCGCACGCCCTCGACAAAACGCACGCGGCCGGCGTGGTCCACCGCGATCTGAAGCCCGCGAACCTCTTCCTCGCGGCGAGCGACGACGACGACGAGATCCGGATCAAGGTGCTTGACTTCGGCATCGCAAAGCTGGTCGCCGAGACGGCGGTCGAAGGGGCGAACACCGCCGCCCTCGGGACGCCGCTTTACATGGCGCCCGAGCAGTTCAGCGGCGAGACGATCACGCGGGCGGTCGACCTCTTCGCGCTCGGCATGATCGCGTACACGACCCTCGTCGGCAAGGCCTACTGGCTGAACGACATGCGCGAGTACAGCAACTCGCTGGCGTTCGCGGTGATCGCGATGCACGGCCCGCAGGAGCCCCCTTCCGTGCGCGCGGAAAAGGAGGGGGTGAAGCTGCCCCCGGGCTTCGACGCGTGGTTCGCGAAGGCGACGGCGCGCGATCCCGGGGCGCGCTTCCCGACCGCTTCGTCCACGGTGGAGGCGCTCGCCGAGGTCTTCGACATCGCCCCCATGACGGTCAGGTCCTCGCGCCTGGCCACGCTGGAGACCCCGATCCCGCGGTTCAGCCATGCCAGCCAGGGGCCCGCGTCGTCGATGCCGGTGGCCGCCCAGTCGTCCAGCACGGGCGTGGAGACCCGGGTCGGCACCGGCACCGGCGCCGGCACCACCGCGGGGCCGCGGAGCCGATCCGCGCTCGCCGTCGCGGCCATCGCCCTGGTCGGCGGCAGCGCCATCGCCCTCGCCGCGTTCAGCAGGGTCGGGTCCCCGGCCCCCGGCCCCACCGAGCACGCGCAGGCGGCGCAGGCGGCGGCCGTCGCGCCGCCGGCTACCGTCGCGCCGCCCTCCACGCCGCCCGAGGCCGCCCCGGGCGCCGCCCGCCCCGAGGCGGCCGGCACGCCCAGCTCGACCGACCTCGCGGCGCCAGCGACCTCCGCCTCCGCGCCGCCCGCGGACGGAGGCCTGGCCATCGATCCCGAAGTGCTCGCGAACGCCAAGGCCTCGCCGGCGCCGCGCACCCCGGCGGCGCCGCGCACCCCGGCGCCGCCGCCCGGCGCCTGGCGCAAGATCGCGCCGACCGCCTCCCCCGCAGCGCCCACGGCGAAGCCCCGGGAGTCGCTCTACGGGGCAGACTGAGCGCGGCCCCACAACGCGCTGATTTTTTGCCTAGGGCGGTCCCAAAGGAGGTATCTCATGTTATCTCCGATGCGAACCTTCTGGCCCGGGTCCGTCTTGAGCGGACTCCTGTGCATTGCTGTCACCGCGCCGGCGAACGCGCAGCCTGACGCCGTGGCCGTGGCCGAGTCGCTCTTCAACCGCGGCCTCGCGGACATGCTGGCGGGGAAGTTCCAGACCGGCTGCCCTGCCCTCACCGAGAGCTACCGGCTCGATCCTCGCGCAGGGCGGCTGTTCACGCTCGCCGAGTGCGAGGCCAAGTGGGGGCGCACCGCGACCGCTGTCGCGCGCTACAACGACTTCCTTTCGCTCTACTCCCGCCTGTCCGAGTCCGAGCAGATCAAGCAGTACGATCGCTACAAGCTCGTGCTCGAGCAGCGCGACGCGCTCGTGCCGCTCGTGCCACAGCTCACGCTGTCGCTGCCGGCCGACGCGCCCGCCGGGACGCTGGTTCAGCGCGACGGCATCACGCTGGAGGGGCCTTCGCTCGGGATCGCGCTCCCCGTCAACCCGGGCGAGCACGTCGTGACGACGAAGGCGCCGGGCGGGCCCACGCACGAGGTGCGGTTCACGATCGAGAAGTCGGAGGAGAAGACGATCGAGCTCGAGGTGAAGCTGCCCGAGGCGCCGCCGCCCGCGACGCCGGCGGATCAGCCGCCCCCCCATCAGTCCTCCTTGTCGCCGTCGCAGCGCGACGAGGGCGCGTCGCGGGCGCCGGCGCCGAGCGGGACCAGCGGCCGGCGCGTGCTGACGTACGTGACGGGCGGGCTCGCCTTGGGCGGGCTGATCGCCGGGGGCGTGACGGGAGCGATGGCGCTCAGCGAGAGCCGCCACGCGGAGGAGGACTGCGACGACGTCGGCTCCGGCAGGGCGGTATGCAAGACCGCCGAAGGGAAGGCCGCTGGAACGCGCGCGAAGGACCTGGGGCTGGTGAGCACGATCGGCTTCGGCGCCGGGGCGGCGCTGGCCGGCACGGCGCTCGTGCTCTTCCTGACGGAGCCCTCCTCGTCCGGTTCGCAGGCCAGCGCAACCACCGGCGCGCAGGCCGGCGCCGCGCCCTACCACCCAGCAGGCGCGGTGAGCTGGTCGCTGCTCGCGGGACCGACCGGGGGCGGCGTCGTGGTGCGCAGCCAGTGGTGAACCAGCCCGGGGCTGGCGCGCCCTGGCGGGTGGGGCGGTGAGGAAAGGGCAACTCATGATCACGAAGACCACGATGGCCATGTTCGGGGTCGCAGCCTCCGGTCTGCTCGCAGGCTGCACGGAGACGCTCGACTCGCAGCAGATCAAGACCGGGGGGATCTCGGCGACCCTGGAGGCGATCGCCGAGAGCGCGTCGTCGACGACCCTGCGGGCCACCCTCAAGGCCGGCGGCGACGAGAGCAACACGTACGTCATCCTGAGCGCGGGAGATCGGATCTCGGCGACCGTGGACGGCGAGGCGGTCGCGATGTCCGCCGAGAGCGATGGGGTCTACGAGGCCGCCGTCGACGTCGGCGCAGGAGGCACCGAGATCAGGGTGCTGCTGGACCGCGACGACGAGGACGACGACGACGCGACGAACAACGTGGGGACGCTCCCCGAGCCGTTCGACCTCGAGGCGTTGCCCAGAGAGCCAGTCCCGCGCGGCGAGGACCTCACGATCGCCTGGTCGCCGAGCACCTCCGGGGACGACATGGTGATCGACGTGAAGGGCCGCTGCATCTTCTCCAAGACGTTCGATGTCGGGGGCGACCCGGGGACGTACACCATCGAAGCGGGCGAGCTGGAGGCGACCAGCTCGCAGGAAACCGAGAGCTGCGACGTGGACGTCGTGATCCGCCGCTCGCGCAACGGCACGACGGACAACAACCTGGACCCGGAGAGCTCGTTCGAGCTGAGCCAGGTCCGGGGAGGCCGCTTCACCTCGGCCCCCTGAGGCTCAGCCGAACAGCGCGGCGTAGTCGTCCTCGCGGAAGCCCACGAGCACCCGGTTTCCCTTCACCAGCACAGGCCGCTTCACGAGCTTCCCGTCCTCGGTGAGCCACCGCGTGACGTCGTCGTCGCTCGCGGCGTCCACCCGCGCCTTGCCGAGCGCGCGGTAGCTCTGCCCGCTCGTGTTGAGCCACCGGCGCACCGAGAGCCCGCTCGCTGGGACCCACCGGGCGAGCTCTGCGGCCGTCGGCGGCTCATCGACGATGGGGCGCACGGCGACGTCGACGCCGCGCTCGCCGAGCCACTTCAGCGCCCGCTTGCAGGTGCTGCAGCCGGCATAAGAGAGGATCTGGACCTTGCTCATGCCGGGCCTTCTGCCCCCTCGACCGCGCGACATCAAGCCCGGATGAGCGTGAAAAAGGAGATGGAAAGCGCGCGCATAGCAGGAGAGAAAAAAGAGGGCTCCTGTGCAATGCGCCCGGAATGCGCCTGGAATGCGCCCGGAGACGAGCAATTCACCGATTGACCGCCGGCGGTTGCGGTTCATGGCGCGCGCGCGCCGGCGCCGACGGCGGCGGACGAAATGCCGCATCGCGCGACGGGCCGTCTGGTATAGGGGGGCGCGGAAAGGAGCCGCCCCCAGCGGCAGCGCGCCTCGTGATCCGTCTCGATTCCATCAGCAAGCAGCACGGCAAGCAGATCCTCTTCCTCGAGGCCTCCGCGGCCGTGAACCGCGGCGAGAAGGTCGGCCTGGTGGGGCCCAACGGCTCGGGCAAGACGACCATCTTCCGGATGATCACCAAGGAGGAGGCGCCCGACGGCGGCCAGGTCGCCATCGATCGCGGCGTCACCGTCGGCTACTTCAGCCAGGACGTCGGCGAGATGAAGGGCAGGAGCGCCGTCGCCGAGACCATGGACGGCGCCGGCCCGGTCTCCGACGTCGCCGCGGAGCTCCGCGAGCTCGAGGCCGCGCTCGCCGACCCTGAGCGGATGGATGAAATGGAGAGCTTGATCGAGCGCTTCGGGCAGGCCCAGGCCCGCTACGAAGAGCTCGGCGGCTACGCGCTCGACGCCAAGGCGCGCGAGATCCTCGCCGGGCTCGGCTTCAGCCAGGCCATGATGGACGGCGACGTGGGCGCCCTCTCGGGCGGGTGGAAGATGCGCGTCGCGCTCGCCCGCATCCTCCTCATGAGGCCCGACGCGCTCCTCCTCGACGAGCCGACCAACCACCTCGACATCGAGTCGATCATCTGGCTCGAAGGGTACCTGAAGCAGTATGCAGGGGCGCTCGTCATGACCTCGCACGACCGAGAGTTCATGAACCGCATCGTCACCAAGATCATCGAGATCGACGGCGGCGAGCTCACCAGCTACTCCGGCAACTACGAGTTCTACGAGCAGCAACGCGCCATCAACGAGCAGCAGGCCGAGGCGCAGTACGAGCGCCAGCAGGCGATGCTCGCGAAGGAGATGCGCTTCATCGAGCGCTTCAAGGCCCAGGCCGCCAAGGCGGCGCAGGTCCAGTCGCGCGTGAAGAAGCTGGAGAAGATCGACAAGGTCGAGCCGCCGAAGCGCAGGAGGACGATCCGCTTCGAGTTCAAGCCCGCGCCGCGCTCGGGCGACGACGTGGCGCGGCTCAGCGGGGTGAAGAAGTCGTACGGAGGGCGCTCCATCTACGACGGATTCGACCTCCTGATCCGCCGCCGCGAGCGCTGGTGTGTGATGGGCGTCAACGGCGCCGGCAAATCCACCCTCCTCAAGCTCGTCGCGGGGGCCTCCGCCCCGGACGCAGGCGGCGTGAACGTCGGCGCGAGCGTGAAGCTGGGGTATTTCGCGCAGCACGCGATGGAGCTCCTCGACCCGACCCGCTCCGTCTGGGAGTCCATCGTGGCGAGCTTCCCCCAGGCCTCGATCGGCTCGCTCCGCACGCTCGCCGGCGCGTTCGGCTTCTCCGGCGACGACATCGACAAGCCCTGTCGCATCCTGTCCGGCGGCGAGAAGGCGCGCCTCGTGCTCGCGATCATGCTCTATGATCCGCCGAACTTCCTCGTGCTCGACGAGCCGACGAACCACCTCGACATGGCGACCAAGGAGATGCTCGTCGAGGCGCTCTCCTCGTTCGAGGGCACCATGCTGTTCGTCTCGCACGATCGCCGCTTCCTCGCCGCGCTGTCCAACCGCGTCCTGGAGCTCTTGCCCGACGGGCCGCGCGTGTATGGCGGGGGATACCTGGAGTATGTCGCCCAGAGCGGACACGAGGCGCCAGGCATCCGGAGCTGACCCGCGCCGATGTAGCGCGCGGCGCGGGCAGCGAGCAAGCTCCGCCTGAGAGCGGCGCTCTCTCGTCGATTTCGTCGATTCGAGTCGATGCTAGGTGAACACGCGCTCAAGGATTCGCGCTATCGTGAGGTCCCCGATGGATCTGCTCGGTAGACCGAACCCAAAGCGGCTCTCCGACTTCATCCAGCGCCACCACGACGCGCTCCTGGATGCCTGGAAGTACCGAGTCCAGGCGCTCAACCCGGTGCGGCGGCTGCCGGCGCCGAGGCCGACCGATCACCTGCCCGACATCCTCACCTACATCGCCGAGGGCGCGCGCGGCGCGGGCACGGCGGCGGTCGACCGGAAGCACCGGGGGCTCCCTGGGCTCCACGCGTTGAGCCGGCTCGCCCACGGGTACGATCTCGCCGACGTCGTGATGGAATACGCGGCGCTCCGCACCGTGATCCTGGAGCTCTGGGAGCGGGACGGCGGCGACGGGGGGCGTGAGCTCATCCAGCTGAACGGGACGATCGACGAGGCGATCGCCGACGCGGTGTCCCGTTACCAGGCGGCGCGCGTGCGCCTGCTCCAGGCGCTCGACGCCATCTCGACGGCCGCGCTCGGAAGCAGCGATCTGGACACCTTCCTGAAGGCGCTCCTCCGCGCCACCCGGGAGGCGGCGGCCGCCGTGGACGTGGCGATCATCCTGCTCGGGGACGGGGACGCCCTCGAGGTCCACGCGACCGCGGGCATCGACGACGGGCCCCTGCCCGGGCCCCCGCTCGAGGCGGCGCGGGAGTTCGCCCGCGCGGTCCTCGCGCTGCGCGGGCCCACGTCGCTCGACGCCGCGGCCGGCGGCTTGCCCGTCACCGCGCGGGAAATCCGGGCGAGGGGGCTGCGCGCCGTCTACGGCGTGCCGCTGATCCACGAGGGACACTCCATCGGCGTCGCGATCCTCGGCTCCCGCAACGCCGAGGAGTTCTCCGAGGACGACGCGCTGATGCTGCGCACGATGACCAGCCGGGCGACCGGCATCATCGTGCAGGCGCAGCTCGTCGCGAAGGAGCGCGCGGCGCGGCGCCAGGCGGACGACGCCCGCGCCCTGCTCGCGACCGTGGTCGAGCAGATGCCGGCGGGGCTCGTCATCGCCGAGCCGCCGACGGGGCGCGTCCTCCTCTCGAACCCCCAGGCCGGCGCGATCTTCGGGCTGCCGCTCCTGGAGATCCAGAACATCGATGGCTACGCCGTCTGCCGGGGCTCCGACCCTCGGTCGGGCAGGCCGTACGAGGCCCGGGATTGGCCTCTCGCGCGGACGATCACGACCGGGGAGGTCGTGATCGACGAGGAGATCGATATCGTCCGCGACGACGGCGCGCGGGGGCGGATCCTCGTGCGCTCGGCGCCGGTCCGGGATCCGGTCGGGCGCGTGATGGCGGCCGTCGTGACCTTCTTCGACATCACGGAGCGGACGCGCGCCGAGCGGGGGGAGCGCTTCCTGGCCGCCGCGAGCGCCGCCCTCAGCGACACCCTCGACTTCCAGGGCACGCTCGACCGGGTGGGGCACCTGACGGTCCCCGAGCTGGCGGACTGGTGCGTCATCCAGACGCTCCCGGACCTCGAGCAGTCGCGCGGGCTCACGGTGATCCACGCGCGCCCGGAGGAGCTCCAGAGGGCGCGGGCGCTCTTCCGCGAGCTGGATCCCCCGCCGCCGCTGGTGGCGCTGCTGGAGCGGGCCCTCTGCAGCGAGCGCCCGGAGCTCATCGGGGATCCGTCGCACCCGCTGATCGCCTCGCTCGACGAGAACGGCGTCTTCCGCCGGTTCGTCCGGGCGCTCGGGATCACGTCGGCCCTTGTGGTCCCGCTCGTCGCGCGGGGCCGCACCTTCGGCTGCATCACGCTGGCGACGGCGGGATCCGGCCGGGTCTACGACGAGGCGGACCTCGCGGTGGCGCACGACCTGGCGCAGCGGGCGGCGCTCGCGGCGGACAACGCCCGCCTGTACGAGGCGGCGCAGCGCGCGATCGAGCTCCGGGACAACGTGCTCGCCACGGTGTCCCACGACCTCAGGAACCCCCTGAGCGCGATCCTCACGGCGGCCGCCGTGATGACGAAGCGCGCGGTGACGCGGGGAGAGAAGGGCGACACGAAGGCGATCCAGGCGATCCAGCGCTCGGCGCACCGGATGGATCGGCTGATCCACGACCTGCTCGACTTCGCGAGCCTGCGCGCCGGCCGGCTGGCGCTGCGCCGGCAGCCGCAGGATCCGCGGGAGATCGGCAGGGAGGCGGTGGAGACGTTCGAGTCGCAGGCCCAGGAAAAGGGGATCCAGCTGGGGGTCGTGGCGGCCGACGACGTCCCGCTCGTCACGTGTGATCGCGATCGGGTGCTCCAGGTGCTCACCAACCTCCTGAGCAACGCGCTCCAGGTGACGGGCGCCCAGGGGGCGATCACGCTGCGGTGCGAGCGCGGAGAGGAGCACGTCGTGTTCTCGGTGGCCGACACGGGGCCGGGGATCCCGGAGAACGAGCTGCCCCACCTCTTCGAGCGGTTCTGGCGCGGCGAGCGGAACGGCTACAAGGGCACCGGGCTCGGGCTGGCCATCGCCCGGGAGCTCGTGGCGGCGCACGGGGGGACGATCGACGTGGAGAGCCGCGTGGGGGTGGGGACGACGTTCAGGTTCACGATCCCCATCATCGACGAAGGGTGAACCGGGGCGGCGGGCAGACGGGACAGCCGCCGCAGGGGAGGAGTGGACGATCGAGCGCGCCGGTCCCAGGAGCCCTCGGGAAGGAGGAAGCATGGGAGTCGAGAAGACGCACGATCCGCCGGGCGACCCGCGCCTCGCAAACGAGGTCAGCGAGGAGAAGCGGCCTCCGCCGCAGGCGGATGTCCCGGGCGTCCGCGGGCCGGTCACGCCCTCTGGCGAGCTCGAGGACACGCCGCCCGACGAGGTCGACAGCTGGGGCAGCGAGGGCGGCGCCGGCTCGTACGCGGGGGGGCCGATCATCTCGAATACGAAGCTCTCCGCGCCGAGGCCGCCCCGCGCGTCGGGGTAGCGGGGAAGCATCGCTGAGCCGCTCGGCCGGCGGGCGCGCGCCGCGCCAGCGCGAGCAGCAGGAGCAGCGCGGCCCAGGGCGCAGTTGCCGAGCGCGTCGCGCCGACGACGCACCCGCACCCGCCGCCGCTGGATGAATCCGGGCCACCTCCGCCGACCGAGCCGCTCGACCCGCCTGCCCCGTCGCCGGGGCCGCCGGTGTCGATCTTGCACTCGCCCAAGACACAGGTGCCTCCCTCGCATCGCGTGCCGTCGGGCTTCTTTTCGCGCTCGCACGCGCCCGTCGTCGAATTGCACGACCCCGCATAGCGGCAGTCGATCTCGGGGCAAGAGTCCAGGTCGCCACTCTCGCACACGCCGCCGCGGCACACGTCCCCCCGCGTGCACGCGTCGCCATCCTCGCACCCCTCCCCGTCCGGCAGCGGCGTGCCGACGCCGCACCAGCCTGTCGCTGCGTTACATTCGCCCCGCGCGTGACACTCCGGCGGCGGCTGGCATTCGACCGGCGCCCCCGGGACACACGCGCCGGCCTCACACGTGTCGCCCTCGGTGCAGCCGTCACCGTCATCGCACACCACGCCGTCCGGCCGCGGCGTCGTGACGCACTCCCCCGTCGTCGTGTCACACGCCGCCTCGCGGCAGATGTCGGGCGCGACGCAGATCACGGGAGCGCCGACGCACACACCTGCCTGACACACGTCGGTCTGCGTGCAGGCCTGGCCGTCATCGCACGCCGGACCGCTCAGCGCCTCGCAATGGCCGTCCTGCGAGGCGCCCGCGTTCATCGAGCACGCGTCGCACGGCCCGCCGGAGCAGGCAGCATCGCAGCACACGCCATCGACGCAATACCCCGTCGTGCAGTCGGAGCCCGATGCGCACGCGGCCCCGAGCGCCAGACCGAAGGTCGCCGTCGTCGCGACGGCGCCATACCTCCTTGAGGGCCTGCACCCGCCCGTTACGAGGACCCGCTGATCCAGGAGCAATGTCGCCGTGTGATTTGCGCGATCCTCGATCACCTTGTCGTTGATTGGGGTTACAGTGTCCTTCGTCGGGTCATAGAGATTCCATGACGGTAGCCCGTAAGAAATTTCCGAAGTCAGGCTAACATAATATCCGCCCGCGATAAGGACCTTGCCATCGGGGAGCAGGGTCGCGGTGTGGTCTCCGATCCCTCGGCGCCATGACAGCTTCGACGTCCACTGGTTCGTCCTGAAAATGTATTTCTCCACGGCAATTTCGCGCGGTTGGCCGGAGGCCTCGCTCACTTGCGTGCCACCGATCACCACGACGTTGCCGTCCGGAAGCAGGGTGGCCGTGTGCTTGTCGTGGAACGACGCCAGCAGCCCCCCCGCCTGCGACCAGGTGTCCTTGGACGGATCGTAGACCTCCGCGGAGTTCCCCCCCACGACGAGCACGCGCCCGTCGAGCAGGCGCACGGCGGCGTGGCCGCTCCGCGCGAGGGCCATCGAGGCCCGTGAGGTCCAGGTGTCCGAGTCCGGGTCGTAGCGCGCGGTGGTCGCCACCGGGGAGCCTCCGACCGTGCCGCCCGTCACGAAGACCGTGCCGTCCTCGAGCAAGGTCGCCGTGGCCTCGGCGATGCTCTCGGGTGGCGACGCGGCGTCGCTCCAGATGTGCGTGGCCGGGTGGTAGATCTCCGCGGTCGCCCCGCCCAGTACAAGCACGTCGCCGTTCCGGAGCAACGTGGCCGTATGCTCGGCCCGGGCGACCTTCATCGCCGCTGTCAGCTGCCAGATTCCGGACGCAGGGTAGAAGCGCTCGGCGCTGTTCTGTGCGGTGCGTTGATACTCATATTCGCCGATGAAACCGCCGGTGACCAGGACGCTGCCATCCTGCAGCAGCGTCGCGGTGTGCCCCTCTCGCGGGTAGTTCATGGACTGCGCAAGCACCCATACCGGGTCGATGAGCAGCGCCTCGCCTGCGTCGCCGGCATCGGCGAAGAGCTCCACCGCCCGCCCCTGGACGCGCAGCGCGACACCCACAGGACGGCCGGACGACGCGAAGGCGGCCGGCGCGCTCATCATCAACCGCGGCGCACCCGACGCGTCGTCCCACACGATGGACTCGCCCTCCTGCCGGGGCCACGCACCGTCGACCTCCCACGAAGCGATCGGCCGCCCCGGCGATGCGACCCCCGGCTCGACGAGGAGCCACTCCTCGACGCCAGCGCCCGTCGCTACCCAGAACGACGCGCCGCCGTCGCGCGGGTAGCGGACAGCGGCCCCCGCACGCACCCCCTCGCCATGGAGGCCGGCCTCGCGAAGCTGGAGGGCAGGC
The DNA here is from genome assembly GCF_000067165.1 of Sorangium cellulosum So ce56. Lineage (GTDB taxonomy): Bacteria > Myxococcota_A > Polyangia > Polyangiales > Polyangiaceae > Sorangium > Sorangium cellulosum_B. The sequence goes on from NC_010162.1 coordinate 8,476,040, forward strand.
CCCTCCGGCAGGTCCAGGCGAATCGTCTCCTCGCCGATCCGGCGAGGCAGGAGGGCGCCGAGCGCGCCAGGGTGTGCCCCCATCCGAACCGCGCCCGGGACGAAACCGTCCGAGATCTCCGCGAAGCCGCGGCCTGCCTCGGTCACGAGCGCCGCTTGCTCGGGAAAGTGGAGGCGCAGCGCGCTCTCGTCGGACCCGCGCGCGGCCTCGTCGCCGGCCGAGCAGCCGAACGCGCCGATAAGCAAGCATGCCCCCACGACAAGCTCAACACTACGTCGTCTCATCGCTCCTCCAAACGCCCTTCCTTCACCAGCCATGTTCAACGCATCGAGCGCCGGCGTTCACGCCGGTTGCTGCGGCGGCGCGCGGAGATCAAAAGCATCCCTAGAGCGGCCACGACGCCGTGGGGACCCTGGTTTTGCCCCAATCGGCAGCCGCATCCGCGGTCCGGAGGATCATCGACGAGACCGGCGCCGGTGCCCGTGCTCTCGGCCGAGCTCTCGAAAGGAGGAAGGCACTGCCCGGCCACGCACTCTCCGCCCGGGCACGACCGGCCGTTGGGCAGCCATTCGAGCTCGGAACACTTGCCCGTGGCTGGCTCGCAGGTGCTCTCGCTCACGCAGGGGCCGCCGACAGGACAGCGCACGTCCGTGCCCTCGCACATCATCGCGCGGCATACGTCCATCCGCGTGCATGCATTGCCGTCGTCGCAGCTGGTGCCATCGAGCGCGGCGGTGAACGTGCAGACCCCCTGCACGCACTTCGCTTCGAGCCGACAGCCGTCCGACTCGCAGGGGACCGGATCAGCGCCGACGCACATGCCGCCTTGGCAGCGGTCGACCCGCGTGCAAGCGTCGAGGTCGTCGCAAGGCGTCTCGTCGGGCAACTCGGGATAGACGCAGCCCTTGCTCTTCTCGCATGTCGCAGGCTCTTGGCACGGGCCTGGTGGCTTGCAGGTCACCGGCTCGCCTGGTGCGCACATCCCCGAGTCGCAGGTGTCGCCTGCCGTGCATGCATCGCCGTCGTCGCAGGGCGTGCCGGACAGCGGCGTGCAGGTGCCGTCGGCGACCGCCCCGCGCGCCACGGTGCACGCGCCGCACCCGCCCGCGCACTCCGTGTCGCAGCAGACCGCGTCGATGCAGTGGCCGCTCACGCACGCGGCAGCCCCCGTGCATGGCGCGCCGAGGCCCGCGCCGATACCGTAGATCTCGGCGCTCGCGAGCTCCCCCCCGGAGGCCGCCCCCCCAGCGATGAGCACGAGGCCGTTGGGCAGCAAGGTCGCCGTATGATCCTGGCGGGCCACGCTGAGCGGCGGCTGCTCGGTCCAGCTGTTCGTCGACGGGTGATAGAGCTCGACCCGCGCCGTGGTGCCGCCGGCGACGAGCACCTCCCCGCTCGCGAGCAACGTGGCCGTGTGGCCTTTGCGCGAGACGCTCATCGGCGGCACTTCCTCCCACGAGTTCGTGTCCGGATTGTAGAGATCGACGACCTTACCGGCGCCGACGACGAGCACCTTGCCGTTCAGCAGCCTCGTCAATGTCGGCCCGGTGTGCTCCGACAGCATGGGCGGCGTCGCTACCCAGCCTCCGCTGCCCGGATAGTAGAGGTCGGCGTTCGGGCCGACGCTGCCCACGACGAGCACCGCGCCGCTCTGGAGCAGCGTGGCCGCGTGGTAGTCGCGGGCATACACCATGTCGCCGGCGCTCGACCAACCGCCGCCTGGTGTGTAACGCTCGGTGCTCCAGAGGGGCGTGGTCATGGAGTTCACGCCGCCCGTGACGAGCACCCCGCCATCCGGGAGCAGGGTGGCCGTGTGGAAGCGGCGCGGCTGTGACAGCGACGGGCCGGTCGACCAGAGGTTCGCCATGGGATCATAGAGCGCCGACGAACCGAGCAAGGAATTCACGTTCCCGCCGCCCGCGACGACGAGCACCTCGCCGGTCGTCAACAGCGTGGCGGTGTGCCAGGCGCGCGCGGGGCCCATCGAGGCCGCCGGCACGAAGGTGTTCGTGTCGCTGTCGTAGAGCTCCGCAGAGTTGAGCGCGCCGGACGAGCCGGTGCCGCCCGTCAAGAGAACATGCCCGTTCCGGAGCAGGGTGGCCGTATGGGCGGCGCGCGCCGTCACCAGGTTCCCTGTCGGGATCCAGGCCGGATCCACGAGCACCGCGCCGGAGCTCGCGCCGAGCCAGAGCTCGATCGACTGCCCGCGGGCCTCGAGCCGTGCTTCGATGGGCGCGCCGTCCTCCTGGTAGGCCTCGCCGGCGCTCACCGTCAGCGCGATCGCGCCGCCGCCATCGAGGCAGTCCACGACGCCGTCGCGGGCGCGCAGGGTAGCGCCCTCGATCTCCCAGGTCGCTACCGGTCCGTCGCGGCGCGCGCTCTCCCCGTCGAGCAGCAGCCACTCCTCGTAACCGGTGGTGCTGGCCGTCCAGAACGCGGTGCCACCGGGACGGGCATACGCCACCGCCTGCCCGTGCACCACGGGGCTGCCGGAGAGGCCTGGCTCACGCACCGTGAGCGCGAGCCCCCCCCGGGAGGCGCAGAGCGATGGCGTGCTCGCCGTGACCCGGCAGCGACGCCTCGAAGCCGCCCGGCGTGCGCGCCACGAACCCGTGACCACCGGCGTCACGCGCAAAGCGCGCGGCCCCGCCGAGGACGACCGCGGCGTGCTCGGAGAACAGGACGCCGAGCTGCTCCGGACCAGGCGCGGAGCCGGCGTCCCCCGCGCATCCGGCGAGGAGGAGGAGCGCCAGTGCCCCCGCAGCGGAACCGCGGTGGAGGGCGCGGCGCGCGCCCCTGCTCGTCGTCGTACCTACGCTTCTCATCGCATCTCCTCCGGCGCGCCGGAGCGCCGGTGCCACGGCCCGCTGGCGGCTCGCGGGGCGCAACCAGGCTCAGCGCTTCGCGATCCGCAGGACGGATCCGGTCGAATCGCTCCCGCCTTCGTTGAGCCAGAACACGTTCTCCGCGTCGACGAGGAGCGCCCCCGCCTGGCAGCCACATTCCGCGAGCACGGTGGGTTTGTCATGCGGCGTGGCTGCCTTCAGCAGCCATTTCACGGTCCCATCGTTGCGGCTGGTCCAATACACGCGCGCGCTGTCGACGGCTATGCCGTTCGGGAAATTTTGCCCTGTCGCGATCTTCTGCGGGTCGCCAACACGCTCCCCGTCTTTGAGGGAGAGCCTCATCACATCGCCCGAGTGCACTATGCTCGTCCAGTAGACGGCGATCGCAGTGTCGTTCTCGTTCTCTCCGAGGTCGAGCGCGAGGTAGTTCGGCTTCACCAGGCCCGTCGCGAGCGGCTTCGGCTCGGCCGCGCCTCGCCGCAACACCATGATGGCACCCGTGGCGGCGTCATCCTGGCCACCCTGGCTCGTACGACCCTGGTTGGTCCAGTACAGGTACTCCTTGTCGGCCACGATCCGGTAGGGATGGCCCTGCTGCGAGGCCAGCACGTCCGGTTCGGCGGGAACGTTGGGGATGCGGGAGACCGTGCCGCCATCCCAGGAGGTAAAGAAGACCTCTCCCTCTCTCGACACGAGCCCCTCGAGGACGCCCTGCTCCGACGCAAGCATGGTGGGCAGTCCCCCCGACGCTGGCAGGTCGAGCCGCTGGACGCGGCCCTCGCCGAGCCCACCCTCGGTCCAGAAGATCGCGCCCCCGCCGAGCGCGACGTCACGCGGATTCGCCAGCGCCGATGCCAACGTGATGCGCGACCCGCCGCCCTTCGGTACCGAGCGGAGCTCGCCGTCGGCCCTGTCCTCGGAGCCGAGGTTCGTCCAGTAGATCCGCTCGCTGTCGGCGGCCAAGCTGAAGGGGCGGTGCTGCATGGCCGCGACGACGACCGGCTCGGAGGTCCCGGGCGGCGCACCCGGCGAGCCCACGGAGGACCACGTGCCGCACACCGGCAGCGACGCCGTCTTGAGGGGGCACGCGTCCGTGATCGCCGCGGCCGCGAACGCGAGGCTCTCGCCGCCCAAGATGCGATCGCACGCGGCCTTCGGCAGGCGGCGCTTCCCCGCCGGCTCGTCCGCCCACTGCCAGCCGAGCGCGCTCTCCGCGTCGAGCGCGACGAAGCAGCCGGACGGGCCGCAGATCCCGTCGGTCTCGGTGGAGAGCGCGATGTTCACGGCGTCTTCCGCGGTGAGGGTACAGGTGCCCAGATCGACGGCCCGCGGCTCGCTCCGCTTGAAGCACTCCGTGACGTCGAAGCAGCGGCCGTGCGCGGGGCTCGCGTTCCCGCCGAAGACGCGCTCGGGCGCATAGTCGTCCAGGGACTCTGGCGCGACCGGCGCGACCGTCACGCACTCGCCGTTGATGCAGGTCTTGCCAGGCTCGCAATTGTGCATCGCCGCCTCGCCATGCGCGCGCTCCTCGCTGCAAAGCCATTGCACCGGGAGCCGGAGCATCGCCACGCGATCGCCGGGGACCGTCGTGGCCACCTCCCGCACCACCCGCGGCCATGACCCCTGCCACGCCGTGACCCGGATCATCGCGGGCTGCGCCGCATCGGCGCCCGCCACGAGGGCGAGCGTCGACGGCAGCTTCAATCCCTGCGTGGGGTCCGCGAGGTCGTACTCCTCGTGGAAGCGGACCTCGTCCCCAGACATCACCTCGACGCGGAGCCAGTCGATGTCCTTCGGAACCGACATGTCCGTCTGGACGACCACCATGATCTCGCCCGGCGCATCCGCCGACGCGCACGCCGCGACCGAGCCTGCGAGCAGCAGCGCGGCGACCCGGCGCGGGATGGCCGTCGCGCTCACGGGCTCACCTCGATGCGAACCCCCGAGAGATCCGACGAGAGGGTCACGGTCCCCATGATGCCCCGTAGCGTCGTCGGGTCCTTCGGCCTGAACAGAAAGTAGCTGCCCACAGCCGCCCCCGCGACGAGCGCGCCGCCGCCGATCCAGAGCCATGTCGTGCCGAGGCCACCGGGCTGCACGACCGGACTCAGGGTCACCGCCAGCCTGTGCGTCCTCTCCTCTTCGATGAAGACGTCGGCCTGGTAGGCGACTCTCCCTGGGGCCGTGACGCGGAGCCCGTGAGGGCCGCGCGCCAGCGCTCCGCTCCACCGGCCTCGGGCAACCACGCGCCCATCGACCGCGATCGTGTCGCCGGCGCCGGCCTCGACGACGAGCCACCCGCTGCGCGAGAGCTCCTCCAGCGAGGCCGCGACGCTGACCTCCGTCGCCCCGGCGACCTGCTCGGTGCGCACGTACTCCTTGAACCCGGGCTTCGCGACCCGGATCCTCCGCGTGCCGATATCGACGAGCACGGGGCCGGGTAGCGGCGATGTCCCGATCGCCTCGTCGTCGACGAAGATCTCCGCGCCGTCCTGATCGACCGTCACAGCCAGACGACTGACGAGCTTCTTCACCTCGCCGATGAGCGAGGTCGTGGCCTGCCGCTCCACGTCCGTGAGCAGGGGGCCGGCGTCGCGCTGGTACCGCTCGAGCAGCAGCAGCACGCTCGCATAACGGCGCAGCTTCTTCTCGCAAGCTGCGATGTTCCAGATCAGCCGCGGATCGCCCGAGAGCTCGTGAGCGTGCTGGAACTTGAATCGTGCGCCCCTGAAATCACCATCGCTGTAGAGGAGCCTGCCTGTCTCGTAATCGTCCTTGGCCGCACCGGTGAGCGCCTGAGCCAGGGGGACCCGCGAGGGGCGCGTGGCCGGGGCGGGCTGGCCCGGCGGAGGCTCCGCGAGCGCCGGCCCGCCGAACAGGATCAATGTGCCCGCCAGGGCGTACGGGAAACGAGAAAGATGGTTACCGGATCGCACGAATCCCCTCGGGTCAGGGCGGTGACGGCGTGATCACTGCAAAGGCATGTCGAGGACGCTCTTGGCGGGCTCGGCCGTCGGCGCTTGATGGACGCTCCGCGCGGGGGCGGGCAGCGGCGGGCGCGCCGGAGCGGGTGGGCGCGGGGTTCCCAGGACAGCCGGCTTGCGCGGCTCCTTCGCCCTTACCGGCGCGGCTTCCGGCGGCGCCGCGGGCTTGGGCGCTGCGGGCGTCAGCGCCGCGGGTGTGGGCGCCTCGGGCGTGGGCGCCGCGGGTGCCGGCGCGGTCACCTCGTAAAGCGGCACGGAGTCCGCTGGAACAGCCGCGTTTGCGGAGTGGGCAGCGTCGGCGACCCCACCGCGTGCGGCAGCGTCTTGGCCAGCCCGATCGAGCGCCTGTGGCTCGGTCGCGACGAAACGCGCATAGTACAATATTCCACCCACGACGAGCGCGAGCGCCACACCCGCGCCCAACCAGGCAGCGCGGGGTGTTCCTTGCACCCTGGTCGCGCCTGTGGCCCAGGAGCTGTGCGTCACGGGGGTCGGCGCAAGACCCGCGGCCGGCTCGGTCGCTGACAGCTGCAGCGACGACGGCGGCTGAGATGGCTGCGAGCTCCTTCCCTCGATGTACGGCTGCGAGCTCCTTCCCTCGGCGCTGGCTGGCGGCGTCGCCTGCACGCCGAGCACGCGCTCGATCCGCTGCGGCGAGATCGCCGCCTGCAGCGGCGGCCCGAACGGGGCGATCGCCCGCGCGAGCTCGGCCATGTTCGCGAACCTGCGCGCGGCGTCCTTCTCGAGGCACCGGTGGATGGCGCCCTCGAGCTCGCGCGGCAGATCGGTGCGCGTCGGTGTGATCGGGTCCGGCGGCTCGGTGTTGACCTTGAGGACGAGCTCGCCGAACGTGTCCGCTGGAAAGGGGATGCGCGCGGTGAGCAGCTGATAGAGGACCACGCCCATCGACCAGATGTCGGAGCGTGCGTCGACGCGGTGCGAGGCGCGCATCTGCTCGGGGGACATGTAGAGTGGAGAGCCGAGGACCGCGGTGCTCTTCGTGAGCACGAGCCCAGGCCCGCCGGCCTCGTCGGTCATCGCCTTTGAGATGCCGAAATCGAGCACCTTGACGATCTCCGAGCCGTCCGCCGCCTTCGCGAGAAAGAGGTTCGCCGGCTTGATGTCGCGGTGGACAATCCCGTGCGCGTGCGCCTCGGCGATGGCCTCGCAGGCCTCCAGGACGTAGCCGACCGCTCGCTCGATCGGCAGCGGGCCCTCCGCCTCGATCACCGCCGAAAGATCGCGACCGTCGAGGTATTCCATCACCATGTAGGGAGCGCCGCTCGGCAAGGTGTCCACGTCGTGGATCCGCGCTGCGTGCTCGCTCTTCATCCGGACGCTGGCGCGCCCCTCCCGCAGGAAGCGCTCGACGACCTCCGGCGTCGCGCTGGACAGCAGCACCTTGATCGCCACGAGCTGGCGGAGGTGAGCGTGCCTTGCGGCGACGACGAGGCCCATGCCTCCCTGGCCGAGAACCCGCTCGACGCGGTACTTCCCCGCGAGCACGTCGCCTGCGTTCAACGTGAGCTGCATGATGCCGTCGTGCGTCCGCCGCCGAGCGGCGGTCTCGTCAGCACATCGTACTGCATGCCACCACCCGACGACCAGCGACGTGGCGAGCGCTCCCTCATTCTTCCATGATCACCGCGCTCCCGCTGCACGCACCGCGTCGAGCGGGTGCTCCCCTGCGCCCTCGCGGGCGCCGGCCGTGAGTGCGGAAGCTGGGTCTCGAGGACATCGAGTGGGCCCCGGGGCGCCGCTGCGAACGCTGTTCGAGCGACGCCCCCGGGCCGCCACATCAAGGCAGCTGCGCGGACCTAGGCGCGCACCGCTGCATGTAGGCCGGCTCGGGACAGCCGTCGTGCGTCAGGATCTCGCCGTCCAGGCACTTCACGAGCGCCGCCCGGATATCGAGGCACCTCCCCCGCCCCGCCTCAACACATCGGTGCTCCGTGGTGGTCCCGTTCGCGCAGCCGTCGAGCTGGCCCTCGGGGCACTCGAGGAGCGGCCCAGTCGAACAGTCGTTCTCCCGCCGCTCGCCCGCCGCCATCGACGTCCCCTGGGTCGCCGGCTGCTGGCTCGAGCAAGCCGCGATCGAGACGAGCGCGAGCCCCGTGAAGAGGAGCCCTGTGAAGAAGAGGCTCAGACCCCGGCGGGGCGAGTCGCTGCGCGTGTGCATACCGTCGTTCTCCGTGGATCAAGCCCGGCCGCGGAGCCCCGAAGGCGGGTCGCCACCCGAGCGGGCGGCAGCGTACTCCACGCCACGTCCGCGGGACGATAGGGTTCCGACCCACGCTCGCCTCGTCCCGCAGGCGCGGCCGAGGTCAAGACCCGATGGCCCTGATCAAAACGCGCCGCCGCCGTGCGCGAGCAGCGCCCACGTGTCGCCGCCCGTCGGGCTCGTCGCGCCGCCGAGGCTCAGGTCGTCGAAGAACGCAGGACGGAAGTTGAACCGAGCGCCCAGCTTGACGTTGCGCGTGACGAGCCGCTCCACGCCCGCGGTGAGCGGCACCGACAGCGCGAACGCGTCGCCGCCGCGGCCCGCCCAGCCCACGTAGCCCACGCCCGCGACAACGAACGGCTGCACGATCGCCTCGTCGGCGCGCAGGATGTTGTAACGCAGGCCCGCGTCGAGCGCGGTCATCACCAGCGATTTCCCCGCGATCGTTCGCTGGTTCACCGAGCCGGTGTAGTTGCCCTCGACGGCCACGCGCGGCGACATGGTCCCGGTCACCCGCACGTTCCAGCTCGGCCCGACGCCCGCGGCGCCGCCCACGTAGCCCAGCACCCCAAAGCCGCCCTCGACCGCGACAGTGGGCTCCGGGATGCGCCGGATGAGCGGTTGATCCGCCGGAGGGAGATTGCCTGTCGGCCGGGCGTGCTGATCCCGGCCCGCCGCGCCCTGCGCCTCCGCCGCGCCGGCGAGCGCCATCATTCCGGCGGCGGTCATGGCGGCCGCCGCGAGTCGTCGCGTGCTCATTGCAGTTGTCTCCGGTTGGCTCGTTCCGTCTTCGACGACCGCCTCGTGCACACCGCAGGCCACACGCGGCTGTGCAGCGCAGGTCCGGCGGGCTGCGCCCTGCGCCGCACCGGCGGCGGCCACCGAAACCATGGCGCCGCTCGCTCGTATCTCGGACATGGGACTCATGGAACCGAGGCGCCGAGCGGGCGGCCAAGCGAGGGCGATGACTCCGATCTCCCTTCCCGGGCGCCGGCCATCCTGTTCAAGTGGAGACCGCCGCGCGCCGCCGTGCGCGGGCGCGCAACGACCCGAGAGATCCAGGAGGCGAGCGTGACGACGATCCGGACAGGGACCTTGCTCCTCCTCGCGCTCGCGGCCGCCGGCCTGGGCGCGGCCGCGTGCCAGGGGGAGCAGCCGAGCCTCGCGCCCGCCGCGACCGAGCTCAAGGCGCCGGAGCCGAAGGCGCCCGCCGCGGCGGCCTTCGCGATCGACCGCGCGGGCAGCAAGGTCGAGCTCGTGATGGATGCGCCGCAGGAGAAGATCCGCGGGCGGATCGCGGGCGCCGCCGCGGGGACGCTCCAGGTCGACCCCGCCGACGTCACGAGGACGACGGGCCTCATCACGGTCGACCTCTCCACGATCGAGCTCTTCCAGACCGCCGTGGGCGACGACGGCAAGCCCGGCGAGGAGAAGAAGAGCGACCTGCAGAACCAGCACGCGCGCACCTGGCTCGAGATCTCGAAGGACACGCCCGACGACGTCCGCGCGAAGAACGAGAAGGCCCAGTTCGCGATCCGGTCGATCTCGACCTCCGGCGAGAAGGACCTCTCGAAGCTGTCCGGCGCGGAGCGGACGGTGACCGTCACGGCGTCGGGCGACCTGCTGCTGCACCAGCGGCAGTCCCCGAGGACCGTGGAGCTCATCGCCACGTTCAGGTACGAGGGCGAGAGGCCCGCGAGCGTCACCGTGAAGACGGCGAAGCCGTTCCCGGTGGGGCTCGCCGAGCACGACGTCCGCCCGCGCGAGGCGTTCGGCAAGCTCGCCCAGAAGACGCTCGAGGTGCTCTCGCCCAAGGTCGCCAAGGAGGCGATGGTGACGCTCGAGCTGACCGCGACAGCCGGCGCGGCCCCCGCGGCGCCGGCGGCGGCAGCGGACGGCGGCGCGCGGTGAGCGCGGCGCGCCGCCCGCAAGTGGGCCGTTGCGGCGACGCAGCGGCTCTGAGATGACACGGCGGTCCGGAAGCCGCCGGAAGCCGGATCACGCCTCGCCCGCCGGAGGGCGCAGGCCCGACGTGACGATGACGGAGGGCGCAGGCCCGTCGAGACGACAACGGTGGGCGCAGGCCCGACGTGACGAGAACCAGAGGAGCCACACGATGCTGTCGAAGAAGAGCATTTACGAGACCCTCGCCGCGCTGAGCGCCGGCGCCATGGTGATGAGCGGCTGCGCCGGCGCGCAGGCGCCGGTCAACGCGAGCGAGGTCCCCGCCGAGCAGACCGCCCCCGCCCCGGCCGAGCCCGCGCCGGCGCCCGGGCCGACCGAGGCCGCCTCCGGCGACGCCGCCGCGGGCGCGAACGTCCCCGCCGCCCCGGCCGCGCCCGCGCCGCCGAGCGACGCGCAGTCCGCCGCGACCTCGCCGCAGGTCGCCCCCACGGCCACCCCGGCGGCCACGGCCGCGCCGCCCGCGCCGCCCACCGCGGCCCCGGCCACCGCCGCCCCGGCCAAGCCCGCCGCCAAGAAGACGGGCGCCGCCGCGAAGAAGCCCGGCCACGCGGGCTGCGGCCAGGGCACCTGCGGCTGATCGCGGCCTCCCGCGCCCTCCCCGCACCCCCATGACCGGCAGCGCGCTCACCGGCGTCGGCCTCGGGCTCCGATGGGAGTTCCTCGACGAGGTGCTCGCGGCGCTCGACGCGCCCGATCACGGCGCGCGCGACGCGGCGCTGCCCGTCCCCTTCTTCGAGCTCTCCCCCGAGAACTACATGCGGCGCGGCGGCTACTTCCCCGCCGCCATCGAGCGCGTCCGGGAGCACCGCCCGATCCTGACGCACGGGCTCACCCTGTCCGTCGGCGGGCTCGATCCGCTCGACGCCGGCTACCTGCGCGCGCTCGGGGGGTTCCTGGAGCGGCTCGATCCCCCCTTCCACAGCGACCACCTCTGCTTCTCCGGGGTCGACGGCGCGTTCCTCCACGACCTCCTGCCGCTCCCGCACACGTCCGCGGCCGCCGCCCACGCCGCGGCCCGCATCCGCGAGGCGGAGCAGCGGCTCGAGCGCCCGATGGCGATCGAGAACATCACCTACTACCTGGTCCCGGGCCGCGCCTCGCTCGACGAGGCCGACTTCCTCGTCGAGGTGCTCGAGCGCGCCGGCTGCCGGCTCCTGCTCGACGTGAACAACGTCTACGTCAACGCCCGGAACCACGGCTTCGACCCGGTCGCGTTCCTGGAGAAGATCCCTCCCGAGCGCGTGGCCGCGATGCACGTCGCGGGGCATGAATGGCGCGACGACGCGGAGGTCCTCGTCGACACGCACGGCGCGCCGGCCATCGCCCCGGTGCTCGACCTGCTCGCCCGCGCGGTCGCGCGGACCGGGCCGGTGCCGGTCGTGCTCGAGCGGGACAACGACGTGCCGCCGCTCGGCGCGCTGCTCGCCGAGCTCGCCGAGGTCGACGCGGCGTACCGGCGCGGGCTCGCCGCGCGGGAGGCGCGAGCGTGAGCGGGGCGCGCGGGGTGTGGGAGGCGGGCGAGGCGGGCGCGACCTGCGAGGCGGGCGAGGCGTCGAACACGCCGCCGCCGGAGCTCGCGGCGCTGGAGCGGGCGCTCCAGCGGAGCGTGACCGCGCCGGACGGCGAGGCGATCGCGGCCGATCCCCGCGCGTGGCTCGCCCGCGCCGGGCTCGAGGGGCCGGACCTCGAGGCGATGGCGGCGCTCCCGCCGAAGCGGCTGCTGCTCTACCGGAGCCTCATCCGCCGCGGGCTGACGGGCGCGATCCGCGCCGGGATCCCGCGGACCGCAGCGCGGCTCGGCGCGCGGTTCGAGGCGGACGTGGCGCGCTTCATCGAGGCGGAGCCGCCCCGGTCCCGCTACCTCCGCGACGTCGCGTTCGAGTTCGTGGGCTTCGCGGCGCCGCGCTGGGCCGGGGATCCGGAGGTCCCCGCGTACCTCGCGGATCTCGCGCGCCACGAGCTGGCCGCCTTCGCGGCGGCCTGCGCCGAGCAGGACGAGGAGGCCGGCGCGGGCGGGGCGTCAGGGCCGCTCGGCGACGAGGCGCCGGCAACGCCGGGCGACGTGGCGCCGGGCGACGCGGCGCCGGGGTCCCCCGGCGAAGCGCTCTCGCTCGACCGGGGGGCGCGCTTCCAGCGGGCCGCGGCGCTCGTGCGCTACGAGCACGCGGTCCACAGGCTGCTGGGCGACGCGTCGGCGCGCGACGTGCCGGCCCGCGAGCCCACCCGCCTGCTCGTGTACCGCGACGCCGCGCACGACGTGCGCTTCCTCGAGCTCACGCCGCTCGCGGCCGAGATCCTGGGCCGCCTCCTCGCGGGCGCCGCGCTCGGGGAGGCCGTGGTCGCGGGCTGCGCCGCGCTGGGACACCCGGTCGACGGGCCGGTGCTGGAGAGCACCGCCGCCCTGCTGAGCGACCTCGCCGAGCGCGGGGCGCTCCTCGGGCCGTCGCGATGATCGCCGGCGCGCAGACGGTGTATGCCGTCAGGACCGCCATGGATGAGCTCGCCCTGAACGAAGCGATGGACCGGTACGCGTGCGGCGACGCGCGCGCGTTTCCGGAGCTGCACCGCGCGCTCGCGGCGCGCCTCCTCGCGTACCTCACCCGGATGAGCGGCTCGGAGACGCTCGCGGGCGACCTGACGCAGGAGACGTTCCTGCGGATGCACCGCGCCCGATCGAGCTTCGCCCGCGGCGGCGCCGTCGCGCCGTGGGCCTACGCCATCGCGCGCAACGTCTACCTGGATCACGCGCGCGCCCAGAAGCACCGCGGCACCGAGCGCCTCCCGAGCGATCCGGGCGCGGAGCCGCCGGACGCGCGCGGCGCGGACGCCGAGGCGGTCGCGATCGCCTCCGAGACGGCGCGGGCGGTGGAGCGGACGCTGGCGGGCCTGCCGGCGTCGCAGCGCGAGGCGTTCATCCTCATCCGGTACGAGGGGCTCAGCGTGCAGGACGCCGCGGCGGTCCTGGGGACGACCACGAGCGCGGTGAAGCTCCGCGCGTTCCGCGCCTACGAGGCGCTGCGGGCGGCGCTCGACGATCTCAAGCGGCGGCCCGAGGCGGAACCAGGAGGCGCGGAGGAGCGCCGCCGGGGCAAGGGCCAGGGGAGCGTCCGGGGAGGTGCCAATGTCGAATGAGCGCGACTTGCTGAGCGGGCTGAAGGACATCCCCGATCCCGCGGCCCACCTCGCCGCCCGCCCGCCGCCCGTCGTGGCCGAGGCGCCGGCCGAGCCGTCGCTGACGCGCCCGGCGCGCGAGCGCCGCTCCTGGAGCGCGCTCCTGGCCGGGCTCGGCTGGATCCTGCTCGTGAGCTGGTGGGAAGGCTTCCGCGACGACCTCCCCTCTCTCCGGGTCGCCGTCCCGCTCGCCGTCACGGCGGTGCTCTCCGGTCTCGGCCTGCTGCTCGCGCTGAGCCCGCGCGCCCGGGGCCTGCCGGCCGGTGTGAGGGCGATCCAAACGCTCGTCGTCGCGGTGCCGGCCGGGTTCCTGGCCGCGGCCGTCGCGACTTCGCCCGTGGCCGATCCGCCGGTGCCGCTGGATCAGCACCTCCGGTGCGTCGCCAGCGCCGTCGGCACGGCGGTCCTGCCGTTCGCTCTGGCGGCGCTCGTGCTGCGCCGCTCGTTTCTGTCGGCGCCGGCGTGGCGTGGCGCCGCGATCGGGGCCCTGTGCGGCCTCGGGGTGGTGGTCGGCATCGGGACGCACTGCGACATCGACGATCTCCTCCACATCGCGTTCGCCCACGGCCTCCCGATCGCGGCCGGCGCGCTCCTCGGCGCCGCCGCCGGGTCGCTGCGCGGACGAGCCTGAGGCGCCGCGCCGCGCCGCGCCGCGTCGCGCACCCTCCCCGGCCTTCGCCGCGGTGCAGCGCGACCGCCGCGGACCTGCCGCAGCGCGCCGCGACGAGGATCGCGCCGCGGCGCTTGCGCTGCGGCGCTGGCCAGGCCTAACGCAGGAGGTAGGAGAAACCAGGTCGATGCAGCGCGCGCTCCTCTTTCTGGCGGCGGGACTGTGGCTCGGGTGCGGCAGCTCCGGCGCCGGAGCCGCGAACAACGGCGCCACGGCGGGCGTGACCGCCGGCGGCGGTGACGGCGCGAGCGTCGGCAGCACGAGCGCCAGCAGCACGAGCGGCGGCGGCGCAGGCGGCACCAGCGCGAGCGGCGACGCGGGCGGGAGCGGCGCGGGCGGCGGCGGCTCGCAGGCCGAACGCGCGTTCGTTGTCTATGTCGGCGGTCACGAGGGGCTCTTCGCCTTCCGCCTGGACGGCGCCGACGGCGCGCTCTCGGCCGTGCAGGGCCCGCTCGACGCCGAGATGAACCCGACCTTCCTCGCCGTCGACCCCGCGCACCGGCGCCTCTTCGCCGCGAACGAGCTGAACGAGGTGGATGGGGAGCTGTCGGGCGCCGTCAGCGCGTTCCGGATCGATCCCCAGGGCGGGACGCTCGAGCTCATCAACAGGGCGTCCTCGAAGGGCGCGGGCCCCGCCCACCTGTCCACGGATCGCTCCGGGCGCTTCGTCCTCGTCGCCAACTACGGCGGCGGGACGGCGGCGGTGCTCCCCGTGGGCCAGGACGGCGCGCTCGGCCAGGCGGCCTTCGACGTGTCCTTCGGTCGCCGGACGAGGCCGCACCACGCCGTGACCGATCCGGCGAACCGGTTTGCGTTCGTCACCAACCTCGGGCTCGACGAGATAACGCAGCTCACCTTCGACGCGGACACGGGCCAGATGGCGCCGAACGACCCGAAAGCCCTCTCGCTCCCCGCGGACACGACGCCTCGACACCTCGAGTTCCACCCGAACGGCCGGTTCGCCTATGTGATCAACGAGTCTGCCGGCTCGATCACCACCCTGAGCTACGACGCTTCGCGCGGGACGTTCACGGCCATGGCCACCGTCTCGACGTTGCCCGACGGCGCGAGCGCCAAGGGAAACACCGCCGCCGAGATCCAGGTGTCCCCGTCGGGCAAGTTCGTGTACGGCTCGAACCGCGGCCACGACAGCATCGCCATCTTCGCTGTCGATCCCGAGCGGGGCACGCTCACGCCCGCCGGCCATGCCTCGACGCAGGGCATGACGCCGCGCCATTTCCAGATCTCGCCGACAGGCAAGCTGATGCTCGTCGCGAACCAGGACTCGAGCAACATCGTCGCGTTTCGCGTGGACGAAGCGACGGGCGCCCTCGAGCCGACAGGCCGCGTCACCGAGGTCCCCGAGCCCACCTATGTCGGGATCGTGGCCCTGCCTGACCGCTGAGCGGGGCGAACCGAACACCGCCGTGGATCACCGCCCTGGATGGCGCTTCGGCTCCTCCCCCGACTTCCTCAGCATCACGATCTTCCCCGTCGGCGTCGCCACGGTCTTCACGAAGGCGGCCCGCTGTCGCCCGAGGACCCAGCTCGCCTCGGCGAGCTCCTCCTCGGCGCGCTGGCCCTTCACCAGCAGCACGAGCCCGCTCGGTCGCACGAAGGGCACCGTCAGGGGGATCAGCATGACCAGGCGCCCGACCGCGCGCGCCGTCACCGCGTCGAACGCGCCGCAGAGATCGCCCTTGCCGAGCTGCTCGGCGCGCTCGGCGCGCACCGACACGTTGGTGAGCCCGAGGCCCGCGGCCACCGCGACGAGGAACGAAGCCTTCTTCTGCGTCGCCTCCACCAGCGTCACCTTCAGATCGGGCCGCGCGATGGCGAGCGGAAGGCCGGGGAGGCCCCCGCCCGAGCCGATGTCGGCGAGGCGCGCCCCCGCGCTCAGCTCCTCCAAGAGGGGCAGGAGCGTGAGCGAATCGAGGACGTGTTTCTCCCAGACCTCGACCGGATCCGTGATCGAGGTGAGGTTCATCAGCTCGTTCATCGCGAGCAGGCGTGCGAGGTAATCACCGAGCTTGGCGATCACCGCGGCGTCGAGGGTGACGCCGATCGCCGCGAGGCGCTCCGCGAAGCCCTCCGGAGGCGTGAGCGGAGCGGGAGCCGGCAGCGGGAGAGGAGCGCGTTCGTCAGGGGGCATGGACGTCCGCGCACCCTAGCAAGCTCCCCCTCGTGAAGCGCCGCAATTCTCGCGCTCGCCCTCCCCGCCCGCTCCGGGGCCGCCCTTGTGACGGGTCGCTACACCGCCGAGAGGCGCCTCTGCAGCTCTTCGGGAGAGACGTCTTCGATCCGGCTCGCGAAGGACCAGCGATGGCCGAACGGATCGCGGAGCCAGGCCGCCCGGTCTCCGAACGGCTTGTCCTGCGGCGGGCGATCGATGGTCGCGCCTGCCGCCGCCGCCTGCGCGACGAGCGCGTCCACGTCCTCCACGTAGACGACGACGGCCGCGCTGCTGCCTCCCAGCGTCTCGGGGCTGACGGCGCCGAGCTCGGGATACTCGTCCGACAGGAAGAACCGGGCGCGGCCGATGGACAGCTCGGCGTGGCCGATCCGCCCGTCGGGCATCGGGATGCGCGAGTCCTCGCGCGCGCCGAACGCGCGCTTGTAGAACTCGATGGCTTCCGCGGCGCTCCGCGCGCTCAGGTAGGGGAAGCACGTTTGACCATCCGGGACGGGGTGGACCTTGCTCTTCGTCATCGTCGCGCTCCTTCGTGCTCGTATCGGATCATGGCCTTTCCCGGGGCAACGGCGGGAGTCGCCTCGACGGTCGAGCGGCGCTCCTCGCGCGCCCGTGCGCCAGGAGGAAGGCGAGCCTCTCCTGGCGCCCGTCGCCTCGGCGATCCGGGTCGGCGCTCATCCTGGAGCATCGCGCCGACCGCGTATTGGAAGAAATTCACCTGCGCGCTCCGCCGTGCGGCTTGACGAACGCGTAACACATCCGTTACACATCAGGCCGATGGACGCCGTTGCCCAGGCGCTGGCGGACCCGATCCGGCGGGAGATCCTGCGGATGCTGCGCGATCGCACCGCCACGGCGGGCGCCATCGCCGGCGCGTTTCCGGTCAGCCGCCCGGCGGTCAGCCGGCACCTGCGCGTGCTGCGCGAGGCGGGCCTGGTGCGCGACGTCCAGTGCGGTCGCGAGCGCGAGTACCGCCTCGAGCTCGGTGCGCTCGCCGAGCTCGAGGCGTTCCTGCGCGAGTTGCACGCGCCGAGTCCGTGGCACCGCCGGTTCGACGCGCTCGAGACCGAGGTGCACCGCGTCGGCCGGCAGCGGCGCATGGCGACCGCCCCCCCGTCCCGCAACGAAGTGAAACGAAAAAAGGAGACTGCATGAGCCCCCGACCCACAGGCCGCGTCCGGAGCACGGCGACAGGCGCCGATCTCGTCATCACGCGCAGCTTTCGCGCCCCCATCGAGGATGTCTGGCAGAGCGTCACCGCGTCCGAGAGCACGGCGCGCTGGATCGGCCCGTGGGAGGGCGAAGCGGGGCCCGGCAAGACGGTGCGCCTTCAGATGGCGTTCGAGCAGGGGGCGCCATGGTGTGACGTCTCGATCGACACGTGCGAGCCGCCGCGTCGCCTCGCGGTCTCGGCCAAGGACGATCACGGCGAGTGGCGGCTCGAGCTGTCGCTCGCGGCGAAGGGCGAGACCACCGAGCTCACCTTCATCCAGCGCCTCGCCGATCCGGCGCTCGCCGGCGACGTCGGGCCGGGCTGGGAGTATTACCTCGACATGCTCGTCGCCTCCAGGCTCGGCGAGCCGCTGCCCAGCTTCGCCGATTACTATCCGGCGCAGCGCGACTATTACCTCGGCGACGCGCGCACGCCCTGCTGAGGTCGCCGATCGATGGGCTCGCCGGCAGTGATCCTCTTCGTTGGCCTGCCGGCATCGGGCAAGACCACGTTCTTCCGGACCCACTTCTCCGGGACGCACGTGCATGTCAGCAAGGACAATTTTCCCAACGCGAAGAAGCGCGACGTGCGCCAGGCCCGCCTGGTGACCGAGGCCCTCTCGCGAGGGCTCTCTGTCGTCGTCGACAACACCAACCCTTCCCCGGCCGAGCGGGCGCCCCTCATCACCATCGCACGCTCCCACGGAGCGCGCGTCGTCGGATATTATTTCTCGTCGCGCGTGGCAGACTCGATCGCCCGCAACGCGCTGCGCGAGGGGCGGGCGCGCGTCCCCGACGTGGGGGTGCTGGACGTGGCGAAGAGGCTCAGGCGCCCGCATCCGAGCGAAGGCTTCGACGAGCTCTACTACGTGACGATGACGAACGACGGTTTCGTGCAGGAGCTCTGGCAGGAGCAGTCGAATGAAGAGTGACGAGATGGATGCGAAGATGCGGCTGGGCGAGTGCTTTCACGAGCTGCGCGCGCTGCGGGGCGCGTACATCGTCATCCGGGTGGACGGCCGATCGTTCTCGCGGCTGACGGAGCGCACCTGCGAGAAGCCGTTCGACACGGGGTTCCATCACAAGATGACGGACGCCGCGAAGGCCGTGCTCACCTCTCTCCACGGCTCTTACGCCCATACGCAGAGCGACGAGATCTCCATCCTGCTCCCCCACGAGACCGACGTCTTCGATCGCGAAGTAGAGAAGCTGGTCTCCATCGCCGCCAGCTCCGCCACCGCCAGCCTCTCGCTCGCGCTCAGCGCGCCGGTGGAGTTCGACGCGCGCCTGTGGCTCGGCGCCCGGCGCGGAGACGTGGTCGACTACTTTCGCTGGCGGCAGGCGGACGCGGCGCGATCCGCGCTCAACAACTGGTGCTATTGGACCCTTCGAAAGGAGGGCAAGAGCGTCAAGGAAGCCACCCATGCGATGCTCGGCCTCTCCGTCGCTGGAAAGAACGAGCTGCTCTTCTCTCGTGGGATCAACTTCAACGACGTGCCCGCGTGGCAGCGCCGGGGGTCGGGCGTTTATTGGGAGACGATAGCCAAAGTAGGGAGGAACCCCAGGACCGGAGAGAGCGTCCCGGCCACCCGTCGCAGGCTTCGCGTCGACGACGATCTGCCCATGAAGGAGGCTTACGGGAAGTTCGTGCGTCAATTCCTCAAGGAGCAGGCCGAAGCATGACGAGCGCCCGCCCGCGCGTCGCCGCCTGAGGGGCTGGGCGAACAGGCCACCATGCGCTCCCGGGCGCGGTCGCTCCGGCGGCGCGCCCTCGCCTGGCGCTGGCGCGCTGTGCGCTCGTGAGCTCTTCCGAGCCGAGCTCTGCTGAAAATGAATCCAAGGGGCGCGGCGCCTGGCGACCGCGCCCCCCGTCCCGCCATGAAACGAACGCAGATCACCTCAGCTCGTAGACGTCGACCGTGTCCACGATCACATGGGGAACGAGGACGCGTCCACGCTTCGTGTCGTAACCGCGAAACGAGGTAGCGGTCGTTGTCCACGTCGTAGAGCACGCTCTCCGGCTTGGCGAAGCCGGTGTACTTTGCGACCGGGCTCGGCGCGGCGAGCCTGGGCGGCTCGGGTGCCGCCGCGGGCGCCGCGGAGGCTGCCGGAGCCGCAGGCGGGGGCTCGACGCTGTTCGTCGCGATGGGCGCGGCGGAAGCGGAAGCCGCCGGCGCCAGCGCGGGCGGCGGGGTCTCCCCCCGCAGGAAACCATCGCGGCCGCAGCGGCAATCGACGTGAAAATGCCACGGGATCGTGCCACGAGAAGACCTCCAGGCGGCGAATCTACCACAAGGCCGAGCGCTTGCGGCGCAGCGTCGATCCATGAGAATCTCCATGGGGAGTTCACAAAAAGACGACGATCTGGACAGACCTGGTCCGCCGGCTTCGGTTGGCCAATCGACTGATGGTTGGGCCTTATGACTACCACGAGAGAAAAGGCACGGTTGTATGCGGTTGCTGCGCACGGGGACCAGCGGTACGGCGACCATCCGTACTCCTTTCACCTGGATGCAGTCGCGGCGCTGGCAGAGCCGTATGGAGAAGAGGTGGTGGTGGTCGCCTACCTGCACGACGTGGCGGAGGACACCGACGTTACGCTCGCAAGCATTGAAGCGGAGTTCGGATCGCGAGTGGCCACATGCGTGTGCTTGCTCACCGACGAGCCTGGTGCGAATCGCAAGGAGCGGAAAGCAAGGACCTACGCCAAGCTGGCGCAGGCCAAGGGCGAGATCGAGATCGCGCTCGTCGTGAAAGCGGCGGACCGCCTCGCCAACGTGCGCGCGTGCATCGCTGACCGCAAGGCGAGCTTGTGGCGGCTCTACCAGAGCGAACAGCAGGCGTTCAAGAACGCGGCCTTCCGCAGCGGACAATGCGATCCCCTTTGGTCGGAGCTTGACCGATTGCTCGCAGAGGGAGCCTTCGATGGCCAGACCTGACCTCTCCATCGAGCGGACAGGTCGCGGCAATCCGGGCCCTGCCGCTCCTGTCGAACGTTAGCCGGATCCGAGAGCGCATGAGCGGAGAGCGCAAGGTGCTGGAGCCAGAGGTCGAACACAAGCTGGCCGCCGCATGGCCTTCCGAGGAAGACCGTGCGGCGGCGCGCGCGGAGCTCAGCCGGTACGGCGTCGAATCGTACGAGCGCGAGACCGAGCGCGTCCGTCTGGCGATCATCAAACTCAGCGGAGGTGCCCTCGGGGAGCTTCGCCGGATGACCGACGCCGCGAAAGGCGACTACCGCGATGTCTTGATGTGGGCCGAGTCCCCGGAGGAGGCAAAGGCACTCTGGGCAATGAACCCGAACCTCACGGACGAACAACGCCTTGAGCTCAAGGCCATCAGGCGTCGTGACCGAGCGCAGATGGACGCCTGGCTACGGAAGTCTCAGGAGTGATCGCCATTTCCCGGTCTCCTTCGCGGCGCTCCAGCCCTGGACGAGGAGGAGGATTTGCTCGCGGCCACGTCCCAGGACCATCTTGCCCGATCTCCCGAGGGAATTTGCGAGAGGGCCGTACGAAAGGTCATGTCCCCCTGCTGGGCCCATGGCGATCGGGCGGCGCCGCGCATCCTGGCGGCTTGCGCGCCCTGGATGGCTCTGGTTGATGCAGCCAGGGTCATCAGCAACGAGCTCGGCAACGACTGGACGGGGATCCGCCTTGGCTAGAGAGGCACGTCGGTCGGGACGCACGTGGAGACGCCCGCGCCGATGACCGCGGTCAGGAGCAGGGGCACCACGAGGACGGGCGGAGCTTGGGAATCGGGATCGTAGCGGTAGACGCTGGCCGACTCGAAGTCCGTGGTCACGAAGAACCAGAAGTCGCCTCCCCAGGTCGCGAACGCCCAGCTCGAGCCGATCGTGACGCCTGCCAGCGGCGTCTCGGAGAGCGCTGCGCCTGTGATCTTGTCAAACTCGCTGACGCGCGCTGCTCCGATCGGCCCATCCTTGACGAAGCCGAAGAGATGACCGTCGCCCGTGCCGGTCAGGTCCGCGTTGCCGCCCGCGCCCGCGCCAACCGGGAGGATCGTGTACGTCGTCGTGTCGAAGACGCCGAGCGTCCGGACCGGGGCCGGTTCGTCCGCGTCTGGGAAGAGGTCCGCGTCGCGCACATAAAGGGTCTCTCGGCCGGGGACGTCGTCTGCGACGAACGCCATGCCGAAGTGGCGAAACGGCTCATCCGGTCCCTTCTGGAAGGGCGTTTTTTCGCACCGCCCCGTGGCGATGTCGAGCCGGACGACCGCCCCGTCCAAGTCCACGATCCACGCCACGCCGTTCCGATCGACGGCCATCGAGAGAGGGTTTCCGGCGCCGCAAGAGAGCTTACCGATGAGATGGAGCTCCAGGTTGGCAGGGTGGAACGAATAGAACTTCCGATCAGGCGAGACCAGGTAGATGTGGTGCGTCAGCTCGGAGCACGCGCCGACGGCCCCGACGGACGGGGGATCCCATGTGGGCGTATCGTCGCGGCTCGCCCCGGGCTCGTCCCCCAGCCCGAGGTCCGGGTCCTCCGCTGGTCCCGCTCCGCCTCCACCCGCCTCGCCTGCATCACCCCAGACGAGGCTCGCGCCGCGGGGGACGTCCAGGGTGGCCCCCTGTGCGCACCCGGCCAGCAGGAGACCGAACACGCTTGCGGAAGCGAGGCGCTGGACGAGGTACCGCATGCCCAATCCTCCGGAGATGGGAGCGTTGCGGAGCGGTGAGTGGGGACGAGAGCAGGACGCCATTTGAAAAAACGAATCGCTTGAACGATCCGCCCTGCCCGGAGTCCCTGCGCCACCTCGGGGTCTCGTGCTCTCGACCGCCGGGAGCATGCTCCTGGCCCGGCTCGTCAGGCCGGCCTGGCCAGACCGCGCGCTGCCCAGCGCGCAGGTCGTCACCGGCGCGCCGCGCCGAGCTGGCCGCTATCGGTATCCGGAGAGCGTGCTCCCCGGAGGCTGCGCGTCCCCTTCAGAACGAGGCGTCGAGCTGGAGGCGACCGACGTGGCGGGCGTCGGCGGTGTCCTTGCCGAAGATGTAGAAATAATCGCCCTGGATCTTCAGGGCATACCCGTTCACATAATAATTGAGCCCGCCGCCGACCTGCTTGCCCTGCGTGTCGACGAGACCGACGAGCTTCGGATCGGTGCCGCGCTCCGCGAAGATCTGGTCCCAGCGCGCGGCCACCTCGACCTCGTCGGTCAGCAGGTAGCCCGCCTGGGCGAAGTAGCCGTAACCCGACCGGGTCCACTCCTGCGCGGCCGCGCCGTTGACCTCGCCCTCGAAGGAATCTTGCTTGGCATGGCGCACGACAGCCTCGGCCGCGAGCGAGAAGCCGGCGTATTTGAAGATGAGATCGGCCGCGCCGTGCAGATAGTCCGCCGCCCCGAGCGTGAGCGTCGTGCCAAAGGTGCTGTTCTGGCGGTTGGTCTGGTGGTTGTAGGCGCCCGTGACACCCACCGCGAGCCGGGGCTTCGCCTCGCGAGAGAGGTCGGCGTCCTGGTCGTCGTCGAACGCGCCGAACGGGCGGACCGCGAGCCGCGCCACCGCGAGCGGACCGTGCTTCTGGCCGCCGAAGCGATTGCGCCCCTCGCCGCCGCCGACGAAGAGGTTGTACGACAGCTTGCCTCCGAAGCCGAAGAGATCGGGCGACGAGAACATCAGGCCGACGTCGCGATCCAGGTTGAACTCGCGGACGGCGATCGGGCGCTCGGTCTGCTGGAGGGAGGGCTCGCGCAGGGTCCGCGCCCGGTTGAACGGGGTGAGGAACTGGCCAACACGCACGTTGAGATCGCGGATCCCGTTGTACTCGACGAAGGCGTCGAGGATGGGAGATGCGCTGTCCTTCTCGAAGTCGTTGCCGCCGAAGGCGAGCTGCACGTTGTACTTGAGATCGGGCGAGAGGATATGCCCGCTCGTCGTGAGGCGCACCGTCCTCACGTTGATCTCGTGCGTGTCGTCCTCTCCCGTGTGCGTGATGGTCTCGCGGACCTGCAGGCGGGCCCGGATCGTGGACGAGAACTTGTCGTCCGCCGTCTTGACGGTGAAGCCCTTTCCGGCCCCCGCCGTCACCTTGACGCCGCTGCCCTTGTCCTTCTCCGCGCTGGCCCGCTCCTCGGCGGCCGCCTTGCGCTCGGCCTCGAGGCGCTCGATCAGCGCGCGCTGCTGCTGCTCGAGCTCCGCGACCCTCCGGCTCAGCGGCTCGACGCCGGCCGCCGCCCCCGTCTCCTGCGGCGCGGGGGCCGGGAGCGGCGCCGGGGCCTGGGGCGGCGCCGGGGCCTGGGGCGGCGCCGCGGGCTGCTGAGCGGACGCCGGGGAGGGAAGCGCGGCGGCGACGAGCGAGAGCGCCGCTGCCGCGCGGACCATGTGCGACTTCTTTCCGTTGATCGATTTCAAGCGCGTTGTTCCTCGAATCAAACCAGCTGCTGACGGCGCACGGCGCTCTGCGCGCGGCGCGCACGGCCAACACCGGCCGCCGGCGCAAAGGCACACCACGCCCTCGCTGGCGGCGGACCATCGCTCCCCGGCCTGCGCTCGACGTCCCACGCACGAAACGCAGGCGAGAGGCCGCCGTCAGGAACACCCGGCTGGGCAGCAGCGACGCCAGCAGGGAACCACCGAATGTGTCATCCAATATAACGGACGAAGATCTCTGTCAAGAGATGGATCGCGCCCACAAGAATCCCTGAATGCGGGCTCGCTCACCATCCAACCGGCCCTGGAACGTCCGTCATACCGGACACCCGGAGCGGGCGGCGCCTCTGGATCGGGGAGGGCGCCGGATCGCGCGAAAGGGTTCCAACCGACGGCGAGGCAACTAAGATGACCCCGACGCACGCACGCGGCGCTCCGATCGGGGCCCCGCCGCGGTGCGTAGGGATCTCATGAGCCAGAACCCGGACCGCAGCGATCCGCTCAACATCGCCGGCAGCCTGATCGCCGACAAGTACAGGATCGATCACGCCGTGGGCGAAGGCGGCTTCAGCGTCGTCTACAGGGCCGAGCACGTCATCTGGAAGCAACCCGTCGCCGTCAAGTGCTTCACCCTCCTCGGGGGCGCGCCGGCCGAGCAGCGCGAGCAGCTGCTCCAGGCGTTCATCCAGGAGGGCAAGCTCATGACCGAGCTGTCCAGCCGCTCGGCCGCGATCGTCCAGGCCCGGGACATCGGCACGTTCAACGCGCCGGACGGGCAGTGGCTGCCCTACATGGTCCTCGAGTGGCTCGACGGCAGGCCGCTCGATCGGGTCCTCTTCGACGAGACGGGCGAGGGCGCGCCGCCGCGCGACCTGCGCGCGACGATGGCGCTGCTCGAGTCGGCCGCGATCGCGCTCGATCTCGTGCACTCGCGGAACATCGCGCACCGCGACATCAAGCCGGCGAACCTGTTCGTCATCGGCCAGCCACGCGACGCCTCGACGTTCGTGAAGGTGCTCGATTTCGGCATCGCCAAGGTGATGGCCGATCACGCGGCGGCGGCGACGGCGCTCGCTCAGACCGGCAAGGACATCACCGCGTTCACGCCGAGCTACGGCGCCCCGGAGCAGTTCAGCCGCACCCACGGCGCGACCGGGCCCTGGACCGACGTCTTCGCGATGGCGCTCATCATGATCGAGGTGATGCTCGGCGGAGCGCCGGCGCTGCAAGGCGACGACTACCTCCAGCTCGCGGTCGCGAGCCGCGATCCGTCGCGCCGGCCGACCCCGCGGACGCTCGGCCTCACGGTCAGCGACGAGGTCGAGGCGGTCTTCGCGAAGGCGCTCGCCGTCGCGCCGGCGGACCGCTTCCCCACCATGGGCCGCTTCTGGTCGGCGCTGCACCGGGCGGTCTTCCCCGAGGACCCGGCCTGGGCGCTCTCCGCGGGCGGCGGCTCGCTCGCGCCCCCGTCCGGCGCGCCGTCGCCCCGCGCGTCCGCGCCGCGGCTCCCGTCCTCGCCGCGGATCTCGCTGCAGGCGCAGACCGCGCCGACGATGGCGGCGCCCTCCACGGCCCCGGGGCCGCCGCCCGCGCTGACGTCGCAGCCGGTCGCCGTGGCCGGCTCGAGCGCCGCGGGCGACGCGGCGGCGCCGAGGTCGAAGGGCCCGCTGTTCTTCGGCGGCGTCGCGCTCGCGCTCGCGGCCGGCGGCGCAATCACCTGGAGCCTGCTGCGCGGCGCGGCGCCCGCGGAAGAGGCGTCGCGGAGCGCGCCGGTCGCCACCGCGTCCGCCACCGCGGCGGCGCCGGCGGCGAGCGCCACGGCCGCGGCGGCCGCGCTCCCCGAGCGGCGGACCGAGTGCCCTGCAGGCATGGTGCTCGTCCCCGGCGGCAAGTTCTTCATGGGCTCCGACGAGCCGGAGTTCAAGCTGTGGCAGCCCGCGCACAAGGTGACGATCGACACGTTCTGCATCGACGTCCACGAGGTGACCGCGGGCGACTACAAGGCGTGCTCGGACAAGGGAGAGTGCAAGCGGCCCCCGGCCGCGCCCGACTTCCCGAACACGAGCGGCGCGCCCGCCGCCGCGCACCAGAAGACGCTGACGGCCCTCGCCGAGCAGTGCACCTTCGGCAAGCCCGAGCTCGCGAAGCACCCGATCAACTGCTTGCCGTGGAGCCTCGCGAACGCCTACTGCGAGGTCCACGGCAAGCGCCTGCCGACCGAGGCGGAGTGGGAATACGCGGCGCGCGGCTCCGACGGGCGCAAGTTCCCCTGGGGCGACAAGCCCGGCGACCAAACCTTCATGAACGCGTGCGGCACCGAGTGCACGGCGTGGGAGAAGGCGCGCGGGCTCACGCCGAGCGAGCGCATGTACGAGGCCGACGACGGCTTCCCCGGCACGGCGCCGGTCGGCTCGTTCCCGAACGGCAGGACGAGGTTCGGGGCCGACGACGTGGTCGGCAACGTGTGGGAGTGGACCGCGGACTGGTTCGAGACCTACAAGGACGAGGAGCAGGTGAACCCGAAGGGGGCGCCTGCCGGTGATCGCAAGGCGATCCGGGGCGGCGCCTACAACGGCGGCTTCGCGCTCTGGCTCAACCCGGCGTTCCGCTACCACCAGCTCGCGACGGCGAGCGCGCCGGGCATCGGCTTCCGCTGCGCCGCGCGCCTGTAGCCGTGCCGGTCCCCACGTCGCAGCTCACGAACCCCTCCATCGCCGGCCCGCTCGGCACGCTGGCGTTCTCGCAGGTGCGCCCGCTGAGCTCGTCGCTCGCGCTGCGCGCGATCCGGTGGCACCAGAGCCTGGAGCGGCTCGGGGTGGTCCTGCCGTTCGCGCTGGTGCACGACGCGGGCCTGCTCTTCTCGACGCCGCGCGAGCAGCTGGAGCTCGGGCCGCGCTGCGACCCGAAGGAGCTCGCGGGCCGGCTCCGGGACGCGGAGCGCATCGTGGAGGGGTACCGGGCGGTGCTCCGGGAGCTCGCCGAGAGCGAGGCCGCGCGATGCGCGGCGCAGCTCCGGATGAGCGACGACCTGGTCACGGTCGTGCTGTCGCGCCTCTTCGGCGCGGTCGCGGCGCGGACCCACACGCCGCCGGCCTACCGCGCGATGCTGCCCGCGGACGCGGCGCTCTTCGAGGGGATCGAGCCGCAGCTCCGCGGGCTGTTCCTGTCGGCGCGGCGCGAGTTCGAGCAGCGGGCGCTGGAGGCGCTCGACGTCTCCCGGCTGTACGTGCTCACGATGTCGGACGCGCTCGACATCGAGACGCTGCGCCTGTTCGGCATGCTGGGCTCGGAGGCGTCGGCGGGGGCGCTCGCCCAGGTCGATCTGCTCGCGGCGCTCTCGTCGCCCGAGGCGAACGACATCGTGAATTTCTCGCTGGAGATCCTGCCGAGCGTGCTCGAGACGAAGACGCGCCCGGCCGCGGGCACGACGGCGGCGCACGGCTACTCGGGGCTGGGCACGCGCGGCTCGATCGACAGCATGGTGCTGACCGAGCTCGCGTGGGACGACATGGAGCTGGCGCGCCGCATCGCGGACAACGAGGTGCTGTATTTCGCGCGCGAGCAGAGCCGGGACGAGCAGCGGCGCATCCACTACCTGCTCATCGACGCGTCGGCGTCGATGCGCGGCGATCGCCAGACGTTCGCCCGGGGGATGGCGATCGCGACGGGCAAGCGGCTGCTGCTGGAGGGCGAGGACGTGGCGTTCCGCTTCTTCGACGCGCGGCTGTACGAGCTCTACCGGGCGAAGAACGGGCAGCTGCCGACGGCGCACCTCCTGTCGTTCAAGGGGGAGCGGGGCAGGAACCCGGCGCGCGTGTTCGCGGAGCTCGCGACGGATCTGGATCTGACGCGGCACCACGATCCGCGCACGCCGGTGGTGCACCTCTTCACGCACGCGGCGCTCTACATCCCGCGGGAGATGGTGCAGGCGGTGCAGAGCCACGCGCACATCTCGGCGGTGTTCATGCTGCCTTCCGGGGGGGAGCTGGACCTCGACTACCTGGATCTGCTGGATGCGCACTGGGTGGTCGACCACGCGACGGTGGCGAGCGGGGCGGCTCGGGCTAGCGCGGCCAAGGCGATCCTCGGGGAGAAAGACCGGCAGGATCGGCCCGAGGAGGGAGGTGGTGCCGCACGGCGCCTGGGGGCCCCGCCGAACTCGCACATGGCCTGAGCCTTGCCCGCTGGGCAAGGCTCAGGCCATGTGCTCAAACATCGGCCCATCCCCCAGGCGCCCGTGCGGCACCACCTCCCTCCTCGGGCCTACCAAAATTGATGGGGAGATGGGGAGATGGGGAGATGGGGACGGAACATCCCCCAGGCGCCGTGCGGTAGAACCTCCTTCGGGTCTGCCGAAATCGATGGGGCGATGGGGAGCGGGCTTTCCTTCAGTGATGCGCGATCAGGCCCCGCATCTCGAACGGGTTCACCGCGTACTCCTCCTCGGTGATGAAGTCGTCGATGCCGAGCCACTCCGCCAGAGGCCGGCATTCATCCACCTTCCATGGGGCCACGAGCGCCGCGATCTCCTCGGGCGTGCGCGGGTAGACCTTGACCCCGGCGAGGGATCCGGCGCTGCTCAGCTGGCCCGCCGCGGCGGCGCCGCGCGACATGACGAAGCTGAGCGACAGCACGCTGCCAGGGGCGCAGAACGCGTGCAGCTTCTGCAGAATGTCGCGCGAGCTCTCATCGTCCATCAGGTAGAAGATGCCGATGCCTCCGACCGCGATGCGGCGCTCCGCGCCGAAGAACTGCGCCGCCGCCGCGAGCAACGGCGACGGGTCTCGCAGATCGGCCTGGATGTAGCGCATGTTCTGCTTGTCAGCCAGGATCTGCTCGCCGTAGATCACGCTCACCGGGTCGACGTCCGAAAAGAGGATGCGCGCATCAGGCAGGTAGTCGTTGAGATGGCCCTGCGTCGGTAGCCCCGAGGCGAGATCGAGCACGTTCATGATACCCGCCTCGGACCATCGCTGCCCCACGAGCTGGATGAACCAGCGGTTGAGCTTCGCGACCTTCGGATAGGTGGGTACGAGCTTCAAGATCGCCGCGGCGGCGGCGCGATCCACCTCGTAGTTGTGGTGTCCTCCGAGAACATAGTCGTAAACCCGACCGACGTGCGGCTTGGTCGTGTCAATCTCCATCGTTTCCTCCCTGGAGCGAGCTCACGGCGCGCTCGTCAACGGCCGCGATACAAGCCATCAGATCCTCGCTGCGGACGCGGACTGCCACGCACCTCGAGCCCTTCCCGCCGCAACGCATAGAGGATACCGCTCTGAAGATTGGCCAGGACCACGATGCCCGCGAGGTGGGCGTCCTGATCGCTCAGCGCGCGGGCCGCCTCGGGGCGGATGCCGACCAGGACCGGGTGGGTGCCGAGGAGGTCGAGCGCGCGCGCGGTGCGCACGAGCGCGTCGACGGCCTCCGCGTCCATCGCCGGCACGCCGGTCACATCGATGATCGCGGTGCGCGCTTGCCGGTCCACCACCTCTCGCAACAGGCACTCGGTGATCCTCCCCGCTCGCTCGGTGTCGAGCTTTCCAATGAGCGGCAGCACCAAGATATGATCGTACACGGGCATGATCGGCGTCGAGAGCTCGATGATCACCCGGCGCAGCTCGCGCTCGCGGTTATGGATGGCGCGCTCGAGCGCGAGCTGCATCTCGTCGCGCTGGACGCCGACCTCGCGCTTCTCTTGCTCTGCCACCGCGTCCACGAGCAGCGTCAGGTAGTCGTTCACGAGCGCCGCCGCCTCCCGCGCTTCGGGCGTACTTCCGGGCAGGCGCGCCAGCACCTCGCGCACGAGGGCGCGGCTCAGTCCAAGGAGCGCCCGCAGCCCGAGCCCCTGCTGCCCGAGCTTTTGCCCGAGCGACATGACGGGCGCCGCGTCGACGGTGGAGGAGAAATGGAACAGCTCGTCGAGGATCTGCTGCGCGACCTGCGGCAATCGGAATGGCGGGAGACCGCTGCGGTTATGTAGGGCGTTGTCCTTGAGCACCTTCGCCGCGCTCTTCGCCAGCGCCTGGCGCTCCGGGCCGATCCAGCTCTGCATAGGAGGTCCCCTTCCTTGGCCTTGACCGTGTTGTGTCGCATGGGCGCTCACGAAGTGGGAGAGTAGACCGCCTTCGGATCGCGCTCGTCGTTCCGAGATCCAGACTGGAGTGGACCTCGGCCTCATGCCGCAGTCCACCCACCATGCAGGCGAATGTATGGCTTCACGAGGAACGCGCCCCCGAGATGAGGTCTCACTCCCCGTGCTGTGAACCTATAGGATCAGTGTCCTGACTGTCCATGTTCCATGACGACGGCAGCGCGCAGCGGCGCGACCGCCGCACGAGGCATGGCCCGCGCCTCGGCGCTCCTGGGCCTGCCGCCGACCGGCTCCAGCACGTCCATGTCGCCTGAACCCGCACCCGGCACCACGTCGCCGGGGTGAAGCGTGCGCTTCCGCCGGGTCCGGTCAGGCGCGTACTTCCAGGGATCGTTACGGAGTTCTGCCGTGATACCCCGGCTCATTGCCGGGCTTCCACTTGATGTTGCAACCGATGCTCGGGCGCTGCTCCGAGGGGACGGGCGCCGAGGAGAGCACCGCGTCGATGGCGGCGCGGAGATCGCGGCCCGTCACGGGGACGTCGTTGCCAGGACGGCTGTCGTCGAGCTGACCGCGGTAGACCAGCCGGCGATCGGGGCCGAAGAGGTAGAAATCCGGCGTGCAGGCGGCCCGGTACGCCCTGGCGACCTGCTGGGCCTCGTCGAGGAGGTAAGGGAACGTGTAGCCGACCTCGCGCGCCTCTCTGGCCATCGCCTCGGCGTTGTCCGCTGGATACGCGACGATATCGTTCGAGTTGATGGCCACGATGGCCACGTCGTCAGCGCCATAATCGCGCCTCAGCCGGGCGAGCTCGTGGCGGATGTGCTTGACGAACGGACAATGATTGCAGATGAACATCACGAGGAGCGCCCGCTGCGCTTTGAAATCCGACAGCGCGACCTGCTTTCCTGTGAAGTCGGGCAGCCTGAAGTCGGGCGCCGGGGTGCCCAGCTCAAGCATCGTGGACGGGGTGCGTGCCATGACAGGATTCTCCTCTCGCTGTGACGGCGCGCACCCTACCACGCGGCCGCAGGGCGCGGCGATCACCTCGGGAAGTGACGCTCGATCATCGAGAAGAACGCGGCCCCGCCCGGCTCGCCGCCGATGCTCCAGTACGTCACCCCGCCGAGCCCACCCTGCTCGGCGACGGCGACCTTCTCCTCGAGCGACGCCAGGTCCTCGAAGAAGAGGCGCTCGCCGCTCGCGAGGAGCCGGTTCGGCGATCTCCCCGCCGCGAGCCGCCCGCCCTCGTCGTCCGGGCACCGGCTCATGTGCTCGGTGCTCGTCTCGTAGCCGTCGCCCGCGAGCTCCAGGCACTTGCTGAGCGGCTCGCACCCCACCACGGCGCCTCCGCTCCCCGGCGCCTCCGGCCCGACGAGACCGTAGTTCGGCAGCCCGAAGATGAACTTCTCGCGGCGCGCGCCGCCGTCGAGCGACCCGATGTACGAGACGGTCTCCTGTAGCCAGCCGAGCGGCGCGACCGGGCCCACGTGCGCTCCGCCGTGCCAGTGGTAGTCGTAGCTCATCACGTGCACGTGATCCGCCGAGGCGCTCAGCGCCTCGTAGTCGAATACGCCGTTCGCGGACGCGACCGCCGGCACCGCGAGCGAGAGCTCCTTTCCACGCGCGTGGAGGGCGCGCGCGAGCTCGTCGATGAACGCCGAGAAGGCCGCCCGCTCGGCCCGGACGGTCTCGCCCGGCCCGAGGACCGAGGAGAGGTGCTCGTAATCGATGTCGATCCCGTCGTAACCGTTCTCCATCACGAGCGCGACGACGCCCTCCACGTGCCTCGCCCGGAGCGCTGGATCGTGGAGCATGGCGTGCACCGCGAGGACGTCGGGCCGGTCGATGGCGGCGATGAGGGGGATGAGCCGGGTCCGCGCGCCGCCGGCCGTCGTGCGGTCGAGGACGCGCCGGTCGTGAAAACCGGCGAACGGGGCCTCCCGGCCGCGCGGGTGGTTCTCGAAGCTGGTCGGCGAGGCGACGCGCCACCACTTCGGGTGCACGGCGTCGAACGCTCCCGCGTGGGCCGCGAAGGTGTCGTATCCAAGCTCGGTCGACTCGGGATCTCCGAGGAACTCGTGCAGCCAGCCGCAGAAGCGGTGATCGCCCGGCGCCTCCTCGCCTGGCGCGCGCATCGCCTGGCTCACGCGCTGCGCGCCGGGCGCGGCCGACGCCGAGAGATCGGCGCTCCCCACCTCGTCGAGCGACGACGCGCGCTCGGCCGCGCCACCGCAAGAGACCGAGAACGCGGCGGAGCAGACGAGCATCAGAGTCTGGTGAAACAGCTTCATATCGGCCGCGCTCTAGCAGCCCGCCGCCGCGTCGACAGCCCGGTTCTGACGCTTCCGCGGGCTGCCTCACGCCGAGCCGGCAATGCGCCGTTTGACGGCTACTCCATCCCCGCGCTCCTGATGAATCCCCTTATTTTGCAGCCCTTTTCAGCGAAAAAAATTGAACAGGGAGGCGGGGAGACAGGGAGTATTTTGAAGATTTCCCTCCCCGCCTCCCCGTCTCCCTGTGAATTTTCCGAAGAATTCGAGGGGATGCCTCGAGCCCTCGCCCCACACGCCGCGCCCTCGCGGCACCGGCGGCCGGCCGGCGACGTCGCCCGCGCGCGCCCGCCGCTCCCCTCGGCCAGGGCCGGTGTACTACGCTCGCTCCCGGCATGACCCAAGGCGTCCGCCCCCTGCACGAGCTCCGCGACGAGGCCCGCTCCGCGCTGGCCAGGAGCGATCTCACGCGCGCGCGCGACGCGCTCTTCAGCGCCCTCCAGCACACCATCGCCCGCGAGGAGGAGTACGTCGCCATGACGGACGAGCTCCGCGACGTGCTGGTCCGGCTGGGCGACGCGCGGAGCGCGCTCACCGTCTCCTGGTACGGCGGCAACGAGCAGAGCCAGCGCCCGCTCATCGCCAAGGTCCCGCCCATCGACCGCGCGCGCACCGTGCTCGCCTGGGCCGAGCGCGAGCAGGACCCGGAGCGGCAGAAGCGGCTCTACGGCCGCGCGGCCGACGAGTACGAGGCCGCCGGCCTCGTCGCGCAGGCCGCCATCGCCCGCGAGCGCGGCCAGGACTTCGCCCGCGCCCGCGCGCTCTGGTCGCGCCTCGCCCAGCTGCTCTCCTCGTCGGGCAGCGACCTCTACGCCGCCGGCCTCGCCCGCTTCAACCTCGCCCGCACCTCGCTCCGCACGGGCGACGCCGCGGCGGCGCGCGAGGCCGTCTTCGCCTCCGTCCACCTGCTCGAGGAGGCCGCCGACAGGTACGAGACCATCGGCCAGCGCGAGCGCGCCTTCGACTGCTACCAGGTCCTCATCGCCGTCGGGCGCGAGAGCCGCGCCTTCGAGCACGTCCTCGAGGGCTACGTGAACGTCATCCGCATCCTGCGCGAGGACCACCTGCGCTACTACGCGCTCCAGTCCTACGAGGAGGCCGTCGCCGCGGCCGAGAAGCAGGGCGAGGTCTCCGCCGCCGCCACGCTCGCCCGCGAGATGGCCGCGTACGCCCGGAAAGAGGGGCTCGCCGCCGTCGCCAACTTCGCCGTGCTCACGCAGGCCCGCCTCTGGCAAGAGGTGTCCGCCGTCTCGCAGAAGCGCGCCGCCCCCCCCGAGATCGCCGAGAACGCGCTGCTCGCCGCCGTGATCGCGCTCGGCGAGGCGGGGCAGTACAGCAAGGTGGGCGGCGTCTACCGCGCGCTCACGCACCTGCCGCTCGAGGAGACCCGGAAGAAGCACTACGCCCGCGCCGGCCGCCGCTACGTGAACGCGCAGGACCTGCCGATCGACGCCGCGCCGCTGCCGGCGCACCTCCGCCACGAGCTCGGCTTCCCCGACGTCTGGCACATCGACCTCGTCGAGTGGGAGCAAGCCGGCAGCGCCGCCCAGGCGTGCGGCGACATCGTGCTCGACCCGGCGCAGTGGTCCGAGGTCACCCGCCGCCGCGCCATGCTCGCCCGGCTCACCGCGCTCGCCGTCGAGGGCGCGACGCCCGAGGCCGCCCCCGCGCAGCAGCTCATCAGCCTCGCGGAGCAGCTCGCGACGGTCGAGCTCTACACGATCCTCTCGCCGCTCGAGCGCCTGTTCCGCCGCGCCGAGCCGAAGATCCGGGTGGCCGTCGTCCGCGCGCTCTCCCACTTCCTCTACAAGCGCACGTTCATCACCATCCGCGACGCGCTCGTGGATCCTGACCCCACCGTGGTCCACGAGGCCGCCCGCGCGCTGGAAGAGCTGCGCTTCGCCCACGCCTTCGATCCGCTCGCCCGCATCTACCGCGAGTCGCAGGCCCCCGCCGTGCGCGCCAGCGCCGTGCGGGCGATCGCGAAGATCGACACCCTCGAGGCCGGCGAGATGCTCCTCGGCATCCTCCAGCACGAGGGCGCCGAGGAGCGCGCCGTGGCCGTCGAGGCGCTCAAGCGCGTGCGCGGCATGAAGTTCGTGGAGCTCGCCCGCGGCTCGCTCTCCGAGCTGACAGGCTCCGCGCAGGCGGTGGTGCGAGAGATCCTCCAGAGCCGTGGCCTCAGCCCCTGAGCGCGCCTGCACGACCACGCGCCCGCCGGCCGCGCCGGGGCTCCACGACGAACCACAACGGCACAGCGCGGGGGTGATCCGCTGTCCGGGCAGCGAGCGCAGACTGCGCCTGGCTCCTCCCCTCTCCCACGCACCAGGGACCGCGCCTCGGACGAGCCTCAGACGAGGAGCACGAGCAACCCCGCGATTGTGCGCTGCGGCAAAGGGATTCCCCTAACGAGTTTGGTTCTCGCGGCGTTTCTGGAGGGTGCACGTCGACATCCAGTCGGGATACCCTGCACGCGCCAATCCAACTCATCCCGAGAGATTCTCGGAGCCCGATGACGTAAGCATGGAAGCGGACGGAGCGCTTGGGGGAGCGCTGGGAAACTGCCGTCCGGGCTCCCGATGGTGCGCTGCTCGACACAGGTCGACTTCTCAGCGCGCCACCGGCGGCTCTTGTCTCGTGTGGGCAGCAGCTGGGCGCCGTGCCGCGGCGCCCAGCTGCCCGCCTCCAGCGCGCCGCTCCGGCGGCGGCCGGAGCGCGGCCGCGCCCTTGCGCAGGGCGGTCGGCGCTCGACCCGCGCGCGGGCGCTCAGCCGCGGAGGATCGACTCGAGCGCGGGCACGATGCGGGCGTAGCGGAACTTGTATCCGAGCTCTTCCGCCCGCCTGGGATAGACGCGCTGCCCGGTGGTGACGATCTCGGCCGCGTCGCCCATCCCCAGCTTCACCACGGCCTCGGGCACGCGGAGCCACGACGGCCGGTGGAGCACCGCGCCGATCGCCTGCGCGACCTCGTCGCCGGTCTGCGCGTGCGGCGCGGTCATGTTGAAGGGGCCGCGCACGGCGTCGTTGTCCAGGGCGAGCAGGGTCATCCCCACGACGTCGTCGCGGTGGATCCACGAGATGACCTGCTTGCCGTCGCCGACGGGCCCGCCCAGGAAGAACCGGAAGGGGGCGATCATCTTGTCGAGCGCGCCGCCGCCCTCGCCGATCACGACGCCGATGCGCAGCTGCACCGAGCGGACGCCGTGCTGCTCCTCGACGGCGCGGGCCGCCTCTTCCCAGCGGACGACGACGTCGGCGAGGAAGCCCTCGCCGGGCGCCGCGTCCTCGTCGAGCACCTTGTCGCCCGGCTGCGGGCCGTAGTAGCCCACGGCGGACGCGCAGAGGAACGCGCTCGGCTTGCGCTTGGCCTTGCCGATCGCCTCGCCCATGAGGCGGGTCGTGTCGACGCGGCTCCTCAGGATCTCGCGCCGCGCCTCCTCGGTCCACCGCTTGACGATGGTCTCGCCCGCGAGGTGGATGACCGCGTCCACGCCGTCGACCTCCTCGAACCACGGCCCCGGGGCGTCCGAGCTCCACGACACGACGCGCGCCCCGGGCAGCGCCGCCTGCGTCCGCCCCACGTCGCGCGTCAGCACCGTCACCCGATCACCCCGCGCGAGCAGGTCCTTCACGAGACCGCGCCCGATAAACCCGCTGCCGCCAGTGACAAGAACCGTCTTCACGCGATCTATCTATCACGGCTCGGACGGAGGCGGGGCTTCCCTTCGAGCGCCGCCCGGGGAGCGCTCGGACGGCCTGCAGCTGTCCAGTCGTGACGCCGAGCGCTGGAGACGGTAAGACCCCGGACGTGATGGATGACCTAGAGACCTTCAAGAAGCTTCCTCTCGGCGGCCTCGATCGCCGCGCGCTCGTGGGCTCGCTGGCCGAGCACGGCGCCCGCGTGGCGACCGAGCAGCTCGCGGCGCACCGCGCCCGTATCAGCCCGGCGGGCGCGCGCATCGCCCCGGACACGGCGGTGCTGATCCTGGGCGGCTCGAACGGCATGACCCGGGCGCTCGCCCTGCAGCTGCTCTTCGGGGAGCGGGCCGCGGTCTTCGCCGTGCACTTCGACAGCGAGAAGATGCAGATCGGCCCGCACCACGTGAAGGCGATCTCGGCCGCGGCGGCGGCCGAGGGGCTCACCGCGCGCTTCTGGAACAACGACGCCACGAGGCCGCAGGTGATCGACGAGGTCGTCGCCGCGCTGAAGGAGCGGTATCGGGCGGTGCACCTCGTGAACGGCATCGCGGCCGGCGCGATGAAGCGGTACGCGGAGCACGGGCCGACGAAGGTGAAGGACCTCGACGTCGCGTTCGATCCGGTGCTCCAGATCCCTGATTTCTCGCGCCCGGAGAACATCCGCAAGCTCGGGCTCGTCGAGGTGGACGTCGCGAACGACGCGGACATCGAGCGGACCAACAAGTTCATGGGCACGTCGTCGCTCCTGTGGGTCGAGCCGCTCGCCGCGGCGGGGCTCATCGCGAAGGGCGAGAGCGTGGTGTCCTTCTGCGACTACGACTACCCGAGCGACGATCCCGTCTACGCGATGGGCCCGCTCGCCGGCGCGAAGATCCTCCAGCGCAAGACGATGGCGGAGATCCGGGAGCGGTTCGGGGCGAAGACGGCGCGCATCTGCTATCCGGCCCTGGCCACGACGGCGCTCGGGGCGATCCCCGGCGGGCTGCTGATGTACGGGCTCAGCACGCAGATCTTGAAGGAGCGCGGGCAGTTCAAGGACGTCATCGATCTCGCGGGCGAGACGATGGAGATCTGGCGTCCGAGCTGGGACGGGAGCGATCTGCGGGTGGACGCGGCCTACCAGGCGTGTCTGCCGGAGTTCAACAAGCGCAAGGAGCAGATCGGCCCGAAGGACGTCCCCGGCGCGTTCCGGCAGCTGTTCGAGTGAGCCTAAGCGCGCGGAACCTCGGCTCCGCGCGCCGCGCTTCACGGCCGGCCGCGCTGCGCGCGCGGCCGGCGGACCGCTCTACCTTCAGCCTTCAGCCCGCGCGACCTCGGGCTCGAGCCGGGCGACTTGGACCTTGTCGGACATCCGGATGATCCCCACCCAGGCAAGCACGCGGATGACCTGATACGCCGGGTCGATCTCGAACCACCGCACCGCGAAGTTCGGGCTCATCGCGTACTTGTGGTGGTTGTTCTGGAAGAGCTCGCCGAGCGTCACGAGATCGAGGGCCAGCGTGTTGCGGGAGTCGTCGTCGCTGTCGAAGTTGCGGTAGCCATAGCGGTGGCCGCACCAGTTCACGATCGCCCCGTGCAGCGGGCCCATGGTCCAGTGGAGCGGGAGGAACAGGAACTGCCACCAGTGCGAGGCGAAGGCCACGTAGAAGAGCACGTAGCCGGTGCCCCACGCGAGCCGGCCGATCCACGCGTTGCCGATGCGGTCGAGCGTGGGCCACTCGGGGTAGCCGCCGAGGAAGCGCGGCTCCACGTCGGCCTTGCCCTCGTAGATCGCGTCGTAGCGGTGCGCGGTGTCCAGCATCATCCGGACGACATTCGAGTAGTACCGCGGCGAGTGCGGATCCTTCGGCGTGTCGCTGTACGCGTGGTGCATGCGGTGCAAGATCGCGTAAACCCAGGGCACGAGGTACGACGAGCCCTGCGTGAGGTACGTGAGGAAGTGGAAAATCCGCTCCCATGGCTTCGACATCGTGAACATCCGATGCGAGGCGTACCGGTGCAGGAAGAAGGTCTGGAAAAAGACCGAGAGCGTAGAGTGGGCGATGAGGACGATCGCGATCTCCATGTTCGCGTCCTAACCCGGGGCCGTGCGGCAGGGGGTCAGCTCACGGTCACGTTTCCGTAACGGGCCCCGGGTCCGCGCGGCCTCTGGGCGCCTCTATCTTCGCGAGATTCCGCGGGAATCCACGTGATTGTCCGTGATAAACCGAGTCCGTTCATGGTAACAGCGGTGTCGTGAAGGCCGTGATCATCGGTGCGGGCCGGGGCAGCCGGCTGCGTCATCTGACCGAAGAGCTGCCGAAGACGCTGGTCCCGATCCTCGGGCGCCCGATGCTCGACGGCATCCTCGAGGCGCTCGCCGCGGGCGGCTTCCGGCGGTCGGATATCGTGTTCGTCTGCGGCTACAAGGCCGACGTCATCCGGGCCGCCTACCCGGATCTGACGTACGTCGAGAACCGCGACTGGGAGCAGAACAACATCCTTCTGTCGCTCCTCTGCGCGCGCGAGCACCTCGAGGGCGGCTTCGTCTCGACGTACGCCGACATCGTCTACCGGCCCGAGATCGTGGCGGGGCTGGTCCGCTCTCCGCACGACATCACGCTCGCCTGCGACACGGACTGGCGGCGCCGCTACGTGGGCCGCTCGCAGCACCCCGAGACCGACGCCGAGAAGCTCCGCGCCGGCGGCGCCGGGGGGGATCGCGTCCTCCAGATCTCGCGCCGCATCCCGTCGGAGTCCGCGACCGGCGAGTTCATCGGGGTGATGAAGCTCTCGGCGCGGGGCGCCGGGCAGTTCCTGGCCGCCTTCGACGCCGCGCGCGACGCCTTCGCGGAGCGGCCGGAGTTCCGCGAGGGCCGCTCGTTCCAGCGGGCCTACCTCATCGATCTGCTGGAGCACATGATCGAGTCCGGCGCCGACCTCCACAAGCTCGACACCCACGGCGGCTACATGGAGATCGACACCCTGGAAGACGCGTCGATGGCCGACGCGTGGTGGCGCGGCGCGCCCTGAGGCGCTGCTCCGTTCTAGAGGGCGTCGGCGAAGGTCGCGCCCTGGGCGAGGAGGCCGGGGAGACCGCCGGTGTGCAGGAACAGCACCCGCTTGCCCGAGAGCTCGCCTCGCTCGGCCAGGTCCCAGAGCCCGGAGAACGCCTTGCCCGTGTACACGGGGTCGAGGACGAGGCCCGACAGCCGCGCCACCTGGAGGATCCGCGCTCGCTGCTCCGGCGTGGACACCCCGTAGGCAGGGCCCTTCGCCGAGTCGTCGATCACGAGGTGGGCGGGCGAGCCGAGGCGCGGCTCGAGCGCGCGCGCGTCGTCCATGATCCCGACCACGATCCGCGCGAACGTCGCCCTGTCCTCGCAGACCGCCATCGAGCGCACCTCGCCGGCGACCTCGTAGCGGGCCGCGCCGAGCGCGGTGCCCGCCGCCGTCCCGCCGGAGCCGCACGCGTGCACGATGACGTCGAACGGCTTGCCCCCCGCGAGGCCGAGATCGAGCTGCTTCCGGATCTCCTCCATCGCGCGCACGTAGCCGAGCGCGCCGAGGCCGTTCGAGCCGCCCTCGGGGATCACGTACGGCCGGCCGCCCGCCGCGCGGATCTCGGCGGCCGCCTCGGCCATCAGGGCGCCGCGGTCCCTGTACGCCTCGGGCGAGATCAGCCGGATCTCCGCGCCGGCGAGCCGGTCGAGCAGCACGTTGCCCTCGAGCGGCGCGGCCGCCGACGGATCGCTCGTGCGCAGGAACAGCACCGAGCGCAGGCCGAGCGAGGCGCTCACCAGCGCGGTCGCGCGCGCGTGGTTCGACTGGAGGCCGCCGCAGGTGATCACGCAGCCCGCGCCCTCCTCGCGCGCGGCGGCGAGCAGGTACTCGAGCTTGCGGATCTTGTTGCCGGCCTCCGCGCCCGCCGTCATGTCGTCGCGCTTCACGTAGAGGTCGACGCCGAGCGCCTCGGCGAGCCGCTGCGGGCGCTGGATCGGTGTCGGAAGGTGGCTCAGCGCGAGTCGTTTGCGCATCGTTTCTCCCTCTGTCTGCCAGGGGCGCCCGCTGCTGCGCGCGGGCGGGCGGCCCTCGCAACCGCCCTCTAGCACCCTGGGCGGCCCTCGTCTGCTGTGTCCCGCGCGAGCTCGACCGAGGGCCCGGCGCGCCCTGGCCGGCTCAGTGGATCACGCCCAGCTTGAGCGTGAGCAGGTACTGATCGGGGAGCTCGGCGCCCGCGGCGTCGTCGAAGGCGCCGCCCGGGAACAGGACCCCGGCCTCGGTGCCGAACTGGAGGGTGACGAGCCTGCCCATCGCGATGCGCGCGTCGACGCCGAGGTCCAGCTCGACGCCGAGATCGCGGCGGCGGCTGTCGCCGCCGTCGTAGTTGGCCAGGCTGCCGCCCGCCCGCGGGGCGCCGTAAGGATCGACCACATCCGAGGTCGCCTCGGCGATGACCGCGCCCGCCTTGAGGTCGAGCCAGCGCGCCGGCCGCACGAGGATGCGCGGGTTCACGTAGGCGGCGCCGGGCACGCCTCCCTTGGACGGCAGCGACCTGATGCCTGGCTCGGGGGACGCGGCGAAGAGCTCCCGCTCCGCGATCGTGGCGGCGCGCGCGGTCTTCCAGGCGAGCACCTCGTCGAACAGGAGGAGCCCGACGTTGTGGCTCGGGTCGAAGGTGAAGCGCCGCGAGACGCCGTCCGTCGGGTCGTCGTCGCCCGAGGCGTAGCCGGCCTCGATCTCGGTGACGACGCGCCCCCACCGCCCGCCTGGCTGCCCTCCGCGGCCCGCGACGTGCACCGCGCCGAGCGTCGCCGCACCGCCGACCGAGCGCACCGCCACGGGCGAGCGCCCGAACCCGTGACCGGAAGGCGGCGGGGGCCCGCTCGGGGCGAACGACGCCGCGCCGAGGATCACCGCGGCCTCGAGCTCGCCGTAGACGTGGGCGCCGCCGCCCGGCACCGGCGCGTTGAATTTGCCTGCCACGTCGAGGATGCCGGCCGTGAGCACCTCGCTGAACCGGGCCGAGCTCGTCTTCGCGCGGCGCTCGCGCGCCTGCCGCCGCAGAGCGCCGTAGATCCCGATCTCGCCGCGCCGCTCTCGCCAGAGCGCGGACACGACCGCCTGGACGGCGCGATCGCCCTCGCCTTCGTCCTGCCCCTCGACGTCGTTTCCGAGCAGGTCGGCCGCGTTGTCCTCGAACACGAGGTCGGCCGCGACGGTCACGTGGAGCGGCCCGCCCTTCCCCATCGGCGTGGCCGCGAAGAGGACGCGTTCCATGAGCGATCCGCGCTCGTGGTCGCCGAAGACGCTCGCGCGCTCGCCGTCGTTGACGACGAGCCCCATCCCCCAGTGCGCGCTCTGCTGGCCCACCCGGACGACGCCGAGCGCCCACGGCAGCTCCAGGTAGAGGGTGCGCGGGTGCACCTCGTACCACGCGAGGGCGGCGCGCGCGTCGCGCACCTGCTCGACGTCACGCGTGGTGTCCCCGGCGATGAGCCCCCGGACGACGTCGATCTGCGCCACGATCGAGGCCTTGTCCTTGAAGTGGAAGCGCGGCGAGAGGCGCAGCCAGTGGGCGATGTACTGGCTCTGCCCGAGCGTCGCCGCGCCCGGCGCCGACAGGGGCGGCGCCCGGAGCGGCAGATCGCTCATGGCGCGGTAGCGGAGCTGGTACTCGCCCTGCAGCGAGAACGTCGACCGGGTGGGATCCGGCGGGGGCGGCGGCTTGCGGCCGGTGTCGAGCACGAGCCGCTCCTCGAAGTCGTCGATGGCCGGAGCGGCCGGCGCGGCTGGCGGAGAGCCTTGCCCGGAGCTCGCTCCTTCGACGGGCTGAGCGGCGCTCGGCGAGGCGAGCGCGACAGCAAACGCAAGGGGGGCGAGGTTGGCGAAGGCGAAGCGCATCGGAAGCAAGCAGCCGCTCACCAGCGCCCGGCCGGGAACGCGCGCCCGAAGGATAGGCGGATCGATCCCCGCGGGGCACTGGATTCTTCCGTCAACGGCGCGCAGCTGGCTTTTCGCGGGGCATCCGCCGCTCTAGCGTGCGCCTTCGTGACCCTTTCCACGCCGAGCGCCGCCGCTGGTTCTCCTTCTTCGCCGCCTCCTCCGCCTCCGTCGGATCCGTCGGATCCGTCGCGTCCGTCGCGTCCGTTGCTCCTCGGCCGCCCGCTCTCGCTCGCGGATCTCGAGGAGATCGCGCGGCGCGGTCGTCCGGTGGCGATCTGCGCCGAGGCGCGCGAGCGGGCGGCGGCCTCGCGCCGGGCGATCGACGCGATCGCGGCGGCGGGCGACGCCGCGCCGGCGGTGTACGGGATCAACACCGGCTTCGGCGCGCTCGCGGAGACGCGCATCGCGGATCACGACATCCGGGCGCTCCAGCGCAACCTCGTGCGGAGCCACGCCTGCGGGGTCGGGCCGGAGCTCGGCGAGGCGGAGGTGCGCGCCATGATCGTCCTGCGCGCGCAGGTGATCGCGCTGGGGCACTCGGGGGTGCGCACGGAGGTGCTCG
Source organism: Sorangium cellulosum So ce56 (assembly GCF_000067165.1). GTDB lineage: Bacteria > Myxococcota_A > Polyangia > Polyangiales > Polyangiaceae > Sorangium > Sorangium cellulosum_B. Next base: position 8,518,299 of record NC_010162.1, read on the forward strand.
ATCTGCTCGCCGCCCTGCTCGAGCGCCGCGTGAGCCCGCGCATCCCGGCGCAGGGGTCGGTCGGCGCGTCGGGCGATCTGGCGCCGCTCGCGCACCTCGCGCTGACGCTCATCGGCGAGGGGGAGGCGCGCTTCGAGGGGCAGCTCCTGCCGAGCGCGGTGGCGCTCGCGAAGGCCGGCCTCGCGCCGATCGAGCTCGCGGCGAAGGAGGGGCTCGCGCTGATCAACGGGACCCAGTACATGACCGCGCTCGGCGCGCTGGCGCTGCGGGACGCGGCCGCGCTCTGCACGGTCGCGGACATCGCCGGGGCGGTGAGCCTCGAGGCGCTGATGGGCTCGAAGCGCCCGTTCGACGAGCGGCTGATGCGCGTCCGCCCGCACCCGGGCCAGGCCGGCACGGCCGGCAACCTGCGCGCGCTGCTCGGGGGCAGCGAGATCATGCAGAGCCACGCGGACTGCCCCAGGGTGCAGGACGCCTACTCGCTCCGCTGCATGCCCCAGGTCCACGGCGCGACGCGCGACGCGGTCGCCTGGGCCGCCGAGGTGCTGACCCGCGAGGTCAACAGCGTCACGGACAACCCCACCGTGTTCCTCGGGGATGGGGCGGATGGCGGCGCCGAGCTGATCTCGGGCGGCAACTTCCACGGGCAGCCGGTCGCGCTCGCCCTGGATCTCGCCGCGATGGCGGCGGCGGAGCTCGCGAACATCAGCGAGCGGCGGGTCGAGCAGCTGGTCAACCCCGCGCTCTCGACCGGGCTGACGCCGTTCCTGGCGCCGCACAGCGGGCTGCACTCGGGGTTCATGATCGCCCAGGTGGCGAGCGCCTCGCTCGTGAGCGAGAACAAGGTGCTCTGCCACCCGGCGAGCGTCGACTCGATCCCGTCGAGCGCCGGCCGCGAGGACCACGTGAGCATGGGCAGCATCAGCGCCCGAAAGCTCGCGCAGGTGATCGAGAACGTCCGGAGCTCGCTGGCGATCGAGCTCATCACGGCGGCCCAGGGCGTGGACCAGCGGCTCCCGCTCCGCCCCAGCGCGGGCGTCGCCGCCGCCCACGCCGCCATCCGCCGCGTGGTGCCCGGGCTCACCGAGGACCGCCCCCTCTACCGCGACATCGCGGCGGCCGCGGAGCTCATCCAGAGCGGTGCGCTCATCGCCGCGGTGGAGGAGGCAGTGGGGCCGCTCAACTGATTATTTCTGTTACTAAAGTTACATCTGAGACGATTTAGAGGAAAACTTACGCGAGATAAGGGAATGCGATCGGTCCATTGCGGGGCGAGTTGCTGTACATTGGCTCAGTGCCGATTCCGGTCAGCGTCCCGCCGTTTCCCTTCGATGCCGTGCGGGATCTGCTCGGGGTGGTGCGGACGATCTACGCGGCGGCGAAGGAGGGGGGGTCGTCGCGGGAGGAGCTCGCTCGCATCGCGCAGGTGGGCAAGGAGCTGAGCCGGGCGCTGGATCTGGCGGGGTCGCCCCAGCAGGGGGCGTCGGGGCTGTCGGCGGCGTGGAAGGTGGCGGACAGGGCGATGCTCCAGGTGAACGACCTGGTGGATCCGCTCACCCCCGCGGCGCCGCTCCTGATGGCGGCCCGGAGCCGGGTCACGGGGAGCCGGCTGACGCTGCGGAGCAAGCCGCAGGGGCGGTAGGTGGTGGGAGAGTGGGAGACGGTGGCCGCGAGGCGGTGGCGGCAGGTAGCCAGCCCCCTCGGTGGCCTACTGTAGAGCTGGAATCGTCAGCTGCGACCGAAGAACCGGCGGCCGCGCGAGCGCTCGGCGTCGCGCCGGATGCCCTGCATCACCACACGGATGAGCTCGCGGTTGTAAGCGCGCTTGTCGTGGCGCTTGTGCTCGGGCAGCTTGACGCCCAGAGCGTGTGCGAGACGTTCTACGTTCTCTACCTTCGCCTCACGCAAACAGTCGATGTCCAGATCCATGGAGTGGCGCTCCCATTACTCGAATCCACTCGGCTTGTCGAGCCCAGAGGACACGAGCGTGGCTGCGCGCCGTTTCCCATCGGGTTCCCGCCGCACCGTCGCAGGCTCCCATCAGACCGTGACGGGCATGCGGCGTCCCGGGCACGTCGGCGCCACGAGGCGCGCCAGCTCGGCGCGCCGCACGTAGGAGGTAGCCCCGCCCGGACTCGAACCGGGACGCCCGCGAGGGCCGCGGATTTTAAATCCACCGCGTCTGCCATTTCGCCACGGGGCCAAGAGTTTGATTTCATTAGATATTATCGCATCATCCTGCTCCGCACCACCCGCTCCACTGGCTATTCCGCTGGCTTTTCCCCCGAGCTCGGGGATGGCCGCCGCGAGGGAAGCTAGCTCGCCAAGGCCCAGCTCTGCAAACGTCCTGGCCGCCCGGCGATACCTCTGGATCATGATCGAGCTCCGGTGCCCGGTCCGGTCGGCGACCCAGGTCTCGCTGCGGCCGTTCGCGAGGGCGACCGTGATGAAGGTCGAGCGCGTGTCGTGCGCGCGCACCTTCTGATTCTCGTCGGAGTCCTCGAAGAGCTCCGGCCGATCGATGCCGGCGAGCTGGAGGTGAGCGCGGAACCGCTCGGCCGCGTGTTCGACGCTGAAGCGCTCGCCCTCCTCGTTGACGAACAGCGGCGCGGAGGGCGCCGGGTTGCCGCGAAACGCGAGCCACGCGTGCAGCGCCTCCGGCACACCGGGAGACAGCGCCCACGCGCGAGGATCGTTCGTCTTGTTCTTCTTGAGTCGCAGCGCGCCGCGCTCCAGGTCGACGTCCTGCACCTGCAGACGCACGGCCTCGCTGATGCGCGGGCCCTCGCGGTTCAGGAAGCCCCAGAGGACGCGCCAGCACAGCGGGATGGCGGTGCAGGCCAGCAGCCGCGCGTCCTCGTCGGGGTAGAGGCACGCTTTCGCCTTCGCGGGGCCGAGCTTCGGGAGGAAGCCGCGGGGGAGCGGGTTCGTCGCGAGGAGACGGCAGGGGAAGACGGCCATCGCCATCATGCGGTGCAGGAGCTGCGCGATGTGACGGCGCGACGCGGGCGACATCGGCGGGAGCGCGCCCATGACGCGCTCGGCGTCGTCGAGCGTGAAGGCCGCGACGGGGACACGCCCGGCCATCGGGTACACGTGGCGGTCGAGCCGGTAGACGTCTTGCTCCACGCTGCGCTTCGGCTTGACGTGGTCGGGGTACATGCGCGCGAGCTCGCCGGAGGTCCAGAGCTCGCCGAACTGCTGGAGGGTGACCTGCTTCGGTATCGAGCTGCCACCGGGGACGACCTTGGCTTGTGCGCCGCCTTTGCAGACGACCTCGACCGCCTCGATGACGTCGCGGAGTGCCCTGCCCTCGCGTACCGCCGCACGCTCCAGCAGCGCGACGATCGCGTCACGCGGGACATTGGGCGAGGCGCGCAGCCGCGCCGCCAGTTCGGCGACGAGCTCCTTGCGCTGCTCGGCTTGCTCCTGGGTCAGCTTCGGATCCAGGGGGAAGCTCTCGCGGTCGTTGTCGCCGATGCGGACGCGCACGTAGAGCCGTCCGGCGGTACTGTAGATCGAGCCCGTAGGTCTCCGCGGCATGCCTCCCTTCTACCGCGATTTGCGGCCGCGCTCACGCCTGCGGCGGCCCGCCGGCATGGGGGCCAGCACGAGGCCGACCTCCTGGAGCACCGCCGCTGCGCCGCTTCCGTGCTCGGCATCGTTCGCCGCGCGCACGGCTAGCGCAGGGACGGCGTCGTGCTTCGTCTTGAGCCCGGCGGCAACCCGCGTGCGCTCATCCGCCTCTGCGCTGCGGCGCGATGCTGGGTCACAGGCGAGCGCCTGGAGATAGGCGACGAACGCCTCGCGCTGGATGAGGCGCAGCTTCCCGAACTTGGTGACCGGCAGCGGGAAGCCCGGCGCGCGGATCGTGTCGAGGAAGACGCGTGCCGGGATCCCGGTGACCGACTCGACGTTCTTCTGCGAGAGCATCTCCGGCTGCGGCGCCGTGATGGTGAGCCCGTCCAGCGGGATCGCGAGCGTCGCCGTTGCCGTGACGGGCTGGGCGAGCCCCCTCGGGGGGCACGATCCTCGGGCGGGCACGTCCGGGAATGTCCTCTCAACCATGCGCGTGCAGTTGTCCACCTGACGAAGCGCAAGGGGTGCCGATACACGGGCGAGAGCCGCTCGTGTCATGATATACCTCCATCCGTGTTGGGTTCGTTCGCAACCGTGACCGACGCCGCCGGAAGGTGCCCGAAACGGTAGTTCTGCGCTCCCGGTAGTTCGACACGAACTACCGGGATACGCGACCGGAAACAACATCAAGCCATGTTGCGGGGTTAGGTGTTCTTGGAAGCGCCGCTGAGGGGCCGAAAAACGGGGAAAACGAAGGGTGCGATTTGGTAGTTCTGCGCGCCCCCTCGGCACCGAGCGTGGAGGCGACGTAGAGCCACCCATCGGGCCTTGTCCACCCCGGACGAGCGCGACGCCGTCGCAGCGATCGAGGCGGACGTCGGCGAACGTTGCGCCGTCGGCCTCGTCCATCGGGCCGAGCGCGGCGCCGTGACAACACTCCTTGACGCACCTGGAGCTGCACGACGTCGCCCATGCGCCAGCGTCGCCTGCTCCCTGAATTGGGATCGGCGAGCGGGCGCGATAGGCACGCACGGGAGAGGTACGCGGCGAAAGTCCAACGCGACGCCGCTTCATGTGCTCGACTCGCGCGCTTCCCGCCGGGCAGCGCTGCACCGCAGACCAGCATGCCGATCGCTCGGACGTGGGCTTGAGACCGCGGGCGTCCCGCGCTCCGCCGCCTCCCACGCGGCTCGCAGGCTGCTTGCAAGTTTTCCTCCCCCCTCCATTGGCGGTCCCATTCGCTTCAGCGCCTCCAGGCGCACAGCCTCCAGCCTCGACCGACGCGGCGCCGTCGCCCGGCGCTTCTCCACGAGCTCACCGAGCACCTGCGCCGCGCGCTCCCACTGCTCCGCCGCCCCCGGCGCGTGCGCGATCCTTCGCACGGCGTTCCAGGGCGCTTCAAGCTGATCACACAGGTTGCCGATCTCGGGGTGCAGCCGTGCGATCGCGCGCAGGTGGCACCGGGTCTGCTTGTTCATCTGGAAACACTCTTCCAGGACGTGGCTCGGCGCGCGGACAACTCCGCACGCGAGCTCGTACCAGCGCCGCGAGCTCATGCGCCTACAAAAGCACCGAAACACAAACCTGCCAGAGCGAAGCCTTCATTTTCCGTTCAACTTTAAAGAGCGTTAAAGCACAGTACAAGAGTCGGCTCCTGGCGAGGGCGACGGCATTAAAGTCTGATGTAGCGTGCGACCAAGAAGACGCCGGTTCTCACGCGGCACCGTGACCTGGCTGGCATTCGCAGGGGCCCGATCACATGACCTTGGTGTGCGGGTGACCCCTCCGGCGATCCCACGGCCCGGCCATCGAGCGGGGCCAGCTCGCCCAGCGTCGCGGCCGCGGGCCGCGCTGGCGTCCACCTGGGGGAGCTCCGCCCTGCGCCAGCTTCCCGCCTGGACGAGCTCCGCGGCCCCGTGCGGCGTGTTCGCGCCCCGCCACGTGCTCGCCTCCAGGCTCCAGCCCCAGGCCGCCCCGGCGTCCGCCAGGACGAGCTCACGTCGCGCCGCTCGGGCCGGCCCGCGGTCGCGCCCGCCGCGCACCGCCCTGTCGCATGCGACAAAACGGAGGTCGGCGGCTCGCCGGAGACGCTCAGGCGACCCCGCGCAAAATTACCAAATCGACCCCTTCGCGCCCCCCCCAAATTGGCCCCTCGGGCGCTCCCTCGAAGCGGTCTAACTGCGCGTGACCAGAGCGATTTCCACACCTGACCAGATCCCGGTAACTCGCGACGAGATACCGGGTCGTCAGAATTACCATTTCGGGCCTCCTCACGGGTTCTCGTTCAGGCTCCGTCCCGAACCCGAAACGCCAACACAACGGAGGTTCGGATGTGGCAGGAGTAGCTACCCTCGCGCTCTCGGCGGCTCCAGACGCGCGGTTGTCGGGCCGCGCTGACGGGCGACGCTGCTGCACGGGCGGCATCGTGCGCAGCCCCAGGTGTTCGGCCGTCAGCGTGCGGTGACCGCAACCTGCCCCACGGCGCGCTCCGACGAGCCGCCCGCGCGCGGCACGGCCACGCATGGGCGACGTCGTGCAGCTCCAGCCGCGTGGTCGCCAACACTCCGCCAACGCCGTCGAGCGCCGTCCTGCCCACGGCGCCACGCCGGGCCGGGCAGGCGGACAACGCAGGCGCACGGACGGCGACATCGCCACGCCAGCGGGGCGGCGTCGCGGCGGTCGGCGCGCGCCTCCGTGACCTCGCCCACGCTCCTCGCGCCCGTCACGGGCGCGAGGCCAAGCGCCAGCAGCAGCCCTTCAGGTCAGACCGGACAGACCGGACGATGGCGCGCGATCGGCCAGCTTGGCGCCTCCGACTGTCTCCCGAGAACTGTCTCCCAGGGCGCCTCGCGCGCGGACGTCCACGCGCGCCGATCCGAGCCGCGCATGGCGACGCTGAACGCGGGCGCCACGTTGGGGCCCTGCACCCGTCGATCGCGTACGAGACCATGGGGCTGCCGGCCGACGTCGCAGGCTCGCCGAGTTCCCTCGCGTCCGCTCGGCTTCAACTGCGCACGGTGAACACCATCTCTTGTGGGATTGGAATCCAGCGTGCCCCTTGCATGTGCGCGTAGAACCCACACGATGCCGATTCGCCGCGCTCGGCTCGCGCATCGTGATCAGAGGCGCACGCCTGGAGCGGCACGACATCGTCCGGGCGCCAGCGTCGCCCGCGAGCGCGGCCCGATGGCGGCACCGCGGGCCTTTTGCGTCGACACCACGACGACGCGGGTTCGTCGGCAGCTAGATCGGGGCCTCGTCATCCCTCAGAAGCCCATCAATCTTGCTTAGCAGTTCTCGCTTGACCCGCTGCCGGTTCAGTTCGTCTTCGTAACCGGCCTTGACAGATGATACCTTGGCGACGCCCTTCAGCATCATCAGAGCGTCGATCATTCGCTCCGCCTCGTCGTCATCCAGGTCGCGCCGGAAGTGAACAACCAGGCCCTTGACGCTCATTGCAGTCCCACTCCCCGCGAAGAGATCTCGCCGGCTTCCCGAAGCACAAGGATATTACGCAACTCACCGATGGCCCGTGCGCGTCGCCTGTAAAGCGTCGAGAGGGGCAGCCCTGCGTCTTGGGCGAGCTGGGCCATCGAAACTCCGCCCAAATCGTGTGCCACGAGAACGAGTCGCAGCACCGGATCGAGCTCATTCACTGCGTCCATGGTGCTGGCCCTGACGTTGTCGGACTCCATCACAGCAGCAGCATCCGGCGCTGGATCAAGCACCTCGATCGAACTGACCAATTCCTCCCTGCGCTTTCGCGCACGCTCGTGGTAGTGGGAGGCAACGTGTACGGTGATCGCGTTCAACCAGCGCTCCGGCCTGCCGCGTTTCGGATCGAACCTGGGCCAGCTCTCGCAGGCGTTGAGCCAGACCTGGCCCGCGACGTCGCCACGATGGCACTGAGGGACCCCCATCCTCTCCAACCAGAGCAACACGGCACGAACCAGCATCGGGCAAAACAAGCGCGCGTACGCCGCAGCGCGCTTGCCTTCATCGGGACAATCCATGACTTCACCCCCTTGCGAAATCGCACCCTATGGTGAATGCGAGGCACGGCTGCGCTCACCCATGGCTCCCTACTCCCGGAAGCGTCGTGTTCAGCGGAGAGCGCTCTGCGTCCTCCCAATCGGGTGTGCTGGCGGAGCTCGTACCCCCTTCGTCACGCTGTAGCGGGAAGCTCGTCAGCGTGGCGGCGCGCTGGACGAGCTCCGCCCCCGTCGCGACACGGACAGGGAGCGGCGACCGAAGCCGCGGCAGTGGAGGCGGCGGGAGCTTCGCCCGCGGGCTCCTAGCCGCAAGCTCGGGAGACGGCACCACGGGCGGAGGAACGTCGAGCGCGCGGGGCGGCACCGTCGGCGGAGTCGGCGGCCCCGAGCTCGGGGCCGTCGACGACGCCGGACGCGCCGAGCTCTCGCGCTTGGTGACGGGCTCGCCGACCGAGATCATGACGGTCTCCTCTGCGTCCGTTCGGTAGTCGTCGTGTAGCCGCCACAGGCGCTCCCAGTACCGCGCGGGCGTGCCGGTGAAGGCTTCCAGCTGCCGCGCGAGGCCGGGCGTCATGGGGAGCTCGCTCCTCAGCAAGCGCTCCACCTCCCTCGGTTCCAACCCCGTGCTCTCGGCCAGCTTTCTCCTCCATGAAGGCGTCGTCGCACAGAACGACTCGAGGACCCTTCCTGGCCAGGGGACGGGGCGCGCGCGGGCGACTGTCAGCTCTGCTAGCGCCGCGTCGACGTGACAGTCCAGAAGGCGCCGGTACCGGTCCCGCTCCCCCGCGGCCTGCTCCTTCGCATCGGTGAGGGCTGCCTCCTCGTCGTCATGCGCGTGCTCGCGCGCCTCGCGAAGCCCGCGCTCGCGTCCCAGCGCTTCGCGCGCGGTGACCGCGAAGCCGATCGCGACGCAGGCGATCATCGCGAGCCCGAGCGGCGAAATAAGCCACATCACACCAAGCAAATCCTCCATCGTAGTCATCGCGTTTCGTCTCCTGGACGTGAACGTTCTCGTCGGAACGCAAGGCGGATCTCGGCCCTGTGCTGTCTGGTCTGCAGACACCACCAGCGTCACCGCCAGCTCGCCGTCGATCGACGGCCGATGATTCAGCGAATGAGCCTGAGCAGCGCTTCGCGCTCCGCTGCGAGCCGACCGCGCGGAAACTCACGCGCATGGGCTTCGAGCAGCTGGCGCGCCTCGTGATCGCCCTCTCCGTCGTTGTCCTCAATGGCCCTTCGGGCCTGGCTGATCAGGCGCATCTCGCGTGCGGTGACCGTTGGCCACACGGGGCGCCCCGGGGACGAGATACGAGGTGCTGTCGTCACAGAGGGCGCGGGCGTGCTGCGCGCCACAGCCTCAGCGCGCACACTGCCTGTTGTCGCCGGCGACGAGCTCTCGGGCGCGGCGGGCGCGGCAGCGGAATGCCCGCTATCACGTGCGCCTTGCGTCGTGACGTCGTCTGGTGCGGGCGCGCGCCCCGGTGCGCGGAATGCCGACTTGGGCAGCCACGATTCCGCGCTGGGCAGCGGCGGTACCGCCGAGAGGAGCGCGCCGGTCAACACGACGAACGCAACCTGGACGACGATCCTCACGCCCAGCCGGCGCAGCCAGGCCGTCCACGACGCACGGCGGTCCAGCCCGAGCACCAGCGGGACGCAGGCGCTCTCGTCCCTACCGTGCGCGGGTTGTTGGGCCCTCCACCGCTTGAAAGCCGCATCGAGTCGCTCCCAAGCCCGGCGGTGCTGCGCCCTCACTGTGTCCAACGGGACGTTCAGCTCGGCAGCGATCGTGGAGAGCGGTGTCCCCTCCAGCTCGTGCTTGACCAAGAGATCCCGGTACTTGGGGCCGACCCGGTCGAGCAAGTCCCGGGTCAGCTCTTCCCGCTGCCGCAAGCGCAGCAGTTCCTCCGGCGTGGGGCATTCGTCTCGGGGATCGCGCTCCTCGAACGGCGTCAGCACCTCTCCGCGGCGGCGCTCGTTCCGCCTGTGCTTCCGTGCCTCGTTGAGGGCGATCGTGACGAAGTAGCGCGCCGGATCGCTGCTCAGCTCGACCCGCCTCGTCGCTTCCAATCCCCGCAGCAGCGCGTTCTGCGCGACGTCCTCGGCGTCGCGCGCCGGCACGCCGTGAAGCCTGGCCAGGCGCCGGAAGCGGTTGAAGCTGAGGAGATGGGTCGCTGGCTTGCCCACGGTAGGTAGCATCCCTGAGCCGCTCGAAACGGTGCAGGAAAGTGCAAGGAGCGGCCACTTTGGTAGCACCAGGTGGCACCGATACATGTGTTCAGGCGGTCGGGCGCTCGCTGCCGCGAACAGGCGATCGCATTGCCGCACCCGAACGCAATTTGCCACTGCCAGGGCCACTTTGCATCGATTCGCTCCCGTTGACGCTCCGCGACTGGCGCGAGTACTGTCCAACCATGCGATGTTCCGCATGCGTTCTGCTCTTCTCTGCGCTCCTCGCTGCAACCGGCGGTGCGAGCTCGGCCGGCGCGGAGGACGCCTATCCGGAGCCAGGACCACGTGACGGCGCAACGGTGAAGGACCATGTTCGCCGCGGTCGCAGGGCACGCAACGCCGGGCAGTGGACCGAGGCATACGCCGCCTACAAGGCCGCCTTCGAGGCAGCAGCCCCAGCGTCCAGCACGGAGCGAGAGCGCGCGGAGCTCGCCGGCGAGCTTGGCCTCTGCGAGCTTGCGCTGCGCAAGTACCGCGATGCCGCCGAGCACCTGGCCTTTAGCCTTGAGCAGCGCACGGCTCTGCCGCTCGCGCTTCAGCTACGATTCGAGAAAGGAGAGCGCGAGGCAACACCGCACGTCGCGAGGCTCATCCTCTCGGTCGATCCGCCGGACGCGGAGGTGCTCCTCGACGGCAAGCAGGTAGGCCGGGTCGCGCGGACCTACCTGCTGTTCCTCGAGCCCGGCCAACACATGGTGCGGGCCCGCGCGCCGGGCCGCGAGGATGGATTCCACGAGTTCGGGGCCGTGGCCGGAGCGGAGCACAACATCAGGATGCCGTTGCCGCGCAGGGCGGTGAGCCTCGCTCCGGAGGGCGCGCCGACATCACCGAAGGCAACCCAGGAAACCAGGAGATCTTCGCCCGTCGTGCGGGCGCAGGCCCCTAGCCCCTGGGCTTCCTGGCCGGGGACGCTGCGTATCGCGGGAATCACCGCCACGACGGCCACCCTGTCGACGGGCGCCGTCCTGATGATCAGGGCCAGCACGCTGGATGGTGACGCGAGCGAGCAACGCGACGGGCTCACGCGTGGTCGGACGTCCAGCTCGTCGATGTGCTGGCAAGCGTCCCAGCGCTCCTCGTGCGGCGCCCTGCGCCGCCTCCTCGACGAGCGCAACCTCTCCGATGGCTTGGGCACGGCCCTGCTCCTCACGGGGGGCGTCCTCGGTGCAGCGACGGCCGCGTCCTTCCTCACCGACTTCTCCTTCCTAGGGCTCTCGCCGGCTCAGGAGCGGATCCACGTCTCGCCCGTGGCAACCGGGCGTGAGACCGGCGTGAGGATCGAGGGACGGTGGTGAGGTCAAGGGGGGCGGTGGAAATGCGTTCGCGGGGCGGCCGAAGCGCTCGAGCTTCCGTTTTCGCTGTGGCGCTGTGCGCGTGGAGCGCGAGCGCGTTGACCGCGTGCCGTTATTCCGATGCTTGCTGGGAAGGGCTGGACTGCGCCCCCGATCCGGAGCCTCCGCCCGACCCCTGCGAAGGAGAGCCTGGTACCGCGCCGGCGCTGGACGAATGCGGGGTGTTCGTCAGCGCGTCGTCAGGCAACGACAGGCACCCCGGCACGAAGGACGCGCCGGTGAAGACCCTGCAACACGCGATCGGGCTCGCCGCGCACGGGCGAAGCCACGGCGAGGAGCCGACCCGGCGCGTGTACGCGTGCGGCGGGGAGTTCGCGGAGAAGATCACGCTGCCCTCGGGGGTCGACGTCTGGGGCGGACGTCTGTGTGACGGCGGCGATTGGTCGTATGAGGGATCCTTCGGCGGACCGGATCACCCGACGATCATCGCTCCGCCGGGGGGGATCCCTCTGCGGATCCTCGGGGAGGAGGGTACGGCTCTGGCGGCGGACGACACGACGTCGGTGATCGCCGGCGTGCGCGTTGTCGCGGCGGACGCCTCGGCGCCCGATCACAAATCGTCTATCGCGGTGATTCTGAGCACGGGGGCCAGGGCGATCGTGCAGAACAGCGTGATCGTTGCGGGCAACGGCAAGGACGGGGAGCCGGGGAAGGACGCGCCGAGCTTCCGCGCGAATGCCGGCCTGTTAGGGAACGACGGCACGAACGCCTGCACCGCGGACTCGCCGACGGGCGCGCTGGCAGTCGTGACCGTGTGCGACGACGGAATCGAGTCCACCGGAGGCGACGGGGGCGACGGTGGGCTCGAGTCGGGGGGCGATGGCGCTCCGGGGCAGCCGAGGCCCGCGGAGAATCCAGAAGGCAACGGCCTTGGAGGCACGGGCGCAGGGAGCGCGCGTTGCGGTGATGGCGAAAACGGGATGGACGGCCCTGACGCCGGTCGCGCCGACGGTGCTGTTGGCGCAGGCTACCTCACCGAAGACGGCTGGATGGGAATCCGCGGTGATGATGGGAAGAAGGGCGGGGTCGGTCAAGGAGGTGGCGGCGGGGGCGGCAGCAAATCGCGGGGAGCGATGGGGGCGTGCCCGGCTGGCCGCCCGCAGGCCGGTGCAGGTGGCGGCTCCGGTGGCAGCGGCGGCTGCGGTGGCCTCGGGGGCAAAGGCGGTGGCTATGGCGGGTCGAGCATCGGCGTCGTTGCGCTGCAGGGGAGCGCGGTGACGCTCGAGGCGACTCGGGTGACGACGGGCAACGGTGGCAACGGCGGGGTCGGCGGCACGGGCCAACCGGGCGGCGGGGGTTCCGTCGGCGGCTATGGTGGAAAGCCTCCTCCCGGCGTTAGTGAAATGTGGCCCGCGTGCGCCGGCGGCGCGGGTGGCCACGGCGGTCGCGGGGGCGACGCCGGCGGCGGCCTCGGAGGCTCCTCCTATGGCGTCGCTGCTCACAACGCCTACGTGGGCATCGGACCGGACGCCCCTGTACAGCTTGGAAAAGCTGGCGAGGGCGGCCTCGCAGGCAATGCAGCACCTGATGACGAGGTGGGGAGGGGCCAGAGGGGCGACTCCATGCCTTACCGTCAATTCGACGTGCCCACTCCCGCACCGCCCCGCTGATTGTGCCCCGTTGCCACGATACGCTACCGAGAAAGAACGATGCGAACCAGAAGAGCGATCTACCTCTCCCCCGCGCTGCTGCTCGCCGTGGCCGGCTGCGGCACCGCGCCGGGCCCCAACGAGCCTGGCGGAGCGGCGTGCGACGGCACCTCGTCGTGTCAAGGCGAGCCGCCGCCGGAGTCCTTCTGTCTCGAGCGTCTCGCCGCCGATGTGTGGGAGGATGGATGTGGCGTGTTCGTGGGCGGCGTCTGGGGCAGCGGGGACGACGCGAACCCCGGCACGACAAAAGACAAGCCGGTGCGCACGCTGCAGCGCGGCGTGGAGCTCGCGCGTACCGGCCGAGGGCGCGTCTTCGCGTGCGCCGACGGGTTCTTCGGGCCGCTGACGCTGCCTTCCGGCGTGGATCTCATCGGCGGCTTCGGTTGCGTGAGCTGGAAGCGCCAGGCCGACACACGCTCCCTGATTCAGATTTCGGACAAGGCGGACATCGTCCTGACCGTCGTGCCGGCGAGCGATGGCGACACGGGCGCCGCGGACAGGGTGTCGACGATCGTCGACATGACTTTCACGGCGTGGGGGCCGATCACGATGCTTGTTCGCTCCAACACGGCCGTGGAGCTCATCCGGAGCGAGCTCCGCACCTCTTACGGATGGGCAGGCCACGATGGCGAGAAATGGGGCGGGCTAAACCAGGCAGCGCGCGGACCGGATGGCGTGTACGGCGGCGATGCGTGCTCGGCAGACACCGTCCCCGGCGGCCCGGCGGTGATGAATCCGTGCAATGGCGGAATCCCGAGCGCCGGTGGCAAGGGAGGCGACGGGCTCGCCGACGGCGCTGGAGATGGGGAGGACGGCGAGCCCCTATCCGAGCCGGACCCCGGCCACGATGGGCGGGGAGGACTTGGCAACCGGGCAGACGGTGGTTGCGGCGGCGGCTTCACCGGGAAAAACGGCATGTGGGGTACCGTCGGCGCCGCGGGTCAGGGCATCGGGCGCATCACCGAGACAGGATGGGAGGCCGCTTGGGCAGGCGACGGCGCCAGAGGCATGCCAGGCCAAGGCGGGGGCGGGGGCGGTGGCCGTCGAGGCGGCCTCGCCGCGTGCGGCGTGGCCTCAAAGGGAGGCGCCGGAGGCGGCTCCGGAGGCGCCGGTGGCTGCGGTGGGCGAGGTGGTCGAGGGGGTGAGAACGGCCACCCGACGATCGGGATCGTCGCGCTCCACGCCAACCTGACGGTACGCGACACCGTGATCGGGACGCTCGCCGGGGGACCGGGGGGCGACGGCGGGCCACCCGAGCAAGGGGGCAAAGGCGGTCGAGGCGAATTGGGCGGCGCCGTGGGGGACGGCACCTGGTCCTGCAAGGGTGGCGACGGCGGCCGAGGGGGCGATGGCGGCTACGGCGGCCCCGGGCGCGGCGGCGACTCGATCGGCATCGCTTACCTCGACGAGGACCGGCTCACGCTCGAGGGCGTCACCTACGATCTCGGACCGCCGGGCAAGGGCGGCGTGAGCTGGGAGTGGTCCGGCGACGAGATCACCGGGGAGGACGGCACCCGGGTCGAGACGCTGCGTTTTCCCGAATAGGATCACGACGACACATCAGGCGAACCCTGGTTCTAACCTGGAGCAGATGATCGCTGCCGAGGAGCGAGCCGCCTGAGCTCCCCCCGGCGCATAGGGCCACCGACGCGCCGCTGCGGCGAGGGCGCCACCGAGCTCGCCTCGAGCGCGTCGCCGTCTACGCGATCGAACGCGGCTACGTGGACGGCGGACGGCAGGGAAGGGCTACACCGGATCCACCCAAGTCCATACGCGCGAGAAGAGGCACACGTAGATCGTCGCCTCGCCCATCAACACCCCGTCCATCGCCACGTCCGGCACCACCTCGTTCCCGAGTTCCGGCGGGATCGGCTGGTAGCCGGGGTACGTGGCCTCGATCTCGTCTGCGACTGCCATCGGTAATTCGTCTGGCTCGCCCGTATCGTGGATCCCATAATAAGGCCCGAGGAGGCTCACGTGGAAGCTGAGCGAAGCCCTGCTGTTGGGCGAGGGAACGGGCTCCAAGTCCTTGGGACGATAGATGCGGGCCGAGTACGCCGGGTCGCTTCCCCCCGCCACCAGGCTGAGCGACTCGTTTTGAAGGCCGTATCGTTCGTACATGCGGTGGATCATCGCTTCCCACGTTGGGTACTCCGCCCGCCCGCGGTTTGCGGCTTCCACTAGGCGGCGGTGCTCCTCTGTGTCGTCGTAGAAGGGCTCGTTGGGAGGCACATAGATGCGGTCGAAGTTACGCACGCCACGCGGGTAGAAGCGGTAGACGACGTCGAGCAGCTCGGAGCGGTTTATCACCATCATTTCGTCACCGAGGCGCCGAGCCCCGTGTACTTCAACTTGAACGCAGCGTCCGCCGCACTGCGAAACCTTTCGCAGAAGATCCCCGGCGGAAGATTGTAGTCCATGAGCTGTCCGACCTCCTCCGTGATCTCTTCGCTGAGGTTGGCTGCACGGAGTGGATCGATTTTCCCCATCAACTCAGTCCGGAGCGGCATTTTGATGGTGAGGGAGCAGTACCACTCGTCGGTGCCGCCCGGAAATATGCGCGTGAACTTCAGGTTGGCCTTGGCTTCTTGATACCCGCCGGCCTTGCCCCGGCCGTCATCCTGGACGGTGGTGACAAACGGAAAGTCCGACGGATCGAAATTTACATATCGGAAGTGGGCCATTCCAGGTGGACACTTCGAGCTGCATGCCTCGCTACAGCTCAAGAAGGTCGCTCCGTCTCCGGGGATGTCGCCGATTCCGGGGCACGGGTCTGGCGGGCTCGTCGGGCTACCTGTCGGCCTCTCCGAGCTATCGCTCGGGCTCTCCTCCTCGTCTTCGTCGTCCGTCTTGTTGCACTGCAGCTTGCGCTCGCTACCGTACTGCGATCCGCTCGGAGGCGCATCCCCGAAGTCGCCTGACGAGACGGAGGTGATGACGGGAACAGACGGCCCGACTGGTCCACCTGCACCTGCACCCCTCTCCCACTCCTCGCGGGGATAGCAGTCTCCTACCGTCCAGTTGCATGCCGCTAGCACGCAGATGAGGACGGCCACAATCGGCAACAAAATTCCTTTTATGTTCATTTTACACTCCATCGAAGCACGGGACCGGCGACAACAAGCACCGACACATAACCTGGAAGCACAAGACTTCTCCCGCCGACCCAATCCACGTTCGCGCTCACCGACACGCCCAGCGGTCCGGCAACGTACGCGTTGGTTTGCGCATGGGCGCCTGCCGCCATTCCGGCAACGTGCCCACACATCGTACGTCCGCAAGCCGGCATGAAGTAGACCGCGACCGATGGCCCCGCACTCAAGTCGCCGTTCTCCCAGCTATATCCAAGGGCAACGATGGTGCTGTTGTAGACACCAGCTCCACCTATCTGGATTGGGGGCACGACACTGAACAGATCGCGAAGGCCAAACAGGAGATCGCTCTTGATGCGCCACGATATTCCCGCATGCGGGCTCACCGCGAGGCGCGTCGTGGTGCCAGCCTGGAGCCACCCGAAGTTAATTCCGGCGCTCACCTCGGATGCGTCTGCCTGCATCGGGACGACACTGAGGATGAGAGCGAGCACTGTCCCCGATGGGATCTGCCGGCCTGTCATCCTCATCGTCCCCTTCCCGTCTTCCGCAACTCGTGAGCAACGTGCCGACGCGGGCCATTCTTCTGATCAGAGGATCGGCGTCAAACGGAATCTAGGGAACACATTACACTGGCCAGGGGTCGTACCGTCCAGAGCGTGCGCCAGCGGGCAGCTACCCGCGCGGCTCCAGCGCGTGTCGACGTGCTGGCGCCAGCTGCCTGGCCGCACCGCCGCGGGAGCGCGCGACGGGCTACACGCCGCGCGCTGCACGATGTCGGCGGCGAGCCGACCCAGCGCGGCGCCGTGCCCAGGCAGCGGTGACCGCGCGCTGTGACGGCCACGCGCGTGTCACAGCTCCACATCGCTCGCGCAGCCGGGCCGCCCGCGAGCCCGACGCCTGGCGGTGGCCTGCGCGGTCAGCGACGACGACGCGCTAGCGCTCACGCGCCTGGAACCGCACGACGTTGCTCGCGCGTTCGAGCCGCCCGCGAGCGCCACACGCCGCGGCGCCATCGGCGCGGAGCCACGAGACCGGCTACGGATGGCCCGACGGGGCTCCTCAGGCACCGCAGCCCGGACGGTCCCGCAGCCCTCACCGCTGCTCTAGGGCGTCGCCGCTATTGCCCCGGCCGGCGGGCCTCTCGGCGTCGTCGAGCTGCCGAGCCGCGCCTGCGCCGATCACCTCGCGCAGGCGATGCAGATCGCCCAGGAGCGCCATCACCTCGATCACACCGCGCACGGTACTCCGGCGAGCGGAGCGGGAGAACAGACGGATCACGAGCTCGATCATGCCGCTGCGCAGCCGCGCGTCTTCGATCGACGGCGCCCGCGCGACAAGGGCGGGCCGCGCCGTGTGCCTCACGATTCTGCCGTGCCGCGACCACGCGCGGCTTGGACGCCCGCGCTCACAACGAGCGACGGCCGGGCTCGACGCGCTTGAGCACACGGACATCGACGGCCCCGAGCTCGCCGGCGTCCACCTTCGACCGCGGCCGCTCCGTGGTCGACCAGGCCGTGGCGCCGAGCCCGCGCTCGAGGAGCTCGCTGGCGGCGGCCCCGAGCTCGACCAGGTGGACGGCCACGGCCCCGAGCTCGCGCGGGCGCTTCTTCCGTAGCAGCGAGCGGGCGCAAGGCGTCGCGGAGGCCGTAGAACCCAAAGATCCGGCTGCCTCACTACCGGCCTCCTCGGCGCCGCCCTGGCGCCGGTCTAGTTCCGCGACCACCTCACCGCCGGGCGCGCCCAGCATGAGGCGAGGCGTCGCGCCGCCGTAGTATGTCGTCAACGATCGGGCGTCGAGTCCTTGACAGGCGCAAGCCACTCGTGCTCCCTCATATGTCAGGGGCGGCATGGCCGGGCGGAGCAGGCGTCAGTTCGGGCTGAATTTCGGCTTGCGGAGCAACGTCCCGCGCCGGAGTTCCCGGCAGGTCAGCCGACGCGTTCGTGGATGGAGGGCGGAGCCGTGACGCCTATGCGCGACGCTCCGGGGGGCACGCGGGCGAGGGCCCAAGCACAAAGAACGACGACGTCGAACGATCCACAGGCCCCACCGAGCATCCAGGTGCGCCCTGCGACGTCCTCTCCTGCGACAACTGAAGAGCGGCCCTCCGTAGACGGCGGGCTGCCGCACGTGTCGCTCCACGACCCATGGCACACACGATCGCCGATCGGGGGCCATGCACGCCTAATGGTAAAACGACAGGAGAAAACATGTGGTCGGATAACGAATCAGAAATTGATCTGCTTGGGTTTAAGCACCTCGTAAGTGCCGCCCAGTACCTGTTGATGAAACCTGAGATGCTGCCGGTAACAATTGGCGTATTTGGCGACTGGGGAAGTGGAAAATCGAGCCTCATAAAAATGATTCAGAAGCAGCTCGAGCAGGACAGTCGATCTCTGTGCGTCTCTTTCAGTCCTTGGCAATACGAGAGCTACGACGACGTAAAGACGGCGCTCATGTTTTCTGTCATATCATCACTTAAGAGCCGCCACTTGGAGTCACAGAGCGCAACTGATAAAGCCGCTTCAGCAGCCAAAGATTTGCTTGACAAGCTCTTGGAACGAATCGACTGGTTCCGGTTGGCCGGCCTCGCGACGAAGGGTGTTGCTGGCTGGTGGCTTGCCTGGCATGGACATCCGTTTGTCGGAGCCGAAATGCTCAAAGGGGTCATCGCCGAGAGCAAGGATGCGGTGCTGCCTCCAACGAAGCAGCCCACGGAACCGATCGAGCAGAGCATTGGACAATTTCGCGAGGATTTCAAGAAGCTGTTAGAGTGTGTTGATATTGACCGCGTCGTTGTGTTCGTCGACGACTTGGATCGGTGCCTTCCTCCGGCAATTATCGACACATTTGAAGCTATACGTCTATTCTTGTCCGTACCGAAAACGGCCTTCGTTCTAGGCGCAGACGAACTAATTGTACGCCATGCGATCGGTACCCGTTATCCTGAGATGGGTGGACAGGCATTGGACGTAGGCCGCAACTACCTCGAGAAGATCGTTCAGCTTCCAATAAGAATTCCGCCGATGACGGCCGGCGAGACAGAGGCATATTTGAACCTGCTTGGATGTCATAGTTATGAAGCAAGCAGGTTTGATGTTCTTGTCGCAGCGGCCGACCAGAACAGGCACACGTCCGCGCTCGATGTTGCGATGAATTACGGGATCGCAAAGACTCACATTGGTAATGTACCTTCGTCATTGGAGGCGCACATGCAGCTCGTTGCCCGAATTGCGCCTACTCTTAGTAACAGGTTACGTGGCAACCCGCGGCTAACAAAGCGATTCATGAATACGCTCATGATGCGATACGGGATCGCCGGAAGTCGAAAGGTCACCCTTCGCCCTGAGGTTCTCGCCAAGCTCATGATCCTAGAGTACTTCTACGAACCGTACTACCGCGAACTCTTCCAATGGCAGGCAGAGGGGCAGGGGTACGCACACCAACTCGTTGATCTGGAAGAGCGCGCAGCCATGCACGGCCAGGACCGCGCGACCAGCGCTTCGCTATCTGGCTCAGAACGATGGATAGATGATCAGCAGCTGGCCTCATGGCTCCGATTGGAGCCACCTCTGGCTACGGTGAACCTTGATCCATATTTCTACTTCTCACGTGACCGCGGGGCAACGGGGAACTCAGTTGAGATGCGACGTCTTTCACAGCAGCAACAAACGGTTCTTGCGAATTTGCTTGCTGACAGCGATTCGGAAGGTGAGGCTGGGAAGCGACAGGCCAAAACATTCGCCGTTGATGAATTCCGCCCAGTGTACGAACAGTTACTGGCGCGCTTTCAGAGAGATTCTCGCGCCTCAGGCGGAAGACTTGGGAAACGCATCGTAGAGTTGGCCGCGGAACGACGTGAGCTCGTGCCGGCTCTAGCTAAGGCGCTGGCTGCCGCTCCAGTAAGTGGAATCGCTTCTGTGATGGCATTGACAATACCAAACTCCTTTCCAAAGGAGTCGTTGCCGCCAGCTCTTCAGGACGTTCTGCGCGAGTGGTCTAGTCAGCGCTCAAACACTCAGCTCGCGGCCGCGGCTGAACGCGCCTTGTCGCCTAAGCAGGCTTCTGCCACTTCAAGTCCCACGGTTCCAAGGAGAAAAAGCTGATGGGCACCTCAAGCTCCTACAAGGCGCCCACTTCGGGTGGATGGCCGGCGGCAAAGCGCGTCGCAACGCGATATGCGCAGCAACAACCCTCTTCTGGCACTGCTACTTCAGTAGAACCGAAAGACGTTTTCGCTGCTTACATCGAGGCACACGGCGGAGCACGAGGGGCGGCTTCCTCGGCTGGAGCAGCGAAATCATCAGCTGCTAGGCTAGGCGGAATATTAGATTCCATAAGTTCAGATGGACTGTCGAATGCGCTTCGCAATGCAGGGCTCACCGATCTCGTAGGCAAGAGTCCCTCAGAAATTCTCGCAGCAATAGTCGATTTAGCTGTAGGACCCGGAAGCTCAATCGACGAAGCGGTTGCGCGCGCGGCAATGATAGAAGTACTCGAAGATGAGTTCGGTGATACCGAATCATTTACTGATCTTGAAAATGCGTTCTCTGGTCTGCTTATGCCAGCGAACGTGATGTCCGTTATATACAAATTTTTAGTAGAGTACATATACAGAAGAATCGTGGCGGAGCTTGGCGAACGCATAACGAACGGTGCGATAAGTGCGGCGGTGGCACGCCAAAAGGAAGAGGACCTTCGACAATACATAGAGCAGTCCGTCAAATTCGAGCTGCATCAGGCTCAACCTGATGAACTGGCATGGAATAGACCTGCTGCGAGTCAGATGGTAGAGCGACTACTCCGTGATGCGTACGGACAACTCTGAGGCACCCATGTATCGCATCTTTATTAGAGGTGACGAGAACGAGTCGGTTCCTTCTGTTCATCAGGGAGGACTGGTTCTCGACTATTTCACAGACAAAGGGAGATCGACGCTTCAGGCACATCTAGATGACATTGCGAAGCGAGTAGGTCCTCCAACTGATCCCGCCGTAGAGTTCTTGCTATTTTCCTCCGGAATATATGTTGCAGACAAAAAGTGCCCTAGGCGCAATGCGCCAGACGCATGGACGCGACTGTTTGCTGTGAATTCTCCGGTGAGTTCGACTGCAATATGGTCCAGAGCAACAGGACATCTCAGCGAGGCGCTTGCCTTCTTAACCGGGGATCAATGGAAGCTTCGCTGGCGCCGCAGTTCAATAGATTTAGGGACTGAACAACAGCCAAGTGGATCTCATTTTAATGCCGTGTGCCTGTTCTCGGGCGGCGTCGATTCTCTGATTGGTGCGATCAACTTGCTCGAGTCCGACAGAAAGTCTCGCGTGGTCCTTGTTGGGCATTATGACAGCACACATACACCTGGCACTCAAAAGGTTCTTGCTGATGAGTTGATTCAAGAGTACGGCGATGAACGGGTACTTCCTCTCCGAGTGCTTGTGCGTCCCGCTCCGATTCGCGATGGTGTTCAGGCTTATCCACTTCCGGCTGTCAAAGAGTCGACAACACGGAGCCGATCTCTGGTTTTCCTCGGTCTAGGCATGGCTGTCGCTGCCGCCCTCGGGCCAGCGGTTCCTCTCTATATTCCTGAAAATGGTTTTATTGCGATCAATGTGCCACTGCATGGCTCCAGGGTTGGTAGCTGTAGCACAAGAACAACACATCCGTATTTTCTTGATAGGATCGCAAATGCCCTGGGCGTCGTTGGCGTGAAAAATCCTATCGTAAATCCTTACGTGTATAAGACGAAGGGTGAGATGGTTCGCGAATGCAAGAACCAGGACCTTTTGCGTCGTGTTGCACATATCACAGTATCATGCGCACATCCGGAGCGAAAGCAAAACGAGACCAATACGTGGCCCAATTGCGGCTATTGTTATCCGTGCTTGATTCGAAGAGCTGCATTCAATTGGGCTGGCTTTGAGAGCTCATCAATGTATGCAAGGTATCGTCGGGACATATGCAGTGACACCGACCTGTTCTCTCGTGGCAACCTTCGCGGACGAGATGTGCGTGCCGTCGCTGCTGCATTTCATCATGCGGACGGCCATCGGGGTGCGTCGCATTTGCGTGCTGCGGTCTCTGGGCTGATTCCAAGCGGCTATGACATGGCGAGGCTCTCGGAGATGCACGTCCGAGGTCTCTTTGAGCTTCGTGCTCTGTTGCAAAAAGCGACAGCGCCGATCCGAATGTTCATTGGAGTGTAATCAATGGGTCATCCTGTTCTCGTTGATACTCATTTTCACTTCGACGAGTACGACAATCGAAGAGCCGTGACGTCGTCGATGGACGCGTCGAACGTGATTGCGATTGCCGTATCGAATCGGCCATCATCATTTGCTGAGCTCTTGGATAGGCACGGTAAAGACCGCAGACTCAGGTTTGCGCTCGGTGTACACCCGCTCTGCGCTGCCGACATGACGGAGTATGAATGGTCGACGTTCCGTGGCTGTGTATCGAAAACAACTTACATTGGCGAGGTGGGCTTAGATTTCTCAACTCATGGTGTGGCGACGCGCGTGCTACAGGAGCGTGCATTCTCTCGGGTGCTGGAGACGGTTGCCGGACTTGGAAAGATTCTGACCGTTCATTCGCGTGGCGCTGAAGAGGAAACGCTTTCGCATGTTACTCATGCGCACATCCCTGCGGTCATTTTCCATTGGTATTCAGGATCGCTTCGTGTGCTAGAGCGCGCCATATCTAACGGTCATTACATGTCCGTTAATCCTGCCATGGTTCGAGGAATTCGTGGTCAGAAGATAATTGATATGGTTCCTCGGAGTCGACTGCTTTGCGAGAGCGACGGGCCCTATGTTCGAGTTGGCGGCCGCGCAGTTCTTCCTGGCGATGTTGAAATTGTTGTCAAATACTTCTCCGAGAAGTGGGCTACTTCTTTCGAGGAGGTTAGTGGCGTATTCTATTCAAACTTTATTAGATTGATTCATGAGAACCGCGCCGGACTCTAGTGATCGTCCTGTCTGTCATTATGGCCTGATGTGAGTCTTGTCGTTTCGATCTCACACGGCTTGGTTGCGACTTCGTTTGACGGATGTTGACCCCGCTGCTCGGCGGCTCGATCGTTGGTCTGGAGGTCGACCGGCTTGTGGTTCGATGCGGAGTGGCGGAGGAATCGTGTTCGTTGCTGCTCGACAAACTGGCGACGCTTGAGGTAAAGGGATCCTCTATGGTGCGGGTCGATTCTTATCGAGGCGCATTCGAGTGTAGGACGATGTGGCGTAGGCTGTTCGCTGACCGGCGCTTCCGCAACCGTTACCTCTGCGGCCCGCGCCCTCAAGCTCGGGTGCGTCGGACGGAGCCGTGGCCAGGCGGAGCGCGGGCGAGCGTCTTGCATCTCTGCGGAATCGGCGCAGTGAGCAACGCACCTGTCAACTGCCGTACAGGCTCAGCTGAGCCATCCTTCTCGTCACCGGCGCAGACGGGGCAAGGGCTCGGGGCCGGGGCAGCCGCCAGCCGCGACCGGCGGCGCGGGCACCGCCCGGGAACGCGGCTGCGGGTGGGGGCGCCAACGTGGCGGAGCCGCCATGGACGTCCAGCCAACCCCCGGTCTGAGGGAAGCTCCCGGGCGGGCCCCGCTGGCTGCGCAGTGGCGAGCGGCTGCGGCTCCGGCTTCTCGCCCCGGGGGGCCGGTCAACGCGGCGACCATGAACTCCTCCAGGGTCCACACGTGGTTCGGGATGCCAACCGCGATCGCCGCGGTGATGGGGCTGCGCGTAGCGGCGGAGGCGCGGAGGCCGCCGGTCGTGATCTGCGACATCGCCACCAGCCTCGCGCGCACGTCCTCGACGACAGGCATCGGCGCTCGCCTGGTCGCGCTTCTCGACGTGCCAGGGGATGAGGAGCTTGCAGGCGCGGCAGATCGCGGCCGACGTCCACTGCTCGCCGACATCGCCAGCGCGGCTCGTGGTTAGGTCCACGTTGATCGGCCGGCCCCTGCACCAGTTGCCGAAGGGGGATCGGTCGTTCGCTGACGTTGCTACCTCCGGCAGCGTCGCCTCCTCGTAACCACCCGACCAACGCCATCGTGACCAGCCCGTCGGGGCCGGTTACCAGTCCCCATCGCGACGAAGGAGGAAGCGATGGCGACGAGGGCGGAGTGGGCCGATCGGGTAGAGCGATGGGAGCGCAGCGGGCTGAGCGCCGAGAAGTTCGCGCGGCGCGAAGGGTACAAGCCGAAGCAGCTGTACTGGTGGCGATGGAAGCTGCGCGCTGACCGGCCCTCGCAGCCCTCGCCGTCGTCGTTGACCGAAGCACCGCGCTTTCTGCCGGTCCACGTGGTGACGGACGCATCGGCCGTCGCGCCGGAGCCGATCGAGATCGCGCTGCCCAACGGGCGGGTGGTGCGGGTCCGGCCGGGCTTCGACCCGGCCACGCTCGAGCGGGTCCTGGCGCTCGCGGCCGAGGAGACGCCGTGCTGACGCTGCCGCCGTCGGTGCGCGTGTACATCGCAGCCGAGCCCACGGACCTGCGCAAGAGCTTTGATGGGCTGTCGGCCTTGGTCTCTCAGCGCTTTGGAGCCGACCCGCTCTGCGGGCATCTGTTCGTGTTCAGGAATCGGCGAGGTGACCAGGTCCGCGTCTTGTTCTGGGACCGCACCGGGTACATGATCGTGGCGAAGAAATTGGCTCGCGGGCGCTTCCATCTCGCCTGCGACCTGCCCAAGGGGGCCACCCACGTCGAGGTCGAGGCGGCCGAGCTGTCGCTGATGCTCGAAGGGTTCGACCTGTCCGAGGCCGTGCGGCGCAAGCGCTGGAGACCCAGCGTGAGAAAAATTGCTCCGTCGAAGCAAAGCTTGATGGATGCGCGGGGGATAGCTATCTCGCGCGCGACGTGACCAGTCCTCTTCAGTCCCAGGCACAACTGCCCGCCGATCTGGCGGATGTGCGGCGCAAGCTCGAGCAACTGGCGGCGGCCGGGCAGCTTCCGGAGCTCATCGACCTGGTGCTCGGGCTGCTGGTCCAGCTGCGCGACAAGAACACCGCACTCTCGGCGAGGCTCGCGAGCGCGCTGCGCGAGCTGTACGGCCGCAAGAGCCAGCAGGTCTCGACCGAGCAGCTGATGCTGATGTTCGCCGAGCTCGGGGCGGAAGCGCCGCCGGGGTCGGCGGGCTCGGAGCTCGGCGCCGACGCTCCGCCGCAGCCGGAGCAGGGGCTGGTGCCGCAGCCCCCTGAGCCGCCGAAGCCGCCGCGAGGACGAGGCGGGCGCGCGCCGCTCCCCGAGCACCTGCCGCGTGAGACGCGCGTGGTGCCCGTCCCCGAGGCGGAGCGGACGTGCCCGCAGTGCGGCGCGGACAAGAAGTGCATCGGCCATCGTACGAGCGAAGTGCTCGAGTTCGTCCCGGCGCAATTCAAGATCATCGAGGAGCAGCGGGAGAAGCTCGCCTGTCCGCGCTGCCCGGAGCAGGGCGTCACGACGGCCGATAGCGAGAAGGTGATGGACCGAGGGCGTCCAGGACCGGGGCTGCTCGCCAGCATCCTTGTCGAGAAGTTCGAGGACTCGATGCCGCTGTATAGGCAGTCGCAGCAATACGCTCGCTTCGGCGTGTCGCTGTCCCCGTCGACCCTGGGCGACTGGTCGGCCTTCGCGCTCGACGTGCTCGCTCCGGTGGCTGAAAAGATCGCGGAGCGGGTGCTGGACTCGTTCTATCTACGTGCCGACGACACAGGGATGCGGGTGCTGGATCGAGATCATCCGGCGGGGGTGAAGCGAGGCCACATCTGGGCCTTCGTCGGCGCGGATCTCGTGGCGTTCCTGTACGCACCGGACTGGAAGGCGAAGCATCCAGCGGCGCTGCTGCAGGGCTTCACCGGCTACTTGCAGGGCGATGGGTATGCGGGCTATGGCGCGATGCTCCGCGGAGGCGACGACGGCGAGATGATCGTGCCCGAGGAGCGCCGGCTCGGCTGCGGGATGCACGTCCGCGCCAAGTTCGAAAAGGCGGCCAAGGGCGGCGACGCGCGAGCGGCGGTGGCGCTCTCGTACTTCAAGGCCATCTACCGAATCGAGGCGACCTGCAAAGAGGAGGCGCTGTCCACGGAGGCGCGTCTGGCGTGCCGGCAGGAGCGGTCGCTCCCCGTTGTGGACGAGCTGTATCAGTGGATTCACGAGCTGCACCTGCGGCTCGTGCCAGGTACGCCGCTCTGCATCGCTACCCAGTACGCCATCAATCAGGAGGCTGCGTGGCGGCGCTGCTTCACGGATGGACGCTTCGAGATAGATAACGGCGAGGTCGAGCGGCAGCTAAGACGTGTAGCACTCGGAAGAAAGAACTATTTGTTCGCGGGCTCCGACAAGGGTGCTCAGCGTCTGGCCGTCGGCTACACGATCTTCGGCTCGTGTCGGATGCACGGTGTCAACCCGCTCGCCTGGGCGACAGACGTCATCGGCAAGCTGCAGGCGGGCTGGCCGCGCGGTCGACTCGACGAACTGCTGCCCGACGCATGGGCGAAATCGCCGCGCGCCGCTCCGGTCGCCGGCGACGCCGACGCGACCTGAACAACGCAAGCCTCGGTCGGCGACGCAGGCGGAGACCGCCTCGCCGGGCCGTCTTTCACGACCGCCTGTGCCTGGGCCGATGCGTGGGCCGACGCCGCCCCGCGCCCAGCATCGTCGACCCCGGCGAGAGCCGCAAGGGGCCGTGCCCATGGCGATGGCCGGGCGGTTACGCCTCCTCTACCAACGTGTCGCGTAGTCGCCTCCACCTACGCGTCGCCGCGGCGCGCCAGATCGAGTGCATGATCGCCTCGTAGCGAAGGCTTGACATGTCGGGTTGACCGTCGGCTACGCTACCTCCCCACGATGCGTCGGGGGCACGAGGGGTGGGATCGGATGTCTCGGTGGCTCGCGCTGGAGCGGCGGTCCGTGTACCCAGCGGCGGTTGACGCTCCGGTGGCCCGACCGAGCAATGTCGTGACCGCACGCTCAGGCGCGCGCGTCTGCTGCGGATCGATGGGCCGGCCGAGCGCACGCGCCCCCTCGGACTCGATAGGCCCTCATGAGGCCGACGACGCCGGGCGTGTGGGCGCCCGGCGGTGGCGAGCCGCGGGGTCCAGGGCGGCCGTCCGGCCAAACTCTCCGGAACAATGAGGCAGATTCTCCGGAACTAGCCATTGGAGTGAGAGCGCGCAAGTTGCACGGCAGCCGGCGTTCATCGGCTGCCGTGCAAAGAGAACACCAGACCACGGAAGCATGAAGATAGCCGGGGGTCGGATAGAACCCCCTCCGAGGAAAGCCCAGCATGAGCAACAAGGCCCTGACCGCCTACCGCGAGGCTCGCGAGGATCAGCTCGTCCGCAATGAGGCGAGGCACATCCGTTCGAAGATCAACGACGCCCGAGGCAGCCGCCACGACGCCGGAGTCCGGTGGCCCTTCGAGCTCTTGCAGAACGCACTCGACGCGGGGCCGCGCCCAGGTTCTGACCGCGTCGAGGTACGCCTCCGTCAGAACGGCGACGAATTCGTCTTCGAGCACGATGGCGCATTCTTCACGTTGCGGGATTTGGCGGCGCTCCTCTCAGGAGGTTCCAGCAAGGAGTTCGAGTCCGAGGACACCACCGGACGCTTCGGCACCGGTTTCCTCGTGACCCACGTGCTTGCCCCACAGACGACCGTCTCTGGGATCTTGACGACGGGCGAGGGGTCCGAACGCTTCGCGCTCATGCTCGATCGCGGTGGGGATGAGGACTCTATCGTCGCCAACATCGCGGCCTGCGATGCCGCGATTCGAACAGCCAGTCCGCTGCCAACGACCGACGGTGTCCCCTCCGCCAGCTTCACGTACGTTACCGACGATTGCGCGACACTCCATCTCGGCATGGTCTCGTTTCGAAGCGCCGTGCCGTACCTGTTCGCGACCTGTGAGCGGCTCGGTCGCGTGACCTTCGATACGGAAAGCGACGCGCCGGAGACGTGGGAAGCCGGGCCCATGACTTCGCGCAACATGGATGGTGTGCTGGTGCACGAACGCCACCTATCGTATCGGCGAGATGATCAGGGTGCCGAATACCGCGCCGTTCGAGTCGCCGCAGCCTCATCTCCGAACCAGGCTACAGTCGCGGTCCTCCTTAATGTCGAGGGCCGGTGGCACCTGCAATTACCCGGTCATGACTTTCCACGTGTGTTCTGTCGGTACCCGATCCGATCCTCGACGTTCTTGCCCATCAACGCGGTTCTAGACGCGCCGTTCGACCTTGATCAGGAGCGCCGCCGCGTACTCCTGGACAAGGAAGAGGTGAAGCGAATCTTTCACTTGTCAGTCAGCGCAATCGTGCCGCTCATTCGCCTCGCCTACGAGGAAGGCTGGCATGACCGACACTGGCTCGCCCGTGCAGCACCGTCCCCATCGTCGTTCGCCGACAAGCAAGACGAGCAGGAGACCGAATGGCTGACGCGGGAGATGCGTTCACTAGCGGACGACCTTGCACGGCTGCCGCTCGTGGCGACGAGGAACGGCCTCGGTGTGTCGCACGTGACGGACAGCAGCTGGTTCGCGGACTTCGTCGACGCGCATTCCGACGGCACTACCATGGACCGCTTGTGGCCCCTTGTGGATGACGCCGAGGATCTGTACCCGCCCGTCGCTGCGCTCGCTACCGCATGGGCGACGATCGCTTCTGGGTGGCACGCGCTTGGCGTGCAGGTGAACCAGGTCGGGCTCGCCGTCCTCGCCGAGTATGTGCGTGGCGATGCAAAGCGAGTGGAGGACCTGAGCGTCCGCAGTGACAAGCGGGAGTGGATCGCCCGCTTCCTGGACGTTGTCGGTGAATGCTGGGCTGGTCGTGGTGTCAACGCCGACCTCGTAGAGCGGATGCTGCCTAACCAGAGCGGGGCGCTCGTCCCTCGAAAGGACCTCAAGCGTGACGACGGCATCCCTGACGCCTTGAAGGACATCGCCGATTCCATGGGATGTGGCGTCCGGTCGCGGCTGGTCGATCTGACGATCCTCGAGATAGCGCGCGAGCAGTCGCTCAAGCATGTCGAGAGCGTCCTGAAGTCCGCCGTCCCCGTCGCGATGACGGAGGACGACGTCCTCGACGAGTGCGTGCGCCTACTCGAGAAGCGATTTCCCAAGACCGAGCGTCTCTCCGACTCAAATCGCGCGCTCATCCTCGCGAGCATCCGACTCCTTGACTACCTTGCGCAGAAAGGGGACGCGGCCGCCTCGCTGGCTGCTCGCGTGCCGTTGCTGGCGCATGACAAGACGTTTGCACGTACGTCAGCCCAGCGAAGGATGATCTCTCCTGTCGAAACCTGGGACGAACGCGCGCGGGCCTTTTACGCCGCATATCCGCCGGATCGCGTGCTCGCACCAGAGTATGTTGGAACGAACGTCATCGCGGCGCTTATTGGCTGGGGCATCGCGTTCCACGGGCCCTTCATCAAGATGACGCCCGCCGACGCCATCAAGGACGATCGGCTCCGTTACCTCGCGATCGAGGGCGAGGAGACGGACGGCGTCCAAGTCCATGGCGAGGAGTTCACGCAGATCGCACTGCTGCACGAGCTGCTCCCTCGATGCCAGGAACGAGACGAAGCCGCCTCCCTGCTCGGGTTGGCGCTCTGCTACATGGCTCCAGCCGACGCCTCATGGCGACATGCGCGAGTAGTAGTGGGCCGCCGCTCCGGTACCAACGTTTCGATCGCTGTGAGGGGGGCGCTCTGGCTCGCGGACCTCCGAGCGAGAGCGTGGGTGCCCGTGCGGGGCGACGAAGGTAGGACAAGCCAGGTGATGCCCACGCCTGAGTCGCTGAGATCCCTATTGGACCCTGCGTGGCTTCGTGGAAACGTTGCCGCGCTTGAGTTGCTGGGTCGCTTCTTCGGGTTTGACGCCCTCGACCTGCAGCTGCTTGCTGCACACGATGACGAGAGTCGACAAGAGCTCCGCGACCATCTCGCGCGCATCGTGGAGCTCGCCGGCGCCAATCCAGAGACGCTCGTCGAAGTGGAGGCAGAGCTTCAGATGAGGAGGAAGCGGGCGCAAGACGTCGCGCGCTGCCGAACGCTCGGCCTCGACGTTCAGGCCGCGATCAAGCTAGCCCTTGAGGCGCAGAACTTGACGGTGAAGGTCATTGATGTCGGCTATGACTTCGATGTTTCCTGCAGCGACCTCAATGACGCGGCAAGCAGGATCGAGGTCGGCTCCTACTTCGTCGAGGTGAAGGCGACGACGCATGGCGAGGCGAAACTGACACCCAAACAGGCCGAGACGGCCTCGCAGCGAGCGGATCGATACGTCTTGTGCGTCGTGGACCTGAGAGGGATTCCCGACGAGCGCCTCGACGAGCCGTGGTCGATCGAGGATGTGCTGCCGCTCGCACGCTTGGTTTCTCAGGTCGGCACGCTAGTGCAGGGCACGTGGGAGCTCGTACAGGAGGCTCGGACCAGCGAGGTCGGGCTGCGCAACGAGAACGTCCTCCGGTATGCAGTTCGCCCGGAGGTCTGGGAGGAAGGCTGCTCGATCGACGAGTGGGTGGCAACTGCATTCAAGGCCGGGGGGCGTGACTGAACCATGTGCCGCACAACATCCGCATGCACTGTAAGGGCTGCATGAAGCGCCGTCTCTCCCCAGCCGCCAGGTCCGGCGCATGATCGCGCGCATGACAAGGACATCGTCGACAGAAGAAAAATGGGCGGATCGAGTTCGGGCGTGGCGCGAGAGCGGCGAGTCGGACGAGGAGTTCGCGCGGAGCCGCGGCTTTGCGGCTTCGACGCTGCGCGGCTGGCTGAGCCTGCTCTCGCGGACGGAGCGCCCGCGCTTTAAGCGATGAGCGCTCCGGAGCTCGTCGTCGAGGTCGGCGGCGCGCGGGTGCGCGTCGTCGCGGGGTTCGACCCCACGCTCCTGGCCGAGGTGGTCCGCGCCCTGGGCGGAGCAGCGCGATGATTCCGGCGGGCGTGCAGGTGTTCGTCGCGCTGGAGCCGGTGGACATGCGCAGCGGCTTCGAGCGGCTCTCGGGTCTCATTCGCGAGTGCGTAGGTTACGAGGCCCGGTGCGGCGCGCTGTTCGCGTTCATCGGAAAGCGGTGGACTACCATCAAGATCATCTTCTTCGACGGCAGCGGACTTTGCCTCTTTTCAAAACGCCTACATCGCGGCACGTTCGCGCTCCCCGACCCGCCGGCCGAGTGCGCGACGCACGTCGAGGTGGACGACGCGACGCACGAGACGCTGCTCGACGGCATCGAGATCGCGCCCACGAGGAACGCGTGGCTGTTCTTCGGCAGCGACGACCACGCCTCCGCCGCTGCCAACCTCTTCTCGCTCGCGGCGAGCTGCAAGGTCCACCACCTCGACCCCGAGGCCTACCTCGCCGACGTCATCCGCGTGATGCCCTACTGGCCGCGCGAGCGCTACCCCGAGCTCGCTCCCAGGTACTGGGCGCGCTCCCGCGCTCGCCTCGTCGCCGAAGAGATGAAGCTGCCCCTCGGGCCAATCACCGTCCCGCCTCCACTTGCCGCGGAAGAGCAGCGCGCGACGAGCTGACCGGGCCGGTTCTATCGCGCCCATCCTGCACCAGCTGACTGAGATTGGGCACTATGGCGCTTCGCGCAGCGCTTACACCACAATGGACCGGGGGTCGAGCCGTCCCGGGCGTCCGTCGGTGCGCACGAGATTACGCGGCGGGAGTGTTCGTCAACCACTCGGTTGGCGAACAGTGCCGACGCAGAATTTGAAGCAACGCGCGACGATTTACCTTGACTCTTCCTAGGAAACCGCACTGGCACGGCGTGCCCCTCGACCACTGCGGCCGCAGTGGCGGGGGGCGTACCGAGTTCGCGCACGTGACGCATACGTGTGAAGCTGGGCCGGGGCGCGCGCGAGGAACGTCTGCACATTTGTCGTCGCCCCATCGAAGATCTGCGGTGCTCCTGCCATGCGTGGCACCGCGCGGTGTGCCGCTCGATGCAAGCAGCACCCCTTGCCGCCAGCCGACGCAAAGCCGATCTGCTGCACCGAGACCTCCACCATGAGGATCTACGGTGCTCCCGCGACGCCTTGGAGCGTCGCGCTCGTCACTCCGCGGTGCGAGCGGCACCCGTTCCATGTGGTCGACACGGGCCCGGATGATGCGACAGTGAGTGGCTTGCCGCTGGAACGGCGCAGATGACGCAGCTAGCGTTTCCCAGCATCACCGGACATGAGCAGGACCGCGGCGGAGCTCTCCGATATGCGCCCGGTGCAGAGGGCGAGTCGAACTCGACCAGGTAAGCATCGACGCGGCGCCGAGCTCGTTGCTCGAGGACCTCGACGCCGCGGCCGCGCTGCCTACACGGGCGTCAGGTACGCCGCGCAGACGATGCGCACCGCGCCGAGCTCGCGCGCCAGGTCCTCACCGTCTCCGCTCCCCAGTTCGACCAGGGCTCGCCGGCGTCGGCGCCGCTGCCGAGCGCGCGCGTGCGGCATGCGCGACGAGCAACCGCGCCGAGCTCGCCCTTGAGCTGCTCGGCGCGACCTGACGCGCGCTCAGGTCGCGATCCGCAGGCGCCCCTCGGCCCGTCAAGACGTAACCGCCCGGCCATCGCCATGGGCACGGCCCCTTGCGGCTCTCGCCGGGGTCGACGATGCTGGGCGCGGGGCGGCGTCGGCCCACGCATCGGCCCAGGCACAGGCGGTCGTGAAAGACGGCCCGGCGAGGCGGTCTCCGCCTGCGTCGCCGACCGAGGCTTGCGTTGTTCAGGTCGCGTCGGCGTCGCCGGCGACCGGAGCGGCGCGCGGCGATTTCGCCCATGCGTCGGGCAGCAGTTCGTCGAGTCGACCGCGCGGCCAGCCCGCCTGCAGCTTGCCGATGACGTCTGTCGCCCAGGCGAGCGGGTTGACACCGTGCATCCGACACGAGCCGAAGATCGTGTAGCCGACGGCCAGACGCTGAGCACCCTTGTCGGAGCCCGCGAACAAATAGTTCTTTCTTCCGAGTGCTACACGTCTTAGCTGCCGCTCGACCTCGCCGTTATCTATCTCGAAGCGTCCATCCGTGAAGCAGCGCCGCCACGCAGCCTCCTGATTGATGGCGTACTGGGTAGCGATGCAGAGCGGCGTACCTGGCACGAGCCGCAGGTGCAGCTCGTGAATCCACTGATACAGCTCGTCCACAACGGGGAGCGACCGCTCCTGCCGGCACGCCAGACGCGCCTCCGTGGACAGCGCCTCCTCTTTGCAGGTCGCCTCGATTCGGTAGATGGCCTTGAAGTACGAGAGCGCCACCGCCGCTCGCGCGTCGCCGCCCTTGGCCGCCTTTTCGAACTTGGCGCGGACGTGCATCCCGCAGCCGAGCCGGCGCTCCTCGGGCACGATCATCTCGCCGTCGTCGCCTCCGCGGAGCATCGCGCCATAGCCCGCATACCCATCGCCCTGCAAGTAGCCGGTGAAGCCCTGCAGCAGCGCCGCTGGATGCTTCGCCTTCCAGTCCGGTGCGTACAGGAACGCCACGAGATCCGCGCCGACGAAGGCCCAGATGTGGCCTCGCTTCACCCCCGCCGGATGATCTCGATCCAGCACCCGCATCCCTGTGTCGTCGGCACGTAGATAGAACGAGTCCAGCACCCGCTCCGCGATCTTTTCAGCCACCGGAGCGAGCACGTCGAGCGCGAAGGCCGACCAGTCGCCCAGGGTCGACGGGGACAGCGACACGCCGAAGCGAGCGTATTGCTGCGACTGCCTATACAGCGGCATCGAGTCCTCGAACTTCTCGACAAGGATGCTGGCGAGCAGCCCCGGTCCTGGACGCCCTCGGTCCATCACCTTCTCGCTATCGGCCGTCGTGACGCCCTGCTCCGGGCAGCGCGGACAGGCGAGCTTCTCCCGCTGCTCCTCGATGATCTTGAATTGCGCCGGGACGAACTCGAGCACTTCGCTCGTACGATGGCCGATGCACTTCTTGTCCGCGCCGCACTGCGGGCACGTCCGCTCCGCCTCGGGGACGGGCACCACGCGCGTCTCACGCGGCAGGTGCTCGGGGAGCGGCGCGCGCCCGCCTCGTCCTCGCGGCGGCTTCGGCGGCTCAGGGGGCTGCGGCACCAGCCCCTGCTCCGGCTGCGGCGGAGCGTCGGCGCCGAGCTCCGAGCCCGCCGACCCCGGCGGCGCTTCCGCCCCGAGCTCGGCGAACATCAGCATCAGCTGCTCGGTCGAGACCTGCTGGCTCTTGCGGCCGTACAGCTCGCGCAGCGCGCTCGCGAGCCTCGCCGAGAGTGCGGTGTTCTTGTCGCGCAGCTGGACCAGCAGCCCGAGCACCAGGTCGATGAGCTCCGGAAGCTGCCCGGCCGCCGCCAGTTGCTCGAGCTTGCGCCGCACATCCGCCAGATCGGCGGGCAGTTGTGCCTGGGACTGAAGAGGACTGGTCACGTCGCGCGCGAGATAGCTATCCCCCGCGCATCCATCAAGCTTTGCTTCGACGGAGCAATTTTTCTCACGCTGGGTCTCCAGCGCTTGCGCCGCACGGCCTCGGACAGGTCGAACCCTTCGAGCATCAGCGACAGCTCGGCCGCCTCGACCTCGACGTGGGTGGCCCCCTTGGGCAGGTCGCAGGCGAGATGGAAGCGCCCGCGAGCCAATTTCTTCGCCACGATCATGTACCCGGTGCGGTCCCAGAACAAGACGCGGACCTGGTCACCTCGCCGATTCCTGAACACGAACAGATGCCCGCAGAGCGGGTCGGCTCCAAAGCGCTGAGAGACCAAGGCCGACAGCCCATCAAAGCTCTTGCGCAGGTCCGTGGGCTCGGCTGCGATGTACACGCGCACCGACGGCGGCAGCGTCAGCACGGCGTCTCCTCGGCCGCGAGCGCCAGGACCCGCTCGAGCGTGGCCGGGTCGAAGCCCGGCCGGACCCGCACCACCCGCCCGTTGGGCAGCGCGATCTCGATCGGCTCCGGCGCGACGGCCGATGCGTCCGTCACCACGTGGACCGGCAGAAAGCGCGGTGCTTCGGTCAACGACGACGGCGAGGGCTGCGAGGGCCGGTCAGCGCGCAGCTTCCATCGCCACCAGTACAGCTGCTTCGGCTTGTACCCTTCGCGCCGCGCGAACTTCTCGGCGCTCAGCCCGCTGCGCTCCCATCGCTCTACCCGATCGGCCCACTCCGCCCTCGTCGCCATCGCTTCGTAAGCGCCCGGCCAACGCCATGGGCACAGCCCCTTGCGGCTCTCGCCGGGGTCGACGATGCTGGGCGCGGGGCGGCGTCGGCCCACGACTCGGCGCGGGCACAGACGGTCCTGAAAGAAGGCCCGGCGAAGCGGCATCCGCCTGCGTCGCCGGCCGAGGCTCGCGTTGTTCAGGTCGCGTCGGTATCGCCGGCGCTCGGAGCAGCGCGCGACGATCTCGCCCATGCGTCGGGCAGCAACTCGTCCAGGCGGTCGCGCTGCCAGCCCGCCTGCAACCTGCCGATGACGTCTGTCGCCCAGGCGAGCGGGTTGACTCCGTGCATCCGACACGAGCCGAAGATCGTATAGCCGATGGCCAGGCGCTGAGCGCCCTTATCGGAGCCCGCGAATAAATAGTTTTTTCTTCCGAGGGCTACACGTCTTAGCTGCCGCTCGACTTCGCCGTTGTCTATCTCGAAGCGTCCATCCGTGAAGCAGCGCCGCCACGCAGCCGCCTGATTGATGGCGTACTGGGTAGCGATGCAGAGCGGCGTACCTGGTACGAGCCGAAGGTGCAGCTCGTGAATCCACTGATACAGCTCGTCCACAACGGGGAGCGACCGCTCCTGCCGGCGCGCCAGCCGCGCCTCCGTGGACAGCGCCTCCTCTTTGCAGGTCGACTCGATTCGGTAGATGGCTTTGAAGTACGAGAGCGCTACCGCCGCTCGCGCGTCGCCACCCTTGGCCGCCTTCTCGAACTTGGCGCGGATGTGCATCCCGCAGCCGAGCCGACGCTCCTCGGGCACGATCATCTCGCCGTCGTCGCCTCCGCGGAGCATCGCGCCATAGCCCGCGTACCCATCGCCCTGCAAGTAGCCGGTGAAGCCCTGCAGCAGCGCGGCTGGATGCTTCGCCTTCCAGTCCGGTGCGTACAGGAACGCCACGAGACCCGCCCCGACGAAGGCCCAGATATGACCTCGCTTCACCCCCGCCGGATGATCTCGATCCAGCACCCGCATCCCCGTGTCGTCGGCGCGCAAGTAGAACGAGTCCAGCACCCGCTCCGCGATCCTCTCAGCCACCGGAGCGAGCACGTCGAGCGCGAAGGCCGACCAGTCGCCCAGAGTCGACGGAGACAGCGACACGCCGAAGCGAGCGTATTGCTGCGACTGCCGGTACAGCGGCATCGAGTCCTCGAACTTCTCGACAAGGATGCTGGCGAGCAGCCCCGGTCCCGGACGCCCTCGGTCCATCACCTTCTCGCTGTCCGCCGTCGTTACACCCTGCTCCGGGCAGCGCGGGCAGGCGAGCTTCTCCCGCTGCTCCTCGATGATCTTGAACTGCGCCGGCACGAACTCGAGCACTTCGCTCGTACGATGGCCAATGCACTTCTTGTCCGCGCCGCACTGCGGGCACGTCCGCTCGGCCTCGGGGACGGGCACCACGCGCGTCTCACGCGGAAGGTGTTCGGGAAGCGGCGCGCGCCCGCCCCGTCCTCGCGGCGGCTTCGGCGGCTCAGGGGGTTGCGGCACCAGCCCCTGCTCCGGCTGCGGCGCAGCGTCCGCGCCGAGCTCCGAGCCCGCCGCCCCCGGCGGAGCTTCCGCCCCGAGCTCGGCGAACATCAGCATCAGCTGCTCGGTAGAGACCTGCTGGCTCTTGCGGCCGTACAGCTCGCGCAGCGCGCTTGCGAGCCTCGCCGAGAGCGCGGTGTTCTTGTCGCGCAGCTGGACCAGCAGTCCGAGCACCAGGTCGATGAGCTCCGGAAGCTGCCCGGCGGCCGCCAGCTGCTCGAGCTTGCTCCGCACGTCCGCCAGATCGGCGGGCAGTTGTGCCTGGGACTGAAGAGGACTGGTCACGTGGCGCGCGAGATAGCTATCCCACGCGCATCCATCAAGCTTTGCTTCGACGGAGCAATTTTTCTCACGCTGGGTCTCCAGCGCTTGCGCCGCACGGCCTCGGACAGGTCGAACCCTTCGAGCATCAGCGACAGCTCGGCCGCCTCGACCTCGACGTGGGTGGCCCCCTTGGGCAGGTCGCGGGCGAGGTGGAAGCGCCCGCGGGCCAATTTTTTCGCCACGATCATGTAGCCGGTGCGGTCCCAGAACAAGACGCGCACCTGGTCACCACGCCGATTCCTGAACACGAACAGATGCCCGCAGAGCGGGTCAGCTCCGAAGCGCTGAGAGACCAAGGCCGACAGCCCATCAAAGCTCTTGCGCAGGTCCGTGGGCTCGGCTGCGATGTACACGCGCACCGACGGCGGCAGCGTCAGCATGGCGTCTCCTCGGCCGCGAGCGCCAGGACCCGCTCGAGCGTGGCCGGGTCGAAGCCCGGCCGGACCCGCACCACCCGCCCGTTGGGCAGCGCGATCTCGATCGGCTCCGGCGCGACGATCGATGCGTCCGCCACCACGTGGACCGGCAGAAAGCGCGGTGCTTCGGTCAACGACGACGGCGAGGGCTGTGAGGGCCGGTCAGCTCGCAGCTTCCAGCGCCACCAGTAGAGCTGCTTCGGCTTGTATCCTTCACGCCGCGCGAACCTCTCGGCGCTCAGCCCGCTGCGCTCCCATCGCTCCACCCGCTCGGCCCACTCCGCCTTCGTCGCCATCGCTTCCTCCTTCGCGATGGGGATAGGTAACCGGCGCCACGCCGACGATCACGATGGCGTTGGTCGGGCGCTTACGTCAAGACGGGCGAACGCGCCCGCCGGCTGCGGAGCCAGAGGAAGATGAGCACGAGCGCGACCACGAGCGTCGACGGGACGGAAATGCGCACGTCGATCGCGTCCGGCGGCTGGATGTTGTCGGCGCTGACGTGGCCGGCTACGGTTTCGTTCGAGATGTGATGCTTCTGCATTGTGTCTCCGGGTGCCTGGCCCCCTGAACTCGTGGCGGAGACGAGGGGGCCGGGCGCTCTGCTGTTAAGGCCCTGGCCAAATCCAGAGCCAGTTTTGAGATACACCGCGCGTAACGCCCCGAAGGGCAGTTTCACGAATGGACCGCTTCGGTCCCACGTAACAGTCACCCACCTTTCCGACCGTTAACGGTCAGTTTTGACCCTTCATGGTCACCCACACGAACCAGCGATACCGACGATCCACGATCATGATGCGAAAGGGAAGGTCACCGCGTTGGCTTCGCTCCGCGTACCCGATCAAATCCCTCCCGAAGGGAAGGTCACCGCGTTGGCTTCGCTCCGCGTACCCGATCAAATCCCTCCCGAAGGGAAGGTCACCGCGTTGGCTTCGCTCCGCGTACCCGATCAAATCCCTCCCGAAGGGAAGGTCACCGCGTTGGCTTCGCTCAACGAGCTGCTCTTCCGCAGACGAGCAGCCGTTCATGCGAATTTTCTGATCGCCAAGGATCATCATCCTCCTACGTACACCGAGGATGCTGCGCACTGAGACCATCACTCAAAAAAAAATCAAGACGAGGCATCTAGCCTGGCACGCGGCCGCTCCGGAGCGAGGGCGCCGCGCGCGCCGGCGTCCACCTCGACCCCGCGGCCGCTCCGGAGCGAGGGCGCCGCGCGCGCCGGCGTCCACCTCGACCCCGCGGCCGCTCCGGAGCGAGGGCGCCGCGCGCGCCGGCGTCCACCTCGACCCCGCGGTCGCTCCGGAGCGAGGGCGCCGCGCGCGCCAACGGCGGCACCGCTCCTCCTTGGCGCTCCCATGTCCACATCCTCTCTTTCTGGGCGTTGACGGTCATCTGTAAAACTCGCTGTTACCGCCTACACCGACGACGAACAATTGCAGAAGGGAATATCTGGGCGTCGTTGCATCAAACTCAGTTCTCACCCGCTCGGCCTCTCACCGGTGAGAACGTCGTCGGTGAGGAGTGAGCAACAGTGCGATGAAGCTCGATGCGCCGACCATGATGATCAAGGTTCCTCCGGAAGGGAAGACCGCCAGGTCTTGACTTTTTCTCGGGTGCTTGTCCCGAGTCGCCGCGTCTCAACTCCCCCAAGGAGGCAGGCTCGCTCGTGCTCCACGTCGAGGACGACCTACCCCAGATCGGCCAGTTGGACATCGACGGCCCCGCGGCCGCTCCGCGGCTAGGGCGCCGCGCGCACCAGCAGCAGCCCCACGCGCGCCGACATCCATCTCAACACCGCGCGGCCGCTCCGCAGCGAGCGCGCCGCGCGCGCCGGCGACGGTACCGCGCGCGCCGGCGTCCTCCTCCATGCCGCAGCCCCTCCGGGCGCCGCGCGCGCCGGCGACGGCACCGCGCGCGCCGGCGTCCTCCTCCACGGCGCGGCCGCTCCGGGCGCCGCGCGCGCCGGCGACGGCACCGCGCGCGCCCGCGGCAGCACCGCGCGCGCCCGCGGCAGCACCGCGCGCGCCCGCGGCAGCACCGCGCGCGCCCGCGGCAGCACCGCGCGCGCCCGGGCAGCACCGCGCGCGCCCGGGCAGCACCGCGCGCGCCCGGGCGGCACCGGCGCGCCGGCGTCCTCCTCCACGCCGCGGCCGCTCCGGGGTAACCACCCGGCCATCGCCATGGGCAGCGTCAGCACGGCGTCTCCTCGGCCGCGAGCGCCAGTACCCGCTCGAGCGTGGCCGGGTCGAAGCCCGGCCAGACCCGCACCACCCGCCCGTTGGGCAGCGCGATCTCGATCGGCTCTGGCGCGACGGCCGATGCGTCCGTCACCACGTGGACCGGCAGAAAACGCGGTGCCTCGGTCAACGACGACGGCGAGGGGTGCGAGGGCCGGTCAGCGCGCAGCTTCCAGCGCCACCAGTACAGCTGCTTCGGCTTGTACCCTTCGCGCCGCGCGAACTTCTCGGCGCTCAGCCCGCTGCGTTCCCATCGCTCCACCCGATCGGCCCACTCCGCCCTCGTCGCCATCGCTTCCTCCTTCGTCGCGATGGGGACTGGTAACCGGCCCCGACGGGCTGGTCACGATGGCGTTGGTCGGGCGCTTACGAAGGAGTGACGCAGGGTGTGGCAGGTCGTGCGCCTCGATAGACCGGCGGCGAGGGCGGCCTTTCGCACCGCGCGCTGGACCACCGTCTCGTGCAGATGATGCCGCCGGAGCTGACCTCTCTCCCTGTCGCGATAGGGCCGTGTCGCGGGGAAGACCCATTGCCAGGGCCATTCCCGGCCGGCGTTCGGATACTTACCGTCCAGGGCGTCGGGGAGGGTCACCCAGCCGGCGCCAGCCGCGACATCGGCGGCATGCTGGGCGCGTACGGCGATGACGTGATCGCAGAGCGGTGGACCAGGCGGAGCGGCAGCAAGGAGTGACGCAGGGTGTGGCAGGTCGTGCGCCTCGATAGACCGGCGGCGAGGGCGGCCTTTCGCACCGCGCGCTGGACCACCGTCTCGTGCAGATGATGCCGCCGGAGCTGACCTCTCTCCCTGTCGCGATAGGGCCGTGTCGCGGGGAAGACCCATTGCCAGGGCCATTCCCGGCCGGCGTTCGGATACTTACCGTCCAGGGCGTCGGGGAGGGTCACCCAGCCGGCGCCAGCCGCGACATCGGCGGCATGCTGGGCGCGTACGGCGATGACGTGATCGCAGAGCGGTGGACCAGGCGGAGCGGCAGCATCGTGATTCAATCCCCCCCCGTGTCAGAGAAGTTGGCGCCCGATCTGATCCGCTTACGCACGATTAGGTCACCGCGTTCGGGGAGCGGAGACAGGCTTTGAGGTGAGAGAGTACTCAGAATCCTTCAAAAGAAAAATCGTCCAACGGCTGCTCGCCCCAGGAGGACCGACGGCGGTGGCGCTGTCCGTCGAGACGGGGGTGCATCAGACGACGCTCTCGCGCTGGCTTCGCGATGCTCGTAGCCTCGCGCCCATGTCCGATGACGCTCACCGCTCCGCGCCCCCGCCTCCTGCCGCCGCTCGCCGCCCGGAGGACTGGACCCCGGAGCAGAAGCTGCGCGCGGTGACGGAGGCGGCCGCGCTCTCCGAGCGGGAGCTGGGCGAGTTCCTCCGCCGCGAGGGGCTGCACGAGGCGCAGCTCGGCGAGTGGCGCAAGGCCGCGCTGGAGGCGCTGGGCGGGCCGGCAAAACCAGGGCACGGCACGGCCCCGTCGCGGCGGGTTCGGGAGCTAGAGAGGCAACTGCGGCGCAAGGACAAGGCGCTGGCCGAGGCGGCGGCCATTCTGGTGCTCCAAAAAAAAGCCCAGGCCATCTGGGGGGACGGGGACGACGACACGGACCCGGAGACCGACAGGTGACGCTCGAGCTCATCGACGAGGCCGTCCGTGGCGGCGCCACACTCGCAGCGGCCTGCCGTGCGCTCGGACTCAGTGAGCGTACCGTCGCCCGCTGGCGAGGGGAGGCTGGCGGCGAGGACGGTCGAGCCGGACCGCACCACGCGCCGGTGCACAAGCTGACCGAGGCGGAGCGTCGAAGGATCGTCGAGACGGCCAATAGCCCCGAGTTCCGCAACCTCTCGCCCAAGCAGATCGTCCCGCGTCTGGCCGACCGCGGCGTGTATCTGGCATCGGAGTCGAGCTTCTACCGCGTCCTGCGCGAGCAGGGGCTGCTGGCGCACCGCAATCCGGCTCGACCAGCGAGCGCCCATCGTCCTCGGGCGCTCGTCGCCAAGAGGCCCAATCAGGTGTGGTGTTGGGACATCACCTACCTGAAGAGCGCGGTGCGCGGTGCGTTCTATTTCCTGTACCTGATCGTGGACGTCTACAGTCGCAAGATTGTCGGCTGGTCGGTCGAGACCGACGAGTCGATGCTCGCTGCCGCTCGTCTCGTCGAGCAGACCTGCCGTCGCGAAGCCGTGGGCTCCGGCTGCCTGGTGCTGCACGCGGACAACGGCGGCCCGATGAAGGGC
The DNA here is from genome assembly GCF_000067165.1 of Sorangium cellulosum So ce56. Lineage (GTDB taxonomy): Bacteria > Myxococcota_A > Polyangia > Polyangiales > Polyangiaceae > Sorangium > Sorangium cellulosum_B. The sequence continues at coordinate 8,560,075 of NC_010162.1, forward strand.
TCGACCATGCTCGCCACCCTCCAGCGCCTGGGCGTCGTGCCCTCCTTCAGCCGCCCTCGCGTCAGCGACGACAACCCGTACGCCGAGGCCCTCTTCCGCACCCTCAAGTACCGGCCCGAGTACCCACGCCGCCCGTTTGCCACCGTGGAGCAGGCACGCCACTGGGTTGAGCGCTTCGTCGCCTGGTACAACGGCGAGCACTTGCACAGCAGCATCCGCTTCGTCACGCCCGACGACCGACACCGGGGGCGCGACGGCTCGCTGCTCGCCGCCCGCCATGCCCTCTACCAGCGGGCCCGCCGCAGGACGCCCCTGCGCTGGACCGGCCAGACACGCAACTGGACCCCGATCGGTCCCGTGACCCTCAACCCCCACACTCACGAGGCTCAAGCACTCACGAGGATGTGACCGAATCAACGGACAACTATCTTGACACCCACCGATCCTTCCTGCCCTTGCTGTCGCGAACGAGGATCTCGCGGTGCTCGAGGTCGAGGTTCTTCACGCGGAGCTCGGTGCATTCAAGCAGACGGATGCCGGCACCGTATAGGCGGGAGGCCCAAAGGAGCGGGACGCCGGTCATGCGATCCAGGAGAGCGCTCGCCTCGGCCTGCGTGAGCACCGCGGGGAGACCTGCGGGGCGCTTCGCTCGGGTGAAATCGACGTGCTGCGCGCGGGGGAGCGCGAGGACGTGGGTATAGAGGAAGCGGATGGCGGCGACGGCTTGGTTCTGGGTCGAGGCGCTGACGTGCCGGTCGGTCGCCAGATGCGTGAGGAACGCCTCGACGTGGGCCAGGCCGAGGTCGCGTGGGTGGCGGCGGTCATGGAAGAGAATGAAGGGCCGGATCCAGGCGCAGTACGCCTCTTCTGTGCGAGGGCTGTAACGACGGGTTCGGATCGCCTCGCTGACGCGCTCGAGGAGGCGTGGGGGCGCGGCGTACGCGCTTCAGAGGATCGGGGCATGGCGGCGCTCTCGGCAGGCGCCGTGCCAGGCGCGAAGGCCCGGTTTGTCGGGGATCGGCGGCCGCCTCCGGTTTGGTGGGCGCCAGCCAATTCCGCCACGGCGGCCGTCAGCGGTTCGGTCGACCCCACCCCGCCCAGGCCGCGTAAGCGCGAACTCATGCAAGCAAGCAAACATGTTCCGTTGTAATGCTTTGGATCAGCAGTCCGACCGGTGACTGCTTATCGGCATGCTGCCACTGCGCGCGGGCGATCTCAGCGGAGCCCGCGGGCGCTGGCGAGCGGCAAGGCTCCGGCAGCGGAGTCCACGCGAGCGGCGGGCTCGACGTTCGGCCCAGGCCTGCTCACCGCTCCGGTACCACCGGCAGCCCGAGCAGCCGTCCGATCGCCTCGTGCGCCACGCGGGCCCCTTCGACATCGCCGGCAGCGATCGCCAACCGGAGTCCGTCCCCAAGGTAGGCAAGAAGCTCGGTTCGCGGCGCTCGTGTCGCCTTCAGCGCGCCCTCGCTCAGCCGATTCACGGCCGGTCCGCCCGCGCCTACTGAATGGCCAGCAGCGCCCCCTAAATGGCCAGCTGCCGGGGGCAACGGTGCCGAACCGTCGTCACCTCGCTCACTTCTCCCGGCATTTTCTCGCGCTTCACACGGTTCCCCCGCCCCAGAGCGCCTTTTAAATCCACCGCGTCTGCCATTTCGCCACGGGGCCAAGTGTTTGATATTACTTTGATTTTTACTTTTGAGGACCCACGCTCGCCTTCGTCTGTGCCGTTTCCGGCGAGCTCGGGGATCGCCTAGGCGAGGGAAGCTAGCTCGCCTAGGCCCAGCTCTGCAAACGTCCTGGCGGCTCGGCGGGTTCTCTGGATCATCACGCTCGATCGATGGCCAGTTCTGTCGGCCACCCAGGTCTCGCTGCGGCCGTTCGCCAGGGCGACCGTGATGAAGGTTGAGCGCGTGTCGTGGGCGCGGACTTGCAGCACCCGAGCGCGCGGGTCGTTCGTCTTGTTCTTCTCGAGGCGCAGCGCGCCGCGATCGAGGTCGACGTCCTGCACCTGCAGGCGCGCTGCCTCGCTGATGCGCGGGCCCTCGCGGTTCAGAAAGCCCCAGAGGACGCGCCACCACAGCGGGATCGCCGAGTAGGCCAGCAGGCGCGCGTCCCCGTCGGGGTAGAGACAGGCCTTCGCCTTCGCGGGGCCGAGCTTCGGGAGGAAGCCGCGGGGGAGCGCGTTCATCGCGACGAGACGGCACGGGAAGACGGCCATCGCCATGAGCCGGTGGAGAAGCTGCGCGATGTGGCGGCGCAACGCGGGGGACATCGGCGGGAGCGCACGCATGACGCGCTCGGCATCGTCAGCGTGAAGGCCGCGGCGAGGACATGGCCGGCGATCGGGCAGATGTGGCGGTCGAGCGATAGACGTCCTGCTCCACGCTGCGCTTTGGCTTGACGTGGTCGGGGTACATGCGAGCGAGCTCGCCCGAGGTCCAGAGCTGGCCGAACTGCTGGAGGGTGACCTGCTTCGGTACCGAGCTGACGCCGGGAACGACCTTCGCTTGCGCGCCGCCCTTGCAGATGACGTCGACCGCCGCGATGACGTCGCGGAGCGCCCTGCCCTCGTGTACCGCGGCATGCTCCAGCAGGGCGACGATCGCGTCGCGCGTGACGTTTCGCGAAGCGCGCAGCCGCACAGCCAGGTCGGCGACGAGCTCCTTGCGCTGCTCGGCCTGCTCCTCGGTCAGCTTGGGATCGAGAGGGAAGCTCTCCCGGTCCTTGTCGCCGACGAGGACGCAGGCGTAAACCCGACCGGCGTCGTTGCGGAAGAGCGACCCGGTGGGCTTGCGGGGCATGGCGCCCCGTCTTCTACCGCGATTACCGCGATTCGCGGCCGCGCTCACGCCTGCGGTGGCCGCCAGCGTGGGGGGAGCGCGAGGCCGACCTCATGGAGCCTCACCGCCATGCCGGCGGGACCGTGCTCGGGCATCTTTCGCCCTGCGCGCCGCGAGCGCAGGGACGGCGTCGAGCTTCGTCTTGAGCCAGGCGATGAACACCGCATCTCGGCTGTACGCTCCCAGCGGTACCTGGCCTCGGGCAGCACCGCCGGTCATCCGGCCAATACGGCGAACGCATCAAACAGGTTCGCGGTCCGCTGCATTTGGTAGATAGCTGGAGTCCAGAAACAAGCGGCGGCGACGAGCAGGGCCACCACGGAGCGGTGAATTCAGTCTTTTTCCTTTGAAAGAGACGGCGCGCTGACAGGCGCACTGCGGCCATAGGACATCTGTCGCAGGAGCACCTCTGCCGGGCCGCGGTGGCCCGCGCGGCGCATCCGGTCGGCCAGCAGGATCGACACGATCCAGAGGGCGACGGCGACCGTGCAGCTGGCGGTGAAGCCCAGGTCATCTCTCAGGTCCAGGGTGAACGGGTAGAACAGCGCGAGCCACACCGCCGACTGGAACAGGTAGAACGTCAACGACCGCTGACCCAGCGCGGCGAGGGCCGCAGTCAGGCGCCCAGGGTCACATCCGATCCTGATCGAGACGAGCCCGGCGGCGGCGGCCATGCCGATGCCGCCAGCGTATCCAGTCATGGCGTGTGCGCCGGCGACCGTCCAGGTCATGGTCGTCGTCCACGCGCCGGTCAGCTGCAGGGCCATGGGAAGCCGGCCGATGACGGAGACCGCCATGCAGATCACGGTGACCCGCGACAGCATCGCCGCATGGCGCTCGGGTTCGTCGAGGATACGGCGTCTGGCGGCCCAGACGCCCGGCAGCATGGCCGGCACCACCACGATGGTGGACACGGCCGTCTTCAGCGGCCAGAACGGAAGCTCGGCGAGGACGTGGGCAACATAATCGGGGGCCATGAGCGCCGCCAGGGTCATGGGAATGCCCATGGCCGCGGTGGTCTGTGCGGTGACGCTCTGCCATGTGAGCACGAGCGTCGCGGGGACGAGCGTGAGGACGCTGGTCCACCAGAGGACCGAGTCCCGGGCCCGGACCATCGGCGCGAGCAGGAGCAGCGTCAGCCCGTAGACAGCGACGATGTCGAGCGGCACGAGCAGAGCCCCGTGCGCGAAGCCGATGGCGATCAGCCCGAGGCTCCGGCGCCGCAGCAGCTTGCGAATCGAGGTCCAGTCGCCGCCCCGAGCGAGCTGCCGCTCGGTCAGCTGCCCCAGCGCGTAGCCGAAGAGGAACACGAACATCGCGCGAGCCTGGTTCTCGGCGAAGAGCGATCTCACGAGCTTGGCGATGGTGTTGAGATCGGCGGGTCCGAGGTCCCAATTGCTGACGAACGCCGGCGCATGCGCCAGGGCGATCGGCAGCAACATGAAGCCGCGGGCCAGGTCCGGCGCCAGGGATCGACGGGTGACGTCGGCAGGCGTTTTGGCGCTTCTGGCAAGGTCCATGAACATCACCCGCATGCGCGGGGTGCACGGCTGCGCCGTCCCGCGAAACGGGCACACACGCCGGCTCCTCGCCGTGGCTCGTTGAACGGTCACGAAAGCTACGTTGCGTCTCATGTGCAGTCAACGTCGAAGCAATGGATTCATCGCTCCGCGCTGCGAATTCATGACTGCTATTGCAATGGCCTTGTGGATGAATGCAACGATCGGGCGATCGACCGTTGCAATGTGCTGATTGTGAATGCACACTGGCCTCGACCATCGATCAACAGGAGCGGGCGAGGATGCCGGGAGGCAGGCTGAGCGACGAGGACCGCCGGCACATCGCATCGGGGCTGGCCGAGAGGCTCGGGTACGCCGAGATCGCGAGGCGGCTGGGCAGGCCGACGTCGACCATCAGCCGGGAGGTGGCTCGCAACGGCGGGCCCGGCGGCTACCGGGCGGACCACGCCCACGAGGCCACCGGGCGGCGCGCGCGCCGGCGCAGGCCGGCCTCGCCGCCCGGTCTGCCGGTCGCCGCCGGTGCGGACGGGCGGGGCGCCGAGGCGGTGCGCGCCTTCGTCGAGCAGTTCGCGGCGCTGATGGTCCAGACCGGGCTTCCACGGATGGCAGGCCGGGTGCTCGCCTCGCTGTACACCGCGGACTCCGGGGCTCTGACGGCCGCCGAGCTGGTCAAGCGTTTGCGGGTCAGCCCCGCGTCGGTCTCCAAGGCCATCGGTTATCTCGAAGGGCTCGAGGTGGTCCGGCGTGAACGCGGCCCCCGGCGGAGCGAGCGCTACGTCATCGACGATGACGTCTGGGAGCGGGCGTGGACGACGAGCGCTCGCTCGCACGAGATGTGGGCAGATGCCGCGCGGCGGGGAGCCGGGATCCTCGGTCCCGTCACGCCCGCCGGAGTCCGGCTGAACCGCATGGGCAGGTTCTTCCGACGCCTTGGCGACGACATGGCCGGCGGCCCCGCCGCGCCCGCCGCCGGTGACGCGCTGACGGTGCTGGCCGCGCTCGTGCACGCGAGCGCGCCGGTGACCGTCGAGCAACTGGCCACCGCGCTCGGCTGGCCCGCGGACCGTGTAACGAGCGCCCTGCACGACGCCGAACAACACCCGGACGTCATCGATCCGGTCGCCCTCCGGCGCACCGCGCCCGGCACCTACGCCATCACCGCCAGACTCGACCGGCTCACCACGGCACAGCGTGAGGCCCTCAGCCACCTCGTGTAGAACCGAGTGGCGTAGAGGTGGCCGGTGTTCCCTGGACGCGGACGTCTCTGGACGAGACGCCGAGTATCGAGGCAACCGCCGGACGTGACCGCAGCTATTCGGCTTCGGCGAAGCGAAGCGCCTCGTGGGCCTCGCCGCTCGGCCCCCTCACCAGGTCGCGTTCGGTGACCTGCATGCTGTCTTGGAGCCTCTGCGCTGCATAGCGATCCGCGCCGGAGGTGTGACGGCCGAGAGCAGACGCATCTGGCGCGACCGGGTGGCGCGCTGGCACAAGAGCGGGCAGTCCGCCCGCGTGTTCGCGGAGCGGGAGGGGGTCAACGCAGGCACGCTCTACTCCTGGAGCCGCCGGCTAGGGATGAAGCGGAGCGAGCACCGGCAGCGGGAGGAGAAGCCAGGAGCGCATGCCCCAGCGTAGCAAGCGGAGCGTTCCTCTCCGAATGCAGCGTGCGTTGCTACCCAGACGACCCGGGTCGCCGAACCGCGCTCACCGCGCACCAGGTCGCCGGACCTGCCCGGGAGCGGGCGCGAGGGCGCGGCGGAGGTGCTCGGTGAAGGCGCGCACCTTCGGCAGGACGTGGCGGGTCGGGAGCGATACGACCGAGATCGCGACCGCATCGCACGCGGTGTCCGGGAGCACTTCGACGAGCTTCCGCGCCTTGCCGGCGCGCGCCAGCATGAAGTCGCAGAGCCACGCGAGGCCGGCGCCCTCGATCGCCAGCTCGATCAGCGCCTCGCCGTCGTCGACGACGATGCGCCGCGTGGGCGCGATCTCGCGCACCTTCACGCCGTCGCGGAGGCGCCACGGGAGGAGCCGGCCGTGCAGCGCGTACCCGAGGCGCACGTGGCGCTCGAGGTCGTCGACCGTGCGAGGCCGGCCGTGCTCGCGCAGGTAGCCGGGCGCGCCGCAGACGAGCATCCGAGAGCGGCCGACCGGGCGCGCTATCAGACCCGAGTCCGGCAGCGTGCCCAGCCGGACCGCGACGTCGATCCGCTCCGACGCGAGATCGGCCGGGTCGTCGCGCAGCGCGAGCTCGACGTCCACGTCGGGGTAGCGCTCGGCGAAGCGCGCGAGCACCGGCACGATCACGTGACGGCCGATCACCGTCGGCGCCTCCACGCGGAGGAGCCCGGCCGGTCGATCGCGCAGACCCGAGGTGGCGCGCTGCGCGTCGTCGAGCTCGCGCAGCGCGGCGCGGGCACGCTCGAAGAACGCGCGCCCTTCGTCGGAGAGCGTCACCGCGCGCGTGGTGCGGTGGAAGAGCCGCACGCCGACCTCGCCCTCGAGCTGCGTGATGCGGCGGCTGACCGCCGACGGCGTGACGCGCAGCCGGCGCGCGGCGAGCGTGAAGCTCCCGAGCTCCGCGGCCTCGACGAACGCTTCGATCGCTGCGAGCCGGTCCATGTCGCACCTCGATTGATGCGTATCATGCACGAAAGTTGTTCGCCTTCGGCGATGGTTTGCGCCCCGCGCACGAGCCACGGTGCCCTGCATGAGCACCGTGAACGTCGACACCACCTCTCCCAGCCCGCGCGCCCGGGCGGTCATCCTCGGAGCGGTCGCGACGCTCGTCGCGACCGCGATCCACCACGTCTACGGCGGCGTTCGGTACGCGACGCCGTGGCGCCTCCACGGCGCCGCCGTCGCGCTCGCGCTCTGCGTCCCCATCGCGCTGGCGTACGCGGGGTACCGGCGGAGCCCGGGCACGCGCGCCGGCCGCATCGCCGGGGGCTCGCTCGCGGCGCTCGCCCTCGCGTTCCCGGTGACGTCGATCGGGCTCTTCGAGGGCGCATACAACCACCTCGCGAAGAACGTCCTCTTCTTCGCGGGCGCGCCTCGCGACCTGCTCCTCCGGATGTTCCCGCCGCCCACCTACGAGCTCCCCAGCGATGCCTTCTTCGAGATCACCGGCGTCGGGCAGATCGTCCCCGCGGCGATCACCGCGATCGCGGCCCTCGGCCTGATCGGCGACCTGCGCCGCCGTGTCACGAGGCTCGCGCCCGGGACCGTGCTCGGCGCGCGCGAGCTCGTGGGCGTCCACGGCGAGCGGATCCGCATCCCCGATCCCACGCGGATCGTGCACCTCCAGCTCCGTCGCTTCGCGGGCTGTCCGGTGTGCAACCTCCATCTCCGCTCGATCACCGTCCGTCACGACGAGATCGCGGCGGCCGGGATCCGCGAGGTGGTCGTGTTCCACTCGAGCGCCGACGAGCTCCGGCTCCACGCCGGCGGGCTCCCCTTCGCTGTGGTGCCCGATCCCGAGAAGCGCTTGTACGCGGAGCTCGGCGCCGAGCCGTCGCTCCTCTCGGTGTTCGATCCGCGCGTGTGGCCCATCATCGTCCACTCGGTGGCGCGGAGCGCGATCGCGATCCTGCGCGGACGCGAGCGGCCGCCCGCGCTGATCCCGACCGGCGGTCGCTTCGGGCTCCCGGCCGACTTCCTCGTCGCGCCCGACGGCCGCGTGCTCGCGAGCAAGTACGGCGAGCACGCGGGCGATCAGTGGTCGGTCGACGAGGTCCTCGCGCTGACGCGTGCGCCTGCGGTGTCGAGCGTGCGCGCGGCCGCCGAGCGCGGCGCCGCGAGCGTGCTGGACGGCGGAAGCGCCTCGCGCTTGCCGACGCGATGCTCTCCGGGATGACGAGCACGGCGCGGCTCATGCGCACCAGCGCGGGCGGCCGAATCACGCTCGCGCTGTTTCGGCCTGGCGGGGCCGCGGCCTTCTTCCCCAGGGGGCCGCGTTCATTTCACAGCCTGCGTGGGTCTCCTACGGTGAGCACTGCATGACGCCGTCGTCCGCGTCCGTGCAGCTCTGGAATCCGAGCGAGCTGCACAGCGCACTCGCGCAAGCACAGGTCACCTGACCCTCGCACGCGAGCGGACGAGGCTGGCAATAGTACGGGGTACCGGCGGCGTCGTTGAAACCGCGAAAGCAGACGTGGTCGTCATCGCAGCCGGTGCAATCGGGTCGGAAGCCGCAAAGCTCGATCGGCACACACTGCCCGGTCCAGCAGCGGTTGTCTGCAACGCTCGGCAGCGTTCCCTCCGGGCACTCGGGGGGCAGGGCGTCGCACTCGGCGAAAAGGGGACTACAGTTGTGGGAGGTAGCGACGGTGCAGCGACCGGCGAAGCACATAGCGCGCTCGACCGCGTAGCGCTCACAACGATACTGGTCACAGTCCTCGGCACAGGCTTCGGGGGCCTCCGCCGAAGCGGGATAAGCGCCGCAGGTGCAGCAATCGGAGGCCAGTCTGCAATCTTCGTCGACCGAGCATTCCGGCTCAGCACCGCCCTGACCCGCAGTCCCGCCCGAACCAGAGCCCCCGGTCCCCCCAGTCCCACCGGAGCCTGCGCTGCCGCCCGTCGAACCCGTGCTACTGGTCTCGCTAGCGCCGTCGCTCGTCGTCTGGCCACAAGCGAGGACGAGCGTGGTGAGTAGTGTCAACTGGCACAACTTGGCATAGATGTTCGTCATGGCGACTTCTCAGCAAGATGCATTCCTCGCGGGCTGCTCGCGTGGGACGACGCGCTTGACCCAATTGTACGAATTCATCGATCTGCTCGGCGGGCGCTCCCCGATCCGGTACGATCCATAGGCGATGAAGCTCGTCGCACCCAGCGCTGTTTCGGCCTGGCGGGGCCGCGGCGTTCTTGCCGCAGCCGCTCCACGAGCTCTTCGGACAGACGTCGACGCTCCTCGACCTCGTCCCGCCGCCGTGCCGTCCGAGAGCTCGCGGGCGTCGAGCGGCCAGCGCGCTCTCCCAGCGACCTGGACCGGCGGCCGGCGCCGGCCGGAGGACGAGCACTCGAGCCGCGCAGGCAGCCGCGAGTGCTGCACGCTTGAGCGCCGGTGTGAGCCGCGGGTGGCTCCAGGCCGGTACCATTCCGCGCCTCGCGGCGGGGCCCCATGCGGGCAACTCGTGACTCATTCAGCGAGACATCCTGTTCACGGTGCACGACCTCTGCACGATCCTACCCCCGACCCAGGAGGACGGGCCCGGGGTCTACAACCAGACCTCGGTTGACATCGGGTACGCGTAGAAGGACGGCAACGTCAGCGCAGGGCCGTCTCTCGCGTTCTACGTCATGCCGGCGTGCGGCGTCAGAGACCGAGGAGCACGACCGGCTCGTGCGCGCGGATCCAGGCATCGACGGGCGACCGATGGCGCGGCCTGCGGCGTCGCATCCAAGACGGATTCCATGGTAGGTTCATGAACCATTCTTTCGGGGGATTCTCATCCGGTGGTCGAAGCGCGCGGACTCCCACCTCGCCCTTCTGCACCTCGCCTGCGGGGTCATCACCTGGCGCGCGCCTGCCTGCTGGGATAGGATCTTCGGCAAACGGGTGGCGAAAGAGGCGCTCGCCGGGCTGCGCGATGCTGCACCCGTTCCTCACACTCTCTGCCATTCAAGGCAACGGAGGATTGATGGACAAGAAGAAAACAGCCTCTTCGAGGGGCGCCTCGAAGTCAGCAAGGAAAGCGGACCCGGTCCCATTCGCCGGTACCGTGAGCGGATCGCGCACGTTCGCCCAGTCGTTCACGGTGACGTGGACGCCGTCGGCCACGTGCGCCGAGATCGCTGTCACCATCACGGCAGGCGGCTCTCTCCTCACGAGCAACACGTTCACGCCAGACACCGCCACGCAGAGCGTGAGCGGATCCGACGGGACTTTCTCCGTGGACGGCTTGCTGATCGCCGCCTTCAACTCCAGCGGGACGACGGGAACGCTGCTCGCGCAACCCCTGAACTTTGACGCCCCCACCACCGGGCAGCAGACGTTCAGCGGCGCCATCGGTCTCTGGTAAACGGCCGGCAGTCGGCGAGGCCGGGCGGGCGCCCGCGTCAACGTACGGCCCGGACTTCCGCGCTCCCTCTGCGGACGGCGCCGGACAGCGGTTGCGCGATCGCCAGTCAGAGCCTCGCCGTCACCCTCGCGGTCTGCGTTTTCGAGGGTACACTGACTGCCGAATTCGCCCGGTCGGGGGCGACCGGGACGCTGTTCTGTTGCGATGGCAAGTCCGCGAGCCAGGGGGGCTGATCCGTACCCCTGCACCGGCATGATCGGATTTCGTCAAACGGCTTTGAAATTGCGAGGCCGTCGGACTTCATGCGGGGGCCTTTCGTCCCGACGTCCGTCCATGGGGTGAGTGATGCGAGCTTCCGCGGTAGAACAGCCATTCTTTTCGCGCGTCGCGGAGCAGGCGGCCGCGACGCTCTACGAGCGACCAGCCGCCCCCGGCGCGGGCGGTTGGTTCGCCTTCGTCGCCTTCGCCGCGCCCCCGCAGCCCGAAGCCCTCTCCTTCGCTGGATCCTGGTCGAGCTACCTGGGCGACCCCCGGCGCGGCGAGAACGGCGGCCTCTACGTCGTCGCCGCCTCGCGCCCGGCCGATCCGGCCGCCTACCTCGCCGCCTTCATCCACGTCGTCCAGACTCTCAACACGCAGACCGGCAACTTCGCCTACCGCTACCTCTTCATCGGCGACCCGACATCCGGCGACCCCACGGCGTGCCCCGGCGTCATCCCCTTCTTCACGACCTCGCCGGACCCTTCGCAGCCCGGGCAGATCACGAGTGCAACGACGGTCGCGGCGCGCAACGTGGGCCTCGTCTTCGCGCAGGGTGTCCGGGTCTACGGCGACGTGGGCACGTCGTCGCTGCGCCTCGCCTCCCACGGGGGTGCGATCATCTCCTTGCTCTCGAGCAAATACACCCCGAAGAACATCACGACGCTGACCTCCGATGTGATCTTCCCGCTCGACGGCGCGGCGGCCGGGGCCTTCGGCTTCGGCGTCACACTCCTCTCTTCGAACGTCCCCGCCAACGACGACTTCACGCTGCTCGACGTGGGGCTCAAGTACTTCACCGAGCGCGGCGGGCGCATCCTCAGCCAGCGCTACCCTGTCTTCGGCCCGACCGTCGACGGCTCGCCCGTCCCCTTCAGGGTCAGCTTCGACCCGCTGCGCCCGCTCGCGCACGGCCGCACGGCCTTCACCTTCGCGGGCGACGGCTCGACGTGCGCGCCCATGCACAGCGCGCTGCGCGACACGTTCGTCCACGGGGTGAACCTCGTCCCGACCGCCGGCGCGGCGGCGCTCGTCGTGCAGCGGGACACTGTGGCCGTCGCCTCGCCCGGAGACCCGCAGCAAGACTTCTACTACCTCGTGCCGTCGGGGCCGTTCGCGCTCGCCGCGGGCGACTCGCGGCCGCCGGCCACACGCGTCATGTGCGGGCTGTCGCCGACGGAGAACGTGATCTTCGATCCGCCCGGCTCCGTCATCACCTTTCACCCGGATCAGCCGGCCTTCTCGCCGCTGCTCGCGGACGCGCCGGCCGCGCAGGGCGCGCCGCGCCTGACGGATCGGTATGTCACGGCCTGGGCCACCATCACGGCCAAGGGCGGCGCGGCGCCCGGCCCCGCGCCGACCTACCTCGCACAGCCGCAGGGGAGCGCGCTGTTCGCTTCGGGCGGCAGCCCGACGACGTATCTCGAGCACCGGGAGGTACCGGCCTGCGTGCTGACCGACGCCTCGGCCGACGCCTCGTTCCCGATGGTCGGCTACGGCGCGGTCGCCTTCGGCGCGCATCACGACACGTTCAGCCAGGGCGACGTGGCGCGGCTCGAATCGGACGTCCTCTCGGTCGAGCGCCGCGCGCGCCTCACGGCGCACGGGCAACTGCCGACGCGGGAGTCGGCCGCCAGGCCGCAGGGCGACACCCCGCCGCGCGCGACGACGCCGCAGGGCTTCGTCGTCGATCTGGCGACCGACGGCAGCGGCGCGTGGAAGCGGCTCCACCTCGCGCAGACCTCCTGGTCGCCCGACCCGGCAAAGGTGCCCAGGGCCGTGATGACGCTCGCCTTCGACGATGTGGACGACACGTTGCGCGCGGCCTTCCAGACGAACCAGCAGTTCCTCGTCGTCACGCAGCCGCGCGTGCCCTGGACCCTCGGCGGGGCGGCGGGCGCGGCCGGCACCGTCTTCGAGAGCGTGCTGGCGCCGCAGGGGTGGCCCTTCGACCTCCGCGTCGGCGAGGGCTCGAACCCGGACGACTTCCGTAACGTCCTCATCTTCAAGTTCTGCGACGGCTCGCTCGACTCACGCATCGACGACGCGGCGCGCTGGACGGCCGCCGCGGACTTCAACGCCGATCCCGACTCGGTCGCCGCGTGGCTGCGCGCCTACGTCGAGGAGGCCAAGCAGCTCGCGCAAGGGCCGGACGGCGCCTACTTCCAGCGCTTCGTCGACGCCGTGAAGAGCGACGCGTGGCGCGGCATCCTGGCGCTGCGCGTGAACGTGGACGCCTCCGCCCTGCCGCAGGAGCTGCGCGGCCTCGTCGCCGGCATCGACCTGACGCAGCTCGACGCGCACCACGTCGGCGTGGACATCAGCTTCGTGGACACGTCGGGCGGTGGGTTCAAGCCCGACGGCAACAGCTCGGTCTTCGCGACCGTCTACTACGTCGATCCCGTCTACGCCGACAACCTCGCGGCCGGCGCGAGCCCTGATCTGCCGATCCCCGTCGCCGCGCAGGTGGACTATGCCTTCCGCGTCCTCACGCTCAAGGCGCTCTTCGTCAACGCGGAGATCGCGGCCTTCTCCAGCAAGTCGCAAATCACGCTCAACCGCGTCTTCGGCGAGCAGGTCGGCGCGCTCGCGCTCGACGGCGTCGTCGCGCCAAGCCACTCGGTCGTCCTCGACGGCCAATACCAGAGCCACGATGGCGCCGGCACCTACGTCTTCCAGACCAACGCCGAGGCGCGCTTCCTGCTGGTGAGCAACCTCTGGCGCGGCTTCGAGACCGACCGCGCGAGCTTCGCCACGCTGCGCGCGCCGGCGACAGGCACCGTCCTCTCGCGCTTCACCTTCGCCGGCTACCTCGATTTCGCCGTGCTCTCGACCTCCGACGGCCAGACGAGCGCCCCGTTCGACCTGCTCTCGTTCGGCGGCGAAGGGGCGGGCGACGACCCGCGCGGGTCGGGCCTACCGTTCTCGGGGCTTCACCTCGACATGACGTTCGACACGGCCGCACCCGGCTCGCCGTCCTTCGCCTTCAGCATCGACCAGATGACGTTCGCGCCGACGGCCCAGCAGGCGCGCGCGGCGAGCCTCTACGCGCGGATGCCGCTCACGCTCGCCGGGATCACGTCGGGGGCGGGCTCACCGCGCGATCTCGGCTACCTGGCCGTCAACGTGCCGTCGCTGCCGGCCGACCCGCTCGGCGACGCCTGGTACGGGCTCGTTTATACGCTCGACCTCGGCACGGCCGGCGCGCTCGCGGCGAAGGTGGGGTTCACGGCGCGGCTGCTCGTCGCGTGGGGGCCGGGCAGCGCCGCCCCGTCCTTCCGCGTCTCGGTCGGGCTTGCGCTGCCGGGCACGGGCGCCGGCAACACGGGAGCCCTCTCGCTCCAGGGCGTGCTCAAGCTGACCATCGATCGCATCCTGCTCTACCGCGATCCCGCCTCGGCCACCTTCGTCCTGCGCCTGATGAACGTCGCGCTCTCGCTGCTCGGCGTCTCGCTTCCGCCGGGCACCACGACCGCCTTCATCGTCTACGGGAACCCCGCGCCGGGCCAGCGCGACGCGGTCGGCTGGTACGCGGCCGTGAACCGCGAAAAGAAGCCGGAGCTGCTCGCGCCCACGGGAGAACGCTGATGCCGCGAATGATCTACTGGAACGTCCAGCATTTCAGCGAGGACAAGTTCTTCATCCGCAAGCGCAAGCGCAAGCTCGATGAGGACGAGGCCTGGGGCGAGGACCCCGCGCAGAAGTATCTCAATGTGCTATTCAACGCCATCACGGCGAACGCCCCCGACTTCATCGTCATCGTCGAGGCGCGGCCGGGCGGGAACACCGGCGAAGGGACGCTGCTCAGCGACGACGGCGCGATGCGGCTGCTGCGCTATCTGCGCAACAAGAGCAGCGCGCAGTGGGCGCTCGTTCCGCCCGTCATCAGCGGGCTCGGCAACGCCGGCGAGGGCATCGCCGTCTACTTCCGCCGCACCGCGACGCTCTACTTCACGGGGCCGTGGCGCTGGCCCGGCGGCGCGGGGCCGGCCGCGCCGGGCGTCGGGGCCGGAGTTTACCCGTCGCAGTACCGCAACGCCTTCTCGAGGCCGGTCGACAACCGCACGGTGCCCAACGGGAACAACCTCTACAATGCGGGGCAGATGGAGCGCCGGCTCGCCGGCCAGTGGCGCTACTTCGTGGGTGGCGGAGGAGGAGGCGGCGGGGGCGCAGGGCCGGCCCCCGCGCCGATCAGCTTCGGCGGCGCCGGCACGCGCTCGCCATTCCGCACGACGTTCTATGATTCGGCGGCGGGGCAGAACTACACCATCCTCGCCTGCCACGCCGCGCCCGGCCAGAACGCCGCCGCCCCGGCCACGGCGCCCTCGACGCTCGCCACGCAGGCCATCGGCAACCTGCACGAGGTGCAGAACATCGGCGCCAACGAGACCATCGTCGTCGTCGGCGACTTCAACGTGAGCCTCTTCGTGGCGGCGGCCACGGCCGTCGCCTACGCGCCGTTCACCGCCGCCCACTACACGAAGGTCATCGACACGGTCGGGGGGGCGGCTCTCCCGGCCGGCTACCCGGCCCGGGGTTACCTCTCCACGCACATCGTCCCGATCAACAACGCGACGCCCTCGAACGCGAGGGGCTACCCGGCCTTCGGCTACATGTCGGAACTGGATGCGCACGGACAGTACGACTCCATCGACAATGCTTTCGTCCGCAACAGCGTGGTCGCCAACGCGACCATCGCCAACCTCGTCACCGGCGCGCCGTACACAGCCGTCATGCCCGTGCCCGCGGGGATGCCGCCGGGCACGCTCACCTACGCCTCGGCCCTCGGCAACCCGGCGTCGCTCAACTCGCCCAACGGATACGACCCGAACGGGACGACCTTCCCCGACGAGACCGCGCTGTTCCGCGACGTCGACAACTACGCGCGCGTCTACGGCGTGAGCGACCACATCGCGCTGGTCTTCGACTTCTGACATGGGACTGCCCGAGCTCGCCACACGCCTGCGTGCGCTCGCCTCCTCCGGCGGCGTCACGCTCGATCGGGCCACGCTCACGACCGGCACCGGTCTCACGCTGCCCGACACCTACGATGCGCTCGTGCGCGCCGCCTACGGGCTGGTCGCGGGCGAGTCGTGGGTGCTCTCGGTCAAGCCCGGCGACATCCCCGATCCTTCAGGAAACGAGCTCCGCATCACGGCCGGCACCTCGACCTTCACGCGGCTGAAGCTCAACAGCGTCGCGCTCGACCTGCGCTTCACCGTGGACGCGGGCTCGGCGGCGCTCAAGGTGACGGCCGAGATCGCGCTGCCCGGCGACTGGAAGTTCACATCGAGCTTCCCGCTGATGGGCGGCTACCCGTTCGACAGCGTCCCTTACGAGACGCCCGCCTTCGTCTTCGCCTCCGAGCACGTCGACTCTTACAAGGCCGCGCCCGCCACGGTGGCGCTCGACGCCGGATTGAACTTCGCCAGCAGGCTCCGGATCGAAGGCGTCCTCGCTCAGATCCGCCGCTTCGTCTCGCTCTCGCAGGACACCTTCCCGTTCTTCGGGCCGATCGACGTGACCGCGTCGAACGTGATCCCGGCGCTCAGCGCGCGCGCGCGACTGGCCGGCACGCTCGTCGCCCTTGGGCCATTGCGCGTCAGCTCGCCGTTCGTCGAATTGCGCGTGCAGTACGGCGCGAAGACGGGCCGCCGCACGGTCGTCTTCGTCTTCGGGATGCAGCTCGAGATCGGCCCCGGCGTCTCGGTCGAATTCACGGCGCTGATCTTCGAGAAGCCGATAGAGATGGTCATCGGCGTCGCCGCCACCCCCGATCATGCGATGACGCCCGACGCGCTCTTCGCGCTCGTCGGGGGCCAGTCGTGGGGTGACGCCGTCCCCGGCCCGCTGCGCTCTGCGCTCCAGAGCGTCGCCTTCAAGGACCTCGAAGCGCGCACCACCATCGCCACGCCACCGGCGCTCACCACGCTCACCACGCGCGTCGGCTCGACCAGGCCGCTCCAGCTCTTCGACCAGTTCACGCTCGACGAGTTCGACGTGATCTGGGTGCTCGAGCGCGACGGGGACACCTGGGACAGCAGGCTCCAGTTCGTCGCATGGTTCAAGTTCTACCCGGAGCTGTTCGAGGGCGAGTTCGTGATCGGCATCTCGACCGACCTGCAAATCTGGGGCTCCTACGCCGGCAGCGTCTCGCTCGCCAAGCTGCTCTCGACGATCACCCATGGCGCGGTGTCGCCGCCTTCGAGCACGGACTTCACGCTGACCGATTTCAGCGTCGCGCTCGACATCCCGCGCAAGAGCTTCTCGCTGGATGTCGCGGGCAGCGGCACCTTCGACCCGCTCGGCTCGGGGCTCCTCGTCCTCGATTCGGTCGAATTCTCGATTTCGTCGAACGCCTCGACGGCGGGGCGCACCTACGGTGCGAGCTTGAGCGCCGTGCTCGCCATGGCCGGGCTCCCGCTCGGCGTGACGGCCACGTACGCGACCGGCGCGGGCTGGGACTTCCTCGCCGCCATGCCGGCCGGCGCGACCGTCTCCCTCCAGGACTTCCTGCAGCGCCTCTTCCCCGACGCGGCAGTCCCGCCCTTCCTCGAACACGTGGGCCTGAGCAACGCGCGGCTCGCCGCCCACACGGGCGGAGGCGCGCCCGGATCCATCGACACGTCCGCGACAATCCAGCTGCGCGACGTCGGCCTCGGCCCGCTCGGCACGTACACGCTCATCGCGAACTTCCACCTCCAGCACGTCGGCGGCGACGCGCCGACGACAAGCGCCGGTTTCTCCTTCGCCACGACCCTCCCGGGCATCGGCGCGCGCGTCACCATCGGCTACGCCTTCACGAGCGGCGCGAGCAAGGTCGTCAGCGTCACCTGGGGCGCCTTCGAGGCCGACTACGACATCACCGAGAGCTTGCTCACCTTCTCGGTCGGCGAGGCGACGCTCGGCGGGCTGCTGGGCCAAATCGTCGGCCTGCTCCTCGGCGACGATGGCTACCGCCTCCCGCCGCCCTGGAGCGCGCTCAACGAGCTGAGCCTGCGCGGCCTCGAGATCGTCTATGACCTCAACGCCAAGACCGTCAGCGTCGACTACAGCCTGCCGAGCCCGATCCACCTCGGATTCCTGACGATCAACGGCCTTTCGATCCAGAAGAAGGAGAGGGTCATGGTCGCGTTCGACGCGACGTTCGTGGGCGGGCAGAAGGTGCCCGCCTTCGACCCGCTCGACAAACCGCCCGACGTGCCCGGCGGCGCCCCCATCGACCTGCGCCTGCTCGCGCTCGGCCAGCGCGTCACCGTCCCCGGCATCGAGACGTCGAAGAACATCGACGCGGCCATCCGGCTGCTCGCCTCGTTCACCGGCACGCCGGGCAGCGGCCTGCCGGTTGGGCCCGTCTTCAGCGCCTCCTCGCCGTGGCTCATCGGCCTCCACCTGCTGGTGATGGGCGCGACCGTGGAGCTGGAGATCGTCTTCGTCGATCCGCTCCTCTACGGGCTGCGCGTCGCGCTCAACGGCGAGAAGGCCGGCCCCTTCAAGGGCCTCGACTTCGAAATCCTCTACAAGCGCGTCACCGACACCATCGGTGTCTACCAGATCAGGCTCACGCTGCCCGACAAGATGCGCTTCCTCCAGTTCGGCGCGCTCGCCATCACGCTCCCCATCGTCGGGCTCGATATCTACACCAACGGCGACTTCAAGATCGACTTCGGCTTCCCGTGGAACATGGACTTCTCGCGCTCCTTCGGCGTGCAGTATTTCCCGTTCACGGGTGCTGGCGGGTTCTACTTCGCCAAGCTCTCGGGCGCGACGCAGACGGCCATCGGCAAGCCGTCCGTCCCCGGCACGTTCGACCCCGTCATCCAGTTCGGCGTGGGGCTCCAGCTCGGCCTCGGCAAAGACATCTCGGCGGGCGTCCTGGAGGCGGGCATCAGCATCACCGTCTTCGGCATCGTCGAGGGCATCCTCGCCCGCTGGGTGCCGGCGAGCATGACGGGCACGGCGCACGCGTCGGACGCCCTCGCGCCCGCGCGCGCTCTCGTGGCGACGGACGACGACCCGAACGCGTCACACGACGTGGGCAAGGCCTATTACTACAAACTCTCGGGCACCCTCGGGATCATCGGCACGGTTTACGGCTCGATCGATTTCGCCATCATCAAGGCCAGCCTGAACCTGACGATCATCATCTCGCTGCAAGCCGTCATCGAGGCGCACCAGCCGCTCCTCGTCGCCATCACGGCGAGCGTCGATGTTTCGCTCTCGGTCTCCATCGACCTCGGCCTCTTCTCGATCACCATCCACCTCTCGTTCACGACGACGATCCGCGAGTCGTTCACGCTCGGCAAGGCGACAGGGGCCCCGTGGGGCACGCTGGGGCCGCCGCCGCCCGCGCTCCTCGCGGAGCGCGCCGCGATGGCCGCCCACGTGGCCGCGCCCGATTTCCGCGCGCTCGCCGCGCTCGCCGCGGCCGACGACGATCGCGCCGAGGTCGATCTCACCTTCGTCATGCACCCGAGCGTGGCGAGCGACCCGTCGGACGCGACGACGGCCAGGGGCAAGCTCGCCGCGATGCTCTACCTCGACGCGCCCGACCCGACCTCGCCACCGCCGCCGCTCCCGCCGCCCAACCAGCCGCTCCCGCCCGCGCCCACCTCGTTCGAGCGCTTCGCCGAGGCCGTCTTCCTGTGGGTCGTCGCCTCGTTCGGCGGCGCGGGCACGACGCGGCGCGCGTTCCTTGAGACGACCGTGACGCGCGCCCGCATCGCGGCGGCCTACGCCTACCTGACCGGCACGACCGACAAGCGGCCCATCTCCTACGACGACGACATCGTGCCGGGGCTCTACCCGCACCTGAAATTCGTCGTCAAGGCCGGCCAGAGCGTCCAGAACGCCGCGCCGTTCCCCGTCCTCCCCGAGCTGCGGCTCGTCGCGGGCGACATCAACCGCCGCTTCGGCGACGGCCTCGCAGTCGGCGACGACTACCTCGGCGCGCTCCGCGCCTACTTCGAGCAGCTCGCCGCCCGCTACCAGAACGATCTCCAGAAGAAGTACAACGGCGGGCCCCCGGCCCCGCAACGGATGACAGCGCGCACGTCCGCGCAGACCTCCTACGCGGCGGCCATCTTCGAGGACGTGGTGCTGATGCTCGCGCGCGGCATGACCAAGGCCGCGCTCGACGTGATGGACGCCTACGCCTACCCGTACGGCGGCAGAAGACTCTCCGACATCGTCGGCGACTTCTTCGCGCTCGGAAACCCGCTCACCGTCGCGCAGCTCGCCGAGGCGAACAAGACCGTGCCGTTCACCGCCGGCGTCTCGCTCGCGCTCGCGCGCGTCCACTACCAGTTCGCCGCGGGCGACACGTTCGCCAGCGTGATCACGCGCTTCGGCGTGACGGACGCGGCCGCCGTCCTCTCCGACGCGGCGAACGCCGCGCAGGGCGGCGTCCTGCGCCCCGGCGTGCAGCTCGCTTCCGGAGCGCTCAGCTACACGACGCGGCCGGGCGACACGTTCGCGCGCATCGCCACGGGCGAGGCGGGGTGGGGCTACGCGGCGCTCGCCGACGCGTTGAAGGCTGCGCCCGACGCCATCCTCCCGCTCTCGCTCCTCGTCCTGCCGGCGGTCAGGTACACAACGGCCGAAGAGGACACGCTGACAGGCGTGGCGAACTCCTTCGGCCTCGACCCGGCGGACGTGGCCGGCGCGGCGGCCGATGTGCCCCATCTTTACGCCGACCCCGACGGGAAGCTCGAGCTCTCCGTGCCCGATCTCATCGCGCTCTCGCCGGCGATGGTCCTGGGGCGGATGCGCTCGAAGGAGGCCGCGGCCAACCTGGCGGGCGCGAACGCGCGCTTCCTCCTCTACGGGATGCGGCCGCCCTCACCCGTGGCCGGCACCCCGCCGCTCGGCGCGCCCGCCGCGCTCTACGAGCTCGACGCGCAGCAGATCGACCTGCCTCCGGTCGATCAGGCGACGCTCTCCATCGACGCGGCGCAGCCGTGGATCGATTTCAGCGGCGGGCCGTCGCCGCTCTCCGTGCAGCTCGACATCACCTCTGCGAAGTCGCTCGCCGGCCAGTTCACCGGCGTCGTCACGGCGCAGGGGGTCCCCGCGCACGTGGACTCGATCACGCCGCTCCCCACCTTCCACGACGACCCGCGCCGCTTCACGCTGCGCCGCACGGCCCTCGTGCAGGCGGCCGAGCCCATCGCCTACCCGTTCGACGGCAACACCGCCTCCGCCGCCGCGACGCCGCGCCTCTGGTTCGTGCCCGACGCCATGGCGCGCGCGCTGGCCGAGCCCAAGCGATTGCTGCCCGCCTTCACGCTCGAGGCGACCTCGGCTGGCAACCCGCCGGAGAAGACCGCCCCCCAGCGCTACGGCTGGGCCACGGTCGTCGATGTCGAGATCAAGCGCCAGGCCAGCCTGCCCGACACCTACGAGGTCTTCGGCAGCGACGAGGCGGGCACGGCCCTGCTCGAAGCCCTGATCACGCCCGGCGCGAAGGCGGCCATCGCCGGCATCGCGCTGCTGACGGGCGCGAACGCGACGGGGCAGGTGCCGACCGGCTACACCGACGCGGGCCTCTCGAAGGTGCGCGCCTATCTCGTCAAGACGAACCTCTCGACGGAGACCAACCCGCGCGCGGCGCGCGGCGCGCTCGCGGCCCGGGCGCAGCCGAAGCTGACCGGCATCCTCAACGACCCGCTCGACTTCGTGCGCTTGCTCTGGGAGGCCAGCGTCACGCGCAGCGGCGGCTTCTCGCTGACCTACCGGCGCGAGGACGGGACGGGCCTCCCCGCGTCGATCTTCGCGCAGGGCGAGTCCGCCACGATCACCTTCATGATCCTGCACGCGGCCGACGGCGACGTCGTCCACCGCGGCGCGAACGCCGTGCTCGTCGGCGACGGCTTCGACCCGGCGCGCTACAATCTCGCCGCCGTCTCCGCCGCGCTGCTCGTCGACTACGTCGCTCAGGGGACGGAGTCGCTCGACGACATCGTCGCGGCCTACCGTATCCCGGTCACGTCGCTCGGCGTCGCCGCCGCGCGGGCGCGGCTCTCGCCCTCGGCGACGCTCACGATCGGCGGCATCGTCCACCAGGTGCGAGGCCCGACGAAGGGCAACCCTGCGACCGAGACGCTTGCGCAGATCGCGCAGGCTTACGGCGTCACGGCGCAGCAGATCGAGGACCTCAACCCCGGCGTCTCGTTCGACCCGCTCGCCGCGCGCACGCTGCTGCGCATCCCCGACATCTCGCGGACGGGCGCGCAGTTCGCGAGCCTCTCGGCGCTCACCGACGCGTTCGGCGTCGATGCCGGGGCGCTCGCGCTCACGAACCGCGCGCTGCCGAGCATCTTCGCCGCCTCGTCCGTGAACGCGCCCAACACGTTCACCTTCGACGACCAGCTCGTCGACCGCGTCCCGACGCTGCCGCCGGGCAACGTCGGCTTCGTCTTCACCCGTGACAACCCCGGCTCCGGCGGCGACCCGGCGACGGCGCTGGCCGCGCAGTTCAACCTGCTCGGCTTCGCCGTGGCCGAGAACGTCGCCTTCAACCCGACGGCGGACGCCCTCCCCCTCGGCCCGACCCTGGAGACGGGCGCGGCGACGCGCGCTGAGCTGCACGCCTTCGCCGACGCCCCCAGCTGGAAATACACGCAGGTGCTGTACGTCGCCGCCGCCGCCAAGGGTGCGAAGGCGGGCGACCCCTACGCGGGCGCCGGCTCCTACGTCCAGATCGCCTTCCACCTGCGCGACATGTTCGGCAACCTCGCGGCGTCGGCCATCACGGAGCCTTCGCTCGCGCCGCCGCAGCCGCTGAACGACGCGCCGCTGCGCGTCGCCTACACGGACGCGCTGCTCGGCCCCGGCTCCTGGCCGAGCGTCGGCGCCGAGTACCGATTCTGCCGCCCCGAAGGCACGAGCCGGCGCGTCCTGTCGCTCGCCTTCACGTTCGACGCGAGCCGCTACACGCCCGACTCGCCGCCGTCGCCCTCCCACGATCCGAACGACGTGCCGGCATGGCAGCAGCGCGCGCTGGCCGACCAGGTCGCCTTCCAGACCGTCGCGCGCCAGCTCTCCGCGCCCGGCGTCTCGCTCTACGTGAGCACGACGATGGACGGCGGCGCGGCGCACGGGCTGGACGCCGCCGCCTTCGCCGCCTTCGCGCGGAGCGCGGCCGACTACCTCGCCGGCGTTGCCGACGGGAAGACACCGCCGCTGCCCGTCGTGCCGAAGGCGGAGTTCGATGTGGCGCCCTCGAACCCGGCCGACATCTTCGCCCTGGAGGTCTCGATCGTCGTCGAGCGCCCGGCCTCGCAGGTCGACACGGCCTTCGTCGGCACGGCCGCCGAGCGCATCTCCACGCTCGTCTCGCCGCGCGCGGCGGCCAAGGAGGGGGCCGAGACGCAGGCGCTCGCCGCCTTCGCGCGGGACCTCGAAGCGGCTTACGTCGACGGCGACGTGTTCCTCAAGGTGGCGAGCGGGCGCTCGCAGCGCGACACGGCCGACGCCCCGACGGTCTGGATCGTGCGCCTGCGGACGAAGCCCGGCTCGCCCGCCGACCCGGGCATCGGCTTCGCCGCCACGGGGCCGGCGCGCTACTACGCCCCGCGCCCGCTCGCGAACGTGCTCATCTCGCGCGGCGACGTCCCCATCCTCGCCTACGATCCGCGGACGGGCGTCGACTGGGACAGCCCGAAGGAGACGGCCTTCTCCGGCATCGCCATGGACACGTGGGGACGGACGGCGCTGGCCGCGCTCGATCGCTTCCTCTCGCCCGACGTCGCCGGCGCCGCTTTCCTCATCGACTACGTCGATCCGGAGGAGAACGGCTACCTGCAGAAGCTCCTCCAGGTGAAGGCCGACCTCGCCGCCGACATCGCGCAGACGCTGGAGCCGATCCTCCAGATCCCGCCGCTCGATCCGGACGATCCGGCGCCGCTCGACGACGCGTCGGAGACGATGCGCCAGCAGATCCTCGCCAAGGCCGAGAACGCCTACATCGTCTCGGCCATCTGCCAGTTCCGCGCCGACGTCTCTTCGAAGTACGTCAACGACCCCGAAAAGGACCTCTACGCGCCGCGCTTCTACGGGAGCATCGGCGCGGCGCTCGGGCCCGCGCCCGGCGGCGCGGCGGGCAGCGCGCCCGAGTCGCGCCCGTGGTCGTTCACTGTCGCGCGGCCCGTCCTCGCTCCGAAGGGCGCCTTCGTCACGACGGCGCTGACCGTGGTCGACCCGACGGCGCAGTCGCACCTGCCGCTCGAGCTCGACTTCAAGCTCTCGAACATCGAGCACGACATCTCGAAGGGCGTGGACGGCGAGTACCTCGCTTCGTCGTGGCTCGCGTTCGTCATCCCGTTCGACCGCGAGCCGCCGCAAGCGCCGAGGGTCGACACGCAGATCGGCGCGGTCGACATCCCCGTCGTCCTGCGCGTCATCCCGCCCGCCCCGTCGCTCGTCGCGCAGGACGCGTTGCCGACGCCGGACGACAGTCAGGATCTGGTCAAGGCGTTCGAGGACGCGAAGCGCTGGAGCTACGCCTTCACCTACGAGAAGGACGTTGTCGCGCAGGACACCATCGACTGCTCGGTCAGCTTCAACCTCGACGACGTGTCGCCGCCCGGCGCGCTCGGCGCGCGCCAGCTCGACCTCTTCGACCACCTCGCGCGCTTCGTCTCGGTCTGGCCGGACATGCTCCGCACGATGATCGACGTGCTCGTCCCCGAGAAGATCGATCTCGACCCGGCGAGCGACGCCTACAAGCGCGCGCGCAAGCTCGTCGGCGATTTCTACAAGCTCCTGGAGCCGATGCCCGCCGCGTGGGCGCTCTGGCAGGCGCGCCTGGAGCGCAGGCGCCTGCTCGCCGCGCGCGTCGCCGGGCCGCAGGTCTCGGAGTTCGCCTTCTCGGTGCAGGAGCAGGACGTGGACGGCCTGCTCGTCGCGCGCCGCACGCTGGGCAAGAGCACGGCGCAGGTCTGGGACTCGGCCGCGAAGCAGCTCGTCCCGCTGCCGCCGCCGCAACTGACGATCGACGACGGAGCGACCGTCTGGACGGCCACGCCCTATGGCTCGCCCGACCCGGAGCTGTTCAAGTTCACGAGCGACGGCCAGACGCTCACCTACCAGGCGGCGGAGGGGCTGCGCCAGCGCCGGCCGATCTTCAGCGGGCTGGCCGGCGGTCTCGATATCGCCGCTTACCAGAACGGCTGGTCGGCCGTGCAGGTCTCCCGCAACCGCGACCTCGTGCGCGACGCCCAGGGGAAGACCATCCCGACGACGCTCGACTTCATCTACGCGACGCCGGAGATCCGCTTCGCCTCGCGCGTCACGCCGATGCTGCTGCGCGCGCGCGTCTTCGACGTTGCCGCGCTCTCGTCGCCGCCCTTGCAGACGCTGGCGACGCACATCCAGCGCGTGCTGGCGCTGCTCTTCGAGGGGACGGCCCCCGGCACGGAGCAGCTCGTGCGCCTCGACGGCGAGTACGCGCAGACCATCGGCGCCGGGCTGCCCCCGGCCGTCGCGCCGATCTTCCTCGGCGTGCCGACGCGCATCACGCTCGACGGCGCGACCACGCTCGCCGAGAACGCCGCGGGCTACGTCGGCCGCTGGTTCGCCGAGAACAACCCGGCCGACGGCTCGTTCCACTTCACGCTGACGCTCTTCCCGACGCTCAGCAGCAGCCGGCTCCCGCTCTTGCAGATGACGCAGCTGTCGCTGGCACGGAAGGACGTCTCCGGCCTGCCTGGTCGACCGCGCGGCGGCGCGCCCGAACCTCCGGCCGGGGCCCGAGGCGAGCGGCGGCGGCAGAAGAAGCAGTCGAGCCCGCGGCAGAAGGAGTCGCCGGCTGCGCGTTCGGGGAAGCCTCCGGGGCCGGAGGAGCGGCTGGACGACGCGGCGGAGAAGCAGCCCGGCGCGCGCCCGAAGAAGCGGAGTTGACGGACGCCCTGATCCGTCGAATTCAGCGATGGATCGGACCAGGTTTGGATCCGAATCAAGCTCCCTGAAGGCTTGACAGAGACGCCTCTCGACCCGTGCAATGGTCGGGGTCATGCGGCCGGCCAATAGTGCTCGCACGCATGGTCCCACAGCGGTTCGACGAGGTTGAGCGCCGGGCAGTATTCACGTACTTGCTGATGCCCCCCGCAAGACAGCTCCGTCAGGGATTCGTGATGCGCGACTCAGGGCAATTGCCCGTCATCGCCCGGCTCGTCGTCTCCCGACTCGCCCGCCTCCGACTCGCCGTCTTCCGGCTCGGCCTCCTCCGGCTCGCCGCCATCCGCCCCCTCCTCTTCTCCTCCGCCGTGGGCGCCGCGGGAGACGGGGAACGGCGCATAGTCCTTCATCTTGTCGGTGCCCGCGTACCAGTACTCCGCGGCGGCGCGCAGCCTCCGCTCGGCGTCGCCGCTGTCCGCCCGGATCGCCATGAGCCGCTTCTGCCCTTCGGGGCTCTTCTTGAAGCGGAGATCGAAGAAGCGGAGGAGCGATTGCTTGATCTGGGCGGCCTCGGCGGCCGGCTTCTCGAAGGCCGCGGCGGCCCGCTCCTGGCGCTGCTGCGCCGCTTGCCAGCGCGATTGCACGATGCGCAGGAGCTCGATCTTCTCACGAAGCCCGACTTCCTCGTCGCGCCCGACGGCCGCGTGCTCGCGAGCAAGTACGGCGAGCACGCGGGCGATCAGTGGTCGGTCGACGAGGTCCTCGCGCTGACGCGTGCGCCTGCGGTGTCGAGCGTGCGCGCGGCGGCCGAGGTGTGCGCGCGGTGATGGAGCACCCGAGGGCTCGGCCAGCGACAACCTCGACGGTCTGCTCGAAGTCGTAGCCAGGAAGACGAGCCGCTCCCGCCCTCAGACGGCAAGCCCGCCCCGACGACCGCCTCCCCCGCCGCCGCCCTGAGCTGTCGAGCTCGGCCACGTCGCTTCCCTCCGCTTGACGAGGAAAAGAGATCTCCTCCCCTCGCGCCGGCTCCGCTCGCAGGGCTCACGCGGGGGCGGACGTCATTCATTCTCTGCCGCGCCGCGCGCCAGCACCGTCTCGCCACCGTTCTTGTCAAGCTCGATGAGCCGGCAGGGCGTCGCCTTCCGGATCCGCTCTGCCAGCGGGCGGGAGTGCGTCGTGATCCACAGCTGACTCCGGGATGCCGCGTGCACAAGGAGATCCCCGAGCGGCCCGAGCAGATCCGGATGCAGGCTCGTCTCTGGCTCGTTCAGCGCCAGCAGCAGCGGAGGCCTCGGGCTCAGCAGCGCTGCCAGGAGGCAGAGATAGCGCGCCGTGCCGTCCGAGAACTCGCGGGCGTCGAGCGGCCGCGACATCCCTGGCAACCCGAGCTCGACGCGGAACCGCCCCTGCGTCGAGGAGACCTCGAGCGATGCGCCAGCGAACGCGCTGGAAACGGCATCCTTCAAGGCGCCCCTGTCGCCGATATCGAGGATCGTCGCCAGCGCCGCGGCCAGATCGTGGCCATCGGTGCTGAGCACCGGCGTCCGCACCCCGACCTGCTCCACCCGCAACGGCGCGCCGGAGTCGGTGCGGAAGTGGTGATAGAACCGGAAGTTCATCAGCTGTTGCCGCACCACCGAGAGCAACGGAAAGCGGTGCGGCTCCACCACTTGCGCCAGCACCGACTCCGAGCCCCAGAGCGAGAAGGGAAAGGTCACGCGGTGGCCGTCCGCGTCGCGCACGAAGGCCGAGCCCGCGGCCCGCTCCAGCATCGGCAGGCGGCGGCGCTTGTCGAGCAGCCAGAGGTTCTCTTCCTTGATGTCCGGGTCCAGCTGGAACGGCCCTCCAGGCGGCGGCGTCAGCCCGCATTGAAGCTCGTAGACGAGCTGATCCAGCCGCACCCGCAGCGTCATCCGCACCGGGCCTTTGCTGCGCCCGCCGGCCCAGAGCACCGAGGGCATCCCCCCCTCTTCGGCCAGGGTGCGCGCAAAGCTCCCGCTCGCCGCGGCGCCCAGCAGCACCATGGTACGATAGAGGTTGGTCTTGCCGACGCCGTTCGGTCCGACGATGACATTGACCTGCGCGAGGGGGAGGGTCAGCTCGCGGATCGAGCGGTATCCCGCGACGTGAAGCTCCTGGACCGTCATCCCGCCCAGGATAGCCTAGACGGGTTCGTTTCGGCATCGACGGGCTCCTTCCCCCGTGCGTAAGACAGCAGGCTGACCGTCAGGTTCCGGGAGAGGAAGAACAGCGTACCTCCCTCAGCGCGCTCTCGCCTCTGCCTGTTCACGTCTGCGCGCGGCGCGCTGCGCCCGCACGCGACGTCGTGCAGCCCAAACCGAGTGGCGGCCAGCGCGCTCCCACAGCGACCTGGACCGGCGGCCGGTACCAGCAGGTGGACGAGCACTCGAGCCACGCAGGCAGCCGCGAGTGCTGCACGCTCTGGACGGAACGATCCGCGTCCATTGTGGTCCTTTCGACTGGATTCCGTTTGACGCCGGATCCCTGTTATCAGAAGAATCGCCCGCGTCGCCACGTTGCTTGTCCATTGCGGAAAGGGGAGAAGGCGACGATGGGCACACGAAGCCGGCGGATTCCATGGGCGGTCCTGCTCGTCGCCCCGCTCGTCGTCGTACCGACGCAAGGAGAGGCGTCCGAGCTCAGCGCCGGTGTGAGCCTCGGGTGGCTCCAGGCCGGTACCATTCCGCGCCTCGCGGTAGGGCCGCATGCGGGCATATCGTGGCCCATCCAGCGAGACATCCTGTTCACGGTGCACGACCTGTGCACGATCCTACCCCCGATCCAGGAGGACGGGCTCGGGGTCTACAACCAGACCTCCGTTGACATCGGGTACGCGTGGAAGGACGGCAACGTGAGCGCAGGGCCCTCGGTCGCGTTCTAGTTCATGCCGGCGTGCGGCGTCACCTTGTGCGGCCGCGTCGGTGGCCTGGCCGTAGGCGGCCACGCGCAGACCAACGCGTACGTCGCCGGACCGCTGGGGGTGTCGGTGAGCGTCAATGTGGATTGGGTCGGTCGGGGCAGTCTGGTGCTCCCGGGCTACGTGTCCGTCGTCGTTGTTGCTGGTCCTGTGCTTCGATGGAGTGAGAAATGAACGTGAGAAAAGTTCTACTATTGATCTTGCCCATCGCGGTTTGGGCGCTGGCGGCGTGCAACTGGACGTTCGGTGACTGCTATCCTGTCGAAGAAAGAACTTCGGGTGCAGGTGCCGGTCCAGGCTCGGAGCCCCGCCCCATCTTCACCTCCGCCGCATCCGGTGACTTCGGGGCCGACCCCCAAGGTGGCGGCGAGCGCAAGATCGCGTGCAACGAGTCGGACCTCGAAGACGAAGAGGAGAGACAAAGCGACAGCGACAGCTCGGAGAGGCCGACAGAGAGCCCGACGATCCCGCAAGATCCGTGCCCCGGATTCGGCGACATAGCCGGAGACGGAGCGACCTTCTTGAGCTGTAGCGATGCGTGTAGCTCGAAGTGCCCGCCGCCTGGAATGGCCCCATGGGTATACGTGGATTTCGATCCATCGGACTTCACGTTTATTACCACCGTCAATGACCCAGGCACGGGTGCAGCCGGTGGGTGGCAAGTGGCCAAAGTCAAACTAAATTTCAGAAAACTCACTATCCCGCACACAGTCAAGAGCTGGTCCTGTGACTTTTCCATCGAAATGCCGCTCCGGACTGAGATCTATGGACAAATCGATGCAGACCGTGCAGCCAGACTCAGCGAGGAGATCACGGAGGAGGTCGCAAACCGCATGGACTACGATCTCCCGCAGGGGATATTCTGTAGTAGGTTCATCAACCAGACGCGGGCGACGTTCAAGTCCAAGTACAAGGGGCTAGGCGCTAGGGTGACAAATCCATGATGATAACTCGCTCCGAGCTGCTCGACGTCGTTTACCGCTTTTACCCACGAGGCGTGCATAACACCGATCGCATCTACGTGCCTCCCAACGAGCCCGTCTACAAGGACACGGAGGAGTACCGCCGCCTGGTGGAAGCCGCAAACCGCGGGCGATCGGAGTACCCAAGTTGGAACGCCATGATCGACAGGCTGGGGGATCGATACGGCCTTCAAAACGAGTCGCTCCACCTGTTCTCGGGGGGACCCGACCCGGCGTACTCGGCCCGCATCTGGCTCATCGACGAAACGGCGCTCAGCTTCCACGTGTCCCTGCTCGGGCCATACTACGGGATCCACCTCCCCGGTATCCCTGAGGAGGAGCCGGTGGCGCGCGAGGTCGCCCAGGAGATCGAGGCCACGTACCCCGGCTACCGGCCGATCCCGCCGGAGATCGGGAACGAGGTGGTGCCAGATGTGGCCATGAGCGTGGTGTTGATGGGCGAGGCGACGATCTACATGTGCCTCTTCTCGGAGGTGTGGACTTGGGTCGATCCCGTATAGCCTTCCCTGACGTCCGCCGTCCCGAGCGACAGCGACAGCACGGAGAGGCCGCCAGGTAGCCCGACGAGCCCGTCAGACCGGTACCCTGGATTTGGCGACATATCCGGAGACGGAGCGATCTTCTTGAGCTGTAGCGATGCGTGCAGATCGAAGTGCCTGCCGCCTGGAATGGCCGTGCGTATACGTAGACTTCGATCCGTCGGAATTCAAATTTGACACCATTGTCGAGGATGAGGGCACGGGTAAAAGGCGGAGGGTGACGAATCCATGAAGACAACTCGCTCCGAGCTGCTCGACGTCGTCTACCGCTTCTACCCGCGGGGCGTGCAGAAAATCATGCGCATCTATGTACCTTCCAACGAGCCCGTCTACGACGACACGGATGAGCACCGCCGCCTGGTGGAAGCCACAAACCGCGGGCGAGCGGAGTACCCAAGGTGGAACGCCATGATCGACAGGCTGGGGGATCGATACAGCCTCCAGAACGAGTCACTCAACCTGTTCGCGGGGGGGATCGACCCGGCGTACTCGGCCCGCATCTATCGCCCTCAGGACTCAGGGCCCGTTCCCTCGCTCAGCGACAGGGCTTCGCTCAGCTTCCACGTGAGCCTCCTCGGGCCCTATTATGGAATCCACAGTAGGGGCGAGCCCGACGAGATGCCGACGGCGGTCGCAGAAGAGATCGAGGCGACGTACCCCGGCTACCAGACGATCCCGCCGGAGCTCGGGAATGAGGTGGTGCCGGATGTGGACATGGACGGGGTGTCGATGGGCGAGGCGACGATCTACGTGTGCCTCTTCTCGGACGTCTGGACGTGGGTGGATCCGTAGCCGTTCCCCCGGGTTCCCATGGGTGGATGCCGCCCGCGTGACCGAGCACGCTATTGGATGGACAGAGCAGACACATCGGTTCCAGGATTGTGAGTCTATGAAACACAACGTTGATGGGCTACTCGATATCGTCTATCAATACTATCCCCGTGGGGTCGGGATTATGGATGACGGCGATATCGACGTCCAGCGATGCGCGGAGACCGAGGAGCATGACCGGCTCGTGCGCGCGCGGATCGAGGCATCGAAGGGCGACCGATGGCGCGGCCTGCGACGTCGCATCCAAGACGGATTCCCTGGTAGGTTCATGAACCATTCGCTGCATCTCCCCGCCGGAGGCTGCGACGCCTGTTACTCTTTTTCGATCGACATGCCGGAGTCCACGGGTCGAACGCTGTGGTTCCATGTAAGCTTTCTGGTTCCTTACTACATCGTCCACAGCTCGCGCACGATCGACATCGTGAAGCAAACGAGGGACTCGTTCTCGGTCAAGTTTCTAGGCCTACATTTCATCGTTCCGCGCAGCCCGTTCGATCCGAGGTTCGTCGCACGTCCGGACGATGGCCAAAAATTCGCCATCATCACGAAGAAATATGCCACCTTCGATCTGTTGCCTGACGAGCAGCCCTGCGCGGAGTGGATTTCCGGCGACATCGAAGCAACCTTCGGTTGCGAACGCATGCCGCCGGAGATCGGGACCGTGCTCGTGCCCGATGTGATGGCGGGCCTGCGTCTGCCCGGGGAGGCTAGGATCTACGACTGCCTGTTCACGGACTATCACACGTGGGTGGAGCCATCGCCCTCTGATGAGTCGGCACCTGGCGTGCAGATCGAAGCGGGCAACCTGACACAGCCGCTCATCGCGGTGCTTACGGTGCTCGCAGCGCTCTATTGCATCTTGTGGCCCCTGATGCCAAAGTTGCAGAGCGGTTCTTGCTACTACGTGGTGAAGACGGATGGATTCCTTCGCAAGGACGAGTTGATAGATGCGCTCGCGAAGATTCGCGTGCTCCTCGATCCGCCGATGACTCGATGGGGCGTCTCTGCCAGGCGCGAGTTCGAAGCTGCCGCGCGCGAGCTCGAAGCGCTGGTCGCCTCGTGGGACGGCGAAGGCGAGCCGCCGGCCGCCATGGTCGCCTGGGCCTGGAGCTTCCTGGCGAGTTGGCCCGTGAACTCGGAACCCGTAGCTTCGTCGTAGCACGAGTGCTGGAAGGTGCCCCGATCAGCAGAAAAGCCGCCGCGATCGCAAAGAGGAGAGCAGGAGGGCCGTCCCGGCATGTCCTCTCCTACTCCCATGATTTCTTGGCATCACGGCGGTTCGCTTCGCTGCCTGCATCCCTGCAATCGTGGTAGCCGTCGTGGAGGTCTGTGCCGTTCTCCCATGACGTGACTTCGGCTACTCAGGGAACCGAAACGTCTCGACGGCGATGCCGTCCTCCCCCGTGAGCACGTCGCCGGACCAATCCCAGCTCGTGCCGCCCGGGCCCGGCAGCCCGATCTCGAAGGTGACCCGCTCGAGCGTGAGCTGGTCCTCGTCGAGGTAGGCGATGCCGATCGAGTCCCCACCGCGCCCGGGGCCGCCGTAACCGCCGTCGCCTCCGGGGCCGCCGCTGCCCCCCTGGCAGGACCACATGCCGTCCCCCAAGGCGCCTCCTGGAGCGCCTCGGCCGGCCTTGCCGCCCTCCTCCGGCTCCCCGCCGTCGCCGCCTTGGCCCCCGTCGTCGCTGATGATGAAGCTATCGCGCACCGTCACCTTCGCGTGGAGCGCCAGGATCCCGATGCTCGGTTGGGCGTTCCCGCCTGCTCGGCCGCCCCGCCCCCCGCAACCGCCCGCGCCTCCGGAGCCGCCGCCGGCGCCGCCCTGGGTGGCCACGCCGCACACCGCGAGCCCACCGCGACGCCCGCCGCCCCCGCCGCCGCCTTGGCCCGGCATCCCCCGGGCGCCGTCGCCGGCCCAATCGCCGTGCCATCCGGTCTCATCGAGCCGCCCGCGGCCCTTGCCCGGTGCGCCGGCGGCGCCCCACATGCCGCTTTCCCCGGTGGTGCCGCTGCTGCAACCCCCGTCTGCCTGGCTGCCACGTCCTCCACTTCCCTGGTGCCGTGGGTTCGGCTCGGGTACGGGCTCGCCGTCCTCCCCATCTCCGGCGCCGTCGGCGAGCCCGTCGCCCCCCTTGCCACCGACGCTCGGGATCCCTCCCTCGCAGGAGTTCACCGCTCGAGCCCCACCCGGGACCGTCGCTGCGGAGCACGCGTCTCCCCCATACTGCCCGTCCGGTCCTTCCGCTGCCCGGCCCGGCCATCCGTCCCCATCGTGGCCCCCCAATCCGTAGTCGGCTTCGATCCAGCTTCCGACGATCTCCACCGCGGCGCCCGACCGAACGATCATCCCGATATGTATTTGGCTGCGGATGAACATGTGATCGATGATCGAGACCCCGTCCGCTGCCCCCGTGTCGCCGGCGCGGGCCGGCTCGACGATCAGCGCGATCTGCCCGACCGAGGGAAGGACATGGCTCATGCCCTGCGACGGGAGTGGAGTGTCCTTCAGGGGTTCCCAATCGACGACATTGAAGCCTCCGTAGATATCCACCCCGGAGGGGAGCGTGATGGACTCCTCGAAGCTATCGCTCGCGGCGAACACGCGACCGCGTTCGGTGCGCGCAAGCTCGATGCCGCGCTGGAGGGAACGAACCGGTCTGTCCTTCGTGCCGGGGTTCGCGTCGTCACCGCCGAAAAACGGATGGTTGACGAACACGCCGCAGCCGTCGACCAGCTGACCCTTCGCAAGCTGCTCCAGGCAGACGGACTCGGGGACCGGATCGCCTCCACACGTCGAGGGTCCGTCGCACGGCGGCGCACCGTTCGGGTCGTCCACCCCCGGTGCGGTCCCGCAGCCGGCCGAGGCGAGCGGCAGCGCAACGACGAGGAGGATCGCGGAATTCAGGTTCATGGACATCCCTCGATGGCAGCGTGTCGCGCGGCGCGATTCAATGCAGCGGCTCGCTTGCCGCTGGGAAGGCAACCAGTTGACCTCGTGGGCCGCTTTCCCCTTTGCCCACCTCGTCCTCCGTGCCGGCGTTCCCCGCGAAACCGCCGTCACCGGCGCCTCCGACACTCACCGTGGTGCCGGGTCGAATGGCGAAGTTGGGCACCACGTAGGCGATGCCGACGGACGCGCCGCCGAGCCCGCCGCCGGCATCACCTCCGCGACCGCCGTTGCCTCCGTCGCCGCCCTCGCACGCATGCCACATGCCTTCTCCAGCATAACCCCGCCCGCCGTTGCCGGCGGACCGCCCCACGCCACCCGGTTGGCCTGTTCCGCCGACACCGCCGCGGCCACCGTCGCCAGTGAATACGTCGGTGTTCGCGACAGTCAGGTCAGTGCCCTCCAGCGCGACGATACCGATGCTCGCGCCGCCATAGCCGCCGCCCCCGCCTCCCTTGCCGCCGCAGCCCCCGCTTCCCCCCGAGCCGCCGGCAGCGCCACTCTGGGGGAGACCTACGGGGCACGCAAACATGGGCCCGCGCGACTTGCTGCCGCCGCCGCCGCCGCCGCCGTGGCCGACGCCGCCCTTCTTCCCGTCCCCACCACGGACACCGGTCCATCCATCGTCGCTGAGGAAGCCTGGACCCAAGGCGCCATCCGCGCGACCACCGTCGGCGCCGTTCGCGCCATCGCCCCCGTCCTCGCATCGCCTTTGATCCGCGCCGAGCCCCGCGTGGCTGTCGAGCTTGGGATCCTCCGCGAGCGCCGGCTGTCCCGGTGCGCCATCGCCGCCCACGTCGAGTCCACCGTCACCGCCGTAGCCGCCCGTCGACTCGATGCCGTCGCCGCACACGGTGACCACCGGAAGGGCGCCCACGGCAGCATCCGTGGTGCAGGCGTCCACGCCGTGGTTCCCCGCCATGCCGTCCGGCGCCCGCTCGGTGTCCGCGTCCTCTCCCGGCTCCCCGTCCTTGCCGTTGCCGGCGACGATCACGCTGTCCTGCACGATCGCCCTGGCCCCCGTGCTCAAAATCACCGCGATCGACGACTTGCCATCCGGTGCCGAGGCGTCCGCCGCCACGACGCGCACGCCGGCGATCACCGACGTCGCGTTGTCCCCCGCGACCGCCTTACCCTCCTCCCGGAGGACCCGCAGCGGGATCCCCCCCGGCGGAGCGATGATCGTCGGGTGATCGGGCCCGCCGAATGAGCCCTCGTACGACCAGTCCCCGCCGTCACACAGGCGCCCGCCCCAGAGGTCGACCCCCGAGGGCAGCGTGATCGTCTCCGCGAACTCCCCGCCGCACGCATACACGCGCAGGGTCGCGTCCTCGCCGCGGCCTCGCCCGTGCGCGGCGAGCCCGATCGCGTGCTGCAACGTCTTCACCGGCGCGTCCTTCGTGCCAGGGCTCCTGTCGTCACCCGACAGCGGGCTGACGAACACGCCGCATTCATCCAGCGCCGGCGCCGTGCCGGGCTCTCCCTCGCACGGACCGGGCGGAGGCACCGGGTCGGGCTCGCACGCCTCCACCTCCCAGCAAGGGTCGGAGTACGGACACCCTGTCAGCGTGCTCGCGCCGCACACGCAGATCGCAAGCGCGACGACACCCCGCGCCGCGCGCCGGCCTTCCTTCGAACGCATCGTCTCGGCCCCCGATGTCGTCACCACGACCCCTCGAGCATCACGCCGATCTCTCGCCCGGTCGCCACGGGCGACGCGTGGATCCGATCCTGAGCCGGCGTGAGCCCCAGGAAGGAGAAGTCCGTGAAGAAGGAAGCGGCGGTCGCTGCCCCGATCACACCGCCGGTGATGAGCAGGGCCGTGCCCACGCCCGCGGACAGGTTGCGCTCGTCTCGAAGGCGGAGCAGGTCAGCGCACGCCGGTCTGTCCGCCGCTTGAAAGCACCTGGACCCGCTCGGCGTCGCGCCGCCGTTGAGCCCGTCGCGGCGTTCGCTCAGATCGCCGTCGAGATTCGTGGCCCGGATCATGAGCAGGCTGCCCACCGACAGGGTGGCCGTCGTGGCGGCGATCCCCGCGATGCGCAGCGTCGCCGGCCACGACGCCGGCTGCCCGGGAGCCTGCGGGCGCGCAACGGGCGGCGCGCTCGAGCGCTTGGGCACGACGGGCGTGTCGCCCTTGCCGCTGCTCTCGGCCGAGCGCAGCAACTGGAACGTCATGATGGGCTCGGTCCCCGCCTGCGCGTCCAGCGTCTGGGTGCCTTCCCCGCGGTCCGGTGCCTGGGCCCGCACCATGTGCTTGCCAGGCTCGAAGAACAGTGTGTAGGTCCGCCTGGGCCGGCCGATGGACTTGCCGCCGACGAACACCTCGGCATCCGGCGGATCCACCGAGAGATAGAGGGTGGCGAGGAACGGAACGGCCTTGGCCAGGCCATCCGCGAAGCCTCTTTGCTGCTCGGGAGAAAGCGCCTTGCGCCGCTCAAGGCTCCAGGCCAGGTGCTCCGCCGCGTCACGGAACTTGCGCAGCTTGAGCTCGCAGAGGCCCAGCTCTCCGGCGATCTCGGCGGCCTCCCTCTCTGTGACGGATGTCGCGTCGATCGCCTCGAAGGCCGCCGTGTAGGCAGCGTGCGCCTCGGACCACTTGCCCGACGACCGAGCTTGCCGGGCGCGGCGAAGGTGATCTTTTGCGATCGAATCGCCGCTTCGTGCGGGGGCTGGATTCCTGTCCTCCGCACGGACCGGATGCGTCGTGCCAATCGCGACGCCAAGCACCAGGCATGCCCAGAGCGATTGCCCGACAAAACGCATGCAAGGACCCTACTTGCGCCAGCGATGGCGCGTCAACGGCACGGAAAGTGTCATGACCTGAACGGTTAGATGAGAAAATCCCACCCCATCGGGGAATGCAGCTTCGCTGCTCTTGCGGTCGCGGACGCCGCACCCCCGCGTGTCGCACATTACCCGACCGACGCTGGGGCGCGCTGCATTTTTTTGAAGCCCTCCAGGCGGCTCAGGTGTTCTACCGGTTATGGGCGAGCCAGGCCGCACCCCCACCGGCTTCAAGTTCCTCCGGCGCCTCGCGAGACGATCCGGTGTCCCTGCGCGACACGCAGAGGACGTCGCGCAGGAGGCCTTGCTGCGGGGGCTGGAAGCGGATCAGCGGCTCGATCTCGGGGAGGGCCGGGCGGCCTACGGTGCCACCATCGTCCTGAACCAGGCGCGGAACCACGTCCGGAACGCACGCCGTCGGGGGGAGGTCCTGACCTCGTTCGACGACCACGAGCTTCAGGCGGAGGGCCCGACTCCGGAGGAGATGCTCCGCAAGCAGCAGCGGGAGGCGCTCCTCCGCGACCTGATCAGCCAGGTCGACCCCAGGTACCGCGACGTCTTGATCAAGCACGAGCTCGAGGAGGTGCCGCTCGTCGAGATCGCCTCCGAGCTGGGGCTCAACCCGAAGACGGTGAAGACACACCATCTCCGAGCGCTAAAGGACCTCGCCGCGGCCGTGAAACGGCGGAGGGCGCGGCAGCACCCGCACGGAGGGGACGACGTCGCGTGCGTCCCGTTCGCCTTCGGTCTGCGCGGCCGCGAGGGGTGGCTGAGCAAGTTGGGCCGCCTGGGCATCAAGATCCTGGCGCAGGGAGCGGTCGTCGTGCTGACCGGCGCCGTCCTCTCGACGTTGCCGGACTCGTTCAACCCGGAATCGTGGTTGCGGGCGGTGGTGGCGCGCGCTCCTGCGCCCGCGCCGGCCGTGGAGGAGGTCGCGCCGCCGCCGGCCCAACTTCCCATGCGCGCGGCGGCCTCGCCGACCGCGCAGGAGATCGCGCGGCCCGCGCAGGGCCGAGACGCCCGGGTGCCCGCTCCCTCAGGCGCGCCGGTTCGTCGTAGCCCGCTCCCCGTCCGCGCCGTGGTCCCAGCCGTCAGCGAGCGCGAGCAGCGCCTCATCGACGAGGCCCGAAGGGCCATCGAGGATCATGACGCGGTCGCAGAGGCGCGCCGATCGCTCGAGACGCACGCACGGGAGTTCCCGCAAGGACAGCTCGCCGCGGAGCGTGAAGCGCTCCTGACGCGAATTCGCTGACTCCTCGTCGTCACTCCGACAGCTGGCGGGCGGTGACGCAGGTGATGTCGCCGGACAGCACAAGGCCGAGATCTGCCTTGCGTCCCGGCAAGGATGTTCACGTCCAGGAGACGAAACGCGATGGATGGGATGGAGGATTTACTTGGCGCGATGTGGCTCATCTCGCCGCTCGGGCTCGCGATGATTGCCTGCGTCGCGATCGGCTTCGCGGTCACCGCGCGCGAAGCGCTGGGACGGGAGCGGGGGCTTCGCGAGGCGCGCGAGCACGCGCACGATGACGAGGAGGCCGCCCTCGCCGATGCGAAAGAGCAGGCAGCGGGGGAGCGGGACCGCTACCGGCGCCTTCTCGACTGTCACGTCGACGCGGCGCTCGCGGCGCTGACGGACGCGCGCGCGCGCCCCGTCCCCTGGCCAGGAACGGTCCTCGAGTCGTTCTGCGCGACGATGCCTTCGTGGAAGAGAAAGCTGGCCGAGAGCACGGGGTTGGAACCAAGGGAGGTGGAGCGCTTGCTGAGGAGCGATCTCCCCATGACGCCCGGCCTCGCGCGGCAGCTGGAGGCCTTCACCGGCACGCCTGCTCGGTACTGGGAGCGCCTATGGCGGCTGCACGACGACCGCCGAACGGACGCAGAGGAGACCGTGGTGATCCCGGTCGGCGAGCCCGTGACCAAGCGCGAGAGCTCGGCGCGTCCCGCGTCACCGGCGGCGCCGAGCTCGACGACGCCGACTCCACCGACGGTACCTCCCCGCGCGCTCGACGTTCCCCCGCCCGTGGTACCGCCTCCCGAGCTCGTGGCCAGGAGCCCGCGGGCGAAGCCTCCGCCGCCTCCACTGCCGCGGCTCCGGTCGTCGCTCCCTGTCCGCAATGCCACGGAGGCCGAGCTCGCCCGTCGCGCCGCGACCCTGACGAGCTTCCCGCTCCAGCGTGACGAAGGCGGGCCGGGTTCCGCGAACGCCCCCGATTGGGAGGACGTGGAGCGCTCCGCGCTGAACACGACGCTTCCGGGAGTAGGGGACCATGGGTGAGCGCAGCCATGCTTCGCGTTCGACTGAGCAGCGACGGCTGGCGTCTTCCTTGGGGCGCAGACGCCTGCGGGGAAGGCCGCGAATCGGTGCCGCAGGAGTGCGGGTACGCGACATCATCCGATGAAGGGCGATTTCCGTAAGCGCCCGACCAACGCCATCGTGATCGTCGGCGTGGCGCCGGTTACCTATCCCCATCGCGAAGGAGGAAGCGATGGCGACGAAGGCGGAGTGGGCCGAGCGGGTGGAGCGATGGGAGCGCAGCGGGCTGAGCGCCGAGAGGTTCGCGCGGCGTGAAGGATACAAGCCGAAGCAGCTCTACTGGTGGCGCTGGAAGCTGCGAGCTGACCGGCCCTCACAGCCCTCGCCGTCGTCGTTGACCGAAGCACCGCGCTTTCTGCCGGTCCACGTGGTGGCGGACGCATCGATCGTCGCGCCGGAGCCGATCGAGATCGCGCTGCCCAACGGGCGGGTGGTGCGGGTCCGGCCGGGCTTCGACCCGGCCACGCTCGAGCGGGTCCTGGCGCTCGCGGCCGAGGAGACGCCATGCTGACGCTGCCGCCGTCGGTGCGCGTGTACATCGCAGCCGAGCCCACGGACCTGCGCAAGAGCTTTGATGGGCTGTCGGCCTTGGTCTCTCAGCGCTTCGGAGCTGACCCGCTCTGCGGGCATCTGTTCGTGTTCAGGAATCGGCGTGGTGACCAGGTGCGCGTCTTGTTCTGGGACCGCACCGGCTACATGATCGTGGCGAAAAAATTGGCCCGCGGGCGCTTCCACCTCGCCCGCGACCTGCCCAAGGGGGCCACCCACGTCGAGGTCGAGGCGGCCGAGCTGTCGCTGATGCTCGAAGGGTTCGACCTGTCCGAGGCCGTGCGGCGCAAGCGCTGGAGACCCAGCGTGAGAAAAATTGCTCCGTCGAAGCAAAGCTTGATGGATGCGCGTGGGATAGCTATCTCGCGCGCCACGTGACCAGTCCTCTTCAGTCCCAGGCACAACTGCCCGCCGATCTGGCGGACGTGCGGAGCAAGCTCGAGCAGCTGGCGGCCGCCGGGCAGCTTCCGGAGCTCATCGACCTGGTGCTCGGACTGCTGGTCCAGCTGCGCGACAAGAACACCGCGCTCTCGGCGAGGCTCGCAAGCGCGCTGCGCGAGCTGTACGGCCGCAAGAGCCAGCAGGTCTCTACCGAGCAGCTGATGCTGATGTTCGCCGAGCTCGGGGCGGAAGCTCCGCCGGGGGCGGCGGGCTCGGAGCTCGGCGCGGACGCTGCGCCGCAGCCGGAGCAGGGGCTGGTGCCGCAACCCCCTGAGCCGCCGAAGCCGCCGCGAGGACGGGGCGGGCGCGCGCCGCTTCCCGAACACCTTCCGCGTGAGACGCGCGTGGTGCCCGTCCCCGAGGCCGAGCGGACGTGCCCGCAGTGCGGCGCGGACAAGAAGTGCATTGGCCATCGTACGAGCGAAGTGCTCGAGTTCGTGCCGGCGCAGTTCAAGATCATCGAGGAGCAGCGGGAGAAGCTCGCCTGCCCGCGCTGCCCGGAGCAGGGTGTAACGACGGCGGACAGCGAGAAGGTGATGGACCGAGGGCGTCCGGGACCGGGGCTGCTCGCCAGCATCCTTGTCGAGAAGTTCGAGGACTCGATGCCGCTGTACCGGCAGTCGCAGCAATACGCTCGCTTCGGCGTGTCGCTGTCTCCGTCGACTCTGGGCGACTGGTCGGCCTTCGCGCTCGACGTGCTCGCTCCGGTGGCTGAGAGGATCGCGGAGCGGGTGCTGGACTCGTTCTACTTGCGCGCCGACGACACGGGGATGCGGGTGCTGGATCGAGATCATCCGGCGGGGGTGAAGCGAGGTCATATCTGGGCCTTCGTCGGGGCGGGTCTCGTGGCGTTCCTGTACGCACCGGACTGGAAGGCGAAGCATCCAGCCGCGCTGCTGCAGGGCTTCACCGGCTACTTGCAGGGCGATGGGTACGCGGGCTATGGCGCGATGCTCCGCGGAGGCGACGACGGCGAGATGATCGTGCCCGAGGAGCGTCGGCTCGGCTGCGGGATGCACATCCGCGCCAAGTTCGAGAAGGCGGCCAAGGGTGGCGACGCGCGAGCGGCGGTAGCGCTCTCGTACTTCAAAGCCATCTACCGAATCGAGTCGACCTGCAAAGAGGAGGCGCTGTCCACGGAGGCGCGGCTGGCGCGCCGGCAGGAGCGGTCGCTCCCCGTTGTGGACGAGCTGTATCAGTGGATTCACGAGCTGCACCTTCGGCTCGTACCAGGTACGCCGCTCTGCATCGCTACCCAGTACGCCATCAATCAGGCGGCTGCGTGGCGGCGCTGCTTCACGGATGGACGCTTCGAGATAGACAACGGCGAAGTCGAGCGGCAGCTAAGACGTGTAGCCCTCGGAAGAAAAAACTATTTATTCGCGGGCTCCGATAAGGGCGCTCAGCGCCTGGCCATCGGCTATACGATCTTCGGCTCGTGTCGGATGCACGGAGTCAACCCGCTCGCCTGGGCGACAGACGTCATCGGCAGGTTGCAGGCGGGCTGGCAGCGCGACCGCCTGGACGAGTTGCTGCCCGACGCATGGGCGAGATCGTCGCGCGCTGCTCCGAGCGCCGGCGATACCGACGCGACCTGAACAACGCGAGCCTCGGCCGGCGACGCAGGCGGATGCCGCTTCGCCGGGCCTTCTTTCAGGACCGTCTGTGCCCGCGCCGAGTCGTGGGCCGACGCCGCCCCGCGCCCAGCATCGTCGACCCCGGCGAGAGCCGCAAGGGGCTGTGCCCATGGCGTTGGCCGGGCGCTTACCGATTTCCCACGAGAGAGGGTGAAGCCATGGGTCGTCCGTCGGATGAAGACGAGCGTGCCGCCGCGTACGCGCGCTTGTTTTGCCCGGCGCTGGTTCGCGCCGTACCGCGCTGGCTCGCGAGGCTGGGGGTCCCGCTGTGGCATCGTGCCGACGTCGCAGGCCAAGTCTGGCTCAACGCCTGGGAGAGCTGGCCCAGGTTCGATCCGAAGCGCGGCAGGCCTGAACGCTGGTTGAACGCGATCGCCGTGCACGTCGCCGCGCACTACCACGAGCGGTTGCAGCACCGCAGGGAGGAGCTCGTCGATTTGATCGATGTGCCCGATCCAGCACCGGATGCCTTTGCTGCGATGGAATCCCACAGCATCAGAACGGGCACCATCGACGCGGTGAACGAGCTTGATCCGCAGCTGCGCTTTGTTCTCATGGCACACGATCTGGATGGGATCCCGATGGGCCAGGTGGCAGAAGACGCGGGGCTACCTCTCTCTACGCTCTACAAGCGACGCACAAAGGCCCTCGGCGCGCTGCGCGACGGCCGATCGCCTCGTGCACGACACGAGCCGCAACGTGATCCCCGAGGACGACGGCGCGGCTGAGGGCGCAGGCGATCGTGATGCGCGAGCTCAGGGCGATTGCCCCTCATCGCCCGGCTCGTCGTCTCCCGACTCGCTCTCCTCCGACTCGCCGTCTTCCGGCTCGGCCTCCTCCGACTCGCCATCCGCCCCCTCCTCTTCTCCTCCGCCGTGGGCGCCGCGGGAGACGGGGAACGGCGCATAGTCCTTCATCTTGTCGGTGCCCGCGTACCAGTACTCCGCGGCGGCGCGCAGCCTCCGCTCGGCGTTCACGACGAGGGTGTACGCGGCGTCGCGGAGCTTGCGCGAGCGCACCGTCTCGAGAGAGAGCGTCTTGTCGGCGAGCATGCGCGCGAGCACCGGCGAGAGCTCGCGGAGGCGGTCCGCCGCGGCGGCCTCGTCGCGAGGCGCCTTTTGAACGGCCTCCGCGTGCTCGGAGCAGAGCAAGAGGAGATCGGAGGCGTCCTGGACCAGATCCGCGTCGCCGCTGCCCGCCCGGATCGCCATG
The DNA here is from genome assembly GCF_000067165.1 of Sorangium cellulosum So ce56. Taxonomy (GTDB): domain Bacteria; phylum Myxococcota_A; class Polyangia; order Polyangiales; family Polyangiaceae; genus Sorangium; species Sorangium cellulosum_B. Next base: position 8,602,792 of record NC_010162.1, read on the forward strand.
AGCCGCTTCTGCCCTTCGGGGCTCTTCTTGAAGCGGAGATCGAAGAAGCGGAGGAGCGATTGCTTGATCTGGGCGGCCTCGGCGGCCGGCTTCTCGAAGGCCGCGGCGGCCCGCTCCTGGCGCTGCTGCGCCGCTTGCCAGCGCGATTGCACGACGCGCAGGAGCTCGATCTTCTCACGAAGCCCGCGGATCTCCTCGCGCGTGAGCGGGGGCTCGTCGTCGGGGAACGGCGTGCGCACGAGATCCGCCGCATCGCGCTCGGCGGCGAGCTGGATGCGGCTCGACCAGATGACGCGTCGAGCGAGCTTGCCTGGAAAGAGAGAGGCGTTATCGCCGAGCGACTCGGCCTCTCGGAGCAGCTCGGCCTCTCGCTCGGCGCTCAGCGTGAACTCGGGCGCACCGCCCGACGAGCGGTGCGCGCCTCCGGCGTCGCTCGAAGCGCGCGTGTTCTGGGCGTTCTTGGTCCTGGATGAAACGGCGGTGGATGCCTTCGGTGCCATGGCGATGAGATGTCTCCTTGTCGAGGTCAGCGCCCCTCCGAGCAGAGGCGCGGTCGCTCAATGAGGGAATCGGCGCCGCCGAGGCTTCGGGTCACAGGAGAGCACGATACCGACGCTTTCGTCGCAAGGGCGCAAGGGCGCAAGGGCGCAAGGGCGCAAGGAGACAGAGGCCCAGCGCAAACGGACGCCGAGGCTGCGCAGCAGCGGCGACGGCCGTGCACAGGCGTCGCGCTATGGTAACGTAGACCACCAACTGGGCGCGTAGGAGGGCGCCGGGGCTGCGCAGGAGCCAGATGATCGTACGATAGGACACCAAAGTGGATGCGCAGGAGGGTTGCCGGGGCCGCGCAGGAGGCACGCGATCATACGATAGGACACCCGAATGGGTGCGCAGGAGGGTCGCGGGGGCTGCGCAGGAGGGCGCCGGGGCTGCGCAGGAGGGCGGCCGGGACCGCGCAGCAGGAGCGCCGGGGCTGCGCAGGAGGGCGCCGGGGCTGCGCAGGAGGACGGCCGGGACCGCGCAGCAGGAGCGCCGAGGCTGCGCAGGAGGGCGCCGGGGCTGCGCAGCAGGAGCGCCGGGGCTGCGCAGGAGGGCGCCGAGGTGAACGACCGGGAGCCCTGGTAACACTTCTGACCCGGATCTGCGGTGACACGTTCCTGAGCTACAGGTCCCTGCTCCGGGAGGACTGGAAACAGGGACCGGATCCTCGTCGACGCGACACGCTCGCCGCACTTTCTCGGACCGCCAGGATCTATACACGAGCCGCTCCCCGTGGTCGCGGTACACACGAGCCTCTCCTCATGATCCGGCGTGAGTTCGCGCAGGTCACCGCGCCCTGGCCAGCTTCAGCTCCTTGTTCTTGAGGGTGACCTGCGCGAGCAGAACCAGACCGTAGTACAGCTCCCAGACGTCATCGGCGCTCGGCGATGTCGCCTTCGCCTTCAACGTCTTGTGCATTCGCTCGTGGCGGCCGTTGGCATCGCGGTCGGCGGTGTCACCACGCGCCGCCGATGGGCCGGATCAGCCCGTGCTTCTTGAGCAGCTCGCCGATGGTGCTCGCCGCCGGCAGCCCCTCCAGACCCAGGCTCTCCAGCCGTGCGCGCAGCTTCTTCGGCCCCCACGTGGGGCGCTCCTTCCGCAGCTCGATCAGCCAGCACGTCGACGATCACCGCCGGTGTCGCATGCGGGAACGTGTGCGCCACGGGCCGCCGCTCCTCCGGGCCGCTCGGTCTGGCCTGCGCGTAGCGCTCGACCCACTTGTACCCCGTCTTCCGGCTGATGCCGAACCGCCGGCACAGCTCCGCGAACGTCCGGTCCGATTCGTTGACTTGCGCGATGAATCGAAGCCTCTCGTCCACTGAACATGTCTCTCTCCAGGGCACCAGCGCTCCTCCGTCGCCGGTCCTCTACGACATGTGTCACCTAAGCTCCCGATTCGTCCGGGTGCTACCCACGCTGCCGGTCTGAACCGTTACCCAGGCCACCGGTCCGTACCCTCGGCGCTGCTCGCGCAGACCGAAGCGTTCGACTACGCCGCGGTCAAGGCGCTGACACAGCCGGGGACGCCGGCAGTGCCGACGCTGCGCATCGGCGTGCCCGACCTCGGTCAATATGACGCGCTGCTCGCGGCCGGAGGGGCGTAATGAGCGCCGCGATATACACGCCCGAGATGGGCGCTTGGATCACGGCGCTCTTGTCGGAGTGGAAGCTGCCGACGGCGGCCGGCGAGCTGGTGCGGCCCCTGGTCGCCGGCGGGCACGGCGAGGCGCTCGGAGTGGTCGCCGAGGTGTTGGAGCTCGAGGCTGCGGAGCGCAAGGAGCGGCGCACCAATCGGCTGCGGCGCGCCTCGAAGCTGCCGCCAGGCAAGACGTTCGACACGCTCGACAAGACGCGTGTGTCGCAGTCGGCGCTGCTGCGAGTGCAGGAACTGTCGCGGGGCGACTTCGTGGATCACGCCGGCAACCTGCTGCTTTTCGGCATGCCCGGGGTGAGCAAGAGCCATCTGGCGTGCGCGCTGGTCGACGCGGGACGGAGCGTGCTGTTCACGCCCACCTATCAGCTGGTGCAGCAGCTTCTGGCGGCACGGCGCGACTTGAGCTTGCCGCGCGCGCTGCGGGCGCTGGACGTGTTCGACGCAATCCTGCATGTGCTGCCGCCGACGTCATCGACGTGCCGCGGATCGAGCGCATGCTCAAAGAGGCGCAGCAGGTCGACCCCCCGCTGCGGATCAGGCATTCGCGCCGCCCGATACCCGCCCGTTGAAGGAGGTGATCTCGAAATGCGCATCTTCAACGAACTCGGCGTCGAGGATCGGCGCCGCTGCCGGAGCGAGCGCAGGCAAAATGCGCTTCTGTTCAATCAGCTCGGCTACCGTGAGACCGGACGCGGGATCTACCGTCTCGGCGAGGAACACGTTTTCCATGCTGGTGACGCCCGACTGAACCAGGACAAGTCGGCCCTTGATCCCCAACAACAGCGCCCGCCAGCGCTGCCGCAGCGCCTGCTGAGCCAGCGCCCACGCCTTTTCGTCCGTTAGCTCTCGCCTCCCCCCGTCGAGGAGACGGGACTCTGCCGGCGACGGAATCTGGAACGTCAAGCGGATCCGGCGCCCGTGGAATCGGAAGTCGACGTGCGCAATGCCTGCCTCATCGCCGATGCTCTTCGACGTGCAACCGTGCTCATCCAGAAGGCGCTCGATCTGCTCCTTCGAATCCTTGACGGCAACTCGCGTGTGCCCGCCGTAAAGATCGTCGAATGGACGCCGCGCTCGTTTACGTTTCGGCTTCTTCTCGCCCGCAGCCTGCTTCGGCTTTTGCGGCGTCGGCTCTGTCGTGCCGACCAGTGAGCACAGTTCTGCCTTGGCTCGCATGGCAAATTCCTCCTCTCGATTCTTCGTCGGCTGCTCGACGTCACCGTGCATCTCGTCCAGGCACACAACAAGCGCACGAACTCGCTCTCCCGTCATGAACTGTACTGGTATCATGCGATGCCGAGCATGCGCGGCGACCGGCCCGAGAGGCTCCTCGCTGCGCTCGGCAGAACCGTGGCCGATCATCGTGCTTCTCGCGATATCTTCGCGGCGATTTGAGGTCCCCTGAGCGATGGCATCATCGACGGGCATCTTACGAGGTGTTGTTACGCGCTACTTCCCCTGTGCGTTGAGCCTTGCGCAATGCTCGCAGAGCGGTCTATTGTCCGTGCCGTTTCGCAGGTTCTCCCTCTCGATGTTGTTTATCTCCGTGCACTTGTCATTGTTGTGATAGACCTTCTTGGAATTGGGGTTGTTCGAATAAACAGGGCTGACCTTCGCCATGGCTTTTCTCCTTCGATCCACGCGCGCCGGCCCTGGACCACGAGCTTCATGGACTCCATGCTCTGCGCCATGGTGGTGTCGGCGAGCGAGACTGTGGGGGTCGTCCACCATCTTTCGCCTCTCGCGAGCAGCAATGCTCCACGAGGCGCAGCAGCGCAAGCAAAACCCGACACGTACGCACATTTACGGAGGCCGAATGGGTGAGCGTAGACAGGGTGTGATCCGCCGATACCCCTGACGGCCTCGGGCCTTCGAGGGTCGACCCGAGATCCTCGCCTGGCGAGGGGCACGGACGCGTTCGGCGCTGCCGCCGTCCGTCCCGCAGGCAGTCAGCGCTGCTCGATCCGCCCGAGGATCGCGAGCATCGCGTCGCGACAGAGGCGCTCGTAATGGCTGGCCTCATAGACTTCCTTGCCGATGGCGACAGCCCTGCGGAGCCAGTTCGCGTGGTGCGGCGAGCGCCCCTCGAGATCCACGAGCTCGCGCTGCAGCTCGTCATGGATCCACGCGGCGACGCGGCGGCATGTCCCGAGGGCGTCGACCACGGCGCGCTCGCGGAGCCTGCCGAGGAGGTGCCCCGGCACCAGCACGGTCCATGCGTTGCGCTTCCGGTCTCGATCCCCCGAGATCGCGTCGTCGAGGAACGCGAGGTCGTTGGCGATCCGGAAGTAGTAGTCGATCAGCTGCGTGACGCGCGCCAGCGCAGCCGCCGCCTCGTCCGTGATCGCGTGCGCCTGCTCGGTGGCGGCCATCGACCGGAGGGCGAGGCCCGCGCCGATCCCCGGCGCGATCGGGCCCAGGTAGCAGAGCAACCGCAGCTCGCGGAGCTCGTCGCCGGAGGCTGGATCCCGCTCAGCCGCGGCGAGGAGCCCGCGGATCCGGCGAGCCACCGGCGCCGGCGCCGCCGCCGCGTACCGCAGCTCGATGGCGGCCGCCGTGCGGCGTGAGCGGTGCCGCTCGAAGCGGCGGAGGAGAGGCTCATCAACGACCTCTGGGGACAGCTCGTTCAGGTTCGCGGCGTACAGCGCCTCGGCTGCCTCACGCACGCTGGCGATCACGGTCGGGTGCGCCGCAGCTCCATAACACGTGAAGAATTCCCTCCAGGCGCGCGCGATCGCAGCGACGGACGCCGCTCCGCGCACGTCCGGCGCCGGGCGCTCCGGCGCACCCCGGATGGCCTCCAGGATGTAGCGCATCGCCCCCTGAAGCCGCGCGCGCTGTTCCTCGTCGCGCTCGCTGAAGACACGATCGCTCATCTCCTCATCGCTCGACGCCAGCACGAGCATGATCCTCGCCAGGGGGCGCGCGACGCGCTCCCACTGTTCCCCCCTCACATCGCTCGCGCTCGGCTGCCGGAACGTGATCCCGAACGCCGTGAGAGCGTAGCCGACGGCCTGCCGCGCCCAGTGCGCGTCCCTGCTCAGGAGCCCCGCGGCCATCGCCCCGTCGAGCTCCCTCGCCACGAAGAGATCGGCGATCAGTCCGGGATCGGCGCCGTTCACCCCGCCGTCGAGCTCCAGCGCGGCCTTCTCGACCGAGTCATGCGGTCGCGCGCGCAGGAGCGATTGCAGCGCATCGATGTGCGCGGTCCAGGCGCGGCGCGCCGGGTCGTCCGGGTACGCTGGCGCCGCGCGCGCCGCGCCGAAGCGCGGCGGATGGCTGGCGTCGAAGCGGACCGCGCGGCGAAGGCCCTCCACCACCCCGGTCGGCGTCGGCGCGGCGACATGGGCGTTCGCGTAGCCGAGCGGGCGGTCCACGAAGCGAACGATCGGATCGGGCTGGCTCGGCGCGATGATCGCCGTGAACGGCGCTTCCGCGTCGATCCGCGATCTGCACGCCGGGCCGACGAGGAGCACGTGCTGCGTGGCCCCGCGGCGCGCGCCGAAGCGCCGCCGCGGTCTCGACGGCTCCAGAGCGAGGCTCACCGCGAGGCGGGTCTGCCGGCCGAGCGGGCCGACCTCGAGGTCCTCGAGCGCCCCGGCGAGCGCCGGCCCCGACGCAGCCACCGGGACGACGACCCGGAGCGGCGACGGGACGTCGGTGTCGAGCATCTCGCGAAGAAACGACGTGATGAAGTCAGCGGAGTATCCCGGCGAGAACGCCGTGGGGAGATCGTGCTCCACGCGCGCGATCGCCTCGTCGAGATCACGTGCATCGAAGTTGCGCCAGAGCTTCATCGTCGACACGCAGGCGAGGCCCGGGTGTGCGCGCAGGCCGCTGAGGCGGAGCGCGCCGGACGCCTCCATCCCGGTCCGGATGAGGACGTCCAGCCCGAGCATCAGGGGTGCCCAGCCGTCGTAGTCGATGCCGAGCACGAGGCGGACCTTCGGCTCCGCTACACCCCTCGTCGCCTCGACGAGTAGCTCGATGACGTACGCGAGCCGCCGCGCCGCGCCGCCCTTTCGCTTCAGGCGATCCAGCCGGCCATACAGCTCGATGCGTACGCCCTCGAGCACCCGCCGAGCCTCCACGGCCTCCACGAGGCGGAGGAACTCTGCGTGGAGCGCGGTGTGGAAACGCCGGCCTCTCCGGAGGTTCTCTGGCGAGAGGATGAATACCGCGAGCAGCGCGACATCGCCGCGCGCAGCGCAGCGCTCCGCGGCCTCGACGGTGCGTCGCGCCCCCTCGGAGATGCCCCTCTCGCCGCCCCTCCCGGTCCCATCCGCAATCACACCAACGCGAAGCCCGCCCGCTCGCGCGGCCTCGATGGGCTCCTGAACGAGAATGGAACGACTCTTGAGAAGACGCATGAATCCTCCCGCTCCGCAGCGGAGCTGCGCGGATCGACGGGGCTACTGCGGGCACGACCGGCGCCCGCTCCGAACCCCACCTCTCCTTCGGAGCAGGACGTCGAAACTGACGGAATCAGTTGTCGACGTGAGATGACCGGCGCCGTGTGGTAAGGAAGTTATGGTCTAGGCAGGAGGTGATCGGTGGACACAGCGGATCAGAGACGCGTCGAACACACCCGGCGGTTGATTGAGAGAATCTCCGTCCAGGGCGCACCGGAGGCCCTCTTCGACGCCCTCGCGCAGTGTGTGCCCATCGCCGGTGGGCTCGTGGGCTCCGTATGCGCCAGCTTCGGCGCGGCGGTCAGCCACGTCGTAAGGCTCCCTGACAGCGTCTTCGAGGGCTGGATCAACACGCCGGCGGAGCACCTCGCCCGCATGCTCTCGCCCCTGCGCGACGCGCCGCCGGGGGCGCTCATCTCCGATACCCAGACCATCACCGGCCGATTCCGCGAGGAGCTCAAGCTCTTCGCCGACCTTCGCGCCGCTGGTCTGGGCGAGTCCGCCGGGTACAAGCTATCCACGAGGCCCGCCGGCTCGAGCGGCGCAGAGCACCGCTTCCTGACCTTCGCGCTCCACGACCGGCAGAAGTTCACCGCGCGCCACCGCCGCCTGCTCGCACCCCTCCTGCCCACGGTTCGGGAGGCGCTCGAGAGGATCAAGGTGCCGCTCATCCCGTCTCAGTCGATCCTGGCGCAGATCGTGGACGAGGATACGCTAGGATATCTCTGCGTTACACGCGAGCTGCGGCTCGTCGAGCTGAACCGACGCGCGCGCATGCTCATCGTGCGCTACCTACCTGACGCCGGGATCGAAGGCGGGCGAGGACTGCTCGAACGCTTCGTCACGCGCGCGCTCGAACAGACCCGCGGAGGACGGACCTGGCCCGTGATGGGCGCAGCGGGCTCGAGGATCGAGGTCTCTACCATGTTGCTCGCGAAAGAGGCGCACGCTATTTGTGAAGACATTTATCTCATCCGAATTTGCGAGTTCGCGGCTGTGCCAGCTGCAAGACCGGACGAGGCGGGCCTGATACCGCTGGAGGAGACGAGGCTGACGGCGAAACAGCTGACGATCGCGCGCATGCTCCGCTCGACTGGCATGTCGGCCAAGGAGTGTGCCGGCGAGCTCCGCATCTCCGTGCGCACGGTAGAGACGCACGTGAACAACATTTACAAACGGCTCGGGGTCCGGTCCCGCGCTGAGCTGACGGCTCGGTTCCGGTAGACGCCCGGGGAGCTCCCAGACCAGATCGTGGCCTCCAGCAAAACCCCTCGTCGACCACCGGCCCGAGCCTCGGCGACGTCGCCGGCAGGCTCCCCCTCAATCCACGAGGAGACGCTTGCAGGGCGCCGGGTCGATCGCGACCATGAGCGGCCGGGCGAAGCTCGCGAAGGACACGAGCGCCTGACCGGGCGAAAGGCGTGGGACACGGTTCCAGAGGCTCTCATCGATGCTCCCCACCGTCCTCTGCATGCGATGGATGACGGCGCTGTCGGTGATCCTGTGGATGATGAAGTTGTTCAGCAGCCCCAGCACCTCGTTCGGGAGGTGCTGCGGAAGCTGGGTGACGAAGACGAGCCCCAGCCAGCGCTTGCGGCCGCGCTTCGCGATGCGAGCGACCTGCTGGAACAGGACCGGCATCTGGTGGATGCGCTGCGCCGAGAGGAACTCGTGCGCCTCCTCGATGATGATGAGGCTCGGTACGACGGGCTCGCCGCTGGCGGCAGCCCTCTTGTAGCGCACCTCCTGCACGTCCTGGAGCCCTCGCAACAGGTCCGCGATGACCAGGTTGTTGAGCTGCGGTGAGTCCGTGTCGGAGAGATCGATCACGGAGACTCGCCCCGGGGTGAGCATCGACGCGTAGTCGGCGCCGGCGATGCCGGGGACGTCGAAGATGCCCAGCCGCTGTAGCCGATGGAGCTTGCCCGCGAGCGCCTTCCAGCTGATCTCGTTCTTGATGAGATGCGCGGCGACGCGCTGTCGGACCTTCGAAGGGCTCGCCTTGAACTCGCTGTGGAGCTGCAGGGTGCTCGCGGGCGTAGGGTCTGCGTCGCCCTCCGCGCCGATGGCTTCCAAGCCCGCAGATCCGGCGCCCCGACGCCGGCCGCCCGCCTTCGCCTCCTCTTTGACCTCGGCCTTGCCTTCGCTGCTGATCGTGTAAATGTAGGCGTTCACGACGTCGATGAGCTGATGGATGGTCATCCGCGGGTAACCCGTCGTCAGCTCGTCCACCTCGAACGCCTCGCGCTCCTCGGCGTCGTTGGCCGGAAAGATTTGGAAGTCCTTGAGGAGCAGCTTCGTCACCTCGTACGCGCGGCTGAACCGCTCCAGCTGCGCGTCAGACATCTCCAGGATCTCGGCGATCGCATAGGGCGATAGGCTGGAGAACTTCAGCGCGAACGGGTGGAGGTTCTTGTGCTCCTGGTTCGTCGTCTCGCGTCCGATCAGGTGGTGAATGTGCAGTTCGCGCACGCCCTGCGCCTTCATGCCGCGCCGCTCGAGCGCGTCCAGCATGGCGCCGTGCTCGGTCGGCTCGTCGATGTGCGTATACTCGCCCTCCACGTCGAAGACCACCGCTGCGATGCCGGCCTCCTGCGCGCTGTGGATGAGCGACGCGACCGTCGTCGATTTGCCGCCCCCCGTCGTGCCGATGATGCCCGTGTGGCGTGGGAGCACCGCTTTGTCTTTGGACGGGATCCTCGCTTCCATGTCCTGGTACCCGACGACCTGACCCAGGCACAGATCCCCGCCGACGCCAAGGACGCGGCTGCTCTCCGCCTCGTCGATAACGTAGGCGGGGCTCTTGGGCCGCGGCCGATACCGCGGCGGCATAAGGTTTCCCCCGATCTTCTCTCCGAGGATCTCGACCTCGGCACGCCCGTGGTAATCGAACGTGTACTGGAGCTTCTTGCCCTGCACGACCACGCTCACCGCCATGACCGAGTTGGGCGACACGGCATCGGGCTCCGCAAACGGGCCCCGCACGACCACGCCGAGGTACGAGCGGCCGTCCTCGCGAGAGCGGATCTGCACGAGCGTCTGCGAGGCGAGGCGGTGCAGGTCGTCGCGGGCCAGCAGCACGGTGATGAGGTTGTCCGCGCTCGAGGACGTGTCGAAGTGGGTGAACCCAACCGCCGTGGCGAGCTCCGGGTCCAGGCCGTCGAACTGCGCGCGCCCGGCCGCGGCGATCTCGTCGAGCTCCGCGAGGGCCTCCGGTGGACACGGCTTGACGAAGTCGTGAGGTAGCCCGTTGGTGGCCCCGGTGTGATCGCTGTTCTTCGCGCTCATGCTCTCTCCTCTCTCCGCTATCCGCGCGTCTCCCGGTCGCTGAAATAGCGCAAGGGCGAGCCCGCCTGGCTGTACGCGTTGTGCACGAGGCCGACGAAGCCGGCAGCACCGAACGCGCTCTTGCAGGTGGCATCGGCCACGTCGAGCAGCATCGGGAACCCTCGCGCGGGCCGGAGGATGCTGTCCGCGATCGCGATGCGCGCGGCGATGTGGACGTGCTTGCGGTGGGCGTAGAAAATGCACGGTGGTGATTGCTCCGAAGCCGAGTACAGCCCGTAGAGCACCCTCGATCCGTTCTGACGCACGAAGTCGAGCGCCTTCTCCTTCTTGTTCGTGGCGTAGTGCGCACCTCGGACAACGGGGTGTATCGCGGACTCAATCGTCCCGATGACGGCGTACTCGCCAGCGGCGAGGGCGTTGCCCAAGGTGAGCAGGCCGCGCTCCTTCGGGTCGCTCGCAACGAAGACGAACCGCTCGTACTCGACGATCCGGCGCATCACGTCGAGCGAGGCCTCGAGGAACCGCATACTGCCCGACCCTGTGAGCAGCTCATAGGGAAACGGCGCGCGGTAGCCCAGCCGCCAGTCTGCGGTGGCCTTGTCGATGAGGATCTTGCGCTCCGCATACGTCATGATGCCGCGCCGGACGAGCTCGGAGAGCGCGTCGGACGACCCCGCGCCCGAGCGCACGTGCCTCCGATCGATGATGTCGAGCGCAGCCTGGAATGGGTCGGCCGCCCTCCCGGCGATCTCCTTCCGGAACACGCGCTGCGCGAAGGTCGCCGAGACGCCGCCGTAGCTCGAGATGGCCACCCCGATCTGCGTGATGCCGAGAGGCAGCGTGGCGTGGGATGCGGTCGTCCCGTTGACTGCCTCGACGCGCCCAGGGAAGAGCAGGCCTTCGTGCACCTTCGTCAGCTCATCCGGGGTGGCTCGGTAGACGCCCGCCTCTGCGGGCGCGTTCGGCGCCGTCCCGAGCCTGGGCAGGAGCTCATCGCGGACGAGGCGTCGTGTCGCGTCCTCCGTATCCACGGCGGAGCGCACCTCGGTCGTGAGGCGCGCCACCGCTCCCTCCCAGTCGGGCCCGGTGGCCCAGGTGTCGACGTCGAGCGTTCGCTTGAGCTCCTCTCCGAACGCTGCTTCGTACTCCGGGTCGCCGATGAATTTCTCGACGCCGTCGTCGGGCGCAGACGCGGCGGGCTGCGTCGGCGGCCGCGGGTCGGCCGCGCTGGGCTCGTGGTGCCAGTCCGGCATGCCTACCTTCTCCCGAAGATCTCCACACTGAGCGGACGCCGGCGCCTGCTCAGGAGCAGATAGACGTACGAGCACGCCTCTGTGACGGGGAGGCCGAATTGCGAGGCCAGGTGCTCGGCAGCCTGGCGTTGGTCGTGGTGCGAGGGATCCTCGACGTCGCCCAGGATGCCCTGCACGCTGGCCATCGCGGCGGCCGCTGGCGCCAGGAGCTCGAACGCCAGGCGATCCGCCCGTCGCTCGCTCTCCGCGACATCCCACGTGCAGACGGCGCCTCCAGGTCCCCGAGCCATCAGGAGCACCTGGACACCGAGAGGCACCCTCGCGAGCACCGCCGACAGCCGCTCATCGCGCGTCGGTGCTCGCTCGCCGTTCAGCACAGGGCGAATCGGCTCTCCGAAGGCCTCGAGCGCGCGGGCGCGCGGCACGAGGTGATCGGCGATGAAGTGAGCGATTTCGTGCGCCAGCGAGAACCTGCGTTCCGCTTCCCCGTCGGCGCCGTCGAGGAACACGAAGCCGTGACCGCCTCGCGCCACCAGGCAGCCGTGGAGCTCCCTGTCGCTGTCGCTCACGTGATGTTCGATCTTGCGGCGCTGCAGCGCAGACCGGACGGCGCTGACGGTCAGGCCTGGCATCACCTCCGTGGTGACCGGGAGGTACATATCGACGTCGGCCCTCAGATCTCGAGGAAACCGCGAGCCGAGCCGGAGCTTACTCGTCCGCAACGCCTCGTCCATCCAGAGCTCGCTCACCCGCCCGCCCCTTTGTCGCGATCGCGCGCTGCGAGGAGCATCGGCTCATTGCACTCTTCGTGAGTCGCTCGGCGCAGGACAGCCACCGCGTCGACGCGCCGGATGATCTGCGCGAGCCTGGGTCCCTCGATCTGGAATCTCTCGGCGATCCTGGTGACGTCCTCCGCGAAGCGCTCGGGATCCGGCTTCCTGCACAGCGAGAGCCAGTCCAGCGAGTCCACGCGGCAGCCGAGGAGCGCGGCCAGCTGCTCGCGCGTCTTCCCCTCCGTGCGACAGTACTCGTCGAGCGCCGCTCCCAGCGTCCATTCGCACTCGCCGCTGCGACGCGACGCGCGATCGAGCCACTTAGGTGCCTTCGTCATGACCCTGCCTCGCCTCCAGGCGCTCGAGCACCTTCATCAGCCGGTCCCGATGCTGCTTCACCCGCCGCCGCAGCTCCGCTGCCGGCATTCCCGTCAAGCCGAGCGCCTCCGCGAGCACATCCGTCGAGCTCTCGCCCGAAAGGATGAGCGCGATCGCTTGGCGGTCGCGTTCCTGCGGCAATACCCCCTCCACCATTTCCCATAGCTGCCGCGCCTCGACCTTCGCTTCCATCGTCTGTTTCGGATCCGTCCCGCGAACTTCGACGAGGGCCGCATACGTTTCATCGCGACGCTCGGCGGCCGAACGAGCACGGAGCCGGTCGATGGACTTTTTCTTTGCGATGTCCAATAGATAGGTGCTGAGTCGCCCCCTGGTTCGGTCGTACTTCTCCGGCTGGCCGAGGTAGGCGAGCACCGCGTCGACGCTGCTGTCGTAGGCCTCGTCCTCCGTACAACACGGGAGGTCGTGCCGGATCGCGCTGCTCAGCGGATCCATCAGGTCCTGGAAGACATCCACGGGCGCGACGGGATCTCGCGCCAGAACCCGCTCATGGAGCGCGATCTCGTCTGAGGGCACAGGAAACGCCATTCAGAACGCTCTCCTCTCTCGGCGGCGCCGAGTCGGGGCCGCCCGTTGATGCTTCCGACACTCCTTCGGAGCCTCCGGCTCGAGATCGACATCCCCACCTCGCCACGGCGCGCCGCCACGCGCCGCCTCGAGGCCGCGATGGTGCCCGCGACATCGCACACTGGGCAAGATCCGGCCGATCGGCGCGGCACGGCCACCGCGCTTGCGCCGGCAGGGGGACCGAGAGGTTCCGCCCAGCGTGAATCGACTGCCCGGATTACGCCGGCTGATGAAAACAACTTGCAGCGTATTCTTGACTACAATCTCAGTCCGGCTCCCAGCATCGGCCGCGCTTCCCATGGCGCGCACTCTTCGCCCATCCGCTCTCGGAGGACCATACGCAACATTGCGTATGTTGCGCACGAGCGGCGCGTGGTAAGCGACCTACACCACGACAGCATCCGCTGCATTGAGCTCGGGCGGGTCGACGCTTCCCCATTGCCGCGAGCACAGCCAGCAACCGGTGTTCGTTGCTAGCACCAGCCGCTCGGCGAACAGGGAGAGGATTTCATGACAGCAGAGCATGACGAAACCGGAGGCCGCCTCCTCAAGGCGGTCGAGGCGCTCGCGATCAACCACAATGATGCCCGAACGATGGTGGGCAAGTACCTCGAACAGAGTCGAAGAGACAATCCGGGTGCGTCGCAGCAGGCCCACCAGGAGGCGGTCGCGAAGATGGTCGTCAAACGTTACTGTCGCCTTGCAGCGACGAGCGGAGGCGCCACCGCGCTTGCTGGCGTGATCCCCGGTGTCGGCACGGCCGTGACGATGCTCGGCGGGGGTCTCGCCGACGCGGCTTTCTGCATGAAGCTGCAGGTCGACATGTGCATGTGTCTGGCGGCTGCGTTCGGCTGGGATCTCGACAGCGAGGACGCTCGTCACCTTTGCTTCTTGATCGCCGCAGGAGGAGCGCTCGAGAAGGCTGGCATCGAAGCCACGACCCGCATCGCCTCGAAGGCTGGGGTGAACATGCTGCGCCAGTACTTGAAGGGCGCGTCGCTGCAGGCGATCAAAGAGCTGTTCAAGAAGCTCGGCATCGTCTTCTCCCGCAAAGCGCTCGAGAAGGTGCTTCCGTTCGGCATCGGAGTTGTCATTAATTCCGGAGCGAACTACGCGCTGACGAAGTACGTCGGGGCCGAGGCGATCGCATGGTTCGTATTGGATCGCGACTCGCGAGAGGGGTCCGCGTCGTTCTGATTGCCCGGTGCTCTCGTTGTAGCGTGTTGCGCGCCCTCGACGCTAGCATCGCCCCCCGCCCTCCAAATCGATAGCGCCGGGCGCGTATGCCTGCTTGCAGCGCCCGACCGGCGAGGTCAATTTCAGCGCCAATGATGAGCTCTCTGCCTGCGCGCTACTCGAGCTCGCTCGTCATACGCTATGGAACAGCCCTGTTCTCCGGCGCGGTCGCGCTTCTCCTCGCCACCTAGGTGCCCCCGGTGTGGTTCCTTGAAGCTCCCGCTCGTCCTGTTCTACGCGGTGCTGATCATCGCCAGCGCCTGGGTCGGCGGGCTCTGGCCGGGTCTACTCGCAACGATGCTTTGCCTCACAGGCGCCGCGTGATGGTTCGAGCCGCATGGCGTCCTTCAGCTCGGCCATCCCGCAGACCTCGTCGGCCTGGTCCTGTTCCTCTTGATCGGCGCGACGCTCAGCATGCTTGGCGAGAACGTGGCGCGGGCGGTACGGCTTGAGCGCGCCTCGCGCGAGCTGGCCGAGAACGCCGCGGCAGCGGAGCGCTCCACCGCGCAGGTCAGAGAGCACACGCTCGCGATGGTCGCCCACGATCTCCGGGATCCGCTCGCCGTCATCGATCCGAACGCCAGCCTGATCGCGAGGGCTTCGACCACGGAAGCCGGCGTCGAGCTCTCGCGGCGCGCGGCCGTCGTGCACCGAACCGTGCAGCGGATGAACCGCCTCCTCCGCAGCCTGCTCGACACGTCCCTGATCGACTCCGGAGGGCTCGCGCTCGACCTCGCGCCCGAGTCCGCGGGGGCGTTGCTCGCCGAGGTGGTCGAGACCCACGCCGATGAAGCAGCGGCGAAGCGCATCCAGATGCGCTCCTAAGCTCCGGCGGGGCTCCCCCCGTGCTCTGCGACTGAGATCGCATCCTTCAGGTCCTCACCAACCTCACCGTCAACGCCTTGAAGTTCACGCCGCCCGACGGGACGATCACCCTGCGCGCCGACGTGTCAGGCCGTTTCGTGCGGTTCAGCGTGACCGACACGGGGCTCGGCATCGGCGCCGACAAGCTGCCCCGGATCTTCGAGCGCTACTTCGGCGAGCGGCGCAAACACAACGGCGGGCTCGGCCTCGGCCTCTTCATCGCGAAGGCGATCGTGGAGTCGCACCACGAATCGCTCGAGGTCGAGAGCAGCGTCGGAGAGGGATCCTCCTTCGCGTTCACGGTGCCCATCCTCCGCCAGGCCTGCGCCACGAACCAAGCCCGCGACACGCGCTCAACCACCACCACGACAAGCGCAAACGGCTCTCCCGCGGCGTGACGGAGCGAGCCATGCGCCCGCCCGTGTCAGCCCCCGCCGCCGCCGACCTCGCGCCAGCGGATCTCCACCCGCTTCGCGCCGAGTTGCGTCGCGAGCGCCGTGATCTGCCGCTCGGCCTGCGCCTTCGCGCGCGCCATCACGTTCCCCTCGAGCGCGGCCTTCTCGATCGCCGCCGTCGCCTCCTTCCGGGCCCGCCCCTCCAGCTGCTCGTTGCGCCGCGCGAGCAGGCTCGTCGACCGCGTGTAGACGTACGTCTCGTCCTCGTCGAGCCGGGTCGAGAAGACCTCGGGCGCGGGCAGCGTGAGCCGCGCGACCCCGGTCTCCGGCTCCATCGCGATGTCGCCCTCGCCGATCCGCGCGAGATCGACGCCGATCGTGACGTGGCCGACCGCGACGAGCAGGAGGGCGTCGGTGGCCTGCACCAGACCGAACAGGCGGTTCTGCCGGTCGGCCAGATCCACGACCTTCTCGACGTGCACCTCCGTGGTCTCGAGCCGCGACAGGTCGCGGATCGCGATGAGGAGCGCAGGAGACGGCCGCGCGACCACGACGCTCGAGGGCGCGGGCGCGGGACCGCCGAGGCGCGGCGCCACCACGAGCGCGCCGAACCCGACCGACGCGAAGAGCGCCACGACGAGCAGCGCGATCCGCGCGGCGCGGCCCGCCTGCGCGCGGGGGCGCGGCGCGTGAACAGCAACCGAGGCGTAGGGGTCCTGGATCGGGCCTTCCATCGGGGGGGTCTACCTTGGAGGACCACGGGCGCGCAGCAGGCGCCCGCGGCGGCTCGGCTGGACACCGACCCGAGGAGCCGCGCGTCCTCCACAGAGAGTACCCAGAACTGGAAGGCCCGAGGGCGAGAAGAATCGACCAGCCCAGCCCAGCCCGCTTACTCCACCCGCCCGCACAGCGCGCCGGCGGCTATGCCGCCGCAACCCGCCTCACGCCGCTCGCGCCGCAGACCGCGGCGGCGCCGCCGCTTGCTCCGCCCCCGAGGACGAGAGCGCCTGCTCGAGCATCCAGTCGTCGACGTCGCCCTCGGCCGCATGCTCCAGGGCGAGCCGCACGTCTCGGTTCGCGCAGCCCTCGGCCGCGATCCGCAGCCGCTCCTCGGTCTGGCCGTCGCGCGAGTCCGCGAGCGCGAGCGCGGCCCCGATGCGGAGCTCGGCCGGCGCGCCGCCGTCCTCGAGCACCGTGAACGCCTGCTCCCGCGTGAGCTTCGCCGTCCGGTAGTCGGCGCCGGCCTCGCCCACGAGGCGGCGCAGCGCCGCCCGCCAGGCGGGCGCGGGCAGGCCGCGGCGCCCGAGGAGCGCCACCGCGCGCCCCGCGTCGTGCGCGCCTCGCCCGCTCCGCTCCCGCAGCAGCGCGAGCAGGTGCTCGCGGCGCCGCTCCGCGAGCACCATGCTGAGCCCCGTCTCGCTGGGATCGCGCAGCAGCTGCGGCGGCACGAGGGTGAGCGAGAGCTCCTCGCCCCCGGCGAGCGCGAGCTCGACCCCGAGCGCCGTCTCCTCGACCCGCTCGATGCTGCTGAAGGAAATGAAGCGCTCGCCGGCGTCGTCCCGGAGCGAGAGCCCGTCGCTGCCCGCCACGAGCACGCGGCGCGCGGAGCCCTCCCTGAGCAGCACCGCCAGCACCCACGCCGAGGCGCCCGTGACGACGCCGAGCGAGAGCGCCACGTCGAAATCGAGCACCGACCAGCAGAGCAGCGACATGAGCGCCGCGACCCCGACGAACAGGCGGCGCCGCGGCAGCGACGGCGCGTCGTCGTAGAGCCGCGCGCTCCACGTGCCCCGCGCTCGCCCGGCGGCGATCACGCCGAGCAGCCGCTCCGCGTCGCCCGGATCGTCGACGCGCACCCGGATGACATCGCCGTCGTCGGTCTTCAAGGCGACCTCGCCGCCGGAGCTCGAGAGCCGCGCGCGCGTGAGCGACAGGAGCGGGAACGCGCGCCGATCGCCAGGGCGCTCGATCCACAGCGCGTTGCTCACCCGGACGACCGCCGCGCCGGACGAGCCCACCGCCGCCCAGAGCCACGCGATCGGCGTGTAGAGCAGGCACGCCAGGCAGAGCAGCGCGAGCAACGACCCGAGCAGCGCGAAAGGCACCATGACGGCCGACACGAGCGGGCCCGCGAGCGGCTCCACGAGCGACGCGACGGAGAAGACGACGAGGAGCCACGCCAGCGCCGTCGAGAGCAGCCGGCCGATGGATCGAGCGTCGGCGTAGGGCTGGATGAGGACCCCACACCGCTTGAACACGCCGTCACTTCCAGCGGTCCCTGCCACCCCACCACGGTGAAGGCACCCGCCTGCGAGTTCAAGCGCACAGCGCAATTTCAACGCAGGAGGAACCCTCGCGCCGCCGTCCCCGGCGATCGCGCTCAGTACGCGTCCGCCGGCGCGCGCGCGTCCGCGGGGAGCGTGAGCGGAAGCATCTCCACGGCCGCATCCCCGCCGGCCAGCCACTGATACCGCGCCAGGTTCGAGAGGACGCGGCCCACATAGGTGCGCGTCTCGTCGTACGGGATCCGCGCCACCCACACGTCGGTGTCCCGGTCGATGCCCCCACCGAGCCAGTGCGACACGGCCTTCGGACCGGCGTTGTACGCCGCCGTCGCGAGCGGCAGGCTGCCCTCGAACGTCCGGAGCAGCTTGCCGATGTAGAAGCCGCCGAGGCGCAGGTTGAGCGGCGCGCTCTTGAGCTGCCCGAGGTCGAAGCCGAGCGAGAGCTCGCTCGCGGCCTTCTGGGCCGTCGACGGCATGAGCTGCATCAGCCCGACCGCGCTCGCGGGGCTCACCACGACAGGATCGAACGCGCTCTCCTGGCGCATCAGCGCGTGAACGAGGCCCCTCGGCAGCCCGTGCTGCGCCTCGAGCGCGCGCACCTCGCCGGCGTACGGCTCCGGATACACGCACTCCCACGTCCAGCGATCGGCCTGCGAGGGCGCGCGCTGGAGCGCCGCGGCGGAGACCGCCTGCGTGCCCACGCGGTAGCGGCGCTTCGCGGGCGAGAGCATGCCGTACATCCGGCAGAGCGCCTCGCTCTCCTGCCCCGCATAGGCCGCGGTCGCCTCGCGCTCGTTCTCGGCGAGGTAGCTCTCCGCGTCGCCGTCGAGCCCCATCGACGCGAGCAGCGCCGCGGCCGGCGGCAGCTTCACCTCCACCGCCCGGGCGTCCCCGAGAGACGCCGGGGTGAGCAGCGGCGGCATGGGCGCGCCCACCGCCGCGAGGCGCGAGCGCGAGAGCAGCGCGCCCCACGAGAGCGGCTGCTCCCGCATCACCTGCGTCCAGAGCCGCACCGCGCCGTCACGGTCGCCGCCGCGCAGCGCCGCGAGCCCGGCGAGCTCGCGCAGCCGCGCCGCGTCGGCCGGCCTCGCGTCGCGCGCGAGCTGCTCCAGCGGCCGCCGCGCGCGCGCGGCGCCGCCCGTCGACAGCGTCGCGAGCGCCCGCTCGTAGGCCGCGTCGCCGCGCCGATCGCTCCGCGGGTAGGCGTCGAGGAACCGGCCGTACTGCGCGACGGCCTCCGCGTAGCGCCCGACCTGCATGAGGAGCCGCGCGGCGAGCAGGCTCGAGAGCTCCCCCCAGCGGGTCTTCCGGAACCTGCGCGCGACAGCGAGGTGCCGCTCGATCGCCTCCGCCTCGCGCCGGAGCCGCGAGAGCGAGCGCGCCGCGAGGTGCAGCTGCTCGGCCTGGCGCGCCGACGGCGCGGCGGCGACCTTGAGGAACGCCGCGGCCGCGGCCTCGTAGTCGCGCGCCCGGTAGAGCGCCGTGGCCCTGCGGTGGTGGAGCTCCGACGCCGGCACGCCCGAGATCTTGTCGAGCTCGGCGATCGCCTCCGCCGCGCTGCCCCCGGCGACCATGGCGTCGACCTTCTGGAGCCGCTCCTCCTTCGAGAGCTGCCCCGGCAAGGCGGCGAGGAGCGCCGCGGCCTCGCGCCCGTCGGGCGACGACGGCGCGCTCTTCACGATCCACCGGAGGTCGGCCTGCGCGAGCGCCGCCGCGGCGGCCTTCTCCCCCGGGCGCTCGGCGGCGTCGCGCACGCCGAGCTGGACGCGCGCCCGCGCCATCCGCGCCGCGGCCTCGTCGCGCGACCTGCGCGCGCGCTGCGCCGCGGCCACGGCCCGATCGGCGAGCGCGCGAGCCTGCTTGAGATCGCCGCCCTTCATGGTGGCGAGCGCGGCGCGCGCGAGGCCGGTCGCGCTGCCCGAGCGCTCGAAATACGCCGCCGCCTCGAGGAACGGCCCCGCCACGAACGCCGCCTCCGCCCGGTAGCGCGCCACCTCGCGCGAGAGGAGCGGCAGCCCCTGCTCCAGGCCATGCAGCAGCTCCACCGCCTTGCCGTGATCCCCGAGCTCGAACGCGACGCGCGCCCGCGCGTACTTCATCGAGGGCAGCGCGCGCTGCTCCATGGGCAGGGCGTCGATCCGCTCCGCCGCCTCGGCCCAGCGCTCGAGCCGCACCGACTCGACCCAGGCGCCGTCCACCATGGGCGGCGCGAGGGCGAGACCCGCGGGCGGCGCGACGGCGAGACCCGCGAGCGGCGCCGCGGCCGGCGCGGCGCGCGCGGTGCTCTGCGACGGGGGCGGCCCGGCCGCGTGGTGCTCCGCGCACGCGGCGAGCGAGAGGCCGAGGACCCACGCGACGGCCAGCCGGCGGCGCGCTCCCCTTGAAGACGGCTTCGGTGGCGACGGAGCCCGTTTCATAGCCGACCCGGCGCGTTGGACGACCCGCCGGCAGCGCGCCGTGAGGACGGAGCGCCGCGGAACGACGGCCTCCGCGCGCAGGCCGCTCGAACCGCAGCGCACGCGCTGCCGACCCCTTTAGCTAGCAAGCCTGGGCCCGAGGTCGCAAACAAAGTGTCGGGCCCGACGCGATCCACCGCTTCCCGATCTCCACGTCCTCCTCGAACAGGAAGGCCGCGACCTCGTCGAGCGACCCAGCGCGGTTCGGCGGCGCACCCAGACGGAGCGCGGCGGCCTTGCCGAACGCGGCGACCACCGGGTGCGGCGAGCTCGCGAGCCGCAGGAGCTCGGGTACGAGCTCCACCGCCCCGAACGCGCCCGCGAGGATCGCCGCCAGCGGCCGCGGATCGGCGGGGCAGTCGTAGCTCCACGACAGCGCCGAGCGCAGCACCGCGATCGTCTCCGGCGCCGCCGCGCGCGCCGCCGCCGTGCGGTAGCCGCCCCCCGGCAGCGCGAGCTGCGCGTCGCCGCGGCTCGTCGCGCAGATGCCGTCCGCCGCTTGCAGCAGCGCCACGGCGATCGGCTCGGTCACGCCGTCGCCGAGCACCGTCAGCCCCTCGACGTCGGCGGCGACGGGCCGCGACGCCTCCTGCGCATACCCCTCGAGGTTGGCGAGGAGCCGCTCCAGGTCCACCGCGCCCGCGGCGCGGCCCGCCAGCACCTCGCGCTCGGTGTGCACCGTCACGACGCTCGACACGACGGCCGGCGTCCCGCCGCGCATCGTGTGCGACACGTCCACGTTCACCTGCTTGACGGCGGGCCACCGCAGCACCCGCGGCTCCGTGTCCGGGTCGACGACGATCCCCCAGGGCACGATGGCCATCGTCACCTCGCGGGCGCCGCGCTGGATCGGGGGGCGGTGCTCGGCGCGGACCAGCGCGAGCAAGCCGAGCGCGCTCCCCATCGCGATGAGCCCCAACGAGAGCGCGTGGCTCCCGGCGCTCCAGACGGCCGCGGAGGCGCCCGCCAGCCCCGCGGTCCCGGCCGCGGCGAGCGCGCCGGTCGAGCCGGGCTCCGGGTGGAGCCACACGTAGCGGAAATCCGGCGGAGGCAGCTTGCGCAGCACGGTGACGACCCCGGACGACAAATCTAGGCTGCCGCGCCACCACGCGCCACCGCGCGCCACCGGGTGCGCCGGAGCGCCCGCGCCCACCACGCCGATGGCGGCGTTCCACGCGCGCTGCGCGGTGGTAGCTTCGCGGGCGGTGCTGCTCTCCCGCGTCCGCCTCGTCCATCTCGGCCCGTTCGAGGACCTCTCGCTCTCGCTCGAGGACGCCGCCGGCGCGCCGCGCCGGCTCGTGGTCCTCTTCGGCGGCGACGGCGTGGGCAAGACCTCGATCCTGTCGGCGATCGCGTCGACCCGGCCCGGGTACGCGGTCGCGCAGCCGAGGCCGCGCGGAGACGACGGCTCGCAGCCGCTCGTCGTCGCCGACTGGATGCTCGGCACGGACGACCCGGCGCGCGCGCACCCGCTGCGGGTCACGAGCCCGAACGCGCGCCTCGACGAGCCCGAGGACGCGGCGATCTTGCGGCGGCGGGAGCAGTCGCTGTTCGAGCGGCGCGCGGCCGAGGGGGGCTTCGTCCTGGTCGCGCTCTCGGGGGCGCGCTGGTTCTCCCGCAGCGCGATCGTGCTGACGACGCCCGAGCGCAGCATCCTCCGCTACGACGTGCGCGCGGCCGCGAGCTTCGACGACGCGACGCGCACCGACCTCACCCGCGAGACGAAGCAGGTGCTCTCGTTCGTCCCGATCGCGGCGGCGCTCGCGCGCGACGGCCGGAAGAGCCGGCCGGAGGTGCTCTCCGACGTGCAGCCGGACGGCCAGGCAGAGCGCCTCGGCGCGCTCGATCGCGCGCTCAAGGAGGTGCTCGAGGCGCTGCTCGACGGCCACGGCGTGACGTACGCCGGCGTCGACCCGCTCCGGCTCGAGCCGGTCTTCGAGCGCGCGGACGGCCAGCGCGTCGACTTCGACGATCTCGGGCGGAGCGCGCGGCACACCGTCGCGTTCGGCGCGCTTGCGCTCCGCGCGCTCGCGTCCGCGCACCCGAGCGGCGATCCGCGCCTCGCCGAGGGCGTGGTGCTGATCGACGACATCGAGGCGCAGCAGCCGGTGCACCGCCAGCGATCGCTCGCCGCGCGCCTGCGCGCAGCGCTGCCCAACGTGCAGTGGATCGTCACGACCTCATCGCCGGCGATCGCGCTGGGCTGCGAGCTCTCCGACGTGATCGCGCTCCGCCGCGAGCCCTCGTCGGGGCGCGTCGAGCTGCACGAGGGCCCGGACGCCGTGCTGCACTGAAACACGCGGCGCGGCGCGGCGCGCGGCGCGCCGCCGAGCGGCGGGCGGCGCCGCGCCCCCCTCCGCTCCCGGGCTCCCGCGCCGCGCGCGTCAGGCGAGCGGCACGGCGAGGAGCACGACCTCCTTGCCGCGGACCTCGATCTTGTAGCGCATGGGCTTTCCGTGCTTCCGCCCGAGCTCCTGCTCGCTCGCCTTGAGGCGGGCGACGAACGCGTCGCGGGTGATGTGGTCCACCGGATCGCCGAGCGACTTCTTCGCGGCGATGTACTCGGCGAAGATGCGCGCGTAGTAGGCGTCCTCCGGCTCCTCGAGCAGCGCCTTGGCGTCGGCCGGGATCTCCCCCGCGGACAGCGCGGCCATCCGCTCGTCGACCTCGAGGGCGTCCCGGAAGGACGCCGACGTCGGCGCGCGCGACGGGCGCCCCTCGGCGTCGGTCTCGTCCTCCTGCACGCCGAGCAGCTGGTTCAGGAGCGAGTTCAGGCGGAACACGAGGCCGCCGAGCTCGGCGTGCTCGATCTGGAACCGGAGGTCGGTCCGGCCGTTCATGATCGCGAGCAGGCCGTCCTCGATCTCGGAGACCGGCTGCGAGATGTACGCGTCCAGGAAATACGCGGCGATCACGACGAGCACGAGCCCGAGCGCGGTGACGCCGAGGAGCGGCCAGAGCAGCGCGCTCGCGAACCCCGGCGTCCGGAGCTGCGCGATGCTGAGCAGCACCGCGCGCCGCCCGTCGCCGTAGCCGTCGAGCGCGTGCCCGACGGCGCTGTACTCGCCGGACAGCCCGCCGATGTCGACCGTCTGCCCGGAGCGCAGCGCCTTCAGCGCGCCGTCCTTCGCCGGCGACGCCGTGAGCGCCGCGACCAGCTGCGGGGAAGCGTCGCGCGATTTCGCCACCACGTCGAGCCCGTCGCCCGACTGCGTCGCGACGACGAGGACGCGCCCGCTCGTGCGCTCGCTCGCGTTGGTCAGCCGCTCGTCGTTCAGCGCGGTGCCCACCGCGACGGCGCCGACGATCTGCCCGGCGTCGTTGCGGATGGGCGCGTAGGACGCGAGCAGCTGCTCGTTGCGCGCCCGGCTGACCCACACGTCCGAGCCGGTCACCCCCTGCTCGATGGCGAGCTTCAGCGACGGGTAGACGGCGCCGAGGTCGTCTCCGCGCATGAGCGCGGAGGCGTTCCGCCCGAGCACCACGCCCTTGGTGTCCACCAGGACCACGAGGGACGGCGGGGTCCTGGCCAGCTCGGGCGAGGCGGCGACCGCCTCCCGGATGACGTTGGCGGCGCTGGTGGCCGCCTCGGCGCGGGCCGGGGCGGTGCCGGCGTTGAACGGCTCGCGCAGCTTCGGGTCGCTCGCGTAGGAGTCGAGCCACCGCTCCAGCACGAGGCCGTCCACCTGGAGCTGCGCCATGGCGGCCGCGAGCGCGCGCGGCGCCTCGCCGGGGCGCCCGATCTCCGCGAGGGAGGCGCGCGTGAGGGCGTAAAAAAGCCCTCCGACCATGAGGACAATCACGGCGAAGACTGCGATGATCTTTCCGCGCATCCTGCGTCTCCACTCCTTCTTTCCGGGGCTCAGGGCAAGCTACCATCCGCTGCGGCGCTGCTACAACTCTCCACCCAGCTCATGGTGCACTTGAATCAGCCGCACTCCGAAGCCCCGCGCCTCTACGTCGTCGACGACGCGCTGTTCGAGCAACATCGCTCGCGAGGCGCGCACCCTGAGCGCCCGGAGCGCCTCGAAGCCGCCCGCCGCGCCATCGAGCGCTGCGCCGCGGCCGGCCTCGCGCTCGAGCACGTGGCGTCGCGCGACGCCACCGACGAAGAGCTCGCCCGGGTGCACGCCCCGCGGTACCTGGAGTCGCTCGGCCGGCTCAGCGGCCACTACGCGGCGCTCGACCCCGACACGTACGTGGTCCCGCGCTCGGTCGAGGCGGCGAGGCGCGGCGCGGGCGCCGCGGTGGCGCTGGTCGACGCGGTGATCGCCGGCCCCGGCCGGCTCGGGGTCGCGCTGCTCCGCCCGCCCGGCCACCACGCCACGCGCGACGCCGGCATGGGCTTCTGTCTCCTGAACAACGTCGCCGTGGCGGCGCGGGCGGCGCTGAGCAGCGGGCTCTCGCGGGTCGCGGTGGTCGACTTCGACGTGCACCACGGCAACGGCACGCAGGACATCTTCTGGGACGATCCGCGGGTGCTGTTCTGCTCGCTGCACCAGTGGCCGTTCTATCCCGGCACCGGCGCCGCCGACGAGCTCGGCGGAGGCGACGGCGCCGGTTACACGGTGAACGTGCCGCTGTCCGACGGCGCGACGGACGCGGTCTACGAGGCCGCGTTCGACGAGCTCCTCCTTCCGGTGCTCGACGAGTATGCGCCCGAGCTGATCCTGGTCTCGGCGGGGTTCGACGCGCACGAGCGCGATCCGATGGCGGCGATGAAGCTGTCGCGCGCCGCGTACGCGGCGATGGGCCGCCGGCTCGCGGCGATGGCGACCGCGAAGGCGAGGGGGCGGCTCGCCATCTTCCTGGAGGGCGGCTACGACCTGACCGCGCTCGAGAGCTCGCTCACGGCGGCGCTGCTCGCGGCGTCCGGCTGCGAGGCAGCAGACGACCCGGCTGGAGGGTCGGTGCCGCCGGCGCCGCCCGCGCCACCCGCGCAACGCGCGCCGATCTCGACCCGCCACCGCGCGGACCTGGACCGGGCGCGCCGGGCCGCGCTGCGCCGCTGGACGACGCTCTGAGCGAGGCGACCGGCGGCGCGCTCTGGGAACGCGCGCCGGGAAACCGCGGCCGAGGGCGTGAACGGGGCCGGGACGGGGCCGCCGGACGCCGGACCAGAAGGAAGAGCGACACGCGGTGCGTTTCCGTGATTGCACTCTGCGCGGAGCTGAGTATTCTGCCAGGCCTTCGCAGCCCACGGGCCGCGAAGAACGGTGGGTATAGCTCAGTTGGTAGAGCACTGGATTGTGGCTCCAGTTGTCGCGGGTTCGAATCCCGTTACTCACCCCAGGTAGAACAGCCCGAAATCGTTGGCGAAAGCGGCGACCCGAGGGCTGAACAGGTGGACGAAGCCGGGGGGGCTTGGGTCCAGCGCTCGGTCCAACCCTGTTCCTCGTGAACCGGCGCCCGCCACCCAGGCCTCGCCGCGATCTCCGGTCGACGTCGAGGGCGCGCAGGGTGGCGCCGCGCCAGCGGTGCCCATCGTCCGCGCGGGCAGTCCCCCGCCCCTCCCCGGGCCGGGAGCTCCGGGGGCGAGCTCGCCGCGAGCGGTCCTGCTGGCGCAGCTGACCGAGATGGTCCGGGCCGCGCTCGCCGTCGACGACCTCGAGGCCGCGCGCGTCGCGAACGAGGCGCTCGGCAAGCTCCTCGCGACGCCCGAGCAGACTTCCGGGGATGCGTCCGACGTCGTTCGCCTTTCGACCGAGCGCGCGCGGCGGGGATGATGAGCGCCCGGGGTAGCGCGCAGCTCGCCACGCTCGCGGGGCTGCTCGCCGCGGCGTAGGCTCAGAAGGAACCGGCCGGCGAGGGCGGCAACCCTCCCGGCCGACGACGCGAACGAGCGAGGTTCACGTGGTCAGCAGGACACGGCTGAACGTCGAGGCGGGCAAGCGGCTCCAGACGCGCAGGGATGAGGCGCCAATCTGGGGCGACGACTTCAATCCTGATGATGCGTTTCGAGTCTTCAGTAGCAGGATAAGGCCTCCGAGAGAGGACCGCGAGCCGGAACCGCTGCCCATCAAAGAGCTCGGTGCGAAGCTCGCGAAGCTCCCACATGCAGCCGGATCGCCACGAGCGTGCCCAACGTCCTCGTCCACTCGGGCGACAGCATCGTGCTGATCGGTGACGGCCGCCTACCTCGCCCAGAGGACCGAGAGATCGAGCTCGATGGCCTCGAAGGGCTCGACGCGAACCCGTGCGGCATCGCGGTGGACCACCGCGGGCCCCCAGCCCCGGCCCGGGAGGAGGGAGAAGACCTCTAGCGTCCGCTTGATGGGGTCGACGAGCCATGCGTGCCGCACGCCCTCGCGCGCGTAGATCGGCATCTTCTCGTCGCGGTCGACCTCCTCCGTCGAAGGGCTCAGCACCTCGCAGATCCAGTCCGGGGCGAGCGCGAAGTAGGCCGTCTCGGGCAGCTCGGGCATGCGCTCGATCCGCCAGCCGGCAAGGTCGGGCACGAGCGCGTCGATCTCACCAGGCGCGTGCGGGTCGGGGAAATGCAGCTCCGGCTCGTCCAGGATCCACCAGCCACCGGGGCCGCCCTTCCCTGCATCGAACGGCCCGCCGAGCTCAATTCCGAGGCGAGACGATGCCCGTGCATGAGGCGGCGCCGGCCTGGGGAACACGTGCAAGGTGCCCCCGATGAGCTCCGCCACCTTGTTCGGCGGCACGGCCTCGAGGTCGGCGTATGTCGCGCGGCGCTGCTTCTCGGCGGGCTGGCCCATGGGCGAAGCCTGCCCGGAGATGCGCGGCGAGGCAAGGCGGTGAGGAGCAGGGACGAGCGCGCCCGCACACCAAGCCATGGACGAGCTCGCGCGGCGTCGCGAATCGCTCGCTTCGATAAGCGATCTTCGCGCGCCTCGGAGCTATCGATTCATGGATATCCATCCACGGCAGTGAGCCGTTACCCATTCTCCCGGAGACAGCAAGTCTCATTTTTGTAACCGACTCGCCACACTCCCCGCGTAGCGTCCGCGCGCATGAAAACCACTCTCCCCGGGAGACGCGCGTCGACGGCGCGCCTCATCTCCGCTGCTTTCATCGTGATCAGCGCACCTCAGCTCGCGGCGTGCGCCGTGGATTCGAGCGATGCCGTGGATCCTACCGAGTTGCCGGCCCCCGGCGCCGTCGACGTCGTCCGCCCGCTCACGCTCTCGGAGCGCGCTCGTGTACCCGAGAAGGAGCCGGGGTTCGTCGCCGCGGCGCTCGGGGACCACGAGCTCGTCATCACCCATGACGGCAGCATGACGCCCTTCGCCGCGGGCGACGTGCTCGGCGGCACGCAGGGAGGCGGCTACCTCGCCCGCGTCGTGAGCGTACGCACGATCGACGCGACGCGGGTGGCGCTCGCGACGACGCCCGCTCCTCTGACGGAGTTCATCACCGAGGGCCATTTCCACGTCCACTACGACGCGCGCGAGTACGCGCGCGCCATCGACGATCACGTCGCGCGCACCCGCGACCTCGGCGTGGAGGACGGCGAGCAGATCGCGAGCGCCGCGGAGGCCCTGAAGATCTCGTCCGGCGCCTCCATGAAGCTCCTCGATCTCTCCTCGGCCTCGCTCCCGGCGTCGTGCGGGATCACCGCGCACGGGACGGCGGCGCTCGACGTCACGGCCGAGCTCTCGCCGGCGCTCGACCTCGAGGTCCACGTCGGCCCGAGGGGCAAGCTCAACCCGGTGCCGGAGCTGAAGCAGCTCCGCCTCGTCGCGTCGGGCCAGCTCGACGTGAGCGCCAGGCTCCAGGGCACCGGCACGGTCACGGGGAGCTGCTCGGTCGATCTCCTGGAGCTCGCCGGGGGCGTCCCGAGCCTGCCGCTGCCGGCGCTGACCTTCTGGGTGGGCCCCGTCCCCATCGTCGTCACGACGGACGTCGTGCCGAGAGCGGAGGCGGATCTGGGGCTGTCCTTCACGGCCGCCGAGGTGGAGGCCGTCGCGCAGGCGACCGCCGAGATCGAGGCCGGGGTCGACTACAGGAACGGCGCGTGGAGCACGATCTGGGAGCCCTCCGGCTCGGCCTCGGGCTCGGCCTTCATCGGCGCGCCCGGACCGATCACGGCGTCCGGCAAGGTGAGCGCCGGGGCGGAGCTCCGGGCGCGCCTGTACGGCATCGTCGGCCCGAACGTCGGAGTCCAGGCGTACGCGCGCGTCACGGCGGAGACCGCGCCGCCCTACTGCTCGTACGACGCGCGGGTCGACGGCGGCGTGCGGGCCTACGCCGAGGCGGTGGCAGGCGTGTCGGTCGGCCCGCTGGATCTGACGCTCAAGCGCCTCGAGCTCGTCGATCTCGAGCTCCTGCGCTTCGACGGACCGCGCGCCTCGGGCCCGCTCCGCGACGCGCCCGAGTGCGACGCGGAGCCCTGAGCGCGCCGCGCCTCATCGCGCCCTCTGTCCGGGAGGCGAGGCGCCCTCGCCTCCCGCGCGCGGGGAGGCGGGGGCGCCGCGCTCAAGGGTCCGCGCACGCGACGTAATCACAGGACGCCTCGCTCACGCACTCCTCGGTTCGCTCCACGAGGTCATTCCCCTCGAGGCCGAGGCACGCGGTCTCGCAGCTGGTCTTGCTCGGCGGCGGAGCGTCGTTCTCCTCCGCGCAGAGGATGCGGTGCTTGCAGAGCTCACTGCACGCGTTCAGGATCTCTTCGTCTTTGCACCCCGCGGCACCCGCGGCAAAGAGGCCGAGGACGGCGGCGATGACGAGCGGGATCGATCGGAGTTCTGCGTTCTTCATGGGCAGCTCACCTCGGTTGTGGAACGGCGACTCTCCCCGGCGAGCGACCCGCTGCCGACCGGCAGCCCGCGTCAGCGCACGAGAAGAAGGCGAGCGCGCGACCCGGCACGGTAGCAGCGCTTTGTAGAAGGCCAGCGCGCCTCACCACGAGGCGACGCCTCCGCGCAGAGCATAGACGAATCCCTGGCCGCCGCCCACCGCGCGGCGGCATCGGGAACGGGGATGACGAGATGACGCGAAGACCTCGGCCCCGCGCCGACGTCATCTCGTCATCTCCGTTCCCGCTGCCGCACCCCCGCGCTGGCTCGATGCGCCGGGCGTGGTACATTGCGTCATCGCGCGCCCTGACGCGCCCTCCACGGTCGACGACGAATGCCCTCCAAGGAATCCGACACCCTGCTCGAAGCCGATCCAGCCGAGCGGCCAGATCGCGAGACCCCCGAGTCCACGCGGCTCCCTCTCGTGCTCCTGGTCGACGGGGACAGGAGCATCTGGCAGCCGCTCGGCGCCCTCCTCTCGAAGCGATATCGCCTCGTCGTATGCTCCTCGGCCGTGGACGGGGTCGCCGCCTTCACCGAGGACACGTGCGCGGTGATCGTCGATGTGCGGATGTCAGGGCTGGAGGGATTCTGGGTCTGCGACCAGATCCGCAAGGTGCAGCCGGAAGTGCCCGTGATCTTCTATTCGGCTCATCACGACGAGAAGGACTCGTTCGAGGTCATCAACGCGCACCGGCCCTTCGCCTATGTCGACAAGCACGGCGCGGAGCAAAAGCTCCTCGACGCCCTCGAGAAGGCGACGCGGATATTTCAAAGCACCCTCCGCAGCAGGCGGATCATCGAGCGGCTGCAGCGCCGCCGGCTGGAGGCGGTCTGACGCCTCCGCAGGGCGAGCCGCGCCCGCGCGGCGACCGGCGAGATCTGTGGCGCACGCTGGTCCAGCTGGCGCTGAGCCTGTCCGCGCTCTTCGCGGGGATCGCGCTCGCGGCGCACCTCGCCCGCGAGCAGCTCGACGCGCTCGGCCGCGGGTTCGTGGACCGCTTCGGCCTCGCCGGGATGTTCGTCGGCACCTTCCTCGCCGACGCGTTCTCGTTCCCGATCCCGCCGCAGTTCTACATGCTGACCGCGATCACCTCGGGTGGCTCGCAGGTCGCGCCCCTGATCGCCATCTCGACCGCCTCGCTCGCCGGCGGCTGCACGGGTTATCGCCTCGCCGGCCGCCTCGCGCGGCTCCGCCTCTTCGCGACGCGCATCGAGCGGACGCGACCCAGGATAGACCGGCTCTTCGAGCGTTACGGATACTGGGCGATCGCCATCGGGAGCATCTCGCCGATCCCCTTCTCGATGCTCTGCTACCTGTCCGGGCTGTACCGGATCCCGCTGCGCTACTTCTTGACCATGGTGCTGTTCCGGGTGCCCCGGCTCCTCCTCTTCTACGCGCTCATCCGGGCGGGATGGAGCCAGTGAGGCCGGCGGCGTGAGCGCTACCTGGGGCTGTCCGTCTCCTCGGGCGACGGGTTCACCCTGACGCGCTCCAGGATCTGGTCGACCATGCCGAGATCGATCCCGGAGCGCTCCACGACGTTCCTGGAGAACAGCCGAGTCGCCTCCTTCGCGAGCTCCTCGTCCGGGAGGAAGGGCCGCGCGGGCGACCGCGGCGCCGGCAGGCCGATCTCCTTCTCGAGCTCGGAGATCGCCCGGATCATCTCCTGGTAGCAGGCGGAGGCGATCTGCACGGCGAACGGGAACACCTGGGCGTTGCCCCGGCCGGCGCGCACGGCGTGCAGCGTCGCGGCGGCCTGCTCGGCGAACTGGCGACTCCCGTACGCGTTGGCCATCTGCGCGTACATCGCGATGGACTCCTGGTCCGCCGCGAGGTCCTCCTCCTTCGTCCGCGGCGCGCCGGACGAGGGCACGGACGACCACCGGACGATCATCCGCGCGTAGTCGTCGAGCGCGCGCCGCTGGAGCGCCAGTCGCTCCAAGAGCGCTTCTCGCCGCTGTCTCTGGAGCTCCGCTCTCTCCTCGTGCTCAGCCCGCCGCTCCGCGCTGAGATCCGCCGATCTCCGCGCCAGGTAAGCGCCGATGAAGAGGGCGACGCCGTTGCTGACGGCGATGAAGAGCATCTCCAAGATCTTGGGATCCATGCCGGTGCCCACGACTTCTATCACGTTCGCGCTGAACGCAGTGAGTTGCCGCAGATTGCGGAGAAAAGTTGGCCGCCGCCCTCCTCCCGTGCAGGTGCGCCGTCATCCCACAGGCGGCCGTGGCCGCGCTCGGAGCCGCGCGGGCAGGCGTGATAGGATGTCCGCATGACCGGTTCACTCGACGCCGGGGCCGGCCCGCACCTGGACGGGCTCGCGGGCCCGCTGCGCGAGGCGCTGGAGAGGAGCCTCGCCGACCGGCTCGCGCGCTGCCCCGGGGCGGAGCTCAACGTGGACAACGCGTTCTGGGGCGCCCCCGAGCCGCGCGACCTCGGCGAGGCGCTCACCCGGTTCGGCCCGACGTGCGTCAACGTCGTTGTGCGCATCTTCGAGCGTATCCGCGGCATCGACCCGACGCTCGGCCTGTGGATGCAGATCAGGTATCTGCGCAACGTCTGGTGCGGCGGGAGCGCCGGATTCAAAGTGGTCTACGTGGAGCCGGCGGCCATGCGCGAGCGCCTCGATCGCCACTTCGCGGGAGCGGGCGGCCCCCGCGTGGCGCGCGACACGATCCTCGGGGGGATCGAGCACCAGCGGGGCGCGCTGCTCGGCTCGCTCACGGCGAGCATGGCGGAGCTCTTCCGGGGCGGCGAGCCGCTCGACGCGGACAGCTGGCGCGAGGTGCACCGGCCGGATCGGGAGGCGGTCCACCTCTGCGTCGGCAAGCACGAACCGCGGCCGCCGGAGCTCGACGACATTCACCTCGACTGGAGGTCGCCCGTGGTGGGCGTCGACGAGGAGCGCCGCCGCTGCCGGTACGGGCTCCTCATCGGCGTGGTCCACTGGGTGCAGGCGCGGTTCGGGCTCGGCAAGCCGGTGTTTCCGTTCCAGTGCATCGATGACAGGGTCGCCGCCCTGGCCGGGCGCCGCGAGGCGCCGGCGCGCTGGGCCGAGTTTGCGGCGCGCTGGCGCGACGCGCGGTGGCCGCTCGCCCTGCGCGGCGGCGCCGGCGCGGAGGAGGCGCAGACGTGGCTTCGGGAGTGCGACGAGCTCTGCGCCGCGCAGCGCGCGGACGCGTGAGAGGCCACAGGCGGCCGGCATGCCCTACCCCGCTCCCGACGGCACCCGGCTGATCGAGCACCTCGGCGCCGGCGCCACGTTCGACGTCGCGCTGGTGCGGCTCGGAGGCTCGCCGCCCGGCCCCACGCTGGTGTGCAAGCGCCTCGTCCCCGGCGTCCTCCACGAGCACGCGGGGCGGGCCGCCATGGTCCGCGAGGCAAAGGTCCTCTCCCTCGTTCGCCACCCCGCCCTGCCCGCGCTCGCGCGCGTCGGCGCCGATCGCCACGGCCCCTTCCTCCTCGAGAGCCGGCGCGAGGGCACCTCCCTCCGCGACGTGCTCGACGGATGGCGCGGCCTCGGCCGGCCGCCGCCCGCGTCGCTCATCACCCACGTCGTCAGGAGCGCGATCGAGACGCTCGCCGAGCTCCAGGAGATCGAGGACGCCGGTGGCCCGGTCCGCTTCGTTCACGGCGATCTCGGCCCTGATCACGTGCTGCTGGGCCCGCTCGGCGACATCGGCCTCGTCGACCTCGGCGCCGCGCGGTTCCGCGGCATGGATCCGGACCTCGAGACCGCCGACCGGGGCACGGTTCCCTTCGTCGCCCCCGAGATCGCCCGCGGCGAATCCCCGCCGACCCAGCGCGGCGACGTCTACTCCATGGCGGCGACGCTCGTCTCCTTCGCCACCGGCGCGCCCCTCACGCGCGCGCGCGAGCAGGCCGCGGCGCTCGTCGAGATCAGCGAATCTGGCCTCTGCCTCGAGCCGCTCTCCGTCACGGACGCGCTCTCGCCGGGGCAGCGCCGAGCGCTCGCTCGCGCGCTCGATCGCGATCCGGAGCGCCGCGCCGGGACGGCGCGCGCGCTGCTCGACGCGTTCGACGCGGCCGCTCCGCGGGCCGAGGGCGGCGCCGGGTCAGCGCGCTGACTCGGCCCTCCTGCGCGCCAAAACCGTGGACGCAAGCGGCCCATGAGATAAGTCTCGCCCGCATGAAGCCCCACCTAGGTCACGACAAGCTCGGCCTCGACACGCTCGCGATCCACGCCGGACAGCCGCCGGATCCGACGAGCGGCGCGGTCATGACGCCGATCGTCCTCTCGAGCACCTTCGCCCAGGAGCGGCCGGGCCACCACAAGGGGTTCGAGTACTCCCGCAGCGGCAACCCCACCCGCAAGGCGCTCGAGGAGTGCATCGCCGCGCTCGAGGGGGGGCGCCATGGCTTCGCCTTCGGCAGCGGCTCCGCGGCGACCGCCACCCTGCTCCACACGCTCCGCCCGGGAGATCACGTGCTCTCGGGCGATGACGTCTACGGCGGCACCTTCCGGCTCTTCGACAAGGTCATGCGGCCGATGGGCCTCGCCTCGACCTCGGTCGACATGAGCGACCTCGACGTCGTCCGCGAGGCCCTCACCCCGGCCACGCGGATGATCTGGATCGAGACCCCGACGAACCCGATGCTCAAGATCTTCGACATCGCAGGGCTCGCCGAGATCGCGCGCGCGCACGGGGCGCTGCTCGTCGTCGACAACACCTTCGCCACGCCGGTGCTCCAGCGGCCGCTCGACCTCGGCGCTCACGTCGTGGCGCACTCGAGCACGAAGTACCTGAACGGGCACTCGGACGTCGTCAGCGGCGCGCTGGTCACGTCCGAGGACGCGCTCGCGGAGCGGGTCGGGTTCCTGCAGAACGCGATCGGGGCCGTCCCGAGCCCGTTCGACTGCTACCTCGTGCTCCGCGGGATCAAGACGCTCGGCGTGCGCGTGCGCCAGCAGTGCGCGTCGGCCGCGCTCATCGCCGGGAGGCTCGCCGGGCACCCCGCCGTCCAGGCGGTGCACTACCCTGGCCTCCCCACGCACGCCGGCCACGCGCTCGCCGCGCGGCAGATGCGCGCGCCCGGGGCGATGATCTCGTTCGTCGTGCGCGGCGGCCTCCCCGTCGCCTCGAGGTTCCTCGAGCGGCTCGCGATCTTCGCCTGCGCCGAGAGCCTCGGCGGCGTCGAGTCGCTCGCCGAGCACCCCGCCCTCATGACCCACGCCTCCGTGCCCGCGGCGGCGCGGGAGGCGCTCGGCATCGCCGACGGCCTCCTCCGGCTCTCGGTGGGCCTGGAGGCCACCGAGGACCTCTGGAACGACGTCGCCCAGGCGCTGGACGGCGCGCAGGGGCGCGCGGCGGGCGCGTGAGCGCGGCGGGCACGTGAGCGCGCGCTGCCGCCGTTTGATCGCGGACCCCCGAGTACGATAGAAGCGAGGAGCGGCCTCGGGGCCGCCACCTACCACCGGAGCTTTCCATGCGTCTCGCTCGCCTCAGCTTCGTGCCCGTGCTCGGCCTCCTCCCCCTCCTCGGCCTCGGCTGCAGCGGCGCGGAGCCGCCGACCCCGCGCGGCGCATACAAGATGAACTTCGCCGACCCGGGCATCGACTGCTCCGCACCAGGGCATATTGCGACCCTTGGCGAGGTGACCGATATCCAGAAGGTCCGGCTGGTCACCGACAACGAGGACAGCGTCTCGGTCGACTGCTCCGTGTCCGGCTCGGGCACCTTCGCCGTCTCGGCGGTGACCAAGAACCCCGCCGAGGCGTCGGAGATCCACGTCAAGATCGACGCCATCTCCCCCGCGGCGACCCGTGACGCGCCGGCCACCGGCAGCATCAGCTTCTCCTCGGCGAGGACGGGCGGCCAGACCTTCTACTCCGATCCGGCGACCCCGTGTAAGTTCTGGTTCGAGAACAAGCAGGGGGTCGACGCGGGCAAGATCTGGGTCGGCTTCGAGTGCCCGGCGATGCTGAACGAAGGCGAGATATGCCAGCTCAGGCTGGGCGTCCTGGCCTTCGACAGCTGCGGAGGCTGAGCGCGCTGGCAGCTGACAGGCGGGCGCGCGGGGGGCGCCCCGCGCGTCAGCTCTTCTCGGAGCGCGAGGCCGACACCGCCGGGACCGTCGACCGATCGCCCATGCTGACCTGCTGCGAGTCGGCGGGCGGGCCGATCGTCGCGCTGTTCGGGAGCTCGGCGTCGTCCTGCTCGTCGATCCGGATCACGAGCGCCGTGATGTTGTCCTCTCCGCCGTTCTCGTTCGCCTTGGCGATGAGGCGGCGGCACATCTCCGGGACCTCCTCGGTCGAGCTCACGATGTGGAGGATCTGGTCGTCCGAGAGCATCCCGCTCAGGCCGTCGGAGCAGAGCAGGTAGACGTCGCCGGGCTGCGGCTCATCGCTGATCAGATCGACGGAGACGCTGTCGTGCATCCCGAGCGCGCGGGTGATGACGTTGCGCGGAAGCTCGGCCCGCTGCTCCTCGGTGAGCTCGGGCATCGCCATGATGTAGTCGTTGAACAGCGAGTGATCGCGCGTCAGCTGGCTGATCGAACCCTTGCGGACACGGTACGCGCGGCTGTCGCCGACGTGGCCGACGTAGATCCGGTTCTTCTTCTTCGAGAAGAGCGCCCCCACGACCGTCGTGCCCATCCCGGCGCAGTCGCGCGACCGGATGCTGCGCTCGAAGATCTGGCGGTTCGCGACCCGGATGCCCGCCTGGAGCCGGTTCTCCTCCTCCGACAGGCTGGTGTCGAAGTGGAATGGCCAGGTGGCGTCCTCCCGCGACGTGGACCGGAAGAAGTCCGCGATCGACTCGGTCGCCAGCTTGCTGGCTACGTCCCCCGCGCGGTGGCCCCCCATGCCGTCCGCGACGATGAACAGATCGTACTCCGACAGGACGGCGTAGCTGTCCTCGTTGTGGTCGCGTTGGAGACCAACGTCCGTCATTCCTGAAGCGATCGCTCGCATAACCTCGGGAATCCTTGAGACGGCTCCGGGCCTTCGGCTTCGAACACCAACCATTTCACGCTAGCGAAAACCTGTCAAGCAGGGCCTCTCGCCCCCTAATGGGCGTCTTCAGAGTCTTCGCGCGTCGTCTCACGCCTTTCACGCCTTCTCACGTCACGCCTTTCACGCCTGCGCACGCCCAACCGCCGACCTTCCTGATCCTACCGACTCCGACCGGGGGGACCGCAAGCCTCTTTTTCACTTCTTCGCTTCACGGGACGGTTCATTGTGAGCTGGGCTGGTCCCGGCCACGCCTCGCCCCGAGGCGCTCGGACGCAAGCGCCAGCGCGGGCGGCAGCCGCGGGTCGCGCGCGGGTCAGGACAACGAGGCTGCAAGGCGTCGCCAGGCCGGGCCGGGCGCGACGCGCGCGGCGTCGCGACAGGCTGGGGCGCTGCGCGGCGTGCGATGTCGCGCATCGCACGCCTCCGCGCCGCCCTCTTCGAAGGGCCCGGTTCGATCGCGGGCCGCGGGGAGGGGCGGCCGCACGGCGCTCCGGTCGACCAGGCTCGGTCGCCGTCGCCCGCACGGCCGAGGGCCCGCTCACACGTCCAGGATGTCCTTTTCCTTGCCGGCGATCACCGTGTCGACCAGCTTCGTCCCCTCGGCCACCACGTCGTCGACCTTCTTCTTGGCCCGATCGGCCTCGTCGCCGCTGACGTCGCCGTCCTTCTCGAGCGAGTCGATCATCTCGTTCGCGTCCCGGCGGTGCTTCCGGATGGCAACTTTACAGTCCTCTCCGTTCTTCTTCGTCAGCTTCACCATCTCCCTGCGCCGCTCCTCCGTCAGCGGCGGGATCGGGAGTCGGATGAGATCCGCGTCCACCTGAGGATTCAGGCCGAGATCGCTCTCCCGGATCGCCTTCTCGATCGCTTTCACCTGGTTCTTCTCCCAGGGCTTGACGCTGATGAGCCGCGGCTCCGGCACGGACACCGTGGCCATCTGCACGATCGGCGTCGGCACGCCGTAGTAGTCGACGCGGATGCCGTCGAGCATGGCCGCGTTCGCGCGCCCGGTGCGCACCTTCGCCAGGTCCCGCCGGAGAGCTTCGATGGCCTTCTCGATCCCTTCGCGCAGCTCCTTGATGACGTCCTCGAGCATGATCCGGCTTCCTCCGTGTGGGGCTCGCCCAGCCCGCCCTCTTCGCGGGCGGGGGCGGAGCTTACCGCGTATTTCCGGGCCGGCGGAGAAATCGATCCACCCGACCTCACCGGCGTCGCGGTCGAAGAGCGCTCGCCTCCGCCTGGGCGCAGGCGGACACGCACGCGCCCGAGCGCCGCCGCGCCGTCCCCCCCGCCCCAGCGGGGAAGGCGCGGAAGGCGCGGAAGGCGCGGAAGGCGCGCGGCGGCAGCGGCGAAGGCCGCCGAGCGCGCCACCTCCACTGTCGCGATCGTGCCGAGCTGTAGTAACTCTGGGAGGCAGAGCGACCCGATGCGCGATCTGGACTGGAACAGCTTCGACGTCCTCGTCGTCGACGACGAGCAGGACAACCTCGACGCGTTCCGGTTCGCCTTCAGGAAGTCGTTCAAGATCCATTATGCGCTGGGCGGCGCCGAGGCCCTCTCGCTCCTCGATCGCCTCGATCCTGCGGTGATCGTGGCGGACCAGCGAATGCCGGGGATGAGCGGTATCGAGTTCCTCAAGCAGGCGAAGGAGCGGCGGCCCGACGCGGCGGGCGTGCTGCTCACCGCCTACGCGGACATGACGGTGCTCATCGACGCGGTCAACTCGGGCGCGGTCGACCGGTACGTCCAGAAGCCCTGGAACTCGAAGGAGCTCGCCGTCATCCTCCGGCAGGCGATCGCCGGGGTCGCCACCCTCCGGGAGAACCGGCGGCTGCGCGAGCAGCTCGCGCAGTACGCGGGCTACCTCGAGCGCGAGCAGCGGGACCCGATCGATTTCGGCGAGATCGCCGGCGAGAGCGAGGCCATGCGCGAGGTCGCCGCCCGGATCGGCGAGGTGGCGAAGGCGGCGACGCACGTGCTGATCGAGGGCGAGGAAGGGGCGGAGAAGGAGGTCGTCGCCCGGGCGATCCACGTGGGCTCGCCGCGGGAAGAGCGGCCGTTCGTCAAGGTGACCTGCGCCGCGTTCCGGGGCGACACGCTCGAGCGCGAGCTGTTCGGCTGGCGGCGAGGCGCCTTCGACGGCGCGTTCGCCGAGCGGGCAGGCCGGCTCGAGCTCGCCCACCGGGGGACGATCTACCTCGACGAGCCGGCGCCGCTCACGCCCTCGCTCCAGGCGAGGCTGCTCCGCGTGCTCACCGACGGCGAGGTCGAGCGGCTCGGGTCGACGGAGACCACGCGCGTCGACGTGCGCGTCGTGCTGTCGCTCACGCCCGGCATCGACGAGGCCTGGGCGCGCGCGGGCGTGCTGCCCGAGCTCGTCTCCCGGCTCTCGGTGTTCCCGCTCAGGCTGCCCCCGCTCCGGGAGCGGCGCGAGGACATCCGCGCGCTCGCCGAGCACTTCCTGCGCAAGGTCGCGCGGCGCAACGCCCGCGCGGCCACCGCGCTGTCGGAGGAGGCGCTCGCGAAGCTCGCGGCGTACACGTGGCCGGGGAACACGCGGGAGCTGGAGAACGTGGTCGAGCGCGCCGCCATCCTGTCGCGCGGCGACGTGATCCTGCCCGAGCACCTCGCGTTCACGGCGCGCGCGCAGCCGGCCGAACCGCCCGCGCGGGCGCCCAGGGCCGCCGCGCCGGCGGAGCCGGAGGCGGACCCGGCGGGAAGAGAGCCCGCCGCGCCGGCGTGCGCGCGGCCAAGGCTCGACCTGAGCTCCCAGCTCGACGACATCGAGCGGCGGGAGCTCCTCGCCGCCCTCGAACGCTGCGGAGGCAACAAGGCGGAGGTCGCGCGGCAGTTCGGCATGCAGCGCACGACCCTCTATTACAGGCTGAAGCGGCTCGGAATCGAAGGTTGAAGAAGGTTGAAGAAGGTCGAAGAAGCTTGAAGGCGGTCGACGAGGGCCGGCGCTCCTCGACGACGCCCGACGGTCGCCGGCGGCCCCGCCGGGACGCCGCGGCGCGCGGCCGCGGTCGACGCCGGGGGCGACTTGCGGCAGATTGCGTCGGCATGCTGAAGGTCGGCGAGCGCGCGCCGGAGATCGACACGCTGGCCATCGACGGCCAGCGCTTCGTGCTGTCGGCGCAGGGCGGGCTCTGCACGGTCGTGTACTTCTTCCCGAAGGCCTTCACGCCCAGCTGCACCGTCGAGGCCCAGCTCTTCCGCGACAACCACGCCGAGATCGCGCTCGCGGGCGCCAGCATCGTCGGCGTCAGCACCGACGACCACAGGACGCAGTGCCGGTTCGCCGAGGCGCAGAAGGTCCCTTACCCGATGATCGCCGACCGCGATCGCAGCGTGTGCCGCGCCTACGGCGTCCTCTGGCCGCTCATCGGCCTCGCCCGGCGGATCACCTACGTCGTCACGCCCGCCCTGGAGATCGCGGCGGTCTTCCACCACGAGCTCCAGGCCAGGAAGCACCGCGACGACGTGCTCTCGTTCATCGACAAGCGCTTCCGGGCGGCGCGCCCCTCCGCGGGGTAAGCGCGGTGCCCGCCGTGCGTCCCGTCCCCGAGCCCCGCGCGCCCAGCGAAGGCGCCGCGCTCCTCGAAGGAGCGGCGCCGCTGCCGCGTGACTTCTACGCTCGCCCCGCGCTCGTCGTCGCGCGGGCGTGCATCGGCAAGGTGCTCGTCCACACGACGCCCGAGGGCACCGCCGCCGGACGCATCGTCGAGACCGAGGCGTACCGCGGCCCGGAAGACCTCGCCGCGCACAGCGCGGGCGGGCGACGGACCGTGCGGACGGAGGTCATGTTTGGCCCGGCGGGCTATGCGTATGTGTTCCAGCTCTACGGCATGCACTGGGCGTTCAACATCGTCGTGGCCTCGGAGGGAGAGCCGCACGCTGTCCTCATTCGGGCCATCGAGCCGGTGATCGGCCTCCCGCTCATGAGCCGCCGGCGAGGCGTCGCGCCTGGGCGGATCGAGCTCACCAACGGGCCGGGGAAGCTGTGCAAGGCGCTGGGGCTCGACCGCGCCGCGTACGGGATGGATGTCTGCGGAGCGCAGCTCTCGCTGCTGCCCGGCGCTGCTGGGCCCATCGGCAGGTCGCCTCGCATCAACGTCGACTATGCAGGTGCGTGGGCGAAGAAGCCGTGGCGATTCTACGAACGCGGCAATCGCTATGTCTCCGTTCCGCCTCGCCATTGAGCGGGCGTGAGGGCGCGAGCGCTCGAAGCGCTCGAAGCGCTCGCGCCCGGGCCCAGGATCGCGCGACAATGGGCTCATGGGATTCTGGCCTTTCGGGGGGCGTGAACCTGCCAACGTCGAGAGCGCGTCGCAGGTTGTCACCGCGGGCACGCATCGGGAGACCCTGCGGGGAAAGTTAACGCTCTATTTCAAGGAGCCGCAGACGCGGAGCGCCGCGGACAGGGCCGCGGAGCGGTGCGCGCAGATCGCCGGCGACCTGCTGCGCGAGAACGCGGAGCGCGAGGCGCTCGTCGGCAAGGAGGCGGAGCTCGCCGCGGCCATCGCGGCCCGCGCGCCGCGCGGCCTCCCGGGGCTCCGCGCGATCGAGCTCGCGTCGCTGCACGTCGTGACCGAGCGCACCACGCAGTCGCGGCGCGGCGAACCGGCGCCGCCCGTCCAGGATCCCGCGCGGATCGCGGGCGCGCGCGCGCCATCGAACAAGCCCTCTCCGGGCGGCGTGAGCCGGACCACCGGCGTGCCGCCGGCCAGCAGCCGCGCCTTGGCGCAGGCTTCCGGCGCGCCGCCGGCCGTCGGTCGCAGCACGCCGTCGAGCATCCCGCCGCCCATCAGCGTCCGCTCGCCGCCGAGCTCCGGCGCGCAACGCGCCCGCGCCGCCGGAGCGAGCGCCGCGCGGGCGTCGAGCCCGGGGCTCATCGGCTCGCCCCCCACCGTGATCGCGGCCGCGCTCGCGCCGCTCCTGCGCGACGCGTCCACGCGGCTGCTCCTCGGATGCCTGCGGGCGCACGATCTGATCATCGTGCGCCGCGTCGCGATCGATCCTGGCGCCGCCGATCAGCTGGCCGCGCTGCTGCCCGTCTCCGAGGCGCCGCCGGGTGAGTTCGAGGCGAGCCGAGCCGCCGAGATCTCCCGCTGGCACACGGTGCTCGGCTCGCCCGTGATCAGCCAGCTGCGCACGGAGTCATGCGCGATCAGCGCGCAGAAGGCCCGGGCCGCGCTGGGCGCCGCGAACATCGCGGCGGGCGTCGCGGGGGAGCTGATCGACGCGCTCTGCCGCACCGCCTTCCCGGGCCTCGCGCTGTCGAGCGCCCACGTCGATCGCTACGCGGAGCAGGATCTGAGCGAGCTGGCGGCCGAGAGCATGGCGCGCATCCTCCGGCACCCGAACTCGAGGCCGCTCCGCCTCGCGCTCGGCCCGCTGCTCGACGCGGTGCACGGCGACGTGGACGGCATCTCCCGCCTCGCGAAGGCCTCGCTCGGCAGCGCGCACTGAGGCCGACGCCCCCGCTCGGCGCGTTCCCTTCTCGGCGAGCTGGCGCTAGGAGGCGCAGGTGCGACACCATGATCTCTCCGATGAGCTCTCTTTCTCCCGCAGATCGCTCCGCGGCCACCTCTCCCTGCTCGTCGCGCTGCTCTGCGCGTGCGGGCCGGCCGAGCGCGCCGCGCCCGCGCAACCCCTCACGAAGGCGGCCGTGGTGAGCCCGGCCGACGCTCGATCCGACGCAGCGGGCGCGGAGGCCGACGCGGCGGGCGCGGGGGCCGACGCGGCGGGCGCGGAGGCCGGCGCCGAGCAGGCGCTCGCGGCCTTGTCGGCGCGCGTGCTCGAGGAGTACCTGCGCGACGAGCCGGTCCGCGCCACCGAGGCGGGGGACCACCGGTACGACGCCGTGTGGCCGGACGTCAGCGCGCAGGGCGAGGCCGCGCGCCGGCGCACGATCGAGGCGGCGCTGGCCGAGCTCGGGGCGCTGCCCGCGGCGCGCCTCGGCGTCCAGAGCCGCGTCGACGCGGCGATGATCGAGAACCAGCTGCGCTCCTGGCTGTTCGCGATCGACGAGCTCCGCGAGGCGACGTGGAACCCGATGGTGTACACGGGCCTCGTCGGCGACGGGCTCGATCCGCTGATCACGAGGAGCTTCGCGCCGCTCGAGGAGCGCCTGCGGAGCCTCGGGGGTCGCCTCTCGGGCATCCCCGCGCTCGTGCGCGCCGCGGAGCAGCGCCTCACGGCGGCGCCGCCGCGCATCCACACCGAGACGGCGATCGCGCAGAACAAGGGGCTCATCGCGCTCTGCAAGTCCGAGCTCCCGGCGCTGTTCGCGTCGGCCCCGGCGCAGCAGGCCGAGCTCGACGCGGCCGCGAGGGCGGCGGCGGCGGCGCTCGAGGGCTTCCAGGCGTTCCTCGAGAAGGACCTGCTCCCGAGGAGCAACGGCGACTTCCGGCTGGGCCGCGCGCGCTTCGAGAAGAAGCTCCGGTTCACGCTGGACGACGCGACCATCGACGTCGACGGCGTGGTCGCGAGCGCCCGCGCCCTGCTCGCGGCGACGCACGCCGAGATGCTCGAGACCTCGCGGGAGCTCTGGCCGGCGCTCTTCGGGAAGCAGCCCTTCCCGAAGGTCGAGGCGCAGG
Source organism: Sorangium cellulosum So ce56 (assembly GCF_000067165.1). GTDB lineage: Bacteria > Myxococcota_A > Polyangia > Polyangiales > Polyangiaceae > Sorangium > Sorangium cellulosum_B. The sequence goes on from NC_010162.1 coordinate 8,645,264, forward strand.
ACGAGAAGATGGCCGCGATCAGGAAGGTGCTCGACGCGCTCGCGGCCGATCACCCGACGAACGCGACCATCGTGAAGGCGTCCGAAAAGCTCCTCGCGGAGGCGACCGACTTCGTCCGCGCGCGCGATCTCGTGCGCATCCCGGAGGAGCCCTGCCGGGTGATCGAGATGCCCGAGTACCGCCGCGGCGTCGCGATCGCCTACTGCGATGCGGCCGGCCCGCTCGAGGCGAAGCAGGAGACGTTCTTCGCGATCGCGCCGACGCCGAAGGACTGGCCGAAGGCGCGCGTGGACTCGTTCTACCGCGAGTACAACTCGAGCATGCTCGCCGACCTCACCGTCCACGAGGCGATGCCGGGCCACTTCCTGCAGCTCATGCACAACAACAAGTTCCCCTCGAAGCTCCGCGCGGTCTTCTCGAGCGGCCCGTTCGTCGAGGGGTGGGCGGTCTACACCGAGTGGCTGATGGCGCACCACGGCTTCGGCGGCCCGAAGGTGAGGATGCAGCGCCAGAAGATGGTGCTGCGCATGTCGGTGAACGCCCTCCTCGACCACGGGGTGCACGCGGGCGCGATGGGCGAGGAGGAGGCGCTCTCGCTCATGACGAAGGACGCCTTCCAGGAGGAAGGCGAGGCCGTCGGCAAGTGGCGGCGCGCCCGGCTCACGAGCGCGCAGCTCACCACGTACTTCCACGGCTTCACCGAGATGATGCGCCTGCGCGCCGAGCACGAGCGCAAGCCGGGCTTCACCGAGCGCGCCTACCACGACCGACTGCTCAGCCACGGCTCGCCCTCCGTGCGGCACCTCCCGGCGCTGCTCGCGGAGTAGCCCTCCCACGAAGCAGAGCGACGCGCTCCCGCACAGGAGATGGGCCCAGATCGGCGTTTTCGGCGCGGAGGCGCACTCCAGTGCGCTGAGCACCGAAAACGTCGAGGTGGGCCCGTATCCGAAGCGGGTGCGCGTCGCTCGTCAGACGGGGGAGATCGAGCCGCCGAGCTCCACGAAGCGCGCCTGGGGGAACGCCTTCTGGCAGGACTCGAGCTGCCAGTCGCCCTTGAAGAGCACGACCGGGTTGCCGTGCACGTCGAGGGCGCCGTAGCCGTAGAGGTTCGACTCGAGCTCGGCGAGGGGCACCGGCTCGCCCTCGACCCAGCGGGCCAGGCTGAACGAGAGCCGCTCGATCCGGGCGTCGACGCCGTACTCGGCCGCGAGGCGGTGCTTCACGACGTCGAACTGGAGCTCGCCCACGACCCCCAGGATGGCCTCGCCCTCCCGCCCCTCGGGCGGCCGGAAGAGCTGGACCGAGCCCTCCTGCGCGAGCTGCTCGAGCCCCTTCTTGAGCTGCTTGCGCTTCATCGGATCGATCATGATGACGCGGGCGAACTGCTCCGGCGGGAACTGCGGCAGCGGGGCGTACTTCACCGGCGAGCCGCTGCAGAGCGAGTCGCCGATGAGGAAGAGCCCCGGGTCGAAGACGCCGATGATGTCGCCCGCGAAGCCGTCCTCCACGAGCGTGCGCTCCTGGGCCATGAACTGCACCGGGTTGGTGAGCCGGATGTCGCGGCCGAGGCGCACGTGGTGCACCTTCATCCCGCGCTCGTAGCGGCCGGAGCAGACGCGGAGGAACGCGATCCTGTCGCGGTGGGCCCGGTCCATGTTCGCCTGGATCTTGAAGACGAACGCTGTGAAGCGGTCGTCGTCCGGGGCGATGGGGCCCTTGTCGCTGCCGCGCGGCGCGGGCGGGGGCATGAGCTCGATGAACGCGTCCAGGAACTGCGGCAGGCCGAAGTTGGTGATGGCGCTGCCGAAGAACATGGGCGTGACCTCGCCGCGGGCGAGCTTGTCGCGATCGAGCGCGTCGCCGGCGGCGTCGATGAGCTCGATGTCCTCGCGCAGCTGGCGGGCGCCCTCCTCGTCGAGCGCCGCGACGAGCTCGGGCGCGTCGAGCGAGACGACCTCCATCGGGGCGATCTCGGCGCCGTGCGCGACGAGCTCGAAGAGGAAGACCTGCTTGCGCTCGCGGTGATAGACGCCGCGGAACTTGCCGCCCGCGGAGATGGGCCAGGTGACGGGGTAGACGCCGATGCCGAGGACCTCCTCGACCTCGCCGATCAGCTCGAACGGGTCGCGCCCGGGGCGGTCGAGCTTGTTGACGAAGGTGAAGATCGGCATCTGCCGGAGCTTGCAGACACGGAAGAGCTTCTTCGTCTGCGTCTCGACGCCCTTCGCGCAGTCGAGGATCATGATGGCGGCGTCGGTCGCCATCAGCGCGCGGTAGGTGTCCTCGCTGAAGTCGGCGTGGCCGGGGGTGTCGACCAGGCTCAGGAGCCGGCCCTTGTACGGGAACTGGAGAACGCTGGTGGAGATGGAGATGCCGCGCTCGCGCTCCATCTCCATCCAGTCGCTGACGGCGTGGGCGCGCGCCTTCTTGGCCTTCACGGCGCCGGCGAGCTGGATGGCGCCTCCGTACAGCAGGAGCTTCTCGGTTAGGGTGGTTTTGCCAGCGTCGGGGTGGGAGATGATCGCGAACGTCTTTCGACGGGCGATCTCGCGGGTGAGCATCGGGTCGGGCACAGCGGCGCGGCAGGATAGAGTCCGTGGGGGCTGCGTCAACCCAGGGGGCGACGGAGCCAGGACGGGCGGGGGTGGTGCGCGAGCGGGCGGCGGGGGTCCCCCCACGAACTCGGGCCTTTTGGAGGGCTATTGCCGCGCTGGACGGGGGACTCGGTCCGAGAGGAGGGCGCTGCGGGGCGGGCCGGCCCTCGGGTTCGTGGGGCCCACCCCCGCCGCCCGCTCGCGCACCACCCCCGCCCGCCCTGGCTCTTTGTAAGGAGGTTTTTGGAAGAGGCGGGGGGGGACGCCGGGGTTCGTGCTCCCAGCGGCGATCGCGCAGGACGGTTCTGTCGGGGGTTTGTAAGGGGTCGTTATTTCGGGGCGCGAAGGGAGAGGGAGACGGTGACGCCTACGGGGTCGGCGCTGGGCGTGCCGATGGGCTTGTTCTTGAGGAACTGACGGATGCAGCGCTGCGCGTCGGAGGTGACGCCCCGAGAGTCGAGGATCTCGACACCCTCGGCACGGCCACGCACCCGGACAAGGAACTGGATCTTGATGCTGCCCGACGCGCCTGAGAGGCCGCCGTGATCGGCAACACACTTCGCAAGGTCGGGGGCCACCTTTTCGAGCCGCTTGGCCACGTTCGGGACGTCGCCGTTCATGAACTCGGGCTCCTTGATCTCCACGAGAGGGAGCGGGGCCGACACGATCGATGCGTCAGGCACGCCACCGTCGATGGGGCCGGCGTCGCCGGGAACTCCGCCGTCAGGCGGGGGGGCGCCGTCAGGCGGGGAGGCGCCGCCGTCAGGAGGGGGCGGCTCGGGCTGCGGCGACGGCGGGAGCCAGCCGGCATCGGCCTCGCCCGGCTCGAGGCACCGCACGAAGCCACGGTGCGGATCCTCCAGCGCGCCATGCGGACAGCGCGGAGCGCCGCCCGCGTCGGGCGCCGCCGCCGTGATCCACCCCTGCTCCGGCGGCTCCTGCCGCGGCGGCGCGCCGCCCTCGGCGACCGCGCCGACACAAGCGCCGACAGCGCCCATCGACAGCGCCACGGAGACGGCCCACTGACCCAGACGCCCACCTGCTGCTCTCCACCGCATCGGGCGCTGTGATACTGCGGAACGGGCGCGGGTACAGGAGAAACCGCGGGGAGTTCGTCGAGGCAGCCGCGAGGCGCTCGCCGACGGCGGCGACGAACGCGGTCCCGGAGCCCGCGAAAGCGGGCTCAGAGGGCGATGTGAGCGAGCGATCCCGCCGAGGCGTCCCAGAGCGCCCGCGCCCGGGACAGGGCGTCCGCATGCGCCTTGGTCCCCTCGGCGGGCCCTGTCACGGAGATCACGCCGCTCGCGCCGAGCTCGATCCGCTCGATGCCGGCGTCCGGGAGCTCGTCGCGGAGCTCCTTCGTCATCCGCTCGGCGATGCGCTGGAGGAGGCGCGCCAGCCGCTCGGGCGTGATGTCCCGGAACACGAGCACCTGCGGGAGAGGGAGCTCCGAGACGAGGCGAGCGCGGTCGGAGAGGCCCCGCTCGCCGAGCCGCCTCTCGACGAGCGCCGCGAATACGCTCCCGTACGCCCGGTCGACCTGCTCCCGCCGGAAGCGCTCGTCGATGGCAGGGCCGAGCCGCGTCTCCAGCTGCGCGACGCCGTTCAGCCCGTTGGCGAAGCGCCCCTCGTTCTGCGCGAAGTACTCCCCGCGCGCGCGCAGGTCGCTCGCCAGCGACGCGAAATGCTCGCCCATCGTCGAGAGGGCGCGCAGCACGAGATCGGTGAACCTGAGCTCCTCCCGGATCCAACCCACGTCCGTCACCCGGTCGGCCATGAACGGCCAGACGACGAGGTTGTAGTAGTTGTTGAAGTCGAGGAGGTACTTCAGCCGATAGAGCTCGAAGCTGCCGAACACCGGATACATGCGCTCATAGAGCCGGAGCGTGCTGTCGTACTTGAACCGGTAGTACGCGTCGTAGGCCGCGACCTTCTCCTCGAACCCGGCGCGGTCGCCGCGGACGTCGGAGAGGATCATCTGCGTGATGAACTCGTTCGCGGTCGCGATGAAATCGGAGCCGGGGCTGTAGAAGGGATCGGTGAACGCGCCGGCCTCGCCTGTGACGGCGTAACGGTCGGTCGAGAAGTACTGGTCCGCGTGGTACGGCAGGTGGGCATAGCTCTGGAAATCCTCGAGCTCCGCCCCCTCGAGCAGCTCGCGCGCGGCGCGGTGGGCGCCCAGGAAGCGCTCGAACTCCGCGCGCGTGCGCGGCCCGGGCAGCGCCCCGGCCGGCGCGTTGCCCGCGCCGATCCGGTCCTTGTCGAACACGACGCCCACGCTCATCAACGCGGGTCGGGGATCCGCGTTCGCGGTCCCCTCCAGGTCACCGGCGAGCGGGATGAACCAGATCCAGTACCCGTCGTACATGAAATGGTTCGTCGACAGGTGGCGCGACGTGTACCGCGCGCGCGACCGCCACGCCGCGTCGGTGACCGCATCGAGCCCCGCGACGCCGCGGTAACGCCCCCACGCGGCCGCCGTGTTGAGCCGCGCCTCCTTGTGCACCTTCACGCCGAGCTTGCGGAAGAGCACGTGCCGCCGCCCGGAGGCGTCGCACACCCAGCGGCAGGCGACCTCGCGCCGCTCGCCGCCCTGCTCGTAGACGACCGTGTGCCGCCCGCGCCCGTCGATCGCGACGTCGACCACCTTGGCGCCGAGCTCGACCTCGGCGCCCGCGGCGCGGTTCATGGTCACGAGATCGCGCTCCAGCCGCGCGCGCTCGAGCTGGAAGCTCGGGTGGAACGGCATGTGGTCGGAGCCAATCTCGCTCATCCGGGGCAGCGGGAGATCCCTGTCCGGAGAGTCGAAGAAGAAGCGGAGCCCGTTCTTGGGCAGCTGGTGCTGGTAGAGGTACGTGCCGAGGTTCAGCCGGCGAACCATGTAGTTCGCCGCGACCTCCACCGTGCTCTCGCCGACCTTGTAATCCTCCATCGCCTCGGCGGCCTCGAGCACGAGGACCCCGAGGTCGGGGCACGTCAGGCGGAGCTGCCGCGCGAGGAAGCCGCCGGCGATGCCGCTGCCGATGATGACGATATCGAACGTGCGCATGACGAGAGCCCTTATACCGCGCCACCGCCCGGCGGCGCGGGCTCTCCGAGAAGCTCGGCGCGGAGCGCGCCCGGCATCGCCGCCGCCTCGTCCGGGCGGAGCAGCCCGTCGCCGTGGATGATCGACGCCGAGAGGCGACCGCCGAAGCGGCTGAAGATCACCTGGAAGCCGGGCGGCGCGACGACCGCGGGCAGCGGGTACGCCGAGCGCACCGGGAGCCCCGCGAACCGCTCCACCGTCACCGCGCCGGGGTTCGAGACGATCAGCGAGGCGAGCTCCCCCTGGAAGGGCTGATCCCCCAGCCAGCGGTAGATCGGGCCGGGGAGCCAGCGGGCCAGATCGAGCGCGGCGATCATGGCGAGATCGAGCCTGTCGCGCACCACGGCGCGCTGCTGCTCGGCGAGGCGGGCCACCGCGCGCGCGTCGTCGTGGAGCTCGTCGCGGCCGAGCGAGAGCAGGGCCATCGTGAGGTGATTGCCGAAGAGCCGCCGCGCCCCCCCCTTGGGGTCGAGCGAGAGGGGCAGCGGGATCACGTGGTGCGGCGGGGCGAAGCCGCGGCCCGCGAGCGCCCGGTCGGCGAGCCGCGTCGCCGCGATCAACATGAGGCTCGTCTCGGCGAGCCGCGCGCGCTGGCGCACCCGGAGATCGAAGGCGCGGGTCTCCTCCGCCGAGAGCGTGAGCCGGAGGACGCGGGAGGCCGAGGGCCGCACCTGAGGACAGGCGCGCGCGAGCGACAGGATGGGCGCGCGGCCGAGCGCCAGCACGTGGGCCTTGTACGCGCGCGCCAGCGCGACCCGCTCGTCGCGGTCCATGGCGGCCAGCAGGCGCTCCGGCGCGTCGTGCCGCTCCTGCCGCGGCGGCGGGTCGTCGGGCGCGTCGCCGCTCCCGGAGCCCAGCCAGGCGGCGAGCCGATCCGCGCCCCTGCCATCCGTCAGCGCATGGTGGTGACGGAGCACGACCGTATCGCCGTCGCCCACCTCGCGCACGACGTCGAGCGCCCACGGCCGCTCCGCGGAGGTCCGGTCCGCGAGCAGCGCCTCGAGGCGCGCCGCGCGCTCGCGCTCGCCCTCCACCTCGTGGAGGCGCAGCCCGGGAGCGCGCCGGTGGTGATCGACGACCCAGCGGGGCCGCCCCGCCCGCCCGAGCACGCTGTTGTCCAGCCGGAACCGGAGCTCGGGGAGCGCCCGGGTCGCGCGCTCGAGCCGCACCGCGAGCCGCGCCAGATCGAGGCGACCGTCGAGCTCGATCACGAACAGGCAGTGGTTGCCCGCCTGGCCGCGCGATCGCATGGCGCGATCGTTCATGAGGTGGAAGAAGTCGATCCCCCCGAGCAGAACGGGCGATGTCATGGTCTCCGCAAGGCACCGCCGATCAGGGGGGAGCCGCGCGCGACCCTAGCAGCCACGCGGGCCGCACGACAGCGCCCGCAGGCGCGGGATCATGCCCCCTGGCCCCGCACGCCGCGCGGCCGCGCAAGAAAACGAAAGTATCCACACCATGGATACATGACTGATCGTATATTCACGGAGTGAATCTTTCGGCGATCGACGTCAACCTGGTGATCGCGCTCGACGCCTTGCTGCAGGAACGCAGCGTGACGCTCGCGGCCCGCCGGGTGGGCCTCAGCCAGCCCGCCATGAGCCACGCGCTGACGCGGCTGCGTGAGCTCTTCTCCGACCCGCTGCTCATCCGGGTCGGCCGGCAGATGGCGCTCACCTCGCGCGCCGAGGCGATGACGCCGCAGGTCACCGCGATCGTCCACGATCTCGCGGGCCTCTTCGGCGAGACGACGCCGACGTTCGACCCGGCGACGAGCGATCGCGCCTTCCGGATCGCCGCCACGGAGTACGTGGAGCTCGTCCTCATGCCGCGGCTCAACGCGGCGCTCGCGCAGGGCGGACCGAGGCTCGCGCTCCACCTGCTCCCGCTCGACGGCCGCGCCGTCGACGCGCTCCGGAGCGGCGAGATCGATCTCGCGATCGGCGTCTTCCCGCAAGAGAGCCTCCCCCCCGACCTGCGCCGCGCGCCCCTCTTCGACGATCGCTTCGCGGGGCTCGCGCGCATGAGCCACCCCACGGCGCGCGGGCAGGTCGATCTCCAGACCTACGCGGCCCTCCCGCACGTCGTCGTCCCCAGGCGCGGCGCCCACGACGGGGTCGCGGACGATCTCATCGCGGCGCGCGGGATCGCGCGCCATGAGGCCATGACGGTGCCGCACGTGCTCCTCGTGCCGCACGCCATCACCGCGTCGGATCTCGTGGCGACCGTGGCCACACGCCTGGGCAGGGCGTTCTCCAGCCTGGTGCCGCTCCGCACCTTCGACCTGCCGTTCGAGCTGCCGCCCATCGAGATCGCGATGGCGTGGAACAGCCGGACCGAGCGCGATCCCGCGCGGGCGTGGCTGCGCGGCGTCGTGACGGACACCGCCCCGAGCCCGCGGGAGGCGGCCCGGCGCAAGCGCGCCTGAGGGGGTTCAGGGCGCGGCGAGGCGCGCCGCGCCCGGGGGCTACCGGCCGAGCGCCTCGGCGCGGTTCACGATGCGCGGCGTGAGGAAGATGACGAGCTCGTTCCGCGTGTCGCTCGCGCGGCGCCGCTGGAAGAGGAGGCCGAGGACCGGGATGTCCCCGAAGAACGGCACCTGATCGAGGTTCCGGCCGGTGTTGCGGGTGAAGATCCCGCCGATCACCGCCGTGTGCCCGTCCATGATCAGGAGGTCGGTCTCCGCCTCGCGCTTCAGGATGGTCGGGTCGCCGCGGGCCGACGTCTGGTTGAAGTCGGGCTCGTCGCGGTTGATCTTCACGTGCATCGCGACGCTGCCGTCCGACGTGACGTGCGGCTTGACGAGCAGCTGGAGCTTGGCCTCCTGGAAGGTCGTCTGCACGCCCTGGGCGCTGATCTGCGAGAACGGGATCAGCGTCCCCTGGCTGATCCGCGCCTCCCGGTTGTCGAGCGTGAGGATGCGCGGGCTCGAGACGACCCGCAGCATGCCGCTCGCCTCGGCCGCGGAGAGCCGGACGCCGAGGTTGACGGTGTTGTTGATCGAGCCGAGCGTGAAGCCGAGCGCGCCGCCCTGCCCGGCGCCGACGATGGCCGGCAGGTTCACCGCGAAGTTCGGGTTCGAGACCTGGCTCGAGAACGGCGAGAGGCCGCCGGTCGGGCTGTTCGAGTCGGTCGCGCCGCCGGCGATGCCGATCGCCGAGGGGAAGACGAGCCCCGTCGGGTTGCCGGTCGCCGCGCTGAACGTCCCGTCGCCGCCCCACTGGATGCCGATGTCGCGCACGTAGCGGCTCGTCGCCTCCACCACGCGCGCCTCGATCAGCACCTGCGGCGTCTGCGTGTCGAGCGAGCGGACCAGCTCCTCGATCTGGTTCAGGTTCCCCGCGACGTCGCGCGCGATGAGCACGTTGGTCCGCTCGTCGACCGCCAGCGAGCCGCGCGGCGAGAGCATGTCCTTCGAGCGATCCTGGAGGTCCTTCGCGTCCGCGTAGTTGATCGGGATGAGCCGCGTCTCGAGCGGCGCGAGCTGGAGCTCGCTCTTGCGCCGCGCGATCGCGAGCTCCCGCTCCTTGTTGAGATCGGCGATCGGGGCGACGCGGATCATGTTGCCCTGCCGGACCACGCCGAGGCCCTTGGCCTGGAGCACCGTCTCGAGCGCCTGGTCCCACGGGACGTTGCGCATCCGGATGGTGACCGTCCCGCTCACGTTGTCGGCGGTCACGATGTTGACCCGCCCCACGTCGGAGATCAGCCGGAGGACGTTGTGGATGTCGGCGTCCTTCAGGTCGAGGTCGATGCGCCGCCCCGTGAACCGCCGCTGCTGCCCGGCGATCGCGGGCATGAAGGCGCCGGCCTGGTCGGGCTCGACGAGCGACTCCTCGCTGCTCGCCGCGCCCTCGAACGAGGTCTCCACCTTCGGCGCCCCGTCGTCGAGGAGCGCCTCGCGCGCCACCGTGCGGGTCCGCCTCGCGGCGCCGCCGTCGGCGGCGATCCCCGAGAGCGCCGTGGGCAGCGCGCCCTTCGCGACGCTCAGCACGAGCGCGTTGCCCTCGCGCGCGACCACGCCCGAGGCGCCCTCGACCTGCTCGACCTCGACGACGACCCTGGAGCCGTCGCTGTTGCGCCGGAACGTCGAGATGGCCCGCACCGGGCCGCCGAAGGCGCCGACGTCGAGCTTGCGCTGGAGGGCGTCGGGGAGCCGGACGCCGCTGAGCTCGATGACGCGGCGCCCCCCCTTGCCGGTCGACTCGCGGTAGCTCGGGATCGACGAGAGCTCGATGACGACCCGATCGAGCGTCGCCTGGTGCTCGAAGCGCACGTCGGTGATCGCCGCCGGCTCGCGCTCCGGCGCCGCCGCCGCGGGGCCGGCCGGGGCCCGCGCCGCCATGGGCGCCGTCGCGTCGGCGGCGGCGAGCTCGATCACGAGCGCGCCCTGCTCGGCGCGGATCCGGTAGGCAGCCGGGCGCGCGAGCTGCACGAGCACCCGCGTCGTCCGCTGGGTCGCCTTGCCGAACCCCTGCGTCATCACCCCGGCCACGATCGCGTTGCCGCTCGTGATCGCGCCGGAAGCCCCGCCTGCCTCGGCGCCCTCGAGGTCGATGAGGAGCCGCTTGCCGCCGTCCGCCACCCGCGCCGAGAAGCGCGGCTCGCCGGTCGTCGCGACCACGATCTCGGCCTTGCCCTCGTCCGGTGCCGTGAGCCTGACGTCGCTGACCTTGATCGGGGCGGCGGCGTCTGCGTCTCCCGCAGGAGCGCCGAGGATCAACATCACCCCGAGTGCCGCAGCACGGCGAAGCGCGCCCCGCCTCGGGCGATAGTCTCGATTGCTCTTCATTGCACTCCCGCTTCGCGGTGACGCGAGATCTGCGTCACGCTGCCGGGAGGCTACTTCGGGTGCCCGGCGCGGGCCCAATTCGTGGCGGTCACGGGCCGCCGAGGGCCGCCTCGCTCTCCTCGCCGAGCGGCCTCAGCGCGATCACGCGCGTGGTCGGCGGGATCTCCGGGTGCGACGGGTCCTCGCGGATGAAGACGACGTCCGAGTCGCGGATCCGATCGATGCGCCAGTTGACGGCCACGTCGACGCCCGTGGGGCCGCCCGCGTGCACGATCTCGGCCTTGCCGACGAAATCGCCCACCTTCACCACCCACCCGAGCCCCGTGGGATCGGTGAGCAGCGCGCGGGCGGGCGCGCGCGAGACGACGCCGACCAGCCTGAGCTCGTCGAGCGCAAAGCGATCCACGAGGACCTGGCGCTGGATCGTCACCCGACCCCGGGCCTGCGTCGCGAACAGCGACTCGAAGCTCCGGAACGGGTCGCGGCTCCGGTCGCTCTCGGAGAAGTCGGCCTCCTGGAACTCCCGGAGCGGCAGCGGCGGCAGCTCTGGCGCGCCGGCGTCCGCGGCCGCGGACCCGGCGCCGGCCGCGGGCGCGCGCGGCGGCGAGGCGGAGGCCTGCGCCCCGGGCGGGCGTGGCCGGGTGGAGGAGGTCACCGGCGCTTCCTCCTCGCACCCCGCGAGCGCGAGGGCCGCGGCGGTGGTCGCCCCGAGGGCGAGCAGCATCATCCGGCCGGCCTTCACCGGACACCTCCGCCGCTGCGGCGCTTCACGCCGCTCGTCGCGGTCTCCCCGGCGCGCACGGCGCGGAACGCGGTCGCGAGGCACTCCACCTTGACCTCCACGTCGGTCCCCACGACCTTCGGATCCTTGATCTGGACCTCCTCGAGGTTGATGATGCGATCGAGCTGCCCAACGCCGTGGAAGAACTTCGCCACCTGGTGGAACTTGCCGGAGAGCGTGAGCTGCATCGGCACCTTGGAGAAGAACTCCTGCGGGATCTCCTCGGTGGGGCTCCATGACGTCAGGTTGACGCCGGAGACGGTCGCGACGCCCTGGATGGCGGAGAGGAAGGCCGGCGTCTCGGACTCGTCCGGGAGGATCTTCTTCTGCTCGCGGCTCATCTGCTCGCGGCGGGTCTTCTCGTCGAGGTCCTTCTGGTAGGCGGCCTTGGACGCCTGCGCCTTCGTGAGCTCCGCCTGGAGCACGCCCTGCTTCTGCACGGCGCCCTCGATCTGCGAGTCGACGTCGGCGTAGAAGCCGACGAAGTACAGGATGCCGACGAGCGCCGCGAAGAGCGCGCCGACGCCGAGCTTGGCGAGCGGCGGCAGCCGGTCGAGCGCCGAGCCGGCCTGCGCGGGCATGGGCTTCGTGGCCATCAGTACCTCACCTTCAGCTGCAGCGCGAACGAGACGAGCTCGAGCCGCGACGCCTTCTCGTTCTCCTTCTTCCCCGGGAGCAGCTGCACGTCGTAGAAGTACGAGGACAGCTTCAGCCGCTGGGCGAGCTCGTAGACGTCGGTGCCGTCGCGCGCGAGCCCCTCGACGCGCACGGTCCGCTCGGACTCGACGTAGCTCGTGAGCCACAGCCGGCGGCTGTCCCAGGACGGGTTGTAGACGGCGAGCGGGTTCTCCTTGCGGAGCTGCGCGAGCTTGTCCGGATCGGCGGTCGGCCCCTTGCCGTTCGTGAGCAGCTGCGCGAGCTCGAGGAGCACCGCGGTCGGCCCGCTGCGCGCGGCCTGGAGCTTCGCGATCGCGTCCTCGCGCGCGCGCAGCACCTCGAGCGCCTTCTTGATCTCCTCGTGGTTCGCCACGAGCGTGCGGATGTCCTGGATCTGGCTCTGCAGCAGCGAGTTCTTCCGGTTCTGCTCGTCGAGCTCCTCGACCTTCGTCTGGTGGAAGAGGAAGAGGGCGACGATCTCGAGGATCACGACGCCGAGCGTGACGAGCAGCCACCGCTGGCTCGCCTGGGGCGCGGCCCCGCGCGTGCCGCGCCGCTGCGGGAGAAGGTTGACGCGAATCACGAGCGCTTCTCCCGGTCCTTGCGCATCGCCAGCCCGAGCGAGACGCAGAACTGCGCCGCCCGGAGCCGGAGCAGCTCCTGGTTGACTTCCTTCGCTTCCACGGTGATGCGCTCCATCGGCTGGATCAGCTCGACGGCCACCCGGGCGCGCCGCCCGATCGCGGCGGGCAGCGCCGGCAGGTTGGACGAGCCGCCGGTCAGGTAGATGCGGTGCATGTCGCCCTCACCGCTCGTGGCCAGGAAGAAGTCGAGCGAGCGCTGGATCTCCCCCGCGATCGAGTCGCACACCTGCTCGATGGTCTCGATGACCTGCGCGGGCACGCCGCCCGGCCCCGAGGTCACGCTGGCGCACTTGAACTCCTCGGCCTGCTCGAAGCTGATGCCGAGCTTCCGCTGGATCTGCTCGGTGATGTAGTTGCCGCCGTTGCCGATGTCGCGGGTGAACGCGCTCGCGCCGCGCGACACGATGTTGATCGACGCGAGGCTCGCGCCGACGTTGATGATGGCGAACGTCTGGTCCGGCGGGATGCCGCGGTTCACCTCGAACAGGTTCTGGACGGTGAACGCGTCGATGTCGACCACCATGGGCTTGAGCTTCGCCGTCCTGGCGATCTGGGTGTAGTCGTTGATCTCGTCGCGCTTCGCGGCGACGAGCAGGAGGTCCATCTGCCCGGCCTCGGGGCGCCGGCGCAGCACCTCGTAGTCGACGTGGACGTCCTTGATGTCGAAGGGGATGTGCTGCTCGGCCTCCCACTGGATCTGCTCGTCCAGCTCGGCGGCGGTCATGAGCGGCACCGTGATCTTGCGGATGATGACCGCCTGGCCGCTGATGCTGAGCGCGATCTCGCGCTGGCGGATCTTGGCCTCGGAGAAGGCCCGGCCGAGCGCCTCGACGATGGCCTGCGCGTTCATGACGTGGCCGTCGACGATGGCCTGCGGCGCGAGCGGCGCGTAACCGAGCCGCACGAGGCCATAGCCCCTGCGGCCTTCCTTGATCTGAGCGATCTTGATCGCGCTCGATCCGATATCGACCCCGATCAAGTTCTTGCCTTCCGACATCCCGTCCGTCCTGCTCCGCGCCCGCCGTGGTGAAGCAAGGGAAGCCCGGGCTGCGTTGCCCGGCTCCCGGGCGCCCGATCCCCTGTGATCGCCTCTGGTCGCTTCTGGCGAAGCTTCGCACCACCGACGATCGCTGGGCAAAAAACCGCTTTACGCTCGCCTCCCGCCCGCCTATCGAAGTTCGATATGCGGCGCGGCGCCGCCGGCTCGGGCCGGCGAGCGCGCGCCAGCCCAGGGTAGCACCGTCCGGGGCTCGGTCGTCGGGCACGGATGACGTCAGGTCAGAGTCCCCTCATGCATCCGGAGTTCTCCCGTTTCTGCGGCCTCGGCCCCCGCGCCGGGGCCGAGATGGAGCCCACCTCTTCGTCATCGCGGCCATCGCGGCTGCGATGTGCGCTCGCCGCCCTCGCGGCGGCCTTTCTCCTGAGCGCCGCGCCCGGCACGGCGGTCGCCGAGGACGGCCAGCACACGGTCTACGCGGGCCAGACGCTCGGCAAGATCGCGAAGCGGTACCGCATCACGGTCGACGCGCTCCGCGAGGCGAACGGGCTCAAGCGCGGCCAGCGGATCCATCCGGGCCTCGTCCTCGTGATCCCGGAGCGGGGTGAGCCCGCCGCGCGGGCCAAGGGCCGGGCCGCCGCGCTGCGCGACGAGCGGGAGCGGAGCCGCGGCGCCAGCGCGAAGGAGCGCGACGCCGGGGCCCGTCCCCCGGGGAAGGGGTCGACGAAGAGGGACGGGGCGATGCCGCCCAACAAGCGCTATGCGCAGCGACCCAAGCGCCCCGGGTGGGTCCGCCTGGTGCGAGGCGCCGAGCGGCTGGACATCCAGCTGCTCACGCCGAAGGGGCGGCTCGTGCCCAAGGCCCTCCCCAAGCTCAGCCGGCTGATGCGCGCGTCCCCCACCGCCTCGATTCCCATCGATCCGCGGCTCGCCACGCTGATTGGCATGGTGAGCGACCACTTCGGCGGCAGGCCCCTCCGCGTCGTCAGCGGTTATCGCCCCTACTCACCCACCCAGTACACCCCGCACTCCAACCACAACCACGGTCGCGCCATCGATTTCATGGTCGAGGGCGTGCCCAACACCGTGGTCCGCGATTTCTGCCGAGGTTTCCGCAACGCAGGTGTCGGATATTATCCCAACTCTACGTTCGTTCACCTGGACGTCAGATCAGATAAAGTGTACTGGGTGGATTACTCGGGGCCTGGGGAGCCGCCGCGCTACGCGGGAGCGAAGGGTTCTGTCGCGGCCGATGAAGCGGCGCGCGATGTCCCCGTGTCCGCAGAAGAAGAGGTCTATGGGTCAGGCGAGCCCCGTGCCACTCCGCCGCAACCCATGAATACTACAGGGACAAACTCGGACACGGCGCGCAGCGGCAGCGAGAAGGAGAAGGTCCTGGGGTCAGTTTCACCCACCCCTGCTCCTGAAACCTCGCCCGCAAAGAGGTGAGCTGTCCCGGCCGCTGGCTATAATCCACACACTGAACATCCGCACCAGACACAATTGCACGGCTCTGCCTTGCACGCTGCGAGAGTTGTGGCACCAATCCACCTCACGTGCAGCAATCGACCCGACTGCAGCGGGAGGGGCTCGCTCCTTCCATGTCGCTCCCCGCGTGCTGTGACGGGGGCGGGTTCGTCCAGCCGGTCGCCTTTGGCGCGACGTGTCCGGTCGTTCCGTGTGAGCACGCGCTGATCGAGGCGCCTTCTGCGCTCGGCCTCGATGGAGCGCCGAGCGTCGCGGTGCAGGATCCGGGGGCGTCGCTCTCGCGCGAGCTTTGGGAGTCCGCGGAGGCCGCGTCAAGGTGCGCGCACGAAATTTGGGAATCTGTGGAGGTCACATCGGCCTGCACCTACGAGGGTCCGTGGCGGCTGTTGGAGCCGAACAGCGAGCCGGACATCGAGCCGGACGGCGGCCCGTGTAGCCCGCCGCGCTGTACCGAGGCGGCCTGCGCGGGCGGGCCGCGCGACAGCGAGCCGACGTGCGCGCCGCTCCGCCCGGAGGTGCTGCGGGGGTACTTCCCGCTCGTCCGCAAGCTGGTGCGGCAGGTGTCGCGCCACCTGCCGCCCAACGTGCAGCGCGACGACCTGCTCAGCGCAGGGATGCTCGGGCTCGTCGACTCGCTCCGCAAGAACGGCGGGAGCGACGGCGAGACGTTCGCCGGCTACGCGAAGCTCCGGATCCGCGGCGCGATCGTCGATGAGCTCCGCGCGCAGGACTGGCTCTCGCGGCGAGCGCGCGAGGCGGTCGAGGCGGAAGCCGCCAGCAGGGCCGGCGGCGCGACGGTCTTCGTGAGCCTGAGCGAGGTGACCCCGACCGAGGAGTCGGCGCACATGTCCGGCGAAGACGACCCGATCGAGGCGATCTCGGCGCAGGCGACCCGGCGGGCGCTGTCCTTCGCGATCGCGCGGCTCCCGGAGCGGGAGCGGCGCGTGATCGGCATGTACTACTTCGAAGGGGCGAAGCTGAAGGACATCGGCGCAGAGCTCGGGATCGGCGAGCCGCGCGTCTCGCAGCTGCACACGCGCGCGCTCGGCATGCTGCGAGGCATGCTGTCCCACGCCTGACCGCCGCCCGCGCTCAGGGGGCGAGCCGGCGCGCCCGGCCGGGCATCGCGACGCCGACCGCGAAGAGCGCGGTCTCCTCGTAGGTCTGCTGGAGGGCGGGGTCCCCGGAGGCCCGGTGCACGAACGCGTTGCGGTGCGCGCCGCGATCGAGCGCGACAACGCGGGCGCAGCCGAGGTCGAGCAGCGCCTCGGTCGTCGCCTCGTCGCTGTCGAAGGTGGTCGTGGCCACGAGCAGCGTGCCGTCGTCGAGCACGCAGGCAGCGCTGCGCCGGCGCATGGTCCCGATCTCGCGCGCCTCCGGCCGCAGCCTGCCGTCGTCGGCGGTGAGCGGCAGCTCGGTCGCGTCCGCGCCCGGCGCGAGCGGAGCGCCGCCCGCCGGGCGGATCTCGACGCGGCCCTCCCGGACCAGCAGCAAGCCCCCCTCGCCGCGGAAGCGAAGGCCGACGGTGCCGCCCACGGCGAGCCCGCGCGGGCCCCGCCGCCGGCCGGTGCCGACGCCGATCGCCGCGAGGACCTGCCGCCGCTCGTCGGCCGGCACCTCGGCGTCGAGCTTCGGCGCGCTCCGCGGCGAGATCTCGCGCGAGCCGGCGCGGAGCCGGAACAGGAACCGGTCCGGAGCGAAGGCGTGGACGCGGACCTGCGCGCCGAGGTGCACGGTGTTGGCGGCGTACACGGCCGGGCTCCACGCCGGGGGCGGCTGCGCGCCGCCGTCCGCGGCCCAGCCCACGCTCTCGCCCGGCAGCGACAGGTCCGGCGCCGGGGGAGCGTCCGTCCAGCGCGACTCGAAGAAGAGAAAGGGGCGCGGCGACACGGCCGCCGCGTGCTCCGGCGGCGCGATCGACATCGCGGGCGAGAGGCGCTCGGCGGTCAAGACGCCGTCCTGCTGGGGGCTCAGGAAGGCGACGCCGAGGGGGTCCGGCGCCCTGCCCAGCGAGACGCCGGCGAGGCACCCGGCGCGCTCGAGCGCCGCCCGGAGCGCGGCCGCGTCGAGGGCGCTGCCCCACGCGTGGACCACGAAGCCGCGATCGGTCATGCAGAGCGCCGCGCGCTCGACGACGAGGTCGTCGCCGTCGCCGGGCGAGAGCGTCGCGCTGGCCGGGGCGCGCTCCGCGGGAGGGGCGGCGAGGAGGGCGAGCGGGGCCGCGGCGCTCCCCGCCTCGAAGAGCGAAGGGCCCTGCCAGAGCGCCCAGGGGAAGCGCGTGGATCCCTCCGCGCGGGGCGCGCCGTGGCTCGCCGCCGGGCGCTGCCAGAGGGCCCAGGGGACGCGCTCGACGTCCCCGCCGGACGGCCACGCGCCGAAGTACGGCCGGCCCGAGAGGTCGACCCCGAGCGTCGCCGCGCCGTCGCGCGGGGGCACGAGCGCGCGGCCGCCGACGACCATGCCGAGCGCCTCCGTCCCGGCGTGGGGCGCACCCGGCTCGGGCGTGGAGGCGCCGAGGCCGATGGCGCCGCGGAGCGTCGACGCGTGGGGGAGCTGCCCCGTGCCGCGCGGGCCGACGGTCGGCCTGGGGGCCTCGTAGCCCGCCTGCAAGGTGAACCGGATGTGCCGCGTGTCGATCGCGAGCAGGTGGACGCGCAGCTCTGGCCGCCGCGGATCGGGCCGGAGGGTCGTCGCGGCGAACGGGCTGGAGGGGCGCTGCGGATCCTCCTCGACGCCGGGGAGCGCGCGCGGGAGCGAGGGAGCCACCAGCACCCAGGCGCCCTCCCCCGGGAGCGGGGGATCGACCGCCGGCGCGACCGGCGGCGGCGGCCAGAGCGAAGGCCACCCCTCCGGCGCGGGCTCGGCAGACGCGGGGCCGCGGGTCACGTACGCGGCGGCCGGCGCGGCGCGCAGCTTCGCCGCCGCGCGCTCCGCGGCGAGCGCGAGCCGCTCGACCGCGGCCGCCGCCGTCGGACCGAGCAGGCGCTCGGCGGACGGCCCGGCGAGCTCGCCGAGCGAGGGCACGCGGCGCGGGAGGTGGTGCGCGCGGGCGACGAACGGATCACGCCCGCCCGTGTCGACCTCGCCGGTGCCGGCGTTGAGCGCCGCCGGGACCGCCTCCGGCCCGAGCGCCATCACCAGGCCCTCGTCCACGAGGTCGAGCCGCGCGGACGCGGGCGGGTTGTCGAACGAGATCTCGGTGCGCGACGCGCCGTCCACGCTCCCGGTCTCGAGCCAGCCGTCGATCGCCGCGCGGAGCCGCTCGCCGGCGGGCCTCGCTCCCGCGCGCCCGTCGCCGCCCAGATCGAGCTGCGTGATCCCCTGCACGACGCCGAAGGCGGTGGTGGTCACCGCGACGCGGCTGCCGCGGGCGACGAGGCCGCGATCGTCGCCGAGGGGCGTCCCGGTCAGGTTGCGCACGCCGTCCAGGCTCACCGGCCGGCCGGAGCGGGTGAGCCGCACGCGCGCCCGGTACAGGTCGGCGGCGCCGCGCCCGTCAGGCGCGCGCTCCGCGTCGGGCCCGCGCTCAGCGGCGCCCGGACCCGGGACGTGCGGGACGTGCGGGACGCCAAGGAACAGCACCCGGCGGCCCAGGAGCGCGTCGGAGAAGAACCCGCCGCGCTCCTCCCAGACGAAGTCGTCCGGGTTGACGGCGCCGTCGATCGCCTCCCCGAGCATCCCGGCGATGGCGTCCGCGGTCCGCGCAGGCGGGGGCGGGGTCGAGAGCCGCGCGACGGCCCCGAGGAGAGCGACGCCGAGCGCGATCGGGAGCCGACCGCGCAGGTGATCGATCCACGGCGAGAGCGGTCGGTCCGTCATCCCTGCGCGCGCGCGCTCCCTCCGGAGGCCGCGCCGGCCTGGGCCGCCGCGGCGCGCGGGCGGATCCCGAGGAGCTGGCGCGCGCGGTCCGGCTCGACCACCTCGCGGCCGACGCTCCGCGCGAAGGCGGCGGCGCGCGCGACGAGCGGCGCGCTCCCCTCGGCGAGCACGCCCTTGTCCAGGTAGATGTTGTCCTCCAGCCCGACCCGCGCGTGCCCGCCGAGCTGCATGGCGAGCTCGGTCATCGGGCGCTGGTGGCGGCCGACGGCGGCGACGCCCCAGGTGGCGCCTTGCGGGATCTGGGTGATCATGAACCGGAGCACGTCTTCGCGCGCCGCGATGCCGCCGGGCACCCCCAGGACGAACTGGAAGTGGAGCGGCTCCGCGAGGAGCCCCTCGGCGACAAGGCTGAGCGCTTCATGGATATGGCCGACCTCATAGCACTCGAGCTCGGCGACGCTCCCCCCGGCGCGGATCCGGGCCGCCATGTCCCGGATGAGGGGCCGGGTGTTGTCGAAGATCCCGTCGCCGAAGTTGATCGTGCCGCAGTTCAGGGTGGCCATCTCGGGGCTGCAGAGCAGCGGCTGGGCGCGCTCGTCGACGCCCATCCCGACGGCCCCCCCGGTCGACGTCTGGACGATGACGTCCGTCTTCTCGTTGATCGCGGCGATCGCCTCGGCGAACAGCGCCCGCGACTGGCTCGGCGATCCGTCCGGGTTCCTGACGTGCAGGTGGACCACCGAGGCGCCCGCGTCGCGGCAGCGGGCGGCCTCCTCGGCGAGCTCGCGCGCCGTGATGGGGAGGTGCGGCGTCTGCGCCCGGGTCGTCTCCGCGCCGACGATCGCGGCCGTCAGGATGAGGGCGCTCTGCGGCGGCGTGACAAGGATCCGGGGGGGCGGCGTGATGATCGGCCGCGGCTCCGGGAGCTGCGCGTGGTCCGGTGGCGGCGCCGACAGCGCCGGCAGGACGAGGCGCGGCCGACGCTGGAGCTCCTTCGGGACGACGCAGGTGCCGAGCGCCCGGCAGACGATGAGCGGCTCGGCCAGCGCGTCGGCCGCCGAGGGCGCCACCCCGGCTTCGCGGACGCTGGCGACGACCTTGCGCGCCTCGAACGCCATCGTGCGCGACGTGGCGCCGACCTTGGTGACCACCCCGGTCGCCTCGATGAAGTCGCCTGCTCGGACCGGGGCGAGGAACTCGACCGCCTCGTACGCGCGGAAGAGCCCCTCGTCGCCGTCGAGACGGATCAGGAGCTCGGTGGCGACGTCGCCGAAGAGCGCGAGAATACGCGCTCCATCGCACAGCTCGCCCGCGTAATGTGCGTCGTGCGCGCCCATCCTGACGCGCAGCGTGACCGTGAGACCAACCCCTGTGCTCATGGGCGTGAAGACTCAACAGTCGACAGTCGGTAGTCAACAGAGGAAACTGCCCCCGCCGATGAACCTCGTAGAAGCCAGAAATCTCCCGCGCCACGTCGGAATCATCATGGATGGCAACGGTCGCTGGGCGGAGCTGCGCGGCGAGCCGCGCGAGGCCGGGCACAAGGCCGGCAGCGCCGCCGTGCGGCGGATCGTGCGCGTCTGCCGGAGGCTCGGCGTCGAGGCGCTGACGCTGTACGCGTTCAGCGAGCAGAACTGGGCGCGGCCTCGGAACGAGGTCGACGCGCTGATGGGGCTGCTGCGCGAGTACCTGATGAGCGAGCGCTGCGAGATCCTCGAGAACGACATCCGCCTGGTCGCGATCGGCGACATCAGCCGGCTCCCCGAGGGCGTGCGCGACGTGCTCGACCCGCTCCGGAAGGCGTCCGCGACGAACCGCCAGATGACGCTCGCGCTCGCGCTGTCCTACGGCGCGCGCGAGGAGATCGCCGCCGCGGCGCGCGAGCTCGCGATGGAGGCGGTCGCGGGCAGGCTCGATCCGGAGTCGATCGACGGGGCGCTGCTCGCCGCGCGGCTGCCGAGCCTGAGCGTCGGCGAGCCGGATCTCATCATCCGCACCGGCGGCGAGCAGCGGCTCTCCAACTTCCTGCTCTACGGGGCCGCGTACGCCGAGCTGTCGTTCACCGAGCGGCTGTGGCCCGACTTCACCGAGGACGACCTGTTCGCCGCCATCGCGGCCTACCAGCGGCGCGACGGCGCGCCGCCGCCCGCGCGCGACGCGGAGGGCGGCGGCGGGGGGGAGCCGGCCAGCGCGCGGGGCGCGCTCGACGCGGAGCGGCCGTGGCGCGCGCGCGAGATCGCCGCGCCCGCCTCGCAGGCCTCGCACGGGTCCCACGACGGCTCACGGACGGGGGTCTGAGATTGGCTGCTTCCAACCTCACGATGCGGGTCCTCACCGCGCTCGTGGCCGCTCCCCTGCTCCTCTCGCTCCTCTACCTCGGCCCGAGCTGGGGCTGGGCGGCGCTCGTCGCGGTCGCCTCCGCCATCGGCGCGCTCGAGCTCTTCGCGATGACGCACGCGGACGACCGCGTCGCGCGGGCCACCGGCGTCGCGCTCACCCTCGCCGTCCTCGGCGTGATCTGGCGGTTCAGCGGCTCGCCGGGCGCGCTCCTCGCGCTGATCTTCCTGCTCCCGTTCGTCGCGATGCTCGTCACGCTGGTGCGCCTCGGCGAGATGCGCACCGCGGCGCTGCGCGTGCTGGCGATGACCTTCGGCCCGCTCTACGTGGGCGGCGGGCTCGGCGCGCTGGCGCTCCTCCGCCGCGACGGGGGCGCCGACGGCCCCTCGTTCGTCGTGCTGGCGATGCTGCTCTCCTGGTTCTCCGACACCGGCGCCTATTTCGCAGGCCGCTTCCTCGGCCGGCGCAAGCTCTACGAGGCCGTGAGCCCGAAGAAGACCGTCGAGGGCGCGCTCGGCGGCCTGCTCTTCGCCGTGATCGGCGCGCTCCTTGCTCACTTCTGGTTTCTCCGGTCGCTGCCGCTCGTGGACGCGCTCGCGCTCGCGATCGTCGCGGGCGGCCTCGGTCAGGCGGGAGACCTCGGGGAGTCCCTGTTCAAGCGCTCCTTCGGGATCAAGGACTCTGGCGGGATCGTGCCCGGCCACGGCGGCATCCTCGACCGCGTCGATGCCCTGCTCGTGACCGGGACCATCACGTATCTGTATGTCCTGTGGTCGAGGCCCTGAACGGCGTCGCGCGCGGCGCGCCGTGCGCCGCCCCGACACCGCGCATCCATCGATGCGCGACACCCACATCGCACGCACGCGCCGCAGCCTCGCCCCCGACGCGGCTCTCCTGCCGTCAACGCGGCGCCTCCTCGCACACTGGCAGCCTGACGCATCGCCCCGCCCGTCCGGAACCGTGATGACGCATCGCATGGTTGCGCCCGACGTTGAACGGAAGCGCCCGGCGCACTAGAAAGTTACATAGCCATGGAAGAACAACTCAGTACCAAGAACACGACTCCGCCTGTGAGCGTCCCTGCTGTTCCGAGCCACAGGCACAAATACGAGTTCTTCAAAGTCGTCCAGGGTTATCTCGACGAGGCGGCCCGGCTGATCGAGGTACCGGGCTACATCACCACGATCCTGAGCCAGCCGAAGAACGAGATCATCGTCAATTTCCCTGTACGGATGGATGACGGCAGCATCCGGCTCTTCAAGGGTTACAGGATCCAGCACAACAACCTCCTCGGGCCGTTCAAGGGGGGCATTCGATATCACGAGACGGTATCGCTCGACGACCTCAAGGCGCTGGCCGCGATGATGACGTGGAAGTGCGCGCTCATGAACCTGCCGCTCGGCGGCGGAAAGGGGGGAATCAAGTTCAACCCGAACGAGGTGTCGCGCGCCGAGCTCCAGCGGATCACCCGCCGCTTCTTCCATGCGCTCGGCGGAAACATCGGCCCGGAGACGGACATCCCGGCTCCCGACATGGGCACCGACGCGAAGACCATGGCCTGGGCCATGGACACGTACATGAACACCGTCGGCCAGCTCTTCAAGCAGGCGGTGAAGGGCGTCGTGACGGGCAAGCCGGTGGCGTCGGGCGGCACGTACGGTCGCGAGAAGGCGACGGGCCAGGGCGTCGTCCACTGCATCACCGAGTGGGCCGAGGACAACGACGTGAACCTCGGCGGCGCGACGCTGCTGGTGCAGGGCTTCGGCAACGTCGGCTCGAACACGGCCGTGCTCCTGTCGAAGCTCGGCGCCTCGACCGTCGCGGTCGGCGATCACACCGGGTATCTCTACAATCCGGAAGGGTTCAATCCGCACAAGCTGCAGGATTACGTGAAGAAGAACCGCTCGATCGCGGGCTACCCTGCCGGCAAGCCAATCAGCCGCGAGGAGTTCTTCCGGCTCAAGGCGGACATCTTCATCCCGGCGGCCCTGGAGAACCAGGTCGGCGTGGAGGAGGCGGGCTGGCTGCAGGTCCGCCTCGTGGCCGAGGGCGCGAACGGGCCGTGCACGCCCGAGGGGGAGAAGATCCTCCTGGAGCGCGGGATCCATATCCTGCCCGACATCCTCGCCAACTCGGGCGGCGTCACGGTGAGCTACTACGAGTGGGTGCAGAACAAGCGCTCGGAGACATGGACGCTCGAGGAGGTCGACTCCCGCCTCGAGAAGGCCATGAAGCGGGCCTACCGCGAGGTGACCGAGATGGCGCGGCAGAAGAAGTGCACGCTGCGGCTCGCGGCGTATGCGGTGGCGCTGCAGCGGCTCGCCGCGGTGTACGGAGAGCGCGAGATCTTCCCCTGAGCCGTACGCTACTCCCCTTCCGCCGGCGGGGCCTCGCAGATCCCTTGCTGGCGGAGGGCTCGTCCCAACCGTTCACGGAGCCGCTCATCGAGCCTCTGGGCGAACTTCTCGTGGACGCTGAGCTCCTCGCCGACCTTCGCCCAGGAGAGGTCGCCTCCGTACCCGCCCTCGAAGCGGAGCGCGTCAGCGACGTCGTCTCCCGCCACGGCTTCGCTGCGTCATCCAACGCATGGCGTCACCGGGGCCGCGGAGAAAAAATGAGGCAAGCGGACGATTGTGCAGCGAACCGGGGCCGCTCGACGGAACTAGACAGGTAGAGGAGGCCGGAAACGGCTCGGCAGGGCGACCGGCGGACCACCCCCGCAGCGCGGAGGGGGTCCATCACGCCGGCGGGTTGGCCGAGGGACGGCTGGATCGTCTTCAACCCCCGCGCTCGGCGCGCAGTCCAGGAACAGCGACCCCCTCCTCGCCTTTTCTCTTGACCCTCGCTTCGCTTCCGCTGCGCAGCGCCATCGGGCGGCGCTCGGCCCCCGAGGCGCCGCGCCCCGCCCGTCGCGCTGCCACCCTGACGAGCTTCCCGCTGCAGCCCGACGAAGGGGGGCGAGCGCTGCCCGTGCGTCCGATGGGGAAGAAGCAGAGCGCTCTCCCCTGAACACGCCACTCCCGGGAGAAGGACGCCACGGGTGAGAGCAGCCGAGCCTCGCACTCGGGCCGTTTGAGGAAAATCATCTCACCCCGTGAGAATCTCGGACGGCCAAAGGCAAGACGGCGAGGACACCACGTCGAGCCAAGAGCGGAATCTCGAACCGCCAAGTCGCCAAGGGCGCCAATGTCAGACCTTGGCCCGACCCGGCCCGTCCCCCGCCCTCGGCGCGCGCGTGATCTCGGCCGCCCGGCCGGCGACACGGAGCGCCGTGCCCTGGACGGCGTGTTTGTATTTGACGTAGCCGAGCGCGAGCAGCCCTGTCCCGCGCGGGTCCTCGACCTGGCTCGTGACGGCGCCGACGGCCGCGCCGTCGGGCAGCGCGATCTCCGCGCCCGCGGGCACGCCGCCCTCCCCCTCGACGGCGAGCTGCACGAGCCGCTTCTTGGCGTGGCCGCGCGCCTGGAGCATGAACACCGTCTCCTGCCCCAGGTAGCACCCCTTGCTGAACGAGACGGCGCGATCCTCGATCGACGCCTCCTGCGGGAAGTTCTGGTCGTCGAAGTCGACCCCGAACCGCGGGACGTTGTTCTCGACCCGGAGCACCTCCCACGCCGCCGCCGTCACCGGCAGGACCGCGCGGGCCTCCCCCTCGGCGAGGAGCGCCTCGAGGACGGCGCCCTCGGCCTGCCGGGGCGCCACGAGCAGCGCGCCCCCGAGGCCGGTCCAGTCGACGATCGCGGCCTCGGCGCCGGCCGCGCGCCCGGCCGCCGCGAGATCGGCGGACCGCGGGCCGTGGACGAACGCCCACGCGTGCTCGCCGGACGCGTCCTGGACCTCGGCGTCCTCCATGATGAGGTGGCGGTCGAAGAGCTCGCGGAGCTGCTCGACGCGCTCCCGCAGCGCGCCGACGTAGATGCGATCGGCCGCGATCACGATCCACACCTCGGCGAAGATCTTCCCGGTCTTCCCCACGTTGAGCCCGTACGCGCCGCCCGCGGGAGGCGCGGCCTTCGCCCCGGCAGGAAGCGGCTTCTGCGGCGCGAGATCGCAGGTGACCAGGCCGTTCAACCAGGTCTGCCGGTCCGAGCCGGTCACGATCAGCGTCCCGAGCTCGGGCATGGCCTGCACGAGCGCCCCTTCGCGGAGCGCGCGCCGCCGCTCTTCCAGTCCGTGAGCGTTGCTCATCGAGGCCGGATCGTGGAGGAGGGAGCCCCCGCCGTCGAGGGGCGGCCCGAACTTTCAGCGCTCAGGGATCGACCTCGGCGACGAGCGCCGGGAACTGAGCCGACTTGTGGACGCCCGGCGGGACGATCGCCGCGTCGACGTGGCCGACGAGGCGGCGGAGCGCGTCGGCGTCGGCCGAGGGCACCTCGGCGACGACGGTGAGCGCCCTCGGGAGCGACGCGACGGCCTCGATCACCGCGTCCGCCGACGCGCACCGGACCAGGACCGCGCGCGCGCCGACCTTCGCCGCGGCCTCGGCCCCCTCCTTGCTCTCCGCCAGCGCGAGCGGGAGCATACGCATCGTCCTCGCCCCCTTCGCGAGGCGGTCCCAGTCGTCGAGCGGCAGCGTCGCGTCGATGCAGACCCCGTCCGCCCCGTGGTAGCGCGCCGCGAGCGCGCCGTCGCGATCGCCCACCCGCGACAGGCAGAGCGACGGCACCGTCCTCGTCGCCCGCGCGGCCCCCTGCATGGCGGGCCCCGCCTCGGCGAACGCGAGCGCGGAGATGTTGAGCTCATGCAGCCGCGCCGCGTCCTCCGCGGGCGCCTCCGAGCCGACGAGCCCGACAAGAGCCATGTTCTTCCTGCGGGTGGAGATCACCTGGAGAAGATCGCGTGTGGACGGGACGATCGATCCTGCATCGAAATCCTGCATGGGGAGGGCCGGTAGACGAGACGAACGCGCGGGTCAAGCAAGGGATCGCTCCGGGTCCTCGAGCGCGGGTCGGGAATCCATGGCTGGAACGTCCTGCACGCGCATCCACACGGCGGTCTGATCGCCCTCGTAGCAGACGCTGCCTTCGTGACGGAACTCGAACGAATAGCGGATCATGTGCCGCTTGACGCCGAGGCGGGAGCGCGTCGCCACGCACGTCGCCTCGATGGGCGCGCCCGGCTGGACCAGCTTGCGAAAGACCACCCGGTGAATGTTGGTGCCATAACCGATCCAGCCCTCGCGGTGGCGCAACCCGAGCAGGTGGTAGGCGTGCACGAAGCCGAGCATCCCCGTCGCGTGCACCATGATGGCGCCCGCGACGTGGCGCGGGTGCAGCAGCGGATGCGCCCGCTGCGCGTCGACGAGCGGCATCGGCCTGTCGGTCGGCATGCGACAGCGCACGAGGCCCTTCTCGGCGTCCACCTCGAGGAGCTCGTCGAAGAAGAGCACCGAGGGGTCGTAAGGGAGGTCCGCGAGGAACTCGGCATCGAACGGACCGAGCTTCACAGGAAGGGGCGCGCCGCTCGCCGCGCCGGGTGCAGAGGTCGTCATCGGTTGGCTCTGGGATCCCGAATCCCCCCGGGCCGGCTCCTAGCAGCGGCCGATCGCGTGGGCAACGGCGACCGGCGCCCCGCGGCGCGCGGCGCTCGGGCCGGCGGGCTCGGCGAAGCCTGCCGGCGGGCTCAGCGCGGCGTGGTGCAGCACGAGCACGCGCACGCGCACGCGCACGAGCACGAGCACGAGCACGAGCACGAGCACGTGTACGTGCGCGTGCGCGACGCCCGCGCGCACAGGCGTCCTTATTTGACGCGTTGCCCGGCGTCGCGTAATCCACTCGGCCATGTCAGGCAGTCGTGGACCTCGCGGGCCTGCGGCGCTCGCGCTCAGCGGGTCGCTCCTGGGGCTCGCGTTCAGCGCCTCATCGACGTTCGATTACATCCGGCACCTCGACCGGCAGGTCCACGACCTGCACTGCAGCTTCGTGCCGGGCCTCGGCGCGCAGGCGGGCGCCGACACCGCGTGCCGCGTGGCCATGTACAGCCCCTACTCCGCCCTGTTCCGCGAGAGCTTCTGGGGCGGTATCCCCATCTCGCTGTTCGCCCTCGGGGCGTTCGCGTTCTTCGCGGCGTTCGCGCTCTATGTGCTGCTCTCGGCCCAGCACGCGCCGCGGCGCGCGGCGCACTTCCTGTTCGTCGCGGGCCTCACGCCGCTCGCCGTGTCGCTCCTGATGGCGACCATCTCGGCGATGCGCCTCGGGGTGTTCTGCAAGACGTGCGTCGGCATGTACATCTCGTCGGCGCTGCTCGCGGCCGGCGGCGTCTGGGCGTTCCTCGAGGACCGCAGGGCGGCCCGCGCCGCGGCCTGGTCCAGCGCGGCGCCGCGCGCGCCCTCGTCGGCAGGCGCGGCCGGGGTGGGGCCCACCGTCCCCGGGGCGCCCCTCGGGGTCGACGGGCCGGGCGGCGTCGCCGCAGCGCCCGCCGCCCCCCCGCGCCGCGTGGGCTCGCTGCTGCTCCTGCCGGGGTGGCTCGTCGCGCTCGGCGTGTGCACGGTGACGCCGGCGCTGCTCTACGCGAGCGCGCTGCCGAGCTACGCGAGCTACATGACCGGCTGCGGCAAGCTCGAGAAGCCGACCGAGCCGAGCGGCGCGCTGCTCCACGTGACGCGCCCGGGCGCGGTGCAGCCGGCGACCCTCTTCGTCGATCCGCTCTGCCCGACCTGCAAGGCGTTCCACCAGCGGCTCGTGTCCGAGGGGGTGTGGGAGAAGCTCGACGCGACGGTGGTGCTCTTCCCGCTGGACAGCGAGTGCAACTGGATGCTCGACCGGCCGGTGCACCCGGGCGCGTGCCTCCTCTCGAAGGCCATCCTGTGCAGCGATCACCGGGCGATGGATGTGCTCGAGTGGGCCTACGAGAACCAGGAGACGCTGCTCGAGGGCGCGAAGGCGGGCGCGGGCATCGCCAACGTGCAGGCGGCGATCCGGCAGCGCTGGCCCGGGCTCGACGCATGCATGGACTCGAAGGAGACGGCGCTGCGGCTGAACCGTATGCTGCGCTACATCGTGGACAACAAGCTCCCTGTCTCGACGCCGCAGATGTTCCTGGGCACGACGCGGCTCTGCGACGAAGATACGGACATCGGGATGTCGTACGCGATAAGGCAGCTCGCGCCGGCGCTCCGGACGAAGTGAGGAGATCATGAGAGGCGCAGGGATCATCGGGATCGTGGCCGGGTGCGCGCTTCTGGTCGCGTCCGGGGTGACGGTGCACAGCGAGGTGCAGGCCGCGTCGCAGCGCCTGAAGACGGGTGTGGCCGCGGCGGTGAAGCCGGCCGTGGCCATCGCCGACGACGCCGAGGCGCCGTATTGCACGCCCGCGTTCAAGACGGTGCTGCAGCGGGTGCTCAACGCGTGCGGCCTCGTCGGGGCGGAGGCGCGGCGCGGGTGCCAGCCGGCCGACGTGAAGACGCTCGCGTCGATCAGCGACGACGACTTCAACGCGCTCTTCACGCCGCTGAAGCAGCGCGGCGGGGTCGTGATGTTCGACGACGGCTCGGAGAAGCTCGACGACGACGGCAAGAAGATGATCGAGGAGATGTGGCTCGATCGGCGCGGCGCCCGCTATTTCTTCATCGTCGCTCGCGCGTCGAAGACGGGGACGCCGGAGTTCAACCGGACGCTGTCGCACAAGCGCGCGAACAGCGCGTTCTTCGACATCTCCGACAAGTTCAAGGAGCAGGACCTGGACAAGAAGGTCGGGATGCTGTGGCTCGGGAACGAGTTCGCGCAGCTCGGCGCGGAATACTGCCAATGGAACGTCTCGCGCAAGAACAAGGCATGTACGGCGGAGGCCATCAACCGCAGCGCGTTCGTCTCGTGGGTGGACTGTCAGCTGTGAGCCCCGCGAGGAAGAGCGGCGCCCTCCGGGGCGCCTTCGCGGCCCTCGCCGTGGCCGCGGGGCTCGCGGGCGGGTGCGACGCGGACAAGAAGGCCGATCTGCCGCCGCCCCCGACGCCCGGCCAGGGGCGGAGCAACGCGGTGACGGCGCCGGGGGCCGCGGCGCCCGCGAGCGCCAGGGCGCCGGCGAGCGCCACGGCGGAGGCGGCGCCGGCCGCGCCGCGGCTCCTTTGCGCGGGGCAGTCTCCGCGGCCTGCGCCCTCGTCGGGCGGGCTCACGGCGGTCGCCGCGAGCGGCGCGGAGAAGCTGCCGGCGAACATCGGGTTCGGCGTCGGCAAGTGGGTGTGGGTGAACTTCTGGGCGGCGTGGTGCAAGCCGTGCCTGGAGGAGATGCCGCGGCTGCTCGGGTGGCAGCAGAAGCTGCGGGCGGCCGGCGTGCTCGTCGACCTGGCGTTCGTGTCGATCGACGACGACGAGCGGCAGCTGTCGCGGTTCCTGGAGGCGCAGCCGGGCACCGGGGTGCGCGCCTCGTACTGGCTGCCCGACGGGCCCCAGCGGGCCGGGTGGCTGCGGGCGCTCGGCGTGAAGGAGACGACCGAGCTGCCGATCCACGCCATCGCGGCGCCGAGCGGGCAGGTGACGTGCGTGATCCAGGGCGCCGTCGAGGACAGCGACTATCCGACGATCGCGGCGCTCCTGGGGTCGAAGAAGCCGTAGGCGGGGCGCTCTTCGAGGCGCGCCGTCGCAAAGCGGCGCTCGGCTTGAGCGGAGGTCGCGGTCGAACCTATCGTCGAGGGAGCGCCCTCGTGAAAACCTCCCTGCTGAGACGCCGGTTCGCCTCCCTCTTTCGTCTGTCCTCGCTGGTCGCGTCGACGGCGCTCCTCTTCGCGAGCTGCAACGGCAGCAACGGCGGCGCCCCGCAGCCAGGGTCGGGCGAGCCCTGCGAGAGCGCGCAGGACTGCGCGGACGGCGTCCCCTGTACGGTCGATCGCTGCGTCGGCGGCCGGTGCGAGTCGGAGGCGGACGACACCCGCTGTCCGGGCGGGCGCTGTGATCGGGCGAGGGGCGCCTGCGTCAACGACAAGGCGTGCGCGACGCCGGCCGACTGCGCAGACGCGGATCCGTGCACCCAGGAAGAGCGCTGCAACGAGTCGCTCCGGCAGTGCGTCTTCGAGGGGCTGGACGGCGACGGGGACGACGCGCTGCCCGTGATCTGCGGCGGCGCGGACTGCGACGATGACGATCCGCGCAACGCCCCGACGTTCGCCGAGCTGTGCGACGGCGCCGACAACAACTGCAACGGCACGGCCGACGAAGGAGAGGACCGCGCTCTCTGCGGCGCCGACGGCGCGCGCTGCGTGAGCGGGCGCTGCGAGTGCCCGGCCGGACAGGGGTACTGTCCGCTCGCGTCTGCGACGGGGTTCCACTGCATCGACGTTCAGTCCGATCCGGAGAACTGCGGCGCCTGCGGGGCGTCGTGCCCCGCGGACACGACCTGCGTCGGCGGGCAGTGCACGTGCGCGGATGGCCTCGCGCTGTGCGGGTCCACGTGCGTCGACCTCTCCGAGGACGAGCGCCACTGCGGCGCGTGCGGCGAGGCGTGCGGCGAGATGGACTGCATCGACGGCGCCTGCACGGCGTGCGGCGGGGTCGGCGAGCCCTGCTGCGACGGCGCGAGCTGCCGGGACGTCCTCAGCGAGTGCGGGGAGGGCGGCACGTGCGTCGTGAAGGCGTGCGCGGAGCCGATCGAGGCGCTGCCGGACACCCACCTCCCGCGGTGCTCGGCCGACACGGAGCCGTGCATCGACGCGTGCACGGTGAGCTCGTGTGTCGATGACTGCTTCGAGGCGGACAGCACGGCTCCCCGCTCGTACCGCGGTGTGTCGTTCGACTGCGCCGGCTGCGTGGACCATCAGATCCAGGCCTGCACGTCGCGGATGTGCCAGCGGAGCCTGGCTGTGGCGTCTTGCTGCGTCGTGGAGCACTGCCGCGGGGTCATCGACAAAGTGTGCGAGGCCCAATGCGGCGAGGAGCTCGACGCGTTTTATAGCTGCTCCGACGCGACGGAGTGCGGCTTCTTCCTAGTGGCGGACGAGCCGCTCTCCTGCTTCCCCTGAGGCGCCCTCGTGCGCGAGCAGCCACCGCTTCCGCTCGATGCCGCCCGCGTAGCCCGTGAGGTCGCCGCGGGCGCCGACGACGCGGTGGCAGGGGATGACCAGGCAGACCGGGTTCCTGCCGTTCGCCAGGCCCACCGCGCGGGACGCGGACGGCTGCCCGAGGGACGCCGCGACCTCGCCGTAGGAGCGCGTCGCGCCGGGAGGAATGCGCTGGACCTCCGCCCAGACGCGGCGCTGGAACGGCGTGCCGCCGGGCTCGACCGGGACGCCTGAGAGCGCGCCGAGATCGCCGCGCCAGTAGGACCTCAGTCGGCCGGACAGGCCGTGAGGATCCGCGGCGCTGCGCAGCGTGACCGCGCCGTAACGCGCCTCCAGCAACGTGCGAAGGCGGGGCGCGCAGTCCGCGAAATCGAGCCCGTGGACCGCGCCGCCGCCGGCCGCGAGGAGCATGACCCCGAGCGGCGACTCGACCTCATCCAGCAAGAGATCCATTCGACACCTCCCTCTCCGCGGGCCGCGCGCCCTGCGCGTCCGCCGTCCACAACAGCACCGCGGCGTAGGCCCGCCACGGGCGCCACGCCTCCGCCATGGCCGCGAGATCCGCGCCGGAGACGCCGCCGAGCGCGCGCCGCAGGCCGAGATCCGTGGCCGGGAACGCGTCCGGCTCGCGCAGCGCGCGCATCGCGATGTAGTGCGCGGTCCACGCGCCGACGCCCGGGACCGCGCAGAGCGCGCGCACCGTCTCCTCCAGGCCGCGCGAGGCGTCGAGCGCGACCTCGCCGGAGGCCACGCGCGCCGCGAGCGCCGCGATCGTCGCGGCGCGGGCGCGCGGCAGGCCGAGGCCCGTCAGATCGGCCGCGGCGAGCGCCTCGGGCGCCGGGAAGACGAAGCGGAGCCCCTCGGCGCCCTCGGGCAGGCCGCCGCGGACCGCGAGCGGCTCGCCGTGCCGCTCGACAAGGCGCCCCGCGAGCTGCGTCGCGGCGCGGACGCTCACCTGCTGGCCCAGGATCGCCCGCACCGCGAGCTCGAAGCCGTCCCACGCGCCCGGCACGCGCACGCCCGGCATCGCCAGGACCCGCGGGGCGAGCCGCGGATCGGCCCCGAGGTGCGCGGCGATCGCGTCGGGATCGGCGCCGAGGTCGAAGAGCCGCCGCAGCCGCTCCGCGCAGTGGATGAGCCCCTCCGTGCCGGGCAGCCGCAGCCGCGCGAGGAGGTACGGCTCGCCGGGCGCCTGGCGCACCTCGACGACGCCGTGCCCTCCGGCGACGCGCACCGTGCGGCGGTACGCGCCGGGGTCCGCCGACTCCACGCCGGGGATCGCGCGCGCCCCGAGGAAGCCCGCGAGCGCGCCCCAGTCGAGCGGCGGCCGGAACGGGAGGCGGAGCGCGATGTCCGGCGCACCGCCCTCCCCGCCCCCACCGTTCCCACCCCCACCCTCCCCTCCCCCGCCCCGCTTCGATACGGCCTTTCGCAGCTCGCGCGGCGAGCGCTCGTAGGCGGCGCGGATCGCGTCGTTGAAGCGGCGGACGCTCGAGAAGCCCGACGAGAGGGCCACCTCGGTCATGGAGAGCGCTGTCTCGTCGAGGAGCTTCTTCGCGAAGAGCAGGCGCCGCGTCTGCGCCACCGCGAGCGGGGAGGCGCCGACGTGCCGCAGGAAGAGCCGCCTCAGGTGGCGCTCCCCAACGCCGAGCCGCGCCGCGAGCGCCGGGGCGTCGGCGTCGTCGAGCGCGCCCTCCGCGATGAGCCGGAGCGCCCGCGAGACGAGGGCTGACGTGCCCAGCCACGCGGGCGTCCCGGGCGAGGCCTCGGGGCGGCAGCGCAGGCACGGGCGGTAGCCGGCCTCCTGCGCGGCGGCGGCCGAGGGGAAGAACACGCAGCGCTCCCGCTTCGGCGTGCGCGCGGGGCAGATGGGGCGGCAGTAGATGCCCGTCGAGCGCACGCCCGTGAAGAAGCGACCGTCGAAGCGACGGTCGCGGGTCTCGAGCGCGCGGTAGCACGCGTCCTCGTCGATCCGCATGCAGGGCGTCGTAGCGCGGCTGTCGCCGCGGCTCTGGCGCTTTTCGGACCTGTGAGGGCGGACGGGTCCCGCCGCCCCCGACCGCCCCGGCTCGACAGGCCGCTGCGCGGACGCCCGCCGAGCGCGCCGGCCCTGGGGGTCGCCGCGGAATGGTACGCTCCGCGCGGCATGAAGAGCGTGTTCGACACCCTTGCCGCCATGGGGCACGAGCAGGTGCTGTTCTGCGCGGACGAGCCCGCGGGCTACCGCGCGATCATCGCGATCCACAGCACCGCGCTGGGCCCGGCGCTCGGCGGGACGCGGCTCCTCGGGTACGCGAGCGACGAGGAGGCGCTGGTGGACGCGCTGCGCCTGTCGCGCGGCATGACCCACAAGAACGCGCTCGCCGGCATGGACGTCGGCGGCGGCAAGGCGGTCGTCCTCCGCGGCGGCGCGGGGCCGCTCGACCGGGAGCGGCTGTTCCGCGCGCACGGGCGCTTCATCGAGCGCCTCGGCGGCAGGTTCATCACGGGCGAGGACGTGGGCACCACCCCCGCGGACATGGAGCTCATCCGGCGCGAGACGCGCCACGTGAAGGGCCTCGCCGGCGAGGGCGGCGACCCCTCGCCGTGGACCGCGCGGGGCGTGCTCCGCGCGATCCAGGCCGGGGCTCGCCACCGGTGGGGCAGCGACGAGCTCGCGGGCCGGACCGTCGCGCTCCAGGGCTGCGGCAGCGTCGGCGGCCGACTCGCGGCGGAGCTCCACCGGCTGGGCGCGCGGCTGCTCGTCGCGGACGTCGACCCGGATCGCGCCCGCCACGTCGCCGCCGAGCTCGGCGCCACGATCGTGCCGCCGAACGCGATCACCTCGGCCCAGGCCGACATCTTCGCCCCGTGCGCGCTCGGCGGCGTCCTCGACGACCGCGCCGTGCAGGAGCTGAAGGCCGAGATCGTCGCGGGCGCGGCCAACAACCAGCTCCTCGAGCCGCGCCACGGCGACGCGCTCGCCGCGCGCGGCGTCCTCTACATCCCCGACGTCGTGGCCAACGCGGGCGGCGTGCTGAGCGGCGGCGCGGATCTGTTCGGCTGGTCCCGCGCCGAGGTCCACCGGCGCGTCCAGGCGATCTACGACACGGTCCTCAGGGTCCTCGAAATCGCGACGAACGACGGCGTCTCGCCGCAGCTCGCCGCCGAGCGGCTGGCCGAGGCGCGCCTGCGAGAGCGCGCCGCGGCGGGGTGAGCGCTACCGCGTCAGCGCACCCGGCCCGGGCGCCGGCTCGGCGGCGGGGCCGTTCTTCAGCGCCTTCACCGACTCGACCATCAGCGAGACCGCGAGCCCGATCAGCGCGAGCCCCACGACGCCGTTCATCGTCGTCGCGTTCAGCGCGAGCCCCTCGGTGCGCACGGCGGCGAACGCGGTCCGCACCTGGAGGATGAGGGCCCACACCGTGATCGTCATGACGAACACCATCGGGATCGCCGTGTACCAGATGCGCCGCTTCTCGCGGTGCAGCCAGACGGTGACCGCGAGGAGCGTCAGCGCCGCGAGCAGCTGGTTGCTCGTGCCGAACAGCGTCCAGAAGTCGAGGTACGCGGGCCGGACGCCGGGCGCGGGCGGGCGCGCGGTCATGATGAACAGCGTGGGCGGCGCCAGCGAGATCGCGGTCGCGGCCGCGGACACCGCGCGCCCCTTCCAGTTGAAGAGCTCCTGGAGGATGTAGCGGCTGAGGCGCGTCGAGACGTCGAGCGTGTCGAACACGAAGGTGGAGAACGCCATGGCGCCGAACGTCGCGGCGAACAGGAAGTGCTCCTTGCCGATGATGACGGTGAGGAACTTGCCGATCCCGTCGCCGTAGATCTTGCCCGGCCCGGGCAGCTTCGTCCCCTGCGCCACGATGACGAGCGTCGCGAGCGCGATCAGCGCGACGAACGCCTCGGCCAGCATCGCGCCGTAGCCCACCGGGTGGGTGTGCGTCTCCTTCGAGATCTGCTTCGACGTCGTCCCCGAGCAGACGAGCCCGTGGAAGCCCGAGCAGGCGCCGCAGGCGATGGTGACGAACAGGAACGGGAAGAGCATGCCGGTGGCGCCGCCGGCGTTGAACGTGGTGAACGCGGGCTGGCGCAGCTCGAACTCCCCGGGGTAACGGAGGTTTCCAAAGAAGATCCCGATCACGCCGACCGCGAGCGCGATGTAGAGGACGAACCCGCCCAGGTAGCCGCGCGGCTGGAGGAGCAGCCAGACCGGCAGGAGCGAGGCGATGAGGCAATAGACGAGGATGATGAGGCCGAACGCGCGCTGCGGGTTGTCGAGCGGCAGGACGAACGCTGTCGAGATCTTCGTGCCGAGCCAGACGACGCCGAGCGTCGCGGGCACGAAGAGGAGCGTGGTGAGCCAGAGCGGCGGCTTGAGGTACCGCTCGACAACGCCCATGACGATGGAGAGGCCGAGGTAGGCGGCGCTCGCCGCGGCGACGGCGCCGCCGGGGTTGAACTGGAACGCGCCGCCCTCGAACTCCTCGGTCTTGCCGACGAAGGTGCTCGCCGTGATGTCCGTGAAGGCGACGATCACGTAGGACAGCGCGAGCCAGATGAAGATCATCATCGACAGCCAGGCGCGCCGGCCGATGTGCCGCTTCGCGATCTCGGCGACGCTCTCCGCCTCGTGGCGGACGCTCGCGATGAGCGCGGAGAAGTCGTGCACCGCGCCGATGAACACGACGCCGATCGCGATCCAGAGGATGCACGGGAGCCACCCGAACGCCTGGCCGGCGAGGATGGGGCCGGCGATCGGCCCGGCGGCGGCGATGGCGCTGAAGTGCTGCCCGAAGAGGTAGAACGGCTTCGTGGGGACGTAGTCCTCACCGTCGTTCACCTTCACCGCGGGCGTCACGGCGCCGTCGTCGAGCGCGTAGTTGCGCGCGACGATCCGCCCGTAGAAGCGGTAGCCAAGGCACAGCACGACGATGACGGTCAGGGCGAGCAGCGGCAGCACGCGGCGGAGTATAAGGCCATCCGCGGGCGACAGTGATCCGGCAAACGAAGGGCAAGGGCGGCGGTGGGTCGCCGGACGGGCGCAGGCCCCCACCCATCACGGCGCCAGAGCCCGATGGTCCGTCCGGAGGAGCCCCCCCTCGGAGACGCGCGGCTCTCAGAGGCTGGCGTTCAGCGTGTCCCAGTAGCTGTGCAGGCCACGGAGGTTGTTCCCGCCGTCGACGAACACCGTATCGCCGGTGATCCAGCGCGACTCTTCGCTGCAGAGGAACGAGACCACGGGCGCCACGTCGGTCGTCTCCCCGATGCGCCCGAGCGGCGTGCGCTCGAGGAACCTCTGGGCGCTGAGCCCCGCCGTGAGCCCGATGCCGTCGACGAGCGGCGTCCGGGTGAGCCCCGGCGCCACCACGTTCACCCGGATGCCGTGGCGCCCGAGCTCGGACGCGGCCCCCTTGGTCAGCTGCGCGAGGGCCGCCTTGGAGGCGCAGTAATGCGACAGGCCGTCGGTCGGCAGCACCTGGTTGATGGAGCTGATGTTGACGAAGGCGCCCGGCTGTTTCGCGGCGATGAGGCCGCGGGCAACCGCCTTCATGAAGAGGAAGGGGCCCTTCAGGTTGGTGTCGAGGACGCTGTCGAAATCCTCCTCCGGCAGGTCCGTCAGGAGCGCGAGCGTGGCGATCCCCGCGTTGTTCACGAGGATCCCCGGCAATCCGAACGCCGACGTCGCCGCCTCGACGGCGCGCGACACGTCTTCGGCGCGGGACGCGTCGCCCGCGAAGGGCAGCGCGCGCGCCGTGCCGCCGGCCGCGCGGTTCAGCTCCTCGGCCGCCGCCGCGACCTTCGCCGCCGTCCGGCCGAAGAGCAGCACGTTGCTGCCGCGACTCATGAGGTCTCTCGCGATCTCGAGACCGATCCCCTGACCACCCCCGGTGACAATAGCGCTCTTGGAAATAAGCTTCATCTCGACCTCCGTGAATGCGGAAAGCAAATCCAACGTCCTTGATCGCCTAGTACTACAGCCGTACATGGTCCGAGGTGCGGCTGTAGACATCAAAATCGTCGAGAAATCCGTGCCCGTCCGCCCGTCTACAGCCGCAAATGGACCGCAAGTACGGCTGTAGTACTAGAGGGACAAACGGGCTGAAACCCCGAAAAAAGCGGGAATTTCACAAGGAGGCGGGGAGGCGGGGAGCGAGAGACGGCGAGAAGGAAAGACTCTTATTTTTTCCTCCCCGCCCCCCCGCCTCCCTGTGAAAACTCTCCGGGTTTTAACATGATCGGTGTTCTAGAGGAACCTCGGCCGGCCGAGCGCCGATCTCGCTCAGTCCGTCAGCATCATCGGCGCGCGCACCTTCGCGGCGATCTCCTCACCCCGGAGCCGCGCGACGAGCGCGAGCGCGAACGCCATCGCGGTGCCCGGCCCCTGGCTCGTGACGAGCAGCCCGTCCTCGACGACCGGGCTCGCGAGGAGCTCGCCGTGCGCCGACACAACGTCGTTCACGGACGGGTGGCACGCCATCCTGCGGCCCTGGAAGAGCCCGTGCGCCGCGAGCGCGATCGGCGCGGCGCAGATCGCCGCGACGACCCGGCCCGCCTGCGCCTGCGCATGAAGGCGCTCCCCGACGGCGGGCGAGCTGGCCAGCCGGTCGGCCCCGCCCTTGCCGCCCGGGAGGACCACCACGTCGAAGTCGCCCGTCACGGCCGAGAGATCCGCGTCCGGCACGAGGCGCACGCCTCGGCTGCAGCGCACCGGGCCCGGGCCATCGAGCCCGGCGAGGACGACCTCGACCTCGGCGCGGCGCAGGACATCGACGATGATCGTCGTTTCCATCTCCTCGGCTCCCTCGGCAAGGATCACGAGCGCTCGCGGCGTCTTCATGGGTGCCGGCATGGGGCCGCGGGCCGCCGGATGCAAGCCGGACGCACACAGGACGCTGGGGGGGCGCAAGCCGGACGCAGGCTCAGCGAGCGTATGCGAGCAGATCGAGGATCGAGCCGCGCGAGCGCGTGCGCGCGCCGGCAGAGGCGGGCGGCGCGGAAGCCCCTTTGCCTGGGCACGTCGACGCGCTAGGAGCGGGGCATGGCGGAGCCGTCCGACGATCCGTTTGGCCTCTCGGGGCAGACCATCGAGGGGAAATACCGCGTCGCCGCCGTGATCGGCGACGGCGGCTTCGGCGTCGTCTACCGGGGGATGCACGAGGGCTTCGGCGAGCTCATCGCGATCAAGTGCCTGAAGCTGCCGGCCTCGCTCGACGCCGCGGAGCGCGACGCGCTGCTCGAGACGCTGCGGGGCGAGGGGCGGATCCTCCACCGGCTGTCGCGGGCCACCTCGGGCATCGTGCAGGCGCTCGACGTCGGCGCGTTCACCACCCAGGCCGGCGTGTGGGTGCCCTACCTGGTGCTGGAGTGGCTGGAGGGCCAGACGCTCGGGCAATACCTCCGGGAGCGGCGCGAGCGGGGCGAGGCCGGCATGTCGATCGCCGAGGCGATCCAGCTGCTCACCCCGGCCGCGCGCGCGCTCGCCGTCGCGCACGCGCACAAGGTCGCGCACCGGGACGTGAAGCCGGCGAACCTGTTCCTCACCCACGTCGGCGGGGCGCGGACGCTGAAGGTGCTCGATTTCGGCATCGCCAAGGTGCTTTCCGACCACCCGACGTTCACCGAGGCGCTCGCCGCGACCCGGCAGGGGCCGAGCGCGTTCACGCCGCGCTACGGCGCGCCCGAGCAGTTCAACAAGGCCCGCGGCGCGACGGGCCCGTGGACGGACGTGTTCGCGCTCGGGCTCATCTTCGTCGAACTCGTGAGCGGCAGGCGCGCGCTCGAGGGGGACGACCCCACGCAGCTCTACGTCGCCTCCGCCGATCCGGCGGTGCGCCCGACGCTGCGCGCGCGCGGGCTCCCGGACGCGCCCGAGGCGATCGAGCGCGTGCTCGACAAGGCCCTCGCGATCGAGCCCAAGCACCGCTTCACGAGCGCAGGCGAGTTCTGGGACGCGCTCTCGGCCGCGGCGCACGGCGAGCGCGCGGGGTCCTTCGCGGGTCGCGGCGGCCCCTCCGCGGAGCACGCGGCGGGGCAGTCGACCGCGGAGTACGCGGCCGCGCAGGGGCTCGGCGTGGCCGTCGGGCCGAGCGAGCCGACGATGCTCGCCGACGCGCACGCGCCCGCCCCGGCGCGGCCTGCCATCGTCAAGGTGAGCCACGGCGCGAGCGGGCCGCAGGCCGCCGGCGCGAGCGGGCCGCCGGCCGCCGGCGCGACGGGCGGCGCGGCGCCTCGGGCGAGAGACGGGGGCGGCGCGCTGGCGACGGGGGGCTCCAGGACCGCGCAGGTCGAGGACTCCATGATCGAGACGGTCGCGCCCGCCAGCCCCCCTGCGGCCGGCGCGGCCCCGCACCCGGGCCCGGCCCCGCGCCCCGGCGCGGCCCCGCACCCCCAGGCCGCGGCGGGCGGACCGCCGCACGCCGCGCCGCCGGTCGCAGCGCCGCCGCAGCGCCGCAGCGCCGCGCGCGCGGCGCTTCCCTGGTTCGTGGCGGCGCTCGTGCTCGGCGGCGCCGGCGCGACGGCGTATGTCCTGACGCGGGCTCCCGACAAGAAGCCGGCGAAGGCGCCGTCCGCGCGCGCCACCGCGACGTCGTCCGCCGGGCGCGCCGCGACGGCCGCGGCGGGCGTGCCGGCGCCCGCCAGCGCCGCGCCGGCCGCGAGCGCCTCCGCCGCGGCGCCTTCCGCCGAGCCCGCCGCGCCCGCGGCGCCGCCGGCGGACATGGTCTTCATCGGGCCCATCTCGACCACGATCGGCGCCGCGGGCGAGGCGCGCCAGGTGACGCTCACCCGCGGGTTCTACATCGATCGCAACGAGGTGACCGTCCGCGCTTACCGGGCCTGCATGCAGCAGCGCATGTGCTCCACGGCGGATCACGTCTCGCTGACGCCCGAGCTCCTGCCCGGCGCGCAGGCGCCGGCGACGCCCGAGGAGCAGCGGGAGGTCGAGCTCTGGACGCGGCGCTGCAACGAGCCCCGCAACGCGACCGGGCACCCGATCAACTGCGTCGACTACTCCCAGGCCGAGAGCTACTGCCGCTTCCGCGGCCGGCGCCTGCCCACCGAGGCGGAGTGGGAGGTCGCCGCGCGCGGCGCGGCCGGCCGGGCCTTCGTCTGGGGCGACGAGGCGCCGGCCTGCGAGCGCGCCTGCTACGATCGCAACGAGGGCTGCCTCGCGCGCGGCGCCGACGTCTCGACCTGCGCGTCCGGCGCCCACCCGAGCGATCGCACCCCGGAGGGCGTCTACGATCTCGCCGGCAACGTGTCCGAGTGGGTCTCGGACGGCCTCGTCTTCCCGCCGCCCGGCGGCGAGAACCCGCAGGGGCGACCCGTCCTTCCCGCTCAAGGTCGTGCGCGGCGGCAGCTTCCTGGACGGCCCCGAGAAGCTCTCCGCCACCTACCGCACCGCCGCCGCGCCCGTGACGGCGCACGCCTGGATCGGCTTCCGCTGCGCCATGGATGCGCCGGCGCAGGAGGGCGCCGCCGCGCAGCCGCCCGCCCCCGAGCAGCAGGCTGCGCCGGCCGACCAGGGAGCGGCGGCGCCCTGAGCTGAAGCGCCGCGCCCCGCTCCTCCCGCGCGGCATGGCCGGATCCGGTGCAGTGCGCCCTCCAAGCTCTTTCGAGGGCGCTTTCTTCACCTCGCGCGGCGCACCCTGTCCACGGTCGCCGTTCCGCAGCTCCGATGGAACAAGTCCTGGGTCGTTTTCG
This sequence comes from Sorangium cellulosum So ce56, assembly GCF_000067165.1. GTDB lineage: Bacteria > Myxococcota_A > Polyangia > Polyangiales > Polyangiaceae > Sorangium > Sorangium cellulosum_B. The sequence continues at coordinate 8,686,139 of NC_010162.1, forward strand.
CCAAGCCGGTTGTGCAGGGCGCTGAGAAAGTCATCGAGTACCTCGGCCGCTACGTTCACAAGACGGGGATCTCCGATCAGGATCTCGTCGACTTCGACGACCGCACGGGGATCTTCCGCTACCGGGACAGGCAGGATCATCGGCGCAAAACCATCACCCTTCCAGCCCACAAGTTCCTCCGCCGCTTCCTCCAGGCTGTGCCACCCAAGGGCCTGAATCGCGTCCAAGCCTTCGGCCTGCCCCATCCGGCGCACCGCGACATGCTCCAGCGGCTCCAGCTCTCGCTGACGCCACGGCAACGGCCCGATTTGCCCACGCTGGAGCCGGGGACACGGCCGCGTTCCTTGTGCCCGCATTGCGGGCAGGGGTCACTGGGCCTCATGCGCCGCCTGTACCCGGCGGAGTGCGTCGCGCTGGCCAACGTACTCGACGCCGATTCCGTGGTGCCCCCTGCGCGAGCTCCACCGTGACCCCGGTGCTCGCCACAGCAACGGTCGAGCCATGTCCGTCCCGCTACCTCGCGACAGGGAGATCGGAGTCCGACCTGCACGCGTCGATGCGCCTCGTCCGCGGCTACCAGCGAGAGAGGACCGAATTTTCCTCCGCGCGGAGAGCTTCTTCAAACTTGCCACAGAGGTGGACGAGCTGCAAGTAACCGAGGGTTACGGCAACAGGTCATTGCACGAGCAGTCCCACGGAGGGTCGTTCTTGTCTCTCATCAAGAGCCGGTTCAAGCCCGAAGGGCTCTACGTGCTCGACGAGCCCGAGGCCGCCCTGTCGCCGGCCAGGCAGCTCACGTTGCTCGCTCGGATGCACGAGCTGCTCGAACGAGGGCGACCGCAGTTCATCATCGCTACGCACTCGCCGATCGTGCTCGCGTATCCCGACGCCACCATTTATCTTCTCTCAGACGAAGACATCTCACCCGTCGCCTACGAGGAGACGGAGCATTTCACCCTCACCTGCGACTTCCTCGTCCGCAGAAACCGATTCGTTCGTGAGCTCTTTCATGAGGACGAATCGTGAAGCGCCGCGGACGCGGCGCGAGAAGCTCAGGCTGCGCTGCAGGGGCGACGTGCGCCCGCACGCTGCGCGACGGTGTGCTCCGCGTTGCCCTACCGGGGGCGAAGCCGGGCCGCCCCCTCTTCCAGGCGCCGCGCTCCCCGCAACAGGCGCTGCGAGAGCGTCTCGCCGCGGGGCCACTCCATCATCAGGTGATGCTCTCTCGAGGGCCCCGTCCCGTGGGTGAAATACTGCACGATGCGTAGGTGCTCGAGGCCGGCGAGCGCCTGCGGCTCGTGGACGATGCGTGTCGCCGCGCGCGTCTGCCTCGCCCAGCAGCTTGAGCGCCTCGGTTGCGCCGGTCGCCCGATCGAGGACGCGGTAGACTGCCCCCGTCCCTCGGGATCCGACGATCGAATCCACCGCGGAGTTCCCGTCGATCACGCTGCCACCGGGCATCACGACGGAGATGGTCTCCTCGCTCGTCGCCCCCTCGAGGCCTCTGGCGGCCAGCGCGGGACGCCGCGCGGCGACTCGCGCGATCTCCGCTCAACGCGGGGCGCGCCATGGCATGCGCTCGGCTCGCCCGCAGCCCTGTGGCCTGCTATGATGGCAACGAGCGTGGCTCCCTATGCCTTACGTGAACGACGCTGACGATCTTCTGCCGGCATGGCGACGCCGGGTCGAGGCACTCGGCCGCCGCCTCGACCAGCTGCCTGTGGGCCTCGGCGCGGGCATCGGGTTCGGCGTCGGCGCGGCTGTCGGGGCGGCCCTCCTGATGCAGCCGGGAGCCTGGTCCCTCGTGCCGTTCGTGGCGCTCGTAGGGACAGCCGTGCCCCTCGCTCGGTCGGGTCGGCCCGTGGCCGTGCCAGTTCGGACCGCGCAGCACTCCGGGGCCCCGCTGCCCCACCTGGAGATGGTCGCGATTCCAGCTGGGCAGTTCGCGGTCGGGGAGCTCTGGATGAAAATGTCCGTGGAGTCATGGCCACGGCATCTGGCCAACCTCACCTCCTTCGAAATAGCGAAGTATCCATTAACGCAGAAGCTCTACTGTCGCTTGATGGGCGAGAACCCGAGCCGGATACAAGGAGACGACCTGCCCGTAACCGACGTGAGCTGGCTGGAAGCGCTGAGCTTCTGCAACCGTCTTTCAGAGGCCGAGGGGCTAACCCCCGCCTATCGCATTGACGGAGCGAAGGTGCGGTGGAATCAGACGGCGAGCGGGTACCGCCTGCCAACCGAGGCAGAGTGGGAGTACGCGGCTCGGGGGTCCGATCGACGTGCCTATCCCTGGGGCGACGACGCGCCTTCGGACCAGCTATGCTGGAACGGTTACGGGAACGATCGCGGCTATCGCATGCGGCACGGTCCGAGCGGCGTCGGCCGGTACCCCAGGGGAGCGTCTCCCTTTGGATTGCTGGACATGGCCGGCAACGTGTGGGAGTGGTGCTGGGACGTGTATGACAGCCCCGAGCCCCCGAAAAAGATCATGACGAACCCGCGCGGGCCCGCAAGAGGCGACTGCCGCGTCCTACGTGGAGGATCTTGGTTCAGCAATCATCCAGCGTGGGTGCATGCAGCCAATCGCACCTGGGGTCACATCTCGGCGCACATCGACAACGTGGGCTTCCGCTGTGCGCGCGGAGCGAACCGGTAAGCAAGACCGAACAGCGCGAAGGATAGCCGTCATCAAGCGGGTCTGCCCCTCCGCGATACGCAACTCGCCGTCACCTGGCTCACTTCCTTTCCTCGATGCGCACCACGATGCGCGCTCCAGCGTCGACCTCGGCCTGTACCCGATGCTCTCCCCGCCACGCTGTCACCCGAAATCGCTCTCGATCGAGTCGAACCACATCGCATCGCACCTGGTCATCCTCCGTCGGCCGCTCACATGTCGGCGCCTCCGACGGCGTTGCCAGCCCCTCGCGCACCGCCGCTGCGACGGCCCCGGCCGATAGCCCTGCCGCCAACCCGATGCCCAAGCCCAGCCGCCCGGGGCGCCGCAACGCCTCGCGCCTCAGGGCGGCCAGCTCACCCCCGAGCCCGAGTTCCTGGAATATTACCCGGACCTCGGGTGGCTGTACGGAGAGGCGCCATGGCAGCACGATCGCCGCAGGCGCGCTGCCGACAACGTCCGCGCTCTCCAGCGTCACATAGCGCCTGAGCCGCGCCCGCACGGCGCTCGCCGCGTCGCCTGTGGCCAGAGTGTACAGCGTCCGTGCTGCCTGCATGGGGCGGTCCCACAGATCCAGGAGCGCCTGCTCCACCCGCATCTGCCGCTCTGCCGGCGTCCCGGTCCACGGTGCGCCCGCCCTCGCCTCGCTCTGCGCTCGTGCCTCGCGTTCTGCCGTATAGCGCTCTCGCCAGAACGCGAGCGCCCGACCGAGGAGAGTCCCTCCCGGCACCGGATCCGCGTCGCTCGCGCCGACCCGCCGGTCCTCCAGCCGCAGCCACGCGAGCATTCGCGCCTGCGCCTCCGGCCCCCAGTCGAGGTACCCCCCTGCGGCAACCCCCTCGCGCAGCAGCGCGCTCAGCCGCCGCGGCGCGACCCGAAGCGCGAGCGCCTTGTGCAGCGCGAACGCCGTCGTCTCATCCACCGGTCGCAACGAGAGCGCGCATGCGGCGGACCACACCAGTTCGTCCCCATCCAGCCGAACGTTGCCAGGTGTTCGCTCTGGAAACGCCCAGCCCGTCTGCCGTAAAAGCTGCCCGATGTGCTCTGGAGAGACCACGGGGATTCCGTGGGCTGCCGCGATGGCGTCGAGGCCGTATCTGCCCTCGCTGAAGTCCACCATCCCCAGCCTCGGCCATCGCGATAGCGCGCGAAGCAGCGCGTCAGTCTGCAGCCGCAGATCTGTCGCCACGTAGCGGTTCGCCAGGGCACGGCCGTCGGTCAGCACGGCCACCGCGGCCGAGTTCTGCAGCTCTTCGACGTCGTGAGCGGCAAGGACCTGCCCTTCCGCCGTGAAGATCCGGTCCGGCACGGCCCAGTACGTGGCGCGCATGGCCGGCAGCCCTGCCTGCGCGAGCGTCTCTTGCACTTCGCTGGCCAGGCGCCCGACGATCGGATCCTCTGTGGCCTCATCGATCCAGAGCCACACTGTCCGGAATTCCTCCCGGGCATGAAACCGCAGCACAGGCAGCCCTGCCGCCCCCGCCGTCGCCCGCACCGAGGCGCACAGATCGAGCCCCCGCCTCGCCTCTTCGCTCACGAGCCGCTCCGCGCCCCACACGATCGCCTCACGCTCGTCCTTGCGCAGCAGGACCGGGCCTCGCACCGCAGGCGGCGCCAACGGAACGTCAGACGGACCGGGGCGCAACGGCACAGCGTCCGGCGCAGGCAGGTAGCTCCTCCGACGCAACACGAGCCACAGACCAACGGCCGTCGCGCCAGCCAGCACGCCGATCCCGAGCCGCGTCAGGTCAGGCAGCCGCGGAATTGGCGAGATCGTCATCACGGGGACCAGCACGCGCTGAGCGGGCTCGGCAACGGAAGGAGATACCGTGACGACGGGAGCTGTGGAGATCACCCGAGGCGGCGGCGTAGCCGCCTCGGGCTCGGGCGCGTCGTCCAACGGGGGCGCCATCTGGTCCGAGGTCTCGAGCAAGTCGTGCACTGCGGCGGCAATCCCGTGATTCAGCTCGATCGGTCTCGATGGATCGGCCTCCAGCAACGCTGCCCCTGCAATCGCGGACGCCAGTGTGATCGAGGCCATGGTCCAGGGAGCCGCTCTCCGGAGGACCGGCGCACGTCTCGCGGGCTCCTCGCCGCTGCCCGAAGGCCGTCCGAGGGATCCGAGTCGCCGCACTACCTCCTCTCTAGCGCTCAGGATCGGCGAGTGTCCGTCCCCTTCGCCGGTCGCCTTGCTCGTCGCTTGTTCCTGCGTGGACGCGTCGAGCATCCCCGACGCGCACGCGATCTGGACCTCGTTATCGAGCTCGTGCTCCTCCTGCTCGAACCACGCCTGGAAGATCCGCTCGAGCTTCTCCGCCTGCGCTGGAGATCGCACGATGACACAGGCCACGAGCTGCTTAAGCTGCTGCCGGTCGAGGCTTGGGGAGAGCGACAGCAGGTGCTGCAGCCGCAGCCGCTCTCCCACGCCGACCACGAGCGCCGCCTCACGAAGGGCGGTGAGCAGCACGTCTAGGTCGGGGGCTTGGGCCATCTCGCGGTCGGCTCAGAGTTGCTGCTCGTCGTCCCGGTCCTTGATCAGCGTTGCCAGCGCCGGCAATCGGCGGAGCGGCGCCTCACGGAGTGTTCGCGCGTCGACCCCCCGCGCGCTCAGGATTGTCAGCCACACGAGCAGCTCGGCCGTCGCTGGCTTCTTCCGCAGCGGCCGGGCTCGTAACTCGAGGAACCGCGCGATCGCCGCCCCCCGCGCTGACTCCTCCAGTCGAGGAAAGCTCTGTGCATGAGCTGCCACTGCCTTGCGCACCAGCTCCTCGGTGAACTCGATATGGTGGAATACGCAGCGCCGCAAGAACGGCTCCGGCAGCCGCCGCTCGCTGTTGCTCGTGATCACGACGAAGGGCGGTGGCACCCCAGGACGACGCCGCACGTGCACGCCTCGCTCCGGCACATGAAATTCGTGCTGTTCCAGCACGTGTAGAAGATCATTCGGGAAGTCGCGCGACGCCTTGTCAATCTCATCGATGAGCACGATCGCCCGTTGTCCCTCCAGCGCCTTCCAGAGCGGCCCCTGCTCAACGTACCTCCCGCGGTCGAGCGGCTGTCCACGTCGCTCCGGATCATGCGCTGCGTGAAAGTAGGCGACCGTATCGAACCGGTACAGGAGGTCGTCCGCCGTCGTCGTCGATCGAACATAGAGCGGAAAGAGCCGGTCCTCGATGTCGAGGTACCAGGCAAGCCAGTGCGCTACCTGCGTCTTACCGGTCCCAGGCTCCCCGGTCAGCAACAGCGGCGCGCCCACCGCCATCGCCGCGTTCGCGGTGAGCACTAGACCCTCGTCTGGCTGGAAGGACGGCGCCGCGACCCGATGATTGCCGAAGCTCTCGGGCACGCGCTGGGCCTCGAACGCCGCTCGACGGGATGGATCGCGCTGCGCCGGATTGATGAGGTGGAACTCGTCTATCATGTCGGATATCCAGAACCAGGTTCTATCAAAGCTCACGTGCAACCAGGAAACGCTGTCCGCGCATTGGCGCTACCACGCCTCCTGCGCCAACGTCCGAGCGCCGAGCTGGCCGAGTAGCGCGTGCCATCCGAGCCGCAACCCCTCGCGCAGGAGCGATCGGGTTTCCTCGTACCGCCCCGCGGTCCTTGCGAAGATCGCGTCCGCGAGCATCTCTCGGACCGCACCGTCACACCCGTGCCGGTCGAGGAAGTCGAGCACGTCCGTGAGGCTGCCCGCGTCGAGCGGCTCGGCCGCAGTGCAGCGGAACCGCTCGGTCCGGAACTCCCGGAGCGCGCGCAAACCGGGCAGGTGGTCGTGGAGCCGCTTGAAGACCTCATCTTCGGCTTCGAGCGCGAGCGCCGCCACGACGCGGAGCTCGTCCGGACACCACCGTGAGAGGCGGTCTCGGGCGAACTCGAGCCAGGCGAACACGTCTTTCCTGAACTCCTTGCGGTCCCGGAGCACTCCCCAGTCGAGCCAGAGCACGCGGGCCGCCCATCCCTTCGGGCTGGGCGCCCGCGCGCGCAGCACAAGATCGAGCGACGCCGTTGCCTCGTAGCCGAGCTGCGCCTTGAGCCCGTGCTCCAGGAGGTCTGGATGAAGCGCCGCGTTCTCCTGCTCCGGAAGCCGAAGGCGAATCCGGCGTATATGAAGGCGATCACCCGCCTCCCGATCGATGTAGTCGATGACCTGCTGCGAGAAGCACTCGGGCGCGTTCCCCGGCCGGGCGTACGCGATGATTGCCTCGACGCGCTGCCGCTCGCCCCGCGCCAGATCCGAGACGTGCTTAAAGAGGATGGCGCGCTGCTTGTCGCGATCGAACCAGTCCTCGGCGTCGGCCACGGGGCCAATGGGAGCGTGGATCGCCCGCCGGGTCACCCAGGTGTCGTAGCGCGCATGGAGGATGGACAACCCCCGCGCCGACAGCGCAGCCCCTTCCAGCGGCTGGTGGGCAGCCTTCACGGGATCGAGCCCGTCGCCCAGCCACGCGCGGAGCCACTCCAGTACGAAACGGCGGGCCGGCGCGACGTGCGGGGCCGCCTGGACCGAGATCACGAACGGAATTTCCTGGAGCATCGCGGCGGACAGCGGCCATGCCTCGTGCACCGCCCAGCTCACGTTCAGCGCCACCGCGTGCGGCGGGTGCGCGCGGAAGAGCTCGGAGAGGCGCCGCACCGCGATCCAGTCCCCAGGCTGCGAGCCCACGCGTAGGCTCGGTTCGCCGTCCAGCATGGCTCCGTGGCAATGCGCATAGACCAGGTGAGGCCGCATGTAGGCACACGCGGACTCCAGCTCTGCCCAGCTCCGAGCGATCTGGAGCTGCTCGGATCGAGCGTATCCGCTGGAGATGCGCTCGAAGAGCTCGGTGAGCTCTGTGCGGTGGGCCTCAGTCCCGAGGTCCGGTGTCATAAGGCCCTCTGGCGTCGCCCCTGGAATCAGGATCAGGATTCTCCCCGGGCTCTGGTGCTCGATCCGCTCGCTGGTGGCCGTCGATGAGCAGAGCTCGAACGTCCATCCCCACTCGGAGAGCACGTGCCCCCGCCAGCGCACGGCGCGCCAGGGCAGCGCGCTGAGGAGCGGGTCCTCCACACGGAGGCGCACGCGCAAGGGGCGGTGGATGGGCGACGGCGCGCCTCCGTCCTCGAACGCCCGGCGAAGGAGCATGCTCCATCGCTCTTCTTCCGGGCCGAAAAGCGCCTCGAACAGCGCCTCTCCCGCCCGCGCGAGCTGAGCTCCAGCGAGCTCCGCCTCCATCTCCTCGATGAGCCCCCGCTCGAGGACGCCATGAAGGGCCGCGAGCCCCACCGCCCTGCCGGCGCGATAGCTCTGCCCGATCTCGTCGAAACGCTGGCGGCTCCCGAACCGGTCGTCCTCGCCGTAGAGAGGGAAATGATACGCCCGTGCGAGTTCCGCGCCGCGCCGGCGCAGCTCGATGGTGAGCTGAGGGCGCTGCTGCGGCGTCGCGGCTCGCTGCGCGGCTGCCCGCACCGGGGCCCAGCCGCTCGATGCATGTGTCGCCCCCGCGGCGTGGAACGCGTGCACGATGGACGGCACCGAGCCCCCGCCCACCGCGCCCGCGGGCCCACCGGGAGGGTCGCCGATCTCGATCCCGTCGAGCGCCGTGACCCGGCGCCTCACGAGCAGCTCCATGAGCTCCGGCGCCCGCTGCTCGCAGAGCATCCTGAGCTTCCTGACACCGTCCGCGGAAGCCGTGAGATGGAGCTGCAGCGGGTGCGGCTCCACACCCCAGGGCTCCATCTCCCCCGCGAGTGGGCCTAGCGCCCATGCGAGCTCTTGGCCGAGCCGCCTCGCCTCGGCCGCTCCCGGCCACTCCATGGAGACGCGGACGGTGAAGAGCAACCGGGATCCGACGTGCTCCGCGAGCCGTCGCAAGAAAAGCGGCACCTCTGCGTGGGAGCCGAGCAGCGACGCGGTGATATGAGCGTTCTTGAGCCGGAGGCACAGAAGCTCGTCGTCGCGCAACGCGACGGTGTAGCCACCCGTGACGCCGAGTTCGGCACGGCACGCGTCGAGGAGCAGATCGAGATCCGGGTCATTGTGGCCGTAGCCGATCCAGAACGGCTGGCTCGTCGCAAGGAGCGCCTTCAACGCCCCGCGCGCGCGCGAGTTGAACAGCGGGCCGCCGTAGTCTTCCCTGGCGAGGATCATGTCGCCCGGATGCCGCTCGTCGCCATGGATTTTTAGGATGAACTGCTCGCCTCGTTGGATGTGCTGGATCAGGTCCTCATAGGACCAGGAATAGGCGGCCGGGCGAGGGAGCGGCCACGCGTCCTCGATGAGACTGTCGTAGTTCGTCGTGATGACAGCGCGGAAGCCGATCTGCGCGAGGTACCAGTGGCTCACGGTCGGGCGCAGCGAGATCGGCTCGGGGTGACCGCGCTCCTTGAACAGGGGCCCGCTCCGACGTCCGGCGACGACCTCCTCGTCCATGACGAGCCGCTGGCGTTGCCGGAGCTGACGCACAATGGCGCCCTGGAACTCACCATCGAGGACGGACTTGAGGACGCTTGCGGCATCGAGGAAGCGCCCACTTTCCATCGCGGCCAACGCCTTGGCGAGCCTGGACCGCTCGTGGGGCTGAATGTCATCGGCCTCGGCGGCAAGCCCGAGCAACAATGCCTTCCACGACGGCGCCCCAGCAGCGCAGGAGAGCCCGGAGCCCACGATGGCGACGGCGCGTCCCGCTCGAAGCGCGCTCACGAGCCCGTTGGGCGGCGCTGGAATCGTGGACATGGTCCTCTACTCTCCTCCGGATTGAACTGCGGCGGCTGCTCCCCGCCCACGCTGGGCAGCATAGCGTACCCGATGCCCTGCAGGACCTTGATTTTCCTGGCTGCCGGCGCGCAGCTTCGGATCCCTGGCCGTCGACTTGGTGCTTCGGTACCCCCGGCGCCGCGTCCCGCGTGCTCGGGCATGGACGGCTGTCCCCGCGGTGGCCGGGGGCTATCGGCGTCGCCGTCACCGCGCGGTCCCATCGCCCATTCGCCGTCCGCTATGGTATCTCCGCGCCCCCTCGATGGCCCGAAAGCGCAAAGCCCGTCCCGCAAGGGCGGCGCGTCCGCCGCGCCGCGCCCGACTTCCTCCGCGGCGCCTGCTCCCCCCTGCGCCGCCAGGGAGGCGCGTGCGCTCCTTCAGCCTTCGTTTCAACGTCACCGCCATCGATCTCGCCGCCGACCATGACGGCCTCCTGCGCGGCGCGCCCGAGCCTGTGCTCCTTATCGCCGCATACCTCCTCTTCCCTCCTGACCCGAGCGCCCGGCTCGGCCCCGGGCCGAGCGCACCGGCCGGCTTCACGTCCCCTCGGCCGCCCCCTCATCCGTTTCCGATCGCCCGAGGGCCGCTTCTCCACCGTGCTCACCCCCACGTTCCCATCTCGTTCAAGGCCCGCGCTCGCGCCCGCGAGAACGACCGCATCCTCTTCGGTCCTGGATCGACGCGCCTCCCTGCCGAGGCGGCCCTGGCACGTCAGGACCTTTCCGAGCACCCCCTCCGAGGCCATCCGTTTCGGTCCTGGATCGACCAGCCCCCCTGACGAGGCAGCGCTGGCACGTCAGGACCTCTCGGACCGACCTCTGAGGCCGTCCGTTTCCGTCCCGGCGCGCTCCACGCCCCTCGCGAAGCGGTGCCGGCACGTCGGGACCTCTCCGCGCGGCCTTCCTAGGCCGTCCATTTCGATCCTGGATCGGCCGCTCGCCACTCGCAGGGCGCCCCTCGACGTCGCCTTTCTCCGGCGGGCTCGGAGACTCGCTCCTGCCACGAACCCCCTGCCCGATCGCCGGTGCGGCGCCAGACCCTGCTCGGAGCGCGTCGACCCCGCTGGCGACGCCGCCGGCGAGTGAGCCATCCGTGGGAACGCCCGCGAGCTCAAGCGCCGCGATATCCAGTCAGAAGATTCCCCGGACCGGCGTGCAGCAGAAGCTTACCAGGGGTCCCGGCGTGTTCTCGCCCTCCTGCTCGCCGCCGACGATCTCGCAGGGGCAAACTGCTCCACGGAATACGTCGCGCTGATGCTCCGGGGATGGGTGCCGAGCGGCAGATCCCCACAATGAGGGTCGACATCGGTGGTGATGGGAATGAGCTGCCCCTCGGTGCACACCGATGGATCCCAAGAGAAAGTCAGCCTCCTTCGCAGCGTGATCCAGAACCACCATCTCGGATACGCAGCGACCGTCCCACATGGCCGGTAGGACGAACGCGGCGATGGTGGACGCGGCACTCCAAGGTTCTTGGCGACAGGGGTCGGCGCGTGGGTAGAAGAAGCCGGTTCGCTGTGCGAGGAAGTGTGGCGCGGCGAAGCGAAGTGGCGGGACCGCGAGCGTCGCGACGCCTCGTTTATGGGTCGAAAGAGCGGGCCCCGCGCCGAGCAGAGCACGAAAAGAGGCGCATCGGTGTGCCGCGGGCAGACGTCGCCCTCCGGGCGTTGGTCTGGCCCGGGATGCTCTTGCGGCCACGCGGCATCCCCGAGCGCCTTGCGGCGCAGGACGGTGCTCTTCCAGTACGGCGGCCGCCGCGTCGGCCGCTGGGTGAGCGACCTGCAACGTCGGTCGACTCGCCGAGCGCGGTGAGGAAGCGGGCGATGCTGCTCGACTCCGGGATCTTGGCGACGAGCTTCATCCCGCCTTTGCAGGCCGGTCACTCGAGGAGATCGATCGCAAACGTGCGGCGCAGAAGCGCGGCCCATGGCCGGTAGCCACCCCGCTTGCGTCCGGGAGCGTTCTCGTCGTTCACCTTCCTGGGCTACCGCAAGGTGCGTTCAATGCAGGACGACACCCCGCTCGAACCCATCGCAGAACGCCGCCTCTCGGTCGTAGACGAGCCCGGCCGGATGGTGACCATGACCATCGGCAAGCCCATGCAGAAGCCGTCCGGCGACTGGGCGTGCCCGGTCGATATTAAGGGACTTCAACGAGCGGTGCAAGATTCGGCCTGCGGTGTGGACGCCGTGCAGGCTCTACAGCTCGCGTTCGAGGGAGCTCGTCAGCCCCTCAAGAAGTTGGGCTTCCTGTCACCTGGTGCGACGGAAACCCCGGAGAGACGGGATTCCTTATGGCCGTACCGTACATCTTTAGATGCACCTTCGAAGAATGGATCGTCTGATCGATAATGAGATCGAGAAGGCCGTGGAGGCGAAGAAGAAGGGGGCGCCCGGCTGCCCCTCTCCCAGGGCACCATGCTCCGAAAGCTGGCTTCGCTTCTCGCCCCTCAAAGAACGCGCTCAGGATGGCGCCCGGGGGCCGCCATCTTCCTGGCGCTGCTCAGCCGGCGACGGCTGGCTCGACGAGCAGGCGACCGAAGCGTGGTGGCGTCTGGTCGCCGGGCCGAGCCTCGCCATGTTCTCCCCCGCGGGCAAGTACCTCCTTGGCGGTGCACGCGCGGCGCGGAAGGAGGTCGAGCTCTGGACGCGGCGCTGCAACGAGCCTCGCGGCGCGACCGGGCACCCGATCAACTGCGTCGATTACTCCCAGGCCGAGAGCTACTGCCGCTTCCGCGGCCGGCGGCTGCCCACCGAGGCGAAGTGGGAGGTCGCCGCGCGCGGCGCGGCCGGCCGGGCCTTCGTCTGGGGCGACGAGGCGCCGGCCTGCGAGCGCGCCTGCTACGATCGCAACGAGGGCTGCCTCGCGCGCGGCGCCGACGTCTCGACCTGCGCGTCCGGCGCCCACCCGAGCGATCGCACCCCGGAGGGGGTCTACGACCTCGCCGGCAACGTGTCCGAGTGGGTCTCGGACGGCCTCGTCTTCCCGCCGCCCGGCGGCGAGAACCCGCAGGGCGACCCGTCCTTCCCGCTCAAGGTCGTGCGCGGCGGCAGCTTCCTGGACGGCCCCGAGAAGCTCTCCGCCACGTACCGCACCGCCGCGGCGCCGGTCACCGCGCACGCCTGGATCGGCTTCCGCTGCGCCATGGATGCGCCGGCGCAGGAGGGCGCCGCCGCGCAGCCGCCCGCCCCCGAGCAGCAGGCTGCGCCGGCCGACCAGGGAGCGGCGGCGCCCTGAACTGAAGCGCCGCGCCCCGCTCCTCCCTCGCGGCATGGCCGGATCTGGTGCAGTGCGTCGACGGATCACCGAGCCGACAGGGCCCGGGCGGGTCGTTTCGATCGAAGAGCTACTACTTCGCCCAGAGGACCGAGAGGTCGAGCTCGATCGCCTCGAAGGGCGCGACTGCACCGTGGCCGAGCGGCAACCCCGCGGCGCAACGAGCTACAGCCTGCAAGTTCACCGAGGCTGCTGACGAATCTCCGAAGAGAATTCACCGCCCGTGCTGGGCGCCGCCCCCATCGCCTGCGGGCCGGAGCAGGCCCCCCCCGCCCTGCAGCTCACAGGACGATGAACTTGTCGTCCGTGTACACGAGGACGAAGCGCGTGTCCGCCGGCGCGCCGCTGGCATCGAAGCAGGCGACGTTGACGTTCGCGTTCGTCTCGGTGCCGGACCAGCCGACGACCTTGCAGTACTCCGGTCCGCTGCCGTATGCCGTGATCTGCACGTTCGAGCCCGACGCCGACATGCCGGGCAGGCTGACGGAGTAGCGGCCTGCGGACGTGCGCCCTGCGGTGATGTCGGCCTCCACCTCGCCCAGGTCCCCCGCGATGTAGCCCTCCTGATAGGAGAGGCTCGGCGTGTACGCCGCCGCCGTGGCGTTGTTCGCCCAGGCGTAGCTGTAGGAGAGCCCGCCGTTCACCTGCCTCGAGCGCGCGAAGTTGAGGGTGAACTGGCTATCCGACGGGGCGCCCGAGCTGTCGAAGCAGCGCACGCGGACCACCGCGTCGTCTCCGGACTGCCCCCAGCTGCCGACCTTGCAGTGATCGCTGCCCGGGCCGTAGGCCGTCACCTCGACCGTCGCGCCGCCCGCGGTCTGCCCCGGCAGGGTCACCGCATAGTAGCCCACCCCCTCGCGCGCGATCGTGTTGTTCACGCCGCTCGAGTTGAACTGGTACGTCGCGGCGGGCGTGTACGCCGCCGCCGTCGGGTTGTTCGCCCAGACGTACGCCTCGTCCGAGGATCCGGTGCCCGACTTGTGGACATAGGCGACGCTGAACAGGGTGTTGACCGGCGCGCCGCCGGCGGTGAAGCAGTTGACATAGACATCCACGTCATCGCCGCTCCTGACCCAGGAATTGACCTTGCAGCGCTCGGCGCCCGCGCCGTAGGCCGTGACCTGGACATGACCGCCCGGCACCGCGCCCACGTCCGGAAACCGCACGCGATATTGGCCCGCACCGAGCTGCGTGACGGTGTTGTTCACGCCCTGCCCGAATGCGTCTCCGGAGGAGCTCCGCGAGTAGCTCGAGCTCGCGGTGAACGAGCCCGTCGCCTGGTGCGCCCACGCATACGCCCACGCATGGGACACGAACGCTTGCTGGGCGTCGCCCACCTCGCCCTCCTCGGCCTCGTACCCCACGGCGCAACCTGCGCTCATGATGCCGACGACGAGCGATCCCAGCAGCAGTGCCTTGCTCTTCATGACATGCTTCCTTTCCACGAGTTCGATGTTGGATAACGGCCATCGCTGCCCCGGCGCGACCGCGACAAGGCGATGACAAGGCGTTTGCAACGTGCATGTGCAACGCGCATGCCGCACGCGGCCACACGGCGCATCCAGCGATGGCGCTGCCTCCTGTTCCGGGGTCGAGACGCCGGATCGGGCGCGATCAGGCCATTATCGCGGCACGCCGGCCGCGACCGGCGACCGGGTTGCTGCGCGTCGCCGTCACGCGCTCATGACACCCTCGCTGTCACGCTCCCATGACAGGCGTCATCTCCGCGTGTCAGCGCGAGGGGGCCAGCGAGGAGCGCGCCGCTCAGGGGATCTCCAGGCGATCGCCGGGCGCCGGGCTCACGATGGCGCCGTCGGGTGAGCGATCTGGAACGTCGGTCGACTCGCCAAACGCGGTGAGAAGCGGGCGATGGGGTCAGTCCACGAGCTCGGCGTCGGCGAGGTCGTCCGCGCCGGTGACGTGCACGCCGTCGAACGTGACGAGAGTGCCTAGCTCGCCCGCGCCGGGCGCGAGGGCGAACCGGACGGTCCATTCTCTGCCGCTGAAGAACGTGAGCTCCGGACCCCAGCCCACCCAGTCCGCCGCGCCCCCGGCATCCCCCACGAAGACGGCGGCGGCTCGCAGGTGCGGCTCGACGTCCGTGCAGACGGCGTCGATGAAGTCGACGTCGAATGAGCCCCACGCCCCGTCCTCGATGAGGCTCACCGCGATGTCGGGGAGCCGGCGCAGTCGGCCGGTGTAACAGCGGATCCCCGCCGGCGCATCCACCTCCTCGAGCGCCTCGACGGCTCCGCGCAGGCCGAGGCGGCGGGCGGCTTCCGAGATGTCCGTCATCGACCTGAGCCCAGGCCAATGGACCGGTTCACGAGCGTCCGCGAGCGTCGGCCGAGCCCACCCCCGGTCCCCGCGGCGACCGATCCGCTGCGCTGGCCGTCGAGGCGGGCCCTTCGGGACGCCAGCCGTCGAGGTCCTTCCGGCAGATTCGTTGCCATCCCGGAGTCAGCGCTTGATCTGGGCGTCAGGCCAGAGCCCGAGGATCTCTTGCAACTGCTGCTCGGGGCCGAACTCCTCCCAGACGATCCCATTGCAATCCCGCGTCTCGGAGAAGGCGCTGGCGGCGTCGTCCTCCCAGCCCAGATGACGCAACGCCGGAGCTTCGCCGGCGGGGATCTGACGGATGGAGAAGTTCACCGTGTCGGTGCGCCAGAGCGCGTACTGGTCAGGCACGATCACGTGCGGCTGGGCCGCCAGGCGCTGGGTGTAATCCGCGATGGAGTCCGCCAGTGAACGCACGCCCAGAGCGATGTGAATTCTTCGCATGTACGATCCTTCGCGCAGCGCCAGCTCGATGGGACGCACCATGATGGAGCGCTGCGCAGAGATCGATACCATGGGTGAGGCAAGGACACCAGCCTCGGCGTGCGAGCCCGGCGGACGCGGACCATCTCGTTGATGCGCTGCCAGATCAGGCCGCGATCCCGCGTGCGGTACAGCTCGCCGAACAAGGGACGAGGGCTTCCGGGCGCTACGGAAACCCGTGGACGCGGACCTCGGACCAACGCTTCGAGGACGGCGGCGCGATCCGACGGGCGTCGGGCCTGCTCGCCGCCGGATCGAGCGAGCGAGCCGATCTCACCAGCGTGGTGCTCAGCCAGCGTCAACCCGCAGCAGGATTGACCTTGCGGACGCCAGGTTCCTATGATGCCTGGCCCCTGAAATTTCAGGAGGGCCATCAATGACATTCATCACGCTGGCACATTCCTCGGGCAACCGCCCGCCTCTTTACATTCGGCCCCTCGCCATCGAATTTCTACTACAAGAGGAGAAGGGAACGCTCCTCAATGAACTTCATGGACGACGCTACCTGGAAAGTCGCCCGATCGAACCCTTGTTAAGCGCCATCCAACGGGATGACCCATTCGCAAAGATTCCATTCTCGAAGAACTCGATACGCACATGGGGATACATTCGCCTCAGCGCAATCGAGTATATCACGAACATCGACGACACGACGACGGTCCACACGTCAAGCGGCCGAGATTACATGGCCGCAGAGCCGCCGATCGAGTTGATGGCCAGGTTCCCCGATGAGACATTCGATTGCATGCACGGCAACGAGGGACAAGTCATTTACTTTCGTCGCGAGCGACTGCTCGGAGCGTCTCCCCTCGAAGATTCATCCACCTACGCTTACACCTTCGACAGCCGGGAAAGCGTGCACAGCGACCAGCTCGAGCCGAGCTGGACGATGAACATGACAGTCGCTCAGGTCAAAGACGGTCGAGCATTTTTTCGGGCGAACCGGATAAAAGGCTTCCGGACGGACCAAGGCGGAACCATTGAATTACACGGCGCGGTCAAGCTTGGAGGCCTACCGGCCGAGGCTGTGCTGAAAGCATGCCCGATCGCGCATCCGGTGTCCTTCGGGCAATGCGCCGCCGGACAAGGCGGAGCGGAACATAGGTACGACTGGGTGCTGGATCGGGACACGATCCATGCGATTGTCCCGAGAAATCCGGGGTTGGGCCTGGACACCCACATCGGCACCTCATTCTCAGGCCTCGACACGGTCGATCCGATCGACAAACTCATAGCTCAGCTCGATTTGACGTCATTCATTCGATTGACGCGCAATTCGAACGGGCGCGGCGCGAACGTTCCATCGGACTACAACAAGCAGCATCCGTGGGCCTACTATCGCCCGGAATCTATTCTGACCATGGAAGCGAGAGACCACGGAACAGCAATCACAACGAGCACCGATTCGCATGTCGTCGATGAAACACCGGAGGAAGTCCTAGATTCATTCATTCCCCCAGGAAAGCGATAGAACGTTTTGCGCATCTGGCAGAGGCAATGGGTTCATCGATCGCCTTGCACACCGCCACCGTCCACGATGGGACTGCGGTGCTGGCGCGTGCCGAGCAGGCATCGCGCGGACATCGTCGTCCCATCAGTTCTGGTGAGCGCCGGAGCGCTCGATCCCCTCCGAGGTGTGTACGCTCGCCTGGTACGGCCAGAGGTCTGGCCGGGATCGCCGCCGAGCAGCCCACGAGCTCGCGGTGGAAGGCCCTACCACAGGCCCGAAGGGCGGTTCGGGCGTGGCGCATCGCCCCGTGAGATCCCGCGCCGGCGCGCCCGCGCCGAGCACATCCCGGAAAGGGATCCGTCTTTCCCGGATCCGATGCTTTCGGGCACACCCGCCGCGTCCTTAGTCTGCTCCTCATGCAGATGAAGGCAGCCGTCTACGAGCGATACGGTTCTCCCTCGGTCCTCGAGCTGCGCGAGATGCCCGCGCCGGAGCCGCGGGACGATCAGGTGCGCATCCGGGTGCACGCGACCACGGCGACGGCGGCGTGCCAGATGATGCGGCGAGGCGACACGCTCATGGCGCGGGTCGTGCTCGGCTTCTTCCGGCCGCGGCGGCGCTTCCGGGTGCTCGGGATCGAGGTCGCTGGCACCGTGGAGCGCGTCGGCCGGCGCGTCACGCGGTTCCGCCCCGGAGATCGCGTGTTCGGCTTCACCGGGTTCGGCTCCGGCGGGTACGCGCAGTACGTGTGCCTGTCCGAGGACGCGTCGATCGCGCGCGCCCCCGCCGGCCTGAGCCACGAAGAAGCGTGCTCGCTCGTCGACGGACCGACCACCGCGCTCTACTTCCTCCGCGACCGGGCGCGGCTCCGGACCGCCGAGCGGATCGCGATCGTCGGCGCGTCCGGGAGCATCGGCACGGCCGCCGTCCAGATCGCGCGGCACCTCGGCGCGGAGGTGACGGCGGTCTGCAGCGGGCGAAACGCCGAGCTCGTGCGCTCGCTCGGCGCGCACCACGTCGTCGACTACACGCGAGACGACTACGCGGCGCGCGCCGGCGCGTTCGACGTCGTGTTCGACACGGTCGGCGCGAGCTCGTTCGCGCGCGCGCGGCGCTGCCTCTCGCGCGGAGGCAGATACCTGATCACGGTCGGGGGCGCCGAGCTCTACCTGCGCGACGCGTGGAGCCGGATCTTCGGGAGCAGGAAGCTCGTCTTCGGGATGTCCGTCGACAAGAAGACAGCGCTCCCCGAGGTCTCGGAGCTCGTCGCGCGCGGCGCGCTCCGGCCGGTCATCGACCGGCGCTACACGCTCGAGGCCATCGCGGATGCGCACAGGTACGTCGAGACGGGGCGCAAGCGGGGCAACGTTGTGATCGAGGTAGGCGCGTGATACCCCGATCCGCGTGGGCACACGGGACGCGCTGAGGCTCGGGTCGATCGCGCAGATCCACGGGCTCATCGGGCGCCCGCCGCCCGCGCACCCGCTGATCTCCGTGATCGCCGCGTCGTGGCAGGAGCCGCTGCGCATCGAGATCCCGATCATCGGGCGCCCCATCGAGTCCGGGCTCTACGTGATCAGCCTGAAGCGCGGGGACGAATGCCACGCCGAGTTCGGGCGACAGGTGCACGACGGACAGGCGGGGATCATCGTCTTCGCGTCACCGGGCCAGGTGATCACGCCGATCGGCGGCGAGAGCGAGCTCGCCCACGAGGGGGAGGGCTGGACCGTCGTCTTCCACCCCGACGCGCTGCGCGACACGCCGCTCGCGGACGCGATGCACCAGTACCGGTTCTTCGGCTACGCGACGCACGAGGCGCTCCACCTCACACGGCCGGAGCGAGAGACCTTCACGGGCCTCGTCCGGCAGATCGAGCGCGAGTCCTCGGTCCCTCCCGACGCGTTCGCGCCGGACGTGCTCTCGGCGCAGCTCCAGCTCCTCTTCACGTACTGCCAGCGCGCGTACGCGCGCCAGCTCGAGGTCCGAGCGCGGGCGGGCGGCGTGGCGGAGCGGCTCGACCGCCACCTCGACGCGTGCTTCGCGTCGGCCGCGCAGGTCGAAGGCGGGCTCCCCACGGTTCGATCCTGCGCGCGCGCGCTCGGGTACTCGCCCGACTACCTGAGCGATCTCCTCCGCGCGGAGACGGGAACGAGCGCGCGCGACCACATCCACCGAGCCCTCATCGAGGCCGCCAAGGCGCGGCTGCTCGCATCGGACGCGAGCGCGAGCGCGGTGGCCTACGCGCTCGGATTCGAGCACCCGCAGCACTTCTCGAAGCTCTTCCGGCAGAAGACCGGACAGTCGCCCGGCGAGTGGAGACGTGCGGCGAAGGGGCCGACTACGCGCCGCGAGACCTCGGCGTGATCTCACGCGCCGCACACGTGGTCCGATAGCAGAGCGCTGCACCTTCGGCGGAGCAGGCGGTCACCTCAACCTGGGTCGGGTCGCGCCGCCGGCCAGACCGACGTGTCCAGCGAGACGACGCCGCCCTCGAAGCGGATCGGCGCGGCAAGCAGCGCCCGGAACGCCTTGTACCCTACCGCCCCCGGGCGGAAGGCGTGCAGGAACACGTGGTGGCGCCCGTCGACGCCCACGGCCACGGACGGGTGCCCTGGCCCCCACCATTCCTCGCTGGAGCTCAGGAGGACCTCCGACGACTTGCGGTACGGGCCCGTGGGGGCGTCCGCCACGGCCGCGCCGATGCCGTAGTACGCGGTCGAGAAGTCGTTGCCGGCGTAAAGCAGGTGATAACGCCCGCCCTCCTGGGTGATCCAGACGCCCTCGATGAGGTGCGCTTCCCAGGGCTGGTCGTTCTCGAGGATGACGGCGGGCTCCCCCTCCAGCCTGCGGCCGTCCGCCGACAGCCGCTGAGCGTAGATGCGGGTCTGCGGGCGAGCGGCATGCGGGTCCCGAGGTCGCGCGCCAGCGCCTCGAAGAGGTCGAGGTAGCCCGGCTGCTCCGCCCGGGCGAGCTCATAATGCCGCGCGTCCTGCCCCGGCTCGGTCACCTGGAAGCTGCGCGGCCCTCTGCGGTCGACGGTGACTCCGAACGTGAACGGTGCGCCAGGCGGCGTCTGCAGGACGATGGCGTCGGCGTTCATGCGACGGGCTCCTCGAGGACTGCCATGCTCGGCAACAGGGACCCGGGTCCGGTCGCGCTGCCGTCCGCCGGAGGCTCGCCGGGCGCGGCACGGCCCCGGCCGCCGCTACCCCGGCCCGGGAATGCTGCGATGTTGTACCACGGTCGCTGTCCTCGACATGCTGTACGTGTTCATGACGCTGGGGCTCGCCGGCGAAGCTGAGCGCCAGCGACCCAGGCGACAACCGACATGGAATGAGCCGCATGCCGAGCAGAACGAAAGAACGAGCGGAATCTTCACTTCCGAAGGGCATCGGGAAGCCGGCGCTGCGGGCGCTCGCTTCGGCCGGCGTCTCTCGCCTGGACCAGGTCGCTCGGCTCACGGAAGCCCAGCTCATGGCGCTTCATGGCGTGGGCCCGAAGGCGATCGGGGTCATCAAGGCTGCCCTTGAAGCCGAAGGAAAGTCTCTTGCCAAAGACGCGTAGCCCCCGTCGTCCAGGCGCCGCATCCCGCGCGCGCCTGCTCCGGGGGGGCGCCGGCGATCCGATGGTGAGCGCACGGGGCGCAGCGTCGAGGGGTGCTGAGGCCTCGCCCCGGACGCGATGCAGGGTGTACATCGCCGTCAGCGCTCCGAGCTGGCGCGCAGCGTCCCGCGCGCGGCTTCGCGTAGGATGGCGAACACCATGAGCAACCCGGAGATCGAGGCAGCGCTCGCGCTCGCGCTCGAGCGCTGGGAGAAGATGTTCCCCGTCAAGGACGAGCGCGCCCAGCTCGCGAGCTGGGACCCGCCGCACTTCGCGCCGGGGCTCGGCCTCGTCGCGGAGTTCAGCCTCTTCGAGGCGCGCACGAACCGAGGGCCGTCCGGCGAGCTGGTCGTCGTGCCGCTCGCGCGGATGAGCGAGCCCGCGAGGGTGCTCGACGAGCTCGCCGCGACGCTCGAGGGGCTCAGGTCTCGCGGCCTCGCCTCGCAGCTCGACGCGCCGATCGAGGCGACGGTGGGCCTCGCGCCGGCGCGGTACGACGACCCCGCGGATCCGCCGACGTGCATCGCGCACAATTACGCCCGCGACTCCGCGGAGACCTGGAGAGACAGCGAGCCCACGCCCCTCGCGGTGCTCGCTGCCCTCGCGCGCGAGCGCATCTCGAGCCCTTACGAGGAGGAGCCGGCGCCGCTGCCAGTGTACGCCGCGCTCGCCGCCATGGAATGGTTCGAGGAGGCCGATCGCGAGGCCCTCGCCGAGGACCCGCCCGCGCAACGGTGGCTCGAGGCGGACCGCATCCCGACCCTCGGCACGTTCGGGCCCGCGCTGCCGCCCGGCGCCGGGAGCATCCGCGTGGGCTCGCCCGATGAGCGCGTGAAGGCGTGGAAGACGCAGCCGCCGCGCGTGCGGACGTGGATCGAGTCGGCGAAGCGCGATTGCGCCGAGGGGCGGCCCGCGGCGGCGCTGACGTTCGGGCTCGACCTGCACTGGCTCGGTACGGAGGAGCACCGCGACGCCGCGCTCGAGCTGCTGGTGATGGCGTACGAGAAGCTCGGGCGGCGCGCGCACGCGGAGACCGTGAAGGTGCATTACGCGCACCGCGATCTCCGGAGCGTGGGGGTGTTCCTCCAGCCGGGCGAGGAGGACGGCGGACCTTAGAGCTGCGAGCGGCTCAGAAGCCGTTCAAGATGCACGGGGCCCGTCGGCCGAGGAACAGGCGCGCTGGCGAGGCCGGCGGTCATCCGGGCATGCTGACGGCCTGCGATGCGATCGAGCAAGCGATCCATCACGTCTCGGATGCCGTCATGTCCGACAGCGTGTTGTCGAGCGATGTCTCGAGCCCTCTGAAGATCCCCAGCGCCTCGCGTCACCCGATGCCGAGTCGACATCGACTGGCACCAGAAACGATGAACCGCAGCCGCGCACGGGGGCGTCGAATCCGGGATTGCCTGTCCGCTAACAGCGGAAACCTCCGCGTCGATTGCGGCGACGGGCTGAGCAATGGGGCTCGACACCGCGCCTGAGGTAGATATCGTGGGCGCTGCCGAGGAGCATAGGGCTTCTTGGTCGCTGGAAATGGCTTCCAGCCGGAGCTGCGAACGCCGAGAGGCAGCTCAGAGGCTAGGTTTCAGGATTTCGTGAGCACGGGATGAACCAACTGCGGACCCTCGGGGTTTGGTTGCGCTGCGCGTTGCGGTTCGGATTCGGCGTTTCGGCGTTGTTGCTGGCGCCGCGCTTCGCGGAGGCGAAGTCGGTGCGGCCGGTGGAGCCGATCAAGGTGAACGGCAGCGAGCTCGGGACGATCACGATCTCGAACGTGATCCTGAAGGCGCCGAACCTGGACGACGTGCTGATCGTCAAGGAAAAGTTCCTGGTGATGTTCCTGGAGGAGATGCGCGGGCTCGGCTACCGCGCGCTCGGCCGCGAGAACCTGGCGCTGAACCTGGATCGCTCGAGCGAGGCGGCTTTCATCCTGGCCGGGACGATGACGGCGGCGGACTGCGCCGACGAGCGAGGCCTCACCTGCGGCATCACCATCAAGTGGGAGCTGCTCGATCGCGCCTCCAAGACCGTGGTCTATCAGATGACGTCGAACCACGAGGAGATGGAGATGCGCGAGCTCGACCGCGCGGCGGCCGGCAACGCGCTGCTGCTCGGCAGCCTGCGCTCGCTGCTCGCCCGGCCGATGTTCGTGCAGGCCCTCCGGAGCTCGGGCGCCCCTGCGGAGGCGCCGGCCGCGCCCGTGTTTCCGCCCGGGGAGATGCGCGGCTGCCCGGCCCGCACCCTGGCGATGCCGAAGATGAGCGAGGAGGTCTTGAACGCCACGGCGCTGGTCAAGCTCGACGACGGCGTCGGCAGCGCGGTCGTGATCTCGCCGGATGGCTTGCTGCTCACCGCGGCGCACGTGGCGACGACGCCCGAGGTGGTGGTGCGCTTCCGCGACGGCAAGGAGTTTCCGGCGACCGTGATGCGCGTCAACGAGCAGTCGGACGTCGCGCTCTTGCAGCTGAAGGATGGCTCGCGCGAAACGCCGTGCTTGACGCTGCGCATGCCGCCCCCCAGCACCGGCGACGACGTGTTCGCGCTCGGCGCGCCCGGCGGCGAGAGGCTGTCGTTCTCCGTGACGCGCGGCATCGTCAGCGGCCAGCGCACGTTCGACGGCAACAGCTTGATCCAGACCGACACCAGCATCAGCCCGGGCAACAGCGGCGGGCCGCTGGTCGACGACAAGGGTCAAGTGGTCGCGATCATGACGTTCAAGGCGACCGGGCAGGGCATCGAGGGCCTGGGCTTCGGCGTGCCTTCGGCCACCGCGCTCTCGTCGCTCGGGCTGAGCTTCGGCGAGACGACCGGGGCGCTCAAAGTCGAGCGCAAAACGGCGACGGCGTCGGGCGGGCTCGCGCTCGGCGGCGTAGCCGACAAGCCCGATCCGCCCTGGTTTTATGTGGGCAAGGACGCGCCCGGCAAGACGCCGGGTTGGGTCGGGCAGGCGAACGGCTGGGGCTGGGTGGTGATCGCCGCCGGCGGCCTCACGGTCGGTACGACCGCGATCATGAACATCGGCAGTACGCCCCCCGAGTTCGGCACGCTCCGCACCTGGAACACCGTAGGTTGGGCCATCACCGGGCTCGGCGCGGGCATGGTGCTGAGCTCGTACGTCTTTGCGCCGAACAAGGTGCCGCCCGCGACCGCGCGGCGTTCGACGCCGGGCCGCACCTTCGCCGCCGGTGTCGGCGCGCCCGGCATCGGGCTCACCTCACTTTCCATCATGGGGACGTTCTGATGTTGCTCCGCACGCTGTGTGCTGCGCTGCTCCTTCTTTTGCCGGGAGCCTGCCTGCTCTTGCAAGACCCGCCGACGAGCTCGCTGGGCGGCGAGTGCGAAGACGACGACTGGTGCAATGAAGGCCTGATCTGCGTCTTCCGGTATGGGACGAACAACCCGGGTGAGTGCAGCACGCCCAGCCCGCCCGGTACGTGCTCCGCCGACGGCGATTGCCCCGCGGGTCAGCTCTGCCAGGGCTCCACGATCGACACGCTCGGCGCATGTCAGGTGAACACGGGCTGCACCTCCGACAAGGCGTGTGCGGAGGGCGCCACCTGCTACCGCGGTAGCTGCTTGTTCTTGTGCGAATCCTCCCTGGAGTGCCCCGAGGACACGTACTGCAGCACGCTGGATGATTGCCCGTACCGTATGACCTGCCCCAGGGCCTGCGCGTACCTCTGAGGCGCCGTCGAATCGCGCGTGCTTTGGGCCGAGGTTCGGCGGGTGACGGAGCCGAATCTCCGAGGGAACCCTATCTAACTCAAGGTCCCCGCGCGGGGGCGCGCAGCGCGGGATCGTCGCCCGAGAGCTGGGGCAGCATCGCGACGAACGCCCACTCCTGCACGCCCGAGTCGTCGAACGTCAGGTGAACGCGGTCGCCGTCGCGCTCGAACGTGATGATGAACAGCGCACGGTCGAGCACGGCGTCGTCCGACGTCGTCGTGAACTGCTCCTCGAAGTCCTCCTCGACGAGGAACTCGCCCGACGCCGCCGCGCGAGCCTGCGGATCGTCCACGCGCACCACCAGCCGCGGCAGGTCGGTGCAGCGCACCGCGCCGAGCCCGCGCAGCAGCACCTCACGCAGCCACGCACCGCCGAGATCGAAGCCGCCGCCCCAGAAGAACACCAGGCGATCGACGCTGAGCACGTTCGCCTCGTCGTTGAACAGGCCCTTGAGCAGGAACCGCGACGTTGCGTCGCCCGGCCACGGCACGCCGTGCCGCCGGCCGAGCTCGACGAGCGGCGCGGGCACGGCGCCCTCGCTCCACGGCGCGTCGGCGGTCTCCTCGTAGGTGACATAGTCCGCGACGAGCCGCCGCAGCTCCGCCGCGGCCTGCTCCGCCGCGGCGACCGTCGAGAACTCCGCTGCCTGCATCACGACGTGGCTCATGCGTGCAGCGTATGCGATTCCACGGGGCGACGGCGAGGAAGCCGTCGATTCAGGCGAAGACCATCACGGAAGGGAAGGACCGTGATGAAGCAGGGACCGGAGCCCCCTGATTCCAGTCGCGTCGAGCACGGGTACCCCGCTGCTCGTGCCGGAACAAGCGGAGTCCTGGCGGGTGCGCCCCGCGTCGCGCGCGCGGTACTCGGCGATCATCTCCTTCGTCACGTCGTGATCATAACAGAGAGGCGCCGCGCCTCCCGGCCGCGAGTAAGCGCTGCGCTTGCCGCATTGTCTGCCCGCTCGATCGGTATCGTAAGGACACGGGCAGCTCCCGCTGTACGCCGCTCGCGACTCGGCGATGAGAGCCTTCCGGATCGCGGCATCCGTCTTCGGCGCATCTGCCCTGGCCGAGGACGCCGCGAACATCGCCATTCCAACGACGAGCCAGTACCCAAGCCGCATCCTGACATCGTACCGACCCTCCGGAGCCTCACAACATGTTCTTTCGTTCATGTGCCCCCGTGTGCGCCCATCGGTCGAGCGGCTCCCTCGCGCGGCCGTCGCCGCGCGCGCCGAGCCGACGGCGCCAGCTCCCGCCGCCGACACCGCCCGGCGCGACGTGGGCACCGGCCTGCCCTCGGGCGGACGGGTCCTCGGCTCCGTCGGATGTGGCCTTTCATCGACTGATCCGAGCGGCTCGATCCTGGAGTCATCCAGCGTGCGATCGATCTGCTCGACGCCACTCTTCGCCATGATCTTCGCCAGGTTCGCGTAGAATCGAGCAGAGTGAGCAGATCGTCGACGGCACCGGGACCTCTCATCGACGCACCGCAGCGGTCGCTCACCCAGGCGGGTGAGCAGCACCCGCTGCGCGCGAGCTGTCAGGTCGTCGAGGCGACGGTGGATGTCGCGGTAGGCTATTGGAGCTCCCTGGCCACCGCGGTCTGGATGAAGACGACCCACCCGCACCACGCCGCCTCCCTGAAGGCGGCGATCATGGGGGCGCAGGCGAGCTCCCCGTCCCGCAAGGTGTGGCTGCTGCAGATCGTGACCCCGGAAGCCATCGTACCCGACACGCGCAGCCGCAGCGCTCTCGCCGCGATGTTGTCTTCGGTGGATGGCATCGTGTCCCACTCGGCGGTGATTCACATCGGGTCGGGCTTTCACGCGTCCCTCGTGCGCAGCATCGTCACGGGGCTCAACGCCCTGGGACGCCAGCAGTTTCCACATTGTGTCTTCGGCAGCATCGAGGAAGGCGTTGCCTGGCTGGCCACCCACGGCCTGCCGGACCGGGCGGCCGCCCATCACGACCTCTCGGCGTTCCATGAGGCCGCGGTCGCGGGCCAGCTCACGAGCGTTCGGACGTGAGCGCCCGGCCCGGGGTATCGTGGTCTCGAGCCTCGCGTTCCCGCGCGCCCGGGGCGCCACGTTCTCGACCGTTCGAGGAGCTCCTCCTCGTCTTGACGGGCGCGCCGCGACCAGGGATCCTCACCGGCATGCGTTTCGCCGCGTTCGGGGTGATCCTGTTGCTCGTGGGCAACGCGCACGCCGAGTCGACGGCGCCAGCGCCCGCCCTCGACACCACCCGGCGCGACGTGGGCACTGGCCTTTCCGTGGGCGGACTGGTCCTCGGCTCCGTCGGAGCAGGCATGTTCTTCCTCACCCGACCGAGCGGCGACGATTCCTGCGGTTGCGCGTCTCGCGCATGGGTCTTTCCCACCGTGCTCATGAGCGTCGGAGGCGCGATGACCCTCACGGGTGTACCGCTCTGGATCACCGGTCAGATGAAGCTCGATCGCGCCACGACCCGGGCCGAGCTGCAGCTCGGTCCGCTCGGCGGAAGCGTCCGGGTCCTGTTTTGAAGCGCGCTCACGGCTCCGCGGGCGCCCCGTCCCGTATCCCGAGCGTCTCCTCGCGCGCCGACAGGCACGCCTCGCTCCCCACGACGAACGCGCGGCAGTTGTCCGGCCTGATCTCGTAGATGGCGCAGCGCCGGTCCTCGCAGAGGTGCTGGCATCGCCCGCTCGCCGCGAAGCGCAGCGTGATCTTCCCGTCCCGCGCCCGCCGCACGTAGGCGCGCCCCGTGAGGTCGCCGCGCCCGGCGTCCCGGAAGCGCGCGAGGTCCACCTCGTCGAGCAGCACGTTGGCGTCGTGGCAGCAGGCGCCGCACGAAAGGCAGTCGAGCGCCACCTCGCGGATCGCCCCCGGGTGCGTGCTGTCGCGCTCGCACCAGTCGAGGACCGAGCCCTCGTACTGCCGCTTCACCCGCGCCGTCGCGAGCCCCTTGGCCGGCCCCTCGCCCACGCGGCGGAAGCGCTGCTGCTCGATCGACAGGAGCGACCACAGCCCGAGCTCCGTGAGCTTCCCGTCCTCGCCGATGGAGAGCAGGAGGTCGACCCGCTCGTCCGGCAGCACGATGGCCGCGTGCCCGCCGGCCCTCACGTGCGCCGCTGCGCGGCTCAGGAAACGCGGGCGAAACCGGCGCCAGACGGGGCGAGACACGACGTATGCGGACATCGGGGCGCATCTTCGCGCCCCGGCCCCGCGCTGCCAAGCCCCGCCCTCGCCCGGCGGGCGCGCTGCGCTATGTTGGAAGGGTGCGACATCGCAAGAAGATCGTCATCGTGAAGACGGGTGAGCCCGTCCCCCCGGTCCTCGAGCGACGCGGCCAGTTCGCCGACCTGATCGAGCAGACGATCGGCGCCAGCTGGACGGGCGGATACGCCACCGTCGACGCCCGCACGGACGAGCTCCCCGCGCCCGCCGCCCCCGAGACCGCCGCCTTCGTCGTCACCGGCTCGTCGGCCAACGTCCCCCACCGCGAGCCCTGGATGCTCCGCTGCGAGGCGTGGCTGCGCGGCGTCGTGCACGCCGGCACCCCCACGTTCGGCATCTGCTTCGGCCACCAGATCCTCGCCCAGGCCCTCGGCGGCGAGGTCGTCCGCAACCCGCGCGGCCGCGAGATCGGCAGGATCCGCGTCCAGCGCCGCGCCGACGACCCGCTCTTCGACGGCCTGCCGTCGAGCTTCGAGACGCACGCGACCCACGTCGACACGGTCGGCACGCTCCCCGAGGGCGCCACGAGCCTCGCGTTCACCGAGCTCGACGACCACCAGGTCATCCGCTTCACGAGCACGTGCTACGGCGTGCAGTTCCACCCCGAGATGGACCACGACGTCATCGCCGGCTACATCGCGTGGCGGCGCGAGATCCTGCAGGCCGAGGGCCGCGACGTCCCGGCACTCCTCGCCCCCATCGCGCCGGATCAGCTCGGCACACGGACGCTGCACAATTTCATCCGGCACGTGGTCGTGCGCGGCGCCTGATCCGTACGCTGCCGACCTGACCTGGGTAGTCCCCGCCCTGACTGACGCGCCGGTCAGTCGCCCCTCGACCTGGCCCGCCGGCCGCGCGACGGGCTCACCCGCTCCGGCGCCTCGCCGGGGGCGTCCCCCGTCGCGGGCGCGGCGCGCTCGCCCTCCGGGCCCCGCGCCGCGAGCCCGGCCGCGGGGTCCATCCGGAGGTAGCCGCGCCGCAGGAAATCGTGGAGCGCCGTCACGATCCGCTCGCGCGGGCGGGCCTGCTCCTCGAGGGCGTTCTCGAACAGCACCTCCTTCAGCGCGCCGATCGTGAACGTCGCGTAGAGCTCGGTGTCTCCCGGCTCGATGACGCCGAGCCGCTGCCCCTCCGCGAGGCTCTGCTGCAGCAGGAGCTTCACCTCCTGGCGGAACGCCCGCAGCTCCTTCACGAACGCCGGGTCGAGCCCGGCCGCGTGCGACAGGAGGATGCTCGTCAGCGCCGGATCGTCGAGCAGGACGGCCACGATCGCGCGGATGTTGTGCTTGACCTGCGCCTCGACGTCCGCCGACGGGTCCACGCGCAGGATGGCGCCGCCGAGCCGCGAGAAGAGGCCGCGCACGAGCTCGCCGAACACCGAGCGCTTGTCGGGGAAGTAGAGGTAGAACGTCCCCTTCGCGACCTTCGCGAGCGCGACGATGTCGTCGACCTTCGCCTCGTGATACCCCTTCTCGGAAAACACGGTACGCGCGGCGCGGAGGAGCGCTTGGCGGCGCTCGGCCTTGTCCATGGGCCGGTCGCTTTACCATCACCGGCCCGCCATCTGGGGACCGATGTCTCCCCTCCGGGGTCGCGCGGGCCCGCCGCCTGAAAAGATCCGGAAAGTTCGCGGCACAGCGCACGACACGCGGACGCCGGGGGGGCACCGCGCGCCATCAGACGCAACCAGCCGCAACCCAACCAAACCGAGCGCGGCGTCGGAACCTTGCACCCTGGACGCAGCGATGGCCCGAGATGGCCGGAAAACGGCGTCGCGCCGCGACCAAGACGCACCGGATTGCTTGATTTCCCGGGCATCCCGTTGTAGCCATCACGACTGACCAGCCAGTCAGTCGGACGCTGGGGACCGGCGACGGCGGTGGGAGGAGCCCCGATGGGAAGGCAGATCCAGGAACCGGTCGTGGTCGGCATCGACGTCGGCTCGACGACGGTGAAGGCCGTCGTGCTCGATCCGCAGACGCTCGAGATTCTCTGGAGCGACTACCAGCGGCATCAGACGAAGCAGCCGGAGAAGGTGCTCGAGCTCCTCGAGGCCATCGAGGCGTCGTTCCCCGCGTCCCCGAGGGACAGCTGGCGGGTGTTCATGACGGGCTCCGGGGCCGCGCCCCTCTGCCCGGGCCTCGGCGCCAAGTTCGTGCAGGAGGTCAACGCGGTCACGCTCGCGGTCGAGAACCTGCACCCGGACGTGGGCAGCGTCATCGAGCTCGGCGGGCAGGACGCCAAGATCATCATCTTCCAGCGGGATGAGAAGACGGGCGACAAGACCGCCGCGCCGTCGATGAACGACAAGTGCGCCTCCGGCACGGGCGCCACCATCGACAAGTGCATGATCAAGGTGGGCCTCCCGCCGGCGGAGGTGGTGAAGATCCACTTCGACGACTCGAAGCTCCACCACGTCGCGGCGAAGTGCGGCGTCTTCGCCGAGACGGACATCGTGAACCTCGTGAAGAGCGGCATCCCCTCGACGGAGATCCTCTGCTCGCTCGCCGACGCGATCGTCCTCCAGAACCTGTCGGTGCTGACGCGCGGCTCGACGCTGAAGCACAAGGTGATCCTGCTCGGCGGCCCCAACACCTACCTCCCGTTCCTCCAGGAGTGCTGGCGCAAGCGGATCCCCGAGACCTGGGACGAGCGCGGCTACAGCTGGCCGAAGGACCAGCCGGTCGAGGAGACGATCTTCGTCCCGGACAACGCGCAGTACTACGCGGCGTTCGGCGCGTGCGTGTACGGGCTCAAGGAGGCGCCGGAGGTCGGCCGCTACGCCGGCAAGTCGGGGCTCGTCGAGTACATGACGAACGGCAGGAAGGCCCGGCTCGGCGAGAGCGCGGGCCCGCCGCTCGTGAAGACCCGGGACGAGGTCGACGAGTTCCGGAAGCTCTACAGCATCCCGAGGTTCACGCCGATGAAGCTCGCGCCCGGCCAGGTGGTGCGCGGGGTCATCGGCCTCGACGGCGGCTCCACCTCGTCGAAGGCGGTGCTCATCGACGAGGACGGGAACATCGTCTGCAAGGCCTACCAGCTCTCGAAGGGCAACCCGATCCAGGACGCGAAGGAGCTGCTCTCCCAGCTCCGGCAGTACGTGCTCGATCAGGGCGCGACGCTCGAGGTGCTCGGCTTCGGCGGCACCGGGTACGCGGCCGACGTGCTCCAGGAGTGCATGCGCGCCGACGTCAACATCGTCGAGACCGTCGCCCACATGATGAGCGCGGTGAAGTTCTTCGGCGACGTCGACGTCATCTGCGATATCGGCGGACAGGACATCAAGGTCCTGTTCATGAAGAACGGCGATATCGCGAACTTCCGCCTCTCCAACTCGTGCTCTGCGGGCAACGGCATGTTGCTCCAGGCGATGGCCGACCAGTTCGGCCTGAAGGTGACCGAGTACGCCGACACGGCGTTCGGCGCCGAGCTCGCGCCGAAGTTCAGCTACGGCTGCGCGGTCTTCCTCGACACGGACCGCGTGAACTTCCAGAAGGAGGGCTTCTCGAAGGAGGAGCTGCTCGCCGGCCTCGCCCAGGTGCTGCCGAAGAACGTGTGGCAGTACGTCGTGCAGATCCCGCGGCTCGCGGCGCTCGGCACGCGTTACGTGCTGCAGGGCGGCACGCAGTACAACCTCGCGGCGGTCAAGGCGCAGGTCGATTACATCAAGGAGCGCGTCCCCGGCGCCGAGGTGTTCGTCCACCCGCACACCGGCGAGGCCGGCGCGCTCGGCGCCGCGTTCGAGACGCTCCGGGTCGTGAAGCGCAAGGGCCGGTCGACGTTCATCGGGATCGACGCGGCGATCGCCCTCGAATACACGACGAAGAACGACGAGGAGACGGTCTGCCACTTCTGCCCGAACGAGTGCAAGCGGACCTTCATCGACACGAAGCGGCCTGACGGGACGACGAGCCGCTACATCTCGGGCTTCTCGTGCGAGAAGGGCACGGTCGAGAGCGAGCAGGCGATGCTCGCGCTCGTCGCCGAGCGGAAGAAGATCGCGAAGCAGTTCCCGAACCTCGTCGACTACGAGTCGAAGCTCGCCTTCCGCCACTTCTATGACACGGCGCCACTCCCGGAGGACGGCGCGCCGGTGAAGGACACGGTCGTCAAGAAGGGCTTCCTCGGCATCCGCCGCGTGGAGACGACGCGCCCGTTCCGGCGGAGCGGCATCGAGGTGCGGGAGCGCCTCCGCCGCGTCCGCATCGGCATCCCGCGCGTGCTCAACATCTACTCGACCGGCCCGTATTACCGCGCCTACTTCGAGGCGCTCGGCATCCCGAAGCAGAACGTCGTCTTCAGCGACGCGACGAGCGAGGAGATGTGGGTCGAGGGCGGGAAATACGGCTCCATCGATCCGTGCTTCCCGTCCAAGGTGGCGCAGGCCCACGTCCACAACCTGCTCTTCCACCACCACACGGACGAGAAGAAGCTCCATTACATCTTCTTCCCCATCCTCACCCATGTGCCGAGCTTCGGCGAAGGGGTGATGGACAAGACGAGCTGCCCGATCGTCGCGGGCGTGCCGGACGTCATGAAGGCGGCGTTCACGAAGGAGGTCGACTTCTTCAAGACGCGCGGGATCGAGTACCTGGACCCCGCGCTCACGTTCTCCGAGATGACGCTGACGGCGCGCCGGATGTTCGAGACCTGGGGCCCGCGGCTCGGCATCACCGAGGACGAGAGCGATCACGCGCACCGCGAGGGGATGCGGGCGCTCTCGCAGTTCGAGCGCGACCTCCAGGACAAGGGGCGGGCGATCCTCGAGACGGTCGAGTCCGAGAACCGGGTGGCCATCCTGATGATCGGGCGGCCGTACCACTCCGACCCGGGCCTGAACCACGGCATCCCGGAGGAGTTCCAGGTGCTCGGTTATCCGATCCTCTCGGTGCGGTCCATCCCGCGCGACATGGAGTACCTCGCGCGGTACTTCAAGGACGAGATCGCGATCGGCCAGCACCCGCTCGACATCAACGACGTCTGGCCGGAGAACTACTCGGCCAACAGCGCGCAGAAGGTCTGGGCAGCCAAGTTCGCCGCCCGCCACCCGAACGTCGTCCTGCTCGATCTCTCGAGCTTCAAGTGCGGCCACGACGCGCCGACGTACGGGATCATCGACAGCATCGTGAGCTCGAGCGCCACGCCGTACGCGGCGCTGCACGACATCGACGCCAACAAGCCGGGCGGGTCGATCAAGATCCGCGTGAAGACGTACGCGCACAGCCTCAAGCTGCACGAGGAGGCGCTCGAGGACGCGGCGAAGAAGAAGGCGCAGCTGGTCCAGCGCATCGAGGAGAAGCGGCTCGAGCTGCTCCAGCTGAAGCGCGACCAGCAGGCGGCGCGCAAGATCACGGATCCCGCGCTCGAGCGGGAGATCGCCGCGCTCGCCGAGAAGGTCCGGAGCTACGTCGCGCCGGTCTCGCCGCCCGAGGCGCCGAAGACGGGCCTCGTGCAGATCAAGAAGAAGCAGTCCGACGGGACCGTCGTCCCCCTGGAAGCCTGAACCACGTCGAAGGTCGAGGGGGGGACGGCGGGGCCGCCCCTTCCAGCATCCAAGCGAAGGGAAGCCACGCCATGCAACATACGAGCACGACGAGCACGACCACCACGCAGAAGACGCGCCTTCCTCTGGCGGGCGAGACGCGATCCATCAAGACCGACGTCGACATCGAGGCGGAGCTCAGGGCGTTCGAGGAGGCCGAGCGGGAGCGGCTCGGGCTCAAGGCCGAGCGGCGCCAGTGGGTCGACAACATGCTCAAGCCGAAGATGACGAAGAAGGAGCGCGAGAACGTGACGCTCCTCATCAGCGGCCTCACCGCCGCGCAGGACTTCCTGTGCGAGGGCGCGCTGAAGGGCCTCGGCTACAACGTCCACTACTTCGGGATGAGCGACAACGCGGGGCTGCAGACGGGCAAGGAGTTCGGCAACCGCGGCCAGTGCAACCCGACGTACTTCACGGTCGGCGGCCTCGTGAAGTACCTCATCGACCTGCGCGACAAGCAGGGGATGTCGACCGAGGACATCATCAAGAACTACGTGTTCCTGACGGCGGGCGCGTGCGGGCCCTGTCGGTTCGGCATGTACGTGACCGAGTACAGGAAGGCGCTCCGCGACGCCGGCTTCGACGGCTTCCGGGTCATGCTGTTCCAGCAGACCGGCGGGCTCTCGCAGGCGACGGGCGACGACGTCGGGCTCGAGATGAACCCCGCCTTCTTCATCGCGATCATCAAGGCCATCGTCTGCGGCGACACGCTGAACGCGCTCGGCTACCGGATCCGGCCTTACGAGGTCGAGCCGGGCGCGACGAACCGCGCGATGGAGAGCGCGAAGCGCATCCTCTACAAGGCGCTTTACGAGCAGACGAACGTGTTCAAGGCGCTCTACGAGGCGCGCAAGGAGTTCGAGGGCGTCCGGGTGGACAAGCTCCGGCCCAAGGCGAAGACGTCGATCATCGGCGAGTTCTGGGCGATGACGACCGAGGGCGACGGCAACTACGCCCTGCAGAAGTTCCTCGAGAGCGAGGGCGGCGAGAACGACATCCAGCTCACGACGGCGTGGCTGCTCTACAACATCTGGGAGTGCGCCCGAGACACGCGCGAGCGGCGCGACCTGCGCGGCGCCGACGAGGGCAATTACGGCCTCGCCAGCCTGGACGAGTTCGGCGTGGCGAAGCGCCTCGCGACGATGCGCCTCGCGGAGGGCGCGCTGCGCGTCGGCTTCCAGGCGTTCGCGCTGCCGCTCGGCCTGTTCGACTACCACCTTCCGGACATGGAGCTCGTGGCGGAGGTGGCGAAGGACTACTACTCGAACGACCTCCGCGGCGGCGAGGGGCACATGGAGGTCGGCAAGCTCATCGTGAACGCCGTGAAGTCGAAGGCGCACCTGACGGTGAGCGTGAAGCCGTTCGGCTGCATGCCCTCCTCGGGCGTCTCCGACGGCGTCCAGTCGCTGATCACGGCGCGCTACCCCGGGACGATCTTCTGCGCGGTGGAGACGAGCGGCGACGGCGCGACGAACTTCTACTCGCGCATCCAGATGTACATGTTCAAGGCGCGCATCCTGGCCGAGCAGGAGCTCACCCGCGCCTACGAGGAGGCGGGCGTCACGGAGGCGGAGGTGCGCGCGTTCCTCGCGAGGAACCCGAAGTACGCGAGCCCGCTCCACCACGCGCCGCACCGCGTCGCCGGCTCGGCCGCCAACCTTGTCTACGAGGTGGCGCCGCTCATCAAGCAGACGGCCGCCGAGCGCGCCGTGGGCAAGGCCAGGGCGGCGGCGGGCGCGCTCCGCGACGCCGTGAAGGCCGCTCCGGCCAAGGCGAAGGCGGCCAAGGAGTTCCTCACGGACCCGGAGACGCTCGCCCGGGCCCGCGAGGACGTCGCGCTGATCCGCGACATCGTCGGCGGCAAGGCCGCGGAGCGGTTCAGCCCGCTGGTCAAGCGCCTGGCCGGCAAGGCGTACTTCGAGAACAACCCCGAGGTGCGCCACGTGAGCCACGGGGCGAACAGCGTGGAGCCCATCGCCGCGGAGTGAGGCCGACGCGGCGGACGCCGCCGGGCGAGCTGCACCCGGCGGCCCCCCTCCGCCTCTCCGCGATCGGCGCGCTGCGCCGCGCCGCCCCGCCCGCCGCGCGCCGTCCGGCCGCGACGCACGCGCGAAATTCTGCTAGATATCGCGCGCCATGACCGAACTGCGCTCGTTGTCTCCCGATGCTCTTGCCTCGCTCACCCGTGAGCTCGAGGCGCGTTTTGCTGCCTTTGAAGCCCGCGGCCTCAAGCTCGACATGACGCGCGGCAAGCCGTCGTCCGAGCAGCTCGATCTCGCGAACGGCATGCTCGCGCTGCCCGGCGCGGGCGACCTCGTCGCCTCGGACGGCTCGGATACGCGCAACTACGGCGGCCTCGACGGCCTGCCCGAGATGAAGGCCATCTTCGCCGAGATGCTCGAGGTCCCCTCGGAGCAGGTCATCGTCGGCGGGAACAGCAGCCTGACGATGATGCACGACGCGGTGGTCCGCGCGCTCCTCCACGGCGTGCCCGACGGCAGCGGCCCCTGGGTGAAGCAGCCCAAGGTGAAGTTCCTGTGCCCGAGCCCCGGCTACGATCGTCACTTCGCGATCTGCGAGCACCACGGCATCGAGATGATCACGGTCGACCTGCGCGACGACGGGCCGGACATGGATCAGGTCGAGAAGCTCGTCGCCGAGGACGCGGCCATCAAGGGCATGTGGAGCGTGCCGAAGTACTCCAACCCCACCGGCACCACGTACAGCCCCGAGGTCGTGCGCCGGCTCGCGGCCATGAAGACGGCGGCCCCCGACTTCCGCCTCTTCTGGGACAACGCCTACGCGGTCCACGACCTCTACGCCGAGGGCGACAAGCTCGCGAACATCGTGCCGGCGTGCCAGTCCGCGGGCCACCCCAACCGGCCGATCGTCTTCGCCTCCACGTCGAAGATCTCGTTCGCCGGCAGCGGCGTCGCCGCCATGGCCTCCAGCCCCGCGAACGTGGCGGACGCGAAGAAGCACCTCGGCATCCAGACCATCGGTCCGGACAAGGTGAACCAGCTGCGGCACGTGCGGTTCTACAAGGATTACAAGGGCCTGCTGAGCCACATGCAGCGGCACGCCGAGCTCATGCGGCCCAAGTTCGAGGCGGTGACGACCACGTTCGAGCGCGAGCTCGGCGGCAAGGGCATCGCCACCTGGACCTCGCCGCGCGGCGGCTACTTCGTCAGCCTCGACACCCTCGACGGCTGCGCGAAGGAGGTGGTGCGCCTGGCCAACAAGGCGGGCGTGAAGCTGACCGGCGCCGGCGCGACGTACCCGTACGGCCGCGATCCCCGCGACCGCAACATCCGGGTCGCGCCCTCGATGCCGCCGCTGGAGCAGATCCGCGTCGCCATGGACGTCGTCGCGGTCTGTGTCCAGCTCGCGAGCGTCCGCAAGCTCGCTGGTTGATCGCCGTCATCGCCGTTATCGTCGCTCGCTCGCATTGCGATCGACGCACCGCAGTGCAAGGGTGGGCGCTCCCTCTCGGAGCGCCTCACCATGCAGCAACTCACCC
Organism: Sorangium cellulosum So ce56; assembly: GCF_000067165.1. GTDB lineage: Bacteria > Myxococcota_A > Polyangia > Polyangiales > Polyangiaceae > Sorangium > Sorangium cellulosum_B. The sequence goes on from NC_010162.1 coordinate 8,722,708, forward strand.
TCGAAGGTCAGCAGAGAGTTTCCGACCTGTCACAGCGCTATTTCGTCAGCACCGACGCGGTGATGACGCTGTTGCAGGCGCTCGTGAACGGCCATGGAACGATGGCGCAGTTCTACCACCCCGAGCTGGGCGGCGGTGGGCAGTGGATGCAGGGCGGCATGACCATGGTCGGGGACATGTTCAACAACGGCCTCAAGGCCAAGGTGGACGGCCTGTGCTCCGAGCTGTCCAGCCTGCTGGCCAGCCAGCCTTTCGTTCCAGCGCCCCCGAGCTATCCGTCGCAGGGCGGTCAGCAGCAGCAGCAGGGTGGCAGTGGAGGGTTTGGGGGATCGCCGGTCAGCCTGTTCGTCCCGGGGTCGGGAGGGGGCTCGGGCAGCTGGTGGCCCGGGGAGCTCGGCGTGCCGAGCTCCAGCGGATCGCAGAACAACGTCCGATATGCCTACTTCCCCGGCGCGCGGCGGCTGGCCGTCGAGGTCAACGGGCGCGTCAGCGTCTATGACACGCTCGATCATCAGATCGGCGGCGTGTCGCAGCAGCAAGGGTCGGGGGCGTCCGTGACGTTCACCAGCCAGTACGGCGTGGTGAGCGTGCTGAGCTTGCCAATCATCTCCGGCGACCTTGCCGTGAAGCAGGCGTCGATCGCCCCGCCCGCTCCGGCGCAAGCGGCCGCTCCGGCGCAGGCGGACGCCGCCCTCCCCCGCCCTGCTCCGGCGCAGGAAGGGGATATCTTCGCCGCCATCGAGCGACTCGCCGATCTCCGGCAAAAGGGGTTCATCACCGAGCAGGAGTTCACCGCGAAGAAGACAGAGCTCCTCGGCAGGCTCTGAGCACGAGCAAAGGACGGCCGCCGAGGGCGAGGAGGAGCGGGCGGCGCGCGCCGGAGAGGAGCGCTCGCCATGCTCCGCCGGCCGTCACCCGCCGTGACAGACCGCTTCGACGTTGTGCCCGTCAGGATCGCGCACGAACGCACCGTAATAGCCCGGGTGGTACTGCGGCCGTGGCCCCGGCGGACCGTTGTCGACCCCTCCAGCCGCGAGCGCAGCCCGGTAAAACGCGTCGACGTCGGCCCGCGTCTTCGCGGCGAAGGCGACATGCAAGCTCCCCTGGAGGGGAGTTCCCGTGCCGATCCAGAAGTCCGGCTTCCCGTCGGCCCCCAGGCCGGCGTGGCTGCCCGCACCGCCGGTCATCTCGGGCGTGATCTCCATCACGAGCCCGTAACCGAGGGGGCCCAGGGCCGCGAGATAGAAGGCCTTGCTTCGCTCATAATCCGAGACTGGAAAACCGATGTGGTCGATCGCCATGCGCGCCATCATCGCCCAGGCAGACCGCCCCAGCTGAAGAAAAAGGACTGCACCTCTCCTCCCGGCAAAGCGCACCGCACAGCGCCGTGAACGGCATTCCGATAGGCCACAGGGAATTGCCATCCTCCGCAGGAAATCGGCATCGCGCGCCACGGCCGCTCGGACGCCGCCCTCGTTGTTCGTCCACACGCGATCTTCCGCCCGGCGCCGCGATCTCGGCGGGCGGCGCTGCCTGGCCTACCGCGCGGGCCGCGCGCTCGCGCGCTCGAGACCGCGGAGGACCTCCTCGAGCGCTTCCTGGGTGATGAGACCCACGTGCCGGAAGACCTCCCGGCCCCCCGCGTCGAGGATGACGACGCTCGGCACGTGGTGCAGCCCGGCGAAGGGCCCCTCTCCGGCGATCGTCGGGGCGTCCGCGAGCGCCACCGGGTACGGGAGCTTGAGCGCCGCGACGAAGGCCTCGACGAGCGGCCGGTTCTCGCTCGCCTCGAGGACCAGGAGCGCCGCGTTGATGCGCGGCGTGTGATCGCGGAACAGCCCCGCGAGGAACCGCGCCTCCGCCTGAGACGCCACATCGTAGGTCGCGACGAAGCCGATCACGCTGAACCTGCCCGAGAGCGATCCGGTCGAGAGCTCGCGGCCGTCGAGGGTCTCGTACGAGAAGCTCCGCACCGGGCCGGGCGCCGGGGCCGGCGCGGCGACCGGCGGCCCCGCCGACGGCTCCCGGACGGCGTCGCCGCCCCCACCGCAGCCGATCGCGAGCAGCAAGAGCGGCGTGCACACCGGCGCGAGCGGCCTCATGGAAGCGGATCACCCTCCAGGTGGGCGTCGAAGAGATCGGCGCAGAGCTGCAGCGAGGGCGGGAGCTCGGCGCCCTTGCGCCGCTGCGCCAGGACGGCATGGCACAGCTCCTCGATGACCAGCTTGATCGGCGTGGCCTCGAGCTGCGCGCCGTCGAGCAGGATCCCCGGACCCGGGGCGTCCTCCGCGCGGACGATGGGATCGTGCCGCGCCCAGGCGATGCCATCCTCGGGGAGATAGCGACACCAGAGCACCCGCACGAAGCGCAAGTAGAGCGGCGTCACGAGCGCCACCACGCGATCGCCCCCCGCGGCGACCCCGCGCAGCGCGAAGCCGCCCGCCGGGCGCGGTGCGCGCTCTCCCCCCTCGATCGCGACCTCGATCCGCTCGCGGCGCCCGGCGTCGCTCTCGACCGACAGGAGCGGCGCGTAGATCGCCACCGCGGGCACCTGCAGCTTGGGCGCGTCCTCCGCGAGGACGTCGAGCCACGCCTCGCGCGCCTCGGGGCCGAGCTCCCCGTAGACGTGGGCCGCGGCGATGGCCGCCTCGGCGTCGGTCGCGAGCGCGGCGAGCCACTCCCGCCAGGCAGCGAGGATGCGCGGGTCGAGCAGCGCGCCCGACGACGCGGGCAGGCCCTGCGCCGCGCCGTCGGGCGCGGCGGCGTCCAGCGAGGGCTCCTGGACGAGATCGACCGAGCTCGGGTCGCGGCGCTCCGTCATGCCACCCTCAGCGCAGCGCGTCGCGGCGACGCGCCCCGACGTCGCGCTCCAGATCGCGCACGAGCTCGGCGAACTCGTCGCCCCGTCCGAGCGGCGCCGCGAGCGTGATCTCTCCGCCGCGATCCGCGAACAGGAGCGCGACGCCGTCGCTCGCCTCGACGATGCTCTTCACGAACACGACGTCCGCTGGATGGACCAGGACGTGTTGCACCAGCATCCCGGCGCTCGCATCCGCGATCGAGAGGGGGCCGCGCGCGGGCCCGAGCTGTCCCGCGGCGCCCGAGGGCTCGCCGGCCGGAGACGCGGACGCGACTCGCCTGGAATTGCTGTCGTTCCGGCCCATGGACGGCGGAGCTAAGCACCGCTCGCCGGAGGGATCCAGCGGGCACACCCGGCGGGGATGGCCAGCCCCCTCGCCGCGTCAAGAGGCCGCGTCCCTCCCTCGATCCGCGGGCCCCGCGGCGTTCTCGCGCCCGCCAAAGCGGCGCGAGATCGTCGGGCCGCTCACGTTCACCCTTCATGATTCGCACGGGCGGCTCGCCGGCGGCGTCGTCGGGAGGCGACGGGCCGCGGGCCCGAACCAGACGAGAGCCGACGAGAGCCACCGCCGCGAGCCGGGGCAGGCGGGCTCTGGGGCCCGCGGAGCGCTCGGGGATCGCCGCGCGGGGCGAAAGCGCCGCGAGGGGCGCTACACTCCCGCCGATGTCAGCCTCACGAGCCTGCAGCGAGCGAATGGAGGAGCGCCGCGAGACGTGCCCGGCGCCGCAGCCGAAGACCGCCGTCGATGACGACGAGCGCGAGCACGACGAGCACGACGAGCACGACGGCAAGCTGATCGACCTGCCGCCGCTCGGGCACGACGAGGAAGAAGGGGGCGACGAGGGCTTCGACGATCTCCTGCAGACGCTCGACGACGCGGAGCAGGGGCTCGACGACGCGAACGCGAGCGACCTCGAGATCGGCGTCGAGCTCGCCGTGGACGACGGCGGGACCGGGGAGGACGAGCCCGCGGAAGAAGGCGTCGACGTCGGGGCGCTCCACGAGGGGATCGCGGAGGCCGACGCGAGCACGTGGCTGTCCGATGAGGCCGTCGAGCAGAGCGACGCCGAGCAGGACGATCTCGACGATCACGGCGGGCCGCACGGCGACGACGGCGGCGCGGAAGGGACGGGAGAGGACCCGTCGGACGACGTGGACGAGGGGGAGCTGCCGGCGCTCGACGCGGACCAGGACGGCGCGTACGAGGGCGAAGATCTGCTCGCAGAGCTGCCCGATCTCCCCGACGACCAGGCCCCCGTCTGGGACGCGCTGCCCTGGGTCGTCGTCGAGGACGCGGGCGCCGCCGTCCCGTGCAGCACGCTCGCGGTGGCCGGCGGCTACGTCGTCGCGGGAAGCGCCGGCGCAGAGCCCGGGCTGACGGGCGAGCCCGCCGCGCGATCGGGAGGTCGCCCGCGCCGCGCGGAGCGTGCCGGCGGCGAGCGCGGGGCCGTGCTCGTCGTCGACGCGGGGGCGCTCTCCGCGCGCCGCGCCGGCATCGACACGTCGGCGTCCTCGATCGCGCTGTCGGACAGCGCGATCCTCATCGCCACGCGCCGCGGCAACCTGCTGCTGAGCGACGACCGGGGGAAGAGCGCGAGCACGCTCGGCGCGTGGGGCTCGGGCGGCGCGCCGGTGACGCTCGCGACGACGCCGGGGCGCCTGTGGGTGCTGGCCGGCAAGACGCTGTGGTCGCCCGCGGCCGGCGCGGTCGTCTCGCCGCCGGAGACGGGCGCCGCCGTGGCCGCGGGCTCGCCCCGCCGCGACGGCGCGCCGTCTCCATCGAAGGGCGCGCTCTCCCTGTCGCCCGGGCCCGCGCTGCGGGACGGCGTGCTCCGGATGAGCGCGAGCGAGGGGGTGATCGTCGCGCTCACGAGCGCGGCCGAAGGACCGCAGCTCGAGCGGCTCCGCGGCGACGACGAAGGCTCGCCGGTCGTGCCGCTGTCGGGGGCGGCGCGGCGCGCGGCCGAGGCCGACGACTGCAGGCTCGCGGCGGCGGCCGGCGGGCGCTCGATCGCGATCTCCGGCGCCGGGCTCCTCTGCGTGTCGCGCAACGGCGGCGAGACCTTCCGCGTGCTGGAGGGGCTCGCGGTGGTCGTCGCCCTCGCCTTCGCGGGCGATCACAAGACCTCGCCGCTGCTCGCGCTCGTCGCGCGCGAGGGCGAGCGCCGGGCGCAGCTGGTCCACGTGCCGTCGAACGCCGCCCCGACGCTCGTCGCCGAGCTCGGTGCGACGCCCCCCGGCGCCCCCGAGGAGGAGGCCGCGTCGATCGGACCGGCGGCGATCGCCTGGGACGCGTCGCGCGAGGTCGTGTGGGCCGCGTGCTGGGCGGGGCTCGTCGCGCTCACGCGACAGAGAAAGCACTGACGGCCGTCCTCCGCCTCGCGAGCGGCGCGCTCAGCCGCCGACGAACGACGCGTGCAGCAGGCGCTGCGCGGCCGCGACGTCGGCGGCGTCGACGAGGGCGCCGAGGCGCAGGGGGCCCGCGACCGTGAACCGAGGCGCGATGCCAGAGCGCGCGAGGACCTCCACGAAGCGCGCGAGCGGCTCCGCCGTCGCGGAGAGCCCGTCGCCGACGACGCTGACCGCCGCGAGCCCCTCGACGAGCTCGAGCGACGGCAGCAGCGCGGCGAGCTTTCGCCTGGCCCCCTGCCATTCGGGCACGTTGAGGAGCGGGATCACGAGCGCGCCGCCGCCGTGACCGAAGGAGAGATCCCGGAAGCCCAGCCCGAGCTCGCCCGCCGCGCGGAGGACCTCGTCGAGCCGGAGCCCGCCGTCAGCCCGCGCGAGGACGACGTTGCCCTCGGCGACGATCGCGCGCGCCGCGAGCGCCGGAGGCGCCGAGCCCGGCGCGAACCGGCGCACCACCGTCTCCCGCGCGCCGGGGCCGGCGTCGAAGGTCGACCGCGCGATCAGGGCCACGCCGGAGCGCCGCGCCCACTCGACCGCCTGGGCGCAGACGACCTTCGCGCCGCACTCGGCCATCTCCTGGAGGACCGCGCAGTCGAGCTCGGGCAGGTGGCGGGCGTCCGGGACGACCCGCGGATCGGCCGAGTACACGCCGTCGACGTCGCTGTAGATCTCGCAGCGCTCGGCGCCCAGCGCCGCCGCGAGCGCCACGGCCGTGGTGTCGGAGCCCCCTCGTCCGAGCGTCGTGATCTCGCGGCGGTAGCTCATCCCCTGGTAGCCGGCGACGATCACGATGCGGCCGCGCGCGAGCTCGTCCTCGATGCGGAACGGGCGGACCTCGATGATGCGCGCGTCGAAATGGCGATCGTTCGTGAGGATGCCGGACTGGGAGCCCGTGAACGAGATCGCCTCGAAGCCCCGGGCCTGGATGGCGATCGAGAGGAGCGCCATCGACACGCGCTCGCCGGTCGAGAGCAGCATGTCGAGCTCGCGCCGGGGGGGATCCGCGGCCGCGCTCGCCGCCTGCCGGGCGAGCGCGAGAAGGCCGTCGGTGGTCTTGCCCATCGCGCTGACCACGACGACGACGTCGTTGCCGGCGCGCTTCGCGGCGACGACGCGCTCGGCGACCTTGCCGATCCTGTCGACGTCGGCGACCGACGAGCCGCCGTACTTCTGCACGATGATCGGACGGCCCGCCTTCGCGGGCGAGGCGCCCGGCTCGCACGGCGAGCCCTCCTGCTGGGCGCGGTTCGACGGCTGCTCGGCCATGCTGCACCTCCAAGCGCTGCGCGCGCTGCGCAAGAGCTCGGGCTATCACGGGCGCGGCGCGTGGGCCAAGCGCGCGCCATCCGCCGCGAGGGCGTGAGCCGCGAGGAAGCGCTCAGGCGAGCTCGCTCTGGAGCAGCATCTCGTAGAGCTCCGCCTCCGAGTCGCGCCCCTCGGCCCGCGCCCTCGCGGCGAGCCGCGCGAGCACGATGCGCCGCCGCGGCGCGACCTCGTGTCGGACGGCGTCGTCCCCCTCCTCCATCCGCGCCGAGAGCAGGGCGAGGAGATCGAGATCGCGACCGAGCCGATCGAGCACATCGGCGAGCGCCATCGCCACCCCCTGATCGGCGGGATCGGCGCGGAGCCGATCGGCCAGCCGCTCGGCCAGGAGCTCGTCGTCGACGCCGAACGCGCGGGCCAGCGGCACCTGCCCCTCCGCCAGCGTGACGCTGCTGGGGATGGGCGCCGTGAGATCGGTCGACGTGTCGGTACCATCGAGCGTGGGCATCTCGTCGATGGTCCCGGGGTCGATCGGCGCGGCCTTGGGCGGGGCGGCCGGCGCGCGGGGGACAGGGGGAGGCTTGAGCGGCGCCGGAGCGATCACCACCGGCTCGGGCGGGATCGTGCGCCGGCGCGGGGCGGCGACGTGGACCTCGATCCGCTGCTCGGCCGCGCGGGGCCGCTGGACCGGGCCGGGCGGCGCCGCCGGGGCAGGCGCGATCGGCGGCGCGATCTCGCCCGAGACGCGGCGGAACGCGGCGGTGATGCCCGGATCGCGCGGCCGGAGGCGCAGCGCGAGGCCCAGCTGTCGCTGCGCCGCGAGCAGATCCCCCCGGGATCGCTCCTCGATCTCGGCGGCCTCGGCGAGCAGGGCCGCGACGGCGGCGGCGCCGTCGCCGAACGGCGCTCCCTTCGCGCGAGCGGGGCCCGCGTCGTCCGCGCGGCCCTGGAGGGCGAGCTCCACCGCGTCGCGCAGCCGCCCGAGCGCGACCGACGCTCCCCCGAGATCGCCGAGCCCGGCGCACCAGCGGCCCTCGAGCAGCCGCGCCTCCAGCGCCTCCGGCACGCCGGGCGGGACGCTCCGCACGCGCGCGATCGCCGCCGGGAGATCCCCCGCGATCTCGGCGAGGCCGCGGCCGAGCTCCAGATCGAGCGCGCACGCGGGCGCGCCGCTGCGCGCGGCGAGGGCGCGCGCCCGGGCGAGGAGGTCGAGCGCGCGCCTCCCCTCCCCCGCCGCCCGCAGCGAGCGCGCGAGGCCCGCGACCACGTCGGGGCTCTCCGGCGCGTAGCGGAGCGCCCGCTCGAAGAGCACCCGCGCGTCGGCGACGTCGCCCCGCGCGAGGAACGCCTCCGCGGCCCTGCGAGACACGGCGTGGCGCGCCTCGGCGCCGCGCGCGGAGGCCTCGAGGTGCTCGGCGTCCGCGAGCGCGCCGCGCACGTCGGCGACGTCGAGCCGCGCGTGGAACCGCGCCCACCGCAGCGCATCGATCCCGGGCGCGCGCGCCACGCCGAGGTTCAGCGCGTCGAGGCGCACGTCGACGGCGTCCGCGAGCGCCGCCGCGCGCAGCCACGCGAGCGCGGCGAGCGGGCCGTAAGGCTCCGCGTGCGCGGCGCGCGCGAGCGCGGAGAACGCGCCGTCACGATCGCCGACCGCCTCGAGGAGCGCGCCGCCGAGGAGGCCGGCGTCCACGGCGGGCATGGCGTCGACGACGGTCGAGAGCGCCCCCTCGGCGCGCTCGCCGATCAGGAGGTCGAGCCAGGCGAGGCGCGAGGAGATCTCGGGGTGCCGCGGGGCGCGCTCCAGCGCGGCGAGGTACGCGCGCCGCGCCTCGTCGAGCCCGCCCGCGAACGCGAGCTCGTCGGCGGCGCCCGCGAGCTCGGCCGCCTCGAGCGCCCTGAGCGCGCGGTCGCCCAGCGCGGGAGGCGCCGCGCCGAGCGCGCCCTCGGCGCGGAAGCGGCCCGCCTCCGCGGCGACCACGGCCCACTGCACCCCCTCCACCGCGGGCGCCCTCGCGCCCGCCGCGGGCAGGAGCAGGCGGACGATCCGCTCGACCGCGGCGTCCAGAACGATCGCGCCCTCGACGAGGCGCCCGTGCGTACCCGCCATCATCGAGAGCGCCTGCAGCGCGAGCGCGTGCGGCGGGGCGGCGAGGCCGATGCCGCGGGCGCGCTCCGGCAGGAGCCTGAGCGCGCGCTCCCCCGGGGCCACGGCGACGTCGAACGCGAGCGCCGTCTCGCCGGATCGCAGCGCGACCAGCGCGCCGTCCTCGATGGGCGCGATGAGGAGCTGCGGCGCGCCGTCGCCGAGCAGGCCGCGGAGCCGCGGCGCGGCCCAGCCGGCGAGCTCGGTCCCCTGCGCCTCGACGGAGAGCCGGACGAGCTGGCCGCGCCGGTGCCGGAAGCGCGCCACGCCGCCGGAGAGGTCGACGGGGAACCGGATCCCGGCGAGCCGCACCACGAGCTCGGTGACGCGGAGCGGGCCGAGCGCGAACGGCTCCCCGAGCTCGATGGCGAGCGCGCCCTTGCTGACGGCGAGCCGGAGGACAGGGCGGTCGTCGGGCGGGCGCGGGGCCGCGCCGCCGCCGGGCGCGAGCGCGCGGATCGACGGCGCAAGGCCCAGCGCGCGCGCCGGCCGGCCGCGCCTCTGTCCAGCAGCCATACCCGCCAAGGGTATCAACCCGGCGGCATCTCAGGCGAGTTCACGGCGATCGCGCCGGACGAGGCGCGGCGGGGCGGGTCAGACGTCGCCCTTGGCGAGCTTGTCCTTCATTTTCTGGATGAGCGCCGGGAACCCATCCTTCTTGATGATCTTCGTGAACTGGGCGCGGTAGCTCCCCACCAGGCTGACGCCCTCGGTGACGATGTCCTGCACGCGCCAGACGCCGCCCTTCTCGGAGAGCTTGAAGGCGATCTCGACCGGCTCCTCGCGCGCGTCCTTCCTGGAGACGGCCTTGGTCTTGACCGTGATGGCGCTGCCGCTCGGCGTCTCGCTGAGGTACTCGACGTTGAAGTCGAGCGTCTTCTTCAGGTTGCGCTCGTAGGCCTTGCGCACGAGCTGCTTGAGGAGCTCGCTGAACTGCTGCTTCTCGGCGTCGGTCCGCGCGGCCCACTCGCTGCCCAGCGAGGCCTCCGCCAGCGCGGAGTAATCGAGCATCTCGTCGAAGACCGCGCCCACCTTCTTCTGGTTCTCGACCCCCCCCTTCTTCAGGAGGTCGAACAGGGCCGTCTGCTTGGCCTTGACGACGTCCGTCGCCGTCCCGGCGCTGGCGAGGCCCACCGGGCCGAGCGTGAGCGCGAGCAGCGAGAACGTCGCCGCGAAGAGATGGTTCATCCTGCGTGTCACGTATGGTTCTCCTTCTGTGCCTGCGGGCAGCGAGCGCGCCTCGGGAGGCTTCTACTGCTCACCTTGGTCCTACGCAAACGGCCTGCCAGGTCGGACCCAGGGCCCGGCGGCCCGGCGACGTCGCATCCCTGCTCTCCACGAACACCGCGAAAAGAGACAGCAATCCGACTGCGCTGGCCCGCTCCCCAGGGGCAGACGACCGCCTCGGCGGCCTATTCACGCGCGGCGGCGGGCTCGGCCGCAATCTCTCGGCTGGCCGCCGGGAAAAGCGCGTGCGCGGCGCAGCGGGGCGTGAACGGAGCGCCACGCGTCCGATGTGACGATGCATCGACCGCGGCAGCGCGGGCTCCGCGTCAGGCCGCCGGACGCGATCGTGGGGGCAGCTCCGCGGCGACGGCGAGGCGCTCCGCGCCGCCGGACTCCGGCGGCCGGTCCGGGACCCTCACCCGGAACGCGGTGCCCTCGCCCTCGCGGCTGTCCACCTCGATCGCGAAGCCGTGATCGTCGAGGATCCGCTTCACCACGGCCAGGCCGATGCCCATGCCGTGCGTGCGGGTCGTGAAGAACGCGTCGAAGAGGCGATCGCGGGCGCCCGCGGGGATGCCTCGCCCCTGGTCGCGGATCTCCAGGAGCCAGGCGCTCGGGTCGCGCCAGAGGCGCACGGTCACGACGGCGCCCGCGGAGCTCGCCTGGATCGCGTTCCGCACGAGGTTCCAGACGACCTGACGCATCTGGGCCGCGTCGGCGGTCACCGGCGCGGACGGCGGCCCATCGAAGCGCACCTCGACGTCGCTGCCGCGGCCCGAGCGCCCCGCGAGCACGACGACGTCGCGGGCCGTCGCCGAGAGGTCCACGCCCTCGAGCGTGGGCACCCGCGGGCGCGACAGATCGAGCATGTCGCCCACGAGATCGTTCAGGCGCGCGGTCTCGCGCTCGATGATCTCGCAGAGCTTGCGGTCCTCGTCGGAGAGCGTCCCGCCCGTGCGGAGGAGCTCGATGGATCCCGCGATCGAGCCGAGCGGGTTCCTGATCTCGTGGGCCAGCCCCGCGGCGAGGCGGCCCAGCGCCGCGAGCCGCTCGGCCTGCTCCGCCCGCGCGGTGGCCTGCTCCGCCCGCGCGGTGGCCTGCACGAGCCGGCCGCCCGTCGCGCGCAGCCGCTCCGCCAGGTAGCTCGCGAGCAGCGTGACCACCAGGAGCGCGAGCAGGTTGACGAACATGGGGTACCGCAGCTCGCCCCACTGCGTCGCGTACGCCCCGGCGGGCTGGTCCGGCGGCACCCCGAGGAGGTGCAGCCCGAGCGCCGCGCACAGGACGAGGTACGCCGCCGCCCCCGACGCCGCGGCGACGATGGCGCCGGGGAGCCCGAGGAGGATCGCCCCCGTGAGGCAGGTGAGGCCGTAGAGCGACGTCGCGCCGCTCGAGGCCCCGCCGGTGATGTACACGAGCGCGGTCCAGGTGATCTGATCGGTCACGAGCTGCGCCCGCGCGATCGCCCGGAGGGCGCGGTTCATGCGCAGGAACACGGCGTAGATGCCGGAGACGCCGTACGCGGCGGCGACCGTGACCAGCGCGACGATGCTGGAGAAGCGCCCGGGGGTGAAGCCGCCGAGGTACACCGCCGCGGTCACGACGAGGAAGACGGTGAGCACCGCGAGGCGCAGCGCGATGAGCCAGGTGAGCCGGCTCGCGAGCGGCGCCTCGGCGCCGCCGGGAGCGCCGGACGGGAGCAGCATCGACGGCGTCGAGGCGCGGGCGTCGCGCGACGGCGCGGCCCCGGCGTGCTCTCGCGGCGCCCCGGCCTCGCCGCCCGGGCTCGCCGGGGAGGCCGCGGGCGACATCACTCCGCCTTGATCTTGCCGGCGAGATCGAAGATCGGCAGGTACATCGAGATGAGCACGATGCCCACCATGCCGCCGACGATGACCATGAGGAGCGGCTCGAGCAGCGACGTCAGCGCGGCGACGGCGACGTCGACCTCCTCTTCATAGAAGTCGGCGATCTTGTTGAGCATCGTGTCGAGGGCGCCGGTCTGCTCGCCGACCGCGACCATCTGCACGACCATGCCGGGGAAGACCTGCATCTCGCCGAGCGGCTCGGCCATGTTCTTCCCTTCGGAGATCTTCTGGCGGGAGTACATGAGGCCCTCCTCCACGACGACGTTGCCGGCCGTCTTCGCGACGATGTCGAGCGCGTCGAGGATCGGCACGCCGGAGCCGAGCAGCGTGCCGAGCGTGCGCGAGAACCGCGCGACGGCGATCTTCTGCATGACCGGGCCGATGATGGGGAGCCTGAGGACGAGGCGGTGCACCATCCGCTTGCCGGACGGCGAGCGGTAGAAGTAGGTCGCGCCGAAGGCCGCGGCCACGGTCAGGACCACGATGAGCGGGAGGTAGGTGACGAACGTCTTCGAGACGGCGATGACGATCTTCGTGAGCTGCGGGAGCGCGTCCTTGGCGCCGAACTCGGCGAACATCGTCTCGAAGGACGGGATGACGAACGACATCAGCACGACCATGACGACGACCATGATCACGATGACGGCGATCGGGTACGCGAGCGCGCCCCGCACCTGGCGCGCGAGCTTCACGCGCTTCTCGATGTAGATCGCGAGCCGGTTCAGGATGCTGTCGAGGATGCCGCCCACCTCGCCGGCCTGGACGAGGTTGACGAACAGGTCGTCGAAGATCTTCGGGTGGCGCCGGAGCGCGTCGCTGAACGTGGCGCCCTGCTCGACCGTGTTCTTGATGTCCTTCAGCGCCGCCTGGAAGATCTTGTTCGGCTCCTGGTTCGACAGGATCTCGAGGCACTGGACCAGCGGGAGGCCCGCGTCGATCATCGTCGCGAACTGGCGGATGAACTTGACGAGGTCCTTCGGCTCGACGCCCGAGCCGAAGCTCAGGCTGAGGCTGAGCTGCGCCCCCTTCTTCTTGACGCGGGTGGGGTTGAGCTGCTGAGCGCGGAGGCGGTTCTGCACCGCCGCCTCGTTCTCGGCCTCCATGGTGCCCTTCCGGATCTCTCCGGTGCGGCCGCGCGCCTCCCAAACGAACTCCGCCATAGTGCTCCCGGTCTTCTCCCTGATCCACGACGGGCCTAGCCGACGCGCAGGGGCGGCCCCGCCTCGGGGAGGCCAGGATAAAGTTCCAGGCGGTCCAGGGTCAAAGACGGTGGCGCCTTCTCTGATCCGGCAGGGGGGCGATGGGGGGCGGTGCGACGGGACGGGAGAGGAAGAGAGGGGAAGGAAGAGAGGGAGGGAGAGGGCGCCGCGCCGAGCAGCACGCGCCGGCGGGGGTCTCCGCGCGGCGGGGGCGGGCGGGCGCTCGGCCATCCGCCAAGACCGGAGCCGGGGCGCTTGCGCTGAGAACACCGCCCGGCATGTCTCCCTTCGGGCCACGCCACCTGGAACGTTTCGTCGCGCGCCACACAAGGCGCGCCTGAGGCGCCACGCCCCCTGACACCGGATGGTACCTCGGTCGGTGCTCGCCGCGCCCACCCGCCCCCGCCGCGCGGAGACCCCCGCCGGCGCTCACCTCGATCCAGCCCTGCCGCTTCCATCCGATCGCGATGGCCCTGAGCCATGAGCACGGATCGCAACCGCTCGCACACGGACACGATGGAGGGTCATCGGGACAGGAAGATGGGTCGTCTGGACACGAGAGTGTGCCATCTGGACAGGATGATGGGTCATCTGGACACGAGGGTGTGCCATCTGGACACGAGGGTGTGCCATCTGGACACGAGGGTGTGTCGTATGGGCATGGCACAGGTTCATCGGACGAAACGGGGTCGCCGGCACGGGATCGTGAGATGGCTCCCGTTGTCCGGAGGACGGGGCGTCTGGTCCGGATGGGTCACCGCAGGCCGGACGCCGAGGCTCCGCCGCGCTCCACGACCGGCACGAGATGCTCCCTCACCTCGCGCACGAAGCGTGCGAGGCCACACGCGGCGCCGCTCGCTTCGAGGCGCTCGATGAGCACGTCGGCCCAACGCGCGTCCGCATCTCGCCCCGTGGTCGTCAACACCGCGAGGACCCGCTTGGCATTCTTGCGGTCCGCTTCGTTCTTCGAGGTGAGTCGCTCGGGCTGCACGCAGGGGTCGAAATGGAGCTCGCGGCGGAGCGCATCAAGCCGCTGGCGTTCCGCGTCGTCCTCGGGGACCCACGCCGCAACCAACCAGGCTTCGATCTCGGGCTCTGGAAGGGCGCCGAGGACGACATCGAACGGCCAGCTCCCAGCCGCTACCGCCTGGGCGAAGCACTCGGCGCGCTCAGCCCTGCCGTCCAGGTCTCGCGCGATCACCACGGCGACGGGGGGCTCGCTCTCCTCCGCGAAGAGCAGGAGCGCGGCTCGGTGCATTTGCGCATCTTCCTCGCCCCGCTCTCCTTCGAAGGAACCATAGATGCGGAGACCGCGCTCCCGTGCGCGTTTCCACGCGCCATGGAGGTCGAGCCAGCCGAAGCCCCCCCTGCCAGCTCCGGCACGGTGAAAGGGGATCCGCCATCGAGCCTTGACACGCCTCGACGGTCTCGTTCACCCACGCGATCCGGTCGATGAGCATGCGGTCGACGAGCTTCTGGATGATCCGCGTATCGCCGGCGCTCTCGGCGGCGATACCGATGCCGACAGCGCTCACTCTCGCCCCTCGCTCACCCATCCCTCGCCGACGAGGCTCCACAGCTCACCCGGGCGAAGATAGGCGCCCCGCTTCTGCGCTGTCGGGTGCTCGTCGAGCCGGCGCAGCGCCGAGCCCCGCGCGCCGCGGCTCATGACCATCACCTCCTGCACGCTCAGCTCGTCAAGGAGGAACGGCGAGTGGCTCGTCGCCACGATCTGCAGGTGAGGCGTCGCGTCGAGGATGCCACGGAGGTGCGCGACGAGCTTGCGCTGCGCCACCGGGTGAAGCGCCTTGTCGAGATCGTCGAGCAGGACGAGGCGCGGTGCGTCGAAGCGCACGACCGTGATCAGACCGAGAGCAAGCAGCGTCCCCTCGGAGAGCTGACCGGCCGGCACCCACCCCAGCCCTTCCCACTCGACCTCGAAACGGGCGCCAGTGACCTCGCGCGATTGATCGGCCCAGAAGTCCTGGCCACCGACGGATATCCGTTGCTTCTCCCGGCGCCGGACGCGGGCGGGGAGCGCGCGGATACGCCGCGCGCCGGGGACGATCGTCGCCAGATCCCGCTCGATCACTTCCAGGGTCCCGTCGCGCAGCCCCTGCAGGTATTGCAACACGGAAGCCAGACCCTCACCGTCGTGTCCGACGCCAGGGATCTCCTCTTCAGAGTAGTGCTCCGCGGCGAGCGTCTCGGCGTGCAACTTGAGCCGGACTGTCGATCCGAGCTTCGCCTCGCGGGGGCCTCGGAAGAAGAGCCGTTCTTCCTCCTGGTCGTCGCTGGGCAGACGGAGCTCCGTCTCCTGCCCGTCCTTGCCGAACCACAGGCGGAACCACTCCGGTTCCGGCTCCTCCTTCGCGACCCCTGCGCGAAGACCGAACCGCCTGCCATCCTCCAGGATGGCTTCCAGCTCGAGCTCGGTGGCGTCCGGCTTCGCGACCAGGTCTTCCACCGCGCGTTCGCCCCAGAAGAACGAGCCCGGACGGATGGTCGCGGACCCGGGCTTCACAGCGGCAAGCTGGAGCAGGCGGTACATCCCCTCGAGCACGGTGCTCTTGCCCACGGCGTTCGCGCCGACCAGCACGTTGAGCTGACCGAGAGGCAGCCTCACGTCTCGAAGCAGCTTGAAATTCTTGAAGTTTGCTTCCGTCAGCATCGCCGCCTTCTCGTTAACCCGAGATCGGGGCCGGGTACAGAAGCCTAGCCGCGCCCGCGCTCCGCCACGTAGCGGACCGCGCCGTGCACCTCGCGGAGGAGCGCGCCCTGCCGGCGCTCGACACGCACGAGCTCCTGGTGGCCCTCCCACGCGCCGACCGGCGCGACAAGGACGCCCCCGTCGCTCAGCTGCGCCTCGAGCGCCGTGGGAGGCTCGGTCAGCGCGTACGTCACCGCGACCTTCCAGGGCCGCTCCGACGGCGATGTCCGCTCGCCCGCGAGCACGCGCTCGGCGAGCGAGCGCCCGTCGCCGCACAGCAACGTGACGCCCGCGCCCTCGTCGGACGGGCCGGCGGCGCTGGCCGCGCGCGCCTCGTCGCCCTCCTGGCGATCCGGCCGCGCGCCGAGCAGCCGCACCGCGCGCGCGTGCAGCACGGGGTCGATCTCGATCGAGGCGACGTGCCCGGTCGGGCCGACGATGCGCCGCGCGAGCGCCACCCCATAACCGGTGCCCGTGCCGAGCTCGAGCAATCGATCGCCCGGACCGAGATCGAGCAGGCTGTACGTGAGCAGGTACGCGTGCGGCGCGCTCACGGTCGCCTGCCCCGCGCGGTCGAGCGGCAACGGCGTGTCGTCCGCCGACGCGGCGAGATCCTCCGGCAGGACGAAGCGCTCGCGCGGCACGAGCAGGATCGCGTCCAGGTAGTGGGCAAGGAACTCGAAGCGGCGCGCGAGCTCGGCCACGAGCGGCGCCCGCGCGACGCGGCCGGCCTCGGCGAGCTCGACGTCGCACGCGATGGCCGCGTCGAGCCGCTCGGGGACCGGCTCCCAGCGATCGGGCCGGCGATCGTCGTACCTCGCCGCGAGCGCGGCGAGCGGCGCGACGGCGGCGCGTGTTTCGGTGCCCACGGGAGAAGCCACGGGGAGATCCTGAAGCAGGACCGCCGGTGCTGCTCGATCTTTCGGGGAACGCGTCGCGATTCTCCACGCGTCGTCGGGCTCATCCCCGCCGGCCGCCAGAGCTCGTTTGACACGAGCGCCCAGCCCTCCTCATCCTCGGCCATGACCCCCGTCGATCTCACGCCGATCGCAGCGCTCGCGATCGAAGCGCACCGCGCCGCGCCCTGCGCGTGCGTCGCCGCGGCCGTGCGCACGCGAGACAACGTCCGGTACGGAGCGGGCGCCGCTGGACGCTTGTGGCAGGAAGACAGCCCGCCGGCCGGCGCCCGCGGCGCGACGCCGGCCGCGGCGACGGGCGACGCGATCTTCGATCTGGCGTCGGTGACGAAGCCGTTCACCGCGCTCGCGTTCGCCCGGCTCGCCCGCGCCGGCAAGGTGAGGTTCGACGAGCCGCTCGGGCAGGTGCTGCCGGAGCTCGCCGGCACGCGATCGGCGCGCGTGCCGCTCGAGCTCCTCGCCGCCCACCGCGCCGGGCTCGAGGCGCACCGCCCGCTCCATCCGCCCGGCGACGACGCGCCGATCGATCCCCTCGGCGCGCTGCTCGACTGCGCGAACGGGCGCCGCGCGGAGTGCGAGGGCGATCCGCCCGCCGGCGGGTTCCCGCCGGTGTACAGCGACCTCGGGTACCTGCTGCTCGGCGCCGCTGTCGCGCGGCGCGGCGAGGCCGAGCTCGACGAGGTCGTCGCGCGGGAGGTGACAGGCCCGCTCGGGCTCGCGGTCGCGCCGGTCCGCGCGCTCCGGCGGCGCGATCCGCGGTTCGACGAGCGCGTCGTCCCCACCGAGGACGTCGCGTTCCGCGGGGGCGTGCTCCGCGGCGCGGTCCACGACGACAACGCCTGGACGATCGCGCGCGACGGGATGGCCGGGCACGCAGGGCTCTTCGGCGACGCCATGTCCGTGGCGCGGCTCGGGGTCGCGCTGCTCGAGGCGCTCGCAGGCGAGCGCCCGGAGTGGCTCTCGCGCGACGAGGTGGAGCGGCTGATCGCGCCGCGCCCGGGCGGGTCGCTGCGCGCCGGGTTCGACGGCAGGAGCGGCGAGAGGCCGAGCTCCGGCGCGCGCTTCGGCCCGCAGACCTTCGGCCACCTCGGCTTCACAGGGACGAGCCTCTGGATCGATCCGGAAGCGGAGCTCGTCGGCGTGCTGCTCACGAACCGCGTCCACCCGACGCGCGCCTCCGACGCGATCCGTCGCGCGCGGCCCGCCGTCTATGACGCGATCGCGGAGGCCATGGCGCAGGCGCGATGACGCGAGGACGGATGGCGCGCCGCATCGCTCCCGCGTTTTCGCGGGCCGGCGCGGAGCGATGCTAGGCTGCCGCGGTGTCACACGGCGCCGTCCCCGAAGAGCTGGGCCCTTCCTCCGGGCTGGTTCGCTCGCCCGCAGAGCCGCCACGCGCGGGCGGCGCGCCGCGCCCCGGCGTGGTCCAGCGCGAGCGCGACGGCGCGCACGACGCGGACGGCGCGCCGCGCCCCGGCGTGGCCCAGCGCGAGCACGACGGCGCGCACGACGCAGACGGCGCGCCGCGCCCCGGCGTGGCCCAGCGCGAGCACGACGGCGCGCACGACGCGGACGGCGCGCCGAGGCCTCCCGGCGCGGGCCACGCCCCGCCGCCCGGATCCGCCAGGGCGCCGCGGCGCGCGCAGACCCCCGCCGCGAGGCCCAGCTCGCTGCGCCAGAACGCCGCGCAGAGCGGCCGCTTCATCCGCGCGTACCTGACGACGTTCACCGTCCTCGCGAGCTACCTCTGGTTCTTCTTCCTCCGCCGCCTCCTCGGAGAGACGTGGGCGAACAACCGCGTGGACGAGGTCCACGCGAGGAACGCCCGCCGCATCGAGCGCACGATCGTCGAGCTCCAGGGCCTCTTCATCAAGGTCGGCCAGATGCTCAGCATCATGGCGAACTTCCTCCCCGCGACCCTGCGCGCGGGGCTCGAGGGGCTGCAGGACCAGGTGCCGCCGCGCCCCTACGAGGAGATCGAGGCGCGCATCGCCGAGGAGCTCGGGCGCCCCATCGGCGAGGTCTTCGCCCGCTTCCACAGGGAGCCGCTCGCGAGCGCGTCGCTCGGCCAGGTGCACGAGGCGTGGCTCATGGACGGCACGCGCGTGGCCGTGAAGGTGCAGCACCGCGACATCGACGAGATCGTCCGCCTCGACCTGCGCACCATCCGCCGCATCATGGCGATCGTCGCGCAGTTCGTCCCCGTGCAGGGGCTCGACGCCTACTACCACCAGATCCGCTCGATGATCCTGGAGGAGCTCGACTTCGTGCGCGAGGCCAGGAACATCGTGCGCATCGCCGACAACTTCGCGAAGCAGCCGCAGGTCCGGTTCCCCCGGCCCATCGAGGCCTACTGCACGCGCCGGGTGATGACGACGACGTTCGTCGAGGGCATCAAGGTGGGCGACGTCGCGGCGCTCGACGCGCACGGCGTCGATCGCAAGGCGCTCGCCCGGCAGATCGTGCAGGTCTTCTGCCAGCAGATCTTCATCGACGGCATCTACCACGCGGATCCGCACCCGGGGAACATGCTGGTCGGGCCGGGCGGAGAGCTCGTGCTGCTCGACTTCGGCGCGGTCGCCGAGCTCTCCCAGGAGATGCGCGAGGGCATCCCCGAGTTCCTCGAGGCCGTGATCCGCCGCGACACCGAGGGGATCATCAAGGCGCTGCGCAAGATGCGCTTCTTCTCGCGGCGGGACGCCGTCGACGTCAGCGAGAAGGTCGTCGAGTTCTTCCACCAGCGCTTCCAGGACGAGGTGAAGCTCGAGTCGTTCAACCTGAAGGACATCAAGCTCGACCCGCAGAAGGGCATCGAGAGCCTGATCGACCTCCGGCGCATGAACATCGGGCTGAAGGAGCTCTCCGGCGCGTTCCACGTGCCGCGCGACTTCGTGCTGCTCGAGCGCACCCTCCTCCTCTTGACCGGCGTCTGCACGCAGCTCGATCCGGACCTGAACCCGATGGACGTCGTGCGCCCCTACCTGCAGGACTTCGTCCTCGGCAGCCGCGACTGGGCCCAGATCGCCCTCGAGGCGGCGAAGGACATGGGGATCAAGGCGCTGACGATCCCGGACGATCTGCGCAAGTACCTCACGCGCGCCAACCGCGGCGAGGCCGAGGTGAAGATCCGCGGCCTCGCCCAGGCCGCGTCGCTCGTCTATACGGGGGTGCGCCAGCTCATCTACGCGGCGCTCGCGATCGCCGCCGGCTTCGCGGGGCTAGAGCTGTACCTGGCTGGCCAGGCGGCGCTCGCGCGCTATTGCCTCTACGGCGCCGCTGCGGCCGGCGCGCTGCTCGCAGGGAGCCTCCTGCTCACGAACCGAGGGTGACGACACGCCATGAGCTCGATCGATCTTTCCCAGTACGAGGCCGACGTCGCGGCCGCCGAGGCCGAGGTGACGCGGATCAGGGAGGAGAACGCGGAGCTCGCCGAGGCGTACCGCGGCGCTCCGGCGGAGGACGCGCGCGAGATCCTCCGCCGCGGCGCGGCGTCGCTCGCCGCCGCGCGCGACCGCTGCGAGGCGGCGCGCGTCGCGCTGAAGCTCGCGCAGACGACCGGCTCGCCGCACGGGCTGCTCGCGAAGGACGGGGTCGTCGTGGGCTCGGTGGCCGTCGCCATCCCCGCCGGCTCGTCGAGCGGCGAGCGGGCCCGCCTCGTCGACGAGGCGCTCTCGGCCGAGCTCACCGGCGCCGCGCGCGACCTCGGCGTGGTGCTCGCCGCGCCCGCCGAGCGCTACACGCGAGAGCGCCCCGGGCGCGACGCGGAGGGGCGCACCATCCTGGACGTCTCCGGCCACGTGGAGGGCGACCTGCTGATGCCCGCCGTCTCCAAGGGGGCCAAGAACGCGCGCAGGAGCTGAGCGCGGCGCTCAGCCCCGGAACGCGGCGATGATCGCCGCGGCCCGCTCCTCGACGCGCGCGCGGAGCGGGGCGAAGCGCGCGTCCGCGCGCGCGCGGTCGAGCACCGTGCAGCGCTGCATCCAGAAGGCGTCGAAGAGCCCTGCGTCCACCGCGCCGGCGAGCACGCGGAAGAGCGCGTCGTCCTCGCCGAGGAAGGCGAGGATCTCGGCGTACATCTGGAAGAAGAGCGGGCGCAGGCGGCTGCCCGGCTCGGAGCTGTCCGCCTTCGCGCTCAGCAACGCCCGCTGCTCATCCGAGAGCCGCGACGTCGCGAGCACGTCGCGGTAGATGCGCGCGTACTGGATCGGGATGGTCTCCGTCGCGAGCGAGAGATCGTCGATGGGGAACGCGGCGCCGCGCCACAGCCCGAAGCGGGCGCGCATCACCGCCTTGTGAAAGCGGCTCGACGGGTCCTCCGCCGGCAGGTCGAGCAGCACGCCGGCCGCCGGCCAGTCGCCGAGCAGCGCGCGGCCGCGCGCCAGCTCCCAGCGCGGGAACGGCTCGCTCGGATCGAGCGCCAGCGCCGTGTCGAGCCGGAACATCGCCTCGTCGACGAGCCCCGCCTCGAGGAGGATGCGGCCGAGCAGCTCGTGCGCCTTGGCAAGGCTCGGCGCGCACTGGAGCGCCTTGCGCAGCGCCGGGACGGCGCCGACCGGATCGCCCGCGCTGAAGCGGACCGTGGCGAGCGCCACCCACGGCTCGCCGAGCGCGGGGGCCAGCGCGATCGCCCGCTCGGCGGCCTGCTGCGCCTTCGCGAACTGCGCCGCGCCTTCGCCCCGCGCGCCCATCAGCCGCGCGAAGGCGATCGCGTAACCGGACAGGATGCTCGGATCGTTCGGGGAGAACGAGAGCGCCTCCTCGAACAGCGCCACGGCCGGCGCGGCGTCCCCGTACCAGAGGCGCCGCATCTGGTGGCGCGCGCGCAGGTACAGGTCGATCGCGCGCGGGTCGCTCGGCGACTCGCGCTCGCGGCTGGCGGCGTCGACGGTGAGCGCCGCGGCGATCGCGCCCGCCGCGTCGTCGCTCACCGTGAGCAGCGCCTCGGGCGAGCTGTCGAACCGCTTCGCCCAGAGCTGGAACCCGTCCTCGACGCCGATGACACGCACGGTGACGCGCACGCCGCCAGGAGGCGTGCGCGACGCCGGCCGCGAGTACGGCGCGGGGGGCTGCGAGCGCGGCCCGTCCGGCGCGTAGCCGCCGCCGCCGGTGCGGCGGATCGACCCCTCGACGACGACCTGCACGCCGAGCTCGCGGCCGACATCCCTGGGATCGCGGCCGTCGAGCCGCACCCGGGAGACCGCTGCGCGCGGCCGGACCTTGAGGCCGGCCGTCATCGACAGGGTGTCGGTGAGGTCCTCGGTGAAGCCGTCGGCGAGGTACTCGTCGTCCGGCGCGCCGACGTTGCGGAACGGGAGCACGGCGACCGTCTTCAACGACGACGTCGGCGTCGGCGCGGGCGTGGGCGCGGGCGCCGCCAGCGTGGGCGAGTTGAGGCGCCGCTGCGGCGCCGTCAACGCCTCGACCGGCGACGCGGCGACCCGGGTCGGGTTCTGCTCGATCGGCTGCGGCGCCGTCGGCGCGGCCGTGGCGGAGGACGCGGCGATGGCGGACACGAGCGACTGGGCCGGCTGCGGGGCGATCGACAGGCGCGAGCGCGCGAGCAGCAGCGCGCGGTGGGCCTCGGCCGCGCTGGCGTAGCGGTCCTCACGGCGGATCGCCATGCACCTCAGGACGACGTCCGCGACGACGAGGGGCACGTCCGGACGGACGGAGCGCGGGTCGGGCGGCGGGGACTTGAGCCTGGACATGGCGGCCGCGATCGCGCCGGCGCCCGGCCACGCGCGCCGGTGGGTGAGGCACTCGAAGAGGATCATGCCGAGCGCGTAGATGTCGGTGCGGGCGTCGAGGTCGGGCTCGCCGGTCAGCTGCTCCGGCGACATGTACGCGGGGGAGCCGAGCACGAAGCCCTGCGACTCGCCGGCGCTCGGCCCGGACGAGGTGCGCGCGATGCCGAAATCGGTGATGACGACGCGCCCGTTCCTGTCGATGAGGACGTTCTCGGGCTTGAGGTCGCGGTGCACGATGCCCGCCGCGTGCGCGGCGCCGAGCCCGTCGCAGAGCGAGCAGCCGATGCCGATGGCCTGCTGCGACGGCATCGGGCCCGTCCGCGCGAGGACGCTGTGCAGCGACTCGCCCTCGACGCACTCCATCGTGAGGAACTTCTCGCCGTCGTGGTCGCCGAAGTCGAACGTCCGCGCCACGTTCCTGTGCGTAACGCGGCGCGCGAGCTTCACCTCTTGCCGGAAGCGCTCGAGCATGCCGGCGGAGTCAGCGAGATCACGACGGAGCATCTTGAGGGCGACCACCTCGTCGAGCTCCACGTCGCGGACGCGGTACACGCTGCCCATGCCGCCGCTGCCGAGCAGGCCGAGGATCTCGTAGCGCCCGGCGATGCGCTGAGGCGCCGCGACGAAGCCAGATCCATGGCTCGGCTCGCTGCGGGGCGTCGGCTCGGAGGCCGTAAGTCGCCTGTCGCTCACCCGCTCAGTCTACCCACGCTGGAGGGGAGAAGTCAGCGCGAGCGAACCACCGGACAGAAAACATGAAATTCGCCGCGTCCTGCTCACCTCGACATACCTTCTTCCCGCTTCCGCTCCTGGCGTCGCTCCGTTATATGTACGCGCTCCGCGGGTGGACGAATGCAGCATCGCACCAAGCATGAGCCGTCGTCCTCTCTGCTGGAGGTGAGCCTCGATCCGGGCGAGGCGCTGCTCGCGGAGGCGGGCGCCATGGTCGCGCGGTCGCCGAGCCTGCGGACGGAGGTCCGGCTCAACGCGGGCCGCGGGGCCGGGCTCCTCGGGCGGCTCAAGGCGTTCTTCGTCGCGCTGCTCCGGAAGCTCGCGGGGGGCGAGACGTTCTTCGTGAACCGGATCGAGGCGCCGGAGGGCGGGTGGGTGTGGCTCGCCCCGCCGCTCAGCGGCGGCATCAAGCACGTCCGCCTCCAGGGAGAGACGGTGCTCTTCGGCGCGGGCTCGTACCTCGCGAGCGCGGGCGACGTCGACGTCAAGGTGCGCTGGGGTGGGCTGCGCGCCATCCTCGCGCGGGAGGGCGTCTTCTTCATCGAGGCCTCCGGCGTCGGGGATCTCTGGATCACGAGCTACGGGGCGATCGAGGAGCTCGCCTGCGACGGCTCGCTCGTCGTGGACAGCGGGCACCTCGTCGGGTTCGACGCGTCGCTCGCGCTCACGATCAGGAGCCCTGGCGGCGGGCTCATGGGCCTCATGGTCTCTGGCGAAGGCGTGGTGTGCGAGCTCTCGGGCCGCGGCCGCGTGCTGATCCAGTCGCGCAGCGCCGGCGCGCTCGTGGGGTGGCTCGCGCCGCTGCTCCCGCCCTGAGGGAGCGGCGGAGACGTCCGATGCAGGTGAATCTCCTCTACCGTCCCTCCCAGGCCCTCGCGCAGTGCTGGCTCGACCCGGGCGAGCGCGTGTTCGCCGAGAGCGGCGCGCTCGTGGGCATGTCGACGAACGTGCGCGTGGAGACGCAGTCGGGCGGCATCATGTCGGGCCTGAAGCGGATGCTGGCCGGAGAGTCCTTCTACAGGAACGCGTTCGCCGCGCAGGGAGGGCGCGGAGAGGTGCTGTTCGCGACACCGCTGTCCGGGGACATGGCCGTGCTGGAGGTGGGTGACCGGCAATGGTGCGTCCAGAGCAGCGCCTATGTCGCGTCCAGCCCCGATGTCGAGGTGAGGACGCGCTCGTCCGGCCTGCGCGGGTTCTTCTCGGGGGCGGGGCTCTTCGCGCTGGAGACGGCCGGGCAGGGGCAGATGATCATCGGCGCGTTCGGCGCGCTCGAGGAGCTCGAGGTGAGAGGCCACGTCGTCATCGACACGGGGCACATCGCAGCGTGGGAGTCGACGCTCGCCTGCCGGATCGGCAAGAACACGTCGACGTGGCTCGGCACGTGGCTCTCGGGCGAGGGCCTCGTCTGCCACGTCGAGGGGAACGGCAGCCTGTGGGTCCAGTCGCGCAACGCCGGCAGGTACGGCGCGGCGATCGGCGCGCGGCTCGCCCCGCGGCAGCCCTAGAGATCGGGGGGACGGCGTGCGCGACGAGATCCGAGGCAACCCCGAGTTCGGCGTGCTCCACGTGACCTTCGAGCACGCCGGCGAGCAGATCGTCGCGGAGAGCGGCGCGATGGTCGCGCGCGACGCGGCCATCGACATGAAGACCAGCCTGCAGGGCGGGCTCGCCAGCGCGCTCAAGCGCAGGATGACGGCCGGAGAGAGCCTCTTCCAGAACACCTTCACGGCGACGGCGCCCATGCAGTCGATGCGGCTCGCGCCGGCCCCCGAGGGCTCGATCGAGCGCCTCGTGCTGCGCTCGGGCATGGAGGTGTTCCTCCAGTCGGGCGCCTATCTCGCCTCCACGCCCGGCATCACGCTCGACACGAAGTGGCAGGGGGCCAAGGGCTTCTTCGCCGGCGGCCTGTCGCTGCTCCGGGCGTACGGCGAGGGGCTGATCTGGTTCTCGAGCTACGGCGGTATCCACGCGATCGACGTCGGCCGCCAGCACGAGGGCTATCTCTGCGACAACACCCATCTGCTCGCGTTCACCGAGGGCCTGAGGTACCAGGTGCGCAAGCTGTCGGGCCTGAAGGGCCTGTTCCTGTCCGGCGAGGGGCTCGTCTGCGAGTTCCAGGGGCACGGGAGGCTCTGGCTGCAGACCCGGAACCCGGGAGCGCTCTCGGCGTTCCTCCATCCGTTCCGGCCCGTGGGCGGCGGCCACTAGCTCCGCCCGCCGGAGGTCCGGCCAGGCATTCCGGGATCGCCGCGCTGGCGGGCGGCCTGCCTGGCCCGCCCGGCGCTTGCCCGGCGCGCGCGGCGATCCGAGGCGCGCTCGTGGATTTCGGCGCTGGCGACGGCGCGGTCCCGGCCGTCCGCCATGGGCCGGCGCGCCGTCATTGCCTTCCCGGAGGCGGACTCGCTAAAGTAGTCCCGCCTCGCTGAGGAGGCTCGTACGGCGAGCGGTGGGTGGCACGGATCCACAGGGGCTCGCGGGGCGAGCCTGGCCCCGCCCGAGTACCCCGAACCCGCTATGTGGAAGCTGACGATCGAGGATGACGAGGGGAAACAGACGGGGCTCCCCCTCGCCCATGAGGAGTACGCGCTCGGACGCGGAGAGTCGAACTCGATCCGGCTGACCGATCGCAACGTCTCGCGCACCCACGCCACGCTGGCCAAGAACGGCCAGGGCTGGGTCATCCGGGATCTCGACAGCTACAACGGCACGTACGTCAACGGCGGGCGCGTCACCGGCGAGCAGCACCTGCGCCACGGCGACCTCGTGCAGCTCGGCGACTACCGCATCGAGATCGTCGATGAGGCGCTCTCGTCCGCCGTGACGAGCCCGACGCCGCCGCCGGGCAGCCGCAGCACGGCGCACCTGCCGCTCCACACCCGCCCGAACCGGCTCGTCATGGTCGTCGGCCCGACCCCCGGCGCGGAGTTCCCGCTCGACGGCGAGCGCTTCACGATCGGGCGCTCCGAGGACGCAACCATCTCGATCAACCACAGCTCCGTGAGCCGCCTGCACGCCGAGCTCATCAGCCTCGGCAGCGGCCGCTACGAGGTCGTCGACAAGCAGAGCGCGAACGGCGTGCGCATCAACGGCGTCGAGCTCAAGCGGGGCCTGCTCGAGGCGGGCGACGCGCTCGAGCTCGGCGACGTCCGCCTCCGCTTCGTCGCTGCTGGCAAGATCTTTCGCGCGGGGCCGGACGGCGGGCCTGGCGTGGCGCCGGGCGCTTACGGGAGCGTGGCCCCCTCCGCGCAGTCGTCCCGCTCGCTCGGCGGGGCGAGCAAGGCGATGGGGCTCCTGCTCGCGGTCGCGTTGATCGTCGTCATCGCCGTGATCGTGGCCACGCGCGCCCGGTCGCACGGGTCCACGACGCCCGAGCCGGACGTGAGGCCCGTGGTGGCGGCGCAGGCGGGCGACGACGCGAAGATCCTCGACGCGGCGCAGGAGCACCTCCGCTCGGGGGACATCGACGCCGCGCACCGGAAGCTGCAGGAGATCGCCGAGACGTCGCCGGTCCGGGAGACGCCGCGCTTCAAGGAGATCGAGGAGCGCTGGGCGGAGGGGATGTTCCGGCAGGTCGAGCAGGCCGGGACGAAGGAGGAGAAGCTCGCGCTGCTCAACGAGATCGCGAAGACGACGGGCGTCCCGACGGCGCTCCGCGCGCGGGTGGCCGAGATGCGGCGGCAGGTCGACCCCGAGGCGCCGCCCGAGCCGGAGCCGGCGCCGGCGCCGCAGCACGTCGGCTCGCCGGCGGCCTGGATGCCGCAACCCGCGCCTGCGCCTGCGCCTGCGCCCTCAGCTTCGGCCTCGGCGCCGGCGCCCTCGGCCTCGGGCGCCGCGCCGGCGAGCTCTGGCCTCGACTCGAGCTCGTACCCCGCGCAGCGGCGGGCGCTCGAGCCGAAGGTCTGGAACGGGAAGGCGTCGGCCGGCGAGATCAAGCTGCTGCGCGCGATCTGCATCCACCAGGGCGACGCGGTCTGCCGCGACAAGGCGACGGCGGCCCTG
This sequence comes from Sorangium cellulosum So ce56, assembly GCF_000067165.1. Taxonomy (GTDB): domain Bacteria; phylum Myxococcota_A; class Polyangia; order Polyangiales; family Polyangiaceae; genus Sorangium; species Sorangium cellulosum_B. The sequence continues at coordinate 8,749,782 of NC_010162.1, forward strand.
GACAAGCTCGACAAGAAGGGCCTGTAGCCGCCGCTTCCATCCGTCTTTCCCACGTGCGTCGATGACCTCCAGGAGCAGCACCAGGGCTCACGAGCCGGCCGTCCGCGCGCCGGATGCGCGCGAGGACCACGTCCACGAGGCGCCGCCGCCGGGCGGGCGTGATGGGCCTCCGGCCGGGCGCGACGGAGGCTCCGTGACCGTGAGCTCGCCGGCGCGGAACGGGCTCGCCTCGCCGGCTGCCCGGGCGATGGCGACGCTCGCCCTGCTCGTGCTCGTCCCCTACGCGCACCCGAGCCTGTCGCGGCTGCGGGTGCTCACGCCGCTGCCCGAGGGGGAGGGGCTCGTCGTGGTCCCGGCGCCGGCGCCGGTGGCGTCGGTCGGCGAGACGACGCTCGTCACCGAGACCACCGAGCAGGCCGAGCTGCGCCAGCCCGAGGAGGTCGCGCTGCCGGCCGCGGCCGCCGAGCTCATGCCGGCGGCGGTCGCCTCCGAGGGCAAGCCGCCGCGGCCGATCGAGGACCCGAGCGGCAAGGCGATGGCGCCGTTCTTCCGCGCGCTCGCGGCGGTGGAGCGCAAGGCGCCGCAGTCGATCGCGCGCATCACCTACTTCGGCGACTCCATCGTGGCCAGCGACTTCGTGACGGCGACGCTGCGGCGCAAGCTGCAGAAGCGGTTCGGGGACGCCGGCCACGGGTTCATGCTGATGGCGAACGCCTGGCCGGGATATTTCCACAACGATGTTGTCCGCTTCGCCGGCCCGGGCTGGCAGGTGAGCCGCGTGGTGGGCCCGTTCGCCAAGGACGGGCTCTACGGGCTCGGCGGCGTGTCGTTCCGGTCGCAGGGCGCGGGGGTGTTCTCGCGCTTCGCCACCGCGGAGTCGGGGACCTACGGGCGCGCGGTCTCGCGGTTCGCCGTCGATTACCTGAAGCACCCCGAGGGCGGGCGGATGGAGGTCAAGATCGACGGCGAGAGCCGCGAGATGATCGACACGCGCGCCGACGCGGCCAGCTCGGCGATCGCGACCTACGAGGTCCCGGACGGGCCGCACTCCATCGAGGTGCGGGCGCACGGCCCGGGGGTGCGGGCGTTCGGCGTCTGGATGGAGCGGGACACGCCCGGGGTGGTGCTCGACGCCATCGGCATCCAGGGCTGCCGCATCCGCTTCCTCGACAAGAGCGACGACGCCCATTTCGCCGAGCAGCTGCGCGCGCGGAGCCCGTCCTTGACGGTGTTCCACTACGGCATGAACGAGAGCGAGGACGGCGAGCTGTTCCCGCTCGATCAGTACGAGTCGACGATGAAGGCGGTGCTCGAGCAGGTGACCGCTGCGCTGCCCGGGTCGTCGTGCCTGCTCGTGGGCCCGATGGACCGCGCCGACAAGAAGGGCGAGGTGTACCGGAGCCGCCCGGTGATCCCGAAGCTCGCGGCGATCCAGCGCAGGGTGGCCGGGCAGGTCGGCTGCGGCTACTTCGACACCTTCGGCGCGATGGGCGGCTCGGGCTCGATGGGGATCTGGGTCCAGCGCGGGCTCGGCGGCGCCGATCTCGCGCACCCGTCGGGCGCGGGGGCCGAGGTCATCGGCCGCTGGCTGTACCTGGCCTTGATGGACGCCTACGAGGGCTGGAAGGCGAACGCCGCGCGGCCCTGAGGCTACGCGGCCTCGAGGTCAGCGGACGCCGCCGGCTCGTCCGCGGCGCGCCGCCTGTGCTCCCGGGCGATGCCGGCCACGACGCCGAGCCACACGAGCGCGAGGGCGATATTGACCATCGCGAAGTGGCGTGTGGAGAGCGCGAGCACCTGGCCGGCGATCACCCCGCCAGCGGCGAGCACGTCGCCCGCGCGGACGACGAAGGTGTCGATGGCCGCCTTGGCGCTGTACTTGGCGGCGCGGCCGACCGGCAGGAAGAGCGCCTGCCGCGCGGTGTTCTGGATGGAATAATCGGCGCTGTTCTCCGCGATCTTCGCGACCCGCACGACGGCGAGCGCCGGCAGGACGGCGAGGGACGCGTAGCCAAGCAGAGCGATGGCCGGGAGGATGAACAGGGCGAATCGCACGCCGAGGTACTTGAAGATGCGGGAGACGAAGAAGAGCTGCAGGACGACGCCGAACGTGTTGACCCAGTAAAAGAAATCCCCCTTGAAGGTCCCGATGATCGCGCCGAGCGCCGCCTTTTTCCCCTTCTCGGTGCGCGGGTGGACGAGCCCCGCCCCGGCGCCCTCGACGACTTTGCCGCCTGCCTCGACGTCGAACGCGCCGCCCTTGACGGCGGCGATCTTCCCTTCGAGCAGGCGCGAGGCCTGCGGATCGACGAGGTAGACCGCCGCGCCCGCCGCGAGCGGGGCGCCCGGGGCCGCGCCGGCGGGGGCCGCGTCGGGCGCGCCGCGCTGCTCGCTCCCCGTGTCGAGCGCGCTCGTGGCGGACTCGATCAGGGTGCGATCGAGGATGTACTCGCCTGTCGAGTTCACCCAGTTGAGGACGAGCGTCAGTCCGGCGATGAGGAGCAGATAGCGGTCGCGCGCGATGATCTTGAAGCCGCCCGCCGCGCCCCCGGGCGGCGCGTCGGCCTTGTCCGCGGCGTCCTTCGAGCCCGCGAGATCGTCGCGGTGGACGAGGTAGGTGAGCCCCAGGCAGGCGAGCAGCACGCCCGCCGCGAGGAGCATCATGTTGTAGGGGCCGATCGGCACGTAGACGCGCTTCGCGATCTGCGCGCCGAACATGGCGCCGAGCGAGCTCCCGATGCCGACGATGGCGAAGAGCCGCTTGCCCTGCTCGGGCGTGTAAACATCGTTGGCGAAGGACCAGAACTGCGCGATCACGGTGAGGTTGAAGCAGCCCACCCACAGATAGAAGGGCACCCCGAGGGGGACGCCGAGGCGCGCGAGGAGGAAGAAGAGGACGAGGTTCGCGGCGAAGAAGAGCGTGAGCGCCGTGGTGAGCTGCATGCGCCCGAAGCGCCTGGCCAGGGCGCCATAGGCGCGGACCACGCCCACGAGGAAGAGCGCCTGGCCCGCCGCCGCGTAGGCCTTCACCTCGGCGCCGTCGAGGTCGAGCCGCCGCCCGCCGATCTCGAGCCCGCCGCCCGCGAGGATCAGCGGCTCGCGGACCACCTTGAGGAGGTAATAGCCCGTGAGCAGGAGGAATACGTTCAGCGTGAGGACGAGGACGCTGAAGACCTCGCGCGGCTTCACCTCGGCGAAGATCGCAAGGAGCCTGTGAAGCACGCCCCGGGCCCGTGTCTCGTTCTCGCCTGAGCTCGCCACCCGCCGCTCCATGCCCGGAAAACCGCCGTTCTGGCGGCACCGGCACAGGACCGATGCCGAGCGCGCGAGGCTATCGAGCCTGGTCCCGGCCGGCAACCTCCCTCTCGCCGCCGGGCGTGTGAACCGCCGCACTCGCCGCGCCGTCGCGCTGGACGCTCGACAGGCGCGCCGCGCAGACAGGCGTCTCCCGGGTCGAGAACTCCGCTATGCTCCCGCGCCGCGACGTGTTTCCGTGCGAGAGGCGAGGCGGATTGGGCACCAACGAGAAGGGACCGACGCGCGCGCTCGGCACGGCCTTTCGGCGGCGCGCGGCCGCGCTCGCGAGCTGCGCCGCGCTGTCGCTTTGCGCCGAGGCACAGGCCGCGCCTCCGGCGGGGGGCGCCGCGCCGCCGCCCGTGGTCCCGGGGGCTCTGCCGGCGGCGCCTCGCGCGCCGGCAGAGCCTGCTACGCCGCCGCGTCCTCCCGCCGCGGCGCCGCTTTCGCCCGGCGCGAAGCGCCCTGTGCCGGACTACGACGGTCGCCCGGACGAGGCGACGAGCGCCGGCGACGCGCTGCTCTGGGTGCCGCGCGTCGTGTTCTTCCCCGCCTACCTCGCCAGCGAGTACCTGGTCCGGCGGCCGCTCGGCGCTCTCACCGTCGCGGCGGAGCAAGGCGAGTGGATCAAGGAGCTCAAAGACATCTTCACCTTCGGGCCGAACAACGACATCGGCATCGTCCCGACGGCGCTCTTCGACTTCGGCTTTCGCGCGAGCGTCGGCGTTTACTTCTTCTATGATGATCTGTTCGTCCCCGGCAACGAGCTCCGCGTCCACGCCGCGACCGGCGGGGTCGACTGGTGGCGGCTCACGCTCGCCGACCGGATCCCCCTCGGCGGGCGCGCTCACCTGAAGCTCCGCGGCGAGGCGGACATCCGGCCTGACTGGCTGTTTTCGGGGATCGGCCCGAGCTCGCTGGAGCGCGACTGGGCCCGCTACAGAGCCCGCAGCGTCGAGGGGACCGCGACGCTCCACGCCGATTTCGGTGCGTTCAGCTTCGTCGAGGCGATCACCGGCGCGAAGACCGTCGACTTCCACGACATCTGTTGCAAGCCGACGGTCGGCTTCCGGGTGGCGCGCGGCCGTTATCCGATGCCCCCGTCGTACGACACGGGGTATACGGCCTACCGGATCGGGGGCCGCGCCGGCCTCGACTCGCGCCTGCCGCGCCCGGCGCGGGGCAACGGCGTCCGGCTGGAGCTGTCTGGAGAGCACGCCGCCGACCTGGAGCGGCCGCTGGAGAGCCGGTGGATCCGCTACGGCGGCTCGCTGGGCGGGTTCGTCGATCTCACCGGGCACGATCGCATCGTGAGCCTCGTCCTCTCGGCGGCGTTCGCCGATCCGCTCGGCGCCGCGGAGGTCCCCTTCACCGAGCTCGCCGAGCTCGGCGGCGACGCGCCGATGCGGGGCTTCCGCGAAGGGCGCCTCCGCGGGCGGAGCGCCGCCGCGGCGACGCTCGAGTACCGTTATCCGGTCTGGGCGTTCGTCGACGGCACGGTGCAGGTCGCCGCGGGCAACGTGTTCGGCGAGCACCTCCGCGATTTCGATCTCGACCTGCTCCGCATGTCGTTCGTGCTCGGCCTGCGCACGAGCGGCGAGCGCGACCACTCCATCGATCTCCTGATCGGCTCGGCGACCGAGACCTTCGAGCAAGGGGCCGGCCTCCAGGAGCTGCGGTTCATGGTCGGCGCGACCCACGGTTTCTGAGCGAGCGGCGGCGAATGTCCGGCGGGGATCGGAAGCATCCCCTCGAACTTTCGGGGAAATTCACAGGGAGGCAGGGAGACGGGGAGTAAAATCCCCAAAATCTCCCCGTCTCCTCGCCTCCCTGTTCAATTTCTCTCTAAAAATGAGGGCCATTGTCAGGGTGAGGACCTCAGTTGGGCGGCTCGGCGTCGTCGGGGCGCTCGATGCCGACGAGCTTGTAGCCGCGGCGCGGCCCGAGGTCGTAGAGGTGGGCGCGCAGCGGACCGGGCGCCTGCCCGTTCAGCACATCGACGATGGCGTAGCGCGAGGGCGCGTCGTCGGGCGCGCCGCCGTCCGCGGCGATGTGGGGGAGCGCGAGGCACACGCGGCCGTCCGGCGAGGGGCGCACGACCGGCCGCGCGCGCAGGGCGAGCGACTCGCCGGCGTACATCGCGGCCTCGTAGCGGAGGTCTTGCGGGCGCGCGACGCCGGTGCGCCGCGCGAGATCGACGCCGCACAGCGCCGCCGGCGAGGCCAGGGCGACGTCGGCGATGGGCGACAGGCGCGTCAGGTACCGCGCCATGATCGCGCGCTGTCGCGAGAGGAGCTTGCCGATCAGGAACGCCGTGTGGCGCGGCGCCGTGAAGTCGCCGGTCTTCACGGCGGCCTCGATGAGCTCCGGCGTGAAGCGCGCGAGCGTCCGGGCGGCCCACGCGCCGTCGAGCTCGGTCATCCGCCCGAAGGCCGGGTTGGGGTAGCCGCCGCGCCAGGCCTCCGGCCGGAAATCGCGATCGCTGAAGAAGCCGAAGATGTCGCCTTGCGGATCGTGGCTCGCCCGGTCCCAGGGCCGCTCGGGGATGCCGAGCGTCACGAAGTCGAGGAGCGCGTACTCGGCGTCGAAGTAGAAGGCGTGGCCGAGGCGCTTCGAGATCTCCTCCCATTCCCACTCGCTGCCGAAGCAGTCGCCGAGATCGATGGTGTAGTGGCGCACGTGGCCCGGCGACGCGTCCTTGTCCTTCGGGTCCTCGGCGAGCCAGACATCCATCGAGTTCTGCTCGCGCGAGTCGAAGTGGTTGAGCCAGGCGGCGAGCAGGCGCCCCCCGCGCAGGTCGCGCCGGTCCTCGTGCGGGATGACGTCGTTCGGATCGTCCTCCCGGGTCCCCTCGTACCTGAACGGGCCCATGGCGCGGCCCGGGAGCCAGCGCGAGGCGACCATGCGGACCCGGTCGCCGCGCTTCGAGGCCTTGGCCAGCACGCCGTCGAGCGCCGCCTGATCGAAGGGCCTGGCGACACCGCTGTTGTCGGTCACGGTGAGCCCGGGCGACAGCTTCAGGATCGACGGCTTCAGGTAGACCACGCTGTCGCACGGCGCCCAGAAGCCGGCGGCGTGGTAGAGGCGCGCCGCGATGGCGGTCGCGCCGGTGGCCCGCTCGGGCTGGTCCGAGGGGTCGGCCTTGAGCATGAACTTGCCGACGCCCTCGACCTTGATCCGGAAGCCAGGGTTCGCGCCGTTCGGCTTGCCCATGTCGATGACCCAGGACCCGTCCGGCGCCTCGGGATCCAGCGTCTTGTCGTCGCACGGCCCGCGCACCAGCTCCTCGGCGGAGAGCGGCCGCTTGCCGATGCGGTTCGTGAACCAGCTGGAGTCCGGCACCTCGTCGACGCTGTTCACGTTGGCCGCCTCGCCCCCTGGCTCCACGGCGAAGAACCGCGACACCGGGCGGAAGACGAGGTTGTCGGCGGCGTCCCACGCGAACGAGGACTCGTAGGGCGCGGGCGAGCAGAGGCGGTGCTGCGGATCGTCGCTGGGCGCCTCGGGATCGGGCCGGCAGGGCAGCGAGACGGGGTTCAGGTCGGCGTCGCGCCAGACCGGATCGCGCAGGGGGAACCGGCGCACGTCGCCGCTGCACGCCGCGCTGAGCAGGGCGAGCAGCGGGAGAGCGCGGGTGAGCGGCGCCTCGAGCATCGGCGGGGGATGGTAGTGGAGAGGGCGGCCGCTCGGGGCGGTTTTCGGCGAATCTTGCGCGGACGAGAGCGGACGAGCGCGCACGAGCGCGGGTGCGCGCGGACGATGGCGGGCTCGTCAGAAGCCTTCTTGCCGGAGCCGCGCGATCACGGAGCGGTAGAAGTCGATATAGAGCCAGGGGTTCCCGTCGCCCGGACTCTGTCCGAAGAGCTGGCCTATCTCGTCGAAATGGTCGGCCGGGATACAGCCCCAGAAGTCCCCCCACCGCGCGTCCCGCGCGCGCACCAGACCGTCGTTCGGGAACGACTCGCCGATGCCGCCGTCGAGCAGGGTCTCGGTCAGCGACAGCAGCGGGTGGACCGGATCGAGGCCGTCGTCGAACTGCGCGACGAAGGGCGCGGGGGTGAGCGTCGTGCAGTCCCTGCCGCCGCGCGCGCGGTTCGTCCGCCCGCCGAAGGAGGCATAGAACACCCCGGGGGAATCGGTGAACCTCGCGTTGAACTCCGCGATGCCGGGCGTCGAGAACTGCTCGAGCGCCGCGAAGACGCTCGTCTCGTTGCCTATCTGATCGTAGAGCGGCGCGCCGATGGCGTTGATGAGATCGTCCAGGATGTCCTGCAGACGCTCGTGGGCGACGAGCTCGAGCGCCACGTCGGCGACCTTCGAGCCCAGGTGGGGTGTGGCGACGGTGACGATGGAGGCGACGAGATCGGGCCTGTCGTGCGCGACAACGCGCGCGTCGAGCCCCCCCTGCGAGTGGGCGATGATGTTCACCTTCTCGTGGCCTGTCGCGTCCAGGATCTGCTCGATCCGCGCGAGCAGCTGCGCGCCGCGGACCTCGGAGCTGTTGAACGGGTCGACGGCGGGCGTGAAGATCGTCTCGCCGCTCTCGGCGAGGGTCTCTTTGACGTTGTAGAAGTAGCTCACGTATCCAGCGCCCGCGAAGTCCTCGAATCCGAAGAAGCCGTGAGCGAACACGATGGGATACGGCGGCCCGAGCTTCCCTGACGGCCAGCCGCCGCCGACTTCGCCCGGGTCGTCCGATAAGCCCGACGAGCTCGCCCAGCCGCCCGAGGCGGAGCCGCCCCCCGCGCCCGTGAGCACTTCGCCGGTGCTCGCCGGCGGATCGAACTGCTCCCCGGCCGCGCTGCAGCCCGCGAGGAGCGCACAGGAGACGACCATCGCACACCCTACGAGACCAGCGATCACCCACTGTCGCATTGACGAGCCCCCGTGTGAGACTTGCACTTACGCGAACCACCAACAGGCGATGACGAGGATGCTTACGAAGAAAGATCCAGCACGACCACCTCCTGCCGGAATCAGCTCAGACTCTGCTGATGGGATGCTGATGTCAAGCGCTGTCGGAAATTTGAACCATTCAAGGCCTTCGGGGCTTTGCGTTGGGGGCGGCGGTGGGCGTCCTGCAATGCGCCACGGGTTTTGACGCCATGCTGGCGCATTGCGTCGCGGCTCGGCGTTGTTTTTCCATGCGGAGGGGCGGGCTGGCTCCGGTAGGTTCGTGGGCCATGCGATCTGTCCAGAGCTCGTTTGCGCTTGTCCTGGTGGGTACCCTGGCCGCTTGCGGTGGCGCGGCGCCTCCTCCGTCGGAGCCGGATCGTGCGGAGGCCGAGGTGGCTGCTGCGGCGCCGGCCGCGAAGGAGGGTGAGGCGGCGGAGGGTGAAGGTGGGAAGAAGGAGGAGGACGCCGCGGCGGAAGCGTCACGGCAGATCCCGACGACGTGCGAGCAGCGGGGCAACGAGTGTTTGCCGCCGGTGGCGTTCGTGAAGCGGCTCTGCAGCGGGTTCCATCCGGACGTGGCGCTGACCCTGTTCGCGAAGGGGTCGCCGTTCACGCGCGGGTACCTGACGCGGGACACCGACGCGGTGAACGCCTCTGGCGGGTCGTCCTCGAACGACAAGCTGGTCTTCGATGAGGAGGTGCTGATCCTCTATCACCGGGAGCCGGAGACCGGGGGCATGGTCGTGAGCGGCGCCGGCGGCGGATACGAGGTCCTGCGATGGGACGGGACGTGCGCCACGCTGATGGCGGAGGAGGTCCGGCAGCACGTGCCGCCGAAGCCGAAGTTCGCGGCGATCCCGTGGAAGAGCCTCGATCAGAAGACGCGCGACGCGTTCCTGGCCGACGAGAAGACGGGCAAGCTCATCATCGAGCGGAAGAGAGAGTGCAAGGGCGCGACGATGGGGGCGGTCACCGCGAAGTGCGAGAAGGTCGACAAGCAGATGGCGGCGGCGCTGATCGCGTACGTGCGCAACGGCGGAGCGCTGCCGGCGCCGGGTCCGCTGCCCTGAGGGGCGGCGGGCGGGGGCGGGGCGCTTCCGGATGGGGTGGTTGGAAGCGCCGCCGGGCCGATGAGGGACGGGGGACCGCGGTCGCGGTCGGCTACTCCGGCTTGTCCTTGGGCGCCACGTAGTCGGGCGGGAGCTGCGCGGCCTCGTCCCCGCCGGTGAAGAAATACTTGTCGAGCTCGGTCATCCAGATCCGCTGGCCGGCCTCGGAGATGAGGTCGAGGCGGTACTCGTTGATGAGCATCTTCGAGTGCTCGAGCCACATCCGCCACGCCTCCTTCGAGACGTTGTCGAAAATCCGCTTGCCCAGCTCGCCCTTCAGCGGCGGCTTCTCCAGCCCCTCCGCCTCACGGCCGAGCTTCACGCACTGGACCATCCTCGCCATAAGTTGCCCGACTCCTTTTCCTTTTCGCGGGCTTCTTAGCCGAGCCGCGAGGAGCCGTCGAGAGCGGGAGGCGTGCCGGCGAGGTCAGCGGGCGGGGGGGCGGCCAGGTAGCTGAGCTGCGAGGAGCCGTCGGTCGGGGCAGGCACGCAGGCGACGTCAGCGGGTGGCCGACCGGATAGGGGGCCCGACCAGACCAGGCGGATGGGCGGGCGGGCGGGCGGCACCAGGTTGAGGCACGTGGAAACGGGCAAGGCCGACGGAGGCGCGTGGGGGCAGCTGCAGGCAGGAAGCCCGAAGAATCGGACGAAACGGCCCGACCGGCGCACGGCGACGTCCGCGACGGCGTCAGCGACGGAACGATCTGGCGCCGAGGGGTTGACGGCAGCACGGTTTCTAGCAATATTCGGTCCGTCTGAACGAACCACGAGGGGGCGATCGGCTTCGACGTGGGGACTGAAGGTCTGTCTGCGTGCTGGCGGCTCCTGCTCCGCCTATCAAGCGGGACGTTACAAGTGCGAACGACAACGCATACGCTGTCGCGGCCTAATAACCGCTAAGCCATCCGAGGAGAAGGTCGTCCTAGTACTCTAAGGGTGTCAACCACAGGGCTGGGTCGCGTGAGGACGCCCTCGATAACGCGGCCGAGATTCAGTGAGGGATAGGTCGTAGCCGAATCTACGAACGCCGTCGCCGGCGCATGGCGACTACGCACGTGAACGAAGGTAGACTGGATGCCTTGCGGACCCGGGTTCGATTCCCGGCGCCTCCACCATGATTCCGCGCACTTGCGCACTTTCCGGACGATTTCCAGACGAAACACCACCCTCCCACAGCGAGAGAGGTAGCGGCGGGAAGACATCGCCGAACCCCGCGCGGACGGCTTCAGCCTCGCGGATGTAGCCCTGCGTCGTCTGGAAACCGGCATGGCCTGCGCGCTGCATGATCTTGAGCGGGTCGTCCCCCCGGATGGCAAGCCAGGTGATGCCCGTGGCGCGGAGGTCGTGCCACGTCATGCTCTTCCGTGTCGCGTCCGCGGCGTAGAGCTCGCAGCGGTCCAGACGCGCCGTGGTCATGAGCCCGCGCAGGGCGCGCGCCAGGTGGCGATCGTCGGGGAGCTGGATGACGCGGCCCCGGCCGCCTGATTCGGCGTGCATGGCGCGCAGCAGGGGCATCAGGGCCGGCTCTATGGTGAAGCGGCGGGTCGTGCCCGTCTTCGTCGACTTGGCGCTGCCCTCGCGGTCCAGGCTGCGATGCACGTGGATGATGCCGCGCTCGAGATCGACGTCATCCCAGGTCAGGGCGCGGAGCTCGCTCGCCCGCACGTAGAGGTAGGTCGCGAGCGCCACAGCGCGGCGCCACTCGATCGAGATGTTCGGGCTCGATACGAGCGGCAGGAACTCCGACGGATAGAGGTACGCCTTCGCCTTCTTGATGCCCCGGTCCGGCCCGCGCACCTCCGCGGCCGGATTGCTGGCGAGGACGCGCAGAGAGAGCGTCTTGGCGCTACAGGCGTCATCGAACAGCTTGGAGACGAGCCCCCAGGTGTTCACCGCGGTTTTCCACGACTGCTCGCCGGCTCGCACCGAGCTATCGAGATGTTCGACGAACGCCTCGACATCACGCCGCGTCACGGCGGTTATCGGCTTGTCGCCCAGCTGAGGAAACAGCCACTTCCGCAGGCGCCCGAGGTCGCCCGACGCAGAGGACAGGCCCCGCTCCTCTCGCGCCGCGGTCCAGCGCTCGACCCACGCGGCCACGGTCTCACCCGCGGGAGCCGCTGCGGTGCGGCCGCGCGGCGGCCTCGTGGCGCCCTCGGCGCGGGCGGTCTCCGCGAGGCTCTTCGCGCGGTCGCGGGCGCGAGCCTCGGAGTAGCCGGCAGGGAGGCAGATCCACGGCCGCGAGCCGTCCTGCAAGGTGATGCGCGCGTCCCAGTGGTCGCCGTGGCGTTGAATCGTTCCGGTGCGAGGTCGGGGCATGGGTCGGTGTCTCCTTCAGGGCGCGGCCGGCCCGGTCTACTTCTGCTTCGCCTCCCACGCGCGCAGGGCGCGCGCGAGGGCTGCCACCTTCTCCGGGGGCAACGGCGGCTTCGTGGCGCTCTGCGTGTGAAAGCGGCTGATCTGGGAACGCTCGACGCCGGAGAGCTTCGCGAGCTGGGCTTGGGTAAGGCCCCGCTCGAAACAGCGGGCCATGAGCTCGCGGACGTCGGTCTCGCCGATTTCGCCAGCGGGAGCGCGCGCGGGCGGAGCCGCGGGCGCGGGTTCTGCGGAAGGCTGGCGCAGCGTCGAGATCAAGCCCTTGATGACCGACGACCGCGACACCTTGTCCGCGAGGCCGGGCGGCGCAATGGCGCGCTGGCGCTCGACCTCTGCATCCACGGTCTCGACCTCTCCCGGGGTGAGCCGGACGTGGACCATGACACCGGCGACGGTGCTGCGGTCTTCCTTCGGGGGGCGGCCCATGCGTGCCATGCTCTTGATCCTTTCCTTCACGGCTTCGTCGACTTCTCGACGCTCTTCTCCGGAGACGATGCGAACGATCGCGCAGAACCGCGGCCAGGGCTGCGCGAGCGCCCACGCGCGGAAAGCGCCAGGCGGGTCCGCGTGCTTCAGGATCTTCTGGCAGAGCTCGCGGCTCGCCGGGTCGGGGTTCGGCTCGGCCAGAGCATGCCGAACCGCTGCGCTACCCCATATCTTGCACGCGATGGAGAAACTCACTCTCTCGACCTCGCGAGCACCTTTCGCACGGTTTCAGCCGCCCAGCTACCACCCCGCTTCGTCCGATACCCCTCGTCGGTGAGCGTGGCTGCGATCTCGCGCAGCGAGAGGCCATCGGCGCGGAGCGCGAGGATCCGATCGACGGTCGCAGCCTCGTCCTGCACGCAGGCGATGATGCGCCGGCCGTCTGCATCGGCCTCCCCGGTGTGAACCCACCCGAGCGCCGCCCCGCCGAGCCGCACGCCATCGGCGCGAAGCTGGGCGAGCGCGTCACGCGTGCGCTCGGCGGTCGCTTCGCGCTCCCACTGCGAGACCGACGCAAGCACGTTCAGCACGAGGCGACCCGCGGCAGAGCGCGTGTCGATCGAATCGGCGACCGACAGGAGCGAGAAGCGATCGGCGAAGTACCCGGCGATCAGCGCGTCGAGGTCGCGCACGCTGCGCGTGAGCCGATCGAGCTTCACCACGAGCAGCGCGGAAGCCTGGCCAGCGTCGAGCATGCCGAGGGCGCGTTGCAGGCCGGGGCGGTCGAGCGTCTTGGCGCTGACGCCAGGGTCTTCGATGATGTCCACGAGGTCGAGATCCATGGCCGTCGCGTAGGCTTCGAGCTTCGTCCGCTGCGCCGCGAGGCTCACGCCGCCGTCCGCCTGATGCTCGGTCGAGACCCGCACGTACCCGATCGCCCTCGTCCGCTCGCCCATGTGTACATAATGTATCTCAATATGTATCCGGTCAAGGGAGATTGCTATCGAGCTCTGCCGAGATCGCCCACGGCTGCGACGCGGGCGCAGGCCCCTTCTCGCGGATCGTGCTCCACGCGACCGCGGCGGCGTCCCGCGCGTGCTCGCTCGACCGGGCGGGCCATCCGGCAACCCGCGCGCGGATGGCGATGGCGAGCGCGGCGTCCCCTGCTCTGGCGCATCCCAGGGCCGAGCGCACCGCCTGGAGCGTCGCGGTGCGGACGACGAGCCCCCGTGCCGCCGCGAGGCCGGCAAGCTCGGCCCCGACCCATGACGCGCCACAGAGCTCGCTGGCCATGGCAGCGCAGAACCGCGGGCGGGGGAAGACGCGGACGACGCGCTCGACGGCGACCAGCGCCGGGCGGTAGCGCGAGAGCAGCGCCCCTGCGGCCGTGCGCAGCGCCTCGAGCCCGGGATCGCCCGCGAGGTCGACGGGAAGCACGCCGGAGCCGACGTGCCGCGCGCCTGCCGCGTCCACGTCGAGCGCAGCCCATCCCACGCGGGCGGCACCAGGGTCGAACCCAAGCACGATGGTGTCCATCGGGAAAGCCTCACGTCCCCAGCACGCGGCATGCCGGCCCGCGCTGATTTACTTGCGAGTAAATCAGCGCGGGCCGGCATGCCGCGTGCTTGGGGACGTCGGAAGAACAATGTCCTAGCACCGCCCTGTCAAGATATTTCGCGTACGAAGAATCAGGCGCCATCGTAGCCTCGTGGATCGAAGCGGCGGCGCACTCCGTTCGCGTTCCGCTCCGCCTCTCCGCCATGGGCCTGCATGGGCCTGGAAGCCGATGGCGACGAGCACGCGGGGCCTTGGCTCGCTGCCAGCGTCGCGAGCCGAGCACGACGAGCGCCGGGGCTCGGCGGGGCAGGAACGCCGTTCCGCGCCACGCCGATCTCGACCACCGTCCCGCGCGGCGCCGCGTCGGAGCCGACAATCCAGCCGAGCGCGTCATACGCGATGCGCACCATCTCGACGTCGCCCGCCACGTGCGCCTTGACCATCCCTTGAATCAAGTGTTCGGCCATCATCATCCGCGGATTGGCGTGCTCCACACTGGATCTGTCCGCCGCAAGCGCCTCTGCGCTCTCCGAAGCGGCACCGCCCAGCCGCGCCCATCCGGCGCTCACGCGCGCCGTGAGATCGACAGCCGCGTCCGAGGCACCCACGGCGCGCAGGAATGCTCGGATCTTGCCCTCGGCCGCGTCTTGGGAGAGCCCGTCTCCGGCCAGGCGTGAGACCATCGCGCCAATGACCTGAGGCCACGTGGCGCCGCCCCGAGCTCGATGCATGCGCACCGCGGGGAGCGCTCCGGACTGCGTGAACACGGCTTGTTGTAGAACCGCCCAGCGTGGATCCACCTCGCAGCGCTCCTTGCGCGTTGCTGTTCCGGGTAGGACAAGACGCAGCGTCTTGCGGGTGAACCTCTGCCACACGGGATCAAGATGTTCGGGCAACGACGACGGCGAGCGTAGGCCGAGCTCGGTCAGCTGGCGGCCGCGCAGGCGAATCTCCGTCCGCCACACTTGCCCCTCCCCGTCCCAACCGTGCGCCATCCACCCCGCGCGCTCCATAGTGGGGCGGGATGAATCGCGCTTCCCACGCAGGTCCTCTGTCTTGTTGTAGAGCGCAAAGATCAGGTTTCGCCTGTCGCCTACATGCAAGCCCGTGACTATGGGGCCGTTGCGCGTCCGCCGCATCTCGGTGCGGAAGCTGCTCATGCGGCGCAGCCGGCCGACGAACGCCTCCCGATCGGCCTCGCTGAACGTCGTACCTGCGAGATCAACGCAGAGATCGAGCTCTTGGACCTGGCCTGCTGGCGTCTCGGAGTCGGAGCCGGCGAAGTGCGCGGCGATCTCTGCGGCGTGGTTCACGGCTTCCGCCAAGGGGCGCGACGCGAGAAAGGGAACCGCGAGATCCACGATGATGCCCCCCTCCCCGACGAAGACCCGGCCGCTCGGACTGACCGCACAGAACGCCTTGCCCCGCCTGCCCTGCCGCTCGACCGCGAAGCGCTCGCCTGCGAGCACGACGCACGCCCCGCCGCTGCGCGCCTCCAACTTGGCGCGCGCCAGCTCTTGCAGCACTGCGGGGCAGACGCGCATGGGGTAGCGGATCGCCAGCGCATCCACCCGTGCCCCGACGACGTAGGGGCTGCTCCCGGCGTGCGGGGCGGTGGTGTTTGAACACCCCTTCATAAGGCTTCCCGGTCACCTTCGCGTCGTGCGACGGTTCGACGGTCGGAGCGGAATTCCCGCCTTTTCGAGCAGGGCGCGATCGTCGTCCGCGTCGTCTACGGGCTTGCGTTCACGACGTGCCAGCTTTCGGCTCTCGATCCAGGTCTCGACGTCGGTCCAGAGCGCGACGACCTCGCGCCTGCGTTTGAACGTGGCGAAGTGCCCGCGGCGCCCGGCGTCCAGAAACGCCCGGGCGGAGCCGAGCGGGTTCAACTTCGCCGTTGCGTAGCGCGGCGTCAGCTGGACGCTGATGCCGCCTACCTCGATGGCATCCGCCTGCGCGCGCATCGTGCGGACCTGCACGTCCAGTGCGTCCGCCCCCATGCGTAACAGCGTCGCGACGTGAACCGCGGCGCTCACGGCTTACGCTCCGGTGTGGACTGGGCGCGCTCGATCTGCGCCAGGCGGATTCGGATGCCCTGCTCTGCGATCCTGGATTGCGGGATGCCCGTCGCCTCCGACAGCGCGCGGAGCCTCTCGCGCAGGTCGATCGGGATCGTGAGGTTCGAGGGGCGGCGCCGGGGCCGCCCCTGTCGACCAGCGTTCTTGTGCGCGTTGCTGTTCATATGGGCGCACATCAAGCCGCACGGCCCGACGACGAGCAAGCCGCTACATAACGCACCCCTTCGTCTGTTATAACCGCCCAGGGCCCCCAGCCGGTTACGCGCGACGTTGCTGGCGCGTCCGGAACGCTCTCATACGTTCGTTAGCGTCCAGCGCGTTGTGCGGGTTGATCCCGGCGATCTTGAATGCCTGTCTCGCAACCTCGTCGAGATCGCTCTCCGGATCGATTCCATTCGGGCCGAAGTGCGCGGCGAGCTTTTCAGCCAGATCCGCGACCTGCTGTTCGATATCGGCCCGCGAGCGCTGGTTGTGGAAAATTGCCTTCGCAATGAACGCGTAGGAGGGGCCTTGAATCTCCCTACGCCCGTCGTGGGTCAGAGCATAACCGCGTGACCGGAGGGCGTTCATCACGGCCTCTCGATGGGTAGGTTTCCGTTGCTTCTGGTACCGCTCGGTCGATCTGATCATGGCCTGAAGGAAGGTTTTTGCGTGGCGCGCCCCACCCTCGCCGCCATCACGCGCGACATCTCCGATCGCCCGTTGAAGCATAGTTAGGATCCGGCTCATCTCAGGATAGGGATAGCCCGGGTTCGTTCCCTGAATAAAAAGGTGGAGTCCCAGGTTGTAGGCCTGGAGCGCGAGGGATGCTGTAAAAGGACTGTTGATCGATGCCGCGAACACGGCGAGCATCTCCCCGAAGTCTTCGGGCGGCAGCTGAGCCGGCTCCGGAACAGCCTCGTGCGCCTTCGGCGCCGCTCCCGCCTTTGGTTGACGCGTGGGAGCGGCCCTGCTCGCCTTGACGCTGTTTTTCTTCGTCGCCTTGCCCTTACCTGCGGTCGCGCTTACCCTTTTCGAAGCCACAGTCACCTCGCGTGTGATTGTCTGCGGCCGGGAGGCTCCACCCTCGCCGGCCGCATCCTTTCGAGCCTACAGCATGTGGGAGTGATCTCAGGGCCGCACGGCCGGGGAGCGATCGAACCCCCGGTCTCGTCGGCGGTGGCGATGCTGAGGCCGACGGGCTGCGCCGCGCTTCGCCAGGCGTGCGTGGGGGCGAGGCTCCGCGTAGCTCGCCCGGCATGCGCCGCCCGTGGAGCGCCTACCTGTCGTGCCGCACGAAGTGCCGCTCGATGGCGTCGAGGATCTGCAAGGCGCCGCGCGCTTCGGCGACGGCCTCGCGGTCCGCGCGAGTCGTCGCGCTCATCTGAGCGGCAAGCACGGCGGCCCAGAGCCGGTCATGGTCCCAGCGGTGGACGACGTACGGGTCAAGGGCGCGCGCCTGCTCCGCAAGGTAGGCGAGGTCTTCCCGGGTCAGTGCGCGGCGTGTCTCGCGGTCGCTCATCGGCGCCACCTCCTCAACTTCAGCGCCAGCGCCTCGCGAGCGATGCGGAGCCTCGACGCCGCGGTGCTCGGGTTCATGCGCCGCCGCTTGGCGTACGCGACCAGCGACAGCGGGTCGTCCACCGAGAGGAGCGCGTCGCGTTGCCAGGGCGGCAAGCTGGCCATGGCGTCCAGCACCTCCCGCGCCTCGATCTGGGCGTGCATGTCGATGCCGACTGGCTCGTGCAGCAACCCGAGCGGTTCCGGATGAAGCACGGCGCGCCTCGACCACGCGCTGTGGACGTAGTGCGAGGCGAGGCGCCAGGCGATGCCATGGAGCCACTTGCGTAGCGCGTCCCTGGGCTTATCCCGCGGGTCTGGTCTGTAGAGCCCACGGCGGACGGCGTTCCAGGCGTTGAGCAACACCTCGGCCTCCACGTCGCGGCGGTCGCGCCGCGGGATGCCAGCGAGCGTCGCCAGGACGATGCCGCGCTCGGCAAGGATCTCCTCGATGCTCGGTCGCTTCCTGGGGTGTCGTGCGGCAGGCGGGCGTCCGGCCCCCTTCCGCCGGGGCTTCACGCGCGCCTCCTGTGGTCCTCGTGGGGGAACCGCGGGCCGGCGGGCCCGTCTGCAGAACAGGAAGCGGGCGGGCGAGCGGCCCGTCCTGAAGGCGGATCGGTTCCTTGGCCCGCCGGGGGGCGTAAGTATACAACGGACATGTCGGACCTCGCTCTATCGGGGTTCGGCCACGCCGCCCGGGGTGTTACCAGCACCCGCGGGCGGCACTTTGCTTGTCCGGCGAGCTTACGTGGTCAGCACGAGAAGGGCAATCGATACCCACACTCGGAGGCAACCGAATCGCGCCGTCCGGGTTTCTGACAACGAGACGCTCGTCTCGTTGTCACCCCCCTCTCGCAAGGTCCCTGGTCACATTGGCACATACTCGACGTCTACGATGTGAGGGCCAGGCAAGGGCCGGGAGAGGCAAGCCCTCCCTTTGACTCATTTCCCGAACCGCTCAGAGCATCGCGCACGCCACCGAATGACCGCCTCAAGACATCAACACCGATGGAAGAAATAGCACTCGCGCTCTTCGGAATCGTCGCCGGCACCGTAGTGTCGCACTACTACTACAGAAAGTCGACGCTCAAGCAGCTCTCGGTGTATAAGTGGCTAAGTGCACGCATATTTAGCGGCATCGATCCCGATGTTCGGCACCAGCTACACTTCACCTTCCGTGGCGAAGAAGTAGACGATCTTCACCAGCTTGAGTTCTTGGTTGCCAACGACGGGGAACGCGCGATCAGCAACATCATTGAGCCCTTAACCATGCACCTCCCGCCTGGCATCAGGGTTCTTGACGCATCCATCATTTACCGACATCCCAACGAGTTTGCCGCCGAGATCGAGGTCTTCGCAGAGCCGAAAACTCCTCCGGCCATAAGACTAATATTCCCCCTCATGAACAAGGGCGAATTCATATTCGTCAAGCTACTTCTCGGAGGCGCACTTCGATCGAAGGATGTCGAATTTCGCTTACTCGCAGATGACCTACCTCGCTCGCTTAAATTCAAGCATCTGCCGGAGTCGGCAAATGTGAGAGACAGCTGGTTCGATCCATTCCAATTCTTTTTCGGATCCATAATCGCATGGCTCTCAGCAATTCCGGGGTATGTAGTGTATGCATTTTGGAAAGCCCAACCTGATATTTCTCCGTACCCTTGGTCAAACTTCAGGTTTTCGCCTGCTTCCATTGCTGCCCTCTTGATGGGCCTCATAGCTCTAATCATGGCAGCACTTGGCTTAACGATGGTAGTATCAAGCCTCCTTGGAGGCGCACTCTCCCGAGTGCCGCATTTTAAGCTCCCCACCGAGCTGCGGATGCGACAACACGGGCTGCTAATCGATTTCGATCCAGAAGATCTTGATTTTCATTTATCGAACCGCGAGGAAGACCGATCGGCCAACACGCTGAAACTGGGCACAGGTCACCGCGGTCCAGAAGAATGACTTATCGCAGCTGAATCGCTCAAGGCGCGTAAGCCCGAAGCGTGCGAATTCACGGATTGAAGAGGCTACGGTTGACAGCTGGGGTGAGGACTCGACGGAACTATCCGCCGCGCCGGGCGCGCTCGGCGGCGAGGTCGACCACGCCGGCCGCGTCGGCCCCTGGCGCGCCGAGCAGACGCCCGATGGTCTCGTGGGCGATGCGCGCCGCCTCCACGTCGCCCGCCGCGAGCGCCGCCCGAGCTGGCGCTACCCGCCGCGCCGGGCGCGCTCGGCGGCGAGGTCGACCACGCCGGCCGCGTCGGCCCCTGGCGCGCCGAGCAGACGCCCGATGGTCTCGTGGGCGATGCGCGCCGCCTCCACGTCGCCCGCCGCGAGCGCCGCCCGAGCTGGCGCTACCCGCCGCGCCGGGCGCGCTCGGCGGCGAGGTCGACCACGCCGGCCGCGTCGGCCCCTGGCGCGCCGAGCAGACGCCCGATGGTCTCGTGGGCGATGCGCGCCGCCTCCACGTCGCCCGCCGCGAGCGCCGCTCTCATGCCTTCCGCCAGCTGGCCGAGGAGCACCGTCCGCGGGTCCTCCGGTTTCGTCCGGGATTCGTCCGGCTCACGAGGTTTCGCGCACTTAGCCGCCGTCGTCGGCACGCTTGCCGCTCCCGTCGCATGCGGAAACCTACGCGATCCCTGCGGATCCCTACCCTCGGCAGGCGTTTCGATTCCCGGCGCCTCCACCAAAAAGACACGGCGAAAGCCGTGTCTTTTTTCTTTTGTGGGCTCTGCGGGTGACCTGACAAAGTTTTGCGAGGTCTGGCGAGGCTGGACGGTGTGAGACAGAGCACCGGCAGCGGATGGCCATAGCCGAACCGGCGGAACGGAACGGGGCGGGATGGTCGACTGGGGGCCTGCGATCCGGATCCCGGGTCCGCCCTGCTGGAAGCCAGGACCAGTGAAGCGGGACCGGTTGTAGGTGGACCGGAGGCGACCCCGATCCCCCTACCTACCCGAGACGATGCAGCCGAGCGGGCGCCTCTTGACACGGGACGGTAGCTCCGCTGACCTCACAGAGGGAGGTGGCCACGAGGATGGCTCGAGCGGCCATGAGGGCCGGAGAGACGCGCTCTCGGCGCGGACCGCATCCGTCGGCGCGTAGGGTTGTGCCGTCGGATCTTCTGTCAACGAGACGGTCGTCTCGTTGACACCAAGCCTCCGGTCCCAGTGCTTACGTCGGGAGCTGTAAAAGGCCACCGCATGATGGGAGGAGCTTACTTCTTCACCTTGCGCTGCTTGGCGGCCTTCGCTCGGCGCTGTTTTCGGGGCGCATCGGACATACCGTCTGCGGCATGTTTTGCGACCTTTCGCCGAAGTAAATCCGCGAAACGGCGAGGACTCGGTTTGCTAAGCATTTTTTCGAGACCAAACGTGTCGACTGCGCCAAGCGTCTGGTTCAGCGCAGCGCCGACCAGTGTGCCGGCGACGAGACCTTCGGGCGATCCGATGGCGGTACCGACGATTCCGCCAAGAGCGCTAAACGTCGATAGTCGCACATGCTTAAACCAAACACGATCCTTTAACGGCTTACCATGAATGCTCGCCAACCATGCTTTCGCAACGGCTTCCGCGTCGCGCGGGTTCGGCTGTCCCCAAAGCCATTGGCGAAATTCAAGCGTTGCAGGGTCATTGCGAAGGCGCACCACATCCTGTGGCGTAATAATATTCTGAGCCAAGAGCCTCGGAATGCTCGGTAGGTGTTCCAGGATGAGACCTTTCTCCACAGCCTCAAAAACACCCGAGTCGTTCACAATCTCCCCGAATCGAAGCAATTGTCTCCATGCCCAGTCGCTCTCATGCAGGTCGAACTCCATGTCATAGAGAACGATCCCTTTCGCAATATCCTCGGCAAGACCAGATAGACGCTTTCTGCCAGCGTCATCCAATTTTTCACGCGACTTGTTCTTGTCGAAGCCAAATCGCTGCAGCGCCCCGCCATCATAGGCTGAACGCACCGCGCCGATCGCATCGTGAGGCACGTTTGCGGCGGGCAGATGTGTTCGCTCGGCGGCGAGCTTCGCAAGCCGTTCGAGCTTCGCCCAGGGCAGACCAGACCATCCTCTAAGACCCATTTCAACCGAGGCCTGAGGATCGCTGTGAGCAGGATCGCTATGATTACCCGCTGCAAGAGGGTCAATGCCCGTAATCTTTTGTTTCTGCTCCAGCGGCCAGTAAAGCACCATCGGTCGCCACAACAGAAACTGCAGGGAGCTCTCCTCCAGAAGCTGCTCTACACCCTCGACACCGAAAATTCTGATAAGTAGACAGAGAGGAACATTTTCGCCGTATACATGGCAGCATACGGCGGGCGACAAGAGGAGAGCTTCTGAAACATGCAGCGTCTCTGCTGCCGCACCAAGAATCACGGCAGGAGCAAGCTTCGAGGGGGCCTTTGGGTTCTTGAACCAGCGACTCGCGAGCTCGTCGAATCCGGTAGTGTAAAGGGCGCGCGGCAGTCGGGGCGCCGTCGAACTCACCTTTTCGGGCTCACCTTGCGTGCGGGCGCGGTGCTTCTTTTCACTGCGCTTCATCGCTTACCTCCCTTGGTTAACTCCCGATCGCTTCGACTTGTGCTTATGTCGTGTTGAGCTAGATGTGACTGAGCGAGTGGCAGACTAGGTCGTCCAAGCGATCCCGCGGGCGCCATCTGAGTTGGACAAGAATGACTCTCCGGAGAATACATCGCTTGCGTCGACCTGCGACCCTCTTGAGAGTCCTGGTGAAGCGGTGGACACAGTGAGTTTTGTCGTAGTGCTAGACTTGACTGTGGATTTGACTTCAATGAGCCTATCCTATCTAACTAGCGGAACCGGTGTCTGGGATTAGATGTGGCCATGGGCTGGCTCCCAACGCAGCGTACAAGTGAACAGCGCGCGGATTGGTGTGCTCAGCATCAGGCATATTCCAAGTGGCGACATTGACCTATTATGTGAGATAGTGGTATCTTGACGATGCAGACGATGCTGGCCCACCACCAAACGATGAGCCGAAGTTATATACCGTGCCGGCTGCGCTCTGCCGCAAGATCCATGACGCCACGCGACGACGCCGGCCGCGTCGGCCCCCGGCGCGCCGAGCAGGTGTCCGATGGTCTCGTGGGCGAGGCGCGCCGCCTCGACGTCACCCACGGCGAGCGTCGCCCGCGCGGGTGCTACCCGCCGCGCCGGCTGCTCTCGGCGGCGAGGTCGATAACGCCGGCCGTGTCGGCCCCTGGCGCGCCGAGCGTAAGCGCCCGACCAACGCCATCGTGATCGTCGGCGTGGCGCCGGTTACCTATCCCCATCGCGAAGGAGGAAGCGATGGCGACGAAGGCGGAGTGGGCCGAGCGGGTGGAGCGATGGGAGCGCAGCGGGCTGAGCGCCGAGAGGTTCGCGCGGCGTGAAGGATACAAGCCGAAGCAGCTCTACTGGTGGCGCTGGAAGCTGCGAGCTGACCGGCCCTCACAGCCCTCGCCGTCGTCGTTGACCGAAGCACCGCGCTTTCTGCCGGTCCACGTGGTGGCGGACGCATCGATCGTCGCGCCGGAGCCGATCGAGATCGCGCTGCCCAACGGGCGGGTGGTGCGGGTCCGGCCGGGCTTCGACCCGGCCACGCTCGAGCGGGTCCTGGCGCTCGCGGCCGAGGAGACGCCATGCTGACGCTGCCGCCGTCGGTGCGCGTGTACATCGCAGCCGAGCCCACGGACCTGCGCAAGAGCTTTGATGGGCTGTCGGCCTTGGTCTCTCAGCGCTTCGGAGCTGACCCGCTCTGCGGGCATCTGTTCGTGTTCAGGAATCGGCGTGGTGACCAGGTGCGCGTCTTGTTCTGGGACCGCACCGGCTACATGATCGTGGCGAAAAAATTGGCCCGCGGGCGCTTCCACCTCGCCCGCGACCTGCCCAAGGGGGCCACCCACGTCGAGGTCGAGGCGGCCGAGCTGTCGCTGATGCTCGAAGGGTTCGACCTGTCCGAGGCCGTGCGGCGCAAGCGCTGGAGACCCAGCGTGAGAAAAATTGCTCCGTCGAAGCAAAGCTTGATGGATGCGCGTGGGATAGCTATCTCGCGCGCCACGTGACCAGTCCTCTTCAGTCCCAGGCACAACTGCCCGCCGATCTGGCGGACGTGCGGAGCAAGCTCGAGCAGCTGGCGGCCGCCGGGCAGCTTCCGGAGCTCATCGACCTGGTGCTCGGACTGCTGGTCCAGCTGCGCGACAAGAACACCGCGCTCTCGGCGAGGCTCGCAAGCGCGCTGCGCGAGCTCCCCCCGTGTCAGAGAAGTTGGCGCCCGATCTGATCCGCTTACGCACGATCAGGTCACCGCGTTCGGGGAGCGGAGACAGGCTTTGAGGTGAGAGAGTACTCAGAATCCTTCAAAAGAAAAATCGTCCAACGGCTGCTCGCCCCAGGAGGACCGACGGCGGTGGCGCTGTCCGTCGAGACGGGGGTGCATCAGACGACGCTCTCGCGCTGGCTTCGCGATGCTCGTAGCCTCGCGCCCATGTCCGATGACGCTCACCGCTCCGCGCCCCCGCCTCCTGCCGCTGCTCGCCGCCCGGAGGACTGGACCCCGGAGCAGAAGCTGCGCGCGGTGACGGAGGCGGCCGCGCTCTCCGAGCGGGAGCTGGGCGAGTTCCTCCGCCGCGAGGGGCTGCACGAGGCGCAGCTCGGCGAGTGGCGCAAGGCCGCGCTGGAGGCGCTGGGCGGGCCGGCAAAACCAGGGCACGGCACGGCCCCGTCGCGGCGGGTTCGGGAGCTAGAGAGGCAACTGCGGCGCAAGGACAAGGCGCTGGCCGAGGCGGCGGCCATTCTGGTGCTCCAAAAAAAAGCCCAGGCCATCTGGGGGGACGGGGACGACGACACGGACCCGGAGACCGACAGGTGACGCTCGAGCTCATCGACGAGGCCGTCCGTGGCGGCGCCACACTCGCAGCGGCCTGCCGTGCGCTCGGACTCAGTGAGCGTACCGTCGCCCGCTGGCGAGGGGAGGCTGGCGGCGAGGACGGTCGAGCCGGACCGCACCACGCGCCGGTGCACAAGCTGACCGAGGCGGAGCGTCGAAGGATCGTCGAGACGGCCAATAGCCCCGAGTTCCGCAACCTCTCGCCCAAGCAGATCGTCCCGCGTCTGGCCGACCGCGGCGTGTATCTGGCATCGGAGTCGAGCTTCTACCGCGTCCTGCGCGAGCAGGGGCTGCTGGCGCACCGCAATCCGGCTCGACCAGCGAGCGCCCATCGTCCTCGGGCGCTCGTCGCCAAGAGGCCCAATCAGGTGTGGTGTTGGGACATCACCTACCTGAAGAGCGCGGTGCGCGGTGCGTTCTATTTCCTGTACCTGATCGTGGACGTCTACAGTCGCAAGATTGTCGGCTGGTCGGTCGAGACCGACGAGTCGATGCTCGCTGCCGCTCGTCTCGTCGAGCAGACCTGCCGTCGCGAAGCCGTGGGCTCCGGCTGCCTGGTGCTGCACGCGGACAACGGCGGCCCGATGAAGGGCTCGACCATGCTCGCCACCCTCCAGCGCCTGGGCGTCGTGCCCTCCTTCAGCCGCCCTCGCGTCAGCGACGACAACCCGTACGCCGAGGCCCTCTTCCGCACCCTCAAGTACCGGCCCGAGTACCCACGCCGCCCGTTTGCCACCGTGGAGCAGGCACGCCACTGGGTTGAGCGCTTCGTCGCCTGGTACAACGGCGAGCACTTGCACAGCAGCATCCGCTTCGTCACGCCCGACGACCGACACCGGGGGCGCGACGGCTCGCTGCTCGCCGCCCGCCATGCCCTCTACCAGCGGGCCCGCCGCAGGACGCCCCTGCGCTGGACCGGCCAGACACGCAACTGGACCCCGATCGGTCCCGTGACCCTCAACCCCCACACTCACGAGGCTCAAGCACTCACGAGGATGTGACCGAATCAACGGACAACTATCTTGACACCCACCGAGCTGTACGGCCGCAAGAGCCAGCAGGTCTCTACCGAGCAGCTGATGCTGATGTTCGCCGAGCTCGGGGCGGAAGCTCCGCCGGGGGCGGCGGGCTCGGAGCTCGGCGCGGACGCTGCGCCGCAGCCGGAGCAGGGGCTGGTGCCGCAACCCCCTGAGCCGCCGAAGCCGCCGCGAGGACGGGGCGGGCGCGCGCCGCTTCCCGAACACCTTCCGCGTGAGACGCGCGTGGTGCCCGTCCCCGAGGCCGAGCGGACGTGCCCGCAGTGCGGCGCGGACAAGAAGTGCATTGGCCATCGTACGAGCGAAGTGCTCGAGTTCGTGCCGGCGCAGTTCAAGATCATCGAGGAGCAGCGGGAGAAGCTCGCCTGCCCGCGCTGCCCGGAGCAGGGTGTAACGACGGCGGACAGCGAGAAGGTGATGGACCGAGGGCGTCCGGGACCGGGGCTGCTCGCCAGCATCCTTGTCGAGAAGTTCGAGGACTCGATGCCGCTGTACCGGCAGTCGCAGCAATACGCTCGCTTCGGCGTGTCGCTGTCTCCGTCGACTCTGGGCGACTGGTCGGCCTTCGCGCTCGACGTGCTCGCTCCGGTGGCTGAGAGGATCGCGGAGCGGGTGCTGGACTCGTTCTACTTGCGCGCCGACGACACGGGGATGCGGGTGCTGGATCGAGATCATCCGGCGGGGGTGAAGCGAGGTCATATCTGGGCCTTCGTCGGGGCGGGTCTCGTGGCGTTCCTGTACGCACCGGACTGGAAGGCGAAGCATCCAGCCGCGCTGCTGCAGGGCTTCACCGGCTACTTGCAGGGCGATGGGTACGCGGGCTATGGCGCGATGCTCCGCGGAGGCGACGACGGCGAGATGATCGTGCCCGAGGAGCGTCGGCTCGGCTGCGGGATGCACATCCGCGCCAAGTTCGAGAAGGCGGCCAAGGGTGGCGACGCGCGAGCGGCGGTAGCGCTCTCGTACTTCAAAGCCATCTACCGAATCGAGTCGACCTGCAAAGAGGAGGCGCTGTCCACGGAGGCGCGGCTGGCGCGCCGGCAGGAGCGGTCGCTCCCCGTTGTGGACGAGCTGTATCAGTGGATTCACGAGCTGCACCTTCGGCTCGTACCAGGTACGCCGCTCTGCATCGCTACCCAGTACGCCATCAATCAGGCGGCTGCGTGGCGGCGCTGCTTCACGGATGGACGCTTCGAGATAGACAACGGCGAAGTCGAGCGGCAGCTAAGACGTGTAGCCCTCGGAAGAAAAAACTATTTATTCGCGGGCTCCGATAAGGGCGCTCAGCGCCTGGCCATCGGCTATACGATCTTCGGCTCGTGTCGGATGCACGGAGTCAACCCGCTCGCCTGGGCGACAGACGTCATCGGCAGGTTGCAGGCGGGCTGGCAGCGCGACCGCCTGGACGAGTTGCTGCCCGACGCATGGGCGAGATCGTCGCGCGCTGCTCCGAGCGCCGGCGATACCGACGCGACCTGAACAACGCGAGCCTCGGCCGGCGACGCAGGCGGATGCCGCTTCGCCGGGCCTTCTTTCAGGACCGTCTGTGCCCGCGCCGAGTCGTGGGCCGACGCCGCCCCGCGCCCAGCATCGTCGACCCCGGCGAGAGCCGCAAGGGGCTGTGCCCATGGCGTTGGCCGGGCGCTTACGACCAATAACCTCGACATGTTTCTTCCCGATGACACTTTCACCTTTAATCATCCTCCTCTGAATAGTTCAGGCGACATCTATCATACTGTGGCTCTGCTGTTGGTCCTGAAACACCTGGGGCTTCCGCTGCCGAAGGTCAGAGTGGGCTACTTCGATGTTCCCGACGGCTGCTTCAAGACTGAAGGGAAGCTCAAGGCTACAGAGCTTCACGCGACCCGAGCGACGAGCTTTGCGTCAGCGCTCGGCTTTGATGCCCAAGTGCAGATGATCAAGGTGAACCTTCCGAGGTGCGTCCGCATCAACTCAAGGCTCAAAGCTACGCGCGAGGCAATTTTCCGCGAGGATTCATCCGCGAAAGTGCTCGATCAGAAAGTCTCTACCGGCCTGTTAGCGTTGATCGCAGACCACCTCGGTAGCACAGCTGTTACTGATATCATTCGCACGGGGTTCACAACCTATGCGAGCCCACTCACGACTCAGTTAGACGCGGCGTCGAAACGTTGGCTGGATGACGAGTACGAGAAGGTTCGCAAACATGCAGCACCCGATGCACAGATAGTCATCTTCCACGAGCGTCTGGCGGACAATCAAAATCAGAACAACTCGACTGGCCGCGCGTTCGACGCGATAAGGAAGAAGATCAAGGCTCTCGCCAACGTGCGACAATTCACCTTCCGAGCAGGCCCAGCTCCGACCTCTTGGCCCAATAGCTCTCGTTCAAGGGCGTACGGGGACTGCGATGAGACATGCTCCAAGGGTCTCACAGAGCACTGCGTTCACCAGGTACGGTATCTCCAGCTTCTTGCACGTCTCAAACGAGAGCTAATCACCCACGATGGAGGAAGCCGCTTCTTGGGAATTTATGGTTCCAGTTCGGGCACACTCGACGCACCCAGCTTTATGGGATTGCGAGCGCTCTCCTTCCATCAATTTGCCGATGGCCCCCACGGCCGGAACGAGAGCAGACGCGATACAGTTCGCAATGCCCAGGACCAGAGGGAGGCCCTGATGTCTTGCTTCAAATCAGTTGCTGCAAAAACCCAAAGGCACAAGGATGCTGCCGACATCTTCGCGCAGTGGATGGCCGGGAGCTACGAAGGCCTCAAACTCGTCGCGACCCCCAGTGTCGACCGAGTCTACACTCAAGTTCATACGCGACCAAGGAAGGGGCGTAGGTCGCGAGAAGTCGCAAAAGACATCGCAGGAATCGATAAAAAGCTATGCACGCTACTAAGACGGTGCCTAACACGGTAATGCAGCCGACAAGCCCCGACGCTGCGCAGAGTGTCATTCTGCCACTCTGCTTGCTTTCGTGGCTTGCAGCTGATTACCACGTTCGGCCCGCACCCGCCACGGGCGACTGCGCGCCTCGTGATCCGAGCGCGGCGGCCGCACAAGGAGGCCGCCGCGGCGCGGCGCGCGTGGCTCGCCGGCCGCCCGCCGTCGCGCGGAGTCGCGAGCTCTCGCGCAGCCGCGCGCCGCTTCCACCGAGCGCGCTCGCGGCGCGCGCCCTCGGCGCAGGCGTGGTCTCCCCGGCGCTCCCGCCCGCGCCGCACCCAGGCCGAAGGCCCGCGCCGCAGCCCCTCGCAGGCGCTCCCGAAGCGGCCAACGCGCGCGTCGATGAGAACCTGGCGCGGCTCGCCGACTTCGTGCGGTGCCTCGCGCGGGGCGCGGAGCAGGTCAACCTGGTCTTCCCGGAGGAGAGCCCTGCCGTGGCGGAGCGCGATCGGCTGAGCGAGGCGCTCCTGCCGGAATGACGGAGGGGTTGCGGCGGGTCCGAAGCGCTAGCGCGCCGCGTTCTCGATCCGGCGCGGCGTCAGACCGGCGCGCCTGTCGGCTCGACCGGCGCAGGCTCGGGCGGCGCAGGCTCGTCGGGCGCGGCGGCGCTGCCGCGGCGCTTCGGGCGGAGCCGCCGCAGGGCGCTGCGGAACGAGGTGGCGCTGAAGCGGCGCTTGCAGTATTACGAGGGGTATCTCGTGCCGTATATCCTCTATGGCATCAGAGCCATCGACCTCGACGCGACCAAGGCGATCCTCGCTCCGCAGATGATCGACGAGTTCCGGGTCAACACCGGCCTCGACGTGGTCCCCGCGGACAAGATCGACGCCTATTACGACTTCCTCAGCTCGATCGGCGCGCAGTAACACCGCGTTGGCCAGGACGAGTTTGCCGTGGCAAACCGTCCCCCACCTCCCGTCTCCCTTCGGCGAGCGCGCTCGGACCTTCGGCGAGCGCGCCCCGACGGGATCGATGCCGCCGAGCGCACGCGAGCCGGGCGCAGACCGTCACCGCCGGTCCCGCGCGGCGCGGCCTGGTGATCCGGTCGGGGATGCCTGGTAAAGGTGGAGCAGGAGGCTCTCCCTGAAGATCTCTCGACGGCTTTCGCCCTTCACCTTGGCGCTGCTCGCGATCTCGTGTGGTCCTGCCGCCGGTCCGGCTCCAGCGGCGCCCGCGTCGGTCGCCATTCCTCCCGCCCCGCCGGAGGCGTCGGTGCGCGCCGAGGGCGGGCCCGCCGGCGGTCCCGTCGATCCGTCGGCTCCGCTGGTGTTGCCGGCCGCCGCGATCCCGCCTGCGCCCTGGATCGAGCCGCCCCTCGACGAGCAGGAACGCGAGCTGGCCGAGCGGGACCTGTTCCGCGAGCACCGCGAGATCGCCCTCGGCGCGCGCGTCGCGGTCTTCGCCGCACCTGGAGACGGCGCCGGCGCCGCAGGGCGAGCCGGCGGTGCGAGCGGCGCCGGCGCCCCGGGCGCAGCCGCTGTCGGCGCCTTCGCGGTCCACCAGGACCTCGGCGTCGTCGGCCCCTTGAAGCTGCCCGCGGGCTTCATCTGGGTTGGCGTCGCGGGCCAGCGGGACGACGCCCTCTACGCGGCGACGCCCGAGGGCGCGCTCCACCGCGCCGCCGACGTCCACGCCGCGCTCCGGCCCGACGGCTTCGAGCTGCGCGGCAGCGTCCCCGGCGCGACGGCCTGGGACGCGGCCGGCGGCCTCATCGCGGCCGCGGCGGGGGAGCGCGTCAGCGTCTCCGCGGACGAGGGCCGCACCTTCACCTCGGCCGTCGTCGCGCCGGGCAAGCCGGTGCGCGCGGTGCTCGTGCGGCCCGACGGCGTGCTCGTCGCGCGCGTGCCCGCCGAGGCGCCCTCGCACGGGCGCCCGGCGCCGCCGGGGCGTGCGGCGCCCCCGGGCACGTTCGTCTCGTCGGATCGCGGGCAGACCTGGGCGCGGTCCACGTTCCAGCCGCGCACGCTCGAGCGCGCGGGCTCCTGGATCTGGAACGGCGATCCGGACTGCCCCGCCGTGCTGAGCCGCGACGGCCGGGCGTGGACCCGGGCCGCTCCCGCCAACCTGCTGTACGACCTGCCGCCCTTCGGCCTGGCGCTCAGCCTCTCCACCACGATCATCGCCCAGGAGGCCGGCGCTCGCCGTTCGGCCCTCGTCCCGCCGGCGCCCGAGCCGCCTGCGCGCGGCGCCGCGGCGGTCGGACGGGAGCCGCAGTGCAAGGAAGGCGGGCTCGGGCTCACCGGCATCGGGGAGGGCGGCGGCGGTCATGGTGGCTGCGAAGGGGCGCTGTGCCTGCGCTTGGACTTCCGGCAGCCGCCGCCGACGCGCACGTGGCTCGCGGCGTTCGACGACGGCCTCTGCGATCCGGCGCGCGTCCCGCCGGGCGGCAAATGCGCCGCGCACCTCGTGCGGCCGCCGACGTTCGCGGTCGTCGACCAGCGCGCGGGCGCCGTGACGCCCGTCGCGGCGCCGGAGGGGTGCGCGCAGCCGGTCGACCTGCGCAACGCGGCCGGCGTCGGCGTGCTCGTCTGCCGTGCCGCAGGCGGGGGCGCGGCGCTCTTCGTGCGGGGCGCGCAGGGCCCGTGGCGCGCCGAGGGGACCCACGCGATCCCGGCCGACGCGATCAAGCGGATCATCGCGGCGCCGGACGGCACGCTGCTCCTGCTGCTCGAGCGGATGCGGCACGCGAGCGCCCCGCAGCGCGAGCCGCTGCAGGCGCTCGTGCGCAGCCCGCTGCCGCTGGGCGCGCCGCAGGCGTGGCGGCGCGTCGTGGTGCCGGACGGCGTCGCGGCGATGCCGGCTCCGGGCGGCGCGGCGCTCCTCGCGAGCTCGCCCGCGGCCTCGGCGGGCGGGCGCCTCGATGTGTCGCTGGATCGCCCGGGTCACCCGGTGCTCGCCCTGGCGCGCGGGGTCGAGGTGTCCCAGAATCTGATGCGGATCGAGGTGCACGACGGTCGCGTGCGGGTCGGCGTGCTTCCGAAGCCTGCGCCAGAGCTCCGGGGCGAGCCCTGGTACACGCGGGACGAGCGCTGGCATGTGCTGACCCACGGCGGCGAGCTCGTCCCGGAGGCGCCGCCGCCGGGGACGCCGGCCGACGCGCGCCGGTTCGGCCCCGCGGGGCGGTAGGGAGGGCGCGCGTCCCCGCGGTCTCGCTCGGGGCGCCGCGGGCCTACGGCGCGTTGACGAACGGGTCGATGAAGTCGACGTAGCGGTCGACCGGTGTGTGCCAGCCGCTCGTGCACGGGTATCCCTCGCTCCCGCCGTACGACGTCACACCGACGATCGCTGCTTGGCGATATCGATGATCGCGGCGCGCACGAAGGCGCACGCGTCGTCTCCGTCGAGCGCGGCGGGCCAGAGCAGGTCCATGCCGCCGGCGGGGTGCGCGAAGGGAAAGGGCGCGCTGCGAAGGTGCGGCCGCTGCCGCACGAGCTGCGCCGCGAAGACGTCGGGCAAGGTCGCCACGAGCTGGCTGCCGTCGACGATGGCGCCGATCGCACTGAAGCTCGCGACCGAGCAGCGGACACGTCGCTCGACGCCGAGCCTGTCCTCGACCGTGCCGCGGAGGTCGCCGTTGTACGAGACGATGACGTGCTCCTGCGCGAGGTACGTGCGCTTGCTGGGGCGCGCGCCGAGGCGCACGTGGCGCGGGTCGAACAGGCAGACGAAGTGGCCGCGGTTGAGCGGCGTGCGCAGGATGCCCCAGCGGATAGGAAACCATAGAGCTCTCGCCCGTGTCAAGCCCCGCGGGAACGGCGCCGGGCGAGCCGTCTATCGCGCATCAAACACCCGCTCGCCCCGTCGCAGGGCCCGCGCGCCGTGCATTGGGTGCAGCTCTGGCTCGACGACCGCGACGTGCGTTCGCCATGACGGGCTCGGGCCGGGTGCCCACCTACGCCGCGTCGAACCCGAACGCCATCGGTTCCCACGTTGGATCGCGCGCGGGTGCTGCCGTTCGGGGCTGCGAGGGCAAGTTCAGATGATCGAGGATGCGGCGCACCACCGCTGAGTCGGTGATCGTGGAAAGCACGCGCATCCTCCGTTCGCATCTCGGGCAGCGAAGCGCATCGAAGCCGAACGAACGCTTCATGAGCACGGCCCACTCGACGTAGCGCGACGTTGCGAACAACTCCCCTTCGCGCAGCCGCCCCCAGTGCAAGACCGAGATCAGGGTCGGCTCAACTCGCACCGTGGGCTCGGCATGCGCGAGCGACCTCGCTGAGAGCGCCGGCGGAGCGCACGGCGACGCGGGCGCGGCGGGCAGAGGCGCGTGCCCCGCGCACCGCTCAGACTTCGCGGCGCGGGCCGGAGGTTTGGGTGTCACGAGAGAGCGCCACGACGAGCGAGGCGCGACCACGCCATGGTATCTCACAAGCGGGATCTTCGGCGGAGGAATCAAAGCCGCGAGCCGGGCCATGAACTCCATTGGACTCATGACGCGGTGAGTGCGTCCCCGCCGAGGTGTCTTCAGCAAGTACGCTATACGCCCATCGGGCAGGAGCTCGATTCGATCGAGTGCGAAGGTCGGGCGGGAGCAGTACCGCACGAGCCTCTCGCGCGCGGGTCGTCGACCGCCGTCATCCGCTGCGATGCGGCTCGCGCGCCGCCGCCGGTCCATGAGCCGGCCAGCACGCCACGCCCGGGGTAGGTGATCGCTGCGATTGCCTTCTCCCCTGCCCCGCCACCCGCGGGCAGCGGGGCAGGCGGCGTCCTCTCGGGCAAGGCGCCCTCTGCCAGCGCGAACCTCGTCCGGCGGCGCAGGCAGAGGCCGCCTCGCCGGGCCATGAGGGCCCCCGCGGAGCGCTCCCCACCAGCCGGCGTGCTGAGCGCCGACGCGCTTTGAAAGCGTACGACCGGACACGTGATGCCGGCACGACGAGGTCGCCCCGCGTCTGATCCCGATCGTGACATCACGACGTCCGCCGGCGTCTCAGCAGGCCGGAGTGAGCGTTGCGCGATCGTGTCTGTCCTCATGTCACCGCCACCCGCCGATTCACCTCTCACCTCGGCACGATGTTTGCTGAAACCGCGACGACCCGGCCGGGCGGCTGGGGTACCGGCCAGCCCGGACGTGACGCCCGAGAGGGACAGTGGGTCCGCCGTAAAGCAGAGAGGCGATCGAGGTGGCGAGATGAAACACGTTGACACGAGACGACGAGTCGGCCGCCGGATAGCGCTCACGCTCGGTCTCCTCGCGAGCATGGCGTTCGCCGGCTGTGGCGGCCCGAGCGAGCAAACCGCCGAGGGCACGCGGCTCGCGCCCGGCGCCGATGCGCGCATCACCGCCGATGTCGACGCCGACGCCGTGACCACGCGGCTGGCCGTGGACGTCGCGCACCTCGCACCGCCCGAGCGGATCGAGGCCGGCAGCCAGCAGTTCGTCGTTTGGCAGCGTCCAAGCTCCGCGTCCGCGTGGCGGCGGGTCGGAGTGCTCGACTACCATGCTGGCAACCGAAGAGGCAGGCTGACCGAGACGACCGTGCCACATGCCAACTTCGAGCTGCTCATCACCGTCGAGAAGCAGAGCAACCCTCCGTCGCCGTCGTCTGCCGCCATCATCGGGCCGACGTCTGTCGGGTAAGATCGCCCATCCTCCCTGCGCGCTTCTCCAGCGGCGGCGATCGCGGAGGCGGCTGGCTCGGGCGTGACGTTGCGCCCGCTCACGCTGGGGCTGAACGGTCGCGCCCCGCGCGACCTCACCGGCGCCTTTCCGCGCCCGTTCTACTACTACAGCCGTACTTGGTCCGAGGTGCGGCTGTAGACATCAAAATCGTCGAGAAATCCGTGCCCGTCCGCCCGTCTACAGCCGCAAATGGACCGCAAGTACGGCTGTAGTACTACAGCGCCTAATATGTTGTCTCGCGCACCGAGCTCGCATCGGGCAGCGGACCGCAGCGAGCTGACATTTCCGAGTATACCGAGTTGAGCGTCAGACGAATACGGTCCAGTCTGGCGGGCGGATACTGTGCGCCTGGATCTCCCGGAGCGGACAGCGTCGAGTCGAACGTAATTAGAGGCGATTGCGTCCCAACACCAGGGTGCAGGTACACTTTGCCACCGGAGTCTCCGCACTCATACGCTATGACGTCGTATGCCGGAAACTCGATACGTCCGGACGTGGGGCGCCACATGGCATCCGATGGCACTATCGTGTGTTGCGTGGCAGTGATGCCCTGCGTCGCCTGCAGAGCCGTCAAGACGCATGCAACAGAGGGCAGGCTGGTGACGCTGACCCGCCGGGAGATGCCTGCCTTCTTCTCATGTCCGTATTCGGCCACCTTGATGTAGACCACAAAATAGACAACCAGGGCAAGGGCACTGAGCGCGACAGTTACGACGTTCCGCCACTTGAGATTTACTGGTTTCGACATCATGCCTGCATTATCGATTTGGCGGATAGGAAACCATAGAGCTCTCGCCCGTGTCAAGCCCCGCGGGAACGGCGCCGGGCGAGCCGTCTATCGCGCATCAAACACCCGCTCGCCCCGTCGCAGGGCCCGCACGCCGTGCATTGGGTGCAGCTCTGGCTCGACGACCGCGACGTGCGTTCGCCATGACGGGCTCGGGCCGGGTGCCCACCTACGCCGCGTCGAACCCGAACGCCATCGGTTCCCACGTTGGATCGCGCGCGGGTGCTGCCGTTCGGGGCTGCGAGGGCAAGTTCAGATGATCGAGGATGCGGCGCACCACCGCTGAGTCGGTGATCGTGGAAAGCACGCGCATCCTCCGTTCGCATCTCGGGCAGCGGAGCGCATCGAAGCCGAACGAACGCTTCATGAGCACGGCCCACTCGACGTAGCGCGACGTTGCGAACAACTCCCCTTCGAGCAGCCGCCCCCAGTGCAAGACCGAGATCAGGGTCGGCTCAACTCGCACCGTGGGCTCGGCATGCGCGAGCGACCTCGCTGAGAGCGCCGGCGGAGCGCACGGCGACGCGGGCGCGGGCGACGCGGGCGCGGGCGATGCGGGCGCGGGCGCGGGCGCGGCGGGCAGAGGCGCGAACACGCCATGGTATCTCACAAGCGGGATCTTCGGCGGAGGAATCAAAGCCGCGAGCCGGGCCATGAACTCCATTGGACTCATGACGCGGTGAGTGCGTCCCCGCCGAGGTGTCTTCAGCAAGTACGCTATACGCCCATCGGGCAGGAGCTCGATTCGATCGAGTGCGAAGGTCGGGCGGGAGCAGTACCGCACGAGCCTCTCGCGCCCCTGATCGTCATCCGCTGCGATGCGCACCGCGCAATGCACGTCGAACCCGTCGCACGCCGCGGAGAAGCGTCGCTCTCGGCGCTCGAAAGCCGCGTCGGGACTGTCCTTGTGCTCGAAAGGCCGCGCAAGATACGCTCCACCTGCGAGCGCGAGCTGGGTACACGCATCGAGCGCGGAGGGCTCGATGGTCTCGTTGCTGCGCTCCTCGGCCGCGCGCTCGTCGAGGTAGCCGCGGCGCCGTAGCCAAAGAAGCGCACGCTCGCGCACCCGTCGCGCCACCTCGCTGACATCGTCCTTTGAAGGCGGCGGCGCATCGTGGAAGCGCACGCCCATGGCGGTCTTCTCGAAAACGCCGTCGATTGCCAGCGAGTGAAAATGGACGTGAACATTCAAGCTCGAGCCGAATCTCTGAGGGAACCCGACCGAGCCCGTCCGTGCGCCGGCGATGCTCGCGAGCCGCGTGGTCACGCGGGCGATCTCCTCCGCGAAGATGCGCTCCATCGCCGCGAGGACGTCGGACCTTTTGGCCGCAAGCGCACGCAGCTCAAACGGAAGCCGCGAGGTGCTCCTGAACAAGGCCATACAACACGGTCTGATGCGGTTCGCGAGGCGCGTAGGCGTGCGGCGCTGGCCGCGAGGTCCTTGGACGCGCCGACAGCGGCCGAGACTCCGCTTGGGTGAGCATCCCGGCGGCTGCGAGCGAAACACGGGCCGCTCGTGCTCCGCGGGGAATTCAGCGGGACGAAAGCCGGCGGGACCTGGCGGCGCCATGGCGGAGAGGTACGGCGCGACCACGACCGCTGCTGCGGCGAGCGGCGGCTCTCAGCCCGGCAAGAGGCGGCTCTGGGATGTCTGATCCCATGATGCGCGACCAGGCACCGCTTAACACAGAATTGGACCTGACGGCGCTTCGCGCCGCAGGTCAATTCAACGTTAGGCCGCTTACGCGCCGGAGTGCTCGACCTCCTTGTCTCTGCTGCAGCGAGCAGCCGCCCGATGGTCTCGTGGGCGATGCGAGCCGCCTCGATGTCGCCCGCGGGTAGCGCCGCTCTGGCCGGCGCTACCCGCCGCGGCGAACGCGCTCGGCGGCGAGGTCAATGACGCCGGCAGCATCGGCTCCCGGCGCGCCGAGCAGCCGCCCGATGGTCTCGTGGGCGATGCGCGCCGCCTCCACGTCGCCCGCCGCGAGCGCGGCCCCAGCCGGCCTATCCGCCCCGCCGGTCGCGCTCGGCCGCGAGCGCGAGGCCGATGACGCCGCCCGCGTCGGCCCCTGGGAGGGCCGAGCCAGCGACCCATCCCGGGTTGGCAACGCGCAGTGTAATCAGTCGCCAGATTGCTCCGGGGGAGAATGATGTGTTTCGGTGGAACGTCCGAAATAGAGTTCGGCCGCCGTCCGGAGCTTGATGATAGGACCGTCCTCTAATCGGCTCCTTGAGTACAAAAACTGCCCGTCGCTCTCTAACAATGAGAGATTGTGACACACAACGATCGCCTTGAGCGTCTCTTCGTCGATTGTCTCGGCTGCTGGCTGCATCAAGAAGAGCTTGCTGGGGTTTAGCGCGAGCGTGAGCATGTGGACAGGCGACTTACTGTGTCCACAATTAATCACCGCCGGCGAGTCCGAGGTAATGAGCTCCAATGTCTCTGCGCTTACGTCAACGATGGTCCATGACTTTTTCTTGAAGTACTCGATTACGTCGCCATCTCGAATCTCTCTCACCATGTGTTCGCGAACGGAGTTGCGCGCCATGGCCATGTAATCCACGCGGCCGATCATGTCGTCTAGCCGAGCCCTGCTTTCGGCACTTCGGCATCGCGCCCTGAGTTCCGCTAGCACCTTTTCTGCGACTGCCGGAGCGACTTCGTCGCGCGTCGCAAGCGTGCGAGGGTCCCGCTCGAGCAGCGAATTTAGAAAAAGAGCCCACGTAGTCTTTTCCGTCTCCGGGAGAGGTAGCCCACGTCCAGATAGAATCTTTTGAAAAACCTGAGAGGCGGCGTTGTCCAGCGGCGAGAAGAATTGGCCCTCGATCACGTCGGGCGTGCGTTCAGGAAGGAATGGTGCGGTGTCGCGTACCGAGTAGAGATGCTCTTGAAATGCCGTGGCGCGCGGAGCTACTTGCGTCTCGCTCAATTTGCCGGAACGCTCGCGCTTGTAGCACCACAACTTGCTGTCGTCGTCGGCCCACTGGCGCAGGTAGAATTGTGGGACGTAGTGATGGCGACGTGATGGCTGGGAAGTGCTGCCCATCCATTCAATGTAGCCAGAAATGTCCGCCTTGTCGCGTCATCTCCCGACCCCGCGCGCTGGTTCACCGTAGCATCCGACCTACGGCATCGTGACGGTCGGCGCTGCGCCGGTTACCGGCGCCGCCGGGATGGTAACGATGCCTTTGGCCGGGCGCTTACGCCGCAGCCGGCGCCACACGCCGCGCCGGCTGCGCTCGGCGGCGAGGTCGATGACGTCGGCCGCGTCGGCCCCCCTGCGCGCCGAGCAGGCGCCCGATGGTCTCGTGGGCGATGCGCGCCGCCTCTACGTCGCCCGCCGCGAGCGCCGCCCCAGCCGGCGCTACCCGCCGCGCCGGCAGCGCTCGGCGGCGAGGTCGATGACGTCGGCCGCGTCGGCCCCCCTGCGCGCCGAGCAGGCGCCCGATGGTCTCGTGGGCGATGCGCGCCGCCTCCACGTCGCCCGCCGCGAGCGCCGCCCGAGCTGGCGCTACCCGCCGCGCCGGGCGCGCTCGGCGGCGAGGTCGACCACGCCGGCCGCGTCGGCCCCTGGCGCGCCGAGCAGGCGCCCGATGGTCTCGTGGGCGATGCGCGCCGCCTCCACGTCGCCCGCCGCGAGCGCCGCTCTCATGCCTTCCGCCAGCTGGCCGAGGAGCACCGTCCGCGGGTCCGCCGGTTTCGTCCGGGATTCGTCCGGCTCACGAGGTTTCGCGCACTTAGCCGCCGTCGTCGGCACGCTTGCTGCTCCCGTCGCATGCGGAAACCTACGCGATCCCTGCGGATCCCTACCCTCGGCAGGCGTTTCGATTCCCGGCGCCTCCACCAAGAAGACACGGCGAGAGCCGTGTCTTCTGCTTTTGTGGGATCTGCGGATG
Source organism: Sorangium cellulosum So ce56 (assembly GCF_000067165.1). Lineage (GTDB taxonomy): Bacteria > Myxococcota_A > Polyangia > Polyangiales > Polyangiaceae > Sorangium > Sorangium cellulosum_B. The sequence continues at coordinate 8,788,198 of NC_010162.1, forward strand.
ACCTGACAAAGTTTTGCGAGGTCTGGCGAGGCTGGACGGTGTGAGACAGAGCACCGGCAGCGGATGGCCATAGCCGAACCGGCGGAACGGAACGAGGCGGAATGGTCGACTGGGGGCCTGCGATCCGGATCCCGGGTCCGCCCTCCTGGAAGCCAGGACCAGTGAAGCGGGACCGGTTGTAGGTGGACCGGAGGCGACCCCGATCCCCCTACCTACCCGAGACGATGCAGCCGAGCAGGCGTCTCTTGACACGGGACGGTAGCTCCGCTGACCTCACAGAGGGAGGTGGCCACGAGGATGGCTCGAGCGGCCATGAGGGCCGGAGAGACGCGCTCTCGGCGCGGACCGCATCCGTCGGCGCGTAGGGTTGTGCCGTCGGATCTTCTGTCAACGAGACGGACGTCTCGTTGACAATCTACGCGAGCGTTCTGGACTCCAGGCATGACGACGCCGCCCTCGCCCCAGGTAGCAGGATCCGCGGGGTTGCCGATGCCCCGCCCTCGCCGGGTTTCCGCAGCGGCGGCCTCTCTTCGGAGATGCGCGGATAGGTCGCGAAAATCGCTGCCTATGCACGGGAATACGCAGATGTGCCGCGGAGCATCGCGACCTATTCGCGTGAATACTGAGATTGGCCGCGGCGCCTCGCCGCCTACATGCTATAGACCGCCGCTAGGCCGCGCAACGCAACTGATTGCGATGTTGGGCAGGCAACGGGGCAGCTATCTACTTCGGGTGACGTATGACTCACACCAAGGTCCTCCTCAGTTACATCGCAGCGGCGCTTGCATCGAGCCTTGTATCGGTTTCCTGCTCGCGACGCGAACAGTCGGAACCCGGACGAGACGAATCAACTGCTCCGTCGCACGCGCCTTCCGTAGCGAGGTCCGCGATCTCGGATCCCGTGGAACCAAGCCCGGAGCCCACGCTTCAGCCACAAGCCGCGAACGACTTACCTCAACCTACGCCTCGCTCCCCTCCGATCCTCGAGGCGGACCCGAATTCGAAGGGAGTGAGAATGGGCAAGCCGCTTTTTTCCTGCTACTACGTGAGTTTTGCCTGGGGCCTTAGTAAGCATCACGGGCACGTCATTGATGGTCAGGGCCGGATTTGGTTCTATGACCTGGGAAGGACCTGGGATCCCCAACCCGCCGGGGACGGACTCTATCTTGAGACCGGGCTGAGAGAGCGATTCAGAAATCCCGTCCTCCAGTCGCGCCGCGTTCCTCCTGCGCAGCTGGCCGACATGCGGAAGAAGGCGGAGATCGCTCGAGGCGGTCTAATCGAGAAGAAGTCCATGGCGCGTGATGCGGGCAGCGCCGGCTGCGAGGCCTACCTGTGGGAGAGATCCGACGCGTACCGGGAAGTTAAGCTCGGCACCAGTGGCGGCTATGAGATTCGCAACTCCAGCTTGGAGGCCGGCCATCTCCAAGAGTGGCTACGGGAAGAAGTCGGCATCGGCATCCCTCCGCAGTCCCGGCAGAAGTAATGGCTCCGAAGCGTACACGAAGCTGCCCAACGAGGCCATGCACCCGACCGGCGCGGTCGCTCGCCTCCGGCTCGCTCGCGCGACGGCGGGTGATGGCCAAGTCGTTAGGCCGCTTACGCGCCGGAGTGCTGGACCTCCTTGTCTCTGCTGCGCCGACCAGCCGCCCGATGATCTCGTGGGCGATGCGAGCCGCCTCGACGTCGCCCGCGGCGAGCGCCGCCCCGTCCGGCGCTACCCGCCGCGCCGGGTGCGCTCGGCGGCGAGGTCGATGACGCCGGCCGTGTCGGCCCCCTGCGCGCCGAGCAGCCGCCCGATGGTCTCGTGGGCGATGCGAGCCGCCTCGACGTCGCCCGCGGCGAGCGCCGCCCTCATGCCTTCCGCGAGCTGGCCGAGCAGCACCGTCCGCGGGTCGGCCGGTTTCGTCCGCGATTCGTCTGCCTGACGCGGTTTCGCGCACTTAGCTGCCATCGACGGCACGGTTGCCGCTCCCGTCGCATGCGGAAACCTACGCGATCCCTGCGGATCCCTACCCTCGGCAGGCGTTTCGATTCCCGGCGCCTCCACCAAGAAGACACGGCGAGAGCCGTGTCTTCTTGCTTTTGTGGGATCTGCGTGTGACCTGAAAGATTTCGGTAAGGGTCTGGGCCGGGCTGGACGGTGTGAGGCAGGGAACCGGCAGCGGGTAGAGCCATAGCCAACAGGCGGAACGGAACGGGGCGGGATGGCCGACTGGGGGGGCCGCGACCGGATCCCGGGTCCGCCCTGCTGGAAACCGGGACCAGTGGAGCAGGACCGGATGTAGGTGGACATGCGGCGACCCCGATCTCCCTACCCACCCGAGACGAGTCTGCCGAGCGGGCTCTTCTTGACACGGGACGGTATCTCCGCTGACCTCGCAGAGGGAGTTGGCCAAGGGGTGGATCGAGCGGCAAAGCGGACCGGAGAGACGCTCTCTCGGCGCGGACCGCATCCGTCGGCGCGTAGGGTTGTGCCATCGGTTCTTCTGTCAACGAGATGCTCGTCGTCTCGTTGTCAATCTTCGCGAACGTTCTGGACTCCAAGCATGACGACGCCGCCCTCGCCCCAGGTAGCAGGATCTGCGGGGTTGCCGATGCCCCGCCCTCTCCGGGTCTCCGCAGCGGCGGCCTATCTTCGGAGATGCGCAGATAGGTCGCAGAAATCGCTGCCTATTCACGGAAATACGCAGATATGCCATGGAGCGTCGCGACCTATTCGCGGGAATACGGAGGTTGGCCGCGGCGCCTCGCCGCCTACATGCTATAAACCGCCGCTAGGCCCTGCGACGCAACTGATTGCGACGTTAGGCGGGCTGCACCTCGTACACCGCAATGATTCCTATGCATGAACCCACTTCGACCTGACGTGAGAACACCAAATGGCCCGTAGCATTCACGACACCTGGGGGGTCCTGGAGCGGGCGCAGCGAGCCGACTGGTCCGACCCCAAGATCCCGCAGGCGATCGAAGCGGAGATGACGAAGAATTGGCTCCGTCAGCAGGCGATCCGCGAGAGCGAGCGGCGCTTGCGTCGAGGAGGCGCGCTGCCGCCGCAGCCGGTTCACCCCGATCATGTCCCCATCTTCATCGACGAGGCTCCGTATGTCTTTCATCCGGCCGGCGAGGAAGACGTGCGGGCCGTCCTGCACCGCCTCCCGCCGGGCTCGCTCGACGGTCTCCAGGCGATAAGGCTGTGCGTCGACCACTCGAACGCGCGCCGCGAGCCGCGGGTACGCGACCCGTTCACCGGCCGCCTCCGGCACGAGCTCATCCCCGGCGTGTTCGTGTCGTCCACGGCCGGCGATTATGACCGGCAGACCGCGATCATCCGGCTGTTCGCGTTCCTGTGCGACCCTGCCACGCTCGGGCCGATCGCGCTATATCTCAAGATGGATGTGCTCCGGACCCTCGTGCACGAGGCGGCGCACCACTTCGACGCCACCTTCCGCAAGAAGCGCAGCCGCTGGGATCTCCGCGACAAGAACGAGCTCTGGGCAAAGCGGATCGAGGCCGAGCAGGCAAGCCAAATCGTGGCATCCTATGTCGGCGAGCGATATTCATCGGAGTGCAGGGAGCTCCGATCCTGGATCAAGGATCATGGCGGCGCGGCGCTGTCACCGCTCGTCCTCCTCCGCGACGATGATGACCTTCATTGCACGTCGCGGGACGCATTCCTCGCGCTGGTGCGAGCGGTGCTTGGGGGCCGCGATCACGACGAGGCGCGGATCGAGTTCGCCCGCGATCTGCATCGCAGCGGCGAGAACGACGGTGCGCGACAGGCGGTGAAGAGGGTGCTCACCAAACGTCCGGACGCGCCCGCCGCGCTCGCGGTGAGCGCGTGCATCTCCCAGTGCGCCGAGGAGGATTACAAGACTGCAGAGGCGCTCTGTCGGCGAGCGATCGCCTCCGATCCGATGTGCCTGGATGCGTGGAACGTCCTGGCGCGCTGCTACGTGATCCAGAAGAGGTGGCAGGACGCCGCGCCCACCTGCGAGGGCGCCCTCTCGCGCGCACGGGCGGGAGACGAAGGGAGCTGGTACTTCGTCAAGACCCTCGCGGAGTCGCACCTCCACCTGGGCGACTGGTCCGCCGTGGATTCGGACGTCGCGCGGATGCGGGCCTGGGGTACGGAGCACGGTGTCCGGTGCTCTGACGTCTACCTTGCCATCGCGCGCTGCTGGAGCGAGCGATGGGAGGAGGCCCTCCTCCTCGCCTCTCGGCTGCTCTTGGCCGGAGAGTACGAGCCCTGGCAGCTCTGGCTCGCGGCTGTGCGGTTCGAGTCTGCTCATCGGCTCGGCCGGCCACACCAAGGCGGAGCCTTCCACAGCGCCGACATGATCGAGCTGGAGGGCAGCGAGTTCGCCAAGGCCTGGGCCAGACGAATTCGAGAACACATCGAGATGGATGCGCGATGATCGATACGCTCCCGTCCGCGTGTTGCTGCGGAGACTCCCGATACCCTGCGTTCCGGAGCGCTGCTGCCCAACTCGTCGCTGCACCCGGCGGGCCGCCCAGCCTCGCTCCGCTCTGCAGGGCGCCCGCGGGTGAGCGCCAGATCGTTGGGCCGCTTACGCGCCGGAGCGCTCGACCTCCTCGTCTCTGCTGCAGCGACCCCCCGGGTCCGCGCCTGTGATGCCGGACCTTCCAACGAGGCTGAGCAAACGGACGCCGATCGTTGTCCGTCCAGGTTTAAATGCGCTGAGTAGCCTTCGGCTCGCCGGACCGACCGCTAAATCGCCCGCCCAGACCACTGCGCCAGGTAGGATGGCGACATGACACAGCGCGACATCGCGCATGCACTCAGCCTCGCCCTCGGCGGGGAGGTCCTTGTCTGCCGGCCACGCCCTAATACCTCTGCAAGGCCGAGGTGGGTGAGGAGCTCTCGATCGCCGCTGATGCCGGCGGCCTGGTGGCTCCAGTGGTTCAGCTCGGTGAGGTTCGAGGTTGGTGCTCGCAAGGACGCGCTCCCGCGCTGCCGCGGGCCCGCGGAGATCCCCAACCCCAGGCGACGCGACGCAGGCCGGTCCCCTGCCGAAGGCTAGCCCTCACAGCCGATCGAGCCGGCCGCCTTCGAGCAGCACCCAGGGAGCCGAAGCCGAGTACGCCTCGGTCCCGGCTATGGGCAGGCGTGGCGCACCTGTGAGTCGATTATTGGCCCTCCTTCATCCGCGGCTCGATAGGCGGATCGAGCGCATCACCATGGACCCCGTGCAATACGATCGCGGCGTGCTGGGCTCCGTTTTCAACCGCATCGAGAGGGTCTACCCCGTATGTAGTAGATGGGCGCCCATCGATGTCAACAGTGACAGCCCAAGGCCACTTTTTCCCCGGAGGGTTTCGCGTCGGCTCGTGGATGCGAACCACGATGTCGCGCGGCTCGCCCTCTTCTGGGGTCAGCTTAAAGGTCAGCTCGAGCATCACTTACATCTCCTGTCGCAGTCTTTGAGGCATCGACTCTATTCATCAGTACACCGTTTTAGGCAGGTCGTGTCGCCCCTTGGGCAAAGGCGCGGCCGCCTGGTGCAACCCCCACCACGCGGTTACAGATCACGATATTGCATACCGGCATCGAGTAGATCGCCAGGGACGGCCCGAGGCTGACGGTCGTTGTCTTCGTGGCGTACCCAAGGGTGACGGCCGTTCGGTCGTAGAACCCGACACCATCGCCTGGAACGATGCTGAGCATGTTATGGGCTTCGAGCCTGAAGTCCCCCCTCGCTGCGCCAGAGCCACCCGGCGAAGGGGCTCACGGCCAGCCTGGGCTCGATCCCGATCTGGATCCCGCCCACGCTGACGCCGCCGCTGAACTCGAGTGCGTGTGCCGGCACCGGAACACTACTGGCGAGCGCGCAGGCACAGCCGCACAGCACGAGCACGCGCCTTTGCCTTCAGCCCGTGCCCCATGCCCTCCCCCGATCCCGGATACTTCTCCTAACGGAAGGCGGCGTCAACAGGTGACCTAGGCCACATTACATCCAAACGGTCCTTGCTGACGAGGGTCAGAGCGCCATCGGCAACGTGGATGGTCAAGGTGTGCGTCAGCGAGTTCGGCACCGTCCCGTTCACCCGCGCGTTCACTACGTCTGAGGCCGATTGCTCGACGGCTCTCCGTCCCGTTACTGGCGTCGGCTGGGCTTGTTTGCCGCCCCTCAAAAAATGCGCTCAGGATGGCGCCCGGGGGCCACCATCTTCTTGGCGCTGCTCACCGACGCGGGTCGGCGCCGGCGCGGAAAGGACACGCGCCTGGCTCGGCCGCTCCGGACGCGACCCGCCGCTGGATCAATCGGGGAGTGCGGCGGTCAGGTCCAGCTCGACCAGCTGACCGGGCGGGTTGATCTTAACCAGGCGCATTGAGCGGGGGGCGAGCGGGCGCGAGAGGGACCTGATCCTCCAGGCGCGCAAGGCCATCGAAGCCTACAACGCCAGGGCTGACGTCGAGGCGCGACGCCTGCTCGACATGCACGCCATGGAGTTCCCTCGGGGTCAGCTGGCCCGGGAGCGCGAGGCGCTGCTGCTGCAACTTCGCTGAATCGGCGGCGGCCCTGGCGACAGATAGCCAGGGGTGGAGACGGCGGCGTCCTTGAGCGACGCCAGGCCGAGATCCGCCCTGCACCAGGCCAGGAGAACGAGCACGTTTATGACACGCAAGGAAGCCGTGGCGGAGCAGAGGCACACGTCACGGGTATCGCCGGCGGTCACCCCGCGGGGCGGCGCCGGGAGCGGCCTTCTCTGGTGCCTCGATCGCCCGGGAGCGAGCGCGACGCACGGCGTCGAATGAATCGCTCCCGCGACCGTCGAACGCCGCGACAGCGCGACCCCCGGCGACGAAAACGTGCGCCGGCGGGCGCGTACAGGTCGGCAGATCGGAACAGGAGAGTTGTATGCGGCTGAATTGGTTCGGGAGCACCGTCGTGGTGATGTCGATGATCGTTGGTTGTGGAGGCGACGACAAGGGCGCTGGGGGGCAAGCGCAAGGGGCTGGGGGGCAGATGCAAGGGGGCGAGGGCGGGGCCGGCGGGAGCGCGGGCAGCGGGGCCGGCGGGAGCGCGGGCAGCGAGACCGGCGGGGGCGGACAGGGGCCCGCCGACTGCCCAGAAGCGCAGGTGTCCTGCAATGGCGCGTGCCTCCCCGTGGGCGTGTCGGCCGGCGGCTGCACGGTGCTCGCGCACGCCGGGAAGCACGTGTCCATCGATCACGGCATCGCGGTCGACGCGTCGCACGTGTACTGGGTCGAGCAGCTCACACACACCGCCGTCGCGCGCGTGGCGAAGGCGGGGGGAGGGCGCGAGGAGATCTACGATTCACCCTATGTCCCCCTGTCCGTCGCGGTGGACGAGAAGAACGTGTATTGGGCTGAAAACTCGGTCATGCACTGGGTCCGCGCGATGCCGAAATCGGGCGGTGCGGTGATCGATCTGGTGACGTTCGTCGACGACTTTGGCGGCATCAAGGATGTCGTGTCCGATGGCGAGCGCGTGTTCTTCACCCAGCAGGTGCGCTCGGGGCCGATCGAGGTCAGGAGCGTCGGGCTCGACGCCGGGGACGTGGTCGTGCATGGTCCAGCCGGGGACTACTTCGGCACGACGCTGGCCCTGGATTCCGGGTTCGTCTACTGGAAATTCAATGAGTCCTTCGACAAGGACGAGATCCGGCGCTCCCCCCGGACCGGCGGCGAGCCGCAGGTGATCGTGACCGCGGACGGTGGCACCCTCCTGGGCTTCGCGATCAGCGGCGAGTTCATTTATTACATGAGCCCCGGCGCGATCTGGCGCGTGCCCGTATCCGGCGGCGATCCGACCGAGGTGCTCTCGTCCCCCGACGTGGAGGGCACCTTCTTCGTCGCCCACGCACAGGCGCTCTACTGGGCCTCGTCCGGAGCGCTGTGGCGCGTCGGCGTGGACGGCAAGAATCCCACCCAGCTCGTCAAGACCGACGATTCCATTTCCCACATCGCGGCCGACACGAGCGGCGTCTACCTGGCCATCAACAAACGACCGGGATCGACGGCGGACGGGTCCATCGTCAGGGCCGAAGACTGAGGGCGGATCGCGCCGATCGTGCCGCCGGGAGACGCGACGATCGTCGGGGTGAAGGGGGCGAGAGAGCGGCTGCAGCGGCTCGGGTGGAAGGGCGCCTGACCGGGAGGGCGCGGGGCGCCTCGCCCGATCCAGCGCTCACGAAGCGCTCGACTTCACGCTCGCCCCCCGGCGTCCGTTCGCCTTGATCGGCGCGGCGCGGAAGGCGCGGCGGTACGCCTGCGGGCTCGTGGTCACGAGCCGCTGGAAGTGCTCGCGAAAGGCGGTCGGCGAGCCGAACCCGACCCTCGCCGCGATCGACTCCACCGAGTGCCCCGTCGTTTCGAGCAGCTGCTGCGCGCGGCGCACGCGGGCCCGGAGCAGCCACTGGAGCGGCGTGGTGCCGGTCTGCTCGCGGAAGCGGCGGCTCAGCGTGCGCACGCTGAGGGCCGCGCGCCGCGCGATGTCCTCGAGCGTGAGCGGCTTGTCGAGGCTCTCCTCGATCCACCGCAGCAGCGGCTCGAGCGACGAGCCGTCCGGCGCGGGCGGCTCGTGGAGGATGAACTGCGACTGCCCCCCATCGCGCTCGAGCGGCATCACCGAGAGCCGCGCCGTGTCCGCGGCCACGGCCGAGCCGTAGTCGAGCCGCACCATGTGGAGGCAGAGGTCGAGCGCCGCCGCGGCGCCCGCCGACGTCAGAAACTGCCCCTCATCCACGTAGAGCACCTTCGGGTCGACACGAATGGCCGGGTGGCGGCGCGCGAGCTCGTCCGTCGCGAGCCAGTGGGTCGTGGCGCGGCGCCCGTCGAGCAGCCCGGTCGCGGCGAGGATGAACGCCCCGGTGCAGATGGAGGCGACGCGAGCGCCCGAGGCCGCCGCGGCGCGGACCGCGTGCAAGAGCGCCTCCGGGACCACGGCGCTCGCCTCGGCGACGCCCGGAAGGATGATGGTGTCCGCTCGCGTCAGCTCGTCGAGGCCGCAGCGCACCCGGAGATCGAACGCTCCGGCGCTCACCTCGCGCGTCACCCCGCAAACACGGACTTGATACCCGGCCCGACCCCCGGGCAGCCGGACATGCCCGAACACCTCGCAGGGCGTCGACAGGTCGAAGGGGATGACCCCGTCCATCACGACCACAGCCACGACGTGCATGGCCGAAAGATGCTTGATGTTCCACTTCATGCCAACGGTTTTATGATCCGGCGCCGGTCCGGGACGTCGGACTGGCCAGAAGCCGTCGAAGATTGGCACGAACGCCCCTCGTGGGACCGTCCCGGCTGTGCCATATCCCGGCTGTGTCAACTGCCGAGCGATGACGGCTCGATGCCACGGGCATCCGGGGCACCGCCTCGTTTGCGAGCCCCTCCGGCCGCCTCACGTCGAGGAGCTGTCGAGGTCATCCCGAGAAGGCGAACCGTGAAGAGCGCCTCGCACCGCGCCGTGGAGCCCCCTCATGCCCGCTTACCAGATTCTACGGTTGATCAAGTTCTTGGGCGTCATCCTGTACGCGGGCGGCCTCATTGGCAGCTTCGTCGCCACGGTGCACGCCGATCGCAAGCGCGCCGTCCACGCCGTGGCCTCCCCAGGGCTGGTCGTCACGTGGATCGCGGGATACCTGATGACCACGCAGCTGCAGATTCCTTTGATGGAGCTCTGGGTCATCGCAGGGCTCGTCCTGTCGCTGATCTCGCAGCTCGCCCTCGTTCACAGCGTCGCGCGCGACCGGCGCACGCTCGGCGCGTTCGTCTCGACCTTTGCCCCTCTCTTCGTGGTGCTGCTGATGATGGTCTTTCGGCCCACCTGGTCTGACGTCCGATCATGAGCGCGCTTCGCACCCTGCGCGTCGTCGGCTTCCTGGAAGGGCTGTCGTTCCTGGTCCTCCTCACCGTCGCGATGCCGCTCAAATACATCTTCGGCCTGCCGATCGCGGTCCGGATCGCCGGCAGCGCCCACGGGCTCTTCTTTCTCCTCTTCATCTCCGCGCTGTTTCGCGCGGCCACCGAGCGCGACTGGCCGCGTCGCCGTTCGCTCATGGCGCTCCTCGCGTCGCTCGTACCGGGCGGGACCTTCGCGCTGGATCGGACGTTGAAGCGCGAGATCGAGGGCGACGCGGGGACCGCGCCCCATGGCTGACGCCACGGCATCGGGCCTTTCGACGATGGCCACGGCAGCGCGCTCTCCTCGACGAGCGCCCGCCGCGAAGGCGGCCTTGGCGCTAGCTTGAGCTCACGCCGGTCTACCGGACCGTGGTAAGCGGCCGAGGTGTGACGCCCCGTTCACGCGTCGCGTCTCGCGCTGCGATTTGGACGGAAAATCCGCATGGATCGGGGAGGTACGAGCTTTGCTCCTGCCGCCGTCATGAGGAACTGCTTTCGTTCGCTGGTTCTCGTGGGGGCTCCTTTCATCTTCGTCGCGGGCTGCGGCGGAGCGGACGGCGACATCGCCGAGCCCACCGAGGCGCCGGCAACCCCGTCGACTCCGGCGGAGGTAGACACCACCTATGAACAGATCGGGCGCGGCTGCGGCGACAATGGCTCCCTCGTTCGCTCGCTGGCGCACGTCCCCGCGCTCACAACCAACAACCTCTGGATCGCCCCAGACAACGACGCCGCCGGCCTGGCCGCGTCCAAGAACGACAATGGCTGGGGAGCGAGCGTGGGCGTCTACGAGCTCGGGTTCGAGTCGATCGGGGACGACATGGAGAGCCACTCCGCCGAGCAGGCCGCACGATGCGACGCGGTCCGCGAGATCTTCAACCCCGCCGGGGACGGCGCGCGGGACCGCTTCCTCAACATCCTCGTCTACGCCGGCGATCACCCGCACGCCGAGGCGATGCCCGCCGAGGGTCTCCCCGCCGCGATCGAGGCGCCGGTCCGCCTGAAGGGCTATCTGGACGTGGCCGAGGGCACGCGCGAGGAGATCAGCGACGGCGTCGTGTACCGGGACGCGCAGCACCAGTACCTGCCCATCTACGTTCGCTGCGAGAAGCCCATGAAGATCACCTACGAGGAGCGCCTGTTTTCGCGCGAGGAGGTCGAGGCGCTGAAGATCGACACCCGCATCTGTCGCCCCGTCGCCGAGGACGGCTACGGCTGCCTCTCCGAGCGCCCGCAACCGATCGAGGGGGCGTGCACGTTCGTGGCGGCCGACGCGAAGTACGTGGCCACGAGCGGCGAGGAGCACAACATATCACTCGGTGGCCGCATCGAGCGCGGCGAACAACTCAGCTACAAGATCACGGTCGACCGCTTCGCCTTCCGTTGAACGAGGGTCCTCGGTCAGGGAGCGTGACGTCGGAGCGCGTGCACGTGCACCGGGATGCGCTCGAGGGCGCACCGAGCAGCCTCGGCCGCCGTTGGATCAATCGGGGAGTGCGGCGGTCAGGTCCAGCTCGACCAGCTGACCCGGGAAGCCGAGCGAAGCGACCCCGAGCAGGGTGCTGGCCGCTTCGAAGGCCGGGCCGAGCGCCGAGTCGTTCAGTCGCTGCCACACCGCACCCAGCACCTGGTCGTCGTCGCTGACCACGTAAATCACCGAGCGCACCACGTCGGCGGGCTGCGCCCCGGCCGCGTTCAGGACGGTCAGCGCGTTCGCTGCCACCTGGTCGGCCTGCGCGAGGTAGTCGCCCGCGCCGACCACATTGCCGTCGAGGTCGAGTGGGCACTGGCCGGCGAGGAAGGCCAGCCTGCCGGCCTCGACGATCGTGACGTGGTGATAACCGGGAGTTCGGTGGACGTCGGGCGGGTTGATCTTCACCAGGCGCATTGAGGGGGAAGGAAGAGCAAACCAATTCGAGGATGTCAAGGGCCGTGCGCGCTATTGGCTGTGAAGGCGCACGACGAACTCAGGGGAACCGATCACGCAGGTTCCACGTCGAGCCCCAGATCGCCGAGCGGCATGCGCGGCCGCGGCGAGGAGGAGAAGGCCGCCGAGGACGACGGCAGCTCGTCTCGGAGGCGGTGCATTTCGCGCGACCTATGACGCTGACCCGAGCCCGAGCGTCTGCTGGATCATCGCTTCGACGGCCTCGAATGGCTGCGCGCGGCGAGCGGCCGCCACGGCCTGCGCGTCGGCGCCGACAGGCTGCTGGAACGGCGTCTCCGGTTCGTGCACCGCGCGCCAGATGGCCTCGACCACGAGGTTGGCATCCGGGACCGGTGCGGCCTTCTGGAACGAGCTCATCGCCGACGCGAAGGCGTCGATGTGGACTTGGTAAGGAGATCCGAAGTGACGCGCCGATCCCAGAGCCTTGCGCAAGATCTCCGTCGTTGGAAAGGCGCCGGGCTCCACGACCCGCACGCGGGCGCGCCTCAGGCGGGAACGACCGGGCCGGCGCTCATTGCGGCGAGGTGCCGCTCCCACCGCGGCCGAACTCGCGCGCGAGCGTCCGGAAGGCCTCGTCCACGAGCTCTGGCAGGTCCTCGGTGGCCCCGCGCGCGATCCACGCGTCCATCGCGGATTGCACGACCGCCATCGCGCAGCTCGCCAGCACGCGCGGCGCGAGATCGTCCCGCGCGTCCAGGCCCATGCGCTCGGCCAGCGGCTCGCAGATCTCCTCCCCGCAGTGTCCCAGCCGCTCGCGCTGCCTCGCGCGGATCGCCGGCGTCCGCGCGACGAACTGCTGGATCAGGGCGAAGCGGGGCAGATCCCCCTCGTGGAACTTCACGATCGTCTTGACGGCGTTCCGCAGCGCCACGACGGGCGGCTCGCTCCGCGGGCGCGCCCGCACCGCCTCGCGCGCCGCCTCGATGAACTGGTCCATCCACGCGATCACGAGGTCTTCCTTCGACTCGAAGTAGCGGAAGAACGTCCTCCGGGAGACCTCGACCACCCCGAGCACGTCATCGAGGGTCGTCTGCTCGTAGCCGTTCTTCAGGAAGAGCTCGATCGCGGTCTCGATGATCTGCGCGCGCGTGCGCTCCTTCTTGCGTTCCCTGAGCCCCGAGGGGCCGGCCGCCTTCATGCGGGCCAAGGTACCACGCACACGCTCCGGGTGCTCCTCCCTGAAGGCCACGGAGCGTCGCAACCGTGGTCGCGGGAATACGGAGGCTGGCCGCGGTGCGTCGCCGTCCACATGCTATAACCCGCCGCCAGGCCCTGCGACGCAGCTGATCGCGACGTCGACCGGACATGGAACGAATCGAGGGGACGAATGAACGAAAGAGACCCGATCGCGCGGGCCGTCGGAGCGATCGTGGACTCCGGCGCGCTCGCCAACGCAGCAACGATGGTCTGGCGGCACGGCGAGGTGGTTCAGCGCGCGTCTGTCGGGTGGCGAGACCTGGAGGCCAGGCTGCCCCTCGAGCATGACAGCCTGTTTCGCATCGCGTCGATGACGAAGCCGATCACCTCCACGGCGGCGCGCATGCTGTTCGAGGAGGGGCGCTTCACGCTGACCGATCCGATCTCCCGCTGGGCACCGGAGTTCAGCGACATGCGCGTCCTGCGCTCTCCCACGGGCCCGCTCGACGAGACCGACCCGGCAGAAAGAACTACGGGTTCGATGGTTCGGGCCGCCTCTCCGCGCGCCTCACCTGTCCAGGCGACTCGACGGTCCCCGAACGGCCCGATGACATGGACTATGTCTCCGGCGGCCAGGGGCTGTGGTCGACGCTGGACGACTATCTCGCGTTCGCGCGCATCTTCCTGGGAGCAGGCGCCGTGGATGGCGTGCGAATCTTGCGGCCCGAAACCCTCGCCTCGATGACCTCCAATTGTCTCACGGAGCAGCAGCGCGCCACGGCTGAAGTGGGAGGCATGCCGCTCTTCCGGGGCGGTCACGGGTTCGGGATGGGCGTCGCCGTGGTGCTCGATCCGAAGAAGGCCGAGCCCACGGTGTGCGGGGGCCGCGAGGGCGCGGTCGGTTGGCCAGGCGGCTTCGGAGGCTGGTGGCGCGCGGACGCCGACGACGACTCGGTGCTGATCTTTCTGGCACACAACATGGTCGAGCGGGACCAGCTCAGCAGAGGCATCGGCCTGGGAGTCTACGAGGCCATCACCCGGTTCCAGGCCCTGGCGTCGGCCGACGACCGCTGACGACCTTGCTCGGCGAGCGGCGCAAGGCCTCGCCCCTGGAGCGGCCGGAGCAGGGCGCGAAGATTTTTTCCGAGCGACCGATGATTTCTCCGCGGGCCGGGGGTCCATGGAGCCGAAGGAGGACCATTTCATGTCCCACAAGCTCTTCGTCAGCCTGCCCATCAAGAACCTCGATCGCACCGTGGCGTTCTTCAAGGCCCTCGGCTTCACCTTCAACCCGAAGGTCACGGGCGAGCAGGCCGCCTGCATGTTCATCGGCGAGCACGCCTACGCGATGCTGCTCGTCGAGCCGTTCTTCAAGACGTTCACCAAGAAGGAGATCTGCGACACCGCCACGCACGTGGAGGGGGCCTTCGGGCTGTCGTGCGAGAGCCGTGCCGAGGTAGACGCGATGGTAGCGAAGGCGCTCGCCGGCGGCGGCAAGGAGGCGGGGCCGCCGGAGGACCACGGGTTCATGTACAGCCGGAGCTTCGAGGACCTCGACGGGCACCACTGGGAGGTGGTGTGGATGGATCCGAAGGCCGGGCAGTAAGCCGCACGGATCTCGGCGGAGGAGAAGACACTCCCCGCGTTCGTGCGCCCCTTCACGTACCAGGAGAGCTGGCTGCTTCGCAGAACCATGCCTCACCGCTCCGACGCGCCCAGACAGCCGGATCCGCGCGCTTGACAATCAATAAGCCGTGGCTTATAAGTCGTGGGTGCAGAGCGCGGCCGTGATCGAAGACAAGATCTTCCAGGCGCTGGCGGACCCCAGCCGCCGGGCGATCTTCGAGTCGCTCACGCGCGGCGAAGCGGCCGTGAAAGACCTCACGGCGCGCTTCGACATCTCGCAGCCGGCGATCTCGCAGCACCTCGCCACGTTGAAAGACGCCGGCCTGGTGAGCGGCCGGCGCGAGGGGCGCTGTGTCTACTACCGGGTGGAGCCGCGCGGGCTGAAGCCGCTCGTCGACTGGATCGCGCACTACCGCGCCTTCTGGACGGAGCGCGTCGATCGCCTCGAACAACTGCTGGAGAAAATGGACGAATGAACCCCACCGACACGACCGCACAATCGCAAACCGAATCCATTTCGTTCGAGTTCGATCTGAAGCACTCGCCGGAGAAGGTGTGGCGCGCGCTCACCGAACCGGCGCTGCTCGCGGAGTGGCTCCTGCCCACCATCGGCCTCCAGCTCGAGCCGGGGGCGGCGTTTACGCTCAAGACGCAGCCGTACCCCGGCTGGGACGGCACCGTGAATTGCCGGTTCGTGGAGATCGAAGCGCATCGGAAGCTCAGCTACACGTGGAGCGTCCCCTTCCTGGAGACCGTCGTGACCTTCACGCTCACGCCCACGGCGTCGGGCACGCGCCTGTCCCTCGTGCAGTCGGGCTTCAAGCCGGACCAGAAGCAGAACTTCGGCGGCGCGCGCTACGGCTGGAAGATGATGGGAGGGAAGCTCGTCGACCTGCTCGAGAGGATCTCATGAGCCGGGCGAGGCTCGTGGCCTACTGGGTGACCACCGGTTGGGTCGCGTTGGGCATGGTCTCGGGCGGCGTGGCCCACGTCCTCCACGTGCCAGCGAGCGTCGACGGCTTCGTGCGCCTCGGCTATCCGCTGCACTTCGTCACGCTCCTCGGCATCTGGAAGATCCTCGGCGCGCTCGCGCTGATGGCGCCGAGATTCCCGCGCTTGAAGGAGTGGGCTTACGCGGGCATCGTGTTCGACCTGACCGGCGCCGCCTTCGCCTGGGCCGTCGTCGGCGCCAGCGACTCCGTCAGCAACGCCGGCCACATCCTCGCGCCGCTCGTGGGCCTCGCGCTGGCGGTGACCTCGTGGGCGCTGCGGCCGGACTCGCGCAGGTTGCCGGAACCTCTTCACAGACCGTCGGTGTTGATGACATGATCGCGAACATGGCCTCCTCCAAGCAGCAAGCCGCAGACAGACAGCATGCCGCAGACAGCCACGATTGGATCCGGGTCCAGGGCGCCCGGGAGAACAACCTCAAGGACGTCAGCGTCGAGATCCCCAAGCGGCGGCTGACGGTGTTCACCGGCGTCTCGGGATCGGGCAAGTCGTCGCTGGTGTTCGGCACCATCGCGGCCGAGTCGCAGCGGCTGATCAACGAGACCTACAGCGCGTTCGTGCAGGGGTTCATGCCGACGCTGGCCCGGCCCGAGGTCGACGTGCTGGAAGGGCTGACGACCGCGATCATCGTCGACCAGGAGCGGATGGGAGCCAACTCCCGCTCGACGGTCGGCACCGCGACCGACGCCAACGCGATGCTGCGGGTGCTGTGGAGCCGCCTCGGCAAGCCGCACATCGGCTCGTCCAACGCCTTCTCCTTCAACGTCCCGTCGGTCCGCGGGGTCGGGGCGATCTCGATCGAGAAGGCCGGCGGGAAGAAGACCGAGAAGCGGGAGTTCGTGGTCAACGGAGGCATGTGCCCGAAATGCGAGGGCATGGGCTCCGTCTCCGACTTCGACCTGTCTCAGCTCTACGATGACAGCAAGTCGCTCAACGAGGGTGCGCTCACCATCCCCGGTTACTCGATGGATGGATGGTACGGGCGCATCTTCAACGGGTGCGGCTTCTTCGACGCGAACAAGCCGATCCGCAAGTTCACGAAGAAGGAGCTCCACGACCTGCTCCACAAGGAGCCGACCAAGATCAAGGTCGAGGGCATCAACCTGACCTACGAAGGGCTGATCCCGAAGATCCAGAAGTCGATGCTGTCCAAGGACGTCGACGCGATGCAGCCGCACATCCGGGCGTTCGTGGAGCGCGCTATCAAGTTCTCCACCTGTCCCGAGTGCGGCGGCACACGGCTCAGCGAGGCTGCCCGGTCCTCCAAGATCAAGGGGATCAACATCGCCGACGCCTGCGCGATGCAGATCAACGACCTGGCCAAGTGGGTGCGTGATCTGAACGAGCCGTCCGTCAAGCCGCTGCTGGCGACGCTGCGGCACACGCTCGACTCGTTCGTCGAGATCGGGCTGGGCTACCTCAGCCTCGACCGGCCGTCGGGCACGCTGTCGGGCGGCGAGGCGCAGCGCACCAAGATGATCGGCCACCTCGGGTCGTCGCTCACCGACGTCACCTACGTCTTCGACGAGCCGACGGTCGGGCTGCACCCCCACGACATCCAGCGGATGAACGAGCTGCTGCTGCGGCTGCGCGACAAGGGGAATACCGTCCTCGTGGTCGAGCACAAGCCGGAGACGATCGCGATCGCCGACCATGTCGTCGACCTGGGCCCCGGCGCCGGCACCGCCGGCGGCGAGGTGGTCTTCACGGGCACCGTCGAGGGGCTGCGGGCGAGCGGCACGCTCACCGGGCGCCACCTGAGCGACCGGGCCTCCCTGAAGCGGTCGGTGCGGAAGCCGTCGGGCGTGATGAAGGTGCGCGGCGCGCGCGCGCACAACCTGAAGAACGTCGACGTCGACATCCCGCTCGGCGTGCTGGTGGTGGTGACCGGCGTGGCGGGGTCGGGCAAGAGCTCGCTGATCCACGGCTCGGTGTCCGGCCGTGACGGGGTGGTGTCGGTCGACCAGACGCCGATCCGCGGCTCGCGGCGGAGCAACCCGGCGACGTACACCGATCTGCTGGAGCCGATCCGCAAGGCGTTCGCGAAGGCCAACGGCGTGAAGCCCGCGCTGTTCAGCGCCAACTCCGAGGGTGCCTGTCCGACCTGCAACGGCGCCGGGGTGATCTACACCGATCTCGCGATGATGGCGGGCGTCACCACGGTGTGCGAGGACTGCGAGGGCCGGCGGTTCCAGGCGTCTGTCCTGGAGTACCGCCTCGGCAAGCTCAACATCGCCGAGGTGCTCGATCTGTCGGTCGCAGAGGCGGTCGGCTTCTTCGGCGCTGGCAAGGCGCATACGCCGGCCGCGCACGCGATCCTGCAGCGCATGGCCGACGTGGGGCTCGGCTATTTGCGGCTCGGCCAGCCGCTCACCACGCTGTCGGGCGGCGAGCGGCAGCGGCTCAAGCTCGCGACGCACATGGGCGCCGACGGCGGCGTCTACGTGCTCGACGAGCCGACCACCGGGCTGCACCTGGCCGACCTCGAGCAGCTGCTCGGGCTGCTGGACCGGCTCGTCGACTCCGGCAAGTCGGTCATCGTGATCGAGCACCACCAGGCGGTGATGGCGCACGCCGACTGGATCATCGATCTCGGGCCGGGCGCGGGCCACGACGGCGGGCGGATCGTGTTCGAAGGCACCCCGGCCGACCTGGTGGCCGCGAAGTCGACGCTGACGGGCGAGCACCTGGCGGCGTTCGTCGGAAGCCAGCCGAAGGCTGCCGCGTCTCGCCAGGCTCGCTGAGCGAGCCGCTCGCGGCGTCCGCGAAGGCCTGCTGGTGCACGATACGCAGGAGCTCATCCACCAGGTGATGGTGGCCTAATAGCGCTGGCGCAGCAGCGCGGCCTCGGCCTCCGCCTTGGCCCTTTGCGCCTCCTCGGTGGCCTTCATCTCAGCCTGGCGTGCTTCCGCCTCGGACCTCCGCGCCATGTCTCGCGCCCGCCGAGCCTCGCCCGCCGCGATGCGGGCCCTCTCCGCCTCGGCCTCGGCGCGATTCCGGGCCTCGTCAGCCTCCCGCTGCAGCCGTTCGGCACGCCCCCGCTGCGCCTCGCTGTCCTGCCGCGCCGCCTCGCTGTCCTGCCGCGCCGCCTCGCTGTCCTGCCGCGCCGCCTCGCTGTCTTGCCGCGCCTTCTCCGCCGCGCTCCGGGCCGCTTCCTCGCTCGCGAGCGCCTTCTTCAGCGTGTCCTCGGCGCTCTGGATCTCGTGGAGCTGCGCCGTGATGACCCGGTTTTGACGGACCACCTTCACGATCCCCGCGCCGGCCGCGATCACCAGGACCGACAGCGCCGCGATGATCCCAGACACCAGGCGTCGCCTCCCGCGCTGCTGCTGATCGGCGAACCGGAGCACCTCGTCCAGATAGAGCCTCTCCCGCTCTGGCAGCTCCCTGCCAGCACCGTATCGGCGTGGCTCGCCAGCGCGCCCGCCACGCCCCCGAGCGCCTCGTAGCTCGCCCGCGTGAGCAGCCGGCGCCCCCGATCGCGCATCTCCCACAGCCGGGCCGCGGTGAACTGCAAGAGCGGCAGCGCGCCGCGCGTCGTCGCCAGCGCGTCGAGGAAGCCCTCGATGATCGCGGGATCCTCGATCTCGTGCCGCGCCGCCTCGATCGGCCGCATCAGCGCCTCACGAAGCCCCTCGCGCCCCATCGGCCGGAGGAACACGAGGCCGCGCGTCATGATCGCCACGAACCGCTCGTGCTCGGCCAGCCGCTCCAGGAAGTCCGCTCGCACGGCCAGGACCACCCGGAGCGGTGAGGAGGCGTCGTCGGCGACCCCCGCGAGGCACGCGAGGAACGCCTCACGCTCGCCAGCCGGCGTGCCGAGCGTGAAGAGCTCCTCGAACTGATCGATGAACAGCAAGAGGCGTCGCTGCGCGCCGTCCGACCACGCGCGCAGCGACGCTCCGAGGAGCCCCGGCTCAGCGCGCAGCCGCCGCTCGACCAGGGCCGTGTCGGCCCCCGCGCTGCCCTGCGGAGCAGCCGCCAGCGGGGCTGCGCTCGGCGTCGCCGCAGCGCGGTTGAACAGGTGCGCGAGCGCTTCCATCGGCTCGCGCCCCGGACGCAGGACGAGCGCCTCCCAGCCCTCCCCGGAGCGCTTGAGCGCGGGGATCACCCCGGCCCGCACGAACGACGACTTCCCCACGCCCGACGCGCCCGCGATCGCGAGCAGCGGCTGGCTCCGGAGGCGCGCCGCCACGCCCGCGAGATCCTGCGCGCGGCCGAAGAAGCGGTCGGCGTCGGCCTCCTGGAACGACGACAGGCCAGCGAACGGGCTGTCGTCGCTGCCGAGGAGGATCTCCCGGCGCCCGGGCAGGAGCGGCAAGAGCTCGGTCAAGAGCTCCTGCGCGGAGGCGAACCGCTCGGATTTCCGCTTGCAGAGGCAGCGATCGATGATCGCGCCAATCGCGCCGAGCTCGGGGTGGTGCGCACCGACAGAGGGCATCGGCTCGTCGAGGAGCGCCACGTCAAAGAGCTTCGCATGGTTCAACGGCGCGAGCGGGTGCGCGCCGATCACGAGCTCGTGGAGCATGATGCCGACCGCCCAGATATCGCTGGACTGGTCGATGTCCTTTCCCTTCCACTGCTCAGGGGACATATAAGGCATCGTGCCGACGACCGCGCCTTCGCCGGTCACGCGCGGCTCCCCGGCGGCCGAGCGCTCCATCGCGAGGGCGAGGCTCGTCTCATCCTCGCGCAGCTTGGCAATGCCGAAATCGACCACCTTGATCGCCCCCGACGCCTCCAGCATGATGTTCTCGGGCTTGAGGTCGCGGTGGATGATGCCGGACGCATGTGCGCCCGAGAGCGCGCGCACGACGGGAACCATCATGTCGACGGCCAGGCTGGGCGGCACCGGCGCCGTCGACGCCTCCTCGCCGGCATTCGCGGGCCTGCGCTGGTTCATCCATGCGCGGAGGCTCTGCCCCTCGATGTACTCGAGCACCATGTACGGATATCCGTCATGCTCGTTCACGTCGTGGATCGTCACGATATGCTCGTGCTTGCAGCGCGCGGTGGCTTGCGCCTCGATCAGGAAGCGCTGTAGACCGCGCCTGCTCAGCCTCGTGAGGAGCTTGATCGCGACGAGACGAGCGAGGCGGGTGTCGCGCGCCAGAAAGACGGTGCCCATGCCGCCCCGTCCGAGCTCGCGCAAGAGCTCATAGTGGCCGATGCATGCGCCCGCCGAAGGCAGCGGGTCGACCCGGGAGAGCGAGGACGGAGCGCTCGCGCTCATCACCGTGTCGCGGATCATCCCGTGAACGCCGGCCGAAGGGACCTCAACCTTCTCCGAGGCGGCGGCCAGCGCGGCTGCCGGGAGCGCTGCGCCAGCGAGGTCCGTGCTGCCGCGGGCCGTGTCCGCGAACGTGTCGATGCTGGTGCCGGAGCGTCCCGCATGATCGAGCGGCGCCGCGTCGGACGCTGGACCGATCGCCGCCGGGGAGCTCAGCTCGGTCGACAACTTCCACCGTCCTCACAAAATGACATTATCATCAGAATACGACGACCACGGCGGCTACCGCACGGACGAGAGCATAGGCGTCCAAGGCGGCCGTGTACATGCGGACCTGTCATGAGATCACTTCCCAGAGGACATGTGCGAGCATACCCTCGTAACCGGCGCCGCACGGACCATCACGATGCCTTCGGCCAGGCGGTCACGTACTTCTTGCGCGCGCGCGAGGTGTGCTGCACGGTTCGCGGCCAGCGGGTCGACGGTGAGCGACTCGACCTCTGGCGCACACGCTGCGTCCAGACCGAGGAGCGCCGAGGAGCCAGCGCGCATCGTTTCTTCTGATCGGAGGTCTACGTGGAGCTGCTCGAGAATTTGCTGTGGCTGTGCAAGATCCCCTCGCCGTCGGGTGAGGAGCGCAACTTGGCCGACGAGCTGGCTCAACGTCTCGCGGCGCTCCCCTCGGCCTCACCGCCGCGCCGTTACGGGGACTCCTTGGTCGCGCCGCTGACGCGCGGGTCGGGAGGCCCCAAGATTCTGCTCGTCGGGCAGCTCGACGTGGCGAACGCAGGGCAACGGGGCGAAGCGCGGACCGAGAACAACCGCGCGCTCGGCGCTGGAGCCGCAGAGAAGAGCGGCCTCTGCCTGATGCTCGATCTGGCCGAGCGCCGGCCGCAGGTGCACGCCGATATCACCCTCGTGTTTCACGCGCGCGGAGCGTGCGGCTTCGACGCGAGCGAGCTCAGGGTGGTCATGAAGCAGGACGCCGAGCTCCGGGGGGCCGACTTCGCCCTCGTGCTCAGGCCCACGGACAACAAGCTCCAGCTCGGCTCGGGAGGCTCGACGCACGCCACGCTGGCGTTTGCAGGCCGCACGGGGCACAGCGGGCTGCCCGGCGCCGGCGTGAACGCGATTCACAAGTTCGCGCGTGTGCTCTCTCAGCTGGCCGCGTTCGAGCCCGTACCCGACGTCGTCGACGGCCTCACCTGGTACGAGATGATGAACGCCACCTCGGCGCACGGGGGCCGCTCCGGCAGCGTCGTGCCGGACCACCTGGAAGTGAACGTGCACCACACGTACGGTCCGAGCACGAGCTCCCATACCTCGCAAGAGCGGCTGATGGCGCTCGTTGACCGCGTGGGGGCCGTCCGGTTCGAGGAGCTCTCCCGTCCGGCGCCGCCGAACCGGAACCACGCGCTCATCGCAGCTCTCGAACAAAGCGGAGTTCAAGGCGTCGAGGCCCGGCAAACCTGGTCGGAAGTGGCAAGCTTCACGACGCTCGGGATCCCGGCGGCGAATTTCGGACCGGGCGCGGAGCGGACGATGCACGCTCTCAACGAGGTGACGGAGCTTTCGGAGCTCGCGCGGGCGCAAACCATCCTCGAGCGCTGGTTCGCCAAGATGACGTGAATTTCGCTGACAGTGTTAGCAAAAAAAAGATTGAACAGGGAGGCGGGGAGGCGGGGAGGAAGAAGAAATGAATTTCTCCCTCTTGCCGTCTCTCGCTCCCCGGTAGAGTAGCCCCCGGTCAACTACCCCGGGGGCCCTCGCCAGATCCGGACAAGGAGATTTCCACCATCCGGCTCTTCCGCCGAGAGGGCTCAGGGGGACGTCCAGATCTGGACGCGGATCTGCGGCCTAGGCAGCGGGAAATCCCGCAGCAGCTCTTGAAACCGCTTCCAGTTCAGGTGCGCACGCTGGCTCCGCCGGCATAGCCACTTGTGCCATGCCCGTTCGGTCGTACGGATCAGGAGCGCGATGCTCCGCAGGTTCCCGTTGACGCCGAAGTAGTTGCGGTGCCCGACGATGCGCCGTGTGAGCGCGGCGTGCTGTTCCTTGACCGGCCGGTGCCGATGGCGTCGGCAAAAGTCGGCGACGGCCGTGATGGCCCGTCGGAGGCGCGCCTTGCGTGTCTTCATGCTCGGCATCCATCGACCCGCTCGGCTTCGCCGCCAGTAGTGCGTGAAGCCGAGGAAGTCGAAGGTCGCCGGCCCCTTGCCCCCGGGCTGCCCGTTGTCCGGGCGGCCGAAGGGCAACAGGCGGGTCTTGTCCGGATGCAGCTTCAGTCCGTACCGCTCGAAGCGCCGCGGCAGCACCTCCGTCACCCGCTTGGCGTCGTCCTCCCTCTCGAAGCCGATGATGAAGTCGTCGGCGTAGCGGATCAGGGTGGCCTTGCCCACGAGCCGCGGTTGGACCTCGCGCTCGATCCACAAGTCGAGCACGTGGTGAAGGTAGACGTTGCCCAGCAGAGGCGACAGGACCGAGCCCTGCACCGTCCCATCCTCTGGCGCATAAAACTCCGCGCCGTCGAGGACCCCTACATGCAAGCACTTGCCGACCAGCCGCAGCAGCGACTTGTCGGCGACCCGGGCCTGGAGCATCTCCATCAGCTTCGTGCGGTCGATGCTGTCGAAGAAGGACTCGATGTCGGCCTCCAGGATCCATTCCACCCCGCCGAGCAGCATCCGGTTCAGAGCTCGCAGCGCGTCGTGCGCGCTGCGACCGGGCCGAAACCCGTACGAGACGTCTCGAAAGACCGGCTCGTAGATGACCTCCAGCATCTCCCGCACCGCGGCCTGGACGATCTTGTCCTCGGTGCACGAGATGCCGATCGGTCGCGTCTTGCCCCGTTCCTTCGGGATGTGCACCCGTCGGATGGGCTGGTGCCGGTAGCGCATCGACTTCATCCGCGCGTGCAGATCGCGGACGTTGTGCTCCAGGTCCTGCCCGTACTGCTCCTTCGTGATGCCATCCACGCCCACCGCCGCCTCGTTGCGGAGGCTGCGGTACGCTCGCTGCAGCGCTTCCTCGTCGATGAGGTGCGCCAGCGCGAGGAGGACCCCTTCCGGGTCTCGCTCCGCTCTCTCCCTTACCTTCAACAGTCCCGGTGACATGGTGTTCGCCGTCGTGGCAGCGATCATGGTTCCCTCCTGAAGTTCCTCTCGACACGGGTCCCCTTTGCTTGACGGGCTCCGGTGCCCTCCGTTCGCCCGCGTCGTCGCTCGTATGGGACCCTCCGACTCCCTCGTCTCCTTCGGCTTCGGCTCCGGTTCCCCTTGCTGTGGGCCTACCGCGAGGCGGATGCGCCTTTCCTTGCGGAGCCCGCTGGGCTCGGCTGCGAGACACGGGCATCCGCGGCATGTCTCGCCCCGGGGACGGATCACCGGCTCCCCGTCGTACCGGCGTTTCTCGTGGAGAGACGAGGGCCTCCCAGGTGCCTGGGCCGTCCTCTTGCTGCGCGCCGCAGCCAGCTACCCCGCCGGGTGCGTCCCCCTCCCGCCCTTGCGAGGTAGGACGCTGTTGCCTTCAGGCGGGAGAACGCCCTGGGCACCCGGACGTTGGAGAATTTCGTGGCTGGCACGCTGCGGCTCGCTCACTCACCTGCCTACGCATCGCCGAACCCCTCACGGGGTCCGTCGCAAGGTTGGCTTCCGGCTGGTCGGGCGTGACCTTGGCCGGGCGGGATTCGCACCCGCTGGACAGCGAAACCCGATTTCAGAAGCTACCGCTCACTCCTTTCCCTCGGGACCAGCCTTGCCTGGTCGCACCCTCCCCGCCTCCCTGTGAACTTCCCGGAAATTCGAGGGGACGCTTCAGATCCCTCACCCGACGCGCCGCAGCCAGCGCAGCTCTTCCTCCGAGACCATCCTGCGCGGCACGGTTGCCCGCTGCAGCACGGGGAGCACCCTTGCCGGGTCGCACCCGCAGATCCCCGAGGCCCAAGCGGGATTCGCCTCGACGACACCCCAGCCCCGCCCTGCCATGCGCCCGACGTCCACGACCACCGCGGGAGGGAGCTCCACGTCGGCGTCGGCGAGCACCGCGCGGATGGACGCGGACGCCGCCTCGACCTCCTCTGAATCCGCCTCCCAGTCGCCCGCCGCGGTGCGCGCGATCTCCCCGCCGCGGATGTAGGGCGAGAGCGCCGCCACCTCGCGCTCCAGCACGAAGCATCGGAACTCCACCTCGAACACCACAGGCTCGCTCACGAGGACGGGCAGATCCAGCGGCAGCCGCGGGTCCGGATCCATCGCGGCGCCGTCCGCGTACACGCGCGCGGGGAACAGCTTCTCATCCGTTGGCTTGATGAACGCAGGCTCACGGAGCGCCAGCGCATCCTCGAGGGTCGTGAGGCGCACGTCGCGAAGGCGGTGGCGCTGGGGCAGGCGGGGCAGCCAGTCGGCGGTCGGCTCGAGCAGCGCGACCTCGAGGTCGTCCATGATGGCGTCGGCGAGAATGGTCTCGCCGTAGAACACCGGGTCGCGCGCCGCGAGGCCCTCGGGGCAGCGGAACGAACGAAGTCGCTCGATGCCCCAGCCGGCCGCGAGGGCAGCGGCGAACAGCGCGTTCGAGTCAGGGCTATAGCGCTGCGAGAGGACGATCGTCGGCACGCGCTCGGATGTAGCACGATCCCCGGCAGCGCGAGCATCGAACGCCCGCTGCCGCTCCTCCGGGCCGGCTGAACTTCAGCGCTCTCGCGGCTCGTCGCGGGGCGCGGGATCCCGCCTCTGGGCGCCGGCGGCGACGGCGCCAGCAACGCTCGTGGCGCGATCGCCGTTGCGGCTGGACAACAAGCGCCGGAGCCCGTCCTGGAGACTCGCGACGATGGGGACGCCATCGAAGCCGAGATCGCAGTCGATCAGCAATCTCGCCATGGCCGGCGAGATGCCCGCGATGACACACTGCGCCCCGAGCAACGAGGAAGCGCGCACCGTGTCGCGGAGGTGGCGTGCCCCTTCCGCGTCCATGAACGGCACGCCAGTGACGTCGATGATCACATGCTCCGCCTGCGTGTCCACAATCGCCTGCAGCAGCACCTCGAGGATGCGGGCGGCGCGCTCGGCGTCGATCTGGCCGATGAGCGGCAGCGCGAGGATGCCGTCCCAGAGCCTGAGCACGGGCGTGGACAGCACGGCAATGGCGCGCTTCTGCTCCTCGCTCACGCGGAGCTGCTCCTCGAGCCGCTGGGTCCGCTCGGCGATCGCGGCCTCGAGCTGCGCCGTCTGAGCCCGCAGCTCGTCCTCCGACTGCTTGAGCTCGCCGACGTCCACGTGAATCTGCAGCACTTCGGCCACGTTGCCCTCAGCGTCGCTGATGGGATGGAGCGAGGAGGCGACCCAGCGGGCCATTCCCTTCTGGAGCGTGTCTGCCTGGACCGGATCGTAGCGAATGGTGGGCAACGCCGTGGCCTCGCCCCGCAAGAACGCCCGCTCGACGAGGGGCATCGACCCATTCGCGGATACCTGCTCGTCCTTCAGCAACCGCCACCCGGCGACATCCCGGAGACTCAAGCTCCAGAGCTGCTCCCACCGACGATTCACCTCGAGCACGCGGCTCTCGCCATCGTAGATCATCATGCTCACGATGCCCCCGTCGAGCAGGGCCTTGTAGCGGCGCGCAGGGGCCTCCAGCTCGGCGACGCGTCGGCGCAGCGCATCGATCTCACGCTCGAGCTCGGTGATCGTCGGAGTTGTCTTCTGTTCCATGTTCTTTCGGTCCGCGTGCTCCGTGACGAGCATCCTCCCCGGAAAAGACGGCCTCGGTGTGGGCTGGGTCGCGTCCGACGAGCGCGCCGCGGGCGCGCGTTGATGACGTGACGGCCCACGCCGACAGGAGGCCCGCTGCGTTGTATCTCCGGTCGCGGCAAGCTTCAACCCGGCGGACGTCTGCTGGATGAGGAGCTCACTTGCATCGCTGATCACGACGGCGCGGCGAATCCAACTGTCCAGCTCGGCAAAGTCCGGCCAGGTTCCCGGGCTCGTCACACCATGGGATTACCGAGGATGCCTCAACCCGCGTCGGGTTGTCGGTTGTCGCCTCAACCCGCGTCGAGCTCACAGACCCGATCGGGTCCGGCTCAGGGCGACCCCTGCTTCGCGCACGGGTCCGCCGCCGCGGCCGCGCTGCGGCCCTCCCAGAGACGAGCGAGCGGGCTCCTCGCTTCGAGCACGCCCGCGCCGGCGAGCGCGGCCCACGTCAGGATGGGGCCGTCGCCCTCGAGCACCCGCAGCGGCGGCGGATATCCGGTCGCGGCGAGCTTCAGCCCGGCGGGCGTCGGCAGGAGGAGCAGATCCGGGTTGTCGAGGCTCACGCGCTCCCGCAGCAGCTCGAGCACGAACGCGTCGCCGTCGGCAAACGGCGCGAGGCAGCGCTCCAGCAAGGGCCGCAGGGCCTTCTTCGACGCGGCGGACCGGTCGAGCAGCTGGGTCACGGGCGCACCGGTGCGCACGTCGAGCACCTGCCAGCGCTCGGGCCCTGGATCCCAGGGGTGCGTGCTGCCCTCGTACCGCATCGCATCGTGGGAGCGGACCGCGAGCAGCCCCTTCTCGTTGAGGGAGATCTCGAAGGTGCGCGACGCGGCCATTCGCTCGCCCGTCTTGCACGCGCGCAAACTCGCCTCGTCCCCCTGCCCGAACACCCACGCGCCGTTCTCGAGCGCGCGGTTGAGGGCCGCCTCGCTCTTCGCCGTCGCGGCGCCGAAGATCTCGGGCCAGGCGAGCTCCTCGCCGCACGCCTCGCCGGGCTCGAAGGGGATCCCGAGCCCGTCGGATGGGCCATCGGGGTTCGGCCGCGGCGGGAAGCGGCGCGCCCTCTTCTTCGTGGCCACGAGCAGCACATCGCGCGCGCCGACCGAGGCGAGGTCGAACGGCAGCGAGGCGCCCCGCGGGCTCGTCCACGTCCCGATGAGGCGGCCGTCTGCCCGGCAGGTGCCCGCGAACTGGCCCGTCGGGCGCGCCGGGTTGCCCTCGACGAGCGCGAGCTCGCCGGCGTCGGTGACAGACCCGGAAAGCGGGATGTCGACGCCGACGTGGGCATAGAAGTAACGGCCCCGCACGGTACCTCCGTCGCGCTCGAGCCGCGCAAAGACCTCGAGCTTCGGCCCGATCGTGCCGTGGAAGCCGCGCTCCAGCGCACAGGCGCTCTGCGGCGCCGGCGCGGCGCTCGCGGCAGGCGCTGGCGCGACGCCCACGGCCGGCGCCGGCGGAGACGGCGCCGCGGGGGCCGCCGCCTTGGCCACGGCGGGCGAAGCGTTCGCGGCAGGCGAGGGCGCGGCCGCCGGGCCGCACGCCGGGAGAGCGAACACCAGCGGCAGGAACGCTCGATATCGCATGGACAGCCATTGTGCAGAACAGGACCTGACAAATCCCCTCAATTCGTTGGGTTCTCAGGCCGGCCTGAAGCGGAGCGGGAGCGACACGGGGCCACGCACGGTGAGCGTGCGGTTGTAGGGGATCTCGCCGGGCGCGCGGGTCACCTCGCCGATCCTCGGGACCAGCACCTCGAGCGCGACCTTCGCCTCCATCCGGGCGAGCGCCGCGCCGAGGCAGAAGTGCGCGCCGTGCCCGAAGGTCAGGCTCGGCTGCCCGCGGTGCAGATCGAACCGATCGGGATCCGTGAAGCGCACCTCGTCGCGGTTCGCCGAGCCGACCAGGGCCAGCACGAGCGAGCCTGCGGGGATCGTCACGCCGGCCAGCGCGACGTCCGACGTCGTGAGCCGGGGGACGGACTGGGTCGGGCCGTCATAACGCATCATCTCCTCGATGAACCTCGGGATGAGCTGCGGCGAGGCGCGCAGCCGCTCGAGCTCCGCGGGGCGCTCCGCGAGCAGGAGCATCGAGCTGCCGAGGAAGTGGGTCGTGGTCTCGAGGCCGCCGCCGAGAATGCTGACGAGCAGATCGATGATCTCGCGGTCCCCGAGGAGCTCGCCGGCGCGGGCGAGCTCGCTCACGAGGTCGTCGGAGGGCGATCGCCTGCGGGCCGCGATGACGTCGGCCATGTACCGGTCGAGCTCCGCGATCGTGGCGCGGACGCGGGCGGCGTGCTCGGCGCTCGCCGGCTCGGGCGTCACGGACAGGAGGTCGTCCATCCACCGCTTGAAGTGCGGCTCGAGCGCGTGATCCAGGCCGAGCAGCTCGCTGATCACGAACGCCGGCAGCGGCGCCGCGGCCGCGGCGATGAAGTCGACCTCGCCGTCGAGGCGGCCCGCGAGCCGCTCGCACAGATCCCGGGCCCGCTGCTCGATGCGCGCGATCGCCGGCGCCCCGAACGCCCGGCTCACCAGGCCGCGGAGCCGCGCGTGATCCGGGCCATCCATCGCCAGGATCGAGCTCGCGAGCGGGTTGTGCCCCACCCACGCCGGCTGCCAGGCGGCCCGGAACCCCTGGGACGAGAACCGCTCCGGGCTCCGGAGGACCGTGGCGACATCGGCGTACCGGCTCACAGCCCACATCCCGCCAGGATCCACCTGGCAGACCGGCGCCTCGCGGCGCATCGCCGCGTACGGCGTATAAGGATCCGCCCGGAAGGCGGGTGTCATGATGTCCACGCGCTCGCTCATGCGAAGAGACCTCCCGCGACGGCCCCGAGCACACGCCGGGCCCGCGCGGGAGAGGCCGCTTTCCACGGGAGATCCGCGGCTCGTCCGTGGCGCCTCGCGAGCCCGCCGGTCAGGGTGACCGGTCACTCCTGTCGCCTTGAAAGGTCGTCCCATGCGCGCAGCCGATCTCGACATCCGGAAGCTGCTCGACGTCGACGCGCGCGGCGGCGTCGTCCGCTTCGCCGGGGAGCGCGCGGTCATCCTCGACGCCGGGGCGCTCGGGACGCTGCGCGAGGAGCTCGTCCGGCTCGCGGGGTACGCGGGGGCGCGCGCCGTGCTCACGCGCTTCGGCGTCGAGCACGGCGCCCGGATGGCGGAGGCGATGGTGTCCCGGCTCCCCTGGGACAGCGAGGCCGAGCTGCACGGCGCGGGGGCCCTGCTCCACACGCTGCAGGGCTTCATCCGGCTCGCGCCCGGGGACACGACGCCCCTCGCCTCGCGCGGCGCCACGCTGCTCTCGTCGTACGAGGCCGAACAGCACCTCCTGCACCTCGGCCGCGCGGACGAGCCGGTCTGCTGGATGCTCGCCGGCATCGCGAGCGGTTACATGACCCGGGCGACGGGCGAGGCGGTCTACGTCATCGAGGACCGGTGCATCGGCCGGGGCGACGACGTCTGCCACTTCCAGGGCCGGACGCGCGCCGCATGGGGCGCCGCGCTCGAGGAGCACCTGCCGTTCTTCCGCGAGAGCGCGCTCGACCCGTGGCTCGGCCAGCCCACGCAGCCCGCGCAGCCCGCGCCGCCCCGGAGGGTGACGGGGCGCGCGCTCGGCGCGAAGGCGAGCGCCCTGCCCTTCGCCGCGCCGCGGGGCGAGCCGCCGACCCCGCTCGTCGCGGAGAGCCCGGCGATGCGGCGGGCCCTCGACCGCGCGCGGCGGGTCGCGCCGGTGGACTCGACGATCCTGCTCACGGGCGAGAGCGGCGCCGGGAAAGAGCGGGTGGCGCGGCTCATCCACGGCGCGTCGGCGCGCGCCGCGGGCCCGTTCGTCGCCGTCAACTGCGCGGCGATCACCGAGACGCTGCTGGAGAGCGAGCTCTTCGGGCACGCGCGCGGCTCGTTCACCGGCGCGACCCACGACCGCGCCGGGCTGTTCGAGGCGGCGCGCGGGGGCACGCTGCTGCTCGACGAGGTCGGCGAGGCCCCGCCCGGGGTGCAGGCGAAGCTCCTCCGCGCGCTCCAGGAGCGGCAGGTGCGCCGCGTCGGCGAGAACACGAGCCGCCCCGTCGACGCCCGGATCCTCGCGGCGACGAACCGCGATCTCGCGGCCGACGCGGCGGCAGGCCGCTTCCGGCGGGACCTCTACTACCGGCTGCGGGTCATCGAGATACGCCTTCCGCCGCTCCGAGAGCGCCGGGAGGACGTCCTGCCGCTCGCGCGGGCGCTGCTCGGGGCGGCGGCACGTAGGCTCGACCGCCCCGTCGCGCGCTTCACGCCGGAGGCCGAAGGCGCGCTGGAGCGCCACGGGTGGCCCGGCAACGTGCGCGAGCTGGAGAACGCCGTGGAGCACGCGGTCGCCCTGGCGCGGGGCGGCTCCGCCGATCTGGACGATCTGCCGGACGACATCCGCGGCGCCGCGCCGACCGGCGGCGAGGCGGGCGAGGCGCCGGCCGCGCGGACGCTGGAGGGCGTCGAGCGGCGAGCGATCCTCGCGGCGCTCGAGCGGCACGGCGGCAACCAGGCCCGCGCCGCCGCGGAGCTCGGGATCGGCGCGTCGACGCTCTACCGGAAGCTCAGGAGGTACGCCCGCGGCGCGGGGTAGAGGCGTGCGAGGTTGTCCCCTCGACAACAACCGGGCCCCGCCGGTGCCGGAACCCGGAAAACCATGGGGCCCAGCTCCCCGTTCCCGAGAAGCTCCACGACCACGCACATCGGTGCTTGACTAGGGCGACGTCGGTTGGTACTCCTCCGCGCCCATCGACGGAAACGACCTCCTCGGAGGTCCCGGCGCGCTCAGCCTCATCGCTGTTCACGCCGCACGAGAGTGGTTTCCTGAGCGTTGGGATCTCCGTTTGCGGGAGTAACTCAGTGGTAGAGTGCAACCTTGCCAAGGTTGACGTCGCGGGTTCAAATCCCGTCTCCCGCTCCACGACATAGACGCTGCAACACCGGCCGCCGCTGAGCACCGCTCCGCGGCCCCGTGGCACGTCAATCGACGCCCTCGCCCAGCGCGAGGAGGGCGAAGGTCGCCAGCCAGTGCTCGCCCATGTAATCGCCGGCGACGTGCGGCAGGCTGGCGTCGAGGTGCCGCTCCGCCGCGTCGAGGGCGCGGGCGCGGACCGCGTCCCCTTCTGGCAGCGCCGCGGCGAGCGAGCGCCAGCACCAGGCGCGGCTCAGGTTGAGCCCGTCGAGGTGGGCGATCTTGCCGTCGCTGCGATCGCTGACCGTCGCGGGCTCGAACAGGGTCGCCGGCTCGCCGCGCGCCGCCCGCGGCAGGAACCGCGCGAACCAGCCGCGGAACTCCGGTCCGGGCAGGGCCCGGCGCATGCACTCGGCCTCCACGAGGGCAGGCGAGAGGAAATCGTCCTGCGAGGGCTCCCACGCCTGGCAGTCCGCGTCGCAGCCATACCAGGCGCGGGCGGCCTCGGCGCAGCGCAGCGACAGCCGCGCGTCGCGCTTCACGGCGGCGTACTCCTGCGCGAGCGCGAGCGCGAAGGCGCTGTTCGTGTGCGCGCCGGCGCGGACCGGATACGTGGCCCTGGGCAGGTACTCGAGGAGCCGCCGGGCGAACGCGTCGCCGAGCGGGGCCAGCGCGGCCGACCAGCGCCGCCCCTCCCCAGTCTCGTACCGCGAGAGCTCGGCCGCCAGCATCAGCAGCCACGCCCAGCCGTAAGGCCGCTCGAAGCCGCGGCTCGACGGCCGCTGCAGATAGGCCAGCTCGCCGGCGACCTTCTCGCCCGTGAGCTGCGCGTCGAGCAGCCCGCGGACCGGCGCGGCGCCGGGCACGCCGGGGAAGAGACGGTGGATCCGCGCGAGGAGCCAGTGACCGTGAACGCACGAGTGCCAGTCGAAGCTGCCGTAGAAGATGGGGTGAAGGTCGCGCGGGCCCTTCACGTCCTCGGGGCCGGCCATGACGTGATCGAGCTTGTTCGGATACTCCCGCGTCACGTGCCCGAGCGCGATGGCGGCGAGACGCGAGGCGATGTCCGGTGTCAGGGCGTGCGTCATGCGATGGCGACCTCAGCGCCGGAAGGCGAGCAGGTACATGAGGAGCGTGTTCCCGATCAGCAGGAGCAGCGCGGTGGGGAGCTGGACCTTGATCACGCCGTCGCGATCGGGCAATCCGAGCAGGGCCGCCGGGACGATGTTGAAGTTCGCGGCCATGGGGGTCATCAGCGTCCCGCAGAAGCCGGACAGCATGCCGATGGCGCTCATGATCGCCGGGTCGCCGCCGAGCCGGCGCACGATCAGAGGGAGCCCCACGGCCGCCGTCATGACGGGAAACGCCGCGAAGGCGTTCCCCATGATCACCGTGAACATCGCCATGCCCACGGTATACGCCGCTACCGCGGCGAGGCGGTCGCCGCTCGGGAGCGCGCTCCCGGCCAGCTCGCCGACCACGTCCCCCACGCCCGCGGCCGCGAACACGACCCCGAGCGCGGCCAAGAGCTGGGGCAAGATCGCCGCCCAGCCCACGATGTCGAGCAGGCGCCGGCCTTCCTGCAGAGGCGCGAGCGGCGGCGGGCGCAACCAGGCCACGGAGACCACGAGCGCCAGCACCACGCCGAGGGCGAGCGAGATCAGCGTCGCCTGCTTCGGGTCGAGCAAGTGCGCTCCGCGGATCTCGACCCGCTTGAGGACCAGCGCGCCCAGGAGGGCGGTCGTCGGGATGATCAGCGCCGGGACGAAAAGAAGATCGCCGCGCCGCTCGGCGCTGGCGCGCCGCTCCTCGGGTGTCGTGGTGGCGGGGCGCCCCTGGCCCAGGCCCCGGACGCCCGCGAGGAGCACGAGCGAGATCACGAGCGCCCCGTTGCCGAGATCCCCGAGGCGCGAGCCGAAGAGGAAGCTCATCGCCAGGAGACCCCAGAACAGGGTGTTCTTCCATCGCCTCGAGTTCTCGCGGTCGACCGCGCTCAGGACGGCCGACGCCGCGAAGAACAGCCCTCCCACGACGTAGACGACATCGAGCGTGATCATTCGGCCGCCTTCCCCGCGCCCGCGCGGGCAAGTTCGCGGTGGAGCCGCCGGTCGAGCAGGAGGAGCCGGGTCCCGTGGATCAGGAGCGCCAGCACGGCCGTGGGGATGGCCCAGACCGACAGCTGGAGCGGCTCCACGAAGATGCCGTTTTGCTCGAGGAACGCCTTGATCAGCAGGATGGACGCGATGGCGAGGAAGATGTCCTCTCCGAAGAACAGCGCCACGTTGTCGGCCGCCGCCGCCGAGGCGCGGATCAGCCAGCGCGTCCTGTCCGGCAGCGGTCCGTACCGGTTCTCCGCCACCGCCTCGGCCATGGGCGCGATCAGCGGGCGGACCATCTGCGCGTGGCCGCCGAGCGAGGTCAGGCCGAGCGCCGCGCTGAGCTGCCGCACCGCGAAGTACACGAGCAGGATGCGCCCGGTCGTGGCCGTCTTCACCCGCGAGATCAGCGCGCGCGCTCGCTCCTGGAGGCCCGATCGCTCGAGGAGGCCGATGACCGGCAGGACGAGCCAGACGAGGCTCACATAGCGGTTGTCGTTGAACGCCTTGCCCAGGACGGAGATCCCCGCGACGAGTCCCATCCCCGCGGAGAGGCTGGTCACGATGGCGGCCGCCGCGACGACCAGGAGCGGATGGATCCGGGCGATAAAGCCGACGACCACGACCGCGACCCCGAGGAACGTGAGCATGCTTCTTCCCCCGTGTTCGCAGCCACCCTGGCACGCCGGCGACGGCATCGCCCATGAGCGCGCGCAGCGCAGCGCGGCCGGCCGCCTCTCCTTGACGCCGGCCGGCGCCTCGGATGGCCTGCCTCGAGGCGACGGACACAGCGGTCGCCGGCAAGGCCACGAGGGCTCGGCCCCGCAGCCTGCAGCTCAATGGAGGATCGCCAGCGTGGACCACCAGACCAACGAAGAACTCGTCATCTCGTCGGACAAATCGCGTCTCGACCTCGATCTGATCCACACCGTCCTCGCCTCTGCCTACTGGAGCAAGGGCATTCCTCGGGCGGTGGTCGAGAGGGCGATCGAGGCATCGCTCTGCTTCGGCGTCTACAAGGCGGGCGCGCAGATCGGGTTCGCCCGGGTGATCACCGACCAGGCGACGTTCGCGTACCTGGACGACGTGTTCATCGTCCAGGCGGAGCAACGAAAGGGGTACGGGAAAGCGCTGATCGCCCACGTCACCGAGGCGCTCGGCCGGCTCCGGTTGCGGCGGACGTTGCTCGCCACCGCGGACGCGCACGGGCTCTACCGGCAGTTCGGCTTCACGCCCCTCGCGAAGCCGGACAACTTCATGGAGATCAACATCAAGGACATCTATCAACAGTAGGGCAAAAGGGGGACATCGTGAGCAGCGGCGCGCTGCCCGGCCCGAAGCTCCGTCACAACCCCAGGCGCCGCAGCGGGAGCTCCCGGGCGCGCGTCTTCGTCAAGGCGAACACCGCTTTCGCGATCGCGGGCGCCACCGGCGGCACCCCGGGCTCCCCGACACCCCCGGGCGGGGCGTCGCTCTTCACGATCTCCACATGGATCCGCGCCGGCACCTCCGTGCTCCGCACCACCCCCGCAGCTCGGCGGGCGTGGCCTTGCGGGCAGGGCCGAGCACCTCGAGCAGCACCTCGCGCGAATCCGCCTGCCGCGCGTGCGCGATCTCGTCGATGAAGCTCTGCACCGCGAAGGCGTGGAAGATGTTGCAGACCGACCTGAGCCACCCGATCCGGACGTGCGCCGGCGCGTCGCACGCCTCGGCGCGGACGTTCGGGGCCGAGAGCGCGAGATCGAGCACGCCGAGGCCGAGCGCGTTCTCGCTCGGGGTCTTCACCTTCGCGTCGAACGTCGACGGGATCGGCGGGAACGCGGTCCGGTGCAGCCACGCCGTCACCTTGCCGCTCGCGTCGAGCCCCGCCGTGAGGTGCTGCGCGCTGACGGCATGGAAGTAGCCGTTTTGCACGTCGTCCTCGCGGGTCCACTGCACGCGCACCGGCGCGCCCAGCTCGCGCGCGAGCAGCGCCGCCTCGGCGTCGTAGTCCGGCTTGGACTTCCGGCCGAAGCCGCCGCCGAGGAACGTCACGTGCACGGTGACCTTGCCCTCGTCGACGCCGAGCGCCCGCGCCACCTCGGTCCGCGCCGCCTGCGGGTTCTGCGTCGGCGCCCACACCTCGCAGCCGCCCGCGTCGACCTTCGCCACCGCCGAGGGCGGCTCCATGGCCGGCGGATAGGACAAGCAATCGCGTTCCGCAAAGTCAAGATTCTCGGAGCCGCTCCTGACGCGTGCAGTCCGACGGTACGAGCTCATTGACAGAACGGACCTTGCGATCAGGCAGGTCTTCCACGCCTGAAACGCCTGGGATTACCGCGACGTAGCACCAAGCGGAAGGCATCCTACCGTATAGCTGTACCCTACTGGCGCCCGGGACGGCCTTCTTATCGACGAGCCAAAATTCTCAACTTTTCTTTGACGCCCGAATCACACCCGGAAAAACTGTTAGCGACCCCACGCGGCGCGTGTCGGGGCTCGGTCGGGGGACCTTCACCACCATGTCGATGCGCTCACAAGGCAACGTCTGCCTGCTTTGCGCATGTGCGCTCGTCCTTGTTCCGGCGTCGGCGCAGGCACTCGAGTTCAGCAGTGGTGTGAGCGTGGGCGGGATCCAGATCGGGACCGAACCCAAGCTGGCCGTGAGCCCCTTCGCCGGCTGGCTCTGGCGAAAAGAGAGGGACTTCCGGATCGAAGTTCACAACATGCTCAGCGTCATTCCGGGGACACGCGTAGGGGTCTACGATCGAACGGCGGTTACCGTTGGGTACGTCACAAAAACGGGCAACGTCAGCCTTGGTCCATCCCTGTCGCTCTACTCGATGCCTGTATGCGGTGCCGTGATCTGTGACCGCGTGATGGGGCTTGCTCCAGGCGGGCGCGCACAGTCCGACTGGTACTTCGCTGGGCGCCTGGGGGCATCTACGAGCCTCAACGTGGACTGGGCTGGCGGGAGCAGTCGTGTTCTTCCTGGCAGCGTGGTCGTGATGGTAACTGCTGGGCCTATCTGGAGATTCGGGGGAGATTCTAAATGAACAAGCTGTTGGCTGTTCTATGCTTCGGTCTAGCTGGGTGCAACTTTGATGTCGGTGATTGCTACCTCAGGAGTGAGGGAGAAAGCGGCGCCGGCGGCATCATCATCACCGCAACAGGGGCCGGCGGTTACGGGTTCGGCCCGACAGGGTCGGGAGGCTTCGGGCCTGTATTGGAGCCGCAGGGCATCGAACCACCTCCTCCAGAGTGCAACATCGCGACCCAGAGCCCATGCCACGAGAAGTGCCAGGCGGACCACGATGCGGCTTCTGTTGCGTGTGGCAAATCTGACAGCGAAGCCCAGCGAAGTGCATGCAGTGATAGCGCTTACGCGAATTATCGTAGCTGTCGGGAGAGCTGTCAGCGCGCGGAAAACAAGGATTGTGACGATAAGTACCAGGATTGTGTCGATAACGGGCCGACGTCATGCCGAAGGAAGAGCGCCGGCAAGACGGTGTGTCAGCGTTGTTGGGAGCGGTGTAACGCCGGAGATTCTCCATCGGACGTATGCCGCGGCTGCAAATTCTGAGGTTCCGAAGATGATTCATATTGCTACATCTGCGGAAATTGGGAAGGCGGTCCGGCGCGGGCTTCGCGTCCCTGTGGCGTTCGTGCCCGACAACTTGCTGGTAGGGCCATGCGCCTCGGATCCCGAGGTCCACTGTCAGCGGCGCTATGATTTCTGGGGATTTCGTGGGCGGGAAGGAACGCGATTTCGTGCATCGTTTCGTGAGATGCTCGGGGCGGTCCAGTCGCGCAAGCGGGTAGTCGCTTGGACGTCGCGGTTGTGGAGCGACGCGGTGGCGCTGTGGGGTCTCTGCGCGTGGAGACTTCACCAACGGCCCGAGCAACCGGATATAGAGATCGTCATCCTGGGCGACGCGACGGAGGCCGGGTTTGGGTGTGGAAGCATCCGCCTGACGCCGGCCGACGCGCGCCGATGTCAGGACGACGCGCGCGCGCTCTCTCTGACGCGCGCCCAGGAGATGGCGCGCTGTTGGCGAAAGGTGTCCGGTCGATCTCCTGTTCTGTCGGCCGTGGGGGGGCGCGCCGGTCGATGGAGTAAGGACCTCGTGGAGCTGAGCACCTATCAGGCGGGATTCTTTCCTCGGATGGACGGGCGCGCACTGGCTCTATCTCGGTTCGATGAGCTGCTGTTCTCGTGTCTCGACAAACAGTGGTCGACGCCCGTGAACGTGTTTGTTCGACGTTCATCGGCTGGCGACGAGTTGCGTAAGTGGTTAACCCACACCGGCGACGTCTTCCTTGCCATGCGGCTGCGCCAGTGGGCCGGGCACCGTGGGGACAAGGCCGCCCTGGAGAGCGAGCCCTGTCAGCCTGAAAACTTCATGAAAGAGGCCCGCTACAGATTGTCGGACGCTGGCGACGAAATCCAGCGAGCTGGTCTTGCAGAAATTGGCCAAGGAGCACCGCTGCCGGTTTGGGGTGTCACGGCGTACGATCCGCTGGCTCCTTGGGTCGCGGTGGACGACGACACAGATCATCAGCGCATCCAGCGACTTGAAGAGCGCGCCGCGCAGGGCGTGGAGTGATGCGCTAAGGCGTACGTGGGCCCAGACCCATGGGCGGATAGGACAAGCAAACGCGTTCCGCAAAGTCAAGATTCTCGGAGCCGTTCCTGACTCGTGCAGTCCGACGGTACGAGCTCATTGACAGAACGGGCCTTGCGATCAGGCAGGTCTTCCACGCCTGAAACGCCTGGGATTACCGCGACGTAGCACCAAGCGGAAGGCATCCTACCGTATAGCTGTACCCTACTGACCTCGTCCAAGCGGCCGCCGTCGCGGTTCGCGGCGCGTCGTGATGGCCGGCGCACGCACCTCAGGGCAGACCTCCCCCGGCCACGTCGTCGAGCAGCGTCCCTCCCTGTCGGTTTCGTCACGCGGGGTCCGCCGGGTACCGCGCGCGGCACTCCAGCGGCTCGGCGAACAGACCGAGGTGGCTCAAGATCTTCCTCGCCGTCGCCTTGTCCGTGATCGCGGCCATGAGTCGCATCCGTCCGCTCCATCGCGGGCACGCGAGAACATCTACGGCGTAAGTCCGCCGCAAAAGCTTCGCCCATTCGACGCGAGGCGACGTCGCCAGAAGGAGCCCATCCAGCAGCCGATCAAGGTGCCGGACCGAGATCCCCTCCGACACGAATTCAACATCAGCCCACGGCAGCACAGCGCCCAGCGCAGTCGACCCCCGCTCGCGCTCGACCGCGCCATGCACCATCGTCAGCAGCGCCCCAACCGCCACGTCCCGAGCTCCTCGCTCCGACACTGCCGACGGCGCCGCCTCGCCTCGCTCGTCTCCTCTGCGCGACGGCTTCTCCATGCCTCTCGCCGGCCCCTTCGGCGCCTGCCTCGTCGGCATGGGCGTGTTCGTCGTCTTCTTGTCATCGCTGCCCGCGCTATCAGCTCCGGCGCGCTGCTCGCCCTTACACGCCTTCCCCGTCGCCTTCTGCACCACGAGGTTGGCTCGCGGCCGCCTCACGAGAAGGGGCCCGCCGCGCCCGCCCCCGTCACAGCCCCAGGCGCCGCAGCGGGAGCTCCCGGGCGCGCGTCTTCGTCAAGGCGAACACCGCGTTCGCGATCGCGGGCGCCACCGGCGGCACCCCGGGCTCCCCGACGCCCCCGGGCGGGGCGTCGCTCTTCACGATCTCCACGTGGATCCGCGCCGGCACCTCCGGGCTCCGCACCACCGGGTAGTCGCGGAAGTTCGTCTGCTCGACCGCGCCGCCCTTCATCGTGATGGCGCCGTGGAGCGCGATGCTCATCCCGAAGACCACCGCGCCTTCCATCTGCGCGTGCACGCGGTCCAGGTTGACGACCGTGCCGGGGTCCGCGACGAGCCACACCTCGTCGACCTTCACCTTGCCGAGCGCGTCCTTCGAGACGGCGGCGACGACCGCCACGTACGTGAGGAAGCTCCGGTGCGCGGCGAGGCCCAGCGCGCGGCCCGCCTTGCGCGCGGCGTCCCACCCCGAGAGCTCCGTCACCCGCTCGATGACGTGCCGGAGGCGGCCCACGTCGACCGGGTGCTGCTCGATCGAGGCCCCGTAGTTCGGGACCTTGTCGACCCCCAGCTCGGCGGGCGTCGCCTTCCGGGCAGGGCCGAGCACCTCGAGCAGCACCTCGCGCGGATCCGCCTGCCGCGCGTGCGCGATCTCGTCGATGAAGCTCTGCACCGCGAAGGCGTGGAAGATGTTGCAGACCGACCTGAGCCACCCGATCCGCACGTGCGCCGGCGCGTCGCACGCCTCGGCGCGGACGTTCGGGGCCGAGAGCGCGAGATCGAGCACGCCGAGGCCGAGCTCGTTCTCGCTCGGGGTCTTCACCTTCGCGTCGAACGTCGACGGGATCGGCGGGAACGCGGTCCGGTGCAGCCACGCCGTCACCTTGCCGCTCGCGTCGAGCCCCGCCGTGAGGTGCTGCGCGCTGACGGCATGGAAGTAGCCGTTTTGCACGTCGTCCTCGCGGGTCCACTGCACGCGCACCGGCGCGCCCAGCTCGCGCGCGAGCAGCGCCGCCTCGGCGACGTAGTCCGGCTTGGACTTCCGGCCGAAGCCGCCGCCGAGGAACGTCACGTGCACGGTGACCTTGCCCTCGTCGACGCCGAGCGCCCGCGCCACCTCGGTCCGCGCCGCCTGCGGGTTCTGCGTCGGCGCCCAGACCACGCAGCCGCCCGCGTCGACCTTCGCCACCGCCGAGGGCGGCTCCATGGCCACATGCGCGAGGTGAGGCACGTAGTACTCGGCCTCGACCGTGCGCGCCGCCGCCTTGAGCGCCCCGTCGACATCGCCGACCTTCCGCACGACCTTGCCCGGCGCGCGCACCGCGCGCGAGAGGGCCTCGCGGTAGCTCGCCGAGTCGTACGACGCGTTCTCGCCGTGATCCCACACGATCTCCAGCGCCGCGCGGCCGCGCATCGCGGCCCACGTCGTGTCCGCCACGACCGCCACGCCCCCGAGCGGCTGGAACCCCACCCCGACGCCCTTCGGAGCCGGCAGCTCCACGAGCCGCTTCACGCCCGGGACCGCCAGCGCGCGCGCCCCGTCGTACCGCACGACCCTGCCCCCGACGACCGGCGGGTGCGCGATGACCGCGGTGAGCATGCCGGGCAGGCGCACGTCCGCGCCGAACTGGGCCGCGCCCGTAACGATGGCCGGGCCGTCGAGCAGCGGGAGCGGGCCGCCGACGCGCTTGAGCTCCGAGGCGGGGCGGAGCGCGACCGTTTCAGCGTCGGGCACCGGGAGCTTCGCCGCGTCGGCCACGAGCTCGCGGAAGTCCAGCGAGCGCTTCGACTTCGCGTGGTGGACCGCGTGCTGCTGGGCGACGCACTCCGCGGCGGGGACGCGCCACTTCCTGGCCGCGGCCGCGACGAGCATCGCGCGCGCTGTCGCGCCCACGCGCCGCATCGGCTCGTAGCCGCCGCGCACGCTGCGCGAGCCGTCGGTGTTCTGATCGCCGTAGGCCTTGTCGCCGTCGGCTTGCACGATCTTGACCCGCGCCATGTCCGCGCCGAGCTCGTCGGCGACGAGGACCGGCAGCGAGCTGCGGATCCCCTGCCCCATCTCCGACCGGTGGCAGACGATCGACACCGTCCCGTCGGGCGCGATGTGAAGGAACACCCCGGTCCGGAGCCCCGGCTGCACCGTCGCGCCGCTGGGCGTGGGCGGCGCGGGCGGCGCGGGCGGCGCGGCCTCGGCGACCCCGAGCGCGAGCCCGCCCACCGCGAGCCCGAGCCCCGCGAGGAAGGAGCGGCGGAGGAGGACGACCCGTTGCTGTTCCATCTTCACTCCGTGGGAAGGCCGGCGGCCTTGCGGACCGCCGCGCGGATGCGCGTGTACGTGCCGCACCGGCAGATGTTGCCGGCGAGCGACCTGTCGATGTCGTCGTTCGAGGGCCGCGGGTTCTTCCGCAGGAGCGCGGCCGCGCTCATGATCTGCCCCGCCTGGCAGAAGCCGCACTGCGGGACGCCGAGCTCCACCCACGCGCGCTGGAGCGGGTGATCGCCTGTGGGGCTGAGCCCCTCGATCGTCGTCACCGAGCCGCCCGCGGCGCGCTTCACCGGCGTCACGCAGGCGCGCACCGTCTCGCCGTCGAGGTGCACCACACACGCCCCGCAGAGCGCCTGGCCGCAGCCGTACTTCGTCCCCGTGAGGCCGAGCACGTCGCGCAGCACCCAGAGGAGCGGCATGTCCGGATCCACCTCGAGCTTCTGCTCCGCGCCGTTCACCTTCAGGATGATCATGGTCGGGACTCCTCGGGCGGGCACGCCGCGCCCGCCTTCACCCACGCGTCGACGAGCGCGCCGAAGGCCGCCTGCGAGCCGGGCGCCTTCGTGCGGCCGTGGCCGGGCGCCCACCCCCACGCCACGAGCTCGTCGCGGTTGGAGTGCTCGACGATCTGCGCGAGCGTCTTCTTGCCGTTGCGCGCCGGATCCTTGATCTGCGCGCAGATCGCCGCCGGCGACCGCCCGAGCCACGCCATCTCCGCCGGCGCGAGGTGCCAGCCCGGCGCCCCGGGGACGCGGGCGAGCTCGAGGTTCTGCGCCTGATGGCACGACGTGCACTCCATCGCCGCCACCCCGCGATCGTTCGGACCGCGCTCGGCCGGCGGGCTGTGGCGCTCGCCGGCGTCGCCCTGGCGCGGGACGCCGTCGTGAGGATGGCAGTTCACGCAGCGCGGGTGGAGCAGCACCTTGCTCGCCTCGAGGAAGAGCGAGGCCGCGCGCGCGTCGTCGTCCCGGATCGCCGCGAACGCCTCCGGACTGCGGAGCTCGCCCGGGGCGACGGGCGGAAGGACGACCGGCCTGGGCGCCTCCGCGGGAGGCGAGTCGCACGCCGCGGCGAGGAGGCCGACGCCAGCCAGCAGGGAACAGAGGAGGAGAGGCTGCATCGCCCGGCCTACCCTGGTGACTCCGCGCGCGGACGACAAGCCCCGATTCGACCTGCGCCCCGGCGCGTCCCCCGTCGCGTCGTCCCCCGTCGCGTCCACTGACAGCGCAGCTCGTGTTGCGTCACGGTTTCCGGCGACAGGGCGGCGCGCGGAGCGCGCGATGGCGGCGGCCGTGAAACGTCCGCGAGCCGGTATCGACAGCGCGCGCAGCGCAGCCGCTGCCGCGCCTGTAGCGAACTGTCACGAGCGCGCCATGCAGCGCGGCTCCACGCCACGACGGGACACCTCGACTCCGGCGCATGTCCTGGCAACCCCTCCGTCGGAGCGATGGCTCGCGGCGTGCAAGCCAGCTCCGGCATGAGCAAGACGCTAGGAATAGGCGAGGCCACCCAGCCATCGCCCTGCCTGATCGCCGCAGCTGAGGCAGGCTGCCACACCGCGTCGAGCTCGGAGCGCGGGCCGATGCCCGGAATGCACGTGGGCTCCCAGCTCCGGCTCATCCGCGCGCTCGGCCAGGGAGGGATGGGGAGCGTCTGGCTCGCCGAGCACGTCGCGCTCAGGACCCATGTCGCGGTGAAGTTCCTCCGCGACATGTACATGGACCACCCGCTGGCCGTCGTGCGCCTCCACCGGGAGGCCGAGGCCGCGGCCCGCATCCAGAGCCCGCACGTGGTGCGCGTGTTCGATGTGAGCTTCACCGACCAGGGGGTGCCCTACATCGTGATGGAGCACCTGGAAGGGCAGACGCTGCAAGATCTTGTCGAGCGCCGCCGGCGGCTCTCGCTCGAGGAGACCGTGTCCATCCTCCGCCAGCTCTGCGCCGCGCTGGCCAGGGCGCACGAGGCGGGGATCGTTCACCGCGACATCAAGCCCGAGAACATCTTCCTCGTGGAGGGCGAGGGAGAGCCCTTCGTGAAGGTGCTCGACTTCGGCATCGCCAAGAACACCCTCGACGAGGCCGAGCGGCTCACCGTCACGGGCGCCATCCTGGGGACGCCGCACTTCATGTCGCCCGAGCAGATGGCGGGCGGCGCGCGGGTCGGACCGCACAGCGATCTCTGGGCTGTCGGCGTCGTGGCCTACTTCTGCTTGACCGGGCAGATCCCCTTCGGCGGCGCCACCGTCGCCGCGGTGGCCGTGGCGATCGACCGCGGGCCGCCCCCGCCGCCGTCCCGGCTCGCCCCGGATGTGCCGCCCGCGATCGACGCCTGGGTCCTCTCGCTGCTCGAGCCCGACCCGGCGCGCCGCGCCCGGAGCGCCCGCGCCGTCCTCGAGGCGCTGGACGCGGCCGTCGCTGCCCCGCGCGCCGCGCGGCCCGCCCGGACCGAGCTCATGCCCCCGCGCGAGGCCCTCGGCTCGGGCGAAGGCTTCTCGTCCCTCGTGACCACGCTCATGCCGTTCGGCACGCTGGGCGCGAGCTCGCCCCGGCAGCGGGCGCGGGCGCGGACCTGGGCCCTGGCCGCGGGCGCCGTCATGGGCCTCAGCACCCTGGCGTGGGCGGGGGCCTCCGGTGTCGCCTCCGGCGTCACCCGGACCGCGCCGGCAGCGCAGACCGCGTCGCTCGCGATGGTTGCCGGCGGGGCGCCCGGGCGCGCCGCCCCCGCCGTCGAGCCCGCGGCCCAGTGCGAGACGAGGGGCCCGCTGCCCGAGGCGCGGGCCGCGGCCACGGCGCCGCAGATCGAGGCGCGAGCGGCGGCCACGGCGCAGGACGACGCCGGGCCGCACCAGGCCGAGGCGCGGGCTGCGGCCACGGCGCAGCTTGCGGCCACAGCGCAGCCTGCGACCCGGGCGACCGCCGACGCCAGGGTGCCGGTCGTGTCTGGCGCCCGGGGCG
This sequence comes from Sorangium cellulosum So ce56, assembly GCF_000067165.1. Classification (GTDB taxonomy): domain Bacteria; phylum Myxococcota_A; class Polyangia; order Polyangiales; family Polyangiaceae; genus Sorangium; species Sorangium cellulosum_B. Next base: position 8,832,587 of record NC_010162.1, read on the forward strand.
CCCTGCCGGCGGCGCTCGCCGCGCCGTCCGCGACGCCGGTCAAGACGGTCGCGACGCGCACGCGCTGGCGCCGCGATCTCGGCTTCTGACAGGAGAGGAGACCCATGCGCCCCCGGCCCAGCACGCTGCTGATGATCACCAGCCTGATCCTCGCGTCGCCGCCGGCGCTCGCCGGCGACGCGGCGGACACCGCCGGCGGCGCCGCGGACGAGAAGGCGCGGCGCGACGCCCGGGAGCTCGTGTACCTGGGCGACGAGCTCTTCATCCTGAGGCGGTACGCGGAGGCGCTCCGCGCCTACCAGCGCGCCGAGCAGCTCGTCCGCGTGCCCTCGACTTCCATCGAGGTGGCGAAGGCGCTCGCCGCGATCGGCCGGCTCAGCGAGGCGCGCGAGCTCGCGGCCACGATCGCCTCGTCGCGCGCGCTCCCCGGGGAGCCCTGGCCGTTCATGCAGGCGCGGCGCCGCGCCGACGCCCTGCGCGACGAGCTCGACGACCGCATCCCTCGGCTGAAGGTGCGGCTCGTGCCGAGCCCCGCCGGGGCCAGGCTCCGGATCGACGGCCAGGAGGTGAAGGCCTCCTCGGAGGGGACCCTGATCGATCCCGGCAACCACTGGGTCGAGGTCGAGGCCGACGGCTACGCCGGCGCCCGGCAGCGGGTCTACGTCCCGGAGCGGGAGATCACGGCGATCGACGTCACGCTCACCCCGGAGCCCCGCCCGGACGGCGTCTCTCCGTGGGCCATCGGCGGGTTCGTGGCCTCGGGCGCCGGGCTGGCGGTGGGGCTCGGCGTGGGCGCGGCCTACCTGAGCGCGAGGAGCGACCTCGCCGAGGCGTGCCGGCAGGGCGCCTCGGGTTGCTCCGCCGATGCGCGAGGCGACGCGAACGCCCTGGGTTGGGTCTCGAACGTGGGGTTCGGCCTCGCCATCGCCGGCGCGGCCGTCGGCGGCATCACCCTGGGCCTGGAGCGCTCGAAGACCCCGGCCTCGAGCGTCACCTGGGCGGTCGGTCCGGGCTACATCAGCATGCGAGGGACGCTGTGAGGGCGCGCCGCGCTGCCGCCTGCATGTTCGCCGCGTGGGTCGCCGGGTGTCAGGTCGTCGCCCCGCTGCCCGACGCCGAGGACGGCGAGACCTCGGCCGCGGGCGACGGCATCGACAGCGGCGCCGCCGCGGGCGACGCCGGCGATGGGAGCCCGGCGAGCTGGGTTCCGCCCGCGCAGGAGGCCGGCCCGTGCGAGATCGCCGCGTGCTCGGCGCACTGCGCCCGATCGATGGATCTCTGCGAGCTCACGCCGCAGTACCCGTCCGTCGAGGCGTGCTGCACCGTCTGCGAGGCGATGCCGTCGCCCGAGGGGTATGCCGGGTGCCGCGCGGCGGAGACCGGCGATCCCGCCGGCTGCACCGCGGCCGGGCCGCTCGGCCCGGAGGGCGGCGCCGGCTGCGTCGGGCGGTGCGAGGCGATGTGCACGCTCTACGCGGCCGTGTGCCCGATCGAGCTCGCGGACATCGCGGCCTGCGAGGCCCTCTGCGCGGCCTTGCCGGCGCCGCAGGTGTTCGAGGCGTGCGGCCCGCTCGCGGCCGAGGGGTCGCTCGGGTGCAGCACGCAGCAGATCTACGCCGCGCTCGGAGCGGTCGACAAGAAGGCGCGCGACAAGGTGTGCCGCGACATCCTGGAAGGCCGCTGCCCGAAGCCGGCGTGCACGGCCGGCGACTAGCTCAATCCCGCCTCGCCAACCGCGCCGCGAGCGGGGGAGTCTGCCTGCTCTCCGCCGGTGCGTTCGCCTGGGCAGCCGATCCTTGGGAGCGAGAAGCGCTCGCCGCGGAGGCGGGCGGCGACGTTTAGCCGGTAGGCGCCGTGCCGTTCGGTGCAGCGCCGGGCACGGCGGGCGCTGCTGTGCCGTTCAGCGCAGCAGGCGCCGCCGTGCCGTTCGGCGCTGCGGGGGTCGCAGCGCTGGGCGTCGCCGGTTCAGCCGGCGACTCGCCGCCCGGGGCGGCGACGGTGTCGCTGTGCGCCGTCGCGCGGCCAGTGCGGCCCTTGTAGAGAGAGGGAGCGATCGTATCGGCGTCCTCCTCGTCCCAGCGCAGGTACGCGACGGCGCGGCGGGTCTGGTCGTAGGCGTGGACGAGCAGCGAGAACGCCCGCGCCCTCCTGTCCGCGGCCTCGGTCGGCCCGGGGCCTTTGCCGTGCTCCCGCACGCCGAGGGCCGCGAGCAGCTGCGGCCCGATCTCCCCGGCGCGCCTCACCTCCTCCTCGGTCGCCGCCGTCTTGTTGGCGACCTCCGCCCAGCTCGCGGTGAACAGCGCCGAGAGCGCGACCAGGTCGTTCGCCATGTCGATGTGCCCCAGCCCCGCGCGGATCTCCGCGACCGTGTCCGCGTCGAGCAGGCCGCGCCGGGCCAGCGCCTCGGCGTCGCTCAGCAGGTTCTCGCGCAGCGGGGCCGCCTCCGCGAGCAGCGGTTTCAGCGCGTTCTCGGCGCCTCCGCTCGACAGCCACGCGAGGTGCGCGTACCACGCGGCCAGCGCGTAGGTCTCGAGCCGGTCGAGCAACGCGACATCGTGCGTCGGCACGTGCTCCACGATGGCGGAGCGCAGCGCGAGGAGGCCGGGAAGCACGCCCAGCACCTGGGAGACGACCCGGGGGATATCGAGGTTGATGGCGATCAGCCGATCCGGGCTCAGCGCCTCGATCTCGGGCAGGATCTTGTCGAACGCCGCCGCCGCCTGGGGCGGGGCCGCGGGCTTCTTGGGAGCGGGCTTCTTCTTGAGCGGAGAAGGCTTCGTCATGAGGGGATGACCTCTCGTTGTTCGTCGTCGCGGAGCAGCGGAGAACAGGTACGACGCGCTCCACCCCCGCACGCTGGACGTGTTGAGAACGTCAGGCGCACGCCGGACGTTCCGGGCAGGGATAATCACCCCCGCGCACCCGTCAATCGACCTGCCGGCTGATTTTCTGACGGCGTGCCGCCGGGTGGTGGTCAACTTTGCCCAGAGAGAGTCCACATGAAGGCAGGAAGGCGGGAAGATCATTCATGTTTTCTTCCCGCCTTCCTGCCTTCATGTTCCAATTTGATCACGACCTGCCGCCGCTCGTCGTGATCTTGCGTCATGGACTGGGCCCCGCGAGGCTCGCGAGAAGTCGCCTGAAGGTGTCATGTGCCCGGCGCGTGGCGGGGTGGCGTCGAGTGTGCTGCTCTCGTCACGGCGTCTGGCAGCTGTCAGCACGCATGTCGGCACGCACCGTGCCATCCACGTGTGGCGGTTCGCGGCCGACCGTTTCCGTTGCCGGGAGGGCTGCCCGGCAGCCTCCCCCAGACCGTTTCCCTTGCTGGGAGGGCTGCCCGGCAGCCTCCCCCAGACCGTCTCCGTTGCCGGCAGGGCTGCCGGCTGCCTCCCCCACACCGTTTCCGTTGCCGGCAGGGCTGCCGGCTGCCTCCCCCACACCGTTTCCGTTGCCAGCAGGGCTGCCGGCTGCCTCCCCCACACCGTTTCCGTTGCCAGCAGGGCTGCCGGCTGCCTCCCCCACACCGTTTCCGTTGCCAGCAGGGCTGCCGGCTGCCTCCCCCCACACCGTTTCCGTTGCCAGCAGGGCTGCCGGCTGCCTCCCCCACACCGTTTCCGTTGCCAGCAGGGCTGCCGGCTGCCTCCCCCAGACTCGACCGATCCGCCGATCGACAGGCCGTTGAAGCGGCCGGCGATCGCCTTGCCCAGGTCTTCGATCTCGAGCATGGCGTCGACAAGGACAACGAGCCCGAGGCCGCGCTGTGCGCCTCCGCCGTCTCCGGACGAGAGCCGCCCGCCGGACCGCAATGGCGTCGTGGGCTGTCGCCGCTCTTGCCGAGCGCACTCGCGTACGAAAAGCCGCTGTGCGCCTCGCTGGATGGATTCACCTTGCACGCGGCGACACGCGCCGGCGCGCACCATGCCGCATCGAGGGAGGCGCTCTTGCGCTACGTCCTGAGACCCCCGATCGCACAGGAGCGCGTCGAGCTGCAACAGGACGGCCTGGTGCGGCGGTCGCTCGAGCGCGCCTTTGCCGACCGGACCGTCGCGGTCGATATGGACCCGCTCTCGCTCCTGTGCCGGCTCGCGGCCAGCGTCCCGCCGCCGCGGTTTCACACGATCAAGTACGCGGGGGTGCTCGCGTCGGCTAGCCGCCCACGTTGGCGCGCAAGCTGATCGGACCGCGCCCTGCGAAGCCGCAACAGCCCGCGAAGGCGGACGACGAGCCCCCTCCCAGACGCAAGCGGGGCGGCTACCGGGCGGTCGACGACCCGCGCCGAGCTTCTGCGCCGCACGTTGGCGCTCGATGTCCTCGAGTGCCCGGCCTGCAAGGGCAGGATGAAGCTCGTCGCCATGATCACCGAACCGAGCAACATCGCCCGCTTCCTCACCGCGCTCGGTGAGCCGACCGACGTTCCAGGCCGCTCACCCAGCGCCGACGCGGCGGCCGCCGTACTGGGGGTTCGGGGCGCAGGGCGCCGCAGGCGACCCGGAGCCCCGAGCGTTGAAGAGCAGGTTCGGGGCGCAGGGCGCCGCAGGCGACCCGGAGCCCCGAGCGTTGAAGAGCAGGTTCGGGGCGCAGGGCGCCGCAGGCGACCCGGAGCCCCGAGCGTTGAAGAGCAGGTTCGGGGCGCAGGGCGCCGCAGGCGACCCGGAGCCCCGAGCGTTGAAGAGCAGGTTCGGGGCGCAGGGCGCCGCAGGCGACCCGGAGCCCCGAGCGTTGAAGAGCAGGTTCGGGGCGCAGGGCGCCGCAGGCGACCCGGAGCCCCGAGCGTTGAAGAGCAGGTTCGGGGCGCAGGGCGCCGCAGGCGACCCGGAGCCCCGAGCGTTGAAGAGCACCGTCCTGCGCCGCAAGGCGCTCGGCGACGCCCCATAGCCGCCAGAACATCCCGGGCCAGACCAACGCCCGGAGGGCGACGTGTGCCCGCAGCACGCCGATGCGCCCCTTGGCGCGCTCTGCGCCGCGCGGGGCCCGCTCTTTCGACCCATGAACGAGGCGTCGCGACACGCGCGGTCCCGCCACTTCGGTTCGCCGCGCCACACTTCTTCGCGCAGCGATCCGGCTTCTTTTACCTACGCGCCTGGGGCCAGGTCTTCCCGCACGCCGCCTGCGTCGTCACGCTCGTCGACCGGCTCGTGCACCGCGCCGAGGTGATCGAAATCGAGGCCGAGAGCTACCGGCTCAAGGAAGCCAAGGAGCTGAGCGCCATCCGCACCAAGCAGCGCCGCGCCAAGAAGCACTGAGCGGCCTCTTCACCGGTGAACTTCACCGGCATCGGACGCGGATTTCACCGGTGAACGTCACCAGCATCCGGCATGGTCTTCACCGGCATCGGATGCGGATTTCACCGGTGAACTTCACCGAATTCCCGCGGGTTGCTGAGATCATCTACAGCGCCGCATCCCCTTTCATCTCAACCTCCCCTCACACCCGCGAACGGCAGCACCCGCACGCGACCCAACGTGGGAACCGATAGCGTTCGGGTTCGACGCCGCGTAGCTGAGCACACGACCCGCCCCCGTCATGGCGAGCGCACGCCGCCGTCGTCGAGGCACGGCTGCGCCCGGAGCACGCCGCCCCAGCCCTGCGACGGAGCAAGCGGGGGTCTGATGGGCCAAAACAAAAAACAGCTCGCCAGGCGCCGTCCCCGCGGGGCTTGACACGGGCGCAAGTTCTACGGTTTCCTATCCGCCGAGCTTCGCGCCGATGCGTTTCACTTCTCCGAGTCCCACATGCCGGGTAAGGAATAGGCCCCCTGGGTTGGGCCGAGCGTCGCTTTAACTCGAGGTATCCTGAAATGAAGGCTTGGCGAATGCGCTTTGCATTGGTTCTCGGTCTAGCCCTCTCCGCAGGCGCGTGCAGCGGCGAATCCAGCGGCACGAGCAACGACGGGCAGCCCCCGCGCTCCGCTGGGACGTTGGGAGGGAGCGAGGTCACGTATCGCAAGATCGACCGCGCCGAGTGGGAAGCCACGTGGAACGGTCGGGACATGGTTCGTCTTCGCACGGACGAAGGCCTGACCCTTTTGCTTCTGAGCGGCGCTCGCCCGACGCCAGGCGTCACGAACGAAGCCGTGAACGTCGAAATGGGCCTCTTGCGCGTGCCCTCGCCGAGTGGTGACCGCTGGTACTGCGTCGGCGGAGGCAGCTACCAGTTTTCCGATTTCCTTGGCTCCGATGCGCTCGTCGACTTGAGCGGGCTTAGTGCCCTCGAGCCGTCGGGCAACTTTCAGCTCGGTGTGACGTTCGACAGTGGAAGCGACACGGTGTCCTTCGACGGCAGCTTTCCGACCATCCAAGGTTCGGTCTTCGTCGATCGGCCGTCGCCGGATGCGTTCGTGTTCAACGGGCCGCAGGGCAACCACTACGTTTCCATCTTCAAAGATGGCGATGTGAGCACCCAGGCCCTGTCGGGTGGCTACGTCGTCACCTTGGGTTTCCTAGCGGGCACGCTCGACGATTCGCTGGGTGTCGCGTACACGCGCACGGCCATCGAAACGACATCGGGAGCGACGGTTGCCCTGAACCTCGAGACGCTCACCGATACCTTGAGGTGTCCAGGAGCGACGAAGGTCGAGGGCTCGCTTCACTTCAGCCCGCCGCCGTGAGAACAGGTCGACCTTCGTCACCTCAACGAGATGGGAAGTGGAGTGGACCTACGTCTCGAGCTCTCGCTCGCCTGAGGGCGCGCAGACACTCGTGTCAGCACGCACCATGCCATTCGCGTGTGGCGGTTCGCGGCCGACCGTTTCCGTTGCCGGGAGGGCTGCCGGCTGCCTCCCCTCAGACTCGACCGATCCGCCAATCGACAGGCTCTTGAAGCGGCCGGCGATCGGCTTGCCCAGCTCTTCGATCTCGAGACACGCGCGACGCGATCACCTCTGCGCCCCGATCGACCCGTGGCGCTCGCAGCGAACCCGCCGGAGGAGCGCGTCGCGGTCCGCGGCGTTCTCTCCGCGACCACGACGCTCGCGGTGCTCGTGCAGGAGACGGCACGCCGAGAGCTGTTCCTCGGTGGTCCCGAGCTCGAGCATCTCCTGGAGGGGTGCGATCACCTCTTGCCGGCGGCGCGATCGCCGCCGGCTGTTGCGCACCACGTTTCTGACGAGCTGGTCCACATACGCCGCGGCGTCTCTCACCAGGCCGATGCGCGCGCGGTTCTCCAGGATGCGAAGCCACGCGTCCTGGAGTATGTCGTCGACGTCCTGAGCCGGCACACGCATGGCGCGCGCGAGCCGGCGGAAGCGGTCGGAACCAAGCGTACCAGGGGCCGCGATGGCCAGGCTCGCCGAGGTGCTCACATCCATGCACGTCCAGATGCTTCAGGCGCGAAAAGAGGTGACCCAATCGACCGGTGCGACGAAGAACGGTGCGCGAAGGTGCGTTCGCAGGGGGATAACGAGAAGGCCACGGCTCCGTGGAATCATTGCGCAGGCGACGTCAGATTGTTCATGCAAAAGCGCAGCGCTCGGTATCCACACGCGCTTGCCGGGCCGACAGCCTCGTTGATAACGTGGGCCGCATGACGCTCTTGCGCTCGGCCCTGTCCGGGATTTGCCTTCTCGGCGTGCTGGGCAGCGGCATCGGGCTCGCGCGCGCAGCACCCGCGCAGCAGGGGCCCCGGGCGACCGAGAGCGCGGCAGCGATGAAGGCGCGCCAGAAGGCCCGGATTGCCTTCGGCGCACGGAAGTGGACCGAGGCGGAAGCGAGCTTCGAAGCCGTCCTGGCGGCGCCCGACGCCGCCGGAATGACCGCGGTGCAGCGGGCCGAGGTGCTCGGCTATCTCGGGCTTTGCGAGCTGGAGCAGGGCAAGCACCGGGAGGCCGCCGAGCATCTCGGGCAGAGCCTCGAGCAGGACGCCGCGCTGAGTCGCGCGCTCCTCGACAGGTTCACGCGGGCGTTCAACAGGGCGATCGAGCACGTCGGCAGGATCTACGTGGCGGCCTCCCCGCCCGACGCCGAGATCCTCCTGGACGGGGAGCCCGTCGGCACGGGCGCCACGGTCCACGAGCTGTTCGTCGCGCCGGGGACGTACACGCTCCGAGCCCGGCTGTCGGGGCACGGGGAGGGCTCGCAGCGGGTCGAGGTCGATGCGGGGAAGACGGTCAGCGCGGCGCTGCAGCTCGTGCGCGCGGCCGACGCGCCCGCGCGCACGCCGGCTCCGGGCGCGAGGAAGAGCGAACCGGTCAAGCCGCAGGCCCCGGGGCCGGTGGCATCGTGGCTCGGGCCGGCGCGTGTCGCCGGCATCGGTCTGACCACGGCGACGGCCTCCCTCGGCGCCCTGTTCATGGTCCGCGCGAGCGCATCCAACGGCGATCTCAAGGAGCGCAACAGCAAGCTGGACGCGCTCGGGTTCACGCCGTGGGCGTGCCGCGAACCGTCGCCGCCTTCAGCGTGCAACGAGCTGGCGGTCCTCCGGCGAGAGCGAGATCAGTTCGCCGCCCTCGGCACGGCGATGGTGGTGGCGAGCGGCGTGGTCGGCGCGATGACGGTCGCCTCGTTCTTCACGGATTTCTCCTTTCTGCAGTCCGAGCCCACGGGAGCCCGCGTCGCGTTCTCGCCGGCCGCAACGCCAGGGCAGATCGGCCTCGTGGCGCACGGGGTGTGGTGATCCGAGGAGCCAGGGACATGCACTTTCTCCAGGGGCGACACGTGCGGAGGCTGTGCGCCGTCGCCGCCTTCTCGACGAGCGGCGCGGGAGGGCTCTCCGGCTGCACGTACGCAGAGGACTGCGGTGAGGAGCGGATGTGCCTCGCCCCCCCGCCGTCGCCGTGCGAGGTGAACGAGCCGGGCATGGGGCCCGTGATGATGGACGAGTGCGGGGTGTTCGCCAGCGCCAGCGCTCCAGCGGAGGGCGCGCGCGCGGGCACGCGGCTCGAGCCGCTCGGCTCCCTGCAAGCCGCGATCGTGGAGGCGCAAGCGCGGGGCTTGCGTCACGTCTATGCGTGCGGCGAGACGTTCGAGGAAGAGGTCACCCTGGTCTCGGGAATCCACCTCTGGGGCGGCCGTAGCTGCGAGGACGGCGCGTGGTCGTTCGATGGCGCCAACCACCCGACGATCATCGCCCCGCCTTCGGGGATCCCGCTGCGGGTCGTGGGGGACGAGGGCGCGACGTCGGTCATCTACGGCGTGCGCGTCGTGGCGGCGGACGCCTCCGCGAGCGACGGCAGGTCGTCGATCGCCATGATCTTGAGCGCGGGGGCCGGGGCGATCGTGCGATCGAGCGCGATCGTCGCGCGCGACGCCAAGGACGGGGAGCCGGGGAAGGACGCGGACAGCGAGCGGGCAGCGGACGGGGTGGAGGGGAACGACGGCGCGAGCGCCTGCACGGACGACTCCCCGACGGGTGCCCTTCCGGTCGTGACGGCGTGCGACGACGGCACCGAGTCCACCGGAGGCTACGGAGGCGACGGCGGGCTCGACGCGGGGGGCGACGGCGCGCCGGGGGAGCCGAGGCCGGCGAGCCAGGACCCGGAGAAGACGGGTCTCGGGGGCCACGGTGCGGATGCCCTCACGAGATGTAAGGAAGGGGCCCCTGGCCCCGACGGCGCCAACGCCGGTCGCGCTGACGGCGCGGTGGGCATGGGCTACCTCACCGAGGACGGATGGGTCGGCACTCGCGGTAAGGACGGGGAGAGGGGTGGCGTCGGCCATGGGGGGGGCGGCGGGGGCGGCAGCAAGGGGCGAGGCGACATGGTCGCGTGCCGAGCGGGCAGGCCTCGGGGCGGCGCAGCCGGCGGCTCGGGTGGGAGCGGCGGCTGTGGTGGCCTGGGAGGCAAGGGCGGAGGCTATGGCGGGGCGAGCATTGGCGTGGTTGCGTTGCCAGGGAGCTCGGTGACCCTCGAGGCGACCACCGTGACCGCGGGCAAGGGCGGCGTCGGTGGGGTCGGCGGAACGGGCCAGCCGGGCGGCGTCGGACGACCCGGTGGGTACGGTGGACAGGGATTCGATGGCCTGTGGGCGGCGTGCCCCGGCGGCCGTGGCGGCTGGGGCGGCCGCGGGGGCGATGCCGGCGGCGGCCTCGGGGGGCCCTCTTACGGCGTCGCCTCCATCGGCGCCTACGTTCACTTCGGTCCGGACGCGCCCCTCCGCCCTGGAAGCGCCGGCATTGGCGGTTCCGGAGGGAATGCGGCGCCAGATGACCCTGTGGGCAAGGGACAGTCGGGCTACTCGTTACCCTACGTTCAGTTCGATGCGCCCGAGCCGGAACCGCCCCGCTGAAGGGCCGGGAGCACGCGGCGTCACATCGAGGGAGAGCCATGCGAATCACAGGAGCGATCACCCTGTCCTCCGCGGTACTGCTCGTCGCGGCCGGCTGCGGCACCGCGCCGGGCCCGAGTGACGCCGGCGGAGCGGTGTGCAACGGCGCGTCGTCGTGTCCAGGCGACGCGCCGCCGGAGTCGGTCTGTCTGGAGCGCCTCGCCGCCGGTGTGCTGGAGGATGGCTGCGGGGTGTTCGTCGCGGGGATGTTCGGCGACGGGGACGACGCGGACCCCGGCACGAGGGACAAGCCGGTGCGCACGCTGCAGCGCGGCGTCGAGCTCGCGCGCACCGGACGAGGGCGCGTCTTCGCGTGCAACGATGGGTTCTTCGGCCCCCTCGCGCTGCCGTCCGGCGTCGATCTCATCGGCGGATACCACTGCTTGGGCTTTGCGCGTGAGGCTGGCGGGCGCCCGACACTTCAGATCGTCGATACGTTCGAGCCTGTCCTGACCGTCGTGCCCGCGAGCCCCGGAGACACCGGAGCCGCGGACGGGGTATCGACGCTCGTCGACATGCGGTTCTTTTCAAACGGCCCGATCGGGATGCTCGTCCAGTCCGGCACGGCCGTGGAACTCCTCCGGGGCCGGATCAGCGCTGCCTGGGGCTGGGCGGGCCACAACGGCGAGAAATGGCCCTATCCGAACGAGGCAACGCAGGGGCCCGATGGGCAGTACGGGGGCGACGCCTGCTCGGCGGCCGTCGTCCCTGGCGCCCCTGCGGCGGTGAACGCGTGCGATGGTGGGATCCCGAGCGTCGGTGGGAAGGGAGGGGACGGGCTCCCCGACGGCGCTGGCGACGGCGAGGACGGGCTGCCGTTCGATGCATCCAGCCCGACGTACGGGCGGGGGGGAGACGGGGACGTGCCGAGCACCGGGTGCGAAAATGGACAGGTGGCGCTCCACGGCGCGCACGGTTTCATCGGTGCAGCCGGCACGGGCAGGGGGCGCATCACCGAGACAGGATGGGAAGGAGACAAAGCCGAGGACGGGAGCAGGGGTATGCCAGGCCAGGGCGGCGGCGGCGGTGGCGGCCGTCGGGGAGGGCTCTCCGCGTGCGGTGCCGCGTCGAGGGGAGGCGCCGGCGGCGGCTCCGGCGGCGCCGGCGGCTGTGGCGGTCGAGGCGGCCAAGGGGGCGAGAACGGCTGGCCCTCGATCGGCATCGTCGCCCTTCACGCCAAGCTGACCCTGCGCGATAGCGAGATCGTGACGTCCTGGGGCGGGGAGGGCGGCGACGGCGGGCCCCCCGAGCGAGGCGGTCTAGGCGGCCGAGGCGCTCCGGGAGGCGCCTTGGGGAACGGCATGTGGTCCTGTCACGGCGCCAACGGGGGCGAGGGGGGCTACGGCGGCTACGGCGGCCCCGGGCGCGGCGGCGACTCGATCGGCATCGCCTACCTCGACGAGGACAAGCTCACGCTGGAGGCCGTCACCTATGAACTCGGACTGCCCGGCAAGGGCGGCGTGAGCTGGGATATCTGGTCCGGCGACGAGGTCACGGGGGAGGAGGGCATCGCCGCCGAGACGTTTCGGTTTCCTGACGAGTCGAGATCTTCTCGGTAAGGACGCCGCGGTCCGTAGACGATCCGCGGAGGCAGACGAGCCCAGGGCAACGCTCGTAAGGTCCGGTTAGAGGCGTCATAAGATCCGCGCGGGACGTACTTGCCCAGTGGACGGATGGCGACGGTGCCGAGCCTGGCGACGCTCGACGCAACCCGCCGAGCCCATCCGCCGGGCGCATAACCGCAGGGCAGGATTGCAGATCGCCGGTTGACGCCGACTTTCCGGTAGGGGATCGATGCGCGCATTCGAAACGGGAAATGCATGGAACATGAATCGGTGATGAAGGCGAGCGCGCTCGTGCTGTGCGGCGGGCTCGCAGCGATGCTCGTGTCGGCATGCGATTTATCCTACACTTGCGACACAGTGGAGACGGGAAGCGCGGGCGCTGGATACCCGACAGAATCCGCAGGGGCAGGAGATTTTCCAAGTAACGGCGAAGAAGACGAAGGCGGAAACGAAGACGTGAGCAGCGACTCGTCCGCGTTAATGGCAGGCTGCACGCCAGTTCACGAATGCACCGAGATGTACGAAAAGTGCAGGGACATGGGGCGACCGTGCACGCGTCCGATCGGCCATCGGAGCCTTTGTGATTACTGTCGCGAGGATTGTCAGGATAAGCGCCCATACAAGTACAGTGAATGCTACAGCTGTGAATTCGAATGAACACGATGGACCTGCCTGCCCTTCTCGATGCGACGCATGTTGCCTTTGACCCGCCAACAGCAGACCGCCTGGTGCAACTCGGCGCGGCCAACGTCGTGCGTTCGTCAGATTGCCTTATTGTCGGGCCGAACCGCCTCGATGCCCTGGAACATGTCCGGACGCGTGAGGCCTGGTGCTCTTTGTCTGAGAAGCGCTCGGCTGCAGACGAATCGGGCCAAAAGTGGGATCAGCTCTATTCGCAGGATGTTCGCTGGGAGCTGCCCGTTGTCTTGTGGGTATCAGTGAGCCTTCATGAACGAGTGAACCTATGGAGGGCCTGTAGCTGGCTGCGGCACATCGGAATCGCATGCAGTGACGTCCTCATCGTCGAGCTCGAGCGTGTCTACGGCACAATGAATAGGTTCCGCGAGCCACCGAGCGTGCCGCGGTTCAACTGCTCCGCGTCGGTCGCCGACCATCTCGACAACGTTCTTCTGGATCGTCTCGCCAAGTCGTGCCCTTGGCCAGTGGAACGCTACGATCGTGCCGTTCGCCTCTGGAAAAGCTTCGTCGATGAGGATCCTTTGCCCTTCGTCGAAAGCTGCATGGCTGGTGTCGAAGGATTTCCGGAACTTGCTCCCTTGTGGGGACTTCTGTCATCTTTCTTTCCTAGGAAGACTACGGAAGGTCCCCTGCGCCTCAGCCAATTCGATGAACTCATCCTGACCATCCTCTCGGCAGGCGAGTACCAAACTGACGTGTCCGTGTTCTGCCACAAGTCGCAGTCTGGATTGGAACTGCGGGAGCTCCTCTCCTGTACAGGCGACCTGTTCCTGGAAGATCGTCTGGCCCAATGGGCGAGGCACGCTTCGAACGAGTTCGTAGAGCGCGCCCCCGACGTGAGGCCTGACGTTGCGATGAAGTCGTGGGTGTACCGCCTCACCGAACGTGGCGTGCAGCTCCGAGACAGGGGACTTGATCAGCTCGCGGACGCGCCGCGCCTCCCCGTAGCGGGAACCGAGGCGTACTCACCTGTGGCCCCCTGGGTGCTGCTCGAAGACGGACGGCTCGCTCGCCTGTGAGGGCTAGCCTAAACTCGAGTGCCCGGCCTGCAAGGGCAGGATGAAGCTCGTCGCCGTGATCACCGAGCCGAGCAACATCGCCCGCTTCCTCACCGCGCTGGGTGAGCCGACCGACGTTCCAGGCCGCTCACCCAGCGCCGACGCGGCGGGTGCCGACCTGGGGGTTCGGGGCGCAGGGCGCCGCAGGCGACCCGGAGCCCCGAGCGTTGAAGAGCACCGTCCTGCGCCGCAAGGCGCTCGGGGTGACCGTCGTGCAACGCACGTCCGGCGACCTGCGGCTCAATCCACATCTGCACGCTGTCTTTCTCGACGGGGCTACCACGAAGACGGCGCAGAGCTCGTGTGGAACGAGCTCGAGGGGCGCGGCCGCCGTCCCGCCGGACCGGCGCCGGCGCGCGCCGCGCTCGAGTTTGTTTGACTTCAAAGCAATTTGCGCGAAGCATCCCGGCCGGCTGGGCCCGGGACGAGCGCGTGTCCCGCCGCCGTGTGCTCGGTACCAGATCCCGGAGATTGATGAAGTGAAGCGAACCCGATCGGGGATCGCGGCGGCGGCGCTGCTCGCGCTGCTGACCGCGATGCTCATGTTCTCGACGCGCGCGGTCGCGGGGCCGCAGGACGGCCTGCCGCCCGCGGACGCGGACCGCTCGACGCCCCGGCGCGCCCTGCGGCTGCTCATCGACGCCTCGCGCGAGGGGCGCCACGACGTCGCGGCGTACGCGCTCGACCTGTCCGCCATCCCGCGCGCCGCGCAGGCGGAGCGCGGGCCCGAGCTCGCCGCGCAGCTCACGTTCGTGCTCGAACAGCGGCTCTGGAACGCGTGGGAGGAGCTCTCGGACGAGCCCGAGGGCAACCCGGCCGACGGGCCCGGCCGCGACGAGGTCGGGCGCATCCCGCTCGGGGACACCGCGATCCCGATCGTCCTGAGCCGCGCGGCCGGCCCGGGCGGCGCGCCGATCTGGCTCGTCTCGCGGTCGACGATCGCGGCCGTGCCCGAGCTGCACGAGGCGTTCGGTCCGGGGCCGATCGCCGAGCGGCTGCCGGCGGTGCTCTCCCGGGTGCGCTTCCTGGGGCTCGCCGCCTGGCAGTGGCTCGGCCTCGTGGCGGCGATCGCCGCGTCGTCGCTCGGCGGCCTGCTGCTCGGCCGCCTCGTCTCCGTCGCCGCCGGCAGGCTCGTGCGGCGGACGGAGGTGCAATGGGACGACCGGCTCCTCGACGGGCTCCGGACGCCGCTGCGCGCGCTCTTGACGCTGGCGCTCGCGAGCGGCCTTGTCAGGCCGCTGCGCCTGGCCGCCCCCGCGCAGGAGATCGTCGACACGCTCCTCCAGACCCTCCTCATCACCGCCGCGGCGTGGCTCACGACGTGCCTCGTGCGCTTCGCCGGCGACACGGTGACCGAGCGCGTGACCGCGAGCGTCACGGACATGGCGCTCGCGCGGGGCAGCAAGACCCGCGTCGCCATGCTGCGGCGCATCGCCAACGCCCTCGTGGGCGTGGTGGCCGTCGCGCTCGTGCTCCTCCAGTTCGACGTGGTCCGGAAGGTCGGGGTCTCGCTGCTCGCCTCCGCCGGCATCGCCGGCGTGGTCGTCGGCTTCGCGGCGCAGAAGTCGATCGCCACGCTGCTCGCCGGCCTGCAGCTCTCCTTCTCGCAGCCGATCCGCATCGGCGACACCGTGATCGTCGAGGGGGAGTGGGGCTGGATCGAGGAGATCACGCTGACGTTCGTGGTCGTGAAGGTCTGGGATCTGCGCCGGCTCGTCGTGCCGATCACCTACTTCCTCGAGAAGCCGTTCCAGAACTGGACGAAGGAATCGCCGGATCTGCTCGGCACGGTCTTTGTCCACGCCGACTACACGGTCCCGATCGACGAGATGCGCGCGGAGGTCGCGCGGCTGTGCGCGGCCAACGCGAACTGGGACGGGAAGGTCGCGGGCCTCGTCGTGGTCGACGCGACGGCGCAGACCATAGCGCTCCGGGCGCTGGTCTCGGCCGCCGAGTCGGGCAAGCTCTGGGACCTGCGCTGCGCGGTGCGCGAGGGGCTCATCAAGCGGCTGACGTCGCTGGAGGGCGGGCGGTACCTGCCGCGGGCGCGCGTGGCGCTCGAGGGAGAGGGCGAGCCGCGGGGCGCCTCGGGCCCGACGGGGGGCATCGCGTCGGTGTGAGCCGGCGGCGCGCCGTCGGCGCCCTGCGCGGGCCTACGTCTCCACCGGCTGCGGCTCCTTGTGGAGCGTCCCGGCGAGGATCCGCTCCGCCGCGTCGGCCAGGATGTCGCGCGAGAGCCGGGTCTCCTCGTCGAACTCCGCCACATGGAGGGGGTATCTGAGGTTGAGCGGGTTTGGTCCGCGTCGCCCCGCTCGCTGCGCTCAACCGAGCGACTGCAAGATCGAGCTGAATCCGTGCTGGCCGTGGCGGCTGCCCTGCGGGGACAGCCACGCTTCGTAGGTGTCGCCGCTCGGCGAACGGAGCTGGATGAACTCGAGGCTCACGAGAGGGTTGAAGGGGTTGCCGGGGCGGGGGCCGATGTCTTGGCCGGGATACGCCGCGTCTTGGTTGAAGGCGCGGGTGCCCTGATCGAAGGCGGCGAGGTGCTTGTAGTTGCCGCGTTTGCCGAAGTCGCTGTACTCGCGAGAGACGAGGACGCGGCCGTGGTTGGTGAGGCCGACGTGAACGTTGGGAACGTAGGTGGAGACGCCGATCACGGCGGCAGATGCGGCGTTGAGGACTCCGCCGGCGATGCGGCGGGCCGCGCCGGCGGGCGCCTGGTACTCGACTCCGCTCCAGTTGCCGATGATGCGCTCGCCGGGCTGGAGCTCGTAATACGGGGCGTAGAACTCGCTGAATTTTTGCTCGATCTGCTCCGGGGTCATGTTGGCGGCCTCGGCCATGGCCTTCTTGCGGACGTGCATCGAGTACGCGAAAGCGGCCGCGATGAACACGAGCGGGATCAAGTAATACATTTGCATGACCATCTCCTCCAAGACAACCCACGCTCCACGCTGGAGCCACCGAAGGCGATGGTTACGCGGCGGCGCACGCCAGGTCAAGGGGGCGCACTTCGAGTGATCGACCAGCGATCGGATAACCGTCGATACGCAAACGCCCCGTCAACGGCCGTGGCGCCCTCCCGGGCAGCCCCGACGTCCCTCCTGCGCAGCTACTTCGGTGTCCTTTGTGACAGTCGCACGGGTCCGGCGCCGCTGGCGGCGTCCTCCTGCACACCCTCGCGCGTGTCCTGCGCAGCAACACGTTGATTCCTGTGCCGCCGCGGCGTCTTCCTGCGCCCTTGTCGAGAGAGGCCACGTTGCCTCCGCCGAAGGGCGTGATGACCATGCCCTCGGCGCCCGCCGCCGTCACGGCCTCTTCTATCTGTCGATGCTGGAGCTCCATGGATTTCCGTTGATCACCCGGAATCTCCTTGGTCCCGATCACGTTCCCCGTGCCCCGGAGCTCACCCGTGACGCGGGTCGCGCCTGTCGCGATCGGCGCGAAGAGCAAGCGGGGCGCCTACCGGGCGGTCGGCGACCCGGAGCCCCGAGCGTTGAAGAGCACCGTCCTGCGCGGCAAGGCGCTCGGGGACGCCGCGTAGCCCCAACAGCATCCCGGGCCAGACCAACTCCCGGAGGGCGACGTGTGCCCGCGGCACGCCGATGCGCCTCCGTCGATCCCGACGCGCCCCGAAATCGTCCAAGCGCGGGAGCGGCTGCTCGCAAGCTACCAGGCCAACGTCGACGTGGTAAATCGCGTCGAATCCCTCGAGAACGCCTCGTTCTTCGGAGCCTCAGAGGCCTTCCGGAACATGGCGCGCGACATGCGAGCGGCGGCGCAGAGCAACCTGACCAGGATCGAGGCCGGCGTCACTCTCTGCTTCGATCGACTTTCGAATCCGGTCACGGACGTCGAGACGACTACGTGTGTGGACGCGTCCAATGTCAAGGTGATCCCGGTCGATATCACCGCGCTCTCGGTGAAGCCGCCCATGATGCCCGGTCCGACCGGCGCCGATGCTCCCCGCGCCGACTGGGTGGCCAACGCCTACCCGGGCGACGGTTACTGGGGAGATTACTTGCCCTGGACGATGTGCCCGCCAGGTCAGTACGCCTACGGTTACGAGATGCTCGTCGAGGCCGACAGCGGCAGCACAAAGGTCGACGACACCGCAGTCGACTGGTTGCGCATGTTCTGCGGCAACTTCGACCGTACCGTCAGGACCACCATCGAGCCGCCGCACGCCGAGCGCTACGGCCTCTGGGGATCTTGGCGCGGGCAGAAGAGCTGCTCGATAGGTCCGATGCACGGCATGACGATATGGATCGAGGTGCCCCAGGGGGATGGAGACGACACGGCCGCGGACGACCTCTCCGCGACGTGTGTCTCCGGTGAGTCGATTCAGGCGCCCGGCGGCATCAGGTGGCCGTCCGCCAGGCCTTCCACGGATACCTGTCCAGGCGGCACCGCGATCTGCGGCTTCCTCATTCGCGTCGAGCCGCCGCAGGGTCGCGGCGACGACACCGGGATGAATGGGATCCGGCTCGCCTGCTGCGCGCTCTAGCACCAAACGCCCTCATAGCCCTCTCCGCTGCCAGAACGCACTTCCGCAGTACTTGGCAGCACAGGCCGTGCGTCCGGCGGCGAACGGCCCCTGGCGCCGGCGCCTCAGCCGCGGCCGCGGGTATGGGCGAGCGCGTAGGCCATGCCGCTCTGCAGCGTGCCGAGCGTCAGCAGGCCGTCGAGCCCGGCGGCGTCGCGGACGAGCAGCTGGGCCGCCGCGGGCCGCACCCCGGTGAGGATCGCCTGGGCGCCGACCAGGCGCAGCGCGCTCGCGGCCCGGACGAGGATCGCCGCCGGGGCGGCATCGAGCTGGCGCACGCCGGTGATGTCGAGGATCACCACCCGCGCGCGCGTGCGGACCGAGCCCTCGAGGGCCGTCGCCAGCACCTGCGACGCGCGGGCGTCGTCGAGCACCCCGATCAGCGGCATCACCACGATGCTCTCCGTGATCGGCAGCAGCGGCGCCGCCATGTCCGCCAGGCGCTCCTCCTGGACGCGCAAGATCTCCGCCTGCGCCGCCGACCGCTCGCGCTCGGCCCGCTCGCGCTCGCCGATCTCGCGGCGCGTCTGCGCGTGGGCCTCGCGCAGCGCCTCGCCCTTTCGCACCAGGTCGGCGTTGACCGCCTGGAGCTGCTCGAGCGCGGTCTGCAGCTCGTGTGTGCGCGCCTCGACCTGCTGCTCGAGCTGCTCGCGGGCCTGCTGCACGCTGGCGTACAGCCGGGCGTTCTCGATCGCCACCGCCGCCTGCGCCGACAGCAGCTGCAGCAGCTCGACGCGCTCGGGCGCGAAGGCGTCGCGGGTCGCGTTGTTCTCGACGTACAGGATCCCCGACAGCCGGCCCTGGAGGAGCAGCGGCAGGCACAGCACCGAGCGCGGGCGCTGGCTGGCGACGTAGGGGTCGCGGGCGAAGCGGGGCTCGGCGCCGGCGTCGCCGAGCAGCACGCCCTCGCGGCTGCGGGCGACGAAGCGGACCACCGAGGTCGCCAGGGCGGCATCGTCGCGCATCGGCTGGTCGAGGCCGACGCGGACCTCGTCGGGCGCGGTGCGCATCTCGGCGGCGATCGACAGGTCCTCGCCCTGCGGCACGAGCAGGAAGCCGCGCTGGGCGCCGGCGCGGAGCATGACGATCCGCATCAGGCGGTCGAGCAGCCGGTCGAGCACCAGCTCGCCGGCGACCGCCTGGGCGGCGTGCATCAGGCCCTCGAGGTCGAGCGAGCCGCCGCCGTGCCTGCGGGAGGTGGTCGTCGAGCGGCCCGTGCTGTGCCCGGCGCGCGCGGGCGCGGGCGGGGCGAGCAGGTCGGCGCGGGTGAGCAGCAGCTGGCTCGCCTTGGCGGCCGCGCCCCAGCGGGCGAAGCCGACGTGGGCGTCCTGCAGGTAGGCGCCGGCCAGCGCGCGACGGTTGCGGCGCAGGTGCAGCCGCGCCGCGCACTCGCTCGCCAGCGCCGCGTGGAGCACGAACCCGCGCGCCTGCGCCTCGGCGATCGCCTGCTCGTAGCCCGCGATCGCCTCGGCGTCGCGGCCGGCCAGGCGCGCCGCCTCGGCGTCGAGCAGGTGCTGGAGCGCCACGAACTGCGATGGGTTGCTCGTCGACCACGGCCGCAGGGCCTCCCGCTCGCGATCGAGCTGTCGCGCCAGCGCCTCGCGCTCCGCCTCGCCGGCCGCGTCCCAGCGGGCCGCGGCGACCAGGCCCGAATAGGAGTACTGCTCGGGCGAGTACATGTGCCCGGCCCCGGCGCCGCTCTCGTGCAGCTCGCGGGCGCGGGCGGCGAGCTCGAGCCCGCGCTCGTGCTCGCCGTACAGGTAGGCGAGGCGCAGCTTGCTGACCGCGTAGAGCCACGGGACGAGCCCCCCGGGCGGCATGTGGGCGACGAACGCGTCCTCGTCGAAGCCGTCGCCGCCGAGGGCGCTCGTCGCCGGCTCGCCCATCAAGTTGACGACCACGCGGCGCATGAACTCGACAACCGCCGTCGACGCGACGTCGCGGGTCTTCCGCAGGAGCGCCGTGACGTCGTCGATGCGGGCCTCGGCGCCGCGGATGTCGGCGTCGGCAATCAGCGCCAGCGCGGCCGATTGCAAGCAGTAGAACGACACGTAGGCGAAGTTGCCGACCTCGAGCGCGACGCGCCGCGCCGAATCGCGGTACTCCTCGCCGGCCGCGTACGGCTGGCGGTAGAACACGACCGACGTGCCGAACAAGAAGTGCACCATGCAGCGGGTGCGCAGGTTGCCGGTGCGCTCGTTGAGCTTGACCCCGAGCTCGCCGAACTCGTAGGCCTTGCCGAGCTCGCCGGTGACGCCGGCGAGCAGGATGCTGTACACCGCGTAGCTGTAGTCCGACCCGTCGACGTTGCCGTGGCGCAGCGACAGGTTGACCATGTGCAGCACGATCAAGGGGAACAGCGCCGGCCTGCCGACGAACACCGGCCCCGACATCGACGCCAGGAGCCGCATCACGACCTCGACGTCCGGGTCGCGCGCCGGCGGGGCGTCGAGCAGGGCGCCGATCCGCCGCTCGCCGAGGTGCTCGTGGGCCGCCGCGAACGCGGCCGCGACGGCCTCCTGCAGCGCCGGGCCCTCATCGGGCAGGCCGATGCCGTACATCGCCAGCGCCGCGCGCCCGGCCGCGACCACCGCCGCGAAGTCGCCCATCGCCGCGTGCAAGAGGACGCGGAGGTCGTAGACCTGCGCCCGCTCCTCGCGCGAGCGCGCCCGCGCGAGCGCCTCCTCGAACAGCGCGTCGGCCTCGGCGAACGCCCCGCACAGGTACGCGCACTCGGCCAGCTCGACGCGCAGCGCGAACCCGAGCTCGAACCAGCGCGCCCACGGGTCGGCGCCGAGGCACTCGCAGCCGGCCTGGAAGTACTGCCGCGCCGCGTGGTAGGCCGTCGCCGCGCGCGCCCGCCGGCCAGCGCGGAGGTTGAGTCGCGAAAGCTCGAGCCGCTCGTCGCCGTCGATCCGCGGCAGCGCCACGTCGAGGTGGCCGACGACCTCGAACAGCGCCTCGTCGGGCACGCCCGCCGGGTACGCGTCGCGCAGCAGCCGGCCGACGCGCAGGTGCGTCGCCTCCCGCACCTCGCTCGCCAGCAGCGAGTCGGCGGCCTGCTGCACGCGGTCGTGGAGGAAGCGGTGGAGATCGTCGCCCTCGCCGCCGGCGAGCGGCACGACCAGGCCCTCGCGGACCAGCTCGCCGAGCGCCGCGGTCGCGTCGTCGCCGTCGTCGCTGCCGACGGCCGCGAGCACGCGCCACGAGAAGCGATAGCCGACGCACGCGGCCCGCTGCAGGAGCCGCTGGGCCGCGGGGGTCAGGCGGCGGATCTTGCTGGTGACGAGGGTGACGACGTTGTCGGTGACGTCGCGCGCCTGCACCTGCGCGTCGTCCCACGCCCACCGGCACGCGGCAGGGTCCCAGCGCAGGAGGCCGTCCTCGACGAGCAGCAGCAGGAACTGGCCGATGAAGAACGGGTTGCAGTGGGTCTTCTCGCCGACGATCCGCGCCAGCGCGGCGACCTGCGGCCGCTCCATCACCAGCGTGTCCGCCAGCAGCTCCTCGACGTCGGCGAGCGCCAGCGGACCGAGCGGCACGTCGCCGACCTCGACCCCCGCCGCGCGCAGATCGGCGAGCGCGGCCGGCAGCGGGTGCCCGGGGCCGACGTCGTCGTCGCGGTAGGTGCCGAGCACCAGCAGGTACCTGCATTCGGCGTCGAGCAGCATCTCTTGCAAGAGGCGCAGCGACGCCGGGTCGACCCACTGCAGATCGTCGAACACGAGCACGAGCGGGTGCTCGGCGGCGGCGAAGACCCGCAGCAGGGCGGTGAAGATCAGGTTGAAGCGGTTCTGCGACTCGGCCGGGCCGAGCCGCGGGACCTCGGGCTGCGGGCCGACGATGAGCTCGAGCTCGGGGATCAGATCGGTGAGGAGCTTGCCGCTGCTGCCGAGGGCAGACGCGAGGGCGCGCCGCCACGCCTCGAGGACCTCGGGCGCGGCCGTCAGCAGGGTGCGGCACAGCTCGCGCAGCGCCGTGGCGATCGGGGCGTACGGCGCGCCGCGGTCGTACTGATCGCACTTGGCGGCGACGAAGAACCCGCCGCCGCGGGCGACCGGCGCCGCCAGCGTCTGGACCAGCGCCGACTTGCCGGCGCCGCCGGGTCCGCTCACGAGCAGCAGCGTGCGCGCGCCGTCGGCGACGCGGGCGGAGGTCGCGAGCAGGACGTCGATCTCCCGCTGCCGTCCGTACAGGCGCGGCGGGATCCGCGGGGTCGACGGCCGGTCGGCGCTGCCGAGCGCGAACGGCTCGATCGTCCCCGTCGCCGCCCACGCGGCCGCGCAGCGCTGCAGGTCGGCCCGCAGCCCGGCCGCGCTCTGGTAGCGATCCTCGGCCGCCTTGGCGAGCAGCTTCATGATGATGTCCGACAGCACCGGCGGCACCTTCGGCATCAGCGCCGCCGGGGCGACCGGCACGCGCGCGAGCTGGCTGTGGACCAGCGCCATCGCGTCGGCGGCCTCGAACGGCAGCACCCCGGTCACGAGCTCGTAGAGCGTCACGCCGAGCGAGTACAGGTCCGAGCGCGCGTCGACCGGCCGGTTCATCCGCCCGGTCTGCTCGGGCGACATGTACGCCAGGGTGCCCGCCATCCCCGCGCCCGCATCGCCGCGCGACGCCTCGTCCTCGCCGCCGGCGATCGCCAGGCTGAAGTCGATCAGCTTCACCTGCCCGGTCGCCGGGTTGTAGACGATGTTGTGCGGCTTGACGTCGCGGTGCAGCAGCGGATAGCGGTGCAGCAGGTCGAGCGTGCCCGCCACCTCGACGCCGATCGCCAGCACCGCCGCGAGGTCGAGGGCGCCGGCGTGGAACAGCACGTCGAGCGAGCGACCGTCGCAGTCCTCGAGCACCAGCGCGAGCTCGTCGCCGATCGTGTCGAGCGCGTGCGCCTTGATCACGCCCGGCAGGTCGAGCGATCGCAGCACCGCGAACTCCCGCCGAAGCGCGCCGTGGATCGCCGGCGCAAGCGGCCCGCCCTTGCCGATCTTGACGACCACGCGGGCGCCGTCGCGGGCCCGGACGGCCCGATGGATCACCACGCCCGCGCCCTCGTGCAGCTTCGCGGTGAACGTGTACGCGCCCTGTTCTGCCATGATTGTGCCTCGTGCCCCGTCGATCTTCGCGCCCGGCCGCCGCGCGAGTCATCGATCGCGCACCGCTTCCGAGCCTACGTGACGCCGCGCGACCGGGTAAAGCATCCGCGTCAGCGCATCTCCACCCCGCCGGCCGTCTCGCCGATGGAAATCGCGGACTCCCGTGGCGGCGCATACCAGCCCAGGATGGCGCGCTCTTCGGCGCGCTGACGCGCCTCTTCGTCGAGCGCGTGGAGCGGCTCTACGAACAGCGCGCCGTGCGCCGAGGCGCGCTCGGCTCCGCGCCACACTTCTTCGCGCAGCGATCCGGCTTCTTTTACCGACGCTCGGGCGCGACGCGGGCGGCTCAGGGCGCGCTGCGCGCTCGGCTCAGTAGGGGCGCTGGCCGACGAAGTTGCCGGGAGGATCGTACGTGCACACCCAGAACTGCCAGGCGCTGACCCCTTCGAACGGTGAGCCGTCCGCACAGCTGGCGATCCCGCAGCCGAGCCGCAGGGAGTCGGCCCAGACCACCTGGGTGTAATGGCCGCACGTGGCGCCGCTGCAGGCGTTGTTCGCGAGGTCGTAGCTGCCCGCCTCGCTGATCCACGAGCCGACGACATCCTCCGGGGCGGGTGAGGCGCCGCTCGACGTCGCGAAGAGGTTCTCTCCGTAGCCGTTCGCGCTGTGGCGGAACACACACTTGTCGGCATGGGCCTGAGCCACCGCGGCGAGCTCGGACGACCACGAGAGCGGAGGCAGCGGATCATCGGCGGGCGGGTCGACCGCGGCGCGCGCCGCGTTGTGGGCCGCCGTCATCCCGACCATCCGGGGCGGCTCGTCGTCGCCCTCGCCGCTCGCCGGGGCGTCGGGGTCGTCGGGCGAGCTGCCGCACCCGGCAGCGAGGACGAGCATCAGGGAGAACAGCGCGAACCCGTGGAGACGTGAGCCGAGCGTATTCACGGAACAATTGTCCTACAGCTCGGCCGCGCGCCGCAACAATTCATTCGATGATGGGCCATGTCAACTCACGACAGGCCTTGTACCGATAAGCCCTACAGCCGTGTGGACGGCGACGCCCGGGCATGGCGCCGGACGTCGGGATAGCCGTTATCCAGCCGGATGGGAATTCGGCCATCCAGCCATCCAGCCATCCAGCCATCCAGCCATCACCGCCGATGGATTACCCTCCTGCTGACAGGCTACACTTCAGGGGCCGGTCGAAAACGGCAACAATTCCGCGACCTGGCGCTTGTCGGCGGCGACGAACCGTGAGCGATGCTCGCGCTGCTTCGGAGCGCCGCGCCTCCCGCCGGGGTACCGGGCGAGCGGCTGCATAGCGAGCTTCGCCGCTCCTTCGCGACCCGGCATCCGCGGCGCACCCGACGACGAACCAACGAGGTTCGTGATGAACCTGCGTAGGACGTGGCGAATCGCGACGGGTTGTCTTGCCCTGGCGGGGCTCCCGCGCACCATGCCGCGTCGAGGGAGGCGCTCTTGCGCTACGTCCTGAGACCCCCACTCGCGCAGGAAAAACATCCCGGGCCAGACCAACGCCCTGAGGGCGACGTGTGCCCGCGGCACCCCGATGCGCCCCTTGGCACGCTCTGCGCCGCGCGGGGCCCGCTCTTTCGACCCATGAACGAGGCGTCGCCACGCGCGCGGTCCCGCCACTTCGGTTCGTCGCGCCACACTTCTTCACGCAGCGATCCGGCTTCTTTTACCTACGCGCTCTGTCGCGACCCACCCAGGTTTGCGCACCGCCGCTGGGTCAAGAGCGGTGGCCGCGGCCGATCGTCGGTCATCCAGGGTGCTCCCGCGCTGCACCGCTGCGGACAGGCACGCTCGGCCCCGCTCGCCCGCCACCCGAGGTGCTCGAGGATCTTCGTGATCGTGGCGCTCGGTGATCGCGCAGAGGATGCGGATCCGCGCATGGCACGTTCGGCACCGAGTACCATCGATTTCGAACGTTCGGCGCAGCAGCGTAGGCCACGTGAGGCGCCTTGAGTTCGGGTCTGCGGGGAGGCGGGCTGGGAAGCGAACCGCCAAAGGCGCCAAGAAACCAGGGGAGCAGGAGGGGAATCAGGTGCCATGCATCTCGGCTGTTCGTCAACGATGTGGAGATGAAGGCGCCAAAACTTCCGCGGTGACAGCGTGAGCCGCGTCTCCTCCTCCTGGCTGGGCCCTCGCTGGTCTTTTCGCCGCGATGCTGATACCGTCGGCCGGTCTGGCCGCCAGCGCAGGAATTGCCGCGACGGCTCATCATGCCCGCCTGGGCGATCCAAGGCGGGCTACCCTAGGACCCATGGGAAGGATCCTGCTCATCGAAGACGACACCGCGCTCGCCGACGTGCTCTCGCTCGCCGTCGAGGACGCCGGGCACGCGGTCCTTCGGGCGTGCGACGGCGTGGAGGGGCTCCGACGAATCGAGGGCGCTGGGCCGGATCTCGTGATCAGCGACGTGAACATGCCCCGGCTCGATGGCTTCAGCCTCTGCCGTCGCCTGCGCGAGGCCAAGAACCTCGTGCCCATCATCCTGCTCACCTCGCGCGACGCCGAGATCGACCAGGCGCTCGGCCTGGAGCTCGGCGCCGACGATTACGTGGTCAAGCCCTTCAGCACCCGGGTGCTCCTCGCTCGTGTGCACGCCCTCCTCCGGCGACAGGAGATCCGCGCGGGCGCCTCGAGGGCCGGCTGCGTCGTCGCCCTCGGCGCGCTGCAGCTCGACCCGGAGCGGCTCGAGGTGCGCTACCGCGGCGCGCCGGTCACGGTTACGCTCACCGAGTTCCGGCTCCTCGAGGCGCTCGTGGCGCGGCCAGGCGTGGTGTTCTCGCGCAACCAGCTCCTCGAGCTCGCGCGCAACGATGACTCCACCGTCGACGCGCGCCTCGTCGATACGTACGTCCGGCGCCTGCGCCGCAAGATGGAGGCGGTCGATCCAGCCTTCGAGCGCATCGAGACCGTCATCGGCGCCGGCTATCGTTGGCGGGATCGTGGCGCGTAGCAGGGGCTCGCTACGCCGTCAGGCATACGCCGTGATCCTGACGGTGGTGGCGGCGCCCGTCGTCGCGATCGCCTTCACATCGCTTGTTATCGACAGCAGCGACGATGCGACCCGCCGGGCCCAGCGCTGGGCGCTGCGTGGCGCCGAGGCAGCCCAGGCCGCCGTGGAGACGGACGCTGGCGGCGATCTCGCGCTGCGCGAGGCGCTCGAGGGGGTGTCCCTCCGCAACGGCGTGCGCGTCCGGGTGATCGACGGTGACGGCCGCGTGATCGCGGACGGCAACCGTGAGCCCGCCGCCTCGTTGCGCGACCGGATCGGCGAGCTCTTCTGGGGCCCGGCAGGCCCGCCGACCCTGCGCGCCTACGAGGAGACAGCCCCGCCGCTCGCCGAGCGCGCGGAGATCCGGCGGGCGTTCGCGGAGGGCCGTGACGAAGCGTGCGAGCGCGTGTTCGGCGGCTCGCTGCTCGTCTGCCATGTAGCCGTCAGGACGCCATGGCGAGGGGGGACCTTCGTGGTGCTCTCGCAGAAGAGCGTGCGCCTCGCATTCCTGGCGCTCTACGACGTGCGCTATCCGGTCCTCAAGCTGACCCTGGGCATGCTCCTGGTCGGCTTCCTGCTCGCGACGTGGCTCATCCGGCGCATGCTGGCGCCGATCCAGGAGCTGCGGGAGCAGGTGCTCTCGCGCAGACGCGCGCCGCTCTCGGGCGACGCCATCCCCGTGGGCGCCCCCGTGGAGATCGCCGAGCTCGCCGGCGCTTTCAATACGCTCCTCGCCGCGATCGCCGAGCGAACTCGCCAGAACCATGCCTTCATGACCGACCTCGTGCACGAGCTCAAGAGCCCGGTCGCCGTGGTGCTCACGGCTGCAGAGGTGATGAGCGGCGAGGGGGCGCCCTCTGCAGCGCGCGCAGAGCGCCTGGGCAGGGCATTGCTCACGAGCGGGCGCAGGCTCGACATGCTGGTGACTCAGTTCCTCGACCTCGCGCGCGCCGAGGCGGGCTTGCCTGACGAGGAGCGCGCCGAGATCGACGCCGCGGAGCTCGTCCGTGGGCTGGTCGATGCCATGCGCGCCGACGAGCGGCACGCCGGCCTGCGCTTCGAGGTGGACGCGGTGCCCGTGAAGGTCCTGGTCATCTCCGACCGGATCGAGGTCGCGATCCGCAATGTGCTCGACAATGCGGCCTCCTTCGCCGGACGGGAAGGCGCCGTGCTGATCCGGGTGAGCGCTATCGAGGGTGGATCCGCGATCGAGGTGAGCGACACCGGGCCGGGGATCGCTCCGGAGAACCTGCCCCGGGTCTTCGACCGGTTCTTCACCGACCGGCCCGGCGGCAAGGGTACCGGCCTCGGCCTCGCGCTCGCGAAGGCCATCGTCGAGGCGCACGGGGGATCCATCGCCGTCGTCTCGCCGCCGGGGCAGGGAGCGACGTTCACCCTCCGGTTTCCGCCCGTTTCACACGGTTTACACAGCGAGACCATCGACGTTTCACCCGGCGAATAGTCTGGATTTCAAGCCCGACGTGCAACCTGTCCTGCGTCAACGATGTGGCGCACGGCGAGCTGCTCCGTGCGCCGAGGAGGTCTTCATGAACGTCACCTACCCCGCGCTCAACCGATTGCACGCTCAACCGGAGATTCACAGGGTCGAAATCCTGGCACGGCGAGCTGCGCTCGCCGCGATCCTGCTCGCCGCCGCGGCGTGCGGCGAGATAGAGGACCGATCGTGCCCGGGTGACGATCCCGAGTGCTCGCGCGTCGCCATGCCCCTTATTCAGTTCACTGTGCCCACGATCCAGTGCATCGATGGGAGCAGTGACGCTGTCATCGAGTTCTCCAGCTCCAACGGCTATGCGTCCTATCAGCCGGCCGCCGATCAGTGGGTCAAGATCATGGACGCATCGGGTGCGCTGGTGCCGCCCTACCTGAGCCCGGGCGATCCGTACATCACCCCGGTGTACACGTCGCCGCCGCTGACGCTGACGCCGGGTGCGATTTACACGGTCGAGATCGTGACGGGCACCGGCGTGCATGCCTATCCGGGCGTAGACCCAGACTTTCCCTATACGAACGTGCCCCTGACCGCGCCGGCCTGCGCGCCCGATAGCGGCAAGGGGATGACGTGGGGCAAGTACGCAACCGACCCGATCACGGGCGTGCTCCAGGTCGGTTGTCAGCCAGGCGGCAGCTTCGATTGCGATCCTTTCCACGGCGACACGTCGTGCTCGACGCCACTGCCAGTCTTGTGCAAAAATCCACTGGCGCTCCCTGAGCCGGCGACGTTCACCGTGTCACCGGACGCCACGCACGTCTGGTCAGGCAACGTGGTGGCGACAACGCCGGCGGTGGCGCCTGCGGCGGCCGGCCTGAACAGCCGAGCGGCGGTGAATGCGTACTGCGCAGCGGAGTTCGGCGCGGGATGGGAAGTGGCCGAGTTTCACGACGGCTCGGGCTGGAACTTCACGGCGTACGGCAACGTCGGCACCGCGCCGCGCTTCTGGGTCGACATCAACGATCAGCCTGACGGCACCTGCTGGTGAGCTCCGCGCCGCTCGCGCTGAGCGTCGTCCGGCGCTGCTCGTAAAGCATTGCGGTGCTGCGCGTGCCGCGCTGGGACCGCGAGCACCACGGCAAAAGTGACCGAGTCTAGTTACTGAGCCCGGCAGCTGCCCGACCGCGGCCTCGCCTCGGCTGAGCACGGATCAATGAGCGTACACCAATAGAGTGGAGATAATTTATGAATGACCATGACCATGTGGCAAACAAGCGGTTCGGTCAAGCGGGCAGCCTGACCGTCAGGGAGCACATCAACAATCACACGATGCTGGAGGCAATGGCGAACGGGTACTACGAAGTACAGCAACAGCTCGGACGGGACTCCGCGAGCGAGATCGAGTGGAGCGCAACCTACAGCGAATCCGGGTGGACTGGATCCATTACGGGCACGCTCAACAACGAGAGATTGACCCTTAACTACACCGCAACTACCGTCTACGATGACGCCCAGAATGCGACGTCCACATTTTCGGCTACTGGGGTACACGGTAGGGACACCATCACGATCAATGGAACGTCGGCCTGGATCTATGACGCCAGGTTGGGCGGCTACAAGACGATGATTTTTCAGGACCACGGAACCGTCGATCCTGGGTCGCAGCAGAGAAGGATAAAGTGGTGGGTCGCAGCGGCCGAGGCGATTGGTGGCGGCATTCTAGGTGGAGCGCTCGGCGGCGTAGGCGGCGCTGTCGCGGGCGCCGGATTCGGTATCGCGTGCAGTGCGGCTGGTGCCGCCCGAACTGTGGACGGCTCTGACCCTCCGTTCCCAGGCGATCAAGACGCACCTGCGCTTCCCACCACGGTCGATGAGGCTCGGAGGCTCGTGCCGAACGTGAACCAGATCATTACTCGAGTTCTCGGGGATCGCACCGAGAACGCGAATGTCCGGAACCGGATCAGCCTGGCCGGGAACTGGGCAAGCGGGCGAGCGTCTGGCACTGGGCGCGTCCATGCAGAAGGCTGAGGTGTAGCCGCGTCGCTGGTGCATGCTAACGCCCAGTATCGCGCACCAGATGGCCGCCGACGCGCACAGGTTGAATTCCACTGATATTCACTTGTCAATAGAATTCGAAAAGCAACGAGTCTCGCGACCGATTTTTGGTCACAAGTAGTCGTGTCACCAGAGATCGGTCGCGAAACGGCCCGGGAGCACGCTCCACCAGTCCCCGCGCTGCGCTCTTGCGCTACGTCCTGAGCCCCCACTCGCGCAGGAGCGCGTCGAGTTGCAACAGGACGGCCTGGTGCGGCTGTCGCTCAAGCGCGCCTTTGTCGACGGGACCGTCGCGGTCGATATGGACCCGCTCTCGCTCCTGTATTGGCAAGATCGACCGCAGCGAGCTCGTCTCCGCGGTCAACCGCCGGTCGTCACCTCCGCGCGCGGTGTGCTCGTCGGTACGCCGCCGGGCCTACGCCGACCCAGCTCCGGAACGCGCGATGGAACTCGCTGAGCGAGCCGTAGCCTAGCCGCGTTGCGATCTCGCCGATCGGCAGGTCCGAGTGCACGAGCGCGTGCATTGCGCGATCGCGGCGCACCGTGGCGAGCAGGCTACGAAACGTCGCGCCGCTGGCGATCAGCCGGCGCTGCAGCGTGCGCGCGCCGAGCCCGAGCGTGCGCGCCACTCGGGGCAGCTGCACGTCCCCGGTCGGCAGCAGCTTCACGATCGCCGCGACGATGTCGTCGAGGATCGACGGCTGCACGGCGCGGCCAGCCAGCCGTCGCTCGGCCAGATCCCGCAGCAGCTCGTGGAGCACCGGATCCGCGCTGGCGATCGGCGTCGCGCCCGACGCCGCATCGCACACGATCAGGTTGCGCGGCATGCCGAACCGCACCGGCGCGCGCAGCAGGCGCGCATGCTCGGACGTGTCGGCCGGCGGCCCATGACGGAAGTGCACCTCGCGGGGACGCCAGCGCCCCGCGTGGAGCTGTCCACCGACGTTCACGGCGGCCATCATCGACATCTCGCAGTCGTGGCGCCGCAGCGGGGCGGTGGGATCGGCGTAGGCCCAGGCGACCTCGATCGTCGTGCGCGAGCGCTCGATCTGAAAGCCCGCGCTGGTCGTCCACAGCGGCAGATAGCGCGCCAGGACCTCGAACGCCTGCTCCAGCGTCGCCGTCGTGAGCGCGAGATACCCGAGGAGATCGAAGCGGCGCGCGTCCACGTTCGCTCCCACGTGCAAGCCGAACCATGGATCGCCGGTCCAGCGCGCCGCCGCTTCATACAGGTCGGCGAGCTGGTGGTACGGCACCCGCGCGTCGGGCTCCGTGGCCCGCGTGACGTCGAGGCCGACGTCGCTGCACACCGCCCGCACCGGGACGCACCCCTCGACCGCGCGCAGCACGTTCGCGAGCGCGACGGCCGGCACCGTCGACCAGTCGGTGTCGCGGATCGTCATGTCTTTGACGTGATTCGCCATGAACGTCTTCTAACATCTCGGGCACCACTGTCGAGCGCACACGCATGCACGACGGTGCGCCTGCTCGTGCGCCAGAAGGAGCCCTTATGTTTGTGTTGCACGTTATGCCCCGCCTCGGTCCCGCAGAGAGAGCCATGCGTTCACCGCGGCCATCCATGGAGATCGCCGCGGCCGTGCTCCGCGCGGTGATGGTGGCGATCCCACTGTGGGCGGCGGGGTGCGACGACCAAGACGATGCGTCGCACCGATCGGACGACGCCGGCGAGCAAGCCGGCGCCGTGGCAGCGGTGTTCCTCAGCCAGGACGAGGGGCGCATCGAGATCAGCCGCCGAGACGAGTACGTCGCCGAGATGAACCGGTTCGATCTGCAGCTCAGGACCGGCTCGCTGGAGCCCGTCACCGTCGACGACTACCTGCGCGCGATGCCGCCCCACGTGCTCGAGTTCTCCGAGGGCGAGCGCCAGCGCGTGACCGCGGCGCTGAGCACCGTCCTCGACCGGATGGCCGCCACGGGCCTGAAGCCGCCGGAGGATCCAGCAGAGGTCCAACTTGTCCGGACAGATGGCAAGGAAGAGGGCGACGCGTTGGCCTATACCCGGAGCGCGTCGATCTTCCTTTGTGACGGCCTGTTCACCATGGAGGACGCCTTGTTCACCCACGTCATCGCGCACGAGTTGTTTCATGTGTGGAGCCGCGCCAACCCCGACGTGGTCCGCTGGCCGACCCACGAAGCGCTCGGCTTCGTCCGCGCGGAGGACATCAGCTTCCCGGCAAGCCTCGCCGAACGCCGGATCACCAACCCCGACGATCCGAAGGTGCACGAGACCATCCATGTGCAGCTCGACGGCAAACCCGTGGAGGTGTTTCTCGCCATCATGGCGAGCAAGGACTATGAGGGAGGTTCGCTGTTGGATTACATACAGCTCGAGCTGATCGAGCCCGCGAGCGCCGCGTCGCACCCGCTCGACTCGGCGCAGGGCCTGTTCGAGCAGATCGGCACCACGACCCCGGAGATCCTCTCGGCCGAGGAGATCTCGGCGGAGCACTTCGCGATCGGCCTGTTGCAGGATAGACCGATCAACGATCCTGAGCTCATCGAGGCGGTGCTGAGACCATTCGCCCAATAACCCGACCCGCCGCGCCCGGGGTCACGACCCGACCTCCATCGCCGTATCGCCGGCGCGCCGGAGCCCCCTCGCGCGACGGCTCCGTCTGTCTCTGCATGGAGCGGCTCCTGCACCTCCGGATCTCAAGCACGCTTGCGTCGCCTGAAGGCGAGCACGCCCGCGGCCGTCATGAGGAGCAGACCTGGGCGCCTAGGTGTCTGGCCGCCCGGCATCGAGCATTCGCACCCACCGTCCTCCTCCTCGGGGGTGCCAGAACCGCCGGCACCGGCACCGGCGCTCGATGCGCTCGTCTCGCCGCCTGATCCTTGGCCGGCGGAGCCGCCCATGGCCTCACCACCAGCGCCATCCAGGCCTCCGGCGCCTCCGTCGCCGCTACCCGCGCCGCCGCCACCAGCGCCTCCGTCGCCACCAGCGCCTCCGTCGCCACCCGCGCCGCCAGCGCCGTCACCGCCGCCGCCACCCGCACCGCCGTCGCCTCCGTCGCCCCCCGCGCCGCCGGCGCCATCACCGCCGCCGCCACCACCAGCGCCTCCGGAGCCCACGCCGCCACCACCAGCGCCTCCGGAGCCCACGCCGCCGCCACCAGCGCCTCCGGCGCCCACGCCTCCGGCGCCCACGCCGCCGCCCCCCACGCCGCCGCCCCCCACGCCGCCGCCCCCCACGCCGCCGCCGCCGTCACCGCCGCCACCGCCGTCGCTGCTTTTGACAAACGCCACGAACGTCTGCGGGCTCCCCAAGGAGAACGTGCTCACGCGGTTCAGCGTCTCGTCGGTCTGAATGACAGCGCCGAACCTGCTGCCCACGACGATCTGCCCGTCGTCGTTCAGATCGAGATCCGAGAGGCTCCCGGCGTCCGCCATGACGCTGGTCACCAGCGCCCCCGCCGGATCGAAATGATAAATGCTCCCGTCCCAGGAGGCGCCGAAGACGTCTCCGGCGGCGTTCACGGCGATCCCGCGGCAGGCGAAGGCCAGGTCGAAGGTCCGAGCGTGCATGAGCGTGGACGGCGCGTAGACCGCGACGCGGCGCTCCGACGTGAGGACGTACAGCAGGCCATCCAGCCCGAGCGTCAGATCGATGGGCGCGGTCCCGCCCGCGAACCTGGTTGCAGCCCCGGTGGCCAGCTCGAACCGGACGACCCCTGGGGCGGCATCCCCCACCGTCGACATGTCGGTGACGAAGGTGTAGCCGCGGAAGGTGGCGATTCCGCCGTAGGACACGTTGTTGACGGTGCTCCACTCTGCGTAGGTCAATGCGGACCAGGTCGCGCTGACGGGGTCGAGGATGCTCAGGAATGGATCGAACGTCCCATCGTAGACGTGGACCAGCCCAGTCGCGTCCACAACGAGCTCGCGGACCCTCTCGGTTGCCGGCCGCGCGCCGCCCCCGCCGTAGGGCACCGGGAACGATTGAACCACGGCACCCGCCGTGGTGAACTCGGTGATCACCTCGTTCTGCGATACGAGCAGGTTCCCCTCCGTGAGCGGCGCCGCGCTGGCGCTCGCGGAGGCGACGGAGAAGACAAGCGCAGTGGCAGCGGCGTGCAGCGTGGGAAAGCCCTGGCGAAGTTGCATCAATTTCATCCTACCGGATCTCGTGACTCGCGTAAAGGAGCAGCACGTAGCTCCACGATCCTCAATCGATAAACGGATTGCCCTCCCCGTCGCCTGCAGGAAGGCGTGGACGCCTGCGCCCCCGAGCACCGCCGCGGCGTCGCCAGACACGCGGTCGCTATCCTACCAATAGAGCGGATTGGACAAGCAACCGCGTTCCGCAAAGTCAAGATTCTCGGAGCCGCTCCTGACTCGTGCAGTCCGACTGCATGAGCTCGTCGACAGAACGGGCCTTGTGCGATCAGACATGCCTTCCACTCGTGAAACGCCTGCGATCACCGCGACGTAGCACCAAGCGGAAGGCATCCTACCGTATCGCTGTACCCTGCTGGCGAGGGCGCCCGACCCGGCCTGCGTGACCCCGCGCCTCACGGAGTCGGCGCGGCTTCAGCGCTCGTCGGCGCCGATGTCGATGCGGGCGCCGCTCGTCCGCGCGCCGCCGTCGATGTCGGTGGCGCCGCTCCGGCTGCCCAGATCGATGCCAGCGTCGACGGCCGGCGAGCCGCTGGTCAGGTGGAGGTCCGACGGGGACCCGACGAGGAGCGGGTCGACGAACCTCGCGTGCGGGTCGGAGAAGGCGCCAGCCGAGCTGCGGCTCGCGCCGAAGAAGATGTTGTTGTCGACGGTCACGTTCCTGTTGTTGCTGCCGCTGCTCACGTAGTCGTTGCCCGACGTGGCGCGGAGGATGTTGTTCTGGATGAGCACGCCGTTCGAGTTGTTCTGGAGGATGATCTCGCCGCCGGCGCCCTGGTAGAGCGTGTTGTTGAGCACCGCGATGTCCGCCGCGTTGCCCCTGCTCGTGTCGTAGCCGCCGATCATGATGTTGCCCTGGTAGCTCCGCGACACGAAGTTGTTCCGCACGGTGATGTTGCTGGTGGTCTTGCCCGCGTGCTCGCTGGCGATCTCGATGCCAATGTCGCTCGAGTCCACCTTGTTTCGCTCGATGACGATGTCCTTGCCGCCGTCGACGTAGATGCCGTCGGCCGACCGCTCGCCGTCGTACGCGGGGTTTCCGGCCGAGGAGATGTTGTAGACGATGTTGTCCACGCACACGCCGTCTCTCGCCTGGTCCGAGCCCGACGGGCCGGTGCCCTCGAAGCCGATGAAGTCGATGCCGATGTTGTCGTTGTCGTGGACCGTGTTGCGCGAGACGACGAACCTGGTGACGTTGCCGTTGAGGACCATCGCCTCGCTCGAGCCGAGCTTGCAGTCCCGGATCTCGTTACCGTCGATGAGGAGATCGGTCATCGGCGTCGCGGACGTCCCGTAGAAGGCGATGCCGTGGGCGTCCTGGGAGCTCTCGATGTGGTGCACGAGGTTGTTGCGGATCTCGAGGAAGCTCGAGCTGCCGCTCACGCTGATGCCCATCGGCGTGTCGCCGCTGCCCTTGAAGTTCTGCACCGTCATGCCGGTGACCTTGATGTAGTTCTTGCTGGAGATGTCGATGCCGACGCCGCTCTTGCCGGTCCCGTCGAGGATCGCGCCGGCCTCGCCCTCGAGGGTGATGCAGCCGGCTGCAGCGGTGCCGCTCCTCGTGAAGGAGACCTTCTCGTTGTAGGTGCCCGCCTTGACGACGACGGTGTCGCCTGCGGCCGCCGCGTTGAGGCCGGCCTGGATCGTCCTGTGGTCGCCGCCCGATGGCGCGACGGTGATGGTCCTGCCGCTCGAGCGATCGCCGCACGCGCCGCCGGCCACCGGGCTGGGGTCGGGGTCGGAGGTGGAGCCGGCGTCGCCGCACACGCCAGGCGACCCGCCGCCGCCGCACGTCTGGGTGCCAGAGCACGTTCCACAGCTCGCCACGGTGCGGGGGCTGCCGCAGCTGTCGTTGGCGGAGAGCGCGCCGCAGCTCCTGGCGAGCCGCGAGCAGAGCTGCGCGTCGGTCTCGGGGACGCACTCGGGCGGCGGCCCGCTGGTGAGGGTGGCGTTGAGGACCAGCAGGTCGATGTCGGACGCGTCGGCGGTGCTCGTGGTCCCATAGCGGATCTTGAGCCTGCCGCCCGACACGAACCGAGCGTGCGGGGACGGGAGCGCGATGGTGGCGGCGCTCCAGGCCCAGGACGAAGCGAACGCGTTGTCGCCGATCTTGACCCAGGTGCTTGTGCTGTAGTCCCAGGCGTCGAAGGTCCAGAGCATCTCGGCCTTCGTGGGTCCTCGGTAGTTCACCGACAGGCTGAGCGCCGAGACGTCGGCGTCCGAGGCGCCGGACGGCAATGCGTACTCGCACTGAGCCTGGCTGCCGGGGTTGACCTCGACATACTTGCTCCACGTATCGGCCGTGCCGCTCTGGTCTTTCGTCGCCAGGGCCTGAGCGCCCTGGCCTCCGGTGGACCCCTTGAGGACGGTCAGCTTCGAGCAGGTCATGGTCGCGCTCGAGGCGAGCCCGGCGCCGAGCGTGTCGGAGTCGGACGCATCGGGTCCGCCTTGCGTCGCGCATGCGGGAAAGAGCCCGACGGCGAGCAGCAGGGCGCCGGGCGGAGCGTACCGGTGCATCGTAGGAGTCATCCGGTTCTTTCGCGATCGGTTCATGGGTCGTGGTCCTCGTTGTTTGGCTCATGACGCTGGAGTCGCGTACACGACGCGTGCACCAGGTGCTTCGACGCGAGGACATTGCAAGCAGGCGGCCATGACGCTCATCGTGGGGGAACGACGAGGCGATCACCTCGATGGCGCGATTCGATGGCTGGAGCGATCACGCGATCTTGCGCAACGATCGTACGGTTGCGCATCGTTCGGACAGCCGCCGGTTCGCGAGGCGTCGGGGCGAGGAGAGGTTCAGCATGAGCGAACAAGGATGGTGGCAGTGAATTTTCACTCTGTCGTATATTTCTGGCTGCGTGCAATCCAACCTGGGTCGGGCCGCCCGCCGCAACCTGGGTCGGGTCGGGGTTGGGTCGCCCAACCCGGGTCGGATCGCCGCAACCTGGGTCGCGTCGCCCGCCGGCAACCTGGGATGGGTCGCCGGCCGCAACCTGGGTCAGGCCGCCGGGCCGCCGCTGGTCGACCAACCCCGGTCGGGTCGCCATCCGCCCTAGCGTCTCAGTATCCGTTATAGTAGACATGCTGCATGACGGCGAAATGCTCGGAGTGGCCGCTCGCGCGGCTCGGGGTTCAACGGTGGTCGCACGCACCCTGAAGCTGGGCGCGTTCATGCGCCCCGTCAGCATTCACACCGGCGCCTGGCGCTACCCAGGGGCCTACCCGGACGCGAACTTCAACTTCGCGCACCTCAAGCGCTTCGCGCAACGCCTGGAGCAGGCTCGCTTCGACGCGTTCTTCATGGCCGATCACCTGGCCGTGTTGAACATGCCGCTCAACGCCCTCGTGCGCAGCCATACGGTCACGTCGTTCGAGCCGTTCACGCTGCTCTCCGCGCTCGCCGGCGCCACCGAGCACATCGGCCTGGTGGCGACCGCGTCGACCACGTTCGATCAGCCGTTCCACGTGGCCCGGCGCTTCGCGTCCCTCGATCACCTGAGCGGCGGGCGCGCCGGCTGGAACATCGTCACCACCGCGAACCCGGATGCAGCCCTGAACTTCGGGCTCACCGAGCACGTCGAGCACGACGAGCGCTACCGGCGCGCGCGCGAGTTCTTCGACGTGGTCACCGGGCTCTGGGACAGCTTCGCCGACGATGCGTTCGTGCGCGACGTCGATGCCGGGATCTACTTCGACGCGGCGCGCCTGCACGTCCTGGATCACCGGGGCAAGCACTACTCGGTGCGCGGTCCCTTGAACATCGCGCGCCCGGTCCAGGGCTGGCCGGTGATCGTGCAGGCGGGCGCCTCGGAAGCAGGCCGGCAGCTCGCGGCCGAGACCGCAGAGGTCGTGTTCGCGGCGCAATCCACGCTGGAAGGCGCGCGCCGCTTCTACGCCGACGTCAAGGGCAGGCTGGAGCGCCTGGGGCGGCACCCCGACACACTCAAGATCTTGCCGGGCGCGCTGGTCGTCGTGGGGGACACCGTCCAGGAGGCGCAGGAGAAGCGCGCGCGGCTCGACAGCCTCGTGCACTTCGACAGCAGCATCGCCTCGCTCTCGATCGCGCTCGGCTGCGACGCATCGCGGTTCGATCCGGACGCGCCGCTCCCCGAGATCCCGCCCACGAACGCCGGCCAGAGCGGGCGCGAACGCGCGATCGAGCTGGCGCGTCGAGAAGGGCTGACGGTGCGGCAGCTCGCGCAGCGCCTCGGCGGCTTCGGGGGGCTCGCGTTCGTCGGCGCGCCCGGGACCATCGCGGACCAGATGGAAGAGTGGCTGTTCCAGAACGGCTGCGACGGCTTCAACATCATGTTCCCCTACTTGCCGGGCGGCCTCGACGATTTCGTCGATCGCGTCGTCCCCGAGCTCCAGCGCCGGGGCCTGTTCCGGCGTGAGTACGAAGGGCGAACGCTGCGCGAGAACCTGGGGCTCGCGCGGCCCCCCAACCGATTCTTCCCGCCCCCCGCCGCGGCGCGCTGAGCGCTGGTACTGCGCCTTCAAGCACGGAGGGCTCGACGCCCTCCGCCCGAAGCCGCGCTTGGATCGCTCGACTCGAGGTGCCGCCGCCACGCGCCGGGGGCCATGCCGGCCCACTGCCGGAACGCGTGACTGAACGAGGCCTCGGACGAGTAGCCGGTGAGGCGCGAGACCTTCGCGAGCGGCGCGCCCTCGCGGAGGAGAACCGCAGCCTTCTGCATGCGGAGCCGCGTGAGGTAGCCGAGCGGCGGCTCGCCGACGAGCGCGGCGAAGCGCGCTGCGAAGACCGAGCGCGAGAGGCCCGCTTCCTTCGCGAGCGAGGCCACCGTCCACGGCTCCTCGGCGCGCCGGTGCATCGCGCCGAGCGCCGCGGCGGTGCTCGGATCGCGGAGCGCGCCGAGGAAGCCGCCGCCGTCCTCGGGCAAGCGCGCGAGGTACGCGCGGAGGATCTGGATGAACATGACGTCCGCCATCCGGAGGAGGACGATCTCGGACCCGGGCCGGTTCGTCTCGATCTCGCGCGTGATGAACTGGATGTTCTCGAGGAACGACGGCACCGCCTGCTCCGTGTCGGGAGTCATCCGGATGAGCGGTGGCAGTGTCGCGAGGATCGGTGTCGCGAGCGGATCGTCGAGTACGAAGCCGCCCGTGATGAAGGTCGTCTCCGGGCCTTTCGTGCCGAGGTCGATGTGGATGACGTCATGGGTCGGGTTGGGGGCGCATCGCACGAGCTCGGCGAAGCTCCGGGGGGGGCTCCGCGGATGGTCGCGCAGCGCATGGGCGTGGCCGAGCGGAAGCACCGCGAGATCGCCACCGGAGAGCGCGACGCGCGGCTCGTCCGTCTTGTCGACGCTGAGCCAGGCGCTGCCGCGCACCACGTAGTGGAACCGGATGCAGCTCTTGACCTCCGGCAGGGCGACGCCCCACGGCGCGCGCCCGACGGTGGAGACCCAGCGTGTCCGCCGCAGTCGAACCGGGGCAAGCACCGCGCTCAAGGCATCCATCGCTCGACAGCGTAATGGGCGCGGGCCGCGGCGTCCAAGCCGTGCGGACGATTTCGCAACTTTCCCAGACGCCTTCGCATGGTTCGTGCGGATCGCGAGCCGTATGAAGGACGCGTCGTTCTCGACGAAAGGAACATCATGTCCAGCAAGCTCGATCTCTCGAAGGAGTTCATCGGTCGCCGTGCCCTCGTCACCGGAGGCTCGCGCGGCATCGGCGCGGCGATCGCGCAGCGCCTTCTCGATGCCGGCGCCAAGGTCGTGGTCGCCGCGCGCTCGCGCAGCGACGTCACACCCGCGGCGGCGACGTTCATCTCAGGCGACGTCCGCACGAGCGAAGGGGTGAAGGCGATCGCCGCGGAGGCGCTCGCGGCCCTCGGCGGCCTCGACATCCTCGTGAACAACGCGGGCGGGTCGCGCGGGTTTCTGGGAGGCTCCCCGACGATCCCCGACGAGGAGTGGCAAGACACCCTCGCGCTCAACCTCCTCGCCGCGGTTCGCCTCACGAACGCGGTCCTGCCGGCGCTCCGCGCCTCGAAGGCCGCCGCGGTCGTGAACATCTCGTCGACGGCAGCGACGATTCCCTACGGCCCGTTCGCGCATTACTGCGCCGCGAAGGCGGCGCTCGACACCTACTCGCGCACGCTCGCCGTGGAGCTCGCGTCGAGCGGCGTCCGCGTGAACGTCGTGACGCCGGGGCCGGTGGCGACACCGAGCGCCGACGAGCTGCGGAAGACGTTCACCGACGGGATGGGTATTCCGGCCGATGCGTTTGTCCAGCAGGTGCCGCTCGGACGCCTCGGCACCACCGACGACGTCGTGGAGGTCGTCGCGCTCCTCGCGTCGGATCGCGGGAGGTGGCTGACCGGCGGGAACTACCGCGTCGACGGCGGAATGACGGCGCGCTGACGGTCAGGCCTTCATCGGGCGGTCGGGTCGCTCAACCCGGGTCGGGTCGCCATCCGTACCAGCGTCGCAGAACTTCGGGCTCACGACGGTGCGGCAGCTCGCGCAGCGCCTCGGCGGCTTCGGGGGGCTCGCGTTCGTCGGCACGCCCGGGACCATCGCGGACCCGATGGAAGAGCGAATGGCAGCGGGAGCTACTGCCCGACGAGATCAGAGACCTCGTGCTTGACGACCAGAGGCCGCGAAACGCGCTCTGTCGGAGCGAGTTCGTCGACTGAGACGGCGGCGGTGCCCTGCTTCCGCAGCGCGACGCGGAGCTCGTGCCGGCCGAGCGCCGTGCGCCCGCGCCAGTACTCGAGGTTGAAGTCCGTCGCCTCGATGAACCCGTATCCCACCCGGTCGCCCGACTGCACGCGGACGATGGCGACCCCGTTCGAGTGGTTGTTCGTGTGGATGATGCCCCCGGTCGCGGAGAACGGGCACCTGCCGAGCAGCACCTTGCCCGCCGCGTCGGCGGTCAAGCTCATGTCCGCCGTGTTGTCGTAGACCTTCGCGTACCACCCCACCCCGGGCCCGGCGCGGTAGATCTTGACGCTCGCGCCCGGCAGCGCGGCGCCGCTCGCGTCCCTCACCGTGAGCTCGTTCTGCGCCGGGAGGTCGTTCAGGTAGGCGCCGAGGTTCCCCGGTGCATTGTAGTTGCCGAGCGTGGCGCGGCGACCGCGGATCAGGTTCAGCGCCACCGCGCTGTGGCGGTCGACCGTCGGGCCATTGCCGTTCATCAGCCCGGTGTACGGCGTGTAGCGGACCGCATCGCGCCAGCTGTTCACGTACGGCATGTACGGTGTGCCCACGATGGGGGCGCCGTTCTCGAGGATGTCTATCCGGTTACCCGCCGAGACGTGAACGTTGAACCCGTAGACGTCGACGAGGTAACGCGCGTGGCCGAGCTCGTGGAGCAGCGACGCCTCGTAGTAGAACGGGTTGCTCGAGCTCCGCGTCGCGTGGTCCCCGTAGAACGTCCCGATCGATGCGTCGTTCGGGAACCCCCATTGCAGGTCGACCGTCCGGTCGTTCAGGTTCGGGTTGTTGGTCGGGTACCCTCCCGCGAGCGGCAGGGCGTCGTCGGGGACGACGACGACCTTGTCGAGCCGGATCCGGTCCAGCACGCCGCTCGGCGCCTCGGGGTAGATCGACGCGGCGAACATCTCGTTCCACATCCGCACCTGGCGCTGGGCCCAGTCCTCCCACGAGTTCGAGCCGGCCCCGAGCTCGCGCTGGTGGTCGTCGAAGTAGTCGTGGACGCTCTGCTCCACCCAGAGCCCGACGCTGATCGCGTCGGAGTCGACGGCGATCCGGTTGTTGATCTCGTGCGTCTCGCTCACCACGTCGTCGGGGTCGATCGAGAACGCGATCTCGCGCCGCGAGGACGTCCAGGTCCAGGGGAGTTCAACGGTGGCCATGCCGTTGGCCGGCACATTCACCGTGCCTGTCGCGGCGACCGCGCCGTCGATCGACCAGCGGTACGGGACGGCGGTCGCCGCCGCGCTCGACCGGTTGCGGACGTGGGCCCTCCAGGTCACGGACGACCCCGCCGCGGGCCACCCCTCGACCGCGGGGTTCGCGCTGCCCCAGACGTAGTCGAGCGCCGGCGCGCGGCTGATCCAGCCGGCGATGAGGTCCTGCGTGGCGCGCGCCCCGGCGGAGAGCGGCGTCCCGTCGAGCAGCACCACCGGCGCGTCCGCCGTGGTGCCTTGCCGGAGGACGACGCGGTCCAGCCCGAGGACGGGCGCCGACGCGTTGATCTCGACCCACCCGATCGAGCGATGGTTCAGCGCGTCCGTCTCCGTCGCGCCGGTCCAGCCCGGGTCATTCGACGCGTTCCACCACCCCTTCGCGGGGATCGTCCTCGTGAACGATGCCAGGGAGCCGGACCCATCGACTTTCCGGATCCGGACCGTGATCGTCACCGGGTAGGCGCTCGGGTTGTTGACGACGGCCGAGCTCCACTGGGTCACGCCGGCGCTGGCGGGCCAGTTCTTGAGGTAGAGCGAGCTGAAGAGGCTGTTCTCCGTCGCCTGGACGAGCGGCTCCTCGTCGAGCAGCGCGACGGGCGCGCTCGGCGCGCTCCCGTCGCGGAGAACGACCCTGTTGGTCCCGAAGACAGGGTTGCTCGCGTGGATCTCCACCCAGCCGATGGAGCGGCCCGGCGTGCTGTCCGGGATGCCGTTCCAGCCCGGGTCGCCGTAGGCGTTCCACGCCCCCATCGCCGGGATCGTCCTCGTGAACGACCCGAGATCAGGCCCGCCGTCGGTCCGGTGCACGGTGACCACGACGTCCGTCGGCGTCGGGCTCGGGTTGTTGACGACGAGGTTCGACCACTGGGTCAGCGTCCCTGTCGCGGGGACGTTCCTCAGGAAGAAGCTCCCGGCAAGGTCGGTCGACGTCGAAGGCGTGAACGCCAGGTCGTCGAGGAGGAACAGGGGCGCGTCGTACGTGGCGCCCGTCCGCACGGAGATCCGGTTGCTCGCGACGACGGGCTGGTCAGACGTCACCTCGACCCACCCGTACGCTCCGGTGTTCGCGGCGTCGGTGTTCGGGATCGCGAGCCAGCCGGCGTCGCCGTACGAGCCCCACGCCCCCGTGGCCGGCACGGTGCGCGAGAGCGTCGCGAGCACGCCGCTCCCGTCGTTCCTGTGGACCTTGACCGTGATGTGGGCGGCCACGGGTCCTGGGTTGACGACGTGGATGTTGGACCACTGGGTCTTGTTGCCCGACGCGGGCCAGTTCTTCAGGAAGTAGCTCGACAGCAGACGGGTGGACGGGCTCTTGATGAACGGCTCGTCCTCGAAGAGGCGCGCGGGCGCGTCGTACGTGCTCCCGTCGCGGATGGTGATCCGGTGCGAAGCGACGACGGGCGCGCTGGACTGTAGCTCGATCCACCCGAGTGAGCGGTGATTCGCCGGGTCGCTCTCGGCGATGCCGTTCCAGGCGGGGTCGCCGTACGCGTTGTACGTCGCGAAGCCCGCGATCGTCTTCGAGACGACGCCGAGGCGCGGGCCTCCGTCGGTCGGGTGGACCACGAGCGTCACCGAGACTGGCTGGGCGCTCGGGTTGACGATGACGACGTTCGACCACTGGGTACGTCCGTCGGTCGTGGGCCAGTTCTTGACGTACACCGGGGAATGCTGGCGCTCCCCCGCATCGACGGCCGGCTGCGCCACCGACGCGAGCGGCTCGTCGTCCTGCGGGGCCACGCAGCCAGACGCGGCCACGGCCGCCGAGGTGATGCTCACGAGGGCGAGAGGGGAAATGAGTCTCAAGGGATGCCTCCTGTCTCTGCGTTCGTCGCTGAGCGCAGCCACCGCGGGGGCGCCGCCGCCCTTACCGGATGGCGGGGCCGCGGCGCTGCGGCAACGCTGGCCAGTGCGCCTGAGCAGACGCCGTGCCACCGGGCGGAACGCCCCGCTCGACAGCGCTCCTACGCCCTCGCCCCGCGCTCGCCCCGGTCGCAGGTCGACGGTGACACAGCAAGCCTTGCGCAAGGCGCTCCGGGGGGACAGCAAGTCTTGCCTCGTCAGCAAGTTTTGCTGACGT
This sequence comes from Sorangium cellulosum So ce56, assembly GCF_000067165.1. GTDB lineage: Bacteria > Myxococcota_A > Polyangia > Polyangiales > Polyangiaceae > Sorangium > Sorangium cellulosum_B. The sequence continues at coordinate 8,876,451 of NC_010162.1, forward strand.
CATGGCCAGCCCGCTCCGACGGGCGCGGCCTGGAAGCGGGCGAGGGCCGTGGCGAGCGATCCTGCCTCTCGTGGCCGACCGACGCCGTGGCGACCCGGAGGACGCACTGCCCTCATGGTGCTGGCCCAGGCCAGCTGTAGCTCGCACAGGATGTAACCGCCCTCCGCGCCGCTGGCCCAGGCCGGTGACGCAGGGCGCGGGGACGGAGGACCTCCGAGGAGCGACGGTGCCAGCAGCGGCACAGCCAGCCGGCTCGGAGGGCGCGGGCTCGGTCGATCCAGAAATCGACCGAGCCCGTGTCGGGTTTTCCTCTCCGTTCACGGAAAAGGGTTGAAGCGCGTGGAGCGAGGGGCATCGGCGCCCCCAGCGCCCGCGCGTCCGACCTCACCCTGCAACGAATGTTCTGGGAGGACCCCCATGCGACAATTCACCTTTCTGGCTCACCTCTCTCCCCTGGCCCTCACCCTCCTGGCCGTCGCGGGCTGCGGGGGCCTTGCCCCAGAGACCCAGGCGGATCCTTTCATTGACCCCGAGCCGGGCGCCGAGGAGCCCAGCGAGCCCGCCGCGAAGCCCGCCGCGAAGCCCGCCGCTGGCACGACGGGCCCTGTCGTCGCTCTCACGTCCATTCGACGCGAAAAGGCCCCTCTGCTCGCGGAGCTCATGGACGGCGCCCCTTCGAGGTTCCGGGCGGACCTCATCGCGGATCCGAGCCCCGCGAGCCGCGTGGCAGAGGCGTCCGCCGTGCTCATCGACGCCGAGGCCGCGAGCGCCGACGACATCCGCTCCTACGCGTCCGTGCTCCGGGCAGCGCGCCTCGCGGGGGTGCCTGTGATCCTCGAGAACGCGCGCGACGCCGAGAAGGTCGCGCTGGCGCTGGGCATCGGGATGTCCGCGCAAGTCGTCTACGCGGCGCCCAGCCCAGGCGGCCAGCGCTTCGACGTGCGCGTCTTTGGCGACGTCACGGGCGAGGAGACCGAGGAGCACAGCTCGGTGCGCTTGCCGGCCTCCGCGAAGGCGAGGTACGCCCGGATGACCGCGGACGAGCGGGCCGAGCTCCGAAAGAAGCTCGAAAGGAGCGAGGCCGAGCTCGACGCGCTGTTCGACGCGGCGCCCGAGGCCGAGCCCATCACCATCGACGCAAAGCCCCGGATCGCCTCCCGGTCCGAGGTCGCGCAGGCGGCGCTACCTTCCCGGGGCGAGCTCCTCGCCGAGATCAAGGGCCTGCTCGCGGACCACAAGGCCCACGCGCTCGCCCAGCTCGTGACCGAGCCTCTGCCCGAGGGCACCTACCGCTCGTACAACGTGACGCCCACCTCCATCAGCTGGGAGTGCGGCGGCGACGGCCAGCGCTCCGTCATCGACCGCAACTTCACGGTGACGCTCCTCGCCTCCAACGCGCCGGAGGGCAAATACGTCGTCTTCGCGGGCAATGGCACCCAGTACAACCCCGGCGGGCTCAAGTGGAACTCGGGGAACAACCGCGGCTACTTCCAGGAGACCCTCCAGCACTCGATTCGCCCCCTGTCGGGGGGGCTCTCGCCCTACGCCCACAGGCCCCACTCGGCCAACGAGTCCTCGACGTTCACCACGTCGAACGGGTTCTCCGTCGGCGCGGGCGTGGGCGTCGAGGGGCCGTCCACGAGCTTCAGCTTCGATGTGAGCGAGCAGGCCTCTCAGTCCTTGAACGACTTCGACGTGATCGATTTCTCCTCGGGCTCGATCTTCGGCTGGCAATACAAGCTGGCCTCGGTGAGCGGGCATTCTTACAAGAAATGGGAGGACCTCCACAACGACACCTGGGGCGGCCTCTACGGCCTGCCCAACCTCGCCAAGAGCACGCTCACGGAAGAATACGAGGGTATCTACGCGGCGAGCCTCCAGGATCAGTCGCTTTACCCGGTGGAGAACGTCAACCTGCAGTCGGTGCGGCACACCTGGGTCTCCCACGATTACGTCCTCTGGGAGGAGATCAAGACCACCTCATGCGGGAAGGCGGCCGCCTCCGTCGTCACCGTGGACCTGAGCTCGGTCAACGTGGCCAAGCTGGGCACCATCCCCTTCAAAGAGACGTTCGATCAAGGCGTCGCGCCGAGCGTCTGGACCGTGATCAACGAGGGCATCACCGACAGCTCGCCGAGCTGGAGGGGGGCAGGCGGAGCGGCGACCGAGACGGGCGGCGCGTTCGATTACCCCCAGACCGCGGCCGACGGAGCTGTCGACATGCGCGGGACCTACCTCGTCGCGCCCCACACGGCCTTCGGGCAGGGAGCGCTCTCGGCGAAGATCTACGCGGGCGACCCCGACGGCTTCGGCCTCATGTACGCCATCAACGACGCCGGATCGAGCTACTACCGGGTGATGTTCGACGCGAGCTTGAGCGTCGCGCGCCTGGTCCGGGTGGACAACGGCGTCTTCACCGAGCTCGCGGTCAACACGAGCTATGTGCCGCCGCAGAACGCATGGATGACGGTGCGGGTCGAGCGCGAGGGGACGACGCACAGGATCAAGGTCAATGACCAGGTGGTGCTGGCGGTGCCGAGCGAGGTGACGTACACGTGGGGTTCGGTCGCCCTGTTCTCGTGGGCGATGAGCGACGTGCGCTTCGACGACGTGACGATCACGACCCTTTGACGCGATCCTGAGACGCCTGGGCGAAGGACCGCCGTCCCCGTAGGGGCGATCTCACGAGCGCTCAGGCGCCTGCGAGGAGCCCCGGGCACTTCAGTTTGACGGCCGCGCACGCCGCGGGTTGCGGCGAGAAGTCCTCGATGGGCGAATCACACGTGATCGCCTCGAAGGCGTCGCCCGTGGCGATCATGCAGGCCTTGAGCTCCGCGACCGTGGCGGTGCACCCCGCGAAGCCGGCCGTGTCGCACGAGCCGGCCGGCTCGGGCGCCTCCGGAGCGCTGATGCAATCCGCCCTGGCGGTCTCGCAGTCCGTTCCATCCACGACGCTGGCGAGCACCCCGGTGAGGTCGCACAGGTCCTCCTTCGAGAGCTCGAGTGACCCGGCGACGTCGTCGCACACCTGCTGGGCCTCTGCGGCCGTCAGCTCGCCGAGCTGCTCGCCGTCGAGAGCATCCCCGCCGCCGGTGTCGGTCCCGCCCCCGGTATCGGTCCCGCCCCCGGTATCGGTCCCGCCCCCGGTGTCGCTTCCGCCGCCGGTATCGGTCCCGCCCCCGGTATCGGTCCCGCCCCCGGTGTCGCTTCCGCCGCCGCTGTCGGTCCCGCCCCCGGTGTCGCTTCCGCCGCCGCTGTCGGTCCCGCCGCCGGCGTCGCTTCCGCCGCCGGTGTCGGTCCCGCCGCCAGTGTCGGTCCCGCCCCCGGTGTCGGTCCCGCCCCCGGTGTCGTCGTCGGCTTTGCCCCCATTGCTCCCCTCGCCATCGCCGCATGCCACGAGCGAGAGCGAGAGGCCGGCCATCAACAATCCCAAAATCTTCATCCGTATCATCGGGCCCCCATCAACGAGAATGTTCACCTGCGTGTCCACGCGGCGCTCGAGGACGGCTCCGCCGAAGGATGCGAGCGGAGCTGCATCGTCGATCGGGCAGGCGCGCAATGCGTGAACCTATCACAAACAGGATTGAATTCTCCTTCCCCCCTAGGCAAATTGGTCGCACTGACCGACGAGGACGGGCGCGTCGTCGAGGCGTTCGGTCTGGGACGACGCAATGGCGTCTCCAGCGCTCCATGCCATTCGACCGGTGAGGATGCAGCTGGTCCTCGTACAGGACGGATACCGGAGGGCAAGCCTTGCACCTCGGCGCCAGCCCTCTTCGATGTACAGACTCGCCAGCATCTGGATGACAAGGAAAGGCTTTGATGAAAGCCCGCTCCGCCCGTCCGCCTGGCTCCTTCCTGTCACGCGATCCTCGTGGTTCCTGCGGTTGTCCCGATTGATGCATTCATCTCCTATGCGGCATCACGAGGCCTTCGCCCGGGACGGCGCCGCGCGTGTGGGCACAGGTGCGCCCACAGGACGCCTCGTCTGAGGGGCTGCCACGAACCACCATGGTTGATATAGATCATGGCTTGGACATGCCCCTCATCACGCGCCCTCGGCTTCGACCCATCATCGCGCTCACGGCGCTCACGGCGCTCACGGCGCTCACGGCGCTCGCCTGCCAGGAGGTGCCGCGCGCTGCCCCAGGAGCTCGCGGGCCCACCGCGCCAGCTGGCACCGAGCCGGCGCCGGCCGCGCCGATCGCGGCGGAGACCGCCGAGCCGGCGCCGGAGCCCGCGCCGCTGCCCCCGGTCTCCCCAGGGCTCGAGCTGCAGGACGAGCCTTATGCAGAGGCGCGCGCGAAGTTCAAGACCAAGCTCATCTCCACGGATCCGGCACCTCAGAGCTACCAGAACGTCCCGCCGCCCCCGGGCGCGCGCGAGATATCGTATCTCTCCGGCGGCCTCAAGCTCAAGGCATGGGTCAGCGAGCCCCCGGCCGACGGACGCCGCCTGCCCGCGGTCCTGTTCCTGCATGGTGGGTTCGCCTTCGCCCTCGATGACTGGGAGATGGCAGCGCCCTATCGCGACGCGGGCTTCGTCGTCCTCATGCCCATGCTCCGAGGAGAGAACGGCCTCCCGGGCGGGTTCTCGATGTTCTTCCACGAGGTCGACGACGTGCTCGCCGCCGCCGACGCCCTGGCCAAGCTGCCCCATGTGCAACCCGATCGCCTCCATGTCGCAGGCCATAGCGTGGGAGGGACACTCACCCTCCTCGCAGCGATGGGATCCGACCGGTTTCGCGCCGCCGCGTCGTTCTCCGGGTCGCCCAACCAGATCGACTGGTCCTCGGGTCAAACCAGGCTCATCCCTTTCAGCCCGTACGACATACGGGAGTTCCAGATCCGCTCGCCGGTTGCCTATGCGACGAGCTTCCGGTGCCCGGTGCGGCTTTACCACGGGCTGTCCGGCGGAGAGCGATTCTTCGGCCCCGCGAGCCAGCGGCTCGCCCTCCTGGCGCAGCGCAGCGGGCTCGACGTCAAGGTGGTGCCGGTCGCAGGGGATCATTTCACCTCCGTCCCGGAGGCGATGAGGCAAAGCATCGAGTTCTTTCGCGAGCAGCGGTGACCGCCCGCCCCGCCTCGGCCGTCGCGGCGGCCCGGCAGTACCCCGGGGGTGGCTGCGCTTCGCCTCGCTGAGGCCCGTCCCCGTGCTGGCCGGCAGCGCCGTGCTCCTGGCGTTCGACCTGGCCTTCGCGATCCACCCCCGGATCTCGGCCGCGCCATACTTCTTCACGCAGCGATCCGGCTTCTTTTGCCTACGCGCGGACGCCGCGCTCGAAATGGGTGACTTCCCGGCGAGCCCAGGCGACGCCCAGTCAAGGTTCTCGGAGCCGTTCCTGGCTCGTGCAGTCCGACTGTACGAGCTCATTGACAGAGCGCGCCTTCTGCGGCCAGGCAGGTCTTCCACGCATAAAACTCATGCAATTACCGATGTTTATAACCAATCGGAGGGCATCCTACCGTACAGCTGTACCCTGCTGGTGTCGTTCACTGACGTCGGCTCCGCGGAGACCTGCGTAGGATTGCCTCGGCGCTGGGCGGCATGGTAATTCATTCAATATGCCTTCAACCTGCTGCGGTCGGAAGCGGTTCGTGGTATGAGCGTCTCTCGGAGTGGGAGCGCCAACGGTTTCAGCGCATGGGCCAAGCAGCTTCCAATCCGTGTCGAGGAGGAAGCTGTGCACAGAGCTCTACTTTGTCCTTTTCCCGCCACGACGCCCCACCCGCAGGCGGCACAGCTGGCGAACGATTGCCTCGAATGGACTCGCAAGTGCGGCCTGCTCCCCGATGAATCGCCACGAACGCTCGACAAGGTGCGCAGCTACTCGGCGCTCGCCGCGCACTGTTACCCCGATGCGCATTTCGAGCGGCTTCGGGCGATCTGCGACTACTACAGCTGGCTCTTCTTCTTCGATGACGTGTGCGAGAATACGTCACTGAACGGCGCCGAACCGAAGGTTGTCTCGAGCCTGCTGTTCGATGTATACGGGGTGCTGCGAGGGCCCACGGCTGCCGTTGGGCATGCGCCATTTGCCCAAGCATTGGCGGACATCTGGCGACGCATCGGCGATGGTTGTCCTGGGTTCTGGCGGCGGCGCCTCATCCGCCACGTCGAAAACTACATCGATGGCTGTGTCTGGGAAGCGCAAAACCGCCAGCTCGACCGCGTACCCAGTCGCGCGGTGTTCGAGGGTATGCGCATGCACACGTCCACCATGTACGAGTTTTGGGACTTCATCGAGTATGCCGGCGACCTGTTCTTGCCGGATGAGGTCGTAGAACATCCCTTGGTGGCGGAGGTGCGTCGCGCCGGCAACGCCATCGCGTCTTTTGCCAATGACATTTACTCGCTGCGCAAAGAGACGAGCAACCGCGACGTGCACAATTTGGTTGTCGTGCTCATGCACGAAGAGCGCATCGAGCTCGAAGCAGCGTACGCGCGCGCCGCTGGTATCCACGATGCTCAAGTCGAGCACTTCCTGGATCTGGTGAAGCACCTGCCTACGTTTTCTGCGACCATCGATCGGAACCTGGCGCGTTACGTGGAGGGCATACGCATCTGGATCCGCGCCAACCACGATTGGTCGATTGTCACGCCCCGTTACAATGAGCCCGATGCGCGATGAAGCGCTACCTCGTGCCATCCACCCGATACCGCGCCAGATCAACGTGGAGGTGGTCGCGGTGCAGTTTGTGGCCCGAAGCATGCCCCGCGCAGGCCGCACGACACCCTCGGCACGTGTCATGCTAGCGTCCTGCGTGCGCGCAGTTCGAGTCGTTTCCTGGTGCGCTGTGTCCGCTCTCGTGGGGCTTCCTGCGTGCGGTCAGCCACGCGCGTTCGAGCGGCCGGTGCCTCCCCCAGCGGAGGCCGCGCCCTCGATCGACGCTCGGCCCACAGCGTCGGCACCCGCACCCGCTCCGACGAGCTTGCCTCCTGCCGAGCTCCCGCCCCTCGTCTCGGTGCGCGGCACGTATCGACTCGCCGTCGAGATCAAACCCTATCGAGCTGCCCCTGCAATCGCTTTGCTCGACGACGGGCGCGCGCTCATCACCGGCGGCCATATCTCGGATGCGCATTGGAACCAGGTCACCTCGGAGTCGGCCTTGATCGTGGACGAAGATCTGCAGTCGGCGCATCCCGCGACTTCCATGCACCAGGCGCGCGCCGAGCACACCGCCACCACGCTCTCCGACGGCCGAGTGCTGGTCGCAGGCGGCACGCGTGTGGAACGCGTGACGGCCGATCCGCCGGCCCTCGCCGGAGTCGAGATCTTCGACCCGAAGACCGGGACCTGGACGGAGGCGGCGCCGATGCACGAGGCCCGCCGGCGTCACGAGGCGATCCTGCTCCGCGACGGTCGCGTGCTCGTCGCAGGTGGAAGGGACCGGGGCAACGTCGCGCGTGGCGCCGAGGTCTACGACCCGCGCGCCGATCGCTGGTCGGCGCTCACCGACTTGTCTCGGGCAAGGTTCTACTCGGCGCTGGTCGAGCTACGCGACGGCCGCGCGATCCTCATTGGCGGCGATGTCTATGGCGCTGGAGCGATCGACAACGTCGACATCTTCGACCCATCGCGCACGGCTTGGAAGGCAGTCACCCCCCTGCCAAAGCCGCGATCGGCACACCAGGCCGTTCTTCTCCGCGACGGTCGGGTGCTCGTGGCGAACGGGGCCCATTGGTTGGGCGACGCCACGCGCTGCGATATCTACGATCCGGAGCGCGACCGATGGACCACGACAGACCAGCCGGACGTTCGCACGGCTTCGTTCTTGGTCACCCTGGGCGACGGGCGCGTGCTCTACACCGGCGGGATGAAGCCTGCGTTCCAGGACGCGAGCGGAACCATTCACGCTGCCGAGGCGCTCACGAATGGATTCGCCTACGATCCCGTCAAAGACGCTTGGTCACCGTTCACGCCGCTCCCGCAGGCGCTCAAGTATGGAACGCCGATCATCCGGCGGGACCGATCCCTCGCCTTCTTGAGGCCGGGGAGTCAAACGCTCGTCCTCGAGTGATCCGTGGACGCGGACTGACGCGCCTCGCCGATCGAACAGCGCGCCGGGCCTGGTCTGGCGTGGTTCCAGTCCATGCTCGGAAGGCGCGGTAGAACGAGTTCGGCTCCGAGAAGCCGAGCAGGAAGGAGATATCTGCGACAGGCAGCGGAGTCTCCTCCAGGTAGTGGCGCGCGAGCGCTTCGCGCGTCTCCTTCAAGATCTGCTGGAAGCTCGTCCCCTCGTCCTCGATCCGCCGTTGCAGCGTCCGTTTGCTGAGCCCGAGGCGCCGCGCGATCGTCTCCATCGTAACGAGGCCGCTTGGGAGCCCTTCGAGCAGCGCGGCGCTCACGCGCTCCGAGGTGGGCGCCGACGACTCGAGGTCGGCGAGGCGCTGGCGCAACGCCGGTTCGAACGTGCGCCACCGGCTGTCGTCCGAGGTCAGAAAATGCCGGTGCGCATCGGCAGCCGTGAACGACACGCGGTGCTTGGTGCCCCTCCTCATGCGCGCGCCGAGGAACTGCTCGTAGGCCGCGATCGGCGACGGCAGCACCGTAGTCGTCACCTCGAACGGCGCAGCGCGTTCGCCGGCGAGACGCCGAGATCCTTTAGCAAGGCGCGCCAGGTCGTGTCGAGGGCGTAGGATTGCGCGTGCATGACCACCATCGCTCGGAGTGTGCCACGCGGCGCTCCGATCGCGCCACAATGGCCTGGTTTACCTACGCGCTCGCGCTCTCGGCATTGCGACGCGCAGCCCCCTTCGACGTGCCACCACCTTCGATCTCGTCCCCGGGCGGAAAGGTCTATGCACACTGGACTTTTCATGCCGATCCGTCTCAGGCATGTAGTCCCAGGAATGCGAGACCATTCCTGCTCGCCAAGGCACCTGGGAGCGGTAACGATCTTGCTCTGCCGCGTCACGCCCAGCACGATGCGGACCTTGTCGCCGGCCGATCGTACCGGTCCGGCGAGCTGCTTGAGGTCGTTGGGCGTTCCTCCCTGCGGCATGACTGCTTGAGAGAGAGCATACCACTTTGACCAGGTCGGCTGCGGGATCTTGACCTCACGAGCGAGCTCCGTTGCCGTCACCTGTTGGGGCCGGTCATTCGCTGGATCATCTTGGCTCGAAATGCTGCTGAATACGGTCGTCGAATGCGGGCTCCATGTCCACCCTATCCAGGTCCTTCTACCCTTGCTAGATCCAGGAAAGCGACAACTGGCCTGACACCCAGGGATCGCCCGGCGCGCGGCCTCTTTCAGGTGCGGCTACCGCCCGCGTCGGTCAGGCAGGACAAGAGCGTGCGATACGAATCCCGGCGCCGAGGCTGGTCGTTGGCAGAAGAGGTGGGATCTTTGACATTGCCGACAGGCTCAAGCCGCCGCACCATCCAGCCCAGGCCCCAATCGGCGCGGAATCCCAGTCCGAGGAGGTGGCCGTGACCGACATCACCCCGACGACCTCACCGAGAACCCGCCACATTGCCATGCTGGCTTTCCCCGACTGCCAGATCCTGGACGTGTGCGGTCCACTGGAAGTCTTCTCCTTCGTCAACTGCTGGCTCCACCTCACCTGCAATCCCGATTGGACGGCGTACCGATTTTCGGTGATCGCCGAGCGGGCGGGACCCATCAGGACCATGTCAGGGCTCCAGATCATTGCGGACCATGACCTTGTCGATGTGGGGGACGACATCGACACCTTGCTGGTGACGGGCGGCATCGGGGTCGACCGGGCCCGCAGCAATCCGGTCCTGGTCGATTGGATCCGGAGCATGGACCAGCGGGTGCGGCGGATCGGCTCGGTCTGCACCGGCGCCTTTCTGTTGGCCGAGGCCGGGCTGCTGAACGGCCGCCGCGCCACCACCCATTGGCACTGGTGCCAGCAACTGGCAGAGGAATACCCGGACATCCGGGTGGAACCCGATCGTCTCGCCATCCGTGACGGCTCCCGCTACAGCTCGGGTGGCGTCACGGCGGGCATGGACCTCGCCCTCTGCATGATCGAGGAGGATTTCGGGCCGGAGGCGACCGCCATGGTGGGGCGCTGGCTGCTGGTCTTCCCCAACCGACCCGGTGGGCAGTCCCAGTTCAACGTGGCCCTGCACAACAGCTCCGGCGCCCGGCGGGATTTCCGGGAGCTGCAGAGCTGGATCGACGCCCATCCCGAGGCCAACCTGAGCGTCGACGCCCTGGCGCGGCGCATGCACATGAGCCCCCGCAACTTCGCTCGCCTGTTCGAGCGCGAAGTGAGGCTGACCCCCGCCAGGTTCGTCGAGCAGAGCCGCCTGGAGAAGGCCAGGGCATGGCTTGAAACTAGTCTGTCGCCGGTGGAGATGATCGCGGAAAAGTGTGGATTTGGTGGCGCAGAAGCGATGCGTCGCTGTTTTCAGAGGAACTTCAAGGTGAGCCCCCTGGTCTACCGGTCGCGCTTCAGAAGGGCAGGTGTTCTGTAATCCGGTCATGCGGCAACGGTCAGACCCCCGCCATTCCGACGGTACTTTCCATGGCAATAAATCCTGGTGAAGCCCATCAACCGTCCGGAGCAACCATGCGACTACTATTGCTATCCAGCAGCTTCAACAGCCTGACCCAGCAGGCGTACGTGCTCTTCAAGGATCGCCATCAGGTGGGTGTTGCCGCGGCGACGACCGCGGGAGCGATGCGCGAAGTGGTCGCGCAGTTCAGGCCCGATCTGATCCTCTGCCCCATGCTGGCCCATGTCATTCCGCGTGACATCTGGAGCCGGACGCCCTGCCTGATCGTCCACCCGGGCATCGTCGGCGACCGTGGTCCCAATTCCCTGGACTGGGCCATTTACAACGGGGAGACCGCGTGGGGCGTGACCGTCGTGGAGGCGGTCGAGCACATGGATTCCGGCCCCATCTGGGCCACCTACCGCTGCGCCATGCGCGAGGGCAGCAAGAGCAGCCTCTATCGTGACGAGATCACCCGCTGCGCGGTGAAGGCCATGGAGGTGGCGGTGCAGCGCTTCGAGAGCCGGATGTTCGTGCCGGCGCCCCTGGACTACTCGCGGGCCGAGCCCCTGGGCCATTTCCGGCCTGCGCTGAAGCAGGCCCAGCGCCGCGTCGACTGGGAGTCGGACCGGGTGGCGGACATCCTCCGCAAGGTGCGGACCGGGGACGGCGCACCGGGGGTGCTGGACGAGATCGCCGGCCAAGAGGTCTATCTCTTCGGTGCCCACGAGGAGAGCGCGCTGGTGGGCAAGCCGGGGGACATCATCGCCCAGCGCCATGGCGCCATCTGTCGGGCAGCGGTGGACGGGGCCGTGTGGATTTCCCACCTGAAGCCGAAGAACGGTCCGGAGGAGCGGCGGTTCAAGCTGCCTGCGGCCATGGTGCTGGGTCCCGATGCGATGCAGGAGGCGCCGGAGCTGCCGCTCTTCATCGACGCCCCCACCCGGGGCAAGACCTTCCGCGACATCTGGTACGAGGAGAAGAACAGCGTCGGCTACGTGAATTTCCGCTTCTACAACGGCGCCATGGGCACCGACCACTGCCGGCGCCTGGAGCAGGCTGTAGTGTTCGCCCGCCGCCGCCCCACCCGGGTCATCGTCCTGCAGGGCGGGCGGGATTTCTGGTCCAACGGCATCCACCTCAACCTGATCGAGGCCGCCGCCGACCCGGCCCAGGAGTCCTGGAACAACATCAATGCCATGGATGACCTCTGCAAGGCCATCCTGACCGCATCCGACCAGATCGTGATCGCCGCCATGTACGGCAGCGCCGGGGCCGGCGGGGTGATGATGGCCCTGGCCGCCGACCGGGTGCTCGCCCGCGACGGCATCGTCCTCAACCCGCATTACAAGGGCATGGGGGGGCTCTACGGCTCCGAATACTGGACCTATTCCCTGCCGAAGCGGGTGGGCCTGGCCAAGGCCGTGGAGCTCACCGAGCGCTGCGTGCCGCTCGGCATCCGCGAGGCCAAGGCGATCGGCCTGGTGGATGACATCATCGTGCAGGACGACCTGGGCGGCAGCCATTTCTCCCAGTTTCGCGAGCAGATCGGCCGCATCGCCGAGCGGCTGGCCAGCAGCGGCCATCATCGCGCCTGGCTGGAGGGCAAGCGGGCCGAACGGGCCGCCGACGAGCGGCGGAAACCGCTGGCGGCTTACCGGGAAGAGGAGCTGGCGGAGATGCGCCGGAATATCTGGGGCGAGGCCCCGGCCTACCACCTGGCCCGCAGCGCTTTCGTCCGGAAAGTGCCCAAGGTCGGCCTGCTGAAATGCGTGACGAACCTGGATGCGGCCCGCGGCAACGCCCATTGCGCCGATGCGCCCGGGCTGGGCCGGAACCGCCGTTCCTTCGCGTCCATCGGCTGGGAAGCCGCTGCCCTCGCCGCGACACCGTGATGGGCTCGCGCCCGTGAGCGAAGACCCCCGGGCATGCGCCATTTGCCCGAGCATTGGCGGACATCTGGCGACGCATCGGCGATAGTTGTCCTGGGTTCTGGCGGCGGCGCCTCCCGCCACGTCGGAAACTACATCGATGGCTGTGTCTGGGAAGCGCAAAACCGCCAGCTCGATCGCGTGCCCAGCCGCGCTGTGTTCGAGGGCATGCGCATGCACACCTCCACCATGTACGAGTTTGGGACTTTATCGAGTATGCCGGCGATCTGTTCTTGCCGGATGAGGTCGTAGAACATTGAGGGCGTCGGCAGCCCGCCCGATCCGCTCCAAGATCTCGCCCATTTCCTCGTCGGAGGTGTCGTGCTCGACCCCGACGTACTCGCGCAGCTCCGCTGTGTACCCGGCGCGCCGCAGCTCGGCGATCGAGGCGCGCGCGCCTTGGGTCGGCACCGCCAAGTCGGAGGCGCCGTGGAAGGCCGTGACCGGCGGAAGCGTCGCCGGGCGCGGCTCCGAGGTGAGCGCCGCCGACGGGTAGAGCGACGGCGGGAGCAGGCCGCTGATGGGGAAGGCGGCCGCCAGCGCCTCGGGGTGGGTGACCGCCAGGGCGAAGGTCATGATGCCGCCCTGCGAGAAGCCGGTGACGAGGGGCTTGCCGACAGTGGGGCGGGCGGCAACCAGGGCGGCGAGCGCGGCGGCGATCCGATCGGCTTCCCGTGTGACCAGGGGGGCTGCGACGTCCTCGCGGACCGAGTCGTACCAGATGTACATCCCGCCGCTCGGGTGGCCGTACGGGAGGATGAGCCGGGCGCGGCGGCTGTAGCGCCGGAGCATCTGTAGGAAGTCCGCGGGGTCCCCGCCCATGGGGTGCAGCGCGACGATCATCGGCACCCGCTCGTCGGGTCGCGCCCCGCCCGTCATGTGCTCGAGGTAGCGCACGCCCGCGATCTCGCCCCGGGTGGTGCTCCCCGGCGCTCCCGCCGGCGGCGGAGGCGCGACCGGCCCCGCTGACGGCGTCTCCGACGACGGACGCGCGGCCGCCGACCCCGCTGGGGGCGCCGGGGCCTGCTCGCGGCTGCACCCAGCCCCCGCCAGGAGGACAACGCCGATGGAGAGGAGCAGGCGCAAGCGAAGGGGATCGGCCGGCGGGTGGCGCATCGGGACAACAGTACTCCGATCGCGGGGGCGACGCCGCGCGCAGAGCGACGCACGGCCTCTCGCGTTCGTCCGCAGAGTCGACTGCGCTGCAGGGCTCCACTGGCGGGGCTCGTTCATGGGGAATGACGAACTCACGCCTCGCAGGCCGCACGACACCCTCGGCACGTGTTATGCTGGCGTCCTGCATGCGCGCAGTTCGAGTCGTTTCCTGGTGCGCTGTATCCGCTCTCGCGGGGCTCCCTGCGTGCGGTCAGCCACGCGCGTTCGAGCGGCCGATACCTCCCCCAGCGGAGGCCGCGCCCTCGAGCGACGCTCGGCCCACAGCGTCGGCACCCGCACCGGCCCCGACGAGCCTGCCCCCTGCCGAGCGCCCGCGCCTCGTCTCGGTGCGCGGCACGTATCGGCTCGCCGGCGAGATCAAACCCTATCGAGCCAAGCCTGCAATCGCTCTGCTCGACGACGGGCGCGCGCTCATCACCGGCGGCCATGTCTCGGATGCGCATTGGAGCCAGGTCACCTCGGAGTCGGCCTTGATCGTGGACGAAGATCTGCAGTCGGCGCATCCCGCGACCTCCATGCACCAGGCGCGCGCCGAGCACACCGCCACCAAGCTCTCCGACGGCCGAGTGCTGGTCGCAGGCGGCACGCGTGTGGAACGCCTGACGGCCGATCCGCCGGCCCTCGCCGGAGTCGAGATCTTCGACCCGAAGACCGGGACCTGGACGGAGGCGGCGCCGATGCACGAGGCCCGCCGGCGTCACGAGGCGATCCTGCTCCGTGACGGTCGCGTGCTCGTCGCAGGTGGAAGGGACCGGGGCGACGTCGCGCGTGGCGCCGAGGTCTACGACCCGCGCGCCAATCGCTGGTCGGCGCTCACCGACTTGTCTCGGGCAAGGTTCTACTCGGCGCTGGTCGAGCTGCGCGACGGCCGCGCGATCCTCATTGGCGGAAATGTCTATGGCGCTGGCGCCATCGACAACGTCGACATCTTCGACCCATCGCGCACGGCTTGGAAGGCAGTCACCCCCATGCCAAAGCCGCGATGGGAACACCGGGCCGTTCTTCTCCGCGACGGCCGGGTGCTCGTGGCGAGCGGGGCCCATTGGTTGGGCGACGCCACGCGCTGCGATATCTACGATCCGGAGCGCGACCAATGGACCACGACAGACCAGCCGGACGTCCGCACGGAGCCGTTCTTGGTCTCCCTGGGCGACGGGCGCGTGCTCTACACCGGCGGAATGAAGCCCGCGTTCCAGGACGCGAGCGGGACCATTCACCCTGCCGAGGCGCTCACGAATGGATTCGCCTACGATCCCGTCAAAAACGCTTGGTCACCGTTCACGCCGCTCCCGGAGGCGCTCAAGTATGGAACGCCGATCATCCGGCGGGACCGATCCCTCGCCTTCTTCAGGCCGGGGAGTCGAACGCTCGTCCTCGAGTGATCCGTGGACGCGGACTATCATCCAGGCCGCGGCGGTGACGACCCGGAACCCGGGCGCGGTCTCGTCAGCCGACGGCGAGATCGCGTCCGGAACCCGCGGATCGTGATGGCCGTCTACAGCGAGGGACGTGCGCGAGGAGATGGGGCGGCTGAAGACGCTGATCGAGGCAGAGCACCTCGTGCGCCCGGCGCAGCGCGCGTCCCCGATGAACGATGCGAAGCCGGCTCTTTGACCGCAGGGCTTCACGAACGAGAAGCTCGGAGGCCCGTGTCCACACCGCAACGGTTGCGTGCGCCGGCCGTCGCGACGCGCCGCGAACCGCGACGGCCACCGTTTGGACGAGCTCAGTAGGGTACAGCTATACGGTAGGTTGCCTTCCGC
Source organism: Sorangium cellulosum So ce56 (assembly GCF_000067165.1). Taxonomy (GTDB): domain Bacteria; phylum Myxococcota_A; class Polyangia; order Polyangiales; family Polyangiaceae; genus Sorangium; species Sorangium cellulosum_B. The sequence goes on from NC_010162.1 coordinate 8,891,792, forward strand.
TTGGTGCTATGTCGCGGTGATCCCAGGCGTTTCAGGCGTGGAAGACCTGCCTCATCGCATAAGGCCCGTCCTGCCAATGAATTCATACAGTCGAACTGCACGAGTCAGGAGCGGCCATGTGAACGTTGACATTGTCGAGCCGAGTTTGCTTGTCCTATCCGTTTGCGTCACTGCAATCTCGACGCGCGAGCGCCAAGGTGGCCGCTGCGGTTCGGAGGAGCAAAGATGAACCTTTCTCACATTTGGGTGATGGGCGTCGCACTGGGCGTCTCGCTGGCTTTCGGAGCAGGCTGCTCCGGAACCGGCGATGACGGCGGAGCCGGAACGAGCAGCAGCGGCGCGGTCAGTCCTCCAGGTTCGGGCGGCGTCACATCCGGCGGAGGAGCGGGCACCGGCGGAGGAGCAGGCACCGGCGGAGGTGAGGTCGGCGGCAATGGCGCAGGCGGAAGCGGCAGCGCAACCAGCGCGGGCGGCAGCGCCGCGGAGGGCGGGGCTACCTCGGGTTCGGGCGGTGAGGCGGGTGAAGGCTCCGGCGGGGCCGCGCCCATCGATTGCGATTCCGATGGGGCAGTGATCACCTACCCTACCCTCCCCGGCGCCCCTGAGAGCCCGCTCTATACGGTGACGGCCAACGGGGCGACGCAATTCGTCGAAAAGATGACCAAGTTTGGCCAGGAGATGCAGGTGCACTACGCCCACTTCGGCGTGGCGAGCGGCTGCAAGGCGACCGTCGCCGTCACGGTGAACGGCGGCTTCAACTCCTACACCTTGAGCCCGAAGAGCCGTATGCTGTCGGCGACCAAGAGCGGCGACACGCTCACCTTCGACAGCGGGCCCAACTACCTGATCCTGCAGATCGCCTCCAAAGAATTGCTGTTCGTCCTCATCGACGACCAGGAGGTCGATCCGCCGAAGCTGGGCGATGCCGACGTGAAGAACCTCGCAGACTACGACGTCGACAACACGGGCGCTACGCTCGTCACCTCCAAGGTGCAGTCCGCCATCGACGCCGCCGCCGGATCCGCGCAGAACATCCTGTACGTGCCTCCCGGACGCTACAAGACCGGGGAGCTGTGGCTCAAGAGCGACATGACATTGTATCTGGCGGCCGGCGCCATCCTGGACGGCTCGACCAGCACGGGCGACTACAATCGCACGGGCGCACCGGCCGTCGAAAATACTTCCCACGGCGTGGTTCACATGAACAAGGTGAGCAACACGAAGATCCTCGGTCGGGGAGTCATCGACGGCAACGGTTCGAGGATCCGCGGCACCAACAACGATACGCCCTCTTTCAAGATCAACACCCTCCGGATCGACGACAGCACGGACGTGCTGGTCGACGGCATCGTCGTGCGCGATCCAGTCTTCTGGAACACGCTGATCTTCGACAGCGACAGGGTGACCATCCAGAACTTCAAGGTGATCAATCGCCGTCCCACCACGACAGCCTACAACCAGACCGACGGGGTGGATTTCGACTGCTCCACGAACGGCAAGCTCTACAATGCCTTCATCTACAGCGGCGACGACAGCATGTCGCCGAAGCGCGAGGAAGAAGGCAAGCTGGACACCAAGGGCATCCTCTATGAGAAGGTGGTCGCCTACAGCAACTCAGCGGCGACGAAGATCGGGACCAAGACCTACGGTCAGGTGATGGAGGATATCACCTTCAAGGACATCGATGTCGTCAAGGCCGGCCGGGCCCTCGGGATCAACGCGGACGACACCGCTGTCATCCAGAACATCACCTGGCAGGACGTCAGGATTGAGACGGTGGACGACAAGATCATCGACTTCGAAGAAGATGCGACGGCGACCTGGCGCAACGCTCCCAACCGGGCCACGGTCAAGGAAGTGTTCATCAACAATGTTGCCTCTGCCGTGAACAAACAGATCTACATTCACGGCAAGTCGAGCACCGTGAACATCAATGGGATTCACTTCGACAATTTCACCATCCAGGGCAACAAGGTCACGAGCCGAAACGGCTGGAACGTGAACCAGTACGTGTCCAACATCACGTTCAAGTGACAAACGCCGAAAACCAGCTCCTCCTGGGTTGGCTTTCCCAGACGCTCGTTGCGTGGGCAGGCAGCGCCTGTTGCTCGCGCGGGCCAGGTGCTCGGGGACGCCGCGTGGCCGCAAGAACATCCCGGGCCAGACCAACTCCCGGAGGGCGATGTGTGCCCGCAGCACGCCGATGCGCCCCTTTGCACGCTCTGCGCCGCACGGGGCTCGCTGTTTCGACCCATCCATGGGCACGCCGAAGGACCGTCGTGCCCGTAGGGGCGATCTCGCGCAATGCGTGAATCATCTGAAGGGCTGCCACGAACTACCAATACAGCATGCAGGTCGCCGGACGCGTACCGAACTACGATGGTTGATATAGATCATGGCTTGGACATGCCCCTCACCACGCGCCCTCGGCTTCGACCCATCATCGCGCTCGCGGCGCTCGCCTGTCAGGAGGTGCCGCGCGCTGCCCCAGGAGCTCGCGGGCCCACCGCGCCAGCTGGCACCGAGCCGGCGCCGGCCGCGCCGATCGCGGCGGAGACCGCCGAGCCGGCGCCGGAGCCCGCGCCGCTGCCCCCGGTCTCCCCAGGGCTCGAGCTGCAGGACGAGCCTTATGCAGAGGCGCGCGCGAAGTTCAAGACCAAGCTCATCTCCACGGATCCGGCACCTCAGAGCTACCAGAACGTCCCGCCGCCCCCGGGCGCGCGCGAGATATCGTATCTCTCCGGCGGCCTCAAGCTCAAGGCATGGGTCAGCGAGCCCCCGGCCGACGGACGCCGCCTGCCCGCGGTCCTGTTCCTGCATGGTGGGTTCGCCTTCGCCGGGAAGCCGTTGCCCTCGCCGCGACACCGTGATGGGCTCGCGCCCGTGAGCGAAGAACCCCACGCTCGCCCGGCGGATGAAGGCCTATTTCAATAGAGATCTCCCCCCTCGACAAGCTCCGGGTGCGGCTGCGCATCCGGGCATGGATCACTTTACGTGTAAGTTATTCATTCCCCATGAACGAACCCCGTCAATGGATCCCAGCAGCGCAGTCGAGGTGGCCGCCGCGACGTCGTGTCTCACTTCGCCGATCGGGCGAGGAACGCTTCCAGGTCGCGCAATGCCTGTTCTTCCCGGCGCCCCATCTGGTTTCGATCGGCCCGAACCTCGCTGATGAGGCGCCGGGCCTCCGCGCTCGCCGCCTCAGCCTCTGGCCCGAGGTGATGGGCGATGCCGCCGTGCAGCCACGCGCGACTGGCCTGCAGCATCCTGACCTGCGCCATCGACGCGAGCCCCTCGCCGCTCCCCGTCGCGCAGGACCCGAGCTGCCATTGCCACTCCTCGGCCCGACCCAGATGGATGATGGCCTGCTCGAGGCGCGCCCGCTCGATCCCCTGCCGTACGCGGCGCTGCACCTCCCGCGTCAAGTCGTCGGCGCCAGCATCGACGCCCACCAGATGACGAGCCCAGAGCTCCTCCACGCTGCGCAAGCCAAACACGCTGTCCCAGTACGTCTGTCCCGTACACTTCGTAGTCAGCTCAGCGACCTCCCGACGAAACGCGGCCTCGATCGGATCGTCCTGCGGCTCGATCCCCGGCGGGCCAGAGCCTTCGAGCCGCTGCAGCGGCGCCTGCACGGAGGGCTCGATGGTGAGCTGCCGATCCTCGTGGACCTCACGCGCCAGCGCCTGAGCCTGAGCGGAGCTGTCGAGCGCCTCTGAGAGCTGCCCATTACCATCTCGTTCAACCATGGGTAGATCCTACTTTCTCGTTTCGTCCCCGATTCCAGCCATGCGCCGGCGGCGCGACGCTCAGTCGTCCGCGCCCCTGCCGCGCAGCACGCGGGCGACGAGCGATCGCAGCGTCCCTATCCCGAGGAGGCGGACGAAGCCGAGCGTCCCGGCCACCGCCGAGAGGACGAGGAGCCACAGCGGCCCATGGAAGAGGCACGCTCTCCAGAGTGGCCACGCCCCCGGCATCGCGAGCCGCGCGAGCTCGAAATCGAAGGCGGGCAGCGTCCCCCGCTCAAAGATCCCGATCACCAGGCCGACCGGCGTGAGGACCAGCGTCAAGAACGCGAGCACCTGGTTCAGGAGCTCCGCCCGCCGGTCCGAGAGGTACTCGTCGATCTCGGTGATCTCCGCCTTCACCTCGTCGAAGAGACCCCCGATGTCGAGCGCCGCGCGCAGGCCGCAGTAGAACCGATCGTGCCGCTCCTCCGAGCTGATGTGGCCGACGCTGAACCTCGCGGTGTACTGGAGCAGCGACAGCCGCATCCGACCGAAGACGCGCGCGTCGGGACGGGTCGAGAGGCGGGCGCACTGGCTCGACAGGTTCAAGAGGAAGAGCCGCTCGTGCTCGACCAGGATCCATTTGTACACATATCGTTCGAGCACAGCCATGTCGAACTGCCCGAGCTGTCCCGGCGGGTCGAGCGGCCAGAGCAGCCATGTCACCCCGATGGGCGAGAACAGGCAGAGCTCCCGCGCGGAGGGCTCCCACATCGCCTTGTGCCCCTCGATGCGGCAGTCCTCCTGCGAGGGCTCGATCGGCTGATCGCTGCCGTGCGAGAGCCGCAGGCGGTAGCGATCCGCCGGGCCCGGCATCGCCTCCGTGAAGAGGACGTTCACCGCCATGGGGTTTGGCCAGCTGCCGATCGGCGCCTCGACGGGCAGGCCTGGCACGAGCAGCGTGAGCCAGTCCCGCAGCGTCGTGCCCTTGATCGCGGCCTTCTCCGCCATGGCGACGAGCGGGTGCGGGCGCGTCTCGCCGTCTCGCCCCGCCTTCCGCCGGGGCATGCGCTCCGGCAAGAGGTGGTTGTACCCCCGCCGCACGACCGCCGTGTAGAAGTCCTGGAACGCGCCCAGCGTGAGCGTCGTCGGGCGCACGCCGAGCACCACGAAGACGTGGCCTGTCTCGATCACGTAGAGCCGCGGTGGGACCACGACCTTGAACGGCATGCCCGGATCTCTGCCCCTCTCGGACGGCTTCTTCTGGACCGGAGCCCTCGATTCGTCCCCGTCCGCTTCGTCCGCCGAGGCAGGCGCGGCGGCCCGCTGCGGCTTCGGCGGGCGCTCGAAGACCCAGCGCGCGCGCGGGTCGAACAGGTTGCCGAGCGTGGCCGTGGGCTCGTAAGCGCGGAGGAGGCGACCGGCCTGCACCTGGACGTTCAGGTGCGGGAGCAGCGTGGGATCGTCGATGCGCTTCGGGCGAAAGTTGCCTTCTGCGAGGAGTCGGCGCTCGAACGCCTCGAGATCGAAGGCGCCCTGCTCGCTGTCGGGGTGCCGGTAGGAGACGATGAGGAACAGCGTCGACCGCTGTCCGATGGGAGCCTCGCCGGCGGTGAGGGGCGCCTCGTCGAGCGGCTCAGCGGGGAGCATGGCCCTTCGCCAGGACACGGCGCATCGCGCCGGATCCCGCCGGACGCCCCTCGCGATCGGGCACACCGATCCACGCGCGGCAGGCGGAAGATGGAACCGCGCGCGGGGTTCGGGCGCACGTGGACATGAAAGCCTTCATTCGAGGCGAATACTACGTGCCGTTGGCCTGCGGAGCACAGATTTCGGCTGGCCGACGTGTTCTACCACAGGACCCTCCCTCACCCGCGGATGACCCTGTACCAGGAACAGCCCGGGAGCGACAGACAGGTTGAACCTGGCGGCGCCGGACGCTTTGCCGCCGCTGCCATGAGCGGAGGGCGCCAGGGCGAGGGTTTCCGGCAGACGACGAGCCAGGTGACGTTCCAGGCCGCTCACCCAGCGCCGACGCGGCGGCCGCCGTACTGGGGTTCGGGGCGCAGGGCGCCGGAGGCGACCCGGCGCGCTGGAGACCACCGCGCTCGTGGCTCGGCTCGAGCCGACGTCCGAGCAGCGCACACCCCTCTCTGCCCTCGCCGCGTCCCGGTGAGCAGGTTCTACCTCCCGCGGCGGCCTCGAAGGCGCAGGTGGCGCAGCTCTTGAGGTGAGCGCCTGCCAGCGCCTTGACCACCTGCCGATCGGCGGCCGATAACAAGCCCACGATCATATCCACGTCTTGCTCTACGGCTGCATCCAGCAGCCAGAGCAAGACGCTGGTTGTCCGGCAGAAGGCTGCCCATCGCTTCTCCTTGCTGCCCAGGATCAGACGCTCCCGCAATGACTTCCCATGCAGCGTCACAGCTGTCTGTTGCCCTGAGACGGAGTTTCAGCTCACGCGCGAGCGGGTCCATCGTTTCATCTACCTTCCACAGGCGAACCAGGGTCAGGTTGCCCCAACCACGGGGTCGCCGCCTGCGTTATGCGCTACGGCCGCGAGCGGACGCAGAGGACGTGCAGCGTGCTCTCCAGAGTAAAAGTTGCCGTGACTGAGGTCGCCTCGGCGGTGCCGGTGGCAAAGTCGAGCATCCAAGCCGAATTCGAGTCGGTGGCCTCGAGCGACGAGGTCCAGAAAATGATATGCCCGGATACCGCTGCTGGAAAGCTGGGAAAGGCGCTTTGGTCGATCCATGGACCATTTGGCTTTGAGTCGAAGATGAGAGTATGCAGCTCCTTCAAACTGGGAACTCGAAAACCACCCCCATCCAATTGCAACCCTGCACACATCGAAGCGGCATCAGCGTAAGTTTGCTTGCTCGTTGCTCGCGTCCAAGTGAGGCCGGTGCCCAAGTCCCGCGCCAAGTCAGGTGTGAGCTCGTAGCGACTGCCGTCGCTGTCGGGGACCCCTCCCCCGCGAACGCACCGCACCCTGTCCGGGCCCGCGCTGGTGGGCGATCGCACACGAAGGCCTCCATCACTGCCAAGGCGAAAGAGCCGCTCAGGGTTTCCCGACCAAAGTACAAGTTCACCGTCTATATCCGGAAAGGCCCCTGGGTCGAAGGAAGGAGGCTTTCTCTGTAGTTCGAGCAAACTGACCCCTTCAACTCGGGTGGGCAGTCGCCAATCACAGTGCCCGCCCAGGCTGAGTTCAGCGCAATATTCCGCCGCATCCTCATCTGTGAGTGAAACCGACGCTAGTTGCCGCTGCCAGTCGAGTCCGGTGATCTCGTCGTGGGTGACCTCCTCGTCCACCCGATATTGAACGGAATGGTCTTCCCCGGTCGAGCCGGGCATCGGCCACCGCGCCACCTGGAAGAGAGCAGGATCGGAGGAGGAGCAGTTCTCGGTGCCGTCGTTCTCGGTGCCGTCGTTCTCGGTGCCGTCGTTCTCGGTGCCGTCGTTCTCGGTGCCGTCGTTCTCGGTGCCGTCGTTCTCGGTGCCGTCGTTCTCGGTGCCGTCAGGGCTCTCGGGTGAGGTCGGATCCTGGTCGGCACTGCAATTCTCCCCGCAGATCTTCGGCGAACTCGCCTCAGACGAGTTGTCACAGCCCACGAGTGTGAACCCCAAGAAAAGGAAAGGGGCGAAGATCGACCGCCCCTGCCCTCGCCTTCTCTTCTTCTCATCAACGGATGGCATCAAGGTAGATTGAACCATTGTAAGGCGCATTCAAGTAGAAATCGACGCCGACTTCTCTGGCGGATAGCAAGAGCAAACGCGCTCCGCGAAGTCAAGACTCCCGGAGCCGTTCCTGACTCGTGCAGTCCGACTGTACGAGCTCATCGACAGGACGGGCCTTCTGCGATCAGGCAGGCCTTCCACTCGTGAAGCGCGGCGATCCGACGCGGCGCCTCCGCGACGCGTCGGACGATGCGCTTTTCCCGGCCGAAGCCGACGCCGTCGGTTGGCCAGCCTCGGGTGCGGAGCCGGCGGGATGAAGATGGGGTCTCACCGTCGAGACCATTCCCCGTCGCAGAAATTGCGTGCGGCCGGTAGAAACGAGTGATGGCTGCGCTTCGATCGGATTTTCGAAGAATTGACGTCCGACGAGCAGGAGGCAATTTCCAATCGATTGGCGTGTGCGGTGGGCGAGCGCCTCCTGTCGCGAGACAACCATCCGCTGAAGCACAGAGAGCTGAAGTTCACAGGCGGAGCGTGGGCTGACTTCGAGCTCTTCTCGGTTCGCTGAGTCCAGCCACCTCGGCTGGGGTCGCGTGGGTCAGCTCAGGGCCGGGGTGAGCTTGGCCAGCTGTGCAACGCCCTCCTGGAGCGTGATCGCCCGCGTGCCGAAGCGTCCGGTGTAACTCGAGTCGTCCACGAGGTAAGGTTGTTCCCATTGGGGCAGCATCTCCACGATGCCGCCCACCGACCTGGAGAACAGGCCTGCCACGCGCAAGAGCCAGCGTTTGGCCACGATCGGGCGCACCGCCACGTGCATGGCATGGGCCACCGCTTGCACGAGCTCGCGCTGGCTCACGTGGATGACCGGCGCATGAAACACCCTGCCCTCCACGTCGTCGCCCGCGAACGCCAGCTTGATGAGGCCGTTCACCACGTCGTCGCGATGCGTGAAGGCGTGCGGCGCGTCGGGGTCGCCGATCAGCATCGGGCGCTTCCCGTTCTTGAGCCCGCGCAGGCCGTCGCGCGTGAGCAGGGCGCTTTTGAGATCGGGCCCCCAGAAGTCGCTGGCGCGGAAGATCACCGCGCGCAAGATGCCCCCGCGCTGCGCTGCCGTGTACAGGTCGGCGATCTGCATGCGGATCTTACCCTTCTCGGTCTCGGCCGCATGGCGCGTGTCAGGCGAGAGCGGGCCCTCGCGCAAGGTGTACAGGTAGAGCGCGTCGAGCAGCACCAGGCGCACACCGGCACGGCTCGCACCCTCGATCAGGCCACGGTGGAGCGGAGGCAAGGTCTCGGCCCAGACGTTGGCGTCGTAGGTGGCGGGATTGACCGCGGCGATCATGGCGTGCGCACCACGCGCGATCTCCGCGAGCGCCTCGCCATCGCGAGCGTCGACCGAACGGTGCTCCACGCCCATGGGCATGGAAGCGGGCTTCGTGCGGCTGCACCACGTGACCCGGTGGCCATCTGCGGCCAGTTGCTCCACCAGGGGCGTGCCGATCTGGCCAGCGCCGACCACCACGATGTGCCTGGGGCTCTCCGTTTCTCTGCGCTTCGACATGGGAACCTCTCCTCGGTCCTCAACATGTCCTGCCCTCGAGCATGCCGACAATCGATTCTCGGCCTATCATGTATGCTTACAAAGCATGGATGCCCCCGTCGACCTCTTGCCTGCCCTGCTCGCCCTGCTCGAGACCGAGAGCGTCACGCTGGCCGCTCGCCGCATGCGCGTCGGCCAGCCCGCCATGAGTCGCACGCTCGAGAAGCTGCGCCAGGCCACGGGCGACGAGCTGCTCGTGCGCACGGGCAGAAAGCTCGTGCGCACCCGGCGGGCCAGCGAGATCTTGCCCGAGGTGCGCTCGCTCCTTTCGGGCGCCCAGCGCGTGCTCGGTCCACCCAGCGCGTTCGTTCCGCGCACGGCCCAGGGCGTGGTCACGTTCGCGCTCGGCGACGACATGCAGGCCGTCCTGGCGAGCCGTTTGCTGGAGCGCATGCGCGCGGCGGCGCCCGGGCTCGACATCCGCGTGCGTCCGCTGGTGCTCGAGAGCGCCCACGAGGCCGTGCGCGGCGTGGTCGATCTGGCGGTGATGCCCGACCTGCGGGGGCAGGTTCGCATTCCCATGCTCGACGAGCTGGTGATAAGCGCGCAGTACACGCGCCGCTTCGTCACGGTCACACGCAAGCGTAAGAAGCTCACGCTCGAAGCGTTCCTCGCGGCCGAGCACGCGCTGGTGTCGCCAGGCGGCGAAGAGGGCGGCTACGTCGACGACGCGCTGCGCGCCCTGGGCAAGCGCCGGCGCGTGGCGGTGACGGTGCCGGGCTTTCAGGCAGCCATCACGCTCGTGCGTGAGCTGGATCTGGTCGCCACGCTGCCCGACGACATCGTGCGCGTGCTCGCTCCCCGTCTGCACCGTCAGGCCTGTCCCGTGAGCACGCCCGAGCTGCCCATGTGCGTGGCCTGGGCCCGGCGCTTCAACCAGGACGCGCGTCACCGCTGGCTGCGCGAGCTGGTGAGCGAGGTGGTGCGCGAGCTCGGCCGCGGCTTTCCCGGGCGCGCGGAGTGACGAGCGAGCGGCTTCGAACGGCGCCCCGCGGCGGGAGGTGCTACCCCCTCGCCCCACCGTGAGCCACCGCGTTCCGCAAGAGCAACCCCCCGCCCCGCCCTCCCCCGGCGGCCGGACCTCGTCCCCGCCCGCGTCGGGGGGCCCGGTCCGCTTTCCCGAGGAGCTGCCCATCTCGGCGCGGGTGCGCGACATCGCCCGGGCCATCGAGGCGCACCAGGTCGTGATCGTCGCGGGCGAGACCGGCTCGGGCAAGACCACGCAGCTGCCCAAGATCTGCCTGGCCATGGGCCGCGGCCTCTCCGCGCGGATCGGCGTCACGCAGCCGCGCCGCATCGCCGCCACCAGCGTCGCGGCCCGCGTCGCCAAGGAGCTCGGCGTCGAGCTCGGCAAGGAGGTCGGCTACAAGATCCGCTTCTCGGACAGGACGAGCCCGGCCACCTACGTCAAGTACATGACCGACGGCATCGTCCTCGCCGAGATCCAGGGCGATCCGCGGCTCTCGGGCTACGACACGCTCATCATCGACGAGGCCCACGAGCGCAGCCTCAACATCGACTTCCTGCTCGGCTACCTCAAGCGCCTGCTGCCGAAGCGCCCGGATCTCCGCGTCATCGTCAGCTCCGCGACGCTCGAGACCGACCGGTTCGCGGCCTACTTCGGCGGCGCCCCGGTCATCGAGGTCTCCGGCCGCACGTACCCCGTGGAGGTCATCCACCGCCGCCCGGAGAGCGGAGAGGCCGAGGTCGCCGACGCCGTCGCCGCCACGGTCGAGGAGATCACCTCGATCGATCCGCGCGGGGACATCCTCGTCTTCCTCCCGGGAGAGCGGGAGATCCACGACACCATGGCGGAGCTCACGCGCCACGGCCTGCCGCACACCACGCTGCTGCCGCTCTACGGGCGGCTCCCTCAGAGCGACCAGCAGCGCGTGTTCCAGTCCTTGCCGGGGCGGCGGATCGTGCTCGCGACCAACGTCGCGGAGACGTCGCTCACCATCCCGGGCATCGTGTACGTCATCGACTCCGGGCTCGCCCGCGTCAACCGCTACAGCCCGCGCACGGGCGTCACCCAGCTCCAGATCGAGCCCATCTCGCGCGCGAGCGCCGATCAGCGCAAGGGGCGCGCGGGCCGCGTGCAGAGCGGCGTGTGCTTCCGGCTCTACGACGAGCAGGACGACAGGGCGCGGCCCGCGTACACCGATCCGGAGATCCTGCGCGTCGGCCTCTCGGGCGTCATCCTCCAGATGAAGGCGCTCGGGCTCGGCGCGATCGAGGATTTCCCCTTCCTCGACGCGCCGTCGAAGCGCGCCGTGGACGAGGGCTACCGGGTCCTCGAGGAGCTCGGCGCGCTCGACGACGCGGGCGAGCTCACGGACATCGGCAGGAAGCTCGCGCGGCTGCCGCTCGACCCGCGGCTCGGCCGGATGGTCCTGGGCGGCGAGAGCGAGGGGGCGCTCGCCGAGGTGCTGATCATCGCCGCGGCGCTCGGCGTGCAGGATCCGCGGGAGCGGCCGCTCGCCGCCCAGAAGCAGGCCGACGACGCGCACCGCAAATTCAAGGACGAGGCCTCCGATTTCGTGGGGCTGCTGAAGCTGTGGAGCTTCTACCAGGACGCGCAGGGCCGGCTGACCCAGAACCAGCTCAGGAAGGCCTGCCGCGACCATTTCGTCTCGTACCTCCGCATGCGCGAGTGGGCCGACGTCCACCGGCAGATCAGCCGGATCACGAAGGAGATGGGGTTCTCGCCGAACGACGCGCCCGCGAAGGGCGACGCCATCCACCGCGCGCTCCTGCCCGGCCTGCTCAGCCGCATCGGCATGTGGAACCAGGAGAACAAGGTGTACCTGGGCGCCCGGCAGACGCGCTTCCAGCTCCACCCGTCGTCGGGCCTCGCGAAGAAGCCACCCGCGTGGATCATGGCCGCCGAGCTGGTCGAGACGTCGCAGCTCTTCGCCCGGATGGCGGCGGCCCTCGATCCCGCGTGGATCGAGGCCGCGGCCGGGCCGCTCTGCAAGCGCAGCCACAGCGACCCGCACTGGGCCGCGAAGCCGGCGGCCGTGATGGCCCGGGAGCAGGTGACGCTGTACGGGCTGCCGATCGCGCGGGATCGACGGGTCGACTTCGGGGCGATCGACCCGAAGTCCGCGCGCCAGATCTTCCTCGTCCACGCGCTGGTCCGGCAGGAGTACGCGACGCGCGCGCCGTTCATGGAGGCGAACCGGCGGCTCTTCGAGGAGGTCAGCCGGCTGCGCGACAAGGCGAGGAGGAGCGAGATGCTGGCCGACGAGCACGCGCTCGAGCTCTTCTTCGACCGGCGCGTGCCCGAGGGCGTCTATAGCGGCAAGACGTTCGAGGCGTGGCGGAAGGAGGCCGAGGCGGAGGACCCGCGGGCGCTCCACCTGTCGCTCGCCGACGTCCTGCTCGACGAGGCCGCGGACCTCACGCCCGAGCGCTTCCCCGATTCGCTCGACCTCTACGGCGCCGCCGTGCCGCTCTCCTACCGCTTCGATCCGGGCGAGGACGACGACGGCATCTCCCTCTCGCTGCCGCTCGTGCTCCTGCCGCAGGCCGATCCCGACGAGCTCGAGTGGATGATCCCCGGGTGGCACGCCGAGAAGATCGCGCAGCTGCTCGAGTCGCTGCCGAAATCGCTCCGCAAGGCGCTCGTCCCCCTCCGCGAGGTCGCCCGGGAGATCGCGGCGGAGCTACGGCCGTTCCAGGGCCCGCTGCGGCCGGCGCTCGCGCGCGCGGTCGAGGACCGCACCGCCGAGCGCGTGCCCGCCGACGCGTTCCGGCCCCAGGATCTGCCGCCGTACCTGCGCTTTTATTTCCGCGTGCTCGACGAGGACGGCCGTGTGATCGGCGAGGGGCGCGAGCTCCGGGAGCTCAAGGAGCGGCTGTCCGGCCGGGCGCGCGAGGCCTGGGCGAGGGTCGGCAAGGCGGGCCTGGAGCGGGACGGGCTCACGTCGTTCAGCGTCGAGGCGCTGCCCGAGCGCGTCCAGGTCGACGCCGGGCGCCACAAGGTGTTCGGCTACCCGGCGCTGATCGACGGGGAGACGTCCGTGTCGGTGCGCGTGCTCGCCTCGAGGGCCGCGGCGGCCGAGGCGACGCGCGCCGGGCTGCGGCGGCTCCTCTTGCTGCAGCTCGGGGGCAAGATGAGCCAGCTCGAGCAGCCGCTGCGGAGCGCCGTGGCCGTGAGCGGCCTCGGCGCCAAGGTGGCCCCGGGCGAGCCAGGCCTCGCCCGGCAGATCGCGCTGCGCGCGCTCGACGAGGCGTTCCAGCTCGGCGATCCCGGCGCCTTTCCGAGGACGAAGGCCGCGTTCCAGGCGCGCCTGGACAAGGGCCGCGGGTCGCTGCAGGGCGTGCTCGGGAAGCTCGCGGGGCTGGCGCGGGAGATCGGCGTCGAGCTCGACCGCGTGCAGGCGATGCTCCGGTCGATGACGGGCAAGCCGGGCGCGCCCCGGCCGGCGCTCGACGACGTGCGCACGCAGGTCGACTTCCTGCTGCCGGTCGGGCTCTTCTCGCGCGCCCCGATCGACCGGCTCGCGCACCTGCCCCGGTACCTGCGCGCCGCGCAGATCCGGCTCGAGCGGCTGCCCAACGGGCCGCAGAAGGACCAGAGCAAGGCCGCGCAGGTGCTGCCGTTCTGGCAGGACTACCTCAAGCACCAGCAGGGGCTGCGCGACAAGGGGGTGCCCGCGGAAGAGCTGGAGTCGTTCCGCTGGCTGATCGAGGAGCTCAGGGTGTCGCTCTTCGCGCCCGAGCTGAAGGCGGCCGTCCCTGTCTCGCCGCAACGGCTCACGGAGCAGTGGAAGCGGCTGCTGGGATAGCTGCGCGATGAGCTCAAGCGCAAGCATCGGTGATGCGGCAATGCGCGCGGCTCGCGACCCGACCGCGCGCCTCAACCCCACAACGCCATATCGAGAAAATTGATTCAAATATCCAGGCAGTTTCGCCCCGGATCCAGAGAAATCGCTCAGGAATCAAGCGAATCGTGTTGCTCCGAATCGTACCCGCTCGGTGCGCACACGGCCAGGCTCGGCTTCCGGCTGCCGGCCCGTCCGACATCACGCGAATTTCCGTGCCGGTCGCCGGTGTTTTGAGCGCTCGAGGCCCTCAGCAGAGGAGATGTCGCGCCCACCTGCCGAAGCCACTCGAACGTCCGCACGACCGCGGGACGTACGATCGCGTGCGCGTCGCTCGACGCCCGCAACTCCACGGGGGAGCGCCCGAGCTCGTGTCGAAAGGAGCGAGTGAAGCTAGTCTCGCTGGCGAAATGGCTCTCGAGCGCGATGTCGAGGATTCGCATGTGGCGGTGAGCGGGAGAGGTCAAGAGCCCCGTAGGCTGTGGAGTGAACGCGGCCTCATCCTCGGATGCGACGAGGCGCTCACGCACAAGCGGAACAACGTCCGACCGGGGCGAAGGGAGGCGTCCATGCCGAAACGACCTGCACTGACGACGCCGAGCGCCGCCGCTGCCGAGCCGAAGCCGACCAGCCGCGCAAAGAGAGCGCTCAAGCCCTTGACCTCAGGGCTGCCTCATCGTCGATGCATGGATAAGTTGTTGGTATAGCGTCGTTTTTCCAGGAGGGCCGGATCGCATAGAAGAATATTCTGTGAACCCAGGGCAGGTCCAGCAGTTGGGGCTTGACGTCTCCGAAACATTTCGGGCTTCCTTCTCTTGGGGAGATCGGCACATGGCGCGGACAGGGCGGTGGGCATCGGTTCTGGGTTGGCTCGTCTCCTGTGCAGCGGGATGCGCGGAGCCCGTCGTACCTCTCGATGCCAAGCCGCAGCCCACCGCCGATGCCAGCACATCGGCGAGCGATTCCCACACGCTCGAGTCGCTCGAGGGCGCGCTCGCTCCCTACAAGCTCGTGCTCTCGCAGGTCGACACCCGTTTCGACGGCACCGTCCAGGAGAAGTACACGCTCGCGCGCGATGGCATCCCGGTGCGCGGCGCGGGCATTCGAGCCATCCGCGGCACCGACAGCGCCCACGTCGTGCGCTGGCTCGCGCTCTCCGACGACGCGCGTCGCGTGAGCATGGTGCCGGGCATCAATGCGGAGCGCGCGATCGAGCTCGCCGAGAGCACGCCCGTGATCATCCGCGATGTCCCGTCGGGCGCGGTCGACGGCGCGCCGATTCGCGCGGATGTCGCTCCTGCGATCGTCGCGCCGCCTCGACTGCGCGGGGCGCATCCTCGGCTCGCGCTGGAGGCCGAGCTCGACGATCTCGAGGTCACGGGCGACCCGACGTTCGAGCCGCCGCCGCGATCGATCCGTTCGCTGCGGCTCACCTGGCGTGTCGACCTCCTCGAGGGCGACGCTCGCCTTCCCAGCGACATCGCGGTGATCGACGCCCAGACCGGAGAGCGCGTGAGGAACGAGCCCGCAGCGTCGTCCGATCAGGCGGTCGGGCTCGGGTATTTCTCGTCGCCGGTGCCGCTCGAGGTCCAGTCGGTGCAGATCGGCGGCCTGCCCGCGCCCGATGGCAGCCAGTGCCTTGCCGACATCACGCGCACCTCGAGCACACCGAGCAGCGACCCGTGCGGCGCCATCGGACCGGGCATCCACACGTTCATCGAGCTGCCTCCGTACAAGAGGTTCCCGGCATCGATCGTGCGCGTGACCGACACCGACGGGGAGTTCGGCGATCGCACGTTGATCGCGAGCACGGCCGATGCGTTCGGGGAGGCCGGCCGAACCACCGCGGCCGACGCGCACTACTCGATCGGCGCGTCGTACGACTTCTTCCGATACCACTTCGGGCGCACCCGTCTCGGCGTGACCGACTCGATCGAGGTGCGCACCAACTCGATCGAGCCCACGTACATCTGGAATGCGAGGTGGGTGCACGAGTCGAACATCATCGTGATCGGTCAAGCGCGCTTGACCAACCAGGACTCGCGCCCCGCCGCCGATCCCGAGTGGCTCGGGCACGAGTACGGGCACGCGCTGATCGACGCGCAGGTCGGTCCGCCGCTCGAGAACACCGAGCTCAACGCGCTGCACGAGGGGATCAGCGACATCTTCGGCGTGCTCATCGACGCCCACGCGACGCGCGAGCTGAGCGGAGGCGCGGGCGGCTTCGGACACGGGACCTTCTCGAGAGTCGCCGAGCCGGTCGCCTGGATCTGGGGCAATCGCATCTATCCGAATGACTACCGCTACTTCGATCGCCCGAGCCGTCAGCAGTACGCGATCGACGCTTATAGCCCCGCGATCGCGACGGGGATCGAGAACGGATCCATCGGCGCGCACTACGCCGGCGGGATCGTGCGGCGCGCATTCTACTTCGCGGCGTACGGGGTCGCGACCGCGCCCAACCCGTTCGGGCCGCCGGTGTACAACACCAGCTCGTACCTGCCGGACGGCCTCGAAGGCATCGGCCTCGATCCCGCGCTGCGCGTGCTCTACGAGGCTCTCGTCGAGGAGCTCGACCCCGGCGATCGCCTGACGTTCTCCTCGATGCGCGCGGCGATGGTGCGCGCTGCGTCGCGCCGCTACGGGTTCTGCTCCGACGACCAGAAGGCGATTGAGGATGCGTGGGCCGCGGTGAACGTGGGGGACGTCGCCGATCGCGTCCCGCCCGCGACCGGCGTCAGCGTGCGGCAGTCCACCGAGGGCGTCGTGGTTGACGTGACGATCGACGAGGCGCGCGTGTTCCACCCCCCGAGCGCGACGCTCTTCGTCGACGGCGTGGAGCGCGGGACCTTCAGCCCGGAGCTCGTGAGCCTGGGCTCGCAAGGCGCACGATACACCGCGAGCCTCACCCTCGACGCGGAAGAGCTGGGAGACGGGACTCACGCGTTCGAGCTCCGCGCCGACGACGGATGCGAGAACGATACGACGAGCACCGCGCTGTTCGCGGTCGACGCGGCCGGCCCGAGCGGAATCAGCGCGGTCGATCTCCAGAGCTCGCGCACCGCGCGGCGCTCGTTGCGAATCAGCGCGGCCGATCCCCACGGAGTCGTGTCCTACGTCGTCGACGTCGGGCCGCTCTCGAGTGGGACCAGGATTCCTGCGAACTCCGAGTGGCGGCTGATGAGCGATCCGATCTCCGAGCTCGTCGAGTTCGACTTCTCGGCGGTGCCTCACCAGCTCACCGAGATCCGCGTCACGGCGACCGACGGGCTGGGCAATCACTCGGTCACCTCGTTCCCGTATCTGATCGATCGCGCCGCGCCGAATCAGTGCCACGTCACGCCGTGGTTCCGCGCCGAGGCCCCGCGCACGATCGTGGTGCCGTTCACCGCCACCGACAGCCTGGTGCCCGGCTACGGAACGCGCATCCAGCGACTCGTGCTATCCATGGACGGCACCGAGCTGTGGTGGGCCGATCGTGCGGTGAGCGGTGAGCACGCGCTGAGCGTGTACGGTCCGAACGGCGAGTCGGCCGAGATCGGCCGCGAGGTGTCGAACGCCGCCGACGGCACCCACACGTTCGAGGGTCGCTGCCTCGACTCGTGGGGCAACGAAGGACGAGACACCGCGACCTTCACCATGACGACGGTGCCGGTGCTGAGCACGACCTACACGACGACTCGCGCGACGCTCACGTTCCGCCTCGATGCCCGCGCCGAGTCACCGCTCTCGACCATCGAGCGCATCCGCTTCTACGAGGGCGGCGCGCTGCTCGCGGACGGGGCCTGCACCCCCGCGGGGCGCGTCTGCAACGCGTCGTACTCGGGCACCTTGGCCGCGGGCGCGTCGCGCACGATCGAGGTGCGCACCTGGGACGCCGAAGGGCGCGAGCGCATGGCGCAGCGGACCATCACGATGCCGCTCTGTCCCGATTGGAGCACGCTCTGCGGAGGCGTCTGTCGCGATCTCCGTTCCGACGAGAGCCACTGCGGCTCGTGCTCGAACGCGTGCGGCTCGTCGATGGTCTGCGAGAACGGCGCGTGCGTCGGCGACGGGCCGCTGCGCTTCACGATGACGTGGGACCGTCCGGGCGACATGGACCTGCACGTCGTCACGCCGAACGGCTCCGAGATCTACTTCGCGAACCGGTTCGGACAGAACGGGCAGCTCGATCGCGACGATCGCACCGGCACCGGGCCCGAGAACGTGTTCTGGAGCACCACCGCCCCGCGCGGGACGTACCTCGTGTGCGCGACGCCGTACTCGATCAGCGCGTCGACCAGCTACACGATCGGCATCCATCGCACCGGTGCATCGACGAGCACCCGCACCGGGACCCGCACCGCGACGAGCGGGTACGTTCCGTGCTCGCGCTCATCGCCGTATTTCGTCGGAGAGTACGTGGTTCCCTGACACGCGGTGAAGGTAGACGTTGCCCAGCAGCGGCGACAGGACCGAGCCCAGCACCGTCCCGTCCTCCGGCGCAGAAAACTCCGCACCGTCGAGGCCCCCTACATGCAAGCACTTGCCGATCAGCCGCAGCAGCGACTTGTCGGCGACCCGAGCCTGGAGCATCTCGATGTCGGCCTCCAGGATCCATTCCACCCCGCCGAGCAGCGCCGCATCCAATGACTCGAGTGACGGCGTCGCGGCTGGCTCCGACGGCGAAAGCGCAGCTCGAGAGCGAGCGACAGCGAAACCGTCTGGTCCCTGCGCGAGCTCGACCCGGACGGAAACCTCGCCTTCAAACGAGACTTGACCCTGCCGCTCGGGACCGAGCTCGGCTCCACGGGTTGCGCCACGGTCGTCGAAGGTCCCGCTGGCTTCGTCGGACAATGGAACAGCCTCCAAGGCCAGAGCGTCCTCGTGACCTTGAATCGCGATAGCGAGGAGACGAGCCCGCCCGACCTCCTCGAGCTTCCCGAAGGTGCCCCGGGCGCGCTCGTCGGCATCTTGGGTGAGGAGCTCCTTTTTTCCGGCCAGCTGGTGGACCACACCAATGCGATCACGCGCCTCCGGCAGGACGGTGGACCCGGAGGTCCAACCTATCCTCTGCCGAATTGGCCCGCGTCGACGAGGATCCATTTCGAGATGCTCGGCGTCGAAGGCGGGTCCTCGTTCATGGCCTACCCGATCGAAAGCGCTCGCGTCATCGAACGGGTCGACTGTCCGCGAGCCCAAGCCTATCTCCCTGGCCGGCTCGACGTCAGGATGGGCTCTAGCGAACGGATACCGATGCGCTGATCCTGGGATTCACGATGCGGTGTTCGGCGATCACCGATGCGAGGTTGCCCGGGGCCCCTCTCGCCATCCAAGGAGCCCCGTTGGTCACGCGGCGCGGAGCCGCCGCCGTCGTCCTGGCGCTCAGCGTATCTGCCGGAGGCGGCCGACGAGGCCATCCGCCTCGTCGTTCGGCCCCGAGGCGAAGAACAAGCTCGGGTTGGGGCCGGGCGCGGGCGGGAAGGTGAGCCCCCAGAGACCGTCGATGACGAGAGGCTCGCTGCCACCGTCGGTGCAGCGCTGGAGCTGATCGATGAATTCGCCCGAATCGAAGTCGAAGGAGCTGATGTGGCCGTCGCCGAAGTTCCCGACGAGGAGGGTCTCGCTGAAGCGTCCCAGCCTGCGCGGGGCCCTCACCATCGCCCACGGGGCGTTGAGCGGCCCCTCCGAGGCGAAGCGCCGGATGAACCTTCCGGTCAGCGAGAACACGTCGATGAAGCCGTTGTCGGGCTCGTTGTCGATGCCCCCTGGCTCCCGCAGCGCGAAGGACACGTACACTTGACCTTTGATGACCTCGACGTTGAACGGCGCGAACTGGCTGTTCTGCGTGGCTGGCACTCCGGGCGAACAAGGCTCCGTCGTCGAGGAGATGCAATCGTCGGTGAAAGAATCGAGGAACTGGTACCGTCCGTTGTACCACTCGACTTTCCCGCTGACGAAGTTCGCCAGATAGAGGAAGTCGCGCCCTGTCTGGGCGCTGTGCCCGATGGCGAGGCCCTTGTAGACGGCCGATTTACGGGAGTTGTCGATCACGATCCGGGCCTCGGTCAGATCGACGAACGGGTTCCACGCTGAGACCGCCCCGTCCTCGCTACATGTGAGGAAGAGCGCGGATAAATCGAAATTTCCGGGAACCGCGAAGCTCGATGTCTTGTTCAGGACGAGGCCCGTCGGCGCCGACATGGAGCTCTCCACCGCGGCCGGAATATCGATGATGAGCTGCGGGCTGCCGACCGGCTGACCGTTGGTCTGGTAAACGGTGACCACCCCCGTCCCGTTGTCCGCCACCCAGAGCAAATCCCCCGCCGACGCCTGGATCCCCCAAGAGTTCACAAGATTGGAATCGACGACTTGCGCGTTGAAACCGGTCCGATTCGCGACGAGGTTCCGCTGCCGAAAACAGAGGTCGCTCTCCGTCGCGCCGACGTCCGTCGCGCCGACTTCCGCCGCGGACAACGCCAGTGCCGCGAGGGCGCATCCGCCCACCAAAGCGCTCGCTTTCATGTGTATCCTCCCCAGCTCCGAAAGGTAAACGGCAGAGCGAACGGATAACCGCACCACCGCATGAAAAGCCCCAGGAGCGCTCTACTAAGGCCTCATGAGACTTCTTCGTCAAGCAGGAATCGCCGACGCACCTGCACGCGAATATCGCTTACGACACCGGAATACCAGGAGCGATAGCCGCTTCGACCGCGCAACGCGCGACCGCCCATGACCCGCCGCGGAGCGGCAAGGTGGACACTCCGTTTCGACTGAGCGGTGAGCCCCGGCGCGAGGTCTACGGGCTCGACGTCGGCGGCTGGGCTAGGGCGGGTCCACGCCTTCCGAGGCGGTGCGACCCGTCGTCACGATCCTCCGGGATCCCGACAAAAATGACGAATCGCGACAGTTCGGCACCGCACTTTCGTCCTCGGGGGACGCGTGATTGGGCGGCGCCTCCACGGTCCCGCTCACCCCCTGCCCACGGCCGGCGGCATCCACGTCTCCCCCGTCTCGCAGTCCACGTGCCGGAGCGCCACGCGCTTGCGATCGATCTCGACCACGCCGAAGACGATCGGCAGCAGAAACCGGCGCGGCCCGATGGATCCCGGGTTGAACGCCGTCAGGCCACGATCGCGGCCCATGAAGGGAACGTGGGAGTGCCCGCACAGGACCAGCGACGCGCCCACCTCGGCAGCCAAGCGGATCACGTCGGCTCGGAGCTTGCCGCCGTAGAGGGCGATGTGGAGGAGCAGGGCGGTGAGCACCGTCTCGTCCCCATCGCGGATGTCGAGCGCGATGGAGTCGGGGATGTCGGGCGCATGGACATCGATGTTGCCGCGCACCGCGGAGAGCGGCGCGATGCTCCGGAGCCCATCGAGGACCGTGAGCGCGCCGATGTCGCTGGCGTGCACGATGTGATCGGGCGTGAGCGCGGCGATCCGCCGGGCGCTCTCGGCGTGCGGGTGGCTGTGGGTGTCCGCCACCGCGACGAGGCGCAGGGACCCATCGCGGAGCTGGATCGTCTCTCGGCGGTGCACGCGCTTGGCCATGCGCGGGTTTGTAGTCGTGAAGGCCGCGCCTGACCAGCTCGTCACGCGGCGCCGGGGGAGCGCTCCCGTCAGCCCGCCTACGCCGGCAGGGAGACCGAGGGGAGGCCGACGCTGGAGAGGTAGGCTTCCAGAGCCGGTGCATGATCGGACGACACGATGGCGCCGATATATCCGTCCGGCCGGACGAGCACCCAGTCGCCGAGCGACACGCCATAAGCATCGCGGAGATGGCCGCCGTCATCGAGAATGTCGCCGTGCGGCCCCACGCCGTGGATGTGAAGTCCGGGGCGCGGCTTGACGGCCGAGAGCCGGTCCAGCCCGTAACCCAGCAAGGTCCAATGCGGACCTTGAAAGAGCTTGAAGAGCCGTGTCGGCATCCCCGCCACGCCGCGGACAGGCGCGTCCGGCGCTCGGTCGCCCGCGCGGAGGCCGCCGCTGCGCTCCGGCTTTCCCATGGCCAGCGACGACTCGGGGTATCCCAGATCGAGCTGATGCACCTCGCGACCGCGGCGCATGGCGCCTCGCTTGGCCGCCTCCAGGAGCTTCGTCGTCAGGCCGAGCGTCTCCGCGGCGATCGGCCGGCGCTCCTCCTCGTAGGTCGCGAGCAGCGTCTCCGGCGCACCTGCCAGAACGGCGGCGAGCTTCCAGCCGAGGTTGTAGGCGTCCTGCAGGCTCGTATTGAGTCCCTGCCCACCCGTCGGCGGGTGGATATGCGCGGCATCGCCGGCGAGGAAGACGCGCCCGTCCCGGTAACGGTCGGCGAGGCGCGCGTTCATGGTGTAGGCGGAGGCCCAGGAGACCGAACGGATCACGATGTCGCCTCGGCCCGTGCGGCCCGTGACCATCGCTGTAAGGCCTTCCGCGGAGAGATCGACATCGCCCTCCAGAGGAATCGGGGCCTGCAACTGGAACATGTCGGTGCCGACGAGCGGGCACAGCGACATCTGCTTTTCCATCGACCCGTTGTTGAAGCGATGCCAGGCGGCCCTGCTGAGCCCATCCAGGATGACGTCGGCGACGACCGCGCGCACCCCCAGGGTCTTGCCGGGAAAGTCGATCGCGAGCGCGTGCCGTACGACGCTGCGGCCGCCGTCCGCTCCGACGAGGTAACGGACGCGGACGGTCTCCTCGCCCGTCGGGCCGGCGATGCGGGCGTTGACGCCCTCGCCATCCTGCTCGAAGCGTTTCAGCTCGCGGCCGAACTCCGGGTGCTTCCCGAGCTCCGCCAGACGCTCGCGCATCGCGGCTTCGGTCAGGAATTGAGGCACAAGGAGCGGCAGATGATAGGGCTCGCCAGGCGTCGGGTCCTGAGGCTCCATGATCTGCGACTCCTCGTAGCCTCCGTCGTCGCGATAGTCCCGCGGGGGTGGGTACAGGCCGCCGGCCGCAACGACGCGATCGAGGATGCCCAGATCCTCGAACACCTCCTGGCTGCGCGGCTGGATCCCTTTGCCGCGCGAGCCGCGAAATGGCCCGTCCAGCCGGTCGATGAGCCGGAACGCAACGCCCCGACGGGCGAGCTCAATGGCGAGGGTCAACCCAGCAGCACCTGCGCCAACGATCAGTACATCCGTCGAAAAATTAGGTTCCACGGCGAGCTCCGTTTTTTGGACCGCGTTTCAAATATGTGTACTGTGCATATAGTTGCACCCTCCGAAGCGTCAAGAGAATTTGTGCAAAATACACGGATTACAAAAAAGAAGCTCCGCGAGCTCCACGGAGCCATGGTCGATCTGGTCGCGCTCATGAATCAGCCGCAGCGCGATCAGGCGCTGCTCGCGGAGGCAGGCATCTCCCTGGATCGAGCCCTCTTTCCGCTGCTGGTCGGGATCGAGCGCTTCGGGCCGATCGGCGTGGTCGACCTCTCGGACCGAGCCGGGCGCGATTACACGACCGTCAGCCGCCAGGTCGCGAAGCTCGAGAGCCTGGGGCTGATCGAACGTCGACCGAGCCCGGCCGATCGTCGCATCCATGAAGCGGTGATCACCGACAAGGGGCGGCAGATGACGGACGCCTTGGACGCCGCGCGTCAGAGACTCGCGGCCCCTGTCCTCGCCAAGTGGAGTGAGGAAGACTTCAGCGACCTGGTGCGCCTGATGCGCCGGTTCGTGGACGACTTGATGACGCCGTCAAGCGGAACGGACAAGACCTGAGGGGTCGCAGACCTCCCGCGGCGCCGTCGTGGTGCCGGCAGGCCGTGGAGCGAGAGCGCCCCCCTGTGAGGAAAGGACTAGCTCCCGGAGCACCCGCTCGAGCACAGGACGAACGCCTCGCACTCCTCGCTTTGCATGCAGTCGTCCCCGCTGGAGGCGTAGCAGGCGGCGTCCGCAGAGAGCGCCGCCATGCACTCCATGCACTCAGCGTTGTCCCGCAGCGCCGCCACGTCGACGCCCCCCTCCTCCACACAGGCATCGGTCGCCTCATCCGCCGTATCGCACGTGGCGGCGCACGGAGCGCCGGCCTCACAGCCACAGAACCCGATCGTCAACGCGAGGAGCGCGCCAGCCCCAGCCCGGTGCGCATCGATGCAGCACTCCGTGCACGCGTCTCCGGTCGCGCCGGCGCACTCGCTGCCTCCGCCAGCGCCCCCCTCGCCCTCCACACCCGCCGCGCCCCCCTCCCCCGCGGTCGATGAGACCGCAATCGAAACGGTCGCGCCGGACGCGCCGCCCTGGCCGTCTGCACCGCCCGGGCCGCCCGCGTCGCGAGCTCCGTCATCGCCGGAACACGCCGCAAGCGCGCACATCGTGGTCAGAATCGCCGCGAAGCCGAACGTCTTCATACTGCACCCCCTCTCCAGAAAACAGCGCACGTCCGGCTCGGACGAGCAGACGCCAGGCGCCGCCGGTCTCCGAGAGCCGCGCCTGCGCGCGGCGCCATGCGATGACACTCAGGCTCTGCCCTGTACCGGATGTCCCTCGGATATACTCTCTGCCGCACGAACGGCCATGTCGATCGCCGCACCAGCGGCGCTCCATGTGCATCGCTTCGCTCTGACCGATTGCGCCCATGACGCGCAACGACGGGTCCGTCATCGACGCTTCATTCAGCAAGCGCGGCCAGCGCCCCTGAGCGCCAACGAGGGACGAGTCGCTCCTCCCGCCCTTCTTCACGCTCGAAGCGTCCATTGGCAGCCCCACCCTGAGCGCCGCGAAGGCGCCTGTCGCGCCGCCCCGCCCGTCGCGCCGGCTCTCCTGTCGCGCTCACCCGCGCTCGGGCTCGCGCGGCCGCCCATCCCGATCGGGATTTTCCTTAAAACGTACGCCTGCTTGGCCGCGACGCGCGCGCTCCAATGAGCACTGGACGCAGCGCTCACCTCGCTGGCAGGCTGCCCGCCGGCGAGGCTCCTCGTCAGGGGCCTCGGTGAGCGATGCAGGCAGGAGACATCATCGACGGCCGGTTCTGCATCGAGCACCTCGCGGCCTCAGGCGGGATGGGGTCGGTCTACCGGGCCCGCGATCAGGAGACGAGCGAGGCGGTCGCGATCAAGCTCCTGACCACCGAGAGCGCGCAGCACCTCGTCCGCTTCGGGCGTGAGGCCCACGCGCTCGCAGCGGCCCGCGTGCCCGGCGTCGTGCGGTACGTCGCGCACGGCGCCACCGCGTGGGGACAGCCGTACCTCGCCATGCAGTGGCTCGACGGCGAGACGCTCTCCGACCGGCTCATCCGCCAGGGCCTCACCCTCGAGGAGACCCTCGAGCTCGGCCTCCACGTCGCGAGGGCGCTCGGCGCCATCCACAGGCTCGGGCTCGTCCACCGCGACCTGAAGCCGAGCAACCTGCTGCTCGAAGGCGGCTCGCTCGAGCGCGTGCACCTCATCGACTTCGGCCTCGCCCGCGCCGTCACCGACGAGCCGCTCACGGCCGCGGGCCTCGTCCTGGGCACGCCCGGGTACATGGCCCCCGAGCAGGCGCGCGGCGAGATCAGCGTCGACGCCCGCGCCGACGTGTTCGCCCTCGGCTGCATCCTCTACCGCTGCCTCACCGGCCGCGCCGCCTTCCAGGGCAACGCCGGGCTCGCCGTGCTGATGAAGGTCCTCCTCGAGGAGCCGCCCCGCGCGCGCGACCTCCGGCCCGGCACCCCCGCCGCGCTCGACGATCTCGTCGCCCGCATGCTGGCGAAATCCCCGCTGGACCGGCCGGCCGACGGCGACGCCGTGGCGGCCGAGCTCGCCACGATCGGCGCGCCCGAGAGCAGCGTCGGCGGGCCCCGCTCCTTCCCGCCGCGCGCGGTGGAGCTCACGACCGGCGAGCGACGCGTGACCTGCCTCGTGGTCACCCGCGAGCGCGCTACTAACGCAAGCAGCGCGGCGGAGCCGCGCTGGGGCAACGCAAGCAGCGCGGCGGAGCCGCGCTGGGGCAACACGAGCGCCGCGGCGGAGCCGCGCCAGGCAGAGCTCTGGCAGCTGCACGACGTGGCCGAGCAGTACCGCGGCGAGCTCGAGCTCCTCGAGGGCCGCTCGCCGCTCATCGTGCTGTCCGGCGCGGGCGCGCCGACCGACCTCGCGGCGCGGGCCGCCCGGTGCGCGCTCGCGCTGCAGGAGCTGCTCGGCGGCGCGCCCGTCGCGCTCGCCACCGGCCGGGCGGAGCTCTCGGCGCGCGTGCCCGTCGGCGAGCTCATCGACCGCGCCTTCCAGATGCTCGCCGCCCACGACGACCGCGCCCTCCCCGCGGGCGTCCGCATCGACGAGGTGACCGCGGGCCTCATCGGCATGCGGTTCGACGTCACCGAGGACGCCGCGGGCCGCGTCCTGCACGGGGCGCGCGACGAGCGGACCGCGCAGCTGCTCGGCAAGCCGACCACCTACGTGGGCCGCGAGCGCGAGCTCGCCATGCTCGTGGCCGAGGTCGATCGCTGCATCGACGAGGGCGCCGCGGGCGCGGTGCTCGTGACGGCCGAGGCCGGGATGGGCAAGTCGCGCCTGCGAAAAGAGCTCGTCCGCAAGCTCCGCGAGCGGGGAGACAGGATCGAGGTCTGGATCGGCCAGGGCGACCCCATGGGCGCCGGCGCGGCCTTCGGCCTGCTCGCGAGCGCGCTCCGGGACGCCCTCGGCGTCGCCGACGGCGAGCCCCTGGAGGCGCGGCAGCGCAAGGTCCGGAGCCGCGTGGAGCAGTACGGGGGCACCGACGCGCCCCGCGTCGCGGCCTTCCTCGGCGAGCTCGTCGGCGCGCCGTTCCCCGACGAGCACGACGTGCAGCTCCGGCTCGCGCGGCGCGACGCCGTGCTGATGGGCGACCAGCTCCGCCACGCCTGGGAGGGCTTCCTCGGGGCGGCGTGCCGCGCGGGGCCGGTGCTCCTCGTGCTCGAGGATCTCCAGTGGGGCGACCTCCCCACCGTCACGATGGTCGACGAGGCGCTGCGCCAGCTCAAGGACATGCCGCTGCTCGTGCTGGCGCTGGGGCGGCCCGACGTGCGCCGGCTCTTCCCGAAGCTCTGGGAGGGCCGGCTGGCCCACGAGCTCCACCTCACGCCGCTCCCGCGCCGCGCGAGCGAGCGGCTCGTGCGCGAGGCGCTGGGCGCGCACGCGCGGCACGACCTCGTGGGGAGGCTCGTCGAGCGCGCCGACGGCAACGCGTTCTTCCTCGAGGAGCAGATCCGCGCGGCCGCCGAGGGCAACAGCGAGGGCCAGCCGGAGACGGTGGTGGCCATGGTGCAGGCGCGGCTGGAGATGCTCGACGCCGAGGCGCGGCGGCTCCTCAGGGCGGCGAGCATCTTCGGCGAGACGTTCAGGTCGAGCGCGGTCGCGGCGCTCCTCGGGAGCGCCGACATCGCGCAGGTCCTCGCGGAGCTGCTCCGGCGCGAGGTGATCGTGCGGCGGGGCGAGGGGCGGCCGCGGGATGACGCGGAGTACTGCTTCCGCCACGCGCTCGTCCGCGAGGCGGCCTACGGCATGCTGACGGCGCGCGACCTCCGCATCGGCCACGCGCTCGCGGGCAGCTTCCTCGAGGCGGCCGGCGAGGGCGATCCGAGGGCGCTCGCCGAGCACTTCGAGCGCGGCGAGGAGCCCGAGAAGGCCGCCGAGTGGTACCTGCGCGCCGCCGACAACGCGCTCCGCGGCAACGACCTCGCCGAGGCGATCGCCTGCGCCGAGCGCGGCATCGCCTGCAGGCCGGATCCCGCCGCGGTGGGCGCGCTCCGCCTGGTCGAGGCCGAGGCGCTGCTCTGGCGCGGCGAGCCGGCCCTCGCGGAGCAGCGCGGGATCGAGGCGACGCGGCACCTCGTGCCGGGCTCCGTGGCGTGGTTCTCGGCGTTCACGCAGCTCGCGGGGGCGGGGCACAAGCAGGGCCACTACGAGCGCGTCGAGCGCTGGATGATGGTCGTCCTCGGCACGGAGCCGCTCGACGGCGCGCGCATCGCGAGGAACGCCTGCCTGCTCGAGGGGGCGATCGTGCTCCTGCTCGGCGGCCGCTACGCGTGCGTCGACGCGCTGATCGACGCGGTCGAGCGCGCGACGGAGGACGCGTCGGCCGCGGATCTCATGATCGAGGCGAAGCTCCTCTACCTGCACGGGCTCCTCCGGCAGCACAACGGCGATCCGAGCGCGTGCATCGCGAGCATGGGCGCGGCGCTCGCCGCGTTCGAGGACATCGGCGATCGCCGCGAGGCGTGCCGCGCGCGGCTCAACATGGGCCTCTGCTACGTCCAGTTCGGGTACTTCGAGGCGGCGGCGGGGGTGCTGCGCGCCGGGCTCGAGGAGGCGGAGCGGATGGCGCTCGACGACCGGGTCCCGAACGCGCTGCAGAACCTCGGCCTCGCGCTGGCCCACGCGGGCGAGGTCGACGCGGCGAAGGCGGCCTTGCGGAGCTCGATCGAGGCGCTCACGCGCCGCGGCGACCGGCGGCGGGAGTGCGAGAGCCGGCTCCAGCTCGCGCGCGTCCTGCTCCTCGCGGGCGAGCCCGCGCTCGCCGAGGCGGAGTCGCAGGCGGCCGAGGCGCTCGCGCGGGGGGTGCCGGAGCGGCTCCCCGCGGCCATCGCGGCGCGCGCGCGCGCGCTGCTCGATCTCGGGCGCGCCGGAGAGGCGCTCGCCGCCACGACGCAGGCCCTGTCCCTGCTCGAGTCGGGCCACCGTGACGAGGAGGGCCCGCTGGTGCGCCTGGTCCACGCCGAGGCGCTGGCCGCGACGGGCCAGATGGCCGAGGCCAAGGGCGCCATCGCCCTGGCCCGCAACGGGCTGCTCGTGCGGGCCGGGAGGATCGGCGATCCCGTCTGGCGCGAGCGCTTCTTGCGCGATGTCCCCGACAACGCGCGGATCCTGGAGCTCGCGCAAGGCTGGCTCGACGGACACGCGCCCTGAAGCGTCAGCCGCCCTGTGGCGAGAGGCCATCACGGCGTCCGGGGGAGCCCACATGGCGGTGATTCCCGCCGTCGGGCGGGAGCATCTTTATTGTCACCCGGGACAGGAGACGTCGCAAGTCAGCTGAGCCTCTATCTCTGACCTCCTGTTCGAACACAGGGAGGCAGCTCCATGCTCAGGTCGTCCGTCGCTCTGATTCCCCTCGAGACGGACGTCGACTGCGGCCAAAGCGGGCGGCGGCCGCGCTCACCGGCGCCGCCGCCCGGCCGACGAGCTCACTGCGCCGGTTCGGGATCGCAGCCGTAGAGGACGTCGACCGCCGCCATGGCGTCGTCCTGGACCAGCCGGCACGCGTCGGGGCAGAGCGAGATCATGTCGTTCTCGATGTAGAAGGAGCCCGGGGCGCACGCTGCCGCGCTCGCCACCTGGGCGAACGATTGCGGCTCGCTCCCGTCGCCGGGCGTGTACTGGACGACCACGGTCGAGAGGTCGATGATCTCCCCCGGCGGCGAGTCCGGCACCTCGAACTCGCACGCGACCACCGCGCCCGTGATGACGCCCTCCGCGATCGCCTGGAACACCACATCATAAGAGTCCGTCTGGCAGAGCGGGAACCTGAGGCCACCCGTCCGCTTGCTGAGCGTCTGGTAGCCCGTGCCCGGCGCCACGGCGGTGCCGCACGTCTCCTCGACGACGTCCGCGTCGGGCGCGTAGGCGTCCGTAACGGTCGTGTTCTCGTGGAGCCCGACGATGCTGTGAAAGACGTAGTTGGGCGCGGTCGCGTCGCCGAAGACCGCCGGATCCAGGCCGAACAGCAGCTCCTCGAAGTCCGTGGCGACCTCCTCCCAGGGCTGCCGCGTGTCGTCGATATAGATGTTGCGGGGGAGGTGCGTCGACTGGCAGCCCACGTGGTCGTCGGTGATCACGGTGATCACCTTGAACGAGTCCTCGCGCACCCACTCCGACCACCCGGACGGCGCCACGCCGTGCTGGTCGGGCAGGCCGCCGTTGTAGCTTCCGAGGAGCACGCAGAGCGCGTCGTTGCTCCTGATCTCGTGGCTGTAATGGTAGAAGACGGGCGGGTTGTTCCCCGGCGCCTCCGGCACCGGGGTGCAGCTCGCGGCGCTGAGCGGGGCGCCGACGCAGATCGAATCGTCGACCTCCGCAGCGCCGTGCGCGGAGATCATGATGACGCGGTAATCGATGCCGCTCTCGCCGATGATCGAGGCGAAGCTCTCATTGATGTTGTTCTGTACGCTGATGATCTCGTTCGCCATGCTGGGCGAGTTGTCGATGACGAACACGATGTCGACCGGCCGCTTCGTGAGCGTGGCCTCTGCGACCGTGGCGACACAGGCCGTATCGGGCGTCACGGGGCCGCTGCCACCCGTGTTGGAGCCGCTGGAGCCGTTGCCGATCATCCCCCCGTCGTCACCGCCCTCGCCGCCCCCGCCCCCGCTCCCGCCCGCACCGCCCTCGCCGCCCCCGCCCGTGCCGCCGGCTCCACCGACGTTCGCTCCAGCCGTCGCGTCCGCATCGCCCTCCGCCCCGGAGCTGCAGGAGCACCCTGCGGCGCCGGTCATCACCAGAACACCCAACCCAAGAAGCGGAACCAACATGGTAGACCGGGAGAGCTTCACATGAACCTCGACCGCTAGGGCGCATGAACGCGCTATTTCAGATTGCACAATTGCAACGAGATGTGGTGACGATTTTGACCTGACCGCGATTTTTCTCGGAGGCTGTTCCATGACATGTGTCATGGAAGCGTCTTTGTCATTCCACGTGGTGCGCACGGCGAGGCGCGGTGGATGGAGGCGCGGGCACGGCCACGTGGCCACGCTCCACGCGTAGCGCGAAGCGAGGGCGCCGGCTGGAACGCGGCGCCGCGGCGCCGCGGCGCGTCGGGCGCCTCGGCTCCTCGGACGCTCCGCGTGGGCTGGATGGTCTCTGCACAATGCGCCCCTAGGATGCAGGTATGAGCCTACGTCATGACTTTCCTCGCATCGGCATCGATGCGATCGCGCTCGCCGTCCCCCGCCGCTTCGTCGAGCTCACCGAGCTCGCCGAGGCGCGTGGCATCGCGCCCTCCAAGTACCTGACCGGCCTGGGGACCCGCCGGATGGCGATCGCCGCGCCCGACGAGGATCCGATCACCCTCGGCGCCAACGCGGCCCGCCGGCTGTTCCAGCGGTCGGGCGCGAGCCCCGCGGACATCGGGCTCTGCGTCGTGGGCACCGAGACCGCCGTGGACCACGCGAAGCCGGCGGCCTCCTTCCTCCACGGCCTGCTCGGGCTGCCGAGCGCGTGCCGGGTCTTCGAGGCCAAGCACGCCTGCTTCGGGGGCACCGCGGGCCTCCTCAACGCGGTGGACTGGATCGCCTCGGGCTCGGCCCGCGGCCGCGCCGCGCTCGTCGTGTGCTCGGACGTGGCGCGTTACGCGCTCGGCTCCGCGGGCGAGCCCACCCAGGGCGCCGGCGCCGTGGCGCTGCTCGTGCGCGAGCGCCCGCGCCTCGTCGAGATCGAGGTCGGCCAGACCGGCACGTATGCGCGCGACGTCTACGATTTCTGGCGGCCGCTCCACCACAAGGAGGCGCTCGTCGACGGCCACTACTCGGTGCAGTGCTACCTCGACGCCCTCGCAGGGGCCTACGGCGACTGGCGCCGCGTGGCGGGCGACGGTGATCCCCTCGCGCGCACCTGCTATCACGTCCCCTACGGCAAGATGGCCCGCAAGGCCCACCGCCACCGGCTGGCGATGGACGGCCTGACCGAGCAGGCCGCCGACGAGAGCTTCGCCGTCGAGGTGGAGCCGTCGCTCGACCTGCCGTCGCGCATCGGCAACATCTACACGGGCTCGCTCTACCTGGCGCTCGCGTCCCTGCTCAACGCGGAGGCCCGCGCGCTCGAGGGGCAGCGCGTCGGGCTGTTCAGCTACGGCTCGGGCTGCTGCGCCGAGTTCTTCGCGGGCAGGATCGGGCCGGAGGCCGGGGCGCTCGTGGCCGCCCTCGAGATCGACGCCCCGCTCGACGGGTGCCGTCGCGCCTCGGTCGCGGAGTACGAGGCGCTGCGCCAAGGCGACGAGGCCGCCGACCGCCGGCCGGCGCCCGAGGGCGCCGAGCGCGGGGGCGCGAGCCTCGACAGCCGGGTGGTGTACCTGGGGCTCGACTCGAGCGAGCGGCGCGTCTACGCGAACGAGTGAGCGCCGGAGCGGGCAGCTCGCTCAGCCGGAGCCGGACGAGGGGGACGTGAGCTCCGAGAGCTTCACGGTGAAGAGCTCCGCCCCGCCGGCCGCGGCGACGACGACCCGCAGTGTGCCGGAGGGGGCCGGTCGCTTCAGGCGCGCGGCGACCGCGCGCGTGACCGGCGCGAGCGGCGCGAGGCTCTCGGCCATCGCCGAGCGCGCCATCACGCCGACCAGCATCGGCGCGCGCTCGCCCGCAGCCAGGGCGTCGCGGAGCATGCGCTCCGGTTCGAGAGCCGGGTCGCGCTGCTGCAGGCCGATCGCGATGAGGTAGCCCGTCGGTTCTCGCAAGGAGAGGAGATAACCCGTCAGCGGCGCGGGGGCGCTGCTGCGGGCCGGGAGGCTCTGCAGCAGGCGCGCGAGCTCCGGGCGATGTTCGGCGAGCAGCTCGGCCCGCTCCTCGTGATCGGACATGCCCGCCCGCCCCTGCTTCGCCTGGGCGTTCGGCGTGAGACCGCGATGCCGCGGGGTGATCGTCGCTGCGTCTTTCGGGACCATGTTCCTCCAGCGAGGGCTCCTGCCCTCCGTGTTGTTTGTTCCGGTCACCGCACCGCGCGTGTCACGAAATCGGACGCGGCCGCGCGTCGCTCGCAAACGCGGGCCGCGCGGCGGCGGCTGCGCCCCTCGTCCATCGCGAGGGCGTGGCCCCCGCCCGCGGCGAGGGCGCGGCCCCCGCCCGCGGCGAGGGCGCGGCCCCCGTCCGCGGCGAGGGCGCGGACCTTGCGATGAGGCGCCGCGAGCTCGCTGCCCTCCGGCGCGGAGCGCTCCGGCGCCCGGCGCGCCTGCGCGGAGGAGCGCCAGCCAGAGGGAGATCCAGCCTATGCGAGATCGAATGGGGAGGATGGGACAGGTGATGGCCGCAGCCGCCATGGTGGGGGGCTGCGCCTCCACCGAGGCGCCGCGAGACCCCGCGCCGTCGATGGACGGCGCGGCGGCGGCGCCCGCGGCGCCCGACACGGCGCTGGGCCCCGCGCGCCTGCGGGCGGCGTACATCGCGGCCGTGCAGGCGTCGGCGCCCGAGGGCTACCGGGTGATCGAGGCGTCACCGGGCGGGAACGAGGCGAGCCTGCGCGCGCCGAACCCGGCGCACCGGCTCGCGGCCGATTTCAGCGCGTCGGGCGTGCGGATCGCCCCGGAAGGCGAGGCGCGGTGGAGCTTCTCGATGGCCGCCGCCCGGTACGGCTGCGCGGGCGATCTGCGCGAGGCGCCGCGCGCGGCCCCGAGCGCCACGAAGAACCGCGTGGAGCTCCGCCGGCAGGGCACATCGCCGGGCGAGGGGCTCGTGGAGTGGTACGTGAACGGGCCGCTCGGGCTGGAGCAGGGCTTCACGGTGCCCGGGGCGCCGCCCTGCCTCGCCCCCGGGGACCAGGACCTCGTCATCGAGCTCGCCCTGGGCGGCGATCTCCGCGCGACGCCGCTCGCCGGCGGCGAGGGGGTCGCGCTGCGCGAGGCGTCCGGCGCGGTGGCGATGCGGTACACGGATCTCCACGCCACCGACGCCGCGGGGCGGACGCTTCCCGCGTGGATGGAGCTCGGCGTCGACGAGCGCACGCTGTCGCTGCGCGTGGACACCGCCGGGGCCGCGTACCCGGTGACGGTGGATCCGCTCGCCGCCTCGGAGCGGGCGGCGCTCATCGCGGTCGACGGCTCGACCCCGATCCACCTGAACGGCGACGCGATCGCCATGTCGGGCGACACCGCGATCGTCGGGGCGCCCGGGAGCGCGGCGTACGTGTTCGTGAAGAGCGGCGGCGCCTGGACGCAACAAGCCAGGCTCGTCCCGGGCGACGGGGCCGCGGGCGACGGCTTCGGCGCCTCGGTCGCGATCTCGGCGGACACGGCCGTGGTCGGGGCGCCCTGGGGGACCGGGGGCGCGGGCGCCGCCTACGTGTTCGTGCGGAGCGGGGGCGTGTGGTCCGAGCAGGCCAAGCTCGTCGCGAGCGGCGGGTCGTCGAACCCCGCGGGCGGGGCGGTCGCGGTCGACGGCGACCGGGCCGTCCTCTCCGCCGAGACGTCGGCCTACGTGTTCTCCCGCAGCGGCGGCGCCTGGAGCGAGGAGGTCGAGCTCGTCGCCCCAGCCGGCGCCAACGCCTGGAGCGCGCCGCCCGTCGCGATCGAGGGCGGCACGGTGGTCGTGGGCTCGCCGGGGGACTCGTCGTGGTGGGAAGGCGACGGCGAGGGCGCCGCCTACGTGTTCGACGCGAGCGACTGGGGCGGCGCGCACCGGCTCGCCGCGGACCCGCCCCAGGCATTCGACCGCTTCGGGAGCTCGGTCGCGATCTCGGGCGGGCGCATCCTCGTGGGCGCGCCGGGCGTCCTCAGCCCGCCGATGCCGTGGTACGAGCTCGGGCGCGGCCTGGCCTACGTGTTCGACCGCGGGGCGAGCGGCTGGCGCCAGGACTCCCGGCTGATCGCGACCGACGGCAGGACGGGGGACGGCCTGGGAAGCGCCGTGGCGCTCTCCGGCAGCATGGCGGTCGCCGGCGCGATCCTGGCCGACCGCGTCGATCAGCCGGACGCGGGCGCGGCGTACGTGTTCTCGCCGGCGGGCGGCGAGTGGATCGAGATCGAGAAGGGCAGGCTCACCGGCGACGGCCCGACCGACGGCGCCTTCGGCAAGGCCGTCGCCGTGTCGGGGAGCTCGGTCATCGCGGGCTCTCCCGCGTACGCGTTCGAGCTCGCGCAGGACAGCGACGGCGACGGGGTGGTCGACGACGACGACAACTGCCCTGCCGCCGCGAACCCGTCGCAGGTGGACGCCGACGCCGACGGGCACGGCGACGCGTGCGACCCGCGGTGCGTGACCTTCCGGCGCGGCCTCGGCGGGGACGTGGCCGACGCGACGCTCTGGCAGGTGTCGCCCACGTGGAACGACGGCGCGAGCACCACGCTCTCGACGGGCACCGGCACGGGCGGCGTCCGGCGGAGCCTCCTCCGGTTCGACCTCGCCGGCGTCCCGGCGAGCGCGGAGATCACCTCGGCGACGCTGTCGCTGTACCAGACGTACAAGATCGAGAGCAGCACAGTGCGCGTCCACCGGGCCACCGCCGCGTGGACGGAGTCGGGCGTCACGTGGGGCAACTTCGGCGGCGGCGGCCATTTCGATCCGGCGATCGAGGCCTCCTTCGTCACCGGCGGTCCTTCCGGCACCACCGGCTTCCGGAACGTCGACGTGACCGCGCTCGCGCAGGCCTGGGTGAGCGGCGAGCTCGCCAACCACGGCGTGCTGATCGAGGAGGCCGCGGTGACCCGGAGCACCCTGCGGAGCAGCGAGAGCGCGAGCGCCGCGGAGCGGCCCGCGCTCACGGTCTGCTATCACGACACCTGCGAGGACGGCATCCAGAACGGCGCCGAGTCCGGCGTGGACTGCGGGGGCCCGAGCTGCGCCCCGTGCGCCCCCGGCAGCGTCCTCTGGAGCAAGCGCTTCGTCAACGGCTGGCACGAGTCGATGCGCGCGCGCGCCGTCGCGGTCGACAGCGCGGACAGCGTGATCTTCGGCGGCTACGCCTATGGCACGATCGACTTCGTCGGGCAGGGCGACCCGACGCTCATGGAGATGTTCAACACCAAGTTCCTCGCCAAGCTCGACGCCGCGGGGAACCACGTGTGGGACGAGCGCCCGCTCGGCGGCAGCACCTTCCTGAGCCTCGCCGCGTCGGACACCGGCGAGCTGATCGCGGGCTCGAACTCCGGCCTGCAGCGGTTCACCGCGGCGGGCGATCTCCTCGCGGAGGCCGCTGGCCTCGGCCAGGTCAAGGTCGCCAGCGCCGGCGCGGGCGCCGCGCTCGCCGGCGTCGTGTGGGACACGGTCGATCTCGGCACCGGCCCCCTCGCCGGCGGGCCGGGCAGCGATCTCCTGGTCGCGAAGCTCGACGCGGCGGGCGCGCCGATCTGGATCAGGACCTTCGCGAGCGACCCGTACGACAGCGACCCTGCGAGCGTCACCGTGGACGGCGCGGGCAATGTCATCGTCCTCGGCCGCTTCTCCGGCGCGCTCGACCTCGGCGGCGGACCGCTGGCGAGCTCGCCGACGGCTCACGGCATGTACCTGGCGAAGTTCGACGCGGCAGGGAATCACGTCTTCAGTCAGGTCGTCTCCGGCACGCCGGATGACGCGGACGTCGCCGCGACCCCGTCCGGGGAGCTGATCGTCGCCCTGGGCACGACCGTGACCAAGCTCACCGCCTCGGGCGCGCCCCTGTGGAGCGTCGATACGACGGGCCTCGGCCTGCTCTCCAACACCTGGGGCATCCCTGCCGTCGCCCTCGACGGCGCCGGCAACGTGTTCATCAACCCGCCCGGCGCGATCGCGAAGCTCTCGCCGTCGGGCGCCGTGTTGTGGTCGGTCGACCCGATCGGCAGCGCGGAACGCGGCGATATCTTCGATCTGGCCGTGGACAGCGCCGGCAACGTGATCGGCGTGGGCACGTACGACCGCGGGGACGCGATCGTCGTCAAGCTCGCCCCGTAGCCCGGGCAGCGCCCCGGCGCGCTCGCGGTCGTCGCGGGCTCCTGGCCGCCTGGCCAGGAGCCCGGGCTCACGAGCTCCGCGCGCGTGCGGTCGACTCCAGCCCGCCGGGCACGAAGTCCGTCCCCTTCTGGACACGGTCGTTCCACGTCTCGGGGGGCTTGCCTGAAGGCACCTCCCTCATCGTGATGCACCCCGGCACCGGGCACACAAGCGCGCACAGATTGCAGCCGATGCACTCCTCCTCGTCGACGAACGGGACCCGCGACGGCGCCGCGTCCCCGCTCGGATCCGCCGTCACCGCGCGATCCGGGAGGACCTTCGGGAGGTGGGTGTGGCCCGCCGCGCGCGCCTCCGCCTCCGTCCTCCCCGGCAGGTGGATGCACTGGTGCGCCCCGTCCATGCAGGCGACGTAACAGAGCTGGCACCCGATGCACTTGTCGGCGCTGATGTCCGCGACAACGCGGTACGAGAGGTCGAGCTCGCCCCACTCCTGGACCTGGGGGATCGCCCTGCCGCGCAGCTCGTTCACCGAGCGCATCCCGTGATCGTCGAGCCAGTCGCTGAGCCCCTCGATCATCTCCTCGACGATGCGGTAGCCGTAATGCATCACCGCGGTGCAGACCTGGACGCTCGTCGCGCCGAGCGCGATGAACTCGGCGGCGTCGCGGGAGTTCGAGATGCCGCCGATGCCGGAGATGGGCAGCCGGCCGACGCCGGGGTGGCGCGCCAGCTGGCTCAGCAGGTGGAGCGCGATCGGCTTGACCGCGGGCCCGCAATACCCGCCGTTCGTCGACGCGCCGCCGACCCGCGGGAGCGGGACCATCCGCTCCAGATCGACGCCCATGAGCGACTTGACCGTGTTGATCAGCGAGACGCCGTGCGCCCCGGAGCGGAGCACGGCCTCGCCCGGCTCCAGGATGTCGCCGACGTTGGGCGTGAGCTTCACGATGACCGGCGTCGTCGCGAACTCGACGGCCCAGCGCGCGATCTCCTGGAGGACCGCCGGCTCGTTGCCGACGGCCGAGCCCATGCCGCGCTCGCACATCCCGTGCGGACAGCCGAAGTTGAGCTCGAGCCCGTCGGCGCCCGTGTCCTCGGCCTTGCGGATGATCTCGCGCCACTCGTCCTTCGTCTCGACCATCAGCGAGGCGATGAGCGCGTGGCCCGGGTAACGCCGCTTGATCTCGCGCATCTCCTTGAGGTTCACGTCGAGCGGGCGATCGGTGATGAGCTCGACGTTGTTGAGCCCCATGAGCCGCGTGTTGCCGTAGTCGATGCCGCCGAACCGGCTCGACACGTTGACGATGGGGTTCCCGAGCGTCTTCCAGACGGCGCCGCCCCAGCCGGCGTCGAAGGCGCGCCGGACCTGATCTCCGGTGTTGGTCGGCGGCGCCGAGGCGAGCCAGAACGGGTTCGGGCTCTTGATCCCGGCGAAGTCGATAGAGAGGTCGGCCATCGCTCAGCTCCCTTGCGGTGAGGGCACGGGCGCCGCGCCGCCCGCCCGCGTCGTCATCGCTTCATGCATCGCGTGCGCGGCGATCTTCGCCTCGGCGACCGCGTTGACGACCTCCTTGCCGCCGTTCACGCAGTCGCCGCCGCTGTAGACCTTCGGGTTGCCCGTGCGGTGCGTCGCCGGGTCGACCACCACGCGCCCCCTCGGGTCGAGCACCACCCCCTCGAACGCGAGCGCCACCTGCGTCGCCCGGCTCTGCCCGATCGCGACCGCGACGAGGTCGGCGGGCAGGAGCTCCTCTCCGGCCGGCCCCGGCGCGGAGCCCCGCGCGCCGGCGTCGGCGGGCGCGATCCGCAGCGCGACGACCTTGCCGCCCTCGCGCACCACCTCGACCGGCACCCGGTTCTCGACGAGGCGCGCGCCGGCGACCCGCGCGCCCTCGAGCTCGTGCGCGTAGCCCGACATCTCGGCCTCGGAGCGGCGGTACACGACGGCCACGTCGACCCCGAGCAGCGCGAGCTCGTGGGCGACGTCGAGCGCCGTGTTGCCGCCGCCGATGACGACCGCGCGCCGCACGCCCGCGAGGTCGAGGCCCGGGTCGGCCTTGAGCCGCTCGATGAACGCTGTCGCGCCCACCACGCCGTCGCCGTCCTCCCCGCGGAGGCCGACGCGCGCGTCGGCGCCCAGGCCGAGCCCCAGGAAGACCGCGTCGTACTCCGCGACCAGGTCGCGCGCGGAGACCTCCCCCGGCCCGGCCGCCTGCGCGACGACCGAGACGCCGGCGCGGAGCTCGATGTCCCCGAGCGACAGGACCCACTCGAGCTCGTGGAGCGCCTCGTGCCCCTTCATCTTGTAGGGCGCGATCCCGAGCGTGTTCAGGCCGCCGGGGATCGCCTTCCGCTCGAAGATCACGGCGCGGTGCCCCTCGAGGGCGAGGTAGCCCGCCGCGGCGATCGACGCGGGCCCCGCGCCCACGAGCGCGACGCTCTTGCCGGTGGGCGGCTTCGCCCGGAAGATCCGCGGATCGCGCGCGAGGGCCGACTCGACAGCGTAGCGCTGGAGGCGGCCGATCGCGATCGGCTCGCGCCCCCACGCGTTGTAGACGCAGTCGCCCGCGCAGAGCACCTCGACGGGGCAGGCCTGCCCGCACGACTGGCCGAGCAGGTTGGCCGTGAGGATGGTGCGGGCCGCGCCCTTCACCTGACCGCCCGCGATCTTCCGGATGAAACTCGGGATATCGATCGCCGTCGGGCACGCCTTGACGCAGGGCGCGTCGACGCAATAGAGGCACCGGTTCGCCTCGGCGATCGCCTCGGCGTCGGTGTAACGCGGGCTCTTGTCCTCGAATCGCTCTTCGATCCGGCCGGACGGGAGGGCTGAGAGGCGTATCGGGGCTCGGGTCATGCTGGCGCTCGCGCGGCTCCTCTCGAATGGTGTGTGGTGACTAGAAGGCCTGGGCTCCCTGGGTCGGGCCGAGCCGGCGCGGGAGGTAGCGCCCGGCGCCCCGCTCCACGTCGAGCTTGCCGTCCACGCACTGGACCCGGCCGTTGACGATGACGTGCGTCGGCTTCCCCTTCACCTCGAAGCCCTCGAAGATGCTCCGATCGCACCGGTGATGGTGGGTCTTCGCGGAGATCGTGCTCGTCCCCTTCGGGTCGAAGACCACGAGATCCGCGTCGCCGCCCGGCACGATCGAGCCTTTGCGCGGGTACAGGCCGAAGATCTTGGCCGGCTGCGTCGAGAAGAGATCGACGAAGCGGTGGACGTCGATCCGCCCCTCGAGCACCCCGTAGGTCCAGAGCAGGGCGAGGCGGTTCTCGATGCCGGCGGCGCCGTTCGGGATCCGCGAGAAATCGTCCTTGCCCATGTCCTTCTGGCCGACCTGGTTGAAGGGACAGTGGTCGGTCGCCACGGTCTGGATGAGCCCCGACGAGAGCGCGGCCCACAGCGCGTCCTGGTGGCCCTTCGGCCGGATCGGCGGGCTCATTACGTAGGCCGCCCCCTCGAAGCCGGGCTTCTCGTACACCGAGTCGTCGAGCAGGAGGTACTGCGGGCACGTCTCGGCCATGACCACCTGACCGCGGCTCCGCGCCTCGGTGACCGCGGCGAGCGCCTCCTTGCAGGTGAGGTGGACGATGTAGATCGGCTCGCCGATCATCCGGGCGAGCATGATCGCGCGCCCCGTCGCCTCGCCCTCGATCGGCGCGGGGCGGCTCTGCGCGTGGTACCGCGGGTGGGTCTTGCCCTCCTTCAGGAGCTTCTTCTGGAGCGCGACGACCGCGTCGCCGTGCTCGGCGTGCACGGTCACGAGCGCCCCGAGGCCCTTGGCGGCCTCCATCACCTGGATGAGCTCCGGATCGTCGACGCCGATGGCCCCGCGGTAGGCCATGAAGGTCTTGAACGACGGGATGCCGTGCTCGCGCGTGCAGACGGCCATCTCCTCGAGGGTATCGTCGCCGAACCAGGTGACGGCCATGTGGAAGGCGTAATCGGAGACCGCCTTCTTCGCCTTCTCGTTCCACATCGCGAGCCCGTCGAGCAGCGCCTGCCCTCGGGCCGGGATCACGAAATCGATGATCGAGGTCGTGCCCCCGGCGACGCCCGCCGCCGTGCCGGTCTCGAAATCATCGGAGCTCTCCGTCCCCATGAACGGCAGCTCCATGTGCACGTGGGCGTCGACCCCGCCGGGGAAGATGAGCTGCCCCGAGGCGTCGATCACCGTGTCCCCCGCGCGCTCCTTCGACAGGCCCGCGCCGACCGCGGCGATCTTCCCGTCCTCGCAGTAGACGTCGCCGACGAACCGGTCGCTCGCTGTGATGATCTCGCCGTTCTTGATCAGGATGCCCATGTTGC
Source organism: Sorangium cellulosum So ce56 (assembly GCF_000067165.1). GTDB lineage: Bacteria > Myxococcota_A > Polyangia > Polyangiales > Polyangiaceae > Sorangium > Sorangium cellulosum_B. The sequence continues at coordinate 8,932,477 of NC_010162.1, forward strand.
TCCTCCGCGGGTGAGCGCCGGGCGGCGGGTCCCCTCCGGGGGGCGGCGGCCGCCCTCCCGCCGCCCCGGGCCCTCAGGGCAGCTGTTCCGTGAGCTCGCCGTACGTCTCGGGCCGGCGATCGCGGTAGAACTGCCACGTCCTCCGCACCTCCTCGATCAGGTCGAGGTTCATCTCGGCGACGACGAGCTCGTCCTTGTCCTCGCTCCCCGTCGCGAGGAAGCTGCCCCGCGGGTCGCAGAAGTAGCTCGTCCCGTAGAACTTGCCGATGTTCCACGGCGCCTCGGTGCCCACGCGGTTCGAGGCGGCGATGAAGTAGCCGTTGGCCACGGCGTGCGCGGGCTGCTCGAGCTTCCAGAGGTACTGGGAGAGCCCGGCGACCGTCGCCGAGGGGTTCCACACGATCTCGGCGCCGTTCAGGCCGAGCAGCCGCGCCCCCTCCGGGAAGTGGCGATCATAGCAGATGTAGACGCCGATCCGCGCATACCGCGTCTGGAACGTGGGATAGCCGAGGTTCCCCGGCTTGAAGAAGAACTTCTCCCAGAACCCGTTCGTGTGCGGGATGTGCGTCTTCCGGTACTTGCCGAGGTACGTGCCGTCGGCGTCGACCACGGCGGCCGTGTTGTAGTAGACGCCCGCCATCTCCCGCTCGTAGATCGGGATGATCATCACCATCTTGTACTTCTTGGCGTACGCCGCGAGCCGCTCGACCGTCGGGCCGGGGACGGGCTCGGCCACATCGCACCATTTCGCGTCCTGCGAAGGACAGAAGTAAGGTGTATTGAAGACCTCCTGCAAACAGAGGATCTGCACACCCCTCTTCCCCGCCTCGTCGATGAAGGAAAGGTGCTTCTCGAACATCGCGTCCCGGATGGCCATGACGGAGGCGCCGTCGTCGCCGATCGGGGTGGAGCACTGGATCAGCCCGCCAAGTACGTTCCTTGCCATCAGAACCACCTCGTGATGACGATCTTGCGCTCCGTGTAGAAGTCGATGGCCGTCGGGCCGTGCGCCTTGAGATCGCCGAAGAAGCTGCCCTTCTGGCCGCCGAAGGGGAAGAAGGCCATGGGCGCCGCGACGCCGATGTTCACGCCGACCATCCCGGCGCCCACGCGGTGCTGGAACTCGCGCGCCGCGCGGCCGCTCGACGTGTAGATCGACGCCGCATTGCCGTACTCGCTCCGGTTCGCGATCGCGATCGCCTCGTCGAGGTCGTTCGCCCGCATCAGGCACGCGACCGGCCCGAAGATCTCCTCGGTCGCGATCACCATCCCTGGCCGCACGTCGTCGAAGACCGTGGGCCCCACCCAGTTGCCGTCCGGATACCCGTCGACCCTCGCGTCCCGGCCGTCGAGGAGGAGCGTCGCCCCCTCCGCCACGCCCTGGTTGATGTACGAGAGCACCCGGTCCCTGTGCGCCGCCGAGATCACCGGGCCCATGGTCACGCCCGGCTTCGATCCGTCGCCGAGCACGATCCCCTTCGCGTGGCGCACGAGCCCGTCGCGCACGGCCTCGTAGGTGTCGCCGACGCACACGACGACGCTGCCGGCCAGGCATCGCTGGCCGGAGCAGCCGTAGATGGACTCGGCCACGTTGGCGACCGTCATCCGCCGCTCGGCGTCCGGCATCACGACGAGGAAGTTCTTCGCCCCGCCGAGCGCCTGGACCCGCTTGCCCGCCTCCGCGGCGCTCCTGTACACGTGGCGCGCGACCGCCGACGAGCCGACGAACGAGACGCCCGCGATGTCCCTGTGCGCGCAGAAGGCGTTCACGACGTCGCGGCCGCCGTGGACCAGGTTCACGACGCCGGGCGGCAGCCCGACCTGCTCGATCAGCTCGAAGATGCGCTGCTGCGAGAGCGGGACCTGCTCCGACGGCTTGAGCACGAACGTGTTGCCCGTCGCGATCGCGTACGGCAAGAACCAGAGCGGCACCATCGGGGGGAAGTTGAACGGCGTGATCGCCGCGAAGACGCCGAGCGGCTGGCGGATCGTGTGGCAGTCGATCCGGGACGCGACGTCCTCGAGGCCCTGCCCCATCAGGAGGGCCGGGATGCCGGCCGCGTGCTCGACGTTCTCGATGCCGCGGCCGAAATCGTTCCGGGCCTCGGCCAGCGTCTTGCCGTGCTCGGCGGTGCAGATCGCCGCGATCTCGTCGCGATGGGCGTCGAAGATCTCGCGCAGCTTGAAGAGGTAGCGCGCCCGCTGCACCGGCGGCGTCGCGCTCCAGCCGGGGAACGCCGCCTGCGCGGCCTTCACCGCCGCGTCGACGTCGGCCGCCGTCGAGAGGGGCACCTCCGCAAGAGATTCCCCGGTCGCCGGGTTCTTCACCTCGAGGTGCGTCGCCCCCGAGGCTCGAGACCAGGCTCCGCCGACGAAGTTTTCCAGCACACGCATCGTGAAAAACCTTTCCCCCCGGCGAGGTCGTCACTCGGCAGCCCCGACCAACAGGCCGGGCGCCGCCCCTGGCTGCTGGGCATCACAGCCCACCGATCGAGCGCTACATGCGGTGGGGGCCATCCGTCAAGCCTCGGTGCGACGCGCACCGCACCCGCCTACGGAAGATCCCCAGCGCACATCGCGTAGTATAGACCACAGAGCAGCTGGCGGCCCACAGTGCAACTGCCCAGCACCACGTCATGAAATACTTTGGAAATAACTCGGGTGTGCCCTGGGTGGGCCGCGCGAACGACGCAACCGACGCGACCGAGAGGACCCTGCCGCTCGAGCGACTCCATCCGCCCCGAGGCCCCACGTCGAGCCGGCCCGGCGCGACTCCCTCGCCGCCGCGCGCGCCACGAGGGAGTCGCGCCGAAGCGCGGCGCGGCCCGTCCACCGGAGCACCGCATCGAAAGTCGCTCGTGGTCGTTGCTGCGTCGATCGAACCGTCCTAGGTGCACCCCATGGACCTCGCGGATCCTTGCCCGGTGGCCAGGCGCACGACTATCCCAGGGGATGGCTGTGCGCGCTGGCGGCTCGGCGGTGCGCAGACGTAAGATCGGTGCGCGCTCGGTGAGACGATGACGAAGCCCAGCATGCTGTTCGACACGACGGAGCACGTGCTCATCGCCGTCCACGGCAGGGAACCGCCGAGCGACGAGGAATGGGAATCGTATATGCAGGCGGCGGGCAGTCTCCCGCCCACCTGCACGAAGACTCTCGTGGTGACCGCCGGGGGGGGACCCAACGCGAAACAGCGGGCATCCATCAACGACTACGTGAGCAAGACCGCGCTCACCGTGGCGATCTGCACGGACGCGCTCCTCGTCCGGCAGATCGGGACTGCGCTCAGCTGGTTCAACCCGCGGGTCAAGGCGTTCCGGGGCAGCGACGTCGTGGCCGCGCTGCGCTATCTGGAGATCACCGGGCCCGAGGCCGCCGAGGTGCAACACAAGGTCACGAAGATGAGACTCGAGATCGAGGGCCGGCCGTCCCGCGCGCCGCGCTGACCCGGGGGCCGCCGGGGAGATCGTGGCGACGCCTGGGGCGCGGGGGTGGTAGGAGGGGGACCGGACCACCGCGATGAACACGACCCGCTGGCAGCAGCTCATCTCCTCGCGAGAGGCGCGAGGGGCCCCGAACGGCGCGTGGCGCCCCCGCTTCTTCCGCCCGGCGCGCGAGGACGACGCGGACGGGCTCGGCCGCCTGCTCCACGACGACGCCCGGATCGAGATCTTCGACACGATCGACCGGCAGCTCGCCGATCTCGTGAAGACCCGCCACCCCCGGGAGCGCCTCGGTGAGCGGGACGTCGCGCGGCTCGTGGGAGAGCACCTGAACGGCGCCCCCGTCGAGGCCTATGGAGTCTGGGTCTACTATCCGTGGTCGCACCGCCTCGTGCACCTGCTCGATGAGGCCGAGTTCGTCGAGCTGCGGACCGACCGGAACAAGCACAAGATCAGCGGCGAGGAGCAGGCGGCGCTCGCCCGCCGGCGCATCGGCGTCGTCGGCCTCTCGGTGGGGCAGTCCGTGGCGATGACCATCGCGCTCGAGCGGAGCGCCGGCGAGCTGCGCCTCGCGGACTTCGACCACCTCGATCTCTCGAACCTGAACAGGATCCGGACCGGCGCGCACAACCTCGACCTGCCGAAGGTCGTCGCCACGGCGCGCGAGATCGCCGAGCTCGATCCGTTCCTCCAGGTGACGTGCTTCCCCGAGGGGGTCACGGAGGACAATATCGAGCGCTTCCTGCTCGACGGGGGCAAGCTCGATGTCCTCGTGGACGAGTGCGACAGCCTCGATATCAAGCTCCTGCTCCGCGCGAGCGCGCGCGCCCGCCGCATACCGGTCGTGATGGAGACGAGCGACCGGGGGCTCATCGACGTCGAGCGCTTCGATCTGGAGGGCGATCGGCCGATCCTCCACGGGCTCGTCGGCGATCTCACGCCCGAGCGCGTCCGCGGCCTGTCGACCGAGGACAAGGTGCCTTATGTCATGCAGATCATCGGGCAAGACGCGATCTCGCTCCGGCTCCGCGCGTCGCTCATCGAGGTGCAGCAGTCGGTGAGCACATGGCCTCAGCTCGGGTCGGCGGTCGTCCACGGCGGGGCGGCGGCCGCGGACACGGCGCGCCGGATCGCCCTCGGGGAGCCGGTGCGGTCAGGCCGGTATTATGTCGACCTGGAGGAGCTCATCAGCGGCCCCGAGGGGGAGCCCGCCGCCGCGGGCGCGCCGCGCGCGCCGGGCCCTGCCCTCGCCGCGGCGGCGGGCCCGCTCCCGGCCGCCGAGGCCGGCGCCGTCGCGCTCGACCCGGCGCGGCTGCGGCGGCTCGTCGAGGCGGGCGTCGCGGCGCCCTCGGGCGGCAACTGCCAGCCCTGGCTCTGGGTCCACGAGGGCCGTCGCCTCGGGCTGTTCCACGACCGCGCGCGCTCCGAGTCGCTCGCCGACTTCCAGGGCGCGGGCGGCGTGGTCGCGCTCGGCGCGGCCGCCGAGAACGTCGTCCTCGCCGCGCACCGCGAGGGGCTCAGCGTGCGCGTCTCGCCGTTCCCGCGCGAGGGCGACGAGGACCTGGCCGCCACGTTCGCGTTCTTCGGCGCGCCGACCCCCGGCGCCGAGGAGCACGCCCTGGATGGCCTCGCGGACGCCATCGGGCTCCGGCACACGAACCGGCGCCCTGGCCAGCGGGCGCCGCTCGCGGAGGAGCACCGCGCCGCCCTCCGCGCCGCGGTCGAGTCCATCCCCGGGGCGCGCCTCGGGCTGCTCGAGGCGCCGGCGGAGCTCGACGAGATCGGCGCCCTCATCGGCGCCGGCGATCGGCTCCGGATGCTCGCGAGGCAGACCCACGCCGACATGATGAGGGAGGTCCGCTGGACCGAGGCGGAGGCCGAGGCGCGCCGGGACGGGCTTTTCGTCGGCACGCTCGAGCTCTCGCCGACCGATCTCGCGGGGTTCAAGATCTGCCGGGATTACCGCGCCCTGGAGCTCGTGCGGCGCTGGGGCGGCGGCCGGGGGCTCGAGAGGATGGCGCAGAAGGCGATCCGCTGCGCGGCGGCCGTCGGGCTGATCACCCTGCCGCGCGCCCGGCTCACCGACTATTTCCAGGGCGGCAGGGCGGTCGAGCGCGCGTGGCTCACCGCGACGCAGCTGGGCATCGCTGTCTACCCGATGACGACGTTGCCTTACCTGTTCGCGCGGCTGATCCGGGGCCGCGGCGAGGGGCTCGACGCGGAGACCGCGGAGGCCGCGACCGGGCTCCGGGAGCGTTATCTCCGGCTGTTCGACGTCGACGACGCGACCGCGGAGGTCCTGCTCTTCCGCCTGTCGCTCGCGGGCCCCGTGTCGGCGCGCTCCCTCCGCCGCCCGGTCGACGACGTGCTCGTCGTGCGCTGACCGGCCCGCGCGGCGCCGCGGCGGCCCGCGCAGAGCCGGCCCTCACGGCGTCGGGCGATCGCCGAAGAGCCAGCTGCGCGCGGCTGCCTCGTCCTTGAAGACCCGCACGAGCTGCGCGGTCCCCGCCTCACGGGCGATCCGGCTCGCCTGCAGCGCCGCGAGATCGCTTTGCACGAGCTCGGCGGCCCTGATCACCCCCATCGCGGTCGAGGTCGCCGCGATGTCGCGGAGGAGCTCCGTCGCCTCCTCGGAGGCGATGGAAAAGCCACGGAAGTCCACGAGGACGCGGATCCTCCGGCCATAGAGCGAGCCGAGGGCCTTCTTGTAGTCCGCAGCGTACGCCTGCGCCTCCTCCGTGCGCACGACGCCTTGCAACGTGACCTCGATGAGCGCGTTGATGAGGTCGATCTTGAGCTGGTACATGCCGCCTCACCTGGAGAGCCGAGAGCGAGACTGAGACCGAGAGACCATAGCGTCGCGCCGCCGCTGATCCAGGCCGTTATCGCGGCTTCGGCTCGGTGAGCCGGTAGATATGCTCCACGAACTCCGGGACGATCTCCCTGGCGACGATCCACAGCCGTCCTTCGCCGAGGTCGTGCAAGCCGGCAGGGCCATCGAACGTCAGCTTGCCGCGCTCACCGAAGTAGATGAACGACTTCCTGTCGTGGCTGCGGAACCAGCCGCACGCCGCGTCGAGCAGCGGGCCGAGCGCGGCGTCTCCGCCGGGGCGCATCGGGAAGATGCGGACCGAGTCGAGGAGGCGGAAGAGGTTCGTGCCGAGCTCGCCGAGCTCGAGGACCGCGACCGCCAGCGGCTCGCCGTGCTGGCGCGCCACGAGGAGCGCGCGCTCCCGCTCCAGGCCCGCGCTGCGCCAGCGCTCGACGCAGGGCCCCATCCCGAGCCTGCCGGGCACGAGATCGAGCGCCTCCGCGTACATGCGCGGCGACGTCGCGCACAGGAGGCCGAGCAGCGCCGCCTGCTCCCCGGGGGTCGGCTCGCCGATCTCGATCGGCCCGCCGGCTTCGCGCGGCGCGCGCGGCGCGGCGCGCGCGTCCACCCCCATCAGGCGGAAAGGCAGCGACAGGACGTGGCCCGTCTCGTGGCGCGCGCGGGCGAACTCGAACAGCGATCGCTCGTTCCACGCGACGTGCGCCTCCGCGTAGGCGATGATCCAGCCGCACTCCGGGTCGGACATCGCGTGCTCGAAGCAGCGAGTGAACATGTCGCGGAGCACCTGCCGGGAGCTCAGGTTCGACGCGGATTTTGGCCGCTTCGCGAGCTGATGAATCATCCACGTGCTGTGGTATGGCTTCATGATCGAGAAATTGCCCTCGATCCCGTGCTCGGACAGGCACGCCACGTTGTACAGGAGGTGCGGCACCGCCGCGGCCTTCTGCGCCATGGTCAGGAAGCTCGGCTTGATGGCCTCGAAGTGCTCCGGCCGCCGCCCGGAGAGGTTGAAATAGCCGGACGAGTCGAAGAGATCCCAGAGCTCCGCCTGCCACGCGGTCCCCCCGTAGGTCGTCGCGTGCAGGATGCGGGATACGAGCCTGAGCCAGCGCCGCTCGTCCTCGCGCCGCGCGGCGGTCACGTGCACGCTGCAGAGCTGGGTGTCCGCGCCCTCCACGGCCGACACCGACCGCACCTCGCCCCGCAGGTGGACGACGCCGTCGTCGCCGTCGGGGAGCTCCAGCGAGAGCTTGTGCCTGGGGAGCAGCGGCGGGTGTCCCCTCGTCAGCGCCATCCGCAGGCCCGAGAAGGACACGTCGACCACATCGGCCTCGATCGGCGGGATGTGGAGCCACTCGGGGTGCAGGAAGCGCGCGGTGAGATCGGCCTCGACGCCCCGCTGCAGCAGGCTCTTGCGGAGGCGCTCCACGCGCGCCGGCAGCGCCGAGACGAGCTCGCCCGGGCGCACCTCGTCCGCGCGGACGTTGAAGCGAAAGACGGAGTTCTGCCCCGCGATCTCGACGGCGGCGTCCTCGCTCCAGCCCTTGATGCCGAACCACGTGACCGTCCCGGCCCCCACCTCGCCGAGCATCACGCAGAGGGGCGGCGCGCTCTCGGCGGCGCGGCGGACGACGCCCTTCCTCCGCAGCAGGAAGCCGAGGATGTTGCGCACCCTCCTGGGGTCGTCGATGATCTCGCGCACTTGCCCCGCGTCCGTGGCCGAGGGCCTGAACAGGCTCGCCGCGGCCGCCTTGGCCGTGCCCGCGTCGACGAGGGCGCGCAGCACGTCGCGGATCTGCCCCGCCGCGCGGGAGGGGGTTCCGTCCTCGAACGACAGCCCGATGAGCGGCCCCCGCAGGCCCATCGACTGGAGCACCAGCACGGCGGAGAGCGGACCGATCTCGACGTCGCCGGCGTACAGGCGCACCCGGACGACGCTGCCGAAAGGGAACGAGGTCCGGTAGTCGGGCTCGATCCAGGCGCCCATCGCGCCGAGCAGGACGATCGGGTAGCTCAGGTCGCGCCCCTCGATGCGCAGCCAGGCAGCGCCGCCGTCCAGCCAGCACGCCTCCGGCACCCTGACCGCCGGATCTCCCCCGAGGAGCGCCCGATCCAGAGGCCCCCCGTCAGCGCTGCCGCCGGCGGCCCAGCGCGCGTCCTGCCCGAAGCCGACCTTCGGAACCACGGTCACGCGGTCGCCCCCTCTGTCGTGAGGCCACGCGTTCCACGCGAGGAACAGGCAACGAGGCTGCTTCGCCACCATGGCGAGGAAGCACGGCGCTGTTCGGCGAGCTCGCCAACACCCCGCAGGAGCTCACCTGGAAGCCGGGAAGGAGGCAGATCCACTTGCGCGTACTTCCAGATCCTCTGTACCGGATGTCAACATCCCGCGTCAAGCGCCGCCCGTGCCGCGCGCGCCGCCGTGTGTCGCCCTGCAGGGTCGCCGCCGTCGACGTTGTCGCCGCCGTCAACGCCGCCAGCGCCGCCAGCGCCGTTGACGCCGTTGACGTATTTTGCGTTCACGCATCCGTCGTAATCGCCGTCGGACCGCGCCCTGAACACGGGAGCAAGATCGCCCAGGATCCCCCGGAGAGCGGGGTGATGGTCCGGACGTGGCGGGCGGCCACGGCTGTCCATGCTACAAAGCGCCACCCCGATGCCCGACATGAGCGCCTTTCTGCACGCCGACGGCTGGATCACGCTGGCGACCCTCAGCGCGCTGGAGATCGTGCTTGGAATCGACAACATCGTCTTCCTCTCCATCATGACGGCGAAGCTGCCGCTGCAGCAGCAGCCGCTCGCCCGCCGCATCGGCCTCGTGCTCGCCCTCGGGATGCGGCTGCTCCTCCTGCTCGCGATCTCATGGGTGATGGGACTCAAGGCTACCCTGTTCAGCCTGCTCGGACACGACTTCAGCGGGCGTGATCTGATCCTGCTCGCTGGCGGTGTGTTCTTGATTGGCAAGGCGACCCACGAGATGTTCGATAAACTCGAGGTCGACGATCCCAAGGAAGAGCAGCCGAAGGCGAAGGCGTCGTTCCCCTCCGTCATCGCGCAGATCGTGCTGCTCGACATCGTCTTTTCGCTCGACTCGGTCATCACCGCCGTCGGCATGGCGCAGCACATCTCGATCATGATGGTGGCCATGTTCATCGCGGTGGGCGTGATGCTCGTCTTCGCCGGGAGCATCGGCGCGTTCATCCAGCGCCACCCGAGCATGAAGATCCTCGCGCTGAGCTTCCTGCTCCTCATCGGCGTGGTGCTCATGGCCGACGGCATGGGCCAGCACATCAGCAAGGGGTATATCTACTTCGCGATGGCCTTCTCGCTCGGCGTCGAGCTCATCAACATGCGCCTCCGGGTGCGCCAGCGGCCCGTCCAGCTGCGCACGAGGCTGGGGAGCTCTCCGGACCTCTCGCCGGCGCACGAGCAGGCTCCGCCAGCGGGCTGAGCCCCACGCCGGGATCTCCGCGGAAGAGCCGGAGAGGCGGCGGAGGCCGGGGCTCTTGGAGCGAGCACCGGGAGAGCCTGTAAACAATTCGCACAGAGGTGGTCTACGAGGGTCGACGGCGAGAGCGGCCGGTCCCAGAAGTGACACCGGGGTTCTCCACCGAGGTGAGCGTGAGCGACGAGCGAGACGACCAAGGAGACTCAGAGCGAGGAAGGCAGCGGCGCATCGTCGTCGTCGACGACGACGACGCGATCGTCGAGACGCTGGCGGAGGTGCTGCTGGCGGAAGGGTATGAGGTCGAGGGGTACACCGACCCCCTGGAAGCCCTGGAGCGGCTGCGCTCCCAGGCGCCGCCCGACGCCATCGTCATCGACTGCGTGATGCCGTTCCTGGACGGGCCGCGCCTCATCGAGACGCTCGCGGCCGAGGGGAGGGCGGCGCCGGTCGTGCTCGTAACCGCGCTCAGCGATCCCGGCTTCTGCATCGATCCGAACCACCCGGACGCGACGAGGATCATCAACAAGCCGTTCGACCTGGAGCAGCTGCTGGAGACGCTCGACGACCTGACGAGCGCGCCCCCGGTGAGCGAGCCAGAGGCGCGGCGGCGCACGCGGACCGCGTCGACGCAGCGGACGTAGCGGCGCGCTCAGGGCCGGGGGAGCGCCGCGGAGAGCCCGTGGACGACCTCGGCGCCCACGGGGACGGTGACGCTCGACCCCTTGAAGTCGCCGCCGACCGGCTCGTAGGAGCCGTCGAGGCACTGCGCGAGGAACGTCTCCGCGATCGCGTTGAACGACATGGAGTTCTCCGGGCGGGCGAAGCCGTGGCCCTCGTCGGGGTACAGCACGTACGTGACCGGGATGCCCTTGCTCGTCATCGCCTTGACGATCTGATCGCTCTCGGCCTGCTTCACCCGCGGGTCGTTGGCGCCCTGGCCGATGAGGAGGGGCCGCTTGATCTGGTCGGCGCGGTAGAGCGGAGAGCGCGTGCGCAGGAGATCGCGGCCGTCCTCGGTGCGGGGGTCGCCGACCCGCTTCGCGAAGAGCTCGACCATCGGCGCCCAGTAGGGCGGGATGGACTGGAGCAGGGTCACGAGGTTCGACGGGCCGACGATGTCGACGCCGCAGGCGAAGGTCTCCGGCGTGAAGGTCAGGCCGACGAGCGTCGCGTAGCCGCCGTAGCTGCCGCCCATGATCGCCACGCGAGCCCTGTCGGCGATGCCCTGCGCGACGGACCACTCCACGGCGTCGAGCAGGTCGTTGTGCATCTTGCCCGCCCACTCGAGGTCGCCCGCGTTGACGAACCTCTTCCCGAAGCCCGTCGAGCCTCGGAAGTTGACGCTCAGCACGGCGTAGCCGCGGTTCGCGAGCCACTGGTGCATCGGATCGAGGCGGAAGGAGCTGCGCGCCCAGGGGCCGCCGTGGACGAGGAGCACCATCGAGAGCGGCTTGTCCGGCTTGCCGTCGCCGTCGGGGTCGGCGGCGCGCGGCAGCGACAGGTAGCTCACGAGCTCGAGGCCGTCGCGCGCCTTGATGACCACGGGCCGCATCTTCACGAGCGGCTGCGACTCGAGCGCGGCGCGGTTCGTGAAGAGGAACGTCGCCTTCTTCGCGTCACGGTCGTAGAGGTAGTATCGCACCGGGCCGTCCGACACGGTGTATCCGACGGTCCAGCGTTTGTCGTCGAGCGACCGGCTCAGCACGTCGAGCTCGCCGTCGGCGACCGCGCGGAGGGCGTCGAGATCCGGCTGGATGCTCTTGTCGAGCACCTGCCAGCGCTTGCGCTCGCGCTCGGAGGCCGCCGCCTGGACCTTGCCCGTCTTCGGGTGGACGATCACGTGGCTGACATCGGCCTTCGCGTCCTCGGCGAGCACCGCGGGCTTCGCGGTCCGCGGATCGAGGGTGACGAGCGCGGAGGTGTCGCGGCCGCGGCTGTCCCGGAAATAGAGCGCCTTGCCGGCCGCGTCGAAGCCGATCGCCTCGCTCGTCACGGCGTCCTCGGGCCCGAACGCGACGAAGGGCTTCGGCTCCTTGCCGGTGAGATCGAGGAACTCCTGGCCTCCGTCGCGCGTCATCCGCGACGCGAGCCGCGCCTTGAAGTCATGGTCGGTGACGAACCCGACGAACCCATCGTTCTGTCGCACGAGCTTGCGCTCGCCGGTGCGCACGTCGACGCGGTAGAGGTCGTGGACCTTCTTGTCCCGATCGTTCATGCCGATCAGGATCTCGTTCGGGATCTTGGGGCTCATCCCCTCGAACATCGCGGCGATGCCCTCGAAGGGGGTCAGGTCCTTGATCTGCCCGGTCTTGAGCTCGACGGCGTAGATGTGCCAGTTCTCGTCGCCAGCCTTGTCCTGGCGATAGAGGACGTAGTCGCTCGCGTAAGGGAACAGGAAGGTTCGCACCCCGCGGCTCTGCTCCTTCGTGACCGGCTTGGCCGACGCCGGCGCCTGGGCCGGGCCGACCCACACGTTGAGCACGCCGTCGGAGGGGGCGAGGAACCCGAGCCGCTGGCCGTCCGGGCTGATCTGGGGGGAGTGGCGATCGGGGTTGCCGAAGAGCATGCGCCGGGGCATGAGCGTCGCGTCGGCGCGCGGCCCGGCCTTCGTCGGCGCGGCCGGGGCCGCGGCCGCCGGGGCCGCGGCCGCCGGGGCTGCGGGCGCTGCCGGGGCCGGCGCGGCGGCCTGTCGGGGAGGCGGCGGCGCGGACGCCGGAGCGCCGCCGCAGGCGAGCGGCGCGATCAGGGGCAGCAGGAACAGCGATCGGAGCTTCTGGGGCAAGTCCATGGGTTCACCCGGGGCGCGGAGCCACTGACGGCACCCCGCATGCGCCGGGCCCGCGCGCCGAGCGTCATAACCGAGATCCCGGAGGCCGGTCTACGGGACCGCACCGAAGCGCCCGCGATCCGCCCAGCCCGGATCGCCTGGGCTGGGGAGTGTGCCGGCTCCGTGTCAGGCGGCTTGCTGCGGAGTCGTGCTGGTGGGCTCGCCGCGCGCGTCGAGCGCGAGCTTGCTCGACAGCCACGCTCGCACGCGCTCGAGATGGATCGCCTCGTGCTGCTCGGCCACGCGGAACTCGGCGGCCATCTCGTCCTGGCCGTAGGCGATCGCCAGGTCGATGAGCATCCGCCAGCTGTCGTTGTCCGTGAGCTCGGCGACGAGCAATGCCTGCAGGCTCTGCCCGAGGTTGATCCTCGGCTCGACGGCGACCGCGAGGACGCCGGACGACGCCAGGCCGACGACGTCGGCGCCGGGCGTCATCGCGGTCGGATCGGCCCCGAGCCGCTCGATCGCGCGCTTCAGCAGCGCGAAGTGCCGGAGCTCGTCGTCGCGGATCGCCTCGAGGTCGGCGCGCGTCGGGCCCCCCTCGAAGCTCCCCTCCGCGTCGTGCTTGGCGATCATCGCCTCGTAGAGGCGCGTGCCCGACCGCTCGAACTGGAGGCGCTCGCCGAGCTTGTCGATGAGCAGCGCGGGGGGCCTGCCGTGGATGAGCTCCCCGGCTGCCTTGATGATCCCCTTGACGCTCGCCGGCGGCGGCACGCTCCCGACCGTGCCCGACTCCCTCGCGTACTCGCTCCTGACCGCCGCGGCCTCGGCCTCGCTCCCGGGGGAGCTCGGCGGGATCACCTGCGCAAACTCGATGAGCTCCTTGCTGTCGATGGGAGAGGTCGCGATGCCCGTGGTGTTGGTCCCCATCTTGATCTGTTTCATGGCGTCGCCTCCTTCTGTCCGTCGATCTTCTCCGCGCGCCGCGAGAGCTCGGTGCCCGGCGTGAACCGGTAGCCCGCGGCCACGATCTCGGAGGGGGAGCCGGCGGAGTTCATCTGCTGCCGGTAGGCGATCGTCGCGGCGCTCTCCGGGACGACCCTCGGATCGACGATGTCCTCGCCGACGGCGCGGAGCTGCACCTCCGTGGACAGCACGTCGCGCACGAACTGCCGGTGGCTCTTGTGGGAGACCGGGTCCGGGAGCGAGGCGGGGAGGATCTCGGCCGCGTCGCGCCCCTCGATCCGGTTGAGGTGGTCGATGGCCACGTGGAGCTGCCCGAGCTCGTAGTCGAGGAACCGCTCCCAGATCCGCTTCACGCGGGCGTTCTGCTCCTGCTGGAGGCAGCTCCAGTAGTTGTAGACCTCGTTGGCCTCGTGGAGGACCCACTTCTCGAGCCAGGTCTCCTCGGGGTCGATGATCGCCTCGTACTGCGTGACGTGCTGCTCCTCGATCGAGGCGATCTCGGCGTAGAGCAGCCGCGCCACCGGATCCGTGAAGAACGGCCCGACGTTGACGTAGTAGTTGTGCGTCTGCTGCTCGGCCGCCATGATGGTGAGCGCGTTGAGCTTCGTGATCCCGCTCGCGGTCCGCCGGTCGTACGGCGCGCGCACGTCGTCCTCGGGGGCGCGGTGCTCCACCGCGGTCGGGCGCCCCGCCGTCACGTCGGTGTACGATTGCAGGATGTTGTTCGCGTCCTTGCCTTCCAGGCGGTCCAGGAGCGCCGCGTAGCGATACAGGTGATCGTAGTCCTCGAGCATGCCGAAGCGATAGACCTGCGCGAGGTACGGGTCCGGCTCGGCGAGCGCCACATGCGCGGTGATCTCGATCGCGACCTGCTCGTATCCGATGGTGGTCTCGAGCGGCGACTGATCCGGCGGGTTGAGCCAGTTCACCACCGTGGTCTGGTGGTGATCGACGCGGCGCACCTGGGCGAGCACGCGCCGCAGATCCCGGTTCATGCGCGCGAAGCTGTGCAGGAACCGCACGCTCTCGAGCTCGATGCCGTTCATCAGGATGACGCGCACCCGGGTGAACGCGTCGTCGTCGAGCTTGCTGAACGGCACCTGGACGAGATCACGCCAGTTGAACGACTGGCGGTCGAGCGGTGTCCCCCGCTCTCTCAGGAGATCAAGAGCCATGTTGCCCCTCCTCGCGCGTCGTGCTCGTGCGCCGATGCGCCAATGAACGACCGCTGCGGCGGTACCTGAAGCCGCCGTCACCACGCCGCAAGCGCGGGCATATCCCGAGAGGCCGGGTCCGCGCGCCGGCCTTTCCCACATGAATCCGCCAGACGCATGTGCGCGCCCGTGTCCGCGCTGTGCTAGAACAGCGGTCACGTTGATCGAGCGAGAAATAAACCGCCAAGACACCAAGGACGCCAAGATGAGATTCTCTTCTTGGCGCTCTTGGCGTCTTGGCGGTTCGAAATTTCGCGTTTTTCAGGCAATTTCAACCCGTTTGTCGCTTCTAGAGCGCCGCTCGTCCTGAAGAGAGAGCAGAGCGCCGGGGCCGCGGCGGCGCGCTGGCGGGCCGGTCGTGGAGCGGTCGTGGAGGAGGTGTCGTGATCTCCAGCAGCGTCCCCGAGCTCCGTCTCCGCACCCGCAACGCGATGCCTGTCCGCGAGGGCGGCGACTACGTCCTTTACTGGATGATCGCGAGCCGCCGGACACGGTACAATTTCGGTCTGGAGCGCGCGATCGCCTGGTCGATGGCGCTCGATCGACCGCTCGTCGTGCTGGAGGCGCTCCGGTGCGGCTACCGCTGGGCGAGCGACAGGATCCATCGCTTCGTGATCGACGGCATGGCCGACAACGCGCGCCGCCTCGCGGCGGCCGGCGTCGCGCATCATCCCTACGTCGAGCCCGCCGAGGGGGCTGGCAAGGGCCTGCTCGGCGCGCTCGCGGCGCGGGCGTGCGTGGTGGTCACGGACGACTACCCCTGCTTTTTCCTCCCGCGCATGGTCGCCTCGGCGGCGCGGCAGGCGCCGGTCCGCCTCGAGCAGGTGGACTCGAACGGCCTCTTGCCGATGCGCGCGGCCGATCGGGTGTTCACGACCGCGCGCTCGTTCCGCATCTTCTGGCAGCGGGTGATCGGCGAGCACCTCGGCGCGCAGCCGGCCGTCGATCCGCTGAAGCGGGCGAAGCTCCGGCCTGCGGCGCCCCTCCCCCGCGCGATCGCGCGCAGGTGGCCGGCGGCCTCGCCGGCGCTGCTCGGGGGCGACCCTGCGGCGCTCTCCGCGCTCCCCATCGATCACACCGTCCCGCCGGCGCCCTGCCGGGGCGGCCCGGAGGCGGCTGGCAAGGCGCTCGCGCGCTTCGTCGCGGACCGGCTGCCGCGCTACCTGGAAGAGCGCGATCACCCCGACGCCGGCGCGACGAGCGGCCTGTCGCCGTACCTGCACTTCGGCCACCTCGCGGCGCACGAGGTCTTCGCGGCCGTCGCCCGGCGCGAGGCCTTCCGCGTCGAGCGGCTCGGCCGCCCCGGGGACGGCGTGAAGCGGCCGAGCGGCAGCCGCGAGGGGTTCTGGGGGATGAGCGCGTCGGCCGAGGCGTTCCTCGAGCAGCTCGTCACCTGGCGGGAGCTCGGGTTCAACGCCTTCGCGCTCGGGGCGAGCGAGGGAGACGGGCCGCGCCCCTCGTGGAAGCGCGATCCGACCGAGTACGAGTCTCTGCCGGACTGGGCGCTCGCGACGCTCGAGAAGCACGCGCGCGACAGGCGCCCGCGCGTCTACCCGATCGAGGCGCTCGCGGCCGGGGCGACCTACGACCGGATCTGGAACGCGTCGCAGGTCGAGCTCCTCCGCGAGGGGCGAATGCACAATTACCTCCGGATGCTCTGGGGCAAGAAGATCCTGGAGTGGTCGCGGACGCCGCGCGAGGCGCTCGAGATCATGATCGAGCTCAACGACCGGTATGCGCTCGACGGCCGCGACCCGAACTCGACCTCGGGCATCTTCTGGGTGCTCGGCCGCTACGATCGGGCCTGGGGTCCAGAGCGGGAGATCTTCGGCACGATACGTTACATGTCGTCCGAGAACACGGCCCGGAAGCTGCACCTCAAGGAGTACCTGGCGCGCTATACGCCGTAGCGCGCGCGGCCACCGGCGGGCGGCGCGCCGGGGGGAGCTCGCCCTCGGGGTTCCGGGGGGCGCTGGGGGCTCACCCGAGGGAGCAGCCCGGCGGGGCGGCCAGCGATGCAGGGCGACACACCGCCGGCGGCGTCCGTGTGAACGGCGGCGCTGGACGCCGGCGGCGCGCTGGCGGCCGGGGCGCACGCGGAGTTCGACGCGGCCGCCGAGGTGAGCTATCGAGCGGCGGTGGATCTCCTCCGTGAATTTTTCAGCAGGCTGAGGGAGCTCGAGTCGCTGCTCCAGTGGGGCGGCTACCCCGTCCTGATGATCATCATCTTTGCCGAGACGGGGCTGCTCATCGGGTTCTTCCTGCCCGGGGACTCGCTGCTCGTCACCGCCGGGGTGCTGGTCAACGCGGGGCTCATCAACCCGCTCGGTTTGCCGAACTTCCAGAACCTGCTCCTGATGAACGTCACGCTGATGGCGATGGCGATCATCGGCGACGCGGTGGGCTTCTCGATCGGTCGGCGCGCCGGCCCGAAGATCTTCACGCGCGAGCAGTCGCTCCTGTTCCGGAAGGATCACCTGATCGCGACGCAGAAGTTCTACGAGAAGCACGGCGGCAAGACGATCATCCTCGCGCGCTTCATGCCGTTCGCCCGGACGTTCGCGCCCGTCGTGGCGGGCGTGGGGCAGATGCAGTACCGGCGCTTCGCGATGTTCAACGTGGTGGGCGGCGTGCTCTGGGTCTTCTCGATGACCTTCCTCGGCTACTTCCTTGGCAAGGTCTTCGACGCCAAGCAGATCGAGCGGGTCGTCTACCTGATCATCTTCGTCTCCGTGGCGCCGGTCGTCTTCGGGGCGATCAAGCACAGGCTCCAGCAGAAGAAGGATGCCGCGCGGATCGAAGCCGAACCGTAGGCGCTCTCCGGCGGACGTCGCGAGCGGATCGCGTCGAGTACGTCACGCGCGAGCCCTCCCGGGTCGGGCGCTCGCGAGCGGCCACCGAGGCCGCCCGCCCCTTGTACTCCGCACCACCTCCCCGCTACGCTCTCCTCTCACCATGGCGCAGCAGCCCGCCGTCCCCGCCGGCGTCCCGGTTCCCGGCGACGTCCTCGCGGGCAAGTACCGCATCGAGCACGTCCTCGGCGCGGGGGGCATGGGCGTGGTCTTCGCGGGCTGGGATGTCGTCCTGGAGCGCCGCGTCGCCGTCAAGCTCCTCCTCCCCGAGGCCGCCGCGCTCCCCGACGCCGGCGCTCGATTCCTCCGCGAGGCCCGCGCCGCCGCGGCCCTCGACGGACAGCACATCGCGCGTGTCCTCGACATGGGCACGCTGGGCACCGGCGCCGCTTACATGGTGCTGGAGTACCTGACCGGCGACGATCTCGGCCAGGTGCTCCAGACCCGCGGCGTCCTCCCGCTCGCCGACGCCGCCGACTACGTGCTCCAGGCCTGCGAGGCGATCGCCGAGGCCCACGCGCGCGGCATCATCCACCGCGATCTCAAGCCGAAGAACCTCTTTCTCACCCGCCGCCCCGACGGGACTCCCCTCCTCAAGGTCCTCGACTTCGGCCTGTCGAAGTTCACCGCCACGGGCGACTCTGTCAAAGAGGCGAGCCTGACCGCGACAGGCCTCATCATGGGCTCCATCCATTACATGTCGCCGGAGCAGATTCGCAGCCTGAAATACGCGGATGTGCGCACGGACATCTGGGCTCTCGGCGTGATCCTGTATCGCATGCTCACCGGGCGGCACCCGTTCGAGGGCGACAGCATCACCGCGGTCACGGCGGCCATCATCATGGATACGCCCACCGCCGTCCTGGCCCTGCGGCCGGACCTGCCGCCCGCCGTCGGGGAGCTCGTGGGCCGGTGCCTTGCGAAGGACCCGGGCGCCCGCGTCCAGAGCGTCGCCGAGATCGGCCGCGTGCTCGCGCCTTTCGGGACGCAGCGCGGGCGGCTCTCGTTCGAGAGCATCGACCGGATCCTGCCGGAGCGTGCTTCCCGCGGCGGGCACCCGCCGGTGGGCGCTCCCCCCGCGGCGCCCGGCGCGCTCGGCGCGTCCTCGCCCGCGTGGCGTGGAGCGCCCGGAGCGGCCGAGGCCGCGACGGCGCCCATGCCGGATCGCCCGGACATGCCGTCGTCGCCCGGGAGCGAGGTGGCGGGAGCAGCACACGCGACGCTGCCGCACGCTTCCTGGGGCAACACGACGCGGACCCGGGCGCCGCGCAGCCGCGTGGCGCTGCTGGCAGGCGCCGCCGGCGCGCTCGTCCTGACCGGGATGTTCGTTGCGTGGCGGCTGACGCCGAGCGGGTCTCCGGACAGCGACTCGCCCGTGGCCTCATCGAGCGCTGCGCCCGAGCTCGGGCCGGCGTCCCCCGGCGCGGCCGGCGCCCCCGGCGCGGCCGGCGGGGTAACGGCGGCCCCCACCGTTGCCCCGATGGAGACCGCGAGCGCTGCGCTCGAGGCCAGCGCGGCGCCGGTCGCGAGCCCCTCCCCGGACGCCAGCGTGAAGGCAGCGGCATCTTCGACAGCGGCGACACCGCCGGTGAAGGCGGGCAAGAACGCCGTGAGCACGACCAGACCGCCGTCGTCTCCACAGGTCAGGACGCAGAACAAGCCCGAGGATCCTTGGACCAAATGGGACTGAGACAAGCAAGAGGTACTCGCGCGATGCGCTGCGCCGCCCTGTGCGCCGTCCTCTGCGCGATGAGCCACCCGGCTTCCGCGCAGCCCAAGGATCCGAAGGCCCAGGCACAGGAGCTCTTCGAGCAGGGCCGCGCAGCGGTGGAAGCGCAAGACTGCGCGCGCGCGATTCCGCTCTTCCGCCGGAGCCAGGCGGCCTATCCGTCGCGCGGCACGCTGCTCAACCTGGCCCAGTGTGAAGCGGATCTCGGGCGCGTGGCGAGCGCATGGCAGCACTTCAAGGAGCTGCTCACCCAGCTGACGCCCGGCGATCCCCGTCTGCCCATCACCGAACAGCGCATCAGGGAGCTCGAGCCGCGCGTGCCCAGGCTGGTCGTCGAGCTCCCGGAGGGCGCACCGGCGCCGGCGGAGCTGCTCGTCGATCAAGTGCCGCTGCCGCAGGCCAGCATCGGCAGCGAGCTCCCGCTCGACCCCGGGAACCATGCTGTCGTCGCGCGATGGCCCGGCGGCCGGCAGACGGACGCGCCCGTGACCCTCGCGGAGGGTGCGCGCAACGTGGTGCACCTCGAGCCGCCGCCGGCCGCCGCGCCGCCTCCGGTCCCCGTGCCTGACGCGCCGCAGGCCTCCGCGATCTCCTCGGGCCCGCCCCCCACCCCCGGCGCTCCCTCGAGCTTCAAACGCACGCTCGGCTTCGTCATCGGCGGCGTCGGCGCCGCGGCCCTGGGCGGGAGCCTCATCACGGGCGGGCTCGCTCTCGGCACGAAGGGCGACCTCGAGAAGGAATGCCCAGATCCCTCGCGGTGCAGCGACGACGGCATGTCGCTCAGCTCGCGGGGCCAGACGCTCACCACCACGAGCACCGTGCTCGGCGCCATCGGCCTCGCCGGGATCGGCGCTGGCCTGGTGCTCCTCCTGACGGCGCCGGAGCAGCGCAGCTCGGTCGCCCTCGCGCCCGCGATCCTGCCGGGCGGCGGCGGCGCGCTGCTGCGCAGCCGCTTCTGAGGTCCCGGACCGGCGCGGCGGGCGGGCCAGTTGCTCCAATTATCAATAATTACGAGCACTTGACAGCATCTCAAAAAAAAAGATCGCCGGGCGTGTCGATCCCGCGCCCCGCCGTTCGTCGTGACGATGAAGCCACGGTTCGCCCCGGGCAAGAGCCCCTCCGGAGCCCAGCTCCACCACGGAAGCAAGGAGACACGACCATGCGATTCATGATCCTGATCAAGGCCACCAAGGACAGCGAGGCGGGCGTCATGCCGAGCGAGCAGCTCTTCACCGAGATGGGGAAGTTCAACGAAGAGCTCGTCAAGGCCGGCGTGATGGTCGCGGGCGAGGGGCTCCACCCGAGCGCGAAGGGCGCGCGCATCCGGTTCTCGGGCGACAAGAGGACCGTCATCGACGGGCCCTTCGCCGAGACGAAGGAGCTGATCGCGGGCTTCTGGATCTGGGACGTGAAGTCGAAGGAAGAGGCCATCGAGTGGGTGAAGCGCTGTCCCAACCCGATGTACGAGGACTCCGAGATCGAGATTCGCCAGGTGTTCACGGCGGACGACTTCGGCCCTGCGCTCACGCCCGAGCTCAGGGAGCAGGAGGAGCGCCTGCGCGCGCAGGTGGCGGAGAAGAAGTAAGCCCGCGCGCCTCGGGGGCGTGCGCCCGCGCGGGGGGCGTGCGCCGGCGGCGGGGGCTTGCGCCGGCGGCGGAAGGTGTTCTGATCGGGCGCCGTGACGGCCCCCGAGGTGCATCGCGCCATCCACGCGGTCTTCCGCATCGAGTCGGCCAGGCTCATCGCCGGCCTCGCGCGGATGGTGCGCGACGTCGGCCTCGCCGAGGAGCTCGCGCAGGACGCGCTCGTCGCCGCGCTCGAGCGGTGGCCGGAGTCGGGCGTCCCGGACAAGCCGGGCGCCTGGCTCATGGCCACCGCGAAGCGCCGCGCGATCGACGAGCTCCGCCGGAACAAGCGGCTCGAGCGCAAGCACGAGGAGCTCGGCCACGAGATCGAGGCCCAGCACGCGCTGGCCGCGCCGGATCTGGACGCCGCGCTCGACGATGACGTCGGCGACGATCTCCTGCGCCTCGTGTTCACGGCCTGCCATCCGGTCCTCTCGACCGAGGCGCAGGTCGCGCTCACGCTCCGCCTGCTCGGAGGCTTGACGACCGAGGAGATCGCGCGCGCGTTCCTCGTCCCGGAGCCGACCGTCGCCCAGCGGATCGTCCGCGCCAAGCGGACCCTCGCCGAGGCGCGCGTCCCCTTCGAGGTCCCCCGCGGGGCCGAGCTCGCGCCCCGCCTCTCGTCGGTGCTCCAGGTCATCTACCTGGTCTTCAACGAGGGCTACTCGGCGACGGCCGGCGGCGACTGGATGCGGCCTGCCCTCTGCGAGGACGCGCTCCGCCTCGGCCGCATCCTGGCCGAGCTCGCGCCGAAGGAGCCGGAGGTCCACGGCCTCGTCGCGCTGATGGAGATCCAGGCGTCGCGCTCCAGGGCGCGGGTCGGACCGTCGGGAGAGCCCATCCTGCTCCTGGCGCAGAACCGCGCGCGCTGGGATCACCTGCTGATCCGCCGCGGCCTCGCGGCGCTCGAGCGCGCCGAGGCGCTCGGCGGCGCGCGCGGTCCCTACGCGCTCCAGGCGGCGATCGCCGCCTGCCACGCGCGCGCGCGCACCGCGGAGGAGACGGACTGGGCGCGCATCGCGGCGCTCTATGCGGCGCTCGCCCAGGTCACGCCGTCGCCCGTCGTCGAGCTGAACCGCGCCGTCGCGCTCTCGATGGCGTTCGGCCCGGCGGCGGGCCTCGCCGTCGTCGACGCGCTGACCTCGGAGCGCTCCCTCGAGAGCTACCACCTCTTGCCGAGCGTGCGCGGCGACCTCCTCGCGAAGCTCGGCCGCCTCGACGAGGCGCGCGCGGAGCTCGAGCGCGCGGCGTCGCTCACGCGCAACGCGCGCGAGCGCGACCTGCTCCTCGCGCGCGCCGCCGCGTGCGCGGGCGGCTCGGCGCCGCCGTCGCGGTGACAACGGCGGGCTCGGCGCCGCCGTCGCGGTGACAACGGCGGGCTCGGCGCCGCCGTCGCGGTGACGGACTGGTTCCACGCCGAGGAGCGCTCCCCGAAGGGCGCGGCCCTCGGCCGCCGCCCCTACCGAGCGGCGGACAGCCGCCGGCTCACCCTCGATCCACGGCCGCCGCGAACGCCGCCCCGCTCGCCGCCGTCGCCGCGCTGACGAGCCATCGCTCCAGCGCTCCAGGCTCGCCGCACGCGAGCACCCGCGCCTGCACCGCCTCCGGCACCGCGAGCCCCCGCGCCGAGAGCACCGCGAGGATCGCGCGCGCCTGGGTGCGCGCCTCGACCCACTCGTCCGTGAACTGCGCCGCGTCGCGCTCCTCGAACAGCGCCGCGACAGGCACGGCGCCGAGGCCGTGCTTGCCCAGCTCCGGCAGGAGGGGCACCTCCGCGCCGGGACGGTAGGTGATCGACGCCGTCCCCGGCCGCACGACCTCGAGCTCCCGCCGCTCCGCGTGCGCGATCCACACCCACGGCCACTCGTGCTCCAGGTAGAGCTTCACCTTCTCCTCGAGGTAGCGCCTCGACTGCGTGCCCCGGATCTCCACCGCCAGCACCGGGGTGCCGCGGTAGGCGTCGTTCCGCGGCGACGAGAGATCGCCCACCACCACCACGTCCGGCGCCCGGAGCGACGGCCCTGCCGGGTCGCTGAGATCACAGTACACGTCGGTCATCACCGTGAAGCCCTGGCGCGCGTGCGTGCGGAAGAGGGCGGCGAGGAGCGCCATCACGATGCCATGGATATCCTTGCTCCCCATCTGCTCGATCAGCTCCCCGCGGTGCAGCTCCCACGGGCTGCCGTCGTAACAATCGTCGGGCGTGCCCAGACGGCGGCCGGTCGGGCCGAAATCGCGCAGCTCGATCGGCCCCGTGTTCCGGGGCGGACGGGTCGGCAGGCCGTTCGTGCGTGCAGTCATGCCCGCGATCCTAGCACGTCGCCGCGCCCCCCCTCGCCGGGCGCGGTCGCCGCAGCCACGGACGTGCTCTTCCGGCGGCCCGTGAAGGGCCGCCTCGCGCTCGAGGTCCTCAGCCCGAGAGCCGCTGATCCGCCACGTCGAGCGCCGCGTCGAGCGCCGCGATCCCCTCGTCGATCTCCGCCTCGCTGATGATGAGCGGCGGCGCCACGAGCAGGTGGCTCACCCACCCCATGAGGGACACCCCGCGCTTCGCCGCTTCGGCGACCACCGCGTCGACCACCAGGGGCCGCCGAGCCGCCTTGTCCTGCGGCACGTTGAACGGCTCCTTGGTCGCGCGGTCCTTCACGAGCTCCACCGCCCAGAACAGGCCGATCCCGCGCACGTCGCCGATCGAGGGGTGCTTCTCCTTGAGGGCGCGGAGCTTCGCGCCCACGACGTCTCCCATCTTCGTCGCGCGGTCGAGGAGGTCCAGCCGGCGATACTCGTCGATCGCGGCGATCACCGGGGCCAGCGTGAGGGGGTGGGCCTCGTAGGTGTGGCCGTGCGCGAACATGTTGTCGTCGAAGTAGTCCGCGATCGCGCGGGAGGTCGCGACGACCCCGAGCGGCGCGGCCGCGTTCGTCACGCCCTTCGCGGTCGTCAGGATATCCGGCACCACGCCCCAGTGATCGACCGCAAACCACTTTCCGGTCCTGCCCCAGCCGCTCATCACCTCGTCCGCGATGAGCAGCACGCCACGCTTCCGCGCGACCTCGGCGATCTTCGGCAGGTAGTCGGCCGGCGGGATGAGGACGCCGTTCGTGCCCACGACCGGCTCGACGATCACCGCCGCGACGTTCTCCTCGTGATCGATCATGTAAGCCAGGTAGTCGGCGCACGCGACGCCGCACTCGGGGTGGCTCCGGCCGAGCGGGCAGCGGTAGCAGTTCACCTCCGGGCCGAACACCACGCCCGGGATCTTGCCGGCCGGCTCGATGAACCAGCGGCGAAAGTCGCCGGTCGCCGCGACCGAGCCCGCGGTGGACCCGTGGTACGACGTGTAGCGCGCGATGATCTTGTGCTTGCCGGTGTAGAGCCGGGCCATCTTGAACGCCGCCTCGTTCGCCTCCGTGCCCGACGTCGCGAAGAAGAACTTGTCGAGCCCCTTCGGCATCACCTCCAGGAGCTTCTGCGCCACCCTGGCCCGCACCTCGCACGTGTGCGCCGGGCTGATGTAGGCGAGCTGCCTCGCCTGCGCGCAGATGGCCTCGATCACGGCCTCGTTCTGGTGGCCGAGGTTCGAGCAGATGAGCTGCGAGGACAGGTCCAGGTAGCGCTTGCCGGACGCGTCCCAGAACGCGCAGCCCTCCGCGCGGGTGACATGGATCGGCTTCCAGCCGCGCTGGGCGCGCCAGGTGCCGTACGTGTGCTTCGTGGTCAGCTCGACGATGTCATCGCTCATGGCAACCTTCGCGGTTCGAGGAGGCGCTCAGCGTAGAGGGTGATCAGACCTCCTCGCACGCGAATTCCCCGGCGCCGCTCGCCCGCTCGCGCGCGCCGCGCCCGCGATTCCGTGCAGCGCGCCCGCGATTCCGCGCGGCGCTTCGCCGTCGCCGCCGCGATGCTCGGACGGATCGAGCGCGCTCGCGGCGCCGCGCGCGATCCCGTCACCAAGGACGGTCGTGATCCGTCCATGAGCGGGCGAGCTCGCCGCCGTGCCGGTCGGTTGACATAGTAGAGGTTACTAATATGGTGCAGCGCATGACCGCGAGCCATGAACCCCCCGCTCCTCCCCCCATTTCGCCCTACCTGACGGTCGACGACGCCCGCGCGGCCATCGACTTCTACCGGCGCGCGTTCGGCGCGACGGTGGTGGCCGAACAGCCGACGCCGGACGGCAAGAAGCTCATCCACGCGGCCCTCCTGGTGAACGGCGGCCTCGTGATGCTCAGCGACGATTTCCCGGAGCAGCGCGGCGGGGTGAGCCGCACGCCGAAGGCGTTCGGCGGCACCGCGGTGACGCTCCACCTCGATCTGCCCGACGTCGACGCGACGTGGAAGAGCGCGGTCGAGGCGGGCGCCAGCGTCGAGATGCCGCTCGCGGACATGTTCTGGGGCGACCGATACGGCATCGTGACCGATCCGTTCGGCCACCGCTGGTCGCTCGCGACGCGGAAGAAGGCGGCCACGCAGGAGGAGCTCGACGCCGGCGCCAAGAAGCACTTCCCCGCGGCAACGTGAGGTGACGTGAGGTGACGTGAGGTGACGAACGCGCGCTTCCCGGACGAGACGTTCCGCGCGATCGCGGACCCCACGCGTCGCGCGATCCTCGACGCGCTGGCCGGCGGGGAGCGCTCTGTCACCGAGCTGTGCGCGATGTTCGACGTGACCCAGTCGGCGATCTCGCAGCACCTCAGGGTGCTGCGCGACGCCGGGCTCGTCGCGCCCCGCCGGGAGGGGCGCTCGCGGCTCTACCACGTGGAGGCCGCGCCGCTGCGCGCGGTCTACGACTGGGCCGCTCATTACGAGCGATTCTGGGCGAAGAAGCTCGACGCGCTGGGCGCGCTGCTCGATCGCGAGGCGGACATCGCGCGCAGGGGGGCAGATCTTGAGACGCTCGCGCCCTTCGCCGTCACGCTCGATCAGCTCGGCGCGTGCGGGCTTCATTTCTCTCTCCTCCTGATGATGGCCTCCTCATGATGGAACGGGCGTGTCGTCGATCTCGAGATTGCCGATCATGGCGGCGAGGACACGGCTCGTGGTCTCAAGCTCTGCGGCCGGAATGCCCCGCGTCGCGCGGCGCTCCACCTCGACCACCACGTCCTGTACCCAGTCGTACTCCGCGATCTGAGGCGTGAAGCGCACGCGGAAGGCGCGCGCGTCGCTCTCGTCAGGGGTCCGCTCGAGGAGCCCCTTCTTTTCGAGGCGGCCGACGAGGGCCGAGAGCGACGCGGCAGTGATCTGCAGCCGCTCGGCGAGCTCACGCTGGGTGAGCCCCACGCGCTCTCCGAGCAGCGCGCCGATCAGGCGGAACTCCGCGAGCGTGACCCCCCGCTCGGCGAGGCGCTCCTGAATCAGCTGCAAGGCAGTGCGATCCACGCGAGCGATCCGCGCGAGCAGCAGCGTGGTGAAGACCGTCAGCGTGTCGGGCACCCCAATAGTTAGTAAGGCTAACTAACATTATCAAGTGGGATCGCAGGGCCGGCGAGAGCCCCTTCGCCGGGCCGAAGCGTGCGGCGAGGGGGGCGGCGCCCGGTCCCCTCGCCCGTCGGGCGCCACCGGTGCCCCGAGGTGCAGGTTGCAGGTCGGCGGGCCCCTGGGGCGGTGAGAGAGGCGCGCGCAACGGGCCTCTTGATGGCCGCCCACGTGCGCGCGCAGCCCGGCGCGTCGACCTGTGACTTCGGGTATCCGGTGGTCGATCTCAGCCTCCGCGCGGCTTCGGACCTGAGCCACGCGGCGGTGTACCTGAGCCTTCGCGCTTCTTCGAGCCCCGGCGCCCAGCTGTCTTCCTGAGCGACGGCCGCGCGCCCCTGATTGCGGAACGCCGGCGCCCCGCCCGACGCTCGCTCGTATGCAAACAGCGGCTCCACGCTCCCCCCGGAGAACTGGCCATGATCCGCTCCCCCGGTCCGAAAGCGCACCCTCTGCACGGCTCCTGGCCGGAGTTCCGCGCGGATCCCCTCGCCTTCCTGCTCGACGGCACCCTGGCGTACGGCGATTTCTACCGGTTCCGGCTGGGGCTCAAGCGGTGGCAGGAGACGAGGTGCTCGTGAGCCCGTATGTCATGCAGCGGCTTCCGCGGTACTGGAAGCGCCCGGAGGAGTTCCTCCCGGAGCGCTTCGAGCCGGGCTCGCCATGGCACGAGGAGCGCCCGCCTTCGGCGTTCATCCCCTTCGGGCTCGGGATGCGCAAGTGCATCGGCGAGCGGACCGCCGTGCTGCAGATGAAGCTCATGCTGGCGGCGCTGGTGCGGGAGTTCCGGTTCGAGCTGCCCGCAGGGTACGAAGCGGGCGCAGGCGGCCGGCGGGCGCTCGTGCCGCGGGATGGGCTGCCGCTCGTCGTGGAGCGCCGCCGGAGGGCGGATCGGCGTCCGCGCGAGCACGAGCGGACAGGATGAAGGCCAGAGCGCGCCGCCGGCCGGCCGCGCGCGAGGAGACCGGGTGAGCGGCGCTCAGGAGAAGCCCATGGGGCACCGCCCTGCCGGCTGCGGCGCGGCGGGCCGGAGCGCCGGCTCCGCGGGGCTGCCCTGGACCGCAGCCGGGCGGCCTTCCGCCCTCGCTCGCTCGCGCTCCCCTTCCAGGATCATCGCCACATCCCCGCTCGGCCCCATGGTGAGCCCGCGGCGCACGTGGTGAATGGGCGCCTGGCTCTCGAGCCGGAGCCGGTATCTCCCGAGGATCGTGCCGAGGGCGACCTTCATCTCGTACATCGCGAACGCCGCGCCCAGGCACCGGCGGGCGCCACCGCCAAAGGCGATGAACTCGAAGGGTGTGAATTTCCGATCGAGGAACCGCGAAGGGCGGAATCGCTCCGGCGACGGGTAGAGATCCTCGCGGCCGTGCAGGAGCAGCGGCGAGGCGGCGATCGCCTCGCCGGCCGGGATGGTATAGCCCTTGAGCCGGAACGGCCTCTTCACGACGCGGGCCACGTCCACCACCGGCGGGTGGAGGCGAAGCGCCTCCAGGCACACCGCCTCCAGGTACGGCAGCGACGCGAGCGCGTCCGCCTCGGGCGCGGGACCGAGCGTGTCGAGCTCGTCGAGGAGGCGCGCGAGCACGGCCGGCTCGCGGTGCAGCCAGTACATCGCCCACCCGAGCGACATGGCCGTCGTCTCGTGGCCAGCGAACAGGAGCGCCCGGAGCTGGTCCGCGATCTCGACGTCGCTCATGCCCGCGCCGTCGTCGTGGCGGGCGCTCATCATCAGGCCCAGGATGTCCTGCGAAGCGTCCCCTTCCGCGCGCCTCGCCCGGATCTCCTCGAAGAGCAGCGCGTCGAGCGCCCTGGCCGCGCGCTTGTGGCGCGCGTAAGGGCCGAAGCCGGCGAAGTCGCGGCGGAGCGCGGGGATGATCATGAAGCTCGGGCTCAGCGACTCGATGAGCCCGAGCACGGCCTCGCGGGTCCTGCCGACGCGCGCCTCGCCGCGCACGCCGAAGACCACGCGGACGATCACGTCGAGCGCGATCGCCTGGGTCGCCGCGAGCATCGAGAACGAGCGGCCCGGCCGCCACCGCGACGCCACGTCCAGGCTGATCTCCGCGATCGCGTCGCCATAACCCCGCATCGCGCCGGCGCTGAACGGCGGGGCGAGCAGCCGCCGATCGCGCCGGTGCCGCGCGCCCGCCGTCACGACCACCGACGAGGTCCCGAAGACCGGCTCCGTCAGCTGGACACCCCAGACATCGAACTCGTCGGGGTCGGCCGTGTAGACCGCGCGGATCGCCTCCGGATCGCCCGTGATGGTCAGTATCCCGTTCGGCGACCTCAGGCGAAACGTGGGGCCGTACTCGGCGGCGTAGCGCCTGAAGACGGGCTCGGAGGAAATGAATCCTGCGCGAATGGTATCCACAAGGCTGAGCGACTTCGGCCCGGGCGGCAGATTTCCCATCGAGCTGCTCCGTGAGTGAACGAGGGTTGTCGGGATGTCCCCGGCCGGAGAAGACCAGGGCGCCGGGGACATTCCGACACGTGGACCGGCGTTCGGTTCCCTCGGTTCCCTCGATTCCCTCGGTCCCGTCGATTTCGTCGATTCCGAGAGATCGCCGGCCCGCGCTCAGGCGAGCGGCGCTCGGCTTCGTGGCGACCCCACGGCCGCGCGCGCGGCGTCAGCGTGACGGATCCGGCTCGCCCCGCGCGGCCTCGGCGCCAGGCGGACGGACAGCGACCGCGCGGGACAGGAGCAGCGCGCCGGTGAAGAGGTAACCCGAGCAGGAACGGAAGACATCGTAGGAGCGGCCCAGCAGCGGAGCGCTCCGAAGAATGTCCCCGATGCGCCACATCTCCTCGTGGCGCGTGATCTCGAAGCTCTCGCCGCCGTCGATCATGCAGAAATCGTAGGTCAGGATCACCCGCACGGGGTACGCGCAGCGCGGGAACAGCCGCAGGTACAAGGTGCTGTCGACCAGGGCGCGGCCCGCGTCACGCGGCTCGGAGAGCCGGACGCTCAGCTGAGAGACGTCGAGGTCGAAGCGGCCGCCGACGCGAGCTCCAGAGAGGCCGACCTGGTACGTCTCGATCCCGCGCACGCGCCGCCATGGATTGACGAACTCGATGCCACGGGCAAGGTAGGGATAGACCTCCTTCTCGAGCGTCGCGATCGGAACCTTCGTGTCGTACATGAGGAGCGAGATACGTCGGAAGCGCGCCTCCAGGTCGGCGAGCCCGAGGCGCGGCATCGTGGGGATCGTGAACGGGAGGCAGTTCACTTTTGTCGCCATGTCGTGACTCTCCATCCGGATACGCCCCGCCCGGTGTGAAGCGCCGGTCCGGGCGCGGAGCGATGAAGGCCGAGACGCAATGCATGGGCCGAGGCGGAGCGTGCTGGAGGTGCGTGCTCTGCGGCGCGTCGCTCCGCGCCGCGCGCCGCGTGTGCGCCGCCACGCAAGGCGCTCGAAAGGCGCTGTTGTCCGCGTGGTTCAGGGAGAGAATCGGCGCGTCCGCCGTGGATTGCCCTGGTCCCTGGGGCGCCCGCGGTTATCTTCCCGCGCCGTTCGGCACGAAGCGCGCGGCGTTTCGCCCTCTCTGCCGGCGGCGAGTCACGAGGAGAAGAAGTGTCACGGGTTGTGGAGCGCGCAGCGAAGACCGCCAGCAGTCTCACGGAGCGGCGCAGAGCCACGGCGCGGCGGGTCGCCGCGTTCATGGCGCTCACCCTGGCCTCGGCGGGGTGCGCCGCGCAGGGAGCGCCGGCGCTCGCCGCGCGAGGCGGCGCGGACCCCGGCACGGGCGCTGGAGCGCCGGCGCCCGCCGCGCGCGGCGGCGCGGACGGCGCGGACGCCGGCGCGAGCGCGGCGGCAGAGCCCATCTTCCGTGAAGCGGAGTCGCTCGCGGGGCGCTACCGCGTCATCGGCGTGCAGCTCTTCGTGCTCGACCAGGCCGCGGAGGCGGGCGCGGCCGGCGGGCGCGGCGCGGCGCGGCGGGCGGCGCTCGAAGCAGAGGCCGCGCGGCTGCGGGCGGGCGTCGCGGCGGCCTACGCGGCGCTCGTCGACGCGCCGGCGCTGCGCGCGGCGGAGCAGCGGCCGCGAGCGCTCCTCGCGCTCGCGCGGGCGCTCCAGGACAGCGGGGACGCGCGCGGCGCCGAGGCGCGGCTGCGCCAGCTCGCGCTCGAGCACCCGGCGTCCGGCGAGGCGGCCGAGGCCTACCTCGCGCTGGCCGACCTTGCGTTCGCCGCGGGGCGCCTCGACGAGGCGGTGATCGCCTGCGACGGCGCGCTCCGCGGCGCCGCGGGGGCGCCGCTCCGCAAGCGCGCGCTCTACGTGAAGTCGTGGAGCCTGCGGGGCCTCGGCGGCCGAAGCGCCACCGAGGGGGCCATGAGGGCGCTGCGCGCCATCGTGCAGCTCGGCCCCGCGCGCGCCGGCTCGCTGGAGGCGACGATCGACGAGGCCGCGGAGCGAGAGCTCGTCGAGCTCTACGCGGCGCACGGCGACCTCGCCCAGGCCCGCGCCTTCTTCGCGGGCGCGGGCGAGCGCGCGGGCCCGCGGCTGCTCGGCGAGGTGGAGGCCCGCGCCGCGCGGCGCGGGCGCCCGGAGCCGCCCGATCGACCGGCCCTGTGAGGAGCGCGGCCGCCGCCCGAGAGCCGGCTCGCGCCGCGCACCAGCGCCGCACGGCGAGGACAGGCGCGCAGGTGCTGCCTCTCACGACGGCGGGGCAGCGCAGCGCGGCACAGACCGCGCGGCCATTGCGCTGCCCACAGCGCGCACGGAGAATGTCGCTCCGGAGAACAGCAGCGCATGATCCCGTGCCCGTCCGACGACGCCCTGGCCACCTGGCTCGCGGGCAACTTCCCGCACGACGACGCGGCGAGCATCCGCGGGCACGTGGCCGGCTGCGACGGCTGCCGCGCGCGGCTCTCGACGCGCCCGAGCGAGAGCGACCTCGGGGCGCCGCTCTTCCTCCACGCGACGCACCAGCGCTTCGGCGAGAGCGAGCGGCCGCCGTCGCCCCCGCTCTCGTGGGCGCCGCCGTCGGCCTTCGACGACTACCGCGTGGTGCGGCCGCTCGGCCGCGGGGGCATGGGGCAGGTGTACCTCGCCCACGACGAGGTCCTCGACCGGCCCGTCGCGCTCAAGTTCGTCGCGGCGGACAGCCCGGATCCCAGGACCATCGAGCGGCTGCGCGTCGAGGCCCGCGCGATCGCGCGCCTCCAGCACCCCAACGTCGTCGCCGTCTACCGGATCGGCGAGGTGCGCGGGCGGCCGTACATCGCCTACGAGTTCGTCGAGGGCGAGCCGCTCGAGCTGCTCCCGAAGCCGATCCCGTGGCCCGCCGCATTGCGCCTCGCGCTCGGCCTCGCGCGCGGGCTCGCCGCGGCGCACCGGCGGGGCGTCCTCCACCGCGACATCAAGCCGGCGAACGTGATGCTCGACGCGAGCGGCGAGGTGAAGCTGCTCGACTTCGGCCTCGCCAAGCTCGCCGACCGGCCCGGCGCCCCCGCCCTCGACGCGGGCCCTCGCGCCGCGCCGAGCTCCGCCGTCGCGCCCGCGCCGTGGGCGCTCACGGACATGTCCGCCCTGACGACCGCGATCCCGGTGGCGCTCGACGCGGCCTCCACGCTCGGGACCGCGAGCCTCACCGACGGCGGCATGATGATGGGCACGCCGCTCTACCTCGCGCCGGAGCTCTGGGCGGGCACCGCCGGCACGTCCCGCTCCGACGTCTACGCGCTCGGGCTGGTCTTCTACGAGCTGTGCGCGGGCCGGCTGCCTCACGCGGGGCTCGATGTGCACGCGATCGCCAGCTGGGTGACGGCGCGGGCGCTCCCGCCGCTGCGGTCGCTCTGCCCCGACGTCCCGGAGATGCTCGCGGCCGTCATCGATCGCTGCGTCCTGCGCGAGCCGGAGGCGCGCTTCGCGTCGGCCGAGGAGGTGCAGGCCGCGCTCGAGGAGACCGAGGCGCTCTGCCGGGCGTTCCAGATCGTCCGCCCCGCGTCGTCCCCCGCGAGCGCGCAGGACGCGGGCGCGGGCGTCGTGCGCGCCTCGTTCGAGCGCCTCGCCCCGCGCGCCGAGGCGCTCGTGACGCGCTTCTACGAGCGGCTCTTCGCCCGCGAGCCGGCGCTCCGGGCGCTGTTCCCGCCGGACATGCGCGAGCAGCGGCTCAAGCTCGCCGCGGCGCTTCAGCTCGTGGTCGACAACCTGCGCGCGCCGGACAAGCTGGTCGAGATGCTCGAGGCGCTCGGTCGCCGCCACGCGACGTACGCCGCGTTGCCCGAGCATTTCGACGCCGTGGGCCGCGCGCTGCTCGAGGTGCTCGAGGAGCTCGAAGGGGACGCGTGGTCGCCCGCCACCGCGCGGGCCTGGGCGAGCGCGTACGCGCAGGTCGCCGAGGCGATGCGGCGCGGGCTCGAGGCCGCGCGGGAGGGGGTGGTCTCCTCCACGCGGGCGCCCGCGCGGCTGCACGCCGCGGAGACCCGCTTCGCCACGAGCGCCGACGCGAGCCTGGCCTACAGGACCGCGGGCGGCGGGCCGATCGATCTGGTGCTGGTCCAGGGGTGGGTGACGCACGTGGAGGCCGCGTGGGAGGGCGCGCTCATCTCCCGGTTCTTCGCCGAGCTCGGCGCGTGGGCGCGGCTCATCGTGCTCGACCAGCGCGGCACCGGGATGAGCGAGCGCGAGGGCGCGGGCGCTCCGGCCGAGCAGCAGGCGGAGGATCTGCTGGCGGTGCTGGACGCGGCCGGCGTCGCGCGCGCCGCGCTCCTCGGCGTCGGCGCCGGATTCGCGCCGTGCGCGCTGCTCGCGGCGGCGCACCCGGCCCGGGCGCGCGCCCTGGTCGCGCTCGGGAGCGCGGCGCAGATGTCTGCCTGGCCGGGGTGCCTCTTCGGGCTCGCCGGCGAGGACGCCGAGGAGGCCGAGCGCGCGCTGCGGAGCGGCTGGGGCGAGCCGCTCTTCCTCGAACGCCTGGCCCCGTCCGCGGCGGAGGACGGCGCGTTCCGGCGCTTCTGGGCCGCGTACCTGCGCCACGGCGCGAGCCCTGGCGGGGCGGCGCGCATGCTCCGGGCACACGCGGCGGCCGACGTCCGGTCCGCGCTGGGCCGGGTGAGCGTCCCGACGCTCGTGCTGCACCGGGCCGGCGATCGGGCCGTCCCGGCGGCAGCCGGGCGCGATCTCGCCGGCCGCATCCGCGGCGCGCGCCACGTCGAGCTGCCGGGCGACGATCACCTCCCCTTCGTCGGCGAGTCAGGTCCGCTGCTCGCCGAGCTGCGGGCCTTCCTTGGCGTGAATGCCGGGGGGAGCCCCGTCTCGAGCCTCGTGCCCTCCGCGGCGCTCGGCGCTGCCTCCGGCGGCTGACGCGCTCGGCGCGGGGCCAAGCACGCGACGCGTCGTCGCCCGTCTCGCGCCGCGGAGCTCTCGTGGACACTCCTGCGCTCGCACGACGAGCCGCCGGACGCGCGCCCGCCTCTCGGACGCTCGCACTCGCTGCGCTTCCTCAACCGAAGTTTGCCCGCGCTACGATGCGCTGTTGAAGCGGATGAAGCGGATGAAGCGGATGAAGCGGATGAAGCGGATGAGCTCGAGTTCAGCCTGCGGACGTCCGCGTCTCCGGCTTCGCCCGATACGACTTGAGAGTTCTCCTTATCTCGATGTCTCTCCGGGAAAAAGGAAACATCCTGTCTACCTTGCGATCCCGTGATTCCCCCGCTAGCTTGAATTGATGATGGGATGGTCGCGCCCGCTGACCTGCTGTGTCGCTGCCGTGCTTGGCGCATTCGCGAGCGCTTGCTCCGGGACGGAGCAGGGCTCTGCCGGCGCAGCGGCGGGCGCAGGCGGGGCGGGAGGCGACGGCGGAGCCGAGAGCGCGGGCGGCGAGGACGCGGGCGGGGGCGCCGACAGCCCTCCTGGTGAGGAGGGCTGTCCCTGTGGGCCTCTGGGCCAGTGCGACGACGGGCTCCGCTGCGCAGACGGCGTATGTATTTCGGAGTGTGCCAGCGCCGATGATGATCCGATGGTCGACGGCGACTGCGACTGGTGGGGAGGCCCGGAGGACCCTTCATTCCAGCGCTCGGATACGTGGGGCACCACGGGGGCAGCGCTCGTCTCCCCCGAGGCCGAGGGCAACGGCAACCCCGGGGCCGGCATCATCGGGAGAGACGCGGTGTGCCAGATGGCCGGCTTCTATCAGCGCCTCTCGATGCCGGACCTCGCGTGCGCTGGACCGCTCCTGCTCACGTTCGCCGCGCGCATCGGCTGCGAGCTCGCGATGGACTGCCTCGGCCCGCCGGGGGTCGGGGTCCGGATCGACGGAGGGTTCACCAACCTCGATCTCATGCCCTCTTCGTCCTTTGCCCCGCAACGCGTGTGCCTGGGAGAGCGCGCCTACGGCAGGCCGATCGAGCTGCTCCTCGGGCCCGCCCGGCGTTCTCCCTTGTGCGATGAGGACACCGGACAGGACTTCACGCTGACGTTCGATGACGTCGCCCTTCAGCCTGATGAAATGAACGAGTGCCCGCCGCCTGGCCAGGTGCTGAACGGCGACTTCGAAGCAGGCGTCGCCGGCTGGAAGGCGACCCCCGAGGGCGGCGTCTCCGAGATCGAGCGCGGCCTGGGCCAGGGCGGCGGCAAGGGCGGACATCTCGCCACCACGCTCTTCTGCCAGGTTCCCTCGCTCGAGGGCACGCTCTCGGCGCCCTTGCCGTCCGCCGCGCTGCCGAGCCCAGCGCTCCGCATCTGGAGCCGTGGCAGCCCGGGGGCCATCGTCGACGTGATGCTGAGCACGCACCGGCTGACGGCCCTGACGGGCACGGGCGAGGCGCAGGTCTCGCATACCTGCCTGCCCCGATGGGCGCTCGGCATGGCGCACCGCCTCGCGTTCGCCTTCCGGAACCGGCACAGCCAGCGGTGCATGGAGGAGAACAAGCGGGATTTCACGGTGGATGACCTCGCCATCGTCTCCGACGACCGCTGCCCCGGGGACGCGCCGCTCTTCGACCCCGGCTTCGAGAACGACGGCGCCGACGCGGGCCTCTCGCCGACATGGGTCCTCAACGCGGAGGACCCCGCGCGCGGCAGCGCCAGGCTCGCCGTCGACTCAGCGGCCGCGCACGCCGGCGACGTCTCGCTCTCGCTGTCCGTGCGGAAGCCGTGCCGCGAGCCCTCGGCCTCCACCGTGTTCACCGTCCCCGAGCCTCAGGGGACGGCCGGTCCGGCGCTGAAGTTCTGGTACCGCACGAGCCACCTCCTCGCGGCGACCGCCTCCTCGACGCCAGGAGGCGCCCTGGCTGCCAGCGAGCGCTGGACGCAACAGACGATCTGCCTGGATCCGCGCACGGCGGGCAGGCCCCAGCAACTCTCGTTCAAGATAAGAGCCAGCGGGACCTGCGACGCGCCGCTCGACAACGAGGCCTTGCACGTGGACGACGTCGAGGCGACGACCGATCCCTCCTGCCCGGCCGCGCCGCTCCCCTGAGCTGCGGAGCCCTGGCGCCTCGATTCGCCGCGCAGAAGGCGCCTCTCGGCTCAGCCGCGCTTCCGGCCCACCAGGATGACGATCGGATAGGCGAAGTGGACCTCGTCCCCCCGGAGCTCCGCGCCCACGCCGAGCGCGTCGACGCCGACGTCGGCGCGGTAGAGGGCCCGGAGCCGGTCCGCTCCGCCGGGCTCCGGGAAGGAGGCCCGGAGCGCGGCCTCGAGCTCCACCTCGAGCCGGTACCGCGTCGTCGTCTCGATCTCCAGCCCCGCGGCGTCGAACAGAGCGCCGAGCTCG
Organism: Sorangium cellulosum So ce56; assembly: GCF_000067165.1. Lineage (GTDB taxonomy): Bacteria > Myxococcota_A > Polyangia > Polyangiales > Polyangiaceae > Sorangium > Sorangium cellulosum_B. Next base: position 8,968,543 of record NC_010162.1, read on the forward strand.
CGCTCGGTGAGCGCGCTCGCGTGCGACGGATCGCGGATCTTCTCGGCGGCGTCGTACGCCGCCCGCTTGTCCTCGGCCGGCGCCACGTCGATCACGGCGACTCGCCCGCTCCTCTGGCACACGCGGGCCATCTCGCGCAGCGTCACGAGCGGCTCCAGCAGGTGATGGAAGCTGTAGCGCGTCGTGACCAGGCGATAGCTCTCGTCCGGATAGGGCAGCCGGCTCGCGTCGCCGAGCTCCCAGGTGACGTTGGCGAGGCCGAGGCTCGCCTGCCTCTTCCGCGCCTCCTCCAGCATCGCCGGGACGATGTCGAGCCCCCGCACGCTCGCCACGCGCTGGGCCAGCGCGCAGGCGACGATCCCCGGCCCGCAGGCCACGTCCAGGGCCGCGTCGCTCGGCGCCGGGGCGAGCGCGTCGAGCAGCAGCCCCATGGCGGATTCCGCCGAGTGGGCCCGGACCTCGGCGAACGGCCTGGCCTGGCGGGTGAACTGTTCCTGTATCAACGCATCGTGCGCCGCGGGGGTGGCTTGCTTCATGGCGCTCGAAGATGGACGCGCTCCGGCTTTACGGCTGCCGGCGATCGGACAAAGATCACCGCCGAGAGGCCACGCCTTGCAAGCCCGCGTCCTGACCCCGACGGAGACCACCGAGCACCTCGCGCGGCTCGGGCTCGACCATGCCGGCGCGCGCGCGTTCTCCTACGAAGACGAGCTGCGGGGAGCCGTGTACGGCTGGCACACCCACGCGCGGCACCAGCTGCTCTGCCCTCTGGCCGGCACGGCGCGCCTCGAGGTCGAGGACGCGTCCTTCCTGCTCCCCCCGCAGCTCGCCGCGCTCATCCCCGCGGGCGAGCGGCACGCCACCACCTGCGGCGACGCGTCCATCGTCTCGATCTATTTCGAGCCCGCCGCGTTCCCTTCCCCCCTCGCGGCGGTGAGGATCTTCGAGATCCCCGCGCTCCTGCGCGAGATGGTGATCTACGCGCGCCGCTGGCCGGTCGCGCGGCGTCCGGACGACGCCGCGGCCAACACGTTCTTCGCGGCGATGGCGGACATCATCGGCCCGCTCCTCGATCGCGGCGCCACGTACCGGCTGCCCCGCGGCAAGACGCGGCCGGTGCAGCGCGCGATCGAGTGCGCGCTGCGCGACGTCGCCAGCGCCGATCTCCCGCGGGCCGCGGCGTTCGCAGGGGCGACCGAGCGCACGCTGCGGCGGCGGTTCCGCGAGGAGACCGGCGTCACGTGGCGCGGCTTCGTCACGCGCGCGCGCGTGCTCCGGGCGATCGACCTGCTCTCCGGCCCGAGCGCCAGCGTCACGCAGGTCGCGCTGGACGTCGGCTTTCAGAGCCTCGGCGCGTTCGCCGCCGCGTTCCGCGCCGTCACCGGCCAGACGCCGAGCGAGTTTCGCAGGACCGCCCGGCCATCGCCGGGCGGTGGACACGAGAGCTGACCTGACGGCGCGGACGCGCCCCTCGAAGAGCGCGCCGCGCGCGGGCGGCCCCCCGCGGCGCGCGCCGCGAGATCGCGGGTTACTGCGTGATCGCCCGGAGGTCGAGCATCTCTTCGACGCTCGGGACCACGATGAGGTCGCAACGGCGGTTCTTCTGCCGGCCCTCGTCGGTGTCGTTGGTCGCGACCGGATCGGTGTCCGCGAAGCCCGCCGCGCTCCAGTTCGCGACGGGGAGCGCGCCCCCGCCGCCCTTGACGTCGGCCGGGCTGACGAGGAACACGAGCACCTCGCGGGCGCGCATCAGCGACAGGCCCCAGTTGTCGCGGAACTGGCCGCCCACGAGCGGCTTGTTGTCCGTGTGGCCGGCGACCTGGTAGTCGCGCTGGAGCAGCGACTTGTCGTTCTTGACGACCGTCGCCACCTTGAGGAGGATCTCCTTGCCCTCCTTCTTCAGCGTCTCGCGCCCGGAGTCGAAGAGGACGTCGCCCGGCAGCGAGATGACCATCCGGTTGTTCCGGATGTTCACCGCCAGGCCGAGCTTCGTGAGCTCGTCCAGCTTCTTCTTGAGCGTCTCGAACCGCGCCTTGATCGCCTCCAGCTGGCGGGCGCGGGCCTTGAACTCGGCGAGCGCCTTCTCGCGCTCCTCCAGCGTCGAGCTCAGCTGCGACACCTGCGTGCTCGTCGCCTGGAGGTTCTCGTTCAGCTTGCCGATGTCGACCCCGGCCGCCTCGAGCTGCTTCGTCAGCTCCGCGACCTTCGCCTGGGCCGCCTCGAGCTCCTTCTGCGTCTCGGCGAGGCGGCCCTCCGTGGTCTGGTGCTGGCTCTGAAGGCGGTTGTACTTGTCGAGCTGGGCCTTCCACTCCTCCTCGGAGTAGCCGCACCCCAGCGAGGACGACGCGATCACGGCAGGCAAGAAGGCCGCGAAGGCGGTTCTGCGACCTTTCAAGACACGAGGGTGCATGAGCACGCTCCTTCACTCTAGTTGGTGAACATGAGCTGGGGCCGATGGCTCGGCCCGCGCCCGGTTCCAGGTGACAGCGGCCTGTCAGGCCGTGCGGACGCGTACCCTACCGAGGTCGCGCGCGATTGTAAAAGGCCGTATCGAGCCGCCCGACCCGCCGCCTCGCGCGCCTCTCTCCGTCGCCGCGCCCCGTCACCGCGTCCACCAGGCGCGGCGCGCTGACGCGGCGCGTGGTTTGCGCCATTGCAACACTACCGCGCTTGTCCATTGTTCCCGCCTGCGCACCTGCTAATGGGACGGCCCATGGCCTATCGCATCACGCTGATCCCGGGCGACGGCATCGGCCCGGAGGTGGTGACGGCGACTCAGGATGTGGTCTCCGCCGCCGGCGTCGCCGTCGACTGGGAGATCCACCACGCGGGCATCGAGGTCGCGAAGCTGACGGGCTCGCCGCTCCCCCTCCCCGTGATCGACGCCGTGCGGAAGAACCGGATCGCCCTGAAAGGCCCGGTGACGACGCCGATCGGGGGCGGGTTCCGCTCGGTCAACGTCACGCTCCGGCAGACGCTCGACCTCTACGCGAACGTGCGGCCGATCCGCAGCCTGCCGGGCGTCGACCCGCGGTTCGACGTCGACATGGTCATCGTGCGCGAGAACACCGAGGGGCTCTACGCCGGGCTCGAGCTCATGATCCTGCCCGGCGTGGCCCAGAGCATCAAGCTCACGACCGAGCGGGGCTCGACGCGCATCGCGGAGTTCGCGTTCCGGTACGCGAAGAAGCACGGCCGGAGCAAGGTGACGATCGTCCACAAGGCGAACATCATGAAGATCTCCGACGGCCTCGCGCTCGACTGCGCGCGGCGGGTGGCCGTGGGGCACCCCGAGATCCAGCTCGGCGAGATGATCGTCGACGCGGCGGCCATGACGATGGTCCGCGATCCGAACCGGCTCGGCGTGATCGTGACGGAGAACCTCTACGGCGACATCCTCTCGGACCTCGGGGCCGGCCTTGTCGGCGGGCTCGGGATCGTGCCCGGCGCGAACATCGGCGACGACGCGGCGGTCTTCGAGGCGGTGCACGGGTCGGCGCCGGACATCGCGGGCAAGGGCTACGCGAACCCGACGGCGCTCGTGCAGAGCGCCGTGATGATGCTGCGGCACCTCGGCGAGCACGACGCGGGCGATCGGATCGAGCGGGCCCTGACGACGCTCTACCGGGCCGGCCAGGTGCGCACGCGCGACCTCGGCGGCGCCGCGAGCACGAGCGACTTCACCCGGGCGCTCTGCGCGGAGATCGAAAGGCCTCGCGCGGAGGCCTAGCGGAGGGCATCCTGATCCCGCAGACGTGGGATCCGCCTTCACGTGGCTGCTCGAGTGGTGCGCCGAGCTCGTCGGCGCGACGGACGGGGCTGCAGGCGCCGCGGGCGACGACGCGAGGCGCCGGCGGCGGCTGCTGCTCTTCCTCACGCTCTCGTCGCTCGTCGCGGCGAGCTATTTCCTCAGCGAGATCTGGGGCGTGAAGGGCCTGCTCCCGGCCGCCCTGTTCTTCGCGCTCGCGGTGAAGGCGACGCGCGCCGTCCTCGACGCGCGCGCGTCCGTGTGGCGCGCCGCCGCGCTCGACCTCGAGGACCCGGCGCAGCGCCCGCGCGCCGGCGCGGATCCGTGGTTCTCGCCGCCGACGGCGAGGGTCCTGCGCGCGCTGGCCGCCGTGATCGACGCCGCGCGCCGGGAGCGCTACGCGGCCGCGCTGGAGCGGCTCCCGTCGATCGATCGGGCCGCGCTCCGGCCCGACGAGGCGCGGCTGCTCGAAGCGGCCCGCGCGCTGCTCTCGCTGGGCCTCGGCGACCCGGCGCGCGCGGCGCAGCAGGCGATCGTCGCGCTGCCCACGGGGATCGACGCCATCGACGCGCGGCTCGGCCGCGTGGTGATCGCCGACGCGTGGAGGAGCCCCGCGCGGCTCGAGGCGATCGATCGCGCGTGGCGGCAGGAGCTCCAGGGCGGCGTGGCGTCCGAGGCGCTCGAGCGCCTCCTGTCGCTGTCGCGGCTGCGCTTCGCGCCGCACGCGGTGGAGGCGCTCCAGCCCGTCGAGGCGCGCGCGCTGTCGGCCGAGGCCTGGTCGATCGGCGAGGAGGAGCTCGCCGCGGCGCTCGAGTCCCGCGCGCGGGGCGGCGTCTACCGCTGAGCCGGCGGCTCGCGGCGGCGGCTCACGGCGGCGGCTCGCGCGGCACGGCGGGCGCGATCTCGCGCAGCAGGCGGAGGCCGCCGAGCGAGATCTCGACCACCGCGGCGAGCCGCTCCGCCACGAGCTGCTCCGCCGAGGGCCCCGCGGCGCGCGTCTCCGCGACGAAGGCGAAGCAGCGCCGGCCGGAGCCGCCGAAGGCGACCGCGAAGCCGTCGATCGGCGCTCCCGGCGGGGAGTCGGCGACGCCGATCACCACGACCGTGTCGAACCCCTCCGGCACGTCGATCCGGCGCTCGGCGGCGGTGAGGCCCTCGCCGGGGCGCGGCAGGTCGCGCCAGAGCCGCGCGCGCGCCTCGCACGCCGCGCGGCTCGCGCGGCCGTCCTCGCGCCAGGTGCGCACGAGCAGCGACGTCGACGACGCGGCGTGGGTCGCGACGAGCCAGGGGCCCTCGCCGTCCTCGACGCGGAAGCCGCGCGCGTCGGGCAGGGGGAGCCGGAGATCGAAGCGATCCGAGCGGTATTCGCCGAGCTCGCTGTCGCCGAGCGTCGACGCCGCCTGCGCGGGCGTCGCGGGCCTCGGCGGCCCGGGCGGCGCGGCCGGGGCGGGCGCGCACGCGGGTACCAGGGCGAGCAGCGCGGCGGCCGGCGCGAGGGCGCGGCGCGGCGCGCGCGCCTTCGGCTGCAGCGCGTGCCCCGGCGCACCTTCGGGCTCGGCGCGCGGCTCCGGCCTCATCGCGTGAGCAGCACGAGCAACGCGCCTGCGCCGCCCTCCGCGTCCGGGGCCGTCGCGAAGGCGGCGACGTGGCGGGCGACGCGGCCGTTGCTCAGCCAGGCGGCGATCTCGCCGCGGAGCACGGCGTGGCCGCCGGGCGAGTGGTTGCCCTTGCCGTGGACGATGGCGACGACGCGGTCGCCGTCGCGCTGGCGCTTGCACACGAACGCCTCGACGGCCTCGCGCGCCGCCTCGAGCCTCAGGCCGTGCAGATCGAGGGTGCCGTCGACGGCGTAGCGGGCGCGGCGGAGCCGCCTGAGCTCGCGCGGATCGACGTCGAGGCGCCGGCCCTCGATGCGCTGGCTGTCGTCCGTGGTCTCGAACTTGATCCCCTCGATGACGAGCGAGCGCATGCGCGAGCGCGCGTCCTCGTCCGGATCGAACGCGATCGTCGGGAGCGCGGCCCGCTCGACGCGGCTGGCGGTGACCGGGATCCGGGTCGCGCGATCCTCGAGCACGCGGACGCCGGCCATGTAGATGGCGAAGGTCTCGGGGTCGACGGGCCGCGGCGCCGGCTCGGCGCCTGCCCGCTGCGCCGCGCCTGCGCCCGGGGGCGCGGGCGATCTCGTCCTGGGCTTCGCCTCGGGCGAGCCTGCCGTCGTCCTGGGCTTCGCCTCGGGCGCGCCTGCCGTCGTCCTGGGCTTCGCCTCGGGCGAGGCCGCCGTCGCCTTGGGCTTCGCCTCGGGCGCCGGCTTGGCCTTGTTCAGCTGCCGGAGCGTGGAGAACGGCTGATAGAACGCCTCATTCACCTTGCGCGCCGCCGCCTTCGCGGCTCGCTCCGGGCTGGCCGTCGTTCTCGTGTCTCTCTCGCGCTTCGCGCTCTTCGCCATCCCCCAGAACATCGCTCGCGAGGCCGCGGAGTGCAAACCGGACGGCTTCGATGCCGGCGAGCTGCCCGTCCTCGAAGTGCCAGTCGGGGTCGTCGAGGCCGGGGAAGTCGTGCGGGTTGCGGATGTCCTCGGCCGTGAGCGTCGGGATGAGGCGCCTCGCGAGGTCGATGACCTTGGCCCTCTGCGCTCCCTCCATGTCGGCGAGCAGCGCGAAGATGCGGTGGAAGAGCTCGGCGGGCGAGGGGGCGGCGGGCGGGGCGCCTGGGCGGCCCGCGTCGTGAGAGCGCATCGGGCGCAGCATACGCCATCGGGCCGGGCGCGCCGCGGCGCGAGGAACGCGGACCCAGCCGCCCCCGGCGGCCGCTCCTGGATCGAGGTCAGCGAGGCTCTCCGAGGCGCAGGATCGGCCCGGGGCGATGCTCTGCCGGCGTTGCCTCTGATCGCCCGGGGTCATCGGGCTGCCCGTAGGGATGGAAGTCCCCGTACGGCCTGAAGGGTCTGGCCGGCCGGAAGTGCCCATACGGCCTGAAGGGTCTGATCGGCCGGAAGTGCCCATACGGCCTGTGCGGCCAGAACGGCCTGAACGGCCGGAAATGCCCATGATATGGGACATCATCCGGGGGAATCCTGGCGTCGGGGAAGTCCGAGCTCGTTGTCTCCTCGACGAGCACGAGATCTTCGATGGGCGTCGTGCTCCCCGCAGCAGCCATCTGCGCGGTGCCGAGCGCCATTCCGGACAGCGCCAGGGCCCCGAGCGCTTTGACCAGCTTCATCACGGAATCCTTTCACGATGCGAGCGTCTCGCCGGGAATCATCCCGTGCGGGTTGCGTCCACGGCGATGCAAGCGTGAGGCCCGTTCGCGGCAGACCGCCGCCGCGCGCGCGCCTCGCACGCCGCGGGGCGTCTCGTGTGCGCGCGGTGGACAGCGACCGGTACCGGCCTGCGCGCGTGCGCGCCGATATCGAACCGACTGTCCCCTTCCCGGCTCAGGGCGTGATCAGGACATTCGACAGATCATCGACGATCCTGCCGACATCGCCGCCGTCGAGATTGACGAGCACGGTGATGGAAGCATCCTTGTCGACCGCGTAATAAGACGACGACGTGAAGCCCCAGATACCGCCGTCGTGACCGACCTGGACGCCGAGCGGAGATTCCCGGCGCGACAGCCCGAGGCCGTACCCGGTGACCTCGCCGAGGGGCGCGTCGACCCACGCGGTCATCTCTTCGAGCTCGGCGGGGCCGAGCAGCGTGCCGTCGAGCACCTTGCGGTAGAAGCGCGTGAGATCGCCCGTGGTCGAGACCAGCGCGCCCGCGGCGCCGGCCGCCGACGCGTCGATCGCGGAGGTCATCTCGACGAGCTCCCCCCGGCTCCGCCCGTAACCGTGCACGAGGCCGGGCAGGGCCTCCTCGGCGCCGTCGAGGTAGGTGTGCGCGAGCCCCGCCGGCTCGAGGACGCGGGCGCGGAGCAGCTCGCCGATGGGCTCTCCCGAGGCCGCTTCGACGATCAGGCCGGCGATGATGTAGTTCGTGTTGGAGTAGGCGAAGCCGCGCCCTGGCTCGAAATACGGCGGCTTCGACGCCGCGAGCGCGATGAGCTCCGCGGGCGTCCACGCGCGCGTCGGATCGTCGAAGGCCGCGGTCCAGAACTCGTCGAGCGCCGTGTAGTCGAAGACGCCGCTCGTGTGGTTCAGGATCTGTCGCACGGAGATCTGCTCTCCGCGGGGGACACCGCCGACGTACGCCGAGACGGCGTCGTCGAGCGACAGCCGGCCTTCCGCGCGGAGCATCAGCGCCAGCGTGGAGACGAAGGTCTTCGTGATGCTCCCTGCGCGGAAGAGATCGCCGGGCTGGATGGCCACGTCGGCCTCGGTGTCCGCGACCCCCGCCGCGCCGAGCCAGCTGCACCCGCCGAGATGCACGGCGGCGGCCGCGCCGGGGAGCCGCTGCACATCCACGGCCGCGTCGAGCGCACTCTGGAGCTCGACCGAGAGCTCGTCACAGCCGGCGCCCGGCGCAGGGTCTGGGCTTCCAGGTCCAGCGGCGGCGCTCTCGACTCCGACGCTCCCACGGTCCTCGTCGTCCGTGGTGGCCACCATGTCGAGCGGAGCGGGCGAGGAGCTCGTGCACCCCGCGAGCAGGACAACGCCAATACAAGAAGAGAAGAGAGCTGTCGGCCGAAGGACACGGCTCATCGATCGGGTCTCCATGGCCTCCCCGTGAGGTCCATTGCTGCGCTCCGCCGCGCCGCTCCCGATCTCCAGGGGTGGCCCGCGAAGGACGGGCATCAAGACGCGACGGGTCCGACCGTGTCAACCGGCCCGCAACGATGCGGGTGCTCTCGCTCACGCAGGACGTCGATAACGCAGCTTATCGCGTGAGGCGGCGGACAGGCCGTTCCCACGGTTCATGCGCGACGGCGAGCGCCCGCAGCAAGGTGATCACGGCGATCGAGTGGCTGATCCGGCCGTCCTGCATCGCCGCCCTCACGTCATCTGCGCTCATCAGGACCGCTTCCGTGCTCTCGTGCTCGTCGCCCTCGGGCTCGCCGACCCGCCGCGCGCCGCGCGCCAGGTAGAGGAAGCAGCGGTTCGCCTGGAGCGCAGGATTCGGGTGCACCCACCCGAGCGTCTCGAGCGACTCCACGGCATACCCCGTCTCCTCCAGGAGCTCGCGCGGCGCTGCGGCCGCCGGCTCTTCCCCTGGATCGACGAGGCCGCCAGCCGTCTCGATGGTCACCGCGTCGACCCCGTGCCGGTACTGCCGCACCAGGACGAACTGACCTTCATCCGTGATCGCGGCCACCGAGATCCAGTCGGCGAGCTCCAGCGTGAAGGCGGGATAAGACGCGCCCGCAGCCATGACTTCATGGCGATGGATCGCGAGCGGACCGAACGTACCGGCGAGCGCCGAGGCGTGCCTGCGAGGAATCGTGATACCCATCCCGCCTCACTACTACGGCGTGCCTCTCGCCGCCTTCTCCGGCGCCGCTCCTGTCTTCTCCGTCACCGCTCCCGCCTTCTCCTGCGTCGGGCTCGCCGTCTCCGACGCTCCCGCCTTCTCCGGCGCCGCGCTCGCCTTCTCGGGCGGTCCCGCCTTCTCCTGCGTCGTGCTCGCCGTCTCCGACGCTCCCGCCTTCTCCTGCGTCGCGCTCGCCGTCTCCGGCGCTCCCGCCGTCTCCAGCGCCGCGCTCGCCGCCTTCTCCGGCGCCGCGCTCGCCTTGTCCGGCGCGGGACCCGCCATCTTCTCCGGCGCCGCGCTCGCGGACTTCTCCTTCTCGCCACGCTCCCGCCGGAGCACCTCCTCCGCGTCCTCGCCGGGCATCCGCTCGGTCGCCCCTCGCCCTTCGTCCTGCGGCGGCGGCCACGCGGTCACATAGCGGGGTGCCTCGCCGGGTCCGGACGCATCGATCCACGAGACGCTCCCCGTCCCTGGCGCGCGCACATCGACGTGCACGAACGAGCTGTTCGGATAATACCCGCAGCCCGTGTCGGCGAGCGCGCGGCAGGCGGCTGCGAGCTCGTCGTTACGCACCCCGGCGATGCGCAGATCGAGCGCCCGGCCCGTCTGGTGCAAGCTGCCCTGGCTCTGCGGCCGGTACCCGCTCACGAGCGACACGAGCCGGCCCGGGTACCGCCGCGCCAGCGCGTCGATGCGGGAGAGCAGCCCGGGATCGAGCAGCCGCACGCCGGGCGCGATCTCCCCTGCCTGCACCCCGCTCGCCCTGCTCCCGGCGGCTCGCGGCGCATCGCCGGCGCGCCGCCCCTTGCGGCTCGCCGCTTCCGGCCTCCGCGCGGTCGCGCCCTCGTCGGACAGGATCGGCCGCGGCGTGCCCCACGGGCGCGCAAGCAAGGAGAGGGCGCGCCGGGCCTCCTCGCGCGGCTTCCCCTTGCAGTCGACCAGCTCGAGGCGCTCGGGCTCCAGCCCGCTGCGATCCATCGACAGGACCGGTCCGTGGCACGGCTTCGGAGGCGCCTCCCGCTCCACCCCCTTCTTCGCCCCGCGCCGCTTGCTCTCGGCCGTGCGCGCCGCCCGTCTCTTCTCCTTCTTCCTCTCGCCGCCCGCCTTCTTCTTGGCGACCACCTTTTTCCCGCCGCCCGCCTTCGCCGAGCCACCCGCGTTTCCCTCCGCGTCTGCAGCCGCGTGCGGCGCCTCCTTGCGGGTACGGGCCCTCTCCTTCCGGTTCCGGCCCCCCGCCCCGCTCGTCTTCTCGTCGCCGGTCGCCGCCGAGGCGCTCTTCGCGCGACGATCGGGCGAGCTCTCCCGCGTCTTCGTTCGTGGAGCTTGCTCCGCGCCTGCGGGGCTCGCCGGCGCCGGATCCCGACGGGTCGGCTCGCTCTTCTCTTCCCTCGATTCCCCGGACCTCTCGGCAGCAGCGTGCGCCCTGGGCAGCGGCTCCGCGCAGACGGGCCCCGCCAGGATCGCCGGCACCGCGATGCTCACCAGCACCGAGAGCGCGGCCGCGCGAGCACGCCTCAGGCGCGCACGCGGCTCCCCTCTGCGCACAGCTCCCCCTGCGTCCCGCGGCGCCGCGCCTTCACTGCTCACGGATCGAAGGCTCATCATGGAAAGCTCCAGTCGGGTCGGGTGCGAGTGCCATCCGCCAAGGAGCGGATCTCCCAGACACGGCGTCGCCGCCCGTCCGCAGGATGTGGGATTGGGAAGGGCAGTCAGCGGTCCGCTTCTTGAATCGACCTGGGACGAGACCGGCTACCTCGAAACAGCGTCTCCGAGACGCCCCTCGCGGAAGCTCGCAAGCTCGGAAGGCAACCTCGGAAGGGAGACTCGGAAGGCAAGCTCAGAAGGGACCGAACCTGAGGGCAGGAATGGCATGAAGTGCGGAGGGCAGCCCAATTTTCTGCGGCGCTGACCAAAGGCTGTGGTAGGAACCCAGCTGCCTCGCGGCTGCGGTCGGGTCGTGAGCGCGGCTCCGGGGTGCATGGGGGCAGAGCCCCTCGTCACGCGGTCCGCGGCCGGGTATCGCCCGGCGCACCACGCACTGCGGCGTGGCCCTACCTTCACGATCAACGCAGCCAGCGTGATCAGCGCGGAGATAGGCGTCGCGTCCCTTGCGCAACATCGTCCGGGCCATCGCGGATCGCGGGGGAAGCGCCCGGCCCAACACGCACCAGCCTCATTCACCACAACATCGATGCAAGCGGGGCGCCACACGCGGGATGCGGAAGCCGAACCCGGTGGCGCGTCCATGATCGCTCCGAGGTCACCAGGGGCACGACATGCGGCGAATTCGTAGAGACGCAACCAAGGTCTGGCACAATCCCGAGCTCCACACGGCCTATGGCCGTGGTCAGCCGAACAGCGCGGGGCTGCCGCGTCCGACGCAGAGCGGCGAGGACCGGCGGGCAGCCAAGCAACACCGCGCCGCGCTCGAGGCGCTGTTCTCTCCGCGCAAGGAGCCGGAGGCAGAGGACAGCAAGGGCGGGCGCGTCAAGTCCGGACGCGACGCCGCGTCCAAGGCGCCGGGGCGCATCGTCCTCGCGCCGCCTCCGCAGAGCGACCCGAAGGCCGTCGAGCGCCAGCGGCTCCTGTCGAAGCTGCTCTGCGCGTCGGGCCGGCCCAACATCTCCAAGGCCGCGAACGAGTTCCTCCGCGCCGGCCACGCCTTCCCCGCAGAGCAGGACGTGTACCTGCAGCTGCTCGAGCACAGCGACGAGCAGCGCATCCAGGAGGCGATCGACGAGCTCGCGGGCATCCTCGTCGGCGAGCTGCCGAAGCGGCGCGCCGTGCTCGAGTCGCGGCTCCGCCGCATCGAGGAGTTCGCGGAGGAGCCCGCGACGCGCGAGGCCGCCGAGCGGCTGCGCCGCCAGGTGAGCGGCAGGCCCGAGGCCCCGGCCGCGGACGGCGCGCCCCGGCGCAGCGCGGATGGGGGCGTCTCCGAAGCGAGCGGCGAGGCGGAATGACGCGCGCGGAATTCGAGGCCGAGCTCCGCAAGCTGATCCAGGCGTTCGAGACGGGCACCGGCAACGAGCGGTGCGTCGCGTGCGTCTCGTGCGAGCGCTGCGTCGACTGCACGTTCTGCCGCAACTCGAAGGCGCTGCAGCGGTGCCACTACTGCGTCGACACCCAGCGCTCCTCGGACAGCACGCACTGCCGCGGCTGCCGCGATCTCATCGCGTGCAGCCACTGCGTCGCATCCGAGCGGTGCACGCAGTCGTCGTACCTCGTGCGCTCGGTCGACTGCACCGGCTGCACCTACTGCTTCGGCTGCGTGGGCCTCGTGCGGAAGGACTTCCACATCCTCAACCAGCCGTACGATCGCGGCACCTACTTCAAGCTCACGGCCAAGCTGATGCGCGAGCTCGGGCTGAGCGCGGGCACCGGGGCGGAGCCGGCCGCCGCCGCGCCGAGTCGAAGCGCGGCCGCGCAGCGCTAGCGATGCGCGCGGTCGTTCAGCGCGCGCTCGGCGCGCGCGTCGAGGTCGGAGGCCAGGTGGTCGGCGCGATCGAGCGCGGCCTCGTGGCCTTCGTCGGCGCCGCGAAGGACGATGACGACGCCGACGCCGACCACGTCGCGAGCAAGATCGCGGGCCTCCGCGTGTTCAGCGACGACGCAGGCAAGATGTCGCGGGCGCTCGCGGACGTGCGCGGCGGCGGCGTGCTCGCGATCAGCCAGTTCACGCTCTTCGGGGACGTCCGGCGCGGCCTGAGGCCGAGCTTCGACGGCGCCATGGAGCCCGTGCGCGCCGAGGCGCTGTACGATCGCTTCGTCGCCGCCTTGCGGGCCCGCGGCCTCACGGTGGCCACGGGCCGCTTCCGCGCCGACATGCGCGTGTTCGTCGAGAACGACGGCCCGGTCACCATCCTCATCGATTCGAAGCGGACGTTCTGAGGGATCTGCCGCGATCGGCGGCGACGGCCCCCCCTTTTCCCCGAGCGCCGCGCAGGCTACGGGGGAGCCATGCGGGTCACCATCGTGGGCGCGGGGGCGCTCGGGCGGATCTACGGCGTGCGCCTCGCCACCCAGGGAGACGACGTCACGTTCGTGGTCCGGCCCGAGCGCGCCGGCGACGTACGGCCGTTCGTGGTCGAGCAGGTGAACGGCGCCGATCGACGCGACACGCTCGACCGCCCGCGCCTCGCGGCCGAGATCCCGGCCGACGCGGACGTCATCCTGATCACCGTGCGCTTCGATCAGCTCGTCCCGCGCGCTGACCTCGACGGCGCCGCGCAGCGCGCGGCGGGCGGCAGGTCGGTGGCGGATCTGCTCCGCGGCGGCCCGGCCGCGCCCGCCGTGGTGCTCACGCCGCTCCTGCCCAGGCAGCGCGCCGACCTCGAGGAGGCCGCCCGGCGCCGCATCACCCCCGCGATGCCGGGCGTCTCGGGCTACCTCGACGAGCGCGGCGTGGTCCGCGCCTGGATCACCGAGCTCGCGCCCACGCTCATCGACGAAGAGGGAGGCGCCCCCGCGGAGCGACCGCCGCTCGAGGAGCTCGCGCGCCGCCTCACGAGCGCCGGTGTCCCGGCGCGGCTCGAGCCCGACGTGGGCGCGCAGAACGTGGCCACCACGACCGCGTTCTTCCCGCTGATCGCCGCCATCGACGCGGGCGGCGGGGCGAGCGCCCTCCTCGAGAACGACGGCGTGCTCCGCACCGTGATCGAGGCCACCAGGGAGTCCGTGGCGCTCGCGGACCGGCTGGGCAAGGTGGCCCCGTGGACGAAGCTCCTCCTCCGGTTCATCGGGCCGCTCACGCTGAAGCCGGGCGTCGCGCTCGTGCGCCTGCTGGCCCCGGAGTTCTTGCGGTTCCTCGACGTGCATTTCGGCCCCAAGCTCCACGCGCAGCACCTCGCGATGGGCGCCACCGTCCTCGAGATGGGCCGAGAGCGCGGCGTGAGCATGCCGGCGCTCGAGCGGCTGCTCGCGCACCTCGGCGGCCATCCGCGGGCGCGCTGAGCCGCGGCTTCCCGCGCGCGTCGGCGTGCCGCGGCGTCGGCGTGCCGCGGCGTCGGCGTGCCGTGGCGTCGGCGTGCCGCAGCGTCAGCGCGCGCGCGCGGCCGCGAGCTGCGCGGCGAGCACGATCGCCTCGCGCATGCCGCGCGGGTCGGCGCGCCCCGTTCCCGCGAGATCGTACGCGGTGCCATGGTCGACGCTCGTGCGCACGATCGGCAGGCCGAGCGTGACGTTCACGGCCTCGCCGAAGCCCAGGAGCTTGCTCGGGATCGTCGCCTGGTCGTGGTACATGGCGACGACCCCGTCGAGCGCGCCGCGCGCCGCGAGCCGGAACGCCGTCTCCGCGCCGACGGGCCCGGTCAGCTCCGCCGCCGGGCCCGAGCGCGAGAGCCGCCGCGCCGCGAGGCGGATCCCCGGCGTGATCCGCACCTGCTCTTCGTCGCCGAGGAGCCCGCCTTCGCCTGCGTGCGGGTTGAGCGCGGCGACGGCCACGCGCGGCCTCTCGCGGCCGAGATCGCCGAGCAGCCGCGCGAGCCACACCGCGGCGCGCGCCACCTCGCGCGGGCTCACCGCGTCCGGCACCTCGCGCAGCGGCACGTGGGTCGTCACGAGGGCGGTCACGAGCTTGCCCGAGGCGAAGGCCATCGTGACCTCGCGCGCGCGGAGCCGCCGGCCCAGGTGCTCGGTGTGCCCGAGGAAGTCCGCGGACCCCGGCGCGCCGCTCGTGGCGATCGCGTGCTTCGACGCGGGCCCCGTGACCAGCGCCGCAGCGACGCCTTCGCGGACCAGATCCGTCGCCGCGTCGATCCACGCGAGCTGCGCCGCGCCGTCCTCGGCCTCGGGCCGACCGAACGCGCTCGGCCGCGAGAGCCGCGCGCTGCCCGCCCAGAGCCCGATCGCGCCGGGCGCGAGCTCCTCGATGGCGGCGCGCCCATCGACAACGACGAGCCGGCGGGCCGCGACGCGGACGAGCCTCGCTGCCCGCCGGGTGATCGCCTCATCGCCGACGAGCACGCAGCGCGCGCCCTCGACGGACGCCGCGCCGGCCACGGCCACCTCGGGGCCCACCCCGCTGGGGCACCCGACGCTGATCGCGACGATCGGCGCCCCGCCACGGCGAGCCGGCGACGTCATCGGGTGATGCGCCGCTCGCGCCCGGGCGGCGTGGCGTCGCTCACCGAGGGCGCCGCTCGCCGCTTGGCTTGCGCGGCCTCTTCCTCGTCGCCCTCGCCCTCGTCCTCGTCGCCCTCGTCGTCGCTGTCCTCGTCCTCGTCCTCGTCGCGCAGCTCCCCGCGCTCGTCGCCCTGGGCCTCCTCGCCTGCCCCGCTCCGCTGGAGCGCCCTGCTCGCATCGCCGCCCTCGGGACCACCGGCGCCGGGGATCGGCGACTCGAGGCGGTACCCGGCCCCGCGCAGCGTGACGAGCGGCAGCGCCGCGCCGAGCTTCGCCCGGAGACGCCTCACGTGGATGTCGACGGTCCGCGCGCCGCCCTCGTACTGGCTGCCCCAGACCCGGCGAAGGAGCTCTGTTCGCGACACAACTTTTCCGCGGCGCTCGCACACGTACGAGAGCAGCGCGAACTCCTTCGCGGTGAGCGGCACGTGCATGCCGCCGACCGAGACGTCGTGGGCCGCGCGATCGATGACGATCGCGCCCACCTTCACCCGCTCCTCGGTCGCGAACTCGCTGCGGCGCCACTCGACGAGGCGCACGCGCGCGTAGAGCTCGGCCGGCACGTACGGCACGAGCAGGAAGTCGTCGAAGCCGCTGGACGGCTCGATCCGCGCGATCTGCGCGACGCTCACGGCGACCAGCGCGCCGACCTCCTCGAGGCGCGGCTCGCGGCGCAGCGCGCGCAGCGCCGCGGCCGCCAGGTCCGGCCTGTCGAGCGCCTCGACGACGATCGCCCGCGCCTTGCTCTCGTCGTCGTGGAAGAGCCGCGGTGGATCATCCCAGAGATCCAGGGTTCGCACGTCAGCGCCCAGCGAGCGCAAGACCGATGCGGCACCCTCGTCGCGCTCCAGATCCGGTCCGTGTCCAACGATGGCTATGAACGAGCGACGCGCCATGAACGCCCCGTATACGGGTGTCACGCCGGGCCGGCAAGACGCACCGCGCTAAACCCACCAATGCCGCTGCGAGGCTTACCTTTCGCCTGGCGTTCCAGCCTTGAAAATCAGCCGATCCGCGTTCCGCCGACCGTGATGAGATCGATCTTGATTGTGGGACAGCCAACACCCACGGGGACGCTCTGTCCGTCCTTGCCGCACGTCCAGATGCCGTCGGAGACGGCGACGTCGTGGCCGAGCATGGTGACGCGCCGGAGCACCTCGGGGCCGTTGCCGATGAGGTTCACGCCCTTGAGGGGCGCGGTCAGCTTGCCGTCCTCGATGAGGTAGCTCTCGGTCAGAGAGAACACGAAATCGCCGTTCGAGATGTCGACCTGGCCGCCGCCGAACTTCTTCGCGAAGACGCCTCGCTTCACGGACCTCACGATCTCCTCGGGATCATGCGGGCCCGCGAGCAGGATGGTGTTCGTCATCCTGGGCATCGGCGCGGCGGCGAAGCTCTCGCGCCGCCCGTTGCCGGTCGGCGTGAGCCCGAAGTGCCGGGCCGAGAGCCGGTCGTGCATGTACCCGACGAGCTTGCCGTTCTCGATGAGCGTGCTGCGCTCGGGCTCGTGGCCCTCGTCGTCCACGTTGATCGTGCCGCGCGACTGGAGGAGCGTCGCGTCGTCCACCACCGTGCAGAGCGGGCTCGCGACGTCCTTGCCGATCTGCCCCGCGTAGTTGCTGGTCCCCTTGCGGTTGAAGTCCGCCTCGAGCCCGTGCCCCACCGCCTCGTGGAGCAGGATGCCGCTGTCGCCCGGGGCGAGCACGACGTTCATCTCGCCGGCGGGCGCGTCGCGGGCGTCGAGCATCGCGACCGCCTGCCGGGCGGCCTCCTCGGCGTGCCACTCCGGCGACTTGCCCTCGAAGTAGGCCGTCGTCATGCGCCCGCCGCCGCCGCTCGAGCCTTCCTGGCGCTTTCCGCCGCGCTCGGCGAGCGCCCGCACGCCGAAGCGGATGAGCGGCTGCACGTCGTGCGCCATCCGCCCGTCGCTCGTGGCCACGAGGACCTCGCGCACCTCCTCGACGAAGCTCGCCTCCGCCTTGACGATGCTGGGATCGTAGGCGAGCGCCGCGGCGCTCGCGCGCTCGAGCAGCGCGCGCTTCGCGAGCCCGGGGGCGTCGAGCGAGATGCTGGGCAGCTCGTAGCGGGTCGGCAGCTCGCGGCGCCTGAGCTCGATCTTCTCCTTGCCGCCCGAGCCCGTCGCGATCTGCGCCGCCGTCTCGGCCGCGCGCCGCATCGCCTCCCAGGTGAGGTCCTCCGTGTACGCGTACCCGGTGGCGTCTCCTCGCTGGACGCGGACGCCGACCCCCATCGACACCCCACGGGAGGCCGCCTTGAGGATCCCTTCGTCGAAAGTGAACCCGCCTCCGGCGCGGTACTCGAAGAAGAGGTCAGCGTAATCACCACCCTTGGACAGGGCGACCGAGAGGAGCCGCTCGCAAAGCGCGGCGTCGACGGCATTTTCCTCTCCAGGAGCGAACGGGGCGCGGTAGGCCTGGCTGCGCGACATGGTGCCCAACTCTAGGTCCATTCGCCGGGACGGTCGAGAAACGGCGGCGCTCCGGAGCGCCCTCCCGCCGGCGCCCGCGCTCGCCCCCGGCGACGGCCGAGCTCGCGACCTACCCCCTGCCCTTTCATCCGGCGCGGCGCGCATACATCGCCCGCGCGCGATGGGTGCCCCGGGCGCGCCCGCCCGCGATGAGCACCCCGCGCCCCCGCGCCTCCGGCGATCGCGGGGGCCGCGGGTCGGCGGGTCGTAGAAGATCGCACGAAATGTGCAACAAGGCCGCTCGACTGCTAGGCTTAACGCTGTCTTCGCGGGATTGGCGGCGCTCGCCACCTTCCCCGCGATCTTCGCGAATCCCCGGCCGTTCAGCGCGTTCCTACCGGGTAGGGCGCGCTCTTCGACGCGCCTCGACGGACCGCCCAGCGTCCGACCGGGGCGGGGGCTCGCGGCCACCGCGCCAGGCGGTGGCCGCGCCAGACAGGGGCCCCCGGGGGGCCGCACACTGCAAACAAGCACCTTCGCGGTAGCTTCCGGAACTTCCGGTGCCGCGCGCTTGTACGTGGTGGCGGGATTGGCTAGGTGTTTTTTAGGCGAGGTGAGGGATGCCGACGAGGCGCCCGAGCAACGCCTTGCTGCCCTCAGCAGGAGATTCCCATCGCCGTGGCGGTCGATCGCGACAAGGTACTCCAGACCGCGCAGAAGCTTGTCGAGCGGAAGCGCTTCGACAAGGCGATCGCCGAGTACCAGAAGCTGGTCGCAGACGATCCGAAGGACGTCCGCACGCTGCTCAAGATCGGCGACCTCTACCTGAAGACGGAGGAGTACGTCGAGGCGATCACCACCTACGAGCGCGTCGGCCAGTTCTACTCGCTTCAGGGCTTCGCGCTCAAGGCGATCGCCGTTTACAAGCAGATCCGCGAGATCATCCACAAGCACGTCCCGCAGTACGAGGATCGCTTCGGCCACATCGTCCCGCGCCTCGCGGAGATCTACACGCAGCTCGGGCTCACGAGCGACGCGCTCGCCGCCTACGACGAGGTCGCGACGCGCCTGCTCCGCGCGGGGCGCGACCGCGACGCGATCGACATCTTCAAGCGGGTCGTCGACCTCGACCCGAACAACCCCCTCGCCTATCTCCGCCTCGCGGAGGCGCTGATCCGGGTCCGCGACTACGACGCCGCGATCCAGCGCTTCGGGACGGCGGCCGAGCTCCTGCTCAAGCTCGGGCGGCGCGACGACGCGCTGAAGGTGGTCGAGCGCCTGCTGCAGCACCGCCCCGACGCCCGATTCGCCCGCATGGCCGCCGAGATCTACCTCGACCGCGGCGACCCGAGCGACGGGATGTCGGCCCTGACCAAGCTCCAGATCGCGTTCAAGGAGAACCCGAAGGACCTGGAGACGCTCGCGCTCCTCGCCCGCGCCTTCGACCTGCTCGGGCAGCCGGCCAAGGCGATCGAGGTGCAGAAGGAGTCGGCGCGCATCGCCAAGGAGGCCGGGCGGGTCGACCAGTTCACCGCGCTCGTCTCGGCCCTGATCACGCGCGCCCCGAACGACGAGGGCGTGCGCCAGCTCGCCGCCCAGATCGCGCCCTCGTCGAGGAACACGCGCGCGTCGATCGACGTCGAGCTCGAGGAGGAGGAGGACGAGGAGGCGGAGGAGCTCGACGTCGAGGACGACGAGCCCGCGTCCGCGGTGCCGATCCCGCTCCGCGCGTCGCAGCCCTCGACGTCGCCGATCGCGAGCCCGAGGCAGCTCGTCGCGCACGCCGAGAGCCTCCGGCGCGACCGGCAGTACGACAAGGCGATCGCCCTCCTCCAGGGCGGCGTCGCCCGGCTGCCGGCCGCTCGAGAGCTGCGCGAGAAGCTCTGCGACATCCTGATCGAGGCGGGCGACCAGGACGCCGCCGTCGAGCAGATGCTCGCGTTCGCGCAGCAGCTGGCCAGCGAGGACGCCGTCGACGACGCGGCGAGGCTCCTCGACGAGGTGCTGCTCCTCGATCCCGGCAACGCCCAGGCCACGGAGATGCTCAACCTGCTCGGCTACGCCGTGCCGCAGGAGGAGGAGCTCGCGGAGGAAGACGCCGCCGGGCCGGGAGCCTCGCCGACGGCCGGCGAGAACGACGCGTATGCGTCCGAGGTGCCGAGCCAGGACCTCTACGACCCCGACGCGCCGCTGCCCGCGTACACCCTCGATGAAGACGGCGTCGTCGAGGCGCTCCCCCGGCGGCCCGAGCTCGTCACGCACCTCGACGATCCGTTCGCGAACGAGCCCCCGCTGCCGAGCTTCCCGATCGAGGACGTCGAGGAGCTCGAGGACGTCGAGGAGCTCGAGGCCATCGACGACGAGGAGGAGGAGACGGCGTCGGTCAACCCGAGCCGCGCGCCTGAGCACCCCCTCGCCGTCGCTGCGTCCCAGGCTCCGCCCCCGGCGTCCTCGATACCTCCCCCGCCCGTGCTCGCCGCGCCGCCGCCGGCCCTGTACAGCCCGGTGTCGGGCCGACCTGCGTCGGTCCGGCCGGTGTCGGGCCGCTCCGTGCCGCCGGGCTCCTTGCGGCGCGCGGACGCGCTCGACGAGGACGCGCTCGAGGAGGTCGAGTTCTTCGCGCAGCACGGGATGTTCGACGAGGCACGGAACATCCTCGAGGAGCAGCTGGCGCGGCTGCCGAACCACCCGCTCCTGATGGAACGGCTGCGCGAGGTCACGGAGCTGGCCTCGGACGCGCGGGTGGTGGTGCGGGCGGCGACCGACAACGAGAGCGGCACGCGGGCCGTCCCGCGCGGCAGCGAGCGGCCGGACGAGGATCGCGCGTTCGACATCGCCGAGTCGCTCAAGATGATCGACGAGCTCGAGGTCGTGCCGGGCTCGGTGACGGGCGTCCAGGACGATCCTCGGCAGATCAGCGTCGAGAGCGTCTTCGAGCAGTTCAAGGCGGGCGTCGCGGCGCAGATCTCCGAGTCCGACGCGTCGACGCACTACGATCTCGGCGTCGCCTACAAGGAGATGGGCCTCTACGCCGACGCCATCGGCGAGTTCGAGCTCGCCGCCCGCGACCCCGGGCGAGAGTGCGTCTGCCAGTCGATGATCGGCGTCACCCACCTCCAGATGGGCAACATCGAGGCGGGCATCGACGCGCTCATCCGCGGGCTGCACGCCTCGCACAAGACGGTCGAGCAGGAGCTCGCGCTGACCTACGAGATCGCGAACGCCTACGAGATGCGCGGCGTCCCCGAGCAGGCGCTCTACTACTTCCAGCGCGTCGCCCGGATGAGCCCGAGCTACAGCGACCCGCGCGGCAGCGTGGCGGAGCGGCTGCGCCGCATCGACGTCCCGAAGCCGGCCGCGCGCGCCGTCGGCGCCGAGATGATCGCGGACGAGTTCGACGCCGCCTTCGACGATATGCTCCCGAGCGGCAAGCTGCCGTGAACCCATAGCGCGCGCGGGCGCGCCCTGGAACCGCCAGAAATTGGGCCACGGCGGGCGCTCTCCGGTACCGGACGGGCATGAACCGACCGCTCCTCCTCGCCGCCCTCACCTCGGTCCTGGCTGCTGGCTGCGGCGCCGGGATCGAGACGAACGCTCGCTCCGGTCGCCCGCAGGACGCCTCCGCCAAGGTGGCGGCGCAAGCGCGGCGCGAGGTCCCGCAGCGCGCGGAGGGCTCGCTCGACGAGCGCGGCCCGATCGCCGAGCAGGCGCCCGGTGCGCGCAAGCCCGGCGATTATGTGGCCTACCGGTTCTCGGGCAGCTTCAGGAAGACGCCGCTGCTCCTCACGCAGCGTGTGGTCGCGCGCGAGGGGGACGTCCTCGTGGTCGACGTGACCCTCGAGGACGGCAAGCAGACCGAGGCGCTGCGGGTCCGCATGAGCGACGAGCCCAGCAGGCGCGGTGAGATCCTCGGCGCGGCGTGGATCGACGACGGCGCGGAGCGGCCGGCGACCCTCTCGGCCTACGACGCGATGATGGCCAAGACCGCGCTCGCCGCCGACGAGAACGAGGACGTGCTCGGCAGCGAGGCGGTGAACGTCGAGGTCGGCGGCTCCTCCATCCCGTGCCAGCGGACGAGCTTCCGCGTGCGCATCGGCAAGACGAAGGCGACGATGCGCACGCTCCAGAGCGACGACTTCGCCTGGGGCGACGTGGGCGGTGAGATCACGGCGGAGGACGGGCGCGTGCTCTACCGCGCCGAGCTGATCGACAGGGGCTACGCGGATGAGCGCGCGGCCGCCGGCGCAGAGCCCGGCCCCGCGCCCCGGCCGGCGACCGTGGCGCGCTCCGCCGACGAGGACGAGGCGTACGACGACTACGAAGACTGAGCCGGCAGGGGCGCGTCGCCCCGATTTCCCTTCGCGACGAGGATCTCGATCGAGCGCGCGGCCGCCGCTTTGACCAGGTGGCCCATCTTCGGGTGCTCGGGCTCGAAATCCGGCTCGATCCCCTCGGCGCGCAGCGCCTCCGTGCAGACCGGACCAATGGACGCGACCACGCCCCGCGCGAGCGCGGCGCGCAGCCGCTCGACGAGCCCCTCCTCGGCCGCCACGAGGAGCGCGTGCTCGACCTGCGCGCGGCTCGTGAAGAGCGTGATCGCCGCGCCGCCGTCCGCCATGAGGCGGAGCGCCTGCCGGAGCGGCGCCGTGTCCTCCGGGAGCGCCCAGCGGTACACCGGCACCGGCGTGACCTGCGCGCCGGCCGCCGAGAGGCTCGCGTAGAGCTCGTGGCTCGGCGCGCCGTGCTCCTGGACGGCGACGCGCTTTCCGCGCAGATCGCCGAGCGCGCTGACGGCCTCGACGATCTCTCGCCAGGTGTTCGGCTCGCGGACGGTGATGAAGCGGGTCAGGCCCAGCTCGCGCAGCGCCGCGGCCGGCTTGGGGCCGCGAACGACGATCTGCACGGACGAGAGCGCCGCCGCCAGGAGAGATACGCCCTGGGCGTCCGCGCCACCGTCACCCTCGGACGCCCCGCCGCTTCCCTGGTTCGGCTCGAGCGCAGGCGCCGCCTCGGCCACGAGCGCCCGGGTCCCGACGCCGGTCATCAGGATCACGAGGTCGAACTCGGCGCCCGCGAGGCGCCGCGCGAAATCGAGCGCGCGCTCGTTCCTCTCGATGGGCACCTCGCGAAGCGTGGGCGCCGTGATGGGCACGCCGCCATGCCGCTGGATCAGCGAGGCCATCTCGGAGGCGCGGCGGCTCTCGAAGCAGATGACGCGACGCCCGGCGAAGTCAGACGGCGCGGGCGGAGACGGACGGTCGTTTCGTGGGTGGGTGGGCGTGCTCACCCGCGCAGCATAGCCCGGGTCCGGCGCTGGCGGGTTTCGGGCGGTGGACCAGTTTGCTAAGCTCCTCCGTGTGAGCCATCCGATGAGCAACGAGGCTTCCGGGGTCCAGGGGAGCGGGCTCTCGCGTGCGACGTCGGAGAACGACGTCGGCCCTGATCCCGTCATCGGCGCGGGCATCGCGCTGCTCGGCATCTTCTTGATGGGGGTGGGGGGCGCGCAGGGCGCGCACTACCTCTTCAACTTCGGCGTGCTCGTGGCGGTGCTCGGGGCCGTCCTGTTCGTCCTGTTCGTGGCGCTCACGGCGCTGAAGCAGCGACGGGCGCTCGGCCTCGCGAGCCGCGCTCCGAGCCCCGAGGGCAGCGCCGAGCAGCGCGACGCGCGCGACTGATCGGCCGAGCGCCACGGGCGTCCGGCAGCAGCGCGACGCGCACGACGGATCAGCCGAGCGGCGCTTGCGCCCGACAGCAGCGCGACATGCGCGACGGCTCGGACGAGCGCGCCTGTGCCCGGCTCATGCCGGGGGCTCGCCGCCGGGATCGCTCCGGTCGTCCGGCGGCGCAGGGGAACCAGCCTGATGGCCGGCCTCGACGGAGAGGTCGGGCTCGATGTCAGCGAGCGAGACGCCGAGCTCCTCGGCGATGCGCTCGATCTCGGCCCGCTCGGCCGCCGTGGGCGCGCCGTCCGCCGCCGCGAGCCGGATCAAGAGGCGCACGACCTCCACCCGCTCGCTCGCGTTGCAGAGCGCCTTGAGCTCGCGGTAACAGCGGTCGACCTCGCCCTCCTGGAGCGCGGGCAGCTTGCCCTGGAGGGCGTTGAAGACCGCCTCGACGCCGCTCGGCGCGAGCCCGTCGACGTGCGTGAGCAGCTCGCGGAGCAGCTCGTCTTCCTTGTCGGAGAAGCGGCCGTCGACGCACGCGACCTTGCCGAGCAGGACGATGACGGTGGCGATGTAGCGGAGGACGACCGCCTCGTCGTCCGGGAGCGCCGCGCGGAGCTCCGTCAGGAGGGCGTCGAGGTTCGGGAACGAGCCCCCCTGCTTCAGGCCGAGCCAGGCGAGGAGTCCCACGTGATGAGGCTACCAGATCCTCGCCGGACAGGGCAGCCCGGCGGAGCCCCGCCCTCTACGCCCGTCACCGCGATCGTCCATGTCCCCGTGGCTGTCGTCGCCTTCGTCCATTTCCCAGCGACCTACTCCTCGCCGCCGCGGTCCGCAATCCAATCGTCCACGGGGTTGTCGGACTTCGGGGTCTTCAGGATCGAGCCGTCGGGCCCGTCCTTGCGCACCACGAGCGTGCGCCGCGTCGTGGTGTCGGGCGTCTCGCGCGCGACCACGGTGATCACGTTGACCCCCGGCCGGAGCGGCGCCTCGAACGCGAACTCGGCCTTCTTCGGGTCGGCGCCGTCGCGGTTCGACTTGTAATAGAGCTTCCGGGACCCGACGAAGATGAAGGTGTCGAGCAGCCGCTCGCTGTCCGACGCCGTCCCCGTGATCTTCACGGTGCCGGCGGTCGTCGCCAGCGCCGCCGCGGCGATGTCCAGCGTCGGGGGCGCGTGCGAGTAGAGGTCCTCGAACGCGACCGCCGCCGGGGCCGGCCCGCCGCCAGGGGCCACCTCGCGCGCCGCGACGAACGCGAAGCGCCCCGCGCCGAGGTCGATCTTGAGGAACCCGCCTGGCGCCTCGCCGAGCACCTTGACCACGGCGCCCGCCGGGAGCCGGCCGAAGCCGCGCGCGCTCGCCTCGGGCGACGGGAGCAGGGTCGCCCCCTCCGCCCCGGCCTTCATGGTGGAGCCGCCGCCGCTCAGCTGGATGCGCGGCGAGATCGGGATCTTCACCTTCTCGCTGGCGAACTCGCGGAGATCGCGATCGCCGACCGAGAGCGTGAGGGTCGCCTCGGGCTCCGACAGCTGCTGCTCCACGTCGAAGCTGAAGACGACCTTGCGCACGTCGCCCGGCTTGATGTTCGAGATGTCGAAGCGCCCCGCGTGCAGCATGAGCCCGTCGCCCGAGAGGTTCGCGATGTTCGCCTGCGTCTCGTACGACGGCCCCTTGCCGACGTTCTTGACGGTCAGGTACATGCTGACCCGCTCGCCCTTCTGGATGAGCCCGTCGCCGTTGCCCTCGCGGTCGTCCGCGATCTGGTAGGCGTACTGGAAGAGCGGCCGGTCGAGCGCGCGCACCGTGGGCCGGATCTCGACCGCCGGCGGCTCCGGCGCGGCGGCGACCTCGAACTTCACCTTGAGGCCGTCGCTCCGCGAGAGGGCGTCCATCGGGATCGTGCAGACGCGCTTCTCGTTCGCCTTCCTCGGCTTCGTCGAGCCGACCTTCCGCCCCTCGACGTCGCACCAGCCGAGCGGCGCCTTCGCGCTCTTCGTCTGGCCGGGGCCGATCTTGCCGAAGATGAGCTCCTTGCTGTCGAAGTACGGGTTGTCGCTCTCCGTCGTCCCGCGGAGCCGGTAGACCGGCTGCTTTCCGTTGTTCTTGACCGTGACCCGGAGCTCCATCGGCTGCCCCGCGGTCACCTCGGCGTTGGGACGATCGGTCTCGACCTTCACGTCGAGCTCGGACTTCGCCGCCGGCGTGACCGCCTCGGGCGCGTCGGACCAGTCGACGCCGAGCTTCGTCAGCTCGGCCGCGACCTTGCCGAGCTCCTCCTTGCCGACCTGCTCGATGTAGTCGTGCATCGCCCGGAGCTGCTGGAGCCTCGGCGTGGAGGGCGGCATCCGCGCGGCGAGCTCCCGCGCGAAGCGGATGGGGAAGTCGATGGAGAAGTCCTCGTCGATGTCGCCCCCGCGCTCCCGCATCTTCTCGCGATCGGCGCTCGTGAGCTGGTAGCGGACGACCTCGGACGGCTTGCCCGCGGCCGCCGCGCGCGCGTTCGAGAGGTGCGCCGAGAGATCGCGCTCCCGGAGCCCATCCTTCTGGACCGTGAGATCCATCTCGAGCTCGTCGACCGTCATGGGATCGAGCTCGATGTCCGGCGTGACGCCGACGCCCTGGATGGAGATGTCGCCCGGCGTCAGGTACTGCGCGATCGTGAGCTTGAGGGCCGCCTTCTCGGCCGTGACGTCGGGGAAGACGAGCTGCACGCTGCCCTTGCCGAACGTCTGCGAGCCCACGATGACGGCGCGATCGTTGTTCTTCAGCGCGCCGGCCACGATCTCGCTCGCGCTCGCGCTGTTGCCGCTCACGAGCACCACGATCGGGTACAGCGGCTCGGTGCCCGGCCCCTTGGCGCGCTTCTCCTCGCGCCCCTCGGAGGCGCCGACCGTGGACACGATGACGCCGTCGGCGAGGAACTTGTCGGCGATGCGCGCGGCCTGATCGAGCAGGCCGCCCGGGTTGCCGCGCAGATCGAGCACGAGCCCCTTCAGCTGCCCCTTGCTGCGCAGCCCGTCGAGCGCCGCATCGAGCTCCGCGGTCGAGGTCGCCTGGAACGTCTTGAGCCGGACGTAGCCGACGCCGCCCTCGAGGGCGCGCGACTCGACGGACCTCACCTTGATCACCTCGCGGGTCAGCTCGAAGGCCTTCGGCCCCTGCCACCCTCCCTCGCCCTCGCGGGTCACCCACACGGTGACCGGGGTGCCGGGATCGCCGCGGAGCCTCCGCACAGCGTCGTCGAGCGGCATGTTGAGCGTCGACTCGTTGTTGATCTTCACGATCCGATCGAGCCGCTTGAGGCCCGCCCTGCCCGCGGGCGTGTCGGGCATCGGGTTCAGGACAGTGAGCATCTGGTCGCGGATCGAGATCACGACGCCGAGCCCGCCGAACGCGCCCGACGTGGAGAGGTTCATCTCCTTGTACGCCTCGGGGCTCAGGAACGACGAGTGCGGGTCGAGCGTGTGCAGCATGCCGTTGCACGCGGCGTACTCGACGTCCCGCAGATCGACCTCCGTGCCGCGGAGGTTCTTCTGGAGGAAGGTGAAGACCTCGCGGAGGCGCGCGGAGACGTCCCAGGGGCCCTGGATGTTGTCGATCCGGAACTTCTTCTCGCTGGTCTCGACGCGGACGGTGACCTCGTTCGGGTCCTCGTTGAGGACGATCACCTGCGCGACGTCGCGCTGGACGGCGTTGAGCGCCGACAGCAGCATCTCCTTCGGCTTGACGCGATCCGGCTCGACGTACTTGTCCCGGATCATCTTCAGCGTCTCGTTGACGGCCTCGAGGCGGGTGAGGTCGTACGGCGCCTTGGCCACCTGCCCGGTGACCGCGAGCGCCGGCTCGAACCCGCGCCAGAGCCCGCCAGGGCCGAACTGAAGGACGAAGTACGCTGCCAGCGGGAACGCGGCGGAGACGACGAGCGCCTTGGCGACGCGCTCCAGGGGTCGGTGAGCCATACGGCGATCGAGTATAGACGCGCTCCAGCGAGCGTCGACCGACGTCGGCGCGCGATCACACCGATCGCCCCCGAGCGCCCCGAGCGCCGCGTTCCAGCGCGGGCGCTACACGGGCTTCTGCGTGTCTTCTTGCTTCTCTTCGGGCTTCGCCGGCAGCTGCTTGGCGGGATCCTCTTCCTCGTCGTCGCGGATCCCCTTCTTGAAATTCCGGATGCCCTCGCCGATCCCCTTCCCGATGTCAGCGATCCTCCCCGCGCCGAAGAGGAGCAAGGCGAGGCCGATGAGCAGAGCGATTTCGAGCGGTCCGATGCGGCCCATAGCGTTGATCCCTTGAAGGCTGCCGCGCGCTCGGCGGCAGGTCGGCGGGCCACGGCCCGGTTTGCGTCGACCCATACCACCCATCCTCCACACCGGCAATGCAGCGGTTCGAAGCGCTGAGACCCGTGCTAGGCTCGCGCACCGGCTTCGCTGGAGGAGAGACGAGGCGCGTGTGCACCCGTTCACTCCGCCAGCGGTTCACAAATCAAGAACGGCTCGACGGCCCAGACGGGATCGCCAGCCGGCCGGCCCGGACGCCAGCCTCGGATGAGGCCGGCGGTGATCCATGGCTTGAGCCCTCGCAGGCTTCGCGACAGTCGACACGGGGAAAACACGATGCCGATGAACCGCTTGAATCGAAAGGCAGCGCATTGTCTGGCAGGAGCGTCGGTGGCCGCGGCGGTGCTCGCCGGCGCCGCCGGGCGCGCGAGCGCTCAGCAGGCGAGCGAGGGCGACACGGTGAGCGTCGACGGCAAGGGGATCGTCGGCGGCGCGCTGCTCGGCGGCGAGGTCGTGATGCTGACCATGGGGGCGATCGGGGTCGAGCGCGCCTGGCCGTACCTCGTGTTCGGCGGGCTCGGCGCGGTGGGCGGCGGCGTCGCCGGCTACTTCGTCGAGGCGGCGGATCCGCCCGCGGAAGTGCCGCTCTACATGCTCGCCGGCGGCATGGCGCTGGTCATCCCGACCCTCGTCGTCACCCTGAACGCCACCGCGTACAAGCCCCCCGACTCCGACCAGAGCGAGCCGATCCGCAACGAGCCGGCCGCGGAGCCCCCGCAGCCGGGGATCAACGTCCAGCTCACGACGGACGCCGCGCAGATCCTCCGGCGGGCCCGCTGGGAAGAGCCCCGGCTCGGCCTCGTCGACATCACGCCGCGCCGGGTCGCGCTCGGCGTGCCCGCGCTCTCGTTCAAGCCGCTCTACTCGCAGGACGAGATGTTCAAGTTCGGCGTGGCGCAGGGGCACGAGGTCCGCGTCCCCGTCCTCCGGGCGACCTTCTGAGGGGCCCGGGGTCGCCCCGGGCGGCGGCGCGGGGCAGGCGCCCCCCTGCCCCGCGCGCCGGTCTCTGTGCCGATCCCTACGCTCGGCGTTAGGCTCTCGCCGTGGCCGACCTCCACGATCCTCCGCTCCCCTGGTCCACGCGGCTCTGGTTCGCCTTCGCGTGCTTCTTCCGCGTGCTGTTCGATTCCCAGTTCGCCGCGCGGGCCTGGCAGGCGCGCTCGGCCGTCGCCGCCCTGCCGCCGTCCGAGCGCGCTGAGCCGCGCGGGCTCGAGCGGGATCGCGCAGGCGGCGCGCCCGAGGCCGCCGCGGCCGCGGCGAGCGAGCCCGCCCCCGTGCCGGTCGCCGCCCCCGCGCCGCACGCCGCGCCCGCGGTGAGCTCGGCGCTCCAGCTGCTCTCGCTGCTCCAGCGCGAGGGGCGGCTCGTCGACTTCCTCGAGCAGGACATCGCCTCGTTCGGCGACGCGGACGTCGGCGTGGCGGCGAGGATGGTCCACGAGGGCTGCCGCAAGGCGCTGCGCAGCCACGCGAAGCTCGCGCCCGTGCGGCGCGAGGACGAGGGGGAAAAGGTGACGCTCGAGGCCGGCTACAACCCCTCGGAGATCAAGCTGATCGGCAACGTATCCGGGACCGCGCCCTACAGAGGGGTGCTGCGCCACCGGGGCTGGCGCGCCGACGACGTCTCGCTGCCGACGCCGGTCGCCGGCCACGACGCCAGCATCATCGCCCCCGCGGAGGTCGAGCTATGAGCGCGCGCTACATCATCGGCATCGATCTGGGCACCACCCACTGCGCGCTCGCCTACGCGCGCCTGCCGGAGGAGGGAGCCGACGCGCGGCTCACGCCGTCGCCCGAGGTGATGGCGGCCCCGCAGCTCGTGGCGCAGGGGACGCTCGAGGCGCGACCGCTCCTGCCGTCCTTCATGTACATCCCTCACGAGAGCGAGGGCCCCCAGGCCCTGCCCTGGGACGCCGAGCGGCGCTTCGCCGTCGGCGAGCACGCCCGCGCGCGCGGCGTCGACGCGCCGGCGCGCCTCATCTCGAGCGCGAAGAGCTGGCTCAGCCACGCTGGCATCGACCGGCGCGGATCGACGCTCCCGCTCGGCGCGCCCGAGGACATCGAGAAGATCTCGCCCGTCGAGGCGTCGTGGCGGTACCTCGAGCACCTCACCGAGGCGTGGGATCACCTGTTCGCGAAGGACGATCCGGCGCTCGCCCTCGCGAAGCAGGAGATCGTGATCACGGTGCCCGCGTCGTTCGACGCCGCCGCGCGCGATCTCACCGTCGAGGCGGCGAGCGCCGCGGGGTTCGAGGACCTCACCCTGCTCGAGGAGCCGCAGGCCGCCGTGTACGCCTGGATCGACGCGGCCGGCGAGGCGTGGCGCAAGCACCTCCACCCGGGCGACGTGCTGCTCGTGATCGACGTCGGCGGCGGGACCACCGACTTCTCCGCGATCGCCGCGGTCCCGCGCGACGGCTCGCTCGAGCTCGTCCGCGTGGCGGTCGGCGACCACATCCTGCTCGGCGGCGACAACATGGACCTCGCGCTCGCGCACGTCGTGAAGGCGAAGCTCGCGGCCGAGGGCAAGGAGCTCGATCGCTGGCAGATGACGTCGCTCACCCACGCCGCGCGCGTCGCGAAGGAGCGGCTGCTCGGCGATCCGTCGATCAGCGAGGCGCCGATCGCGATCGCCGGCCGCGGATCGAAGCTGCTCGGGGCGGCGATCCGGACCGAGCTCACGCGGGACGAGATCACCCGGACGCTCGTGGACGGGTTCTTCCCCGAGGTCCCCTCGTCCGCGCGCCCCGCGACCCGCGCGCGCGCCGGCCTGACGCAGCTCGGCCTCCCGTACGCGCAGGACCCGGCGATCACCCGCCACCTGGCCGCGTTCCTGGGGCGGCAGGCCGGCGCGACGTCGAAGCTTCCGGGCTTCGCCCCGCAGGGAGAGGCGAACGCCGAGCCCGGCCGCGCGCCGCTCCTCCTGCACCCGACCGCGGTGCTCTTCAACGGGGGCGTCATGAAGAGCGCGGCGCTGCGCGAGCGGCTCGTCGCGACGCTCGGCGCCTGGCTCGAGCAGGACGGCGCGCCCCGGCCGCGGGTGCTCCCGAGCGACGACCTGGATCTCGCGGTCGCGCGCGGCGCCGCCGCCTACGGCCTCGCGCGGCGCGGCCGCGGGCTCCGGATCCGCGGCGGGACAGCGCGGGCCTACTACGTGGGCATCGAGGGGGCCGTCCCCGCGGTGCCCGGCCTGGAGCCGCCCATCACGGCGCTCTGCCTCGCGCCGTTCGGCATGGAGGAAGGCACCGAGGCGACGCTGCCGCCGCAGGAGTTCGGCGTGGTGGTCGGCGAGCCGGTGCGCTTCCGCTTCTTCAGCTCGTCGGTGCGCCGGGATGACCAGGCCGGGACCGAGCTCGAGGACTGGAAGCCCGGAGAGCTCGAGGAGCTCTCGCCGATCGAGGTCACCTTGCCCGCGGAGGGCCGCCGCGAGGGCGACATGGTGCCGGTGCAGCTGCGCGCGTCGGTCACCGAGGTGGGGACGCTGCTCCTGGAGGCGATCCCCCGGGAGGCGCAGAAGCCGAACGAGCGCTGGCGGATCGAGCTGTCGGTGCGCGCCGAGGCGTGAACACGGGGGTGCCCGACATGGCACCGATGATTCGCAGGCTCCGCGTCATCCATTCGACGAGATATACCTACGATCGCCCGGTGGAGCGCAGCGTGCACAAGCTGCATCTCTGCCCGGTGCACGACCGGGATCAACGGGTGCTCTCGCACACGCTCACGATCGATCCCCGCGTGACCACCATGGAGTTCGAGGACGTCTTCGGTAACCGGGTCACGCGCTTCGAGATCACCGCCCCGTATACCGCGCTCACGATCTCGGCCGACTCGATCGTCGAGCTCTGCGACGCCGATCCGTTCGCGTTCGCGAAGGAGGAGATGCGGCCCGCGTTCCCCCCCGTCTGGATGCCGTGGGAGCAGGCGATCATCGCGCCGTACGTGCGCCCGGCGGAGCTCCCCGACACCCAGCTCCAGGCGCTCTTCGATTATGCCATGTCGTTCGTCGAGAAGAACGATGCGGACCTGATGGAGACGCTCTTCGCGATCAACTTGACGCTCTTCCGCGAATACCAATACGTGCCGGGCTCGACGAACCTGGCGACCACCCCGTATGACGTCTTCGTGAACCGGCGCGGGGTCTGCCAGGATTTCGCGAACCTGTTCATCTGCATGGCGCGGCTCCTCGGGATTCCGGCGCGCTACGTGTGCGGATATCTCTATACCGGCAACGTCGGCGCGAGCCGCGCCGGCTCCGACGCGACCCACGCGTGGGTGCAGCTCTACATCCCGAACATCGGCTGGAAGGGGTTCGACCCCACGAACGGCGTGCTGGCCAGCCTCGGCCACGTGCGGGTCGGTTACGGCCGCGACTACACGGACGCAACGCCGACAGCGGGGACGCTCTACACCGCCGCCGCCGAGACAATGAACGTCGATGTGACGGTGAGCGAGGTCGACTAGCTCTCTCCGCGGGATCGCCCGCGCACCGACAGGCGCCTGTCGCACCGAGCCCACAGCGACAGCGGAGAGCGCGAAACGGCGGCCGCGGGCGAGGCAGGCTTCCCGCCCCTCCCTGCGGCCGCGGCGCGAATCGCCGAAGGTCGCTCGGACGGATCCGCGAGACCTCGGCGCGTCGAGATCACTGGCCGTCCAGAAGACAGGCGGTGCCCTGCTCGATGCACGCGCCCTCAGCGGTGGTGGCCGCCTCGGTGCCGCACGCCTCGCACGCCGCGTCCGCTACTTCGTCCGTTGTGCACGCGACATAGCAGGGGTCGCCGTCCGCCGCGCCACACGTCTCGCAGATACACTGCGTAACTGCCTGGTATTTCGGGATCGAGGACTCGCAGAGGTCCGCCGGGTCGGCGTCGGCCACGAGGGGCGCCGAGCAGGTCACACACTCCTCGCTGCCGCCCGTGCCGCCGCCACCGCCCTCGCCGCTGCCGCCCTCGCCGCTGCCGCCCGTGCCGCCGCCGCCGCCCTCGCCGGCCGAGCTGCTCGCGGTGGTCCCGCCGCCCGAGCCCGTCGTCGTTTCGGTGTCGTCCCCACACCCTGCGGAGAAGGCGGTCGCGCCAAGGATGAGAGCCATCGAGCCAATGCTGACAAGATTCATGTTACGCATGTTGTCCTCCGGCGCGCTCGAACGAGCGCCCGTCGTCGATCGTCGCTTCGTCTATCAGTCCCAACGGGACTCGCCGGTCGCGACAACCCCCGCGTGCCGGCGGCGGCACACTACTCCACCCAGGCTGTGACGCTCAACTATCTTCCATGCGACGCGCGAAAACAGCTGTCCGCGCCTCGCCCGGTCGAGCGACCCGAAACACCATGGCATGCGCGTTGAGGACGAGCCCACCCAGCGCCGGCGGCTCGGGGATCGCCTGACTCCGACGCCCTGACGAAACAGCACCGAAATCGCGCGTCGCGAACCGCGCGCATCGCCGTGGCGGGGGCTCGCGGCTCACGCTCGCCGCAAGCATGGCACCGAATCCCGCAAGTCGCGAGTTCTGAGCCTCCTTGTGCTCCACGGAACGCCACGCCGTCACCGGGATCGCCGCCGCCCGCGCCATGCGCTGACCGCAGCGCTGCGCCATTTCGATGCCTCGCGCGAATCTGGAGATGACGGCGGACGCCGCCGGGAGCGCGCGCCCTCGACGACTTGAAGGGGGAAGTTGGAAAGCGCTGGCGACTTGAAGGGGGAAGTTGGAAAGCGCTCGTGACAGCGGCCCTGGAGCACGGATCTGCTATGTTCAGAGGCGCGGCGCCTGCGTCGCGCGCGATCGCAGAGCCCGGCCTCGCGCTGCGGTCGCGCGCGACGGGCGCCAGCGATACGGCCCCACGCGCGCCGCGGAGCGACGGCGACGCGCGGGGCTCGTCGCGCGTCACGGGGGAGGGCACGATGGGCATTCGGTTACGCGTGTTACGCGTGTTACGCGTGTTGCGCGTGTTGCGCGTGTGTCAGGCGGCGACACTCGTGGGCCTGTGCGCCTGCGCGAGCACGCCCGTGCAATGGGCCTCGCCGGAAGGGCAGCCGAAGCTCCCGCCCCCACGGGAGATCAACGCCGTCGCGCGGCCGGACGCCGCGCGCTGCGCGGCGATCGTCGGGGCCACGCTCATCGACGGCCGGGGAGGGCCGCCCGTGCGCGACGCCGTCGTCGTGGTCCGCGGCGACCGCATCGTCGCCGCGGGCGCGCGCGGCGCCACCGGCGTCCCGGCCGGCGCGGAGGTCGTCCCCGGCGCGGGGCTCTGGGTGCTGCCCGGCCTCATCGACGCGCACTTCCACCTCGACGGCGATGACGGGCTGCCCGGCGTCGTCCTGCAGCGCGGCGTCACCTCGCTGCGCGAGCCGGGGAACTGGATCGAGGCGTACGACGCCGCGCGCAAGCTCGGCCCGACGCCGCGGCTGTTCCTGACGGGGCCGCTGCTCGACGCGCCGTATCCGGCCTATCCGGAGAGCGCGATGCTGGTGCGCGACGCGGCCGAGGCGCGCTGGGCCGTCGATCAGCTGGTCGAGCGCGGGGCGTCGGCGATCAAGGTCTATTTCCGCCTGCCCCTCGGGCTCGTCGAGGAGGTCACCAAGGCCGCGCACGCGCGCGGGGTGATCGCCGTCGCGCACCTCGAGACCGTGGACGCCGCGGCCGCGGTCCGCGCCGGGCTCGATGGCATCGAGCACATCACGTCGCTCGGCACGGCCCTCGTGCCGCCGCGCGAGGCGGAGCGCTACCGCCAGTCGGTGATCGCCGACAACGACGCGCGTTTTCCGGGGCGCTTCGAGGTCTTTCGCGGCATCTCCCTCGGCGCGCCGCGGACCCGAGCGCTGCTCGGGCTGCTCGCGGCGCGGGGCACCTTCCTCACCCCGACGCTCGCCATCTTCGAGCGCCGCGCCGGCGACGCGGGCGCGACGGAGACCCAGGTGCGCGGCTTCGAGAACATGATGAAGCTCACCCTCGCGGCGCGCCGCGCCGGGGTGCGGGTGGTCGTCGGCTCCCACGGCAAGGCGCCGGGCGCCGAGCGAGGCTGGGCCTACCAGCACGAGATGGAGCTGCTCGTCGAGAGCGGCCTCTCGCCCATGGAGGTCCTCGTCGCTGGCACGCTGGAGAACGCCAGGTACTTCCGCGCCGACGACCGGCTCGGCAGCGTCGAGCCGGGCAAGCTCGCCGACCTCGTCCTGATCGAAGGCGACCCGCTCGCGGACATCCGGGCGATGCGCCGCGTGAAGCGGGTCATGCTGAACGGGAGGTGGGTCGACCCGGCTCAGGCCGAGTGAGCCGCACGCGCGCTCGCCGCCGCGGGCACGGCGCGCGCGCTACGTGGAGTTACGTGGAGCTGCGCGGACAGGACGAGCGAACGCGGAGCGCGCCGCCGCCGTCGCGCGGCGCGCTCCGACAGAGGGCCCTCAGCCCATCTCGATCTCGACGCGCACCGTCGAGCCGGCCGGCGACAGGGGAATCACGTTCCCCGCGACGGTCTTGCCGTCCACGGTCAGCTTCTTCACGCCCTTGCACACCCCCGAGTTCTTGACGCTGATCTCGTAGGTGGCGCCGCGGAAGCGGCGGGAGATGGAGAAGCTCTTCCATGCCTTGGGCACGCAGGGATCCAGCTTCAGGCCGTCGTACTGGGGCTGCACGCCGAGGATCCCCTGGCTGACGGACACGAACGTCCAGGCCGCGGTGCCCGTGAGCCAGGCATTCTTGGCCTCACCGAAGACCGGGGCGTCCTTGCCGGCGATCATCTGCGCATAGACGTAGGGCTCGGCGCGATAGGTCTCGATCTGGCTCTCCTTGGCCGAGGGGCAGATGGAGAGATAGTACTCCAGCGCGCGCTCCCCTTCGCCCAGGAGACACCAGCCGAGGTGGATCCAGGTGTTGTTGTGGCAGAAGATGCCTGCGTTCTCCTTCACGCCCGGCGGATACGAGGTGACCTCGCCGAGCTCGAGGTGATAGGTCGAGTACGCGGGCTGCTGCAGAACGATGCCGTTCTTCGTGTAGAGGTGCTTGTGCACGCTCTCCATCGCCTGCTTGGCGCGGCCGTTGTCCGCGCCGGCGCCGCCCAGGACGCACCAGCCCTGGCTCTCGATGAAGATCTTCCCCTCCTCGTTCTCCTTGCTCCCGACCGGCCGGCTCTCGGCGTCGTAGGCGCGGCGGTACCACTCGCCGTCCCAGGCCTCCTTCTCGACCACGGCCAGCATCTCCGCGTACTGCTCACGCATGCGCGCCGCGTCGGACTTCTGGCCCATCCAGTCGTAGAGACCGGCCATCTCGCGGCTGGCATAGAGGAAGAGGCCGGCGATCATCACGGACTCGGCCTTCGAGTCCTTCACGTCGCCCGCGGTCTGGAAGCTCTCGTTGGGCTCGGTGCTGAAACAGTTCAGGTTGAGGCAGTCGTTCCAGTCCGCGTGGCCGATCAGCGGCAGGCCGTGGGGGCCCCGCTTCTTCATCGTGTAGGCGATGGACGTCTCCAGGTGGTGAAGGAGGTCCTCCTTGGAGCCCGGCTTGTCGGCGTAGCCCACGGGCTCCTTGAGGATGCCCTTGTCGCCGGTCTCCTTGATGTACGCGCACGTGGAGAGGATCAGCCACAGGTGATCGTCGTAGAAGTCGCCGCCGATGTCGGCGTTCCCCTTCTTCGTCAGCGGCTGGTACTGGTGGTAGCAGGTGCCGTCGCTGAGCTGGGTGGCGGCGATGTCGAGGATGCGCTGGCGGGCGCGCTCGGGGACGAGGTGCACGAAGCCCAGGAGATCCTGGTTCGAGTCGCGGAAGCCCATGCCCCGGCCGATGCCGGTCTCGTACATGCTGGCCGACCGAGAGAGGTTGAAGGTCGCCATGCACTGGTACTGATTCCAGGTGTTGAGCATGCGACGCGCGTGCTCGTCCGGGCAGTCGGCCTGGAAGTTCGAGAGGATCCCGGCCCAGTCCGCCTTCAGCTGGGCGAACGCGCCGTCGACGACGCCGGGCGCCGAGTACTTGGCGAGGATCTCCTTGCCCTTCTGCTTGTTCAGGACGAAGGGCGCCTTGAACTTGGGCAGGTCCCCGTGGTCCACGTACGAGAGCACGAAGCTCATCGTCTCGCTCGCGCCGGGCTCGAGCGAGAGGCTCACCTGGTGGCTGCCGATCGGGTTCCAGCCGAACGCCTTGGAGTTCGTGGCCTTCCCCTTGGCCGGCACCTGGGCCTCGTGGAGGCCGTGGTGGACGCTGCCGCAGAAGGCGTCACGGCTCGTGTCGAACCCGTCGATGGCGCGCGTGCAGGCGAAGAGCGTGTAATGGGAGCGGCGCTCGCGGAACTCGGTCTTGTGGTAGATGGCGCTCCCCTCGATCTCCACCTCGCCGATGGAGTAGGTGCGCTGGTAGTTCGTCATGTCATTGAGCGCCTCGAAGAAGCAGAACTCCTGATAGGAGAAGAGCTGGATGTCCTTCTTCGAGCCGCTCTTGTTGGTGACCCGGGTGCGCCAGATCTCCACGTTCTCGCCGGGAACGATGAAGTAGAGCACCTCCACCTCGACGCCGTTCTTCTCGCCCGTGATCTTCGTGTAGCCCAGGCCGTGGCGGCACTCGTAGCGATCGAGGGCCGTCTTGAGGGGCTTCCACATGGGGTTCCACACGACCCCGCCGTCGTTCACGTACAGGTAGCGCCCGCCGAGATCCATGGGCACGTTGTTGTACCGGTAGCGCGTGAGCCGGCGCAGCTTGGCGTCCTTCCAGAACGTGTAGCCGCCCGCCGTGTTGGTGCAGAGGCCGAACATCTCGTCCGAGCCCAGGTAGTTGAGCCAGGGCAGCGGCGTGTCGGGCCGGGTGATGACGTACTCGCGGCTCTCGTCGTCGAAGTGGCCGTACTGATTGCTCATGGACGCGCGGTCTCCGTGGATAGCGACAGAAAAAAACCCGGAGGCAGCGCTGCCCCGGGTCGGATAAGCCGATGATTGTCAGGCCTGGGGCCTCCGAGCGAGCTCAGAGGGCCGCCACTCTAGACCCCGGCGCCTCCGCTTGTCAACGGGGCCTGGGGGCGCGCTCGCCGGCGTTTTGCCAGCAAGAACGCCGCGCTCCGTCGCACGCTGTCGCGTCCGCCGCGCTCCGTCGCGCTCTGTGCCGTGTTGGCGCATGGCGCGTGTGCGGCAGACAACCCACGATTCCAGTGAAGAAAAAATTTTACACACCGCAGCTCCGCGGGCCGCGCCTCGCTCGCGGAGCCGCGTATCCGCCGCTTCAACCGGCCTTGAACGTGTCGTAACGGCCGGCGCGCGGCGCGACGCGCGCCTCCAGCGCGGCGCGCTCGGCGGGCGGCATCGGGAAGGAGAGGGACCGCGCGCCCAGGTTCTCGCGCACCTCGGCGATCGACGAGCAACCGATGATCACCGTGTCGGCGTGGCTCGCCGCGTAGCGGATGAGCTCGGTCGCGCTCGCGGCGCCATCCTGGAGCAGGCGGCCCGCGGCCATGATCTTCATGCCGATGACGCCGACGCCGCGCCGCCGCGCCTCCTCGACCACGGTCGTCAGGAACGGGAGCCGCGCCGGATCTGCGGGGTTGACCGCGCACAGCACGGTATCCACAGGATAACGCCGCATCGCCTCCAGGAGGATCCGCGGGTCGTGGTGGCCGGTGATCCCGACGTGGCGCACGCGGCCGTCGGCCCTGGCCTGCTCCACGGCCTCGATGGCGCCCCGCTTGCCGAAGATGGCGTCGAGCTCCTCGAGATCGCGCAGATCGTGCAGCTGCCATGAATCGAGGTGGTCTGTCCCGAGCCGACGCAGGCTGTCGTCGAGCAGCCGCAGCGCGCCGTCGCGATCGCGCGCGTGGGTCTTGGAGGCGAGGAAGACCTGCTCGCGCGCCTTCGGGCCGGCGGCGCGGAAGGCCTCACCGTAGTAGTCCTGGCTCTGCTGGTATGCAGGCGCGGTGTCGCAGTACCTGACCCCGAGGCGCAGGGCCTCCAGGATCACGGGCACCGCCTCGCGGTGACGGCCGGTCGTCCGGAGGATCCCCTCGCCCCCGAGCGACACCGGCTCGACCTGCGCGCCGGTCCGCCCGAGCGTGCGCGCCGGCGCTTCGCCGGCCGCGGGCGCCGCAGGCGACGGGCAGCCCGCTGCTCCGACCGCCACGGCCGCTGCGGTCGTGGCGACCGCTCCCAGCACGCCACGACGGCCACCGTCGGCACTTCCCGTCTCGCTCGGCTCGCGCATACGGCCCTCCTGGAGAGGACTCTACCAACCGACGGGTCGAACGTAAACCGAGGCCTGGATCCATGCAGTCCGACGGCTCGGGCGAGCGGCGGCGGGTGCGCCGCTCGCCTCATCGAGGCCGCGGCCCGGGGGAGGACGCCGTCTTCAGCGCGCAGCCGAGCGAGGGGCGACCGTCAGGGACGAGCCTTGGGCGCTCGGAAGTGGCCGTCAGTCCCTCGCTACCACCGGTCGTCGGAGTCGTCGTCGTCCGACCGATCGTCGTCCTCGAACACCAGCCTGCCAATCACCACCTGGCGCACCGTCGTGGGGTAATAGGCCGTGACGGCGGCCGTGCTCCAGGTGTGCCCGACGATGGTCTCCGAGGTGTTCGTGTAGAGCCGCATCGTCCCGTAGCCAGCGCCGGAG
Source organism: Sorangium cellulosum So ce56 (assembly GCF_000067165.1). GTDB lineage: Bacteria > Myxococcota_A > Polyangia > Polyangiales > Polyangiaceae > Sorangium > Sorangium cellulosum_B. The sequence continues at coordinate 9,007,811 of NC_010162.1, forward strand.
GCCCCCCGGCCGCTCGAGGCGTACCTGGAGTCGGACGAGCCGTGGTGCGTGCTCGTGGAGTCGACGATGCTCACCTCGAACTGGAATGTGCCCGCGACGAGGGGGCTGACGGGGAGCTTCGCCCTCGGCGCCCGGCGGAGGATCGCGACGTGCCCGGTCGAGGACTCGCCAGCGGGGTAGCGGATGGCGATGATGTCGGCGGCGCGCGCGTCCTTGGGATCGTGGATCCTCTCGAATCCGTTCTCCTCGACGATGGCGTCGTAGTAGGCGGCCGCGCTCGGGCTCCGGCTGCCCAGCCAGCCGTTGAGCGACGCTTCGGTGAAGCCGTAGCCCCGCTTGAGCAGCTCCGTCAGGAAGGTGGCGCACTGCGTCCGGTTCGCGTAGCGCCGCGCGCCGGCCACACCGGCCCAGCTGATGAAGCTGGGGCTCGAGTTGTATTCGTTGTTCTCAGGGCTGATGTTGTCCACGAGGCTCTCCGCCCACCTGAGGTGGTCGGCGTGATGCGCGGCCGCGGTGCGCGGCGAAAGCCACACGAGCCCCGGAAGGACGAGACAAGCGATCTCCAGCATACGACGATGAACGCTCGCCATGATCCACCTTGCAATGCAGTGAGTTGCTCGAACTGGCGCGTCGCACTCAGCGCGCGGATTCCCGTGATATATTAAGTACGATCGAGAGGCGCCGTTCAATACAAATTTGCAACACAACCATCTTTGGGAGTCGCTTGTCCCACAGGCGCACAGAAGGACAGGCATCCTCTCGCGTCGTGCGCCTCGCGGGACACAACGGCGATGCGACAGGCAGAGCCGCGCGGGCGAGCCGCGCGAGGACGGAAGGACGGGCGGGCGACGAGCGTAACGGGCGCAACGAACGAAGCCGAGGCCCCCACGCGGCCGGCGCAACGCGGGTAATCGACGCGACCGACGCGACCGACGCGACCGACGTGAACGGCGTGACCGACGCGACCGGCGTGACCGGCAACCAGCGGGGCAGTGCGCAGTAACCCGGCAACCCGGCAACCCGGCAACAAACCTCGCGACCGCTGCCCCGCGCAATGCGGGGCACGCGCTGACGTCGACGAAATCAGTCGATTTTGAAGGAGGGGCGGTGTTAACCTGGCCTGTTGTTCCGACGCCCGGGTGGCCCGGGGAGCAGGCGCGGGGAGGGGCGTGTCGGAGCCGGAGCGACGAGCGGGCGGCCTCGATCGGCCGCCAGCCGGTCACTTCGACTTGATGCGGAACTCCACGCGCCGGTTCATGGCGCGGCAGCCCTCGTCGTTCGTGAAGCAGAGCGGCGCGCCGGCGCCGTACCCCGGCGCCGTCATCGGCGTCGCGACGCCGCGCTGGACGAGGTAGCGGACCACGGCGTTCGCGCGGCGCTCGGACAGCTTGATGTTGTGCTCCACGCTGCCCTGGTTGTCCGTGTGCCCCTCGACCGTGAGCGCGGTGATCTCCGGGTGCGTCCGCAGGATGTTCGCCACCGCGTCGAGGACCGAGAACGACTCCGGCCGGATCTCGTCCTTGTCGAGGTCGTAGAAGATGGGCCGGGCGATCTTGATGCGATCCCCCTCGATGACCGCCTCGGCAGGCGCCGCCGGCTGGACGGCCACGGGCGGAGGAGGAGGCGGCGGCGCCGCGCTCGCCGCCACCGACATCTCGGTCTTCGCCGACCCGCACCCCGCCGCAAGGGCGCCCAGGACCACAAGCCAGATCGCTCGGTTCGCTCGCATTTCGCGGCTCTAGCACGGGGAATCGCCCGGAAGAACCGGAAGAAGCGCGCCGACGGCCGCCGACTCCCGCCCGGGCGCGCGCGGCCGGACGACCGGTGAGACCACGGTGCACCCGGCGACGGTCCCCCCGCGCGGGCGCGCGCAGCCACGCCGGACCTGCGGAATGCGCCGCGGCGATCCAGTATCGTTGCTGCGCGCACGCATGTCCGCCCCCGCGAAGAGCCCGAGCCTGATCGTCGGAATCGACCTCGGCACCACCCACACCGTCGTGGCGTGGGCCGAGCGCGACGCCGGTCCCGGCGCGATCCGCGTCTTCTCGATCCCGCAGCTCGTGACCGCCACCGAGATCGAGGCGCGCCCGCTACTGCCGTCCCTGCTCTACGCGCCCCTCCCCGGCGAGGCGCCCGCCGATCCGTTCGGCGACGCGCCCTTCGCGATCGGCGAGCACGCGCGCCGGCGCGGCGGCGAGATCCCCGGGCGGCTCGTCGCCTCGGCGAAGAGCTGGCTCTGCCACCCCGCCGTCGACCGCACGGCGCCCATCCTGCCCTGGGGCGCGGCCGAGGAGGCGGCCTCCCTGCCGCGCGTCTCGCCGCTCGACGCGAGCGCCCGGATCCTCGCCCACGTGCGGCGCACCTGGGACGACGCCTTCCCGGAGCGCCCGCTCGCGGCGCAGGAGGTCGTGCTCACCGTGCCAGCCTCGTTCGACGAGGTCGCGCGCGAGCTCACCGTCGAGGCCGCCCGCCGCGCCGGCCTCTCGGCGCGCCTCCTCGAGGAGCCGCAGGCCGCGTTCTACGACTTCATGCGGCTCGCCGGCGCCGAGGGCCTCGACGCCCTGCTCGACCGCTCGGGCGGCGAGGCGATGGTCCTCGTCTGCGACGTCGGCGGCGGCACGACGGATCTGTCGCTCATCCGGGTCGCCCGGGGCGCTGGCGCGGCCAAGGACCACCCCGAGGTCTCCCGCGTCGCGGTCGGCCACCACCTCTTGCTCGGCGGCGACAACATGGACCTGGCGCTCGCCCACCTCTGCGAGCCGCGCCTCGTGGGCGCAGGGGAGAAGCTCGACCCGGCGCGCTTCGGCCAGCTCGTGCTGGCCTGCCGCGCCGCCAAGGAGCGCCTGCTCGGCGGCGGGGCCTCGTCCGAAGGCGCCGGCAGCGCCGCGCCTGCGCCGCCGGACGACGCGCCTGTCACGGTGCTCTCGCATGGCGCGCGGCTCGTGGGCGGCGCGCTGACGACGCGCCTCGGCCGCGACGAGGTCGAGGGCGTCGTGCTGGACGGCTTCTTCCCGGACGCGCCGCGGGACGCCCGGCCGCAGCGCGGGCGGAGCGGGCTCGTCGCGTTCGGGCTGCCCTACGAGCGCGACGTCGCGATCACCCGGCACGTGGCCTGGTTCTTCGCGCGCCACGCCCCGGAGGCGCGAGGGCCGACCGCGCTGCTCCTGAACGGCGGCGTCTTCCGCGCCCGCCGCGTCGCGGAGCGCCTCGCGCGGGTCGTCGAGCGCTGGGGCGGCCCGCCGCTCGATCTGCTCCCGCACGCCGATCCCGACCTCGCGGTGGCGCGGGGCGCGGTCGCGTACGGCCTCGCCCTCGCAGGCCGCGGCGTGCGCATCGAGGGGGGCGCGGCGCGCGGCTACTACGTCGGCCTCGAGCCGCCCGCCGGCGGGGGGCCGCGGCCAGCGGTCTGCGTCGTGCCGCGCGGCGCGAAGGAGGGCAGCGTCCACGCGGCGGCCGGGCGGACCTTCGCGCTCGTCGTGGGGCGCCCGGTGCGGTTCGACCTGTTCGCGTCGGACGACGCGCGCGTCGATCGCGCCGGCGACCTCGTCCCCCTCGAGGACGACCGGTTCGAGGCGCTGCCGCCGATCGCGGTGGCGTTCGACGCGGGGGACGCGGCGCGCGCCGCGACCGGCAAGCAGGCGGAAGTGCGGGTGCAGATCGAGGGAGAGCTCACCGCGATCGGCACGCTGGATCTCGCCTGCGTCGAGGTGGACGCCGCGGCGCCGCGCCGCTTCCGGCTGGCGTTCCAGCTGCGCGAGGACGGCCGCGGCGCGCGCGCCGCCGAGGCCGAGGGCGGCGCCCCGGCGGAGCGGGCGCAGGCGAGGCCCCACGCCGCGGCGGCGCCGGGCGGCAAGCGCCTCGACGAGGCCCGGGAGGCGATCGAGCGGGTGTTCGGCAAGGGGCGGCCCGACGTGGCGCCGCGGGAGGCGAAGAACCTCGTGCGCGAGCTCGAGCGCGTCCTCGGGGAGCGCGCCACCTGGACGACGGAGACCGCGCGGGCGCTGCTCGACACCCTCGTCCCGAGCGCGCGCTCGCGACGGCGATCGGCCGATCACGAGCGCATGTTCTGGTCGCTCGCCGGCTACTGCCTCCGCCCCGGGTTCGGCGACGCGGGCGACCCGGCGCGCGTCGCCGCGCTCGCGCCGCTCTTCGCCGAGCGGCTGGCGTTCCCGCAGGAGGCGCGCTCCTGGCAGCAGTTCTGGATCGCCTGGCGCCGCATCGCGGGCGGCCTCGACGAGCCGCTGCAGGTCGCGATCCGGGATCTGGCGGATCCGTTCCTGGCCCCGGCCGAGCAGCGGCTGAAGAAGCCGAAGGGGGTGAAGCCGGAGGCGCTCGACGATCTGCTCGAGCTCTGCGCGTCGCTCGAGCGCGTGCCCGCCGGCCGGCGGAGCGAGCTCGGCGCGTGGATCCTGGAGCGCACATGGACCGACCGCGACGCGCGGCTCTGGGCGGCGATCGGCCGCCTCGGCGCGCGCGTGCCGGCCTACGCGAGCGTCCACCATGTGGTGTCGCCGGCGGCGGCCGAGCGGTGGATAGACCACCTGCTGCGCGAGAAGTGGCAGGAGCTGCCGTCCGCGGCGCCGGCCGCGGTGCAGCTCGCGCGCAGGACCGGGGACCGGGCCCGCGACGTCTCGGACCGGGTCCGCGGCGAGGTGGAGCGGCGGCTCGTCAAGGTGGACGCCCCCGAGGCGTGGGTCAACGCGGTGCGCGAGGTGGTGGCCGTCGAGGAGTCCGAGCGCGCGGCGTTCTTTGGAGAGGGGCTGCCGGTGGGGCTGCGGCTTGTGAGCGAGTAGGGAAAGCCCTTTTGCGCGCTTCGAGGTCCGCTGGGGGCCTCACTTCCAGAAAACGCAGGCGCCGTCCACCCCCCCGCAGACCACCTCCGGACTCAGGCGGTCACAGGTCGATATCCCTTCGCTCGGCGGGGGATCATGGCAGAGATCGCCGCCCCGGCGGTCAACGGCGAAGTCGGCCCCTGAACCTGCACCCGCTCTACTCGCCGGAAGCCGCCTCGATGCACGCCTCGAGCTCCGGCGTCGCCCGCCAGCCGCACTCGCCCGACGCGCCCCGCTCGCACACGCCGTGCTCCTTGTAACACCCGTACTCCTCGAGCCACTCGCACGTGGTGACGATATCCACACCCTTGTTCGCGCAGACCTGACCGCTGCAGCCCGTCACCACGCACGGCGCAGCCTCGCCGCCGCCAAGGCACGCCTCGAGCTCCGGCGTCGCCCGCCAGCCGCACTCGCCCGACGCGCCCCGCTCGCACACGCCGTGCTCCTTGTAACACGCGTATTCCTCACGGTACTCGCAGGTCGTGGCCACCTCCTCGTCCGCGCAGACCTGCCCGCTGCAGCCCGTCACCACGCACGGGGCAGGCTTGCCGCCGCCAAGGCACGCCTCGAGCTCCGGCGTCGCCCGCCAGCCGCACTCGCCCGACGCGCCCCGCTCGCACACGCCGTGCTCCTTGTAACACGCGTATTCCTCACGGTACTCGCAGGTCGTGACGATCTCCTCATCGGCGTCGGCGCAGACCTGACCGCTGCAGCCGGTCACCACGCACGGCGCAGGCTCGCCGCCGCCGAGGCACGCTTCGAGCTCCGGCGTCGCCCGCCAGCCGCACTCGCCCGACGCGCCCCGCTCGCACACGCTGTGCTCCTGGTAACACGCATATTCCTCCCGGTACTCGCAGTCCGTGACCACGTCCTCGTCCGCGCAGACCTGGCCGCTGCAGCCGGTCACCTGGCACGAGGCCGGCTCGCCGCCCGCCACCCCACCTCCGCCAGGGCCAGCTTCCCCGCCCTCGATCGGGCCCTGACAGCCTTTGCCCTTGGCGCCGGTGAGCAAAGGTACGAAGAGCACGAGCATCGCAACGACGAGTCGGTGACGTTTGCTGAAAAGATCCATCGTCAAGCCTCCTATCAAGAGATAGACGAACCTGCCATTCGGCAGCCGCGGGCGCCAGGATTCACACGTCGTGCCAAGCATGGCGCCAGCGCCCCCCACGCATCCACGCGCGCAGACGCGATGCTCCCGCGGTGACGAGCAGCTGCCGACAAGCCGCGTGAGCCGCCTCCTGGTGATGAGAGCTCACCCCGGGATCAGGGCATCGAACATCACCACGGCGCACGCCTTGCGGGCAGACCCCTGACCGCCGACAGCCCGCCGGCCGCACACTCTGGCACAGGCCGCGGTAATACCGGCAAATTCCTTGGATTTTTCGTGGGGCTCCGCGTGGCCCGTTATTTGCTAAGTGCGCCGGGCACGGGACCTGAACAGCGCACGCGCACCGGCGCAGACATGACGCCCTGTGTCTCGTCCTCAACGAGGTGAACTATGACCTTCCTGTCTAGAACTTACGCCGGCTGGCTCGTCCTCGCGACGGCGGCGGCCTCGGCCGGACTCACCGGCTGCGGGAACGGCTCGACGGGGCCTTCCGAAACCGGCTCGACCGATTTCATCTCTGACAATCCGAGGGCCGGCGGAGGAAGAGATACGGCCGAGGATGGCGGCAGCGCCTCGGCGGGCACCGGAGGCGACGGCGACCCGACCGCGCCCCCGGCCGACGGAGACGCCGAGCGCGCGATCACCGAGGCCGACATCATCCAGGTCAAGGACGGCAAGCTCTACGCGCTCTCGCAGTACTCGGGGCTCAGCATCATCGACATCTCCCGGCGCGACCGGCTGAGCCTCCTCGGGCGCTACCGGGCGAGCGGGATCCCCTTCGAGATGTACCTGCGCGACGGGATCGTCTACGCGATGTTCTCGTCGTGGACCCAATACATCTACGACGCGGCTACCGGCGAGTACTCCTATGAGCAATCGAGCCACATCGAGGCGCTCGACGTCTCCGACCCGGCGGATATCCAGCAGATCGGCTCGTTCGACCTGCCGGGCGCCATCTCCGACTCGCGCATCGTCGGCGACGTGCTCTATACCGTCACGTTCGAGGACGGCGGTTGCTGGGGGTGCAAGCAGTCGCGGAACACCACGATCACCTCCCTGGCCGTCGGCGCCCCCGCCGAGATCGCCGTGGTCGATCAGCTGAGCTACGACGACGACCCCAACGACTACGGGTGGCAGCGCAGCGTGAGCGTCACCCAGGACCGCATGTACATCGCGGGCATCGAGTGGGACGGCACCGACGAGGGGCACTCCACCATCCAGGTCGTCGACATCTCCGATCCCGGCGGCGCGCTCGTCGAGGGCGCGAGCGTCGAGGCCGTCGGCCAGATCCAGAGCCGCTGGCAGATGGACGAGCACGAGGGCGTCCTCCGCGTCGTCAGCCAGCCGGGCCTCTGGCGGACCAACGCGCTGCCCGGCGTCCAGACCTTCGCCGTCGCGTCCTCGCAAGAGCTCACGCCCCTCGGCTTCACCGAGCTCACCCTGCCCAGGCCCGAGACGCTGCGCTCCGTGCGCTTCGACGGCGACCGCGCCTACGCGATCACGGCGGAGCAGACCGACCCGCTCTTCACCATCGATCTCAGCGATCCGGAGCACCCCGCCCAGCTCGGCGAGCTCGAGATGCCCGGCTGGGTCTACCACATGGAGCCGCGCGGCGACCGGCTGCTCGCCCTCGGCTTCGACAACGCCGCCACCGATGGCTCGCTCCACGTCTCGCTCTTCGACGTCTCCGACCTCACGAAGCCCACGATGCTGGAGCGCGTCCATTTCGGCGGCGACTGGGCGAGCTTCGCCGAGGGCCAGGACCGGATCCACAAGGCCTTCACCATCCTCGATGATCTCGGCACCATCCTCGTGCCGTACAGCGGCTGGGACATCGACGAGGCCGAGGGCTGCGGCTCGTACGAGAGCGGCGTCCAGCTGGTCGACTTCACGGCCGACACGCTCACGAAGCGCGGCTCGGCGCCGGCGCGCGGCCAGGCGCGCCGCGCCTTCGTCCACGACACGCGGCTCTTCGCCGTCTCCGACCAGGAGGTCGGGACGTTCAACATCGATGATCGCGACGCCCCGGTCGAGGCCGCCGACCTGGCCCTGGCGACGGTCGTCAGCAACACGGTCGCCACCGGCGATCTCGTGGTCCGCATGGGCGCGGACTGGTGGACACAGGCCGCGGAGCTCGAGGTCGTGTACGCGGCGGAGCCGGGGCGCGCCGAGCCGATCGGCAAGCTCGACCTCTCGACGCTGGCCTCCGGATCGAAGAGCGACTGCTATGGATCCGGCCTCATCAGCGCGCAGCTCTTCGCGCACGGGCAATACGCCTACCTGCTCTGGCCCTCGTACGCGGACTCGACGAAGACGAGCCTCGCCGTCATCGATCTCACGAACCCCGAAGCCCCCCGGATCGCGAGCCAGCGCGATCTGCCGTTCACCGGCAACGCGCTCTACTATAACGGGTACTACGGCAGGATCGTCCCCACGGGCGCCGCCGTGGTCCAGGCAGGGAGCACGCTCGTGCTCCGCAACGTCGAGGATCAGTACTACTACTACGAGGACGGCAGCGGCGCCCCGCCGCCGCAGCCCCGCGATCCGTCGCTCGAGATCATCGACCTCTCGAACCCGTCGAGCCCGACGCACCGCTCGCTGCCCCTGCCCGACGGCGCCGGTTACACGGGCCTGCAGCTCGACGGGACCACCGTGCTGACATCGCACTGGGTGCCCCTGCAGAACGACCCCTCCAGGACGCGCTTCTACGTCGACCGCATCGACGTGGCCGATCCCTCCTCGGCGGTCGTGCGGACGCCGGTCAACGTGCCCGGCTCGCTGCTGGCCTTCGATGGCGCGTCGGACCGCGCGCTCACGGTCGATTACGAGACGGTCGAGTTCGAGGTCGCGGGTTACCAGGAGTGCTACAGCGCGTTCAGCTACTACGCCGAGTTCGTGCCGGCGAACCAGGAGAACTACGATGGCCCCGGCGTCTGCCGCGGGACGCGCCACACCCTCAAGCTGCTCGACGTCGGCAGCGCGAGCGCGCGCCTCCGGGACGAGCACTCGCTCGACGACGGCACCCGCCTGGACCAGGTGTTCGTGGGCGATGACCGCGTGTTCATGTACACCTCCGGGTACTACGCCGTGGGCGACGCGGTGGGCGGGGGCGCGTACACGTCCGGGATCCTCGTGGCCAGCGGGCTCGAGGGAGGCAGCATCGACGTCGCGACGAAGGAGCTCTCGAGCCCCGAGGCCGGCTGGCCGCGCGCCGTGGACGGGACGCGCCTCCTCCTCGCCGGCTACAACCCGCCCGGGCTCTCGGTGCTCGACGCGGCCGACCTCGACGAGATGACGCTCGAAATGAAGGGCGAGCTCTCGTCGTACGTCTCGCAGGTGACGATCTCCGGCGACACCGCGCTCTGCGCGCTCTGGTACCACGGGCTCGAGGTCGTCGACCTCGGCGACTGATCCGCGCGCCGCCGCTTCACGCCGCGCGGCTCGTCACGGGCGGCGCGGCGAAGGCGCCGCGCGGGCGCTACCCTCCCCCGTAGATCTGCCCGATCTTCTGCACCGAATCCCACACGTACACGCAGCCCGAGCTCAGCAGGAGCCCCGGCAGGATCACCGCCGACCAGGCGAGCGAGAGCCGCGCGCTCGGCGCGGGGCGCTCCGTCTCCACCAGCGCGGCGCGGGCGAGGCGCCGGACCGCGTCGGCCCGTGCCGGGTCGAGCGGGGCGACCGGCGGCAGATCGGCGAGGCCCCTCGCCAGAGGATCCTCTCCTGAGAACGGCTTCATCGAGAACCTCCTCGCGTCTGTCCATCCGTCGCATCGGCGGCGTCCGCGGCGGAGATCGAGGTCGTCGATCCCCGCCGGGGCCGCTCAGCATTTCGCCTTTCGAGGCGGGCCGCAAGCTCGGCGCGGGCACGCGACAGGCGCTTGCGCGCGGCGTCCTCGCGGATGCCGAGCACCTGGGCGACCCGCGCCGTGTCGAGCCCCTCGACGGCCCCGAGGAGCAACACCTCGCGGTGCACCGCCGCGAGATCGCGGAGCGCCGCCTCCAGCGCCGCCACGTCGGCTCGAGCGTCCGCCGCGCCCTCGGGCTCGGGCGCGGCCGGCGCGGGCTCGCGGGAGAACAGCGCGGCGCGGGCGAGGTCGAGCAAGGCGGAGCGGCGGTGGCTCCGGTAACGATTCCTGGCGATCGTGAACAGCCACGCGGCGAGATCGGTGTCCTCGGCGAGCCGGCCGGCGTGGCGCGCGACGGCGAGCCAGGTGTCCTGGAACAGGTCCTCGGCGACGTCGCGCCGGCCGGAGAGGCGCACGAGGAAGCTGAAGATCCGGGGGTGGTAGCGCGCGTAGAGCGCGTCGAAGGCGCGCGGATCGCGGCGCCTCAGGCGCGCCGCGAGCTCGGCGTCGGACGGAGCTGCTGCGCCCTCCCTCTCCACGCCGGCATAACGCGCGAGGGCCGCGGGCGTGACAAGGAAGTTTTCCGGTCACGGGATCCGCGGCGCCGCGTTGGGGCTCGTGAAGGCCGGCGCACACGGCGGCGACGACACGCGGCAGGCAGAGAAGAGCAGACGAGAGGGAGGCACCGATGTTCGATTTCTTCGTCGAGGGCGGCTGGGGGATGTGGCCTATCCTGGTCTTCGGGATGGTCACGGTCGGCGCGGGGCTGCAGTTCGCCCGGCGGCCGGAGCCCGGCAAGCTCGGGTTCATCGTGGCCATGGGGCTGACGACGCTGGTCGCGACCATCCACGCGACGTGGATCGACCTCGGCGCGGTGTTCAGTTACCTGTCCGACCCGGCGAAGGTGCCTGACGGCGAGCTCGCGCGTGTGCTCGTCGTGGGGCTGAAGGAGAGCACGCGTCCCGGGTCGCTCGGCGGGTTGCTGCTCGCCATCGCGTGCCTGCTCTCGGCGGTGGGCGTCCTGCGCGCCGGTCGGGCGGCGTGATCCGCGGCGCGGCGCGGCGCGGCGGCGCGGCGGCGGGTCTCGCCCAGCGCCGGCGCTTGGCGCCGGAGCCCGGGTGCGGCACACAAGGTCCATGGGCAGAGCCGAGCTCGCGCAGCTGATCGACCGCGATGGCCTCGACGCCTCGGAGGGCTCGCGAGGCCGCCTCGCGATCGCCGTCCCGGCGGCGTGGGCGCGCGACGGTGCCGACATCGAGATCGCCGTGCCCGCCCGCGTCACCTGCGCCCGCTGCGACGGCGGCGGGTGCGACAGCTGCGCCCGAAGCGGCGCGCACCGCGCCCCGGCGGAGGTCGCCGCGAGGACGCTGCGGCTCCGGCTCCCCCCCGATCTCAGCGGCGGCGTGACGCTCCGCCTCGTGCGCCCGTTCGGCGAGCACGCCCCGCTCGATCAGCTCCTCGTCGAGCTCCGCGAAGACAGCGCGGCGTCGCCGGGCGTGCACCGCGTCACGCCGCCCCCGTCGGACGCGCTCGCGCGCTCTCCGGGGGCGAGCGGCGGGGGCTTCCGTAGGCTCGGCGCCGAGCTCGGCGCGCCGGCCGTCATCGCGACCCTCGCCGCGATCGCGGCGGTCCTGGGGCTCCTGCTCGGCCGCTGAGGGCGCAGGGAGGCCGCGCGCTCCGCCCTCGGTCGACGCGGGCGAGGCCGGCTGGAGGGCCTCGCTGCCGTGCTTTGCTCATGCTAGCGAGAGGCCAGCGGACGCGCGCGGGAGCCGACGGCACCGCCACCGCCGCGCAGGGAGAGCAAGCACATGAGCCTCAGCGAGCCCATGCGGGCCAGGATCGCCACCATCATCCGCGAGAGCGATGTCGTCCTGTTCATGAAAGGCACGCGCACCGTGCCGCAGTGCGGGTTTTCCGCCACGGTGGTGAACATCCTCGACGAGCACCTCCCCGAGTACCAGACGGTGGACGTGCTCTCGGATCCCGCGCTGCGCGACGGCATCAAGGAGTTCTCGAGCTGGCCGACGATCCCGCAGCTCTACGTCCGCGGCGAGTTCATCGGCGGCTGCGACATCGTGAAGGAGCTGCACGCGACCGGGGAGCTCGTGAAGGCGCTCGGGCTCGCGCAGGGCGAGGCGCAGGCGCCGCCCACGCTCCGCGTGACCGCGGCGGCGCTCGCGGCGTTCGCGGCCGCGAAAGAGTCCGAGGCCGACTTCGTCCACATCGAGATCGACCCGTCCTACAACTACGGCCTTTACTTCGGCCCGCGGCAGGCAGGCGACGTCGAGGCCCAGGCGGGCGGGGCGGTGTTCCTGCTCGACCGCGCGAGCGCGCGGCGCGCCGAGGGGCTGTCGATCGACTTCGTCGAGGGCCCCTCCGGCGGCGGCTTCAAGCTGGAGAGCCCGAACGAGCCGCCGAAGGTCAAGCAGATCTCGTCGACCGCGCTCAAGGCCCTTCTGAACAGCGGCGAGGCGATCGAGCTGTTCGACGTCCGGACCGAGCAGGAGCGCAAGATCGCCACGATCGAGGGGGCCCGTCACCTCGATCAGGCAGGGCAGCGGTACCTGGAGACGCTCGCGAAGGACGCGCGGATCGTCTTCCACTGCCACCACGGCGGCCGCAGCCAGGCAGCCGCCGAGCACTACCTCACGAAGGGCTACAGGAACCTTTACAACCTCCAGGGCGGAATCGATGCGTGGTCGCAAGATGTCGACCCCTCGGTGCCGCGGTACTGAGCGCCTCGGCCAGAGGCACGCCCACGACGAGCAGCCGCACACCCACGACGAGAGAGGCGCGGGTATCGCGCCTCGATAGAATTTTGTAGCCACAACGGCCGACGTCCGAGAGCCTTCAGGGCCGGCGTGGGATCATGTATGCGTGAGGTGTGGGTGCCGACGATCAGTCGACGATCAGGGCGTCCGACACCGCGCCGTCGGCGTCGCCGGAGGGGGCGACGCCTGGCCTGGTGGTCATCTTCGCCCGCGGCCAGCCTGCCTGCGCGCCGATCCCGCTCGAGGGCGGCGCGGTCGTGCTGGGCCGCGCAGCGGCGGACGACACGGTGGTGGTCGAGGACGAGCAGGTGTCGCGCCGGCACGCCCGCGTCGCACTGTCGGGCGCGGGTCTCCGGATCACCGATCTCGGCAGCAGGAACGGCACCTTCGTCGATGGAGCGCAGATCGAGGATCAGGTCTTCTCGTCGCCCCCGCGCGTGATCCGGCTCGGGAGCACGCTGCTGCGCTTCACCGCGGACATCGAGCCGTTCCAGCGCGGCGGGGTCCTGGAGCACGAGGACGGGCTTGTCGGCCCCACGCTCAGGCAGGTCCGCGAGGCGATCCACCGCGCGGGGATGCGCGGGGATACCTTGCTGCTCACCGGGCCGAGCGGCTCGGGCAAGGAGCTCGCGGCGCGCGCCTACCACGCGGCGACGGGGCGGGGCGGCCCCTTCGTCGCCGTGAACTGCGCCGCGATCCCGGAGGGCCTCGCGGAGCGGCTGTTCTTCGGGGCGCGGCGCGGCGCCTACTCGGACGCGAACGCCGACGCCGAGGGCTATGTCCAGGCTGCCCACGGCGGCACGCTGTTCCTCGACGAGATCGCGGAGCTCGATCCGGCGGTTCAGCCGAAGCTGCTCCGCGTCCTCGAGACCCGGGAGGTGGTCGCGCTCGGCGACACGCGCCCGCGCAAGGTGGAGTTCCGCCTGTGCGCGGCCACGTTGAAGGATCTCCAGGCCGAGGTCGCGGCGCGCCGGTTCCGGGACGACCTCTATTACCGGATCGGCCGGCCCGAGGTGCGGATCCCGTCGCTGACGGAGCGGCTCGAGGAGATCCCCTGGCTGGTGGCGGCGGAGCTCAGGCGCACCGGCGCTCGGCTCGCGCCGGGGGCCAGCTTCCTGGAGTGCTGCGCGCTGCGCGCGTGGCCGGGCAACGTGCGGGAGCTGCTCTGCGAGGTGAGGCAGGCGGGCATCGCGGCGCTCGCGGCCGGGCGCACCGCCGTGGAGGTGGCGGATCTCGCGCCGTCGGCGGGCCTCGACATCACGGAGGTCGCGAGGCGCACGCCGGCGCCGCCGGAGATGCAGCGCCTCGCCATCGAGACGGCGCTGCGGCGCGAGCAGGGGAACGTCACGCGGGCGGCGCGCTCGCTCGGGATGCACCGGAACCAGCTGCGCCGGTGGCTCGCCCGGCATGGCGTCGACTCGGCGGCGTTCGCGGGCGCGGGCAAGCGCAAGGGCGGCGCCTCCCTCCCCTCCGCCGAGGACGGCGAGCGCCACGAGCCCTCGTGACCGGCGGCGGATGAGCGGTTGAATCCGGCGGTCGACAGCCTAGGAAGGCGGACAGGGGGTCTTCATGAGCTCAGAGATCAGAACCACGGATCTGTGCGACGAGCACCCGGACGTCCTCGTCGCCGATCCCATCTTCCGGGATTACGGCGGAGCTCGGCTGTTTCACGGGCGCATCACCACGGTGAAGGTCCATGAAGACAACGTGCTCGTCCGCAAGGCGCTCGAAGAGCCCGGCCAGGGGCGGGTGCTCGTCGTGGACGGCGGCGGCTCCCTCCGCTGCGCGCTCCTCGGAGACAACATCGCCGCCATGGCCCACAAGAACGGCTGGGCCGGCGTGATCGTTCATGGGTGCATCCGCGACGCGGAGGCGATCGGCCAGATCCCGATCGGCGTGAAGGCCCTCGCCACGCACCCGAGGAAGAGCGCCAAGAAGGGCGCGGGGGACCGCGACATCGCCGTGACGTTCGCCGGGGTCACGTGGGTTCCTGGCGAGCTCGTCTATGCCGATCATGACGGCATCGTTTGCGCGCAGGCGCAACTCGCCTGAGGGCCCGCGCGCGCTCGCGTCCGAGGTGCGGCAAAACGCACGTCCCTGGGCGCTTTTGCCACACCTCGAGAGGAGGGCGCGCGGCGGCTGCGCCCGGTATGGCTGGGCTCGGATCCGGTCAGGACGCGCGAACGTCGCGCGCCGCGTCGAAGCGCGCCAACTGGCGCGGCCAATGCATCACGAGCAGGGAAGGAGCGATCAACACTCGTAGAATCGGGAGGACAAGAATGGGCAACATCACATCGGACCTGAAGAGCGATCTGAACAAGAGCCTGGAGTCGCTCCAGACCCTGCGCGACGAGATCCGCGTCAGGCTCCACCTTGCCGGCATGGACGCGAAGGACGCGTGGGACAAGCTGGAGCCCAAGCTCCTCGACGCCGAGAAGCTGGCTGACGACGTCTCCGAGGCCTCGCGGCACGCGCTGCGCGAGATCGTGGAGAAGGTGAAGGAGTTCCGCTCGTCGCTCCCCTCCTGAGCGCCGCGCCACCGCGGCGGGATCGAGACGGAATCGAGACGAGATCGAGACGAGATCGAGGTGGGGGCGCGACGCCGGGTCAGCCCCGGAGCGCGGCCGCCACGACGCGCGCGACGCTCCCCCACCCTGGATCCACCGCGCAGGCCGCGAGCCTCTCCCCGACGACGTGGGAGCGCCGGTGATCGTAGAAGCCGGGCGGCCGCGGGAAGGCGGTGAGCGGCGCGCGCAGGAGGGTCTTCTCGACCTGCGCGAGCATCGTCGTGTTGTGCACGAAACCGAGCCCGCTCCGGATGTCGGCGAGCGTCGAGCCCGGGTGGCCACCCCAGGGCGGGACGACGGCCGCGTGCGCGGCGGCGGGCGCCTGGTTCACCGCGATCACGCCGTACCGGAGATCGAGCAGCGCGCGATCGATCGCGGCCCCGACGGCGGGGTCCTCCTCGCTCATCGGGTGCACGACGATCGTCGCGCCAAGGCTGCCCCGGAGCCGCTCGTTGCAGAAGCGGGTCGCCGCGTCCAGGAACTCGACCGGATCGCTCGATCCGACCTCGACGACGGAGAGCGCGCCGCCGAGCGGCTCGGTCGAGAACAGCGGCTCGGCGGCGTCCGACGCGGCGAGCCCGGTGATCAGCGTCCAGGGGAGCTCGCCGGGCCCTGGCGCGCCGATGCGCGCGACCCCGCACGGCAGCGGCACGTCGGCGGAGGCCTCGAGGCGCTCGGGCTCGATCGGCGCGCGCCCGGCGATGAGCGCGGCGTACCGCGCCTCGGCCTCTGGGTGGGCGGCGCGCCGCGGCGGCACGGCGGCGAGCGCACGGCGCAGCATCCGGAGGAGCAGCGGCCGCTGCGTGAAGCCCCTGGGCAGCACGAGGACGCTCGCGGCGTGGCTGCCGTGCGACGCGCCGCTCACGACCTG
The DNA here is from genome assembly GCF_000067165.1 of Sorangium cellulosum So ce56. GTDB lineage: Bacteria > Myxococcota_A > Polyangia > Polyangiales > Polyangiaceae > Sorangium > Sorangium cellulosum_B. Next base: position 9,023,810 of record NC_010162.1, read on the forward strand.
GCTCGCGAGGCACCTCACCTGGAACCAGAGCTCGTCGCCGCCGTAGAGCCACGGCATCACGAGGACCGGGCTGGCGCCGCCGAGCGTGGAGGAGATGGGCTTGTCCAGCAGCCGCTCTCCCGACGCCCGCCGGCGCGCCTGCGTCGGGCCCGGCGGCCCCCAGACGAGCGCGTCGTGCGCGCCCGCCGGGCCGGTGACGTGGACCTCCGAGACGGCGGGGTGAGCCGCGAGGTAGGCGCGCGAATCCGCGCCGCCGTAGACGAAGCGGAGGAGCCCGCGCGCGACGAGCGGCGCGAGGGCGCGCTCCATCAGCGCGCCCAGGGGCGCGCTCCGCGGGCTCATCGCGAGCGCGACGACGCGCCCCTCGACGAAGAGCTTGTGCAGCGCTTCCCGGAGGGGGACGCCGGCGACGTCGCCCGCGCCGAGCACCAGCGCGACGCCTCCTTCGGGGTCGCGCTGCTGGTAGAAGCGCGCCTGCTCTTCCCGGACGCTCTCGCGCGTCGCCCCGGGCTGCATCAGCACGCGCGCGCGGAGGGGCCCGTGCAGGGCGGTGTCCTTCAGGCGCGTCGGGAACACCTCCACCTCGATCCGGCCGTCCGCGCGGGCGCGCACCGCCCCGCGGTCGAGCCGGGGCCGCCCGCGCGCGGCGATGTCCTCGAGCGCCTCGGCCAGGCGGCGCACCTGCGAGAGCGTGACGCAAGGCCCCGCGAGCCACGCCTCGCCGCTCGCCGCCGAGCCGGGATCGAGCCCGCGGTCGGCGCACGACGCCTCGACCTCGGCGCGCGCGGCGGCGAGCAGGCCCGGGAGCGACGAGCGGAGCAGGGAGGCCTTCTCGGTGGCTGGCATGCGAGCGAACCCGAGCGCGGCGTCGCCCAGCTCGGACAGCGCACGATCGAGCTCGGCCGGAGGTGTCTCGGCGCTGCGCGGAGCGCGCGGCGTAGAGACCGCCGGCACGGCCGCTGCGCCGCTCGAGGCGGCGCTTCCGGGCGCGAGTTCTGTGACGGCGACGACTTCGGGGACTGGCATCGGGACGGAGATTACAGGCTGGAGATCGCGCGCGCGAGCGCGGCGACGGTTCGCGGCGCGCGTGTAGCCGGCGTGCTCGGGATTCGGTACAGTCCGCCGCCATGGATTGCGCTTCCACCACGGGTCTGGGCCCCGCGCGCGCGCCCTCCTCCAGGGCAGCTCTCCGCCCGGCAGCCTGCGGCCTCCTTCTCGGCCTCGGCGCGCTCCTCCTCGCGCCAGCGGCGACAGCGCAACAGAGCGCTCAGCCGCTCCCGCAGGGCCAGGCGCAGCCCGGCGGAGCTGCCCAGGCGCCGTCCGGGTATCCCCAGCAGCAAGGGTATCCTCAGCAAGGCTACCCTCAGCAGCAGGGGTATCCTCAGCAAGGCTACCCTCAGCAGCAGGGGTATCCTCAGCAAGGCTACCCTCAGCAGCAAGGGTATCCTCAGCAAGGCTACCCTCAGCAGCAGGGATATCCTCAACAGCAAGGGTACCCTCAGCAGCAGGGATATCCTCAGCAGGGATACCCCCAGCAAGGTTATCCTCAGCAAGGCTACCCTCAGCAGCAGGGATATCCTCAGCAGGGATACCCCCAGCAAGGTTATCCTCAGCAGGGATACCCCCAGCAGGGTTATCCTCAGCAGGGATACCCCCAGCAGCCGCCCGGCTATGGTCAGGGCTACGCCTTGCCGGCCGGGCCCCCGCCGCCCCCGAAGCCCCCCGAGTCCACCTGCTGCCGCTGGTCGGTCCGCTACAACGCCCTGGATCTCCTGTTCGGGAAGATGACGTTCGAGGGCGAGGTCGCGATCATCGGGCCGCTCACCATCGGGATCGCGCCGTCGTGGATCTGGGGCTCGCTCGAGGACGCGTCGCTCGACACGACCGGCTACGCGCTCGCGGCCGACGTCGGTGTCTACGTCGAAGGCAAGGCGCTGCGGGGCTTCTGGGTGAAAGGACGCCTCGGCTACGAGTCGTTCGAGGCGGTCATCACCCCTCCCGGGCGGCTCGAGGGCCGCGGCGATGTGAGCAGCGTCGTCCTCGGCGGCATGGTGGGGAGCACGAACGTGCTCAGCCGAGACGGCGGATTCGCCATGTCGGGAGGCTTCGGGATCGGCGTGGCGCTCGCCGATCCCGTGACGATCACCGCGGGCCCCTACCAGTATTCCTTCTACGAGAAGGCAGGGAAGATCAAGCTCATGGGGTCGCTCTCGCTCGGCGTCGTCTTCTGATCGACGCGCTCGCCTTGTCGTCGCCAATCCGCGCGCGACGCCGGCCCGGCGGGTGCGCGCGGCCCCCACGCGGGACGGCCGGCGTCCCTGGAACTTGGCCCCGCGCGCGGCGACGTGGGACTCCTGCACCATGCCCTCTCGCATCGCCCGCCGCCCCGGGCCGGCGCTGCTGCTCCCGTTCCTGGCGGCGCTCCTGTCGATCGCGTTCGCCCTCCCCGCGCGCGCGTGGGTCGAGGTGCACATCGCCGGAGACGACGTGCGCCTGTCGATCGACCGGGCCGGCGCCGCCACGGTCGAGCACAAGGTCACGCTGAAGATCTCGGGCGGGCCGCTCCGCGGGCTCGACATCCAGGGCGTCGACCCGGACGCCCAGCTCGATCCGGGCAGCTACGCCGTGCCCTTCAAGGCCGCGGAGGCGGGCTCGCTCGCGTCCGCGACGCCGGTCGCGATCGAGCTCCTGCCGCCCGACACCCGGCCGCGCGAGGACGGCACGCGCCGCCCGGCGGCGATGCGGGCCCGCTTCGACGGCAAGGGGCTGAGCCGCGGGGTGTTCGTGCTCTTCTTCCGCTACCGCACGGACCTCATGAAGCGCGGGCTCATCCGCCAGGACGGCCCGAGCTCCCGCGTCTCCTGGAGCGGCCCCATCTGGGACGACGGCTACGACTCGGCGCGGCTCACCGTCGCGCTCCCGGCCGCGCCCGACGAGCCGCGCGTCGACGAGCCGCGCGCCGGCGAGGCGGCGTCCCCCGACGCGCTCCCGGCGCCGACGACGCTCTCCACGCTCCGCCGCGCGCTCGACAAGGACGAGCTCGAGCTGCTCCGCCCGTACGCCCCCAAGTCCGAGCCGATCCGGTGGGCGATCCGCGCCGACGCGCGCGCCTTCCAGCCCGAGCCCGCCGCGGCGAAGCCCGGGGCCGACGCGCTCGGCCGCATCTCGGACGCCGCGGCCGGCAGCCCCGATCGCAGCCGCACCCTCTACGTGGCCGCGGGCGTGGTCCTCTTCGCGCTCTACAGCGCCCTCGTCGCGCTCAAGGCGCGCGAGCACGAGCGCCTCGCGCGCGCCGCGGGCGCCCTGCCGCGGCCCCTCGTCCCGATCCCGCTCGCGCCGCGCGCCGCGCTCGCGGGGCTCGCGCTCGTCGCGGGCGTCGCCCTGGAGCTCCTCCTCAGGGACGGCACGCCGGGCGCCGCGCTCGTGGCCGCGGCGACCGCGCTCGCCGCCCACCGCACGCCCCGCCCGGAGCGCGCCGCCGCGACCTTGCGGCGCCCTGGCAAGTGGCTCCCCATCGCGGAGGCCGAGGCGTTCCGCGAGCCGCCGCGGGCGCGCGGCGTCTACCTCGACGTCTCGACGCGCGCCGGCAAGGCGCTGCTCGTTGCGCTGCTCGCCGGGCTCGGCGCGGGCGTCCACGCCGTGGCGGCCGCCTCGCCGTACCACGCCCACCTGCTGGCGCTCGACGCGACGGCGCTGCTCGCGATCTTCTGCACCGGCCGGCTCGCCGAGCTCCCCGCCGATCCCGCGGCGCGGCCGGTCGCGTTCCTGCGCGACGTCGCGCGGCGCGTGCGGCGCCTGCGGAAGGCGCCCGCCGGCGCCCCGGCCGCGGCGCAGGAGCTCCGCGTCGTCGGCCGCCTCCGCATCCCGGACGGCAGCCCCGACGCCGACGAGCTCCGGCTCGGCCTCTCGCCGCGCGTGGCGCTCCCCGGCTTCGTCGGGATCGAGGTCGGCGTCGTCTACGCGCCCGGCGCCGGCGGCGCCATCGGGCTGCCCGAGGTCCTCTTGCGCGTCGCCCCCGGCTCGCCGTGCGAGCGCGCCGTCGAGGGGCTCGCGAAGAGCGGCCGTTCCTCGCGCGGCCGGCGCCCCGGCGAGCGCGTGCTCGCGTTCGCGCCGCGCCTGCCGACCGCGAGGATGACGGCGGCCATCGCCGCCGCGCTGGTCCGCGCCGTGTCCACCCCGCCCGCGGGCGCCACGCCGACGAAGCCGGCCGGCGCCGGCGCGACCCGCGCGCCGCGCCCCCGCAAGAAGGCGGTCTCCGCCGCGGCGTAGCGCCGGGTCAACCCCCGTCCGGACACGCGTTGGCGACCCGCGAGCCCCTCGTCAGCGTTCGTAAGCCTTCGTAAGCATTCGTAGACAGCGCGCGAACATCTCGATATATGGCCGCGCGATGAGCTTCGGAGTTGCGAGCTCGAGCTTTCTTACGCGGTTCCAGCCCATGCGCACGCCGCTGCTCGCCAGCGAGCGGATCTACGCTGCTGCCGGGGGCTTGCTCGGGCTGCTGGCCACCGGGCTCGTGATGCACGCTTGCCTTGGCCCCACCGCGAACGCGCCGCTCCTGATAGCGCCGATCGGCGCTTCGACCGTGCTCGTGTTCGGGGTCCCCGCGAGCCCGCTCGCCCAGCCCTGGTCCGTGCTCGGCGGCAACGTGCTGGCGGCCGTCATCGGCGTCACGGCGGCTCGCGTCATCCCCGATCCGCTGTGCGCCGGCGCCGTCGCGGTCGCGGTCACCATCGCCGTCACGAGCCTGCTCCGGTGCTTGCACCCGCCCGCGGGCGCGGTGGCGCTCACGGCGGTCATCGGCGGCCCGGCCGTGACGAGCCTCGGCTATCACTTCGCGCTCGTGCCGGTCGCCATCAACTCCCTGCTGCTCGTGGCAGCCGGGATGGTGTTCAACAACCTGGTGCGCCGCAGCTACCCGCACGTCGTGGCCTTGCCGGCCTCGCCCCACGGCACCGCCGATGCCCCGCCCGAGCTCCGCGTCGGCTTCTCGCCGAGCGACATCGACGCCGCCCTCGAGCGCCTCGGAACGCCGCTCGACGTCGAGCGCGACGATCTGATCGCCCTCGTCCGGCACGTCGAAGAGGAGGCGCACCGGCGCCTGCGCGGAGGCGTCACCTGCGGCGAGATCATGTCGCGCGATCTGGTCACGATTCACCCCGATGATCCGAGCGCGCTCGCGCTCCGCCGCCTCCGCGAGCGCGCCCTGCGCGTCTTGCCGGTGGTCGACGAGCGAGGCGTCGTGCACGGCGCGATCGACGTCTCGATCGCGTCTGCGATGCCCGAGGCCGCCGTGCGCGACCTGCCGTCCATCTACTTCGAGACCGCCGGCGAGGACACGCCGATCAACGAGCTCTTCCAGCTCCTCTCCCGCGGGCGCGTGCACGAAGCGCTGATCGTCGACGCCAAGATGCGCCTGCGCGGCATCGTGACCCAAACCGATCTCCTGGCCGTGATCGGCCGCGCGCAGCTCGCCAAGGGCTCGGCGCTGGTCGGGTAGCGAGCCCCGGGGCAGTACGCCCCTATGCGACACAGGCGCGCATCGCCACAGCGCACCATCCATGCACACGCCTTCACGCGCAGGAACACCCTGCTACGCCGGCAAGACGACAAAACCACAAAACCACAAGACGACAAATCGCCGGCTGCTCCACTCGAGCGTATAGCGAGCGATGATCGAAGCATGATAGTCTCGAGACAATCGTCTTTGTCTCCAGCGCCATCGCTGAAACGGATCGAATCGTGCATGGGTCGGCGCTCTCGCGGCCTTTTTAGCAAGGGCTGAGCGGCCAATCGACGCTCGCGACCCATCGTCGGCCTTGGTCACCTCGGAGTTCGGTCACACGGCACATTTGCACGTTTGCACGTTTTTTTTTGCACGTGTTGAGCCGGCCCTGAAGGAGCTCTGGCGCCCATCACGCCTGTTGAGGTCATCCGTCCTCGAACAGGCCCCAACCGATCGGGAGCGAACATGGCAGAAAGACCCCTTGTCCGCGTCATCACCTCCACGCCGCTGTCCGTGTGCGCTGCGGCCTGCGCCTGGCTCGCCGCGAGCGACGCGTCGGCGGCGTTCCAGTTCGACGCCACGGAGGCCGCGTACGACGCGACCTACGCGGCGGCGCCCATCGACGTGACCGGCGTCGTCGTCGACGAGGCGGGGTCGCCGATCGCGGGGGCGGAGGTGACGGCCATCGGCTGGGGGAGCGGCGCGCTCAACCACGGCGAGATCGCGTTCACCGACGGCGCGGGCGCGTTCACGCTGGCGGCGCTCGCGCGGCGCTCGGTCCTGCTGCGCGTCGAGGTCGACGGGTACTACAGCGAGATCATCCCTGCCGATCTGCACCTGCCGCTCGCCGAGGCGGCCGCCGGGGTCGGCCGCGTCGTGCTGACCGAGCAGCGCGCGGGCCGCGCCCGGATCCTCGTGGGAGGCGACACGATGTTCGGTCGGCGCTTCATCGACAGCGACGAGGACGGCATCGAGGGAGAGGAGGGCGACCTGATCCGCCCCGCGACACGGCAAGCCGACGCGAGCGCCGTCCTCTCCTTCCTGCGCGACGTCCTCTCGTCGGCCGACTACACCCAGGTCAACCTGGAGTGCCCCGTCACCGCCAACCCGCAGACGCCCCACCCTTACAAGTCGTTCACGTTCTTCTCCTACCCCGAGACGGTCAGGGCGCTCGCGCTCTCCGGCGTCGACGCCGTGAGCCTCGGCAACAACCACATGTTCGATTACCTGGGGGCAGGCGTCGCCGACACGCTCACCGCCGTCCCGAACGCCGGCCTCGACTGGTTCGGCGCAGGGCTCGACGAGACGATGGCGAAGGGCACCGTGCTCTACCGGACGCTCCGCGGCGTCGACGTGGCCTTCCAGGGGTTCAACCAGCTCGTCAACGACGGGACGACGCTCCCGGAGTACACGCTCACCGCCTCCGACGGGCCTCCTCCCAAGGCCGGCGCGCTCGAGCTCAGCCTCGCCGAGATCAGCGACTTCATGGCGGAGGACGCGGTCGGGCGCTTCGCCATCCCGGTGCTGCACGGAGGCATCGAGTACAGCGACTATCCGTCGTCCGGCATGCGGCGGCGGTTCACCCAGCTCGTCCAGAAGGGCGCCGGCATGGTCGTGGCGCACCACCCGCACACGATCCACGGTATCGGGCTGTACAACGCCGGCGCCGGCCCCCGCTATATCTTCATGTCGCTCGGCAACATGGTCTTCGATCAGGACGTCTTCGAGACGTTCCAGTCGTACCTCGCCGCCATCGACATCGACGAGGACGCGAGCGGCAACCGCGCGGTGCACCGCGTGCAGCTCATCCCATTCCAGAACGAGGACTACGTCCCGAAGCTCGTGGGCGGGGCCTGGCTCGGCCGGGCGATCCGCCACATCGGCCACCTCTCCACGACGCTGCCGGCGGCGCCCGCGCCCGGCGAGGCGGCGGACGGCCTGACGGGGGCGGTCGTGTTCCCGAGCGGCCCGCGGGCCGCCGCGGCGAGCAGCCCCTCGCAGTACACGACGAGCGACGCGGTCGAGACGCGGACCGTGCCGCTCACGAGCCGCCGCACAGGCCCCCTCGCCCACCTGCGCTCGAACCCGGCGGACTCGCTCGCCGCCGTCCGGACGACGGCCGCCGCGAGCTGCGATTACGGCCGGGAGATCATGCTCTACGGCGACTTCGAGGACGGCGACGTCGACGACACCTCCCACGAAGGCTCGATGTGGTCGATGAGCGAATTCCGCTACATCGAGAACAGCGTCGTCCACAGCGGGACCGGCGCGATGGTGTTCCTGCGCAAGTCGAGCAACACGACCGAGGCCGCGACCTACATGAACAACCGCGTCAAGTTCGAGCCTGGCCGCAAATTGACCCTGACCGGCTACATGAAGGGAGACAACGCCGGCCAGATGCGCGTGCAGGTCTACTGGTACACGAGCGGCGGGACCAGCGTGTCGAACAGCGTCGTGTACACGCGCGCGGCTGGCACCTACGGCTGGCAGCCGTTCACCGTCGACCTGACCCCGCCGGCGAACGCGGGCTCGGTCCGGTTCTATTTCAGGGCGGGTGTGCCGGCGAGCGGCGAGGCCACCTCGTTCCTCGACGACGTGTCGCTCATCGAGTGGGAGGGCACCATCGCCGACAGCTCCCTCGGGTTCGCGTTCGCCACGCCGAACGACTGGAGCTTCGTGCGCTGCACCGCCACGGATCCGGCGCTCACGAGCCTCGGCGTGACGATGACGCACCGGTCGTACGCGCTGGCCCCGGCGACGCCCTGAGCGCGCCGCCGCGGCCCGCGAGGGCGGAAGGCGAAGCCGCCCGCGAGCTGCCGCCCCTCGGCGCGCCCCGAGACGACGCTCGCGACCCCGAGCTGGACCCCGCTGCTCCGCGGGCGAGGAATCGAGCGGCGTCGATGGCGGCGCCGCATGGATCCATCACAGCACCCCTGACCTCGACTTCCGCGCGCTGCTTCGATAGCCTGCGTGTGGGCGCTGCGCCGTGGACTCGCCACCTGCGCGGAGCCCACGCGCCACGGACTCGCCACCATGAAGCCATCGTCTCTCGCGCCCGTGCTGGCCCTCTCCGCGCTCGCTGCCGGCTGCGGCTCGGAGCCTGAAGGCCCAGACCTCGTGTGGCCGATCGGGGGGACGGACGAGATCCAGCCGATGTCGTCGAGCTTCGGTCCCCGCCTGCAGACCTCGCGCGATGGCGTCTACGACTTCCACCGCGGCATCGATATCCCCACCGTCATGGGCACCCCGGTGTACGCGGTCGCCGACGGAAAGGTGATCCGCGCGGGCCGCTATCAGGATTTCGAGGACGTCGTTGTGCAGATCGAGCACTGCGATCCGCCGGGCCCGTGCCTCTACAGCACCTATATCCACATGGCGATGCCGCTCGTCGAGACCGGCGATCAGGTCGGGCGCGGTCAGCACATCGGCTATACCGGGCTCGCCGCCAGCAGCCTGTTCCCCCACCTGCACTTCGAGATCCGCGAGGGAGGGCACGAGAAGGTGTACTGCGTGCACCCGCTCCGCTTCCTGCCCACGCCGGGCGGGCTGCCCCCGGCGCTCTCCGTGCGCCGCACCGACGAGGACGCCACGTCGAGCGTCTCGGTCGAGGTCGAGGCCACCCTGCCAGGCATCTCCCCGGGCCTCGTCGAGCTCGCGGTCGCGACGTCCAGCCGATCGACCGGGGAGGTCATCGAGGAGCGCGTGTTCAACTACGAGGAGTGGAACCGCAAGTATACAGGGGAGGGAGACGCCGCGACCATCGACGAACAGAGCCTCGGAGGCATCCGGATCGAGCCGGCGAAGTTCAACGCGCAGTCCGCGGCGTACGTGATCGCGTTCCGCTTCAGCGACCTCGGCGGGACGGCGTCGGCCGACGACCTCCAGATCACGGCGCGGGCGCGCGACGTCGACGGCCATGTCGTCGAGGCGCGCGCGCGCTGAGGCGACGCCGCGCGGCGCGGCGCGCGGCTCAGGCCTCGCCGACCAGCGCCGCCATGTCCGCGGGCAGCGACGACGTCACCACGAACGCAGGCACCGCGTCGCTGCCGCCCCACCCGATGTAGTGCGCGTGCAGCGCGTGGCGGCTCAGCCCCTCCACCGCGGGCCCGCCGTAGAGCACGTCGCCGGCCAGCGGGTGCCCCACCGACGCGAAGTGCGCCCGGATCTGGTGCCGCAGCGCCCGCGGGGCCCGCGCCTCGACGAGCTCCCAGAGCCCCACCTGCCGCACGCGCTTGTACATCGTCGCGGCCGGCCTCGGGGCGTATCGCGCCACGTCGCGCGGGTGGATGCACGGGTAGACCCGCTTCTTGTCCTTCGGGTGCGGCGCGAGCGGCACCTCGATCGAGCCCATCTCGGGGAGATCGCCGATCTGGCAGATCAGCAGGTAGCGCTTGTCGAGCCGCCCCTCCTTCAGCCCGGCGCCGAGCGCCGCGAACGCCGCGGCCGTGCGCGCCGCGAGCACGAGGCCGCTCGTGTCCGTGTCCAGCCGGTGGCACAACCCGGGCTCCCGCGGAGAGAAGCCGATGCCCGCCATCTCGGGGTACCGCGCCACGAGCGCGTTCGCGACCGTCCCGCGCTCGCCCGGATGGAGCGGCGCCGTCGGCACCCCGGCGGGTTTGTTCACCACCACCAGGTCGTCGCGCTCGAGCACCACGTCGAGCGGCGCGGAAGGATCCGGCGTCGCCGCGCCGGAGGCCTCCGTCGGCTCGACGTCGACCTCCAGCACCTCGCCGGCCGCCGCCACGTCGCCCTTCGACGCGCGCCGGCCAGCGCCGCTCTTCCCCACGCCGAGGACGCGCACGCGCCCCTCGGAGAACAGCCGCTTCGCGCCCGCACGCCCCAGCCCGGGGAGAAGCTGCACGAGCAGCTTGTCGAGGCGCGTCCCTGCATCCAGCTCGGTGATCGTGATCTTCATAGCTCCTACGGAATCGCCCCCTGCCACCCGAGGCCGAGCGCGGGCGCTCGCCGGCTCCCGACCACGCTCTCTCCTATCACTCCCAGCGTGGGCAGGCCGAACCGGTTCCACGAGGGGCCCGCGCTGCGGGCTCCGGCGCCGGCAGGGCGGGTCACGCGCCACGCGACGCCCGCCCCGAGCAGAAAGCCCGCGGCCGTGGCGCCGACCCAGGCCCGCTGCTGCGCCTCGGTCGGGGACTCGAACACGAGCGGGCTGGCCAGCGCGGCGGCGCCCAGCCCGCCGAGCATCGCGCCCACGTCGATCGCCAGGATCTCCGACGGCGTGACGTCGAGCTGCGTGGCCGCCGCGGCCGCCGCCAGCCAGCCGAGCGCCGCGCCGTAGCCCATTCCAGCGATCGGCGTCCGCTGCACGTCGCCCCGCCCCGCCCACTCGACGAGCCCGCCCAGCATGAGCCCCAGCCCACCGCCCGACTGCGCCATCAGCGCGCCGCCCTCGGACATCCGGCCCAGCGAGAGCCCGAGCGCCGCCAGCGTGATCCCGGCGGTCCCGCCGATCAGCCCGGACGCCCAGCGCTCCTGGGCCGGATCCGCCGCGTGCTGCGCGAAGCGGCCCTGGTAGATCAGGTGCCCCGCGAGCGTCGGCCACCACGTGCCGGACCCGAGGTACCACGCGTCGGCCACGCCGACGTCCCACTCCTCCGCGATGATGATCGCGCCGCCGAGCCCGATGCCGGCGCCGACCGCGAGGAGCGGATAGAGCAGGCGCGGATCGTCCGAGCCGCTCGATCGCTGGATCGAGAAGCCCACGAGGCCTCCGTAGAGCGTCGCGTTGGCCGCGAGCGTCGCCTTCCCCATGCTGCGCGCCGGCGTGGCGAGGCGCCCGCGGCACCGCTCGGGGCACGGCTCCTCGCGGGCCGACGCAGGGGCCGCGGCGGCGCCGGCGTCGAGCTCGGCCAGGAGATCGCGGAGCATCACCGCGGCGCGCACCGCGAGGTCGTCCCGCGCGACGCGCTCGACCCGCACCCTCAGCGACCTCGATCCGCCGGACGCAACGGCGAGCCTGAGCTCGGCCTCGTCGCCGTGCAGCTCGAGGCTCGGCGCGATGAAGAGCTTGTCGCCGGAGCGCGCGCGCTCGATGAGCTCGGCCTCGTCGGGGCGCGATCGCGACCCGACGCGGCCCGCGAGATCCACCGAGAGGCCGAGGTCCTGCGCCGTGTCCGACAGGAGCGCGTCGAGCGCGCTGGCGAGCGGCGCGGCGCGCTCCTCGGCCTCGGGCGCGACCGCGGTCGCGAGCACCACGGCCGATCGCGACGGCCGATCGGGTCGCGGCGACGGCGACGGTCGCTCGTCTCCTCCGGAGCGCGCGGGCAACGCCGCGCCTTCGGGCTGAGCCGACGCTGGCAGCGCCGCGGCGAGCGCCGCGGCGAGCGCCAGGGCGCCCGCGCCACCGCGGAGGTGCCTGGGGTCGATCATGGGGTTGCTGCTTCGGCCAACGGCGGCGCTCGCCGCGGTGGCCACGCCGCTCGGGGCGTCGATCAGAACATGAACGTGCCGCTCGCGAAGAGGTCGAACGTGTTGCTGTCGTTGACGTAGAAGCGGCGGCCGACCGCGTTGATGGTCGGGCGGTAGTTGGGGTTCGGGCTGCCGGTGACGGTGAGGCGCCCGTCCGCGTCCTGGCGGCGGCAAGGCCCTGCCGCCCCGAGGCTGTCCTTGAACTGGGAGTTGCACGGCTGGTCGCCGCCGATGCCGTGCCCCCCGTCGTGGCGGAAGCCCGCGCCGATCTGGAACTTCACGAGCTCGGCCGCCCGCCACGTCACGCTCGCCGAGGCGCGGTACGAGCCGTACGGCTGGACGTCGCTGAGCCCCGTGAAGTACGTCCGCTGCGAGCCCTGATCGACGATCGACGGCGAGCAGGCCCTCGCATCGCCCGTCCTGCACAGGTCCGGGTCGTACGCGTCGTTGTCGCGGAACGCCGCCCACTGCGGCTGGCGCAGCGAGCCCGCGTCGCTCGAGCCGAGCGCGTCGAACAGCTCCGAGTAGTCGCGCCCCTCGGAGTGGTACTCGCCGGTGAAGCGCAGATCGAGCGTGAGCCCGGTGTACTTCTCGCGGTTCTCCCAGGGGACGATCATCACGCCGAGCATCACGCTGCCGACGAGCGGCGGGTGGTTCACCAGCGACGTCTTCAGGTCGGTGAGGCCGTAGTCGCTCGACTCCTGCTGGAACTCGAACAGCGCCTTGAACCCGCCGTACGGCTCGACGTACTTGATCCGCTTCGACAGGTACGTGTGGACCTCGAGGCCGATGGTGCCGCGCGACACGCCGGGGTCGCGCTGGGCGATCCTCTGCCCATCGAACTCGCTGTCGCTGCTGTTGTTCCGGTTGACGTCCGTCGGATCGGCGCACTTCACCTGGCCGCTCTTCGGCGACTCGGTGCAGGCGTGCATCGGCTCGCTCACGGGGAAGCGCCCCTCGACCCCGAACAGCCAGGTCGGCTTCGTCCGGTCGCGGGCCTGGTTCATGATGTTCACGTCGAGGCCGACGGCGAGGTACTCGATGCCGCTCCGGTTCGGCGACGTGAAGGGCATCTGGAACAGCTGCTCCCCGGGGGCCCCCGCGAGCGCGACGGCCTGCGCCTCCGCCCCGGCGCTGCCGTTGAGATCGGTGAGCTCGCGCGAGTGGTTCAGGATGAGCGGCATCCTGAGGTAGAGCGCCAGGTCCCGGTAGAGGCCGACGTCGAGGCGCAGGTTGAGCTTCGAGGTCGCCTCGTTGTAGGTCGCCACGTTGAGCAGGTTCGACGTGTAGCCGCCCGACGACAGCCCCGGCCCGGCGATGCTCGTCTCGCGCCGGATCTTCGCGCTCTTCGTCGCGTACTCGAAGCCGAAGCTGAAGTTCAGATCAAAGGTGTCGCCGTCGTCGAAGGCGTCGACGACGCTCGTGATCTCGCCGGTCTCCATCATGAGCCGCGGCTCGGTGGCGCTCCGCGGCTCGTCGGCGGCCGCGGGGGACGCCGCGAGGAGAGCCGCCGCTAGGGCCGCGAGCGACGCGAACGCCGAGCCCCCAGCCACGTTGATGGCGACGCGAGCGAGATGGCCTTCGCAGTACCTTCTGCCGTGCATGCTCATGGTTATCCGTCGGACGGACGCTACCGGCCGGGGTAGGAGGGTGTCAATCCGCGAATCGCTCGCCCGGCTCGTGCGGTCCCGCCCCGCCGCTCCCGCCGCGGCAATCCGCTCCGTTCCGCTCCGTTCCGCGCGGCCGCCGCCGCGGGGGCGCGGCCGCGGGGGTGCCGTTCAGCGCGCCGAGGAGCGCTCCTCGGGGGCGAACGGGCTCTTCCCCTCCTCGCTGTCGGGGAAGATCTCGCTCGTGATGTCCTCCGCGGCGAGCTCCTCGCGGGCGGTGCTCAGATCGCGCGACGTCTGGTCGAGCCGGTCGGCGAGCACCCCCAGGAACTGCCAGAGCAGCTTCACGGCGAGCTCGTGCTCCTTGCGGAGGATCTCGAAGAAATCGGCGCGCCGGACGGCGATGAGCTCGCTCTGCTCCACGGCCGAGACGGTGGCCGAGCGCGGCATGCTGCGGATGAGGGCCATCTCGCCGAAGTGCTCGCCCGGGCCGACCTCGCTCAGCACCGATTCGCCGCGGATGATCCGGACGAGGCCCGAGAGCACGATGAAGAGCTCGTCGCCGCGATCGCCCTCGCGCACCACGATCTGGCCGGGCTCGAACGAGAGCACCTCGGCGACCTGCATGACCCGGAGCATCTCGCGCTCCTGCAGGCGCGCGAAGAGCGGCATCTTCGCGAGCACGTCGCGCTTCAGCGCGAGCAGCCGGGCGCGGACGCTGTCGCGGTGGTCGCCCTGGCCGAGCCGGACGAGGATCGCGGTGATGTTGTCCTTGCCGCCCTTCCTGTTCGCGAGATCGATGAGGCCGTTCGCGGCGATCTCGCCGTTCTCCTCCTCGAAGAACGGCTCGAGCTCCGCGGTGTGCGCGATGTACCCGTGGAGCCCGTCCGACGCGAGGAGGAACTGGTCGCCCGGGAGCACCTCGATCGTGAGCGTGTCGACCTCGACGCGCTCGTACACGCCGACGGCGCGCGTGATCGCGTTCTTCTGCGCGACCTTCTCGATCTGATCGCGCGTGAGCTTGCCGCGCTTGATGAGCTCGTTGTAGACGGTGTGGTCCTCGGTGACCTGCTGGATGCGGCCCTCGCGGAGGAGGTAGATGCGGCTGTCGCCGACGTGCGCGATGTAGCCGTGCGAGCCGGCGATGAGGAGCGCGGAGAGCGTCGTGCCCATGCCGCGCTTCGTCGTGTCGGCCTTCGCCTCCTCGTGGATCCGGGCGCACGCGCGCTGGACGGCGTGCTCGAGCAGGCTGAGGACCTCCTTCATCGCGGCGCGCCGCACGTTGCTGCGCGCCTGGTTCTCGATGAGGTCCCGCTCCTTCTTCAGCTCCTCGTGGATGATGCGGACGGCGAGGGCGCTCGCGACCTCGCCTGCGGCGTGCCCGCCCATCCCGTCGGCGACCACGAAGAGCGCGAGCTTCTTGTCGACGAGGTAGTTGTCCTCGTTGTGGTCCCGCATGCGGCCGACGTCGGTGGCCGCATAAAACCTGATGTTTTCGGACAGGCCCATCGGTTCGGGCAGGCTAACCGAGGGCGCGGGAGGAAATCACTACCGATTGCGCCCACCACGAACGAGACGGTGGAGGGCGTCGACGGACGACCTCCTCCCGTCCATCGCGCCCTCGCCGCGCCCGGGGCGTGCCCGCTGGCGTGGCGCGCGCGGCGCGCCGCGTGCGGCGTCGGGAGGCGCTCGGGGGGCGGGTGGGGAATCGACCGCGTGGCCGCGGTTACGAGCGGCGGTACATTCGGAGCGCGTAGAATGGGGGTTGTATGCGGCTCGTCCTCTTCGATAACACCGACGTCGGGTGGGGTAGCGCGCGGCGGGCGAACGGCGCGAGGCGGCGCGATGGCGCGCCGGCGCGCGCGCACCCAGCTGCGGCGGACTCCGCCGGTTCCGCCGAGACCGGGGACCTCGAGGTCCTGGGCGAGGCCGTGGGCGCGACGATCGGCCTCACGCCGATCTGGCGCGCCGGCGTGCTGCTGCACCGCATGACGGGCGCGGCCGACGCGTGGCAGTCCGCCGCGAGCTGGGCCGAGGCGCTCGGCTGGGCGGCGCGCGCGGCGCGGGAGCGCGGCCGGAAGATCGCGTCGCTGCAGGCCTGGGGGCACGGCGGCTGGGGGTACATGCGCATGGGCGCGACGCGGCTCGACGAGGCAGCGCTCCGGCCCGGCTCGCCGCTCGATGAGGCGCTCGACGCCCTGAGGGCCGAGCTCGCGGGGCCGGACGCCCTCGTGTGGCTCCGCTGCTGCAGCGCCTTCGGCCACACCGGCCGGTCCTTCGCGCAGGCGCTCGCGAGGCGGCTCGGCTGCCGCGTCGCGGGGCATACGTACATCATCGCGTTCTACCAGAGCGGGACGCACTCCCTGCGCCCGGGCGAGACGCCGTCGTGGGATCCACACGAGGGCGTGCGCTTCGACGGCGGGGTCCCGACCGGCGCCAAGTGGTCGTCACGCGGGGCGCCGAACACCGTCTCGTGCCTGGCGGGCGATCTCCCGCGGGGCTACTGACGCCGAAGGCGCGGGTGAGGCTCCGCCGCGGGTGAGGCCCCGCCGCGGGTGAGGCCCCGCCCGCTCCGGCGCTCGACCCGCGCCGCCGCGCCGGCGTACGCTGCCGCGATGACGTCGTCCGGAGCGCAGCGAGCGCGCGCGCTCGATCTGCTGAGCCGCGGAGACATGGCAGGCGGGATCGCCGGGCTCGAGGGGCACGTCGCGGGCGCGCCGGACGACGCGGGGGCGTGGCTCGCGCTCGGGGCCGCGTACGCGGCGGAAGAGCG
This sequence comes from Sorangium cellulosum So ce56, assembly GCF_000067165.1. GTDB lineage: Bacteria > Myxococcota_A > Polyangia > Polyangiales > Polyangiaceae > Sorangium > Sorangium cellulosum_B. The sequence continues at coordinate 9,040,119 of NC_010162.1, forward strand.
CTGGGCGGACGCGGCGAAGGCGCTCGCGCGCGGGGTGGAGCTCGGCGGAGCGGAGGACGGAGGGGAGGAGCTGATCGAGGCGCGCCTCGCCTACGCCCGCGCCCTGGTCCGCCTCGGCCGGCTCGACGAGGCGGCCGCGGAGCTCCGGCGGGGCGCGGCGATCGAGCCGCCCGATCCGCGGGCGCTGCGCGAGCTCGGGGTCGTGCTCTACGATCTGCGGCTCTACGACGAGGCGGCGCGCTGGCTCGCGCGCGCGTGCGAGGCGGCGCCGGAGGACGCGCGGGCGGCCTTCGCGCTCGGGCTCGCGCACGAGGCGCGGCGGGAGATCGCGCCGGCCATCGCGGCCTACCGCGAGGCGGTGAGGCGCGCGCCCTCGTTCGCCGACGCCCGGCTCACGCTCGCGGACGCGCTCGCGTCGATCGGGGAGCACGAGCGAGCGCTGGGCGAGCTCGAGGCGCTGCTCGCGCGCGAGCGGAGCCACGAGCAGGCGGCGAGGAACCGCGAGGTGCTGCAGCGCGCGCTCGCCGAGATGCGCGCGCGCCGGCTGCTCGGCAAGACGGAGCGGGAGCTCGCGCGGTCGGCGCTCGTCATGGAGGCGCAGCTCAGGCGCCGCGAGGCGCGCGCGGCGCCCGCGACCGCGGAGGGCGCGGCGGCGCGGCAGATCGTCCGCTACACGGCGCCGCTCCTCGAGCTCCACGTGACCCTCGACTCCCCGAACAATGGCCCCGGGAGCGGCGCGATCGAGGCGCTGCACCTCGCGCTGACCGATCCGGAGCGCGCCGCGCGCGCCGAGGACGACGTCTTCAAGGTCACGGTGATCGGCGAGGACGGCCGGCAGGCGCCGGTCAGCTACGCGACGGGCGCGTCGCTCACGCTCGTGCGCGAGGCGATCGGCTGCCCGATGACGCAGGCGAGCGCGCTCTATACCTCGCTGCTGAAGGGGAGCCCGTCGGTCGACTGGGGCGGCGCGACGCTGCGGTTCGCGAGCGTGCCGGGCACCGGAGGGGCGCCCGGCGGAGAGCGGCACGGCCTCCTGGTCGGCCGGCGCGCCTAGCCTCGGCTCGGCGGGGCGGCGCCGCGCGGCGCGTCGCCGGGCGCGATCATCCCGAGATCGAGCAGCGAGGAGTAGTGCCCGTCCGGCGCGAGGATGACGTGGTCGACGAGCGGCACGCCGATCACCTCGCCGGCGGCGGCGACCGCGTTGGTCATGGCCACGTCCTCGGGCGACGGCGCCGAGTCGCCGCTCGGGTGGTTGTGCACGAGCACGAGCGCCGAGGCCGCGTCCGAGAGCGCGGCGCGCAGGATGTCCCTGGCCGTGACGGAGCACCCGTGGAGCCCGCCCTGCGCGACCCTGCGCGCTCCCCTCATCCCGTTGCGGCCGTCGAGCGAGATCACCCACATCTGCTCGTGATCGAGCGGGCCGAGCTGCGCCGCGCACCACGCCGCGATCGAGGCCGAGGTGCGCACCGGAGGCCGCGGGCGCACCGAGCGCTCGAAGGCGCGCCGCCCGAGCTCGAGCGACGCGGCGATCCGGAGCGCCTTCGCGAGCCCGAGGCCGGGGTGCTCGGCGAGCGCGTGCGGGCCGAGCCGCGCGAGCCCCTCCAGCCCGGCGAAGCGCGAGAGGAGCGCGGCGGAGACGAGCGTCACGGGGGTGCCGACCAGCCCCGTGCCGAGCACGATCGCGAGCAGGTCGGCGTCGCCGAGCGACCAGATCCCCTCCTCGAGCGCGCGCTCTCGCGGGCCGACGAAGGCGGCCAGCGCCGAGGGGTCGTCGGTGCACGTCTCGGGGAGGTGATCGGACAGCAGGGGGGCGCGCTTCCACGGGGTCATGCGCGAGCGACAAGCATGCGGCGGGCCCGCCCGCCCGCCCGGGGCGCCGCGGGGGCGCGCGCGCCGGCGAGGCGGCGGAGCGGCGGCGGAGGGTGGCGGCCGCCAGGCCCTCACGCCGTCGCGCCCTCGCCCGGAGCGGGAACGGAGACGCGCGCGCGTCACTCGACGCGGACGATCGTCTCCGCGGGGAGGCTCTCGGCGAACGCGTCGCGCGCCGCGCGCACCCTGGCCTCGACGAGGCCGTCGAACGTGAGCTTCGTGCGGTACTCGACGCCGGACCACCTCGGATAAGAGCCGATGTCGACGTCGCGGTGGGCATCGACCACGCGGTCGAGCATGGGCTTGAGCTGCCCCTCGTCGAGGGTCGTGAACACCGCGAGCGAGACGAACGGCGCCCCGCCGGAGAGCTCCGCCTGGATGAGCGCCTGCTTCGCCCGGAAGATCTGCGGCACGCCGGGCAGCATCCACACGTTGCGCATCACCACGCCGGGCCACGCGGCGCTGCCGCCGGTCACGAGCCGCGCGCCCTCCGGGATGCGGGCCATGAGCAGGTGCCCCTCGGTGAGCCGATCGCCGTAGTAATCGCGCAGGAGGCTCTCGATGTTGGGCGCGCTGACCACCGGCACGCCGAACGCGCGCGCGACGCCCGCGATCGTCAGGTCGTCGTGCGTCGGGCCCACGCCGCCGCTCGTGAAGACCCAGTCGTGCGACGCCGCGAGCGCCCGCACCTCGGCGGCGATCACCTCGAGCTCGTCGAGCACCATGACCGCCCGCTCCAGCCTGACGCCGAGCGCGCGCAGGGTGCCCGCGAGCACGACCAGGTTCTCGTCAGCGATCTTCCCGCTGAGCAGCTCGTTGCCGATGATCAGCGCCGCTGCGGTCCTCATGTCACCCTTCTTCCGCTCAGCTCTCGAACTCGCGCGTCACCGGGCGCCCGTCGGCGTCCATCCCGAGCAGCTCCTCGACGCGCTTCTCCGCGCGATCGAGGCGCTCCTGCGCCGACCGCGAGAGGCGGATGCCCTCCTCGAAGAGCGAGAGCGCGCGCTCGAGCGGCAGATCGCCGCCCTCGAGCTCCGCGACGATCTTCGCGAGGCGGCGCGTCGACTCCTCGAACGACATCGCGCCGGCGCCCGCGTCGCCGCTCCGCGGAGCGCGCTCGGCCTCGGCCTTCGCCGGCGCCCCGGCGGCGCCGGGCTCCGCGCTCGGTTCGACGCGTGATTCGGCGCGTGATTCGGCGCGTGATTCCACGCCCGCGCCGCCCTCGTCCGTCGCGTTGCTCATCGTCGTCATGAGCCAGCGTCCCCCGGGGGTGCGGCCGGCGCAAGCAGGACGGCGCTCGCGCCGGGCGGCACCGCCGGCACGAGGAGCACGCCGTCGGGATCGGCCACGACGGGGACCGCCAGCCCATCCGGCCGGACGAGCCGTGCCGGACGCGAGGAAGCGCTCCCGGACGCGCTCGGGTCGTTGGGGACGATGGCCACCCACACGACGCCCGTCGCCAGCGCGGAGCGCGGCATATCGAGGGCCCGCGCGTCGGCGCCGGAGAGGGCGGCCCGCGCGAGCGCGCGCACCCCTTCGTCAGGATCGAGATCCCGCGCCGCGACGAGGACGCGCCTGCGCTGCACCTCGGTGCGCCGGGACAGGCCGCGGACGATCGCGCGGCGCACCGCGGGGTCGTCCTCGAAGCGGTACGCGCGGGCGAGAAGGGAGACGCTGTCGGGCATCGGGTCGCTCCCGAGGCCGAGCGCGACGTGCGCGCGCACGACGGGATCGCTCCCCTCGAGCAGCCGCTCGATCCTGCCGCGGACCACCTCGTCGTCGCGGGACGCGAGCGCCCGGGCCGCGAGCGGCGACAGCGGTCCGCCCGCCTCCGCGAGGGCGGCGAGCCGCGAGGTCGCGATCGCCCCGCCCCCGGGCTCCGCGAGCAGCGCGACGCCGGCGGAGATCGCCGCCGCGTCGGGCGCCGCGTCGCCGCTCTTCGCTGCATTCGCGGCGCCGGGCGCCGGGTTGCCGCCCGGCGCCGCGAGCGCAGCGAAGAGCGGCGCGAGGGCGGCGAGGGCGCGCTCGCCCCGAGCGAGTGCGCCGCGCGCCGCCGCGTGGACCGCCGCGCGATCGCAGGAGGACGGGGAGCAGGCGCCGACGACATCGACCGCGTCGCGGAGGCCGAGCGCCACGGCGCCGAACACCCCGACGGCGCGATCGCTCGACCCGATGGGCGCGGCGAGCGCGGCGAGCAGCCGCTTCTCGAGCGCCTCGGGCGCGTCGCGCAGCGCGAGCCCGCGGACCACCCCGGCGCGCAGGCCGAGCCTGCGGAGGTCCGCGTCCTTCGCGGCGCGCGGGCCGTCGAAGAGCTCCGCGACCGCGGCCCGCGCCTCGGCCCCCGGCATCGTCGCCAGCGCGAACGCGGCCGCCGTCGCCAGCTCGGGGCGCTCGCTCAGGACCCGGCGCAGCTGCCGCGCCGCCTCCGCGCCGCCCGCGCGGCCGATCGCCGCGACCGCGCGGGGCCGCGCGTCGTCGGGGAGCAGCGGGAGGGCGCGCGCGAGCGCCGGCGCGAGCCGCTCCGCCGGCCCGAGCTCGGCCAGCCTGAGCCCCTCCATCCGCCCGAGCTCGGATCCGAGCAGCGCGGCCACGGCGTCCGCCGCCTCCGGCGCGCCGAGGTACACGAGGATCTCCGCCGTCGGCTCGAAGAGCCCCGGCTCTGGCTTGCGGAGCCACGCGCGGGCCTTCGCCAGCGCCGCCTCGTCGCCGAGGCGCGCGAGGGCGCGCGCCGCGGCCACCTGCGCCGACCTGTCGCCGCCCTCGAGCATCGGCCGGAGCGCCGCGATCGCCCGGAGATCGCCGAGATCGCCGAGGAAGCTCGCGAGCGCCGGCTCGAGCCGCTTGCGGCTGCCGAGCAGGAGCTGGAGCGACGCGGGCGGGTGCGCCTTGATCGCGCGCGCGGCGGCCTCGCCCGCGGCCCCGCCCTGCACGATCGCGTTCACGAGCACGCCGAGCGCGCGCCGCTCGCCCGTGCGCGCGAGCGCGAGGGCGGCGGTGCCGCGCAGCACCTCGCCGAGCGGCGAGGCGGCGCCGCGCGCGGGCGCGCTCTCCGAGAGCTCGCGCGCGAGGAGCTGGCGCACGCTGTCGCGCCGCGCGTGCGGCGCGAGCGCCCGCACCGCCGCGAGGCGCGCCCTGGGATCGCGCGCCCCCGGGGCGCCGTGCTGCTCGAGCGCGGCGAGCAGCGCGCTCACCGCCTCCTCGGTGCCGATCGCCCCGAGGCGCTCGATGCCGCGGAGCCGCGCCGCCGGGTCGCTCGACGACAGCAGCCGCTCGCCGACGGGCACGCCGAGGCTGCCGCGCAGCGGCGTCGCGCCGGGCTCGGCCCTCGCGGACGCCTTGCCGCCTTCCTCCGCGGCCCGCGGCGCCCGGGCGGTCCGCGAAGCCGGCTGAGGCGCCGCCGGGCCCGCCATCGCGGTGGCCGCGAGCGCCGCGGCGAGGCCCAGGGCGCGGGGGTTTCCAGGGAGGAATCGCATTCGCTGCGCCGCACTATCCCGCGATCGACGGCCCGCTGTCACGCCCCAGGCCGAGCCGCGCCAGCGCCGCGTGACAGCCTGGAATTTGATGGAAGCACGCGCTAGGTCGACCTACCGTGCAGCCGCGATATGCGGCTGTGAGAGAGGTGACGCTTGATCGACCTGGTACGGACACTGGAAAAGGCCATCACGGTCTCCGCCGGCAAGGCGTGGCCGGTCTTGCAGCGACTGAGCCGCCTCGGCGGCGAGCCCAGGCCGTTTCACCCGAAGTGGAGCGATAAGCCGATCCCGAGGGGCGGCGAGCGCACGAAGCCCCCGCTCGGCTGGCCTCGCGAGACGGACAGCCTGTGCCCGCGCTGCGTCAAGGAGGCGCGCGCCGAGATCCTGAGTGGCAGGGCGGATTGGACCAAGCTCATCACGGACAAGCCCGGGGAGATCCGCGCCAGCATCGTCGCGCGCGAAGGCCGCGTGGTCATGGAGAAGACGTGCCCGAAGCACGGCTTCTTCTCGGACACGATCTCGATCGACCCGGCGTTCCTGGCCCGGATCGAGCGCCTGTTCGGCGGCCGCGACGTCGAGATGACGAAGGACAGGATCCACGACCACGGATCGAGCACCATCCGTTACGGTCGCGGCGCGGTGCTCACGGTCGACCTGACGAACCGCTGCAACATGATGTGCGACCCGTGCTTCATGGATGCCAATCAGGTCGGCTACGTGCATGAGCTCTCCTGGGAGGAGATCACGAGGATCCTGGACGACGCGGCGGCGGTGCGCCCGCGCCGCCAGATGTCGATCCAGTTCTCCGGCGGCGAGCCGACGCTGAGCCCGCACTTCCTCGACGCGATCCGGTACGCGCGCGAGAAGGGCTACTTCGCGGTGCAGTGCGCGACGAACGGGATCCGCTTCGCGGACGAGCCGGGCTTCGCCAGGAAGGCCAAGGAAGCGGGCCTCCGGATGGCGTACCTGCAGTTCGACGGGGTCACGAACGCCGCGAACGGCCACCGGAAGATCGGGAACCTCTACGACGTGAAGCTGCGGGCGATCGAGGAGCTCTCGGCCGCCGGGATCGACGTCATCCTGGTCGTGACGATCGTCAACGGGGTCAACAACGATCAGGTGGGGCCGATCATCGACTTTGCGGTCCAGAACGCCGACAAGATCACCGTCGTCAGCTTCCAGCCGGTCAGCTTCACCGGCCGCGACGAGGACATCTCCGACGAGCTGCGCGAGAAGCAGCGCTATACGCTGAGCCACCTCGCGCACGACATCGCCCGGCAGACCGGCGTGACCGACCCGCTGCGCGACTGGTTCCCCCTGTCGGCGCTCAGCCCCTTCGGCAACGTGACCGACCTCCTCGACGGCCCCGACAAGGACTGGGGGCAGATCAACTGCGGCTGCCACCCGAACTGCGGGATCGGGACCGTGCTGTTCGTCCACAAGAAGACGAAGCAGATGGTCCCGCTGCTCGACTTCATCGATGTCGAAGGGCTGCTCTCCGACCTGCGCGCGATCTTCGACGCGGGGCGCGGCCGCGCCCTCACGAAGGCGCAGGTCGTCACCGCGCTGCTGCGCCATTACCAGCCGGACAAGGCGCCGCCCGGCTTCCACCTCGCGACGCTCGTGAAGCAGTTCATGAGCCAGACGGGCGCCGCGCACGCCGGCGAGGGCGACGCCCGCGAGTACGAGTGGCGGGTCCTTTTCGTCGCGGGCATGTGGTTCCAGGACCTGTTCAATTACGACTTCCGCCGCACCGAGATGTGCATCATTCCGTACGGAACGCAGCTCGGCGAGATCAGCTTCTGTGCGTACAACACCGGGGCTGGATGGCGGAATATCCTAGAAAAAATGAAGGCCAATGCCACGGTGGCCGAGTGGTACAAGAAGCACGGTAGGCACCCTGTCTATGCGAAGAATCAGGATCTTCCTTTACCCGCCTACGACAACCCCCTAACGATCATCGAGCACGACCTTGCGTTGCGCGAGCGCGAGCAGGGCGGCGCGCGCTCACGGCGGGTGGCCAGGCGGCTGCCGATCGTGAGCTGATCGCGCTCCCACGCGGCGCGGCCCCGCATCGCCGAGAGACAGGTCACGTGAGCCGCTGGGCTCGGCGCCCCTGGGCTCGGCGATCAGTCGCAGGGCACCTCACATCGACACAGAATCCGGTTCTCCTCGCGGCCGTGTGGGAGGAGGCTCGCGTGAGCGGCGCGGGAGTCGTGGAGAACGCACCACGCATGGTGTAGTCTGGTCACGTGACCTTGCACGCGGGCCGCTATGAGAGCTTGCGCGCCATCGCGTCAGGCGGCATGGCGACGGTGTATCTCGGGCGGGCCCTGGGCGCCGGCGGGTTCGAGCGCCTCGTCGCCCTGAAGATGATGCACCCGCACATCGCGGCGGAGCCCGAGTTCGTCGCGATGTTCCTCGACGAGGCGCGCCTCGCGGCGCGGGTCCGCCACCCCAATGTCGTCGCGACGTTCGATCTCGTCGAGGACCCGCTGTTCCTCGTCATGGAGTACATCGAGGGGCCGTCGCTGCACAGCTTGCTCCGCACGTGCGCGCGGGCGAAGCGGCCCGTCCCGCTCGGGATCGTGCTCCGCATCTTCCTCGACGTGCTCGCGGGTCTCCACGCCGCGCACGAGCTCACGGGGAGCGAGGGCGAGCCGCTCAACCTCGTGCACCGCGACGTCTCGCCGCAGAACGTGCTCGTCGGCGTCGACGGCATCGCGCGCATCACCGACTTCGGCGTGGCCCGCGCCGAGACGAGGCTCATGTCGACGCGGGGCAACGCGCTCAAGGGCAAGCTCGCCTACATGGCGCCCGAGCAGATCCGGGCCGCGAACGTCGACCGTCGCAGCGACGTGTACTCGGCCGGCGTGGTGCTCTGGGAGATGCTCACGGAGGAGCGCCTGTTCAAGGCCGACAATGACGGCGCGCTGCTCGCGCAGATCCTCCAGGGCGCGCCCACGGGTCCGCGCGGGGTGGTCCCGTCGGTGCCGGCCGCGCTCGACCAGATCTGCCTGCGCGCGCTGCGCACCGACCCCGACGAGCGCTTCCCGACCGCCGCGGCGTTCGCCGAGGCGCTGGAAGACGCAGCCACGCAGACGCCGGGCCTCGCCGTGTCGTCGCCCCGGGCGGTGGAGGCGCTCATCAAGGAGGTCGGCTTGCGCGGGCCGCCGGAGAGCCTCACCGCGCCGGTCAGCGCGCGGGGCGCTCCCGCCTCGGCGCCCAGGTCGGGGCGATCGCCGCTGAGCCAGCGCTCTCCGTTGAGCGATCCTCTGAGCCCGCGCTCTCCGTTGAGCGATCGTCTGCCCCTGAGCCAGCGCGCTCCCCTGACCCAGCGGAGCGTCGAGGCGGCGCAGGACAACTCGGGCGCCGAGGGCAGCGCGCCGGGGCTGGGCGCCGTCGTCTCCGAGGCCGTCTCCCGCGGCCGGCACCACATCGTGCGCCGCCGCGTGCTCGCCAGCGCCTGCGCGGTCGCGCTCGCGGTCGGGGCGGGTGCCTTTCTCGCCGTCGGCCAGCAAGAGCCAGCCGCTCCCTTCACGGCGGAGAGCGCCTCTGTCTCCCGGGTCTCGTCCTTCTTCCCCGCGGCAGCGGCGGCCAGCGGGCCGGTCCAGGCGGCCGCGCCCGGGCATCCCGGCGAACCGGCCGGGTCCCCGGTCCCTGGGGGCTCCGCTCAGGGCGTGATTCCCGGCGGAGCCCCCCAGAGCCCCGCCCCTGACCGGTCCACCCACGGCTCCGCGCCCGGTGGGCCCGCGCAGGTCCCTGCCCCCACCGCCAACCGCGCGACGAGCCCCGCCCCGCGGCCGAGCTCCCGAGCGACCTCGCCCGCGGCCGTCAAGCCGAGGACGAGCCGGCCCGACACGCGCACGACCAGCGGATCCACGGCTCCGACGGCGAAGCCGGCCACCCGCTCCTCGACCGTTCGGAGCGCGGCGCCGAAGACCGCGCCAAAGGCGCCAGAGCCGAAGCGGAGCGCTCCGCGGACGACCTTCAAGCCATCCGGCCTGTGACGCACACAGGGCTGTGACGCACGACGTCACCGCCGAGATAGCCCAAGACGGTACGTGCGCATGGATCCAGCGCGCCCCCCGGGCCGAGCCATGATCCTTTTCGCCGCCTCGTCCAACACTCCGACCATGGAGACACGTCCAACACCTCGACGACCGCGAGCACCCGCGACCTCGGCGCCGACAACGCGACGTCGCGTCGCGCTATCGCACATTGAACGCGCGGCGTCGCCTACATGCTCACGGAAGACAGCAGAACGTCAGTGGTCGCCTCACGAGCGCGATATGGGAGGTAGGCTATTCTTGTCGTGGGGCGGTATGTGCTCGCCCAAGTGAAAGACGCGCCGCGCGTCGGACGTTACCCCGGGGGGAACCAGCTCATGCGCTCGCTTTTTGAGCAGGTCGTCGAGTGCTGTGGCCTCGCACCCGCGTTCGCCAGAAAGATCATCCAGGAGGCCTGCGAGCGGAGCGATGTGTCACCGCCCGAAGCGATGACGCCAGCCGATCTCATCCGCACGCTCCCTCACATCCGCCAGGCCCTCGGCGTCTTCCTCGATCCCGGGGAGGTGGCGCTGAAGACGGCCGCGATGCGAGCCCTCGTCAAGGGCTCCTGGCCGTCGATGGCCGCGGTCGTCCCCCCTGGTTCGAACCAGGAGACCCGGCCCCCTCAGGACGAGCCGAAGGCCAAATCGAGCTCGTAGAGCTCGTAGTGCGAACGCCGCATTCCGAGCGCGACGTACGTCGACTGCGCTCGCGCGTTCGCGGTCTCCACGTACAGGCGGATACCGCATACGTCCCCCGCGTCCGCCGCCATCTCGTGGACTCGCCGATACAGCGCCCGGAAGACCCCGCTGCGCCGCTGCGCGGGGGTCACATAGACGGACTGGATCCACCAGAAAGTACCGTTTCTCCAGTCACTCCATTCGTAGGTGATCATCAGCTGCCCGGCCATCTCGGACGCGTGCTCGGCCACCAGATAGAACCCTTTGGCGGCATCCGCGATCAGCGCGGCGGCGCCGCGGAGGGTGGTGGCGGCATCCAGCACCTTGCCCTCCGTCTCGAGCGCCATCGCCCGGTTGTTCGCCGCGATCAGCGCGGCGTCGGTGGGCGCCGCCCGGCGGATCACGAGCGCTGTCACGAGGCGACCTCCCGGCGGGCGTCGCAGGGACGTTCTCCGGCCGTACGGCCGGAAAGCGCGGAAGCGCGGCATCGGATCGACATGGTCGACCCCATACCGCGGGCAGCACGGCTGCTCAATGACGACGCGCACCACGCGCACCACGCGCGGCGCATCGATCCAGCGACGAGCGCGCGGCCGGTGACGACCGGTCGCGAAGGAGTCGCCGCGGCGCGTTATGTTTCGAGGAGCGATCCTCGACGAGCGCGCCCGGCGCTCGGCGCGTGGTCCATGGCTCCGCCGCGCCGGCTGCCTCTTGCGCCGGTTGGCGGAGGTTGTGCTCCTCGCCCGATCGCGCATACCCTCCGGGCGCCGAAGCCTCCCGGAGGGTGACCCTTGACACTGCTCGTCAGCGACTCGATTGCCCAGCGCGTCCAGCGGCTGGAGATCCCTTTCAACAGCTTCGGGGTCGATCCTTACGGCATCTCCCAGAAGCACCTGGGTCTCTTCTTCTCCCTCCTGGACTTCTTTTATCATCATTACTTCTCGGTGGGCGTGACGGGCCTGGAGAACGTCCCCGCGCGCGGCCGGGCGATGCTCGTCGGCAATCACTGCGGGGGAGTCGCCATCGACGGGGCGATGGTGGTCGCGTCGATGTTCTTCGCGATGGATCCTCCGCGTCTGGCCGAGGGGATGGCGGAGAAGTTCATCAATCGCCTCCCCTTCACCTCGCTCTGGTCGAGCCGCACGGGGCAGTTCACCGGCCTCCCCGAGCACGCGAGCCGCCTCCTCGAGGACGAGCGGCTGCTCATGGTGTTCCCCGAGGGGGCGCGCGGCACCGCCAAGCTCTACAGCGAGCGCAACTCGCTCGTGCACTTCGGATCGGGGTTCGTCCGGCTCGCGATGAAGACGAGGACGCCCGTCATCCCCTTCGGCTTCGTCGGCGGCGGCGAGGCGGTGCCGACCATCGCCAACTCGTACACGATCGGCCGGCTGTTCGGCGTGCCGTACATCCCGATCACCCCGTACCTCGTCCCGGCGCCGCTGCCGGTCCAGCTGGAGATCACGTACGGCGAGCCGATGACGTTCGCCGGGACCGGCGCCGAGGAAGACGAGGTGATCCTCGGCCACGTCGAGCAGGTGAAGGCGAGGATCGCCGAGCTCATCGAGGCCGGGCGAAAGCGGCGCCGCGGGAAGCTCTCGCTGGACTGGCGCGGCGCCACGCCGCCCAGGCCCGCCTCATCGAAGGAGCACGCATGAGGGTCCTCATCCCAGGGATCACCGGCCAGCTGGGCCGCATGGTCGCGACCCGCCTCCTCGAGGAGGGGCACGAGGTGATCGGCATCGACCGGCGGCCGTGGCCGGCCGCCCCGGCCGGCATCGAGATGCACAACGTGGATCTGCAGAAGCGCGCCGCGGAGGACGTGTTCCGCAAGAGCCGGCCCCAGGCCGTCATCCACATGGCGACCGTGACGCACCTCGTGGAGCAGACGGAGGAGCGGTATCGGATCAACCTCGGCGGCACGCGCGTCGTCTTCGACAACAGCCGCGCCTGCGGGGTCGAACACGTGATCTTCGTCGGCCGACACACCTACTACGGCGCCGGACCCGAGTCGCCGCTCTACCACACGGAGGAGGATCCTCCGATGGCGGTGTCCACCTTCCCCGAGCTCGCCGACCTCGTCGCGGCCGATCTCTACGCCTGCACGGCGCTCTGGCGCGCTCCCGAGCTCTGCACGACCGTCCTCCGCATGTGCTACACGCTCGGCCCGACAGGCCACGGCACGCTGGCGAGCTTCCTCCGCGGCCCCCGCGTCCCGTACGTGCTCGGGTTCGACCCGCTGTTCCAGTTCATGCACGAGCAGGACGTCGTGACCGCCATCTGCCTCGCCCTCGAGAAGCGCATCCGCGGCGTCTACAACGTCTCTGGCCCGCAGCCTGTGCCCCTGTCGCTCATCATCCGCGCGGCGGGCCGGGTGGCGGTGCCCCTCCCCGAGTTCGTGCTGCGCAACGCGTTCGGCCGCTTCGGCCTGCCGAAGCTCCCTCGCGCGGCGCTGACCCACATCAAGTACCCCGTCGTCGTGGACGGGGCCGCGTTCCGCGCCGCGACCGGGTTCAAGCACGCCATCGACGAAGCCCAGGCCATCCGCGAGTACCGCGACGCCCACCCGGTCCCGGCGAGCCGCCCCTGAGCCGGTGACAAGGTATCATGAGATAAGGAGGTCCCGATGTTGTCCGAGAAGGTCAAGCAGTTCGCGCCGGCCAGGCTCACCGCGGACATCGACGATCTGCCCGAGCCGGAGAGGAGAGCGCTCGGCAAGCTCATCGAGGCTTCGCGGCAGCTCGACCCCGTGTTCGATCGGCAGGCCTACGCCGGGAACCCGGAGCTCCGCGAGGAGCTCGTCGCGGACGGCACCCCGGAGGGGCGGGACAGGCTCGCCTACTTCGACATCATGCGCGGCCCGTGGGACAGGCAGGATCACCACCGCCCCTTCGCCATCGACAGGCCCCATCCGCCTGGCGCCGGCTTCTACCCGGAGGATCTCTCGGCCGACGAGCTCAACGCGTGGATCGAGCAGCACCCGGGCGACAAGGAGGCCTTCGAGAGCCTGTTCACGCTCATCCGCCGGGACCAGGGGCGGCTCGTCGCCGTGCCGTACAGCCAGGCCTACGCCGCGTGGCTCGGCCCCGCCGGCGCGCTCCTCGAGGAGGCCGCGGCGCTCACCGCGAGCGAGAGCCTAAGGCGGTTCCTGAGGTCCCGGGCCGCCGCGTTCCGCTCCGACGACTACTATGCATCCGACAAGGACTGGATGGATCTCGACAGCCGCGTCGAGGCGACCATCGGCCCTTACGAGACCTACGAGGACGAGCTCCTCGGCCTCAAGGCCTCGTTCGAGTCGTTCGTCACGGTGAGCGACCCCGACGCTTCCCGGAAGCTCTCGAAGTACAAGGAGCTCCTCCCGGAGATGGAGCGCAACCTGCCTGTCCCCGAGGACGTGAAGACCGCGCGGGGCGGCGAGAGCCCCATCCAGGTCGTCGACCTCGTGTTCAGCGCCGGCGACGCCCGCAAATCGGTCCAGACGATCGCGTTCAACCTGCCGAACGACGAGCGCGTCCGCGCCGAGAAGGGGGCCAAGAAGGTCCTGCTCCGCAACGTCATCGAGACGAAGTTCGAGCTGATCATGCGCCCTATCGCCGAGCGCATCCTCGACCCGGCGCAGCTCGAACACCTGTCCTCCGACGCGTTCTTCAACGAGACGCTCTTCCACGAGCTCTCGCACAGCCTCGGCCCTGCGTTCACGACCGCGAGCGGGCAGCGGGTCGAGGTGCGGATCGCGCTCGGCCCGACGTACTCCGCGCTGGAGGAGGCCAAGGCCGACGTGATGGGCGCTTACAACGTCCTCTTCATGATCCAGCGAGGCCACTTCGCGGCCGATTTCAGGGAAAAGCTCCTCATCTCCTATTTCGCAGGGCTCTTCAGGAGCACCCGATTCGGCGTGGCCGAGGCGCACGGCAAGGGGGCCGCGCTCCAGATCAACCGGTTCCTCGAGGAGCGCGCCGCCCGCTTCGACCCGGCGACACGGCGCTTCACCGTCGACGCCGAGGAGCTCGAGGCCGCCATCACCCGCCTCGTCCGCGATCTCTGCATGGTGCAGCACCGCGGCGACAGGCAGGCCGCCGGCGAGCTCCTCGCCAGATACGGAGAGGTCTCGGCGCCGATGCAGCACGCGCTCGGCGGCCTCGAGGGTATCCCGATCGACATCCGGCCGATCTACCCGCTCGCCGGCGAGTGAGCCGCCAGCCGGCGCTCAGGGCCCGATCTGCACGAGGAACGCGTCGCCGGCGCCCTGGCTCGCGCCCGTGGCTGCCTCGCGATCGAGGACGCCGTCGAAGCGGCCGGTCACCCAGCCATCGCCGAGGAGATCGACGGCGACGGCGGCGCCGCGCTGCTCGCCCGAGTCGCCGAACGAGCGCAACCAGATCGGGTTGCTGGCAGGGTCGAGCTTCGCCACGAACACGTCCGCGGCGCCCACGGCCGAGTGCGCCTCCGTGCCGATGTCCAGGTTCCCCAGGAAGGAGCCGGTGAGGAGGATGTTGCCCGCGAGATCGACCGCGACGGAGGCGCCCTCCTGGTCGGCGTCATCGCCGAAGTCCTCGCACCACTGCAGGACGCCGTTGTCGTCCAGACGGATGAGGAAGACGTCCTTGTCTCCATTGCTCGTGAGCAGCGACTCGCCGAGGGAGATCGCCCTCCGGAACGAGCCGGTCACGAGGATGTTGCCCGCTCCATCGATGGCCACGCCGAGCGCCTCGGCCGCGTTGGTCGCGTCGGCCGCCTTGCTCCAGACGTGATCGCCCGAGGGGTCGAGCTTCGCGATGAACAGGTTGGTCTTCGCGTCGGTGGTGAGCGGCCTCTCGCCCCCGAGATCGATCTCCCCGCTGAACCAGCCGACGACGACGATGTCGCCGTCGCCGTCGACGGCGACGCCGGTACCGGCCTGATCTCCCTGGCCGCCGAGCCGCTTGGCCCAGTCGACGTGGCCGGCGGCGTCGAGCTTGACCAGGAAGGCGTCGCTCCTGCCGTGGCTCTCCAGGGTGAACCGCTCGCCCCGGCGGCCCTCGCCGAAGTCGAGCGTGCCCGAGAACTCGCCGGTGATGAAGGCGTTCCCCGCCTGGTCCACGGCGACCGCCGCCGCGTGTTGCGTGGCGTCGTCGCCGAACCGCCGGCTGAACTGGTGCGCCCCGGTCGCGTCGAACCGCGCCACGACGACGTCGGCGCGGCGGCCGGCGCCCTCGAGCACGCCACCGCCGAAATCGACGTCGCCGGCCGCGCTGCCCGCGAGCACCACGTCGCCCCCCGGCGCCAGCGCGACCGCCCGGGCGACGCTGTCCGCGAAGCGGCGGCCGAACCGGAACCGACCCTCGCGCCTGGAGGCGTCGCGGGAGAACGAGACGAGGAAAGCGTCCGGCTCGCCGAGCGCGCCCAGCTCGTCCGACGGGCCCGCGCCGAGATCGGTGCTGCCCGACGCCGAGCCGACCACCACGACGGCGTCGGCGGAGGCGGCGACGCCCAGGCCCTGCTGAGCGCCGGCCCCTCCGAGCGCGACGCTGTGCACGGGGTCGCCCGTGCACGCTCGCCCGTCGCAGTTCTCGTCCTCGGGCGTGGCGCAGCTCTCGAACGCGGGCAGCACCTGGCCGACGCAGGCGCCGACGTCCGTCCCGTCGTCATTGCACGCGGCGACGCCGGCGACGCAGAGGCCGACGCCCTGCGTGCCCTGCGGCCCCGCGTAGCAGGTCGCCTCGGTGAGCGGAACGCAGATCTCCTGAACCTCGGCGCCGCCGCCCGCCCCGCCGCCGCCGCCGCCGCCTCCCCCCTCGCCCACCGGCGCGGGATCCGCCGCGACGTCGGGGAACGGCGCGATGAAGGCGCACGCGCCGAGGCCTGCGCAGGCGAAGGCGAGCGCGGCGACGACGCCCGCTTCGGGGCGAGGTGCGCCGCTCACAGCGCTCCCCGCACGGCGACCCCGGCGCCGTCCGCGCCGACCCACGGCGAGAGCGCCGTCGGGCGGGGGATGCGCGGCGCCGCGGGCGCAGGCCGCCGCCCGGCGGCGTCCGCAGGAGCGGCACGCGAGGAGGACGAGGGCCAGAAGAGGTAGGTGGCGAGGCCGCCCGCGATGACGGCGGCCCCGGTGAGCACCGTGCTCGTGACGGCGAGCGCTTGCCCGCGGTCGCGCAGCGCCTGCCGCTCGCCCAGCGAGCCCGGGGCAGGGTTCTCGTTCTTCTTCAGGAAGCTGTGCCGCACGTCGTACGCCATGGCGCCCGTGACCACGGCGCCGGCGGCGAGCGCGGCCGCCGTCCCCACGACGACCACCGGCGAGATGCGCGGGCCGGGCGCGGGCGCGCTGGGCAGCGCCTGGCGCGCGGGCGCGCGCGACAGCGGGACCGCGAGCGAGCGCTTGCGGCCGAGCTCGGCCCGCAGCTCGACGACCGCGCCCGTCTCGGCCTGCACCGTCGCCTCGAACCGCGCCGCATAGTTCTCGGCCGCCACCACGACCCGCCGCGCCCCGGGGCTCACGAGGATGGCCGCGCCGACGAGCGCGGCGTGGATCGGCTCACCATCGATCTCGACGCGCACGCCGGTCGCGTCCTCGGGCAGCTGCAGGACGAGCTGCGACGTCTTCACGCGAAGCTTCTCCAGTCGTGCGCGCGACTCCCTGGCCAGCGCGATCTCGTTCCGCGCGGTCGCGCCGGACGCAGCGAGCTCAAATGCGTTGAGCGCCTCGACGACGTGGCCGAGCGCCTCGTGACAGACGCCGAGGTGATACCAGAGCGGCGGGGAAACGACGATCTTGCTGATGCGCTCGTACGTCTCCAGCGCCTCTGCCCACCGGCCGCTGTCCTCCGCGGCGAGGCCGAGCGCGAAGAGGCGCCGCGCGGACGCGAGCTCCGCGGCGCTCGGCTTGTGGGGCGCAGCGACAGCCGCAGTGTCGCTCGCGACCGCGGCCGGCGGCGCGCGGCCGGCGTCCTCCGGGGAAGGCTCGGCGAACGCAGCCGGACCGACGCCGACCAGGGCGAAGAATACCACTCCGCCGATGGTGATCCGATGCTTCACCCACGCCTCCTTCCATCACCAAGCGATAGAGGCAGTCTAACCGTACTCACGCCGACCGATCCTCGACAACTGGAAAATTGTTTGAGATTGGCGTCCGATCCTGGAACGCTCTTGCACGACCCGCCTGGAACGCTCTCCCACTGTCGGTGAGAGCTTCAGCATGGTCGGACTCACGACGACACAGGAGTCGCAGGTACGAGCTGTGATAGCGCCCGTCGATCTTGTGCCAGGCCAGCTTCTCGGCCGCTATGAGCTGCTGATCGCCATCGCGCAGGGCGGAATGGGGACCGTGTGGGCGGCCCGAGAGCGCGGCGGAGCGGCGGGCGACAAGATCGTGGCAGTCAAGACGATGCTGCCGGCGCTCTCCAGCGATCCGCGCTGCAAGCGCATGTTCCTCACGGAGTCGCGCATCGCCTCCCGGATCAAGCACCCCAATGTGTGCGCGATCCTGGATCAAGGTGAGCAGAGCGGGGTGCTCTACTTCGTGATGGAGTGGATCGACGGCGACGCGCTCGTGGCGCTGCTCGGCGGCAGCACCCGCAAGCAGGGCAGCCCGCTCCCCCTGCCCGTCGCGGTGAGGATCGCGATCGAGGCGGCGCGCGGGCTGCATGCGGCCCACGAGCTACGGGACGACGGCGGCGCGCTGGTCGGGCTCGTTCACCGGGACGTCTCGCCGCACAACATCCTGATCACGCGGGACGGCTCGGTCAAAATCGCCGATTTCGGCGTGGCCAAGGCCATGGCGCAGGTGGACAACCCGACGACCAACACCGGGCACATGAAGGGCAAGATCCTCTTCATGGCGCCCGAGCAGGTCTATAGCGAGCAGCTGGACCGGCGGTCCGACGTCTTCGCGCTCGGGATCGTGCTCTATCAGCTGACGACGGGCACGCACCCGTTCGCCGCCAGCCACGACCTCGCGACGATGGCGCGCATCGCGCGGCCCGAGCCGGTCGATCCGCCGGGCCCCCTCGTCCCCGGGTACCCCCCCGCGCTCGAGGCGGCGGTGATGCGCGCGCTGGCCAAGGATCCGGCCGAGCGCTTCGCGACGATGGCCGAGCTCGCGGACGCGCTCGAGGAAGTGGACGCCGCCCTCGGCAGCCGCCCTGGCGAGGTCACGGGGTACATCCGCAACGCGCTCGCCGCGCGCGCCTCGCGTCGCGCGGCGCTGATCAAGGACGCCTTGCGCGCCGCGGAGGGCAGGGCGCGGGGGCGCGCCCCCGCGCGCCTGGACCCGCGCCGCCGCGCCCGGACGATCGCCACCGCGGCGGCGCTCGTCGCCTCGGGCGCGCTGCTCGGGGCAGCGACGCTCCTGTGGATCGGCCTCGGGGAGGGCCCCGGCGCGCCGCCCGTGGCGGTGCCCGCGGCGCCGGCCGTCACGGTGGAGCCGCGCCCGGGGGTCGCCACCGCCGAGCCGCGCGCCCCGGAGCCCGCGCGCGTGTCAGAGCCGGCCCCGTCGACCGCGCCCGCGGCACCGCCGTCCTCCACCCCCGCCGCGAGCGCGAGCCCGCCTCGCTCCCGATCGCCTGCCGAGACCGGGCGCGCCAAGTTCCGCGAGCCCGGCTTCTAGCGCGCGCCGCGGCCCCGCCTCGCGCCGAGGAATATTCGATCGGCGCCGGTTGTCCTCGGGCGGCCGGGCTTGCTATGAGCTCCCACCCGTTATGCACGACGTACGCGCCCTGAACGAGCTGGTCGCCAAAGAGAGCGCCTTCATCGACACCCTGCTGAGCGAGGTCGGCAAGGTCATCGTCGGCCAGACGTACATGATCGAGCGCATCCTCATCGGGCTGCTCACCGGGGGGCACGTCCTCCTCGAGGGCGTCCCGGGCCTCGCCAAGACGCTCACGGTGCGGACGCTCTGCGACGCCATCCACGCGAAGTTCTCGCGGATCCAGTTCACGCCGGATCTGCTGCCCGCCGACCTCATCGGCACCGTCATCTTCAACCACCAGAAGGGCGACTTCACCTCCAAGCTGGGCCCGATCTTCGCGAACCTCGTGCTCGCCGACGAGATCAACCGCGCCCCGGCGAAGGTGCAGAGCGCGCTCCTCGAGGCGATGCAGGAGCGGCAGGTCACGATCGGCGACACGACCTACCCGCTGCCGAGCCCGTTCGTGGTCATGGCGACGCAGAACCCGATCGAGCAGGAGGGGACCTACCGCCTCCCGGAGGCGCAGGTCGACAGGTTCATGCTCATGGTCAAGGTCGGGTACCCCGCGCGGGCCGAGGAGCGGCAGATCATCGACCGCACGACGGGGGTGGTCGAGGGCAAGGCCGCGAAGGTGACGACCCCCGAGGAGCTCGTGTCCGCGCGCAAGGTCGTGCGCGACGTGTACATGGACGATCGCGTGAAGGACTACATCGTGGACGTGGTCTTCGCGACGCGCGAGCCCGGGCAGAAGGGGATGCGGGAGCTGAGCAGCCTCATCGAGTACGGGGCGAGCCCGCGCGCCTCGATCGCGCTGGCGCTCGCGGCGCGCGCGCACGCCTTCCTGCGCCACCGGGGCTACGTCACGCCGGAGGACGTGAAGGCGATCGGCCCCGACGTGCTCCGGCACCGGGTCGTCCTGACCTACGAGGCGGAGGCCGAGGAGGTCACGTCCGAGCAGATCGTCCGGCGCGTGTTCGAGGTGGTCGAGGTGCCGTGATCAAGGCCTCCGGCTCGAAGAACCCGCTGCCGCCGGAGCTCCTGAAGCAGCTCCGGCGCATCGAGATCCGGACGCAACGGCTCGCCAACGAGCAGCTCTCCGGGACGTACTCGTCCGTCTTCAAGGGCCAAGGGCTCTCGTTCCGCGAGGTGCGCGCCTACCTGCCCGGCGACGACGTGCGCTGGATCGACTGGAACGTCTCGGCCCGCATGAGCGAGCCGTTCGTGAAGGTGTTCGTCGAGGAGCGGGAGATGACCGTCATGCTGGTCGTCGACGCCTCGCAGAGCGAGCAGTTCGGCACGCGGCGCGCGTCGAAGGCGCGCGTCGCCGCCGAGATCGCCGCGCTCTGCTCCTTCAGCGCCATCAAGAACAACGATCGCGTGGGCCTCGTGCTCGCGACCGAGGCCATCGAGAAGCTCGTCCCGCCGAAGAAGGGGGACAAGCACGTGATGCGCGTCATCCGGGAGATCCTCGGGCACGAGCCGAAGTACACGGGGACGAACCTGAAGCTCGCGCTCGAGACGCTGGTGAAGGTGGCCAAGCGGAGGAGCGTGGCCTTCGTGATCAGCGACTTCTTCGCCTCCGGCTTCGAGCGCTCGCTCTCGCTCGCGAGCGCCAAGCACGACGTGATCCCGGTGATGCTCGTCGACCCGCGCGACGAGGAGCTGCCCGACGTGGGGCTCGCGACGTTCGAGGACCTGGAGACCGGGGAAGAGGTCGTGGTGGACACCGGCGACCGGGCGGTGCGCGACCACTACCGCGCCGCCATGCGCAAGCTCCGGAGCGACCGCGACAAGCTGTTCAAGAAGCTCGCGCTCGACGCCGTGGTGGTGAAGACCGGCGAGAGCTTCGTGAGCCCGCTGCGCGACCTGTTCGCCAAGCGGGCGCGGAGGCTCAGGCGATGAGGGCGCGTCGCTCGGCGGTCCGCGCCGCGCGCGGCGCGAGCCCGCTCGCGTGGGCCGCGCTGGCGGCGGCGCTCGCGTGCGCGTCGCCGGCACGATCGCAGCCGGACGCCGGCGGCGCCGGAGGGCCCGCCGCTGACGACACCCCGCCGCCGCCGGCCCCGGCGCCGGCAGCCGCGGCGCCGGCAGCCACGGAGCGCGGCGAGAGCGTGTGGGCCTCGTGCGCGGAGCACGTGCCGCCCGGCGCGACGCGCCCCCGGATCGAGGAGACGTTCCCGAAGAACGGGTTCAGCGGGTACGCGGCCCACCTCGAGATCACGGTCACGCACGGCAAGGGCGAGACGGTGCTGCCGGAGGGCTTCAAGGTCCAGGGCGACAGCGACGCCGCGCGCGCGATCCAGAAGGCGGGGTTCGTCCTGCCGGAGGCCGACGCGGGCGCGGGGCCGACCAGCGCGACGACGGCGACCGACGCCGGCGCCACGACCCGGCTCGTCATCCCGTTCGTCCCGCTGCCCAAGGAGCCCGGGAGGAGCGCCCTCCTGCTGCCGCCGGTGCCGATCGCCGTGTCCCGCGCGAGCGGGGAGCTCGTCACCGTCTGCACCCGGCCGCACGAGATCGTGATCGAGGACCCGATCGCCAACGAGCGGGACCCCAAGGTCAAGCCGAACCCGCCGCCGCGGCCGCAGCGGGAGGAGTGGGTGCTCGCGAAGCAGCTCACGGCCGGCATCCTCATCGGCGCGGCGCTCGGGCTGCTCGTGGCGTGGCTCGTCCGGCGCTGGCTGCGCCGGCCCCGCGTGGTGGCCGCGCCGCCGCCCAAGCTGCCGTGGATCGCCGCGCTCGAGGAGCTCGAGGCGCTCCGGCGCTCCGACCTGCTCGGCGAGGGGCGGACCGGTGAGTACTTCGACCGCGTGAGCGACTGCGTGCGCAAGTACCTCGGCGCGCGGTACGGCTTCGACGGCCTCGAGACGACGAGCGACGAGATGCGGGATCTGCTCGCGCGGGTGCGCCCGCCCGTGCCGGTGCTGCCGCAGATCGCGCGGTTCCTCGCCGACTGCGACCTCGTGAAGTTCGCGCGCCTCCAGCCGAGCGAGGCCGACTGCCTCACGGCGCTCGACGACGGCGAGAACATCGTGCACCGCACGACCCCGCCGGCGGCGCGGCCCGGCGACGGCGCCGGCCCCCGCAGCTCGCCCGCCGGCGGACAGCAGCCGCCCGCTCGCCCGTCCCGGGCGCCAGAGGGAGAGGAGGCGCCTTGAGCCGCACGAAGCGCGCAGCGCTCGCCCTCATCGCGACGCTCGCCGTCGCCGCGCTCGCCTGCGTGTACCCCTACGTCGCGCGCCGCGACGCCTGGCCCTCGGCGAGCTGGCAGAACCCGTGGTTCTTGCTCGCGCTCGTCGCGGTGCCCGTCGTCTGGTACTGGGGCATCTTCGCGGAGGACGCGCGCAGGCCGCGGCTCCGGCTCGGCACGGTCGCGCCGCTCGCGCGCGGGCCGCGCGGCCTGCGCAGCCACCTGCGCGACCTGCCGGGCGTGCTGCGCGCCGTGGCGCTCGCGCTGCTCGTCCTCGCGATGGGGCGGCCGGTCAGCGTGCTCCGCGAGCAGCGCTCGGACGACAAGGGCATCGACATCGTCGTGGCGCTCGACCTGTCGGGCTCGATGCGCGCGATCCTCGACGCGCGGGCGAGCGACCTCCCCGGCCAGCCCAAGCTGCCGCGCGGCAAGCGGCTGACCCGGCTCGACACGGCCAAGCTCGTCCTCCAGGACTTCATCAGCCGCAGGAGGACCGATCGCCTCGGCGTCGTCGTCTTCGGCAAGGCCGCCTACGTGCTGTCGCCGCCGACGCTCGACTACCACCTGCTGACGCAGATGGTCTCGCAGATGACGCTCAACGTGATCGACGGCAGCGCGACGGCGATCGGCGACGCGCTCGGCACCGCGGTCGCCCGCCTGCGCAGGAGCGACGCGCAGTCGAAGGTCGTCATCCTCCTGACCGACGGCGACTCGAACGCCGGGGCCATCTCCCCCGAGTACGCGACCCACCTCGCGACCTCGCTCGGCGCGAAGGTCTACACGATCCAGATCGGCACCGACGACGAGGTCGAGGTCGAGGACGGCATCGATCTCTTCGGGCAGCCGCGCTACGTGCGCCACCGCTTCCCGGTGAACCCCGCGCTGCTCCAGGAGATCGCGCAGAAGACCGGCGGCGCGTCGTACGTGGCGACCGACGCGAAGGCGCTCGCGGACAGCATGCACGACGTGCTCGACCGGCTGGAGAAGACCCGCTTCGAGGCGTCGAGCGCCGCGTACGAGGATCTCTTCCCGTTCCTGCTCCTGCCCGGGGTGTTCCTGATCGGGCTCGACGCGCTGCTGCGCGCCTGGCTGCTCCGGAGGTTCCCGTGAACTTTGCGGCCCCCTGGTTCCTGCTCGGGACGGCGTTCGCCGCGCTGATCGGCCTCCTGCTCATCCTGGGCGGCTTCGGCGTGGCGCGCGCCATCAGGCGCTTCGGCGACGAGGATCGCGTGAAGGCGCTCACGACCGCCGATCCGGCGAAGCGCCGCGCCTGGAAGGGCGTGCTGCTCGTGCTCGCGACGGCGCTCGCGTTCGTGGCCGCGGCGCGCCCCCAGTACGGCAAAGGCACGCGGCTCGTGCCGGCGACCAACGTCGACGTGGTGGTCGTGCTCGACTACTCGAAGAGCATGTACGCGCGCGACGTCGAGCCGTCCCGCATCTTCCGGGCGAAGGTCGAGGTCGCCCGCCTCATCAAGGATCTCGAGGGCGCGCGCTTCGGCGCGGTCGCGTTCGCCGGCGAGCCGATGGGCTTCCCGCTGACCGCCGACGGCGCGGCGATCGCGCAGTTCTTCCGCCAGCTCGACCCGAACGACATGCCGATCGGCGGCACGGCGATCGCGCGCGCGCTCGACCAGGCGAACGAGCTCCTGAAGCGCGATCCGAAGTCCGCCGAGCACAAGCGGATCATCCTGCTCGTCACGGACGGCGAGGACCTCGAGGGCTACCCGCTGAGCGTCGCCCAGGCGATCGGCGCCCAGGGCACGACGATCCACGTCGTCCAGATCGGCGGGCGCACGCCGGAGCCGATCCCGGAGATCGGCCAGGACGGCCGCATCGTCGGGTGGCGGACGGATCGCCAGGGCAAGCCGCTCACGACCGAGCTGTCGCTGTCGGGCGAGCAGCAGCTCGCGTCGATCGCGCAGGCGACGCCGGGCGGGCAGATCATCCGCGCGGAGAAGGGGACCACGGGCATCGAGACGATCGCCGCGGAGCTCAGGCGGCAGATGAAGAGCGAGCTCTCGGAGCGGGTCGAGACGGTCTACGCGGACGTCTACTTCTACCCGCTCGGCCTCGCGATCCTGCTCCTCATCGCCGAGGTGTTCCTCAAGGACGCTCCGCGCCGTCGCTTCGTGGCGACGCGCCCCGAGGCCGCGCCGAAGCGCGCCGCGTTGCTGAAGGGGCGCCCACTCGGCGCGGACCTCGGGGCGGGAGCGGGGCAGGCTCCTGGGAGCAACGCGGGAGGGCCGCATGCCGCGTCGTGATCGCAAGCGCGTGGATCTCGCCGGGTTCTTCGCGCGCCGCGGGCGCTGGATCGCGATCGGGCTCGCCGCCGCGTGCCTCACGGGAGCCGCGTTCTCCGCGGCGACCGGGTGCAGCGGGTGGGATCCGACGTCCCCGTTCGAGCGGAACGCGCCGGCGGTCGACCAGGCGATCCGCGATCTCGACGCGGGCAACCTCGAGTCTGCCGAGCAGGCCCTCGCGAGCTACCTGGGGACGGGCCCGTGCAGCGACGCCGGCATCGGGCTGCCGGACGCCGTGCGCCAGAAGCCGAACGGCTCGTTCGATCTCGGGCTGACGCTGTTCCACCTGGCCGAGCGCTACGGTCATCGGTTCGGCGACGAGGAGCTCGCGGACGGCGGGCCGGAGCAGGAGCAGCGCGACGCGCTGCGCGGGATCGAGATCGACTGCGCGCTGATCCTCCTGAAGGCGATCGGGGCCGATCCGAGCGTGCCGGCCGATCTGCGCGCGCGGGCCCGCTACCTCTCCGGCAACCTCGAGTTCTTGCGGCGCAAGTACGAGGACGCCGTGACGTATTACGATCAGGCGCTGGCCATCATCCCCGGGGTCCTCGAGGAGGCCGGCGGCGACGGCGTCGGCCGGGACGCGGCCTGGAACCGGGCGATCGCCCTGCGGCGCATCGAGGACCAGAAGGACGCTGCGCCGCCGGACGCCGAGCCCGACGCGCCGCCGGACGCCGAGCCCGACGCGCCGCCGGACGCCGAGCCCGACGCCGACCCCGACGCGGGCGACGACGGCGGCGACCAGGACGCGGGCGACGACGGCGGAGAGCCTGACGCGGGCGACGATGGCGACGGCGGTGACCAGGACGCGGGCAACGACGGCGGCGACCAGGATCAGAGCCCTGACGCTGGCCCGCAGGATCAGACGCCCGACGCCGGCTCACCCGAGCAACCCGAGCCGCCGCGCGAGCAGCCCCAGGAGCCGCCGCAGACAGGTCGGCAGGACGATCGCATCCTCGACCAGCTCGAGGAGGCGCCGACGTACCAGGAGCAGGAAGCGAAGAACAAGGCCGGTATGCGGCGCGGCCGCGGCATGGAGGACAAGTGACGCGCCCGCTCGCGCTCGCCCCCCCGCGCCTCGCGCCGCTCGCGACCGCGCTGCTCGTGGCGTTGCTCGCGTTGATCGCCCCGCTCCGCGCGCGCGCCCAGCAGCAGCCGGAGCTCTCCGCGCGCGCGAGCTCCACCGACGTCGAGGTCGGCGAGCCGTTCACGGTCGAGGTGAAGGCGCTCGTCGAGCGCGGCGCCGGCATGCCCTCCGATCCGGAGCTGCGTGTCCCGCCCGACCTCTCCATCGTCTCCGGCCCGAGCATCGGGACGCAGATGAAGACCCAGCTCGGGGGCGGCGTCATGATCACGCAGCTGGGCATCAGCGCGACGTGGCAGATCGTCGCGAACAAGCCCGGCCGCTACACCATCCCGGGGCCGACGATCTCGTGGAACGGCAGGCGCCTGCCGGCGGCCCCGATCATGATCAAGGTCGCGCCGGCGAGCGGGCGGCCTCGCCGGCCGAACAACCCGTTCCTGTTGCCCGGCGGCCCGCTGCAGGGCTTCCCGTGGCCGTTCGGCGGCTCGGGCGGCCTCTTCGACGACGAGCCGACCCAGGAAGAGCCCGAGCCCGAGGCGACAGAGCTGGCGATGCCGCGCGAGCCGGACCCGGTGGTGTTCCTTCGCGCCATTCCCGACAAGACGGCCGCGGTGGTCGGCGAGCAGGTCACGGTCTCGTTCTACCTGTACTTCCGCGAGAACGCCGAGATGACCGAGCCCCGCGCGGCGCCCGCCGCGGACTTCCTTCGCCACCCGCTCCTCGAGGACCCCCGCAACGAGCGGCCCGTGTACACGCGGGTCGGCGGGCACCGCTACGCGGCCCGCCTCGTCGACAAGCTGGCGCTGTTCCCGCTGAAGACGGGCGAGCTGCACACGGGCAGCATGCAGACGCGCATCAGCGGGCGCCGGATCGGCGCGCGCGTGCTGCGCGAATCGAACGACGTCGTCGTCAAGGTCACGGAGCCGCCCCTCGCCGGCCGCCCGTCCGGCTATGTCGTCGGCGACGTCGGTCAGTTCACGCTCAAGGCGACGGTGCAGCCGCGCCAGATCGAGCAGGGCGGCTCGGTGGCCGTGACCGTGCAGATCGCGGGCACCGGCAACTTCCCCCAGTCGCTCCGGGTGCCGGAGCGGACCGGGCTCGAGTGGCTCGACCCGGAGAAGCGCGACGCGATCGAGCCGCGCGGCGGCGCGATCGGCGGCACCCGATCGTTCGGCTACGTCGTCCGGATCCAGGAGAGCGGCGCGGTCGATCTCGGGAAGATCGAGCTCCCCTACTGGGATCCGGCGCAGAAGCGCTACGTTGTCGAGCGCGCCGAGCTCGGCGTCGTCCAGGTCAGCCCGGTGGCCCCTCCGGCGTCGTCCGGGCCGCCGTCCGGGGCGCCTCGCGCCGGGGGCGACGGCGCTGGCCGGGGCGAGCCGTTCGCCGGCATGCCGGGGCTCCGCACGTCGCTCGGCCCGCACGCCCCGCCCGCGACGCTGCCCCTCGACGGCGCGCCGTTCTGGCTGCTCCTGGCCGCGCCGCCGCTCGTCGTGACGCTGTTCGGCGCGGGCGATCGGCTCCTGCGCCGGGCCCGCGATCGCCGCGCGGCGGGCGCGACCTCGCCCGCCCGGCTCGCGGCGATCGCCCAGCGCGAAGCGGAGGAGGCGGCCGCGCAGGGGGATCTCGGGGCGACGGCCGCGGCGATCGAGCGCGCGGTGCACCGGGCGATCGAGTCCGCGACGGGCCTCCGCTCGCGCGGCGTCCTGCTCGCGGAGCTCCCGGGCGAGCTCGGCCGGCGCGGCGTCCCCGGGCCGCTCTCGTCGCGCGCTTGCGAGGCGCTGGCCGCGTGCGAGGCGATCCGGTTCGAGCCGACCGCGCAGGAGGGCGGCGGCGCCGCCGCCGCCGCGGCGCTCGTCGAGCAGAGCCGCGCCGTCGTGACCGAGCTCGCGCGATGGAAGCCCGCGTGAACGGCCGCCGCACGCGCCCCCTCGCCGGCGCGCTCCTCCTCGCCGGAAGCCTCGCGCTGGCGCTGCCGTCGAGCGAGGTGCGCGCGCAGCCGGCGGAGCCCCCGGAGGCGCTGTTCCAGGAGGGCACGGCCGCGCTCGGCCGCGGCGAGTACGGCGCGGCGATCGACACGTTCGAGCTGCTCGCCGACCGCGGCTTCGTGCACCCGGACGCGAGCTATAACCGCGGGCTCGCCTACGTCACGCGCGTCCGCGAGGGCGCGGATCGCCCGGGAGACCTCGGCCGGGCGGCGGCCGCGTTCGAGGAGGCGCTGCGGCTCCGCCCCGGCGACGCCGACGCGGATCACGCGCTGGATCTCGTGCGCGCCGAGATCACCCGCCGGCGCTCGCGCCGCGCCACGGATGCGGTCGACGTGCGCCCGACGCTCGGCCGGGTCATCGTCGGCCTCGCCTCGGAGCGCACCTGGGCGGCGGCCGCGCTCCTCGCGTCGCTGCTCCTCGCCCTGGGCGTGGTCCTGCGGCGCCGCCCTGCCGGTCCTGCGCACGTCGCGGGCAGCGTCCTTGCGCCGACGGCGCTCGTCGCGCTGCTCGCGCTGGTGCCGCTCACCTATGCGGCGCGGCACCTCCGCCTCACGACCCGGGCTGGCGTCGTGGTGGTCCCCGAGGTCCGGCTCCTCGACGAGGACGGGCGCGCGCTGCCCCGCGCGGAGCAGAGCGCGATCCCCGAGGGCGCGTCGGTCGAGGTCGGCAGGAGATCGGGCGGGCTCGCGGAGGTCCGCTGGGGCGCCACCGAGGGCTGGGCTCCGGTGTCGAGCATCCGGTTGCTCGCTCCATGAGCCGCGCCATCGTGTGCTAGGTTGTCCGCGTGTGGGTACGCCGCGCAGCCATTCGCCCCGTCCCCTCGTACGCTCAGGTGCCGGCGCGCGTCCTGTCCGAGATCGAGGATCAGCTCGCCGAGGATGACGACGACTCGCGCAAGCAGCTCGACGACGCGTTCACGCGCTTCGAGCAGACGCAGCCTGCGCTCGCGGACCGGATCTCCTCGGTGCTGTCCGGCCCGCTCGACGAGACGGCGCTCGCCCTCGGCTATTTCCTGACGCTGGCGATCTGGCTCGCCTTCGACGAGCTGTTCGGTCAGGACCTCGACGAGGTCACCGAGACGGCGCTCACGGGCGTCGAGGAGTCGCTGAACCTGGACGAGCAGATCCGCCTCCACGATCCTGCCGAGGCGGTCGACTCGGACGACGTCATCGCGATGGAGCAGCCCGACGTCCTCGCCTTCGTGCAGGAGCACCTCGACGCGGCGCTCGAGGCGAACGCGCACGAGGTCGACGTCGACGACGTCCACGCGATCTACCGGGTGGTGCTGATCGAGGTCCTGGCGCTGAGCTACGCCGTCCGCCCGCCCTCGAACTGGGTAGCGCTGACGACCGAGTTCACCGCATAACGCGTTTCCCCCGTCTCGCGACCACCGCCCTCAACGTGCGGAGAAGGTGGCCAGGAAGGCTGGCATCTCGGCGCTGCGGCCGTCCTCGAGGAGGACGGTTCGGCGCGGGGCATTGATCGCGTCGAGCACGGCGACGAGCTCACGGAACGGCGTCTTGTTGTCGCTGTGGAGCACGGCTTGATCGGCGCGGCGGTCGCTCGGGGCGCGGTGCTCGCCGCTCCGCTCCCACTCGCGCCGGATGGCCTCGCCGAGCTCTCTGTAACGGATCGCGGTGGCTCCCGCCCCGCCGATCTCGACAGGACGTTTGGGGACGCTCACCTCGCTCAGGACGGTCGCGCCCTGCTTCCACACGAGGTTGAACCGGTCCTCGCCGACATGGACGTGCATCGTCCTGAGAGGCTCTTTCTGGCACTCCTCCCCGCACCCCGCAGCGGCAGGCACATCCGCGCTGGTCTTGAGCCGCGAGCTCGTGACCCACACCGCCGTGATCAGCAGGAAGGCGATGGTCACCATCAGCAGATCGATGAACGGAATCATGTTGATCTCGCTGTTTCGCGCCCGCCTCTCGCCACCTCCCACGTCGACGCCCGCCATGGCTGCCTCCTCGTGTGCTCGTGTTGTCGCCGCGCACTGGCCAGCTCCGCGGCCGCGCTGCGAGATAGGAGGACAGAGGGCGGCGCGCGCCGGATGTTCCTGGAAAGCACCAACGTCCGCTCCCCCCGCCACGGGTGAACCTCTCGCGCGCGTGGACCGCGCCGGCGATCCCGATGAGGGCAGAGCGCGACGAGCGATCCCTCGGGCGGCCCACGCTCCGTATCGTCCACTATTTCGGAGGCGCTTCGATCCGCCCAGCTCAAAAAAAGACGCAACGCGTTGTTATCGAGCAGCCTCATCCTCGGGCGCCCTGAACATGGAAAGGGCGGATGAGAAGCTCGATTTCTTCGGCGTAAGCGAAGATGCGGCAACCTCGCGCCGTGGACGAGAGGGCGTCGTGCCGTCCTCGGGTCAACGCAGCGTGCCGACCCTCGTGCGTCATGGCCGAGCTGTCTCTTGACAGACAATCCGTTATAACGGATGATGTACCTACGGGTTGGAGGTGAAGCGGATGCGCCCCCAGAGTGCTCAAGTGATCGACCTCGAGGAATACCGGCAGCAGCGGCGGGCGGCTCGGAACAAGCATGTTCCCGAGAGCAACAGGCCGATGTCATCGGAAAGCTCTTTGACCATGCCTGTCGTCCTCTGGTGGTTCCCGATCTGGACGTGGATGCCCATCTGGCAGGTGCGATGAAATCCGTCCGTCAGAACACGCCGCGGAGCTCGCCCGGGCTGGTCTCCGGCGATGGGCTCGGCGCGTCGTTGCCCGTGGAGGGCTATCAGAACGGCGTGCAAGCGTCCGCCGCATCGACGGGGCGCCCCCCTCCGCCGGCTGGACCGCGCTCGCACCGCAGGCCGGAGAGCTTCGCTGGCCCCGCGAGCTCGTACTCCAGCCGCACCGACGGAACCAACGGAGAAGCGCCGCAGCGGGACGTGGACGAGGCGTCTGGAGACGCCTGGGCCTACGAGATGGCCCCGCAGGACGCCTCCTCGGCGCTCACTGGCATCGTCGGGGCCAACCTGCGTCGCCTCCGGACCAAGCGTGGGCTCTCCCTCGAGCGGCTGGCAAAGGCGTCTGGCGTGAGCCGGGCGATGCTCAGCCAGATCGAGCTCGGCCAGAGCACGCCGACGATCAACGTGCTCTGGAAGATCGCGCGGGCGCTCGGCGTGCCCTTCTCGGCGCTGATCAGCGACCAGTCGCTCGGCGGCACATCGCTCATCCTGGCCGCGCGCGCCAAGGTGTTGACGTCGCATGACGGCTCGTTCACGTCCCGCGCGCTGTTCCCGTTCGACGTGCCGAGGACCGTCGAATTCTACGAGATCACGCTCGCGCCCCTCGCCACCGAACACGCGGATCCTCACCCGCCGGGCACCGTGGAGAACCTCGTGGTGACCGCCGGGACGCTGGAGATGGTCGTCGGCGCCGAGCGCCATGTGCTCGCGACCGGCGACGCGATCATGTTCGACGCCGACGTGCCCCATCAGTACAGGAATCCGACCGATCAGCAGGTCATCCTGTACCTGGTGATGACGTACATCGAGAAGACGGGCTGATCGGGGCGCTCGACAGCCCGGATCACCGAGGCGCCAAGGACGCCGAGAGGAGAATCACGCCTTCCGGCGCTCCTCTTCTCGCTGACCGACGCCGGCCGAGCATCACGCCGGGGCGCCACGCGCCCGTCCGCGCTATCATCGCGCCGCCTCGTCCCGGGCAGCCTGGCCCCGCCGCATGTCCCAGCCCCCTCCCGCGCCCGCGTTCGCCGAGATGACCGTCGGCGCGCACCGCCTCGCGCTCCTCAAGGACGGCGCGCAGACCTACCCGGCCATGCTCGAGGCCATCGCCCGCGCCCGGCGCACGATCTGCCTCGAGACGTACATCCTCCGGGTCGATCGGACCGGCCAGCGCTTCGCCGAGGCGCTCATGGAGCGGGCGGCGGCCGGCGTCGAGGTGAACGTCCTGTTCGACGCCTGGGGCTCCTCCGTCTCGTCGTCCTTCCTCGACGAGCTCCGCCGCGCCGGCGTCCGGCCCCACGCCTTCCGCCCCCTCGACCTCTCCGCCCCGCTCGGGAAGGTCGCCCGCCGCGACCACCGCAAGGCGCTCATCGTCGACGGTGCGATCGCCTTCACGGGCGGCCTCAACCTCTCCGACGACTACGCGGCTCCGGAGGATGGCGGCGCCGACTGGCGCGATACCCATCTCCGCATCGAGGGCCCCGCCGCCGCCGAGCTCCAGTACTTCTTCTTGCGCACGTGGCAGCGCACGGGCGGCGCCCCCATCGACGACGAGCGCTACGGCTACGCCGAGCGCAGGCCCGACCCCGCCGTCCAGATCATCAGCAACGACCTCCCCCGCCGCAGGCACCGCCACGGCATCCGCGACGCCTACCGGCACGCCATCGAGCGCGCCCGGCGCAGGATCTTCATCACCAACGCGTACTTCCTGCCGCCGCTCCGGATCATCCACGCGCTCTCCTCCGCGGCCCGCCGCGGCGTCGACGTCAGGATCATGGTCGCCGGCACCACCGACGTGCCCGCGGTCCTGCTCGCGTCGCGCGCGATCTACGGCCACCTCCTCGACGCCGGCGCCCGCATGTTCGAGTGGCGCGGCCGCGTCCTTCACGCCAAGACCGCGGTCATCGACGGCCTCTGGTCCACCGTCGGCTCCACCAACCTCGACAGCCAGTCGCTCCGCATGAACCTCGAGGTGAACGCCGTCGTCTCGCACCGCGGGTTCGCGGGCGCGATGGAGCGGATGTTCGCCGACGACCTCGCCCACTGCCACGAGATCACCGCCGCGCGCTGGGCCGAGCGCCCCCTCTGGGAGCGGGCCGCCTCGTGGACGGCCTACCTCGCGCGCGACTGGCTCTGATCCCCACGCGGTCCGCCGCGCTCGACGGGGGGTGCTACCGTTCCGGCATGTCCGACTTCCGCCGCTTCCGCGGCACCGAACGCTACCTCACGAGCGAGGCGCTCGAGGCCGCCGTCAACTGCGCGCTGGTCCTGGAGCGGCCGCTCCTCGTCAAGGGAGAGCCCGGCACCGGCAAGACGCTGCTCGCCGAGGCCATCGCGCGGAGCCTGTCGGCCGAGCTCATCACCTGGCACGTCAAGAGCACCACGCGGGCCCAGGACGGGCTCTACGTCTACGACACCGTGCAGCGGCTCTACGACGCGCGCTTCGGCGACGGCGACGTCCGCGACATCCGCCGGTACATCAAGCTCGGCCCGCTCGGTAAGGCGTTCAACGCCTCGGCGCGCGCCGTGCTCCTCATCGACGAGGTCGACAAGGCGGACCTCGAGTTCCCGAACGATCTCCTCCACGAGCTCGATCGGATGCGCTTCCGCATCGCCGAGACCGGCGACGAGATCGCCGCGCGCGAGCGGCCCGTCGTCATCATCACCAGCAACAACGAGAAGGAGCTGCCGGACGCGTTCCTGCGCCGCTGCGTCTTCCACTTCATCGATTTCCCGGAGCCCGAGCTCATGCGGGAGATCATCCGCGTCCACCACCCCGATCTCGATCGGGCGCTCGCCGACCAGGCGATGCAGGTCTTCTACGAGATCCGGAAGAACACCCGGATCCGGAAGCGCCCCTCGACGAGCGAGCTCATCGACTGGATCGCCGTCCTGCGGAGGGCGGGCGTGGGCGAGGTGAAGCTCGACAAGGCGCTGCCGTTCCTCGGCGCGCTGCTCAAGAAGGAGCAGGACGTGGTCGCGCTGGCCGATCAGCTGGCGGGCGGCAGGCGGTTCCGGTCGTAGCGATGTTCGTCGCGTTCCTCTACGAGCTCCGGGCCCGCAAGGTCCCGGTCGGCGCCCAGGAGGCCGTCGGCCTCGCGCGCGCGCTCGCCGCGGGCCTCCACGAGAGCTCGCTCGAGGGCTTCTACCACGTCGCGCGGGCGATGCTGGTCCACTCGGAGGCGCACCTCGACGACTTCGATCTGGCGTTCGCCCAGCACTTCCGCGGCGTGCACGTGGAGGCCAAGGCGGTGACGGAAGAGCTCCTCTCGTGGCTCCGGGATCCCATCAAGATGCGCGCCCTCTCGGACGAGGAGAGGGCGATGATCGAGGAGCTCGATCTGGAGGAGGTGCTCCGGCGGTTCGAGGAGCGCCTCCGCGAGCAGCGCGAGCGCCACGACGGGGGGAACCGGTGGATCGGGACAGGCGGCACCTCACCGTTCGGCCGCGGCGGCTTCCATCCGAGCGGCATCCAGGTCGGCGGCCCCGCGGGCGGGCGCAGCGGCGCCGTGCAGAACGCCGACGCCCGCCGCTACCGCCCCTACCGCAGCGATGTCACGCTCGACGTGCGCCAGATCGAGGTGGCGCTGCGCAAGCTGCGCGCCTTCGCGCGCGAGGGCGGCGATCGCGAGCTCGACATCGAGGCGACGATCGACGCGACGGCCAGGAACGCGGGCGAGATCGAGATCGTCACGAGGCCCCCGCGCCGGCCGAACACGCGCGTGATCCTGATGATGGACGTGGGCGGCTCGATGGATCCCAGCGCCGCGCTCGTGTCGCAGCTCTTCAGCGCGGCGAAGCGCGCGACGCACTGGAAGGAGCTGAGGAGCTACTACTTCCACAACTGCGTCTACGAGAGGGTCTTCAGGACCGAGGGGCTCCTCGACCCGGTCCCGGTGCGCGAGCTCCTCCGCGAGTGCGGCAAGCACCACAAGCTCGTGATGGTCGGAGACGCCTCGATGGCGCCCTACGAGCTGCTCGGCTCGTCGGGCTCCGGCGGCGGCGCGGGCTCCTCGTTCGACCCCGACGCGCGGCTGCCCGGCGTCGCCTGGCTGATGATGCTGCGCGACCATTTCGACCGCGCCGTGTGGCTGAACCCGGACGGGATCGGCCCCTACCCCCACCCGACCGTCGACGCGATCAAGAGCATCTTCCCGATGTTCGCGCTGACGCTGGAGGGCCTGGGAGAGGCCATCGCCGAGCTCGTCCGCGGCCGCGGCCGCGCCTGATCCGCGCGGCGCGCGGGCCCAGGTCAACGGCCCGCGCGGCCGAACACCTCCGCCGTGGCCGACGCGACGAGGGCGCGGTCGAGCCAGAGGTCGAGCTCGCGCTCGCTCCTGCACGACGAGATCTTCGCGGCGGCCGCCTTCGTGAGCCGCAATCCTCGCCGAGCGAGGACACGCCTCAGCGCGTCGCGCTTGCCCTCGAGGATCCCCTCCTCGCGCCCCGCTTCGCGGCCTTCCTCGCGCCCCTCTTCGCGGCCTTCCTCGCGCCCCTGCTCGCGGCCTTCCTCGCGCCCTGCATCGAGCACGGCGTCGAGATCCTCGTATCCGCGCCGCTGGAGGAGGTTGGTCAGCGTGCTCTTCTCCGCCTCGCTTCGGTCGTAGAGCGCCTCGACCCGGACCGCGTTCTTCAGGATGCCCGGCGCGCTCAGCAGCTCCCCGGGGAGCGCGACGCGCACCTTCCGGCGGGGCTCGTGCACCTCGACCCGCCGTGGACCGGTGAGGCGCACGACCCACAAGAGCTTCGTACCGGCCTCGAGCAGGTCGGCGATCTTCTCCTTCAGCGCCTCCTCGTCCTGCCCCACGTCGGCGTACTCGATCGCGAGCTCCGGCACGCCCTTCACCCAGCCCGGCCTGTCGGGCACGTTCCCCACCGCGACGTCCGGCGCCCGGAGGGTGCCCGGATCCGGGGAGTACCCCGTGTCCACGCCCACCTCCTTGACCGCCGGGTCCCACCCCACGACCGAGCTGCCCAGGTGGTTCGGCCCCGAGGCACGCCCCCCCGTGGGGGCGCAGTAGACGGGGTGGCCGTTCGACAGCTCGTACGGATCCCCCGCGCGAAGGTGCTCCGCGCGGAAAGGGCCGCGCTCCGCCGTCCGGCGCTTCACCTGCATGAGGGGACGATAGCACGCCGGGGATGCGCCCCGGGGAGCTCGCCACGCTCCGCGCCCGTCACGCGTTCGGCAACCACATGCGGAACGCCGCGCCCCCGCACCGGCCCGCCGTCGCGGTGATCTCGCCGCCGTGCGCCTCGACGATGACCCGGCTCAGCGCGAGGCCGAGGCCGGTCCCCTTCACCTTGGCGGTCACGAGCGGCTCGAAGAGGTGGTCGGCCACGCACGGAGGAACGCCAGGGCCGTTGTCCTCGATCTCGAGGTGCGTGCGCTCGTCGCCCCTCCACGCCCGCGTGACGATCACACCGCCGGACCCCTCGTCGAACGCCTCGATCGCGTTGAGGTAGAGGTTCGAGAAGACGCGCTCGAGCAGGATCGGGTCGCACAGGAGCGTGAGGTCGGCCGGCGCGACGGCGACCTCGAACCGGACCGCCGTGGGCAGCACCAGCGCGTGCCGCGCGCCCTCGATGAGCCGGCCGAGGTGCGCCGGCTCGCGCCGCAGCGGCTCGCCGCGCGCCAGCCCGAGGACGCTGCCGATGACCTCGTGCGCCTTGCGGATCTCGCACGTCACCCGGTCGAGGTGGCGCAGCAGGCGAGGCCGATCGTCGAGGTCGCGCTGCGCCAGGTAGAGCGACGACTCCGCGACCGCGAGGGCGTTGCGCAGCTCGTGGGCGACGCTCGCGCCGACCGCCCCCGCCGCGGCCAGGCGCGCCGCGCAGCACGCCGTCTCGTGAGCGTCCTTTTCCATAAAGCAAAGCGCAGCGTAGCCGATCCCCGAGCGATCGCCCGCGCGCGCTCCGCGCTCCGCGCCCCGCCGCCGCCGGGAGGATCTTTACGACACGACCGTCCCGGGCTGGCTCACTCGGCGTCCGCGGCGAGCGGGAGGGCCGGCGTTCGCTCCGGAGCCGGCTTGACGCGGCGCGCCCGCTCGAGATCGAAGAGCGAGAAGCGCTCGCCCGCTGCGGAGCCCGCCGGCGAGGTACGGCCGAACAGCTGAAGCCGCACGGCGCGGTGCGGCGGCGGCGTGATCGCGCCCGGCGCCTCCCCCGGCTCTCCCGTGATCACCGCCGCGACCTCGGACGACTTCACCGCACCCGAGCCGCGGATATCGACCTCGACCTCGAGGGCGACGAGATCGCCGACGAGCCCGGCGCGCGCGAGCGCCGCGTGGACCTCGGGCCCGCCGACCTCGGCCCGCACGAGGTACTGGCGCACGTCGACCATCTTGGCGAGCCGGTCGATCTCCCGGCGGATCGGGAGCGACGCGGCCGAGAGGGCGGCGCTGCAGCGGGCGGCGAGGAGCGCCTCCGCGTCGCCGCCGATCGCGGAGCGCGCGAAGGCGAGCGCGTAGCGCGCGCCGGCGATGAGCTTGCTCAGGGACGGGTCCTCCGGGCCGAGCTTGACGGCGCCGCTGAACACGAGCCCGCGCGGGCTCGCGGCCGACATCGCGGCGACGAGCGCGTCGAGCGCGGCGGGATCGAGGTCGCGCTCGAGGCGGAGGTCGACGTACTCGTCGAGGCTGATCACGCCGAGCGAGAGCGCCGGCGAGAAGGTCATGTCGGGCTTCGGGTGGAAGCCCGCTGTGTAGGTCATCGGCGCGCCGACGCGCCGGAGCACGCGGGGCAGCTCGCGCACGACGTCGAGGTGGCCGAGCAGCGCCATCGGCCCGGCCTTCTCGAAGCGGACGCGGTAGCGGAAGCCGCCGCGCCCCTTCGGCGCACGCGCGCCAGAGGGACCCGCGGCGGCCGCGGGCGGCGCGGCGGCCGCGGGCGGCGCGGCGGCCGCGGGCGGCGCGGCGGCCGCGGGCGGCGCAGGCGCGCCAGAGGGACCCGCGGCGGCCGCGGGCGGCGCAGGCGCGCCAGAGGGACCCGCGGCGGCCGTGGGCGGCGCGGCGCCTGCGTCGGTGAGCACCGGCAGCGAGCGCCGGTGGGCGCCGAGCCGATCGAGGAAGGTGAGCCGCTCCTCGCGCATCTGCGTCATGTCGCAGGCGACGCCGCAGTCGTAACAGACGAGCCGCCGCGCGTCGGCCTTGGCGTCGTCGACGTTCGTGTGGTGGACGAACATGCCGGCGACCTTGCCGCACGGCGGGCTGAGGCGGCTCTGGAGCGCCTTCCTGTACTCCTTCGCGAGGAAGCCCTCCTCGAGGCCGACGTCGATGTGATCCCAGGGCAGCCGCGCCGTCACCGGGAGGGTGCCGAGGTACTTCGCGCGGTCGACGCCGACGTGCGTGAACGCCTCCTCCCACACGGCCAGATCGAGCTTGTCCTCCCACGAATCGAAGCGGGCGCCGCGCCGCCAGGCCCGCTCGAGGACGTCGGCGAGGGGGCGGTCGCCGCGGGCGAAGATGCCCTCGAGGACGCTGGCGTGGGCCTCGTGGGTCTTCAGCGTGACGGCGCGGTACGGCCGCACCGTGTCCTTGAGCAGCTGCTGCTTGCGCCCGACCTCGCCGAGCGTGTCCATCGCCGCCCACTGGAAGGGCGTGTGAGGCTTGGGCACGTGGGTCGAGACGCTGACCGTCACGTCGACCGGCTTGCCCTTGCCCGCCGCCCTCCTCCCGGCGCCGGCCGCGCGGGCGCCCGTCTCGACGATGCCGCGCACGTCCTCGTCGGTCTCGGTCGGCAGGCCGATCATGAAGTAGAGCTTCATCTTGCCCCAGCCCCGGCTGAACACGCGCTCGGCCGTCTCGAGGAGCTGCTCCTCCGTGACGTTCTTGTTCACGACGTCGCGCATCCGCTGGGTGCCCGCCTCCGGCGCGAAGGTGAGGCCGGTCGCGCGCACGCGCTTGAGCTCGTCGAGCAGGTCGGGCTCGAGCCCGTAGGCGCGCAGCGACGACACGCCGAGCGAGATGCGCTCCGCGGTGAGGCGCTCGGTGACCTTCTTGATGAGCGGCGAGATGCACGAGACGTCGGCGGTCGACAGCGCCGTGAGCGAGACCTCGTCCTGGCCGGACCTCTGCACCGCGCGCATCACGGTGTCGACGATCTGCTCGGGATCGCGCTCGCGGACGGGCCGGTAGATCATGCCGGCCTGGCAGAAGCGGCACCCCTCGGTGCAGCCGCGGGCGATCTCGATCGACATGCGGTCGAAGATGGCCTCGGGCCCGCCCGTGGGGCTCTCGTCGGGGAACGGGTACCTGTTCAGGTCGACGAGGGCGCGCTCGATCGGGAACGGGATCCCGGAGGCGAGCGGGCGGTCCACGACCTCGAAGCCGGTGTCGGGGTCGAGCCGGGTCGCGTAGAGCGAGGGCACGTAGACGGCGCCGAGGCGCGCGATCGCGGCGAGCCGCTCGCGCCGCGGCACGCCCTCGCGCTTGAGCCGCGCCCACGCGAGGGCGACCTCGGTCGCCTTCTCCTCGCCGTCGCCGATGACGATGGCGTCGAGGAAGGGGGCGATCGGCTCGGGGTGGGTCGCCGTCGGGCCGCCCGCGATCACGATCGGGTCGTCCTCGCCGCGGTCCGCCGCGCGCAGCGGGACGCCGCCGAGGTGCAGCATCGTGAGGATGTTGGAGTACGTGAGCTCGAACTGCAGGGAGAAGCCCACGACGTCGAAGTCCCTGAGCGGGCGCGCGGACTCGAGGGACACGAGCGGCAGCCCGCGCTTCACGAGCTGGGCCTCCATGTCGACCCAGGGCGTATAACAGCGCTCGGCCAGCGTGCGCGGGTCGTCGTTCAGCAGCTTGTAGAGGATCTTGAAGCCGAGGTGGCTCATCCCGATGTCGTAGACATCCGGGAATGCCAGGCAGACGCGCGCCTCGACCGACGCCCAGTCCTTCACGACCGAGCCGACCTCGCCGCCCGCGTAGCGCGCGGGCTTCTCCACCTGATCGAGGAAGGAGGCGTACGGGTGATCGGCGAGCAGGGGGAGGCTGTCCATGGCGCTTCGGCGCGTAGCATGGCCGGCCGGCGCCGGCACCCGCGGCTCGCTCGAGCCAGCTCGAGCCGCCGTCCGGGGCCGCAGGCCGGAGCGGCGCGGCGGTCCGCTTGGGCTATGCTCACGACGTGCGCGAGCGTGATGCCCATCATGTGGAGATCGACCGGGCGCGGCACGTCGAGTACCGGGACCCCAGCGAGTTCGACCGGATCGCCTTCGCCATGCGCACGCTGGACCGCCTCCGGCCGAAGCGGATGACGGTGGCCGTCTACCCCGCGATCGCCGCGATGCGCGTCGAGCGCGGGAGCAACCTGCAGCGCGGCGAGGGCGGCTCCTGGGCGATCGTCGGCATCCCGCCGCACGCGAGCCGCGAGCACATCGCCTACGCCCTCGCCGAGCTCGCCGGCGTCGAGTCGGTGCCCTACGCCGTACAGAGTCTCCTCGCCGCCGACAGGAACACCGACGCCTAGGCGCGAGCCGTAGCGCCGGAGCGCCGCTGCGCGGACATCGCCGCTGTCCCGAGGTGCGCCGCGCGCGGCGGCGGGGCGGATGGTGTTGCGCCCCGCACGAGGGAGAGCGACGCTGCCCTCCGTGCCTGCTCGGATCCGGCAACAGATCGCGCGCCACCGCGCAGCGAAGGCGGTGTGGAGCGTCATCGTCAGCCTGGATCGCCACAACGGGCCGCGGGCGGCGAGCGCGATGGCCTTCGACGCGTTCCTCAGCCTGATCCCGCTCGCCGCCTTCGCCGGCTATGTGCTCAGCCGGGTCCAGCGGTGGTCGGATGTGGTGGTGCGGCCCATCCTGCAGGCGGCGCCCCCGGACGTCGCGACGCTCGTCTCGGAGGAGCTCATCCGGCTCTCGCAGTCGTCGGCGGTCGCGCCG
Source organism: Sorangium cellulosum So ce56 (assembly GCF_000067165.1). Taxonomy (GTDB): domain Bacteria; phylum Myxococcota_A; class Polyangia; order Polyangiales; family Polyangiaceae; genus Sorangium; species Sorangium cellulosum_B. The sequence goes on from NC_010162.1 coordinate 9,079,965, forward strand.
ATCAGCATCACCGGCTTCCTCTGGATCACGTCCTCCGGGATCTCGACCGCCATGGGCGTGTTCGACACGATCTACAACACGCGCGAGCGCCCCTGGTACGTGCGCAGGGCGATCGCGGCGGCGTGCGTGATGGCCAGCCTGGCCGTGGTGCCCGTGGTCGCCGGCGTGGGCGTGCTGATCGGCACGCTCTCCGGATCGACCGGCGCCCGCATCGTCGCCTTCGCCCTCCCCGGGGGCCTCGTCATCTGCATGGTCGCCGCCTTCTTCAGGATCTCGATCCAGCGCCCGAACATCGAGCGACGCCGGATCTTCCCGGGCGCGGTGCTCACGGTGGTGCTCTGGTCCGCCGTGTCGACCCTCTTCTCGCTCTACGTCGCCACGCTCGGCCGCTACGCCACGTTCTACGGGAGCCTCGCGACCGTCGCGATCTTCCTGTTCTGGCTGTGGCTCCTGGCGCTCGCGCTGCTCATCGGGGGCGAGCTGAACGCGCGCCTGGAGCGGGAGCGCGCCGGCGTGACGTCGATCCCGCCCCCCGGCAAGTGGAGCGCGCTCGCGCTCTCCGATCTGCCCGAGCTCTCCGACCTGCCCCAGAGCGTCACGCCGCCGCCCCAGAGCGCCACGCCGCTGCCCCTGAGCACCACCCTCCCCCAGGGCGCAACGCTCCCCCGCGGGGTCGCGGCGCGGCTCGGCGACGCCCAGGGCGCGGGCAGCGCGGACGAGGACGAAGCGCGCGGCGCACCGAGCTCGCCGCGCGAGCACCAAGCCGCCGGGTAGGTCGAGGCGGCGGGAGGCCGACGCCCCCGGCGGCCGCGGGCTGAAGGACGGACGGCCGACGCCCGGCGGTTCGGCTCGGCACGGGCGGTGAAAGCGCCGTCGCTCGTCCGCCACTCGGCGCTCACTCGGCGCGCATTCGCACGGTGGGTGCGCGCACTTCGCGCAGGGGCATGTCGAGGGCGGGCGTGAGGGGGAGCAGTCGAGCGTGCACGCGCACTACGGAGCGGGGGGTGACGGGGGCGGCGACCGGCGCGCCGCGCCTTTGCCGGGCGACGCCGGGCTGTACTTTCTGGGGGCGCTGCACGAGCTCGTCGCCGTCGGCCTGCACCGCCCCGCGCTCGAGGCGCTGTGCGCGGGGCAGCGCGACATCGCGGAGCCGCCCATCGACCGCGCCTACCTGCTCAAGATCCTCGACGAGGAGATCTGCCGGCAGTTCGGGCATCCGCTCCGGCCGCTCATCGAGCTCGTGCTCAACGCCGCCGACGCGGCCCGCGCGCCGCAGCCCGTCGTCGACGTCGCCGTCACCGATGGGCGCGTCGAGGTCAGCGACGCCGGCGCCGGCATGGGGCTCCGGGCAATCCTCTCACGGCTGCTCATCCCGTTCGCGACGGACAAGCGGCCAGGGATCGATCTCGGCCGGTTCGGGGTCGGGTTCTTTTCCGTGCTCGGGCTGGGGCTCTCGGATCCGGAGAGCTTCAGCCTTCACGTCACCACCGGCGACGGCGTCGAGGGATGGGCGATCCGCGTCGTGGCCTGGCCCAGCGCGGGCGACGCGGGCAGCGCGCCTGCGAGCGCCTCGGAGGAGCCCGGGCAAGCCCGCGGCCGCGCGTCGCCCGAGCTCACCGCCGCCCTGATGTGCTCGGTGCGCCGGATCGCGCCGCTGCTCGGGACGCGCGTGCGCGTCACCTCGGCGCTGCTCGAGACGGCCACGGTCCGCGCGTACCTGCGCGACGCGCTCCACTTCTTCCCCGCGAGCCGCGCCCTCGTGCTGCTCGACGGCGCGGCCGTGAACGACGGCCGGCTGATCTCCGGCGGGCAGCTCATCCAGGAGCGGGTCGCGGTCGCGCCAGAGCCCCCCGGCGCGGCCGCGCTGGAGGCGCGGACCCACCTCGGCGACGCGCTCCTCGCGCGCTTCCACGTCGGCGGGCGAGGGCTGCTCCCGAGCATCTCGGCGGCCACCTTCCATGCCGGGGTCAAGGTCGACGCCTGCCTCGCCCTCGCCGAGCTCGCGCTCATCGATTTCCCGGCCGCCGTCGAGCTGACCGAGGGGCGGGACGCGCTCAAGATCGGGCCGGAGTTCACCGCGGTCGCGACGGCCTTCTACCGGCGCCTCATCGAGCTCGCGGCGGCGAGCGGCGAGGGCCGGCGCACGCGCGACAGGCTCGCCGAGATGGCCGCCCAGATCAGCGCGCTCATGCTGCAATCCGCGGGCTGGGACGAGGTCGCCCTCGATCTCGCGCGCGCCCTGCTCGGCCCCGGGCGCTGCATGGTGACCCCCGAGCGGCGCGAGGCGCTGCTCGGGTTCCTCGGGCCGAGCGTGGCCGAGCGGCTGTTCGTGCCGGAGAGCTTCTGGGCGGAGCGCGAGTGGCAGCCGCACCTGCCCGGCGAGCGCGAGCTGCTCGAGGACGAGCTCGAGATCGACGCGCCGGAGACGCTCTCGGCCCTGGCGCGGCGCCGCGGCGACCTCTCGGGGCTGCCGCAGCTCGTCGCGCGGGCGACGAGCCCGCACACGACGATGGTCGCCCTCTGCCGGAGCCGGCTCCAGCCGGACCGCGGCGCCGGCGCGGCGGCGCGCCGGGCGCCGGGCGCGCCGCCGCTCCCCGACGCGCCGGGGCGGCGGCCGGCGGGGCCGCTGCCGTGCCTCGGCACGCGCCGGCTCCTGCTCATCCGCGACGACAGCGCGGCGGTGCGGCGCCCCTCGGGCTGGAGCGACTGGTACGCGTTGCGGGCCGCCTTCGACCGGGCCTCCGGGGTGCGCGAGGCCGATCTCGAGCGCGATCTCATCGTCGGCGAACCCGTGGACGGGGCGGCCTTCGCGGCGCCCGGGCCCGGCGAAAGGACGTCTGGAGGCGAGCCATGACCCAGATCTCGTACGGGCTTTTCTCGGAGCTCTTGCTCGTGCGGATCCACGGGCGCGCCGAGGCCTACCTGCAGGCGAGCAGCGCGGAGCGCCTCGCGCTCGTCGCCGCCTGCCGCGGCGAGGCGACGGTGCCCGACCTCGCGCAGCGCATCCTCTCCCGCACCATCTACGCGCAGGCGTCGTCGCGGATCGGCCCGCTCCGCGAGCTGCTCCAGAACGCGCTCGACGCGTCGCCGCCGGGCGCCCGCATCGACGTCCGCTCGTCCGAGGACGGGCGCGAGATCTCGGTCACCGATCAAGGCCGCGGCATGAGCCGGACCGAGCTCCTCGCCGACCTGCTCGTGCCCTTCCGGAGCGGCAAGGCGGGCGAGCCCGACGTGATCGGCGAGCACGGGATCGGCTTCTTCTCCGTGCTCGAGATCGCGCCGTGGATCGAGGTGGTCACGGCGACGCCCTCGGGCGGGCACCGGCTGCTCGTCGCGCCGCTCGGCGGGGGGCCGCCCTACGAGGACTTCTCGTGGACGCTCCTGTCCCTGCCCCGCCCCCCGCCCGCGCCGTACGCGGACGGCGGCCGCGCGGGCGCCCCTGCGCGCCGTGTCGACGAGCGCGCCTCCGAGCCGCCCCGCCGCCCGACGACGGGCACCTCGGTGAGGCTGTCGCTCGCGCAGCCGATCTCGCGGCCCGCGCTCGCCGCGGAGGTCACCGCGGCGGTGGGGCTCGTCGACGCGACCGTCGCGCGGATCTACGTGGACGGCGCGCTCGTCAACACGGCGCGCGGGCGCCTCCGCCGCGCCGCGGAGGTGCCGCTCCGGCTCCCGCCGTCGGGCGAGCTCTGCGGCGCGGTCGAGCTGTTCGTGGGCCGGGGCGACGGCATCGAGCCGCAGCTCACGATCACCCAGAAGGGGCTCACGGTGGCGACGCGGATCGATCCGTTCCCTGGCCCCGAGCTCGGGCTTCACCGCGAGCTGGCGCGGGCGATCACGGCGGCGGGCTTCGGCCTGGTCGCGGAGCTGCCGCTCGGCGTGCCGCTCAACAAGGGCCGCTCGGCGGTCGCGGCGACCGCGTCCACGGCGGTCGAGGCGGCGCTCGTCGCGGCGTTCGAGCGGTTCGTCCTGCGCGACGCCCTGTACGACCGCGAGCTCCTGCGCGCGGTCGATCACCGCCTCTCCTCGGTCCTCGACCGGCTCCTCCACGCGGCGCTGCTCGGCGAGAGCATCACGATCGCGTCCGCGCAGGCGGTGGACGAGCTCGATCCGGTCGCGCGCACCCCCACGGTGGCTGCGCCCGAGCAGGTCATCCGCTTCGCGAGCGGGCTGCTCGACGCGCCCCTCTTCCGGTCGATCGTCGCCGACACCGGCCAGCGGCCCTCGGGCGCGGCGCTCTCCCCGCTCGGCCAGGTCCACTACCGGAGCGCGCCGCTGACGCTGCGCGAGCTGCTCCAGGCGCACCGGACCGGCGCGCTCCGCCCCCTCGAGGCCGCGCCGTCGCTGTCGTCGAGCCAGGTCCGCAGCACCGCCCGCTGGCCGCTCGGCGCCTCCGGTCCGGGGCCGGAGGCCGCCGTGGGGCGGGAGGCCGCCGGCGTGCGGCCCGGGGATCTCGTGTACCTCGCGCTCGACGAGCCGCTCGCGCAGGCGTTCTGGCGGCGCCTCGCGAGCGAGGGCGCGGCGTCGCAGCCCCTCCAGGCCGCCGCCGGGGCGCCTCCGCGGGCGCCGAGCGCCGCGCCGTGCCCGATGCCCCGCACCTCGCGCGAGGCGCTCCTCAAGACCGCGATCGACGTGCCCGGCGTCCGCGCCGTGACCGCGGCCATGACGATCATCGAGCGGCTCGATGCGGCGATCTCCGAGTCCGCGGACCTCCCGGCGTCGCCGATCTGGGTGCACCAGGACCTCTACGGCCCCGACGAGATGGCGCACACCGACGGGAGCGGGATCAGCGTGAACCTCGCGTCGACGCGGGTGCGGGCGCTGCTCACCGCGGTGCTCCTGCGCGACGACGCGGTCGCCTTCACGGCGCTGGCGGATCTCCTGCTCCACGAGAAGACGCACGTCTCGCTGGCGAGCTACGTCCCGCGCCCGACGGCCGAGCACGGCACGAGCTTCTACCGCCGCAAGGACTGGATGCGCCGCCGCCTGCTCGCGGCGATCGCGAGCGGCGCCGTCGCCGACCCGATGCGCTGGCTCGCGGTGGCGCGGCGGGGGCTCGCGAGCGCGGCGCTGCCGGCGCCGTCGGAGCTCTCGCAGGCGTTCCTGGCGGCGGCCGCGGCCGCGTGAGGCGCGCCCGGCGCCGCCGGGGAGCGGCGCGCGAGGCCACCGTGGCGGCTGCGTTCAGCTCAACCCGGAGGCTGTCCGGAGCCGCCGGGCAGCGTTGAAGCTCAAACCGGAGGCTGTCCGGAGCCGCCGGGCAGCGTTGAAGCTCAAACCGGAGGCTGTCCGGAGCCGCCGGGCAGAGTTGAAGCTCAAACCGGAGGCTGTCCGGAGCCGCCGGGCAGAGTTGAAACTCAACCCGGAGGCTGTCCGGAGCCGCCGGGCAGAGTCGAAACCCAAACCGGAGGCTGTCCGGAGGTAGTGTCTGCAATTGCAGCCTTGAAAGGGTGAGTGTCCTGCACCCGAAGATGTCGTGTCTGCAATGACGTTATCTGTTGTGACCTCGTGATCCGCCCGTAGATTCGGCGCAAGGAAGTGCAGCCCGCGTCGGCGCCAACCGACCGGGCTGCGTGGCCGAACCCCGAACCACGAGGTCCGACATGCTCACACTTATCCAGCAGCCCGACGGGCTGCAAGGCGAAGGTGCGCCCGCGCGCCAACGTCGCCCCCGATCCCCTGCGCTTCGCCTGACCGACGTGGAGCGCATGCGGCTCCGCGCTGCCCTCCGCAACCTGCGCGCGCTCTACGGCACCTGGGCTTGCTTGGCCGAGGTGATGGGCGTCAGCGCCGGGAGCATCCAGCAGCTCGCCAGCGGCAACGGCGGCTCGCACTCGATGGCCTTGCGCGCAGCGAAGGCCGCCGGGGTGACGCTCGACCAGATCCTCGGCCGGCCCGCCGTAGCGGGCAGGTGCCCCGCGTGCGGACGGGGTGCTCCATGAACCCGTGGGGCCCGTACGACGGCCCCGCTCGCGTCCTGACCATCGCCGAGATCGCCGCGCAGGAGCCGCACATCCGCAGCGCCCTGCGCGGTCTCGGCGTGCCCGCCGTCGACATCGACGACGTGTGCCAGGACGTCGTGCTCGGGGCATGGATCAGCGCGCAGGCCGGTCGCTACAGACCCGACCACGCGCGCGAACCCCTGGACGCGCTCAAGCGCTGGTTGTTCGGCGTGTGCCGGTTCCACTGTACGCACTACCACGAGCGCGCCTTCCGACGCCGTGAGGTGTCGGTCGCCGACCCCTGGGCCGCCACGGGGGAAGAGCGCGTCGACCCTGGGCACGTCGGCGAGCGCATCGACGCGGGCAAGGCGCTCATGGCGATCGCCGCGATGCCCATCTGGGCTCGCGAGGTGCTCGTCCTGGCCGCGCTCGGGCACGGCGGCACGGAGATCGCCAAGCTGCTTCGCATCCCGCTCGGCACGGCGGGCAGTCGCCTGCGGCTCGCACGGGCCAGGCTCAAGCGGAAGTTGCGGAGGCGCCGATGAGCAGCCCCGACTTCAAGAAGCGCGTCCTGACCGACGAGGACCTCGCCCTCATCGCCAGCGAGATCCCCGCGCTGGCCGACCTCCGCGGCGTGCGCCCCTGGAACCGCGACAAGCTCTGGGCCGACGTGCTCGACGCTCTCATCGAGGCCAGAACCAAGGACCAGCGCGCAGCGGCACAGCAGGCACTCGGCGCCATCCAGGCACTCGGCGCCCTCGACCGGTTCTTCGTCCGGCACGAGTAGTGGCCCAGGGTCGCTCGTTCGATCCAAGCGTGCCCACCTGTCCGGATCTTCCCACTTTTCCCATCAAAATCGGCCAGATCGGTCAGTAGAACCCGCTTGACCGCTCGCCAAAATGACGGTGTCGTCCAGAAGCGAAAGGCCGGGTCTGACCACCCGGCCTCTCTGGACCGATCCGTCGGGCGGACCGGGAACGGCTCTCACCGTACTGAGGGCATGGTGCCCTATCCCGTTCCGCTCGTCAAGCGGTCCAGCTATCCGCGGGAGGTACGCATGGCGAGCGAACGCAATATGGGGATACTGATGTATATCGCGTTGGCGGAGAAGGGGACGCCGACAGTGTTGAGTGTGCTCGTTGGCGGCGCAATCGTCACAGGGACGACCATTTCGGCCGGCGAACATCTCAAGCTCGACCACAATGCAATGAATCCGGAGGGGCTACCTGTGCCGATAGCTGGAGTTCCCGTGGAAGAAATGGCGGAGCGTGTCAGAGAGATCGGCCGCGGGAAGGATTTTGCCGAGCTGCTGACGATGAATCCGCAGTGTCTACATATGCGGGACGTTCGCATCCGCATGGGGCAAACCGTTCTCACGGCACCGATCTGGTCGACCATGATCGCTGCCATTCAGGGCTACTTCCCTGGTGAGCTGTCTGCGGCATAGGGCGCGCGCAGCGGCAGCGGCAGCGGCGCGCGAGCTAGCAGGCTGATAATACAGCGCAAAGACGTCCTCGGGGGAAACGTTGTTCATGTCGGTCTGCCGCATAAGACTCTCCTTTACACGAGCCTGAGAAACCCACGGCCGCCAGGCAGTTCGCGCGCAGGCTTCTCGGTCGCCCCAGGGCGTACCTGAAGTTTGAGCGGCTGCGGCTCGGGCGGCGCGATCTCGCCCTCGGCGAGCGCAGCGGTCACGAGCTCCGCGAGCGTCCACGGATTCTGAGCGACTCTAGCCGCGACAGCCGGCGTCGTCCCCAGGGCGCCGTGGAGCCGGACGAAGTTGTAATAAACGACCCCCAGAGCGACGGCGGCGCTATGCCCGCGAAGCGTCTTGCTGAACGCGAGACAGAGGCGACGCGTGCGGCCGACCGTGTGACGCGTGGTCAGGTTGAACCGCTCGACGTAGGACGTCGACAGGAGCTCGTCGCGCGGCGCGCCGAAGATCGGTTTCTTCGTAATGAACGGGTCGCGCGGCGGCTCGTAACGATAATCTGGGCGCTGCGATCCACCCTTGTGGAAGTTCTTGACGCACTGACCATAATCAGCGGCGCCCTTGAAGTTGTGGCCAATGGCAGCGGGATACGACTGCCATCCATCGCTCGTGATGTGCGGAACGACGGACAAGCGCGAACGCAGATCCTCAATGAAGAGATGCGTGTTCGCATCGTCTCGTTTGCCGACGTGAAACGAGATCGCCAGTTTCGTGTTCGCGTCCAGCGCGACGTAGAGATAGGCGTCTCCGCGCTCCTCCGGCTCATCGGGCTTCACGCGCGACTGCTTCTTCTGGACGAAGCTCCACATTTCATCGATTTGCACGACGTGAGCCGCGATGTCGCGCATCATTCGGCTGTGGAGACGGGCGCAGCCTTCGCCGACGCGGAGCGCCAAGTTCATCGCGGTATTCTTGTCGACCCCGACCATGCGCGCCGTCGCGCGGATCGAGTTACCTTCGCAGAGCGCGGAGATGATGCGGACGCGCGTCTCCATGGAGAGAGGGGCGGGCACAGCTTGCCTTTCTCCCGGCGCTGGCCCATGCTCGCGGTGCGATGCGCGTTCGGCGGGCCCACCGCCGGATGTTTCGCAGCCCCGCTCCCGGTTGCAGCCGAGGGCGGGGCGCTTTGCTTTGTGCCCTGAAAGTAACACGAAACACCGTGTTTTCAGGCGAATCCTGCGGGCGTGCGGACATTCACTGGCACACCAGGCCGGCGCCGTCCGGGCGCGCTTGCATACTCCGGAGTCGATGTCTACAAAAATCGACGTGGATAAGCCATTCGTGTTCCAGACAACAGTCTGGATAAAGACTGATCCATTTGCACTTGCGCTAGCAAGCGAATGAATGGCAGTGAATGATCGAAGAAAGAAACGGGGCCGGACCTGTTGCGAGCAGGCCGACCCCGGGCGCACGGACTCTACCCGCGCGGAAACGCACTGCGGCGTTACACCCAAAGTAATTTCACGCTTTGGTATGCGTGTCAAGGGACAAGTGCGCCTCTCACGAGGTGCCATATGGCGATTAGTGCTGAGGAGTTTCTTAGGAATTACAAGGTGCTGGAGAGCGAGTGCGCTCTGGGCAGGGCGCACGCGGCGGCCCTCAAGTCGGTCTCTGCCCAGCTCGCAGCGCTCCCCAGCAAGGAGACGCTGGATGCCATGATCCGGAACGCCGAACTGGCGCGACGCATCATGCCGCCGCGGAAGTAGTGGACGGCGCCCGGCGGTAGTCCTCCCCATGCGCCGCCGGGCGCCGACGTCTATCCAGTATATCTGGGTGGGTGAAACCGCGCGCACGAGTGTATGCCACGACGGCTAGCACGGCCCATCCAATACATCACCTGTCCGGAGCCGCCGGGCAGAGTCGAAACCCAAACCGGAGGCTGTCGTGGAACAGGCCGCCGTGTGCGGGCTCACTTCCGGACCGAGCGCCAGGCGCCGAGTCCGATGTACGCGAGGTCAGCGGGAGACGAGGTCCTTCATCCAGGCGACGTCGTCAGGCGTCGCCTGGTGGAGCTCGCCGGCCCACGCCTCGTCGGTCATGCGCTGGAAGTCCCCGGTGATCTTCTCGAAGTACGAGGAGGCGAGCCCCACGAAGGCGCGCGGCGTGCCGCAGGGATCGGCGGTGACGACCATGAGCCGCGGCAGGCCGGTGCCCACGTGCAGCACGCGCCCGACCGGCGCCCCGCCCTCGTCGGTCGGCTGCGTGTGCACGTCGGCGATCGTCGGGTCCTGGATCACGGTCTGGGACATGTCGAAGAAGAGCTCGGCGTACCAGCCATCCGCCCCCACGTCCGAGCCGCAGCCGCTCTGGATCCGGACGGCCTGGTTGATGAAATCGAGGTGCTCCGCCGTGAGGGGCACCCCGGCGCGCTCGTTCTCGGCCATCTCGCCGAGCGTCCGCGCGACGCTCTGCAGCTTCGCGAAGTACGCCGGCACCCGCTGACCCAGCAGCGACGGCGCGCCCGACAGATCGAGCGTCTCGACCACGCGGGCGCCCTGCTCGGCCAGATCGGCGATGCGCGCGAAGAACGCCGGGTACGGGTCGACGTAGGCGTCCGGGAACTCGCACGTGGCGCCGCCCGTGTACGACTGCTTGGCGTAGAGCAGCGTGTCGTGCCGGAGCTCGGCCCACGAGGCGAGCTGGGTGTTCAGGAGGCGCCGGCCCCACGCCTCGGTCTTCGCCACCGCCGGCAGCCCCGCGTCGTCGGCGAGCGCCTTCGACGGCGACAGCTCCCGCAGCGCGCCGAGCCAGTGATTGTAGAGGTTCTTGCTCCAGAAGTCGCCGGGGTGCGCGTCGACGAGCACGCGCATCATGTGCAGGTCCGGCGCGTAGGGGAACTGCCCGAGCTCGGGCGCGAGCAACAGGCCCGCCTGATCGTTGCCGAGCGCGGCGAAGCCCACGTCGAGCGGGCTCGGCATCATGCGCTTGACGGTGCCGCTCTTCACCCGGTCGTAGACCACGTTCGAGAAGACGTGCGAGTCGACGACGTACCGCTGGCCGAGCAGCGCGAAGCTCGACGAGAGGGGCATCGTGCCCTTGCCGAGGCCGTTGATCATGATGTGGCTCGAGATCCGCTGCGTCCCGTGGCCCTTCTTCACCACGACGTCGATGATCTGCTCGTCCGGGAGCCCGGCGAGGCCGGCGGCGCCGGCGAGGCCGAGGTCCGCGAGCAGGACGTCGAGCTCGGGCAGGGTCATATAGTCGCTCTCGCCGACGAAGGTCTGGACCGTGTCGTCGATGCGCGTGTACCGGGCGAGGGTCTCCGCGCCGGCGAGGGCGCGCAGCACATAGGCGCCCTCGAGCTGCCGCCGCTGCAGGACCTGCGTGCCGTCCTGCTGGGTCTCGAGGAAGCGGAAGTCGACGCGGCCGAGCCACATCATGCTGCGGAAGTAGCGCTGGAGCACCGGCGAGTCGGTGTAGTGGCCGCGCGGCTCGAACTGCGAGAAGTCCATGATCCGATCGGAGCCGAAGAGGCGCACGCTGCCCGCGCCCTCGTGCGCCTTGGCGCCCGCGACGAGCTCGTCGATCTTCGCGGCGTCGGCGCCCGCCACGGGCGCGACGGGCGCGTCGTTCAGCAGCGAGAGCGCCACGGCCGTGAAGAGGTCGGCGTCGGCGCGCGCCTCGGCGCCGAGCTCGCCCCCGGCCCCTGCGGCGAGCTGCGCGCGCATCTCCTCGAGCATCGCCCCTAGCTCGGGCGCGAGCGCGGCGAGCTCCACGCCCTTCAGGATCGCGTCGTACGAGCGGTGGACCGCGTACAGGATGGAGTCGGCGGAGACGTAGAGCGGCAGGTCGAGCGCGTAGATGCTCGCGTAGCCGTAAGCGAAGGTCGGAAAGGTCTTCTTCTCCGAGATGACGAAGCCGTTCGCGGAGAGCTTCGCGAGCTCGTCCTGGTCGAGGGCGAGCGAGGTGCCCTGGACGAGCGAGAGGCCCTCGGCGTCCGCAGGCGCGTAGGGCAGGCCCGAGGCGAAGGGGACAGCGTACCTCGAGGCGAAGTCCTCCGCGGTCATGTTCGCCGAGGACTCCTTCTCGTCGAGCAGCGCGCTGAGCTCCGCCTGCTGCTCGGGCCCGAGCGGCGCCGGCGGCTGCTCCGACTGCGTACCCCCGGTCTGCGTGCCGCCCGTCTCCGTGCCGCCGGTGTCGGGCTGCTGGTTGCTCTCGCCGGAGCAGCCGCCGGCGAGGGCGAGGAGGATCGGAACGACGTGAAAGTGAAGAAGCATTTTGCGCATCGTGTTTTCCTTCCAGAGCGCGCCTCCAGTGCAGTGCGCGGGGCGCGGCGCCCCCGCTGCGGGCAAGGACGGTGCCGCGGGAGCGAGGCGCGCTCCCCTCTTCGCCCGCAACAGGAAAGATCTGCTCCAGTGCAGCAGGATACGACACCATCGCGATGGATGCGGCGCCGAGGAGAGCTGACGTGATGTCACCGCGCCGGGATCAGGTCCGGTCGTTCGAGATCTGTGCTTCGCGCGGAGAGGGCGTGGTGAAACCGTGAAGACGGCCGGAGAGAAGAAGCGCTCGTGTTGTCCCGGCGACTGTCCTCTTCGCGTTCACGCCGATCGGCGCCTGAGCAACCGCCCTCGCTCACCCGCGCTCCCCGTCCGATTCTGTCGATTTCTTGCTCCCCATGACAAAGTGGGAACATCGATGTTTCGACGGGGCCCCGAGGAAACTTGGCGGTCCCATGCACGATGAGCGTGACGGCGGCGAATCGGATCCACTACAAGGGGCGCCGGAGGCGAACCATGACCATCACGTTCTATTACTCCCCCCAATCGAGCGCTGGGCGCATCCGCCTGACGCTCGCCGAGCTCGGTGTCCCCCACGAGGCCGTCCGGGTCGATCTGCGCGCCGGCGACCAGAAGAAGCCGGAGTTCCTCGCCCTCAACCCCAATGGCCAGGTGCCGACCCTCGTCATTGACGGCACCCCGATATTCGAGTCGGTGGCGATCCAGATCGCCCTCGGCGAGCGTTACGGCGTCGAGAAGGGCCTGTGGCCGGCCCCCGGCTCGCCCGAGCAGCTGATGGCCCTGACGTGGATCATCTGGGGCCAGGTCAACCTGACCAGCGCCCTGTTCCGCTACATCAAGAACACGAGCGACTGGTTCCCCAAGGAGCAGCAAGACGCGAAGCAGGCCGAGGCGGCGATGACCGAGGCGCGCGGCCTGCTCCGCATCCTCGACGGCCGCCTCGACGGCCGCCAGTACGTCACCGGCGAGCGCTGTACCCTGGTGGATCTCGACCTCGCGTCCGTGCTCGGCTGGGGGCTTCAGGCGGCCAAGATCGACATCTCCGAGCTGAAGAACTTGAAGGGATGGCTCGGCCGCATCATGGAGCGCCCGGCCGTGAAGGCGGTCATGGCCGAGGGCTGAGCCCGGGCGCCTCGCTCGCCCGGGCGGGCGAGGCGCGCCCTTGCCTCTTCGTCGCCCGCGGCGAGCGCTCACGGTCATCCACGCTGTCCACGCGATGTGGGCCGCGCCGTGTGGGCCCCGCGCCCCGAGCGCCCTTGCGCGTGCCGGACACATGCTAGAACTCGGCCGCAATGACGGTCCTCCAGGTCGCCGACCTCAGCTTCGGTTACGGCGCGGACAGGCTCTTCCAGGGCATCACCTTCTCCCTGGAGCAAGGCCAGCGCGCCGCGCTCGTCGCCCCGAACGGCGCGGGCAAATCGACGCTGCTCCGCCTCGTCGCCCGCGAGCTCACCCCCGACACGGGCTCTGTCGTGATCCGCAAGGGGATCCGGTTCGCGTACTTCCGGCAGTCGCACGAGCTCGCGGCCCAGGGCACGGTGCTCGACGCCTTCCTCTCCGGGTTCTCCGAGGTGCTCGAGCTGCGCCACGCCCTCACCGCGGCGCAGCACGCGGCCGCCAGCGGCAGCGAGGCCGATCTCGCCCGCCTGAGCGATCTCACCGACCGCTACCACATCGCCGGCGGCGACGACCTCGAGCGCCGCGTGGAGATCATCGCGGCCCACCTCGGGTTCTCGCCCGCCGACATGGATCGCCCCGTCTCGAGCCTGTCCGGCGGCGAGCGCGGGCGCCTGCAGCTCGGCGTGGTGCTCGCCATCGAGCCCGATCTCTTGCTGCTCGACGAGCCCACGAACCACCTCGACATCGAGACCATCACCTGGCTCGAGAAGCACCTCGCGGGCCTCGGCGGCGCGCTCCTCTGCGTCTCGCACGACCGCGCGTTCCTCGACGCCGTCTGCCCGCACACGTTCGAGCTCGGGCAGCGCAGCTTCCGCGCCTACCCGCTCAAGTACAGCGACTACGCCGTCGCCCGCGAGGAGGACCTCGCCCGGGAGCGGGAACTCGCCGAGCGGCAGGAGGCGTTCGTCGCCAAGACCGAGGACTTCATCCGGCGCAACATCGCCGGCCAGAAGACGAAGCAGGCGCAGAGCCGGCGCAAGATGCTCGAGAAGCTCGAGACGATCGACCGGCCCGAGGACGTGTGGGCGACCGCCGAGAGGGTCCGGTTCCGGTTCGCGCCCGCGCCGCGCAGCGGGGACATCGTGCTCGACGCGCGCGGGCTCGGCGCCTCGCGGGGCGGGCGCACGCTCTTCTCCGGCGTGGACATGCTCCTGCGGCGCGGCGACCGCGTCGGCATCGTGGGGCCCAACGGGACCGGCAAATCGACGCTGCTCAAGCTGCTCGCCGGCGCCGGCGCGCCCGAGGACGCGGGCGACGTGCGGCGCGGGACGAACCTCTGCCAGGGCTACTTCGACCAGCACCTCGGCTCGCTCGACCCGTCGAGGACCGCGGTCGAGGAGATCCGCAGCGTGCGCGCCGACATGAACGTCGACGCGACGCGCCAGTACCTGTCGCGCTTCCGCTTCTACGGGGACGACGCGCTCCGGAAGGTGCAGGGCTTCTCCGGCGGCGAGCGGAGCCGGCTCGCGCTCGGCAAGCTGCTGCTCGAGCCGCGCAACCTGCTCTTCCTCGACGAGCCGACGAACCACCTCGACATCCCCGCCGCCGAGATCCTCGAGGAGGCGCTCGCGGGCTTCGAGGGCACGGTGCTGCTCGTCTCGCACGACCGCAGGTTCCTGGAGGCGGTGACGACGCGCGTCGTCGCGGTGCGCGAGGGGCGCGTGGACATCTACCCCGGCGGCTTCCGCGACTACCGCGACAACCTCGAGAAGCTCGCGGCCGAGGCGGAGGAGGCGGAGCGCGCGCGCGAGGAGGGCGAGAGGGCGAAGGGCGCGCGCGGAGCGCGGAAGACGGCGAGCGCGCCTCCGCCGCGCGAGGAGCCGAAGGCGGAGGCGGCGGACCGGGGCGCGAAGGCGTCTGGCCGCGCGGTGCGGCGGAGCGGCGCGACGATGCCGCCGCCGGACGACGCGGGCGCGGGCGACGCGGCGGCGCGGCGGCGGGCGTTCGAGAGCGACAAGGCGGCGGCGCGGGCGGCGGAGCGCAAGCGCAAGCGGGTCAAGGAGCTGGAGGCGGAGATCGCGGCGGGCGAGTCGCGGCTCGCGGAGATGCGCGAGGCGCTGAAGCAGGACCCGGGCGGCGACTGGGCGAAGCTCGCGGCGGCGGCGCGCGAGGAGCAGGCGCTCGCGAAGCGCGTCGACGCGGCGATGGCGGAGTGGATGGCGCTCAGCGAGGAGCTCGGGGCCTCGGCGACGGCGGGAGGCGAGGCGTGAAGCGGGAAGCGGGGGGGGCGCGGGGGGCGCGGATCGCGGGGGTGCTGCTCGCGATCGCCGCGGCGGCGCTCGGCCCGGCGTGCAAGGAGAAGCGCGACGACGGCACCACGCCCGCGCAGGCCGTCGCCGAGCTGCCGCCGCTCGAGCTCCGCGACGACACGGCGAACCTGATGCTGACGTGGATCGACGAGAAGGGCGACACGCACGTCGAGCTGCATCCGGCCGACGTGCCGGCCGAGGGCCGCGCGCTCGTGCGCGCCATGCTCTCGGACCGGACGGAGGGGACGCGGGACGCCTTCTACGTCGCCGATCTGACGCAGAAGCGGCCGGACGGCACGTATGCGGTCCGGACGATGCCGCGGAGGGAATGGGAGTCGCTGCTGGAGAAGCGGCGCGCCGAGCACATCGCGAAGACGGCGCCGCCGCCGGCGGCGACGCCAGGCCCCGGCGGCTCGGCGGGCGCCGGGGCGCCGGGCGCGCCGAGCCACCTCGCGGGGGTCACGGTGATCATCTACGGCGCCTCGTGGTGCAAGCCGTGCCACCAGGCCGCGGACTACCTGCGCTCGAAGGGGATCGCCGCGGTGGTGAAGGACATCGAGGAGGACGCGGGCGCGGCCGCGGAGATGCAGGACAAGCTCGCGAAGAGCCACCAGCGCGGGGGCAGCATCCCGATCATCGACGTGCGGGGGCAGATCCTCGTGGGGTTCAGCCCGGGGGCGATCGACCAGGCGCTCGCGCGCGCGGCGGGCGGAACGACGCTCTGAGGGGGCGGCTGCGGGCCGAAGCATCGATGATGCGGCTCGGCACATGCTCGCCGTGTCTGGACGTTATCCGATAAATATCTCTACGTCATCGTCAGCGCTGTTGATCCTGTCGAGCTCATCGATAAGCCGATCGAGACGCTCGAGGATCGCTTCGCGATGCGGCTCTGACGAGGCCCACAAGGCGCGCAGAGCCGCGAGTTCTCGGATGACGTCCGGCAGGTCGCTTCGCTCCACTGGGATTCCGGTCTCGAACAAGGGGACCCACTCTAGCCCGAGCGCCTCGGCCGCCGGCACCCAGAACTCCTTGAAGGTGGCCTGCGCAGCGACCGGAACGAGGCGATTCGACCTGGTGTCACCCTGCCGTGAAGTTGTCATCAGAACAACCGACATGGCCCCTCCATCTAGTTGCCCAATTCCGCAGTAAACGTCCAGTCAGGAAACTTCGCACCAGGCTTGCGATCTCGCATCGACGGCAGTCTGGCCAGCTCGGACGGGCCTGGATCAATCTGGCGCAAACGATGGTCTTCGCAACAGGCGCCGGCGCTGGGAACCGCTTTATGATCCGCTTCAGGCATTCACCATCCCCATCTTCGGCCCGCTCACCTGGCGCGTGGACATTGCTCAATGGCGAGGCTCAACACCAACAACGCGAGCCGTCGGAAGCGCATGGGCTCGGCGAGCGGCTTCCCAGCCCCACCAGCGTCGGCATCTTCACGTGGCGGACGGATGCAGTGTGACAGGGTCAGCCGCCCTCCAGAATCCATCCTTGTGAGATCTGGGCGGGCCAGTGACCTCGGAGCCGTATCAACGCGGTAAGGCCCTCCTGAATTTCGTCGATCTCGTTACTGTAGATGACGATTCCATCGATCAACAGATCAAGCTCGACCGGCTCCCCGTGTTTCACGCCCATCTCGTCGGCGCGGTGGGCAGAATGAACGGATTTACCCCGTGTGAACGTGCCAGCGATGAGGCGACCTGTCACATGTGCCCCATCGGCTGTTGTTTTTATAGCGTAGACCTGGAATTTTCCCATATTCTCTGGTCGGGTAGGCCGGGGTCGACTACCCCCCGGCGTACCCGACTCGGCTCACACCATGATGAAGAAAGAGTTACCGTCGCGAAGCAACCTGAGAATGAACCTGAGCCAATAGTCCTCTTCCACCACACGGGAATCTATTCCCTCCAGTGCGATCCGCAATGCAGCAGATCGCTTCTGCGCGTCCTCCAGCGGCACATCACCCTCAATCTCACAGTCTGGATAGACTGGCCACGCCTCTCTGTCCACGCCATGTCGCTCGGCCAACGATTTCACCTCCTCTACTGAGGACCAACCGAGAAACTCCGTCCCTCCATCAACACCGACGACCTCCTGCTGACGCTCCCTCGATGGGTTGGTAACGTTCTTCAATTGGAACTCCTTGCCCCACACCAACGTCGCCGGCATATTCCTCACCATCTCATAGAGCGACCTGCTTTGGAACTGGTGACGCGCTTGATTTGAGTTAGCGTGTCATCGGATACAGGCAGCCACGGCGGGCCTCCGCGCTCGTCAGGGGCGCGGCCGGCTCGGCATCACCCCGCTCCCGCCGGTGTGCGCAGTCTCCTGGAGCTGCAGCGTCAGAACTGGCTGCACTCCACCTGCTCGATGGAGAGCCCCGCACGCGAGATCGCAGGGACGAGACGCTCGAGATACCAGGTAAAATCGACGATACCAGGGACCTCACGCACGTCGCGCACGTTGATGGTGAGGCTGACCCGCAACCAGTCATCGCTGGGATCCAGGAGGAATGCTCCGCCGGAACCAGCATCCTTGTGTACCAGGGAGACCCCCACAAGCTCGCCCACATCCTCCTTGTGCTTGATCACGGCAAGGACATCCGACCAGCGATCGAGCCGCGCCCACTGCCAGTCGAAATCCCCTCGATCCCCGGCCGGCAAGTAGCTTATATGCCCATGATCATCGTAGGACCAACCAGCCTCGAGCAAGGCGGCCACGACGTCCTGGAATTTCGAACTGAGTCCCGGAATGCGGACATCGATCGAGGCAGAGCGACTCATTCAAGCCTCAGTTGTTCACCGGGTGCGAGGACGGAGAGGCAGCGGCGCCTACGTGTATCCTACATCCTCCTGTCGCCCGCGAGAAAGATCTCGCGCATCACAGGAAGAACCCGAGGTTCGAGCAGGTTCGCGGGGGCTCCCCGATACAGCCTCATCGAGGGCTGATCCAGCACGACGTCGCCGCAGACACCGAAGAACGGGTCGTGTTCCTGGGATACGTCCAAGGCTCACCCGGCGCGGCATCCGCGGTCTGATCGACCCTGGCCTCGCTTGACACGCTGGCTCATGAAACCGCCTCGCACGGCGTTTGGTCGTCCGGATCACACCCGGGCGACATCGCGCTCGCGTGCCGCCATCCCCTGGCCACGCATGCGGGTTCTCGACTAGAATCGATGATCCCCCGTTCGGGAGGAGCCATGCGCGGCGTGCCTCTTGTTGTATTCATCCTCCTCTCTGTCGCGGTCGCCGCGTGCGACCAGGCCGCGCCTCCCGCCGAGACGCCGCCCGATCCTGCGGCGGCCCAGCCGCTGTCCGCGGCGGCAACCCCGGTGATCTCCGCCGTCACCTGGCCGCCGGCCGCCTCGGTCGACCGGACCGCGCTCGCGGCGCTCCCGAAGACGGCGGCCCACGCCGCCAGGGCCTCGCGGGTCCCGGTGCTCGTGCCGTCCCGGCGCGAGCTCCTCGCGGCGCCGGTCATCGTCGCCAGGGAGCACTGGACCTCGTTCTGGGCAAAGGCGGACGCGATCACCGTCTCGCTCACGATGACCCGCCTCTCGCGCAATTATCCGAGCATTCCACCGTTCCGGGGGGCCCGCGCCGTGCGCGGGGCGCCTGCGTTCGTCACGGCGAACGAGGGTATCTGGAGCGCGTCGTGGATCGAGAACGGCGTCTCGTACGCGCTCGACGTCGAGTGCGCCTCTCCTGAGGCGCCGGCCTGCGCCTCGGACGCGCTCGTCCTCGAGCTCGCCTCGGAGCTCGTCTATGTGGGCGGCGACGAGCCGAGGGCCGCGGGAGACATGCCATGATCGCGCCGCTGCGCCCGCTCCGCCCGCCGCGCCCCCGCCCCACCGCGCTGGCCTCGCTGATCGCGACAGCCACGCTCGCGCTCGCGCTCCCGCCGAGCGCCGCCGCGGCCAATTCGTTCTCGTACCGTCCGGCTGGCGAGCTCCTTCCAGGCTCGGGAGAGGGGCGCGCCGACGACATCGTGTATGCGCCCTCCATGCGCTTTCCGCTCGAGGAGGGCCCGGCGTTCGCCAACTCCCAGGTCTACGGCAAAGGCGGGAACGCGGGCCCGGCCGGTGGACAGTGCGATAGGGACAACTACGCCTATCCGTGGCGCGACAACTACTGCGAGTCGCGCTCGTGGGAGATGCCTCTCTGCCCCTCCGGCACGGGGCACCAGGGGCAGGACATCCGGCCGGCGACGTGCGAGGCGGGGAGACACTGGGTCGTCGCGGTGGTCGATGGCACCATCACGAGCGTCGGCGGCTACTCTGTCTACCTGACCGGCGAGGACGGGACTCGCTACGACTACCTGCACATGTCGGATGTCCAGGTCTCGCCCGGCCAGGACGTGTCGCGGGGAGAGCGCATCGGGCGGGTGTCCAACGTCTACGGGAGCACGCCCACGACCATTCACCTGCACTTCAACGTGCGGCAGTCCGTGAGCGGCGTCGGCGTGGTTTACGTGCCGCCCTACACATCACTCGTCGCGTCGTACGAGGCGCTGCTCAACGAGCCCCCCGAGGGCGCCCTCGAGACAGCCGGCTGCAGCGGTATCGCGGGGTGGACCCGCGATCCGGACGCGGAGAGCGCGCCGGGCGACGCGCGGCTCTACTTCGACGTCCCCGCGACCGAGGAGGGCGCCGAGGGCTACAGCTTCCCCGCGGACGTGCGCCGCGACGACCTCTGCGAGCCGCTCGGCTCGTGCGCGCACGGCTTCGAGGCGCCGATGCCGCTCAGCCTGCTCGGGGGCGACCACGCGGTCCACGCCTACGGGGTCGACGCGCTGAGCGGCGAGGAGGTGGAGCTCGAGGGGAGCCCGAGGCCCCTCGAGTGCCCGCTCGACCTTCCCTCCGGCGTGAGGCGGCCGCTCGGCGGCGACGGCGCGCTGGACGCCTGGGGGTTCTCGCGGTTCTGGGACGTCGCCATCGCGCCGGACGCGGAGCTCCTGGCGCTGCCGGAGGGCGACGCGTTCCCCTCGTCGCCGCTGCTCGTGCGTGCCGACGACGGCGCGGCCTCCCTCTGGCTGATCGACGGCGCCGAGCGGCGGGCCGTGCCGGACGCCGAGGCGGCGGCCGCGTGGCATCTCGATCCGGGCGAGGCCGTCGTGTGGCCGGCGGCGAGGCTCGCCGCGCTGCCGCTCGGGCCGGCGCTGCGGCCGCGCCCGTTCCTGGTGCGGGGCTCCGGGCCGGCGCTCCACGTCATCGACGCGCCGCCGCTGCCGGGCGAAGGCGGCGGCGCGGGCGCCGGCGGGGCGGGCGAGGCCGGCTCCGGGGGCGCTCCAGCCACCGGAGACGCGGAGGAGGGCGCGCCCGGCACGAACATCGGCGTTCACGGGCAGCTGCGCTGCGAGTGCGGCGCAGCCGGCGCGGGCGCCGAGGGCTCCGCTGGGACGGGCTGGCAGCTCGGCCTCTTCGCGGCGGCGCTCGGCGCGGCCCGCACGCGGCGGCGCGCAGGCGGCGGCGCGAGGGCCGGCCGCCTCAGCCTTCGTGGATCTTGATCCCGGGGATCGACCGGAGCGGGCTCGCGTCCTCGACCCGCGAGCCCTCGAGGTAGACGTTCTTCAGGCTCTTGAGCTCCCGGAGCGGCGACACGTCGCTCACCCGCGTCCGCTTCATCTGGAGCATCTCGAGCTTCTTCAGGCCGGCGAGCGGGCTCACGTCGGTCACCTCGGTCTCATCGAGCTGGAGCTCGGTGAGGCTGGTGAGGCCGGCGAGCGGCGAGAGATCGGCGACGGGCGTGCGGCCGATGTCGAGCCGGTCGAGCTTGACCAGGCCCGAGAGCGGCGAGAGGTCCTTGACCAGGGTCGCCGAGACGCGCAGCGACTCCAGCCGGAGCAGGCCCTTGATCGGGCGGAGGTCGTCGATCTTGCCCGGCGGCAGGTAGAGCCCTTTGACGCCCGTGAGCTCGGGGAAGAGGCACGGATCGAGCTCGTCGAGCCCCTGGGCGTCCGACAGGTTCATGGTCTTGATGTTCTTGAGCTCGGCGCGCTTGATCGGCCCCTCGGGCTTCTGGAGCTGCTGCCGCACCCTGGCCTCGAGCGCCGGATGAGAGAAGGTCACCGGATCGCTCTTGGTGCACACCACCTCTTGCTTCTTCGGCGGCGCGCTGGCCGTGGCCGCGGGGCTCGCGGCGGGAGGCGCGTCGGCGGGCTTCGCAGCAGAAGGCGCGGCCGAGGCCGCTCCCGCGACCGGCTTCGGGGGCTCGTCGCAGCCGAGGAGGAGAAGGGCGACGCCAAGGGACGCAAGGACGAAAGGGCGAATCATCGCCGCGATGATACACGAGACGACGGGAGAGGGCCGCGCCTTCCCAAGGGCGCTCGCGCGCTACAGCGGCAACAGCAAAAGCCCTTGTCGCGAGTCGAGCTGCTCGGAGAACCAGTCCCGGTGGCGCCGCTCCACCGCGAGCGAGTGCCGGAGGACGTCGCGCGCGCGCTCGGAGAGGCCTTCACGGAACGATATCATCCGCTCGTAAGCAGCGCAGCTGTCCTCCTCGTAATGCCTCATCGCCTCGAGGATCGCGCGATCTCCGACCATCCCGTTCGTCAGCGCCTTGCTCCTCAGCTTGGGTCGAACGGCGCTCTCCACCGGCGGCTCGCCGAGCTCGTGGGCCAGGGCGGCGAGCACCTCGAGGTGACGCTCGTGATCGTGAAGGAAGCCCGCGAGCCGGCTCTTGTCGCCTGGTCGGCTCATCCGCGAGAGCGCTGCTGCGAGCGCGTCCACCGTGGACCAGTTGAGCTCGATCAGTTCGGTCAAGGACCCGATGAACGCGGCTTCGCCGCCGATCACGGACGCCATGGAATATCGCTCCTCTCCTCGCGGAAGCTGACCGCCCGCGTGAAGAGGGAGGTGGGCGGGTGCTTCTCCAGGCCTTCGATGCTCGCAAGCCCGGTGCCGGAGCCCGCCTGTGCAGCCGCTATCCATCGCTGCGCGCGCGTCGTCCAGGAAACCCGCGGTTCTCCACGCTTGTCGCCCGCCGCCGCGCCCGAGACGGCCCGCTGGAGGGCCCGCGCTCGAGGAGATGCGAAGACTCAACCCAGATCGAGGCCGCGGTCGCGGCGCCGGGTCGAGCGCGCGCCGGACCAGGACGGAGCCGTGACGCGCCGGGGCGCGATCGGCGCATGCTCACGCCGCGCCAGGCAGCGGAGCGCGAGCACGTCCTGGACATGAGCGCGCCTCCAGCCGAAGCGCGAAGGCGGCGTCGTCCAGGTCAGGATCGAGAGAGGAGAGATGGACTTCGGTCGAGAGCGCTCCGGCGGCGCGCTCGGCGGAGATCCGCTACTTCTTGCCAAAAAGGCCGCCGAGCGAGCCTGCGAGGCTGCCGACGTCGAGGTTCGCGATGGCAGGGGCCGCCGCGCCGAGCGCGGTTTCGACGTGGGCGGCGAGCGGCGCGGGGAGCTTCTCTTTCAGAAAGCCGACCACCGTCTCCACGGCCACGCGGGCCTTGTCTTCCGAGATGCCAACCTTCTCCGCGACCTGCCGTACCAGCTCGTCCATGGCCTCGACGCTCATCCTTTCTGCGCGAGCCGCGCTCGCCGCGAGAGCATCCACGCGCCGATCGGCGCCGGCAAGGGAATTCGGCGCCGCGCGCTGCGCGCTGGACGACGTGGCCCCTCGCAGCAGCGCGCGGCGGCATGTGCTCGCGTGGTGAGCCGCATCGTCGTGCGCCCCGCACGACAATCCCCCTGGTCATTTCGTAAAGAGTGTTGTTCAATCACGGGGTCTCAGCTTGCCCGGTGCGGGCGAGGGAGAGAACGATGTCCGGGTCCTCAGGCCACGAACCTGCGCTTTTCGTCGAGCTCACCCAGACGGACGGTTTCCTCCACATGGCTGCCTGAAAGGAGCGAGGGGTATGTCGAGATTCCGCTTGAGCCGGCGCGCCATGCTGCGAGGCGCTGGCGCCATCGCCATCGCGCTCCCGTGGCTGGAGATCATGGGACCCGAGCGCCCGGCGCGCGCGCAACCCGCCCCCGCGCGGCGCTTCCTCGCCGTCTACACGCCCGGCGGGACCTTGATCGACCGCTGGCGTCCGACCGGCACCGAGACGAGCTTCACCCTGGGCCCCATCCTGGCGCCGCTCGCGCCGGTGCAGGACCGGCTGCTCGTCGTCGACGGCCTCGACATGAAGAGCGCGCGCGGGGAGCAGCACCAGAGCGGGATCATCGCCTGGCTCACCGGCACGGATCAGATGACCACCTCGACCGGCTACGCGAGGGGGCCGTCCATCGATCAGGTGATCGCCTCCCGGATCTCCGCCGGTCAGAAGGCGAAGGCGAGCGTCCAGCTCGCGGTGCGCTGGGGGACGGGCAAGTCCCACGGCCTGATGTCGCCGATGAACATCGTCAATTTCGAGGACACCGCGCCGTACAGCCCCATCCCGCCGCGTCTCGATCCGGTCGAGACCTTCACCGAGCTCTTTGGCACGCTGAACCCCGGCGCCAGCAACGACGCCGCCCTCCGCCTCGCGCGGAAGCGATCGATCCTCGACTTCGTCGACCGTCGCTACGCCGCCGTCTCCGCGAGGCTCGGCGCGGCCGACAAGCAGAAGATCGACCAGCACCTGACGAAGATCCGCGAGATCGAGCAGAGCCTCGGCAGCACGCCGGCTGCGACGAGCGCTTGCCGGGCCCCGACGAGGGTCGACACGTCCGACTACAACCCGAACGCGGGGCTCGACTCGGACGACACCGGCTCGATCGCGGACAGCTCGACCGACGCGGCGATCCCCAAGGTGGGCAAGCTGATGACGGACATGCTGGTGATGGCGCTCGCCTGTGACATCACCGCGGTCGGCACCCTGCAGTGGAGCGACACCGAGGCGAAGCACACGTTGCCGTGGCTGAACCTGACCGAGCACCACCATTTCTACCAGGAGATGGGCGGCTTCAGGCCGGCCGAGTGCGAGCTCATCTACACCTGGTACTCGGAGCAGCACCTCTATCTGTTGCAGGAGATGGCGAAGGTCGACATGGGCGGGCACTCGCTGCTCGACGAGAGCGTCGTCTTCTTCGGCTCCGAGATCTCGGATCCGCCGACCCACAGGAAGACGGACATGCCGTTCCTGCTGGCAGGCGGCGGCGGGGGCCTGCGCACCGGGCGCTGGGTCCGGTACCCGAGCCTCCCGCACAACAACCTGCTCGTCTCGATCTTGAACCTGTTCGGCGACCCCCGGACCACGTTCGGCTTGCGTGAGTACTGCACCGGGCCGCTCACGAACCTCACGTAGGGGGCCGGAGGTGCCCTAGGTCTCCCGCTCGAGCGCGCGCACGAGGAGCGGCGCCACCGAGTGGAGGGCGCCGGGCGCGTCGGCGAGCTGCTGGCTGCCAGGGTGCGAGTCGGTCCCGAGCAGCGTCGTGAACACGGAGGCCTTCCTGATCTTCTCGAGCGAGTCGCCCGGCAAGACGAGGTGGCTCGCGACGGCGTGGACCTTGGATGCGCCGGCGGCGAGGTAGGCGCGCCCCGCCTGGACGAGCGATGAGCCGGTGCGGACCATGTCATCGTAGATGACGACCTCGCGGCCGGAGACATCGGCGTTGATGCCGGTCACGCCGACGCCGTCGCCTCTCCGCTCCTTGTACACGAACGCCGGCTCGACGCCGAGGCTGCGGGCGAGGCTCTGCACCCATTTGGCCCGACCGGCGTCCGTCGCCGCCAGCACGTACGGGCGATCGCCCATCAGCTCGCGGACCGCCTGCGTGATGAGCGGAGCGCCGTAGAGGTGGCGCGTCACGTGCGAGTCGCTGAAGTAGAACTCGATGCCATCGGTGTGCAGATCGAAGAGGAAGATGCGCGTGCCCGCGTCGCACGAGGGGATCGCCGAGATGAGCCTCGCCCGCGTCTTCGCGGTCACCACCTCGCCCGGCTTCACGGCCCTCTCCATGGTCGCGTAGCCGAAATAAGGCATCACGATGGAGAGCGACCGCGCGCCTGCGCGCGAGATGGCGCAGCCGAGGTCGTAGATCTCCAGCCAGTCGAGGTCCCGGGGGGCGCCGCCGAGCAGGACCACGTCGCGCCCCCAGCAGTCGACCGCGACGCGCAGGTAGCGCTCGCCGTCGGGGAAGCTCTTGCGCTCGACGAGGCCGCGCTCGAAGTCGCCCGCGGCCAGGAAGGCAGGCTCGAGGTAGCTGTACGAGCTGATCGTGATGAGCAAACGCCGCTGGCTCATCGCGCACCTCGGCGGGTCGTCCGGGCCGGAGCGGGCCCTCGGCGCGCGCCCCGGGCGGGCGCGGCCTTCCCTGCCTTCGCGAACGGCGCGGCCTTCGCGGACGGCACAGCCTTCCCTGCCTTCGCGAACGGCGCGGCCTTCGCGGGCGGCGCGGCCTTCCCTGCCTTCGCGGATGGCGCGCCCTCTCGGGCCCTCGCGGACGGCGCGCCCACGCTGGCGAGGACGCTCTTCAGGTGGGACTCCGCGCCTGGTTCGCTGGGAAAATCGACGGGATCGGGGAGATCTTTCATCTGCACGACGTCGCATCCTGCTTCACGCGCGGCCTCGTGCAAATGGCGCCGGAACCTGGCGCGCGCGATGCCGCGGTGGTTGGTGCAGGCGAGCAGCCTGCCGCCTGGGGCGAGCACGCGGAAGGCGAGCGCCGCGAGCGCGCCGAAATCGCTCGCCGCGCTGAAGCGGCTCTTCTTCGTGGTCGCGAAGCTCGGCGGATCGAGCACGACGAGGTCGAAGCGCCGGTCGGACTGGGCGGCGGCCTTGAGCCACGGGAACACGTCGGCCTCGACGACGACGTGCGCCGCCGGGTCCGCGCCGATCGCGGCGAGGTTGTCGCGCGCCCAGGCGACCACGCCCCGGGACACGTCGACCGTCACGCTCTCGCGCGCGCCGCCCGCCACGGCCGCCACGGTGAACGCCCCCGTGTAGGCGAACAGGTTCAGCACCCGGGCCCCCCGGGCGAGCTCCCGCACCCGCCGCCGGTTCTCGCGCTGGTCGAGGAAGATGCCGGTCGAGAGCCCGTCGCCGAGCCGCACCTTGAACGGCAAGCCGTGCTCGAGGACGGTGAGCTCCTCCGGGGCGTCCTCCCCCCGGACGGCGTGCCGCGGCGCGAACTCCTCGCGCCGCGCGTCGACGATGACGCTCGCGTGCTTCGGCCGCGCCTTGAGGTAGACGCCCTTCGCCCCGAGCCGGTGGGCCGCGTCGAGCACGAGGTCCCGCGGCGGCGCGCCCGGCTCGCCCTCGCCCGCGCCGAACAGCGACACGACGAGGTGCTCGCCGTACAGGTCGACGGAGACGGAGGGGAGGCCGTCACCCGCGCCATGGACGAGCCGGAGCGCCGTGGTGTCGCCGGCCCGCGCGATCCCGTACCGCCGCTCGGCGGCCTCGCGCATGGCGCGCTCGACGGCCGCGACGCCGCCCGCGTACGGGTCCACCGGCGCTGCCGCGAGCCACGCCTCGAAGACTGCAGGCAGCCGCGAGCGGAAGGTCGCGGCCGCGCCCGTGGCCGGGTGATCGAGGCGGAGCTCGGCGGCGTGCAGGAGCAGGCGCGGGGCCTCGGGGCCGCCGTAGAGCGGATCGCCGGCGATGGGGAGGCCGATCGCCGCGAGCTGCACCCGGAGCTGATGCGTGCGGCCTGTCTCGGGCCGGAGCTCGAGCAGGGCGCGGTCGCCGCGGCGCTCGAGGAGGCGGTAGCGTGTGATCGCCAGCACGCCGCTCGCGGCCCGATCCTCCCGCTTCGCGGCCCGATCCTCCCGCCCCGCGGCCCGATCCTCCCGCTTCGCGGCCCGATCCTCCCGCGCCCCGCCGCTCTCGGCGAGCGCGCGCATCGCACCTCCCGGCGCCGGGACGAGGCGGTGCCGCAGGGTGCCGCGCGGCGGGCGATCGCCGAAGCCGGAGACCGCGGCGACGTACGTCTTCTGCACCGTGCGCCCCTCGAACTGCCGCGCGACGGCCGCGTTCGCCTCGCGCCGCCGCGTGAACAGGAGGACGCCCGACGTGTCGCGATCGAGCCGCTGGTGGATCCCGAGGTACGCCTCCGCATCGCCCCGGCCGCGGAGGAAGGCGCGGAGGCGCGTCACCATGTCGTCGATCCGCTCCGCCTCCGGCGCGTGCGTCGACAGGCCAGCCGGCTTGTCGACGACGATGAGATCGCCATCCTCGGCGAGGATCCACTCCGGATGGATGTCGGGAAAGAGCTCCGAGAGCGAGAGGCGCGGGGTCATCAGTTCTGCTTGACGTCGGTGCCGGGCGGCGCCGTGAACTGGAACTCCGCCGGATCGATCGACGCGGGCTGCGACGCGTTCTCGAAGTCGAACCGGTTCCGGTTGCCCTGCGCGTCGACGATGAGGACGCGGCGCACGACGCCAGGGTCCTTCTTCGCGAGGAGCGCCTTGTCGATATAGAACATCACGAATTCGTAGTGGGGAGTCGGCGCCCGCGGCTTGCCGACGAGCACGGGGCCGCCCTCGAACTTCGCCTTGTCGTTGAAGGTGAACGTGAACGACGGGCGGAGCCCGTGGCCCATGAGGAACGAGAGGGCGCCCGGATACTCCGAGTTCTGCACCGGCGTGACGAACATCTGCCGGTCCTCGGCGACGTAGACCTTGAGCGACACGCCGTCGGAGACGATGCGGTTCTGGTTCGGCGGATCGTAGCGAAACGAGATCCTGTCCGGCTTCTGGACCGACAGCGCGCCGCTCTGCTTCTTGACGGCCCCCGAGACCTTCTGCGTGTGCTCCTGCTTGAAGCGGGCGAAGTATGTATTCTTGCCCACGAAGATCGCGTCGACCTCGGCCGCGACGGCGTCCGCGGATCCCGCCTCGGCGGGCGGCACCGCGGGCGGCGCCGCCGTGCCGGGCGCGGGCGCGGAGGTCGCCGCCGGCGCCTCGGCGCGCCCTCCGCCCGCGTCGCGCGCCGCGGCGTCGCCGGCGGGCGTCCCCGCGTCGCGCGCCGCGATCGCGGCGCCCGCGTCCTCGCGCTTCCGGCCCGCGTCCTCCACCGGCGCGCCCGCGTCGGCCGGCGCCCCCGCGTCCGTCGTCGGAGCGCCCGCGCTGGCAGCCGCCGCGGGGGCGCTCGCCTGCGGCGGCGCGTCGGCCGACTGCGGCGTCGCGTCGAGCGGCTGCGGCTGGGCCGGCGCGGCGGAGGGCGAGGCGTCGGGCGCCGCGCCGGCGGGCGCGGGCGGCGCGTCGCAGGCCGCCACGACCAGGGCAGCGGCCGGGAGGAGGGCGACGAGGCGGAGGCGGTTCATCGAAGAGCTCGCTTTCAAGGAGAGTGCGTCGCGTGTTCTAGGACAGGTAGGGCCGAGGTGGTAGCGCCGACCTCCACCACCCCGAGCCCAGCGCCGGCGGCATCGACGGCGATCTCGCAGCGTCGCCGGGACGCTCGCGACCGTCGTCGCTCGAAAATTGGGCCGCGCCGAGGTCAGGAACGCCGACGCGCGCCGGGGTACGCGCTGGCGACGACGTCGTCATGAGCACCCGGGGCGAGACCATGTCTTGACCCCTATTTCCACGTAGCCCAAACTCTCCGGCCGCATGCGCGCCGGCACTCCCTCCCTGATCGATGCGTCGTCGCTCATCCTGATCCTGGACGTCTCGCGCAAGCTCGCGGCGCCGTGTGATCTCACGGAGCTGCTCGAGCTCATCATCAAGACGGGGCGGGAGGTGATAGGCGCCGACCGCGGGAGCGTCTTCCTCTACGACGAGGAGGCCAAGGAGCTTTACTCCCGTGTCGCCACGGGCGAGGCCCAGATCCGCGTCAGCATCGACAAGGGCATCGCCGGGGAGTGCGCGCGCAAGCGCCAGACCATCCTCGTCGACGACTGCTATTCCGACCCGCGGTTCAATCAGGAGATCGACCGCCGGACGGGGTATCACACCAAATCCCTCATCACGGTGCCGCTCATCGGGCTCGACGACAAGCTCGTCGGCGTGCTCCAGATGCTGAATTCGAAGGCGGACCACTTCGGCCCGGACGAGCGCGACGTGGCGGAGCTGCTCGCGGCGCAGGCGGCCGTCGCCGTGCAGCGCACGCTCCTGCTCGAGGAGCGCATGATCAAGCTGAAGCTCGAGCACGATCTCACCATCGCGCGCGACATCCAGCAGAACATCCTCCTGCGGCGGCTGCCGCGCTGCCCCGGCTATTCGCTGTCGGCGTTCAGCAAGCCGGCGGACGACACGGGCGGCGACATCTACGACGTCATCCGGCTCGACGAGCGCGTGGACATGTCGCCGATGCTCCTGCTGCTCGCCGACGCGGCCGGCCACGGCATCGGCCCCGCCCTCAGCGTGACCCAGTTCCGCGCGATGCTCCGCATCGGCCTGCGCCTCTCGGCCGACATGGACGCGCTCATGCACCACGTGAACCAGCAGCTCATCGAGGACCTGCCGAACGACCGCTTCATCACGGCGTTCCTCGGCATCCTCGACCCGACGACGCACCAGCTCCGCTTCCACGCGGCCGGGCAGGGGCCGCTGCTCCACTACCGGGCGGCCGAGGGCCAGGTCGTGTGGCGCGATCCGTCGACCGTCCCGCTCGGCATGTTCAAGGATCTCGACCTGCCCCCGACGCCGCCCCTCGTGATGGCGCCGGGCGATCTCCTCGTGCTGCTGACGGACGGCTTCTACGAGTACCAGGACGCCGCCGGGCAGGTGTTCGGCAAGGAGCGCGTCGGCGACCTCATCCACCGCCTGCACGCGCGCCCCACGTCCGACATCCTGGGCGCGCTCCTCGCCGAGGTGCGCCGCTTCGCCGGCTCGGCCAAGCAGATCGACGACCTCACCGCGCTGCTCGTGAAGCGCGACGCCTAGAGCGGAGCTCGCCCGCCTCCCCTCTCCCCGTCCTTGCGCTAGCTAGGCCGCGATGAGCGACGCCGGTGCCGCCGCATCGTCTACGGGCGCGCGAGCGGCGTCGGCAACAGCGTGCTCTACGTCGGCGCCAAGACGGGGCGCGACGGCATCCACAGCGCGACCATGGCCTCCGACGAGTTCTCCGAGGGCGGTCCGAGCCAGCGCACCACGGTGCAGGTCGGCGATCCCTTCATGGAGAAGCTCCTGCTCGAGGCGTGCCTCGAGATCTTCGCGGAGGACCTGCTCGTCGGCGTCCAGGACATGGGCGCCGCGGGGCTCACCTCGTCGTCGGTCGAGATGGCGGGCCGGAGCGGCAGCGGCCTCGACCTCGACCTCGTGCCCCGGCGCGCGGCCCGGCTCACGCCGTACGAGATGCTGCTGAGCGCGTCGCAGGAGCGCATGCTGCTCGCCGCGAAGCCCGGGTGCGCCAGCGGAATCGGTCCCGCGGTTCCGCGGTTCCGCGCGCTCGCGCGGCGCCTTCGCCTATACTTGCAGCATGAAACGCTGGATCCCGCTCGGGCTCATCGCCGCCGGCGCCGTCCTCGGCGCGGCGGCGCTGCTGCTGTCGCCCTCCGAGGAAGAGCGGATCCGCGACCGGCTCACCCAGCTCGAGAACGCGGTGCGCATCGACGACGGCGAGCGGAATCCGCTGGTGCGCCACGGCCGCATTCGCGGTGAGTTCGCCGAGATCTTCACGAAGGAGGCGAGCGCCCGCATCGCCGAGATCGGCGACAGCCTCCGCGGCCGCGACGAGCTCGCGAACGCGGCGACCCAGGCAGCGGTCGTCTATCAGACCGCGGAGGTGAGCCTGGGTAGCACGGAGATCCAGATCGACCCGGCCGGCATGACGGCGGAGGTGACCGCCACCGCGACGGTCACGGGCGCCCGGCATGGGCATGAGGTCCGGCGCGACGAGCTGCCCGTGGTGCTGCGGCTCGAGAAGATCGACGGCGAGTGGAAGATCGTCTCTGCCACCGTCCACCCCAGGCACACACCCGGCGACGACGGTCGCTGACCGCGCTCAGACTCCAGACGTCGGCCGCTGACAACCGCGCTCAGGCCCGAGACGCGGCCAACAGCGAGCTTCACGGCGTCGAGGACGCGCCAGGGAAGCGCTCGTGCGCACAAAAAAAGAAAGGCCGGTCGGGAAGAACCCGCCGGCCTGAGGCCCGCTTTCGCGGACCCACCGGGACCGCACAGGAGCGCCGGTGGAGGGGAGTCCACCGGAGTCCTGGAGAGGCCCGCGATCAGAAGAGATCAGAAGTCAGAAGAGAGAAGTCAGGAAAGCGATACGAAGCGGAATCAAGTAAAGAGCGAAGAAAAAGCGAAGACGGGCGGGAGATTAAGACAATCCGAGAAGCCAGTCAAACCGAAAGATGAAGCTGAAGCGAAGTGCAAAGCGCAAACCGGAACCGAACGAGCAAGCTCAAGCAAAGCAGGGGAGAAGCTGAAGCGAAGCGGGAAGCAGGGTCGACATCGAGAGCGGCACAACAGATAAGAAAAGCTCAGACCGAGGTCTGACAAGCTGGTCATGCTAAGCCAACTCAATTGGCGACGCGCGTCGCGCGTGCCTCGGCCATCCCTCCTTAATCGCCTCGTAAGGCGTCTGTCGTCACGTGAACCGAAGCTCTCCGCCGGCACCCGGCGACAAGTCAATCAAGGAGCCCGATACCGCAAGGGCCATGGCATTCGGGTGACGGCGGGGTCGCGATCGCTCGGCTAGCGCCGCCGATCACCTCGCTTGGCGTCCCCCCCGAAGACCGGGGCAGCATTGCGAAGGTCATGCCAGGGGTCCCCCCTTCGAGTCCCCATTGAAACAGGACGACGAGCAGGGGCGACATCTGGTGGATACATAGAGCAACCGGCGGGCCAACGGCGAAGGAGCCGCGGTCCTGGCGCCCAGCAGCCAAAATTGCCGCTGAAACCCTCCCTCCGAGGCGCGCGCGCGAGCCAGGAGGCCAGCACCGGTCATACATTTCCGCAGGGACTGGTCCGATCCAGGGATGGGTTCAGATCCAGAACGCAAACCCCACCTGGACATGAATAGGTTCACCATCGAGCCGCTGGACGCCCCGCATTGCACCGTGGAAGCAAACAAATGCAATAGGACAGGACGACTGCCATCGACGCTTTGCGTCGTGTCTCGACGGCGTACTCCCCGCCAAAGGCGCAGCGCGCTACGCGGTGCAGCCCGCAATACGCAGCGCGGCGCGCAGCTCACCGCACATCGGCGCAGCGCACGGCACATGGCGCAGCGCGCGGCGCGCGGCGCACAGCGCAGCTCGCTGGACTACCTGCAGCCGGCCTCGATGAGCGGCTCGACCACCCGGGCGATGTTCTCTTGGGGCGTGGAGAACTTGTGGCGCTCGAGCTTCCGCAACGCGCCCAGGAACCTCGGCCAGCTGCCACCGCAGGTCGCGAGCAGCGCCCGGAGCTCCGGAGTCCCCGAGTTGTAAACGCGGAACTGCACGAGCGAAGCGTTGTTGATCGGACGCCGCGCCCCGATGTCGGCCTTGAGCCGGGCGAGCACCGCGTCCTTCTCCGCCCGCTTCTCGGCGTCGGGCGCCGGGGACGCATACAGCCGATTGAGGTGGACGTAGGCCGCGTGCAGCGCGCGCGTCCGCACCTCGCTCCTCTCCATCTCCCTCATGTAGGCCGTCTTCTCGGCGGAGAAGGGGCCCACCCGCTCGTCCAGGTAATGCTTGGTGAGCTCGTCCCCGACGAAGCTCGCGAGGCTCTCGTTCAACCTCGTCTGCCCCTTCACGTACAGCGTCGCGTGCAGCGACTCGTGGAGCACCACGTTGGCGAGGTCGCCGAGCGCCTCGTCCCCGTCCGAGATCATCGTGGACAGGACCGGATCCTCGAGCCAGCCGAGCGTCGAGTAGGCGCCCGCCGGACGCACGTCGACGTCCCAGCCGGCCGCCTTGAGCGGCGCCGCGAACGCCTTGGCATCCTGGAGATCGAACCACCCCATGTAGGGGACCGTACCCACGATAGGAAAACTCCATGTCTTCGAGCGGAACCGCAGCGGCTCACACGCGCTCACCACCCAGACCGCGGCTGGGCGATCGAGCTCGACATACGTCCTGTAATTGCCGGTCGGGGTCAGCCCGTGACGCTCCCCGAAGCGCTTGATGTGCGGGACCTCGCGCAGCAGCGCGCGCGTCCGCCACGGCTTGCGGGCGTCGAAGGCGGCGTCCTCGAGCGACTCGGCGCGCCAGGCCATCGAGAGCTGGCCGAGGCTCGCCTGCGCGATGTAGCGGACCTGGGTACACGATGCGAGCAGGAGACAGAGCGCGACGAGCCCCGCGGCGGCGCAGACCAGGCGCGCCGCGGAGCGAGGGCGCGACACGGACCACGAGGGCGCGGCGCCGCGACGGGCGCTGGCCGCAAGCCTTTCGCTCATCCTTAGCTGATAGCTGGCCGCGCGGGCTTAACAAGCTCTTCCGCGCGATGGACGCGCGCGCCGCCGACACGCGCGCACGCGCGGGGCGCGCGGGCGCGCCCGACAGATCAGGACGGCAGCGCCGCCCCCCACGAACTGAGCTGCACGGCCGGGACGATCGGCGCGCGTTCCCGCAACGAGTGCTCCTCCGTGGCATACAGGGGCTCGCGTGCGAGGGGGTAGTCGCGTGGAGCCCCGTTCGCCAGCACCATCTGGATGGCGCCGAGGTGCCCGCTGCGGAACGCGGCGGCCGCGCACGCGAGATAGAACTCCCACGTCCTCATGAAGGCGCCGTCGAAGCCGGTGACCCGCTCGATCTTCTCCCTGTTCTCCAGGAAGTTACGGCGCCAGCAGCGCGCCGTGAGCGCGGAGTGGCGCCGCAGGTTCTCCGCGTCGAGCACGTCGAGGCCGCGCGCCGAGGCGCGCGTCGCCATCCCCTGGAGCGAAGGAGGCCAGTACCCCGGGAAGATGTGCTTTTGCAGGAAGGGGTCAGTCCGCGACGACTCCTGCTCTCTGGTGACGCTCTCGAGCAGGCACACGCCGCCCGGGGCGAGCAGCGCCTTCACCCTGTCATAGAACACCTCGATTCGGCGCTCGCCGGCATGGCACATCGAGCCCAGGGAGACGAGCCGCTCCCACCGCGGCTCGTCCTCGAGCTCGTCGCAGCTCATCACGCGGACCTCGACCGGGAGCCGCCGCGCCGCCGCCTGCTCGCGGATGTACCTCGCCTGGTTCTCGCAGAGGGTGATGCCGAGGCACTGCACCCCGTACGCCTCCGCGGCGTGGAACATGAGGTGCCCCCATCCGCAGCCGAGATCCACGAGCCGTTGCCCGCGCCGGAGCGCGAGCTTCCGCGCGACGAGGGAGATCTTGTGCGCCTGCGCGTCGTCGAGCGTCTCGCCCGGAGAGCTGAAGTAGCCGCACGACGTCTGGAGGCGCCTGTCCAGGTAAAGAGGGTAAAAGTCGTTGCCTAGCCCATAGTGACGCTCGACGGCGAGCCTCTCGCGCCTCGCCGCCCCGGAGAGCAGCCCGAGCCGGAGCGCGTCGAGCACGCCCGAGAGGCCGCGGTCGAACGACGACGACGCGGGCACGAGGCGCGGCAGGCGGGCCTCCACGGACCGCGCGAGCTGGAACAGCCCGGCGAGCGAGTCCTCGAGATCTCCCTCGAACGTGACCTCGCGCCGGACATACGCCTCACCGAGGCCGAGCGTGCCCCGGAGCGCCGTCTCGCAGAGCGACCGACGCGTCCTGAACGTCACGGCGAACTCGGGCGCGCCCGCGCCGAAGCGCAGCCGCTCGCCGCCCCAGAAGCGCAGCTCGAACGGGGTCCCGCCCTGGCGCTCCAGCAGGCGCGACGCCGCTTCCTTGAACCGACGAGACCACGGCGGCATTTCGCCCTTCCTGACGATGAACATCGGACCCCCTCCGCGGCCCCCCGGCCGCCCGACGAGCTGACCCGAGCTGGGCTTTCCCGTCAAGCAACATGTCATCCATGCAAACGACATCACAACGAGTCACGGAACGCCCACAGCGGCCGGCGGACACCCCGGACATGCGCTGTCGTCAGGGACAGGAGGAACGCAGTGGCTGGCTCGCTGATAACACCGTAGGGGTGTTCGGGAGAGCCCCGACAACATGTTCACATGTCCTGGATGTTTCATGTTCCAGGCGAAGGAGGGAAATCGGGAAGATGATTCGAATTTCTCCCTACCTTCCTGGTCGTGTTCCTGGTCGCGTGACGTACCCGTCCCCTTGTGTGGGCTGCGCCCCCTCGCGCCCGACGCGCGCTGCGCGCCCTCGCGGCCGGGGCGCGGTCCGTGGTACGCACGCCGGCCCGTGACCACGCCCAGCGATCCTCCCGCCGCCCTGCGAGAGCCGCCGCCGCCCGCGCGGCGCGCGGGGAAGGCCGGCAGCGGTGAGCTCGTGTTCACGCGCGTCGCGGGGCGGACCGTGCTCGAGAAGGCGCTCGCCAGGAGCCCGCTCAAGCTGCTCGCTCCGAAGAACCACGGGCAGGCGGCGTGGGTGTTCGTCGCGAGCTTCGGCGGCGGCCTCGTCGGCGGCGACGAGCTCAACCTCCACGCGCGCGTCGGTCGCGGGGCCGCCGCGCTGCTCAGCACCCAGGCCTCGACCAAGGTCTACCGCTCGCCCCTCGTCAGCCGCCAGCGCCTCGAGGCCGAGGTTCAAGCAGGCGGGCTCCTCGTCGCGATCCCCGATCCGGTCGTCTGCTTCGCGGGCTCGCGGTACGAGCAGGACATCGACGTCGCGCTCGCCGACGACGCGTCGCTCGTGCTCGTCGACGCGCTGTCCTCGGGCCGGAGCGCGCGGGGCGAGCGCTGGGCGTTCGATCGGTACGCGTCGCGCGTCCGGGTGAGCCGCGGCGGGCGGGCCGTGCTGCTCGACGCGACGCGGCTCGATCCCGCGCACGGCGCGCTGCCCGAGCGCATGGGGCGCTTCGACGCCCTCGCGACGCTCGTCGCGCTCGGCCCGCGCGCCGCGAGCGCGGCGGAGGCGCTGCTCGCGCCGCGGCCGCCGCCCGAGCGGCGCGCCGAGCTCGTCGCGTCGGCCAGCCCGCTCCGGGGCGGCGGCGCCGTCGTGCGCGTCGCGGGCACGAGCGTCGAGCGCGTGGCCGGCTTCCTCCGCGGCGCGCTCGCCTTCCTCGCGGGTGAGCTCGGTGATGATCCGTTCGCACGAAAGTGGTAGCTTCGCGCCGCGCCGGCAAAGCCGCGGCATCGCCGCGCCGGAGAGAGGGCGAACATGCACCTTGCGCCTCGTGATCTCGACAAGCTCGTGCTGCACGGCGCGGGCTTCCTCGCCCAGAAGCGCCTCGCGCGCGGGGTCAGGCTCAACTACCCGGAGGCCGTCGCGCTCATCGCGACGCAGATCCTCGAGCTGATCCGCGACGGCCGCAGCGTCGCCGAGCTCATGGATGTCGGCCGCCGCCTGCTCGGGCGCGCGCAGGTGATGGCCGGCGTCCCAGAGATGATCGCCGAGGTCCAGGTGGAAGGGACCTTCCCCGACGGGACGAAGCTCGTCACCGTCCACCACCCGATCGCGCTCGAGCACGGCGATCTCGCGCTCGCGCTGTACGGCAGCTTCCTCCCCGTGCCCGACGTGTCGCTCTTCCAGCCGGCAGGCCAGGCAGAGGTGACGGCCGGCGAGGTGCTCGTGACGCCCGGCGAGGTGCTCGTGAAGCCCGGCGAGATCGAGCTCTCCCCCGGCCGGCGGCGGCTCTCCCTCCCCGTGAAGAACCTGGGCGACCGGCCGATCCAGGTGGGCAGCCATTACCCGTTCTCGGAGACGAACCGCGCGCTCGAGTTCGACCGGACGGTGGCGGCGGGGATGCGGCTCGACATCCCCGCGGGCACCGCGGTCCGCTTCGAGCCGGGCGACGAGAAGACGATCACGCTGGTGCAGGTCGGCCCGCACGGGGCGGCGCACGCCGCGCGGGAGGAGCAGCAGGCATGAGCCACACGATGCAGCGGCGGCACTATGTCGATATCTACGGGCCGACGGTCGGCGACCGGGTGCGGCTCGGCGACACCGGCCTCATCGCCGAGGTCGAGCGGGATCACACGTCCTACGGCGACGAGTGCAAGTTCGGCGGCGGCAAGGTGCTGCGCGATCGCATGGGGCAGATGCCCGGCGCCTCGAACGACGAGGCGCTCGACTGCGTCATCACGAACGCGCTCATCGTCGACTGGACCGGCGTCTACAAGGCCGACATCGGCATCAAGCGTGGCCGCATCGCGGCGATCGGCAAGGCCGGCAACCCGAGGGTGATGGCCGGCGTCACGCCGGGCATGATCGTCGGCGTGACGACGGAGGTCATCGCCGGCGAGGGCCACATCGTCACGGCCGGGGGCGTCGACGCGCACATCCATTTCATCTGCCCGCAGCAGGGGTACGAGGCGCTCGCGTCGGGCGTCACCACGTTCGTCGGCGGCGGCACGGGCCCGGCGACGGGCACGAACGCGACCACGTGCACCCCGGGCGCCCGCCACATCTCGCTGATGCTGCAGGCGACGGACGTCCTGCCGCTCAACATCGGCCTCACGGGCAAAGGCAACACCTCGTCGCCCGAGGGGCTGCTCGAGCAGGTGCGCGCCGGCGCCGTCGGGCTGAAGCTGCACGAGGACTGGGGGACGACCCCGCCCGCCATCGACTGCTGCCTCAGCTTCGCCGAGCACGAGGACATCCAGGTCACGCTCCACACCGACACGCTGAACGAGTCGGGCTACGTCGACGACTCCATCGCGGCGTTCAAGGGCAGGACGATCCACTCCTACCACTCCGAGGGCGCGGGCGGCGGGCACGCGCCCGACATCCTGCGCATCTGCGGCGAGCCGAACGTCATCCCGAGCTCGACGAACCCGACGCGCCCGTACACCGTCAACACGCTCGACGAGCACCTCGACATGCTCATGGTCTGCCACCACCTCGACCGGAACATCCCGGAGGACGTGGCGTTCGCCGAGAGCCGCATCCGCGGCGAGACCATCGCGGCCGAGGACATCCTGCACGACCTCGGCGCGATCAGCATCATCTCGAGCGACAGCCAGGCGATGGGCCGCGTCGGCGAGGTGATCACGAGGACCTGGCAGACGGCGCACAAGATGCGGGATCAGCGCGGCCGGCTGCCCGAGGAGCAGGGCGACAACGACAACTTCCGGATCCGCCGCTACGTGGCCAAGTACACGATCAACCCGGCCATCGCGCACGGCATGTCCCACGAGATCGGGTCGGTCGAGCCGGGCAAGCTCGCGGACCTCGTGCTGTGGCGGCCCCAGATGTTCGGCGTGCGCCCGGAGCTCGTCATCAAGGGCGGCCTCATCGCCTGGGCGCAGATGGGCGATCCGAACGCGTCGATCCCGACGCCTCAGCCGTACTACATGCGCCCGATGTTCGGCTCGCTCGGCGCGGCGGTCGGCGAGACGAGCATCGCGTTCGTGTCGAGCCGCGCCATGGACGAGGGGAGCATCCGCCGGCTCGACCTGAAGAAGCGCCTCTCGGCGGTCCGCCGGTGCCGCAAGATCGGCAAGGCCGACATGCGCCTCAACAACACGCTCCTGCCGATCACGGTCGATCCCGAGACGTACGAGGTGCGGGCCGGCGGCGAGCTCCTCCGCTGCGACCCCGCGAAGATCCTGCCCCTCGCGCAGAGGTACAGCCTCTTCTGAGGCGGGGAGCCCGCTCTCGGCCGCTCCGCGCCTGCGGGTTCACCCTTCTCTCCGTCTGCTTCCGTTCGCTTCCGTCTGCTTCCGTTCGCTTCCGTCCGCTTCCATCCGCGCGCATGAACAGGTGGCTCCTCCTCCAGCTCTCCGACTCCGCGTTCCCGGTCGGAGGGTTCGCGCACTCCGCGGGCCTGGAGGCGGCGGTGCAGCTCGGCGAGGTCGGGCCCGGGAGCGCGCTCTCGTCGTTCGTCGCGAGCGCGCTCTGGCAGGTGGGCCTCGGCGCGCTGCCGCTCGTGCGGGCTGCGCAAGAGCGCCCGCTCGACATCGCGGCCGTCGACGACGCCTGCGACGCCTTCCTCGTGAACCACGTCGCGAACCGGGCGAGCCGGACGCAGGGCCGCGCGTTCCTCGCGACGAGCGCGCGCGTCTTCCCCTCCGCCGAGATCCGCCGCCTCGACGCCGCCGTGCGGGCGCGGGAGGCGCTGGGCCACCACGCGCCGGCGTTCGGCGCGACCCTCGCGGCGCTCGGCGTCCCGCGCGAGGACGCGCAGGCCGTCTACCTGCACGCCTCGCTCCGCGGCGTCGTCTCGGCGGCGGTGCGCCTCGGGCTCATCGGGCCGCTGGAGGCACAGCGACTGCAACTCGAGAGCGCGCCGCTCCTCGACGCGGTGCTCCATGAGTGTGAAGATCACGGCGTCGACGAGCTCGCGCAGCCGGCGCCGCTCCTCGATCTCTTCGGGGCCACGCAGGATCGGCTCTACTCGCGTCTCTTTCAATCGTGAGGTGACAGCATGCACGACCCCGGCGAGCACGGGCACGGGCGCCACGACCACGACCACGACCACGACCACGTTCACGACCACGACCACGACCACGACCACGTTCACGGGGGCGGCCACAGGCACGCGCACGAGCACGAGCACGCGCACGAGCACGCGCACGGACACGAGCACGGGCACGCGCACGCGCACGCGCACGCGCACGCACACGAGCACGCGCACGGGCACACGCACGAGCACTGGGCGCATCCGGGGCTCTTCAGCGAGCGGGACGCGCCGAAGGACCGCGATTTCTCGGCGCGCGCGTTCACGGTGGGGATCGGGGGGCCCGTCGGCAGCGGCAAGACGGCGCTCGTGCTCGCGCTCTGCCGCGCGCTGCGCGACAGGATGCCGCTCGGCGTCGTCACGAACGACATCTTCACCCAGGAGGACGCCGAGTTCCTGCACCGCAACAAGGCGCTGCCGCCGGAGCGCATCCGCGCAGTGGAGACCGGGGGCTGCCCGCACGCGGCGATCCGCGAGGACATCAGCCACAACCTCGTCGCGCTCGACGACCTCATGGATCACGTCGCGCCCGCGCTCCTCATCGTCGAGAGCGGCGGCGACAACCTCGCCGCCCAGTACAGCCGGGAGCTCGTCGACTATACGATCTACGTGATCGACGTCGCCGGCGGCGACAAGGTGCCACGCAAGGGCGGACCGGGCATCACGCAGTCGGATCTGCTCGTCATCAACAAGACCGATCTCGCTCCGCACGTCGGCGCCGACCTCGGCGTCATGGAGCGGGACGCCCGGAGGATGCGGGGCGACGGGCCGTTCCTGTTCGCGCAGTGCAACCGGAGCCAAGGAGTCCCCGAGATCATTGACCACATCCTCTCCGCCATGCGCCGCGCGACCACCACGGCGCCTCCCGCGAAATAGGCCTCTATCGCGCGCCTGCCGCTGCGAGAAGCGCTCACGCTCCACAGGAGTCGGCATACCGGAGCACATCTGCGCCGGACGCGCGGCGCCGCCCCCTGTTAAAGGAGGACCGCGGCAACGCCGCTTCGACTTCCGTTTCGCTGGAATACCGGTTCTATTGGACCGTAGGCGGACTTCGGACGGGTGGTAGAGGGCGGAGAGGGCTCCGCCGGGCGGCGCGACTTCCACCACGACCGCCGCGATCGCCACGCGATCACGGCAGCGCCGGATGGCGAGGCGGCGCGGCGCACCCGTCGTAGACCAGAGGAGGAGGCATCAGTGAGCCACGCCCGACCCCATGTGCTGGTGGTGGACGCCGAGAAGAGGGTCCTCGACAGGCTCGCGCTCGAGCTGCACCAGGGCGGCTTCGACGTCACCTGCGCCGAGAGCGGGCTCGCGGCGATCGAGCTCGTCAAGGCGCGCCGCTTCGACCTCGTGGTCGCCGATGTGGGGGCGCTCGGCAGGGAGGGCGGCGGGACGATCGCCGCGCTCAAGGCGCTCGGCCCGGACCTCGAGATCATCGTCGGCGCCCCGTGCTCGAGCGCGCAGGCCGCCGTGGAGTGCATCGAGCACGGCGCCTACGACATGCTGGAGAAGCCCTACGACATCGACGACCTGAAGCGGCTGCTCGAGGCGGCGATGCTGCGCACTCACCTCGACGCCGTGGCGGCCGTCCACCAGGCGAGCGCCGCCCTCGTCGCGTCCCTCTCGCGGGACGACTTCCCCGAGCGCGCCGTGGATCTCGCGGCGAAGGTCGTCTATACGACCGGCGCGGCGCTCTCGCTGGCGCTCGATCAAGGGGCCGCCCTGTACCAGGCGGCCTCCGGCGCCGAGGTGTCCGCGGCGTTCATCGCTCGGCTCGCCGGGCGCATCGAGGGTGCGCTCGCGCCGGTCCGCCTGTCCGCGGACGACGCGCCCGATCTGCTCTGCACCGCAGAGGGCGATCGCTTCGGCGCCGCCATCGTCGCGCCGCTCCGCCTGGGCGAGAGCTCGTTTGGCGGCCTCGTGGTGCTCCGCGACGAGCGCCTGCCTGCGTTCACCAGCCAGGAGGAGCAGGCCATCGGCATCTTCGCGATTGAGCTCGCGCTCGCCTTTTACGGCCACAAGGTACGGCGCTCGCTCGGCCCCTGCGCCGCCTGACGCGCGCGGGATGGATGATGAGGCGCGCGGCGCGCTCGTCCGCGCCGAGATCTGCGGCGAGCGCCCGCAAATTCTTCGGCGATCGAGCTCAAGATTCCCTCTGGCGAACGCGTTCGCACCCCACTAAAGGAGGGGAGCGATGAGCCCCACCGCTGCACCATCGACTCTCCCCGCCAGGGCCCAGCGCGCCGCGACCTTCTACCGGGACCTCGTCGGCAAGAAGATCGCGATGGCGCTGAGCGGCGTCATCTTCTTCGGCTTCGTGATCGGCCACATGACCGGCAACCTGCAGGTCTTCCTCGGCCGGGAGAAGATCAACGACTATGCCGCCTTCCTCCACGGGACGCCCTCCCTGCTCTGGGGGACGCGGATCGTCCTCCTCGCCGCCCTCATCGTCCACGTCTACACGGGCGTGACGCTCGCGCAGCACAGCCGCGCTGCCCGGCCGGTCCCCTACCAGGTGAAGGGACAGCGGCACCCGAACGTCGCCGCGCGGACGATGCTGCTGAGCGGCGGCGTCCTCGCCGCCTTCATCGTCTATCACCTGCTCCACCTGACGACGGGCACCCTGCACCCCGACTTCGTGCCGCTCGACGCCTACGACAACGTCGTGAAGGGCTTCAGCTCGGCGCCCGCGGCGATTGCCTACGTCGTGGCGATGGGCCTGCTCGCGCTGCACCTCTACCACGGCGCGTGGAGCATGTTCCAGTCGGTGGGCCTCAGCCATCCGCGCTACACGCCGGCGCTCAAGAAGCTCGCGGCCGCGTCGTCGATCCTGCTCTTCGTCGGCTTCTCATCCGTCCCGCTGGCCGTCCTGTTCGGCATCGTCCGCTGAGCCCGGAGCCTCCGTCATCATGCAGCTCAATGCGAAGATCCCCGAAGGTCCCATCGAGAAGAAGTGGGACCAGCACCGCTTCAACCTGAAGCTCGTCAACCCGGCGAACAAGCGGAAGTACACGGTCCTCGTCGTCGGCACCGGCCTCGCCGGGGGCGCGGCGAGCGCGACGCTGGCCGAGCTCGGCTACAACGTGAAGAGCTTCTGTTTCCAGGACTCTCCGCGCCGCGCCCACAGCATCGCCGCGCAGGGCGGCATCAACGCCGCGAAGAACTACCAGAACGACGGCGACAGCATCTACCGCCTCTTCTACGACACCGTGAAGGGCGGCGACTACCGCGCGCGCGAGGCCAACGTGTACCGGCTCGCGCAGATCAGCGTGAACATCATCGACCAGTGCGCCGCGCAGGGCGTGCCGTTCGCGCGCGAGTACGGCGGCGTGCTCGCGAACCGCTCGTTCGGCGGGGCGCAGGTGTCGCGCACGTTCTACGCGCGAGGCCAGACGGGGCAGCAGCTCCTCCTCGGCGCCTACCAGGCCCTCGAGCGGCAGATCGGCCTCGGCAAGGTGAAGATGTACCCGCGCACCGAGATGCTCGACCTCATCGTCATCGACGGCAAGGCGCGCGGCCTCATCACCCGCAACCTGATCACCGGCGCGCTCGAGACGCACCTCGGCGACGCGGTCGTCCTCGCGTCGGGCGGCTACGGCAACGTCTTCTTCCTCTCGACGAATGCGAAGGGGTCGAACACCACGGCCATCTGGCGGGCCCACAAGCGGGGCGCGCTCTTCGGCAACCCCTGCTTCACGCAGATCCACCCGACGTGCATCCCGGTCTCGGGCGACTACCAGTCGAAGCTGACGCTCATGAGCGAGTCGCTCCGCAACGACGGCCGCATCTGGGTGCCCGCGAACCCGGGCGACACGCGCCCGCCGGAGCTCATCCCCGACGGCGAGCGTGACTATTACCTCGAGCGCCGCTATCCGAGCTTCGGCAACCTCGTGCCGCGCGACGTCGCGTCGCGCGCGGCGAAGGCGGTATGCGACGAGGGCCGCGGCGTGGGGCCGACGCGGCTCGGCGTGTACCTCGACTTCTCGGACGCCATCCGGCGCCTCGGCAAGCCGGCCATCGCCGAGCGTTATGGCAACCTCTTCGACATGTACGAGCGCATCACCGGCGACGACCCGTACAGCGTCCCGATGCGCATCTATCCGGCCATCCACTACACGATGGGCGGGCTCTGGGTCGACTACAACCTGATGAGCACGATCCCCGGCCTGTACGTGCTCGGCGAGGCGAACTTCTCCGACCACGGCGCGAACCGGCTCGGGGCGAGCGCGCTGATGCAGGGCCTGGCGGACGGGTACTTCATCATCCCCTACACCATCGGCGATTACCTCGCGTCGACGAAGCTCGAGCGGGTCGACGACCTCCACCCCGCCGTGAGGGACGCCGAGCGCGACGCGAGCGCGCGGCTGAACAAGCTGCTCGGCGCGAACGGCTCGCGCACGGCCGACTCGTTCCACCGCGAGCTCGGCAAGATCATGTGGGAGCAGTGCGGGATGGCGCGCAACGCGGCCGGGCTCAAGGGCGCGCTCGCGCGGATCCCGGAGCTCCGCGAGCAGTTCCACCGCGACGTCCGCGTCTCGGGGACGGGCACCGGCCTGAACCAGGAGCTCGAGAAGGCGGCGCGCGTCGCCGACTTCTTCGAGCTGGCGGAGCTCATGTGTCGTGACGCGCTCGACAGGGAGGAGTCGTGCGGCGGGCACTTCCGCGAGGAGCACCAGACGCCCGAGGGCGAGGCGAAGCGCGACGACGACCGCTTCTCCTATGTCGCCGCCTGGGCATGGCGAGGCGAAGGTCAGGCCCAGGAGCTCCACAAGGAGCCGCTCCAGTTCAACGAGGTTCACCCCACGCAGCGGAGTTACAAATAATGCGCCTCACCCTCCATGTCTGGCGGCAGAAGGGCAAGTACGAAGCGGGCCGGTTCGTCACGTACGAGGTGCCCGACGTCAGCGAGCACATGTCCTTCCTCGAGATGCTCGACGTGCTCAATCAGCGGCTCATCCTCAAGGGTGAGGAGCCAATCGCGTTCGATCACGACTGTCGCGAGGGCATCTGCGGCATGTGCGGCTTCATGATCAACGGCCAGGCGCACGGCCCCCTCCGTGGGACGACCGTGTGTCAGCTGCACATGCGTCACTACAAGGACGGCGACGTGCTGTGGCTCGAGCCATGGCGGGCGCAGGCGTTCCCGGTGGTGAGCGACCTCGCGGTGGACCGCAGCGCGTTCGACCGGATCATCGCGTCGGGCGGCTTCGTCTCGGTGTCGACGGGCAGCGCGCCGGACGCGAACGCGATCCCGGTGCCGA
The DNA here is from genome assembly GCF_000067165.1 of Sorangium cellulosum So ce56. GTDB lineage: Bacteria > Myxococcota_A > Polyangia > Polyangiales > Polyangiaceae > Sorangium > Sorangium cellulosum_B. The sequence goes on from NC_010162.1 coordinate 9,124,554, forward strand.
AGGTGGTCGCCGAGCGCGCCATGGACGCGGCGGCGTGCATCGGCTGCGGCGCCTGTGTCGCATCTTGTCCGAACGCGTCCGCCTCTCTCTTCACCGCGGCGAAGCTCACGCACCTGAACCTCCTGCCGCAGGGCGAGCCGGAGCGCGATCAGCGGAGCCTCAACATGGTCGCCCAGATGCGCGTCGAGGGCTTCGGCCACTGCACGAACGTCGGCGAGTGCGAGGCGGTCTGCCCGAAGGAGATCCCCCTCGACATGATCGCGAAGATGAACCGCGACTACCTGCGCGCGACGCTCGTCCACCGCGACGTGCAGGCCAAGGGCGGCACCGGCTGAGGCGCCGCACCGCCGGCCTCGCCGAGGCCGGCGGCGCTTCCTCTCCCTCCTCCCCTCTCCTCGACAGCGAACGCTCTCCTCCCGCACGTCATGAACGGCGGCGCTCCGTCGCCGTCACCCCGCCGCCAAGGCGGGCGCGCCCCGGATTGAGCACCGGCTCGCCGCCCGATGCCCCGCGCCGAGGGGTGCGCCTGTGGCCCGCGGGGTCAGGCCGGCCCTTCGACCCATCACCGCCCGTACGGCCTGCCCCCGGTGCCTGCAGGCGCAGGCTGCAGCGCCTCGGCGCGAGGCCCACCCGAGCAGGGCCCCGCGGCATGACAGGCGAGCCCTGGTGCCGCGGGTGCGCCAGCACGATCCCGACGGCCGCCACCGGTGTGGCACGAGGCCGCCGTCATCCCCCTTTTTCGTACAATTTTTCACCAAAACCACAAGATTTTGCAGGCCGCCTGTGGAAAACAGACCGGGAGTTTCCTGATCATCGACTCAGGTACTTCCTAAACAATCTTCACATCACGAGCCCCAACCGTACAGTCAACGTGGGATAAGCACTCGGCATGTTTCGAGAACATCTCGTCGCGACTCGCGCCCATGCCAGTGGGGGCTTTTCGAGTGTGACGAGCCGTCGCTCCAGTAGCAGCGCAACCGCGAAGATGCCGTGGCGCTCTCCCGCGCCGCAATGAAACGTGTCAGGGTCAACAGGCACTTGTTCGAGGTCACGAGTTGGAATAACCTCGAAATTGTCCTGAACGGGATCAGGCGTCATAAGACAATTGTGGTCACCCCACACCATGTCGTAGACTAGGTCGAACTTAGAGCGCCGCAGCGAGGGGGGGGCATCCCGCGGCGAGCGCGTCGAGGATCGCATCGAGTATCGCTCTTCTGCGGAAGCCGGTTCGAGGGGAGGGCCGGCAGGAGGAGAAGCCAGAGGCAACGGCCGCGGCGACCTTTCTCCCGGCGGGTCAGGAGATCCGCTTTCCACATGGGAACGACGCGCACCGGGACCGCAAACCAGACCGACCGGGGCCGGGCAGATCGCCTGACGGCGCCCTGCTGCACCGTTCGTGCTGCGCGTCGCCGGCGCGCGCCGGGGCCTGCGAGGCTGGTCGGATGCGGGAGTTCGAACATCAGACAGGTCTCTTGGACGAGCGAAGAAGTAGGAGGGGAACTTCATGAGGTGCTGCATCGACGGCCTTAATCTGCATCCGACGAGCGTCCACGATGCTGCCGTTGCTCTCGATACCGTGACGGATCGGCTCCTCGCCGCGGGGGATCGGCGAGCGGCCTTCACCGACGTCTACGGTATCGTCACGCGCGCGGTCGCGGCGCAGGTCGAGCGACGCGATGGCATGTTCCTCGAGCCGGCGTGGATCTCGCGCCTCGCGGGCCGGTTCTGCGAGCGTTACCTCGAGACGCTCGGCTGGTACGATCGGGGCGCGGCGCAGGACTGCGGCGCCTGGCACATCGCGTACGCGAGCACGGCGTCGCGGTTCACGCCCCCCGTGCAGAACGCGCTGCTGGGCTTCAGCGCCCACATCAACTACGACCTGATCTTCGGGATCCACGCGACGATCGTCGAGTTCGGGCACGGCGCCGACCGGGCGATGCTCGCGCGGCTCAAGCACGATCACGATCAGATCAATTCGCTGCTCCGCGCCTCGGTCATCGAGGCGCTCGCGCGCCTCGCCGCGCGGCACGGCTGCCCCCTCAGCGCGTTCTTCCTGGAGACCGCGCCGGAGGTCGCGGTCTGGGTGTCGATGGAGATGCTCTCGCGGTGGCGCGAGCGGGTCTGGGACGACGTCCTGGCGCTCCTCGCCGCGCGCGGCGGGAGCGAGCGGGCGGCGCTCTCCCGCGGGATCGAGCGGCGCTCCACGCGCATCGCCCAGATGCTCGCGCTGCCCTCGCTCCACCAGGCGCCTCACACGGCGCTCCGCCTCCTGTCAAGGGCCGCGTGATCGCGGCCGACCGCAACCGGAGCCTCGCCCGATCGTAGAATGGGGGCATGAGCAAGCTGCCCAAGGAGCCGCCTGCCGGCGAGATCACCCCTCCAGCGCTCTACCTGCGGCGGCGCGAGCTCCTCAAGAACGCGGCGCTCTTCGCCGGCACCGCGTCGGCCATCGGCGGCGGCCTCGTCTGGCTCACGGGCGGAGCGGCGCGCCTCTCGGCGGCCGGCGCCCCCGGCGGCGAGGCCACGCCGCTCGGCAGCGCGGCCGCGCCGCCCGGCAGCGCTGGCGCGCTGCCAGGGCCGCCGGCCGCCGGCGCGTCGTCCTCCGGGACGAGCTCGAGAGACCCGTTCGTTACCGACGAAGCGCGGACCTCCTACGAGGACATCGTTTCGTACAACAATTTTTACGAGCTCGGCCTGAGCAAGTCGGAGCCGGCCCAGAACGCCGGCCGGCTCAGGCTCCGCCCCTGGGCCATCGCGTGCGAGGGAGAGGTGAAGAAGCCCGAGGTCATCGACCTCGACACCCTCCTCCGATGGTTTCCCCTGGAGGAGCGCGTCTATCGAATGCGCTGCGTCGAGGCGTGGTCGATGGTGATCCCCTGGCTCGGGTTCCCGCTCGGCGCGCTGCTCAGGCGCCTCGAGCCGACCTCTCGCGCCCGGTACGTCCAGTTCACCACGCTGCTCGATCGAGAGCAGCTGCCCGGCCAGCGGAGCGACGTGCTCGAGTGGCCTTACGTCGAGGGGCTCCGGATCGACGAGGCCATGCACCCTCTCACGATGCTGGCCGTGGGCCTCTACGGCAAATCGCTGCTCGGCCAGAACGGAGCGCCCGTTCGCCTGGTGGTGCCGTGGAAGTACGGCTTCAAGGGGTGCAAATCGATCGTCAGCATCAAGCTCACCGAGCGGCAGCCGGCGACGAGCTGGAGCCGCGCCGCGCCGGACGAGTATGGGTTCTATGCGAACGTGAACCCCGCGGTGGATCACCCGCGCTGGAGCCAGGCGACGGAGCGGAGGATCGGTGAGCTGCGCCGCCGTCCCACGCTGCCATTCAACGGCTATGCGGAGGAGGTCGCCGGCCTCTACAGCGGGATGGACCTGCGGGAGAGCTTCTGACGATGCGCGCGCCAGCGAGGACGATCTCGCCGCCGCGCGCTGCCGGCGCCGGCGTGCCGGCTGGCCGGAAGCTCGGCTGGCTCCCGCCCGCGGTCGTCGCCGGCGGGCTGATCCCGCTGGTCGTGCTCGGACTGCGCGCCGGGGCCGGGGCGCTCGGCCCGGACCCCGTCGCCGAGGCGCTGAACCAGCTCGGCCTGCTCGCGCTCGTGCTGCTCGTCGCCTCGCTGGCGGCGACGCCGCTCAAGCTCGTGTCGGGCTGGACCTTTCCGCTGCGTATCCGCAAGGCGCTCGGGCTGCTCGCGTTCTTCTACGCGTGCGCCCACTTCCTGACGTATGCGATCGTCGATCAGGGCCTCGACGTGCGCGCGATCGTCGAGGACATCACGGAGCGCCCCTTCCTCCTCGCCGGCTTCGTCGCGCTCCTCGTGCTCGTCCCGCTCGCGGCGACGTCGACCGCGCGCATGCTGAAGCGCCTCGGCGCCGCGCGATGGAAGCGCCTGCACCGCCTCGCCTACGCCGCCGCCGTGCTCGGGATCGTGCACTTCTTCCTCCGCGTGAAGAAGGACGCGACGGAGCCGATGATCTACGCGGCGCTGCTCGCGCTCCTCTTCGCCGTGCGCATCGCGAGCGCCGTCCTGCACAGACGCGCGGCGCCGCGCTGAGGCGCCAACATCGCGCCGCCGCGCCGCCGCCGCGCGGCGAACCTGCCGCGCGGCGACGCGCGTTCGGATACCATGGGGCTTCGGCGTGGAACGCGTGAGGACGGCGTCATGAGGCTCTTCACCATCGGGGACAGCATCTCTCAGGGCTTCATGTCGCTCGGCGCGGCGCGCACCCAGCTCGCCTACTCCACGTGGATCGCGCGTGCGCTCGGCGTCGACGTCGACGACGCGCTGTCGAGCCCGGCGTACCGCGTGCCCGACTACCCGGCCCACGGGCTGCTGCTCGATCTGGAGGTGGTGCTCCGCCGCCTCCAGCTCGCCTTCGGCACCACGATCGACAGGCTCGAGTGGGCCGCCGTCCTCCTGGAGATCAACCGCGTGCTCGACGTGGCCGAGGAGTACTACGAGCGCGGCGAGGGGGCCGGCCGCTACCGCGGCGGGAGCGTGCCCTGGTTCCACAACGTCTCGGTGTACGGCTTCGACGTGGCCGACGCGTGGCTCGTGACCCCGCGGCTCTGCAGGGAGCGGATCGCGGCGGCGCCCGGCGCCAAGGACGGCTTTTTCCAGGGGCCCAACGCGGCGTTCTACCGGACCGCGCTCCGCGTCCTCAACCCGTCGCGGGACGAGCGCCTCGACGGGTACAGCCAGCTCGACTGGCTCGGCCACCACGCGCGCGGCGAGGGCGTCGAGAACCTCCTGCTCTGGCTCGGCCCCAACAACGCGGTCGGCTCGGCGATCCTCCTCAGCGTCGCGGCGACCGAGGACAGGCCCGAGCGGCGGCCGGTCTCGCTCAGCTTCGACGAGCGGACCCGGGCGCAGTGGAACCTCTGGATGCCCGACGACTTCGTCGCCGAGTACGGCGAGCTGCTCGACCGGGTCGACACCCTGATGCGGCGCAACGAGAGCCCGGGCTGGCGGGTGTTCGTGGCCAACGTGCCTCACGTGACGATCGTGCCGATCGCCACGGGCGTCGGCGACCCGCTGCCCGGCCTCCCGCGCTACTACCCGTATTACACCTATCCCCCGCTCGCTCGGGGCACCCGCCTGATCGAGGCGGGCGCGCCGCACCTCACCGCGGCGGACGCGCGGCGGATCGACGAGACGGTCGACGCCTGCAACGCGCGGCTCGTCCGGCTCATTGAGGAGAGGAACGCCCGCCACCGCACGCCCCGGTATCACCTCGTCGACGTCTCCGGCGGCCTGGATCGGCTCGCGTACCGGCGCACCGGCGGCGAGCCGTCGTACGAGTTCCCCGCGTACTTCGCGGCCAACGTCGCGCCGCCGATGGACACCCGCTTCTACCACGTCGATCGCGCCGGGCGCCGCAAGGCCGGCGGCATCGTGAGCCTCGACGGCGTTCACCCGAGCGTCATCGGCCAGGGCCTCCTCGCCCACGAGTTCCTCAAGGTCATGAAGGAGGCCGGCGTCCCTGGCGCCGACCCGGACCGCCTGCCGTGGCCCAGCATCGTGGCGAGCGACACGCTCTACCAGGACCCGATCCCGCTGATGGAGGAGATCTACCAGTACGAGGAGCTCTCGTACGCCGTGCTCTCGGCCTACCGGTACGTCTTCGGAGGGCTCCAAGGCCGGCGCGGCAGCATCAAGGACTTCTAGAGCGGTTCCACCCGCCCCTGGAGCGTCGCAGAGCGGCGGTCACCCGCACAGGAGACGGGCCCAGATCGGCGTTTTCGGCGCGCAACGCACTCCAGTGCGCTGAGCACCGAAAACGTCGAGGTGGGCCCGTATCCGAAGCGGGTGACCGCCGCTCACGGCACTGCCGGCGTGCTGCCGCGCAGCATGAAAAAGATGAGCACCCCCGTTACGGAGACGTAGAGCCAGAGGGGCAGCGTCACCCGCGCGACCTTGGCGTGCTTCGCGAAATTCGCCTTGTAGGCGAAGTAGAACGACGTCAGCGCGAGCGGCACGATGCCCGCCGAGAGCACGATGTGCGAGATGAGGACGGCGAAGTAGACGGCGCGCAGCGGACCGGTGCCCTGGTACTTCGTGTCGCCGTGGACGAAGTGATAGGCGAGGTAGCCGACGAGGAACAGCGACGAGGCGGCGAACGCCGAGACCATCAGGTACTTGTGCACGACCATCGCGCGGCGCTTGATCGCGATCCAGCCCGCGACGAGGAGCGTGGCGGCCGTCGCGTTCAAGGCGGCGTTCAGCGGCGGCATGAAGCGGAGATCCGCGCCGCCCGCGCCCCGCCGGATGATGAGGATGTAAGCGAGGAACGCCAGCGCGGCCGCGGAGAGCACGGCATTGAAGGCGTAGAACGATCGGTCGCTGGTGCGGGCGAGCAGGCCGACCGGCTTCAAGTGGCTCGAGGCGTGGGACGACATCGCGCGGTCCATACCAGAGGAGCGCGCCGAGCGCGAACGCGAGCGAGCAAGCTCGGATCAGCGAACGGAAGCGGACGGAAGCGGACGGAAGCGGACGGGGACGACCGCCAGCGCTCGCCGACGGACCGAAGCGGACGGGCGCGGACGGCGCCGCCCCGCGTGACGCCGGGCTACGCGGAGCTCGGCGCGATCCCCATCGGCGTGGGGCTGCGATCCGCGTTCCGCAGCGGCTCGCGCATGGTCACGAACTCCTCGGCAGCGGTCGGGTGGACGCCGATCGTCGCGTCGAACTGCGCCTTGGTCGCGCCGCACTTCAGCGCGACGGCGAACCCCTGGACGATCTCGCCGGCGTCGGGCCCGACCATGTGGACGCCGAGCACCCGGTCGGTCGCGCGGTCGACGACGAGCTTCATCATCGTCTTCTCCTCGCGCCCGGAGAGGGTGTGCTTGAGCGCGCGGAAGGTCGAGAGGTAGATGGCGACGTCGTGGCGCTCTCGCGCCTGCGCCTCGGACAGGCCGACGGTGCCGACGCTCGGCTGGCTGAAGACGGCGGTCGGGATGCCGGCGTAGTCCACGCGCGCGCGCTCGCCGCGGAAGAGCGTCTTCACGAGCGCCATCGCCTCGGCGATGGCCACGGGCGTGAGCTGCACGCGCGAGATCACGTCGCCGAGCGCATAGATGGACGGGACCGACGTCTGGAATGCGTCGTCCACCACGACCGCGCCCTCCTCGTCGAGCTTCACCCCGACCTCCTCGAGGCCGAGCCCCTTGGTCTTCGGCAGGCGCCCCGTCGCGTACAGCACGCAGTCGGCCGCGAGCTCGGTGCCGTCGGCGAGCGTCGCGACGAGCGCGTCGCCCTGCCGCGCGAGGCTCTCGACGCTCGCGCCCAGGCGGAGGTCGAGCCCCTTCTTCTGGATCTCGGCGGCCAGGAACGCCCGGATGTCGTCGTCGAAGCCGCGCAGGAGGTGCAGGCCGCGGTGGATCAGCGACACCTTGGCCCCGAGGCCGTGCAGGATGCCGGCGAGCTCGACCGCGATGTAGCCGCCCCCGACGATGACCGCCCGCCGCGGCATCGTCTGAAAGTGGAACAGGTCGTCGGAGGTGACGGCGAGCTCGCGCCCGGGGAGATCGGGGATCCACGGGTAGCTGCCGGTCGCGACGAGGATCCGCTCGGCGGTGATCCTGGCGCCGTCGATCTCGACGGCGTGGGGATCGACGACCCGGGCGTGCCCCCGCCGGACGTCGGCGCCCGAGTTCTTCAGGAGCCGCTCGTAGACGCCGTTCAGGCGCTCGATCTCCTTGTCCTTGTTGCGGAGGAGCGTCGGCCAGTCGAACGACGGGCCGGCGTGCCCGTTCCCGCTGGCGCCGTGGCCGGGCACCGTCCAGCCGTAGCCGGCGGCGTCCTCGAAGTCCTCGGCGTAGTGCGAGGCGTAGACGAGGAGCTTCTTCGGGATGCACCCCAGGTTGACGCAGGTGCCGCCGAGGTGGCGCGACTCGGCGACGGCGACCCGGGCGCCGTAGGAAGCGGCCATGCGGGCTGCGCGCACGCCGCCGGAGCCGGCGCCGATGACGAACAGATCGTAATCGTACTTGGACATGGCGGACGACTATGCCCCATGTGGGGCGCGGTCGCCGCGCGCCGTGCGGTCGCGCGCGACGGGCTCCGCTCCCTCCGGCTTCGGCTCGGCCACCGGCGCGGGGATTCTGCTACGGTCCCGCCGTTGCGCTCCTCGACCCACACGGGAACCTTCGCCGACGCTCCGTCACCACGCCCGCGCCCGCGCGACGGCGACCTAGAGGAGCGTCCCGCGCCGCGCCTCGCGGGGCGCGCGCGCCGCGCCCTGCCCTTCGCGCTGGCGGCAGCGCTCGTCGCGTTCGTCCTCGGTCGGCTCGACTTCGACGCCTTCCGCGCCGCCCTGTCGCGCGTCGACGCCCCGCTCTTCGTCGCCTTCGCCGCCCTCTTCGTGCTCGCGCTCCTCGGCGCCGACACGTTCGCGACCGTCCTCGTCTACCGCCGCCTGATCGCGCCCGTCGCCTTCCGCGATTTCCTCGTGCTCCGCGGCGCCTCCTACCTCCCGTCGCTGCTCAACCACCACGTCGGTCAGGCCTTCATCACGGTCTTCCTCGCGCGCGTGCACGCCGTGCCGCTCGCGCGCGTCGCCGGCGCGACGCTCGTCGTGTACGCGTCGTGGCTCGGCTGCCTGCTCCTCCTCGCCGCCGTCGCCGTGCCCGCGAACGGCGGGCCGCTCGCCGGGTCCGCCCTGCTCCTCGCGGCGGGCGCGCTCTACCTCGCGATCCTCGCGCTGCGCCCCGCCCGGCTCGCCCGCGCGAAGCTCCTCGCCCCGCTCTTCGAGGCGGGCGTGCGCGGCCACCTCGTCGCCCTCGCCGCGCGCATCCCGCATCTCCTCGTCCTGTTCGCCGGCACCTGGCTCCCCTTCTGGTTCTTCGACGTGCGCGTTCCTCTCGGAGCCGCCCTCACGTACATCCCGATCCTGATGGTGGCGGTGACGCTCCCCATCACGCCGCAGGGCTTCGGCACGCGCGACGTGCTCGCCGCCGCGCTCTTCGAGGGCTTCGCGGCCGGCGCGACGCGCGACGCACGCCTGGCCGCCATCGCCGCCTCGACGACGACGTGGGCCGTGGCGCTCACCCTCGTCGAGGCCGCGCTCGGCCTGGCCCTGCTCCGGGGCGTTTTGCCCCATATGGAGGCAAAGCGCCCCACGGACGCTCCCCCGTCCGGCCATGACGCGGCGTAACGCGGCTCGCCGTCACGTTATTTCGAAATCTTGCAACCAGGCTACTCGCCAACGTCGATTGGCGCATCGTTTGCCATGGAGCAGAAGAGCGGCGGAGAGCGGCGGAAGAGCGGCGGAAGAGCAGCCAAACAGAGGCCCAGCAGAGATCCAGCAGAAACCCGGCAGAGACCAAAGAGGCCCTGCGCAGGCCGAAGAGAGATAGGTCGGCCAGGAGCAGGTTCGGCGTGGCGAGTTTCGGGTTATAGTCTCCGGCCCCCTGGCGTTCGTTTCGTCCTTCTGGCCGCGTGCGACCCGCTGAACATCGCAGACTGGACCAGTCCGCGCCGAGCGACCCTCTATGAAGAATCTGGTTCGTTTCCTCGCCTCCTCCGATCACGACGTCGCCCGCGCCCTGCGCCACGTGCGCCGGCAGGTCCGCAGCTTCACCCTGCCCGCGCCGCGGCCGCTCGTGGTCCCGATGCGCATGGCGTTCGAGGCTGCGCGCGAGGTGTATTATTTCGGTGCGCGTGTGCTCGTCTGCGAGCCGCATTTCAAGTCGCACTGCGCGCAGTACGGCAAGGGTGTCCGGACGGGGACCTTCATCCACTTCATCAATGGGCGGGGCGACATCATCCTCGGTGACAACGTGGTGCTCGACGGCAAGACCGACTTCATCTTCGCCGCGCGGTTCTGCGACCGCCCCACGCTGCGGATCGGCGACAACACCGGGATCGGGCACGGCTGCCGGATCGTCGTCGGCAAGTCGGTCACCATCGGCAAGCACTGCATGATCGCGGCGGGCGTCTTCATCCTCGACTCGAGCGGCCACCCGAGCGATCCAGAGGCCCGGAGGCGGGGCCTGCCTCCCTCGGACGCCGAGGTGCGGCCGGTCGTCATCGAGGACAACGTCTGGCTCGGGACCCGGTCCACGATCTTCCCGGGGGTCACGGTGGGCGAGGGCAGCGTGGTGTCGGCGGGATCCATCGTGATGGCCGATGTCCCTCCGTACACCGTCGTCGCTGGCAATCCGGCCCGGCGGGTGGCATCACTCCGGACCGAGCCGCCGCCGCCTCCCGCGCCCGCGGCGGACCGCGCCGATGCGAGCGCGAGGAGGCACGGCGCGGACGACGCTGCGCGTCGCTCGGGCTCTGACAGCGCATCTTAACCCTGGAGTTCTTTCATGATGATCGAGGTGGAGAAGGTGATCGATGTCATCGTCACGGTCGGCCGCTTGCCCGCCGCGATCAAGCCCGATGACGACATCTACGACGCGGGGTTCTCCTCGGTTCGAGCGCTCCAGCTGCTCACCGAGCTGGAGGACCGGTTCAACGTGGCGCTGCCCGACGACCGGTTCAGCGTCGCCCGCACGCCGCGCGCGCTGAGCTCCCTCATCCAGGAGCTCGCGCCGTGAGGAGGGTCGTCACCGTCGAGCTCGCGGCGCCTGCGACCGAGATGGCGCAGGAGGAGATTCCCAAGCAGATCGCCTTTCTCTCGAAGGAGATCGCGAACATCCGCTTCGTCCGCGAGGGCGCCGCGCTGGAGTTCGAGGCCCCCGAGGAGCGCGCGGCCGACCTCGCGAAGGCGGCGGAGGGCCTCGCGCGCACCATGCAGCGCAGCCTGCGCCAGCTCACGCGGAAGCTCGTGTACCGCAGCCCGGCGTGTGATCGGGTGGAGTTCCGGGGCGGCGCGCTCCCCGCAGGGATCACGCAGATGGGCCAGGGCCAGGTCGCCCTCGAGGGCATCCCGCTGCGGCTCTACCGCTACTTCGATCGCTCGCTGGAGGCGCTCGGCGCGCCGTTCTCGCCGAGCCCGATCCTGGTGCCGACGTTGATCCCGGCGGCGACGCTGGCGAAATGCGACTACTTCCGCTCGTTCCCGCACATCGTCACGTTCACGTGCCACCTGCCGGAGGACATGCCGCTCATCGAGGATTTCCGGGCGCGGCATCAGGACCGGGACACGCTCGACGAGCGCGCGCTGAGCGACATGGCGCCGCCGGAGGTGTGCCTCTCGCCGGCGGTCTGTTACCACGTGTACGCGGCGAACCGGGGCCGGGTGCTGCCGGCTGGCGGCGCGCGCTACGCCCTCGCGGGCCGCTGCTTCCGCTACGAGTCGAGCAAGATGGTCGACCTGCGGCGGCTCTGGGAGTTCACGATGCGGGAGATCGTCTTCCTCGGGTCGCGGGAGAACGTCCTCGCGCTGCGCGAGCAGGGGAACGAGATCGTGGCGCGCTACCTCGACGAGCACCGGCTCGCCGGCGAGATCCGGACGGCGAGCGACCCGTTCTTCATCGCGCCGGACGCGGCCGCCAAGACGTACTTCCAGATCAGCAGCGAGACGAAATACGAGATCTCGTTGATGCTCCCGGAGGGCGAGCGCGTGGCGGCCGGCTCGCTGAACTACCATACCGACTTCTTCGGCCGCGCGTTCAGCTGCGATGTCGAGGGCGCGGGCCCGATGCACAGCGTGTGCATCGCGTTCGGCCTGGAGCGGTGGGTCTACGCGTTCCTGGCCCAGCACGGCGGCGATCCGGCCGGCTGGCCCGATGTCGTGCGGCGCGCTCCCGAAATGGCAACCCTGTAGAGCGGCGCATCGCCGCTCCGCCGCTTGCTCGCAGTTCCGTTTCCCGGGGGATGTGAGAGGCATCGCGTCCATGAAGTTCGAGCGCGTCGATCCGGTCGCGGCGGCGGAGGAGGCCAGCTTCGTCCTGCGCGAGGCGTGGCCTCCGCCGACCCTCCATTACACGGCCGGCTACCTGAGATGGCAGTTCGGCTTCCCCGGCCCGTCGCCGCAGGCCGTGCTCGCGCGAAAGGGCGGCGAGCCGGCCGGCTTCATCGGCGTCGCGCCGCGCCGCTTCCGGTTCCGGGGCGCCACGTCGGAGGGATATGTCCTCTCGTTCGTGAGCGTGCGGCCGAAGTTCCAGGGGCAAGGGCTGGCGAGCCGGCTGTACACGGAGCTCCTCGCCGGCCTCCGGACGACCCGCCTGCCCATCGCGGTGTTCGTGGAGGCGCGGTCCGCGCCCGCGCAGCGCGTGCTCTTCAAGGCGGTGGCGGCGGTGGGTCTCGAGCTGAAGCAGCTCACCACGTGCCGGAACCACGGCTTTCTCCCCCGGGCGAGCGCCGCGCCGCCGCGGGCCGTGGCCGCGCCGGCATCGGCCGTGCAGGACGTGCTCGCCGTGATGGCGGCGTGCAGCGGCGAGCGCGTGTTGTGGTCGGCGCCCGACGCGGCGCACCTCGAGCACGCCCTCCGCGATCCACGGCCGCGCCGGCTGTTGCTCGTCGAGGAGGCGGGCCAGGCCGTCGGCGCCGCGGTGGTGTTCCTGTCGGAGATCGCGACCGCCCGGGGGATCGACCGCGTGGCGACGCTCGGCGCGCTCTTCCTGCCGGAGCCGACCGCCGATCGGCTCGCGGCGGTGATGCGCGCGGCGTCGGAGGCTTTCGGCGGAAAGACGACCGCACCGACGGTGAGCGCGCCGAACCTGGCGATCGTCCCCCAGGACCAGCTCAGGCCGGCCGGCGTGCGCGCGACGGCCGCGACCTTCGACGCGTTCGTGATCCACCCGAAGGGCGGGCCCTGGCTGGACGCCGAGACGACCAACCTCGAGGTCGTCTGACGCGACCGTGTCCCAGGGGCATCCATCTACGTCGTAGATGGTTCCCATCAGAACAATGCCGATTCACAAGATGGATCGGCGGGCGCATGCTGAGTTCATGGCCAACAGCACTTCTTCGATGGTGATCCGGCGCTCTGGCGAGCGGGGCTATGCCGACCACGGGTGGCTGCAGTCGTTCCACACGTTCTCGTTCGCCGACTACCAGGATCCGGAGCACATGGGCTTCCGTGCGCTGCGGGTCATCAACGACGACCGCGTCGCCCCGTCGCGGGGGTTCGGGATGCACCCGCACCAGAACATGGAGATCGTCACCTATGTCCTGGAGGGGGAGCTCGCGCACAAGGACAGCATGGGGAACGGGTCGATCATCCGCCCTGGCGAGGTCCAGCGCATGTCGGCGGGGACGGGCGTGTACCACAGCGAGCACAACACCTCGAAGGCGGGCGCGACCCACCTGCTGCAGATCTGGATCGTGCCCGATCGGCGCGGGTATACGCCGAGCTACGAGCAGAAGGCGTTCTCGAAGGAAGAGCGCCAGGGCAAGCTGCGGCTCGTCGCCTCGCAGGACGGGCGCGAGGGCTCGGTCACGGTCCACCAGGACGTGAGCCTGTTCGCGGGGCTCTTCGGGCAAGGCGAAGAGGCGCGCTACGAGCTCCCGGCCGGCCGAAACGCCTGGGTCCACGTCGCGCGCGGGAGCGTCGAGCTGAACGGGACGCTGCTCGAGGCCGGCGACGCGGCGGCCATCGGCGCCCCCGGCGCGGGAGGAGCAGGTCAGTCGCTCCACCTCGTCGGGAAGGGCGCGGGCGAGGTGCTGCTGTTCGACCTCGCCTGAGGGGCGGCGCTCGCGCGCTCCGCTCGCCGGAAGCTCGATGGGACAGAGGAGACAGCGGGAGATCGCGCCCCTGATCCACGGCGTCAGGAGAGGCCTGCCGCCTGCAAGGGAGCTCCCTGGGGCAAACAGGCACCTTGCGGGCGGCGGCGCGACATACCGCCATGATCATCATCCCTCTTCGCTCGACCCCCGCAGACGCGCCATGCCGCCGCCGCGCTGCGGGTCCGGCGCCACGGGGCAGCTGAATCCGTGAATCTCGATCTGGCCCGCATTGCGCGCCTCTCCCGCTTGCTCGCCGGCGGTATGCGCTCCATAGAGATCTCATGGACGCCATCGATCTCCTCGTACGCCACCACCGCGAGCTCGAGCAGCGATTCTCCGAGCTGAAAGAGGCCTCTTCCGTCGACGCGGCGCAGTTCTCCGCGGCCGCCGACCTCCTCGCCACCCACATCACGATCGAAGAGCAGGACTTCTACCCGGCGGTCCGGGCTCGCCGCACCGAGGATATCCTCCTCGAGTCGCTGGAAGAGCACCTGTCCATCAAGCGCGTGCTGGCCGATCTCGTGGCCCTCGACGCCGCGGACGAGACGTTCGGGGCCAAGCTCCATGTGCTCGCCGAGCAGCTCGAGCACCACCACAAGGAGGAGGAAGAGCACCTGTTCCCCAAGGTCAGGAAGCTCCTTGACGACGGCGCGCGCGAAGCGCTCGGGCAGCAGATGCACGCGAGGATGCGCGCGCTGCAGCAGGGGGAGCCCCGCAGGCTCGTCCTGGGCCAGACGGACGCCGCAGCGCCCCTCCCCTGAACCATGCGCTGCCTCTCCAGCCCCCTCTCCCCGGTGGCCCCCGGTGCCGTGAGCGCCCGGACACGCAGCTCAGAGACGGCCGGACGGCTGAGCGGCTGGATAACTGGACGGCTGGACAACGGGACGGCTGTTAGAAACGATACCCTCACGCAACACGCGCGTGCTGAAGCCGGACGTAAAAACCTGAGCCGCACGCACGCCCTAGCGCCACCCTACAAGTCAGCCAGACCCGAGAAATTCGTCGGAGCGAATGCGATTTTTCTAGTAGGAGTTTCCCTACGGTTGTTATCCTAGACTGCTGCAAGTCTCGTGGCAGGGGTCCGGAATGGCCGCGGGAAGAGAGCATGCTGCGAAGAAGCCGATGGACACGGCCTGATGCCGTACGCCAGCGGCTCGGCGCAGCGGGCGCTGTCCGGCGCGCGAGCGAGCGATGTCCAACGCGCACCGGGGGATCTTCGACGGAGGTAGGATGACGGCTCGACCTGTACTCTCGATTGACACATCCTTCGACCCGGACAGCGCGTGGTTCGCGGCCGGACGCACGCAGCTCTACGGGCGTATGGGAGAGCAGTTCTCCATCGTACCGTTCGGACGCGCCAGCGCGGAGCGGAGGCGGATACTCCGCCAGATCGCGCGCGCCGAAAGCACGGGCAATCCCTTCCGGGCGATCGTTGTGTCGTCCCACGGCAAGACGAGCTGCGTTGTGGACGACGAGTCGCCCGACGGCATCCTGCTGTCGCACGAGAGCCCGGCGCAGGAGATCGAGCTCTGGGCGCGCAATCGCGTGCTCTATTTTTGCTGCGGCGAGACCGCGACCGGCCCGCTGTTCGACAGGCTCCTCGACGCGGGAGCGCGGGCGGTGGTCGGCTTCACGGGGAGGCTCGGCGCCACGACCGTCGACGGCAAGTTCTTCTGGCGGCTGCTCGATCACGAGCTGGTGACCTGCGCGCTGCACGACCAGCAGGTGCCGGGCTTCGAGAGGGCGAGGCAGCAGTTCCTGGAGCGCGTCACGCTGCGGCTCACGTCGCTCCCCGACGGCGGAGCGGTGCGGGACGAGCTCTCGAAGATGAGGGACATGCTCGTGTCGATGGTGATCCGGGGCCCGGGGAAGGGCTAGCCCCACCGCGGCGCGCTCTCCGGTAGACCGAGCGCCGCGGGGTCCGGTAGATCCAGGAGAGCCATGAGACGCAAGCCGGCGGCGGTGCTCTCCTCGGCGGCGCTCCTCCTTGCCGCCATGGCGGGCGACGGCCTCGCCAGCCCGCGCGCGGCCGTGCGCGAGGATGCGGAGGAGGCGCGCGACGCGTGGTTCATGGACGGCGGGCGCCACGTCGCGGTCGAGCGGCTCGGTCCGGCCGCGCTGGGCGCCTCCTCGACGCCGCGCGCGCTCGCGCCGGTGCGGCTCCGCTATCCAGGCGGCCGGACGGTCGAGGCGAGCGTCGGCGCGACCGCGATCGTGGAGGTCGAGCCCGGCGCGCTGGACATGTTCGACGCGCTCGGCGCCGCTGGCGTGGAGCTGGTGAGGCCGCTGATGCCCTCGATCGGGCTGTGGCTCGTCCGGGACAAAGGCGGCGGCGACGGCCTCGACCTCGCCCAGCGCCTCCAGGGCGCGGCGCGGCCGGCCTTCGTGCGCGAGGCGATCCCGGACCTCCACGTGCGCCTCAAGGCGCACGGCGCGCCGTTCGCGCCGGACGATCCGCGCCTGCCCGACCAGTGGTATTTCGACGACCTCCGGATGCAAGAGGCCTGGGGGCGCGCGCAGGGAGACGCGGCCACGTCCATCGTCGTCATCGACACCGGCTGCGACCTCGATCACCCCGATCTCGCCGCGAAGATGGATCCGGGCCTGGACGTCATCGACGACGACGACGACCCCACCTACCAGCCGGGCGAGCAGAGCGTGAACCACGGGACGGCCTGCGCGGGCCTGATCGCCGCCGACACCAACAACGGCGTGGGCATCGCGGGCGGCTGCCCCGCCTGCAGGCTGCGGTGCGTGCGGCTGATCGACGACGAGCCGCGGCCGATCTCCGCCTCGGTCGACGCCTTCGAGTTCGCCCTGCAGGTGAACGCCGCCGTCGTGTCGAACAGCTGGGGGTACGCCGACCCGATGCCCGTCCCCAGGGTGGTCGAAGCCGCGATCAACCGCCTGTTCGACGCCGGGCGCAACGGGAAGGGGGCGCTCGTCCTGTTCGCCGCCGGCAACGACGACCGGGAGATCCTCGACGACGAGCTCCAGGCCGTGCGCGGCGTCCTGACCGTGGGCGCCGTCAACCACCTGGAAGACGCGACGTCGTTCACGAACCGCGGGAGATCCATCGATCTCGTCGCGCCCACGGGGACGCTGAGCACCGACATCGCCGGGAGCGAGGGGGACGACGCGAGCGACTACACCGACCGGTTCGGCGGCACCTCGTCGGCGTGCCCTGTCGCCGCCGGCGTCGCGGGGCTGCTCGTGAGCGCCGCGCCCGAGCGGACCGCGGGCGAGCTCTACGACGTCATGATCCGGACGGCGCGGCTGGCGCCCTACGCGGTCCCCGACGAGAGCGGGCACGATCCCATCTTCGGGCACGGGATCATCGACCCTGTCGCGGCGCTCACGGAGGTGCTCGGGGACGAGCCGCCGCCGCTTTCGGGAGGCGGCGAAGGCGCCGGCGACCAGCGCGCCGGCTGCGCGTGCGCTTCGACCGGCGCGGGCTCAGGCGAGCGGCGAGGCCTCGCGGCGGCGGCGCTCCTCGGCCTGGCCGCGGCGGCGCGCCGGCGCGGCGCGGCCCGCGCGCGCCGCTGAGGGGATGTCAGGCCCCGGGCTGCCGCCCCGTCCGGAGCGCGCCCCGCTGCGCGAGGAGCCACGCGCGCGCCTCGCCTTCCGTGTCGAAGAACGCGATGGCGTGCGAGCGCTGCGCGAGGAGGTTCATGCTCTTGAAGACGAGCGTCCCGATGACGCGGATGGAGAAGCTCGCTCCGAAGACAGCGACCGCATCGAGGCGCGCCGAGCTCAGCCCTTCCGCGAACGCCTTGCGCGCCGGAGGCGGGAGCGCCCCGTTGCCGCGCGCATCGGCGAGCACCAGCACGTCGCGGCCGCTGTCCCGCACGCGCTGGCACGCGGCGGTGATCGCGCGCGCTATCGGCTCCGAGATGTCGCCCACGATCGCGACGAACAGGACGCCGTCGGGCTCTTCGCGGAGATCGAGGCGCGCGCCCTCCGGTCGGGGATCGCTCACGCGCCCCGCCGCCGCGTCGCCCGGAGCGCGTCCCGCTGGGAGAGCAGCCATGCGCGCGCCTCGCCCTCCGTCTCGAAGAACTCGACCGGATAGGATTGCCTCGTCAGGATCTGCACGCTCTTCGCGGCGAGCGTGGAGACGACGCGCACGGCGAAGCTCGCGCCGAACACCGCGATCGCGTCGAAGCGCACGCCGCGGAGCTCCTCCGCCATCACCTTGCGCGCCGACGCCGAGATGGTGCCGGTGCGGCGCGCGTCGGAGAGCACGAGGACCGCGCGGCCGCTCTCCGACAGGCGCCTGCACGCGGCGGCGATGGCGCGCGCCGTGTCGTCCGAGATATCGCCCTCGATGGCGGTGCACAGGATCCCCTCGGCGTCCTCGCAGAGGGCCCGGCTTGCGTCGTCGATGCGGGGGTCGCTCATGGCGTGCACGGTAGCTCGTTTGCGCGGCGGTACGACGTTCGCTCGCTCACGGACGCCACCCGCGCGACGACCGGCGAAGCGGCCGATCGAGCGCGTGGGTCGCGGCTCGGGGCTGCGCATGCGCCGGGTCGTCCGCGCGCCGCCGAGGGTGACGTCACGCCTGGATCCGCCGCCCGACCCGGAGCGCTCCCCGCTGCTTGAGGAGCCACGCGCGCGCTTCGGCCTCCGTCTCGAAGAACACGAGCACGGGGAGCCGCTTCGTGAGGAGGTTGATGCTCTTCACGATGAGCGTCGCCATGACGCGGATGGAGAAGCTCGCTCCGAAGACCGCGATCCCGTCGAGGCGCGCCGAGCGCAGCCCGTCCAGGTACACCTTCCGCGCCGCCGGCGCGACCGCCCCGCAGCGACGCGCGTCGGCGAGCACCAGGACCTCGCGGCCGCTGTCCGTCAGGCGCTGGAAGGCGTCCACGAGCGCGCGCGCGTTGTCCTCCAGGACATCGCCGTCGGTCGCGATGACCAGGAGGCCATCGGGCTCCTCGCGGAGCTCGAAGCGCGCGCCCGCCGGACGGGGATCGCTCATGCCAGGCATGGTAGCGCGTCCCCGCGACGCGCGTCCGGCCCGCCGGCGCTGGGCCGGCGGCGCCCCCCCCGGAGGGCGGCGGGCGTCATGCGCCCTGCCGCTGCGTCGCCCGGATCGCGTCTCGCTGGGCGAGCAGCCACGCGCACGCCTCGTCCTCCGTGTCGAAGAACGCCATCGGATAGACCTCGCCCGTGAAGAATTGCACGCTCCTCGAGGCGAGCGTGGTCACGACGCGCACGGAGAAGCTCGCCCCGAAGACCGCGACCCCGCCGAAGCGCACGCCGCGCAGCTCTTCCGCCATCGCGCTGCGCGCCGCCGCCGTCAGGGTCCCGACGCGGCGGGCGTCGGCGAGCACGAAGACCTCGCGACCGCTCTCCGACACGCGCCGGAACACAGCGCAGAGAGAGCGCGCGATCTCTTCCGAGATATCGCCCTCGATGGCGAAGCGAAGAATGCCGTCGGCGTCCTCGCGGAGGAAAGGGCATACGTCCTCGGAACGGGGCTCGCTCATCTCCAGCAGGCTAGCGCATCCGGCTCACGGGACGACGAGCGCCCGGGGCCGGCGCGGCAGAGCGCTCGCCGGGTGACGCGGCTCACCGAGCGCCGCTCGCCCTGCCACCGAGCGCGTCGCCCGGCGCGTAAGCTCCCTTTCAGCGCCGGCGCCGGCGCGCGGCCAGCGCGAGCAGCGAGGCGCCCAGCGCGCAGCCGAAGGACGCGGCGGAGCTCGCGGCCGCGGCGGCCGGCGCCGCGACGCGGCAGCCGCACCCGCCGTCGTCGACGCCGCCCGCTGCGCCCTCGGCGGGCGCCTCGCCGCCGGCGCCGCCGCCGCCGGTGGCCTCCGCGGCGGCCCGGCACGCGGCGACCTCGTCCGGCGCGCCGATGCACAGCGTCGGCTTGCGAGATTCGCCTTCTTGCAGGCCGTTCACCACGATCACGGCGAGGTCATCGGCGCCCGCCGTATCGACCAGCGCCGCGCCGGAGGCGACGTCGCCGGCGCGCACCACCTCGCCGTACACGCGGCCGCGCCGCGGCGCGAGCAGCAGCGCGAGGCCGGAGAGCTGCGCCGGATCGCCCGCGGGCGCCGCGAGCGCGGCCGTCATGGTCGCGCGCCCGGCGGGGGAGACGCTGAAGTACTGCGCCGACGCGTGGAAGACGCGCAGCCCGTCCGCGTAGGGCGCGGCGACCTCCTCCGGGGCGAGCCCGCGGTAGCCGGACCCGGCGGCGTAGGAGCGCTCGGGATCCGCGGCCGATCCGGTGAGCAGGTTCCAGGCGGCGAACTCCACGAACGCCTCGGCGAACGTCGTCTGCGCCCGCGACGAGAGCAAGGGGTCGAGCTGCTCGAACCACACCGGATCCGCCTCGCCGTTCGCGCCGTCCTCGAGGCGCTCCCAGAGCGCGCGGACCGTGCCGTCTCCGAAGCGCTCCTCGAGGAACTGGAAGAAGAGCGCGCTCCCGTAGCTGAAGGGGTCGACCGGGCCGGTGAAGGGCACGTCGAGCGACCGATCCGTGTTCGCGAGGTAGCCGTCGACGAAGCCCTCGAAGTCCTTCAGCGAGGGGTCGAACGACTCGGTCGCCCAGACCGCGGTCCCCTCCGTGATCAGCGTGTCCTGGCCGTGGTCGTAGCCCGCCTGCACCGCGTGGAAGAGCTCGTGGCTCCCGAGGATCCGGTTCGCCGCCAGCGTCGACGGATAGCCGTAGCCGCTGTAGTCGTTCTCCTGGGTCATGAAGCCGGCGCAGCGGTCCCCGCCTTCCTCGGCGCAGGCGTCGACGCGGAACGCCCCGTCGCCGACGCCGGCGAAGTCGACGAGGTAGACGTCGAAGCGGCCGTCGCCGCCGTTGTCGGGCAGGTCCTCGTCGCTCCTCGGCGGCCGGAAGCCGAGGACGTCTCGGTAGTGGGTGATGACCTCGTCGTAGACGGCGGCGACCTCCTCGACGAAGTCGGGGACGCCCGTCGCGTCGCCGTCCTCGGCGGGCACCGCGCAGCGCCCCTCGCGCGCGAAATGGACGAGGAAGCTCCCGGACGCCGACGCGAAGGTCTCGACGACGTCGTCCGGATCGAACCGGAACTGGAGGCTCGTGCCGCGCGAATCGGGCCGTTCGAGCGGCGCCGCGGCGGGCCCGTCGAGCGGCGCCGCGGCCGTGTCGTCCGCGCCGCAGCCGGCGAGCGCTGGCGCGAGCGAGGCCGCGAGCGCCGGCGCGAGCCAGGCCGCCGCGCGGCCCAGGCGGCGCCACGGGGCCGCGGCGCGGGCCAGACCGCGGCGCCACGCGGGCGCCGCGCAGGCGGTCCGCGTCACGGCAGGAACGCCCACCGGATCTGGAAGTTGGCGGAGCCGGTGTCCTCCATCGGGATCATCCCGGTCTCCTGGCACTGCGCCTGCGTCTGCTCGTTGTAGAAGTGCGTGACGGTCAGCTTGAGGCGCCGGCCGTCGGCGAGCTGGAGCACGTAGACGAGGCCCGTCATCTTCACGCACCCGGGGTAGGTCCAGTAGCCGGAGAGCGCCGTCGCCGGGGAGTCCAGCCCGGAGCCGTCGGGGATGAGCCTGCAGCTCTCGGTGAAGTACTCGTCGCTGCGGAGCCTCGGCTCGCCGGGCGCCTCGGTGATCCCATCGTAGTCCGGGGTGCCCGGGAGCCGCGCCGCCGTGACGCAGGAAGGCCCGGAGTGGCCGCTGTTGATGCGCACGATGTAGCGCCGGAAGGCGATGTCCCAGTCCATGGACTGGAGCGATGCCTCGTCGGAGATCTCGACCTTCTCGAGGCCGGCGTCCGTGAACCGGGCATAGACGTAGGCGTCGGGCTCGGAGGCGAAGGGGCCGCCCGCGGTGGCGTCGACGAGGGAGCGGATGCCGGCGCCGTCCTGCTCGTTGACGATCTCCCCGGGCGCCACGGCGTCCTGGAGGTTCATCTGCTGGAAGACCTCGTCCTCGCAGGGCACCGGCGTGGGCTCCGTGCAGACGGGCCCGGCGGGGAGCCCGCCGCCCTCCGCGCCGCCAGGGCCCACGGGGTCCTCGGAGCCGCAGGCGCACACGGCGACGAGGGCGAAGCCGGCGGCGACGAGGAGAGACGCAGGCGAGGTGCGCATGGGCTACATGGTAACCCAAAGTCGGAGCCGGCGTGCCCGCTAGGGCGCGCCGCTGCGCCGGTAGAGCCACCAGTCTCCGACGTGGTCGACGGCGACGATGCTCGGGTCCTTCGCGAAGAGGTGATCCGCCCCTGCCCGCCGGCGGACGAGGAACCAGTCGAAGAAGGCGCCGTGGCGGCGCACGTCGAATATCGAAGGCGTCCACTCCCACCGGAGCGGCGTGGGCGGCGGGACGACGGCGCCCGGCTCCTCGCGGGGCCTGTAGGCGACGGGCGAGGCGTCCCAGACGGCGAAGTGGAAGCTGAGCCAGCCGCCTCGCGTGGCCTGCACCCAGGCGGGGAGATGGATGAACGGCGTCGTCGTCCGGGTGGAGCCGCCGTGATCGAAGACGAGGTAGAGCAGCCTCGGCGCCTGCGGGATGCGGGCGATGATGGCGTCGAAGTCCCGCGTGCTCTGGTCGAACCGGCGGTAGTTGTCGCGGACCACGGCGCCGAGGAAGACGGCGGCGGCCGACAGCGCGAGCACGGCCGGCACCTTGAGCCAGGGTGATCGCGGCAGGTCCGGGAAGGCGCCGAGGGCCAGGAACAGCGCGGCGACGATCTCGCGCGGATAGACGTACCACCAGAGGCCGATCTGCAGCGGCAAGCTCAGGAACAGGCCCAGGAACACGATCGCGCAGGCGACCGGGACGAGGGCGGCGAGGCGCGCGAAGGACCACTGCGGCGAGGGCGCCGCGCCGGCCCCGGCGCCAGCGGGTAAGCGCGCAGCATCGGCGCTGGCGCCTTCGGGTGAGCGCGCAGCATCGCCGCCGGCGCCTTCGGGTGAGCGCGCAGCATCGCCGCCGGCGCCTTCGGGTGAGCGCGCAGCATCGCCGCCGGCGCCTTCGGGTGAGCGCGCAGCGTCGCCGCCGGCGCCGGCGAGCCGTGCGGCGGCGCCGGCGGCGCAGACGAGCAGCGCGGCGAGCACGAAGCGCGCTGCCCGGCCGGCCGCCGCCGCCTCGGCGGG
Source organism: Sorangium cellulosum So ce56 (assembly GCF_000067165.1). Lineage (GTDB taxonomy): Bacteria > Myxococcota_A > Polyangia > Polyangiales > Polyangiaceae > Sorangium > Sorangium cellulosum_B. The sequence continues at coordinate 9,147,238 of NC_010162.1, forward strand.
GTCGGTGAAGCTCGTGAAGAGGAGCGACGGGACCTCGCCGAGCCGCTCCCAGTGGAGCGCGGGCGCGATGGGCGCCGCGTGCAGCGTGTCGGTCCGGACCGCGAGCCACGCCGCGAAGAGGGCCAGCGAGGGCGCGAGCGGGAGCGCGATGGGGCGGAGCCGCCGCGTCGCCGGGAAGACGACGATCGCCGTGCCGACGACGGCGGCGAGCGCGAACGGGAAGCGGAAGATGTGCGTGAAGAACAGCGCGACGAGCGCGAGCGCGAGCGCGATCTGCCGGCCGCGCGAGGGGCGTTCGAGGAGCAGGAGCGTCAGGCCGACGACCATCGCGAAGAGGCCGAGCGCGCCCATGTGGTTGAGGAAGCCCCAGTGGGTGAGGTTGCACCAGACGAGGAGCAGGCCGAGGACGCCGAGGAGCGGGCTCCGCTTCAGGCCGTGAAAGAGGACGGCGAGGCCCGCGGGCAGGAGCGCGAGCATCGCCGCCGCCGCGACCTTCACCGCGGCCACGGGAGGGAGGACGAGCATCAGCAGGGCGCCGAGCGCGTACATGGACATGTACGGGACGGCGAGCGGCTGGAGCGTGAACTGCTCGCGGAAGTGCCACGCCGGGTCGAGGTAGTGCCTGAACGCCGCCGTCTCGGCCGCGTGGAACGGGAGATCGGTCATCGGCGGATAGCGGACGACCGCGAGCGGGACGGCGATCACATAGACGGACGCGGCGACGACGACGAGGGCGAGCGCCGCGCTGAGGGGCGCACGGCGCGCGGCGCCAGCGCCGCGGCGGAGCAGGCCGGAGAGCGCGCGGCGCGCGGGAGCGGGCGCCGCCAGAGGCTCCGCCGGAGGGGACGGGGTACCCAAGGTGGCGGGAAGCTACCATCTCGGAACCGACCCGAGGCCCTGGGAGGCCCTCCTGGAGAGGTCGCGATGTACCGGCTCCTCCTACCGAGGGGGGTTCGGTCGATCTGGAACCGACAAAGGGGCCTTGGATGCCCTCCTGGAGAGGTCGCGATGTACCGGCTCCCCCTCCCGAGGGGGGTTCGGTCGATCTGGAACCGACAGTGGGGCCTTGGATGGCCGCCTGAAGAGGTCGCGATGTGCTGGCTCCCCCTCCCGAGGGGGGTTCGGTCGATCTGGAGCCGACAATGGGGCCTCGGATGCCCGCCGGAAGAGGTCGCGATGTGCCGGCTCCACCTCGGCGACGCCAGCGCCGCGACGCCCGCGCCCGCCGCACGGCCCTTGCGGCCACCCGGCTCCGGGACGCAAGCTGCGCGCATGGCACGCCGCTTCAACACGGCCGGCCCCTGCCGCCCCGATTTGCACTACATGATCCCGGCCGAGCGGCGCCTGCCCGAGGCGCCCGGCCTGGTGGAGCAAGGCGCCTATTTCGTGGTCCACGCGCCACGGCAAACGGGGAAGACCACGGCGCTCCGCGCGCTCGCCGATCAGCTCACCGCCTCCGGCCGCTGGGCGGCGCTGCACTTCTCCTGCGAGGCGGGTGAGGCGGCGGGCGACGACTACGGCGCGGCCGAGCGCATCCTGCTCAGCTCGCTCCGGGCGCGCGCCGAGCTCACCCTTCCCCCCGCGCTGCATCCGCCTGCCTTCTCCGACGCCCCGGAGGGCCACCGCGTCGAGATCGCGCTGCGCGCCTGGGCCCGCGCCTGCCCGCGGCCGCTGGCGCTGCTCTTCGACGAGATCGACGCCCTGCGAGGCCAGAGCCTGCTCAGCGTGCTGCGCCAGCTGCGCGCCGGCTTTCCCGATCGCCCCGCCGACTTTCCCGCCGCGGTGGTGCTCTGCGGGCTGCGCGACGTGCGCGAGTACAAGGCGGCGAGCGGCGGCGACCCGAGCCGCCTCGGCACGGCCAGCCCGTTCAACGTCAAGCTCGAGTCCCTCAAGCTCGGCGATTTCGACCCCAGCGAGGTGCGCGAGCTCTACGCCCAGCACACGGCCGACACCGGCCAGGTCTTTGCTGAAGAAGCGGTCGAGCGGGCCATCGCGCTCACGGCCGGGCAGCCGTGGCTGGTCAACGCGCTCGCCCGCGAGATCGTGGAAAAGCTCGCGGTGCCCGCGAGCGAGCCGATCACCGCGGCGCACGTCGAGACGGCCAAGGAGCGCCTCATCCTGGCGCGCGCCACCCACCTCGACTCGCTCGTCGCCCGCCTGCACGAGCCGCGCGTCCGGCGCGTGCTCGAGCCGATCCTCTCGGGCACGCTCGCGATCGTCGGCGACGCCTACCAGGACGATCTCCAGTACGCCCGCGACCTCGGGCTCATCGCGCCGAACAACCCCGCGCGCATCGCGAACCCGATCTACCGCGAGGTCATCGCCCGCGTGCTCGCCGGCGACGTGGAGCCCGTCATCCTGGCCGAGCCGAGGAGCTTCGTGCTGCCCGACGGCCAGCTCGACGTCGCGCGCCTGCTCCGGGAGTTCGCCGCCTTCTGGAGGGAGCACGGCGAGGCGCTCTCCGGCAACCTCGGCTACCACGAGGTCGCGCCGCAGCTCGTGCTGATGGCCTTCCTGCAGCGGGTGGTGAACGGCGGCGGGCTGCTCGAGCGGGAGTACGGCCTCGGCCGGGGGAGGATCGACCTCCTGATCCGGTGGCCCTACCGCGCGCCGGACGGGTCACGCGCCGCGCAGCGCGCGGCGCTGGAGCTCAAGGTCTGGCGCGAGGGAGAGAAGGATCCCACGCCGAAGGGGCTCGCGCAGCTCGACGGCTACCTCGCCCAGCTCGGCCTCGACGAGGGCGTGCTCGTGCTGTTCGACCGCCGCGCCGCGGCGGGGGACGTCGAGGCGCGCACGCGGATCGAGGAGGCCCAGACGCCGTCGGGCCGGCGGGTGACGCTGCTCCGGGCCTGAACGGCCGCGGGCCGCGCGAGGCTCACGGGGCCCCGGGTCCCTTGCCCCTCGCCCCCGCGGCGCTCGCGATCTGGGCCTCGAGCGCCGCCACGCGCTCCAGCGCGGCCTCCTTCGCCGCGCGCTCCGCCTCCTTCGCCGCGCGCTCCGCCTCCTTCGCCGCGCGCTCCGCCTCCGCGGCGGTCGGGAAGAGCTCCTCGCCCTCGGGCCCCGTGGCCAGCCGGAGGCGCGCCTCCTCGCCGGCGCCGATCACCCGCAGCCAGCAGCCGAGCACGCGCGCGTGGATCCTGTCGACGTTCGTCGTCTCCACCCGGACGAAGCCGCGCGTCTTCAGCCTCCGGTAGCGCTGCCACCGCACCCGATCGCGGCCCCGCTCCCAGTCGGGATCGAAGATCACGAGCTCCTTCACCCCGAGCTCCCTGTAGCGCTCGGGCGCGTCCACGTAGTCCTTGTAAGGCTCGTCGGACGAGACGACCTCGAGCGCGAAGCTCGGGGCGATGCCCGTCTCCCACACCTTCCAGCTCCGCACGCGCCGGCCCGGCGGCACGCCAGGGAGCACGTACACGTCCGGGGCCACGACCTTGGAAGGGTTGAACTGCTGATAATAGATGAACTGGTCCGCCCCCACGAACCTCGGCCGACCGAGCGCCTCGTACCAGCGCTCGATGAGAGGACGGAGGAGCTCCACGATCCACGTCTGAAGGGAGTCCTCCCCCATCTTCTTCTCCACCGGATAGAACGTCGGATCACGCTCCTTGCCGTCACGGTGCGCCCGCCGATGGACCTGCCTGTGCGCCTCGGTCGACATGCCCCCATCCTACCCGACCGGGGCGCGCGCATCGACCCGCGCCGCAGCGGCGCGCGGCGCCCGCTCCTCGGCGCTCCACCTGCCCGCGCGACGCCGCCGACGCGATAGGCTGCGCCCACGTTGCTGCCCCCGCGCCTCGCCCCCCGTCCGACCGACCTGCGCGGCCTCCCCGCCGCGTCCCGCCGCGAGGCCCGCGCGGCGCTCGCCGTCACCGCGCTCGCCACGGCGTGGTTCGCGCTCGCGGCGGCGTGGGAGATGTTCGGACCCGTCCTCGCCGGACATTACGCGTCGTCGGCGAGCGTCGGGATCATCGCGGAGAACATGCTCCGCTGGAAGATCCCCGGACCCGTGTGGGAGTACACAGCGAGCCGGCCGGCGCCCGGGATGTACTACTGCCACCACCCGTGGGGGATCTTCTGGACGACGGCCGCGTTCATGGAGGTCCTCGGGCGGCACGACGTCATCTGCCGCCTGCCCGCCGTCCTTCTGAGCGCCGCGACGCCGCCCCTGCTCTACGCCCTCGGCCGGAGCGTCTACCGCCCCGCCGCGGGGGCCGCCGCGGCGGCGTCGTTCGTCGTCCTGCCGATCACGCTCTCGTTCGCGAACTTCAACGCGCTCGAGGTCCCGGTCATGGCCTGGACGCTGCTCGGGCTCTTCGGCTACGTCCGCCTGTTACAGACATCCAGGCGCCGTTACCTCGCGCTGAGCGCGCTCGGGCTCGCGCTCGGCATGCACGCCGACTGGCCCGCGTTCGTGCTCACGGGCGGGCTGCTCGCGTTCGGCGCGATCCGGGCCTACCTGCTCCCGAGGCGCGTCTTCGGCCCGCTCCCCGAGCGGCGCTACGCCGCGTGGTGGGTGCTCACGGCCTCGCTCGCCGCGCTGACGGCCGCGCTCTACCTGGCCCTCTTCCAGCATGCCGGCAAGCTCGGCGACCTCCTGATGAGCTACGGGCTCCGCTCCTCGGGGAACGCCGAGCCGCTCGGCAAGGTGCTCGAGAGCCGGCGGTACTGGCTCGAGCTCTCGTTCACGCCGATCGCCATCGCCGCCGGAAAGCTCGCCGCGATCGTCTGCGCGGCGCGGCTCGCCCTGCTCCGGCGCGAGCACGACGCGCTGCCGCTGCTCTACCTCGCGACCGCGGCGGTGCAGTACGTCGTCTTCCGGCAAGGCGCCGACATCCACATCTTCTGGCCGCACTACTTCGCGGCCTACTTCGCCCTCGCCGCCGCCGCCCTCGTCGACACCGGCGCGGCGCTCCTGGAGCGCGCGGCCGCAGCGCGGCGAGCCGCGCGGGTCGCGACGCCGTCGGGCGGGCCGGCGCTCGACGCGCCGTCGGGCGGGCCGGCGCTCGCGGCGCTCGCGCTGTGGCTCGTGCCGCTCGCCGCCATCCTGCGCGACGGGCTCCCGGCGCTGCGTTATGCACGCGAGACAGGCGGGCGCTTCAACGAGCGGGGACACCTCATCGACTCCGACGGGGCGAAGACGGCGTTCCTGCGATGGCTCGCGCCGAGGCTGCCGGGGACGCCGACCGACGCGCCCGTCGCGATGCACGAGAGCATGAAGGCCACCTGGGCCCAGGTCTGGGCGCTCGGCGGGCGCGTCGTGACGCCGAGCCGACCCCCGCCGAAGGAAGCGCCGCCGCGCGGCGCCTACCTCGTGGACACGCGGTTCATGCTCGACCGGGATCAGGCGAGCCTCGCGCAGCGCTTCGACGTGACGGCGGTGGGCCCGTTCTGGGCGCTCGGCGCGGGCGCCGGGGCGCGCACGCTCTCGGCAAGCGGCGCGAGCGGCATCGAGGCCTTCTCGTTCCGCGAGCGAGAGCCGGGGCTCCTCGCCTGGTACCTCGTCTCGGGCACCGAGCCCGAGCGCGAGATCGTGCCCGATCCGTTCCTCACGTGGGAGCTCCGCGCGCACTTCGGACAGCCAGCGGAGCCGCCGGCCGCGCCGCCGGAGACGCTGGAGCAGAAGCGGATCGCGCACAACATGGCGCTCAGCGCGGGCGACGGCGCGCGCGCGGCGGCGCTCTTCGCGGAGATCCGCGCCGCGCTCGCGCCGATCGAGGCGCGGTTCGACGACGGCACGGAGCTGCTCGGGACGACGTTCCACGAGGGGGCCTGCTCGCTCCTCACGATCTTCGTGCGCGCGGGGGGCCCGGCGGCGAGCGACGTGGTGCTCGCGGTGCGCTCCCGGGTCGTCGAGCGCGCCCCGCTGTCCACGACGATGGCGGACCCGGTCGTCCGCGAGGTCGGACCGCCGACGGCGATCTCGCCGCAGCGCTGGAGGACGGGCTTCCTCTATGCCGATCCGGTGCCGATCCGGAAGCGGCCAGGGACGGAGGTGTTCTGGGCGTCCATGACGGCGCGCGAGCGCGGCCGCGCGCCGAAGCTCGTGGATCGCGGCGGCGCGTCGGAGGTCGAGGTCCTGCGGCTGCGCTGAGCGAGCGCCGCTATCCCCGTGGACACGGCCCCGCGTTCGGGTTTTACCTTCGGGCATGAGCTCTCGCCGAACAGGGTTGGTTCTGATCCTCGCGCTCGCGGCGGGCTGCGCCGCCCCGCCAGCCGCCCAGTCGCCGGCGCAGCCCGCGTCGGAGGGGCCGAGGTCGTCGGCGTCCCCGGAGCCGACGACCTCGGCCCCCCCGGAGCCGAAGCCCGCGGCGCCCCCGCCGGACGCGCAGGCCCCCGCGGCGGGGACGCCGGTCGAGGCGCCCCCGCCGCCGCCGGCCAACGCGAGACCGGACGGCAACGTGAGGCCCGGCGCGGCCACCGCGACCGGCACGCTGGGGGGCAACATCTCCGAGATGCAGGTCCGCGACGTCGTGGAGAAGCACGGCGAGCTGTTCGACGAGTGCTACAAGATCGGCGTCAAGAGCTCGCCGAAGTTCACGGGGAAGGTGACCGTCAAGGCGACCATCGGTCCGACCGGCAGGGTGAACAGGGCTGACGTGGTGAGGTCGACGGCGAAGAATCAGCAGGTCGATCGCTGCGTGGCCGATGCCTTCGAGAAGATGCAGTTCCCCTCGCCGCAAGGCGGGGTGACGACCGTCATCACCTTTCCCATCGAGTTCAGCGGCGTCGAGCTCGTGCAACCCTGAGGAAGACCGCGTCGGGCTCGAAATTTACAGTGCCCACGGTGCGACGTCACACCACGAGGCCATGACACACGCGGTCGACCCCAATGTCTGTCCTTAGAACCGCTATTTCGCGTTGCGCAAAGCCCCGCCCGGAAGACACCATGACGCCTCGCTCTGGTGCTTTCGGCGACTCGCCTGGGTCCGCCGCCATCAACGCCTAACTTCTTGGAGAGAGCCATGAACTCGAGATCTCGCCTGTCGTCCTTCGGTCGGGTTCCGGTCGGACATCTGCTGCGGGTCGCGTGCATCGCTGCGGCGCTGCAAGCGGCCGCGTGCTCCAGCGCCGACCGCCCCAGCAGCGCCGGGAACAGCGGCGGCACGACGGGGAGCGCGGGCAGCGCGGGCAGCACGGGCAGCGGCGGAGACGACGTCGGGGGCGTGGCCTCGAGCAGCGGCGGAGACGACTTCGGCAGCCTGACCACGAGCGCCGGCAGCGGCAACAGCAGCTCGGGGAGCGGCGCGCCCAGCAACGAGGACGCCTGCGATGGCCTGGACAACGACGGCAATGGCATCGTCGACGACGTCGATGTCGGCGGCGACGGCATCTGCGACTGCCTCCGCATCGCCACGCTGGGCAAGCCGGGCCGGTGGGGCGACGGCGACGTCTTCGAGTCCTGGTTGAACGAGCGCAGCACCAACGGCGCCTTCGGCCTGAACGACGCCGAGCTCACCGCGGAGGAGCTCGCGAAGCACCAGGTCATCGTCATCCAGGACGTGAGCGAGATCGGTCGCACGTACTCGGACGCCGAGGTCGAGGCGCTCCGCGACTGGATCTCGAAGGGCGGCGGCCTCATGACGTTGATCGGGTACGGCCAGACCCGGGAGCGCGCGAACGTCAACACGCTGCTCGCTCCGCTCGGCGTCAGCTACGACGCAGCGCAGATCCTCCCGAGGCGAGGCGGCGCCACGGTGCCCATCACGGAGTGGACCGCGGGGCATCCGGTGCTCGACGGGATCGAGGCGGTCGGCGTGGACACCGGTTACCCGGTGGTCGGCGAGGGCACCACGCTGGCGACCGGCGACGGCCACGACGTGCTGAAGGCGCTGGAGGTCGGCGATGGCCGGGTGCTGGTCTGGGGCGACGAGTGGATCACCTACAACACCGAGTGGGTCGAGCATCCCGAGTATCAGGTCGAGCGCTTCTGGCTGAACGCCATCAAATGGATGACGCCAGCCAACGAGTGCCAGGTGGCCATCCCACCCCAGGTCAACTGAGCCCCTCGACCTCCCGCGCGGCGATCACGCCGCCCGGGAGCCCTCGGCGCGCCGCGGGCCGGTCACGGTCCGGTAGAGCTCCTCGTATTTGCCCACCATCACGGCGCTGCTCCAGCGCTCGCGCGCGCGGCGCGCGCAGGCGGCGCGATCGAAGCGGGTCAGGCCCGCCGCGAGCGCGGCGAGGCGCGACAGGTCGCCCGGCGGCGCCAGGTAGCCGGTGACGCCCTCGTCGACGATCTCGGGGAAGGAGCCGCGGCGAAAGCCGAGCACCGGGGTGCCGCAGAGCATGGCCTCGATGGCGATCAGCCCGAACGGCTCCTCCCACTGGAGCGGGCAGAGGACGGCGCGGGCCCCGCGCAGGAGCGCGACCTTGCGGTCGTGGCCCATCTCCCCGAGGTCCGATATCCCGCTCTCCCGGAGGCGCGGGGCGACCTCCTGGAGATAATAGATCCGGTCCTTGGGGTGCGCGCGGCCCGCGAGCTTGATCGGCAGGCCCGCGGCCCTCGCGACGTCGAGCGCCAGGTGGGTCCCCTTCTCCTCGGCGTAGCGGCCCAGGTGGGCGAGGTAGCCCTCGTCGCTCAGGCTCGGCGGATAACGCGCCGGCGTGACGCCGTGATGGATGACGCACGAGCGCGGCAGCGGGATCTCCAGGGCGCGCTGCCGCGCGCTGATCGCCACGTACGCGACCTCCGGGTGGCGCGCGTAGATGCGCGAGCTCTCGCCGCAGGGCGCGTGGTGCAGGGTGTGCACCGCCGGGACGCGGACGAAGCGGGTGAACGGGACGGCGATCGGGCTGTTCACGTGGATCACGTCGAACCCGTCCTCGCGCGCGATCTCCGAGAAGGCCCAGGCGACGTGGTTGACCTCGTCTTCCGGCGCCGGAGGCCAGCTCGGGCTCCCGTAAAGGGACCGGCGACGGCAGCTGACCACCGAATCTCCCGTCGCGAAGAGCGTGACCTCGTGTCCGCGCGCCGACAGCCCCTCGGCCAGCTCGTGACAGAACAGCTCGGTCCCGCCGTACCCGGAGGGAGGCACCCGGATGAACGGGGTGGAAACGATCGCGATCCGCATGCTCTTTGCTCCTCGGTCGCCGCGCCGCGACCGGGGCCATGCTCGCCCCCGCTCGCAGCGGAGCGCATACCCGCACTCGGGACCCATCAACGAGCATGCCAGCGGGCTGCTCCCCACCTGCCCGGCCAAGGGAGCGCGCGAGGACAGCGGCTGCGCAGCAGACGCGGCGCGGCGCCCGCCAGCCAACGCGATCCGGACCGGCGCGCGGCGGTGCGGCGCTTTCTTCAAGCGTCTCATGCGTCTAGGATGCGCCCTCCCGCTCGCTCCTGCGCGCGGGGTAGCGCGGGGAGCGTCACGAGCCCGAGCGCCCCGGCCAATCTGCACACAGGTGGTCAATGACTTCGAGATCGAATCGTTACGGATCGGCGCTCGCGTTGAGCATTTCGCTGGTGGCCACCGCGGGCTGCCAGATGGTCACGATGCCCGATCGCAGCCTCATCCATGAGGACACGGGAGGGAGCGGCGGACAGGGAGGAACGGGCGGAGGGGGCTCCGGCGGCAATGACGGCGGCGGCGGGAGCAGCGATGGCGGCGGCGGGAGCAGCGATGGCGGCGGCGGGAGCAGCGACGGCGGAGGTGGCTCCGGCGGTGGCGATGGCGGCTCCGGCGGTGGCGATGGCGGCTCCGGCGGTGGCAATGGTGGCTCCGGCGGTGGCGATGGTGGCTCCGGCGGTGGCAACGGCGGGAGCGATGGTGGCGCCGGCGGAGTCGATGGCAACGGCGGCAACGGAGGCGACGCTGGAGCCGGCGGGGACGGCGGAGCCGGCGGGGACGGCGGAGCGGGCGGCATCGACGGCTCCGGCGGCGGCGGCGACGTCCCGTGCACCGGCGACACCGACTGCCCCGCGCCTGACGGCGAGTGCGCGGTCGCGAGGTGCGTCGACGGTGGATGCACGACCGAGCCCGTTGCCTCGGGGACGCCCGTGAAGGAGCAGATGGCCGGCGACTGTCGCGAGCGCGTCTGCGACGGTGACGGCGCGGTCATGGAGGTCGACGACGACGACGATGTGCGCGACGACCACAGCCAGTGCACGGTCGACTCCTGCCGCGATGGCTCGCCGATCAACGCCCCGGTCGAGGCCGGCACCTGGTGCCCCCTGGCCGACGGCGGGCTGTGCAACCCCGCCGGGGTCTGCGTGCAGTGCCTCGTCGACTCGGACTGCCCGACCGAGGTCTGCATCGACTACGTCTGCCAGGTCGCCTCGTGCGAGGACGGCCTGCACAACGGCGACGAGGGCGGCATCGACTGCGGCGGCAGCGCCTGCCCTGCGTGCGGAGCGCCGGCCAGGGTGACCTCCGTCGATTATCCGGTCATCGCCGTCGGCGGCGCGCTCGTGCTCACCGGCTCCGGCTTCACCGGGGCGACGGGGGTGACCGTGGGCTTCGCGCCGCAGCCCTTCACGATCGACTCCGACACGCAGATCACGATCCCCGCGCTCTCGGACGCGACGCCGATCGGCCCGGGGGACATCGTCGTGAACCGGCCGGGGGCGCGGTGGACGTCGTTCCCGGTGACGGTGATCCAGCTCCAGATCAACGAGGTCGACGCCGACACGGCGGACAGCGGCGACCTGCTCGAGTTCATCGAGATCAGCACGGGCTGGCGGTACGTGAGCCTCGCCGGCTACACGCTCGTGCTCTACGACGGGGCCACCGACGGCTCCTACCGCGCGATCGAGCTCGAAGGCACGACGGACGTGGGCGGGCTCCTGCTCGTCGGCACCAGCGGCGTCGTACCGACGCCCGCCATCGTCCTCCCGACCAACACCCTGCAGAACGGCCCGGCCGCGGTCGCCTTGTACCAGGCGCTGCCCGCGGAGTTCCCCACGTCCACGCCGGCCACGGCGGCGCGCCTCATCGACGCGCTCGTCTACGGACCGGCGGCCGAGCCGGACGCGCAGCTCTTGAACGCGCTGATCTCGAGCGCTCCGGGGCGCGTCCAGGTCAGCGAGGGCGCGACCTCCGCGCTGTCGGAGGCGCAGTCGATCCAGCGCTGCGCCGACGGCCTCCGCGACGGCCGCCGCTTCGGGGCGGCGGCGCCCACCCCTCGCAGGCCCAACACCCTCCCCTGCCCCTGAAGAAGGCGCGGCGCAGCTGGCAGCGCGCCGCGCCGCCGCCGCCCGGCGCTGGGCTCCGGGGCTCAGCGCTCGAGGTGGATCTCGAAATCCTCGATGCTCACGGCGAGCTCGTAGCGCTCCTCGATGAGCCCCGCGAGCTCAGGGAACCCGTTCAGGGTGTCGCGCGAGTCGATCACGTCGCCGGTCACCGAGGGGAAGACGTCGTGGCGCTCGACCACGATCGCGGCCGGCGGGCTCGCGGCGAGGTCGCGCATCAGCGCGTCGCGCGCCTCCTGCCGGGCCCACGCCGCGCGCTGCGGGACGTTGTAGAGGTAGCGCGTCGCCGGCGGGCGATCGGCGAGATCGTAGATCACCGGCTCGAAGCCCCACACGAACACGGGGCGCCCCGGCGCGACGCGCTCGCGCAGCCACATGGCGACCTCCCGGTTCGCCGCGGCGTTGACGTCGGCGACCGACGCGAGGCGATCGAGGCGCGCCTGGTCCCTCGCGCCGGTGGCGAGCACCGCGATCCGCTTGGCGCAGCGCTCGATGTAGTCGTCGGCCACGTCCTTGGTCGCGGAGCGGGCGAAGGCGGTCGCGACGAGCGCCGCGAGGAGCGCCGCCGCGGCCGCCTTCGCGCCGGACCGGGTGCACCGCTGCCACGCCTTCCAGAGGCCGAGCGCGGCGAGCATCGCGGTGAGCGGCCACGTCGCGCCGTAGTGGTAGGGGAAGAACTTCGCCTGCATCACGACGCCGACGAGGTGCATGGCGATCACGCCCGAGAGCAGCGCCACGCCCGCCCGCTCGTGGCGTTCGGGGTGCAGCGCGACCAGGCAAGCGAGGCCGAACGCGAGCGGGCCGGAGTAGTGGACGAGCCACTCGCTGGCGCCGTACCACGCCATGCCGAGCACGCTCGCGCCGCGCCAGCCGAGCGCGGTGTAGTGCGGCGTGAAGACGAAGAGGACCTCCCGCAGATCGCCGAGCGCGCCCCTCAGGGCGAACCAGGCGGCGCAGGCGAGCACGGGGAGCACGCCGCCCAGCGCGATGAGCAAGGCGGGCCGGAGCGCCGCCCAGAGGAGCGCGGCCGCCGTCGATCGGACCGGCCCGGGCGCAGGCGGCGCAGGGCGCGCCGGCTCGCCCTGGAGCGCGGTCGGACCGGCGTCGATCCAGCGCTGGACGGCGGCCCGCGCCGCGCCGCGCCGCGCGAGCTCGGCGAGGGCGGGCGCGGCCAGCGCGACGGCGAGCACGACGCCGCCCCCGGCGAGGGGCGGCTTGAGGAGGCCGGCGGCGCCGAAGAGCGCGCCCGACAGGACCAGCGCGGCGCCGCGCGGCGCCGGGCGGGGCGCGCCGTCGCGGCCGCGCGGCGTGGCCACGAGCAGCGCGGCGATGGTGAGCATGCCGCCGAACGACTCGGGCTGCGCCGTGTGCCAGAAATCGAGCTGGGCGTGCACCAGCACGGCGAGCGCCGCGGCGACGACGCCGATCCGCCGGTCGCCGAAGAGGCGGGCGGCGAGCGACGCCATCGCGAGGCACATGCCGGCGAGGCCGAGGACCTCGAGGACGCGAATGCCCCACTGCGCGGGGCCGAAGAGGGCGCGGGCGAGCGCGTAGATGAGGAAGATGCCGGGCGGCTTGAAGTCGAACGCGTCGCGGTAAGGCATGCCGCCGTCGAGCACCGCGCGCGCGACCATGGCGTAGATGCCCTGATCGCGGCCGTAGCCGTAGGTCAGCACCTGCAGCAGCAGGAACGCGATGACGCCGAGCGAGGCCGCCCGGATCGCCCGCGCCCCCACGACGCGCGGCGGCCCGGCGGCGAGGCGCTCGCGCGCGCTCTCGCTCGAGGGGGCCAGGGGGGCGGGGGCTGCGGTCGCATCCGGCGCGGCGTCACGCACGGGGCCCTTGTACCGGCTGGGGCCCGCCAGCGTCTACGTGCGTCGACATACGATTCCAGCCGCCCTGCGCCCAGGTGGAGGCGCGCCTCGGTGGAGGCGGCTCGCCGTGGCCGAGACCGACGCGACTGACGCAACCGACGCAACCGACGCAACCGACGCGACCGACGCGACCGACGCGACCCACAAAAAAGGATACACACCGGACGAACACTGTGTCGTTGCTCTCGAAGGGCGGGCGGCGTATACGACCGTGCCGCCTAGCCCGGAGAGGTGAAACGGGCGCTCACGGCGGCGCGCGTTGGAGGCGCGAGAAGCGATGGTCGAAGTCCGCATGCCACAGCTCGGTGAGAGCGTGGTCGAGGGAACCGTCTCGAGGTGGCTCGTGCGCGAGGGCGATTTCGTCAAGCGCGAGCAGCCGCTGCTCGAGGTCGCGACCGACAAGGCCGATACGGAGATCCCGGCGCCCGTCGCGGGTCGTGTCTCGCAGATCGCGGTGGCCGAGGGCACCGTCGTCGCCAAGGAAGGTCTGCTCTGTCGGATCGACGAGACGGCGCAGGGCGAGGCCCAGGCGACGGCCCAGCGCGCGAGCGCGCCGCCGGCGCCGTCCGAAGCGCGGCCCGCCGCGCCGGCGCCCGGCAGCAACGGACACGACGAGAGCGCCCGCCCCCTGACGAGCCCGTCGACGAAGAAGCTCGCGCGCGAGTCGGGCGTCGACCTGCGCGACGTGCACGGGACAGGCGATCACGGCCGGATCACCCGCGACGACGTGATGCGCGCGGCGCACGGCGCGTCGGCCGAGCCGGCGCCCCAGCCGAGCGCGGCGGCCCAGCCGGCGAGCGCGGCCGCGGAGCTATCGCAGCTCATCCAGGCGAGCGGCGGGTTCGTGCCGCCGGTGCCCGGCGTCGGGTACGGCGCGTACAAGGTGCCGCCCTACTCCCCGAAGCCCGGCGACAAGGTGGTGCCCTTCAGCCGGCGCCGCCGCATCACCGCCGACCACATGGTCTATTCCAAGGTGACGTCGCCGCACGTGGTGACGGTCGCCGAGGTCGACCTGCACGAGACGTCGAAGCTGCGCGACCTCCACAAGGACGAGTTCAAGCGGGCGGGCGTGTCGCTGACGTTCCTGTCCTTCATCTGCGCCGCGGCCGTGCGCGCGCTGCGCGAGCACCCGGAGTTCAACGCTCGAGTGCTCGAGAACTCGTACGTGGTGCTGCGCGACGTCAACCTCGGCGTGGCGGTGGACACGCCCGGCGGCCTCATCGTCCCGAGCATCAAGCACGCGGACGAGCTGTCGCTGCGGGGCATCGCGAGGAGCATCGACGAGCTGGCCGGGCGCGCGAAGTCCGGCAAGATCACGGCCGACGATCTCGCGAACACGACCTTCACGGTCTCGAACCCCGGCCTCAAGGGGAACCTCTTCGGCGGCGCGATCATCTCGCAGCCGAACGTGGGCATCCTCCGGATGGGGGAGATCAAGAAGCGCGTCGTGGTGGTCACGAAGGACAAGGAGGACTCGATCGCGATCCATCCGGTCATGTTCCTCGCGCTGTCGTACGACCACCGCATCATCGACGGGGTGCTGGCGAACTCGTTCCTCTGGCGCGTCACCGACATCCTCACACGCGGGGAGTTCGAGGTATGAGCGTGACAAGCGAAGTGCAGGGCCTGCGGGCGCTCAACGAGGTCGATCCGGAGATCGCCGAGCTGATCCGCCTGGAAGAGCGGCGGGAAGCGGACACGCTCCGGCTCATCGCGAGCGAGAACTACGTGTCTCGGGCGGTGCTCGAGGCGACGGGCTCGGTGCTGACGAACAAGTACTCCGAGGGGTACCCGCACAAGCGGTATTACGAGGGTCAGCAGCAGGTCGACGTGGTCGAGGAGCTCGCGCGGACGCGGGTGGCCAAGCTGTTCGGGGCCGACCACGTGAACGTGCAGCCCTACTCCGGGAGCCCGGCCAACCTGGCCGTCTACCTCGCGTTCGCGCAGGCGAACGACACGATCATGGGCCTCGGCCTGCCCGCGGGCGGGCACCTGACCCACGGCTGGTCGGTGAGCATCACCGGGAAGTACTTCAAGAGCGTGCCGTACGGGGTTCGCGAGAGCGATCACCGCATCGACCTGGATCAGGTCCGTGACCTGGCGCGCGCCCACCGGCCGAAGCTCATCTGGTGCGGGACGACGGCGTACCCGCGCACGCTCGACTTCGCCGCGTTCCGGGCGATCGCCGACGAGGTGGGGGCGATCCTGGCGGCGGACATCGCGCACATCGCGGGGCTCGTGGCCGCGGGGGTGCACCCGTCGCCGGTGGGCATCGCCGACGTGGTGACGTCGACGACGCACAAGACCTTCCGGGGCCCGCGCGGCGCGATGATCCTCTGCAAGAAGGAGCACGCGGGCGCGATCGACAAGGCGGTGTTCCCCGGCCTCCAGGGCGGTCCGCACAACCACACGACCGCGGCCATCGCGGTCGCGGCGAAGGAGGCCTCGGAGGAAGGGTTCCGGGCCTACGCGAGGCAGATCGTGGTGAACGCGCAGGCGCTCGGGCGCGCGCTGGAGTCGCGCGGCTTCCGGCTCATCACCGGCGGGACCGACAACCACCTCTTGCTGATCGACATGACGCCGAAGGGGATCGCGGGCAAGCCGTACGCGCAGGCGCTCGATCGCGCGGGCATCGTGGCGAACTACAACTCGATCCCGTTCGATCCGCGCAAGCCGTTCGACCCGTCGGGGCTCCGCATCGGCACGCCGGCGGTGACGTCGCGCGGGATGGGCGTCGCCGAGATGGAGCGCCTCGCGGCGTGGATGGATGAGGTGGCGCAGAACGTGAACGACGAGGCGCGCATCGCGCGCATCGCCGCCGAGGTCGCGGAGCTCTGCCGCGGCTTCCCGGCGCCCGGCATCCGGCTCTAGCCAAACCTGCGGCGAGCCGCGGTGCTGCGACCGAGGACGCCACGGAGAGCGATCTCCTGGCGTCCTCGGCGCTTTTGTGGACGATACCCGAGGACGCCGGGGAGAGCGATCTCCCGGCGTCCTCGGCGTCCTGGCGGCGTCACTTCACGTAAAGCTGCGCGGCGGCGACGCCCGAGCCGGAGGTGGCCTTCACGATGTACTTGGCGTTGATGCCGACGGGGAGCGACCAGCGGTAGCAGTTGCCCCGACCGCCGAGCGCGGCGTTCGAGCCGCTCGAGTTGTCCTGCGCCAGCACCGATGAGCCCATCGGGATCGGGGTGAGCGCGACCAAGCTGATGTCGAGCTCGGTGATCCCCGCGCCGACACCGACGATCGTGTAGCACTTGCCGGGCATCAGCTGGATCTGCTGCTCGAGGGTCTGTCCGGCGCTGAACTGCCCCGCGATCGGCCCTCCCTCCTTCGTCATGCCGGGCGCCTCGGTCGCAGCGAGGTTGTTCAGCGGGATCGTCGCGGCGGAGGCGAGGTTCGGATCGATCGCCGAGGCGCTGCCGGAGCTAGTCCCGCCGCTCGGGGCCGGCTGCTGCCCGCCGGTCCCGCCGGTCTGCTGGCCAGGGAGCGGGAACGGCCAGGGAAAGCCGCCAGGCTGCGCCGTCGGGGCAGGCTGCGTCGTCGTCGGAGCAGGCTGCGTGGGGGCCGGCTGCGTGGGGGCCGGCTGCGCCGGGGGGGGCTGGTACCCCGGCTGCTGGTACCCGGGCTGCTGATACCCCGGCTGCTGGTACCCGGGTTGCTGATACCCCGGCTGCTGATACCCCGGCTGCTGGTACCCGGGCTGCTGGTAGTAGCCGGGCGGGGGCTGGTTCGCGTAGTTCGGCGGCGGCGTGGACGCCTCCCGCTGTTGACAACCAGCAGCGAGGGCGGCGGTGAGGACCAGGGCAGGCAGGACGCCAATCGTACGGAGCAAAAGAACCTCCTCGAATTTCCGGCAGAACGCCGCGTTCAATCTCACTGACGGGCTCGCGACGCAACGGGTGGCTCGCGGGGAGCTCCCCGGCGCGCCCCCGAAGCCCGCTCAACCGAGCTCCAGGTCCGTCCGCCGGATGTCGCTTTGGACGTGGCACGCCCTCGCTTTCATCGCATCCATCCGACGGATTGATGCTGTTTCTGCCATGATTTCCCGGGTTATTGCGGCCAGGCGCGGCTGGCCGGGGCCAAAAAGTGAGGTAGCCTACGGCATGACCGACCACGGCTCCCGAGCGAAGCTCGATCGTCCCGGAGAGTTTGCTCAGTGGTTCCTGGAACGAGAAATGCTGGCGAGCGCCGGCATGGGGCTCGCGGCCGACAGGGCGCGGCTGCACCTCGGACGCGCGGTCACGTTCCTGGAGCAGGGGATGCTGCGCGAGTCGCTGGTGGAGGCGAACTCCGCCGCGTACCTCGATCAGGCGATCCGGCCCGAGGCGCTGCTCATTGCGCGCATGTGCATCCTGCGCGAGTTCGTGGGCGAGTCCGGCGGCTGAGCGGCGCGAACACCCGAACGCCCGCGCCAGCTTGCCTGCAGGCTTGCGCCGGCGGCGCGGCCGCGCAAGACGCTCGCACATAGCCCCCGCCCCCTGGCGGGTGTATGAGCGCCGCGAGCACAGCTGTCCCAACGAGGGGCCGCGGCGTGCGGCAGGGCTGTGCGCGAGGAGGCCGCAGATGACGGTGACGGGTAGGTCGTTGGGTTCAGCAGTGCTCCTGGCGCTGTCGGTGGCAGCGCTGGGCTGCGGCGGCAGCAGCAAGGAGTCGGAGTTCGCGGACGACGCCCCGGACGCGGGGACGCCGCCGCCGCCCCCGCAGCCGACAGCGTCCGTGCCGCCCCCGGACGCCGGCTTGCCCCCGGTCGCGGCGCCCACGGTGGCGCCCTGCGATGGAGTCCAGTCGCTCGCGATGACCACCATGTTCCAGGGCCGCGCCGCCGGCGAGGCGCCGAAGATGCAGCCGGAAGGGGCGCCCGTCTGCAGCGTGGTGCCCGAGGGACAGACGGCCTCTGGGCAGACCTTCATGCTCCAGCCGGGCAATTGCTACACGTTCCTGGCGCAGGCGCTCCCCACCGTCACCGAGGTGGACGTCCAGCTGGAGCTCGATCTGAACGCCGGAGGACAGCCAGGGCTCGCTGCGTTCAACCTGAAACCGGTGCTCGCCGTCGACTCGGACACCGGCCCGACTGCCGCCATCGGAGCCAAGCAGAGCTGCTACCAATGGCCGTTCCCCATCGCGGCGACGGCCAAGCTGGTTGTCAAGGCGCGCACCGGCTCGGGACCGGTGGCGGCGCAGGCCTACAGCCGCAAGAAGTGAGCTGACCTCGCCGCGGGGGCGGCGGCGGCATCGAGCCGCCCGGGCCCCCCCGGAGGCGGCGCGCGTCGCCGGCGCCGCGCGGGCCGCCCCGCTGCGCGCGCTGGGCGCCCTTCCGCCGCCCCGGCGACGGCGCGCCGAGGCCATGGAGCAAGAACGGCCACGTCGCCGTGGCCGCCCTGCGCTCCGCTGGGAGATCCCGTAAGACTACAGGAGCGCGTCCTTGATGGCCTTGATCGGCCGAGCGCGGACCGACTTGCTCGCCGGCTTCGCGGCGAAGGTCATCGGCTGCTTGGTAAACGGGTTGATCCCCTGGCGCGCCTTCGTCGCAGGGCGCTTGACCACCCGGAACTTCGCGAAGCCGGGCAGCGTGAACACGCCCGACTTCTTCAGCTCGCGATGACCGATCGTGATGAGGGACTCGAGAACGTTCTTGACCTGCTTGCGGCTCAGCTCATCACCGGCAGCTTCGGTGATGGCCTGGATCAGGCCGCTCTTGCTCAACGTCTTCTTCGCGCCGCCCCCGGCCGTCTTCTTACTTGCCATGGCACTCTCCTCGGACATGAGCTCGCGCGCGACACCTCGCCGCGCACAGCCTCAGTGAACCTTACACACGACACAGGACAAAAAAAGACAAAACTGCGGGGAGAAATAGCGATTTCTGAGACGGGGCATCGCGCGGACCCCTGAAAGACCGCGCCGGAGCGGCGCGCCAGAGGGGCAACCAGACGCCGGCAAGGGCGGCGGCGCGGCGCCGTAGCGGGCCGGAGAGCGTCAAAAAACGCCTGGAGTCGCGCGGTTTTGCGCGCTCCACGCCCCTGCGCGCGCCGCCTGGGGCGGCCGCGGAGGCGGCCGCCGCGACCTGGGCATACCCGCGGAGACGCGCGGGACAGGCCCTCAGCCGGCGCGTAGCTCGTCGAGGAGCGCCCGGGCCGCCTCGAGCGAGCCGTCCTCCGAGACGGACTTGTCGAGCATCAGGCGCGCTTTCCGGCGGTCGCCGGCCGCGAGCGCCATCGCCCCGAGGTGGTAATAGGCGAGCGCCCGCGCGGCGGGCGTCGTGCCTCCCTCGCCGGGCTCGGGGGAAATCTTCATCAGGGTGACCGCGCGGTAAGCGCGCGCGGCGATGTCCTCTTCCCCCAGCCCGAGCGCGCTCTCGCCGAGCTCCATGGCGATCTCGCCGTTCTGAGGATCGTTCTCGAGCGCCCTCGTGAGCGCCGTGAGCGACTCGTGCAGATTGCCCTCGGCGTCCTCGATCCGCGCGACGCGGTGGTAGACGGCGCCGAGGTGCCGCGAGCGGCGCCCCTTGGCAGCCACGATGAGCTCGGCGGTGACCGCGCGCGCCTCTCTCGAGTCGCCCGCGGCGATCAGCGCGTCCACGAGCAGGAGGGCAACCTCGTTATCTTCAGGGCGCAGGGAGCGCGCCTCCCGGAGCGCCGCGGCCGCTTGCGCGGCGTCGCCGACGTCGAGCAGCAGGCGGCCGGCGGCGACGAGGAGCGTGAAGCGGCCGGCCACGTCGGACGCCGCGGCGGCGTCCTCGAGCGTGATGGCGGCGAGCTCGCGGTTCGCGCCGATCTCCGCGTAGAGCGCGCGCAGGCGATCGCGGATCTCGGGATTGCCCGGCGCGGCGCGGAGCGCGCGCTCGAGCCCGCCGCGGGCGTCGCCCAGGTGGCCCGCGCGCGCGCACGTGCCGGCCAGGAGGAGCGCCGTGGCGACGAGGGCGTCGCCCTCCTCGAGCGCGATGAGCCTGCGGTAGACGGCGCTCGCGGCGTCCCACCGCGCGGCGGACTCCTCGAGGCCGGCGAGCGCCTTGAGCGCGGCGCGGTCCTTGGAGTCGGCGTGGAGCAGATCGCCGAGGTGGGCGCGCGCGCGCTCGACGTCGCCCGAGCGCGCGAGGATCTCGGCGAGGCGCAGCCGGAGCGCGCGCGGCGAGGCGGCGCCCGCCGCGTCCTCGCTGAGCGTGCCGCCGGCCTCGGCCTCGGCGGACCGCGCGCCCGCGTGGTCCGCGCGCGCGAGCGCCCGCTCGAGCTCGGCGACGAGCTCGCTGGCGTACTCGGCGCCGCCGAGCGCGTAGGCGCGCTCGAGATCGGCGAGGGCGCGGTCGCCCTGGCCGAGCGCGCCGTGGACCTCGGCCCGCGCGCGGTAAAGCCACGGGTCGTCCGGGCTCGCCTCGAGCGTCGCCGTGAGCGCGCGGGCCGCGCGGGCGTGGTCGGAGACCGCGCCGCACGCGTCGATGAGCGCGATCAAGACGTCGCGATCCCCGGGCGCGACGCGGAGGGCGCGCTCGAGGAGCTCGGCCGCCGCCGCGGCGTCGCCCGCGCGATCCCGGAGGATCTCGGCGGCGCGGCAGAGCGACGCGACGCGCGCCTCGTCGCCGTCGGCGCCGTGCGCCGTGAGCACGTGGAGCTCGGCGAGGGCGTGCCAGGCCTCGCGGGCTGCGTAGCGCGACGCGAGCTCCTCGCGGAGCCGGTCGTTCGCGGGGTAGACGGCGTACCCGGCCTTGAGGGCGGCCTCCGCCGCGGCGTCGTCGCCGCGCGCGCCGTGCAGCTCGGAGAGCTCCAGGGCGAGCTGGGCCGCCTCGCCGCCCTGCTCGGTGCGCAGGAGCTTCTCGAGCGCGTCGATGAGGTCGTCCGCGTTGTCGCGCTTCCGGCTGAGGCGCACGAGCGCGCGGAGCACGTCGCGGTTCGCGCCGTCCCAGTCCGCGGCCCCGAGATAGACGTCGCGCGCGCCGCGGTCGTCGCCGCGCTGCTCGAGGAGGGCGCCGAGGCGCATCGAGATCGAGGCGATCGAGGCGACGTCCGCGCGATCCTTGGCGGCGTCGAGCTGCAGCGCGAAGAGCTCGCCGAGCTCGTCGGTGCGGCCGGCCTCCTCGAGCATGGTTGCGAGGAGGATGGCGGCCTCCATCTGGGTCGGATCCTCGTCGAGAATGTCGCGGAGCAGGGCCGCCGCCTCCTCCGGCGACTCCCGCGCGAGGAGGCGCGCGCGCTCGAGGCGCAGCGCGCAGCGCTCGGCGAGATCGTCGACGAGGGGCGCCGTCTCCTCGAGCAGCGCGGAGAGGCGCGCCGCGTCGCCGCTCCGCCGGTACACGCCGGCGAGGGGCGTCCAGATCTCGCGCTCGGCGGGCTCGCGGGCGCGGAGCTCCTCGTAGAGGCGCGCTGCGCGGGAGAGGTCGGCGAGCGGGCCGGCGGCGAGCTCCGCGGCGTGCAGGAGCAGCGCGCGCTCCTCCTCGGGCGCCGAGGCGCGCGCGGCGCGCTCGCAGAGCGACGCGGCGGCCGCGAGATCGCCGGCCTCCTCGCGGAGCTCCGCGAGCGCGACGAGCGCCCACGCGGAGCCGGACGGATCGGACGAATCGGACGCATCGGACGAAGATCGCGCGCCCGAGCCGACGATGCGCAGCAGGATCGACTCGGCCAGCCCGCGATCGCCGAGCGCGCGGGCGGTGCGGACGGCCTCCTCGAGGACCCCGGGGCCCTCGACCTCGGCGAGGAGCAGCAGCGCGTCCACGAGGGCGCGCGGCCGCCCGCTCTGCCGGGCGAGGCGCTCGAAGAGGCGGATCGCGCGCGGGTTCCTGGGATCGGCGCGGAGCGCGTCGCGCAGGATCGACTCGGCCCGGTCCGGATCGGCGTGGAGGTCGAGCGCCTCTTCGAGGAGCGAGATCGCCTGATCGACGTCCGCCGCGTCCGCCGCGAGCAGCGCGGCCAGGCGGTACCGCGGCCCGGCGCGATCCGCGCCGCCCGCGGGGGCGGCCGGCGCGTCGGCGAGGCCGATGCGCTTGCGGAGGACGTCCGCCTGCGCGGCGCGGTCGCCGAGGCGCGCGTAGATGGCCTCGAGCGAGCTCCACACCTGCTCGATGTCGGCGCCCGCGTCGCGGCCCGCGCGGGCGTGGAAGGGCGCGCCGGCCGCGATCTTCGCCTCCGCGCGGCGGTAGACGGCCGCGGCGCGCTCCTGATCGGCCGGCGAGAGCTCGAGGGCGCGGCCGAAGCGGAGCAGGAGCGCGACCTCGTACGGCTCGGAGGCGGCCCGGGCGACGAGCCGCTCGACGAGGTCGAGGTACCGCTGCGTCTGGCCCGAGCGGCGCGCGAGCTCGAGGGCGGCGTCGTGGGCGGCGCCGGCGCCCGGCGTGAGATCGAGGGCGCGCAGGCGGGCCGAGAGCGCGAGCTCCGGGCGATCGAGCGGGCCTTCGTAGAGCGACGCGAGCTCGCCGAGCGCCGCGGCGGCGTCCTCGGCGGGCCCCTCGGCAGGGCCGGCGAGCCGCGCCTCGAGGGCGCGCGCGAGCAGGTCGTGGCGCCCGCGGGCGCGCAGCGCGGCGAGGAGCTTCTCGTGCTCGGCGTCGCTCTCGCGCGCCGCCTCGAAGGCGGACTCGACGTACTCCGCCTCGCGATCGGGCGCCCCCTGCCGGCGCGCGATCTCGCCGAGCGCGAGCAGGACCTCGGCCCGGCTGAACGAGGTCGAAGGCGGGAGGCCCACGCTGGAGCGCATCGGCGGCATCGTGCTGCGCCGCACGCCGACGAGCCCCTCGCCCTCGTCGCGGGGCCGGCGCGCGACGAGCAGCAGCGCGCGGTAGGCGCGGTGCGCGCGCTCGAGCTGGCCGTCCTCGAGGGCGAGGCCGGCGAGGCCGTGGAGCGCGTCGGGGTGCGCGGGGTCGACGCGCAGCGCGAGGTCGAACTCCGCCATCGCGCGGGCGCGATCGCCCGTCGCGAGCGCGACGCGGGCGAGCTCGTAGTGGACGAGCGCGCGCTCCTTGGGGCGGCGGGTGCCGAAGTCGGCGATGATCCCGCGCAGGGCCGCTGTCGCGTCGTCGGCCCTGCCGGCGGCGGAGAGGGCGCGGCTCCGCGCGAGGCGCAGCGAGAGGTCGTCCGGCGCGAGCGCGATGGCCTCGTCGAACAGCGGGATCGCGGCGGCGGGCGAGCCGCCGCGCGTGAGGTAGAGGTCAGCGGCCTCGCGGAGGAGCGAGAGCCGGGCCGGCGCCTCGTCGGCGCGCGCGGCGTCGCCCGCGATGAGCGCGGCCAGGGCGCTCCACGCGCCCGACGCGCGGTAGAGGTACGCGAGCCGCTCGCGCAGCGGCGCGGGCTGCGCGGCGCGGGGCAGCGCTCGCTCGAGGGCGGCGCGGGCGCGATCGGCCTCGCCGGCGGCGAGGTACGCGTCCGCGAGGCGGAGCGCCGCCTGGTGCAGCTCCTCGGGCGCCGCGCCGGCGCAGAGCCGCTCGAGCGCCTCGGCGGCGGCCGCGTGCTCGCCGCGGCGCGCGAGCAGCCGGGCGAGGGCGTCGAGCGCCTCGACGGACCCGATGTCCGCGGCGCGGCGGTAGCTGGCGATCGCGCGCTCGGGCTCGTTGAGCTCGTGCTCGGCGAGGGACGCCGCCTGGAGCCAGAGCTCGGCGGCCGCCATCCCGGCGTCCGCCGACCCGCGCGCCGCCGCCTGCTCCTCGCGGAGCAGCATGAGCTCCCGGTGCAGCCCGCCCGCCTCGAGGAGCGAGGCGAGCCTGTCGATCGACGGGCCGTGCCCCGGGCTCTCCGCGAGGTTCCGGCGGAGCAGCGCGATCGCCTCGGACGCGCGCGTGGCGTCCGCGAGGAGCTCCGCGGCGTCGTAGCGGAGCGCGACGCGGCGCTCGAGATCGCCGGAGACCTCGATCTGCCGCTCGCGCAGGCGCACGAGCTCCTCGCGCCGCCCGGCCGCCCGGAGCAGCGCGGCGAGGCTCTCGCCGACCGGCTCGTCCGTCGGATCGTCCGCGAACAGCCCGCCGTAGAGGGCGATCGCCTCGCCGGGCTCCGCTGCCTCGGCGGCGACGCGCAGCAGCCGGCGCCGCTCGCTCGGCGCGAACGGGAGCGCGGCGCCGCGCCGGCACAGCGCGACGATCTGCGGCCTGTCGCCCGCGCCCTCGAGCATGCCGACGAGCGCGTCGATCGCCCAGAGGGCGGCGCTCGAGGCTGGCCACGCGCCGGGCGCAGGGGGCTGCTCCTCCGCGTCGGCGAGGCGCTGCACGGCGATCTCGAGGAGCCCGGCCGCGATCTCGCGGGCCCGCACCGCGTCGCCGGCGTCGCGCGACGCCTCCACGGCCTCGCGGTGGAGGGCGAGGTCGTGCCCGGTCGCCGCGGCGAGCCGGAGCAGCGTCGGGACGAGCGAGGGCCCGCGCCGCCGCCGCAGGAGCTCCGCGAGATCGAGCAGGATCGCGCGGTTCGCCGGGTCGTGGAGGAGCGCGCGCTCGAACGCGCGCTCGGCGGCGTCCTCGTCGGCGCGCGCGTCGCGGTGCCAGCGGCCCACGCGGGCCGTGAGGTCGCGGAGCGTGGCGGCAGGGACGTCGCCGCGGCGCTCGAGCTCGGGCAGCGCGTCGGCGATCGTGTGCCAGCGGCCCGCGAGGTCCGTGAGCCGCAGGAGGCCCTCGGGCGGCTCGGCGCCGGGCGACAGGAGGAACGCGCGGAAGGCGAGCTCGAAGGCGCCCTCCCGGTCGTCGCCTCGCTCCTCGAGGAGCGCCGCGGAGGCCTTCAGGATGGCGACCCGCTCGGCGTCCGTCCCGGCCGCGGCGAGCCGCGGCTCGAGCAGCGCGATCTGGCCGCGCCAGTCGTCCGCGTCGGCGCAGATCTCGAGCAACGCCCCGACGGCGGCGACCAGCGCGCCGCGGTGCTCGGCAGACGCCGGGTCGATGCGGCGGAGCAGCTCCTCGAGCCCCGCGCGCGGCCCGGGCGAGCGCGCGGCCCGCTCGCCTTCGGCCGCCCCCCACTCGCCCTCCCCGCCAGAGCCCTCGACGCCCGCGCGGCGCGCGTCCCGCTCGGCCTCGTGCGCGCGGCGGTAGCCCTTCACGGCGAGCTCCCACGCGAGCGTGCGATCACGGTGCGTGTCGCCGAGGCGCTGGAAGAGCTCCACGCTGCGCGCCGCGCCCGCCCCGCCGGGGAGCGCGCCGGCCGCGGACGCCTCGACCTCGAGCAGCGCGACGAGGTCGCCCCAGCGCTCCGCGCGCGTGTAGAGCGCGCAGAGCGCGTCCCCGCTCTCCGGGTCGGGCGCGAGCTCCTCGCGGATGCGGCGCCAGGTGGCGATGGCCTCGTCGGCGTCGCCGAGCTCGCGCTCGAAGAGCCGCGCGACGCGCCCGAGATCGCGGCGGCCGCCCGCGCCGCCGCGCACGGCCGCGCGGCGCTCCAGCACGGCCGTGAGCTCGCGGTACCGCCCGCCCTCCTCGAGGAGCGCCGCGAGGCCGTCGAGCGCCGCGAGATCCTGGCGGTCGTCGACGAGGCGCGCCGAGTACGCCGCGATCGCCCGCGCCTCGTCGCCGAGCCGCGAGGAGGCGAGCCGCGCGAGCTCGCCGAGGGCCTCGCGCCGCGCCGCCGGATCCGTCTCGATCGCGGCGAGCGTGTCGAGCACGTCGCACCGCTCGGCGACGCGGTCGGCCTCCGCGAAGAGCCGATCGAGCGCGCGGGCGGCGTCCCGCGCGGCCTCCGCGTCGCCGCTCGCCTCGGCGAGCGAGAAGAGCCGGCGGAAGAGCGCGATCGCCCCGTCGGCGTCGCCGAGCCGGTCGCGGCGGAGGAGCGCGGCGTCGCGCACGAGCGAGAGCGCCTGCCGCGCGTCGCCGGCGCGGGGCTCGGCCGCGGCGAGGACCTCGGCGAGGCGATCGTGCCGGCCGAGGCGCTCGGCGAGCTCGGCGAGCTCCGCGCGATCGCCGGCCTCCGATGGCCTGAGCTCGACGAGCTCGGCGAGCCGCGCGAACGCGCCCGGCTCGTCGCCGAGGGCGTCGCGGCGGAGCCGCACGATCTCGCGCAGCAGCGCCGGGCGGTCGCCGGCGTCGGCGCCCGCGAGCTGGATCTCGAGCACGCGCACGAGGTCCGTGGGCCTCGCCTCCTCGCGGTAGCGCTCCGCGAGCAGCGCGGCCGACCGCTGCCGCGCCGCGAGCGCGCCGGCCTCGCCGGGCGCCTGCTCGGGCGGCAGCGCCCCGAGGATCCGCTCGAGCAGCGCGAAGGCGTCGACGGGGCGCGGCGCCGCGCGGGCGGCGCGCGGCTCCGGGGGCGCGTCGAGGAGCCGCTCGACCACGGGGAGCGCCGACGCTGCGTCGCCGACGCCCTCGATCCAGAGGAGCGCGACGCGCTCGCGGAGCCGATCCGCGGCGTCGCCGGAGAGCCTCGGCAGCTCGGCCGACAGGAGATCGATGAGCGGGCGGTGCCTGCCGTGCCGCTCGTAGAGCCGCTCGAGCGCGGCGCGGGTGCGCGCGTCGTCCTGGAGCGGGAGGAGCTGCTCAAGGTAGCGCATCGTGCGCTCGCCGTCGCCGGCGAGGTCGCGCGCGACGGCCGCGGCGTCCTCCAGCAGGAAGACGCGCTCGTCGGCCGCCGAGGTGCGCTCGAGCATCCCGTCGTAGAGCGCGAAGAGGTCCTCCCAGCGCTCGGCCGCGTTGTAGGCGAGCTTCAGCCGCTCGAAGCCCCAGAGCGAGCCAGGCACGAGCTCGACGAGCCGGCGGAGCAGCGCGAGGGCGGCCTCCGGCGCGTCGAACCACTCCTCGTGGTGCTCGACGGCCCGCCGGCCGATCTCCTCGACGATGTCGGGCGGGAGCGCCGCGCCCGCGTCGAGCGCCGCGGCGTGCGCGGCCGCGACGCGCTCGGGCTGCTTCGCCCGGCGGCCGAGCTCCTCGAGGCGATCCCAGAGGGCGAGCTCGCCCGGCAGCTCGGAGACCGCGCGCAGGGCGACGCCGAGGCCGCGCGGCGCGTCGTGATCGTGGTGCTCGAGCAGGCGCTCGAACCAGCCGCGGCGGACGGCGGCGCGCTGCGCGGCCGCGAGGCTGCCCGCGTCGAGCAGGGCGCCCGGCGCGGCGTCCGCCGGCGAGCTCGCGAGGAGCGCCTCCAGCAGCGCGACGCGCGCCTCGGGGTCGTCGAGCGCGTCGCACGCGCGCTCGAGGAGGAGCGCCGCGCGCGCCTGCGTCTCGGGGCGCCCGAGCGCGCGCTGCGCGATCTCGACCACCGCGGGCTCGATCGTCCCGGCCTCGATCGCGGGCGTGACCGCGTCGAGCGCGTCCGCCGGTCGATCCAGCCGATCGAAGAGGAGCGTCGCGAGCTCGACGTCGAGCGCGACGCGCGCGCTGCCCTGGCTCCGATCGCGGCGCGCCGCGAGCACCTCCGCCGCGCCCTCGTGATCCCCCACCTCGGCGAGGAGGCGCCCCCGCGCCGCGAGCGCGTCGTCGTTCTCGGGATCCGCCTCGAGCAGCCGGGCGTAGAGCGCCGCGGCCGCCGCGCGGTTGCCGATCTCCTCTTCCCACGCGGCCCACGCGGAGAGCGCCCTCGGGCGCTCGGCCTCGTGCCCGCGCTCCACGAGGAGCGTGAAGAGCCAGCGCCGGTCCACGCGGCGCGCGAGCGTGTCGGCGCTCTGCGCGAGGAACGCGCGGAACGCCTCCAGCGCGGCGGCGTCGAGCGCGCCCGGCGCGGCGTCGCCGTCGTCCTGCGGCGAGAGCAGGCGCCGGTAGACGGACGCGGCGTCGTCCTGCCGCTCGGGATCGGCGGCGAGCACGCGCGCGAGCGCCGCCTCGATCGCCCGGGCCCGCGCCGCCGCCTTGCCGGCGGCCGCGCCCCCCTCCCCCTCGGCGCTCATGCGATCGCGGAGATCGAGCGCGGCGTCGACGAAGCGCGACGTCGCGCGCGCCCGGATCGCCGCGTCCTCGAGCGCCGCGAGCGCGG
Organism: Sorangium cellulosum So ce56; assembly: GCF_000067165.1. Taxonomy (GTDB): domain Bacteria; phylum Myxococcota_A; class Polyangia; order Polyangiales; family Polyangiaceae; genus Sorangium; species Sorangium cellulosum_B. The sequence continues at coordinate 9,175,134 of NC_010162.1, forward strand.
CGAGCGCCTCGTCGTCGGACGCCGCCGTCTCGAGCAGGACCTCGCAGACGGCCGCGAGCCGGGCCCAGGCCCCCTGCCCGCGGTAGAGCGCCGCGAGGCGGGCGGCGGCGTCGCGGTGCTTCGGCGCGACGGAGAGCACGCGCTCGTAGAGCTTCTGCGCCCGCTCCGGATCCGCGAGCGGCCCCTCGGCGAGCCCGGCGGCGCGCTGCCAGGCCGTCACCGCGGCGTCGAGGTCGCCCGGAGCGGCCTGCGCCGCCGGGGCGTCCGCCGCGCGCGCGGCGTCGGCCGCGTTGGCCGCGTGGATGCCGAACGCCGCGAGCTCGCCGAGGCGCTCCAGCCAGAGCGCCTCGTCCTGAGGATCGCCCGCGGCGGCGACGCGCCGCTCGAGCACCTCGCGGAGCAGCGCCGCGTCGCCCGCGGACAGCGCGAGCGCCTCCATCGCGGAGAGCGCGGCGCCGTCGAGCGCCGCGCCGCTCGAGAGGATCGCGCGGTAGTGCGCGACCGCGCTCGGGACCTCCCCGCCCCTCGCGGCCGCGTCCGCCATGCGCAGCTCGTGGGCGACGCGCGCGTCGGGCGCCACGCCCGGGAGCCGCTCGGCCAGCGCGCCGTAGAGCGCGCTCCACGCGTTGCCCGCCGCGTACGTCTCGAGCAGCGCCTCGTACGCCGCGTCGTCGCCCGGGTCGTCCTCGATGGCCGCGCGGTACGTCGCGGCCGCCCCGGCGAGGTCGCCGACGTCGCGGCGCTGGATGGTGCCGATCGCGTGCAGCAGCTCGCGCCGCCGCGCGGGCGCGCACGGCTGCGCGAGCGCCTCGCGGTAGAGCGCGAGCCGCTCCTCGGGGCTGCCCTGCTCGCGCAGGAGCGCGTCCACGCGCGCGATGAGATCGAGCGACGAGGGCTCGAAGGCGAGCGCGCGGCGGTAGAGGGCGAGAGCCTGCGTCACGTCGCCGCTCGCGAGCAGCGCCTCGCCCGCGCGCCGCGCGAGGTGCGACAGCGCCGGGCTGTCCACCGCGCGATCCCCGAGCGCCCCCGCGAGCGCCGGCGCGCGGCGCGCGGACTCGCTGCCGTGCTCCGTCAGCCGCTCGACCTCGGCGACCCACCGCGCGAGCCGCTCCGGCGCGTACGCGGTCGCGAGCGAGAGCCCGCGCGCCGAGAGATCGAGCGCCTTCTTCGGGTCCCTGAGCTCGCGCTCGGCCACGGAGGCCGCCTCCTCGAGCGCCGCGAGCCTGCCCGACACGTCGGCCGGCGCCGGCGCGGACGCGCCGGGGGCCCACGCCACGGGCCCGAGCTCCGGCTTCGTCTCGAGCACGCGCACGAGCAGCGGCGCCGCCTTCTCCGCGCGGGCGATCGGCTCCAGCACCGCGCAGGCCGCGAGCCGATGATCGTCGGTCAGCAGCAGGTGGGAGCTCTGCCGCGACGACTCCGCGCCGGCGGCGCCGTTGCCCGGGGGCGCGCCCAGCATCTTCTCGACCGCGAGCCGGCTCGCTCGGTCGGCCGGATCGAGCGCGAGCGCCTGGCGGTACGCGGCGATCGCGCCGGCCGGATCGTCGAGCCGCGCCATGCGGATCGCGCCGATCCGGGCGAGCACCGAGGCGCGGTCCTGCCCGGCCGCGAGCTCGGCCTCGGCCTCGAGGAGCGCCTCGAGCTCGGCCCAGCGCCGCTCCTGCTCGAGCAGCGGGATGAGCCGCGCGTGCGCCTCGCGCGACGCCCCGAACGCCGCGAGGTAGCGGCGCCAGGCGGCGACGGCGGCGGGCAGATCCGCGAGCCGGGTGCGCAGCTCGGCCGCGCGGAAGGCGAGCTCCCGCGCCGCGCGGCGGTCCGGCTCCGCCTCGGCGCGCCGCTCCAGCACCCACGCGAGGCCCTCGTGCGCCGAGGTGGCCTCGTACAGCCGCTCGAGCGCGGCGAGCGCGCCCGGCTCGCGCGAGGAGCCCGACTCCGCGAGCCTGCGGTAGGCCGCGATCGCGCCCGCGGCGTCGCCGAGCTCCTCCTCGTAGAGGCGCGCGAGCCGCTCCGCCGCGGCCTCGCGCGCCCCGGCCTCCGGCTCGGCCTCGGCGAGCCGCTCGAGCGCGCCCGCGAGCCCGCGCGCGTCGCGCTCGCGCTCGCAGAGCTTCGCGAGCCCGCGGGCCGCGCGCCGCGCGGCCGCGTCGTCGGGCTCGCCGTCGAGCGCCTGCTGGAACGACGCGCGCGCCTTCCTGCCGTCCCCGAGGCCCTCGTACAGCTCGCCGAGCTCGGCGGCGATGCGGGCCTTGAGCGGCTTGTCCTTGGCGCCGGCCGACGCGCGCACGAGCACACGCGCCGCGTCGGCCTGGCGGTCGAGCGCCGACGCGAGCGCGACGAAGCGCTCGCGCACCGCCTCGTCGGACGGGTCGACCGCGAGGATCTGCTCCGACAGCGAGAACGCCGACGCGAGATCGCCGAGCCGCTGGAACTGCAGCTCGACGAGCCGCTTCTGCACCTCGACGCGGCGCGGCCCGCGCAGGTTCTCGATCTGGAGGGCCATCATCCGCGCCGCCTCCGGGGCGTCCCCGCGGCGCGCGTGGGCCGCCTCCAGCGCCGCGGCCGCGCGCACGAGCACGGTCTTGCGCGCGAGCAGGGCCTCACCGGCGCGGAGGGCGGCCTCGTGGCCCGGGCTCTGCGCGAGCACCTCCTCGACGTGCGGCAGCGCCCGCTCGAGCTCCTTGAGCGGGCCGCTGTAGAGGTCGATGAGCCGCCCGCGGATCTCGAGCGCTCCGTCCGGCAGCCCCTCTGCGGTGAGCGCCTGCTCGAGCATCCTCGCGATCTCCTGGTGCCGCCCGGCGCGCGCGTAGCGCGCCTCGAGCTCCCGGCGCGCCGAGGCGTCGCCCGGGTCGACCTTGAGGATCTGCTGGAGCAGCTTGATCGCGCGCTCCTCGTCGCTCGCGCCGCTTCCGGTGACGTCGACGAGCTCGAACGCGCGGCGGAGCAGCGACAGCTGCTCGGCGCGGTCCGCGCGGTGGCCCGCGGCGAGGGCGTAGAGGTCCGCGAGCTTCGCCGGCTCGTTCGCCTCCTGGAGGATGCGCTCGAGCCGGAAGAACGCCTCCTGGTGCGAGGGCAGCACGGAGAGCGCCCGCTCGAGGTAGGGGCGAGCGCCGCCGGGGTCGCCGAAGGAGTCGGCGAGGAACTCGGCGGCGCGCACGAGGACCTCGGCCTGGGCGGCCTGCGGGAGCATCCCGAACCGCCGCTCGCCGACGAGGCGCTCATAGGCGAACGCGAGCTCGGAGAACCGGTCGTGGCCGGCGGAGGCCTCGTGGAGCTTCGCCCAGAGCTCGGGGTGCAGGCTCCCCTTGGCCGCCGCGGCCACGAGCACGTCGAGCGCGGCCGCCTCGTTGTCGATCCCCTGCTCGAGCGCGGCTTCGAGGTTGTCGATACGGAACGAGACGCGCGCGCTCTTCGTGTCCTGCTGCATGTGGATCCGGACCTCGGCTGGCGGTGGAGCAAGGGGCCGGCGTGCCGGCGCTTCCGTCGAACCTGCGCCCGCAGTGCGCTGCGGAGCGCTGCCCAAGGTAACAGGAGCGTTTCCCAAATGGGCTCGGGGATCGGGGCCCTGCGCTGGCGGGGATAGGCAGATCTTCGCGGGCGGACGGCGATCCTGCGCGGCGTGTGAGTGAGGATGCGGTCGCTGGCTGCCGAGCGGCGGAGGCGCGGAGAGGGGGAGAACATGCGACATCGGCGGCGCCCGATGTCCGGGGCGCGGATTGGCTGCACGGCTGAACTCGGCAACCGGAAGCGGTTCGCGGAGGGCAGCCTGGGACGAGGCACTCCGGCCCATCCGGATCCACTGCGGACCAGTTGACGGGGTTCGGAGCGTCGCGTTCTCGCCAGACGGCACCTTCCTCGCAGCCGGCTGCGGCGACGGCGCAATTCGCGTTTGGGAGATGGGCAAGTAGGAGCAGCCAGCGAGAGTCCTTGAGGGCAAGACGGAAAAACGGATTACGTCGGTCGCTTTCGGCTGGCGCCGAGACATGCTCGCCTCGGGGTCGCCCGATGGCACCGTGCGCCTCTGGAATGTCGCCACCGGCAAACTGGTTTACGTACTTCCCAGGCACAGAGGCGCTGTCGAGAGCGTGGCCATGCCCGCGGGCTCAGGGCGAGCAGGTCCCGGTACCGTTGTCCGCCGCGCGCACGCGGTCGGGCACCCAGTCGAGGCGCTCCACGAACGCCTCGACCTCGCAGCTCGGCAAGCTCTCGTTGCCCGAGATCTCGATCCAGCCGCTGACCGTTCGAGCGCCCAGGCCGCGGAGCGTCGCGAGCGAGCGGTTCCCGTCGACGATGAGGCTCTCGAGATCAGCCAGGCCCTCGAGTCCGGTCAGCCCGAGCAGCGCGTCGTTGTCCTGAATGGCGAGCTGGTTCACGCGGACCAGGCCACGCAGCGCGTCGATGTCCACGAGCGATTCGTTGCCTTCGAGCCTCACGACACCGGTCACGCCGTCGCCCTCGCTCAACGAGCCGAGCCCGTCGAGGCTGGTGAGCCCGGGGTTAGCGGCGATCTCGATCCCGTTTCGGACGTTGCGGAGGCCGCTCAGGTGCCGGAGATCCGTGAGCCGGGGAATGTTCGCGATCGCGAGCAGAGAGAGGTCCGAGATCTGCTCCACGCCTGTAAGGCTCATGAGTCCGGCGTTATTGCCCAGGGAGAGCACCGACAGCTCGGTCACGCCGGCGAGGTCGGACAGGTCCGCCAGCGAGCCGCAATCAGTGATGACCAGCTCTCGCAGGCGCGTCAGGCCGCCGAGATCGATCCTGGTGAGCTTGGGGTTGGAGGTGAAATAAAGCGACTGCACTTCGCTCGAGTCCGAGCCGAGGTGCGCGAGAGCGTCGGCGATCACCAGCTCGGGATTCGATTCGACAACGGCGTACAGGACACCACGGAGCGAGAACATGCCCGTGAGCGTGCCCATCGATGAATTGCCGGTGATGATGAGACCGTCGACGGTCTCGAGCCCCCCGAGCCCGACCAGGTGCCGGAGACGCTCGTTCCGCGCGATGGAGATGGATCCCGCGTGACGGAGCTGGTCGAGTCCGTACAGCGAGGTCAGCTGCGGGTTGTCCGCCACCACGAGGTCCTCGACGGTCGAGAGCCGCGAGACACCGTTCAGCTCGCGGAGCCCGTCGTTCCCGGAGATGTCGAGCACGTCGAGCTCCTCGACGGCCTCGAGGCCGTCGAGGCTGATCAGCGCGTCGTTGTCGATCACGCTGATCTGCCCGCTGCGCAGGCTCACCAGCCCGTGCAGCGTCAAAAGCCCGTCGTTGCCCTCGATCCAGAGCTCCCCCCGCTCGAAGCTCTCGAGGCCTGGCAAGAACAGCAGCGCATCGTTGTCGACCAGGCGGAGCGTCCCCCGGCGGAAGCGCTGCAGCCCGTCCAGCGACACGAGCTGGTCATTGCCCTCGATCCGCAGCACCCCCTCCTCGAACCTCTCGAAGCCTGACAAGGAATCGAGCGCATCGTTGTCGACCACGTGCACCTCGTGCAACGTCAACCCGACGCCGGCGACGCTCTCGAGGATCGGGTTTTCACGGATCTCGATGTTCCCCTTGACCTGTTGCAGGCTCGGAAGCCCGCCGAGACGGAGCAGCGACGCGTTCCGCGCCACCTCCAGCCGCGCCCCGATGAAGGAGAGGGAGTCGAGCCCGTCGAGGCTCGACAACAGCGTGGTGTCGCTGATCACGAGGCGGCCCGAGATCCTCGTCAGGCACGCGAGCGGGGACAGGTCGGAGACCTCGCCGCCGATGTCGAGCCTGCCGTTGAGCACGGTGACGCCGCGCAGCTTCTCGAGATCCTCCTGGCGATTGACATTCCAGGGGCCGCTTTCCACGCGGGCCGGGTCGCACCCCTGCTCGGCGCCCCCCGCGCCGCCGGCACCCGCGCCCCCCGCGCCACCGACGCCCGGCTCGCTCGGCCCGCCTCCCGAGGATTGACCGCCTGAGCTGGCGCTCGCGCCGATCGCCGGGTCGCCCGAGCTCGATGACGTGGCGCCGGCACCGCCAGCCCCTGCCGTCGATCCGACCTCGCCTTCCTCCGCCGGCGGTCCCTCGATGTCGAGCGCATCCCGGGCCCCACAGGCCGACGCGAGCGCAATCGCCGCAAACACGCCCACCCACCACGGGTTCCGCATGCTGCGATGTTGGGCTCACCGCGATCCCGCGTCAAGAACGACCGGGGGCTGGAACCGTGCGGCTGCAGCACGGAAATTTTGCAGGAGATGCTGAGCGCGTCGTGCCCGTCTCGCTCGTCTGGGACCTCTGACAGGTCCGCTCAGGGTGGCTGTGGCATGAAAGCGTGTTCGTTCGGCGCGTGGATCATCTGTTGATAGAGCGCCGCGTTTGCAGGAGGGATCGCCTGCGATCTCGCACACGGAGCCTGATCACCACGGCCGCGGCGCGGGGGCCAGGGCGCGCGAGCTTGCGCCGCGCTCGTCTCTGGGCGATCGTCTCTCCATGCAGTTCGTCGAGGTGCTCACCAGAGACGGCATCGCCGAGGTCACGCTGAGCCGACCGAAGGTCAATGCCATGAACCAGGCGGTGCTCCGCCAGCTGGCCGACGTCTTCCAGCGGCTCGCGGAGGACGACGCCACGCGCGGCGTGCTCGTCCGGGGCGCAGGCAACTGCCTCTCTGCGGGTCTCGATCTCCGCGAGGTCGCGTCGCTCGACCGAGAGGGGCTTGGAAGCTTCCTCGACGATTTCGACGCCGCCTTCGGCGCCGCTTTCCGTTTTCCGAAGCCGCTCGCCGCCGCCGTTCACGGCCATGCGATCGCGGGCGGGCTCCTGCTCGCGATGTGCGCCGACTTCCTCGCCCTGGGCGCCGGCGACTACAAGGTCGGTCTCCCCGAGCTCGCCGTGGGCATCGCCTTCCCGCGCGTCGCCTTCGAGATCGCCCGGACCGCCTCTCCCGCCCGCGCGCTCCGGAGGCTCGTCTTCGGCGCGGAGCTCCATTCCCCCGCGAGCCTCTTCGACATGGGCGTCGGCGACGCGCTCTCCGCCGAGCCGCTCGAGGAAGCGCGCCGCGTCCTCGCCACGGCGTGCGGCCGCCCCGCCGCGGCGTTCCGCCTCGCCAAGGCGAGCCTCCGCAGGGACGCGTGGGAGCGGGTCGCGGCGCAGCCGCCGGCCGAGCGGGAGGCCCTGATGGACGCGCTCCTCTCCTCGAAGCAGGCCTTTCTGCCGGCATGAACGCGCAGCGCCCGGCGCAGAAGGGCCGTCGCTCGCGCCCCTGAGCGCGCCAGTCGCCGAGCTCCCCGCCGCCTCGCAGTCTGCGGTGGAATCACTTCGTGGCTCGACGATCCAGCGCTCTCCTTCAAGGCCAATCGTCGACGGATGACCCCGCCGCCCAGGGCGCGAGCGCGAGCTGAACATCGATGTTGTCGACCTCGCTGAGCGCGTCGCACAGTCCCGGGTGGAGACCGAGACGCTCGCACGCGGAGAGGAGCGCGACGTGAACCGCCCAGGTAATCTGCGGCGGCTCGGCGAGCAAGGGGAGGAGCGCCACGACCTCGGCGTGCGCGCCGAGCTTCGCGAGCGCGTCCACGGCGCCGCACCGGACCGGCTCGCGCGCGTCGCTGCGCGCCAGCGCGAGCAGCCGGGGGATGGCCTCCTCCTTGAGCGCATGGGTCGCGTACGTGTTCAGGGTCTCGAGGGCATGCGTGCCTGTCGTCCCGAGCTCGCCCAGGTGCTCCCAGGCGGGCCCCGCGAGGGCCCGGTTCGCAGGGAGCTCGCCGAGGCAGTACATCGCGCTCTTCCTGACGTAGAAGGCAGGATCGCGGGTGAGCCCGAGAAGGGCCTCCTGCTCGTCCCACGCGGCGAGGAGCGACGCGGATCGCTCGCGGATCCAGGGATCCGGATGACCCGCCAGGAACGCCGCCGCTGCGCCGCGATCCGCCGCGACGCCCGCTGCTCGGAAGCGGTCCGCGAACCGATGCTTCCTCTCCGCCCAGCAGCCGTCGAGATCGGCATAGAGCGCGAGGAGCTCGGCCATCTCGAGAACTGCCTCCGATCCCTGATCGCCGCCGGGCGAGGAGATGGGGCCGCGCGCGGCGGGATCGTCCGCCTCCGGCGCGTCATCGTCTCCCAAAACGCCAAGGAGATGCCGGACCGGCTCCATCCACGCGAGGAGAAACCGCCGCTCGGCCGGCCCGGCGCGCTCGAGCGCCCACCGGAACCTCCCCTCGCGGATCTCGAAAGCGCAGGCGGCCGCCGCGGCGCGCACCCGCTCGTCAGGGTGCCCGCACAGCGCGGCGACCGCGTCGAGGCAGCGCCGGCTCGGGTAATAGTGGAGCGTCTCCAGCGCAGCGACGGCGACGTCGACCGCGGGATCCGCGGCGGCGCGCAGGAGCGGCGCCTCCGCCGCGACCGGCTCGTCCCATACAAGCGCGTCGGCGGCGACCTTGCGGATACCCGCGTCGGGGTGCCCGAGGGCGGCGATCATCAGCGCCTGGAAGCGCGGCTCCGAGAAGCCGAGCGCGAGGGCCTCTATCGCTTCCTTGTGAAGCGTGTGCGCGGGATCCCGGGCAACCGGCTCGACGAGGTCCGCCTCGGCGCGCCCCATGAAGAGCAGCGCGTGACGGCGAAGCACGATGTCGCCCTCCGCCCAGGCGGCCCTGAGCCAGGCGCCGCCCGGTGGATTCCCGGCGCTCCTCAGGATCGCGCCCGCAGCCTCGCGCGCCGCCTCGGGCAGCTCGCGCGCCTCCACGATGCGCATGAGCCGCGCCGCCGCGCGCGGGTCCTCGACGCGCGCCAGGGTCGTCGCGATCTCGTCCCGCTCGGCCTGGGAGCGCTCGGGCAGCACCAGCCAGCCGAGGAGCCGCTCGGTCCACGACCGGTCCTCGGCGCGCTGGATCTCGTCGTGGGGAATGGCCTGGAAGCTCTCGCGGCGATCGTTCACGGTGAGGCCCGCGATCCTATCAGCCGGCGAGGCGCTCACCGAGCGGCGGGAACGTGCGCCTGTATCGAGCGGGAAGAGGCGGGTCGAGCGGCGGATCGGCTCGGCCAGGAGAGGCCCGCCGTCGTTGCCGGAGGTCGAGGGCTGGTTGTGCGGCGCCCCAGCCGCGTTTACCGGCGGGCGCGCCGGTCAGCCGTGAACGCGGCCGGGACCTGCGCGACGGGAACGGCCGGAGGCCGCATCAGGGGAGCGGCCGCCACAGCGTGCCGCATTTACCACCCGTGTAGTTGATGCGATCCACGTATCCGTATCCCGCTACATCTGTGTCGGGACAGTCGTATCGATTCGTCCCTGTCGGTGTTGCGTTGTTCCCGGACGGCGAGCCGGTACCGCAACCCGTCCCCACGGGCGCCGCCCTCACTTGCCCCGCGTCTTCGCCGCCTTCTGCCGCCGCACCATCTCCGCAATCCAGACCGGCGCGAACGGCGGCGTGCAGCCCGGCGACGCCGGGTAGTCCTTGAGCACCTCGAGCCGCTCGCCGATGGCCACCGCGCGGGCGCGCAACCCGGGGTTGTGGATGCCGATCTCGGCGAGGCAGTGGTTCATCGACCACTGCTTCGGGCCCGGCGCCGTCTTCATCTCCGCCTCGATCTGATCGAGCAGCGCGGAGAGATCGAGGCCGGCTGGGCTCTTCACGACGCGATCCGTCGTCAGGCTCCAGCCGGCGCGCCCGACCAGCTCGCTCGCGGAGTCCTTCCAGCGGACACGCAGCTCCTCGACGTGGCGCGACGCCTTGACCACGTTGACGATGAACCAGTCGAGGAGCTTGGGATAGTCGATCTCCCGGACCATCGCGTCCAGCTCGTCCGCCGAGAAGGTCTTTGGCTTGAACACGAGCGTCGCCAGGAGGCGGGCGTCGGGGTCCCCGGTGCGCCAGAGCTCGCCGGCCAGCGCGTGGTCCGTCTTCAGCTGCTTCGCGAGCGCGCGGAGCTGGGTGAGGTTCACGCCGTGGGCGTCTCCGGCGCGGGCGTTGACCTCGCGCATCTTCTCGTTGCTCAGCGCGGCGAGCTCGCGCATGACGTTGGTGAGGTTCATGGTCTGGAGCTAGCCGTATCCGCGGGAGCCGTCCAGCGGCGCGGCGCCGCCTCGGGAGGCGCACGGATTGGTTGTTGCGCCAGCGTCGTTGTTCCAGGAGGGCCGGCATGCCGCCGCGCGGACGACCAGAGCAAGCTTCTTCGGCAGCGAGCGCGCGCTGGCCGGGATGTTCCAGATCGCCCAGTGGTACCCCACGCTCGTCCGGTGGGTTTCCGGTGACCAGCGTGACGTCCTTGAAAACGATGGCGTAGCTCCACGCGCCGTCGGAGCCGGCCGTCCAGCTCAACCCCAGCGTTGCATAAGTACACCTCCCCACAAGGGAAAGGGGCAGGCAATCACACTGCACGATCGCGTGGTCGTGGTCGTGCGCGTGGTCGTGCGCGTGGTCGTGCGCGTGCGCGTGCGCGTGCACGAGACACGTGGCTATCGGCACATCCTCGTCAGCATGGCGGCGAGGCGTGACAGAAGGCGCTTGCCTTGCTCGACGTCCTTGCTCTGGACGACGCCCATGATGCGGCTCACGTCGAGCAGGGCCGCGCACTCCATCGCCGAGCCCCTGGCGATCCCGTGGTAACGCGCCCTGTCGGCTGGGCTCGGCTTGCCGGCACCCTCGGCGATGTTGAGCGGGATCGACATCGCGGCGCGCTCGAGCTGGAGCCGGAGCTCGCGCCGTTCCTTCGGGATCTCCTCAAGCAGCTGCACGGAGAGCACAAGGAATTCGATGGCGACGCGGTAGGCGTCAAGGTTTTCGTGGTCCAAGAGTGGACGGTCGGTGTTGGACATGCCCGTTACATCGACGGGAAGGTCTCGCGAGTTGCGCGCTTCCGCGCACGCGCACGTGCACGCGCACGAACACGAACACGAACACGAACACGAACACGCGGGACCGGGAACAACCCTCGCATTGGATCGCGGAAGGCAGGGGCGCTCGCATCGCGGCGTCGGATCGCCACGAGCAGCGATACCATAACCTATCATTCACACTGAAAGCGCGGGTCAGCTCGAGGAACCAACCGACTTCCTCAGCAGAGTGGCGTACGCTACTTCAGCACTCGCGCTGCGCGGGGGCAGTGGGGTCAGCATGCATTCAAACCATGATCGTCAGCGGCCAGCGCACCGCCAGGTCAGCGGCTTCCTCATCGGCGGAATCGTCCTTCTCGGCTGCGGAAGCACGGTCTACGACGAGGACACCCGGCCTTCTTCCGGAGACACGGGCCACGCGGAAGGCACCGGAGCGACAGGCGGCGGAACATCGAGCGGAGGAACGGGCGCGAGCGGCGGCCTTGGGAGCGACGCTGGGAACACGACCGCCGCCGCGGGCAACTCGGGCGGCAGCGGAGGGGCGTCGGGCGGAGCAACCGGCGAAGGCGGCGCGGGGTCGGGCGGAGCAACCGGCGAAGGCGGAACGCCCAGCGACGGAGGAGCAGGTGGCGCGCCGGACGACAGACCCAAGATCTGTCCTGATGGTTCGTTCGATCATGACGGCGACCCCAGCAACCCCTGCAAGGCGTGGTCGCGATGCCCCCCGGGTCAGTACATCGCGAAGGAAGGCACCGACACCAGCGACCGCCAGTGCGTGATCTGCGGCGATGGTACCTTTTCGACGATGCAAAACGTGCGCGCGTGCACGCCCTTCACGGATTGCGCGCCCAGTACATATGTTAGCCAAGCCGGATCCACGACGGCCGATCAGCGGTGCAGCGCCTGCCCGAGCGCGAGCCAACCCGCGCCAGGAAGTCAGTGCCTTCCGGCAGGAGCCTGCCTCTTCTCGGGCGCTTGCGAGCCCGGCACCGTGCAAGTCGCAGCCGCGAGCGGAGCCACACCGGCGGAATGTGAGGTCTGCGACGCCGGCAATTACTGCGCCGGCGGGCTCACCCCCCAGGTGCGTTGCGACAACGGCACCTGGGATCACGACGGTGATCCTGCCACGTGCTGCTCCCCGTGGGCCACGTGTGCTGCCGGCACGTACGTCTCGCGCGCAGGCAGCGCGGCCACGGATCGAGAGTGCACGAGCTGTCCGTCTGGCAGCTTCAGCCAGTCCTCCAACATGGACAAGTGCTCACCGTGGACGGGTTGCGCGCCGGCTTCGAGCTCATGGCCACAGGGCGGTGTGGCGACCGCCGGAACAGCAACCGCCGATGCCGTATGCGCCGACCCTTATTACAAATTCGGTTCGGAGGGCTCGTACGCGGCCTTTGCCGTGGCGGTCGACGGCGGCGGCAACGTTTACGTCGCGGGAAACACCTACGGCGCGCTCGGAGCGGACGGCGGTGAATCGGACGCCTTCGTCCGCAAGCTCGATGCGCATGGAGCCGTTGTGTGGACTCAGCGGTTTGGGACATCGAGCGACGACCACGCCAAGGGCGTGGCGGTCGACGGCAGCGGCAACGTCTACGTGGCTGGAACCACGGGGGGCGGGCTCGAAGGCGCCAGCGGAGGCTTTGGCGACGCGTTCGTGCGGAAGCTCGACTCGAGCGGCGCGACGCTGTGGACACGGCAGCTTGCCACGTGGCGTTCGGAGTCGGCAAACGCCTTGGCGGTCGATGGCCAAGGAAATGCCTATGTTGCCGGAACCAGCTACGGCGGCGACCAGAGCACGGGTGAGGCGTTCGTGACCAAGATCGACACGAACGGCGCGCCAGCGTGGACTCAGCTGTTTGGTGGGCCAGACGAGGACGAAGCCATGGCCGTGGCGGTCGACGGCAGCGGCAACACCTACGTCGGCGGATACACCTCCGGTGGCGTCGTCGCAGACTCGGACCGAGGACAGCGGGACGCCTTCGTCCGCAAGCTCGACTCGAGCGGAGCGACGTCATGGACTCGGCAGTTCGGCTCGACGGAGAACGACTTCGTCTTCGCCGCGCGCGTGGACGGCAGCGGGAACCTCTATGTTGCGGGGAGCACCGCCGGCGAGGTCGGCGGCCCGAACGAGGGATCCCAAGAAGCCTTCGTGCGCAAGTTCGACGCAGGCGGCGCGACGTCATGGACTCACCACGCCGGCAATGCGTCCTACGACTACGGCTTTGCCCTGGCCATCGACGGCAAGAACGACGTCTACCTCGTGGGATCCACGAGCAGCGGCGAAGAGGACGTCTACGTGCGCAAGCTCGACGCGAGCGGCGCAGCGCAATGGACCAAGGAGATCGGGACGCCGCGCAGCGACACGGCGCTCGCCGCGGCCGCAGACGCCGACGGCAATGTGTACGTCGCCGGGTACACCGGCGTGTTCTTTACCACGTCGGACGCCTTCGTCCTGCACGTGCCCGCCGAATGACCCTGAGCGATCTGCCCGACGGGCTGCCGGGAACACGCTGAGCGTCTTTGGCGGCGCGACTCTCCCAGCCCGTGGCGCCTGAATTTCCGGCGACGACCCGTTGTCGATCCGCTTTTCTCGCAGGATTTCTCACCCGCGGTGCTGGGGCGACAGCAGCGTGCGCATGGCCGGCGTGATGACGTCCGCGATCGCACGGCGCTGCGTGGTGGCCAGGGCGGCGCCTTCGAGCCGCCCGTGCGCGGCCAGGGCGCCGGCTGGAGCGGCCTGTGCCGGGGCGGCCGGCGGGGGCGCCGCGAGGGCGGCATCGAACGCCGCAGCGACCGCCCGGCGCACCGCATCGCCGCCCGCCTGGAGCGCCCAGGCCACGAAGCGCCACGCGAGCTCGGCGTGCCTGGCCTCGTCCTCGGCGATCGTGGCAAGGACGCTCCGGACCGCAGCGTCGCTCGCGTGCGCGAGCTGCTCGCTGGCCTGCACCGCGGCGAGCGTCTCGCCGACGCAGCCTTCACGGACGGCGCGCGCCGCCATCTCGGGGAGATCCGAGCTCACCTCGACGAGGCCGCCGAACTCGAACGGCGCGGGCTCTAGCGCCGCGCCCGCGTACGCGCTCGCCAGCCCGAAGCAGAGCGCCGCATGGCGCACCTCGTCGAGAGCGGCCTCGTGCGCGGCGGCGAGCATCGCGGCGGGGGCGCCGACGGCCATCATCTCCAGGGCGAAGCGCGAGAACGAGGCGATGGATGCGTGCTCGAGCAAGGCGTCGCGGAGCCACGCATCGGCCAGCGCGGCGCGATCTGCCGGCGTCAGCTGCGCTACGTCCGGGCGCACCGCTGCGCCCCACGCGCCCGCCTCCCGCCGCGCTGCCCGCGCGGTGCGGGCGCGCTCGCCCACGACGAATGGGCGGCCCACGGAGGCGCATTCCGCGGTGTAGTCGTAGCAGCACTGACCATCTCGAAGGACGCCCTCGCCGATCTCGTAGACTCCGCAGCCGCTGCCTGGGAAACGGTGTTTACTATCGTAAGGGTTGACAGGAGGGCACGGGCTCGCGGGCGCGCCGCCCTGGCCCCCCACGCCGCCAGCTCCCCCTGCACCGCCCTGCCCGCTGACCTCCTCCCGCGGGATGCAGTGGGTGCCTTCGACGGTGTCGTAGTAGACACCACCCGAGCTCGACGACACGGGGCCACCGTCGATGCCGCCGCCTTGCCCGTCCATCTCACCACGCGATCCCGAGCTCGCGTCGTCCTCTCCACGCGATCCCGAGCTCGCGTCGCCCGAGGTGCGGCCGCCGCTTCCCGCGGTGAGGCCGCCGCCACCTTCGCCCGACGTGCGGTCCCGGACGACATCGCCGCTGCACGCGGCGCCTCCAGCCACCATGCCGAGCGTCGCCGAGGTGAGTATCGCGCGGGTCAGCCGGTGAGCGAGCGCGATCCGAAATTGAGCCGAAGAAAAGGATGTCGTTGTCATGGGGCCGCCTGTGAGCAGCAAGCATGCCAGACACGAGATCTTGGGGAATTCAGCGCTTCTGTGCCAGAATAGCCGGCACATCCTGACACAGAGATGGGCGCGCGTCGGTGTCGAGCGTCAACAGCGGCGGTGGCCTCCCCGCGGGCTCAGGGCGAGCAGGTCCCGGTACCGTTGTTCTCCTCGATCGTGCTCTCGGGCAGCCAGTAGAGGCGATCCATGAATGCCTCGACTTCGCAGCTCGGCAAGCTGTCGTTGTGCGCGATCCGCATCCAAGCAGCGATCGTTCGAGCTCCCAGGCCGCGAAGCGTCGCGAGCGACCGGTTCCCCTCGACGAAGAGGAAGGTGATCTCGGCCAGGTCCTCGAGCCCGGTCAGCGCAGGCAATGCGTCATTGCCCTGGATGGTGAGCTGGCGTACGTGGACCAGGCCGCGCAGAGCGTCGATGTCCACGAGCGCATCGTTGTCCTCGAGCGTCACGCTGTCGGTCACGCCGTTGCCCTCGCTGAGCGAACCGAGCCCGTCGAGGGTGGTGAGCGCAGGATTACCGACGATTCCGATCCCGTATATGTTGCGGAGGCCGCTCAGGGGTCGGAGATCCGTGAGCCGAGGATTGTGGCTGATCGACAGGTGTTCGAGCTCCGAGAGCTGCTCGACTCCCGTGAGGCTCATGAGTCCGGCGTTATCGCCCACGCCGAGCGCCGCCAGCTGGGTGACGCCGGCGAGATCGGACAGATCCGACAGGGAGTCACAGCCGGAGACGGAGAACATTTGCAGGTGCGTTACACCGCCGAGATCGATGCGCGTGAGCTTGGGGTTGCCCGAGAAGTAAAGCGCCGGCATGAGGTCCTCGCCCGAGGGAACATGCGCGAGAGCGCCGGCGCTCACGAGCTCGGGATTCCCACTGACAGTGAGATACTGGATACCGCGGAGCGATAGCATACCGTCGAGGCTGACCATCGAGGGATTGCCGCTGACCTCGAGAGAGTTGACGGTCTCGAGCGCCGCGAGCCCGGTCAGGTCCACGAGACGCTCGTTCAACCCGATCTCGATGAACCCCGCTTGGACGAGGCCGTCGAGGCCGCGCAGCGAGCTCAGCTGCCGATTCTTCCACAAAAAGAGGTGCTCGACGCTCGCGAGCCGCTCGATACCTTCCAGGCTGGCGAGCCCGTCGCTCTCGGAGATGGCGAGCTCATCGAGCTCCTCGATGGCTCCGAGGCCCTCGAGGCTGGTCAGCGCGTCGCTGTCGAAGACGGTGAGGCTCCCTCGGCGGAGGTTCCCCAGCCCGTCCAGCGTCGCGAGCCGGTCGTTGCCCTCGATCCAGAGCTCCCCCTCCTCCATGGTTTCGAGGCCTGACAAGGACTCGAGCGAATCGTTGTCGATCACGCGCAGCTCCCCTACGTTCACCCCGACGCCGGTGAGGCTCTCGAGGAGCGGGTTTTCACGGATGTCGATGGTTCCCGTGACCTGTCGCAGGCTCGAAAGTCCGCTGAGGCTGAGCAGCGATAGGTTCCGCATCACCTCCAGCCGCATCCCGATGGAGGAAAGGGCGTCGAGACCGTCCAGGGTAGACAGCTGAAATGTGTCGTTGATATCGAGGCGGCCCGTGATGGTCGTCAGGCACGCGAGCGGGGACAGATCGGAGACTTCCCCGCCGATGGTGAGCCTGCCATCGAGCACGGAAACACCGCGCAGCTTCTCGAGATCCTCCTGGCGATTGGCATTCACGACGCCGCCGAGTGAACGGCCCGGCTCGCACCCCTGCGCAGCGCCCCCCGCTCCCCCGTCCCCGCCTGCGCCTCCGTCCCCGCCTGCGCCTGCGGCTCCGCCTGCGCCTGCGTCCGGCTCGCTCGGCCCACCTCCCGAGGATTGACCGCCTGAACTGGCGCTCGCGACGACCGCGGGGTCGCCCGAGCCGGATGACGTGGCGCCGGCACCGCCAGCCCCTGCCGTCGATCCGACCTCGCCTCCGCCCGCCGGCGGTTCTTCGACGTCACGCACAATCCGGCCATCACAAGCCGGCGCGAGCGCAATCAGCGCAAGCACGCCCATCCACCACGGTTTCCCCATCCCACGACGTTGAGCTCACTCCGATCCTGCGTCAAGACCCCGGGGCGACGCTGGAGGTGCGCAATGGCGACGCGGCAATTTTGCAGGATCGCGGCCCGCGTCAAAGGCTCATGCCCACGCCCACGCGGAGCCGCATGGCCACCGCGGCGCCGACCTCGCTTCCGTCGCTTCCCGCGCGTTGCTGATTGAAGAGGTACGTCTGCGCCGCCGCCTCGACGCCGAGGTAGAAGCCCTCCGGCAGATCGATGTTCACCCCTGCATCGACGCCGAACGCCCCTGCCAGGCCATGGCGGTCAGGCGCGCGCCCGGCGGTCTCGAACCGCTGCGTCATGACGGCGAGGCCGACGTCCACCCCGACACCGAGGCTGATCACGGGCAGATCCAGGGAGCGGGACAGGCGCACATCCAGGCCCAGCTCATCATTGCTCGCCGCGAGGCGCTCGTTCTGGAAGGCGCTGCGGCACGCGCTGAGCCGGGGCGCGACGCCGAGGTGCTGGAGCTCGATCCCGTATCCGACGAAGCCGCCGTGACAGAGCGAATCCCCCGGGACAAGGGGCGTCCTGAGCTGATAGCCCGCCACCGGCCCGTGCGCGACCTCGCGGACGCCGCCGCCCTTGCGCACGAGCCGGGCGAACATGACGCGGCTCAATCGCTCGTCGCCGACATCCATCGTCTGCCCTGCCCCGGCGTCGACGCTCCCCTCCAGGAGAAAATCGGGGCCTCGCCCCCGCACGAAGTAACGGCCAGGGCGCAGGCTGACGGTCCGCGTCGCGTCGCTCGCCCCCACCTCGGCCACCACCGCGCCCTCGCTGGAGTCTCGCATCACGAGGTAGGCCCTGCCGGCGGGAAAGCGGAGCACGCCCCGGAGCGACGCATGGACCGGCAGCTCGGTCAGGACGAGCTTGCCCTGGCCGCGGAGGTCGTAACGGAAGGTGGGGTGCTGCGCCCCGGCCCACGTGCGGCTCGTGGCGCGCAGGGTGCTCTCGTACGCGTGGCGGTACGCCTCCTCGAGGGAGACGGCGCCGTCCCGATCCGCGTCGGCCGTCCCGAGCAGCCCCGAGACGAGCGCGTGGGTGAAGAACGACCCTTTGAGCTCATCGGACTCCTGCGCGTCCTCGTTTCCGGAGCTCGACGTGAGCGTCACCATCCCTTGCCCGGCGAGCCGCTGATCGAGCTTGATGACGAAGGGGGGCGCGCTCGTGCCGCCCTTGACGCGCGTCAGCGCCCCGGAGCGGCACGAGTCGACGATCAAGAGCCGCGCCGAGGCCGCCGAGCCGCGGACGAGCTGCTCGAACTCCGTCAGCGAGAGCGGCGTCGGCCCGAGGTGAAGCGCGTTCGCGTCGGCGTGGCCGGAGTAATAGACGAGGTAGAGGACATCGGTGTCCGGGCTCGAGATGGCCGCGCGGACACGGTCGTTCATCGTGATGAGCGTGCGCCGGACCGTCTCCGCGCCCTCGCTCCGCAAGAGCACCAGGTTCGCCGGGGGAAAGCCGCCGAGGTCCTTGAGCACGTCGTACATCTTCGACGCGTCGTCCTCCGCGTACCGGAGCTCGACCTCGCCCTTCTCTCCGGCGTTGTTGCCGATGAGCACCGCGAAGCGCTCGATGCGCGCCTCGGCCGGGGCCGCGGAGGCGGCGGCGGCCAGGCCGCACGCCGCGGCGGCGAGCGCCGCTCTGCGACGGCGGATCACGGCGACGCCGCGACCTTCTCCGCCGTGAGCGCGTCGACGTCGCAGCCCGGCGGGGCGGGCGGCGCGCCGGGGTGAGCCGCGAGCGCGGCCCGGAGCGGCTCGACCGCGATCGCCTCCGAGCAGAACAGCCCGAAGATCCGCTCGGTGCCGAGCGTGTCGTCGAGCACCGTGCTCTGCGGGAGGAGGACCTCCCGGCCCGGCTCGACCCGCGCCGCGACAGGACCGCTCGGGTAATAGACGCTCGCCTGGGAGGCCCCGTCGACGCTCAGGATCACGAGATATCGCGCCTCCGCGCTGGAGTACGTGAACTGGATCGCGTCGCCTGGATGGAGCCTCTCGCCCGCCCCGCCAGGCAGGACGCTCCCGCCGCGCTTGACGTAGAAGCCGATGTGCTCCGCGCCCTTGATGCGCTCGGCGGGGATCTCCGCGTCTCGTCCCTCTGGCGGGGCGTGGAAGCGGAAGAAGAAGAGCGCCGCTGCCGCCGCGGCGAGCGCGCTCGCCGCCGCGGGCGCCAGCCATCGGCGCGGCGGGCGGACCTTCTCCGCGGCGCGGGCCGCCGGGGCGCCGCGGGCGAGCCGCAGGGGCGGCGCCGACGCCGCGAACGAGGCGCGCGCCGCCTCCATCTCGGAGCGCCGCGCCGAGCACCGCGAACAGCCAGCCACGTGCGCGCTCGCCCCCTGCGCCGCGGCCGCGTCGAGCTCGCCCGCCATGAGCTCGTCGAGCATCAGCTCCGAGAGGCACCCTTCGGGTCGCGCTGGCGTCATGGACTCGAACTCCCTTCTCTCATCCGGTCGGAGAGCGTGGCCTTCAGCCGCTCCAGCAGATTGCCGACGTGCCGGCGGGAACAGCCCATCACGCGCGCGATCTCCTCGTGGGTCATCTCATCGGAGTAATAGTGGACGGCGACCTGCGCGAGGTCGCCCGGGAGCTGCGCGAGGAGCTCCCGCGTGAGGAGGGCGTTCTCGGCGGACGCCGCCGCGCTCTCTTGCTGCAGGGGTGCAACGTGGGTGTCGAGGAGCCGCAGCCGGTTCTTGTGATCGCGGATGCGGTTCAGGCACGCGTGCGTGGTGGCGCCGTAGAGCCAGCCCACCATCGGGCCCTTGCCGTCGAGCTGCCCGGGCTCGCCGAGCAGGGACGCGAAGACATCCTGGAGGATCTCCCGCGCCTCCTGCTCGTTCCCGAGGAGCCGCCGCGCCCGGCGCAGCACGAGGTGCCCATGCTGCCGGTAGGCCGCCTCGATCAGCGACACCAGCGCCTCGCGATCCTCCACGTCCCAGCGTGTACCACGATCAGTGCCAGTCGGGGTACGTCAAATCCTGGGAGGGCGCCATCCGGACGGTGAGCGTCGTGCTCGACCCGCCGGCGGAGGGACGGATCTTGCTCTTCGCGTCATGCCCGTAGCAGGCCTTGTGCTCCGCCTCCGTCGTCGCCGCGGCGTCGCAGGCGTCGAAGGCCGCTTGCAGCTCTGCATCCACCTCACCCTCGCGGCGGAACACATCCATGACGTGGAATCCGGGGGAGACCTGCCCTCCGAAGAAATTCGACCAGAAACCGTCTGCGGCCATCTCGCTCTCGACGTACACGATCACATGGTCCTCATCGACGCCGAGCGAGGTGCCCTCCCCGGCAGAGGCCTCGTCGAGCGCCGCCTCGATGGTGGCGATGCCGACCCGGGTGTCGACGAGGCCTTCCTTGCTGAAATCGTTGAGCGCGATCTCCTTCGGGGGCTCATGGATCGACAGCGTGAAGCTCGCGGGGAAGCTCCCGGTCACCGCCGCGCGAGCGGGGAAGCTCTCGACATCGCTGGAGCCGTCTACCGTGTTCCAGACCAGCACGGCGTCGACCGGCCCCGCAGGCGCGACGCTGAGCTCATTGACGATCGTCCCCTCGACCGTCAGCAGCGCCTCGCCCGGATACTCGGAGCCCACCTGGGGGTCGCCGCACGCGGCGAGCAGGAGCGGAAGAGCAAAAGAGAGCATCGAACGAAAGTTCATGACATTCCTCCTCGAAAAAAGAACAACGAGCCCTGGTGAACGAGCAAACCGTTTATCCGCGAGAGGACGCCACGCCCAGCGCGCGCCGCCACCGCCGCGGCGCGGTCGCGCCGCCGGCGGAGCTCTCCTGGATGCACGGCGGGGCGCCTGCCGTTCGGTGCAGCGCGGCACCCCAGAGGGGGACCCGCCTTCGCTGGCCCCTTCGACCTGGAGAGACCGCAGGGGTCCCGGTTTGGGCACGGGTCGATGTCGATTGCTCGCATTACAGCCACACAGCAAGTTTACCTCCCCACCATCTGACCGAACCATCTCGGGCCGACGACGCTCGAGTTGCGCGAAGCTGGCTCAAGCCGCTCGCCGCGCGCCGCGCGCGTCTCCTCCTGCACCCCCGTGAACGCCGGCGCGCGGCGCGCTCGCGGCGCTTGGCGCATCGGTTGCTATTCCACGTCGCCAGCAGGCGCTCGAACGCAGACGGCGAGGCCGCGTGGAGGTTCCCGACCCACGCACGCCTGGCCGGAACCCTCCGGCCGATGCCCGACCGACGACGCCCTGCCGACACGACAGAGAAAGGAGCCTTGCTGTCATGAACAAGATCGCCGTGCTGTTCGGAGGCTGTGTTGCGCTCGCGTCGATCGCCGCGGCCTCTCCCGCCCAGGCTGGCTGGACCGGCTACGTCTCGGAAGAAGACGCCCCCGCCTACTGTCCCGGCCCCGAGGCCGCCACCGGCTTCGCGTGCTGGGGGGATTACTGCGACGAGGTCGCGCTGCACTGCAACGGATTGCCCTCCTGGAGCTCTCTGGACATCTCCACCAGGTACTGGACGAGCTACTTCTCCGAGGAGGGGGACAGCGATCTCGGCGAGGTGGTGTGCTCGGACGGCCCGAGCGGCGGCAGCTGCGAGGCGTTCGAGCTCGGCGACAACGTGCGCTACTGCTTCGGCGGCCGCGGGAGCAAGGGCATCGTGACGGGCATCGATTGCGCGGACAGCTACTGCGACGAGATCTCGCTCGAGTGCACCAAACCTGCGGCTGGGCGCCTCACGGGCTGCTCCTGGTCGGGCTGGTTGTCGGAGGAGGAGTGGTACGTACACTTCGGCACGAACCGGTTCATCACGGCGGTGGAGTGCAGCGGCGACTACTGCGACAACAAGCGGTTCTACGTCTGCTCGCTCGTCCAGTAGCGGCCCGGGCGCCGCGGCGCTCGCCGCGGGGTCGGCCGGCGGCTCGTGCGTCACCGGGCGTCGAGTTGTGATACTGCTCGTCTCCCCGGGGGGAGAAGGAAAGCACCATGTCGGAGTCGAAGCTCGCCGCGCCGCAGATGGTCATCGACAGCCGTATGCTCTATTCGAGCTGGGTCCCAGCGGATCCGGCCGCCGCCGCGGCGCTGCTGCCGGACGGGATCAGGCCGGCGGAGAACAAGGCCATTTACATGAACCAGTACGTGGTCGACAAACCGGAGCAGACCTCCGGCTTCGGCGCATACTCGCTCACCTACCTGGGGCTGGATCTCGCGGATCACACGACGCCCGACGGCGGGGCCCCGGCCCGGTTCTTCACGCACTACTTCAACTCCTCCGAGACGGTGCGCCGGTACGTGCGCGAGCGCGGCGTGCCGGCGTCGCCCGGGGCGACGACGCTCGAGCTGCACGGCAGAGAGCTCGTGGTGACCACCTCGGTCGACGGCGTGCCCATCATCCGGACGAGGGCGCTCGTCGGCAACAAGATCGGCGTGGTCGCGCGCGGCCACCTCGCCTACGTGACGAAGGTCGACGGGCGGCTCGTCGCCGGCAACTACCCCTATATCGCGGACATGGCCGACCCGTACGAGCTCCTCGCCGTCGAGTTCCTCGCGAAGGATCACCCGGTGTACGCGCTGCGGCCCGGGAGCCCGGTCCAGGTGGTGAAGAGCGCCTCGTGGTACTCGCCCCGCAGCTCCTTCGTGTATCCGGGCGGAGAGCGGGACCTCTTCTGACAGACCCCCCGGCAGCCCTTCGCTCCGGCGCGGCGCTCGCCGTGGCCGGCGCGGCAGCGCATGCCGGGCGTTCACCGGGACGCCAAGGCCGCCAGGAGAGCCAGGATTTTCTCTCCCTTTCGTCCTTGCGCCGGATGGCTCGACTTCACGTCGTCCTATCCGCTTCGCCCGAGCACCAGAGCGCCGTCCCGTGTGAGCCCGCCGCCGCCATGGCAGGGCGAGCGGCCCTGTACCCATCCTGCCCGCGCCGGCGAGCGCGCGCACACACACACCGAAGGACAGGCGGCCAGGGTGGATTGGATGGGATCTCGACAGAGCGCGCGGTCGCGAAGGAGGGAAGGCTGGAAGACCCATGAGCGCTTCGTCCTCGATCATCGCGCCACGGGCGGCGACGGGGACCCGCGCGGCCCCGTCGTGCACAACGCGGCGCCGGGTACGTCGGTTGCTCCGAGCCCGTCCGCGGCCGGAGCCGGCCGCTCGTACAAGGGAGAGAACGAATGAATCGACTGATTCGACTCGGAGCACTCTCGGCCTTCCTGTCGCTCGTCCTCTGGGGCGGCAAGGATGTGGCGGCCGCTCCGATCCCCGCCGCGCTGAGCAGCAAGCAGCTCAAGGACCTGACGACCGCGGACGAAGACACGACGTGTCAATCGCTCACGCCGAACCTCGTGCTCACCAGGCAGGATACCTGCGAGTTCGTCGGGCTCCTGTGGTCCACGGTCGGGCAGGTGTGCACCGTCGTGAGGGACAAGTGCCTGGCCGAGGGCCAGCAGCCGCCGGCGCGAGCGGACGAGACGGCCACGCCGAGCTGTCTGCCGCCGGCCGAGTCGCGCGTCGGCTGCACCGCGACGGTGGCCGAGTACGAGGCGTGCATGCTGGCGAACGCCGAGAAGGTCCGAGCGCTCAGCTGCGATTCCGCGACGAGCGCGCTCGAGGCCCCCGTCGCGGCGTGTGACGTCATCGCGCAGAAATGCCCCGATCTCGGCAACACCGACGACGGCCAGGGCCAGGGCGAAGACCAGCCCTGACGCCGCCGCAAGGCGCGCCCCGCAGGACCCCGCCCGCCTCGAGCCGGCCGCGGGGCGCGCCGCGGCTACAGCGCCGCGCTCCCGATCTGCTGGATCGTCGCCTCCACCCGCAGCCGCCCTCGCTGCTCCGGTGACGACTGGATGAGCTCGTTCAGCTTGCTGTAGATGACATAGAGCTTTCCGTCCCGGAGCACGCCGGTCGTCGGATAGACGTCGCCGAGCCGCTCTACCGCGCGCAACCTCGCGGTGCTCCAGCCGTCCTCGCTCGACAGCGAGAACGCGGCGTTCGACGCGACGCCGGCGGCCTGGTTCGCGACGACCACGAGATCTTTTTTCCCCACCAGGGTCAGCCCGTCGCCGCCCACGAACCGCTCGGCGACATCGACCCTGGCGAACCGCGACGGGTTCGCGAGCGGCACCTTGAACAAACTGCCATCGCTCTTCTTGACGACCAGCAGATAGCCATCGGGGTGGACGACCACGCCGTTGAGGTTGATCCCATCGCCGGCAAATTGCTCGTCCCGCAGGAAGACGGCCGCGTTCCCCTGCGGATCGACCTTGTAGATGGTCGGCGAGAAGCTGTCGGTCACGTAGGCGTTGCCAGCGGAGTCCAGGGCGATGCCGTTCACGAGGTGAGCGCCGGGGGACAGCGGCGCGAGATCCACGTAGTGGATGGCCTTGCCCGTGGAGAGATCGTAGACGCCCACGGCGGCCAGGTTCTTCGGCCCCGCGGAAGACGGCTTGATGCTCGCGCCGAGATCGGAGCTCACCGCCCAGAGCCGCCCCCGCTCGACGTCCACGGCGATGCCGAGCACCGAGCAGAGGCGTGGGTCGTCGACGACGCGGGAGACGCCGCCATCGCCGTCCACCGCGTAGATCGCGCCCTCCCAGAACGAGCTCACAAGGAATTTGCCTCTGCTGCTGTCGAATTCGATCGTCTCCGGATACAGCGCTGGCCTGTGGACGGTGATGGGCTGTCCCGTTCGCTTCAGGGTGACGACCTCCGCGCGCGCGCAGCCGGCGGCCGTCAGCCCGATCGTCGCGACCGCGCACAGCGCCCGGGCGGTCAACCCCGCACGCGCCGCGCGCGCAATCGTGCGCCGCGCGCTCGGCGTCCTGTTCATGATCGACATGTCAGCTCCTGTTCTGCCGAGACATCCCCTCAGTTTCTTTCGAGAATTCACAGGGAGGCGGGGAGACGGGGAGGAAAATCTTCAAAATGCTCCCTGTCTCCCCGCCTCCCTGTTCAATTTCCCCGCTGAAAACGGCGGCAAATGAGGGGGATTCCTCGGCCTGTTCTGGACAGGCCCGTGCGGTGTGCGGAGCGCGCTACCGAAGCGCGCTGCCGGACGCCCGCGGGCGCCTCTCCCACGTCACCCATTCGTCGACGAATCGCTCTTCGATCCAGGCCTTCGCGGCGCGCGCGTGCCTCAGCTCCTGGCGCAGCTCGAGCACCCGCACGGCGGCCTGGGTGTCCGCGCGCTGCGCGTCGGGGAGGAGCAGCGCTTCCTCGAGCCGCGCCTCGATCTCCTGCTCGCGGCGCGCGAGCTCGGCCATCTGCTCGCTCGCCGCGGCTGCGTCGGGCGGCGATGCCGTCACGTCGAGGGCAGCGCCGCGATCCCGCGCGAGCGCGCCTGCCGCGCCTGTCGCGAGCAGCGGCGGCCGCGCGCGCGCCACCTGGACGCTCAGGCCCGCAGCCGCCACGCCGGCCGCGGCGAGGCTCGCGATGGCGCGCCGCCGGGCCCGAGGGCTCGGCGTGGATCGCGCCCGGCTCCCCGCATCCAGGAGGCGCCGGACGCGCGGGAGGAGCGCGCCCGCCGAGCGCGCCATGGCCGGGACCAGCGGCCGCCGCGGGGCGAGCGACGCCCCCGACGCGACCTGGACCAGGGCGCGCGCCAGACCGAGGGGATCCCCCGTGAGCTCGACGGCGCGATCGTCGCAAGCGAGCTCCGCTGTCTGGCGGAAGCGGGACGACGCCCAGTGGACGAGCGGATGCGCCCACAGGACCGACTGCACGAGGCCTGCGGCCGGAAACCACAGCCCGTCGCGGCGCTCGAGGTGCGCCAGCTCGTGCGCGAACACGGCGTCGACCTCAGCGTCGGTGAGGGCGGCGAGCCTCGCCAGCGGGACGCAGATCTCGGAGGCTCCGATGACGAGCGGGCTGCCGACACCGGCGCTCTCCGTCAGCGCGACCGGGCGCATTCCGATCCGGGCGCGCAGCCGCTCCAGCCGCCGGAGCAGCCGCGCGTCCTGCACCGCCCTGCGCCCGCGGAGGCCACGCCACAGCAGCAGCGCCGACGAGGCGAACCGCAGCAGCCCCAGCGCGGCCGCTCCAGCCGTGCACGCGGCGAGCAGGTTCCACGCCTGGCTTCCCCCGGCGCGCCACGCCGGTGATCCGGCGCCGGCGCTCTCCCCGGTCGAGCCGCCGATCTCTCGTGCGGCATCGAGGACCGCCCGCGCGGGAGCGTCCTCGAGCGACAGGACCGCGATCTCTCCAGGAGATGCCGTGTCTCCGGGCGCACGCTCGAAGGCCCATGACATCGCCGCCGCGAGCAGCAGTGTCGCGAGCGGACCGAACAGCGCCATCTTCCAGAGCAGGTGCCGCGTGGAGGACGAGAGGGATCGCCGGCGAGCCAGGAGCGCCGCCGCCCCGGTCCACACCGCGGCGTGGGCCGAACAGGTGAGCAGCAGCGCCAGCCAGAGGGCCGCCATGCCGGGCCAGGCGCCCGGCCCTGCGAGCAGGTGGAGCGCCACGATCACGCGCCTTTCTCCTTGATCAGCCGCTGCATCTCCTCGAGCTCTTCAGGGCTGAGCTGCTCCGACTCGAGGAGCTGCGCGGTGAGGGCCGAGGCCCTGCCGCCGAAGAACGAGCGCAGCACGCGGTGGAGCACGCCCCTGGCCGCCTCCTTCTGGTCGACCGACGCACGGTACACGAACTGCCTGCCAGACCGCTTGCGCTCCACCCACCCCTGCTGGCTGAGCCGCTGCAGCAAGGTCGCCACCGTCGTGGGAGCGAGCTCCCGCCCATCCTCCGCCATCGCCGAGACGACGTCCCCGACGGAGCCTTCCCCGACGGCCCAGAGGGCCTTCATCACCGCGAGCTGCAGATCGGTCAGCGCTTCGGTTCCCACGACGACAAGTGTCGTTCATGGGCGGCCCTCCGTCAACTACAAATGTAGTCGATCAAGCTCCGGGGCGGCGGCCTGCGGGATCCCGGGCCCGGTCGGGCCGCGCGTTACGCCGGCAGCTCCTCGAACTGGGGGAAGGCGTCGGTGATCTGATGCCAGGGCGCCTTCGAGCCGACGTAGATGTGGTGATCGGGCCCCTTCGCCGGCGCGCCATCGAGCGTGCCGAGCTGCACATGCGCGAACCGCTGCTCGCGGACGACGTCGTACACGGGCGAGAAGCACTGTTTGCAGACGCAGCGGTACCCGTCCTCGGACTCGCCGACCCGGAGCAGGTGCTCCCGCCCCGCGGTGACGCGGAGCCTGTCGATCTCGATCCCGCCGATGGCGGCGCATGCGGCGCCGGTGCGCCTCCGGCACCTCGAGCAGTGGCAGTAGAAGGCGTAGCCGAACGCGTCGTCGACCTCGAAGCGCACGGCACCGCAGTAACAAGCTCCGTTCAACATGGCCCGTCTATCTCCCTTGAACGCGGCGCCTGAGAGCGCCGCTCCGGCTCCCTCGAACGCGGCGCCTGAGAGCGCCGCTCCGGCTCCCTCGAACGCGGCGCCTGAGCGCGCCGCTCCGGCACTCGCGCCCCCTCACCCGTCGGGGAACGGGATGAACTCGATGTCGTCGCCCGGCACCTTGGGAAAGAGCCCTGCCTTCCAGTCCTGCTTCGCGCGCTCGATGCGCTCCGGCGAGCTCGAGACGAAGTTCCACAGGATGTGACGGTCGCCTTCGAGCGGGGCGCCGCCGAGGAGCATCACGCGGCTCTGCGAGAGCGCGCGGAGCTCCGGCTGCGCTCCGGCGCGGAACACGAGCATCGTCCCCTCGCCGAAGCGCTGGCCCTCGCAGCCGACCGACCCGTCGATCACGTAGGCCGCGCGCGCCGCGTGCTCCTCGGGCAGCGGGAGCGTCGCGCCCGGGTCGAGCTCCGCGTGGACGTAGAGCGTCGGCGACAGGACGCCGACCGGCGAGCGCGCGCCGTAGGCCTCCCCCGCGATCACGCGCAGCGTGGCGCCTTCCCGGGTGACGACGGGGATCGTCGCCGCCGGGTGGTGCTCGAAGCGGGGCGCGTCCTCCTCGTGCGCCATCGGCAGCGCGAGCCAGCACTGGACGCCATGGAGGTGCGCCTCGTGCGCGAGGTCGCCGCGCTCGGAGTGGACGATGCCGCGCCCGGCGACCATCCAGTTGACGTCGCCCGGCCGGATCGGCTGCGCCGTGCCGAGGCTGTCGCGGTGGAGGATCTCCCCCTCGAACAGGTACGTCAGCGTCGCGAGCCCGATGTGCGGGTGCGGGCGCACCGAGATGCCCTGTCCCACCGCGAAGCGCGCAGGGCCCATGTGGTCGAAGAAGACGAACGGACCGACGAGCCGGCGGCGGACCGACGGCAGCACGCGCCGCACGGAGAAGCCGCCCAGATCGCGGGCGCGCGCGTCGATGACGAGCTCGATCGCGTTCGCGGGCGAGTCCACGCAGGCGGGTTCATGGTCGGCGTAACGGCTCATCGGGGGCTCCTTCGCAGCGCTGGGCGGGGGTGCGCGGGGCGCCGCCTCGGTCCAGGGATCGCTACCCTACCCTAGCCCAGGAGGAGCTCCGGAGGTGTAGTGGCTCGTCGCCCAGGTTTTTGCGTGGCTGCGTGTGAGGTGGTGCCAAGCCGCCGGGGGCCTGCCGTGGGCGCGGAACCAGGGAAGTCCTTGGGCGACGAATCTGCGGTGGCGAACCGTCGCGATCCGTCGCATTTGCCACGGTCTTGGCGGCATCAGACCACCGATCGCACCCCTTCGGAAGGCATCGACCCAACCCGGGCCCAACCGCCGACGCTTAAGCTTGGCGAACTCGCGCCAGCCGACCCGTCGCCTCGGGCCGCCGTGGTCGCCTCGCTCGCCGGCACCCTGAGCCGTGCCACGGTGGGTGTCAATATAGTTGTCCGTTGATTCGGTCACATCCTCGTGAGTGCTTGAGCCTCGTGAGTGTGGGGGTTGAGGGTCACGGGACCGATCGGGGTCCAGTTGCGTGTCTGGCCGGTCCAGCGCAGGGGCGTCCTGCGGCGGGCCCGCTGGTAGAGGGCATGGCGGGCGGCGAGCAGCGAGCCGTCGCGCCCCCGGTGTCGGTCGTCGGGCGTGACGAAGCGGATGCTGCTGTGCAAGTGCTCGCCGTTGTACCAGGCGACGAAGCGCTCAACCCAGTGGCGTGCCTGTTCCACGGTGGCAAACGGGCGGCGTGGGTACTCGGGCCGGTACTTGAGGGTGCGGAAGAGGGCCTCGGCGTA
Organism: Sorangium cellulosum So ce56; assembly: GCF_000067165.1. Classification (GTDB taxonomy): domain Bacteria; phylum Myxococcota_A; class Polyangia; order Polyangiales; family Polyangiaceae; genus Sorangium; species Sorangium cellulosum_B. The sequence goes on from NC_010162.1 coordinate 9,204,027, forward strand.
CGGGTTGTCGTCGCTGACGCGAGGGCGGCTGAAGGAGGGCACGACGCCCAGGCGCTGGAGGGTGGCGAGCATGGTCGAGCCCTTCATCGGGCCGCCGTTGTCCGCGTGCAGCACCAGGCAGCCGGAGCCCACGGCTTCGCGACGGCAGGTCTGCTCGACGAGACGAGCGGCAGCGAGCATCGACTCGTCGGTCTCGACCGACCAGCCGACAATCTTGCGACTGTAGACGTCCACGATCAGGTACAGGAAATAGAACGCACCGCGCACCGCGCTCTTCAGGTAGGTGATGTCCCAACACCACACCTGATTGGGCCTCTTGGCGACGAGCGCCCGAGGACGATGGGCGCTCGCTGGTCGAGCCGGATTGCGGTGCGCCAGCAGCCCCTGCTCGCGCAGGACGCGGTAGAAGCTCGACTCCGATGCCAGATACACGCCGCGGTCGGCCAGACGCGGGACGATCTGCTTGGGCGAGAGGTTGCGGAACTCGGGGCTATTGGCCGTCTCGACGATCCTTCGACGCTCCGCCTCGGTCAGCTTGTGCACCGGCGCGTGGTGCGGTCCGGCTCGACCGTCCTCGCCGCCAGCCTCCCCTCGCCAGCGGGCGACGGTACGCTCACTGAGTCCGAGCGCACGGCAGGCCGCTGCGAGTGTGGCGCCGCCACGGACGGCCTCGTCGATGAGCTCGAGCGTCACCTGTCGGTCTCCGGGTCCGTGTCGTCGTCCCCGTCCCCCCAGATGGCCTGGGCTTTTTTTTGGAGCACCAGAATGGCCGCCGCCTCGGCCAGCGCCTTGTCCTTGCGCCGCAGTTGCCTCTCTAGCTCCCGAACCCGCCGCGACGGGGCCGTGCCGTGCCCTGGTTTTGCCGGCCCGCCCAGCGCCTCCAGCGCGGCCTTGCGCCACTCGCCGAGCTGCGCCTCGTGCAGCCCCTCGCGGCGGAGGAACTCGCCCAGCTCCCGCTCGGAGAGCGCGGCCGCCTCCGTCACCGCGCGCAGCTTCTGCTCCGGGGTCCAGTCCTCCGGGCGGCGAGCGGCGGCAGGAGGCGGGGGCGCGGAGCGGTGAGCGTCATCGGACATGGGCGCGAGGCTACGAGCATCGCGAAGCCAGCGCGAGAGCGTCGTCTGATGCACCCCCGTCTCGACGGACAGCGCCACCGCCGTCGGTCCTCCTGGGGCGAGCAGCCGTTGGACGATTTTTCTTTTGAAGGATTCTGAGTACTCTCTCACCTCAAAGCCTGTCTCCGCTCCCCGAACGCGGTGACCTGATCGTGCGTAAGCGGATCAGATCGGGCGGTCGGGTCGGGGGCCGGCGCGGTGGCTGTAGGATCGGGGAGTTGCTGTTCCCGGCGGCTTTCGCGCAGTACCGGTGCCTCAATCCGTCCTTCGCTCCGTTTCCGGCCCCCGCCACATCGAACCGGACAGGCGGATTTCCCGCATCCGGCTCGCCGCGGAGGCGTCATTCTCGCGGGGTTATGGGTCCGCTCGGCTGGCGCGCGCTGCCTGCCAGGGCGTACGAGAGCCGGTAATCCGAGAACAGACCCCAGCTTCCGTAGACGACCTCGCGGCTCCACCGCTTCCAGCCGAAGCCCGTTCGCTTCTGCCGCCGCATCACGAATCTTCGTACTTTGCATTCGACAAAGTACCGGACCTTGTCGAACGCCTGCCGCGCGTTGCCCACGCGGAAGTAATTCACCCAGCCGCGGACCACGCTGTTGACGTGAGCAACCGCGATCCGTACGGGCGAAGCCCGGTGGATGCGGAGCACCTCGCCAACGGCTCGGAGCACCTGGGTGACCTTTTTCCCTCGGGGCGTTAGCAGCGGATATCTCGCCCCCGTCCGCAGGCTCCGCGTCCATCGGAAGTCGAAGCCCAGGAAGGTGAACACGGCGTCGCGGTCGGTCAACGTGACCACCCGCGTCTTGTCCGTGTTGAGCGACACGCCGATCGCCTCCGCCTCCTCGCGGATTCGTTCCAGCGCGCGGTCGGCCCACGCTCGCCCGCGGAGCGAGTCGGGCGCAAGCACGACCATGTCGTCGAGATACCGTACATACGTCAGCAGGGCCTTCCCTCGGTTCAGGGCCTGATCCAGCTCGTTCAGCGCGACATTCGCCAGCAGTGGTGAGAGCGGCGATCCCTGAGGAACGCCGCGCTCTCCCGTACGCACGAGGAACTGCTTGATCAGCGCGAGCACCTCGTCATCGCAGACCCTCCGCGCCACCTTCGCCAGAAGCCGGTCGTGCCGGATCGTGTCGAAGTAGCGGGAAAGGTCGACGTCGACGACCCGGTGCTGTCGCCGCCGCAGCCCCTCGCGCACCTCCTTGAGCGCCTGATGCGCGGAACGGCCGGGACGTGCCCCGTAGGAGCTGTCCGAGAAGTCGGCCTCGAAGATCGGCTCGAGGATCATCCTGAGCGCGGCCTGGACCACGCGGTCCCGAATCGTGGGAATCGAGATCACGCGGGCTTTCCCGCCCTCCTTGGGGATCTCTCGGCGTCGCAGCGGTGCGGGACGGTACGTGCGGCCCCGCAGTTCCGCGGCGAGTCCCGCAAGGAACTCGCCGCGGCCGGCGGTCTCGATCTGCTCGAACGTGACGCCGTCGACCCCGGGCGCCCCGCCGTTGCGGCGGGCCTCCCGGTAGGCGGCCTCCAGTGTCTCGAGCTTCGCGAGGTGCACGTATAGCCCCCAGAAGCGGTGGTCGGGCGCGGACTTCGCCCGCAGGCCTATCCTCGATCGAAGCTCTTGCAGTGTGATCGTGGGCTTTATCATCCCGCGTGCCTCGCTCCTCCCTCGGAGTGCCTCCGGCAGGGCCCCTTTGCTCCACGGGCGTTACCCCGTCTCATCGCTACTACGAGCCCATCCGTCAGGCGCTCACCTTCGCCGAGCTTCGCCTCATCGGCTCGCGCGGTTACCTTGCTTCCGCGGGTTTTCTCCGCGGGGTGAGACGCCCTTCCCTGCTTCCATCCATGGCCTTGCGCACGTGCCGCCGCCCTCTACCCCGCCGGGTGGGCTCCTCGCGGATCGCGTTCGGGGAGCCCTGCTGCCTTCGCCGAAATTGAGCCGGCTCGGCACCCGGAGATTTCAGTTGACGAGGCCTCAACCGGGCGTTCACGCCTCGTTGCGGCCCGCGCGCTCGCTCACCCCGCCATGCGGGGCTTTGTCGGTGGGCTTCACCCGGGGGATCTCCCCGCCGGGCGCCACCCAAGCTACGCGGCTTCGACCTTCTGCCGCTTCGGGACTTTCACCCTATGGATCCATGGATACCTCCAGGCATCACCCAACTTCTCTGACACGGGGGGTCTTCGGCCAGAAGGCCGAGCACGTCGATCCGGCGCAGATGCAGCTCGCCTTCGACGCGATCGTGCAGATGCTCGCGGGCACCGGGGCGCAGCCGGACGCGGGCGCGACCAGCTCGCCGGACGGCCGTGATGGCGCAACGCCGAACGGCTCCTCCGGAGGCGGGGACAAGGAGCGCCAGGCCCACCCGCACGGACGGCAACGCCTGCCCGAGCATCTGCCTGTCGAGCGGATCGAACTGTTGCCGCCGGAGGCGCAGGACGAGCGCGCGACCGCGCTTGTCCGCATCGGCGAGGAGGTGTCGGAGACGCTGGAGTGGCGGCCCGCGAGCTTCGTGCGACTGCAGATCGTGAGGCCGAAGTTCGCGGTCAAAGGTGAGCCCGAGCAAGGCATCACGATCGCCGATGTCCCCGACAGCCCTGTCCCGCGCAGCCTCGCCGGTCCGGGGTTGCTCGCGCACGTGCTGGTGAGCAAGTACGCCGACCACTTGCCGCTTCACCGGCAGGAGAAGATGTTCGAGCGCTGGGGCCTTCACCTTTCGCGCTCGACGCTGTGCGGCTGGGTCGAATCGTGCGCCGGCAAGCTCGCGATCGTCGTCGAGGCGATGGCCAAGGACGCTCTGAACGCGCACTGCATCGCCATCGATGCCACCGGCGTGCTCGTGCAAGCAAAGGACAAGTGTCGGCGTGGCCACTTCTGGGTCCTGGTGGCAGACCGAGAGCACGTCCTGTTCCGTTTCACGCCGCATCACAACCAGGATGGCCCGAAGGAGTTCCTTCGCGGCTACAAGGGCTATGTCCAGGCCGACGCCTCGAACGTCTACGAGCAGCTCTTCCGCACCGAGGGGGTGACCGAGGTCGGTTGCTGGGCCCATTGCCGGCGAAAGTTCTTCGAAGCGATGAACTCCGACCGGGACCGCGCGACTGTAGCCATCGGCTTCATTCGCAAGCTCTACGCGATCGACAAGGCGACCAAGGAGCTGCCTCCGGGCCGTCGAACCGAGCAGCGCCGGATGGATGCCGAGCCCGTGCTCGTGGCCTTCCGCGCCTGGCTTGAGACAGAGGACCTGCTCGTCCTGCCGAGGAGCCCCATCGCAGGCGCCATCGGCTACGCGCTCAACCAATGGACCGCGCTCACTCGCTTCCTCGAGGATGGTCGGCTCCGCCTGGACAACAACCGGAGCGAGCTTGAGCTCCGCCGTGAAGCCGTCGGCCGTAAGAACTGGCTCTTCGTGGGCAGCAAGGACGGCGCCGAGTGGAACGCCACATCGTGTCGCTCATCGCCTCCTGCGCGCTGCACGGCATCGAGCCCTGGGCCTACTTGCGCGACGTGCTGATCCTGCTGCCCACCTGGCCTCCCGAGCGGGTCATCGAGCTCGCTCCCAAGTCCTGGAAGCAGACCCTCGAGAACGCCGACGCTCGGCAGCGGCTCGCGGCCAGTCCGTGGCCCCGGGCGCCGGACGCGACGCCCAGCTGATCGCTCCTCCGCGTCGCCGTCCGCTGCCGTGGGCAAGGTCACCGCCTTGCTGCCCGCCGGGCGCACCGGTAGCCGGCTTTGGCGCGCTGGTGCCGGCTCTTCGGCGCTTGCGCGGTCGACGCGTGGCTTCCGGCGCCTTGTCGACGATTCGAGCCCGGCAGAGGCATCAGCGGCACGCGGCTTCGTCGCCGCGCGCCTTGCGGGCGACGTACACGCGGGCGGCGACCTCGGCGTCGACCGCCGTTTCCTCCGCTCGCTGCTGGGCCCAGCCACCCTTCGCCGCAGACCGCTCTTGCTCTCGCATCGCGTCGCGAATCTACGGCGACGGCACACACCTCGCGAGGATGGGGTCTACAGGACGGATACACAGTCAAGGTGGCCCGTTTGGACGGCGTTCACGCGGCTCCGCCGAGTTCGTCGCCGCCTCGCGTCCGTGCTCAAGCGCGCCTGCATCGGCCACGCTGGCTCCGCGGAGGTCCCCGAAGCTCACGCCTCCCCGATCTCGACCGTCACCATGGACCGCCCCGCCATGTCGCCGCGAACGGCCCGCAGGCTGTCGTAGTCGAGTTCCAGCACGCGGCCGGGCGCAACGGGCAGGATGAGCGCTGTCGGTCTCCTCCACGAGAACAGCTTCAGCGATTGCGTCGAGCTCGTCAGGGTCGATTATGCCCGAAGTGTCGACGGGCCGTAAGCGCCCGGCCAACGCCATGGGCACAGCCCCTTGCGGCTCTCGCCGGGGTCGACGATGCTGGGCGCGGGGCGGCGTCGGCCCACGACTCGGCGCGGGCACAGACGGTCCTGAAAGAAGGCCCGGCGAAGCGGCATCCGCCTGCGTCGCCGGCCGAGGCTCGCGTTGTTCAGGTCGCGTCGGTATCGCCGGCGCTCGGAGCAGCGCGCGACGATCTCGCCCATGCGTCGGGCAGCAACTCGTCCAGGCGGTCGCGCTGCCAGCCCGCCTGCAACCTGCCGATGACGTCTGTCGCCCAGGCGAGCGGGTTGACTCCGTGCATCCGACACGAGCCGAAGATCGTATAGCCGATGGCCAGGCGCTGAGCGCCCTTATCGGAGCCCGCGAATAAATAGTTTTTTCTTCCGAGGGCTACACGTCTTAGCTGCCGCTCGACTTCGCCGTTGTCTATCTCGAAGCGTCCATCCGTGAAGCAGCGCCGCCACGCAGCCGCCTGATTGATGGCGTACTGGGTAGCGATGCAGAGCGGCGTACCTGGTACGAGCCGAAGGTGCAGCTCGTGAATCCACTGATACAGCTCGTCCACAACGGGGAGCGACCGCTCCTGCCGGCGCGCCAGCCGCGCCTCCGTGGACAGCGCCTCCTCTTTGCAGGTCGACTCGATTCGGTAGATGGCTTTGAAGTACGAGAGCGCTACCGCCGCTCGCGCGTCGCCACCCTTGGCCGCCTTCTCGAACTTGGCGCGGATGTGCATCCCGCAGCCGAGCCGACGCTCCTCGGGCACGATCATCTCGCCGTCGTCGCCTCCGCGGAGCATCGCGCCATAGCCCGCGTACCCATCGCCCTGCAAGTAGCCGGTGAAGCCCTGCAGCAGCGCGGCTGGATGCTTCGCCTTCCAGTCCGGTGCGTACAGGAACGCCACGAGACCCGCCCCGACGAAGGCCCAGATATGACCTCGCTTCACCCCCGCCGGATGATCTCGATCCAGCACCCGCATCCCCGTGTCGTCGGCGCGCAAGTAGAACGAGTCCAGCACCCGCTCCGCGATCCTCTCAGCCACCGGAGCGAGCACGTCGAGCGCGAAGGCCGACCAGTCGCCCAGAGTCGACGGAGACAGCGACACGCCGAAGCGAGCGTATTGCTGCGACTGCCGGTACAGCGGCATCGAGTCCTCGAACTTCTCGACAAGGATGCTGGCGAGCAGCCCCGGTCCCGGACGCCCTCGGTCCATCACCTTCTCGCTGTCCGCCGTCGTTACACCCTGCTCCGGGCAGCGCGGGCAGGCGAGCTTCTCCCGCTGCTCCTCGATGATCTTGAACTGCGCCGGCACGAACTCGAGCACTTCGCTCGTACGATGGCCAATGCACTTCTTGTCCGCGCCGCACTGCGGGCACGTCCGCTCGGCCTCGGGGACGGGCACCACGCGCGTCTCACGCGGAAGGTGTTCGGGAAGCGGCGCGCGCCCGCCCCGTCCTCGCGGCGGCTTCGGCGGCTCAGGGGGTTGCGGCACCAGCCCCTGCTCCGGCTGCGGCGCAGCGTCCGCGCCGAGCTCCGAGCCCGCCGCCCCCGGCGGAGCTTCCGCCCCGAGCTCGGCGAACATCAGCATCAGCTGCTCGGTAGAGACCTGCTGGCTCTTGCGGCCGTACAGCTCGCGCAGCGCGCTTGCGAGCCTCGCCGAGAGCGCGGTGTTCTTGTCGCGCAGCTGGACCAGCAGTCCGAGCACCAGGTCGATGAGCTCCGGAAGCTGCCCGGCGGCCGCCAGCTGCTCGAGCTTGCTCCGCACGTCCGCCAGATCGGCGGGCAGTTGTGCCTGGGACTGAAGAGGACTGGTCACGTGGCGCGCGAGATAGCTATCCCACGCGCATCCATCAAGCTTTGCTTCGACGGAGCAATTTTTCTCACGCTGGGTCTCCAGCGCTTGCGCCGCACGGCCTCGGACAGGTCGAACCCTTCGAGCATCAGCGACAGCTCGGCCGCCTCGACCTCGACGTGGGTGGCCCCCTTGGGCAGGTCGCGGGCGAGGTGGAAGCGCCCGCGGGCCAATTTTTTCGCCACGATCATGTAGCCGGTGCGGTCCCAGAACAAGACGCGCACCTGGTCACCACGCCGATTCCTGAACACGAACAGATGCCCGCAGAGCGGGTCAGCTCCGAAGCGCTGAGAGACCAAGGCCGACAGCCCATCAAAGCTCTTGCGCAGGTCCGTGGGCTCGGCTGCGATGTACACGCGCACCGACGGCGGCAGCGTCAGCATGGCGTCTCCTCGGCCGCGAGCGCCAGGACCCGCTCGAGCGTGGCCGGGTCGAAGCCCGGCCGGACCCGCACCACCCGCCCGTTGGGCAGCGCGATCTCGATCGGCTCCGGCGCGACGATCGATGCGTCCGCCACCACGTGGACCGGCAGAAAGCGCGGTGCTTCGGTCAACGACGACGGCGAGGGCTGTGAGGGCCGGTCAGCTCGCAGCTTCCAGCGCCACCAGTAGAGCTGCTTCGGCTTGTATCCTTCACGCCGCGCGAACCTCTCGGCGCTCAGCCCGCTGCGCTCCCATCGCTCCACCCGCTCGGCCCACTCCGCCTTCGTCGCCATCGCTTCCTCCTTCGCGATGGGGATAGGTAACCGGCGCCACGCCGACGATCACGATGGCGTTGGTCGGGCGCTTACGACGGGCCGGGGGCGCTGGTTGCGTGGCGTCGCACGGCGGGCAGGTTTCCTCCGCCAACTATTGCCGCCCAGTCTCGTTGATGCTCCAGCCCCTCGCATCGAGCATGCTGCGTGATGGCGAGGAGCTCTACGCAGCGAAGATGGCAATCAGGGATGGCGCCCGCTCCGCGTACGCAACGAGGGAGGACACGCACGCACCGCGTGGACCCCACGGTTGCCTTCGCCCGGACGGCGTCTGCCGACCGGGCTCGCTCTGCAGAGGGTGCACTGCACTGACGCCTCTCCACGGCGGATGCACCTGCTGACGACCTCCTGAAGCGGAACGGCCAGGTCTACGCACACCGACGTATGCGCGCCTGGCCGTTCGTCTAGCTTACCTGAGGAGCAGTTCTCGTTCGGTGCCGTCCGCGTTACGCAGCACCACCTTGCCTCCTTCTTCAATCGTCGTAGTAAGCAGTGCGTCGTATACCGACAGTGCCCGTCGAATGACTTCCGTGAGGCTGTCAGCCTCGCTCAATTCCCGAACCCGCTCGAGTCTTTCGCGAACTCGCTCCGACAGATCCAGATTGAGCCGGACCTTGGTTTCTTTGCTTGCCGGCCTCGGCATTATTTCCTCTGGTAAAATAGACCACAACGAGGCCGCAGAACGCGAGAAATGTCATCATCCCGCATAGCCACCACACGGGGTTTCTTTCGCCATTTTGGCTTCCCAGCGTAATCAGACCCGTAATCACCATTACGCATGTCGCGCTTTGCGGCGTTCCAGCAGCGCGGACTGCTGCAATGATGGGTCCTGCCCCCTTCTTCAGTTCGTCAACGATTTCGATCTCAGAGTAGTACTCTCTGTAGTTTTGTTCTGAACGGCGTTCAATTTCTTTGTTCACGGTTCGCGAGCAGTGGCAATCCGAGAGAGGCGGTCGCCTACCTAAAAAAGCTACTGCACGCAGGCGGCTCGTTATAACGCATGCAAATGTTCCTATTGCCGTAAGCGGCGTTCGACTCCTTTGTCTATGGGTCGCGAGGCGATCGCCTAGTCAAATAAACTAGGGGTATCATGTTTATGACATACACAAGGAACCGCGCAAGCCGACATATTATTCACAAATGTATTTTATGTTACAGTAGCCCATCAGGGAAAGTCTCCCTCCGATGGCTTGCTCCTGGCTGCAGGGGTGCACCGCTTACCATTTGCTGCCCTCCCGGCTCCCCCCGGAGTTGTCGTCGGTCTCTCGGCGCCCGTAGCACCGCTCTGCACCAAAAATAGGACCTTACACACTGAGCAGCGCAATGACGCATTGCGAAAGAACCATGGCACTCGGAAAGACGGGTCGCCCCGTCTCCAGGTGGACCTGCCTCTCGTGCGACGAGCGCGTTGGCGGGCTCAGCGAGGCCGTCTCCAGCGGCGTCGCGGTCCAGGTCATCCATGCCGGAGGGCGTTGCGGGCGCGGTATTAGGAACGCGCGGTACAGCTCCGCGTCCGGCTATCCGCGCGCCAGGCGCACAACGCCCTGCGCACGTCGGTCGGCATGCTCATTGACGACGATGGGCCGCTGCCGATCGAGCTATCGGCGTTTCATGGCTCGCGCAAGGTGTCGGGCACGTCGGCGGCGGCCAGTCGCACGCCGCCTCCAGCATCGCGGCCCACCGCGGGTGCTCGCGCCGCCCATGCTCGATCCGTGATCGCTAACCTTCCCGTTGTGGTGAGGAATGGTAAGATGAATCACCTCCAGAAGGTGGAACAACACCGCCCAATGATCGACTAGCTGGCCAAGCATCAGGTCGTGGGCTGCGTGCGTTAGAGAAATTACGGCGTGTGCAAATAACACGGCAGCGAGGCCGCGCATTAGTAGGTACTTCATCGCCGATTGGGCAGTGGCAATCGATAGGCTCACGCCTACCGAAAACAGCTACTGCACGTAGGCGGCTCGATGATGATCTCGTTGGCGGGGTACTCCGAACGAGTCTCCTTGAAAAGCTTCGGATCGATCGCGGCCGTGACGGCGCTGTCGCCGATGAATCCGGCCTCCTGGCCGATGTACTGGTTGTGCCTCGGCGGTCAGCTGCTGCGTCCTCTGCCGCAGCACCGACAGCATGGTGAACTGGTGGTTGGAGAGGTCGGCTTCCCGCCTCTTCATCGCGAGCTCCAATCCCCGGCGTCGCTCACGGACGGAACGGATAGCGACGTAAATCTGATTCAGCTTGTCGTTGAGCCAGAACGTCCTCACAATGTCGCGCTGCGAGCGGTCCGCCTCCAGCTTGCGACGGATCGAGGTGTGGGGTCCAGCCATCCGGGCGAGGAAGATTCCCCTCGGTGCGATCGGCTCGGCAGGGCAGAGAGCCACACGCCGCGCAAGATCTGCGGACGCATCCAGCGGAGGCGCCGTGTGCGCCTGAGCAGCTGCGGTGCCGTGGCCGACCACGACCACTGCTGCTGTAAAACCGTGGAGTTGTTCGCGCTTCATTGAAGGGCCCTGAAGGTCAACTCTGCGTAGTATAGGGGCGGGCAGCAGCGATTTCCAAAACGCAATGACCATGCCGAGAGGCCAGCGGAGCCCGCCGAATAGGCAAACCAGCAGAGAAGCTCTACCTTCTATGTTGGGTGCGGGACGCGAGCACGGCATTCAACCCGCGCAACGAGGGAAGGTTCAACTTTGACCGACCGGCTCGGCGCGCGTCCTCGACCTATCCCCCAGGTGCGCCTCCATGAAGACGATGTAGGCCACGTGCCCCTCTCGCCGTGCTATACCCGCCCGGGTAGAATGGCATCGGTCCCTGCAAGGGCGCCCGGCGCTCTGCGCGCCCCGCGACAGGACCTGCGCGTTGAACTCAAGCCCGGACGACCGCGCTCCCGGGGGGGTACCTCGTGCATCCGGCGGTACCTCTCCGGTCCTCGCTGTCGCTCCAGCCACCCCCATGACCGCCACCCTCTGTGAGGCCAGCCGAGATACCGTCCCGTGTCAAGACGGGGGCACTCGTGCCTCCGGTGCCTCTGCCCCCGGCAGGGGGCGCCCAGCCGGCCGTGCTCCCGACGAGTGACACCTGGGTCGTTCCACTGTGGGCGTACGTAAATCCTCTGCGATCCCGCCTGCCGCGAGGCATTACGCCTCCCCGATCTCGGCCGCCCGCCAGCAGGCCCCGGGTAAGCGCCCAGCCATCGCCATGGGCACGACCCCTTGCGGCTCTCACCGGCGTCGACGATGCTGGGCGCGGGGCGGCGCCTACCGATGGTCCGGGCAGACGCGGGCGGACACGAGAGGGCCGGCGAGGTGCTCTCCCCCGGAACCCCGGCGGCGAGGATTGAGGTCCGCGTCGTTCAGGGCGCGTCGGCGTCGCCGGCGGCCGGAGCCGCGAGCGACGCTCTCGCCCACGCGTCGGGCAGCAGCTCGTCCAGCCGTTCGCGTGACCAGCCCGCCTGCAGCTTGCCGATCACGTCCGTCGCCCAGGCGAGCGGGTTGACTCCGTGCATCCGGCACGAACCAAATACCGTGTAGCCGACGGCGAGGCGTTCAGCTCCCTTGCCCGCCACCGAGGCGAGCACATCCAGCGCAAACGCCGACCACTCTCCCAGCGTCGACCGGGACAACGAGACGCCGAAGCGAGCATACTGCTGCGCTTGGCGATACAGCGGCATCGCGTCATCGAACTTCTCGACGATGATGCTCGCGAGCAGCCCGGGCCCCGGGCGCCCCCGATCCATCACCTTCTCGCTGTCCGCCGTCGTTACGCCCTGCTCGGGGCAGCGCGGACAGGCGAGCTTCTCCCTCTGTTCCTCGATGACCCGGAACTGCACAGGGACGAACTCGAGAACTTCGCTCGTACGGTGACCGATGCACTTCTTGTCCGCGCCGCACTGCGGGCACTTCCGCTCGGCTTCGGGGACGGGGACAACGCGCGTCTCGCGCGGCAGGTGTGCGGGAAGCGGCGCGCGCCCACGTCGTCGCGGCAGCTTCGGCGGCTCGGGAGGTTGCGGCACCAGCCCCTGCTCCGGCTGCGCAGGAGCCTCCGCGCCGGGCTCTGACGAGGGCGCGGAGTCAGCGGCCCCCTGCGTCGTCTGGGCGCTGAGCTCGGCGAACAGCGGCATCAGCTGCTCGGTGGAGACCTTCTGGCTTTTGCGGCCGTACAGCTCACGTAGCGCGCTCGCGAGCCTCGCCGACAGGGCGGTGTTCTTGTCGCGCAGCTGGACCAGAAGCCCGAGCACGAGCTCGATGAGCGCCGGGACCTGCCCGTCGGCCGCAAGCTGCTCGAGCTTGCGTCGCACATCGGCCAGATCGGCGGGGAGCTGTGCTTGGGACGGAGGAGGACTGGTCACGTGGCGCGGTGGATATCTATCCCGCGCGCATCCATCAAGCCTTGCTTCGACGCGTCGAAATTTCTCACGCCGGGCCTCCAGCGCTTGCGTCGTACGGCCTGCGACAGGTCGAGCCCTTCGAGCATCAGCGACAGCTCGGCCGCCTCGACCTCGACGTGGATCGCTCCCTTGGGCAGGTCACGGGTAAGGTGGAATCGGCCGCGGGCGAGTTTTTTCGCCACGATCACATAGCCGGTGCGGTCCCAGAACAGGACGCGCACCTGGTCGCCTCGCCGATTCCTGAACACGAACAGATGCCCGCAGAGTGGATCGGTCCCGAAGCACTGAGCGACCAGCACCGACAGGCCATCAAAGCTCTTGCGCAGATCGGTAGGCTCGGCTGCGACGTAGACACGCACCGACGGCGGCAGCGTCAGCACGGCGACTTCTCGGCAGCGAGCGCCAGCACGCGCTCGAGTTGGGCCGGGTCGAAGCCCGGCCGAACGCGGACCACCCGCCCATTGGGCAGCGCTATCTCGATCGGCTCCGCCGCGACCGGCGATGCATCGGCCATCACGTGCACCGGCAGGAAGCGCGGCGCCTCCGCGAGGGACGCCGGCGCGGGCTGCGAGGGCCCGTCAGCCCGCAGCTTCCAGCGCCACCAGTACAGCTGCTTGGGCTTGTACCCCTCGCGGCGCGCGAACTTCTCGGCACTCAGCCCGCTCCGCTCCCATCGCTCCACCCGCTCGGCCCACTCTACCCTCGTCGCCATCGCTTCCTCCTTCGTCGCGATGGGAACAGGTAACCGGCGCCGCGCGGACGGTCACGATGCCCTTGGCTGGGCGGTTACGGACGGACGGCAGCTGACGCTGACCGACACGACGGGCGCCCCCTCGGCGCTGGCGAAGAAACACCTCGCCGGCGCTGACCGCCACCAACCATGATGGCCATTGCGAGCTGCCCTGCGGTGCGCGTCCGAACGATGGCCATCGCCCTCCTTGACCGCAACCGCGCACGCCCGCGATGGCCATCTGTTACTGAGCACCGTCGTTGATGCCGATGGTGCGCCTGTCGATCCAGCTCTTTGATGGCGGGGTGCTCGACCCACCGGAGAACACCATCACCGAGGCGGATCAGGTGCGATGGCGGGGGTGTCCGAGGACAGCAAGCTGCCAGGGGGCTCCCCGGCCATGCATTGCGCCGAGTCCGATCCGACGCATCGCCTCGCTGCAATCGCGGTGAGCGGAGATCCAGCTCGATGATGGCCATCACAGAGCCGGATCTTCCGGCCATCAAACAGCCTGCTCGGTAACACCATCACGCTGCCTGCTCGGCGGACCATCGGACAGCCTGAGCGTCAACAAGAGGGTAGACTACCAGGGCGTGGCCGGGCTCTCGGCAACTCCACATGCCTGCCAGAGTGCGTCGAAAGTGGGTCGAAGTATCCCGCGGAGGGTACTCTTCACATCGTCAGGGTATTCCTGGAGGATCACGTCAGGGAGCAGGAGTACCTCTCGATCGATGGGACGATGACCTCTAAACCATTCATTCTGATTCTTGAACGTGGCCCCCTTAACATTGAGTAGTGATACAAGGATGACAATAGGGGCCTCAATCCCGAGTCTCTGGTAGCGGGATATGTAGTCCGGCAGTACGCCGGTGATCTTTTCTTCGACTTGATTCGGATAGAACTCGAACTGCCCGTCCTGAACCCGTCCCGTATAAATTACCGAGACGGTCTCCAGCGCACCGGACCGGAAGACCTGGAGATAAGAATATTGCAGCTTGTCGGATATCGATTTCCATGTGAGGAACCCATCGAAGTTGTAGCGGAAGTTACTAACACCACCGCCTCCCATGGGATAAGGCAGGTTCTTCTCCCAGGGCTTGAGGTCCATGGTTGCGTCCATCGACATGGAGGAGAATGGTATCACGTGGAGAACCACTCGAGTCCGGCCGTCGAGCATGACGGGGGTCTCGTCAGCCATGATCCTCCCGAGCCGTTCATCTCGGAAACGGCGGATAAGGGTGGGCATCTCCGCGGAAAGGAGGAACGCCGAGCGGATCTCACGGACGTCCAGCCACACCTTGTTCCGATCGTTGCGTGAAGGAAACCTGGACTCTCCGGCCGTCAGCATGTGTGGAGCGGACCAGCTCCGCGGAATGTAGAGAACAAGAATCGGTCCTCTAGGGAAGCCGGGGATTGCCTTCCATTGCAGGGTTGGTATCTTGGGGTCAATGTTGGTCCGAACGATACCTTCCAGCCGTCGGATGACTTCATCCTCGTTAAATTTGGCGATCCCGTCAGCGGAAGCTGGCATGCCCGTCCTCTTCCCTGCTGCGTCCTCTTTCTCGGGGATCCCGAAGATGATGAACCCGCCGGCTGCATTGGCGAATGCGGCCACGTCAGCGGCGAACTCCTTGTTCTCCGTTGGCAGGTCCCTCTTGTAGTCGAGCATCTTGCTCTCCTGGACCTCGTTCTCGATGAGGACGTCGATGTCTTCCTTGGTAAGCTCCGTGACCGGCTTGTTGAATACCATGGCCGGCATCGTACCCGGCCGGCTGGGCCGCCGTCACCAGACGGCTGGGTTCGGGTGTGACGATCTATGTCCGGACGATGACGCGACGCATTGTGTGTCATGCTCTGGACGAGGAGCTAGTGCGAGGAGCTGCTCCGGGCCGGGGGGACCACGAAGCTGGGGATGACGCGGCCGGGACGAGAGACGGGCCAGCGCAGGGAGGACGCGGGAAAAATTCTCCCAAGGGCGTCGAGTCTCCGAACCCGCGTTATATAAGAGGGTTGAGCCTTTCCCATGTTGGGTGAGGCGCCCCTGTCGGGCAAACCTGTCTCCGTTCCCACTGGCGGCGGAGAAGGCAGGCAAGCAGCCAGTCAATTAGGTTAAATATGAACGCTAAAAGAAATTGGATTCTGAAAAGGGTACTCGTCGCGAGCCCACGTCAACTGCTCACCGTAATCCGGGCCACAAAAAGACTAAGTCGTATGCGCCTGGCTTACGGGTGGATCACCGACGAACTACCAACGATCGGAGCCGTCGAGATAGAGCTGTTGTTCGTGAGGTGAACGGCCTAGGCCAAGAGGCGTAGAAGGGGGATGGGGCTCCGGCCAAGCAGGTCGGAGCCCCTCTGTCCTTCCATGTTCTCGTCTACCAGGCCGCCCCGTGCTCAGGTCCGTGGTGTGACCGCGATGTCGAGCACTGCTGAGCGTCGGGGACGGGGTGAGCTCACAGATCCTTCAAGAAGTCATCGCTCGAGTTGCCCGTCGACTGTGCCTTCAACAAAGACGGGCAGGTAGGAAGGTGGATCAAGTTGTCGTCCACAATGCCGTTGGGATGGGTGCGCAGGAATTTTCCGTGGTGGGTCTTCATTTCATCCACAACGACAGGCTTTCCGCCCTGATTCACCCACAGCTTGTGTCCCTGGCCGCGGAGAGCAATGGCATCCTGCACGCTGATCGCGCGCGGGGGCTCCTTGGAGTTGAGGAGGCGTATGCCAACCTCTTCAATCCGCTTGCTCTTGCTCTCACGATTGACACACACGATCTCAAGATCGGCCATCTCGCTTTCCTTCCTGGCATTGCCATACGCCTGCCCGCCTCCGACATCCAGCCCGTCCGCAATGACGCAGAAAACGACGCATCGCGTTAGTTTGCGCGCCGGACCTGTGGCATAGCGCCGAATGGGTCAGGGCGGGTGCAAGCGGAAGAGCTCGCGGAAGAACGCCGCTACCGCCTCTTCTCCTTCCGGCCCGACAAGCTCAGCCGCTCCGAATCGGTACACCTCATAGCCGGCCAGGCGCAGGTCACGATCGGCCGCCGCCATCTTGGCGTACGCCGCAGGGTCGGCCCTCCCGTTCGCGTCCGCATAGTGGTGCCTGCCATCCACCTCGATGACGACGCGCACGCCGTGCGAGAACAACATCAGGAAATCCATCCTCTGACGCAGGAGAGCGTCCCGCCCCCGCTCGGCGACCGTCCTGGGATCGTAGTGCAGCCACACCTCCGGGAGTAGAGCGGGCAGATCCGGGAAAGAGTCCTTGTACACCGCGTAGAAAATTTGGAAGAGCCGGTATTGCGGTGGCGAGTTCTGCGGCAGCGAGGAGCGGAGGCGCTTATACAGACTCACCGTCGTCTTTCTCGAGGCCGGATCCAGGTTGCGCTGCTCCGCCCACCACTGCTGAAGGTCGCGCCATCGCAGGCCCGTCGAGGCGATTGGCCGATCATAGACCAGCACCTCATCCTTGTGCGTGACGATCTCGATGTCGTTGTTGATCGCGTCGGTGAACCGCAGGTCTGGTTTCACGCTCGAGGCGAAGATGATGTTCTTGGGCCTGCCCTCGACGCCTCGATGAAGGGGAACGGTTCGGTAGATGGGATACCCTGTATCGTCTCCTACCACGCGAAGTTCCCACCCACACCGTCGCAGATGAGGATTGATAGTATCGATGTAGCGCTTCTGCTCGGCCTCGTCATGGAGTTTAGGATCGAGGAGGGCCTCGAGGAAGAGGCGGAAACGCCGCCCTGAGACGCTGAGCATGCCCAGTTTGTGGGCTAGCATCTCGATGCCCCAATCCCCAGGGTTGCGGACCATGTGCCTCTCCATGTCGTCCGCAAGAGTCTTGGACAGAGATGCGTGTGATGGGAAATCCTTCAGGGGAAACAGCGGGTCCACCACGGCAAAGACGCCCAGCTCACCCCAAGGATTTGGAAGATTTGCCAGATCGGCAAGGAGCTTGCGGCGGGCAAGCTCGCTGATTCCCGGCTGCTCCTCTTGCCGCTTCCAGACGACCTCCTCGAGATCATAGGTTGGGAAGCGCTCGACCACGCGCTCGGCAATGCTCATCACCTGCTCGGGCTCCTTGCTCATCCAGTTCAGGACGGTGCGCCACTTGCTGGTGACTTTGCCCTCTTCGTTGGGCGTGATGCCGAGTTCGGTACAGACGGCCGCCAGATTGTAGTCCTTGACGTGCTTCTGGAGGGCTCGTCCGATGGCGTCCCTTACGTCGTTGATGCTGGGGGGCTTCGGCACCAACCGATCGAACCCGCGGCGGGGGCACCCGTCAAGCCGATGGATGTCTCGCTCCCCTCCTGCCCATCGGCCACCAGATGTAAGTTGGCATGCGATAAAGTGGGCTCGGCCTCGGCTCAGAGCTCGGCCGTTGCCCTCGCGGGACACGCGCCCCCTCGGGTGGGCCGGTCCCTCCCCGGGCGGGGGCGGATTACGCCGACAAGCTGCCTGCCGTCGTTCGGGAGTATGGTGTTTCGCTGTCAGGTTCGAGCTACGCCCCCTCCTCCCACGTCGACCAGTTGAACTTGTAGTTCAGCGGAGGAAGCTCCCCGAAGAGGCTGTAGTAGGCGCGGAGGATGGTTCCTTCAACCCGGTATGCCTCGTCCTTCGTCGGCGCGTAGCACCAGCTCACCTGGAACTGCGACGGGGTGAGGTTGAGCTGTCGAAGAAGGCCGCCCGATCCGAGCCGCCAGCCCGCCATGTGCCCTCGTTCGCCCTCCGTGCTCATGCACCGATAAAGGTTTCGAAGACGCTGGTTGAGGTTGCGTGACTCCCCGACGTCGAGGAGCCCATGGGGCTCAGCTTGGATCAGCCGCCCCAGGGGCCGCTTTGACGCTGGCAGGCCCAGAACGTACGCACCTGCCTTCTGCTGCACGTCCGCGATCACTTCCGTCGATAGCGGCTGCCAGTCGTTCCAACGGTCGCCGCCTTTGAAGTTCCAGTTCGTCCACGCCTCGATGTCAATCTCCATGGCAAGCTCCTACCCCACGTCTGGCATTCAGTGTCCTGACCATAGCCTGCCCGCCAATACGCCCACCCGCGCAGCGCATCCAGCCCTTCGGTCATGAAGCAACGCGTCATCGCGCGTCATTGAGGAGAGCGAGCTTCAGAGGCCGGGGGGCCGGCCCTCTCAGGCCCCGAAAGGCAAGCGGGTCCACGGTGCCGACGAGGGGGCGTGTTGACGCTCAGACCGATTGATGACGTCGCGCGCTGTCTGGTTGATGGCCATCTCGTCCTTGGGCGACGGCGCTGGCGCGGAGGAACGAACGGCGGAGACTTCCACAATTCTCAAGAGCTACACGGGACACGGGCGGCTGAACCCTCTTCCGGTGTGGCCCGACGCGAGTCCAACCGGCCGCCTTGTGATCTCCGGTATGGACGAAGGTCACGCCCCCGGCCAACGAGGCCCTGCCGCCCGCGTTGCTGCTGCTGCCCGCGCCGGTGCCGCCGCCTGTGCCGGCGCCCGAGCGCCACGCTCGCGGCGATCGGGTAAAAGCTGCGAGCGTGCTGACCCCTCTACGCGAGCCGCGGTTTCGCCAGCGCTGCGGGCGTGCCGAGCGGGGCGCCGCCGGGTCGATCACAGAGGAGTCCGAAGTGAGGCGCCCACGCGCTCGAGGCGACCGACGGCCGCGCTGAACAATTCTTCCCGAGCGCGATCGTGCAGGCGCGTGCGAGGGTCGCGAAACCGATCTGCACCCGCCGCGTAGCACCCTCGAACCACGCGCCACTGGCCATCGCGGGCCGACGCGGGCGCCCGCGGCCGCTCCGGTCTCCAGCGCGTTGGAGGAACGATCGCTGCACGCCGCTCTCCGCGGCGGGGGCGATCCAGTTCGCGTCATCTCATTCACTGCTTCTGGAGGATCGTCATGAAGATTCGGCGTCGCACGCTGTCGGCCATGTCCCTTGTCCTCACCCTCGCCGCTGCTTGCAGCGATGGCGGAGGCGGCGATACCACAGGCGCCGGCGGCATGGGCGGGGAAGGCGCTGGCGGATCTGCTGTCGGGGATGCGGCCACGAGCTTCGAGGTGACCATCGAGAACGTGACACCCGCGCGGGATTACCGGGTGGCCGGCGTGTTCAACACGCCCGTGGGCGAGAGCATGCCCGGACCGCTCTTCCCAGAGAAGAGCTTCGAGTTCCGCGTCGGCGCCCTGCCAGGCGACAGCCTGTCGTTCACGACGATGTTCGGGCAGTCGAATGATCTGTTCTATGCGCCCGATGGCGCCGGGATCGCGCTCTACGACGAGGCGGGCAACCCGGTGAGCGGAGACGTGACCGGCCAGGTCCTGCTGTGGGACGCAGGCAGCGAGGCCAACGAGGAGCCGGGCGCGGGGCCGAACCAGGCGCCCCGGCAGAGCGGCCCGAACACGGGCGCCAAGGACCCGGACAACACGGTGCGGCTGGTCCAGGATGGCTATACCTACCCGGCGGTCGAGGAGGTCATCCAGGTGATCGTGACGCCGGAGCCGGGCAATGAGTTCACGATCCGGATCACCAACATGTCGGAGGTGGGGACGCTGATGCCCGAGGGCGGGGAGCCAGCCGCCGTGCCGCTGTCGCCGGGGCTCTTCGTGGTGCACACGATGGAAAACCCGCTGTTCACGGTCGGGCAGGCGTACCCCGGTAACGGGCTGGAGGCGCAAGCCGAGGACGGGAACCCGATGATGCTGCACGAGGGGGTCATGCCCCGCGCGGGGCTGACCTCGCCGGCGGCGCCGGGCGTCGCGGTGGTGCACGGGGCCGCAGCGCCGCTGTTCAGGTCGGGCGAGGCGGACCGGAGCAAGGGACTCGAGATGCTGGCCGAGGACGGGAACCCGACCACGCTCGCGGAGTCGCTGGAGGCCGAGGTCGGGGGCGAGAGCGGGCTCTCGTCGGTGCTGGTCTACGACACGCCCGTGGGCGCCTCGATGCCGGGGCCGCTGCTGCCCGGCGCGAAGTTCAGCTTCAGGGTGACCGCGCGGCCCGGCGAGCGGCTGAGCTTCGCGTCGATGCTGGGGCAATCGAACGATCTGTTCTTCGCCCCGAGCGAGGAGGGGATCGCGCTGTTCGACGCGAGCGGCGAGCCGGTGAGCGGCGATGTCTCCGACCAGGTCTCGATCTGGGACGCGGGCACCGAGGCCAACCAGTGGCCCGGCGTGGGCCCCGACCAGGCGCCGCGCCAGGCCGGGCCGCAGATGGGCGCCGACGATCCCACGGACCGGGTGCGCTCCGTCGATGACGGTTATCTGTATCCTGCGGCCAGCCAGATGCTGAAGGTGACCATCAGCCCGGCGCGGTAGCGGGGACCACGAGCGGCAGCGCTGGCTGCTGAATCACGGCCCCGGGGACGCCCGGGGCCGTTCACGCGTGACCTCCGAGCCTGTCGCTCACGCAAAGGCCCAGTTCTCCTACCTCGGTAGACCGCTCGCGCTCGAGCGTGGCTGACCTCAGCAGAGCCTGCGGGCGCCGGCTAGTGGCAATGAGCCGGCAGCGAGCCGACGCGAGCGGCGGGCTCGACTACCGGTCCGAGCTTGCTCGCCCCTCGGGTGCCACCGACAACCCGAGCAGCTGGTCGCGAGGTCGCGCATGCTACCGTCCGTTCCGATCATGGAAGGCTCGATCCTCCGGCACATCGTTGCAAGCGATGGGACGCGCATCGCGTGGCACACGCACCAGCGCCCAGGCGACGAGGTGCAGCTGCGGGATCGAGTGCCTGTCGTCCTCACGAACGGCCTCAGCACGACGGAGAACTTCTGGAAGCACCTCGTCAGCGCGCTCGCAACGACGACCCACCTGGTCCACTGGAGCTACCGGGGTCACGGGCAGAGCGAGACGGCGCGCTCGGGCGACTACACCATTTCGACCCACGCAGACGATCTTCTCCGGGTGACGGAGGCGGTCCGTGCTCGTAGTACGTTCTCCGGCGCGCCGGTGCACATCGCCTTTTCCATGGGCGTCACGGTGCTGCTCGAGCTCTACCGCCGCCGCCCTGATCTCGTGCGCGCGATGGTGCTCATCGCCGGCGGCGCCGATCACCCCTACGCGTCGAGCGCCGCCTTCCGGATCCCCGGCGCGCGCGCGGCCCTCCGTATGGCGCTACGGACGGCGGCCCCCATCGTCCCTCGTAGTGCGCCGGTCGTGCGCCGCGTCACGGCGTCCAAGGCCCTCTTCCCCCTGGGCCAGGCCGCGGGCGTCTTCGGGCCCGAGGCGCCTCGGGAGGAGCTCGAGCATTTCCTCCGCGCCGTCGGGACCATGGACCTTCGCGCTTACTGGGAGTCTCTGCGGTCGTTGATGGAGGCACGCGCGTCGGACGTCCTCCCCCAGGTGCGGGTGCCGGTCCTGGTGATCGCGCCCGAGCGCGACGTGATGGCCCTGCGGGCCGATCTCGACACGCTGCGCCGCCTCATTCCGGGTGCCGAGTGGATGATCGTGCTCCGCACAGGCCACGCGATGCTCCTCGAGGCAGGGGGCGCGGTATCGGCTCGCATACAGGAGTTCTTGCTCGGCCTACAGTAGCCAAGAGCCCATGGGCCAAGCTCCCGCCACCTGCACAGCCGCCTCGCCTGTAGCCGCTCCCTCCTCGCGCGGTGTCGCCGGGCGCGCTCGGTCCACAGGTGCCTATCGGTCTTGTCCCTCTCCAGCGGCAACAGACTGGACAGGACACGGGCATGATCGCCGAAGAGGAGGCTCGGGTGTACGAAGGAATTGTCACCTCGAGCCGGACCGCTTCGATATCACCCGGCAGCAGAGCCGGCACCTGACCTTCGGGAGCGGCGCTCATTACTGCCCCGGGGCCTCGCTCATCCGGATGGAAGTGGAGGAGTCGGTGCGCGCCCTGCTCTCGCTGCCGCGCTGGGAGCTCGCCGAAGAGACGTTGAGCTACGCCGGCTCGAACCTGCAGGACCGCGGGCCGAGCTCGCTGCGCGTTCGCTTCCCCGCAGCCTGTAGCGGGCGGGCTCGGCCCATTGGCCGGCGCGCCGCTGGCCGCTGACGCCCCGACCGAGGCGGCCACCCGAAAAGAGACAATCACCCAGCTCCTCGAGGACGTAGCCAGCGATCTGGAAGGCACGAGGGGCGCCGTGCGTCCCGATCGACGCAGGCCACGGATCGCCGCAGGAATCCTGGCGACACGCTCCGCACCGGACACGGCGAGCAGCGCACCGGTGGCGGGGACGATGGTACCAACCAGGCTCTTGCGGCGGGCGCTCCCGCTCGATATTCAAGCTGGACGATGTACCGTGCATCCGACGATGCGGCCCTCGTGCGAACGGCCGAGGCGCAGGTCCTCGCGAGCTACGCCGCGCTCGTGCAGGTCGTGGCGCGTGTCGCGGCCCTCAATGCGCGCCTCGTGGAAGGCGGGGTGGCTCCGATTCCGCTCGCCACGTACACGCCGCCGCCCGCCGCGGTGGGGGTGCCGGCCTCCGTGGATCTCCTCCAGGGCCAGCGCGCGTACTACGCCGGAGAAGCCGCTCGCCTCGGCGAGGCCCTCCGCGCGATGGAATCGGTGCTTGCCCAGCGCGCTCGTCCTGTCGCGCCGCTCCGGCCGGGGCCGCGCGCCGTGCCTGCCGCGTACGTCTTCGCGGAGCTGTCCCGCGGGGCATGGTCCTTCTTCAAGATCGCCCTGTTTCCTCCCTTCACGATGCTGATCGCGCCGTTCCTGCTCCTCCCGTGGTACGCTGGGCCGCTCGCGGGCGCCGCAGCGATGGCTGCGTTCCTCGTCGTGCTCTGGGGCGTGTCGTTGGCGGTCGCGACGAAGCGCTTGCGGCTCCTCGCGCGCGGCGAGGTCGGCACGGTGCTCCAGAAGAGCGAAGCGTACTCGGGCGTGCGGCTCAGGAACTGGCCCGTGCTCTGGACGAACGGCTGGGACATCTCGCTGCGCGCGTACTCGGGCCTCGGCTCGGTGACGACGCTCACGGTGCAGACCCCGCGCGGACGCATCGCGCAAGTCACGGTGCGTACGGGGCCATCGTTCCGCGGCGTCGTGCTCGTCGATCCCGAGACGGGCGGCGGTCTGGCGAACTGCGACTTCGCCTCCGCCCCGCGGCCGGATGCGCGGGGCGAATGGGACCCAGCTCTCCCGGGGCGCGTCTGGGCGGCGGCCTGTTTCTCGGTCGTCGCGTCGCTCGCGCTCGCCACCGCCACGACCGTCGCCGCGCTCGTCTCTCTGGATCTCCTGGCGTTTTAGCTCGAAGCTCGCTCTGCGGAGCTGCCCACTTCGCCGTGTGCCGGGGCACGTTCAAGACCGATTTCACGGATGGCCGCGGAAGGCGGTATGTCTCCAGGAAGAGAGGAATGCTCCTGCGACCACGTGAACGTTCACGCTGGTGACCGATGGTCGAGCGTCTCGCTAACCGATGTTGCTCGGCCGGTACCAGTCGAAGTCGTTGTGGAACGGAAAGCTGTTGATCCCCAGGCTGATGCTGGCGTCGAGCGCGCGGACGTGGTGCCACCAGCCCACCGGGATGAAGAGCGCATCGCCTGGCTCGAGCACGACGTCCTTCACGAGCACCGGGGCCATCGGGTCCTTCTCCGGATCGCGACCGGCGTACATCGCGCGTGCGCCGTCGAACAGCGACGTCTCGAACGGCGCGATCATGCGGTAACGCTTCCTGCCGTACACCTGCCCGAACAGGATGTTGGACGTGTCGTAGTGCAGCGGCGTGACGGTCCCGGCAGGGCCGAGCCAGAGCGCCGAGGCGCCCAGCAGCCGCTGCGCGGCGCAGTACCCGTCCGGGAGCACCACGTCGTCCAGCAGCGCGCCGAGCTTCGTCCGCTCGAGGACGCGGTTGTTCGCGACCATGTAGAAGTCGTTCGTCTCCTCGTTCGCGGCGCCGGCGATGCGCGCGACGAAGTCGCGCAGCGGCGTGCTCTCGGTGTGCCGCGCCGCGTGCATGTCGTAGTCGGGATCGCTCTGGCGTCCTGTCGTGACGTCGACCACGACATCGCCGAAGCGCTCGGAGAGGTACGCCGGGGTCCACCGGCCGAAGGCGGGCCAGCGGGTCACGACGTCGGTCAGGACAACCGGGATGTTGCCGGCGACATAGACGTCGCGGAGCTCCTCGCCAGACACGCCGGACCGCCGCGGGATCCCCGTCGGATCGCAGGCGACCGACGCCATTCTCTGCTGGAGCCGCGCCAGCATCTCGTGCCGCCGCGCCGACCTCGCGAAGGGCCGAGCGGCGACGAAGATGGGCGAACGGACGATGGCCGAGAGCAGCTCTCCGGCCTGCGTGCTGCTGACGCCGGCCGCCTGGAGCTGCTCCGAGATCTGGCCCTCGGGCACGCCGCGCAGCAGGTTCTCCGCGGCCCAGCGCCACCACTCGGGCGCAACTTCCAGCTCGCGTTCCTGTTCGCCCATCTTCGACCTCACGATGTTGGGGAGCGCAACGGTGCGACGATCGAACGCCTCACTTGCACGGGGGAGGAGGCGGCGGCATCGGCGGGATGATCTCCCTCTCTTCCCCGTCCGGCGGCGGCGGCATCGGCGGGATGATCTCCCCCTCTTCCCCGCCCGGCGGCGGCATCGGCGGCACAATCTCGCCGCCCTCGCAGTCCGGAGGAGGCGGCATCGGCGGGATGATCTCCTCGTCCGGAGGCGGCGGCGGCATCGGCGGGATGATCTCCTCGTCCGGAGGCGGCGGCGGCATCGGCGGGATGATCTCCCCCTCTTCCCCATCCGGCGGCGGCGGCATCGGCGGGATGATCTCGCCTTGATCGACCGGGTCCTGTCCCTCATCGACGCCCGGAGGACCACAGGCGACCACGAAGACGGCAGCCGCCGCTGCCGCCGCTCGAGACACCCGCTGCACCAGGGCCGCCGTTCGAGGCGGCGGCGTGGGCAGCGGCGATAACAAGGCTGCATCGTCCGAAAGAAAGTTACGTGACATGAACACCTCCGCTGCCGGCAGCGTGCAGGACATGTGCCATCTCACTACCGCCGGATATCCCTGAAGATCTCGCCTTCTACAGCGCCGACCGACGCCCCCGTCGCGCGTGGCCCAGAATGGCTCAGCGGCGCGCGGCTCACCGCAGGGCCCGCGCGAGCGCCGCGTCGTCGACCTCGTCCTCTGCGGCGCTCTCGAGCGCTGCGCGCAGCGCATCGTCGGCCGTGGTCTCGGCGGCGATGCGAATGTGCTCCTGCGCTTCGGGGTAGCCAGCGACGCGCAGAAGCAAGGCAGCGCCCACCCGGCGATCCAGCGGGGCGCTGGCGTCGTCGAGCGCTTGGAGCGCGTGCTCGGGGGTCAGGCCAGCGGCGCGGTAGTCGTCGCCGGCGAGCAGCTTGCGGAGGTCCTCGCGCCAGAGCGCGAGATCGCGGCCGCGCCGCTCCAGCGCGTCGGCGCCGTGCAGCGCTGCGCCGCCGGCAGCGCCCTCGCGCGCATCACGGAGGCGCTGCGCCAGCGTCTCTGTCAGGGCTTCTCCCGTCGGGAGCACGACCGGACCGTCGCTGCCCCGGCGAAAGAGGAGGAGCCGATCGCCGCGCCTCTCGACCGAGTCGAGCTCGGCGTAAGGGAGCCAGACGGTCGAGAAGGGCCGCTCGACGCGCACGCCGTCGGTGCCCACCACGACGGGAGTGCGGCGCACGGCGCGGCGGAGGAGCCATGTCGACAGCGCGGTGAGGGCAAACCACGCCACGACCGGTCCGGAGCTGCCGGTGAGCGGCTCGGCGAGCGCCATGATCACGACGAGCCAGAGGATCATGAAGGCCGGCAGACCGAAGCAGCCGGCCAAGAGCTCGCGGTGGACGCTGCCGAGCGAGACCACGACGCGCCGCTCCGTGGGGCCGATCCCGAGGGCCGCGAGCAGGCGCGCGCCCTCTTCCTCCCGCGCGACGCGCACCTCGAGCACCCGCCCGCCGCGCAGGTGGAGCTCGACGCGGACGCGCAGATCCGACAGGACGAGGCCGGAGCGGATCTCGGCGCGCGGGATCGAGCGCTCCGCGGCGCCGGAGTCGAGACGCAGCCCAGCCGCGTCCGCGGCCACGCGCACCGGCCCCTTCCAGCCGACGGCGGTGGTGGTGAACAGGGCGCTCACGAACGAGAGGCCCAAGCCGACGATCACACCGGGCACGGTGAGGGTCAGGGCGTGGAACGCGACCCCGCGGAGGCTCGGCTCGTCCAGCACGTGCGCGAGGACCAGGGCGATGACGCTGATCAGAAAAGGCCCTCCCCCGCTCGCGATCAGCGCGAGGCCTTCGAAGACGCGGCCAAGGCCCTCGTAGCGCCGCCCGACGCGGTGGCTCGTGAGCTCGAAGGCAGGTCGGGAGGTCGCCCGCATCGCCGGGGTCATTCTGCGCCCGCTGTCGGGGCGATCTCCAGCACGTTACAGCGAGGCCGCTAGCCGTGGATCCAGTAGCGGTAGCCGTTCGTGCGGAAAGGCACGTCGAGCTCGCGGCAGATCTCGGCGATCACATCGGGGGTGAAGAAGTAGTTGCGGATGCGGGCGATGTGCTCGCCGTCGGTCTCGACGGTCCAGACGGTGCGCACCGCGGGTCCGGTGTCGTGGTCGAACCAGAAGAGCAGCAAGAGCTCACCGCGATGCTCGCGCACCTCGCAGCGCGGCGGGCCGCCGAGGTAGCCGACCAGGTGACGGGCGTCGACCCCGCCGGCGTCGGTGGTCGTGATCGGCGAGAGGCTGCCGACGAACGACCCGGTGCGCGGATCCGCCGGGGGCTCGCGCCCGTACTCGGTCACCACGCCGACGATCTCGGTGATCGAGCTGTCGAGGAGCAGCGAGGTCAGGGCCGGCAGGTCGCGGGCGTTGAAGGCGGCGCAGAAGGCGTCGAGCACGCCCGGCGCGGGCGCCCGGGGCTCGTCGGCCTCGGGCGCCACGAGCTTGCCGCGGCCGCGGTGCAGCGCCGCCTTGACGGCGCCGACCGAGGTCGAGAGCGACGCGGCGACCTCTTCGAGCGAGAAATCGAACACGTCCTTGAGAACGACCGCCGCGCGCTCCTGGGGCGACAGGTGCGCGACCAGGGTGCCGGCGGCCTCGCGCGACGCCCGCTCGTCGGGCGCGTGCCCTGGCGCCACGGGCGCTGCCGCGGGCTCGCCGAGCGCGTCGCGCTCGAGCCGCTGCCGCCGGGCGCGGTCGATCCAGAGGTTCGACGCCACCCGGAACAGCCAGGCGCGCGGGTTGGGCAGCTCGTGGAACAGGGTGCCGAGCGTGACGAAGCCGCGGGCCATCGTGTCCTGCACCAGGTCCTCGGCGTCCCACGGGCTCCGGGTCAGGTAGCGGCAGTAACGGTACAGCTCGGGCCGGAGCGGCTCGAACACGTCGAGGAACCGCTGCCATGACGCCTTCACGTCATTGCTCAGCTCGCCGAGGTCGCGCGGCTCGTCGCTCATGACCAGACCGGCTCGTAGCACAGGACCGAGAGCCCGCCGCCCAGGTTCTGGGTCCGGATCTGCCGCAGCGAGATGCGCTTGTCGCGGCGCGCGAACAGCGGCGTGCCGCCGCCGAGCACCACGGGGTGCACGATCAGGCGGAATTCGTCGACGAGGCGGTGCTCGATCAGCGTCGACACCAGCGCGGCGCCGGCCCAGGCGACGATCGGCTTGCCGGGCTGCCGCTTGAGCGCGGCGATCTCCTCGGGGTCGCGGGCCACGCGGGTGTTGGCCCACGCGGCGTGCGTCAGGGTCCGGGACAGCACGACCTTGGGCAGGGCGTTCATCTTGCGCGCGAACGCGAGGTCCTGGGGCGAGCGCGGGTGGGCTTCGGCGTCGGGCCAGTACTGGAGCATGAGCTCGTAGGAGGTGCGCCCGTAGACCGCGAGGCCCACAGAGTCGACCATCTCGTCGCAGTACCGCTCGAACTGCGGGTTGCCGTCCTGGAACCAGTCGAGCTCGCGGCCCGGGCCCTCGATGTAGCCGTCGAGGGAGGTGATCATGGAGACGTAGAGGCGTCGTTCGGTCGGGGTCGTCGTCGTCATGGCCCACCGACGAACGGCGCGGCCGGAAGGATACGGGGGGCGAAGAAAAATTGTCGGGAGGAGAGGAAGACGGAGAGATTCACAGGGAGACGGGGAGGCGGGGAGGCGAGAGATGGGGATCGGTCGTTCGAACCTGCAGGCTCGGCGCCGGCGGCTTCGGACGGCATCGATACGGGGCGGCGAGCAGGCTCGAAGGAGGATCCCCACCTCTCGCCTCTCCACCTTGCTCTGTCTATCTCTCTCTCCTCCCCGGTAGAGTAGCCCCCGGTCAACTACCCCGGGGGCCCTCGCCAGATCCGGACAAGGAGATTTCCACCATCCGGCTCTTCCGCCGAGAGGGCTCAGGGGGACGTCCAGATCTGGACGCGGATCTGCGGCCTAGGCAGCGGGAAATCCCGCAGCAGCTCTTGAAACCGCTTCCAGTTCAGGTGCGCACGCTGGCTCCGCCGGCATAGCCACTTGTGCCATGCCCGTTCGGTCGTACGGATCAGGAGCGCGATGCTCCGCAGGTTCCCGTTGACGCCGAAGTAGTTGCGGTGCCCGACGATGCGCCGTGTGAGCGCGGCGTGCTGTTCCTTGACCGGCCGGTGCCGATGGCGTCGGCAAAAGTCGGCGACGGCCGTGATGGCCCGTCGGAGGCGCGCCTTGCGTGTCTTCATGCTCGGCATCCATCGACCCGCTCGGCTTCGCCGCCAGTAGTGCGTGAAGCCGAGGAAGTCGAAGGTCGCCGGCCCCTTGCCCCCGGGCTGCCCGTTGTCCGGGCGGCCGAAGGGCAACAGGCGGGTCTTGTCCGGATGCAGCTTCAGTCCGTACCGCTCGAAGCGCCGCGGCAGCACCTCCGTCACCCGCTTGGCGTCGTCCTCCCTCTCGAAGCCGATGATGAAGTCGTCGGCGTAGCGGATCAGGGGTGGCCTTGCCCACGAGCCGCGGTTGGACCTCGCGCTCGATCCACAAGTCGAGCACGTGGTGAAGGTAGACGTTGCCCAGCAGAGGCGACAGGACCGAGCCCTGCACCGTCCCATCCTCTGGCGCATAAAACTCCGCGCCGTCGAGGACCCCTACATGCAAGCACTTGCCGACCAGCCGCAGCAGCGACTTGTCGGCGACCCGGGCCTGGAGCATCTCCATCAGCTTCGTGCGGTCGATGCTGTCGAAGAAGGACTCGATGTCGGCCTCCAGGATCCATTCCACCCCGCCGAGCAGCATCCGGTTCAGAGCTCGCAGCGCGTCGTGCGCGCTGCGACCGGGCCGAAACCCGTACGAGACGTCTCGAAAGACCGGCTCGTAGATGACCTCCAGCATCTCCCGCACCGCGGCCTGGACGATCTTGTCCTCGGTGCACGAGATGCCGATCGGTCGCGTCTTGCCCCGTTCCTTCGGGATGTGCACCCGTCGGATGGGCTGGTGCCGGTAGCGCATCGACTTCATCCGCGCGTGCAGATCGCGGACGTTGTGCTCCAGGTCCTGCCCGTACTGCTCCTTCGTGATGCCATCCACGCCCACCGCCGCCTCGTTGCGGAGGCTGCGGTACGCTCGCTGCAGCGCTTCCTCGTCGATGAGGTGCGCCAGCGCGAGGAGGACCCCTTCCGGGTCTCGCTCCGCTCTCTCCCTTACCTTCAACAGTCCCGGTGACATGGTGTTCGCCGTCGTGGCAGCGATCATGGTTCCCTCCTGAAGTTCCTCTCGACACGGGTCCCCTTTGCTTGACGGGCTCCGGTGCCCTCCGTTCGCCCGCGTCGTCGCTCGTATGGGACCCTCCGACTCCCTCGTCTCCTTCGGCTTCGGCTCCGGTTCCCCTTGCTGTGGGCCTACCGCGAGGCGGATGCGCCTTTCCTTGCGGAGCCCGCTGGGCTCGGCTGCGAGACACGGGCATCCGCGGCATGTCTCGCCCCGGGGACGGATCACCGGCTCCCCGTCGTACCGGCGTTTCTCGTGGAGAGACGAGGGCCTCCCAGGTGCCTGGGCCGTCCTCTTGCTGCGCGCCGCAGCCAGCTACCCCGCCGGGTGCGTCCCCCTCCCGCCCTTGCGAGGTAGGACGCTGTTGCCTTCAGGCGGGAGAACGCCCTGGGCACCCGGACGTTGGAGAATTTCGTGGCTGGCACGCTGCGGCTCGCTCACTCACCTGCCTACGCATCGCCGAACCCCTCACGGGGTCCGTCGCAAGGTTGGCTTCCGGCTGGTCGGGCGTGACCTTGGCCGGGCGGGATTCGCACCCGCTGGACAGCGAAACCCGATTTCAGAAGCTACCGCTCACTCCTTTCCCTCGGGACCAGCCTTGCCTGGTCGCACTCTCCCCGTCTCCCTGTGCACTCTCTCTTGCTCTGTTGCCTGTCCCTGAGCGGCTCAGACGGAGCCTGAAGTGGCCAAGCACGGTCCACGCGTCAAGGGCGTCATCCTCGCTCGGCGTCGGCCCGATGTTGTGCAGGACGAGCGGGAGGCCGCGCGGCCCCTTGCGATCGCTGACGATGCCCACGTGATCCGGCGTGCACGAAGGGCACGGCTTGAGGGCCCAGACCACGATATCGCCAGGCTCCCAGGTGCGCGCCGCGGCCTCGTCGAACGTCCTGGGAAGCGACGTGGCGTGGGCGCGCAGGTAGGTAAGCATCGGCCCGACGCGGCGATGATCGATGTTGCGATCGGGACGCTCGACCGTCGTGTAGACCGCCCGGCGCGCGAGGATGTCTTCGTGGATCTTCTCCTGGAGATCGACGCCAGCGGCGCGGACGGCACGGACGACGACATCGGTGCAGACGCCGCGATCGGGGGCCGGATCACCGTTGGGGTAACCGATCGCGACCCACGCTGGATCGTAGGTGACGCCACGGGCGACCTCGAGGCGGGCGCGGGCGACGATCGGATCGCCTGACGCGGGCGCGATGGCAGGCTCGGCAGGAGGCGCCGGAGCAGGCTCAGGCGCGGGCGCGGGCGCCTCCGCGCGTCCAGGCCCAGCGGCCGACGCGTGGCGGCTCTCGCGCGGAGCAGGCCCTTGCGAGCCACAGGCCACGAGGGTGACCGCGGCGACGAATCCCCAGGAACGTGAGCTCATGGCGCGTCATCGGCCGGAGCGGGCGATCTGTGACAAGGACGGCGCACGAGCGCCCCCAGGCTCTCGAGCTCCCCCGGTCTGCCCTGGCGGCGCGCCGCCCTCCGCGCGACCTGCGACGACGGCGCTGGGCAGACGCCGTTGGTGCTGTACAACCAAGGCTCACCCCTTGCCGAGGAGCTGCCGCATGACGCGTCGTCTTCAGGAACGCCTGCTCGCGATCATGGACCGCAAGAACCACTGGGCCTGGGCGCACCTCACCGGCCCCGGCCTCACGCGAGACCAGCTCGCGGTCCACTTCAGGCACGAATACCGGGTCTACGTGCGCGACTTCCCGGTGCTGCTCGCGCGCGTGCTCGGCCAGTCGCCGCCGGCCGCGGTGCGCAGCGCCCTCGCCGAGAACCTCTTCGAAGAGCAGACGGGCAAGCTCTCGCTGGGCGTGTCGCACCCGGAGCTCTTCCTGGAGATGATCGACGGCCTGGGCATCCCGCGCGCGGCCATCGAGGACGAGTCGCTCCCGCTCGAGCCCGAGGCCCACGCCTACCGGACACTGCTCGACCGCGCGAGCGCGGCGCCGCCGTGGGTCGTGGGCGCGGCGGTGCTGACGATCTTCGTGGAGGGCAGCGTGCACGAGCGCGCGGAGCTCCTCGGGCAGCGCGAGGCGCCGCCGATCGAGGAGGCGCTGCGCGCGCACCCGATGGTGCGGCACTACGGGTGTCCGCCCGAGCGCATGCGCCTGGCGAGGGCGCACCGGGCAGTCGAAGGAGGGCACCGGCGGGACGCGTGGGAGATGGTGCTGGGTCACGCGCCGGACGAGGGTCCGACGGCGGACGCGGTCGCGTCGGCGGTGGCCGCAGCGCACGCGGCCTGGCTGGCGTACCGGGATGGAGTCGCGCGCGCCATGGGGCTCCGGCAGGCCTGAGCCGGCCCCGGCGCACTCCTCCGGTTCTGCCTGACACGCGCGGGGTTCACTGATAGAATCGCGCGCATCGCTTGGGCCGTTCTGCGCCCGTTTCTTGAGGAGATCTCCCCGTATGTCCTTCTCGGCTCGTTCCTTTGCCTTCTTTGCCATGTACACGCTCGCGTCCGTGGCCGCGTGCGGCGGCGAATCCAGCTCCGGGGCCGGCGGCGCCGGCGGGTCGGGCGACGACGCCGCGGGCCCGGGCCCCGGGAGCACCTCCTCCGGCCCCGGCGCGACCAGCGGCGGCGCCACGAGCGGCAGCGGCGGCGCTACGAGCGGCAGCGGCAGCGCGACGACGGGCAGCGGCACGGGCGGCGCCGCCAGCAGCAGCGCCGCGAGCAGCGGCTCAGGCGACGTCACCACGACCACCACGAGCACCGGAACCGGCGACACAACGACCAGCACGGCGGCGACCGGGGGCACGGATCCCGGCGGGTGCAGCATCTTCTGCTCCGACTTCGAGGGCGGCTCGCTGCCTTCCGAGATCCAGTTCTTCCCGGACTACCTGCGGCCGAGGATGGGCGAGTTCGTGACGCTGGACAGCACCGGTCACAGCGGCTCGCGCTCCGTCAAGGTCACGGGCACGGACTTCAGCCAGATGCTCGGCGTGGCCGTGCCGAGCAACTTCTGGGGCAGGATCTACCTCAAGAGCGCCACCGACATCCAGATGGGCCACAACACGTATGTCGCGGCCGTGGAAGGCAACGGGGATCCCAACAACGGGGAGCAGATCCGCATCGGCGAGCACCAGTGTCAGCTCGAGCTGAACCGCAAGAGCGACGACAAAGAGATGCTCTCGAACGGCGGAATGTACATGTGCAGCGGCGGCGTGAAGCTCGTCGCGAACACCTGGTACTGCCTCGAGTTCCACTACGACGGGCCGGGCCGCTCGGTGAGCGTGTTCGTGGACGGCACCGAGGTCAACGCGATGCACGTCACGGACTGGGGCCCGTACGACTACAAGCTCTTCAAGTTCGGGTTCGAGAAGTACCACGGCGGGGCCAAGACGATGTGGTACGACGACCTCGCGCTCCACTCGGAGCGCGTCGGCTGCGGCAAGTGAGGCCGCGCCGGGCTCAGTCGTCGATGACGGCGTTGACGATCCCGTCGAAGAACTCCGTGTTCCCGACCGCATCGAGCATCCGGTTCCAGCCGATCTCGTCGAACGGCGTCGGCACGCCGTGGTTCGTCAAGATGACCCCGATCAGCTCGCGGCGGCGATCGATCCACAGGAAGCACCCGGTGCCGCCCGCCTTGCCGCAAGAGCCGCTCGAGAGGCGCGACCCGCCGCTGGAGAAGCGGTGGGTCGCGAGCTCCCAGCCATAGCCCTTGGGCGTCAACAGAAGGTTCGCTATCGGCGATACGTCGGTCTCCGACTCCCTCACCTCGGGCGTCTGGTTGCTCACCATCGCGGCGGCGGCCTGGCGGCTCAGGACGCGGACGCCGCCGTACCTGCCGCCGTTCAGGATCATCTGGCAGAACACCGCGATGTCCCGCGCCGTCGAGAAGACGCCATCACAGCCGGCGATCCCGCCGAGCGCGTGATCCTGCTCGTCCTGCACCTCGCCGCGCAGCACCCTCCCCCGGAGCTCGGAGTAGCCCGTGGCCGCGGTCCGCGAGATGAGCGCCGCCGGCGGGTTGAAGGTCGTGTCGCTCATGCCGAGCGGGCCCCAGATGCGCGCCTTCGCGAAGGCGTCGAGATCCATGCCCGAGGCGACCTCGATCACCCGCCCGAGGAGGCGGTAGGTGAGATCGCTGTAGAGCACCTGCGTGCCAGGGACGTACTCGAGCGGCGCCTCCGCCATGCGCTGCCAGACGCGCTCGGCGTCCGGATCGTCCAGGAACTGGCTGTCCAGCGGCAAGCCGGCCGTGTACCGGAGCATGTCGCGCACCTTGATGGCCTGCTTGCCGTTGGCCGCGAACTCCGGGATGAAGTCGGCTACCCGATCGTTCATCCGCAACACGCCGTCCTCCACGAGGATCACCGCCGACGTCGCCGTCGCGAGGACCTTGGTGATGGAGAGCAGGTCGAACAGCGTGTCGAGCGTCATCGGCTCGTCCGCGCCGCGGACCCGGGAGCCGAACGCCCGGTGCCCGACGATCCTCCCCCGCCGCGCCACAAGGGCGACCGCGCCCGGGAAGAGGCCGTCGGTCACCCGTCGCTGGATGCGCGCGAAGACGTCCTCGATGCGCTCCGAGCACAGGCCGACGCCCTCGGGCCGCCCAGGGACGAGCCGCTCGTACGTCGTCTGGATATGCGCCTCAGCCACCCTGGCCGACAGGACCGCCGGCGCGAACGCGGCCACCGCCGCCGTGCGGCCCAGCCCCTGGAGAAGGCGCCTGCGATTGAA
Source organism: Sorangium cellulosum So ce56 (assembly GCF_000067165.1). GTDB lineage: Bacteria > Myxococcota_A > Polyangia > Polyangiales > Polyangiaceae > Sorangium > Sorangium cellulosum_B. The sequence goes on from NC_010162.1 coordinate 9,238,490, forward strand.
AAATCCATGCTCGGTGCACATGCTCGCTCCTGATCCGTGATCCGTGGGGGGCCGGGTCGCGCCGCTGCAGAGCCCGCTCGGGCGCGCTTTCGCGCGCCGTCGCCGAGGTCGCCATCGACGCTCGCGAGCGCCCGAATTCCTGGACAGCAGGAGGCGTGCCGAGCAGCGGACCCAGCGATTCGCGGCGCCGCCGCGCGAGAGCGCCGGCGGACCGGTGCGCCGATCGTGCACCCGCCTGCACGATCGGCCGCGCTATCGCCCGCGCGGTCCCGGCGCTCTGCACGGTCTTGCACGATTCGTGCAAATCTTCGTGCAGATCAACGCCAAACCAGCGCACGGCGGCGCGCGGCGCCGCGTAGGATGTGCTCGTGGACGAAGGCTTTCCCGGCAGCGATGTGCGGGGCTCCTGCGCGACGACGCTCCGGCTCGCGATCGTGGCCGGCAGCACGATCACCTTCGCCCCGCTGCCGCCCCACGGCCGCGTCGTCCTCGGGCGCGACGAGGGGTGCGACGTGCGGATCGACGATCGCTCGGTGTCGCGCCGGCACGCGGCCCTCCACGTCGGCCCGCCGCTCCGGATCGAGGACCTCGGGAGCGCCAACGGCACCTTCGTCGGCGAGCCGCAGGCCCGCGCGCTGACGGCGCGCACGCACCGCCTGCGGCGCCTCTCGCGGGAGAGCGCCGAGGTCGGCGTCGGCGAGCGCTTCAACCTCGGCGCGACCACCGTCGTCGTCGGCCGCGCGCCCGGCGGGGCGGCCGAGGAGCCCGACCGCGGAAAGCCGCCCGCGGACATCGTGCTGCTGGCCCCGGCGATGCTGGCGCTCTACGAGCAGGCCGCCCGCGCCGCGCGGAGCCCCATCAGCGTGCTCATCCTGGGCGAGACGGGGGTGGGCAAGGAGGTGCTCGCCCGGACCCTCCACGCGCGCTCTCCGCGGTCGAGCGGGCCTTACGTCGAGCTGAACTGCGCCGCGCTGCCGCCGTCGCTCCTCGAGGGCGAGCTCTTCGGCCACGAGAAGAGCGCCTTCACGGGCGCCAGCCACGCGCGCCCCGGCCTGCTCGAGGCGGCCCACGGGGGCACGCTGTTCCTCGACGAGATCGGCGAGCTGCCCCTCGCGTTCCAGGCGAAGCTGCTCCGCGTCCTCGAGGACCGGAAGGTGCTCCGCATCGGGGGCCGCACCCCCCGCCGGCTCGATCTCCGCTTCGTGGCGGCGACCAACCGCGATCTCGAGGCGGAGATCGCGCGCGGCGCCTTCCGCCAGGACCTCTACTTCCGGCTGAACGGCATCTCCCTCGTCGTCCCGCCGCTCCGCGAGCGGGTCGCCGAGATCGGCCCGCTCGCCGGCAGGTTCCTCGAGGAGGCGTGCCTGCAGCTCGACCAGCGCGGCGCGCCGCGCATCTCGCCGGAGGCGCTCGCCGCCCTCGAGGCATACGCCTGGCCGGGGAACGTGCGCGAGCTGCGCAACGTGATCGAGCGCGCGGCGGTCCTGTGCGCGGGGGAGTCGGTCCTGCCCGCCGATCTGCCGCCGCACCTGATGAACGGCGCCACGCCCCCGTCGAGCGGCGCCGCGTCGCGGCCGAGCGGCACCATCCCCCCGCCGCCGCCATTGCCGCCGAGCGGCGCCGCGCTGCCGCCCAGCGGCGCCGCGCTGCCGCCGAGCGGCGCCGCGCTGCCGCCCGCCGGCGCCGCGCCCTTGTCGAGCGGCGACGCCCCCCCGTCGGGCCGCGCCGCGCCCCCGTCGAGCCGCGCCACGCCCCTGTCGAGCGGCGACGCACCCCCGTCGGGCCGCGCCGCGCTGCCGCCGCCTCCGCCCAGCGGCGCCGGGCTGCCGCCGGCCGACGCACCGCCGCCGAGCGGCGACGCCCTGGCGAGGCTCCGGCTCGAGATGAAGGCCGCGGACCGACAGCGCGTCGTCGAGGCCCTCGAGCGGTCCGCGGGCAACCAGACGCGCGCCGCCAAGCTCCTCGGCGTCTCGCTGCGCACGCTGATCAACCGAATCGACGAGTACGGCATCCCGCGGCCGCGGAAGCGGTCGCCCTGAGCGCTCACGAGCGCGACGAGAGCGCCGCGCCCCCGGCGCCCACAGGGCGCGGGACGCCCCTTCCCGGATCCCGCGGAGCACCGCCTCGACGTCCCGCGCCGCGCCCCCCCCGGGGCAGCTGGCTGCCTCCAGGCCATCGGATCCGAGCTCCCCGGGGCAGCTGGCGTCACGTGAACCCTGGCGAACCGAGCTCCCGCTCCGCGCCACGAGCGCCGATGACAACCGCCACGCGCTTGCACTACGGTGCCGGCCGTGCCCTGGAGTGACCACATCATCCCAGCGCCGCACGCCGGGACCCGGCCCGTCTTCAAGCGGACGGGAGATGCGGTGGAGGACGTGCTCGCGGCGCTCGCGAAGGTCGACGACGACGTCGGCGATCACGTGAACATCACCCGCGAGGAGATGCGAGCGTGCTTCGAGTACGCGAGCACGCTCGTCGCCGATCGGATGATGCAGCGGGCCGACCCCGGCGGCGCCAAGACGCACGTCAGCTCCGAGCAGCTCAAGAGAGCCTTCCGGCGCCACAAGGACGCCGGACTCGACGGCGCCGAGCGGAGCGACTCGTCGCTGCTCCTCGTCATCTACGCGATCGAGTGCGGCCTCAAGCGGGTCCTACTCGACAGGAGAGGCAAGAAGACCACGCTCAAGCTCGACAAGGACGACCTGACGCACCACCTCGACGAGCTGCTCCGACTGGTCGGCCAGACGCCGCGCTTTCACGCGGTCAGTTTGGTGGAGCCCGACGAGGACGTGGGCCCGGACCGGATCCACGAGGCGCTGCGCTACGGGCGGCGCCTGTCCGTGGATTCCCGTAGAAGGCTCCTGATCTCGGCAAAAGCGGTGCTGAAGTACCTCGAGGAGAACATCCGATGACCCCGTTGTACACATGGCGAGACGTGGAGCGCGCCCTGCGAGGCGAGGAGGCTCCGCCCTGGCTCGAAGTCTCGGCGGACCTCGAGGCGCTCAACGTCACGTGCGCGCCCGGACGCCGCGCGGAGGTGGCGAGGCGACTCGCCGATGTGTTCGGACCCAAGATCGCCGTCGATGGCGTGACGCTGGCGCTCGAGTCGACGCTCGAGGCCCCCCGATCGCTCCGCATCGAGATTCACGAGTCAGGCGAAGACGCGACGCCGTCGCCTCACGTGGTCCGCCCCCTCTGGACCGACGCCAAGGAAGTCCCGGCCCATATCCTTCCGCTCCCCGAGGGCTCTCCGAGGCTCGCCGCGTTCTATTCGTACAAGGGCGGCGTCGGCCGTACGACCACGCTTCTGGCCACCCTCGGAGCGCTGATCGAGCCGCCCCCGCGAGGGGGCCATGTTCTCGTGGTCGACGCGGATCTCGAGGCCCCGGGGCTGACGTTCGAGATCCCCGGCCCCCCCGACCGCTTCTGCCTGCTCGATTTCCTCGCGCTTGTGCACGACGCGGACGACTGGCGCGCCGTGCTCCCGCTCGCCACCGAGCGGCTCCGCCTGAACAGCGAAGGGGTGGAGCTCTCCGGGGGTCGCGCCACCTTCTATTTCCTCCCGTCCCACCGCGACAAGGAGCAGCTCTTCGCGCAGCCGGTCACGATCGAGCAGGTCGTGCGAGGACCGGGGCGGGCGCACGTCATCGCGGAGGCGCTCGCGGCGCTGGGTCAGGCGCTCGGCGTCGATGTTGTCCTCCTTGATCTCCGCGCGGGCGTCACCGAGCTCTCCTCCCCTCTCCTGCTGGATCCGCGGGTCCAGACGATCCTGGTGACGTCGTGCAGCGGGCAGTCGATCCGGGGTACCACCTTCGTGCTGGAGCGCATGAGAAGCCGCGTGCGGAAGGAAAGGCGCCCCGAGGTGGTCCTCTCGATGATCCCTCCCTCCTTCACGAGCGAGGCCATCGCGCGCCTCTCCGGTGATTTGCAGGACTCCATTCCTCACGCCGCCGACGACATCGCGGAGGAAGCGGTGCAGGGCAACGTACATGAGGCCCGCTTCGCGGAGGAGCTCATCCGGTTCGATTCCGTCGAGCATCTACTGCGCGATCTGCTCCCCGGGACAGACCTGGGGAAGCGCGCAGCGCCCCGGCTCGCGGCGCTGCTCGCGCCCCGGGTGACGCCCGCGGTCACGGCCTCACCGGATCCATCGGCACGCGGCCTGAAAGCGGTCGCAGCGGAAGCCAGGAAGCTCGAGTATGCGGAGGGCAACGCCAAGCTCGGCCTCCTGGTGACCCCGGCCCTCGCGGCGCTGGTCGACCAATTCCCCATGGGCCTCCCCGCCGCCGTGGTGCTGGGCGCGAAGGGGGCCGGGAAGACCTTCGCCTGGGGTCAGATGGTCCTGGCCGGCGACTGGCGGAAGTTCTCCACGCTGGTCTCCAGCAGCGCCCCCGCTCTTCCGCTCCCGGGTCAACATCAGGCGTTCGTCTTTCCTCTCCTCAGCCCGGCGAACAAACAGCCGGATCTCGCCGCGAAGGTGGCGGACGCCGAGCGTCTCGTCTGGGAAGCCCTCGGCCCGGGCACGGAGGCACCGCTCACCGAGGACGCGATGCGCACCGACCTCGATCGAGCCCCCACGCGGGACACGGACGACACGGAGTTCTGGACCCGGCGCGTCGCCGCGCGCCTCGGTCTTCCAGCGACCGCCGGGGTGAGCGTCGAGGCCGTCGCCGCCGCGCTCGCCAAGCGCGGCGTGGCCGTGTGCCTCGCGATCGACGGAATCGAGGACTCGTTCCAGCCCGGCCCCCAATCCCCCCTCAGCGAAGGCCAGCAACGTCTCCTGCGAGATCTGCTCCAGCGCTTCACGCTCCGGGTGCGCGACCTGCGCTCGCCCCACCTCGGCGTCGTCACCTTCGTGCGCCGAGATCTCGCGCAGGCCGCGATCGTGCAGAATTTCGGCCAGTTCGAGGCGCTCCACGGCAAGTTTTCCATCGTCTGGACGTCGACGGAGGCGCTGCGGCTCGTGGCCTGGATCCTCGATCGCGCGGGGCTCCACGTCATCGATCCGGAGCGCATCCCGCTCGCGCCTTACGACGAGCTGCGCCAGGGACTCAAGGCCTTCTGGGGCGACCGCCTGGGCTCCGAGAGATCCCGCGAAGCCCACACCGATCGCTGGGTCGTCGCCGCCCTGTCCGACTTCCAGGGCCGCCTGCAGGCCCGCGATCTCGTGCGGCTCGTCCGGGTCGCGGCGGAGAAGGTGCCCGACGAGCCCAAGCTGACACCGCGATCGCTCCGCGATGCGCTCGTCGAGTGCTCGGCAGCGAAGATCAAGGAGCTCGAGGTCGAGATCCCCGGTCTCTTGCCTCTGTTCGAGCGTCTTCGCAAGGCGCCCGAGGAGCGGCGAAAAATTCCCTTTCAGGCGGAGGATTTCGAGCTCACGCGCGCGGAGGTCACCTTTCTCGAGACCCACGGCGTGGTCATCCGTGTCGAGCAGGATGAGCTCTATCTCCCCGAGATCGTGCGGCACGGTCTCGGCTTCCGCATGGACAAGGGCCGCCGCGCCCGCGTCCTCGCCCTCTACCGCGCCGCGCAGGCCCGGCGCCCGTGAACCGGCGGCCGGGTCGCTCCCGGCGAGCGCCTGCTCCGCCGCGTGCAGGTAGAAATCCACCGCGAGCCGCGGCTCGCCGCCCCGCTCGAAGTGCTCGGCGAGCACCTTGGCGTCGTGCTCTCCCGCCTGCAGGAGCCACTCGGCGGCGAGCCGGTGACCGAGCGCGCGATCGTGGTCCGGGAGCGTCACGTGGCAGCCATCGCGGATGAGCGCATGCCGGAACGCTTCTTTTACCTACGCGCCGAGACGGTTCAGGCCGAGGTTTTCGCGGGCTCCGACTCCGCCGTCCCCGGCTTCACGGGCTCGGCGAGGCCCTTGCCGAGCAGGACGAACAGCAGGATGAGCCCGACCGTGAGCAGGATGTGGCCCACCCCCGCGGTCCACGGCACGGCCTCCGGCACGTGGTAGCCGAGCACGGTCGCGATGCCGTGGACGCCCATCGTGCTCACAGTGATCGCGACCCCCGCGTTGTAGAACCAGAAGAAGTACGTGAACAGCGTCGCCCCGGACAGCTGAAACTGCTTATCGAGGGCGAGGACGATCAGGAAGCCCAGCGTGCCCAGGGCGAGCAGGTGGGTGTGCATGAGGGCCAATTGGGTCTCGCCGGGGAAGTGATTGACCTTGGTGAACTCCCGGTAGAACAGCCCGGAGACCACTCCGAGGATCATGCAGACGTGTGCTGCGTTATACGACTTCCGCATTTCGGCGCTCGCTCCCTGTGATCGACCATCGCCCCGATAGGACTCCTTCAAGCACTTGATAGGGTCACGCACGGCGGCGGAGCTGCAGCGCGCCGAGCGCGACGCAGAGCACGGCGGTGCCCCAGTGCATCGCGAGGTAGCCCGGGTGAGCGCCGCGCCACGCGAGCACGATGGCTCCGTCGACGACGGGGATCACGGAGCCGAGGAGCAGCGTGAGCGCCGCGGCGCGCCGCTCGCCAAGGAGCGTGACGGCGATGAGCAAGGCGCCGAAGGAGAGGTCGCGCGCTCCCTTGGCGACAGCGTACGCGGCGAGGCCAGCGAGCGGCACGCCGAAGCCCGCAGCCGCGGCGCCGGGGACGACCAGGAAACGCGCGCCGATGAAGCACAGCGTGAGGCCGGTGAGCAGCGTGGCGATGCCCGCGCCGCCGAGGCGGCGCGACGGGAGGGACGAGGCGGAGGGAGCGATAGCGGCGTCGTTCATGGGCTGGATGTAGCTCTCGGCGGATGCGCCCGCGATGGCCGGCGCGCGCAACGAATGTCCCCAGACGCTCACGTTGCGAGCGCTATGGATCATCGCTAGGCTCGCGCCATGTACCAGGATGACCCGCTATCGAGCCGATTTTCCATGGCAAAGCTGTCGTCCGAGCTCGTCTGCCGGACCGCTGCGCGAGGGGCCTGGGCGCTCGAGCTTCCGGCGCGTCCGATCCTGGTGCTCCACCACGTGACCGAGGGGAGCTGCGTGCTGCGCGCCGGGCGAGAGGCCGTCTCGCTCTACCAGGGCGACGTGGCGCTGGTGCGACCGAACGTGGGGCACCGCGTCGACCACGGCGACGCGAGGGCGAAGCCCGTGCTCCTCGACCGGTGGCTCGAGGTCGCGCGAGAGGAGGACGGCGAGCGCGTGCTCGGCCGCGGCGCCGCCACGGCGCGCGCGCTGTGCGGCGTGTTCCGGTTCGAGCACGACGCGCTCGCCCCCTTGCTGCAGGTCCTGCCGACGGTGATCCACGCCGGCGCGCGGGCCATCGAGGCGCGGCCCTCGTTTGCCGGCGCGCTGGCGCGCCTCAGGAGCGAGCTGCACGAGGCGCGCCCGGGGGCGGGGCTGGCTCGCCGCCGCTGGCTCGAGCTCATCCTCATCGAGCTCGTGCGGCTGCTCGCCGACCGCGAGCCCGCGAAGCTCGCCGCGCTCGGCGCCACGCAGGACGCCGTCGTCGCCCGCGCGATCGCCGAGCTCGTGCACGACCCGGCGCGCGCGTGGGACGTCGACACCCTGGCGCGGACGGTGGGCGTCTCGCGCGCCACGCTCGCCCGGCGGTTCCTCGAGGCCACGGGCGCGCCGCCCATGGCGTACCGGGCGACGCTGCGCACCGAGCACGCGCGCCGCCTGCTCCGCGAGACGACGCTGTCGAACCAGCAGATCGCCCACGCGGTCGGGTTCGCCACGGTGCAGGCGTTTCAGCGCGCGTTTCGGCGCGAGACCGGGGCGACGCCGTCGGCCGTCCGCGCGCAGCTGCGCGCAGCGCACGGCTGAGTCACCGCGCAGGAACGTCGGCGTGACGCGTCACATCACGCGACGGGCGGCGGCGGCGGCGGCGGTAGCGAGGGCTGCTCGCCCTCGAGGCGCCGGCGCACGTACCCGAGGTGCAGGTAAAGCTGGTAGAGAGCCGCCATCGCCCCGAGCGGGACCGATACGGTGGCGAGCTTCTCCTCCAGCTGACGGAGCGTCGCGATCATCTCCGCGCGCCGCGCCGGATCCGGCGGGCCGGCGAGCTCCCGCTGCGCGCGGCGCAAGATCTCGTAATGGCGGTAGATCCGCGCGCTGATCCGCCAGTTGTACAGGGGCTGCGCGATCTTGAAGATGGAGAAGATCACCGTCGCCAGCGGCAGCAGCATGAGCTTCAGCCGGCTCACCATCGACGCAGGCCAGAACGGCAGGACGCGCTGCAGGAGCGAGGGCCCCTCCTCGAGGTAACGCCGCGCCTCGGGGCGGAGCGGCGCCTCCACGAACCGCGCGGACGGGAACTCGCCGGGCGCGTCGAGGAGGTTGCCCGGCTCGTGCGCGGCGCGCGCCGCCTCGATCAGGAGCGGGACCAGCGCGGGGTGGAGCGTCGCGTTGGCGACCAGCGCGGCCGGCGGGGCGAGCAACGGGCTCGGCGCGGGCGGGATGTTGCGCTCGAGGTCGAGCAGCCCCTCGCTGAGCACGACGCTCGTCAGATAGGGGTAGCGGCGCGCGTAGCTCTGGTGCTGGCGCAGGGTCATGAGGCGCACGCCATCGGCGCGGATCAGCTGCTGCACCTGCTCGGAGCCGGGGCCGACGATGAAGAAGGCCGCGTCGATGCGGCCGGCCTGGAGCGCCTCGGCCGCCTGCCGATCCGGCAGCCCCTCGAAGGGCGCGCCGGCCGCGGCCTGACCGGCCGCGGTGACGCCGCTGTCCGCGAGCAGCCGCTGCGCGACCACGCGCGTGCCGCTCCCCTCGGGGCCGATCGAGAGCCGCTTGCCCGCCAGATCCGTGAGGCGGTCGTAGGGCCGGTCGCCGCGGTGGAAGATCCAGAGCGGCTCGCGGTAGACGCTGGCGAGGCTGCTCAGGCGGTCGCGCGCGTCGGGCGGCATGGCGCCGCCCTGCACGAAGGCGACCGAGACCCCGCTCGCCGGATCGAGCAGGAGCGCGACGTTCTCGGCCGAGCCCGCCGTCTCGCGGATCTCGAGCGCGATGTCGAACCCGGCCAGGTACGCGCGGTACCGCTCGGCGAAGGCGTGATAGCGGCCCGTGGGCTGGCCGGTGGCGATCGTCAGCCGGCGGGGAGGCGGGGGCTCTACGAACAGCAGGTACGTCGCGACGAGGGCGGTGATGCCGACGAGCAGGAACGGGGTCCAGACGCGCAGGAGCTCCCTGCGGTAGCCTTCGGCGATCCTGCGGCGGAAGAGGAGCCTGATCATGAGCGGATCGGCCGGAGATCCCCGTCCGGGCACGGCCCCGCGCTCGCGTGGAGCGCAGGGGGCGCCCACGCGGCCGGAGGGTGTCCGGGGGCGGATGATGCCCCGGCCGATGCCCCCGGACAATGCCGTTGTTCGACGGACGCCGGGGATCGCGCGGTGTCTCAGGCGCCGACCGCGCGTCGAGGCGATCGTCCGCCAGGCGCGGCGGCACGGCAGCCGCAAGGCGCTCGCCGGTCCGGTGGCCGAGTGGTTCCGCGACCGGGCGCTGCCGCTGTTCCTGCGGCTCGGCGCGGCGGCGCAGGCGCGCGTGCACGCGTACCGGATCGACTGGGAGGCGCGGGCGGCGTAGCGCCGGGGGGGCGTCAGTCCTTGTCGTCCGGCTGCGCCACATTGTCCGGCACGCCCAGGGCGACCGGGCCCATCCCCTTGCTCTTGAACTGGTTGTGCCAGAGGCTCTTGCCGGTGAGCGAGAAACACTCCACCTCGCCCTGCTTGGCGACGAAGAGCCGGTCTCCCTCCAGGAGGAGCGTGGCGCGGCCCTGCGTGGCGGCCTTCACCTCCCAGAGCAGCTCGCCCGTCGGGTAATGCAGACAGGCGACGTGGCTGAAGCTCGCCGCGTAGATCGCCGCAGGCGTGATCAGGAGCGCTGTGGAAGAGAAACCGCCCCCGGCCTGCTTGTACTCCCAGAGCACGCGCCCGGTGGCCGGGTCGACGCCGAAGATCTGATCCCGGAACGCCGCCACCAGCACCGGCGCCGCCGCGATTGTTCGGTATTCGCTCATACGTCCCCTCGCTTCCTGATTGCGCCCAGCGAGCTATCAGCGGGGGGGCGGCGCGGCAAGCTGCGAGCACGTGCGGCGTCGCGAGCCGCGCGCACGGCGAAGATGCGAGTTCGCATGGGCGGCTGGCGGAAAGGTGATGCGGGGGTCGTCCTCGAAGACGAGGAGCGAGGCGCGCCCCGTGTCTCGCGCGACGCGCGCCTCGTTGCGGCCTCGTAGGTCCTGGACGACGTGGTGGTGGACGCCTTCGCCATGGCAAAGATACGCCTCCTTGTCGGGGCCAGCGCCCCTCGGAATGAGGGGCCGGAGGATCGACGAGGGTATCGGCGAACAAGGTATTGGCCAGAGGAGAGCGAGAGTCGGTCGCGCCGCGAAGAAGCGCTCGGGCGGAGGGCGGGGAGAGGCGGTGTGCCGCGCATCGAATCGAGGGGGCGGCGGGCCGGTCCTACGGCGCGGGGAGCCCCGGCGCCGGGGGCAGCGGGCCCGGAAGAGGTGAGCGAAGGAAAAAGAAGCGCGCTGCAACCACAAGTGGCGCGCGAGACGACGCCGGGGCTGCACAGGAGACCCATCGGGCCTGCGCAGGAGCCAGACGATGGTGACGAAGGACACCAACGTGGGCGCGCAGGAGGGGCGCCAGGGCCGCTCAGGACGAGGACAAGTGCAATGCAGGACACCAACGTGGGTGCACAGGGGAGCGCCCAGGCCGCGCAGGAGGGCCTGCGGGGCTGCGCAGGAGACCCACCGGGGCCGCGCAGGAGCGCGCCGGGGCTTGTCCAGGAGGGCCAATGGGCTGCGCAGGACGGCCGGCGGCGCTGCGCAGGAGGGCGCCGGGGCTTGTCCAGGAGGGCCAATGGGCTGCGCAGGACGGCCGGCGGCGCTGCGCAGGAGGGCGCCGGGGCTTGTCCAGGAGGGCCAATGGGCTGCGCAGGACGGCCGGCGGCGCTGCGCAGTGTACGAGCGGAGCCCTGGTAACACTTCTGACCGGGACGCCCTACGCATACTGATTCTCCTCCTGCATGCTGGTTTGGGAATGTCTTCGAGGTCGCGGACCATAGCCGCGGGCTTTGGCCTCATTCAGGCGTTTGGTCGTTGCCCGGTCGAGCTTGAACCATAACGTACGACCAAGGCCACCGCCCTCGACGCTCTTGAGCCAGCCTTTGGCGACCCAGTAGCGCACGGCGTGCTCGGTGACGTGGAAGCGTGCAGCGATGCCGTGGATAGAATACAGGCCGTCGGCGCGCCGGTCCGGCTGACGTGCGGAGGGGGATGGGAGGCTGGGGCGCCGCAGGTCGTGGCGCCAGCGGATCCAGCGCACAGACATCGCGCTCCATCGAGCGCTGCGGCCTGTGCGCAGCCCGCGGCGGTTGAGTTCGTCGGCGATCACCCGATCGGGCTTCTGGTCAGCGACGAGCATTTTGATAAGCTCGATCGCCTCGGGGGGCGTCACCACGGCCATGGGCTTGCTGTGCCGCGGGACGGTAAAGTCACTGACCACACCCGTCTTCCAGAGCAGTTGCACGCGGGTCATGCGCGCAGGGACCTCGATGGGACTCAAGGTGACTTGCTGAACGAGCATGCGAAGAAGATTCTTCCGCTCGGCGTGCGTGGTGGATGGCGCGTTCCAGACCTGAGAGAGGTCCTTGGTAAGCGACAAGATGCGACGGCTGTCCTCATCGGTAATGTTGACCTTCTCACGTCGGAACATCTCCTGGCGCTCTCGGTCCAACGCCTCGACTTCACGAAGTTTCTCGTTCCATTCGTGTTCGAGCGTGCGCGCGACGACGCGATTGTCCGGATCAACTGCCTTATAGCGGCGCTCCGCGAGCCGTGCCTCATACCGTGCCCGTTCCAGTCGCAGCTTCCACTGTCGGTTCACCTCGTCTGACTGTCGCTCTGCTTCGCGGACTACAGCCAGACCAATCTCGATATCGGGCGGCTGGGTCGCCTCCAGAAAGAGCCTTGAGACCGCCTCATCGATGACCCGCGCCGAAACAGTACAGCACACATGCCGGCCGCCGGTATGCGTGATCGGGGTCCGGCATCTGTAGTATGCCCGCCGCAGCGTGCCTTGATAATTCGTGACCATGCGATGACCACACTTGCCGCACAATGCGAGGCCTTGGAGCAGGGCCTGCCCTTCACGAGCGGCGCCGTGCTGATCAGGTGATGTTTGATGGGTCCGGTTGTCATGCAGCTTTCGTTGATTGGCCATGAATTCCTCCCATGGAATGTAGGCCGGATGGCGATCGCGGAGGCACGTCTTCCATGCCTCTTGCGCCAGGCGTGTCACGCGGCGGCGCGGTTGACCGTTCACAAGCGCGAGGCGTTCCTCATGTCGACCGAAGACATACGCGCCGGCATACGTCGGGTTGTGCAATATGCGAAGGATTGTGCCATGCCGCGGAGGCCCCCAGCGCAGTTCGCCTGTCGCGATGCTACGCGCCGGCATCTTGAGTCCGCGATCGGCGAAGTACCGCATCACAGCATAGGCGCTCCCATCAAGGCGGAAGCGCTCGAAGACGAGTCGGAGAGCACGCTGGACGTGCTCGTCCGGATCGAGTCGGAAACGGCACGCAGCTTCATCCCATTCGTAGCCGCCTGGAGCGTGAAAGAAGAGCTCTCCGCGACGCGCCTTACTGAGCTTTCCGCCGTGCAGTCGCAAGCGCATCCACATCTGCTCTGCCTCGCTCATAGTACCCTTAAGTCCAAGGAGAAGCCGATCGTTGGAATCACGTGGAGTGTAGACGCTGTGCTCATCAGCGAGAATCACATCGGCAAGGCCGCACAAGTCAAGCAGCCGGTACCAGTCCGCTGAGCAGCGGGCGAGCCGTGAGACTTCCAGCGCGAAAATGGCTCCGACGCGTCCGTGCGCTACATCATCGGCCAGCCGCTGGAAGCCGGTGCGCCACTGCGCGCTTGTAGCGCTCTGACCAAGGTCCTCATCGATCACGTCGATACGGTCGGCAGACCAGCCAAGCTCGATCGCACGCTGTTTCAGTGCGTATTGCCGGGACGTGGACTCAGGATGCTCGTAGACTTGACGGAGCGTGGACTGGCGCATGTAGACCATCGCTCGACGCTCCAGATGCTGCGGCTGGATCTTGTCGCTCATGGCCGACCTCGACGGGTGTGGGCTCGACGCGTAGCATTTTGAGGACGAGCGTGGCCCACGCGCCCAGCAGATCTCGCTGCATCGTTGCGGGGAGCGCTGACCACCGAGGGATCTTCGGCCGAGGCATGGGCGGGTTGTCTCGTTTCTTCGGGTGCCACCGCCTCTGTCTTGGGCGTCTCTCGGTGGAGGTCCAGGGCGGTACGCACGGCGCCAGCGAGCTCAAGCAAACCGCGAGCATCCAGACGGACTTCGCGGCCGTACAACCGCGGCGTTACCCATGTGGCGGCTCGATCGGTCCACTCAACCGGAAGACGGATCGTCCAGCCCTGCGGATGCTCGGCGTCGACGTACCGCCGGCCATCCTGGCCGCGCACGGACGCGACCACAGCAAGCCGCCGTCCCTTCAGGGGATGGATGGGCAGCGTGACGGTGACATATTCCGAAGGGGGTGCTGGACGTGGCGCAGTTTGTGGACGGTGTCGGGAGCTGCGGTGACACTTCCTTGAGCCACGGGCCCCTGCTCCGGGAGGACTGGAAACAGGGACCGGATCCTCGTCGGCGCGACACGCTCGCCGCGCTTTCTCGGACCGCCTGGATCTATACACGAACCGCTCCCCGTGGTCGCGGTACACACGAGCCTCTTCTCACGATCCGGCGTGAGTTCGCGCAGGTCACCGCGCCCTGGCCAGCTTCAGCTCCTTGTTCTTCAGGGTGACCTGCGCGAGCAGAACCGGGCCGTAGTACAGCTCCCAGACGTCATCGGCGCTCGGAATCAGCCCCACGGGCTCGCCGGCGAGCAGTGAGGAGACGGTGGTCTGCGCGCCCCCGAACAGCATCCGTCCTTGGTCGTCAAGGCGTCGAATGGCCATCGTGTCCGGGTACTCCGGCGACGAGGGCTTGCTCGGCATCGAGCGGCGCGAGGGCGTGTAGCGCGAAGCCGGCGTCCTCTGGCCGAGCGCCTCGTGCGGACGCTGATCATTGTACTCGTGCCGAAACCGATCGAAGACGCGCTGTTGCGCTGCCAAGTTGGCTTCTGGCGGCGATGTCGCCTCCGCCTTCAACGTCTTGTGCATTCGCTCGTGGCGGCCGTTCTGCTGCGGCTTACCGGGCTCGATCCGCTCGGGATGAATGCCGAGCTTGATCCAGCTGACCGAGAGCGCCGAGAGCCCACCGATGCCAATCGTGGCGAACGGCGGCCCGTTATCGGAGCGGATGCGGTGCGGCAGCCCGAACTCGCGGAACGCGCGCTCGAAGTGCGGCCGCACCGAGGCCTCGTCCGGCTTCGCCACGCCCTCGCACTTGAGCAGGTACCGCGACGCCTGGTCCGTCAACGTCAGCGGGTGGCAGCGCGTCCTGTCGCCGAGCGCGAAGTGCCCTTTGAAATCGGCGCACCACGTGTCATTCGGCTGCTCGGCTGGAGCCAGCGGCGACGGCATTGCGGTCGTCGGCGTCACCACGCGGCGCCGACGGGGCCGGATCAGCCCGTGCTTCTTGAGCAACTCGCCGATGGTGCTCGCCGCCGGTAGCCCCTCCAGACCCAGGCTCTCCAGCCGGGCGCGCAGCTTCTTCGGCCCCCACGTGGGGCGCTCCTTCCGCAGCTCGATCTGCGCGTCGACGAGCACCGTTGGCGTCGCATGCGGGAACGTGTGCGCCACGGGCCGCCGCTCCTCCAGCCCGCTCGGTCCGGCCTGCTCGTAGCGCTCCACCCACTTGTACCCCGTCTTCCGGCTGATGCCGAACCGCCGGCACAGCTCCGCGAACGTCTCGTCCGACTCGTTGACCTGCGCGATGAATCGAAGCCTCTCGTCCACTGAACATGTCTCTTTCCAGGGCACCGGCGCTCCTCCGTCGCCGGTCCTCTACGACATGTGTCACCTAAGCTCCCGGTCCGTCCGGGTGCTACCCAGGCTCCCGGTCTGAACCGTTACCCAGGCCACCGGTCCGTACCCAGGAGGGCGCCGGGGCTTGTCCAGGAGGGCCGGCGGGGCGCTGCTCACGCTGATCTTCGTCACGCCGCTCCTCGCCGCGTGGACGCTGGGAGAGCGTGCTGGAACGAGAGAGCGTCGCCTCCGAGACCGTGACTTGACCGAGGTCGAGCCCGATCCCGACACCAGTGCAGTTGTCGTCAATGGTGGAGAAGTGGACATGGCCCGTCCGGGAGCCCCTGTTCGCGCACGCCGCACCGGGCCCCTGTCACGGGCGGTGGACAGGTGTCAACGGCGCGTGACGATCGGCGCCGGATCCAGCGGCGCGATCGCCCGAGGAATGCGCGTGGGAAGGGGTGGAATGGCCATTGCTACAAGGCAAAGCGTAAAGCGCACAGCGTACAGGGACCGGCAACCCTGAAAGGACGAGGAGAACACGATCATGAGAAATGGACTCGCCACCGCATTCCTCTCGCTCACCGCGCTCGCTGCGATGGTGAACTGCACCTCTGTCAACGGCGGCTCCGCGACAGGCCCAACCCCATCGTGGATCGCGTGCGATGGGCTCGACGAAGCCGCCTGTCTCCTGCGCGACGACTGCGCTCCGCTCTACGGCGCGGGCTCGGACACCACGTTCGTCAGGTGCGCGGACGGCGCCCTCACGTGCGATGTCGACGCGTGCGGGCCCGCGCTCGGGACGCGGTCCTGGGAGTGCGCCGACGGCTCGATCGGCGGGAACACGGGCCGGTGCATCCCTCACCCGGATGGCACCTGCGGCTGGGAAGTCCGGGAGTGCCGGCAGCCCGTCTGCGACGTCGACACGTGTGGTGAGCCGCCGCCCGTGGAATTCTGGACATGCCCGGACGGAACCCGCATCTACCCTGCATGCACGCCGACGGACGGGGACTCCTGCGGCTGGGTCTGGGTTTTCCCGGCGTGCCCTCCGGACGTGAGCGACGTCTGCGGCGTCGACGCGTGTGGTGAGCCGCCGCCCGCGGAATACTGGACATGCCCGGACGGAACCCGCATCTACCCTGCATGCACGCCGACGGACGGGGACTCCTGCAGCTGGGTTTTCCCGGCGTGCCCTCCGGACGTGAGCTCGCGCTGATCGCGCTGCTCGCCGGCGCTCCAGCGCTCGTCGCGGGGTGCGCCGGGGCGACCGGCGAGGCGCCCCGCACGCCGCGGCCCGGCGTCCACGTCGCGCTCATGCCCGCCGCATGGGCCACCGAGGCGAGCGTCGAGGGAGTCGACGGCGACAGCGCGATGGCGTCTGCGCTCGCGCGGCGCGGGGGCGCGCGGGTCTCGCTGCTCTCGGCGCGGCTGTCGCGCAGCCCCGGCTGCGCCGACGACGCCGCGTGCGTGCGGGAGGCGGCCCGCGCGCTCGGCGCCTCGAAGATCGCCCGGACCGAGCTCGCGGGGCTCGGCGCGACCGTGCTCGTGCGCGGCGCGATCGTCGACGTGGAGACACAGATGAGGGAGCAGCTCATGCAGGAGGTCGTGCACGACGCGGATCCGGCGCGGCTCCGCGCCGCGATCGAGCGGCTGGGCGAGCGGCTCGCGAAGCCCTGGGCGCCCCTCCCGCCGGGGCCACGCCGCGCCTGGTACGAGGAGCCGTGGCTCTGGGTCGGCGTCGCCGCCGCGGCGACGGCCGGCGCGGCGGCCGGGATCGGCGTCGCGCTGAGCAGCGGCGAGGGCGACCCCGACGTGGTGCTCACCCCGCCATGAGCCGGCGCCGGCGCGATCCTCCGGCGCGCGAGCCTGGGCAGGACGCCGCGAGGGGAACCGCTCCCGCCCTCCGGCGCGCGCTCGCGCTCGGCGCCGCCGGGCTCGCGCTCGCGCTCGGCGCCGCCGGGCTCGCGCTCGGCGCGGCAGGGTGCGCGGAGCCGCCCGCGCTCGACCTGATGCTCGTGCCCGATCCGAACGTGAACACGACCGAGCAGCTCCTCGCGCACGTCCAGCAGGCCGTGCTCGTCGTCGACGCCGAGGAGGGCCTTTACGCCCCGGGCGAGGAGCGGTCGCAGGGCGGCGTGCAGGTGAAGAACGCCGACGTGGATGCGGCGCTCGAGCTCGTATTCACCCTCTCGATCGAGCGGGAGCGGCTCCCGATCATCCGCATCGAGCAGGGCGGTCTACCCGACGTCTCGCTCACTATCCGGGTGCTCGGCCTGCAGGCGAGCCCGGCGCCGGGCAGCTTCGTCGCGCGCGGCGAGCTGATGGGGGCGCGCCTCGCGGCGCCGCCGCCGATGATGACGGTGCCCTTCAACCTGCGGCCGGAGGTGAGGCCGCCTCGCGTCGAGCGCGTCTTGCCCGACGATGGAGGCGTCGCGCTCCGATGTGCCGTGCCTTCGCTCGTCATCTCGTTCTCGCGCCCCATCGACGAGGCGAGCCTGCGCGCGCCGGGCGCCGTCGCGATCACGCCAGATCCAGGGCCGATCTCGGTGGCCATGGATCCGTCAGGGCTCGTCGCAAACGTCGCCACGCCGAGGCTCGTGGGGGTCGGCGGGCTCGCGTATCGCGTCGCCATCGCCAGCGCGGTACGCGATCTGGCAGGGCAGCCGCTCGATCAGGTCGCGGCAGAAGCGGGCGCGCAGGGGTATCTCGGCGACTTCTCCCTGTCCTGCGAGCCGCCCCCGACGGAGCCGACCGAGCCCCCGTGCGCGCCGGACTACGCGTGTCCCCTGGGCGCCGCGTGCGTCGGCGGGGTCTGCCTCCCCAGAGACTGCCCCGTGCCGTGCCCGGGAGGGCGCGTGTGCGATCGGCTGCGCGCCCTGTGCGTCGACGACTGTCGCGCCGACGCGCTCTTCTCGCCGTGCGCTCCGGAGCGCCGCTGCGACACCACGAGCGGGCTCTGCCGCTGACGGCGCACCCTCATCGCGCGAGCTCCGCGAGGAGGGCGTCGAGCTCGGCGTTCGTCGCCTCGTAGCGCCTGTCGAGGAACGACTGCAGCGCCGCGGCGGCGCGGCCCTCGGCGGCGCGCGTGTCGGCGCCGCGCGCGCGCGCGGCGCGAAGCAGGGCCCCCACCCGATCGAGCTTTCGGCGCAGGATCTCCTGGTCGAGCCGCAGCCCGGCGGTAGTCGCGACGAACGTGTCGACCTCGGAGGCCGCCGCGGCGACGTCCCCCTCGGCGAGGGCAGCCTCGGCGCGCGCCGCGGAGGCGCGCAGGCCGGGAGGGAGGTCCGCGGCCTCGATCCCGCGCTTCGCGAGCGAGGCGCGGGCGGCGTCGAGCCGAGCGCGCAGCGCGGCCGCGCGCTCGTCGACCGGCGCGCCCTCCAGCCTGGCCGGTGGCGCAGCGAGGGCTTCGCCGGCTTCAGCGCGGGCGGGCAAGCCACCGTCGGCGGCGGACGGCGCGGAGGCGCCGCCGGAAGGCGCGGAGGCGCCGCCGGAAGGCGCGGAGGCGGCTGCCCCTCGGGCCGGTGGGACGCCGCCGAGGGGCCCTGACGCGCTCGGAAAGGACGCTTTCGTCGCGACCTCCCCGACCGCGGGCGCAGACGGGACCCCGGCAACGCTGCCCCCGCTCGCCGCCGTGGCGACCGGAGCGGTCCCAGCCGCGGGCGCGGACGGGACCTCGGCGGCCGTGCCTCCGCTCGCCGCCGTCGCGACCGGCGCGACCCGCATCGGGATCGCACGCGACGCCGCTCCGCCTGCGCGCAGCATGCGCTCTCCGGCCAGCGCGCCGGCGAGCAGCGTCGCGGCGAGCGCGGCGACGGCGGGCCACGCCGCGCGGGCGGGCTGCGGGCTCCCGGCGCGGGGCTGCCCCGTCTCGGAGGAGGGCGCGGCGCGCGGCGGCTCCGGCGGCGGCGCCGGCGCAGGGTCGGGCGCGCAGGGCGCCGGACCGGGCAGGGCAAGGGCCTGCGCGCCGCGGGCCAGCCAGGCCCGCTCGTCGCCCCGGAGCTCGGTCTCGAGCAGCGGGGCGAGCGCGCCGCGGAAGGCGGCGGCGGTTGGGAATCGTTCCTCTGGGAAGCGCGCCAGCGCGCGGGCGAGCACAGGGTCGAGGCGCGGGTCGCCGCCGAGCGACGAGGGCGACCGGCGCGGCGGATCCTCCGCTGCGCGCAGCAGCGAGAGCTCGTCGGCTGCGTCGAGCCAAGGCCGGCCGGTCACGAGCTCCCAGAGGAGGATCCCAGCGGCATACAGATCCGCGCGCGCGTCCACGCTCGAGCCGGTCACCTGCTCGGGCGCGAGATACGCGAGCTTGCCCTTGATGACACCGGTCCGCGTGCGCGCGTCCCGGAGGCGCGAGCGCGCGATGCCGAAGTCGCCGAGCTTGACGGCCCCATCGCGCGAGACGAGGAGGTTCTCCGGCGTGACGTCGCGGTGCACGATCCCGAGCGGGCGGCCCGCCGCGTCCGTGGCGCCGTGCACGAACGCGAGCACGTCGAGGAGCGTCGCTGTGACATGCAGCGCGACGCCGAGCGGCACGGCCTCCCCGGCGCGGCGGGCGGCGGCGAGGATCTCGACGAGCGTTGCCCCTTCGACGTGCTCGAGGACGATCCATCCGCCCATCGCGTCCTCGCCGTGCTCCAGCGTACGGACGAGGGCCGGATGGCCCGGCGTCGCGAGCGCGCGCCCGAGCTCTGCCTCGTGCACGAAGGCGCGGACGAGCTCGGGATCGCCCCGGTGCTGAGGCAGCATCCGCTTCAGCACCGCGCGGGAGGCCCGCTCGCCGCGCACGAGGAACACCTCGGCCATCCCGCCCACGGCGATGCGGCGCACGACGAGCCAGCCGGGGGCGGCGGGGACATGGAGGTCGCCCTCGGCGGCCGGCTCACTCGACCCGGAGGCCATGCTTCTGCATCAGCCGATAGCACGACTGGCGGGAGAGCCCGGCGAGCCGCGCGGCCTCGGAGACATTGCCCTGCGCCCGCGCGAGGAGGTGCTCGAGGTAAGCTTGCTCGAAGCGCTCGGTCCATGTGCGCTTCGCCTCGTGGAACGGCTCGCCGACGGGGATCGGCAGGCCGCCGAGCTCGGCGCCGCCAGGAGCCCCGCTCGAGGTGCCGAGCAACGACGCCGCCGGGACCCCTGGGAGCGTCAGGAACCGCTCGACGACGTTGCGCAGCTCGCGCACGTTGCCCGGCCATGTGTGGCTCGCGAGCAGATCGAGCATGGACCTGGGCAGATCGATCGGGGCGCCCGGCGCGAGCTTGCCGAGGAAGTGGCTGACGAGCCGCGGGATCTCTTCCTTTCGCTCTCGGAGCGGCGGGAGGCGGACCGTCACGACAGAGAGCCGGAAATAGAGATCTTGCCGGAAGCGCCCGGCGCGGACCTCGGCCTCGAGGAGCCGGTGCGTGCAGGCGATGTACCGGACGTCGATGTGCCGCGGCCTCGGCTCGCCGAGGCGGCAGACGGTGCGCCCCTCGAGCGCGCGGAGCAGCTTCGGCTGGAGATCGAGCGGGAGCTCGCCGATCTCGTCGAGGACGAGCGTGCCGCCGTGCGCCGCCTCGAAGAGGCCCTCACGGGCCTCGGTGGCGCCGGTGAACGCCCCGCGCGCGTGGCCGAAGAGCTGCGCCTCCAGCAGCGTCGGGCTGGCCGCGCCGCAGTCGAGGATCACGAACGGCCCATCGCGCCGCGGAGAACGCTCGTGGATGGCGCGCGCGGCGAGCTCCTTGCCCGTGCCCGAATCGCCGAGCACGAGCACCGTCGCGTCGCTGCGGGCCGCGCCCTCGAGGATCGCGAAGGCGGCGCGCATCGGCGGGCTGTGGCCGAGGAGATCGCCGAAATTCATGGCACGCGAGAGCGGGAGCTCCCGCGCCCCCTCCTCGAGGGTGAAGGAAAGGCGCGTCTCTCCGGCGCGGATCTCCGTGGCCTCGTCGAGCCAGACTTCGCCGGTGCGCCGGCCGTCGACGAACGTCCCGTTCGTGCTCCCGAGATCGCGCAAGCGGAAGCCGAGGGGCGTGGCAGCGATCTCGAGGTGGCGCGCGCTCACCGCAGGATCCGCGAGCGTGAAATCGACGTCATCACCCGCGCCGACGACCACCGGAGCAGCCTCGACGGCGATCGTGTGGCCCGCGCTCGGCCCGTCCACGGCCGTGAGGCGGCCGCGGGGGACGACGAGCCGCGGACCGCCTGCCACCTCGATCACACGGGTGCCGCGGGCCTCCGGTTGTACGCTGCGCTTCGACACAAGGGCCTGACCGTAGCGTACCACAGGCCCATCGGCGCTCGATCGTTGTGCCTGGCGAGGCCCGCCGGCCGTCTTGGCCTGCCTTTCGCGCGCGCCGCTGCGCCACGACCGCGCCCAGCGCGAGCAGGGCGGCGACCGCGCCCGCCGGGGAGCTGGGCCCCGATTCGACCCGGCAGGCGCGCCCGCCCGTGCTGCAGGAGCATCGCGCTTGCTTATGATAAGCAAACGTCTCGTTCGCTCGGGAATCGCCAGCCCCTCGACGAGAGGATTCTTCTCCGTCACGGAGCCAGGGATGTCAGGGGCATCGAGCTGCGGTGTACTCGCCGTTGGCGTCGAAGTCGTGGGTATCGGTGCCGCTCAGCCGGATCACGACCTCCGCGGCGTCGATGCTCACGATCTCCATCGTGCCGGACCTGAAGGAGCCATCGCCCCACCAGCAGCCGCCCCTGTCAGGGCGGCTCACAGTGTAGTACGAGAACAACACCTCCGGCGCGCTCAGATCGATGATGCCGGGCACCTGCAGCGCAGGGGGAATGCTGATGCTCCACTGCCAGTTGCCGCAGCCGGTGGTCCCGGATGGATCCGAGCAGCGGCTCACCGGGGAGCCGAAGACGATGAAGAGATCGTTCGGAGAAGTGCCCGGCCCGGCGGACGAACCGGTCCCGGACTCTCCGGGGGACTCATTCCTGAAGAACGCGATCGCGCCGGCCGTCGCCGGCCCGGAGCCGCTCCCGGTCGAGGCGGAACCGCCGGCGCCTACCGACGAGGCGCCCCCGGTGCTGGAGTCGCCGCCACTCCCGACCGACGAGGCGCCCCCGGTGCTGGAGTCGCCGCCACTCCCAACCGACGAGCCGCCCCCGGTGCTGGAGTTGCCGCCGGCGCCGACGCTGCCGGTCCCATGGGCGTCATCACCGGGCCCGGCCTCTTGACCGACGCCGTCGTCGCTGTCATCGCCGACCTCCACCAGGGCGGTGCATCCGGCGCCGAAGGTCTGGAGCATCATCAGCCCAAAGAACGATGAAATGGATGTGTTCACGAGGCGTCGCATTCGTACCTCCCCGGGCCTGTCAGCGCAGCCCGTTGTCACTCCATGAATGGCGTCGTTCGTCTGTTTTTACGATCTCCTGATCGATCTTCGTTCGGGTACGACGGTGGGCCTGAACAAGGCGGCGGCGCTCAGGGGCAGCGGAGCGCGTCGCGGACGCCGCTGACGTCGATGCCGAGGATGTCTGTCCAGCGCCCTGGCCTCGCCGGGGCGACGGCAGCCCGCGGCCCGCTATCACCGCTGCGCGCCTCTCAGCTCCGGAACGAGGATCTCGAGCCTGCGGCGGTAGGCGGAGCTCGGGTGCGCCGCGACGAAGCGGTTCGCGCGCGCGAGCGCCTCGCCGCCGCGGCCGAGCGCCTTCAGCGCGCCGACCGCGATCACCTCGCGCTCCTGGGCGAGCGCGCCGCCCGGGAAGCGCGCGAGGTGGGCGTCGGAGAGCGCGAGCGCCTCCGCAGGGCGCGCCGCGAGCGCGTCCTGCGCGCGCTGCAGCAGACCGAGCTCCGTCTCCGCGTCGGGCAGCGCCGCCTGCGCCGAGCCGCCCGCCGCAGGCGCGCCGGTCGTCGCGGCGGACGCGCGCGCGGGCAGCGGCGCGCCGGCCGTCACGGCGGACGCGCGCGCGCGCGGCGGCTCCGGAGGACGCGCGCGCGGCGGTTCCGCAGCGGGGGGCGCCTCCGCGGGCACCTCCGGCGCCCCCGCGGCGGACGCCGCTGCGGCCCCCGCCGTGGCTGCGGCCGCGACCACCGCCGCGCCGGGCGGCGCCAGCGGCGCGGCGGGCGGCGGCTGCGAGCGCGACGGCATGAGCCACACCGCCCCGACGAGGACGACGCCGAGCGCCGCGCCGACCGCCAGGCCGGAGAGCACCGACGGCGGTGCGATAGCCCCGGTCGCGGCGATCCCCGCCGGAGCGTGTGTTGCCGGGGCGCTCTCGCCGCCGCCGGTCGCCGGGGCGCTCTCGCCGACGCCGGTCGCCGGGGCGCCCGCGCCGCCGCCGGTCGCCGGTCCACCGCCGTCCGCGGGGCCGCCGGGGTCCTTGCCGCCGCCCGGTCCGCCCGGAGGGTGGAGCGGCAGCCGCGCCGCGAGACGCGCGAGCTGCGCCTTGTCCGGCGCATCGCGCCGGGCCGCTTCGAGGGCCAGGCGGAGCACGTCCGAGCCGCCCTCCGAGCCGATCTGCTTGCGAGGATCGCCGCTCATACGTTGCTCCCCTCGGTGATCCGCGCGGCCCCGCCCCGCGGCGCGCCGAGCTCGTACCGGCGCATCGCCGCCTCGATCTGCGCCCGCGCCGCGCGCAGCCGCGAGTACGCCGTCTGCAGCGGGCACCCCGCCGCCTTCGCGATCTCCGCCATGGGCACCTGCTCGATCTCGTACAGGACGAACACCGCGCGCTTGTCGTCGTCGAGCTGATCGAGCGCCGCGTCGAGCCGGTCGAGCGCGCGGCGGCGATCGAGCGTCTCGTCCTGCGGCGCGGCCATGACCTGCTCCGGAACGGCCTCGGCCACCTCCTCGCGCCGCCGGTGCGGCCGCCGCCGGTACTCCGACGCGAGCCGCAGGCAGATGCCGTAGAGCCACGTGCGCAGCGCCGAGCTGCCGTCGAAGGTGTCGAGCTTCCGATGCACCGTGAGGAAGACTTCCTGACAGACGTCCTCGACGTCGGCCTCGCCGACGCCGAGCCTCCGCAGCACGCGCCACACGTACGCCGCGTTCTCTTCGAAAATCTCCTCGAGGGTCATCGCGAGAGGCCGGGGCGCAAGGAAGCCGGGCCCTGACCTTGATGGTCGCGAGCGCGCGGTTTTCTGAAAGAAAAGCGACGCCGGGCTTCGAATCAGAAAAATCAGCGGAAGCTACGGAAATATCACGGGAAATCGACGCCAATAACGACGTCCGCCGCCCCGGCGAGCGGCGCCATCCGGAAGACCTCGCGATCCCGGCCCTGCGCGTCGATGTAGTAGAAGGTGTCGCGCACGATCGGCACGATCAGCCCGAGCCCGCCCCCCACGGTGAGCGGGCCGGCGAGCTGCCGGGTGAGGCGGACGTCGAGCGCGCCGCCCGCGGTCAGGCGCTCGTCGGCGCGGTCGACGCCGAACCCGAGGCCGCCGACCTGGAGCGCGCCGAGCCGGACGCCCGCGCACGCGGAGAGCCGCGTCTCGCCCCCGAGCGAGACGGGGCACGCGGACACGAACCCCTCGCCCCAGGAGAAGCGCGTCGAGGAGGCGCCGGTGGTCGCCTCGTTCGGGAGCCAGATCGCCCCCCCGACCTCGAACGACCAGGACCGCGGGGGCGTGAGGCGCGCGCGGAGCGCGGCGGCGATGCCGGGCGAGGGCAGGAGGCCGAGCCCGAAGAGCGGGCCGGCGCCGACCTCGACGCGCCACGGCGCCGGCGGCGGAGGTGCCGGCGGCGGGACCGGGACCAGGACGCGCTGCACGATGACCTGCGGCGCCGGCGGCGAGGGCGCGGGCGACGGCGCTGGAGGCGGCGCCGGCGCCGCCAGCGGAGGCGCGCCGGGGGACAGCTTCGCGCTGGGGTCGATCATGAGCGCGATGGCCAGGGCGAGCTCGTCGTCGATCGCGCTGCAGCGCGGCGACGCCGTCGCGATCTCGCGCGTCCCGAGCACCGCGCCGCCCGCGTCGGCGACAGCGATCTCGGCGCGCCACCCGCCCGTGCCCCCCGGCTCGATGCGCCCTTCGACGGTGAGCTCGGCGCGGGCGGCCGAGACGAGCGCCGCGCGCCCGAGGCGCGCCTCCACCGCCTGCGCGAGCGCGCGCGCCCCGACGCACGCCTCGGCGCCGGCGAGCCGCACCCAGCTCAGCGACGCGGTCTGCTCGCCGGACGACGCGCGCGCGGGGCGCGCCGCGGCGACGAGCGCCGACGCGGCGAGCGCCGCAGCGACGAGCCCGAGGCGCGCTGCGCGGGGCGCGGTCACGGGCCCGGCGAGGCCGCGATCCCGACGCAGGTGGGCTCGGCGACCTCGGTGACGCGGCCGGTGGGCCAGAGGGCGCCGGTCGCCTCGCCCGCGGCGTGCTGCGCCCGCGTCCGGCGCCCGAGCGCGGCTTCGCGAGGATAGCCCGCGCAAAGCCATTCCGACCTGTCAAGAATTTCCCGCCAACGACCGGCAGTCGACATAACGTTCAAAGGTACGATCCACTAATCCGCCTACAAAAATCAACAGACCCAACGAGCTCACTCGGCTGTGGTGGTTCGTCTACACCACGCTGGAGCCGAGGCTGCTCGGCGCGCACGATCTCTTCCTCGTTCTGGACGGCGATCCCTGCGCGCTGTCCGATTCGGAGGGCTCCGCGACCGTGGACTGCGCCGATCTCGGGGATCGCCGGGACGGCTGTCTGATCCTCGTTCACGCGCGCCTTCCGGCGCGTGATCGGCGGGACCCCGGGGGCGTACCAGCGCGGACACGAAAGCGGAGCGAGGCCGGAAGACGCGCACGGGAAGGAGTCGAGGCGGCCATCGTCATGACGGTGGCGTTCGAGCCTCCAGCGACCCCGCCGCGGCGATCCTCACCGGACGGTGAATTTTGGCAAGCGCTGTCGCATCTAGGGTGGGAAGCGACGAACTCTGGACCGTGCAGCTCGACGGGCGCAGCGCGGCCCGGCGGGTCTCCGGGCAGATCCGATGTGCTCCCTGCCCCGTGCGCTCCGGTGCGAGCGCCCCGAAACCGAGGAGGAACGATGCGCCTTCACCGCAAAATTGGCTTTTTGCCATTCTGTACGCCTGGCTTGTTGTTCGGCTTCGCGCTGCTGCCCGATGCGGCGCACGCGGCCACCACCGCGATCACGTACACCATCGCCCACGCCGACTGCGGCGCGGACACCAGCTTCGCGCTGTACATGAACGGCACGCTGCTCGACACCGTGCCAAGCTCGAACGACTGCGGGTGCAACGTCTCGCCGCTCCGGGCGAGCATCACCGATCCGGCGTTGCTCGAGCTCTACAACCCCATGAGCTGTAACGACTTCCGGGTCGCGACGGTCGGTGATCATTTCGTTGCGTGGGGCTACGTGCGCATCGACGTCGCGTCGGACGAGGGGGCGGCGTCAGCGTGTCTGTTCGACGCCAACCTGTCCCGCCCCATCGCGCGCTGCGCCGATCGGGATATCTGCCTAGGCTACGCGCTCAATGCCCCCTCCGTGGGGAACCTGGACGGGGATGGCGACGGCGTCACGGCGGGTGCGGGCTCGGGGTGCGACAACTGCTTTGACGTCTACAACCCGGACCAGAGCGACGCCGACGGCGACGGGTTCGGCGACGCTTGCGACCGCTGCGTGGGCCCGGGGTCGTACGACGTCGACCGCGATAGCTTCTGCGACGACGGGGCGGACACCTGCCCCTACGACTACAACCCGGACCAGAGCGACGCCGACGGCGACGGGTTCGGCGACGCTTGCGACCGCTGCGACGGATCAGGGTCGTACGACGCAGACGGCGGTAGGCTCTGCGACGCCTGCTACGCGTCCGCGGACTCCGACGAGGACAACGACGGGATCTGCGACTCGGTGGACAACTGCTACTACTACAACCCGGACCAGTTCGACTTCGACATTGACGGCGTGGGCGACGCTTGCGACTACTGCGACCGAGGAGGGACGTCCGACCCCGACGCAGATGGGCTCTGCGAGTTGGCGGACAACTGCCCCTACTACGGCCACCCGGACCAGAGCGACATCGATGGCGACGGCGTGGGCGACGCCTGCGACAACTGCGCGAGCGGGGCGAACTCCGGCCAGGAAGACAGCGACGGTGACGGGATCGGCGACCCCTGCGACGAGTGCGTAGGCCCAGAATCGGACGCCTTCGACTGGGATGGGCTCTGCGGAGTGGCGGACAACTGCGACTACCACTACAACCCCGACCAGAGCGACGCCGACGGCGACGGCGTAGGCGACGCCTGCGACAACTGCGCGGCCACGCCGAACCCCGGCCAGGAAGACGGCGACCATGACGGCGTGGGCGACGCCTGCGACGTCTGCTTCCGGTCCGCGAACTCCGACGGGGACACCGACGGGATCTGCGACTCGGCGGACAACTGCGTGGGCTACCATAACCCCGGCCAGGCCGACAGCGACGGTGACGGCGTCGGCGACGCGTGCGACCCCTGCGTGACGATCCAGCGGGGCACCTTCGGCCAGGTTGCGGACACGGCGATCTGGGCGCTGTACCCGAGCTACAACGAGGGCAGCTCTTCCTATGTCCACACGGGCCTGAGCAACGGTGCGGAGAAGAACGCGCTGTACCGCTTCGAGCTCGACTCCATCCCGTACGGGGCCACCGTCGCGTCGGCCACGTTCAGCACCACGCTCTACAGCTCCGGCACGGGCGAGATCCGGGTGCACCGCATCAACGCCTCCTGGGCGGAGTCCACGGTGACCTGGAGCAGCTTCGCCGACAGCTTCGAGCCGGCCGTCGAGGCGACGTTCCTCGGGGCGTCGTCCGGCGTCGCGACCGTCGACCTGACCGAGCTCGTCCAGGCGTGGGTCGACGGCGTGCACCCGAACCACGGTTTCCTCCTGGAGGAGGACCTGACGGCGCGCACCAGCTACCGCTCGAGCGAGCACGACATTCTCACCGATCGCCCCTCGCTCGAGGTGTGCTTCCACTGACCGCCTCCTGACCCCGGCCGCTCCCGCCGCGTCGCGGGCCCGCCGGTTGAACGGGGCGAACCGCGGCGGCATCAGAGCCGCGTGCCAGCCCCGGAGGCCCCATGCGTTTCCCTCGGACGATCGCCGGTTGCGCGGTCGCGTCGTGGATGTCCCTCTCGACCACCTCCGCGCTGGCGGAGGTGGTCCTGGACCAGATTCAGTTCTTCGGACGAACCACCTGGAGAAAAGATGACAAGAGCGCAATATCCGACTTCAACAACATCCAGGTCAGCATCGCCGCAATACCGTACGAAGATGTCTATTCCGTCGAAGCGGAATACGCAGGGGTGACGACCCCGCTCACCTTCAACGACTACAACGATCGCTACTACGCGACGATCGACACGAGCGCGGTGCCCTACGGCCCTCACACCTTGACGTTCACCGCGTACGACAAGCTCGGAAGAGCGTCGACGCGGCAGTATACCGTGCACAAGTACGCGCCGCCCAGCGTCTGGGTGGCGAGCCCGCGGCCAAACCGCACGCTGACCGGGGACACCCGCATCGCTGCGACGTGCGTGGGGACGCCTCCCTATTCCTGCACGCAGCTCAAGGCGCGCGTCCGGAGCCAGGTGCGCGATGAGGTGCTGGTGGGCGTCCCGTCGTCGGTGCCAGGGAGGATGGACGTGCTGCACTCCCTGTCATCGCCGCTTCAGTCGGGCGAGGTGCTCACGATCAGGCTCGAAGCGACGGACGACGTGGGCCCCATCTGGTACGGGCCGACCCTCGGCGGGGGACTCGGCTTCCACGACTGGGCGCTCCCGCGCGTCTACGTCGAGCGGAGCCCGAAGCTCACCGCCGTCCAGCGCGCCCCCGGCGCCATCCTCGATTTCGACGCGACGCGCGTCCTGTTCATCGATCACGCGCTCCAGATCGGCGTCGTCGATCGCATGACGCAGCAGGTGACGTGGCTCGGGGAGCTCCGGATGCACCATGATTGGATGCACAAGCCTGGTTACGGGGCGCTCACGCCGTCCGGCGTCGCCATGCAAGCGTGGTACGGATATGTCTTCCTGTGGAAGGACGGCGCGCTGGACCGGACGCCCAGGCAGGGCCGCCTCGACGCGGTGAACGGCGATACGCTCCTGTGGACGAGGGCCGACGACGACGAGGCCATCGTGCACACGTTCTCGACAGGCACCGAGACGAGCTTGTGGCTCGACCCTGGCAGCGCGTCGCCGTTCCAGGCGGACATCACGGCGTCAGGCGACGCCTACTACAGCACGCACGAAGAGCCGTGGATCCGCGGGCCCGGCGAGATCCGCCTCGGGAACCATCCCGGCTACTTGCAACGGCCGATCACCGACGGGACGAACGTCGCCGGCCGGTGGTGGAACGGGTCCGTGAGCTCGAGCTACCTCTACACGGCCGGCGGCGCGGAGGTGTTCCTCGGCGACTCCAGGACCGGCGATGCGGCAGGGCTGCTGCTGCACGCAGGGTATGCGGCCTACCTGAAGAGCGACGGGGCCGTCAACCAGGTATGGCTGCGGACCCCCTCCGGCGACGAGCACCAGCTGAGCGACTTCGCAACGCCGAGCCAGTTCGATCAGCAGGAGCTGCGCATCGGGCACGACGGCATCAGCGACACCGGCGAGGTCATGTTCCTCAACGACAAGAAGCGTTACATCGGGCGGCCTGGCGCCGCCCCGGAGGAGATCAGCAGCGACCTCGGACACGGGCGCTGGTTCGACGGGGACTGGTACGTCACCCTCGGTGACACCTTGTTCAAGGTGGCGAGCGCAGAGGCGCCAGCCTTCCTCGCCGCGCTGCCGGGCGACGCGGCGCTCGTCAACGCCTGCCTTCAGGGCGACCGAGCTGCCATGTCTGCAAGCCCCGATCTCACGAATGAAAGGCATCGGACGTTTGCCTCAGGGAAAACCCGGGGAAAGCCTGAAGGATGACCCTGGCCCGCATCCTGCTAAGTACGTAGACCAGAGCGCCCGTGACGGCTTCCCCCCCCGCCGTCGAATGGGCGCTCTTTTTTTGTGCCCTTGCAGGGGGCGCAGCCGGCTCCGCCCCGTGCGGGCAGGACCGGCGCGCTCGGCTCCGGGGCGTCCGTCGCTCAGGGCGCGCCGAGGAACTCCCGGATCGTTGCCAGCGCCTCGTCGCGCGCGTCGTCGAGCACCGCGTGCCCGGCGCGGGGGAAGCTGCGCGCCTGGACGAGCTCCCGGGGCAAGGCGGCGACGAGATCGCGCGCATCCGCGGTCGTCGCGAACGGGTCGAGATCGCCGGACAGCACGAGGGTGGGGCACCGGACGCGCGCGAGGTCCGCGCGCAGGTCGTAGGTCTGCATCTCACCCGCCACGAAATGGCCGCCCACGTCGAGGTGGAGGACCGCGCGGCGGAGCGCGTCTTCCTCCGGCGGCGACTGGCGGTAGAGCGGGAGGCAGACACGGATGTAGTCGTGGAAATTGGGCATGGGATCCGCGAAGAACCGGCGCGCGACGTCGGCCGCCTGCGCGCCCCCGAGCCGCTCGAAGACGTGCAGCATGCGATCGAGGCGGAGCTTCGCGGTCGTGCTCGTCAGGATCAGCTTCCCGGGGTGATCGGGGTATCGCGCCGCGTACGCCTGCGCCACCATGCCTCCGAACGAGTTTCCGAGCACGACGGGCCGCTCGATCTCGAGCGCGTCGCAGAACGCCCGCACGTCGTCCGCCCACGTCTCCAGGTTCCACCGCTCGGGCCCGCTGCGATCGCTGCGCCCGCAGCCGCGGTGATCCAGATAGACGACCTGCGCCACCTCGGCGAGCGCCGAGCCGAACGGCACGAACTCGGTATGATCGCTTCCCGGCCCGCCGTGCAACAGGATCACGGTAGGTCGCTCCCGCATCGCGGGCCCCTCGGGGACGAGCTTCGCCCCTTCCACATCGAAGAACAGCCGGACATCGCCTGTCTGCACTCTCATCGTGATCGAGTGAAATCACGGACCGCGGCGCGACGCCAGGCCTCGCGCCGACGGCAGAACGCACCATGTGTGGCAGATCGCCGCGCGACGCTCCGGCGGCGGCGGCCGGCGTCCGCCGCTGCTGCCGCGCTCGCCACGTCGCTGCGTCACCTGGCGAGCGCCGGGAGGCATCGGCCTGCTCTCGCCGCCGCCTTCCCTGAAGCGGCGCACCACCTCGCGGAGTTGCTCCCGGCCCTGCCGCAGGGCGCCGCGCGGGCGCCCTACCGGCGCTTCAGGGGCAAGGGCCTTCGTACGGGTAGCCATGCGCCCACCCGCACCAGTCCGCCTTCGACGACGACGTCGCATAAGGATAGTAGGCGGTGCAGTAGGTTGGGTCGCTGTGGTAGACGTACTGCGCGGGCGTGCCGCTCGTGGTGATGTTATAGCCGGGGTAGGCGTTATGCCCGCACAGCTCGGCCTCGCCCAGCGAGTTGGCGAGGTACACCGGGGTCGCGACCAGGCAGCCGACGACTTGTGCGCCGCCCACCATGTAGACTTCTTCGACGTTCACAGCAAAGTGCTGCGCCCCCGACCCGGCCGTCTGCCCCGAGCACGTCTTCGGAGCGCACGCGCCGCAGTCTTTCGAGCAGCTGTCGCACGTCTCGTTGTTGTCACAGACGCCGTTGCCGCAGCACGAGCCGCAGTCGGTCGAGCACGTGCTGCAACTCTCGCCGAGGCCAGGCTCGCAGGCGTGGTTGCCGCAGCACGAGCCGCAGTCGGTCGCGCAGTTGCCACACCACTCGTTGCCGTTGCAGATCCCGTCGCCGCACTTGCAGTCGGACGGACAGCTCGACGGCGTCTCGCCGTTGTTGCACGCGCCGTCGCCGCAGCCGGCCACCATGCACTCGCCGAACCACTTGCGGCACTTGCCGTACGTGTACCCGGTGCCGTTGTCGAAGCAGACGTCCGGGATGCCGCTCATGAACATGTCGTCGTCCGTGACCTTGGTCTTCTGCGCGCCGCCGTCCTCGAACAGACGGCACTCGATCGGGCGCCCGTCGGGCAGCGTTGCGGCGCCGAACCACTTGCGGCAGGTGCCGGTCGGGGTGCCGTCGGGTATGCACGCCTTGAGGTTCGACGTCAGGTACACCGCACCCGACGGGCTCGTCATGTCGGCCCTGCCCTCGTTGAAGACCGAGAAGAGCACCGGCGTGTGGCTCGGGTCGGTGGTGCGGCAGTTGCCGAACCACTTGCGGCAGGTGCCGCCCGGGGTGCCGTCGGGCATGCACACCTTGCCGTCACGCTTGAAGTAGAGCGCCTGCGTCGGCCCGGCCAACTCGGTGGCGCCGTCGTTGAACACGAAGCACTCGACCCCCTGCCCAACCGGCAGCGTCGCGCACTGGCCCGGCACGCCCGACGCGCCGCACGCCTGGCCCGCCGGGCACGAGCCGCCGGTGCAGATGCCGCCGCAGCCGTCGGGCGCCCCGCACGTCTTGCCCGAGCACTGGGGCGTGCACCCACACTGGTAGGCCACGCCGCCGCCGCCGCAGGTCGTGCCCGCCGGGCAGGAGCCGGCGCTGCACTTCCAGCCGCAGCCGTCGGACGCCCCGCACACCTTGCCCGCACAGCTGGGCGTGCACTCGGGGGGAGGCGGCGGTTCGCAATCCTCGCATTTGGCTGCTGCGCTATACGGCTCGAGGAATTCGGGCGGATCGGAGTCGGGCGAAGCGCTGCACGCGACGACGATCGCGGCGCCGCCGAGGGCGAGGGCGAGATATTTGCCAAAGGTCTGCATAAACAAACGCGTCCTTTCGTGCCGGCCCGGTCGGGGCCGGCGAGGCGGCTGCGCGCGCACCCCCAAGGGCCCGCCGCGCGGCAGCGCGCTGGCCGCATATCAACCGTCGTGCCAGCGGGATGAGCCAGGCTTTTCCGCCAAACGCGGGATCAGGTTGAGGTGGTCTTGCGCAAGTTGCGCCAGGTTCGCTCGAACCGGACCCGTCTTTACGGAAGGCGGCTCGCCGCGATGCGAGGGCAGGTCGCGAGCGCCCCGGAGCTGCACCCGGACCTCTCCGCCGCGCTCCTGCACGAGATGCGCGAGATGCGGCGGGAAGCCCGCGCGCTGGGCGCCGCGCGCGACCGGCCGTGACCGCCGTCACTCACACGTGCCGGCGTCGTCGTTGCCGCCGAGGTAGACCTGCTCCGCCTGCCCCGTGAGCTGGGCGGCGAGCGCCTCGGCCTCGCACTGCGGCAGCGCCGGGTTCATGGAGATGTTCAGCGCGCCCGGGATCCTGGTGAGCGAGGGAAGGGAGAGGTCCGTGAGGCGGTCGTTCGACGAGATGCCCAGTCCATCGACGCGGCGGAGCGCGGGCATGTCGACGACCCCGAGCCGGTCGTTGCCGCCGCTCCCGACGCGCCCGATCTCGATGAGCTTGGCCCGCTCCAGCCGCGCGAGCCCGACGCGCGTCATCGCGTGATTGCCGTGGATCTCCAGGAAGCCACCGAGGACCGAGAGCGCTGCGAGGCCAGAGAGATCCTCCAGCGCGAGGTTATCCTCGACGGTCATGAGGCGAGAGACGCTCTCCAGCTGCGCCAGGCCGCCCAGCCCGGCAAGCCGCGGGTTCCCCGACAGCGAGAGCCACTCGGTCTGGCGCAGCGCAGGCAGCGAGAAGTCGGTCAGCGACGGGTTGTACCAGATGCCGACCTGCTCCTCGACGGTGGCCAGCGCAGGTAGCGAGAACGAGGTGAGCCTCCCCTGATCGCGGATGATGACGCGCGGCGCGCTGGCGAGCCGCGGCAGCTCGAGGGCCGTGAGCTGAGCGCAGCGCGCGAGGACGAGGGTACCTCCCACGCCCCGCAGCTCCGGGAGCGACAGCCGCGCGGCGCCCTGCGCGTCCACTACGTCCAGATCGCCGGCGACCGTCAGGAGCCTCGGGAGCGCGATCTCGGCCGCCGCGATCCCCCATACGATCAGGTCGCCGCGCACCGCCTCCAGGACGGGGAACTCCAGCGCCTGGACCGCGAGGCTGTCCCGGAGCTCGAACCGGCCGGCTTCGATCAGCGCGGGGAACGCGACCCGCTCGAGCGCCGCGCCTCGGAGGTGGATGCCGCCGCCGCTGCGCCGGAGCGAGGGCATCGCGAGCTCCGCGAGCTCATCCGCCTGGATCGCTATCGCGTCGAGGCGGGGCTCCAGCCTGGCTCCGACCTCGGCGAGCTCCGGCAGCTCCGCCGCCGTGAGCTGGTCCACCCACGAGAGTCCCAGGGCGCCGCCCACGCGCGCCAGCGACGGCAGCGAGAGCGATCGGAGCGCTGGCGCGAAGATCACGGAGAGGTCGCCGCCGACCTGCGCCAGCGCCGGCAGCTCCAGCCGCTCCAGCGCGTACGCGTGCTCCACCTCGAACGAGCCGCCGACATAGACGAGGTCGGGGAGGGACACGACCGTCGCGAGCTCCGGAAGGAGGGTCAGCGTGCCCGTGATCACGCGGATGCCCTCGAGGGCCCGGAGGTCGTCGAGGTCGGTCACGGCGTAGTCGCCCACCAGCGACGCGCCGCACACGTGATCGGTGTGGTCGATCTCCTCGTCGTCGAGCGTGCCGTCGGCGTTGTCGTCCAGGCCGGCATGCACGGCCGCACCGCCGGCGATGCAGTTCGGTCCCGCCTGCTCCTCGTCGATCCGGACGAGCCGCTCCGGCGTCTGCTCGGGCTCCTCGGGCGGGGCGCCAGCGCACACGTACGTGGTGCCGGAGACCTCCTGCGCGTCCAGCGCCCCGTCGCCGTCGAGGTCGAGCCCGGAGCGCACCGCCGTCCCGCCATGAGGGCAGTGCTCGCCCCGCGGCTCCTCTGCCCGCGTCGTGAGGAGCTCCGGCAGGTCTCCCCCTCCCGGCTCGGGGCAGACGTACTCCGTGGCGTCGATCTCGCCCGGATCGAGGACGCCGTCTCCGTCGTCGTCTTCCCCCTTGTGGATGGCGCGGCCCCCTTCAGGGCAGTTTGCGCCCGGGGGCTCGTCGTCGATCCGCACCGCGGGCGCCGGCGATCCGCCATCGTCGGCGGGCGGTGCGGCGGGGGGCTCGGAGCCGCACCCGCCGCTGGCGAGGGCGAGGGTCAGCAGCAAAGGGGCGAACGCGCTGGGGCGATTCTGGTGCATGGTGGGTGCGTTTCCTGTCCGTGGAGCGCAGGCGCTTTGCGAGCGCTGTACCAGGGCTGCGCGAAGGCACCGCCAGGGCCCCTGGCCGCCCGACCCACGCTGGCGGCGGCCGGGGCGCCCGGCGCGCTCCTCTCGTGCGCGCGCGAGGTCAGCCCATCTCGAGCGCGCACGAGAGAGGAGCGCGCCGGCACCCCTGCGCCGCAGGTGGGCGGGTTGAGCAACACTGGCGCAACTCGCGCTGGAGCCGCTCGACGTCGGCCGGAACGAGCCGGGCGAGAGCCGTCGATAGACGACGGGGAGCACGCGCAACCAATACACGCGAGGCCTCGGAAGCGGCCTCCCCGAGCGCTCACGACCGCGACGAGGGCGCGGCGCGCTCGTCCGCCACGCCCAGCGCGCGGGACGCCCCTTCCCGGATCCCGCGGAGCACCGCCTCGACGTCCCGCTCCGCGCCCAGGGCGAGCCCCCGCTCCGCGAGCGCGCGCGCGGCGGCCGGGTCGCTCCCGGCGAGCGCCTGCTCCGCCGCGTGCAGGTAGAACTCCACCGCGAGCCGCGGCTCGCCGCCCCGCTCGAAGTGCTCGGCGAGCACCTTGGCGTCGTGCTCTCCCGCCTGCAGCAGCCACTCGGCGGCGAGCCGGTGCCCGAGCGCGCGATCGTGGTCCGGCAGCATCGCGTAGCAGCCGTCGCGGATGAGCGCGTGCCGGAACGCGTACTCCTCCTCGTCCGAGAAGCGGCTCTGCTCGCGGCGCTCGAGCAGCTCGCGCTGGAGCATCCAGGGCAGCCAGTC
This sequence comes from Sorangium cellulosum So ce56, assembly GCF_000067165.1. GTDB lineage: Bacteria > Myxococcota_A > Polyangia > Polyangiales > Polyangiaceae > Sorangium > Sorangium cellulosum_B. The sequence continues at coordinate 9,274,109 of NC_010162.1, forward strand.
CACCGCGAGCGTCGACCCCCCGGCGTCGCCGAGCAGGGCGAGCGCCCCGGTCTTCCAGAACGCCTCGCCGAAGATGCTCGCCGCCCGCAGCAGCCGCCGCGCCTCCGCGGGGATGGCCTCGAGCCGCGCCTCGACCATGCCCAGGATCGTCTCCGGCAGCCTGTCCGCGCGCCCCTCCGCGACCGCCCGGATGAGCTCCTCCAGGTAGAAGGCGTTGCCGCTCGCGCGCTCGACGAGGCGCGCGACCTCGGAGGGCGGGAGCCCGTCGCCGAGCATCTGCCGCACGAGCTCCTCGGCCGCGCGGCGCGGCAGCGCGCCGAGCGTGATCTCGTGGACCTCGCTGCCCTCCCAGAGGACGGGGAAGACCTTCCGCACCTCGACCCGCGCCAGGTAGAGCACCGCGAAGGGCCGGTCGCGGAGCTCCCGGAGGACCCGCCCGATGAGCTTCAGCGACGCCGCGTCGCCCCACTGGATGTCCTCGAGCACGAGCAGGTAGGGCCCCGCCGCGCACGCCGCCTCCATGAAGTCGAGGTAGGCGAGCGGGATCTGATCGGCCATCAGGGCCGGGCTCTGCCGCGCCTCGAGGAACCTCGGATCGGCCTCGCCCGGGAACGGCGTGCCGACGATCTCGCCGAGGAACGCGGCGATCCGCGTCCTCTCGCCAGGCGTCAGCGCATGGGCGCGGGCGACCAGCGAGAGGAGCCGCTCCCGCTGGGCCGGGGCGGGCTCGCCGCCGGTGATGCCGGCCGCGCCCCGGAGCGCGGAGCCGAGGAGCGAGAACGGCGAGCCCGCGCTCAGCGAGTCGCCGCGGCCGACCGCGACGGTGAGCTCGGGGTGCCGCTCCCGAAGGATCTCGATGAGCTCGTACCGCAGGCGGGATTTGCCGATCCCGGGCGGCCCGGTGATCAGGATGGCGCGGGGCTCGGGCCCGCCGAAGCTGTCTTCGAGGAGCTCGCGCAGGTTCCGGAGCTCCCTGTCGCGGCCGACGTAGGGGCTCGGCTTCCCGAGGAGCGTCCGCGCCGACCGCCCGACCTCGCGCTCCTGCAGCAGGAAGAACGTGCCGGGCCGCGCCGGCTCGATCTCGAACCGCGCGTCGAGCAGCGCCCGCGTCACGTCGTCGGTCCACACGGGCGCGGGCCTCCGCTCCGGGCGCGCGTCGCGCTCCGCGAAGGCGAGGAGCGCGGCCGCGCGGTCCATGACCGGGCCGACCGGGAGGCTGCCGGTGTGCTCGGCGCGGCCGGTCGTGAGCACGACGGAGGCCTCCGGCACGAGCTCGACGAGCGTGAGGGCGCACCGCGCCGCGCGCGCGGCCTGCAGGGCGGCGTCGCCCACGCCGGCGATCGAGAGCACGATCGTCCCGTCGGCGAGCGCGTCCACGCGGGCCCCGAACGGCTGCGCGCTCGTGTAGAGCTTCCTCGTGAGGTCGCTCGGCTCCGCGGCGACGAGCGTGCTGGCCGCGCTGTCGCAGGCCGAGAAGCGCGGCTCCCGCGCGGCCACCAGCGAGAGCAGCCGGAGCTCGCACGCCGTGATCGCCTCGTACAGGACGGGGGGCGCGGCCAGGCCGCTCGTCGGATCGCGCTCGAGGGCGTCGAGCGCCTCGACGACGGCCGAGCCGTCGCGCGGCCGCTGCTCCGGGTCCTTCGCGAGCATGCGGGCGACGAACTCGTCGAGCTCCTGCGGCAGCTCGGGCCGGAGGTTCCGCACGCGCGGCGGATCTTCCATGAGGAGCTTCGCGAGGAGGGCCATCACGTGCTGGCCCTGGAACGCGGGCCTGCCCGTGAGGCACTCGAAGAGCACGGCGCCGAGCGAGAAGATGTCGGCCCGCGCGTCGAGGCGATCGCGCTCGCCGGTGGCCTGCTCCGGGGCCATGTAGCCCGGGGTCCCCATCACCGAGCCGGTCTGCGTGAGCGCGCCGATGGTGCGCTTCATCCGGGCGATGCCGAAATCGAGCACCTTGAGGCCGGTGACCTCGCCGCCGACGAGCAGCAGGTTGCCCGGCTTGACGTCGCGGTGGACGATGCCCCGCGCGTGCGCCGCCCCGAGCGCCTCGGCGGCCGCGCGGAGCAGGGCGAGGCTCTCCTCGAGGTCGAGCTTCTGCCGGGCGAGGCGCTGCGCCAGGCTCTCCCCTTCGAGCCATTCCATGGCGAGGTAGGGCACCCCGTCGGGGGTGATGCCGTGGGCCACGTGCCGGACGATCCGCGGGTGATCGAGCTCGGCGAGGATCCGCGCCTCGTGCTCGAAGCGGTGCGCGGCGCTCCGGTCGGGCTGGCCGAGGAGCTTGAGCGCGACCTGCGACCCCGTGGCCCGGTCGACGGCGCGGTAGACCGTCCCCATCCCACCGGAGGCCGCGACGCGCTCGAGCTGGAAGCGGCTGTCGATGACCTCTCCCGGGCGCATAAGGCGGAGGATGCACCGGCGTCGAGCCGTCTTCAACGGTCCGGCGGGCACCCGCCCGTCGGTGTGCGGCTATACGCTCGCGGGGCGCGCCAGGCAGTGAGTCGCGCTTCAGCTCTTCGGGATGCGCCATGTCACGCCGGCGCGGAAGAAGAGCACATTCGGGATGCTCTGCCCGCCTCCGGGGATACCATCGTCCTCATCGTTCATCGGCTCGTAGCGACGGAACAGGCTGTGTCCCGCCTGGGCGGTCACCCACACCGATGAGAAGGCGCGCACGCCGAGGGTCACGCCCGCGGTCGCGACCGAGTAGGCGACATGATCGAGGCACTGCTCGGGCCGCGCCGCCCGCTCGTCCTGCTCGGTCGCCGGGTCGTCGGCCGGCTGGGCCGCGCACGGCCACGCCCCGGCGACGCGCGGGTCGCGCACGGCGTAGGCGTTCCCCGCCACGTCCGCGCGCAGGCCGACCTCGACGCGATCCGAGAACAGGAGCTTCGCCGACGCGAAGCCCGGCAGGAAGGCCTCGACGCGGAAATGGGGGCTCGGCGTCCACTCGACGTACGCGGCCGGCAGCGGGAGGAACGAGCCGAAGCTGTACGACGCGAGCGCGCCGCCGCCGAGGACGAGCTTCTCCGAGAGCGTGTGGGTCACGAGCCCGAGCGCGCTGACGCGGACGAGCCCGCCGTCGAAGGCCTCGAAGTCGCCCGCGAGCCCCGGCGCGACGCGCAGCGAGAGCGACCAGTCGTGGGGCAGCAGCTGGACGAACAGCACCGGGACGTCGACGGCATGGAAGGCCCGGAGCTCGTCGAAGCCGGGCGGGGCGCCGGCGTACGAGATCGCCTCGACGTGGTACGTCGCCCCCGGGATCAGGAACGTCCTCTCCCCGAGGGGGATCGGCACGTTGGCGTTGACCTCGTACGACGAGATCTGCGCCCGCACGGGGCGCGGGTCCTCGATCGCCGCGCCCGGCATGTACTGCGCGCTCAGGTCCACGAGATCGGGGAGCTGGGCCCGCGCCACGCCCGGCGCGAGGACCGCGAGGAGCGGCGAGATCGCGCCGCCCACGGCCGCCGCGCAGGCAAGCCGCCTCCGCCGAGCGAACCTGGACGCACATGCAGCGCCGGAAGAAGCAACCGATTGAAACATATGTTTCAACCGTTGACGCCAGCAGAGAGCATCGTCAAGGTTTGTTTCAAACAATCGTATGAACGACCGTGACCCCCTCGCCCCTGCGGACGATCTCGATCCACGGCAGCGGCTCGTGGTCGCCGCGATCGATCAGATCGAGAAGCACGGCATCGGGCAGCTGACGGTGCGGAAGCTCGCGGCGGCGGCCGGCGTCAACATCGCCGCGGTGAACTACTATTTCCGGTCGAAGGAGGCGCTCGTCGCGGCGGCGCTCGAGGGGTCGATCCAGAACATGCTGTCGGACAGCGAGGATTTCCTCGCCCGGATGCCGGGTGATCCCCTGGAGGCGCTGAGCGGGCTGCTCGGCTACTACCTCGAGGGCGGGATGCGGTACCCGAACGTGGGCAGGGCGCTCCTGCACGACGCGTTTCACGCGGACGACTACAGCGGTCCTTTCCCGAAGCTCTTCGCGCCGGTGATGGAGCGCCTGCGCGATCTCGTCCGGGCGGCGGTGCCCGGGCTCGAGGAGCGGGCGGCGGCGCGCCGGGTGGTGGCGGCGCTCTCGGCGGTCTTCTTCCCGACGTTCTTCGCGGGGCTTTACGAGGGGCTGAACGCGCTCGGCTCGCCGGCCGACCGCCTCGCCTACGCGCGAGAGCTGGCGCGGCAGACGCTGGCGCCCCCCGCGGTCCCGGAGCCGGCGGCGCCCGCGCCCCGCGGCAGGCCGCAGAAGCGCGGGTGACCCGCGGGAGATCGCGGGAACCCGCCAGAGCGGCGGCTAGTCTCTGCCGCGCCCTTGCTCCTTCACTCGCACTGGGGCGGCGACGGCGCAAAGCACTCCCCCGCCGCGTTGCAGTACGTCCTGCCACACTTGAGCTTCGGCTTCGCATCGGGCAGCGGGCCGCGCGCGCCCGGCGAGGACTTCCTGATCCCCGCGGCGCTCATGGACGGCGCAGCGCTCGCGGGCTGCGCGGGAGGCGCAGCGCTCACGGACTGCGCGGGAGCGGGTGCAGTGCCCGGCGGCGCGGCGGTCCCGGGCGCGGTCGCCACCTCGGGCGCCTCCGTGACGGCCCCGGGCGCCGTCGCTGCAACCCCGGGCGCCGCCGCGGCGCTGGACGCATCCGGCGCCGCGCGGTCGGGCAACGGCGCCTGGGAGCGACCGCAACCGGAGCTCGAGGACGCTGCGAGCCCCAGGGCCACGGCAACGACGCACGCTCGTGGGCTCATCTTCATCACCGATGGCTCCGTGCCCACGCGATCTCGCTCTGCCCGGCCGCGATCGCGTCCATCCACGCCGCGAGCCCCGGATACGCCGCCTTCACCTGCTGCGCGTACCCGGCAAACGCCCCGGGATCTCGCGCGGCCTGAAGCTCCGCGGCGAGCCCGCACGCCTCGGGCGCGAACACGCCGCCGAGCACGCGGAGCCGCGCCGGGTCGACGGCGTCGAGCTCCTCCGGGCCGTGGATCAGGTACTTCATGAGCCTCGGATACCGCAGCGGATCGCCCTGATCGGCGGGCGGCGCGAGCCGGGTCGGATCGGACGGCGGCCGGCGGAGCCACCGCCCGAACGAGCCGGCCGCCTCGACCTCGGGCCGGAGCTCGTCGAGCGACGCGCGCTCCGCGCCCGTGGGCTCCCGGAAGCGCAGCCGTCCGCGGCCGCTCGCGGCGACATGCGGCGGGGCTCCGTAGAGCAGCACGCCGTCGACCTCCCCCGCCGCCAGATCGTCCGGCAGGAGCTCGGCGATCTCCACGAGGAGCCTGCGGACCTCGCCGGCCCGCAGGCGGAAGCTCGGCGCCGAGAGATCGGCGTCCACCACCGCCGTGGGCGCCTCCTCGAAGAATGGCTCCGCTTCGCCCGGCCGCCACAGCCTGATGCCTATCGCGCCCCGCAGCGCCGCGGGCGACGGCAGCGGCAGCCGCATGAGCGACGCGCCCGGAGGCACGCTGCCGATCGTGATGCCCACGAACATCGGAAAGCCGAGTACATACTGCGGCTCGACATCGATGCCCACGAGGGCCGGGCCCGGAGGTGTGATGTCCGGAGCGCTCACTTCCACGCGAGCCCCTTGTTGTCCTCGAGGTGGACCCGCCTCACCTCCTTGAGGTGCCTGCCGCAGACGTCGCTGCCGGTCTTCCCCGACGTCCCCCGGATGAGGTTGCGCTTGTCGTCCAGCATCCAGTTGGGCCTGTAGTTCATGCAGCACGTCTTGTCCCGCGGCGCGCGGAAGTCGAAGTACCCGCACTTGTGCGGCATACCGAACGCGTGGACGAGCTCATGAACGATGGTCCCGACGATGCGGCCGCGGTACGTCGGCTTTGGCAGGCCGGTGCCCGCGTCGCGGTAGGCGCTGTGGTGCGTGAACATGATGGTCCGGCCAGCGAAGTACTCCTTGCCCTTGGCCGTCACCGTGGGGCTGATGCCGGCGGTGTAGAAGGCGCCCGGGTTGAACACCTTGGCCTTCACGTTTGCGGCCATCCCGTAGCCGCCCGGGGTCACGGCGCCGCCCTTCTTCCGGAACCTGGGCGAGTAGTTGAACCGCACCTTGTACGCATGCGCGAGCGACCCGTCGCCCGCCGTGAAGTCCGGCTGGGCGTCGTGCTCCACGATCCAGCAGCGCGTGATCGGGCCGGCCGCCGTCGTCTCGGTCTGAACGCTGAACAGGTTGAAGCCGACCGCCTCCGAGCCGGAGGTCAGCTCGGCGAAATCCACGTCGGGGAACGTCCCTGGGATCTCGAAGAACTCGAAGAGGTTGGCGCCCGCGCCGCCGCTCTTCAGCTCGACGTCCCCCTCGAAGACCTTGTCGCCCTTCTTGCTCGGCAGAGGGTGCGGCTCCATCGCGGAGATGACGCAGAACCAGCCAGGGTTCGATCTGTTCGAGAACACCTTGTTCACGTAGGCCACGCACTCGGTCTCGAGGTCGTCGTCCTTGGGCGCCATGTGCGGCTGGTCCGGCACCTCCTTCTCCGGCTCGCAATCGAGCTGGACGCAGCACGGCTCGAACGGCACGGGCACCTCGTCCATGGGCAGGGCGAACGCGCTCTTCATGCGGACGGACTCGACCCGGATCCGGTGCCACATCGTCATGATGCCGGTCTCGGCGCCGAACCCCTCCACGTGCGTTGCAGCGTCGATGTCCGCCCGGAGGATGAAGTTGTCCCCGGCCGTGTCCGGGCAGTGGAAGACGACCTTGCTCTCGTCGCCGACGATCGTCGTCTTCGCCTCGGTCGCGGCCGCGGACGCAAGCGCGAAGCCGGCGACCGCCTCCCAGGGCGGGCTCTTCGCTGGCTTGCCCTCGTTATCGGCCGCGCGCGAGCCCTTGTGATCCCCGGCGGCGTCATAGTCCTTCTTGTCGACGTACGCCCCCCACGCGGCGTGAAAGCCGGGATCGTCGTTGGTCGGGTCGTCCGGCTCGACGACCGTCCACCGGATCTTCGCGTCCGCGGGGAGCTTCCCCCGCTGGATCGTCACCTTGGCGGTGAGCTGGATGAGTTGCTTGTCCTTGGCCCAGCTCCCGGCGAGGTCGCTGTTGAGGTACACCCGGCCGAGGTGGTCCTGGCTCGTGTACCCGGGCCTCGCCTCGGCGCGCTTCACCCCCGGCGCCCCCGGCGAGACAGGCGCGTGAAGCCCCAGGATCTCCGTGATGGAGACGAGCACGGTGTTCGGCACGCGCAGCGTCGCGCGCGTCTTCTCCCCTTCGGCGACGCGGGGCACGAGCGCCGCGCCCGGCGCGGCGGGCACCTCGCGCGTGAGCACGTCGCAGCGCAGGAGCGGGCCTCCGCCGAGCTCGTGGACCCGGGTCGGGTAGGGGCTGCTCAGGCTGCCCGTCACGGCGCCGAGGCGCTTCGGGCCGGCGTCGCCCTGATCGTCCCAGATCTCGACGGCGACCGGGATCACCCCGTTCGCGGCGACCTCGAGCTTCCACGGGATCGCCTCCGCCGTCAGATCGACCTCCCTGGCGCCAGCCGGGATCGGCTTGCTGCGCCCGAAGCGCCGCCCGGCGATGAACCCCAGCGCATACGGCTTCTTCGCGCCGGCGAGCAGCCCGTCGACGCCGAGGACCTTCTGGAGGGTGATCGTGACCGCGGCCGTCTGTGCCATTCGTTCGTCCTCGTCACGCGCCGTCGTGGCGTTTCAGGAGCTTCGCCCGCGTCGCGTCGTCGAGGACCCCGGTCGGCGTCAGCCCCGACGCCGACTGGTACCACGCCACCGCATTGGCCAGCTCGGGCCCGTCCTTGCCGTCCACCTCGCGGGAGAAATAGCCGAGGTTCTTGAGGCGCCCCTGGACGCCGCTCGGGACCTCGATGGGATCGAGGTGCCCGAGCTTCAGCGCCCAGGTGACCCCGCCTGCGCGCGCCGTCTCGTTGCCCGGCGTGTCCGGCCAGGCCGCGAGTTCGGCGTCCGCCAGGTCGGCGGGGATGGGGTGCTCGATGGGGCTCTTGCCGTCCGTCGTGCCGGCGACGACGACGTCGCGGTACGTCAGCTCGTACGCGAACGGCTCCTCGACCTCGAGGAGGAGGCGGAGCATCGTCTTCGGGACCTTGACCGTGAAGACGTGCTTCCCGCCCGTCGCGACCTCGACCTCCTTTGGCGCCGCGTCCGGGATGATGAGGACGTCGCCCGGATAGATGAGGTTCGGGTTGGGGCGCTTCTTCTTGAACTCGGCGTTGTCAGGATGGTTATAGATGACGCGCCAGTCGGAGAAGCCGTACTTCGGGGCGATGCTCGAGAGGCACTCTCCCTGTCGGACAACATGCTGGTGGGGCATCGTTCATCCCATGATCCCATCCCATGCTCCCGGAGCGAGCATCCGCGAGCAGGCGATGCGTCGAGCACCGTAACGCGCCCGAGCGGCGCCCTCAAGCGCCGCGAACGGGCCGGCGCGAACGACCGTGAGGAGCGGGGGCGACGGGGGGGGCGCGACGGCCAGGCCCCCCGCATCGATGCCCTGACCCGCTCCTGGCCCGCGCTTGACTCTCCCCCGCGCGGCGTGATGCCATGGGCGAGGGGCGAATCGAGAACGCGATGCGCGACCGCTGGGGTTTCGGCTGCTTCCCTGACAAGGTGTGGATCGCCCGGCGGGTCGATGCGCCGTTGCCGGACGGGGCCAAGGCCCTTCCTGCGCTGGAAGCGACGTGGCAGCTGGAGGCGTGGCTCGCCGACGGCGTCCACGGCAGGGTGCTCCTCGCCGAGATCGGCGAGGCGCTCGGCATTCCGGTGTCGACGGGGCCTTCGTTCGATCCGAGGGCGCTCGGAGCGCGGCTGCGGGAGGCGCTGCTCGACGGCCGCCTCCACGCCTACCGGATGCCGTACGTCGCTTCCGGCGCGCGCTTCGCGCCGCCCGAGCCGATCGAGCGCGACGCGCCAGCGCCTGCGCCCAGGGAGGACAAGACATGGGTCGGGATTCAGCTCATGGACGACGGGGACCCGCCGCAACCTGTCCCGTTCAAGAGATACCGTATCGAGCTGCCGGACCGCTCCGTTCGCGAGGGATTGCTCGATCAAAACGGCCAAGCCGTGATCGTCGGCATCGATGCCGGGACATGTAAGATATCGTTCCCTCAGCTCCACGCGGACGACTGGCGGCCCGCCTAGGCGCACGTCGCCCTCCGGGCATTGGCATTGGTCTGGCCCCGCATGCTCTTGCGGCTGCGCTCAGCAATCGAAGAAGCGGCGAAGCCCGGGGCGGATGACCTCCTCGATGGTCTCATCGAGCAACACCCGGGCTTTCAGGCCGCTGCACAGCCCGAGCTGCTCCCCGTCCGGCGGGGCGTCGTGAGCCGGTAAGTGCGCGTGCTCGTGCTCCACGAGGTGCCGGAACGCGACGGGCAGGTAGCGCTCGACCGCTTGCCGCTCCGCCGAGGAGAGCTCCGGCGCGACCTGCTCGAGGAGGCGCCAGCCGAAGCGGGCGTGTCCGACCTCGTCGGCGTAGATGCGCGTCAGCAGATCGAGCAGCGGCCCGGGCGGCATCTCCAGCCGCTCCGCGCCGATGAGGGCCACGGCCACCGTCTCGCTCATGCAGCAGATGTGGATCACGTTGCGGAGCGCGGCCGCGCGGGGGGGCGCGTCGCGGTGCAGGGGGAACTCCGGGCGCTCCGGGACGCTCGCGGTCGCCGTCCCGCCGAGGGCCTCGACCACGGCGCCGCAGAGGATCCCGTGGCGGCGCTCCTCGTCGGCGAAGCCCCGGCACGCCTCGACGAGCTCCGGCGGGAAGCTCGCCTCGGCGAGCTGGCCCGCGAGCGCCTCGAACACGGCCGACGACCCGTGCTCGTTCACCATCCGCGCGTGCCAGGTGCGGATCGCCGACGGGAACAGCGCCGCGGGATACCCGCTCACGTCGAAGGCACGCGCGCGCGCCTCGCCGCGGAGATCGAGCGTCGCGGCGTTCATGCGACCTCCGACGGGGCATAGGCGTCGAGCGCCGGCGGGACCGGGGGGCCCCAGGGCGTGCACAACGTCCGCGTATAGAGCTCCGCCTCGGGAGCGACGACGTCGCCGAAACAGCAGCCGTGCCGGACGGGCTCGGCCTCTCTGTAGGAGATCGCGTCGGCGTCCACGCCAACGATCAGCGCCGTGCAGCAGTTCACGAAGGAGGCGTCTCCAGCGAGGGCCGCCCACTGCTCCTCGGAGATCCCCGTCCCGGGGGCAGGCACGTGCTGCGCCGTGTAGTCGACGCAGCACTCGAGCTCCGCGCGAGGGCGAGCCTCCGTGTCGTCGAGGTTCACCTGCTCGGCGCACGCGAGCCCGGTCGGCATGGGCGGCGCGCCGCCCGCCCCGCCCGCGCCACCCGCGCCGCCCTCGTCAGGCGTCGGAATGACCCCGCTCCCCGTCGAAGGTTCCCCACCGCCGCCGGTCGTCGCACCGACTCCGGTCGTCGCGCCGACTCCGGTCGTCGCCCCGCCGCTGGCCGGGGCCGGGGCGTCCGGCTCCTCCGCCGGGATCTCCTCGTCGGGATCCAGCGGAGACGACTGCCCGCCAGAGACGTAACGTCCGCTGCAGCCCGCCAGGGCGCCACAGGCCAGCGCTCCCAGCGCGACCCTCGCTGCTGCACGCAATGCTGCCCGTCTCGTCTCCTCACGCATAAGCTCTCCTCCAGTAAATAGGCTGTTTGCCGCGGGGCGCGGCGCGGGCCGAGCACTCGGCCCATGTGGACCAGTGTAGGCGCGCGACACGGCGAAGAGAATCTGCATTTTCCGCACACCATTGAACCGAAATTCAGAACAATGGCGCCGCCGGTTCCCATGGCCGGAGCGCGGCACGATGAGCGGGAGCGGTCACTCGACCGGTCGGCAGGCGATCGCCTTCATCCTCGCCCGCGCCTGCTCGGCGGTCACCGAGCGCGGGCTGGCGTTCCCCCAGCGATCGATCACGCTCGCGTAGGCCTCGCACGCGCCGGAGATCTCGCCCATCTGCTCGAGGGCCTGACCGAGGAACCAGAACGAGCGGACGTACCTTACGGGCCAGCCCAGCATATCGCACGTCGTGACCGCCTTGCGAAGCGTGGGGATCGCATGGAGAGGCATGCCCGCGAGGTAAAAGACAGCGCCGACGTCCGCCTGGACCTCTTGCCCGACTTGATTGCTCATCAGCGCGGTCATCGGCAGCACGGGGACGGCCTCCGCCGCCTCCTCGGGGTGCTCGATCCACCGCGCGTAGGCCTGCACCACGGCGGAGCGCGCAGGGTCGGCCGCACCCTGCACGCTCGACGGCGACAGGAGCTCGGCCACCTTCTCCTGGAACTCGGCCCTGGAGATGAGGCCGGCATGCAGCATGACCCGCAAGAGGTCCGGCGAGCCGCCGGCGCAAGCGCTGTAATTGTCAAGACACGTCTTGGCGATGTCCGCTGCCTCGCGCCTGCGATCGGTCTCGAGGCAGACATCGATGAGCGCGCGGACGACATCGGCATGCCCCCTGGAATCCGCGCTGATGTACATGCGCGCCTGCCGTAGCTGTCCCTCGGCCTGCGAGAAATTGCCCTGGATCGCGTTCAGGTTCGACTCGTCAAGCAGCGCGGTAAAGCGCCGCTCCTTGTGCGGCAGCGAGACCCGGCTCTGCCGCATCGCCTCGCGGACCGCGTCGAGAGAGCGCCCTTGCGCATAGCTCGACCACGCAAGCCTGCGAAAGATCAGCCGGCCCCTTCCGCTCGTCGTGGGCCGCGTGAGCCACAGGTCCTCCTCGACGTCCGCGCAGCGGCCGAGCGCGCTGTGGTGCTCGCTCCGGATCTCGTAACAGCTGGCCGCCGTGGGCGAGATCGCGAGGCACCGGTCGAGGGCGGCAGCGGAGTCGTTGAAGCTCCCGAGCTGCCACAACGACTGCGCCAGCGTGGCCCATCCCTGCGCGTACTCGGGGTCGATCGCGATGACCCGCCTTGCCGCAGCGACGCTGGTATGGACGTCCGATCGCAGCGCGCACCGCGCGAGGAGGGCCAACAGCTCCGCGTCGCGATCATACGGGTGCCGCGCCGTGAGCGCGGTCAACCGCTCCGCGCAGCGCGCCGAATCCGCGAGGTCACGGCCGAGCGCGGGCTCCACGGCCGCAAGGAGCGCTCGATCGCGGGGGTCGAGCGCGGCGCTCAGCTCCTCTGCGCGCCGATAGTGATCCCGAGCTTCGGCGGGCTCCGGCGCGTAGATCGCGAGGCGAAGGTGCGCCTCGGCAAAGGAGTCATCGACGGAGATCGCCTGCCGCAGGCCGTCCACCGCCTTGCCCTCGTTGGCATCGCCAGCGGCCTTCAGCGCGGCGCTGTACAGGGCGAGCGCCGTGGGGATGGAGCGCGGCCCGGGAACGGTGGTCGCCCCGACCGGACGAGGCCCTCCGCGCAGCGCGAGCGCCCCAGCGATAACGGCCGCGAGCGCCATGGCGAGGCCGATCTTCCAGGCCGCCGCCCGCAAGCCGAGGCGCCTTCCGGTCGAGCGGAGCTCATCGCGGCGCGCCGCGGCGCCGAGGCGCTCGGTCGCGGCCAGGGGGTCCACCACGTCCCCATCCGCCGCCTCGCCGCCCGGCGCCCTGGGCGGCTCGGAGATGCCCAATGCGGGCGGCTCCGGCGCGCCGAAGCTCGGCGCCGCGCCCTGCGCGAACGGCGCGAGCGCGCGAGCGACCTCGCTCAGGTCGGAGAGCCGAGCCTGGCGGTCCGTCGACAGCAACCGGCCAACCACCCTGGCGAGCTCCCGGGGCACATCGGGCGCGACCTTCTCCAGCGGGGGAATCGCGCCTGTCACGATGATCTTGAACACCTGGCCGGCGTTGTCGGCCCGGGTCGGGAGCACGCCCGAGAGGCATTCGTAAAGAATGAGGCCGAGCGACCAGTTGTCGGTTCGGTGATCGATCTGTCGGTCTCCGAACGTCTGCTCCGGCGACATGTAACAGGGCGTGCCAAGCCTCGTCCCGCTCTCGGTGAGCCCCGTTGTCTGGGCGTCCTGTCCGCTCGTGGCCGTCAGCTTCGCGATGCCGAAGTCGAGGACCTTGACCCGCTCGCTCGATCCGTCGACAAGGAAGATGTTCTCCGGCTTCAGGTCGCGGTGGACGATGCCCAGCGCGTGCGCCGTCCCGACGGCGGAGATGACCGGCAGGAAGATGGAGGCTACCTCGCCGAGGGGCAGCCTCGGCTCGCGACGCAGCCTGCTCGCGAGCGACTCGCCGGACAGGAGCTCCATGACCATCACGGGCGCCCCGCCCTCGATCTCGACGTCGTGAACCTCGACGACGTTGGGGTGGCGGACGCTGCTCGCGAGCTTCGCCTCGCGCAGCAGGCGCATGCCCACCACGCCGCGCACGGCCCCGCCCTTCACGAACTTGAGCGCGAACGGCTTGCCAGTCAGCGTGTGGCTCGCGGCCCAGATCACGCCCATGCCCCCTTCACCGAGCAGCCGTTCGAGCCGGTACCGGCCGGCGACGACGGCGCCTGGACGCCACGTAGGCCGCGCGCGCTCGTCGCGCTCGTCGCGCTCGTCGCCCTCGCCGCGCTCGTCGCGCTCGTCGCCCTCACCCGGCGGAGCGTCTTTTCCCGCAGTGGGTTGGGTCGCCTCGAGGCCCTGCGTCAGGTCCGCTCTCGATGCGATACGCACGGCAGACTACACTACCCGACCGGCCCTCCCTGTCCAGATCGGAAACGAACGCGCCCGACGTGCTGTCAGCTCAACAGGAAGGCGGTAAAGCGAGGACACGTTTGCACGTTTGCACGTTTGCAAGTTTGCAAGTGCAAGGTTCTTCCCACATCCCTGCAAAGTTCTCTGGGCAGCGAACAGCACCACGATGCGCCCGACGGCAAATCGCCCCTGCCCTCCTTGTTCAATTTGCCCGCTGAAAATGGCTGCAAGTGAGGGAATTTCTCGGTCTCTCCACAGCTCATCGCGTATGCGTCCCGATCCATCCGCTCGCTCGACGTCTGCCGAGCCATGACGCCGTGGCTCCAAGGACATCGTCATCACCAGATAGCGCGGTCGACCAAAGAGAGGCGTCGGCCATGAGCGGCGGCGTCTTCATCGCGACGCCCTTCGCGCCGCGCGCGCGCTCCTCGCGGGTGCCCGTGCCGGAGGAGGAGAGCGTCAATCCCGGCGGAGCGCTCGAGTGGCTCGTGGCGGCCGAGTCGCGCGTGCTCGGCGCGAAAAGCGTCCGCGGCCTGGTCGTGCGGCCGCCCATCGTCTACGGCCACGGCGGAGGCCCGGTGGCGGGCCTGGTGCAGGGCGCGCGCGCCGCGGGGGTGGCGCGTCCTATCGACGATGGCGAGAACCGCTGGTCCACCGTCCACGTGCGGGATCTGGCGGTGGCCTACGCCATGAAGCATCCTCTCGAATTTTTTCGAAAAAATTCACAGGGAGGCAGGGAGATGGGGAGTTGAAATCCCATGAATCTCCCCGCCTCCCCGTCTCCCTGTTCAATTTCTCTTTGTCAGGTGTGCTCCCACAGCCACACATCCATCCCCGCCTCACGGCGAAGCGCCGTCGCTCGCCGCCGCCTCCCCTGCTCGCTTGCTGTCGAGGGCGAGCAGCACGAGATAAGAAAAGGTACAGACAACCAGGCTGCCGAACACGAGCATCGGCAGCGAGTAGGCCAGCCGCTCCAGGCCCACCCCCTCGATCAGCTTGCCGGTGAGGGCCGGGAGGACCATGCCGCCGAGGCTGTCGCCGACCAGCACGAGCCCGGTCACGAACGCCGTCATGGGCACGATCTGCCCCGTGAGCGTGAAGCCGCTGGGCCAGAGCGGCGCCATGAAGAGCCCGAGCCCGAGCGCGACACCCCACAGGAGCGCGCTCGAGGGCGGCAGGAGCAGCATCATCGCGGACAGCACGAGACAGCCGCCCAGCCCCACAGGGATGACCTGGCGCGGCGTGAAGCGGATCGCCACCGGGATCGAGAGCAGCCTCCCGATCGTGAACGAGAGCCAGAACCCCGAGGTGAGGTACGCGGCCCCGGTCGCCGAGACGACGCCCAGCGTGAGGGCATAGGTGTAGATCCAGCTCCCGAACGAGATCTCCCCGCCGACGTAGGCGAACAGGTACAGCACCGCGACGAGCACCGGAAGGAGGGGCAGCGCGCGATCCGCGCCCTTCACCGCGGCGTCCTTCCCGGCCTTTTCCTGAGGCTCGGGACAGTGTCGCATCGAGAGCACGCCCAGGGCGACGAGCGCCGAGAAGGCGGCCACGGCCCAGTACGCCGCGTGGTAACCGCCCCAGGCGCCCGGGACGCGCGCGACAAGGAGCGGCGACAGGAACGCGCCCAGCCCGAAGCAGAAGTGCAGCCCGTTCATGTAAGGGCTGACCTTCTCCCCGTGCGTCCAGAGGAGCAGCGCGTTCGCGCCCGTGTTGACAAGCCCCTCCGCGAGACCCCGGCAGAACGCCACGACCACGAGCAGCCATAACCACGGGATGGCCGGGATGGCAGCGAGGCACGCCGCGGCGATCAGGTGCGCTCCCCCGAGCAGGGTGTGCCCGTGCACGCGATCGAACAGCTTGCCTCCCCAGAGCGTACCGAGCGTGTAACCGACCCCCCCGCCGAGGAACAGCGAGCCCATGTCCCCGACGCTGGAGCCCGTCTGCCGCGCCAGGTCCGGCAGGGTCGGCCCGGTGATCGCCGTGATGAGGCCCAGGCAGATGAAGAGCCCGTAGTAGCCGGCCGTCTGGCGCAGCGCCCTGTCGCTCCACCGGCTCGAGACCGGACGCTCCTCCACGGCTGCAGTGCTCATCGCTTCGCTCCTTTTACCCGATGCGGGGACTCATGTTCCGGCCCCGGCGCGGCAGGGGATCCGGGGGGATCGTCGGCGCGCGAGGCGCTGGCCGCGCGCTCCCGCTCGTGCTCGACGCGCCACGCCTCGAAGGCCAGCGCCTGGAGCGCGGAGAGGACGAGGACGGAGACGTCGGTGTTGACGTAGAGCCAGATGAACCCGAGCCCGAGGCCGCGCACGAGCAGGGCCACCGCCGCCCCGACGGCGACGTTGCCGCCCCAGAACAGGAGGCCCACGCCCACGCAGCGGATCGCGCGCCGGAGCGCCGGCGGGAGGAGCCCGGCGCGCATCCCCCGGCGGCGCCCCGCCGTGTAGACCACGCAGGACGTGGCGGCGACGACGCCCAGGATGTAGAGCGCGTCGGGCACCGCTACACCTCCCCGCGGAGCCGCGACAGCGCGCGCGCCGCGAGCTCCTGGAGCAGCCGGCCGATCGCCGAGAGGCGCTCCCCCGGGATGTTCGACGCCGGCGACCCCTCCGGGACGGGCGCGGCGAGCACCTCGAAGCCCGCGCGCTCGAAGAGCCGGCGCGCGCGAGCGATGCGGTGCGCGCCGGTGACGAGCAGGATCCTCCTTGCGCCCCTCGGCAGCAGGAGCTCCGCGCTGCGCTGGGCTTCCACCGCGGTCGTCAGCCCGCGCGGCTCCGTGAGCAGGGCCGACGCGGGGACGCCGAGGCGCTGCGCGAGGCGAGCGCGCGACTCGGCCTCGCTGGCCGGCCCGTTGCGGCTGCCGAGCATCAGCACGAGCGGCGCTCGCCCCTCACGGTACAGCGCGACGGCCTCGACGGCGCGCCGGAGCGAATCCTCCGGGAGCCGCCCGTCCGGATCGACGTCCGCGCCGAGGGCGACCACGGCGTCGGCCTGCCCTGCGTCGGGCGCCGACGCCATCCAGCGATCGAGCGGCGCGGCGACCGGGGTGAACGCGGCGACGGCGAAGGCCATGAGCCCGATCACGCCGGCCGCGGTGCTCACGCGGTCCCACGCTCCTTCCCTGCGCATGGCGTCGGATCCCTGGAGCCGCCCCTACGTGGCGCCCAGGAGCGCGGGCCTCGAGGAGCGCGCGGACAGCCGCCGCGCCTCCAGCTCCTCCGCGACGCCGTGGATGGCGGCCTCGACGCGCTCGAGCGTCTCCTCGCTCATCCGGCCGTGCAGGGGCAGGCAGACCTGGCCCGCGCAGAGCCGGTCCGTGTTCGGGAGGACGAGGCCCGCGGGGGAGCAGTCCAGCGCGTGCAGGGGCGGGTAGAAATACCGGCGCGCCTCGACGCCGCGCCGCGCGAAGGCCGCGATGACGTCGTCGATCGGGGCGTCGATCAGCCCGACGCCGAGGTTCTGCCCGTTGGGGTTCACGCCCGGCGGGATGCGCTGGGTGCGGTACAGCTGCGGGTGCCGCGACAGGGCCGCGCGCAGCCGGTCGAGGTACGTCCGCCTGCGGGCCAGCGCCTCCGGGAGCCGGCGGAGCGACGAGAGCGCCAGGGCGGCGCGCAGCTCGTCCAGCTTGGCGTTCATCCCCGGGACCGACGCCGAGAGCGGCTGCGCGAGCCCGTGGTTGCGCAGCCGGCGCATCGCCGCGCTCACCTCGCGGTCCGGCGAGACGACCACGCCGCCCTCCGCGGCAACGAGGACCTTGGTGGCGTGCAGCGAGTAGGTCGTCGCGGTGAGGAGCGCCTCGGCCTCCCGGCTCGCGGTCTCGGTGCCCATGCCGTGCGCGTTGTCGTAGATCACGGCCGCGCCCGCGCCGCGGGCCTCGCGCGCGATGGCGGCCAGATCGGGCGGGACGCCGAACACGTTGACCGGGAGGACCAGCGTCGCGCCGTGCTCCGCGAGCAGGCGGCGCAGGTGCCCCGGATCCAGCGTCCAGGTCTCCGGGTCGATGTCGCAGAAGACCGGCTCGAAGCCCGCGTGCACCGCGGCGTTGAGCGTCGCGATGAAGGTGAAGGCCGGGAGGATCGCCTTGCCCCGCCGCACCGCCGCGGCCTCGATGGCGAGGCTGATCGCGACGGCGCCGTTCGAGACGGCCACGGCCTCCTGGACGCCGAGGAACGCCGCGATCGCCCGCTCGAAGCCCTCGGCGAGCGGGCCGCCGTTGCTGAGCCGCCCCGAGCGCAGGACGTCGGCGATCTGCGCCGCGATCGCGTCCGGCTCGTCCACCTGCGGCGAGACCATGGGGATGAAGGGTCGCTGGTCGCTCATGCTTGTCTCTCCGGGCGTAGGCGCTGGTGGACGACGCGGCCGATGAACTCCGGGATGCCGAGCAGGTACCGCCGCCAGAGCCGCCGCGGCTCGACCGCCAGGCGGTAGAGCCACTGGACGTGGCTCCGGCGCACCCACTCGGGCGGGTACGCGACGGCGCCCGCCACCTGATCCAGCAGCCCCCCCATACACCAGGTGGCGCGCACCTGGAGCGCCGCGAGGTGCTGGCTCACCCAGAGCTCCTGCTTGGGCGGGCCAAGGCCGACGATGAGCAGCGCGGCGCCCGATCCGTTGATCTGCCGGACCACCGCCGCCTCCTCCTCGGGGGCGAAGTACCCGTGGTGAACGCCGGCGATCCGGAGCCCCGGGCGCTCCGCGACCAGGCGGCGCGCGACCTCGTCGGCGATCCCGGGCGCGCCGCCGAGCAGGAAGACCGAGGCCCCGCGCTCGGCGCAGAGGTCGACGATCCGGCCCAGCTCGATCGGGCCCACGTTGATCCGCTCCGGGCACGGCCCGCCCAGCAGGCGCGCCGCCCAGACCACCCCGATGCCGTCGGCGTACACGACGTCGGCCCGGGAAACGGAGGCACGGTACGGCGACTCGCGCGCCGCCAGCGTGGCGCAGTACGCGTTGACGTAGGTGTAGTAGTCGGGCCTCTCGCGCTCCGCCCGCAAGGCCTCGTCCAGGCGGCGCAGCAGCTGCTCGAAGGAGAGCCGCGCGACGGGGACGCCGAGGACGTCGACCCGGGGCGCGATCGAGGGCGCACCGACGGTCATGCCTCTCCCCTGGCCGGCGCCACCTTGTCCTGCGCGCTGATGAACGCGCGAGGATCGCTGACCGGGGCGCGATCGAGGACGGGCCGCGCCTCGTCGGTGCCGAACATCGCGACGTAGTCGCCGTGGAACCCGTCGCAGATGTCGCGGAGCGCGCAGCGCTGGCACCCCGCGCCCTTCTGGTAGCCGTTGTGCTCGACGCGGTTCAGCGCGTCGTGGCGGTAGGCGGCGTCGCGATCCCCGCGGCGGCGGAAGAGCCGGTAGGACAGCCCTTCCAGCTTCCTCATCACGGGGCCGAGCCGCGGGTCCGTGTCCGCGCGGAGCATCCGGCCCCGGAGGTCGATCGCGTCCGCCAGGCGGAGGAGCGGCTGCCGGAGCCGGCCGAGGCGGGGCCGCGCGCCGAGCGGGACGGGCGGCGACACCGCGCCGGCCCGCATCCGCTGCGGGCCCTTGTTGGTCCACGTCCAGCTCGCGAAATCCCACTCGTGCGGGTCGTACGAGAGCTGCTGGTAGTTGTACACCGACGGCCAGTGGCGCTCGGGGACGATGCAGTGGGGCAGGTACCGGACGTTCGCCTCCACGCCGGCCTGCGCGAGCACGTCCAGGGCCTCGTCGAGCGGGCCCCGCAGGTCGCCATAACGAGGCACGTTCTCCGCGGTGCGGGCGCCTTCCTTGCGCTGATCCGCGAACGGGTTGAAGGCGAGGAAGTTGACGGCGCGCGCCCCCAGCTCCACCGAGAGCCTCGCGATCGCCGGGAGCTGCGGCACCGCGAGCTTCGACATCACGCAGTTCACGCGGAACGGCACGTCGAGCGCGATGAGGTGGTTCAGCGCGCGCATCTGGCGCACGTGCGCGCCGCTCACGCCCACGGCCAGGTCGTGCGCCTTGCCGAGCCCCTGGACGCTGACAAGGAAGTCGGCGACGCCGGAGTCCTTGAACTGCTGCGCCTTGTCGCGCTTGTCGAGCACCAGCGCGTTCGTGATGAGCGTCGGCGCGAGGCCGATCCCGGCGCAGTACTTGATCAGCGCATGGATGTCGCGCCAGATGGTCGGCTCGCCGCCCTGGATGTCGATCGCGTCGTTCCCGTAGAACTCGACGAGGGTCCGGCAGATCTCCTGCGCCTTCTCCAGCGACATGAACGGGTGCTCGGGGTGCTCCTTGTCCTCGATCCGATCGAGGAAGTAGCAGAAGTGGCAGCGCAGGTTGCACGTCTGCCCGAGCCACAGCACGCCGCGGCGCGTGAGCTCCCGGGTCCGGCCGTGGGGCCGCGGCGCGGCGGCCGGGCGCGTGGCCGGCACCGCCAGGGCGCGGGCTCGCTCGAGCAGGATCTCCGGCGGCTCGATGTCCGCCGAGACCAGCGACTCCTTTCGCCTGAGCTGCACCAACGAAACGTTGCCATCCGTGCTGGTCTTCACGTGGTCCTCTCCTCGATTGGATCCTTCACGTGAGGCGCGGCGCCCCGCCGCTCCACGTGACCGCTGACGGGAAGTTGAACCGCACCGCGATCGGGGCGATAGGGGAGCGGCATGCGCGCGCGGCGACCTCCGGAGAAGGATCTCCTCCATCCATGACGTCGTCGGCGCTCCGCGAGGACGCCCCGCCGCCGGCGAGGCGAAGCGTCTCGGGCAGCATGGCGCTGAAGACCGCGAGCGATCTCGTCTCGCGCGGCGTCCGCATGCTCCTCGCCGTCGTCGCCGCGCGGCTCCTGGGGCCCGCGGGCTTCGGCGACTACAGCTACGCCTTCGCCGTGGGCTTCCTGCTCGGCGAGCTCGCGGACCTCGGCCTGCACCTGTTCATCGCGCGCGAGGTGGCCCGCGATCCCGGCGCGCCCATCGGCGCGCTCGTGCGCCTCAAGCTCGCCGTGACGCTGGCCGCCGGCGCCGTCGGCCTCGTGGTCGGCCTCCTCGCGGGCGCGGCCTCGCCACGCCGGACGCTCGTGTGGCTGCTGACGGCCGCCTGGCTGATGGCCTCGTTCGTCGAGATGCTCAACCAGGTGTTCCGCGGGCACCAGCGGATGGAGCGCGAGGTGGCGGTCGCGGTCACCATGGCCATCACGTCCTTCGGGCTGGGGACGGGCGCGCTGCTCTCGGGGCTCGGCGCGCTCGGCCTGGCGTGGGCCCTCGTCGCGGGCCACCTGGTCGCCCTCGCGCTGGCCCTGGCCCTCGCCGCCCAGCTCCTCGATCGCCGGCAGTGGTCCAGCGAGGGCGCGGCGCTGCCGCAGGGCTTCCTCCGTGAGGCCGGGCCGCTCGCGGTGGTGATGCTCGCCAGCCCCCTCTACTTCCAGCTCGATCTCCTGATGCTGGGCTGGATGAGCACCCCCCACGCGGTCGGCGACATGAGCGCGGTCCAGCGCATGATCGGCGGCGCCATGATGCTGCCGGGCGTCGTGCGCGCGGCGGTCTTCCCCGCCTTCGTCGCCAGCCGCTCCGCGAGTGCCCGCAGGCGCCTCGCCACGCTCACCTTCGTCGGGCTCATGGCCGCGGGCGCGCTCATGAGCGCCGTTGTGTGGTGGATGGGCGGGCCGCTCGTCCGGCTCGTGTTCGGCCCCGACTACGCGAGCGCCGTGCTGCCGCTGCAGCTCCTGACCACGGCGCTCGTGTGGATGGTGCCGGAGCTCGCCATCGGCCCGATGCTCTTCGCCGCGGGCCAGCAGCGCCCGTACGCGGCCCTCTGGACGGCCACCGTGCTCCTCATCGCGGCCGGGGACCTGTGGGCGGTGCCCGCGCACGGCGCCGCCGGCGCGGCCGCGGTGAAGCTCGTCGTCACGCTCGGCCTGGTGGCCGGCGAGGTGATCGTCCTCTTTCGCGTCAGGGACCACCTCGGGGCCTCCTGAGCGGCCGGGGAGCGGTCCTTTCACGGCGTCGTCGATCGCCCGGCGCACGGCGTCAGTAGCTCCCCACGCCGAAGAGCATGCGCAGCGGCGTGATCGCCATGATCTTCAGGTCGCCCCAGAAGCTGGCGTTCGCCAGGTAGTAGATGTCGAGGATGACGCTCTGGTCGAAGGTCACCTGGTTGCGCGCCACGACCTGCCACAGGCCGGTGATCCCGGGCCGGCCTTCGGTCCGGAGGCGGTGCCACGGCTTGAGCGCGTCGAACTCCGCCATCGGATAGGGCCTCGGCCCCACGAGGGCCATGTCGCCCGTGAGGACGTGGAGGAGCTGGGGGATCTCGTCGAGGCACAGCCAGCGCAGGACGCCGCCCAGCCGCGTGACGCGCGGATCCCTCGGGTCCTTGGGGATGACGACCCCGTCATCGCGCACGAAGCCGGGGATCTCGCCGCGGATGACCGAGAGCCGCGCGGCGTCGCCCCTGTCCTCGCCGTCCCGGCGCTGCGTCCGCATCGTCCGGTACTTGAAGAACCGGAACGGCTTCCCGCGCAGCCCTGCGCGCGGGGCGATGTGGAACGGCCCGCCCGGGGACTCGAGGTGGATCAGCAGCGCGATCGTCAGCCACAGCGGCGCGCCCCCGAGCAGCACCGACAGGGCCACGAGCCTCTCGACGGCCCGGGTGGCCGCGGCGTCGAGGCCACCCCGCTCGCCCGAGCCGAACCGGACCACCGGGAGCCCGTCCGCGGTCCGCTCCGACAGGCCGAGGCGCTCCGCGAGCCACTCGAGGTCCCGCGAGGCGATCGCGACCGCCTGCCCCCGCCCGCGCGCCTGCCGCAACACCTCCCCCACCGCGTCGAGGCCCTCGACGACGACGGGCGCGCCCGGATCGAGCGGAGGAGGCGGCGCGGTTGCACCCTGAGGGAAGGACGTCGTTGCACAGGTCAAGAAAACCTCCTGGTGGTCTCCGGTCCGGCGTCGCGGCGGTCCCCCGCCCTGCCGTCTCGCCTCAGCCCTCTCTCAGCTGCTCCCCGAACGCCCGGCGCGTCCGCCACCGCGCCCACGCCGGAAAGAGCTCCCCCACCACGCTGCGGAGGCGGAGCCGCAGCGGAGCGCCGCCCTGCGCCCGCGGCGCGCGCCAGAGCGCGGCCACGCTCTCGGCGACCCGCTCCACCGGGACGCCGCCGTCGTGCGGCCGGGACACCGAGCCCCGGCGCCGCCGCTCGTCCTCGTGCAGGCCCGTGTCCACCCACCCGGGGTGCACCTGGGAGACCCGGATCCCCCGGGGCGCGAGCTCGAGCTCGAGCGCGTCGCTCAGCCCGCGGACGGCGAACTTCGTGGCGCAGTAGACGCTCTTCATGGGCACGGCGCGGAACGAGACCTCGGAGCCGACGTTGATGATGTGGCCGCCGCCGTCCCCCATCGCCTGCGCCGCGTGCCGGCATCCCAGGATGACGCCGAGGAGGTTGGTGCGGACGATCGCCTCGACCTCCTCGAGCGCCATCTCGTCGAGGCGCCCGTAGCCCTCCCGGGCGGCGTTGTTGACGACGACGTCGATCCCGCCGAGGAACGCGCGCGCCGCGCCGAAGAAGGCGCGCTGGGAGGCGTCGTCGCCGACGTCCACCGCGCCCGTGCCGAGCCGGCCAGCGCCCTCGGGCGCGGCGCCCTGCTGCAACGCGAGGAGCGCGCGCTCGTCCCGCGCGCCGGCGAACACCCGGTGCCCCTCCGCGAGCGCGCGCGCGACGATGGCCCGCCCGATCCCGCGCGAGCCGCCGAGCACGACGATGGCGAGCGTCCGCTCAGGCACGCGCGACCCGCGCCAGCAGATCTCGCCCCAGGCTGCGCGCGAGGAGCCGCTCGCTGCTCACGAGGTGCTGCTGGTTGAGCCACGGCGCCGCGCAGGCGAAGCAGCCGTGATCGCGCAGGTGCTCCCACGCGGCCCGGACGCCGACCTCGAGCACGCTCCTGGCCGGGAAGTCCGCGAGCCGCTGGTTGCACGGGTACATGCGGCCGTCGCCGTCGATGAAGGCGTAGTACCGGCCCGCGCTGCACGGCAGGTACTCGAAGCGCTCCCGCCGCTCCTCCCGGGTGACGCGATCCCCGCCGTGGTGCTGCCACCAGCGCGCCATGTTCTCCCAGACGCGCTCGCGGAAGACCATCGGCGCCCCCCGGCGCTTGTGATCGAGCAGCGCGTCCGCCAGGGCCTGCCGCTCGCCCGCGTCGAGGGAGTTGTCGCCGTGCATGCGCAGCTGCCGATCGGACTGCGGGGCGTAGGTCATGACGACCTCGAGCCGCGCGCCGAAGCGGCCCGCCAGCTCGAGGAGCCAGGGCACCTGGTCCTTGTTCCGGCGGTTCAGCACCGCCTTCACGATGCGCGGAATGCCGCGCGCCTGGCACGCCTCGAGCGCGGCCATGGCCACGGCGAAGGTCCCCTGACCGCGGTTCAGATCGTTAATCGGCTCCGGACCGTCGACGCTCACGACGATCGAGCTCAGGCTGGCGAGCTCATCCACGCGCTCCTTGACGCGGAATCCGCTGGTGACCATTCCCACCGAGATCCCTCGGCTCACCGCCCGCTCGACGATGCGGCCAATGGATTTGTGCAGCATCGGCTCGCCGCCCGTGAGCGTCAGGACCGCCGTCCCCAGCGCCGCCGCCTCGTCCACGATCGCGAACAGCTGCTCGACCTTGAGCTGTCCGATGTCGTCGTGCCGGTGGTGGTAGTCGCCGTAGCAGTACTCGCAGCTCAGGTGGCATCGGTTGGTGACGCACACATCCACCCAGATGGGACGTGCTTCGCGGGCGAGCTTTGCGCGGACGAGCGAGCCCAGGTAACGAGGTGAGCGGTGCACGCGCTGCATGATAAGGAACTCGCCTCCAGATGTCATCCGGTCTTTGTAATACCTATTTCCTATGGTAAGGAGAATTCGACCAATCACGGCGCCACGGCCCAGAGCTTTACCGAACAGCGCGTCAAGGAGGTATTTTTCCGATGAGTGCGAGCAAGCGAATCCTGGTCACGGGTGGGGCTGGTTTCCTCGGGTCGCACCTCTGCGCGCGGCTCCTGGCCGACGGGCACCACGTGATCTGCGTCGACAGCATGGTGACGGGGCGTGACGAGAACCTCGGGCCGCTGCTGAAGAACCCGCGGTTCGAGCTGCACCGCTGCGACGTGAGCGAGCCGCTCCGCTTCGAGGTCGACCAGATCTACAACATGGCCTGCGCGGCGTCGCCCGTGAAGTACCGGGCTGATCCGGTGCACACGCTCAACACGAACGTGTTCGGCGCGATCAACGTCCTCCGCCTGGCGCAGGAGCTGGGGGCCCGGGTCCTGCAGGCCTCCACCTCCGAGGTCTATGGCGACGCGCTCGTCCACCCGCAGCACGAGGACTACTGGGGGAACGTCAACCCCATCGGGCCTCGGGCCTGTTACGACGAGAGCAAGCGGGTCGCGGAGACGTACTTCTGGGAGTACCGCCAGACCCGCAACGTCGATACCGTCATCGTGCGCATTTTCAATACCTATGGCCCGAACATGGACCGGAACGACGGCCGGGTCATCGCCAACTTCGTGGTGAAGGCGCTGCGCGGCGAGGCGCTGGAGCTGTACGGCGGAGGCCACCGCACGCGCTCGTTCTGCTTCGTCAGCGACCTCATCGAGGGGCTGGTCCGCGTGATGAACGCCAAGGACCTGACCGGACCGGTCAACCTCGGGAATCCGGCCGAGACGAGGATGCAGGACCTCGCCGAGCTCATCATCCGCAAGACCGGCGGGCGCGCGAAGCTGACGATGAGCGATGCCCTCATCGACGATCCCCAGCGGCGCAGGCCCGACATCTCCCGGGCCACCGAGCTGCTCGGCTGGCGTCCGGTGGTGGATCTCGACTCGGGCCTCGATCGCACGATCGACTGGTTCCGCCCGCGCGTCTGACGTCCGGTGATGCGCGCGGGGAGCCTTCGTGGGACACGGGATCGGCCGTACGAACACCGATCACGTGGATCGAGCGTGAAATAAACCGCCAAGGGCGCCAAGAGCGCCAAGAACAAAGAAAATATCTTGGCGTCCTTGGCGCCCTTGGCGGTTCGAAATTCTGCTCTTTTCTGGCGGGTTTGAACCGTTTGCCGCCCTGGAGGCGCCCTGCCGGGACGGGCGCTCAGCCGCCCTTCGACGGGAGGCGGCCGGAGGTGGCCATGACGCGCCCGCCGCGGCCGGCGCTGACGTCCGCCAGGATGCGGTCGCGCTGCGCCCGGATCCGCTCTCCGAGCACGCGGTGGATCGCAGCCCTGAGGGCCATCCCTCCGAGCCCGCGCGTGACCGCGAAAGGCCCCGGCGCCGATCTCAGCCGGTCCAGGAGGATCCTCGGCGCCGTCTGCGCCGAGAGCAGGCGGGCGCCGTCGCGCCGGTAGAGCTCCGGGTAGCTCGAGCGGAGCTGCTCTCTCGCGGCGGCGTTGCGCGCCAGCGCGCGGACCACGTCGGCCATGCTGTCCACCTCGAAGTGGATGGGCGCGTCGGGGACCACGACCAGCGCGTCGCCGGCGACGAGCGCCGTGAGCCACGAGTCCTCGGTCACGAGGTCGACGGGGAGCCGAGGGAGCGCCCCGGCAGGCAGGAGCCCACGATCGGCCATCACCGCGCCCAGCCGATCGCGATCGATGGCATAGAGGCGACCGGAGATGTAGTCCTGACCGAGGCTGGTCGTCAGCAGGCGGAGGACGGTGCCGAGCGGCGGCGGCGGCGCCCCGCGCGGCTGCTCGAAGGCCGCGGCGACGGCGGCGCGCGGAGAGCGCTCGAGGGCGCGCAGCAGGGCCGAGATGGAGCCCTCGGCGGGGCGCACGTCCGCGTCCGTGAACACGAGGCGACGGTTGCGCGCCCGGGCCACGAGGGCGTTCCATGCGTTGTTCTTTCCGAGCTCGCTCTCGATGACGGCGAGCCGCGGCTCCCGCCCCCGGAACGCCTCGACGACGCGCTCGGTGCCGTCGGTGCACCCGTTGAGACAGACGAGGATCTCGTCCACCTCGGGGCCGAGCCGCGACAGCTCGGTGAGGGTCGCCTCGATGGTGCGGACTTCGTTGTACGCCGGCAGGCAGATGCTGGCAGCCATCGACTCCGACGCATACCACCACGCCGGCTCGGGTGTCACGCGGCGCGCGCCGCGCGGGATGGCCGCCCAGGAACTGACGATGCCGACGATGCCGACGATGCCGGCGATGTCGACGACGCTGACGCACCCGCATCCATTGCACGAATTTTACGCTTGGGTAAGTCTACTGATTATGTTAGCGTCGGAACAACCCCGCGTGACTACAAAGTCCGCCGGAGGTTCGCGCCGTCGCGCTGGTTTCGCGCCTGACGTCATCGTGATCCTTGGGTGTGCCGGTCCAGGTGCGGCGCTGAAGGGAGAGCTCATGCACAGGCTTGTTGCGTTCGTGCTCGCTGGCACGGTGCTTCTGGGGGCCTCGCCGCCGGCGCATGCGAAGCGCCCGGTCCTCGCCGAGGGCTCGCCGATGCACGGCACCAATGGGATGAATGTGGGGCCGGATGGTCGGCTGTACGTCGCGAGCTTCCTTGGCAATGAGATCGCCATCGTGAACCGCAAGAGCGGAGCCATCGTGGATCGGCTCGACGCGTCGGACGGGATCGATGGCCCGGACGACCTCACGTTCGGCCCGGATGGCTCGCTCTACTGGACCTCGCTCATCCCTGGCAATGTCGTGCGGCACGCGCCGTCCGGCGCGATCACCCAGCAGTTCGTCGCGCCGGGGGTCAACCCCATCACGTTCTCCGATACGGGGCGGCTCTTCGTGGCGCTCGACTTCTTCGGTGACGGGCTCTACGAGGTCGATCCGGAGCTGTCGGCTCCGCCGCGCCACATCGCGAGCAACCTCGGCTTCCTGAACGGCATGGACTGGGGGCCCGACGGCAGGTTGTACGGGCCGATCTGGACGCAAGGCAGGGTGATCAGCATCGATGTGGACTCCTGCACCGGCGCGGTCGACCCGGAGATGGAGTGCGACCTCCAGACGGTCGCGGACGGCTTCTTCATCCCCGCGGCGGCCAAGTTCGACGGGCTCGGCCGGCTCCACGTGGTCGATCAGAACGGCGAGGTGGTGCGGATCGACATCGAGACGGGCGAGAAGGAGGTCATCGCGGAGCTCACGCCGGGGCTCGACAACCTCGCCTTCGACCCGCAGGGCAATCTCTACGTGTCGAGCGCCAGCGACGGCTTCATCGTCCGGATCAGGCCGAACGGCCAGGAGCACACGATCATGCCCGGCGGCATGATCATGCCCGGCGGCGTGGCCGTCACGACCGAAGGATGTGCCGAGTCGGTCTATGTGGCCGATCTGTCGTCGCTGCGGAAGTTCGATGGAGACACGGGCGCTCCGCTGGGCGTCGAGCGGTCGTTCCTCGGCCAATCGGAGTTTCACGCGCCTGCCACGGTGTCGGCGGACGGCCCGAATTTGATCTTGACCGCGTGGTTCAGCAGCGTGGTTCAGACCTACGACCCGGCGACGGCGACGGTCCTCGAGACGTACAGCAACTTCGTCTCGCCGCTCAACGCGGTCCGGTTCCAGGGAGATCTCGTGGTGGCCGAGCTCGGCGCGGGGCCTGGCGCAGCGCGCGTCGCCCGCCAGACGGGCGGCGGCCCCGTGACGCTCGCGCCGATGACCGTGCCCTCGGGCCTCGCGGTGTCGGGAGGCGACCTCTGGGCCGCCGACTGGGCCACGGGCCAGATCCTCCAGGTGGCGGCGGGGGGCGTGACGCTCTCTCCGCCGCTCGTGGTGGCCGACGGCCTGGATCAGCCGGAGGGGATGGCCGTCGATCTGGACGGCACCCTGCTCGTCGTGGAGGTCGGAAAGCGCCGCCTGCTGCGCGTGGACCCGTCGACGGGGGACACCTGGGTCGTGAAAAAGCACCTCAAGGTGGGGCTCGACGCAGTGACGGGGACGGTGCCGACCTATGCATTGAGCAGCGTCGCCGTGGGCCCGTCAGGGACGATCTATGTCTCTGGCGACAAGGACAACGTGCTCTATCGATTCTGACCC
This sequence comes from Sorangium cellulosum So ce56, assembly GCF_000067165.1. Lineage (GTDB taxonomy): Bacteria > Myxococcota_A > Polyangia > Polyangiales > Polyangiaceae > Sorangium > Sorangium cellulosum_B. The sequence continues at coordinate 9,302,676 of NC_010162.1, forward strand.
AATCGCGACGAGGCGGCGCTGTTCTCGTTCGCCCTCACCCCCTGAATCCGGATGTGAGGCGCGCGACCTGCTGCGCTGGCCAGGAGCAGCGGGCGGCCCATAGAGGATGAGCCCCGTTTCGCGTAAGCTCGCGGGCTGCATGACCGTCCCGACGCTGACACGAAGAGACCTCAACCGGGCCACGCTCGCGCGGCAGATGCTGCTCGCGCGGGAGCAAACGTCGGTCGTCCACGGGATCGAGCGGCTGATCGCCCTCCAGGCCCAGCTGGCGCGGCCGCCTTTCATCGGGCTCTGGTCGCGGCTGGCGGCGTTCCGGCGCGAAGAGCTCGTCCAGCTCGTCGTGCGCCGCGAGGTCGTCCGGGCGCCGTTCCTGCGCGGCACGCTGCACCTCGTGAGCGCAAGGGACTACCTGGATCTGCACCCGGTCATCGCGCCGGTGCTCCACGCCGCGACGCGGTCGGTCCTCCGCGAGCGCGCGGACGCCCTCGACATCGCTCGGCTGGTCGCCCTGGCGCGCGCGTACTTCGACGCGGAGCCGCGGACCATGGACGAGCTGCGCGATCACCTGGCCGAGCTCCACGCCGGCGGCGACGTGCGGGCCATGGCCCTCGCGGTTCGCATGCACCTGCCGGTCGTCCAGGTGCCCGGCGAGACCCCATGGGGATACCCGGGAACGGCGGACTTCGCCCCGGCGGCGTCCTGGCTCGGCAAGCCGCTCCGCGACGGCGGCGCGCCGCAGGCGCTCGTGCTCCGTTACCTCGCGTCGTTCGGCCCGGCGACAGCGACCGATGTGCAAACGTGGTCCGGCCTGACCCGCGTCAAGGAGGTGCTCAACGCTTTGCGAGAGCAGCTCTCCGTGTTCCGCGACGAGCGAGGCCGGGAGCTCTTCGACCTGCCCGACGCGCCGCGGCCGCCCGCGGACACCGCCGCGCCGGCGCGGTTTCTCCCCGATTACGACAATCTCCTGCTCGCGCACGACGACCGCACGCGGGTCATCGCGGACGAGCATCGCCCGCGCATCGTCATGTCCGCCAACCTGCGCATCCTGCCGACGTTCCTCGTGGACGGGTTCGTGGCCGGCACATGGACGATCGAGCGGAAGAAGGCCACGGCCGCGCTCGTGCTCGAGCCGTTCGAGGCGCTTGGCAAGGCGGCGCGCGAGCAGCTCGCCGAGGAAGGGGAGGCGCTCCTCCGATTCATGGAGGAGGACGCCGGCGCGTTCGAGGTGCGCTTCGGGAAGGCGGGAGCCGCGAAGGCGCCTGCCGCGCGAGCGAAGGCGAAGAGCGACGGAGCCGCCAAGGCGCCTGCGGCGGGGGTAAAGGCGAAGAGCGGTGGAGCCGCGAAGGCGCCTGCGGCGCGGGCAAAGTCGAAGAGCGGTGGAGCCGCGAAGGCGCCGGCGGCGCGGGCGAAGGCCACGAGATGAGGCCGCCAGCTGCCCCCCTCATTTTAGTGGCATTGTGGCGAGAGAATTAGAAAGCAGGGCGACGGACTACCGAGGACGAGCGCCGCTGGAGCGGCCGCCGACCCGCGACCGCGAGAGTCGGCGCCGAAGCGCGGCTCCGGCGACAGCGAGATAGAAGGCCATGGTTCCGCTACCTGCCGCCGCTGGCCCCATGGCGCAGCCGTGGTCCCGCGGCGATCGCTCTCCGGGGCCGCTCGATGAGCTCGATGACCCGGTGTTTTCGTCGCCTCCGGCACCCGCAGCGCTGCTCGATGTGGTAGCCGCCCCTGGGCCGCCGGCGCTTCCTGCACCGTTCCCGCCGTCGCCGCCAGCAGTGCCCGTCGAGCTTCCGCCCGCCGAGCCAACGGACGAGCTCATTTCGCCTGCGCCGCCGGCGCCGCCCACACCACCAGCGCCGCCAACGGCGCTGTCGCCGCCAACGCCACCAGAGCCGCCAGCACCGCCAGCACCACCCGCGTCGCCAACGCCACCAGAGCCGCCAGCACCGCCAACGCCACCAGCACCGCCCGCACCGCCAGCACCACTTGTGTCGCCCGCACCGCCAGCACCACTTGTGTCGCCAGCACCGCCAGCGCCCCCCGCGTCGCCAGCGCCGCCTACGCCACCAGCGGCGCCCGCGCCACCAGCGCCGCCAACGCCACCAGCAGCGCCCGCGCCACCAGCGCCACCGGCGGCGCCCGCGCCACCAGCATCACCAGCGCCGCCAACGCCACCAGCACCGCCCACGCCGCCGCTTCCGCTGCCAGCGCCGCCCGCACCGCCGTCTCCACCGCCAGCGCCGCCCGCACCGCCGTCTCCACCGCCAGCGCCGCTGTCTCCACCCGGGCCGCAACCATTGTCCCCGGCGCTCCGCGGCTCGGGATCGTACAGCTCCGCGTTCGTGTTCCCGTCCACGACGAGGACCTTGTCGCCCGGAAGCAGCGCGGTCACATGAGCGAGGTGGGACATCACGGTGGATGGGGCGGGTGTCCAGGAGTTCGTCGAAGGACGATAGATCTGCGCGACCGTCCCGCCGATGGCGAGCACCTCGCCCGTCGACAACAGCAGGGCCGAGTTGTTCACGCCCGACCCAATCAACATCGGCCCCGTGGGTGTCCAGACGTTCGTCGCCGGGTCGTAGACCTCCGCCGTCGTGTCGACGACGAGCACGCGGCCGTCCAAGAGCCGCGTCGCCGCAGGGTGGCTCCGAGGCGTCCCCATGGGTGCCGCCAGCGACCAGGTATGGGTCGCTGGATCGTAGATCTCGGCGCTGGCGACCGCTACCGCGGTCGAGGGGCCCGTGCTGTCTTCGAGGCCGTTGCGCCCGCCGACGACCAGCACCCTGCCGTCTTGCAGCAGCGTCGCCGCGTGCTCCGCGCGCCCGACGTTCATCCGCGCCACAGGGACCCAGGTGTCGTCGACCGGCCGGTACAGCGCGGCCGATCGGATCCTGTCGATGGTGTACGGGTCGAGGGGGTCAAAAAACATCTCACCTCCCGCGATGAGCACCTCGCCGCTCCCGAGCAAGGTCGCCGTGTGTTTGGATCGCCACACGCCGTCCGGCGCGGCCAGCGTCCAGACATCCGTCGCCGGATCGTAGATCTCGTTGTTCAACTCCAGCGCTGGAGAGTCGTTCGGGATACCGCCGCTGATGAGCACCCTGCCGTCGGCGAGGCGTGTCAGATCGGGAGAAGACCGCGCGAAGTTCAAGGGAGCCGCCGTGGAGAGCGTCATGCTGGAGGGGTCGTAAAGCTCGTTGACCGCAATCGGGCCGATGCCGCCCGCGATCAGGATCTTTCCGTCCGGGAGCTCCACTGCCTTTGCGAAGTTCCGCGGCGTGTTCACCGGTCCGATCGGCGTCCCTGCGGGAGCGGCCGAGGGATCATAGATCTCGGCCCCCGGATGGCGCAGGCCGCCGACGAAAAGGACCTTGCCATCCGGAAGCAGGGTCGCCGTACCTGCGCGGCGGGCCCCGTCGTTCACGGGACCTGACGAGAACGTTCGCGTGCTCGGATCGTAGACCTCGACCGGGTAGGCAATGTGGAGGTTCGATCCCATGCCCGAGACGACGACCCGCCCATCGCACAGCCGCGTCGCCGTGTGCCTGTCGCGCGGCACGCTCAGCGAGCCCGCGGGCGTCCATGCGTTGGTGTCAGGATCGTAGACCTCGGTCGCGACCCCCCAGCTGGACACCACAAGCACGTCGCCGTCCTCCAGCAAGGTCGCCGTATGCCCGGATCTGGCTTGAAGCATGCTCGGCCCCGGGGTCCACGCGCCGGTGGTGGGGTCGTAGATCTCGACGCTGGAGGAGCTGTTGCTCGCCGCGGTCCTGCCTCCCGCGACCAGCACGCGGCCGTCCAGCAAGCGCGTCGCCGTGTGGTCATTGCGCGTGATGGCCATCGCGGGCGTCGGCGACCAGCCGCCCGTCGCGGGATCGTAGATCTCGGCGGTGGCCGCCGCGAGGCCCCCGGCGACGAGCACCCGCCCGTCGTCGAGCACCGTCGCGGTATGCGCCCCCCGCGCCCAGGTCATGGGCGCGGTGAAGGTCCACGTGTCGGTCGTGGGGTCATAGAGCTCCGCCGTGCCGAGCGCCCCGCCGCCACCCGTGACGAGCACCCTGCCGTCAGCGAGCAGGGTCGCCTGGTGATCCCCCCGCGGCTCGTTCATCGGAGCAGCAGGCACCCAGGCGTCGAGCGCGGGATCGTAGATGGCCGCGGTGGCGACCGGGAACAGCGTGAAGTCAGTATCCTGCTTGTATCCGCCCGCGATGAGCACCCTGCCGTCCGCGAGCGAGGTCGCCGTGTGCACCTCGCGGAGCGTCGCCTCGGGTGCGGCCGTGACGGTCCACGCCGGGTCGACGAGGAGCGGCATGCCTGTCTCCTCGACCCAGAGCGAGATCACATCGCCTTGCACGTCCAGCCGGGTCGCGATGCGCCCGAGCGGCGAAGCATAGGCCTCGGGAGCCGACACGAGGATCCGCGCCTCCCCTGCCGCGTCGAGGACCTCCACGCTCGCCCCGCGGCGCTGGAGGCGCGCCCCTTCGACCTGCCACGAGGCGAGCGGTCCTCCGGCCGGCGCCCCTTCCGGGAACCAGAGCCATTCCTCCACACCGTGTCGCTGCGCAGTCCAGAGCGCAAAACCGCCCGCGCGAGGGTACGCGAGGGCGGCGCCGGCCTTCTGGCCTTCGCCGCGCACCCCGAGCTCGCGCACCTCGATGCCGAGCCCGCCCGGCAGGTCGAACCGCACGGCCCCGCTCCCGTCCGAGGGGAACGCGAGCGACAGGCCACCTCGCGACGGGCTCGGCGCGAGCTCGAAGCCCCCCGCGACGGGCCGGAGCGCATCGCCGCCGCGGAGCACGGCCCGGGCGCGCTCCTCGAACTGCGCCTCCAGCGCCTCGACATCGAGCGCGTCGCCCGCAGGCGCCGCACATCCGACGCTGCATGCCAGACCGACGAGCAAGAGCGCCGCCCCCCATCGCACGAAGCACCACGCAGCAAAGCGCCACGCAGGGCCGAGAATCGCCCCTGAGCCCATATTCCTCCTGTTCCTTGCGGACCGCCCGACCGAATCGCGGGTGTCCTCTCCCTGCGGTGCGGCTCGCCCTCCTGACATTCACATCGCCAGGAGGCCATGCCGCTGTGGAGCGCAGGAGGCCCATCGATGGACGATGGCTCGGGTCGCTGCGACCGACCTGCGGAGTCGCTCGACCTATGGCGCCAGCTTCACGAGGAAAGCGTCTTCCGTGCCGTCCGCGGCGAGCGTTCCCCCGCCGAGGTCGACCTCCCCCACCGTGCTGCCAGCGACGAAGGCGTATCCCCCGCTGTCCACGGCGACCGACCAGGCTTGCTGGACGTCGGGACCGGCGAGCTGTGCGACCGACAGCAGGTCGCCCGCGCCGCTCAACCTGGCCGCGAAGGCGTCGTAGTCGCTCTGGCTCCCGGTGGAGAAGGGGCTCCCGACGAAGTCGCCCGACCCATAGAAGCTGCCGCCGAGCAGCACGCTCGCCCCGTCGCTCGCGATGCTCGACACCCACACATGCAGCCCGAAACCTTTGCTCCAGAGGTGGTTGCCGAGCGGATCGAGCTTCGCCAGGAAGGACTCGTTGGCCTCTGGCAAGCTCGACAGCGGCCCGCCGCCGAGATCCAGGGTCGACCCGAACTTGCCCATCACGAAGAGGTTGTCGTCCGCGTCCACCGCGACCGCCCGGCCGGACTGCCACGCGTCGTCGCCGAAGTTCTTGCTCCACAGGTGATTGCCGAGCGCGTCGTACTTCACGATCAAGACGTCGTCCGAGCGCCGCGTGGCCTTCGACAGCGGCCCACCGCCGAAATCGGCGGTCCCCCGCAGCGCGCCCACCACGATCACGTTGCCGGCCCCGTCGGCGGCCGCGCTCCACGGACGCATGTAGTCCGTCCCCACGAAGCCCCTGCTCCAGAGGTGCTCGCCGCCCGGAGAGAGCTTCACGAGGAACGCATAGCGGCCGACCGTGTTCGTCGGAGGGACGCGGCCACCGCCGAAATCGATGCTCGTGTCGGAGCTGCCGGACAGGAAGATGTTCCCCGCGCCGTCGACCGCCAGCGCATCGAGCCACCTGACGCCGCCGGTGCTCAAGCGCTTGCTCCAGAGGTGGGCGCCGGACGGGTCGTATTTCGCCATGGCGATCGCCGGGATGCCGCGGCCGACCGGCCCGCCGCCGAGGTCGATGTCGAGCGATGCCTCGGCGCCCACGAGGAGGACGATGTTGCCAGCGCTGTCCACGACCATGCGCCGGATCGGGGTTGGCGAGAGCGGCGGGCCCACGTCGAAGGCCCTGCTCCATAGATGCTCGCCGGCCGGAGAGAGCTTTCCCAGGAAGATCGCGGGCCCCCCCGGCGCGAGCTCTCCGCCGCCGAGATCCACGGCGCCGCCGAGCGCGCCCAGGAACACCGCGTTGCCGTCGCCGTCCGCTGCCACCTCCAGGATGGAGTGCTGTACGCCGTTATCCTGCCTCCCTTCGCCGAGGTGGCACTGCGACGCATCACCACCGGTCGATGGCGCGAACTCCACCACGAAGCTGTCATCCCAGCCAGGGAGGCAGCCGGGGAAGTTGTGATCGCGGCACTCGATGAGATCGCCTGGCTGGAACTGACCGTCGTAGCGGCCCGCGAGCATCCCCCGCGGACCTTGTCCGGTGACCTTCCAGGCGAGCCCCGCCGCGCGCTGGTCCTGGGCGTCGCCTGCGCGGCGGCTCCAGAGAGGCGCGCCGCTCCCGTCGAGCGCGGCGTAGAAGAGGTCGTCGCCGCCGGCGCTCGTGAGCGGCCCCGCGCCGAGATCGATCTGGCCCTGGAACTCCCCCGCGAGCAGGGACACATCCCCCTCCGCAGAAGCGATGGCCTCGCCGCGCTGATCGGCCTCGTCTCCGAAGCGCGCGCTGTGGAGGTGGTCCCCGGTCACGCTCAGCCAGGCCACGAAGACGTCGCGGCCCCCCGCGCTCACCAGCGGCCCCCCGCCGAAATCTGCCTGTCCCTCCAGGTCGCCTATCAGCAGCACCTCGCCCGTCGCGCGCGCGTCGAGGTCCCCGACATGCTGGTCCTGGGCATCGCCGAAGCGCTTGCTCCAGAGGTGCTCGCCGTGGGCATCGAGCCTGGCCACGAACACGTCATCGCCGCCCGCGCTCACGAGTGGGCCGCCCCCGAAGTCCGCCTGTCCCTTCAGATCGCCGGCCACGATGACGTCGTCCGCGCTGTCCACCGCGATCGCCTCGCCGCGCTGGTCCGCGGCGTCGCCGAACCGCTGGCTCCAGACGGCATTGCCGTCCGGATCGAGCTTGGCGACGAACACGTCGTCGCCGCCGGCGCTCACGAGCGGACCGCTGCCGAGGTCCACCGTCCCCTGGAACCGGCCGGTCACGAGGATATTTCCTCCGCTGTCCGCCGCGACCGCCTCGCCGCGCTGATCTGCGGCGTCGCCGAAGCGCCGGCTCCAGACGTGCTGGCCGTCGGCGTCGAGCTTGACGACGAAGATGTCGTCGCCGCCGGCGCTCGTGAGCCGGGCGCCGCCGAGATCCACGGTTCCCTGGAACACGCCGACCACGACGACGTTCCGGGCGGCGTCCACGGTGACGGCGCGCGCCCGCTGTCCGCCGGGGCCGCCGAGCCGCCGGGACCAGAGGGGGATGTACGCCCAGTCGGGATCTTCGCTGTCGCGCACGAGCTTCATCACGAAGGCATCATCGCCGCCGGCGCTGTACATCGAGCGCCAGCCGTTGCGATCCATGGCTCCCGCGAAGTGGCCGGTGACGATCATGCCGCCGTCCGGATCGATGGCGACGTCGGCGGCGACCTGCGCGTGGGCACCGCCGAAGCGCTTGCTCCAGACATGGCCTCCTGTTCCGTCAGCGCCTCCGGTGCCGCCGGCGCCGCCTGTTCCCCCGACACCGCCTGTTCCGCCAGCGCCTCCGGTGCCCCCGACACCGTTCGTTCCGCCAGCGCCGCCGGTGCCGGCGGTGCCGCCTGTTCCCCCGACACCGTCCGTTCCACCCGCACCGCCGGCGCCGCCCGTGCCCCCGACTCCACCGGTGCCGCCCGTGCCCCCGGCTCCGCCGCCGCCCGTGCCCCCGGCTCCACCGGTGCCGCCCGTGCCCCCGGCTCCACCGGTGCCGCCCACTCCCCCTGCGCTCGCCTCGCTGGTAGCCGGAGATGATCCCGCTCCGCTGCTGGAGCCCTCCTGCTCACCGACGTCGCAGGCCAGCGCGGGCACGGTGATGGCCAGCAGGACAGCTGTCCTTGTCAGCCTTCGCGCCCCGCGGACCGATCGCCACCGCCCTCGCGACTCATCCTTCGCGCACATGCATCCTCCACCCGGCTCGCTATGTTGCGCCAGCTCGACAGGACATTCACAAGAAAGCTGGATCCCGTCAGGGTTCACCCGCGTGCGGAAGGAGAAAAGAACACCTACACCGAGACAATTTGTAATTAGTATTACCAAACAAACGGTGCTGGACGCCCTGACTCGCTGTCGCCGGCACGTATCGGGTAGAGTCCGGGTCCGAGGGATCGCACCGATGCGCAAGAATTTGATCTCGATTGGTTTGCTCAGCTGCCTGCTCTGGTCCTGCACCTCCTCCACGTCGACTCCAGACGACGATGCGGCCATGGGCGCCACCACCACCAGCAGCACGGCGAGCACGGCTCAAACGAGCGGAACATCGGCGAGCGCCGGGGGTGGCGCGGGCGGCAACGACGCTGGAGGCAGCGGCAGCACGTCGGCCGGTGGGGGTGAAACGAACGAGGGTGGAAGCGGCGGCACGGACAGCGCTAGCTCTGGAGGCACGGGCGGCGCGGGGACAGGCGGCGAGGGCACGGGCGGCATGCCCGATGAAGGCCCCCCCAAGAACCTCGCGGAGAAGTACGCGAGCCTCTTCCCGATTGGGGCAGCGGTGGATTCGCAGTCGTACATGACGCACGCCGCGCTGCTGAAGACGCACTTCAACAGCGTCACCGCCGAGAACGAGATGAAGTTCGAGTCCCTGCAGAGGAACGAGAACAACTTCACCTACGACGCGGCGGATCGCATCGTGAACTTCGCGGTCACGAACAAGATGAAGGTCCGCGGGCACGCCCTGGTCTGGCACAGCCAGAACCCGGCATGGCTGTTCTCTAACGGCTCTGGCGGCACCGTGTCGAGGCAGACCTTGCTGACACGCATGAAAAACCACATCAGCAACGTCGTGCGCCACTTCCGGGGCAAGGTCTATGCGTGGGACGTCGTGAACGAGGCCATGATGGAGGACGGCTCGTACCGCACGGGCAACCTGGCCGATGGCCAGAGGAGCCGCTGGCACGAGATCCTCGGCGAGAGCTACATCGCGGAGGCCTTCAAGGCCGCGCACGAGGCCGATCCAGACGCCAAGCTGTTCTACAACGACTTCTACAACTACATCCCCGCGAAGCAGCAGGGCATCTACAACATGCTCAAGGGCCTGCTCGACCAGGGCGTGCCGGTCCACGGCGTCGGGCTGCAGGCACACCTCAACATCGAGCCCTCCACGGTGACAACGAACCAGGCGTATCACCAGAACGTGGCCAACATGGAGGAGGCGATCAAGCTCTATTCGTCGCTCGGCCTCGATGTGCAGGTCACGGAGCTCGACATCTCGCTGTACATCCCCGGCGTGACGTACAACCAGAGCACGTTCTACACGACCGCGACCTTCACCGACGCGCTCAAGGCCAAGCAGGCCGCGCGCTACAGGGAGTTCTTCGAGCTGTTCCGGAAGTACAAGTCCGTGATCACGGGCGTCACCTTCTGGGGCATCGCGGACGACAACACCTGGCTGTCCGAGTTCAGCTCCGGGCGCAAGGACTTCCCCCTGCTCTTCGACGTCAATCACACCCCCAAACCCGCCTACGACGCCGTGGTGGGCTTCTGAGGGGTCATGGACGCCCGACGAGCCGGCCTGTCCCGGCTCGCGCTCGCGCTCGTCGAGGCGCGCCCGCACCGCGGGTGATGACCTGAGCCTCCGGCTCCCACGGGCGTGGCCACTTCCGGCCACCCCGTGGCCACTCACGGCCATTGTGCACGTGATTCCCGTGCTTTATCCCTCTGCCATGAGCTCCGAACACGCGCCATCCTCCGCGGCGTGGGCCGTGGGCAAGGCCCTCTGCATCGTGTCGGCCGTCGCTTACGGCCTGTTGACCGGGCTGATCGACATCCTCGATCCGCATCACCTCGGGAATCCTGACTGGCCCGGACACGCAAGGTTCCACCTGCTCTGGCAGATCAGCGCCGGCGCCCTCGGCGCGCTCGCCTCCATCTACCTCTTCTGGACGGCCACGCCGCGCACCGTGGAGCGTGTCCGGACAGGCGCCTTCCTGGGTGCACTCCATATCGGCGGGTTCATCCTGGCCGCCGTCTTCACGAGCGCCGCCGGCGCCGAGTTCGACGCCGGTGGCCGGGTCCTGCTCGGCTTCCTCCCGCCGAACATGCTGCACCTGGGCACGTCCGCAGCGCTGCTCTTCGCCGGCGTCTCCCTGTGTCACAAGAAAGGAGCCGCCACATGAGCCATCACACCGTCTCTGCTCCCGTCCTCATCATCGGCGCTGGCCCCTCAGGGATGGTGAGCGCGCTGTGCCTCGCCAGGCGCGGCGTCGACTGCGTGCTCATCGAGCGCCGGCCCGGCCTCGAGAATCACCCCAAGGCCCACGAGCTCTCGGCGCGCTCGATCGAGATCCTCCACGAGCTGGGGCTCGGTCATGGCGAGCTGTCCGCGGAGGCGTCGCCGGAGGAAGACGCCGCCAAGATCCTGTTCTGCGGCACGATCGGCGAGGAGTTCGGCTGCATCGATCTGCGAGCCAACGGCGTCGGGCGCAAGTACCGAGAGCACCTCGAGGCGCCCATGCCTTACCTCAACCTCTCGCAGGTCGAGCTGGAGAAGCTCCTCCGCGGGCGCGTCTCGGCGTCGCCGCGGATCCAGGCGCTCCATCACCATCAGTGGGAGTCCTTCGAGCAGGACGCGGAGGGCGTCACGAGCCGGATCACCGATCGGGCGACGGGCGAGACCTTCTCGGTCCGGAGCCAGTACGTCATCTGCTCCGACGGCGCGGGGAGCCGGAGCCGCAAGGCCCTCGGGATCGAGATGAAGGGTCCGGACAAGCTGCTCGACGTCGTCAACGCCTATTTTCAGGCGGATCTGCGCCGTGTGGTCCGCACCCGGGGCAAGCTCTACTTCATCTTCTCCCCCAAGGCGCCGGGCAGCGTGTTCATCGCCCACCACGTCGAGAAGCGCTGGGTCTTTCACCTCCCCGTGGCGACCCCGCACGAGAAGATCGAGGAGTACACGCCCGAGGTGATGCAGAAGAAGATCAAGGCGGCGCTCGGGCGGGACGACGTGGATATCGAGATCACCTCGATGAGCCACTGGCGCATGACGGCGCAGGTGGCGGAGCGCTTCCGCAGCGGGCGCGTCTTCCTGGTCGGCGACGCCGCCCATCGCTTCCCGCCCACGGGCGGCCTCGGCATGAACTCCGGCATCGGCGACGCGCACAACCTGGCCTGGAAGCTCGCGATGGTGATCGAGCGGCGGGCCGCGCCCCGCCTGCTCGACAGCTACGAGGCCGAGCGCCGCCCGGTCATCGAGACGAACTGCGACGAGAGCCGGCTCAACTTCGAGAGGATGAGCGAGGTCGCGGAGGCCTTCGGGATCGAGGTCGAAGAAGCTCAGTGGGTCAACGAGAAGCTGGCGAGCTCCACGATGCGCGCGCTGCCTGCCCCGCTCCGCGCCTGGACCGAGCGGCAGGTCCAGCACTACGGCGAGAGCATCCTCTCGCGGTACCATCGCGATCCCTCGGTGCGAGAGCGTGTCCTCGCGGCCATCGCGCAGCAGAGGTCCCATTTCGACCGGATAGGGCTCGACCTCGGCTACACGTACGAAGAGGGCGCGCTCCTCGGCGACGGCACGAGGCCGCCGGAGGTCGATGATCGGGTGTCCTCGTATCTCCCGTCGACGCGGCCGGGCGCGCGATTCCCGCACTTCTGGCTGGACGGCAACAGGAGACAGCGCGGCAGCCGCTCCATGATCGACTACGGCGCGTCGATCCTGCTGCTCGGCGCGGCCGTCGAGGCGCTGCCCGCGGACCTCGAGGCGCTGGAGCATGTCGAGGCGCGCCATGGCGTCCGGCTGTTCAGGCTCGGCGCGGCCGACATCCCTGCCTGCCACCGGGCCGCGGTGCACGCGCTCGCGCAGATCGAGCAGGACGGCGCGCTCCTGATCCGACCGGACGGGCATGTCGCTTGGCGCCAGCAGCGCGGCGTGACGCTGTCCGTGGAGCTGATCGCGTCGATCGTGGAGCAAGTCTACGGGGTCTAGTTCCACCCACCAGGAGTCCTGCCAGGGATCCGGAGAGAGATTTCAACGCAAAGACGCAAAGCCGCAGAAAGGAAACGGGCGTCGTGGCGCCCTGCGCTCCTCCGCAAGGCCGGGGGCGAGGGGCGGTCGCGGCGTCACGGCGTCATCGGCAGCGCGACCAGGAGGTTCAGGTTGCACATCTCGTTCTGCGTGCCCCACCCCGGCAGCACCGGGGCCTCGGCGTCGCGCGTGTCGAAGGTGCATGTCACCTCGAGCGAGGAGCTCGGGTCGAGCAGCGGGAGCGTGCGATACCAATAGACGCCCTGCCAGTGGACGTCCCAGTCGTTCACGCGCGCGATGCAGCTCTCCTGCGTCCCCGACCTCACGCGCAGGTCGAAGGTGCGCCCGCGCTCGTGCATGTGCGGCATCACGCCGAGCACCTCGATCGGCGGCAGCGCCGGGTCGAGCGTGAGCTCCGCCCGCGTCCTGCGCCATGTGTAGGCGGCGTCCTGCTGGCCGGGCGGCAGCGTGTCCGGGCCGTCCGGCTCGAAGAGGGTCGTCATGAAGCCGTCGTCCCCGATGAACACGGCGCGCCGCTCCACGGTGTCCTCGTAGCGGAGCCGGAGGCGCGTCGAGTCCTCGGCGGAGGCGCCCGCGTGGTCATGGATGTTGTAATGCACCTGGACGACGAAGGCGTCCTTCGCGGAGACCGGCGCCCCGGTGCCGCCGGGGAACTCGACCACGTCCTGCCCGGGCGCCCAGGCGAACAGCGGCTGGAACGGCAACTCGTCGGCCGGTCCGCCGAAGCACTCCCAGCCGGGCCGGTCCGGCGAGGCCTCGTCGAGCTCCGTCATCACGTCCTGGTTCGTCTTTCCCTCCGCCAGCGACGCCTCCGAGGGGGTCACCCGATAGACCGTGACGTGATGAACGATGGACCGGACCCCGGGCGTCACCTGATATCCGGTGATGAAGCGGTCCGCGTCGAGGCTCGGGTCCACGGGGAAGCACCTCCACTCGTCGTGGGCCGCGAGGGGATCGGTGGGGTCGACCAAGGGGGTGATCGGCGGTGTCATGTAGTCGACCCCGCCCTCGAGCGTGGGCACGGGCGGGGTGGGCGGCGCGCCCGCGCGATCGCCCTCGGCGCGCGCCCCGGTCGCCCAGCGATGGATGACGTCGAGCTCCTCGGCGGTGAGCGTCTCGTCGTCCTTGAAGTCGCCGCACGAGCCGTCGTGCTTCACAAGGAAAGGGGGCATATGGCCGCCCCGCACCGCGTCGTCGATCGCGCCGGCGCGCGCCTTCGCCGAGACGTAGTCGTCGAGGCGGAAGGGCGCGAGCCCGCCCTCCTGATGACACGCGGCGCACTTGGACGCCGTTATCGGCGCGACGTCCTGCCAGAACGTCGGCTCCTGCGCCGTCTCCGCCTCCTGCGCCGCGCATCCGAGGGAAAGCGCGAGGAGCGGCACGGAGGCCGCGAGGCCGGGCGCGTGGAGGAGCAGGGTCGTCGTTCGCGTCGTTCGCGTCATTCGCGTCATTCGCGTCATTCGCGTCATTCGCCTCGATGGCCTCTCGTCGTGCTGCTTCAAGCGGACCTCCAGCAACTGTTTACGTCGTACACTGTATTGTGTGTGGTATACGCAGTTGAAGGATGGCTGTCAAACCAAAGAGACGGCGAAAAACTGCGACGGAGTACAGCGGGGGCGGCGACGCCGTGCGCAGCCTCGAGCTCCTCTGGGGGGTCAGGAAGCGGCCGAGCCGGGGGCCCAGGCCCGGCCTGAGCCTCGATCAGATCGTGCGGGCCGCGATCGAGCTCGCCGACGGCGAGGGGCTCTCGGCGCTGTCGATGGAGCGGGTCGCCGGGAAGCTCGGGTTCACCACGATGTCGCTGTACAGGTACGTGCCGGGCAAGGCCGAGCTCCTGGATCTCATGCTGGACACCGCGGCGGGGGAGCTGCCCCTCGTGGACAGCGTCCCCGGGGGATGGCGGGCCAAGCTCGAGGCGGCGGCGCTCGCCGACTGGGCGCTCTACCACCGCCACCCGTGGTTCTTGCTCGTGACGCCGGTGCGCCCCGTGATGGGGCCGAACGGGATGGCGGCGTACGACGCGGAGCTCCGCGCGGTCTGCGGGATCGGCCTCACCGGCCGCGAGGTGCTCTCCGCCGTCCACCTCGTCGACGGGTACGTCCGAGGCGCGGCGAGGCTCTCGGTGGACGCGGTCGAGGCCGAGCAGGAGACCGGCGTCACCGACGAGCAGTGGTGGTCCGAGCGCGCGTACTTCTGGGACAAGCTCTTCGACCCGGGGCGCCACCCGACGATGGCGAAGCTGATGCGCTCGGGCGCGTTCGACGACCACCCGTTCACGGAGGACGTGTTCCTGTTCGGCCTCCAGCGCGTGCTCGACGGCATCGAGGCGCTCGTCCGGTCGCGCTCCGGTCAGTGTGACGAAAGTCCCGAAACGTCACGACCCCCGGCGCGCGTTGGTGACGAAACTCCCGGCGACGCCCCCCGGCGTGACGACGGGCCGACGTGCGCGCAGTGCGGCCGCGAGATCGCTCAGCCTGCCACGGGGCGGCCGCGGGCTTACTGCTCGCGGGCGTGCCAGCAGCGCGCTTACCGGGCGCGCAACGCGTCCGACGGGCGGTGATCGCCGCCCCTGTGCGCCTGCCGCCGGAGCGTGGCCGTACCCCTCAGCGCGCCGCCAGCATCCAGGCCGGGGCCCACCAGCAGCGGTGGAGCAGCCGGCGATCGACGCGCGCGAAGCCGGCCTCATGCAGCAGCGCCGCTCCCGCAGGCTGCGGAGTGAAAGCGGCCCCCTGGTCTAGGCGCCGACCCCGATCGGTGATGCCGCGAGCCCTTGACCGTCGTCGATGCGGCGGCGGAGGGCCTGGACCGCGGTCGATGCGGCGGCGGAGGGCGCCCCGTCGGGCCACGTCGGAGCTACCCGCGGCGGCGAAACAGGCGGAAAACCATGGACATTCGCTACTGTTTTCGGCGACCACTCGTCATCGGCCGGTGTTTCTGGCGGGACGATTCCGCGGGGGCGAACCGTCGCGATCAGTCGCATCCTCGGGGATTTTGGGGAGGCGTGACGACGGATCGCAGCCCCTCGGGAGGCGTGGGCCCAACCCGGGCCCAAGCGTCAGGCCTCGGGCCTGGGGAGCTCGCCGTGACCGGGCCGTCGCCTCGGGCGGCCGTGGTCGCCTCGCTCGCCAGCACCCTGAGCCGCGCCGTCGCCCTCGGGGATGAGGTGGCGGCCCGGGTCGTTCACGAGGCGATCGGTCGGCTGCTCGGGCTGCCGGTGGCTCCGGAGGGGTGAGCAAGCCTGGGTCGAACGTCGAGCGCGCCGCTCGTGTAGACTCGCTGCCGGAGCGTTGCCGCTCGCCAGCGCCCGCGGGCTCTATGGACAGTCCGCCTCCCGCTTGTATGTCCGACGTGCCGCGAGTACCCTGCTGGCCATGTCGCCCCTCGCGCAAGCCATCCACGCGGTTCTGCGGAAACTTGTCCCGCACCAGCGAGCCGACATCTCCTACACCGACCTGGTCGCAAAGCTGCCTCAGCCGTACAACACTCTGCCCGCCGACAGCCCGATTCTTTCTGCAGCACTTGGCGAGTTGGTTACGGGCTGCCGAAATCACAGCCCAGCACTTCCGGCGATCTCCGCGCTCGTCGTGCACCACTTTCCACCGCGCGTCCCTGGCCCCGGCTACTATACGCAAGCCCATCCGGCAGCTGTCGATGACGCACACGCCATGCTTGAGTGGTACCAGGAGATCACAGCTGCGCGCCGAACCACGTACCCGATGATCCTTTAGAACACGTCGAGAGTTACGTCGATGCCGACGCCCGCAACAGCCAAGTGGCCTCGGCCACGGTCGGAAGACGAGTGGGAGGACATGGTCCTGGACGCGATGCGTCTCCGCTGGGGCGACCCGAACGCGCAACGAAATGGTCGCCGAGGACAGCGGCAGCAAGGGGTCGACGTCTTCGGTTTGATGAGCAAGGCATGTGTGGCCGCGCAGGCAAAGAACTCTGACACCCTCAATGAGGCGGACGTCAAGGCTGAAATCGCCAAGGCAGAGAAATTTCGGCCACAACTGCAGCACTACTACTTGGCGATAGGTGGGCCTCGTGACGCCCCACTCCAAGAGTTCGTCCGATTGCTGTCGGCAGAGCGGGTATCGAAGGGCGACTTCGCAGTGCATGTGCTCTTCTTTGAAGACATATGCAATGAGCTCTCCGCGAGTGCCGCAATGGTTCGTAAGTATTGGGGAGAATTTTTGGCCCTGAATGCATTTTTAGACGTGCTTCCGGACGCGCTGGGTGGCGCTGTCCTCGACGCCGATGCCGCCATTGGACGTGTTATCGAACTTCAAGCATTTCAGGAATTCGCGACATATCTCGAGACGGCCTCGGACGGCGTAGTTCATGCGAGTATTCGCGTTGAGGCGACCCCGGACCTCGACGCGCCTCGCGGGTCCCTCAAACGCGCCTGGCACCTTGCGCTCGCTGAGAGCCATTCGACACATTTAGTGACATTTTGCCGACTGGCGATCGATGTCGATTCGGGCAAGCTCTCCTTCTACTCTGTTGTTGAAGATCGATGGCTGTCACGCGAGGAGTGGCTTCAGACCGGCCTGTGGTTTCAATAGATGTACTCGATGCGCTGTAACGTGACCAGAGCCGATGTGACACTGGTAGCTTGGCGGGAGAGGCCGCCGAACAAGCCGATGGCTCCGACGGGCGCCTGCGGCTCATCGGCCAGCCGTTAGACGTAGCAACCCAAGAGAGAGCCATTGCCCACCTTGATCACATTTGAAAGCTGGGTCACCGTCACCACGTGGTTCGCTTACGCGACGGCCCGGCCTCTCGACGTGCCCCACGTCCTCATTGACCGCTCCCAGTGCACCGACCCCTTCTTCGACCATTTCACACCCGCCCCTCGCGCCAGGCCGCTCATCAGTGGCTTGTGTCGGCCTCGAACACGGTACCCGATCGGCGAGCGATTCATCTATATTACGAGAGTCGATCGAAGCGTGCTGGCGAGTCTTGGACGCCCGGCGCCCACACAAGGCGGAGCAGTCTATTTGGGTGTCGCGGCGCTGCGCGTGACCACCATCTACCCAACTCATGCGGCCGCGGCGGCAACTTTCGGCCAAGCACGCTATGCTGCAAATCCGAACCTCAGCGCCCACCCGCCCAACCTCGCCCATTTGCCCTATCCCGGCGCTTCGGTGGAATCTCGCTCATGCATTACTCATGACGTCCATGCCGATCCACCCCACGCGCACACTCCGCTCACCGCAACAGCACCGATGCATCACGCCCACTACAAATTTTACCGAGGGCGGCAACGCGGTCTTCCCGTTGCGGAGTGCGTATTTGATTCCGTCGAGGGGCGTGCCGCACGAGCGTTGGATCCGATCAAGGCTCCCCTCCTGTCGTCCTCGGACTGGGGTGGGAGAAAGATGAACCAACGGGGGCTGCGCATCTCCGATCGCCACGCCGATGATTTCACGCGGAGGATCGCGGATGCGAGTTCCTGAGCGGGGCGGAGGCACGTCTAACTCGCGGTTGGTGCTGGCGGTGCACCTGGGCCGCGCTTCGCGCGGCCCAGCGCCCCGCAACACACCCGCAGACGTTGGGCAGATCGGAGGGGCACCCGAATCAGCGGCGCGCTCGCGGACTAGACGCGTGACTGCTCGTCAGCTCCGTACAAGGAACTACAATGCCATGGCGCACTGAATGGAAGGCCCTCCAGGGGCGAATCGCCGCAATCCAGCGAACGTTTGAAATTATTCGAGATGCGGACGACTATTACGGTCTTTCGAATTCGATGATTATTCCCCAAGCCACCACCTTGCTTGAGGTTGACGTCCCCAACTTCTGCGCCCGTTACCGCAGCGATCTTCCGCCGTCCGTTCCTGCCGTGGTGGAGCGATATCGGGCATTGTTGTCGCCGGTAGGTAAGGGACGCGGTGGCGGTCACCCGGGAATGCGCGCAGCAGTCGCGGTGATTTCGGGAATGGAGGGTGAGATATCGCAACTCCTCGCGGATGCCGACGTTCAAATTCGATCACTCGTCGGGCGCGCCTTCCTCCACCTGCAACGGCTCATTGAAGTCGACGCTGATTACAGGGCCAAGTGGCTGGCGGCTTTTCGAATTCGCGAGGAAACCTGCGAGGCGCTCGGGGGGCTTCATCTTCTCTGGCACGGAATTTGGGGGTTTAAGGCAAATGCGGCTGGCGAGAGGACCGATTTGATTCTGGGCACCACGATGGGAACCCAAGCGGTATCTCAAGTGGTAGAGTCTGGTTCCCGACTGGTCTTGACCGAGTGGAAGCGACTTCGCAGCTGTACGGATGCGGCGGTGCACAAGGCATCCGCCCAGGCGATCCGTCAGGCGAGGCTCTATTCATCTGGCGGGCTCGCCGCCGTTGAGCTGCGGTCTGTTCGATATGTGGTTCTCATATCTAACGATCGCGTTACGTTGCCGGTCGACATTGAGAGCGACGGCATCTCCTACAAGCATGTCAACATCGCCGTGGCGCCATCTTCCCCTTCGAAAGCACGTGGTGGTCCGTGAAATCGCGACCGCATGCGGTGTCCTGCATGCGCCTGTCCAACAAGGGGCTTGTGACCGACGCGTGGGTGCGCTGCGCGCACCCACGCGCGGCAGAAGCCCCAACCGTTGGGCCGGCAGAGTGCGGGGACGCAGGCACGATCCCGAAACAGGCGGCAGCGCATCGACGGGCCCGGCAGCAGGGCGGCGAGCGAAGGAGAATCCCTCGGCGCTGCGCCGCCGGACTTAGGCGCCGACCCCGATCGATGATGCCGCGGCCCTTAACCGGGGGCGATGCGGCGGAAGAGGGCGCCGCGTTGGGCCACACCGAAGCCGCCCTCGGCGGCGAAGCAGGCGGAAACTACGAAAACCGCTACTGTTTCCGGCGACCGCTCGTCATCGACCGGTGTTTCGGGCGGGACGATTCCGCGGGGCGAACCATCGCGATCCGTCGGGTCGAGTTCGCGGTGCCGAACCGTGGCGAACCGTCGCATCCGAGCCTGCTGCTGCCCTTGCCGCCGTGCAGGGACAGTCTCTCCCCGTTCCGTCGACGCCGGTTGCTCGCGCTCCTCGGCACGATGGTGCTCGAAGCGCTGCGCGCCTCTCCGCGTCCCGTGGAGGTGGACGATGAGCGCCGGCACTGCTGAGCGGCGCGACGGCGCTGCGTTCGCCTCATTCAAGATCGCGCCGCGCCATCCCGAGCGGTTGGCGATCGTATACGTGCAGCAGTCCCACCCCGCGCAGGTCCTGCACCATCCAGAGTCGGCGCACCTACAGTACAGCCTCACCGAGCACGCGGTCGCGCTCGGTTGGCCACTCGAGGTCCGCGTCGCAGACACGCAGCCCGCAGGTCGCGCGGGAGCGCAGCCCTGCGTGGAACGCGAGCGGCAGCGCCGACCGCTGCTCGGGTTGACCCGCGGCCTTGATGAGCCCGACCTCTCCGCGTTGATCTGCCGTAGCCAGTAGGCGAGCCCGACTGACGCGATGGCGCCGACGGTCACTTGCAGGACCGAGGTCCTTGGACCGACCCATAGCACCTCCGGTCCCGGGCGCGCCCTGGACGGGCGCACAGGTTGTGCGATACCATCCGGGCCCGCCAGAGCTGATGAGGGGGCTAGAACGAGATGCGCTCGTACATCCTGCGCGCAGGGTATCAGACGGAAGGCGGAGAGGTCCTGTCTTTCGCGGACCTCGACGTCGGCACCGAGCCTCCTCGCGAACGCTTGCTGGGCGAGGGCGGGGTCGACGAGCTGGTTCGCCGGATTGACGCCGATGAAGCCTCGCTCCCCTATCGTGCGGAAGCGATTGGCGACGCTCTCTACCGCTGGCTCGACGGCGCGGAGGGCTGGCTCGAACCGCTCCTTTCCGGGCGCTCCGACCTCACCCTGCACCTCGAAGCCGACGCGCCTCTCGCCCGCCTCCCGTGGGAGCTCCTGCACCGCGCGGGCTTTCTGTGTGCCCACCCGCACCGCTTGCTCACGCCCGTCCGGCGGCTCGCCAGCGTCGCTGCTCGGCCTGCCGCCGTCGCGCAGAACCGTCCCCTCCGCGTGCTCTTCATGGCGACGTCGCCGGAACCCGTGCGCCCCGTCCTCGACTTCGAGCGCGAAGAGGCCCGGATCCTCGATGCCACGAGGACGCAGCCGATCGAGCTTCTGGTCGAGGAAAGCGGCACACTGCGCGGGCTGAAGGAGCGCTTGCGTGACGTCGGCGCCGAGCACTTCGACGTGGTGCACCTGAGCGGCCACGCGGGGCACGAGGGTGATCGGCCATGCTTCTACTTCGAGGACGACCGCGGGGACGTGCACCCGGTCTTCGCCGACGACCTCGCCCGCGCATTCGAGACCGCGTGGCCTCGCCTCGTCTTTCTCTCCGGGTGCCGCACAGGTGGCACGACCGCCGACCGGGAGGACCTCCCCTCGCTCTGTGAGGCGCTCGTCCGCGCCGGCGCGCCGGCCGTGCTCGGCTGGGCACTGCCCGTCGGCGACGCCGCCGCGACCCTCGCGGCCGAAGCGCTCTACGATCGCCTCGGCTCCGGCGCCCGGGTCGACGAAGCCGTCGCGGCCGCGAGGCGGAAGCTGTTCGAGGAGCGGTCCGCGCACTGGCCGCTCCTCCGGCTGTATGCGGACGCCACTCCGCTGGGCGCGCTGGTGACCCCGAAGCAGACACCGGGCCGCGCCAAGCTCCGCACCCGTGAGGCGCGCTCAGAGCTCATCGAGGCCAACGCCCAGATGGAGGTGTGCTCGCGCAGCGCCTTCGTCGGCCGGCGCCGCTCGATCCAGCGCTGCCTGCGCGTCCTCCAGAGCCGGCAGGGAGACGAAGGCCACGCCGAAGGCGTCCTGCTGCACGGTCTCGGCGGGCTCGGCAAGAGCAGCCTCGCGGCGCGCCTGCTCGACCGCATGCCGGGCCACCAGCGGGTTGTCTGCGTCGGCAAGCTGGACGAGCTCCAGCTCCTGCGCGCGCTGTACGACCGCTACCCCGAGGTGACCGCGCGCATGAACAGCGACCTGCCGCTCAAGGCGCGGATCCGGAGTGCGCTCGAGGGGCCTCTCGAACAGGCCCCGGCGCTCTTCATCTTCGACGACTTCGAGCGCAACCTCGACCTCGCCAACCTCGCCGCTGGCCCTCATGCGGATGCGCTCGATGTGCTCCAGGCCGTGGTGCAGGCCATCCGCGAGACGTGCTCGGAGAGCCGAATGATCGTCACCAGCCGGTTCGCGTTTGCGCTCCAAGCGGCCTCGCAATCCGGCCCATTTCTGGCGCCCGAGGCCCTAGAGTCGATGCGCGGTGCCGATCTGCGGAAGAAGCTGGCGCAACTCTCGCACCTTGGGGGCGAATCGCTGGACAATGCAGGGGTCAAGGCGCGCGCGGTCGAAATCGCGGGGGGAAACCCACGGCTTCTCGAACGCCTAAATCGCGTGGTCGGGAGTGCGGACGTGGATCTGCTATCGATTCTCGCGAAGATGGCAGCCGTCACGGAGGAGTTTCGGGAGGAGATCTTCCTCGACTGGCTGGTCAGGCAGCAGGCCGCGGCGTGCCAGAGGATGCTGGCGCAGCTCGCCGTCGTGCGGTTGCCAGTGGACCGGGCGGCCGTGGACGCAATCGTCGAAGGGGAGGTCGAGCCGCACCTCGCGCGGGCCGGCGAATTGGGGCTGGTGGAGGTGGGGGTCGAGCCTGAGACGGGCGCACCCCGCTATGCAGTGCCGGCGGTGGTGGAGCCGGTGTTGCGGGAGGTGCTGTCGGAGGAGGAGCGCAGCGCGGCAACAGGGCGGGCGGCGAAATGGCTGCATACGGCGTGGACCGAGAGAACCAGCACGACTGAGGAGCGTGCGATGGAGGTGCATCGGTTGGCGTGCATCGCGCGCTGCACGGGGATCGCAGCAGAAATCTGTGCGACAATCTCGCAAAGGTGGATCGATCTATCTCGATTTAGAGACGTGGTAGCAATGTGCAGACTCACGCTCGGAATCGTCAAGGATTATCGAATCCACCATGCGCTAGCAAGCGCAGAAGCGGTCCTAGGTCAAACCGATTCCGCCGGACATAATTATGAAGAGGCACTCCGCGGATGCCCCGCAGACGGCGGCAGCCAAACGAGAGAATCCACAGCTGCGAGGGCCTCCATCCTTAACAGCGTTGCTCTTCGCATGATGTACCGAGGGGAGCTCCAAAAGGCATCCAAGCTACTGGATGAGTCAATTTCGCTGGCCCAATCCATCGACTCGCTGAAGATACTTTGCACCGCGCTCAACAACAAGGCACGCGTACTCCAGGAAGCTGGGGATTACGAGGCGGCGATGAACCTCCTCCAAGACTCGCTTGCCATGGCGAAAAAAGCAAAAGCACCGCGGTTGGTGTCGGCGCCGCTGAACAACATGGCCAGTATTATGTCTCGAAAAGGCCGGCTGGACGTAAGCGTAAACCTCTGGCAGGAAGCACTCGTCGCAATCGAGGAGGAGGGTGACAAGAAGAACGAGGCCGTTACTCGCGGCAACATCGCATACGCGCTGACAAGACTGGGACACGTCGACGAAGCCATGGACTCATTCCGTCGTGTCCTAGAATTGCAGGAGGAGATCGGCGACGTCAAGGGCCAGGCTATTACGCTAAATAACGTGGCAACCATCCTCTGCCAGATGGTCCAGGAGGATCAGGCAGGCGCGCTTTGGGAGCACGCGTGCTCAATCCAGGCGCAAATTGGAAACATCAAAAGTGTCGCGACCGTTCGCAACAACATTGCCTACGCGATGAGGAAGAGCGGAAAGCTCCAAGACGCGATCTCTCAGATGGAGGAAGCAATTGCACTGAGCGAACTGGCCGGCGACCTGCACGGAAAGTACATGTCGCTCATCAACATGGCCGGGATGATCAAGGAACGCGGCGAGCCGGACCGCGCAAGGGACCTTTGCACGAAATCCGTTTGCGGCCTTGCATCGCTGGGAGCATGGTCGGATGTTGTTAATGCAATCGGCGTCACGGGTGACATTAGTGAGTCGTCTGCTGATTATGTATACGCTCAAGCCTTTTGGCTCTGCCTGCACGTAGAGGTTCCACTCGAGAACGTTTGCAACCTCGCTAGCAAGTTATTTCGGCTGTTTGATGGAACAGATCGCGACCATCTGTTGCCTAGAGTAGGCGCCGCCGTAGCCTTAAGTATTAAGATGCGGGGTGCGGCTCATGCCCAACTCGACCAGCTCGAGAGGATTGGCGAGGGTATGCTCATCTATTGTGCTCGAGCGCGTGGCGTCCCCGACAGTCAATTTGAGACTTGGATCGCCCACGAACGTCTCCGAGATCCGGCACGCTTCCTCCCTTCTTTAATCTCGGCTCTGGAAGCCCTCGTCCCCCACGATGCTTGGCTTTTCGATCGAACTAAGGTGCCACATTCCAATCTTGTTTCATAATGATCGTGTACCACCATGTCCAAGCGCATCCTCTACCTATGTCCCACTCATTCCGACATCGTCATCTGTGAGGAGGACGCAGACGACGACGGCCAGAAACTCATTCTCTCCGCCGACGCTGGCGGTTTCTGCACCAAGTGCAAAAGCCGCTATTACAAGTGGGAGTGTGAACGCCGCGAGGTCGACAAATGACCAATCCCGCGCCGCCCGAGCCCATCCGCCCCCGCGCTGCGGAGACTGAAGCCGCCGTCCGCAGCTGGATGACCTACGAGCTCACCCAGGGCACCGCCCGCGCCTACGATCTCGGCAAATTCCTCTTCACCGTCGCCATTGGGACCGCCGGCCTCATCGCCGCGCTGCTCAAGGACATGAAGCAGCCGTGGATCGGCGTCGCGGCCATGATCGCCTGCATCCTCGCCGCCGGCGTCGCCCTCGACCTCGCGTGGCCGCAGGTCTGGTCGCTCGGCGGCCACACCGACCTGCTCGCGAGGTACAATACCTCGATGGGTCGGAGCATGAGGCTCCTCAAAATCTGGACATTCGCCTACGCGGTCGCCTTCGGGCTTTCCGTAGCAGCCATCCTGAGCCGCACGTGATCGCCCGCCCGTGGAATCGACATGAAGCCGTACGTCCTCCAGGTTTTCGACAGCACCAAGATCCGATTTTTTGACGACGTCTCCGCGCCTCGGCCCATCCCTTGCCAACGTCCCCTCCCGCCCGAGTCCATCGACTCCTTCTGCCGCGAGGTCGACGCCGAGTACAAGAAGCGCGGCTCCAACCTCGCCAACCTCGGCAGCCGTCTCTACCGCTGGCTCGATGGCCCCACAGAGCGTTGGCTGGAGCGTGTCGTCACCGGCCCTGCGGCCCTCCACATCGACGTTGACCAACGGTTACGCCACCTCCCCTGGGAACTGCTTTGCCGCGACGGCGCCTTCCTTTGCGCCAACCCCTTCCACACCTTCACCCCCGTGCGCCGAATCGCGCCGGCCACGGCGCTCCCGCTGTTCGCGTCCACGCCGCTGCCGGCCAACCGTCCCCTCCGCGTTCTCTTCATGGCCTCGTCTCCGGAGAACGTGGCGCATCTCCTCGATTTCGAGCGCGAGGAGAGCCTCATCCTCCAAGCCACCCAGCGCCGTCCCGTCGAGCTCCTGGTCGAGGAGAGCGGCAGCCTCGAAGGGGTGGAGGAGCGCGTCGTTGAGCACGGTCCAGGTTACTTCGACGTCCTTCATCTGACCGGCCACGCCGACGTGCACGACGGAGTCCCACGCTTCCTCCTAGAAGATGAGACCGGCCAGATGCTGCCCGCATCCGCCAGCGCGCTGGCCCGCACGTTCTCAAATGCCTGGCCGCGGCTCATCTTTCTCTCGGGGTGCAAAAGCGCGCAGGCGGTCGACGTGGGGGCGCTCCCCTCGCTCTGCGAAGCGCTCGTCGGTGCTGGCGCCCCCGCGGTCCTCGGCTGGGCGCTCCCGGTCAGCGACCACGCCGCGAGCATCGCTGCCGCGGAGCTTTACGAGCACCTCGCCGCTGGTAAGGCGATTGACGAATCGGTGGCTGTTGCTCGCCGCAAGCTCATCGAGGACAATTTACCCGACTGGCACCTGCTTCGCCTCTACGCGAGCGGAGTACCGCTGAACGCGCTGGTCACGCCAGAACGGACGCCGAAGCGCGAGCGGATCCGCGTGCGCAGCGCCGAAAAGGAGTTCCTCGACGCCGGCGCCCAGGTGGAGGTCTGCCCGCGCGGGCGCTTCGTGGGTCGTCGTCGGGTGCTTCAACGATGCCTCCGTGTACTGCGAAGCCGCGAGGGAGAGCAGGTGCATGCCGAGGGCCTTTTGCTTCACGGTCTCGGCGGAACGGGTAAGAGCAGCCTTGCAGCCCGCCTACTTGATCGTATGTCGAGCTGCCGGCGGCGCTTCGTGTGGGTTGGTGCCGTCGATGAGATTGCCTTCCTGCGGGTGGTCAGCGATCGCTTGCCGGAAGCAATCGGGCTCCTCAACCGCGCGATCCCGCTAAAGGCCCGCATCCGACAGCTCCTCGAAGGCCCGCTCGGACAGGAGCCGGCGCTGCTTGTCTTCGACGACTTCGAGCACAACCTCGACCGGATGAACGTTGCCGCCGGTCTTAAGCCGGCCGCGCTCGATGTGCTGACCGCAGTACTCGCAGCGATTCGGGAGAGCGTCTCGGAAAGCCGGGTGATCGTGACCTGCCGCTACGCATTCGCCCTCTCCGGGCCGGCGCGGCTTCACGAGGAGATGCTCGATTCCATGCGCGGGGCGGAGCTGGGCAAGAAGGTTACGCAGCTCGAAAGCTTGCGGTCGAGTGCTGGAGGAGATCCGAAGGTGCGCCGCCGGGCGATCGAACTCGGCGCGGGTAACCCGCGCCTTCTGGAGTGGCTCGACAAGGTGCTGGCGACCCGGGAGAAGGCGTTGCCGATCCTAGCGGCGATGGCCGGCACGGTGGAGGAGTTTCGCGAGGCGATCTTCCTCGACGAGCTCATGAAACAGCAGGCGCCGGCTTGCCGGTCTATGCTGGCACTGCTGTCGGTGGTGAACTTGCCAGTGGACCGCGCCGCGGTTGAAGCGGTGGTGGCCGGAGAAGTGGTGCCTCACCTGGATAATGCAAGAGAGGTGGGACTGCTTGAGGTGATGCCGGACGGCGCGACAGGGGAGCTTCGTTTTAAGGTGTCCGCGGTGGTGAGGCCGCTGCTTGTAGAAGAGATATCTGAGGAAGAGCGACGGGAGGCCTGCGGGCGGGCGGCTAGGTGGCTTTACCAGGCATGGTGGAAAGCCAACGGAAGTGCCACGGAGGAACGGATTCTTGAAGTGTACAGGCTTGCGTTCGCTTCAAGGGAACAAGAGATCGCGATCGTTGCGGGAACCACTCTCGCAGCTTTTTGGAGCGAACGCTCGCGATTCCGTGAGGCCGCAGCGATCGCCCAAGAAATGCTTCAGCTGGGGGACGACTTTCGCGCGCTTAGTTCTCTTGCGGGCGCTGAGGAGGTACTGGGCCAGCGGTCGCAGGCCAAGGCACACTACCAACAGGCGCTGGCAAGTGTTCCAGATGCAGACGAAGATTTTATTGCCGCGCATGGTCGTCAGTACGTCCTCCTTTTGTGCAATTTTGGCTGTCTACTTCAACGCGAGGGGCGACTTCAAGAGGCTCTCGAGTTGTGGAATATGGCGCTTGCTGTTGAGTCTAAGTTTGGCGACGCAGAGACCAGGGCGGCCATTCTCCACAATATGGCCAACGGACTCGCGTGCGACGGGAGGCGATCGGAGGCTTTTGCGCTGTGGGACGAAGCGCGCGCGCTTCAAGAACGTACTGGCGACGAACTTGGGCACGCTGCGACTTTGCAGCAACTGGCCGGATTTAAAGTGGGGTCCAACCAAAAGGACGAGGCATATGCCTATTGGGAGCGTGCGCTCATGCTCTACGAGAAGAACGGCGACATACGGGGGAGATCCATTGTGCTCGCGAGCATGAGCGACGCGTACGGCCCTAGCTGCGGACAACGTATGTGTTCCCAAGCCATCGAAGACTTGTCCCGAATGGGGGCCTGGCCAGACCTCGTCATTCCCCTCGTTAACCTCGGCGTCATCGTCCCGTCGATGCGTGTTTCGTGTGGTGCGCAGGCGTTCTGGCTTTGCGTGCACACGGAAGTAGCGTTGAACGAGTTTGTGGAGGCGGCTCGCTTTCTATTCGGAGCACTCGGGGCTGATGCCACGATCTCGCCACATATTGCCGCTGCGACGATTTTTCTTACTGGCGTTCGCGGCAACAGTCATCCTGGCATCGATCAATTCCAGCGCTGCGGCGCCGAGATGCTGGCAGAGTGCGCGAGCAAGAGGGGTGTTGTGATTCCAGATCAACTGCGTGAATATTTTTCTCGCGAAGAGCTCTGCGAGCCTTCCCGCTTCCTCCCCTCCCTGATCTCTCGCCTGGAAGCCCTTGTTCCTGAGGATGGATGGCTCTTCGACCGTACCAGGGTACTGGATCGCTATTTTTCGTTGTTGGCTGATAGTCCACTGCGGTGAGTCTGCGCTCGGTACTCGCGAGGCCCCACCAGATCGAGCGCCCCTAGTTGACGCGGCAGGGATATGCTCCGTGGGTCACGGCACAACAGGTTGAGAGGCTAGAACGAGATGCGCTCGTACATCCTGCGCGCAGGGCATCAGACGGAAGGCGGAGAGGTCCTGTCTTTCGCGGACCTCGACGTCGGCACAGAGCCTCCTCGCGAGCGCGCGCTGGGCGAGGGCGCGATCGACGAGCTGGTTCGCCGGATTGACGCCGATGAAGCCTCGCTCCCCTATCGTGCGGAAGCGATTGGCGACGCTCTCTACCGCTGGCTCGACGGCGCGGAGGGCTGGCTCGAACCGCTCCTTTCCGGGCGCTCCGACCTCACCCTGCACCTCGAAGCCGACGCGCCTCTCGCCCGCCTCCCGTGGGAGCTCCTGCACCGCGCGGGCTTTCTGTGTGCCCACCCGCACCGCTTGCTCACGCCCGTCCGGCGGCTCGCCAGCGTCGCTGCTCGGCCTGCCGCCGTCGCGCAGAACCGTCCCCTCCGCGTGCTCTTCATGGCGACGTCGCCGGAACCCGTGCGCCCCGTCCTCGACTTCGAGCGCGAAGAGGCCCGGATCCTCGATGCCACGAGGACGCAGCCGATCGAGCTTCTGGTCGAGGAAAGCGGCACACTGCGCGGGCTGAAGGAGCGCTTGCGTGACGTCGGCGCCGAGCACTTCGACGTGGTGCACCTGAGCGGCCACGCGGGGCACGAGGGTGATCGGCCATGCTTCTACTTCGAGGACGACCGCGGGGACGTGCACCCGGTCTTCGCCGACGACCTCGCCCGCGCATTCGAGACCGCGTGGCCTCGCCTCGTCTTTCTCTCCGGGTGCCGCACAGGTGGCACGACCGCCGACCGGGAGGACCTCCCCTCGCTCTGTGAGGCGCTCGTCCGCGCCGGCGCGCCGGCCGTGCTCGGCTGGGCACTGCCCGTCGGCGACGCCGCCGCGACCCTCGCGGCCGAAGCGCTCTACGATCGCCTCGGCTCCGGCGCCCGGGTCGACGAAGCCGTCGCGGCCGCGAGGCGGAAGCTGTTCGAGGAGCGGTCCGCGCACTGGCCGCTCCTCCGGCTGTATGCGGACGCCACTCCGCTGGGCGCGCTGGTGACCCCGAAGCAGACACCGGGCCGCGCCAAGCTCCGCACCCGTGAGGCGCGCTCAGAGCTCATCGAGGCCAACGCCCAGATGGAGGTGTGCTCGCGCAGCGCCTTCGTCGGCCGGCGCCGCTCGATCCAGCGCTGCCTGCGCGTCCTCCAGAGCCGGCAGGGAGACGAAGGCCACGCCGAAGGCGTCCTGCTGCACGGTCTCGGCGGGCTCGGCAAGAGCAGCCTCGCGGCGCGCCTGCTCGACCGCATGCCGGGCCACCAGCGGGTTGTCTGCGTCGGCAAGCTGGACGAGCTCCAGCTCCTGCGCGCGCTGCACGACCGCTACCCCGAGGTGACCGCGCGCATGAACAGCGACCTGCCGCTGAAAGCACGGATCCGGAGCGCGCTCGAGGGGCCTCTCGAACAGGCTCCGGCGCTCTTCATCTTCGACGACTTCGAACGCAACCTCGATCTCGCGAACCTCGCCGCCGGCCCTCATCTGGAAGCGCTCGACGTGCTCCAGGCCGTGGCGCAGGCCATCCGCGAGACGTGCTCGGAAAGCCGGATGATCGTCACCAGCCGGTTCGCGTTCCAGCTCGCAAGCCCGGACTCGGGGCCGTTCCTCGTGCCCGAGGGGATGGAGTCGATGCGCGGTGCCGATCTGCGGAAGAAGCTCGCGCAACTCCCGCACCTGGGGGGCGATATGATGATCGATACCGAGATGCGGGCCCGCATGGTCGAAATTGCGGGGGGAAACCCGCGGCTCCTCGAACGGCTGAACCGGGTGCTCGGGTGCACGAGCGTGGATGTGATGCCGCTCCTCGCGGAGATGGCGGCCAAGGCGGAGGAGTTCCGGGAGGAGATCTTCCTCGACGGGCTGGTGAGGCAGCAGGCCGCAGCGTGCCACAGGATGCTGGCGCAGCTCGCGGTGGTGCGGTTGCCAGTGGACCGCACGGCGGTGGAAGCGATCGTGGAGGGAGAGGTGGATCCGCACCTCGCGCGGGCCGGCGAATTGGGGCTGGTGGAGGTGGGGATCGAGATGGAGACGGGCGCACCCCGTTATGCAGTGCCGGCGGTGGTGGAGCCGGTGTTGCGGGAGGTGCTGTCGGAGGAGGAGCATGGTGAGGCGACAGGGCGGGCGGCGCGGTGGCTGCGCAAGGCGTGGGAGAAAAGGGGGAGCGAGGATCGAGCGATCGAGATCTACCGACTGGCACTGGCGGCTGGAGAGCAAGACATAGCGGTGCGGGGGTGTGACGTAATCGCCAGAAATTGGTTCAAGCAGTCGCGCTTCCGGGAGATTGTCGGAATTTGTCAGGCGACACTTCGTCTTGGAGATGATGCTCGTGCGTACTGGTGGTGGGCGATGGCTGAGGAGGTCGTCGGGGCGACCAGCACCGCGAAGCGACTTTATGGCATGGCATTGGCATGCCACCGGAGGGTCGACCCCGCAACCGCAGACCCGAAGATCCTAAGTCAACGTGGGTCCATCCTCGACAGACTGGCCGTCCTCTGCGCGCTCGACGGCGATGCGCACGTTGCCTCCAGGCTGTGGGACGAGGCACACGCAATTGCCGAGCGAAGTGGAGACGACGAAGGTAAAGCTGCCATTGCCCTAAATAAGGCTAGCGTGCTGCTGCAACGGGGAGAACGTGGCAAAGCGATCGCGATTCTCGGCGATACAGAGCGAGCCAGCAGCGTTTCTCTCAGCCCGAACGAACAGGCTGCCGAATTTTCAAACCGCGCATCTGTGCTCCTTTCTCAGGGTAAGACCGAAGAGGCGCTCAAGCTCTGGAACAGAGCGATCGCCCTGAGTGACCAAGCCAGCAATCGCCGTGCCCGAGGCGTCATTCTTAATGGTATGGCGTACGCGTGGTCCCAGCAAGGGGACGTTGACAGGGCGAATGCCCTTTGGAGCGAGGCGCTCCAGATCGCCGAAGACGTTGCAGATGTTCGATTGTGCGTAGCGATTCTCGGGCATCTAGCGCATGCGGCGAAGAGGGGCGGCGACAGCGAGCGGTGGTTAGTACTTAACCGGGATGCGGCTCGCAGGCTCGTCGCGGTCTGCGCCTGGCCGGACCTGCTTACGCTCATTCTGCGCGTTGCGGGTCAGGATACAGAGTTGTCCATGGGTCTTCTGGCGCAGGGGACTTGGCTCGGACTTCGTGTTGGGATGCCTTTCGAGAAAGGCATCATCATGCTTCGCGCGTTTCTTGAGAGAGCTGGGCCCGCTTCCAGTCTAGCTCCTTCGGTCGCCGTGGTAGCTGTCATGGCGGTGCAGGAGATCGCCGGCAAACACCCACAGGCAGAAGAGGCTGAACAATTTTTCCTCCGCGCGCTCAATAAATGCGCGGAGGTAAGATGCATTGAGCCGACGTCTAACGAGCAGCTCGAGGAGTGGGTTGCTCTTCACGCCTTGAACAAGTCTCCAGTGGAGCTATTCACCGATCTGATTTCAGGTCTCGAATCCATCGTCCCCCCCGATGCCTGGCTCTTCGACCGCAGCCAGATCCCGCACACCACCCTCCCGCCCGCGTGATACGGCCATCTTCTGCACAGGCATATTTACATCTCTGCTCCACTGGCCCGAACTTCGCCCTCTATGCCAAGGACATCAACAGGCGATGCTCAGAGGCCCGTCACCGATGGGTGTCAAGACAATTTGTCCGACGATTCGGTTACATCCTCATGAGTGCTTTGGCCTCATGGGTGTGGGGGTTGAGGGTCACAGGGCCAACCGGCGTCCAGTTGCGAGTCTGGCCGGTCCAGCGCCGGGGTGTTCTGGTGCGGGCCCGCTGGTAGAGGGATAACCCCTAGAAGATCATGAGAGCGACGATTGTTCGCTCGGCCTCGTGGTCGTCCAAGTCACGTCGAAAGTGAACAATCAGGCCTTTGATTGTCATTGCAGCCCCACTTTCCAGGCGAAGTCCTCCATGGCTTCCCGAAGCCCGATGATGTGACGCAGCGCGCCTAACGCCTTGGCGCGTCGCTTGTAAATCACAGAGAGAGGTAGCCCTGCGTCTTCGGCGATCTGGGCCATTGAGGCTCCCTTGAGATCATGTGCCACGAGAACAAAGCGCAGCTTCGGTTCGAGGTCGTTCACCGCGTCGATAGTGGCCGTCCTGATGCTGTCGGATTCCATCGTAGCAGCGGCATCCGGCGCTGAATCGGCCACATCGATCAGATCGACAAGCTCCTCTCTGCGGTGCTGCATACGCTGGTGATAGTGCGACGCAACGTGTACAGTGATCGCGTTCAACCAGCGTTCCGGCCTGCCGCGCTTCGGATCGAACCTGGGCCAACTCTCCCAGGCATTGAGCCAGATTTGGCCTGCGACGTCGGCACGATGTAAGCGCCCGACCAACGCCATCGTGATCGTCGGCGTGGCGCCGGTTACCTATCCCCATCGCGAAGGAGGAAGCGATGGCGACGAAGGCGGAGTGGGCCGAGCGGGTGGAGCGATGGGAGCGCAGCGGGCTGAGCGCCGAGAGGTTCGCGCGGCGTGAAGGATACAAGCCGAAGCAGCTCTACTGGTGGCGCTGGAAGCTGCGAGCTGACCGGCCCTCACAGCCCTCGCCGTCGTCGTTGACCGAAGCACCGCGCTTTCTGCCGGTCCACGTGGTGGCGGACGCATCGATCGTCGCGCCGGAGCCGATCGAGATCGCGCTGCCCAACGGGCGGGTGGTGCGGGTCCGGCCGGGCTTCGACCCGGCCACGCTCGAGCGGGTCCTGGCGCTCGCGGCCGAGGAGACGCCATGCTGACGCTGCCGCCGTCGGTGCGCGTGTACATCGCAGCCGAGCCCACGGACCTGCGCAAGAGCTTTGATGGGCTGTCGGCCTTGGTCTCTCAGCGCTTCGGAGCTGACCCGCTCTGCGGGCATCTGTTCGTGTTCAGGAATCGGCGTGGTGACCAGGTGCGCGTCTTGTTCTGGGACCGCACCGGCTACATGATCGTGGCGAAAAAATTGGCCCGCGGGCGCTTCCACCTCGCCCGCGACCTGCCCAAGGGGGCCACCCACGTCGAGGTCGAGGCGGCCGAGCTGTCGCTGATGCTCGAAGGGTTCGACCTGTCCGAGGCCGTGCGGCGCAAGCGCTGGAGACCCAGCGTGAGAAAAATTGCTCCGTCGAAGCAAAGCTTGATGGATGCGCGTGGGATAGCTATCTCGCGCGCCACGTGACCAGTCCTCTTCAGTCCCAGGCACAACTGCCCGCCGATCTGGCGGACGTGCGGAGCAAGCTCGAGCAGCTGGCGGCCGCCGGGCAGCTTCCGGAGCTCATCGACCTGGTGCTCGGACTGCTGGTCCAGCTGCGCGACAAGAACACCGCGCTCTCGGCGAGGCTCGCAAGCGCGCTGCGCGAGCTGTACGGCCGCAAGAGCCAGCAGGTCTCTACCGAGCAGCTGATGCTGATGTTCGCCGAGCTCGGGGCGGAAGCTCCGCCGGGGGCGGCGGGCTCGGAGCTCGGCGCGGACGCTGCGCCGCAGCCGGAGCAGGGGCTGGTGCCGCAACCCCCTGAGCCGCCGAAGCCGCCGCGAGGACGGGGCGGGCGCGCGCCGCTTCCCGAACACCTTCCGCGTGAGACGCGCGTGGTGCCCGTCCCCGAGGCCGAGCGGACGTGCCCGCAGTGCGGCGCGGACAAGAAGTGCATTGGCCATCGTACGAGCGAAGTGCTCGAGTTCGTGCCGGCGCAGTTCAAGATCATCGAGGAGCAGCGGGAGAAGCTCGCCTGCCCGCGCTGCCCGGAGCAGGGTGTAACGACGGCGGACAGCGAGAAGGTGATGGACCGAGGGCGTCCGGGACCGGGGCTGCTCGCCAGCATCCTTGTCGAGAAGTTCGAGGACTCGATGCCGCTGTACCGGCAGTCGCAGCAATACGCTCGCTTCGGCGTGTCGCTGTCTCCGTCGACTCTGGGCGACTGGTCGGCCTTCGCGCTCGACGTGCTCGCTCCGGTGGCTGAGAGGATCGCGGAGCGGGTGCTGGACTCGTTCTACTTGCGCGCCGACGACACGGGGATGCGGGTGCTGGATCGAGATCATCCGGCGGGGGTGAAGCGAGGTCATATCTGGGCCTTCGTCGGGGCGGGTCTCGTGGCGTTCCTGTACGCACCGGACTGGAAGGCGAAGCATCCAGCCGCGCTGCTGCAGGGCTTCACCGGCTACTTGCAGGGCGATGGGTACGCGGGCTATGGCGCGATGCTCCGCGGAGGCGACGACGGCGAGATGATCGTGCCCGAGGAGCGTCGGCTCGGCTGCGGGATGCACATCCGCGCCAAGTTCGAGAAGGCGGCCAAGGGTGGCGACGCGCGAGCGGCGGTAGCGCTCTCGTACTTCAAAGCCATCTACCGAATCGAGTCGACCTGCAAAGAGGAGGCGCTGTCCACGGAGGCGCGGCTGGCGCGCCGGCAGGAGCGGTCGCTCCCCGTTGTGGACGAGCTGTATCAGTGGATTCACGAGCTGCACCTTCGGCTCGTACCAGGTACGCCGCTCTGCATCGCTACCCAGTACGCCATCAATCAGGCGGCTGCGTGGCGGCGCTGCTTCACGGATGGACGCTTCGAGATAGACAACGGCG
Organism: Sorangium cellulosum So ce56; assembly: GCF_000067165.1. Lineage (GTDB taxonomy): Bacteria > Myxococcota_A > Polyangia > Polyangiales > Polyangiaceae > Sorangium > Sorangium cellulosum_B. The sequence continues at coordinate 9,337,109 of NC_010162.1, forward strand.
AAGTCGAGCGGCAGCTAAGACGTGTAGCCCTCGGAAGAAAAAACTATTTATTCGCGGGCTCCGATAAGGGCGCTCAGCGCCTGGCCATCGGCTATACGATCTTCGGCTCGTGTCGGATGCACGGAGTCAACCCGCTCGCCTGGGCGACAGACGTCATCGGCAGGTTGCAGGCGGGCTGGCAGCGCGACCGCCTGGACGAGTTGCTGCCCGACGCATGGGCGAGATCGTCGCGCGCTGCTCCGAGCGCCGGCGATACCGACGCGACCTGAACAACGCGAGCCTCGGCCGGCGACGCAGGCGGATGCCGCTTCGCCGGGCCTTCTTTCAGGACCGTCTGTGCCCGCGCCGAGTCGTGGGCCGACGCCGCCCCGCGCCCAGCATCGTCGACCCCGGCGAGAGCCGCAAGGGGCTGTGCCCATGGCGTTGGCCGGGCGCTTACGGCACGATGGCACAGTGGGACCCCCAGCCTCCGCAGCCAGCGCAGCACGGCGCGTACCACGGCCGGGCAAAACAGGCGCGCGTGCGCGGCGGCGCGCTCGTCTTCATTCGACGGACGACCCATGGTTTTACCCTCCCCCTCGGGCAATCCCCCTAAGCGGGAGATGCCGCGCGTCGGCCTCATGCGGCGCCGATTCGCGGTCTTCGCTATCCGCAACCAAAGGAAGACGTCAGCCGTAGCTGCTCAGTTCCGTAGCGGCGCCATGCTCGCCAGCAGGCTCCTGATGGCGTGTAGTTGCGAAGCGCGGCGGCGCTCATCCATGGCTCCCTACGCCCGGAAGTGTCGTGTTCAACGGAGAGCGCTCTGCGTCCTCCCAGTCGGACGCGTTGGCGGAGCTCGTCCCCCCTTCGTCACGCTGTAGCGGGAAGCTCGTCAGCGTGGCGGCGCGCTGAACGAACTCCGCCCCCGCGGCGGTGCGGACAGGGAGCGGCGACCGAAGCCGCGGCAGCGGAGGCGGCGGGAGCTTCGCCCGCGGACTCCTGGCCGCAAGCTCGGGAGACGATACCACGGGCGGAGGAACGTCGAGCGCGCGGGGCGGTATCGTCGGCGGAGTCGGTGGCGCCGAGCTCGGCGCCACCGACTCCGCGGGAAGCGCCGAGCTCTCACGCTTGGTGCTGGGCGCACCGATCTGCATGACCACCGTCGTCTCCGCGTCCGTTCGGTAGTCGTCGTGCAGCCGCCACAGGCGCTCCCAGTACCGCGCAGGCGTGCCGGTGAAGGATTCCAGCTGCCGGGCAAGGCCGGGCGTCATCGGCAGGTCGCTCCTCAGCAACCGCTCCACCTCCCTCGGTTCCAACCCCGTGCTCTCGGCCAGCTTTCTCCTCCACGAAGGCGTCGTCGCGCAGAACGACTCGAGGACCCTTCCTGGCCAAGGGACAGGGCGCGTGCGGGCCTCCGTCAGCTCTGCGAGCGCCGCGTCGACATGACAGTCGAGAAGGCGCCGGTATCGGTCTCGCTCGCTCGCTGCCTGCTCCTTCGCATCGGTGAGGGCTGCCTCCTCGTCATCATGCGCGTGCTCGCGCGCCTCGCGAAGCCCGCGCTCGCGTCCCAGCGCTTCGCGCGCGGTGACCGCGAAGCCGATTGCGACGCACGCGATCATCGCGAGCCCGAGCGGCGAGACGAGCCACATCGCACCCAGCATGTCCTCCATGTTCCCTCCTGAACCGTGAGCATTCTTGTCTGACGCATGGCGGAGCCCGGCCTTGTGCTGCCCGAGGACCGCACCGACCGCACCGCTGGCTTAGCTGTTGATGGTCAGCCGACCCGTCAGCGAAGCTGCCTGAGCATCTCTTCGCGTTCCGCGGCGAGCCGACCGCGCGGGAACTCCTCCGCGTGTGCCTCGAGCAGCCGGTGCGCCTCGAGATCCGCCTCTGGGCTGCGAGCCTCGATGGCCCTCCGGGCCTGGCTGATCAGGCTCCTCTCGCGCGCGCTGATCGCCGGCTGCGCGGACGTCGTCGAGGACGAGACGCGAGGAGCAGCCGTCACCGACGGAGCGGATGTCGTGCTCGCTTCTGTGCCGGCCTGTCCGGCGCGGCGCTCCGCCGGGAGCGCAAGGGCCTGCTCTGCGGGTGATGCGGAGGACGTCCCGGCCTGCCCGGCGCGGCGCTCCGCGGGGAGCGGCGCGGAGCCCTGACCCGCCAGCTCGGGCCAACCGTCATCGAGAGCCGATCGAACCCACGCCTGCAGCGTGGACGAGGAGGTCACGGCAGCGACAATGGCGCTCACGAGCACAACGCTCGCCCCCTGCGCCAGGAGCCTCCAACTCCAGCGGAGCAGGGAGCCGCTCCACCCCTGGCGTGGATAGAGCCCGAACGGAACGACGCAGGCGGTCTCGTCCCATCCGCGCGAGCGTTGCTTCGCCCTCCGGCGTTGCGCCGCCTCCTCCAGCTGCTCGCGGGCTCGACGGTGCAGCGTCTTCACGGCGTCAGGGTGAAGCCCAAGCTCCGCGGCGATCTGGGTCAGCGGGATCTCCTCCAGGTCATGCTTGATCAAGATGTGCCGGTACTTCGGCTCGACACCGGCGATGAGCTCGTGCACCAGGGCTTCCCGCTGGCGCCACCTGAGCAGCTCTTCCGGCGTGGGGTGCTCGTCGTGGAGTTCGGGGTCGTCCGACGGCGTCAGCACCTCTCGCCGGCGGCGCGCGCTTCGAACATAGTCGCGCGCCTGGTTGGCCGCGATCGTGACGCGGTAAGGCGCCGGGTCCCCGCCTGCCTCGATCCGTCCCTCCGCGTCCAGCCCCCGCAGCAGCGCGTCCTGCGCGACGTCCTCGGCATCGCGCGCCGGGACCCCGAAGCGCCTCACCAGGCGCCGGAAGAGCTCGAAGCTGCTGAAGGTCCCCGCTGGCTTTCCCATGCCGGTAGCACGTCTGAGCGGCCCTCCCGGGGTCAGAAAAGTGAACGGTCCGGCTCATTTTGGTGGGACAATGTGCCCCAATGCGCTACCTGCGCGCTCGCACAGCACTCGGCGCCTAGGCGAGGTGACAACATTGCTAGCACGCGCTGCAATTTCTCATGGCAACCGCGAGCGCATGACGATTTCACCCTCCATTGACGCCGAGCAGTTGACGCAACTACCGTCGCGACATGCGTTGCGCTCCACAGTTTCTCTCGATTCTCCTTGCGGTCGGGGCATCGACATGCCTTACGAGCCCAGCGCGCGCCCAGGGCGGTCCATCGACGACAAGGTCGAGAGAGCACGCGACGGTGAAGGACCATGTTCGCCGTGGCCAGAGGGCGCGCGCGGCGGGGCAATGGACCGAGGCACACGCCGCCTACAAGGCGGCATTCGACGCCGCAGACCCGGAGTCCACCACGGAGCGTGACCGCGCGGAGATTGCCGGGGAGCTCGGCCTCTGCGAGCTCGCGTTGGGCAAATACCGCGATGCGGCCGAACACCTGGCCTGGAGCCTCGAGCAGCGCGAGGCGCTGCCGGCCGCGCTGCAGAAGCGATTCGAGGAAGGGCAGCGTAAGGCAACACCGCACGTCGCGAAGCTCCGTGTCTCCGTCGACCCGCCGGACGCCGAGGTGTTCGTCGATGGCAAAGCCGTAGGCCGCATCGCGCGCGTCTATACGCTGTTCGTCGAGCCGGGGCTGCACATGGTGCGGGCCCGAGCACCGGGCGGAGAAGATGCGTTTCAGTCCGTGCGGGCCGTGGCGAAGGCGGAGCATGAGCTCTCTCTTCATGTGTCGCGCGCGCCGGTGAGCAGCGCCGAGGAGGGCGCGCCGCTGTCACCGAACGAAACACCGCGACCCCTGCGCGCTCCGGCGGCTGCGCAGGCGCGACCTGCGAGCCCATGGGCTTCCTGGCCGGGGACGGCGCGGATCGGCGGCATCGCGGTGACGACGGCTACGGCGGCGGCCGGCTCGGTCTTCCTCCTGCGCGCTCACGTCGTCCATGGCGATCTGCGGGAGCGAGACGTCACGCTTCGCGCGCAGGGGTGGACGTCGCATACGTGCCGGGAAGCCAGCGCACCAGCGTCGTGCGCCGGCATTCGTGACCAGGTGAACGAGCGGGATCTGTTCGCGACCCTCGGCAAGGTGTCGCTGGCGACGAGCGCCGTGTTCGGCGTGGCGACGGCGGCGTCGTTCTTTACGGAGGTTGCCTTTTTCGGTGGTACGCCAAGAGCCACTGGCGTCCGCCTCGTGCCGGTGACGACGAACGAACGCGCGGGTGTGCTCCTCGAAGGAGCCTGGTGAGGGGGAGGCGAGGTCATGCGTTCTAGATCGATGGGTCGCCGTCGAGATGTCCTCCGTTCGCTCGCGCCTATCGTGCTCGGCTTGACGAGCGCCGCAGGGAACACGGGGTGCTACTCCGACAGCTGTGCGGACACCTACTGGTGCGAGGTTCCGCCGTCGGAGCCATCTCCTTGTGATGGGGATCCGAAGACGGCGACGGCGCTCGACATGTGCGGCGTGTTCGTCAGCGAGGAGGGCGACGACAACAGTCCCGGCACGAAGGACGCGCCGGTGAGGACGTTGCAACGCGCGATTGGCCTAGCCGCGCAGGTTCGACGCGACGGCCAAGCGCCGACCCGGCGCGTGTACGCGTGCAGCGGGTTGTTCAAGGAGGCCATCTCGCTCCCCCAGGGGGTCGACCTCTGGGGCGGCCGTCTGTGTGCCGGCGGCGACTGGTCCTACGGAGGGCCGCTCGACGAGCAGAACGCGTTGACCGTCATCGCGCCGCCCGTGGGGATCCCGGTGCGGGTCGTCGCGGGGGACGACGATGCGGTCATCGCGGGGGAGGATGCGACGTCGGTGATCTTCGGGGTGCGCGTCGAGGCGGCCGACGCCTCCGCGAGCGACCACAAGTCGTCGATCGCGATGCTCCTGAGCTATGGATCCAGGGCGATCGTGCGGGAGAGCGTGATCCTCGCAGGCGACGGCAAGGATGGAGAGCCGGGCGAGGACGCGCCGAGCTTCCGTGCGAATGCCGGCGTGGTCGGGAACGACGGCGTGGACGCCTGCACCGCGAACGAGGCGCCGGGCGCGCTTCCGGTCGTGACCGTGTGCGGCGACGGGATCGAGTCGACGGGTGGCCAGGGGGGCGACGGAGGCCTCGAGACGGGCAGCGACGGGACGTCAGGACTGCCGGAAACGGTCGGGACTCCGGACAACATCGGCCTGGGTGGCCTCGGTGCGTCCAGCATGCCGTGCACGGAAGGGCAGCGGGGAGCAGATGGCGCCCCTGCGGAGCGCGCTGCCGGAGCAGTGGATCCTGGTCTCCTGGACGTCGACGGATGGATCGGCGTCCGCGGGAAGGACGGGAAGCCGGGCGGCGTCGGCCAGGGCGGCGGCGGAGGTGGCGGCGGCAAAGGACGCGACTCCACCATGAACGCGTGCCCGGCAGGTCGGCCCCAGGGCGGTGCGGCCGGCGGATCCGGCGGCAGCGGCGGGTGCGGGGGCAAGGGGGGCAAGGGAGGCGACTACGGCGGCGCGAGCATCGGGATCGTGGCCTTGCAGGGGAGCAACCTCACGGTCGATGCCAGCACGGTCCTCGGGGCCAAGGGCGGCGATGGCGGGGTCGGCGGAACGGGCCAGTGGGGAGGGGCCGGCGCTGACGGTGGCCACGGCGGACACTGGGTTTTGATCGACACGTCGCGAGGTTGCGCCGGCGGCGATGGCGGCCACGGCGGTCGCGGGGGCGACGCCGGCGGCGGCCTTGGTGGTCACTCTCTCGGCATCGGTTCCGTAGGCGCCTCTGTGGCCATCTTGGAGACGGCGACGGTCTCGCCCGGACAAGCCGGCACTGGTGGGCGCGGCGGCAACGCGACAGTGGAAAGCGGGCTCGGCCTGGGGAACGATGGGACTAAGCTGTTCTGGTACCGGTTCGATGCGCCAGACCCGGAGCCGCCTCGATGAACCGCCCTGTGCTGGCGGCGCACGTCAGGAGACGCCCATGAGGAAGATCACCGCTGCTACCTTCGTCCTTCTGTTGTTGTCGTGGGCGACCGGCTGCGGAACCGCGCCCGGCGTGAACGACCCCGGCGTGACGCCTTGTGAAGGCACCTCGTGCGAGGACGAGCCGCCTCCGGAGTCGGTCTGCCTCGAGCACGTCGCCGCCGATATCCTCGACGACGGCTGCGGCGTGTTCCTCGCCGGAAACTACGGTTTTGGCGACGACAGGAACCCCGGCACGAAGGCGAAGCCGGTGTACACCGTCGCGCGCGCCATCGAGCTCGCGCGCGCTGGACGAGGGCGCGTGTTCCTCTGCAACGATGGATTCATCGTAGAGGAGGTCAGGGTGCCGTCCGGCGTGGATCTTCTCGGGGGCTTCCACTGCCGGAAATGGGTGCGCGACTCCCTGCCCCCGCTGACCCAATTCAATCACGATCGGGTCTTCGGCCCCATGGTGATCGTCGAGCCCGCGGGCCCCGAGGACACGGGGGCCGCGGACGGGGTGTCGACGCTCGCCGATCTCTACGTCCGCTCGGCGGGCCCGGTCGGCGTGCTCGTTCAGTCCAACACCGCGGTCGAGATCCTGCGGAGCGAGATCTCCGCCCGCCTGGGAAGTGCAGGCAGCCGTGGCGAGACGTGGCAGACCGGGCCAATGGACGGACCGGATGGCAATTTCGGTGGGCACGCGTGCTCGGCGACCGTCGTCGCCGGTGCGCCTGCGGCCGTGAACCAGTGCGAGAGCGGGCACACGAGCATCGGCGGCAAAGGAGGGGACGGGCTGCCCGACAGCGCCGAGGATGGAGGCGACGGGGAGCCGGCCTCAGAGCGAGAACCGTCGCCCTCAGGTATCGGTGGTACCGCGGAGCAGGACAATGTCGGCTGCCACAACGGGTCCGACGGGGGCCCCGGGGCTCCGGGAACGCAGGGCGCGCCCGGCACGGGCATCGGGCGGCTCACCGAGACAGGATGGGAGGGCGACGCGGGCGGCGCGGGGACCTGGGGCACGCCGGGCCAGGGCGGCGGCGGCGGCGGCGGTCGCCGGGGCGGGCTCGCCGTATGCGGCGTGGCCTCCAAGGGGGGCCCAGGAGGAGGCTCGGGAGGGGCTGGCGGTTGCGGAGGCCGAGGAGGCCGCGGGGGAGGGAACGGACAGCCGTCCATCGGCGTCCTCGCGCTTCACGCCCGGGTGACCGTGCGCGACACCAAGATCACGGCGGACGATGGCGGCGGGGGCGGCTACGGCGGGGAACCCCAGGACGGCCGCCGAGGCGGCCGAGGCGCACCGGGCGGAATGCCGGGGGATGAACTCGTCGCCTGTCACGGCGGTCGGGGCGGCCAAGGCGGGCCCGGCGGCTACGGCGGTCCTGGGCGCGGCGGCGACTCGATCGGCGTCGCCTACCTCGACGAGGACCAGCTCACGCTCGAGGGCGTCACCATCGAGACCGGACAGCCGGGCAAGGGCGGCACCAGCTGGAACCACGATGGCAGCACAACGGTGGGAGAGAGCGGCGAGGCCCACAAGACGCTGCGGTTTCCTGAATAGCCGAAGTCACGTCATGGGAGATCGGCGCGGAGATCGGCGACCGAGTCCACGGGCCAACTCGCCAGAAAGCTTGAAGCCCAAGCGACCATGGCGGCCGGCGGCTCGCCTTCACCGTCCCACGAAGCGATCGCCGCTTCGAGCTATTACCGCATCCTCGCATCGCCGACGCTGAACCCCACCGCGGCGTGCCGGACCGAGGGCGAAGCCGACCGGCGGGAGAGGTGCTCGCCGAGCGCGCCGGGCGCTTGGAGGCCGCCCGAGCTCGTTGCCGACGAGGAGCGCGCAACGGCCGACGCCGCACGGAATGGACGCAGTTCCGTTGGCAGCGTGCGCCGATGTGCGATGGAGATGATCCGGTGCCGCGGATGGCCCCCACCGCCACGGCACGGCCGCACCCACGATCGCAGCCGGTCCCGGTGCACCCCTCGGTGTCACCTCCGCGAGCGGCGCCGAGGGGGCGCTCAGAACTACCAAATCGAGCCCTTCATTTTCCCCGTTTTTCGGCCCCTCAGCGACGCTTCCCAGAACACCTAACCCCGCGATACGGCTCGATGTTCTTTCCGGGCGCGTACCCCGGTAGTTCGCGGCGAACTACCGGGAGCGCAGAACTACCGTTTCGTGCCCCTTCCGGCGGCGTCGGTCACGGTTGCGAACGAACCCAACACGGATGGAGGTACATCATGACACGAGCGGCTCTCGCCCGTGTATCGGCCCCCCTTGCGCTTCGTCAGGCGGAACACGGCACACGCGTGGTCGAGAGGACATTCCCGGAGGTGCCTGCCCGAGGATCGTGCCCCCCGAGGGGACTTCCCCAGCCCACCACGGCAACGGCGACGCTCGCGATCCCGCTGGAGGGGCTCACACTCACAGCGCCGCAGCCGGAGATGCTCTCGCAGAAGAACGTCGAGTCGGTCACCGGGATCCCGGCACGCGTCTTCCTCGACACGATCCGCGGGCCGGGCTTCCCGCTGCCGGTCACGAGGCTTGGCAAGCTGCGCCTCGTCCAGCGCGAAGCATTCGTCGCCTACCTCCAGGCGCTGGCCAGTGACCCACCATGGCGCGGTGACGGAGAGGTGGATGAGCGCACACGGGTTGCCGCGGTGCTGGCCTCTGTCGGCCTTGAATCTGTCCCATGCCCGAACACCTACCGGGCGAGCGCTCCTCCCGCAGGAACACGCCGTGCTAGGCTGCCGCCGAAGTAGAGCGGGCCCGCTCGGCGGTGGAACGCCGGGCGGGCCCTTGATCGACCCCCGCATCACCGGAGACCGATCCATGACCGACGTACCCCAGCGACGGGCGCGCGCCAAGCGCTCGGCTTCATTCCCCACCACATCCCTCCCTGCACCGGCGTCGACCGATCGGCGTTTGCGTTCGAGCCGCTCTGGCGGGCGCCCCTCTCCGGCCGCGGAGGCAGCTGTGCCCGTCGCAGACTCGCCGGGCTCGGCGAGCATGACGGCGCTATCGAAGCTGGCGGCCCGCGCGCCCGGCAGGCCCGCAGGAGACAAGCGCGCCAACGGCTCCGGGTCCGTCCGGCTGCGCGGGAAGACGTGGACCGCGCGCCTCAGCCTCGGCGAGGCCGGTCGATCCACGTTCAGCTTGCCGACGTGCCGGACCGAGCAGGAAGCCAACGCGCGCTTAGAGGTGCTGGCCGACCTCGCCGGGCGCCTGCTCGCAGCCGGCCAGATCGTCCTCGGCTTGCCGCTGCTGGAGCGGGCTGCGGCGCGCGAGGGCATCGCGCTCCGCGACGTCCGGCTTGCCATCGAGCAGCTCTGCAGGGGCGAAGCGCGTGCTCGCGCGTCCGGGGAGACAACCTTCGCTGAGTTCGCCGAATTGGTTGTTTCTGGAAGGCTCGCCGAGCAATACCCACTGCATGTGAAAGCGCTTCGCCATCCGGAGCAATACCGGCATAAGCTCAATCATGTTCTAGGGGTACTCGGCCCCGTTCCTCTCCCTCGTTTGACGCTCGATCATGCGGATCGAGCGATCTCCATGCTGCCAGGACATCTTGAGGATTCCTCGCGTCAAGGAGTCGCAAAGGTCATTCATCGGATACTCGCGCTCGCGACCTATCCGGCGCGCATCATCGCCAGCAATCCGCTGCCGCGTGGATGGATCCCCAAGGCCGAGGACAACAAGGCCAAAGGCTCCCTCTATCCCGACGAGGATCGGCGCCTCATGGCGGCGGTGAATATTCCGCTGTCTTATCGGATCTATTATGGCTTCCTGATTCGCGAGGGAATGCGGGCAGACGAGGCCGGAAGGCTGGAGCCGTCCGACCTGGATCTCGATCGCGGCGCCGTGGTGCTCGACGAGAACAAGACGGATGACCCACGCGCCTGGGCACTCTCACCCGACGTCGTGCGCGCGCTTCGGACCTATTTTGCTATATGTCCCCCGAAAGAGCGTGTCTTCATCGGGCCGAGCGGGCCCCTGCCGGGGCGCAGTGGGGCACACAATTTTCGAAATCACCTGCGCCGTGCTGGCATCGATCGACCCGAGTTGTTCGAGACCACGCAGTCACGGCTGAATATACGCTTGCACGACACCCGTGCGACCTTCATCACGATCAAGCTCGCGAACGGCCGCACGGAGACGAGGATCTCCGATCGGACCGGGCATAAGTCGAGCCGTCAGATCCACCACTACAAGCGCGCGGCACGCAAGGTTGCTGAGCTCGGCTTGGGGGACTTCGCTCCTCTGGACGAGGCGATCCCCGAGCTGAACGGCAGGGGCGGCCGTTTAGGTGGAAGTGATCCCATGTCCGCGGGCCCGGAGGCGGGCTCGCCGTCGCCGAGCAACGGCGCGTCCCTTGTCCGCGCGCTGGACCGCCGAGCGCCGGGCGCGGTCGTTGACCACGCCGGCCAGCCCGCAGCGGGCGCCCCGGTGGCCGCAGGCGGCCCTTTGGGCCCGCGTTGGGCCACGCCGGCGAGCGACCCGGCCGCGAATCAGACAGAACAGATTGAAATTATTGATATTTCATCCGCCTTCGCCGCGTCGTCTCAGAAATCCTGGCGGGATTTCTGACCCGCGGTACTAGCCCGTCCGGTCAGGCGGCGGCGTGCGGGCAGCAGCGCGGCATGGCAAGCGCTCTCGCCGCGGCAAAGCCGCCGGATGGCCCCGCTGCGGGCGTGGCGAGAGCGGTCGCGGCCGCGCTCTCACGCCGTGTCCCGCGGCGCGCCGATGAACGCGCTCTCGTCGTAGTGGCTCCGGGGGTTCCACGCCGCGTAGCCCGCGCAGCCGGCGTCGTCGATCGCTCGGATCTGCTCCCGGATGTGCCACGGCGTGTACTCGTACCGCTGCATGGGGCGCGAGCTGTCCAGATCGAACGCCTGGATCCAGCTGCGCAGCAGCCCGATGCGCCCGGGGAGCGCTGCCACCCTGCGCCAGCCGGCCGAGAGGGAGGCATACAGGGTCTCGTAGGGGTGATGCGCAGGGTTCGCGAACCCGAAGCTGCCAGGGCCCCAGTGCGACGGGTACGGCATCGGCATCACGTAGTCGAAGAGCTCCACGGCGTCCTCCAGCCGCTGGCCTATCCCCTCCTGCGGCCCGAGCAGCGTGAACCCGAAGACATCCGCGGAGATCGGGCGAGACGCCGCATTGCCGACCTCCGCGCGGAGGAACTCGAAGAAAGCGCGGATCGTCGGCGTCCTCTCCTCGATCGGCGTCCGCGAGCGCGGCTCGCGCGCCGCGCCATAACGCACGTAGTCGTAGTTCACCTCGTCGAAGCCGACGTCGTATGCGCGGAGCGAGATCTCCGCGATCTCCCGCCATCGCGGCTGCGATCCGGGGTCGTACCAGCCGCGCGGGCCGCCCTTGAACGCGACGAGCCGGGCGATGAGGTAGACGCCGGCCTCGCGCAGGGCGCCCAGCTGGGCTTTTGTCACCTCGTCCCGCTCGAAGAGGAGCGCGCCCTCCTCCGATCGGATATCGATCACCAGGGAGTTCAGCTCTGTCCGCTGGACCAGGGAGGAGAGCCGGTTCAGCCGGTCCACGCTCCTCCCCGCCGCGAAGTTCACGTAAACCGCCTTGGTGATCGTGGGCATGCTGTTCCCCCCACCGAGGGGAGAGCACGTCCCCGGCCAAGGGAGCGCGGCGCGCGCCGGAACACCTTTCGCAGCCCTTTTCAGCGGGGAAATTGAACAGGGAGGCGGGGAGACAGGGAGTATTTGAAGATTTACCTCCCCGTCTCCCCGCCTCCCTGTGAACTTTCCGAAGAATTTGCGGGGGATGCCTCAGGCGCCGCCCCCCGCGCCCCGGGTCACCCCCGCATCGCCTGGATCGGGCTGATCCGCGCAGCGCGGAGCGCCGGGAAAAACCCGCCGAGCAGGCCCATCACCGCCGCGATCGCCACCGACGTCAGCAAGATCCCGGGCGTCGGCTCGAACGTGAACACAACCTCCGACCAGCTCGCGAAATTGACGGTCGAGAAGCGCACGAACCTCATCCCGAGCGCGGCGAGCACGCCGAGCGCCCCGCCCGCCAGCGCGAGGAGGACCGACTCGATGAGGAACGACACGAGGATGCTGAACCGCGAGAAGCCGAGCGCCCGCAGCGTGCCTATCTCGCGCTGCCGGTTGGCGATCGACGAGTGCATCGTGATCATCGCGCCGATCATCGCGCCGATCGAGAAGAACACCGCGATGAGCACGCCCATCACCTTGATGAACATGCTCGTCCCCTCGGACTGCTTCTCGTAATAGACGCTCTCGCGCATCACCTCGAGCCCGAGGTTCCGGTTCTGCTCGATCGACGCCTCGAACGCGTCGAACTTGCTGGCCGAGGCGAGCCGCGCCCGCACCGCGGAGACGCCCCCCTCACGGCCGAACGCCGAGCGCGTCGTGTGCAGGTCGGCCCAGACCTCGGACTCCGACGAGGAGCCGCCGTCCTCGAATACCCCCACGACCTTCACCGGCCGGTTCTTTCGGAGCTCGAACGACTCGCCGATCGACAGGCCCTTGAAGCGACCGCTGATCGCCTTGCCCACGATCACCTCGTCCGTGCCCGGCTGCGCCGGCCGGCCCTCGATGATCTTCACGTGCGAGCGGAACGCGAGCACGTCCTCGGGCACCCCGCGCACCTGCACGTTGGAGATGCCGTCCGTGCCGAGCTTCTCGAGGAGGATGACCGCGATCACCTCCCCCACCCCGTCCGGCTTGCCGTCCTGCCGCTTCGCGACCTCGGCGCTCGCGAGGATCACGCCGATCTGCTGCTCCTCGATGCTGCTCACCATCTCGGCGTCGGAGCCCTTCCGCATCACGATCGCGACGTCGTCGCGCGCGGTGCGCCCCAGGGTGCGCTCCACGCTGTTCGCGAGCATCAGCACCGACGCGAACACGAACACCACGAGGCCGAGACCGGACGCCGTCGCGAGGGTCGTCGTCTTGCGCACCACCAGATTTCGAACGTTGTAGGCGACGGGGATCATGAGCGCTCTCTCCCGCTTTCAGGGTGTCGAAGACAGGCTGCGTGGGTCGCTCACGCCACGCGCCGGAGCGCGTCGGTGACCGAGAGTTTCGAGGCGTTGTACGCCGGGATGAGCGACGCGACGAGCGACAGCCCCATCGAGAGCAGCACCGCCATGACCATCGTCGAAGGCTCGATCCGGAAATAAGGGAACCAGGCGCCCATGTCCTCCTCCAGCCACCGGCCCAGCCCGAGCTCGACGATCGGATACGAGACCACGAGCCCGAGCAACCCGGCCAAGAGCCCGATGGTCGCCGCCTCCCCGATGATGAAGATCCTCACGTGCTTCGGCTCGAACCCGAGCGCGCGCAGCACGCCGTACTCCCGCGTCCGCTCCCGGACGCCCATGGCGATCGTGTTGCCGAGGATCATCATCATGATGAGAAGGATGATGATGGACACGACGTTGAGCGCCGTCAGCACGGCCGACATCATCGCCATGAACGACAGGTTCATCGCCCGCTCGCTCATCGTCGCCGTCTGGACGTCCCTCTCGTCGAAGATCTTGTCGATCGCCGCGCTGATGTCCGCGCTCCGCGACGGGTCGTCGATCCGGGCGGTCATCCAGCCGATCTGGTCGCGCTGCCGCTCGGGGAGCGACTCGTTCAGGTAGTCGTAGTGGAAGATGAACTGCGACCTGTCGATCGACTTGCGCGTCGCCGTGTAGATCCCCGAGACGTTGAACTGCCAGTTTCCCGGGTAGATCGTCCCCTCCAGCGTCACCGTGTCGCCCGGCTTCACCTTGAGCCGGGTCGCGAGGACGTCGCCCACGATGGCGCCCTTCCTGTCGCCCAGCCACCGCTCCATGTCCTCGGGCGAGACGACCATCTCGTCGTAGACCTTGAAGAAGGTCTTCGACTCGACGGCCATCGAGGCGAAGAAATTGTTGGCGTCGCGCGGGTCCTTGGCGCCGAACCAGCTCATGAAGGACCCCTCCGTCACGCCGGGGACCTCGCGGACCGTGTCCATGTAGCGCTTCGGCAAGGGGAGGATGAACGATATCTTGTGCCGCGTCGCGATCCGGTCCTTCGCCGCGTGGTCGGCGGCGACGTTCCACGCCGAGAGCACCGTCCGGAGGAGCACGAACGCGAGCACCGCCACCACCGCGCCGATCACGGTCAGCAGCGTCCTGAACTTGTTGCGAAGGACGTTCCTGGCGGCGACGGAGACGAGGTTCATGACAGGTTCCCCTTGTCGAGCCGGCGCGTCACCGTCGCGCGCTCGGCGGCCTGCGGATCGTGCGTGACCATCAGGATGGTCTTCTTGAACTCCTTGTTGAGCTTCTCCAGGAGCGCCAGGATCTCGTCGGCGCTCTTGCGATCGAGATCGCCGGTCGGCTCGTCCGCCACGATGATCGTCGGGTCGTTCACGATCGCCCGTGCGATCGCGACCCGCTGCTCCTGGCCGCCGGAGAGCTGCCGGGGATAGTGGCCCATCCGCTCCTCGAGCCCGACGACGCGCAGGGCCGTCTGCGCGCGCTTCCGCCGCTCGGACGAAGACAGGTTCGTGAGCAGGAGCGGCAGCTCGACGTTCTCGACCGCGGTGAGCACCGGCATCAGGTTGTAAGCCTGGAAGATGAAGCCCATCGTCCTGGAGCGGAAGCGCGCCAGCTCGCCGTCGCTCATCCGCGTGAGGTCCTGCCCCGCCACGCGCGCCGTGCCGCGCGTCGGGCGATCGAGCCCGGCGATCAGGTTCAGCAGCGTCGATTTGCCCGAGCCCGAGGGCCCCATCAGCGCCTCGTACGACCCCTCCGGGATGTCGAGCGTGATGTTGTCGAGCACCACGATCGGCTCCTTGTCGCGGAAATAGCTCTTGCCGACCCCCTGCAGCTCGACAATGGGCTTCGGCTTCCCGTCGCGATACCCCTCGGTCATTCGCTCCCCTTTTCCTTCTCTTTGATCTTCTGACCGTCCGCGAGCTCGGGGGACGGCCTCGCCACGAGGCGCGCCCCCGGGGCCGGGCCGTCGAGCAGCTCCAGCCCGCCGGGCGCGGGGCCGCCCACCTTGATGGGCACCATCTTCACCTGGCCCTCGTTGACCACGAACACCACCTTGGCGCCGCCCCGCTCGACCACCGCGGCCTCCGGGACGACCCGCTTCGGCGGCTCCTTCATCGCCTCCTCGGACAGCGCCTCGGAGAGGAAGCTGACCCGCGCGCTCATCTCCGGCAGCGCCTCCTTCGGCTCTCCGACGAACTTCACCTTCACCGGGATGGTCGCCTTGGCGCGGTTCACCCGCTTGCCGATCTCGAGCGTCGTGCAGCGGTGTCGCTTCGAGGGATACGCGTCGAGGACCACCTCGCACGGCTTGCCGGGCTCGACGAGGTAGAGGCGCGTCTCCGGGACATCGGTCTCAACGACGAGCGACGTGAAGTCGGCGATCTCGACGAGGTGCGGCAGCTCGAGGCCGACGACCTCGCCCACCTCCGGCGGCTTCGACATGATCGTGCCGCCGATCGGCGCGACGATCTTCCGGTCGGCCAGCGTGACCCGGAGGCTCTCGACGTCGGCCGCAGCGGCCTTCACCTCGGCGTCAGCCGCCGCCGCCGACTGGGTGAGCGAGTGCATGCGCGCGGTGAGGTCATCCATCGAGGCGCGGCCGGTCACCTGGCGCTCGACCAGCAGCCGCTCCCGCGCGAGCTGCTGCTCCACCTCGCCGATGCTCGCCCGGGAGGCCGTGGCGCGCGCCCGCGCCGCCGCGACCTTGGCCTGGGCCGCGGCCACGAGGCTCTTCTGGTCGGCGTCGTCGAGCTCCACGAGCAGGTCGCCCTGCTTCACCACGTCGCCTTCCTTGACGTGCACCCGCGCGATGCGGCCGGGGAACTTGGCCCCGACCTTGGACACCACCTGCGGGACCACGTACCCGGTCGACGTCACGGAGATCGACGCCTGCGCCGGCGAGACCAGCGCGACCTCCGTCGTGGTGATCTCGGTCTTGAAGAGCGCGCTCTGCGCCTTCGGCACGGCGAACGCGGCAGCGCCGGCGATCGCCGCGAGCACGACCGCGGCGACGAGGACGGTGCGGAGCGGGCTCCGCCGATCGGGATCGACGTCCCGCTGGATCCGCAGCGAGGCGAGATCCGAGCTGAGCTGGTCGGACACGGCGTCTCCTTAACACGCTTCCGGCGTCGCGTTGAAGTTCTATCGCCCATTTCTGACGCGCGGCGCCACCCGCGCCCGACACGCAGGATGCGGCCTCGCGCCCGGCCCTGGAGCGGCGCTTGCTTCGTATCGAAATCGCCTCCCGCCGTGACAATCCGCCCGTCCAGACCGCAATGCGCAGCGCGGCTGTGCCCGCTGCGCCTCCCCTGTGGATGTGCGCTTCCTGGCGCGCAGCGGTGCTCGGATTGGTGCCTGCGGCGCTGTGCGGCGCTGTCTGTGTCGACGCGGGGCGCGGGGCCGCGGTGCGGCTAGGGTGCGAGATGCGCGCCTTGCGCTCCAGGGGCTCCGGAGACCAACACCCCGTCTCGACGCCCCGACGCCGCACGTCTACGCTGTCACGATGGGTTTTGTCGCGAGCCTTTTCATCGTCTACGGGGTCGCCGGGGTGGTGCTGGGTGTCGCGGTCGCCATCGCGATCGGGCGCTGCCTCCACCACCGGCGGCGCTCGCAGATCGCCGCGTATGCGCGGAGCCCTTCGGCGTCACCCGGCGCGATACGCGAGGGGTTTGCGCTCCTGCGCGGCGAGGTGAGCGCGGAGGACGCCGCGCCGGGAGACGCGGTGATCGCGGTCGAGATCCCGTGCGGCGGCCAGGCGGGCGCCGCGCCGAGCGCGTGGCAGACCCGGGCGCGCGCGTTCTCGCTCCGGCTGGCCTCGGGCGCCACCGTGCGGGTCGAGCCGGCGAGCAGCAGGCTGACCCTGGATACCACCTTCGTCCCGACGAGGCGTGGCGGCGCGCCCGCCTACGTGTCCGAGGTCCGCCCCGGCGACACGATCTACATCGCGGGCTCGGTGCGCCGCGAGATCGACGCGAGCGCCGCCGGCACGGGCTACCGCGACGCCGCGCGGGCCTGGGTGCTCCGGGCGCCCGCGCACGGCAGCCTCTGCGTCGCTTCCGAGACGGTCATCGCCCACCACGCCCAGCGCGCGCGGTTCCACCGATCCTGGGCGCTCGCGCTCGGCGGGGCGCTCGCGGCGCTTCACCTCGGCCTGTTCCGCGCGTTCCACGCGAGCATGCTCGGCGCCGTCGATTCGGCCGGGAGCATCGACATCGGCCCGGCCGCGCTCGCGCTCTTCTTCGTCGGCGCCGCGGCGCTCACGTACCGCACCCTGGCCGAGCAGACCTCTCCCTGGATCGAGCTCCGCGTGGATCGCTCGAGGGCGACCTAGCGCTCGAGGCGGCGAACCGCCGCGGTCCGTGGTTTCGAGCTCGCGGCGCCGAACCGCGGCGAACCGCCGCTCCGGCGCGATGGTCCACGACGACACCGGCGACGACGCGCAGCTCCGGATGAGCCGCGCCGGCGCCGACCGCGACGTCTTCACCGCAAAAGCTCTCACGCTGCTCCACAGGGCCGTAGGACCGAGCCTGCGCGAGGTTCGACCGCGCCGCCGCCGCGCTGCTCCCGGCGGGGCGACTCGAGCACTCCCGCGATGGTCGTCAACAAGCCTGCTCGGGGGAGCAAAAGCCAGCCTGAGTGTCAGCACGCCGTGACGCGCTGCTCCCACTGAACGCGCCTGACTATCGAATTCTTTTCCGACGTCGGCTCCACGGGATCACCCGTCCATCTCCACTCGGGATCACCGTCCCAATGCCCCGGCCACGTGGTCTCGACCGGGTCCTAAGTCCATGGTCCGAGGTTGACCACCAGTCTGCACGCTGACATATTCGTCCATCGCGGAACGCCGCTCGCTCGCAAGCACTCGAGGGCAGACAGCCCGCGCAGCCGGCGAAGCCACGGCCGCCGCAATCGCACATCATCGAGCAAGAAACTGACGTCGAAAGCGCATTCCATCAGAATGCGACAGAAGCCGTAACGCGCCTGTCGCACACGGTTTGCGACGAGAACACGCCGCCACGCTGACGATCTGCCACGTTCCCCGAAAGGGAGCGCCGCCCCGGCACGGCCATGAGGCAAGCCAGGGTATGGCGCGCCATTGCCGCCATCGAGGTGCGCGCGAGCGTACCTGAGAGGAAAGAACATGTCAGTCCCGAACCCGTATCTCATCCACATCGACCTGTTCTGGCCCAACATGAGCCGTCCGACTCAGAACGAGATCGCGCGCGTGAGGGCATTCGACGTCAACAACTCTGTCGAGACGGAGGTAGGGCAGAGCGGATACGACCCGGAGACCGGCGGCTGGCAGCCGGTGATCGTGGAGAAAATCGAGGCGTTCTACCCGGGTCGAGAGCAGCCGAACCTGCGCTTCAGGGTCTACAACGCGAGCGGGCAGGAGGTGGGCTGGACGGACACCTTCAATGCGATCCAGAGCGGGTCGAAGGTGCGCATCATCATCGGCCAGAGCGCCGAGATCGTGGGAAGCGTGACCTGGAGCGCGTCTTCGCGCCAGCTTCGTGTGATCGGGACCGTGCGGAACAAGCTCGCGCTCGCCGTATCGGGCATCTTCATCCAGGCGTATCACGTCGCCTGGACGAGCACCGGCATCAAGGAAATCGCGCTCGGCACGGCGACGAGCGGCGCAGGGGGGGATTACGAGATCCCCTACGCCCTGCCCCCGGTAGAGGCCACGCCGACCCTCAATGGCACGCCCGCGGGGCAGATCAACCTGGTCGTGTACGCGAACGAGGTGCTGGATCCCGAGGAGCCGACGCTGAAGAGGCTGTCGTCCTCGGAGGTGATCTTCAACGCCACCCGCGAGCAGCGGCTCGATGTGGAGATCGATCGCGTGGCCGCCAGCGCAGACTCCGAGTACGAGCGCCTGAACAACGGCCTGAAGACCAGCCTGGGGATCGACGAGTTCGCCCGGATGTCGACCCTCCGCAGCCTCGATGAACGGCCAGATTTCCTGTCCCTCGTCGCGAGATCGAGCGGCTTCGACGAAGAGCAGATCCGTGCGTTCGCTCGGGCCTCGCTCATCGCGGCGGAGATCAACACACAGGTTCCTCCCTCGGCGCTGAGCCCGTCCATGTCCCCGGAGGTCATCTACCCGCTCGTGCGCGCTGGGCTCGGAGACAACCTGCACGCGCTGCTCGACGTGAACCCCGATCAGTTCTTCCAGACCCTCGTCGCCGCCGTCCACCGCGGGATGGTCTCCGCGACCCTCGAGGAGAAGATCTACCCGACCCTGGTCGGGGATTGGCGAACGGTGCTCGCGAAATCGATGAATTTCGTCCCGCTGACCCCGGGCAGCAAGCCGCCGTGGCAGCAGCAGCTGCTCGAGCTCGTGCTCGGCAAAGAAGAACGATATCCCAAGATCCTGTCCGTCACCCCACAGTCATTCGGCACCAATACCACAGATCACCTGGTCGTCATGCCCCCGACGACGGCCGGCGACCTGCTCATCGTGCTGTTCGCCTGCTCCACCGAGCCGGATGCGACGCCGGCCGGCTTCACGCAACTGTGGAACAGCAACCACCTTCCGAGCGCGCCAATGCGCATCAGCGGCTACGCCGCGGTGGCCAGCGGAGGCCCTGGCGGCAACACCGTCAATTTCCATACATCGAGCTCACTGCAGGCGGCGGCGCAGGTGTATCGGGTGGCCAAGAACAGCTGGAAGGGAACGATAGCCGAGGGCGTCGCAGCTGGAACAGCGGTCCATGACATCGCCAACCAGACGAATCCGCCGGTGTGCGACCCGCCGGGAGGTATCGCGGACACCCTGTGGATCGCGTGCGCGGCGATCACCGGCGGGCCGAATGTGTCATCGTGGCCCAACAACTATGAGGACCACCAAACCACGAAGTCGTCCTCGGGCGCCGAAAACTGCCTGCTGCTGTCCGCCTCGCACGCGACCCCAGGCAACAGCGAAAACCCGTCGAGCTTCGTCCTCGATACCCCCATTCCTCACGAGTGCATGGCGCAGACCATCGGAATTCTACGCATGCCCGCAGAGCAGAACCCGTACCGGGCCAAGAAGGAGGCGCTCATCGGCGCGCACTTCGACAACCTCGGGGAGCTCGCCGAGCTCCTCTCGGCGCTGGTCGATGACGAAGCGCTCACCGAGCAGGAAGCGGAGGACATCACCTTCGTGTTCGAGATGTACGAGAAGGTCGGCCGCCATTACCCGATCGTCGCCTCCGTCTACCCCCACAAGTCGACCCAGGGCTGGAAGACGATCGAGGATCTCGCCACGGTGCCGCTGGAAGGTCAGGTGTCGAACTACTGGATATACTATGCCATGCACGCGGAGCCCAACGGAGGATATCCGGGCGACCTCCCGGGACCTGGGCACTCCAAGGCAGTCATTTATGGCAGGCGCCTCTACGAGCTGTTCGGCAAGGTGAGCCCGCAGCGTCGCTTCACCGCGCGCATGCAGGAGGCCCCCGCTTTCGCGGCAGTGAGCCAGTTCTTGACGGACCACCCCAAGTTCAGCCTCGAGAAAGGCAACGTCGACGACTACCTCGCCGGCAACGAGCTCACCCTGGATGAAGAGATCGTCGATTCGATCAAGCAGATCCAGCGCGTATTTCGCTTGACCTCTGATTTCGAGGCTGCCGCTCACCTCATCGACCAGAAGCTCGACTCTGCGGTGCGAATCGCGCGCATCCCGGAAGACCGATTCCTGGCCGACCACGAAGAGCATGTGGGCGGACTCACGGCGGCGCGCGACATCCACCGCACGGCATCTCATTACGCGAACGAGATCCTGTTCACGCTGGTCAAGTTCCACCAGAACCTGAACGAGGTAGGCGGGATGACCGCCGTGCCCGGGCCAGTCAATTTCTCCGTCCTCGATCCAGAACACGGCCACACCGCCGGTCTCGTGCAGACCACACCGGCGAGCACGGGGAGCCCGCAGAGGCTCCCGAACTGGATCACCCTGTTCGGCGACCTCAGCAAATGTGCCTGCAAGCATTGCCAGACGGTGATGAGCCCCGGCGCGTACCTGATCGACCTCCTGGAGTGGGTCGACGGTGCGCCCAAGAGAACGCTGTTCGAGCGCCGGCCCGATCTCGAGGACATCGAGCTCACGTGCGCCAACACGAACACGGTCCTGCCTTATATCGACCTCGTCAACGAGGTGCTCGAAGCAGTCGTCGAGCCGCTCGATTTCACCATCGACCTCACGCCCACGGCGCTGGACCCGGCAAAGGATGGTGATGCGGAGGCGCTCGGCTCGCTCCGCAGCGCCCTTGACGCGGAGGGATACGTGCTCAGCGAGCGCGCGGTCGTCACTCGGAGCGCCGCCTATACCAACGCGAGCAACGAGTGGATCGTCGAGGAAGACGCCGTCCGCTTCAGGATCCGGGGCAACGCCGCGCCGCTCACGGTGTATCCGGCTCTCCAGACCAGCGGGACGAACGACTCGCTCGAGGTGTTCCCGGAGCACTTCAACAGCAAGGCTTACGACACGCTCGCGCAGGCCGTCTTCCCATTTCATCTGCCGCTGGCGCTCGGCAGGGAAGAGGTCGACGTCTTCCTCAAGCACAAGAACATTCGAAAGCATGAGATCCTCGAGGCGTTCTCGACGAGCGACGTCGACGTGAAGCTCGGGGATCCGGACATCGCGCTCGCCTACCTGAACCTGATTCCCTCCGAGGCTCAGGCGATCCTCGGCGCGGAGCGCCCCGTCTGGGACTACTGGGGCTTCGCGCTCACGACCGGCGAGGAGGCGGTGACCATCCGGCGGCCCGACAAACCCACCGTTCAGATCACCGCCGCGACGACGCCGCCCGACCCGAGGCCGGCCTGGGTCAAGCTCGTGACCCTGGTGCCCGTGTTCCTGCACCGCACGGGGCTGAGCTACCAAGAGCTGCTCGAGCTCTTGGATACCCGCTTCGTCCACGTCCAGGCCGCCGATCCGCACGGGCTCCACGTCGTCTCGAGCGCGGACGAACTCGTCGAGTGCAACTACAACGAGTTCCAGATCGCGCACCTCAATTCGAACACGCTGCGGCGCATCAGCTTCTTCGTCCGGCTCTGGCGCAAGCTCGGCTGGAGCATGCGCGAGCTCGACGCCTATCTGATGGGCCTCGAGGGCGGCAACATTCCCAGCAACCTCGTCAGGCTCGCCCAGGTGAAGCGCCTGGTCGACGAGCTGAGGGTCCCGCCGCTCGACGTCGTCGCCTGGTGGGCGGCCCTCGACACGCGTCGCACCGGGCGAGTCAAGAAGAGCCTGTTCGACGAGGTGTTCCTGGTGGGCGCCCCGAGCCAGGCCGAGTACCAAGGGCTCGAGCGGGTGCGGCTCGGCGCGACGATCAACCTCTCGACGGTGACGGACGACGAGGACTATCCGGCGCACATCCGCGCCGCCCTTCGCCTGAAGTCGGCCGATATCGAGCGGCTCTGGGAGGCCGTCATCGAATCACAGCCGGGCACGAACCTCGGGCTGGCCGAGCTCACGAAGATGTACCGGGTAGCGACGTTCTCGAGAGCCATGGGGCTCTCGGTCGCCGAGTTCTACGACCTCACGGCGCTCGTCGGGAGCCCGTTCGCGACGGGGGGGGCCGATCTCCAGGCGGCCATCCTGAACACCTACGCCGCGATCCGAGAGCTGAAGCGAGCTCGGGCGACGCGCATGTCTGCCGCTGAGATCGCTTACTATCTGCGCCATGAAAGCGAGCCAGGCGACGCGTTCATCCCTGCGGCGGACGCCACGGATCGCGCCGTCCTGCGGCTCTCGGCGGCAGCGGCGGAGATCGAAGCGGCCTATCCGGACCAGTTCCCTGACGTGGCCACGCTGAGCACCGCCCTCACCAAGGTCATGCCGGCCGACAAGGTCGTGCGGATAATCCAGATCATCGAGGGGCCGCCCCCGCCGCCCAGCCTGGACGATTTCGACCCTGCCGATCCCGATCGGCAGGCGAAGTACAACGCCGCGCTCGTGGCGTACGAAGAGCTGATATTCCAGAACCGTGACGTCCTGTGGAACTACCTCTGGCGATTCGTCCCGCACGCGCTCAGCAACACAGTCCTTGAGCCATTGACCACCTACAACGAAAGTCTGTCGCGCCCGGCGCGCTACAAGATCGTATGGGACCTGATCCGCACTCACCTCGTCGAGCAGGCGCGGACGGCCTCGGCCATCACCGTGGCCGCCGAGCTCATGAACCTCGCGCAGGACACGACCCAGATCCTGCTCACGAAGGAGCTGAAGAGCTCGACCTCGGATCACCCCGCCCTCGACGAGTGGAAGAGCTTCCTGAAAGGGGGATGGAACACCGAGGTGCCGGGTGAGAGCAGGGCTTTCGTCGTCATCCCGCGGGACGGTATCTACCGCTTCGTCGTCTCCGTCGGCATACCGGACGGAATCGGCCTCGAGCTGACGTTATGGGCGAACGGCCAGTGGGTCCCCTTCAGCGGGTGGGGGCTCGGCCAGGGGAGCACACAGCTCATCTACGCCATGCAGACGTTCAAAGCAGGCATGGTCCTCGACATGAAGATCGACTATGCCGGCCCGGAGCCCGTCTCGCTGCACTGGCGAGTCGACAACGCGGACATCGCGCCCGTGCCGCCGAGCGCCATCATCCCATTCCGGCCGGAGGCTCATCTCAAGCTGTTCAAGGCCGCCGGGCTCGTGAGAGGTCTCGAGCTGAGGAATCCGGAGCTGAAATACCTCATCGAAGCAGCCAGCTTGATCGGGCTGTCGCTCGACGCGCTCCCCGTGCGTACGGCCGACGCGGACGTCCCGTGGTCGGCGCTCGCGGGCTTCATCGATCTGCTCGGCCTCCAGCGTTCGGTGGAGCTCAAGACGACGACCCTGTTCGAGTTCTGGAGCGAAGGCGGCGGCTCGGCCGACGCGAACATCGATGACGTGGCGGCCCTCACCGGATGGCAAGCAGACGACATTTCGGCCGTCTTCGACCTGCTCTATCCGGCTCCGCCCCCGCATCCGCCCTGGAATGGCCCGAATCGCTCGCAGCTGCTCAAGCTCTGGCATGTGCTCGAGGCGACGATGCGGATCGTGCGACGGCTCGAGCTCAAGGCGAGCCAGGTCATCGACCTCTTGCTCAGCCCGGCGCCGACGATCGGCGCAGCCGTTCGGCTCAGGAACGTCCTTCGATCGCAGTTCACCAGGGACGCCTGGAAGGAGGTCTTCAAGCCGCTGCGCGACCCGCTCCGGCGGCGCCAGCGCGACGCCCTCGCGGGATATCTCACGAGCCGCACCATCGAGATCGGCGGCAATGAGCACCACTTCTTCGACGAGAACGACCTCTTCGCTCACTTCCTGATCGACGTCGAAATGGAGCCCGACACGCTCATCTCGCGCATCCGGCTCGCCTTGAACGTCGTGCAGCTCTTCGTCCATCGCGTCTTCCTCGGGCTCGAGGACGACGCATCGCTGATCCAGCTCGAGCGGGCCAAGGACGAGTGGTCGTGGATGCAGAACTATCGGGTCTGGGAGGCCAACCGAAAGGTCTTCCTCTACCCCGAGAACTGGATCGAGCCCGAGCTGCGCGACGACAAGACCGAGTTCTTCACGGAGCTCGAGAACGAGCTCCTCGAGGGCGACATCACGCACGAGCGGGGCGTCACCGCCCTCCGCAACTACCTGGAGAAGATGAGCGAGGTGTCGAACCTCGAGGTGGTGGGCACCTACGCCGAGGACGTCTTCTCTTCCGGTGTCAATCACGTCCTGCACGTCGTTGGACGCACGCGCTCTCAGCCGCGGAGCTTCTACTACCGGACGTTCCAGGCCAAGCAGTTCCACGACGGGATCTGGACGCCGTGGAAGAAGATCAACCTCGAAATCAACGCCGACGTCGTCGCGCCGGTCGTCTTCAATGGCCGCCTGCATCTGTTCTGGCCCCTGGTGCAGAGCAAGCAGAAGCCACAGCCCCTGCCGGCGAACCAGAGCTTTGTGGACGGCAACAACGCGGGAAAGATGCGGGCGGAGTTCCAGGCGGAGATACGCCTCATGTGGAGCGAGTACGTGGCCTCCGACAACAAGTGGCTCAAGCCCAAGCTGTCCAAGAGCCGCGTGACGGACAACCATGCCGAGACGATCTTCGATCGGGAGCTCGGGGAAGAGCAGCCCCGGACGACGGGCTATCACCTGCGCGCCGCGGTCGCGAGCAGCGAGTACGTCTCCGTGGATGTCGTCAAGACGAACGTGCCGGGGGGGGACGGCGTGCTCAGCCTGAAGGACCTCAGCTCGTTCGCCGCCTGGTTCAGGCGCGACAAAGACTTGCTCCGCCCGACGCGGCTCGGCACGTTCGCCGTCTGGGTTACGGGCGAGGATACGCTGGGGTCCAGCGACCTCGTGCTCGCCCTGGGGGAGGACTGGCCGGAAGGAACCCTGCTCAAGCAGAACGCCGCCGTTGAGGTGACGTACCCCGTCAACAACAAGGTCGCCGGCGATGAGCTTCGCTTCCTGGGCAATACGCCGTTCTTCCGGAGGACCCCGGGCGTGTTTCGCGTCTTCGGCACGAACTTCCCCTATCTTGGCGGCGCTCAGCGCAAGCCCTTCTTCTACGAGACGCCCTCCAATAGCCTGTTCGCCGTGAGCAAGGGGGTCGTGACGCGGTCGGGCTTGAGCCGGGAAAAAACGCACGTCGCCTCGTTCTCGACCTTCCACCATCCGCTGGTGATGGAGGTGCGAAAGCGCCTGCAGGCGTTCGGTCCGGAAGGCATCATGAACCGCCCGACGCAGGCCCTGCCCGTCGCTGACAACCGGTACTACTCGAACTACTACTACAACTACTACGGCCATCTCTACCTCGGCTACCACATCGCCGGCGACAGGCAGGCCTGGGGCACGACGCAGCGCATGATCGAGGCGGAGCTTCACCCGAGCCGGAGCGTCGCGCAGCCGTATCCGCTGCCCACGGTCGAGTTCGGCTATGGAACGCCGTTCGGCATCTACAACTGGGAGCTCTTCTTCCATCTGCCGATGCTGATCGCGGGACGCCTGAGCCAGGACTTGAAGTTCGAAGATGCGATGAAGTGGCACCACTATGTCTTCGACCCCAAGCAGGAGCTCACTCGATACGAAAATACCAAGCGGTGGGTCGAGAGCCTGCCGGTCGGCTGCCGCTACTGGAACTTCCTGCCGTTCTTCGCCAACAAGGACGCGACCGATAGCCTTTCGGCGACGCTGGGCCTCAACAAGGCGCTGTCGGCCTACGATCGCCAGGAGCTCACCGCGTTGATCGACGACTGGCGGAGTAACCCCTTCAACCCGCACCTCATCGCGCGGCAGCGCCTGGTGGCGTACCAGAAGTTCGTGGTGATGAAGTATCTCGACAACCTCATCGCCTGGGCGGATCAGCTCTTCCGGCTGGACACCATCGAATCGATCAATCAAGCGACGCAGCTCTACATCCTGGCGGCCGAGCTGCTCGGCGATCGCCCCGAGGAGGTCGAGCCGCTGACGGGCGAGCCCAAGTATACCTATCGTGATCTCAAGGCGCGGGGCGTCGACGGCTTCTCGAACGCCATCGTCGACGTCGAATACCGGCTCGTGAGCAACAGCGAGCACCTCAAGCAGACCAAGCTCGACCCGGAGGGCTCGGCAGCCGCCTCGATCAAGAGCCTGTCGCTCAAGACCTTCTACTTCTGCGTGCCGAGGAACGAGCGGCTCGATCGCTACTGGGACACGGTGCAGGACCGTCTGTTCAAGATCAGAAACAGCATGAACATCGACGGTGTCAAGCGGCAGCTCAAGCTGTTCGAGCCGCCGATCGACCCGGCCCTGCTCGTGCGCGCCGCCGCGGCGGGCCTCGACCTCGGGAGCGCGCTCGTGCAGCTCAACGCACCGATGCCCTGCTACCGCTTCGGCACGTGGATCCAGCGTGCGGTCGATCTTGCGAGCGAGCTCAAGGGCTTCGGGGCGGCGCTGCTCGCGGCGCTCGAGAAGAAGGACGCCGAGGAGCTGCAGCTTTTGCGCCAGGGGCATGAGATCAAGATGCTCGAGCTCGTGCGCCGGACGCGGCAGACGCAGATCGCCGAGGCCGAAGAGAACATCAGGGCGCTCGAGCTGTCGCGGGCGCTCGCGGAGGAGCGCCACACGGAATACCGCACGCGCTCTCGCATCAGCAAGACCGAGAAGACGCAGATTTCGACGACCGAGTGGAGCAACCTGCTCGAGGTGGGTCAGGGTACATTCCACACGCTCGGCGGGCTGTTCGCGACGGTCCCCGACGCCGACGCAGGCGTGGTGGGGCCATTTCCGCTCATCAACGTGAACACGAAGATCGGAACCGCCTTCGTCACCACGATGAACTCCATTGCCAGCGCGCTCGGTGCCGCGGCCAGCTGGACGCGAGGCCGCGCGAACCTCGCCGGCATCAACGCCGGCCACGAGCGGCGCTGGGAGGAGTGGAAGCTGCAAGAGCGGCTGGCGCGGAAGGAGATCGACCAGATCAACCAGCAGATCGTCGCCGCGCAGATCCGGCGCGACATCGCGCAGCGCGAGCTCGAGAACCATGAGGCGCAGATGGAGCACGCGGAGGAGGTGCGCGAGCTCCTGCAGGAGAAGTTCACGAACCGCGACCTCTACCAGTGGATGGTGCGCGAGCTCAGCCGCACTCACCAGCAGGTGTACAAGCTGGCCCATGACGTGGCGAAGCTCGCCGAGCGCACCTTCCAGTTCGAGCTCGGCGTCGAGGGGGCGAGCTTCATCCAGTTCGGATACTTCGACAGCTTGCGGCAAGGGCTGCTCGCCGGCGAGAAGCTCGTCCTCGATCTCAAGCGCATGGAGGTGGCGTACCTCGAGCGCAACAAGCGCGAATTCGAGATCCAGAAGCCGATCTCGCTCGCCGCGATCAACCCGGCAGCGCTTCAAGACCTGCGCGAGAGGGGCGCCTGCGAGTTCGAACTGCCGGAGGTGCTGTTCGATCTCGACCACCCTGGCCAGTACTTCCGGCGCATCCGGGCGGTGCGGCTCACGATCCCCTGCGTCACCGGGCCGCATACCAGCGTCAGCGCCAAGCTCACCTTGCTCGGCAGCGCCATCCGCAAGCAGAGCACGGCCAATCCGGCGGCGTACGCCTATACCGGCTACGACGACCCTCGGTTCGTCCATGACCTCGTCGGCATTCAATCGATAGCGACGAGCAGCGCGCAGAGCGACGCGGGGTTGTTCGAGCTCAGCTTCCGCGACGAGCGCTACCTGCCGTTCGAGGGCGCAGGCGTCGTCAGCCGCTGGAGGCTCGAGCTGCCGACCGCGTACCCGCAGTTCGACCACAACACCATCTCCGACGTCGTCATGCAGCTCAGCTACACGGCGCGCGACGGCGGCGGGACGCTCAAGGACGGCGCTGAAGCCGCCATCGTCGCCGGGCTCAACAGGATCTTGAAGGTCGTCTCCGAGCCGGAGACCGGGCTCGTGCGGGCCCTTAGCCTGCGCAAGGAGTTCCCCGACGTGTTCCACCGCCTGCTCGTCAACCCGGGCGAGCCGGTCGATGTGACGCTCCTGCCCGAGCACTTCCCGTTCGTGATCCGGCGCGCCCGCATGACGCTCGAGCTCGCCAACGTCGTCAATGACGAGGGCTACGTCGACGTTCACGTCATCACCAAGCCCGGCGCCACGCTGAGCGGCGCCAGCCTCTCGCTGAACGGCGGCCAGCAGAAGCCGGTGACCCCGCAAGATGGCATCGCTGTGCAGTCCCTGCCGAAGGGCGGCGATGACTCCACGACGCTGCTCCAGAGCTGGGCCGCCGAGACCTGGGCGCTGCAGCAACAGGGCATGAGCGCGGAAACCGTCGAGGACATCGTCGTTATCGTGAAGTACACGGCGGCGGCCGCCGGCTGAAAGCTGAACCGTCAACGGTCTCTACGACGTCATGAGGAGAGCAACATGGCAAGAGTAATGATCTGGCCCGACATCTACAGAGAGCAGGGGCACTGGCTCCCCTGCGTCAACCTGGCCAACTCCCTGCATAGCGCCGGCTATACCGTGAATTTCATGGGCATCCCGGACTGCAGCGACATCATATCCCAGTATGGAATCCCTCAGAGTCCGATTCTAGCATCGGTGTACCCGAGCGGATACTCGTTCGAGAACAAGCTCGAGCCGATCGACCAGCGCTGGAAGCCGCACCATCTGCTGCCGATATGCCGAGGCGAGCTCGATGATATTTTTCTCGGGCCGTCCGCGCCTGACCTGCTGATCAGCGGCTACTTCACCGCGCTTGAAACCCTGATCATCCACCGCAAATACGGGATCCCCTTCATCATCGTCACCACCTACCTCCGGCACCCCGACGACACGCCTCGGCTCCACGCCAAGACGAAGCTCGTCTACATGCCGCGCGCCGTCTCGCAGAAGATCATCGACGCCGTCTCGCCGGCGCCGGGCCTCGACATCGATCAATTCATCGAGCCGCTCCGAGACCGGCTCGAGTTGATCCCCTGCCCCCGTGCGTTCGACTTCACCGACGACGACTGGACCCATGGCGACCATGTCAAATACGTCGAGCCCATGATCGAGAGGCAATGGCTGGGCGGAGGCCCCCTGCCCAACGACCCGACCGACATCCCGACGGACAAGAAGCTCATCTTCGGCACCTCCGGCTCGCAGGTCCAGGACTACGAGTTCAAGGCACGGCAGTTCTTCAGCAACCTTATCGCCATGATGAGCACCCATGAGATGGACAAATACCACCTCGTCCTCGCCGTCGGCGACAAGCTCCTCGCCCAGCTCAGCGTCGAATACGGGATCGACGTGGACAGGCACAACAATCGCCTTCCGAAGAACGTCAGCCTCTTCTCCTGGGTCTCCCAGCTCGACATCCTGAAGCGAGCCGAGGTGGTGTTCATGCACGGCGGCCTCGCCACGATCAAGGAGTCCATCTGGGAGGAGGTCCCCATCGTCATCGTTCCCCACGGCAAGGACCAGATGGACAACGCCCTGAGGATCCGGCGGAGCGGCATCGGTGTCGTCTCCGAGGTCGCCGACCTCACTCCGCAGCAGCTCCGCGGCCTCTTCACGGCGGCCACATCGAACAAGTGGATCCGGCAGAAGCTCGCGAAGATGAAGGCGTTGTTTCAGGTCGAGGAGAGCAAGGCACCGAAGCCCAGCATTCAACTGATCCAGAGCGTGGTGGCCCCTTGAACCGTCGGTGAGGCGTCATGAAAAAGAGAGAGCGATCCAGCGACGGCCGTAAAGGCCAACCGGACACGACGTCGACGAACCGCGCGCAGGCGGCGCCCGATCAGGGCGCTGAAGCGCGCGCTGCGCGCGAGGACGGCGGGTCCGGCGACGGGAAGGGCCGCGAACCTGGCGGGCAGCCCCTGTTGCCCGCGCTCACCCTGCCGAAGGGCGGAGGTGCCATCCGCGGCATCGGCGAGAAATTCTCGGTCAACCCGGCGACGGGCACCTCGTCGCTCGCCGTTCCGCTCCCCGCGTCGCCCGGCCGCGGCGGGTTCGGCCCCCAGCTCCAGCTCGCGTACGACAGCGGGGGCGGCAACGGCGCCTTCGGCCTCGGATTCGCTCTCTCGGTCCCGAGCATCTCCCGGAAGACGGACAAGGGCCTGCCTCGCTACCTGGACGACATCGATTCTGACGACTTCATCCTCTCGGGCGCCGAGGATCTGGTCCCCACGCTCAGCCAGACCGGCGAGCCTGAGCTCGATCGCGGTACCCATGTCGCGCTCACCTACAGGCCGCGGGTGGAAGGCCTCTTTGCGCGCATCGAGCGCTGGATCCGAAAGGACGACGGCGACGTGCACTGGCGTGTGACCACCAAGGACAATACAACCCACTTCTATGGCCAGACGCCCGAGACGCGCATCGCGGACCCCGGAGGCCCGGAGGTGGGCCGCGGTGCGCGCATCTTCAGTTGGCTGCTCGACGAGAGCCGCGACGACAAGGGCAACATCATTCGTTACGAGTACAAGGCCGAGGATCGCACCGGCGTCGACCCTTCGGACTTGAGCGAGAAGAGCCGCTTCGAGCGCCAGGGAGGGGATCTTGTCTTCCTTGCCACTGCCCAGCGTTACCTGAAGCGTGTCCGTTACTGCAATGCGGTCCCGTTCGTCGCGAGCGGCTTCATGATGGAGATGGTGTTCGATTACGGCGAGCACGCGCCCGCCGAGGCGACCACCACCGCCGTACCCACACCGGCGGACTCCGGACCGGGGACCTCGCCCTGGACGGTCCGCCAGGACCCGTTCTCGAGCTACAGGGCCACGTTCGAGGTGCGCACGTACCGGCTTTGCCGTCGCGTGCTCATGTTTCACCGCTTCCCCGCCGATGGCACGCCGGTGCTCGTCAGGTCGACGGACTTCGAGTATGACGCCAGCGGAGCGTTCACCTATCTCGTGGGTGTCACGCAGGCGGGTTATCTGTTCGACACGGTCACGAGCACGTGGCAGCGGCAGGTGCTCCCCACGCTGCGCCTCGACTACGTGCGGCCCGTCATCAACGACACGCTGAGCGCGCTCCCGCGCGACAGCCTCGTGGGGATCGAGGACGGCGTGGATGGAGCGGCCAAGCAGTGGATCGATCTCAACGGCGAGGGCATCCCCGGGGTGCTCATCGACGAAGGGTCGACCTGGTACTACAAGGCGAACCGCGGGCAAGGAAAGCTGGAGGCGCCCCGCACCCTCTCCGCGTTGCCAGCGCCGAGCACGCTCGTGGGGGGCGTCCAGCAGCTGGAGGACCTCGGCGGGGATGGCCAGCTCGATCTGGTCGCCTACGGCGCGCCGCTCTCCGGCTACTTCTCGAGCACGAAAGAGGGCGGCTTCGAGGCGCTCCGGACGTTCGAGTCCCTGCCGAACATCGACTGGATGGATCCGAACCTGCGCTTCATCGACCTCGATGGCGACGGCCTCCCGGATCTGCTGATCACCGAGGACCACGCGTTCGTCTGGTACCGCTCGAAGGCGAAGCAGGGCTTCGGCGAAGCCCAGCGTGTCTTCTATACGGACGACGACGAGCGCGGGCCGGCGGTCGTGTTCGCGGATCCGGAGCAGAGCATCCAGCTCGCCGACATGAGCGGCGACGGGCTCGTCGACATCGTCCGCGTGCGCAACGGCGAGGTGTGCTTCTGGCCCAACCTCGGTTATGGGCGCTTCGGCAAGAAGGTCACGCTGGAGAACAGCCCCGTCTTCGCGGCCATGGACGAGTTCGACGCGCGGCGCGTCCGCTTCGGCGACGTCGACGGCTCGGGCACCAGCGACATCTTCTATCTGGGGAGCGATCGCGTCGCCCTCTACCTGAACGAGTCCGGCAATCGCCTCGCCGCACCGGTGCACATTCACTCGCTGCCGCCGGTGGACAGCGTTGTACGGCTTGGCATCGTCGATCTGCTCGGCCAGGGCACCGCGTGCCTGGTCTGGTCGTCGCCGCTCCCCACCGCGCGTTCCATCTTCTACGTGGACCTGATGGCGGGCGCGAAGCCGCACCTGCTCCGCTCGGTCATCAACAACCTCGGCGCGGAGACGACGATCAGCTACGCGCCTTCGACGAAGTTTTACCTGGAGGACAAGGCCGCCGGCATCCAATGGCTCACGCGCCTCGCCTTCCCGGTGCACGTGGTCGATCATGTCGAGCGCGTCGACGCGATCTCGAAGAGCCGGCTCGTGACGACGTACCGCTATCGGCATGGGTTCTTCGACGGCGTGGAGCGCGAGTTTCGTGGGTTCGCCCGCGTCGAGCAGCGCGACGCGGAGGAGTTCACGGTCGGAGCCTCCGGGACCGAGCTCTTTCAGGCGCCGGTACGGACGGTGAGCTGGTATCACACGGGCGCTTGGCTCGAGAAAGAGCGGCTGGAAAGGGAGCTGGCGGAGGAGTACTTCCAGAAGGGGCCGGCCGCCATGCTCCTGAGGGACACCGTGCTCCCTCAGGGCATGTCCATTCAGGACGAGCGCGAGGCAGCGCGAGCGCTGCGCGGGAGGTTGCTGCGCCAGGAGATCTACGCGCTGGACGGCACAAACAAAGAGAACATCCCGTATCTCACGACCGAGCAGAGCTTCGAGGTCAGGCGCATCAAGACGAGCGAAGGCACGCGGCACGGCGTCTTCATGGTGCATGAGCGAGAGCGTGTCCTCATTCACAGCGAGCGCAAGGCCGACGATCCGCGCGTCGTCCACGACCTCGTGCTCGACGTCGACGAGTTCGGCAACGTCGAGCGCAGGGTATCGATCGCGTATGCACGCGCCACGGGAGAGCCGGAGCAGCGACGCGCATGGACGACAATGACGGAGAGCGATTACATCAACAAGCCAACGGAAATCACGTGGTACAGGGTTGGCCTCCAATGCGAAGAGCGGCTCTTCGAGCTCACCGGGCTCACGCTGCCGGCCGCTGGACAGGGCCTGCTGGCTCGCTCCGCGCTGCACGATGAACAGGGGACGGGTGTCCTCGATATGCTTGATCCAGAGGACGATTTGCCCTACGAGGGAGAGTCGACCGGCCTTGCACCCCAGCGCCGCCTGATCCAGCGAACGCAGCAGGTCTTCTACGAGGACGACCTTAGCGGGCCCTTGCCGCTCGGTGAAGTCGAATCCCTGGCGCTGCCCTACAAGCGCTACGAGCTCGCGCTGACGCCGGGGCTCGTGAGCGAGATCGTCCAGGATTCCGGGCAGTTCAGCGCGACGGCGTTCGACCCTGCGGTGTTGTTGTCCGAGGGGCGTTATGTCCAGCGCGACGGGGGGTACTGGACGGCCAGCGGCCACCTCGTCTTCGATTCCGCGCGCTTCTACCTCCCCGTCGAAGCGGTCGACCCGTTCGGCGAGCACTCCTTCGTCACCTATGACGATTTTGCGCTGCTCATCGAGACCACGACGGATCCGCTGAACAATCAGGTTCAGGCCGAGAACGACTACCGCGTCCTTGCCCCGTGGCACATCACCGACCCAAACCTCAACCGCTCCGCCGTCGCCTTCGACGCGCTCGGCAGGGTCGTCCGCAGCGCCGTGATGGGCAAAGACAACGCGAACGAGGGTGATACGCTCGACAACCCGACGTCGCGCATCGAATACGACATTCTTCGCTGGCAGGTCGAACAGAAGCCGGCCTTCGTGCACACGTACGCGCGGGAGGTACATTATGCCGACAGTCCGAGTACCCCGTTTCGAGAGAGCCTCGCCTACTGCGACGGCTTCGGTCGCGTGGTGATGCAGAAGGTCCAGGCCGAACCCGGCGACGCGCCGCTCCGCGACGTTCAAGGTGTCCTCGTGCGCGACGGAAATGGAGCGCTCGTCAACGGACCCGTGGCGGCCCGCTGGGTCGGGACAGGCCGCACGGTCTTCAATAACAAGGGCAATCCGGTCAAGCAGTTCGAGCCGTTCTTCAGCTCCACCGCCGAATACGAGGACGAGGCGGACCTGGTGGAATGGGGCGTCACTCCCATCCTGCACTACGACCCGCTCGATCGCGTCATCCGCACGGAGTTTCCCGACGGCACCGAATCCCGCGTCGAATTCGATACCTGGCTCACACGGACGTTCGATCAGAACGACGCCGTCATCGGCACGCCCTGGCTGGCCGAACGGCAGTCGGGCTCGGCGAGCCCTGCAGAGCAGCGGGCCGCGACGCTCGCGCTCGAGCATGCGGACACACCGTCGGCCACGCACCTCGATGCGCTCGGTCGTGCCTTCTGGACCGTGATCCCCAACAGGATCCACGGGGTGGATGCCCCCTCCTACCAGACACGCAGCAAGCTCGATGTGCAAGGCCATGTGCTCCGTATGCTCGACGCGCGCGGCGTCGAGGCGGTTACCGAGCAGTTTGACGTCCTTGGGCGGCGGTTCTCCACGGCGAGCCCGGACGGTGGAGTTCGCCTGGAGGTCGTCGATATCGGTAACAAGCCGGTGCGCAGTTATAACGGCAGAAGGCAGAATCGCCGTTACACCTACGACGCCCTACAACGCCCGACACGCACGTGGCTGTTTGTCGACGGCGAAGCCGAGCGCCTCGTCAAGCGCGTGGTCTATGGCGAAGCGCATCCTGAGGCGCAGCAGCGCAACCTTCGCGCGCAGGCGTACCAGGTGTATGATGGCGCGGGTGTGGTGACCAGCCAGGCGTACGACTTCAAGGGCAACCTGCTGCAGGCGTCGCGCCATCTGCGCAGCGAGGTGCACGCTGGCGCCGACTGGTCGGTGCTCTCGGCGCTCACGGACGTGTCGGCCATCGCCGCCGCGGCCGCCCCGCTGCTCGAGGCCGAGAGCTTCGAGACGCAGACGGAGTACGACGCGCTGAACCGGCCCACGCGCCTGATCGCGCCGGACCCGGATGCCAGCGAGATCAAGCCCACCTACAACGAGGCGGGCCTGGTCGAACGCATCGACGTGCTCATCCGGGACGCGGCGGCATGGACGACGTTCGTTGACAACATCGACTACGACGCGAAGGGCCAGCGAGAACGGATCGTCTACGGCAACGGCACGTCCACGGTGTACACGTACGATCCGCTGACCTTCAAGCTCGCGCGCCTCCGGACGACGCGCAGCTCGGACGGCGCCGTTCTCCAGAACCTCACGTACACGTACGACCCCGTCGGGAACATCGTCGAGATCAACGATAGCGCGCAGCAGACGGTGTTCTTCAACAACGCCGTGGTGTCACCGAACGCGCAGTACGTCTACGACGCGGTCTATCGCCTGATCGAGGCGACGGGACGAGAGCACGCGGGCGGGCTCGCCGACGTGCAGCGCGACCAGAACGACCTGCCGATCCAGGCGCTGCCCCACGCGAACGACACGCAGGCCCTCAGGAACTACACCGAGCAATACTTTTATGACGCCGTCGGCAACATCCAGCGGATGGAGCATCTGGCCGGCGCGGGGACCTGGATCCGGCGGTATTCCTACGAGATGACGAGCAACCGGCTCAAGAGCACCTTCGGGGATCCCGAAGACGAGCCGTCCAGCCCGATGTATCCCCATGATGCCCATGGCAACATGACGGCCATGCCGCACATCGCAGCGCTCACGTGGGATGAGAACGACCAGCTGCGAAGCACCGATCTCGACGGCGGCGGAGTCGTGTATTACGCCTACGACGCCACCGGCCAGCGCGTGCGCAAGGTCTGGGAGCACAGCGGGCTCGTCGAGGAGCGCATCTACCTCGGCGGCTACGAGGTCTACCGCAAGCGCAACGCGACGGGGCTCGTGCTCGAGCGACAGACGCTGCACGTGATGGATGGCGCGCGGCGGGCGGCCATGGTCGAGACCAAGACGGTCGACACCTCGGGGCCGTTCACGGTGACGCCACGAGTGCGCTACCAGCTCGACAACCACCTCGGGTCGGCGTCGCTGGAGGTGGACGGGGCAGGGCTCGTGATCGGCTACGAGGAGTATCACCCTTTCGGGACGACGGCGTATTGGTCGGCGGCCTCGGGGATCGAGGTTTCGCAGAGGAGGTACAGGTACACGGGCAAGGAGAAGGACGAGGAGACGGGGCTGTACTACCACGGGGCAAGGTACTACGCGCCGTGGCTGGGGAGGTGGACGGCGGCAGACCCAGCGGGGATGGTGGATGGGCCGAATCTGTACATGTATGTCTCCGGGCGCCCCATCACGCTGACGGATCCGTCAGGCGCCCAAGGAAAATCGGGTGATGATAATCAGCAACAGCACAGCCATGATACTCGACCAAAGCAACCCCGCCGCTCGCCGCCCCCGGCATCACTCAAAGAGGCTATAGAGAAGTTCGAGGACGTCAAAATCTCAGAACCTAAGGATTTGACACCTGAGGAGCGCGAGCTCATTTTCGGCAAGCCGGACATCAATCAAGCAGAAGGATACTCCACTCCATGGGAGGCGGCGCGTGCAGCGCTGCAAAAATATAACCCGGAATCGATTTTGAGCAAAGAAGCAGCTCCTCCCGGCACCTCCGACGTCAACTTCGGCGTCGAGTATGGTGGACTCATCTACAAGAGTGGCGAACGCTTCTACTACACAGAAGCAGTAATAGGTACGAATGGCAACGAAGGGTCGCCTAGCGTTGATGTTTGGGAGACACTCAGCAACGTGCCCGGCGATCCGGAGCGACGCATTGTTGGCGACTATCACACCCATGGCGGGAAGGTCCGGGATATGGACGCCGAGCGCTTCTCGGGTTCGCCGCTAGAGCGACTGGACAAAATTAATGATGTTTCACCGGGAAAAGTTGTCATCGTCCCTGCGGAGGTAGCATTGGCTCACACCATGAAAACTTCAATAGATGTTGCGGAGAGCATACTCGAACAGCAGGCCAAGCGGGGAGACATCGCGGGAAGCAGGACAGATCTTGATAGGCAATCTAAGTATATCCTCGACAGAGAGACCTATACTTCTTTTCTGGGAACGCCGGAGGGCCGTTTCGGGATTTACATCCCAGCCAAGGATCTCGAATTCTATTTCTCTCCCAACGCGCGGTTGCTGCCGCCAGGGCAGCTGCCCCCGGCGGCCGCATACGCGAAATAGGCTCGTTGCTGAGAAGCATCCGTATCGTCCAAGGGGCAAGAATGAATTTCGCCAGGTGCGTCAAGTTTCTCTTCGTCTTCTGGGAAATTCTTGCGACGGCTGGCTGCGCTGCGGGAGCCGTGCATCGTTCAGGACAGGGGACTGCGGAACGTGGCCCCCGGGAAACCCCGACGGTGAGTGCGCAGGTCCAACCCGAGAAGCCGGCTGTGTGCTCGGGGGGCAAGTCGCAGCCGGAGGCTCGTCTTGTTGCTCTCCGAGATGTCCTAGACGACCCGGATCGGTATTTAGGTATCCTCGTCAAAGTGCATGCGTTCGCGGTGCTGAGGTTTGAGGCAAGCTCCCTCATCACGTCGGAGGGCATGCTCGCATTGGAGTGGACGCACATTCGATTCGTCCAGAATCATCAGGCATGTGATCAACGCGTGATCTATGTGGAAGGGCGGCTTCAGAAGCGCCAGTGGCGGGGGACTGAAACTCCAGTCTTCATCGCTGAATCGATGACATCGACAATGGTGCATAGCGAACAGTAGGGAGTTCAAAGCTGGAATCGAACCCAGGTTACTGCTTTCCCCCTCCTTTCCCCGAGGCACCAGAAGGTGAGAGATCCCGCACCTGCGGTCGCACCAGTGGTCCACGCCGAGGGAAGAATCCGCACCATGTCCATGCGCCACGTGAAGACGCCGAAGCGGGTGGGGCTGGTCGGTGCCGATCGCCGGGCCCGTGCGCCTTCGACCGGCCCGGTGTTGTTTTGGTATTGAGCCTCGCCATCGGGCTCGATGGAGGGTGCTCGTGTGGACGCCGAGGGCGGCGGCGACCTCTCGGATGGACCGACCTTGACCACGAAGCGCCACGGCCCGCCCGAGGTCGAACTCGACCCTGGGCCTGCCGGGCTTGGCGCCACGCCTCCCGAGCTACTCAATTCCGTCGGTCGAAACTCCGCCGGGAAACCGCTTGGACTTGTACAGGAAGGCCGAGTTTCGGACGATATTCGAGTTCCCCTAGCATCGGCGCTTGGTCCCGTGCATGGCCTTGACTACCGGGAGCGGTCGGTGTCCGGCTCGTTATCGCCCTCGGCGATGGCTTTGCTGTCTTCGGGCTCGTCCTCGTCCTTGGGCTCATCCATCAAATACATCGACTGATGTCATGGAATCTCGGAGCGGAGCAGTCATGAATCCTATCAACGCGCTTCGGCTTTATCTCATGTCACGTATGCGGAACAAGGAGGGTGTCGCAGGAGGCCTGAAGCGTTTAGGCGTCGATAGGGCGGCGTTCGATGTGGTGGTGGTCACCTGTCCGCGGAGCGACGTCCTCCAGGGCACGGAAGGTCCTTCCAAGCCCCGTCCCGAAGCCCGGC
Source organism: Sorangium cellulosum So ce56 (assembly GCF_000067165.1). Taxonomy (GTDB): domain Bacteria; phylum Myxococcota_A; class Polyangia; order Polyangiales; family Polyangiaceae; genus Sorangium; species Sorangium cellulosum_B. The sequence goes on from NC_010162.1 coordinate 9,375,770, forward strand.
CTCTCTGGAAGCAGTACGGCGGAGAAGGGGGCGCTGCGCGCCTGCGACGCCTGCAAGTGATGGCAGGATGGCGCTCTCCCTCGTTCGATCTCATCCAGGCTCGGAGGGCTCATCCCCTGCCTCGTCGCGCTCGACGCTCGAGCGCCGGGCACTTCACGCGCGGCTCCTCACTCAGGTCATGGCCGAGACGGCCGAGCTCCGGATGCTCAAGACCAGCGGCGGAAGGCGGCCGTACAGCGTGACAATCGACAAGCGTTTGCCCGAACCTGAGGACATGCTAAAATACGCGCCATGGCCGCGCCTCAGCCAACGGTGACACCGCGGCGCATCTTCGTGATGGGCGACCCGCAGGCGCCGATGGCCAAGGTGATGGCCGTGCTCGCGTCGCACGCGTTGCTCGGTGCGGACGGCCGGCTGGTCAACGACGTCGTGCTCGTGTCGATCGGCGATCACTTCGACTATGACCTCGATGATCCGGTGGGCGCGGGCGCGGAGGGGCTCCGCACGCTGCGCTGGCTGGCCAGCCACGATCCCGCGCAGGTGAGGCTCCTGTTCGGCAACCATGACGCGGCGCGGGTCATGGAGCTCGCCGGCCTCGACGACGTGCGGTTCGCTGCGGCGCGCGCGCTCGGGCGCTCGATCAAGGAGACCAGGCGGCGTGAAGGCGCCGAGGCCGCCGCCCGGCGCCAGCGCGACGAGTTCGCAGCGCAGTTTCCCGATGTGGCGACCCCGGGGCTCGCGGCGCGTGATTACGCGTCGTTCAGCGAGTCCCAGCGCGAGCTCGTCATCGAGCTGCTGCTCCGCGGCCGCTTTCATCTCGCGCTCTCAGGCGTGCTGCCCGACGGCCGCGCTGTGCTCCTGACCCACGCGGGCGTGACCACGCGCGAGCTCGCGATGCTGGGCATGCCGGACGAGCGCGACCCGCACCGGCTGGCGGCGGCCCTCGAGCGACAGTTGCGCGCCGCGGTCGACGCGCGGCGCACGGAATGGCAGAGCGGCGCGCGCACGCCCCTTTCACTCGAGCCTCTCCACATCGCGGGCGCCGCGGGCAACGAAGGTGGCGGCCTCCTCTACCATCGACCTGCGTGCGTCGATCGCGTGGGCGGCGATCCCGCATGGGAGCTCGATCCGGCGCGACCGCGGCGCTTCGAGCCGCGTTCGCTCCCGCGAGGCCTGCGACAGGTCGCCGGTCACACCGGTCACAGGAAGTGCAAGGCGGAGCTCGGTCACGACTGGTTCACGGCGGCAGCGCACCAGAAGGAGATCGGAGGAATCCGCACGCTGCGCGTCGACGGCGATGTCGTCACGTACGACCTCGGAATCCTGGACGATCGACCCGGAGCTGCCGATCTCTACCTGATCGACGGGGAGATGCGGTTCACCGCGGCCGCCGATTACGCTTTGCTCCCGCTCGCCGAGCTGATCGTCCCCGTGTGAACCCGATGCGCGTGTTTGCCGCTGCGCGCATCTAGGCTACGGGCGGCGGCGGAGCCGAGCGAGGCGCGAGGCGCCGTGTCGGGCCGTCGATCTCCTGGCGCCGAGCTCGACCGGAGATCGAGCAACGAGTAAAGAGACGGCATGCACCCGGACGAGCAGCCCACCGGAACGGTAGTTTCGATATGGCGCTATCCGGTCAAATCGATGCAAGGCGAGGAGATCGACGAGGCGGAGATCACCGACCGCGGCGCGATCGGCGACCGCGCCTACGCCGTCCTCGACCGGGAGACGGGGCACGTGGCGAGCGCCAAGCACCCCGGCAAGTGGGGCGCGCTGCTCGCGTGCCGCGCGGCCTTCGCGGCGCCGCCGCGCCCCTCGGCGCCCTTGCCGCCCGTGTGGATCACGCTGCCGGACGGCGCCGTGCTCAGCAGCGCGCAGCCGGACGTGGATCGGGCGCTCTCGCGCGCCCTCGGCCGCGACGTCGCGCTCGTGAGCCGACCGCCCGACACGGCGACGCGTGAGGCGGATCGGTCGCCCGCGGACGGCTCCGCGGCGCAGGCCACGATCGTCGAGGAGCCGATGGCGCTCGCCGCGCCGGCCGGCACGTTCTTCGACGTGGCCGCCATGCACGTGCTGACCACGGCGACGCTCGACCACCTGCGCGATCTCCACCCCTCGGGGCGCATCGAGGCCCCGAGGTTCCGCCCGAACCTCGTCGTCGCGACGGCCGCGGGCGAGCGCCGCTTCGTCGAGAACGGCTGGATAGGCCGCGCGCTGGAGATCGCCCAGGAGGTCCACCTCGAGGTCATCGATCCTTGCCCCCGCTGCGTCGTGCCCACGCTGGCCCAGGGCGACCTCCCGCGCGATCCCGGCCTCTTGCGCGCGCTCGCCCGGCACAACGCGGTCGCGAGCGCGACCGTCGCCCCCGGCGTCGTGTTCCCGGCCGTCGCCGGGGTCTATGCGACCGTGCGCCGCGAGGGCGCGATCCGCCGCGGGGCCGCCGTCCAGCTGGGCGGGGCGCCCGTGTCCCCGCCCCGCTGAGAGGCCCTGCCGCGGGTCCCCTCAATCGCCCTCCGCGCTCCGCGCCCACGGCCAGGCCGCGCCCCGCGGAGCTCCGGACGGAGCGACGGCCGACAGGGCGCGCCGCGAGCGCGCCAATCTACCCACATCACCGCCCGCGCCCTCACCGGAGAACTCACGCGCTCACCCGCGACCACGGATTGCCGCCCTCGCAGCAAATCGCGCAGAATGCCGGCCGAGTTCGCTCGATCGACCGAGCACAAGAGCTCATCCACCAACTCACGTGGTCTGACTGGGGTGGTGTTTTCATGTCCATTCAGGATCCCTCGCGATCCACGCCAGTCGCGCAAACATCATATCGGAGTGGATCACGGGCCGTCCTCATGTGATTGTTTCACCCAGAGAGGCGCGCCGCCCCTGTCAAGCCGGTAGCACGACTGTGGCCGCGGATTTGCTCTGAAGGCACAGGCACTCGCGAGGGTGGGTGGACGGCAGCACGCGCGGCGATCGCGAGCGATGGCCGCGCGGATCCGCGAGCGGATTGGCCGTCAAGTTACATCAGCAGCGGAGAGGCTGGCGGCGCTTGCGGCCTCTCCTTGGCAGCGCTCCGTCGCGCCGCGCTCTGGCTCCTGAGGGGGAGGGTGCGGCGCTCTCCGACCTCGGGGGAGATGGGCGCATCGGACCGAGCCAGGAAAGGAAGATCCAATGAAGCGCTTCAAGTCACACCTCACCACGGCTGCCCTCACCGCAGCGTGCGCGTTCGCGCCCGGCTGTCTGATCCTCGACGCCGGTGACGAGGGCGAGGGGCCGGCCCCGACCGCCTCGGGGACGCTGACCGTCGCCGTCGCGAATGGCGAGGCGCGGTACATGCTGGAGCGGGAAGATGGGGTGTTCGTGCGCCTCGACCTGGGCTCGATGACGGACGCGGCGCCGGGCGCCGAGCCGTCGATCGACTGGCGCACGGCGAGCGGCTCCCCCGTGGACGTGTTCGGCACCGAAACCGGCGACGGCACGATCGTGGTCGCCACGATGCGGCCTGCCGAGGGGATCGGCGAGCTGACGAACGCGCTCGTCACGACCGGGACCAAGCGCGTCCTGGTGCTGCGCGTGCAGTTCGACGGCGGCCAGACGCTGGGCACGGAGCAGGACGTGCGCAACACGATGGCCGGCGCGGCGACCCACCTGGCGGGCTCGTCGTTCGGCAAGATGCAGCTCGAGTACGACGTCGCCGGCCCGTTCAACATCGCCTTCGGCAAGTGCGACGACTACAACCGGTGGCAGAACGAGGCCAGGACCGCGGCGAGGAACGCCGGCTTCGATCTGAACGCGTACCAGCACTACATGATCTGGGGGAAGATGGATTGCGGGTACGCCGGCATGGGCGCGCAGCCCGGCAACGCCACCTGGATCGCCGGCCTCTGGCCCGAGGTCGTCGTGCACGAGCTCGGCCACAACTTCGGCCTGTGGCACGCCTCCTCGCGGACGTGCCGCAACGCCGGGGCGACGGTGACGATGAGCAACGACTGCACCTTCGACGAGTACGGCGATCCGTTCGACCCGATGGGCAACGGCGGGAAGCAGCACTTCAACGCCAACTACAAGGTGAACCTCGGGTGGATCCCGTCGTCGCAGGCCCAGACGGTCACCGCCGACGGAACGTATACGCTCGCCCCGATGACCGAGGCGAGCACAGGGACCCAGCTCCTCCGCGTCAAGGGCCCGAACGACATCATGTACCAGATCGAGTTCCGCCAGCCGGCGGCGACGAACGTCGTCGACTCGCGCAACCTCTCCACGAAGGGCGTGCTCATCCATGCGTTCTTCACGCAGTCGCGGGAGAGCGGCCGGGCGCACCTGCTCGACATGATCCCTGGCGGGAACTTCAGGGACGCGCCGCTCGCCGTCGGCGCTTCTCATCAGCTCTTCGGGACGAACGCGACGCTGAAGCTCCTCTCCGTGTCGGCCACGGGCGCGCAGGTCCAGATCTCCGGCCTGGGCGGCGGCACGACCGACCCCGGCGGCGGCACGACCGACCCCGGCGGCGGCACCGGCGGCACCACCGGCCAGAGCCTGGCGGCCCTCCATTCCGGCAAATGCATGAGCGTCAACGCGGCGAGCCTGGACAGCGGCGCCACCGTCGTCCAGCGGCCGTGCACCGGGGCGAGCGACCAGCAGTGGAAAGTCGAGATCATCAGCGGCACCACGGCGACCGTGAAGAACGTGAACAGCGGAAAGTGCGCCGACGTGCAAGGGTCCAGCCGGAACAACGGGGCGAACATCACGCAGGCGGACTGCAACAGCAGCAAGAACAGCCAGAAGTGGGATCTCATCGATCGCGGCAACGGCGTCGTCTCGCTGCGCTCGGTCAACAGCGGAAAGTGCGTGGACGTCTACGGCGCCAGCACCGCCGACGGCGCCAGGCTCGCCCAGTACACGTGCAACAACGGGACGAACCAGCAGTTCCGGCGGCAGTAGCGAACCTCGCTTCGATGAACCGTATCGCCCTCGGGCTCGCCGCCGCCGCGGCGGGCCTCGCCCTCTCCGCCGCCACGCCCGCGCGCGCCAACGGTCGATACCCCACCGCCGGCCAGATCCTCGTCGATCCCGCCGATCCCGAGCACATCGTCGTCCGCGCGACCTACGGCGTCCTCACCACCCACGACGGCGGCGAGCGCTGGTCGTGGATCTGTGAAGCGGCCATTGGCTACAGCGGCTTCGAGGACCCGATGCTCGTCGTCACCGCCGACGGCTCGATCCTCGCCGGGCTCTTCGACGGGCTCAGCGCGACGCACGACCGCGGCTGCGACTGGCACATCGCCGAGGGCGCGCTCGCCGGGCGCAACATCGTCGATCTGTCGATCGATCGCGCGGATCCCGCGAGCGTCCTCCTGCTCGGCTCCAGCGTCATGGCCAGCGACGCGATCTTGACGCAGGTCTGGGAATCGAAGGACGACGGACGGACCTGGACGCAGGCCGGGGGCGACTTCCCGAGCACGTTCCTCGGCGTGACCCTGGACAGCGCGCCGAGCGATCCGCGGCGCATCTACGTGAGCGGGCGGCGCAACGGCCCCACGTTCGAGGGGATCGTGCGGCGCTCGGACGATCGCGGCGCGACGTGGGAGGAGCTCGACGTCCCTGGCAGCGACGATCGCAACCTGCCGTACCTCGGCGCCGTGGACCCGAAAAACCCTGACGTGGTGTACGTGCGCCGCGACGGCGACGGCGCGGATGCCCTGCTGGTCTCGCGGGACGGGGGCGCCACGTGGCGCGAGGTGTTCCAGGCGGCGAGCCTGCTCGGCCTCGCCCTCTCGCCCGACGGGACCGAGATCGCGGCCGGCAGCGATCTGGACGGCCTGTGGGTGGCGCCGACGGATACCCTGGAGTTCACCCAGGTTGGGCAGCTCGGTGTCCGCTGCCTCACCTGGACGGCGCGGGGCCTCTTCGCCTGCGCCGACGAGCCCTTGGACGGCTTTTCCGCCGGCGTTTCCACGGACGGGGGCAGGACGTTCTCGCCGCTCATGACGCTCGACCGGCTCTGCGGCCCGCCGGAGGCCTGCGGGGGCGACAGCTCGACCGGCCGGACCTGCCCCGGGCTCTGGCGGGCGACAGCGCGCTTCGTCGGCGCCGGGGCCTCGTGCGAGGCCGGCGCCGGCCCGGGCGGCGCCGCGGGCGCGGGCGGGGGCGAGGCGAGCGCCGGCGGGGGCGAGGCCGGCGCGGTCGCAGCCGCGCCGAGCGCCGGCGGCGGCTGCTCCTGCGGGGCGTCGGGCGGGGGGCGCGCCGGGGCGCTGCTGAGCTGCCTCGCCGCGGCCGGCGGCGCGCTCCTGCGCGCGCGGGGACACGGACGCCGCCGCGCTCAGGCGCCGGGAGCGCGATGACGGCGCGGGCCGTTCCCGTGTAGGGTGCTCGCGTTTGGAGCTCCTAACGCGCCTGCAGGTAGAGCGAGAACGGGATATTGCCCTCCCCGCCGACGAAGGTCGCGTCTGGGACGTCGATCACGAACTCGTGCGTGCCGGCGCTCGCGGCGCCCCACGGGACGATCCGGGTGTCGATGACGTCGCCAGGGCACCAGTTGCTGAACGACTGCCACTCTTTGTCCGACCGCGGGGACGCCCCGTAGATGCCGTTGCCCTGGGTGTTGTACTTGCGAAACGGCTCGCACGACGTGCGCCCTGGCTTGTACTGCAAGGCCAGCTCTCCGTCGACGTACACGTAATGCTCGCGGCGAACATACTCCTCGCCGCCCTGGTTGGCGCCGTGATTCGACGTGATCAACACGAGCTGTGCATCCTGTGTATCCGCCGGCAATTCGAAGCTGACGGTCTTGCGGGTCGTGCCGACCTTGTCGCTGGCGCCCGTGGCGTAGTTGTTGAACTCTTCGCTGATCGCCAGCGGCAACAGGACGCCGAAGTCCTGGGCCTCCCGCGTGCTGTCGGTGTAGAGCAGCAGCGATCCGAGCTGCGTGTCATTGCGGCCAGCGCACCCGGGGACCTCGTCGTTCGCGGCGTAAGGCACGCCGAAGATGCCCAGTTCGAACCAGAAATCGTGTTCGGCCAGGAGGTCGGGGTCCTTCAAGATCGGCACGAGGTTGCTGGCCTCCCACTCGTAGGGGACCGTCTTCGGCTGCTTGTTCATGTCCATGAACGGCGTGACGAACCGTGCGACCTCGATCCGGTCGACCTGGCCGGGAACGTAGGTCTGAGCCCCCTTGGGGACCAGCGCCAGGTTGACCGAGCCGAGCCGGTCGTAGTTGTCGCACAGCGCTCCCACGACGACGCGGACCTTCAGGGTGGTCTGGACCTTGGCGAGCAGCTCGCCGGTCAACCTGGTCGCAACAAGCGAGTTGTTGTGGCGGATCACGCCGGGCGGGATCGGCTCGTCGACCGTCTCGGCGTAGCCGTCGTAGAACGTGATGTTCTCCAGCACCGAGACCTCCTCGGGCTCCCGGGGCGGCACGTCGCCGCTGCCACCGCTGCCACCAGTGCCGCCGCTGCCGGCAGTGCTGCCACTGGCGCCCGTGCCGCCGCTGCCTGCGCTGGTCCCGGTCACTGCGCTCGTGCTCCCGTTGCTCTCGGAGGTCCCGGTGCCTCCGCCGGTGCCCGCGTCAGAGCGCTGTTCATCCGTGCACGCGGCGAGCAGGGCCAACGGACAGAGGTATGGGATCGCGCGACGCAGGTGCATTCGTCGAACTTATCAGATCGCCCGCTCGATGTCGTGCTGGAGCGGCGGCGGAGGTCGAGAGATTCGGGGGCGCGTACCAGGCCGAGCAGCTCCCTCCGGGACTAGAATTATCCAGCGTGACAAGCATTGGACTCACATTGAGATCGTCCCGGCGAAACCGATGCGCGTGGATAAACTTCAGGAGCTACGCAACCAGATCAACGTGGAGAAGGAAGGGTCGTGATGACAGACGAGAGGCGACCGCTCGTCGCCAGGTTGGACCTGGGCGACTTTGGAGAGCTGGATCAATTCGAGGCTCAGTCCAAGGGGTATCTGAGCACGGCATCCGTGTTGCTACCGAGCGGAGGGAGGATTCCTGTGTTCTTCTACGACACCGCCCGTTTGGCGCAGGATCTGGAGTCGGCAAAAGAAGCAGGGCGCGCGTTCATCGCCGAGCCCGGGATGATTGTCCTCGACGAGGTGACCCGCACCAACATGGAGAATGCGGTCGAGCATCTCGCCGGGGAAGGATTCTTTGACCGCTTCCTCCCCAGCGAGCAGACGTGAACGTAAAGCGGCGCGGTTGCCCGTGGTGACGACACAGCCAGCGACTGTGACGGCGAAGTCGGAAAGCCCCTCGCGCAGGCCGCAGGGCGCCTAACGTCGGCCGCGGCGGGCCTCACGCCGGCCGCGCTCGCCGGCGCGGGGGCGCCCGGCGGCGCGGAGCCAGGTGGCTGCGCCGATCGCGACGGCGGCCAGCGGGGCGCTCCACCCTGGGCCTCCGGCGGCGGGCGGCGCCGCGCTGCAGCGGACCAGCTGGTCGTCGGCGCACTCGGGCGAGAACCCGTGCGGCGGGATGGGGTTGCAGGTCGACGCGGAGAGATCCCGAGGGGGGTAGATCTGGCAGATGCCGGCGATGTCGTCGTCGTGCAACGTCCGGAAGTTCATCGGGTCCGCCCTGTCGTACCTCGAGTGCATGGTCGCCTCGGGGCCAGCCATGGTGTGGTCGAGGCCCAGGAAATGCCCGGCCTCGTGCGTGACGATGGCGAGCAGATCTTCCCTCGGCGCGGCGGAGTCGTCCCCGACGGTGAAATCGTAGAGATCGGTGTTGATCTCCATGTCGGCCCCCCAGAGATTACCGGTCTTTTTGTCGAACTGCACCGTCGTGAGCGCGAGCATCTCGGTGTTGTGTCCCGCGGCCGCGAGCCACTCCAGATCGCGGAAGACGACCACGTTGGCGTTGCCCGGCACGAGGCCATCGACGATCCTGGTCTTGCCGTCCCTGGCGTTGAGCTCCACCGCTCCGCAGGCGACGGGCCCGAGGTTCTGGACGCGGAGCCCCGGCGTTCCCCCGTCGCAGGGCGCCTGCATCCACGTGTCGAACGCGGCCTCGAGCACGTCGGAGATCTCCTGGTAGGAGATCTCGCTGGACGCGTCCTCCTGGATGCTGAAGCCGATGCAATCGCCCGCCCAGCGGAGCGGCTTGCATTCGCCGACGGGCTGGTCGTCCTGCAGGCAGAGCTCCGACCTCTTGCAGGTGTTCGAGCGGCAGTAGGCCGACGCCTGCTGCGCGCTCGCCAGCACGGCGAGGGCAGCCGCCACGCAGGAGCACCTGGCACGCTTCATCGACATCGACTCCTCCACGATCGGTTGACCCTACAGCGACGGTAGCAGCGCGCGGCGGGCGCGTGGGGATTTCGCCGGCGGCGCCCTTGCCACCCGCTGGCCTTCCGCCATCCTGAGCGTGATGGGGCATGCTCGTGGGTGAGGCGGGCGGCGGAGCCGATCCGGCGCAGGGCGGCACGGCCCCGGCGCAGGACGGCGCGGCGGCGCAGGACGGCGCCGCGGCGCAGGACGGCGCGGCCCCGGCGCAGGGCGGCGCGGCGTCGCCGAGCTTCCTGTGCGACGCCATGCTGGGCGGCCTGTCGCGCTGGCTGCGCGGCGCGGGCTACGACGCCATGTTCGAGCACGGCATCGACGACGGCGATCTCGTGCGCCTCGCGCAGCAGACCGGCCGGGTGCTGCTGAGCTCCGACGCCGGCGTGTTCGAGCGGCGCTCCCTGCGCACCGCGGCCGTGCGCGGGCTCTACGTGCCGCGCGGGCTGCGGCCGACGGAGCAGGCCGGCTTCGTGCTGCGGGAGCTCGGGCTGCCCGTGCGGGACCCCCGCTGCATGGCGTGCGGCGGCGCGCTCACGGCCGCCCCGAAGGACAGCGTCCGGGATGCGGTGCCGGCAGTGGTGGCGGATCGCCACGACGAGTTCTGGCGGTGCGATCGATGCGGCAAGGTCCTGTGGAAGGGCAGCCACTGGGACGGCATCGTCGCCGGATTGGCCGCCGCGGCCGGCGTGGCCGCCGCGACCGAGGCCCCTGCACCACCGGCGGGCGGCCGAAAGCCTCCGCCGTGACGCCGCGGGTGGGCACGATTCATTCATCGGCCAGGACCGCCCGCGTGCTGTAGATTGATGCGTACGTGGGAACGGGTGCGAGGATGCCCGCGAGATGCCGTGGTCCGAAACACGGGCAACCCACGACGCGGCTCAACCTGAAGGTCAATCGCCTCCCGCCGCTCGGCCACGCTCGATGGCAGTCTCCCACTGTAGCTCTGCGACTCCGAATTCCCCATCGTCGACCTCCACGACGATCCGCTCGTCGCCGCTGAACTCCAGGGCGCAAACGCTTCCGTGTTCCTCGCAGACGAGCGTCGTGCCGCCCCCCCGGGAGAGAACCTTGATGAGCTTTCTTGCTTGCAGCATGAGCGAGCGGACGCGTTGGGACGCGGCGCTGCGACCGCGGATCGGATCAGGCGGTCTGGGCGGCGAACGATCAGCACCAGGATTGCGGTCCAGGCATGGACACGCATAGTGTAGCCATGTCAGCTCCGCTCGAACACTACGGTCTCATCGGTGACACGACCACGGTCGGTCTGGTCTCGCGTTACGGCTCGCTCGACTGGCTCTGCCTGCCACGCATCGACTCAGACGCGTGTTTCGCGAAGCTGCTCGGACGCGACGACCACGGCTACTGGACCATCCGGCCAGCCACGGCGATACGAACCCTGGAGCGGCGCTATCGGCGGGACACGCTGGTCCTCGAGACCGAGTTCGCCTGTGAGAGCGGCCGCGTGCGCCTGATCGACTTCATGCCCCCTTGCGTCGCCCCGCGCGACGCCACCCGGCTCGTCGACGAAGCCCACGACGTCATCCGGATCGTCGAAGGAATCGAGGGCGAGGTCCCGATGCACTCCGACCTGAGGGCGCGGTTCGGCTACGGCCGCGTGATCCCGTGGATCCAGTGCGCCGGAGGCCGAGCGACGCTCACGTCTGGACCCGCCGCGCTCGCGTTCAGCAGCCCAGCATCGCTTGACCCCGACTGGAACGCCGCCCGATTGGAGACGAACTTCGCCGTCCGCGCGGGTCAGCGCCTGCCGTTCACCCTCACGTTCTACCCGTCGCATGAACTCGCGCCGGCGCACCCCGTCGACGCGGAGCAGGAACTCGCGCGGACCGAGCGTCACTGGCGAGAGTGGGCGGGCCGTTGTCGCTACCAAGGCCGCTGGCATGATGCCGTCGTGCGGTCGCTCCTTACGCTGAAGGCGCTCACCTATGCGCCCACGGGTGGGATCGTGGCGGCGCCGACCACGTCTTTGCCGGAGGAGCTCGGCGGCGTTCGCAACTGGGACTATCGCTACTGCTGGTTGCGCGACTCCACGCTCACGCTCGACGCCCTGATGCGCGGCGGGTACCTCGAGGAAGCTCAGGCCTGGCGCGACTGGCTCATGCGCGCGGTCGCGGGCGCTCCTGCGCAGCTGCAGATCATGTACGGCGTGGCCGGGGAGCATCGGCTCACCGAGATCGAGCTGCCGTGGCTCCCGGGATACGAGGAATCGAGGCCGGTGCGGATCGGCAACGGCGCCTACGATCAGTTTCAGCTCGACGTCTACGGCGAGGTGCTCAACACGCTCTACGATGCCCACGCGCACGGCCTGCCGGATCTGCCGCACACGTGGGACCCGATCGTGGAGATCGTGGACTTCGTCGAGAAGTCCTGGCAGCGGCCGGACGAAGGCATCTGGGAGATACGCGGGGGGAAGCAGCTGCACTTCACGCACTCGAAGCTGATGACCTGGGTGGCCGTGGATCGCGCCGTACGCATGATCGAGGAGTTTGGTGTAGGCGGACAGCATCGACTGGAGAAGCGGCTCCAGCGCTGGCGCGCGCTGCGCGAGGAGATCCGCCTCGACCTGCTCGATCGCGGATTCAACACACGCGTCGGCGCTTTCACTCAATCGTACGGCTCGGATGCCCTCGACGCCAGCGTGCTCCTGATCCCGCACATGGGCTTCCTGGCCGCCGATGATCCCCGCATGCTGTCCACGGTCGCTGCGATCGAGAAGGGCCTCACCCGGGATGGCCTCGTCCTGCGCTACGCGACCGAGACGGGGGTGGACGGCCTGCCGGGGGACGAGGCGACGTTCCTCATCTGCAGCTTCTGGCTCGCCGACAACTACGCGATGGTCGGTCGCCTCGACGAGGCGGAGGCGCTCCTCGATCGCCTGGTCTCCCTCCGCAATGATATCGGCCTGCTCGCCGAGGAGTACAGCCCCGAGCTGCGCCGCCAGCTCGGCAATTTCCCGCAGGCGTTCTCTCACATCGGCCTCGTCAACACCGCTCACATCATCGAGGCAAGGAGAGCGGGCAAGGAAGTGTCCTTGCCCTCCGCGGCGTAGGTTCTGGGACACAGCGTCCTGGTGGACGGCTCGCAGGGCTCGCCCGCCCCCGACGCGAGCAGCGCCTGAAGTCGCTCGTTGACCGATCGATGGTCAATGATCCCGGTGAAGACCGACGAGCGCAGCTAGCGTTAGACGCGCGTTCGACGCTACAGGCACGTGTTGTCGACGACCACGCCGCTCTCCCGGAAGCGCACGGTCCCGGGCTCCCCGTCGAGCGTGACGGTGATATCCATGTCGATGATGCACGGGATGTCGGTGTTCGGCTCAGCCTCCCACGACATCGTCCCGGTAGCCCCGGTCACGGTATACGTGCGCTCGTCGTCGGGCGGCATGCCCGGCCCGGTGCAATCGTCCATCTGATCGGTGAGCGCCACGTCCAGCACGCCCCAGAGGCCCTCCAGCTCGACCCCGGCATAGAGCGGATCGCTGTCGGCGAACGCGGCGATCGAGATCGCCAGGCACCGATCTCCTCGCAGGTCGGTGTGGTGCACGTAGACACGGTCGTGATCGGCGATCACGTAATCTGCGCTTGCGCAGACCGTATCCCTCGACGCATTCACCCCGGCCGCGTGCGCCATGCACTCATTGCAATAGGTGCGCTGATCGCACCCGCAGACCCCCTGACATTCGTCCGGGCATTCCCCGACCCTCGGCCTCGGCGTGCATTCCCCCTGCGCCTCTGCGGAGCACGCCAGGTCGGGCGTCGCGCAGTACTCCGTCTCGCCGCAGGTCGCTCCCGCGCTCCCTCCGCAAGCGACCGGCGCTGCGCCTCCGCTTCCGCCTCCGCCGGTCGCGCCGCCGCCAGCGCTGCTGCTCGTGCTGCCGCCCGCGCCGCCGGCTCCGATCGGGGACACGGTTTCATCATCGCTGCAGGCGGCGAGGAGGAGGCCACACAACACGGAGCCAAGGATTTCATGTCTCATGAACGGACTATGCCACGACCGCTCGCCGGAGAGGAGCGGCCAGGGCGGTGTCATGCCCCTGTCGTTCTCCGAAACGCCCGGCCCTTTGCGGAAGCAATGCCGTGCTTCCGCCGGCAAATCGCTCCAGCCAGCGCCAGCGCGATCGCCGCGAGCGGCGCTCCGAGCGAGCCGTGCGCGCCGGCCACGGTGCAGCCGCAGCCGCTGTCCGCGCCGGAGCCGCCCGAGCCGGAGCCGCCCGAGCCGCCGTCGCAGACCGTGCCCTCCTTGTCCGAGGGGCACACGAACTCTCCCCTGCCGCACGCCTGCACGCACACGCCCCGGTCGCAGACGTGCTCCGGCGGACAGAGGGCGCTCAGGCGACGCTGCGCGCGGGCCCGGACGCGGGCGCGGCGCTGTACGTGGCGCGATAGCGCTCGTACCGCTCGAGGAGCTCGCCCGTGGTCTTGGGCATCGGCACGCGCGCGCGCGTGATGTACGAGATCACGTTCTTGCCACGGACGATCAGCTCGACGCCTCGGGCCGCCTGCTCCCGCTCGTGCGGCGAGGCGTCCGCGCCGAGCAGCGGCTGGAAGCCGGCGAGCTTCTCCGCCGATACGACGAACGACGTCCAGACCTCGAAGATGTCGTCGTCGGTGCGCAGCGTCTCGCACTTGATCTTGGCCGCGTGCGCGAACTCGCGGGCCAGGCGGTCGAGCCCGGCGAACATCGGCGAGCCCGCGAAGGTGGCGATCATCGCGTCGCGAATGCCGTCGATCGCCCTCATGCTCTGGGCGATCTTGACATACCGGCTGTTGTAGAACGCCTCGATCGGGAACGAGAACGCCTTGAAGGGCTCGCCCCAGAGCTCGTCGAGCCCTTCCTCGCCGCTGCGGTGGAGCACCATCTTCCCGAGCGTCAGCGCCTCGAGGAGGTGCTCTCCGCACTCGCGCATCAGGGCGTTGTCGGGCTCGATCGTGACCCCGAGCTCCTGGATCTCGACGAGCTTGGTGAAGATATCCGCCGCTCGATTGAAGATCGCGCCCGCGAGCATGGCGGCCTTGACGCGCTTCCGCTGCGGATCGGTCTCCGACTCGAAGGCGAGCCGCGCCTCGTCCAGCCGTTTCCCTGGGACGTTGATGCCGTGCTCGACGTGGTTGAACAGGCGCCGCGTCAGCGCCTCGATGAGGCGCTTCTTCGCGAGCAGCGTGTCGGCCGGCGCCTCGTAAGCCTTGATCCAGTAACCGTAGTAGTAGACCCGCAGCTGGCCGTCGATGATCTGCTTCTTCCCGAGCGGTATCGCGCTTTCCATGGCCCGCCTCCGATCGGCTGCCAGGCGGCGCCCCTGCGCGGGAGGCGCGCGGGGGAGCATGCCCGTGCGACAGCCGAGTAGCATGGGCGCAAGGCGGCCCGCAAGACGTGAGCGACGCGATCCGGCGGAGTTTTCCGCCGGAAACCGGGACTTAACCGACAGGAAAGACAGCGGCTCGCGGCGTCGCCGCGGCCGAGCGCCAGCCCGCGCGCCCGCCGACCTCGGGGGCTACTGCGCGCACCCCTCGAGCTCGGCCATCATGCGCCAGAACGCCATGGCCTTGTTCTCGCAGGCGCCCTGGGTCGTGTGGGTGTGCTCGTATTCCGCGTTGCCGGACGTCTCCACGTCGTAACGCGGGTGCTGCATCGGGATCTCGACGCCGTCCACCGTCGTGGTGTGCCGCTCGCCGTCCGCGTGGACGTCGAGGTCCTCGAAGTCATAGAGGATCTTCCCATGCTCCCGGCAGAAATCGCGGATCTGCTGGTTGCGCGCCGCGCGGTTCACGCCGTTGTACTCCTCGTCACCGGGCCCCGTCATGTAGATGAAGGTCACCTCCGGGAACTCCTGCCCGAGCGCGTCGAGCACGTCGAGGTACCGCTGCACGTCCTCCTCGGTCTGCTCGGAGATCTCCGAGGACCACGCCCACATCGAGTACCGGATCTCCGGGTGCCCTCCGAGGATGGTGCGCACGTCGTCGATCCCGGCCTCGGTCGCCCAGTACTGCTCGCCCGGGATGAGGTCGGTGTCGATCATCCCGTCCCACATCAGGAAGGCGCCTTCCTGCTGCGGGACGTCGCAATACTCCGTCTCGAAGGCGTAGGTAGGGGTCTTCGCCTCGATGCTCTCGGCGCCGACGATGATCTGGAAGCCGTGCGAGCGGTGGGCGTAGTGGAAGACGAAGTCCCCCGACTTGAGCGCCTCGGCGCAGCTCGCCGGGATACCGTCCAGGCTCGCGTGCCGGTGGTCGAAGGTCCGCGCGTTCGCGGGATCGGGATTGGGATCGCCGCCGGACGCCGTCGTCACCCCGCCGCTCGACGCCGACGTCGACGCGCCGCCCGACCCCGTGGTCGCCCCGCCGCCCGACCCGCTGGTCGCCCCGCCGCCCGAGCCCGTGGTCGCCCCGCCGCCCGACCCGGCGGTCGCCCCGCCGCCCGTTCCACTCTGGTCTGCCGGGCTGTCGTCTTCTCCGCAGGCCAGCGCGCCGAGAGCGAGGGAGAGACCAGCTGCGATGATAGTTGGATTGCGAAATAATTTGTTCATTGCAGTGTGGATTCTAGACGGAGGCAAGGGGATCGCAATAGCTCTCGCGGGCGGTCTCGTGCTTCCGCGCGGGGGTTCGGAGGCGGGGGCGTCGTGGTCTTCTCTCACGGCGCCGGCGCCGGCGCCGGCGGACCGCCGCGGAGGCCCGGCGTGCTGCGCTGCGCAAGCAAGGCCCCCGGTGCTCCGCGCGCGAACGCGCAGCGCCGGCGCGCGCGGCGCCCGCGCTCGCCAGCATCCCGAGCGCATCCCCCTCGCCGAATACCGCCGCTGTCAGGAACGTCACGCATTGATGGCGCTGTCGACGCCCGCGTCGGACCCGGACCAGCCACGGCGATCCGGGGAGTCATCTCGCGACCGTGTCGAGCCCGAGGCGCCCGGAACGTGGCGCACAGAAGGATAATCCATCTGACATCTCCCGCCTCGTCGTGGCCGGCGCCTTTCCTATCCTGTACGCTCCCCTCGCCTCCCTCGGCTATCAGGAGGAAGCCATCACCATGCAGTTCGCTCCGGATTCCGTCGTAGGTGGGAAGTATCGTCTCGAACGACCTCTCTCGCACGGCGGGATGGGCTCGGTGTGGGTGGCGCGACACGTCAACTTGGGCTCTCTCGTCGCGGTCAAGTTCATGGACCCGACCTATGCTGCGTCGTCGACGTTCCTCGCCCGCTTCGAGCGTGAAGCCAGGATCGCGGCGAGCCTCCAGAGCCCACACGTCGTCTACGTCCAGGACTTTGGCGTCGACGACGACACTCCGTACCTCGTGATGGAGCTGCTTCAGGGCGAGGACCTGGGCACGCGCCTCTTGCGCGTCGGCCGGCTCTCTCTCGTGGACGCCACCCTGATCCTGGTGCAGGCCGGCAAGGCCATCCGTCGCGCGCACGACGCCGGCCTCGTCCATCGCGATCTCAAGCCTGCCAACCTGTTCCTCGTGCGCGTGGAGGGAGAGCAGGACGAGGTCGTCAAGATCCTCGACTTCGGCATCGTCAAGGACACCGGCGCGGCGCTGACGGAAGAGGTGACCCGCACCGGGGAGCTGCTCGGCTCGCCCCACTACATGAGCCCGGAGCAGGTCCGGGGCGAAAAGGACATCGATCAGCGCAGCGATCTCTGGTCGCTCGGGGTCATCCTCTTCTATGGCGTCACGGGCGAGCTGCCCTTTCAGGGGGCCCAGCTCGGCGCGGTGATCGCCAACATCCTGGTCGGTCCGGTGCCCAGCGCGTCCCTGATCGCGCCCGACCTGCCGCCGGAGATCGATGCCTTCTTCGCGCGGGCGCTGGCCCGCGAGCGGGCGGAGCGCTTCCAGTCGGTCGGAGAGATGATGGGCGAGCTCCGCCGTGTCGCGGGCATGGCGTCGCCATCGATTCCGGATCTGCAATCCCCGTGCTCCGGCGTGCCGAGCACCGCTCGGCCGAGGCTCAGCGGGACGATAGCGCTCGACGTCGCCAGGCTCGACGAGCCGGCGGCCGCGCCCCGCTCGGCGAGGCCAGGCACCCTGACCGGCGCCGGATCGACGGCGCAGGAGGCCCGACTTCAGAAACCTCAGCGCGCGAGGCAGGCGATCGGCATCGCGATGGCGATGCTCGTCGGCGCCAGCGTCACCATCGCGCTCCGTCGGGGCGGATCGAGCGCCGGGGGCGAGGCGGGCGCGAAGGTCGCCTCGGCCGGCGCGCCGGCGTCGGAGGAGGTCGCCGCCAGCGCGTCGGCAGAGGTCGAGCGCTCCTCGGAGCCGCTGGAGAGCGTGACGCCCGCGGCGCCCCCTGCAGAGGCGACGGGCTCAGCAGCGGACGCCGCCGGCGAGGCGGCGGCGCCCCCGACGTCCACCACGGCAGCACGGCCGCCGTCGAGCGCCACACCCAGGACACCGCACGCGGGTGTCCCGGCTCCTTCGAGGAGGCCGCCGAACCCGCCGACGACCGCGCCGGGGCACGACCGCGCGCCGATTCCGGAGGTGCCCTTCTAGCGCGGAGACCCCTTGTTGGCATTTTCAGGAGAAATAATTGAACAAGGAGGCGGGGAGACGGGGAGACCGGGAGAGTGATGGGATTTCGCTCCCCGACTCCCTGTGAATTCTCTCGAAAAAGCCGAGGGGTTGCTTCAGTTCATCGACAAGACACGCGTCGGGTGCGAGCGTTTCGCTGCCGGCGACGGAGCGTCAACAGCGCGAGGCCCATGGCGACGACCGCTGCGTACGAGCTCTTCGGCGTGGCATCGCCGGCGACGACGGCGCACCCACCCGTCTCACCCGATTCACCTGCAGACTCCGAGCCCGCGCCGGTGGTGGCGCTGTCCGCAGCGCCGCCCGTACCGCTCGTGCCGCTCGTGCCGCTCGGGTCGCTGCCGCCCGTCGTGGTGACCTCGCCGCCACCAGCGGGCTGCCCGCCAGAGCCGACGGTCACGCCCTCGCCCGCGCTTCCGCCGTCACCCGAGGCGCCGCCGCTCCCCGCAGCAGGCCCGGCGCCGCCGACGTTCTGATCACCCCCGGAGCCGTCGCCCGAGCCACCCGTGCCGCCGCTGCCGGCAGCCTCGGAACAGTCGGTCTCCGGATCGGCGCCACCGGCCTTGTCGAGCCCGAAGAACGCGAGGATGGCGTCGGCCTCGTACGGCATGGAGTGCGCGCCGTTTCTTCCCGACCAGGCCTCGAACACCGTCTGACCACACTCGTTCTTCCAGAACTGGCGATCATAGGTGGTCCCGCCCGATGTGATCATGTCGGTCGAGGTCGGGGTCTCGCTCAGCTCGAGCACGTTCGTCCATTCCTTGATCGCCTCGGCCTGGTTCTTGTAGTTGATCGTCGCGTCCGCCGTGCCGTGGAAGATCTGAAGGCGCGGGCGATGCCCCGTGTACCCAGGAAACATCCCGCGAACCTGATCTCCCCATTGCTGCGCCGACTTGCTCGTCCTGCCCCCCGCGCAGTTGTTGCTCCATTGCTGGCCCGCGTCGAAGCCGTCCGCCCAGCACCCGGCCGCCACCCCCGCCCTCGCCGCGCCGGCCCGGAAGATGTCCGGGTACACCGCCAGCATGGCTTGCGTCATCATCGCTCCGGACGAGCCGCCCATCACGTAGACGCGCTTCGGGTCGCCTTTGTACTTCTCGAGCGTGTACTTCACCATCTGAGCGACGGCCTGCGTGTCGCCGCCGCCGTCGTGGGTCAGCGATTTCGTCGTGCCCACGTCCCAGCAATTCCGGCCGGTGGCCTCCGGAAGGATGATGATGAAGCCGTTCTTGTCGGCGCCCGCCTTGATACCCGAGATGCTGTTGAAGAACGAGCTCAACGGCGTGCTGCACGAGTGGCAGCCCACCACGATGGGCGGATTCTCGGCCAGCTTGTCCGGCACGTAGATGTTCATGTTGACGTAGCTCGGGACGCCGCTCGCCCCCCACGTCGCCCGGCTCACCGCCTGCACCGACGCCGCGTACACCGGCATGGCCGCGAACAGCCCCAAAGAGAACGACGCGACCACGAAAACGCGATTCTGAAATCGACGCATGTTCGAATACCTCTAAAGCTGGAGTCGCCGACGACGGCGCGCGATTGGCGCGCGGATGCTATCGACAGGGGAAGTTCGACGCAAGCCGCTCGGGATCCTTCCAATCCGCAAAATTGAACCAAGACCTCGCGCGTCAACGGGTCTTCCCGCGCTGCGGATGGCCGTAAACCCGCAGCTCACCCGTTCACGCCGGGCGGGCCGCCTTTCGACCTCGCTGCCGCGCACCGCTCTGCATAGACGGCCGGCGTGAAGCCGACCTGGGCCTTGAATTCCCGGATCAGGTGCGCTTGATCATGATACCCGAGCTCCTGCGCGAGCGCCGCCCACGCGACGGGCGCGCCCGTGGCCACGCGCTCCGCGGCCTCCTGCACGCGTGACCGCCGGATGATCCACTTGGGCCCGACGCCGATGTACCGCTCGAACGCGCGGTGCAGCGTGCGCACCGAGACGCCCGCGATCCGGGCGAGATGCTCGGCGCGGTGGATGTCGCGGTCTTCCTGCGCGCGGACGGCCAGCGCCGTCGCCTCGCCGAGCCCGGCGTCCTCCGGGCCCTTGCGTGCGCGCAGGAGCGCCTCCACGGCGCGGATCGCGACGGCGTCGTCCGGCTGGTCGAGCACGGCGCGCTCGAGCGGCCCGGCCGCGCCGCCGAAGATCTCGACGAGGGGGACGACGCTGTCGACCAGCCGGCGCATGGGGAGGGGCGCGAACGGGAAGAAGCCGCCTGGCTTGAACTTCGTCGCGACGACGCGGCCCGTGCCCTCGAGCCGGACGACCTCGCGCCGGGTTCCGATGCCGTGCACCGCCGAGCCCGGCGCCTCGATGGCCAGGTTGACGCAGGGGTGCGGCAAGAGCTCCTGCTCGAACGGCGCGGTGAGCGACCAGCGGACGACCCAGTGCCAGTCGACGAGCCTGGCCAGGTCCGGCGCGGGCGCGTGGCGGTGCAGCTCGAAGGAGCGCTGGAGACCCGCGGCGGGGTTCAGGATGCCGCGGGTGGGGTCCTCGGGGGTGATGCTCGGGCTCATGATCGCGCGTGGCGCTGTTTTACAATACCGGGCCTGGCCCGGGCAGTAGCGTCCGCCCCGGAGGCAGCAACATGGCTGATTCGACCACGACCCCGAGGGGCAACCTCGTCTTGTTCCATTCCCCGAACTCGCGCTCGGTGGGCACGCGCATCCTGCTCGAGGAGCTGGGCGCGCCCCACGAGCTCCGCGTGCTGAACATGAAGGCCGGCGAGCAGCGCAAGGCCCCTTACCTCGCGGTGAACCCGCTCGGGAAGGTGCCCGCGATCCTGCACGACGGCGCGCTCGTCACCGAGCAGGTCGCGATCGTCATTTACCTCGCCGATCTGTTCCCGGAGGCCGGCCTGACCCCGGCCATCGGGGATCCGCTGCGCGGGCCGTACCTCCGGTGGATCGCGTACTACGGCTCGTGCTTCGAGCCGGCCGTCGTCGATCGGGCGATGAAGCGCGAGCCGGCCCCGGCCGCGACGTCTCCGTACGGAGATTTCGATACGATGTTCGGCGTCGTCGCGGAAGCGCTCCGGAAAGGGCCGTATCTGCTCGGCGAGCGGTTCTCCGCGGCCGATGTCCTGTGGGGCAAGGCGCTGGAGTGGATGGTGAAGTTCAAGCTCGTGCCCGAGCTGCCGGAGGTGACGGACTACGTCGCGCGGGTGTGCAGCCGGCCGGCGTTCGCGCGGATCGCGGCGAAGGACGCAGAGCTCGCCGCGGCGCACGAGGCCGCGGCCGCAGCGGAGGCGCGGGCGAGCTGATCGCCGCCCAGAACCCCTCGGGGCCGACGATCACGTCGCCCACCGCGAGCGCGCGGTGGGCCTCGCTCATGCCTTGGCCTTCGACTTCGACTTCGACTTCGCTCCGAGCTCGCTCATCGCCGTGGCGATCTCCGCCGCCACCGCCGCGTTGTTCTCGACCAGCGCGATGTTCGCGATGAGGCTCTTGCCCTCGGTGAGCTCGAAGATGCGCTTCAGGAGGAACGGCGTCAGGTCCTTGCGGCTCACCCCCTCTGCCTCGGCGCACCGGATCGCCTCCTCGATCCGCGCCTCGATCGCCCTGGCGTCCATCGCATGGCTCTCGGGGATCGGGTTGGCCACAAGGACCCCGCCCATGCCGAGCTCGAACTGCAGCGCGATGACCCTGGCCGCCTCCTCGGCGCTCTCGATCCTGTGGTCCACCTTCTGCCCGCTCTGCCGCGCCCAGAAGGCCGGGAAATCCTCGGTCTTGTAGCCCAGGACCGGCACGCCATGCGTCTCCAGCGTCTCCAGCGTCTTGGGAATGTCGAGGATCGATTTGGCCCCGGCGCAGACCACCGCCACCTGCGTCTGACTCAGCTCCTCGAGGTCGGCGGAGATGTCGAAGGTCGTCTCCGCCCCGCGATGCACGCCGCCGATGCCCCCGGTGGCGAAGACCTGGATACCGGCCCAGGCCGCCGCCATCATCGTGGTCGCCACGGTCGTCCCGGCCATCCCACCCAGGACCAGGAGCGCCGCCACGTCGCGCCGCGAGGCCTTGGCCGCCTTGCCGCCCCCCCTGGCCAGCCGCTCGAGATCTTCCCCCTTCACGCCCACCCTGAGCTTGCCGTCCATGATGGCGATCGTCGCCGGCACGGCGCCGTTCCGGCGGACTACCGCCTCCACGCGCCGCACCATCTCGAGGTTCTGCGGATACGGCATGCCGTGCGTGATGATGGTCGACTCCAGCGCGACCACCGGCCGGCCGCCAGCGAGCGCTTTCCTGACCTCGGACGAGATGGAGAGGTGGTCCTTGATCGACACGCGGAGATCCTCCGGCTGCGAGGGTCTGGCGCGTATATCGCGTCCGCGCCGCAGCGAACACCGCTATACTCGGGCGCCGCGAAGCCCATGAGCGCCCCGGTGAGCCTCGGAGACGTCGTCGCCGGCAGATACCGCGTCGAGCGCCTGCTCGGCCAGGGCGGGATGGGCGTGGTCATGGCCGCCCGCCACCTGCACCTCGGCAACCAGGTCGCGCTCAAGCTGCTGCGCCGGGACGCGCTGGTCGACGCCGCGGCGCGGGAGCGCTTCCTGCGCGAGGGGCGGGCGGCGGCGGCGCTGCGCGGCGAGCATGTCGCCCGCGTCTTCGATCTGGGCTTCCTCGACACCGGGGATCCATTCCTTGTCTTCGAGCTGCTCGAGGGCTGCGATCTCGGCGCGCTGCTGCGGGCGCAGGGGCCGCCGCCGATCGAGGTCGCCGTGGGGTACGTGCTGCAGGCCTGCGAGGGGCTGGCCGAGGCGCACGCGCGCGGGATCGTGCACCGCGACCTGAAGCCCGGGAACCTGTTCCTGGCGCGGCGGGCCGACGGCTCGCAGCTCGTGAAGGTGATCGATTTCGGGATCGCGAAGCACACGCTCGCGCCCGCGCCCGCGGCCGCCGGGGAGCAGCTCACGAGCACGTTCGCGGTGCTGGGCACGGCCCTCTACATGGCCCCGGAGCAGATGCGCTCGGCGCGCACCGCCGACGCCCGCTCGGACATCTGGGCGCTGGGCGCCGTGCTCTACCGATTGCTCAGCGGGGCGCCGCCCTTCCCCGGGGAGTCGCTGCTCGACATCTGCGCGGCCATCCAGCGCGGTCCGGCGCCGCTCGCCGCGGCCCGCCCCGGCACCCCGCCGGCGCTGGAGGCCGCCGTGCTGCGTTGCCTCCGGCAAGACCCGGCGGAGCGCCCCGCCGACGTGGCCGCGCTCGCCGCCGCGCTGGCGCCGTTCGCGCCGCACGCGGGGCAGGCCGCGGAGCGCGTCGCCCGCACGCTGCGGGGCGGCGGCGGCCCGGCGGCGCCGCCCGCGCCGCGCGGTCAGCCCTCGGGAGAGCCGGCGGCGGCGCCTCCCGAGATGGCGAGCGCGCCGGCCGCGCCGCCGCTCGCCGAGCGCTCGCCTGACACGGCCTCCGGCTCCGCCGCAGGCGCAGCGCCGACGCTCTCCCGGGCAAACGCCCCTCCAGCGCGCACCGTCTCCCGCGCCGAGGCCCCCGAGATCAAGGCGCACCCGCCGCTCATCGCCCGGCAGGCGGCGCTGGCGGCGCTGGCGGGCGCCGCGGATCAGATCGCCGGCGGGGCGCGCTTCGTGGTGATCACCGGCCCGCTCGGCATCGGCCGCACGCGCGTGCTGCAGGCCGGGATCGAGGCGGCCGGGCTGCCGGCCGAGCGCGTGCTGCGCGGGGGCTGCTCGCCCGAGCGGCAGAGCCCGCTGCGGCCGCTGCGCCGCGCCCTCGACACGCTGCCGCCCGGCGGCCGCGCGGCCCTCGCCCAGCTCTCCGACGCCGTGGATCGCGCGCTCGCGCCGGCCGCGCTGCCCAGCGCCGGCGACGCGGACAGCGCGCTCGAGGGGGTCGAGGCGGCGCTGCTCCGCGCCGCCGCCGAGCCGCTGCTGCTCGCGCTCGACGACCTCCAGTGGGCCGACCCGACGACGCTGCGCCTGCTCTCGCTGCTCGCCGAGCAGGCCGCGAGCGGCGATCCCGCGCGGCTGCTCGTGCTCGCGGCGGCCCGCAACGAGCCGAGCCCGTCCCCGAAGCTGCGGGCCTTGCTCGGGGCCGTGCGCTCCAGGATACGGCCCGGGATCAAGCACCTCGCGCTGGAGCGGCTGGACGAGGCCGACTCCGAGCGGCTGGCGCACGCCATCGCGCCGCTCTCCCCGGAGCTCGCGCAGACGGTGGCGCGGGGCTCCGGCGGCGTGCCCTTCTTCGCGGTGCACGCGCTCCTGGCCTGGCGCGAGACGGGCGCCATCACGTGGCAGGACGGCGTGCTGCAGGCGGCCTCCGGGCGGGCGCTCCACGAGCAGGTGCCCGGCGTCGCGGAGCTGGTCGAGGACCGCCTCGCGAGCCACTTCGAGCCGGGCAGCGACGCCGAGCGCGCGGGGCTGCGCGCCCTGGCCGCGATCGCCCTGTACGGCGGCGGCCTCGGCTTCGAGGTCCTCTACCGCGTGGTGGCCAGCGACGAGCTGCTCGAGAGCGCCGTGCACGCCTGGGTCGAGGCGGGAATGCTCACCGTGTCGGCGGAGCCGCCGGAGATCGGCTTCGGGCAGGAGATGGTGCGGCAGGCGGTGCTCGGCGTGGCGCGCAAGCGCCCCTGGTTCCCGCGCCTGCACCGGGCGCTGCTCGACGCCATCGCCGCGGGGCCTGGCGCCGCGGCGGACGCGGCGTTCCTGGCCGCCGGCTACGAGAAGCTCGGCGCCGTCGAGCCGGCGCGGGCCTGGCTGCAGCGAGCCATGGATGCGGCCTTCGCGGCCGGGCTCTTCGAGGAAGCCGCCGGGCTCGGCGATCGGCTGGCGGCGCTGGCCGGCGATCCCGGCGAGCGCGCCGCGATCGAGCTCGACATCGTGCGCGTCCTCTTGCGAGGGCGCGCCTTCGAGGACGCGAGGCAGCGGCTGGAGCGGCCGGGGGCGAGCGCCCTCGCTCCGGCGAGCGCCGCGGGCCTGCGGCGGCGCATCTACCGGCTGGAGGTGGCCCGCGGGCTGCACGAGGCGGGCAGCGGGGACGAATCGCTGCTCGCCGACGCCGACGCGCTCGGCGACGAGCGGCTGCGCTGCGAGGCGCGGATGGCCCTCGCCGGGGTGACGCGCGGGCCTCGCGCCATGGCGCTCGCCGGCGAGGCGGTCGAGCTGGCCGTGCGCTGCGGCCCCGGCCTGGAGCTGCCGGCGCGCGTGCTGCGGTTCGAGCTCGACTACGAGGCGGATCGCTGCGACCTCGAGCTGGCGGACGCCGATCTGAAGCGCGCGCTCGAGCTCTCGGCGGCCAGCGCCTCGGTGTGGCGGCAGATCGAGATCGACGGCGATCTCGCGGTGGTCGAGGCCGAGCTGGGGCGGCTCGCGGCGGCCATCGAGCGGCTCTACGGGCTCGCGGCGCGGGCCGAGCGCTACGGCATGCGGGCGCAGCGCCGGCTGCTCCTGCAGAACCTGGCGGCCTTCCTGCTGCGCGCCGGCCGCGCGGCCGAGGCGGCGGAGGTGGCGGGGCGCTCCGCGGCGCTGGCGACCGAGGCCGGCGATCCGGCGCTGCGCGGCGTGGCGCTGTCGCTGCGGGCGGAGGCGCTGCGGCGCTGCGGCGACGCGGGCGCGGCGCTGCGCTGCGCCGACGAGGCGGTCGCGCTGCAGGAGAAGCGCGGCGACGCGATGCTCTCGCTGACCTTGGTCCGGCGCGCCGAGCTGCTCGCCGGCATGGGCCGCAGCGCCGAGGCGCTGGCGGACGCGCGGGCCGCGCGCCGCGTGGCCGAGCAGCACCGCGAGCGCGACCGCGTGCTCTGCGCCGATCTCTGGGAGGCGCTGCACCTGGCCCGGCGCGGCGCCGCGCCGCCCGAGGAGGTGGCGCGGGCGCTCGCCGAGGCGCAGGCCGCGGACGTGACGCTGCGCGAGCTGACGATGAAGCTGATGGAAGAGGCGCGGGCGTGGCTGGAGCAGCGTCCGGCGCCCGCCGCCTCGGGCTGAGAGGGCAGCGGGTCAGCGCGGAGCAGCGGGTCAGCGCGGGCGCTGGGGCACGATGACCCCGCGATCCGGCTTGCACGCCTTGTCCTTCTCGCTCCAGAAGCAGCCGGGCGGGCAAGCCGGCGGCGGCTCGGCGGGGGTGCCCGCCGGCCACACGCACTCCTCGACGACGCCGCCCGCCGCGGGCGCGGCCGAGCGATCAGGCGCCGAGCCATCGGGCGCGGCCGCCCCCTCGGGCGCGGCCGAGACATCGGGCGCGGCCGCCCCCTCGGGCGACGTCGGCGCATCGGGCGGCGGGGTGGAGCCGCACGCGACGAGGAGGGCGGTGAGTAAAATTACAATTGAGCGACTCACGTTGCTGCGCATCGCACCGTTTTCCTTCTTTTCTGTCCTCATGCGCAAGAGCTCAGGCGCGCCTGTCCTCGGGCCGGCGCTGCCGTCGAACGCACCCCAGCAGGAGCGCGGCGAGCGCCAGGGCTGCGGCGCTTCCGCCCGATCCCGGACCGACGGCGCAGCCGCAGCCGCGCGGGCCGGGCGCGACCGGCGGGGGCGGCGCCGGCCGCTGCGGGACGTCCTTGCCGTCGAGGCTCGACCAGTCTCCGGCGCTGATGAAGCCGGCCCAGTAGAAGGGGTGCTGGTTGCCGGGCGCGGCGCGCACCGCGAGCGCGGCCTCGCGCAACGCCTCGCTGCGCCCGCCGCCGCCCTGGAGCCGGCGGTGGTACTGCACCATCAGATCGCGCGTCTCCCGATCGCTGATCTTCCACAGGCTCATCACCAGGGACTGCGCTCCCGCCATCAGCACCGCGCGCCGGAGGCCGTACACTCCATCGCCGCTGCGGGCCGCGCCGACCCCGGTCTCGCAGGCCGAGAGCACAACGAGCCGCGTCCCGTAGAGATCCAGGCCGGCGAGCTCGTGCGCGGTCAAGATCCCGTCCTCTCGCCCCGTGACGGGCTGGTTGGCCGTCGCCAGCGCCAGGCCGCCGCGCAGCAGCGGGCTCTCGAGGGCCCGCCCGGCCGACGCGACGACGGGCGGCAGGAAGAAGCCGTGCGTGGCGATGTGGAGGATGCGCGGGTGCGCCACGGCCTGCACGGCCTCCTCGGTCGCCGCGGCGCCGGTGAGCGCCTTCGCTCCCGGGATCACCGCGCCGATCGCCGCGATCTCCTCGGCCGTGCCGGGCAGCGGGCGGAAGCGGATGTCGCCGAGCTCGATCGAATCGGGGCCTGCCCCCGGGCGGTAGCGCGAGCGCTGCCGGTCGGGATCGCCGAAGTCCGGCGCGCCGATCAGCACGGCGGCCGGCCCGGGCTCGGGCGGCGTCTCATCGTGGAGGAAGCGCACGAGATCGCGCCCGCTCGACAGGTAGGTGAAGGTGAAGCGCTCGATCAGCGCGCGCCCGCCCTCGTCGAGCAAGGCGCCGAACGGGACCAGGTTGAGCTCGCCGTCCGGGCTGATCAGGATCCGGCGCGCGTCGCCAAGGAGCGGCCGGAGCGGCCGCAGCACGCGCTCGTCGAGGGCCCGGGCGGCCGGCGCCGGATCGCGCCGCGGGCTCGCCAGCGCCTGCCGCAGCTCGTCCACCAGGCCAGCGGCGGCGCGCGCCTCGCCGAGGTCCACGAAGCGGGCGGCGCCGCGCCGGCGCAGCACGTACGCCGCGAGGCGCGGGGCCTCCGCGGCCTCGCCCACGGGGCGGCGCACGATCATCTCGACGAGCGCCCCGTCCTCCGGGATCGCCGCCTTCACCTCGGCGAGCGTCACCAGCCGGTCGTCGCGCAGGAGGGTCGCGCCGCGCTTGCCCAGCTCCGCCTCGAGCCGGGCCTTCTGGCGCTCCAGCTCGGCGAGCGCGGCGTCGTGCTCCGCGGCCGGCACGGCGCCCGGGCCGCGCACGATGGCGTCGACGATCGCGCCCTGGATCGCCACGAGCTCGCGGAGCAGCCGCGCGTCCTCCGGCCTCTGCCGATCGCGCAGGGCGGCGCGGCCCGCCGCCAGCGCGTCGAGGGCGCGGCCTTTGCGCCGCAGGATCGTGGTGAGCGCCAGGTCCACCGCCGCGCCGCCCTGCGGCGAGGCCGCCGCGGGCAGCGCCAGGACGAGGTCGGTCTGGCCGCGCAGCGCCTCCACGGCGGCGAGCTTCTGCTCCTCGGAGCTGTCCGCGAGCAGCGCCGCCGCGCGGCGGTCGCGGATCTCCGTGCTCCGCGCGAGGGCCTGCGCCGCGCTCGGGATGCTCCCCGCGCGCAGGTGGCCCTCGGCGAGCGCGTCGAGCGCGTCGGCCACCCTGGGGTGCCGGGGGCCGAAGACCTTCTCGACGATCGCGAGGGCCCGCTGCGAGAGCGCCTCCGAGCGCCCCGGCTCGGGCCGTCCGCCGCCGCGGGCCAGGGCGGCGCGCCGCAGCAGCGCCTCGGCCACGGCGGGGTGATCCGGCCCCGACGCCTCCTCGAGATCGGCCTGCGCCCGCTGGTAGAGCGCGGCGGCGGCGCCGTCGTCGCCGGTCGCGCGCCGCAGGTCGCCGAGGTGCAGGCGCAGCGCGGCGGTGGCCGGGTGGCCCGGCCCGAGCACCTGTTCGCGGATGGCGAGCGCGCGATCGAGCAGCGGCGCGGCCCGCGCCGGCTCGCCGCGCTGCATGTGCCCGAGCGCGAGGCCGTCGAGCGACTCGGCGGCCGCCAGGTGCCCGGGGCCGAGCGCCTCCTCCTGGAGCGCGAGCGCCCGCGTGAACGCCTGCACGGCGCGATCGGGCCTGCCGATCGCCAGGTGGAGGCGGCCCAGGCTGTCGAGGACGCGGGCGAGGCGCGGGCTCGGCGTGCCAGCGCTGCGCGCGCGGGCGCTGGCGGCCTCGAGCGCCTTGACGAGCAGCGGCTCGGCGACCTCGGGCTCGCCCCTCTCCAGGGCCAGATCGGCCTGGTTGCGGAGCAGCTCGACCTGCACCGCGGGCGCGCCCCGATAGCTCTCCGCGGCGAGCCTGAGCATGGCCTCGGCCACGTCGTGGTCTGCCTTCATCGCGAACAGGCGGCCGACCTCGCTGTAGGCGAGGCAGGGGAACGGGCTGCCCAGCAGCGCGTCGAACGCGACGATCTCGCGCCGCAGCCCCTCGGCGGCGGCGCTGTCGCCGCGGAGGGCCGCGAGGCGCGCGAGCCCGGCGATCGAGAGGCCGGCGAGCTCCTCGTCGCCGGCGACGAGGATGCGCCGGTAGATGGCGTGGGCGCGCGCGAAGACCTCCTCGGCGCGCCGGTGCTGGCCGAGCTCGATCAGGATCCACCCGAGCTGATCGAGCGCCGCGCCGACGAACAGCTCGGGCGACGGCGTGGCCGGGGTGTGCTGCCTCGGCAGCCGGCCCTTGTAGAAGGCGACGACCTTCTCGTGCAGGGCGACGTCGCGCTCGGCGAGCGCGGCGGCCTCGGCCAGGCGCTCCTCCTCGAAGAGCGCCTCCGTCCTGAGGTGCGCGACGTCCGCCTCGTTCAACGTGGCGTTGAGCCCCGCCGGGCCCTCTGCGCCCGCAATGCCGGGCGGCAGCGCGAGCAGCAGCGCCACGCCCGCGGCGAGCCACGGCGCGCGGCGGGCGGCGGCCCGCGAGGCCGGCATCAGGGCTCCCCTTTCGGCCGAATTCCGTGCTTGTCGAGGAGCTTGTGCACGAGCTGCCTCGACACGCCCATGGCGCCGGCCGCGCGCGAGATGTTGCCCTTGTGGCGGCCCAGCCAGGCGGTCAGGTAGCTCCGCTCGAACTGCTCCATCACCATCTCGCGCGCCTCGAGCAGCGGCATCTCGAGCAGCGGGTCCAGGCGCGCCGCCGCGGCCGCGGGCCCGGGCGCCGGGGCAGGTGGGCGCGCCGCCGCGGCGCCCTCCTTGAGGGGCCGGAGCAGCTCGTCGACCGTCTCCGGGAACAGGAGCAGGCGCGCCACCACGTTGCGCAGCTCCCGCACGTTGCCCGGCCAGTCGTGGGCGGCGAGCAGCGACAGGGCGTTCGGCGGCAGATCGGCGAGGGAGCGAGGCGGGTTGTGCGCGGCGAGGAAGCGCTCCACCAGGGCGGGGAGGTCGTCCTTGCGCTCGCGCAGCGCCGGGACCTGGACCTCGACCACGGCGAGCCGGTAATAGAGGTCCTCGCGGAACTGCCCCTCCGCCGCCCGGGCGCGCAGGTTCCTGTGCGTGGCGGCGACGACGCGCGCGTCGAACGGCCGGAAATCGCTGGCGCCGAGCCGCCGGACCTGGCGCGCCTCCAGCGCCCGCAGCAGCTTGGGCTGGAGCTCGAGCGGCAGCTCGCCGATCTCGTCGATGAACAGCGTGCCGCCGCTCGCCTCCTCGAGCAGGCCGGCGTGCGCGGCCTGGGCGCCCGTGAAGGCGCCGCGGGTATGGCCGAACAGCTCGGACTCCACCAGGTTGGCCGTCGTCGCGCCGCAATCGAAGACGACGAAAGGCCCGTTCCTGCGCGGGCTGTGCTCGTGGATGGCCCTGGCCAGCACCTCCTTGCCGGTCCCGGACTCGCCGAGCAGGAGGAGGGTCTGTTCGGTGGCGGCGGCGCGCTCCAGCTTGGCGAAGAGCGCGCGCATGGCGAAGCTCCGGCCGATGGCGTCGCCGAACATGCCAGTCGGCGACAACGGCACGAGCCGGGGCTCGCCGGCCGGGTGGACGACGAGCTCCGAGTCGCCGACGAGCACGGCCACCCGGGGGGCGAGGCGCGCCTCCAGGATGGCCGTCTGGCCGAGCAGCGTGCCGTTCTTGCTGCCCAGATCGCGGAGGAAGATCCCCTCGGGCGTGAGGCGCAGCTCGCAGTGCCTGCGCGAGACCCGGGCGTCGGGGACGACCAGGGTGCAGTCCTGGCCGGTCCCGACGATGACAGGGCTGATATCGAGGGGCGCCTCCGTCACGTGACCTTGCGGCGAGGTGACGCGGACACGGAGGGAGGGCATGCGGAGCGAGCGATCGCGATCCACGCTCGTGAGCGTGCAGGGCTCGGGCTCGTCCCTGGCTGGCTTCATGCACCGGACAGTACGTGGATCGCCCGGCGAAAGCTATCGCGCGCGGCCCTCCCCGCGCGGCGCGGATCTCACTTCACGCGGGCCGTGCGCAGCCTCGTCTTGGAGTCGGCCTCGTCGCTCACGATGTCGAGGGCGTCGTTGGTCTTGGCCCAGTCGAACGGCATCCACGAGAACGACATGCCGTTCGCGTTCGAGGTGTCCTCGTCGTCCGTCATGATCCAGCCGTCCGCCCGGCTGTCGGAGAGGTGTGCGCGCGCCAGGATCCCGTAGCTGAAGCCGAGGTTCGGGAAGCCGATCATCGCGCCGGCGCTGCCGCGGAACAGGCAGAACCCGAGCGTGGTCTTCGAGGGGCTCTGCGTGGAGGTGTTGGGAAAGATGTTCCCCGTGGACGAGTTGCTGTTCGACGTGTCCTCGTTGTCGAAGGTGCGCGAGAACGCCTCGGAGCCGGCGGGGCAGGCGCTGCCGAGCCTGAGCACGGCGTACGGCTCCCCGCTGTCGAGCGGCTTGAAGAAGCTCCCCGGCACGCGGCAGAAGACGAACCTGGTGTTGCTATCGCTCTGCGTCGCGCCGATCCAGCCGGCGTGATCGTTGCCGTTGCTCGTGTCCTCGTCGTCCATGAAGATCGTGATCTGATCGAAATTGGAGGGGCACGCGCTTGCCGGGATGACGCCCACGTCGTTCACCCCCAGCGCCGACTCGGCCTCACCGACGTCCTCGGCCTCGCCCGAGCCGATGTCCAGGCCGTCGCCCAGCTCGTCCGCGCCGTCGCCCGGCTCGTCCGTACCGGCGACGCAGCCCGGGGTCATCAAAGCGGCAGCGCCGAGGAGCGAGAGCGCGAAGGTGGTGTTGCAGAGAGCGATTCCGACGTGTCCGAGGGTCTTGTTGAGAGAGAGCATGGCAAGTTCTCCATTGTCATCGGGCGGCGCGGGCCGCCTCGCCGGTTTCCGTTGTTCTCCAGCGCGCGAAGCCTGTTCTTCGCTGCCGTCTGGACGCCGGGGCGCTTTGGCGCTCTGGCGGTTCAACGAGTCAACGCTTCAACGCCTCGACGCTTTTGCAGGCAGCGTGCCGAGCCCGCCCCGCACGCATTCCTGCGGAGCGCGCCGCCGCGCGCCGCCTCCGGCTGTCAGCGACCATCGACAGCTGTCAGCGATCGATGACACCTGACAGCGCCTGCTGACAGCGCGGTGGCCTTTGCCCTTTGCGCTGGCCTCCCGCCCGCTGCTTCAGGACCCGGTGGACTGGTACCGCCGCTCTCCGAAGCGCCAGATGCGCAGCGACACGAGCAGGAACGCCACGCCCACGAGCGGCGACGCCCAGCGCGCGGCCTCCGGCAGCGCCGGGACCGTGGGGCGGTCGAGCAGCGCGCCCGCGGGGATGTAGCTCACGAACGCGAGCGGCACGACGAACGTGAAGAAGCGCCGGAACCAGTCGCGGTACAGGGTCAACGGGTACTGCGCCGCCTCCGTGCCGCCATAGGTCAACGCGTTCATGATCTCCAGCGACTCGACCGTCCAGAAGCACAGCGTCGCCTGGAGCACGAGGAGCCCGTAGAACACGCAGGCGCCGCCGACGATCGCGCCGGCGAGCAGCGCCAGCTTGGCGGCCGTCCACCCCACGCTCAGCGCGCTACCGGCCCACAGGAGCATCACGAGGCCGACGGCGAGCCGCCCTGCGCGCAGGAACTGGAACTCCCCGGTGGCGACCTGGAACGCCGTGGAGCGCGGGCGCAGGAGGAGCCGGTCGAAATCGCCCGATTTCACCATCGCGGAGAAGGTGTCGAACCCACGGCCGAACGACTCGGCGAGCGCGAACGAGACGTTGACGAGGCCGAACAGCAGCGCCACCTCCGCGAAGCGCCACCCCCGGACCGCGCCGAACCGGTCGAACAGCGCCCACGCCCCGAGCAGCTCGATGCCCACCGTGATGAACTGCCCGACAGACCACATCACGAACGACGCGCGATACTGCATCTGCGCCCGCAGCGACGCGGCGGCCAGCCGGAGGTAAAGCCTCGTTGCATCGAGCGACATCTCGTCTGTTCCTCGCCCTCGCCCTCGCCCTCGCCTCGCCTCGCCCTCGCCCCTCAGCCGCCCTGCACCACGAGCCGGCGCAGGCCGCGCGCGACCATCGCCCTGCCGAGCGCCACGAACACGGCGGTCCACAGCGCCTGGTGCAGCAGCACGCCGGGGAGCGCCCCCGCGGGCAGGTGCCCGAGGTAGAGCCGGAACGGCGCGTCGACCATGCCCCGGAACGGCAGCGCGTCGAGCCACGGCAGCATCCACGCCGGAAACAGCGGCAGCGGCACGATCATGCCGGAGGCGACGAGCACGAGCGACGGCACGATCCGCGCGATGCCGTCGCCGGACGTCGTCCACAGCATCGTCGACGTCACCGCCGTCGCGAACGCGCCCACGAGCGCCGCCGCGCCGACCATCGCCGCCGCCCACGCGCCCGCGGCGGCCAGCGACGGCGGCAGCCCCATCCCGAGGAGCGGCACCGCGACCGCGAACATCGGGACCGCGCGCAGCAGCGTCGGCGCGACGCGCGCGGCGAGCGCGCGGGCGAGCCAGAGCGCGTGAAGATCGAGCGGGCGCGCCAGCTCGTAGCCCACCGCGCCGGTGCGGATCAGCTCGCGCACCTCGGGGTCGGGGTTCGTCGAGAACGGCAGCAGCTGGAAGAACGCCTGTCCGAGCCACGTGTACGTGATCGCCTGTCCGAGCGCCATCGGCGGCGGCGCGCCCGAGACGGCGTTCCCGTAGAACGCCTCGAGCACCATGACCTTGATGAACCCCCAGAACAGCTGCGTGCCGAACCCGGCCGCGGCGGCGGCGCGGTACTGCAGGAGCGCGCGGCAACGCGCCCGAAACACGGCGACACAGGCGGCGAAATTGGCCGTGAAGCGCTCGAACGGCGCGCTCACGGCGGCGCCCCCGCCTCGCCGCCCTCGCCGTAGAGCCGCGCCACGATCTCGTCGATGGGCGGGTTCTGCACCAGGAGGTCGCGCACCGGGGCGCGGGCCGTGACGCGCCCGACCAGCTCCGCCGTCGAGATCGCGGCGGGGTCGAAGCGCAGCGTCACGCGGGCGCCCTCGCGGCGGATCACCTCGGCGCGCGGCTCGGCGATCTCCGCCGCGGGGTCCGCCAGGTCCACGATGAGCCAGCGCTCCGCGGTGACCTGCGCGCGCAGCGCCTCGAGCGAGCCGTCCGAGAGCACCCGCCCCCCGGCGATGAGGATGACCCGCGAGCAGAGGGCCTCGATGTCGTCCATGTCGTGCGTCGTCAGGATCACCGTGACGCCGCGCTCGCGGTTGAGCCGCTGCACGAAGCGCCGCACCGCGAGCTTCGAGACGGCGTCGAGGCCTATCGTGGGCTCGTCGAGGAAGAGCAGGTCGGGCGCGTGGAGCAGCGCGGCCGCGAGATCGCACCGCATGCGCTGGCCGAGGCTGAGCTGCCGCACCGGCGTGTCGAGCAGCGGCCCGAGATCGAGCATCGCGACGAGCTCGTCGCGCGCGCGGGCGTGATCGGCCGCGCCGACGCGGTAGATGTCCCGGAGGAGCTCGAACGAGTCGATCACCGGCAGATCCCAGAGGAGCTGGGTGCGCTGGCCGAACACGACGCCGAGGCGCCCCACGTGCGCGACGCGCTCGCGCCACGGGACGCGGCCGGCCACCTCGCATCGCCCCGAGTCCGGCACGAGGATGCCCGCCAGGATCTTGACCGTCGTCGACTTGCCTGCGCCGTTCGGCCCGATGTACCCGACGAGCTCGCCCCGCTCGAGCGAGAACGAGACGCCCGCGAGCGCGTCGACGGCGCGGTAGCGCGGGCGCACGAGCCCGGCGAGCGCGCCCAGGGCGCCCGGCCGGCGCTCGGCCACCCGGTACGCCTTGCGCAGGTCCTCGACGACGATCAGCGGCATGGCGGCGGCCAGGGTCTCACGGGCGGCCCGCGAGCATACTGGACCTCGGCCGGGCGGCCAGCGCCCGCGTGCCCCGACCTAGGTCAAGCCGCCTGCGCCGCGAACGCGGACCTCCAGCGCGCGTCTCTCGGCGCCTGCGGATACGCGCCTGCCGACCTGGGCCCAGCGCTGAGCCGCAAGCTGATGGCCCTCGCGCTGCTGCACCGGTACAGCCATCTCAGGTTCCAGCTCGGGCTTGAAGGCTGGGAGTCCCGCGTCTCCTCGCTGCCCGAGCTGGAACAGACGATCTGGCCGTTCTGACGGGAGATCTTCTGGCCGAGCTCGGCGGCTCGCGGCCGGCGCGCCCCGCCGCGATCACATGGCCGCGAGCAGAGCGGCGACGTCCTCGCAGGAGTGCTCCTCGACGGCCCGGCAGTTCGCCACGTCAGCCCACGGCCGGAAGCCGCACCCCTCGGCGTCCTCCTCGCACGCCGCTTCGACGTCCGGAGAGACGACGAGGTCGCAGATCCGATGCGGCGACGGCGCCTCCCACACCGGCGTCGGCCCGCACTCCATCCCTTCGCGCCCGCAGTGCCTCTCGCGGGTCTGCACCAGCGCGGTGCCGTCGCCCAGCACGAAGATCAGCGATTCGGTCTCGTCGACGTACGGGCCAGGCGTGAGCAGCGAGCTGAGGACGCCCGTGCCGCCTCCGATCACCAGCTTGGCCGCGCACGGGAGCGCCTCTGGCGGGCTCGGATAGGCATGCATGGTGACCGGTTCACAGCTCGGCTCGAAGTTGCAGGCGAACAGATCCAGGGCCGGATCGGTCGCCTCCGCGCCGCCGCCCGACGTGGTGTCGGACGACTCCGGCCCGGGATCCGTGTCGTCGCCCCTGTCCGACTCCGCCTCGGCCTCGGCGCCGTCCGAGCCCTCGACGCGCGCGCAAGCGACGATGAACGGAAGCTGTGCCGCTGCCAGCAGGAGCGCTCCCTGGATGACGCGATGTGCTCTCATGGTATTGCCCTTTCCCAACGAGCCTGTGGAGACTGTGCCATGCATGGCGCAAAGCAAGCGGCGCGCCACACCGTCCCCGCATCGCGGCGGCGCCCTTGCTCTCCGCGGCTCCAGCCTCCATCCGCAGGCGGACAGCGCGCGGGAGACGTCGCCCCCCGAAGCGCCACGATACTGACGCGCCTCCTTCAAGGCCTGCCGCTGACCCATGATGGCACAAACGGGCCATCGGACCCGCCACCCGGCACACAATGACGCAACCCCGTGCCTCGAAGCTCTGCTGGGGCGCCCCAGAGCCTCCTCTTGCAATGGCGCTGTTCTCGAAGCAGTATCGCGGCGGAACGGGTCGGCCTGGCTCTACCCCTCTCTTCGTTTATTTGTAACGAGTCCTACTTATCCTTGTTCACTTCGAGGCAGCGTGGCTGACGCGGCCATCTTGGCGTTTTGAATGTCGTTGCGCCGTCGCTCTCGACGGTTGCAGATGCTCAGGGAAACATCGTTTACCGGAACAACGCCTTCTTCCCCATCGACGAGCGGAACTTCATAAACACTGTCACTCATCACCGCTGCGGTACGCCAGGAAAAGCGCGCACCAGGCCACAGCCACCGCGACGCATGGCGGCGTCCCCCCGTGCGCCACGATCACGAAAACGGATGCCGACCCTAAAAATCGAGGCGATTGCGTGATCAGATCGGCGTGCTGCGGGAATTCTCCCGGGCCACACCAGCGAGGTGCAACCTGGGTGACACCCAGCCAACTTGCGCAGAGAAGGCGTACTCTGCCTCCGAGCTTCATCTGTCAACGACCATCGACCACGGAACCCAGCCCGACCGCAGGCGACGCGGCGTGCAGCGAGGGGCCTTCCGCGCCGGACCGTGTCCGCGCGTCAAGGGCGCCTCGCCGCGGGCCTCGGGACCGTCGGTGTGCATCTCACGCTCTGGTGGTCACCCGGATCGCCACGGCGTGATCGCTCGGAACAGCGCCTCGTGATCACCGGGATCGCGATCACGATCGCGCGGATCGCCGCAGGGATTTGGACGATTGCATAGGAGCGCCCGGCCTCAGCGCCGGAGGTCACGGCCCGTGTCCAGCGCGGGCGCGTCGACGACGCCGGTCAGCCGCATCAACGAGGGAAACACCGTTATGAGTTACGCACGCATGGTCATCAGGAAGGGTCGAATCGGATCCTCGCTACTCTGCTTGCTGCTCCCCATGTCGCTCGCTTCGTTGACCGCCTGCGGGTCGGATGGAGCGAAGGGCGATCCGGGAGAGCCCGGCGCGCCCGGCGCGCCCGGAGAGCCGGGGCCCGAGGGCCCGCCCGGCGAGACGCCCGTGTCGCCGGTCGACCCGGTGACGGGCTCCCTGGAGAAGTACGTTTCAACCGAAGGTGGAGCGGGTCGCTTCCCCCTCGCCGTGGGCGGCAAGGTCGCTCCGCTGGTCGTCAGCGAGAGCGATTATGCGGGCGTGAACCGCGTCGTGGACGACCTCGCGGCGGACATCCAGCGGGTGACCGGCGCTGCCGCGGCCGTCAACAACGAGATCCCGGCGTCGGCGACGGAAGTCGTCCTCGTCGGGACGGTGGGCAATAGCCCGATCATCGATCAGCTGGTGGCGGCCGATCGGCTCGACGTCTCCGGCTTGACGGGGAAGTGGGAGACGTTCGTCACGCAGATCGTCGAGCAGCCGGTGGAGGGCGTGGATCGAGCGCTCGTCATCGCGGGCAGCGACCAGCGCGGCACCATCTTCGGCGCGTACGACCTCTCCTCGCAGATCGGCGTGTCGCCCCTGTACTGGTGGGACGACGTCCCGGCCCAGAAGAAGCAGGCGCTGTTCGTGCTCCCCGGGCAGCACACCCAGGGCGAGCCGAAGGTGAAGTACCGCGGGTTCTTCATCAACGACGAGAACCCCGCGACGGGCAACTGGGCGGCCAAGATGTTCGGGCCGGGCAAGGCGGAGGGCTTCCCCGGAGGGCTCAACCACCTTTACTGGGAGAAGATCTTCGAGGTCGCGCTCCGCATGAAGGCGAACTACATCTGGCCCGCCGTCTGGGGCCGCGCGTTCGCCGAGGACGACCCGGAGAACCACGCGACGGCCACGCGGTACGGCATCGTGATGGGGACCTCGCACGAGGCCCCGATGATGCAGGGTATCGAGGAGTGGAATCGCCACGTGGTCGCGGCGCAGAGGGATGCGGCAGGCACCATCACCAAGGCAGGGAGCGATCCGTACGGCGGCACCGGCGAGTGGCGCTTCTCGGTGAACTCCGATGCGCTGAA
The DNA here is from genome assembly GCF_000067165.1 of Sorangium cellulosum So ce56. Classification (GTDB taxonomy): domain Bacteria; phylum Myxococcota_A; class Polyangia; order Polyangiales; family Polyangiaceae; genus Sorangium; species Sorangium cellulosum_B. The sequence continues at coordinate 9,413,644 of NC_010162.1, forward strand.
GAAGCACTGGACCAAGGGCATCCAGCGGATGGTCGACGAGAAGATCGAGGGCGTCGTCACGCTCGGCATGCGCGGCCCCGGCGACGTCAGCCTGCCCCCGGCGGACGGCATCCCGCTCATGAAGAACATCGTCGAGTCCCAGCGGAAGATCCTCGCCGACGTGACGGGGAAGGACGTGACGACCATCCCCCAGGTCTGGACGCTGTACAAGGAGATCCAGGGCTACTGGGACGAAGGCATCACCGTGCCGGACGACGTCACGGTGGTCTATTGCGACGACAACTGGTCCAACATGAAGCGCCTGCCGAAGCTCGGCAAGCAGCGGGCCGGCGGCTACGGCCTCTACTACCACTTCGATTACGTCGGCGGCGGCCGTAACTACAAGTGGGTCGACACGATCCTCCTGCCCAACGTCTGGGAGCAGCTCCACCTCGCCTACAACTACGGCGTGGATCGGCTCTGGGTCGTCAACGTCGGAGACTTCAAGAACGAGGAGCTCCCGCTCCAGTTCTTCCTCGACTACGCGTGGAACCCGGACCGCTGGCCGGTCGAGCGCATCGGCGACTGGGAGCGGCGGTGGACCGAGCAGCAGTTCGGCTCCGAGCACGCGGACATCATCGCCGACATCCTGCACAGCTACTCGCTGCTTCAGTCGGATCGCAAGCCGGAGCTGACCAACCGGAAGATCACCGTCGATTACGACCTCATGGTCAGCGCGCCCACGACCGACGTGCCGGATCCCGACACGGCCGCCATCACGTACGACGACGGCGCGAGCCCGTTCAGCCTGACGAACTACCGCGAGCTCGAGAGCGTCACGGAGGAGTGGGAGGCGCTGGCCTCGCAGGCGGAGTTCGCGGCCAGGCTCCTGCCGGAGGAGGTGCAGGACGCCTACTTCCAGCTCGTGCTCTACCAGGTGAAGGCGACCGCCAACCTGTACGCGCTGCGCCTGGCTGGCTTCAAGAACAAGCTCTACGCGGCGCAGGGGCGCGCGGCCACGAACGACCTGGCGGCCGTCGCGGAGGCGCGGCTCCAGGACGATCTGGCGCTCTCCTACTACTACAATCACGATCTCGCCGACGGGAAGTGGGAAGGCTTCCAGACGCAGCCTCACATCGGCTACGGCGCGCCGGGGAACCCGTCCTGGCAGCAGCCGGAGCACCAGTACAACAACATCCAGGAGTTCATCTGGCCTGAGCTCGTCTCGATCGAGGTCCCCGAAGCGGCGGAGCTCGGCGTGGCGATCGACGGATCGAGCAACTTCTGGACGGCCGCCGGGGCAGGCGACGGGACCGCGGTCACCCCCGAGCTGCCGGCGTTCAGCCGGTATCAGACGCAGCCCGAGCAGTACATCGAGGTGTTCAACCGCGGCCGCGAGCCGCTCGAGTACACGATCGACGTCGCTCTCCCGGTCGAGTGCCCCACCGGCTGGGCCGCGAACACGCCGTGCCCGCCGTGGCTGAACGTCTATCCGAGCCAGGGTGTCGTCGACAAGGAGGTGCGCGCGACGGTGAGGGTGGACTGGGTCATGATCCCCACGAACCAGACGTTCCCGGTCGATGTCCCGATCACGGTCACGGGCTCGGACGGGAGCTCGGTGGTGGTCACGGCCCGCGTCGAGGACCCGCGGCAGGTCGCGTGGAAGCCGAACCGCTTCATCGAGGCGAACGGCTACGTCTCGATGGAAGCGGACCACTTCAGCCGCGCGATCGGCACGGATGACGTCGAGTGGAAGGTGCTCCCGGACATCGGGCGCACCGGGTCGGGGGTGACGCCGTTCCCTGTGACGGCCGAGGCCCAGGAGCCCGGCGCCGCGTCGCCTCGCCTCGAGTACGACATGCACCTCACGAGCAGCGGCCCGGTGAACGTGTATGTCTACGTGTCGCCCAGGAACAACTTCCAGAACTGGGCCGAGGGCCTGCAATACGGCGTGTCGTTCGACGACGGTCCGGTCCAGAAGGTCAACACGAGCCACGCCGTCGAGCTCAACGGCAACGGCAACAAGATCTGGGAGCGGCACACCTCGGACAACGCCAACATCATGCGCACCAAGCACACGATCGCCGCGGCGGGTGATCACACGCTGAAGGTGTGGATGGTCCATCCGGGCGTGATCGTCCAGAAGATCGTGGTGGACGCCGGTGGCATGAAGGAGAGCCTCCTGGGCCCGCCCGAGAGCTACTGGATGGGCAAGGGGCCGGAGTAGCAATCAACCATCGTCTGTGAGCAGTCCGAGGGCCCGCCGCGCACACGCTGTGCGGCGGGCTCTCGCCATTTCTGCGCCCTGGCGCTCTGCGCCCTGGCGCCTGTCGACAGCGGATCTTTCTACCGGCGGCGCCGCGATCGTGGGCGCGCGTTCTTCGTGCGCCGTGATCGCGCGCATGGCCAATGGTAGGATCCTCGCCGGGATCAGGGATGCTGCGACAGAAGCTGGGATGGATGGGTGTGGTGACGCTGCTTCCTGCGCTCGCCGCGTGCGGTGAGAGCTCGGGGGCCGGGGCGGCCGGCGGGGGCGGCGCCGGTCAGACCGCATCGACGGGCGCCGAGACGTCCACGGGGAGCGGCGCGGGCGGCGCGAGCGGCAGCACGAGCGGCAGCGGAGCCGGCGCGGGAGGAGCGTCCGCGAGCACCGGCGGCGCGGGTGGGACCTCCGCGAGCGCGGGCGGCGCGGGCGGCGCGGGCACGGGCGGGAGCGGTGGCGACGGGACGCCGGGCGCGCCCCAGGGCTTCATCCTCGGCGCGGACATCTCCTGGGTGCAGGAGCGCGAGGCCGGAGGCAAGGTGTTCCGCGACATCGATCCACGGACCGGTGCGCTCGTCGAGAAGGACATCCTCGAGATCTTGAAGGCGCACGGGTTCAACTGGATCCGCTTGCGCCTGTTCAACGACCCGACCGCGGTGTACGCCGACGCGGCCGTCGACGACGACCCCTACTCGCGCGAGGGCTTCTGCGATCTCGAGCACACGATCGAGATGGCGCGGCGCGTGAAGCGAGCGAACATGGGGTTCCTGCTCGACTTTCACTACAGCGACGTATGGGCCGACCCCGACGATCAACACAAGCCCGTCGCCTGGACCGATCTCGAGGGCGGCGCGCTGGCGAGCGCCATGCGCGAGTTCACGCGGGACGCGATCGAGCAGCTGAGCGCCGCCGGCGCGCGCCCGGACATGGTCCAGATCGGCAACGAGATCCCGCAGGGGCTGCTGTGGCCTGACGGCTTCGTCACCGGGCAGGCGTTCCAGGGGCTCGGCTCGCTCCTGAAGGCCGGGATCCAGGGCGTGAAGGACGCCGACGACACGATCACCGTCATGCTGCACCTCGACCGCTGCGACGACAACGCGGCGACGCGCTGGTGGGTCGACGGGGTGCTCGGGCAGGGCGTCAAGTTCGACGTGCTCGGCCAGTCCTGTTACACCGAGTACCAGGGGCCGCCCTCGGGGTGGAAGGCGAACTTCGATGATCTCGTGAAGCGCTATCCCGACCTGAAGTTCGTGGTGGCGGAGTACTCGTGGGAGAAGCGCGCGGCCAACGATCTGATGTTCAACCTCCCGGACAAGCGCGGGCTCGGCACCTTCATCTGGGAGCCGACCGAGTGGCACGAGCGCATCTTCTCGCCGAACGGCGATATCATCGAGAGCATGATCGCTCCCTATGATCAGATGAAGGTCGACTACCAGGGCTTCTAGCGGCGTCGTGGACTGGGATGACGTGCGCCATTTTCTCGCGCTCGCTCGGACGGGCTCCGTCCGCGCGGCGGGCTCGATGCTCGGCGTGAGCCACTCGACCGTGGCGCGGCGGGTCGAGGCCCTCGAGGCGCGGCTCTGCGTGAAGCTGTTCGACCGGCACCGCGACGGGTACCAGCTGACGGACGCGGGCAACGAGATGGTCTCGGGGGCGGAGCGCGTCGAGCGGGAGATGGCCGCGCTGGAGCGCGGCCTCGCCGGGCAAGACGCGCGGCTCGAGGGGCCCGTGCGGGTGACCTGCACCGACCCGTTCATCGCGAAGATCCTCCTCCGCGCCCTGGCCGGCCTCTGCGAGCAGCATCCCGGCATCGAGCTCGAGCTGGATGCCGACGCCAAGAACCTGGATCTGTCGAAGCGCGAGGCCGACGTCGCGGTGCGTGCGCTCGTGCCCGGCGCGTCCCCGCCGGAGCACCTGATCGGGCGGCGGCTCGCCCCCATCACCCTCTGCAACTACGTCGCGGCCGCGCACGCTGCCCAGCTCGACCCCGAGCGCGGCGCGCGCCCCGCGCGCTGGCTCGGATCCAGCGTGCACAGGATCGTCAGGGAGCTCGTCGCGTCGTCGAGCTATCCCGAGGTTCCCATCTGGGGCACGTTCGAGTCGATGGCGATCATGATGGAGGCCGCACACGCGGGCCTCGGCTTCGTGATGTTACCCACGTACGCCGGCGATCCGGAGCCCGGGCTGCAGCGCCTCGCCAGGCCGGACCTGCGCCACGTCGCCGATTTCTGGCTCCTCAGCCACCGCGATCTCCGGGACAACGCGCGCCTGCGGGCCGCGCGCGAGGCCATCACCGCGGCGATGACGGAGCGCGCGGCCCTGTTTCGCGGCGAGGCCGAGGGGTGGCGCGAAACTGCGCCCCTGCGTCACGAACTTGCACCGGGCGCAGGCGCGCCGCGTGCGTAGATTCTTCGACCACGATGACCGCCGACGCCAAGTTCTGGGACGACATCGCCGAGAAGTACGCCGCCAAGCCGGTGGAGAACGTCACCGCCTTCGAGCGCAAGAAGGCCATCACCCGCGAGCGCCTGCGCCCGGGCTCGACGGTCCTCGAGATCGGCTGCGGCACCGGCTCGCTCGCCCTGGAGATGTCGCCGTTCGCCGGCCACATCCACGCGATGGACGTCTCGGGCGAGATGATCCGCATCGCCAACCAGAAGAAGCAGGCCCAGGGCGTGACCAACGTCACCTTTCGCCAGGGCACGCTGGACGGACCTGCCCCGTACGAGCCCGAGCACTTCGACAGCGCCTGGGCCTACTCCATCCTCCACCTCGTCCCCGATCGGCGGCGCACCCTCAAGACAGTCTTCGATCTCCTCAAGCCCGGCGGCTCGTTCATCTCGTCCAACGTCTGCCTCGGCGGCACCTGGGTACCTTACGGCGCGATCATCACGGTGCTGCGCTGGTTCGGGAAGGCGCCGGTCGTCCACAGCTACGATCGCGAGACGATCCTCCGCGAGATGCGCGAGGCAGGGTTCGTCGAGATCGAGGAGCGGGAGGTTGGTGGCGGGAAGATGGTTGCGTTCGTCGTGGCGAAGAAGCCGGGGTAGCGCGCAGCTCGCCACGACCGACCCTCATGCGACCAGGTCGCCAAGGAGCCGCCGGATCCCCCTGGTCCTCGCCGCATCCGATGGCGTCCGCTCCGGGTCATGACGAATCCGTGAGCGCGCGCAATCCCGCCTCTTTTCCGTTGTGTTTATAGGACCCAACGGTTCAGCACCCAAGGAATCCCCTTCATTATGCCGCCCCTTTTCAGCGGGGAGATGGAACAGGGAGGCGGGGAGACAGGGAGTATTTTGAAGATTTCCCGCCCCGCCGCCCGCCTCCCTGTGAATCTTTTCTGAAGAATTAAAGTCAGGTCAATTTCGCGACGCCTCGTCGCTCGTCGAATTCTTGCTCCGACCAGCGTTTCACTCGGCAGGTCTGCTAGCACACTCCATTCATTCGTTGGAGGCGATCGTCTCCGGGCGAAGCACGGCGAGCAGGTGGCAGGGCGGCAGGGGCGTACCGTGCTCGCGACAGCTCGCCCCCTCGACGCGTGGAAGCCCATGAAGGCGCTTCGGGCCTGCGGACCGGCCGAGGCGCTCGCATCCACGTTGACCCGTGTCCGCTCCTGGAGAACACCGATGTTCAACCTCATCCATCATCGCGTCTCGCTGCTCTCCCTGCTCGGCGTGCTGGCCGCGCCAGCGCTCGCCTGCGAAGCCCCGCGCGAGGGCGGCCTCGCGGGGGACCTCGCGCAGGCCGAGCTCGACGTGGAGGACGATGTCGGCGCGCTTGCCGCGGCCGAGGTCGCCGTGGCGGACTATTTCATCGCGACCCGTCCTGACTACCGCAGATGCGCGGCGCCGATGTGCGGCGGCCATTTCGTCGCCCGCGTCAACACCAGCGTGGCCCGCTGCGCCGATGGAACTTGGCAAGAAGAATGCCACATGTTCGAGCTGGATCTGTCCGGGCTCGGGCTCGATCGCTCGACCGAGGCCAAGGCCAGAGAGGCGTTCGGTGCCGGGCAGGCGCTGGTCCGCGGCGGCCTGAAGCAAATCGTGCTCGGCGACCTGCGGTCGCGGCCGGCGGACGTCCTCGTCGCCAGCGAGATCTGGCTCGGGGCGACGGGCAATGCGCCGAAGGGCCACTTTTCTCGGGTCGACAGCAGCGGGATCGTGTGCGTGACGTATCCCTGTCCCTCCTTCTCCGAGCACAGCCTGAACACCAACCTGAGCGGCTCACTCGACGGCGTCGATCTGTCCGCGTCCGGGGCCACGGCGAAGCAGGTCGAAGGCGGCATGACGGCGCTCTCAACGACCGGTCTGCTGATCGCCGGTCAACATGCGATCATCACCGGTCCGGCCGGCTCGATGAACCGCCTCGACGCGGCGGAGTTCTACCTGCGCCTGAAGTGACGCCGGCTGGGCGGAGGCACCTGCCTTCCGAGCCCTCATTCATTGGCCAGAGCCAGTCCTGCGCGCAGCTGAGAAGCTACGCCGAGGGCGGCATCCAGCGCCGCGGGAGGTCGGCAGCGGCCGGTCGAAGCCCGACCGGACCCGCACCACCCATCCGTAGGGCAGCGCGATCTCGATCGGCTCCAGCGCGACGACCGATGCGTCCCTCACCACGTGGACCAGATCCACCCGCCGCCCTCGTGCGCGCCAGCTGTTCGAATTCGGTCGATTTCTCAGGCTCCGCAACAAGGGCTTGCCACTATATGCTTGGCGCTCCACCGAGCGTGGGATAAAGGCGCCGGAGCACGCGCTGAAAGCGCGCGTCTTCCAGGCCGTTCAGGTGGCCTTCGCGCAGCCGGACGAACATATCATAGTCGCCATCACGGAACGCCTGGTATGCCTCGTAGCTGATGATGTGGCTGGCGAGAAATTCGCTGGGCGGTCGCTCAGCCGACTGGAGGAGCCTTCGCATTGTACCAATGGATTCTGGGCGAACGAGGACGCGTGCGCCGGGGCTGCCGGAGACCGCCGGCCTCTTGGCCTGCGCCGAGGTGATGAGCTGTGTCATCGCACGGTTTCGGTGCGCCGCGAGAAGCCTGCTGCAATGCGCTCGCGTCACTTCTTCCGAGGGAGCCGAAGGAGCCCTCGGTTTGTACCTGGCCATCAACAGGGCCACGCCGCGCGCACGCGCATGACGAAAGTCGAAGCGCGGCAGCGGACGCTTGGTTGGCACCTTGCCAGGCGGCTGCGCGAGCATCTCCCCGGTGGCCAGCGCGCGAACGTCGTCGAGGAGCTGCGAGAACCGGGACTCGCTCATCTGCCGCTGGAACATCTCGGTGTAGGTGGTCAACCAGAGCCAGTCACGAAGACGTTCGAGCACGTCCGCATCCGGCTCTGGCCTCTCTCGAAAAGCTGCCGCGATGAGGACGATCTGCGCAGTGTAGGGGACCAGATCCGGAGCCCAGATCGACACTTTCGTCCTCAGGAATCGCGCGGCGTGACAGAGATGGGCCTCGACTTCTCCCAGGATGTCGGGCTGTTTCTTCAGTTCCTTACCGACAGCCTCAGAATCGTCATCATAGACGGCTACTCCGAGCGCGATCTTACAAACACGGAGAATAGTCTGGTCGTCGATCTCGTCCCATCCGAGCTCGGCAAGAGATCCCTGCTTCATCTCCTGCAGACGGTCGAGCAGGTCGAAGCTTGAGGACCACGTGAGCGCATTCACCATATGCACTTCGCTCATCGTGACGTGTTGGCTGTTCACGCGCTGAAAAGTCCGCGTTACGAGCTCGACGTTCTCCGACGTCACGGGGACCGTCGGAAATTTATACTGACGAAACGCATCGGCGATCTCATCTGACAAGCTCACGAGGTCATCCGCATCGGCATAGAGCTCGTGTTCCCTCCCGCCCGCACGCCTCTCACCGACCAGATTTCTCTGAAATTTGACCAAGCGGGCCCCCTGAAGCATATCCGTGAGTGGGAGATGGTGTGGGAGCACCGCCCCGAGATCCTGCCGCGTAACAAACACCTTAGCGCGCAGATCGTAATATACCTGAAACGCCTCCGAGGGCTCGTTCGTATCGTCGCTGTCTTGCTCCAACTTTTGGGCGCCGATGAGCGCGAAGTACAGCGTCGTGAGCCTCTGCTCCCCGTCGAGCAAATATTGACGTACAGGTGCACTCCTGTCCGCGATAGGCAACAGAAACGGACCAAGGCGCTCTTTCACTGACATCTCGCCGGAGCGCGTTCGCCAGAGCATGACGGTGCCGATCGGAATTCCTTCCAGAATGCTGTCGAGCAGCGCAAGCCTCATCTCCTTGGGCCACACGAGCGGACGCTGAAACTTGGGGATAACAATCTGGCCGCTACTGATCTCTTCAAGCACCTGCGGTAGGTACCGGATCTGCGGTTCGCTATAGAACCCTGCCAGTGACTCTCGTACCGTCATGATTCCCTCACCGGATCCGCTCGACGATTTCCCGAGCGAATTGCTGCACGTGGGCCACGACTGTCGCGCGCTCCAGCTCGTGAAACTGGACGTGACCGTCTCGGTACAAATTGGCGATATGCACATCCAATCCATGATGAAGCAACCGGCGCGTCTCGCCCGAGATGACAGCGAACAGCTCGCCTGCCCGATGGACGTTCGGCAGGTCTTTTTCGAAGCCCTCCTTCATATTGTAGTGTGCGCGCTGGTCGTCCCGGAGCGCGAAGAGCGCCTCAACCTGGGCCTTACGCTTGTCCCGCGTTCGCCCCTGCGCTAGTTGGCACCACCGTTCGAGCGCGGCACGCGGCAGATAGTTCTCGATGGCCCGGCGCTCGAGCTGGTGGTGGTGCACGTCGGGATAGCAAAGATTCCGGACGACCTCCGACTTCGAGCTCGGCGCTCCTGGCCGCATCGCATCGCTGTCGAACATGGCCGAGGAGCGCATCCGCGTCGCGACATGCCCTCGGACCTTCTTCACCCGCTTTTCGAGCTCGCCGAGCCCTCCGCAGTGCTCCGCCTCGACCCACTCTCGAGAGAGCCGCTCTTCCAGGAACTCACGCGTCGCGCGGTCGCACATGCTCAAGAGGAAGGCGCGGTCTGTTAGGCCATTCTCCAGGAGGAGTCGATAGGGACGCTGGAGGAAATCGATGGCGTCGCCGAATGTCAGTATCGGATGCGGGTAGGACCACGTCGACTCCCCGCGCGCCGTTACCCAGACCTCATGATAGGATGGTTCCAGCTCGCTCTGGCGGAGACCGTCCCCGACAACGCGTTCCCAGTCTGCGCGCGTCGCCTCGTCCAGCCCCGCGAGCCAGGCCGTGTACGCCGTCGCTTGGTCGTCGCGCACGACGATCCTATGCCTTTGAGTCGCGCCAAGCCATAGCAGCACCATCAGATCCGCGGTCGATGTGTCGACAAAGACCTCCGCGTCGAGCAGCACCATCATGACGGTACGCCCCTCCGCGCCAGGAAGAGCTCGCGCGCTATCTTCGCGTCCTCGGAGAAGACCCCCGCCGGCCAGTCTTTCGGACGCCCCCGAGCGTCCAGTGCGATCCCGCGGCAGTCGGACTCCCCGTTGGGCAGACTCTCGAGCCAGAGGATGGACACGTCCTCGGGCTGGAGTTTACCTTGCGCGATCAGCAGTTGCACGAAGAGTAGCAGGTTCTCTGAGTGGGTCTCGATCAGGAGCCTCGGGTGGGACGGCGCCTTGATCACCTCACCGAAGAACTCGGCCAGCGCCCGCTCGGCCCGCGGGTGGAGGTGCATCTCTGGCTGCTCGATGGCGAGAACGGCGCCCGGGGGGAGATCGCCCACGGCGGCCGTCGCACCGAGCACCAGCACCGGCAGGACCTGACTGACCCCCTCTCCGACATCGACGATCGAGATCCGCAGAGGCGCCCCTTCGACGGGCTCGAGCTCGATGGCGAACTCTTCTCCGCTGTCGCGAACGTCGATGGCTTGACCAAACATCTTGCGCAACACCGCCGAGACGCGAGGCAGAATGATTTTCCTGCCACGCGCGTCATAAGCGAGCTTTGCCGCCGCCTCCTTGCCGCTGCTCCCCAGCCGCACCGGCTCGCCCTGATAAACCCCGCGACGCTCGGGCGCCGCGCGTACCGCGCCCAGCCAGTGCACCGACTCCTGCAATGACTCCAATCGCTGCCAGCACTGGCCGAGCACCACTCGGACATCTCCGGGGACGGAGGATGCGGCGCCTTGCCCCGACAGCACAGGCCGGAGATCTTTGAACGAGAGCGTGACGGTCAGCAGCGGGCTGCCAGGAGCAGTGATCTCGTACCGGCCCGGCTCTCCGGGAACATCGATGGCATGGAGGAGCTCGGCGCCGTCCGCGTCGCGGGCGAAGAACTCGCTGACCAGGTGTCGCTTGTCGTCCTCGCGCAGCGAGATCTCAATGGCACGCGCCGGCTGCTCGTCGTCATCCCAGGTCAGGCCGAAGACGAGCTTGTTGCGCGATGAGAGCCGCGTCGCGATATCCGCGTAGGTCGGCTCGCGCATGCCCTCGGCCTTGAGCGCCAGCGGGCCCACGTTCGCGCCGCCGGACGACGCGGACAAGAGGGGCAGCGCCCGCACGAGCGCGCTCTTGCCAGCGCTGTTGTAACCGAAGAGGAGCGTCAACGGACGCAGCTCGACGAGCGTGCGCCGGACGAACGAACGGTAGCCTTCGACGCTGAACGAGGTGAGCGACACGCAGCGACCTTACCACGGGGACGCCTCCCGCCCGCCCAGGCACACGCCCACGTAATCGGCGACCATCCTCTCCAGCGAGAACCGCTCCCGCGCGCGCTCCCAGCCCGCCGCCCCCATGCGCGCCCGCCGCGCCGGATCGGCGCCGAGCTCCACGAACGCCGCGGCGAGCGCCTCCGCGTCGCCCGGCGGCACCAGCCGGCCCGTCACGCCGTCGTCCACCTGCTCGGACATGCCGCCGACCGCCGTGGCCACCACCGGCAGCCCCTCGGCCATCGCCTCCAGCGACGCGTTCGGGCACCCGGCGGGCTCGGCGATCAGCGCGAACACGTCGAGCTCGCGCAGGAACGCGCGCGTGTCGGCGAGCTCGCCCACCCACTCGACCGACAGCCCCGCCGCCATCCGCCGCAGCTCCTCGGCGTGCGCCTCGGCGCCGCGCTCCACGCCGCCCGCGATGCGCAGCACGTGCGGCGGCAGCCGCGGCGCCACGAGGCGAAGCGCGGCGAGGAGCTCGTCGAGCTTCTTGTGCGGGTGGATCCGCGCCGCCGTCCCGATCGCGAGCCGCCCGTGCCCGCCGCCGGACGCGCGCGGCTCGGACGCCGGCGAGCACGACGCCGCCATCGGGCGCGGGCCGAGCGCCACGCCGTTCGGCACGACATGCGCCGGCGCCCCGAGCACCTCGACGGCGAGCGCCGCCTCGGCCCCGTACTTGACGATCACCCCCGCGAGGCGAGCGCCATAGTCGCGCGGCGCGCGGTACGGCAGCCCGCGGCGCGGCGAGGCGAAGTAGCGGCGCAGCGAGGCGAAGTACATCTCGCCCGGGCTGATGTCGAAGAGCGGGACGTCGAGCAGCCCGTCGGCCAGGAGCACCTTGTGCTCGGCGATCACGTTCCACATCAGCACGGCCTCCGGCGGGTCCTCCTCGATCGCGCGCAGCAGGCGCTCCACCGCCTCGGCCGGCTCGATGTCGGCCGGCGGCGGCACCGCCAGCACCGGGATGCCCGCGGCCGCGAGCGCGCGCCGCCCCGGCGTCGGGTACTCCGGCTGCTCCTCGATCACGGCCGCCCGGCCGCGCACGCCGGCCGCCGCGAGGCCGAGCAGCAGCCGGCGCGCGCTCGACTGGGCCCCACCCATCGAGAAGTTGTTCGTGACGAGGAGCAACCCGTCGCCCCGGTGCACCCCGCGGTTCCGCGCGATCGCCCGCGGATAGAGCCGCGCGTACCCCTCGGCCATCCGCGCGAGGCTGAAGTGCCGCGCCACGACCTCCCGGCCGCTCGGCGGCCCCACGCCGGCGCGCGCCTCCGCCACGACCTCCCGGCCGCTCGTCGACGTGTCGCGCGCGCCGCCCGCGGCGCCGGCGCGCGCCGCCGCCACGATCGCCCCGGCGAACCGCTCGGGCGCGGCGTCGAGCGGCAGGTGGACCATCGCCGGCGTCTCGGCCGCGATCTCCGCGGTGCCGCCGGCGCCGGTCGCGACGACCGGGAGGCCAGCCGCGAGCGCCTCCAGGTGCGCGAGGCTCAGCCCCTCGTGAGCGCTCGGCGACACGAGGACGTCGGCCGCCGCGAGCAGCCCGGCGACGTCGCCGACCGCGCCCGCGAAGCGCACCTCGGCGCGCAGGCCGAGCCGGTCGACCTCGCGCCGGATCTCCGCCTCCGCGGCCAGCGCCTGCTCGCTGCCCGGCGAGGCGCTCCCGGCGATGACGAGCCGAGCCGCTCGCGGGTCGCCGGCCGCCGCCAGCGCGGCCCGCGTGGCCGCGAGGATTCCAGGCAGCAGGTGCAGCCGCTTCTGCGGCCGCGGGTTCGCCACGGCGAGCAGGACGAGGTCGTCCGGCGCGATCTCGAGGCGCCGCCGCCACGCCGCTGCCTCCGCCGACCCGGCTCGGCGCACCGCCTCCGCCCCCCCGGCTCGGCGCACCGCCTCCCCCGACCCGGATCCGGACCGATGCGCCTCCGCCGCCTCGGCCCGGCGCGCCGCCTCCGCAGGCGCGAGGTCGATGCCGTTCCAGACCGTGCGCGCCGGGATCGGCAGCGCGCGCTCCGCGAGCTCCGCCTCGACCGCGCGCGCGCACGCAACGAGCAGCGCCGCGCCGTCCGGCGTGAGGCGATCGAGCCCCGCCGGCCAGCCTGCAGCCACGTTGTGCACCGTGACGAGCGGGCGGTACCCGCGCGCGGACAGCCGCGCGAGGTCCTCGGCGTCGAGCAGGTGCGCGTGCGCGAGATCCGCGCCCCACGCGGCGAGCCCGCGGGCGAGCGCGTCGAAGCGCGCCTCCCGATCGCCGCGCGCATCGGACAGATCGAGCGCCCCCGGCGGCGCGGCGAACGTGGCGCGGGTCGGCCGGTACACCGCGCAGACGAGCGAGCGCACGCCGCGCCGCGGCAGCTCCCTCGCGAGGTCGATCGCGATCCGCTCGGCGCCCCCCTGCTGCAGGCTGGTCACCACCTGCGCGACCCGCGGCGCCGCGTCGTCGCACACGTCGAGCGGCGCGTGCCGCACCACGCGCGCCCGCCGCGCCCCGAGCTCACCCTGGAGCGCGGCATCGAGCGGCTCGCCCGCGCCGAGCCGCGCCGCGACGCCCGCGGCGAGCGCCCCGTCGAGGTACACGCTCGCCGCGCGGGGCAGCCCCGGAGCGCGGCGGGCGCGCGCGGCGCGGCTCAGCTCGCCGCCCGTGGCCCGCAGCAGCTCGGCCCACGCCGTGGCGTCCGGCCCGGCCGCGGAGGGCGCGGCGAGATCGATCGGCGCAAGGACGGCGCCGAGCGCGCAGAGCGGCAGCCCGGTGTCGCTCGGCGGCGGGAACGGGTCCGGCTCGATCGCCGCGGAGAGCGCAGGCCAGGCGCCCCCGCGCACGAGCCACACCGGCCCCGCCGCGAGCGCCTCCGCCGCGGCCGCGAGCGGCGCCGCCGTGAGGTCGACCGGCGCGAGCCCGGCGAGCCGGAGCGCGCGCAGCGTGCGGCCGGCGCGGGCGCGGTGCGCAGGCGCTTCGGCGAAGACGGCGCAGAGCGGGCGGCGCATGCGGGAGCTGCGGAACGTGCGGGACATGCGAGGGCGAGCGGCGCGGCTCAGTAGGCCGACGGATAGCCGCGAAACGGCGCGGCGGCGGCCACGTCCGGCGCGCTCGAGATGCGGTCCCTCGACCGGTGCCGCCCGGCGGCCGCGCGCGGCGCGGCGGACGGCGCCGCGGCCCACCCGGCCGCGCGCGGAGCGGCCCACGCGGCCGCGCCGATCTGCTCGACCTCCACGGCGGACGGGACGCCGCCCGTGTAGACGAACTGCCCGCGCGGGCCCGGCTCGATCGGGACCGACGCGCGCCGCATCGCGCCCTTCACGAGGCAGCGGTAGTGGAGCATCGACCCGTGCAGGTGCGGGGGCGCGTGCAGCCAGAAGCCGTCGCCCTGCGGCCGGAACGTCACGCCGGGCGGCGCCCCCGCCATGGGCCTGCGGCCGACGGCGCGGTGCACGAGCAGGCCGATGAGGCCGATGACGGCGCTGGCCAGGACGAGGCCGCCGCCGACGAACCCCACCGTCGCCGCGGTCGACCAGGAGCTCGAGCGCGGCGCCTGCGCGGTCGCCGCCGGCGGCGGGGTCGGCCCTGGCGCCGCGGCAGGGGCGCTCGCCGAGAGCGCGGCGACAACGCGGAAGCCGTTGTCCGCGTTGCGGCTGCCCGGGTCGTTGCGGTACCGCGCCGCGGCGCGCAGGTGCTTCGCGTCCTTGAGCCACGACCCGCCGCGCAGCACGCGGCGGGGCTTGTCGCCGGCAGGGGGCGCCGTCTGCTCGGGGTCGACCGCAGGGCCGGGCGCATAGGGGCCGTACCAGTCGCGACACCACTCGTAGACATTGCCGCTCATGTCGTGCAGGCCGAAGGCGTTCGGCTGCTTCTGCCCGACAGGCCTCGTCCCGCTGCCCGCGTTGCCCTTGAACCACCCGATGGCGGCCGCGGCGCTGTCGGCGTCACCCGCGTAGAACCGCGTCTGGGTCCCCGCGCGGTCGGCGTACTCCCATTGCGCCTCCGTCGGCAGGTCGAAGGCGCGGCCGGTCTTCTGCGTCAGCCAGCGGGTGAACTCGCCCGCGTCCTTGAAGGTCACCAGCGTCACCGGGTGCAGGTCGGTCTGCGGGAAGCCGGGAGTCCTCCAGGTGAACTCCTTGCGCTGCGAGAGCCCCTTGCCGTCGAACCCGAACCCGCCGGAGGCGCCGACCTCCGCCTCCGTGCGGTAGCCGGTCTCCGCGGCGAAGCGCGCGAACTGCCCGACCGTGACCGGAAACTTCCCCAGGTAGAAGTCGCGGCCGAGGGTCACGTCCCGGACCGCCTCGTCGTCGCCGCGCCCGGCCTCCGCGGGCGGCGAGCCCTGGCGGAAGCGCCCCGCCTTCACCAGCACGAGATCAAGCTGCACCCCCCCGAGGTCGATCGCGACGGCGGGCGCCGGATCCGCGGCCCGCGCCGAGTCCGGGGCGAGGAGGGCGACGGCCGCCCCGAGGGCGATCGCAGGAAGGACGTGGCAGGCGGTGGCGCGAGGCTGCACGGGCCCACGCTACCAGAGAGCGCGGCCGAGGTGCGCTCGCAGCGACCCGGGCGGCGCAGCCGACCGAGCGGTGACCGAGCGGTGGTGGCGCGGCGGTGGGCGCCCGGATCGCCCTCGCCCCGCCGGAAGAGCGGGCGCGCCGGCGCGCGCCCCTGCCTCGCTACCTTGCGCCACGCTCGCGACATCACGCTTATGAAAACGTCTTTACAGTTCTTCACTCAACACATGATCTGACCGGCACCAGCGCGAAAACAGCTACAAAACAGCCCGCCAATGCCGCTCCGGGTGACCCATCGGCGCCGGGAGCGAGGCTCGACAGGCGCTCGTCCGCATGGCATCCAGCGATGCTCGACGCCGGACTCCAAAGCGGCCCCGCGCGTCCTGGCCACAACTCACAGCGAAGCGAAAGGAGGTACGCACTGTCGGCCGAGGCCTTCGATATGCCATGGCACGCGGGCGAGCGCGGGGCGCGTGGCTCGTCCTCCGGCGCAGAGGACGTCGTATCCTTGCTGCGCGATGGCCGCCTGACGATCGATCGCTCAGCGTGGGAGCTCACGGCGAACGACCCGCGGCGCGCCTTGAACCGCGCGCTGCGAGCGGCTGCACGAGCACAGCCTGTCCTCGCCCTCGCGACAGACTCACGTGTGGGTGGCGAGGGGATTCCCTCATCCCGCCGGCACGAGGGAGCCGCCGAGTCGCCCCATGCGCCCCTCGCCGCGGCGGGCGGCAGCGAGGACAGTGGGGAGTTCGGCGCGGCGCCGAGCGTACGTGTCGACATGGTGAGCGGTACGATCATCGCTTTCGGCACGTCGGCGTTTGATCTGCAGCGAGGCGCCAACGAGGACATTGCTTTTGGCGGCGGCGATCACTATTGCATCGGGGCGACGCTGGCTCGCCTCGAGGCGCGACTCGCCACGGACACGCTGCTCGGCCGCTCTCCGAGGTGGGGCTCGCGGGACCGGCCGAGCGGGCGCGGCCGCCCTCGATCCTGGAGATGACTTCATTATCCATCCGCCTCCGCCCTCGATGGGATGAGGTCGGAGCGGACATGCCGGCGCGGACCGGCCGACTTCGATCGATTTCTCTGGGTGCGCGCCCCTCCGCGAGCGCCCGGGAGCCATGCGCGCGCGACACGACCGGCGCGCGCGAGATGCGATACCAACACACGGCAGGGATCAACGCATGCGAACAACGACCTCACTCATCGCTCTCCTCGGCGCAGTCGCGCTCTTCGGCTGTTCTTCCTCGGACTCCGGCCCTCAACCCTCCGAGGACGAGCTGCTCGCGCCGCCGGCCGAGGGCACCGGAGTGCAGTATCGGATGGTCTCCACGCTCGATCCGGGGCAGGAGATCGAGCGCTGCCAGCTCTTCGTCGCGCCGCCGGAGGGGCTCAACGTCAACCGGGAGCTGGTGCGGTATTCCGGCGGGAGCCACCATGTGCTCCTCTACGCGACGCCGTACACGTCGATCCCGACCGAGACGCGCCGGGGCGTCGCCCTGGACGCGACCCAGGTCCACGACTGCAACGACGGCCCCCAGGCCGACTGGGACGTCACCGGCGTGGTCGCCGGCTCCCAGTCGCCCGACGGCGACTCCTTCCTTGAAGGGCTCCCGGAGGGCGTGGCGCTCAAGGTCGCGCCGGGCACGGTGCTCCTCATGAACACCCATTATGTGAACGCTTCGCCCGAGGCCATCGAGACTGACGCGCGCATCAACCTCTACACGATCGCGGACGACGAGGTGAAGGTCGAGGCGGGCATGCTCTTCCATTACAACCCCTTCATCAACGTGCCGGCGCGCGGCAAGTCCACGGCGCGCATGCGCTGTGTCACCGAGAACGACATCTCGGTCGTGAGGATCCAGTCGCACATGCACCGCCGCGGCGTCGGCTATGTCGCGCACAAGGTCGGTCTCGACGGCACGATGAAGGAGCTCTATGCCCACGACCGGTGGGAGGGGGTCCCGTCCCAGGAGTTCACGCCGTTCCTCGAAGTCAAGGCGGGAGAGTCCCTGGACTACCGCTGCGAGTACAACAACGTCGAGGATCGCACCATCGCGCAGGGCCTGACCAGCCGCGACGAGATGTGCATGCTGATCGGGCCGTACTTCCCGCGCTCGCCGGCCTACGAGAACTGCAACACCGAGGAGGGCCTGGTCGCGGCGACGTGGTTCGGCGACGGGACGGCCACGTGCGCCGAGACGTTCGAATGCATCAGCAACGGCAACGGGGAGGCCGAGGTCTTCGGCTGCGTGGTGAACAGCTGCGAGGGCGTCGGGCCCCAGCTCTCGGCGGCGCTCGCCTGCCAGATGACGGGAGGGAACGGCGCCTGCATCGAGGCGTGCAGCGGCGAGGACGCCGAGGCCTGCAACACGTGCGTGGGCGAGGCGTGCGCCGCGGAGATGGAGGCCTGCCAGACCGCGACGTGCGACTGACGTCGCGATGACAGGCGCCGCGGGGCGGCCCTGCGCCACCCCGCGGCGATCCTCCCGCTCCCGGAGACGATCCTCCCGCTCCCGGAGGCGATCCTCCCGCTCCCGGAGGCGATCCTCCCGCTCCCGGGGGCGATCCTCCCGCTCCCGCGCCGCTCGTTCAGGGAGCCGCGAGGAGCTCGGCCGCGAGCGCTCTCCCGTTCCACGCCCGCCTCGCGCATGGCGCCAGCGCTCGCGTCAGAACTTCCCCTGGAGCTCGATCCGCCCGAGGCCCACCCCGGCGCTCCAGACCACGCCGCGCGGCGCTCGCGGCGGCGCGCCCGCAGCCGCAGGCGCGCCGGCGGCCTCGGACGCGCTGCCGCCGCCGGGCCGGACCACGACCAGCACGACGCCCGCCGCGGCCGCCGCCGCGCCCACGACGAAGCTCACGGTGGACACGTGGCCCAGCGTGGCCGCTGAATCGGCGTCGCCTTGCAGCTCGGCCGGGCAGCGCCGGCCCTCGCAGCGCGACCTGATGTCCGAGACCTGCGACAGCGACATGAGGCCGGTCACGGCGCCGACGCCGATGCCCACCGCCCCGAGCCCGAACGCGACGCCGGCAGGGACCAGCGAGCCGCCGCCCTCCGCCCCGGCCGGCGCCGCGGGCTCGGCGCGAGGGGGCGCCTTCGCCGCGGCCGCGTCCAGCGCGGCGCGCACGGCCGCGAGCTCGGTCTCGGCGTCCTTCCGCGCCTCGAGGAACGCGGTCGGCGGATCCTCCGGGAGCGGCTCGCCGAGGACCTGCTCGTACAGGTCGCGCGCGGCCTCCAGGCGGCCGAGCTTGCGCTGGCACCGCGCCATGTAGAGCACCAGCGTCGGCGCATGAAAGAGGCGATCCGCCTCCTGGAAGACGTCGAACGCCTCCTGCCAGCGGTCCGCGCCGTACAGCTTGAGCCCCTCGTGCGCCTTGGTCCGGGCGGCCTGCTGCGCCTCGGCCGCGGCGCCGTCCGGCGGAGGCGCCCCGAGCGCCGGCACGGCAGCCAGCAACGTCACAACGAACGCACACCGGCGAAGACAGTTCGAGAGCATCATCATCCTTGTCCGTCAGAAGCCGTCACAAGCGGTCAGAGCGGTCAGAAGCGGTCGAAAACTGGAGCAGAAGCCGGAGAGGGCGCCGCGGCCGTCGCCTGCTCCACGGCCCCGCGCGCGCCGCCTCGCCGCGGCGGCTGACACCTTAAGGGGAAGAGCGCACCACCGTCCAGCGACGACTCGGACGACTCGGATGGCGAGCGCCGTGATCTCCCAGGATCCCCGGCGCGCCCGCCGCCCGCCCGGCGAGGTCACCGCGGCGCCGCGGCGCTGGCCAGGGGCCGCGCGCGGCGCCGATCCATGGCGAACGAGCGAAACGAAGGGACGACGCCGCGTCGAAACGGATTCGATACATGGCGCATGGTACGGCTTCATGCATGACTTGCCCCCTCAAACGCTCGGATGAACTGGCGGCGCGAGCTCGATTGAGGCTCGACAATGTCCTGACGGATGAGCGGTCGCTCGTGGACCTGCTCCGGGTGGTCACCGTCGACGTCCACGAGGCAGCGAGCGTCGAAGAGGCGCTGCATCGTACCATCACGCACATCTGCAATCACCTCGGCTGGCCGGTTGGGCATGCGTACGTGCCGGCCGCGGACGATCCGTCTCTGCTCCTTCCCACGGCGCTCTGGCACCTGAGCGATGAAGCAAAGTTCGCGACGTTCAAGGCTGTCACGGAAGCGACGCAGTTCACCGCGGGGCTCGGTCTCCCCGGGAGGGTGCTCGCCTCGAAGGAGCCGGCGTGGGTGCGCAACGTCACGGTGGACGCCAATTTCCCGCGCGCCAGGCTCGCGAGGAACCTGGGCGTGAAGGCGGGGTTCGCGTTCCCCGTGGTGGTCGGCGCGGACGTCGTGGCCGTGCTGGAGTTCTTCTCCGACGCCGAGCACGCGGACGACGGGAAGTTCACGGCGACCATCGGCCGCATCGCGCGGCAGCTCGGCCGCATCTTCGAGCGCAAGCACGGGCAGGAGATGCTGAGCAGGGAGCGGGACTTCATGGCGGCCGTCATGGATCTCGTCGACGGCCTCATCGTGGTGCTCGACGCGCGGGGCCGCATCGTCCGCATGAACAGCGCCGCCGAGCAGGCGCTGGGGAGCGCGCGGGGGCTCCGGGAGGCCCGGTTCCTCTGGGATCTCACGCCCGATCCGCGCGCGTCGGCGCAGCTCAAAGACCTCTTCGAGCAGCTCGGCGCGGGCGGGTCGAAGAAGCAGGTGGAGGTGCCGTGGGCGGCTGCAGACGGCGCCCGCCGGGTGACGGCGTGGTCGGGCGCCGTCCTGCGCGGCAGGGACGAGCGGGTCCGGTTCGTCATCATGACCGGCATCGATCTGACGGAGCGCAAGCGCGCCGAGGAGGAGCGCGCGCGGCTGCAGGAGGAGGTGATCAAGGCCCAGGACGCCGCGCTGGCGAAGCTGTCCGTGCCGCTCATCCCGATTTGCGACCACGTGGTGGTCGTGCCGCTCATCGGCCCGCTCGAGGCCGGGCGGGTGCGCCGCATGATCGAGGCGCTGTCGCGCGGCATCGCGGACCGCCGCACGCGGATCGCCATCATCGACCTGACCGGCGTGGACGAGATCGATCCGCCGGCGATGGAGGCGCTGCTCGAGGCGGTGCGGGTCGCGGGCCTCCTCGGCGCGCGGGTGGTCCTCACGGGGATCCGCCCCGAGGTCGCCCAGCGCCTCGCCGAGCGCGGCGCGGACATGGGCCGCTGCGCGGTGAAGAGCTCCCTCCAGAGCGGGATCGCGTTCGCGATGGCGAGCCGCTGAGCCGACCAGCGCGCCCGACGTCGGGTGTCGTCCGTCCGTGACCGGAACGGCATCATCACTGCATGGAACAGGGACGAACGCGACACCGTCGCGCCCTCGTTCCGTGCTGTAATGAGGCGCTCCTGACAACCCCCCTCATTATGCTGGCATCTTCAGAAGATAAAATTCAACAGGGAGGCGGGGAGACGGGGAGAGAGAAAAAAATTCATTGTTCTCCCCACCTCCCCGCCTCCCTGTGAATTCTCTCGAAAAATTCGAGGGGATGCTTCAGGAGACGATCCCCAGAAAGATCGGGTGCAGCGCTATGCGATCGACGTCTTCCCTCTTGAAGCGATCCTTATGGGTTCGGCTGCCTCTGCTCGCCTCGGCGCTCGCCGTGGCCGCGTGCGCGGCCGGTCCGCCGCTCGACGTGGACGAAGGCGCGGAGGCGGAGCTCCTCGGCGAGCACAGCGACGCGCTGTCGACGCGCGTCCGGCTCATGGCCGCCAACATCACGAGCGGCAACAACCAGAGCTACGATCCCGGGCACGGCAAGCGCATCCTGCAGGGAATCAAGCCCGACATCGCCCTGCTGCAAGAGTTCAACTACGGCGGCAACACCACCTCCGAGATCCGCGCCTTCGTCGACGCGACGTTCGGCGCCGGGTTCAGCTACTACCGCGAGAGCGGGGCGCAGATCCCGAACGGGATCGTGAGCCGGTGGCCTATCGTGGCGTCCGGCGAGTGGGACGACACGTCGGTGAGCAACCGGGACTTCGCGTGGGCGCGCATCGATATCCCCGGCCCTGGCCACGTGTTCGCGATCAGCGTCCACCTCCTGACGTCCAGCGCGGCGGCGCGCAACACGGAGGCGCAGCACCTCGTGTCGTTCATCGAGGCGAACGTGGCCCAGGGCGATTACCTGGTGATCGGCGGCGACTTCAACACGGGGAGCCGGACCGAGGCGTGCGTCTCGAGCCTCTCCGACGTCGTCGTCACGGCCGGGCCCTATCCCGCCGACCGGAACGGGAACGCGAACACCAACGCCGGCAGGACGAAGCCCTATGACTGGGTGCTCGTCGACGGCGACCTGGAGGCGTACGAGACGCCCGTCGTGATCGGCGGGAGCAGCTTCGCGAACGGCCTGGTGGCGGACACGCGCGTCTACTCGCCGCTCTCCGAGATCAGCCCCGCGCTCTCGTCGGACAGCGGCGCCTCGAACATGCAGCACATGGGCGTCGTGCGCGACTTCCTGGTCCCCGACGGCGGCGGCGGTGCCGGCGGCAGCGGCGGAGCCGGCGGCAACGGCGGAGCCGGCGGCAACGGGGGAACTGGCGGCAGCGGGGGAACCGGCGGCAGCGGCGGAGCCGGCGGGGGCACGGGCACCGCCGCTGTGATCATCAACGAGGTCCTCGCGAACGAGCCGGGCAGCAACACGGCCGGCGAGTTCGTGGAGATCGTCAATGTCGGCACGGCCGCGGCGGCCATCGCCGGCTGGACGCTCTCTGACGGCACGTCGACGCGGCACACCTTCCCGACGGGCGCGTCGCTCGCGCCTTCGACGGCCATCGTGGTGTATGGCGGCGCCTCCGCCGTGCCGAGCGGCAGCGGGGCCGTCGCGGCGTCCACGGGGTCGTTGAACCTCGGCAACAGCGGGGACACGGTCAGGCTGCGAAACGCCTCGGGCGCGACCGTGGACGCCGTCACCTACGCGAGCGGGCTCGCGGGGCAGGACGGCGTCTCGATGAACCGCAGCCCCGACGCCTCCCCGGGAGCGCCCTTCGCCCTGCACAGCACCCTTGGCGCGAGCGCCTCTCCGGGCCGTCGCGCGGACGGCTCGGCGTTCTGAGGCGCCGCCCGGACACATCCCATCGAGGTCGAGGCCGAGCGCTGAAGCGCCAAGTGCGCCGCCAGCACGAGCCTGCTCGCGGCCGCGCAAGGGCCACGCCAGAGGCCGGTACCCAGGGTTGACGGGAACCACCAGGGCTCTAGATGGTGGAGCGCGTCAAGGCCGGAGAGGGGCCTGACGTACAGCCGATCGTTCGGGACAAGCATCGTTCTCTCAATGGCAGGAGGGGTGATCCATGAGCAGGCTACGCCGCGGTCTCGCTACCCTGGCCGTCGTGTCGCTCACGTCGGCGGCCGCCTATGCGCAGATGATGATCTATGCGTATTCCGGGCCGACCACCAGGGCCGGAGGGGTCACCGGGACCACCCATCGAACGTTCACCTATGTGTCGATGGGCAGATGGGAGGCACGAACGAAAAATATCTGGAGTGATGGGCTACAAGACCCCGAACAGGTGGATTACTACCTCGAGTACGACAGAGGGCCCGGGAAGGTCTGCTTGAGCCACGAGCACCAGGACCCGATCTGCCTCCTGGACGACGGGATCTACACGTATCGCGCGTGGCCGGGGTCCCCGAGCGCCGAGGTGAAGTGGTGGAAGCAGCAGGGGAACGGATACTGGCAGTCGGGGAGGCCGTGATCGGCGGGCCGCGCTACGGCCGCTCCTCGCCTCCTCCGGCGCGCGCCTCGAGCGCAGCCGGAGCGCCGCGCCGCAGCGCCGGGAGCCGCCAGAGCGACTCGACGACGCCGAGCAGGACATAGACGCCGAGCCCCCCGGCGAGGACGAGCGCGGGCCCCCAGCGGATGGAGAGGAGCGCGCTCGATCCGAGCGCGAGCGCGATGGCCAGCAGCGTGCGGGGGCCCGGCCGGAGATCCTTGAACGAGCGGAACCGGAGGGTCGACACCATCAGCATCGAGAGGAGCAGCGTCGTCGCGAGGACCGCCGGCGCGACGCCGGCGCCGCCGAGCTGCCCGCCCGCGCCGTGGCGGGTCATGACGATCGCTATCAGGATCCCCGCGGCGCCCGTGACAGGGAGGCCCACGATGTACCTCGCGGGCGACGGCCCGCCCGCCTCGCCCATGGAGAGGACGTTGAAGCGGGCGAGCCGGATCGCGCCGCACGCGGCGAACACGGACCCGCCGAGCACGCCGGCGAGACCGAGGCGGTGGAGCGACCCCTGATACACGAGCAGCGCCGGGGCCACGCCGAAGGAGACGAGATCGGCCAGCGAGTCGAGCTGGACCCCGAACGCGCTCTCGGTCCGGGTCATCCGCGCGACGCGGCCGTCGAGCGTGTCGGCGAGCATCGCGACGAGGAGGAGGAGCGCGGCGCGCTGGAGGTCGTCGTCGGACCGCGCGGAGGCCGAGAGCCGTATCGCGTCGAAGCCGCAGAAGACCGAGGACAGCGTGATCAGGTTGGGCAGGAGGTACAGGGCCCGCCTTGGCGCGGGCCGCGGCCGCTCCAGCGCCACCTCGCCGCGAGGGCGCTCGGGGCGCGCGCTCGTCGCCTGCCCCCGGCCCGCGGGACACCACGGCCCGACGCCGGTGTCCCACGCTGCTGGAGGATGTTCTGACATGGTGCCGATCCCGCGGGACAGGGGCGCCGCGGCTGAAGGCCGCTGCCCGATGAGCGCGCCCGGCCGGCCTCGTAGTACACGAGGCGGCTCGCGTTCAAGCGGCAGGCCGCTCGGCGGCGCAGCGGCGCGCAGGCGGGCCGTCGTCGCCCCTCGCGGTGTCGAGGCGGGCGCGGGCGACCTCGGTGGCCAGGCCGCCGCCCGTCACGACGGCCTGGACGTCAGAGCAGCGCCGCGATGACGCCGGCCCCGATGAGCGCGA
This sequence comes from Sorangium cellulosum So ce56, assembly GCF_000067165.1. GTDB lineage: Bacteria > Myxococcota_A > Polyangia > Polyangiales > Polyangiaceae > Sorangium > Sorangium cellulosum_B. The sequence goes on from NC_010162.1 coordinate 9,437,959, forward strand.
CCGCCCAGGCGCGATCGAGGTTGAACCAGGCGGTGCGAAGGATGGCGACGCCGAGCTTGTGATAGACAACGAGCGCGACAGCGGCCGCCGCCCCCATCATGGCGGCCGTGTGGACGAGGACCGCGGCGAGGTAGCCCAGCGGGCTCGCGAGCGACAGGCCAGCCGCGTTGTGGCACCCGCCGCCGTGGCACGGAGCGGGGCTCTCGGCGCCGAGCAGGAAGACCGGGAGCAGCATGAGCCCCGCGCCGTGCGCGGTGGCCATCAGGAAGGACCACCAGGTCAGGTCGAGGAAGCCGACGCGCATCCCGACCCACCTCGGGTGGCGCGGCCTCACCAGCTTGAGCACGCCGAACACGACGAGCGCGGCCGCCGTGAGCCACCGCAGCGCCGCGGCGGGGACGCTCGCGAGCCCGACCCCGAGCAGCGCGACCGTGAGGCCGATCGACGCCGCGTGGCCGAGCGCGATCGGGACGAGCGCCCGCCGCACCGCGCCGCTGCTCTTCTCCTGCAGGCCCAGGGCGACCGCGAACAGCCAGCCCATGCCAGGGTTGATGCCGTGATAGGCGCCGAGGAGCGCCAGCGTGAGCCAGGGCATCATGGCCGGCTAGGGGTAGCAGAACGAGTCGGACGACGCGTCGCCCCCCTCGAGCCGCACCTGGTGAGGGCGCAGCGAGCCGAAATCGACGAAGAACTCGGGATCGACCGCGAGGCCCCCGCCCGCCGCCACATCGATCTTGGCCATCCAACCGCCGACGCCCTCGGGATAGAACTGCTCGTCCCACGACGCATACAGCGAGTTGGTGAAGTAGACGCGCCGGCCGTCGCGGCTCACCTCGACCATCTGCGGCCCGCCCCGCAGCGGGCCGGAGCGGGGATGCGCCGCCCGCCGCACGATGCCGCCGAGGTGCACCGAGCCAACCAGCTTCGGGTGGAACGGGTCGGATACATCGTACTGGCGGAGCTCGCCCGTGCCCCAGCAAGACACGTAGAGGAACCGGTCGTCGAGGGAGAGGTTGATGTCGGTGATCAGCGGCGGCACCGCCTTGAAGCCCTTGAGCAGCGGCGGCAAGAGGTCGGGATCCGCGGGCTCGGCCGGCACCTCGATCACCTTGCGGATCGCCCACCGGTCGCCGTCGCGATGCCAGAGCCAGATCGAGGCGGAGAGATCCTTGACGCTCACGACGACGCCGACGAAGCCATAGGCCTTGGTCGGATCGTGGGCGGGGCGGAGCTCCAGCGCCATCTGGTGCTCATCGCCCAGATCCAGCGCCTGGAGGTGCTTGCGCTTCCGCAGGTCCCACACATGAACGCGGTGGCCGTACTTCTTGCCGAGCAGGAGCTCCGGATTCACGCCTTCCTCGATCATCTTCGGCGTCCCCCACTCGCTCGTGAGGAGGGTGTCGTGGCCGAGGTGCCACCAGAAGTCGTAGTGGAGGAACTGGGGCCCTCGATCGATCTCCCATCGGCCGAGCACATCGAAGCTCTCGCAGTCGAGCACGAAGATGCCCCCGGGCCCGTCGCCGTCGGGGCCGCCGAGCGCGCTCACGTAGATGCCGTCGGGGCCGCAGTGCAGCGTGTGCGGGCGAGAGTAGCCTGCCCGCTTCGCGATCTCCTCGGCGCGCACCGTGTGGACGAGCTCGGGGCGGCGCGGATCCGGCTTGACGTCGAAGACGAAGATGTTCGACGAGCGGAGCGCCGGGAGCAGGAGAAAGCGGCGCTCGACGTGGGGGTGCGGCGCGTAGGGGCACAGGGCGGCGCTGCACGCGTTCCAGCCGGAATGGTGCAGCTCGTCGCCGTAGGTCGGCAGCTCGTTGACCGAGACCAGGGTGCCGTACGCCGGCGACCGCGGATCGAGATCGACGACCGTGAGCGCGTCATGGCGCAGCTCGCCGGGGCGCTTCAGCGCGGCGCCCGCGTCGAGCGCGGTCACGTAGGCCAGCCGCTCGGGCGGCGCCTCCATCGCCAGGCGCGGCGACGGGTAAAAGGTGGGATCCGGACGAAACCGCATGCGCTGCGTCTCCTTGGTTCTGGGCGTTCGCGTGTCGTTCCAGGCGCCGCCCGCGAGGACGGCGCGCGCTGCCCGCGGCGCGAGGCCGTGAAGGGCGGCAGGCGACCTGGCCGATGCGCCTCCTCCCCGGGCGGCTCCGCGCATCGGGCCGGGTTCAGTCAGACCGTCGACGTGGATCCGTTATAACAGAGGCCTCGCACGGGGTCTACCGTCCCGGCAGGCGCCGCGCTCGATCGCCGGCGCGCTCCGGGCCTACCCCTGCCGGCGCGCTCCGGGCCTACCCCTTCAGATCGGTGCTGAGGAACACCTCGTGGATATCGAGCTTGCTCGGGCCCGCGAACATCTCCTTCGGCGCGCGGTTCCGGTGCGCCTCCGCGAACGCGGGGCTCCTCGTCCAGGCGATGAAATCGTCCATGGACCGCCACCAGGTCTTCACCTCGTAGAACCCCTGCGCGTCCGGGTCCGGGCTCCACGCGCCGGTCGCGTGGTCCAGCTTCATCGGCTTCGGCCTGTGGACCTCGTTCCGGATGAAGCCGGGCGCCTGATCGACCAGGTGGACCCTGTTCTTGAAGCGATCCTCGAAATCGGCCTCGTGGCCCTCGGCGACGGGAATGCGGTTGGTGACGACGATCATCGCTCCTCTCCTTCTTGCTTTCTTGCTCGTGCGGGAGGCCCGCGCTGCGGGCGGCGGCAAGCTTAGCAGCGCCCGTGCCCGGCCGGGGCCGCGCGGCGCTGGCGCCGCCCGCGCGCTCGCGCCGCTCGCACGCCGGCAGAATGCCTGGGAATCCCCCGGAGCTCAACGCAATGCCGCTGGCGACACGCAAGCGATCAGAAGCTTCGCTACGGATTCACCCTAACCGCTCCGACGTCAGCGGATCTCGCGCACTCGAACGGTACAGACTGGCCCGGTAGACAGACGGGAAAGCCCCTATGGGCTCGCCAGACTCGAGCATTCCTCAGCGGAGCACGGAAAATCGCACGGAGCGGGCCCTTGTTGAATACCTCACAAACCGTGTTGCGTGATCGTGAGTCGCATGATACTCGGATGGCGTCCGGGGCAACGATCATGCCCTGTTTCGAACCAGAGGGATATGACGAATCACGTCCTCATCACCGGTGGAGCGGGGTTCATCGGCTCTCACGTGGCCGACGAGCTCCTGCGCCAGGGGGTCCGCGTCCGGGCGCTCGACAGCCTGGTCCCCCAGGTGCACGGCCCCGACCGCCGCCGCCCGGCGTACCTCGACCCGGAGGTCGAGCTCATCGTGGGTGATGTCCGCGACCGGGACGCGGTGAAATCGGCGCTCCGCGGCGTGGACGCGGTCGTCCACTTCGCGTCCGCGGTCGGGGTCGGACAGAGCATGTACAAGATCGCGGAGTACACCTCGATCAACAACCTCGGCACCGCCGTGCTGCTCGAGGAGCTCGCCGCGAAGCCGGTCTCGAGGCTGCTCGTCGCCTCCAGCATGAGCGTGTATGGCGAGGGGCTCTACCGGGCGGCCTCCGGCGCGGTGGTCCCCGGCGCGAGCCGGCCGCTCGAGCAGCTCAAGCGCGGCGACTGGGAGGTCCGGAGCGAGGCCGGCGAGGCGCTCGTGCCCATCCCGACGCCCGAGTCCAAGCCCCCGTCGCTCGAGTCGGTCTATGCGCTCTCCAAGTACGACCAGGAGCGGCTCTGCCTGATGATCGGGCGCGCGTACCAGATCCCGACCGTCGCCCTCCGCTTCTTCAACGTCTACGGCCGCCGTCAGGCCCTCTCCAACCCGTACACCGGCGTCCTCGCCATCTTCGCCGCGCGGCTCCTCAACGACCGTCCGCCCGTGATCTTCGAGGACGGGCTGCAGCGGCGCGATCTCGTGAGCGTCACTGACGTCGCCCGCGCCTGCGTCCGGGCCCTCGGCGCCGACGCCGCGGTGGGCCAGGTGCTCAACATCGGCAGCGGGCGGTCGTACACCGTACGCGAGGTCGCCGAGCGCGTCCGCGACGTGATGGGGAAGAGCGGTATCGAGCCCGAGATCGTCGGGAAAGCCCGGCTGGGCGACGTCCGGCACTGCTTCGCCGACATCGGCGCTGCGCAGCAGAAGATCGGGTATGCGCCCCGGGTCTCGCTCGAGGAGGGGCTCCGCGATCTCGCCGACTGGCTCGAGGGGCAGGTGGCGAAGGACGCTGTCGCCCAGGCCCGCGCCGAGCTGGAGTCCAGGGGGCTGACGGTATGAGCGCCGCGGCGGATGGCCCTGGCGGCGCGACCGCAGCGCGGGGGCGCCCGGCGCTGATCACCGGCGGCGCCGGCTTCATCGGGGCCAACCTGGCCCACCGCCTGCTCCAGGCGGGAGAGGCGGTGATCCTCTTCGACAACCTCTCCCGCCCCTCGGTGGCGCGCAACGTCGAGTGGTTGAGGCGCACCCACGGCGACCGCGTCACGCTGATCACCGGCGACGTGAGGGACGCCCGCGCGGTCGCGGCCGCGGTCCGGCGCGCCTCCAGCGTCTTCCACTTCGCCGCCCAGGTGGCCGTGACGACGAGCCTCGTCCAGCCGGTGGAAGACTTCGAGATCAACGCCCGCGGGACGCTCAACGTGCTCGAGGCGATCCGCGCTGAGGGCGCCCCGCCGCCGCTCCTCTTCACGTCCACCAACAAGGTGTACGGCGGCCTCCCCGACGTCCCGCTCTCGTGCAGCGGCCGGCGCTACGAGCCCGCGGATCCGGAGCTCCGGGCCTCCGGCGTCTCCGAGGCCCGCCCGCTCGATTTCCACAGCCCCTACGGCTGCTCCAAAGGCGCGGCGGACCAGTACGTCATCGATTATGCCCGCACCTTCGGGCTCCCCGCGGCGGTGTTCCGGATGAGCTGTATCTACGGTCCTCGCCAGTTCGGGACCGAGGACCAGGGGTGGGTCGCGCATTTCCTCCTCCAGGCGCTCCGGCGGGAGCCGATCACCCTTTACGGCGACGGGATGCAGGTCCGGGACGTGCTCTTCATCGACGACCTCGTCGACGCGCTCCTCCTCGCCCGCAGGGACATCCGGCAGATCTCGGCGTCGGCGTTCAACGTCGGCGGGGGCCCGGAGAACACCCTCAGCCTGCTCGAGCTGCTCGATCTCATCGAGGAGCTCGACGGCAAGCGCCCCCTGATCGGCTTCGAGGGGTGGCGGCCGGGCGATCAGCGGTACTACGTCTCCGACTGCCGCCGGCTCTCCGCGGCCACGGGGTGGTGGCCGCGCGTCCGGGTCCGCGAGGGGGTGCGCAGGCTGCACGGCTGGCTGCGGGAGATGACGGAGGCGACCGGCGCCGCGAAGGCCGCCGCCGGCGCCGGCCAGCCAGCGAAGGAGCCGTGCGCGGGGGGCGTCCGGTGAGGTTCGCGCTCGTCAACCCGGCCTGGAGCTTCGAGGGGAGCATCTATTTCGGCTGCCGCGAGCCTCACCTGCCCCTCGAATACGGCTACGCCAGGGCGCTGCTCGAGGCCGCGGGGCACGAGGCGACCCTCGTCGACGCCCAGGCCCGGGGCCTCACCGACGGCGCCCTCCGCGACGAGGTGGCCGCGCTCCGCGCCGACACCATCGTGGTGACCACCGCGCCGAGCTACCTCTTCTGGCGCTGCGCCCCGCCCGAGCTCCGCGTCCCGCAGCAGGCGCTCCGCGCGCTCCACGGGCTGCCAGGGCTCCGGCTCGCGGTGGGCCCCCACGCCTCCACCACCCCCCGCGCCACCCTGCGCAAGCTCGGGGTCGACGCCGTGGTGATGGGCGAGTGCGAGGACGTGCTGGTGGAGCTCGCCGATCGCCCGCGATCGCGCTGGGGCGAGATCGACGCGATCGCCTGGCTGGAAGGCGACGAGGCGCGCGTGCAGGGCGGCCCGCGCGCGTCGGACATGGCCCGGCTGCCGGCCCTGCGCTGGGACGAGGCCACGGTGGCGCGCCACGCCCACCACCACCACCGCTTCGACACCGCGCCGATCGGCCCCGGCGCCGAGGTCGAGGCGTCGAGAGGGTGCCCCTACCACTGCACCTTCTGCGCGAAGGACAACTTCCGCGACGGCTACCGCAAGCGCCCCCTCGACGTGCTCCTCGACGAGATCGACGGGCTCGTCGCCCAGGGGGTTCGTTACGTCTATTTCATCGACGAGATCTTCCTGCCGGATCGCCCGCTGCTCGAGGCGCTCGCCGATCGCCCGGTGTCGTTCGGCGTCCAGATGCGCGTCGACAATTGGAGCCGGGAGATGCTCGACCTGCTCGGGAGAGCGGGGTGCGTCTCGATCGAGGCAGGGGTGGAGAGCGTCACCCGGGAGGGCAGGAGCCTTTTGGCCAAGCGCTGCAGGCTCTCGACCGAGCAGCTCGGCGATCTCCTGATCCACGCCAAGAAGAGCGTGCCCTTCGTCCAGGCGAACCTGATCCAGTCGCCGACCGACGATCCCGCGGACGTCGCCGCCTTCCGGGAGCGGCTCCGGCAGCACGGCGTGTGGGCGAACGAGCCGGTGCCGATGTTCCCTTACCCGGGCTCGCCCGAGTACACGATGCGCTGGGGCACCCCCGACGACGAGGCGTGGGAGCGCTCGGTCGCGCACTACCTCGATCACTTCGAGCGCTTCAGCGACCTCCAGGACAGCCGCCCTCTCCCGCTCTCCGCGCTGGAGATCGCGCCCCCCGGCCATGGCTGACGCCGCGCGCGCCCCCGGCTCGGTCCTGATGACCGCCGACACGGTGGGGGGCGTCTTCTCCTACGCGATCGAGCTCGCGCGCGCGCTCGCGGCGCGCGGGGTCCGGACGTCGCTCGCCACCCTCGGCGGGCCGCTCTCCGCGCCCCAGCGCGAGGCCGCGGGCCGCGTGCCCGGGCTCGCCGTCTTCGAGAGCTCCTTCCGGCTCGAGTGGATGGAGGACCCGTGGGACGACGTCGCGCGCGCCGGGGACTGGCTCCTCGAGCTCGAGGAGCGCGTCCGGCCGTCGCTGATCCACCTGAACGGCTATGCGCACGGCGCGCTCGGCTTCCGCGCCCCGAAGCTCGTGGTGGCCCACTCGTGCGTCCTCTCCTGGTGGGCCGCGGTCCTCGGCGGGGAGGCGCCGCCGCGGTACGATCGCTACCGGCGCGAGGTGGCCCGGGGGCTCGCCGCCGCGCCGGCGGTGGTGGCCCCGACCCGGGCGATGCTCGACGCCCTCCTGCGCCACCACGGTCCGCTCCCCGGGGGCGCGCGGGCGGAGGTGATCCCCAACGCCGCCGACCCCGCGCGGTTCTCCCCGCGCCCCAAGGAGGAGCTCGTCCTCGCGGTCGGGCGGCTCTGGGACCAGGCCAAGAACATCGAGGCGCTCGGCGAGGTGGCCCCTCACCTGCCCTGGCCGATCCAGGTGGCCGGGAGCGACGTCCGCCCCGGCGGGGGCGCGGGCGGGACACCCCTCCCCTCGCCCCTCCCCTCGCCCCTCCCCTCGCTCGGACACCTCGGCGTGCTCTCGCCGTCCGCCGTCGCCGCCGCGCTCGGCCGCGCGTCGATCTACGCTCACCCGGCCCGCTACGAGCCGTTCGGCCTGTCGGTCCTGGAGGCGGCGCTCTCCGGGTGCGCCCTCGTCCTCGGCGACATTCCCAGCCTGCGCGAGGTCTGGGGGGACGCGGCCCTCTACGTGGATCCCGGCGACACGGAGGCGCTCCGGCGCGCGCTCCGGGCGCTCATCGACGCGCCCGGCGCGCGGCGCGAGATGGCCACGCGCGCCCGCGCCCGCGCCCTCGGCTTCTCGCCGCGGCGGATGGCCCGGAGCTACCTGCGCCTCTACGGCGAGCTCCTCGAGCGCGGGCCTGGCGAAGAAGATCGCTCGCCGTGGAGAGGGGAGCACGCGCCATGCGCATAGCCCTGTTCTGCCACTCCCTGCTCTCCGACTGGAACCACGGGAACGCGCACTTCCTCCGCGGCGTGGTCACCGAGCTCGCCGAGCGCGGGCACGAGGTCCGCGCCTTCGAGCCGAGGGACGCCTGGAGCCTCCAGAACCTCGTGGCCGATCACGGCGAGGCGCCGCTGCGCGAGGTGAGGGAGGTCTACCCGCGCGTCGATCCGATGAGGTACGACCTTGCCTCGCTCGACCTCGACGAGGCGCTCGAGGGCGCCTCGCTCGTCCTCGTCCACGAGTGGAGCGAGCCCGAGCTGGTCGCCCGCATCGGCGCGCACAGGGCACACGCGTCGCGCGCGTCGTACCGGCTGCTCTTCCACGACACACACCACCGGTCGGTCACGGATCCCGGGGCCATGACCCGCTACGACCTCACCCGCTACGACGGCGTCCTCGCCTTCGGCCGGGTGATCCGCGATATCTACCTCGCGCGCCGCTGGGCCCGCCGGGCCTTCGTCTGGCACGAGGCCGCGGACGTGCGCGTGTTCCGCCCGCGCCGCGAGGCCCGGCCGGAGCGCGATCTCGTGTGGATCGGCAACTGGGGCGACGAGGAGCGCACCCGCGAGCTCGACGCGTTCCTGATCGGCCCGGCGCGCGATCTCGGCCTCTCCGCCCGCGTGCACGGGGTGCGCTACCCCGAGCACGCCCGCGCCGCGCTCGACGCGGCCGGGATCGAGCACAGGGGCTGGCTCCCCAACTACCGCGCTCCCGAGGCGTTCGCGCGGGCCAGGGTGACCGTCCACGTCCCGAGGAGGCCCTACGTCGCCTCGCTCCCGGGGATCCCGACCATCCGGCCGTTCGAGGCCATGGCCTGCGCCATCCCGCTCGTCTGCTCGCCGTGGAGCGACGCGGAGGGGCTGTTCTCGCCCGGCCGCGACTACCTCGTCGCCCGGGACGGCGACGAGATGAAGCGGCGCCTCGCGGCCCTGCTCGCCGAGCCCGCCCTGGCCGCCGAGCTGGCGGAGCGGGGGCGCGCGACGATCCTCGCGCGCCACACGTGCGCCCACCGGGTCGACGAGCTCCTCGCCATCGCCGCCGAGCTCGGCGTCGAGGTCGACCGCCCCGCGCCCGCCGCCACACCCCAGCGAGCCACGTCATGAACCGACGCAACCCACGCCCGACCGCGAGCCGATCGCTCGACATCGCCTTCTTCGGATCGAGCCTCGTCTCCGCCTACTGGAACGGAGCCGCTACCTACTACCGCGGCATCCTCCGCGCCCTCGCGGCGCGAGGGCACCGCATCACCTTCCACGAGCCGGACGCCTACGATCGCCAGAAGCACCGCGACATCGAGGACCCGCCGTGGGCCCGCGTCGTCGTCTACTCCGGCACGGACCCGGCAGAGCCCAGGCGGCTCGTCGAGCAGGCCCGGAGCGCCGACGTCGTCGTCAAGGCCAGCGGCGTCGGCGTCTTCGACGAGCTGCTCGAGGCCGAGGTCGCCGCGCTCGATCGGCCGGGGCTCACCACGATCTTCTGGGACGTCGACGCCCCGGCCACGCTGGAGCGGGTCCGCGCCGCGCCGTCGGATCCCTTCCGCGCGCAGATCCCGCGCTTCAACCTGGTCTTCACCTACGGCGGCGGCGACCCGGTGGTGCGCGGCTACGAGGCGCTCGGCGCGCGGCGCTGCGCGCCGATCTACAACGCGCTCGACCCCGAGACCCACTTCGAAGTCGCGCCAGGCCCTCGATTTCATTGCGATTTTGCGCTGCTCGCCAACCGCCTGCCGGACAGGGAGCGGCGCGTGGAGGAGTTCTTCCTGCGGCCCGCGGCCGCGCTCCCCGGGCTCCGGTTCCTCCTTGGCGGCAGCGGCTGGCAGGACAAGGTCATGCCCCCGAACGTCCGCTACGTCGGGCACGTCTACACGGCGGACCACAACGCCCTCAACGCCAGCGCCCGCGCTGTGCTGAACGTGGCCCGCGACAGCATGGCGTCGGTCGGCTTCTCCCCGGCGACCCGGGTCTTCGAGGCCGCGGGCGCGGCCGCGTGCCTCGTCACGGACGCCTGGGAGGGGATCGAGCTCTTCCTCGAGCCCGGGCGCGAGGTGCTTGTCGCGAGGAGCGGCGACGACGTCGTGGAGATCCTCCGGGCGCTCACGCCCGAGCGGGCCCGCGCCATCGGCAGGGCGGCGAAGCAGCGCGTGCTGGCGGGGCACACCTACGCCGAGCGCGCGAGGCAGGTCGAGGCGCTGCTGGCCCGCCCCGACGGCGCAACCCTCACCGCGATCGCGCCGCCGTGAAGCCCATCTCCTTCGTCTTCCTGGGCCTGTCGATCACCTCGTCGTGGGGCAACGGCCACGCGACGACGTACCGCGGGCTGCTCCGGCGGCTGGCCCAGCGGGGGCACGGCGTGCTGTTCCTGGAGCGGGACCTCTCGTTCTACGCCGAGAACCGCGACCTCCCGAGCCCGCCCTACGGCCGGACCGAGCTCTACCGGGGGCTCGACGATCTCCGCGCGCGCTTCGGGGGCGCGGTGCGCGACGCGGACCTGGTGGTCGTCGGGTCCTACGTGCCCGACGGCGCCGAGGTCGGCGCCTGGGTGACGGAGACGGCGCGCGGGAAGACCGCGTTCTACGACATCGACACGCCGGTGACGCTCAAGCAGATCGAGCGGGGCGGCGCCGGGTACCTGTCTCCGGCGCTCATCCCGCGGTACGACCTGTACCTCTCGTTCACCGGCGGCCCGACGCTAGAGCGGCTCGAGCGCCGCCACGGGGCGAAGCGGGCGCGGCCGCTCTACTGCGCGGTGGATCCGGACGAGTATTTCCCGGAGCGCGCGCCGCCCCGGTGGGATCTCGGCTACCTCGGCACGTACAGCGCCGATCGCCAGCCCACGCTGGACCGGCTCCTCGTCGCGCCGGCGCGCCGCTGGGGGCGAGGCCGCTTCGTCGTCGCCGGCCCGCAGTACCCGGCGGACATGGGCTGGCCCACCAACGTCGAGCGCACGGATCACGTCCCGCCGGGCGCGCACCGCGGCTTCTACGGCGCGCAGCGCTTCACGCTCAACGTCACCCGCCGGGACATGATCGAGGCGGGGTACTCGCCGAGCGTGCGCCTCTTCGAGGCGGCGGCCTGCGGGGTGCCGGTGATCAGCGACGACTGGCCTGGCCTCGACGAGCTCTTCGAGCCGGGCAAGGAGATCCTGGTCGCCCGCTCCCCGGAGGAGGTGCTCCACCTGATCCGCGAGCTCCCCGAGCGGGAGCGGATCGCGATCGGCCAGCGGGCGCGCGAGCGCGTGCTCGCCCGACACACCGCGGCGCACCGCGCCGAGGCGCTGGAGAGATACACCCGGGAGCTGCTCGACGAGCAGGACGCGCCGGAGCGCCGGAGCGCCCGGGGGGCCGGGGACGATGACGTCGACGTGGGGAGTCGACCTGGAGAGGAGGTCAGAGAGACATGAGCGCAGCGCTCCGCATCCTGGTGACCGGGGGCGCCGGATTCGTCGGCTCCCACCTGTGTGATCGGCTGATCCGCGAAGGCCACGAGGTCGTCGCGCTCGACGATCTCTCGACGGGCTCCCGGGACAACGTCGCCCATCTCCTCTCTCACCGGCGCTTCCGGCTGGTGGAGCACGACGTCACGCTGCCGTACGAGCGGGAGGTCGACCGCATCTACAACCTCGCCTCGCCGGCGAGCCCGCCGCATTACCAGCGCGATCCGGTCCGGACCACGCTGGTCAACGTGCTCGGCGCGCTCCACGCGCTGAAGCTCGCCGAGGGCTGCGGGGCGCGCGTCTTCCAGGCGTCGACCAGCGAGGTCTACGGCGATCCCGAGGTCCACCCGCAGCCGGAAGGCTACCGGGGCGCGGTGAACCCGATCGGGATCCGCTCCTGTTATGACGAGGGGAAGCGGTGCGCCGAGTCGCTGCTCATGGACTTCCACCGCCGCGGCGTCGAGGTGCGCCTGGCGCGGATCTTCAACACGTACGGTCCGCGCATGGCGCTCGATGACGGTCGGGTGGTGTCGAACTTCATCGTGCAGGCGCTCCGGGGTGAGGACCTCACAGTGTACGGCGATGGCTCCCAGACACGGAGCTTCTGCTACGTGGAGGACCTCATCGAGGGGATCGTCCGGCTGATGGAGCACCCCGCCGAGACGGGCCCGGTGAACCTGGGCAATCCCGAGGAGTTCACGGTGCTTGAGCTCGCCGAGGAGGTGCTTCACCTGACCGGGAGCCGGGGTCGAGTGGTGTTCCGTCCGCTGCCCGAGGACGATCCGAGGCAGCGGCAGCCGGTGATCGACCGCGCGCGGCGGGTGCTCGGCTTCGAGCCGAAGGTGCCGTTGCGCACGGGACTGCGCCGCACGATCGAGGGTTTCCGGAGCGCGCTCGGGCTGGGCCATCGCGCACCTGGGCTCCCGGTGTCGGACGATGACGCACCGTTGCCCCGTGCGGCGAACGGCTGAGCCGCGCCGACCGTAGAGTCGGTGCGGCGCCCATGATACCGTCAGCTCTCTGACGCCCGATTGTCGCACAGGGCCGTGCGGCGAACGGCAGGGGCACTGCGCCCTTAACTTAGAGCGAAGGAGAGCGGCATGGATCTCAGGGCATGGTGCGCGGCGCTCTGCGCGGCGACGGTGGGTCTCGTGGGCTGCGGCGGGGACTCGGGAACGAGTGGTACCAGCGGTTCGTCGGACGGCTCGGGCTCGGGCAGCGGGCAGGGGAGTGGTTCCAGCGGCCAAGGGGGTTCCTTCGGCGAGGGGGTCGGCTCCGGGATCGGGTCCGGCAGCGGGACCACCGGGGGAGGCGGCAGCGGCGCGGCCTCCTCGGGGTGCGAGCACGTCGATGTCGTGTTCGCGCTCGACAACTCCTCGAGCATGGATGAGGAGAAGGCGTCGATGCGCGACGTCGTTTTCCCGGCGTTCGCGCAGGCGTTGCTCGATATCGATGGCATCCTCGACTTCCGCGCGGCCGTGATGGACGCCTGCCCCCTCCCCGCCACCTTCCACACGCGCGGCGCCGCGGGTGACTGCTCGTTCCAGAGCGGCAAGGCATGGATGGAGAGCTCGAGCACCGACCTCACGAGCGAGTTCCAGTGCGCTGCAGATCTCTATGTGGACGACATCGAGTGCACCGAAACCAATGACGACGAGCAGCCCGTGTCCTCGATCGCCGCCGCGCTGGAGCCGCCGTTCTCGGACGCCGAGAACGCGGGGTTCCTCCGCAACGACGCGCTGCTCGTGGTGGTGGCGATCACCGACGAGGACGAGCAGCCCGCCCCGCGCCAGACGCCGCAGCAGATCCACGATCGGCTGGTCGCCGCGAAGGGCGACGCGAAGAACGTGGTGTTCCTCGGCATCGGCGGAAGGCGGCAGTGCGAGGGCGCTTATGGGGACGCGGAAGAGGCCGAGGACATGCAGAGGCTCGTGGACCTGTTCGCCGCCGATGGCCGTGGGTTCTTCTGGGATCTCTGCGAAGGGCACCTCGAGGACGGCCTCACGAGCGCCCTCGCGGCGATCGAGGAGGCGTGTGTGGAGTTCGTGCCCACCGTGAACTGACGATGAACTGACGAAGGGCGGCGCCGTGAGGCGCCGCCGGCAGGCTACCGCGGCAAGCTCTCCTGGCCTTCCTCCGGCGCTTCGCCCTCGTCGTCGCCGAGCTGCTCGACTTCCCCCCACAACGCATCGAGATCCAGCCGGAGCCCTTCGCATCCAGGCACATCGATGCTCCCATCGGTCGCGTCGAGCGCGTGCGCGTAGCGCCCATCCGCCCCGAGCTCGAGGAGCTCGATGCTCCGGAGCTGCGGATCGACGATCCAGTACCAGCGCACCCCGAAGGCGGCATATTCGCGGAGCTTCTCGACACGATCGCGGCGCCCGTCGCTCGGCGTGGGGGAGACGACCTCGACGGCGATATCGGGCGGGATACGCACCAGCCCCCGCGCTGGTGGCCTCCGGCTTCCGGGGAAAAAGACGGTCACGTCCGGCTTCCGGCCCCGCTGCGGCTTCACCGCGAATTTTGCGTCCGAGCCGCCCACCAGCCCGCAGCGGGGGGTGATCCAGGCGCGGAGCATGTGGATCAGCCAGCCGACCACGACCTCGTGAACGTAGCCGGACACCTCTTCCTCCACGAGCAACCCGTCCACGAGCTCGCCCGGCTCATCCTCGGGCAGGGCCGCCCACTCGACGAGCGACATCCGCCGGCCTGACGCGGGTGCGGGTGAACGAGCCGCAGCCTGGACCATGAACCGAGCCTATCACGCCTGCCGCAAGGGGTGTACCGCGAGGGCGGCCCGCCCGCTGCTCCCACCAGGCGCGCACAAGCATCCGCCGCGCCTCGGCGAGGCGCGAGGCGTGAGGGCCGGCGGGGGTGACGGCGGACCCGGGAGACCGCCGCAATGCGCTCGAGATAAAGAGCCTTGACGGTAGGACATGCTACAGTTATAAAAAGTAACACCGTTACGAACGACGACGGGGGCGGCGGCCGCGCCGCCCGGAGGCCAGGCGACACGGACATGGCGAGCTCGCGCCCGAAGACCACGAAGACCAGCGGCACGACCCAGGCGGAGCGCCTGCAGGCCTCGAGCCAGCAGCGCCGCGAGCAGCAGAAGGAGAACCTGCGGGGCGCGATCCTGGCGGCGGCGGGCGAGCTGTTTCTGGAGCAGGGTTACGAGGCGTTCTCGATGCGCCAGGTGGCCGAGCGCATCGGCTACTCGGCGACGACGATCTACCGCTATTACGAGGACAAGGACGATCTCCTGTTCGCCATCGTCCACGACGGCTTCACCGAGTTCCAGCGGGCGCTCGTCGCGGCCGCCGAGAGCACGGCGGACCCGATCGAGCGGCTCGTGGCGCTCGGCGCCGCGTACGTTCGCTTCGGCATGGACAACCCGGTGCACTACCGGCTGATGTTCATGCAGCGCTTCGACTTCGTCTTCGACCAGCGGAAAGCGCGGCAACAGCCGATGATCGATTCGTTCGACGTGCTGCAAAACGCGGTCGCGTCCGCGATGGATGCCGGCGTGATGCAGCGCGGCGACGTGGAGCGCCACAGCCAGGTGGTCTGGGCCCTGGTCCACGGGATCACCGCCCTCGGCCTGGCCGACCGCGGCCGCTTCACGGCCGACGACGTCGACCGGACCCTGGAGATCGCCATGAAGATGATGGTCCGGGGCCTGCGCCCCTGATCGCTCTCTTTTTTTCCCGCAAAGTTAACACTGTTACTAATAGTTTCATCGTTACAACCAGCAGCCGGTGGAGGGTATGATGGATAGGGTCTTTGGGCTGAGCGGCCTGCTCGTGATGCCGTTCTGGTTCCTGATGGTTTTTCTGCCCCGCTCTCGATGGACGCGGCGGATCATGGAGTCGCCGCTCGTGGTCGTCGCGCCCGCGCTGCTCTACACGGCGCTCGTCCTCCCGGTCCTCCGCGAGGTGTTCCCGATCGTCAACCAGCCGAGCCTCGCGGCGGTCGCCCCGCTGCTCGGCTCGCCCGCGGGCGCCACGATCGGCTGGGTTCATTTCCTCGCCTTCGATCTCTTCGTGGGCCGGTGGGTGTACCTCGACAGCCGCGATCGCGACATCTCGCCGTGGCTCATGGCCCCGGTGCTCTATCTGACGCTGATGCTCGGGCCGCTGGGGTTCTCGCTCTACCTCGCCATCCGCGCGATCGCCGCTCGATGGCCGCGCGCCGTCGTCACCACCGCGGCTCCGCGCCCCGCCGGGGAGGCCTGACATGAGCGCGCGCTCGCTGAGCCCCTCGCCCTCGCTGCCTCGCTCGATCGAGGAGCTCCTCCGGCGAAGTCCCGTCCTGTTCATGGCGGCGGCCGCCCACGTCGCGCTGCTCGTCGTGCTGCTCGCCGTCGCGCCGCTCGACGCGCGCCTCGTGATGGGGGTGAACCCGTGGATCAAGCCCGCGAAGTTCGCCGCCTCGATCGCCATCTACCTCCTGACGATCAACTGGCTCGTCGGCGATGTCGCGCTCCCGCCAAGAGGCCGCCGGGCCGTCGTCTGGGGCACGGTGGCGATGGTGAGCTTCGAGATGATCGCGATCACCGCGCAGGCGGCGCGGGGCGTGGCGTCGCACTTCAATCAATCGACGCTGTTCGACGGGGCGGTGTTCACGCTCATGGGCATCGCCATCCTCGTGAACACGGCGCTCGCGGCGTACCTCGCGTACAGGTTCTGGGCGACGCGACCTCCGCTGCCGGCCCCGTATCTCTGGGGCATCCGGCTGGGTCTCGTCCTGTTCCTGCTGGCCTGCGCGGAAGGCGGCTTCATGTCGGCGCACAACGCGCACAGCGTCGGCGTCGCCGACGGCGGGCCCGGGCTCCCCGCCGTCAACTGGAGCACGCGAGGGGGCGACCTGCGCATCGCCCACTTCTTCGGGATGCACGCGCTGCAAGCCGTCCCGCTGGTCGGCTACTGGCTGTCGGCGCGGGCGCAGGGGTCTGGGCCGCGCGCGCGGCGGGCCGTGGGATGGGTGATCGCGTTCGGCGTCGGCTACGGCGCCGTGGCGCTGGCGCTCTTCCTGACGGCCCTCGCAGGGCGACCGCTGATCCGGATGTAGCGCGCCGAGAGGACGGCGGTCCTGCGCCGCTGGCAGCAAAGAGGCGAGCCGGCGCGGACCGCTGCCGCGTGACGATGGGCGCGAGCGGGACGTCGCCAACCGGACGACATCGCCTGCGACGAATCCGTCACTTCATCGTCATCGATAGACAACAACAAGCAGGTAACCTGCCACACAATTGACACACATTCCGTCTAGGCTCTCCAGCGCGTCTGCGCCTGCCGCTGTTTCCCACCCGCGAGGCTCGCCATGCCTGACAATTTCGTCGTCCAGTCAAGCGCCCTGCCCTCTTCCACCAAGCTCGTAGCTTTTCACGGCACCGAGGGCATCTCGAGGCCCTATCGCTTCGAGCTCTACCTGGTGATGACGAACGACGTCGGCCAGAGCTTCGATATGGCGGCGGCCGTGGGGCAGCCGGTGAGCATCTCCCTGGAGCGGAGCGACGGCGGCGAGCCCTTCCTTCGGAGCGGCGTTCTCGGCAGCATCGAGCTCATCAACGAGTTCGCCGGCCGGTCCGTCTTCCGGGCCACCATGGTCCCGCGCCTCGCCTTGCTCGCCATGTCGTTTCACAGCCGTGTCTTCACCGCGCAGGCCATCCCGGCGATCCTTCAAGCCGTCCTTCAGAAGGGCGGCGTCACGGACTGCTCCCTCCAGCTCCAGGGCTCCTACACCGCCGAAGAGCATGTCTGTCAGTACCGCGAGACCGACTATGCCTTCGTCGCCCGGTGGATGGAGCGCGAAGGCATCTATTATCACTTCGAGCACGGGGAGGGCGGCGAGACGCTGGTGCTTGTCGATGACAAGTCGGCCCATCAGCCCCATGGCGGCAAGCCCATTCGTTATTACCCGCAGCCAGGCGGCGCCAACACGGCGAAGGACACGTTCCACGCCTTCACCTGCCGGCATGACGCCATGCCCGGCACGGTCCGCCTCAAGGACTACAACTACGCCACGCCGGCCGTACCGGTCACCGGGCAGGCGTCGGTCAGCCCGAGCGGCTTCGGCGAGGTCAGCCTGTACGGCGCGCGGTTCTTCTCGTCGGGCGACGGGGCGCGGCTGGCGCGGATCAAGGCCGAGAGCCTCTCCGCGACCGGCGTCGTCTACCAGGCGATGGGCAAGGCGGCGACGGTGGTCCCCGGGTTCACCTTCGAGATCGAGGACCACCCGCGGGCCGCGTTCAACACGAAGTACCTGACCATCGAGGTCGAGCACTGGTCCAACCAGGCCCCGGACATGCCCGAGCTCCGCGACTTCGCGACGTGGACCGAGAACTACCGCATGGAGGCCAAGGCCATCCCCGTGACGACGCAGTTCCGCGCGCCGCAGGTCACCGAGTGGCCGCGCATCTACGGCACCGAGATCGCGATCGTCGAGGGCGCGGCGGTCAGCGAGTACGCGCAGATCGACACCCATGGTCGCTACCGGATCAAGTTCCACTTCGACGAGAGCGACCTGAGCGGGGGGAAGGCGTCGACATGGGTCCGGATGCTCCAGCCCCACGGCGGCGGCATCGAGGGCTTCCACTTCCCGCTGCGCGCCGGCGTCGAGGTCATGTGCGCCTTCGAGGGGGGCGATCCCGATAGGCCGGCCATCGTCGGCGTCGCGCCCAACGCGCTGACGCCGAGCCCGGTCACGTCGGGGAACAACACGCGGAACGTGATCCAGACGGGCGGGCGGAACCGGCTCGAGCTGGAAGACCAGGCCGGGCAAGAGCGGGTCACGCTGTCGACGCCTTATGACAACACCTACCTCCGGATGGGGGCGCCCAACGGCGGCGCGTCGTACGAAGTCAAGTCGCAGGGCCACGCTTACGTGTTCATCGGAGGCTCCTCCGAGAACATCGTGTGTGGCAACCGAACGGCGCTCACCGTCGGCATCTCCGAGAGCGTAATCGGGGGCTTCAGCTTGAGCGCCGTCGGGGGATACGCCGGGAGCTTCATCGCCGGATACTCACAGAACGTGATCTTGGGCTATCGCCACACGACCATCCTCGGCAATGAGAAGACGATTCTCCGCGGCAACCGAAAGACGGCCATCACGAGGAACCGGTCCACGACGATCGGGGGCGACGACACGTTCAGGCTCGTGGGCGATCGCACCGCCCACATCGGCGGCGACAGCGGCCTGCGCGTCCTCGGGAGGCGCAACACCAGCATCCAAGGCCGCGACAAGAGCACTTTCTTCAACGGGCGAGAGACGACGATCTACACGTCGAGCCAGACGACGATCAACGGCACCAGCGAGGTCGATATCAACGGCACGCGACGTGCGGACGTCCGCGGTCACGCCACCAGCAACTTTTACGCAGGGCGAACGACGACGGTTCACGCGGGGGGAAGCAGGAAAACGGTCAGGGGCGGTAACATCGCCGAGGTCTTCGGCCCGGTCAAATTCACGCTCCACGGACCGAAGCAGAGCACTGTCAATGGCCCTGCCGAGAGCACCATCACCGGGCTCTACAAGACCACGATCGGGTCCCGGGTCGAGATCATCCGGGGGACAAAGACCGAGAGGATCAACGGGCTGGCATACAAATATGCCCCCAACGAGGTGAAGAAGGTGACGCGGGCAGAGCTCAACGCGAAGAACATCCACTACACATCCAACCTGTGTCGCATTCAATACCAGCTCGGCTTCCACAAGGGGCAGCTGCACCTCATCCAGTAATTCACCTGCTGCTCGCGGAGCAGGTTCGCGCCGAGCGCCGAGTCGAACGCCCCATCGAGCCCGCCCCCTGGAGTCCGTCGGATGAAAATCGTCAAGCCCATGCGCCTCGGGGTGGTGCCGAGGGTCTTCATGCACCAGCGCGCCCCGCACCTGGTGGTCACCACCTTCGTCGGCTTCTCCTACGACCGGCCGGCCCGGCTGCTCTATGAGCCCACGGTCTGGAAGATGGCCATGGAGGAGCTCGGCGAGGACGGCCTCTTCGACGAGTTCAACCCCAAGACCCGGGGCGAGCTCCTCGTCACGGGCCGCTGCTATCCGCCGGGGCGCGTCGCCCGCCCCGCGAGCTCGGTCCGCGTCCAGCTCGGACCCATCGACAAGAGCCTCTACGTCATCGGCGACCGGACGTGGGGTCGGCTCGGCATGTCGGATCCGGCGCCCTTCACCGAGATGCCCGTCACCTGGCGAAACGCCTTTGGCGGGAAGGATTTCGCCAAGAACCCGCTGGGCAAAGGCCACGGCGACAGGAGCGCGGCGCTCCCCAACATCGAGTCGCCCAGGCACCTCATCCACGCGCGCGGCGACTGCCCGATGCCCGCCGGCCTCGACGGCTACGACCTGACGTGGCCCCAGCGGTTCTCCAAGATCGGCACCTACGACGCGGCGTGGCGCGACGAGTGCTTCCCTGGTCTCGCGCGGGATCTGGACCCGACGCTGTTCAACATGGCCCCGGAAGACCAGCAGATCGACGGGGTTTTCCGGGGCGACGAGGCCTTCGTCGTCGAGAACATGCACCCCGACAAGCCCCGGATCGAAGGCGCCCTCCCCGGGGTCGTAAGTCGATGCTTCGTCGTCCTCAAGGCGAGCGACGGTGTGGAGATCCACGAGCCCGCGATGAGGCTCGACACGGTGCGTCTGTTCCCGCACCGCGAGCGCGGGGTCGTCCTCTTCCGCGGCGGCATCGAGATCTCCGAGGACGACGCGGACGACGTGGTCGCCGTGCTGGTCGCCTGCGAGGCCATGGGTGCTCCCAGGCCCGCCGCGTATTACCACGATTACCTGATCCCCCGGCTTGGCCTTCCGAGCAACGATCTCCCGGAGGATCAGGACGACATGCTCATGCCCGAGCCCGAAGACCCGGAGGCGCCGCCGCTGCCCGATGACACGCTCTCCGGGCTCGCGTCGAAGCTCAGGCGAGAGGGGTTTCTGGGAGGCACTCCGGCTCGATCCGTCGAGCGCGCGGCTGGAGCCGCGGCCGCCGAGGACGAGGCGGAGCCAGCCACGGAGGAAGACGAGAGCCCCGCGTGGTCCCAGGCGGACACGGGGGTGAACCGCGAGGCGGACCCGGAGGCGCTCGCGTTTGCAGCCTCGGCGACGGCGCCCGCCCTGGAAGACGACCCCGAGGAGGCCGAAGCGCTTCGCGCGCAGGAAGCGCTCACGGAATGGGGCAAGAAGCAGCTGCGAGACCGTGGCATCGATCCAGAGGCGCACCTCGCCCGGGAAGAGCCCTCCGGCGACCTCGAGTCCCTCGATGATCCGGAAGAATCGGAAGAGGCCGTGGTCCGCCTTGTCGAGGGCAAGCTCGGCAGCGGGCTGACGGCGCACGGGGTCGACGTCGGCGCCTTGCTGGCGAGGGCGCGTCAGAACGACGCCGAGCGTCCGAGCGATATCAGGATGTCGGAGGTCCGCGAGCGCATGCGGCGGTCGCTGACGAGCGAGGGCTTCACGCCAGAGAAGACCGAAGAGCTGGTGTCGTCGCTGGATTGGCGAGCCTTCGAGGACGAGGCCGCCGCTGGCGAGGACCTCGACGACCCATTCCACCTCCCCGACGAGGCGCCCGAGGCTGCCCGCGCGCTGCCCGAGGACGAGGCCTGGGGGGGTGAGCCCGCGGACGGCGAGGGCTTCGCGTCGGTGGAGGATCTGGACGACAGGGCTTCGTCCTTCGCCGAGCTGGGCGAAGACGGGCCGCGGCTCGCGCACCTCCTGGCGGCCTCCGCGCCCCTCGACAGCGAAGAATCGCTGCGACTTCGCCGCGACGTGGAGGCCGGGCACAAGGAGGGGCGGAGCTTCGCGGGGTGCGACCTCACGGGCGCCGACCTCTCTCACCTCGACCTCGCGGGGATCGACCTCGAGGGCGCCATGCTCGAGTCGGCCTTTCTCACCGGGAGCGTCCTGCGAAAGGCGAAGCTCACGGGAGCCGTCCTGGCGCGAGCCAACCTGGAGGCCGCGGATCTCTCGGAGGCCAGGCTCGACGGAGCCAATTTCGGTTCGGCGTGCCTGCGGGACGTGAAGGCCACGGGAGGCGTCGATTTCGCCGAGGCCGTGCTCGTCAAGGCGGACCTCTGGGGAGCGGATCTGTCCGGCGCCAACCTCTCGCGCGCCGACCTCTCCGAGGCCAATTTCTGCGACACCAACCTGGAGAACGTCGTCGCGGAAGAGGCGATGTTCCAGCAGGTGGACCTCACGGGAGCGCGCCTCGTGGGCGCGCGGCTCTCGGGGTGCACCTTCAACGAGGTGAACGTGACCGAGGTCGATTTCACCGGCGTCGACCTGAGCTCCGCCACGTTCATCGCCGCCCAGGGCGACCGCGCCGTCTTCCGGAACGTGATGGCAAAGGACCTCACGAGCGTGATGGGCTCGTCCTTCGCCGGCGCAGACTTCTCCGGCGCGACGCTCGCCGGCGCGAACCTGATGGGGACGAGCCTCGCCGGCACCGACCTCTCCGACGCCGACCTGCGCGGCGCGCTGCTCAACGAGGCCGACTTGACGGAGGCGCGCCTCGATCGCGCGAACCTCGCCGAAGCCATGCTGACCCGCGCCAACCTCACCAGGGCGTCGCTCTACGCCGCCGACCTGAGGCAGAGCATCCTGAACAGCGCGCGCGTCGAGGGGGCCAGCTTCGAGAAAGCCAGCCTGTTCAGCGCGTGCGCCGATCGAATGGTTGGAGATGACGACACGAGCTTTGCCGGCGCCAACCTCAAGCGACTCAGGGTAATACCGGCCTAGAGGGAGCATGGACAGGGAAGCGCTGCGCAAGCTGATCGAGCAAGAAGAGGTCATTTCGGAGCTGGACCTGTCGGGCTTCGACCTGTCGGGGCTCGACCTCTCCGGCGGGATCTTCGAAGATGTCCGTTTCACCAACGCCAACCTCACCGGCGTCAAGGTGCGCGAGGCGATCTTTCACCGCTGTGACCTCGCGGGAGCCAACCTGAAGGGGCTGGATTTTCACCTTGGCACGGCCATGGACTGCACGCTCGCGGGGGCCGTGCTCGCCGGCGCCTCGCTGGTTGGAGCGAGCGTCTCGGCCGTGGACCTCGAATCGGCCGATCTGACCGGAGCCGATCTCTCGTCGGCCACCATCGACCATGCCCAGCTCAAGGACGCCCGGCTGGTCCGGGCCGACCTGACCGACGGCACCCTGTTTGGCGTCACGCTCGAGGGCACGGACTTCTCTCAGGCCAACCTGACCAGGGCCGTCCTGTTCCGTCAGGACCTGTCCCAGGCCATTCTCACGGGGATCACCCTCGTGGAAGCGATCCTGGTCGAGGTGCGGATGGGGCCCAAGGACTTCCGGCGGATGGACCTCAGCAGAGCGCAGTTTACCAGCGCCGACCTGCGCGGCTGCGACTTTTCAGGGGCCACGCTGGCGCAATGCGGCTTCAAGGGCGCCGACTTGACCGGGGCTCGGCTGGACGGCGCCGTCGCCCAGCGGGCCGACTTCGTCGAAGCGACCCTGATGAACGCGAGCCTCACCCAGGCCGACCTGAGCCAGGCGCTCTTCGTCGACGCGCGCGCGGGCGCCACGAACCTCTCGGGCGCGCGGCTCGAGATGAGCGTCTGGCACCGGGCGAGCTGCCCGGGTGCCCGCTTCTGCCGGGCAGACCTGAGCCACGCGGACTTCTCCCACGCCGATGTGTCGTTCGCCGACTTTTCCGACGCGACGCTGTCGCGCGCGCGGCTGCACCGCGTGACGGACAAGGGCGCGATCTGGCCGCCGAGCAAGGCGCTGGCGCACGGAGACGACCAGGAGCTCAAGGAAGCAGAAGACTGGCAGGCCAACGTCCTTGGGAGGCCTGCCGGCGGTCAACGCACCCCTCACCCATGAGGAAACCATGCAGAGCGCAGCGAGAGCGAGACAAACCCAGCGGGAAGCCCACGCCGAACACGGCGCCGTGCTCCGCGTCGATGGCCCCGCGTACATCGTCGAGACCGAGAGCGGCGAGGTCCGCGCGAAGCGCGCGACGAGCTGCCTGCTGGAGCCCGCCGCCGGCGACCTGGTGCTCCTCACCGCCGTGAACGGCGCGCATTACATCCTCGCCGTTCTCGAGCGGGAGGAAGGCGCGCCCTCACACCTCGTCTCCGAAGGAGATCTCCAGATTCGCCTGCGGCGCGGCTCGCTGGGCATCGCGGCGCCCGACGGTGTACACCTGGCAGCCGGCAAGGACCTCTCGATGGCCGCGTCGACCTTCCGTGTCCAGGCCAAGGAGGGGCACGTCGCGCTGGAGCTGTTCACGTTCCTCAGCAAGATGGCCCGCGGGGAGGTCGACCGGGCCAAGCTGATCGGCCGGAGCCTCGACTCGGCGCTCGAACGGCTGTCGCAGCGGGTGAAGCGCTCCTACCGCATCGTGGAAGAGGCTGACCATGTGCGCGCCGAGCGCATCGACTATGCGGCCAAGGGCAACCTCGCCATCCACAGCGAGAACGCCAAGATCACCGCGTGCCACGTCGTGAAGATCGACGCCGATCAGATCCAGGTAGGGTGACCGACCATGTTTGCAATCACATCGCGCGGTGGAATGGACTTTGGCATCCCGGACGTCTGCCGTCTTCCGACGACCATCCCCGTCCCGTTTCCAAACTTTGCGGCGAAGCCCATGGGGACGTCCCCCGCGTACAAAGTGCGCATCGGGCCCGCTCCCGTCCATACGCTGGCGACGACCATTCCGCTCACGTCCGGCGACAACCCCGGGCTCCTCGGCGGCGTGATCTCCGGCCGCAACATGGGCCCCGCGAGGCGTCTCCGGTTCTCTCGCAACACGCTGTGGCAGGGAAAACCGGCGGTGGTGCTCAGCGCGAGCGGCCTCGGGAACCAGATCAACACGAACTCGACGACCATCGTCCCGAGCCAGACCAAGGTCCTGATTCTCAAGTGACGTCCGCTCGGTCATCCGCGAGAGCCGCCCGCGAGAGCGCCCCGAGATCCCGCCCCGTTCTGACCGCCGAGGGACACCCACGTGGCCATCGATGAAACCACCCGCATCCGCCTGGGGATCATTCAGAAGAAATACGGAGATCGCCTGGCCCGGAGCACGAAAGGCGATAGCCCGCCGGACCGGCGTGAGGTTTTCATTGATGAATTCCGGCGGATCCTGGCCGACATCTTCGTTCCCACGTTCGAGGCCATCGGCCGTGAGCTCGCCTCGTCAGGACACGCTTACCGGATCGAGCAGGACGTGGGCGAGAAGACCCCGAGCATCGAGTTTCACCTCCTGCTCCGGGGCGCGCCGGCGAAGGCGAACAACCTGATCCGCCTCTTCTACAGCGCCGAGGCCGCGGGCGACGGAGAGGTGATCGCCGAGGTCAACGTCTACCAGACCCTGACCGAGCTCACGCGGTTCCGGGTGCTGTCCCGGGTCACCCGAGAGGTCGCGGAGCAGATGTGCGTGGACGCCATCGAACACGTCTTCGCCTGCAACGCTCGCTGAGAGGCCTTTGTGATGCCCGCGGCGCGGCCGCAGGCGGAGAGCGTCGCCCTCCATCCTCCAGCACGGCGACCCGGCGCTTCACCCTTCGCGCAGGATCCGGCGGTACGTCTCGAGGTACGCCGCCGCCGTCGCCGCCGCCGAGAAGCGCTCCTCGGCCGCGCGACGGCACGCCGCCGGGTCGAGCCGGTCGACGCTCGCCATCGCGTCGGCCATCTCCGCAACGCCTTCCACAAGGAACCCCGTCCGGCCGTGCTCGACGATCTCGGGCAGCGCGCCGGCGCCGCGCAGCGCGATCACCGGCGTGCCCGAGGCCAGCGCCTCCAGGGCCACGAGCGAGCTGGTCTCCTGCACGAGGCTGGGGACGAGCAGGCACCGCGCCGCCGCGAGCAGGCGGCGCTTCCGGGCGAGGCCCACCGGGCCGATGAAGCGCCGCACAGGCCCGGGCCCGCGCAGCATCGGCAGCAGGACCTCCTGGAGATACCGCGTGTGCTCCTCGTACCCGAACGCCTGGCCGGCGATGAGCAGCGGCACGCCCGCGCGGACCGAGGCCTCGACGGCGACGTGATAGCCCTTCTCCGGGCAGATCCGGCCGAGCGCGAGGGCGAAGCCGCGCTTGTGCCGCCTCGGCCGGTAGTGCTCCAGCCGGACGCCGTTCGGGATCTCGGGCAGGAGCCGCGCCCCCGGCGGACAGGCGCGCCGCTGCGTCGCGGACACGCAGTGGAGGAACGTCCTCGGCCGCTCGAGACAGAACACCGCAGGTGAATAGAAGCTCGGCGGGAGATGGAGGGTCGCGAGCACCGGCACGCCCGGCTCGGGCAGATAGCGATCGAAATCGACGCCGTGCAGGTGGACGAGATCGATCGGATACCTGTCCAGGGCCCGGGCCACGGCGCTCCCGTGGTGGCACAAGGCCCGCTCCCTGGCCGCCTCGTCGAGGACGGCGCCGGGCGGGGGCGCCGGCGTGGCGACCAGCGTCCCCGCGCACGCGGAGCCCTCCGGGGCGACCACGATCGACCGGTGGCCGCCGCGCGAGAGCGCCTCGTCGAGCATCGAGAGGACCTGCTCGGCGCCGCCGACGGCGTCCGGACCCACGGGCGCGAGCGGATAACCGACGAGCAGGACCGTCAGA
The DNA here is from genome assembly GCF_000067165.1 of Sorangium cellulosum So ce56. Taxonomy (GTDB): domain Bacteria; phylum Myxococcota_A; class Polyangia; order Polyangiales; family Polyangiaceae; genus Sorangium; species Sorangium cellulosum_B. The sequence continues at coordinate 9,463,818 of NC_010162.1, forward strand.
GGCACAGCTCGCGCTCGAGGCCGAGCAGCGTGAGCGTCTTCGCGGCGAGCCGCCGCCAGCGCGCGCCGTCGATCGGGAAGCCGAGGCGCTCGTAGTGGAGCGGGCCGTCGTGCGGCGGCCGGCGAAAATCGTACGCGGGCGCCGGCCGGAAGCGCTCGACCTCCGCGCCGAACGGGGCGAGCACCTCCCGCTGGCTGGCGAAGCAGGCCAGCATGGCGCGCTTCCGCGACGCCTCGATGTCCGAGAGCCGGAGCGCGATCTCGGGGACGCCGGGGTGCGCGATGAACTCGCCGGTGAGGAGGCGGCCGCGCGCGGCGTGGTACGACGCCGCCTCGAAGATCAGCGGCGCGGTGACGCCGTTCCAGAGGGCCAGCACCGCCGCCGCGTGGACGGCGAGCGCCACCGCGTCGTGATCGGGGTGGCCGCCCTCGTAAGGGTGGGTGAACACCACCTCGGGCCGCGTCCGGGCGAACAGCTCGACCAGCCGCCGGGTGAGGCTCGGCGCCTCCTCGATCGCCTCCTGGTCGACCGCGCCGAGGCACCTGAGCCGCCCCGCGGGCACGTTGCCGGCCGACATGGCGCGGGTCACCTCCTCGCGCCGGAGCGCGGCGTAGCGCTCGCGCCCGATGCCGGCGAGGCCCGCCGGCACGAAGCGCTCGTCGCGCGGCGCCCCGTCGGTCACGTGGACCACCTCGATCGGGCTGAGCCGGCCGATCCGCGCGCCGAGCCCGATGGTCTCGTCGTCCGGATGGGCGAGCACGACGAGACAGCGCGGCACCCGGCCCGACGAGAGCCACGAGAACGGCGGCCACGCGAGCTCCTGGGCGGAGGGGCCCTGGCGGCGCAGCACGGCGAGGTTCACGACGGCACCTCCGCGCGCCCGCGGCGCGGCTCGGCCCGCGGCCCCGGTCGCCCCCCCGGGGTGCCGCGGTGCTCCTCGGGTAACCTCTTTCGCTTCGGCGTGCTCGCGATGTGGGACATGAGCCACCTGGAGCGCATGCGGTCAGGTCGTCCTGGCGCAAAACGCAGCGATCTCCACACTACCAAACGGCGACGCGGCGCGCCAGACGGCGCGTAAAGCGCGGACAGACGAGGCGGCGCGTACCCGCCCCTCGCCTCTCTGCGCTCTTTGCGCGCGTTACGCACGTTACGCACGGCGTCGTCTCATGCGTAGCGCCGCGTCATCCGGGCGCAGAAGTCGGCGAACTCCTCGATCCGATGCGGAGGGCTCGTGTGGTGGGGCCTGACGCCGGCGTGCTCCGGGGTGAAGCAGTAGGTCAGGGTCACCTCGAACGGCTCGAGCGCCTTCATCTGCCGGTCGAACCAGGCCTCCGCGCCGGGGCGGAAGCTGTCGGCCCAGCTGAGGCCCGTGCGGAGGTGGCGCACCCCGAGCTCCTTCAGCCACGCCACCGCGTCGTCGAGCCTGTGGTCCTCGAAGTGGAACCACTGGCATAGACCGAATTCAGGTGTGTACTCCGGGAAGAGCCGGAGCGCGCGCTTGGGCGTCCCGTCCTCGCGGAGCAGGCCCATGTAGAAATGCCGGTAATACGACGAGCCCTCGGCCTCGCGGTGCCGGGTCGTCGCCGGCCACGCGCGCGGCAGATCATAGAGGCTGTACCAGTGGATCCGCTCGACCTTGCCGCGGAGCAGCTCGGCGCTCCGCCGGAGACCGAACTCCTGCACCTCCTCGGCGCCGAACGTGGAGACGCCGATCTCGGTGATCCAGAGCGGCCTGTCGGTCACCACGCGGATCTCCTCGATCTTGGCGGGCCACTCGTGGATCTGCCAGTGATTCCAGTCGAGAGGGAAGCCGTGCACCGCGACCACATCGACGTGCTCGAGCACGCCCTGCCGCCCCATGTTGGCGATGAACCCCGGATCGATCGGCGAGATGCCGCCCAGCACGCGCAGCAGCCAGTGGCGCTCGCTCCGGATCGCGTCCGCGGCGAGCTTCACCATGGTTCCGTACGTCGTCCACTCGGGGTCGATCTCGAAATCCCAGTGCGACTTGTTGTTGGGCTCGTTCCAGAGCATCACCGCCTCGATCACGCCTGCTCTCCCTTCACGAAAGCTCGCCTCGCCGGGTAGACGGCGCCAGGCGGACGACCGGCGGCCCTCTCGCGCCGGCGGCAGAGATAGACCTCGGGCTCGGGGTGGTTCACGATCTCGAAGCCGGCGCTCCGCAGCATCGCCTCGGCGCAAGCCCGGTTGGGCACCCACCAGTTGGTCGGGTCGTGCGCATAGCTGTGCTCCACGAAGTGGAGCCGGGGATAACCGGCCTCGTCGAAGATCTCCTCCTCGGAGAAGGGGAAATCTTCCTCCAGCGGCGCCACCTCCGCGCTGCCGCGCTGCATGCTCTGGAAGATCAGCGTGTGTCCGACCACGTGCTCGTGGAGCAGATCGAGCGCCAGGAGCGGGTGGCGGAGGTGGTAGAGGACGCCCAGGAAGAGCACGAGATCGAAGCGCTCTCCGAGGCTGCCGACGTCGTACACGGAGAGGTTCCGGAACTCGATGTCCGCCCCGGAGACCTCCGCGGCGAAGCGCGCCTGCGCCAGGTAGTCCTCGTCGCTGTCGATCCCGAGGACGCGCGCCGCCCCGCGCCGCTTCATCTCGAGCGAGTAGAAGCCGGCGTTGCAGCCGATGTCGAGGACCGTCTTGCCCGTGAGATCCGCCGGGACGGCGTCGGCGAAGCCCCTCCATTTGAACGCGGGGTAATCCCCCAGGAAATGGTCGGGCGCCGTCTTCACCCCGCGGAGATCGAGGTTGTGGAACCACGGCCCGAGCCCGCGCACGCGCTCCTGGATCTGCTCCCGCGTCCACTTCGCCGCTCCCTCGACGCACCTCTCCATGGCTCCTCCCCTCACGCGGCGGCGCGGCTGAGGAGCTGGATGGCCTCGTGGTAGCCGTGCAGCGTCCCCACGTCGACATAGGCCTCTCCGGCGCGCACGGCGCGCGCGCTGCCGCCGCGGGCGAGGTACTCGTTCACGAGCGTCCCGATGTACGGGTCCTCCCGCCCGCGCTCGCGCCAGAGGTCGTGGAGCTCCTGCATCACCGCCCCCGTGAGCCTGAAGGCGCCCCAGACCCACCGCGAGCGCGCGTTGCGCTGCTTGACCTGGATCTCGAGCACCCGGCCCCCCTCGTCGGTGACGACCGCGTCGAAGAGCTCCGGATGCTCGACCGGAAAGAGCAGGAACGAGAGCCCCCCGCCGCCGAGCGAGCAGAGCCCGTGCTCAGGGAACCACACCGTGTCGGGGAGCCCCACGAGCACGTCCTCCTCCGGCCGGATCCAGGGGAGCGACCGGAAGATGGCGTCGCAGAGCCCGGCGGCGGCCGGCTGCACCACATAACAGATGTGCGCCGGGCCGACGCTCGCGCCGTAGTACTCGACGATATCCGACTTGCCCGGCGAGATCACCATGCAGAGCCGGGTCGCGCCGGCGAGCACCATCCGGTCGATGAGGTACTCGCTGACCGCGCGCGGCCGCTCCACGTCGCCGTCCAGGCGCGTCCCCACCGGGAGCAGCTCCTTCGAGAACGCGAGCGGCTGGATCCTGCTGCCCAGGCCCGCCGCCGGAATCACTCCCCACATCGCGCCGTCCCTCCGTTCGATGAGCCGACCTCGGCTCCGTTCAGTGAGCCGAGACCGACTCGAGAATGGCCACGAGCTCCGCCGCGCGGCGCGCGGCGCTGTGCTCCGCGAGCGCCCGCTCCCGCGCCGCGCGGGCGATGGCCGCGATCTCGCCCTCCGGGAGCGAGAGCGCCGCGACCGCCTCGTCCGTGGTCGCCGCCACGAGGATCTCCCTCCCCGGCGTGAAGAACCGGTCGAGCCCCTCCCACCCGTCGCTCAGGATCGGCGTCCCGCAGGCGGCGGCCTCGAAGAGCCGGCCGGAAGGGCAGTAGCCCATCGCCGCCATCGCCCCCCGCGTCACGTTGAGCGTCAGCCGCGAGGAGCAATAGAACGCCGGGTGATCCGGCGGCGCCACGTGGCGCAGGTAATAGACGTTGTCGCCGTTCTGCGCCCACGGGAAGTCCTCGGGATAGAGCGAGCCCCCGATGACGAACCGCCGCTCGGGCAGCCTCCTCGCCGCCTCGAGGAAGAGGCGGGAGAGCGCCGCCTGCCGGTCGGCGGCGTACGTGCCGAGGTACGAGAGATCCCCGCGGAAGCCGTCCCGCGGCGGGACCGGGCGGTGCACCGCCGGGTCCGCGCTGCCGTAGAGCGGGAACACCCGCCGGGCGCCGAGCTGCGCCTGGAGCCGATCGAGCGCCGCGCCGCCGGTGTAGCTGAGCACGCAGTCGAAATCGGCGAGGCCTCGAGGGCCGATGTAGCCGACCGGCTGTCCGGCCTGGATGCGATCCAGCGTCACCGGCGTGTCGAGATCGTAGAAGACCTTGAGCGCGCCGGACTCGAGGACCAGGTCGGTCGCGGGGCCGCCGTCGGGGCAGTACGACGTGACCATCGCCGCGTCGGCCTCGCGGACGGCGCGCCTGGCGTCGGGGAGGACGTCCTCGAACGAGGTGTAGAGCCGGAGCGTGTTGCCGTGCGAGAGCGCGGTCAGGTCCCGGTGCGCGGCGTAATAAGGGACGTCGCGCTCGAAGAAGGTGACGCGGTGCCCGGCCCGCCCGAGGGCGGAGACGACGCCGCGCCACAGCGTGGCGTGGCCGTTGCCCCAGGACGAGCTGATCGTCAGACCGAAGATGACGAGCCTCATGGCGGAGCGGACCTCCTCGATGCCTGCGTCTCCGGCGCAAGCGCCGGCGGCCTGCCCGGCTCGCCGGGGATCATCGCTTCCACCTCGGGGCGGCAGCGGATCCGCGGCAAGAGCGCCCTTGCCTCGGGCCGGAGGCGGCGGAGCGTGTACGCCACCTTGGCGCGGGTGTGCTCGGCCCCGTAGCAGTCGAGGAACCCGGCGCTGTTCAGCGAGAAGAACGAGAGCGCGTCGGCGTCGTTCAGCAAGGCGAGCTCGGCGTCGTCCCCCGGCCGCTCGTGCGACGCCACCAGGGCGCCGATCCGGTCGATGACCTCCTGCGCGAGCCCGACGCCGGTGAGCGCGGCGCGCGTCAGGGCGGCCCCGCGCCGGGCGTGCTCGTCCTTGAACGCCTGGTAGTCCGGGGCGCGGTGCTCTCTCCGGACGTCCGCCTCGGAGACGAGCCGCTCCACGTCGTGGAAGAGCGCCGCCACCTGGACGGCGACGCCGGCGCGCGGCTCGAGCCGGAGCATCCATTGCCAGACGTCGATCGCATGATCGTGGTCGGCGCGGACGAGCGGCCTGTCGAGATCGTGGAGCTCCCGGTGCCGCGCGAGGACCCGGTCGAACACCTCGGTCGCGGAGGCGAGATTCCTCCTGCGGAGGAAGCGCTGGCACCGTGTGAGGACCTCGTGGGCGGCGCGCGCGGCGCCCGCTCGCTCGAGCCCCTCGATGCGGAGGTCGAAGAGGCCGCCGGCGTCGAGCGCGTGCAGGCGGGTGTCGAGCGCCCACAGGTCGAGCGCCGACGCGCGCCACGCGCGGGCGTCGACGACGGCGTGGAGCGCCCCCCCGGATGGGCCGGGCGCGCCGCTCTCCACCTCCACGCCAGGGAACTCCCTGGAGAGCGCCGCCCTGTCGGACGGGGAGAGGAGCGGCGTCCCGCGGATCGAGCGTCCATCGCTGCTCGAAGAGGGGCCATCGATGAGGATGAGGCGCTTGAGCATGAGCGTGCGCTCTCCGGTCAGCCACCGGGATGGAGCTCGACACAGCTGCCGCGCGCGGCTGCCGCGGACGAACCGGGATCGCAGGTGGGGAACCTATCGCCGCGGTCCTCACCGCACCATCGCGGAAATTCCGTAGAGCAACGTCGGGAAAGAAATGAGCGCGAGACGTGGGATCACCGTAGCCACGCCAGCCGCGGCTATCTCCCCTCGACGCGCCGCCGCGAGCCCCGGCGTCCGCTCCGCGGCCGCCTTGCCACGACGGCCGTACCTGGTCCGCCTGGGCTGCGCGCGCGCCGGCCGGGGTCGCCCGGGCGTGGCTCACTGCCCCTGATACCGCATCTCCCGCTCACAGCGGAGTCTCCGGAGGGATGACGACGGGGTTGATCGCTCGAACGCTCGCGCCGGCCGGGTAAGCGTCGCTGTTGTTGTGGAAGGGCACCTCCGACCCCCAGCCCCACACGGTCACGCTGAACGGGCCATCGCTGTACGCCTCGTGTTTGCCGTTGCTGCACCCCTCCTGGCTCTGGAAGTTGTTCCGCACGAGATCGCGCCAGGTCACCTCGACCTGTCCCGCGCTGTCCACGGGCATCTACCGGTCGCTCGGCGTCGCAAGGCTGCTCGCCGCTGGACTTTTACTGGGCAAGAAACTTCTTTTCGCAGGGAGAGCGAGAACAGGTCCATCCAACAGCCATGCGAAATCGCGACGTACGCAACGACAGAGAGCAGCCTCCGCATCGGAGCTCTCCCCCATGGCGGCGGATCGAGGAGGGCGAGGCGGCATGTTTCCAGTCGGCGCGGGAGCTGGCCCAGGAGGATGGCAGCGCGGCCAGGTGCTCCTGCCGCCGCTCCAGGCCGAATTTATGAGGAGCATCACACGGCGGACCGGCGCCCATTGCGCGCCGCAGCCCGGTAAGCGAGTGTGATACCGATGCAGCTTGCGCAGCGCTTGGCCGGGCTTGAGCTGTCGGCCATCCCCGTGTGGGTCCTCGACGTGGACCGCTCGCGGGTCTGCTGGGTGAACGAGGCCGGCCTGGAGCTGTGGAGGGCGCAGGATCGCGACGAGCTGTTCGCGCGCGATTTCTCGGCGGTGCCTGCGCCGATCCGGACGCGCTTCGAGGCCCTCGCCGCGCAGCTGCGCGAGGGGGGCGTCGTGCGCGAGAGCTGGACCTTCTACCCGCGCGGGGTGCCCGTGACGGTGACGCTCCACTCCTCGAGCGTCGAGCTCGACGATGGGCGAATCGCGATCTTGAGCCAGGCGCTCCCCCCCGGGGGAGCGCCTGAGCCGGAGCTCGTCCGAGGCATCGAGGCGCTGCGCCACACCTCCGTGATGATCGCGTTCGTCGACCCGAGCGGAGACCTCCTGATGCAGAACCCAGCGGCTCTGCGGGCGTTCGGCCGCACCGGGACGTGGAGCGCCTGGCTGGGTGAGCCCGGCGAGGCGGACGCGATGCTCAGGGCGGCGCTGGACGGCGACATCGTGACGCGAGAGATGCTCGTCCGCACCGTGGACGGGGAGCGCCTGCACGCGATCGAGGGGCGAGCGGTGCGTGATCCCGTGACGGGCGCCCTGGGGGTCTTGTTCCACCACACGGACGAGACGGCGCGAATCGGCGCGGAGCGCTCCGCCGAGGAGCGCGGCCGCCTGCTGGACGAGCTGAACGCGACGCTGGCGCTCGTCGAGCAGCAGCGCGGTGAGATCCTCGCCCTCTCCGCGCCCATCCTGGACGTGGGAGAGCGCGCGCTGGCGCTGCCGATCATCGGGGCGCTCAACCGAGAGCGGAGCGCGGAGATCGCGGCGCGGCTCCTGCCTGCGATCGCCGGCGGCGGGGTCGACCGCGTGATACTCGACATGACCGGCGCCGCGGCGCTCGACGACGCCGGCGCCAGGCACCTGATCGAGATGGTGCGCGCCATCCGGCTGCTCGGCGCGTCCGCCATGATCACGGGCATCCAGCCCGCGCTGGCCCGCGCCCTGGTGGCATCGGGCTTTGACGGGACGGGCATCACCCTCGTGGGCTCCATCGCTCAGGGCCTCTCGCGTTCCAGGAAGCGGTGATCCGGGGCTGCCGTCGTGCTCCGGCCAGGCGTCCGGCGACGCCCTGGCTCGCGCTCGATCGCGACCGCGACGGCGTCATCCAGGATGGAGGCGAGCTACGAAGCTGACCGCGGCGGTGCTAGGGTGCCCCGCGTGCCGACGATCTTCACCAAGGGCGATCTCCTCAACACCCCGGATCTCCACGCGTACGCGCACGGCGTGAGCTGCGTGGGCACGATGGACACGGGGATCTCCGTGACGTTCAAGAAGCGCTGGCCGGGCCTGCTCCCGGCGTTCGAGCAGCGGAGCGCCGAGCGGAAGCTCCAGCTCGGGGAGGCCTTCGTCTGGAGCGAGGGCGGCGACACCGTGTACAGCCTCGCGATCCAGGAGAACGCGACGAAGAGGCCCACGCTCGCCGCGCTCGAGCGCTCGCTCGCCGCGATGGTGACGCACGCCGAAGGGGCGGGGATCGCGCGGATCGGCGTACCGCGCGTGGGCGCCGGCAAGACCGGCCTCGAATGGCTGCGCGTCAAGAGCATCCTCGTCAAGGTCGCCACCGACAAGCCGGTCACGCTCGTGGTCTACGAGCAGTTCGTGCGCGCCCCGGGCGCCTGACCCCAGCGTCGGAGGACGTGATGCGCCCCCGCGGCATCGAGACCGGGGCCTGTCGTCCCAGGGCGATGCATGTCAGGGGCTGGTGAGCAGGCGCTCGCGGTGATCACGACACCGCGCCGCTCCCAGATCCCGGCGCTCGGCGTGCGATCGAGCCGGCCGGTCACGGGCTGGGCTTGGCTTTGTCCCGCAGATAGAGAGCCTCCACCTGCTGCCGGGCCCACGGGGTCCGTCGCAGGAAGTGCAGGCTCGATTTGATGCTGGGATCGTACTTGAAGCAGCGAATGTCGATCATGCGCCCGAGCTGCTCCCAGCCATGCTGCGCGACCAGGTGCTCGAGGATCATCTGGAGCGTGACGCCGTGAAGAGGATTGTCGGGCTGGGGCTGAGTCATATCGATGCTCGGGGGGCGATCGCCCCGGAGGGCCATCGCGAGCCCGCGGTGTAGCACGTCGCGCGGCGGCCGCCGCACCCACGCCGCCCGCGCGGCCGACGACCGGTGGATGAGAAGTCTTACTTCTTCAGCCAGGTCTGGGTCCGGCCGAGGAGGGAGATGCCCAAGAAGCCGCGCACCTTCAGCTTCTTCCCGCCCTCGATCGCCTCGAGCTTGCAGCTATAGGTCTCGCCGTTGTTCGGATCCAGGATCGTACCGTCGTCGTACTCGTCGTCATCGCGGACCATGTTCCTGATGATGACGAGCCCCACGATGGGCTTGTTCTTGTCGGCCCCCTCACAAGCGGTACAGATCTTCGGCTTCCCCTTCTCGTCGAGCGGCTGCTTCAAGCTCACGATCTTGCCGAAGATCTTCCCGCCCCTCTCGTAAATCTCGACCACCGACTGCTCGACCCCCTGCTCATCGATCGTCCGCCACTGGCCGGTCACAGGGAGAGGATCCGCGAGCGCGAGCGAGGTGGCGAGGGAGCAGCCCAGGGCGGCAAAAAGAGCCAAGAACCTCTTCATGTCGTCACAACTCCTTTCATCGATCCGCGAAGCCACGGCGTTCGGCCCTGGCGTGGTGCTTGATTCGCATGTCGGTGCGCGCCGCTGAGCGCGACATGCCTCGGAGGGCGGACGGGGCGCCGCGCCGTTTGTTCATCGGACCGGAGGGAGCGGCGGCGGGAGGCAGGGCTCCGGTCAGAGGAGGAGCCGAACGGTCGACATGGCTCCTCTCGCAGCAGCCCTGCGGCGCGGTGGACGTCATTTTCCCCCCTGAGGGTACCGAGCGGGTTCGTGGAGCGCAACGGCGCCGTGCGGCGGGGCGCCGGGGCGTTTGGTGGCCAGAGAACGGTTGATTCCACGGGGCTGAATCCCGCCGCGGCCGAGCTACCCACGGCCCGCGCCTCGGCCGCGCGCGTCCGTCCGTGCTGGGCTGGTGCGATACCGCCTGCAAAGGCGGTCATGTAAGGTTCTCTATGTCCACCAGCGCGTGCAGCGTGGCCGTGCGGTCGGACCGGTGATGCCCACGAGCCCTTCACCGCGGACAGTGCTTGGCGGCGTTCGCGGTTTCTTCTTCACCCGGCCCGACACGGGCCCGCGCGAAAGCACGCGTCCTGAGGTGCTCCCGTCGGCCCGAAGCCCGCCAGAGCAGCATGCCCCGCGGAAACGAACGCCGGCCCCCGCATAGCGCGCGAGCGGCTTCACCTCGCTCCCGGTCCCGACGCCGACGATCAGCAGCGACGCGGCCTCCTTGTCGGGGAGCGCAGCGGCGATCACCTCGGCGATGACCTGCTGCATGACGCCATAACCCGCCCAGAAACGGCGCACCTGGTCGTCGTAGCTCAAGGCTCGCTCGCGCCCGAAGTCCACTGCATGTTTCCCGAGCTCGTCCGTCTTCATCACGCCTTCTCCTCGGCGGACGGTCGCCCGGACCGCCTTCAGCGGAGGAGTATCACCCCCTCGCGCGGCCTCGACACGGCGGGGGTTTCGATCCGATTGGCGGGGATTTCTGTCGTGACCCCAGCGGCTTCGAGCACCGCGTGCCGGCACGAACGCCGTCGCTCCAGGGGATGAGGTGGCGGCCCGGGTCGTCCACGAGGCGATCGGTCGCCTGCTCGGGCCGCCGGTGGCACCGGAATGGTGAGCCTCGCGACGCGAGAGCGCTGGCCGCTCCGCGCGCTCGCTCCTACAAGCGCTCGATGAGGAAGCTCCGGGTCTGGTCGTCGAAGCTCTGGGGGGCGAGGTTCGCGTCTGCCGTGAAGACGCGCGACTCGGCCGAGTAGCGCCAGAGCCCGTTGTAGAGCGTCAGCTTGAAGCCGGAGGGGACGCGGACGGAGCTGACCCTCTGGTCCCATGGGGTGCTGTAAAAGAGGCCGGAGCCGACGCCGTATATGACCGATTGGCCCGAGAAGTTGGCGTGCTCGTAGAAGGTGACCACGTCGAGCTGCGGGTCCGAGGCGTTCGAGACGACGATGCTCGAGATCGTGTCGCTGAAGCCCGCGGCCACGAGATCCGTGTCCGACGTGAAGACGCGCGCCTCGCCCCCGAAGCTGCCGTGCATGAAGGCCGTGACCCGGAGCCCGGCGGGGACCCTGATGGCGCTCGCGCGGTTGTCTCCGATGATCGTCGAGTTCGGGAGGTCGTGGCGGCCGATCCCGAAGCCCTGCGAGATGCCGGAGAAGTTCGAGAGATCGTGGAGCACCACCCGGCCGCTGGGGTGGACGGTGGGGCCGCCGGCGATCGTGGCGTCGATCCAGGCGCGGTGGCGCGCGACGTCGACGCCGAGCTGCTTCGCGTGCAGGTTCGTGCCGTTCTGCCCGTTCGAAGCCGAGAACACGGCGACCTGACGCCCATCGACGAACCACGGGCCGCCGGAGTCGCCGCTCCAGCCCGAGCCCGTCACGCCCGTCGCCAGGAGCTCCTCGACGGAGTACCAGCCGTCGATGTGGAGGGTCGCCTTCTTGAGCGACGGCGCCATCACGAGCGGCGTGCCCTCGCTCCCCCAGCCGTAGGCCGTCGCGTCGCTGCCGATCGCGACCGACGTCGCCTCGGCCAGCTGGACGACCGGGCCGCTGGCGTCCTCGGTCAGGTGGAGCAGCGCGATGTCGGCCACGGCCGAGGGCACCTCGACGGCGTCGACCGCGATGCGCTGGCCCGCGAGGTACGTGTTGCTGCCGACGCGCACCGCCGAGGTCTCGCCCTCGTCCGCGATGCAGTGCTGCGCGGTGAGCACCCAGCGCGCCGCGACGAGCGTGCCGGTGCACTGGTAGAAGTCGCCGGTGCTCCGCACGTCGAAGATCTGCACGGCCCAGGGGCTCGCCTCGGCGAGCTCGCCGCCGATGATCGCGGACGAATGCGACCCCAATGCATCGAGCGCCTCGTCGGACGCGCCTTCAATCGAGCAGCCCGTAAAGAGGCCGAGCGCGGCGCCCGCGCACACCGCGAGACCAAGCTGATGACCAAGTTCTCTCTTCTTCATTCTGCCTCCACATCATGATTCCGTTCAGACGATCGTTCGCGCCGTCGGAGTCCGCTCCGCCAGGAGCCAGCGTTCGTCAGCGATCAACGTGACGGGGCCTGTGATTGCGGCGCGCCAGGCTCGGCGACGGCATCTCCGCGCAGACCCATGGGGGCACCGGGCTGAAACCGGTGAAGGGACAGCCGGAGCGGCAGGCCCGGAGGCGGGCATACGAAATCCGCCCGAAACGGCTCAAGAATCGCGTCCAGAGTATGTTGCGCTACCCCGAGCGGCGCCAGGCGGCGATCTGGAACGGCCGCGTTCGAGGCGTGGAACAAGGAGCCGGCATCCCGCCGCACCTCGCCCGCCCCGCGAGGTGACGCTGCGGGCGACGTCGAGCAGCAGCGCCGGAGCGCGCGGCTCGCCAATCTACGGCGTCCTCGCGCACCGGGCCACGACGCCGCGGCTGCGGAACGCCGGGTCGAAGTCGACGCGGAAGGAGGAGAGCAGCTCCGACGCGCCGACGTAGAAGCCCCCGCCCTGCTCGGCCGCGCCGCCGAGGAGCGACCTCTCGGTCGATGCCAGTCCTCGGGGCCAAGGGCGTGGACCTGCCGTCGGCGAGAGCAAGAAAGCAGCGCAGGCGTGCTCGGCAGGAAGGCTCCGCGCCTCTCGGATCAGGCGCGCAGGTTCACCAGCACCCCGCGCTGTAAACGCATAGAGTCACCTCGTGTCATTTCGGATGCCCTCCTGTAAACGTCCGGGCACACGTAGTGTCATTTCGGATGCTCTCCTGTAAACGTCCGGGCACACGTAGTGTCATTTCGGATGCCCTCCTGTAAACGTCTGGGCACACGTAGTGTCACTCCGTCCGGTGCCGGGACGCCGCGGCCATGAGAAGCGCCCCGGGCTTCGCGCCCGCCCTGGTTCGGCGCGTCCCAGCGTCCCAGATCCCTGGCGGAATCGCTCACACGCGGCGCTGGCCGAGCGCCCCCGAGGCGGCCGCGGGGCGGAGGCCCTCGATCAGGGCCGCGCGGTAGCGGTGTCGCGCCGCGGAGAGGCGCAGCGCCTCGCCCTCGTCCGCGATCGACGCCGCGGCCATCGCGGCGTGACCCAGACGCAGGAGCGTGTAGGCGAGGAGATACGCCGGCAGGCGCCGCTCGGGATCATCACCGGAGCGGCGCCGGTACCGCTCCAGGAAGGCGCGCCGGGCGCCTCGCGGCATCCGCCACTCGACGATGGCGCCGGCGAGATCCCAGGCGATGTCCGTGGGGCCAGGGAGGAAGTGCTCGTCGCCGTGCCCGCAGGCGTCCACCTTGACCAGCTCACCCGCGGCGGACCTGCGCCACTCGTGGGGATCCATCCTGCCATCGACGATCACCGGACGCGCGAGCTCCAGGTGGAGCTCACCCGGGAGCTCCCTCCGCATCTCCAGCGAGAAATTGGTGCGTGCCATCGCAATGAGCTCGTCGGCCGCAGGGCTCGGCACAGGAAAGGCCGAGGCGCGAAAGGCGCAGTAGTCGGCGAGGCGCTCGAGCTCCGCGGAGGACAGATCATCGGCCTGGAGCGGTCGGCCAGGGAGCCATGGATACGAGCAGAATCCCTGGCCCTCGTCGCGCGGCTCCGGCCCGAAGCCGGCCCGGAAGATGCCGTATGCCCGCTCCAGACACTCCGCCCCGTAGCGGCCCATCCCTTCGAACTTGAGGATCCGGCGTTCGTCGCGGGAAATGTATTTGAGGCGCTCCATGGACGTCCAGGAGGGCGGCCAGCGCGATTCGTCCTCATAGCAGCGGCGGCGCCACGCCCCGGCGCCGATGGGCTCGCCCGCGTCGCCGGGGAGCTGCGCCCCGCCCTCGGCGCGCTCCGCGCGGAAGGACCGCCAGCGGCGGGCGGCGTCCGGCGCGACGAGCGCGTCGGGATCGGGCGCGCGGGAGCCGAGGAAAACGATGCTGGCGCGCGGGACGCCCGCGCGGACGAGGGCGTCGCCGGCGGCGAGGAACGAGGAGCCGCTGAGGCCCGGCCCCTCGTCGACGACCCAGAACCGCGCTCCCTCGGTAATGCCGTCCTCGACCCAGCGGATCTGCCCGGCGTCGAGCTCGACGCGGCGGTCGTAGGGATGACCTGATGGGCGCACGGTGGTGCGCCCGGCCCGGATCCCCTGCCCGCGGAGCGCTGCGGCCGTCACCGCGCTCAGCGTCGTGCCGATGCTGCGGATACCGGCGACCCGGACCGGCGCCGGCGGGGACGCGAGCCGCTCGGCCAGCCGGGCGAAATCGAGCGGGTGGAGCGCGTAGAACGAGAACCCCTCGGGCGGCGACGTCGAGACGATCGCCGGGACCTCGACGGCCGTGAGGGCCTCGGGCATGGCCAGACGGCTGGCCGTCCGTGGCCCGACGTCTGGCTGTCCGTGGCCAGATGGCTGGCCGCCCGCGAGCGCGCCCGCGCCGTCGCCGCGGATCAGCGCGGCGGCGAGATCGTCGGTGAGCTGCGCCAGCGCCGAGGCGCTCTCCGCGCCGGCGTCGGCGAGGAGGGACTCGAGCTCGCCTGCGCGGATCAAGGCGCTGAGCACGAGGTCGCGAGGGCGCTCCGCGCCTCCGGGGCCGGCGATCGCCCGGAGGTCGCCCGCGAGCTCGTCGACGAGCCGCCGCCCCGGGACGTCGCGGCGGCCGCTGCGGAACACGTACATGCGGTATCCGGAGCTGTCGTCCATGGCGGGCTCCGCGCCTCACCGCTGCGCGACGCGCGACCGCGCCGCTCGCGGGCCTTCCCAGCGGTAACGTCATGGCCCCGGCTCGTCAAGCCACCCGCCTCGTGCGTGGAGAAGAGCGACGGGCCTGACTCGGTCGCGGCCGGGGGCGGCAGCGCGAGCGGCTCCGGCGCCATCGCCGTCGACAACTTCGCTCAGCGCGGGCGGCCGGCCGCGAACGCAAAATCGATGTGCACGTGCTCGTCGTGCCGCCACCACACCGGGCCGCGGGGGATCGCCCCCGCGAGCGAGCCCAGCTTGCGGCCCGCGGGGCTCGCGAGCAGCAGCGGCACGTACTCCGGCGCGAGGATGATCCGCTGGATCCGGAGCTTCCTTGGCCTGGCCTTCTCGTCCAGCGCCGACAGGAGCCGCGCGAGATCGTCGAAATCGATCGTCAGCTCGCCCGACCGGCCCTGCGCGTCGAACTCGAGGCCATAACCGAGCTTGTTCCAGGGATAGGTCGACACCTCCGCGGGCCGCCCCGCGCCGTCGCGCAGCGGGACGAAGATATCGACGCTGAGCCCGTTCTGGTGCGTGCGGTGAGGCCAGAACGGGCCGCCATCGCGGTGGCCCGTCTCCCCCACGACGAAGCGCCGCCCTGGCCTGGCGGCCGCGCACGCGGCGAACGCCTCTTCCAGCGCGTCGCGAACCGCGCCGTGCACGTACTGGCGTCCGAGGCTGGCGCCCAGGTAGGAGTAGGTCACATGACCGGGCCCCGAGGGGCGGAGCGGGTGCCCGTGCAGCAGCCGGCCACGCGCGGGGCTGCCGACGCTCTCGGACGGCGCCGCGCCGTCGAGCCAGACGCGGCCGTGCGCCACGACGAGGGGCGCGACGAGCAGCAGACCGGCGGCGACCGCGAGTCGCTTCCACGCCCGACGGGGCGCGCTCGTCGTTCGCGGAGCCACGGCGGGCGGCGCGCCCCGAAGGACCTGGAGGAGCTTCACCCCGATCGGCTTCCTGGGAGATCGATCACGTCGTTCAAGCGAGAAACGAACCATCGAGCGCGCCAGGAGGAGCTCCAGCTGCTGGCGTTCTGGCGCCTCGGCAGCTCACCATTCGGTGTCTTTCCGGCAGCTTCAACTGATTTGTGGCTTCGGAGCTCATCGCGCCCGAAGAGACGCGAGCGGCCGACCGCGCGCCCCCGCCCTGTGCAAGACTGCGCGCCGATGCCGTACGACCATCTCCTCGGGCGCGTGGTGACCCTGCCGGTGCGGCGCTTCGGCCCGCCGGGCGCCTTCCTCTCGGCCGATCCAGACGACCTTCGCCCGGACGCGCCGGTGCTCCTCTTGCCGCGCAGCGAGGTGCCCGAGGGCGCCAGGGAGGGGGACGAGCTCGAGGTCTTCGTGTACCTCGACTCGGAGGATCGCCCCATCGCCACGACGCGCCGGCCGAAGGTCACGCTCGGCGAGGTCGCCTTTCTGGCTGTCACCGACGTCGCGCCCTTCGGCGCCTTCGTCGACTGGGGCCTGCCCAAGGAGCTGCTCGTCCCCCGCGCGGAGCAGACCCGCGACCCGCAGGTCGGCCAGCGGCACCCGGTGGGGCTGCTCGTGGACAGGACCGGGCGCCTCGCGGGGACGATGCGCGTGAGCGAGATGCTGCGCGACCAGGGCGAGTTCGATCTCGACGAGTGGGTCGAGGGTGAGGCGTGGCGCAACGAGCCGGGGATCGGCCTCTTCGTCATCGTCGAGCGCAGGTTCGTCGGCCTGCTCCCCGCCGACGAGCCGCACACACTCTCCCGCGGCCAGGCGGCGCGGTTCCGCGTGGCGAGCGTGCTGCCCGACGGGAGGATCGATCTCTCGCTCCGCGGTCACGCGCACGAGGAGGTCGAGAATGACGCGCAGGAGATCCTCGCGCGGCTCTCGCGTCCGGGCGCGCCGAGGGTCGGCGATCGCTCGAGCCCCGAGGAGATCCGGGCGCTCTTCGGCCTGAGCAAGAAGGCGTTCAAGCGGGCCGTCGGCCGCCTGCTGAAGGAGCGCGCCGTGGCGATCGACGGCCAGGGGTTCCTCGTCAAGAGCGCGCGCTGAGCCTGCCGGGTGATGCGGGGGCTACTCGAGCAGGCTGCGCAGCATCCAGGCGGTCTTCTCGTGGACCTGCAGGCGCTGGGTGATCAGATCGCAGGTGGGCTGATCGTTGGCGTTCTCGGCCACGGGGAAGAGCTCACGCGCCGTGCGCGCGACCGTCTCGTGGCCCTCGACGAGGCGCTTGATCATGTCCGTGGCCTTCGGAACGCCGTCGTCCTCCTTGATGGTCGAGAGCGCGACGAACTGCTTGTAGGTCCCCGGCGCGGGGAGGCCGAGGGCCCGGATACGCTCGGCGACCAGGTCCACGGCGAGCGCCAGCTCGTTGTACTGCTGCTCGAACATGAGGTGGAGCGTCTGGAACATGGGCCCTGTGACGTTCCAGTGGAAGTTGTGGGTCTTCAGATAGAGCGTGTACGTGTCAGCGAGGACGCGTCCCAGTCCGGCGCCGATCAGCTCGCGGTTCTTGGCATCGATTCCGATATTGATCTCCATCATCGCTCCTCTCGTAGGTCGTGTGCCCATCGTTCGATGGGCCGAATCCGGCGCCGGGAGCGCCCTCCGCACGGCGCCCTCCGACCCCGGTCATGACGGGCCGCCAACGTTCGTCCTCGCGACCGCCGCGTCAATCGGTTCGTCCCCTGCTCTCTTCCCATAGGAGGACGCCAGCGGGGCAGACCCGCACAGGAGACGGGCCCAGATCGGCGTTTTCGGCGCACAGGCGTACTCTTGTCTCAGGATTGATCATATTTTCCCCACCTCCCTCGCGGCGCTCCAGCCCTGGACGAGGGTGAGCAGTTGCTCGTAGCCACGGCCCAAGGTCTGCCAGCCGGGCTCGCCGTTTCGCCGGAGGTGTCCGCCGAGCCCGGCGATCGCCAGGAAGGCATCGCGGGCCGTGGCGTTCTCGGGCAGGGGCTTGCGCGCGAAGACCCGCAGCACCTCGAGCTGGGTGGGCGTGAGCACGGCGGTCGCGGGCTGCTCCGGAGCGCGCCGAGCCTCGCTGCGCAGCAGCAATAGCTGCCAGGCGATGGGCGCGAAGAGCGCCAGCACGTTGCGCAGGCCGTGCAGGTCCTCGATCTGGCGCTTCTCGTAGGCGCATCCGGTCTTCAGGGCCTTGAAGAGCTCCTCCACCATCCAGCGCGCCCGGTACCAGTCGACCAGCTGCGTCAGCTGCTCGACGGACTCGACCGGCTCGCTCGTGAGCAGCACCCACTCGACCGGCGCTTCGCCCGGCGGCGGCTCGATCTCCCAGACGCGTACGACCCGCAACGAGAGCGTCGCAGGCAGCTCGCGCGGCTGGGATCTCGGTCGCCGCAGGGTCACGCGCGTGCTTCCAAGGGCGAGCTTGGCCAAGCGTCCTGCACGCGGAGGATGCAGCCGTTTCTGTTGAGGGCTGCGATTGCCTGCCGGCCGCGGCGAAAGCGCTACCTCGCGCACGGCCACCGCTTGAACATGCGCGAGCGCCTGCTCGAGCTTGGCCTCCGCTCCGAGGGCGTCAGCCTCGACGAGGCGATTGTGCGCGAGCCGAATCACGAACCGATGCCCTGCGCTCAGAAGCTGCGCGAACAGGCCGTAGTCGTCGCCTTCGCGGTCCATGACGTGCACCACATCGTGCGGCGCAGCGCCCAAGACCGCGACTCGCTCCACCTGCTCTCCCCAGCGGTCGTGCTCGTTGTCCGTCGTGCCGTCGTCGCGCACGTGCGTGCTCAGATCGAGCACGCCGAGCGGGCGGCGCGTTCCATCGCCGCTGACCGCCAGCGTGAAGTGGGCGAAGAACGTCTGCCCCGAGGAGCGCAGCCGTCCGAGCCCCTGCCGCTGGCCGTCCGAGCGGAAGGAAAGGGTCGTGGTGTCATGGATGGCGAGCACGACCGGCTCGGCCTCCATGCGCGCGAGGGTGGCGCGCACATGCGGAGCCAGAATCGCCGCGGGCGTGACGGCGTCGTTGCCGAAGAAACGGTACGCCGCCTCCAGCTCGCTGTCGGACAAGAGCGAGGGGAAGCTCTTGTCCGGCGCCTGCGCCAGCTTCTGCACCAGCTTGGTCTGGCGCTTCGAAAGCCGCGCATCGCCGAAGTGCGCGTCGCTCATCTCCTCGGCGAGTGCCGCTGCGTGCTCTGCTGCAGGTGAACCCATCCGCAGCTTTGATCACGTCGCCCAGCACACATCAAGCGAGATGTGTAGGATCTTGAGACTCTTGTACGCCGAGCACCGAAAACGTCGAGGTGGGCCCGTATCCGAAGCGGGTCTGCCCCCCACCTAGGCTTCGCCGATGCTGCGCATCGACATCACTTCGATCGGGCGCAGGCCGAGCAGCGCATACGCCTGCTCCCAGCGCTGGGCCGCCTCCACGTCGAACAGGATCCGCTCGTCGAGGGACACGGGCAGCCACGCGCCCGCGGCGATCTCTCGCTCGAGCTGGCCGGGCCCCCAGCCGCTGTAGCCGAGGAGCACCGTCCTGCGCCGCGGGTCCGCGGCGGCCGTGCCGCGCACCGCGTCGGCCGCGAGCGTGTCGAACGCGCTCCGGGACGACGTGACACGCACCCGGGAGCCCACCGGGATCACGCCCGTCTCCTCGGCCCCGAGCGCCGGATCGAGGCACAGGATCCACCCCGAGCTCGGCTGGACCGGCCCGCCGAGGTAAACCGGCGCCGGGTCCTTCAGGTCGTTGCCATAACCCGCGAACGACAGGAGCTCCCCCAGCGTCATCGGCGCCGGCCTGTTCACCACGAACCCCAGCGCCCCGCCCTCGCTGTGCACCGCGAGGAGCACGACCGTCCGGTCGAAGTTCGGATCGCCGAGCGGCGGCGACGCGATGAGGAACCCTGGGGCCAGCACGCTCGCTTCGCTGTTCATCGGCGATCCTCCCTCGCAACGGTCAACCGGTCACTGCGTCCCGCACGAACCCGTCCGCCGCGGCGGGGGCCGGACGGGGGGCCGCCCCCACCTTACTCCGGCGTGCCGTGACAGGCGATTGGGATCTCCCTCCAGCGCCGGCGCGGCGGGTATAGTGGAGCCATGTACACCGTCGGCGTCCGCGATCACATCATGGTGGCCCACAGCCTCAAGGGCGTGCAGTTCGGCCCTGCGCAGCGCCTGCACGGCGCGACGTACACGGTCAGCGTGGAGGTCGAGCGCGAGGAGCTCTCGCCCCTCGGCCAGGTGGTCGAGACGAGCGCGCTGCGGGATAGCCTGCGCGCCGTGCTCGCCGAGATCGACTACCGGAACCTCGACGAGCACCCCGCGTTCGAGGGCAAGCGCTCGACGCCGGAGCTCATCGCGCGCTACATCCACCGCGAGCTCGGCCGCAAGCTCCCGGTGAGCGCCGGCAGCGCCCTCACGATCACGCTGAACGAGTCCCCCCTCGTCTGGGTGCGCTACCGCGCGCCGCTCCGGGGCGCCTCGGTCATGCCGACCGAGCTGGCCTGATCGCCGGCCGTCTCCGCTTGGCACGCGGCCCTGCCCGCGGCAAAAGAGCGCGCCGATGACCGAGCCGGTCCGCACAGCGCCGATCGTCCTGAGCTTTCAGGGCGGCACCCTCCGCATCGAAGGCCTCGCCCCGCGCCCGGCGCTCGGGCCTTCGCCCGCGCTCGACAGCAGCGCGCTGCCATCGAACGCAGACGAGCGCGCGGGCGAGCCCGACGGCGGCGACGCCGGCGACCCCGCGCTCGATGGCGGCGCGCCGCTCGACCCCGCGTGTCTGCCCGCGTCCTGCCGCTGGGACGCGCGGGAGCGCGTCTACCGCGTGCCGGCGATCGACTACGCCGAGCTCGTCCTGAGGCTCCGCGCCCGCGGCGTCCCGTTCACCGACGCCGCCCGCAAGTACGAGGCGCTCCCGCTCGCGCCGCTCGCCAAGCACGACCCGTTCCCCTACCAGCGCGAGGCGCTCGACGCCTGGGCCGGGCGGCGCAGCCGGGGCGTCGTCGTGCTCCCGACGGGCGCGGGCAAGACGTTCGTCGCGACGCTCGCCATCGCCGCCCGGCAGCGCAGCGCGCTCGTGGTCGTCCCCACCCTGGATCTCCTGAACCAGTGGTACGACGGGCTCTCCGCCGCGTTCGGCGTCCCGATCGGCCTGCTCGGCGGCGGTTACCACGACGTCCTCGACCTGACGGTGACCACGTACGACTCCGCGCACGCCCACATGGACCGGCTCGGCGCCCGGTTCGGCCTCGTGATCTTCGACGAGTGCCACCACCTGCCGAGCCCGTCGTACGCGCTCGCCGCGAAGATGTGCCTCGCGCCCTTCCGCCTCGGCCTCACCGCCACGCCCGAGCGCGCCGACGGCCGGGGCTACGACGACCTCATCGGCCCGATCGTCTTCCGCCGGGAGATCACCGAGCTCTCCGGGCAGTACCTCGCGGCCTACGACGTCGTCCGGCTCGAGGTGCCGCTCTCGGACGACGAGCGCGCCGCGTACGAGGCGGCGCGCGCCGTGTACATCGGCTTTCTGCGCGCGAACGGCATCCGCATGCCCGAGGGGTGGGGCCAGTTCATCCTGCTGAGCTCGCAGTCCGACGCCGGCCGCCGCGCCTTCGAGGCGTACCGCCGCCAGCGCAGCCTCGCGCTGTGCGCGCCCGGCAAGATCGACGTCCTCGCCCGGCTGCTCCACGCCCACCGCGCCGATCGGACCCTGGTCTTCACCGAGGACAACGCCACGGTCTACCAGATCTCGCGGCAGTTCCTGCTGCCGGCCATCACCCACCAGACCAAGGTGAAGGAGCGCAGCGCCATCCTCGACGCCTTCAACCGCGGCGCGCTGTCCGCGGTGGTCACCTCGAAGGTGCTGAACGAGGGGGTCAACGTGCCCGAGGCCAACGTGGCGATCGTCCTGTCGGGCAGCGGCTCGGTGCGGGAGCACGTCCAGCGGCTCGGCCGCATCCTGCGCCGGAGCGAGAACAAGACGGCGATCCTCTACGAGCTCGTGGCCCTCGGCACGAGCGAGCAGCGGGTGAGCGACAAGCGCCGGGAGCACATTGCTTACCAGTGACCTCGTCCGCGTCCGCCGCCGGGGCGGGCTGGTCGTGCCGCAGTACCTCCGCGGGGCGGCCGCCGAGCGCCTGCTGCCGGTCGCGCGGGCGTACATCGACATCCTCTCGCAGCGCGTCGGCGAGCGCCGCGACGAGGTCGAGGCCGCGCTCGACGCCATCGAGGTGCCCGCGCGGGATCGCGTGGCCTCGCTCGGCCTGAGGAAGGTGCTCGAGGACGGCTGCGAGTACGAGGTGCAGGAGGGCGTCGATCCCGAGGCGCTCCGGCGCGAGCTGTTCCACGCGGCGGCGGCGGCGCACCGCGCCCTCGACGTCCGCGCCCGCTTCGACCGGGCCGCCGTGCTCGACGAGGTGGCCGCCCGGCTCGGCACGACGCCCGCCGCGATCGAGGCGGGCCTCTACGCCGACCTGCGCGGCGCCGAGATCCTCCGGCGCGCGGCCGCGGACGCGCCCGAGATCCTGCTCGATCGGTACAACCTGGCGCTGGCGCAGTCGATCCTCCTCCGGGCGACGCAGGTGACGATCCGCATCGAGGGGGAGAGCGCCCAGCGCTACCGGCGGATCTTCCGGGCGGCGCGCTTTCACGGGCTCATCCACGTGGTCCAGGGCGATCCGGTCTCCGGCTACACGATCGCGCTCGACGGCCCGTTCAGCCTGTTCGACGCGGTGCAGCGGTACGGCTTGCGGCTCGCGATGTTCCTGCCGTCGGTGCTCTCGTGCGCCTCGTTCCGGCTGCGCGCCGACCTGCGCTGGGGGCGCGACAAGGAACCGCTCGCCGTCGAGATCGGCCCGGCGGACGGCCTCCTGTACCACGGGCGCGAGCTCGCGGAGACGACGCCCGAGCTGGACGCGTTCTGCGAGGGGTTCAGGAAGCTCGGGTCGCCCTGGACCGTGTCGCCGAACGAGCGGCTGTTCGCGCTGCCCGGAGAGGTGGTGTGCGTCCCTGACCTGGTGTTCCTGAACGCGGAGACCGGGGAGGAGGTGTACCTCGAGGCGTTCGGGTTCTGGAGCCGGGACGCGGTGTGGCGGCGCGTCGAGCTGATCCGGAAGGGGTTTCCGGCGAGGATCCTGCTCGCGGTCGGCAGGCAGCTCCGCGTGAGCGAGGAGGTGCTGGGCGACGACGAGGCCGGGGAGATCTATGTCTACCGGGCGACGATGTCGCCGCGGGCGGTGCTGGCGCGGCTGGACGGGAAGCGCGGGGGGGCGTGAGCCGCTGCGGAGGGCAATCTGGCGTCCACGACGCCCGCGGCGCTCACGGCTCCACGGTCGCGTACGCCGGCGTCCACGCCCGCTTCCCGTCCGGCCGCGTGATCCGCGCCCGCACGTAGCGCTCCCCGCCGCGGAGCCGGTACGTCGCCCGCCCCTCCGCGGGCTGCTGCCGCTCCAGCACGCGCCCGCCGCGCCCGACGAACTCGACGACCGCGCCCGCCGCCGCCGGCCAGACCGAGAACGCGTCCCCGGCGAGCGCGATCCTCCGCAGCCTCGCCCCGGACGACGCGTAGAGCCGTCCCCCGGCGAGCGCGCTGCAGATCGCGGCGCGCGACGCCTCCCGCGAGAACACCTCGATGAACCCGCGGCCGGGCCCCGCGGGCGGCGCGCCCGACCCGGCCGTGAGCTGGTGCAGATCGTCCACGGCGACGCCGACGATCCCCCCTCCCGCGGCGCCGCGCACCGTCAGCACCGCATCCCACAGCGCCTCGTGCGACGGGCGCGTCGCGTCGCCGTCCGTGTACACGTACGGGTGCCCGCTGTGGATCTCGAGGAGCTCCGCCGCAGGCGCCGCCAGGAGGTCGCCGGCGGATAACGACCAGTCGAAATTCGGATGGTTGATGAGCGCCACGCCCCCCTCCGCCCACACACGCCCGATCGCCCACTTCAGCGCCTCCCCCTTGGTCAGGAAGGCGCCCCCGCCGATCGTCGCCCGCGTGCAGAGCGCGTTCACGTGCACGGCCTTCCCCTCGGCCCACATCGTGACCTCCTCGCCGGGGATCACCGCGAAATTCGACGCCGACGACGGGTCCTGGAACATCGCAGGATCGACGCGCTGGTTGTGCTCTGTCAGCGCCACGAAGGAATACCCGTTCTCGCGGTACCAGCGGACGACGTCGCGCGGCTCGCTGTCTCCATCGCTCAGGGACGTGTGCGTGTGGATGTTCCCGCGCTGGAACACCTCCACGTCGAGCGCCTTCTCGAAGCGCAGGCGGCCCGGCGACCCGTGCCCTCCGGGAGCAGAGCCCGAATCGGGCGAGAGGCGCTCCGCCCTGCCGGCGAGCGCGAGGAGCGCCGCTGCGCCGATGAACACGAGAGCACTCCAGCGTCGGCGCATGCTCATTGCAATGACATGGAGAGTATACAGAACGCCAGGGCCGCGACCAATTCGCGGAGCGCGCGCCCACGCCTCTGCCGCCGCGCGTCACCTCTCCCGCTCTCCAGCGCGCACCCTGTGGTGCGCGCGTGCGCGCCCACCTCCTCTTCAACTTTTAATTACCCCGGCCCACCGGCGTCCGGCGGCATACTGCTCCCGTGACGCCCCCCCTCCTCGCGCTCGTCATGATCGTCAAGGACGAGGCCCCCTCCATCCGCGAGACCCTCGCCTCGGCCAGGCCCCACGTCGACCGGTTCACCCTCCTCGACACCGGCTCCACCGACGGCACACAGGCCCTCGCGCGCGCCGCCATGGCGGGCGTCCCCGGCGATCTCGTCGAGGAGCCCTTCGTCGACTTCGGCGCGACGCGCAGCCGCGCCCTCGACCTCGCGGGCGACGCGGCCGTGTTCACCCTCATGCTGAGCGGCGACGAGCGCCTCGTCGCCGGCGGCGCGCTCCGTCGCTTCTGCGAGGAGCGCCGCGACGCGTCGGGCCCCGGGCACGGCGCCTACCACGTCCGCGTGCGCTACGGCGATTCCGTCTACGACTCCGCCCGGCTCGCCCGCGCCTCGGCCGGGTGGCGCTACGTCGGCGCCACCCACGAGGTGCTCTCCAAGGAGGGCGAGCCGCCCCCCTCGATCCGCGTCCCCGACGCCCACATCGTCCACGACCTCTCTCGCCGAGACGCCGCCGCCCAGACCCGGAGGTGGCAGCGCGACCTGGAGCTGCTCTCCGCCGCGCTGGCCCGATCCCCCCGCGACGGCCGCACCGCCTTCTACCTCGCGCAGACGCTGGAGTGCCTCGGCCGGCACGCGGAGGCGTTCGAGGCTTACGAGCGGCGCGCCGCGCTCGGCGGCTGGCAGGAGGAGGTCTACGAATCGCTGTTCCGCATGGCGCGCACCGCCGCCGCGCTCGGGCGCCCCTGGCCCGAGGTGCAGCAGCGCTACCTCGACGCCCACGCCCACAGCCCGCACCGCGCCGAGCCGCTCTTCGCCGTCGCCTGGCACTGGTACGGACAGCGCTGCTGGCCGCTCACCTACCTCTTCGCCTCCCGCGGCGCCGCCCTCCCCTTCCCCGCCCAGGCCACCCTCTTCGTGGACGCCGAGGTCTACGAGCACAAGCTGCTCGACCTCGTCGCCACCAGCGCGTTCCACGTCGGCGAGCTCGCCGCCGGCGAGGCGGCGCTGCGCAAGGCCCTCGCGCGCCGCCCCGGCGATCCGCGCCTGCTCGGGAACCTCGCGTTCTACGCGCCCGCGAAGAAGCGCTGACGCGCCGCGCTCACCACCGCCGCTCAGGCGCCGCCGTCGTCCTTCCTGATCCAGCCCTTGCGCCGATAGTACGTGAGCAGCCCGACGACGCTCGCCAGCATCAGGCACCATACGAACGGATAGCCGTAGTACCAGTCGAGCTCCGGCATGTTGTACGGCGAGCTCTCGTGGTGGAAGTTCATCCCGTAGATGCCCGCAATGGCGGTGACCGGGAGGAAGATGGTCGAGATGATCGTGAGCACCTTCATGATCTCGTTCATCCGGTTCGACATCCCGGAGAGGTGGAGATCCATGAGGCCCGAGCTGAGCTCGCGGTAGGTCTCGACCATGTCCATCAGCTGCACCGCGTGATCGTACGTGTCGCGCAGGTAGAGCCGCGTGTCCTTGGAGATGAGCGGGTTGTCCTCGCGGAGCAGCGCGTTGACGAGATCGCGCTGCGGCCAGATGGCGCGCCGGAGCGTGAGCAGATCCCGCTTCAGATCGTGGATCGGCTTCGACATCCGGCGCTTCGCGTCGATGACCTCGATCTCCAGGTCCTCGATGTGCTCGCCGAGCCGCTCGAGCACCGGGAAGAAGCCGTCGACCACCGCGTCGAGCAGCGCGTACGCCAGGTAATCGGCGCCCCGCTCCCGGATCGAGCCCCGGCCGGTGCGGATGCGCTCCCGCACGGCCTCCATGACGTCCCAGTCGGCCTCTTCCTGCACCGTCAGGACGAAGCTCTTGCCGACCAGGATGGCCAGCTGCTCGGTGCGCAGCACACAGCGCTCGTTGACCTGCGCCATCCGCGCGATGATGAGGACGTGCTCGCCGCCGTAGACGTCCGCCTTCGGCCGCTGGGGCACGTTGACCATGTCCTCCAGCGCGAGCGGGTGGACATGGAAGATCTCGCCCAGCCGCTCGAAGGTCGACTTGTGCCCGAGCCCCCGGACATCGACCCACGTGATGGAGGGCCGGTCGTCCGTGAGGTAGGGGATGCACCCGTCGACGCTCTGGATTTCCTTCTCGGACACGACCTCGGCGTCGTAGTCGATGACGAAGATCTTCGGCCGCCGCGTGTCCTCGATGACGAGCGTCCCGGGCGGCGACGCTGGCGGCGGCTCGTGCCCGAGCCGGTCGCGCCTGGGCCGCAGCGTCGTCCGGTCGAGGTCGGTCCTCTCCTGGACCCAGGAGGCGCGCGGCTGCGGCGCGCTGCTGCGCCGCGACTCGGGGGGTAGCGTGGAGCTCGTCACGGGGGCGTGATGGTAGACCAAGATCCCGCGGTATCGAGCGATGGATGACGCGATGGATGACGCGATGGATGACGCGACGGATGACGCGATGGATGACGCGACGGGTGACGCGCGGGAACGAGCGCGCGCTGGCGCTCGCTCCGCGGCGCCGGGTGGCGTATGCTTATGGGGCCGCGGAGGGGAGATGCTGGTCGGGCCGCGGCGGGGAACGGGCGCTCGCAGGGCCGCCTCTTCCTCCCTGTCCCTGCTGGCCGGGGGAGCGCGCGACGCGCGCCGGCCTGCGCCTCGCGCCGCCGCGCGCCCTGCCCTTCCGGATGCCCATGGGAACGACCCTCGACATCGCGATCGGCCTCGTCAGCGTCTTCTTCCTGCTCAGCGTCCTCTGCTCGGCCATCCACGAGGCGCTCGCCGGCGTGCTCCGGCTGCGCGCGCTCAACCTGGCGCAGAGCATCGAGATCATGCTGGCCGACAGCGAGCTCGACGCGCACGTGAAGCAATCGCCCGGCGCCGCCGACACCGCCGCCCCCAGGAGCTCCCCGCTGGAGCAGGTCATGAAGCGCGCGGCGCGGCGCGCTGTCGAGTTCATGCGCACCCGGGTGATGCCGGGGCCGCTCCCGAGCCCGCTCGCGGCGAAGCTCCGCGAGCACCCGCTGATCAAGGATCTCAAGTACGGCTGGGTAGGGCCGTCCTACATCCCGTCGCACGCGTTCGTGGCCGCGCTCATCGACACCCTGCGGCAGGTCCCCTGGCCCGGCAGCGCCGCGGCGCTGCCCCCGCAGGCCGGCGCCACGCCTGCGCAGACCGGCGCCGCGCCTGCGCCGGCGGGCGACGCCGCTTCCGCGCCCCAGCAGCAGGCGAGCGACGGCGTCCCTCCGCCGCAGGCGAGCGGCGCCGCGCCTGCGCCGGGCGAGATCGCGGCGGCGCCGAGCCGCGACGAGGACCCGCTCGACGAGCTGAAGAACATCATCCGGAGCATGCCGCCGAAGAGCGATCTCCGGCGCGCCCTCACCACGATCGTCGACTCCACGGTCAAGGACATGCGCGAGGCCAACATCCGGCTGGAGCGCTGGTTCAATGACGCCATGGACCGGGCCGCCGGCCGGTACAAGCGCCGCGCGCAGCTGATCATCAGCGCGACGGCGCTCGTGCTCTGCGTCGGGTTCAACGCCGACAGCATCCGCCTCGCGGGCGCCCTCTCGCGCGACGCGGTGGTGCGCGCCCGGCTGATCGCGGCGGCGCAGGAGATCGCGAAGTCCCCGCCCCGCGCCGCGCCCCAGGCCGGCGGCGTCGACCAGAACGAGGACATCATGGCCGCGATCGCCGAGGGAAGCGGCGCTCGCTCCCGGCTCACCGGGCTCGACGTCGAGATCACCTGGGGCGTGAAGGCCCCCGAGCACACGAGCGTTCCGAAGCTCTGGAGCGCGATCGCGGCGATCCTCGGTCAGGGCATCGTCGGCTGGATCCGCGGGGTGCTCGACAGGCTCCTGACCCCCGGCATCCTCATCACCGCGGTCGCCGCCTCCCTCGGCGCGCCGTTCTGGTTCGACCTGCTCAACAAGCTCGTGAACCTCAGGACCGTCGGAAAGAGCCCCGAGCCTTACGAGCCCCCCAAGGGCGCCGGGCCGGACAGCAGCGTGACCCGCTGACCGTGCCCCGCGCTCGAGGGGACGACACGCCCGGCCGTCCTACCACGACGCCGGGTACTCATCGTGGGTTGGAAGCCCTCCGCTGGCGCACCCCCACGGCGCTCTGGATCCCCAGAAGATGTGATCCGTCGGCGACATGGGCGGCGCTGTATCCAGCGAGCCGGCCGGGACGATCATGATCTTGCCGCCGCGCCGCAGACGCGGGACGGGACACCCGCAATGACTGCAAAACCACTTCCCGAAGCTCTTCGCCGTGGGCAGCTCATAGCGCGTGATGGCCTCTTCCCCTGACAGCCATCGGAGCTGGCCGGCATCGACGGCCAGATTCGTGGCGTGGCCCGTGCCCGTGCCTTTGCGACACCGCGAGCAATGGCAATGGGCCATCAACTTGAACGGCGGTTCGACCTCGAATGTCACCGCCCCGCAAAGGCAACCCCCGTGAATGCTGGACTCGCTCATCTGCTCTCTCCAGGCGCCTGACGCCGCGATGGAATGGGACGCTCAGCTTATCCGATCTGGCCGGCGAGGATCGAGCTCGGTCCGCCCGGCGCGCCCGGAACACGACGCCGTGGCCGCCCCGACACGCGCCGCGGCCGCTCTCCTTAGGACGGGCAGCGACGGGCAGCGGCATTTCGCCCGTGCCTCCGACCTGGTACGCAGGCTGCTAGATCCAGGGACCGGACCATGAAGACATTGAGCGCTTGCTTTCTGCTGGGGATCCTCGTTGGCTGCCAGAAATCCGAGGAGGCCGGCCTGCCGGCGGCGAGCTCGGGGCCGAGCGCCGGCTCGGGCGCTCCGGCGGCGGCCGCCGCGGAGACAGCGTCGCCGGCCGCCGCGGAGGCGGCCTCGTCGGTCCCCGCGCCCGCGACCGCGGCGCCCACCGAGCCGGCTCCGCCGCCGACCGCGCCGGCGTCTCCTGGTGCGCCGGCGTCCTTCAAGGACGGCCGGAGCGAGTCGATCGCAGCGGCCGTCGGCCTCGGTTGCGAGGCGAAGAGCCTCGACGGCTGGCTCGAGCTGCTTTGCCGGAAGAAGAACGGGACCGGAGGGCACCCTGTTCGCGCGGTGATCCACGATCCGAGCGCGGAGGCCGCGGCCGAGAAGCCGAGCGAGCCGGCGGCGGCCGACGACGCCGGCGAGGGGCCCGACGCGGGCCCGTCGAACGAGGTCCTCGCCGACGAGCGCGGCGAGCTGCGGCTCGTCGCGCCGTTCCGGGCCGACGCCAAGCAGAGCGTCACGCTGGAGTGGACCGACACGCGGTACGAGCTCCAGATCGACGGCACGACCGCGAAGCTCGACTGGGCCGGCTCCGTGGTGTCGCACCGGCGCGCCTGCCAGGAGCTCCTCGATCAGAACCGAGCGCGCATCTCCGGCGCGCAGAAGCTCGAAGGGCCCGAGAAGGTCTCGGCGGCGGAGGCGACGCGCCTGCCAAAGTTCGGGGTCTGCCAGCCGGCGGGGCTCGGCTCCTGGGCGCTGTCGCTGACGCGCTTCGCGGGCGCCGGCGAGGGCGCGGCGCGGGCGCTCGCCTTCGACATCGAGATCGTGCGGATCGACCTCGAAGGCAAGCGCTTCGCGGCGCCGCTCGGGACGATCGAGGTCGCGCCCGGCGGACTCGCGATCTCCGCGTTGAACGTCTATGACTTCGACGACGACGGCAACGACGAGCTCATCGTCCCCTACGAGCTCAACGCGCTTGCCGCGGGCGCGAAGCCGGCGGCGCCGAGCCCGATCTGGACGTTCTCGAACGGCGCGGTGTCCGCCTATGCGAAGGCCCCGAGCGTCTCCGGCGGCCTCGGCATCGAGCACCTCGACCACGACATGCGGCCGGACATCGGGAGCTACGGTCCCTTCGTCGCGTGGCTCGGCGCGGACTGCGGCGTGAAGAGCTGCCCGCCGCGCGTGACCGGGCCGAAGTTCTACTTTCACTCGGTGCAGGACGGTTCGTTTTCAGCGACCGACGCCAGCGCGACCGGGGCGCTCGGCCGCGCGTGCGGCAAGAAGCCCGCGGCGATCGTCGTGACGGCCGGCAGCGGGGTGAACGTCGCTCAGACCGCGAAGAACCTCGTCTGCGCGCGCGCGCTGGGAGCCCCGCGGGAGGCGCTCGAGGGCGAGCTCACGGCCAAGCGCGCGGACCTCTGCGGCGGCGCGGCGACCTGCGCGCTGTCGAGCACGTTCGAGGCCTGGCTCGACGCGGCGCTCCCGGCTGAGCTGGGGAGCGCCGCGAAGCCGTGAATGATTTCAGGAGAAGCCGTCGATGGCCGCGTTCAGCGTGGCGCTGGGCCGCATCGCGGCGAACGTCTTCTGATCGTCGAAGTGGTAGTAGCCGCCGAGGTCGACGGGCTTGCCCTGCGCGCCGATCAGCTCGCCGTCGATCTTGGACTCGTTGTCCGTCAGGGTCTGGGCGAGCTTGCCGAACTTGGCCGCCAGCTCCTTGTCCTCGGTCTGCTTGGCGAGGGACTGCGCCCAGTAGAGCGCGAGATAGAAGTGGCTGCCGCGGTTGTCGATCTCGCCGACCTTGCGCGCCGGGCTCTTGTTGTTCTCGAGGAACAGGCCGATCGCCGTGTCCAGCGCCTTGGCGAGCACCTTGGCCTTGGCGTTGTTGGTCTTGTTGGCGAGGTCCTCGATCGACACCTGCAGCGCCAGGAACTCACCGAGCGAGTCCCAGCGCAGGTAGTTCTCTTTCTGCAGCTGCTGGACGTGCTTCGGCGCCGAGCCGCCGGCGCCGGTCTCGTACAGGCCGCCGCCGGCCAGCAGTGGCACGATGGAGAGCATCTTGGCGCTGGTGCCCAGCTCCAGGATCGGGAACAGGTCCGTCAGGTAGTCGCGCAGCACGTTGCCGGTGACGCTGATGGTGTCCTTGCCCTCCTTCATGCGGCCGAGCGTGAACTCGATCGCTTCCACAGGGCTCTTGATCGGGAGCTCCAGGCCCTTGGTGTCGTGCTCGGACAGGTACGCCTTGACCTTGGCGATCAGGTTCTTGTCGTGGGCGCGGTTCTCGTCGAGCCAGAACACCGCCGGGGCGCCCGTGGCGCGCGCGCGGGAGACGGCCAGCTTGACCCAGTCCTTGATCGCGATGTCCTTCGTCTGGCAAGCGCGGAAGACGTCGCCGGCCTCGACCTTCTGCTCCAGCAGGGCATTGCCGGAGGCGTCGACGATACGCACCGTGCCGCTCTCGGCGATCTTGAAGGTCTTGTCGTGTGAGCCGTACTCCTCCGCGGCCTGCGCCATGAGCCCCACGTTCGGCGAGGTGCCCATCGTGCGCGGGTCGAACGCACCGTGCTGCTTGTGGAACTCGATCGTGGCCTTATAGATGCCGGCGTAGGAGCGATCGGGGATCGTGAACTTGGTGTCGTAGAGCTTGCCATCCGTGCCGTACATCTTGCCGCTGGAGCGGATGGCCGCCGGCATCGAGGCGTCGATGATCACGTCCGAGGGCACGTGCAGGTTGGTGATGCCGCGGTCGGAATCGACCATGGCCAGCGTCGGGCGTTGCTCGTAGACGGCCTTGATATCCGCCTCGATCGCCGCCTTCTCGTCGGCCGGCAAGCCCTGGATCTTCGTGTACAGGTCGCCGATGCCGTTGTTCGGGTCGAAGCCGACCTTGGCCAGCGTGGCCGCGTGCTTCTCGAGCGCGTCGGCGTAAAACACGCTGACGGCGTGCCCGAAGAGGATCGGGTCGCTGACCTTCATCATCGTGGCCTTGAGGTGCAGGGAGAACAGCACTCCCTGCTTCTTCGCGTCCGCCACCTGCTCGGCGTAGAACGCGCGCAGGGCCTTGGCGCTCATCACGCTGGCGTCGACGACCTCGCCCGCCTGCACCTTGACGCTCGGCTTGAGCACGGTCGTCTTGCCGCCGGCGACGAGCTCGATCTTCAGCTCCTGCGCCTTGTCGACGACGACCGACTTCTCGCTGCCGTAGAAGTCACCGCCCGACATATGAGCGACGTGGCTCTTCGAGTCGCGGCTCCACGCGCCCATCGAGTGCGGGTGCTTCTTGGCGTAGTCCTTGACGGCGGGCGAGGCGCGGCGATCGCTGTTGCCCTCGCGCAGGACGGGGTTCACGGCGCTGCCGAGCACCTTGGCGTAACGCGCCTTGATCGCCTTCTCCTCCTCCGTCTTCGGCTCGGAGGGATAGTCCGGCACGGCATAGCCCTGCTGCTGCAGCTCCTTGATGGCGGCCACGAGCTGCGGGATGGAGGCGCTGATGTTGGGTAGCTTGATGATGTTGGCGTTCGGCGTCTTGGCCAGCTCGCCGAGCTCCGCCAGGTGGTCGCCTAGCTTCTGGTTGTCCGTCAGGCGCTCGGGGAAGTTGGCGAGGATGCGGCCCGCCAGGGAGATGTCGCGCGTCTCGACTCGAACCCCGGCGGCCTTCGTGAACGCCTCGACGATCGGGAGGAGCGAATAGGTGGCCAAGGCCGGCGCCTCGTCCGTCTTCGTGTAGATGATGGTAGAATTTTGCGTTTCCACTGTTTTCTCGAGGGTTGAACCGGTCGGGATTGTTGGAAAGGTTTCGCCCGGTGCCAAGGGCCCGTCGCACCGGCACAATGCCTGGCACCGAAATTTGCGCAAGCCCCTGGCTCCGGGCCGAGGCGCCGCCGGCCTGGCCCGCCGGATGCACGAGCGGCGGGCCGTGGCAGAGCCGCGGCCGGAGCGCGGCGCAGCGCGTAAGTAGAAGGAGCCGGCTCGCTGCGCGATCAGGTGTGCGCGGCGAGCGGATCAGGCGGCATCGCGGGCATCCGAGGACAAGGTCGTGAACCTTCGAGCGCGGCGCAGCGCGCGAGACGCGTCGCGTCGACCGGCCGTGGGCACACGTCTCCCCGGCTCGGGGTTCATCGCGACGCGACTGCCCCGGGTCGCCTGGATACGCTCTCCCGTGGCGCCATCCAGGCTCACCGTGACCGAAGAGCCGCTCCCGTCGTTGCTCACGCGGCTGTCGATCGGCCCCACGGGCAGGCCGTCATCACAGTCCCCGCCCGCCTCGCGACAGCAGTTCTTGTACGCTGCCTTGGCGAACCAGACACAGATCCGGAAATCGATCCGGTCCGGCAGGTCGTGACAGCTCGCCTTGTCGTCCTGGTAGTTCGCGTCGCACTCCAGCAGGGTGGGCGCGAGCGCCGCGCGAGCCCGCGAAGGCGCGCCGGATCCCCCCGGTACGTCGCCCAGCCAGGCCCCTCACCCTCCCACGTCCGTTCGCCGCGCTGCACCTCGGCGCACCAGCAAAAGCAGCCGGCTCGCTGCGGTGATTACCTCCGCGCGGCGGCGTGGGATAACATCCCAGCATGACTCGATCCACCGGTCAGGCGTCGCCCCCGGTCGACACTCGCAGCAGCCTCCGGCGGGCGTGTGTTCAGGGAGACGTGCGCCGGGCCGCGCTCTATCTCTCTCTCTTCGTCGACGGCCTCAAGGAGGACGCACAGCGAAGGCACGCTGCTGCCCTCTTGCCCCGCCTCGACGCGCTCGAGCGGAAGCTGGCCGAAGAGGGGCTCATCGAGGCGCACCTCCAAGAGCGCGATAGGCTCCTGGAGGAGATCCGAACGGTGTCCGAATGGAGCACCGCAGCCGCCGATCCCGGACCGACGAAGCCGCTCCTCGAGATGAAGGCTGTGTGCCGGCGCTTCTCGAGCTCCAGCTTCGCCCTGGAAGAGATTGACCTCGAGGTGCGCGCCCGCGAGATCGTCGGCGTGGTGGGGCTGAACGGCAGCGGAAAGTCCACGCTGCTGCGGATCGCGGCGGGCCGGTTGCACCACGAAGGGAAGGTCTCCTATCCGGCGATCGAGGCCGAGCGGTCGGAGAGATCGATCCTCGCGAGGATCGCCTACGTCGCGCAGGAGCCGGAGCCCTGGGCGGGCCGGCTAGGGGAGCACCTGAGCCTGCTGCTCGCCTTCCACGGGATCACCGGAAAGAAGAACGAGCGTCGCACCGCGGAGGTCCTCGAGCAGTTCGATCTCGCGAAGAGCGCGCGCGAGCGCTGGAACGAGATCTCGGGCGGCCTGCGCGCGCGATGCGCGCTCGCGCTCGCCTTCGCGCCGTGGCCGAGCCTGATCGTGCTGGACGAGCCCATGGCCTATCTCGACCCGGGATCGCGGCGCTGGTTCCTCGATCAGATGTGCCGGCTCGTGAACGTGCCACAGCACGCCACGGGCATTCTCGTGTCGTCGCATCTCGTCCCAGAGCTGGAAGCCATCGCGACCCGGGTCCTCGTGCTGGAGCAAGGGCGTCTCGTGCCTGCGAGCGCAACGTCACAGCCAGAGGCCGTCGTGCTCGACATGGCGGTCGATCAGCCGTGGCGCACCGGCGAGACGCTGCAAAGGAGCCTCGGCCTTGGCGCCAATGAGATCCGCATCGAAACACGACCGGATCCCCGCCAGGTCCGGATCACGCTCCCGCCGGGCGTGCACCGCGGCGCCGTGCTGCGGGCGCTCGCCGAGCACGGCATCACGCCGGTGCGGTTCTCCGATCTGACCAGCTCTGTGGCGCGCAGGCTGTGAAGGGATCCATCTCCTCCTGGGCTGGCGCGTTCCTCGGGTGGCTCGGACGGCGCGCGCCCCGCGTTCGTATCCTGGGTCTCCACTGGGTCGTGCCTCTTTCATTGCTGCTCCACGTGACGGCGGTCGTGGCCTCGTCGACGATCCCCATCGTCGCGCACGATCTGCCTGATCTTGACGCCTGGGGCGCGTCCTTTCTCATCCTGGGCGTGGTCGCCACGGCGCAGTGGATTCACACGCAGTGGCGAGATCGGGAGCGCTTGCCCCTCGGGCTCCGTCCGGGTCTGGCGTGGACACCGATCGTGGCGTTACTCGTCGTGGCCTCCTTTGTATCGCCAGCATCAACTGCGACCTGGGTGGCCGCTGAGCGAATCCGCGAACTCGGCCGTGAAGAACGCGTGAAGAAGGCGTTGCACAACGACGGCGCGCTCTACGATGCAATGCGCCTTTCGGTGTCACGCGGGCGCGACCTGTGTTCCCAGCTCGGAATGGGCTGGGGGAAGGACCCCGAAGAGAGCGCGGATCGAGTTCGCTCGTCCAAGGCGACAGCGTGGCTCGACGTCCTCTCTGGCTCCAACGAACTCAGCGGGCTCCTGCCCGAGGCGTGCAAGCGTGGAGATGACGCGGCAATCGATAAGATCGTGGAGCCCCGCAGGCAGCCGATATTAAATAACCGCCATCAGTTCTATCGCGCGACGTCGCTCGAGCTTCACACCCGCAGAACCCCTCGACCGTCGTTATTTCGGCGATTTTCAGGCACAAGAAAGGCATTCGTATACGAGGACCCTTACTGGATCTACGTGCTCGGAATCGGCTGCACGGTCTGCGCAAACGCCGCGACCCTTGGCGGGCAAATATCCCGAAAGCAACTCGTCCGCCGGGCATCCATCGTGTGCGCCATTTTATCCCTTGCCTCTATCTTCATGCACGGACCCATCCTCGATTTTTTCTGGATTGCCAGTGTTGTCGGGCTGGGGATAGCGAGCGCATTCGTGGTTCGAGCGCTCGTGAAAGGCCAACGATCCAGTGGCGCCGACATCGGACTGACCGTCTCTTTCGTCGGAGCACCGGGCGCGCTGTTTCTGCTGTCCATGCGAGGGAGGCTCCCGTGGGCGACTGAGACGGGCTTGCTCCTCGCGTGCGCATGGTCGGTCGTGCTCTCCATCTGGCTCTGGTGGCTCGGAGGGCGCTACC
Source organism: Sorangium cellulosum So ce56 (assembly GCF_000067165.1). Lineage (GTDB taxonomy): Bacteria > Myxococcota_A > Polyangia > Polyangiales > Polyangiaceae > Sorangium > Sorangium cellulosum_B. The sequence goes on from NC_010162.1 coordinate 9,499,472, forward strand.
GTACACTCCCCTTCGAGGACGGCTTGCTCGCGAGTACCACTCGCGGCATTGAAGCGCTAGAGAGAGGCTCATCGTGGATCGCTCGCCGAAGCCCCGAGCTCGCGCAGCTATGCCCAGTGTTCATCCTGCCGGTCACTCTGGCTGTCACCGTGCTCGCCGGCACGACCAGTGGGATGTCCATCAACCCTGCGTCCGTCCCCGATCCGGAGGCCCTCGCCAATACGTTTCTGGCGATCGGAGCCGCCACCGGCTCGGTGTGGCTCGCTCTTCAGTGGCGGCTGCGCGCCGGGCTCCCCATCGGCACGCGTATGGGCTGGCTCACGGGGCCGCTTCCGGTTCTCCCGGTGGTCGCGATGCTCTTGGCAGCAGGACCCCTTGCGGGCGCCCGGCAAGCGAACATCATCGCGACAGTCGTCAAGCAAAAGGACGCACACGACGCTGTCATGCTTTTGCTGGAGGATAGAAAATGGCTCAAGCATCGTTCCTATGAATTCACTCTGGACAGAGCAGCAATACTCGACAGGCTTCGCAGCGGTCGTACGCCGCCGATGGAAGTCGTCCATGCAATGACTCGCCTGGGAGGGTTCGACGAACACGACTTCGAGGTGCTCCGTGCAGCGCAGTCGGCCTCGGACATGGCCACAGTGGAGCGATTGTTTCTCGAGAAAGGATCTCGTGTCGAGTCGAACCTATCTCTCCTGGCCCGCGCGTCACCAGAATTACGCGATTGGCGTCTCAATCGCCTCATGCCACATTTCCCCTTCTGGTTCATGAAACCCGCGGCGCCTCTCTTCGCGGTCATCGTGGGCGCGGCGCTCGTCCTCCTGTCCGCGCTGGCGAGCGTCGTCCGACCCAGCCATGGCGCGGTGTCGCTGGCCGCGATCATCGTTGCCTGGGCCGTGGCGGGTGCTCTGCGGGATGGCCCGAGGCTCGAGCAGGAGTTCTTTCTTCCAGCGGTCGCGGTGCTGTTCTCCGTCGCGTGCGCCGTGGTGGTGATCGGCCTCCGCAAGGCGCGCCGCACCCCGTGGACGGACCGGAGCCTCGTCGTCCTGGTGCTGTCCGTGCCGCTGGGGATCGCAGCGTCCGCCTACCGCGTCGTCGACGCGTCGCACATGAACATCGTCTACGCCGTGACCGGTGGATGGCTCGCCGCGGTGACCATCGCGCATCGATGGCTCGCGGGCTGGTATCGCGATCTTCCCTTCGAGGAAGGATGAGACCCATGGATAACACATTCTTCGACGAGCTCAGGGATCTGGTCGGGGACGACGAGCTGGAGAAGGCGCTGGCTCGACTGCTGACGTTCGTACAGCGCTCTGACCGGCACGTTTATAACGCAGCGCTGGCGCTCAAAAGCTCGCTACGCAACCTCGACCGGCAGCGCCTGGACCCGAGCTTCTCGCCGCAAGATCGAAGCAAGGCGCGCAGACAGCTCGCGGCCGATCTGCTCGCCGTGATCGACGAGGCATCCAGGATCCGTGAGAACGAGCGACCCCTCCAGCAACCCCCGGTGAGCGCACGACCGCTCTCGACCGACCTGCCGGGCGGCACGCTGGAGAAGATCATCGGCGCGGACCGCCTGATGAGCCTCGCCTGGGTCCGCAAGGGGCTCCAGGCGGCGCGCGCGGTGTGCCGCGTCGAGACGCCGAGCGGGGTCGGCACGGGCTTCCTGATCGAGGGGCGCCTGCTCCTCACGAACCATCACGTGATCCCCGATCCTGGCGTCGCCGAGCGCTCCGTGATCGCCTTCAACTACGAGGACGACGATCGCGGAAACCTCCTTACGGTCCACCGCTACAACCTCGACCGCGCTCGGTTTCGCACGAGCGAGGGCCTGGACTGCACGGCCGTAGGCGTGGGCGCGGGCATCGCCGAGGCAGGGGACCTGGCCGAATGGGGAGCTCTGAAGCTGACGCTCCGGCGCCCATCGGTGGGCGAGTTCGTGACGATCATCCAGCATCCCGGGGGCGGCCTCAAGAAAATCGCGCTGAGCGAGAACCAGGTCGTGAATGTCCAGGAGGAGATCGCCCAGTATACGACGGACACGCTCCCGGGCTCCAGCGGCTCGCCGGTGCTCGACGACCGCTGGGAGGTGGTCGCGATTCACCACGCCGGCGGCCATCTCTCGAAGAGGGATGGCACGGGAGCACGTCACTTCATCAACGAAGGCATCCTGTCCGCCGCGGTGGACAGGGCCGTGCTGATCTGAAGCGACAGTTCACAGCCGCGCTCCGTGCCGCCAGCGAGCCATTCCCTAGGACGGCCACGAATCCGGCACCACGGCGATGCGTGGTGGAAGCTGCAGCCTCCACCTGCCGGCGGTTGCAGCCTCCAGCTGCCGGCCGTTGCGACCTCCAGCTGCCGGAGGTCGCCGCTTCCATGGGATTGCGCGGGACGAACCGGAGACGACAGCCCGGCAGATCGGAGCGAACGGCGGGCTCGCCCTGCCTGTCGCCCGCGCGTCGTCCAGTCATGTCCGTCCCTGGTTCTCTGAGAGGCAGCGGTGCAGCAGAGGACCGAGCCTATCGACGGCTGCCGCGAGCACAATTCTGACGTGATGCGCTGGAAGCTACCCCGACGGTGAGGAAGAGGACCAACTCAGGGTGAAGCGGAAGCCGGATTTGTCTATTGGCCCACAAGAGCAGGCGCGAGGTCGGGATCCCGGAATCCAGACAAGGTCCATCAATCGCCAGCATCCGCATCCTCCCAAATACAAGCTGGCGTGGTGGTGTCCATACTTCATACTGCGTAGCGTGTGCATCGCGCCCCCTCGCGATGCGATCGACATCGATTTAGTATTTTCTGCATTTTACAATCTTTGGCCCAGCCTGGCGCCTGCTCCTCGTGCCCAGGTGACCAGGCGGCCCTGATGTCTGAGGAGCGTACGACAGATCAGCAAGCACGGTGTGCGCGCAGGTGTGCGCGCGTCGAACGTCCGACGCGGCGCGCGGTTGCTCCACGCGCATCGATGCAATCGACCCCTATCAGCAACAAGGAGGTCATCCGCGATGAACGAAATTTCCTGTTCTCCGCTCTCTCTGGAGCAAGAACGTGCGTGGGTGCTCGCCCGGGGCCGAGGCGCCACGCCGGGCTTGAACGAAGGGGGCGCGGCGTGGCTGGACGGCGAGCTGGATGTGCCCAGGCTGGTCCATGCCATCGAGAAGCTCACGGGGCGTCAGGCGATCCTGAGGACATCCTTCGCAGAGCACGAGGGGCGGCCGGTGCAGGTCGTCTCGCCGCGGGCAGACATCGCCTTCCTCGAGGTGGATCTCGGCGCCGAAGGGCAGCCCGCCTCGGATGAATCCGCGCTCGCGATGGCCCGCCGGGAGATCGCTCGGCCCCTCGATCTGGAGCGCGGCCCCCTCTGGCGCGTGAGCCTCATCCGGGTGCATCCAGGGCGCCACCTCATCGCGCTCTCCATGCACCCCCTCCTCTCGGACGGCAAACCGAGCGTGACGCTGTTCTTTTCGGAGCTATTCGACGGCTATCATGGCGTCGAGCTGCCGGCGCCGCCGATAAGCTACCAGGACCACGCACGGCGGCAGCGGGAGCACCGGACCGCAGAGCTCCTCGACAGGCAGCTCGCGCACTGGCGTCGTGAGCTCTCGGGGGCACCGGAGGCGCTGGAGATCCGGACGGATCGGCCGCGGCCCGCGGTGCGGACCTTCGCCGGAGGTTCGGTGGCGTGCGCGCTCGATCGGGAGCTCGTGCGAGAGCTCCGCGCGCTGGCCCGGGAAGAGGGCGTGGCGCTGTCCGCGATCCTGCTCGCGGGAATGCACGCCGTGCTCCACCGCCATACCGGCCAGGACGACGTCCTCATCGGCGTTCCGCTGTCCGGACGAGACGAGGAGACCCGAGGCCTCATCGGGGCATTCGGGAATCTCGTGACCGTACGGGGCAGGCTGGGCGCAGATCCGAGCTTTCGCGCGCTCCTGCGCCAGGTGCGCCGATCCCTGCAGGAGGGGAGCGAGAACGGGGATCTCTCGTTCACCTCTCTGGTCGAGCAGCTCTCGCTGCCGCGGGATCCAAGCCGCGCACCGCTCGTCCAGGCCATCTTCTCCAGCGAGCCGAGCACGCTGGAGCCGAAGCGAGGCGCGCTGCTCACGCTGACGGAGGTGGCGCTCGAGGCGACCGAGGTGGCCTTCGAGCTCGCGGTCCGCGTCGAGGAGACCGACGCGGGCGTAATCGCGCGCGTCGATTACAATCGGGACCTCTTCGAGCGCGCGACCGTCGAGCGGCTGCTCGGGCGCTGGGCGGTGCTGCTGCGCGGGGCGGCGGGCGACCCGGAGCAGCGCGTCTCGGAGCTGCCGGTCCTGACCGAGGAGGAGCGCCGCGCGCTGCTCGCGTGGAACCACGGCGAGGTGTTCGATGCGCCGCGCGATCGGCTGCACGAGCGGGTCGAGGCGCACGCCCGGCGCACCCCGTCCGCGGTGGCGGTGGTGTTCGAGCGGCAGCGTCTCACCTATGCCGAGCTGGATCGGAGGAGCAACCAGATAGCCCATCTCCTCCGGGAGAGCGGCGCGGGGCCCGAGGTCCCGATCGGCGTCTGCCTGGAACGATCGCTCGAGATGATCGTGGCGCTGCTCGGCGTCCTCAAGTCCGGCGGCGCCTATGTCCCGCTCGACCCCTCTTATCCGGCGGACCGGCTCGCCTTCCTGCTCGAAGATGCCGGCGTCCCCGTGATCCTCACCGAGGAGCGCTTCGCCTCCCGGCTCCGGAGCGGGAGCGCGAGGGTGGTGTGCCTCGACGCGGATCGGGCCATGATCGACCGGCAGCCCGAAAACAAGGTGGCGCCCTCGCCGAACGAGCGTCCGGAGAACCTCGCGTACATCATCTACACCTCGGGATCGACCGGGGAGCCCAAGGGCGTGATGGTCAGCCACGCCAACGTCCTTCGCCTGTTTGACACCACCGCCGGATGGTTCCGCTTCGGCGATCAGGACGTGTGGACGACGTTCCACTCGTTCGCTTTCGACATCTCCGTCTTCGAGATCTGGGGCGCGCTCCTCCACGGCAGTCGCCTCGTCGTCGTGCCGCGGCCGGTGATCCACGCGCCGCAGCTGTTCTACAGGCTCCTCGGGGACGAGGGGGTAACGGTGCTCACCCAGACGCCGTCGGCGTTCCGCCTGCTCGTCCACGCCGAGGAGACGATCGAGCCGGAGGCCAGAGAGCGACTCGCGCTCCGGCTCGTGATCTGCGGCGGTGAGGCCCTCGACGTGACCGCGCTGAAGCCGTGGTGGGAGCGCCACGGCGACAGGGTGCCCGCGATCCTCAACCTCTACGGACCCACCGAGACCACCATGTTCGTCACCTACCGCCCTGTCGGCCTGCCCGATCTCGAGCGGCCCTGGTCGAGCATGATCGGCCGCGCGGTCCCCGATACGCAGGTGCTCCTCCTCGATCGCAACCGCGCGCTCGTCCCGGTCGGCGTCCCCGGAGAGATTCACGTCGGCGGCGCGGGCCTCGCGCGCGGCTACCTCCACCGGCCCGAGCTCACGCAGGAGCGGTTCATCGAGCACCCGTTCAGCGACGACCCAGGCGCTCGCCTGTACAGGACAGGTGATCTCGCGAGCTACCTCCCGTCGGGAGATCTCGAGTACCTCGGTCGGGTCGACGACCAGGCGAAGATCCGCGGCCACCGCATCGAGGTGGGCGAGATCGCGTCGGTGCTGGCCCAACACCCCGAGGTACGCGAGGCCGTCGTGGTGCCGCGCGAAGACGCGCCCGGGGAAAAGACGCTCGTTGCCTACGCGGTCCCTCACCGAACGAGCCAGGGCGACTCGGCGAGCGACGAGCGCGTGTTGGCTCCGGCGCTCCTCGCCTTTCTCGAGAGCCATTTGCCGAGCTACATGGTCCCTTCCGCGATCGTGCTGCTCGCGTCGTTCCCCACCACGCCGAACGGGAAGCTCGACCGCAAGGCGCTGCCCGCGCCGAGCGGCGCTCGTCCGGAGCTCCGGCGCGCGCTCCTCGGGCCGCGCTCCGAGCTGGAAGAGGAGCTGGCGCAGCTCTGGAAGGAGCTCCTGCGCGTCGATCACGTCGGCGTGCACGACAGCTTCTTCGCGCTGGGCGGCGACTCGCTGCACGCGCTCCGGCTGTTCTCCCGCTTGCGCGGCGCCTTCGGGATCGACGTCACCTTCCAGCAGCTCTTCGCCCACCCGACCATCGCCGCGCTCGCCGCGCTGATCAGCGGAAAGGAGCGCGCCGCGGCCCGGAGCGATCAGGCCATTCCGAGAGGCGCCCGAACGGGAGCGATCCCCCTGTCGTTCGCGCAGGAGCGCATGTGGTTCCTCCACCGGCTCGCGCCGGAGAGCAGGGCCTACAATTGCCTCTGTCCCTTCCGCCTCGCCGGCGACATCGACGTCCCTGCGCTCGACAGGAGCCTCCGTGAGCTCGTCCGCAGACACGAGATCCTGCGCACGGTCTATACGGAGCTCGACGGCCAGCCCGTCCAGATCGTCGCCGAGGACGCCTCCTTCCGGCTGGAGGTCGCGGATCTCCAGCACCTCTCCGGGGAGGAGCGCGAGGCCCAGGCGGAGCAGCACCTCTCGTCGGAAGCCCAGAGGCTCTTCGATCTGAAGCGCGGCCCCGTCTTCCGCGCAGGGCTGCTCCGGCTCGGACCTCGGGATCACGTCCTCTGGTTGCACATCCACCACATCGCCGTCGACGGCTGGTCGCTCGAGGTCGCTTACCGTGAGATCGCGGCGCTCTACGATGCCTTCTGCGGTGGGGCTCCGGCGGCGCTGCCGGACGCGCCGCTCCAGTACGCCGATTTCGCCTCGTGGCAGCGCGAGCAGATGACCGAAGAGGTCCTGTCGGAGCTGCTCGCCGGCTGGAAGCAGAGGCTCCTCGACGTGCCGCCCTTGCTCGAGCTGCCGAGCGATCACGTCCGGCCGGCGGTCCAGACCTTCCGCGGCGCGACCCTCCCGTTCCAGCTCGATCCGGAGGTCGGAAGGGCGGTCCGGGACCTCGGCGCGCGAAACGACGTGACCGTGAACATGGTCCTCCTGGCCGTGTTCGCCGTCCTGCTCCACCGCACCACGCAGCGCGACGACCTCCTGGTCGGCCTGCCGAGCGCGGGCCGGGATCACGCCGATCTCGAGGCGGCGATCGGCTTCTTCGTCAACGTGGTCCCCATCCGGATCGACGTCTCCGGTGGGCCGTCGTTCGAGGAGCTGCTCCGCCGCGTGAGGGGCGTGTGCCTGGACGCCTACGCGCACGACGGGCTCCCGTTCGAGCGGCTCGTCCAGGAGCTCCAGCCGGAGCGCGACCCGAGCTACAGCCCTCTCGTGCAGATCGTGTTCGCGCCGCAGCCGCCCGCGGAGCGGGAGCTCCACCTCCGCGGGATCGAGGCGCGCGCCATCGCCACGGACACGAGGAAGACGATCTTCGACGTCTCGCTCTATGCCTGGGAGAGCACCGGCGGCGTCGCCGGGATGCTGGAGTACAGCACCGACCTCTTCGAGCGGGCGACGATGGAGCGGATGTTGAGTCACCTCTTCACGCTCCTCGCCGCCGCGACCTCGGACCCCGCGCGCTCCGTCTCGTCGATGCCGCTGCTCCCGGAGCGCGAGCGGCGCCGGCTGCTCGTCGATTGGAACGACACCGGCGCCGATTTCCCTCGCGATCGGCGCGTCCTGGATCTGTTCGAGGAGCAGGCGGCGCGCGCGCCGCACGCCGCCGCTGTCGTGTCCGATCGCGGCTCGCTCACGTACGGGGAGCTCGATCGCCGGGCGAACCAGCTCGCGCGCCGCCTGCTCGAGCTGGGCGTCGCGCCCGATACCCTGGTCGCGATCTGCGCGGAGCGCTCGCTGGAGATGGTGGTCGGGATCGTCGGCGTCCTCAAGGCGGGCGCGGCGTATCTCCCGGTGGACGCGGAGATCGCGAGAGAGCGGCTGGCGTTCCTCCTCGAGGACTCCGGGGCGCCGGTGCTCCTCACGCAGGAGCGCCTCGCCGATCGCCTCCCGCCGTTCGCGGGCGCGGTGATCCGCCTCGACGCCTACTGGCCGGAGATGGCAGCGCGCGACGGGTCGCCCCCTCCGGTGTGCGCGGGCCCCCGGGATCTGGCCTATGCCATCTACACGTCGGGCTCGACCGGCCGCCCGAAGGGCGTGCTCGTGGAGCACCGGAGCCTCATGAACCTGGCAGCGTGGCACGTGCGGCGCTTCGCCGTCACCTCCGCGGATCGCGCGACCCTCGTCGCGAGCCCTGGCTTCGACGCGTCGGTATGGGAGCTCTGGCCGTACCTGTGCGCGGGAGCGTGCCTGTTCATCCCCGGGGAGCCGCTCCGCCGCTCCCCGGACGAGCTGAAGGCGTGGCTCCTCGCGCGAGGGATCACCGTCTCGTTCTTGCCGACGCCGGTGGCAGAAGAACTCCTGCGCCTCGACTGGCCTGCTTCCGTCGCGCTCCGGTACCTGCTCACCGGAGGAGACAAGCTCCGCGTCTGGCCAGGCGCGGGGCTCCCCTTCGAGGTCGTGAACAACTACGGTCCGACCGAGGGGACCGTCGTCGCGACCTCCTGTGTCGTGCCGAGGGCGCGGCCGAGCAGCGGGGCGGCGACCCTCGACCCGTCGATCGGCCGCCCCATCGACAACATGCGGGTTTACCTCCTCGATCCGCGCGGTGAGCTCGTCCCGGTGGGCGTCCCCGGCGAGCTTTACCTGGGAGGCGCCGGCATCGCCCGCGGGTACCTGAACCGGCCCGAGCTCGACGAAGCGAGGTTTCTCCCCGACCGGTTCGCGGACGAGCCGGGCGCGCGCATGTACCGCACCGGCGATCGCGCCCGGTGGCTCGCTGACGGAAACATCGAGTTCCTGGGGCGGGTCGACAACCAGGTGAAGATCCGCGGCTACCGTATCGAGCTCGGCGAGATCGAGGCCGTGCTGCGAGAGCACCCCGCCGTGGAAGAGGCCGTCGTGGTGGCGCGGGAAGATGCGCGGGGCAACAAGCGGCTCGTCGCCTATGTCATCCCTCGCCTCGATGACGGCGGCGCCGCGGATCAAGCCCCGGCCCTGCAAGCGGAGCACGTCTCGGCGTGGCAGGCGCTGTACGACGGCACCTACGGGAAGGCCGGCGCCGGCGTGGATCCGGACTTCAACATCACGGGCTGGAACAGCAGCTACACCGGAGAGCCCATCGACGCCGGAGCGATGCGCGCATGGCGGGATCACACGGTCGAGCGGATCCTCTCGTTCCAGCCGCGCCGGGCATGGGAGATCGGCTGTGGGACGGGGCTCCTGCTCCTGCAGCTGGCCCCGCAGTGCGCCGCCTACCTGGGGACCGATTTCTCCGAGAAGGCGATCTCGCTGCTCCGCCCCGAGCTCGCGCGCGGCACGCTCTCGCATGTGTCGCTGCAGCGCCGGGAGGCGAACGACTTCAGCGGCGTAGAGCCGGGCAGCTTCGACGTGATCGTCTTGAACTCGATCGTGCAGTATTTCCCCAGCGCCGATTACCTGCGCTCGGTGATCGAGGGCGCCGTGCGCGCGGCGGCGCCCGGCGGCGTCGTGTTCCTTGGCGACATCAGGAGCCTTCCGCTGCTCGAGGCGTTTCACACCTCGGTGCAGCTTCACCGCCTGCCCGCGAGCGTGACCTCGGCCGAGCTCTTTGCCCGGGCGCGGCGGGCGGCCCTGGGCGAGGAAGAGCTCGTCCTCGCGCCCGAGCTCTTTCACGCGCTGCCCGGCGAGGTCCCGGGCGTGGAGCACGTGGAGTGCTGGCTCAAGCGGGGTTCGGACGCCGACGAGATGACGCGCTTCCGCTATGACGTGGTCCTGCACGTGGGCGTGGCGCCCGAGCCCATCGCCATCGGCCGATCCCTGGACTGGGCTGCCTCGGAGGGCCTCGCGGGCGTCGAGCGAGCGCTGCGCGAGGGGGGCTCCGGCGCGCTTCTGGTCCTGGGGATCCCGAACGCGCGCGTGTACGCCGACGTGGTCGCCGCGAGCCGGCTGCGGGAAGGAGGCGACGCCGAGCTGGACCGCGCCGCTATCGCTGCTCGGAGCGCGGCGGCCGCGATCGAGCCGGAGGCGCTGTGGGCGCTCGGCGCGCGCCTCGGCTGCTCGGTCCGGATCACCGCGTCGAGGACCTCGGACCCAGGCTGCATGGACGTGCTCTTCGAACGCTCGGTCGAACGCTCGGAGGGCGGCGCGCCGCGGCCGCGCGCCTGGGTCCAGGCGCGGCCCGGGGAGACCTCGCCGGCCCGGTCGCTCGCGAACAGCCCTCTCCGGAGGCAGAAGGCGCGCGTCATGCCTGAAGGCCTGCGCGAGCACGCCGCGGCGAAGCTCCCCGATTACATGGTTCCGGCCGCCTTCGTGAAGCTCGACGCGCTGCCGCTCACAGCGAACGGGAAGGTCGATATCGCGGCCCTTCCGGCCGACGATCGCGCGAGACCCGAGCCGCGGGCGGAGCCACCCGCGCCCTCCTCGAACATCGAGGTGATCGTCTCCGAGATCTGGCGCCAGGTGCTCGGCATCGACGAGGTCGGCCTCGACGATCCTTTCTTCGAGATCGGCGGTCACTCGCTGCTCCTCGCCCGGGTCCGCGCGGGGATCCGGGCGCGGCTCGGCGAGGACGTGCCCCTCATGGAGCTGTTCCAGTACCCGACGATCCGCAGCCTCTCTGCACGTCTGAAGAGGGGCTCTCGGGCGGCCGCCCCGGGAGAGAGCGCGGCCTCCGGGCGCGAGCGCGGCGCCGCGGCCCCCGCGACCGAAGCGCCCGCGCGGGAGGCGCTCCCCGGGAACGCCATCGCCATCATCGGAATGGCGGGTCGCTTCCCGAAGGCGCGCAGCGTCGGCGCGCTGTGGTCGATGCTCGAGGGCGGGGGCGAGGGGATCTCCTTCCTTTCACCCGAGGAGCTGGAGGCGCTCGGCGTGGAGTCGGAGCTCTACCGGTCGCCCGGGTTCATTCCGGCGGCCGGCGTGATCGAGGACGCCATGTGCTTCGACGCGGCGTTCTTCGGCTACAGCGCGCAGGACGCCGTGCTCATGGACCCGCAGCAGCGCGTCTTCCTCGAATGCGCCTGGGAAGCGATGGAGAGCGCCGGCTACGACCCGCTCGCCTGTTCGAAGCCGATCGGCGTATTCGCCGGGAGCGACGCGCCGAGCTACTGGATCGAGCACGTCGGGCCGCTGCCGGCCGCGCCGAACTCGGAGCACCACCGGATCTATACCGGGAACGTGACCGACTCCCTGACCACGCGCGTGGCCTACAAGCTGGGGCTCCGGGGGCCCGCGGTGAGCGTCATGACGGCCTGTTCGACGTCGCTCGTCGCCGTGCACCTCGGCTGCCAGAGCCTCCTCACCAGGGAGAGCGACATGGTCCTCGCGGGAGGCGTCGGCATCCTCACGCCGAAGAGGATCGGCTACCTCTACGAGGAAGGCCGGGTCACCTCGCCCGACGGCCATTGCCGGCCCTTCGACGCCGAGCCGAGCGGCATCGTGGCGAGCAGCGGTGTCGGCCTCGTCGTCCTCAAGCGGCTGAAGGACGCGCTGGACGACGGCGACACGATCCACGCCGTCATCCGCGGATCCGCCGTCACCAACGACGGCGCGCTCAAGGTGGGTTACACGGCGCCGAGTCTGGAGGGGCAGGTCGAGACCCTCGCGCGGGCCCACGCTGCTGCCGGCGTGAGCCCGGAGAGCATCACGTACGTGGAGGCGCACGGCGCGGGCACGCGGCTCGGCGACTCGATCGAGGTGGCCGCGCTGGCGCGGGTGTTCCGGAAGGCGACCGACAGGGTCGGCTTCTGCGCGCTCGGCTCGGTGAAGAGCAACGTCGGCCACCTCCGCGCGGCGAACGGGGTGACCGGCCTCATCAAGGCGGCGCTCTCGCTGGAGCGCGAGCTCATCCCCGGGACGCTCCATTTCCGCCGGCCCAGCGCCGAGCTCGATCTCGCGAGCAGCCCGTTCTTCGTCAACGCCGCGCCGCGCGCGTGGAAGCGCGGCGGAGCCCCGCGCCGCGCCGCGGTGAGCGCCTTCGGCATCGGCGGCACGAACGCGCACGCCGTGCTCGAGGAGGCGCCGGAGGCGGCGCCGTCCGGCCCGTCCAGGCGCTGCCAGCTGCTCGTCGTCTCGGCGAAGACACGCGCCGCGCTCGAGAGGAGCACCGATCGGCTGGCCGAGCACCTGCGGCGCGCGCCGGAGCGCTCGCTCGCCGACGTCGCGTTCACCCTGCAGCGCGGCAGGGTGCCTTTCGCGCACCGCCGCGCGGTGGTGTGCGCGGATCCGGCCTCGGGCGCGGCCTGCCTCGATCGGCGCGACCCCGCCCGCGTCTTCACGCAGGTCGCCGGCAGGCGGCCTCCGGAGGTCGTCTTCATGTTCCCCGGCGCGGGCGCGGAGCATGCCGGCATGGGGCGCGAGCTCTACCTGCAGGAGCGCGCCTACCGCGAGAGCATGGACGAATGCGCCGAGCTCTTCCGCCGCGAGCTGTCGTTGGACCTCCGCGACTGGCTCTTCCCCGAGGAGCAAGAGCGCGCCCGCGGCGACGCGGAGATCGGCGCTCCGCGCTTCAGCGTGGCCGCGGCCGCCCTCTTCTCGACAGAGGTCGCCCTGGCGCAGCTCCTGATATCGTGGGGGATCCGCCCGGCCGCGCTGTTCGGGCACGGCGTGGGCGAAGTCGCCGCCGCGTGCGTCGCCGGCACGCTCTCGCTCGACGACGCGGTCGCGCGGGTCGCGCTGCGCGGGCGCGCGGAGGAGGAGGCCGCGAGCTCCGCTGGCCCCGACGATCGCATCGCCGCGCTGCTCGCGCCGGCCGATCGCGTCCTCCTCGAGGTCGGGCCCGGCTCCACCCTGGCCTCCGTGGCGTCGCGGCACCCCGACGCGGAGCGGCGGGTCGCGACCACCCTGGCGGGCCCTGGCGAGGGCGCCGGCGACCTGAAGGCGTTGCTCGCCGCGGTGGGCCGGCTCTGGTGCGCCGGCGTCGACGTGGACTGGGCCGCGTTCTCCCGGGACGAGCGCCGGAGGCGCGTGCCGCTCCCCACGTACCCGTTCGAGCGCACCGCTCACGTGCTCGACACCCCCTGCACCGTGGGTCCGGCCACGGTGCGATCCCTGCCGCCGAAGATCTGGAGTCCGCCGGCGTCGTCCGGTCCTCCCTCGGTCGCGGTGCTCACCGAGCGCGTCCGGGAAGCGCTGCCTCCGAGCTCGAAGGCGCCCCTGAGCCCCGCGATGACGCAGCGGAGCGGGAGCGCCGCGGTCCTCACGGCCAGGCGCGCTGCCGGACAGCTCCTCGTCTCGCTGCAGGCGGGGGCGCCGGACGCCACGCCGCTGTTCTTGATCCCGCCGCTCGGCGGCACGGTCCACCTCTATCGCCCCCTCGTGCAACGCCTGGGCGGCGAACAGCCCGTCCACGGCATTCAACCCACCGGGGCGGATCCGAGCGAGCCGGGTTTCATGAGCGCCATGTCCGTCCCCGCGATCGCGGCCCGGTACGTGGAGGAGATCCTGAGCGTCAGGCCCGAGGGTCCGTACCTCCTGGGCGGGCATTCGGCCGGCGGCGTCGTCGCGTACGAGATGGCGCAGCAGCTGCTCGCGCAGGGGCGCAAGGTGGCTTTGCTGCTGCTGCTGGACACGGGCAGCGTGCAGGGAGCGAGCGACCGTTCTCCGGCGAGCGCCCTGGCCCACGAGATGGCGAAGATCCAGGCGATCGCGTCGCAGAGATACCGCGGCTTCGTGGCGGCCATGGAGGACGACGCGCGGCTCCGCGCCGAGGTCACGAGCACGTGGCAGGCGCTCGCGAGCTACGCGCCGCAGCCGACGGACGCCAGCGTCCTGTTCCTGCGCGCGCGGGAGCAGATCAGCCCGGAAGACGCGGTCGCCGTCCATGCCTGGATGGACCTCGCGCGAGGGGAGTTTGCGCTCCAGGTGGTGCCTGGCAACCATTTCACGATGCTGGATCCGCCCCACGTCGCGCACGTCGCCTGCGCGATCCAGCAGCGCATCGCGGCCGCGGTGAGGCCCGCGCTGGCCGACCCGCTGGAGGGGCGGGCGCTCCGGAGGTCGAGGGCCAGGCCGCTCGGCGCGGAGAGCGTGCCCGAGAGCGGGCCGCCGTCGCACTGAGCTGGGTCCTCGGCGGCTGGGTTCGTCCCCGGTTCGGCAAGAGATCTTGCCGAGCCGCCCGGCCCGGGTTGTGTCCGGCAACCTCCCGATGAGGCGGCCCACGCGATATTGCCCATGCGCGACGCCTCCGGCTGCGCACCCGCCGCGCCCCCGGCCCCCGGAAAGGCTGCGACTTCCGCCGGTGTTCGATGGATCTATCGCGTGGCGCTGAACAGCATTTGGGCCTTGCGGCGCAGAGCCGCTCCGTGAGACTTTTTGTGGGGAAGGTCACAGAATACAACGATCTAGACAGCACTGGTCCGGCGGCTTCGGTTAAATCAATCAACTGATAGTTGGGCGGACGTCGCCGGGCCAGCTGCTCTGGACCTTCACGCGTAGCGCGATATCCTTACGGGGCGAGTACGTAACTGCCTGTTGCAGAGCTTCGGTTGGTTGGTCTGTTGCCTCGGACGGATGCGTTCGCCTCCTTGATCGAGGCGAGCGCTCGACGTGAACGAATAGGAATTGGCTTGACTTCCGAGGAAGTGGCGCCGCACACTACTCTGTACCTATGGCGAAGAAATTCAGCGTTCCATCAAGCGAAACCGCGAAGCCGACTTCGCCCGAGAACGTCTTTCCAACATTTCTACGGGGGCCACGGGATCCAAGCGTCAAGCACCTCTGGGTGCACCAAGGCGACATTCTTCGCGCATACGAAGCCGTCAAGAGCCATCCTGACATTGCGCTCGAACTGCCCACCGGTGCAGGAAAATCACTGGTTGGATTATTAATTGCTGAGTACCGGCGGCAGAGTCACGACGAGCGAGTTGTTTGCCTCTGCCCAACGCGCCAGCTCGCCCGCCAGCTCCAGCGTCAAGCCACGACCTATGGCATTCCGGCTATCGTGCTTGTCGGCAAGCAAAACGAATATCCGGCGGAGGACTTTAGCGCATACAACCGCGGCGAAAAAATCGCCGTAACCACATATAGCGGCGTCTTTAATATAAATCCGCGAATCAACAACGCGAGTTGCCTGCTTCTCGACGACGCGCACGCTGCTGAAAAATATGTAGCGGATCTGTGGTCGGTGCGTATCGATCGAGAGAAGCATAGGGCGACCTATGATGCCATCGTGGACCTGTTCGCGGAGGTTATCCCAGATGGGCTCCTGCTCCAACTCATCGATGATGATGCGTTCGATGACGGCGCGGTGGGCATCGTGCCTCAATCCGCTCTTTGGAATCGTTCCTCAAAGCTGCGGGAAGTCATTGCGGCCGGCGCCGCTCAGTTCGTTGATAAGAAGCATCGTCCCAAAGACGCATTCGACTATTCTTGGTCAAGAGTTAACGAGTCTCTTGACGCCTGTAATGTCTACCTGAGCAAGCGCGAGATCTTGGTCCGTCCACTGTGCCCGCCCACTGAGACGCATGCTGCATTCGCCCATGCAAAACAACGGATATACATGTCTGCCACTCTCGGGCATGGCGGCGATCTCGAGCGAGCTCTTGGGGTTCGTAAAATCACTCGACTTCCATTACCGCAAGGGTGGGATAAGAAGGCCACGGGTCGACGCCTGTTCCTTCTCCCGGGCGTATCGCTCGAAGACGATGCTTCTGAGGAACTGGCAACCAAGTTCGCCACTCGATTCGACAGGATACTGGTATTGACGACCGACTCTCGTCGCCAAGCGCACATTGAAGGTGGCTGGCTTAAGAAAGCAGGCAAGAAAATTCTGCATGCGGACGACGTCGAGGACGATCTATCCGCATTTATCACGGCCTCAAATGCGGCCCTCGTATTGACTAATCGCTACGACGGCATCGATCTACCGGACGAGGCGTGTCGCGCGCTCGTTATCGATAGTCTTCCCAACGCAACGAACCTTCAAGAGCGCTTTCTGACACAGCGACTCGGTGCCCATGCAATTCTCCGTGAGCGGATTCGCACCCGTATTACCCAAGCGATGGGTCGGTGCACACGCAACGACGCAGACCATGCAACCGTGTTGATTCTTGGGAGCAAACTGAACCAATTCCTCGAGCAACGCGATGTTCGCGCGTCGATGCATCCGGAGGTTCAGGCTGAGTTGAAGGTGGCGCTGAATAATTCCATCGACAACAGCGTAGACGACTACATGGATCTCGCGGCGCTCTTTAAGACTTCGGGGTGGGATGATTTTGAGAAGTATATTTTGCAGGAACGGCAGACACTTCAGCGCGCGGACGATCCGATTGCCAGTCCTTTGCAAAAATTCGTAAAAAGTGAAATTGAATACGTGTATGCAAGTTGGCATGGCGATTGGCGTTTTGCCGCCGAGGCAGCACAGCGCGTAGCCGATGGACTTGAGGGCGGAGCTGAACTCAAGCCCTACCGCGCGCTATGGTACTACCTTGCTTCAAACGCCATTCGACGTGCGCGCGTGCAACCGGAGGCTGCCGACGTTGTTGCGGACAATCTAATCGAGCGTGCCGCACAATGCGCCCCAGGCCTCAACTCGTTCCTACGAATTGCACAATCCACCGCGCAAGCATCGTCGCCCAAAACGTCAGAAGTCGATGTCGTTGCATGTGGAAACGCGGCCGCAGTTCTCGCAACTCTCGGTTCCACGGGAACAAAGTTCGAACGCCGCATGAACGCCATCAGAGATGCGCTCGCGGGAATCTTTTCAAAGCCCTACGAGGGTGCTCTTGACTGGGTAGGCGAGTTACTCGGCTTCAAGGTGCTTCCCAAATTGCCCGCTGGGAAGGCTGTCCCGGATTCGATTTGGACCCTCGATGGTTTCATTGTTATTGGATGGGAGGCAAAGAACGAGGAACGCCCTGAACACCCGATCGGCATTGGCGACATGCGCCAGGCGAACGGCCATTTTGACTACATGCAGCACCGCCTCAAGATTAAGTCAATAGACAATGTATTTGTGGTTCTTGCCTCGCCGCGTTCTACTATAGATAAGGATTCGGTGGCGTTCACCAACCGCCTGCACTACGCGTCGATGGCAGATGTGGTGGCGCTGGGTGAGGATCTTGCGCGTGCCCTTGGACGGGCTCGTACCGCAGCTGGTGGTGCCGGCGAAGCTGCGCTCGCGGAGGCCGTGCTCACGGAGTTCCGTCAAGCAAAACTTCTTCCTGATGATCTACTCGCTCGTTTCAAGAAACTTTCCGACGTGCCCGTTCTCCGGCCGCGGCCCAAAGCTCCCGGCGGGACACAGACGCCTCCCGCGGCACCCGGGACGCCGCCGACCGCACCCGCGGCACCAGGGACGCCGCCAACTGCACCTGCGGCACCCGAGACGCCATCGAGGACGTGATACTCCGAGCGGGTGAAGCATCGCCGCCCAATCAGGGAATGGATCCGGCGGACCTTCGGCCCGCGGCTCATTCTTGGTCGTTGGGCCGGTGGCCGAGGACGCGGAACAACGGCGTCGCCCTTCTGTGCGTGCCGTGATCGCGGCAGTTCCACATTTGTCGGAAGTCATCCTGAAGCAGGACAACATTGACAGCACTATGCGGTAGTGAGGAACGAGGTCGTCATGTCTGTGCCGCGCCGCCATCATCTTGTTCCGCGATTCTTTCTGAAGCGATTCGCCAAATCGGACAAGATCGCCATGGTCAATCGCGATGCACCGCAACAAGTACCTCACACGGTTACGACGAAAAACGCCGCTATCGAATCGGGTTTCTATACGATTATTGATAAAAATGGACAACCGTCGGCCGTAATTGAAAATTATCTTTCCGATCTGGAAGCTAATGCGGCGGCGGCTATTCACCGGATGGATACGTGCGACGGGTTTCCGCCAACGTGGAAC
This sequence comes from Sorangium cellulosum So ce56, assembly GCF_000067165.1. Classification (GTDB taxonomy): domain Bacteria; phylum Myxococcota_A; class Polyangia; order Polyangiales; family Polyangiaceae; genus Sorangium; species Sorangium cellulosum_B. The sequence goes on from NC_010162.1 coordinate 9,517,304, forward strand.
GATCGCGAGAGCGTGTCGCGTTTTCTGGCATTTCAGACGGTTCGCGGGTCGAACATGCGGGCATCGCTTCAGCAACTATTCTCGCACGGAGCCCAGATGGCGATCGACGATGCCGAGTCCGATTCCGCACGGGAGCAACTTCGCGTTGAGCTGGGACAACTCTCCCAGAACTTTATTCGGCTTCGCCACATGCAAATCATGATCAAAAATGCGAACGACTTTGCTCGTTTTTTCTTGGGGAGAACATGGCGGATCGTTGATTTTGGGCGTTCATGCCTACTCACGAGCGACGTGCCGTTGGCTCCCGCGAATCGCACCGATGGTCCAGTTGGCATCGACAACGCTGAATGGCTTCTGTTTCCACTCGATCCCGTGCGCGCCCTAGTTCTCGGGAAGAATGACGGAGCGGAGACGATCGTCGCGGGCAATCAGGAGACCGCCGACTATATCAACCACTACGTCGCGGCACAAGCACATCGATGGATCTATCATCGGCCGCAACAGTCTCCGCTTGATCGCATGGAGTTGCCGCCGCGGGAGCCTGCTATTATTTCGCGCGCGGGGGAGGGTGAGCGTTTGTTCCATAGGCGAGACGCTGTCATCAACGTAAAGGACAGCATCGTCTACACACCATTTCCTCTCAAAAGAATTGCTGTCACGAACAAGGTGATCGCCACCCTCGGTGGATTTATATATCTGTAGCGGTACAACGTCAGACCGGGGTCTGAGTTCATGTGCCATTCGTGATTCGTCCTTGAGCGACGCGGTACTACGCCCCCCCGGCCGCCCCTCACCGCGCGCGCGCTCCGAGAAGCGCGCCGCGGCCCCCCACCCGCTGCAGGGCGTAGGCGATGCCGCTCTGGAGCGTCCCCTGCGTGACCACCGCGCCGAGGTCGATCTGCAAGCGGATGAGCGTCTGTGCGACGTCCGGGCGGATGCCCGTGATCACCGCCTGCGCCCCGAGCAGCCGGAGGGCGACGGCGGCGTTCATCAGGGTGCTCGCGACGTCGCCGTCGACCGTCCTCACGCCGGTGATATCGATGATCACGACCTCGGCGCCGCTCGATTCGACCCCCTGGAGCGCCGTGCAGAGCACCTGCTCCGCCCGCTGCCTGTCCATCATCCCGATGAGCGGCATGACCATGATCCGGTCGGTGATCGGGATGATGGGCGTGGAGAGCTCCGCCAGACGAGCGCTCTGCACGCGGATGATCTCCTCCTGGAGCTCGGCGCGCGCGTGCTCGCTCCGCTCCCGCGCCGAGAACTCGACCCTGAGCTGCTCCTCGGCGAGGCGCAGCGACTCCGTGCGCCTGTGCAGGTTCGCGTAGAGCACGGCGTTCTCCACCGCGGTCGCTGCCTGCGCCAGGAGGAGCTTCGAGAGCTCCAGCCGGGCCGGCGTGAACACGTTGGTCGCCGTGTTGTTCTCCAGATAAAGAACGCCGTTCGTGCGCCCCTGGTGCACCATCGCCAGGCAGAGGATCGATCTCGGGTTGTTCGCGGCGACGTACGCATCCGCGGCGAAGCGAGGCTCATGGCTCGCGTCCGCGAGGACCACCGGCTGCATCGTCCTCGCGACGTACTGCACGATCGAGGCGGGGACCTCGGCGCTGCCCTCGACGGGGAGCAGCAGGCCGACGCTCACCGCGCTCGGATCCACGGTGATCGACGCCTCGATCATCAGCTGATGATCGCGCTCCAGGACGAGGACCCCCTTCTTCGCGCCGGCGTTCTGGATCGCGATGTCGAGCAGCCGGCTGACAACGCTCTCGAGGACGACCTCGCCGGCGATGGCCTGAGCGGCCCGGATGACCGCCTCGACGTCGAGCACGCTGGTGCTGAGCCTCGTCGTCGAGGTGGTCTGGACCGCGGCCCGGGCGTGCTCCAGCATGCCAGGCGGCGCCGACGTGAGCGCGACCTTCTGCACGAGCTGCGGCGCCTCGGCCGCCAGGCGGTCCGCCTTGGCGGTCGCTCCCCACTGCATGTAGCCGTGGTGGGCGTCGGTCAGGTGGGCGCGCGCGCTCCGGGTGAGCCCGTTCGCATGGTGGAACTTCCCGGCGAGCTCGCTCGCCAGCGCCTGGTCGCGCGTGAACCCGGCCTCCTCGGCGCCCTCGATCGCCCTGTCGTAGAGCTGCGCCACGGCGTGCCGGTCGCCGCCCGAAATGCGCGCGATCTCCGCCTCGGCGAGGAGATGCTTGTGCGCGTAGCTCTTGGGGCAGAGCTCGGCCCAGCGGGCGAGCTTCTCCCGGTGCGCCGACAGCGCCGCAACGAGCCGCTCCTTCTCGGAGACCGGCGCGCCGTCGCACGAGGCGGCGAGGATCAGGCACGAATAGAAGACGAGCTCGGTCGCCCAGAAGTTGTTCACGCAGCCGGCGGTCATCTTCTCCGCGGCGGCCATGAGCGCGCGCGCGGCGCCGTGGTCGCCGTGGAGATAGGCCAGCTGGACCTTTTGCGTGTGGTACCACGCGGCCACATAGCTGAGCTCCGGGACCGAGACCGTGCTGGCGAAGGCGGCCTCGTCGAAGGTGCTGTCGCTCAGGGTGTGCGTCCCGGCGGTGCCCCCCGTGAGGTTCGCGACGACCTGCCTTGCGCACGTGAGGATGAGCGTCGTGAGCTTGTCGTTCGTCTTCCGCATGAGCGCGAGATCCTGCTCGATCTCGCCGGCCACCGCGCCGAGATCGTCGCCGAGGCTCAGGCTCGCCGAGATCATGTGAATGCAGCAGTACGACGCGTACGCCAGATCTCCCGACTCGAGGCCGGCCTGCCGGGAGCGGGCCAGGAGCTTCACCGTGTCCCGGAGCGGCTCGAAGAAATGGAGAATGCACGCGAAGGTCATGAGGAGCATGCACGTGATGCGCTGGTTGGGGATCCGCTCGTTCAGCTCGATACCCACCCTGGCGAACTGGTAGGCTTCCTTGTACCGGTCGTCGGTGGTCCTCGGCTCGAAGACGCCGTCGATCAGGAGCGCCGCATAGAGCACGCACGCGTACGCCGTGGTGCTCGAGGTGCCGCACTCCACCGCGAGGTTGATCTGCATGATGAGCGTGAGCGGACCGAGCACCGGCAGCCCGAGCGCGGAGGCGGGCTGCGTCAGGTCGGCGAGGAGACGGAGGATGGTCTGCTTCTCTGGATCGGCGACGGTGGGCAGCCCCAGGAGAGCGGAGATCGGGCGGCTCGCGAGGTGGGCCTGCATCGCCTCGAGCTCTCTGCCGAGCAGCGCGCGCTGCTCCTCGGCCGCCGCGGGGATGTCGACCCCGAGCAGCGCGAGGGCCTCGAGGCCGCATCGCACGACCGCGGAGAGGTCGCCGCGCATCAGGTGGAACGACATGCGCAGGTTGCGGACCTGCGCGCCGTCCAGCGGGGATCTCGCGTGCTCGAGGAGCGCGTCGAACAGCCGCTCTCCGGCGTCGAAATGGCCTGTCAGGCAAAGGCACTCCGCGAGCCCGGTGGTCAGCGCGAAGGTGAGTTCGTGCCGCTCGTCCCAGCGTCTCGGGCCGAGCGCGCTCGTGCCGGCCTCGAAGTAGCTCGCGGCCGCCTCGTACGCCGCGCCGGCCTTCGCCCTCCTGCCCGCCTCGAGGTTCAGGCGCGCCAGCGCGACGCGCTCTTCCGGATCGGTGATCCGCGGCATACCGAGGTTCATGTGGGTCGCGACCTCGAAGACCTCACCCTCCATGCCGCCGGGGTCGCTGTCCGCGAGCAGGAGCCGCCCGATCTGGAGGTGGATCTCCTGCTTGCGGGGCCCGTCGAGGAGCCGGTAGGCCGCTTGCTGGACCCGGTCGTGCAAGAACCGGTAGGCGGCGTCGAGCGCGAGCTCCGGCTCGTCCGCCTCGCCGGTCATCGCGCCGCCCAGGGCCGCGTCGAAGAACCTGGAGTCCGCGCCGACGGCGAGGATCAGCCCCTCACGGAGCGCCGCCGACAGCTCGCCTGCCACCTCGCGGCGCGGCCTGTCGGCCACCCTCGCCAGCGTCTTCAGGTCGAAGCGATAGCCGATGCACGCGGCGAGCGTGAGGGTGCGCTGCTCGCTTCCATCGAGCTCCAGGAGCCTGCCCGCCATGAAGTCGACGACGTTGTCCGTGACCTTCATCCGCTGGATGCGCGGCAGATCCCAGGTCCACTCGCGCCGGGCCGGATCGAAGGAGACGAGCTTCTCGGCGTGCAGCGCCCTCATGAACTGGTTCATGAAGAACGGGTTGCCGTGGGTCTTGCTCATCACATGGCGCGCGAGCGGCTCGGCCCGCTCGGGGTCGCAGGAGAGCGTGTCGGCGAGGAGCCGCGTCACGACGGGGAGCTCGAGCGGCTTGAGGTCGATGTCGCCGACGGCGACCCCGGCCTTGCGCAGCTCCCCCAGGGTGATCGAAAACAGGTGGCTCTCGTCGACCTCGTTGCGGCGGTACGCGCCGATCACGAGGAAATGCTTGATCTCCGGTTCGGTCAGGAGCTGCTCGAGGAGCTTGAGCGAGGCCGGATCCGCCCATTGCAGGTCGTCGAGGAAGACGACGAGGGGGTGCTCCTGGGCGGGGATGGCGCTGCAGAATTTCCGGAACGCGAGGTGGAAGCGGGCCTGCGCCTCGGTCGGCCCGAGCGGCTCGACGCCGGGCTGGGGGCCGAGGAGGAGCTCGAGCTCGGGGACGAGGTCGACGAGGTGCTGGCCGTTCTGCCCGACGGCGTTCGCGATTCGCTCCTTCCACAGCGCGAGCGCCTCCGCGGGCTCGGTCAAGAAGGCTCGGACGAGCTCCCGGAAGACATGCGCCACGGCCGCGTAGGGGACGCTCCGGTTGATCTGGTCGAACTTGCCAGCGACGATGTACCCCTTGCCCTGCGCGATGGATTTCTGGATCTCGCCGACGAGGAGCGACTTGCCGATACCGGCGTGGCCGGACACGAGGAGCAGCTCGCTCGCGCCCTGGCTGACGCGCCGCCACGCGCCTTCGAGGACCGCGAGCTCCGCCTCGCGGCCGTAGGCCTTCTGCGGGATCCGGAGCGCGTCCACGTAATCGTGACGCCCGAGCGCGAACGGCTCGATCGCCGACGCCGCCTCGAGCTGCGTGAGGCACTCGGCGAGATCCATCCGGAGCCCGTAGGCGCCCTGGTACCGATCATCGGGGCTCTTCGCCAGGAGCTTCATGACGATGTCAGAGACGGAGCGCGGAACGTCCGGCGAGACGCGCGCTGGCGGCGGCGGGAGCCTGGCGATGTGGCAATGCACGAGCTCCAGGAGGTCCTTCGTCGGGAAAGGGAGCTTACCCGTCACCATCTCGTACAGGGTGACCCCCAGGGAGTAGAGGTCCGTGCGCAGATCGATAACGCGGTTCATCCGCCCGGTCTGCTCCGGGGACATATACGCCAGGGTGCCCTCGAAGGCGGCGGGGCTCCTCGGCCGCTGCGCCTCCTGGGAGAGGCGGGTGGCGCTGCCGAAGTCCATGATCCTGGCGTTCCACGTGGACGGTTCGACGATGATGTTCTGCGGCTTGATGTCCATGTGAACGGCCCCGCTCCGATGAATGGATTCGAGCGTGCTCGCGATGGATATCGCGATCCGGAGCGCGTCTTCGAGGGTGAGGGAGCGTGCCGCGATGAGCTCATGGAGCGTGCAGCCCCCGGCGTCTTCCATGATGAGCGCCAGGCTCGCCCCGATCTTCACGATGCCCAGGACGTGAACCACGCCGGGCAGCGCGAGCTCCTTGGCGATGGCGTACTCGTACCGAAGCCTCGCGACCTCGGCCGGCGCTGGGCGCTCGTTCCTGAGGCGCTTGACCGCGACAGGAGCCCGGTCCTCGTTGCGGTATCCTCGGTACACGGTCGACGCAGCGGATTCATGGATGAGGCCTGTCAGGGTGTACCCGGGGATACCGATCATGGACCAGTTGTAGAGCGCTTCTGTGCGCTGCATCAAGCGGTCCGCACAGCCATTCGAGGGAAATCCGCCACGGTGCCGCCGTGCTCTCCAACCCGGGTGCAGCCGGTCCACAATGTGCGGGCATGAAGCTGATCTCGGAGCGCGCCGGGCCCCGCGTGCGCGGCGAACGGATGGGAGCAGGCGGCGTCGATCCTCATCTCGCCCCGCCGTGGATTCGCCCGGCCAGGGTCGCCACGTGTGCCACCAGATCCGGTGGCTTCACCGGCTTGGCCACATGCATCTGGTATCCGGCCATGAGCGCCCGCGCGCGATCCTCGGCGCGCGCAAAGGCGGTCAACGCCAGCGCCGGCACGCTCCCTCCGCGCTCCTCCGGCAACTGCCGCACCTTCCGGATCAGCTCATACCCGCCCTCGTGCGGCATACCGATGTCGCTCACCAGGACCGTCGGCTGGTGCCGCTCCAGCTCCGCCAGCGCCTCCACGACCGAACCCGCCGTCCGCACCTCCGCCTGGCACTCGGCCAGTATCCGCAGGAGCAGCTCTCGCGTGTCCGGCTCGTCGTCCACCACAAGCACCCGCACCCCCTTCAGGCTCAAGAGCTCCCCGGCGCGGTGCCGTGGCGGCCGGCGCTGCGGCATCGGCGGCGGCTCTCCTCCGGCCAGCGCCTCGGCGTGCTTGGCCGAAAGCGGCAGCTTCACCGTGAAGCTCGCCCCCTGATCCTTCCCCGCGCTGCTCGCCTCCACCGTCCCCCCGTGCAGCTCCACCAGGTGCTGCACGATCGAGAGACCCAGACCCAGCCCGCCGTACTCGCGCGTGGTCGAGGCGTCCGCTTGCCGGAATTGCTCGAATACGTACGGCAAGAACTCCGGCGCGATGCCGATCCCCGTGTCGCTCACCGCGAGGCGCGCGTACGTCCCCTCGCGGCGCAGCGATACCTTCACCTGCCCGCCTTGCCGCGTGAACTTCATCGCGTTGCTGACCAGATTCCACACGATCTGCTGGAGGCGATTCGGGTCCCCCATGACCTGTTCCCCGGCCGACTCGACGCTGAGCTCGAGGCGGATCCCCTTCGCCTTCGCCGCAGGCTCCGCCGATTCCAGCAGCGTTTCGAGCATCTCGGTCAGATCGACCACCTCCACGTCGAGGCTCAGCCGCCCGCCGATGATGCGCGACATGTCCAGGAGATCGTCCACGAGCTTGGATTGCGCCCGCGCGTTCCGCTCGATCGTCCCGAGCGCCCGGCCCAGGATTTCATCCGACGGACCGCGCAGGCGGAGCAGCTGCGACCAGCCGAGGATCGCGGTGAGCGGCGTCCGCAGCTCGTGGCTCAAGAGCGCCAGGAACTCATCCTTCAGCCGCCCGGTGCGCTCGAGCTCCGCCCGCGCCGCCTGCTCGCGACAGAGGAGCATCTCCCGCTCCGCCTCGGTCCGCTTTCGATCGCTGATGTCCGTGGAGATCCCGCAGACCGCATACGCCCGGCCCGACTCGTCGAAGAGCGGACACTTGATCGCGATGTACGTGTGGAGCCCGTCGCCCTGGGGCACGCTCTCTTCTATCTCCAGCGGCCCCCCGGCCGCCACCGCCCGCCGGTCGAAAGCGCGAAGCGCGTCGGCGCACTCCGCGGGGAACAAATCATAGTCGGTCTTGCCGGCAATCCACTGCGCGGTCACATGAAACAGCTCTTCGTAGCGGCGGTTGATCATCAAATACCGTCCTTCGAGGTCCTTGACGAAGATGACCGCCGTGGAGTTGTCGATGATGGCCTGAAGCAGGTGCTGGCTCTCGCGCAAAGCGAGCTCCGCGCGCCGGCGGTCGGCGTTCTCCGCCTCGAGGGCGGCGTTCGAGCTCGCCAGCTCGGCCGTGCGCTCTCGCACCCGTTGCTCGAGCTCCTGGTGAGCGCGCAGGAGCTGCGCGTTCTTCGCCTCGAGCTCCTTTTGCGCCTCGCGCAAGCTCAAATGCGTCCTGATCCGCGCGAGCACCTCTTCTATCTCGAACGGTTTGGTGATGTAATCGACGCCCCCCGCCTCGAACCCCACGAGCTTGTCCGCCACTTCTCCGAGGCAGGTCATGAATATCACCGGGATGTCTCGGGTGCCCTCGGCCGCCTTCAGGCGCCGGCAGGTCTCGAACCCGTCGATCCCAGGCATCACCACGTCCAGCAGGATCAGGTCGGGTTTCATGAGGCTGGCTCGCTTCAGGGCCGCCTCCGCGTCCTCGGCGGCGAGCGCCTGATGACCGGCGGATTCTAGATGATCCACCAGCAGGGCCAGGTTCGTGGGCATGTCGTCCACGATGAGGATCGTGGGCTCACGAGCGCCGGGCGCAAAGGCTCTGCTCATGATCGCCGACCGTCGGCCACCACCTGGCCTGCCGCGGCGTGCTCCTCGACGAACTCCTGCAGCTTCCGCATCTGGTACGTCCGCGCCAGCGTCTGGAGCTGTTCGAGCCAGGGGCCGAGTCGCGGCTCGACTTGCTGCATCCGCTCCGCCTCCGCCAGCACCTTCCGGATACGGCCCGACGCCACGAGCCGCGACAGCAGCGATAGCTGTTCGGCCGAGGGCGGCGCCAGCGCGTCATCCCCCTTGACCACCGCGGCGGCGGGGGCGTTCACCGGTTCATGCGTCCATTCGACGCGCAGAAAACGGGCGATCTTCTCGAAGAGCAGGCTGGCATGCACCGGCTTCGGCAAGAAGTCGTCCCAGCCGGCGTGGGCCCCCTTCGGCCGTTCGGCGGCGGTGACGTTCGCCGACGAGGCCAGGATCACCACCCCGTCGAGCTCGGGCATCTGCCGAAGGCGGCGCGTGGTCTCATAGCCGTCCAGGCCTGGCATGGCCAGGTCCATCAGGATCAGCGCCGGCCTGTGCTCCAGGGCGAGCCGCAGCGCGGATTCGCCGCCGTCGGCCTCGACGAGATCGAAGCCGATGGGGACCAGCAGATCGCAGAACAAAGCGCGGTTGCCGGGGTTGTCGTCCACGACGAGGATCTTGCGGCGCTCGCCGCGATACCCGGTGATCGTGGCCCACGCCGGGGCCTCGTCGGCGGCCGCGGAAGAGGGCGCCTCGGCCAGCGTGAGCGTCACGGTGAACGCGCTGCCTTTGCCGAGCTCGCTCTCGACATGGATGGTCCCGCCCAGCTGCTCGACGATCCTCTTGCTGATGGCGAGGCCGAGCCCCGTGCCCTCGCTCTTCACCCGCTGGTCTCCCACCTGCTCGAAGGGCTCGAAGATGCGCGCGAGGTGCTCGGGGGCGATGCCGGTGCCCGTGTCCTCGATCCGGAAGCGCACGTCGCGCGGACCACCTCCGCCGTCGTCCAGCGCGTCGACGAGCAGGGTGACCGCGCCGCGCTCGGTGAACTTGATGGCGTTGCCGAGCAGGTTCAGGAGCACCTGCGTCAAGCGCTTCTCGTCGGCGTGCACGGCGGCGAGCGCCGGGCCCCGCACCTCGTAAGTGAAGGCGATGCCCCTCTGTTCGGCGCGCACGCCGCAGAGGTCCACCACGTTGTGCACGAAAGAGGGAAAGTCGAACCTCCGGGGGACGAGCTCCATCTTGCCCGCCTCGATCTTCGCCAGGTCCAGGAGGTCGTTGAGCAACGCCAGCAGGTGCTCGCCCGATTTCTTCACGATCTGCACCCCTTCGCGGCTCTTCGGCGAGAGCTCGGGCGCTCGCATGAGGAACTGGGCGTAGCCCAGGATGCCATTGAGGGGCGTGCGCAGCTCGTGGCTCATGCTCGCGAGGAAATCGCTCTTCGCGCGATTGGCGCGGTCGGCCGCCTCCTTGGCGATCCGCAGCTCCGCCGTCCGCTCCTGGATCTTGACCTCCTGGTCCCGGTACAGCACGGCGTTCTCGACGGCGATCGCCGCCTGCGAGGCGAGCACCGACAGGAGCTCCACACGCGCCGGAGGGAACGCCGACGGCACGTCGCGGTGCTCCAGGTACAGCACGCCCACGACGTGGCCTCGATGCGTCAAGGGCAGCGCCAGCAGCGAGAGCACCGCGTGCAATGCCAGGTACGGGTCGCCGGCGAAGCGCGCGTCGGACCGCGCGTCGCCCGTCACCACCGGCTCGCCGGTGCGGGCCGCATATTGCACCACCGCCACCGGCACGTCGTGGCTCTGTCCGAGAGGCTCCGACAGGCCCGCCTCAATGCGGGTCCCCTCCACCCATAAACGAGCGACGACCGAGAGCGCCTCCCCTTCGCTGAGCACCAAAGCGCCGCGCTGCGCCCCCGCGTTCTCCAGCGTGAGCTCCATGAGCCGGCCCACCACGCGCCCCGGGTCGAGCTCGCCCGAGAGCGCCTGCGCCGCGCGCACCGCGGTCTTCACGTCGAAATGCGCGCCCGTGGACCCGCCCGTGGTCGTGGTGGTCGCCGTCACGGTCGTGCGCTCGGAGGCCGACCCGTGCATGGACGCCTTGAGCACGGCGGGATACCTCGCGCCCAGATGGGCGACCACCGCGTCAGCACCCCAGCGCGCGTAAGCGTCGCGCGCCTCTCGCAGGTACATCGCCCCGACGTGGCCCTTGCCCTCCTCCAGCCGAGACTCGGCGGCGAGCTGGGCCGCCAGGGCCTCGATGTGCAGGAAGCGGTGCTCGCGGGCCAGCTCGATGGCCTCGTCGTATCTGGCCGCTGCCTCATCGCGCTTGCCCAGGACGCGGGCGTATTCGGCCTCGCCGAGGCGCAGCTTGTGGAGGAAATTGGCCTCGCAGCCTTCGGTGAAGTAGCGCAATCGCGCGAGGCTGTGCTCGATGTGCTGCCACAGCCGCGCCCGTTCCTCGTCCGTGACGGCGTCGGGCCAGCGCTTCGCCGCCGCGAGCGCGAGAAAAAGCGCGATGTCTGTCACCATAGGAATCCCGAGGAGGTCCGCCTGGAATTGCTCTGCCTCCCGCATCCTCGACAGCGCCCGCTCCCACTGGCCGACGGCGCAGAACAGATACCCTTCCAGGGTGCGAGCGAACCCTCCGGTGTACCTGTCCCCGTCGGCCAGGAGGGAGCGAGAACCTCGCGGCAACGGCTCCTCCTCCAGGAGGCGCTTGGCGCCGTCAGGAGACATCAAGACATCGCAAAAGGACGCGACCAGCTCGAAGTGGTGTCGCCCGACGGCGTCCCCTGCGCGCTGCACCAGCTCCCAGCGCGCCTTGTGCTGCACATCGACCTGGCCGAGCGGCAGGCCGCGCCACAGCCGGTAGTAGAGCAAGTCGCACAAGAGCCCCCAGCTCGTGCCTTGAAACGACCCGATCTTCAGGCCGGCCGCGATGGCTTGCTCATACACGGGGGACGCTTCATCGATGGGCCTCGAGTGGCCGAGGTAGATCCCCTTGAGCGCGAGGCACTCGGGCAGCATCGCGGAGCCCACGCGCTCTGCGGCGCGCACCCCGGGCGTGAGCCAGCGCATGGTGCGGCGATACATGCCCGTCGCCACCGACCACGCGTTGGCGAAGCTGCAGATCATGAGGGTGGCGGCGGGCGTCAGCGCGTCCCGCCGTATCGCCTCGGACACGATGCGGGCGATGACGAGCGAATACAGCATCGGCCGGCCGCCGTAGATCGCGCAGAGCTGCGCCTGCGTCATCAAGGCATCGATGAGCCGGTGCTCCAGCGACGGATCGACCTGCATTCGATCAAACCCGTCCGGCTCGCGATCGAGCCATCGATCCAGCGCGGTGGACTCTCGCAGGAGCGCGGCCTGGCACGCCTCATCCGTGTCGGGGAACGTGATGCCCTGCTTCGCGAGGGCGGCCATCCCGAGCCCGATTCCCCGCGAGTACTGGCCCGTGGCGACGCAGCAGCGCGTGCGGATCTCCTGCGCCGAGAGCCAGGCGACCTCCGGCAGGGGCCTGTCCAGCAAGGCGAGCGCCCGCGCCTCGACGTCGTCGAACTCCCGCAGCAGATAGGCCGCCTCCAGGCGCTCGAGCCCGATCTCCGCCGACAGCGCGCGCTCCTGCTCCCAGGCCCGCTCGCCGAGGAGCGCCTGGGCGCTGTCCAGCAGGTGGGTCATCAACCGGTACGAGCTCGCCGCCTTCGCGGCGCGCGCGGCCTCCAGGTTCAGCCGCGCGAGCTCCTTGCGCTCCTCCACGGACTCGAGCCGCGCCGCGCCCAGGTTCAGGTGCCGCACGAGCTCCAGGAATTGCTGGGCCGTCCCCCCCTCGGCGCGATGACGCGCCTCTAGCCGGCGGCCGATCTCGAGGTGCGCGAGCACCCGTTGCTCCGGCGAGATCCGCTCATAACTCGCCTGCTGCACGCGGTCGTGCAGGAACCGGTAGGCCGCGTCCATCGCCGCTGCGCCGATGACCCCGAGCGCCTGCGCGGGGCGGTAGGCCCCATCGACCGGCACCACCAGCTCTGTGTCCAGCGCCGGCCATAACGCCCCCGTCACGCGGGCGCGCTCCCACCCGCTGAGCCGCTCCAGGTCGTGCAGGTGGAACGTGTGGCCTGCGCAGGCCGCGAGCCCCAGGAGCTGCTGCGTCGGCTCGGGCATCTCACGCACCTTGTCCGTCAGGAGCGCCACCACGTTGTCGGTGACACCCGCCTTCTCCAGCGACGATTGCTCCCACCGCCACGCCCCGGTCTCCGGGTCCCTCACCACCTGCCTCTGCCGGTGCAGGGAGAGCAGCAGCTGCTCCAGGAAGAAGGGGTTTCCGCGGGTCTTGCGCGAGAGCACGCGCGCCAGCGGCTCCACCCGCGCAGGCTCGCTCTCCAGCGTCCGCGAACACCACTTTTGCACCTGCTCTGCCGACAGCGGGCCCACCGTCATCCGCGAGACGTTGGCGTCGCTCTTTTCCACCGCCTCCACGAGCTTCCACAGCGGGTGCTCGGGCGGCGTCTCGTTGTCGCGGTACGCCGCGATCACCAGCAGCGATTTGCGCTCCACGTCCGTCAGCAAGGTCTGCAGGATGATCAGCGTGGCGCTGTCGGCCCATTGCATGTCGTCCAGGAACATCACCAGCGGCGGGTTCGGCGCCGTGACGGCTCGCACGAAATTCAGCCACGTGAGCTTCTGCCGGTTGAGCACCTGTTCGCCCTCCACCGGCGGCACCGGCGGCAGCTTGCCCATGACCAGGTCGAGCTCCGGCACGACGTCGGCGATGAGCCGCGCGTTGTCCCCGACCTCGCGCCGGATCCGCTCCTGCCAGGCCTCGAGCACCGCCTCCGAGCTGGAGAGCCATTGGCGCATCAGCGCCCCGAACGCTTGCGCCAGCGCCGCATAGGGCGTCGACCGCGCGAGCTGATCGTGCTTTCCGGCGATCAGGAGCCCGCGCCCCGCCTGCGCGATATCCCTGTAGACCGTGCGCACGAGCGCCGTCTTGCCGATGCCCGAGGGGCCGCCGACGAGCAGGAGCTCGGTCATGCCCTGCGCGGCGCGCGCAAAGGACTCGCCCACCCGCTCGACGTCGCGCTCCCGCCCCACGAGCACCTGCGGCAACCGGAGCTTGCGCGAGAAGTCTTTCCTTCCCAGGCCGAACGGCTCGACCGTGCCCCGCTCGTCCCATTGACGGAGGGCCTCCTCCAGATCCTCCGCCGCGCCGCGGGCCGTCTGGTAGCGCCGCTCGGGATCCTTGGCCAGGAGCTTCGCCACGATGGCTGCCACGGCCCTCGGCACCTCCGGGGCGACGGCGTCGAGCGGAGGCGGGTCCTTGGCCAGGTGCGCGTGCACCAGCGAGAGCGGATCACGCTCCGTGAACGGCAGCCGCCCCGACGTCACCTCGAAGAGCGTCACCCCCAGCGAGTAGAGGTCCGTGCGCGTATCGAGCGCGCGCGCCGTGCGCCCCGTCTGCTCCGGGGAAATATAGACGAGCGTCCCCTCCAGCGCCTCGGGGATGCTCGCCTCGGTCGCCTCCTGGGACAGCAGCGAGGCGATGCCGAAGTCGAGCAGCGTGACCCTCTCGCACGCCTCGTCCACCAGCACGTTTTGCGGCTTGATGTCCTTGTGCATCACGCCAGCGGCGTGCACCCCCTCGAGCACCCGTGACAGGAGCCGGCCGAGCCGCAGCGCTGCCCCGACCGGCACGCGCCCCCGCCTGGCGAGCAGGCGCTCGAGCGAGCCGAGGCCAGGATCCTCGAGCACCAGCGCCGCCGTGCCGCCCCGCTGCTCCAGCGCCCGTGCGCGCGCCACCCCGGGCACCTCGGCGAGCTGCATGAGCACCTGGTGCTCGTGGATCAGCCGCCCCATCACGCGCGGACTGGCCACCTCGGCCACGGGGATCTTGATTGCCACGCGCGTCCCCGAGGGGACATGGACCGCGCGCCATACCCGTGTCTCGTTGCCGTCGTAGATTACCTTTTCCAGCGTGTAATCCGGCAGCTCCATCATTGCCCCCCTCGCATCCTTCAGGGGCGCTGCTGTCGGAGCCTCATCGTAGTGTCGAGCAGGACGGAATGCGACCAGCGATCCTCCCTCCAGGGAAATTTTCGGGCGACCTCTGCTGCGCGACAAGGCAGTGGTCGTCCCCGCGCTTCCCGGCGGCCGAGCAGGTTCCTGCTTGATCTGTCCTCCCGCGCCGCTCAACCGGCGCTCCGCGCGGGCGCGCGCCGGCCTGTACCTGCGCATCCAGTGGGCCGACATCCAGACCTCGTTCGAAGATCACGAGGCCGTGCCGTACGTGCGGATGCTGCGGCGCTCGTCAACGAGGCTGATCAGGATGTCTTGCCCGCACTGCCAGTCCGACAGCGGTCCTCTCGATCCATCACGATCTCCGTCGCATTGCAGCGTTTCGCGCCCCCGAAGCGCGAGCGCTCGGGCTCATTTTCGGCTTGCCGGCGTCCGGAACGACCATGTAGTATCTTTCGCAGCATGTTGACGATTCGCGCGGAGCAGCTTCGGGTCCTGGCCGCCGCGCGCGAGGCGTGCTTCATGAGGGATCTGGAGGCCCATGTCCGGCGCCATTTCCCGGCGGTCGCGGAGGCGCAATCCCCGTCGGCGCTCCAGGCCTCGCTGCGCGGCGCGGTCGCGCGCGCCACCGCCCTCGGGCTCGAGAGTCCGCAGGACCTGTGCCTCTATGCCAACATCGGCGCGGTCCTGGGGTGGGAGTTCGAGGCGGCGCCGCAGCACGCCTGGATCGGAGATCTGCTCCGTGATGCCTCGATCGCGTCCACCTCCCATCGCCTCCGCCTCGCGGTGAACGAGGTGGGACGGCGCCTCTCGCTCGAGGAGCAGAATCGCGTGACCGAGCAGCAATTCAAGGCCACCGCCCAGGCCCGCGCGGGCTCGACATGAACCCTTCCACCGGCGGCCCCACCTCGCAGGCGTTCTTCCAGGCGAACACCTCGGCCGGCGGCTTTGGCACCGTGCCCCTCCAGGGCACGACGACCCCGTGCCCTCCGGTCACCAAGAAGGCGCTCGAGGTCACGGTCGTCGAGCGTATCGGAGAGGGCGTGCGCCCCCTCGGCGATCATCTCATCGAGCTCTCCAGAGGACAGGCGCGCTACCGCCTGCCAAGCTCCGCGTTCGGCCCGGCGCGCTTCGAGGGGCTCGACAGCGTGACGCACGGCTTGACCCTCGTGGGCATCGACCAGGACGCGTGGGACGTCATGATCAGCGAAGGGCTGCCCGAGCAGAACATCACGAGCAACCTGTCCCCGGACTGGCGCCCGCCGGAGGAAGCGCAGCTCGGCGGCGGAGAGCACACGGTGCAGCCCGGTGAGGGCGTTGACAAGCTCGCGCTCCGCTTCGGTCACCTCCCCGAGATCCTCTGGGGCTACGAGCCCAACGCGCCGCTCCGCGGCGCCCGCGAGAGCCGGAACACGCTCCACCCCGGCGACAAGCTCCACGTGCCGCCGCGGCGCCCGAAGCAGATCGACGTCGTCCCCGGCCATCATTACGTGCTGGTGCGCAAAGGCACCATGTCCCGGCTCCGCCTCCGGATCGAGGTCGCGTTCGAGCCTCTCGACATGGCCCGTTATCTGCTCGAGATCCCGAATTTCCCCACGTTGAGCGGCCCCACGGTGAACGGCTACATCGACGTGGCGGTGCCCGCCTCGACCAGCGCGGTGCGCGTGACGATCGACGGCTTGCCGCGGCCGATCCAGCTCCGCCTCGAGACGCTCCTGCCCCTCCGGAGCGACGCCGGCGTCCAGCAGCGGCTGCACAACCTGGGCATGCCCTGCGGCCGCACCGATGGCACCATGGATGACCAGGCGAGCGCGGTGTTGCGGCGCTTCCAGCAGATGGTGAAGCAAGCGCCCACCGGCGCGATCGACAACAACGTCCGCGCCGCGCTGTGGAACCTGCACGATCGAGGGTGATCCATGGCCGATCCGCTGACCATCGCCGAGCTGCTCGAGCGCCGCCGCGCCAGGATCGCGGCCTGCCACGACGCCGCGCTGAACGTGCTCGAGAATCGCGCCGGGAGCCTCTCGGATCCGAGCGACCACACCACGGTGATCAACCTGCCTCTCCCGCCCACCGTCTTCACGGTGGTGAGCTGGAACGTGCAGACCTTCGAGGCCGGCAAGAGCCTGGGGACCCCCTTCGTCAACCAGGTCATCAACAGGGTGCTCGAGGCCCTCGACGCGGACGCCTGCATCCTCCTCGAGAGCCGCGCCGACTCCTACGTCAACATGAACGCCATCGAGAGCGGGCACGTCGGCACCTCGGACTGGAAGCAGATCGCCAACGAAGAAGACGTCGTCGAGGACGACGAGGACGACGACGACGAGCCGGACGACACCACCCTCCAGGAGGCCCTCCTCGACGAGCAGGATGACGCTCCCATCGACGGCGGCGAGCCGCTCACCTACGCGCAGAACGTCAGCGAGATGACCGGCAAGCGCTGGCTCCCACCCAAGGTCATCGCCGTGTACGACCCGTTCATGGTGCCGCTCTGTCGTGACATCCGCGATCTCATCCGGATCAACACCATCGAGCAGAAACGCCAACAGGCGGGGAAGCTCCCGAAGAAGGAGCAGGGGCAGAAGGACCGGCTCACGAAGAAGCTCGCGACGAAGGGGAGGCTCACGCTCAAGGAGCAAGAGCGGCTGCAGCGGCTCCTGAAAATGGAGCAGGAGCGGACCGGGAAGCTCACGAAGAAAGAGGAGAAGACCCTCGCGTCGCTGACGAAGAGGCGCGACGCGAAGCTCCAGAAAGACCCGCATCACTACGACGACGCTCGGATCCCGGACGCCAACCGCGCGAAGTTCGCGTCGAGCTACAACTTCCACCCGAAGATCTTGAAGGGCCTTTGCGTGGGGGACGGCGGCGCTCCCTCCGTGGCATGGCGGGCCGCGCTCGCCGAGGAAGGCGCCGCTCCTCTCCGCGACTACTACGATCTCTACTTCATCCAGAATGACTGGTCGGAGGGGGTCGTCCCCTGGGGCCAGGACCTCTCCGGCGTCACGGCGATGTCCAACTGGCGCTTCTTCCTCCGCTTGAAGAGCTGCGTCTGCGGCGAGTATCTCGGCGCCGGCGCGTGCGCCCAGTGTGAGCCGAGGGGCCCCTACACCACCGCTCTCGCCAACCTGCGCCAGGCGGTCGACGCGGTCACGTTCTACCGCTGCACCTGCCAGGAGAGCTATTCGATCCTCCTCCGGCAAGAGACGGAGGTGATCGGCTCGAGCGCCACGGGGCAGTGGATGCAAGGCAAGTTCGTCTCCGTCAAGGCCGCCGCCGCGCGCCTCTTGATGCGGGCCCCCGACGAGCACGACAATTCCCACGGCAAGCTCGTCATCAAGTCGGGCCCGCTCCTCGGTTTTCAAGACCAGAGCGTCGGCTTCTACGGGCGCTGTCCCTATCTCCTCCCGGTCGAGCTCTGGCTGCCTTACCGCGACGTGAGCCACAAGCTGTACCTGGTCGCGTTTCACGCCCCGTTCGGGGCCGACAACCTCGACGGCATCAAGCTGCGCGCCGCGGCCATGCGCGAGCTGCTCGAGGGAGGCGTGGGAAAAGGGTCGAAGCTCGGCGACGAGCCCGACGTCATGGTCATCGGCGACTTCAACCTGGACTGGGCGCCGAGCTTGACGAAGCCCAGCAGCCAGCAGCAGATCGCCAACGAGCTCTACGCGCATCTCACGGGCAAAGGGTTCGTCCCGCTCATCGACGGCGGCGTGGCCAGCTCGCTCATCAGCATCCACGGCCAGTCCAAGTGGAAGCAGACGAATCCAGTCACCTCCGAGTACACGAGCAGCGCCTACGACAACTGCTTCCTTCGCGGCGACGACGTGCGCGCGCACGTGGCCAACGCCGCGGTCGTCGACGTGATCTCGTGGATCGAGGACAACCTCGGAGACTTCGATCTCCCCGCCACGGATCCGCAGCGCGACACGCTCGGCGCGCTGCCCACGAAGACACAGGCCTTCTACATCTACCGGAAGTACGTCAGCGATCACCTGCCCATCGTCTGCGACATCCTCGTGGCCCCCATGACGCCCCGGATGAAGCACCTCGCAGAGTCTGCCCGCGTCGAGGCCAACCAGCAGGAGGAGCGCCGGATCCGGGAGCAGGGCAAGGCCCTCATCCGGCTCACCAACCTGTCTCAGCACGAGGTGGTGTTCGGCTATCAGGAGCTCCTCTCCTGCGACACGACGACGGAGACCGTCGACAGCTATCAACCCGGGGGCGACAAAACGGGCCGCGTTGGCGCCTTCGTGGGCACCGTGGATCGTCACGAGGACGATCACCTCATCCTTCGCTGCGAGCCGATGCGCGGGCACGTCGCCTGGCTGGCGTGGCGCCCCGAGGCGCGCCCGCGTCAGATAGCGATGATCCTCAAATACCACCCACCCGGGACGCGCATGAAGTGGATCGTGCGCAATCCCAAGCCGTTCCATTGACGCAGCGCCTGACCCGGGCGGGTGGGGCGATGGAGCAGCTGGTTGATCTCGACCCAGCAGGCGCGGGGCAGGCGGTCCTCCAGCGCGGCGGTCGTCGCATCGGGCGTCCGCGTCGCGACGTAGCCCCAGCGGTTCGTATCGAAGAGGTTGGTCAGCGCGATGTGAAGGGTCAGCGCCGCGAGCGCTGGCTCGTCGTAATGCTCGCGGCCTCCTCCCAGACGTCATCGGGCACTGGATCCGCGATCACTGAGCCTCGTCGAGCGCGAGCGCAGCGCGCTCCGCGTCGGTGAAACAGGGCGCCTCGCGCCAGGCTGCGTGCGCTCGAGGAGTCTCACGCCGAGCGACGCCTCGAGGCGAGCCACACGCTGGCTGACCGTCGAACGCGGCAGCCGCGGCGCTTTCGCCGCCGCGCTGAAGCTCCCGAGCTGCACCACCTCCACGAACGTCGCGATCGCGTCGAAGTCGAACATTGTGCAGCCTGGTCGAACGGGCTATTCGCCCGCCGCTACCTGGTCAAGCGCAGCGGGAGAAGCTACCGTCATTCTTGACACTGCCACGACTGGCAGCGAAGAAACGCAGAACTCCGAGCTCGGCTGAGAGCTTCTCTACCAGCGATTGCCATCCACGAGGTACCGCGATGCAAGACGAAATGCAGGTTGAGGCGTGGGGAGAGCTATTCGTTACGCGCAAGTGCTGCGGCGCCGGCACGTGCCGGAACTACGCGCCGGAGCTCCTGGGCGAGGTGGTGCCGGCCAGCGACCTCCGGGGAGGCCGCCGCCTCTCGGTGCTGCCGGGCTCCTACGAGGAGGGCGCCTTCACCGGTGTGCTGCGGCAGCCGCGGAGCAAGGAAGAGCTGATGGCGGCGCGGACGGCGGTCGCGGCGTGCCCGTTCGGCGCCATCACGCTCAAGCCGGGCGCGGCGCAGGTTCGCCGGGGCGATCTCGGGTCACCTTGGCGCGGTTTTCCGCGGCCCATCGAGGATCGTGTCTGGGTCATCGGACAGCCATCCATCAAGAACTTCGGCGCCGTGTCCTATTTCATCGAGCGCGACGGAGGCGGGGTGCTGATCGATCCCCCGAAGCCGAGCGAGGAGGTCTTCCGCTGGCTCGCGGAGCACGGCGGCGTGCGGTGGCTCTTCCTGACGCACCGGGATCATACGCACCACCACGCCGAGCTCGCCAGCCGCTTCCCGGGTTGCCGCCGCATCCTCGGCGCCGCGGACGTGCTCCTCCGTGAGAACAAATACATGCCCTCGACCGGCGACGTCGAGATCAAGCTCGGGAACGAGCTCGGCCCGCTCTCGCTCGAGGGGGAGCCGCTCTCGCGAGAGGCGGCCAAAGAGGCCGAGATCATGGTATTGCCGCAGCCCGGGCACACGCCGGGCTCGTTATGCCTCCTCTATCGAGGCCGCTTCCTGTTCACCGGCGATCACCTGAGCTACTCGCGCCTCCTGGGTCGCATCGTGGCGCATCGATTGCAATGCTGGGAGGACTGGGAGCGCCAGATCCGCTCGGTGCGGTACCTGCTCGCGGCGGCCGAGGCCGGCTGGCTGAGGTTCGCGTGGGTGTTGCCGGGCCACGGGGAATGGGCCCGCCTGCCGGGCGAGGGGAGCGCGGCCGAGACGGCCGCGGAGCTCCGCCGGGTCATCACGTCGATGGAGCAGAAGCCGAAGGGGCATACGCCGCTGGGCCGCTGGATCCTCTACGTTCGGAGCCGGATGGCGCCCGAGAAGACGCTCGGGCGCGCGCTGCGCGCGATCGGCGGCGGGAGCGACGCCTGGGTATTGCCGCGCGGCGCGCGGAGCTCGCTCACCGATTTCGATCCCGACAAGGCGCAGGTCGCCCTGCGCCGGCTCTATCTCCTCGGCGCCGCTGCGCTTCTGGCCGCCGGCGGGGCCGTATGGCTCACCGCGCGCCGGGGCATGAGCGCCCCTTCTGGTCGCTCTTAGGACGCAGGCTCCACACCTTCGCCTCGTCCGCGGTTGCCGGCGCGCGCTCCTCGTCAGCGGTTCTCCGCGCGCGCGTCGAGCCTCGCCGAGCCGGCGATCTGCCTCGTGGTGACGTTGAACCGATTGAAGAGGTTGGTCAGCGCGATTTGCAGGGTCAGCGCCGCGAGCGCCGGCTCGTCGTAATGCCTCGCGGCCTCCTCCCAGACGTCGTCGGGCACCGGGTCCGCGCGGTCGCTGAGCCGCGTCGCGGCCTCGGCGAGCGCCAGCGCGGCGCGCTCCGCGTCGGTGAAATAGGGCGTCTCGCGCCAGGCCGCCACGGCGAACACGCGCTCGTCGGTCTCACCCGCCTTCTTCATCTCGCGCGCGCCGATGTCGACGCAGAAGCCGCACCCGTTGATCTGGCTCGCCCGCAGGTGGACGAGCTCGAGCGTCCGCGCCGGCACGCCGCTCTTCTTCACCGCGCCGATCAGGGCGTAGATCGGCTGCATGACGTCGGGGATGACCATCGCGGGGTTCTTCATCCGTGCTTTCAGCATGTTCGTGCTCCTCCCGAGGGGCTCGGGTGTGCTCGCCAACCGTGACGGGGCGCTGAACGTCCGTTCGCGCCGTCACATGGGCTAAGGTTCGTCCGTCACAGCCATGACGAAGCACGACGAGGGAGTGTGACCGATGGGTGAAAATAGTTGGCTGGCGGAGCGGTTCGAGGCCCACCGAGCCCATCTGCAGGCCGTGGCGTACCGGATGCTCGGCTCCCTGAGCGAGGCGGAGGACGCCGTGCAGGAGTCCTGGCTCCACCTGAGCCGCGCCGACACGAGCGGCGTCGAGAACCTGGGCGGGTGGCTGACGACGGTCGTGGCGCGGGTCTGCCTCGACATGCTGCGCTCGCGCAAAGCGCGGCGCGAGGACCCGATGGCGGCGCCCGACCCCGCCGTGGACCGCGAGGCCGGGACCGACCCCGAGCGCGAGGCGGTGCTGGCCGACTCCGTCGGCCTCGCGCTGCTCGTGGTGCTCGACACGCTGACCCCCGCCGAGCGGCTCGCGTTCGTGCTCCACGACCTGTTCGCTGTGCCCTTCGAGGAGATCGCCTCGATCGTGGGCCGCTCCCCCGCTGCGGCGAGGCAGCTCGCGAGCCGCGCCCGCCGTCGCGTGCAGGGCGCGCCCCCGTCTCCGGACGCCGACGTCGGCCGCCAGCGCGAGGTCGTCGACGCCTTCATCGCGGCCATGCGCGGCGGCGACTTCGACGCCCTCGTGGCGATCCTCGATCCGGACGTCGTGATCCACGCCGACGCCACGGCCGAGCCCCCGGCCGGGGGCGAGGTCCGCGGCGCGCGCGCCTGGGCCAAGCAGGCGATCCCCGCCGCGCGCGGCGCCAAGTTTGCGCGCCCCGCCCTCGTGGACGGCACGGTGGGCATCGTCTTGGCCCCGAAGGGGCGGCTCTTCCGGGTGCTGCGCTTCACGCTGGCGCAGGGGAAGATCGCCCGGATCGACGTCGTGGGCGACCGCGAGCAGCTCCGCGATCTCGACGTGTTGGTCCTCGACGGCGGACCGCACCCGGAGATCTAGGCGTGGACCCGATCCCATCTCTCGCGGTGGTCATTCACCACCTCATCCACTCAGTAAGGTGTCCCGTCCTTGCGCGTGTAGACGTACTTGCCGCCCACCTTGCGGAAGGCGAGATCCTCGTCGGGGTACTCCGCGCTGTCTTCGGGATCGCGGTTGCTGATCTCGAGGTAACGCGCTGGCGCGGCGCTGCGGTTGACGAAGTGATGCCCGTTGCGCGCGCCGGCCGGAAAGCCCGCGCACTGACCCGCCGTGAGCACCTGCTCGCCGTCGTCCGTGCGCAGCACCACCTCGCCCTCCAGCACGAATACGAGCTCGTCCTCGTGAGAGTGGTAGTGCCGCAGCGCCGACTCCTTGCCCGGGAAGAGCGTGGTGAGATTGACGCCGATCTTCGTCAGGCCGAGCGCGTCGCCGAGCGCGCGCTTCTCGCGCGGCGTGACGCGCGCGCGAAGCGGCTCGGGGTACGTCGAGCCGGTGCGGGGCTCGAGATCACTGGGGTTCAGGGCAGGGCGTTCGAGGGGCATGATCATCTCCGAGCAAAGCGGCTGCGCTCAGCGGCCGCGCGTGTGGGCCTGAGCGTGGAGGCGAGCGTCGCCGGGCTCAAGGGGCTCGCGGGGGCTCACGACCAGCCCCCCTCCCCGATCGTCTCCCGGAGGGAGAGGGAGGAGGCTCCCGGGAGCGCGGTCACACCGGTCGGGCGAGCGCGGCCAGCAGGGCGGCGCGGCGCTCGGGATATTGAAGCAGGGCGCGATCGCGGACGCGGGTGAGCACCTCGGCGGGCGCGGTCTCGGGGGAGCCGGCGCCGAAGGGAGGCTGCGGATCGTACTCGATGCTGAGCTGGATCGAACGAGCGACGTCCGCGCCGGCGATCTCCGCCACCAGGGTGAGCGCGAAGTCGATGCCGGCGGTGACGCCGCCGCCCGTGATCACGTTGCCGTCGCGCACGACGCGCGCCGCTTCGGTCTGGATGCCGAGCTCGGCGAGCAGCGGCCGGAACGCCCAGTGGCAGGTGGCGCGTTTGCCCTCGAGCAGGCCCGCGGCGGCGAGCAGCAACGAGCCCGTGCAGACCGAGGTGACGTAGCGCGCGGCGCGGCCGAGGCGCTGGACATGCGCGACGAGCTCCCGATCACCGAGGGCCGCCGTGAGGCCATAGCCCCCGGGCACGCAGATGGCGTCCGCTTCGGTGACGTCGGACAGGCGGGCGAGCCCGGTGAAGGTGAGGCCGCTGTCGGCGGACAGCGAGCCGCCTTCGCGGGAGGCCACCACGAGGCGCGCGCCGGGCAGGCGCTGCAACACCTCGAACGGGCCCGTGAAGTCGAGCTGCGTGAGCTGGGGGAACAGGATGAAGACGATAGTAAACGGCCTTTCCATGGCGCGCCTCTCTGCCGGAGTTGACCGAACCATCCCACGATGGCAGCTTGGCAGGAAGGACAAATAGTCCTCCTTTCCTGCCAAGCCCCGTGCCCACGCGATCAGCGTCGTCGTCTTTCCGGGTCTTCAGCTGCTCGGCGCCCCCACTGAATCGTCCCACCCCGGCTCCAGCCGCGTCGTCAGGAGCCGCTGAGACGCTCCTTGGCGCGCGAACTCACGAACATCGCTCCGTCACGCGCCAGCACCGACAGCACGGCGGCTGTGGCTCGCGGGTGGTCCGCGACGGCGTAGCGGACATGCGCGTTCTCGTCGGCGGCGCGCCGCTCCAGGATGTCGAGCGGACAGTCCGCGCGCCATACGATGTGACGGCGCACGACGAAGTCCGGGTCGTGCTCGAGGTCGAGCAGCAGGGGCAGTGGACATCTCTCGTTTCTGCCAACCTGCAAGCGCACATACGAGTCGGGGTCCCGCGCGAGCTGCGACAGCATGCGCTCGGTCGTGCTCGGATTCTGCGCGACAGCGCCACGAACGAAGGCGCTGGTGGAGTCGGCCAGCTGGACGAGGATCGGCTCCGGTGTGCGCGGGTGTTTTGCGATCTCCTCATGGTTGTCGCGCAGGGCGCTCGCGGCGGCGAGGATGTCCGGCGTCACGCCTGGATGCGCGAACACGGCGCGACGCAACGTTTCGCTCGGGGCACGGCTCCATTGGCGCAGGCACGCTTCGGGACACTCGGGGCGCTTCACGAGCTCGAGCTTCACCCTGGTGTCGCCGTCGCTCGCAAGCACTTCGAAATGCTCGGCGCTCAGCGCGCGGCGCCGCGCCAGACGCCGACGAACATCCACGAGCGGGTCGCGCAGCAGGCCCTGCAGGTGCGCGGCGTCGAGCGCTTCGTGGGTCGCGAGCAGCAGACGCACGGCGGGCGGCGGACTGTCCGTGATCTGGGCGTAGAACGCGGCGGGGAAGTCCGGACGCCGCAAGAGCGCGAGCAAGACGCGTTCATTCCGATCAGCGAGCAGCTCGGGCATCCTCGCGTCGTCCCACGGCAGCGACGCGGCGGCGGTGGCGCGATAAGAAGCCAGTCGGTGTTGCGCGAAGGCACGCAGTGTGTCGAGCGAGAGACCCATGCGCGTCTCGGCGATGAGCCGCACGTCTGCGTCGGCGTCGTGACGGAAGCGCTCGAGCCAGTCGCGCGGACACTCGCGGTGAGAAGCGACGGCACAGCGTGCCTGGCTTCCGAGCTCGGCAAACTCGGCGAGCACCGGGGCGGGCACCGGCTCGTTGCGTGCGATTCGCGCGAGGTCTTCGCTGAAGTGATGCGGAATCGCCGCGGCGTGTCTCGCGATCGCGCGCACGTTGCCGTCGCCGTCGGTCCAGAGCAAGCGGCGGAGCGGCTCGTCACAGCCTGGATGGGCGGCGACAACGCACCGGACGGCGCGCGAGGCGTCACGCACGAGCTGCGCGAGGACCTCGCGAGGAGCGCCCGTGCGGCGGGCGAGGGCGCGACGAACGTTGATGGCCTCGTCGGTGGCGAGCGAGAGCAGCGTCGCGAGCGGCGTGCGCGGGTGCAGCGCCGCCTTGATGCGCAGACTTTCGCTGGAAGAGCGCGCAAGCGCTTGCAGATCCTCGGCGCTGAGCTCTGCTGTCCGTCGCTTCATTCACAGGGATATCTAGCAGCCCCCCCGCGCCAGCACAGGTCCATCCCGCGCAGGCCCTGTCCCTTCGCGCCACGCGGCCGAAGCCAACTCAGAATCTGGCCCCCACGGCGAGACGGAGCGTCGCGAGCTTGCCCTGCTCCAGGCCGAACCCGAGCGGCTCGTCCAGCGCCACGAGCAGCCCGGCCCGGAAGTACAGGCCCGAAGCGGGTGGCTCCACCCCGACGAAGGGCTCGGCCGCGAGTTGCATCTTGTCGGTCTGTGTGAGCGGGAACGCGGCCTGGAGCCGCGCCCCGACCCCGAACCCTCCCACGCTGCGCAGCTCCGCCTCGTTGCTCTGCTCGATGAAGAACTCCGTGTCGCCGCCGCCCGTGGGGATGGCGAACATCGCCACGAGATCGCTCCGCACATAGAGCGCCTCGATCGGGCGCAGCTCGATGCCGCCGCGGGCCCGCAGCGGGACGTGCTCCAGGAGCGCCCGCTGCGTGTCGAAGTACCCCCGCACGGCCAGCGCCGCCGCCGCGGCCGCCTTCGTGTCGTCGGACGGATCCTGCGTGATCGGGATGGAGGCCGAGAGCCCGCCGACGAGCATCAGCATGGGGGAAATGTTCCCGGCGTAGTGAAGTCCTATCGAGGGATTGCCGAAGAAGAACCCCTCGAGCTCCGGCGCGACGGTCGCCGCGTCTTGCTCCCCCGCGCCGGGCTCGCTCGCCTGGCTGCTCCCGTACGCAAACGGCAGCTCTGCGTCGAGGTGGAGCCCCCCGATCAGCCTGATCTGGGCGACCGCCGCGAAGGACGCCACGAAGGACTTCCCCTCCCACGCGCCGCTCGTCCCGTCGCTGCTCACGGTCTCCCAGTCGGGGAGGTTCGCCTCGATGGTGCTGGTGAGCACGTCCGCCTCCACGCCGAGACGGAAGCCGTAGGACTTCGCCCACTGCGCTTCCGTGACGGTTTCCTCGGCAAACGCTGGCGGGGTGAACGAGAGCAGGAGGGAGAGGGCGGCGAGGGACGAAGCAAGCTGGCGCATGCGGACAGCGTATCTTTTTTTCCGTCCGGGGCCATCCAGCGGGACGATGGCACAGGCAGCCCGGAGGAGAGGCAGCCGCCAGCCGGCCGCTCAGCTGTAGATTCGACGAACCGATGAGGCCCTCTCCGGCCTACCAGCCGGGGGGAGCTCTCAGTAAGCGAGCGTGCAGGTGTTGCCGGCTCCGCACTCCTTGGAGGTGACCGCCGCGACGACCTGGGACGCCGGCATCGGCGTGTAGCGGTACGGGATCTCGAAGACGGTGCCCCTCGAGTCGTTCAAGTCGTCGCCAGTCCCCTGGTTGCCGATCCCCTTCCAGCCTCTTGGACTGCCCATGTCCGTCCAGATCGACCTGTTCTCATCATAGACGCAGTTCTCGGCGATGAGCGCCATGTCCTTGCCCACGCCGTGGATCTGCCCGCCGCCGGTCTTGTGGTAGTTGTTGAGCATGTGGACGTTGCCGTACCGCCCGCGAGGCTGGCGTGAATCGACGCGCTCGCCCCAGTGGCTGTTCATGTACGTGATGTGCAGCTTGCCCTGGCTCGCCGGCTCGTCGTCGCTGCCGGCGATCAGGTTCGAGAACCGGTGCTCCTTGTCGTATGTATAGTAGAAGCGCGACCAGGAAACGGTGACGTAGTCGGCTCCCTGGGTGATGTCGCAGTTGCCGTCCTGACCGTCGGAGATGTCCAGATGGTCCAGCCAGACGTGATGGGCGCCGTTCCCGGTGTACACGGCGTCTGCGCCGGCCTTGCACTCGTCGTAGCTGGCGCAACGCGCGCCCCGCACGGCGAGGTTGCGGATAATGATGTTGTTCACGCCGGCGCCGCTCATCCGGATGTTGCCTGTGATGGTCACGCCGGGGCCGATGCCGATGATCGTCTTGTTGGCGCCTGGCGCGAGCGTCCCGCTGTAGTTCCCGGGCTTCACGAGGATGATCGCCGGGGTCGAGCCCTTCGCCGCGTCCTGGAGCGCGCTCATCGAGTCCACCGTGATGGCCGAGCTCAGATCCGTGCCGCCGCCGGTCGTGCCGCCAGCGACGCTCGCGAAGCCTGGAACGGGATCCGTGATGTGGAGGTCCCCAACCGGCGTCGACCCGCCGGTACCGCCGCCACCAGCGCCCGCTCCATCCGTGTCCCCGCCACCAGCGCCCGCTCCACCCGAGCCGGCCGCGCCCGCGGCGACGCCGCCCGTTGCGCCGGTGGTGGCTCCGGCCCCGCCTGTTCCGCCCGTGGTGGTACTGGCACCGCCCGTGGTCGTCACGCCACCTCCGCCGGTCGTCTGCCCCGCGCCCGAGGTTCCTCCAGAGCCCGCGCCGGCGCCGGGCGTGGTGTCGGGATCCGTCGAGCTGCAAGCGATCAGCAAGCCGAGGATCGAGAAGGAGGCGAGTCGATACGCGTGGGTCATCGTTCCTCTGCGGGTGATGGAAGCCAAGCTTCGTTCCCTCAGGTTGCGCGGCGCCCCCACCAGCCGTCACAAATCGGCGGGCGCGGGCGCGCGCCATCGCATACCGGCCTGAGGCGCGGGTGCTTGTCATCCTCCTGGCCGCGGTGCCCCCCAGCGCCCCCCAGCAAGTTCCAGGCGCGTTGTCGCGTCTCGCGAGAACGCGCCCGGAACATGCCTGCAGTGCATGCCGGGGACGCCTCCCCTCACCGGTCCACGCGGTCGAGCCAGGCGCGCGCGTCCTTCTCCAGCAGCGGATCCCCGAGCCGCACCGACAGCTCCAGAAGATCCTCGAACTCCCGCCGCGCCAGCGCGTCATTGCGCGCGTTCTTCAGCAGCATCGCCGCCGCCCAGCGGCCCTGCAGCACGTCGTGCCAGTAGCCCTGCTCCTCCGCCCGCGCGATGAGCGCCTGCAGCCGCTCCCGCGCGTCCCCCGCCCCCTCCACGCCGTCCAGGTACGCGAGGTACATCCGGTTCGAGGCGGCCACCCGGTCGTACCCCGCCTCGTCCGCCCGCTCCAGCGACTCCGCGAAGAGCGACCGCGCCCGCTCGTGCTCGCCCAGCCGCACACACGCGTACGCCAGGTTGTGAAGGTTCACAACCCCGTCAAACCGCAGCCCGAGCGCGCGGCCCAGCGCGATCGCGCGCTCGGACGCCCCCGCCGCGGCCCGGAAATCCCCCGCGTAGAGCTCGATCGTCACGAGCAGCTTCGCCCGCACCGCCTCCGCGACCCGATCGCCCGGGGCGGCCGCCTCCCAGCGCGACAGCGCCTCCAGCGCCCCGGCCCGATCCCCCGAGGTCGCCCGCGCCAGCGCGACCGACTGGAGCGCCCGCGGATCGTCGGTCGGCCCGAGCGCGGCGAGGTCGAGCGCGGCCCGCCGCGCGCGCGCGAGCTGCCCCTGGAGGCACGAGACCTCCACGTCGACCGTCAGCGCCTCCTGCAGGAGCTCGCGGCGCCCCACCGCCATCTCGACCACGTCGTCGAGCAGGTCGTGCGACAGCCGGAACAGGTTGGTCGCCCCGAGCGCGCGCGCGAGCTCGATGCGCAGCTTCACCCGGAGCTCCAGCGAGCCGACCGCATCGACGCGCGCGAGGATGCGGTCCGACGCCGCCGGCAGCGACGGCGCGCGGCGCGCGTGGCCGACCGCCTTCGAGAGGATCTCCACCCACCGGGCGAGCTCGTCGGGCTCGCGCCGCGCGACGTCCGCGAGCTCGAACGCCCGCGTCATCGCGGCGATCGCCGCGTCGAACTCGCCGCGGCGCACGCGGACCCCCGCCGCGCGCGCCAGGTGCCCCGCCGCGCCGTCCGCGTTCCCGAGCGAGAGCGCCCCGTCCACGGCGAGGCCGAGGTGGGAGTCGACGAGCGCGAGCACCGCCGGATCGTCCCCGCCCACGCGCTCCAGCCACTCGGCCGCGAGCCAGTGGCCGAGCGCCCGATCCGCGTCCGTCAGCATCTCGTAGGCCGCGTCCCGCACGAGCGCGTGACGGAACGCGAACTCCGGCTCCCCGCGGAACATCGACTCCGGCCGCGGCTCGAGGAGCTCCCGCTTCTCGAGCGTCAAGAGCCACGACTCGAGCTGCGGCACCTGCCCGCCCCCGCCGAGCATCGCCTCCAGACCCCCCCGCCAGAACACCTCGCCCATCACCGCCCCGGCCCGGAGCACCCGGCGCGCCTCGGGCTCGAGCGCCGCGATCCGCGACTGCATCATCGCGAGCACCGTCTCCGGCACCTCCCCCGCCCGCCTGTCCGCCGTCGCGCGCACGAGCTCCTCGAGGAAGAACGCGTTCCCCGCCGACCGGTCGACGAGCGCCGCCAGCTCGGCCTCGGGCGGCGCGTCGCCGAGGACCTCCCGCACGATCCGCTCGCACGCGCGGCGCGACAGCTCCCCGAGCCGCATCTCCGTCGCCTCGCGATCCTCCCACAGGCCCGGGAACGCCTCGCGCACCCCGGGGCGCGCCAGCGCCAGCACCATGAGCGGCTGATGCCGCAGGAACCGGAGCGCCGCGTCGAGCGTGTCCACCGTCGCGCGATCGCAGAAGTGCAGGTCGTCCAGCACGATCAGCACCGGCTGCGCGTCGCACTCGGCCCGCAGGAAATCGAGCCACGCCCGCCGCGCCTGCTCCTCCATCACCGCGCGATCCTGCCGCGCCGCGCGCAGCGCCGGGCTCTCCGGGAACGGCACCCCGACCAGCTCGCCGAGCAGCTCCGTCACCCGCTCCCGCGCGGCCTCGCCGACGTGCCGCGCGACCCGCGCCGCGAGCTTCTCCCGCCGCGCCTCGGCGGGCTCGTCGTCGAGCAGGCCCGCCGCGCGCCGCACCGTCTGCGCGAGCAGCCCGAGCGGCGCCGCGCCGCACATCGGATCGCCGTGCGCGCGCCACACGGTGACCGGCTCGCTGCGCGCCTCGACCCGCCGGAGCAGCTCGTACCCGAGGCGCGACTTGCCGACGCCCGCGCCCGCCGTGACCAGCACCACGCGCGCCACCCCCTCGGTGGCGCACTCGTCGAGCACGTCCTCCAGCGCCCGGAGCTCCCGCTCGCGCCCCACGCAGGTCGTGGGCTTCCCGAGCACCTTGCGCCCGCCGTCCTGCGGCTCGCGCGCGCCGAGCAGCGTGGGGCCCTGGCTGCCCGCCGCGATCTCGAAGCGGTCGCCGAGCAGCGCGGCCGTCATCTGATCGATGAGCACCGGCCGGCCCGACGACGGATCCTCCGCGGCGTGGCGGACCCGCGCGTCGAGCAGCGCGCCCGTGCGATCGATGACCTGCCCCACCGCCTGCGTCCCGGCGATGACGTCCCAGCCCGTCGCCAGCGCCACCCACGCCCCGGGCAGCAGCGCGTGGATCGAGAGCGCGCAGCGGGCGGCCTTGCCGGCGAGATCGGTCGGCGAGCCCGCGCCGGCGACGACCGCGGCGACCGAGCCGTCGGCGAGCACCTCCAGGACCGCGCCGTGCGCCTGCGCGGCCTGCCGGACCTCGTGGAACGGCGTGGTCGGCGGCGGCGCTGGCCGGGGCTTCATCGGCGGCGCCGGCGCGAGCAGGCCCTCGGGCAGCGCGTCCTTGCTGCCGGAGACGACGGT
This sequence comes from Sorangium cellulosum So ce56, assembly GCF_000067165.1. Classification (GTDB taxonomy): domain Bacteria; phylum Myxococcota_A; class Polyangia; order Polyangiales; family Polyangiaceae; genus Sorangium; species Sorangium cellulosum_B. Next base: position 9,547,985 of record NC_010162.1, read on the forward strand.
CGCGTGGTGGCCCGACAGCATCGTGTCGCTCGCCCGCTGGGCTCCCGCGATCGCCTGCGGGCGAGCCGACGGCGGGCCGCGCCTGCCTGCGCTCATCTCGGCGGCGAGCACGACGCTGACGAGCCGGCGCTCGCTCTTCGTCAGCGCGGGCGTCGGCAGGCCGTTGCCCGTGGACATGTTGCCCTCCACGACGCTCAGCATCCGGAGCTCGGCGGCGACCTCGCCCGCGTCCGCGGGGCGCTCCGCGGGGTTCTTCGCGAGCAGCCGGGCCACGAGCAGGTCGAGCGGCGGCGGGATGTTCGGGCAGAAGGTGCTCGGGCGCGGCGCGGCCTCGAAGAGCACCTTGGCGAGGACGGACAGCGGGTGCTGGGCGACGAACGGCGAGCGCCCGGTGAGGCACTCGAACAGGAGGCACCCGATCGAGTAGAGATCGGCGCGCGCGTCGACGTCGACGTCGCCGCGGACGCGCTCCGGCGCCATGTAAGCCGGCGTGCCGATCGCCGAGCCGGTGAGGGTGAGCTCGTACGTCGCGTCGGCCTGGCGCGCGATGCCGAAGTCGATGAGCTTCGCGCTCCCGATGTCGCCGCCGGGCAGGAACACGTTGGTCGGCTTGAGGTCGCGGTGCACGATGCCGCGCGCGTGGACGGCGGCGAGCGCCTCGGCGACGCGGCCGACGAGCATCAGGCTGTGCTCGATCCCGAGCGGACCGCGCGACAGCCGCGCGCCGAGGTCCTCGCCCTCGAGCCACTCCATGGCGAGGTAGTAGAGGCCGTCCGCCGTGACGCCGTGGTCGATGTAGCGGGCGACGGCGGGGTGCTCGAGCTCGGCGAGCAGGCGCGCCTCCCGCTGGAAGCGCACGACGTGCTCCCTGCCCTGGTTGAAGATCACCTTGAGCGCGACCGCGTGGCCGCTCTGCCGGTCGAGCGCCCGCCATACCGCGCCCATCCCGCCGGAGCCCGCGAGGCGTTCCAGCTGGAAGCGGTTGGCGAGGACGTGACCTGAATGCATGGCGCAAGTATCGGTGTGCAGACCTCCGCGGTCCAGGCGGCCGGAGCGCGCGTGGACCGCGAACCGTGGGCCCACCGCCCACGCGGAGCGCGAGGATACTCATCCCGCGGCGCGGCTACGAGCCTCGAAGGCCCGCGGGCGCAGCCGCCGGGCCGGCGGGAGCGGCGGGAGCGCGGCCGCGGCCCGCCCTCGCCGGCCGACGGGGCCGCTCACGCCCGCGCGAGCGCGCCTGTCGGGCTCGCAGGGGCGCGCGGCCTCGCGCCGCCCGCGCCGCCGCCGCGGAGACCTCAGCTGGCGAGGCGCTCGAGCCGCGCGTCGACCTCGCGCTCGGCGTTCAGCCAGTCTTCAACGGGGTTGTTCCGGAAGCCGGCCCTCTCGGCATATCCATAGGCCACCTTGGCGATCAGGCCGTGGCGCTCCTCGCGCGACAGCCGCGGGCGCGGCGGCGCGGCCTTCGGGGCACCGGCGCTCGCGCGCTCGGCGGCGCGCTCCACGGCCGCAGAGGGCATCTCGACGGCGGCGGGGGCAGAGACCGCGCTCTCGGGCTGCGCCGAGGCGACCGGGCTCGTGGCCCGGGTGGTCTTCGTGCGGGCCGGGGTCTTGCGCTTCGAGCTCATCTCGTCGTCTCTCCTTTCGGGTACACGGGTCGACTAACCCAGGTCCGCGCGTACGCACAAATTTTGAGCACGTAGTTCCTCGGCGCCCCCCCGCCGCCGGTCGGGATCTCCCTTCCAAGAGACCGTGATTCGCGGTAGAGTCGATGTCGCTGACCGGGTGAGATCACCCGGCATGTGTCAGCCATCATCCCTCGTTGTTCGTCGCCACCTCGTGGCCGGCGTTCATCCGCCATCGTCCATCTGTCGTTCCCACCGTCGTTCCCATCTTCGTTCACGGCGGCCCATCCCTGATCGCCGCCTGCGCTGAGGACAGCTCGGTAATCCAGACAACGGCAGGCGCGCCGCTCGCCGTCTGCCCATGAATCGAGGAGATGCGATGTGGAAGAAAGCGCGGCCCCTTCCCGGCGCACGGAACGCCTCTGCTCATCCGGCGGCGGGATGACGCGCGTCGTCTGCGTCGAGGACGACAGCGAGGTGCGGCTCATCGGCGCCTCGGAGCGCTGGGCGCGCGCGATGGAGCAGCTGCGCCGGCTTTCTGAGCACGAGCGCGCGCCGCTGCTCATCACGGGGGAGCCTGGCACGGGCAAGGAGCTCTGCGCGCGGCGCCTTCACGCGGCGAGCCCGCGCGCGGGCGGCCCCTTCGTTGCGGTGAGCGCGGCGCGGCTGCCGGCCGAGCGCCTCCTGGAGGAGCTCTTCGGCCTGGCGGCCGGGGCGGACGGGCGGCCCGCGGCGCGCCCCGGGCTGCTCGAGCTGGCGCGGGGGGGCACGCTGTTCCTCGACGAGATCGGCGCGCTCCCGCTCGAGCTCCAGCCGCGGCTCCTGGCCGTGCTCGACGGGGAGCCGCTCTGCCGGATCGGCGGCGGCGAGGCGCTGGTCGCGGACGTGCGGGTCATCGCCGCGACGAGCCAGGATCTCGCCGCGCGCGTCCTCGGGCGGTCGTTCCACGAGGCGCTCCACCGGCGCGTCGGCGGGCTCGCGCTCTCGCTCCCCCCGCTGCGCGAGCGCGACGGCGACGTGCGCAGGCTGGTCGAGCACTTCCTCCAGCGCCAGAGCGGCGCGACGGGGCTCGCGAGCGCCGGGGTCGCCCCGCGCGCGCTCGCGCAGCTCGAGGCGTACCCCTGGCCGGGGAACGTCCGCGAGCTCCGGGGCGTCGTCGAGCGCGCGTTCCTCCGGGCCCACGGCGCGCCGCTCGATCTGGAGCACCTGCCGCCGGAGATCGGCGCGGCCACGCGTCCGCCCGCGGCACCGCGCTCGGGCCCGCCGGGCGCGCTGCGGCCGTCGCCGCCCGCGCGCGGCAGCGCGTCGCTCGGGGAGGCCGTGCGCCGCCACATCCTCGCGGTCTACGCGGCCCAGAACGGCAACGTGACCCGCACGGCGAGCGCGCTCGGGATCACGCGGGTCTCCCTCCGCCGGCACCTGCGCCAGTACCTCGCCGCGGACGCGCGCGACAAGGAGCCGCTGAGCGATCGCTAGGGCCGCGCGTCAGGGGTCCCGCCTGGACCGTCCCTGAACCCCAGCGTTGCATAAGTACACCTCCCCACAAGGGAAAGGGGCAGGCAATCACACGGCACGAACGCGTGGTCGTGCGCGTGGTCGTGATCGTGATCGTGCGCGTGCGCGTGCGCGTGCACGTGCGCGAGACACGTGGCTATCGGCACATCCTTGTCAGCATGGCGGCGAGGCGTGACAGAAGGCGCTTGCCTTGCTCGACGTCCTTGCTCTGGACGACGCCCATGATGCGGCTGACGTCGAGCAGGGTCGCGCACTCCATCGCCGAGCCCCTGGCGATCCCGTGGTAACGCGCCCTGTCGGCTGGGCTCGGCTTGCCGGCCCCCTCGGCGATGTTGAGCGGGAGCGACATCGCGGCGCGCTCGAGCTGGAGCCGGAGCTCGCGCCGTTCCTTCGGGATCTCCTCAAGCAGCTGCACGGAGAGCGCAAGGAATTCGATGGCAACGCGGTAGGCGTCAAGGTTTTCGTGGTCCAAGAGTGGACGGTCGGTGTTGGACATGCCCGTTACAGCGACGGGAAGGTCTCGCGAGGTGCGCGCTTTCGCGCACGCGCACGACCACGGCTGATCATTCGCCGATCTCCGCTGCAACTCATTCTCTTGGTTCCAGTCATCCCAGCCGGTGCCGAACGTTGGATCGACCACGGTGATGTGCACCGACTCAAGAGTCCCAGTCGGCAAAAGGCGGCCCGCGCGCCCCTCTCCTCAGGACGGCTGCGCGAGGCCAAGCTCTCCCTCCGGATCGACGGGCAGCTCGACGATGAAGGTGGTCCCTGAGCCCAGCTGACTGCGCAGATCCACGCGCCCTCCGTGCGCTCGCACGATCTCCCGAACAAGGTACAGCCCGAGCCCGAGGCTCTGCGCTTGATGAAGCCCCGTCGCGCGCTCGAACGCCTCGAACACGCGCCGCTGGTCGGCCTCGGAGATCCCGATGCCCTGATCGGAGACCGAGAGGCGAGCGACTGCCCCGTCCCCGTCGGTGACGATCCGGACCGGCTTTCCGGCGCCGTACTTCATGGCGTTCGTGAGCAGGTTCGTCGCGACCTGCTCGAGCCGCAGCCGATCCCACTGGCCCACGACGGCGCGCTCCGCCTGCACGTGGAGCGCACATCCAGCCAGCTCGGCCTGCTCGCTCAGCCGCCCGACGACGTCCCGCACGAGAGCCGCCAGGTCCACCGGCTCACGCGTCAGGGCGAGCCGCCCCTTCTGGACGCGCGAGAGGTCGAGCAGGCTGTCGATCAGCAGGTCGAGCCGGCCGAGCTGGCGCCTGAACGACATGAGGGACGACGATAGCCAGGACGAGGAGACCGTCTCTCGCTGCTTGATCGATCGCGCGAGCGCGTCGAGCTTCAGATGGAGGCCTGTCAGCGGCGTCTTCAGCTCGTGGGCGAGGAACGCCGTGCGCCGCTCCGCGGCCTCCGCCGCCGCCCGCGCCTCGCGCTCCCTGGCGAGCAAGAGCGCGTTCTCGAGGGAGATGGCCGCCTGCGTGGCGAGCAGCTCGAGGGCGAGGAGCCGCTCGGGCGTGAACGCGTGCGTGGTGACGTTGTTCTCGAGGTACAAGAGACCGAGCACCTCGGCCTGCCGCAAGATGGGGACGCAGAGGACCGATCTCGGATTGTGCCGGACGATGTACTCGTCCCCGGAGAACCTGCCCGCCTTCGCCGCGGCGTCATCGAGGAGCACGCGCTCCTTGGTGAGCCGCACGTAGTGGAGGAGCGAGGCAGGGAGGAGCGGAGAGGACGACACCGGCAACGACTGGAGGACCCTGGTCACGGTGCCCTGTCGCTCCTCGATCGCGGCCTCCGCCTCGATCGTCAGGCCGCCGTCCCGCACCAGGATGAGGCAGCCCTTCTGGGCGCCTCCCTGCTCGAGGACGAACTCGAGCAGGGTTCGCAGGAGCTTCTCGAAGAGGATCTCGCCCGAGATCGTCTGCGACGCCTTGACGACCGCGAGCACGTCGAGCAGCTCCGTGCGGGCCGCGAAGGTGGCGGTCGGCTCGAGCGGCCGCCGCTCGAGGAGCTGCGGATAGCGCTGCTCGAGCTGCTTCACCTTGCCGTCGGCCCCCCAGCGCACGTAACACGAGCGGGCCTCGCGCAGGTACGTATCGGAGAAGCGCTCGAACCCTCGCGCTCGATAGAACCGAGACGCGAGCTCGTAGGCGAGCGCTTCGATGTGGACGAAGCCGCTCTCGCGCGCCGCGCGGATGGCCTCTTCATAGAGGCGCATCGCGTCGAGGTCCCGGCCCTCGACGCGGGCGACCTCGGCGGACACCAGGGCATAGCGGCTCCGGAAGTTCTCGGGGCAGCTGTCGGCCCAGCGCCTCAGCTTCTGGAGCGGCGCCTCGAGCGCCTGAGCCAATCGCTGCCGCTGCTCGGCCGGCGCCTCTGTGTGGAGCGCCGTCACCGTGAGCGCGTGGTAGAAGTGGTGCGTCGCTTCCATGGCCAGAGACGCCGCCTGCCCCTGCATCAGCGCGGCGGTGGCCGCGGACTCCAGCGCTTCGGCGTGACGCTCGTGCGTGAACGCGGCGACCTGCTTCATGATATGAACCATCGCGATCCCAAGGCCGAAGCCCGCCTTCTCGAGGATCGCGAGGGAGCTCGCCTCGTCGAAGTCGCCGCCGTCGAAGCTCGTGGGCCCCCGCGTCGCTCCCTTCAGGCTCGCCGCGAGCTGCTCTTCGAGCCGGACCACGTGGTACACCACGTCGTTGTGGGTCTGCCGGGCGAAGGCGGTGTATTTCCGCGCGACCTCGATGACGCGGTCGAGCGGATCGCCGTTCTCGAAGACGACCCACACCATGTTGTACGTCAAGTAGCCGGCGAAGATGAAGTCTCCGACATCGAGGCAATCGAGGAATGCCCTGTCCATGAGCGGGATGCTCGTCGCGTAGTGCCTGTGCCAGATGCTGATGACGCCCGCGTGGTGGAAGAGCAGCCTCCCCTTCAGCATGGCCGTGACGCTCTTGAATTTCTCGTTGAGCCTGAGCGCCATCTCGGAGAACTGGAACGCGCAGGGGACGTCGCCGAGGATGGACACCATGACCGCGGCGTAACAGCTATAAACGAAAGAGGACTCCTCGGCGTGTCCGTGCTGCAGGGACGCGTTCACCCCCTTGGCGGCGAGCAGCGGCCAGAGCGCCGGTCGCACGGAGAACACGAGGGGGGCCGACTCGGCGACCAGGCTGATGAACGCCCGCACGTCCTCGTCGGTCGCCACGGGCGCATCGACGAGATCGGCCACGCGACGGCCGCGCAAGGCGATCGGCACCTGCCGGATCTCGGCCTCCACGGCGGCGTGGATCTCCTCGTCGGCCTCCGGGAGCGTCGCCCCGTAGAGCCGCAGGGCCTCGATCATGACCGTCATGGCGTCGCGGTGCCGCCCGGCGATCTGGTAGAGCCGCATGCGCAGCCGGTGGGCCCTGGCCCGGTCGGGCCTGGAGCGGGCGTTCTGGAGGATCAGATCGAACAGCTCGTCGGCCGGCTGGAAATTGCCGACGATGGACTCGCATTCGGCGAGCTCCAGGTGGAGCCTGAACGTGTCCTCGTACCGCGCGCTCCAGGCGTCCTGCGGCAAGAGGGATGTCGCCTGCGCCAGGTAGCTGCGCGCGGAGGCGTAGGCGACCGAGGCCTTCGCCTTGATCCCTGCCAGGAGGTTGAGCCGGCAGAGCGCCTCCCTCTCGCGTGGATCGGTGATGAGGTGGGCGCCGTGGTTGAGCTGGGTCGCGACGTCGAAGGCCCGCTCCTCGACCGCCCCGCCCGGCAGACGAGACACGAGGCGCCGGCCGATCTCGAGGTGCACAGCGGCCCGCCGGGCCTCCGGGATGAGCGAATAGGCTGCCTCCTGGACGCGGTCGTGGAGGAACTTGTAAGTGCCTTCGTGGCAGAGGACGAGCCCCGCGAGGATGGCCTGCCAGACCTCCGCGTGCAGCGCCTCCTCCGAGCGGTCGCGCGCTATCGTCAAGACGCCGACCTCCGCTGCGCTCCCGAGGCAGGCGAGCTGCTTCAGCGCCTCCTGGGTGCCAGCGGGGAGCCGCGCGAGCTTGTCGACCATCAGATCGACCACGTTGTCGGTGAAGCTCTTGGCGCGGATCTTCGCCATGTCCCACCGGAAGGCGCCCGCGCGCGGGTCGAGCTCGATCAGCTGCTCTTCGTGGAGGGCGAGGAGAAACTGGATCGCAAAGAAGGGGTTGCCGGCCGTCTTCTCGTGGACCAGGTCCGAGAGCGGCGCGGCGTCCTCGGGGCGGCATTGGAGCATATCGCTGACGAGCATGGACAGGTGCTCGCGGGAGAGCGGGCCGAGCACGAGCTCCTGGACGTGCGCGCCCTGCCTCCTCACGTCGTCCAGCGCCGTCATGAGCGGGTGCGAGGGGGTCACCTCGTTGTCGCGGTACGCGCCGATGACGAGGAGGTGGCCCGTGTCGAGGTGCGTCACCAGATCCTGCAAGAGCGCGAGGCTCGCCGAGTCGGCCCACTGGAGATCGTCGAGGAAGAGGACGAGGGGGTGCTCCTTCCGGGCGAACACGCCGATGAAGTGCCGGAAGACGGTGCGGAACCGGTTCTGCGCCTCGACCGGCGGCAGCTCGGGAGCCGGCGGCTGCGGGCCGATGACGAGCTCGAGCTGCGGGATCAAGTCCACGATGAGCTGCCCGTTGACCGTGAGGACCTCGAGCAACCGCCGCTTCCAGGCCGCGATCCTCTCGCTGTCGGCGAGGAGCTCGAGCACGATCTCCTGAACGGCCTGCACGATGGTGGAGTAAGGGATCTCGCGCTTGTGCTGATCGAATTTTCCCGAGGCGGAGAACCCCCGCTCGCGGGCGACGGCCCTGTCCAGCTCGTGGACCAGCGTCGACTTGCCGATGCCGGAGTAGCCCGAGAGGAGCACGAGCTGTGGAGATCCGGTGTCGACAACGCGCTCGAAGGCGCGCAGCAGCACCGAGATCGCCTCGTCGCGCCCATAGAGCTTCTGCGGGATGCGCAGGCGGCCCGACGCGTCCTGCTCGCCCAGCGGGAAGGGCGCGGCGCTGCCGTCGCGGCGCCATGCGTCGAAGCACCGTCTCAGGTCATGGCCGAGGCCGCGAGCCGTCTGGTAGCGATCCTCGGGCATCTTCGCGAGGAGCTTGATCACGATGCGCTCGACCGCCTCCGGCACCTCGGGGACCACCTCGGACGGCGCCGCGAACGCTCGGGCGACGTGACAATGGATCCATTCGAGCGGGTCGCGGGCGTCGAAGGGGAGCTTCCCCGTGAGCATCTGGTAGAACGTGATCCCCAGGGAATACAGATCGCTGCGGCTGTCGACCCCGCGGTTCATCCGCCCTGTCTGCTCGGGCGACATGTAAGGGAGGGACCCTTCGATGAGGCGCGCCGGCTCCAGGGCGTGCTGTTCGCGGGAGAGCCATGAGGCGAGCGCGAGATCGGCGATCTTCACCTCGCCGGTGGCAGGAATGACCAGGATGTTCGCGGGCTTGAGGTCTCTGTGGACGACGCCTCGCTGATGGATGTCGGAGACGGCATCCGCGATGCGGACGGCGAGCTCGAGGAACCTGCCGATCGCCATCGGCGCGCCGAGCAGGCGCTCGATCGGCTCAGCGCCTGCGTCTTCCATGACGAGGGCGAGCGCCCCGTCGTACATCTCGAGGGCGAGGGGCCTGACGACGGCGCCCACGTCGAGCATCTTGCCCATCTCGTACTCCCTCTTGAGCCGGGCGAGGTCCTTCGGCCGGCAGCTCCTCGGGTCGAGCACCTTGAGGACCACCGGATGGCCGTCGGCGCTTCGAACAGCGCGGTACACGGCGGTGCCGCGGCCCTCGTGAATGGTCTCGGAGATCGTGTACGGAAAGGGAGGGGACGGGCTCGTCATGCGGGCGATGGGCAAGGCAGCCTCGGCAGCGGCGGCAGAAGCCCTCTCCCCGCCAAGGTATACCATTGCCCGCCCCCGCATCATGGCCACCGTTGCGGGCGATCCGGCGCGGATCCGCGTCGGCCGGCGGGCTCGGCCGCGCGCGGCTCCCGAGGGCGCCGTCGCCAGGCTGCCTCGGCCGAGAGCCGCTGCGCTCAACGCGCCTCAGGCGATCGAGGCCGGCACGCTCGACGCCCCGGGCGTGCGGGCTATCGGGCGCACGTCGTTCCAGGAGAACCTGCCGGCGCACCCCTGGCGAGCGATGGAGTCCGCCAGGTCACCGGCATATCACCGTTACCCTCCGTGCATCTACACGGTCATTTCGGTCAGCACCGCGCGCTGGCCGCCGAAATAGTCCTGGGGCGCGCAGCCGAGGGCGCGCGTGAAGACGCGGTGGCATTGCGCATAACTCCCGAACCCGACGGCGTACGCCGCGCGCGCGAAGCTCGCGCCGCGATCCACCTCGGCGATGAACTGCATCAGCTTGAGCCGCGCACGGTACTCGACGACGTTCACGCCCACGTCCTTGCGAAAACGCCGGCTGATCCCGCTCTCGCCCGTGCGCAGGCGCGCCGCGAGGGCCGCCCCGGGGAGATTCGGATCGAGCCGCAAGAGCTCGAAGATACGGCGGCTTACCACGTGGGGGAGCGGCATGTTCGACAGCGACCGCTCGAAGAGCTCCGCGAGGCGATGCTCCACGACCGAGATGTCGCGCGCTCGGTCGAGCGCGCCGAGGAGCGCGAGCTCGCCGGCGAGCACGGCCGGCGTGAGCTGCACAGCGTCGAGCGCGACCTTCGACGCGGCCCCCGCGACGCGAGCCCCCAGCTCGGGGCGGAGCGCCGCGACGTACAGAACGAAATCGCTGCTCTCCTCGAGGAGCGCGTGATCTTGCCCCGGCGCGAAATAGAGCAGCGTGCCCGCCACGAGCGGCACCACGCGCTTTCCCACGCCCATGATGCCCGTGCCGCGAGCGACGAGGTTGATCTCCGGCTCCTCGTGGAAATGTCGGGGCCGACGGTACTGCGGCTGGTGACGGAAGACCTGGGCGCGCCGGCCGGCGAGCATCGGAAAGGGCTGGAACAACGCGGGCCGAGCGCTCAAGGCCGGGTCAGTGTGCGGCAGCGGGGACGCGGACAGGAAGCAAAAAATGCGAAGCGCTCTCGCACCCGGTGCGCCACGTGGAGCGCATGATGTCTTCGACGCGCTGCACGGTCGCTTTGCTTCTGTTCTCCGCATTCACCGCGCTGGCCTGTGACGACTCCAGCCAGCCTTCGGGTTCGGCGACTGGGGCTGGCGGGGACGGCACCGGCGCGGGGGCTGGCGGTGGTTCCAGCGCCGGAACGGGTAGCTCCGTGGCGGGGGCTGGGGCTGCGGATGGCGCATCCAGCGCCGGAGCCGGCGCGGGCGGCGCAAACGGCGCGGGTGGCGCAAGCGACGCAGGCGGCGCAGGCGGCGCGGGTGGCGCAGGCGGAACGGCGGGTGGCACAGCAGCGGCAGGCGCCACGGGGAACGGCGGCTCAGCCGGCGGCCCTCCCCCGGCCGAAGAGGCCTTCACGCTGCTCTTCCGCGACGATTTCGATCGGCTGGACGCAGCTCGCTGGCAGCTGATGACACATTCCTGGACGGAGAATCTGGCGCTGTTCTCGCGATCGGCCGCTACCATCGAACGTGGTCAGCTGGTCCTCCGGCTCACGCCGGCCCCTCAGGGCACCGCCGACAGCTCCGGAGCCGCCAAGTCCTTCCTGGGTGCCGAGGTTCGCTCCGTCGACTCGCTCACGTACGGGCGCGTGCGCGCTCGCGTCAAGTTGGCCCGAGGGTCGGCGGTCATCTCGTCCCTGGTCACGATCTACACCCCCTGGCCAGCGGACAACTGGAACGAGCTCGACATCGAGTGCCTAGGGGCCAAGCCGAATGACGTGCAGTTCAACGCCATGGTGTACACCGGCGCTCCGGTACGGCCCCCGGTGACGCAATCCGTCAGTCCGACGCAGCATCCGAAGAAGGTGGACCTCGGCTTCGATCCGAGCGAGGACTTTCACACGTACCAGATCGAATGGACACCGTCCGGCGCCCGCTTTTCCGTCGACGACGTGCTCCGACACGAGTGGACGGAGCGCATCGACCTCATGGTGCTGCCGCAGAACGTGCTCATGACGATCTGGGCGTCGTCGAGCGCGGCCTGGGCCGGAGCCGTGACGGCCGAGACGGGCACGGCGAGCGCGACCTACGATTGGATCGAGCTCTATCGGTACACGCCTTGATCGGGTCGCGAGACCAGGCCGCTCCGAGCGCGTGAGCTCACGCGGTTCGGCCCGACAAAGCACGAAGCGAACGCCTGGGTGCGGGGCGGAGCCCCGACGGAACCTGCGCGCGCCTGTTAGCGACGCGACAACATGGGTGGAGCATCGCTGTTCTCCGCAGCGGCTGCGGTGGTTCAGGGCGACGCGCGCGCTGACATGCCTCTCGCGATCGGATACTGCTCGAGGCCATGTCGCGCCGCCGTTCTGCCGTCATGATCGCCGCTGTCTCCGCCGTCATGCTCCCTGCCGTCCCGCTCGCGTGTGGGGGCGATCGCGAGCTCGACGCGGGCCAGGGGAAGGGCACGAGCGGCGCCGGGACGGCAGGCGCCGGTGCTGCTGGCGGCGAGGCGGCTGGCGCTGGCGGCGAGGCCGCAGGCGCTGGCGGGGCTGGCGGCGGTGCTGCGCAGTACGGGAACGTGCTCTGTCCGACCTCGTTCACGTTCAACGCGCCTCCCGGGGCCACGGATGTCCGCGTCGCCGGCGAGTGGAGCGGCTTCGATCTCGGCGCTGCCCCGCAGCTGCAGGGCGGTACGCAGGGCCGGCTCGTGGCCACCGTCGACCTGCCGCCGGGGCTTCACGGCTACAAGATCGTCTATCGGTCCGGCGGCGAGGTCTCGTGGGTGCTCGACCCGGCGGAGGGGCGCCGCAAGTACGTCGACGGGGTCGAGAACTCGGCCGTCAAGGTCCCTGACTGCCGCCTCCCGTCGTTCGCGGTCGCGTCCAGCCAGGCGACCCGGCCTGCCGCCGGACAGGGCGCCTTCGAGGCCCGGCTCGTCTACCGGGACGGCATCGAGGGCGCGGGCCCCGAGGCGGCCGCGTTCGAGGCGGTGCTACAGGACCAGGACGGCGAGGCGCGCCCGCTCACGGATCAGGAGCTCTCGGTCGACGCGCGCGGCGACGTGCGGATCCGGCTGGGAGGCCTCGACGACGGCAAATACCGCGTCACCCTCCGCGGGGCGACCCGGAGCGGCCGCGCCGGTGAGCCGCTCCGGCTGGTGTTCTGGGTCGAGGCCGAGCCGTTCTCCTGGGAGGACGCGCTCATCTACATGGTCGTCACCGATCGTTACCGCGACGGCGATCCGTCCTTGAATCCGCCCGCCACGCCGGGCGCCGACCCGCGGGGCGACTGGGCCGGCGGAGATCTCGAGGGGCTGCGGCAGGCGATCGAGGACGGCACGCTCGACGCGCTGGGCGTGCGGGCCATCTGGCTCACGCCGTTCCAGGAGAACCCCGCCGGCGCCTACCCGGCGAGCGATGGAGTCCACCAGGTCACCGGATATCACGGTTACTGGCCCATCAAGGCGCGCGAGGTGGATCCGCGGCTCGGCGGCGCCGGAGCGCTCCGGGCGGTGGTGGCCGAGGCGCACCGCCACGGGATCCGCGTCCTCCAGGACTTCGTGGTGAACCACGTGCACGAAGATCACGAGTACGTCTCGTCTCACCCGGACTGGTTCAGGACGGGGTGTGTCTGCGGGACGGACGGGTGCGACTGGACGTCGCACGCGCTCGATTGCATGTTCGCGAGCTACCTCCCCGACGTGGACCACACGGTGCCCGAGGCCAACGCCGCGTTCGTGGCGGACGCGATCCACTGGCTCGACGCGTTCGATCTCGACGGGCTCCGCGTGGACGCCGTGAAGCACGTGGAGGAGATCGCGACGCGCAACCTCGCCGCGGAGGTCCGCGAGGCGTTCGAGCCGGCCGGCACACGTTATTTCCTGATGGGCGAGACGGCGATGGGCTGGAGCGACTGCGCCGACCCGTGCAACGACGAGAACTACGAGACGATCGCGAGGTACATCGGCCCTCAGGGGCTCGACGGCCAGCTCGATTTCGTCCTCTATCACGGGGTCTCTACCCGGACGTTCGGCTGGGGTGAGGAGGGCATGCTGCACGCCGCGTACTGGGTCGAGCACGGGCAGCGGCGGTGGCCGGAGGGCGCGATCATGACGCCGTACATCGGCAGCCACGACACGGCCCGGTTCGCGACGATCGCCGACTACCGCGACGAGGCGGGGCCTCGCGGCCGGGAGGTCCCGGGCCGCCAGTGGTCGGACATCGCGGGAGCGCCCGAGTCGCCCGAGGTGTACGCGCGGGCGCGCCTCGCGATGGCGTGGCTCCTGGGCCTCCCGGGCGCGCCGCTGCTCTATTATGGCGACGAGTACGGCGCGTGGGGCGGCGCCGACCCGAACAACCGCAGCCTGTGGCGTCCGGAGGAGGATCTCACGGCGGACGAGCTGGAGACGCTCGATTTCGTGCGCGCGCTCGGGGCCGCGCGCCGGGACATCCCCGCGCTCCGCCGCGGCGCCTACGTGAACCTCACCGCCACGGAGGACACGCTGGTCTTCGGCCGCCGGCACGGCCGGGGGGAGTCCGCGGTGGTGGCGCTGACGCGCGCGGGGACAGCGCAGCACATCTCGGTCGAGGTCGCTCAGGCGCTGGGCCTGCCGCCCGGCACCGAGCTCAGGGACGCGCTCGGCGGCGCAAGCGAGGTCGTCTCCGCGACCGGCGTGCTCTCGATGAGCGTCCCGCCGGGCGGGGCGGTGATCTTCGCGCCGTGATCGCTGGCAGGACGGCGGGAGCGGGCTGCGGCGGCGAGCGCGGGCGCAGCGGGAGCGGCCAGGCGCCTGGACGAGCGCGGGAGGACGCGGCGACGCGCGCGCTGTCCGATTGAGCTCCGCGGCCGCCCCGGGTATGTCGGAGCGGTACGACATGCAGCCACCCAACGCAAGCCAGTTGCCCGAGGAGCTCCGCGCGCCGCCCCCGCGCCCCTGGGCGGCCTTGCGGCACGTCCGGCACCAGCTGGCTGGCGTCGGGTACTCGCTGCTCTTCTGGGCGGGGTTTGTCGGGGTCGGCTCGTTCTTCCGGCACATCGATCTCGTCGCGATGCTCCTCGGCTTCTCGTACGCCGTCATGCCGATCGTGCTCCTGTATCAGGCGCTGGGCAGCTATGCCGCGTGCCGTCTGGCGCTCCGCGGCGCGCCGTCGGCGGCGCACATCTACGAGGGAGCGGTCGTGACGAGGTACGGGACGGTGAACATCTGGCATGTCGTCGTCGCCGGCCAGCACGTGCGGATTCGCGCGAACGCGCCGCTCGACAAGAGCGTGGTGGTCCTCGTGACGCCCGAGACGCGGAGCGGCAAGCGCCGAGTCGGGGTCTATCATCCCCGGTTCGGGATCTGCACATCGCTCGTGTGAGCCGCGCTCGCGGCGCTGTTGTTGCGGGCGTGACCGCGTGAGACATTCGCCAGCATGCGAGCTGGGTCGGGTCTCCGCGTGCTGGCCATGGCCATCTTGGTGCTGGCGGTGGTGGGGTGGATGGGCGCGCTCGGGTGCGCGGCGGGGCACGACGGCGCGGCGGCGGCGGCGCTCGTGCAGCGCCGGTTCCCGGCGCAGGCCGCCGAAGTGCTGGGCAGCGGCGCTCCCGGCGCGCCGGTGCCGACCGGCGGCGGCTTCGCGCTGGGCGCGGCTGGCCTTTCGGGGCGCGGGCCGCGGCTCCAGGCCGAGCTGCCGCGCGACGGCGGCGGCTGGATGCGGCTCTCGGGCGCGGGCGGCTTCGAGGTGCGGGTGCGCGAGGCCGGCGCGTCCGGCCCGGGGGCGGTGGTCGACGGCGCGGTGATCTACGGCCGCGCAGGCGGCGCGTCGTTCTGGCGGGCGGTCGCCGGGGGCATCGAGGAATGGCTCACCGTGGCGCCGGGCGCCGTGCCGGCGGGTGAGCCCGCGGCCGTCTGGGAGGTGGACGGCGCGGCGCTGCGGCAGCGCGGCGAGGCCGTCGAGGTGGTGGACGCCGCGGGGACGCCGCGGCTGCGCGTCACCGCGCCGCGAGCGTTCGCGGAAGGCGGGCGGCCGATCGCGGCGCGCCTCGAGGCGCGCGGGGCGGAGATCGCGCTGCTTGTCGAGGCGTCGGGGGAGCTGCTGCTCGTGGATCCGCTGTGGCGCGCCGTCGGGGCGATGGCCACGCGGCGGGACGCCGGGCATACCGCCACGCTGCTGGGCGGTGACGACGGGCGGGTGCTGGTCGCGGGCGGCTTTGACGGCGAAGGCTATCTCGCGAGCGCGGAGCTGTACGATCCGGCGGACGACAGCTGGGCGCCAGCTCAGCCGATGAGCGCCCCGCGCCAAGATCACGCCGCCCTGCTGCTGGACAGCGGGCAAGTCCTCGTCGTGGGCGGCTCTGACGGCTCGGGCACGGTGGCGAGCGCGGAGCTGTACGACCCGGCGGAGGACCGCTGGACGCCGGCGCGATCGATGAACGCCGCGCGCCAGGGCCCCACGGCGACGCGGCTGGACGACGGGCGGGTCCTGGTCACAGGCGGCTGGAGCGACGGCACGTTCCTCGCGAGCGTGGAGCTGTTCGACCCGCGCGAGGGCATCTGGACAACGGCGCGGCCGATGAGCACCGCGCGTTATGGGCACACCGCGACGCTGCTGACCGACGGGCGGGTCCTGGTCGCCGGCGGCATCGGGGCGGCGGGCGAGGTCCCGACCGTGGAGTTGTTCGATCCGGCGACGAACACCTGGACCCCGGCGCGATCGATGAGCACCGTGCGCCGAGGGCACACGGCGACGCTGCTCGACGACGGGCAGGTACTGGTCACGGGCGGCTTGACGAGCGACGGCACGTTCCTCGCGAGCGCGGAGCTGTTCGACCCCATGAACGGCAGCTGGGCACCGGCGGCGCCGATGAGCATCGGGCGCTTTGACCACACGGCGACGCTGCTCGACGGCGGGCGGGTCCTGGTCACAGGCGGCCTCCACTCGTCGTACCTCCACCTGGCGGACGCGGAGATCTACGACCCGAGGGAGGGCGCCTGGTCGAACGCGCCGGCGATGGCCGTCGGCCGCAGCTTTCATACGGCGACGCTGCTCCCGCGCGGCGGCGTGCTCGTGACGGGCGGCAATCAAGGCGTCGAGGCGAACGCCGAGATTTACGACCCGCCGGGCACGAGCCCGTGGGCGGAGACAGCGCCGATGCGCGACGCGCGCTACGTGCACACGGCGACGCTGCTGGGCGACGGGCGGGTCCTGGTCGCGGGCGGCTACGGGGCCGACGACAAAGACCTCAGGACCGCGGAGATCTACGACCCGGCCGACGGCACCTGGACCGCGGCGAAGGAGATGCGTGACGCGCGCTACACGCACACGGCGACGCTGCTGCCGGACGGGCGGGTCCTTGTCACGGGCGGCTACGCGAGCAACGCGGAGGGTGCGCTCGCGACCGTGGAGATCTTCGACCCCATGACGCGCGGCTGGACAGCGGCAGCGCCGATGCTCGCCGCGCGCCAGGGGCACACGGCCACGCTGCTGGCCGACGGCCGGGTCCTGGTGACAGGGGGCGTCGGGGCCGACTACGTCAACCTCGCGAGCGCGGAGATCTACGACCCGGCGGACGGCACCTGGACCGCAGCGGCGGCGATGATCGCCGCGCGCCAGGGGCACACGGCCACGCTGCTGGCCGACGGCCGGGTCCTGGTGACAGGCGGCTACGGGCCCCGAGGTGACGCCCCGAGCGCGGAGATCTGGAGCCCCGGCGAGCGCGGCTGGACAGCGGCAGCGCCGATGATCGCCGCGCGCCGGATGCACGCGGCGACGCTGCTGGACGATGGGCGGGTCCTGGTCACGGGCGGCTCCCCGGATTCGGAGGGGATCAGCGGGCTCGCGAGCGCGGAGCTGTACGACCCGGCGACCGATCGCTGGACGACGCGAGCTCCCATGAGCACCGCGCGCCAGAACCACACAGCGACGCGGCTCCTGGACGGGCGGGTCCTGGTCGCGGGCAATGCCTCGGTCAATGGGCACGGCAGCGCGAGCGCGGAGGTGTACGACCTGGCCACGGACAGCTGGTCTCCGGCAGGGACGATGTACTCGGAGCGATCTCAACACGCAGCGACCTTGCTGCGCCATGGCAAGGTCCTGATCACCGGCGGCATGGGCCCCGGCATCTATATCGCCAGCGCCGAGCTCTACACCGCGGCTTTCCCCGGCGCCCCTTGCGAGACCGACGCGGACTGCGCCGGCGTTTCCTGCGTCGACGGCGTCTGCTGCGACGTCCCTTGCGCGGGCGCGTGCATGGCGTGCTCCGCCGCGAAGAAGGGCGCCGGCCCCGACGGCGCATGCGGGCCCATCCAGGCCGGCGCCGATCCGGACGGCGACTGCGCCGAAGAGCCGGCCTCCTCCTGCGGCACCACCGGCGTCTGCGACGGCCGCGGCGGCTGCCAGCTGCGGGCGCAGGGCACCCCCTGCGGCGCGGCCTCGTGCAAGGACGCCTCCGAGCTCGTCGAGGCCCCCCTCTGCGACGGCCGCGGGGTCTGCGCCGAGGGCGACACGCGCTCTTGTGCCGAGTACCGCTGCGTCGCGGGCGCCTGCCTCACGGGCTGCACCTTCGACACCCAGTGCGCCGACGCGGCCTACTGCGCGGCGACCGACGGCGACTGCCTGCCGAAGAAGCCCGTCGGCGCCGCGTGCTCGCTCCCCAAGGAGTGCCTCAGCGGGCAGTGCAGGGCCGGAGCCTGCGCGCTCGACACCGACGAGGACGGCATCGCCGACAGCGAGGACAACTGCCCTGCGGTCCCCAACACGCTCCAGGCCAACACCGATGCTGGCATGCCGGCGGGCGATCTCCTCGGCGACGCCTGCGACGACGACGACGACGCCGACGGCGTCGGCGATACGGTGGACAACTGCCCGCTGCTCGCGAACCCCGACCAGGCCGACGTCAACCGCGATGGGGTCGGCGACGCCTGCGATTGCGACAACCCGCGCAAGCCCGACGGCAGCCCCTGCGACGACGGCAACGCCTGCACGCAGACCGATACTTGCCAGAACGGCGCCTGCGTTGGCGGCGATCCCTTCGTGTGCCCGCAGCCCGACACCTCCACCTGCAGGCGCGCCGTCTGCGCGCCGGCCACCGGCGCCTGCGAGAGGCGCTACAAGCTCGACGGGGCGCCGTGTCCAGGCGGCGAGTGCATCGCCGGGGGTTGCTTGCTCGCGGAGGCCGCCAGCGGCTCCGGAGGCGGCGCGGGGGGCGAGGGCCAGGGCGGCAAGGGCGACGGCGGCGGGGGCCAGGGCGGCGACGCGCAGGGCGGCGGGGGCCAGGGCGGCGACGCCGCCGCCAATGGCTCCGGCGGGTCCGGCAGCTCCAGCGATGCCGGCGGCGCGCCTCCGGCGGCGCCTGCACCGAAGGGGAGCGCCCAGCCGCGCGCGCACGGCAACGGCTGCGCCATGGCGCGTGGCGCTGGCCCTGACGCGGGTGGCTCGTCCGTGCCCTGGCTCTTCCTCGCTGCGCTGCTCGCTGCACGGTCCAGGGGTTTCCGCAAGGCAGGCTGATTTACCGCCGTTCGCCGAGTTCTCGCGGGTCGTGCCCGTCCGACAGGCTCCCGGGCGGTTCGGTCATGCCTCGCTCACGCGCAACCAGGGACGAACCTGGGCTTCTCCCCTGGCGTCGGCGAACGTTCGGAAGAAACCACAACGATTTCGATTGATTCCGGCCTGCGGCCGACCAGTTCCGCTTCCGGCATTGCCCAACCTGGGCCCCACGAATAGGCGTTTGCGGGACTGCGCCTGAGCAGCAGCGGCGGCGAGGTCCCGGCGCAGCCCCGCAAACGCCTATTCGTCACCAGAGCGGTTTCCACACCTGACCAGATCCCGGTAACTCGCGACGAGATACCGGGTCGTCAGAATTACCATTTCGGGCCTCCTCACGGGCTCTCGTTCAGGCTCCGCCCCGAACCCGAAACACCGCAACAACGGAGGTTCGGATGTGGCAGGAGCAGCTCCCCTCGCGCCGTCGGCGGCTCCAGACGCGCGGTCGTCAGGCCGCGCTGGCGGGCAACGCTGCTGCACGTGCGGCATCGTGCACAGGCCCCAGGCGTTCGCCCGCCAGTGGCACTCGAACATGCCCCTCGTCGTGGTCCCGACCACATACCCTTCGGTTCGTCTGGATCATCACATGTCCGAGAGGATCTGGAACTTCATCTTTGCCAATCAGTCCATCCGGACGGTGGTCTCCGCCTCGGCGGGGCGAGGGCTTCACGCTGAAGGCCCAGCGCAACTACGGCTCTACCCGGCTCATGGCCCCTGAAGAGTTCATCCAGGGATCGTAGATCGACGGCCGGACGAACGTCTTTCAACTCGGGCGTTTTGCCATCTGCGCGCTGAGCGACCGCGCTGGCGAGGACTGGCGCGAAGGGCTCCGGGGCTCTCCCGAGCTGGCAAACATCCTCCTCCGGGCGACCAGACCGGATCCGGCGGAGCGACACCCATCCGTCAAGCGGTTCTGGGAAGAGTTCGACGCGGCGACGGTCGATGTCGCCGTCGGATCCACCGACGAAACAATTAGCTCCTCGTCGAGGGAGCGCTGGACGGCGTCGTGATCGACGACCTCGCGTCTGGACGTGTTGACCAGCACCGCGCCACGGCGCGCTCACGCCAGGATCGCGGATCCGATCAGGTGCCGAGTCTCGGGCGTCAGCCCTCGGGCCTTCGACTTTTCGGCGGACGCAACGTCCACGCCGCCGAGGCGAACGCGGCCCAGATCGGCGTAGGTGCCGGGGGTGAACGGTGAACGCCGGCGATCACGTGGCCGCGATCGTCACCGACCCGACGCGGGACGCGATGATCACCGACAGGCGCGCCGTCAACCGCGGCGGCGGCCCGCCCAGGGCGTCGCGGCGGGTCGCGTTCGCTCGTGGCGCTGGCATGCGGGCGACGTCGTGCAGCCCAGGCGCACCGCCGTCCGTGCGCTCTCACGGCCACGTGGACAGACCGCCAGTGACAGCAGCCTGACGAACGCTGGCGCCGCGGACAGCTGCGCAGTGGCCCACGCTCTGGACGGTATGACCCATGTCCATTGGGATACCCTCCTCCAGGTTGCATTTGACGCCCAATCCTGCCATCAGAAGAACTGGGTGCATCGCCAGGTTCTCCGGGCGGTACTAAAGGGGGAAGTAACCGATAAGAACGGAACGCGGACGGGTCGCATCGGCGGCGATGTTCGCTCTCGTGCTCGGTGTCGCTTCGACGCAGGTAGAGGCATCGGAGCTGAGCGCCGGTGTAAGTCTCGGCTGGATCCAGGCTGGCACTGCGCCGCGCTTCGCGGTAGGCCCGCACGCTGGGATATCCTGGCACCTTAAAAAAACCTCCTGTTGAAGGTTCATGATCTGTGCAGCGTTGTGCCTCCAATTCAGATAGGCGGACCCGGCGTTTACAATCACACCTCCGTTGCCCTTGGATATAGCTGGAGGGATGGCGACATTGGCGTGGGCCCTTCGGTTGCGCTCTACTTCATGCCAGCGTGCGGAAGCACCTTGTGTGGACAGGTTGCCGGGATGGCGGTAGGCGGACATGCGCAAGCAAGCGCGTACTTTGCGGGGCCGCTGGGCATATCGGCGAGCGCCAATCTGGATTGGATCGATGGAAGAAGTCTTGTTCTACCAGGCTACGCATCCGTCGTTGTCGTTGCCGGCCCCGTGATGCGATGGAGTTCCAGATGAGCTCAAGAACGAGCCTGCTTCTCATCGTCGCTATCGCAATCTGGGTGTTGGCGGCATGCAACTGGACGGTGGGAGACTGCTACCCTCGCGAGGAATGGACCTCGGGCGCAGGTGCGGGACCAGGTTCAGAGCCCGTTCCGGTCTTCAGCTCCAGCGCATCCGGCGACTTCGGAGATGCGCCATCGGGAGAGCGGCAAGGCGCCGGCGAGCAAAAGATCCAGTGCAACAAAACGGATAGCTCAGACGAAGAGGAAGAAGAGCGCCCGAGAGACAGCTCGGAGAGTCCAACAAATGGCACATGCTCAGGCCCCGGTGACACCGCCGGAGACGGCCAGACTTACGTATTCTGTAGCGACACCTGCAGTTCGAAGTGTCCGCCGGCCGGAGTAAACGGCTTCTCGCCAACCATCTTCAGTTTCGTTACGACGATCCCCGACGACGGAACAGGCGAATCGGGAGGCTGGCAAAAAGCCACCGTTAGCCTGAAGGTCAAGCGGTGGGTTGAGATATATCCGGAGTTCTGGGAATGTCCACAGATGACGTTCGGGATGCCACTGCGAAACAGAGCTCAGGGGCAGATTCCAGCGGACGAGGCCGCGCGCATCAGCGCCGACGTGGCGACCAAAGCTTCGCGCAAATAATGAGGGCAAACCCCACTATTCCGCGAGGAATCTACTGTACCATGTTAAAGGACGAGATGGACATCAGCCTCCGCAAGCGCGTGGATGGGTCCAGAGTCACACAGCCATGAAGCACGGGGTCGAGGAGTTGTTCGACGTCGTATATCGCTACTACCCTCGGGGAGTTCCGTACGAGGATCTTGGTCGCGTGCAAACAGAAGAGGAACGACGGCTGGTGGACGCCCGCCGCCGAGCCGGCGCCGATTGCGAACGGTGGCTTGGCATGTTGCGGCGCCTGCGTGAGCAGTTCCCCGAGAACCAGGTCGACAATTTCTCAGTTCATCTCGCGATGGGAAGTCATGACGGCTGTTATTCCGGTTCTCTCTATCTTCCGAAGGCCACCGGAGAACACCGTCATGCGATCGAATTGAGGGTGAGCTTCCTGGTCCCTTATTACATCGTCTACAGCTCGCGCCTCGTTGATGACCTCGAGGGGATCGAGAGCAAGAAATCGCTCCACGTGACGCCACCTCGTGCCGTCACGATCTTTGTCCATGACACGGCCTACATCCTGCCCGCCTGGGTTGGCAAGCTGATCAAGCTGGTCAAGCCCGAGCTTGTCGAACCACCTTCGATGGAAGATAAACCCACGCGGCAGGTCATCTCCTTTGAGCTATCGCCCGATGAGCAGCCGTACGCTGCAGGGATCGCTCAAGAGATCGAGGCAACATGGGGATACGAGCGCATGCCGCCGGAGGTCGGCAACGTGGTCGTGCCGGACGTGGCGACCAATCTACGACGTTTGGGAGAGGCCAGGCTATACGATTGCCTTTTTTCAGACGCATGGTAAGCCGGTGATGCTCTCAACCTCGACACTCACCGACACCCCAAGCGATCTAGCAGTGCATGAAGCGCAGCGGACCGGGCTCGAACCGTCCAGCGCGGGCCGAGCTCGCCGACGGGACCTTCGGCCTTCGCGCCCGGTTCTATCGAGCCGGATAGCTCGCTGCGGTAAGCTTCAATCCAGTTATTCAGGAAAGCGCAGCGTCTCGATCTGAATGCCGTCCTCCCCCGTGATCGTCTCGCCCGACCAGTCCCAGCTGATGCCGCCCTTGCCCGGCGGACCGAGCTCGTAGGTGACGCCGTCCAGCGTGAGCTGGTCCTCGTCGAGGTAGGCGATGCCGATCGAGTCGCCGCCGCGCCCGGGGCCGCCATAGCCGCCGTCGCCACCTCGGCCTCCGTCGCCACCCTTGCAGGACCACGTGCCGTCCCCCACGGCGCCGCCTAGTACAGCGTTCTTGGGCCTCGTCCCGCCGGGTCACCGCCCCGGCGCCGCCGGCCTCAGGGGCGAGCTGCGGGTTGGGACCCCGAGCTGAAGGTGGTGAGCGCCGTCTCCCCGTCGGGGGCGGCGCCCCCGCCCGTGAACGGCGCCGTGCAGAACAGCGCCTCGACATTCGCCTTCTGGCAGTGGCCATAGGCGCTCGGGGTGCGGTCGCAGCTGAGGGATCGGCACTCCGCAACGTCGAAGCAGATGGCGCCTTCGGACTTGCTGCCGGGGGCCACGTCGTTCAGGCCGTCGTGACAGACGCCCTGGTCGCAGTAACCGCTGTAGCTGTCGATGCTGATCAGACCGTCGAACGTGTCGGTGTTCTCGCTGGAGCAGTCCTGGTGGCTGCGGCAGGCGGTGCAGGTGGCGGCCAGGGTGGCCTGGGAGGTGATCTTCATGAGGCCGCTTTCGCAGTCGCCAGGGTCCAGGACCTGCTCGCCGTTCTTGTGGAGGCGCTGGCAGGTGTGCTCCTCGGGATAGTCCCCGCCGGCGAAGTAGGCGCGCAGGGCGGCCGTTGTCGGCATGCAGCGGAGCCCGGGCGCGCACAGGTCCGTATTGCTGTCGCAGGGGCTCCCCTCGGCAGGCAAGGGCGGAGCGGGGCGGCAACGGCGGCCGTCCGTCTCGCTGGTGCAGGCCAGCCCGGCGGCGCAGAGCAGGTCGGGGCAGAGCTCCCCCTCGGCGGGCAGCACCAGGCAGGTCCCGGCGGTCGACTCGGAGCTGGCCGGTTGGCAGATGGTCCCCTTGCAGGGGTTCCCGCCCAGCGCGGCGGCGCCGGCCAGGTCGCAGGCGCTGCCGGGCTCCAGGGCCGGCTTCAGCAGGGCGGTCATGTCCAGGGCGCCGTCGGGCTCGCGGCAGCCGTCGCCGGACCGGCGCAGGCGGGCGACGAGGTCACCTCCGGCCTGTTCGTCGTAGATGTACTGGGGGTTGCCGAGCGCGGGCAGCATGGTCGCCTCGCACAGGGCGGTCTCGCCGGCGGCGCAGGCGGCGTCGTCGGCGTACTTGCCGGTCGTCTGCGTGCAGCAGCGCTGCACCCCGGCGCAGCGGGCGGCGGACCATTCGGCGCAGAACGCGGTCAGGGGCACGGGATCGGCGGGCGCCGGCGAGTTGCCGCCCGAGTCGCCGCCCGACGAGCAACCGGTCAGGGTCAGGGCGACGGCGAGGGCCAGGACGGTGCGTCGCAGCGAGGGGGCGGCAGAGCGGAAGCAAGTCGATGTCATGAGCGCGATTTCTATCACGTTGAGTAGCGGAGTTGACGGGCGGTGGAGCCCGAGCAATCGGCTGATCCCCTCGTGGACGACAGAGCCGCGACGTGATCCCCGAGGGCGGCGGTGCGGTTGAGGGCGCTGGCCAGCGAGGCGACCACGGCGGCGTGAGGGCCGTCTGGGCCACGCGCCCATGCGCTCCGACACCAGCGTCAGCCCTCCCCGGGAGCCGGACGCTCTTGCGGCTCGCGACGGCTGCGCCTCGACTCGTTCACCACGACACTTCGCCTACCGGTCGACGAGGAGCGGCTCGTCCAGCTGATCCCAGAGCGGCTCTTCGTCCTCGCCCGCATCGTTCATTATCTCAAGGTCATCTACCGCTCTTACCAGCACGCCTTCGAGACGCCGCAAGAAGCCGAGAAAGACCTGAAGCCCGCTTCGCTCGCGATCTCGACGCACAAGCATCGATCGGCGTCGACGACGGGCTCGGCGTGAGGCCCGATCTCGAGCGCTCCTCCGCGGAGGACATCGAGCACGCCCAGCTGGCCTGGAGCCACCGTGTCCTGGGCGAGTACCGCGGGGTGGCGATCTACACCGAGCTGCTCGCCGCCCTCGTCGAGGCCGAGGCGCCGTACCCGGCGCTCGCCGCCGTCCACCGGATCAGGCGGGTCTTCGCGTCGTTGCTGCGCGACGAGGTGCGCCACGCCGCCGCCGGGCGCTCCCTCGTGGCGCGGATCGAGCGCTCGTACCCAGAGAGCGAGCTCGCGGGGGTACAGGCGCGCCTGCACGCCCGCCTGCCCGAGGAGCGACGGCACCTGCGCGAGCAGGCGCTCGCGCGGGCCGTGGGCGGCCCGGGGCGACAGCTCGGGGCGAGGCTCGCACCGGGCGATCTCGAGGCGTGAGCTGGGACATCGACTTCGTCCGTGAGACGCGGAGCGGCAAGCGCCGAGTCGGGGTCTATCCTCCCCGGTTCGAAATCTGCACATCGCTCGTGTGAGCCGCGCTCGCGGCGCTGTTGTTGCGGGCGTGACCGCGTGAGACATTCGCCAGCATGCGAGCTGGGTCGGGTCTTCGCGTGCTGGTCATCGCCGTCCTGGTGCTGGCCGTGGTGGGGTGGATGGGCGCGCTCGGGTGCGCGGCGGGGCACGACGGCGCGGCGGCGGCGGCGCTCGTGCAGCGCCGGTTCCCGGCGCAGGCCGCCGAGGTGCTGGGCAGCGGCGCTCCCGGCGCGCCGGTGCCGACCGGCGGCGGCTTCGCGCTGGGCGCGGCTGGCCTTTCGGGGCGCGGGCCGCGGCTCCAGGCCGAGCTGCCGCGCGACGGCGGCGGCTGGATGCGGCTCTCGGGCGCGGGCGGCTTCGAGGTGCGGGTGCGCGAGGCCGGCGCGTCCGGCCCGGGGGCGGTGGTCGACGGCGCGGTGATCTACGGCCGCGCGGGCGGCGCGTCGTTCTGGCGAGCGGTCGCCGGGGGCATCGAGGAATGGCTCACCGTGGCGCCGGGCGCCGTGCCGGCGGGTGAGCCCGCGGCCGTCTGGGAGGTGGACGGCGCGGCGCTGCGGCAGCGCGGCGAGGCCGTCGAGGTGCTGGACGCCGCGGGGACGCCGCGGCTGCGCGTCACCGCGCCGCGAGCGTTCGCGGAAGGCGGGCGGCCGATCGCGGCGCGCCTCGAGGCGCGCGGGGCGGAGATCGCGCTGCTTGTCGAGGCGTCGGGGGAGCTGCTGCTCGTGGATCCGCTGTGGCGCGCCGTCGGAGCGATGGCCACGAGGCGGGACGCCGGGCATACCGCCACGCGGCTCGGCGGTGACGACGGGCGGGTCCTGGTCGTGGGGGGTTATGGCGGCGAAAGCTATCTCGCGAGCGCGGAGCTGTACGACCCGGCGGACGACGGCTGGGCGCCGGCGCGGCCGATGAGCGAGGCGCGCGGCCAGCACGCCGCTCTGCTGCTGGCCAGCGGGCAGGTGTTGGTCGTGGGTGGCCGGGGCAGCGAGGGCTTGTTGACGAGCGCGGAGATCTACGACCCGGCGGAGGACCGCTGGACGCCGGCGCGACCGATGGGTGCCGCGCGCGAAGGGCACACGGCGACGCCGCTCGGCGACGGGCGGGTCCTCGTCACGGGCGGTCTCGACGGTGAGCTCGCGCTGGACAGCGCGGAGATCTACGACCCGGCCGAGAACACCTGGACCGCCGCGGCGCCGATGAGCGTTCGTCGTTACCAGCACACGGCGACGCCACTCGGCGACGGGCGGGTCCTCGTCACAGGCGGACTCGAGTGGCGGGGCGCGCTGGACAGCGCGGAGATCTACGACCCGGCCGAGAACACCTGGACCGCCGCGGCGCCGATGCGCGTCGCGCGCCACGAACACGCGGCGACGCGTCTGAACGACGGGCGCGTCCTCGTCACGGGCCGCTCGACGAGCGACCGGTACGGCGAGGGCGAGGAAGAGGAGGAGGAAGAGGGAGAGCTCGCGAGCGCGGAGATCTACGACCCGGCGAGCGACGGCTGGGCGCTCACGGCGCCGATGAGCGTCGCGCGCACTCGCCACACGGCGACGCTGCTGGACGGCGGCTCGGTCCTCGTCACGGGCGGGTCCGCGTCGTCCGAGTCCGGGCCCCTGGCGGGCGCGGAGATCTACGACCCGGCGGCAGGCTCGTGGTCGAACGTGCCGGCGATGGCCACGGGCCGCAGCGCTCATACCGCGACGCTGCTCCCGGGCGGCGGTGTGCTCGTGACGGGCGGCAACCAGGACTTCGGCGCGAGCGCAGAGATCTACGACCTGGCGGGCGCAAGCCCGTGGTCGGAAGCGGCGCCGATGCTCGACGCGCGCTACGACCACACGGCGACGTTGCTGAGCGACGGGCGGGTCCTCGTCGCGGGCGGCTACGGAACCGCCTATACCAGCCTCCCGGGCGCGGAGCTCTTCGACCCGGCGGAGGGAACCTGGACCGCGGCGGAGGCGATGAGCGGCTCCCGCAGCGCGCACACGGCGACGCTGCTGAACGATGGGCAGGTCCTCGTCGCGGGCGGCCAAGGGATCGACTATCTCAGCCTCTCGGGCGCGGAGCTCTTCGACCCCGACACGCGCGGCTGGAGAGCGGTAGGGCCGATGAGCACCGCGCGCCAGCTCCACACGGCGACGTTGCTGAGGGACGGGCGGGTCCTCGTCGCGGGCGGTTATGGGGCCGACTATATCAACCTCTCGAGCGCGGAGCTCTTCGACCCCGACACGGGCGCCTGGTCGGCGGCAGAGCCGATGAGCACCGCGCGCCAGGGTCACACGGCGACGTTGCTGAGGGACGGGCGGGTCCTCGTCGCGGGCGGTTACGGGGCCGACTATACCAACCTCTCGAGCGCGGAGCTCTTCGACCCCGACACGGGCACCTGGTCGGCGGCAGAGCCGATGAACGCCGCGCGCCAGAGCCATACGGCCACGCTGCTCGATGACGGCCAGGTCCTCGTCGTAGGCGGTTATGGGGCCGACAACGCCAATCTCGCGGCCGCGGAGGCGTATGATCCGGCGACCGATCGCTGGACGGCACGGGCTCCCATGAGCGCCGCGCGCCAGAACCACACAGCCACGTCGCTCCTGGACGGGCGGGTTCTCATCGTGGCGGGCATCGCCGGCGCTTACGGTTATGAGGGTAGCGCGACCGCGGAGGTGTACGACCAGGCCACCGACAGCTGGTCTCCGGCAGAGACGATGTACTCCCAGCGATCCAACCATGCGGCGACGCTGCTGAGCGATGGCAGGGTCCTGGTCACTGGCGGCGACGGGCCCGGCGGCATCCTCGCCGACGGCGAGCTCTTCATCCCTGCCCTCCCCGGCGATCCCTGCGAGACCGACGCGGACTGCGCCGGCGTTTCCTGCGTCGACGGCGTCTGCTGCGACGTCCCTTGCGCGGGCGCGTGCATGGCGTGCTCCGCCGCGAAGAAGGGCGCCGGCCCCGACGGCGCATGCGGGCCCATCCAGGCCGGCGCCGATCCGGATGACGACTGCGCCGAAGAGCCGACCTCCTCCTGCGGCGCCACCGGCGTCTGCGACGGCCGCGGCGGCTGCCAGCTGCGGGCGCAGGGCACCCCCTGCGGCGCGGCCTCGTGCAAGGACGCCTCCGAGCTCGTCGAGGCACCCCTCTGCGACGGCCGCGGGGTCTGCGCCGAGGGCGACACGCGCTCTTGCGCCGAGTACCGCTGCGTCGCGGGCGCCTGTCTCACGGGCTGCACCTTCGACACCCAGTGCGCCGACGGGGCCTACTGCGCGGCGACCGGCGGCGACTGCCTGCCGAAGAAGCCCGTCGGCGCCGCGTGCTCGCTCCCCAAGGAGTGCCTCAGCGGGCAGTGCAGGGCCGGAGCCTGCGCGCTCGACATCGACGAGGACGGCATCGCCGACAGCGAGGACAACTGCCCTGCGGTCCCCAACACGCTCCAGGCCAACACCGATGCTGGCCTGCCGGCGGGCGATCTCCTCGGCGACGCCTGCGACGACGATGACGACGCCGACGGCGTCGGCGATACGGTGGACAACTGCCCGCTGCTCGCGAACCCCGACCAGGCCGACGTCAACGGCGATGGGGTCGGCGACGCCTGCGATTGCGACAACCCGCGCAAGCCCGACGGCAGCCCCTGCGACGACGGCAACGCCTGCACGCAGACCGATACCTGCCAGAACGGCGCCTGCGTCGGCGGCGATCCCTTCGTGTGCCCGCAGCCCGACACCTCCACCTGCAGGCGCGCCGTCTGCGCGCCGGCCACCGGCGCCTGCGAGAGGCGCTACAAGCTCGACGGCGCGCCCTGTCCAGGCGGCGAGTGCATCGCCGGGGGTTGCTTGCTCGCGGAGGCCGCCAGCGGCTCCGGAGGCGGCGCGGGGGGCGAGGGCCAGGGCGGCAAGGGCGACGGCGGTGGCGGCCAGGGCGGCGAGGGTCACGGCGGCGACGCCGCCGCGAATGGCTCCGGCGGGTCCGGCGGCTCCAGCGATGCCGGCGGCGCGCCTCCGGCGCCTGCACCGGAGGGGAGCGCCCCGCCGCGCGCGCATGGCAACGGCTGCGCCCTGGCGCGTGGCGCTGGCCCTGACGCGGGCGGCTCGTCCGTGCCCTGGCTCCTCCTCGCCGCGCTGCTCGCCGCGCGCTCCAGGGGTTTCCGCGACTCAGCCTGATCCACCACCGGACGCTTGGTCATCCCTGGTTGTACGCTTTCGGCAGGGGCCCCCGCCGGGGAGGATGCGTGCAACTGCGCGCATGGACGCGTACTCTCGGTGCATGGCACGTCCTCACCTGCTCCCGTTCACCGTGGTGTCGATCGCTGCGCTCGCCGCCTGTGACCGCTCCGAATCCGCGAGCGCGCCTGCGTCCGCGGGCGCGACCGCCGCGACCGCGCCGGCTGCGCCTGCCCCGATCGGCACGTCCGCCGTGGCGCCGGCGGCGAGCTGCCCGGCGGGCAAGTGGGAATACGACTATGCCGATATGTTCCTCGAGACGCTGACGCGCAACTCGTCGGGCGCGCGCGTCGTCAGCGAGCGCGGGAAGTACGTCTGCACGTTCAACGGCAACGAGCGTGGCAGTTACGTGTGCGAGACGAGCGAGGGCGGCGTCGAGAACGTGTTCGAGGCGCCCACGGCGGGGATGGCCCTGAAGATCACGGTCAAGATGAACGGCCGCTCCAGCGCTGAATACGAGCCCGCGGGCCCTGGCCGCTGGAAGACGACGCGCGCCGACATGAGCGGGTTGCGCGTCGAGACCAAGGCCACGCTCGGCGGCCGCGACATGCCCGTGCCCGCGACCAGCGCCTTTTCCGGCATGGACCGCCCAGGGACCGTCTTCGAGTACCGCTGTGAAGGCGACGTGTTCAAGCTCAAGCCCATCGTCGAGGGCATGGCGACCGACTTCATCACGATGAAGCGGGTGCCTTAGAGCCTGTCCCGGGGTAGGGCGGATCGAGCCAGGTGGCCGAGGTTGGGTGCAGCGCCAGACGCGACGAGGAGTCCTGCTGCAGTAGCGGGAAATTGAACAGGGAGACGGGGAGATCGGTGGGATTTTACTCCCCGTCTCCTCGCCTCCCTGTGAATTCTCCCGAAAAATTCGAGGGGACGCTTCAGATCGCCGACTTCACGAGGCGCAGCCGCTTCTCGGCCTGTCCCCGCTCGCTGAGCCGCAGCTCCGAGGCGGCGGGCGCGCGGCGCCGCACCGGCTGGTGCAGCCTGGCGCTCGCCAGGATGGCCTCGCACAGGTCGCCGAACTCGTAGCCTGCGGCCTCCGCGATCTTCGGCAGGAGGCTTGTCTGGGTCATGCCCGGCAGGGTGTTCACCTCGAGCACGTACTCGTTCTCTCCGCCGGTCACGAGCAGATCCACCCGCACCGCGCCCGTGCACCCGAGCGCCTGGGCCGCCCGCTCCGCCAGGTTCAGGACGCCGCGATAGCGGGTCGGCGGGAGGCGCGCCGGCATGTGGTACTCGGTCATGCCCGGCGTGTACTTGGCCTCGTAGTCATAAAGCCCCTTCTTCGGGACGATCTCGATCGCGCCAAGGACCTTCCCGTCCAGGATCCCCACGTTGACCTCGGTCCCCGCCACGAACCGCTCCACGATGGCGGCGTCGTCGAACTCGAACGCCAGCGCGAGCGCCGACTTCAGCTCCTCGAGCGACCCGGCCTTGGTCACGCCGAGGCTCGACCCCTCGCCGCGCGGCTTCACGATGACGGGGAACCCGAACGAGCCATGGACGGCATCGAGCTCCTCGAGGTCCTGATTCGCACCCACAGTGTAGTAGGGAGGCGTCGGCACGTTGTGCAGCCGGAACATCTCCTTGGCCTTCAGCTTGTCCATCGCGAGGGCGCTCGCGAGCACGCTCGACCCCGTGTACGGAACCTGGGCGAGCTCCAGGACGCCTTGCACGCACCCGTCCTCACCGAGACGTCCGTGCAGTGCCAGGAACGCCGCGTCGAGCCGCGCGCGCTGCAGCGTCGCGCAGAGCTCCGCGCCGAACCTGTCCCCGAGTGTGATCCGCACGACATCGTACCCGCGGGCCTCGAGCGCCTCGGCGACGGCCGCGCCCGAGCGCAGGGACACGTCGCGCTCACCCGACGAGCCGCCCATCACGACGCCCACCCGCTTCCGGACTTGCCGCTCCACCATCGAAGAACCTCCGTCGCCTTCCCGTGCGGACACCAACACCACGTCAGCTCCTTCCAGTACAGTCCAGCTGCCGGAGAGGTGCTGCGCAAAAACCAAGCCAGCTGCTCCCAAGGCCAAAATCCGCGGCCTTGTCAGCGGAGGGCGCTATTCCTGAGCTGTGGTTGAGGAAAACCGCGCCCGCCCGCCGTGTTCACCTGCCCACGGCGTGCCGACCGCCAACCCGGTATCAAGGCCCGCGGCGGAGGTCAACTAAACGGAGCGATCGCGCCGTCGAGGGAGACGGGCGCGGCTGGGGCCATCTCGCGGCGTATTCGGCAGTCTGCGGCCACAGCGGGGCAGCGCCGCGCGCCCTCCCCCCGCGCGGCGGCGCAGGCGCGTCGGGCGCTTCGCACCTGGCGAATCGATGGCGCGCAGCACCCGAGATCCAGCGCCCGAGATCTTCTGAAAGGCGATCGCGCTCTCGCCTGCTCGCGGCGCCGGCGGCGACCGAGCGAGGCACTCGCCTGCAGATGACATGATAATTCTTCGCCCCTCCCCGCAAGTGGTTGCAAGCGGGAGTGACCGTCATTCCGGCGCGGGAGAGCGCTTTTCTGCTCCGCCGCGTTACACCCTTTGGTAGGCTCTCTCTGCCCACGCGGAGACCACTTGGCGCCCATGGGCCAGGTTCGATCCTGTGGAGTTCCCCGGCTCGGTTGCGGAGGACACCCTGCAGCGGCCTCGTCAAAAGACCCGTCGAGCGTGAGCTCTCGAGATGCCAGGGTAGGGTTGCCCGCGTGCTCGTTTCCGACCTTGTCGCCACCTCCGAGCGTGTCGCCGCGCTCTCTCGCCGTGTCGAGAAGATCGGCGCGCTCGCCGCGCTCCTGCGCCGCTTCTCGCCCGCGGAGGTGCAGATCGGCGTCGACTGGCTCACCGGTCGGCTGCGCCAGGGGCGGCTCGGCCTCGGGCCTTCGGTGTTCGCCGAGGCCCGCCGGGCCTCTCCTTCCGTCGCCCAGCCTGCGCTCACCCTGGGGGACGCCGACGCGGTCTTCACGGAGATCGCGCGCGCCTCGGGGCCGGGGGCCGGGGGGGAGCGCCGCGCGGCGCTGGCGGGGCTGTTCGCGCGCGCCACCGATCTCGAGCGGGACTTCTTCGCGCGGCTCCTCGCCGGCGAGCTCCGCCAGGAGAGGCTGGAGCCGGTCATGGTCGACGCGGTGGCGCGCGCGGCGCGGGTGCCGCCGGCCTCGCTGCGGCGCGCGGTGATGCTGGCCGGCGACGCGGCGGAGGTGGTCAAGGCCGCGCTCCTCGAGGGGGCGCTCGGCCTCCAGCGCTTCTCGCTGCAGCTGCTCCGCCCCGTGCAGCCGATGCTGGCGCAGTCGGCCGACGACGTCGTGACGGCGCTGAGCGAGCTCCGCGCGATGGCGCTGGAGTGGAAGCTCGACGGCGTGCGCGTGCAGGCGCACAAGGCCGGCGACGAGGTGCGCGTCTTCAGCCGCGGCCTCGGCCCGGTCACGAAGGCGGTCCCCGAGATTGTCGAGATCGTCCGGGCGCTCCCGGTCCGCTCGGTCGTGCTCGACGGCGAGGCGCTCGCCTTTCGCCCGGACGGCGCGCCGCACCCGTTCCAGGTCACGATGCGCCGCTTCGGCCGCGCGCACGACGCGGCCGCGCTGCGGGCCGAGCTGCCGCTGCGCGCCCTGTTCTTCGACGTGCTGCACCTCGACGGCGAGGATCTGCTCGACCGGCCCGGCAGCGAGCGCACGGCGGCGCTCCGGCAGGTGCTCGACCGGTCGCTGCGCGTCCCGCGCATCGAGCTGCCGACGGCGGCCGAGGCCGAGGCGTTCTTCGCCGACGCGCTCGCCCACGGCCATGAGGGCGTGATCGCCAAGTCGCTCGCCGCGCCCTACGAGGCGGGGCGGCGCCGCGGCACGTGGCTCAAGGTGAAGCGGGCGCGCACCCTCGACCTGGTGGTGCTCGCGGCCGAGTGGGGGACCGGCCGGCGCCGGGGGCTGCTCAGCAACCTGCACATCGGGGCGCGCGATCCCGCGGCCGGGGGCTTCGTCCTGCTCGGCAAGACGTTCAAGGGCATGAACGACGAGGTGCTCGCGTGGCAGACGCAGCGGCTGCTGGAGCTCGAGATCGGCCGCGACGCAGACACGGTGTACGTGCGGCCGGAGATCGTCGTCGAGGTCGCCTTCGACGGCCTGCAGTCGAGTCCGCGGTACCCCGGGGGGGTCGCGCTGCGGTCTGCGCGGGTGAAGAGATACCGGCCTGACAAGCCTGCAGGCGAGATCAGCACGATGGACGAGGTGCGGGCGATCCATGCGGGTGCGCTCGCGGGCGAGGCGGCCGAGAAGGGACAGGCGGAGGGTGGAGGAGAGGAATTGGAAGACGACGGGTGAGGCTCCGGTCGAAGCGACAGCGCGCTCCGTTTCACGACCCTCCCTGCATCCGGCGAGGGGGATGGCAGGGACAAGGATCAGCAGAGCAGAAGCCATGTTGCGCATGGCGTGACCTCCGCGCAGCAAGCTACGTCCCCGCCCAAGGACCGCCCCTTCATCCCCTCTTGAAGCGATTCGCGCGCTCCTTCCCGCGGCGCCATCACCCTTGCTCTCGCATCCAGTCCGCAGGCCCCCGGAGAGGGTGTTCGTGGAGCGGGGTGGGGGCCCCCTACCTCCGCTCCCCCCCGTGCGACTCGCCCCCTCCCCCCGCGGCCGGCTCCACCGCGACGTAGTGGACCGGCAGCGCCGGATCCAGCGAGTACCCGTCTGCGTCTCTCCGGAGCCACGGCTTCATCCCGAGCTTCCGCAGCTGGTTCATCGCCACGTAGATCCGGTTCGCCGCCGCGTCCGGCAAGATCCGCTCGCCGGGCCACCCCGCCTCCTTCAGCGCGGCCAGGGAGAGCCCTCGGCCGGGCGCAGACCGCTGCTGCTCGGCCAGCGCGTGCAGCAGGCGCCGCGCCGCGTGGCGCTCGCGCAGGTCGTGCCAGCCGCCGCCCGGCGGGCGGACGAAGCGCGCCCCCTCGGTCAGGAGGAGCTCGCCCTCCGCCCGCGCCTCGGGCAGGCCGCCCAGCGCCGCCAGGCTGCGCTCCAGGATCCGGAGCAGCAGCCGCACGTCGTCGGACCGGCTCGCGCTCGACGGCGATCCCTCCCGGGCGCGCGCGATCCTGCGCCGCGCCGCGCCCGCGTGCGCCGCCGCCTCCTCCCCCCGCCCCGCGCGGCGCGCCGCCTGGGCGAGCGCGAGGTCGACGAAGCCGGACGCCACCCGCGCGAGCTCCACGTCGGGCTCGTCCCCGAGCTGCGCGAGCAGCCGCTCCGCGGGCTCGATCGCGCGCCGCGCCTCGTCCACCTCGCCGACCGACGCGAGCGCCGCCCCGAGGCGGCAGAGGGCGATCCCCTCGGAGCGGCGGTCCCCGACCTCGCGGAGCAGCCCCACCGCGCGGCCGTGGCACGCGCGCGCATCGGCGAGGCGCCCCTCCTCGTGGTGGAGCGCGCCGAGGTTGCCGAGCGTGATCGCGAGCAGCCGGAGATCGCCCACCTCGCCGAGGATCGCGGCGGCGCGCTCGTAGCGCCGCCGCGCCTGCGCGGGCGCCCCGCGCTCCTGCTCGAGCAGGCCGGCGTTCGTCGAGAAGATGCCCTCCATCCGGCCGTCGCCGATCTCCGCCGCCATCGCGATCGCCTGCTCGTAGTAGGCGGCGGCCTCGCCCTCGCGGCGCTCGTCGTGGTGGAGCGCGCCGAGGTTGCCGAGCGCTCGCCCCTCGGCGCGGCGGTCGCCGAGGGCGCGGTGGAGCGCGAGCGCCTGCGCGTAGTGGTCGCGCGCGCGCTCCATGTCGCGCCGGCCGTGGTGGAGCACGCCGAGGTCCGCGAGGATCCCCGAGAGGAGCGCCTCCGCGCCGAGCGCCGCCGCCTGCGCGCGGGCGCGCTCGAGGTCCTCGAGCGCGGCCTCCGCCTGCCCTCGGAGCCGCCGCGCGCGCCCCCGCGCCGCGAGCGCGCGGGCCGCGACGCGCGGATCGGCCGCGAGCGCCTCGGCCGCCGCGAGCGCGCGGTCAAGCAGCTCGAGCTGCGCCCCGAACGGCCCCCGGGTGCTGAGCACGGGCTCGATGGCGCAGAGCGCCCGCAGCGCGCGCTCGGCCGCCGCCCCGGAGCCAGCGCGAGGCGCCGTCGCCAGGGCGAGCGCGCCCTCGGCGACGGCGAGCAGCTCCTCCAGATCGCCGGCGATGCGGTTGAGCGCGTCGAGCGCCCCGCGCCGCTCGAAGTCCGCGGCCGCCGCCTCGCCCGCGGCCAGGTAGAACGCCGCGTGCCGCTCGATCGCCGCCTCGCGCTCCCCGCGCTCGGCGAGCTTCTCGGCGGCGAGCTCCCGCACCACCTCGTAGAGCGCGAAGCGCGTCGCCCCGTCGCTCCTCGGGGGCGCCGCGCGGAGCAGCGACTTGTCGCGCAGCGCCTCGATCCGATCGATCGCGGCGGCGTCGGGCTCCGCGAGGACGGCGGCGGCCGCCGCGAGCGTGAACGGCCCGTGGAAGGCGGAGCAGCAGGCGAGCGCCCGTCGCTCGCGGTCGTCGAGGAGGTCCCACGACCACTCGATCGCGCTGCGCAGCGTCGCCTGCCGCGCCTCCCTGCCGCGCGCCGCGCCCGCGAGCAGGTCGAGCCGGCTCCCGAGCCGCGCGAGCAGGCCGCGCACGCCGAGCACGCCCTCGCGCGCCGCGGCGAGCTCGATCGCGAGCGGAATGCCCTCGAGCCGCCGCACCAGCGCGGCGACGTCGGCGAGGTGCTCGTCGCCGGGCGGCGGCGGCGGCGCGGAAGCGCGGTGGGCCGCGGCGCGATCGAGGAAGAGCGCCACGGCCGCGCTCCGCTCGGTCGAGCCCTCCGCGGGGAGGCCGAGGGGGCCGAGCTCGTAGCTGATCTCCCCTGCCAGGCGGGTGCGCTCGCGCGACGTCGCGAGGAAGCGGAGCTCGGGCGCCGCGCGCACCCACGCGTCGAGGGCGGGCGCTGCCTGCTCGAGCACGTGCTCCAGGTTGTCGAGCACGAGCAGCGCCGGCCCCTCGGTCGCGAGGGCGCGGCCGATCCGCTCGACGAGCGTCGCTTCCCGGCGCCCTGCCGCGACCTGCGCCCCGATCGCGCGCGCGACCGCGCCGCAGACGGCGCGCAGGTCGCGGCAGGCGGTGAGCTCGCAGAGCCACACGGCCTCGCCGGCGTGCGCCTCGGCCCAGCGGCTGGCGAGCTCCAAAGCGAGCCTCGTCTTGCCCATGCCGGCCGGGCCCCAGAGGGTGACGAGCCGCTCGCCGCGCCGGAGCAGCTCGGCGATCGCGACGAGCTCGCTTTCCCGGCCGATGAAGCGCGACGCGGGCAGGGCAAGGTGCCGCCTCCGCGGCCGAGCTGCGTCCGCCATGCGCCGACCTTCGATCGGACGGGGGCTGGATTCAACGCCGGAGCGGGCGGACGGGCGTGAAGACGACTGCGCCGGTGCGGCAGCCGCCGTCGACCGCCGCGTAGAGGCCCTCGATGCGGTCGAGCGCCGCGGGCCGCGCGCGAAAGGCGAGCTCCGCGCCCTCCGGCGTGCGCAGCCGGCCGGATCCGCCATCCTGGCAGGCGCCGGAGACGGCGTGCCTGGGAGTTGGGCTGGGGCTCACGATCGCGAAGGGCCTCGTGGAGGCCCACGGCGGGAGGATCTGGGCGGAGAGTCGGCCAGGAGTTGGCACCACGCTCTTCTTCACGCTCCTTCTGGCCCCGCCGGAATGACGAGCGCGGCGCGCTGGGCGCGGGCACCGGCGGCGCGCCGGACAGCGCGGATGATCGTCGGCCGTTCAAAAGCCCTCGAGCTTCGCGCACGTGCCCATCCCGACCTCGTGGCCCGGCCATGCCCAAGGCGGCGCCGGCCACGACGCCGCGCGTCCCTCAATCTCCGTGCTCGGCACCCCCTCAAACTTCGCGAGTACGCTCATTCATCCGCAGCCTGGCTGGCCTATTTTCGGCCCAGACCATCTCATCAGCACACTCGCGGCGCTGGGACAGAGCGAGAGCGGCGTGCCCTTCGCGTCGGCCAGGACCGGCGCATCGCCGAGCTCGAGAAGCGCTCCGCGCGGCTCGAGGAGAAGCACGCGCTCGCTGAGAAGCGCATCGATCTCCAAAAAAAAGTCTCTGCCATTCTGGGGATCAACCTCACGAACGACGAAGAGCGCTGATGGACATCGTCGAAGATCTCGATGATCCGCACGTCCCCATCGCGCAGGCGTGTACGGCACTCGGCGTCAGCCGCGCCACGCTCTACCGGCAGACCCAGCCCGCGAAGCCGCCCGCGCTGCCCAGGTCCGCTCCGAGCCCACGCCGGCTCAGTGCCCCCGAGCGGCAAGCCGTGCTCGATGTGTTGCACAGCGACGAGTTCGTCGATCAGCCCCCGCCGGAGGTCTACGCGACGCTGCTGTCGCGCGGCGTCTATCTCGCCTCCTTCCGCACGATGTACCGCCTGCTCGCGGCGTCCGGTGAGAGCAGCGAGCGACGTGCGCAGCGTGGGCCGATGAAGCATGCGAAGCCGACGCTCACCGCCACGGCCCCCAACCAGATCTGGACGTGGGATATCACCAAGCTGCGCGGGCCGCTGCCTGGGGTCTTCTACTGCCTGTACGTCGTCCTCGACCTGTTCAGTCGCATGACCGTTGGCTGGCTGCTCGCCGAGCGCGAGAGCGCCGAGCTCGCCGAACAACTCTTCGCAGAGACGGTCGCCCGCCACGGCGTCGAGCCCGGCTCGCTCACGGTGCACGCCGACCGCGGCTCCGCGATGAGGTCGGAGGGGCTCGCCCAGCTCCTCGGCTCGCTCGGCGTCGTTCGTAGCTTCAGCCGGCCTCACGTCAGCGATGACAACGCCTTCTCCGAGTCGCAGTTCAAGACGCTCAAGTACCAGCCCGACTATCCGGACCGCTTTGCCTCGCCGGCTCATGCACGAGCGTGGTGCCAGGAGTTCTTCGGCTGGTATAACGACCTTCATCAGCATTCTGGTCTTGCGCTCTTCACACCTGCTGATGTATTCTACGGCCGCGTCGAAGATATCGCGGCTCGGCGCCAGGTCGCCCTCGACACGGCCTACGCCGCGCATCCGGAGCGCGTAGTTAAAAGAAGCCGGATCGTTGCGCGGAGAAGTGTGGCGCGGCGATCCGAAGTGGCGGGACCGCGAGCGTCGCGACGCGTCGTTCATGGGTCGAAAGAGTGGGTCGAGCGCGGCGCCGAGCGTGCAGAGGGGCGCATTGGCGTGCCGCGGGCACACGTCGCCCTCCGGGCGTTGGTCTGGCCCGGGATGTTCTTGCGGCTACGCGGCGTCTCCGAGCGCCTTGCGGCGCAGGACGGTGCTCTTCCAGTACGGCGGCCGCCGCGTCGGCGCTGGGGGAGCGGCCTGGAACGTCGGTCGGCTCGCCGAGCGCGGTGAGGAAGCGGGCAATGCTGCTCGGCTCGGTGAGCAGGGCGACGAGCTTCATCCTGCCCTTGCAGGCCGGGCACTCGAGGACATCGATCGCAAACGTGCGGCGCAGAAGCTCGGCGCGGTTTGCCGACCGCCCGAACAGCGCACCATCCTGGGCGAGCCTGCGGCGCCAGGGGAACGGAAACGTCAGAACCCATTGACGGAGCGCCACCTCGGGCAGCACGTCCTCGATGAGGTTCGCCGCCGTGGCGCACATGCGCCGGCCGAGGCACGACGGGCAGAATCCACGTCCTTTACAGCTGAACGCGACCAGACGGCTCTCGTCGCAGCCATCGCACCGAAGCCGCGCGAAGCCGCGGCAGAGCAGCCCGCAATCGAGGTAGGCTTCGAGCTCCTTCTTCGCGTGCTTGGGTATCCGGACGGCGATGGCGCCGTCATCGATGGCGCCGTAAAGCGCCGCGCTTCACAGGCGCGCGTCGCAAGCGCCGCGCGACGCCACCGACACCCCCGCCGCGTTCGCGGTGCAGGCGTTGCTGTACGTCCTGCCGTCGCAGCCGCAGACAGGATCGTACACCTGGAGGCAGGCCCGCGGGGTGGGCTCGCACGTGCCCATCTGATCGCCCGCGCCGCACTGGGCCTCCGGGCTGTAGTCGCAGAAGAACCCGCGCTCGCACGCGAGGCCGGCGATGCCGCCGCACGCCTGCGCCTCGGGAGCCCCGCACTCGCCGGACGACGCCACCGACACGCCCGCCGCGTTCGCATAACAGGCGTTGCCATACGTCTTCCCGTCGCAGCCGCAGACCGGGTCGTACACGTCCAGGCACGCCTCCGGGATGCGCTCGCAGGTGCCCGTCTGATCGCCCGCGCCGCACTGGGCCTCCGGGCCGTAGTCGCAGAAGAACCCGCGCTCGCACGCGAGGCCGGCGATGCCGCCGCACGCCTGCTCCTCGGGAGCCCCGCACTCGCCGAGCGACGCCACCGACACGCCCGCCGCGTTCGCGGCGCACTCGTTGCCGTACGTCTTGCCGTCGCAGCCGCAGACAGGGTCGTACTCCTTCGTGCACATCTTCGGGATGGGCGTGCAGGCGCCCCACTGATCGCCCGCGCCACACATGGCCTTGATCTCGTAATCACAGAAGAAGCCGGGCTTGCACGTGAGCCCTAGGAAGCCGCCGCAGAGGGCCACCGAGATGGTGCCGCCTGCCCTCGCCTCCTGCGCCTCGGAGGCGATCGGCTCGACGGCCTCGTCGGCCATCTCCACCTGACAGCCCGCGGCGAACGGGGCCATCGAGAGCGCGAGCCAGAGCGCGGAGGCGAATCGATGATTGTGGATACGACGCTGAACGTTCATGATGTCTCTCCATGGGGCCTCGCCGCTCCCGGCGGCGGTTGCAATGCACGAGCACCTTCCTCCGCGGCGGCGACATGCGCAGCGTCGAAGCGAAGGATCGACGCGTTGCTCGACGCGGCGATCGCCGTGTCGAGGACGCCTCAGCGACGCGCCATCGGGGTCCGTCGCCGTGTTGCGGAGGCATAGTTCCCTTGGCAGGAGTCGGGCCATGCGGCTTTTGCGGGGTTCACGCCTTTCCGCGGTCCCCGGGCGGTCCGGATCGGGCAGGGGCTTGCTCAAATAGGCGCGAGCTTGCGCAACTTGCGCGACAGTCGCCCCGCAAGGGACTCCGGCCCGCGGTTCGTGGCAGGGAGCGCGGATGCACCGCCGCCTTCGCCCCGCCGCCTCCTGCGCCGCCCTCACCGCGCTCCTCAGCAGTTGCAGCGCCACGCCCGACGCCGCCTCCCCTGCCCAGGCCCCCGCGCACGGGCAGCACGGCGCCGGCCCAACCGCTCACGCCGGCGCTCACGGCGGCAACGCCGGCCACCACGGCGGCAACGCCGGCCACCACGGCGGCAACGCCGGCCACCACGGCGGCAACGCCGGCCACCACGGCGGCAACGCCGGCCACCACGGCGGCAACGCCGGCCACCACGGCGGCAACGCCGGCCACCACGGAGCGCGACGTGTCCGGGTGAACGCCGCCCCTGTCCGTGCGACGCGCGACGTGTCCGGGTGAAGTCGCGGCGAGGAGGGTGTTGACGGCCCTGGTGGCGCGGCGCGCGGGGGCGTGGAGCAGATGGTGCGGAAGCGCACGAGGTCGAGGTAAGCGCGCGCGGCCTTGCCGACGTCGCCCTCCAGGGCGGCGAGCGCGTCGAGCACCGCCTGCGGGTCGCCGCGCTTGGCGAGCGCGTCGCGGCCGGCCGCGCTCGCCCGCAGGGCCTTGCCGAGGACCTCGAGCTCCTCGACCGCGACGCCCTTCGCGAGCGGCGTGGTCCCCTGCAAGAGCGCGAGCGCGGCGGGCCGCGACGCGCTCGACCACCCCAGCGCCGCCGCTTCACCGCATCGCGGCGCTCCCGCTCACGAACCGAAGCGCGGCGCGAGGACGTGGTTCTCGAGGTGAACGTGCTGAAAGATGTCCTGCTCGATCGCCTGAAGCTCCCCGAACAGCGCGCGATAGCTGCCACAGGCCCAGTCGGGGAGCGCAAAATCGTCGCTCGCATCCCGGATGGTCTCGAGGAGCTTCGCCACCGCGAGGTGCTCGTCGCGCATCGCCGCGAGGGCGCGCGTCGTCTCCGGGTCGACGTGTGCGCCCGCCGAGCGGAGCGCCGGAAACAGCGTCGCCTCCTCGTCGTCGAGGTGCAGGAGCAGGGCCTCCGAGAGCTCGCCCACAGCGCCGTCGAGGGCGCGCAGCTTCGGGTTGTGCTCCCCGTGAACCCGCGCGACCTTCGCCGCGAGCGGCCGCACGAAGGGCAGCGCCTTTCGCAGGTACGCGTGGTGCTTGCCCACGATGTGGTCGATGAGCGCGGGCGTCGGGACCTCGCGCACCGCGCCCGGCGCGCCGCCTCGCCGCTCCGCGATGGCTCGCTCGAGCTGCCCCAGGAGCGCGGAGAGCTCGACTCCGCGCTCCTTGGCGGCTTGCTCGAGGCTGAGCTCTCCGCGGCAGCAAAAGTCGATGCGGTGCTGCTGGAAGACCTGGGCGCACTCGGAGTGATCAAGAACGATGTTGGCGACCGATCGGGTTGGGTTCAGCACGGTGGACCTCCTGTCGTCCGCGTAAGCAGGGCGCGTGCCGGAGATCCATCGCGCGCGGATCCACCCGATTTCGCCCCCGAAATCGCTGGCGGGCTTGCCTCCTCTCCGGTCGCGTTCCAAAATGGAACGCATGGAACACCCGCGCCAGAGCTGCGAGGTTTGCGGCCTGATCCCGCTCGCGCCGCGCCTGTCCGGTGCGACCGATGTGGTCGCCCGCAGCGCCGCGATGCAGGCCGTATTTCGACGCGTGGCGCGCTTCGCGAGGAGCGAGGCGCCGGTCGCTGTCCTGGGCGAGACGGGCACCGGCAAGGAGGTCGTCGCGCGGATGCTGCACGCGAACTCGCCGCGCGCGTCCGGCCCCTTCGTTCCGGTGAACGTCGCGGCCTTGCCGGCCGAGCTCCTCGAGTCCGAGCTCTTCGGGCACGGCAAGGGAGCCTTCACCGGCGCCACGCAGAATCGGCGCGGGCTGTTCGAGGCGGCGAGCAAGGGGACGCTCTTCCTCGACGAGGTGGCCGAGCTGCCCCTGCCGCTGCAGGCCAAGCTGCTGCGCGCCCTGCAGGACGGCGAGATCCGGCGTGTCGGCGAGAACCAGGCCTTCGAGACCGACGTCCGCATCGTCTGCGCGACGCACCGAGATCTCCTGCAGCGCGTGCGAGGGGGGGCGTTCCGCGAAGATCTCTATTATCGCCTCAAGGTCCTCTCCGTGCAGGTTCCGCCCCTCCGGGAGCGGCGAGACGACATCCTCCCGCTCGCGCGCCGCATGCTGGGCGAGGAGCGCACCAGGGCGCATGGCTTCACCGACGCCGCGCAAGCCGTGCTCCTTCGCCACCCCTGGCCGGGCAACGTACGCGAGCTGCAGAACGCCGTGAAGCACGGCGCGGCGCTCGCGACCGGCGCGAGGATCGACGCCGAGGACCTCCCGGAGGAGCTGCTCACGCCGCCGCCTGCACCTCGCGCACCGTATGCGCTTCGGTCGCTCGCGGAGGTCGAGCGAGAGCACATCCTCCGCGTCCTCGATGCCTGTGGCGGCTCCCAGGCGGAGGCCGCGCGCGTGCTGGGGGTCGGGCGCAACACGCTCTGGCGCAAGCTGCGCGAGTACAGCGCGAGCTGATGGCACGTCTCCTGCAATTCTCGTGATCAGCATCTCGTGAAAGGAGGCGTTCATGCTCTCGACCCAGTTCACCCACCACCTGTCGCTCGAGGTGTCGTGCCCCGCGTGCCCGGAGACCTACGCGGTCCCGCTCGACGCCATCGAGCAGAGCCAGCGCCTCGTCGACGAATACGGGCCCTGCTCCGGAATCGTCAGCTACGAGTGTCCGACTCCGTACCTCGCGTCGCTCGCGCCGCGAGCAGCGATCGCGCGCCTGCACGAGGCGGTTCGCGCGTTCGAGGAGGAGGTCCGGGGCAGCGGCGCGCGCGCCGTATGGGCCGACGGCCAACCCGACACGCCGGAGAATGGGCCTCGTCTCGGCAGCATCATGAAGGCGTTGCTGGCCTCGCCAGGTGCGGCAGCCGCGGCGGCGAGCAGGGCCGCGCCCTCGCCAGGTGCGGCAGCCGCGGCGGCGAGCAGGGCCGCGCCCTCGAGGCCGCCGTCCGAGGTCGCGGCGATCACCGTGGAGCTCACGCGCTGGGACAACGACGGCGGCGCGCCGCAGGGGCCGGGGTCGTCGTGAAGCGCGATCGGCGGCTCCGCGGTCTGTCGTCGGAGCATCACCACGCCCTCGTCCTGGCCCGCGCCGTCGAGCGGCGGATCAACGCCTGGTCGACGTCGGAAGGCGCGCGCCTCCGCGAGCAGTTCGATCGGGAGCTCGAGCCTCACTTCCTCGCGGAGGAGCAGGTCCTCCTGCCCGCGCTGCGCGCCGCGGGCCGGCTCGACCTCTGCGAACGCGTCGAACGCGACCACGCCCGCCTGCGACGCGCGGCCACGTCGGCGTCGGCGGGTGACGCGAACGCCGCTCGGGCGTTCGGAGCAGAGCTCGCCGAGCACGTGCGCTTCGAAGAGCGGGACTTGTTTCCCGCGTGCGAGTCGCTCCTCGCCGACGAGATCCTCGACGAGGTCGCGCGCCGCGCGCCCAGGGAGGATTCACCAGGTCCATGACCCCACGGGCGGCGTGTCGATCACGAGGATCGGGTTGACACGAG
Source organism: Sorangium cellulosum So ce56 (assembly GCF_000067165.1). Lineage (GTDB taxonomy): Bacteria > Myxococcota_A > Polyangia > Polyangiales > Polyangiaceae > Sorangium > Sorangium cellulosum_B. Next base: position 9,591,675 of record NC_010162.1, read on the forward strand.
GATCGGGTTGACGGCCTCCTCCTCGCAGGACTCCGGTGCGAGCACCGTCGTCGCGGCAGAATGCCGAGCGTCCTGCGCCATCACCGACGCGCTCTGCGCCGCCGAGGACGGGCGCCGGGCCGGAGCGGGCGGACGGCGGGGATGCGGCGGGACGGGCGCGGTGGGGCGCCGGAGACGCGGCGGGCGCTCAGTCAGGGTCGCACGAGCGGGGTCACGAGCAGCTTCTTCCGTGCGCCGCTGAGCTCGACCTGCACCTCGATCCCGCGCCGATCGAGCACCGACAGCGGGCGGATCGGTGTCACCTGGGCATAGAGATCGCCGGCGCCGCACCAGGTGCCCTGGAGCGCGGGCGCCTCGGCGTCGTCGGGCGTGAAGACGACGGCGCCGGTGCGGCAGCCGCCGTCGACCGCCGCGTAGAGGCCCTCGATGCGGTCGAGCGCCGCGGGCCGCGCGCGAAAGGCGAGCTCCGCGCCCTCGGGCGTGCGCAGCCGGCCGGACTCGCCGTCCGGATCGGCGGTCGCCGTCCACCCGTCGCTCTCGAGCGAGAACGCGCCGCTCGGGTCCTCGGTTCCCTCGAACCACCGGGTCATGGTCGCGTAGCTGCTCACGCCGCCGCAGACGTAGAGCGTGACCGCGCCCTCGCCGCGCACGAGGGCGAGCACGGCGTCCGTGCCGTCGACCGTGCCGACCGAGATCTCGGGCGGCGGGGCTTCGGGGTCTGCAGCGCACGCCGCGCAGAGCACGGCGCCGAGCACCCCGGCGGCGCGCGCGAGCGCGCGAGCGCTCTTCCTGGAGACAACGATCCCACCGGAGCGATGAACAAAGCGCATGGGGTCTTATTTTAGTCGAGACCCGGGGCGGAGGGAGCGGCAGTTCCGTGCCAAAGGCAAATGGGAGTCCGTGAGCGCTACGCCCCGCCGTCCGGCGGAACATCGCCGGACAGCCCCTTTCGTCGCGCGGCGCGGACCGCCGCGAGCCAGTGCACCTTGGCCGGGTCGCTCTCCCACGGCGGGGCTTCCCGGTAGAGCGAGTCCCAGAACTCCCGCGCTGCCGCCTCGGCGGTCGCGAGCTCGCTCTCGCCCTCGGGCGCGTCCTCGACGGCATCCACGAGAGCACGCCATGGGTCCGAGTCGTAGCCTCTCAGGTTCGGCCACGGCCTTGCGGGCTCTCCGTCGAAGAGCCCATCGCTGCTCCGGAGATAGCCCTCGTACGCGCTCTGGGCCACGGCGTCTCGCCGGCGACGGTTGACCTCGGTCACGCAGGAGTGGCGGTAGGACTCGGCCCATTCGCGGTCCTCCTCCGGCACGTCGTCTCGCCAGGCGCTCGCATAGAGATCGCGCAGCTCCTGCAGGAGCGCCCGGTACTCCTTGGTATCCGTGCAGTGACTCGACGCGTCCCAGAGGGCTCGGTTGCGCGCTGCGCTCGGTCCGGGGAGATGGGGCAGCGTATTCACCGGCCAGAACCGCGCAGCCTCCAGCCTCTGGGGGATGGGCCTCGTCATGGAGCTCGGGAGCCCGCGGCGCCCGCGCCGAAACCCCCTCTGAAAGGCGCGGAGCGCCGAGGGCCGGTCCACCTCGGGGGCGTCGTCGGCCGTCAGCGCCCGCCAGACGGACGTCCGGTGGAGGCGCGCGGCCGGATCGCCCGTCGCGCCCTCGCCCTCGCCCGCGACCGTCTGCCCGAAGTCCACGACGAAGGTAAAAAACGCGCTCTTGACGGCTTCGAGCAGCATCGGCCACGGCGGAGCGGGCTCCTTGCCGAACCTGCCCGTGAGGCTCTGGGGAGAGCCCGCTTCCACCCTCGGGCAAATGGCCTCGGGCCGCGAATCGTCGACCCACCTCCCGAGCTTCTCGCGATGCGCCTCGGCCCAGGCGCGGTCCGCCTCGGGCAGGTCGTCGTGCCATGCTTCGGCGCACAGCCTGCCCAGCGTCTCGAGGTCCATGTTCCGACCCAAGGCATCCTGGGGCGAAAATAGGTGACTCGCCGTGCCCGCCTCGACCTCGATGCGCCGCATGAGGAACCACACGCGCGACGTTCTGAGCTTCATGGATGATCCCCTGGCTCACCGCCCGTCGGATCGGTGGGTTGCTCGCGCGCAGGATTCCATGGACAGGCGGTGAGTATCAAGCCATCCGCGCGCCCAGTCCCCGCGCCGCGCCTTCCCGATGCGTACCTGCGGGCGCCACTGTTCCTGAGCGAGCTCGCACGGGCGCGAGAGAGGACCGCGCTTCACCCCCGCGCCAGAGCACCGCCACCGCTCCAAAACCCGACACGTACGCCTGGGACGATATCGCCAGAGGCCGGTGAATGAAAAATGCCTATGGGGTCGTATTTTAGTCGAGACCCGAGGCGGAGGGAGCCGGAGTTCCGCGGTGGACGGCGCCGAGTGCGTGGTGCCCTCTCAACCCAGGTCGAGCGGCGCGAGCGTTCGCGGAGCCGCGCTCGAAGGCGCGGCGCAACTCTGCGCTGCTGGTGAAGGGCGGTTCGGGCGGGCTTCCTCGACCCGGCGATGGCACGCTCGCGTGGTCTGGTGTCAGCGTGGAGCCAGCAGCGGCTGGTCGAATCTTCTGGTAGGTATGACCCCGATGGGCGGAGAGCCCACCGACCCCACCGGCGGTCAACCCGGAGGTTACTGATGAATCTTTCGATGGGGGAGACGAAGTCCCTCGTGCCTCGCGTCGTGCGCGAGGTGGCCATCGGACACGCACTGTTCTCGACCAAGGATCCCGAACAATGGAGGTCGCGCTCGGAGGATCTGGGCAAGCTGTGCGCCGAAGTGTGGTACGACGATCTGCCGGAGAGGGACCGCGCATGGGCGGAGGCGCACCGCGAGAGCTTCAGGAAATGGGTCGACGATCAGGGACCGAACGGCATAGAGCCGGGAGCTAGCGAAAGCGCTCTCCGGGGCAGCCAGGGGCACATTCCCCGGGCGTTCACCCCGCCGTGGCCGATGCTGCTCGCCGCCGTCGAGAGCGCCTTCCTCGCCTTCGTTGACGCGTTCGAGGAAGCGCCTACCGGCGACAGCGAACAGGCCGCGGCCGGGGCAGCCTCACGCCTCCACCGTACCTACCTCTGGCGGACCCTTGCTTCCGACGACACGGCCGAGCAGCACCGGCCCGGGATGCTCCGCGCCTTCCAGCGGGGTTTTCGGCTCGCTCTCCGCGGAACCCCGAGTTCGATGAAGAGGCCCATCCCTCCGATGCTGGAACCGCCGTGGTACTGGGGCGCCGGGCTGCCGGAGTACCCCGGACCGAGCGCCGCGCGCGAGCGAGCCCTCCGCGCCGCGCGCGACCAGGCCCTCCGGGCACCGCCGGTCCCCGACGATCGACATGGGTGGCTGACACGCCAGCAGGAGATGCGCGATCTTTATGCGAGCGCATGGCGAGACGACGTGCCGGAGGAGGACCGCGAATGGGCCCAAGCGGTTCGTGATTGTTGCACGAGGCATGTCAACCGCCGCCGGCGCGATGCCATCGCTCAGAGCGCCTACGAGAGCTATCTCCAGAGCAGCGGTGAGGTTTTCGACGGGTCGCCCGGCCGGCCGTGGCCGAATCTGAGCCACCACGCCTCGGAACCCTGGCGTGCCTTCGTGGACCGCGTCGATGACGCGCCCGACGGCGAGAGCGAGATCGAGACGGCTGAAGCGGCAGCGCGCGAGTACTGGGACACGCTCTACCGGGAGGCCCCGCCGTGGAACAGCGACCCGGACCAGGCGCACTGGCTCGCAGCGGTCCGCGCCGCTCGATCCAAGGCGCAGGCCGACGACGGTCCGCCGGAGAGGGCGCGATAGCCCCAGGAGAGCCCGTCCGCCTAATCGGCTCCGCTGCAGTCAGAGACGTGAAAGACCGCCGTCTCCAGGCGCGCCTTTGCACCGTCGAAGAGCCGAATGATGTCACACGGCCCCGCCGACACGTCGGCCTCGTACGGGTCATCTTGCAGATCCTCGATCGTGATCTCGCATGCGCCTTGGTACAGCTTTCCGTCGATCTCGACGGACACATGAGGCGAGCCGGCCTGATCCATCATATCGAAGAACGAGAAGGCAGCGCCCTCCCTCTGCACCACCACGCTGAGTTCCCCCTTGTTGCGTACGACGCACCCGCCCGCGACCTCGCCGCTCGCATCCACGACCCTGGTTCCGTTACCGCCGGTGTCGATCACCAGCTCTTCGCCATCCCGCGTGACGACTGCCTTGCCCGAGATCTCGGGATGGGCGATGCATCCGCCGAACGAGACGCACACAGCAACCCAGAGCAGGGAGGAGAGCGCGCATGCGAGGGTATTTGCCATCGGCTCGCTCATGTCGTGCATGCGCCGTAGCTCTGAGGAATCACCGTCGGCGGGTTGCCCGCGGGCGTGCAGCACATCACGTGCTCTTCGCCATCTGCTTCCACGTAGATGAAATGGTCCTCGTACCCCTCCCAGCAAATCTCTTCCACCTCGGTCGGGATCACGCAGAGTGTATACCCGTCCGGAATCTCGTCTCGAACAGCGCCGGCGCAAGCACGTGCAAACGTCGGCGATTCCGGGGCAGTAGAGGACCCTTTCAGCCACCCGTCCCAGAGGACATCCGTGCCTTCCGCGCAGCCCGACGCCTCGTTCTCCGTGCCCTTCCAGAGCCATACCGCGGGGTCTCCCTCGTGGGGGCCTGGTGCAGGGCAGCCGCGATCGGAGACACAGCCTAGCCCGGCGCTCGCGCCCATGAGCAGAAGAACGCATCGCATTGACAGAAGCCCTCCTAGTACATCGCAGGACCACAGCTAAAATCGCCGGCCTCGCAGTACGGCCGGCGCAGCTCGGCCTTCGCCGTCATGCCCGTTCGCTGCGAGTGCGCAGCACGCGGACGGCTGTCCGCTTCTTTCGAGACGGTGCTCACCGCCCCCTCTGGCGACGGCAAATGCCGCCGTCCACACCGCGGCGATACGCGCTCCACCAGCACCGTCCCAAGCTTCTCCGCGCGGGGCGCGATCGCCGCGGGGCGCGTGAGGCAGAGAGCGCCAGCGCACAGCGCGGCCGTTGCAGCGAGCGAAACGGCAAGGCGGCTCATGAACTTCCGAGGTGGCGCGCCGGCGAGGGTGCTCCGGAGCATCATCGGCTCTCCCTCAGGTTCTCGGCGGAGGGAGGGCGGCGGTGGCATCACCGGATCCTTCGGAGCGGGTGCTGTCGGCAATGGTCCGTCAAGAGGGGGAATCTGCGGCAGCGGAGGCTCATCCTCGCTCGATGGCGCAGCCACCGGCGCCACCTCGAACGGCCGGGGGTCCGGAGCTTCCGTCACCCGCGCTGACACACGCCTACCCTCGAGATGGGAGCTGCGCAAGGTCGACGGCGCCGCGCCACCGATAGCGGCGTGGTTATCGCGCCGGCTCTGTGCCCGGTCCAGCGTGGGCCAGGCGTCCACGAGGCCCTCGAGCACCGCGATGAAGTGGCCGACGTTTCTGTACCTTCGGCGCGGCTCCTCTTCCAAGGCCATCTCGATGGCGGCCGCCACAGCAGGCGGTGTGTCGATGGGGATCGCGGGCTTACCCCGCCGTGCCCCCAACGTACCTGGTTTGCCGACGTCGAGCGATCGACGGCAGACGAGCTCGTACAGCAGCGTCCCGAGGCCATAGACGTCCGTCGGTGGCCTCACTCGATCGCCGCGCAGCAGCTCAGGAGACGCAACCAGCGGCTCTCGCGCGGCCTCGTGCGGCTCGATCCGGAATAACCCGACCAGACCGAACTGGCTGATGCTGTAGTCCCGTTTCGACGTGATGAACACGCGGTCGGCCCCGAGCGCCCCATGACACCCGCCCAGCGCGTGGCACCGCTGGATCGCTCGGGCGACCTCGATCACCGTGTGCAGCGCCGTGACCCCGAGATCCACCCCGTGGGTCGCATCCGTGAGGCGGATCCCGTCGCTTCGCCGATACGCGACCCAGGCAGAGAGACCGCCCGTGTCACCGTAGAGAACAGGCTCCACCTGTGGAACCGCTCGCGCGATGTCCTGCAGGCGCTGGAGCTCGGACGCGAAGGCCGCCCGGTCGATCGGTTGGCCCTCGCGCAGGTGCAACCAAACGATCGCGCCGCCATCGCCGACCTGTTGGGCGAGGAACGTGCGGACCATGCCATCGTGAACCTCGTTGAGGATCCGGTGACCTTCCCAGACGGTACCAGGCTCTACCACGAGAACTGCACCTCCGCGCCAGCCGCACGCGCGCGGATCTGGGCGCCGCTCGGCAGCACCGCAATCGCGAGTGTTGCGGCTCCCAGCGCGGTACCTGCAACGAGAGCTGCCGTGCTGATGTGCTGGTGTACCTCGACGGCGTGCAAATCCTCGACCAACTTCGGATTCTGCTCCGAGCGGGGCTTGCACATCTCGTCCCTCAAGGCGGAGTCCTCGATCGATGCCACGATGTGCAGCACGATTCCTGAGACCAGGAATGCACCCGACGCCGCGGAGCCCGTATAGAGAAGCCACGGTGCCGGACCGGGTTCCGGTGGTGCCGGCTCGCCCGCCAGCGTCGCCTTCAACGGAGCGACCGAGCGCACGCTCGCCGGTTCGGCGCTCAAAAGGACGACGCGCGATTCTCTCGCGGTGACGTGCACCGTGGAGCGTACCTTGCGGCCGTCAGGCAACATCGTCGTGATCTCATGCTGCCCTGGCGCCACGTAGATCTGACCGCTCTCGTCCACGAGGCGCCCGTCCACGAGCACGGGCGCCGCCCCGGCGGGCGCGAACACGTGGAGCTGCGCCACCTCGAGCCGCGCCGCCGCCAGGTCGGCATGCCGCGTCTCGTGGAGCCGCCGCTCCCTGGGCGTAGCCGGCGGGCGCATCTCCTGCACACACCGCGTGAGCTCCACCACCGCATCCACCCAGCGCCCGAGCCGGCGGTCGAGCTGCCCGAGCTGGCAGATCCCCACCGTGGATCGCTCGATATCGTAGATCTGTGCCCACAGGTCGCGAGCGCGCGCGATGTCGAGCCGCTCCAGGGCGGCCTCTGCCTCCTTGATCAAAGCTGTCACGCGCGGCGACCGTGGCGGCGGCTGCGCGGCGAACGCTGGCTCGAGCGCGAGGAGGAACATCGCGACGGCCACCACGTGCGACCAACAGATGACCAGCGCAGAACGCAGCAAAGCGCACCTCGGCCCTACGAAGGGGACCGGATGCCGCGCCGGCCCAATCCGGCGCGGTACCGCCTTTTCAGCTCAACCTCGGCCTCGGCCGGAGCGGCGTCCATCCCTCGGGCAGGCGTGCACTAACATAGGTCTGCCTGCGCTTTGAATCCCCCACAGGCCGAATTTGCTCTCACGAACGCATTGCAAATCGCGCCCCCAAATTCTCACCAAATCGCCCTCCTGGGCGGCCGAGGTGCACCGGCACGGAGCGCGCCTCTGGTGAGACGGAGCGCGCCTCTGGTGAGGAAGAGGGCCTGTCTTGGAAAGGAGAGGGCCTCTCTCAGGAGCTGAGCACATGCCGTTGCCGCCCATCCGGGCTCCCCGAGGCGGGCCGAGCGCAACGAGCGATCCTCCGGCCACGGAGCAAGATCGCGACGGCTGCCCGAGCGCGCGGGACGTTGCATCCAGCCAACCCGGACCGAGATTCGGGACGCCCCTGACGAAGGAGGAATTTCATGGGTTATCGCAATCTCACCCCGCAAGCGATGGTCAACATCTCGGGCCCCTGGCTCGATCCGGAGCAGGATCGGAGGGTCTTCACGTCGCTGCCGCTGCTCGCGCCGCTCCTGCCCGCGGTCGAGGAGGCGCACGGCCGGATCCTCACCACGCAGCGGCTCGGCTCCAGCCTTCAGCAGCAGGCGAAGGCGCTCATGGAGAAGGCGCTCGCGCTCGACGCCACGCACGATCGCAAGCTCCGCGGGGCGTACAACTACCTCGGCGCGCTCGCCGAGATGACCGACGATCCCGCGTTCGCGGCGGCGGTCCTCGATCTGCGCGACCGGCTCGCGCCGGCGGGGCTCAAGGCCGTCTCGCGCAGCTACGGCGACCAGGCGGGCGACGCCAAGCTGCTCCCGTCGCGGCTCGACGACGCGTCGGAGAAGCTGCTCAAGAAGCTGAAGACGCCCGAGGGGCCGCTCGCGCAGGTGGTGGACGCCTGGGTCGCGGCCGCGCTCGAGATCGAGAAGGTGGAGGCGCAGCGCGAGCAGCTCGCGCTGAACGCCCCGTCGAACACCGACGGCGCCACGCCGCGGGAGGTGGTGAACGCCCGCAACGCCTGGATCCGCATGGTCCGGGCCGTCGAGACGAACCTCGCCCTCGAGAAGGCGGCGACCGGGGAGATCGCCGAGCGCCTCCTCGGCCGGCTCCGCCGCGAGTCCGCCCGGGCCGACCGTCGTGCTCGCAAGGGCGGCGCCGAGGGCACGGCTGAACCCGCGCCGGTCGACGACGCCGCGCCGCTCGCTGCCGGCGACGACGACGATTCCTTCGACGGCGCCTGAGCCCGGGTACTCCTGACCTTGCGGCGCGATCGATCCCCTCACCGGGGCGCGCGAGACAAGACAGCTTGCTCGAACCCGCCGCTCTCCGCCCCATCAAAGTAAGCCATCTTCCACTTTTCGCCGCCTGCCGGCGGGTGGGCGGCTGCCCACTTGCGCGGAACGGTCGGCAGGCGGCATCTTTTGCAAGATATCTTACATCGATCCGCTGGCGACCAGCGACATCATGTAAGTAACCTTACGTCAAAGCGCCGCCGGGCGGCGATTGTAGGCAAGATGGCTTACTTCGATGTAGTGCCGGGCGGCGATCGCCGGCAGTGGACTTGCCCGGAACGCCGCCGGGCGGCGATCTCACGTAAGATATCTTACTTCTATGCACCGCCGGGCGGCGATCACCGGCAGCGGACTCGCCCCGAAGCGCCGCCGCGCGGAGATTGCCGACAGTCGCTTTGCCCGGAGGCGCTGCGCCCGCCGCTCAGCCGAACCGGTAGTGCTTGCGCACCGGCGAGCGCACCTCCCAGGTGCAGCTCAGCCCCGCGGGGAACGTCACCAGATCCCCCGCCTGGATCCGCACCGGCGCGCCGCCGCCCTCCGCGGGCGTCACGATCACGTCGCCCTCGAGCAGGTAGCAGATCTCCCGCTCGTCGTAGTGCCACGAGAAGGTCGACACCTCCTTCGTCCAGATGGGCCAGCCGCGCGCCCCGAGCTTCGCCAGCTGCTCCTCCGACGGACCGTGCTCCAGCTTGATCGACTCCATGGCTCCTCGTCCTCGCTTCATGCGCCGCCGCCACCGGGCCCGCCCCCGCGGCGCCCTCGGCGATCGTCGCGGCGATGCTAGGACACCGGTCACGTCGATCGGGCGAGAAATGAGCCGCCAAGGCGCCAAGGACGCCAAGAACAAACCACAATCTTGGCGTCCTTGGCGCGCTTGGCGGTTCGAATTCCTGTTCTTTTCCGGGGTTTCAACCCGCTTGTCGCTCTAGCAGCTCGGCCCGTCGCCGCGGCACAGCTCGCGCACCTCGCGCGCGATCGCCTCCATGCGCCCGAGGCTCGCGAGCAGCGCCTCCGCGCCCTCGCCGGGCGCCGCGAGCGTCGCCTCCACCCTGCCGGCAAAGCCCTCGGGGCACCGCGGGAGCGCCCGCGTCCTCGGCAGGGCGCCCTTCTCGTTCGAGAGGTAGCGCTCGTTCAGCGCGAACAGCGCCTGCACCAGGCAGGCCGCGGCGCGGAACAGGCAGCCGCTCACATAGAACACGTCGCCGCGCCGCCCGGCCTTCCTCGCGGTGTCGATGGCGAAGCCGGCCTCCCACAGGAACCTCTCGAGCAGCGCCCTCCGCAGGGCCGGCGGATAGGGCGTCACGAGCGCCTTCAGCGGGGCCAGCGCGCCCTCAGGATCGAAGAGCGGCCGGCAGTCGTGGATGTCCGCCAGGTAGTTGGCGCTGAGGAAGCCGTGCGGGTGACCGGGCTGGTAGTCGCACGTCACCTGCCCCGCCCGGCACTCCCCGATCACGCGCCGCACACGCGCGAGATCCCGGTAGAGCCAGTCGACCCGGTGCCCCTCGATCTCCAGCCACGCGCCGCCGTTGATCCAGGGCCCCCAGGCGCCGGGCGGCGTGACGACGTCCTCGACGGCGCTCGCGTGGAGCTCCCGCGCGAGCGGCGCCACGTCGCCCTCGGCCCCACCCGCGCAGAGCTCCCGCGCGAGCGCGCGCAGCGCCGCGAGGTCCGGCGGGCTCTCGGGCTCGTAATAGATGCCCAGATCGACGTCCGAGTCCGGGTGGCCCGCGCCACGAGCACGCGATCCGCCCAGCACGACCGCCACAACGCCCGGGATCGCGCCGAGCCGAGCGGCCACGCGCGCCGCCACGTCCACTGCCTCGTCCATGCCGCCTCCGCCTCCTGTCGATCCCCACCGCGACGCGGCGACCCTAACATCGAGGCGCCCGCGCGGTCCCACCCGGCGCGCGGCGCCCTCGGCGCCCCGCCCGCTGTGCCTGCGGCCGCCGTTCTGCTACACGGCAACCCGTGCCCGACCTCATCGTCCACCCGGCGGAGCGGCCGCTCATCGGGAGCGTGCCGGTCCCTGCGGACAAGAGCATCGCCCACCGGGCGCTCCTCCTCGCCGCGCTCGCCACCGGGCAGAGCCGCATCCGGGGCGGGACGCTCGGCGGCGACGTCCTCTCGACCGTGGGCGCGCTGCGCGCCATGGGCGTCCGCGTCGAGGAGCCGTCGCCGGGCGACCTCGTCGTCCACGGCGCCGGGCTCTCCGGCCTCCGCGCCCCCGACGGCCCCATCGACTGCGGCAACTCCGGCACCACGATGCGCCTCCTCGCGGGCATCCTCGTCGCCCAGCGCTTCGCCGCGCGGCTCGTCGGCGACCCGTCGCTCTCGCGCCGCCCCATGGAGCGCGTCGCGAAGCCGCTCCGGCTCCGCGGCGGGCGCATCGAGGGGCAGCTCGATCCGCGCAAGATCGGCGAGATCACGGCGCCGCTCGACGTCGGGCCGCTCCCCGAGCCGCACGTGCTCTCGTCGATCGAGCACGAGCTCCCCGTCCCGTGCGACCAGGTGAAGAGCGCCCTCCTCCTCTCCGGCCTCTACGCCGACGGCCCCACGTTCGTGCGCGAGCCGATCGTCTCGCGCGATCACACAGAGCGCATGCTCACCGCGCTCGGCGTGCCGATCGACTCGGTCGGCGCGATGGTCTGCCTCGACGCGGCCCGCTTCTCCGGCGCGCTCCCGGCGTTCGAGATCGACGTGCCCGGCGACCTCTCCGCGGCCGCGTTCCTCGTCGCCGCCGCGCAGATCGTGCCGGGGAGCCGCGTGACCGCGCGGCGCGTGGGCCTCAACCCGACCCGCACCGGGCTGCTCGAGGTGCTGCGCGACATGGACGACATGGATGGCAGCGTCGCCGTCGAGATCAAGGGCGAGGCCCTCGGCGAGCCCACCGGCGACGTCCACGTCGCGTCCGCCTCCTCCGGCGCCGGCCTCCGCGCCGGGCGCGCGGGCGGCGAGCTCGCGTCGCGCGCCCTCGACGAGCTGCCGATCCTGCTCGGCCTCGGCGCGCGGGCGCGCGGCCTCACCGAGGTGTTCGACGCGCGGGAGCTGCGCGCGCAGGAGACCGACCGCATCGCGGCCATGGCGTCCGTGCTCGGCGCCTTCGGCCTGCGCTGCGAGGAGCGCACCGACGGGCTGCTCGTCGAGGGCAGGCCCGACCGGCCGCTCGACGCGGCCGACGTCGACAGCCGCGGCGATCACCGCATCGCGATGACGGCCGCCGTGCTCGGGCTCGCCGCCGGCGGGCCCACGCGCGTCCGCGACGCGGGCTGCATCGCGACCAGCTTTCCCCTCTTCGTCGGGACGCTGCGCGCCCTGGGCGCGCGCATCGAGGTCGAGGGCGCCCGCGCCGCGTGAGCGCGCGATCGGTGAGGCGATTCCGTGAAGAAGAGAGAGGAGGAGGAGCGCAGGTGACCGAACGACAAGGACAGGACGACGCGCACCACCTCCCGGCCCGGGACGAGCCCCGGCGGCTGCGCGTCGCGATCGACGGGCCGGCCGGCGCCGGCAAGGGCACGGTCGCGCGCGGGCTCGCCGAGCGGCTCGGCTACCTGCTCGTCGACACCGGCGCGATCTACCGCGCGGTCGCGCTCGCGGCCCGCCGCGCGAGCCTCACGTGGGAAGAGGAGGGCGAGATCGGCGCGCTCGCCGAGGATCTCGCGCGCGGCGGGCGCATCGCGCTGGAGCGGAGCCCGCACGGCATGCCGCCCGACTCCTCCGCCCCCCCGCCCGCGAACGCCCCGGCCCAGTCGAGCCTGGGGGGCAGCGGCATGCGCGTGCTGCTCGACGGCGAGGACGTCTCCAGCGCGATCCGCGCGCCCGAGATCAGCCTCGGGGCGAGCCGGGTCTCGGCCATCCCCGCGGTGCGCAAGGCGCTGCTCGCGATGCAGCGGCAGGCCGGCGCGGGCGGCGGCGTTGTGCTCGAGGGGCGCGACATCGGCACCGTGGTGTTCCCGGACGCCGAGGTGAAGTTCTTCCTGACGGCGCCGGCCGAGATCCGCGCGAAGCGGCGGTACGACGAGCTCGTCGCGCGCGGCATGCCCGTCAGCTTCGAGGCGACGCTCTCCGACGTGCTCCGCCGCGACAAGGCCGACAGCGAGCGCGCCGTCGCGCCGCTCCGCAAGGCCGACGACGCGATCCTCGTCGACTCCGGGCACAGGAGCCCGCAGGAGATCATCGACGAGATGGCGACCCTCGTGGAGATCCGTGCGCGCGGCGGCTGAGGTCCGCGCCGCCGCCGCCGCCGCCGCCCTGATGGCGCTCGGGCTCCCGGCCTGCGGGGACGCCGCGCCGCGGCTCGCGGGCGGCGGCCCCCCCGCGCGCGACGCCGCGAGCCCTGCAGGCCCGCGCGTCGTCCGGCGCATCGAGCCGGCCGATCTGCTCCCGGCCGATCTCGATCTCGTCGTGCGCGTCGACGTCGCCCGCATGCGCGACGGGCTGGGCCAGGCGGCCTCGGACGAGCTCGCCCGGCGCGCGCTCGACGAGGTGCCCGACGAGGCGCTGGAGAGCGCCCTCCAGCGCGCCGACGTCGTCTGGCTCGGCCTGCGGCTCGCCGATCTCGAGGAGGGCGATCGCGTGGTCGTCCTCGAGGGCCGGATGGCCGGGCTCACGCCCGATCCCGGCCGCTGGGAGCCGGCGCCGGCGGCGCAGGAGGGCGGCGCCGCCGACCGCGTCGCCGTCTTCGACCGCCGCGGCGCCGTCGCGGGATCGCGCGCCGACACGGCGCGGATCATCGCGCTCGGCGATCGCGCGGTCGCGCTCGTGTCGGCGGTCGAGGTGAGCAGCGTCGCGCGCGTCCTCCGCGACGGCCCCGACGCGCGGCGCGGCGACCCGGCCGCCGAGGGGCTCGTGAGCCTCGACCTGCGGGCGCGCCGGCTCCCCCCCTACCTCGCGCGGCGCTTCCCGTCGATCGGCGCGCTCGTCGCGGGCGTCGCGCGGGTCCGCGCCGTGGCGTCCCTCCACGACGAAGGGGTGCGCCTCGACGTGGAGCTCGTCGGCGTCGACGCGGCCGGCGCGGCGCGCGCCCGCCGGTTCCTCGAGGTGCTCCGCGACAACGTCGAGGAGGGTCGTTACGCAGATCTGATGAAGGAGCTCTCGATCGAGCAGGTGGAGAGCACCGTGCGGCTCCGCTGGCTCTTCCCCGCGCCCCTCGTGCTCGCCCTGCTGTCCGGGCGCTCCCCGGGCTAAGCCGATGCCTGACACCCTGATCGAAGAACCGATCCGACCGACCGTGACCGACGACCTCGCCTCGCCCGCGCCGGCGGCCGAGGGCGATCCCGCCCCCGCGGACGCGCGCCCCGCGCCGCCCGGCGAAGCCGCCCCGCGGCGCCCGGGCCGCCCCCGCGGTGCCGCGTGCCTCGTGGTCGCGATCGCGCTCGCCGCGCTGCTCGCCGGCGCGGCGCTCGGCGTCTACTTCTTGTTCTGGCGCTATGTGCCGACGGCCCGGCAGCACATCCCGGGCGACGCGAACATCGTGGTCCGCCTCGAGACGGCCGACCTCGCGCTCTTCGGCCCCGTGCGCCAGCACTTCCTCCCGCTGCTCGACGACGCGCCCCGGACCGCGTCGCGCAAGGCGCGCATCGAGGCGGCCACCGGCCTCGATTTCCCGTCGGATCTGCGCGAGATCGTCGTCGCGTCGACCGACGCCGCGAGCTGGGTCGCGCTCGCGGGCGGGCGCATCCCGAAGGGCCGCTTCGTCGCCGGCATGGAGAAGGTCGCCCGCGACGAGGGCTGGACCGGCGTCCGCCGCGAGGGCGAGCTCCTCCTCCTCGGGCCGCGCGCCGTGCTCGGCCAGGCCGACGACGGCACGATCGTCCTCGGCACGGACGTCGAGATCGTGAAGGCCGCGCTGCCCGCGTCGCCCGACGCAGACGAGTGGCGGCGCCTCGATCTGCCCGAGCAGGGCGCCGTCACCTTCGCGCTCACCAGCGCCGCGTGGTCCGGCGCCGCCGCCGCGGCCTCCGGCGTGCTGCCGCGGGCCGGAGCGCTGTTCCGCCGCATCGACCACGCCTCGGGCACCCTCACGCTCGGCGCGGAGCCCGCGCTCTCGATGCTCCTTGCGCCGGCGTCGGGCGAGGCCGCCGCTGCGCTCGCCCCGGACACCCAGGCGTTCCTCGGCAGCCTCAAGCTCGCCCTCGCGTTGCTCCCCGACGTCGTCGACGTCGTCGGCGCGCGCGCCGCGCTCGAGGGAGCCCAGGCCCTCGCGCAGGGAGATCTCGTCGAGATCCGGACGAAATGGCCCCACGAGGGCCTCGATCGCGCCTGCGCAGAGCTCGCACACCGCGCCCGAGCCGCGCGCGACGCGCTCGACGCGAGCGCGCCGGCCGGCGCGCCCTGAGATCGGCTGCTTTGGGCGGGCGGGCACATCCTTCCCAGCAAAACGGATCGGACCTACAAAAACCTCCAGTGGCTCGGTCGTTGCATTGACAGAGGCCCCTCCTCAGACTACAGGCTCGCCTCTCCCGAGGGGCCCGGGTGCATCGGTACGCGTGTGCCTGCCCCTCCGCCGCTCGTGCGTGGCACCTAGGGTCCACGCCTGCGCCCGCGCGGCGAATCCCAGGGAAGGAAAGGAAACAAGAACGAACAACATGACTAGTAACATCCATATGGAGGCAGGCTCGTCCGGGGCGAGCATGGAGAGCTTTGCCGCGCTCTTCGAACAGAGCGTGGAAGGGGGCGATTTCGCGCGTGAAGGAGAGATCATCTCCGGCACCGTGGTCGCAGTGAACCGCGACTCCGTCGTGGTCGACATCGGCGGCAAGAGCGAGGGCGTGATCGCGCTCCGCGAGTTCGCGGACGCCGCGGGCCAGAGCGCCGTCAAGGCGGGCGACAAGGTCGACGTCTACATCGAGAGCCGCGAGAACGACGACGGCCTCGTGACCTTGTCGAAGGAGAAGGCCGACAAGATGAAGGTCTGGGATGAGATCTCGAACGCCTGCGAGGCGGACGAGCTCATCGAGGGCACGATCAGCCAGCGCGTGAAGGGCGGCCTCTCGGTCACCATCCGCGGCGGCGTGAAGGCCTTCCTCCCGGGCTCTCAGGTCGATCTGCGCCCGATCCGCAACTTGGACAAGCTGATCGGCCAGACCTACAAGTTCAAGGTCATCAAGTTCAACAAGAAGCGCGGCAACATCGTGCTCTCGCGGCGCGTGCTCCTGGAGCGCGAGCGCGACGAGATGAAGGCCAAGACGCTCGAGACGTTGACGGAAGGGATGACCGTCAAGGGGACCATCAAGAACATCACCGAGTACGGCGCGTTCGTCGACCTCGGCGGGATCGATGGCCTCCTGCACATCACGGACATGTCGTGGGGCCGCGTGAACCACCCGAGCGAGGTGTTCCAGGTCGGCGACGAGGTCCTCGTGAAGGTCCTCAAGTACAACGCCGACACCGAGCGCGTCTCCCTGGGCCTCAAGCAGACCCAGGAGGACCCCTGGAACCACGCCGAGGAGGCGTACCCGGCGGGCAAGAAGGTCCGCGGCAAGGTCATGTCGATCACCGACTACGGCGCGTTCGTCGAGCTGGAGCCGGGCGTCGAGGGCCTCATCCACGTCAGCGAGATGAGCTGGACCAAGAAGGTCAAGCACCCGTCGAAGCTGCTCGAGGTGGGCCAGGAGCTCGAGTGCCAGGTGCTCGAGGTGGACGCGCGCGCGAAGCGCATCAGCCTCGGTCTCAAGCAGCTGGAGCCCGATCCGTGGATGCTGTTCACGGACAAGTACCACCCCGGCGACAAGATCGCGGGCAAGGTCCGGTCGCTCACCGACTACGGCGTCTTCGTCGGGATCGAGGAGGGCGTCGACGGCATGGTCCACAAGAGCGATCTCTCGTGGTCGGTGCGCGTCAACAACCCGAGCGACCTCTACCACAAGGGCGATGACGTCGAGGCGATCATCCTCTCGATCAACCACGACGAGAAGAAGGTCTCCCTCGGCATCAAGCAGCTCTGGGACGACCCGTGGCCGAGCATGCTGACGGAGTACCCGCCCGGCCGCGTCCTCGACGACGCCCAGGTGGTGAGCATCGTCGACTACGGCGTGTTCGTGCGGCTGCGCGAGGGCGTCGAGGGCCTCATCTCGCAGAGCGACGTGCAGGAGCCCGAGGAAGGCAAGCTCAAGGTCGGCGACAAGGTGAAGGCCGAGATCTCCTCGCTCGACACGGTCGACCGCAGGCTCTTCCTGACGATGAAGAACATCGGCATGGAGCGCCCCGCCCCGGTCCGGCAGCAGCAGCAGAAGCGCAAGGACGACGACGACAAGCCGGTGGCCGGCACGATCGGTGATCTCATCAAGGAGAAGTTCGGCGCCAAGCTGGACCTGAAGTGACGCGGATCGGCGCGCGGCGTCGCTGAGACGGCCGCGCGCCAGGCGCTCACCCGCCGCACGTCACAGGTGCGGCGGGCCGAGGGCGCCCCCGGTGCCCCCGGCTCGCCGTGTGGACCCGATGTCGACGAGAGGCGAGGCCCTCCCCAGGGCCTCGCCTCTTGCTTTTTCCGCGAGGCCGCGGACGATGCCGCGATGAGAGGCCTCCTCGCGCGCTCCGCCCTCGGGGCGCCCGTCCTCGCCGCCCTGGCGCTCAGCGCGCTTCCTGCCCGCGCCGACGGCCCCCGCGCCGCGGCCGCCGACCCGTGGTTCGGCGATGACAAGGCGCGCCATTTCTGCGCGTCAATCGCCCTCGCCGGCGGCGGGTACGCGCTCGGTTCGCTCGCGACGAACGACGTTCGTCAGCGGCTCGCGCTGGGGGCCGCGCTCGCGCTCGGCGCTGGGCTGGCGAAGGAGGCCTTCGACGCCGCCGGGCACGGCACCCCCTCGGCGCGCGACCTCGTCTGGGATGTGCTTGGCACCTCCGCCGGGCTTGGCCTCTCGCTCTGGTTCGATCTCGGGGCCACGCCGATCCAGTTCTGAGCTTCTGAGCGCGCGCCGGCGGCGGAGCGGCAGAGCGCGCGGCGCGCCTGTGAGGTGAGAGCGCGGCGTGGTGACGAGCGAGCGGTGGTCCCGCGCGCGTTGCCGCCGTGCTAGCGTCTCCGCGACATGGGCAACCCCCTGTGGGCGCCCTGGCGCATCGAGTACATCCTTGCGCCGAAGGGCCAGGCCGACTGCATCTTCTGCGGCATCCCCCGCGCATCCGAGCAAGAACAGCGCGACCGGCTGGTCGTTGCGACGACCCGCCGCGCGTTCGTCATGCTCAACCGCTACCCGTTCGCGTCGGGCCACCTCCTCATCGTCCCGCACGCGCACGTCGCCTCGCTCGACGCGCTCGATCCGGCCGATCACGAGGCCCTCTTCCGCCTCGTGCGCGAGTCGACGACCCGCCTGCGCGCCGCGCTCAAGTGCGAGGGCATGAACGTCGGGATCAACCTTGGCACCGCGGCGGGCGCCGGCATCGCCGAGCACCTGCACGTCCACATCGTCCCGCGCTGGCCAGGCGACACCAACTTCATGCCGGTGCTCGCCGACGTCCGCGTCGTCCCGCAGGCGCTCGAGGCGACGCGGGACCACCTGCTCGGCTTCTTCGCCGACCTCCCGGCGTCGCTCGTCGACGAGGGCCCCCACGGCCGGGCCGCGCGCGGCGAGGCGCTGTGAGCGAAGCCCCCTCGCAGCGCACCGTGTTCCTGACGATCAGCGCCGTCCTCACGGCGGCGCTGCTCATCGTCTCCCACGCGGTGCTGCTCCCGTTCGTGCTCGCGCTCGTGGTCGCCTACGTGCTCACGCCGGCGGTCCTCCGGCTCGAGCGCGCGCGCGTCCCGCGGTGGGCGGCGATCCTCGTCGTCTACGCGCTCGTGCTCTCCGGGATCGCGGGCTTCTTCGCCCTCAGCGTCCCGCGCCTCGTCGCCGAGGGGAAGGCGCTCACGGCCGAGGCCCCGCGCCTCGCCGCGCGCTTGCGCGAGGAGTACCTGCCCGCGCTCGACGCGCGGCTCAACCGCTGGTCGGGCCGCGAGCCCGAGGCGCCGCCGCCGGCGATCGCGCCCGACCAGGAGCCCGATCAGGCCGCGCGGCACCCTGGATCCATCGAGGCCCCTGGAGGAGACGAGGGCGTCGATCGCCCGCCGATCCGCATCTTGCCCGGGCCGGACGGCTCGTTCGACGTGCAGATCTCCGACGACGTCGAGGTCCGCGAGACGCGCGACGGCGTCTGGCAGATCGCGCAGGCGCGCCCGAGGCACCGCGGGCTCTCCAGCGCGAACATGCTCCAGGAGGGCTACGAGAAGGGGGCCGCCTACCTGAAGGAGAACTCGCTCGCGGTCCTCCGGATCGGGCAGGCCATCGCGACGGCCATCTCGCGCGGCATCTTCAACCTCTTCATGACGTTGATGCTCGCCGGCTACATCATCCTGACGCACGAGAAGATCCTGCGCTTCTTCCGCGAGCTCTGGCACCCGACCTCGCGCGACTCGTTCGATCGGTTCCTGCGCCGGCTCGACCGGGGGCTCTCCGGCGTCGTCCGCGGGCAGCTCCTGATCTGCCTCGTCAACGGCGTGCTCTCCGCGATCGGCTTCTGGCTCTTCGACCTCAAGTACTGGCCGATCCTCTCCGTCCTCGCGGGGGTGATGTCGCTGATCCCGATCTTCGGCTCGATCCTGAGCTCGATCCCCGCGGTCCTCATCGGCCTCACGCAGTCGTTCGGCACGGCGGTCGGCGTGCTCGCGTGGATCGTGGGCATCCACCAGCTCGAGGCGAACTTCCTGAACCCGAAGATCATCGGCGACGCGGCGAAGATCCACCCGGTCCTCGTGGTGCTCGCGCTGCTCGTCGGCGAGCACTTCTTCCAGATCACCGGCGCGCTCTTCGCGGTGCCCTGCCTCTCGCTCGCGCAGACGATCTTCCTCCACTTCCGCGAGTCGACGCTGGGCCTCGCCGATCCGACGGCCACGATCCCGCCGCAGCGCGGCGTCCCGATCATCGCCCCCGCGATCGAGCCGCTCCCGCCGCTGCGCGGCTTCGAGCCCGCCCGCCCGGCCTCCACGCCCGTCCCCGCCCCCGAGCCCGAAGGCGAGCCCAGCGCCCGCAGCAGCGACCCCGACACGGCCGCGAGCTAGTTTTCCTCAGGGCTCCGCCCCGAACCCCGCGTCCGCTTCGCGGCCGCCCACCGCCCGAGCCCCTCCCCGGAGCCGATCGGCCCGTCCGTCCGCCTCCGCTGGCCGCTCCCCCGCAAGCCGGCTATGAGACCCCGCGCCCCGCGCAGGAAATCAGCTCCACGACCTCGATGAAGACCCCCGGCAAACCCACCCCGAAGAAGCAGAGCCCCAAGCAGCAGCGCGAGCAGGCCATCGCCGCCCTCCGCAGCGGAAAGCCCCCCGCCGACCCGCTCTCCCAGCTGAACCCGCGCTCGCTCGCCATCCGCGTCGGCATCCCGGCGCTCATCGTCTGGGCCATCGCCCTGGCCATCCCGGGGATCTGGCCGAAGGCGGTCGCCGGCGTCCTGACGGTCATCGTGGGCGGCGTCATCGTGTGGGCGCTGCGCTTCGCGACCCGGACGCGCGCCGTCGCGCAGATCGTGCAGACCGCCGACTCGGCCGAGGCCCGCAAGGACGCGATCGCCAAGCTCGACACGGAGTTCAAGAAGGACGACACGGCCGCGACGTTCGCGAAGGCGCAGCTCCAGATGCAGGAGGACCCGCGGGCCGCGCTCCGGACGCTGGAGACCATCAACCTCGACAAGGTGATGGCCCCGATGGCCGACGAGGCGCGCGCCCAGCGCGGCATGATCCACCTCATCCTGAGCGAGACGGACGAGGCGCGGGCGCTCGTCGACAAGATCGACATGACCCGCCACAAGGAGCCGAGGATCCGCGCCATGATGGCCGCCATCGTCGGCGAGGCGTGGGCCCGGACCGGCCAGGCCGGCAAGGCGGTCGAGCTGCTCGAGACCTTCGATCCGAACGACGAGGCGTTCGCCGAGCTCAAGCCGCAGCTGCTCCGCTCGCGCGCGTTCGCCTATGCGTGGGCGAACAACACGAAGCAGATGAAGACCACGCTGCGGAGCCTGAGCGCGCTCAACCCGCAGTACCTGAGCGGCTTCGTCACGAAGAAGAAGAGCCCCATGGGCGTCCCGCCGCGCGGCGTGCACCCGATGCTCGAGAAGGAGGCGTTCGAGATGCTGATGCGCTCGGGCGCCATCCCTCGCAAGATGCAGCAGGTGCGGCGCGGCTGACGCGCGGCGCGCGGTGCGCGGTGCGTGGTCGACCAACGAGCGGCCGAGGCCGACAAGCGCCGCGCCTCGCCGTCCGTGCGCCGAGCCCGCCCGGCGAGAGCGGCCCCTTGACGAGCGGCGCGGCGAGCGGCTCAGATGCGCGCCCTCATGAGAGGAACCGCGCTGCTCTACAGCTCCCATAACCGCTGCAACTTCATCCACGACCACTACATCGCGCAGCGGGCGCTCTCGGGGCGGGACAACAAGCGCATCCTGTTCCTGCCGATGTCCGAGGCGCCCCGCGACGGCAACGAGCGCGAGCGGCAGGAGTTCGCGTACGGCAACTTCAGCTGGTTCTTCCGGTTCTACGAGCGCTTCGGCCTCGAGCACGTGCCGTTCTACTGGAGCAGCGACCTGCGCAGGGAGGACGTCGACGTCCTCTGGCGCTACCTCGCGTCGTCCGAGGTGGTGATCCTCGGCGGCGGCTACAGCACGACAGGGCTCTGGCGCTACAAGCAGCTCGGCGCGATGTTCGACGGAGAGCCCGGCAAGTTCGGGCGCCTCCTGCACGAGCGCCGGCAGCGGGGCCTGCTCACCGTCGGGTTCTCCGCCGGGGCCGACCAGCTCTGCCAGCACCTCTTCCGCCGGGTGTGGGACAGCCCCGGCGACAACGACGCGTTCGGCCTCGCGCGCGACACGCTGGTCACGCTCCACCACGAGCCGAGCCGCAACGGCGATCTCTGGCACGCGGCGCGGCGCATGCCCCGCTGCTTCGTCTTCGGGCTCCCGAACGACTCCGGGGTCCAGGTGGACTGGGGAGTGCTCCCGTCCGGCAACATCTGGCAGGTCTACGAGCTCATCATCGACACCTCGTGGGACGATCCCTCCGACGCGCTCCACGTCAAGACGCGGCAGGGCGCGCTCATCGACCACTTCGACCACACGGGCCGCCACTGGGCCTTCCACGGCGGCGACCACGTCGTGCGCGTCACGTCGCAGGACGGCCGCTTCGACCGAGCGTGGATGACGGCCGGCGGCCTCCTCCTCGACTACTGGACGCGCGAGCCTGCCACCTATGGCTCGATAGACGACATCCTCACGAGCCATTGATCACTGATCGCGCGCCCCCTGCGCAGCCGTGCCCGCCCTGTGTGGCCGCGGTCGCGCGCTCTCAGCGTGACCGCGGACGCGCTCCGCTCCCCGCGCTCCCGGCATTGACGCCTGGCAGGTGGCGCGTCATCGAAGAGCGCGAAGCCCGCCATGCCGCCCCGCCCCTGCGTGTTCTGCAGCATCGCCCGGGGCGAAACGCCGGCCCACGTCGTGCTCGACGAGCCGGAGGTCATGGCGTTCCTGGATCACCACCCGCTCTTTCCCGGCCACTGCCTGCTCATCCCACGCGCCCATCATCAGGTGCTCACCGACGTTCCGGCGTCGCTCGTCGGTCCGCTCTTCGCGACCGCGCAGCGCCTCGCGCGCGCTGTTGAGTCCGCATGCACGGCTGAAGGCTTCTTCGTCGCCATCAACAACCGCGTCAGTCAGAGCGTCCCCCACGTGCACATCCACGTGGTCCCGCGCCGTCGGAGGGACGGTCTCAAGGGCTTCTTCTGGCCTCGTTATAAATATGCGGGTGAGCACGAGATGCGCGGCTTCCGCGACGCCATCGTGTCGGCATTGACGGTAGGTTGAATTCTGTCGCTGGTACGGGTATCTGGACGTGGCGCCGTGCTGGCTCAGGCGCGAGACGTCCGTCCCAGATCGGGACATTCTGCCACACACGCTCTGCACCTCGTTGTGTCTTGCGATGAACCGAGACCGCTGCCAGGTTAGGGAATAGACAGGGCGCTGCCCTGGTTCCCGGGGCCGACAGCCTCTCACTCCTCGAACGATGCTGGCCCTCCGGTCATTTTTCCCTCGGATCGCGCTGCTCTTCATGCTGATCCTCGCCCCCGCTGCGCTGGGACGGGCGAATATCAGCATCATCGAAGCCGGCAGCTCCGATGTTTCGGGATCGTTTCGTACCGGGGCCAGCGAGAACGACGCGGGGGGCCTCGAGGCCTTGCAGCCGCAGCTCCGCGACGGGGCGCATCGTTCGATCGCCTCGCGATCGGCGCCGCGCGCCGGCGCGGCGCCGCCGCGCGCCGTCCTCGTCGCCGATCTCCGGCCTGTCCGCGTCCCCTCCCCCGTCCCCCACCCTCCCCTCCGTCGTCCTCCACCACGCTTCCTGAACTGACAGGCTAGCTCCGTGGCTGAGTCCGCTCGCGGTCCAGCTCGGAGTCGCTGGAATCGGAGGTGTTCATGACGATCGCCGCGCCGTATCGGCGCGGTCAACGAGAGGGTTTATTCCATGCAGAAGCTCGCGGACGGATTGCACAAGTTCCATGCCGAGGTGTGCGGTACACATCAGGACCTCTTCCGCAACCTGGCGAGGGGTCAGCGGCCCGAGGCGCTGTTCATCACGTGCTCGGACAGCCGCATCAACCCCAACCTCATCACGCAGACCCAGCCGGGCGACATCTTCATCGTGCGCAACGTCGGCAACATCGTGCCGCCGTACGGCGCCGGCAACGGCAGCGAGGCCGCCGCGATGGAGTTCGCGGTCGCGCACCTCGGGATCAAGCACATCATCGTCTGCGGCCACACGCACTGCGGCGCGATGCGCGGGCTGCTCGATTCCGCGGGCCTCGACGAGCTGCCGGCGGTCAAAGGGTGGCTCCAGCACGCGGAGCTGACGCGCCGCCTGGTGCAGGAGAACTACCCGCACATCGAGGGGGAGGATCGGCTGACGATCACGGTGGAGGAGAACGTGCTCGCCCAGATCGAGAACCTCCGGACGCACCCGACGATCCGCGCGCGGCTCGCGCGCGGCGAGCTCTCTCTCTACGCCTGGGTCTTCAAGATCGAGACCGGACAGGTCTTTCAATTCGAGGCTTCGACCGGCCAGTTCGGGCCGATCGGTGACGCTGCGCCCCCATCGGCGCTGCCGGAGTCGACGGTCTACCGGCGAGCCGTCTGAGCGCCTGTTCGTCGCCGATCCACGTCTTAACTCGAATCGAGAGGGCCCGTTCGATGCAGCTTCCGAATACCATCCATGCAGGCGCCGGGGTGAGTCCCGCCGGCGCCGTGACGCTTAGTCCCGAGAGCCCGGGTGCGAGCCAGGAGTCGCCGCCCGCGGAGAGCGCGCCGCCGCTCGACCCGCGCCTCACCGCGAACCTCAAGTACGACATCCCCGCCGGCCTCGTCGTCTTCCTCGTCGCCCTGCCGCTCTGCCTGGGCATCGCGCTCGCGTCGGGGGCCCCGCTCCTCTCCGGCATCGTGGCCGGTATCGTGGGCGGGCTCGTCATCCCGCTCGTGAGCCGCTCTCAGCTCAGCGTGAGCGGCCCGGCGGCGGGGCTCGCCGCCATCGTGCTGGCGGGCATCACCAGCCTGCAGAGCTTCCAGGCCTTCGCGATGGCCGTGGTGATCGGCGGCGTCCTTCAGCTCGGGCTCGGCGTGCTGAGGGCCGGCGCGATCAGCCATTTCTTCCCCTCCTCGGTCATCAAGGGGATGCTCGCGGCCATCGGCGTCCTGCTCATCCTGAAGCAGGTCCCCCACGCCGTCGGCTTCGATAAGGACAACTTCGCCTCCGAGTCGTTCAAGGCCGACGGCGGCAACACCTTCACGATGATCGGCCAGGCGGCGCAGGCCATCGAGTGGGGCGCGTTCCTCCTCAGCGCCATCTGCCTCGCCATCCTGGTCGGGTGGGAGAAATCGCGCCTCGCGAAGATCTCCTGGCTCCCCGCGCCCCTCGTCGCCGTGCTCGTCGCGACGCTCGGCAACGAGCTGTTCAAGGCGGCGATCCCGTCGCTCGCCCTCGAGCAGAAGCACCTCGTGACGCTGCCCACGGGCGACCTGGTCAGCGCGCTCCAGCTCCCCGACTGGTCCGCGATCCTGCGCCCCGAGGTGTGGGTGCTGGGCGTGACGCTCGCGATCGTGGCCAGCCTCGAGACGCTGCTCAACCTGGAGGCCGTGGATCGGATCGATCCGTGGCACCGCAAGTCGCCGCCGAACCGGGAGCTCGTCGCGCAGGGCCTGGCCAACATGCTCTCCGGGTTCGCCGGCGGTCTCCCGGTCACGTCGGTCATCGTCCGCAGCAGCGCCAACACGAACGCCGGCGCGCGGACGCGGGTCTCCGCCTTCGCGCACGGCGCGCTCCTGCTGCTCGCGGTGGTCTTCGCGGCGGGGCTGCTCTCGCGCATCCCGCTCGCGTGCCTCGCGACGATCCTGCTCGTGACCGGCTACAAGCTGGCCAAGCCCAAGATTTTCGCCGAGATGCGCCAGCTCGGCTGGAACCACTTCATCCCGTTCGTGGTGACGATCGTGGCCATCGTGCTGACCGATCTGCTGAAGGGCATCGCCATCGGCCTCGCGGTCGGCGTCCTCTTCGTGCTGAGGACCCATATGTCCCGCGTCTTCGACGTGATCCACGAGGGGGCTCGCGTGACCATCCGGTTCAACAAGGCGGCCTACTTCTTCACCCAGGGCAACCTCGTCACGCTGCTCGAGCGGCTGCCGAGCGACACCCACGTGGTCGTGGACGCCCAGGGGGTGTCGTACATCGACCACGACGTCGCGGAGCTGATCCGGCGCTTCCAGCAATCGGCGCATCGACGGAACATCCACGTCGAGCTCCGCGGTTTTTAGAGACACTCGGACACCGGCACGTCCCCGCCCCGCCCGACGAGCCCCCTCCCCGGGGGCCTCCTGGGCATTAACCAAGCTTCGCGACGCGCTCTCCTACATCCGAACGTTTACGTAGACGTGGACGTTTACGTAAACGTGGTCGTGGACGTGGACGTTTACGTAAACGTGGTCGTGGACGTTCACGTCCACGTTGGTGATCGATGGTGGGGTGAAGGGGGGGCTTTGTGCCCTGAGCGTGATCGAACGAGCTCGGTTAACGTCGGGGCCCCCGGGGGGCCCGCGAAAACAGCGGCTAATTTGGCCCGCCGTGCCGCCTCGAGCGAAGCTGGTCGGATGCGCGCTGCTCTCGATCGGGCTGGAACGACGGGCGAGCTTCTCACGCCACGGCTCGACGAGATCCGACGGAGACCGCTCTTCGCGCTCCAGGGCTACAGCGGGCTGCACCGATCCTGCGGAGACGTGTACTTCCCGGCGTCGGTCGAGGAGCTGAGGGTGCTGTTCCGCATGGCGAGGCGGACAGGGCGCAGGATCACGTTCCGCGCCGGAGGGCAGTCGTTCGACGGCCAGGCGCTGAACGACGACATCGTGATCTCGATGCACCACTTCCGATCCATCGAGATCGACACGCAAGGAGCGCGGATGACCGTGGGCGCCGGCGCGACCTGGGGAGCCATCGCCCGCGCGCTCGCCGCCCACGGCTTCGTGCCCTACACGGTCGTCTCGACGAGCCACGCCACCGCGGGAGGCACGGTCTCGGGCGACTGTCTCTCGCGCTTCTCGGGCATCGCCAGCAAAGAGGGACACTACGTCGAGCGGCTCTCCCTCCTCTCCCTCGACGGACAGCTGCTCTCCCTCAGCCGCGATGAGGCGACGAGCGCGCTGTTCCACGCGGTGATCGGCGGGCTCGGCTACCTCGGCGCGGTGATCGACGTCACCTACCGCGTCGCGCGCGTCGCCCCGGCAGGGACGCCGATCCGGGTCGTCACCCAGGCGACGCGCTGCGCCTCGCTCGAAGAGCTCGCGACGGCGCTCCTCCCGCGCGCGGAGCAGCTCCTGCACGCCGAGGGCGGCACCGCGGACGAGGACGGGTGGATCCCGGAGGCGCTCTTCTCCATCGCCTTCCACACCCTGGAGGGGAGCAGGAGCATGGTCCTCCGGTCGCGGTACGTCCCGGGGACCTCGCACGAGCTCCGCCCGCTGCTGATCCATCGCCCCAGGCACGTGCTCCGCGTCCCGATCGAGTGGCTGATGCGCGCCTCCGTGGTGAGCCGGGGCCTCTGGACGCTCATCGACCGCTTCCTCTTCGATGTCTCACGCCCGTACGTCGATGAGCTCATGGGCTACCTGTTCTTCATGGACGGCAACGTCCGCGCGAAGCGCATCGCGCAGACCCTCGGGATGCCCATGCTCACGGTGCAGCAAGCGTTCATGATCCCCTACGACCCAGGCGCCCAGGAGGACAGCCTGCGCCGGCTCGTCGATTTCCTGGGCAAGGTGGATGAGATCGCGTCCCGAGACGGCATACCGCCGCTCCTGCTCGACGTGCTCCACATCCAGGGCGACCAGTTCCTCCTCTCGGCGAACCACGGGACCGACGGGTTCGCGGTGACGCTCGCGTTCGAGGCCTCGGAGGAAGAGAGCGCCCACCGGATCGGCCTCCGCCTCAGCGAGCTCAGCGCCCGCGCGCTCGAGCTCGGCGGCCGCGTCTACCTGGTGAAGAACGTCCACGCGACAGCGGAGCACCTCCAGGCGATGTACGCGCACGCGCTCCCGGAGTTCGTCCGCCTGAAGCGGCTCGTCGATCCCGACGGGCTCCTGCGCAACGAGTTCCTCGAGCGGGTGTTCCCCGCGCACTTCGGCGCAGCGCCACGGCCCGCCAGCCCGTGAGCACGGCGCGCCGAAGGACGGACACCCTCCCTGCTTTCCGGTGAGTTCAAGGCGCGCGGACGCCGCTCGGACTCACGAGAGCCGGAACAGCGAGGGCGCAGCGAGAGAGGGAGAAGAACGCTCTCCGCGCCCGCCTCGCCCCGGTCTTCGCCGCGCGCCGAACAACGGCCCGGACAGCGGCGGGGAATCGGTGGTTGGGATCTTGCAGCTCTCGACATGAGCGACAGGAGCGAGGTGAGCGACGTGAGCACGCGATAGGACGCGTGGCGAACGCGCGGAGGACACGCGGAGGACGCCGGGGCGATGCATGGCAGTCAACAGCGGGATCAGCCCCTCCGTGCGCGCGGCGCATACGGGTGGGCTCGACGCCTCTCCGGGGTGCTCACGCCGCTCGTCCCGCTGGCGGTCAGCGCGTGCCGCGGCGACTGCCCGCGCGTCGAGGCCTCGCAGCGCATCGAGGACACGCAGCAACGCGCCGGCGCGCCAGCGAGCCCGGAGGCGACCGCAAGGCCAGAGAAACGCGATAGCCGGTCGAGCCGCGCGCCGATGGCCACCTCCGTCCCGGCGCCCTGGCTGCTCACCATCCAGCCGACCGCGGGGGAGGGCGCGAGGATCGCGAGCATGGATATCCGCAGCTTCACGTCCCCGCTCCTGGAGCCGGGCGACGTCATCCTCGCGGTCGACGGGCAGCCGGTCCACTCGCTCGCAAGCCTCGAGGGCTACCTGCGCGCCCGCGTGCCCGGCGACATGGTGGTGCTCACCGTGCTCCGCAACGAGACCACGATCGACTATGCGATGCTCCAGGTGCCGGCCGGCGACGCTCCGGCGCCCCCGTCAGCCGCGGCGACCAGGTCCAGCGGCGGCGGCTGACCGCCTCGCGCCCGCCCGCGGCCCCGGTCCGGCGCGCGTTCGTCAGGGCGGCGGCGCGCGCTCGACGGCGAGCGCCTCGATGCGCGCCGCGAGCGCCTCGATGTCCCCGTCCGTCGTCTGCGGGTTCATGATGACGAGGCGCAGCCACGACTCGCCGCGCAGCGTGGTGCGCGTGATGTAGAAGCTCCCCTCCTCCACGATCTGCCGCCGGACGCGATCCTGCGTCGCCGAGTCGCGGCCGATCCGGAAGCAGAGGATGTTGGCCTGCGGGGCGCCGAAGCACTCGAACGCCGGCCGGCGCGCGAGGAGGCCGTGGAAGCGCCGGGCGGCGTCGAAGAGGCGCTCGACGTGCGCGGACAGGCCAGCCTCGCCGACGAGGGCGAGGTTGAAGAACAGCTTGAGCGACAGCTGCGCCTTCGTGCACTCGAACGTGAGCTTGGACAGATCGACGCCCTGCCGCTCGTCGTCGCCGTGCAGGTACGGCGCGTACTGCTCGTAGGTGCCGGCGAGCGCGGCGGGATCCCTGACGAGGACCGCGCAGGCCAGCGTGGAGGTGCCGAGCATCTTGTGCATGTCGCAGACCAGCGAGTCGGCGAGCTCGACGCCGTCGAGGAGGTCCCGGTAGCGCTCGGTGAAGCGCGCCGCCGCGCCGTGGGCGCCGTCGACGTGGAGCCAGAGCCCCTCCCGCCGGCAGAAGGCGCCGATCTCCCGCACCGGGTCGAAGGCCCCGTTCGGCGTCGCGCCCGCGTTGGCCACCACGGCGAGCACCCGCTTGCCCGCCCGCTTCACCTCCTCGTACGCCCGCGAGAGCGCCCCCGGGATGATCCGCAGCGCGTCGTCCACGGCGACCTTCACGACGGCATCGACGCCGAGGCCCAGGATGGCGGCGGCGCGCGCGACCGAATAATGCGCCGCCTCCGAGGCGAGCAGGACGAGGCCGGGCGGGACGCCCGCCTTGAAGCTCCCCGGGGCGACGCGCTCCCTGCACGCGAGCAGCGCGCTCAGGTTGCCCAGGCTCCCGCCGTGGGTGATGACGCCGTCGCCCTCGGCGCCCCAGCCGATCTTGCCCCGCATCCAGCGGAGGAGCCCGCGCTCGATCGCGGTCCCGGCAGGCCCCATTTCATAGACGGCCATGCCGTTGTTCAGGACGCCGTGCACGAGGTCGGCGAGCGACGACGACAGCATGGGCACGGCCACCTGGTGGCCGAAGTAGCGGGGGTGGTGCAGCCGGTTGCTGTTGTCGAGGACGGTGGCGACGAGGGCGGCGAGATCCGCGCCGCCGTGCGCGACCGTGCGATCGAAGTCGAGCGCGGCGAGGATCTCCTCGATCGATCGCTGCACCAGCACCGGCCCTTCCCGGCGCTGCGCGCTGCGCACGTGATCCGCGAGCAGCGCGCCCAGGCGGGCCGCCTCGCGCTCGAGGAAATCGGGGGAGAGCGCGGTCGTCAGCGCGTCCTTCATCGCGTCCGCGCTCCTCGCCCTCTGCCGGGCGCCTTGTCGCCGCCTCGCCTGCCGCTCAGGAACGCGAACGCCTCGTCGACCTGCTCGTCGGTCATCGCGTGCCCCGCGCGCGGCTTGCCGAGCGACCTCGATGGCCACTTCAGCCTGCGGAGCATCTTCGCGAGCGCCACCTGGTCCTTGTGCGCCGGGTCCTTCCCGCCCCAGCCGACGAACACCGGCGCGCGCAGCTTCGTCTGCGCGCCCGCCCGCTGCAGGTAACGCGCGCCCGATCCGCCTGCGAACGCCGCGTAGCCGTCGACCGGCAGCCGCCCGCGCATCGCCAGCGACGTCGCGTAGTACGCCCCGTTCGAGAAGCCGAACACGAGCACCCGCTCGAAGCGCGCGCCCGCGCGCCGCTCGAGCTCCGCGCGCGCCGCGTCCCACTCGGCGAGCAGAGCGTCCTCGTGGGCCGTCTGCGCGGCGGAGGCGGTGGGCCAGCACCACCAGTCTTCCATTGAATTTGGCATCGCCTTCGGACCGATCCCGCGCCGGCCGCGCGGCATCATCACGGCGGCCCCGTGCCGGGCGCCGGCCCGCGCCGCGCCCCGCTGCTGCGCCCACTGCCACCCGGAATCGGGCTGGACGACGCCGTGCAGGAAGATCACGAGCACCCGCGGGCCAGGCGCCGGCTTGGCCGGCAGGAAGGCGCACACCTCACCGGGCAGCGACGCGAGCTCGGGCGCACACCAGCGGGCCGCCGCCGGATCCTGCGGGGATGCGGCCGCGCTCGCCGCGGGCGCGGCCGCAGGAGGCGCGCTCGCCGTGGGTGCTGCTGCGGAAGGAGCGGTCGCCACGGGCGCGGCCGCGGGGGGCGAGGAGCTGGTCCCGTCGCCGTTGGCCGAGGCGGATGCGCCCGCGGCCAGGAGCGCGGCCAGGGACAGCACCGTCACGAGCGAGCGCATGGGCGCGCAGTACCATGTCCGCGCTTCCGCCGGGAATACCCCTCGCCGCCTCTCTTTTGCGTCTTTGCCCCGCGTCCTGGCGTCGAGCGCTCGCCGCCGGCGGTGGGTTCAGCGCGGACCGCGCGGCGTCAGAGCCGCACCTCGATGCCCGCGCCGGACGTGCTCAGCCACGGCGTCACGGAGCCCGCCTTGGTCGTGCTCGGCGCGGGCTCCTTCAGCAGCAGGTAGAGCCCGACGCCCACGGTCGCGACGCCGGCGACACCGAGGACGTCGCCGGCGATCCCCTTGGCCCGCGCGGCGCCCGCGTCGGCGCCCGTGCTCGAGCGCGCATCGCCTGCCTGCTTCAGGCCCGAGAGCCCGAGGATGGCCCCGCCGGTGAAGAGCGCGCCGCCCGCGCCCAGGACGACGAGCGGGAGCGTCCGGCTCGATGATGCATCGGCAGCGCCGGCCACGGGAGGCAGAGCGCCTCCAGCAGCCGAGGCTTGCCTCGTCTCGGTCGTGGCTCGCGCCAGGGCGATCGGGACCTCGACCGAGCTGCCCGCGCCGACGCTGAACCGGGCGACCGCGGCGCGGAACCCCGGAGCGCTCGCCGCGATCTCGTGAGCGCCCGGGTCCAGCTCGATGACCTGACCAGGGGCCTCGCTCAGCGGCCTCCCGTCCATGGTCAGCGTCAGCCCGCCGATCTCGGCGGGCCTGACGGCGATCGTCGCTCGGCCGATGCGCCCTTCGAGCGCCGCGACCGCCTCGCGCGCTGGCACGACGTAGGGAGAGGTCGTCGGCGTCGGCGGCTCGGCCAGGAATGCGCGAAAGCTGGCGAGCGCCTCGACGAGGTGTCCGGTCTCCTTCTGCGCGACGCCGAGGCTGTAGCGCGTGAGGGGAGCCGCCTTGATCTGGAGCGATCGGGCGTACAGCGCGCGCGCCTCCTCCCAGCGCCCCTGCTTCGCCAGCTTGGCCCCCTGGACGAACAGCACGCGCGCGGACGCCACATCGCCCGCGCCCTGCGCCGACGCGGCGAGCGGGGCCGCGGCCACGAGCAAGGCCGCGGCGAGCGCGACGCCCAGGCGCGCGGAGCGCGGTGCGGGGCGCGCGCTCATGAGCAGTCTCCTCGCCGGCACTTCGTACCGGCGGGGCATCGGTTGCCACAGGCGCCGCAATGATCGTCGTTGTTCCACAGGTTGGTCTCGCAATGATGCGCCGCGTCCCCGTCGCAATCGGCGTAATGGCCATTGCAGGTCGTCTCGGTGCCTGCGCCGCTGCTCGCTGCAGCGTCTCCCGCGCCGCTCCAGCTGCTCGCGCCCTCGCCTCCCGCGCCGCTCCCACCAGCGCCGATTCCGCTGCCGTCGCCTCCGCTGCCGTCGCCTCCCGCGCCGCCTCCGCTGCCGTCGCCTCCCGCGCCGCTTCCGCTGCCGTCGCCTCCCGCGCCGCTCCCACCAGCGCCACTTCCGCTGCCGTCGCCTGCACTGCTGCTCGGGCCAGGGCCGCTCCCGCTGCTCGGGCCAGCGCCGCTCCCGCTGCTCGGGTCGGGGCCACTCCCGCTGCTCGGGCCAGCGCCGCTCCCGCTGCTCGGGTCGGGGCCGCTTCCGCTGCTCGGGTCGGGGCCGCTTCCGCTGCTCGGGTCGGGGCCGCTTCCGCTGCTCGCTCCCGCGCCGCTCCCGCTGCTCGGGCCAGCGCCGCTCCCGCTGCTCGGGCCAGCGCCGCTCCCGCTGCTCGGGCCAGCGCCGCTCCCGCTGCTCGGGCCAGCGCCGCTCCCGCTGCTTGCGCTTCCGCTGCCTCCGCTGCTTGTCGCGCTCTCGTCGCCACCGCCGCCCGCGGTGGTCCTGCTCGTGCTCCCGCCGCTGCTCCCGATGAGATCGCCCCCGCCACGCCCGTCGCCGACCTGGTCGTCGAGCCCTCCAGCGCCCTCTGTATCGCCGGCCTTGTCGGACAGCTCCTCGCTGATCAGAGCGGAGCAGCCTCCCGGCCCGAGCGCCGCTGCAGCGAGCGTGACCAGGAGGAGCATCAGATCGCCAGAACCACGAAGGGAGCGGTGCTTCACCCCGGGAGTGCGCATGACCACCTCAGAAGTCGGGCGCCGCAGGCAGCGGCATGGACGTGGAGTCAGGCCGTGGACGCGGCGACGCAGCTCGCGGAGCGCGCGGCTCGACCCGCTGAGCGCGCGGCTCGGCCACCTGAGCGCGCGGCGCGATCCGTTGGCTGGCCGGCTCGGCCACCTGAGCGCGCCGCTCCGCAGGCGCCGGCAAGAGCTCATCCCAGGGATCGCTCGGCTCCTCCCACGGATCGCTGTGCTCGTCCCGCTCGGCAGGCGCGCTGTCCGCCGCCGCACCCCTCACGGCCGCCTCGGAAGCGGCCGCGCGCCGCGCGCCGGCATCCGGGGGCGCGACGCCGATGGAGGACGCAGCGGACGCCGTCCCGCGCAGCGCTTCCGACGCGCCCAGGGCGACGGCAGGAGCAGCCGCCATGACCGCCGGCCGAGCGGTGCCCGCGCTCGCGCTCCCACCCCGCGCGCCCAGCCCCAGGACGACCACCAGAGGTGCGGCGAAGGCGAGGACCCCGGCCACAAGCGCCTTCTGGAGCCACGGCGAGGCCGTGAGCCCGAGCCGAGCTCCGCGCCATGCCTCGGCCATCCTGATGGTGCCGCCCCGGCGCGCGACGGGCGCGGCCGCCGGCGCCGGCAGCGCGCCCGGCGCCTCCCGCGCGCCGGCCGGGCGCTGCGCCGCCACCTCCGCCCCGGAGGCCGCGCCCGCAGGCGCGGCGATCGGAGCCGCATTCTCCGCCGCGAGCGGCGGCTCGGCCCCGCGCGCGAGCCACTGGTGAGCGAGCGACGTGCCCGCCACATCCGCCGTCACCCCGCGCTCGACCGCCCAGGCGGCCAGGGCGCGGCCGAGCGCGCGCATGCTGGGCCATCGATCGGCCGGCGACTTGGCCAGCCCGCGCCGGAGGATCGCCCACAGCGCCTCGTCGCCGGCGCCGAGCTCTGTCGTCGGCACCGGCTCCTTGCTGAAGATCGCCACGATCACCGCGCTCAGCGTCTCCCCGCTGAACGGCCGCCGCCCGGTGATCAGCTCGTACATCACCACGCTGAACGCCCAGACGTCGGTCTGCTCCCCGACGTCCAGCTGGCCGTCGGCCTGCTCCGGCGACATGTACTCCGGGCTGCCGACGATCATCCCTCGCTGCGTGATCGCAGGGCTCGCCGCGTTGGCGAGCTTGGCGATGCCGAAGTCGACGACCTTCGGGACGTGGCCGCCCGCGCCGTCGGGCACGATGAGGATGTTGGCAGGCTTGATGTCGCGATGGACGATGCGCTGCGCGTGGGCCGTCGCGAGCGCACACGCGACCGGCAAGAGCATCTGGACCGCCTGCTCCGCCGGCACCCGGCCCCTCGCCTCCAGCCAGCTCGAGAGCGGCGTGCCCTCGAGCAGCTCCATCACCAGGAACGGCTCGCCCGCGTCGGTCTCGCCGAAATCGAACACGCGCACGATCGCCGGATGGCCGAGCTTCGCCGTCGCGCGCGCCTCCCGGAGCAACCGCTCGGCGGCGTGGCCGTCGAGCTGCTCCTCGTGGAGCACCTTGATCGCCACGTCGACGTCGAGCCAAAGGCTGCGCGCACGCCACACCGTGCCCATGCCCCCCGCGCCCAGCCGGCCCACGATCTGGTACTTGCCCGCGAGGACCTCGCCCACGGCGCGCTCCCTCTGCGGCGATCCACGGACGCTCGACGAGACGCCGCCCGTGCTCTCATCGCCTCTCCCGGCGAGCGCGAGCCATCCGCTCTGGCCGGGGACATGGTGCTCGTCCATCATGGGTCGCCCTCCTGGAAAGCAAGCGGCGAACCAGGCGCCGTCTCCTCACCTCCGCCGGCGCCTGCGCGACCCCCCAGCCCACGTCCCGCCGCGCGCGCAGCGTCCGGCGAGCTCGACGCTCGCCCGCGCGCCCTCGGGGCGAGACGACAAGACGAGCACGGATTCCCCTTTCCAGCCGGGAATCGGCCGCGCGCATCGGTCACGCTGGGGCAATTTGCATCAAGGGCCGCGCGGCCGCGCTCTCACTCGTGCAGGTGCACCGCGGTCTGTCTCGTCAGGACGGCGGCCGAGTGTCCCGCATGCAGCGTGTACACGCCGGGCTCCACCTGCCATCGGCCTGCCGCCCAGTGCGCGAAGGCCCGCGGCTCGACGGTGACGGCGACGTCGACCGTCTGATCGGGCTCGGCCTCGACGGACGCGAAGCCGGCCAGCCAGAGCGCGGGGCGCTCGACCTCGGAGTCCGGCCGCGACAGGTAGAGCTGGACCACGTGGCGCCCGCGGCGCGTCCCGACGTTGCGCACGCGCACCCGCGCCTCGAGCGCCGCGCCGGCGGCGACGCTGGGCGCTTCCACGTCGAGGATCTCCCACCGCGTGTAGCCCAGGCCGTGCCCGAACGGGTAGGCCGGGGTGACGCCGGCGCGCGCCCAGGCCCGGTACCCGATGTGCAGGCCCTCGGCATAGACCAGCTTGCCGTTCTCGGGCTTCGTCGAGAGCACGGGCACGTCCTCCGCGCGCGCGGGCCAGGTCGTGGGCAGGCGGCCGCCGGGCTCCACGGCGCCGAGCAGCACGTCGGCGGCGGCGGCGCCGAACTCCTGGCCCGGGAACCACGTGAGGAGCACCGCGGCCACCTCGTCGCGCCACGGCATGGTCACCGGCCCGCCGGAGTTCACAAGCACGATCGTCCGGGGGCTCACGGCCGCGACGGCACGGATCAGCTCGTCCTGGCGGCCGGGGAGCCCGAGCGTGCTCCGGTCGAAGCCCTCGCTCTCGATCGCCTCGGTGGTGCCGACGACCACGATCGCGACGTCGGCGGAGCGCGCGAGATCCACGGCGCGCGCCAGCTCCTCCTCGTCGGACAGCGCCGGAACCTCGGCGCCCAGGGAGAACGCCACCGCGAGCGTGCCCACGGGGACGGTGTGCGTCAGGGCGAGATCGATCTCCTGGCCGGCGGCCAGGGACAGCTCGGCCGCCCGCTGCGGCGGGGCGAGCAGGGCCGCGGCCATGTCGTCCTTGTCCGGCAAGACCACCTCGTCGAAGAGGACCTGCCCGCCGGCGGTGAGGCGGTAGACGCCCACGCCGGCCACGCCGATCCGGTAGAGCCCGGCCTCGGCGGCGCGGAACCGCGCCGTCACCTCGATTGCCGCGGCCTCGTTCGCGCGCTGATCCCCGATGAAGGTGAGGCGCCCGACGTCGCGGTGCTCCTCGTGCAGGACGCCTCCCTTCGCGTCGAGGAGCCGCACGTGGACGCCGCGCTGGCCGCTCACGGGGTCGACGACCTGGTCGCCGGCCACCGGCACGAGCCCTTCGTGGATGCGGGTGCCGACGGCGTGGAGCACCTCGGCGCGCCGGCCGAGCGCGGCGCGCAGCCCGTCCAGCGGCGAGACCGCGTAGTGCGGGTGGACGCTGGCGCTGCCGCCGCCCTGGATCCGCCCCGCCGCGGCGCTCGGGCCGATCACGGCGATGCGCCGCAGGCTGGCCGCGTCGAGCGGGAGCGCGTCGCCCTGGTTGCGCACGAGCACCATGCCGGCCGCGGCGGCCTCGCGGGCGAGCGCCCCGGCCTCGGCGCTGGAGAGCGGGGCCGGGGCGGGCGCGGCCGGCGCGACGCCCTCGAGGGCGCCGACCCGGGCGGCGAGGCGCAGCAGGCGGCGGACCTTGTCGTCGATGGCCTTCTCGGGCACCGCGCCGCGGCGGACGGCGGCGACGAGCGCCGCGCCCCACGGCCCTCCCGGGCCCGGCATGGCGAGGTCCAGCGCCGCGCGCGCCGCGGCCTCGGTGGAGCGGGTCGCGGTCCAGTCGGAGACCACGACGCCGTCGAAGCCCCACTCGTCCTCGAGCGGCGACGCGAGCAGCGCGCTCTCCGTCAGGGTCACCCCGTTGACGGCGTTGTACGAGGCCATCACGAGCCACGCGCCCGCGCCGGTGATCATCCGCTCGAAGGGCGCGAGGTAGAGCTCGCGCAGCGTGCGCTCATCGACCCGGACGTCGACCGTGAACCGCTCGGTCTCCGAGTCGTTGGCGACGTAGTGCTTGGGCGTGGCGCCGACGCCGTGGGCCTGCAGCCCTCGGACGTAGGCGGCGCCGAGCCGGCCGGTCAGCAGCGGATCTTCCGAGAAGCACTCGAAGTGCCTGCCGCCGAGCGGGCTGCGGTGCAGGTTGACGGTCGGCCCCAGGACGACGTCGACGCCCTTGCGCCGCGCCTCCGACGCCAGCGCGGCGCCGACGCGCTCCAGCAAGGCCTCGTCCCATGTGGCCGCGAGGGCGGTGGAGGAAGGGAGGCACACCGAGGGGTCGCGCTCGTCCCAGCGCTCGCCGCGCACGCCGACCGGGCCATCGGAGACGACCATGCGGCGCAGGCCGATCGCGGGCTCGGGGTGCGTGCTCCAGAAGTCGGCGCCCGTGAGCAGGCGGACCTTCTGCTCGAGCGACAGCGCGGCGAGGGCGTCCGACACCCGCCGTTCGACGGCCTCGGGCAGGTGATCGGTCTTCTGGGGACGAGCAGCGTGCGAGTCGGCGACGGCCATGGACCCTCCTGGAGGCGCGGAGGCGCCGCCGACTGAGGCGGCGCCGAGCACGGTGCTACCACGGTCGAGGAACACCGGGCTCACAGGAGCGTCACGGCCGCCGGTGAGCTCGCGCTCCGCCGGGATGGTGGAGAGGGCCACCTTCTGTGTTCGCGTGGCGGCGGGGCGGGGCGGGGGTGCGAGGCGCATCGGAGGATTCTCCCGCCACGCGCGTGGCGACGAACGCCCCTTGTGCTGCAAACATGGCTCCTTCCCGGGTTTCCGATGGCGGCCGGCATCGCCGTCGATGCCGGCCGGTCCAGCTGCACCCGAGCCCGGGCTTCCCACCGGGGGGGCTATCCCTTCGCGGGCGCTGGGACCGCCGCCTCGGGCGCCGTCGAGCGCTGGTAGCGGCGTATCGCCGATTCCCCGATTGCCCGGGAGACGGCCGTCGCGGCGAGCGCCCCCGTCGCCACGGCGAAGGCCGGGTTCAAGCTCACCGCGAGGACGGCCACCGGCGCGGCGGCGCTGGCGGCACAAGCCGCCACCACGGCCGCGAGCTCCTTGACGCGCTCGGATTCGTCGATGTCCTTCCCGAAGAGCAGCGCTATCTCGAGGACCAGGTAAAGGTGCATCCGGGTAAGGATGGATGTGCCGGCGACGAACCCCACGCCTTCGTACACGATGCCGAACCCCGGGATGATGGAGGGCACATGGACGACGCCGCCCGCGGCGAAAGAGATCGCCTTGGTCGATGCGATCAGCCGGCGCGCCTGCTGCTCCGGCGACTCGTCTGGATACATGCGCCGCACGCGGGCCACCACGGATTGGATACGGGATTTTCGAAGCCTCAGGATGAAGTAGAAAAAATCATCGGTGAACAGGCTTTGCTGATCCGCTTGCTGCTGCCCGACGGCCATATGTACCCCACTTGCAGGAATGCCTCGTGCGGATTCTGCCCTGATCAAGAGATCATCGGCGAAACATCATGATGATACACGCTGGCGGCCACGGCTGCCGCGAGAGCGGCCAGGCGCTAGCGAAACAAGGCCGCGCAGCCGGCCGGGACGTCGCAGGCCACGGCCCGAGCTCCGCACACGTCGCGCCTGCTGCCGTCCTCGACACGCGTGATGTCAATGAGGTCGAGCTCCGCGAGCGCACGGTCGCGCATGTCCCGAAGTTCGGGCCCATCCTTGCCTCGTGGCCGGGTTCGTTCCACGGCGCCCCGATGGTTGAGCTCGGCGGGCCTATTCGAGATCGATAGGGGCCGCCGCGCGCGGGAGACACGTGCCAGGATGGAGCGCATGGCCGCCAGGGATCGATTCGCAGCCGGTCAGGCCCATGCGCTGCGGCGGGCGCTCGGCGTGCGCGTCATCATCGTCTACAAGCTCGCCAAATCGGTGTTGCAGATCGTACTGGCGATCGCGATCTTCCTCCTGGCCTCGTCCGGGCTCGCCGCCAGGGCTCACGCGTTCGCGGTCACGCTGGCCAGGGAGAGCGCGAGCGCCTGGAGCGCCGCGCTGATGGACGTGGTCTCGAAGGCGACGACGCCGCACGGCGCCCACGTCGTGAGCGCCGCGCTCGCGGCGGACTCCCTGCTCAGCTTCATCGAGGGCTCGTCGCTCCGCCATGGCTACAGGTGGGCCCCCTGGCTGGTCGTCGGAGCGACAGCCTCGCTCGTCCCCTTCGAGATCATGGACCTCGTCCGCCATGGATGGCGACTGACGCGCATCGTCATCCTGGTGATCAACATCGTCATCGTGGCCTATCTGAGCCGGCGCGCTCGGCGCGAGCACCGGAGCTGCTCGGCAACCACAGGCTGCGACACGACGCTCCCCCCTGGTGCCGGCGAGCGGACGATCGAAGGTTAACCGTCCCGCCAGCTCCACGAACCGCGCGGCGATGTCGAGCGCGCGCCGACCGTTGCGCGGGGATGGCAACGGCGCGATGCTCACCGTCCCTCGAGCGGGGCCGCTGCCATGAGCCTCTCCACCGTGCTCCGCGTCCTCGGCCGCAAAGACGGCGAGATCCACAGCGTGTTCCGCGCCGGGTCGCGCGTGTACGGCACCGCGTCCGCGACGTCCGACGAGGACTTCGTCGCCGTCCTCGCGCGGCGCGACGCGCGGCAGGACCTCGCCTTCGCGCCGGGCGTCAACGTCGTCGTGCACGGCCTCGACACCTTCCGCGACGCCATCGCCGAGCACAGCGTCTTCGCGCTCGAGTGCCTGTTCCTGCCGCCCGAGCACCGGCTCAAGGAAGGAAGGCCGCCCTTCCCGTTCAAGCTCGACAGGAAGAAGCTCGCCGCGTCGGCCGCGAGCCGCTCCGCGTCCGACTTCAAGAAGGCCGGCGCCCGCTTCGACGACGAGCCGGAGGCCTCGAAGAAGAAGCTCTTCCACGCCCTCCGGGTGCCGCTCTTCGCCGTGCAGATCGCCGAGTCCGGCGTCCTCCACGATTACGGCGCCGCGAACCCGTACTGGCGCGACATCGTCGCGGACGAGCGCCTCGACTGGGAGGAGTACCGCAAGGCCTACGGCCCGATCCGCGAGGGCCTCTGCGATCGGCTCGCGGCGCTGGCCTCACGGCGGTGACGCGGAGACCGGCGCCGGCGCGAGCCGCTGGGGCCGGATCTCCTGGTGCATCCAGTGCTCGTCCGTCTGCACGTGCCCGCGCCGCACCCACTTGGCGAGCCGCCGCTGGAACGCCGCGTCCGGGAACTCGCCGGCGGCCCGCACCACCACGCCCTCGCGCGGGCCGCCGAACGCGGAGGGCTCGCGCGCGAGCGCGGTCGTCAGCGCCTCGAGCTCGCGCTCGCCCTCGACGGTGCCCCGGAACAGGACGGGCACCGTGGGGAGCCCCAGATCGTTCGCCTGGGCCACGACCATGTCCCACTCCCAGAAGAGGCCCCGCACGTCGTCCCGCACGCCGAAGACCAGCGAATACCCCGGGAGCGCCTCGTACTCGATGGAGTGGACCGCATAGCAGTACTCGCAGAAGAGCGACATGCCCTCCGAGAGCAGGTGCGCGATGCTCGCGTGCGTGGCCTTCGCGAGGTCGAAGCTCGGGTGGGACGGAGGGCCCGCGTGCGAGCGGGAGAAGACGCTCGCACGCGTGTACGTGAGGTTGCTCCCGTCGCACTTCTCGGTGATGACGATCTCGACGCCGAGCAGCCCCGACACGTCCGCCATCCGCTTGTCGTCAGAC
The DNA here is from genome assembly GCF_000067165.1 of Sorangium cellulosum So ce56. Taxonomy (GTDB): domain Bacteria; phylum Myxococcota_A; class Polyangia; order Polyangiales; family Polyangiaceae; genus Sorangium; species Sorangium cellulosum_B. Next base: position 9,631,841 of record NC_010162.1, read on the forward strand.
GTCCCGCCGGGGGACCACGGCAGGTGGAACGAGCGAGGGTATTTGGCGGACATGGCGGCGACAGGGTAGCACCGGCGTCCTTTCGCGGACATGCTACGGCCATCGCGCGCGTCGCGCGGCGCGCGGCGTTGACCGCGCGCTCGCCAGGGGTCCTCCGTCATGTCCTCCGCGTCCTCGCTCCTCGACCTGCTCACGCCCGATCCGGGGCGTGTCCCCTGGAACGAGCTCCAGGTCTTCGACTGGGTCCGCGCGCTCGAGGCGTGCCCGCAGGACCCGATCCACCACGCCGAGGGCAACGTCTGGATCCACACCCGCATGGTGCTGGAGACGCTCCTCGGGCTGCCCGAGTGGCAGGCGCTGCCGGCCGAGGAGCAGCGCGTCGTGTACCTCGCGTGCCTCCTCCACGACGTGGCGAAGCCGGCGACCACCCGCGAGGAGGACGGGCGGATCACCGCGAAGGGCCACTCTCGCGCGGGGGAGCTCCTCGCGCGCCGCCTGCTCTGGGAGCTCGGCGCGCCGTTCGCGCTGCGCGAGCAGGTGTGCGCGCTCGTGCGCTATCACCAGATCCCGTTCTATCTCATCGAGCGCGACGACGCGCGGCGCGTCGCCGCCGAGATCAGCCTCCAGGCGCGCTGCGACCTGCTCGCGCTCGTCGCCGAGGCCGACATCCGAGGGCGCGTCTGCGCGGACATGGGGCGCGTCGTCGACAACATCGAGCTCTTCCGCGAGTTCTGTCGCGAGGAGGGGTGTTACACCGCGCCGCGGTCCTTCGCCTCGGCTCACACGCGCTTCGTGTACTTCCGCGCCGATCCCGCCGGCGGGCGCCACCCGGACGTCGAGGTCTACGACGACACGCGCTCCGAGGTCGTGGTGATGAGCGGGCTCCCGGGCGCCGGGAAGGATACCTATGTTCGCCACCACCTCGCCGGCTGGCCGGTCGTCTCCCTGGACGCGCTGCGGAGCGAGCTGGAGATCGATCCGGCGGACACGCAGGGACAGGTGGTCCAGGCCGCGCGCGAGCGGGCGAAGGAATACCTGCGGCGCGGCGAGCGGTTCGTGTGGAACGCGACGAACCTCTCGCGGCAGCGGCGCGGCCCGCTGCTGCAGATGGCGGCCGACTACGGGGCGAGGATCCGCGTCGTTTACGTGGAGGTGCCCGCATCGACGCTGTTCGCGCAGAACCGGGCGCGGGAGGCGGCGGTGCCCGAGGCCGTCATCCGCCGGATGATCGAGCGCTGGGAGATCCCGGCCAAGACCGAGGCCCACGAGCTGGTCCTGGCGGTGCGCTGACGCCTGACGTCCCCTGCCCTCGCGCCGGCGCCGCCGGGTGAGCGGCACGGGTCGGCCGGCTGCGCCCGCATGCGGCATGGGGTACGCTGCGCCTGGAGCGACGTATGCCCTTCCAGAGCGAGAATTCTTTCATCCCGATTCCCCCGCCCGGCGAGGACGAGCTCCCGTACGACGATGGAGAGCCGATGGAATCCGAGCGCCACCGCGCGCAGATGGACCTGCTCATCGAGGCGCTGAAGCTGCTCTGGCGCGACCGCGACGACGTGTACGTCGGCGGCAACATGGCCATCTATTTCAGCGAGTTGCAGGCGAAGAAGAACGGCTCGCCGCCCGGCTCGCGGCCTACGAGAAGCAGTTCGGCCCACTGCCCGGCGGCGGCTCGGGCTAGCGGCTCCCCGACCACCGCCGGCCGCCACGGTCAGCCCCAGCCGACCCGCTCGCCCCTTCCGAACCCCGGCGCCAGCATCGCCGCCCACCGCGCCGGGCTCTTGATCCGCTCCCGCGCCATCACCGCGTCCGCCACGAGGAGCCGCTGGAGCCCCTTCTCCCCGCCGAGCAGCTCGCCCGCCTGGCGCCGCGCCGCCGCCGCGTAGAGCGGCATGTCCGCCGCGTCGAACCCGGCCGCCGCCGCCTCCAGCTGCGCGATCGCCGCCTCCCTGTCGCCGCGCAGCTCGGCCGCGCCCGCGCGGATCAGCGGCACGAACGGGTCCGACCACGCCGTCTTCTCCCGGGCGAGCGCCGCGGCGTCCCGGAGCGCCGCCTGGATCAGCGGCTCCGGCTCGGGCGCCGCCTCGGCCACGGCGAGCGCCGTGCACGCGCGCTCGACGTGGGCCATCACCCGGCTGTTCTGCATCATCAGCAGCATCGAGCCCTCGAGCCTCGGCCAGGCGTCCGTGAGGCGCTTCATCGCGGCGCCGGCGCGGCCCGCGTACCGGTCGACGTAGGTCTCGCCGAGCAGCCCGACGAAATGCTCGAGGTGGAACCCCGACGTCGTCCACCTCGACAGCGCCCCCGCGATCGCGCCGCGCGCGCCCGCCACGTCGTCCGACGCGAGCGCCACCCACGTCGCCTGCACGCTGAAGATCGCCGCCGCGTAGAGATCCCCCCGCTGCTCGGCGGCGCGGAGCACCGCCGGCGTCGTCCGCGCGAGCGCGTCGATCTGGCCGCGGTAGTACCGCGCCCACGACGCCATCAGCTGCGTCGTCGCGAGCTCCCAGGACACGCCGGCGCAGCGGTCGCGCAGGAGCTCGTCGGCGACCTCGTACCACGCGGACGCCGCCTTCCAGCGCCCGGCCGTGAACGCCTCGAGCATGCCCGACACCATCATCGACAGGCCGAGGAGGTGCGGGCTGTCGAGCCGCTCCGAGAGCGCCCGCACCGCGGCGACGAGCTCCTCCGCGCGCGCCCGGCCCGGCGCCCCCATCATGCACGCGGACGAGGCCTCGAACGCGAGCGCGCGGCCGACGCGGTACGGCTCGCCGGCCCGCAGCGCGAGCAGCAGGGCGCGCGCCGAGAACTCGGCGGAGCGGACCATGTCGACGCCGGACAGCCCCACAGTCACCGTCCAGCAGGCGTCGATGCGCGCGAGGTCCTCCGGCCGCACCTCCGCCTCGGACCGCTCGCGGAACCGGAGGCCCCTGAGGCGCAGCTCCGCCCGGTGCAGGAGCAGCGCCACCAGCGCGCGCCGCGGCGTCTCCGGGAACGACAGGCCGACCGCCCGGAGGACGGCGCGGACGAGCTCGATCCCCTCGTCGATGTGCCCGCTCCGCAGGTACTGCTCCGCGGCCCGCCGGCGGAGCTCGAGCGAGAGCGCGCCGTCCGCCCCCTCCGCCGCCGCCGCGTAGATCCTCGCCGCCTCGGCGCTCTTGCCCGCGTTGACCAGGGCGTCGGCGCACCGCACGCCGAGCGCGCGCCGCTCGGCCTCGGGGACATCCGCCTCGCGCGAGCGCAGGCCGAGCGCGAGCTCGTAGAGCCGCGCCGCGCGCTCGAACGCGAGCGCCTCCGCCGCCTCCTCGGCCGCGCGCTCGGCGAGCCGCCCCGCCCGCGCCGCGTCCCCCGCGCCCAGCCAGTGCCGCGAGAGCGCCTCCGCGTCCGCCGTCCCCAGCGCCTCGAGCGCCCGCCCCAGCCGCCGGTGCCGCGCCGCGAGCTGCTCCGGATCGAGCCGGCCGACGACGGCCGCGCGCACCCTGTCGTGCGACGCCTCGACGAGCTCGCCCTCGCCGGCGCGCCGCGCGGAGATCAGGTCCTCCATGAGCAGCAGCGTCATCGCCGGGGCGCGCTCGTCGTCGCGGAGCTTCGCCGCGCGCGCCACGACCGCCGCGTCGATCGGCTCCCCGGCGACAGCGATCACCTCCAGCAGCCGGAGCGCCTGCGCCGGCAGGCGGCGGAGCCGCGCGTCGAGCGCCCTGCCCCACGCGGCGTCGCCCCGGGCGCCGTCCTCGCCCGAGAGCTCCTGCGCGTCGCGGGCGAGCTCGCCGAGCAGCCGCGGGTTGCCCCGCGAGGCGCGGGCGATCGCGTCCGCCCGCGCGCGGGTCACGTCGTCGCGCGCGAAGAGGAGCGCGAGCGAGAGCTCCTCGGCCTCGAGCGGCGAGAGCGGACCGACCGCGATCTCGCGCAGCTCGCCGTCCCGGCGCGCCGGCTCGATCCGCCCCCGCGCGCCGGCGCTCTCGGCCTCGGCGTCCCGGCGCTCCAAGCCCATCCCGTCGAGCAGCGCGCGGAGCGGCGCGCTCGTGGCGACGTCCTCGTCCCGGAAGCTGCCGAGGAACATCATCGCGGGCGCGTCGGGAGGCCGCGTGAGCTCGAGCAGGAGCGCCACGCTGTCGATGTCGCTCCACTGCAGATCCTCGATCGCCACGACGAGCGGGCTGCGCTCGGCGATGCGCCAGAGCAGCTGGCGGAGCGCGGCGAAGCTGCGCTGCCGCAGCTCCTGCGCGTCGGGCGACTCGCTCGGGCGCGGCGCCGACGCGACGGCCGGCACGCGCGAGAGCACCGGGAACACCCGGGCGAGCGCGCGGACGTCGCGCGGCAGGAGGCGCTCCACCTCGTCGTCCGACACCCGCCGGAGGAAGCGGCTCAGCGCCTCCATCACGCCCCCGAACGCCTTGTAGGACTCGGCCGCCGCGAGCGCGCAGCGCCCCCGCAGGACGACCGGCCCCTTGTCGCGGCGGAGCCCCATCAAGAAGTGGTGGATGAGCGCGCTCTTGCCCATGCCCGCGGCGCCGTGGACGAGCACGGCGACGGGCCGCTCCAGCACGAGGGCCTCGGCGGCGCGCTGGAGCGCGCGCAGGTGCGGGCGGCGGCCGATGAAGTGCTCGATCGTCGGCGGCGCGGGCGGGAGCAGCGCGCTCGCAGGCGCGGCCTCGGCGCTCGCAGGCGCGGCCTCCGCGCTCGCAGGCGCGGCCTCCGCGCTCGCCTGCGCGGCCTCCGCGTTCGCAGGCGCGGCCTCCGCGCTCGCCTGCGCGGCCTCGGCGCTCGCCTGCGCGGCCTCGGCGCTCGCAGGCGCGGCCTCCGCGCTCGCCTGCGCGGCCTCGGCGCTCGCAGGCGCGGCCTCCGCGCTCGCAGGCGCGGCCTCCGCGTTCGCAGGCGCGGCCTCCGCGCCCTGCAGCGGGGGCTCGGCGCCCTCAGGGTCCTGCCGCTCCGCGCCCTCCACGCCGCGCCACCGTCACTTCTTGCTCAGGAACGCATCCATCGCACGCCGGTGCTCCGGGCCGTTCCACTGCTCGGTAAACGCCCGTCGCTCGACCTCGGCGGCGGAGGCGCGCAGCGCCTCGCGCACCTTGAGCAGGGACCGCTTCATGGCCGCGACCGACGCGCGCGGCCCCTCGGCGATGCGGCCGACCTGCGCGATCGCCCGGCTCCGCGCCGCGCCGGTGGGGACGACCTCGCTCACGAGGCCGACGCGGAGCGCCTCGGCGGCGTCGATCCTCTCCGCCGTCAGGAGCAGCCGCGCCGCCGCGAGCGGCCCCACCCGCTCGCAGAGCCGCGTCAGCCCGCCCCAGGCCGGGGACAGGCCCATCTTGACGTGCCGGAACGAGAGCGCGGCGTGCTCCTCGACGACGACGAAATCGCAGAGCAGCAAGAGCTCGCAGCCGCCGCCCAGCGCGTCGCCCTGCACGGCGGCGACGATCGGCACCTCGCTCTCCTCGAAGGCCGCGAGGCCCTCGAACAGCCGGAGGACCTCGCCCCCCTCCGCGCCGCCGGCGGCGAGCGCGTGGAGCTCGCGGATGTCGCCGCCCGCCACGAAGACGTCGCTGCTCGTCGCGGTGAGCACGACGCCGCGCACGCGCGGGTCGGCGCTGGCGCGGCGGATCGCCTCGCCGAGGCGGCCCGCGAAGCCGCTGTCGATGGCGTTCCTGCGCTCGGGGCGATCGATGGTCAGGACGACCGCATCGCCGGCCGCCTCGACCCGCAGGGTCACGAGAGGGCCCTCCGCGCGCCCCTCCCGCCGGTGAGCGCCGCGGCCTTCCGGCGGCTCGCGCCCGCCCCGTTCTCGGCCGCCGCGCGGCTGAGCCGCCGCGGCGCCGGCATGCGCTCGTCGTGGATCACCTCGGCGATCCGCGCCTCGAGCGTGCGGCGGCTGAGGCCGCGCTGCTCCACCGCGTACCGCTCGGCGTAGCTGATGATCGCGCCCGCGACGTCGACGCCGCTCGCGCGCTCGATCCCCTCCAGGCCGGGCGAGCTGTTGATCTCGAGGATCTTGGGCCCGGAGCGCGCCTCGAGCATATCGACGCCGGCGACCTCGAGGCCCATCGCCTTCGCGGCGCGGATCGCGACGCTCCGGTAGGCGCGCGGCAGCTTCACCCGATCGCCCTTGCCGCCGCGGTGGAGGTTCGAGCGGAACTCCCCCGGCTTGGCGACGCGGCGCATCGAGGCGACCACGCGGCCGCCGACGACGATGACCCGGATGTCGCGCCCCTTCGACTCGCGCACGTACTCCTGGAGCACGATGTCCTGGCCCATGGCCCAGAACGTCTCGAGCAGCGCGTGCACGGCGTGGGGCGTCTCGGCGAGCATCGTGCCGATGCCCTGGGTCCCCTGCTGGAGCTTCACGATCGCGGGGCAGCCGCCGACGAGCGACAGCGCCGCCTCGACGCCGGCCGGGCTCCGGGCGCACACGGTGATCGGCACGTTGAGCTTGCGGCGCGTGAGCAGCTGGAGCGCGCGCAGCTTGTCGCGGCTCCTCGCGATCGAGACGGCGCCGTTCAGGACGGGGACGCCCATGAGATCGAACTGACGGACGACGGCGAGGCCGTAGTTCGTGATGCTGGCGCCGATGCGCGGGATCACGATGTCGAAGCGGGGCACCGCCGAACCACCGACGAGCAACGACGGGCGGCCGCGCGACACGACGATCTGGAAATCGAGCGGATCGATGACGCTGACGTCGTGACCACGCGCGCGCCCCGCGAGCACGATCCGGCTCGTCGAATAGAGGGACGCGTTGCGGGACAGGACGAGGAGTCGCATGTGGCCCGGAGGCTAGCAGAGCCGGCAGACTGCGTGGATGGATGCGCGTGCCGATTCATTTTTCGCTCTTCGGCGGTTCTTCTGACGCTCGCGGCGCTCGCACCGCTCGCGCCGCGCCCCGCACGGTCGCGCGCCGCGCCATCGGCCCTCGTTTTCCATGGGGCTCCGCGCGGTCCCCGTGCGGCGCCGCGCACTTCCGGGCGTCCCCCGCCTCGCGGCGGACCAGGCGCGGCAGAAGCTCCGAGGTGCAGCGCTTGCGCTGAAAAATGTTTCGTGTACGAATCATCTCGGTCGTGCCGGCGAGGAGGGGTTCGCGATGTGGCAGCCGTTCACGGAAGAACATCAGCAGTTCAGGAAGACGGTGCGGGCCTTCGCAGAGAAGGAGCTCGCTCCTCATGTGGAGGAGTGGGAGTCGTCGGAGTGCTTTCCCAGCTGGGTGTTCAAGCGCGCCGGCGAGCTCGGGATCCTGGGCGCGCACTTCCCGGAGGAGCACGGCGGTGCCGGGCTCGACTACTGGTTCTCGGCGGCCAAGGCCGAGGAGCTCGTGCGCTGCACGATGGCGGGCGTCTCGATGGGGCTGCTCGTGCAGAGCGACATGGCGACCCCGGTGATCAGCGACATCGGCACGAAGGAGCAGATCGAGGAGTTCCTCAAGCCGGCGCTCGCGGGCGACAAGATCGCCGCGCTCGGCGTCTCCGAGCCGGCGGCCGGCAGCGACGTGGCCGGGATCCGGACGATCGCGCGCAAGGAGGGCGATGATTACGTGCTGAACGGGCAGAAGACGTTCATCACGAACGGGACGCGCGCCGATTTCGTGACGCTGCTCGCCAAGACGTCGCCGGACAAGGGCGCCCACGGCTGCTCGTTCTTCCTCGTGCCGACGGCGCTCCGCGGCTTCAACGTCGCGAAGAAGCTGAAGAAGATCGGCAACAAGTCCTCGGACACCGCGGAGCTCTTCCTGGAGGACGTGCGGGTGCCGGGGCGCTACCTGCTCGGCGAGCCCGATCAGGGCTTCGCGTACCTGATGCAGAACTTCCAGACCGAGCGGCTGGTCGCTGCGGTGAGCGCGATCGCGAGCTCGTTCATGACGCTCGACGGCACGGTCGAGTACGGGCGCGAGCGGGTGGCGTTCGGCAAGCCGATCATCAAGCGCGAGTCGTGGCAGCACAAGCTCGTCGACCTGTACACGCGCTGCGAGGCGGCGCGCGCGTTCGCCTACAAGTGCGTCGACCACTACAACGACGAGCGGTACGTGCGGAAGGTGCCGATCAGCTTCGACACGGTGAAGCTCATCTCGATGGCGAAGATCCTGGCCGGCGACGTGGCGAACGACGTCGTGGACACGTGCCTGCAGTTCCACGGAGGCTGGGGCTACATCGAGGACTTCCCGATCGCGCGCGCGTGGCGCGATCAGCGGCTCCTCCGCATCGGCGGCGGGACGACCGAGACGATGAAGTACTACCTGGCAAAGCTGATGAACTTCTGAGCGCCCCGCGGCCCGGCGGCCGCATCGCCGCCAGGCCGCGCGGAGCTCGCCGCTGGGAGCACCCACCCGGCAAACGGCGCAAACACGCGCAAACCCACGCAAACACGCGCAAACGAGCACAAACAGCCGCGAACCGACGCCCTCGGACACAAAAGCGCGCCGGTCGAAAAAAAGTAGAGACAAGCGGCGCGAGAGGCTGTAGATATCCCGCTCCCAACGACCGGGGCTGTAGCTCAGCTGGGAGAGCGCATGACTGGCAGTCATGAGGTCAGGGGTTCGATCCCCCTCAGCTCCACCGATAGGACCGAAGGACTCCTGTTTCTGTAAGGAGTCCGCAGCGCCGTGCCCGCTCGCCGGCGTGTCGGAGTAGAGAACCCGGACATGGCTCTCTTGCCTCACTGGGTCTTCCCGGAGCTCGACGCGAGCGCGTTGGGCGCGGCGCGCGCGCGACAAGACACGCTGACCAAGCCGCGCGGCAGCCTCGGAGTCCTCGAGGATCTCGCCGTGGCGCTCGCCGGCATCCAGGGCGGGGCGCCCGCGAGCCGGCCCGCGGCGGCGGTGCTCTTCGCCGCCGATCACCCCGTCGCCCGGCACGGCGTGTCGGCGTACCCGCCAGAGGTCACGGCGGCGATGGTGGCGAACTTCGTGCGCGGCGGCGCCGCCGCCAGCGTCCTCTGCCGGAACCTCGGTGTCGATCTGCGGGTCGTGGACGTCGGGGTCGCCCACCCGTACGAGCGCGTCGACGGCGGCGATGGCGCGCGGCTGCGGCGCGATCCGGTCGCCGACGATCCCATCGGCGACCTGCGGATCGAGGACGCGCTCTCGGAGGTTGTCTACGAGCGCGCGCTCCGCGCGGGCGCCGCGGAGATCGACGCGCTTGATAGCGACACGCGCGTCGTCCTGCTCGGCGACATGGGCATCGGCAACACGACCGCGGCGGCGGCCATGACGGCGCTGCTCCTCGGGCTCGCGCCGGAGGACGTCGTCGGGGCGGGGACCGGCGTCTCCGGCGACGCGCTGTCGCGCAAGATCGAGGTCGTGCGCGACGCGACGCGACGCGCGCAGGAGGTCTCGGGCGTCCTGCGCACCGATCCGCACCGCGTCGTGCAGGCGGTCGGCGGGAAGGAGATCGCCGCGCTGGTGGGCGCCATGGCGCGGGCGATCGAGCTGCGCATGGCGGTGCTCGTCGACGGCTTCATCGTCTCGACGGCGGCGCTCGCGCTCGTCCGGATGTGCGCCGAGGCGCGGTCGGGCATGCTCTTCGCCCACCGCTCGGCCGAGCGCGGTCACGCCCACGTCCTCGCGGCGCTCGACGCGCGCCCCTTGCTGGACCTCGGGATGCGGCTCGGCGAGGCGAGCGCGGCGCTGGCCGCGCTGCCCCTCCTCGACGCGGCCTGCGCCCTCCACGCCGGCATGGCGACGTTCGCGAGCGCGAGCGTGCCGGATCGCGCGCGGCCCGGGACTCGATGACGATGCCGCCGGTGCTGCGCGGCGCCCGCGCAGCGGCGACCTTCCTCACGCGCGTCCCGGTCGGCGGCTTCCCCTACGCCGAGGCGGACTGGCGCTGGGCCTCTGCGTGGTTCCCGTTCGTGGGCGCCGCGCTCGGCGCGGCCCAGGCCGCGGTGTGGCTGCTCGTCGATCGGAGCGGCGCGCTCGTCGCGGCGAGCGTCACCGTGGCCCTCGGGCTGCTGCTGACCGGGGCGTTCCACGAGGACGGCCTCGCGGACACGGCCGACGCGCTCGGCGGCGCGTTCGATCGCGCTCGGATCTTCGAGATCCTCAAGGACAGCCGCATCGGCGCGTTCGGCGCGGCGGCGCTGATCGTCGTCCTCGTGCTGCGCGTCGCCCTGCTCGCGCGGCTCGACGCCGCGGCGCCCGTCGCCCTCGTGCTGACGCAGTGCCTCTCGCGCACCCCGCCGATCTGGCTGATGGTCGCGCTGCCCTACGTGACCCAGAGCGGCTCGCGCAGCCGCCCGGTGGCGCAGGCGGCGCTCCCGCAGGCGCTGCTCGGCTCCTTCTGGCCGGCGCTCGCGCTCGCCGCGGCGCACGCCGCCGGGGCCCTCACGGCGGCCGAGGCGGCGGGCATGCTCGTCGCGGCCGCCTCCGCCGCGGCGATCTGCGGCCTCCGCTTCCGCGCCCGCGCCGGCGGGCTCACGGGCGACTTCCTGGGCGCGACGCAGCAGATCGCGGAGTGCGCCGCGCTGCTCGCCCTCGCGCTCGTGCGGGGCGGCTGAGCCACGGGCGCGCGCGTGGATCCCCTCGCCCACGGCCTCGTCGCCTTCCGCCACGCCCCCGTCGCGCTCTCCGGCGTCTGCTACGGCCGCCTCGACGTCGCCGCGGAGCTCCCCCCGGAGGCTGCAGCGGCCGCGATCGAGCGCGCGCTCCGCGAGCTCCGCGTCCGCCCCGGCGTGGTCTTTTCGTCGCCGCTCTCCCGCTGCGCGCTCCCGGCCGCCGAGCTCGCCGCGCGCCTCGGGGCGCCGCACGCGGTCGACGAGCGCCTGCTCGAGATCTCCTACGGCGCGTGGGAGGGGCGCGCCTTCACGGACATCGAGCGCGACGACCCGGCCGCGTACGCCGCGTGGCTCCGCGACTGGGAGCGCGTCGGGCCGCCCGGGGGCGAGTCGGCGATCGAGGTCGAGTCCAGGGTGCGGTCGTTCTGGCGCGAGCTCGGCGCCCAGCGCCGCGTGGACGGCGTGGACGTCGCGGACGTCGCGTCCCGCGCGCGCCCGCACCTCCTGGTCGCGCACGCCGGGGTGCTGCGCGCGCTTCGGGTCGTCGCGCGCGGCGCCAGCTGGCCCGCGGCGATGAGCGCGCCGGTCCCTCACCTCACGGCCGAGCGCTTCCCTCTCCCTGCGTCCGCCCTTTCGCTGGCGGACCTTTGAGGGGCGCGTACCCTCGTCGGGCATGACCCCGCAAGAAGAGCTCGCGCTCCTGCTGCGCCCGGCGGCCGGAGGCCTCTACCTCGTCTCGACCGGCCGCGCGCAGCAGCTCGAGGTCCAGCGGCGGCTCTACGGCGCCGCGACCGAGGAGGAGGTCCTCGCGCGGTTCCGCGCGTCGCTCGACCGCATCGCCGGCGCGCGCGCCGTCCTGCTCGGCGTGCCCTCCGACGTCGGCGCGGGGTTCCTCCGCGGCTCCAACATGGGCCCGCAGGCCATCCGGACCGCGCTCCTCGACGCCTTCCCGGACTTCGCCGAGCGGGCGCGCGAGGTCGGGCTCGTCGACATCGGCGACGTGTTCGTCGTGCCGCAGCTCCTGCACGACGACATGCTCTCGGAGGCGCAGAAGACCGCGTCGCGCCGCGCGCTCTACCCTGGCGTGCCCGAGCCCGTGGCGTCGCGGTTGCCGGTCTCGCCGCTCTCCATCGCGGAGCGCGCGCTCGATCTCGTCTTCTCGATCAACCCGGGCGTCGCCCCCATCGTGCTCGGCGGCGATCACTCCACGGCCTTGCCGGTCGCGCGCGCGATCGCCCGCGCGCGGAAGCGGCCGTGGGGCATCGTCCAGCCGGACGCGCACACCGATCTCCTCGAGGAGCGGCTCGGGGTCGCGTACTGCTTCGCCACGTGGTCGTACCACGCGAACGAGCTGGTCGGGCGGGGCGGCCGGCTGACGCAGGTGGGGGTCCGCGCGTCGCAGAAGCCGCGCGAGCACTGGGAGAGCCGCTACGGCGTGCGGCAGTTCTGGGCGGCCGAGTGCCGCGCCGATCCGGCGGCGGCGCTCGACGCCATCGTGGCCCACGTGAAGAGCACCGGCGTCGAGGGCGTGTATTTCTCGAACGACATCGACGGCACGGACGCCGCGTACGCCGACGCCACGGGGACGCCCGAGCCGGACGGCCTGTCGCCCGAGTTCGTCGTGGCGCTCATCCGCCGGCTCGGGCGCGAGGTCGGCCTGATCGGCGGCGACGTCATGGAGGTCGCGCCGGCGCTCCAGCCGACGCCGGAGAGCGCGGCGCGCACGGTCGCGCTGGCGGCGCGCTACCTGCGCGAGACGATCGAGGCCACGGTCGGCCGCGCGCTCGCCTGACGCCGCTCAGGGCTCGGGGCCTCTGGCCGCGGGCAGGGCGGCATCGCGGGCCCAATCGCTCCAGGACCCCTCGTAGAGGATCGCGTCCTCGCGGCCGAGCGTCGCCAGGGCGAGCAGGTCGTGGCAGGCGGTGACGCCGGAGCCGCAGTAGCAGACCACGGTGTGCGCATCGAGCGCGCCGAGGTCGCGGTAACGCCGCTCGAGCTCCGCGCGCTCGCGGAAGGCGCCCCCGGGGGCGCCGAGGTTCTCGACGAAGGGGGCGGAGCGGGCGCCGGGGATGTGGCCCGGGCGCGCGTCGACGGGCTCGCTCTGCCCCTCGTAGCGCTCGCGGGCGCGCGCATCGAGGATCACCGCCGCGGAATCGCGGCGCAGCCTGTCGACAGCCGCCTTGTCCGCGACCGGGGCGCCGCCGGGGGCGAGATCCATGGCGGGCGCTTCCGCGATCGTGGGAGCCCCGGTCGAGAGGGGGTGTCCCGCGGAGGTCCACGCCTGGAGTCCCCCGTCGAGCACGCGCCCGCCAGGATGACCGAAGTAGCGCAGCAGCCACCAGAGACGGGCGGCGATGGCGCCCCCGGCGTCGTCGTAGCCGACGACCACCGAGCCTGGGGTGACCCCGATGCGGGCGAGGACATGCGCGAACGCCGCCGCGTCGGGCAGCGGGTGGCGGCCTGGTCCGCCGTGCGCCGGGCTCGAGAGATCGGCGTCGACGTCGAGGTGGACGGCGCCCGGGATGTGCCCGCGGGCGTACTCGTCGGCGCCGCGGCGACCGCCGAGGTACCAGCGACAATCGACGACGCGGACGCGGGGATCGCCCGCGTGCGCCGCGAGCCATGCGACATCGACGAGCGGACCGGGGGCCACGAGGAGGGGATCGAGCATGGGCGAAGGGTACCCACCCTGCTCTCGCCCGGCCACATCGCGTCCTCACCATGTTCACCGTGCCCGGCTGCGCCCGGTCGCGCTGTGCAGCCGCACGCCTTTATAGCGCTCGGCGCGCGCCTCCAGAGCGGCGGAATTTGCAAGCGCTTTTGACCGTCGAGACTGGCTTGAGAGCGTAAGGCACGTACATCAATCAGCGCATACAGCACCCCTGGTTGCGAGGATGCCCACCACAAACCGCTTGATCTTCGAAACGCGTTTGCTCGTGCTGCCTACCCGCGCCGGAGGACAACCCTGGCCTCGCTCAGCTCTTCACCAAGCGAGCCGCTACGGCCACGGGCGACGTGTTCACAAAAGTTCGTCTTCACGAGATCCATTGTTCGATCGCGCCTCGCGGTGGAGGTCGGACGAATCGAAGCCTTTCCCATTGTCCCCGCGGGGAAGAAAGCTATACTCTTCTCTCCAGCCAAACTCAGCACGATCTATGAAACTTCGATTTTCAAATTTCGCAGCAGCAGCAATCGTCACCCTCCTCTCACCTCTCCCAGGCTGCTCCGATGACGGAGACACCGGAAGCTCGGCAGCCGGAGGCACGACCACTGGAGCGTCCACCTCGAGTGCATCCGGGTCCGGCGGGCAGGGCACGGGCGGGGACGGCGCTGGAGGGGCCACGTCCGCGAGCTCGAGCTCCGCGGCGTCCGGTGGTGGCGGCCCGACGGTCGAGCCAACCTTTGACACGATCCGGTACGTCGTCGTGGAGGCTCACTGCTCCGATGCGACCTGCCACAACGGCGAGGCGCAACCGACACTGCTGGACGACGAGACCCTCTACGCGACCCTGACCTCACACATCTCCGAGGCCTGCGGCAACATTCCGGTCGTCACCCCCGGCGACCCAGCGCGGAGCGCCCTCGTCAAGATCATCAAGGAACCCTGCGGGGACGCCGGCCGCATGCCCAGGGGCTGCAACCCCGCACCCGGCCCAGAATACACTTGCCTGCCCCAGGAATACATCGACGCGATCGAGCAGTGGGTCCTTGACGGCGCGCTTCATTGAGCGGCCGATGCGTGGTGCGAGCCGAGGCCTCACTGCTGCCGAAACCTTCCGCCGCAGGGTCGCGCCCGTCCTGGGCGCACCAGGCAAAAGGCCCCTCCTGAGAGGAGGGGCCTTTTTTATTTCGCTCGAGCCGGCAGCCCCGGCACGAGCGACGATCAGCCGTTCGCGCGAAGCGCCTTGAACTCACCAGCGTCCTTGATGGACACTGGATTGTTCTCGCTGGCGAAGAGCTTGGTGTCGTCGTGCTTGCCGAAGTGAGTCACCTCTGCCGAGCCGCCGATCGCCGGGAAGCCGTCCGCGCCGGCCTTCACCCCGATGGCGTTCAGCAGGTTGCAGAAGTACTTGTTGATCGGCTGCGTGGCGACATCCGGCGGAGTCCCCGTGCCGTCGATCTCGCCGAACTCGAGCTTCGTCTGGCCCGGCCCGCAGGCAGCCTCGCTGTTACCGACGGCCAGGTCAGCCTTGCCACCCTCGACGTTCACCGCCTGACCCGTCTTGAAGTAGCCGCCGCAGCTCCCTGCCTGGAGGATCGGCAGGTTGTTGAGGTTGTGGCTGTTGCCGTCGGAGTCCTCCTGGAACCAGACGGTCGCGGTGTTGTCGAGGAGCTTCCCCTCACCCTCCTCGATGCTGTCGAGCCGACCGACGAGGTAAGCGAACTTCTTCGCGTACCAGTCGTCGATCTGCTGAATCATCTCGATGACGCCAGGAACGCAATCACCACCCATGTTGGCGTCGCCAACGCGGTGGGAGATGCCATGGGAGTCCTTCGAATGATTGATGCCGTCCCACTTGAACGTGAGGGTCCCGGGGAACTTCATGAAGATGACGCGGTTCTGGTCGCAGATGGCCGAAAGCACCGCGAGGTCCATCATGACGTTCGTCGACTTCGACAGGTCGGTCCCGAGGCCACCCCCCTGCGAGGCCGCTTGCACGGACTGGGCCGTCAGGCCGAGCGCCTCTGCCTGCGCGGCGCTGCACTGGGCCCTGACCGTGTTCGTGGTCTGGTGGAGGAGGTCCTTCCAGTCGGAGAGCCGCTGCTTGTCCGCCCTGCTCATCCTGACCCTCTCGAGGGTCTCCAGATCCTCCCGCACGACGTCGATCACACTCTTGCCGCGGGCCACCTTGTACGTATCCTGCGACACGGGGCCTTGGCCGAAGAGGCCCGTGAGGTTATTGTAGATCGTCGTCGGAGACCCGATGCCGGGGAAGATCTGCTTGGGCTTGTCGTACGAGAAATTGGAGAACGAGTCCTGCCGCACCCCGCCGATCTGCATCACGAGGGGAGCGGCGCCGTTGGGGTTGACCTGCTCCGCGGCGATGTGATCGAGCGACCGCCCGGTCGACTTCGCGTTGAACTTGTCGCTCTCGGGCGTCACCGGGTAGCAGGTGAAATACGACCCCATGACCTGACCGTGGGGGTCGTTGTTCTGGCCGTGGGTCCGCCCGAAGCTCCACTCGTTCATCGCCCGGATGCCACGGGGCATCAGGAGCTTCTTTGCAAAGGGCGCGAGGTGCTTGAGCGTCGTCGCCTCGTAATCGGCGGCGGTCAATTCGCCGTGGGACTTCTTCGGGAACCACCGGTTCGTCAGGCAGCCATAGTGCGTGAAGAGCACGATCAGCCGCTTCGGGGCGCCGCCGCCGGCCGACTGCGCCTCGGCGTCACGCTCGGCGACAGAGCCCAAGAACGGTGCAGCGACGACGGCTCCACCCAGGCCTCGGAGGAATACTCTTCGGTTGAGGTTCTTCATCATGGTCGTATTCCTTCTCAATCCCCGAGGACGGTGCGCAGGCGGAACGAATCGGCCTGGGTAAGATCCGTGAGCAAATTGATGATGGTATAGCCGTCGCTCGACAGCTTGTCGCTGAGCTCGTTGACGGTGCAGGCGTCGTTCGTGTTCGGCACCCGCCGGCGCGCCCAGGAGACCCACTGCTCGGCATAGTGACGCTTGGCGATCGCACCGGCGCCGAGCTCGGTCATCATCTCGAGGGGTGTCGTGATCGTCTTCGTGTTGGTGTCGCTGAAGTAGACGTCGTCCGTCGCGTTGATGTCGCCGCCGAGCGGATCCTTCGTCTGCACCTTGCCAACGGAGTCGAACCTCTCGAGCACGAAGCCCGGCGGGTTGACGAGCTTGCTGTGGCAGTCGACGCACCCCGCGGGGGAGGTCAGCGCCTCGATGGCCTCACGCTCCGTGGAGAACGGGCCCGGAGGCCGCGGCGTCTGGTCGGCGCCGGGCGTCGGCTTCAGGGTGAGCCCGAGCAGCCTATTGGCGACGAACGCGCCCCGGAGGATCGGGCTCGTGGCGCCGAAGGACGAGTAGGAGCTCAGGAACCCGACGCGGGTCAAGAACCCCGGCCGCTCGTTCGGGTCGAGCTCCACCCGCGTCAGATCCGCGCCGTAGTCGGCGGCGTTGAGCCCATAGATCGGAGCCGTGTCCTTGTTCACGTAGGCGACGTTGCTGAGGAAGATGTCCTTGAACGACCCCCCCTCGAACGCCACCTCCTCGAAGAAGGCGTCGATCTCGGCCAGCATCGGAGCGACGATGTCCGGGGAGTAGTCGGGGAACTTGGTCGTGTCGTGCTCGACCGTCCCCCAGTGCGACCCCTGACGGATGTCCGCGTAAGCACGATGGAAAAGCGCCACGATCGGCGCCGTCTTGGTGCGGTCCTGAACCATCCGCTCCGCCTGCGCGAGGATCTGCTCCCTGGTGGTGAGCTGACCCGCGTCTGCCGCGGTGTTCAAGGCGTCATCCGGAATGGATCCCCAGAGCAGGAACGCGAGCCTCGTCGCCACCTCGTGGCTGGAGAGCTTGATGGCGCCGTTCTCCGTGTCGTCCGTCAGCTCGGGGACCGTGATGAACGAGGGCGAAGCGAGCATGGCGAAGAGGATGGCCTCGGCGACCTCCGCGGGCGTGCCCTTGGGCTCGAGCGCGTTGAACCGCATGTAGCGCTGCACCTCTTCATCCGTCACAGGGCGGCGGAAAGCCTTGCGGCCGAAATCGCGGATCGTCGACTCGAGGCACCCGGCCGCCGCCGGATCGCAGGCGATGAACTTGGACTTGTTCGCCCCAGCCATCACCTCGGCGGCGATGCTTTCGGCGGCCACGAGGTAGGAGTTCCAGGCGATGTCCGTCATGCTGCCCTCGAAGTCGGCCACGAGGAGCGAGGACGGGTTGCCCGTGGGAGCGTTCGGCACGTTCGTCACGCCGAGCAGATCCCTCACCACCGCGTCGTACTCCCGGTTCAAGAGCCGCGGGACCTGGGATGTCGCCCAGATGCCGGGAGTGCAGACATCCGGGTCCCCGGGGTCCGGCTCGTCCGGCCCGCCCCCCGTACCGGCGCCAGAGGTCTCCCCGCCGCTGGAGGAGACCCCAGGTTCACCGGGTGCGATCTCGCCAGTGCAACCAGCGAGAAAAGTTGATGATGTCAAAAATGTTGCCGTACCGATGTACGCTAGTTGCCGCAGCGTTCGCATAATGTGACTATCCCCGACCTGCGCCGAACTGATCCCTCAGCGCAGGATTCCAACGCGGCCCAACCGGCGAGTCCTCGACTCGGTGAGCTGGCGCCCACAAGCGCTGTGGAGGCCGCTCGCGTGGTGGAATCTTCGCGCATGGCTTTACGAGAACGTGTCATGAGCGCGAAGCGCCGGAGCGCCGGGCCCACGCGGCGCATTCATCACTCGAGCGCGCGACAGGCTCGGGAGCGAGACCGCTCAGGGGTTCGCCTCGAGCGCGGCGAACTCGCCTGGATCGTGCGGCCTTCGCCTCAGGCTTGAGCGCAGAAACGGCGCCAGATGTCGCGGTAGATCGACTCGAGATTGCGTGCGAAGCGCGGGCCGTCCATGAGCGGCGACTGCTTCATGCGATCGCGCAGCGTTCGGCGAAGCTCGCCCAGGTGCTCGAGGTCCTCGGCGAGCGAGCTGGCGACCCGAACGTAGTGTTCCGGCGTCGTCGCGATGAGCTCCGGCAGACCCAGGTTCATCGCCTGGCAGACGCCGGCGCGGCCGACCACGGTTTCACCTGCGAGGGTCACCACCGGGACGCCCATCCACAGCGCGTCGAGGCTCGTGGTGTGGCCGTTGGAAGGGAACGTATCGAGACAGATGTCGATCTCGCGGTACCTTCGCAGATAGTCGAGCCGCCCGCACCGATCGACGAACTCGATCCGATCGAGCTGGACGCCCCCTTCCTCGAAGATCGAGCGCACCCGGTCCCGCGCCCTCCCCTGAGGCGCCATGAGCGTGAGCCGCGACCTGGGCACCGCGGCCAGCACCCTCGTCCAGACATGGAGCACCCCTTCATTCACCTTCCTGAAGTGGTTCAGGCAGCCGAAGTTGACCCTCCCCTCCGCGAGAGCGGGGAGAGCGCTCACGTCGGGCACGCCGGTGAGCGGGTCGTAGCACCAGAAGGAGTCGGGGAGCCGAAGGGTCTCCTCCGTGTAGACGTCCGTGTTTGCGCCGGGGGGATCGAGGAAGGGATCGGACAGGCGATAGTCCATCGTTTCGAGGCCCGTCGTGCCGGGGTACGCCAGCCAGCACACCTGAAGGGGAGCGGGCCGGCGGGCAAAGACCAGGACGCGGCGGTCCGTCATATGCATGGTGAGATCGACCAGGATGTCGATCCGATCCCGTCGAATGACCTCGGACAGGGCAGCGTCGTCCAGCGCCGCGACCTCGCGAAAGACGTCGGCATGACCGCGAATGCGATCCGTCAGGTTATCCGGCTTGTCCGTGCTCGAGTAGCAGAAGATCTCGAACTGCCGGTGGTCATGGTTCTGGAACACCGGGATCGTGAAGAGAGACTGGACGTGCGTCCGGAAGTCGGGTGACACGTAGCCGATGCGGAGCCGCCGGTCGGACGAGCGATCGGTCGTGTGAGGGGCAGCCTGCGCGGCGAGGGGACGGGCATGCCGGGCATTCCACGCGCGCGCCTCGGCGAGGATGTCGCTCTCGGTGACGTTCGGCCAGAACGGCATGTTGAAGAGAAGAGCGCTGTGCGCAGCGGGGTCGTCGGGGCACAGGGCGACCGCTTCGCGGTACATCGCCTGGGACTCGTCGAGGAGCCCCGACTCGCCGAGCGCGGCGGCGAGATAATCCCGAGCGACATGGAAGTTTCGGTCGATCTCGAGCGCTCGACGCAGATCGTCGATCGCTTCGTCGAAGCGGCCGGCGTCCGCGTGAATCGCGCCGAGCGCAGTGTACGCGTTGGCCATCCGCGGGTTGAGCTTCAGCGCCACGCGATACCAGACCGCGGCGTCGTCCGACCGG
This sequence comes from Sorangium cellulosum So ce56, assembly GCF_000067165.1. GTDB lineage: Bacteria > Myxococcota_A > Polyangia > Polyangiales > Polyangiaceae > Sorangium > Sorangium cellulosum_B. Next base: position 9,651,308 of record NC_010162.1, read on the forward strand.
CCGCCGAGGCGCAATGTCTCGCCGAGGGCCGCCAGGGCATCAGGTGCGCTCAAGCTCGACTCGGGGCCGCGCGTCGCCGCCGGACCGACCCCGGCGGCAGCACCCCGTCGGCCCCTCAGGCTCGCGAGGCGCTCGACAGCCTGCAATAACCCAGGCTCGAGATCGCGGGCGCGCTCGTAGCACGCCGCAGCCGCGTCCAGGTCCCCTTGCTCCTCGAACGTGAGAGCGAGGTTGAACACCGCTTCGGCGAAGTCGGGCTTCCGCGCGACGGCCATGAGCAGCACGGCGACCGCCTGGGGTCTCCGGCCGAGGCAGCGATACACGTCGCCGAGATGCGACAGGTAGAGGGCGTTGTTCGGGGCGACGCGGACGGCTCGCTCGAGGAGCGCGGCGGCCTCCGCGAGCCGACCGGATTGCACGGTGATCACGCTGAGAAGAAGCAGCGCGTCGCCATTCCCGGGCGCTTGCTCGAGCACGCCGCGATAGAGGAGCTCTGCGCGATCGACCTGCCCGGCCCGATGAAACTGCACTGCCAAGTCGAAGAGCGAAGCGGCGGTCACGGGGAGTTCCTTGTCGAAAGAGTCCTGGATCTCGCCGAGCAGGATGGCTGCGCCCGGGCGCTGAGCGCAAGCCAGTTCTCATGTCGACCGGCGCGTCCAGCATGGCTGTACGATGGGAGAGCCACTTCGGGAGGGCCACTTCGAGGAGCTTGACTTTCGGATGGCGCCTGGAGCTCCTCGCCCCTCCCGAGTTGATCGTGCCGGACCGAGCCAGGCAGCCGAGCTCGGGCGCCGCGCCTGACGCGGCGAAGAGCCCTGCTGACATGGTGCGACGAGGAGCAACGACGCGACGCGCCCGTCCCTCCGCCTGGTGACGGGAGGTTTTGAGAGGCGCTCAGGGCACGTGAGACCGGCTTGAGCGCACAAGGCACGAGTGTCAATCGACGCGTACAGCATGGCTGTACACCAGGATGGCGTCCACGAACCGCTTGATTTTCGGATGGCGTTTGCTCATTCTACCCGCACAAGAGGACGTTCCACGTCTCGCGCAGCTCTTGCCTGGGGGCGACGTGGATCGCGCGTCGCCTCTGCAATCCGAAGCTCGAAGCCTTTTGCTTCGATCCACGGGAACGAGAGCTAAACCTTCTCTCTCACCATCCTCGTCGTGAACCATGAAACTTCGATTCTCAAGCTTCATCGCGGCAGCATTCGTCGCCATCCTGTCACCGCTTTCGGGCTGCTCCGATGACCCTGACGATACCGGCGCTGGCGGCGCCGGCGGCACGGATGCCGGAAGCACGAGCGCGAGTGTGTCTGCCTCGAGCGCGGTCGGGTCCGGCGGTGCGGGCGGGGCTGGCTCGACCAGCGCGAGCACCGGCACCGGTGGCGACGGCGGCTCGACCGGCAGCGGCAGCGGGCAAGCACCGACGTTCGAGACGTTGCAGTACGTTGTACAAAACGCTTGTTGGGGGGCGGGTTGCCATAACGACGAGATGAACCCCCTGGACTTGATGATCGACGGAGAGCTTCACACGAGGGTGAGCTCCCACGTGACCAAGAACTGCGGCAATCTCATCGATACCGGTAATCCGGAAGAGAGCGGGCTCATCAGGATCCTGAAGGGGCCGTGCGGCGGAACTCCGCGAATGCCCCTTGAATGCGTCAGCGATGGGGATGCCGCGTGCATCCCCCCCGACTACATCGAGGCGCTCACGCAATGGATCGCTGACGGCGCGCAGGAGTAGCCGGGCTCGGCGAGTAGCCGCCGACGGGTCGCGGCGCCCCACGGGCGCGTCGTGTCAGGGGATAGCCGAGCGACCCGTCGGACGGTCTACTGCTTTACCATCGCGCCTGCCGGATATGCGGCTTGATCAGCGCCGGGCATGTCCACGGTGTTCGTCTCGAAGGCCCAGCTGCCACCCGGCGGAATCTGGACTGTGCCGGTGGCGATCGCGACGCCGAGCGGGCGCCCGACGCGATTGACGGAGAAGACCGTGACGGAGGGGTCGCTCACCGCCACGTCGAGCCCGTTGAAGAGCGTGCCCGTGTACACCGTGCCGGCGCCACCCGTCACGGCCTTCACCTCGCTGGCGGTGAGGCCATCGATGGGAGCGACGTCGAGGGCAAAGTAGGGGCACCGGTAGACGACGTATCCCACATCTTCGATCACGATGTCCGCGGGCAGATCCATCACCGCGGTCATGGTCACGTCACCTGGACCAACACACGCAGCGATCGCGTCCGAGCCATCCGTGACTCGATAGAAATGCTGAGTCAGCAACCCGTTGATCCCGGATGCCAGGGACTGCTGAGCCTTGTTGTAGAGCTCGACGGAGAGGGCAGCGCTGCAGGCCGGGGTATCCCCGTCGTTCCTCAACGCGGCGTAGAGCTCGGTGTTGGTCGGTCCTTTGCGGAGGGTCAGCGCGATCACGTTGAGCACGCCGTTCCCGCCAGGGAGCGCCATGATGGTGAGGTCTTCGGGGACGATGAGCGCCTCGTCACCAGTGTCCCCGCCCACCCCGGCACCGTCGTTCGCCTCGCCCGAGCAGGCCAGCGGGAGGAGCACGGCAGCAGGGAGGAGGAAGCGCTTCGCCAGCATGAACATGAGAAGAGATGCCCAGCTTATCGCTGCCCGCCATCGTTGGACAGCACGGAGTCGCGCCGTGAGGCGCACCACGATGAGCGGCGATTTCGCGATGCCCGCGATCACCGAGCGCGCACAAACGCAAAGACCCCTTCGGTAAGAAGGGGTCTTTGGACCCGAGCTCGTCGGGGTGTTCAGGACCTGGCTCCGAGAGCGCTCAGGCCTTGAGCTCCGTGAACCCGCCCGGATTCTTGATCGAGGCGCCGGCGACTGCGCCCTTGCCACCGATGAACTCTTCCGTCTTGTCGGAATAGCCGAACTTGGTCACCTCCGCGGAGCCACCCTTCGCGGGGAAGCCGTCCGCGCCCGCCTTCACGCCCATGGCGTTCATGATGTTGCAGAAGTACTTGTTGATCGGCGCGTTGCCGACCTTCGGATCGGTCCCGGTGCCCTGGTTGATACCGTTGACCTGGCCGGTGCCGTTGGCGCACTGCGACTCGCTGTTGCCGTTCGTCGGGGTCGACGAGGGGTCAACGTTGATGATCTGACCGGTCTTGAAGTAACCGCCGCCGCTGCCGGCCTGGATGATCGGAGCGTTGTTGAGGTTGTGCGCGTTGCCGTCCGACATCTCGTTGAACCAGATGGCGACGCTGGTGTCGAGGACCGTCTGCCCATTCCCCTGGGGGATGCTGTCGAGCATTCCGACGAGCTTCGCGAACTTCTGCGCGTAATAGGTGTCCACCTTGACGAGCCACTCGAGCGCGTTGGGCAGGCAGCTGCCGGTCATGCCGGCGTTGTCGAGGCGATGCGAGAGGGAGTGCGACTCCATCGTGATGCCGAGCCCCTTGAAGTTGTAATTTCCCGGGTACTTCAGGAAAATGACGGGGTTGGCGTTGCAGGCGGCCGCGAGCGCCGCGATGGCCGAGCTGATGTCCGCGCCATCCAGATCGCCGGAGACCTTCGTCGTGAGGACGTCGACGCCCAGGCCGCCCGACGACGCCTTGGAGGCGTTCGCGGAGGTCGCGCCGAGCATCGCGCCGAGCTCCTCGCTGCACTGCGCGGAAGCCACCACGGTTCCCGTCTGGTTGAGGAGCTCCTTCCAGGCTGCGAGCTTGCGCTTGTCGGCCTGGCTCATGTCGAACCGCTCGAGCGTCTGCAGATCATCCTTCACGAGGTCGAGGATGCTCTTGCCGCGGAGCGCCGCGTACGTGTCCGGGTTCATCGGCTGCCCCGTCTGGAAGAGGCCCGTGAGGCTGCTGAAGGCCTGCGACGCGTTGAGGCCCCTGAAGATGGTCTCGGCGGCGGAGTAGGAGATCGCCGACTGAGAGTTGTCATTCTGGCCAGCCGTGGCGATGAGCAGCGGCGTGCCCTGCGGGCTGAGCTGCTGGGCCATGACGTGATCCAGCGAGGGACCGACGGGCTTCGCGTTGAACTTCGTCGCCTGGTTGAAGCTGAACGGGTCGTTGCTGTTCGGGGTGACCGGCTGGCAGGTGAAGAACGACCCCACGATCTGCGTGTGGGAGTCGTTCCCCTGTCCGCGCTTCATGTTGGAGGTCCACTCGTTCATCGAGCGGATGCCGCGCGGCATGAGGAGCTTCTTCGCGTAGGGAGCGAGGGCCGCGAGGCTCGTCGACTGGAGGTCAGCGGCCGTGAGCTCACCCTGGGTCTTCGTGGGGAACCACTTGTTCGTGACGCACCCATAGTGGGTGAACATCACGATGAACGCTTTCCCGCCCGAAGCGGTCTGGGCCTTTGCGTCGCGCTCCCACACGGAGCTGAGGAACGGCGCAGCCAGGGCGGCTCCGCCCAGGCCACGAAGGAAGATTCTGCGGTTCAGTTGCTTGCTCATGGTCAAGTTTCCTCAGCTTTCACGGCGTTTCGCGGACGCGCACGCGGAACGAATCCGCTTGAGTGAGATCGGCCAGCAGGTTGAGGATGCTGTAGCCACCCTCAGACAGCTTCATGTCGATCTGATCGACGACGCACTTATCCTTCCCGTTCGGATCCCGCCCAAAGGCGTAGGAGACCCACGACTCGGCGTAAAGCTGCTTGGCCTTCTGAAGCTGCGCGATCTCCTGCATGAGCGCCAGCGGAGAGGAGATCTCCTTCACGTTGCCGTCGCCGAAGTCGATGGTGTTCGTCGTGACGCTCGCGTCGATCGCACCGCCGAGAGGATCGGTCGTCTGCCACTTTCCGATCCCGTCGAAGTTCTCCATCACGAATCCCGGAGGATTGATGATCGAGTGGCAGCCTTTGCAGCTGGCCGGCTCCGTCAGCTTCTCGATCTTCGCGCGTTGCGTCGAGAAATCTCCCTGAACGGTCTGCATGGTAGCGCCGGGGATGGGCGGACCCGGGTTGACGCCGAGCAGGTACACCGAGATGAACGCGCCTCGCAGGATCGGGCTCGTGGCGTCGTAGCCCGCGTAGGAGCTCAAGAACCCGACGCGCGTCAGGAAGCCCGGCCGCTGGTTGGCGTCGAGCTCCACCTTGGTCAGCTCGGTGCCGTAGCTCGCGGGATCGAGCCCGTAGATCGCCGCGTTGTCCTTGTTGACGAAGGCGACATTGCTGAGGAGGAGGTCGTCGAACGAACCGTTCTCGAACGCGACGTCCTCGAAGAAGGCGTCGAGCTCTGCCTGCCAGCTGGGCTTGGCGGCGTCGGAGTACAACGGATACGTCTCGGTGTCGTGATCCATCTTCCACCAGTGGGCGTTTCCGTTGTTCATCTGCGCCCAGTTGCGGTGGAACGCCGTGACGAGCGGCCCGGTCTTGTCGCGCACGGCGATCATCCGCTGCGCCTGCGCCAGGATCTGCTCCTTGGACTGGAGCTCGTCGTTGTCGGCCGCCGCGCTCAGCACCTCATCCGGAGCGGAGCCCCAGAGCAGGTACGAGAGCTTCGTCGCCACCTCGTAGCTGGACAGCTTGATGCCCTGACCCGACGCATCCGCGTCGGTCGCCAGCTCGGGGAGCATGAGGAACGAGGGCGACACGAGGAAGCCGACGAGCGTTGCCTCGGCGACCTCGGCGGGCGTTCCTGCCGGCGTAATCTGGCCCAGCTTCTGGAATCGCGCCACCTCCAGATCGGTCAGCGGGCGACGGAACGCCTTGCGGCCGAAGGTCTTGATGGTCTGCTCCAGGCAGCCGTCCGCCGCAGGGTCGCAGCTGATGAACTTGGACTTGTTCGGCCCAGCCATCACCGCCTTGGCGATCTTCTCGGCAACCTCTTGATAGAGCCGCCACGCGTCGGGGGTCATCGGGCCGTCGAAGTCGTCGACGAGCTGCTCGGACGGCAGCTTGCTGTCGACGCTGGTGACGCCAAGGAGATCCCGAACCGTGTTGTCGTACTGCCGGTTCAGCAGCCGAGGGATCTGGCTCGTGATCGGGATGCCGGGGATGCACTTCTCGGGGGGACCGTTGTCGGGTTCGTCCGTGCCCCCCGAACCGGTGCTGCCGCTGCCGCTGCCGGAGGTCTCCCCGCCGCCGGTGATCCCACCTTCGTCGGGCGCTATCTCGCCGGTGCAGCCAGCGAGGATGGTCAATGAGGTGAAAAATGTTGTCGTACCAATGTACGATAGTTGCCGTAACGTTCGCATGACCTCACTATTCCCGGTCCGCGCCGAAGTGATCATGGGAGCGGATCAAAAGTTATGGATCAGCCCGAGGGTCGCCAACCGCGAGATCACGCGCGTCTGGCCGACCGCTTCCTCTGGAGACGTGATAGTGAAACGCCGGCGTACGAGCGGCGCCCTGATGCCCTCTTCGACCTCGAGAAGCTGCCCGATTGGCGCGCGGACGCCGAGTTCGCCGCGAAACAGCGGCGCGCGCGGGCCACTGCAGGGGCCGCCAAGCGCGTCATTGCGACGCGGCGCGGCGGCGCGATCGGAGCCATAAGCACGCTCTCCTCGGCCGCCTCATCGAGCGCGAGCGCCGCGGAGTGGAGAGAACGCGTGCACCACGACATCGCACGAGGCGCCGTCGACGGGATGTGCCTCGCCGTGCCCATGGGCTACGCCGCAGCTCGCCGTTGACGTCGAGCCCTGCGCGCGGCAGCGGCGCGCGGGCGATTCAACCTTTCTCTAGATAGAGCTCCATCCACGCGATATCTCCAACAAAAAAAAGCTCGCCCGCGAGATGCAACCATGCTGCATAGCGCCAATGGGAACGGAGCATCTGTCGCCGGGATCGAGCGGCCCATCGCCAACAGTTGAGGAGTGCTCGACGAGAGCTCGCTCGGCCGCGAGAGGCCGGCGCTTCTTGCGCGGGCGCACAGGTCTCGCGAATCCAGTAGGTCCCCAAATGTGCAACCATGGCATTCCAAACCCCGTGTCCTTCGTGGGCAACGCGCCGCATCACCCAACGTGAGGACCATCACGCCAATCGGGTCATTTGCGGTCAGGGCGGTCACTTCTGGCTCGGAAAGCCAGGTTTGCTCGCAACGTCGTCGACGCGGTTCATGGGAAGGACGCGGCCTCCCCCTCCTCCGGGGCCTTCGCGAGAACGGGCGCGCGGCCCCGCTCGACCAAGCGCTGGGTCGATGTTGCGCGGGTGTCGACCGGGCGCGTCGAGGCGCTCGTCGAGGCGATTCGCCCGGCGGCCGCAGAGGACGCGGGGGATGCCGCGCATGAAGACCCGGTGTCGTCGCCGTGGAGTCGAGGGCTTGTGGACTTGAACACTCGCTCTCCAAGCTTCACAAGGTCGGCGCTTGCCCGTGAGGCGGTGTGACGCTAGCCTGAGCCCTCGGAAGCCAGCTTTTCTGCCCCTCGCCCTCTGCACAACGATGCAATCGAAGTCCTTGGTCGTCATCGGGGCTGCCGCTCTTGCCCTCCCTCTGGCGTGCTCGGGGAGCCCCCCCGATGAGGGGGCGGGCAACGGCGGGAGCGGACGTGGCAGCGGCGGGGACCCCGGCGAAGGCCTGCGTTTCGTGCCGGAAGGCTTGTCCAGCACCGACATGGACGAGGATGGGGCCGGGCTCGAGCTGGTTGCCTTCACCCTGGTGCAGGGGGCGGCGGGCCCCGAGCTCTACGCCGCGGTCAGGAATGACGGGGAGACCCCGTCCTGCGACGCCGGCCTGATGTTTTACTTCATCGACAAGGCCGACCAGCTCGTGACGACCTGGGGCGGCAGCTTGCTCAGCGGTCGGCTCTATCGGCTGGACGACGGCTCTGGCGTGATGATCCCCTGCATCGCCCCGGGCGAGATCGCGATGACCGGTTCAGCGGATCTCCCCGGTGAGCTCGTGATCGAGGAGCTCGGGTATCTGAAGCATAGGTTTCCGGCCTTCACCGTGGACGTGGTCCCTGTCGATGCCGTCACCGTCAGCGAGGTGAAGACCGTCGGCAGGGGCGCCGGGAGCGCCTACACGGGCACGCTCGAGAACCGACTCGATGTGGCGGTGAGCGATCCCAAGATAACGGTCTTCCCGGTGAATCGAGCCGGACGGCCGCTCGGCATGGCGACGAGCAGCGCGGCCGCCGACATTCCGCCGGGCGGGATCTGGACCTTCGAGACGACCACCGTGGGCGATGTCGGCGCTGGTCACGTCGCCTATCCGACGGTTTCGGTTCCTCCGTGAAGCGGGGTGCCGGCTCGCGTGATACGGATTCGGCCCGGAGCAGACGAATGAGGCGCAGGAAAGTACGTCGCAGCGAGCCGCACGGCGCGGACGAGCCCGTAGCGCGGGTCGCGCCCGGTCGCAGAGAGGCGCGACATGCCCTGTGGCCTTGGACTCCGCCGCGATGCTGCCCCCGCCTCCCGCGCGTCCGCGCGCTCGCCTACTGTTCACCAAGAGCGCGCCGACCCGACCCCCGACCCGAAGCGACCCAGTGAGCCCCATCCTCTCCCTCTGCGACGGCTACCAGCTCGACCTCTCCGACTACGCGCGCACCGGGCTGCGGGTCGGCATCTGGGCCTCCTCCGGCCGGGGCAAGAGCTTCGGCGTCGGGGTCCTCTGCGAGGAGCTGCTCGCCGCCGGCATCCCTGTCGTCGCGATCGATCCCGAGGGGGAGCTCTACACGCTGCGCGAGCGGTTCCGCGTCCTCGTCCTCGGCGGCGCCCACGCGGACCTGCCGCTGCCCTCCGGCGAGCGCGCGGCGGAGATCGCGCTCGCGAGGGTGCTCGACGAAGGGCTCGGCCTCATCGTCGATCTGTCGGATCAGCCGACGAGCCGCTCCCAGCAAGAGGCCGCGCTCCCGTTCCTCGAGCGGCTCTGGGTCCTCCTCTCGGAGCGCCGCGCCCCGGCGGCCGTCGTGATCGAGGAGGTGCACATCTTCGCGCCTCAATCGGGCGCGTCGCTCACCTCCGATATCCTGCACCGGTTCGCGAAGCAGGGCCGCAAGCGCGGCGTCCTCCTCGTCGTCGCCAGCCAGCGCACGCAGGCGGTCTCGAAGGAGCTCATGAGCCAGCTCAACTTCCCCGCCATCGGCGGCTTCGAGATCGAGCGCGACTACGACGCCGTGAGGGCGCTCGTCGACGGGCACACGTTCGAGGAGTTCCGCGCGCTCCCGGCCGGCGAGTTCTTCCTGCCCGCCGCCGGGCGATTCGAGCGCTGGCGCGCCCGCCACACCGCCCACGGCGGCGAGGCGCCGAGCTGGACCGGTGAGCCCGGCGGCGTGCCGCGCGTCGCGGACGCCACGCTGAGCACGCTCCTCGACGAGCTGCGCGAGGCGTTCGCGGCCGAGAGCGCGAGCCAGCAAGGCCCGGATCCGAGCGCCGCGCTGCGAGCCGAGATCCGCCGGCTCCAGCAGCAGCTCGCCCGGGCCGACGAGGCGCGCAGAGCCGCCGAGGCCGAGGCCGAGCGGCTGCGCACCGCGCTGCAGGTGGCCGGCGTCGTCAAGGTGGTGATCCAGAGCGAGATCGTGGCGCGCGTTGGCCATGGCGAGGTCGCGCAGGCGCCGGCGGCCGCCGCCCTACGCGCTCCCGCGGCCGCCCCCGCGGCTCCCGCGCTCGGCGCGCCCATGGACCGCGTCCCGGGGGCGCCCGCGCTCGCGCCCGCCGCGGCGTCGGGCGGCGCGGCCGTGAAGATCACCGCGAGACCGGCCTCTCCGTCGCTCCGGGATCTCGCGATGCCGGCCACCACGATGCTCGAGGTGCGCGGCGTCAAGCAGATGGTGAGCGCCGCGAGGAGCCACGCGCGGCGCCGATCTCCCCGGTCCGTGGCGCACGTCGCGCTGGCCGCGAAGCTGCTCGCCCGCGGCGCGGCGCTGACCGCGGAGGAGCTCGCGGCCCGCGGCGGCTCGCGCAGCCAGGTCGAGATCCGGCGCGCCGCGCACGCGCTCGCCGCGCTCGCCCGCGCGGGCTTCGCCTCGCTCCAGGGCGGCCGTCACGCGCTCAACGAGGCGGCCGTGCTCCGCGCGATCCAGGGCGGCTGACGAGAGGCAGCTCCGAGCCGAGCCCTGGCGGGGGCGCCCAGACGCTCGCGGCGCGCAGGCGCCGCCCGAGCCGCGCTAGCAGGAGGAAACGAAGATCAGGCGGATCGTCGCCAGCGTCCCGAGCACGAACAGCCCTGCATAGAAGATCGTCCGCTTGCGCCGCAGCTGCTCGGCGCTGAGCCCGGTAGACGCGGGCTCCTCACCAGGCGCCGCCTCCCCGCCGGCGTGCACCGCCGGCACCGCGGTCGGCTCGCTGCCTGCGGGCGGCCTGCCCGCGACGGGCGGCGTGCTCGCTCCGGATGGCCTGCGCGCGACGGGCGGCGTGCTCGCTCCGGATGGCCTGCGCGCGACGGGCGGCGTGCTCGCCGTGGAAGCGACGCCGTTCGCAGCCTGGGGCGCGGCCAGCGCTCGCTGGAGCTCCCCCTCCTGCGTGGCCGACATCGCGTGCTGGCGCGGGCGCTGCGGAACATCGTCCGGGCCGTCGAAATCGAGGTACTGCACCGAGAGCGAGCCCGTCGCGGCGCCGAGAGGGAGCGGGGCGTCGCTGCGGCCCGCCGCAGGAGCGCCGTGCCGTCCATCGGGCGACGAGGGGCGGACCGACCTGCGGTCAGCGGACGTGGTCCCGAGCGCCGGCGCCTTTCGCCCGAGGCCCGGCGAGCTCTGTCTCGGCGCGCTCTCCGGAGGGAGCGACGGTGAGGCGCGGTACCCGGCGCCGCTCAGCGAGCCCGTCCTCGCGATGCAGGTCTCGACGTGCTCCTTCAGCTCGCTCCGGGCCTCTTCCTCGGCGCCGTGGCCCATGTCGCGGAGCACTTGCTCCAGATCGCCGGCCAGCTTGCCCGCGCTGGCGGTCCGCTTCTCGATGGAGAACTCGGTCGCCGCGTCGAGCGCAGCCGAGAGCCGCGCGCCCAGGTCAGGCAGGAGCTCGCGCGCGCGAGGGATCGGCAGCGACGCGACGCCCATGATCAGCTGCCTCTGCGTCTCGGCCTTGCGCACCCGGCTGCCGAGCAGCGCCTCCAGGAGCGTGATCCCCAGAGAGAACACGTCCGCGCGCCCGTCGAACGGCTCCCCGCGCGCCTGCTCCGGAGGCATGTACGGGAGCTTCCCCTTGAACACGCTGCTCTCGGACTGCTCGTCCGCGAGGCCCGGTATCCGCGCGACGCCGAAGTCGGTCAGGCAGACGCGGCCGTCCCGCCCGATCAGGATGTTGGACGGCGAGACGTCGCGGTGGACGACCGCGTAGCTCTGCCCTTCGTCCTCGCACAGGCCGTGCACCGCCTCGAGCGCCCTCGCCATCTCCCGGCCGATGTAGGCCACGGCGCGCGGCGAGAAAGCGCCCACCTTCCTGAGCACGCGATCGAGGGCGGGGCCGTCGATGTAGTCGAGCGCGAGGTACACCGAGCCCTCGAACTCCCCGAACTCGACCAGCCGGACGACGTTCGGGTGATCGAGCCGCGCGATCACCAGGGCCTCGGCGAAGAACGACTCCCTCGCGCTCTCGCCGAGCCCTGGCCTCGGGACCAGCCGCTTCAGCGCGACGTGGCGCCGGAGGTCGGGAGGCCCCTCCTCGGCGAGCCACACCTCCCCCATCCCGCCCTTGCCCAGCATCCGGATGAGCCGGTACTTGCCGGCGAACAGCTCCGGCGGCGGATCGGACTCGGCGTTCTTGCGACGAGGGCGGGAGGCGGGCATCTCGTGGTGTGCAGCGCTCGATCTCGACTCCGTCGAGGCTAGCCCTCCTGCTCGGGGTGGAGAGGGTGCAAGCAAGGCATGCCCGATCCTACCGCCGCCCGCGCGCCGCAGGAATCACCGCGTCGATGCCCGGCGCAGATCCAGCCTGCGTGCACTGGGTCCCGCCTCACCGAGAGGGCGCCGCTCACGCCTCGCTCACTCCTGCGTGTGCTCCTCGCGGATCGGCTCCCGCATGGTCGTCGCCGGGAACCACTCGAAGAAGCGGTGGATGAGCTGGCGCCGCTCGGGCTCGATGTACTCGAACACGGCGCCCCGGTCGTTGATCTCCCAGAACTCGTTGCTCGTCACGGCCAGGAGCTCCGCGCGGATGGAGCGCAGCCTGTCGGGCCGCTCGTCGCGCATGTCGCGGTAGATCTTCCGCGCGAGCGCCTCCTCCCCCTTCTGCAGGTAGTACGTGGCGAGCTTGACCTGCGCCTTGCGGACGCCGCGGAGCGACGGCTCCTGCTGGTCGAGCTCCGCTTCCTTGTCCACCTCGAGGAAGAGCTGGAGCAGCTCGTCCCGGGCAGGTGCGTGCAGGTCGTACGCGCGCTCGTTGACCACGCAGAGATCGAACGCGACGGTCTCGGTGAGGAACGCGAGCCCCATCGCGTGCGCCGTCTGCGCGTAGTACTTGAAATGACGCGCGATCTCGAGGACCTGATCCCCCCACCCCGCCTTGAGCAGCTCCTCCGCGAGGTAGCGGTACTGGTTCAGGTTGTTGTAGGCCGCGGCGATGTCCTTCGCGTTGAGCGACCTGCGCATGTAGGTGTTGAAGAACTTCACGACGACCGCGACGGCGGCCCGGTCTCCAGCGGCGATGGCGGTCTGCCCGATGTAGCGCGTGTCGATGGCGATGCGCGTGATGAGGTCGGGCATCGCCGTGAGCGCCTCGCGATAGACCATCAAGAACTGGCGGAGCGCCTTGTACTCGAGCCAGGTCCGCGCGGTCGACAGCTTGCCGAGCGCCTCGGCGTTCATGCTCACGAAGTCGGTGTCCTTCGCGAGGCGATCGCGGATCTGGAACCAGCGCGGATCGAGCGTCGCCTTGTGGGGCAGGTACGCGACGACGAGCTCCGACAGCGAGTCGATCGTCTTCGACGCGATCCCCTTGTCCTTCTGATCGATCGCGTTGAGCGCCACGTCGGCGAGCTGCTCCAGCGACGAGAGCGCCGTCACCCGCCGCTCGTCGACCTCGGCCTCACCCTCTCCGCCCGCGGGGCGCAGCGCCTGCTCGACGCCGCTCGTCTTGATCCGCCGGACCACGTTGTCGGGCTCGACGAAGTCGAACACGTACCCGAAGTAGGGCGCCATCATGAGCAGGCTCGCGGTGAGCAGCCCCATCGTGACGACGACGCCGTAGACGGGGACGAAGACGTCCTCGGTCGAGCCGCCCCCGCCGACGCGGATCGAGAAGTTGACCCACAGCGAGAACACCGCGCTGACGACGAAGAAGCCCATCACGAGCATGTTCGTCCGGTCGCGGAAGAACATCTCGGTGATCCGCGGCGTGTAACGGTTCGCGGCGAGCTGCACGATGATGGACGCGACCGTGATGACGATGCCGAGGATGGCGGCGATGACCTCGCCGATGCCGCCCATGATGTGCTCGGCGTCGCTCGGCGACATGCGCGCGAACACCTCCCAGAGCGAGAGGTGCGCGTCCTCGTGTCGCGCGACGTCGAGCAGGTGGACGACGGCGAGGGTCGCGACGCTGACGCCCAGGAGATACGACATCGGCCGCAGCCAGATGCGGGCCATGGTCGCGCCCCTGCGACGCTGTCGTTCGGCGTCGTCTGCGGTCCGATCGGGTCTCATCAGGTGACCGCCGCTCGGTCGACCTGCTTGCCGACCTGCCTGCCCTCCCGCTCCACGCTGCCCCCCACGCACCTGCTCCACGCGTCCGCCACGCCAGGCGGCAGCCCGGCTATTTCTTCTCCGGGGGGCTGTCGAGATCTTCCGCGAGGTAGCTGAGGATCACCTCGTCGAGCGATTTCTCGCTGATCAGGTCCTCACCGAAGATCGAGGCGCCCTCCGCCGGCCGGTTCGTCGCGAAGATGCTGGCCGGGCGCGAGGCCGCGTAGCGGCCGGAGCCAGGGCCGCCCGAGAAATGCTCGACCGCGACCTGGGGCGCGGGCGACGCGACGGGCTGCTCGGGGTGGACATTGCTGTAGACCCCGGCGCCGGAGGCCGCGGACTCCGCCCGCCGCCCGATCACCGACGCAGGCGGCGGCGGGAGGTCCTGGATCTGCTGAAAAAACGGCGTCTGTGCCTCGGCTGCGGCGCGCTCCAGCGCGTCGAGATCGAGATCGATGGACGGTTGTTCGGGCTTGATCTCGGCGGGCGACGCCGGGCGTACGGCCCTGCCGGCGAGCGGGCTGGCCGCGCGCCCGCCGCCGAGCGCCTGGAGCGCGACGGGATCGAGCTCGAGCCGGGGGCGCCCGCTGGCCGAAGCGGGCGCCGGCTCGGCCGCCGGGGCGCGGGGCGCTGCGGCGAGGGGCGCGGCCGCTGGCCTCGCGGGCGGCGCGGCGGGTCTGGGCGCCGGCGTCGGCGCGGCTGCCGGCTTCGGGCGCGGCGACGCATCGGGCACGACGGGCGGCATGACGGGCGGCGTGAGGGGCCGCGACGGCGGCGGCGCCTTCGGCGCGCCCGTCACCTCGGGTGACGATGGCGACGACGCGCGCGCGGGCTTGCTCGCCTCCGGGTGCGACGGGGCGGGGGCGGCGCCCGCGGACACGGCGCCTGCGGACACGGGCGGGGCGGCGGTGTCGTCGAAGAGGTAGTCGAAGTGACCGTCGCGCAGGGCGATGAACATCGCCTTGTGCTGCTCCTTCATGAGGCCGCGGACCGTCTCCGCGAGCGAGGCCTGACCGACGTGCTCCGCGTACGAGGTCTTCGTGGTCTTGAGGATGCGCCCGCCGTCGGCGAAGAGGTGCGTGATGATGTGAGGATGGCGAATGCCCGAGTCCTCAGTCTGTATGTGGAACAACCGCCCCTTGTGCCGGACGTTGTTGTTGAAGCCGAGCAAGGGCGACGGGGCTTTCACGACAGGCAATCCGAGGGTGGGGAGGTGAGGAGATCGCGCCAGCGGGGAGCGCTCGCCACGGCCGAGACTATCACAGCGCGGCGCGCCCGGAACGATTCGCAGCGCGCCGGCGTCCCTTCACGTTCCTCCGCTGCGCTTCCGCCTTCCTCCGCCCGTCCTCGCCCGTCCTCCGCAGCTCCTTCACCGTCTCCTCGGTAGGGGAGCATGTCGGGGCTGGTCCTCCGCGGACCACGCGCTGGTCGCGTCAGGGCAGACAGCGCTCCAGGTCGTCCGCAGTTCCCGCCTGGAGGGCGCACGCCACCTCCGCCTGCGTGAGGTCGGCCTCGCAGCGGACGAAGCCGCGCTCCCCGGCGGCCGCGCGCGCCATCGCGGTCCTCTCGGCCACCTGGGACGCAGCGGGCTCGGGGTTGGCCGCGCGCAGGACGAGCTCGACGTACCGATCGAGGAGCGCGGCGCACGCCTCGGCGGACGGGCGTGGAGCGGCGCGACGGAGCGCGGCGCGCCCCACAAAGATACCGAGCACCAGCAGGACGATCGCCAGGGTTGCCAGGACGTCGGCGCGGGTCGCGGGGCGCGTCACTCCAGACACGTATCGACCTGCTCCGGGGTCGTTGCCTGCCGGACGCACACCATCGCCGCATCGGTGATGCGGCGCCCGACGCACCTGTCGATGAGCTCCTTGCCGCGGGCATCCCGCACCGCCGCCGTGCGCTCCTCGACGATCTTCGGATCGACGACGTTCTGCGCCCGGAGCTCGATCTCGGCGCTCCTCCGGAAGATGGCCTCGCACTCGTCGCGGCTGGCCGGGTGCCCGCACCCGGCCAGGAGCGGCAGACCGGCGAGCAAGGCCAAGCATGGCGCGAGCCTGAGGACCCGACCCAGGTTGAGGACCCGACCCAGGTTGGGGAACCCACCCAGGTTGAGGACCCGACCCAGGTTGAGGACCCGACCCAGGTTGAGGACCGGACCCAGGTTGAGGACCGGACCCAGGTTGAGGACCCGACCCAGGTTGCCGGAGACCGTGGAGACGGAATACCGCCTCCTTTGAAGGGAAGTTGAGCCAGGACGGCGACGCATGGCCGCGACGATGGCGCCACGCTCGATGGGGCGCAACAAGGTCCAGCCGAAGCCGACAGCCCGTACTGGCGCACGGCCAACCCCAGCCGGCACCCCGCCGTCGTCCACGACCGGCCACCTGCCAGCCATCTGGCCCGAGTCAAGATGGAATCGTCGCGTATTGCTGGAACGCGTGTGCAGGTCTGTTAGGATTGCTTTCTGTGCGCAAGGCGAGCGAGCACGGTGACAGCGTGGGCGGCGCTCGATCCGTCCGTACGGGCTCCGGGGGTACGCGGCGACGCACGAAAGCGACGGCGCAATCCGTTGCGGGCAGCGGGAGTAACGCTCGCCCCGACGCTCCACGAGAGAAACGGCCGAGCAATCCGCCGCGACGGCGCGCGCCCGCGGCGGCGCTGACCGCGGAGGAGATGTTGCGGCGCGCGCTGGGCGCGGCGACCCCGCGATCGCGCGCGCTCTGGGCGCGGCGGGGCCTGTCGCTCCGGGGGCCGCTCGACAGGACGACGCAGGCCATGCTGCTGCGGCAGCTCTACCTCGCGTATTTCGAGACACGCCGCTTCGAGCGGGCAGCCGAGGTGGCGGAGCAGATCCTGGCGCTCGGCGTGCTGAGTGACGTCGCCCACCAGGACGCGGCGCGCGCGAAGCAGGCCCTCGGGGACATCGAGGGGGCCGTCGGGCACCTCCGGCTGGCGGCGCGCACGGGGCCGGCGAGCCGGAGGGCGTTCCACTGGTGGACGCTGGGCAGCGTGTATCACCTGGCGCGCCGGTACGACGAGGCGATCGGCGCGCTCACACGCGCGGCGCGCTGGGGCACGCGGGACAAGCCGCTCTACCAGGGGCACCTCGCCGTCGTGCAGTGCGAGAGCGGCAAGGCGGTGGAGGGGCTCGGCGCGCTGATCGATCGGCTCTCGGAGGTGCCGGCGGGCCAAGGTTACGGCCGGTTCGTGCTCGGGCAGATGGCCTACTTCGACCAGCGCTGGGACGAGGCCAAGAAATACCTGGAAGCCTTCGTCCAGCGGAGCACATCGGGGAGGGCCGCGGTCGCGATCGCGCTCGGCGCGGAGATCGAGGCGGCGCGCCGGACGCTCGCGTCCCTCGCGGAACGCTGATGCCGGCCTGAACGGACGGCGGCCCGCCGCACGACCCCGATCGCTTTGCTATAGAACCCTGGTGATGACCGCTTCGACTCGTTTCAAGGCAAGCGCCGGCGCCGCGCCGGCGGGTGTCCGACGCGGCGCGCTCGGACGCGCGCTCCCGGCGCTGGCCGCGCTCTCCGCGCTCGCGTCCCCGGCGATCGCGCTGGCCGGCGATGAGCGCGATCTCTTCACCCGCGGTCTGGAGGCTGGCCCGCTCTTCGCCGCGCTCGCCGCGCTCGCGGGCGGGCTGCTCACGTGCCTCACCCCCTGCGTGTACCCGATGATCGCCATCACGGTGAGCATCTTCGGGGCGCGGGAGGCGAAGTCCCGGCGCGAGGCGATGCTGCTCTCGACGAGCTTCGTGCTCGGGATCGTCGTGCTCTTCACGACGATGCTCGTGGCCGCGGCGCTCACGGGCAGCCTGTTCGGCGGCGTGCTCTCGAACAGGTGGGTCATCGTCGGCATCGCGGCGGTGTTCATCGCGCTCTCGCTGTCGATGTTCGGCGCGTTCGAGATGACGCTGCCGGACACCCTGATGCAGCGGCTCTCGCAGGTCGGGGGCATCGGCTACGGCGGCGCCTTCCTGCTCGGCCTCGTGAGCGGCCTCGTCGCCGCGCCGTGCACCGGGCCCGTCCTCACGGGCATCATCCTCTGGATCGGGAAGACCCAGAATGTCGGCCTCGGCGCGCTGGTCGGCGCCACCTTCTCCCTCGGGCTCGGCCTGCCGTTCTGGCTCGTCGGCGCGTTCGCGTTCGCGCTGCCGAAGGGCGGCAAATGGATGCTGGGGGTGAAGTCGTTCTTCGGGATCGTGATGATGGTCGTCGCGCTCTATTTCCTGAAGACGACCTTCCCGGCGCTGTCGTCGCTCGCGCAGCCCACGCCGCAGTTCATGGCCATCATGGCGGGCCTCGTCGCGGTCGGCCTCGCGCTCGGCGCGGTGCACCTCTCCTGGGACGACGGCGGCGCCGGCGTGAAGGCCCGCAAGGGGGTCGGGATCGCGCTCACGGTGGCCAGCAGCTTCCTGCTCGTCGCGAGCCTGGATCTGCCGAAGCTCGCCTCGCCCGTCCCGTCGGCGGTTGCCGGCGAGGCCGTGTCGCCGCAGCTCACGTGGCTGCACGAGGAGCCGGTGGCCGTCTCCAAGGCGAAGGCGGAAGGGCGCCCGCTGCTCGTGGACTTCACCGCGGAGTGGTGCGGCGCCTGCAAGCAGCTCGCGAAGGAGACCTTCTCGGATCCCCGCGTCATGGCCAAGGCGGCGCACTTCGTCGCGGTGAAGGTCGACGCGACGGACGACGAGGATCCGCAGATCGACGCGGTGAAGGGCAAGTACAAGGTCGTCGGCCTGCCCACGGTGGTGCTGTACGACTCCACCGGCGCCGAGCGGAAGCGCTTCAACGACTTCGTCGGCCCGGACGTGTTCCTGGCCGCGCTCGAAGGCATCCAGTAGCGCGCCGCACACGCCGTCGGCATGGCTCAGGAGGACCGAACGCCGCGAGGAGGGAGCGACGGGCGCCGCGCCCATCGCGGCCAGTCCGCCACGAACCTCCGCACCTTCCTGCTCGCCGCCCTCGCGCTCTGCGCCCTGCTCGTCGCAGGGTGCGGCGCGGCGGCGGGGCCCACCACCGGGACCGTGGTGATCGGGGTGACGAGCGAGCTCCTCGCGGGCGCCGACATCGACCTGCTGCGCGTCGTCCTGCGGGCCGGCGGAGACGTGGTCCACGAGGACGCGCTGGCGAAGAAGAACGGACAGCTGTTCTTCCCGCGGGAGTTCTTCTTCAGCGATCTCGAGGATGGCACGGCCGTGGAGATCTCCCTGGAGGCGTTCGGCGCGGATGACGCCGAGAGGCCGCTGCTCACCCGCACCGCGTCGACCCGGGTGATCGGCGGCCGCACGCTGCTGCTGCAGGTGCGCCTCGAGCGGGAGTGCGTCGTCGCGCCCGGGGCGGCCACTTGCCCGGCGCCGCAGACCTGCGTGGCCGGCGGCTGCAGCGCCGCCGACGTGGATCCGCGGCAGCTCGATCCCTACAGCACCTCGTGGAACGCGGGCGCGGAGCCGGACCTCTGCAAGCCGGCCGCCGGGGCTGAGCCGGTCGTCATCGTCGGGGAGGGGCAGGCCGACTACTTCCCGCTCGATGACCTCGACGAGGTCCAGGTGGAGGCTGGACCTCAAGGCGGCTACCACATCTTCGTCGCCATCCGGCTCAAGAACCTGCGCCGATCCGGCTCGCTCACCGTGGTGCACGGCGTCGTGCCCGAGCTCGGCTATGCCATCGAGCCGCTCGAGGTCATCTTCACCCTGGATCCCGACGAAGGCGGCTTCTGCAAGCTCGCCGGGCTGCGGTTCCGGCTGGACGGCGAGCGGAAGATCGAGGAGCTGCTCGGGAAGGTCGTGGAGGTCGAGGTGACGGTGAGCGATCCCGACGGAGACGCCGGTACCGGCAGGCGCGCGGTGACGCTCTCGCAGACCATCCTGTAGCGCGCGGGCGCCCTGCGCAGGCGGAGGCGCGCGGGCTCACTCGCGCGCAGCGCGCCAGCGCGTCATCCAGCCGCCGGTGAGCAGGTCGAGGGACGCCTCCGCTTCGAGCGCCGCGAGCGTCGCGGCGCGGTGCTCCTCGGGGCTCTGGCCCGGATCGGCCGCGAGCGCGACGGCGCGCTGCCACGCGAAGAGCAGCTCGAGGACGCGCGCCGTGAGCTTCGTTTGCAGCTCGGCGCGCTCGCGGCGGAGGCGCTCCAGCGCGATCTCCTCGTCGGCGAAGACGATCCGGTCGAGCCGCCACGTCGCGCGCGCCTCGAGCCACAGGCTCGTGCCGCCGGACGCCGTCTTTCGCGCCGGATCGTACTCCGTGGGGGCCAGGCTCTCCGCCTCATCGACGAGCCGAGAGACGCGGAGCCGGAGCTCCGGGAAGAGCGACGACGTCCGCGCGCGCGACGCGATCGCGTCGATGCGCGCCTCGGGATCGAGGAGGCGGGATTTCCGCAGCGCCGCCTCGACGATCGCGCGGGCCATCGCCGGCGTGACCCGGACCGGCAGCGGGAGCGGCGGCTCGACCTCGGCTGGCTGCGCGGGCGGAGGCGGCTCCGGGAGCTCGATCTCCGGCGCCGCGCGCGGCGGGCTCGGGGTCGCCGGGGCAGGCTTCAGCCGAGGCGCCGCGGGCTCGGCGACGGCGGACGGTGGAGACGGCGCGCCAGGGCGGGCGGATAGCCGCTCGAGGGGGATGCTCGCGAGCAGCATGCCGGTGAGGGAGCGCTCGCCCCCTTCGAGCCGAGCGATCCCGAGCTCCACCGCGAGCCAGAGCGGCTGCGCGCCGCCCGGGGACGCAGCCCAGAGCTCGTGGGGCGCGGTGTCGAGGCGGTCCACGCGCGGGTCGAGCGCCGTGGGCTCGTCGTCGAGGGGGAGCTCGGCGCGCGCCTGCCGCGTGAACAGGGCGCAGGCGAGCGCGCCGAGGAGGAAGAGAGCGGAGCTCGTGATGGATCGGTGGTTCGGGTGCACGCGAGGTGGGTCGACCGCCGCGCGTCCCGAGTTGCGTGCGACGGGTCAACCAGGTCGCTCAGCGGCCCCGGGAAGGCGGGCGCGCCCGGGTGGCGAAGCTCCGCCAGAGCTCCGATCCACCACCAAGGGCTCGGACCCGATCGGCGCCAAGTCGCGGCCCGCCGCCCGGAGCGAGGCCCCGCTCCGCGCTCGTGCGCCGGAGCGCCTCGCTGGCGTGAGGTCCCGCGCTCCCGCCGCCACCTCGGAGCAGCTCGCTCGATCCGCCGCGGGTCGCCGCGACCGCCTGCGCGATCGCCTCCGGCGTCGGCGCCGTTCCTGACGGGAAGCGGGCTGGTCCCTCGCTCGCCGCGCCGCGGGTCGCCGCGACCGCCTGCGCGATCGCCTCCGGCGTCGGCGCCGTACCCGAGGAGAAGCGCGCCGGCGCCTGGTCGGGCAACGCGAGCGTCGGCTCCGCGGCGAGCGTCGCGCCGCGCCCAGCCGCGACCGCCTCGAGGTCGTGAGGCGCGGCCGCTCGGGCAGCCTCGGCGGCCACGTCGCCGATCGCGGCCGGCGCAGCAGGCTCCACGGCGCTGCTCGTGACGGCCGCCGCCGCAGCCGCCTCGACATCGGCGTCACCGCTGGCGACCGGCGCGCTCGGCGCCGGAAGAGCCGTGGTCACCGGGCCTCCGCTCGCGCCGACCACGACGACAGGCTCACCGTGCTCTCCGCTGGCACCGGGGATCGACGGTGACGCCGTCCCCGCGGCGATCAGCGCCGGGGATGCCGCATCGCCGGCGCCGCCCTCGAGGTGCCGCTCGGCGACGTGCATCGCCGCGGTGGGGCTGCCCGGCGGGATCTCGCCCGCAAGCGCTGGCGCAGAGGCCGGTGGCTCCCCCGAGGTCTCGCCCGCGAGCGCTGGCGCAGAGGCCGGCGGCTCCTCCGAGGTCGCACCCGCGAGCGCTGGCGCAGAGGCCGGCGGCTGCTCCGAGGACGATCTCGGCGAAGCCGGCAACGCGCGTGGCACGGCGACCTCGAGGCCGACCGCGAAAGGCTCGAACACCTCGCCGGCGAGCCAGCCCGTGCACATACGGAGGTTCGCGCCGGACGGGATGTCGCGCACGAACATGTCCCCGAAGAGCGCGTCGATGGCGAGATCCCGCTGCTCGACCACGGGCCGCTCCCAGCTCGGGAGCACTGCGACGACGCGGATCGCGAGCTGCCCTTCCGGGCGACGCGCCCGCGCTCGCGCGAGCGTCCTGGGACGCACTTCCCAGTAGAGGTAGATCGTCTCGTGATCGACCGCGATGCCGACGATCTCGTCGACGTCATACCGCGCCGGGAGCTCCGCCCGCTCGTCGCGCAAGGCCGCCGCAAGACCCAGCACCCCCCCTGCGGCGACGGGCGACGCCGTCGCTCCGGCGCCTGCAGGCGAAGGATCTCGCGGAGGCTGCACCGGAACACCGCCAGGCGCTCCGGCAACGGGTCCGGGCTCCCCCTGGTGCTCGCTCGCGATGGCGGCCTCGCGTGGCTCGGTCGCGCCATCGTCTCGCGCGAACGGAGCAGGAGAAGCCTCCGCGGCGGCGCTCTCCGCATCCTCCGCGCCCGCATCCTCCGCGTCCGCGTTAGCGCCCGCATCCTCGGCGGCGCTCTCCGCATCCTCCGCGTCCGCGTTAGCGCCCGCATCCTCGGCGGCGCTCTCCGCATCCTCCGCGTCCGCGTCAGCGCCCGCATCCTCGGCGGCTGCGTCCGCATCCTCCGCGTCCGCATCCTCCGCGTCCGCATCCTCCGCGTCCGCGTCCCGCGCTTCCACGACTGCCCCCTGCCCGCGTGCCGCGCTCTCGATCAGCCTCTCCCGGAGCCGCCGCGCGTCCTCGTCCTCCGGCGCTCGCGCGAGGATCTCGTCGAGCATCGCGATGGCGCGGTCCGTGTGCCCCTGGGACGCATAGATCTCGGCGAGCGTCGTGGTGGACCGCGGCGGGGGCGGCGGCGGCGTCCACTGCTCCGGCGGCGCCTCGCCGCGCAGCGCGCGCGCGGTCTCCGGCATGTGCAGGCCCCGCTCGACCACGCGCGAGAGCAGATCGCGCGCCCGCCCGAGGAAGCCGCGGAGGCGGGCCCGCTCCGGCTCGCTCTGCGCGGTGCGCGCCACGATCTCGTCGATGAGCTCGACCTTCGTGAGCAGGCGCGGCCGGGGCACCCCGAGCCCCTCGGCGCGCGCTATCAGCTCCTCCCGCGTCAGCCCGTCGAGCTCCCGGCGCTCCATCGCCGCCGACGCTACCACATCCGACGCTCGCTCACCCTCGCCGGACCGCTCAGCGAAACGCCCCCTCCGCCGCCGGATCCGCGCTGATCGACGCGAGCCGCGCGCGCGCCGCCTCGGCGTCTCGCGCGATCTGCGCCTTGAGCTCCGGCAACCCGGAGAACCGCCGCTCCTCGCGCAGCCGGGCGATCAGGTGCACGCGCAGCGCCGCGCCGTAGAGATCCTCGTCGACGTCGAAGAGGTGCACCTCGAGGTTCGGGCGCGCCTGCCGCGACGCCTCGACCGTCGGGCGGACGCCGAGGTTGGCCACGCCGCGCGCGAGCGCGATCGCGCGGCCCGACGAGGTCACCCGATCGACGAGCGTCGCGTACACGCCGAACGGCGGGAGCGCCTCGTCGATCTCGTCGATGTTGCAGGTGGGGAAGCCGATCGTCCTGCCCCGCCTCGCCCCCTGCGCGACGACGCCGGACAGCATGTGCGGGCGCGACAGCATCCGCTCGGCCGACTCGAGATCCCCGCGCGCGAGGGCCGCTCGGACGCGGGTGCTCGACCACGCCCCCTCGGCGTCGCCGACGAGCGGGTGCGATCGCGTCTCGAAGCCGAGATCCTCGCCGAGGCGCCCGAGCGTCGTGAAGTCGCCGGCGCGCCCGCGGCCGAACCGGAAGTTCGCGCCGACCAGGACGACGCGCGCCGCGAGCCGATCGAGCAGCACGCGCCGCACGAACTCCTCCGGCGTCTGGGCCGCGAACGCGCGGTCGAACGTCACCGCGTCGACCCGGATCGCCGGCTGCACGCGCTGGATGAGCTCGATCTTGCGCGGCAGCGCCGTCAGCGTCGCCGGCGGGGTCCGGCCGAGGACGCTCGCGGGGTGCGGGGCGAACGTGAGCGCCACCGGCTCGAGCCCCCGCCGCTCCGCATCCAGCGCCGCGTCGGCGAGCAGCGCCTGGTGCCCCAGATGAACGCCGTCGAAATTGCCGATGATCACCAGGCTGCCCCGCGGCCCGGCCGCGGCGCGCCCGCCCTGCCCGGAAGCGGCGGCAGCGAAAGACTCCACAGCCGCTACCTAACCCGAAGCAGCGCCGAACGAAATGCGGGTGGACGCAGGCGAGAACGCAGGTGAGAGCAGCGCCGCCCGTCACGATACGCACGTACAGCCAAGCGATCGCTGTACAGAGTCGCTTGACGTGCCCATGTCCGACTGATAGAGCCGCGCTCCCCGAAATGGGCTGGAGGCGCGCCGTGTTCAAGAGAGTCAGTATCTTCTCCGGCAACGCCAATTTCCCCCTTACCCAGGAAATCTGTCAGGTCCTGGAGCAACCGATGGGGAAGTCGCGCGTGTCGCGCTTCTCGGACGGCGAGACGTTCTGCGTCATCCAGGAGAACGTCCGAGGCGTCGACACCTACGTCGTGCAGCCCACCTGCTCGCCGGTCAACGACAGCGTGATGGAGCTCCTGATCATGGTCGACGCGCTCCGCCGCGCCTCGGCCGGCTCCATCACGGCGGTCATCCCCTACTACGGCTATGCCAGGCAGGACCGGAAGGTCGCGCCGCGGACGCCGATCACCTCGAAGCTCGTCGCCGACCTCATCGTCGCCGCCGGGGTGAACCGGATCGTCGCGCTCGACCTGCACGCCGGGCAGATCCAGGGGTTCTTCAACATCCCGTTCGACCACCTGTTCGCGATGCCGGCGCTGCTGGAGCACCACCTCCGCGAGCATTACGGCAAGGACGTGGTCATCGTCTCCCCGGACGCGGGCGGCGTGGAGCGGGCCCGCGCCTACTCGAAGCGCCTCCAGGGCACGCTCGCGATCATCGACAAGCGCCGCGAGCGGGCGAACGAGAGCGAGGTCATGAACATCATCGGCGAGGTGGCCGGCAAGGACTGCCTCATCCTCGACGACCTCATCGACACCGCCGGCACCCTGGTGAACGCGGCCAACGCCCTGATGAAGCAGGGCGCCAGGAGCGTCGCCGCCTGCGCCACGCACCCGGTCCTGTCCGGGCCGGCGGTCGAGCGCATCAAGGACTCGCCCCTCACCGAGGTCGTGGTGACGAACTCGATCCCGCTCTCGGACGAGGCGAGGGCATCCGGTAAATTCAAGGTCGTCTCGGTGGCGCGGCTGCTCGCCGAGGCGATCCGCCGCATCCATCACTCGGACTCGGTGAGCTCGCTCTTCGTCTGACCGGCCGCGCGCGTTCGGCGGCGGGACGCCTCGGCGACGCAGGTCGCCTGCGCCCCCTCGCCAGGACACACCAAAGAACTCACAAAAGACACAAAACGCGCCCTCCGGCGACGAAGGCTCGACTTCCTCTTCTCCGTTCTGCTATAGCGCCGCACCCTACGCCGGGGTGGAACCGCGCACCGCGGACCCCCGGATCACTTCTGGAGCCGTCGTCATGGACATCATCAAGCTCAACGCCACGAGGCGCGAGGATAGCGGCAAGAGCGCGTCGAGCCGCCTGCGCCGCGCCGGACAGATTCCCGCCATCGCCTACGGGCGCGAGCTCGCGCCGCAGTCGGTCGCCATCTCGCCGAAGGCGCTCCTTCAGGTGCTCGGCTCCGATCACGGCAAGAACTCCGTGGTCGAGCTGGCCATCGAGAACGGCCAGACGCTCACCGTCATGGTGCGCGACTACGACTACCACCCCATCTCGCGGGAGCTCGTCCACGCCGACTTCATCCAGGTGAAGCTCGACCAGCCCGTCGACGTGCAGATCCCCTTCCGCTGCGTGGGCAAGCCGAAGGGCGTGGTCACCGGCGGCGTGCTCCAGCAGATCTTCCGCACGATCCCCGTGCGCTGCCTGCCGGAGAAGATCCCGTCGTTCATCGAGATCGACGTGACCGAGCTCGACCTGGGCGACTCGTACAAGGCCAGCGGGCTGAAGCTGCCGGAGGGCGTGAAGACGCTCCTCGCGGACGACCAGACGATCGCCGTCGTCAACGCGCCCGAGAAGGCTGGCCCCGAGGAAGAGGCGAAGCCCGCCGCTGGCGCGCCTGCCGCTGGCGCGGCCGCTGCGCCGGCCGCCGGCGCGGCTGCCCCCGCGAAGGGCGCGGCCCCCGCGGCCGACAAGAAGGACAAGAAGTAATCCGGGAGCGGGCCGCCTCGCGCCTCCGCACCGCGAGGCGCGCGCGGCCCGCCCTGCCCCGCTCCTCGCCTGCCCCACCTGCCTCGCCTGCCCGATTCCAGGGACTCAGCAGAACCAGCTCGTCATGCTGCTCGTGGTCGGCCTGGGGAACCCCGGCAAGGAATACGCTGCTCACCGGCACAACGTCGGCTTCATGGCCATCGACGCGCTGGCCGACGAGGTCCGGGCGGATCCGTTCCGCGAGAAGTTCTCGGGCGTCCACGCTCGGGCAGAGATCGCCGGACAGCAGGCGATCCTGCTCAAGCCGATGACCTACATGAACGAGTCGGGGCGCAGCGTGCAGCCGGCGATGGCCTTCTTCAAGGTCGCGCCCTCCGAGCTGATCGTGCTCCACGACGAGCTCGACCTGCCGTTCGGTACGGTGCGCCTCAAGGTCGGCGGCGGGCACGCGGGCCACAACGGGCTTCGCTCGATCATCTCGCACGGCGGGACGGGCAACTTCGGGCGCGTCCGCCTCGGGGTGGGACGGCCGCCGGCGGGTTTCCGGGGCGAGGTCGCGGATTACGTCCTGTCGGGGTTCGACGCCGTCGAGCGCGCGAGCCTGCCCGACTGCTTGAAGCAAGCTGTCCAAAGTGTGCTAGAAGTCGCCGCCCGCGGCTTCGAGGCCGCGATGAACGTCCGAAACACCCGGCCCAAGCCGGGCAAGAGGCAGAAGGGCGAGGGGGATGGGTCGACGGATCCAGCCCCCGCCGCGAAGGAAGGGAAGGGTCCCCTCCCCCCGACGCAGAAGCCCTGATCCTCTACGGGACAGCCTGCCGAGCTCGCCGGTGCGTCGCTCGACAGGCTGTTCCTTTCCTCGCTCCGGGGCGCCGCCCCGGGGCCATTGGCCGAGAGGGAAGACTGAATGAGCCGACAGGTAACGGCGCCCGGGCGCGCCAGAGAATACGAAACGATCTACATCCTGCGACCCGACATCGACGCCGACGGCGCCGAGCGGATCGGGTCGCGCCTCGCCGAGGTCGTCGGCCGCGAGTCGGGCCGGCTGACCAAGGTCGAGACGTGGGGGCGCCGCCGCCTCGCGTACGACATCGCCAAGCACCGCCGCGGCGTTTACGTCTACCTGAAGTACCTCGGGGGCGGGAAGGTCGTCTCCGAGGTCGAGCGCAACCTGCGCCTCTCCGACGGCGTGCTGAAGTACCAGACGGTGCTCGTGCGCAACGACGTCGAGGTCGAGGGCGTCACGATCGCCGACGAGGACGTGAAGTTCGAGCGCCTCGAGCTCGCGCCGCTGGAGGACGACCGCGACGATTCGCGCGAGCGCCAGCTCGGCCTGATCGAGCCGGAGCGCCGCATCGACCGGAGCTCCGAGCAGGCCCCGGCGGGCGATCTCGACGATGCCGAAGAGGCTGAGGCGGAAGGCGCCGCCGACGAGGAGGAGAGCTGAGCTATGAACGGCCGCAACAACGACATGGGCCGCAACGGCGGCGCTGACTACGACGATCGCGACTTCGGGCGCACGCCCGACCTGAACGCCGACGCCCCCGGGCGCCGCCGCACGGGCCGGAAGCGCGTCTGCCGCTACTGCGCGGACAAGGCGCTGGTCATCGACTACAAGGACCCGCAGGCGCTCAAGTACTTCATCTCGGAGCGCGGCAAGGTCGTCCCGCGCCGCATCAGCGGCAACTGCGCGCGCCACCAGCGCAAGGTGACCCTCTCGATCAAGCGCGCGCGCAACATCGCGCTCTTGCCGTTCACCGTCACGGCGTAGGAGGTCGATCATGGCAACCCACATCCATGTGGTCCTCACGGAGGACCTCCACAACGTCGGCAAGAGCGGCGAGCTCGTGAAGGTTCGCCCCGGCTTCGCGCGCAACTACCTCATCCCGCGCGGCCTCGCGGTGGGCGCCACCGCCGAGAACGTGTCCCGCATCGAGCACGAGAAGCGGGTCGCCGAGTCGCGCGCCGCCAAGACGCGCTCCGAGGCGGAGCAGCTCGCGTCCAAGCTCAACCAGGTCAAGCTCACGATCAGCCGCCCGGTCGGCGAGGGCGACAAGCTGTACGGCTCGGTCACGGCGCGCGACATCGAAGAGGCGCTCGCCGCGCAGGGCTTCAGCGTCGACCGGCGCCGCATCGAGACCGACGCGATCAAGTCGCTCGGCGCCCACCCCGTCGTGATCCGCCTCGCCCCGTCCATCACGGCGTCGGTCGAGGTCACGGTCGCCGCCAAGTAGCGCGGCGCCAGGGAGCGCGGCTCGATCCGCGCTCCCGCGCTTCCCCTCCCCTCTCCCGCCGCCTCCGCGCGCCTCCTTCGGCCGCGCCCCCGCGCCCCGCGCGCCTCCTTCGGCCGCGCCCCCGCGCCCCCTTCAGCCGCGCTTCCGCCTCACCCACGCCCGCGCGACGTCGTGCCCCCGCGCCACCGCGCGCAGCATGAGCGCCGCGTCCCCCCACCGCGCTCGCTCCTCCCAGACGAGGCTCGCCAGCATCCCGGCGCAGAAAGCGTCGCCCGCGCCCGTCGGATCGTGCGGGCGCACCGGGCGCGGCGCGACGGCGCGCTCGCCCCCGGGGCCGAGCAGGAGCGTCTCCCGCGCGCCGTCGGTGACGACCAGCGTCGCCTCGGGGCGGAGGCGCTCTCGGAGCGCGCGCGCCGTCGTCCCCAGCACGTCGAGATCGCCGGCGCTGCACTTCACGAGGTCCGCCTGCCCGAACAGGCGGAAGCAGCCGCGCACGCCTGCGCCGGAAACCGGCGCGGCGCCGGCCTCCGCGCCGGGAACGGACGCGGTGCGCGCGGCGCGCGGCCACATCCGCGGGCGCGCGTTGACGTCGACCGCGACGGCGCACCCTTCGCGGCGAGCGCTCGCGGCCGCCCGCGCGAGCGCGCCGCTCGCCCCGCGCACCGGCGCGATCCCGGTGAAGTGCACGACCCGGGTCTGCCATCGTTCCGGCAGCGCTGCAGCGAGCGCCTGCGCCTCGCTCTCGCCCTGCCTGTACCCGGCGAAGCGCGCCTCGCCGCGCTCGATCGCCACGAGCATGAGGCCTGTGCGCGCCGCGCTCAGCGAGAGCCGCCCCACGTCGATGCCGGCCGCCGCGACCTCGTCCCTCAGCCCGCGCCCCATCGCGTCATCGCCCAGCGCGGCGCACAGCCCCGAGCGTATCCCGAGCCGGACGAGCGCCGTCGCGGTGTTCACCGCCCCGCCCCCCGGCACACGGCGCAGCAATTTCGCTTGCTCGAGCGGAATGCCTTCGGGCGCATAGAGATCCCACAGCGCTTCACCGACGCAGACCACCTCGGCGGGCTCAATCCTTGTATGGCGTGTTTTGTGATCCACAATGGCGGCTCCCCGCGATGGCTCACGCCGAGGCGCGAAGCGTCATCGCAGCTGAGTCAAGCGCGAAAAGAAATCGCGATGAGACCGGGGTTGCTCAATTTCCATACCTCGCCGTCGGCGGCGGCGCCTCGCCGCGAGGACCCTCGGCAGCGACCGCCGAGGAGGCCTCCGCGAAAGCGTCCGAGCAAGCGTTCGAGCCTGCTTCCTCGCAAGCCTCCGATCATGCCTCCGACGATGGAAGAGCGCCCCCTCGACGTGGAACCTGCATTGGGATGCCGACCGCACGAACGCTCACTGCAATGCAAACAGAAACCCTTCTCAGGGCTGCCCATGTTCTGGTAGACGGAAATCGACCCTGCACCCGACGCCCCGGAGGAACGTTTCCCCTCCGGGGCGTCGCCCATTTCGGCACCTGTGGAAAAGCTCGGGGCGGGATGGGGGGAATCGGTGGGGAGGAGAAGCACGGATGATGAGAATGATGGAGCGCCGCGGCCAGCGGCCTCAGAGGATCGAGCCTCCCATCGTCGCCGGACGCGTGCCGCCGCACGACCTCGACGCCGAAGCGGCGGTGCTCTCCGCCATCCTGCTGCACCGCGACGCGCTCGATCGGGTGCTCGAGATCCTGAAGGCGGACCACTTCTACAGCGAGGCGAACAGCCGCGTCTATGAGGCCGCGCAGGAGCTCGCGGCCGCCGGCACGCCCATCGACATCGTCTCGGTCGCGTCGTGGCTGCGCGACCGGGAGCGCCTCGCCCAGGTGGGCGGCGCGGCGTACCTCGCCCAGCTCGCGGACGCGACGCCCGCGGTCGCGCACGTCGCGGCGCACGCGCGGGTCGTCTACGAGAAATGGCGCGTGCGGCAGCTCATCGCCACGTGCCAGCGCGTCGCGGCCGAGGGGTACGGCGACGTCGGGGTGGTGCAGGAGTTCATCGACGGCGCGGAGCAGGCGGTCTACCAGCTCGCGCGCACGCCCCAGGGGACGGCGACCCAGCCGATCGCCCAGGTGCTCAAGGCCGCGTTCGAGCAGATCACCGCCGCCGCGGAGCGCGGCGACCGGATCACCGGCATCTCGACCGGGTACGAGAAGCTCGACGCCAAGACGGCGGGCCTGCACGACGGCGACCTCTCGATCATCGCCGCCCGCCCCGGCATGGGCAAGACGTCGTTCGTCCTGAACCTCGCCGTGAACGTGGCGTCGCCGCGCACGGTGAGCTCCCCCGGGCCCGACCAGTCGGGGCACGGCATCGAGCGGCACGACCCCGGCTTCGGCGCCGCCGTCTTCTCGCTCGAGATGCCCCGCGAGCAGCTCGCGACACGTATGGTCTGCAGCGAGGGCCGCGTCGACGTCGGCAAGCTCCGCCAGGGCTTCCTCCAGCCCGACGACTGGCGCCGCCTGACCGAGGCCGCCTCGTTCCTGTCCACCCTCCCCATCTGGATCGACGACACGCCGGCCATCACGCTCCTCGAGCTGCGCGCCAAGGTGCGGCGCATCCAGGCCGAGTACGACCGGCCGCCCAGCGACGGCAACTCGGGGCGGCGCATCGGGCTCGTCGTCATCGACTACCTGCAGCTCATGAAGGGCCGGGACGGCGTGGCCAGCCGCGAGCAGGAGATCAGCGAGATCTCCCGCGGGCTCAAGCAGCTCGCGAAAGAGCTCAAGGTGGCGGTCATCGCGCTCTCCCAGCTGAACCGCGCCGTCGAGACCCGGACCACCAAGGACAAGCGCCCTCAGCTGTCGGACCTCCGCGAGTCGGGCGCCATCGAGCAGGACGCCGACAACATCATCTTTATTTACCGCGACGAGTACTACAACCCGGAGACGACCAACCACAAAGGCATCGCCGAGATCATCGTCGCCAAGCAGCGCAACGGGCCGACGGGCAAGGTGCTCACGCGGTTCACCTCGTCGTGCACCCGGTTCGACAACCTCGCGCCCGGCGACTACCCGGAGATGGTCGACGACGAGTAGGCTGCGACGCACGCCATGTCCGCCTGGTACGTCCCTGGCCCTGCTCGCCGCGCTCTGCATGGCCGGTCACTACCTCATGCTGCGCGCGGCGGCAGGCCGGATCGGAGACGTCCTTGGCGCGCTGTGCCTCGAGGGCACCGCGGCCGTCGGGATCCTCGTCTTCTTCCTCATCCGCCCGGGCGCGGAGACGCCTCCGTCGGCCCCGGGGGTGCTCTGGGCCTGCGCCGCCGGCCTGTGCATCAGCGGCGTCGCGACGCTCACCTTCATGGCGCTCCGCATCGGCGGTCCGGTGACCGCGACGGGGCCGATCGTGTTCGCCGGCGGCATCGCGATCGCCGCGCTCTTCGCGCCGCTGCTCTTCGGCGAGGTGTTCACCGCGCGCCGCGCGCTCGGCGTCGGCCTGGGGCTCGCCGCCCTCTTCGTCCTCGCCACCGAGCGCTCCTGACCCAAGGCGCGCCGCGGCCGCGCATCGGAGTCGGAAGAGGATCCATGACCCGCTCGCCCGAGTGCCCCCGCCCCCCCAGAAGCCCCGCGGGGCGCGCGGCGCGCCGCGCCCTCCGCTCGGCGCGCCTCCTCGCGCTCGCGCTCGCTTCCGCGACCTGCGCGCCGCCCGTGCAGGGCGGCAGCGTCGTCGTGTCCTCCGGCGCTGCCGAGCGCCTCGGCATGCTCTGCCGGTGGGGCCGCGGCGGCGGGGAGCAGGGCGATCTCTGCCCGACGGACGGCGGCGCCGCGCGGCCGGCGCGCGTCCGGCGGATCACGGGGCCCGCGGACGCGCTCTCCGGTCCGCTCGCGGCGGGGCGGCCCGGCGACTACGTGCTCGAGAACGACGAGATCGCCGTGGTCGTCGATCAGCCCGGCCCCGGGGCTGGCCTTGCCGAGAGCGGCGGCAACCTCATCGACGCGGCGGACGCGCGGGCGCGCCGCGACGAGCTCGGGCAGATCGTCACGCGGCTCGGCGCGCCGCCGCGGCAGGTGATCTACCGCGACATCACGACGGGCGGCGGCGAGGACGGCGCCGCCTGGATCGAGGCGCGCGGCGAGGTGCGCGGGCGCGATCCAGGCGGCGCGCTCTCCGTCACCACCCGCTACACGCTCCGGCCGCGCGACCGGGCGGTCATGATCACGACGTCGCTCCGGAACGACGGCGACCGCCCGGTCGAGGCGCTCGACCTCGGCGACGTCGTCCACTGGGGCGCGGCGGAGCACGTCGCGCCCGGCATGGCCCCGGGGCTCCGCGGCGAGCACGAGGCGCCGTACCTGGCCGGCGTCGGGGCCGGCGTCGCGTACGCGCTCGCCCCGGTGGACGGCGCGGCGGTCCGCGCGCGGAGCGGCGAAGGCTTCAGCGACGTGACGTTCGCTCGGCAGGCCGCGCTGCCGCCCGGCGGGCGCGCCGCGTACCAGCGGTTCCTCGCGATCGCGCCGCGCGGCGACGCGCTCGCCGTCGCGACGGAGCTCTTCTTTCTCGGCGGCGGCGCGCCCGGCGGCGTCGCGCTCGAGCTCGTGGACGGCCGCGGCGCGCCGCTCCCGCCCCTCGCCGGCAAGGCGACGCTGACGCCGATCGCCGAGGACGGCGCCGCGCCGCCCGCCGCCGCGCTCGATCTGTGGCTGCGAACCGGCGATGGCGCGCCGCTCGCCGCCGAGGCGCCGCCCGGCCTCTACCTCGTCGGCTTCGAAGGGAGCGGCCGCCGCGCGCTGGGGGGCGCGCGGATCCGGATCCGCGCCGGCGAGTTCGCCCCCGCGCGGCTCACGCTCTCCGGCGCCGGCCGGCTCTACCTCGGGGTGCGCGAGGGCGGCGCCTCCGCGCCCGCCGCGGACCCCGATCCCCTCGGTCCGCTCGCGCCGGCGAAGGTCAGCCTCTTCGACGCCGCGACCGGCAAGGCCCTCTCGCCGCCCCGGCTCGCGCTCCTGGGCGAGCTCGATGTCTCCCTGCCTCCCGGGCGGGTCCGCGTCGTCGCATCGCATGGCCCCGAGTACGCGCTCGCCGAGGCGACGGTCGACATCGCGGACGGCGGAACGTCGCGGCTCGATCTCACGCTGGAGCGGGTGGTCGACACGTCGGGCTACATCGCCTGCGACCTCCGGCAGCACACGGCGCGGAGCGCCGACGCGGGCGTCTCCTCGGCCGCGCGGCTCGTCTGGAACGCGGCGGAAGGCGTGGAGTGCGCGGTGGCGAGCGAGCACAACCTCGCCTCGGATCTCCAGCGGGACGTCGCCGCCCTGCGGCTCGAATCGCGGCTGCGCATGCTCCCTGGCGTGGAGCTCACGAGCGGCCGGAGCGGCGCCGGGCTCGGGAGCCTCGGCGTGTTCCCGCTCGGCGGGGAGGCGGCCGCGCCCCGCGAGGGCGCGCTGCGGTGGGTCGACGAGACCGCGAGCGAGATCCTCCGCGAGGTGCGCGCGCTGCCCGGCGAGCGCGTCGTCCAGGTGAGCCGACAGCACGGCGGCGGCTCACCGCTGCACGGATCCGGGGCGCCGCGGGCCGCGCTGGATCAGGGCCCGAGCCTGCTCGCGCAGATCGTCGGAGACGGCGCCGATGCCGTCGAGGTCTGGACCGGGCGCGACGCGGCCGCGCGGGACCGCGCGATCGAGGAGCTCTGGGCGTTGCTCCGCGCGTCCCACCCGGTCACGCCGACGGCGACCAGCGACAGCCACGGGCTGCACGGCGCGGAGGCGGGTTATCCGCGCACCTACGTCGCCGTGGCCGACGATGATCCTGGCCGGCTCGACGTGGCTGATCTCGTCGCGGGCCTGCGGCGCCGTCGCGACGTCGTGATCACGAACGGCCCGTTCGTGACGATGCGCCTAGGCGACACCCGCCAGGGCGGCGTCGCCTCGGCGCGGCGCGGGTCCCGCGGCGGACCGCTGTCGCTCTCGATCCGCGTCGAGCGCGCCCCGTGGGTCGACGCGCGCGATCTCCACGTGCTCGTCGGCGGCGTCGCGAGCGGCGCGCCGATCCCGCTGGAGGGCGCGCGCACGACGCCCGCGGGCGCGCTCCTCGACGAGATCGCGATCCCCATCGTCCTCGGGGCCGGCGGCGGGCGACGACCGCCGCGGCCCGACGCCCGCGCCGGCGCAGCGCGCGGCGACCGCGGGCCCGGGCAGAGCGCGCACGGCGCGATCTCCGTCGCCGAGGACACCTTCGTCGTCGCGATCGTCCGGGGTCGGCGCCCGCTCGATCCGGTGCTCGCGGGAGACCCGGGTGAGATCCTGCCGTTCGCGATGACGGCGCCGCTCTGGATCGACGCCGACGGCGACGGCCGCTCCCTCGGCCGCGCCGCGACGCCGTGAGCGCGGCGAGCTCGGTGGCGCGCCCGGCACGGCAGCGCGGCCCCGCGGGAAGGAGGGCAGCACGCGCTGCTGCGAGCCGGCCGGCGGCTGACCTCGCGCGGCGCTCGCGGGGGCTGGCTCAGCTCACGAGCTCGCCGCCCCTCGCGCCGCCTCCAGTCCCCCTTCTTCACCCACCGCCGGCTCCCGCGGCTCCTCCCCGCTCGACCCCTGGCCCGCGGGCGCCCCGCCATACCGCTTTCCGGCCCGCTCCGAGGCCTTCAGCACGGGCCCGCGGATCGTCTCGATCGCCTCGGCCGGCGCGTCGGAGAGCTCCAGGTTGGAGAGCACCGCGGACACGACCCGGAACCATTGGCTGCGCGCCGCTGCGATCGTCGCCTTGGTCGCCGGCGCCGTCCTCTCCTTCGCGGCGAGCTCGTCCCGCCGGTGCTCGATCGCCTCGAGCTCCTTGCCCGTCTTGATCCATCGCTGCGCCGTGTGGAGCAGCGTCGTCTTCCCGGGCGCCGGGATCCCCTTCAGGAACTCGCCGATCGACGGCTCCTCGTCGAGGAGCCGGGCGACACGCGCGGTGTTGC
Organism: Sorangium cellulosum So ce56; assembly: GCF_000067165.1. Classification (GTDB taxonomy): domain Bacteria; phylum Myxococcota_A; class Polyangia; order Polyangiales; family Polyangiaceae; genus Sorangium; species Sorangium cellulosum_B. The sequence goes on from NC_010162.1 coordinate 9,686,199, forward strand.
CCGCCTCGGCGGTCGGCGAGGCCTTGATGATGGTGAGCCCCTTCGGGAACAGCTTTGGCTGCACCTGGTCGCAGGTCGCGGCGCGCTCCCTGTCCGGAGGGTCCTCTCCGAGGCAGTGCTCGCGGTGCGCGTCGATGCCCCAGCACACGGCCTTGGCGAGGTGATCGTGGCGCTCGTCGACCCGCGCGAGCTCGTCGTTCAAGGCGTTCATCTCGCCCGACGGCCCCGCCTTGCTCGGGCGCACCGCGAGCACGGCCTCGTGGGACGCGACCACCTTCGGGTGCAGGCCGGCGATCTCGGGGATCGAGAGGAACAGCCGCTTCCGTTGCGCGTTCTCGACCCACGGGGACACGAGCGCGACCATCTCTTCGATCATCAGGTGTTTCAACATCGCGTAGACCTCCTTGACCGGGGTACGGCGTATCCGGCCAGGAGATCGCGGAGCTGGAGAGCCCGTCAAGCGACCCGCTGGTTTGCGACGGCGCAAGACCGATCCGGCCGGTCAGAAAGAAGCTGCTCCAGAGGTCACGACCAGCGCCGGCGCTCGTTGCGAGCCCGCGGACAGGTCGCGATCGATCGCGGAGGATCTTTTCGGCCCGGGAACAGGTCCCGATCAAAAGAAATGGATTTTTTCATACAAAAGGCGTGGTCCCGACCAGGCCAGCGGCTCAAGAGGAGCCTCGCGATGGGTGGAGACCACGCGGGGGGCATCCGCACGGAGCGGCCGGAGGGGTCGAGGCCCCTCGGCTGCACACCGGTTGATGCAGCGAGCAGCGCGTGCCTAATACATCGACCGGCTCGCCGAGCGCGGCGGCAAGCGGGCGATGCTCCTTGCCTCGGTGATCATGGCGACGAGCTTCATCCTGCCTTTGCACGCCGGGCACTCGAGCACGTCGACGGCAAACGTGCAGCGAAACAGCTCGGCGCGGTTTGTCGAAGGCGCGATAGCCGCTGCGCTTTGGCACGCCCGAGATGGCCGACGAGCGAAGGTCTGGGACGTTCGACCTGCTCAGGCGCTCCGCCTGGCGTCCATAGCCGGGGGCTTGTGGATGGGGTAGTGTGCGCATTGCCCGAGGATCGGGCGCTCACGAGGAGCTCGCATGGCCATCCGCCGCAACTTCGACATCCGGAACCTCGTTCGCGAGCTCGCCGAGAACAAGGTGAGCGCGCTGGAGATCCTTCGCGAAGCGCTCTCGAACGCGAAAGATCACGGCGCGGAGCGGGTCTGGGTGAAGACGGCCAAGGACCAGCGCAACGAGGTGACGGTCACCATTGCCGACGACGGCGAGGGCATGGACAGAGAGCGCCTGGAGGCGTTCTGGGGCGTTGGTGCGTCGGCAAAACCGACGTCGACGCAGCCGATCGGGTACAAGGGGCATGGAACCAAGCTCTTCTTCGACTGCCGACGGCTCTCGGTCGCCACTCGCACCAGCCCTTCCGATCCCTGGTGCGCAACCACGCTCGACATGCCATTCGAGAGGGCCGAAGCTGATATTCCCGAGCACGCCCTGGGGCCCGAAGATCTCCTTTACCAGGAGATCGAGGAGATCGGGCTCCAGGAGGCGACCGGCACGATCATCCTCATCGAGCAAGTTCGTTTCGAGGATCGGGCCGAGTTGCTCAACCGGACGAGGGTGGAATCCTACTGTGACTGGTTCACCGCCGTGGGAGACATCCGCTCCGGGCTCTACGATAGGCGAGTTGATTTCCACCGGGCTATCGCGACGCATGATCCGATGCTCGACGACCTGCGGCCGCAGGACAGCGAGATCCGCCCGATCGAGGTCCGACTCCGGACCAACGGGGAAAAGGCATACTACCCCATCGGCCTGGGACCGACGAACCGGGACAAGGAGTTCTTGCTGGCCTGGAAGGACGACATCGACGAGTTCAGGAGCCAGCCCGGGCTGCTCGCCTATGGCCACCGCTTCGCAGACACCTACGAGAGCACCGTCGGCGCGACCCGGGTGCGCGACGACACGAGCGCCATCCGGCTCACCTCGCCCGCCAACTGGACGACCGAGGACGGGATCGCCATCGTGGCGCGCGTCGAGGGGCATCGCCGCCAGCTCCAGACCTACATGGAGGCGATGTGGTCGGGGCATCCCGGCATCTACGGCTTCGAGCAGCGCTTCGGCCTCTGGCTGTGCCGAGACTTCATCCCCATCACCCAGCGGAACGATCTGCTACGCAAGGCGCTCGATCGAGCCGCATCTTCCAGGCTCCGGTTCGAGATCACCAACCTGCGAAATTGGAAGGTGTTCATCAACCACCAGAGCTTCCGCCTGACCGCCAACCGGAACGACGTCTCCAACAAGGCGAGCCTCGAGGCGAAGATCGAGGATGCGCTCGTGGCCGTGCTCGAGCAGGCGCTACGGCAGGCCACCTTCCGGGAGTGGGTGGAGCGACTGAAGAGCGCGACCCTCGAGCGGCGCAAGGACCGAGAGATCGCCCAGATGGCGAAGCGGCTCGACGATGTGGAGCAATGGATCGGCCTGAGCTCGAAGAAGGATGGCATCGATCCGATGGAGGTCAGAGGGCTGCCCGAGCTCAGCGAGGATCACTCCCTCCTCCTCAAGGCTCCACGCTCGGAGCAGGAGCTCTTCTATGTGTACGGGCTGATCTCCGGGCGCTTCGAGATGCCGATCCACATCATCGAGTACGACGCGACGGAGGGCGTCGACGCGATCGGCAAGCTCAGGGAGCCGAGGCTGCTGAGCGACAAGAAAGCGCATGTCCGGGTGGAGTTTAAACTGGACGTATCAGCGAACAACCCCATACATCACTTCTTCGAAGCGATCGACGTCATCATCTGCTGGTCGGTCGGACGGGTCGGAGACATCTACGAGGAGAGCTCCGCAGGGATCGGCAAGCTACGGAAGCGGGCGAAGAGCGCGCTCGTGCCCCCGCTCGACACGCATGAGATTGTCCATGAGGTGAACGGACGAGAGCGAGTGATTCCGATTCTGGAGCTCTCGTCGCTCTTCCCGCCGACAGCAGGGCGCCGGAAGCGCGCCTGAGGCGGGCGAGACCGACGCGACGCTGACCGTGGATTACGACTGGCTGGCCGGCGTCGCCGAGCTGGTGAAGAAGCTCATCGCCGCCGCGAGCACGGTCCCGGCGGCCGGCCGCACGGCCGAGTCGTGAGCGCTGGGCGCCCGCACCGCGCGCCCAGCGCCCGGCACCGCGCGCGTCGGTTTTCGTTTGCCTCCCGCGCGCCCGGGCAACATGGACCGCGGCGCATGCGAACCGAGCGGCTCGCCGCTGACGCGGCATCCATCGCACGGGCCGCCGAGATCCTCCGCCGCGGAGGGCTCGTCGCCTTCCCCACGGAGACCGTGTACGGCCTCGGCGCGCGCGCCGACGACGCGCGCGCGGCGCGCGGCATCTTCGAGGCGAAGGGGAGGCCGCCCGGCAACCCGCTGATCGTCCACGTCCCCGATGTCGCGTCCGCCCGCGCGCTCGCGGACGGCTGGCCAGCGGACGCCGAGCGGCTCGCGCAGGCGATGTGGCCAGGGCCCCTCACCCTGATCGTCGCGCGCCGGCCCGACCGCGTCGCCGGCGTGGTCGCCGCCGGCGGGCCGACGGTCGCGATCCGCGTCCCCGTCCACCCGATCGCGCGCGCCCTGCTCGACGCGGTCGGGCTGCCGATCGCCGCGCCGAGCGCCAACCGCTCCACCGAGATCTCGCCGACCACCGCCGAGCACGTCGAGAAGAGCCTCGGCGGGCGCATCGACGCGATCCTCGACGGCGGGCCGACCGCCGTCGGCATCGAGTCCACCATCGTCGACGTCACGCGCTCGCCGGCGCGGGTGCTCCGCCCGGGGCACGTCACGGCCGAGGCGATCGCCGCGCTCGTGCCGGTCCAGGCGGCCGCCGGGCTGGTCACCGCCCCGGCCGAGCGCGCCCCGTCCCCGGGGACCCACGCGCGCCATTACGCCCCCCGCGCGCAGGTCGCGCTGGTCCCCGCGCACGCCGTCCGCGGCGAGCTCGATCGCGCCGCGCAGGCCGGGTCGCGCGCCGGCGCCGTCGAGTACGGCAGCCGCACCGCGACCGGGCCGCACGCCGAGCTCCTCCCCGGCGATCCCGCCGGCTACGCCGCGGCGCTCTACGCCGCGTTGCACCGGCTCGAGGACGCCGGCTGCGACGTGATCGTCATCGCCGCCGTCCCCGAGGATCCCGCATGGGACGCGGTGCGCGACAGGCTGACGCGCGCCTCCGCGACCCCCTGAGCAAGCGCCGCCACGCTCAGGGCCCGAAGCCCGCCCATCGGGTCACTAACGTGAACGTGAACGTGGACGTGGACGTGAACGTGGTCGTGGTCGTTCACGGCCTACCGTTGACGACCACGTAAACGTAAACGTTTCGGATGTAGGAGAACGCGGCGCGAAGCTTGGTTGACGCCCAGGGTTCCCCCCGGCGGGTGTGTTTTCACCCCCCAAGCTGGCGGTTTGTGGCAAATCAGGGTCGCCCGCCCGCTGGGTGAGCTACCTTCCTCGCCCGACCCGCGCCCCTCGTCGATCCCATGCCGGCAACGTCCCGCGCCGCCATCCCCAGCCTCGCGACCGCCCTCGGCCTCGCTGCATCGCTCGTCGCCGCCCCCCAGCGCGCCGGCGCCAGCCTGCTCGACGAGCCGCCGAAACGCGCGAGCTTCAACCTGAACGAGACGGTCGCGCCGGAGCTGCCGCTCCTCCGCGCCTTCCACAACGCCGCCGTCGAGCGCCCCGGGCCGTTCCGGCTCTACCTGAGCAGCGCCTACGGGAAATGGCGGCAGCAGCCGTGGTGGCAGCTCGCCTGGGGCGGCGCGCGGCCGGACGCCGCGGACGCGCTCGGCGAGCACGCGCTCGCCTCCCCCGCCCTCGGCTCCACGGCGTTCGCGAGCGCCTGGTCCCCCTTCACCCCCTTCGAGCCGCCCGGCACCCTCCACCTCGATCCGGCCGCGCCGGCGTGGTTCCGCCAGCTCGATCCGATCCTCGGCCCGCCGGTGCTCGCGACCACGGGGCCGAGCCTCTCCTCGAACGGCTTCGATCTGCTCTGGGATCCGCCGAAGAAGCAGCCGCTCGACTGGCGTTGCCGCAGAGGCCCTGTCCAGTTCGCCCGGTACGGCGGCCAGCACGACGCCTTCGAGCTCGTGCGCTGCGACGGCTCCGTCGCGCCCGGCGCGCTGGATCGCCTGTCGATCATGGCCCGTCCGCCCGACGCGCCCGACCCGGGCGCAGCGCTCCCCGACGAGCCCGACGCCGACACCTGGCAGCGGGCGCTCGAGTGGGTGCCCCAGGTCCGCCTCGTCCACCCGCGCCTGCTCTGGCTGCTCCAGCAGATCGCCGACGCCTTCCCGCGCCGCGGGATCCACATCTTCAGCGGGTACCGGCCGCGGGCGCCGACGACGCGCGACGCGCCGGCCGCGCGCAGGCCGACCTCCGGCACGCACCACAGCCAGCACGCCGAGGGGCGCGCCATGGACATCCTCGTGATGGGCGTCCCGAACACCGCGCTGTTTCAGTTCTGCCGCACGCTCGACGACGTGGGCTGCGGGTTCTACCCGAACAGCAAGTTCGTCCATGTCGACGTGCGCCGCCCGGGCGCCGGGCGCGTCTTCTGGATCGACATCTCCGGCCCCGGCGAGCCGTCGGAATACGTCGACTCCTGGCCCGGCGTCGTCGAGAGCGGCGGGCTCTCCTGGGGAGGCGCGCAGGGGGCGCGCTCCGGCGGGGCCACGCCTCGCTGACGTCGCCTCCCCGCGGTCGCCCTCGCACCTCGCACCTCCACCCGCGCGACCGGCTGCTCCGCCGCGCGCTCCCGTTCCGGATGATGGAGCGCGCCCCGGGGCGCGGTGACTTGCCTCCCCGCGATCGGTGTTAAGCTTGGCGTCTTCCCCCTGGGCGCGCGACGCGAGACGGGGGCGGAGCTCGGCGAGCCGAGATCTGTCCCCCGCACCTCCGGCGGCCAAGGCCGCCCCGCGGTCGCCCTGGAGAAAAAGGGTGCGAAATGGGCGAGTTGCGGACAGGGATGGTTGAGAAGATCGCGGCGATGCAGGACTTCGCGCTCTACCGCGATCTCGCGTGGGAGGGCACGTTCGAAGAGTACCTCCAGATCGTGCGCCAGAACCCGCAGGTGACGCGCAACGCGTTCCAGCGGGCGTACGACATGATCATCCGCTACGGCATCGAGGAGTACACGGACAACAAGAAGAAGCTCATCCGGTACAACTTCTTCAAGGACGAGATGCACGGCGGCGCCGACGCCGTGTACGGGCTCGACATCCCGCTGATGCGGCTCGTCCACGTGCTCCGGGCGGCCTCCGAGGGGTACGGCCCGGAGAAGCGCGTCATCCTGCTGCACGGCCCGGTCGGCTCGTCGAAGTCGACGATCGCCCGGCTCCTCAAGAAGGGCATCGAGCACTACTCGACGACCCCCGACGGCGCGCTCTACACGTTCGACTGGGTGAACCTCGACGACGTCGGCATGGCCGGGACGGAGAGCGCCCGCTTCAAGTGCCCGATGCACGAGGAGCCGCTGCGCCTCGTCCCGCCGGCGTGGCGCGACCGCGCGTTCCGCGAGCTCGGCCTGTCGAGCGCGCAGCACCACGTCCGCACCGAGGGCGACCTCGACCCCGCGTGCCGCTTCATCTTCAACCGCCTGATGGACAAGTACGGCGGCGACTGGTCGAAGGTGATGCAGCACGTGCGCGTGCGCCGCCTCGTGCTCAGCGAGAAGGACCGCGTCGGCATCGGCACCTTCCAGCCGAAGGACGAGAAGAACCAGGACTCGACCGAGCTCACCGGCGACATCAACTACCGCAAGATCGCCGAGTACGGCTCGGACTCGGACCCGCGCGCCTTCAACTTCGACGGCGAGTTCAACATCGCGAACCGCGGCATCGTCGAGTTCATCGAGGTGCTGAAGCTCGACGTCGCGTTCCTCTACGACCTGCTCGGCGCGTCGCAGGAGCACAAGATCAAGCCGAAGAAGTTCGCCCAGACGGACGTCGACGAGGTCATCATCGGCCACACCAACGAGGCCGAGTACAAGAAGCTCCTGAACAACGAGTTCATGGAGGCCCTCCGCGACCGCACGATCAAGATCGATATCCCGTACATCACGAAGGTGTCGGAGGAGATCCGGATCTACGAGAAGGACTTCAACAAGGAGAAGATCCGCGGCAAGCACATCGCCCCGCACACGCTCGAGGTCGCCGCGATGTGGGCCGCGCTCACCCGGCTCGAGGACCCGAAGAAGCACAACCTGTCGCTCGTCCAGAAGATGAAGCTCTACGACGGCAAGGTCCTGCCCGGCTACACGCAGGACACCGTGAAGGAGCTCCGCAAGGAGGCGTCGCGCGAGGGCATGGAGGGCATCAGCCCCCGCTACGTGCAGGACAAGATCTCGAACGCGCTCGTCAACGACCTCGGCGAGGGGACGATCAACCCCTTCATGGTCATGAGCGAGCTCGAGAAGGGCCTCCGGCACCACTCGCTCATCACGAACGACGAGCAGCGCAAGCGCTACACCGAGTGCATCGGCATGGTGAAGCGCGAGTACGAGGAGATCGTCAAGAACGAGGTGCAGCGGGCGATCAGCGCCGACGAGGACGCGATCCAGAAGCTCGCGGCGAACTACATCGACTCGATCAAGGCCTACACCCTGAAGGAGAAGGTGAAGGACCGCTTCACCCGCGAGGACGTCGAGCCCGACGAGCGGCTGATGCGCTCGATCGAGGAGAAGATCGACATCCCCGAGAACCGCAAGGACGACTTCCGCCGCGAGATCATGAACTACATCGGCGCGCTCGCGGTCGACGGCAAGAAGTTCGAGTGGCACACGAACGACCGGCTGCGCCGCGCCCTCGAGCTCAAGCTGTTCGAGGATCAGAAGGACGCGATCAAGCTCCAGACCCTCGTGTCGAGCGTCATCGACAAGGAGACGCAGGAGAAGATCGACATCATCAAGACCCGGATGATCAAGTACTTCGGGTACAACGAGGTCTCGGCGCGCGACGTGCTCGACTACGTCGCCAGCATCTACGCGCGCGGCGACACGAAGTGACCCGCCGCGGGGGCGCGGCGGCGCTCTTGGCAGCGCGCGCCGCGCCGCTCGCCCTCGCCCCCCAAGCTCAGCCTTCGCGCCTGACCTTCGCGAGCTCGCGCTCCCCGTCCCGCCGGAGCTTCGCGATCTCGCGCTCGAGCGTCGCGACCTCGCGCTCCAGCGAGGCCACCGTGCGCTTGAGGTCGCGGACCTCCTCGACAGACGCCAGGCCCATCGCCTTGGCGAACGTCTCCTTCTGCTCCGCGGTGAACGAGGAGACCCGGCCGGGCACGCTCATCGCCGTCATGAACAGCCGCATGAACCGCTCGTCCTGCATCAGCTTCGCCACGTTCGGGTTCGCGGCGAGCCTCATGCCCTCGGTGACCAGTCTGTCCTTCAGCGCCATGCGGGCAGCGTAGCCGACTTTCGCGCCGGCGCGTCAGCCCACCTCGACCAGCACCGCCGTGATGTTGTCCCGCCCCCCGCGCCGATTCGCGAGATCGATGAAGAGGTCGACCGCCAGGTCGCCGCCCTTCGAGGCGATGCTCGCGACCTCCTCCTCGGCGTGGAGATACCCGTGCAGCCCGTCGGAGCAGAGCAGGTATCGATCGCCCTCCTCCACGGCGACGATCGAGGTGTCGACCTCGACGTAGTCCCGGTTGCCGACCGCGCGCGTGATCACGTTGCGGTGGGGCGAGCTCTTGGCCTCGTCCACGGAGATGAGGCCGTTCTTGATCTGCCACGCGATCAGCGTGTGATCCTCGGTCATCTGCACCGCGGTCCCGTTGCGCACCTGGTAGATGCGGCTGTCGCCCACCTGGCCGGTCACGAGCGCGCCGCCGACGATGAGCGCCGCGCTGATCGTCGTGCCCATGCCGCTCTTGTCGCGATCGAGCTCGGCGATCGCGAAGACCATGTACGTCGCCGCCTGGATCGCGCCCTCGAGGATGCGCAGCACGGCGCGCGCCTTGGGCTGCGTCAGCGGCTCGTTCGGATCGCCGATGGCGGGCAGGCCCCGCTTCACCATGCCGTAGATCGTCTCGACCGCCTCGGCGCTCGCGACCTCGCCGGCCGCGTGCCCGCCCATGCCGTCCGCGACGATGTAGAGGCGGAGCTCGTCGTCCCGGAAGAACGCATCCTCATTGGCGCGCCGGTGGCGCCCGACATCGGTGCGGCCAAATGATTGGATCCTCATCGAGCTTGCCCGGTCCTTCGCTCGCCGTCCCGTGAGGAAATCCCCGAGGCGCCGGCGCGACTGTCGCACGATAAACTTCTTGGGTGGGGCCTGTCGAGTGGGCGGAGGCTCGGTTAGGATGGGCGAGCCAGCCATGGCACGAAGCTTCTCCGCGACCTGTGGGCCGGATGGCCTCCTCCAGCACCTGGCGGACCTGCGCAGCGCGGTCCCGTCGCCGTCGGGCGGGGTCGTCTTCGTCTCCGGACAGCTCGCCCAGCGCGCGTCGGGCGTCGCCGAGCTCGTCCGAAGCGCCTGGCGCGGCGTCCCCGCCTGCGTCGTGCCGGCCGCGGGCGTGCTCAGCGAGCGCGGCGAGATCGAGGGGGACACCGGCGCGAGCGGCGTGCTGTGGTCCGGCGGGCAGGTCACCCCCTTCGCGCTGCCCGAGCGCGCCGAGGAGCCGAGCCGCCTCCTGCGCGAGGCGCTCGCCCGCGCCGTCGGCCAGCGCTCCGCGACGGCCATCCTCTTCGCCCGGCCCGGGGCGTTCGCGCCCGAGCGGCTCGAGGCGCTCACCTTGTCCGCGCCGAACGCGTGCCTCTTCGGCGCCGGGACGGCCTCCGGCTCCGCCATCGGCGTGACGTCGCAGGGCGAGCTCATCGAGGGCCCGGCGACGGGCCTCGCCATCACCGGGTTCGCCCCGCCGCTCGTCGACGCCTCGCCCGCCGCCAGGCTGCTCTCCGGCTTCCACCGCATCGACGAGGCGAGCGGCGGCGTCGTGCTCCGCGCCGGCGGGCGGCCGGCGCTCGACCTGCTCTCCGCCGCGACCGCCACGCTCGGCGAGCCGCCCAGCGCGCAGCAGCTCATCCTCGCCGCGCTGGCCGACCCGCCGCTCGATTTACCGGCCGCGTTACCGGGCGCGCCGGGCGCCGACCGCGGCGGGCCGCGCGGCGACGCCGCCGAGGCGGAGGCGCTGGATTCCGTGCGTTACGTGCTGCGGCCGGTCCGCGGCATCGATCCGTCGCGGCGGGGGCTCCTGCTCGGCGACGAAGCGAGGCCCGGCGCGCGCCTCGCCTTCGCGGTGCGCGACGCCGCCATCGGCCGCGCCGGACTCGAGGGGATCGCCCGGCAGGTGTCCCGGAGCGCGCTCGGGTCGGCCCCCCGCTTCGCGCTCTACCTGACCTGCGCCGGGCGCGGCCAGGGCCTGTACGGGACGCCCGACGTCGAGGCGCGCATCCTGCGCCAGCGCTTCGCCGACCTCCCGATCGCCGGCATGCACTCGAGCTTCGAGATCGCCCCCTGGGCCCGGGGCCAGGCCAGGCTCGCCCTCTACACCGGCGTGCTCGCGCTTTTCCGCGCGCCGAGCTGAGCGCTTCTTCGCGCGCCGAGCCGAGCGCTTTTCCGCGCGCCGAGCCGAGCGCTCTTCCGCGCGCCGAGCCGAGCGCTTTTCCGCGCGCCGAGCCGAGCGCCGCGCCTCAGCGCTCGCGGTAGACCGCGACCACCGCGGAGGCCCGCCGCTGCACCGCCGCGTGGACGGCCGCATACCGCGGCTCGTCGCGCAGGGGATCGAGGACCGGACAGCGCTCGAGCCAGATCAGGTCGAACAGGCCGTCGGCCAGCGAGAGCTCGAGCGCGGTCAGCGCGAGCTCTCGCTGGCCGAGGAAGGCCGCGAACTCCGCCTGGAGCTGCCGGATGAACGACGTGCGCCGCAGCGCCGTGACGGCCGGGCGCTCCCCCTCGACCGGCACGGGCCGGACGTCCGAGAGCCGCCCCTCGATGAGGTCCTCGATCACCTGCGCGAACGGCGCGGGGAGGTCCGGGAAGGCCTCGCTCACGCGCCTCTGAGCGAGCTTCTCGACCACCTCCGGGTCGCGCTGCCAGAGCGCGCGGCGCATCCGCAGGACGGTGTAGCCCGAGCCGCTCCCCACCGTCGGATGCGCCCGGATCACGTCGTCGGCGTCCGACCACCTGTCCAGCAGCGTGTACGCGCGCGCCAGCGCCTGCGCCGCCAGCACCACCTCGGGATCGCGCGCCAGCGCGGACCGGGCGCGCCGCGCGCCCTCCTCGAAGGCGCCGCACTCGAGCAGGATGTGGCCGATGAGGCCCTCCGCCTCGGCGTTGCCCGAGCGGCACGCGAGCGCCGCCTTGAGCTCCCGCATCGCGCCGACCACGTCGAGGCGCTGGAACCGCACCGACGCCATCGCGAGCCGCGCGTCCGGCAGCCCGGGCGCCGCGGCGACGGCGCGCGACGCCGCCTCCGTGGCGAGCTCCCCGCCGCGGTCCGTGAAGAACCAGAAGCGGCAGCGCGCGATCGCGTAGGCCGACAGGATCATCGGATCCTCGGGCGCGCGCGAGAGCGCCTGCTCGAACAGCGCGATCGCCCGCTCTTGGTGCTCCGGCCAGAACCTGCGGTATTCGTGGCGCCCGCGCAGGAACAGGTCGAGCGCGACGGGATCGCTCGGCGCCGTGCGGTTCGGCGCGGCGCCGTCGAGCGTCAGCGCCTCCGCGACCGCCTCGGCCACCTCGTCGTTGATCCGCAGCACCTCCGCCTCGGGGCGATCGAAGCGCTTCGCCCACAGCTGGAACCCGTCGGCGACGCTGATGAGCCGCGCGCTGATCCGCACCGTCCCGTCGCGCCGCCGCACCGAGCCCCCGACGACCACCTGCACCCCGAGCTCGCGCCCGATCTCGCGCGGATCGAGCTCGGGGGCCGAGCGCCGCCCGAGCGCCCCGCGCGGCCTCACCCGGAGGCCCGGCGTCATGGAGAGCGTGTCGACGAGATCGTCCGTCAGCTCCTCGGCCAGGTACGCGTCCGACGCAGGTCCCTGGTTCGCGAACGGCAGGACCACGACGCTCTTGCCGCCGTGCTCGGCCCCCCCGGAGCTCGCCCCCGGGGTCACCCCGGAGACCGCCGTCCGCCCCTGCGGCGGCGTGAACGCCGGCGGCGTCACCGTGGCCGGGCGGGTGAGCGAGGCGAGGTCGTGCACGACGCTCTCGACGGACGGATACCGGTCGCCGCGCTCGCGCGCCATGCAGCGGAGCACCACGCGCGCGAGCGCGTCGGGCAGGTCGGCGCGCCGGAGCCGCGGATCCGGCGGGTCGGCGAAGAGCCGCGCCGCGGCGACGGCGAGCGGCGCGTCGCCCTGCCACGCGCGCTCGCCCGTGAGCATCTCGAAGAGCATCGCCCCGAGGGCGTAGATGTCGGCGCGCGCGTCGACGTCGTCGGCGCCCTGCACCTGCTCGGGCGCCATGTACGCCGGCGTCCCCATGACCGCGCCCAGCGTCTTGCCCGCCTCGCCGCTCGCGACCGCGCGCGCGATCCCGAAGTCGGTCAGGACGACGCGCCCGTCGCGCCCGAGCAGCACGTTGTCCGGCTTGAGGTCACGGTGGATGACGCCGGCCCGGTGCGCGGCGTGGAGGCCCGCGCAGACGCCCTCCACGACGTCCAGCGCGCGTGTCACGCCGAGCCGCCGCTCGCGCGCGAGCAGCGCGGCGAGCGGCTCGCCGTCGACGAACTCCATCGTCAGGAACCGGTCGCCCTCGTGCTCGCCGATGTCGAAGACCCGCGCCACGTTCGGGTGCGTGACCTTGCGCGAGAGCCGCACCTCGCGCCGGAACCGATCGGTCACCTCCGGCGCGACGCTGAGCTCCCGGCGCAGCACCTTGACCGCGACGAGCTCCTCGAGCTCCAGGTCGCGGGCGCGGTACACGCTGCCCATCCCGCCGATGCCGACCAGCCCGAGGAGCTCGTACCGGCCTGCGAGGACCTGCCGCGGGCCGGTCGCGACGGCGTCCGCGGAGTCGGCCGCTTGCCGCGCGCCGCTCGCCGCGAGCGGAAGATCGTGGATCGTGTCGTCCTTGAAGCTCTGCGGCATAGGGGAATTCCGGCGGCCGTTGCCCCCCGCGTCACGAGATTAGCCCACGGGATCGGCCGGTCGAGCGCCGACCGTCGCGGGAGCGCCAGCACGGAGGTGCTAGTCTCCGCCGCCCATGGCAGAGGCGTCGAGCTCCATCGTGGTGGAGTCGCTCTCCAAGACGTACCAGGTCCACGAGCGCGCCGCCGGCTTCTCGGCCGCCGTGCGCTCGCTCTTCCGGCGCCGCACCAAGGTCGTCCACGCCGTCGAGGACCTCTCGTTCTCGATCGCGCCCGGCGAGCGCGTCGGCTTCCTCGGCCCGAACGGCGCCGGGAAGACGACGACGCTGAAGGTGCTCTCCGGGCTCCTCCACCCGTCGGGCGGCAAGGTCGAGGTCGCCGGCTTCGTCCCGCGGCACCGTGAGCCCGATTTCCTCAAGCGGATCACCCTCGTGATGGGGCAAAAGCAGCAGCTGCTCTGGGACCTCCCGCCCGCCGAGACCTTCGCGGTGAACCGAGCGATCTATGGGATCGGCGACGCGGATTTCAAGGAGACCCTCGGTGAGCTGGAAGACCTCCTCGGCATCGCCGAGATCGCGACGAAGCCGACGCGGCAGCTCTCGCTCGGCGAGCGCATGAAGTGCGAGCTGGCGGCGGCCCTGCTGCACCGGCCGGAGATCCTGTTCCTCGACGAGCCGACGATCGGGCTCGACGTCGCGATGCAGCTCGGCGTCCGCGAGTTCATCCGCCGCTACAACGAGCGGCGGCGGGCGACGATCGTGCTCACGTCCCATTACATGGACGACGTGGCGGCGCTCTGTCCGCGGGTCATCGTCATCGACAAGGGCAGGCTGCGCTACGACGGCGACCTCGCGGCGCTCGTCCGCAGCATGCGGCCCCACAAGCGGATCGCGCTGCACTTCAAGAATCCGGTCGACCAGGCGATCCTCGAGCGGGTGGGCGCCGTCCTCTCGCTCGATCCTGGCCACGCGGTGCTGCAGGTGCCGCAGGCGGAGCTGCGCGAGGCCATGTCCTGGCTGCTCGGCCACACCGACATCTCGGATCTCACGGTCGAGGATCCCCCCCTGGAGGAGGTGATGCGCGAGCTCTTTTCGGGCGTGGAGCCCTCGGCGGAGCCGGAAAGCGCGCCGGAAAGCGCGCCGGAAGCCGGGCCGTCGGGCTCGACGGGCGGGGCCGCGTCATGAGCGAGCTCGCTCGGGCCGCCCGGGCGTTCCCGACGCTGCTCCGCGTCGGGATCGCGGCCGCGCTCGCGTACCGGGCCGAGATGCTGATCTGGATGCTCACGACGACGATGCCGCTCGTGAGCCTCGCGCTCTGGTCGGCGGTGGCCGCGAGCGCGCCGGTCGGCCGCTTCGGGGCGAGCGATTTCTCCGCGTACTTCCTGGCCATCCTCATCGTCCGGCAGCTGACCGGCTCGTGGCTCGTCTGGGAGATGAACATGGACATCAAGAGCGGCGCCCTCTCGCAGCGCCTGCTCCGGCCCATCCACCCGCTCTTCTCGTACGCCGCCGAGAACCTCGCCGCGCTGCCGCTCCGGGCGGCGCTCTGCCTGCCCATCGCGGTCGTCGCGCTCGTCGCGACGTCGGGAGAGCGGTTCCAGCCGACGGCCCTCGAGCTCGGGCTCTGGGTCCTCTCCCTCGCCGGCGCCTGGGCGATCAACTTCTTCACCATGGCGCTGATCGGCTCGCTGGCGTTCGTGATCGACAGCTCGACCGCGGTGTTCGAGGTCTACCTCGCGGCCTTCATGGTCTTCGCCGGCTACCTCGTCCCGATCGAGCTGTTCCCCTCGTGGCTCGCCGATCTCGCGCGGGTGCTGCCGTTCCGTTACAGCCTCGCGTTCCCTGTCGAGCTCATCACCGGCCTGCTCGACCCGGGCCGCGCGCTCACCGAGCTCGCGGTGCAGTGGGCCTTCGCCGCCGCGTCCGCCGCCGCCGCGCTCGTCGCGTGGCGCGCGGGGGTCCGGCGGTTCTCGGCGTTCGGCGGGTGAGCGGCGTGCGTTACCTCCGGTTGCTCGCGACGCAGCTGCGCGTGTCGATCGCGCTCGGGATGCAGTACCGGTGGGAGTTCCTGCTCGGCGCGGTGATGACCGTCGTGTGGACGGTGGTCGGGCTGGTCCCGCTCCACATCGCGCTCGCGGCCCGGCCGCCGGTGCAGGGCTGGACGTACGAGCGGGCGCTCGTCGTCGTCGGGTGGTTCACGCTGCTCAAGGGCATCCTCGAGGGGGCCGTGAACCCGTCGCTCATCAGCGTGGTCGACCAGATCCGGAAGGGCACGCTCGACTTCACGCTGCTCAAGCCGGCCGACGCGCAGTTCCTCGTCTCCACGGCCCGGTTCGAGATCCGCAAGGTCGCGGACGCCGCGGCCGCGGTGGCGATCTTCGCCTACGCGTTCGCCCAGATGGGGCGCGCCCCCGCGCCTGCTCACGTCGCGCTCGCGCTCTGCCTGCTCGTGACGGCGACGCTGGTGCTCTACTCCATCTGCATCCTGGTCATCTCGGCGGCGTTCTGGGTCGTGCGCCTCGACAACCTGGCCTACCTCTTCAACTCCATCTTCGATTTCGCGCGCTGGCCGGTCACGATCTTCAGCGGCTTCTGGCGCGTCGTCTTCACCGTGATCGTCCCGCTCGGGCTGATGACCACGTACCCGGCGGAGGCGATGCTCGGCACCATCGCCCCGCGCACGGCCGCCGCCGCGGCGCTCGGCGCGCTCACCTTCAGCGCCGTCGCGCGCGGCGTGTGGAAGCGGGCGATAGGCCGGTATACGTCGGCGTCGAGCTGAGCCTCGCGAGGGCTTCCGGCGAGCGGCGCGGTGCGTTAACGTCACACGATTGCCCTCCGGGCGCGAGGAGGGCTAACGGACACCGGGGGGCGAGCGGGATCGGGAAGGAGACGCGGTGAAGGACGGAGGGCTGACGCTCGAGGAGTTGGGTCGGAGCATCGTCGATCTCGCGATGACCGAGGACGTGATACGCCGCCAGGTGATCGCCCTGCTCCCGGTCGGGCGCCGCGCGGAGCGGGAGCTCGATGTCCTCGGCAGGCCGTCGCGGCTCACGATGGACTTCGAGGTCGGCGAACCGGCGGCGACGCGGAGCATGAGCGGCGCGTTCGATGTCGCGATCCCGCACGCCGTGACGGTGCGGGTCGACGCGGAGGGAGAGGCGAAGGAGCACCGGCTCGACGCGGCCCTCGCGCTGCGCATCACGCCGAGGCCCTGCGCGCCGCTCGGGATCTTCCTGGACGTCGCGGAGCTGCCGGCGGAGTCGGTGAGGTTCGCCGAGTCGCGGGCCTCCGCGAAGGACTACCTGCGCGGCCGGATCGAGGAGGAGGTGCGGAGGGAGCTGCTCCGCCTCGTGCGCGCGCGGATCGCGGAGAGCCGCGCGGATCGCACGCTCGACCTGGAGGAGCCGCTCCTCCGCGCGCTCGGGGACGCCTCCTGGGCGGGGCAGGAGGAGGTGGAGGAGCCGGACGGGCGGGACGCGCCGCCGCCGAGCCGGGTGCGCGGGGCCGGCGGCCCGGCGAGCGGGGCCGGGCTGCTGGACGCGCCGCTCAGCGACCTGGACGCGCAGCTCCGGTTCTTCGGCAACGCCATGCCCCTCCAGGTGTGGACCGCGCGCCCGGACGGCCAGCTGAACTTCGTGAACCGGGCGGTCCTCGACTATTTCGACCGCACGGAGGAGCAGATGATCGGCGAGGGCTGGCTCGCGGTGCTGCACCCGGACGACGTCCCGAAGACGGTGGCGGCGTGGACCCGGAGCCTCGCGACGGGCGAGCCGTACAACACGGAGTTTCGCCTGAAGCGGGCGAGCGATCAGACGTACCGGGAGCACGTGGTCAGCGCGCTGCCGCAGCGCGACGCCGCGGGGAACATCTTCCGGTGGATCGGCGGCACCACCGACGTGGCCGAGCTGCGCCGCGCCGAGGCCGCCCTCCGGAGGAGCGAGGCGCGCTACCGGCTCTTCGCGGAGGCGTCGAACGAGGGCGTCTGGTTCTGGAACCTCCGCGAGGACACGGTGGAGTGGAGCGATCGCATGCTCCAGATAATCGGCGTCCGCCGCGAGGCGTGGGGCGGGACGTTCGCGAGCTTCTTCGAGCGCGTGCATCCCGACGACCAGGGGGCGGTGCAGGCCGCGCTGAGGGCGCACCTCGAGGAGCGGCGGCCGTTCGAGGTGGAGTTTCGGCTGCGGCGCGAGGACGGCGAGTACCGCGACGTGTTCACCCGCGGCATGGCCGAGTGGGACGACAAGGGCGTGCCGTTCCAGATGGCGGGCGGCGCGACGGACATCACCGAGAAGAAGCGCCAGCAGGCCGTGCTGAACGAGCGGCTCGCGATCATCGAGCAGCAGCAGGAGGCGATCCGGGCGCTGTCGACGCCGATCATCGAGGTCTGGAGGGGGGTGCTGACGATGCCGGTGCTCGGCGTCCTCGACGAGGAGCGCGCCCAGCAGATGATGGAGGTGCTGCTCGAGGCCGTGGCGCGGACCCGCTGCCGTCACGCGATCATCGATCTGACCGGGGTGAGCGCCGTGGACGCGGCCACGGCCGATCACGTGCTGAGACTCATCGACGCCGTGGCGCTGCTCGGGGCGCAGGGCATCGTCGTCGGCATCCGGCCCGAGGTGGCGCAGACGGTGGTGTCGCTGGGGCTCGATCTGTCGAACATCAAGACGCTCTCGAACCTCCGGGAGGCGCTCCTCTTCGCGATGCAGTCGAGCGGGGTGTCGGTCAAGCGGCGGCGCAAGCGCAGGGCGGGGCGCGAGCGCGCGGACGACGCGGGGGGGACGCGCGCCTCGCGCGACGGGTGATCGGAAGCGCGGTCGCGCAGCGTCGCCTGAGCTCCTCGCTGTCCACCGCGACGCTGCGATCAGCTCAGCGCGGCGCTCGCTTGGTGGCCTCCCAGCGCTCCAGCGTGACGACGAGCCGCGCCGCCCCGAGGACGCCGGCCGGCAGCACGATGAGCAGCGCGCAAGGCAAGAACGAGAGCAGCGCGAGGCCGAAGCCGAAGCCCATCACCGCGGGGAGGTTCCGGCGCACGAAATCGATCCGCTCTGCCACGGGCACGCCGCGGATCGACAGCGGGCAGTCGCAGAGGTCCCACGCCCCCGCGAGCGCCGTCACCGCGAGCTGGAGCGGGACGACGACGACGCTCGCCGGCGCGAAGAGGAGACCCACGACGCCGAGGACGAGGAGGATCGGGAGCGTGAAGGCGAGCGCCACGAGCGACGACTGCAGCGCGCGCCACATGTCCGCGAAGAAGCCGACCTCAGGCCACGGGGGCGCCCCGAGATCGGCCTCGGCCCTGCGCACCATCCGCTCCAGCGCCGTCCCCGAGAGCGGCTTCGCGAGCCCGAACGAGATCACGAGGGCGGCCACGAGCACCACCGCGAGCGAGAGGATCCGCAGCGCGGCCATGAGCACGGTCCAGGGCCACCCCGTCCCCGGCTCCCTCACGATCAGCTCGACGAGCGAAGGTGCGAGCTTCACGCCGACGATGGAGAGCACGACCATGAGCACCAGCGCGATGCCCGTGGGGACGAGCGCGAGCGGCCAGAGGTCCGGCGTGCGAAAGAGGTAACCGTAGCCGCCCAGCAGGGCCTTGAGGCCCGCGCCGAAGCCGGGGCGTTCGAGCGGCACGAGCCCCGCGGTCGGGCGCTGCGCGGCCGCCGTGGGAGCGCCGCGAGGAGCATCGGGGGGGATCATCCGGCCACGAACGTCCCAGCGGTCGTGCGTCCGGTCAACACCTTCCGCGCGCTGGCATCCGCCGCTGGACGAGCTCCCGCCTGCCGTGCGGCGAAGGCTGCCTCATCGTCGATGCGTCGATGACCTCCGAGCCTGCCTCGTCAGCCCTCGGGGAGCAGCGGATCGAGCACGCTCCCGCCCGGGGGCGAGGGCCCGAGCGCGCGGCCGAGGTGCTCGCGGATCGCGGCCGCGAGCGACTCGGTGACGCGCCTGCGCAGCTGAGTCCGCGACGTGACGAGCCCGATCTCCCGGAGCGGGATCGGCCGGGCGAGGGGCCGTACGCGGTCGCGGCGCTTGTCCGGGGGCAGCCCTTGCGCCACCAGCGCGGGCAGCACCGTCGCTCCGAGCCCGGTGTCGACAAGGCCGATCAACGTCTCGAAGCTGCCGCTCTCGAGCTGAACGCCGCGCGGGGGCCTCGCCTGACCGCTCCTGCAATACGAGAGCACCTGGCTCCGGAAGCAGTGCCCCTCCGGGAGCACCCACAGCTCGCGATCGCTGAGGTTCGCCTGCGTGACCGTCTTGCGGTCGAGCAGCGGGTCGCCCTCGGGGAGGTAGGCGACCATCGCCTCGTGTCCGAGCGGCGTCTCGCTCAGCCCCGGGGCGTGGAGCGGCGTCGCGGCGAGCCCCGCGTCGAGGGTGTCGGCGGCGAGCCGCTCGATGATCTCCTCGGTCTTCAGCTCCTCGATGAACAGCTCGACGCGCGGGTGTGCCTTCACGAAGGGATCGAGGAACAGGGGCAGCACGGTGGGAGCGAGGGTCGGGATGATCCCCAGCCGGTAGCGCCCCGCCGGAGCGTCGTCGCCGGCGACGATCTGACCGAGCCGCTCCGTCTCCCGGAGGATCTCGCGCATCTGAGCGATGGCGCGCGCCCCCTCCTCGGTCACGAGGACGGGCTTCTTGCTGCGGTCGAACAGCACGGTGCCCAGGAGCTCCTCGAGCTTCTGGACCTGCATGCTGAGCCCGGACTGCGAGACGTGGCAGCGCTCGGCCGCCGTGCGGAAGCTGCGGGTCTGCTCCACCGCCACGGCGTAGCGGAGCTGCGTGAGCGTCACCTGCTCGAGGTCCATGGCCGGAGGAGTATCACAAAAAGTGAACGTTTCATAAAATCGTTCGATTGGCACCGCGGGCGCAGAACGACCACGTTGCCTCTCGCCGGCGCGGAGGCACGAGACGCCCCCGCCCCGAAACGAGGAAGAGAGAAGAGGAAAAGAGAATGTCGCTCATCAACACCCGCATCAAACCGTTCAAGGCCACCGCGTTCCACCAGGGGAAGTTCGTGGACGTCTCGCACGAGTCGGTCCTCGGCAAGTGGTCGCTCTTCGTGTTCTACCCGGCGGACTTCACCTTCGTGTGCCCGACCGAGCTCGAGGACCTCGCGGACCTCCACGGCGAGTTCCAGAAGCTCGGCGTCGAGATCTACGGCGTCTCCACGGACACGCACTTCGCGCACAAGGCGTGGCACGACACGTCCGCGGCGATCAAGAAGGTCAAGTACCCGCTCGTCGGCGATCCGACCGCCACCCTCTCGCGCAACTTCGGCGTGCTCATCGAGGAGGAGGGCCTCGCGCTCCGCGGCTCGTTCCTCGTGAACCCCGACGGCGTCATCAAGGTCTACGAGATCCACGACCTCGGCATCGGCCGCAGCGCGGCGGAGATGCTCCGCAAGGTCAAGGCGGCCCAGTACGTCGCCACGCACCCGGGCGAGGTCTGCCCGGCGAAGTGGGACGAGGGCGCGAAGACCCTCAAGCCGTCGCTCGATCTCGTCGGCAAGATCTGAGGCGTTCGGGCGTCGCCGCGCGTGCCGCGGCGACGCCCGACATCTCTCGTGACTCGCCTCGTGACCCGCTCGTATTCGCCGGAAGGAACGCAGCCATGCTCGAAGACTCCATCAAGACCCAGCTCCGCGACGTCCTCGGACGGCTGACCCGTCCCGTCGCGGTCACCGCCTTCGTCGACGACTCGCAGGGGTCGGAGGAGATGCGCGCGCTCCTGCGCGACGTCGCGAGCGCCTCGTCCCTCGTCGAGCTCCACGAGCGGCGCGAGGGCGCCGAACGCACGCCGTCGTTCGGCATCCACTCCCCTGGCGAGGAGCCGCGCGTCATCTTCGCGGGGCTCCCGCTCGGTCACGAGCTCACCTCGCTGATCCTCGCGCTCCTGCACGTCGGCGGCCATCCGCCGCGGGTGAGCGCCGAGGCGCTCGAGCAGATCGCGCGGATCGACGGCGAGCTTCGGTTCGAGACCTACTTCTCTCAATCGTGCCAGAACTGCCCCG
The DNA here is from genome assembly GCF_000067165.1 of Sorangium cellulosum So ce56. Classification (GTDB taxonomy): domain Bacteria; phylum Myxococcota_A; class Polyangia; order Polyangiales; family Polyangiaceae; genus Sorangium; species Sorangium cellulosum_B. Next base: position 9,707,273 of record NC_010162.1, read on the forward strand.
ACGTCGTGCAGGCGCTGAACCTGATGGCGGCCAAGAACCCGAGGGTTCGCCACGTCGCCGTCGATGGCGCCCTCTTCCAGGGCGAGGTCGAGCAGCGGAAGATCATGGCCGTGCCGACCGTCTTCCTGAACGGCGAGCCCTTCGGCCAGGGTCGGATGGAGATCGAGCAGATCCTCGCCAAGCTCGACGACGGCTCCGCCGTGAAGAAGCGCGCCGAGGCGCTCGACCAGCGCAAGCCGTTCGACATGCTCATCGTCGGCGGCGGGCCCGCCGGCGCTTCGGCGGCCATCTACGCGGCGCGCAAGGGCCTCGACACCGGCATCGTCGCCGAGCGCTTCGGCGGGCAGGTGATGGACACCCTCGCCATCGAGAACCTCATCTCGGTCGTGGAGACCGACGGGCCCAAGCTCGCGGCGGCGCTCGAGCAACACGTGCGCGCGTACCCCGTGGAGCTCCTCAAGCACGAGCGCGTCACGTCGATCACCCCCGGCTCACCGTTCGAGCTGCGCCTGGCGAGCGGCGCCACGCTCCGCGCGAAGAGCGTCGTCCTGGCGACGGGCGCCCGGTGGCGCGACATGAACGTCCCCGGCGAGGCCGAGTACCGGACCAAGGGCGTGACGTACTGCCCGCACTGCGACGGGCCGCTGTTCAAGGGCAAGCGAGTGGCCGTCATCGGCGGCGGCAACTCCGGCGTCGAGGCGGCGATCGATCTCGCGGGCGTGGTCGGCCACGTCACCCTGCTCGAGCTCGCCCCCGCCCTCCGCGCCGACGCGGTCCTCGTTCGCAAGCTCAAGAGCATGCCCAACGTCGAGATCGTCACGCGCGCGCGCACGACCGAGGTGGTGGGCGACGGGCAGAAGGTCGTCGGGCTCCGCTGGGAGCACACCGAGACGAAGGAGCAGCACCAGATCGAGATCGCGGGCGTGTTCGTGCAGATCGGCCTGCTCCCCAACACCGGGTTCATCAAGGGGACGGTGGAGCTCAACGGCCTCGGCGAGGTCGTCGTCAACGACCGCGGGCAGACGTCGGTGCCCGGCCTCTTCGCCGCCGGCGACATGACGACCACGCCGTTCAAGCAGATCGTCGTCGCCCTCGGCGACGGCGCGAAGGCCGCCCTCGGGGCCTTCGAGTACCTCATCCGCGCCACCGCGCCGGCGGAGTGAGCGCCCTCCGGCCGAGGTTCGACGCGCGAGCCCGCCTGCGATCACGAGCTCAGCCACGCCTCGGACCGGAGCCGATCGACGAGGAAATCCACGAACGCGCGCACCCTGACCGCCGCCCGCCGGCCCTCCGGGTGGACGACATGGATGGGGACCGGCGGGGGCTCGTGCGCGGCGAGCACGATCGAGAGGCGCCCGGCGCGCAGCTCCGGGTCGATCTGATACGAGAGCACCCGCGCGAGCCCTCGCCCGGCCACGGCCGCTGCAATGGCGACGTCGGCCGTATTGGCGAGGAGCTGCGATGACGGAGAGACCCGCTCGACCCGCGAGCCCGACCCGAACGACCATTCCACCGGGGAGCCCGTCCAGGAGAAAGCAATGGTGTCGTGACGCGCCAGATCGGCCGGCGCCTCGGGCTCGCCCCGCGCGGCGAGGTACTCCGCCGAAGCGCAGACCACCCGGCGCACGGAGCCGACGCGGATCGCGCTGAGCGACGAGTCCGGCAGGTGGGCAATCCGGACGGCGACGTCGAGCCCCTCGTCGACCATGTCGACGACGCGGTCGACGAGCAGCGTCCACGCCGACACGCGCGGATGGAGGGCCAGGAAATCGAAGAGGGCGGGCGCGACGAACATCCGCCCGAACAGGACCGGCGCCGTGACGCCGATCTGCCCGCGCAACGCGGTATGGGACCCGGCCGCCGACGCCTCGGCCTCCTCGATCTCACCGAGGATCCGCTTGCAGTCCGCGAGGTACCGGGCGCCCGCCTCGGTCAGGCGGACGACGCGCGTGGTGCGGTGCAGGAGCCGCGTGCCGATGCGCTCCTCGAGCGCAGAGATGGCCCGGGTCACCGCCGGCGGCGACATGGACAGCCGCCGCGCGGCCGGCGCGAAGCCCTCCTCCTCGGCGACGGCGACGAACACGCGCATGGCGTCGAGGCGATCCATCGGATTATTCCAGTTTCTGGAATGGTCCCTTGTCAAGGACGAGCATTACCCTTGGCCGCGGGAATGGGCATCCTGGCTCGGCGAGCGCGGGAGCCCCACGCGGACTGCGCCGCTCCCCGCTGACATCCACAGCCGAAAGGACACCTCGATGACCCTCCCTGCCAGCCCCATCCGCCTCTACCGCTATCCGCTCTCGGGACACGCGCACCGCGTGGAGCTGTTCCTGTCGCTGCTGAGGCTGCCGTTCGAGAGGGTCGACGTCGACCTGAAGAGCGGCGCTCACAAGACGCCCGAGTTCCTGAGCAAGAACGCGTTCGGTCAGGTGCCCGTGATCGAGGACGGCGACGTGACGCTGGCCGACAGCAACGCGATCCTCGTGTACCTGGCCGCGCGGTACGACCCGTCGGGGCGCTGGCTCCCGCGCGATCCGGTGGCGGCGGCGCACGTGCAGCGGTGGCTCTCCGTGGCCGCCGGGCAGCTCGTGGCGGGGCCCGCGGCGGCGCGCGCCGCGAGCGTGTTCGGCCGCAAGCTGGACGTCGAGCAGGCCAAGGGGATCGCCGCCCAGCTCTTCGCGGTGATCGACCAGCACCTCGCGGACCAGCGGTTCCTGGCCGGCGACGAGCCGACCCTCGCGGACATCGCGATCTACACCTACACGGCGCACGCGCCGGAGGGCGGCGTGTCGCTCGATCCGTACGCGAACCTGCGCGCGTGGCTCGCCCGCGTGGAGGGGCTGCCCGGCTTCGTGCCGATGAAGAAGGCGCTGTCGTGACCTCCCTGCCCGGGTGGACCAGGGAGGGCTCGCCCTATCACCCGGGCGAGATGGCCGTACAGGCGCGGGCCGGGGCGCGCGAGCGCGCCGAGAGGGCCGGGCGCCGGATCATCCGGGACTTCATGCCCGACCAGCACCGCGAGCTGTTCGCGCAGCTGCCGTTCCTGCTCGTCGGGGCCCTCGATGCAGAGCGCCGGCCGTGGGCCTCGATCGTCGTGGGGCCGCCGGGGTTCATCTCGTCCCCGGATCCGCGGACGCTCGCGGTGAACGCTCGCCCGGGAGCCGGCGATGCGCTCGGCCCGCACCTCGTGGCCGGCGCGCCCGTCGGCCTTCTCGGCATCCAGCTGGAGACCCGCCGCCGAAACCGGATGAACGGGACGATCACCGCGGCCGACGAGCGAGGCTTCGTGGTCGAGGTCGGGCAGAGCTTCGGCAACTGCGCGCAGTACATCCAGGCGCGAGAGCCCGAGCTCGTGAGGGCGCCGGAGGCGGCCGCCGCGCCCCCGGCGCGGGCGGAAGGGCCGGCGCTGTCCGCCGGCGCGGCGGCGCTGATCCGCCGCACGGACACGTTCTTCATCGCGACCGCGGCGCCGGCCGCGCGGGGAGGCGACGCGATCGAGGGCGCCGACGTGTCCCATCGGGGCGGCAAGCCGGGCTTCGTGCGCGTGACCGAGGAGGACGGCCACACCGTCCTGACCTCGCCGGATTTCACGGGCAATTTCGCGTTCAACACGCTCGGCAACCTGGCGCTCTGCCCGCGCGCCGGGGTGCTGTTCGTCGACTTCGCCTCCGGCGGGGTGCTGTCGCTGACCGGCGAGGCCGAGGTGCTCTGGGACGGGCCGGAGCTCTCGGCCTTCGCCGGCGCCCAGCGGCTCCTGCGGTTCCACGTGGCCGAGGGCGCCTGGCGGGAAGACGCGCTGCCGCTGCGCTGGTCGGCGCCGGTGCCCGCGCCGCAGCTCGCGGCGACCGGCTCGTGGGAGGACGTGGCGCGCGGGTGACGTCGCGGCCCGCGGGGGCCCGTCCAGGGGAGTTTTGCCCCATCGGGGCGATCCGGGGCGGGCCCGGGCGGGTCAGCGTGTGGACGGGCACCTTGAGAACGCGTACGCGTCCTGCATCCTACCGGCGACCTCATGCGACTCGCCAGCAAGCTCACCCTCGCCCTCGTGCTCGTCATGTGCGCGGCGCTCAGCCTGTATGGCTACCTCTCCGTCCGGCGCGAGCGGGCGCTCTTCGAGGCGGACATGCGGCGCGACGAGCACCTCATCGGCATCGCGCTCCGCGCGGCGGTGGTCGAGACGTGGCGCCGGGACGGGATGGGGAAGGCGCTCCAGCTGCTCGACGAGATGAGCGAGCGCGAGGACGGCGTGCGCTTCCGCTGGGTGTGGCTCGACGCGCCGGCCGGGGATCGCTTCGCGCCCGCGCTGCCGGCCGCCGAGATCGAGGAGCTCTCGCGGGGCACCGAGGTGTTCCGGATCGAGCGCAAGGGCGACAGGAGCGGGCGCTTCTACACGTACGCGCCCGTCGGGGTGGAGCCCGAGCGCGTCGGCGCCATCGAGATCTCCGAGTCGCTCGAGGAGGAAGAAGCGTACGTCCAGGCGAGCGTGGTCAACACCGTGGCCACCATCATCGCCCTCGCGGCGCTGAGCGGGCTCCTGGCGATGACCTTCGGGCAGGTCCTCGTCGGGCGCCCGACGCGGCGGCTCGTCGACAAGGCGCGGCGGATCGGGGAGGGCGACCTCGGCGGGCCGCTGCTCCTGCCGCAGCGCGACGAGCTCGGGCGGATCGCCCACGAGATCAACGCGATGTGCGAGCACCTGGCCGAGGCGCGCGAGCGCGCGGGCCGCGAGACGACCGCGCGCATCGCGGCGCTGGAGCAGCTCCGGCACGCGGATCGGCTCACCACCGTGGGCAAGCTGGCGTCGGGGCTCGCGCACGAGCTCGGCACGCCGCTCAACGTGGTGGGCGGCCGCGCCAAGATGATCGCGCGCGGCCTGCCGCAGGAGGAGGCGGTGGAGAGCGCGCGCATCATCGCCGAGCAGGCGGACCGGATGACGAAGATCATCCGGCAGCTGCTGGATTTCGCGCGCCGCCGGGTTGCGCAGAAGACGCCGGCCGATCTCGCGCACATCGCGCGCCAGACGCTGGCGCTGCTGGAGCCCCTCGCCCGGAAGCGGAGCGTGACGCTCCGCCTCGACGAGGCGAGCGGCGGGGCGGCGCGCGCCGAGGTGGACGCAGGGCAGATGCAGCAGGTGCTCACGAACCTCATCATGAACGGCATGCAGTCGATGAAGCGGGGCGGCGAGCTCACCGTGCGGGTGGAGCGCGCCCGCGCGCGCCCGCCGGCCGATCACGGCGGCGCCGAGGGCGAGCACGTCGCCGTCCGGGTGACCGACGGCGGGGAGGGGGTCGCGCCCGAGAACATCCCCCGCATCTTCGAGCCGTTCTTCACCACGAAGGACGTCGGCGAGGGCACGGGCCTCGGGCTGAGCGTTTCCTACGGGATCGTGCGCGAGCACGGGGGCTGGATCGGCCTGGAGAGCGAGCTCGGCAAGGGCTCGACGTTCACGGTGTACCTCCCGCCGAGCGGCCAGGATGACGCAGGATGACGCGAGGGGCTGAGGGCGAGGGCGCGCTGGCCGGGGCGGCCGCCGCGCCGCGGCTGGCCGCGGGCGGGGCGCTGTACTACGCGAGTTATCGAGGAGAGATGGCGGGCGAGCCATCGAGGTGACGATGGGCAGGCGAGCGCTGATCATCGACGACGACGAGGCGATGTGCGCGTGGCTCTCGGCGGACCTGCGGTCGCGCGGCGTGGAGGCGACGACCCGGACCTCACCGGCGGAGGCGCTCGCGCTGCTCGAGGCAGACGAGGGCTTCGACGTCATCCTGACCGATCTGAACATGCGCGGGATGGACGGGATCGCGGTCTGCGGACGGGCGGCCGAGATCCGGCCGGACGTGCCGGTCATGGTGATCACCGCGTTCGGCAGCATCGAGACCGCGGTGCAGGCGATCCGCGCGGGCGCGTACGACTACGTGACCAAGCCGGTCGACATCGAGGCGCTGGCGCTGGCGCTGGAGCGGGCGATCGCGCACCACGCGCTCAAGGCCGAGGTGCGGCGGCTGCGCCGCGCCGTGGCCGGGCCCGGCGGGTTCCCGGACCTCATCGGCCGGAGCGCCGCGATGCGGGGCGTGCAGGACCTGATCGAGCGCATCGCCGACGCGGACGCGACGGTGCTCATCACCGGCGAGAGCGGGACGGGCAAGGAGGTCGTCGCGAAGGCGATGCACGCGCGGAGCCGCCGCAAGGAGGGGCCGTTCGTGGCGATCAACTGCGCGGCGGTGCCGGAGTCGCTGATCGAGAGCGAGCTCTTCGGGCACGTGCGGGGGGCGTTCACCGACGCGCGCGCGGCGCGCTCCGGGCTGTTCGTCGAGGCGAACGGCGGGACGCTGCTGCTCGACGAGATCGGGGAGCTGCCGCTCGCGGTGCAGCCGAAGCTGCTCCGCGCCCTCCAGGAGCGCCGGGTGCGCCCGGTGGGCGGGAGCGCGGAGGTGCCGTTCGACGCGCGCATCATGGCCGCGACGAACCGCGACCTGGACGAGGCCGTCGAGGCGCGCCGCTTCCGGGAGGACCTGTACTACCGGATCAACGTGCTCCACGTGGAGCTGCCGCCCGTGCGGGCGCGGGGCAGCGACGTGCTGCTGCTCGCGCAGCGCTTCATCGAGGATTTCGCCACGCGCTGGGGCAAGGAGGTGGTCGGCCTGTCACCGGCGGCCGCGGAGCGGCTGCTCGCGTACACGTGGCCGGGCAATGTGCGGGAGATCCAGAACTGCATGGAGCGGGCGGTGGCGCTCACGGGGTACCCGGAGATCACGGTGGAGGACCTGCCGGCGAAGATCCGGGAGCACCGGCCGTCGCACGTGCTCGTGGCGGGGGACGACCCGTCCGAGCTGGTGCCGCTCGAGGAGGTGGAGCGGCGGTACATCCTGCGGGTGCTCGAGGCGGCGGGCGGGAACAAGACGCTGGCGGCGAGGATCCTGGGGCTGGACCGGAAGACGCTGCACCGGAAGCTGGAGCGGTGGGAGCCGGGCGCCGGGGGGACGAAGGGGAGCTGAGAGGGTGGGCGGGGTGGGTCGGGCGACCTGAAGCTCGAAGCCCACGTCGAGGCGCGGAGGAATACCCCGGGCGGGGAACGACGCCCCACCCCGGAAGGCCCACCGGGGGGTCGCCGCCCGTCCCGCTGCAACCCGCCTGTCCGTCGCAACCTGGGTCGGCGTCCGCCGCAACCTGGGTCGGCGCCTGCGGCCTCAACCCCGGTCGGTTGCCCCCCCAACCTCGGTCGGTTCCGGCCACCCCCCCAACCCCGGTCGGTTCCGGCCAGCCCCCCCAACCTCGGTCGGTTCCGGCCAGCCCCCCAACCCCGGTCGGTTCCGGTCAGCCCCCCAACCCCGGTCGGTTCCGGCCACCCCAACCCCGGTCGGTTCGGGGCGGCCGCCGTTGGGCGGCACGCGGCCTGCAATACAGGCGTCTCACCAAGGAGAGAGCCCGATGCCCCCCGACTCGATGCGCGGTCTTGCCTCGATCCTGAATACGCCCCCTGAGCCGGTGCCGCGCGTCCACCCCGGCGCGACCCCCATCCGCGTGCTGCTCGCCGAAGACGACAGGGAGTTGCGGCGGCTCCTCGCCACCGCCCTCCGCCGCGACGGCTACGAGGTCCTGGAGGCGCACGACGCCAAGCACCTCCTCGAGTTGATGGGCGAAGCGCTCGTCTCCGGGAACGGCGCCCCGGTCGATGTCGTGGTGAGCGACATCCGGATGCCAGGCGCGAGCGGGCTCGATCTGCTCGCCGGGCTGCGCCGCGACGACTGGACGACGCCGGTGGTCCTCATCACCGCGTTCGGCGACCCGGAGACGCACGCGGAAGCCTACCGCCTGGGCGCCGACGCGGTGCTCGACAAGCCGCTCGACGTGGACGATCTGCGGATCGTGGTCCAGACCCTCGTCTCGATGCGCGGCTGACGCACCACGCCGCTGGGGAGCACCTCGCGATCACGGACATCACGAGATGGCGCGCCGGCGGGAGCCTATCGACGAGCACCTGGCCTACACACAACCCTTGTCAGGAGCGCGCCAGTTGACCGCTGGATACGCTTTCAACATCGTCGTGGAGCAGATCCGTGCGTTCGTGAGTCGCCCGGCGCCGCCTCACCCCGCCTCGACCGGCAGTCGGCGCGGCTCCCCCACGCGCTGCGCCTTCAGCCGCGCCCGCCGCATCTTGTGCCACGCGAGGATCCCCTCGTCCGCGCGCACGAAGCGACACGCGTCGAGATCCGCGTCGCGCGGCTCCGAGGACGCGAGCATCCGCTCGTCGCCCGGCTGGATCAGCCAGAACTCCGCCCGCACCCCCAGCCACGCGAGCAGCCGCCCGATCACCGGGATCGGCACGTAGTACCGCCCCACGATCGCCGTCCGCTCCGCGTCGATCGGCGCGCACCCTGCCATGCCCACCACGCGCTTCCCGAACGAGAGGCGCAGCACGCCCGGGAAGCGCACCTCCATCTCGAACCTCCACCCCCGACGGCCGTCCCAGGGCTCCCCGTCGTCGTGGCGCAGCACCGCCTCGGCACGGATGACGTCGCCCTCCACGCGGACCTCGCAAGGGTCGAGCATCGCGCCGACGCCGGGGAACCAGGGGCGGTGCGCGAACGGCAGGTGGTGGAAGTCGAGCATGCCCTCCATCGCGCGCGCGAACGGCACGTCCCAGTCCACCGACGCCGTGTGGGCGTGCCGCTCGTCCGGCGGCAGGCCATCGAACCAGGGCACCGGCGGCAGCTCGGCCGGCCGCTCGCCCCAGAAGAGCCACACGAAGCCCCGGTGCTCCCGCGCCTCGTACCGGGTCAGCGCGAGCGCATCCCCCGCGCCGCGCGCGCTCGCGCCGCGCCCCTCGCACGGGATCGCGACGCAGCGCCCGTCCGAGGCGAACCGGAAGCCGTGGTACGGGCACTCGATCGCCCCGTCCACGACCCGCCCGAGGCCGAGGTCCGCGCCGCGGTGCGGGCAGCGCGCCCGCGCCGCGACCAGGGCGCCGCGCTCGTCCCTGAACAGCACGAGCCGCGTCCCGAAGCGCTCGACGGCGACCGGCCGCTTGCCCACGCAGGCCGCGTCCGCGATGATGTACCAGGCGCCCTCGACGAACGCGCCGCGCCCTTCCTCGATGCCGTGCTTTCGCATGATGCTCCTCCGATCGCCCGGAAGCCTGGTGCCGGCCCGGCCGGGGAGCAGTGACAGCGCGCGCCACAAGGGCTGACATGCGGCGCCAGGCCCCGCGGGCGCCCGCCCCGACGATCTGGGCCCGCACCGCCGCGCAGCTCGCGGACCACGCCGCGGAGCGCGGGGCGGATCGGCGGGCGCTGCTCGAGGCCGCGGGGCTCGCCGGCACGGGGCTCGCCGATCCGGACGCCCGCGTGCCGCTCGCGGCGTTCTACGCGCTCATCGAGGCGGCGGTGGCGGCGACCGCCGATCCGCACCTCGGCCTCGACTTCGCGGCGCGCTTCGAGCCGGAGCACTTCGACGCGCTCGGCTTCCTGGCCATGAGCAGCCCGACCCTCGGCGAGTCGTTCCGCCGGATGCTCCGCTACCAGCAGATCTGGAACGAGGGCGAGCGCTACACGCTGGAGATCCGCGGGCGCCGCGCGCACCTCGGGTTCGTGCCCTTCGGGCCCGACCGGCCGGCCCACGGCCAGCTCGCGGAGATGTTCGCGTTCGACGCGCTCGTGAACGCCGGGCGCATGTGCGGCGCGCCGATCCAGGCGCTCGCGGTGCGCTTTCGCCACGCGCCGGAGGGTGAGCCGGAGGAGAAGGCGCGGCGGCTCGGCTCGCCGGTGCTGTTCGGAGCGCCGGCGACCGAGCTGGTCCTGCCGGCGGAAGAGCTCGATCGCCCGCTGCCGCACGCGAACGAGGCGCTCGCCGCGTTCCTCGAGCGCCACATGAGCGCCGCCGCGGCGCGCCTGCCGGGCGCGGCGCCGCCCGCGCTGTCCGACCGCGTGCGCGCGCTCCTCGGCGAACGGCTGCGCGAGGGGGCCGACCTGGGCGCGCTCGCGGCGCGCCTGCGGATGAGCCCGCGCACGCTCCAGCGCCGCCTCGGCGACGAGGGGACGTCGGTCCACGCCCTGCTCGACGAGGTCCGGCGCGGGCGCGCTGCGGCGCTCCTCGACGCGGACATGGCGATCGGGGAGGTGGCGTATCTGCTCGGCTATTCCGAGCCGAGCGCGTTCCACCGGGCGTTCCGGCGCTGGACCGGCGTGACGCCGGAGGCGTTCCGCGCCCGGACCAGGGGCGCAGCGCCGCGGTGAGCGGCCTGCGCCCGCGGCTGGCCTGACGGGCTCCTTCACGCGCGCCCGGCCGCGGCCTGCGCCGCTGCCGGGCCTGCGCTCACGGGCTCGGGGGGGCGATCTCCAGCTTCGCCATCACGCTGGCGCTGCCCGTGAGGCTCGCCTGGATGTTCTCGACCGCCTGCGTGATCGCGTTGGTGGCCGGGATGAGGCACGCCCCCGCCTTCACGCTGCCGGTGGCCGCGCCCTCGAGGTTGCCGCCCGCCTGGACCACCGCCTCGGCGCTGGCGAGGAGCAGCTCGCCGCGCGCGTGCGCGACGACGAGCAGCCGCGGCAGGTTCGCCTTGAGCGTCGCGATCGCCGCCTCGACCTCGGCCCCACCCTCGATGTTGACCGCGGGCTCCTTGCAGCTGGCCTTCGCGCTCGCGCTCGCCTCGCAGGAGCCGCTGCACTCCGCGGACCCCTGGCACTCGGCGCTCGGCGGCTTGAGCTCGGCCCTGCACTTCGGCGCCTTGAACTGGACGTCGCACGAGCCCGAGCAATCGGCGTTGCACTGCACATCTGCCTCGGCCGCGAACGAGCACGAGCCACGGCACTCGCCCGTGCAGGTGCCCTGGCACTCGCCGCGGCAGTCGCCGCCGGCGGTCGTCGCGGAGCACTCGCCGTCGCACGTGCCCTCGCACGTCCCCTGGCACGTCCCCTCGCAGTGGACCGCCAGGTTGGCCGAGCCCTCGCACGAGCCGGTGCACTTCCCCTCGCACCGCCCCGAGAGCTGACCGGGATCGCAGCGCGCGACGATCTCCGCCGGGGTCAGCTGGCACTCGACGTTGGCGCTGCACCTCGCCTCGCAGTTCGCCTGTACGCTCGCGTCGACCGTGCAGCTCGGCGGCTGGAAGGTGATCGACAGGTCGGCCGTCGCGTCCCCGAGCGCGTCGACGGCGAGCTCACACCATTGCTCCGCCCGTTCGTTCGGCTTCGTCGCCGTGATCGTCGCCACGTCCGCGCCGAGGTCCAGCGCGATCGCCTGACAGGCGCTCGTCACGTCCGCCACGATGGCGCCCGCGGCGCCCGTGAAGTCCGACACGGACTGCATGAAGGCACCATAATTGAGCTCTGCTTCGCCCTCGAGACCCCATTTCACCGTGGCGAGATCGGCGCCCGGCGTGAAGTCGCGACAGCAGACGTCATTCTGCAGCTCCGAGACCTTGTCACACCCCATCGCCGGGACGACGGAGAGCCCTGCCAACGCCAGCGGGAATGCCGCGATTCGCCACGTCACACGGATATTCATCGGGAAACTCCTTGGTTCTTTGTCGGGCGTGCCGCTGGTGCGGGACTGCCACGGAGAACGGCGAAACCCCATGAGGGAGCACGCTCGCCTCCGAGCTCGGCCTGCAGCCGCCTCCGAAGCAGGGCGACAATAGCTCATAGATCGACCCACATGACAAGGCCCATGCTGCGGAATTGTTGCTCGTCTCGACGTCACCCTAGGGCGAAGCCCGTCAGCACGGGAGGCATCGACGACGAGATCTGTTGATGTTCATGCCGACGGCAGAGGCAGGAAGAACGCCCGGTCGCGGCCGTCCAGGGGAAGCCGCGGGCGCGCCATGACACGGCACGTCGTGGGTTCAACCAGCCTTCATCGAATCGCCGTTGCAGAGCTCGGCCGAGCCGTAGGACAATGGCCCCGTGATGACGCTCGGCCCACGGCTCCCCCGGTTCGTGCAGCTCTCTCTCCTGCTCGCCCTGACGGCCGGTTGCGGCGCGTCGTCCGACGACGAGGGCCCGACGAGCGGCCAGGCCGCCGGCGAGCCGCCCAGGATGACCGGGATGACGGCGGCCCACAATGCCGCGCGCGCCGCCGTCGATCCGCCCGCCGATCAGCCGGTGCCCCCTCTCTCGTGGTCGCCCGAGATCGCCGCGGTGGCTCAGGCCTATGCCGCCCAGTGCATGTTCGGCCATAGCGCGAGCGATTATGGAGAAAACATCTTCGCGTCGGCCGGCTCGTCACCCACACCGGAGGATGTCGTCGCCTCGTGGGTCGACGAGGCGGCCAACTACGACCTTGCGAGCAATGCCTGCAGCTCCACCTGCGGCCATTACACTCAGGTGGTATGGGCCGACTCCCTGCGGCTCGGCTGCGGGGTCGCCGATTGCACGACCGGCTCGCCGTTCGGCGGTGGCACCTGGCAGATCTGGGTGTGCAACTACGATCCTCCCGGCAATTTCGCCGGAGAGCGCCCTTACTGAGCCCGCGCGTCGTCGGCGCGCGCCGTCCTCGTCTCCTCCCCGCCCCTCGCCGGCTCTGGTATCGCAGCGGCGATGGACTTCGGGTGGACCCCTTCCCAGCGCGCCGTCCACGACCGCATGCGCGCCCTCGGCGCCGAGGCCGACGCCGCGGCCCCGGACGATCGCATGCGCGTCCTCGCCCGGGGCGGCGCCCTCGGCCTGCCGATCGCCCGCGATCTCGGCGGCGAGGGCCTCGACCTCGTCACGACGGCGCTCGCCTACGAGGGCCTCGGCGCGACGCTGCGCGACGGCGGCGTCCTGCTCGCGGCGGGGGCGCACCTCTTCGGCGTGGCGCTCCTGCTCGCGCGGGTGGGCACGCCCGCGCAGCGGCGCGCGTGGCTGCCGCGGATGGCGAGCGGCGCGTGCATGGCGACGGTCGCCGCGACCGAGGCCGGCGCGGGCTCGGACGTCGCGTCGGTGCAGGCCAGGGCCGACCGCACGGACGCCGGCTACCGGCTCACCGGCGACAAGCGGTACGTGACCTGGGCCGACCGGGCCGACGTGTACCTCGCGATCGCGCGCGACGGCGGCGGCCGCGCCGGAGGGGCCCCGGCGCGCGGCCTCACCGCGCTGCTCGTCCCCCGCGCCGCGGGCGACGGCGCCGCGCGCGTCCTCCCCGGCGCGCCGCTCGCGACCGCGGGCCTCCGCGGCGCGCGGCTCGCGCCCGTCTCGTTCGCCGGCTGCGAGGTCGGCCACGACGCGCTCCTCGGCCGCGCCGGCGCCGGCCTCGCCGTCTTCCAGATCGCGATGACCTTCGAGCGCGCGCTCATCCTCGCCTTCCGCCTCGGCGCCATGGAGCGCGCCCTCGGCGAGGCCGTCCGTTTCACCCGCGAGCGCGAGATCGGCGGCCAGGCGATCGCCCGCCACCAGGCCGTCGCGCACCGCCTCGCGCGGATGAAGCTGCGGCTGGAGACGTCGCGGCTGCTCATCTACCGCGCCGCGTGGGCGCTGGATCAGGGCGAGCGCGGCCAGGCCGAGGCCGCGCTCGCGAAGTGGCACACGGCGGACTCGGCCGTGGCGTCCGCGCTCGACGACCTCCGGCTCCGCGGCGGCGCTGGCTACCTCGAGGAGAGCGGCCTCCCCTCCGCCATCGACGACGCCCTGGGCGGCAGCATCCATTCGGGGACGTCCGACGTGCTCGCCACGATCGTCGCGCGGTGGCTGGGCGTCTAGCCGCTCGCCCGCGCTTCACCTCGTCTCACCGAGCTCCTCCCTCGCCGTGGCATCAGGCCCCCGGGGAGGGTGCTCGGCCCCCTCCCATCCAGCATGGAAGAACTTGGACGACGAACTACTGGCCAACCCTCGCCGGCGCCTTTACCAAGGTAGGGCTGCGCGGACCGGCCGAGGGTCGCCGGCCCGCGCCCGTCCGCCGGCCCTTCAAGCCCAACCAGGAACGATATGACCGAAGCGACCGACAATCCCCTGCTCACTCTCGGCTTCGAGATCCCGTTCGATCGCATCCGGAGCGAGCACGTAGAGCCCGCTGTGCGCGCGCTGCTCCAGGACGCCCGCGCCCGGCTCGACGCGCTCGTCGCGGCGCCCGGCCCCCGCACCTACGACAACACGCTCGCCGCGCTCGAGGCCGTCACCGAGCGGCTCGACCGCGCCATGAACGTCGTCTCCCACCTCGAATCGACGTCCACCACCCCTGCGCTGCGCGCCGCGTACAACGCCGTCCAGCCGGAGGTCAGCGAGTTCCTGAGCGGCATCGCCCTCAACGAGGGCGTCTACGGCGCGCTCAAGGCGTACGCGGCCACGCCCGAGGCCGCGGCGCTGACGGGCCCGCGGCATCGCTTCCTGAAGAAGACCCTCGACGATTTCCGGAGGAGCGGTGCCGAGCTCGACCCGGCCGGCAAGAAGCGCCTCTCCGAGATCGACGTCGAGCTCGCCACGCTCACCCTGCGCTTCTCGCAGAACGTGCTCGACGCGACGAACGCCTTCGAGTTCGTGGTCGAGGACGCCGCCCGCCTCGCCGGCCTGCCGCCGAGCGCGGTCGAGGCGGCCCGTCAGGGCGCGAAGGACAGGGGCATCGAGGGGTACCGCTTCACGCTGCAGGCGCCGAGCTACATCCCCGTGCTCACGCACCTCGACGACGGCTCCATCCGCGAGCGCTTCTACCGCGCCTTCAACACGCGGGCGACGGAGGGCGACCACGACAACCGGCCGCTCATCCGCCGCATCCTCGAGCTCCGCGGGGAGAAGGCGAGGCTGCTCGGCTACGCGAGCTTTGCCGATCTCGTGCTCGAGGACCGGATGGCGAAGACGGGCGCCGCGGCGCGGCGCTTCGTCGACACGCTGCGGGCGCGCACCGAGCCGGTCTTCGCCCGCGAGAAGGAGGAGCTCGCCGCCTTCCGCCGCGAGATCGAGGGCCCGGACGCGCCGCCGCTCGCGCCGTGGGACGTCGCCTACTACGCCGAGAAGCTCCGCCGCGCCCGCTACGATTTCGACGACGAGGCGCTCCGCCCGTATTTCCCGCTGGATCGCGTCGTCTCCGGCCTGTTCGAGGTCGCACACCGCCTTTACGGCGTGCGCATCACGCCCTGGCAGGCCGCCCCCACGTGGCACCCGAGCGTCCGCGCCTACCAGCTCGTCGAGCCGAACGGCGCCCAGAGCGCCGCTTTCTATCTCGACTTCGTGCCGCGCGAGCAGAAGCGCGACGGCGCCTGGATGCACGGGCTCGTCACGGGCGCGCCGAGCGAGGACGGGCGCGCGGCCGGCGAGGATGCGCGCCACCTCGAGGTCCTCGCGGGCAGCTTCACCCCGCCGGTCGGCGGCCGCCCCGCGCTGCTCAACCACCGCGAGGTCGAGACGCTGTTCCACGAGTTCGGCCACATGATGCACCACGCCTCGAGCCGGGTGCCGATCCGGAGCCTCGCCGGCACCAACGTCGCCTGGGACTTCGTCGAGCTCCCCTCGCAGATCATGGAGAACTGGTGCTGGGAGCGGGACGCGCTCGATCTCTTCGCGCGCCACCACGAGACGGGCGCGCCCGTCCCCGACGACCTGCTCCAGCGGATGCGCGCGGCCCGCACGTTCCGCGCGGGCGCCGCGACGATGCGGCAGCTCGGCTTCGCCGAGATCGACCTCGCGCTCCACATGGACTGGACCGGAGAGCAGGGCGATGTCGTCGAGTTCGCGCGCGAGGTCCTCGGGCGTTACTCGCCCGTCCCGCTGCCCGAGGGCTACGCCATGATCGCCGGCTTCTCGCACCTCTTCTCGAGCCCGGTGGGCTACGCAGCGGGCTATTACTCGTACAAATGGGCCGAGGTGCTGGACGCCGACGCCTTCTCCCGCTTCCAGGAAGAGGGTCTGTTCAGCCGGAAGGTGGGTGACGCGTTCCGGAGCCAGATCCTCGCGCTCGGCGACACGCAGGACCCGATGGATCTCTACAGGAGCTTCCGCGGCCGCGAGCCCACCCTCGACGCCCTGCTCCAGCGCAGCGGCCTCGCCTGAGCCTCCGGGGCCGCCCGGCGGCCGCCCGGCGCCGCATCCATGAGTTTCATCTCTGGCCATGTGCCCGAGCGGAGCTTTCGTGAGGCGTTAAGCAGGCTCGTTCGGTCAGGCTCAGGGCGCGAAGCCCGCCTCTCTCCACCCCACCATCGGTCACCAACGTGAACGTGGACGTTTACGTAAACGTGGACGTGGACGTAAACGTCCACGTAAACGTTCGGATGTAGGAGAACGCGGCGCGAAGCTTGGTTAAGGTCTACGCCCCATCGACCTCCGTAGGCGCGAGGAGACGGTGTTCTTCGCGCCGGGCCCCCTCGGACGACCGCCCCGAGGAAGCGCCGGCGCTCGTCGCGCCGGCCCCCCGTGGGATCACTGTATCTTGAAGTTGCAGGCCGACAGCGTGGCCGTTCCGATCGTCTGCGTCATCGCCCAGTTCGCGAGCGAGGCGACGCTGGCCTGCTCGGACCTGAACGCGTAGTTGCTCGCGAGCTGCACCTCGGTGCCGTTCTTCGGCCGGATGTACACCGAGTACCGCTTCGCCGCCACGTCGACCACCATCCGGACGGTATAGGTCGTCCCGCCGGTGTACGGGAACACCCGGAGCGCCTGGTACCTCGCGCCGTTCCGGACGCGGACATTGCCTTCCTCGTCGAAGATGACGATCGCGGCGAGCTGGGTCCACTGGCTCGCGGAGGCGCTCGAGAGGCCGACCACAGCGTCGATCTTCGACGCGCTCGGCGTCACGTCCCAGGTCGCCGTGAAGGTGCCCCGCTGGGTCGAAGGCAGCTGCGAATTGAACCATTTGCCAGCGTTGACGACCGAGCACACCGGCGCCGTCGGCGTGGGCGTCGTCGGCGTGGGCGTCGGCGTGGTCGGCGTGGGCGTCGGTGTCGTCGGCGTGGGCGTCGGCGTCGTGGTCGTCGTCCCGAACTCGAACGCGCCGAGGTCGACCGCGCCCACGGCCGTCCGCCGCTGCGCGGAGCCGACGGCCGCGAGCGCCGCCTTCGGCGGGTGGTACAGCGGCATCGCGAGCGGCGACGGGAACGTGCGCCCCGAGATCCCCGTCGTCGAGCTGACGCCCGCGTTCCGCAGCGGGCTCGTCGAGAGCAGCGTCACGTCGCGGTTGCCGATGCTCGTGAAGCCGGGATCACTCACGATCAGGGTCCCCGTGAAGCCGGAAGGCACGGTCGTGCCCGTGGGCACGGCGTTGTTGACGCCCTTGATGAGCGGGCTGCCGGTCGTCCAGCTCGCGTCGTCACGGAAGACCTGAACGCTCCCGCCCCCGACGCGATAGAAGATGTTGTTGTGGAGCTCGATGCTCTCGATGCCATCAAACAGGTGGATCGCCGCGCTCGACCCCGCCATCAGCAGGAACGTGTTGTTCACGAACCGATACCGCCCGTTGGTGTCGCCCGTGCCGTCGCCGCCGACGCGGATCACGTACTGCGTGTGCGTCTTGCGGAAGACGTTGCCGACCACATCGGAGTCCTCCCGCGCGAGCCCCGGATCCTGCCCGTCGGGGCCGATGAGCTCGAGGTCCTTGTAGAGCCCACCCTCGATCCAGTTGTAATAGATCTCGTTCCGCTCCGCGCGGGTCTTCACCGCGTTGCCGCCGATTGCATCGTGGACATAGCTGTGCTGCATCCGGAACACGGAGCCCGGGTAGGCGGACTCATCCGTTGCGATGTAGATCGGGTGCTTCTGCGTACCGCTACCGCAGTTATAGACCTCCACGTATTCCACCAACAGCGAACCCGAATCGCTGTCGGCGCCCAGGATCCCGTGCGCTGGGCAATCGTGGATCACGGAGTCACGGATCGTGACATCGTGCCCGTGCTGGAAGATGCACCTCGAGGTGCCGCCCGTCACATCGAACCCCTCGAAGACGATGTGGTTCGCGTTGATCTCGATCGTGTTGGTGCCGCCCTTCAGGACGGGGCGCTTCCCGCCGACGCGAACGCCGCGGATCGTGATCTTCGAGGTGGGCGTGCCCCATTTCGTGAGCCTGATGTTGCCCGAGTACGTCGCGTTGCCGTCGACCTCCACCACGTCGCCCGGCTGCAATCTGCTGGCTACCTCACCGATGGTCTTGTAGGTGCGCGTGGGACCGACTTGATACGTCGTGCCGGCGGCCTGCTCTTCCGCGTCCAGCTCCTCTGCGGTCACGTCCTCGTCGAGCGGCGCGCAGCCGAAGCCGACGATCGACATCGCCAACAGGGAAGCGATGACCTTACCGGCGGCAATCGACAGCGACCCAAAGCCTTGAGAAATTGAATGCATGGCTTTATCTCCCCCGGCGTCGTCGAACCCCTGTGGTGAACAGGACCGTAACGGGCGAAAGCATCAGGGGGCAGAAGAGGAGCCTCCCGCTGCGTGCCTTCGCGCCGCGAACCATCGGTGCAGACCATTCAGCACCAGAGGGGCGGATACCGGCGCTCTCGTGAAACAACTTATTCCCGGATTAACACGACGGGTCAAGACGAAATGCTTTCGAAAACGAAACGAACACCCAATTAGGTCGCACACCTCGGCCGTTTTTCACATCACGGTTGCAAATTTTCGATGCAAAACTGCAATGCGCAGCCCGTCCGCTGATGTAAGGAAGGTATAGAGAAGTGGTCGTCCGCTCGCTTGAATGCAGACGAAATCCCCGGCAAATGTGGGTGAACTCCCAATGCGACAGGGTTCTCCATGTCGGCCAACGACCTTTACCTACCTTGCCCCCGCATTCGCTATCTCGGCCGCGGCGCCTGTGACCCGAGGGAGGCCGCGCGCTTCCTCGGCGACACCGCTGCACCGCAAGCAAGAAACCAGCTCGCAGCCCTGCTCGATCGCTCGGCGGAGAATCAGCCATACGCGTCGCGGCTGGCCTGCCGCGGTCGACGCGCGCGACACGGGCTCGCGGGAGATCGTGGAGAGGGACGACGGGCCGGCGTTCAGCGGGGAGATCGGCGGCGTCCGCGCGGCATCGCGCTGCTCGCCGCGCGGGGGAGATGGGCGGGAATCGGCGGGCGCGCGAGCGGGCGAGCGGTCAGCGCCTCCCCTTGAAGCCCATCATCTGCTGCACCACCGCCTCGCTCTCCTCGGCGATCGCGCCCTCCTGCGCCGCGCGGTCGGCGCAGTCCTCACAGACCTTCTTCTTCTTGCTTCCGACCTTGATCGTCTTGAGCTCGTCGACCTCGTTATCGCATTCCCGGCACGTGGGCATCGCCACACCTTCCTTTCGCCGGGCCAGCATATCGCACCGATCCCGCGCGCGCCGAGATCGCGCCCCGGCGCCGCGAGCGGACCGCGCGGAGATCGCGCCCGGCGCCGCGAGCGAACCGCGGGGCTCGCCCGCCCGATGTTTGGCCCGGACGAGCCCCGCGACCTAGGCTCGCCGCGTCACGAGGACACCAAGGAGGCTCCCATGGATCGGAGGCAGGGCGCGCGCGCTCAGGTCGACTTCCCCGTCTCGGCGCTCGTCGATGGCCACCGGCACCGGTGTCGCGCGATCGATCTCTCCCCCACGGGGATGGTCGTCGAGCGCGCGCCCGCGCTGGCAGGCCGGGCGCTGCCTGCCGTGACCCCGTTCGAGCTCGACCTCGGGGTCGGGCGCCCCATCCGGCTGCGCGCCCGCCCGGTCTGGGACCGCGACAACCTGCTCGCCGTCCGCTTCGTGGTCATGAGCGACGCAGACCGGCTCACCATCGCCGAGCACCTCGACCAGCGCGCCCACCGCCACGAACCCCTCCATTAGAGCGACGGTCTCCCGCTTCGGATACGGGCCCACCTCGACGTTTTCGGTGCTCAGCGCACCGGAGTGCGCTTGCGCGCCGAAAACGCCGATCTGGGCCCGTCTCCTGTGCGGGAGACCGCCGCTCTGCTCTGGCTTGCGCGCCGAAAACGCCGAGGTGGGCCCGTATCCGAAGCGGGTGACCGCCGCGCTGCTGCGGGTCGGGGCAGAGGGGGGCGGAAAACGAGGGAGATGGGGCAGACGGGCGGGGGGGAACGCCTCGAGACGGAGGGGTGGGGGACGTCCACGACACCATGCTCGGCTGCAAGGATGAAATCGCAGGATTGCACTACCGGGGGGATTTGCCCGGGACATCTATGCGAATTTTAAATCTATTTCCGTCTTCTCGCGGTGGCATGTGAGCTGCTAATTCACGGACGAGCGTTGCTGGTGCGGCCTCTCCCCCCCTAGGCCCCGGCGACGCTTTTTTCTTTTGTCGCTCGCTGGAGCGAGGAGCGATGGGCCACGCGCTACGTGCGTGGCTCTCGTCGTCGGCGCGCAGCGGAGATCGACGCCCGCGGAATGCTGGCGGCAGAGCGGCGAAGCTCGTCGAGCGCGTGCTCGGGCAGGCGCGGCGCGCGCGGCTCGGCGGCGCCTGGCTCGGGAGGGGCGGGCGCGCGGGCACCCAGGTACGGCCAGAGGCTCTCGCGGATGGGCGCCGGCAGGACGTTCTCCAGGTACTCGAGCGCGGTCCCGCGGAGGTGGGCGTCGTCGGCGTGGAGCGCCCTGTAGGCGATCTCGAGCGGCTCGCGCTCCAGGCAGAGCGAGAGGACGCGGAACACATGCTCCAGGCTGCGGCTCGTCCGCTCGACGAGCAATCGCTCGGCCAGCGGCGCCTCGACCGGAGCCGCGACGCTGGGGGGCTGGGCGTCCCACACCCGGCGGCCGATCGCGATCTCCCGCATCGCCGCCTCGATCACGTCGTCGCGCCGCAGGTGGATCGGCGCGCGCTGCTGGAGGAGCCGCGCGAGCGCGACGCCACACTGAAAACGCACCTCGAAGCGCTCGTCGGCAAGGCCCAGGATCAGGCCGTCGGCGGCGCGCTGGGTGGGACAGGCCTGGAGCACCCGCGGGATGCGGCGCCGGAGGGCGACGCTCACGGACGGATCGAGGAGCGCGTCGGTAAGCTGGCCGGTCGCGCGGGGGGCGACGGCGCGGAGCGCCCGGATCACCTCGGAGGTGAGCCCCTCGCGCTCGAGGAGCGGGAGGAGGTGCGGCACGAGCGCGGGGTCCGGCTCCCGGACGAGCGCCCGGCGGATCCGCTCGGGATCGCCGGAGCGCAGGTCGGCCGTGGCGGCGAGCACCGGATCGGACGCCAGCGCGGCCGACGCGGCGCGCGCGGACAGCGGCCCGTCGACGCCCCTGCGATCACCCGCCGGAGGCCGCGGCGAGTCCGCGGGGGCGGGGCCAGAGAGCGACGCGCGGCCGGAGAGCGGTGAGCGGCCGGAGAGCGGCGGGCCGGGGTGCGACGTGCGATCGCCGTCGGCGGAGGCGCGCCCGGCGTCGTGCCGCGCCGCCGCGGCGTTCCGGAGCGCGGCGAGCTCGGCGAGGACCCTGTCGCGGCTGAGCGCGTCGACGGTGCCGCTCAGGGTGCGGCGGGTGGTCGCGTCGACGACGTTCGTCGGGTCGAGCGAGACGGCGCCGGAGCGCAGGCTGCCCTCGAGCGCGGCGACGTAGCCCCGGTGCAGCCGAGGCGTGAAGAGCAGCGTGACGCCCGCGGCCGCCGCGCCGAGGCCGAGCAGCAGCGGGAGCGACGCGCCCGGGGCGAGCACGAGCAGGGCCATCGCGAGGCCGCTGCCCGCCGCGGTGCCGATCCGGTCGAAGCCGACGTCGATGAGCGTCTTGATCGACCGCTTCTGGTCCGGGGGCAGAGGCGTATAGAGCAGCTCGTAGCCCGACCGGAACAGCGAGTTCCGGAGCACCGCCTCGGTCGCGCGGACGATGGAGGCGGCCCAGAGCCGCGGCGCGACCACCAGGGAGAGGGTGCTCGCGACGACCGCGGCCGGGAGGATGCCGATGGTGGCGGCGAGCCCGAGCCGGTCGAGCGAGAAGGTGGCGGCGAGCGACTGCACGAGGAACGAGAGCACGCTCACCGAGAGGTGGAAGAGCGCGAAGAACGAGAGCAGCGCGTTGCGATCGGTCATCGCGGCGGCCGCCTCGGCGCTGAGGGCCACGTCGAACAGCGCACCGCTCACGGCGCCGAGCCCGACGAGCAGGCCGAGGTCCCGCAGGTGGCTGTTGTCGCGCAGCGCGGCGAGCCCCGACCCGCCGGCGCCAACCTGGGTGCGCCCCGCCTCAACCTCGGTGCGCCCCGCCTCAACCTGGGTGCGCCCCGCCTCAACCTCGGTGCGCCCCGCCTCAACCTGGGTGCGCCCCGCCTCAACCTGGGTGCGCCCCGCCTCAACCTGGGTGCGCCCCGCCGCCTCAACCTCGGTGCGCCCCGCCCCGCCGGTGGCGCCGGCCGCGCGCGCGAGGCCGGCGCCCAGGTGGTGGGTGGCCCAGGCGGTGAGCGCGCTCACCGCGGAGAGGGCGAGGAGCATCGTCGGAGCGTCGATGAGGCGGCTGGCGCGCCAGGCGAACAGGCCGCCGATCACGCCGCCGACGGTCCCGCCGCCCGCGATGCGCCCGATGGAGTGGCGGGCGGTGTGGGGGTCGAAGCGCTCGTTGACGAGCGACCAGAAGGCGGAGATGAGCGTCGCGCCGAAGACGGCGATGTGCAGGTAGAAGACGAGGGCGGCGGCGCCGGGCGCGCGCCGGGCGAGGGCCCACTCCAGGGCGAGGAGCACGGAGCTCGCAGCGAACGTGGCCGGGACGACGCGCGCGGGGGAGAGCTGGAGGAGCGCGCGCGAGAGCAGGACGACGGCGCCGAACGACAGGGCCGCGCCGGCGGCCATGACCTTGGGGACGTCGGCCGCGCCGAAGCTGGCGAGGAAGAGGGCGTCCCGGGTCGCCCGCCCGGCGACCTGCTGGGCGATCATCGCGCCCGAGGCGATGGCCGCGAGGAGGACGGGCCTGTCGCTCGCGCTGTCCTCTCCCACCTGCGCCGTGGGCATCCTAGGCGGGTTCGGCGGCGAGCACGCGGGCGTCGGTGACGATGGTCCCGAGCGGGACGTCGCCCGGGGTCGCCGGCACCTCGGCGACGAGCTGGAAGTCGAACACGACGCCCACCGCATGCGCCGGGGGGCAGAAGCGCGGCAGGGTGCTGTCGTAGTAGCCGGCGCCATAGCCGATCCGGTGCCCTCGGGCGTCGATCTGCAGGGCGGGCACGACGATGACGTCGAGCGCGGCGGCCTCCTCGTCGGTCGCGTCGGGCTCGCGGAAGCCGAGGCCGCGCTCCTCCATGGCCTCGGGATCCTCGACGAAGCGGAAGGTCATGGCGCGCGACTCGGGGTCGATGGAGGGGTACGCGACCCGGGCGCCGCGGGCGCGCAGCAGCGGATCGAGCTCCCGGAGGTCGACCTCGTTGCGCCCCTCGATCGGGTAGAAGAGCGCGACCCGCCGGGCCGCGACGAGGGCCGGCAGCTCCGCGAGCGCACGCTGGATCCGGCGCGATCGCTCGAGGATGGCGTCGAGGGGGATGGAGCTGCGGACGGCCCGAGCGCGCTTCCGCAGCTCGGCTTTGGCGCGGTAGCGCAGGGCGGCCTCGGCGTCGGGGTCCATGGCTCGGTGGTTCCTCCGGCGCGCATCCTAGAGAGCCGCCCCGGGCCGGGGAACCGCCATGTGCGAAATCCGTGTGAGGTGGCGCAGCTGGCCCCAGGTGTGGCGCTCTTGCACGGAGGGCGGGGCAGCGGCCGCGAGCGGCTGGCCAGGGGGAGCCCACGGACGAGCCCGGTGGCACCGTTCGTGCTGATGGCGGCGGCCGGCGGCTGCGCGGACGGCGGCGATCGCCGCTGCCGCGCGGTCCGCACAGACAGCTGGTAGTGTCCTGATCGCGGAGAGACGATACCGGAGCGGTGCGATCGCGAGGGCAGGAGCCCCCGACGCCGGAGGAAGCGATGTTCTGGGAGGATTTCAAGAAGTTCGCGATTCGTGGCAATGTCGTCGACATGGCCGTGGGCGTCGTGATCGGCGCGGCGTTCGGCAACATCGTCAAGACGCTGGTGGATCACCTGATCATGCCGCCGATAGGCCTCCTGACGGGCGGCATCGATTTCAGCCGGCACTACATCGTCCTGAAGTCGCCGAGCGGGCCCGGTCCGTACGCGACCCCCGAGGAGATGGTGAAGGCCGGCGCGGTGCTCCTCCAGTACGGGGTCGTCATCAACAGCCTGGTGAGCTTCTTCATCGTCGCGCTCTGCGTCTTCCTCCTGGTGCGGCTCATGGGGAAGCTTCAGAGGCAGCACGCGGAGGAGGTGACGACGAAGGAGTGCCCCGAGTGCGCGATGAGCATCCCCATCAAGGCGGTGCGCTGCGGGCACTGCACGGCGGCGCTGAAGGGCGCGTGACGCGAAACGGAGAGGTCACCGCGCGGGCGGCGCAGCTTCCGCGGCTCGCCGGCGAGCGGGCTCCCCGTCGCGGCAGGGCGCGTCGACGCCGGTGTCGCTCGGGGGGGGGGCGCGCGGCCGCGGATGGCCGCGCTCTGGCTCAATGGTTCTCGACGGGCACGCCGGCCTCGAGCACGGCCTTCTTCAGCGTCAGAATTTCCTGCTGGGCGTCGGTGAGCTCCATCGAGTGAAAGCCGGACGGGGCGGTCGAGCCCATGTGGATCGGGGCGACCGCGGTCTCCAGGATCGGGATACCATCGAGCCTGCGCTGGTCGGTGCGCGGCCTCGGCTCGCTGAGCACGGAGAGCAGGCTCGGAGACGCGGTGACCCGAGGGCTCAGCGCGTTCACGCGATCGGGCGCGAACAGCTCGAGCGCGGTGCGCGCGATGCACGTATGATCGAGTGTTCCGTGGAACGGCACGCCGCGCGGAGCCCACGGCGAGACGACGAGGGCCGGCACGCGAACGCCGAGCGTATCGAACGGCGCCGCCTCGCTCGCGGGCGACGGCGGCGGGCGCACGTGGTCGTAGAACCCGCCATGCTCGTCGTAGGTCACGACCAGCGCCACATGCGGCCAGGCCGGGCTCGCGATCAGGTGGTTGTAGATGCGCGCGATCAGGTTCTGACCGCGCGCCACGTCGGCCGGGGGATGGTCGTCGTTCGCCCAGTTCAGCAGCGCGTCCACGTCCACCAGCGTGAAGTTCGGGTCGATCCACGAGACGCTGGGCAGCGTGCCTTCACGGCAGGCCCTGTAGAACGAGGAGATCTTCGCGATCGGCGGCCCGCGGTGGCCCTTGTATTTCTCGACGGTCCGCAAGAACGCGATGTCGTGCGAGTAATAGCGCCACGAGTCGACCGGCAACAAGTCGAAGAACGTCGCGTGGTCGAACCATTGCAGGTTGCCCGTGCGCCCGCCGCTGGTCCCGCAGAGCGCGAAGAACCGGTTCGGCCACGTCGGGCCCGCGAACGAAGCGAACCACTGGTCGCAAACGACGAACTGTCGCGCCAGGCTATCGTACGTCAGCAGATCGCGCTGGTCGTACCAGCTCATGATCTCGGCGACGTGGCTGTTCGTGCTGTAGCCTTTCACGAAGCCGTCCATCGCGCCGCCGTTGATCTGCCGCACGACCTCCTTCCGGTGGTGATGCGGGCGGATCCGGACTCTCGTGCTCTCGAGATGATATCCAGTGATCGGCGTGCCGTTATCGTCCGAGCTCGTCGCGCCGATCACCCCATCGACGTCCATGCCCGTGCCGCGCAGGTAACCCAGCATGTGATCGAAGGAGCGGTTCTCGAGCATCACGATGACCAGATGACGAATGTCTGCCATGTTCCACCGCTCGCTTTCCCATGCGGCTCAGCGCTGTGCCGGCTGACGCGGCCGCGCAGGGCCAGTTTCACTATCCTGAATTCATCTACCGAGATCTGCCACCGGAGAAGGAGATCCAACGTCTCCGAAGACGTCAAGCCCCAGCTGCGCGGACCTGACCCGGGTTGACTGAAACTTTTCCATGCGCTCCGACGTCCCCTGAAAAGCGGTGCCAATTCAACAACTTGTCCATGCGCCGAGGGGGCCGCGCTCACGCCGCAGGCCGCGGGAGGCATCTTCGGTGCGCGGGTACGTTGCTCCTCTGCTTCCGGTTGGCGCTCCAGGGCCATCTCGGCCCTGCTCGACGACCGCATCCCGCCGCCGCGCCGAGCCACGGCCCTCGCACGGCTCCGGCGGTACGCCGGGCTGGAGGCGAGCCACGCGCCCATCGCCGAGCAGGCGAGGAAGAGGCTCGACCAGGAGCTCGGGAAGCCCGGCTTGCTGGCGCCCTCCAGGATGGAGATCGAGCGGCACCTCGCCACCAACGCCCGCGTGCGGGAGGGACTCGGTGAGCTCTTCCGGAAATACGCCATCAGCGGCCACGAAGAGCCGCTGGCAGCGCTGAATCGTCAGCTCGAGGCGTACGACGCGGCGCTGCGCAAGGACGTCCTCCCGAAGGCGCGGACCGACTTCGCGCTGCCGCCGCCGCTCTGCGCGTACATGCTCGAGCTGCATGGCGTCGACATCCCGCCCGCCGCTCTCGCCCGGCTGGCCCACGCCGCCTTCGACGATCTGAAGGCGCAGATGCAGAAGCTCTCGCTGCCCCTCGCGAAAGCGCGCCACTTGCCGAGCGCGGACTACCGGGACGTGATCCGCGCCCTGAAGGAAGAGCAGCTCGTGGGCGAGGCGATCTTGCCGCATTACAAGGAGCGGCTCGCCCAGATCGAAGAGATCATCCGGAAGGAGCGCCTCGTCACGCAGCCGGAGCGGCCGGCGCGCATCCGGCTCGGCACCGCCGCCGAGAGCGCCGAGATGCCGGCGCCGCGCATGCGGCCGCCGCGGCTGCTCGACAACCAGGGAGAAGCGGGGGAGTTCGTGCTTCCGCTCAGCCTGCCAGGGCCCTCTGATCAGCTGCGGAGGATCGACGATTTCACCCATGCCGCGGCGTCATGGACGCTGAACGCCCACGAGGCGCGCCCCGGGCACGACCGACCGGTACGTCTGCTCCCGGATCGCATGATCCTCGCGCCATCCGTCGCACCCAGCCGGAACCGGCGTGGGGCACGCCTGCGGCACGTACCGGTAGCTCGCCTGGTCCTTCGTCAGGATGTTGCCAATCTCGTCGTACGCGAACGACAGCCGGTACCGGTACTGCCAGTCTCTCCGGTCCTGGTACGTCCCCCTCGCCGAGAGCAGCTGGTACAGATCGTCGTACCCGTACTCCTGCGTCGTCGGCCCCACCAGCACCGAGCCCGGCATGTCCTGCTCGTACGGCACCTCGTTCCGCACGCGCTCCAGGTTGCCCGCCACATCGTACTCGTACCGCATCCGCTGGAACGCCCGCGCCGGCCGGCCGCGCTCCGCGAGGTACCTGTCGCGCTGGTCCGCGTTGATCTCCTGAAGCCGCCGCGACTTCTCGTAATACCGATACGACGTCGCGATCCCGTTGCCGTGCACCACCCGCACCCGCTGCTCGAACTCGTCGTACCCGATGTGCTGCAGGTACTGCGTCACCGCGGGCTCGTCCGGGTGCTGCGGGTTCGTCTGCGTGTTCGTTCCCACCGCCGACCGGACAAGGCCCCCTCGGTCGTAGCCGTACGTCACCACCTCCGCCCCGGAGCCAGGGAACTTCAGCGACAGCAGCCGCCCGAACCCGTCGAAGTCGTACTCCATCGTCGCCTGGTACGGCCCCCGGTGCGGCTCCCTCAGCCGGGGGAACTCCGTCGTCAGCTTCGCCACGTTCCCCAGCCGGTCATACCAGAACGTCCTCGTCCCCGCCTCGCTCTGCTCCTCCACCAGCCGCCCCGCCCGGTTGCCGTGATCATCGCCTGCCTCGCCCGGCGCGCCGTACACATACGTCACGTCCGTCGAGTCCGGGTAGTTCACCCGCGTGAGCCGGTTGTAGTCATACTCGTACCGGATCAGCTTGTCCGCGCCTTCCGCCAAGAGCTTCGCCGTCTGCCGCGCACCGACGTTGCCCGACCGATCGTAGCGCCACTCCGTGCGCCCCATGTCCGGGCTGGTCAGCGTCACCATCCGCCCCAGCGTGTCGTACGCCGCCGTCGTCACGTTCCCGCGCGCGTCCGTCACCCGCACCAGCTCGTCGACCGCGCTGTACCCGTACCGCGTCATCAGGGTGGTCCACGCCTCCGACCCGCGCAGCCGATTGCGCTCCTCGACCGCCACGATCGCGTTGTCCACCTCCTGGTACGCCTTGCGCACCTTCCCCTTCGGGTCGACCTCCGTCGCCACGAACATCGCCACGCCGTCGAGCTCGTCGATATCGTAGCTCGTCGTCGTCACCGCCTCGCCGCCCTCGGCCTCGTCGTCCGGCTCCCTCCGCTCGACGATGCGCGAGAGCACGTCGTACTCGAACGTCGTCGGGTGCTTCAGCGCCACGTCCACGAACGCCGTCGCCTCCCCCGTCGCGAACACCGGCTGCCCCTGCTGCCAGACGCGCCCCCGCTCGTCCAGCACCACCCGGCCGCTCACGCTCATGCCCACGACCGCGGCGGCCCCCGTCCCTGGATCCTTCTCCAGGTCCTTCTTCGTCTGGATCACCCGGTCCAGCCCGTCGATGAACGTCACCGTGTCGATCGGATCCCCCGGGTGCTGCACGTCCTTGTGCCGCGTCCGCGCCCACGCCGGCATCGCGACGCTCTCCCCGGGCTGGAGCGCATACTCGAACGCGATCGTCGCCTCCGCCGCCGCCAGCGGGTCGTCCGGACCGAACACGGCCCGCAGCCGCCCGAACGCATCGAAGTCGTAGTGGACCTCATGGCCGTTGACGTCCCGCACCGCGCTCACCGCGCCGTAGCGGTAGTCCGACCACGTCTCCGAGAGGTATCCGAACGAGTCCTCCACCCGGGAGAGGTACGTCTCCGCCACATCGTCGTACTCGTACGTCAGCGTGAAGCCCCGCGGCTCGATCGCCTGCTCCAGGTTGCCGTACGCGTCGTGCGAGAACTCCCATGTTGGATTCGTCGCTGCGTCGCCCGTGTACGGCGCGCCCGTCGCCGGATCCTTGCCCCCGATCACCGTGCTCGTGATCCACTTCAACGCCCCGGTCACCTCGTCGTACCCCGCGGTGCGCTCGCGCAGCAGCCTCCCCGCGCTGTCGTGCGCCTCCACGCTGTCCGCTCGCACCACGTGCGGCCCGTCGTACGTCACGTAGTGGATCGTGGTCGTGACGTCGTCCTCCAGCGTGCCTGGCTCGCCGTGCTCGATCACCTCGATGAGGTTGCCGCGGTCGTCCCAGTCCCGCTCCTCGCTCGTCTGTTTGCCAGGCGCGCTCGGGTCCGTCGTCTTGCCCTCGTACCACGACATCGTCCTCAGCTCTTCCCCGGGGAAGAACGAGCCCGTCAGCGTCGCCTGCGCCCCGGGCGCGCGATAGGCCACCTCTTGCCGGCTGAACAGCCGCCCCTCGGCGTCCTGCTCGATCACCTCGGCCACCAGCCCGCGCCGGTAATAGTCCTGGTTGTGGTACCGCGTCACGATCTGCGAGCCGTCCTCGCGCGTCGCCGTCACCTGCGCAAAGCCGTAGTCCTCCCGCTCCGCCCGGTCGTAAAACCCGCTCTGGTGGTAATCGAACGTGTGCACGTACGCGGGCGTGCCCATCCCGTCGTCCACCTCCACCCGCGACAGCACCCACTTGCTGCCGGGCATGTCCACGCTCAGCTCGCCCGGGCTGCTCGCATACGCCACCTTGTTCCCCTCACGCGCATAGTCCAGCCGGATGCTGCCGCCAAGCGGACGCACCACGCGCGACAGCCGGTTGGTCTTGCCCGTCAGATTCAGCCGCGCACGAAGCGCCGGGTCGCGCTCGCGCAGCATCCCCTCGCTCAGCTTCAGCACGTGATCCGCCGTCCCGTCCCCGTCCACGTCCTCCCATGCGAGCTCGCTCCGTCCGTCGGAGAGCCCCGATGACCTCCGTCCCCTCGGGATCGATGATACAGAGGAGGTTTCCCTCGATGTCGCGACCGGTCACCGTCTCATGCCGGACCGATTCCTCCCCGGTCGCAATCGCTCCGCTCTCCGCCACCACCCAGTAGGCCGGCCGAGGGCATCGAGGGGACGCCATTGTCGAGCAATAGCCAGGCGAGGGGGTGATGCGGGGGCGGGCATGCGAGACGTTCGCGCACGTCCCCTCGGCCGCCGCGATGTTCAGGCGCTCGCGGGGCTCACGCGCTTACCGCGTCGGGCTCGACGTGTCGGGAGATGCTCGGCGCGCGCGGTGTCCACGTACAGACGAAGCCTGAGTGCCGGTCGTGCGGGGACATGCGGGGGCGGGCGGCGCGAGCACGGCGTTCAGTCTTGCTCGTGGCGCAACGATGGAAACGCTACTGCGACCGAGTCGCTGTCTAGATGCGCCAATGCCGTATCGACAGCCTCAATTCGGACCGATTCTGGAACCTCGACCGAGTACACCCCTAAGTCCTCAAGCCCCACGGTGTTACAGCCAAGCTCCCGCAACTCGGCCAGAACCGCGCTAATCGTCTCCGACTGCCTCATCCGCAGCAACCAAACAGTACTCCGTCCGGATTTCACAACATGCTTCCAGCCGATCACCTTATAGCTCCCGGCCTCAAGCGTGGCACCGATCACGTCTCCAACCGATAGCCCTTTCACGAACAACGGTGGAACCTGTGCGACGTAGCCCTCGGGCGCCACTCGGAACGGTAGCGACTCAACCGCCACTGGAGGCCAGTCATCCTCCACGTCGAGGGGAAAGGAAAGAGACACAATGGATTCCATCGGGCTAGTCATTTGGCGTGCCTTCCTGCGTGACATTCCGGGCAGACCACCACTGGCCTGCTATGGCGTCCGCCGCCTTCCACGATCGGCGGATCGTGATGAACTTGTGCCTGGTTGGGCGGCGTGCGTACTCCCTTTTGGCTCGGGATGTTCTGCACCGGTGCACCGCAGTCCGCACACGCCATCTGACCACCTTTCTGCGCCGCATTCTCCGCCTTTGCCGCCGCCTTCTGACTCTTCGTGAAATCACCGATCCGCCTTCCAGAGGCCGTCTTCTCCACTCCACCGCCTGCGGCGCCTGTAGATGATGCTGGCTGCTTTCCAGCCGTCTGCCCCGGCTGCGCCGGGGGTGCCGCCTGCGGAGAACTCGCCGGCTTCGCCGCTGGCGCCGGTTGCGGACCCTTCGCTGGCTGCACCGCCTGCGGCGGCTGCGCAGGTGCGGCTGCTGGCTGCGCCGGCGGCCGAGCAGCCTGCTGCTGCATGACGAACCTGAACAGCAGCCGGCGCATGCCGTCCCCGATACCGCGAGACGTGCGACCCGCCGCCGCAGCGCCAGCGTTCATCCGCTGCAGCATCTGCTCCTGGTGGAACTTTTGCCCCGCCGGCCCGTTGAAGCAGCTCGGGTGCCGGCACCCATTGGCCCCGGGAGGGAAGTTCCGATGCGCCCCCTGCGCGCTCCTCCCATCCGGGTCGACCAGGTTCACCGGGTTGTTCAGCGTGTAGCTGTAAAGCCCGAGGTTCCCCGGGTTGAACACCCCTCCGCTCGGCCCTCCGTCCATGTACTCGTCCAGGATCGGATCCGGGCTCAGCCACACACTGCTCCTCGGGTCGTAGTACCGCGCCCCGAAGTAGTACAGCCCCGTCGCCTGGTCCAGCTCCTTCCCCGTGAACACGTACGCCCGCCTCAGCTCGTACCGCGAGTCCGACGCGTCGATCCACAGCTCTCCGCTCGGGAAGTACTCGTCCCGCTGCGTCAGCGTCTGCTCGTTGTTGGACGCGAAGCTCGTGCTGCCCAGGTGGTCCGGGTGGTAATACAGCGTCGGCGGGTCACGGAACCAGTCCGGATCCATCTTGCTCGCTATCCGCGTCTGCCCCGCGTAGATGTGCTTCGTGACAAACCGCCCGTCCCGCAACGTCAGGTGCTGGTCGTGGTATGCCGTCTCCTCCTCGCCGCTCACGTGGTGCAGGTGCACCCGCCGCTCGCCGTCGCCGTCGTACAGCATCCGTGACAGCACCTGGCCGTTCTGCGACACCCGCGTGACGCGGTTCTCCTCGTTCCACTCCGTCGCACGCGTACCCGAGCCAGGGTAAGTCCAGCCCGTCTGGTTGCCGCTCGCGTCGTAGCTTATCACCCGCGACCACGGGGCCGACTCCGCCACGAGCTGCTCGTCGATGCGCTTCGGCGCGTGCGGCTGCGGGCCCGGGTACTGGTACTCCGACCGGTACGTCTGCTCCCGGATCGCATGATCCTCGCGCCATCCGTCGCACCCAGCCGGAACCGGCGTGGGACACGCCTGCGGCACGTACCGGTAGCTCGCCTGGTCCTTCGTCAGGATGTTGCCAATCTCGTCGTACGCGAACGACAGCCGGTACCGGAACTGCCAGTCTCTCCGGTCCTGGTACGTCCCGCGCGCCGAGAGCAGCTGGTACAGATCGTCGTACCCGTACTCCTGCGTCGTCGGCCCCACCAGCACCGAGCCCGGCATGTCCTGCTCGTACGGCACCTCGTTCCGCACACGCTCCAGGTTGCCCGCCACATCGTACTCGTACCGCATCCGCTGGAACGCCCTCGCCGGCCGCCCGCGCTCCGCGAGGTACCGGTCGCGGTGGTCCGCGTTGATCTCCTGAAGCCGTCGCGACTTCTCGTAATACCGATACGACGTCGCGATCCCGTTGCCGTGCACCACCCTCACCCGCTGCTCGAACTCGTCGTACCCGATGTGCTGCAGGTACTGCGTCACCGCGGGCTCGTCCGGGTGCTGCGGGTTCGTCTGCGTGTTCGTTCCCACCGCCGACCGGACAAGGCCCCCTCGGTCGTAGCCGTACGTCACCACCTCCGCCCCGGAGCCAGGGAACTTCAGCGACAGCAGCCGCCCGAACCCGTCGAAGTCGTACTCCATCGTCGCCTGGTACGGCCCCCGGTGCGGCTCCCTCAGCCGGGGGAACTCCGTCGTCAGCTTCGCCACGTTCCCCAGCCGGTCGTACCAGAACGTCCTCTTCCCCGCCTCGCTCTGCTCCTCCACCAGCCGCCCGGCCCGGTTGCCGTGCTCGTCGCCCGCCTCGTCCGGCGCGCCGTACACATACGTCACGTCCGTCGAGTCCGGGTAGTTCACCCGCCTGAGCCGGTTGTAGTCATACTCGTACCGGATCAGCTTGTTCGCGCCTTCCGCCAAGAGCTTCGCCGTCTGCCGCGCACCGACGTTGCCCGACCGATCGTAGCGCCACTCCGTCCGCCCCATGTCCGGGCTCGTCAGCGTCACCATCCGTCCCAGCGTGTCGTACGCCGCCGTCGTCACGTTCCCGCGCGCGTCCGTCACCCGGCGTCGCTAGTAAAGTCTGGAGACAGCTCATCGAGGTAAAGCTGGCTCAAGAATTGGTCGAAACTCTCTGACACCGGGAACATAGAGCCACCGTACCCATCCCAGAAAACGACGCCTCCTGACGGAGTCAAGCAGAACACGTCGGCGCCTTCGGTGGTCGCGATGGGTATCAAACCAGCGGGAAGATCGCTACCATTCGCCAGATTCCATGCAAGATCATAACACTCCATCGGATGACCAACTCCGAAGAAGAAGTGTATACGCGCATAAGGACTCGCCTCGCACATCGGAACGACCACAAGATCTCGCTCTGGACGACCACCATTCCTTATCAAGAGGAATTTGCGGTAGCCATCAGGCAAGACAAGACCGAACTACTGCTCGACAATTTCAACGTCGCTTCCGACGACAGGTTTAGCCGCTTCATGAGTACGTATCATCGTCACTCCTACTTGGCTGAAACAAACCCACCCGTGTGCCCGGTCTTCTGGTGAATAGCTCTCGGGACGAGCTGCATCGTCCTCCCGTCCTGGTGATGATGCCGCGTCATCCCTGACGGTGTCTCCTTCAAACCTGCCGCCCGGTTCGCGGCAGCGAAGTCGCCAGGCCGTGTTCCCGAAGGAGTAATCTTCACCTCGGCCGCCACTACCCCGGCTGCCCGGAAGTCGGGAAATCCCTTCGAATCGAAGGGTACGCCTGTGACCGGGTGAGGCTTCCCAGCCAAGTGGCCATTTCGCACCGGTGCGCTGACTCCTGCCTTCGCAGTTGTTGAGGATGAGTCCGATTGCTGGGGTGCAGCTTGCGGCGGCTTCGCTGGCTGCGCCGCCACGGGCGCCTTCGCTGGCTGCGCCGCCACGGGCGCCTTCGCTGGCTGCGCCGCGGATGCCTTCGCCGGCTGTGCTGGCGGTGCTGGCCGCGGTGGCTGCGCCGGCGGCGGTGGGGGCGACGAGGGCGCCCGCTGCTGGGCAGCAGGCGGAGGCACCGGCGCAGGCGCTGAGCTCGTGGGTACCTTACCCTGCGCCTGCTGCTCCGCGATGCGCTGTGCCTGTATTATCTGGTTATAACGAGCGGCCTCAGGTCCGTACCAGCCATTCGGGCTCCGCTCGCCATTGCTACCAGGCGGGAAGTTCCGGTGCCCCCCTTGCGCCTGCCGCCCATCCGGGTCGACCAGGTTCACCGGGTTGTTCAGCGTGTAGCTGTACAGCCCCAGGTTCCCCGGGTTGAACACCCCTCCGCCCGGCCCTCCCTCCATGTACTCGTCCAGGATCGGATCTGGGCTCAGCCACACACTGCTCCTCGGGTCGTAGTACCGCGCCCCGAAGTAGTACAGCCCCGTCGCCTGGTCGAGCTCCTTGCCCGTGAACACGTACGCTCGCCTCAGCTCGTACCGCGAGTCCGACGCGTCTATCCACAGCTCTCCGCTCGGGAAGTACTCGTCCCGCTGCGTCAGCGTCTGCTCGTTGTTCGACGCGAAGCTCGTGCTGCCCAGGTGGTCCGGGTGGTAGTACAGCGTCGGCGGGTCACGGAACCAGTCCGGATCCATCTTGCTCGCTATCCGCGTCTGCCCCGCATAGATGTGCTTCGTCACGAACCGACCGTCCCGCAGCGTCAGGTGCTGGTCGTGGTACGCCGTCTCCTCCTCGCCGCTCACGTGGTGCAGGTGCACCCGACGCTCGCCGCATCCACCTCATCACTCCTTTTGAAGAATGGATGCGAGTTCTGGAAACCCGCGCCGAGCGATCTGCATCTCGTCCTCGGATAGCAACATATATGCCTCGCGCTCATGCGAAATCGTAACGAGCAACACATCTCCGCTGCGGCGGAGGAAACAGGGGTCCTCCGGTGCGGCGGGATGAATCCAGCTGAATAAGCTGGCCGCTTGTTGCTTCATCCGTTCCAGAAGCCCCTCGCCAGCGGAGTATCGATAAACAGTAGCCTCGTCGGCATACAGCACTGTCCCAGGCCATTCTTTTTCCCGGGAAGCATCCAAGAGAAAAGGGCTCAGGAGGTCCAGCTGGCTCTTGATAGAATCTCCCGGATCTAGTTGCGGATCCCGTACGACCAGAAGCATCGTCGGAGCTATCATACAACAAAATTCTACCAGCTGTCCGTACACGACCCCTCCTGGCTCATCCGTAAAAACGTAGCAGTCCATTTCTTTCATTCCTTGCATCGTCTTCACTTGACGGGGATGTGGTCGACCGGACCCACGTGACCGTGCGGCTTTTGTCCAGGCCCGGGCGTGGAACTCGGCGATCTCAGCGGGTGGGCCTCGGGCCCTCGCACCTGGCGATAGAGCGAGTGCGTTCGCTTCTTGACCGTGTTGACCTTCAGAGTTCGATCGAGCCCGGAGGCCTCGCTGGCGGCGCCGAGCAGCGTCAAGAGCGTGTGCGCCATGGCGACCAGCAGCAGGAGCCGATCGCGCCGGGCCGCATCGCGGATGTGCGTCGCCGACAGCCCCATGCCGAAGTGGAGGTCCTTGGTGTCGCGGAAGGTCTCCTCGATCGTGAACCGCCGGCCATAGAGCTTGACCACCTCCGTCGCCTTCGTGGTCGCGAGCGACGTCGCCAGGCACCATGCCTCCTTCATGCGCGCCGCCTTCACGAGCACCACGGCGCCCACGGCGGCACGCTTGTCCGTCACTCGCGCGCCGACCAACGACTTCGGCCGGCCGTTCGACGGCACCCAGTCCTCGGCGGGACGCACCGCGCCCTCGGCCGATTCAACGAAAATGCAGCCTCGGAACCGGATGACGAAGTCCCAGCCGAACGCTTCCAAGAGCGCGTAGAGCTCCTGGTAGCCGAACGCCCGGTCGGCCAGGAGCGTGATGTTCGCGTTCTCGGGCAGCCAGGTGTGCAGCCGCTCGACCATCTCCAGTTCATGTCCGGTGCGCTGATCCTTCAGCGCCGACTTCTTTACCGTCTTCCAAGCCAGCGGCATCGCCCGACCGTGGGTCGTCACCATGTAGGCGCAGAGCGTCGTGTGGTCGTCCTTGTCGAAGTCGGTCCAGTCGAGGGCGATGAGAATCGACGCGTTCTCTCCCACGACGAATCGGACAGAGCGCCAGCACGATGTCGAGCGACAGGGCGTCGTTACCCAACATGCGGTCGACCTGCTTGACGCCGCTCTTGGCGGTGATCTGCGCGACGTTCGCGTAGGCCTGCCCGATGGCGTGGATCGACAGGACGGCGGCGTTCAGGACCCCGGCGACGCCGTTTGCCAGCGACAGCACGCGCAAGGCGTGCAAGTCGGCGCCGAAAACGCGGTCCACGAACTCCCGGGTGTGCTCCAGACCGAGCTTGTCTCGGTCGGGCTTCTGGGTCGAAAGCGACTCGGCAACGGTCACGGGTGGCATCATGCCGCATCAACCATCAGTCGGGCGATGGATTCCCGGCTCCGTGACGAACGAGGGGATCCCTCAGACCGCCGACCGCACAAGACCCCACGGGCAATAGTGTCCTGTTCTGGATTAGCGCGCACAAACCGCAACCTCATCCTATTGCCTCAAAATCGGCTCCTCATAGTCGATGTTTCCATCATTCGCCTCAGCCTGCAAATAGGATTGCACTAGCGATATATCAACAGTATTAGGGACGCTTACAGCAAGCAAACCGTGCCCCTCCAAGTACTCAGTGAAGCATCCGATCATTGTAAGATGCGCGCTCAACCGATCGACACAGGATCGCTCGAAAAACACGATCCGCACAAGGGAGTTCCCGGAGCCACACAGCAACCTTTCAAACCAAAGGTCTCCCTCGTCTTCGCGCACGAGCACCGTGTCTCCAAGCGTCGCGTCGCGTGCGAAGAAAGGCACGTTATCTAATATGTACTCTCCAGCACCCGTCCCCGGCTGAGCCCAGAGAGACTCCACGGCGATGGGCGGGTATCCATCTTCATCTTGAATCAGACGAAAATGTACCTTTTCAAGTCGGCTCATCAGCGAGGTCCTTTGCGGAGATTGCAATCACGACAGAGCACCTGCCCATTGTTAGGGGAACCGTTTCCGTTCTTAATCTTCGGGATGATGTGATCGACATGCGTTTCGTTCTTTGGAGGTGTCACCCCCGTCCGGCTCTGCTGAGCCGGGACGGTAGGTTGACCGCAGCTAGTGCATGTAGTCTGACCGGCATTTGCCGCAGCGTTCGCGGACTTGACTGCAGCTTTTCCAGCTCGTGTGAAATTTCTCCCTGCGCGTTCACCTCCTGCTCCACCTTTTGCAGATCCTGTGGGTGACTCCGGCTGCTTCGCTGTCGCCGGCATCGGCTTTGCGGGCGGTGCCGCCTGCGCCGGCTTCGCTGGCTGCGCCGCCGCGGCTGCCTTCGCCGGCTGTGCTGGCGGTGCTGGCCGCGGTGGCTGCGCCGGCGGCGGTGGGGGCGACGAGGGCGCCCGCTGCTGGGCAGCAGGCGGAGGCACCGGCGCAGGCGCTGAGCTCGTGGGTACCTTACCCTGCGCCTGCTGCTCCGCGATGCGCTGTGCCTGTATTATCTGGTTATAACGAGCGGCCTCAGGTCCGTACCAGCCATTCGGGCTCCGCTCGCCATTGCTACCAGGCGGGAAGTTCCGGTGCCCCCCTTGCGCCTGCCGCCCATCCGGGTCGACCAGGTTCACCGGGTTGTTCAGCGTGTAGCTGTAAAGCCCGAGGTTCCCCGGGTTGAACACCCCTCCGCTCGTCCCTCCGTCCATGTACTCGTCCAGGATCGGATCCGGGCTCAGCCACACACTGCTTCTCGGGTCGTAGTACCGCGCCCCGAAGTAGTACAGCCCCGTCGCCTGGTCGAGCTCCTTGCCCGTGAACACGTACGCTCGCCTCAGCTCGTACCGCGAGTCCGACGCGTCTATCCACAGCTCTCCGCTCGGGAAGTACTCGTCCCGCTGCGTCAGCGTCTGCTCGTTGTTCGACGCGAAGCTCGTGCTGCCCAGGTGGTCCGGGTGGTAGTACAGCGTCGGCGGGTCACGGAACCAGTCCGGATCCATCTTGCTCGCTATCCGCGTCTGCCCCGCATAGATGTGCTTCGTGACAAACCGCCCGTCCCGCAGCGTCAGGTGCTGGTCGTGGTACGCCGTCTCCTCCTCACCGCTCACGTGGTGCAGGTGCACCCGCCGCTCCCCGTCGCCGTCGTACAACATCCGCGACAGCACCTGCCCGTTCTGCGTCACCCGCGTGACGCGGTTCTCCTCGTTCCAGTCCGTCGTCCGCGTGTCCGAGCCACGGTACGTCCAGCCGGTCTGGTTGCCGCTCGCGTCATACCGCATCTCCCGCGGCCACGGCATCGACTCCGCCACCAAGTGCTCCTCGATGCGCTTCGGCGCGTGCGGCTGCGGGCCCGGGTACTGGTACTCCGACCGGTACGTCAGCTCCCGGATCGCATGATCCTCGCGCCATCCGTCGCACCCAGCCGGAACCGGCGTGGGACACGCCTGCGGCACGTACCGGTAGCTCGCCTGGTCCTTCGTCAGGATGTTGCCAATCTCGTCGTACGCGAACGACAGCCGGTACCGGAACTGCCAGTCTCTCCGGTCCTGGTACGTTCCGCGCGCCGAGAGCAGCTGGTACAGATCGTCGTACCCGTACTCCTGCGTCGTCGGCCCCACCAGCACCGAGCCCGGCATGTCCTGTTCGTACGGCACCTCGTTCCGCACGCGCTCCAGGTTGCCCGCCACATCGTACTCGTACCGCATCCGCTGGAACGCCCTCGCCGGCCGCCCGCGCTCCGCGAGGTACCGGTCGCGGTGGTCCGCGTTGATCTCCTGAAGCCGTCGCGACTTCTCGTAATACCGATACGACGTCGCGATCCCGTTGCCGTGCACCACCCTCACCCGCTGCTCGAACTCGTCGTACCCGATGTGCTGCAGGTACTGCGTCACCGCGGGCTCGTCCGGGTGCTGCGGGTTCGTCTGCGTGTTCGTTCCCACCGCCGACCGGACAAGGCCCCCTCGGTCGTAGCCGTACGTCACCACCTCCGCCCCGGAGCCAGGGAACTTCAGCGACAGCAGCCGCCCGAACCCGTCGAAGTCGTACTCCATCGTCGCCTGGTACGGCCCCCGGTGCGGCTCCCTCAGCCGGGGGAACTCCGTCGTCAGCTTCGCCACGTTCCCCAGCCGGTCGTACCAGAACGTCCTCTTCCCCGCCTCGCTCTGCTCCTCCACCAGCCGCCCGGCCCGGTTGCCGTGCTCGTCGCCCGCCTCGTCCGGCGCGCCGTACACATACGTCACGTCCGTCGAGTCCGGGTAGTTCACCCGCCTGAGCCGGTTGTAGTCATACTCGTACCGGATCAGCTTGTTCGCGCCTTCCGCCAAGAGCTTCGCCGTCTGCCGCGCACCGACGTTGCCCGACCGATCGTAGCGCCACTCCGTCCGCCCCATGTCCGGGCTCGTCAGCGTCACCATCCGTCCCAGCGTGTCGTACGCCGCCGTCGTCACGTTCCCGCGCGTGTCCGTCACCCGCACCAGCTCGTCGACCGCGCTGTACCCGTACCGCGTCATCAGCGTCGTCCACGCCTCCGACCCGCGCACCCGATTGCGCTCCTCGACCGCCACGATCGCGTTGTCCACGTCCTGGTACGCCTTGCGCACCTTCCCCTTCGGGTCGACCTCCGTCGCCACGAACATCGCCACGCCGTCGAGCTCGTCGATACCGTAGCTCGTCGTCGTCACCGCCTCGCCGCCCTCGGCCTCGTCGTCCGGCTCCCTCCGCTCGACGATGCGCGAGAGCACGTCGTACTCGAACGTCGTCGGGTGCTTCAGCGCCACGTCCACGAACGCCGTCGCCTCCCCCGTCGCGAACACCGGCTGCCCCTGCTGCCAGACGCGCCCCCGCTCGTCCAGCACCACCCGGCCGCTCACGCTCATGCCCACGATAGGCGCGGCCCCCGTCCCTGGGTCCTTCTCCAGGTCCTTCTTCGTCTGGATCACCCGGTCCAGCCCGTCGATGAACGTCACCGTGTCGATCGGATCCCCCGGGTGCTGCACGTCCTTGTGCCGCGTCCGCGCCCACGCCGGCATCGCGACGCTCTCCCCGGACTGGAGCGCATACTCGAACGCGATCGTCGCCTCCGCCGCCGCCAGCGGGTCGTCCGGACCGAACACGGCCCGCAGCCGCCCGAACGCATCGAAGTCGTAGTGGACCTCATGGCCGTTGACGTCCCGCACCGCGCTCACCGCGCCGTAGCGGTAGTCCGACCACGTCTCCGAGAAGTAACCGAACGAGTCGTCCACCCGGGAGAGGTACGTCTCCGCCACATCGTCGTACTCGTACGTCAGCGTGAAGCCCCGCGGCTCGATCGCCCGCTCCAGGTTGCCGTACGCGTCGTGCGAGAACTCCCATGTTGGATTCGTCGCTGCGTCGCCCGTGTACGGCGCGCCCGTCGCCGGATCCTTGCCCCCGATCACCGTGCTCGTGATCCACTTCAACGCCCCGGTCACCTCGTCGTACCCGGCGGTGCGCTCGCGCAGCAGCCTCCCCGCGCTGTCGCGCGCCTCCACGCTGTCCGCTCGCACCACGTGCGGCCCGTCGTACGTCACATAGTGGATCGTGGTCGTGACGTCGTCCTCCAGCGTGCCTGGCTCGCCGTGCTCGATCACCCGGGTGAGGTTGCCGCGGTCGTCCCAGTCCCGCTCCTCGCTCGTCTGTTTGCCAGGCGCGCTCGGGTCCGTCGTCTTGCCCTCGTACCACGACATCGTCCGCTGCTCTTCCCCGGGGAAGAACGAGCCCGTCAGCGTCGCCTGCGCCCCGGGCGCGCGATAGGCCACCTCTTGCCGGCTGAACAGCCGCCCCTCGGCGTCCTGCTCGATCACCTCGGCCACCAGCCCGCGCCGGTAATAGTCCTGGTTGTGGTACCGCGTCACGATCTGCGAGCCGTCCTCGCGCGTCGCCGTCACCTGCGCAAAGCCGTAGTCCTCCCGCTCCGCCCGGTCGTAAAACCCGCTCTGGTGGTAATCGAACGTGTGCACGTACGCGGGCGTGCCCATCCCGTCGTCCACCTCCACCCGCGACAGCACCCACTTGCTGCCGGGCATGTCCACGCTCAGCTCGCCCGGGCTGCTCGCATACGCCACCTTGTTCCCCTCACGCGCATAGTCCAGCCGGATGCTGCCGCCAAGCGGACGCACCACGCGCGACAGCCGGTTGGTCTTGCCCGTCAGATTCAGCCGCGCACGAAGCGCCGGGTCGCGCTCGCGCAGCATCCCCTCGCTCAGCTTCAGCACGTGATCCGCCGTCCCGTCCCCGTCCACGTCCTCCCATGCGAGCTCGCTCCGTCCGTCGCTCAACCCGAGCTGCGCCGCGATCTCGAGCACGATGCACACGTACGGCGTCGGGATCTTGATCGGCACGCCATACCCCGCGTTGAACGCCGTCGTCTCCGAGAACGACAGCGCGTCGTTGCTGCCGTTGATCTCCTTCGTGAACTTCTTCTCCAGCACGACGCCCCACGGCAGCGCGCCGCTCACCGCCGGCGCGCTCCACCTCTCCTCGGGCCCGAAGCGGTCACCGAGGTTCAGTCGGACGCGGTAGTAGCCCTGTCCAGGTTGCTTGATCACCCGGTCGGGCAGCCTGTCGCCGTTCAGGTCCACGAAGTCGACGAGCGTCCGGCTCACCGTGTGCGCGATGCCGCCGCCGATCCCCGCATAACCCACCTGCAGGCTGTTCGTCGTGTTGTCCTGCACCCGCACCGACGAGAGCTTCTCCGGAGACCAGACCCGGCTCAGCGCGGTCAGCGGATCCCCGTCGACCTCCGGCAGCGGCTCGAACGGATCGCCGCTCGGATCGAGCGACGCCCAGGGGCGCTCGTCGCCGAAGCGGTAGCCGAGGTTCAGCTGCACATGGAGCACGCCGCCCGCGCTCCTCACCTTGTCCGGGAGCCCATCGCCGTTCACGTCGAGCAGGTCGCGCGTCGTCTGCGACGTGCCCCAGCTCTTGCCGAGCGAGGGCAGCACGCTGAGCACCTCCTTGGTCTCGGCGCTCGCCTCGATCTTCTCCGCAATCGCGGACGCCGCGGATCCGAAGCCGAACCCGAACCGCGCGCTCATGGTCTCGATGACCCGGATGTCCCCCGGCCCCTCGAGGGTCAGTGCGCCATACTGCCCCGGCTGCTGCCCGTCGCACCGGCCGCCGCTGCCGCACGTCTGGATGCGCACGCCGCCCTGCGTGACGGCATCGGGCCGTCCATCGCCGTTGACGTCGACGAGCTCCAGCTTCGACTCGGTGGTCCCGGTCGTCACCTGGAACGACCCGATGAGCGCGAGCTCCGCCGAACCCGAGCCGTTGTGGCTCTTCCTCAGCCCGGGGACGTTGGCCACGTCCTCCGGCCGGACGCCGCCGACGCGCGACGGCTTGAGCTCCCCGGCCCGGATGTACATGTCCGCGCCCGAGCCCCGGAACACAGGGCCGCTGACGCTGCCCACGAGAGGAAACCCGGCGTCGCCCGGCGACCAGCTCGCGTGGTACCCCTCCCAGTGCGGCTCGACGCGCGTGAAGTAAGGCGGCCTGTTCTCCGCCGGCCTCTTGTTCAGCTGGTTCTCGTCGAACGGGTACTCCGTCGTCCACTCGCCATAGCTGAAGCCGCGGAACCCGCCCACCATGCGGGCGTCCACCTGCTCCAGCTGCGACAGCGGAAGCGCCGTCCCGCCGATCGTGCTGTCGCTCAGCTGCACGGGCGCCACGATCGACTCCTCGGGCACCGAGATCGGCCCGCCGTCGCCGGGCGACGCTTCGAGCCCGCAAACCCTCTTTCCGGACGGAGCACCGGACCTGGGCGCGCACTCGCCCACAGCGCGGCAGCTCCCAGGATCCGCGTCGTGGCCGCACACCTCGGTGTAACGGGCGAACCCCTGGTACTGCACGCGCGACGGGTCGACCACGTTCTCGCCGAGCTCGGCGTACAGGAACAGGAGATCGCCCTGGAGCACGGCCACCGGCCACGCGATCTCGGTGCCGAGCTGCGCGCCCGACACCCTGGTCCGATGGAGCTCAACGCTCTGCCCCGAGTCGACGTCCCGGCGCACGAGCCGCACGTCGAACGCATCGAGCGCGTCGGTCCGGACGAAGCTCGCCTGCACCGTGACCTGCCCGTCCGCCCCCGCGGCCCAGCCAGGCACGCTCCGGTCGAGCACGGAGAAATCGTCCGCGAAGGTATAGGTGT
This sequence comes from Sorangium cellulosum So ce56, assembly GCF_000067165.1. GTDB lineage: Bacteria > Myxococcota_A > Polyangia > Polyangiales > Polyangiaceae > Sorangium > Sorangium cellulosum_B. Next base: position 9,750,441 of record NC_010162.1, read on the forward strand.
ACAGCGGGCGCCCGAGCGCGTCGGGGCGCATCATTTCTCGCGGAACCATCCGCTGGCAGGTGTCCAGCAGGCAGAGCTCCGTATAGCGGATGCGCGGGTTCCAGCGCGTGACGTCGCCCTCGATGTCGTCCCTCGGGTCCACGCGGAAATAGAGCGCATCCGTCGGACGGACGCGGACGCGGACGCCGCTCCCGCACCCCCCATCGCCCTCGGGGACACACGCAGCATCGCTCGGCCCGATATCCCTCTGCCAGAGCAGCTGGTGCTCGCGGTGAAACTTGTCATTCGGCAGCGGCGCCGGCGTCGTCTTCGTGATCGACGCCGTCACCCCGTCTCCCGCGCCGTCCCCGGCCAGCGACACGCCCCCGTCGATGATGACGATCCCGTCGATCGGCGGCACCCATTTCACGAGCGCGCTGGTCCGGTAGAACGCGTTGCGGAGGGCCTCGACCTGCTCGCCATCGCTGAAATCCTCGTCGATCGTGAACCCGGCGCCGCGGGCGCCCGGCCCGAGCCGCGCGTTGTTCGGGTTCAGCGCCGCCCCGCTCCCATCCAGCAGCTCCGGGAAGCCGTCCCCGTTGATATCGAGCAGCAGGCTCTGCGCGGTCGCGGTGCTCCAGGCGCGGTTGACACCGAGACCTCCGAGCTCCTGGAACAAGTGCATCGCCCCCTGCAGACCGACCGTGATCTGGTGCGTGCTGCCCGCGCTCTCCGGCGAGAACGCGTTTCCGCTCGACCGATCCGGGAGCGAGTTCAGCCAGACGCCGTTGCTGCCCACGAAATCCGGGAGCCCATCGCCGTTGATGTCCGTGAACGCGACGTCCTCGTCGTCCGCCCCGAACGAGACGGAGACCCCCACCCCGGCGTGCGGATCACACACCGTCGGCCCCACGCCGACGAACGCGCTGAGCCCCCCTTCGACCGAGCTCGTGGCCCCGAGGCCATCGCGCCCTTCCGCGGGACGGCCCCACTCGGTCGGCGCCGAGAACACCTGGAGCTCGCCGTCCTCTTGCTCGAGGCCGAAGTACTCGAAGCCGTGCTCGTAGAGCATCTCCTCACCGCCGTTTCCATGGACAGCGATGCTCTTCAGCAACGACTTGTGATGGTGCCGCGGGTCCGGCGTGTCGTACGCGAAATGATAGCTCCGGATGATCTCCTCGGCGCCGGGCGCCTGGCCCATGGTCACGTCGACGCGCGTGAGCCTCCGCGTCGTCCGCACCTCGAAGCCAGCGCGCGCCGAGCTCACCACGTCTCTCCGCTGCGCACCGTCGTCCACGGTGAAGACAACGTGATAGTGCGCTCCAGGGAGGCCGCTCGTGTGCTCCGTGTAGTCGATCCGCTGCGGATAGAGCTGCACCCAGTCCTCGCCCTCGGGCGCGTCCTTGAAGTACGAGATCCGCATCCGGTTGCCGAACGTGTCTTCCACCCGCTCCAGGTTCCAGCGGAAGATCCCGGCCTCGCCGGACCGGTCCGTAAGGCGCGCGTCCGCGCTCTCGCCGTAGGTATACCGGGTGCCGTCCTTGTCGGTGACCACCCAGTGAAAGCTCCCGTGATCGGCCCCGAGGCGCTCGATGCGATCGAACGCGCCCTCGACGCGCCGCTCGTACCTGCCCGGCTGATCGGGGATGGCCCGCAGCATCTGGCCGTCGAGCGTGTAGAGCTCGTCGCCCGTGTACCGGGGCACGCCGAACCGCGTGTCGATCTCGATCGCCGAGACGCGCAGATCCCACCCCACGCCGAGCCAGCCATTGCCCAGCTCGCTCTCGTACGTGACCGCCAGATCCGGCGCGATGCCGCGCCGGCCCGGTGGCACCTCGATCGGGAACGACAGCTGCGCCGTGCCCTGACCGTTCGCCTCCGGCGGCTCGATGAACGACACGCCCGCGGACGGGCTCGCGAGCTGGATCCCCTTCATCGCGTTGGGATCGAACGACTGCGCCCCCGGCTGATCCGGCATGGAGATCGCCGCGTTGACGAAATCGGTGAAGTGATCCGTCAAGCTCGTGAGCTCCCGGGCCCCGCCCTCGTCGACGCGCCCGAGCTTCGTCCATCGCTGGACCGTCTCGTCGAAGTAGAAACCGAAGATCTCCCTGGCCCTGGCGCCGCTCGGGATCGCCGCGGCGTCGACAGGCAACGTCAGCTTCACCGGCTTCCTGAACTTGAGCCCGTGCGGGCCGAAGCGGAACGCGCGCCCCTCGGGCGTCACATTGCGCATCGCGCGCCCCATCGGCTGCACCTGGACGGGCATCAGCGGGCGGATCGTGATGCGCGTCGTCTCTTCCAGCGCGTCGGGCGGGATATCGAGCGTGGCGCCCGCGAACGAGAGCACCGCGCCCTTGTCCGGGCTCACCACCGCGCCATAGGGCGCGCCGTGGTCCACGACGAGCCCGCTCGGCGCGGCGCCCGCGGCGCACGGACCGAGCTCTAGCTCGCGATCGAGGCGCGTGCCGTCCTCGAGCCGCGCCTCGAGGCGCGCCGTCCACGTCCGGTGACTCGCCCCCTCGGGCTCCGGGAGCGTGAGCTCGAAGCTGCCGTCATCGCCCAGCGCAACCGGCTCCGGGCCGGCGAACAGGCGTGCTCGCGACGCGTCTTCGCCGGCCAGATCGAGGAACCCGCGCACATGGGCCCTTCCCTCGGCGCACTCACCGTGCAGCGGCGTGCTCAGCGCGATCCGCCGCGCGCGGGACGGGACGGGGCTCGCCACCACGGCGACGTCCGACACCTCGGCGCGGCTCCCCTTCGCAGGCGTGATCTGCACGGAGGCCGCCCCCGGCCATGTCGCTGACTCCGGGAGATCGAACCGGTGCCAGCCCGGCGGCAGGTCCTTCAGGTCGAAGCGAAGCCCCTCCGCTCCTTCGCTGGGCGCAATCCGGAGCTCCCCGGCGCCCGCGCTGGTCAGCTGGAAGAGGAGCGCGTACGGCGCCACAGCCGCGCCGAAATCGAGGCTCAGCGCGTCCGTGCGAGGCGCGCGCTCGCCGCCGGCCGGCCGGGCGCGCGCCTCGGCAGCGGAACGCGCCTCGATCACACCGGCGTGCGGGATCCCGACCACCCGGAGCGCGCTCACGGTGAATCCGTGCTCCTGCTCGGCGGAGGGCCGGAACCGCACCACGTTGTCGCCGCGCCTCAGCCACGCGGGCGCGATCTCCTCGACTTGCAGGCCTCCGGTCGCGGGCGCTGCCGCCGGGGAGCCGCCGCGCGGCGCTGTGCCATTGATCTGCCGGCTCACGCTCGACCAGTGCCCGCGGCCCTCCAGCTGGTAGACGAGGAACGCGCGTGCAAGCGCCCGTGGATCGGTGTCCACATGGAGCGACAGCGATTGCTCGCCGCCCGTGCGCGTCACGGTGGCCCGCTCGGACGTCGCGGCGAACTGGTAAGCCCCCGCGAGCCGCCCGGCGAGCACGCGATCGGCGAGCTCCACCTCGGAGAGGCCGCGCGTGGGCGCGCCGGCGGTCCAGAACAGGATCTCTTGCGGCCCGCGCTCGCCCGAAGGAAGCCACTCGATGACGACGTGCTGGGCCGTGATCGCCATGGGAAGGCGCGTCCAGCGCTCGCCCGTGTCGTGGAGCGGCACGTCGACGAGGCCGGAGACGGCCTGAAACCCCGCGCCGTCCTCCGCGCTGACCGTGAGCGCGCCCTCGCTGCGCCCGTAAAGCGAGAGCGCCTCGAGCGAGGTGGGCTGCGGAAACGAGACCCGGATCCGCACCTTCTCCCCGGTCTCGCTGCGAAGCCCCGTATCGCCGCGGCCGTCGAACAGGACCCACGGGTCCGCCCCCGGGCCGGCGCCGGCGGCGCGAACGTCCGCTGGCAAGGCCACCATCGGGACCACGGCGAGGCCGTCCGGGCCGCCTGCGGGTTCTGCCGCGCTCGCGAGCACGGCGGCGTCCCCGGCGAGCGCCGCCGCGGGCTCGGCTCCGCCGCGAGCGCCGGTGAGCCGCGCTCGGAAGGGATCGCCTATCCGGCGCAACGTCGACGCTTGAGCCCACGCGCCGAGGGGCGCGCTCATCACCATGAGCAAGAGAACGCAACCCGCGCACCGCGGCCATACCCGCCTCATCCACCCGGACGTCATCGCTTGCCTCCGTGGGCGCGAAGGGAGCAAAAGCGATCGTAAATAGCAATTACAAGCGATAACAGGCGGGGCGGTCTCGCCGCGAAAGGCGCCAGATTCGACCGGTTCTCAGCACGATTTCAGCGCCCCCGAAGGCGCTGCGCGTCCGAGCCATCGAATTCGGACTACCGGATGCGGAGAAGTTCATTATCCTGTGACGCTCCAGCAACACTCCTTGGCTCGCCCTCTCGGCCGCCCGTGCGGCCGTGGAGGTGGCCGATCACGCCATTCACGGAGGTGACCTTGCGCAATCTCACGATCGGGGACCTGAAGCTCGCGCTGCGCGATCTCTTGACCGACAAGGCCGATGAGCTGCGCCTGTCGGCGACAGGCAAGCTGTATGAGCCGAGGCTCAGGGCGAAGCAGAAGGAGATCGACGCGATCCCAGACGCCGCGGGCACGCAGGCGCCGCTCGCCAGGGAGCTCGCCGAGGCGGACGCCCGGCACGACGGCCTCGGGGCGGCCGTCTTCTTCCTGTGCAAGGCCGTCGAGGCGCACCCCGCCTTGCCGGCAGCGCTCAAGGAAGCGGCGGCGACAGCGCAGCAGGCGTTCGTCCCGAAGCTCGACGTGCTCCGCGCCCCGTACGCGGACGAGGCGTCGGCGGCGCTCGACAACCGGCCCGAGCTGACCCGGCTCAAGGCGGAGCTGAAGGCCGCCGCGACCCCCGGCGGAGGGACGCTGCACGACTGGGTGAAGGCGTTCGTCGCCGCCGGCGACGACATCGACGGCCTGCTCCGCAGGCGCGCCACGCTCCTCGCGACGGGCGAGAACGCCGCGGCCACCGGCCCGCTCCGCGGCGCCGCGGTCGGGCTGCTCGGGCGGTTCCGGGAGGCGCTCCGGGACGAGATCCAGGAAGAGGGCAGCAAGCTGCCGGCCGACCACGAGGCGCGGCTGTTCGCCTACGTCGACAAGCTCAACGCCGATCGCGAGAGGGCCCTGCGCGGGCGCGCATCGCCCGAGCAGGCCCCGCCCACGGCCCCCAGCCCGCCGACGGTGCCCAGCGAGGTGGCGCCGGCCGCGCCGGTGGTGAGCGCCGATCCCGAGCTGTAGCCGGACCGCTCGCGGCGACATGCCGGGGGCCTGCTCGCCGAGGCCCCCGCCCATGTCCGACATGCCCGGCGGCCTGCTCGCCGAGGCACCCGCCCATGTCCGACATGCCCGGCGGCCTGCTCGCCAAGGCACCCGCCCATGTCCGACATGCCCGGCGGCCTGCCCGGCGAGGCACCCGCCCATGTCCGACATGCCCGGCGGCCTGCTCGGTGAGGCGCCCGCCCATGTCCGACATCCTCGGGCGCATCAGCCCAGCAGGCGCTTCCCCATGTTCGACATACCGCCAGGAGGCCCAGCAGCGCCCGCGCCGCCTCGCTCACCCCCCGCCAACAGCCGCGCGCGCAGCGCGTTCACAGATGTGCTGACGCGCACCGCTACGCTCATCACCAATGCCCGCTACATCTTGGCCGTCCACACCGAGGCCCTTCTGGTCTCCTTCAAGGAGCGCTCGAGCTTCGACGTCAGGTCGACATGTCGACGCGCTGTCCACCGGAAGCCGACTTTGCTTTGATGAAGGCCTTCATGTTCCGCCTCAGCACCGTGCGCGCCAAGCTCACCGTCCTCGTCGCGCTCTCTTCGCTCGCGACCCTCGCGGCCCTCCCCGTGCTCTCCTGGGTGATGCACCGGCAGCTCCTCGCGCAGATCAGCGAGCGCGTCCCGCAGGCGATCCGCAACTTCCGGCTGGAGCTCAGGCAGCAGCAGCGCGCCATCTCGGCGACCTCACGCCAGGCGTCCCGCGCGCGCGAGCTGGTCGAGGGGCTCCGGCTGCGGAACGAGTCGGACGTGGGGACGGCGCTCGAGGCCGTCGTCGCCGCCCACCCCAACGTCGCCATGGTCGCCTTCGACGAGCTCGGCAATCGGGTCGCGGCGAGGGGGCTCGATGCGCCGCCCCCGAGCACGGACGAGGTCCCCGGGCTCACCGAGGGCCTCTCGGGCCTCGCGGAGATGGACGACCTGCGGGACGTGCTCGTCCATGGGTGTGATGGACAGCAAGGCTCGCCGCCCGCGTACATGATCGCCCAGCATGCGAGGAGCGACGCCGGATCGCTGCTCGCCTGCATCCCCATCGATCACACCTACTTCGACGAAGCGGCGACGAGGCTCGGCGTGGAGATCGCGCTCGTCGATCCGGCGGGCAAGAGGATCACGGGCACGGCGCGCTTCCCGACCGAGCTGCTCCAGGGCGCCGTCATCGGCGACGAGACCCACCCCACGATCGTCGAGCACGCGAGCTCGCTGTGGGCCCTCTCCCGCTTCGCGCCCCGATCATTGCGGGGCAAGGCCGGCGATTTTTCGATCGTCATGGCGCTCGACGTGAGCGACGTCCGGAACATCGTGCGCCAGAACCTGATGTTCGCGGCCGGCGTGCTCACCCTCGCGGCGCTCTTCTCGCTGCTCCTCGGCGCGCGCCTCGCGACCACGATGTCACGCGCGCTCTCCCGCGTGAACGTCGCGCTCAAGCACCTCGAGCAACAGCGGTATGTCCATGTGGAGGCGGTGAAGACCGGCGACGAGCTGGAGGATCTCGCGACCGGCTTCAACTCGATGGTGGACGGCCTCAAGGAGCGCGACAAGCTCCGCAGCACCTTCGGCAAGTACATGACCGAATCCGTGCTCGAGCACCTGCTCGCCGGCAAGGTGCAGCTCGGCGGCGAGACGCTCACCGTCTCGATCCTCTTCTGCGATATCCGGAGCTTCACGACCATCAGCGAGAGGATGAACGCCCACGAGCTCGTGGGGCTCCTCAACGAGTATTTCACCGAGATGGTGGCCATCATCCTCGACGAGGGCGGGGTCGTCGACAAGTACATCGGCGACGCGATCATGGCCGTGTTCGGCGCGCCCGTCCCCAGGCCGAACGACGCCGTGCGCGCCGTGCGCGCGGCCATCCGCATGCGCGCCGCGCTCGAGCGCTTCAACGAGCGACTCGCCAGACGGGGAATCCCGGCGCTGAAGACCGGTGTCGGGATCCACACCGGCGAGGTCGTCGCGGGCAACATCGGCAGTGAAGCGCGGATGGAGTACACCGTCATCGGCGACGCCGTGAACCTCGCCTCGCGCCTGGAGAGCGCGACCAAGGAGCTCGGCGTGAGCGTGCTCCTCAGCGAGGACACGCACCTGCTCGTGAAGGACGTCTTCAACACACGTCCCATCAGCGAGATCACGGTCAAAGGCCGCGTGAAGCCGGTGATGACCTACGCGGTGGCGGATCTCTGACGAGCGCAAAGGGGCGATAGCGCATCAAGGCGCTCGGCGCGGCGGGGGTGCGCGTGACCGCGGGCTAGCACCAAACGCCTCCGATCCCTTCGGAGCGTTCAGCGACGACTTTCTCCTCAATGCATGCTGGGCGGAAAGGAAGAAGGAAAGATTCACAGGGAGGCGGGGAGGCGGGGAGGCGAGAAGGGTCCCCACCTCTCGCCTCTCCACCTTGGTCTGTATATATCTCTCTCCTCCCCGTCTCCCCGTCTCCCTGTGAACTCTCTCTTTCTCTGTCTCCCGCCCAACGAACCGCTGGTGCTGACCGCGCTTCGCGCGGTGCCTCGTCGACTATCCACGATGCACTCAGCCCGAGGCGGTCGCGTTCATCGAGCGCGAGTTCGGTCCGGCGGTGGCTCAGGCACATTCGGCCAGGCACGGCCCATCTCCCGACATGCCCGCCCGCTCCCGCGCAGCCGCGCTCGTCAGCCCCCCGCGAGCAGCCGCGCGATCTCCCCGCGCTGGCGCCGCGCCGAGCGCGCCAGGGAGAGCTGCCCCGCCGCCCGGTACAGGTTGTGCGCGACCCGCGTCGGAAAACGCGACGGGTCCCAGCCGAAGTACCGGTCCTCGAACGCATCCCGGCAGAACCTCGCCGCGAGCTCCAGCGCGATCCGCTCCGCCGCGTCCACGAGCGCCTCCCGCTCCTCCGCCCCGAACGGCCTCGTCTCGCGGTAGCCCGCCACCGCGGCGGCGAAGACCTCGAGATCGAAGCGCGTCTCGGTCGAGTCCTCCCCGACCGGGTTGCACCACGACCGCCACGCGTCGCCGAGCTCCACGTCGATCGACTGCAGCGCCAGCGTGTCGAGATCGAGCAGGCAGATCCCCTCCCCCGCCTCGGAGAAGCGCAGGTTCGAGATCTTGAGGTCGCCGTGGCAGTGCCGGACCGGCAGGTCGAGCCGCCCCCGCCACGTGCGAAACGCGTCGAGGATGGCGTCCGCCAGCCGCCGCCCCTCACCCCCGGTGGCCGCGCCGTCCAGCCGCTCCATGTGGAGCGCCGTGTCGTGCGCGCCCGCGCGGACGTGGCGGTACACGTGCTCGAGATCGTCCACCGCCCGGTGGAACCGGGCCGCGAGCTCCCCCGCGGCGCGCGCCAGCACAGGAGAGCCGACCCGGTGGTGCGTGCGGCCAGGGACGAAGTCCATCACCCGCCACACCGCGCCCTCCGCGTCGCGCGCGCACAGGGCGCCGTCGCCGGCGCGAAGCAACCGCGGCGTCGCGAGGCCGCGGGCCGCCAGGTGAGCCGTCACCGCCTCGATGTCGTCGTGGACCTCCGGGGCGAAGATGGGGCTCACCCGCTGGACCACGTACCGCGGAGGGTCGCCGGCCAGCCAGGTGCCGTTGATGAGGCCCTCGTCCTCGCAGCGGCGCACGGAGAGGCCGCTCAGGGGCGCCCACACGTCCGGGATCATCGGGGCGAGAAGCTAGCTGCGCTCGGTCTCGGAGGGCAAGGGAGGCGGCGCCGAGACCGCCGGGACCGCCGAGACCGCCGCGGCCCGCCGGCGCAGCATCCACTGCGCCCCGAGCCACGTGACGACGCCGGCGCCGAGGCCGAGCCAGGCCGAAGCCGCGGGCACGCCGGCGCGCTCCACCAGGAACGCCCCGCCGAGCAACGTCCCGCACAGGCCCGCCGTGAGGGCCAGGTTGTCGGCGGCCGAGAGCCGGCCGACGAAACCATCCAGCGAGAGCCGCTGGATCTCCGTGCTCGACAGCACCCAGTTCGCCCCGCTGCCCAGGCCCCACACGAGCACGACCGCGAGCAGCGCCGCCGGGTGGCGGGTCACCGCGAACACCGCGATCGCCCCGAACGTCACCCAGACGGCCCCGGTCGCCGCGAGCTCGCCCCGCAGGCCGCGGCGGACCAGCGCGACGCCGACCAGCGGGCCGACCCCGGTGCCCGCGCCGCGCACGCACTGGAGGATGCCCAGCGTGAGCGCGCCCGTGCCCGCGAAGGGGAGCTGCGTCGCGACGAGGTTGAGCAAGAGGAGCGCCCCGCCGTTCGCCATGTGGACCGGCGTCTTCGCGAGCACCGCGGCGAGCAGCGGCGGCCGCTCCCACGCGTGCCGCCACGCGTGGACCATGTCGCGGCGCACCGACGCGAGCGCCGACAGCATGCCGCCCTCCGCCGGCCGCCCCTCCGCCACCATCGGGGGGAGCCCCCGGAGGAACAGCGCCGCCAGGCCGAACGACGCCGCGTCCAGGGCGAGCGCCGCCGCAGGGCCGAGCCCCGCGATCAGGCCGCCGACCGCCATCCCGACCGCGAACATGACGCTCCACGTCGCCGACGCGATCGCGTTCGCCTCGAGCAGCTCGTCCTCCTCGACCACATGGCGCAGCACCGCGCTCTGCGCCGGCAAGCGCAGCGCGCCCACCGACGCGCGCACGAAGACGAGGAGCTGCACCCCGACCACGCTGCCGGCGACCGCGGCCCCCATCATCCCGACCGTGAGCGCGCCCTGCACCACGCTCGTCGCGACGAGCAGCCACCGCCGATCCAGCCGGTCCGCGAGCACCCCCGCCACCGGCGCGAACAGCGCGATCGGGAGGTGATGCCCCACCATCACCAGCGCGAGCGCCACGACCCCGCCCCCCTCGCCCCCCAGCGCGAGCAGGCTCACAGCGACGAAGCTCATCCAGTCGCCGAGCAGCGAGACGACCTCGCTCATCCAGACGCGACGGAACGCAGGACGGCGGCGGAGCAGACCAGGACGGCGCTCCGGGCGCCTGCCGCTGTTCATCCAGGGCACACCATGGTAATCGCGCTCTGTCTCATGCGGATCTGCGCCATCATTCCCGCCTACCAGGCCGAGCGCAACGTGGGGGACGTCACACGGGAGGCGCTCCGGGTCCACGGCCTGGCCGGCGCCGTCATCGTGGTGGACGACGGGTCGAGCGACAGGACGGCCGAGCGGGCGCGCGCGGCCGGCGCCACGGTGCTGGGCCACCCGGAGAACCAGGGCAAGGGCGCCGCCCTCCGCACCGGGATGGAGTTCGCCCTCGCCTCAGGCTTCGACGTCGCGGTGACGATCGACGCGGACGGACAGCACCCGCCGGAGGAGGCGCGGCGCCTCATCGAGGCCGACGCCGACCCCGAGGCGCTGGTGCTCGGCATCCGGGATCTCGCGGGCGCGGGCGCGCCGCGCGCGAACCAGATCTCGAACCGGATCTCGAACTTCTTCCTCTCCCTCTTCGCCGGCCGCCCCTTCGCGGACACCCAGTGCGGCCTGCGCCGCTACCCGCTCCGGACGACGCTGTCACTCGGCGCCCGCGACGAGGGGTACGCCTTCGAGGCGGAGATCCTCCTGCGCGCGGTGGCCGCCGGCGTCCGCCTGGTCGAGGTGCCGATCCGGGTCATCTACCCGCCCGAGGGCGAGCGGCTCACCCACTTCGACAGCGTGCGCGATCCGGCGCGGATCATCCGCCGGGTGGTGGCGACGCTCGCGCTCACGCGCGGGCTCCGCCACGTGCCGGCCGAGCCGGTGCTGGCCCCCGACCCGGTCCGCCCGGCCGCGGCGAGCGCGCTCGCCACGGAGCTCGACCCCCACCCGCGGCAGCCGGCGACGGCGCCTCCCTGATTTGCGGCCGCCGCGCCTCGCACGCCACCGCCGCAAGCTCCTCGCGGCCGCCGCGCTCCTCGCCGCGCCGATCCTCGCGCACCTCGGCATCGCCGCCACGACGCGGATCGAGCCGCCCCCGATCCGCGCGGCCGCCGGCGAGCCCGAGGCGAGGCCGGGAGGGCTGCGCGTGCTCGGCCCGGCCTACGTGCGCCGCCGCGGGCGGATCCTCGAGGCGCGCCTCTCCGGGTCGCCAGAGGAGATCGGGCACCAGCACGGGCGGCTCTTCTACCCGGAGATGGTCCAGAACGAGGGGACCCTCTACGAGCAGTTCCACCGCCACGTGCCGGTCGCCCCGCTCCGGTGGCTCATCATGGACCTGTCGCGCCTCGAGTTCCGCGACGTCGACGAGGGCATGACCGACGGCGTCCGGCGCGAGATCGCCGCGCAGGCCCGCGCCTTCTCGCCCGACCCGTTCGACGGCGTCCTCCCGACGTACCACCGCTTCGTCTTCCTCCAGTCGCTCTACGACATCGCGCTCTCGTTCGAGCACTCGCCGCTCATCGGCTGCACGAGCTTCGCGCTCACCGGGACGGCGTCGGCGGACGGGCACGCGGTGCTCGCCCGCAACTTCGACTTCGAGGCCGGGCCCGTCTTCGACGAGGGCAAGGCGGTGTTCCTCGTCCACGAGCAGGGGAAGATCCCGTACGCCTCGGTGTCCTGGCCCGGCCTGATCGGCGCGGTGACGGGGATGAACGCCGCGGGCCTCGCGCTCGTCGTCCACGGCGGGCGGGCCGGCGAGCCGCGGGCGGCAGGCGAGCCGGTCGTCCACACGATGCGCGAGGTGCTCGGCCGCGCGCGGGGCGTCGGCGAGGCGCTCGCGATCCTCGAGGCGCGCGCGCCGATGGTCTCCCACCTCGTGATGCTGGTCGACGCGGGCGGCGAGGCGGCGATCGCCGAGCGGGCGCCCGGCGCGCCGCTGCACGCGCGCCGGGGCCGCGGCAAGGTCCCGCTCACCAACCACTTCGAGGGGCCGCTCGCGGGCGATCCGCGCAACCTCCGCGTCCAGGCCGAGACCTCGACCCGCCCGCGGCGCGAGCGCCTCGACGAGCGGCTCGCGGCGCTGCCCGAGGGCGCGACGATCGAGGCGGCGATCGACGTGCTGCGCGACCGGCGCGGGCGCGGCGGCGCGCCGCTGCCGCTCGGCGACCGGCGCGCGATCGACGCGCTCATCGCCACCCACGCGGTCGTCATGGACGCCACGGCGCGCGTCCTCTGGGTCAGCGAAGGCCCCCACCTCGCCGGCCGCTTCCTCCGCTTCGACCTCACCCGGCTGCTCGACCCCGCGTTCGACCCGGCGCTCGACACCGCCGAGCCCGACGCCCTGCCCGAGGATCCGCTGCTCACGAGCGGCGACTACGCCGCCTGGGAGCGCGCCGGCTCACCCCACGAAGGCGGGGAGCGCGGCAACGACAATCCTTAAATAAACAGACGCAACCCAATCACCGCTCCGTCCCTCGCGCAAGCGCGGCGGCGCCGTCTCCATGCCGTGACGCCGAGGTGGCGAGCGTGGCCAGCGTGGCGAGCGAGCGCGACAGTCCCGCGCCCGGGACGCGCCTCATCCCACGGCGAGCACGAAAGCGCCGCGCCGCCACGCGCGCCGCCACACCTACGAAGGCCCTCCCCGCAGCGCAGCAGCGACATACCCGGCGCGAAATCGCAAGTTTTCGGCGTGGTTTCGGGGTGCCCTCTCTCCCACGCCCATACACCGGAGGTGGGACACCTCTCGTCCGGCGTGGCCTTACCGCAAGATTGCCTAGCGCGACCTTCCGTCCGACAATGCGATTCGGGGCGCCAAGGTCGCGGCATCGGAGCGGCGACCGGGTCGACCAGACCATGACGGACATCAACCTGATCAACACGACCCTCGATCAACGGTACCTCATCCTCGGGCTGCTCGGGGAAGGCGGGATGGGGGCGGTCTACGAGGCACGGCACCTGGGCACCGGCCGCCGCGTCGCCGTCAAGGTGATCACGAGCAAGCTCGCGCAGGACGAGGCGGTGATGGCCCGCTTCGAGCGCGAGGCCAGGGCGGCCGGCGCGATCGACAGCGAGCACATCGCGAGCGTGCTCGACAGCGGCAGGGACCGCGCGACCGGCCTGCCCTTCCTCGTGATGGAGCTGCTCAACGGCGAGGACGTCGACCAGATGCTCCGGCGGCTCGGCCCCCTGCCGCCCGAGCTCGCGCTCTGCATCGTGGCCCAGGCGTGCATGGGCCTCATCAAGGCGCACGACGCGCGCGTCCTCCACCGCGACATCAAGCCCGCCAACCTGTTCCTGGCGCGGCGCGACGGGGGCGAGTACGCGGTCAAGCTGCTCGACTTCGGCGTCGCCAAGATCCAGGCCGACGACTCGTTCGAGCACCACCAGGAGCTCACGGCCACGAGCAACCTGATCGGCTCGCCCATCTACATGTCGCCCGAGCAGGCGCGCAACATGCGGGACGTCGACGGCCGGACCGACGTCTGGTCGCTCGGCATCGTCCTCTTCAAGATGCTCGCCGGGCGCACCCCCTACAGGAACTCGCGGGGGCTCGGCGAGCTCATCGTCGCGATCTGCTCGACCCCGGCGCCGCCCATCCAGACGCTGGCGCCCTGGGTGCCCTACGAGGTCTCCGAGATCGTCCAGCGCGCGCTCCAGATCGACAGGAACCTGCGCTTCCAGAGCGCGGCGGAGATGCTCGACGAGTGCCGGATGCTCCTGCCGCACGGCATCTCGATCCACGAGAGCATGCTGCGGCCCCTCCCCGACTCGGTGCAGGCCGACATGCCGCCGCCCTCGCAGGGGCCGCCGAACCCCGACGCCCCGACGCGGCGCCCGCCCACGCCCGTGGGGACGCCCCGCAGCCGCACGCCGACGCCCGGGAGCACGTCCCGCAGCTGGCCGGACCCCGGCGAGATGTCGACGCGGCGCCCGCCCACGCCCGTGGGGACGCCCCGCAGCTGGCCCGAGCACGTCACGCACAGCGGGCAGCTCGGCCAGAGCGGTCACCACCACGCGACCCAGAGCGGCCACCACCACACGACCCAGAGCGGCCACCACGCGACCCCGCACGGCCTCCTCATCCGCGGGCTCCCGGACGGCCCGCCGCCATCGAGGACGGTCTCGGGCACCTCCGTGCCCTTCCACAAGACGATCATCGTGGCGGGTGACCAGCCCACCGCCCACGTGCGCCCCCGCAGCAAGGCGGCCCCGCTCGTGGTGGCGGCGGCGCTGGTCGCGGCGACGGGCGCCGGCGTCGGCGCCTGGCTGGTGCAGAAGACGACGGCGTCCGCGTCCGCCCCGGCGACCGGCGGGACGCAGCCCGCGCCGGCGGCCGCCGCCCCGGCCGCGCCCACCGCGGCGCCGGGCGCGTCCGCCGCGGCCACGGCCGAGCCGGCCGTGCAGATCGATCCGGAGCGGCTCGGGAGCTTCAACCCGCTGCCGGCGGTCATCACGTCCTCGAGCAACCCGCTCACGGACGAGAAGATCAACCTCGGCCGGATGCTCTACTACGAGACGCGGATCTCGAAGAACCACGACCTCTCGTGCAACTCGTGCCACCCGCTCGATCGCTACGGCGCGGACGGCGCCAAGGTGTCGATCGGGCACGCGCACCAGAGCGGCCGCCGCAACACGCCGAGCGTGTACAACTCCGCGGGGTTCTTCTCGCTCATGTGGGACGGGCGCTTCGACAACGTCGAGGCCCAGGCCAACGGGCCGATGATGAACCCGAGCGAGATGGCGATGACGCCGGTGCGGCTGGAGGCGACGCTGCGCTCCATCCCGGAGTACGTGAAGGCGTTCGCCAGGGCGTTCCCGAGCGATCCGTGGCCCGTCAACGCCAACAACACCGCGAAGGCGATCGGCGCGTTCGAACGCAAGCTGATCACGCGCGGGCGGTGGGACCTGTTCCTGGAGGGGGAGCCCGAGGCCCTGACCAACGCGGAGAAGGAAGGGTTCAACACGTTCGTCGAGGTCGGCTGCGTGACGTGCCACTTCGGCCCGCACGTCGGGGCGACGATGTTCCAGAAGCTCGGCCTCGTGCGGTCGTGGCCCGACACGATGGACCGCGGCGTCTTCGAGATCACGAAGAAGCAGGCCGATTTCATGGTCTTCCGGGTGCCGACGCTCCGCAACGTGGCCATGACGGCGCCGTACTTCCACGACGGGTCCGTCTCGTCGCTGCAGGAGGCGGTGCGGCTCATGGGGAAGCACCAGCTCGGCAAGGACCTGTCCCATGCGCAGGTCGAGCAGATCGTGGTGTGGCTGAAGAGCCTGACGGGCGATCTCCCGAAGGAGTACATCGCGAAGCCGGACCTGCCGGAGAGCGGGCCCAACACGCCGAAGCCCATTGCGGATTGAGCGCGGCCCGCTCGTCTGACATGACCATGTCAGAGGACGAGGCGAGGATGCAGCGACGATCTTTCTTGATGGGGCTCGCGGCGTGCGGCGGGGCGCTGTCGATCGGCAGCCACGCGCGCCGCGCACGCGCGGACGAGGTGGGCGACGCGCTCGCCGAGATCACGCGGGCGCGCGCGTCGGTGAAGACGCTGGTCGCGCCGTTCACGCAGGAGCGGAGCATCGGCCTGCTGGCGACGGCGGTGAAGAGCGACGGCGAGATGACGCTGGTGCTGCCCGACCGGCTCCGGTGGGAGCTGAAGCCGCCGGACGCGATCACCTACTGGATCACGCCCGAGGGGTTCGGCTTCGCGACGCCGAAGGGCGCGGCGGGCGCGGGGCGCGGCGCGGCGGGGCGCTTCGGGGCGGTGCTGTCGGACCTCCTGGTGCTGCTCGGCGGCGACCTCGGGAAGCTGCGGGCGCGCTACGATCTGTCGATCCCGAGCCGCGCGGACGGGATCACGCTGGCGGCGCGGCC
Organism: Sorangium cellulosum So ce56; assembly: GCF_000067165.1. GTDB lineage: Bacteria > Myxococcota_A > Polyangia > Polyangiales > Polyangiaceae > Sorangium > Sorangium cellulosum_B. Next base: position 9,766,324 of record NC_010162.1, read on the forward strand.
GCGGGCCGAGGAGGTCGCGAAGCACGTGCGCAGCCTTGAGATGACCTCGGGGCCGGAGCTGTGGTCGGTGCGGCGCGTGGTCATCGAGGAGCGGAACGGCGACCGCAGCGTCATCGCGTTCGGCAAGGTGGCGCGGGACGTGAGCGTGGATCCGGCGCGGATGAAGGCGCCGAAGCAGGGCTGAGCGGGCACCGCGGCGCTAGGCGGAGATCAGCACTCGCACTCGTCCTCCCCTTCATAGGACTTGGCGACGAAGCTCATGTCGTACGGGTAGTTCGCCTCGGGCGGCCCATAGATGCGGAGCAGCAGATCGTTCGCCGAATCTGCGCCCCCTCCATCGAGCCATACCCGTCCATGATCGCTCTCCTCGGCCCCGAGGAGCTCCATCGTGGCAGCGCTGTAGACCTCCACGATCAACGTGTTCTCTGGACCGGGGGGCGGAGTGTACTGCTCACAACCCGCGCCGCACAGCCCTGCCCCGGAGGCCAGGACGCGAAGGCTCCAGTTGACCTCCTCGATCCCGAGAGAGGTGGTGTCGAGCAGGTACCAGTCCTCGTCGCCCTGGCAGAGGACGAAGTCGATCTTCGAGAACCACGCGCTGGGACCGAGGCTGTCGTCGGTATGGTCATAGGCGAGCGGAGCCGCAGAGGCGGACGCGTCGTTCGCCTCGTAGGCGTCGTCTGCGCAAACAGACGCTCCGCCGCCCCCGGTCGCGGCCCCGCCTGCACCAGCCCCGCCAACGCCGCTGCCGCCGCTGCCGCTGGTGCCGCCGCTGCCGCCACTGCCGCCGCTGCCGCTGGTGCCGCCGCTACCGCCGCTGCCGCTGGTGGCGCCGCTGCCGCCGCTGCCGCTACCGCTGATGCCGGTACTGCCGCTGGCATCGCTGCCGCCGCCTCCTTCGGCGCCTGAGCCCGCGCCATCGTCCAGCCAGCGCGAGCAAGATGTCGTTCCAAACAAAGACGCGTAGAGCGCCGCGAACCCCATGAGACGAACCGAGCTACGAATGAGCGACATAGACAACTCCACTGGGCACGAATGAACAACGACCTCCAGGGCGAAACTTCGCCCTGAGGCGCGAACATCGAGCGTTCGCACAAAGCAGGCTCAGAAGCGAATCGTCAGCTCACATCATTTTTCATATCTCCCGACTCCCTCCTTTCTCATGGCGCCATCCCCGCCACGGCGTATCCTTGGCGGCGATGGATCCAATCGTCGCTCATCACTCTCGTGGTCGCCGCCGCGCTCATCGCCCTCCTCCGATGAGCTCGCGCGCCGAGCGCGGCGCTCGCGTCCGGAGCATCGCGTGGGGCGCCGCGCTCGCCGCCGTCCTGGGGTGCCGTTCGTCGCCGCCTCCGCCGGCCCGCCAGGAGGTCATCGACATCCATGTGCACCTGACCGAGGCCAGCGCGGTGGCACCATTGCTCGCGCACATGGCCAAGCATCACGTCGATCGCGCCGTCATCCTGGCGAGCCCGGACCTGACAAGCGGCCGCGGCGGCGCTGGCCTCTCCGGCTACCGCGCGGGCAACGATATCGTCCTCGACGCCGCCGCGGCTCACCGTGGAAAGCTCATTCCCTTCGTCACCCTGGAGCTGGGGGACGCTGACATCCCGTACCTCGCCGAGCTGCGCCGCCGAGGCGCCTGCGGCGTGAAGCTTTACCAGGGGCACAACCTCTTCCACGAGCGTCCCCTCGACGACCCCTCGCACCAGGCGATGTGGCACGCGCTCACGGCTCAGGCGGTTCCGGTTCTGCTTCATGCCAACACCGTCCGTTACAGGGGCGAGCTCGAGGCGGTCCTGCGCGCCTTCCCCGACCTGCAGCTCGTGTGCGCGCACCTCTGCGGCAGCCGCACCGACCTCGCGCGCATGGAGTCCCTGATGGAGGCCTTTCCGCGCCTCCTCGTCGATACGAGCCATGGCTCCGCCGGGCCGGCGACAGAGGGGTTCGCGAGCCTCGAGCGGGAGCGCGCCCGGCTCCTCGGGCTGTTCTCTCGCTGGCCCGAGCGCTTCCTGTTCGGGACCGATCTCGTGACCAGCGGGCTGGACCCCATGTCCATGGAGCTGTGGGACCTGCAGGTGGAGTCGAACATGGGTCTCTTGAAAGAGGACAAGTTTCGCTTCTTTCGTCAAACCGCCGATCAACCGGCCCGCACCATCGGCACCTATCAGGGCCTTCACCTGCCCCCCGAGCTCCTCGGCCCCGCCCTCGGACAGAATGCCGCGCGGTGGCTCGGCGCCTGCCTGCGGTGAGGGCCACCTCGCGGATCGCCGCCCGCGGCCTCAGGGGCCGAACTTCGCGAGGAAGATCGCCCGGGTCGTAGACGTCGGAGCCGCCAGCGGCCCCGTGCCAAAGTCGATGGTGCCGAGGAACGGGCCGGCGGCGTACACGTGGCCGGTCGCGTCCATGGCCGTGGAATAGCCGTACTGTTGCCCCCTGCCGCCGGTGTGCTTCACCCAGCGGACCGTGCCCGCCGCATCGAGCTTCGCGACGAAGGCATCGCCATAGGTGCAGTCCATCAGGCCCGTGCCGAAGTCGACGTCGCCGTAGATCAAGCCGGTGATCGCGAGCTCGCCGTCCACGGTCGCCGCGACGTCCAGCGCCGTCTGCGGGCCATACTGCCCGAGGCGCTTCGCCCAGAGGAGCTCGCCTGCCGGGTTCAGCTTGGTCACGAAGGCGTTGCCGCCCCACGTGACAGAGCCGGGCTCGAGAGGACCGTACCCTCCCTCGCTCACCAGAGGACCTGCGCCGAAATCCACGCTCCCGAGGAACGTCCCGCTGATGACGACGTTTCCAGCGCCGTCGATCGCGACGCCGTACGCCCTCTGGAGCGCCTCGTCGCCGAACCGCTTGCTCCAGACGTGCTCACCGGCGGCGTCGAGCTTCGCCACGAAGATATCCTCGCTGCCCGCGGTGATCAGCGGCTCGCCGCCGAGGTCGATCGCCTCGGCGAAATAGTCGCCGAAGCTGCCGGCGAGGACGACGCCGCCCGACGCGTCGAGCGCGACGTTGTGGATCTCCGTGTAGCCGAGCTGCTTGTTCCAGAGGCAATTCCCCGCAGGATCGAACTTCGCGATGAACGAGTCCATGTCACCGACGCTGGTCAGCGAGGCGCCGCAGACGCTGATCTGCCCCATGAACGTCCCTGCCACGACGACGTTCCCGGCTGCATCCATGGCGAGGCTGTCCGCCCATTGATCACCATCGACGCCGATCCGAGCCGACCAGACGTGATCTCCGTCTGCCGTGAAGACGGCCACGAAGGCGTCGCCGCCCGACTCCTGCCCCACGAGCAAACCACCTCCGAAGTCGACGCCGGTCCCGTAAACCACCCCCGTCGTGGCAATGAGCCCCGCCTGGTTGACCGCGACGTCATTCGGGTAGGCCGAACCGGAGAATTCCTTGTGCCAGAGGTTCTCTCCTTCCTCGTCGAATTTCGCGAGCGCGAAGGCCAGGGCGCCCCCGGTCGAGAGCGGACCGTCGCCGAAGTCGACGCCATCGGCGCCCGCCGTGGCGACGACGAGGTTGCCGGGCTCGTCCACGGCGATGCGGCTGCCCACCCACACGTTGGGTTGGCGTGGGTTCGAGGCGAAGTGCCGGCTCCACAGAGAATCGCCGCTGCCGACGGGGCCGCCGGCGCCCGCGCCGCCGCTGCCGCCTGCGCCGCCTGCGCCGCCTGCGCCGCCGCTGCCGGCGACGGCGTCGCTGCCGCCTGCGCCGCCGCTGCCGGCGACGGCGTCGCTGCCGCCTGCGCCGCCGCTGCCGGCCCCGCCCGCTCCGGTCGCGCCACCCCCGGCGCCCTCATCGCGTATGGGATCGAGCGGGATCCTGTCGCATGCGGCGACAAGCGTCATGAGCGCGGTGCATCCAGGTACGAGGAGCTGTTTCAAGGAGGCCTCTCCGATCTCGATTGAAGAAGTGCGCGTGGCTTGCTCCTATGAATGGCCGCCTGTCGTGGCGGCGGCTCACCGCTGGACGACGACACCGAGCGAGAACGACGCGAGCGGGCTGAATGTCGAGATCACCCGTCCTGCAAACCGGATGTCGACAGGCGGGATCGCCGCGCCGCCGAGCGCGCCCGCCGTGAGAGCCACGGAGTCGACGAGCCGGAGACGCGCCTCGCCTCGCCCGTACACGAAGGCGGTGAACGTGGACTCATCGCTGTCGATATAGGGCGGTCTCGCATCGCCGGACGCGCTCACGTAACCGAGACCCACGCCGGGGGAGAGGACGAGTCCGAACCGACGGCTCCTCTCGATGGGCGCGAGGGCGAGCTCGGCGCCGAAGAGCGAGCGGCGAAAGCGAACCTTGCCTTCCGACGCCTCGATCTCGGGACCGATGACCGGCAGGTCCGCCAGGAGGCCGGCGCCGATCCGGGCCGAGGGCCAGATCCGGAGCGAGGCATCGAGCGCCAGCGAGGCGCCAGGCGCCTGCCATCCCACGGCGATCGCGAAACCGACTTCGACGAGCGGGATCCTGGGCGCCAGAGGCACCGCGAACGGCGGCGAGGGCGGCGCCCAGGCGCGGATCGGCGGGCTCCGCCACGCCTCACCGGGCAACGCGGCTGGAGGCGCGGCGGGAGAGGGCTGGACCGGGGCCGGCGCGACGGCCGCCGGCTCTGGTGCGACGGCTCCGGCGGGGGCCCCGGCCGTCGACGCCGTCGACCGGAGCGCCCGCACCAGCTCCGCCGCGCGGAGCACCCGGGTGTCGAGCGGGCCGTCGGGCGCCACGCTCGCGACCAGGTCCGCGCGCCCGCTCGAGTCCGACCAGATCTCGATGGCCCCCTCCTCGCCTTCGGGGATGACGATGAGCAGCCCGCCGGAACCAGCCGCCACCGGGCCCGCCTGGACGTGTACCTGCAGGCCCGCCGCTTCGAGCTCCTGCGAGAGCCGGTACGCGAGCGCCCCGCGCGCGCCGGCGACGACCGTGATCGGCGGCGCCTCCTCGGCGGAGCACGGCGCCGCGAACGCCGTGAACGCCAGCAACGCGACGAGCGCGCAGCCGATCGAGCGCGCCACGGCGCGCGCCCCCGGCGAGCGCAGGCGGCGCCGGCGCGGCGGCCGCGACCTCCGCGGGAGGAGGCTCGATCCAGCGCGCAGGCTGCCGAGCGGAACCCTCAATCGGCCCCATCGGCGAGCGTCGCCGCGAGCCCGGCGTGGGCGCCGTTCGGGTACGCCGCGAGGTAGCGCGCGGCGAGCTCGCGGGCGCGCGCGCGGAGCTTCAGGTTCCTCGCGCACTCTATCGAGCGGCCGAGCGCCTCCGGCGCGAGCGCGCCGCGCGGCCTCTCCGCGAGGTACACGGCGAACCAGCGCTCGGCCTCCGCCCAGGCGCCGCGCCCGTCGAACGCCATGCGGCCGAGGTGGTACGCCGCTGCAGCCGCGGCGTCGCTCCCGGCAAACCGCCGCCGCGCCGCCTCGTAGAACCTGGCCGCGACGTCCGGCTTGCGGGAAAGCCGCGCCGCGGAGCCGAGATCGACGAGCTCCGCGCCGCCGGCGCGCCCGAGCACCGTGTCGATGCCCAGGAGCTCCACGTCCGCGAGCGCCTCGCCGAGCTTGCCCGCGGCGAGGTGCGCGCGCCAGCGCTCGGCGGGGGCCTCGGCCAGAGGCTCGCCCGCGCGGGGCCGCGGCGCGCCGAGGGAGGGTGGCGCGGGGGCGGGCGCGGGGGCGGCGGCGCTCGCGCCCGGGAGGAGCGCGGGAGGCTGCGCGGAGGGGGTGGCCTCAGGATCAGGCGCTGGCGACGACGCCCGGGGCGCGGCGGATCGAGGAGCCGCGCACGCCACCCGCGTCGCTTCGGGGGCGGCGAGGGCGCGCCCCGAGGGGTCGACGCATGGCCCCAGGATGCGCACGCGGCCGGTGATCATCGAGACCGTGAGCTCCTCGGCTTCCGTGTTCCACGTGATGTCGAACTCGGTGCCGATCACGTGGACCTCGAAAGGGCCCCCGGCCACCACCCACCGGGTGTCGTCGCGATGCACGACACGCACGCGCAGCGAGCCGCGCTCGAGGAGGACGCTCGCGCCCCGGGGGCCGACCTCGGTCACGCGGGCGCGCGTCCCGGGCGCGAGGTCCACGCGCGACCCGTCCGAGAAGTCGAGCCCGACCTGCGACGCGTCCGCCGCCACCCACCGGCCGACGGCGCCCGGCGCCCCCGCGACCCGGTACGTCAACGGGTCGCCCGGCCGGAGCAGCACGAACCAGAGGACCGAAGCGGCGACGCACGCCGCGGCGAGCGCGACGCCGAGCCGCCGCGAGCGGGGAGCCGCCCTGGCGCTCAGCGAGAGCGCGGCCTCCTTGCGGTAGATCGCCTCGAGTCGATCCGTGGTCGACGGCCGCACCAGCCGCTCGAGCGCGGCATCCTGGTGCGCGGCGACCCGGCGCCCCACGGCCGCGACGTCTTTGGTCCTCAGGTCCATCGGTCGCCCTCCGCGAGCCAGGAAGAAAGAGCTTCATCCTTCTTGCAGCGCTCGACGAACGCGAGCTCCGCGCGCTGGATCCGGCGCTTGACGGTGGCGAGCGACACCTTGCACGCAGCGGCCACCTCCGTGAGCTCCTGGCCCTCGACGATGCGCAGCGTGAAGGCCAGCCGATCGTCGGCGTCGAGCGTCTCCAGGGCGCGGTAGAAGGCACGCACGCCCTGCCGGGCCTCCGGATCGGCGCTGGCCGCGACCTCCGGCAGCTCGTCGCTCGCGAAGAACGCGAGCCAGCGGTGCCTGCGCCTCTTGCGGAGCGCCTCGCGCGCGACGAACACGGTGACGCTGGTGATGAAGGGCTTCAGCGCCTCGGGCTCGCGCACGTCGTCGATGCGGGAGAACACCCGGGCGAACACGTCCTGGACCAGATCCTCGAGGCTCCGGACGTCGCCCAGGATGCGAAACAGCATCCGCTCGACGAGGCCCGCGTAGGTGTCGAGCAGGCGGCGCTCCGCCGCGGGGTTCCGAGCGTGCAGGCCGCGCAGGATGTCGGGTGAGGTGACCTGCGCGCCGGCAGGACCGTCGGGTGGACGGGGCTTTCGAACGACGCGGAGGTGCACGGACATCGGGTAGCCTCTAAGATGGCCGGCCCTCGCCGCGACGGCTCAGCGCGGGCGTGCGGCGTCGCCCTGCGCCCCCGTTCCTGGATCATGCGTTGACCCGGCGCCTCGGGCTCCGCCCGCCCGATCGCGTCGGGCTTTGCTCACGCGACCGCGCCGGACGCCGCCGCGGCCTCGAGCAGCGCTGGCTCCAGCGCTCCTGCCCGGCCCGGGCCTCTCGCGCCGGAGGGCTCGTGCGCCCGCCAGAGATCCATCATCCGGCGGTACGCCCCGCCGCGGCGGAGGAGCGCCGCGGGCGGGCCCTGCTCGACGACGCGCCCGCCCTCGATGACGACGACGCGGTCGGCGCGCAGGGTGGTGGAGAGCCGGTGCGCGATGAGCAGCGTGGTGCGGCCCTGCGAGAGCCCCTCGATGGCCCGCTGCACCGCGGTCTCGCTCTCGATATCGAGGCTGCTCGTGGGCTCGTCGAGGATCACGACCGACGGGTCCTTGAGCAGCGTGCGCGCGATCGCGAGGCGCTGCCGCTCCCCGCCGGAGAGCGCCACGCCGCCGCGGCCGACGAGGGTCTGGTACCCGAGGGGGAGCCGCTCGATGAACTCCTCGGCGCAGGCGGCGCGCGCCGCGGCGCGGAGCGCCTCGCTCGTCGCGTCGGGCGAGCCATAGCGGAGGTTCGCCTCGATGGTGTCCTCGAAGAGGAACGGCTCCTGCGTGACGATGCCGAGCCTCCGCCGGAGCGCGCGCTGCGACAGCGCCCGGAGGTCGAGCCCGTCGATGCGGATCGCCCCGGAGGTCGGATCGTGCAGCCGCAGGAGCAGGTCGGCGAGCGTGCTCTTCCCGGCGCCGCTCGGGCCCACGACCGCCACGAACTCGCCGGCCCGGATCGAGAGCGAGACCCCGTCGATGACCGCCCGCCCGGCGGCGTGCTGGTAGCGGAAGCTCACCTGGTCGAGCTCGAGGTCGCCGCGGATGTGCTCCGGGCTCACGGCGCGCTCCGGATCGGCGACCGCGACCTCGGCGTCGAGCACGCCGAAGATCGCCGCCAGGCCGACCTCGGCGCGGCGCGCCGTCTCGTAGACGCCGAGGAGCGTCTGCGCGGGGCCATAGAGGCCGCCGACATAGCCGAGGAACGCGACCAGCGTGCCCACGCCGAGCTCCCCGCGGAGGACAAGGAGGCCCCCCACGCCGAGCAGCGCCACACGTCCGATGTTGACGCAGACGCTCCGGCCCGCGGAGAGCCGCGTCTGGAGGCGGATGCTCTTGAGCACCTCGCCCTGCGCCTCCTCGACGGAACGGATGAACCGGGCGTGCTCGTCCGCCTCGCGCGCGAACGCCTTGACCGTCTTGATGCCCGAGAGCACCTGCTGAAAGCGGTTGTAGATCCCGCACCAGCGGTCGAGCACCTCGCGCTCGCGCTCCACGAGGCGCGCGGTCGTCGCCCTGCCGAAGAGGAGCGGAGGCACGATGAACCCGACCGCGACCAGCGCGAGCAGCGGGCTCAGCCGGAGCATGATCCCGAGCGAGACAACGAGGTAGACGAGCGCGGGGAAGAGCTGGAACGCGACCGAAGCAAGGCAGTCCATGAGCGACGTGATGCCGCGATCGACCCGCGTCATCGTCTCTCCGACGCCCCTCTCCTGATGGTACGAGAGGGGCAGCGCGTGCAGCCGCGCGGTGGTCTCGTCGAGCAGGTCGCGGTTGATGCGGAGCCGCACCCGCCACACGGCGAGCGCCGCCAGGCCCTCCGCGATCTGCCGGAGGACGACGAGCGCGCACAGGGCGAGCGTCAGGCAGGCGAGGGCCCGGGCGCTCTGCTCCCCGGGCGCGGCCGGCCCGCTCCCGGGGCCGAAGACACCAGCGCTCGCCGAGATCTGGTCGAAGATCGCGCGGTGCGCGAGCGGCTCGAGCGCGGGCAGGCCGCCCGAGACGAGCGTGAGCGCGAGGCACACGGAGAGCCTCGCGCGATGGGGAGACAGGTAATTCAGACTCCGGCGCAGGTCACGGATCAGGGATCGCTTCACGGCCAATGCTCGTTCGCGCCTCATCGCAGCGCAGGAGAAGGCGCCAGGCGCGGCCGGATACGAGCAGGGGATAGCCCTAGGCGCAACGGTCTTCTCTGCGCGTTCGAATGGAATCATCGGTGTCCCAGGAACCCGCGGAGCCGAGGGATCCTGGGAGTCTGGATCACGCGCCGGCGCGGGCGGCGGCCGCGCCGACTCGCGCGCTCGCGCCGACTCGCGCGCTCGCGCCGGCGGCGCCCGGCGACATGGGGCCGCCGGGGCCCGCGGCGCGCTCGCGCGGGGTCAGCGCGCCGGCGAGACGTCCACCACGCTCGCCGGATCCGTCACCGCGCCCGGCCCGAAGTGGAACTCGAGCGGCTCGTTGTCGAGCCATTGCGGAAGGAGGTTGTTGTAGAAGGCGCTGTCGCGGTGGAGGTCCGACCCGCCGGGGAGCCCGAAGCGCATCTTCGGGCCCGCTGGATCCGCGTCGATGACCAGGCGGATCGACGGCCCGTTGGCAAAGGCGAAGCTGGGCTTCTCGCCGTCCGGCGGGAGCGCGCGCGATCTCGGGTTGGCGACGTTGACGGTGAAGAGCCCGCCCGGCGCGGCATAAGGCCCGTCGTTGTACACGGCGAGGCCGAAGTTATCGAAGATGCTGCGGAGCGTGAGCGTGTGGACGCGGCCCCAGCGCCAGTCGTCCGCCGGGCCGATGGCCGCGAGCGAGGCGGCCGCCTTCGCGAGCGCCCGGAGCAAGATGTCGTCCTGCGTCTCCGCCACGCCGTCGGTGGTCACGTCGTCCCAGAGCAGAGGGCCCGAGCTCAGGCGCGCCGGATCGCGCAGCGCGCGCGCCACGACGGTCAGCCCGAACCCGGGCTCATCGAGGCCCGCGGCCGCCGCCTCGTCGCCCAGCGCCTCGCTCACGATCGCATAGAACGTCGCGTGGAACGCCGTGCAGCCGATCGACTCGGCGGCGAGCGTCGCGTCATCGACCTTGCCCGCGTCCACCGGATCGTGCCCGTCGAGCCCTGTCGGACATGTGGTGTCCCAGGCGGCGAGCGCGCCGACGACGGCCTGCTCCTCGTCCGTGAGCGTCGCCAGCTCCGCGGCCGAGAGCACGGCAGGCACGACGAAGCTGCCATAGAGCGAGTACGTGTCGCCTTGCATCGCCGTCATGGTGTCGGGCGAATGCGCGTCGCCGCCTTCGGCGAGCAGATCCAGGATCCGCTGCTCGCGTGTCCCGTCAGCCTTGTCCCATGCCTGGAGCGCGCCTTGCCCGTCGTTCGTGGGATCGCCGTCGGCGGTCGCGCCCGTCATGTCGCCGTTCGCCGTCGCGATCGCGGCCGCAGGCGGGTTGAGGAGCTGCGGCAGCTCGGCGAACGGGATCGGGTCGCCCCACTCGGCGCTTCCGTCACCCGGGAGCGGCAGCCACGCGGGCACCTCGGGCGACGCCCAGGGCCGCGCCGGCACCTTGCTGTACGGGAACCAGCCGATGTTCCCCTCGGTGTCGACGACGACGAAGTTCTGGCTGGCAGAGCTGGCCGCCTCGAGCCCTCTCCTGGCTTCGTCGACGCTTCCAGCGCGCCCGAGGGCGAAGAACGCGTCGAGGTCCGTCCCGCCGTCGTGCCCGCGCCACCGGATGGTCACGGCGGTCCCGGCGTCCGCGTCCTCGCTCACGATGGGCCCGTGGTGCGGGACCCAGCGGAAGGTCTTCTCGATCGTCTCGCCGGAAGCCGCGTCCTTGAACGAGAACTTCTTCTCGACGATCGCCACGTCTTCCCCCTTGAAATCGACCGACGCGCCGTCCCCGGTCAGCGTCTCCAGGTAGACGTCGGCCAGGTCGTAGTACGCGGTGGTCACGCCCCAGCCGATGGACTCGTTCTGTCCGATCATCACGCTCGGCATGCCCGGAAACGTGCCGCCGGCGACGTGGTATTCGCCGTCGCCCCTGCTCTTGGCGTCGAGCTCGACGGGGAACCAGATGCTGGGATTGCCGAGCAACAGGTGCGGATCGTTCGCCAGGATGGCGTGGCCGCTCTCGGTGCGGCCCGGGCCGACAGCCCAGTTGTTCGACCCGGCGTCGCCCGCCATCTTGCGCCGGCCGTCGCCGACCTTCGCCGCGCGCTTCGCCGCGCCCGTGAAGAGCGCCCGGTGCGGCGAGAGCCGCGACACGGCCGCCGGCGCGAAGGGCCGCACGAGGTCCGCCGTCTGCGCGGCGGGCACGGTGGACGCGTCGAACACGGGCGCGGGCGAGAACAGATCGGCGGCGAGCGCCGCGTCGAACAGCGGCACCTGCGCCGCGAGCTCGAGCTCTCCTTCGCTGTTGTTCGAGAGGTCGTTGAGCACGTAGAGGCCGACGGCGGCGCTGTCTTCCGGGCTCCAGTCGCGGATCGGGTCCTTCACCATGAGCGCGAGGTTGTACTCGACGGTCAGCGTCGCGCCGTTCCTCTTGTTCCGCATGTCGGCGAGCCAGGCGTTCACGCCGCGCGCATACGCGTCGAAATGCCCTTTCACCTTCGGGCTCGCCTGCTCGTAGAGCGCCCTCTCGAGCGGCTCGCCCTCCCGCGTCGTGAAGAAATGGCGGTTCTGATAGTCCTGCTCGAGCACCCGCGCGCCCGCCTTCACCAGCCCTCCGAGCGACCCCTCGACGAGGTTGCGGATGAAATCCATGAAGAAGAAGCGGTTCTGAGCGTGGAAGTAACCGAGCGCGGCGAAGCAGTCGTCGTCGGACGCGCACTCGAGGTGAAGGACCCCGAGCTCGTCGGTCACCGCCCGGACCTCCCCGTCGAGATCGGGAATCGCCACGCCGCCGGGGTCCGATCCCCCTGCGCCGCCGCCCGCTGCTCCCCCGCCCCCCGCTGCTCCCCCGCCGCCTTCACCGCCATTGCCGCTTGCCGCGCTGGACGGGGCTTCGCCGTCGTCGCCGCACGAGACGGCGGCCGCCGAAGCGGCAAAGACGAGCGCGAGGACCAGCGAACCGAAACGAGCCGTACGCATCATCAGCGATACTCCTTCTGCCTTCGGGCGCACGATATCACGCGCCTCCGGCGGGAACGGCGAGCTGCGCGCGTCGATAGGTTGCCGGAGCAGAGGGCGAGATCCGGCAGCGTCGGCGCGGGGAGCCGGTGCCCCCGGAGAGCGCCCGGTGCGCCGCCGCCCGGAGCGAGCGCGCCCCCGCCGGACCGCCTCCGGCCCGGCCGGGGCGCGCGGCGTCGATCCGAGGGCGCGAGCCTGGTTCCCCTCGCCGAGATCTCGACTATGACGCCGGGCATGCGACGCCTCCTGCTCCCCCTCTCCCTCCCCGCCCTGACGCTCGCCGCCGCCTGCTCCGGCGCGCCCCCGGAGCCCGCCCAGACGGCGCCGTCCCCGCGCGCGCACGACGATCGCCCGCCCGCGGCCGCGCCGTCCCCCCCCGAGGCCGGAGCCGCGGCGCCCGCCGCCCCGGAGGCCGGCGCGCCCGCCGCCCAGGCGGGGACGGCCGGCGGGGAGACCGCCGCCGCGGAGGAGCAGGCGTGCCCGGCCGACATGAAGCTCGTCGAGGGCGAGTACTGCAGCGAGGTCGAGCACACCTGCCTCCGCAGCTGGTACGACAAGTCGAACAAGAAGACGGTCTGCGAGGAGTTCGCCCCCGCCCCGGCCCGCTGCACGGGCGACAAGACGAAGAAGCGCTATTGCATCGACACGTACGAGTGGCCGAACAAGAAGGGGGAGCGGCCCGAGGTGATGAACCGCTTCCACCAGGCGCAGGTCAAGTGCGCCGCCGTCGGCAAGCGCCTCTGCACCGAGTCGGAGTGGACGCTCGCGTGCGAGGGCCCCGAGATGAAGCCGTTCCCGTACGGGTACTCGCGCGACGCGACGAAGTGCAACGGCGACCACCTCTGGGACGATCCCGACATGAAGAAGGTCGCGAAGCGCGATCCGGGCGAGCTGGCCCGGCTCTGGAAGGGGGTGCGGAGCGGGTCGCAGCCCGAATGCATCAGCGACTATGGCGTCGCCGACCTGCCCGCGAACACCGATGAGGTGGTGGCGAGCGAGACGAGCGGCGGCTGGCGCGGCAAGTTCGACAGCGTCCACACCGGCGGCCCCTGGTACAAGGGCGTGCGCAACCAGTGCCGGCCGAAGATCTACACCCACGACGAGGGGTTCTATTATTACTTCCTGAGCTTCCGCTGCTGCGCCGAGCCCGACGGCAAGGCCACCGAGCCGCGGACGCCCCGGCAGGTCCAGGAGGGGTGGGACATGTCTCGCGTCGAGCGGATGGCGCAGTTCACCGTCGAGCAGATGCGCGGGAAGCTCGAGCTCAAGGAGCAGGGCAAGTGCGAGTGCAAGCCGACCGACATCCTGTGCAAGACGATGTGCGGCACGCTGCTCGGGCCGGGCGCCGTGGACGCAACACCGGGAGGCGGCGCGCCCGCGGCGCGAGGGAGCGGCGAGAAGCGGTGAGCGGCGAGGCGCCTGCCGGGCCCTACGCTCGCGTCACGGCGAGAGCGTGACGGACTTCGCGTCGAGCGCCACTTCGTAGTAGCCGTGCGGATCCCACTTGAGCGGGGCGCCGTTCTGCTTGAGCGTGCCGCCGGTGACCGTCACGCGCACGTACTTGCCCGGCGGGAAGTGCGCGGGGAGCGTCCACGTCCAGGTCGTGTCGCTGCCAGACGCAGTGCCGTTGACGGGGATCGCCTTCTGGCCGAGCCAGTAGGCGCCGACGTTGACGATGCTGTCGATCCACATGTCGCCAAGATCCTTGGTCTTCTTGACGTGATCGAGCAAGGACTGGAGCGGGAAGGCGTTGTAGGCGCCGTCGCTGCCGCCGGAGAAGCCGTGGATGCAGAAGGTGCGCCAGCCCTTGGCAGCCCGCGCGCTCGTGATCTCCGCGTCCATCACCGACGCGGAGGCGTTGGCGGGGGGAATGTAGCTGGGCAGCGTGAACGGATCGGCGTTGCCTCTCGGCGCGATCACGGCGTTGGACACGCCGCGGTTGATCATGAAGCGCGTCTTGGCGATATTCGTGTACACCGACGAGCCGTTCGGGGCCGCCATCGTGTACACCTCGATGCCGAACTTGTCCCTAATGAACTTCGTCGCGGCGTCCGTGTCGGAGCCGTCGTCGTTGTCTCTATGGCTCTGCGTGTGGTTGGCGAGCTCATGGCCGTCCATCAGCGCCCGGGTCCACACCGCGTTATTCGATTCCTGCTTGCCGGTCTGGAGATAGAAGGTGAACGGCACGCCGAGCCCGTTCAGCGCGTCATAGTTCGAGATCTGGCTCGAGTTCGAGTCATCGAAGGAGTACGACACGGCGCCCGTGAAGCCGGCCCAGTCGATGACCTTGAACCCGCCGACCGCGCCGGCCGGCTTCGGCACGTTGCCAGCGCCGGGCGCCGGCGGAAGGCCGGATTCGGGCAGCGATCCTCCATCACCGCCACCGCCCGTTCCTGCTCCGCCCGTTCCGCCGGTGCCGGCGGGGTCCGAGCCGCCGGTGCCGGCGGGGTCCGCGCCGCCCGTGCCGGCGGGGTTCGAGCCGCCGTCGCCCCCCCCGGCCGACGCCGAGGTCGTGCCGGGATCCGCGCCGCTGGAGGAGGAGCTTCCCGGCGTGCCGCCGCCGCTGCTGCTGCTCGTCGTCTGCTGGCCACCGGTGGTGCCGCCGGAGGTCTCCCCCCCGTCATCGCCGCAGCCGCTGACGTGCAGCGTGCCCAGCAACAACATCGCACCGAGCGCCAAGGACGATGACGCAGGAAAATTTTCAAAGTGGAAGAATCGCGATGATTTCAGCATAGGGCAAGGATACAAAACCCCCGGAAGGCACTCAAAGGATTATGCACGACGCACGCGGGTCGACGCATCGCACGAATGGCTCACATGTTACCAAAAGTAGCGAGTGGCTCACACGTTACCAAAAGTAGCGAGCGGCTCACACGTTACCAAAAGTAGCAAGGGCCGCGTCAGCGAAGCGCTCCGCCGCATCTTTCTAGCGACGCGGCGACTGCCGGAGCGTACCGGGCTTCGCGTCGGCCTCATGTGCAGCGCTGTCCCCCTGACCCGCCAGGTGGTTTCCACCGCCGCCTGGACGATCGGCAAAGCAGACGGGCGGCCCCGTGGTGAAGGCCGGAGGAACCGCCCGCCGCGTGGGTCCAAGGGTCCGCTTCACGGATCCCCCTGGTGTCCGAGCAACACGCGCCGACACCATCGATGCAGGCGCACGTCGTCGGTCGCGAACGACCAGCGGGCGGCGAGCCATCGCTCCGCAGGCTCGAACAGCGCGTCGAGGTGCTGGGCCAGCAGCCACTCCCGGGCGAGGCGTCGGTCGCGATCCGTGGCGGTCGTGGTGATGAACGGCGTGAGGTAGATGACGGCCGAGAGCGGATCGAGCCGAGCGTCTCCCACGATGGGTAGGCCCCCGAAGTCGATCACGGCGCTCACCTCCTGGCCTTCGACCAGCACATTGCCTGGATAGAAGTCCATGTGCACGAAGCTCGGTCGCTCCGGCTCGGGCAGCGCGGCGGCCAGAGGCGCCGGATCGATGCCGTCGAACGCGCTCCCGGCGGAGGTCAGGCTCTTCCTTGCGCGCAGCTCGAGGTAAGAGCGGTAAGAGGGCGTCCGGATCGGCTCGGCTTCGCAGAGGTCGCCGTACCACGCAGCGCTCACGCGCAGGGCTCGCAGGCGCGTCGAGGCCTCGAGAAAGCGAAGGATGAGCTGTTCCCGCTCGGCGCCGGCCGCCTCGCCGAGCACCTGCAAGAGGGGCCGCCCGGGGAGCCGCGGCTCGAAGGTGATGAGGCGGCCGTGCAGCTCGGTCATCTCCAGGACGCGCGGGATCGAGAACGGCACCGCGCTCGCGCCCTGATGGAAGTCCTCGAGCAGCTGGGCCCGTCGAGCGACCGTCTCCCGGACGGTCCCGGGATGGTGGACGCGCGCGACCCGCTCGCCCCCCAGCGCAAACACGCAGGCTTCACCGCCGACGCCGAGCAGCGCATCCCGGGTCAGGCCGAGGTGGCTCATCACCTGCAGCAGGGGGGCGTCGTCGTCGATGCTCATCCCGAGGTCCGCTGCGGGCGACTCGTGATCATGATCTCGCTCGCCCGGCGCCGCGCGCCCCTCAGAAGAAGACTTTCAACAGGCCGATCGCGCCCTGCTTCCAGGGCACGCGATGGGTCACGCCCGAGCGGCTCTCGAACTCGCTCCGGTGCGCCCGGTACCACTCGAGGTTGCGCACCAGCGCGTCCTTGTTCGAGTACCTCGGCGTGAAGCCGAGCACCCGCTCGGCCTTCTCGATCGACACGAACGAGTCCTTGGACGCCGTCTCGTAGACCCACTTGTAGAGCGGCGACACGCCCATCGCCTCGAGCGCGCGCAGGCCGAGCACCGCCGGCGCCGCCGGGAAGGGCACGATCTTCTTGCCCTTGCCCACCGCGTCGAGCACCGCCTGGTAGTCCTCGCCCATGGTGGTGAAGTCCTTCGCGCCGATGTTGAAGGTGTCGTTGGCGATCGACGCCTCCTTCGTCATGCACAGGGTGATCGCCTCGCAGAGATCGGCCACGTCGAGGAGCTGGTAGCGGTTCTTGCCGTCGCCGATCATGGGGAAGCCCTTGCCGTCGAGCGCCCAGTCGTAGAGCAGGGCGAAGACACCGAGCCGCTCCGGGCCGATGAAGGACTTGGGCCGGATGATGGGCACCACGAGCCCCCGGCCGCGCTCCTCCAGGCACACGACCTCGGCCTGGATCTTCGCCTGCCCGTACGGGCCCACGCCGTCGAGCCGGTCGTCCTCGCAGAGCGGGTGGTGGTCGGGGATGCCGTACACGGCCGTCGAGGAGATGTGCACGGCGCGCTCGACGCCGTGGCGGCGCGCGGCGCTCATGACCAGGCGCGTGCCGATCACGTCGGTCGTGTAGATCTCCTCCGCCGTGTACAGGGGCAGCGCGGCCGCCGTGTGCACGACGAAGTCATGCCCCTTCACCGCCGCGTCGACGACCGCCGCGTCACGGATATCCCCGCGCACCTCGCGGATGCGCGACCGCTCGGGGTAGTCGAAGTCCAGGAGGTCGAGCGACGTGACGTCATAGCCGCGCTCGAGCAGGTGCCGCACCAGATTGATCCCGAGGAAGCCCGCGCCGCCCGTGATCAGGACCTTCTTCTTGCTCATCGTCTTACAACCTCGCTTCAGGGACAGGAATCAGGAGTAAGGAGAGCCGCCGGCGCTCACGCGCCGCGCGCCTCGATGATGGCCCGCGCCTCGGCCGGGTGGCGCTTGCACTCGAGCAGCGCTCCGAGCAGGAGCGGCGCCACGATGGTGGCGTCCGACTCGATCACGAACATGGGCGTGTCCTCGGTCAGCTTGTCCCAGGTGATCTTCTCGTTGGGCGTGGCGCCGGAGTACGAGCCGTAGGACGTCGTCGAGTCGGAGATCTGGCAGAAGTAGGCCCAGGGCCGGGCCGGCTCTTCGAGATCGTACTTGAGCGACGGCACCACGCAGATGGGGAAATCCCCCGCGATGCCCCCGCCGATCTGGAAGAACCCCACGCCCGCGCCTTCGCTGAGCGCGCGGTACTGATCGTACAGCGCGACCATGTACTCGATGCCCGACTTCACGATGCTCGCGCTGCACTCGCCCCGCTTCACGTACGACGCGAAGATGTTCCCGAAGGTCGAGTCCTCGTGGCCCGGGACGACCAGCGGCAGCCCGGCCTCCGCGGCGGCGAGCAACCAGCACTCCTCGGGCGGTCCACGGTGGAGCGCGGGCTCGACCGCCCGGACCAGCTCGTAGAAGTACTCGTGCCAGAAGCGGCGCTCGCCGCTCGCCGTCGCCCGCTCCCACATGGGGACGACGTGCTTTTCCACCGCGCGGAAGGCCTCGTCCTCGGGGATGCTGGTGTCGGTCACGCGCCGCATCCGGTTTTCGAGGATCCGCGTGTCGTCCTGCTTGGTGAAATAACGGTAGTCGGGGAAGTCACGGTAGCCGTCATGCGCCACGAGGCGAAACAGCGACTCCTCCAGGTTGGCGCCGGTCACGGACATGCCGTGGATCAGGCCGGCGCGGATGGCCGGCGCCAGCGTGATGCCGAGCTGGGCCGAGGACATCGCTCCGGCCACGGCCCAGAACATCTTCCCCCCGCGCTCGATGTGCTCCCAGTAGGCGAGGAGCGCGTCGCGCGTCGCGCGGGCGTTGAAATTCTTGTAGTTGCGGAGAACGAACGTGAGAAGGGGCAGCGTCGTGGCCCCCGACTTCGTCTCAACCATGTTTCGCCGAGCCTCAGCGACCACGAAGGTCGTCCCGGTGGCCTCGGGTCGCGCAGGCCACCAGGGACGCGCTACGGACCGGCGCAGGCCGGGCCGCCATCGCAGCGTCGGGTGGCTTCGGGGGCACCGTAGCATGAATCGCGCGGTTCGTGTCAAGCCGGGCGGGAACCATGCAGGCTAGAGCGACAAACGGGTTGAAACCCCGAGAAAAAGCAGAAATTTCACAGGGAGGCGAGGAGGCGGGGAGCGAGAGACGGCGAGAAGGAGAGATTCTTTTTTTCTTCCTCCCCATGCGGGCCCGCGGATGGGGGCGGATCGTCAACGTCTCCTCCGATCAACCGGGAAGGCGGCGCGCTCACGCGTCGCGCTCGCGGAGCTCGTCGTCGAGACGCTCGTCGTACTCGTCGCGAGCAGCCGCGAGGGTGCCTCCGGACGGAGCGGCCTGCGCAACGTTGCTCCGCCACGACCGCAACAGGGCGAAGATCCCGAGGAAGGTCGCCGCGATGATTAGCAGCAATCCCAGCGCGACCTTGCCGAGCGTGCCTGACGAGGGCGCCGCGCGGAGGCGCTCGCCATAACGCGCCACGAGGTCCTGCTCGATGGCGTCGGCCGCCTCGCCCCGCCGGAGACGCGCGTGGATCTCGCGGCGAAGATCGCGCGCCACCTCCGATTCGTGGACATCGAGCGTCTGATCCCAGCAACACGGCGCCAGCAGACGCGCCGCGAGCGCCCTCTCGCCAGGCGCCGGGGTCGAGTCGACGAGCTCGGAGGCGGCCTGGCTGGGCGGCGCGGGCTCGGCCCTGCCGCTGAGCGCCATGCCCGCGACGGCTGCGGCCAGCGCTGCCACGCGGCGCCAGCGCGAGCTCCGCCGCGACCGGAGACCCATCGATCCGCTTGCCTTTCGCACGCGGTGAGGGAAACGGGCCGGGTCATTGGCAGACCCGTCGTGGTCTCGCTGGATCATGGCGAGACAGGCTAGCGTCACCCGCTGCCAAGGTCCTGCGACACGATGTCGCGCTCATCGCCGCGCGGCGCAGAGCGCAGGCGGGACCTCGAAGCAGAGCGCCGCCCGGCCGAAAAAGTAGGCTGGGAGCGGCCCGTCCGAGGCTCGGCCGGGTTGTTCCAATTGCCGCGGTTTGTCCGGTCCTGCAGCATTTGATTCTGCCCGCAAGGCATCTCGCGCGGTCCGAGGACCGCTCGAGGATCGGTCTAGCGCTTGCAAACGGACGAGCATGAGCAAGAACCGACCAACCTTGCCACGGACGACTGTCGTGCTCGCAGAAAGGCCGATTTGCCGCGGCGTCGTGGCGTTCGTCACGACATCGCTGGTCGGTTGCGGCATCGCCAGCGTGTGGGCACAGACGAGCTGTCCGACCCCGCCTCCGCCCGACGCGATCGCCCGCGCACAGGAGGCATGCCAGGTCGCGGTGCAACGGCCGGAGCAAAGGAAGACCGCCCACGACCTCTCCGACATCTTCAACGCGCGCAACGCCGAGCCGTCCTCTCCCGTGTTCCTGAGCCAACCGAAGCAGGGCAGGGTCTCGGGGTTCGACTTCTACCGGGATCCGCTGAACTCGGACAAGCCGAACGAGGATCCCACCGCCATCATGAAGCGGGAGATCGCGAACAAACCCAACGTCATGCGCGCTCAGCAGAAGCTCCTCGAGCAGCGCTACGATCTCACGCCCAGATTCGACCCCGTCGCCAAGATGTCGCGCGGCAAGCCGCTCTGCGTGGGCCCGACGGCGCGCCTCCAGAGCGGGTTGACCTGGGAGAAGCTGGCCGCCATGCCTCCCCTGGAGATCAAGCGGCAGGGCATCTTCCCGTATCCGTCGCTGCCCCATCCCCTGCAGGCGAACGGCGGCCAGGTCTTCCCGAAGATGCAGATCGCGATGTTCCCGCGGCTCGAGCGCTTCGACGTGGACTTCGATCTGCCGGAGGCGTTCCTGCCCGAGTTCCCGCCCGCGATGTTCCTGAGCAACCGGCCGGAGCTCGGCGACGTGTCGCGCGGGGAGGTGGTGTCGATCAACAACTACTACCGGCTCTTCAAGGACATCCTCACGCCGGTGCAGCTCGACGGGCTCCGGCTCCTCCTGACCTCGTTCCCGCAGGAGGAGTTCAACCCGACCGACGATCGCAAGTCGCGTGAGCCGAGCCTCGGCGTGACGTGCCTCGACTGCCACATCAACGGCCATACGACGGGGCAGTTTCACCTGAACCCGGACATTCGCCCGCAGGAGCGGCGCCTCCGCCTCGACACGGTGAGCTTGCGAGGGGTGTTCAACCAGCAGATCCACGGCTCGAAGCGGAGCCTGCGATCCGTCGAAGACTTCACGGAGTTCGAGCAGCGCACGGCCTACTTCAATGGCGATGCCATCCACGCCATGAAGAAGGGCATGAACATCCTCGACCGCATCCAGGTCAGCCACATGGCGCAGCTGCAGAACATGCTCGATTTCCCGCCGACGCCCAAGCTCGACCCGGCGACCGGCCGCCTCGACCGCACGAAGGCGACCCCGAGCGAGCTGCGAGGCGAGCAGATCTTCTTCGGCAAGGGTCAATGCGGAAGCTGCCACACGGCGCCCTTCTATCTGGACAACCAGCAGCACGACCTGCATCTCGAGCGCTTCCTCAAGGACGAGCCGGGGGACGGCCCGATCAAGACGTTCACCCTGCGCGGCATCAAGGACAGCCCGCCGTACCTGCACGACGGGCGTTGCCTGACGCTCGAGGACACCGTGGAGTTCTTCAACATCGTGCTCGGCTTGAACCTCTCGCGCGACGAGAAGAGCGATCTCACCGCCTTCATGCGGCAGCTGTAGCCATCAGCGCGCGCTGGAAGAAGACGGCGTTGAAGCGCCGCACCTCGACCGGCCCCCTCCCCGCGCTGATCTGCACCCCTTAGCCGCGCCACCACAGCCCGGCCACGCTGATGCAGGCGCGCATCGCCCAGCTGCACCGTCTCCAACTCGCGCACGATCGACGGCATCGCTGCCGGGACATCAGGATTTCCCATGACATTTCAGATGCTTGGCGGATCCGAGCGGGCCGGCAGGCCGGCGACATGGCGCGGGCGCTCCCCTCACCGCGACTCCCGCGCCTCCGCCACCACGAGCGTGCTCTTCCGCCCCACCCGGTACGTCCTCACCGGCTCTCCCCGGACGATCCGGTCGTGCTCGCTCCAGCGCGCGGCCTCCCCTTCCGCAACCCGCCGGGCGGCGCGCTCGGCAAGCCGCTCGGCGATGCGCTCCACCCCGCGGCGGACGTTCGCGCGCTGCGAGCGCTCGTCGGCGACACGCACCGTGATCCCGCTCGGCCGGTGGTGGATCCGGACCGCCGATAACGTCTTGTTCACGTGCTGCCCTCCCGGCCCGCTCGCCCGGCAGGCCGAGATCTCGAGCTCGCGCAGGTCGACGCCCACGCCCTCGCCCGCGCCCGCCCCGGCGTCCGCCCCCGCGGCGTGGATCGCCACCCCCGCGAACCACCGCTTGCGCGCCGCCTTCCCCCGCGCCGCGCTCCGCTCGACCAGCGCGTGCGTCCCGAGCTCGCCCTCCAGGCAGCGCCGCGCGTCGCCCTCCACCAGGATCTCGACCGACGCCGGCGCGTCCTCGTCGCCGTGCAGCGTGACGTCGACCACCGCGAGCCCGCGCTCCTGGCAGAGCGCCTCCATGCGCTCGGCGAGCCGCGCCACGAAGCGCCGCACCTCGATAGGCCCCCTCCCCGCGCTGATCTGCACCCACGACCGGCTCATCGCTTCACCGTGAGCACCGGCACGAGCGGCGCGACAGGCGTCGCCAGGCCGGCCTCGACGAGGCTCTCGATCACCGGCTCGATCGGCTTGTACGCGTCCGGGTGCTCCTCGAGCAGCAGCGCCGGATCGTCGCACACGACGCGGCCGCCGAGCTCCGTGCGGGCGAGCTCGCGCCGCCGGTACCTGGCCGCGATCTTCTCGCGCGCCTCGCTGCGCCCCATCTTGCGGCCCGCGCCGTGCGCGACGGAGCGCAGCCCCGCCTCGGCGTCGCACGAGCGCATCACCCACGACGGCGCGCCGCGCGACCCGAGCACCACGGTGAAGTCGCTGCCCCGGGCGGGCGCCGCGCCCTTGCGGTGCACCCAGGCCAGCTCGCCGCCCACGGCCTCGCGCGCGACGTCGTTGTGGGTGAGGTCGAGCCCGCCCGTGATCGTCGACGCCCGCGAGGCGCCCAGCGCTCGCAGCATCCGGTACGCGAGCAGGAGCCGGTTCGCCCGCGCGAAGCGGCACGCGCCGGCGAGCTCGCCGAGGTACGGCTCGGCCGCGTCCCCCTCGAGCACCGCGCCGCCCCAGCGCTGCCCGAGCGCGCCGCCGAGCCCGCGCGAGCCGGAGTGCGCCACGACGACGAGCTCCCCCGCGGAGAGGCCGAGGGCCTTCGCCGCCGCAGGGTCCCGCAGCGCGCCGACCCGGGCGACCTCGAGGAAGTGGTTCCCCCCGCCGACCGAGCCGAGCGCGCCCTCGTAGCCCGCGCGGTACGGTGAGGCGTCCCCGCTCGGGCGAAGGCCGTCCTCCGGCTCCGCCGCCGCGAGCCGCGCGAGCGCCTCGGGCGCGCCGTCGACCTCGGCAAAGCCGCGCGCGCCGCGCTCCCAGACCCGCTCGAACACCGCCCGCGGATCGCACTCGGCGAGCGGCTCGTCGTCCATCGCCTGCCGGGCGCGCCGCTCGAGGACGTCCGGCGCCATGCGGCCGATCGACGTCGCGACGAGCCGCACGCCGCAGCCGGCGTCGCCGCCGATGAGCGCCGGGACGACCCGGTCCGCGAAGGCGAAGGCCGCGCCGATGGGGATGCCCCGCCCGGCGTGCAGATCCGGCATGCCCACCGCGCGGACGCAGCCCGGCAGCGCGGCGACGCGCGCGAGCTGCTGGACGGCGTTGCCCTCGAGCCAGACGTCGTCGCGGGCGACCAGGCGGGCGTGGGCAGGAAGGACGGCGCTGTCGGCGGGGGCTTTCATCGAGATCTCCGGGGCAGGCGGCAAAGGCGGACGCAAACGCGGATACGAAGGGGAATGCCCATGGGAATGCGGAGGAGACTTGCGGCTTCCGTGCCAGCGCGCGGCCCGCGGCGGCGCCGGCAGAACGCCTCAACGTGGTGCGCCGCGCACCAGATAAAGTGGTACATCGTGCACCATACCTGGTGTACGGTGCACCAGTGAATCGCCTCCTCCTCACCTGGTCGGACGCGGGCACGCTCGGGCCGGCGCCGGCGCACCATGGCCGCCGGCCCGAGGGCGATCGCGGGCCGGTGCTGCGGCTCCTCGACCAGGAAGAGAGCCGCTACGACGCGATCGTGGTCCTCACCATCCCGGCGGGCGAGGCGCCGTCGCGGGCGCTCGTCGAGCGGGCGCGGGCCCGCGCGCCGCGGATCGAGCTCCGGGTCGTGGACGTCGACGATCCGTCGGACCACGCGAAGCTCTTCCGCGCGCTCGGCAAGCTCTCGGCGCAGCTCAAGCGCGCCTTTCCCCCGGCGGCGTGGGCGACGGACGTCCTGCTCTCGGCCGGCACGCCGCAGGCGCAGACGCTCTGGGTCATCCTGGTGCAGGCAGGGATCCTGCCGGCGCGCATGCTCCAGGTGATCCCGGCGGCGTTCGTGCCGCACCCGCACCCGCGGCCGGTGCGCGAGGTCCGGCTCGACATCGAGGGTTTCCCCGAGATCCGCGCGCTGCGCGAGGAGGTCGTGCGCCTGCGGGCCGAGGCGCGCGCGCGCGACACGGTGCTCGTCGGCGAGAGCGAGCCGATGCGCTTCCTCCGCGCCCGCATCGCCCGGGTCGCCGCGACCGACGTGCCCGTGCTCATCGTCGGCGAGACCGGGACCGGAAAGGAGCTCGCGGCCAGGGCGATCCACGAGCACAGCCCGCGCGCGAGAGGGCCGTTCATCGCGGAGAACTGCAGCGTCTTCGCCGAGGGCGTGCTCGCGAGCGAGCTGTTCGGCCACGAGGCGGGGGCCTTCACCGGGGCCGCGGGGCGGCGGCGCGGCGTCTTCGAGCAGGCGCACGGCGGCACGCTGTTCCTCGACGAGATCGGCGAGCTGTCGCCGCGGGTGCAGGCGTCGCTGCTGCGCGTGCTCCAGGACGGGACGCTGCGGCGGGTGGGCGGCGAGGCGAAGATCGAGCTGGACGTCCGCGTGCTCGCGGCCACCCACCGCGATCTCGCGGCGATGGTCGAGGAAGGGACGTTCCGCGAGGATCTGTACTACCGGCTCCGCGGCGCGATCATCGAGGTTCCCCCGCTCCGCGCGCGGGGTGGCGACATCGAGGTGCTCGTCGGCGCGTTCCTCGACGAGGTGCAGTCGCGGCGCAAGGGGCGCGGGCTCGAGGTGACGCGCGAGGCGCTGAGGCGCCTTTACCAGCACGCCTGGCCGGGCAACGTGCGCGAGCTGCGCGCGGAGGTGCAGCGGTGGGGCGTGTTCTGCGAGCACACGGTCGACGTGCGCGATCTCGCGCCGGAGATCGCGTCGCCGGCGGCGCGGCCCGCGAGCGGCGGCGCAGGCGGGATCGCGCGAGCGACGGCGTCGGAGGCGGGCGGCGAGGAGGTCGCGCCGCTCGCGGAGACCGTGGCGTCGGCCGAGCGCGCCGCGATCGGACGCGCGCTCGAGGTGCACGAGGGCAACCTCTCGCGCGCTGCGCGGGCGCTCGCCATCGACAGGAACACCCTGAAGCGCAAGATGGCGGCCTATCGCCTCGGCAAGGAGGCGCCTGCGCGCTCGGCGATCCGAAGAGGCTGAAGCTGCCGCCGCCGAAGAAAGAGAAGAAGAGGACGAACGACCGCTGATGGGGCGAATGGCGCCCGGGCCGCCGGCGCCAGCAGCGATGTCCTCGATGTCCCGAGGCTGGGCGCCCGAAGCCCGGAGCGCCGATGCCTACGCCAGGTGCACCCACGAGCGCGCGCGCCTGGTTCAGCCCTTGCATTGCCCCATCGGACAAGCTGGGAGGTCGTGCGAATGCTGGCGCTCACATACCATGGGCCGAAGAACGTCCGCGTCGAGGAAAACCCGGAGCCTCGGGTTCAACATCCGAACGACGTGGTCCTGCGCGTGAGTCGCGCCACGATCTGCGGATCTGATTTGCACCTCTATCATGGCTACGTGCCTGACACGCGCGTGGGGACCATCTTCGGCCATGAGTTCACCGGGGTAGTGGAGGAGCTCGGGGCCTCGGTGCAAACGCTGAAGCGCGGCGACCGCGTCGTGGTGCCCTTCAACATCGCCTGCGGGACGTGCTTCTTCTGCCAGCGAGAGCGCACCTCCGCGTGCGAGAACACGAACCCGCTCACCACGCTCGCCAGCGGGATCTTCGGTTATTCACACACGACCGGCGGCTACCAGGGCGGCCAGGCCGAGCGCGTCCGCGTCCCCTTCGCCGACGTCGGCCCCATGAAGATCCCCGACGACCTCTCGGACGAGGACGCGCTCTTTCTCTCGGATATCCTCCCCACGGGGTACCAGGCCGCGGAGATGGGGGACATCGGCCCCGCGGACACCGTGGCCGTCTTCGGCTGCGGGCCCGTGGGCCTCGTGGCCCAGCGATGCGCATGGATCCTCGGCGCGCGCCGGGTCATCGCCGTCGATTCGGTCGGTTACCGCCTCGACTTCGCGCGCCGGCACAACAAGGCAGAGACGCTCGATTTCAGCGAGACCCCGGATGTCGTGTCCGCGCTCCGGGACATGACCGACGGCCGCGGGCCGGACGTCTGCATCGAGGCGGTCGGCCTCGAGGCGAACGGCTCGGCGCTGCACGACGTGCTGGGCAAGGCGCTCAAGCTCGAGGCCGGCTCGCCCGTCGCCCTCAACTGGGCGATCCAGTCGGTCCGCCGCGGCGGGAGGGTCTCGATCGTCGGCGTCTACGGGCCGCCGTGGAACCTCCTCGACGTGGGCGCGGCCATGAACAAGGGCCTGACGATCAAGACCGGGCAGTGCGACGTGAAGCGGTACATGCCCCGCCTGCTCGAGCACGTCCGCAGCGGGAACATCGACCCGAGGGCGCTCATCACCCACCGCGCCCCGCTCGAGGCGGCCCCGGAGATGTACCGGGTGTTCGCGGCGAGGACCGACGGGATCCTCAAATGCGTGCTCATTCCGCGGGGGGCCAAGTGAGCTCCGTCATCGAGGAGGGGAGGATCATGGAAGCCGAGATCGTGCTGCCGAGGGAGCTGCCGTACTGGGGAGTCGATCTTTGCCTCGAGGACAGGCCAGGCGTCCCGAGGGAGGTGCCGCCGCGCCTCCTGGAGAGCGCGCACTGGATCGAGCCCGAGCAGCAGCCGATCGAGGGGCCGCTGCTCAGGCACCCAGGGCGCGCCCGCCCGACACCGGTGTTCAGCACGGCATTGCCGCCGAGAGGAGCGAGCGGCGCGCTGCGCCGCATCGCCTACAAGGTCCCGGATCACCGGCTCTCCCACTGGGTCGCGCTGTTCATCGCGGATCGGGTCGACGTGATCGAGAGCCTCCCGCTCCTGTTGAAGAGGCGGGCCGTCAGGGCAGGCAGGCCCAGGCGCACGGCGTCACAGCGCGCGTGACGAAAGGCGTGCTCGCGCCGATCCAGCGTGGCACACGCGATGCCGGATCGGGACCAGGGCCCCCGGGCCATGGCGAGACGCGAGGAGCCGAGCGCATGCGCACTGGATGGATGGAAGGTAAGGAGAGCTCGGGCACGCGGCGCGTGATGTCCGGCGCCGCCGAGCAGGCGGCATGAACGCCGCCGACGCGCTCGTGCTCTTCGGAGCGACAGGCGACCTGGCCTTCAAGAAGATCTTCCCGGCGCTGGCCGGGCTGGTCCGCCGCCGCAAGCTGGAGGTGCCGATCGTCGGCGTGGCCAAGAGCCCGTGGAGCCTCGATCAGGTCTGCGCCCGCGTCCGCGAGAGCCTCGAGCGGGCGGGCGCGTTCGAGGCGGGCGTGGTTCGCGAGCTGTGCGCGCGGCTCTCGTACGTGAGCGGGGATTACGCCGATCCGGCGACGTTCCACCGCCTCCGCGAGCGGCTCGGCACCGCCCAGCGGCCGCTCCACTACATGGCCGTGCCGCCCGACCTGTTCGAAGAGGTCGTCAAGGCGCTCGACCGCTCCGGGTGCGTGCGGCGAGGGCGGCTCGTCGTCGAGAAGCCGTTCGGCCACGATCTGGAGTCCGCTCGGGCGCTCTACCGCACGCTCGTGAGCGTCTTTCCGGAAGAGGAGATCTTCCGGATCGACCACTTCCTCGGCAAAGAGCCGGTCCAGAACATCGTTTACTTCCGCTTCGCGAACGCGCTGCTCGAGCCGGTCTGGAACTCCCACCATGTCGAGAGCGTCCAGATCACGATGGCCGAGCGGTTCGGCATCGAGGGCCGAGGCCGGTTCTACGACGCCACCGGGTGCATCCGCGACGTCCTGCAAAACCACCTCCTGCAGGTGGTCGCGTGCCTCGCCATGGATCCACCCCCGTCCGGGGACGCGGACGCCGTGCGCGCGGAGCGCGTCCGGCTGCTGCGGGCCATCGCGCCGCTCGATCCGGCGCACGTCGTCCGCGGTCAATACCACGGGTACCGCGGCGAGCCGGGCGTCGCGCCAGGATCGCAGGTCGAGACGTTCTGCGCCGCGCGGCTCCGCATCCGCACCTGGCGCTGGGCGGGCGTGCCGTTCTTCATCCGCGCCGGCAAGCGCCTCGCGGTCGCGGCGACCGAGGTGATCGTGCTGATGCGGCGGCCTCCGCACGCCGTGTTCGACGATGTCGGGCGCGGGGATCCGGACTACGTGCGCATCCGGCTCGCCCCGGCGCCGGAGCTCGCCGTCGGCGTGCGGATCAAGGCGCCCGGCGAGATGATGGCCGGACAGCCGACCGAGCTGCTCGTGACGAACGACCTGTCCGAGGCGCTGGGGCCCTACGAGCGGCTCCTCGGCGATGCGCTCGCCGGCGATCCTACCCTGTTCGCGAGCCAGGCCGAAGTGGAGGCGCAATGGGCCGTGGTCGATCCGGTGCTCGACCAGGCGACGCCGCTCTCGCCCTATGAGCCGGGCAGCTGGGGCCCAGCGGAAGCCGACCGCCTCGCCGAAGACCTCGGCGGGTGGCGGACGCCCGCCCTGGCCACCCCGGTGGCGAGGAAGGCCGCATGACCGGGATTCGCGTGCTGCTCGCCGACGTGGACGGCGCGCTCCTCACGCCCGACGGCGTGCTCACCCCCAGGGCGGAGCAGGCGGTGAGTCGGCTCCGCGACGCCGGGATCGACCTCGCGCTGATGAGCAGGCGCTCGCCGCGCGGCCTGCGCGTCCTGCTCGGCCGGCTGGGGATCGCGACGCCCGTCGCCGCGTTCGGCGGCGCCGTGCTGGTGCGGCCGGATCTCTCCGTGATCGAGCAGCACCCGATGGACAACGGCGCGGCCGCGGTCGTCATCGCGACCCTGGAGCGACACGGCGCCGCGGTCTGGGTCTACCAGGGCGACGACTGGCTGGTGCGCCGCGCCGGCACGCCGCACGTCGCGCGCGAGCAGGCGGTCGCGCAGTGTGTCCCCAAAGTCGTCGAGCGCTGGGAAGGCGTCGTGGACAGCGCGGTCAAGATCGTCGGCGTCAGCGACGACGCCGAGGGGCTGGAGCGCGGCGAGTCGGACCTCCAGGGGGCCTGCGCGTTCTTCTCCGCGTCACGCCCCGTGCCCCATTGCATCGAGGTGGTGCACCCGCGGGCCAACTCCGGAGAGGTCGCGAGGACCCTCTCGGCGCGCCTCGGCCTCTCCGGCGCGGCCATGGCCACGATCGGCGAGCTGCCCGACCATGTGCTCATGTTCCGGGAGAGCGGGCTCAGCATCGCCATGGGGCAGGCGCGCGCCGTCGTGCAGCGGCAAGCCCACTTCATCACGCTGTCGAACGCCGACGAGGGCTTCGCGCACGCCGTGGAGACCTGGCTGCTCGCCACGAGCGGAGGTGGCCAGTGAGGGACGAGCGTTGGCGCTGTCGCCGGCCCGGGGCGCCTGTCACATGCTGGCCACCGGCCGCTGTCGCGCGCTGGTCCCGATCAGCAACATCGACGTGCCGCTGACGAGGACGTTGACGCCGACGAGCAGCCCGATCGCCCACGCCGCGGTGCTCGGCCAGCGCCACCAGATGAGGACCCCGAGCGCCAGCGCGAGCAGCCCGTCGAACAGGAGCCAGCCCCAGGCGGGCATCTCGCGATGCTGGAGCGCGCGGACGATCTTGAGGAAACCTTCCGCGAAGAAGAAGGCCGCGAGGATCAAGGTCAGCGTGACCGTGCCCGTCACCGGGAAGGCCACGATCAGGACGCCCGCGGCGATCTGGAGCAGGGCGCTCGCGAGCGACCACCCGCAGTTGGCCCATTGCCGGTGCTGGATGGCGTGGAGGCCCTGGAAGAGGCCGCTCGCCACCAGCACGGCCCCGATGGCGACCGCCGTGACCAGCGAGGCGATCACGGGCATGAGGATCGCGAGAGCCCCAAGCACCAGGAGGGCGATGCCGAGCCCGATGAACGAGCCGCGGTTCTCCCGCAAGGTATGAGGCTCGACCAGTTGCAATCCGAAGCTCGTCGTACGAACAGGGTCCTCCCAGCGATCAGCCATGTGTGCACCCTCCTCTTCCCGGAGCTGGAGTTTCGCCGTAACCGCAACCGCAATTGGAAGCCCAGCGCCTCACTGGCGTGCCCGCTCGCCGCGACGAGCGCCACGCGCTCCGCCGAGAGCGCATGAGCCGGGCGGGGCACGGCAGGGGTCGGACCACGGCGAACAAGGTGCCGCCCCCGAGCGGTGTCAAGTGACTCCAGAGCGGCCGGCCTCGCGCGTCCGTGATCGGGTTGCTCACCCCCTCACGCCCGGGGGATGGCGGGCGGCCCTCTCCGCGGCGTGGTTCTACCAGCGATCCACGCGGCCGGGCCGCTCGGCCGGCGAGCCAGCGCAGGAGCGCCCGCCCGCGCTCACTCGTACCACGTCGGCACGATCTCCCGCACCTCGGGCAGCGCGGCGATACGACAGACCTGGTCCCAGGCCGCGTCGTCGAGCGCGCCATGGCGCGCGGTGCACTCGGCGTCTCCCGTGGGGAAGAAGTACAGGGTCTCCGCGGGCACATCGCACCTGGCGCGCCCCCGCGACGAGCCGGCCCGGATCGCCGGCGCGATGCCCCGCACGCGCGCGAGGAGCGCCGCGTCGTCCGACGGCAGGCAAAACTCCAGGGATCCATCGTTCACGCACCCCGTTTCCCGGGTGAACGCGAGCTTCTGGGTCGGGCACGACGGCGCAGGGGGCGGGGGCCCCTCGACGACCCCATCCCCCGGCGTGGACGGCGGCGCCGACGTACAGCTCGCCAAACACGCTATCAGCCAACGAGAGATCGCGAATCGTCGCATGGATCCACTCCCCATGTGCTCCGGCGGCGCACACGCAGCCGATATCGCAGAGACGCTGGACCTGTCAACCCGGAGGGCCCGCAGTTTGGAACAATCTGGCGTTCGGCGGGACGCTGTTCTCGAACCGCAACGGCGCCGACGGCGCGAACAACTCCTGGACGGCGGGGGGTGTCACGGCCTCGGACGCGGACTTTCAGGATCCGTCCGAAATGGGGCTGGACGCTCCGCGACAGGCCGACGGCAGCTTGCCCGTGCTCACGAATTTCCGCCTCGCGCCGGACAGCGACGCCATCGACAAGGGCGTCGACGGCGGAAGGTCGCCTCTCATGTCGTGAGCGGCCTCCACCTGACGTGGAGGCAAGCAGCAGTGTTGCGGGCGGCGGCGGCGGCGCAAGCAGCAGTGTTGCGGGCGGCGGCGGCGGCGCAAGCAGCAGTGTTGCGGGCGGCGGGAACGCGGGCAGTAGCACGGCGTCCGCTGGTACAGGCAGTCCTGGGACTGGCGCCGGCGGGGATCGCGGCTGCCGCATTGGCGGTCCAGGTCAGCCGACGCGCAGCACTTCCACGTTCATGACCTTCGCGCTCGCGCTCGCCGTCTTGCCGGCAAGGCGCCTCCGCGATGCGCGCCGCCGACGGCTGGCGGCCCGGGAGGCAGCCAGCGCCTTTGTCGAAAAATACCGCGCGATCGTGCTGGAGCCAGGATTCCCAGGAAAATTGTGGCCCACCTCAGCCCGAGGCTGGGATAACCTCGCCCTGGAAGGCCGATGGACGCGCAGAAGACCGTGGCACTCGAGGCGGAGCTGGACGCGTTGCAGAAGGAAGTGCAGCGCCTGCGCTCCCGCGTCGCCGAGCTGGAGGCGGCTGGCCGCGGCTTCCCGGAGCGCTTGGTCGACGCGCTGCCCAGCGTCGTTTACGTGCTCGATCTCGATGAGGGGCGGTACGTCTACCGGAACCGGGAGCTCGCCGGTCTCCTCGAAGAGGGCGGCGGAGCCGCGGCCGGCTCGCCCCGCGGCGACGGCCTGTCCTCGGTAGTCCATCCGGACGATATCGGTCGCATCGAGGAGTACCGGGCTCGCGTCGCTGCCTCGGAGAGCGGGGAGCAGGCCACGGTGGAGTACCGCGTGCGCGGTCGCGACGGCGGCTGGCGATGGTTCCTCGAGCGAGGCGTCGCGCTCGGCCGCGATCCGGAGGGACCGGGGCGGCGGATGCTCGGGTCGGCGCACGACATCACCGCGCGCAAGCATACGGAGCAGATGCTCGAGCGGAGCGAGAGCCTGCTCCATGCGTTCCTCGAATACACGCCGTCCATGGTGGTCGCCGTGGACGCCGCGGGCCGGCTCCTCCTCGTGAACCGCGAAATCGAGTCGTTTTACAAGATGAGCCGCGAGGAATTGCTGGGGCGCGTCGTCTACGACCTTCTCCCGGCGCCGGCGGCCGCCTCGATACGAAAGGCCAATGAAGAGGTGGCGGCCGCCGGGCGCCCGGGCGCATCCGAGCAGGTGCTCGTCTACCCGGACGGTCCGCGCACCTACCTGTCGACCAAGTTCCCCATCCGCGACGCCGAGGGGAAGATCTACGCGGTCGGGACGATCTCGGTGGACATCAGCCGGGCCAAGCAGGCCGAGGCCGAGCGCGCGGAGATGCAGCGGCGGCTCATCGAGATGCAGCAGGCGACGATCCAGGAGCTCATCACGCCGCTCCTGCCGCTGGCGCCCGGCGTCGTCGCGATGCCGATCGTCGGGAGCGTCGACCCCGCGCGCGCCGAGCAGATCCTGACGACGTTGCTTGAAGGGATCGCCGACCGGCAGGCCAGGATCGCCATCCTCGACATCACCGGGGTGAAGGTCGTCGACGAGCGGGTGGCGCGATCCTTCGTCGACGCGGCCCGGGCCGCGGGATTGCTCGGCACCCGGGTCGTGCTCACCGGGATCAAGCCGCAGATCGCGCAGACGCTCACGACGATGGGCGCCGATCTGAGCGGCATCGTGACCAAAGGCACCCTGGAGAGCGGCATTGCCTACGCGCTCGGACGCCGGCTCCGCTGGTGACCGAGCGCTCCCACCGAGCGACCGGGTGTACGCGGATACGCACAATGCCTTCACGGCATTGGCGAAGCCCGCGATGACCTCGTGAGAGCAGGTTCCTGGCGCCCCTGACGGTGTACTCTATGGATGACATGCGCCCGCGCCCATAACGGAGCGCGGAGCGCTGTCGGTACAACGTGCGATGTGACCCAGGAGGTTGCCTATGAAGCCTGGAGTGATGCCGTTGCGTGGCGCGATCGTTGTGACCATGGCCGTCAGCCTGGTCGCGGGGGCAGCGCTGGCCCGGGGCGTGCCGATGCTGGAGAGTTACGATCCGATGCCCGGTCCCTCGCCGTGGGGCCCTGACGACGAGGCGGGCGCCTCCAACACGCAGACGCCGGACAAGGTCCTCGAGGGCAAGCGCCTGATCAAGGAGGGCAAGGTCTATCGTCTGGGTCACGTCTACGAGCCGGGGATGCCGACGTTCCCGGGCAACCAGGGGCTCTCCGTGGAGGCCGGGCCGACCGCGGTCATCCAGCAGCAGGTCACGAACTCCGAGGTGATGCACGGAGAGTTCGGCCAGATGGGGACGGAGTTCGACGCGCTGGGCCATTTCGGCTACATCCCGCCCGGGAGCACGGACCCCGCCGACGCGCTCTTCTACAACCAGTTCACTGGCGCCGAGATCCTCACCGAAGACGGGCTCGCGCACCTCGGCGTCGAGCACGTGAAGCCGCTCGTCACGCGCGGCGTGCTCCTCGACGTCAAGCGCTACGCGAACGGCGGGCAGACGCTCGCGTTCGGCCAGGAGATCACGCTGGCCATGGTGAAGAAGACGCTGCGCGCGCAGAAGATGGACGAGCGCGACATCGGCGTCGGCGACGTCGTGCTGATCTTCACGGGCTGGGAGGAGAACTGGGAGCTCGGCACCGAGGGGTATTACACGCAGCCAGGCGTGGGGCTGGCCCAGCCGGGGATCGGGATCGAGGTCGCGAAGTGGCTCGCATCGAAGGGCATCGCCTGCGTCGGGTCGGACAACTTCGGCATCGAGGTCACCCCGCCGAAGCCTCCGGTGGCGCCGGGGGTGGTCTTCCCGGTGCACCATCACCTGCTGGTGAAGAGCGGAATCTTCATGCACGAGGTGATGGTGCTCTCGGAGCTGGCCGCGGATCTGGCCGCGGAGCTCCAGGAGCGGCCCCACGGCCACAAGAGCCCCTACGAGTTCTTCTACGTCTACAGCCCGCTGCCCCTCCGGGGCGCGTCCGGATCACCGGGCATCCCGCTCGCGATCCGCTGAGCGGATCGGCGCGCCGGGGCCGCGCGCGCCCGCGTCACCCGGCGAAGCGCTGGGGCCCCTGGACCATTCCGCCGGCCGAGCGCATCCCTCGCCGCTCCTGCCTCAGGATTTGCCACTGCGCGTCAGCGCGACTCACGCGGTGGGGCTCGCCGAGCAGGTTTCGATTACGTGTCGGAGGCGTCTCTTCCGGCGGCGTCGAAGGAACAGCCAGGCCACGCCGGCGAACTCGGCAGCTCCACCCGGGGTGCCAGGCCTGCTCGCTCGCTCCGCTGCTCTGGGTCTGATAGAATGGTCGTTGGTCATGCTCGAGCTCCTCCGCAACGCGCACCACACGGTGACGATCGACCCGGTTTCGCAGATCGCACGGGTCACGCGGAGCGCGCTGCCGTCCGAGTCTGTCGCGCAGTTCGAGGAGCTGTGGATGGAGGTGAGCCGCGCGCTCGACCGGGTCGACCGCCATCGGCTGTGTCTGCTCATCGATCTGCGCGCCGCGGTGGGGCGGAACGACCCGCAGTTCGAGGCGGCGATGCAGCGGATTCGGCCGCCCGTGATGGGCCGCTTCCGGCGCGTCGCCATCCTCGTGCGGACGACCGCGGGGGCGCTGCAGATCCAGCGCCATTTCCGCGAGGACGGCATCGATCGGATGATCGGCAGCGACGAGGCCCGGCTGCTCGACTACCTCCGAGAAGCACCGGCGCGCGTCCGTTGATGTGGGTCGCCAGGCCGACCCCCGGCCCGCCCTCTTCAGTGCTCAGGCGAGCCAGGCGCGGCTCACCTTTCGTGACCGGCCGGCGACGATTTTTGTAACCTGGCGAAAACGAACGACTTTGTGGGCCGGCGACCGGGCCGCCCACGCGGGCTCTCGACGGGCTCCTGGGCCGGTGAGATGTCGCCGTCGCGGGACGTGCCCAGTCGAAGACTGGGACGGATCACCACTCCTGGGCCGCTGTCCATGTCCTTATTGAGCTTTGCGGCCCCCGTACTCCGGCCTTCTCGTTTGTTGTGCGATGTGCTTGTCAGTTCGTGAATTCGACGTATAGTGTATTCGAGTCGCGCCCCTGCCGTCCGCAATGTAGTCATGCGGCGTGTTGCAGCGCTCGTGTCGATCTCTGCCAGGTCGAGGCCCCATCCGTCCCGGCTTCGCTCTTGCGATGCCCTGGACGGTGTGTTCCGTACCGGAGAGCCACGGCGCGGCGGGAGGACAGCGAGACATGCCTGGCGCTCGATGAGCGGCCGAGTCGAGAGATCGACAGTCTACTCGATGGGGGGAGAAAGGAATGGTGGTACGGACCGATTGCGGTATCGAGGCGCGTGATCTCAAGGATCGACGGACCTACCGGGGGGACGACTCATGTCGAACGCAATGCGATGGCTCTCCGATCTCCTGGCCGCACCGTGGGCGACGCGGCCATTCACGCCGATGATGCACGGCCATTCGACCATCATCGTGATGCATCGGTTCGCCGACCCGGATCGCGGGATCGAGGGCCTGGATCCGCGCGCCCTCCGGCGCGCGCTGCAGTTCCTGCGACGCGAGCGGTATCCGCTCGTGTCGCTCGAGCGGGTGTTCCGGGGCCTCGCGGGCGAGGAGCCGCCCATCGACCGGGCCGTCGCCTTCACGATGGATGACGGCACGATCGACCAGGCGACGGTCGCCGCGCCGATCTTCGCGGAGTTCGATTGCCCGGCCACCATCTTCGTGGTGAGCGGCTATCTGGACGGCCATCTGTGGTGCTGGTGGCACCGCGTGGAGCACGTGTTCGAGACGACGCGGCGCCGCGAGCTCAGCGTGATGGTGGGCGGCCTCCGCCACGTCATCCGCCTGGACGACGGCGTCCCGCGGGCGCAGCTCGCGCGGCGCTTCATGGAGCGCTGCAAGCGCGTGCCCGAGACCGAGAAGCTCCGCGCCATCCAGCGGCTCGCCGCCGCGGCCGAGGTCGATCTCCCGGCGCGCCCTCCCGCGCGGTACGCGCCCATGTCGTGGGATGACGTCCGCGCGTGCGAGGCGCGCGGCATCACGTTCGGACCGCACACGGTCACCCATCCGGTGCTCTCCAGGACGAGCGACGCGCAATCGATGCACGAGATCCACGTGTCCTGGGCGCGCCTGCGCGCCGAGGCCAGGCGCCCGGTCCCCATCTTCGGCTATCCGAACGGGCACGTGGGCGCGGACTTCGGTCCTCGCGAGTGCGCGACGCTTCGCCGGCTCGGCTTCCTGGGAGCCGTGACCAACTGGCCTGGCGACCATGCGACGGTCAGCGGATTCCGTAGCTCCGCGGACGCGCCGTTCTCGGTGCCGCGGATCGACTTCGGCGCGGATCACCGGAGCCTCATCCGCTCGGTGTCGGGCGTCCTGCGGACCAAGCAGCTGCTGCAGCGGCAACTCGCCCTGCGAAGCGCGGTGGCGCCGGTCGATCCGGGCATCATGCTGGATGGCTCTCAGGACGAGGCCGAGGGCCCGCCGGCCCCGCTGGTCCAGTGATCGCGGGACCCGCGCGCGGTCGCTCACTTCTTTCGATAGGCGCCCGGCGTCGTCCCCGTGCGGCGCTTGAACGCCGTCGTGAGGTGCCCCTGATTGGAAAAGCCACACTCCAGCGCGATCTCCGCGATGGACAGCCGCTCGTCCTGGAGCATGGTCATCGCCTTCTCGATGCGGCGCGAAATGACGTACTGGTGGGGAGTCTGGTGAAAGGCGCTCTTGAACAAGCGCGAGAAATGGTCCGGCGAGTAGCCCACCAGCCCCGCCAGGTCGACGAGCCCGAAGTTCGAGGAGAGCTCGCTGTCGACGAATTTTTCGATCTGGGTTCGCTGGCTCCTCGAGAGGCTCGCGTTGCGCAGCGAGATCTCCGCCCCGGATCCCGCTCCGTACCGCGCCGATAGATAGGAGGCCAGCGCCAGGCAGAGCGACTGCACGTAGACGGCCCCGAAGTACTCCTGCCCCTCGGCCTGCGCCTGCAGGCGACGGACCAGGTCGACGACGTGGGCGTCGACCAGACCGAACCGCGGCTCCCGCTCCGGCACCAGCACGGCGGACGGAGACGCGCAGAGCGCCAACATGGATGCTTCGGGGAAGTTCACCGACGTGCACACGGAGGGCCGCCCCCGCCACTCGACGCTGTACAGCCTGGTCCTCCGCGGCAAGAGGTCCATCATTCCCGAGAGCCGCTCGAAGGAATGCTCCCGGACCTCGCCCGAGGTCGGCTCCGCGAAGCGAATGTCGACCTGCGAGGGGCCTCCCGTCCACACCAGGACCGCATCGCTCACCGCCTCGAGCCCCTCGAGCCGGCCGGTCTCGGGCACGTACCCGATCCGGAGGGGCACCCCCACCCAGTCCGAGCCGGTGAGAGCCGCGCCGTACTTTGCTGAATACTCCGCGCTCATGCCTGGAATCGCCCCGGATCATCGTCGACATCGAGCAACACGGGGGTCAAGCCCTTCGTGCGCCAGGCATGTGAGCGCACACACACCTCTGCTCGCTGGCGCCGGGTGGATCGGGTCCCGCGCGTCGGGATCCTGAAAACCTTCGCCGGGAATTTGAACGACCTCTCTGCGAGCGCCACGTACCCTTCCCTTCACTTCCTCGCAGAGGCTGTGCGGGTGGTGTGGCATTGCGCCGAGCTCCCGCCCCTCTGCTTACAACACAATTTTATTCGGTCGCTGACCGGGAGCGGGGCTCACATGTCTACCTCGACCTCTTCGCTGCTCGTCCGCCGTGGCGCATTCGGCACCTTTGCCCGCGGGATTCCGCTCGTGGGCCTGCTGTTGGTCGGTTCCATGGCCTGCTCCAGCGCTTCTGATGGGTCGCCCGAAGACTCGGGTGGG
Source organism: Sorangium cellulosum So ce56 (assembly GCF_000067165.1). Lineage (GTDB taxonomy): Bacteria > Myxococcota_A > Polyangia > Polyangiales > Polyangiaceae > Sorangium > Sorangium cellulosum_B. The sequence goes on from NC_010162.1 coordinate 9,804,048, forward strand.
TCTGGAGGAGGGGTTTCTTCTTCCTCCGGCGGCCCCCAGACGACGAGCACGGGTGAGGGGTCGGGCGTCTCCTCGAGCACGAGCGGAGCGAGCAGCACGACGGCGACCAGCGGCTCGGGCGGCGGGGCTTCTTCCAGCAGCTCGAGCTCGAGCAGCGCCAGCGGGGCTGGAGGCGCAGGAGGGAGCGGCAGCACAGCGGAAGCATCCAGCGGAAGCGGGGGCTCGCCCGATACAGGGTTCCAGCCTTGCCCTGCGACGGGCGCCTGCAAGATCCTGCCCCTCGGGGACTCGATCACCTTCGGTCTCGGCTTCGACGGCGGCTACCGGGTCGAGCTCTTCCACCTTGCCACGCAGGACGGCCACGAGGTCACCTTCACGGGCACGCAGCAGGCGAACGGCCCCGCGATGGTCGATGGCAAGCCGTTCCCCCGCAATCACGAGGGCATCAGCGGAGAGACCATCCAGCAGATCGCCAATCGTATACCGACCCCGGGGCTCCGGGACATGCCGCACATCGTGCTGCTCCACGCCGGCACCAACGACATGTATCGAGAGCCGAACGGCGCCGACACCCGCCTGGGCGCGCTCATCGACGAGCTGATCGCCGAGGCGCCCGACGCGCTGATCGTCGTGAGCAACATCATTCCTTTCCCGATGGGCGCAGGCGCGGTCAACACGTACAACGCCAAGATCCCCGCGCTGGTCGAGGCGCGCGCCAGCAAAGGCGCGCACGTCCTCTTCGTCGATCAGTTCAAGGACTTCCCCACGTCCGAGCTCGGCGACGGGGTCCATCCCAACAAGGCCGGCTACGCCCGGATGGCGGGCCGCTGGTACGACGCGATCTCCGATTACCTGAGGTGATCCGGCCTGGTGCCGGAGGCGAGCGTCCCCCACGTCAGCTGGGGAAGCAATGGTTACGGGAAGATCGGCGACGGGACCCGTACAAGACGTTACGCGCCGACGGCGGTCTCGGGCCTCTCGTCGGGAGTCATCGTATGGCGCGGGGCGGACGACACCCGCCCGAGGGCATCGGCGAGCGCGCCAGCCGGATCCTCCGGCAGGTCGAGCGAGCGCCACGCCACATAGCCGTCCGGGCGGACCAGCGACGCTCCCCCGGCCCCGAGGCCAAACGCCCTGCAGAGCGCGCCGTCATCGGATGACCGCACATCCGCCCCGATAAGGACGCATTCGAGCTCGATGCCCAGCTGCTCGCCGGCCTGCGCTGCGGCGGGGCGCCACCGCGCGTCCTCGGTGAGCAGCACCCAGCGTCGCTGGAGCAGATCGAGCGTCGACAGCCGCTCGCCGCCCCTCACCACCCACGCGTGCGGCGCGCGCGTGCCGGGCTGACCCGCCCATTGCTCGGGCCGCAACGCCGGCGGGAGCCCGTCGCCGGCGCCGAGCACCGCCGTCGATCGGACCAGCTGCCCGAGCTCCATGGCGTCGTCGTCGAGGATCGGCACGCCTCCGGCGGTCCCGCCCGCGTGCGCCTTGTAGTCTTCCCGGGCGAAGATCTGGTGATGCCGGAGCCACGCGATCGGGCGCCGCTCGGCGTCGTACGTGTCGAGCAGCTCCGGCGTCGACGCGCCGGAGAGGACCGCAGAGAGCTTCCACGCGAGGTTGTGGGCGTCCTCGATGCCGGTGTTCGCGCCGTAACCGCCCCGGTTGGGCGGCAGCGTGTGCGCGGCGTCCCCGGCGAGGAACACCCTGCCGGACGTGAATCGATCGGCGACGAGGGCGCTGATCTCCCAGCGCCCGGTGGTGACGATCTCGATCTCCAGGTCAGCCCTGCCGATCGCCCTGGAGATCAGCGCTCTCAACGTCGCCGCGTCGCGCTCCTCGTCATCCCAGAAGATCAGCACCCAGCGGCCATCGCCATAGGTGGTGAGGAATGCGCTGAAGCCCGGCTGCTCGATCGCGAACTGCGTGACCCCCGTTCGAAGGTACTCCTCGAGCGGAGCCCGGAAGAGGACGCTGCGCACCGCCCGGATGCGCCCTCGCCCGGTGCGGCCGATCCCGAGCGCCTCGCGGATCGCGCTGCGGTGGCCGTCCGCCGCCACCAGGTAGGAAGCGCGCAGCGCGACCTCTCGCCCGTCGCGCTCGCGCAGCCACGCGGTCACGCCGCCTGGGTCCTGCTCGAAGCGGGTCAGTTCGGTCTCGAGCCTCACGTCGGCGCCGAGCTCGACCGCCCTGTCTCGAAGCCTGGGCTCGAGACGATCCTGGGCGATCGCGGCGCCCGTGCACGGCGAGCGCTCGATCGGGGGCGCCGCCTGCTCCCCGGGCGTCCACGGGACCTCCTCGAACCACGCCCCGGCCAGGCTCTCGACCCGAGCCCGGCGCAGCCGGAAGCCGGGCGGCACCTGCGGGATGTGCGGTCCAAGCCCGACCGCGCGATAGAGCTCCAGCGTCCTCGGCGTGTAGCCGATCGCGCGCGGATGCGGCGAGCTGCCGGCGTGCCGTTCGACCAGCACCGTGCGCACACCTCGCCAGGCCAGAAACACCGCGGCCGACAGGCCCACCAGGCTGCCCCCGACGACGAGCACCGACGTCGATTCTACGTGCATAAAAACCGTCCTTGATACAGTGTATTGTTACGATACAGTGTATCGCGTCGGATTTGTTGTCAACCGGGTGCCGATGCGAACAAGACGAGCGATGACCGCACGGCAGAAAAAACCGCACGCGACCGGCGCCTCCCTCATCTGGGAGCGCCCGGAGCCGGCGCTCCGTCCCGCTCCCGGGCCGCTGAGCAGAGACCGGATCGTGCGCGCCGCCATCGCGCTCGCCGACGCGGAAGGCCTCGCCGCGGTGTCCCTGCGCAAGATCGGGGCCTCGCTCGACGCCGGCCCGATGCGCCTCTACGGCTACCTGGACACCAAGGAGGAGCTGCTCGAGCTCATGGTGGACGCGGTGTACGGGGAGATGGCGTCCGCGGGGCCGATCCCCGGCGGCTGGCGCGAGGCCCTCCGGACGATCGCCCACCGCACCCGTCGGGCCGCGAGGGAGCACGGGTGGTTCATCGATCTGCTGGGCGGCCGCCCCCATCTGGGCCCGAACGCCCTCGCGCACCTCGAGGCCTCGCTCGCCGCGCTGAGCGGCGCTCCGGGCTTCGAGGACATCGACGCCGTCATGATGGCGGTCGGGACCGTCAACGCCTATGTGCTCGGCGCCATCCGCGCCGAGGCCAACGAGCTGCGCGCCGAGGTCGCGAGCGGCATGGATCAGACCGAATGGCAGCGGGCGTCGGAGGCGTACATCCGCCGGATGATCGCAACCGGCCGCTTCCCGACGCTCGCCAAGGTGGTCAAGGACGCCACCCACCCGCCGGCCGACGCCGCGTTCGACAGGGGTCTCGACTGCGTGCTCGACGGCATCGCGGCGCGCCTCTCCTGCGGCGCGGCGGCGGGAAAAGGCCCCCGCGAGCGGCGGTAGCCGCGGCCTTTCTAGAGCACCCGCAGGAACGCCGTGAGATCGGCCTTCTCCTGCGCCGTCAGCTTCGTGCCGAGCACGAGGTTGAAGAACTCCACGGTGTCCTCCAGCGTGAGCAGGCGCCCGTCGTGCAGGTAGGGAGGGCTGTCCTTGATGCCGCGCAGCGGGAACGTCTTGATGGGGCCGTCCGCGGTCGCCATCCGTCCGTTGATGAGCACGGGCTTGAAGAAGCGCTCCGCCCGCAGGTTGTGCATCAGGTTGTCCGTGTAGTACGGCGCGGCATGGCACGTCGCGCACTGGCCCTTGCCGTTGAAGATCTGCTCTCCGCGGAGCTCCTCCGGCGTGGCCTTCGCGGGGTCGAGGCGCCCGTTCAACGCGAGCTTCGGCGCCGGGGGGAAGTCGAGGATCTCCTCGAACTCGGACATCGCGTGGACCTGGTGCCCGCGGTCGAGGATGTTGATCCCCTTCTTCACGGCGATGACGATGTCGCCGTCGAAGTACGCCGCTCGCTGCTCGAACTCGGTGAAGTCCTCGACGGTCTTGAGCGCGCGCTGCGAGCCGAAGAGGCGCTGGATGTTCACGCCGCGCAGCGTGGGGGTGTCGACCCGGTGACGGAACTCCTGCGGCCTTATGTCGCCCACGAGGTGGGTCGCGTTGTTCGTGTGCCCGTTCGCGTGGCAATCGAAGCAGGCGACGCCGAGGCTCGCCTTCTCCGAGCGCCGGTCCGCGGTCGCGTTGAACTGCATCTGCGGGAACGGCGTGACGAGGAGGCGGAGCCCCTCGAGCTGCTTCGGGTTCAGGATGCCGTTGAAGAGCTCGTAGAAGTTGTCGATGGTGACGAGCTGCCCCTTGGAGACGTCGCCGAGATCAGGCCGCGTCGTGAGGTAGATCGGCGGCGGGAACTCGGAGATCAGGTGATCCGGGATATCGAAGTCGAGATCGAAGCGCGTGAGATCCCTCCCCGTCTGGCGCTTCAGCTCCTCGATCTGGAGCTTCGGGAAGACCATCCCGCCTTCCGGCTGGTTCGGGTGGGGCAGCGGCAGGAAGCCCTGCGGCCAGAGCCCCTGATCCCGGATGGCGTCGGGCGTGAGCGCGGCCAGCGACTCCCACGTCGTCCCCTTCTCGAGCTTCACGCGGACGCCCCCCTGGACGGGCTTTCCGCGCGACATGGTGACCCCGGGCGCGGGGCGGTTCGAGAGGTCGTACCGGGCCTCGAGCAGCGTCTGGTGGCGCTTCATCACCGCGGGTTTGTCGGCCTTCATCCGGGCCATCAGCGCGGCGAACGGCTCCTTGTCGTCGACCGGCAGGTAGCTCGTGCGCGGCGTGGCGGGGCCGGGCGGCGGATACGCGTTCATGGGCGCCCTCGGGCCCGTCGGCGCGACCGCCTCGGCCGTCCCCGGCGGCGCGCCACGCGTGCTGTCAGGCGCCAGAGGTACCGCCCCCGGCGTCGAGGCACAGTTCACGAGGCCGAGCGAGAGCGCGGCAGTGCACGCGACCACGCACGTGATATCCATTCTCTTCACAGGCATACGAGCGGCTCCTTCACGAGGGGTACGTCGTCAGAAATGGCTGGCCGAGCGCCCCGCCTCCCGGCGCGCGGAGCTCCCGCCCAGTGCACACGAATGGCGGCTCGCCGGGCACACAGCCGAGGCGCCATGGGCAGTTCCGCCCGCAGGCGACTCCTGTGCCAGAAGCGCGCCCGCTGTGCGATCCATCCCTGATCAGGCGCGGAGCGGGGCGATTTGCGCGGGAGATCGTGCCTCCTCGCACGGATCGGCGAACGAGCACGCCTCGCGCCATCGCGGGTCACCGCGCCCACGGAGCTCACGAGCGCGCTCGTCCAGCCGATGTGCGGTGCGGCGCGAGGCAAACTGCCACGGTCCGTGGCATCATGGCCCGCGTCGCGCCGCATGCGCGACCGGGGCGCGCACGCGCCCCGCGGCGGTCCGTTCAGTCGCCCTGTTCGCCCCGCTCCGGCCTGACGCGGAAGAACGGCGCCCTGACGTCCTTCGCGTCGAAGAAGAACACCCGATCCCAGACGGGGACCCGCTCCCGCTCCGCCAGATCGTACACCTCGCCTCGGGACAGGCTGCCGACGAGCTTCGCGCTCGAATGGCCTCGCATCCTCCACCGGAACTCGTACGGGAGCAGGACGCTGGCGTCGCCGAACATGCCGCGGCGCTCGGCGAAGCTCCGCCGCGCGGCCTCGGAGAGCTCCCGGGCATACCGGAGGTTCGGGGCGACGATGTAGGTCGTCGCAAGGCCCTCCTCCAGCATCTGCCGGTTGATGAGCCGACCGCGCGACAGGACGTACCCGAGGACGCGACCGTAGGCGTCGAACGGCTGTTCGTCCGTCTGGATCTCGACCTCGGCGCCGTCGGGGAGCAGCTCGGAGAGCCGCTCGGCGGCCAGCTCGGCCCAGTAACCTTGCGAGGCGCCGAGGAAGTGCGTCTCCGGCGTATCGATGGAGAGCATACGGACAGGATGGATCACGCCGTGCTCGTCGCGCACGCGGAGCGTGTCGCCGTCGACCGTCCTCACCACCTCGGCGAGGAACCTGTCGCCCGGCAGCTCCCGGCGCAGCCCCCGCCTCCGGTAGACAAGAGACACGTAGTCGATGAACCTCCGGAACTCCGGAAGCAATCCTGCCATCGCCCCCTCCTATGATGGATAGCCCCACAGAAACCGCCGTTCGCGCATCGCAGGGACTTTCGCCCTGCCCAGGCGGCCTGTTCCATGAAGATATAGAGAGGGCCCTGGCCCTATGAAAGCGCTCGCCGCGCCTGACCCGCGGGGCGCGAGGTGGCCTGAAGCGCCGGTCGGGCGGGGAGGAAGAGTTGAACGCAAAGGCGCAAAGGCGCAAAGACGCCCAAAGGCAAGAGGGAAGATTTCCTCCTTCGCTTCCTTGGAGCGCCGGCGTTGCAATCTTCGCCTGGCGCCTTCACGAGCTTTTCTCTCTTCTCTTGGCGTCTTTGCGCCTTTGCGCCTTTGCGTTCAATTCTTCTTCATAGCGCCGCCCTCCGGGCGTCGCCGGCGCCGATCTCCTCCAGCAAATCATCCTCGTCCTCCCCCGCGGACACCTTCTCCAGCGCCAGCCTCAGCTTCGGCTCGGCGCTCGCCTCGGCGGCGACGCGGATCCGTCTCTCCACCGCTTCGCCCCCGTGCGGGCGCGCCGCGAGCGCCGCGGCGACGCGCTGCTCCGGCGGCGCAGAACCGTCCTCGACGATGCGCAGCACCTCTTCGAGGTCGTTCCCCGCCGTCCGGTATCCGGTGCTGGCCACCAGCGACCCCAGCGCTCTCTTCCACTCGGCCAGCGGCCGGCCATTGCGCGCGATGACCTCCAGCAGCCGCGCCCGGTCTTGCATCGCGACGGCGGCCTGAGCGGCCTGAATACGCACGATCAGCGCCGTGGCCTCGGCGGGGCTGGCCGCCGGGACGGTGATGGACTCGCCGTGCCGCAGGCCGATCTTCACGAAATGATAGACGCCGCCAACTCCCCCGTGGGTGAGCGCGACCTGGACGATGGCCCTGTGCGGGAGAAACCGCCGCCGGAACGCGCTCTTGACCATCACGCCGTCGGTGCCGATATGCACCCAGCTCGGCGTCACCTTGGACCAGAGCCACGCCGCGACGCCCAGGAGCGGCGCGAGCCCGCCCATCGCCACCATCGGACCGAGCGGCGCGATGGACCACTGCGCGATGGCCGTGAACAGCAGGATCAGCAGCGCCAGCGCACCCGGGGCGAGGATCAGGACGAAGAAGGCCAGGAGACAGCCCGCGATCTTGCGACCGCTGGAGTCCTCGCGGTACGTGCGCATCCGCACCGCGCGCGCCTGCGCCCCCGCCCCGGCCCGCGACAGGAGGTCGATCGCCTCCTCCTCCGAGGCTTGCTCGACGGCGGCGACGCGCCCATCCGAGAACGACAGCACCGCGGCGTGGCCGTTCGGCGTCCGCTCCGTCCAGCCGCCGGCGAGGCGCGCGAGCGGCAGACTGCTCTCCTTCGCTCCCTCCGCGATCAGCAGCCGCTCGCCCTCGATCTTCACGCTGCCGTCGCGGAGGCGGCGCTCGCCCGGCCCGCGGTCCGCGCCGGCGAACGACAGCGCGCTGGCGAAGTAGCTGCCAAGGCCGATCAGCGCGGCGACGAGCGAGGCCTTCTCCATCCCGAGCACGGCTAGCCCCCACGGAGCGGCGAACGTGCCGACGAGCGATGCGACGACCACGGCCCCGAGGAGGCGCTTGTCGCGGCGGGCGTCCTGCACCTCGACCTTGCAGAGTCGCTCGAGCGATGCCGCGCCGGGAGCGCCCTCGCTCATTGCTGCAGCCGCATCGCCTGCTCCCCGTGGTCCGCGGTGGTCATCGGTCGAGGTTAACCCGCGGTCATCCATCCGCGCCAGCGCCCTCGGCAATCGCGGGCAACATCGTCGTGGTCGCCTGGCAGCATGAGGGCGAGGACATCACGGTGCTGGGCGGCAGCTCCGCGAGCAGCGTCGCGATCGAGAAAGACAAGAGATCAGAGAGCGAATCGCGGGCGCAGCATGCGAAGAGAGCGGGGGACGGCAGCGCGCAAGGGCTGCGCCGTCACGAGCGACCGTGGCACACCCGCCCACCGGGCGAGCGTCGCCACCGCGGCGTCCCTGTCGGCCGGGGCGAGGCCGCCGATGTGCGCGCCGTGGTTGGCGCCCGGCGCGAAATAGCGATACGAGTCCACCGCCGCGCCGAGATCGAAGGCCCCGGCAGACCAGGGGTCGTTCTCGCCGTAGACGAACAGGAGCTCGCTGCCTTCGGTGGCGACCCAGCGCGCGACGTCCTCCATCGCGGCAGGCGAGAACTCCGGCTCGATGGGGATGCTCGGCAGGCGGTCGACCGACCCCCAGTCGAACGTGAGCAGGTCAGCGATATCCGTGGTGTCGGGCAGGGGGGCGCCGAGCTCTGTGTAGCATTGCCAGTAGTACGGCTCGTAGGCGAGATACGCAGCATCGGCGCCGGCGCTCACGGGAGAGATCAGGCCGAGCACCAGCCACAGGTCGTCGTCGGACGCCGACACATCCGGGATCTGGTCGCAGGTGGCCTCGAGCGAGTAGAGCCAGAAGTAGAATGGGAGCCATATCACGGCGCTCTCGAGCTGCGCCTCCACGCCGAACAGGTCGTACGTCAAGCCCAGCGCGCCCGCTTCCGTCTCCGCGCGCTCGAGCATGGCCGAGCGCCGGAGCAGCACCTCGCGCCGGAACGCGGCGATGCGCTCGCGGCAGTCGGCCTCGCCGACCTGGTTCAGGAAATCGATGTAGCGCGGATCTTCCACGCCGTGGCTGAGCGGAGTCACGTAGGCCACCGTGCCGTCGACGTCATCGGGGTAGAACCGACGATGGTAGACGGAGGTCATTCCCCCCTTGCTCGCCCCCGTGGAGATCCATCTCCCGGTGTAGATCGTGCGGAACGCTTCGACGACGCGGTGGTGATCGGCGGCCGCCGCTTCGATCGTCATCTTGGTCCAATCCGCCGGCTCCGGGCGCGACGGCGCGAAGAACCGGTGCTCGATGTAGATCTGGTTTGCGTTCAAGAGCGCGGTGGGCTCTTCGATGTACTGGTCGGGGAGAACCAGCGAGTAGCCGGTCGAGGCGAGCACGAGCGGCGCGCTCGAGTCGCGGTGGTGCAGCGCGAGCCGCTGCCGGAAGCGCTCGCCGCCCGGGGCATCGTGATCGACAGGCTGTTCGAGCTCGATGACGAAGAACCGATAGCCGGGGATCTTGGACGCCTCTTCCGTGACCTCGGCGACGTCGAGCGCGCGCAGCTGATCCAGGAGTTCCACAGCGGCGCCGCCACCGCCAGCCGACCCGCCCACGCCGCCGCCGCCGCCCGTCGCGCCGCCGCCGCCCGTTGCGCCGCCGCCGCCGCCACCTGTCGCGCCGCCGCTAGCACCGCCCTCACCGGTCGAGCCGCCGCCGGTCCCGGCGCTCGCGCTTGTGTGCGAGCTCGCGGAAGATGTCGTCGAGGCGCTCGCCTCTCCGCTGCCGTCATCTCCGCAGGCGGCGACGGCCGCCTGCGCGAGCGATATCAAGAAGGCAGCGCTGCTTTTCTGAATCGTCCGGTCGGCCATCGTGGCGGCAGCGTGCCCGATCGGCGTTCGGAACGGCGTGGCGCAGCAAGATTTCCACCTTGCGGGTGAGCCATCCCAGAGGAGCAGCGCCGGGGAGGCATGAGCAGGAGAGCGCCGTCCTCGGGCAGCCCGCGCCTCGCTGAGCGCTTGGGCCGCGGCGCGCCTCATGGTCGCGGCACGCAACAGCCCTCGTGCTTCAGCAAGCTCGCACCGTCGGTGCCTCGATCCCCATCAGCGCGTCCCGCCCGGCCTTCCCGGCTCACACGAGCTCGATATCGGCGGCCCCCTCCCGGGATACGCGCAGGTACTTGATAGGCGAATGATCGGCGACCGACAAGCGCAGCGGAATGAGATTGAGGACGGGGAGATTGCCGAAAAATTCTTGTTGGATCCCCGCCAGCGCAGCCTGGCCAATGGCCCCCAGGAGCGTGCGCTCCTGCCTCGTCGAGGCTCGGCTCGGCAGCCATTCAGCGCCCTCTTTCGCGGTATACAGCGAGCCGAAATGCACGAAGCGACCCATATTTAGCGCAGGCAGGCCCGGGAAGACGTCGTTGCGATAGACATGCCTGAAGAGCCGTTTTCCGAGATCTCGTTCGAACCTGTCCTTGAAGTCCTGGTAACCGACCATCGGCTGCCCGTACGTGTACACGCCGCGCAGCTTCTCCCGGAAGTATGCGAGCCGAGGCTCCACGAAGAGGAGCGCCGCCGTGACGATGGCGAGCGCGCCGCCCAGGCTGTGACCGGTGATGTAGAGCGCCTCCAGCACATCGGGGTCGTCCCCCCTGGGTGGCCGGAGCACCCGCCGCGCGGCGCCGACGTCCGCCCCGGCGCGGCGCCGATCGTCCCCGCAGCCCCGCGGGTCTCTCCTGAGGCAGTCGCTCCACATGGCCCTCTCCCGCGCGACGGCTTCGCAGATGGATCCGCCCTTGCGGGCGCTCTGGAGCAAGGTTCTGAGGGTCGTCGTCAGCATCATCGCGGCATGGAAGAAGCCGCCATGAATATGGCCTGCCGAGAAGAAGGGAACCACCCTGGAGCTGCCGTCCGACAGCCAGTTGATGATGTTCAGTGGCCCCGTGCCACGGAAGCAGAGGATACACAGCCTCCTATCCTCGCTCTGGACGAGGTATGCGGTCACGTCCGTGAGGAGCGCAGGGTTGCGATCCGTGAGCGCCACGGTCTCGTTCCAGGGAACTCCGGCACGGCGATGCATCGTCTTGGCAAAGGTGTCCGGGTCGGAATACGACCAGCATGACGCTGAGCCGAGGATAGCAGCCAGCTGCTGGTCGTATTCTCCTGCCTTCACCTGAACCATGTGGTCGACGCTGTCCTCGTGCTCGAGCCCGAGCGCCGCAGGAGACCACGCTTCAATCGATCCAGTCCGCTCTGCGCGTTTATCGCGCTGGGAGCTCCTGGTTACTCGAATTGCCTCTAATTTCATGCCCCCTCGCTCGGATCACCTGTTGCCTGCTATGCGACACGGAGGACATGTGCGGCTATCGCCGGGTCGTCTCTGCGCCTGCCCGGTCCTCGCGGCATTGGCCGACGTGTCGAGTCCCCTCTGTCGCCCGCCGAACGGCCTGATCCGCGTCATCCGGTTGGGAGAGCTGCCGGGCCGCTAGGTGAACGTCACGCCGGCCTCGGCCTCGGACGCGCGTAAGTAGTAGAGCGGCAGGTGGTCGGCATACGAGATGCCCGGCGGAAGGAGAGGGACGACGGAAAGGCCGACCAGCATTTCCTGAAAGAACCATGACAGGACCCCGGTGAGCACGGAGCCGACGAGGGTGCACGACTGGGGCGTCAAGGTTCGGCTCGGCACCCATCCTTTCCCTTCCTCCGATCTGTACAGGGAGCCAAAGTGCACGAAGGGCCCCATCGTCCACGCCGGCAGGCGCGGTATCGAGTCATTGCGATAGACATGCCTGAAGAGCATTTTTCCGAGGTCTCGTTCGAACCTGTCCTTGAAGTCCTGGTAACCGACCATCGGTTGTCCGTACGTGTACACGCCGCGCAGCTTCTCCCGGAAGTACGCGAGCCGTGGGTCCTCGAAAAGGAGCGCTGCCATGATGACGGCGAGCGCGCCGCCCAGGCTGTGACCGGTGATATAGAGCGCCTCCAGCACATCGGGACCGTCCTCTCGGGGCGGCCGGAGTACCCCGTGCGAGGTGCCCGAATCCGCCCCGAGGGGGCCCGGATCATCCTCGCTGCACCGCGGGGCTTCCTTGCCGCAGTCGTTCCAGATGGCTCGTTCCCGTGCGACCGCTTCGCAGATGGAACCGCCCTTGCGAGCGCTCTGGAGCAAGGTCTGCAGGGTGGCGGCCAGCAGCATGAGGCCGCGGAAGAAGCCTCCATGGACGTGCCCTGCGGCGCGGAAGGGTTCCGGTCTGCTGCTGATGGTCGTAAACCATTGGATCGCGTTCGCAAAGAAATCCGCGCCAGGGAAGCAGAGGACGCACAGCCTCCTGTCCTCGCTCTGGACGACATACGCAGCCGTGTCCGTGAGGAGCGCAGGGTTGGCCGCCTGGACGCGGACGGTCTCGTTCCAGGGGATCCCGGCGTGACGGTGCATCACCCTGGCGACAGTGTTCGTGTCGGAATAGGCCCATATGGAGGATATGCCGAAGATGGAGGCGAGAAGGCGATCGTGTTCTCCTGCCTTCGCCTGGATCATGTAGTCGACGTTGTCGACGCATCTGAGCGCGTCCTCAATGGCGAAAGACGTCGTGGCGGATTGGGTCCCCGTTGCGCCCGCGTCACACCGATCGAACCTGGTCACTCGAATCGCCTCTAACTTCATAGCCCTAGCCTCTCTCGGGCCCCGCGTGACCTGTCGCTCGCACGCCTCGTCACGCGAAGCGCGCGCTCGCGGTCCGGCGCCCTGGCGTTGCGCCTGGCATTCAGGTCGAGAAGCAATCGATATGCCTTAATCCTTCGCAGCGCTGTGGAGGGTTTCCAAGGGATACAGAGGGCGTGGTTTCTGCGCCCACGATGCTCCGGGCAGAAGCACCTGGCAGTGCTGCGACGTTTGGCGTCCGACACCCTCATGAGCAGCCAGCCGGCGGGGCCGTCCGCATGTGCCTGGGCCCCAGGGCTCCACCGGAGTCTCGAACACTGATCAGGTTGCTTTCGTGAATTTTCGGCGCTTCGAGGGAGTGCCGTAAGCGCTGCGTGAAGCGCCGTCTCCCTCCGGCCCCCTTCACGATGGCGTGGCTCGCGTCGCACCCGCCCAGCAAGGTGATCGCCTGTTCCACGACGCTGGTGGATCAGCAGGACGACGACGCGCCGGAAGCTGGACAAGGCGAAGCCCCCGCGAGCCAACCGCGGCTACACGGCCACATGGAGGGGCTGCACCACCGCCGCGAACCGATGGCGTTCGGGTTCGACGCCGCGCAGCTAGGCACACGACCCGCACCCGTGATGACGAGCGCACGCCGCTCCTCTGAAAGCGCTCGCCGCGCCGGACCCGCGGGGCGCGAGGTGGCCTGAAGCGCCGGTCGAATGGAGAGGGAGAATTGAACGCCAAGGCGCCAAAAAGACGCCAAGAGACGCCAAGAGACGAGAGCGAACACTTTCCTTCTTCGCTCCCTTGGCACGCTGGCGTTGCAGTTTTCTTCTGGCGCCTTCACGAGCTTTTCTCTCTTCTCTCGGCGTCTTGGCGTCTTGGCGTTCAATTCTTCTTCTCTTGGCGTCTGGGCGGCTCGCAGTTCGTCCCCACACCAGACCGCAGCCGGATGCGCGCAGCTCGCCGTCCCGCTCCGGCTTGGGGCTACGCTTCCTCGGCGCTTTCCCGTTACGATGACCAGCGCGATCGCTTGGGCAGATCGCCGGGGGGGCATGGGACGTCTGCATGCGGCCCCGCGCTGGGCTCCCGGGGGCGAGGGCCACCGCGGCGAGGAGGTCTTGGATGTCGTCGCACGAACAGGTAGAGCCGGCCGATACGCCGGCAGAAGAGGGCGCAGCGAGGGCGGGGGCGGAGCTTGCGCGCCGCAGGCGCGGCCTGCGCTTCCGGCTCGCGCTCGGGGCGCTCGCGCTCGCCGCCAGCGTGACAGCGCTCGTCCTGACCCACGAGACGAAGCCCGAGAAGACCAGCGCCATCGGCGCGCGGCTCGAGCTGTCCTCGGGGGAGGTCACGCTCGCGGCGAACGCTCAGGGCGAAAGGAAGTCGACGGTGGTGTCCGGGATCCCGGTCCCCGTCGGGGCGAAGCTCGCGACCGGAAAGGGCGCGCGGGCGCTCGTCCGGCTCGCCGACGGCTCGGCGGTGTTCCTCCGCGCAGACTCGGAGATCACGCTCCGCGCAGAGGGGCTCTCGATCGCCCAGGGCGAGGTCTGGCTCGACGCGCCGCCCGAAGGGCGCGGCGGGCTCTCGCACGCGCTCGGGGACGTCAACGTCTCGGCGGCCGACGCCGGCCTGTCGATGAGGCGCTCGGGCGACGCCGTGAGCGTGTACGTGGCGCGCGGGCTCGCCGTCGTCGCGGCCCCCGGCGGCCGCGTCGAGGTGCACGCAGGGGAGCAAGCGACGGTCGCCGGCAGCGCCGCGCCCAAGGTCGCGCCGCTCGCCTACTGGGAGGACTGGACCGGAGGCATGGGCGACCACCGGCCGCTCGCAGGCGAAGGCAGCGGTTCCGGCCGGATCTACGGCGTCGACCTGCAGGGCGCCCCCGGGACGCAGGCGCGCACGCTCGAGATCAGCCGGCAAGCCGTGCGGGCCGTCCTGCGCGACGGCATCGCCGAGACCGAGGTGGACCAGACCTTCTCGAACCCGGGCGGACGCCAGGTCGAGGGCTGGTACTGGTTCACCGTGCCCGAGCGGGCCATCGTGAGCTCGTTCGCCGTGGAGACCAACGGCGTGCTCGTCGAGGGCGAGGTCATCGAGCGGAAGGAAGCGGCGCAGCGCTACCAGACCGCCGTGCAGACCGGCCACGAGCCGGCCCTGCTCGAGTGGGTCGACGGGCACAGCTACCGCGCCCGCATCTTCCCCGTGCCCGCCAGCGGCTCCCGGCGCGTCGTGCTGCGCTACGTGGAGATGCTCAGCGCGCCATCAGGTAAGCTTTCTTACGTTTACCCGATGCGCGCGAGCGATCCCGTGCAGATCGGCGAGTTCTCCCTCTCCGTGGATCTCGGACAGGCCGGCCAGGGGCTGCAGATCGCGACGCTCGCCGACGCGGTGGTCGAGGACGGCGGGCGGCGGGTGAGCATGCGGCGGAGCGGCTACGAGCCGCGCGCGGACTTCCAGCTCGAGGCCTCCGTCAAGGTGAAGCCGTCGCCGCTGCGGGTGTCGCGCTTCGCCGCGGGCGAGGACCGCGCGGACTACGTGATGGCCAGGTACGTGCCCGACGTGGACTGGGCCGAGCTCAAGGAGCTGCCCGCCGACCTGGTCGTCGTGGTGGACACGTCGGCGTCGGCCGACGAGTCGGCGCGGCAGCAGAAGGCGGCGGCCGCCGAGGCGATCCTGCGGGCGATGTCGCCGTCGGACCACTTCGCGCTGATCGCGCTCGACTCGGCGCCGGCGGTCCTGCACCCGAAGGACGGGCTGGCCGAGGCGTCGGACAAGGAGATCTCCGCCGCGCTCACGCGGCTGGCCGAGCACGCGACGGGGGGTGCGACCGACCTCGGCGCGCTGTTCGAGTCGGCGCTCGGGCGGGTGCACGGCAAGGAGCAGCCGGCGGTCATCTACATCGGCGACGGGCTCGCGACGAGCGGCGAGGTGACGGGCGCGCGCCTCGCGGAGCGGCTCCGGCGCTCGCTCACGGGCTCGCGCGCGCGCTTCTTCACCGTCGGCGTCGGCGAGAACTCGAACCACGCGCTGCTCCGCGAGCTCGCGCGCGCCGGGGGAGGACAGGCGTTCCGGATCGACGAGGCCGAGGGCTCGACGTCCGAGGTGCTGCGCCTCGCCGGCGCGATCAAGACGCCGACCATCACCGATCTCGCGATCGACCTCGGCGCGGGGCTCGACGAGCCGATGCTCACCGCGAGCGGCAAGGTGTCGCGCGGCGAGGAGGTGGTGCTGCTCGCGCGCACGCACCACGCGCTGCCCACGCAGGCGATCGTGAAGGGGCGGCTCGCGGGGAAGGAGTACACCCGCGAGCACCCCATCGAGCTCGATCGGGGCGTCGGCGCGGCGCTGGTGCCGCGCTTCTGGGCGGCCGAGAAGATGCGGCGGCTGCTCGCGGACGGCGACGACATCGAGGCGCACCGGGGCAAGGTGGTCGAGCTCGGGCTCGACTACGGGCTGATCACGCCGTTCACGAGCACGCTGGCGCTCGAGAGCGAGCAGGCCTACGTGAACCAGGGGATCCGGCGGCGGCGCTCGCCGCTCCGGGGCGAACGGCTGACGGCGCTCACGCCCCAGCGAGAGCGCGAGCTCGCGGCGCTGCTCGCGCCGCCCTCCGCGGCCGTCGCCGCCGGGTGCTCGAAGAGCGAGCCGAGCGCGAGCTACGAGGAGAGCTCGGCGAAGGAAGGCGGCCACGGCGCGAGGGCGCAGGCCGCGGCGCCAGCGCCGGCGATGGCGCCGGCGATCGCGGAGCAGGGCAACGAGCGGGACCAGAGCCCCAAGGGAGGTGTCGCCGCGCCCGGCGCCACGCTGCCGGCCCCGCCCCCCGCGCCCGAGGCGGCGCGCCCGGCCGAGGAGGCGGAGCAAGAGCCCCTGCGGCAGAAGCAGGAGGCCGCGGCGAACCAGCCGGCCGCCCCCCGCCCGCTGGCTGCGCCCATGAGCGCGCCAGCGGCCGACAGGCCGTCCGAGCTCGCATCGATCGGCTCGACCGGCCTCAAGCGCGCGACGGGCGGCGGCGGTGCGATCGCGCCGTCCGACGCCATCCCGCGCCTGGAGAAGGCCCGCAAGACAGCGCCGGCGGCGGTGCTCCCCGCTTCCCGGACCTCCCCGCCGCCGAGGCGCCCGCAGGTCGCGATGGCGCCGTGCAGCGACACCGCGCGGCGGCCGCTCGCCGAGCGCATCGTCGTCTGGTCGAAGCGCCTCGCCCGCGCCACGACGGCGGAGCAGCTCATCGCGCGCTACGAGGGCGCGCTCACGACCTGCGAGCTGCCGGACTGGCGATCGAAAGCCGCGCTCCTCTCGCTCCTCCAGGCGAGGGTGTCCACGGAAGGCGGCGCCGAGGCGCTGCTCGCCCGGTTCGCCGGCGAGCCCGAGGCGCAGCGGTTCATCGCGCACGCGCTCCTCAGGCGGAGCGTGGACCCCGCGATCTCCGCGGCGGTGCGGCGCACGCTCTTCGGGGGCGTCGATCCCAGGGCGAGCTGGGCGCTCCTCGACGAGCGGCTCGCGGCGCTCCCGGCGGTGGACGAGCGGCTCGCGCTGGTGCGGCAGGCGCTCACCGAGCGGCCCGACGATCCGGAGGGGGAGATCCGGCGGGTGCGCCTGCTCGCGGAGGCGGGCCGGAAGGACGAGGCGCTCGCCTACGGGCGGCGGCTGCGCGACCGCGGCTTCATGAGCCCGGCGCTCGCGCTCGATCTCGGCGACGTGCTCGCGTCGAGCGGCTTCGAGGCGGACGCGCTGCGCACGTACTCGGAGGTCGTCGAGTTCGATCCGACGAGCCCCGCGTCGCGCGCGATGCTCGGCGACGTCTACCTCCGGCACGGCTGGTACGCGGCGGCGTACCGCCAGTACACGACGCTCACGGACCTCGCGCCGGCCGAGCCCCAGGGCTGGCTGCGGCTCGCCGCGGCGGCCGCGGGCAGCGGGCGCGTCGACGAGGCGCTCCGCATCCAGCGCAAGGTCGCCGCCGCGGAGGGCACGCCGGGGCCCGACGATCCGCGCGCGTGGGCGCGGCTCCTGTCGGCGGCGCGCATCGGCCGGCTGCTCGCCGGGGGCGGCGGCGCGGCCCCCGCGGCCGGCGCCGAGGCCGAGAGCCTCGCCCGCAAGCTGAAGGAGCTCCAGCTCTTCAGCGGCCCCGGGGCGCTGCGCGTCGTGCTCTGGGAGGACTACGCCGCGGAGCTCGCCCTCGCGGCGCGGGACGGCCAGGTGGACGCGGCGCTCGGCGACGGCACCTTCGCGCCGGCGGTCGGGCTCGCGGCGGTGCAGCTGCCCGCCTCGGAGCTCGCGCGCCTCGACTGGCGCGTCCGGTTCCGCAGCGACGCGCCGGGGCGGGACGTGCGCTTCGTGGTGACGACGATCGTGTGGGACGGGGCGTCGTTCCAGGTGACGAGCGCGCCGGGGTCGATCGGGGCGAAGGACCGGGAGGTCGCGCTGGCGAGCGGCGCGCTGCCATGATCGACGTCTCGCTGCTCGGCTGGCTCCTCGTCACGCTGACGTCGCCGCTGTCGCTCGTCCTGCTGCTCGTGGCGCTCGGCTCGGTGGCCTACCTCGGCGTGACGGCGCTCGAGGCCGCGCCGCGCCAGCGCGGCGCGCGCGCGGTCGGCACGGGCGCGGCGGCCTGCGCGCTCGCGGCCGGGATGGTCGGGCTGCGCGTGGGCGCGGGCGCGGGCGCGGCCGTCCCGACGGCCGCCGTGGGGCTCGCCGCCGCGGCCGCGCTCGGGGCGACCGCGGCGTGCGCGTGGACCTTCGGCGCGCGCGCCGCGGCCGCGCTCGGGGCGGCGCGGGCCCGCCGGAGCGCCGCGGCGCTGCGGGCGGGCGACGAGCGGCGCCGGCTGCTCGCGGCGAGCCAGCGCGCGTACGCCGAGGGAGACGACCTCGCCGCCGAGACGGCGGCGGCCGACGACGCCGTCGCGCGGCTGCGCGCCGCGGTGGGCGCGCTGGCCGGCGCGCGCGCCGCGCTCGAGGCGAAGCGCGCCGGCGCGCAGGACGGGCCGCCGGCCCCGGAGCGACCGGAGGCGAGCGCGCTCGCCGAGGATCTCGCGCGCGCGTGCGACGAGGCCGCGCTGAAGCTGTCGATGGGCCAGCGGGTGCTCGCCGCCGCGGAGGCCGCGGCGCTGCGGATCGCGTGCAACGCGCCGCTCCGGCGGCTGCTGCGGCGGCGGCCGCGCGAGGCGACGCAGGCGCTCGCGACCCTGGGCGCGGGCGCGCTCGCGCCGGCGGCGGCGTCGATCGAGGCGTTCCTCGGCGAGGTGCGGGCGGCGCGCGCCGAGGTCGTGGAGATCGCGGAGCGGCGCGCGCCGGGCGCGCCCGGCGCCGTCGACGATGCGACCGGTCCAGAGGCGGCGGAGGGCCCGGCGGCGCTCGCGTTGCGAGAGCTCGCCGCGATGGAGTCGGCGTACGGCGCGCTGCTCGATCGGCTGCGCCTGGCGGAGCTCCACGCGTCGGCGCGCGCCTCTGTCGAGCAGGTCGAGAGCGCCGCGGGCGCGCTCTCCGCGACGGCGAGGGCGGCGGCGATCGACCCGGCGGCGATCGGCGCGCTCGTGACGGAGATAGGGCGCGCCGAGTCGGCCGTCGCCGCCGCCGCGCCGGAGGCCGGGGGCTCGCGCGCGCTCGCCGAGGCGCTCGCCGCGGGCTCGGTGGCGCTCGATCGGAGCGACGCGACGTCGTTGTCGGAGCTCATCGCAGCGCTGCGCGAGCTCCGCTGAGGCGATGAGCGACGACCGACCCTGAAAATCGAACGGAAAACGATGCCTGGCCGTAAGGGGTGCCCTTGGCGCGCGGCGCCCTGGGAGCCTCCCCGAGCGAGGTCGGTTGAGCTAGGCTTTGCGTGTGGTTCAGGCCCTCCCTGCCGGTTATCTCTTCGACCCTGCGGACCCGCGCGCGCCGACGAGCGAGCAGTGGGCGCGGATGACCCCGGCCGAGCGCGCGCGCGTCGTCGACATGCTCCCCGCCGAGGTCCCGCTGGAGCTCATGCCTCCCGAGGGAGACCCGCACCGCAAGGCGAAGCGCGACGCGCTCGACGCCCTGGACGGCTTCTTCCGCCGCACCGCCCGCAAGATCTACCTCTCTTCCGAGCTCGCCGTCTTCTACCCCGGCGAGCCGCGGTTCGCGCCCGATCTTCTCGCCGTGGTCGACGTCGAGCCCCACGAGCGCATGCGGTGGGTGGTCGACCACGAGGGCAAGGGGCTCGATCTCGTGATCGAGGTCCACGTCGCCGGCAGCCGCACGAAGGATCACAAGCTCAACGTCGACCGCTACGCCCGGCTCGGCATCCACGAGTACTTCCTCTTCGACCGCGCCCGCCTGCGCCTGCACGCCTACAGGCTGCCCGCGGCCCAGGAGAGCGACCCGTCACGCCCGCGCGCCTACCAGCGCATCGTGCCTCAGGCTGGCCGGTTCGCCTCCGAGGTGCTCGGCCTCGATCTGCTGCTCGACGGCCCTCGCCTCCGCTTCTTCGCGGGCAACGCCCCGCTCGAGGACGCGGGCGAGATGATCGCCCGCCTTGGCGGGATGCTCGATCAGGTCATCTCCCACCAGGAGGACGCGCAGCGCATCGCCGAGGAGCTGGCCGCGGAGCTCGACAGGGAGCGGCGCCTGCGCGAGGAGGAGCAGCGCCTGCGCGAGGGGGAGCAGCGCCTGCGCGAGGAGGAGCAGCGCCTGCGCGAGGAGACAGAGAAGCAGCTGGCGCAAGCGCGCGCGGAGATCGAGCGGCTCAAGTCCCGCTGAGCGCCTGGCCGGCGAGGGGGATGGCCGCTTGAGCCCTCCTCGCCAGCCCCGCCGCTCATCACCCCTTCAGCTTCGCCGCCAGGAACCGCCGCGCCTTCTCCCACGCGTCCGCCGCGGCCTTGGTGTCGTACCGCTCTCCCGACGGGTTCGCGAAGGCGTGGTCGGCGTCGTACCGGAGCACCTCGTGCTCGATGCCCGCGTCGTGGAGCGCCTTGTCGAAGTCGTTCACGACCTCGGGCGGGATGCCCTTGTCCTGGTTGCCGAAGATGCCGAGCACGGGCGCCTTGATCGCCTTGAGCTGCGCGGGGTCGGTGACGAGCCGGCCGTAGTAGATCACGGCCGCGTCGAGCTCGGGCTCGTTCAGCGCGAGCTTGAGCGACCACGCGCCGCCGAAGCACCACCCGATCGAGGCCGTGCGCGGCGCGAGGACGCGCGCGTCCGTCGTGAGGAAGCGGTGCGCCGCGCGCACGACCTCGATCCCCTTCGCCTCGTCGACCGCCTTCATCGCCGCCATCGCGTCGTCCGGCGTGGTCGCGACCTTGCCGCCGTAGAGGTCCACGGCGAGCGCCGCATACCCGTCCTCCGCGAGGCGATCGGTCCAGTGCTTGATGTGCTCGTTCAGGCCCCACCACTCGTGGATGACGACGACGCCCGCGATCGGCGGCTTCGCGTCCCGCGGCAGGCTCAGGTACGCCTTCGTGCCAGCCACCTCGACCGTCTGTCCTCGCGCGGGCGGGGCCTTGTCCGCCCTGAGCTGGTGGAGGGCCTTGAAGTCCTCCTCCGAGAGCAGCCCGGTCGGGCCGACCTCACCGGGCGCGCCGGACGACGCCGGCGCCGGCGCGGCCGCGGGCGGCGGCTCGACGCGGGGCGCGGGAGACGAGGCAGAGCAGGCGGCCGCGACGAGCAGCGCCAGCGGCGCAGCCACGCGGAGGCGGCGTAGGTGGGACAGGAGCGTCATGGCCCGCACCCTACCAGCTCGGAGCGGTGCGCCGGAAGCCTCGCCGCGAGGCGTCGCGCCCGCCTACGTCGCGACGCGCAGGCCCAGCTGGCTCGACGCGACCCCCCGCCGGACGGCGGCCACCAGCGTATCCGGGGCGAACGGCTTGGCGACGAACGCGTGGGCGCCGAGCCGGAACGCCCGCTCCCGCTCGCGCGACGAGGACATCGACGAGACGATGACGACCGCGACGTCGCGATGGTGCCGGCTCTGCCGGATGAAACGGATGAGCTCCAGGCCGTCGATGTCCGGCAGGTGGATGTCGATGATCACCGCGTCGTAGGCGCCCCCGTGCATCCGCCGGAGCGCCTCGAACCCGCTCGCCGTCTCGGCGACCTCGACCGCCAGCCCGAGCTCTGGCGCCCCCTCGAGCGCCGCTCGCATGTAGGTCCGCATCGCGGCGGAGTCGTCGATGAGGAGGATGCGGGTCATGCGGGGGTCCGGCTCGAGCTCTCGGGGGGCGCCTAGTACACCACAAACGGCAAAATCAGAAGCGATTGTCGGCCTTCCGACAGGAGAGCGCGTCCCCGGCGGCGCCCTGAGCCCTCCACGCCCGGCTGCGCGCTGGTCAGGTGCCCCGCGGCGGCCTCCGAGGACTGGCCTGCCCCTTCCTTGAGCCCGTGCCGTGATCACATCGGCGCGTTCCGGGAATTCGTCTGAGTCACACAGGAAACCTTGTGCGCGCCGCGCGCACTGCAATTCTTCACCAGAGCTGCTTCGATGAGAGCCCTGGCTCTGCCACGATAGAGCTGGACGGGGCGAGAGCTTCCCATTCGCGGTACGTCGCTCCGGTACCGCGCACCTCGGCGCGTCGCCCGGTTCTTACTTAGGAGGGCCAAGCCCGTATGTCCTTGAAGCACTGTCTCACCGTGAACAGCGGGTGGGGCAGCCTGTCCTCGGGCAGCTTCGGTACCCGTGCTCTCCGACCCATCCTCGGCGCGCTCATCCCGTCGCTCGTCATGGCGGCGTGCCAGTCCGAGACCGGGGACGGCGATGGCGCGCCCGATGACGACGACGCGGCGCCGACGGGCGTCTCCTCGGCGACCGGCGGCGCTGGCGGCGTCGGCCACGGCCCCACCGTCAGCCACGGCGCCAGCATGGGCAGCGCCGGGGCGGGACGCCGCTCCCTGTCCGGTCGAGCCAGGGTGATTGCACGGGTCAGATCAGCGACTCATCGAAGGAGACCGTTGTATGCGTAATAGCCAAGGAGCCGTGCCGCGAGAGCTGCTCGACTGGGTCTTCAACCGTCGGCAGCCCCTCGTCAAGCTCGGGGCGTTCGCCATCACCAGGCCCGTACTCGTGTCCTGCCGGGAGGACGACGAGAGGGGCGGCGACCTGAGCGGGAGCGGCACCGGCGGCGAAGGGGGCACGTGGAGCGGCCCTGGCAGCTGCACCGCCGGCCCCTTCGCCACCAGATCGAGCAGCGCCGGCGGCGGCGTGGGCGCAGGCGGCGCCGACGCGCTGGATCCGTCGCTCTTCAAGGGCGCCGGCAGCTGCCGATTGACCGCCACGGACATCGGGGGTCCGTTCTTCATCGACGACAGCGAGATCCCGAACGACATCAGCCTGTTTCGCAGCGACATCCGGGACGACCACCCCGGCTGCGAGCTCCGGCTCTATGTCCGCCTGCTCGACGCCCGGAACAACAACGAGCCCATCCCCGACGCCGAGGTCTACATCTGGCACTGTGACGCGGATGGGCGAACCAGCGGCTTCGAGCATCAGAGCCCCTCCACGCCGTCCACGGGCACGGCCGAGCGCACGCCGGAGAGCCAGGATCGGTTCTGCCGCGGCGTGCAGCTCTCGGACCGCAACGGGATCGTGGGCTTCAAGTCGATCTATCCCGGGTCGGACGCGGGGCGGCCGGTCCACGTCCACATGGTCGCTCGCATCAACGGAGCCACGACCAGGCTGATCACGACGCAGCTCTATTTCGACGCGGACCTCAGCGCGGAGGTCTTCCAGAAGGAGCCAGCCTACGCGGCTCGCTCGGCGAACCTCGCGGCGCCCAGCCTCGATCCGCCGCCAGGCAGCGTGGTCATGCCGGCCACGTACACCTCGGGGCTGATCACCAGCATTCTCAACATCGTCGTCGATGCCTGAGCGCACGGGTGTCCCCCCGGGGGGCCGCGCGTCACGCCCACGGCTCGACCCGGGCCACCCCTCGGCGAGCCGGGACCGCGCCTGCCCGCTGCCCGTTGAACGTCACGAAATTTCGAGGAAACAGGGCACCTCTGCCGTTCGCCGCGCCGGCGCGGGGCGGACAATCGCCCTCCGGGGCGCCAGACTGCGGCAGGGAGGTTCCATGAGCGACACGGATCGGCTGGATCCCGGGAGCATGGCGCGCGCGTTCCGCGAGGCGCGGCGCCGCGGGATGGATGTGGAGCCGGCGGTCCTGTTCCACGACCTGGGGCGCATGCGGGCGCGCATCGGACGGATCGGCGCGGCGTTTCCGCCGGGCGCCCTCCACACCGTCGCGATCAAGGCGAACCCCCTCGTCGAGGTCCTGCGGGCGGCGGTCGACTGCGGCGCTGGGCTCGAGGCGGCCTCGCTCGAGGAGGTGAAGCTCTCGCTCGCCGCCGGCTGCCCGCCCGACCGCATCGTCTACGACTCTCCCGCGAAGTCCCGCGCCGACATCGCGGAGGCCCTCCGCCTGGGCGTGCGGATCAACGCCGACAACCTCGACGAGCTCGGACGCATCGACGAGCTCGTCGGTCACGGGGGGGCGGCCAGCCGCATCGGTCTGCGCATCAACCCGCAGGTCGGGGCCTCCAGCATCGCCCTGACCAGCGTGGCGGATCGGCGCTCCAAGTTCGGGGTCCCCCTCGAACAGGCGGACGCGGTGCGCGCCGCCTTTGCGCGGTACGCGTGGCTCGCCGGGCTGCACGTGCACGTCGGCTCGCAGGGGTGCGCGCTCTCGCAGCTCATCGACGGGATCGGCCGCGTCGAGGCGCTGCGCCAGGAGCTCCGGCGCGCGATGGGCCCGCTCGCCGCCGGAACCATGGATATCGGCGGCGGTCTGCCGGTCGCCTACCGGAGCACGGACCGCCCCCCGGCGCTCGAGGACTACGCGGCCGCGCTGCGGCGCGAGGTGCCGACGCTCTTCGAGGAGGGGACCACGCTGATCACCGAGTTCGGGCGCTGGATCCAGGCGGGCTGCGGCTTCGCGGTCTCGCGGGTGGAGTACGTGAAGAAGGACTCGGCCGGGCGCACCGCGATCCTTCACCTCGGCGCCGACTTCCTGCTGCGCCGCGCGTATCACCCGGACGACTGGCACCATGACTTCATGGCGCTCGATCCCGAGGCCGAGCCCAAGGGGGGGCCGCTCTCGCCGTGCACCCTCGGCGGCCCGCTCTGTTTCGGCGGCGACGTGCTGGCCCGCGAGCTCGCGTTTCCGGAGCT
Source organism: Sorangium cellulosum So ce56 (assembly GCF_000067165.1). Lineage (GTDB taxonomy): Bacteria > Myxococcota_A > Polyangia > Polyangiales > Polyangiaceae > Sorangium > Sorangium cellulosum_B. Next base: position 9,828,456 of record NC_010162.1, read on the forward strand.
GTCGCCCGGCGATCTCGTGCTCATCCGCGACACGGGGGCTTACACGCTGAGCATGTGGTCCCGCCATTGCAGCCGCGGCATCCCTGCTGTGCTCGGCGTCGACGCCGACGACCTCCGGGTCCTGCGCGAGCGCGAGCTGCCAGAGGACGTCGTGGCGTTCTGGAGCCGCGGCCGCGGCCGGCCATGAGCCCGCCGCGCGGCGTTCACATGGCCGTTTCCAGGGGAATCCAGCATGTGGCACCATGGAACGGCGAGCGCTGCGACGTGGAGGAGCAGAGATGAGATCGAGCGGAGCTTCGTGGATCCTCGGGCGATGCGCACGAACGTGGCGGGTCACGCTCCTCGGAGCCGCGCTGTGCGTGCCCCCCGTCGCCAGCGCGGGCTGCGGCGATGACGAGGGGACGACCACCGCTTCGGTGTCGAGCGGCAGCGGCGGCGCGACGGGTACCAGCTCGGGCGGCGGCGCTGCCGGCTCGGGTGGCTCCGGCGGCGATGCCGGCTCCGGCGGCGATGCCGGCTCCGGCGGCTCCGGTGCCGGCGGCTCGGGCGGCTCCGGCGCGGCTGGCTCCGGCGGCTCCGGCGGCGCTGCCGGCTCAGGTGGTTCCGGCGGCTCGGGTGGCTCCGGCGCGGCTGGCTCCGGCGGCTCGGACGGCACCGGTGGCGCTGGCGGCTCCGGCGGCGACACCGTGAGCGTGCAGATCATCGCCTTCAACGACTTCCATGGCAACCTGGAGCCCCCCACGGGCAGCAGCGGCAGGATCACCGTATCTGCCACGCCCACCAGCACCACCGTGGACGCCGGCGGCGTCACTTACCTGGCGTCCCGCGTCGCCGCGCTCCGCGCCACGAACCCGAACACCGTGGTGGTCTCGGCCGGCGATCTCATCGGCGCGAGCCCGCTGGTGTCGGCGCTCTTCCATGATGAGCCCACGATCGAGGCCATGAACCTCCTCGGCCTCGACATCAACGGTGTCGGCAACCACGAGTTCGACAAGGGCACAGCGGAGCTCCTCCGGATGCAGTACGGCGGGTGCAGCCCGGCCGACGGCTGCGCGGACGGCACCTTCTTCCCGGGCGCGAGCTTCAAGTTCCTCGCCGCCAACGTCGTCGTGGACACGACGACCGGCAGGACGCTCTTCCCGCGCTACGACATCCGCGAGTTCGACGGCGTGAAGATCGCTTTCATCGGCATGACGCTCGAGGACACGCCATCCATCGTGACGCCGATCGGCGTCGCGGGGCTGTCCTTCATGGATGAGGTCGATACGGTGAACGACATCGTCCCCGAGCTCCAGGCGCAGGGCATCGAGGCGATCGTCGTGCTGCTCCACGAGGGAGGGCTCCCCACCGGCCTCTTCAACGAGTGCCCGGGCCTCTCTGGCCCCATCGTCGAGATCGCCACGAACATCGACCCCGCCGTCGACGTGATCGTCTCAGGGCACACCCATCAAGCGTACAACTGCATCCTCGGCGACAAGATCGTGACGAGCGCGGCGTCGTTCGGCCGCCTGGTGACGGACATCGATCTGGAGATCAGCAAGAGCACGGGCGACGTGACGGCGAAGACGGCGAACAACGTCATCGTGACGCGCGAAGCGCCCAACGAGGGCGTGAGCACCCTGGTGACGCGCTACAAGGAGCTCGCGGCGCCGCTGGCCAGCGTGCAGGTCGGCACCATCACCGCGACGCTCGACCGCGCGGTCCCGGCCATGGGCGCCGGGCTGTTCACGATGGGCGCGGTGATCGCCGACGCCCAGCTCGCCGCCACGCGCGACGCGAGGACCGGCGGGGCCGAGATCGCGTTCATGAACCCGGGCGGCATCCGCGCGGACCTCACCTACGAGGCCTCGCCCACCGAGGTCAGCGACGGGGTGGTCACGTTCGGTGAGGTATTCACGGCGCAGCCCTTCGGCAACAGCCTTGTCGTGATGACCCTCACGGGGGCGCAGATCCACACGCTGCTGGAGCAGCAGTTCCGGCTGGACGCGGGGGGCGTGCGACAGAGCCTGATCCTGCAGGTCTCGGACGGCTTCACGTACACGTACAGCCAGAGCGCGCCCATCGGCGCGAAGGTCGACATCGCCTCGATCCGGATCAACGGCGTCCCGATCGAGGCGGCGCGGACCTACCGGGTGACGGTGAACAGCTTCCTGGCGACGGGCGGCGACGGCTTCACCGTGCTCAACGACGGCACCGATCGCCTCGGCGGCGCGCTGGATCTGGACGCGCTGCGGGACTACTTCGCGGCGAACTCGCCCGTCTCCCCGCCCGCGCTCGACCGGATCACGGTCGTGCCCTGATCGGGCCTCCTGGAGTTGCGCAAGCTCGCCCTCTAGCTGCGCGGCCTTCGTGCGTAGAGGAAGCGTGCATAGCCGATCTCGGCGGCGTTCTTCGTGAGCTCGACGTTGGCCCACGCGACGACATCACCGAACGGGCGGTCCTGGAAGGGCCATCGCGTCCGTCGTGTCGAGCGCAGGTCGTCGTCGGTAGCCTGCTCGAGCGCCGCTCGCCACTGGCCCTGAAGTCTTCCGAGCCATGCGCGCACGTCGTCGGCGTTGCCAGGCCACGTCACGTTCTCGCGAGCGAGAGCGCCGTCGCCGAAGGCGTGGTCGAGCACCATGGACCACCAGAAGCCGAGATGCCACGTCAGCCACGCGATGCTCGGCGGGCCGAGATCGTAGCCCTCGTGCTCCGGCCAGTCGGCGCGCCACTGGCCATCGGGGGTTTGACGAACGTGCAATCCCTGGTCAGCAGGGCGCCACAAGCACTCTTCGGTGGAGAGCCCGTCGAGGTGAAAGCTGGTGAGCTGCCAGGCTATCTCGAACTGCCGTAACAAGCAGCCGCCGACTTCGCTGGCCATCGACGAGGGAGCGGCGTCAGGGCCATCACGTCTCATGGCCCCGACTCTAGCACTGCTGCGGGAAGTCGGACAGGGAAGCGAGCCGCCGTGACGCGAAGGACGCCAAGAAACCAGCGAGCTCAGAGGGAAAACCGCCGGGACGGCGCTTTCTCTCTCTCCTTGGCGGCCTTCGCCATGGCGGTTTTTCTGCCGATCCGGGGCAACTTCCCGCAGGTGTGCTAGCCCGGATTCACCGCGATCTGCATCTGAGCGATCACGATGTCCCCGTCCATCACGGCCTTGGCACGAAGGCCGCTGTTGCCCGCTTCGTCGGCCTTGATGGCGCCCTGGTAGTAGTTCGCCAGGCTGCCGGTGGTGCGCGCCTTGTACGGCTCGTACTTGGTGTGAATGGAGTCGGTGAAGGCGGGATCGAAGTAGAACTGCGTCGTGAAGATGTGGTCTCCACCCTGGTACGTGGTGCGCCCCTTCGACATCGAGCCCTTCTTGAAGCAGACGAAGTGGATGTGAACGTCGCGGCCGTTGTACCAGCCGGGGAAGATGCTCCTGAACGAGACGACGCCGTTCGCGTCCGTGGTCTGCACGCCGCGACAGAAACGGTCCGTGTTGGTGAGATCGTTCTGACCCGGCCTGCCCGCGTAGGGCGAGTCGGGCTTCTGCTCGTTGGCGGTACCCCTGGTCCCGAAGCCGCTGTAGAACCCCTGCCCGTCCGTGTGCCAGATGTAGACGTCCACGTCGGGCAGGCCTACCCCCTTGCCATCGCAGTCGGGCGCGCTCAGGTCGACCACGCGCAGGTGGAGGTGCATCTCCACACCTTCTGGCGCGCTCTCATTGTAGCGACCACGAATGTCCTGTCGGATCAGGGAGATGTCGTCGTTCTTCTCGAGCTCGTGAATGAAGAAGGGGCCCTGGCCGGCGCCGTCCGTCTTGTTGATCGCCCTGCACATCGGCACGTTGTCGAACGGCGGCGCCTCGAGGCCGTCGCCGCCGCCGCTGCCGCCGCTACCTCCCGTACCCGGCTCGGAGCCGCCCTCGCCTGAGCCGCCCGAGCCCGCCGTGGAGCTGGTGCTGCCCGGTCCCGCGCCGCCCGAGCCCGCCGTGGTGGCGGAAGGGTCGGCCCCCCCGCCTCCCGAGCCCGAGCCCGAGCCCGGGCCCGTGGTCCCGTTGCCCCCGGAGCTCGCAGAGCCTCCGCCGGTGCCGGCGCCGCTGGGGTCACCCGACTCGCCGCCGTCTCCGCACGACACGGTGACGGCAATCACTCCCAGCCCCAGGAGCGCCTGCCGCCGGTCAACGACCTTGAACAACGGGCCCTGGGTCTCGGTATCTCGTTCCTTGCTCATAAAGCAGCTCTCCTCAGGTGGTCGATGACCTGTCCGTCCGGCGGACAAGGCGCCGAAAAGGCGGCAACATCTTCCCAAGAACGGCGACAGTAAAGCATGGCGGCGCGGGGCGTGGAAGATGGGACCCGAGCTGATCCCACATTCCTACCCTCATGTAGTTATCCTCCGCTGTTTCACGCGCATCGGCGCGTCAGGTATCGAGGGTGACAGGGGCCTGCACGCCACCCCGGATCCACGTGCGAAGAGCCTCGATCAACGCCGGGAATCCCATGGCTCAGGCCGGCATTGGTCGCTTGTTGCACATCGCCTGGTAGAAGGCCCCGCAGGCAGCGGCCGTGGAGTAAGACGAGGCATCCTTCGATGCACGAGTGCGTTGTGGATACAGCGCACTTTTCCAGGAGAGAGGCGAGTCGCGCAAGCGACCTTTCACCGCACGATCGCGGGCCGCGGGGGCCACACCATCCGCTGCTCGGCCGCGAGCGCGGGCGAACGATGGATGGCGGGCGGCGCCGCGAACGACGCCTCCGGCGAGCCGCCGCCGGCCGCGGTCTTCTTCGGCCACCAGTTCATGCTGAGGTGGATGTGGTGGTGGTGATACGGCCACCCCTCGCCGTACGCCATCCGGTCCGAGAAGCTCGCGAGCTCGTCGTCGGTGATCTTCCGCGGATCCCGGGCCGGAAGGGCGTTCAGCTGGGCCGCGGTCCTCGACAGGAACGGCGCGATGACCTTGTCCACGCCGATGACGCGCGTGCGGGGCGAGCGGAACAGCCTGGCCATGAAGAACGCCTCCCGCTCGAGGTCGACGATGTGCTTCCGCTTCGCCGCCGAAGAGCAGTACCCGTCCTCGTGCTTCGACCCGTCTCCGCAGATGATCTCCCCATCGTTCGATCCGTCCGTCTGGAAATAGGCGATGTCGATGTTGCCACCCTGGTCGTGCGTCGACTCGGGGTGACGCGGGCTGTCGACGTCGTAGCCGGGCGTGACGCCGTTGATCTGGCAGACGTCGATCAGCGAGAGCGGCGTCGTGCCCGGGAACGCGCGCAGCGTCTCCGCGAGGGCGTCCCGGACGAGCATGATGAGCTCGCGCCGAGCAAAGCGGTAGTTGCTGAACGTCTCCCAGATGTAACCGCCGCCGACCACCAAGTCGTCGGGGTCGGGGAACGGGAACGGCAAGAGCCCGCCGCCGCGCTCGCCGAAGCCGGCGCACTCGTCGAACGAGAAGCCGGCGTCCACGCAGCTCGGGCCGTCGACATACGGAGTCGACGTGACGTCCAGGCCATAGACGTTCTGCGCGCCGTCGTGGCCGACGACCCGGACGAAGTACTCGGCACCACCCCGCTCGGAGTAGAACCCGTAGAACTCGGTGTCCGTCTCCTGATCGCGGTACGCGTACGGGTACTGCGCGCCGTTGCGCGCGCCGAGCAGGCGGCCCACGCCGTCATAGACCACCAGATCGATGTCCCCGGCGGCCTGACGGAACCGGATGCCCACGCGGACGATGGTCCGCTCCGGCACCACGATCTTGAACCAGTCCTCGTCCCCCTCGCAGAGAGTGAGGTCCCTCGTGACGCCCATGGGCGCGGTCACCGCTGCTCCCAGGTCGTCGTTGGGCTCGAGCGCGTCGCCCTCGGCGCCGCAGGCGGAGGGGCCCTTGCGGCACGCGCCGCCGTCGCAGGAGCTGCCCTCCGGACACCAGCCGGACGGGACGTCGGGTGAGCACGCGACATCGTCCGATACGCAGAGCTCCCCGAGGCAGGTCGTGCCCTCCGGGCAGGTCGAGGCGCCGTCGCAGCCGGCGAAGCAGGCCGACCTGCCCTCGCCGTCGACGGTGTGACACACGTAGCCAGGCCGGCAGTCGAGATCGCTGCCGCAGGTGCTCAGGCACACCGGCGAGCCGCCCTCCGCCGCGGGGAAGCAGCCCGCGCCTGGCCCGCACTCGTCATCGCTCTCGCAGTCGAAGGCGAGGCAGTACCCCTCCACCCAGCCGTTCGGCGCCGAGGGATCCTCGTCACGATAGCAGGTCGCGCCGCGCAGCGAGCACGCCTCGTCGGCGTCGCAGGCCGCGCCGATCCCCCCGGCGCCGGCCGTGTCCTCCGCGCACGCCGCGCCGCAGGCCGCGTTGCACCCGCCGCCGCGCCGAGGAGAGCACAGGCCATGACGGCTCTGCACGCCATCGCAGGTCTCTGGATCATAGAGGGGATAACACACCCCCGAGTCGGTCAGGATGTCCGTGTTGAAGCAGCGAGAGCCGGGCGCGCAGCCCTGCTCGCTGTTCGGCGCCGTACACAGCCCCTCCGCGCGCTGCATGCAGATGCCGAGCATGCAGACGGCCGCCTCGCCGTCGCAGTCCGCATCGCAGCTGCAGCTCGCGCCGGCGGGGAGGCGCTTCTGGCTCGCCCCGCCGCTCTGCACCTCGCTGTCGACCGTCAACTCCGATTCCCATGGGCCCACATCACACGCTTCCAGAGAACCCATGAGCGCCGGCACCACAACGAAGAGCCATCGCCAATGTAGATCCATGCCACCCTGCCTCGTGAGGAGTGCGAAACCGCACCTGCCGAGCGTTCTAGTCACAGGCGAGGGGCAACTGGTTATTGAAAAGAGCGCGTGAGTCACGCGGGATACCCCGCGCGAAGATATTCCCAGCTTCGCAGCGGCGTTGTCCTCCCCGCGCGTGGGGGCGCCCACGCGACGAGCGGCTGGCGCGCGTCCGCCGCGGTGGACTCGCGGTCATCCGACGCACCGGCCGATCCGCGCGGCGCCCGCGCGGATCGGCGATCGTCACCGGGTCGGCCCGGGGCGCCTACTCGTACTTCTGGCTGACGCGGAACGAGCCGAGCGAGCGTACGCCCGTCGCGTGCTGCTCGAGCAACGCGAGGGCTTCCTTGAACGCAGGCTCCTCCGTGCTGCCCTCGCACTCGACGAGGAAGAGGTACTCTTCAGGGCTGTCCGGCAGGGCGCGAGAGACGATGCGCGTGAGGTTGATGTGGTGTCTCCCGAGCGCGGAGAGCGCCGCGACCAGGGAGCCCGGGCGGTGGTCGAGCCCGAACAGGAGCAGCGTCCGCCCCCCCGAGGCCGGCGGCTCCGCGGCCTTCCCGACGATGAAGAAGCGCGTGATGTTCTCGCCCTTCGCGCCGAGCTTCGGCACGAGGATCTCCAGCTTGTAGATGGCCGCCGCGCCCTTGTTGCCGATCGCGCAGGCCTCGCCGTCCTGCGCGGCGCGCTCGACCGCCTCGGCGGTGCTCTCGGCCTCGAGGATCTGCGCGTCAGGGTAGGTCTCGCGCAGCCAGTCGCCGCAGTGCTTGAGCGGGACGAAATGCGAATAGATGCGCTTCGGCGCCACGCCCGCCCTGCCGAGGAGCGACAGCGTGACGTGCAGCGAGAGCTCCTCGCACACGGCGAGCGCGGCGCCCGTGCCCTCGCGGCGGATCAGCTGATCGACGGTGTCGTAGATCGGTCCGCCCACCGCGTTCTCGATCGGCACGACGCCGTAGGTCGCCGCGCCGCCGGCCACGGCGTCGAACACCTCCGAGATGGTGCGCCGGGGCGTGAGCTCCGCGCTCGCGCCGAAGCGCCGGGACGCGACCTCGTGGCTGAACGTCCCGGGCCGCCCGAAGTAGGCGACCCGCTGGCGCGCCGCCGGGGCCCCTGCCGCGTCGCTCGCCGCGGGCGCCGCGTCGTCGCCGCGCGCCGTCCCTGGCTTCCCCGCGTCAGCCGACATGAGCGATGGGCGCCTCGCCAGCGCCCGCGCGGACGGTCGCGAAACGCCCCCCGCAGGGCGCGCCGCTCCGCCGTGGGGCCGGCATCCTTCGATGGAAGCTGTGCATCGAGCGCCGCCTGTCTACCGGCGCGATGCGGCGGCGTCCAGCGAGGAAAGCACAGCGAGGAAAGCAGCGGCGGCTCGCGTGTCTCGCGTGTCTGTCTACCTACCCGCGCGAGGAGGCGCCCGCCGCCGCGGTGCGCCAGGCAGCCGCCGAGCCCGCCCGTGCGTCGATCGCGCCGCAGCGGGCGGGCGGGAGCACCATCGTGGCCGGCGATGCCAGAAGGCCCCCTGGCGCGGTTCGGGTGAGGAACGATCGTTACATCCCGAGAACCATCGTCAAGCGGCGCTTTCCCGAGCGATTCGGCCTGCATGCGCGCAGTTGCGCAGGCGGAGGGCGGCGCAGAAGATAACCACATGCACATACCTTCGACCACTTTTTCGATCGAATTTTGCCTGTGATCGCCGCAACCAGTTTTTGCAAGTTCCGTTTCTTGTGATAACGATCGTTACGCGATGTCGGGAACGGGGCGTGGAGGCCACGGTTCAGGGCCGCCGAACGACAGAGAAGGGGCCTACTGGCGGATCTTCAACAAGAAAACGATCGTGCTCGTGCGGCGATGGCTTCGCCTCCTGGGGGTCCCGCGCCGGGATCGCTGGGATATCGCCCAGAACGTGATGCTCGCGGCGCATGAGAGCTTCGGGAACTACGATCCGGATCTCGGGCCGTCCGACCGCTGGCTGAACAAGATCGCTGTCCACGCCGCGTCCCACTATGGGCTGCGCGAGCGGCGCCGGAGGGAGGAGCCGTTGCCTGACGACTTCGACGCAGAGCTCGACGAGCCCTCGGCCGAGGAGCAGATCATCTCGGCGTGCGATCGCCTGTTCGCGCGCGCGGTCCTGCGCGAGCTCGACGCCGAGCTCGGCGCGATCCTCATGGCCCACGACATCGAGGGCGTCCCCATGGCGGACTTCGCGAGCCGGGCGGGAGTCCCCCTCTCGACGGCGTACAAGCGGCGGAGCCGGGCGCTCGCCGCGTTTCAGCAGCTGGCCACGCGGCGCCTCGCGTCGATGCCCGGCGCGGAGGCGCGGGGCGGCGGCCGGCCGGAGTCCGGCGCCGGGCCATCTCGCGTCGGCGGCTGGTCCGCGCGGACGTGACGGCTCAGGGGCTCATCGCCCGCGCCGGCTCGATGACGAGGGGGCGGAGCCGCGCGACCCGCGCTCCTCGGGCCGAGGCCGCGAGCGGAGCCGCGCGCGCTCCGGATCCTCGTTGATGAGCGCGAGGATGGCCTGCTTCTTGGGCGAGTCGTCGGGCTCGATCAACAGGAAGAGGAGCGCCTCCTGGAGAGCCTCGGGCGCGCGATCGAAGCGATCGGCGACGACCGCGGAGACCGGGCTCCTCCCGTCGCCGGGCAGGAGGAGCCGAGCATCGCAGTTGAGCCCCTGTGCGATGAGCGCCAGCGCGCCGAGCCCGAGATCGCGCTCGCCGCGCTCGACCTGCCGCAGGTAGGTCGCCGAGAGGCGCGCTTTCTCGGCGAACTCGGCGTAAGTGAGCCCGTGCAGCTGCCGGAGCACGCGAATGGCTCGACCGACCTCCTTGGGAAGCGCATCGCTCATGGCCGGCGCAGCCTATCAACTCCCGCCGCGGCCGTAAAAGCATGATCGCACGCTTCTCCCTGCATTCGCGCGGGGCGCACGTCGATGTCCGTTACTTACTATAACTGATTCAGCTCCTCCAAGAGCGCCCGGGAGTGCGAGTTCTCGCGCTTCTCGATCGCTATGCCGGTGAAGAGAGGCGCTTGGCCGCCGCTCGGGTCGACGTGGGGTCAGCGTCGGTTGCGTCGGTTGCGTCGGTTGCAGCCGCGGGGCGCTTCTGTCATTCCTCGCGCGTTCGCTGGCAGGATGTGCGCTGGTTCGAGCGCGTGTCTCGGCCCCTTCGGGGGACGGCAAGGGGTTCGATGATCCGTCTGGAGCTTTCAGGAGAGCACACCCGGCTGCACTCGACGCTGTGCGCCCAGTGCCCGCAGGGCCCCGCGGGGTGCTGCGTCAGCCCGCCCGAGCTCGACTGGACGGACATCGGGCGCATCGTCTCCCTCGACGGCCGTGGCTGGCTGCTCGAGCAGATCGCCGCAGGCAACCTGCTCCCCGTGAGCCGCGGACTCGAGCTCCGGCGCGTGCGGAAGCGGGAGGAGCGCACGGCCCCGCGGCAATCGAAGTGCGTCTATCACGGCGCGCGCGGCTGCACCGTCCCCGCCGAGCGGCGGGCCGCGACATGCAATTACTTCCTCTGCGAGGACGCCTTCGCCGAGCGCGCGGACGGCCAGACGGATCCTGCGTCCGCCGAGGGCCGCCGGGCGCACGCGCTCCTCCGGGACGTCTACGGCCGCTGGGACCGTGAGCTCGCCGAGGCGGTCGCGTCCCGCCCGGAAGGGCCGACGTGGGACGCGGCGTTCCTCGACTGGCTGGGCGCGGAGTTCGAGCGGCTCTCGCGCGCGTCGCGCGACGAGCTCGGCGAGCTCACCGCGCGTGGATCTGGATAGAGAGCGCCGCCGGCGCGGCGAGCGCGCCCGTCTCCAGGGATCGCCCGTCACAGCATGGCGACCGGATCCACGTCGATGATCACCCGGGCGTTCCGGTCAAGGCCATCCCTTATCAGCCCGGCCAGCGCCGCGAGCGCCCCCCGGAGCGGACCGCGATCGCGCGCCCGGAGGAGCACCCGGAACCGGTAGCGCCCGCGCAGCCGCGCGATCGGCGCCGCCGACGGGCCGAGCACCTCGACGCGCCGGGAGGCCCCCTCGGGGCAGGTGCGGGCGTGGGCCGCGAGCTTCGCCGCGGCGCCGCGCCCCACGCTCTCGTCGACCGCGTCGATCCGGAGCAGCGCGAGGCGCGTGGCGGGCGGATAACCCACCTCCTCGCGGTCGCGGATCTCCCGCTCGAGAAAGCCAGGCACGTCGTGCGCCGCGGCGAACGCGATGGCCGGGTGCTCGGGGTTGCGCGTCTGGATGAGCACACGGCCGGGCCGGTCGCGCCGCCCCGCGCGCCCGGCCACCTGCACGAGCAGCTGGAAGCCGCGCTCGGCCGCGCGGAAGTCGGGCAGCCCGAGCGCGGCGTCGGCGTTCACCACGCCGACCAGGGTCACGTTGGGCAGGTCATGGCCCTTCGTGACCATCTGCGTGCCGACCAGGATGTCGATCTTGCCCTCGCGCATCTTCGCGAGGATCGCCTGCGAGCGATCCTTGCCGGCGACGTCGCGATCGAGGCGCGCCACGCGCGCCTCCGGGAACGAGCCGGCGATCGTGGCCTCGAGCCGCTCGGTGCCGAGCCCCTCGAGCAGCAGGTTCCGCGCGCCGCACGCGCCGCAGCGGTCCGGCAGCGGCCCCGCATAGTCGCAGTAGTGGCAGCGCAGCCGCCCCCCCTCCGGCCGCTCGTCGAGCGGCGCCGCGGGCGCGGGCGCGCCGCCCGGCGAAGGCGGGCGCGCGTCGCGGCGCCGCCCGCGGTGGTACGTCAGCGCGACCGAGCAGGCGTCGCACGTGGTCAGCGTCCCGCAGGAGCCGCAGACGACGCTCGGCGCGAAGCCGCGGCGGTTCAGGAAGAGGATCGCCTGCTCCTTCGCCGCGAGCGTCTTCTCGAGCGCGCGGTGCAGCGGCAAGGAGATCAGCGGATCGCCCGAGGGGCCGGCGCGGAAGCGGCGGAGATCGACGAGGGAGACCTCGGGGAGGCTGGCCTCGCGGTGCGCGCGGTCCGGCAGGCGCAGCTCGGCGAGCTTGCCGCGGCGCACCAGCGCGACGGACTCGATGGAAGGGGTCGCGGAGCCGAGCACGCACACCGCCCCCGCGCGGTGGGCGCGGAGCAGCGCCATGTCGCGCGCGTGGTAACGCACGCCCTCCTCCTGCTTGAACGAGCCGTCGTGCTCCTCGTCGACGAGGATGAGGCCGAGGTCCGGCACCGGCGCGAACAGCGCGGAGCGCGCCCCGATGGCGACGCGCACCTTGCCGCCGTGGAGGCTCGCCCACATCGCGTGGCGATCGGCGTCGCTCAGCCCGCTGTGCAGCACGGCGAGCTCGTCGCCGAAGCGGGCGCGGAAGCGCGCGACGAGCTGCGGGGTGAGGGCGATCTCCGGCACCATGACGAGCGCGCCGCGGCCCCGGTCGAGGCAGCTCTTGATGGCGCGCAGGTACACCTCGGTCTTGCCGGAGCCGGTCACGCCGAAGAGGAGGAACGCGCTCGGCCGCGGCTCCTGCCCGGCGGGCCGCGGCTCCTGCTGGGCGATCGCGGGGTGCTCCCCTCCCCCGGACGGCGCGAGCGCCGCGAGCGCGGCGTCGATGCGCGCCGCGGCCTCGGCCTGCGCCGCGTTGAGCTCGGGGGGCACGTCGCGCTCCTCGGCGCGGCGGAAGAACGGGTCGCGCGGCGGCTCGCGCTCGTCCAGGGTGACGAGGTTGCGCTCGGCGAGCTTCTTCAGGGCGCTGCGCGCGTTGCCGAAGCGCTCCTCGATCCGCGCGACCGGCTGCTCGCCGTTCGCCCGGAGCAGCGCGAGCACCGCCGCGGCCTGCCCGCGGAGCGTGCCGGGCTCCTCGACGACGTCGGTCGCGCTCGCGTACGCGACCTTGCGGCCGCCGACCTGCTTGGCGCGGCCGAGGTCGAGGACGCCGTCGAGCTCCCCCTGGGCCTTGAGCGCGCGCACCTGCTCGCGCTCGATCGCCGGCAGCGCGAGGCGGAGCACCTCGCCGATCGGCGCGAAGTAGTAGGCGGCGAGCTCCTGCAGGAAGGCGAGCAGCTCCGCTGGCAGCGCCGGGCGCGCGTCGACGAGCGCCGCGAGCGGCTTGATCTTGGACGGATCGATGGCCGCGCTGCGCTCGCTGACGGCGAGCACCACGCCGAGCAGCTTGCGCCGATGGAACTCGCAGAGGACGCGCGCCCCCGGCCTCACCTCGCCGGCGAGCGCGGCGGGGACCTCGTAGGTGAAGGCCTGCGAGAGCGGGACGGGCACCGCGACGTCGGCGAGGAGGGGCATCGCTCCGGGAGGCCGCGCGCGGCGCGGCACGGGCGAGATACCAGAGAACGCCGCCCAGGACGAGGAACGCAGGGCGTGCGCGCGGGCGCCGCGCCCGGAAAGGAAAGACTCCAAAAAAAAAGCGCCGCCGGGGCCTCGGGGGGGGGGAAGGCCGCGCCGGCAGCGCTGGCCGGACATAGAGCACCGTCCATGCCATCCGCAGGGTTCGCGATTCGAACGTATTTCACTTCAGATGGGGCGCTCACTGATTTCGAACCTGAAATTTTAGTAAAACACCATTGCAAAAGCGAACTGCGCGGCCTGCTCGAGCGTCGCGGAGGCACGCGCCGCGGGAAGGGATGGGAACGCCCCACCCGCTCCCGCGGGGTCCGCCGATTGCTCGGGATCCGGTCAGGGGTTCACCGCTGGACGGCCGGCGGGGCGGGCGCCATGCGCTGGAAATCCGCGCAGCCACGCGCCTCGGAGGAGGGGAACATGATCGGAAGCGCAGTCTTGGGGGGAATCGAGGAGCAGGACTGGATCGACCGGATGGCCGACCCGCTTCAGCGCGGCATCCAGTCCGTCCTGAGGCGAGCGCCGACGGTCGCCAAGGTGCTGCATGGCAAGTTCCTCGGGCACCCCTTGCACCCGGTGCTGGTGACCATCCCCATCGGCGCCTGGTCCTGCGCGCTGGTGCTCGATCTCGCCGGCATCGGCCGCAGGCGGCGCCGTCTCCATCGGGGAGCGGACGCGACCGCGGCCATCGGCCTCGGCGGGGCGCTCGTGGCCACCTTCGCCGGGCTCGCCGACTGGAGCACCACCCTCGGCCCCGCGAAGCGGATCGGCTTCGTCCACGGCGCCATGAACCTCGCGATCGCCGGCCTGTACGGCGCCTCGCTCACCTCCCGGGCGATCGGGCTGCGGCCGCTCGGGATCGCGCTGTCGACCGCGGGGTTCGGCCTCGCGGGGGCAAGCGGCTGGCTCGGCGGAGAGCTCATCTACCGCTACGGCGTCGGCATCGGCAACGACGCGTGCGAGCGGAGGCCGGAGATGCAGGTGCCCGTGCCCGAAGCGCCGATCGCCGACGCGGGCTGACGGCGACGGGCGCCGGCGCGCCGGACGGGAGCGAGATGCGACGTTCTCCTCGCCCGAGCGGGCGCTAGCGCGCCGCGAGATAGCAGCCGGCGATGACGAGCGCGGCGAGGGCGAACAGCAGCGCGTTGTGCACGAGCCATGGCACGGGCCAGCGCTGCTGCGGGCGAGCGAGCGGAGGCTGCGCCCTGGCCCAGGGCGGGGGCTCGGCGAAGGCCAGCGCGGCGGGCTCTGCGCCCTGCGCGCCGGCCGCCCTCGCGGGCGGCGCGGCGGCCTCCATCGCCGGCGGCGCTGCCATCGCCATCGCGCCCTGCGCGCCGATGTCCATCGCGCTCGGCGTGACGGCCTCCCTGGCGCTCGGCGCGATGGCCACGGTCGCGATCGGCTCGATCACCGCGGGCGGACCGAGCTCCAGCGCGCGCACCGCGCGCTCGCGCGCCCGGCGGGGCGCGACCAGCTCCGCGCCGAAGTTGTCGCGCAGCCACGCCCCGAAGCGCAGCGGGCTCGCCGTCAGCTCGGCCGCCGCCGCGTAGGCGGCGATGTCCTGGAGCATCGCCGCCGCGCTCGGGTAGCGGTCGTCGGGCGCGACCGCGAGCGCCCGCGCCACGATCGCGTGGAGCGCCGCCTCGTCAGGGAGCCCGCGCTCCACGAGCGGCGGGATCGACGCGCGCCGCGCGAGCTCGAGCAGATCGCCCCGGGCCGCTTCCTTGGAGAGCGCGGCGCCGGGGCCCGCGCTGTACATCCGCCGGCCGGCGAGCAGCTCCCAGAGCAGGATGCCCGCCGCGAAGACGTCGGATCGCGCGTCGAGCGCCTCGCCCCGGGCCTGCTCGGGGCTCATGTAGCCGGCCTTGCCCTGCAGCGCCTCGTCCATGGCCCCGCAGCGCTCGTGCGCGCGGGCGATGCCGAAGTCGCAGAGCTTGATCTCGCCCTCGAAGCTCAGGAGCACGTTCGACGGCGAGACGTCGCGGTGCACGACGCCCTTCCGGTGGGCATACGCGAGCGCCTGGAGCGCCTCGGCGATGATGAGCAGCGAGAACGCGACCGGGAACTTCACCTTCTGGCGCGCGCAGCGGCGGAGCAGCTCGCGCAGGTCGAGGCCCTCGACGTACTCCATCGCGATGAAGAGCGAGCCGTCCTCGCGGCAGAGGTCCTCGACCTGCACGATGGACGCGTGGCGCAGCCCCGCCGCGAGCCTGGCCTCGCTCGCGAGCATCTCGACGAAGCGCGGGTCGTGCGCGAACCTCGGGGCGACCTCCTTGATGGCGACGAGGCGCGCGGCGCCGAGGTCCGTGCGCACCCGGGCCAGGTAGAGATCGGCCATCCCTCCCTGGCCGATGTGATCGAACAGCGTGTAGCGGCCGATCTGGCACGGCAGCAGCCGCCCCCCGCGGGGCGCCGCCCGTCGGCGGGGTGTCTCCTCGCGCGCGGCGCCGAGGGGGAGAGCGGGCAGGCCGGAAGGCGGGTACGGGAGCGTGCCTCCGCGACGCACATCGAGGCGATCGATCTGCACGAGCCGTCGTCGCAGACTTCGCCCGGGCGGGCCAACTAAGTGGACGCGGCGCTGTTCAGGCCTCGGGGCGCGCAGCTCGGGCGCGGCGCAGTCCACGTCAGTCCACGTCAGTTCCCGTCAGTCCACGTCAGTTCCCGTCAGTTCACGTGCAGCGCGCGCGGCGGCGGGCTACATCCGGCGCATGGCGTTCAGCGCAGGCTGGGGACCGGCCTTTGCCGGGTCGTTCATCCGCATCGTCGACGACCGGGGGCGCAAGCACGAGTGGCGCGCCCCTCCGCGGCGCATCGTCTCGCTCGTGCCGAGCGACACCTACTCGCTCCTCCGGCTCGGCGCCCGGGATCGGCTCGTCGGCCGCACCCGCTACTGCGTCGCGCCCGCCGAGGACGTCGAGGGCATCGAGCTCGTCGGCGGCACGAAGGACGCCGACGTCGACCGCATCGCCGCGCTCGACCCCGACGTCGTCGTCGCGAACCAGGAGGAGAACAGCAAGCGCGACATCGAGCGCCTCGACGCCGCGGGGCTCCGGGTGCTCGTCTCGTTCCCGAAGCGGGTCGCCGACGGCGTGGCGCACCTCGCCCGGCTGGCGCGCCTGCTCGGGCACGCCGCGGCGAAGCCCGGCGCCCCCGCCCCCCCGGCGTACGTGGAGCACGGCGCCCCGGGCCAGCCACCGCCGGCCGCGGCGCGCGAGCAGGTCGCGGCCGCCTACCGCGCCCACGCCGCGGCCGAGGCGCGGCGCCGCGAGCGCCCGCCGATCCGCGCCTTCGTCCCGATCTGGATGGACCCGCTGATGACCGTCCACGGCGACACGTTCCTCTCCGACATGCTCGATCTCGTGGGCGCGCAGAACGTCTTCGAGGATAGGCCCCGGCGCTACCCGCTCGCGGCCGACCTGGGCAAGGCGCCGCCGCTGCCCCCCGAGCGCGTCGAGGGCCGCGACCTCCGCTACCCCCGCGTGACCCTCGACGAGGTGATCGCCCGCGCCCCGGAGCTCGTCCTGCTGCCCGATGAGCCGCACGCCTTCACCGACGCCGACGCGGCAATATTTCGCTCCCTCGACATCCCCGCTGCCCGCCGTGGCCACGTGATCAGGTGCGACGGCAAGGACCTCATGTGGTACGGCGCGCGGGCGCTCGAGGGGCTCAGTCGGCTGCGCGAGATCGTCGACGCCGCCCGTCCCTGATGCACGCGCGAGCGTCGGGTCAGGGGGTGCGACGCCGAATTCCCGCGGCCTTGCGGCCGAGCAAGCCCCTCCTCGCCACGCCGCAGTTGGGGTAGGAACGTAGGATGACGTGGACACGGGAGACGTTGCGGGCAGAGATCATCCAGCTCCTGGAAGGACACACGGCCGGCGAGGTAAAGATCGAGGAGTCGAGCCACCTCGTCGCCGACCTCAGCCTCGACTCGCTGGGAGTGATGGAGATCGTCGCGGATATGGAGGATAAGTTCGACCTCTCGATCCCCGACGACATGTTGCGCGAGGTCGACACGGTCGCCGACGTCGTCAAGGCCATCGAGCTCCGGCTCAAGAACGAAGGAAGGCTCTCGGGATGACGGCTGTTTGGAAACCGCGGACGGTCGCGCAGGCGATCGAGGACGCAGCGGCGAGCACGAAGACGGGCTATCGCTTCATCGAGGAGTCCAGCGAGAACGAGCCGTTCTTCACGCACGGGGGCATCGAGCGGGCCAGCGCGCGCTTCGGCGGCGCGCTCCAGGCGCTCGGGCTCCAGAAGGGCGATCGCGTCGCGTTGATCCTGCCGGACAACGCCGATTTCATCTTCGCCTTCCTGGGCGCGATCCGCGCGGGCGTCATCCCGGTGCCCATCTACCCGCCGACCGGCCTCGGCAAGCTGACCGGCTACCTCGAGAACACGCTGCACATCGTCGCGAAGAGCGGCGCCAAGGTGCTGCTCACGAGCGCCGAGATCAAGCGGATGCTCGGCACGATCCAGGCGCAGGCGCCGGCGCTCGAGCAGATCGTGGCGGTGGAGGGCCTCCGGGGCGCCCGCGAGGAGCTCAAGCCGGTCAAGGTCGAGCTCGACGACGTGTGCTTCCTCCAGTTCACGAGCGGCTCGACGTCGCGCCCGAAGGGCGTGGTGCTCACGCACGGGAACCTGGCGGCGAACGTGCGGGCGATCGTGGATCTCGGCCTGGGGGTGCGCGAGTCGGTCGACACGGGCGTGTCGTGGCTGCCGCTCTACCACGACATGGGGCTCATCGGCTTCGTGATCGCGCCGCTCTACTACGTCAACACGATCACGTTCCTGCCGCCGCTCCTGTTCCTGAAGCGCCCGGTGCGCTGGCTGGAGACGATCACGCGCCACCGGGGCAACGTGTCGTTCGGCCCGAACTTCGCCTATGCGCTCTGCGTGAAGCGGATCCGAGAGCAGGAGATGGCGGGGCTCGATCTCTCGACGTGGCGGGTCGCCGGCTGCGGCGCCGAGCCGATCCGGGCCGACAACCTGCGCGCGTTCGCCGAGAAGTTCGCGCCGGTCGGCTTCGACGAGAAAGCGTTCGTCTGCTCGTACGGGATGGCCGAGAGCACGCTGGCGGTGTCGTTCAGCGCGCTCGGGGCCGGGCTGCAGACCGACGCGGTGGACGGCGAGACGCTCTGGAAGGAGGGCAAGGCGACGCCCGTCCCGGCCGACAGCGAGGGCGCGTCGTCGCTCGTGCAGTGCGGGTCGGCGTTCGAGGGGCACGAGATCGCGGTCTTCGCGTCGGACGACGCGGAGAGCGCGCGCCCGCTCGGCGATCGCGAGGTCGGGGAGCTCCGGCTGCGGGGCCCGAGCGTGATGCCCGGCTATTTCAACGACCCGGATCTCACGAAGGAGGCGTTCGCGGGCGGCTGGCTGCGGACCGGCGATCTCGGGTACCTCGCGGAGGGCAAGGTCTATATCTGCGGGCGCTCGAAGGAGGTCATCATCGTCAACGGGCGCAACTACTACCCGCAGGATCTCGAGTGGGAGGCGAGCCGCGTCTCCGGGGTCCGCAAGGGCAACGTGATCGCGTTCGGGACGATGAAGCCGCACAACGACCGCGAGCGCGTGGTCATCGTCTTCGAGACCCCGGCGTCGGACGAGCAGGAGAAGCAGGCGCTGAAGGGCGAGGTGCGCCGCGTCGTCCAGCAGGCCATGGGGCTCACCGTCGATGACGTGGTGGCGGTCGGTTCGGGCATCCTGCCGAAGACCTCGAGCGGGAAGCTCCAGCGGAGCAAGACGCGGGAGCTCTACGAGAACGGGGAGCTCTTGATCCGCAGCTCGTCGCGCGAAGGGGACCGGCTGGACGCGGCGAAGGAGTTCGCCAAGAGCCAGATCAACTTCTTCCGCCACGCGATCTTCCGCGGGCGGGGGGGATGATCCTGGAGGGGGCTCGGAAGGGCCCCCTGGCGCTCTCCGGGGCTGCCTCACGGCAGCTGGCCGCGGCCCTCGCTGGTAGCTCTCAGGACAGCGACACGTCGCTGCACGCGCTTCGACCTCACGGACGGAGTTCGAGCGAGCGGGCGCGCGGGGGAAGCGCGAAGGCATGGCCGCTCGTGCGGGGGGCCATTATCGTCGAAGGGCGTCCATGCCCGTGTGGCTCCATCAGCTGCTGCCGATCGTGCTCCTGCTCGCGGCCATCGCGGTCGTCATGCGGCGGCTGCCGAAGATCGATCTCGGGCACTCGGAGGAGTTCCGGCGCAGGCGGTTCTTCAACTGGTTTCCGCTCGGGCTCACGTACGCCTTCCTCTACATGGGGCGGTACAACCTCTCCGCCAACGCGCCGGAGCTCGACGCGCTGCACCTCGTCAGCAAGCACGAGTTCGGGAACATCGACGGCTGGGGCTCGGCCGTCTACGGCGTCGCCTTCCTGCTGAACGGGCCGCTCACCGACCGGTGGGGCGGGCGCGCCACCATCCTGATCGCCGCGGGCGGATCCGCGCTCATGAACGTCCTGATGGGCGTGGCCGTCCGCCTCGCCCAGGAAGGGCGGCTCGACCACGGCGCCGCCATCACCGCGATGACGGTGCTCTTCTCCGCCAACATGTACTTCCAGAGCTTTGGCGCCGTATCCATCGTCAAGGTCAACGCGCCCTGGTTCCACGTCCGCGAGCGCGGGATGCTCGGCGGCGTCTTTGGTATCCTGATCTCGCTCGGGCTCTACTTCGCCTACGACTGGAGTCGATTCATCGCCAAGCACCTGCCGATGCCGTGGATCTTCCACGCCCCCGCCCTGCTGCTGCTCGGGTTCCTGGTGCTCGACTTCTTCCTCATCCGCGATACGCCGGGCCAGGCGGGGTTCAAGGACTTCGACACGGCCGACGCCTCCTCCGGCGACACCGGCGAGCGCCAGGGGGCGATCGAGGTCGCGCGGCGCATGTTCTCGCAACGGGTCATCTGGATCATCGTCGCCATCGAGTTCTGCAGCGGGTTCCTCCGCAACGCCGTCATGAAATGGTACCTCATCTTCGCCGGCAAGACCGGACTCCAGGGCTTCGTGTCGGCGCACTGGGGCGTGCTCCTCTGCATCGCCGGCATCCTGGGCGGCGTGTTCGCCGGCTTCATCTCCGATCACGCCTTCGATTCGCGCCGGGGCCCGGTCGCCTCGGTGCTGTATGCAGGCCTCGTGCTCGGCGCGGTCGTCGTCCTCTTCACGCTGAGCTTCCCCATCGCCGGGTGGACCGTCGTGTTCATGTCGCTCTGCGTGATCGGCGTCCACGGCATGCTGTCCGGGACCGCGAGCATGGATTTCGGCGGGAAGAAGAACGCCGGCGTCGCGACCGGCATCATCGACGGCTTCGTCTACCTGGGCACCGCGGCGCAATCGTTCCTTTACGGGAGCATCCTGCCCTCGGGCGACGCGGCGAAGACCCCGGGGAACTGGATGCCATGGCCCGCGGCCATGCTCCCGGTCGCGCTCGTCGGCTTCGCGCTGGCCACGCGGCTGTGGAACGCGCGGCCCGAGCGGCGCGCGGCGGCCCACTGACGCGCCGGCTCCACGCGAGCCAGGCGAGGTATCCCCCCGCCGGCCCCCTCCGCCCCGCTCACCCGCGCTCGGCGGCGAGCGCCCGGGGATCGACGAAGACCCACGGCATGCCCGCCGCCTGCGCGGACTGGATCCCCAGCGTGGCGTCCTCGAAGACCAGGCACCGCGCGGGCTCGACGCCCAGGCGCCTCGCCGCCTCGAGGAACGGGTCGGGCGCCGGCTTGGGCCGCGCGTAATCCTCCGCAGCGACGACCTCGTCGATGTACCCGCGGAGGCCCAGGAACTCGAGCGTCCGTTCCACCGACGCCCGTGGGCTCCCCGAAACGACGGCGCGCTTCACGCCCGGAGGCGCCTCGCGCAGCGCGGCCACGACCTCGGGCACGCCTCGCACCGTCGGTATCAGGCGGTGGTACGCCGCCTCCTTCGCCGCGAAGACCTCTGCGACCGGCATCCGCAGCCCGTACTTTTCGTTCAGGCGCTCGACGATCCGGTCGGTCGGCATACCCGCCCAGCCGTAGAAATCTTCGCCGGAGAACTCGCACCCATGCGGGGCGAGCGCCTCGAGCCATGCCTGGTAATGGAGCGGCATGGAGTCCGCGATCGTCCCGTCGCAATCAAAGAGGTAGGCGACAAACGAGCCTGAGGGGAATACGAGTCCTGGCATGGGCCGCACCTCGTAGCACATCGGCAGGCCTCCCGCCGGTGCACCGGCCATCCCGGAGAGCTCGCGGCTCAAAACCTCATGCTTCGCCCGCGGGCGAACATTCCTGGAAGACGCCCCGATACACCTCGTCGAGCGGAAGACGGCACCCGATCGACGACAGCTCCGCGACGCCGCTCTCCCGCACGTCATGGAGCGTCCAGGTGCCATCGTCATTGCGGCGCAACACCTCGACGCGCCTCCTCTGGTACGAGACGAGCACGTACTCGCGCAGCGAGGGGACGGCCTGGTAATGAGCGAACTTGTCGCCACGGTCGTAGGCCTCGGTGTTCGGCGATAACACCTCCACCAGCACGACCGGGTTCAGAATGCTGTTCTCGTCCTGAGGATCGCGCTCCAGCCCCCCGCACACCACGCTGACGTCCGGGTACGTCGCGAGCCCTGTCGCCGGGATACGCACCCGTACATCGGAGTTGTACACACGGCAGCGTCGCTCGAGCAGCTGGCTGCGGAGCACGCTGGCCACGTTGACCGCCATGAGCCCATGCTCCGGCGTGCCCCCGGCCATCGCGAAGATCTCGCCGTTCACATGTTCGTGCTTCGCCTCGCTCGCCTGCTCGCGGGCGAGGTACTCGGCGAACGTGAACGTCAGCTTTCGCGCGGGCTCGGCCATGGTCGACCTCCTTCCTCGTAGTCTAACGCGCTGTCACGCGGCGAGCGAGCCGCCCTTCCCGCCGGCTCGGACAACGATGCGCCAGCGAGAGCGGAGGGAGCGGCTGCCTTCACCACCTGTCCTCGACCGCCTCCACCCGCACCTCGCACGCGCCATCCCCCCTGAGCGGCGACTTCGTCTCTTGCACGCGGAACCGCGTCCCCACCTTGAACAGCCCACCATACGTCTCGGCGTCGATCGGCCGCACCGTCCCGAAATCGACGCGGTGCAGGAGCTGCATGATGGCCAGCGCCGTCCCCTGTTGAAACAGGAGCCGCGCCCGCGCCGTGGACCCGTGCTTCATGGCGTAATACGCGCTCTCGTGCGTGATCGGCGCCCGCAGCACGAGCGCCCGGCCCGGCTGGAACTCCGGCGCGGAGAGCGCCCCCCAGCCGAGCGCGCGGGCGAGCCCTAGCAGCTGCTCCAGGCGCTCGTGCTGATCCCTGCCCACCGGACCGCACGCCGCCTCGAACGACGAGGACGAGAGCATCCCCCCGAGCAGGTGGAACGCGCCCGTCTGCGCCGCCTCCCGCACGAGCGCCTCGAACACAGGGACCAGCTCGGGAGAGCGCCGCTCGATGAGGTGCACCGTGTCGAACGTCTTCTGATCGATGTACCCCACCGGCAAGAGCGCCAGGTTTACCCCGTACGCCGAGATGAGCCCGCGCTCGTCGGACCGCAGCGCCCCGAGCTCCTCGAGCATCGCGCCCTCGACGCGCTGCGCCCGCGAGAGCGGCCCGCCCTCCGTCTCCCAGCGCACCCGCGCCGACTCGATCTGCTTGCGCGTCAGCGCCTCGCCGAAGCGCGGCCGCTCCGACCGCCGCGTCAGCAGGAAGGTGCAGGTCGCGTCGCCCCGCGCGATGCACGTCACCTCGTCGGCGTCGAGCCGCCCCCAGTCGGACGGGA
The DNA here is from genome assembly GCF_000067165.1 of Sorangium cellulosum So ce56. Taxonomy (GTDB): domain Bacteria; phylum Myxococcota_A; class Polyangia; order Polyangiales; family Polyangiaceae; genus Sorangium; species Sorangium cellulosum_B. Next base: position 9,851,243 of record NC_010162.1, read on the forward strand.
ACGCGAGGCTCGCCGCGGCCGCGCAGTAGCCCGAGGCGAACGCGTCCACCGCCAGCCGGTTCTGGATCCGACCGCCGTACTTCGCGAGGAAGCTCGTGCCGTGGAAGAGCGAGTCCGCGTGCACCGCGCCGCCCTCCGCGCTCACCTCGAACCGCAGACGCCCCTGCCCCATCGCGGCGAACAGCTCGCCCGCGAGCTCGAGCTTCTCCCGCGGCGACGCCCCGTGGCGGTCCTCGTACAGCGGCCCGAGCAGCGCGTGCGCCGCCTCGAACGCCGCCTGCCGGCGCACGCCGCGGCTCTCCCCGCCGAGCGCGTCGAAGATCGTCTGCTCCAGGAAGAGCGCGAAGTGGTGGGAGTGCGCGACGACCAGCTGATCGGCCACGTGGAGCAGCCCGTGCGGGACGATCGGGCCGACCAGATCGCCGAGCGGGCCGTCGATGCGGCCCCGCAGGCCGTGCCGGAGCGCCGTCACAGGAGCCTCCGCAGCGCGGCGCGCTCCAGGCCGAGGATGTCCGCGACCGCCGTCTCGACGAGCACCATCGCCTCCGCGCCGAGCCCGTCGGGGTGCTCGAGCGCGAGCGGCGTCAGCCCGGCGCGCAGGGCGAGCCGGAGCCGCGCCACGTGAGGCTCCGGCGCGCGCGCCTCGAGCAGCGCGAGCAGCCGCTGGATCCGCGCGACCTCGGCCGACGGCGGATCGACGGGCGGCGGCGTCCCGCCCGTCCTGCGCGACGGGATGCTGGACGAGCCCCTCGGCGGCACTGAGCGCGCGACGCCCCGCACGAGATCGTCCACCGTGTCCGCGCTGAGCGGCTCCTCGAAGAGCCCCGACGGGTCGCTCAGCATCTCCTCGGGCGGCTCCTCGAGCGGCAGCTCGGGCGCGAGCGTCGCGGCGAGCCGCTGCGCCACGAGCCGCGCCATGCCGAGCGGCATCGTGCCGTCGAACAGGCTCGCGACGACGCACGCGCGGACGCGGCGCAGGAGGACGGTCCGGCCGCTCAGCTCCAGCGTGACCACGGGGTCCGGGAGCTCCTCCGCGCGGCCCTGCGAGCGCGGCGGCTTGCTCGACGACCGCGCGCCGCGGCCGCGGGCGGGGCGGATCGAGCCCTCCCGCTCCGGGACGAGCCGCTGCGCGGCGAGCTGGCTCCCGAGGTACGCGTCGCGCAGCCCCGCGGCCACGTCGCTCGGGGAGAGGGCCGCGCCCTCGCGGACGAACACGGCGTGGACGCGCGCGTCGCCGAGGTGGAACACGACGATGGCGTCGAGGCCGCCGACGCCGTAGCCGATGCCGTCGAGCGCGATCGGCGCGAGCGGGTCGTCGTCGTCCGGCGCGCCCGCGCCGGCCGCGACGCCACGACCGAACGAAAGCTCGCCGTGCTCCGCGCTCACCCGATGACCCCGACCGCGGCGTCGAGCGCGTGCCGGCACGCGATCCGGACGGCGTGCGCCTCGCGCGGCGTGAGCGGGCCCGGGCGCATCAGGCCGACGATGTACTCGGCGGAGCGCACCTGGAACCCGATGAGCTGGAAGAACGGCCCGTCGCCGACGCAGAGCTCGAAGCGCTGCGACGGGGCGCCGGGCAGCGCCGCGACGAGCGAGCCGATCGCCGACGCGATGAGGCCCGAGGCGGCGAGCCTCGCCTCCGTGTCGCGGATCGCGCCGGCGAACGGGAGCCCGGCCGCGTCCGCGAGGAACACGTCCGTGGCGCCCGTCGCCTCGGCGATCCACTCGAGCACCCGCTCGCAGCGCGCGACCGGCCCGCCCGCGGCGGCGAGGTCCGGGAAGCGCGGCGCGCGGCCCGACGAGAGCGCCTCGATGGCGCCGTCGAGCCGCTCGTCGAGGGGCTCGCGCGCCGCCGCGAACGAGGGCGGCGAGCCCAGGGGCCGCAGGTCGAGCGGCGCGCCGCGCCGCGAGTCGACGTCGTCGGCCGACGAGGGCAGCGCGCCCCGGAGCCCGAGCTCGCCGCCCGCGCCCGCGCCCGACAGGGGGCTCGACAGGGGCAGGAGGTCGCTCGAGGGCGCGAGCTCCTCGAACGACGGCGAGAGCGGCGACGAGGACATCGGCTCCGGCTCCGCCCGCGAGGACGGCGGCCGGGACTCGAACGACACGAGCGGCTCGGCCGCGGGCGCGACCGACGCCGCCCGCGGCCGCCGCGACCTCGACCGCTTGACCAGCGCCGTCGCGGTGACGACGGCGCCGTCGACATCAAAGGAGGAGCGAGATCGGGCCATCGTCATCGTCCGGCGAGGTGGGGTCCAGGCGAACCAGCACGTCGTTCGCGAGCTGATCGAAGACGCGCGCGAGCGGCGGAGGGCGCTTCTGCATGAGCAGGAGCGGCGCCCCGCGCAGAGACGCCTCGAGGAACGCCTCGTCGCGCGGGATGACGGTGTCGAGGATGATCCCGTCGGGGAACTTCGTCCAGAGCGTCTCGGCGACGTCGAGCGACGCGGACGCCTGCCGGTCGAACATCGACAGCACCATGCCGAGCAGCGACAGCTGCGGGTTCTTCTCGGCGCGGACGCGATCGATCACCGCGAGCAGCTGGCCGATCGAGCGGAGCGCGAGCGGCTCGGCCTGGAGCGGCAGGAGCGCGTGCGTCGCCACCTCGAGCGCCCGCGTCGTGACCTTGCCGAGCCCCGCGGGGCAATCGACGACCACGATGTCGAAGTCCGGCGAGAGCCGCGCGAGCACGCTCGGGAGCACGGGCCCGCGGGCGAGCGCGTCCTCGAAGCCCGCGACGGTCGTGGGATCGACCCGGCCGACGGTGAGCACCTGGAGCTCTGGCTCGCGCGTCCGGAGCAGCACCGACTCGAGCCGCTCGGCGCCCGTGAGCAGCTCCGCGACGCCTGGCCGCGCGCGGTCGGCGAGGCCCAGGGACAGCCCGAGGCTCCCCTGCGCGTCGAGCTCCAGGATCAACGCGCGGTTGCCCGCGCGCCCGAGGGCGAGCCCGAGGTTGAGGGAAATCGTCGTCTTTCCGACGCCGCCCTTCTGGCTCGCGACCGCGATGACGTGCATGGACTCCCTGACGGCGCGCTGTCGTGGCGCCCGGGGGCCATCCTACCAGGACGGGTGCTGCTGAGAACTAGTCCCGTCCCTGACGAGCGCGAACTAGAGCAGCGAGATCCGCTTCATCAGCGTGCCGCACAGATCGCTCTGCGGGTTGCGCTCGCGCTCGATCTTGAGGCCGGCGCGGAAGATCTTGTCGGCGCTCTCGACGTTGCCGAGCACGACGTGGCAGAGCCCGAGCAGCTCGTGGTCGCCGGGATCGCCGTGGATCGACACGAGCTCGGTCAGCGCGGGGACCGCGGCGCGGTGGGCGTCGATCATCGCCTCGGTCGGCGTCGACGGGACGCCCTTGGCGAGGATCATGAGCCGCAGCACCTGGCGCTGATCCTCGGGGCGCTGCTTGAGGAACTCCGGCTTCTGGAAGAGGTCGCGGTATCCCTTGTAGGCCGCGTCGAGGTCGCCACCGCGCGCGAGGGCGACGATGGTCTTGACCGCCTGGACGAGCGTCTCATTCGGCATGACGAGACGATACACGGCCCCGCGCCCCGCGGCGAGACCGCCGCTGCACCGGCGCGACGTGTCGCCGAGGAGCCGAGGCGCCGAGGAGGCGCGCGGACGTCGCGTGGACGTCGCGCGCTTCCGTCGCCGTCGTTTGCGCGCGCTGCGCGGCGGTGCGGCGCTTGCGGCGCCGCTGTGCGGCGTGGTAGTCGCGTTCAGCTCGGTTGCTCATGCGCTGGCTGTCCTTCCTCTGCTGCCTCTCCGCGGCCGCCCTCGCCGCGCCTCCGGCGCTCGGGCAGCCCGAGGCGCGGCCCGAAGCGCCCGTGGCGCCGCAGATCCTCGAGCACGTGGATCCGGAGTACCCGCCCGAGCGGCTCGCGGAGGGCATCGACACGACGGTCACGCTGTTCGTCACGGTCGAGAAGGACGGCACGGTCAGCGACGCGGTCGTGGCCGAGTCCGGAGGGGCGGCGTTCGATGACGCGGCCATGAAGGCCGTGCGGCGGTGGCGTTTCTCGCCGGCCATGCGCGGCGGCGCGCCGCTGCGGGCGCGGATCCGCGTGCCGTTCCACTTCGCGCCCGGCCCCCACGAGCAGGAGCCCGCGCCGGCGCCGGCCGAGCCCGCGCCGCCCGCGTCCGCGCCGGCGCCGCCGCCGAAGGCCCCGCCGGCGCCGGTGGAGGAGTTCGCCGGCGGCGTCGCCGGCCCACACGCCGTCGCCGAGCCCGGCAAGCCGATCGAGATCCACGTGCAGGGCCGGCCGAACCCGCCGCGGCGCGCGTCGAGCGACTTCCGGATCGGCCGCGCGACGCTGTCCGCCGCGCCCCACGCGACCGCCGCCGACCTGCTCCGCACCGCGCCCGGCGTCCACATCGCGCACCCCGAGGGCGACGCGGTCGCGCAGCGCATCTTCCTGCGCGGCTTCGAGGCCGAGCACGGGCAGGACGTCGAGCTCCGGGTCGGGCCGATCCCGCTGAACCAGCGCTCGCACGTGCACGGCCAGGGTTACGCCGACCTCGGCGTGATCATCCCGGAGGTGGTGCGGTCGCTGCGCGTCGTCGAGGGCGTCTACGATCCGCAGCAGGGCGACTTCGCGATCGCGGGCAGCGCGTACTTCGACCTCGGCGTCGAGGAGCGCGGGCTCCTGCTGAAGGGCACGCTCGGCTCGTTCGGCACGCGGCGGCTGCTCGCGCTCTGGGCCCCGGAGGCGCAGTCCGAGGACACGTTCGGGGCCGCGGCGGTGCGCGCCACCGACGGCTTCGGCGACGGCACGCGCGGGGCGGTCTCGGGCGGCGCGATCGGCCAGTACCGCGTGCCGCTGCCGGACGAGTTCTCGGCGCTGCTCCACGTGGCGGCGCACGGCGCCCGCGCGAACCTCGCGGGCGTGGTCCGGCGGGACGACATCGAGGCGGGCCGCGTCGACTTCCACGGCGCCTACCCCGACGTCTCGGCGCGCTCGCAGTCGGCCGCGTCGACCCGGCTCCAGCTCGCGCTCCTCGTCGAGCGGGCGGACGACGACGGCTCCCGGAAGAGCGCGTGGCTCTGGACGATGGCGTCCGGGTACCGGAGCCGGATGAACTTCACCGGCTACACGCAGCGCTCGCGCGAGCGCCCCGCGTGGACCGGCCGCGGCGACCTCTTCGAGCAGTCGAACCACGACGCCGCGCTCGGCGGGGGCTTCACCTACAGCACGCCCGAGGCCCCGGTCACCTCCTGGCTCACCGGCCAGGTCGCGCTCGGCGCCGAGGTGCAGACCGACTGGATCGATCAGGCGCAGAACCTCCTCCAGCAACCCCAGAACGAGACGTGGGATCGGCGCATCGACGCCTCGATCCAGCTGACCGGGATCGGCGTGCACGGCGACGTGCTGCTCGAGCCGGCGCGCTGGGCGCGCCTGCGCGGCGGCCTCCGCGCCGATCTGCTCGTGTTCGACGTGGACGACCGCCTCGGCAACTTCATCCCGGCGGCCCAGAAGGAGACGCACATCGTGGGGTTCCGGCGCACGGCGGCGGGCGTGGCCTTCGGCCCGCGGGCGACGCTGGAGGTCGATCCGCTGCCCCGGCTGCGCCTCTCCGCGTCCTACGGCCACGGCTACCGCTCGCCGCAGGCGCTGTGGCTCGAGGACGGCGAGAACGCGCCGTTCACGGCCGTGAGGAGCTACGAGGTCGGCGCGACGTTCCGCCCCGGCGGGGGCCTCAGCGCGACCGCGGCCGCTTACGAGACGCGCCTCTCCGAGGACGTCGAGGCCGACCCGACCGAGGGCGGGAGGATGCGCCTCATCGGGCCGACGACCCGCCGCGGGGTCGTGCTGTACGTTCAGGCGGCGCCGAGCCCCATGCTGGTCTCGACCGTCAGCGCGACGTTCACCCACGCCACGAAGGACGCGCCGCCCGCGCCGACGCCCGAGGACCCGAGCCCGTCGTACGTCCCGGGGGAGCCGCTGCCGTTCGTGCCGCCCGTGGTGGTGCGCGCGGACCTCTCGCTCCGGCGGGAGCTCGTCGCGATCGCCGGCGCGCCCGTCGAGGGGCGGCTCGGCTACGGCGCGACGTTCCTCTCGCCGCAGCCGCTGCCGAGGGCGCAGCGCGCCGCGCCGGTCTTCGTGATGGACGCGTCCCTCGCCTTCCGGCGGCGCCTCGGCGCGGGGGGCGGCGACGCGCCGTCCCGGCCCTGGATCGAGGTCGGGGTCGAGGCGCAGAACCTGCTCGACGCCGAGTACGCCGACGCCGAGTACTCGTTCGTCTCCAGCTGGCCGACCACGCCGGTCCCGTCGCGGCTGCCGGCGCGGCACATCAGCGCCGGGCCGCCGCTGACGATCCTCGGCAACGTGACGCTCTCCCTATGAACGACCGCCTGGCAGCGCCGAGCGCCCTCCTCCTGCTCCTCGCGGCGCCCGCGATCGGCTGCGCCGACACGAGCCAGCCCGAGGTCTCCTACGATGCGATCGCCGAGGCCGCGCCTCCCGGCGCGATCGCCGCGCGCGCGTGGACGGTCGAGCTCGAGGAGGCGACGGTCGCCTTCGGGCCGGTGTACTTTTGCGCCGCGTCCGGCGGTGCGGCGACGCTCTGCGACGCCGCCGTCGCCGAGATGCTCTCGATCGCGCGCGTCGACCTGCTCGATCCCGCCCCCCAGCCGCTCGGCCGGGTCCACGGGTTCGAGGGGCGGATCCGGAGCGCGTCGTTCGACTACGGCGTCCACTGGTTCCTGACCGAGGCGTCGCCCACGCCGGCGCCCGAGGCCCCCGGCGGCCACTCCGCTCGCCTGCGCGGGCGCGCGACGCGGGGCGCAGAGGTGCTCGACTTCGTGGCCGAGGTCGACGCCGTCCCACAGAACCCGGGGCAGAACGCCGTGCCGAGCATCGGGCTCGCCGCGCGCGTCGGCGCCGAGCCGGTCCGCCTGGTGGTCCGCTTCGACGTGGCCGCGTGGATCGCGCGCGTCAATTTCGACGAGCTGGCCGCGGGCGGCGCGGCCGAGGTCGCGATCGCGCCGGGCTCGCGGGCGCACAACGTGCTGGTCAAGGCCATGACCGCGCAGGACCTGCCGGAGCTCCGCTGGATCGACGCGGCGGTCGCGCCATGAGGCGCCGTCGCGGCGGCGCCGCCGCCGGCCCGGCGCGGGCGCTCCCCCGCGCCGGCTGGGGCGCCCGCTGGCTCGTGGTGCTCGCGTTGCTCGCGCAGCTGTGCGGCCTCTCGCACGCGCTGCTCGTCCCCCACGCGCGCTGCGAGCACGGCGATCTCGTGCACGTCGCCGCCGCCGCCGCGCTGCACGAGGCCGAGCGCCGCACGCCCGGAGCGGAGGTCGCCGAGCGCCGCACGCCCGGAGCGGAGGTCGCCGAGCGTGCCGCGGGGGGCCACCTCGACGACGACCACTGCGATCTGTTCACCCTGCGCGGCCAGCTCGGCGCGCCCGTGCACCCCGTGGCCGAGGCCACGCTGCTCGAGGTGCTCTGTCCGGCCTCGCTCCGGTCCTCGTCCGAGGTCCGGCCCATCCCGCTGCTGATCCTCGCGCCGAAGAGCTCCCCGCCCGCGGCCTGATCCCCCTGGGCTTCATCACAAGAGACGACGCGGGCGCAGGGCGCGCGACGCAGCGCGGGCCTGTGCTCGCCGGGCGCGCCCGTGCGCGCTCGCTCGGATCAAGGCGGATTCCGGACGATTCAGGAGCTCGATCATGCAGAGAATGAGAGAAACAGGGTTCGTGGTGGCGGCTTGCGCGCTCGCGCTCGTCGCCGGGTGCGGCGACGACGGCGCGGCGTCGGAGACCGGCACGGTGCAGGTGTTCGTGGAGCCGGAGGACACGATCCCGGAGGGCCTCGAGCCGGGCACGGGAGAGGAGAACATCGCCGACGGCTGGAAGGTCACGTACACGCAGTTCCTCGTGACGGTGGGCAACGTGCGCGCGGGGCGCACGGACGCGGGCGAGACGCTCGTCGACCCCTCGGTGTTCGTCCTCGACCTCAAGAACGCCCCGGCCACGCGGTACGTGATCGCGGAGTTCCAGGACGTGAGCGCGGTGCGCTGGAACCGCTTCGGGTTCGACCTCCCGAACGCGCGTGCTGGCGTGAAGACGTTGCCTCCGACCAGGGAGGACGACGTGGCGCTGATGGTGGAGAACGGCTATTCCGTGTTCTTCGAGGGCGTCATCGAGAAGGCGGGCGGCGAGTCGTGCCCGCCGCCCGGGGACACGTGTGTCCCCGCGGAGGAGGTGCGCTTCCGCTGGGGTTTCTCGGCCGGGACGTCGTTCGACGACTGCGCGACCGAGGACGGGTTGACGGGCTTCGGCGTGCCGACCAGCGGCACGGTCGCCGTGAAGCCGACCATCCACGGCGATCACTGGTTCTTCGACAACATCACCACCGGCGTGGAGCTGACGAAGCGCTACGCGCAGTACATCGCCGACTGCGACCTCGACGGGGACGGCGAGACGACGATCGAGGAGCTCAGGCAGGTGAGCGCCACCGACGTGTTCGGCGACGAGTACAACATCACCGTGCCCGGGGACCCGATCGAGACGGCGTACGACTACGTCGTCGCGCAGGCGCGTACGCTCGGCGATTTCCAGGGAGACGGCGAGTGCCCGACGCGCACGGTGCTGCCGTGACCGGCTGAAGGCGGCGGGCCGCGCCGCCCCACGATGCTCACGGCGCTATGCCGGGCCGATCTGACAATCGCTCGTACACCCGTCTCCCTCCGCCGTGTTGCCGTCGTCGCACTGCTCCCGCGGCGGCTCCGCCACGCCGTCTCCGCACACCGCGCCCGCGCTCCCCGCCGCGCGGAGCTGGCAGTCGCTCGAGCAGGCGTCTCCGTCAGCCGTGTTGCCGTCGTCGCACTGCTCCCACTCCGGGTCCACAACGCCGTCTCCGCACACCGCGCCGGCGCTCGCCCCGCCCGCGCCCGCCGCGCGGAGCTGGCAGTCGCTCGAGCAGGCGTCTCCGTCAGCCGTGTTGCCGTCGTCGCACTGCTCCCACTCCGGGTCCACAACGCCATCTCCGCACACCGCGCCGGCGCTCGCCCCGCCGGCGCCCCCCGCTGCGCGGAGCTGACAGTCGCTCGAGCAGGCGTCTCCGTCAGCCGTGTTGCCGTCGTCGCACTGCTCCCACTCCGGGTCCACAACGCCATCTCCGCACACCGCGCCGGCGCTCGCCCCGCCCACGGCGCTCGACCCGCCCACGGCGCTCGACCCGCCCACGGCGCTCGACCCGCCCACGGCGCTCGACCCGCCCACGGCGCTACCTCCGGACGCGCAGTCCGTCGAGGAGGAACAACATTCGACACACGCCCCCGTGCTCGAGCTCTCCTCCGGCGAGTCGACTCCTTCGATGAAGCGCACCTCGCACGCGGCCTGCATCAAGAACAGCCCTGCGACGGCGAGCAGCGGACGGCGCGAAAGAAGATGATGACGCATGACTCTCCCTCTCGAAGCGAAGCCGGGATGTGCCTCGCTCTGGTAAGTGGGCGCGAGCTCCTCTCCGTGGCTCACCAAAATCAACGATTCAGAACCATCCGGCGATTCAGAAGCTCACCTGCAGGCCGAGGCTCGGGAGCAGCGCCGGGCGCCCCGTGCGGCCCACCTCCACACCGGCGATGGTGAAGACAGGCTGTCTTGCGAGCACGAAGACGTCGAGCGCCGCGTGGACGGCGAGGTACGGTAAGACGCGGACGCCGACGCCGCCCCCTGCGGAGACGCCGGCGGCGAGCCAGCTCTGACGCCGGTCGCGGTAAGGAGGGTTCGCCCGGCCGGCGACCGTCACATGGTAGACGCCCGCGCCGAGCGAGATCACCGGATGGATCCGCCACGCCTCGGGGCCGGCGGCGTACGCCAGGCCGAGCATGGCCGCGGTCTGCCGCAGCGCCACGCGCCCGCCGGGAGCGTCAAGGTTCCTGGCCACGACGGCCGGTACGAGGGTCCCGCGCAGCGAGACGCTCGCCGTCAGCTCGTGCCCCACACGGAAGTAGGGCCCGGGGACGACCCCGACGTCGCCGGCCAGCGCCGCGAGCCCCGCCTCGACGCTCAGCCGGAGTTTGTCGGACGTGGGCGCCGTGGGCGCCCGGGGCGCGGCGCTCCCAGGGTCGAGCCGCCCGGGCGCGGCCGACCCGTGCGCCGCCTGGGATCCGCCCGCGGGCGTGGCCGACCCGTGCGCCGCCTGGGATCCGCCCGCGGGCGCGGCCGGCCCGCTCGCCGCCGTGGATCGATCCGCGGGCGCGACCGCCGCTCGCGGTTGCAGCAGCGCCGCGTCGAGCGCGATGGCCTCGCGCCCTGCCGGCGCAGCCGCATCGGCGATCCATCGCGCCACCCGCTCGGGCAGCTCGCGCCGCTGCTCGCCGCTCAGCTCGAGCAGGCTGGCCCGGAGCAGCTCCGCCGACCGCACGGCGAGATCGCTCGCCGCGTTGCTGGCGCCGGGGACGCCGAGCTCCACGCGGCGGACCAGCGTCTCCTTCGTCGCGTGATCCGCGATCCACGCGCCGGCGACGGCCCCGCGGTCGGTCTCGAGGATGGCGATGGCCGCGAACACGCCGCCCGCGCCCTCGATCTGCGCGCGCCCGTCGGCGCCCGGCGCGCCCTCCAGGAAGCGGACCGAGAAGCCCACGGCGCGCAGCTCGCCCTCGAGGCGCACCGTGGCCTCCTCGACGACCTTCCCGGCGTGCGGCGCGCGCACCACGATCACGCCGATCTCCTCCGCGGCGCTCGCCTCCCGGGACACGAAGAGGGCGGCGCACAGCGCAAGGGCAGGCCCGGACCTGCTGCGCCTCATGGGCGGCGCAGGATCTCCGCCGCGGCGGCAGCGAACGCCCCGTGCGGGTGGCGCGCGAGGTACTGCGCGGCGATCGGCCGGGCCGCGCCGTCGCCCTGGGAGGCGCGCAGCACGACCATCTTCCGCCCGAGCGCCTCGGCGGCCAGCGAGCCGGCCGGCGACTCGGCGAGGTACCGATCGTACCAGTCGATAGCCGCCGCGGGCGAGCCCGCCTCCGCCATGCGACCGAGGAGGAACGCCGCCGAGCGCGCCTCGGGCGAGCCTGGGAAGCGCGCGCGCTCGGCGAGCAGCGCGCGCCGCGCGAGGTCGTTCCGCCCCGTGTAGCGGGCGGCGTCGGCCAGCGCGGCGATCTCCGGCAGCGGGCTCGCGGCGATCGTCGCGTCGATGCCCCGCGCCTCCGCCACCGCGATCGCCCCGGCGAAGTCGCCGCGGGCGACATGCTCGCTGCAGCTCCCCGAGGCGGGCGCAGGCGCCGCGGGCGCACGGACCGCAGCCGAAGCTGGCGCGAGCGTCGCCATCGGATCGGTCGTGACCGGCGCTCCCGCCGCGGCCGTTGCTCCCGCAGTGGCCGGCGCTCCCGCCGCGGTCATCGCTCCCGCCGCAGCCGGCGTTCCTGCCGCGGCCGGCGCTCCCGCAGTGGCCGGCGCTCCCGCCGCGGTCATCGCTCCCGCCGCAGCCGGCGTTCCTGCCGCGGCCGGCGCTCCCGCAGTGGCCGGCGCTCCCGCAGTGGCCGTCGCTCCCGCCGCGGCTGCCCCGCCCGTCTCGGCCGGCGCCCTGGCGTCCTCCAGCATGCCCATCTCGGCCGGTGCCCCGGCGTCCTCCAGCACGTCGGTCCTCGCCGGCGCGTCGGCTTCGCGCAGCGCGCCGCCTCCTGGCGCGCGCGCGCCGGCGGCGCTCAGGTCCGCGATCGTGAGCTCGCCGCGGACCACGTCCGCGACCAGGCGCTGGCCGCCCTGGAGCGCGACGCCACCCGCGACGAGCGGGCCGCGGACCGCGACCGAGCCGCTCTGCATGGTCAGCTCGAGCCGCTCGCGCTCCCAGCTCAGGTCGAACTCCGTGCCCGTCACCCTGACGGTGAACGGCCCTGCCGCCGCGACCCACTCGGCCTCGGGCAGGTGCGCGACCCGGAAGTGCGCGGCGCCGCCCTCGATGTGGATCTGCGCGCCACGCGCCGTCACGGCGGTGACGCGCCCGCGCGCCCCCGGGGCGAAGCGGACGGTCGTCCCCTCGCTGAAGCGCGCCGTCGCCCCGCTGGCTCCCCCGCGCACGTAGGTGTCCGCCAGCGCCGCGCCGTCGGCGCGGTCTCCCGGCGCGACACCGTCGACCTGGTACGACAGGCGCGCCGCCGGGCGCAGCGCCCAGAGGCCCAGGATCACGAGCAGCGGCGCCAGCGCCGCCGGCAGGAGCCAGCGCCGCCGCGGCGCGAGCGGCAGCACGGGGCGCTCGACCTCGTCGATCAGCCGCGCGCGGCCGCGAGCGAGCGCGCGGTCTGCCGGCGAGACCGCCCCCGCCTCGCGCGCCAGCGCCGCGAGCCGCCGCAGGGCGACCTCCCGCGGAACCCCGGGCCTCGGATCAGCCATCGCTCGCCTCCTCCACGGGCTCGACGTACGCCGCGAGGAGCGGATCCCGCTCGGCCATCGCGTGGACGCGCGCGGTCACCTTGGCCAGGTGGCGCTTGGCCGTGGCCAGGGACATCCCGCTCGCCTGCGCGGTCTCCGCGAGCTCCAGCCCCTCGACGTGACGCAGCACGAAGAGGAGCCGCGCCCTGTCGTCCAGCCTGTCGAGCAGCGCGTAGAGCCGCGCGACCGCCTCGCGCGCGCCCTCGTCGACGCCCTCGGCCGGCTCGTCCGGCAGCGCGCCGCTGTCGGTGAGCGAGAACCAGCGCCGGAGCCGCCGGCGCCGCAGCGCCGACCGCGCGACGCGCACGGCGATCCCGAGGAGGAACGGCCGCAGCGCCGCGGGATCCCGCAGGTTCTTCACCTCCCGGAAGAACTGCAGGAACGTCTCCTGGGCGTGGTCCTCGACGTCGCCGCCCGGCCCGAGCACGCGGCGGAGCAGGCCGTGCACCAGGGCGCCGTAGCGGTCCCAGACGGCGCCGGCGGCGCCAGGCTGGCCCTCGGCAGCCGCGCGGGCGAGGCCGGCGTCGTCCAGGCCGGCCAGGGGGCTCGGGCGGACGAGGGTAAGCCGGGGGACGAGGGCTGCGCTGGGCAAGGCCACGGGAACTGGACTAGGTGGTCGCGAGGAGGTCCCGGTGGCTCACAAAAGCGACGGGGGCGAAGCGAACGCCGCGCGCACCTCGCGAAGGGCGATCTGGATCTGTCGATGGGAAAAGGACAGGCCGCATCGAGGGGGGGGAGACCGACGCCGGAGCGCCGGCGAGAAGGGGGCCAGGGATCGCGGGGTCGGAGGGCGGCGTCTCCAGCGCGAAGACGGGTGCCACCCGTCTTTTCTTGGAGCCACGTCCACCAGGAGACGGGTGCCGGCCCTCTCATCTTGCAGCCGCCTCCACCGCGGAGACGGGTGCCACCCGTCTTTTCTTGGAGCCACGTCCGCCGGGAGACGAGTGCCACTCGTCTTTTCTTGGAGCCACGTCCACCGGGAGACGGGTGCCTCTCGTCTTTTCTTGGTGCCACGTCCACCGGGAGACGAGTGCCACTCGTCTTTTCTTGGTGCCACGTCCACCGGGAGACGAATACCACTCGTCTTTTCTTGGAGCCACGTCCGCCGGGAGACGAGTGCCACTCGTCTTTTCTTGGTGCCACGTCCACCGGGAGACGAGTGCCACTCGTCTTTTCTTGGTGCCACGTCCACCGGGAGACGAGTGCCACTCGTCTTTTCTTGGTGCCACGTCCACCGGGAGACGAATACCACTCGTCTTTTCTTGGAGGAACGAATTTGCGGTGCCGAGCCGTCGCGATCCGTCTCGTCACCCGGAATTTTGGGGGCACCAGACCACCGATTGCACCCGTTCGGAAGGCATTGACCCAACCCGGGCCCAGCCGGCGAGCACCGTGCCCGGGGAGCTCACGACGGTCGATCCGTCGCCTCGATCCGCCGTGCTCGCGTCCCTTGCCGGCACTTTGCGCCGAGCCGTCGCCCTCGGGGACGTGGAGGCAGTCTGGGTCGTGCACGAGGCGATCGGTCAGCTGCTCGGGCTGGCGGCGGTACCGGAGGAGCGAGCGCGCTCACGCCCGTAAGGCGAGGTCGACGCGGCCGTTCGGGGTGGCGCGCGGATCGAAGAGACCCTCGAAGGCGCCCGGCGGCGCGCGCGGTGCTCCTGTTCGCCAGGCTTACGAGCGCTCTCACCGAACGGCGCGCGCCTCCGCTTGGGCACAGGCCGCGCGTCTTGCACGAGCTGGTCTATTTTGTCGTCACACAGGACACGTCTTCCGTCGGAGAAGTCAAGTCCTCCACCTTTGACTCTAGCTCTTGAGACGGATAGTACATCACGAAATTATAACACATCTCATCCTGCGTCCGCTCCCCGAATTCCACGGCACGGTTGCCCGGGTTGTCCCACGCGCAACGCGTCCTCACGGTGTCGCCGCCTCGAAGGATGGTATCGTTATCGTACCAGATCTGGTTGTCGAAGTTCCACGGATCGGCGAGCCCCAGGTTGCTCGGCTCGCTGCCGTCCGTGGGCACCGTGTTGCTCGACAGGTGCTTGCCGAGGGTGTGCATGTGCGGCATAACACTGATCACCGAAATCGCCCCCATATCCCGCGGGAACTGGTAATCGCAGCTCACGTCGAGCGAGCCGTGAGGCGGGATGTTGATGTCTTCTGTGCCGAGCGCGAAGATGCCGGCGTCGTTGGGGCGGAGCTCCGTCGTCGTGCAGACGTCGAAGCCGGTGCTGTCTTGCTGCCCGTCGAGGCCCTTGATGTTGCTGTAGTGCACCTGGATTGTGAAGTGTGCCGTGCCTTCCAGCGGGAAGCCCGCCTCCAGCGGCAGCTCCGTGGCCTTGCCGCCGGGCGCCCAGACGGCCAAAAGAGGCCCCATGATGTCGCCCCCATTGCACGGCGTGGGCGTCGAGGGAGACGCCTCATCCGCCTTGAAGAGCAGGATATGGTGTACAATGGTGCTGTTGTCGATGCGGGGCACGATCCCGACGAGGTGTCGTTTCTGGCCGATCTCTACATCGACCCCATAACACATATACTGGTCCTGGACGTCCTTCGGCATGACGTAAGGCGCGGACGGCGCTAGCAGGACATCCGGTGTGCAGCTCAGGGTCGGAGGGTCGATGGTTCCGCCGCCGCCCGGGTCGACGCACGTGTCTTTACCGGCCGGCATGCCGGCGGCGATCCATTGATCGAAGATCGCGAGCTCCGCGGCGGTCAGGGGCTCGGTTGGGGGCGGAGGCATGGGGCGCGCGGTGTCGCGGGCGCGTGCGGCGACGAGCTCGTAGACCTTCTTGTTGGGATCGCTCACCGCGGGCGCGACCAGATCGCTCCGGTCGACCAGCGGGAACGGCGCGCCGAACTTCGGGGACGCCCCGTGACAGGTCTGGCACTTCGTGGAGAGGATCTTGTCGACGTCGCACGGCAGCGCTTCCGCGTTGCCGTTCTCCGGACCGGAGCCGGATGAGCCGCTGCTGCCCTTCTCGGCGTCGCTGCACGCGACGACCACGAGAGCGGATAGGAAGGACAGCGCCGAGAACAAATAACGACTACGATTCATGCGAGCTCCTCGGGAAAAAGTGCGACCTGAATCGGCGTTCGAGGGTATCGAGCGGTGATCTGCAGCTTTTCGGAAGGGCGGTCGAAGACCGAGATTCCGAAAAACGCCGTCGAATTGGGTGGAAGAAGAGCGCGCGCCGCGAGCTCCCGAGAACAGCGGGAGACTTGGCGCGTGAGAGCACCGGCGACCCAGGTCTACGGACGGGCCGGCGACCTGGCGTCGGTGCTACTTCGGTGAGTGCCCGCCCGCCCTGAGACTGTTCAACGGTGCGCTCACGCGGAAGGTATCGAGGCGCTCGCGCGCCAGGAGGCGCGGTGCCGTCGGGTCAAAGCTCGGCTGCGGACCAGGGTCGCGCGCGGGGATCCATCTACGGGGCGCGCCCGAGCCAGTAGGGTACAGCTATACGGTAGGATGCCTTCCGCTTGGTGCTACGTCGCGGTAATCCCAGGCGTTTCAGGCGTGGAAGGCCTGCCCCATCGCACAAGGCCCGTTCTGTCAATGAGCTCATCCAGTCGGACTGAGCGCAGAAGAATTCAGCGCCGCAATTCATCGAGGAAACGGGCGGCCACCGCGGCCGGCGAGCCCTTCTTCTCGTCCACGGCCGCGTTCATCTGGCGCATCTTCCGCGCGTCGATCGTCCCCGACAGCCCGCGCAGCGCCTCCAGCACCTCCGGGCGGGTGCGCGCGAGCCGATCGCTCACCAGCACGAGCGCGTCGTACGGCGGGATGGCCCGGCGATCGTCCTCCAGCAGCACCAGATCGTCGGCGATGATCCGCCCGTCGGTCGAGAAGGCGGTGATCACGTCCACCTGCTCCGCCCGCAGCGCCTCGTAGAGCAGCGATGGATCCATGCTCCGCGCCTCGCGGAACGCGAGGCCGTACACGCGCTCGATGGCGCGCCACTCCGACCGCTGGAAGATCTCGTAGTCGCCCCCCACCCGCAGCGATCGCGCGCGCGCCCCGAGATCGCTGATGCGCCGGATCCCCAGCCACTCGGCCTCGGCCCGCGGCATGGCGAGCGCGTAGGTGTTCTCGAACCCGAGCGCGGCGGCCACGTGGACGTCGTACCGATCGAGCAGCTCCCTCTCCACCGTGGCCAGCACCGACGCGCGGTCCGCGCTCTCCGTGCTCCGTCTCAGGACGTTCGCCCAGAGGGTGCCCGAGTAGTCGACGTAGACGTCGATCTCGCCGCTCTTCAGCGCGTCGAACACCACCGTCGATCCGAGCGATCCCAGCGTCCGCGCCGGCACGCCGGCGACGCGCTCGATCCTCCCGGCGACGATGCCGGCGAGGATGTACTGCTCGGTGAAGGTCTTGGCGCCGACGGTGATGGACACCTGATCATCGCGCGCGAGGAGGGCGCGCACGACCGGGGTGGCCGCGAAGACAGCGAGCCCGGCGAAGCCGCCGAGACACAGCAGCACGAGGCGCCGGCTGTGGCGCGTGACGCCGGCGAGCAGGCCACGCACCAGGCCGTCCAGCACCAGCGCGAGCCCGGCCGAGGCCACACAGCCGATCAGCACGGCCGTGAAGTTGCGCGTCTGCAGCCCGCTGAAGATGTAGTCACCAAGGCTCGGCGCCCCGACCGGCGTGGAGAGCGTGGCGGTGCCCACCGTCAGCACCGCCGCCGTGCGCACGCCGGCCACGATCACCGGGAGCGCCAGCGGCAGCTCGACGCGGCGGAGCTGCTCGCGGGGCGTCATCCCCACGCCGCGCGCGGCCTCGATCACCGCCGGATCGAGGCCCGAGAGGCCGGCCGCCGTGTTCCTGAGGACCGGCAAGAGGCTGTAGAGGAAGAGGCCGATCAGCGCCGGCAGGTAACCGATGCTGCGCGCGCCCAGGGCCGCGAGCACGGGCACCATGAAGGCCAGGAGCGCCAGGCTCGGGATGGTCTGGACGACGCTCGCCACGCCCAGCACCGGCCCCTCCAGGCGGCGCGATCGCGTGACCAGCACGCCCAGCGGGACGCTCACGGCCACGCCCAGCGCCAGGGCGACCAGCGTGAGCCCAAGGTGGGCGGCGAGGTAGCGCGGGAGGAGGGCGAGCTGCTCCTTCACGGAGCGTCGCCTCCAGCGATCGTTCGCGCGGGCGCGCCCGCGATCAGCGACTCGACGGCGCGCGCCTGCTCGAGCGGGCCGCGCACCAGATCGGCCACGTAGTCGTCGGCCGGCGCGCGCACCAGCTCGCGGCCGGGCGCGAGCTGCAGGAGGCGCCCGCCGCGCATGACGCCCACGCGATCGCCGAGGAGCAGCGCCTCGACGACGTCGTGCGTGACGAAGATCGCCGAGAACCCCAGGCTCCGGCGCACCCGCGCGAACGATCGCTGGAGGCGCTCGCGCGTGATCGGATCGAGCGCGCCGAACGGCTCGTCGAGCAGCAGCACGCCCGGCTCGGCCGCCAGCGCCCGCGCCACGGCCACGCGCTGCGCCTGGCCGCCGGAGAGCGCGTCGGGCCGCCGGTCGCGGACCTCGGCTGGATCCAGCTCGACCAGCTCCAGCAGCGTGTCCACCCGACCCCGGATGCGCCTCGCGTCCCAGCCGAGGAGCGCCGGCGTGATGCCCACGTTCTCGGCGACCGTCAGGTGCGGGAAGAGCCCGAGCCGCTGGAACACGTAGCCGATGCGGCGCCGGAGCGCGTGCGGCGGCACGGTGGTCACGTCCTCGCCCTCGACGCGGATGCGACCCGAGCTCGGCTCGATGAGCCGGTTCGTCATCTTCAGCGTCGTGGTCTTCCCCGATCCCGACCCGCCCAGCAGGACGACCAGCTCGCCCGGCTCGACGCGCAGGGAGACGCTGTCGACAGCGGCGATTCCATCGTAGCGCTTGGTCACCTGATCGAGCTCGATCATCGCCGCCGAGAGCGTGGCTCCTCGCGTACGACCCGGAAGCTCGAAAAGACATAGGGATAGTCCCGGCGGTACCAGTTGCGGAAGCTCGGCCGGAGGAACCCCTCGTCGGTCGCCCACGAGGCGCCGAAGACGACGTCGTGCTCCCCGTCGAAGAAATCCGCCGAGTACCCGGGGTACGTGCGGGCGTACGCGACGAAGCCGGGCAAGGGCGCGAAGGGCGTGGACGTCCACTCCCAGCCATTGCCCACCAGCTCCTCGACGCCGAACGCACTGGCGCCGTCCGGGTGGCTGCCCGTCGGCGCCGGCGACCATCCGCGAAAGCCGAACTGGCCATGACGCGGCTCGCCCGGCGCGTGCCCCCACGGACGCGCGCGCACACCGCCGCTCGGCTCGCCGAACGCGGCGCGGCGCAGCTCGGCCTCGGTCGCCAGGCGCCCACCGCGCCAGACTGCATAGGCGCGCGCCTGCTCGCCCGAGACCTGCGCCGGCCAGCCCGACGCGACCTCGAAGGAGACCGGACCGAAGATCGTCTTCACCGCCAGCCCGCCTCCGCAGCGCACGAACGTACGGGGCGTGAGCGCGGCCCGCGCGCCGTCTTCCATCGCCTCGAGGAAGGCCAGGTAATCGCCGTTCCGCACCGGCAACGAGTCGATGGTGAAGCCCGGGACATCGATCTCCGCGCGCCCGAACTCGTTGTCCCAGCCGAACGGGATCGCCTCGAAGTCCGCGCCGATCACCACGCGGCCCGCCGGGACGTGCCGGGGCTCGGCCGCGCGCCCCGCGCCGCCCACGAACGCGGGCGCGCCGCCGGGGCGCCGCGCGGCGCCGTGCTCCTGGAGCATGTACATCAGGGTCTCGTGGTGCATCCGCTCGTGCTCGATCACGAGCTGGAGGATCCGCCCCCGCGCGCCGAGCACGTCCTCGGCGCGCGCCAGCACGTCGGGGATGCGCGCCAGCACGGCGCGGCGGACCTCGTCGCGGTACGCGATCACCTCGGCGATCGCCGGCCACACGTCCCTCGACGCGGCGCGGGCGCCGTCCTCGTCGGCCGGATCGATCCCGCGCTCGAACAGCACGTCGAAATCGCTCCGCATGGGCCCGAGCCCGAGGACGCCTCGGCCGATCTGGTTCCACGCGAAGGCCGGGAGGTGCCCCAGGTAGAACGAGAAGGGGTGTCGCAGCGCGATGGGCCGACGCCCCATCGACGCCTCCGGGACGAGCGCGAACAGATCGTCGCTGCGGCGCCACGCGGCGGCGAGGAGCGCCTCGAACGAGGCCTCCGTCACGCGTCGCTCCGCCGGAGCAGGGCCAGCGCGAAGAGCTGGTCGGGATCGGTGTGCCACGAAGACACCACGAGCCCTCCGGCCCGGGCCGAGGCCTGGAGCGAGTCGCGCGTGAACTTGCAGCTCACCTCGGTGCGGATCTCGGCGCCGCGCTCGAGATCGAGCCGCAGATCGAGCGCCGGGATCTGCACGCGCATCCGCCGCGAGGCCACGAGGCGCATCTCGATCCACGCCCGCGCCGCGTCGTAGAAGGCGCGGTGCGCGAACGCGTCGGGCGCGAAATTCGCCCCGAAGCGCCGGTTGATCACGCGGAGCGCGTTGCGGTTGAAGGCCGCCGTCACGCCCTCCGGATCGTCGTACGCGGCCTCCAGCCGGGCCGTGTCCTTGACCAGATCGGCGCCGACGAGGAGCGCGTCCGACGGCTCCATGACGCGCGCGACCTCGCGGAAGAAGGCGCGCCGCTCGTCGGGGTAGAGGTTGCCGATGGTGCCCGCGAGGAAGATCACGAGGCGCCCCCCGCCCCGGCCGAGCCGCGGCAGGTCGGTGGTGAAATCACCGATCACGCCGCGGAACGTGTACTCCGGGTAGTCGGTGCGGAGGCGGCTGATCGACGTCTCGAGGAAGAGCCCGTTCACGTCCAGCATCGTGCACGTCTCGCCGCCGCCCACCCGCCGCCAGGCGTCGAGCAGGATGCGGATCTTGCGGCCCGCGCCGCTGCCCAGCTCGACGAGGCGCCGCGGCCGGACGGCGCGCAGGATGTCTCCGGCGCGCTGCTCGAGGATGCCGATCTCCGTGCGCGTCGGGTAGTAGACCCCGAGCCGGGTGATCTGCTCGAACAGCTCGCTCCCGAGATCGTCGTAGAAGTAGACGGACGGGATCTCGGGCAGCGATCGTGTGAGGCTCTCGCGCAACCGAGCGCGCTCATCGGGTGAAGGGTACGCGTCCTCCGCGAATGTGGAGCTCAACAGGACCTCCTTGAGGGAGCGCTGGGCAGCGCGTCCATTGGGAGGAGAGCGGCGGACGTCAAGCATGGATCCCCGGCGTGCCGCCGCGGACGATGTTCGGTGAAACCCGGGCAGCGCGGGCGTACTCAAGGGGTGTGCAGAAAACGGGGGCCGGGCAGGTAGAGCCAGCAGGGTACGGCCATACGGTAGGATGCCTTCCGCTTGGTGCTACGTCGCGGTGATCCCAGGCGTTTGAGCAGCCGCTCGCCGAGCCACTGCAGCCCGTAGGCGAAGCCGCCCACCTCCTCGAGCACCTGCTCCACGTGCGCCGCGGCGCCTTGCGCGTCCACCTCCCTCGCTGCTTCCGCATCGAGCGGCCCGACCCAGATCCGCTGCGAGCTGGTCAAGAATCGCGGCGTCAGCCCATTCTATTGAAACACCTCCTAGAGATGCCGCCGGGTCATCGCTGGCGCGCGCGATGACGATGGTGCGGGATCAGACCGGCGGGACTTCGTCAGAATCCAGCGGTGCCAGAGGGTCAACGACACGTGGGGAGATCATCGGCACTCGATCAATCGAGCGGAAGGGGGTGGACACCCGCTGGAGGCACTGCGGGGTGCCATGGCCAACTTCGGCACAAGGCGACACGAGCCTCTCGCGCCAGATGAAGAAACAACGGAGATCGGGGCACAACGTGTCTGGCACGAGCTTTGCCTGGAGCGAACGTATGCCAGACCAATCATCGATGCGCAGATCATGGGCTGCTGTCACCGTCGCGCTGCTGACGGCCGCACTGCATGCGGCGTGCGGCTCTGTCACCGTTGCGGATACCCCGAGCTCCACGTCGACCGCCGGCGCCAGCGGGAGCTCCGGTCCGGATACCCCGAGCTCCACGTCGACCGCCGGCACCAGCGGGAGCTCCGGTGCGGAGGCAGCTGGCGAGGCGTGCGGGATGAATGGGCCTTGCGAGCCGGGGTCGTATTGCCTGTTCGGCGACCATGCGTGCGGGACGAGCCCGCCCGACGAACACTGCCCGACGGATGGCTACTGTGCTGTGCCCGGTTCATGCAGCGGCCTGGGCGGTCCACCTGTCTGCGGCTGCGACGGTAAGGTCTACGACAACGCGTGTCTCGCGGACTCCGCCGGCGTGGGCACTTCGAGCCTCGGAAACTGTGGGCCCGCGCCTCAAGGGCGCTTCGCGTGCGGCGAGCTGTTCTGCGAGAAGGTGGCTCAAATATGTATCGTGAACCATCCCGACGGCTGCGGGTCCCCCTGGCACGAGTGTCGCGACCTGCCCCAGGGCTGCGATAGCGCCAGCTGCAATGGGTGCGTCGACGAGTCGAACGAGTGCCTCGATGTCCTCCAGTGCAGCGCGGACGCCAACGGCGACATCACCGTCACGTGCATCACCTTCTGACCCCGACGACGAGCGATCCGACAGCAGCTCCGTCGATACAGGAAATCTTCCTGCGCGCATGGGCCACACGGCATCGACGCGGAGGAAGATCGGGCGCCGCCGTCAGCGGCGCAGATCCAGTTCATCCGCGAGCGGATCGGTCGCCGCGACACCGACGCGCTGCTCGCCGACGACGAGGCGATGCGGCTGCTCACCGAGCTGGGGCCGGACCTCAACATCCTCACGTATGGCTTCAACTTCAAGCATCCTGACGGACGCATGAACCGGAGCCTCGCGCTGGCGAACCGCCTGAACAAGGCCGTCTATGAGGTCCTCAGCCTCAAGCCCGGCGAGGATCCGTCCGGGCACCCGCGGATCCATCCGCGGGGGTGAGCCCGTCCGTGCGTCCTCGCGGCGTCGCGCTACTTCCTCTTCGCGTCGTCGACGTAGGGGGCGGGCACCCAGCGGTAGGACGCTCCGTCTCTCCGGACGCGGCCCAGCCCGGGAAATGGGGCGTGGGTGTGCGCGACGAGGTAGCCCTTGTCGGCCGCGTCGGCGAGCGCCTTCTTGCGCGTCTCTACAGCCATCGGCGCGTTCACGTCGAAGGCCACCGCCACCGAGGGATCGTCGAACTGAACGGCCATGATGTGAACGAGGTCGCCCCACAGGAGGAGCCTCTGGCCGCCGCTCTCGAGAGCGTACAGCGTGTGGCCGGGCGTGTGGCCGTACGCCGGCTCCGCGCGGAACCCCGGAAAGAACTCGGCCGCTCCGGCGAACGGCTTCACTTGCCCGGCGTCGAGGTACGGCTGCAACGTGGCTTGCGCCGCGGCGAAGAACTGGGCTTGCATCCCCGAGGACTTCGCGGCGCTCGCCTTGTCCATCCAGTAGTCGAGATCCTTCTGGTTCAGGTGGACGGTGGCGTTCGGGAAGGCCCGCTTCCCGCCGATCACGAGCCCGCCGGCGTGATCCGGGTGAACGTGCGTGAGGAAGACGTCGGTGACGCTCTCGGCGCTCACGCCCACCGCAGCGAGCGACGCGGGGAGCTTCCCGGTCGTGGGGCCCATGAGCTCTGCGCACCCGGTGTCGACGAGGATCGTCCTGCCGTTCCTGTGGATCAGGAAGGTGTTGAAGGACACGTCGATCGGCGACCTCTGGAAGGATTGCGCGAGGAGTCTGTCGACCTCACCCGGCTTGGCGTTGAGGACGAGGCCATTCGAGAGTTCCAGGCCGAACGTGCCGTCGGAGAGCACGGTCACGTCGATGTCGCCCACGCGCGTGTGATAGAAGCCCGCCTGGCGCCTCTCGCCGCCGGACGGAGTCAGCGCGCTCGCCGCCGGAGACGGCGCCGGTGCCGCCGGCGTCGCGGCGGGCTGCTCCGGAGCCGCCGGGCTCTTCGGAGCGCCGCTGCCCGGCGGGGCCGGGGCGGCGCACGCGGCGGGGAGGGTGAGAGCGCCTCCGAGCAGCAGGAGTGAGGCCGCGATGGACGCGATTCGCCGCGTGGAAATCATCCGCATGATCGTTCTTCTCTCCGGGCTCTCTTCGGTCGCTGCGGCGCGCGAGCGCTGCTCGCCGCCCGTCGGCGGGACGGCGGCCCGTGTTCGCCGCCCGTTCGCCGTTGCACAGTACGTCCAGGAATGTAGACTTTCTATGCCTGAAACATCAGAAAAAAATAAACCGATCGTCCAGATGAGGCGCTTGACGGGCGCCGGAGGAGCGGGCGATGGACGCCCTCAGCCGACTCTTTCATTCGCTGCACGTCGAGGCGACCAGGTCCGTGACGCCGGCGCGCCCGTCGAACTTGACACAGTGTAAACTACGCCCCATGTTGACACCGTGTCAAGCAAGGACGGGGAGACCCGCGCTGCGATCCTCGAGGCCGCGCGCCGGCTGGTGACCGAGTCGGGGCGTCGCGGCGTCTCGATGGCGGAGATCGCGTCGGCGGCCGGGGTGTCGCGCCAAGCGGTCTATCTGCACTTCGAGACCAGGACCCAGCTCTTGGTCGCGCTGGTGCGTCACGTCGACGAGGTGCATGGGTTCGCCGACCTGGTCCGAAAGTGCGAGCGCGCCCCCGACGCGCGCACGATCCTCTCCGAGTTCATCGGTGCGTGGGCGGGCTACGTCGCCCACATCACCGACGTGGCGCGGGCCATGCGGGCGGCACGGGCCACGGACGAGGACGCGGAGCTCGCGTGGCGCGACCGCATGCGCGGCTTCACGGGCCTCTGCGCGGGCTTCGTGGCGCGGCTCCAGGCCGAAGGCGCGCTGGCCGAGGAATGGTCGGCGCCGGATGCGGCGGACTTCCTGGCCACCCTCCTGTCGATCGGGAACTGGCAGGAGCTCATCGAGGAGCGTGGCTGGTCCCGGCCGCGCTACGTCCGCGCGATGCGTCGGATCGTGGAGCAGAGCCTGCTCAGGCCGATGGAGATCAAGACGGCACCGAGGAGGCGCTCGTGAGCGGCGCGCAGCCGGAGCTCTTGGCGCAGGGCTGGGTGGAGATCGGCCGGCCCCTGCAGCCGCGCCGGTCTCTACTCCGCCAGCACCGGCGCCATCCACGGCACGTCGGCCGGCGGATCTTGATACAGCTTCCGAGCCCATTCCTGGTCGGTGAGCCGGGTGAAGCCCTCCGCCAGGTGCTCGTGGTAGGCGAACACCGCGCCCGCGTACGCGCGAGGCCCCTGACAGGTATCGACCGTCATGACCATCATGCGTGGATTGCCGGTGCCCACGTGCAACACCGACGGAGATCGCGGGACCGGCAGGTCGCCTCCGATGTCCGTGTGCACATCGGCGATGGTCGGGTCGCTCTTCAGGCCATCGACGGGATCGAAGAACAGGTCTTTGTACCAGCCCGTTTGCCAGGGGTCGCCGCTGCCGCCGCCCTCGATGTGAATTGCCTGCTTGATGAAGGTCAGATGCTCCTCCGAGTGCGGCATGCCCGTCCGCTGCGCTTCCGCCATTTCACTCAAGGTGGTCGCGATGCGTGACAGGGTGCCGAAGTAGGCGCTCACCTGCTCCGCCAGCGCGTTGTTCCCGTTCAAGCTGAAATCGAGGGTATCGACCAAGGCCTGGCCCTGGCCGGCGAACTTGGCGATCCTTTGAAACAGCTCGGGGTAGGGCTCGACGTACGCATCCGGGAAGTCGCAGCCATTGCTGCCGGTATACGACTGCTTGGCATACAAGATCGTGTCGTGCCTGAGCTGCGCCCACGATCCGAGCTGGGTGTTCAGCAAGCGGCGCCCCCACGCCTCGCTGCGCGCCACGCTGGGCAGACCTTCCGCGGCTGGCCCGAGGGTCGTGGCGTTCGCCGAGAGCGTCTGCAGCGCCCCAAGCCAAGACGTGTACAGGCTGCCTTCCCAGTACGACGGCGGGTGGGCGTCGGCGATGACGCGGACGGCCGCCAGATCGCCGGCGTAGTTCCACTCTTCGAGCTCACTCGCGAGCAGGCTCACCGCGTGGTCGTTCTTCAGGGCGGCGAACGCGGCGTCGAGCGGGTTCGGGACCACGCGCGTCGAGGTGCGGTCGTACACCACGTTGGAGAACACGTGACTGTCGATCACGTAGCGCTGCCCGAAGAACGCAAAGCTCGCGTTGAGCGGGAACGTGGAGTCGCCGCCGTCCTTTCGCATGATGTGGCTCGCGATGCGCTGCTCGCCGTAGCGCCCGTTGATGATCGCCTGAGCGATCGTCGAGTCGTCGATGGCGGCAAGCCCGCTCGCATCGGACACCCCCAGGCCTCTCAACAGCTCGTCCAGCTCGGGCACGATCATGTAGTCGTGCTCGCCCACGAACGCGGTGATGGTTCGATCGATGCCCGACCAGTCTTCCAGCGCCGCGGCGTCCATCAAGTCACGCAACGCCAGCGCCGCCTCGAGCTGGCGGCGCCAGAAGACGCGCGAACCAGTGGGCATGGTCTCGATGAGCCGAAAATCGATGCGCCCCATCCACATCATGGCGCGGAAATAGCGCTCGAGCGCCACCGTGTCCGTGTAGTGGCCCCGCGGCTTGAATTGCGAGAAGTCGAAGCGGCGCGAAACGCCGAACATGGACTTTAGCTGCTCTCCGTCGGCCGCTTCGGCGTGAGTCAGGAAGGACGCGACGTCGGCCTTGCTGGCACCCGCCACGGGTTCGCTCGGCGCTCCCATCAGCAGGCTGCGCGCGACGGTCAGGTAGAAGTCCGCGTCGGCTGCCGCCTGCTGCGAGAGCCCGGAATTTCCGGACGCCAGGCGAGCGCGCATCCCGTCCAGCAAGCGGGTGACACGCGGGATCAAGACGGCTTGTTCCAGTGCCTGCAAGATGTCGTCGTACGAACGGTGCATGGCTTCGAGCACCATGTCGCCGCTCACGAAGACCGGCAGATCGTGCACGTAGATGGCAGCGTAGGCGTAGGGAAAGCTGGGATAGGCAAGTCGACTGGAGACGACGAAGCCGTTCGCGGCCAGGACCTCGAGCTCCGCGTCATTCAGGCCCAGCTCTGATCGCTGGATCAGATCGAGGTTCTGAACGTCCGTGAGACCGTAGCCCAGATCGTTCGAGAACGAGACCGCGTAGGCCTCCTGGAGGGATGCCGCGTCGTGTTGTTTGGCGGCGGCCACCTGGGCTTCGACTTCGGTCGCTGCGACCGAGCTGAGCTCGAGCTGCACCTGGGTTCCGACCTCTGTGGGACGCTCGTCGCCGGGACCGGCGGGGCCCGGCCCACCCGGTTCGGTGGAACCAGAACACGCCGCGAGCAAGCCAACGCTGACCAGGGTGGAGAGAATTCGTTGGGTGTGCACGGATTTTCCTGCTCCTTTGGCGGCACGGGGGCCGGTGTGCCGGTGTGCCAAACCCGGATCGTTGTGCCGCGGCACCAGGCCGAAGGACGCTCGAATCGCGGGTTTCATCCACTCCATGTGTGCCAACGCCACAGCAAAGCAACCGGCGTGCCAGCCCTCCCAGCCGACAAGCGGCTTCCAGGCTTCCCTCGGGCTCGAGGTACGCGTGTCGGCATCACCTGCCAGGGCGCGCGGGGGAGGCGCGCTCGGCGGGGTCGGGCTTGTAGGATCGGCCTTGCTCGCCTTGTCGTCCTTGACACGGGTTGACGAAGCCGTCGTAATTGCGTCGTGCTGACCATCCGGCGCGAGCAAATGAGACTCCTGGCCCGGCGCTCGGACGCCGAGCTCATGCCGCGCCTGCTCGAACGCGTGCGGGTGATGTATCCGGAACAGGTCTGGAGCACGAACGACGAGGCGCTGATTGAGCGCCTGAAGGCGCAGCTCCAGCGGGCGGCGGGCCACGGGCTTCACCTCGAGGCCCACGTGACCAGCTATGTGGATCTGTGCTTCGAGCTCGGCGACTCGTTCGAGGAACAACCGGAGTACGCGGCGCTCGTCGCCACGCTCCGCGCCCGGGATGTGACCAGCGAGGCCAAGGCGCGGGCCATCGCGGACGAGCTGGTGATCGGGTAAGCGATGGGACGGCGCCCGATCGCGGCTGCGTGGGCGAGTGTCGCTGAGGTTCGGGTGCGCGCGTGCCGTTGAACGTGACGTTGTTGTTGCGGGCAGCCGCGCGCTGCCAGCGGCGCATCGGCCGGATCGACGAGGAGCTCGTCCGTCTCGACCACACCACGGCCCCGCCCGGCAATACCGACTGGCCCACCGAGCGCCAGCACATCCGCCGTGTGCTCAACAAGGCGCGAAAGCTCCAGAACGAGCGGCGCATCCTGCTCCGGCGCCTGGCCAAGGTCGAAGAAGGCCAGATCCCACCCCAGCACGCAGGCCGGGCCCGGCTCTATCGCCGCAATTTGCTCATGGGCCTGGCCAGAAACTACGCCCGCTCGAAGCCCATGCAAGGCCGGGCACACGACCTGGTCGACATTGTCGGCACCTGCGTGACCGAGCACCGAGAGGCTCTGTTCGGCCAATGGATGATCACCAGCCTCCGCGAGCTCAACACCGCGCGACGTTCGGGCCAGGCTCGACGCTTCATCTACGCCAACGAATGGGATGGTGGAGTCTATCGCTTCCCGGAGCGGTCGTGGATGGCGGACGCGCCCGTCGACGACGGCCACCCCGCCCACTCCGTCACCATGAACTTCGCCAACACCGATGACTTCAGCCCGTCCGCCGCCCTCGAGGATCTGTTCACCTGGGACGCCCATCCCATCGCCATCGAGTGCATGAGCGCGCTGCACATCTGCTTTCTGCGCGCCTTCATGAAGACGGTCGGCACGGCGGCGCTCGACACGGTCACCGAGGACATCGTGCAAGTCGCCTCGGGAGACGAGGGCAGCGTGAGCAAGCTGCGGGTGGCGCTGGAGGTGGACTCCGTCGACCAGCTGCGCCCCGGTGATTGGGTGTACTTCTACAATCATCCGGACTATGTCAAGCGCCACCGCGACAGCTCCTTCGCCACCTGGCAGGGTGCCAATGCCGTCTACCTCGGCAACGTCGGCGGCGAGCCGCGCTTCACCACGTTCGATTCGCAAGACCCGGCGTGGACCGAAGCCGAGTTCGTGGCGTTCCTGCTGCAGGAATACAACCGCAAGCCGGGCGGCCCGAACGGGGGACAGCTGGCGAACAGGTTCCCCCAGCTGGCTTCGTCCGACGACGTCCCCGGCCTGCGTTGCCCGAACCCCGAGCAGCGGGGGCGGATCAGCCCGGTCTATCGCATCGACGTCAAAGAGCTGGCGCGCTGGCGCTGAGGCGACGTCGAGCTACCGGAGCAGCGCCAAGAGGTTATCTCACTCGTCTCGAACTGGGCACATCTGCCGGTGTCAGGCAGCGGTGTCCAAGTCGAGACGAGCGCGCCTCGTGCTCGCGCCGGAAGGCGAACGCCTCGTCCAGGTACACCTCCTTCGCGCCGTGGCTGAACGGGTGCTCGGCGACCCGAATGGGTCAGCCCGCGCTGCGCACGACGCCGGCGAGGGCGCGGGCCGAGCCGCCCACCGTATCGTAGACGCCGCTGTCGGTGAGCGAGGACCAGCGCCGGAACCGCCGGCGCCGCACGCTGGGCGGTCCGGGGTGTACCCGGCGTCCCAGGCAGAAAGGCCCCGGCGTTCGGGGGCGCTTGCCCGGCCCGCTGGACCTCGCGCGCTCTACGTAGCGACGAAACGAACGCTCACCTGAAGCAGCACCTGACCGCATAAGATCTCCACATCGCCTCGCTGCATCCCACGCCGAAGACGGGAATGCCCCACACCGGGTCGCGACTTGCGCTGTCGTGGTTGAACGCCTGGAGATACACACCGCGCGCGTCGCGACCCGCGTAACATCTGGCGATGTCATATCCGTACATCCCGCCCCCTGGTCGATTGTGTATTTCGTAATACGAGCCGGGCTCGATCTCGGCCGCTGCTGGGGCCGACATTGAGAAGCTGTAGTAATAGGTGATGGGGAGAGCGAGCGCGATGCTCGGAATTGCGACCGCAGCCGTGATGACAGCGCCCGTCCAAAATTTCCTTCCTGAATTCATATTTTTTCTCGGGCGCCATCAAGCCCCGTCCGACAGGCAGCGCCCTCGACCCCCTTCTGGACGGATTGCATCGCACGTGCCAAAGACCGCCGTACCTCCCGTTCCCGCACCCGCGTCCGCCTGGTCCTCCCGCGCCTCCGCCTCGGCGTTCATCGCAACTCCCCTTCCTTGCGAAATCGCTCGAGCGCTGACGCTACAAACTCAACCCAGGGCAGGTCTCAAAGGTGGGACTTGACGTTTCCGAAGCGGTTGGACGTCCTTCTCCCACGAAGAGCACCCCGGCGCGCGGGTTGAGCGCCAGGTTGCCGAGCGTGTTGAACCCGAAATTGCCCGTGAAATCCGGCGAGGTCAGGACGGTGCGGCCGTCCTCCTCGGTCACGCGCACGAAGCCCGGCTTGCTGCCCCGATGGGACACGTCGGCGCCCTCGATCGCGCCGCCCCCGCGCGCCGCCGGCGCCGCGGTCGCGATGAAGAACGTGTCCGCGCGGCGGACAGCGCCGCCGCGCCGACGGACAGGGCCGGCCCTTCCGCCTGCGCCGGGCGCGGCGCGGCGGCCGCCTCAGACTCCCTCACGAACATGGGCTCTCGCGCCTGGATGTACTGCGTGCAATTGCCGAAGCTCTGCCCGACCTCGACCACGAGGCCCCGTTCGTCGGCCGCGGAGATCGTCCCGTTCATCCAGTTTCAGCGACGGGTCTTTAGCTGGGTGCCGAGGAGGCCGACGGGCGCGCCGGCCACGAGGTGCGTGTTCGTCGCCCTTGCCGAGGAGGCGAGTCCGATCAGAATGGTTTCCGGCGGCTTTCGATCCATGGCAGCGGGCGATGCCTAACCGAGGTGGAGAGGACAGGATGTTCACGCGCCCCTGTGGCTCGCGACTTGCAGCACCTGGGATCGGATGGACGGATCATCACGGAGGTGCGCATGAAACGTCTGGTGTTCGGAGCGGCCGCTGGACTCTCGGTAATGCTCGTCTTGTCCACCGCCTATGCCGCATGGATCCGCGAGCGGGGGCGTCCACACGTTTACTACGTCGGCGCCGGCTTCTACTGCCATGTAATCAGCGAGGAACAGCTCGCATCCTATGGTCTGCACTGGACGCAAACCGACGAACTGAGCCCGAGCGAGTATCAGCAGCTCGTGGCGGGTTTGCGCTTCAACGGAAGCTGTAAGTGGGCCAATGGTTGCTATCGCAAGAGTGATGAGCGCGCTGTTTACCGGGTCAGTGAATCGAGCGCGTGCTGGGTCACCAGCGAGGCTGAGCTGCCGCGGCAATGTCCGGGCGGTGTCAGAACGATCACCTCGAGCGTGCGCGACCTCCACGCCTACACCGGGGCATGCCAATAGACGTCATCTCCTGGTGCAGCGATGACAGTCGACGTGGCGAAGGGCGATAGCCCCTCCCCGACGAGGAGAGCCCCGCCCTCCACGCGGCGCGCCAGCACCCGGCGGCGATGGCGGAGCAGATCGCCCGCGCCTTCGAGGACTTCGTGGCCGCCGAGCTCACGGCCCGGCCGATCCTGCTGGCGTTCGACGACCTGCGCTGGGGCGATCTGCCCTCGGTGCGGCTGCTGGGTGAGGCGCTGCGCGGACTCGAGGATCGGCCGCTCTTCGTGCTGGCGCTGGGGCGCCCCGAGGTGCACGAGCGCTTCCCCGGGCTGTGAGTCGAGCGCAGCGTCCAGGAGATCCGGCTCGCCCCGCTGCTGCGCCGCGCGACCTCGGCGCCTTCGCGACGGTCGCCGACACCGAGCGCGAGACAAGCAAGCCTCTCCTCATCACCTGACGTCGATCCCTTTTTCTCTCAGGCGCCGGAGGATGTCCTGACCGTTCATCTCCCAGAGGTCACCCGGGTCGATCTCTCGCGTTTGGCCGTCCCTCCCCTTCACAATCCACACCTCAATCTTGCGATTCTTTCTGTCCCTGGCAGTGCCAATCGCGATGGACTCGACCTCAGCGAGACGAAATCCCTTCACGGTCGGCGCGAACCAGAACCCCGTGGTCTGCTCCAGCTTGTCGTCGTCGAGGACGACCCGATCCATCGCCAGCATCGGCGCGAAGAGGCCACCCGCTACCGCGGAAACCCCGAATGCGATCAAGGCGACCACCAGCGGCTGACGCCTCCACAGCAGGAGCACGCCGATCGACGCGGCAAGCACCGCGACGGCGATCGCAATGCCGGGCACATAGCTTGGGAAGCTGTAGATCATGCTGTCTTACCTGACGGACCTCGCGTTCTACCGCGAAACCCGAGCGAATGTAAGGACGCCGAGCGTGCCATCCCACGGAAGCCCCCGTGCAGGCTATGTCGGAGCGCGCAAGAGCACTTTCGCGGACGCAGCGCCGAGGACCAAGCCAGCGCCTGCGCCGAGGAGACCCGAGATGCCGAGGCCCGCGCAGCCCAGGCTCGCGGCCAGGACCGCGACGCCGCTCGCCCCGAGCCAGGTCGATGCGGGCGCCGAGCCCCGGACGAGGCGGGCGCCGAGCCACACGCCCGATGGAACACCGACGCCCAGGCACACGGCGGTGCACACGGAGAGGAGCGGCGCGTCCGCGCAGGCCGGAGCCACCCGGCCGGCGGCGAGCCCCGCCAGGAGCGGCAGCGCGCCGGCGAGGAGCCCGTAGCGCACCGAGTCCGCCCCCTGCCGGTCGCGCCAGCGCAGGAAGAAGCTCGCGCCGAGCAGGAGCACCCCGAGGCACGCGCAGGTCTCGCGCTCGCCCGTCTCGAGCATGCAGACGAGCACGACGGGCGCCAGTATCCACGCCGCGCGCGCGGCGACGCGCAGCCGGCCGACCTCGTATGCGCGGAGGCCAAGGCGCTTCAGCTGCTCACGGTTCACCATGGATGTGCCTCCAGATTCCGCGCAGACGGTCGAGCGCGCGCTGCTTGCGCTTGCGGAGCGTGGCGCCGGCGGCATCCGACGTGCCGTCCACGAGCCCGAGCGACACCCGATCTTCCTCCGTGAGCGAGCCCACGGCCTGCTCGAACGCGAGCGCGATCTCCCGCGAGAGGAGCTGCTCCTCCTGCGACGCCGCGCCATCCAGCTGTCGTGCCACGGACGCTTCGTCGAGGACCTCGCGGCGGCGCTGGAGCCGGCGGCGGTGCGTCATGATCTCGTAGCTGGCGATCCCGAACGCCCACGAGAGGCCGTCGCGGCTTCGATCGAACTCGGCGATTCGAGCGCAGACCTTGTAGAAGACCTCCTGCGCGACGTCCTCGGCGTCCGCGCCCCGGCCCACCCCGCGCTCCGAGAACGAGAGGATCACGGGCCAGAGGTCGTCGAGCAGGACGTCGAACGCGGTCCGGTCTCCGTCGGCGAGCCGGACCATGGCGTGGTGGATGGCTTTCCGGCGGGCTGCATCCATGCGTACTTGGCCTTACCTCGACGACCCCGAGCGATCGCAAGCGCTCGGGCACGCTACGGTAGGCGGGCGGCGTTCGCGCGTGACCCGAAAATCGTCCGGGCCGGTGGGTCACGCTCGGTCCGACGCTGCCTAGTGGGGCGCGCGCGGCTCGCGGTGAGCCGCCCAAAGGAGCCCCCGAATGAGCACGCCCACGGTCCACACGTCAGAGCCCATCCTCTCGAAGCGCCACCTCCGCCTCGCGGGCGTGGCCGCCTTCATCGGCTGCGCTGTCTGCTGCGCCATCCCGCTGCTCGCCGCCGCAGGCCTCGGCAGCGGCGCCATCGCCACGCTCTCGTCGGTGTTCCGCCCCGGCTCCGAGTTCCTGGTGGGCGGGAGCGTGTTCGTCGTCGCTCTCGGCGTGATGGCCGCCCGAAGGTGGTTCAAGAGGAGCGATGCCTCGGGGTGTGGTCCTGCCTGCAAGGTGGACGGGAGCTGCTGCGATCGCGGCGCGGCGACGAGGAGCGCGTGATGTCGAGGGACCCGTCGTCGTGCCGGAGGATCGCCCCACCGCACGGGTCGTGATAAATCCGAGGGGCAACGGGGACTCCAGGGGCCGGTCTGTCGGGCGTGCGTGGCGCCGGGCGCATGCTCTCTACCTCGCGCTGCTCACCTCGGCTTTCCCGCTCCGGGAGTCACCGGTCACGATCCTTCAGCTTGCGGGTGGTTGGCATGAACAAGAACCGTTCTTCTCGATGGCTGTGCGGCACGACCTCGATCGCGCTCGGGATCGCGGCCCTCTCCGGCTGCTCTGGCAAGGTGGACAAGGCTGACGATGGCCCGAGCGGCTCGTCGAGCGCGGGCGGCACGACGGGAGCGGGGGGCCATGGCGCCAGCGCCGGCGCAACGGGCGCCGGCGGAGCCGCCACGGGCAGCACGGGCGCTCTGGGATCTGGTACGGGCGGCTCCGGCGACGGCGGCAACGGAGGCGCCGGAGGCGCTGGACCGAGCAGCTCCGGGGCCGGCGGTTCCAGCGACGGGTCGGGTGGCTCGGGCGGCAGCACCGGCAAGTTCGTCGGCAACATCACGACGGACGGCCAGGTGCGCGACGGCTTCATCCAGCACTGGAACCAGATCGCGCCCGAGAATGAGGGCAAGTGGCCCTCTGTCGAGAGGACCCGCGGTGTTCGAGAGTGGAGCAGGCTCGACGCGATCTACGAGTACGCGCAGGACAACGACATCCCCTTCATGCAGCACAGCTTCGTGTGGGGTGCCACGCAGGCGGCGTGGCTCACGAGCCTCCCCGCGGAGGAGCAGCGGCAGGCCGTGAGGGACTGGATGCAGGCGTTCTGCGAGCGGTACCCCGACACGAAGTACATCGTCGTCGTCAACGAGCCGCCGCCCCACACCGTGCCTCCCTTCATGAACGCCATCGGAGGCGGCGGCGAGAGCGGCTATGACTGGATCGTCAACTCCTTCAAATGGGCTCGCGAGTTCTGCCCGGACGCGACCTTGATCCTCAACGACTACAACAACATCGAGTACGAGAGCGATCACAACCACTTCGTCGAGATCGTGAAGGCGGCGCTGGAGGCGGGCGCCCCGATCGACGCCCTCGGCGCGGAGGCCCACGACGCGTACAAGATCGACACAAGCACCGTGAAGGGCTACATCGACAGGCTCGCCGCCACGGGCCTGCCCGTGTACATCACCGAGTACGACATCGACCTCGCGGACGACGACGAGCAGCGCAGGGTGATGGAGGAGCAGTTCACGATGTTCTACAACCACAGCGCCGTGAAGGGCATCACCCTCTGGGGCTACGTCGTCGGGTCCACCTGGAGGGACCGCACGGGCCTCCTGCACCCGGACGGCACGATGCGGCCGGCAATGACCTGGCTGATGGACTTCCTCGGTCGCGGCGAGTGATCTCCCTCGCACGACCGTGCCGCGGCGCTCCTTGGCGCGCACGACCGTGACCTACGTTTCGGGGTCAGAGACGGCATCGCCGGAGCACCTCGATGGCGGGCTGTCGTGGGGCGAGGACACGCTCGGGATCTAGTTCCGACGCGCGGAATCAGCGCGCCTCGTGCTCGCGCCAGAAGGCGAACGCCTCGTCCAGGTACACCTCCTTCGCGCCGTGGCCGACCGGGTGCTCGGCGACGCGCACGGGCCAGCCCGCGCCGCGGAGGACGCCCGCGAGGGCGCGGGCCGAGGCGCCCACCGTGTCGTGGGCGCCGAAGCCGATGTAGAACGGCCTCGGCGCGAGCGTCGCGAGCTCGGGCGTCGCGCGGCCTCCCCCGCCGGACATCGCGCCGAACCCGTCGGCGTCGATCCCGCCGCGCAGCGCGAGCGCCGCGGCGAAGTACGCGCCCGACGACGAGCCGGCGACATACACCCGCGAGAACGACGCGCCGGCGATCTCCTCGAGCCTCCTCCGCTTCTCCGCGAACACCGCGACGAACGAAGCTGCGTGCTCGTCGTACGCCCGCCCGCCCGTCGGCCAGCCCCGCCAGCTCGCGTAGCCCTTCGGCGCGAGGCCGACCTTGCCGCGCGGCATCAGCGCGGCGGCGCCCGCGCGCCGTGCGGCGCGGGACACGACCGTCTCGAAGTTGGTCTTCTGCTGGCTCTCCTTCCCCGGCGGGACGATGCCGTGGAAGTAGAGCAGCAGCGTCCGGGTCGGCGCGTCGGGCAGGACGTAGCAGGTCTCCTCGTCGAGCGCGTCGACGCCATCGATGCACCAGTCCGTCTCGATGCGCGGCGGGCGCGCTCGAGGCCACGGTGCCGGCTCAGGCGATGCGGTCGGGGCGGCGGCGACGATCGGGATCGGCGCTGCAGCCACGAGGCCGGGCTGCGCTGGACCGAGCGCGGCCCCGTCGCCCACCGGCGCGCGCGCGCTCCTCGGAGCGTCTGCCGTGTTGCTGCACGCGCAGAGCGCGACCGCGAGCGTGCCGAGCAACGCCGCGGTCCACCGCGCCGCACCTCGCGGCGACGAGCCGCTTGCGCTGCGACCAGCGCTGGCCAGCGCGCCGCTCGCCGTCCGCCGCCCCATCACCCCGCGCGCGCGTCGCTCACCGCGATCAGCGCCCCGAGCGCCGCCGCGCACACCGTCTCCGTGCGCAGGGTCAGCGCGCCGAGGCGCACCCGCTCGAACCCGAGCGCGGCGCACATGCCGAGCTCCTCCGGCGTGAACCCGCCCTCCGGCCCGACCGCGAACGCCGCCTCCATGCCCGGCGACAGCGCGGCCAGCCGCGCGCCGAGCGGCGTCTCCGCGTAGGGATCCAGGCACATCCCCAGCGCGCCGCCCTCGGTCGACGGCGCCGCCCCCGCCTCGGCGAGCGCCGCCGCGAGGCTCATCGGCGCCTCCACCCGGGGCGCGTCCCCGCGGCCGCACTGCCGCGCCGCCTCGATCGCGATCCGGCGCCAGCGCTGGCTCTTTTCCTCCGCGGGTCGCGCCACGCTCCGCGCCGAGATCGCCGGGATGATCCGCGTCGCACCGAGCTCGGTCGCGTCGCGCACCACCGCGTCCATCTTGTCGCCCTTGCCCACGGCCTGGATCCACGTGACGCGCCGGCCGGGCCGCAGCGCGGCCGGGCGGGGCGCGTCGATGCGCGCCTCCGCCCCGCGGCGGCCGATCGACTCGAGCGTGGCCTCCGCCTCGACGCCGAGCTCCGGATCGAACACGACGAACCGATCCCCCTCGCGGAGGCGGTGCACCCGCACGACGTAGCTCGCCGCCTCGGGCGGCAGCGCGATCACGCCGGCCGCGATCGCGCCGAGCGGCACCCGCAAGAGCCCCGGGCCGCTCATCCCGGCGAGGACGCCGCGCCGCCCGGCGCGCGGAACAGGATCGCCACCCAGCCCTCGCCGCCCGCGTCGCCCCGCCCCGCCCTGCGATCGCCGCCCGGCGACGCGGGATCCGGCCGGGTCGCGACGTGCTCGAGCGGGCGCGGAAGCGACGTGTACCGCGCGATCAGATCGTCGCGCTCGCTCTCGAGGATACCCGACAGGATCAGCCAGCCGCCCGGCTCGAGCACGCGCGCGAGCTCCGGCGCCAAGGGCCGCAGCACCCGCGCCTCGATGTTCGCGACGACCCACGGGAACCGCCGCGTCACCGCCTCGACCACGCCGGCGCTCGCCTCGATGCGGCCCTCGAGGCCGTTGCGCGCCGCGTTCTCGAGCACCACCTCGATCACGTCCTCGTCGTTGTCGATCGCGACCGCCCGCTCCGCGCCGAGCAGCAGCGCGACGAGCGCGAGGATGCCGCTGCCCGTGCCCACGTCGAGGATCTCGCGGCCGCGGAGCTCCGCCGCGTGCTCGTCGAGCAGCTCCGCCACGAGCGCCGTCGTCGCGTGGAGCCCCGTGCCGAACGCCCTGCCCGGC
Organism: Sorangium cellulosum So ce56; assembly: GCF_000067165.1. Classification (GTDB taxonomy): domain Bacteria; phylum Myxococcota_A; class Polyangia; order Polyangiales; family Polyangiaceae; genus Sorangium; species Sorangium cellulosum_B. Next base: position 9,888,307 of record NC_010162.1, read on the forward strand.
TCGAGCAGGAGCACCCGCTCGCCCTCGCGCTCGGGCGCGCGCTCCGCCCACGGCGGCACGACCGTGATCGTGGGCGTCAGCGCGAACGGCGCGAAGTGCTCCTTCCACGCGTCGCGCCAGGCGTCGCCCACCACCTCCTCGAGCCGCGCGGCAAGCGGCGGCGACTGCTCCCCGAGCGCCGCGATGGCCTCCATCGCCTCGCCGTGATCCTCGAAGCTGGCGACGAGCGTCACCTGGCCCGAGCGCGCGCCGCGGACGAGGGTCTGCTCGTCGCGCTGCTCGACGCCGCTAGCGCCCAGCTCGAAGAGCAGGGCGCCGATCTCGTCGGCCTCCGGCTCGGGGACATCGACTGCAACGAACGGGTATCGAGGCTCCACCTGGCTTGCTCCGTGACGGGCCGCCGGCCTGGAGAGCGGCCGCGGCGCGGACGGGAGCCTAACGAAATTCCAGCAGAGAGGCGCGGCCGATCGCGCGGAACCGCTGGAAGACGCGGAGCATTTTTAACGCCCCACGTAGCGGCGCCGCGCCGGGACCGAGACGAGCACCTCGGAGCGCGCCGCCGGCGGCGGGACGCGCTCGCCGTCGTGGAGCACCATCGCGGTCAAGCGCCCCCCGTAGACCGCGCCCGTGTCGATCCCGGTCGCCCACGCGTGCATCTGCGGCTCGCTCCGCGCGTTGTGGCCGAACACCACGTGCGGCGGGCCCTGGTACGTCTGGCCCCACAGCGTCTTGCCGCCGCGGCGCTCGACCGGCTCGCCGTAGCGGCCGAGGCAGCGCACGTACATCAACGTGTGCGGATCCTGTCGCTCGATCGGCAGCCCGGGGATCAACCCTGCATGGACCACACGGAGCCCGTGCTCCGGCAGATCCAGCCAGTACGGCAGCGTCTCGAGCCACGCCCAGTCCCGCTTGCGCAGCTGCTGCGCGGTCTCCTTCGAGAGCTCCCCCAGCGGCTCGCCGCGAGGATCGCTCCGCCCGGCACGCCAGCGGAGCAGCCGATCCTCGTGGTTGCCCCGCACCGAGATCGCGCCGACCTCCCGGAGCAGATCGAGCGTTCCGCACGGATCAGGCCCGCGCACGATCAGATCGCCGACCATGACGACCCGATCGCCCGATACGAGGCCCACGTGCTCGATCAGCCGCGCCAGCTCGTCCCGGCAGCCGTGAACGTCACCGATGATGATCGTGCGCGGCATCGCACACCCAACGTAGCAGGGACGCCCGTTCCATGGGGGGCGCCCAGGCCCGTCCCCGCGGACGCGGCAGGACCGCGCGGCCCGGCCGGCGAGCGCGCGGCGATCGCCACGCGCTGCGATCGAAATTTTACATGCAATTCAGGAGAGTTACGCGCCGGCCCCCCGGACGGCGCCGCGCGGGGCCCTGGTCAGGCGCATTACGGAGAGTCGATCTTGGCGCGCTTCGGGATCACGACGATCCCGCCCTCGCTGACGAACCACTTCTTGCGGTCCTCCTCGAGGTTGAAGCCGATCTCGGCGCCGGCGGGGATCTCGACGTCCTTGTCGATGATGCAGCGGCGGAGCTTGACGTGGCGCCCGATCTTGACGTCCTCGAACAGCACGCACTCCTCGATGTGGCTGAAGGAGTTCACGCGGACCCGGTTCGAGAGCACGCTCCGGTGGATCCTGCCGCCGGAGATGATGCACCCGAGCGAGACCAGGCTGTCCGTGGCGATGCCGACGCGCGCGTTCGCCTCGTCGCGGAAGACGAACTTGGCGGGCGGGTCGTGGCTGATCCCGGTCCGGATCGGCCAGCGCGGGTTGTAGAAATTGAACGCCGGCTGGATGCTCACGAGATCCATCTGGGCCGCCCAGTACGCGTCGATCGTCCCGATGTCGCGCCAGTACCCCGCGCCCTCGTCCTCGCCGGGGACGCGGTTCTCGTGGAAATCGTAGACGTAGACGCGGCTGCCGCTCTGGACCATGCGCGGGATGATGTCGCGCCCGAAGTCGTGCGCGCTGTCCTCGGTCGCCGCGTCGTGCTCGAGGACGTCGAGCAGCGCCTTCGTCTTGAAGATGTAGTTGCCCATCGAGGCGAGGCACATGCCCGGCCTGCCGGGCATGCTCGGCGGATCCTGCACCTTCTCGTGGAAGGCGATGATGCGCCCCGACTCGTCGCACTCGATGACGCCGAAGGCCCGGGCCTCTTCCTTCGTCACCGGGATGGCGGCGACGGTCACCTCCGCGTCGCGCGACAGGTGATCGTGCAGCATCTGGCGCACGTCCATCTTGTAGACGTGGTCGCCGCCGAAGATGCAGAGGTGCTCGGGCGACTCGTCCGTGATGACGTGCTGGGTCTGGTAGACGGCGTCCGCCGACCCCTTGAACCAGCTCTTGCCCGTGCGCTGCTGCGCAGGGACAGTCTCGATGAAGCTGTCGAGCATCGGCGAGAGGCGCCAAGCCCGGGCGATGTGCTCGTCTAGCGACGCGCTCTTGTACTGCGTGAGGATCTTGATGCGGTGGAGGCCGGAGTTGACGAAGTTCGAGAGGACGATGTCGATGATCCGGTAGCGGCCGCCGAACGGCACGGCCGGCTTCGCCCGGTCGTGCGTCAGCGGGCCGAGCCGGCGGCCCTCGCCGCCAGCCAGGATCATCACCAAAACCTTCGACGCTTCGAAAGCGGCGCGCAGGGAGGTCTCGCGCATGGGACGGAGAGGGTACTCGATCGATGTTGCCATCGCGAAGAGCGGAAACACGTCCTTCGCGTATTCGAGGCAACCCCGGGACCGGGAGAACGCCGCGGAGCCCCGCGCAACCCGGCCTGGCGGCGCCGGGCGGAGCCCGGGCGGGTCGCGCGCGCGCCTCGCCGAGCCCGCCTCTCGCGCCCTCCTGCCCCCGCGATCGGGCGGCGCCGGCAGCGGCCCGCCGCGCTCTACCGCCCTCCGCCCGCCCTCCGCATCGGCGCGCTGCCGCGCGGCCCTCCGCCGCGACGCGCCGATGCGCGACGAGGCTCGATGAAGAGAGGGGGACGTCTCCGTTTCTCTTTACGATCGACTCGCGGCCGTGTTAGCCGTTTCCGCCGCCGCGCGCGCATGCGAGAGGCGCCTGACCCGCACGCGGCGCACCGCTGTCCGAGGGCTATTCCAGCGCTGGATCTTTCCTGCTGGAGGTGCCCGTCACGCTGACCTTGGAGATGCCATGAACGCCCGATTCGGTCGAACCCTCCTCGCCGCTATCCTCCTCGTCGCGGGCACTTCAGGGTGCGGAACGGACGAGCAGCCCTACCAGGCAAAGCCCGCCTTCAGCGGCCGCAAAGCGACCCTGCCCGCGGTGCCGACGCTGCCCGCGAAGAACAAGAAGCAGGGCGACGCTTACACGGTCTGGGGCGTCACGCACGACCTCCGGAGCCGCGTCCACTTCGAGGACGTGAACGGCAAGAAGCTCTCGATCGTCGGCTACATCGTCAAGACGAACCTCGCCGAGGCCCCCGCCTGTGCCGTGCACAAGACGGGCAAGGGTGACCCGCCGGACTGCAAGGCGCCGGTCCCGAGCTTCGCGATCGCCGACGAGAAGGGCGAGACGAAGGACATGATCGAGGTCATGGGCTGGGCCTCGAACTTCGCGCAGATCTACAGCATGATCGAGGCGATCGACAAAGCGCCGCGCGGCAAGGAGGGCGAGGCGAAGCTCACGGACGAGTTCTGGGGCCAGGAGCTGCCGAACCCGATCCCGGCCGTCGGCGCGAAGGTCAAGGTCACCGGCACCTACGGCGTGACGTTCACGAAGTCGACCGGCGGCGCGGCGGCCAACCCGAAGTACGGCATCCTGTCCGCGGAGCAGATCGAGTACCTCGAGCCGCCGCCCGAGAAGGCCACCCTCCCCGGCATGAAGCGCAAGCCCTGACGCAGCCGCCGGCGGCGGCCGTGCGCCGCCGCGCCGCGCCGCTTCACGTCAGGATGGACCGGATCCCGCTGCTCGGCTCGATCGCCGCCGACTCGAAGACGGCATCGACGAGCAGCCGCCGCGCCGACTCGTCGTCCGCTTCCCGGCGATCGACGCGCACAAGCGACGCCGGCGCCTGACGGGTGATCGCGTCGAACACCTCCCGATCGAACCGGTACAGCTCCTCCCCCACGATCACGGCGTACAGCTGCGACGCCGCGCTCGCCGCCCGGAGCGAGCGCAGATCGCACTCGCGCACCGTCACCCCGAGCCGGGCCCCCGCCTCCCGGCACACGGCGACGAGCTCGGCAGGACAACCGGCCACGATCACGAGCGGAGCGGGCGGAGCGTTCGGGACCACGGCCTTGCGCGGCTTCGTACCGTCCTCCATAGGCGCCTCAGCGTAGGCCACGAGTCGAGTACGCCGGCAAGGGAATTGTTTCGTCAGGCACCACCGGCGAGCCCGTCTTTCCGCGCGAGACAGCGGCGATCAACGCACCCCCGCTCCCTGCTGGATGTGCCACCCCCGCCCCTCTGCCACGCCGATGAAACGGATCCGCCCCGACCGCTCCATATCGTCGACAAGCTCCTCCGCCTCAAGCTGCGAGATGTCGATCCGGTCGCAGAGCACGTCCCGGAACCGGGTCTTGCCCTGCACGTAATCTTCGTCGATCAACGGGCCGAGCGAGCTCGCCAGGATCTCGGCGGCCAGCTCGAGCGCCACGACGGGCGTGACCACGGTCTCGGCGGTCGTGCGGACGCTCTCGTCCGTCGTCTGGACGGCCGCGTCGCCCATCGTGACGCTCGCGTCTCCGGTGATGAGGGTGCCGTACTCGACGGTGCTCCGATCGGTCGTCATGACTCCACCTCGTCCAGGCTCGGGCGGGTCCGGATGCCGCGCCCGCGCCAGGCTTCCTTCCTCGCTCATGGAGCGCGGGAGGCCCGAGCGGAAGCCGAGCGAAGACCGAGCGGAAGCCGAGCGAAGACCGAGCGAAGACCGAGCGGAGACCGAGCGGAGGCCGGCACCGCGAGGGCGCCTCCGGGGACGGCGATCCTGGCGGCGATTTCAGGCGGCAACCCGCCGAAGATCAGGGAAGCTACCGCTCCTGCCAGGCCCATCGCTCGAGGGGGGGAGGCCCTGGGGCCACGAGATCATGATGTCGTCCCGCGAGTACTCCCCATCACGCCCCAGCCGCACGGGGGCGGCGCGCACGCCGATGCCCCGCGCGCGGGGGCTGATCCCGTTCCAGCTCGTCGGTCGGGTGCTGCTCCACGCGATCCTCGTCGGCGTCACGGCCGGCATCGCCGGCTCGCTGTTCTTCGCCGCCCTCGAGCTCGCCGAGCACGAGCTCTTCATCGCGGTCACCGGCTACGAGCCGCTCCGCGCCAAGGGCGAGGCGGTGCTCTCGAGCGCGCACATCGGGGCGTTCCGGCCCTGGCTCGTCCTCGTCCTGCCGGCGTTCGGCGCCCTCGTCGGCGGGGTGCTCACGACGAAGCTCGCGCCCGAGACCCGCGGCGGCGGCGGCGACGCCTTCATCCGGGCGTTCCACCACCTGGACGGCAACTTCCGCCGCCGCGTCCCGGTGGTGAAGGCGCTCGCCTCCATCTTCACGCTCGGCTGCGGCGGCGCCGGCGGGCGCGAGGGGCCGACGATGCAGATCGGCGGCGCGATCGGCTCGATCATCGGGCGCGCCCTCCGGGTGGACACGCGCGAGCGGCGGATCCTGCTCATCGCCGGCGCGGCCGCGGGCATGGCGGCCGTGTTCCGGACGCCGCTCGGGGCCGCGCTCCTCGCCGTCGAGGTGCTGCACCGCGACGACTTCGAGGCCGACGCGCTCATCCCCTCCATCCTCGCGAGCGTCGTCTCGTACTCCGTCTTCATTTACTTCTTCGGCGAGTCGACCCTCTTCGCGCACGCGCCCCGCTACCCGTTCATCCCGAGCCACCTCCCGCTCTACGCCGCGCTCGCGCTCGTCGTCTCGCTCGTGGCCACGGTCTTCCTCCGGACGCTGCACGCCGTGGAGCACACGGTGCACCGGATCCGCCTGCCGCTCTGGGCGAAGCCAGCGCTCGGCGGCCTCGCGCTCGGCGCGCTCGTGACCCCGCTGCTCATGCTCCTCGGGCCGCGCTTCGACAGGCCGGGGCAGGGGTTCGGGATGCTGGGCGCGGGTTATGGCGCGGCCCAGATCGCGATCACGGGGGCCCCGTGGCTGCCCAGCGGGTGGACCGCGGTGCATCTCCTGCTCGTGCTGCTCGCCACGAAGATCGTCGCGACCTCGCTCACCGTCGGCTCGGGCGGCAGCGCGGGGGACTTCGGCCCGTCGCTCGTGCTCGGCGCGCTCACGGGCGGGGCCTTCGGGCGCGCGGCGGAGCTCCTCCTCGGCGACCCGCGCATCGATCCCGGCGCGTTCGCGCTCGTCGGGATGGGCACGTTCTACGGCGGGATCGCGCACGTGCCGATCGCCTCGCTCGTCATGGTCTGCGAGCTCGCCGGCAGCTACGACCTGCTCGTGCCGCTCATGCTCTGCGAGGGCATCGCCTTCGTGGCGCTCAGGCACAGCACCCTGTACCGCGCGCAGGTCGCGACCAAGCGCGAGTCCCCGGCGCACCGGGGTGAGCTCATCGTCGACGTGCTCCGCAGCATCCGCGTCGCCGACATCGTCATCCGCAGCCGCCCGTTCGTGTCGTTCGAGGCGCGGACCCCCGCCTCGATCGTCGTCGAGCGCATCGCGGCGTGCGAGTGGCAGGACACGTTCCCCGTGCTCGCCGAGGACGGCAAGGTCGTCGGCACCATCGACGCCGAGATCCTGCGCGCCACCGCGACGAGCCCCGAGCTCTCGGGGCTCGCGATCGCGCACGACATGATGGCGAGCCCCGCGTCGGTCAGCGAAGCGGAGGACCTGCACCACGCGCTCCAGGTGCTGCTGGAGCTGCGGGTGCGAGAGCTCCTGGTCACCGACGCCGAGGGCAAGATCGTCGGCATCCTGGACGAATCCGACGTCACGCGCGCCTACCACGACGCGACGGCGGAGCTGGAGAGCGCGGGACAGTAGGAATCCCGGAACAGGCGACCGACGACGACGCGCGGCGGACGCATGGCGCGCACGTCCTGGAAATTCGGGAATGGCCAGCCTTCCCGCGCCCGCGCGTCCACGCGGCCCGACACGCGCGTGTCACGGGCGTGCGCGCGCGGATGTCCCGGTCGCGCCGCGCGCCCGATCGTGGTTCGGGCGTAATGACGCAAGCGCGCGGCCCCCACCGCTTTCGGGAGTCTCCTGAGCTTTCAATCTTGGATTCCACGCAGCGACGGAACGGAGCGCGTGGGGAATACTCTCGTTCATCCGGAGAATTCGGGGTCCGGAGAGCGCAGGGGAGAACGGCATGCTGGTCGATACGCTCGGAGGTCGGACGGTGCGGCGCAACGCAGAAGTACGAACACGATCGAGCGCGCCGAACAGCCGCGCCAAGCTCGTGGTCGTCGTGGACGACGAGCCGAACATCCAGGAGGTCGTGAGCATGATCCTGGAGAGCGAGGGCGGCTACGAGGTGCGCTGCGCCTCGAACGGCGAGGAGGCGCTGGCGTTGCTCGACCAGATCGCGCCGCCGGATCTGCTCGTCGTCGACATCATGATGCCGGTGATGGACGGCTGGGGCCTGCTCACGGCGCTCCGGCACAACGAGAAGACGGCCCGTATACCAGTCATTGTTTCATCCGCGTCTTCAAAACATGACGCGACGAGCCTCGGTGTCGCTCGGGTGCTGCCCAAGCCGATCGACTACGACGCCTTCCTCGCCGCGGTCGACGAGCTCACGCGCTCCAGAGAGCGGCAAATCCTCGACGCCGAGTAGGCCGCGTCGATCAGCCGCCCGCGCCACTGCCTCCATCGCGGCAGAAACCGCAAATGGCCCATGGACCTCCAGGGCCGTCCAGCGGTAGCTTCACTCCAGTGTTGTTAGAGAACCCGGGTGCCGGCCTCTTCGCCGGCTACACTCCCCTCCCCGGCGCCTACGACGAGCTGTTTGGTCGAGACGGCGCTCCTCGCCCCGAGTTCCTGCGCACTGCCACGCTCCTCGGCGCGCTCGCGCCGAACGAGTTCGCGCGCGCGCAGCAGCTCGCGGAGCTCGCCCTGCTCAACCAGGGCGTCACCTTCTCGGTCTACGCGGATCAGCGCGGCGCGGAGAAGATCTTCCCGCTCTGCCTCATCCCCCGGATGCTCTCCGCGGCGGACTGGGCCCACATGGAGCGGGGCCTCGAGCAGCGCGTCCGCGCGCTCGGCCTCTTCCTCGACGACGTCTACGGGGACCAGCGCATCCTCAAGGAGGAGCGCGTCCCCCGGGACCTCGTGCTCGGCTCCGGGCAGTACCTGAAGCAGGTCCACGGCCTGCGGCCCCCGGGCGGCGTGCGCATCCACATCGCGGGCGTCGACCTCATCCGCGATCCGGCCGGGACCTTCCGGGTCCTCGAGGACAACCTCCGCACGCCGTCCGGCGTCTCCTACGTCCTGGAGAACCGGCTCATCAGCAAGCGCGTCCTGCCGCACCTGCTGGACAAGGCGCGCGTGCAGCGGGTCGACCACTACCCGGCCCGGCTCGCCGAGACGCTGCGCTCGGTGTCGCCCGCGAGCCCGAGCGGCACGAGCGCCGTCGTGCTCACGCCGGGGCCCTACAACTCGGCCTATTTCGAGCACAGCTTCCTCGCGCGCACGATGGGGCTCGAGCTCGTGCAGGCCCCCGACCTGTTCGTCGATCAGGACCAGGTCTTCGTCCGGACGACGCGCGGCCCGCGCCGGGTCCACGTCATCTACCGCCGCATCGACGAGGCGTTCCTCGACCCCGAGGCATTCCGCCCCGACAGCCTGCTCGGCGTGCGCGGCCTGATGCGCGCCTACGCCGCCGGCAACGTCGCGCTCGCGAACGCGCCCGGCAACGGCGTGGCGGACGACAAGGCCGTGTACCCCTTCGTGCCGGAGATGATCCGCTACTACCTCGGCGAGGAGCCGGTCCTCGAGCAGGTCCCCACCTACCTCTGCATGCGCGACGACGACCGGCGCTACGTGCTCGACCACCTCGAGCAGCTGGTCGTCAAGGCGGTCGACGAGGCCGGCGGCTACGGCATGCTGATGGGGCCGCAGTCGACCGCCGCGCAGCGGGACGAGTTCCGGGCGCGCATCCAGGCGACGCCGCGCCGCTACATCGCCCAGCACCGGGTCGAGCTCTCGACGAGCCCCACCTGGGACCCGACCGCGAAGACGGCGGTCCCGAGGAGGCTCGACCTGCGCCCCTACGTGCTGACGGGCCGCGACGGCGCGTGGGTGCTGCCCGGCGGGCTCACGCGCGTCGCCCTGGTGGCGGGCTCCTACGTCGTCAACTCGAGCCAGGGCGGGGGCTCGAAGGACACCTGGGTCCTGAAGGGCCCAGGCGAGGGCGCGCAGCGCACGCCCTCGATCGGCGGCTCCGACGCGAGCCCCGCCGCCGCGAACAACGACCCTCCCGGCGCCGCGCCGGGACCTGCCCCCCCGGAGGCCCCGTGATCTCCCGCGTCGCCGATCACTGCTTCTGGTTCGGCCGCTACCTCGAGCGGACCGAGAACATGGCCCGCATCCTCGCCGTCACGCAGAACCTCGCGCTCGACGCCGAGATCCCGGCGCACCAGTGCTGGCTGCCGGTCATCATCGTGGCCGGGCAGAAGGCGCACTTCGGGGCCGAGCACGGCGAGGAGGCCGCGGCCGACGGCGAGCTCGTGCAGCGCTACATGAGCTTCGACGAGGACAACCCGACGAGCCTCCGCAGCTCGATCTCGGCCGCGCGGTGGAACGCGCGGTCGATCCGGGAGGTCGTCAGCCTCGAGGTGTGGGAGACCGTCAACGAGCTCCACCTCTGGGTGAACAGCGACGAGGCGCGGGAGGAGTTCAGGACGAGCCGCTACGCCTTCTACCGGCGCGTACGCCAGCTCACACAGCTCTGCCTCGGGCTCACGCAGAGCACGATGCTCAACGACGCGCCGCTCGATTTCATCTGGCTCGGCGTGCTGCTCGAGCGGGTCGGGCAGACCGCGCGCACGCTCGACGTGCACCACCACGCCCTGACCCACCTGCCGCCGCCGCCGCCGTCGGAGATGAGCGCCCAGGCGCAGGGCGCGCTGCGCAGGCAGCACCGGGTCGTGGAGACGGCGCTCTGGCTCTCGCTCCTCCGCGCCTGCTCCGGGTTCGAGCCGTTCATGAAGCTCAACCAGGGTCAGGTGAGCGAGCAGGCTGTCGCCCAGTTCCTCCTGTACGAGCCGCGCTTCCCGCGCTCGATCCGGCACTGCGTCCACGCGGCGTTCGCGCGCCTCTGCGAGATCCGGCCGCCGGACAGCGTGGCGCTCCCCGGCGGCGAGAGCCTCGAGCGGCTCCAGCTCCTGCACCAGTGGGTGGCCGACAGGGCCACCGAGGCGTTCGACCCGATGGCGGTCCACGCGGCGCTCACCCATGTGGTCGACGAGACGGCGATGATCTGCGACGGTATCGGGCGCGAGCTGCTCGGTTACGGGCCGCCCGACAATAGCCCCACGGTCACGAGCCAGTAGCCGCCAGAGTCGCCGACGTACCCATGCCGAATCTCCTCGCGATGTCGTTCGAGGGCGAGCTCGCCCCATGTTTCGATCTCACCTGCCTGCAGCCCGGACGCAAACTGCCTGACGGCTGGGGCATCGGTTACTACCCCGGCGGCGAGCCGAGCGCCTCGGTGCTCAAGGAGCCGGCGCCGCCGCAGGGGAGCATCCGCAGCGAGCTCGTGAAGGCGTGGGAGCACCTCGAGTCGTCGCTGCTCGTGCTGCACATCCGCACGGCGACGTGGGGCAGCGTCAATGACGCCAACACGCAGCCGTTCACCCGGAGCTGGGGCGGGCGCGACTGGCTGTTCGCGCACAGCGGCAGCCTCGTCGACCGGATCGAGGTCGATCCGAAATCGCTCTTCCAGCCGGTCGGCTCGACGGACACGGAGCTCATCCTGTGCGAGCTCATGCGCTGGATGGCGTCGGAGAACCTCCGGAGCATCGGCGACGTCGATCCGGCGGTGCTGCGCGACTGGTTCGACGAGATGAACGAGCACGGCCCCCTCACGACGGTCCTGGCCGACGGCCGCGATCTGGTGGTCTACGCGGATCGCGATCGCGAGGGGGATGCGTTCCTGTGGGAGGTGCTGCCGCCGTACGAGCGCCTCGCGTTCGGGGACGACGATCTGGAGGTCGACCTCACGCGCCGGGGGGTCAAGAGCCGCAAGGGCGTCATCGTCTCGTCGGAGGAGCTCAAGGTCCACGCGGGCGGGCGGGCGGCGACCTGGAAGCGCGTGCCGCCGGGGCACCTCGTGGTGCTGCGGCAGGGGGCGCTCCGGGCCACGGCGTCCCCGCGCACCGACCGGCGCAAGCCGTCGTCGTCCACGCCGCCGCTCTCGTCGCGCCCGGTCCGGCGCCCCGTGCACGCGGCGATCCGCCGCTTCCAGGTGGTGCACCGCACGTCGTACCACTACGCGACCGCGGTGGAGCGCAGCACGCACCTCCTGCGGCTGACGCCTGCGCACGACCGGCTCCAGACGCTGCTTCACAACGAGATCGACGTGTCGGTCGAGGGCCAGCAGCGCGAGTACGACGACGTCTTCGGCAACCGCGCGCGGCGGGTGCTGCTCGACACGCCGTTCCATGATCTCGTCATCGAGTCGAGGTCGCGGGTGGAGCTGCTCGACACCGATCCGCTGAGCTTCCGCCCGCTGCGCGCGCGGTCGACGATCCCGCTCGTGTGGATGCCGTGGCAGCGCCAGATCCTGCAGCCGTTCCTCCTGCCGCCGGAGCTGGCCGAGAGCGAGCTCGCGGAGCTCAGCGAGTACGCGATGACCTTCGTCGAGCGGAACGGCTACGATCTGCTCGACACGCTGCTCGACCTGAACGCGTCGATCTTCGAAGAGTACGAGTACAAGCAGGGGTCGACCAACCTGTTCACGACGGCGTTCGACGTGTACGCGAACCGCCGCGGCGTGTGCCAGGACTTCACGAACCTGTTCATCTGCCTGACGCGGCTGCTCGGCGTGCCGTCGCGCTACGTGTGCGGGTACATCTACACGGGGCCGAAGCACGAGAACCAGCGGCAGAGCGAGGCGTCGCACGCCTGGGTGCAGGTGTACCTGCCGGAGATCGGGTGGAAGGGCTTCGACCCGACGAACGGGATCCTGACGCAGACCGATCACATCCGCGTCGCGGTCGGGCGCAACTACGTGGACGCGACGCCGACCTCGGGCACGATCTACGTGGGCGGCGGGGCGGAGCGCCTCGCGGTCGACGTGCGGGTCGAGCCGATCGACTGAGAGGTCGACCGGCTCAGCGCCGCCGGGCGCTCGATGGAGAGGTAGGGCGGCTCAGGGCCGCGTGGCGATCCAGTAGAGGAGCGCGGTCCGGCTGAGGCCGTCGTCGAGCGTGGTGAGTGCCTGCGCCTCCTCCCAGGCCGCCTCCTTGTCGACGGTCGCGTGCGCCGCGATCAGGAACGCTTTCCAGGGGTCCTCCGCGTCCTCCGTGGTCTCCGAGATCACGGGCCACGCGTCCTGGACCCAGTCCTTGGAGATGAGCGACTCCGAGATCGGCGTGATCGGGAGCAGCTGGATCCCATAGACGTACTCGGGGTTGGGACCGAACCACGTCCCGAAGTCGGCCTTCGTGGACCAGAGCACGCCGACGGCGCCGTTGTTCTTGAACGGCTCGGGGTAAACGGTGCTGTCCGCGGTCACCTGCCAGTACTTCTGCGCCGAGGCCGTCTCCATGGCGAGGAGCACCCGGCCGAGGTTCTTCACGTCCTCGTTCTCGAGCGCCTCGCCGAGGAGCTGCATGCTGTACCAGGCGTTGACGGCCTCGGAGGTCGACTCCTGATTGCGGCCGTCCGCGAACGGGAACAGCCCTGACGCCCACGAGTGGCCCCTGAACCAATCCATGTTGCGGAACGGCGTGAAGAACGTGTCCTTGGCGCTCGGGTTCGCGATGTCCCGGACGAGCCAGAGCGCCTTGTCCCCGTACTCCTCGCGCCACGCATCATCACTCTTCGCCAGCACGGCGGCCGCGTAGAGGAAGTAGCCGTAGTGGAAGTGGTGATCGTTGTAATACGCCTGGCCGAAGTCGGCGGTCTGGTCCGCCAGGCCGTTGGTCGTCACGAGGCCGCCCCAGGTCGTGTCATAGACGAGGGGGTTGTCGTTCTGGCCGTTGAGCCACGGGTTGAGGCGCGACTTGAGCCGCGCCCTGAGCTCCTCCGCAAGATCCGCCTTGCCGACCACCTCGGCGATCTGCGCGAGGCGCGCGAGCTTCGCGATCTGCTTGCCCCCGAAATAGGGGTCTGTCCCGGCGACCGCCTCGTCGGGCATGAAGCCCTTGTCCTCCTCGAGGGCCGTGACGATGTCCATGCCCCAGTCGTCCGAGACGCGGCGCGGCGCGTCCCAGCCGATCGTGCTGAGCGGGTACTCGAGCTCCCAGCTCGCGCCGGAGATGCCCTTCATCTGGCCGATCACGGTCGGGTACGAGACGTCCGCCGCCTTGAACATATCGAGGTGATCCAGATGGTGCGGCAGCGCCATGGTCAGGAGATCGCCCTCGCCCTCGGTCTGCCAGACGAAGCGCACCCTGGCCTCGTCCTCGGTGACCGAGGCCTCGATGTCGCCGCCGACCGGGATGGCGGCGGCGTGCTTGTCGAGCACGGCCGCGGCGTTCGGCCCCGGGACGAGCGCGAGGCGGAGCGAACCCTCGTACGGCTCGTCCGCCATCATGGAGAGGGCGTCCCACTCGAGGCTGATCTCGGGGAACGCATAGAGCACCCACGTCTGGCCGTTGTTGAGCGAGATCTCGAATCGGTCGCCCGTGACCGTGGTGGGGCTCGTCGACTCGCCGTTGACCTCGGTGATCGCCACGCCGTCGCCGGCGCGGACGGACGGGGCGAGCCCGTCGTACGTGGCCGTCACGTACGGCATCCCGTACACGATGGGCGCCGTCATCGTGCCGCCCTGCGCCGCCCACTCCACGGTGACCGACAGGAGATCGGCCGACTTGACGGTGTGGCCGGAGAAGGCCTGGCGCGCGCTGAGCGCGAGCTGCGTCAGGTCCGCCGAGGTGACGGACGCGCTCTCCACCACGACGGCGGGCCGGGAGATCGACAGCGCCTGTCCGACCGCCTTGAGGTCGTACGGCGCGGCGTTGATCCGCTGATCTCCCTGGCCGAGCGCGAAGTTCATCCAGGTGGCGTTCGTGGGGAGCGGGGCCTTGAGATCGGCCAGCACGGCGCCCGGCGCGAGCGGGTGCTCCGCCTCCGTGAACTCCGGAGCGACGTCCGAAAGCGGCTTGCTGCGGTCGAGATCCCACGTCTCGACCGGCACGCCGCCGGTGCCGCCGGTGCCGCCGTCGCCGCCGCCCCCCCCGCTGCCTCCGCCGCCGTCGCCCTCGGTCACCTTGGGCGGCGGCTCGTCATCGCCGCACGCGGCGATCGCGGACAGGCAGCTCAGCAAAGCAAAAGTCCGTAGCATCGGATGCTTCAACATCATAATCCAGCTCCCTCGCTCCCTCGCTCCAGCGCTCATCGCTCCACCTGCCCCGAAGCGGATCGAGAGATGAGCCCTGGTGTCGTGGTAGTTTCATCGATTTGCAAGCAACGGCACAGATTCTTTCATGAAGCGCCGGGCCCGTCCAGCTTGGCGAGCCCGCCGTCCGCGCGCCGGAGGGCCTCGCGATGCCATCCATCAGGCGATCGACAGCCCGCACGCCGCGAGTCGGCTATGTCGTTGTCCGACGCTTCATGCGGTTTTTTATCGCGTCTTCGCAGGCGCCTTGGCCGCGCTCTTCGCGGGCGCCTTGGCCGCGCTCTTCGCGGGCGCCTTGGCCGCGCTCTTCGCGGGCGCCCGTGCTCCAGGCGCGGGCGGCGCCTCGCGGCCGCCGCCTCCGCGCACGAGCGCGAGCACCTCGTCCGCGTGTCCGTCGACCTTCACGGCGCTGAAGGCGTGCTTCACCGCGCGGTCGGGGCCGATGATGAACGTGCTCCGGATGGTGCCCATCACCTTCTTGCCATACATCGACTTCTCGCCGTAGACGCCGTAGGCGTTGTGCGCGGCGAGATCCGGATCGCTGAGGAGCGTCACCCCGAGATCGTACTTGTCCCTGAACTTCCGGTGGCGTTCGACGGAGTCGCGGGAGACGCCGAGCACGACGGCGCCGGCCTCGGCGAAGGCGCGCAGGGCCGCGGAGAAGGCCTGGGCCTCGCGCGTGCAGCCGGGGGTGTCGTCCTTTGGGTAGAAGTAGAGGACGACCGTCTTGCCAGGGAAATCCGCGAGGCCCACCGTCTTACCGCTGTCGCTTTCGAGAGAGAAATCGGGGGCACGATCGCCTGCATTCACCATCGCTCGTTCGCTCCTTGTCCGCCCGGGCGCAGGGAGGACAGCCCCCCTTCCCCATCGGCGCGCACGGTATCACGCGACGTCCCCGGCGTACCACATAGCGCCCCCCGGCCCGCGCCAGCGTCGCCGCGCGCCGCGCGCCGCGCCCAGGCGACGAGTCGGCGGGGCCTCGGCCTGAAGGGCGCGGGCGCTCAGGGCCAGCCCGGATCCGGCTCGGGCGGAGCTTGATTCCGTCCGAGAGCGGCCGCACGACGACTGCGTTCCTCTCCCGGTTTCGCGCGCCTGCGCACAGCCGCGGCGCGCGCCCCGCGAGGCGCGGCGCGCGGCGGCTGGGTGGGAACACACGATCTCGAGGGAAGCGCTCGAGGGAAGCGCGAGCAGCCCGGTCGCGAAGAGCCCGGCCGGCGGAGCGAGGCAGGGGGGCGCTCGATGATCGATGTGAACCCGCGAACCGAACGAACCGCGCAGGCAAGCGCGCGGGCAGCGGAGCGTCCCCGGGGCCGGCTTGCCCCCCCAGGCCAACCGAGGTACCCAAGGCACATTCGCAAGGCGCATGGCTGGCGTCATCGAATGAAATGGCATCAGCGCTGCTGGAGGAGATCATGACCCTGCCCGTCCCCGTGTACATCGTCGCAGCGGCCCGGACGCCGATCGGCGCGTTCCAGGGCGCACTCTCGCCCTTGCCCGCCCCCCGCCTGGGTGAGGTCGCCATCCGGGCGGCGCTCGAGCGGGCAAAGCTGTCTCCGGAGGCCGTCGAGGAGGTGTTCCTCGGCAATGTCCTGTCCGCCGGTATCGGGCAGGCTCCGGCCCGGCAGGCCGCCATCTTCGCCGGCATCCCGAGCAAGGTGCCGGCCACCACCGTGAGCAAGGTCTGCGGCTCGGGCCTCCAGGCCGTCATCTTCGGCGCGAAGACGGTGGCGCTCGGCGACGCGGACGTCGTCGTCGCCGGCGGCATGGAGTCGATGTCGAACGTGCCCTACTACCTCCCGCAGGCGCGCTCCGGCTACCGCATGGGCGACGGCAAGCTCGTGGACGGCATGATCCACGATGGCCTGTGGGATCCGTACGGCAACTTTCACATGGGCACCGCGGGCGACGCGTGCGCCAGGGAGCACGGCTTCTCGCGGGAGGCGCAGGACGAGTACGCGAAGGAGAGCTTCCGCCGCGCGGTCGCGGCCCAGCGCGAGGGGCTCTTCGCCGCGGAGATCGCGCCCGTCTCCGTCCCGCAGAAGAAGGGCGACGCCGTGATCGTGAAGGACGACGAGGGCCCGCCTGCCGGCAAGCCCGAGAAGTTCGCGTCCCTGAAGCCCGCGTTCCAGAAGGACGGGACGATCACCGCGGCCAACGCGTCGTCGATCAACGACGGCGCCAGCGCGCTCGTGCTGGCGAGCGAGCGGGCCGTCAAGGAGCACAAGCTCACGCCGCTCGCGCGGATCGTCGGCTATGGCGGCGCCGCGCAGGCGCCCGAGTGGTTCACGACGGCGCCGGCCGCGGCCATCGCGAACACCACGAAGAAGCTCGGCATCCCGACGGACCAGATCGACCTCTTCGAGGTGAACGAGGCGTTCGCGGTGGTGGCGCTCGCGGTGAACAAGCTCTCCGGGCTCGACGCCCAGAAGGTCAACGTCCGCGGCGGCGCGGTCGCGCTCGGCCACCCGATCGGCGCGAGCGGGGCGCGCATCCTGACGACGCTGCTCTTCGCCATGAAGGACCGGAACGCGAAGCGCGGCCTGGCCACGCTCTGCATCGGCGGCGGCGAGGCGCTCGCGGTCGTCGTGGAGCGGTGATCCGCCCGCAGCCCGTCGGGCTCGGCGTGCGCGGCGTGGAGGCCTTCCCCGCGCGCACGCCGACCCTGCCGCCCGCGACCCACACGAACAGCTACGCGCTCGGCGGCGGCGAGGTGCTGCTCGTCGAGCCGGCCACGCCGTACGAGGACGAGCGCCGCGAGTGGCTCGCCTGGGCGCGCGGCTTCGCCTCCCAGGGGCGCTCGCTCGTGGCGATCGCGGTGACCCACCACCACGCCGACCACGTCGGGGGCGCGCGCTTCTTCGCGGCCGAGCTCGGCTTGCCGGTCTGGGGGCACGCCGAGGCGGCCCCGCGCCTCCCGGGCGTCCCGCTCGCGCGCCGCCTCGCGGACGGGGAGGTGGTGCGGCTCGGCGGGCCGGAGCCGACGGCGCTGCGGGTGCTCCACACGCCGGGGCACGCGCCCGACCACCTCTGCTTCCTCGACGAGGCGCAGGGCGCCCTGGTCTGCGGCGACATGGTCGCCGGCGAGGGGACCATCCTGATCGATCCCC
The DNA here is from genome assembly GCF_000067165.1 of Sorangium cellulosum So ce56. Taxonomy (GTDB): domain Bacteria; phylum Myxococcota_A; class Polyangia; order Polyangiales; family Polyangiaceae; genus Sorangium; species Sorangium cellulosum_B. The sequence continues at coordinate 9,905,891 of NC_010162.1, forward strand.
GGGAGGGCGACATGGCGGAGTACCTCGCGCAGCTCGATCGGCTCGCGGGGCTCGGGGCGCGGGTCGCGCTGCCGGCGCACGGCGGGCCGATCGGCGCGCCGGAGGCGCTGTTCCGTCGCTACATCGCGCACCGGCTGGGAAGGGAGCGGCTGGTGATCGCGGCGCTCGAGGCGGCCAGCGAGGGCGGCGCGGGCGGCACGTCGATCGAGGCGCTCTTGCCGGTCGTCTATGCAGACACGGCGCCGCTCGTCTGGCCGCTCGCGCGGCTGAGCCTCGAGGCTCACCTGATCAAGCTGGAGCGCGAGGGGCGGGTGGCGCGCAGCGACGACCGATGGCGGCGCGCGGCGGGGACGGGCGCCTGAGCGTACGGCCGGGCGGAGCGGGATCACGTCGTGGAGGCGTCGCCCTTCGCGCGCCGCGGCCTCGAGCACCGCCTCGCCCATCAGGACGCGCGCGGCAGCTCGACCCGGAACACCGAGCCGGCACCCGGCTCGCTCTCGACGAGGAGGCGGCCGCCGTGCGCCTCGACGATGCGCTTCGCCACCGCGAGCCCGAGGCCCGTCCCCGGGATCGCGCCCGCCGACGCCTTGAGGCGCTGGAACGGCTCGAAGAGGTGCGCCAGATCCGCCGCCTCGATCCCGACCCCGCGGTCGCGAACCGCGATCTCGGCGCGGCCCGCGCCGCCGTGGACCGCCACATCGATCTGGCCGCCGGCGGGAGAGTACTTGAGCGCGTTCGACAGGAGGTTGTTGAGCACCTGCTGGATCCGCGTCGCATCGCAGCGGACGAGGACCGGCGCCTCGGGGAGCGAGAGATCGATCGGGTGCTCCGGCGAGACCGGGCGGTAGAGCTCGGCCGCCTCCTGCACGAGCTCGCGCAGATCGCGCTCCTCGACCCGGAGGTCGAGCTTGCACGCCTCGATCTGCGACGCGTCAAGGAGGTCCCCGACCATGCGCTCGAGGCGATCGACCTGCCGTCCGACGAGCGCCATGGTCCGCTGCACGCGCGGCTCCGACGGGGGGCCTCCGTCGTTGAGGAAGCCGACCGACAGCCGGAGCGCCGAGAGCGGGTTCCTGAGGTCGTGCGCCACGCCGCCGAGGAACGCGAACTGCGCCTCGCGCTGGCGCTCCAGCGACTCCGCCGTGCTGTTGAAGGCCCGCGCGATGTCCCCGAGCTCGCGCGGCCCGACGAGCGGCGCGCGCGCGGCGCGGTCCCCCGCGCCGTAGCGGCCGATCGCCTCCTGGATCGCGACGACAGGGCCGTAGACGAGCCGCCGCGCGCTGATGAGGACCAGGGACGCGCCCGCGATGAAGAAGAGGACGGCCGCGACGCCGGCGGTGGTCGCGCGCCGTCCCAGACGCTCTATGAGCGCCTGGGACGCACGGGCCTGCTGGAGGTTGATCTCGACCAGGCGGTCGAGGGCATCGAACGCCTCGTCGAAAGCAAGCGAATCGGTCGCCAGCGCCGGCGCGTCCGGCGAGGGGGGTGAGCCGCCGGCATCGCCGGCTCGAAGCCCGACGAGGTATTCGTCGACGCGCCGCTCTGCGTCGACGAGCACGTCGCTCTCTTCCTGGCTGCTCACGTAACGGTGAGCCTCCGCCAGGCCCTCCCTTAGCTCGATCTCCCACTCGTGGAAGGTGGAGCTCGGCCCGCCGCTGGCGGACCCGGCGCCGCGGTGGATCTGATGTGCATCGCGGAGGAGGTCGATCTGCAGGCTGTGCACCAGGCGGACGCTCTCGATCGCGTCGCCGAGGATCCCGGTGGCCTGCTGCATGGTCGCCGAGGCGGCCATGAGCGCGGCGATCACGGCGATCGCCGCGCCCGTGAGGAGAAATGTCGCGATCCCGAGGAGCGTGCTCAGGCTTGGCCGCCTCGAGGAGCCGAGCTCTGGCGCGCGCCGCGCCGCTGCTGATTCCATGGCGTCGATTGATCCGATTTCGCGTCCGAGGCAACTCGGACGCACCGCCGCCCCCGAGCGGCGCCGCCCTCCGCGCTCGCCCGCGGGCGCGGCGCGTCTCCGCCGCAGCTGGTGACGGCGCCATGGCGGAGGGTGGAGGCCATCGATGTCGGGCCCGACGGCGGCGCCGGCGAGCTCGGCTCAAACCTCTCTGTACCCGTTGCGGTAGGTCTTTACCTTGCAGTCCGCGGGGCTGTAGTCGCACACCCTCTAGAGCGACACGGGTTGAAACCCCAGAAAAGAGCAGAAATTTGAACCGCCAAGGCGCCAAGGACGCCAAGATTGTGTTTTGTCCTTGGCGTCCTTGGCGCCTTGGCGGCTCATTTTTCGCTCGATCAACGGGATCGGTGCCCTAGATGCAGCACCAGGGGTAGAGCGTTGATACAACCCATGTCTTGTCGTGCTTGCAGCGCATCGCCCCACCACAGTTGCCGCCCCCGGAGTCGTTCTCGCAAGCATAGCCGACAGCATCGCACGGTTCGCCTGGGCTGGCGCCCTCGCACGGAACGCAGCTCGCGTTGGCCCCGGAGCATCCGCCGCACGCCGATTGCTCCGTCTTGAGCCAGGCTGCCGGCCGCGCCGCGCAGCTGCTCTGAGTATCGTCGGGATCACCTTCATTGAGTTTGCATTCGAACACGAGGGCGCAATCGCCCGTCGTGTACGTGCAGATCTTCCCGATCTCAGGACACGCTGTCGACTCGACAAGCACCTCGCTCGGGCACCCGGGCGAAACCGTCGTCTCCCCGCTCGGCGCGCCGCCTTCCCCAGCCGGCGCGCCGCCTTCCCCAGCCGGCGCGCCGCCTTCCCCGCTCGGCGCGCCTCCGGACCCACCCGCTGAAGCGCTCTCTGCGTCGAGGTCCACGTGCGGAGAGCAGCCGATGAACAGGGGCACAACGAGGGCAACACAGACGAGAAAGAGGTGACGCATCCGCTCCTCCGGGCCTGCCATTAGCAATCGCCGTTCCGCGGCGATCCTTGCCTTGTTTCATGCGCTACGTCGAGCGCAGGAGTTCCCCTCTGGCCCAGGTTGGCACGCTTCGGCAGGCCCCCATGGCACAAGGACCTCCGTCCAACCAGCGTGCTCCAAATCCAGCCTGCCCGGTCCAGCCTGACCAGGCTGCCGGGCGGACGGCGCGGACTCCGCTTTCATGGCCATGTCGCCCCTGTCGCCGCCCTCCTCGCCTCATGGCGGCGTCAGGAGAGCCACTCCGCGCGCGCTCGGGCGACCTCCGCCGGGGCGCATCCCTCCTCCGGGGCGCGCAGGCGCTCCCATGCCTGCTCGATATAAGCGAGGCACTCCATGATGGATCCCTGCTTGCCGGCCTCCCGCGACCCGCTCGGGATCGCGCGCTCGACAGGGCAGACGGTGTACTGCTTCTCGTGATCGACGACGACGCGATAGGTGGCTGCGTCCTGCCGCTCTTCCTGGTTCATCTTCCCCTCCGCGGGTCGGCCCGATTGCGCTGCGGGGTCGCACCATAACCTCGGTCCCAGCGCCGTCGAGCCGGAATCTCCGAGCACGGATCGCAGGATCAGGCCGTCTCCGCCCGAGACGGCATCACGCCGGGATCGATGCCCGTGTCACGAGATCACGCCAGCGAACCGGTGCCCCATGGATCCGCTCCCCATGGTTCGACGCATGACGCCGCGGGCCCGCAACGCGGGACGAGGCCACTGGACAGCGCCCCGTCAAGCGCTGGGCGCCGCGAGGGCGACGTAGTCATCCAGGGCCAGCGCGAGCGCGCCGGCGGTGGGACGGGTCGCCCGCGTGGGCCTGTCCGAGCCTGGCGAGCGTCGCGTCGTCCTCGTCCTCGACGCCATCGTCGAACAACCACTCGAGCGTCGCTGTGATCTCGTCGAGGACGAGCGGCCCGCGCTCGAACGGGTCGCCTGCGGCGGCGGAGGCGCTGCGGCCGCGAGGGTCCGGAGACTCGCGGAAGTCCGCGATATTTTTCAGGCTCAGTAGAGGATTGAGGGCAGGAACGCGCCTGCGGGCTCGTTGTAGAGACCGACACTCATGAGCGTCATCGGCTGGACCACGCGTAGTCCATGGTCCAAACACCAACGGAACAGCTCCCCGTTGCGGGTTGGTAAGAGGAAGCCGGGACCCGGGAATGCGGAAGCCGCCCCGATGAGTGCTTTCAGCGCGTCGTTCGTCTCGCCGACGGCATGACCGAAAAACGCGACCGGCGTGGCATAGCCGGTGATGCGCCCCCCGTACTCGGCGATGGTCGCGGTTCCCTGCTTGATCGCATCGAGCAGTTCCCCACGACGGTCATGGCCGTGGACTTGCACACAGACCCGATTGCAGGCGTCCAGATCACGCTCGGTGGCTGGGCGCACGCTGTAGCCGGGCATCTGCACGGCGAGGGGCGCTCCTTGCATGATGGACAGCGGTTCGCGGGCCACGAACCCCAACCTGGCATACAGGGAGAGCGAGCGGCTATGATAGGCGGCCTGGACCAGCCGGACCCCCGGATAACGCTGCTGGGTCACCCGATCCAGGACATGCTGCATCAGCTGGCGTCCGACCGCGCGATTTTGCATGGCGGGATCGACCGTGATCGGGCCGATGCCCGCCACCGTCGAACGCCCGTCGAGGAAGTTGCTGCCGACAACCCGGCCGTCAAGCTCGGCGACCACCGCATAGAAGCAGGGGTGCGCGAGCAGCCCCGTCAGGAGCGCGGTGGCGACTTCGGGCGAGGGCAAGTCCGGCGGAAAGCCGTGCTGCTCAGCTATTGTCTTGAAGGCATCGTAACAGATCGCACCACAGGGCTGCGCGTCTTCGACGTTGCCCGGTCGTAGCGTGACGTTCATCGGGACTCCCTCCATCCACTACTCATCTGGTTGACCTCCGGTTGTTGCGACGCCCAACGGCCGGCCGTTGAGCCGCGAGCCCGAGCCCTGCCACGCATCGCCGCCGCTGCACCTGTCGCCACCGCTGGTCAGCTCAACGCTCCGCCCGTCCGCGGCCCCATGCGCGCTCGACGGTGCATGAGGCCCATCGTACATGACGCTCGGCGTGCACGGATCGCGCTTCGCGCCAGCAGAGCGCGGTCGAGGCAGGTCGGTCTCGCCAGCGCCCAGGGGCACCTGACCACCGCCCCCGGCCGTGTAAAGCACGAACGTAACGCGGCGCCTCGCCCCTTGCGTTATCCCGGGAGCGGGCGCGTCCCCCCTGCCGAATCCGCCACACGCGGCGGCCGTCCCCCGGTGGCCGCCGCAGGATCGCGGGGAAACGCCATCCACGGCGCTGATGGATCCATCCAGAACATCGAATGGTCGGCCGGACGCGCGTCGTTACAACTCTCTTCACCGAAGCGCGGCGCGCCGTGCGCCGCCGAAGAGGAGGATCCCATGACCGCTGCTTCCCCGACCGCCGTGACGCTCTCCCTCCTGGCCCGCATCGAGGCCAAGCCCGGCAAGGAGGCCGAGGTCGAGGCGCTCCTCCGCTCCGCCGTCGGCCTCGCCGCCGAGGAGCCGCGGACGGTTCACTGGTTCGCGCTGCGCATCGGGCCGACGACGTTCGGCATCTTCGACACCTTCGCGGACGAGGTGGGGCGCAAGGAGCACCTCGCGGGCCGCATCGCCGCCGCGCTCATGGCCAAGGCGCCGGAGCTGCTCGCCGCGCCGCCCGTCATCGAGCACGTGGACATCATCGCCGCGAAGGGGTGACCGGCCGCGCCCGGGCAGCGCGTGAGAGCAGCGCGTCCCAGAAGAGCTGCAAGCCCGGCGCCGGCGTGCGATCGCCCGAGCGCACCAGCGCGACGGTGCGACGGAGGGCCGGATCGACGAGCGGGCGCTGCGACGCGCCCGTCAGGAGCACCGAGTGCTCGGGCATGAAGGCAAACCCCAGCCCCGCGTGCACCAGGCTCTGGACCCAGTCCTCCCGGTCGGTGCGGTACGCCGCGTACAGGTCCACGCGCCGCGCGGCGCACACGCCCGTCACCTGCTCGCGCATCTCGCAGGCGAGCCGATCGAGGTAGGGCTCGCCGTCCAGATCCTCGAGCCGCAGGCCCTCGCGCGCGGCCAGGTGGTGGCCGGGCGGGAGGACCACGACGTAGCGCTCCTCGTAGAGGGGCGCCACCACGCACCAGTCCGGAACAGCGTCGCCGAGGTTCGAGACGATGACGTCGACCTCGGCCTCCTCCAGCCGCCGCAGGAGCTCCCCCTGCACGGCCACCGCGATCTCCAGCTCCACCCCCGGCGCCTCCGCGCGGAACGCCGCCAGCGAGCCCGCGAGCCGCGCAGGCCCGATGGTGCAGAGGATGCCCACACGGAGCGGCACCTGCTTGAGGCGCCGGTGGTTGTCCGCGATCACCTGGACGGCCTGCATCTCGTCCCGCAGCCGCTGGAGCCGCGGCAGCACGCGCTGCCCCAGCGCCGTGAGCTTGGCGCCGCCGCGCTCGCGCAGGACGAGCGGCCCGCCCAGCTCCTCCTCGAGCTTCTTGATGGCGGCCGTGAGCGCGGGCTGCGAGACCGCGCACCGCTCCGCGGCGCGCGTGAAGCTGCGGGTCTCGGTCACCGCAAGGAAATACCGGACCTGATGCATCTCCATGGCCGCGCATCTTCGCCCGACGACGCCGCCCGCGCCAAGGAGGGCGGCGCGTTCGCTCGGCGCCGATCAGGGCTGCCGAGGGAGAAGACGACCGGCGGCCCCTCTCCCCGGGAGGGCGAAGGTCACCGCAGCGCGGTGGTGATCACATAGCGCGTCTCGCCGAACTCGGGATCATCGCATTCCTTGTAATACTCCCCGGAGCGGTTGAGCTTGCCGCAGTACTCCTTGCAACGCCCGACGATCTCGATCATCCCGCAGCCCTCGAGATCGCCGTCCGCGTCGAGCTGGCCCGCGGCGCAGTCGCGCTTCGCCGCGCGCGCGACATCGACGTTCGCCGGGTTGTAACAGGCGCGCAGGTACGGCGTCTCCGTGAAGAGGTTCCCCCAGAAGGCCCCCTCGACATGAGGGTACTCGTCGAGCTCGCCGCACCCGACCTCGTGATGCAGCGGGTTCTGTCGGGAGCGCATCGAGATGCTGACCGAGACTCCATAACGGTTCGTGTGGGCGGCGAGGCACGCGGAGACCATCCGCTTGCCCTCGTCGTCGAGCGGGCGCCGGTCCCACCGGGGCGCGAGGCCGAGGTGTCCGGGATAGACCTCCTTGTGGGTCGCGCCCGCGCGGTCGGTCCAGGAGAAACGGAACGACTGGGACTCCTTGAGCGCGCAGCTGACCGTGTACTTCACGAGCGACCGGAAGAGATCGCCCCTCGCGCCAGGATCCCTGAGAGCGGAGGCCGCCACCGGGCTCAACGCGTTCACGCTGAGCGCGTTGGCGCTCAGCGCATTCGCGCTCAACGCATTCGCGCTCAGCGCATTCGCGCTCAGCGCATTGCCGGTCGCGAGCTCGTCAGCGCTCGAGCCGAGCTCCTCTGTTTCATCCCCCGCTTCGAGCGCCTGCTCGGGCGCGACGCAGCCGGTAGCCACGAAAAGGATGCCTGCGCACCCAAGTACAGCCCTGGTTTTCACGTGATGAGACCTCAGGTAGCGAGCCAAGGGGAGCGCCCACGCTCCCCGATCACAGCACGCCCTCCGGCGCGTCGCTCAACACAACGACAGCCGGGAACTCTCCACGTCAACGATCAGGGTACGGCAAACCACTTCGACTGTCAGCCATTAAATTGCACGTCCCCCGCGGATTCCTCCGTGGGACAGCAACGCTTCGTCACGTTCCGTCACGTTCGGCCACGTCCCGTGACGTTCAGTCACGTTCGGCCACGTTCCGTCACGTTCGGCCACATTCAGTTCCGGTGGTTCCGCCCGGCTCCGACAGCTCCGACCCACTGCGATGCGAGCTCCAGGGTGCGGGCGTTGTCCGGAACGTGTGAGAGAAAGCGCCCGCGCCACTCGGGATCGCGGACGCCGGCGGCCCGGTCGAGCAGCTTGTCGCGCGCCGAGGAGATGGCGACCGCCGCGCTGGCCGCGTCGCCGACCGCGGAGAACGCCTCCGCGTGGACCAGTCGGATCATCGACTCGCCCTCTTCGATCCCGCCGAGCGACTCGAGCGCTGCCAGGGCCTCGCCGGCGGCCGCGAGCGCCTCGGCGGCGCGCCCCAGCCCGATCAGCGCCCGGGCGCGGATCGCCATGGCCGTGACGCGGAACGGCGACGCGCTCTCCAGCGCCTCGGCGAGGCGCGCCTCGCGCTCCGCGCCCGCGAGATCGCCGGCGAGCAGGGCTATCTTCGCGAGGTACGAGCGCGACACCACCTCGGCGCGCGGGTCGCCCAGCCGCTGGCTCGAGGCGAGGGCCGCCTCCTCGACGGCCCGCGCCTCGGCGAGCCTGCCGCGGTAGGCGAGGACCTGCCCGAGGCTCGCCTGCGCCGCCGCCGCCACCTCGTGCAGACCCATCCGCTCCGTGGCCTCCAGCACGGAGCGGAGCGCCGCCTCGGCGCCGCCGAAGTCGCCGAGCTCGCCGTAGGAATAGCCCAGGTTCGCGCGGGTGATGCACGCGTTGCGCCGGTCGCCGACCTGCTCGAACGCGACGAGCGCGGCCTCCAGGCCGGTGACGCAGGCGCCGGGATCGCCCCCGCTCATCGCGCGGAAAGCGCGCGCCTGGTGCAGCCCCGCGACCACCTCGGCCCCTGCGCCGGCGCCGGTCGACGCCCCGTCGCCCATGGCGCGCTCCACCTCCGCGATGAGCCCGTCGACGATCGCAGGCCGTCCGGCGAAGGCCAGCGTCGAGGCGCCCATGCAGAGACAGGTGCTCCTCGCGCTCTCCGCGCCCTGCGAGGCGGTGACGACGACCGCCGCGCCCATCCACCGCTCCACGCGGTCGAAGCCGCCCAGCTTGCTCGCGGCCGCGACGGCCTGCGTGACGGCAGCGAACCACGGCGCCGAGCCGGGCGCGAGGTGCCGCGCCGCGTCCGTCCCCCGCTGCTCGGCCAGCGCGAGGTCGCCCCGCCACACGTGCGCCTCGGCCTGGACCAGCCGGAGCGCCCCCACCACCGCGGGCTCCGGCGCGCACTCGAGCCCGCGCTCGGCCCGCGCGATGGCAGCGCCGAGATCGTTGCCCTCCAGGGCGTGCTGCGCCGCGCGCAGGTACGCCGCCGCGGCCCGCGCGGGCACGGCGCCGCGCTCGAAGTGCTCCGCGAGCGCCATCGCGTCGGGCTCGCCCGCGCCCTCCAGCCAGGCGCCCGCCAGCGCGTGGCCCAGCCGCCGGTCGGCCTCCGTCAGCATCCCGTACGCCGCCTCGCGCACCAGCGCGTGCCGGAAGCGGTACTCGACCTCTCCGCGCAGCCGCCCGGGGCCGCGCCGGTGGACCACCTCGCGGCGCTCCAGCTCCGAGAGCCAGCGCGTCACCTCGGCGCCCCCGAGCAGCGCGCTCACCGCGCTCGGCCAGAACGCCTGGCCGAACACGCTCGCGGCCCGCAGCACGCGCCGCGCCTCGGCGTCGAGCGCCTCGATGCGCGCCTGCACCATCGCCAGCACCGTCTCCGGCAGGTCCGCGCCGTGGCCGGCCGCCACCGCGCGGACCTGCTCCTCCAGGTAGAACGGGTTGCCGTCCGCCCGGTCCACCAGCGTGGCCACGAGCTCCGCGCTCGCCTCGTCGCCCAGCGCGGCCCGCACCAGCCGCTCGCTCGCCCGGCGCGTGAGCGGCGGCAGCATCATCTGGTTGCCGAAGCGCCCCTGAGACAGCCCCGGGAAGGCCTCGTGCACCTCGGGGCGGGCCAGCCCGAGCACCAGGAACGGCAGATCCCGCAGGCTCCGGAGCGCCGCCTCCACCATGGTCAGGGTGGGCAGGTCGCCCCACTGCAAGTCCTCGAGGATCAGCAGCACGGGCTGCCTCGCGCACTCGGCCCGGATGAACTCCTCCCATGACAGCCGCAGCTGATCGCCCATCAGCTGCCGGTTGCGCCGCGCCGCGCCGACCCGGATGTCGTCGTCCGGGAACGGCGCGCCCAGGAGCTCGCCAAGGAAGGCGCTGACGCGCCCGACGTCGAGCTCCGGGTGGCGCTCGACCCGCGCCCTCACCTTGCGCCGCCGCTCCTCCAGCGGCTCGCCGTCGACGATGCCGATCGCGCTCCGCAGCGCGCGCGACAGGAGGCCGAACGCCGAGCCCGAGCTCATCGGGTCCCCCTGGCCGATCCACACCTCCACGTGGGTGCCGTCCGCCAGGTCGGCGCCGCCCCCGCCGCGCGCGCGGTCGGCCGCTCGCGCGTTGCGCGCCGACACCGTCTCGAGGAACTCCTGCCGCAGCCGCGATTTGCCCATGCCGGCCGCCGCGACCACCAGCAGCGCGCCGGAGGTCGACTCCTCGGTGCTCCGATCGAGCTCCGCGGCCAGCACCGCGAGCTCCCGCTCCCGCCCGAAGCACGCCACCGGCTTGCCGAGCAGCGCCGGCGCCGACGTCACCCGGAGGTCGTCCCGCGCCCCGTGGAGGAAGCGCACGCCGCCCTCGCAGCTCGTCTCGAACCGGCCGCCCAGGAGCCCCGCCGTCACCTCGTCGATGCGGACCGCGGCGACCGCGCCGGGCTCGCCGCGCGACGGCAGGAGCTGGACCGCCCGGTCGATGAGCTCGCCCATCGGGATGCGCGACGTCAGCTCGGCCCGGCCGGTCACGAGCGAGACCTGCGCGCCGCCGAGCAACGCGCGCAGCGAGAGCGCGCAGCGCGCCGCCTGCGCGGCGAGATCGGTGGCCGCCTCGGCGCTCGTCAGCACGAGCAGCGGCGATCTCGCGTCGATGAGCTCGAGCTGGCCCTGGTAGCGCTCCGCGAGCGCGTAGAGCTCGTCGGCGCGGCCCGTCGCCCGCGCCTGCTCTTCCTCCTGCGAGCGCGTCACCTCCTCGGGCGCCGAGCGCTCGTGGGCGAGCACGAGGCACGTGACGCGCCGCTCGCTGCTCGTGAGCTCCAGGACGGGCGCCAGCGCGGCAGGGTAGGCGCCGTCCGCCGCGCCGGCGCGGCTGAGGTCGATCGCGCGGAGCTCCTCGGCGACGGCCGCGCCGTCGCGGGGACGCCCGTCCGGCTGCTTCGCGAGCATCCTGGTGACCAGGACGTCGAGCTCGTCCGGCAGGTCCGGGCGGACCTCGCGGAGGCGCGGCGGCTCGTCGAGCAGCACCTTGACCATGACGGCGAGCGCCCCGGCGCCCTGGAAGGCGGCGCGCCCGGTGAGGCACTTGAAGAGCACGCAGCCGAGCGCGAACACGTCGGCGCGGGCGTCGACGCGCCGCTCGCCGCGCGCCTGCTCGGGCGCCATGTACTCCGGGGTCCCGAGGACGGTGCCCGGCAGGGTGAGCTGCTGATCGATCCGGAAGCGCGCGATCCCGAAGTCGAGCACCATCGCGCGATCGAGCCGCCCCTCGACGAGGAGCAGGTTGCTCGGCTTGAGGTCGCGGTGCACGACGCCCTGCCCGTGGAGGGCGCCGAGCGTCTCCGCGATCCGCGCGACGACGTCGACGCTCTCGGCGGGGGTGAGCCCTCGCCGCGCGATGCGCTCGGCGAGCGTCTCCCCGGCGAGCCACTCCATCACCAGATACGGCTTGCCGCCCGCCGCGACGCCGTGGGCGATGTACCGGACGACGCCGGGGACGCGCAGCGCCGAGAGCGCCTCCACCTCGCAGGAGAAGCGGCTGAGCTCACCCTTCTCGGCGCGGCGAAGCACCTTGAGAGCCACCGTGTCGCCGCTTCGCCGGTCGCGCGCCCGGTAGACGTGCCCCATCCCGCCCGAGCCCGCGAGGCCCTCGATCTGGAACCGCTCGTCGACGATCTCTCCGACGCGCATCAACGGCCGTGAATCCAGCGATATCACGCGCGCCGCCCTCCCGGTCTGGATACAGGCCCGGGATGGTGGGGCGACTCACCTCCAGCGCGACCGCGACCGGATCGAAGGCGCGATGCGACGCGTCAGGGCTGGAGTCTCACGAAGAACACGCCGGGGCGCCCGGGGAGGACCGGCTCCGCGCACGCGCTGGCCGCCCGCCGGCGCGAACGGGGGGTTCTCGACGGATACGTGCGTGTGCGCAGGCCGTCCAGGTGGCGCGCCGAGCGCGGGGAAATCATCAACGACGAGGGCGCCCGTGATGGGGGAACGGCGCCGGCGCCGGAGAAGGCGCCGCCGGGTGCCGTGTTCCGCGGGCTCGCTTCAAGGCATCTGAAAAGCCATCGAAGAGCGCATCTCGCCATGTCGATAAGCCACGTAGTCGCGTCATGTCGATGGGTCGGTCTGGCGCATCGCGGACCTCGTCATCGCGCCGGCGAAGGGACCTGCCTGCGCCATCGACGGACGCGGGACCCCGCTGACGGCGCCCAGGGTGGGCGCGCTCGAGCGGCGCGGAGGCGGCGCGCGCCCGGAGGGCGGCCCTGAGGCGCGCTCGCCGGCGGGCCCGCGCCTCCGCCCGCCGCGTGGCGCCAGGACGTCCGCGCGGCGCGAGCGAGGACGGAGACGGCGCTCGGCGGACATCATGAATGAAGTTTTTCTCTCCTGACGTTATCTTCGCCTCGGTGGCGTTCGTGATGAAGATCTTGGCCCCCGACGCCGTCTCGCCTCGGCGGCGTTCGCGAGCCGGCTCGGCGACCAAGGTGGCTGTTGACTTCCACCCGCGGAACTGCAATGTCTCTCGCTGCGCTTGCCCTTACCCACAGGAGACGTCGGATGTCGATGAGCAAGAAGCTGATGAGTGCCGTGTTGATGACCGTCGGCATTGGCTTTGCTGGAGCCGCGTGGGCCGCTGGCGGGACCGCGGACCTCCCCGCTTCCGTCGCCGAGAAGAAGGATTTCGGCTGCGGCGCAAAAGGACAGAAGGCCTGTCCGATGCAGGGCTGGATGAAGTCGGTGATGCAGTCGGCGACCACGAGCGGCGACGGCGCGAAGATCGCGGAAGCGCTGAAGTACGTGGCGGCGAGGCCGCCGAAGGGCATGGACAAGTGGGTCGCGATCTCGAACGACGGCATCGAGAAGGCCAAGAAGGGCGACATCGACGGTGCCAAGGCGAGCTGCAAGGCCTGCCACGATCTGTACAAGGCGGAGTACAAGGAGAAGCTCCGCGACGCCCCCTTCTGAGGCGCATCTCTCCTCTCTCGCGCTCTTCCCTTCCTCCGTTCTTCCTTACGCGCGCCGAGAGCGCGCATTCTTCGGGCAGCCCTGGCCGGTCGCGCCGGGGCCCGCCAGTCGGTCTGCGGTGACGGCCATGAGCCGCCCCGCGGGCCAGAGCCCCCCCGCTGGGTGCGCGCCTGACGGCGCAGCTCAGCAGCCGCCGCCGGCAGCCGCGCAGATCTCCTGGGGCGTGAGCGTCCGGCCGAAGATGCGGAGGCTGTCGAGCAGCCCGTTGAACTCGTCTTCCCCCGAGGGCTCGTCCGAGCCGATGTGGACGGGCTGTTCGCCGGAGGCGATCACCGGGCCAGAGGGGCTCCGGTCGACCTCGACGCCGTTCACGTAGAGGCTCTGCGTCTGGCCGTCGGAGAGACAGGCGACGTGCGTCCATTGCCCGGGAACGATGGGGTAAGTCACGTTCCGCTCGACGCCCATGGTGCAGCGGATCTGTCCGCCCGGCATCAGGAAGAGCGAAGGCTTCCCGCCGCTGTCGATCACGGTGTATCGCCGCTTGTCGGGGAGAGAGGCGGGGTTGATCCAGACATCGATGGTCATCGCGGAGGCGGTCCATGCGGCGTCGTGGCGGAAGTAGAGTTTGCTCCCCATCGTCACCGAGAGCGCCTGGCCGGCACGGCCAGGCGCGTAGTGCAGGCTGCGCACCCGCTCGGGCGTGAAGTGATGCTGCGAGGCGTCGTCGGGGTTGCCCTCGAACGCGAAGCACGCGATCAGCGATGGAGCCGCCGCCCCGCACAGCGGCTTGGGAGCGCCGCCGGGCTCTTCGACCGGATCCTTGCCGGGCTCTTCGACGGGCGCACCGCCGGGTTCTTCCGTCGGCGTTCCGCCGGGTTCTTCCGCCGGAGCGCCGCCAGGCTCTTCGATGGGAGCGCCGCCAGGCTGTCCGGCGATGGCTCCGCCGGGTTCTTCGACGGGAGCGCCGCCAGGTCCTCCGGGTTGAGCCTCGGATTCACCTGACCAGCCTGTGCCTTTCGTGTCGAGGGCGCAGCCCGGCAGCGACAGAAGAAGCACGGCGACGCCGGCCAGGCGATGTGCAGAGTGATGGAATTTGCAAAGCATGCTGCGTTTCCTGCGGGGCGCTCAGCGTAGCTCAGAACGCCGCTCCCTGTCACCGTGCCTCGCCACGAAGGCTCGACTCGCGCCGGCGCGCCGCACGCCGATGCAGTGAGAAGAAAAATGCACCACAGAGGCGCAGAAGAAGAGGCGCGGAGTGTGAAGCCTCCGCGTCTCCTGGGTCGCGTTCGAGCAAAGAGAAGACCGTGAGCGCGGACGGGTCGGCGTTTTTTTACGGTGGTGGACGACAAGTGGACCGTTGCTCGACGTCGTGGTCGGGTTCATGGACGGATTCATGGACCGACACGGGGCTCCGCTCCTGCTGCTCACGGCGACGTGGCTCCTGGCTGGCTGCGACAGGGAGGCCCCCCTACCTCGGCCGGACGCGACGCCTGACGGCGGCGGAGGAGGGGCGGCCGCGCCGGGGTGCGCGGCCGGCGAGCGCACGACCGATTCTGGGTGCGAGCCCGCGGGGATCCCGCCCGAGGCCTGCGGCGCCGGCTTCACGCCGGGCGACCGAGCGTGCGCGCCTGTCCTGCCGGATGCCCCCTGCCCTGCGGGGACGATGGCCGTGCCGGGCGAGACCGCCTGTCGCGAGGTCGCGCCGTGCGGTGAGGCGCCCTGGGGCGACATCGCCCTGGACGAGGAGACACAGCACGTCGACGGCGCCTATGCGGGGGGCGACTCCGATGGCACGCCGGAGAGGCCGTGGACGACCGTCGGCGAGGGCCTCCGCGCGGCCGCGCCCGGCGCGGTCGTCGCGATCGCCGCGGGTACGTATCCAGAGGACGTGGTCGTCGACAAGCCAGTACGGCTGTGGGGGAGGTGCCCGGCGCTCGTCGAGATCGCCGGGGCGGGGCCGGACACGGCCGCGGCCATCGAAGTCGGCGCGGGCGCCGACGCGGCCGAGATACGGGGCGTCGCGATCCGCAGCGCGGGGCAAGGTATCCTGGTCTCGGGCGCAAGCGGCGTCGTGATCGACGAGATCTGGGTGGCCGGCGCGGGCGCCCAGGGCATCAAGGTGGACAACGAGCAAGGCCTGGCGGCGCTCACCGTCCGTGGCTCGCTCGTCGAAGGGGCCCATCGGGTCGGCGTGCACAGCGCGGGCGCAGCGCTCGCCCTGGAGTCGTCCCTCGTGCGAGGAACCCTCGAGTCCGGCGAGGTCGAGGGGACGGGCGTCGGCGCGAACAGGGGAGAGGGCAACACGCCGGCCTCGATCACGGTACGCGCATCCATCATTGAGCAGAGCCACGGAACCGGCGTGTACCTCATCGCCTCCGAGGCGCTCGTCGAGGACAGCGTGATCCGCGACAGCACCGGAATCGGCACCAACGCCGCCGGGATGGGCGTGCTGGCCATCCGGAACAGCCGGGGCCAGCCGAGCCAGGTGACCTTGAAGCGCAGCGTCCTCGAGGCCAATGAGGAGGCGGGGATCTGGGTCCAGGGCTCGTCCGCCGTCGTCGAGGATACGGTCGTGCGGGACACGCGGCCTTACCCGGACAAGCTGGCGACGGGGTGGGGCATCTATATTGCCGCCGACCTCGAGGAGGGCCTGCGCTCCGAGGCGACCCTGCAGCGCGTGGTCGTCGAGCGGAGCCGCTACGTGGGCGTCGCGATCCTGAGCTCCGACGCCTCGCTCGACGGCGTGCTCGTACGCGACACCCTGCCGCGCGACGGGGACGGCAAGCACGGCGTCGGGCTCGCAGTGGCCTCCCGCGGCCCGCTGCGCGGCGACGTCACGGCGCGCGGCTCGGTGGTCGAGAGGAGCCGCACCGCGGGTGTCTTCATCGAGGGCGCCGACGCGACGCTGGAGCGGGTCGCGGTCCGCCGCACGCTCCCGCAGGCGTCGGACGGGCGTTTCGGCCGGGGGATCGAGGTCCACGCGCTTGACACCCCGGACGGGCGGAGCGGCCTCGTGCTCCGGTCGTCGCTCGTCGAGGAGAGCGTCGATTCGGGGCTCGCCCTCTTCGGATCTGTGGCCACCCTGGAGGAGACCGCGGTCCGCGGCACGCGGAGCTCAGCCGATGGGCTCCAGGGAAACGGCGTCACGATCGTCAAGGACCCCGGCGACTCGGAGGCCACGTTGACCGGCGTGCGCATCGAGGCGAGCGACGGCGCCGCCGTCGCGAGCTTCGGCGCCTCGGTGGCGCTCGCGCGCAGCACCATCGAATGCAACTTCATCGATCTCAACGTCGAGACGGAGAGCGGCACGGCGGGCAAGATCACCGACGGCGGCGAGAACCAGTGCGGCTGTCAGGGCGTGAGCGTCCCGTGCAGGGCGAAGAGCGCGGGGCTCGCGCCGCCGGAGCCGCTGCCGGAAGGGCTGTAGCGCTGACGTGACGATGCGGCGCTCGCCACGTCAGGCGGGCAGGCTCGGGTTCCCCGCCTGGAGCGCATCGATCAACCGATCCACAAGAATCCCCTCGTTTCGATAGAAGCGCTCTCTCGACCCCGGCTCGACGATCCATCCACCGCTGTGGTGCAGCGCGACCAGCTTCCAGTCCTTGTCGAAGACAGGTGACCCCGAAGAGCCCGGCAGCGTGTCGGTCAGGTATTGCACGCGCCCCTCGCCCACGAACACGACGAGATTGTGAAAAAAGGAGAGCTGCTTCTGCTCGCCCCCCGGGTGCTGGATGACGTTAACGCGATCTTCTGCATGGATCCGGCTTGCCTGCAGCTCGATCACCCCCCAGCGGGCAGACGGCTCGCCGCTCACCTTCACGATCGTGTAGTCGTCCTTCATCGATGTCAAGAAGAACGCCTCTGGATCGAGGCGAAGCTCCTCGACCTGGCCGTCGCGCCCGTCGGCTGTCTTCTGGTAGTTGAATTGAACCGTCGTCGCCGTAGCGGCCTCTCGAGAGCCGAGGACGTGGTGGTTGGTGACCAGGAAGTCTCCCGTGACAAGGAAGCCTGTGCCGAGCGTGCCATCGTCGCATTTGACGCGCGCCACAGCGCGCGCTCGGGCCATGCCGACCTCTAGAAAGCTGACCGGCACGAGCGAGCTCTGCTTGCCGATGAGCTTCTCGTAGGACTGCCCGCCGCGGCCCCGCCACCCGAGCGAGGCGATGTCAGGCCCCTCGGCGTAGCGCGGAGCGGAGCCGCTCCGCAGACACAACAGACCATCGTCGTCAGGGTACTCTTCCAGGGCGAGATCGAGGACCGCCCGCACCCACCGCTCGCCCTGCTTGCTAGCCTCTTCAAGAATACTGAACCAGGTAAGATCGGCGCGGCTGCTGAAGCAGATCCGGATAGGATTCAGGCCCACCTTGTCGACGAACGCGCGCGCCTCGTCGACGGTCGGGTACTTCCTTGCCAGCGCCTCTCGGAAGGCCGCTCGGCTGCGCCCGTCACGCAATAGATGCTCGAGACCCACGCTCACCCCCTCTCCACATGGCGACATATCCACCACCAACAAGCACCGTCGAAAGACACCCACAGCTTCATCACAAAAATCACGAGTTCAT
This sequence comes from Sorangium cellulosum So ce56, assembly GCF_000067165.1. Lineage (GTDB taxonomy): Bacteria > Myxococcota_A > Polyangia > Polyangiales > Polyangiaceae > Sorangium > Sorangium cellulosum_B. Next base: position 9,923,458 of record NC_010162.1, read on the forward strand.
TTCATCGGAGAACCCCGAGCATCTGCGCGGCATGGCTGAGCGCAGAGTGTCCGGGATATTGCTTCAGTGGACGCCGCACCAGCTCACGGAGCAAGCCCCGCTTGCTCGCCTCTTTGAGGATGCTATGCCAGACGACCAGAGCGCTGCCGTTCATGTTGACGCGCTTGATATCGATCCCTGCCTCTTCAGCGATGAGGCGGGCTTCCTCTACCTGCGTATATAGACCCGCCAACACGTCGGCCATCGCCGCGAGGGGGTCCATACGTGCGACGGGGTCGACGCGTCGAGCACCGAAGCGGAGCGGTGGCGACGATCTGCCGGCAGGACGTGGCGCGCGCTTCACCGTCTTCGAGGGCCACGCTGGACCTCCACGCACGTCCTCGTCCAACGGCTCCGCGTCGGCAGCGATCATCCAGACGTTCCCTTCGTGATCGCCAGCGCAGATCAGCGTCTTCGTCACCGCCACGCATCGAAAAATGGACGTCCCGTACAGCGTCCCTAGGCAGACGCCCGTATGGAGGTTCCATACCTTCAGCGTCTTGTCTTCCGAAGCCGAGACGACCCGTGCGCCGTCCGGTAACACGGCGCAGCCGAAGACCCGCCCTCGATGGCCCTTGAGCACCGGGAGACGCCAGTTGCCGTGGATATCCCACACCTCGATCTCGCCACTCTCGAGAGCGAGCACCGCACGCCGGCCATCCGGCGTCAGCGCGCCGGCGAGGATCGGCGATGTGAACGGGGCGAAGGTCCGCTCGCAACGCCCAGATTTGAGAGCCCACACTTTTGCTGTTCCGAACCGCGAGAAGGACAGGACGTAATCGCCGTTCTGCGAAATCGAGAAGCCCTCCACGGGATCTCCGTGCCTGAGCACCATGAGGCGCCGTTTGTCGTCCGCGCCCCGCACCCGCAGCGTACCGTCGTGAGAGGCCGTGATCATGCGCCCGTCCGGCGTAAAGGCGCAGCCGCTCACGAGCGCGGCGTGACCATCGAGCGCCTCCACGAGCCGGCGGGTCGTGAGGTTCCAGAGCCGAACACTCCCGTCCCGCGCGCCTGAGAGCGCACGACGCCCCTTGGCGCAGCTCGCGCACGCGGTCACGAGATCGGCGTGCCCCGCGAGCGTGGCGCGGCACGCCCCGGTCGCGGCGTCCCAGATCTTCAAGGTCCGGTCCTCCGAGCCGGAGATCACCGTCGGTGCGTCGAGCGCGGCCGCGCACGCCGCCACAGGCGCGTCGTGCTCGTCCTGGGGCATCAAGCTCTCAGGCACGCCGATCTCCCAGAGCGCGAGGGTTCGATCGTAGGAGGCCGAGAGGATCCGGCGGCCGTCCGCGGTCGGCGCGCAGGCGGAGACCGCTCCCGCGTGCGCTTCCAGGCACCGGATGCGCCGCTCCGCCGCGATGTCCCAGATGACCATCGTGCCGTCCGCCATCCCGCAGAGCACGTGACGGCCGTCGTGCAGCATCGAGCACGCGTCGACGCGCCCCTGTCCAGCCCCGAAGCTTCGCACGCAGCCACCGGAGAGGAGGTCCCAGAACGCCAGGCATCCATCGCCTGCCGCAGCGACGACCTGCTTCCCGTCCGGCGTCAGCGCGAGCGCGGCGATCCACCCCTGCTCCTTCAAGCTTCCCTGCGCGAGCGCGGCGGCGGGCTCCGCGCGACGCAGCGTCTGCACGCATTCGCCGGAAGCGAGGCGCCACACCCGCACCGACCCGTCGCGTGACGCGGAGACGAGCAGCTCGCCGTCGCCGGCAATGACGCACGCCGTAATGTAGTCGGCGTGCCCCTTCATCGTGGCGACGCGCTCGCGCGACGCCAGATCCCAGACCTGGAGGAGCCCGTTGTCTGAGCCGATCACGACGCGTAGGCCGTCGTGGGTCACCGCGCATGCGGTCGCGCAGCGACCTCCGTTCTCCAACGTCCCGACGCAGCGGCGCGCGCGGATGTCCCATGTCCTCGCCGTGCCGTCGGTCGACGTGGAGATCGCCGTGTTCCCGTCGCGCGTGATCGCGCAGGCGGTGAGCTCGCCCTCGTGACCGCGCAGCTCCGCGATGCAGGCCGCCGACCCCAGAGCCCACAAGCGGAGCGTGCCATCCGCTGACGCGGAGAGCAGATGGGTTTCGTCCGGCGTGATCACGCAGGCGGTGACCTGCTTTTCGTGCCCCCGGAACGAGCGGAGACGCGCGGGCCCGAGCCGCACGCCGTGCAGGAGCCGCAGCGCCGGGAGGCTCCCGCCGAAGCCGAGCCTTCCCTTGATCCTGTCGACCGACCACCCTGCGCAGCGCAAGCGGTTGTAGATGAGGACCGGCAGCGACTCCGGGTCGGCGCCCAGCCGGCTCGCTTCCGCGCACACGGCGGTGAGGACAGCCGCGAGATCGATGGCCTCGCCTCCGACAGAAGCGCGGACCGTGGCGTCGAGGTCGCGCTCGGCCGAGGTGGCGCCGGCCTCCCTGCCGCTCTGCTCGCGCTCCGGCTGGGCAGCGGCGACATCGATCTCGCGAAACTTGGTCTTGAGGTAGTCGAGGTTCGTGCAGAGGCGCTGAGCGTCGCGGAGCTCGCCGGCCTCGATTCGATGCGCCACCGCGTGCCGAAGCGCATACGCGCGCTGGAAAGGATCGCGTTCGTTGGGCGGCCATGCTGCCAGCGTCTCGGTCAAACGAAGGTGATGTTCGCGGATCACGGAGCTTCCGAGCTTGCCCGAGATGAACTCACGGAAGTACGCATGAAATGGCTGGTACGCCGATTCGCCCTTGTGCCAGTGCGCCCGCGTCTCGAGGAGGAAGGGCCGTACCGCGCGCAGGAACGTCTCGACTTCCATCGTCGTCGGCCACTCGAGGATCTCTCGGAAGAGGTACGCCGGGAGCGCCTCACGTGCGGCGCACGCAAGGCCGAGCCCCTCCATGACGAGCGCGTACACCGCGCCGTCGAGCTCGTTCAGCTCCGTCCAGATCTGCGTGAGGAACGCGTCGAGACCGTAGGGTATCGCGCTCGCTACGCGGCGTTCGGGAGGCTGCATCCTCAGCCAGTCCCGGAGCTTGACCGCGTACAGCATGTTCCCTTCGCACCGGCGCACCGCCTCGTGGATGAAAGCAGGGCTGAGAGGCGGGGCGAACTCATCGGCGTGGTGCTGCCAGAAGTGCAGGCACGCGTTCTCGTTGGAGGCCGCCCACATCTCGTCGTTCAGGTTGATCCGCTGGACGCCATCGCGCTCCAGCCAGCTCAGAGCGGGGTAGATGGGCCGCGAAGCGCACAGGATGACCACGCCCGGCGGCAGCACCCGCGGCAGGATCCTCGGCAGCGGGTCGTCGCCGGCTGCCTCATCGAGCCCGTCGATGACGAGGAGCAACCGCTGGCCGCGACGGGCGAGTTCCTTGGTCGAGAGGCGCTTCAGGAGCTCCCCGAGCCGCATCTCGGAGGGCAAGTCGGCGCTGCCGTGCTCCGGATAGAGCCGCTCGAGCTGTGCGCAGAGGCTCTGGACGACGACCTCCGGGCGATCGAACCCCTCCATCCCTCTCCGGATGAAGTGACATGGCGGCCTCGGCGCAGGCAGCATCCTGAGGAGGCTGGTCAGAATGGCGCTCTTGCCGACGCCGGGCCCGCCGAGCAGTAGCAGCCAGCCCCGGTGGAGCCGCTTGTCACCGACGAGCCAGCGGCAGAGCTCCGCGAGTACGTCCTCCCTCGCGAAGATCTGACCGTGACGGGAAAACTCGTCTTCAAAATCGATGATTGAGCCGTACACTCGTCATCCCTCTCGCAAAACGATCGCGTCCACTCCGGCCCGCCCCGCTCGACGCCCGCGTCGGCTCACGTGGCGAGCGCCGCCTTGCGCTGCGAGGCCAGCGTGAGGATCTCGTCCTCCGGCACCTGTTCGGCCTGAAGGAAGCTCCGGTGCGCGCGGAAGCTCGTGACCCGCCCGTCCTGAAGCAGGTGGAATTCACCGGGGCGCTGCCCGGGAATCCTGGCGGAGACGTTCACGCGAGCCTCGCTGAGGAGCGGCTTCATCTTCTCGAGCGCGACAGACTGCGTGATCCGCCCCGCGAACCAGCTCCGGACGTTGTCCCGGCACTTGTAGTCGAGATCGCCCGGGCTCTGGGTCGCCAGCAGGATGCCGAGGCCGCCCGAGCGCGCGCGGCGCAGCAGGTTCTCCATCGGCCCCTTCGTCGCTGGCTGCGACTGCGCGGGCAGGTAGACGTCTGCTTCGTCGAAGAGGACCACGGCCTGGAGCTGCGGCGACGGCGCGCGGGTCACCCAGCGCGTCAGCGAGAGCAGGAGCTGCGACACCCAGAAGAGGATCCTCGCGTTGTCTCCAAGGAACTTCGTGTTGACGATGCTAAGCCGTGTCCGACCCGGCCGCGCGTGCTGCCCGAGCCCGAGGAGCAGATCGGCGTCGAGCTGGTCGCCCGACGAGCTCAAGAGCTCTGAAGAGCCGAGCTTGAGCGTCTCCAGGTGCTGTACGAGCTCCTTGAAAAGGCGCGTGTCGAGCCGCCCCAGCGAGGCGACGAGCGCCGGATCCTCGTTCGCGATGAGCGCTATCAGCAGCTCCAGATCGAGCCGCTCCGCCTCGCCGTGCGCCGCGCAGAGCCGAAACGCCTGGATCAAGATGACCCGGAGCGCCTTGTCCTTCCTCGTGTCCTTGTAACCGAGCATGTCGCCGAGCGCCTGGGCGGCATAGCCAGCGGCCTGATCGCGATCGAGGTCCTTGAGGGTCCCGAGGCCGCGCGGCATGAGCGAGATGCCGAGCGGCCTGCCTTCTCGATGGCCTGGCGTGAACAGGGCGACGTCGAGCCGCTCGCGCAGCGCCCGGCGCCGGTCGTCGAGCACAGGATCCGCGTGCCGCTCCTGCCACGGCGCGCTACGGGCGTAAGCGGCGAGGTCGCCCTTCCGATCGACCAGGATCGCGGGGACGCCGCGCAGGAGGAGCTGCTCGATCACGTTGAGCGCCAGCGTGGTCTTGCCGCTCCCCGTGCTACCGAGGAAGGCCGCGTGAGCGGTCAGCGCCTCGACGTCCACCGTGAGTTGCTGGGCGACGAGCTCTCCCGTGACGCCGAGCGCGATGGCGCCGCTCGTGTCACGAGGCACGCTGTCGTTCGTGCTCGCCTGCGCAGCCGGGCTCTTCAGGGTGCTGGATCCGTCGCCCTCGGGCACGCCGAAGGCACTCGCCCGGATAGCCTCGTTCTTCTGAGAGGTAGGCGCGCGGTGCTCGGGCGGAGCGGCGGCTCGCGCTGGCGTACGGGGATTGTCGGCCTTTGACCGCGGTGCAGGCGTAGGCGACGGCGCCGACGCTTCTCCGCCCGCCGCCGGCTCACCATCGAAGCGATCGAGGTGATCGAGATCGAGGACATGGATGAGCGGAAGGAGCCGCGAGAGATGGTTCTCCTCTCTGAGCCATTCCATGAAATGTTCCTGCCGCTGCTGCGCCTCGCGAAACCTCCGAAAGGCCGCTACCTTCCGCCAGTCGCTGTCCTCGACGACCGCCTTTCGGCCCCCCTTGCTCTTGATGATGTCCGCGAGCGCCTGCGCCGACCTCGGCCCGCTCGGGAACTCACCGCAGCGGATCAACACGGGGATTCGGTGCTTGGCACGCTTGACGGCAGCATCGAGCTGGGCGCGAAAGCCACCGCCCTGGGGAGCCTTATTGCAGAACGCGAGCAATAGCTCTTCTCCGAGACGATACAGGCCCTTCGATGTCGGGATCAGCACCCGAACCTCGATGTGCTCGCCGTCCACGTGGACTTCAAAGCGGTACCCGCTCTCCAGCTCGTCGGCGGATGTCCTGATGGCCCAGCCGAACAGCTCGGCGAGCTCGGCGTCTGTCTCCGGCAAATCGTCCCGTGTCTGGGCCACGAAATCGTTCCATTCACGCTCGATCCGCTCCTTCGCGGCCTTCGTGCTCCGATCGTCGTCGTCACGCTCTCGCGGGCCTGGCTTCCCTTGCGGCGGCTCGACGATCCGACCGGCCTCGACGCACGCGTCTCTGAACGCGCGGCACTCGTCGAGCACGTCCCGGATGCGCAGCCCGGAGAGCTTCTGGACGAACGCCGGCGGGATGGGGTACAGCGGATCGGAGGCACCCTCAGCCCGCTTGATGTCGCAGGCCTCATAAAGATGCCTGAGCCGCTGGCGGACGATCATCTCGACCTCCTCGGCGCTCCGCCCGCTCACGAGCCGCACCGGGGGAGGGTCGTTCTCGATGCGATCGAGTGTCGAGCGAGTGAGCCGGGTGCGAACCACGTCGTAATAGTCCGCCAGGCAGGCGATCACGATGATGGACGACGGCACCTGATCGGCGATGGCGCACAGCGAGGCCATCACGCGGCGGAACCGCGCCTCGGCGTCCTCGAGCTGGTAGAGATCTTCGAACTGGTCGACGCAGAGGACGAGCGAGCGGGCGTCGAAGGCCCACATCAGCCGGCCGAGGTGCTCGACGAGCTTCTGCGCGTCGTCCTCGCTGCGCTTCGGCGAGATGCCGCCGAGGTGCCGGGCGTCCCGCTCGGGGAGCTCCTCGCACCGCAGGTATTTGACGACGCGCTTCTTGAGAGCCGGGTCCTGTCGCTGCAGGAAGAGCAGGGCGCGGACGAGGTCGAGGTCGAGATCTGCGTAGCGAGGCTGTGAGATGAGTCGATCTGCGGCGCGCTCCACGAGATCGATCACAGCATCGGGGTCGAGACCGGCATTGTCGGAGAGGGACTCGACGGCGGCCGTATCGCCGCACCGGGCAGCGACGGCGTTGGAGAGCCGGAGCAGCCCGGTGGTCGTCCCGAGCGATTCGTAGTAGGGCTGGTCGAGAGAGTCTATCAGGTTGCTCACCAGATAGCGGCCATAGTTGAGCACCGTGGTCGTCATCTGCATGTAGCCGACGAAGCCGAGGCCATTGACATGGACGTGGTTCCGGAAGGAGCGGACCAGGTGCGTCTTGCCGCTGCCGGACTCCCCGATGAGCAGGAGGATGCGCCCGGCCTCCAGCCCCGGCGGCGTCGTCACTTGCGAGAGCAGCCGCTGGAACTGCACTCGCGCCCGATCGTGCACCGACTCGACATCGAACGGATCTTCACGCCAGATCTGGTGGCGGTGCTCGACAGAGTGGAACACCTCCTTCTTCTTGTTCGACATGAACACGCTGAGCATGGCGTCCCGACCTGTCATGGTGGTATCCATCGTATCTCCTCTCTCTCGCCGTAGATCTCGTCGCGGCCTCTCCGGCGAGCGCGAGCGCCGACATCTGCACTCCTAGATAACCACAAAATGGAACGTAGCGCTGAGGTGGCGTGTCTCCGATGCTTCGGTGTCCTTCGGATCCATCGCCTCGACCAGATCGGCGCGGCTCAACGAGAGCAGCCCCTCGCGGTGGGCCGAAACGAGCCGGTCCTTGAACGCCTCCGCGTCGCCGGGGACGGCGCCCATCTGCACGAGCTTCCGGAACACGTGCGAGATGAACACCTTGTTGCTCCCGAAGCGCCCGGTCTCCGACCCTCGCGCGACAGCGAGCACTCGCGCCGCAAACGCGCTGCTGTCGTCGTCGACGCGGGCGACGACGTCTCCCACAGCGTTCGGGCTCGGAGCTGTGCCCCTGTCGACCGGCGCGCCGCCCCCCGGGCCTGCCGCCGCCGAGCTCACGCTCCCCTCCCCTCGCGCCGCCTTCCGCCCGTCGATCCAGCGCCAGATAAGCGCGGTCTCTAGCTCCCCCGGCTCCGCCCGTGGCGCCCCGATCGCGTTCGCCGCAGCGAGCGCGAGCCCGTAGCTCGTCTCGAAGGTCGCCGTACGGCCGAACGCACGGCTCATGAGCCGTGCCAGTACGGCCTTGAGCGTGAATGGCTCCTTGGTGTCAACCCCGAGCGACCGCCACGCCAACCTGTCGCGTACCTGCCTGAGCGTGGGATAGCTGCCGATGTCGAGATCATAATGCCATGCCAGGATCGCGGCGAATAGTCCCTCTTTCTTGCCAATCCGCTCGACCTCGGCCTTCGTCCTCGGGGCTGGGCGACCGAGCGAGCGTGGGATCAGGTATCGTCTTTTGACGGCTTTCCAGCGGATGCGACCGGGGAGCGACTCGACTCCGAGCGCGTCGAGCGCGGTGCGCCGACCGCCTTCGGTGATCACGACAGCACCTCTCCGTGGAAACGTGACGTGCCCGGCCCGCTCGAGCGTAGCCCACGCCTCCTCGAGCGATCGTCGTCGCTCTGCGTCGCTCAATCGAACGCCGAGCAGCGGCTTCAGCGCCTTCTCTGCTGCACTCCTCGTCCCGGCGCCGCTGGGCTGCGCCAGCTGCCAGGCGAGCACCACCCCCTCGATTCCAGTTGTCGTGTCCTTCGTGCTCTGGGCAGCTGTGCTCATCGCTCGACCCTCCCCGTCACAGGCACGCGCGATGGCTCCACCTCATCATCTCGGAGGTGGCCCGCGCGCGCACTTCCGTGCTCGCGAGGCGCGCGGGCGAGGGCGCGGTCTCGCAGGGACGCGTACTCGCCAGTAGATCGCAGGTGATCCGGGAGGCAGCGGTCGGCGTCCGGGCCATAGAGGATCTCGACCCATCGCACCTGCGCTTCGTCCTCGAGAAACCGCTCGACCTCGATGACCCCCTGCCGCGCGAGCCAGCTCGCGAGCTCCGCTTTTTCGGCGAGCCCGCGGTCGCGGCAGAGCGCCTCCACGACGTCCCGGAGCGCTTCCCCCTCAGGGGTCCGGCCTTGCCGCCGCGCGACCTCGAGCGCGAGCGCCCGGGCGAGCGCTCCGCAGCGCGCAGCCGCGTACCCCTCTGAGCGCTTCAGCTCCTCGACCGCTGGATCGGTCCGGCAGGCGCCGGGCGCCACCGCGGAGCGATCGACCTTGCCGCGGATGTGCTCCCACGCGTCGGTGGCTTCGAAGTGATAACGCACCGGCTTGGGCTCGACCCGACCGGTGAAGCGCTCGCGCATGAGCCGGAGGAGCTCGAGGGCGTCGGTGCGCTTCTGATCGACACGGCCCTCCGGCAGGAAGGCCCGGAGTGCTCCGATGTCGGCCGCGGGAACGCCCTGCCCTGCAGCCAGCCGCAAGAGGATAGGATAGCACCGGTCCGTGTAAAAAAGCCTCTTGGCGATCTGCTCGAGGCGCTCGCCCGCCGCCGCCGGCAGCGCGCCGGCCGCCTCGGCGGCGCGCAGCGTAGCCCGGACGTTCACCATCGCCTCGCTCATGGGGCGATAGCCGTCCTCCGCAGCCCCGTGGGCGACGGCCACCTCGTCGTCCGCGTCGAGCTCCCCGCGCGCATACGCGTCATAGATGGCGCCCACGCCTTCCATTCCGAAGGCCGAGAGCTCGGCAGCGCGCAAAGCGCCCATGCTCGCGGCGCCAAAGACGTGCACGCCCTGCCCCATCGCCCAGAGGATCTCCTTGTGTGATACCGACGGAGTACGCTCGAAGTAACCGTCAATGATCCCGATGGCTACCGGCCTGTCCAGCGCGGCGCGATAGACGTCACCTTGCGCTGCGGGGGGCAGGAAGACAGCATCGAGCTGCTCCTTCGCCTCTGTCGCCGCGATCGTCGGTCCAGTGAAGATGTAGATGCTCATGCGGCGCGCTCCAGGAGGCTCCGGCGCGCGCGGGAGCCAGGTACGTAACCAGGGATGTCGTAGAGAGGCTCAAGGCCAGGGACCACCATCCGCACGACGGGAATCCCGAGCTCAGGCCGCGTGAGGTCGACCGCGACGATCTGGTCGATGCCCGCCGTGCGCAGGCGGTCGAGCTCCCACGTCACGTCATCGTCGAGCGTCGCTCCAGCGCGGTCGGGCGCGTCGAGGAAGCTGCGCGCAGCGGGCCCGCCCCCGTGCGACGCGAGAAAGCCGCGGGCAGCCGCGAGATCGTCGTCCGGCCCATTGCCGGCGACGCGGACGTCGTCCCGCGCGCCGGTAATCACGGTGAGCCGGCTCTGCGCCGCCTCGGTGAGTGCACGCGAGAGCGCCACTCCCCTCGCGGGGTGGCACCCGTATCCGCCCATCGGCGCGATCGGGCGGTGGGGGTTCGGCTCACGATCCACGAGGGTGCAATAGAACGCCGGAACCCCGATATCCGACGTGATATCCCAGACATAGACCTCGATCCCCGCGCGCTCGTACCCGTCGAGCAGGGCCCGGCAGCTCGGGTCGTCCACCGTGGAGAGGTCGATCCTGGTGCGGCGATGATGCTCCTCGCCTGCCAGCCACCACAGGGTCGCCGCGTCTCGCTCGATCAGCTCGCAGAGCGCGTGGCTGATGGCCTCGAGCGGGTGATTGCCGGACGCGAGCCCGTTCGAGCTCATCACGAAGCAGCCCGAGGCGGAGAGCAGCGGCAAGGAGTAGTCGGTGTGGACGACCTCGAACGGCACCCACGTGGGCGCGCCGGCCACGAGATCCATCCCGATCACCCAGTGGAGCCGGAGGTCGTCGTGGAAGGCGCTGATCGAGAGGCGCGGCAGGGCGCTCACGTCGACGAGGCGGTGCCGAAAGCGGAGCTCGTTCACGGTGCCGAGCTTGAGGGGCAGCTGCACGCGCTCGGCGTGCCAGTGCTCGACCGCTTCCATCAGGCCCGAGGCGCGCGCCGCCGCCAGCGTCAGGCCCTTGCCTTGCGAAACGGACAGCGATCGCGCGTTGGGACGCGTCACCATGACCACGGGCACGCCCAGCGTGTCGAGGCCGGTGACGTCCGCGACCCGGGTGATGCCCATGACAGGCATCAGCGGTCGGAGTCGGGCCATCGTCTCCTCGGGGGAGACGGCGCGGTGGGTGCCGGAGAAGAACCGCTTGGGAACCGGCGGAAGCGCCTCGGCGAGCGCCGCCGCGCTGGTGTCGTGCTGTGAGGTGGTCATGGTGCCTCGTCGATCGCCCCTGATCAGCGCTTGAATCGCGCCAGGTTGAGCACGTAGCAGTTGATCTGGGACATCGCCTGTGCGGGTTTCGGCATGGTCGAAGGGAGCGCCTCGGATTTGTCGGGCGTCATCGAGAGGAAGTTCTTCCCATTGAGATCCTCGAGCAGGAGCAGCACCTCCTTGGTCGTCTCCACGTCGCGGGGGCGCGCGGCCTGGTTCGTCACGAAGCGACCCCAGGTGCTGCACTTGATGACGTAGTAGTCGCCCTCGCGGGTCTGGTAGACGTCTCCGTTGTCCGCGATGATGGTCCCTCCTTTCGCGCAAAGGACGATGTCGTAGGGGGAGAGCTCCCGGTTGCTCCCCTGCTGCTTCACGGGCGCGAAGACGGCTTCCTCGTCGGCGAGCTCGGGGAGCGGCTTGATGTTCTTCTCGTAGATCAGGTAGACGCCGCTCTCTCCCGCGAGCGAACGCACAAAGGTGCCCGGCCTACCGTTCTGCCTCAGCTCGTCGGTCTTCGCGCGGATCTCCGGCGGGATCTCGCTCTCGCTCCAGCGATGATCCGCATGGGCCCAGTGCTTCGACTCCAGCTGGTAGACCGGCTCCCGCTGGCGGTCGATCGTGAAGATGAAACCACGCTTGTCATCGATGATCAGACTCTTAATTAACATGACGATCCTCCTTCATGCTCCCTGCTCACGGACCACGCCCGATCGAGCGCACACCTGTGCACGCGCGCTTCGCCGCGTTCACATGACGTCGATTTCAGACGGCGCGATTCAGCTCACAGGTAGCCAAGTCTTCGGGCGACGTCGGAGACGTCCTCGAGCGCTCTTCGCGCACCGGCCGCGTCGCCTCGCGCGCGGCCGGCGTCCGCTGCTGCGAGCGCGGCCGCGATCTCGTCCGGCAGGCGTTGCTGCTTCGGGTCGAGCATCGCTCTGGCCTGCTCCACGGCGTCGTCGACGCGCTCGCGCGCGAGCTCGACGAACGCGAGAGGCATCCTCGCGAGCCAGTGGAACGGATACACGCGCGGGAGCGCTCCCCAGCGCGAGAGCGCCTCACGCGCCGCCCTCTCCGCCGCGACATGATCGCCGCGCCGGAGCGCGATCCAGGCCTGGTTCGCGAGGGCCGCGCCGATGTACTGGCTCATTCCCACCTCGGTCGACCTCGCGAGGCTCTTCTCGGCCAGCTGCGCCACGAGGAGGTCATTGCTCCGCCTGCGCTGGATGACGGAGAGGTAGATCAGGCTGCGCGCATGCATCTCCAGATCGCCCATCCGCTCCGCGTCGTGCAGCACGGCGGTCATCCTCTCGTCCGCTTCCTCCAGGTCGCCGTGGAGCAGGAGGAGGATCGCCAGGCTGCAACGGGCCGTCAGGATCCAGTGAGCCTCACGCGACTCGTCGGCGTGCTCGAACGCCGTGCAGCAGTCGCGCGCCAGACCCACGGTCTCCTTCGACGGCGTGTAACGCTCGATCCAGATGTTCACCTGCGTCGAGGTATGTAGGAGCCGCCCGCGCTGGACGGCGGTGCCGTGCTCCTGCACGAGAGGCCGGATGCGCTCGACGATTTCACGCATTCGATCTACGTGCGCGAGCCAGTAATGGGCGGAGATCCGCTCGATCTGGATCTCGAACCATTCATCCCACCGCGGGTCGGCATGGTCCGCGGGCGGGTCGCCGAGCACGGACTGGGCGAGGTCGGACAGCTCGAGCGCCTTCGTGTGCCGCTCTTGTTTTTCCCACGTCTTGCCGATCTTGCGGTAGAGCCTGGCCAGCTGGAGAGGCTCACCAGGAGCCGCCGCGAGCGCGGCGTCGTACGCGTCTCGGGCCCGTGGCTGGTCCGCGACGCGACCCCGGATATCGCCGAGCTGCTCGTGCAGCGCGGCGAGGTCCGGCAGGTCCGCGTCGGCGGCAGGCGCCTGGACCCGCTCGTTGATGGCCTTCATCAGGAGTCGGATCGCCTCCTGATTCGCGTACAGGTCCCGCGCGCGCGCTGCGGCCTGTGCGAAGTACTTGCTGGCCTTGCCGTGCGCGCCGGCCTCCGCGAAGTGGCACGCGAGGGACGGGATCCGCTCCGACGCGCCGCCGTACCGTGCCTCGATCGCCTCGCCGGCGCGCCGGTGCAGCTTGGCCCGCTCGTCGCGCGGGATCTGCGCATACGCGACCTCACGTATCTTATCGTGGCCGAAGCGCAGGTGTCCTCCGGGCGCCTCTTCGAGGATCTGCAGCCTTCGCAGCGTCTCCAGCGCCTCCGTGGACGCCGCGCCAGCGCCCTCGACGCCTGCGATCAGCAGGTCGCCGTCGAGCTCTTGCCCGAAGACCGAGGCCAGCGCGACGAGGGCCTTCTCCTGCGGGTCGAGCCGATCGAGCCGCCGTTCGACGAGCGCGATCAGCGTGCGCGGCAGCGGCAGGGAGGAGAGCGCGGACGCCGCCCGGTCGGGCTCATCGAAGCGCCAGCTCCCCGCCTCGTCGCGGTAGAGCATCCCCTCTGCGATGGCCGTGCGCAGGTATTCGCCTACGAAGAAGGGGTTGCCCTCCGAGTGCTGCACCAGCGCGTCGACAACGGGCCAGGGTGGGTCCTGCGCCAGCATGTCCTCGACCATCGCTGCCACGGCCGGGCGGTCGAGCCGCCCGAGCGTGATCGTGGTGACGCTCGAGGCGCGAGCTATCTCCAGCAGCTCCGAGCGCTCGTCCTCGCTTCTATAGGTGGCCATGACCAGCACCCCGTGATGCTCGACGCCGGATTTCACGAGCGCGTCGAGCAGGCTCAGCGACAGCTCGTCCGCCCACTGGAGATCGTCGAGCGCCAGCACGAGCGGCGATCGCTCCGACAGGGCCCAGATGGTGTCCCGGAGCGAAGCGAGCACCCGCGCCCGCGCCTCCTCGGGCGGCAGCGTCGGAGGAGGGCGCTGCCTCTCCTGGCCAGGCAGACCGAGCAAGGACGACTCGTACGCCGCGAGCACTCCGCCCCGAGAGCCGAGCAGCCGGTCTGCCTCTGCGCTCCCACCTTGCCGCGCTCGATAGGCCACCTCGGTCAGGACTGGCCGGAGCGGATCCAGCGGTGACGCCGCCCCGCCTCCGGACGCGCAGCGTCCAGGAAGCACGAGGAGGTTCAATTCCTCATACAAATACGCTGCGCTCTGACTCACCTCCTTCACGAGGCGGGTCTTGCCCACGCCGCTCTCGCCGCGAATGAACACGAAACCACCGAGGCGGTGCTGCGCGACGTCCTTCACGGCCTGAGCCAGCTTCGATGCCTCTTTGGACCGCCCCTCGAGTGCAGGTCGGTACAGGTAGGCTCGCGGCCTGGGTCCGCTCTCGGGCTCTGCCTCCGCGCCTGCTGCTACGAGCGCCGCGGCGACGTCGATCGCGTGACCGACCCGATCCCGCGGACGCTTCTCCAGGAGCCGCAGGATCAGGCGCTCGATCTCCGCAGGAAGGCCCGGGACGAGGAGAGAAGGAGGGAGCGGCGTGGCGTACACGTGCTGCGCCCTGATGTCCGTGCCCATGAACGGAGGCCGCCCAGTCGCGCACTCGTAGAGGATGCAGCCGAGCGCGTATAGATCGGCCCGGGCATCGACCAGATGGCCGCGCATCTGCTCAGGCGCACAGTAGGGCTCGGTGCCATAGGAGGGCTCCACGTCGAGCTCGTCGCGCCCGCCGACACCGCCAGAGTGCGCGGCGATGCCGAAGTCGATGAGCACCGGACGCTCGTCCTCTTGCAGGAGGATGTTGCTTGGCTTGAGGTCGCGATGAACCAGGCCCTCACCGTGCAGGAACGCGAGGGGCGCGCAGACCCGGCGGATCAAGGTGAGGAGCGGGCCGAGCCGCGGCGCTAGCGCTCCCCACGATGGCGATACGACCACGCGGGCTGGCTCGCCGGGACGGCTGGTCATACGGGCCGTCGCGTCGTCCACCGCGGCGCCGCCAGCACCAGCCCCGTCGTCGGCGCGCCCCGGCCGGAGTTCGCGCAGGCGATCGGCCAGCGTGGAGCCGCCCAGGAGCGGCATCGCGTACCACGGCGTCCCGTCGCTCACGCCCTCGTCGAGGACGGGGACGATGCCTGGGTGCTGAACGCGACGGAGCGCGTGGATCTCGCGGCGAATACTCGCGAGCCGGGATCTGCCCGTCACGGGCACCGTCTTGACGGCCACGGCCTCGCCCGTCTCGGCGTCCTCGCCTCGATAGACGATTCCCATGCCGCCGGAGCCGAGGATCCCGGAGATGCGATAGCGGCCAAGGCTCGAGGGGTGGCTCATCGGATCGGATCCTGCCGGCTCGGTGACTGTCGCCAGAGAGCGGGAGGCTATCCTATCCTGTGGCTGCAGTGCCGCGGCGAGGCCCCTCGACCAAGCGAGCCCGCCAGCCGCTCCCTCGCCCGCCATCGATCGATGTGTCGCAGTGACTCGCAACATGGTGCTCCCGGCGCCTGCAACGCTGAGCACGATGCGTGCCGCACCGGACGCTCCCGCCGATCCCCGAAAAACGCCGTACAGCGCCTTCCTGAGAGGCGGTGTGACCAGGCCAAAATTGGCCGTCGATCGGCCATTTGTGGCCGACTGCTCGCCTCAGGCGGATGGCCCTGCGCCGACCCCCGGCGCAGAGCCGGACAGCCCTCACCTCCAGGTACAGGTGAAGCCGTCTCTGGAGGGCCACGAACGGAAGCCCACGCGCGTAATTTTCATTGACATTCTGGCCAGGATCATTTCGGCGGCGTCAGGCCGAGCTCCTTGATCCGGCGCGTGAGCGTGCGGATCGGCATGCCGAGCCGCCTCGCCGCCTCGGTCCGGTTCCAGCCGACCTTGTCGAGCGCTTCCTTGATCACCTGGGCTTCGGCCTTGCGGACATGCGCTTTCACCGGTCGTCCGAGCGCGCTCTCGTCGGCCAGGGGCTCCGGTTCGGACGCGCGCCGCGCCGCCGCCTGCGCGCCGTCGTCCGCCGGCGCCGCGCGCACCCGTGGCGGCAGGTCGTGGGGCTGAATCAGCTCGCATCGCGCCAGCACCACCGCCCGCTCGATGACGTTGCGGAGCTCTCGCACGTTTCCCGGCCATCGGTAGGCGCACAGCACGGCCATCGCTTCGTCCGAGAGGCCGCGCACGCTCCGGCCGTTCGCAGCGTTGGCCTCCGTCAGGAAGAGCCTTGCGAGCGAATCCATCTCGTCCCGCCGGTCGCGCAGCGGGGGGACCTCCAGCTCGATCGTGCTCAACCGGTAATAGAGGTCTTCACGGAAGGCCCCCTGCTTCACCATGGCGTCCAGATCACGGTGAGTCGCCGAGATGACGCGCACGCTCACCTCGACCTCGTGCGTCGAGCCCACGCGGGAGAATCTCCCGGTCTCCAGCACTCTCAGGAGCGCCGCCTGCGCAGCGAGCGAGAGCTCGCCGACCTCGTCGAGGAACAAGGTTCCATCGTTCGCCGCCGCGAACAGACCACCGCGCTGCTGCGACGCGCCGGTGAAAGCGCCCCGCTCGTGACCGAACAGGGTGCTCTCCAGCAGCGAAGGAGGGAGGGCAGCGCAGTTGACGCACACGCGAGGCTTGTCACGCCACAGGCTGTGCTCGTGGATGAACCGCGCCAAGAGCTCCTTCCCGGTCCCCGTCTCACCGCGCAAGATGACCGAGGCGCGCGATGAGGCCACCTGCTTCGCGGCGTCGAGGAGATCGCGCATCGCCGCGCCCGCGATCATGCCCCCGTGGAGACGCGTCACGCCGCTCTCCGTCCACGCCTCCATCGGGGCCGCCATCACCGGGCGCGCCGCGCTCGCGCCCGCCGCGGCGCCGCGCGCGAGCTCGATCAGCTTCTCTACCGTGGTCGCTGCCTCCGGATACACCGCGACGCCGACGATGTGAGCGGCAGTGCCCGGACTCGGCGCCGAGGAGACGGCGTGCGCCATCTGCGACGCGGCCTCAGCGCCCGTCTCTGGCAGCAGGACCAGCGCTGTATCCGGGGAGTAGAGGCTCGCCCGGTCGATGCCCGTCCGCAGCTTCGCCATGAAGCCTGTCACCCAGGCCCCGAGCGGCGCGCGCGCCGCATCTGGCGCTGGGGCGCGCACCGCGAGGATCGCGAAGCCGCGGCCAAAGTGGCGCGCTCGCTTGATCTCCTCGTCGAGCCGCGCGCGGAAGCTCTCTTCCCCCTCCAGCGGCAGCGTCGCCGTGCCGAGGACAACGATGCGAGCGACGACCGTGCCCAGCATCACCTCGCCGCCGAGCGCGACCTCGGCCCGCTCGATCCGCGTGCCCGCGATCCAGGTGCCGTTGGTGGAGCCGAGATCCTCGACCAGGATGCGCCCTTCGTTCAGGGAAAAACGCGCGTGCTCGCGCGAGAGCGTGCGGTCCGGCAAGCACAGGTCCGAGGGTTCGCCGCGCCCGACGACCCGAGCCTGGCCGGGGGCGAGCTGCGCCACCTCGACGCCATCTCGGTAATGGAACACGATCGTGATGCCCCGCTGCGCAGGGGGACCCCCCCCGTCCGCGCTGTCCGTGAGCCGTTCGGTGCTCGTCTCGTAGCGCTCGCCTTCGCATTTCTCCGTGGACATGTCTGCCTATGCCTGCAAGGTGATCGAGCTCACGCCCAGGGGAGCAGGCCGGGTATCCCTGGTCCAGCAGATTCGCTCCTGCGCGTGGATCCGAGATCCATGCGCAGGCGGAGCGGCGGGCGTAGGCCTACTGGCGCGAGCGACGTCGAAGCGCCTCGGCGAGATCCTCTTCATCGATGCAGGGAGAAGCTCGAGGGCGATCGCTCCGTGCGGCCAGCCCACGGGCAGGGCGGACGTGAAGCCGCGTCGGTCTAGCGGCAGTCCGGCAGAGAAAGCAGGTTGTTGGGCAGTTCACCGTCCGCTTGCGTCTTCACGTAGACATAACCGGTCGAGGAGCGCGCGACCACGAGGATCACCCGGTGTCCGCCCGGCTGCTCCACGTAGTAGTCGCACCGACCACTGTTGATATCGCTGGCGACGTCCGCCTGTGATCGGTGCCAGCGGGTGCCGTCGGCATTGACGCCGCCGAGCGCCTGGATGCGCTCGTGTGCCCCCTGCAGGTTCGTTCTCGTGATGCATGTGACACGCTTCATGATGGCCATTTCTCGACTCCTTCATCCTCGCGCGCAGCGGATTCCTGATCGCCGCGGAGGGCAGCTCGTCACGTAGCGGGCTGCCAACGATGAAGACGCCGTCTTGCTCGCGATCGCGCGAAATTTCGCGCCCAGCGTCACAAGAAGCGCGCAAGCGGATCGAGCACCTCGCGCATGTCTGGGCGAAGCCACGGCCTCTTGCTCAACATCCGCGTGATCAGGTCGCGAAGCTCCTGGGAGGCGAGATGGTCGAGGAGATGAAGCGGAGGTCGCTCGAACAGATGGAGACACATGAGAGCCCCCTTGTCTTCCGCGACGAAGGGGAGCTGGCCGGTGAGCATCTGGAAAAGGAGGACGCCGAGCGCGTAGACGTCGGCCTTGGGCTCGACGTCCTTGGACTTGAGCCACTGCTCGGGGGCCATGTACTCCCACGTCCCGAGCAACGCCGCGCCGCCGGTCGAGACCGGCAGCAGCGTCGCCGCCACCGTTCCCCGCCTCGCCGCCTCGGAAGCAGACGACCGTGGCATCTTGGCCAGACCGAGGTCGGCCAGCTTGGCTCGGGCGACGGCGGGGTCCCGCTGGTCCAGGAGCACATTGGCTGGCTTCAGATCCCGGTGGACGATCCCGCGCTCGTGAAGCGACAGGAGGCCGTGTGCGATCTGCGACGCGACGCGCGCGGCTGAGTGTAATGAAAGGCCGCTTCCAGCGCTGGCGAGCACATCATGTAGGCTCGCCGGAAGCCACTCCAGGGCCATGAACGGCGGTCCTCCAGGGAGACGGCCACAGTCAACGAGGCCCACGATGTGGGGATCTCGCACGCGCTCCAGCATGCGCGCCTCGTTGAGGAAGCGCGCGATCGTGTCGGCGTCCAGGCAGAACGCGTCCCTCAGGACCTTGACCGCGACAGGACGACCGCTGCCCGCCTCCCGACCTTCGTAGACCTCGCTCATCAAGCCGCTCGCGACCCGGCGGACCAGCTCGAAGCGCCCGACGCACGATCCGGATGCGAGCATGGGCACGGCCTCACTACCTCTAGCGTTTCGAGCTCAGGGACGCAGGACGCATCGACCGGATGCGCTCGATCCAGTCCAGCATGGGGCGGAGTTCGTCCGCGCAGGATGGGTTGTCGGCCAGGAAGGCCTGCGGATCGACGCGCTCTCCAGCGTCGCGCCTCTGGAGATAGATCAGCAGCGCGGCTGCCGCGTCGGCCGACGAGACCGCGGAGGCGTCATCGCTCGGGCACGCCTCTTTGCCGCTGGTCATCCGGGACTGCAGCGCCTTCAGCCCGCGCCTCAGGAGCCCCGCCACGGCTGGCTCCGTTCTGCGCATGGTCCGAGCAACCTCGGCGACGGGGAGTTCCCTCAGATGGCAGAGGTAGATGGCGTCACGCTGGTCTTCCGGTAGTTCGTAGATCAGCGCCCAGGTCTCCGTCCGCTGCTCCTCCCGCGCCATCGCCTGGCTTGGGCTGCGCTGAGGTGAGGGGACGTCCATCGCCTCGACACAATCGAGGGCCACCGTCCCGCGATTCTTGCGTTTCGCTCGCTTTGCATCGCGCAGCACCTGCAGCGTGTAGTTGCGAAGGACGGCGCGGAGCCAGGACAGCCACTCGGCCTCGGTCGCTCCAGTGAACGTCGAGAATTTCTGGAACGCGCGCAGCGCGGTCTCCTGAGCGAGGTCGGAGGGGCGAATCGCACTCGACCTGGCGTCCTTGAGCCTCCGGGCCGCCCACTTTTCGAGCATCGGTCCGCACTGGCGGAACAGCTCGGTGAACGCGGACGGATCGCCAGCGCGCGCGCGACCAATCAGCTCCTCGACGAGGAGTTCTGGGCTATCGTCAAGGCTCATGAGGCGATGACCGCGGCCATGACACGGCGCGTGCTCCTTTGCGGCACCATCATAGCGCCTCGACGCGAGAGACGAAGGACTGTCCTTCAATACCAGCGTCGCTGGACGCGCGTGGGAATGGAGTGGCTGAAAGGATGACATGCGCCCTCGTGAGTGGCTCGGGGAGGTACAGACGTGCCTTTCAGCGCGCTATCAGCGCCCATCGCTCCGATGCTCGGAGACAGGCCAGAATTCGTCGATATACGTTGCTGGGCGTGAGCTCGGTCGATGGCCATGAGGTCCGGCGGAGGCCGACGTTCCTCGAGCCTACAAACCCAAGGACGCCGTCCGTGACCCAACAGAGCGCGGGCCGATCCTTTTTTCGTCGACCACACAATCCCACAGAATCCCACATGGGTGATGTCACCGCGGCCGCGGCCGGACGGTCTGCGGGCGCGCAACATCGGGAGCGTCACATGGGGAGTCGCCGCCGGCCTCGCCTCAGCCCGGCTCCCGCCTAGCGCGGCGCGGATCCCCCGCTGCGCTCCGCCGCGCCTCCGGCTGACAGGCCGGGCAGAAGATCGCGTCGTGCCCGTGGACGCTCGCGCGACGGAGCTTGTCGCCGCAGCGCGGGCACGGCTGGCCCGGACGCCCGCGGACCTTGAGGAAGTCGCGCAGCCGCTCGTCCAGCGCCGGCGCGCGCCGGGCGATCGTCCGGGTCGCGTCGCCGAGGACACGGGCGATCGCCGCGTGCAGGCGGTCGGTCTCCTCCTCGGAGAGGCTCTGGACCGTCGCCTTCGGGTGGATCCTTGCCTCGAAGAGCACCTCGTCGGCGTACGAGTCTCCCATGGAGTCGAGCGCCGTCCCGTCCATCAGGAAATCCTTGGCGAGGTCGCGCCGCCCGCGCGCCGCGGAGCGAAACGCCTCCTGCGTGAACACCCGAGGATCGAGGACGTCGAGGCCGACGCGCTGGAGCCCGGGGAGCCTGTCGAAATCGCCCCGCGCGAGCACGTAGACCTTGCTCATCTGCACGTCGTCTCGGACCCTGAGCTCGCGGCCGTCCCCGAGGGTCAGCGAGAAGGCGAGATCGGTTGGAATCCGCGTCTCTCCTGGCCGCGTGATCGAGAACCGCCCTGCCAGCATCGGGGAGATCACGAGATCGAGCGCGCGCGCCCCGTCGAGCTCGAAGACCACGGCGTGCGCCCGCCGCGCCACGCGCCGGATCTCCGCGCCCGGCAAGAGCGCGTCGAGGCGCTCCGGGAGCAGGACGTGCAGCACCACCGAGTTCTCGGCGCGCGCCGCGGCCACGGCCGCGCCCGCGAGCTCGCGCGCGAGGATCGGAACGACGTACTCCAGGTCCGGGCGCTCGGGCACGCCTCCAGGATACAGATCTCGCCGCGAAGATCGCGCGACTTCGGGCGAGGCGCGAAAAAGAGGCGCGGCGGCGCGCTTTTCACGCGCTGATCACGCGCTGATCCGCGGGGACTCCTCGCCGAGCGCGGCCTCACCGGCGTCGCCCCGCCTCGGCCGCTGCGCCCCCTGGATCACGAGATCGTGGCGCCGGGCGAGCGCGTACACGACGCGGATGAGCGACGTCTTGAAGGCCTTCTCCGGCGGCGGATTCAGGTGCACGACCCGGCGCTCGCCCGGCGGCGCGACATGGCTCGCGCCCCGGGGCTCGCCCCGCCGCGCGACGGGGCTCGCGCCCCCGGGCTGGTCGTCCTTCGGCTCCTCGACCTCGAGCGCGATGGGGATGGCGCCCCGGGGCTCGAGCGCCCTCCGGATGTCGTCGAAGCGGAGCTCGCCGCCCGCCTGCCCCGCCACGTCGGGCGGCGGCGCCTCGATGCGGACGAGGTCCTGCCCGCCCTCGCCGAGGAGCTCATCGTAAAGAGCCGTTACTCCCGGGACGAAGGCGCTGTGGACCATGAAGTAGTTCTTGATGCGCTCGGTGCTGACGAGGCTGACCCGCACGGCCAGGCCGCACTTGTCGGGGGCAAGGAGGCTCCGGACGTGCTCGCCCTTCGCCACCGAGGAGAACTCCGCGAGCACGTGCAGCGCCCCGCCGTGCGCGAGCTCCCGGCTCGCCAGCGCCCGCGCGAAGCGGATGACCCGCATCGCCGTGCGCGCGTCGCGATCGAGCCCCTCGGGCTCGCTCAGGAACACCGCCGCGGAGAGCGGCGCGCCGCGCGCCACGCAGCGCACCGCGAGCGAGGCGAGGTCGTGCCCGTGCTGCGTGTACACCGTCGCGCTGCCCCCGCGCGGGAGCGAGAGCATCACCCCGTCCGAGCCCGGCGGCGCGCCGCCCGGGCCGGGCGTCACGCCGAGCGAGGCGAGCCGATCGGGGAGCGGCATCCGCTCGTCCCCGCGCTCCCCGAGGACCAGCGTCACCTCGACGCCCGGCACGAACCGCGCGAGCGCGTGCAGCAGCGAGGGCAACGCGGGGCTGTACCCGACGATCAGCACCCGCTCGATCTCGCCGAGGTGCAGCGAGAGCTTCGCCGCCCACTCGTGCGCCGCCGTCGCGCCGTCCGACGCCGCGGCGCGCTCGATCCCCCGCCCCCTGTAGAGCTCTCGCCCGTAGTCCAGGAGCGGCGCGTAGGTCGCCGATACGCCGATGAGCCCCCTGAGCCGCTGCGCCGGCACCCGGCCCGCCCGCGCGCCGAGCGCCCACGCCGGCGACCCCTCGGGCGGATCGAGCAGCGGATTCAACCACGGTACGAGCCCCTCGACCGACACGAGCTTGCCCTCCTCGCGCTTCGGCACCGCCGCCTCGTCCCCGAGGAACACCCCCGCGAGGATCACCTGCTTCTCGCAGGCGGCGCGCGCCATGTCCGAGAACGAGAGCTCGTGCTTCGGCGCCTTGCCGAGCTTGCCGACGGCGCAGACCGCCTCCTCGCCCAGGAAGATGTGCGTGTAGAACTCGGAGCCGTCCGCGGTCATGAGGTCGGTGTAGAGGGACTCCACGCCTGGCGTGAGCAGGTGCTGGCAGAGGAAGAAGCCGAGGAACCGCTGCATGTCGAGCGGATGAGTCCCGGGCCCGCCCACCTCCTGGATGAGATCGCGGTTCTTGCTCTCCTGCACCTCGACGAACACGTGGCCGTGCGGGTTCTGCGTCCGGAACGAGGAGAGCGTCATCGCCGTCAGGGCGTCGGCGTCGGGCCCCGCGTCGGGCCGCGCGAGGATCAGCGCCCGCTTCGCCTCGGCGGCGCCCACGAGCTCGAGCGCCTCCGGCTGCGCGCCGTCCCCTTGGCGGTAGGTCACCCAGCGCATCCCCGGCGCGTAGAGGTAGGCGGGCGGGTCGTCCTCGGTGCCGAGGAGCGCCATCCGCGGGAGCGCGTGGCGGGTCGGCGGGGGCCCGCGGCGGGTGAGCCACAGCCAGAGCTCCGCGAGCCGGATGCTCCGGAGCGCGCGGTGGCGCTCGTACAGCCGGACGAACTCCTGCACGAGCATCTCGGCCTCGTGCACCGGGCCGATCACGAGCGCGTGCCCCGCGTAGCGGACCGGCCGCCGCCGCGCCGCGCGCACGACCTGGTCGACCACGTTGGCGCCGATGCCGATGATGAACGACGTGATGAAGACGCCCACCATGGTGAGGCCGAGCGAGACGACGGCCACGACGGGGTGAACCCGGAGGTTCTCGACCAGGTTGTCGGCGCTCTCGATCTGCCGGAAAGACCACCAGATCCGGTCGATGAAGTCGGTGTCCGGGGTCGGGCCGCGGCCATCGTAGTCGTGCGTGATCGCGAGGTGGCTGAGCAGCACGGAGGAGCCGAACGCGAGCCCCCAGACGGCGAGCGTGACGAGCCCGAACTGCTCGAGCAGCTCGCGCCGCGTCATGATCGCGTAGAGGTCGATCGCGATCTCGCGCGTGAAGCGCAGGAGCAGGAAGAGCCGCGAGAGCCGCAGTATGGGGAGGGCGTGGGCGGCGTGCGCGTCGAGGATCCGCTCGAGCGGCAGGAAGCTGACCCAGGCGATGATGTCGAAGGCGAAGAGGAGCACGTCGAGGCGCGACCGCCCGTCCCCGCGCTGGTGGAGGAGGACGGCCCGGAAGAGGAGCTCGACGCCGAAGATCGCCAGGAAATACGGGCGGAGCTGCTCGTCGAGGCCCTGGATGGGCAGGACCGAGACGAGGATCAGGAGCGAGATCGCGGCCTTGACGGGGCGGGTCTCCAGCCCGCCGGCGAGGCGGTGGAGCAGGGGCGGGCGGGGCGCCATGGGCGGCAAGGATAGGCGACCTCGCGCGAGAAGAGGGCCGCCGCGACGGCGACGCCGGCACCCGCATGCGCGAGGGGGCGGGCGCCGTGGTGACGGGGCGACGGACGGCCGTACCTCAGATCGCCGGCAGCGCCCACCGACGCACGGTCGGACGAGCGAAGGTGTAGAGGGCGTCGATCGTGCGACGCGGAGGAGCTCGAAGGTACGTTGCGCGGTGGATCGACCACGCGTGGAAGATACACGCGTCTCCGGCGCGCAAGGCGACGCGCGCGGCGTTCGGCATGTGCGGCGTGGTCCGATCGGCGCCCCTGCGGATCCGGAGCTCGTCCGGCGTGTCCCAGCGGGCGTGGGATCCGGGGACGATCTCGAGCCGATCGTCGTCTTCCAGCGCCACCCTGAAGTGGACCGATGTGGTCGTCGCGACGATCGCGCGCTCGATTTCTGGATCGGATTGGCCGAACTGGCTGTCTCGGTGCCAGTCCCCGTCCCAGTCGCGCCGGGTCTGCTCGTGGTAATAATGCGCGTCCTTCAGGCGCGGGGCGTCTTCCTCTCCTTCTCCCGCTCCCGCGCGCGAGAGGCCGGCGAGCAGCTCGCAGACGCGCCGGGAGCCGACGAACGCCGAGATGAGCTCCAGCGCGCAGGGATCGTCCTGAAAGCAGGTCGCGCCGTCCGTGAGGAGCGAGATGCTGGGGGTCGAGTGACCCGTCTCCCGGGAGAGCGCTCGTGTGCGGAGGAGCGCGGCGTCGCACGCGCGGCGGAGCTCGGCGCGCTCGGCGATGTCGAGGAAAGCGCGCATGATGAAGAAGCCTTGCGCGCGAAAGGCGTCGATTCGATCTCTCGTTGATGTGCTCATCATGACCTCGCGATACCCGGGATCGCGGAGATCACTCAATGGATGGCCCGAGGCCCACGCATCGCCAGGGCGACGAGGGGGCTCTGAGGGAACGGCCGCGGGCGGAGCCGGCTCGAGACGACGAGACACGCGAGCCTGCCAGCGATCTCGAAGGTCGCGAGCGCGGCCGGCGCGCCGAAGTAATCGATCGGCACGAGATCGATGTTTCGCGCCGCCTTCGGCGTGGAACGCTCGTCGAGGATCTGCGCGAGCGCCTTCTGGTAGCTCTCGCCGGTCCGGGCCATCCTGGCGCGGACGTCGGCGCGCAGCTTCTTGTGGTGGTGGCGGTTCCCCATCGGCCCTGTCCAGGTGATCTGCCGAGATCGGTCCTTGTCGGCCGGCACCGACGAAAGAGCGGCAGCATCACGAGCGAAGACCGCCGAAGGGCAGCGCCCTCTTCGCCCCTCGCGGAGCCGTGCCGGCGGCGAGCGAGGAGCCGGGCCCGGAGCAGCCCGTGGGGCGAAGTGTTCGCGGGAGCACGGCCGCTGTCAAGCAGGCGCCGGGTGGGCCGTCCGCGCTGCGTCGTCTAGCAGGTCAGCGCTGCGTCTCGCTGACGGGGTGCTCGGGGCCGGGGCGCCCGTCAGCCAGCGTCTCTCGGAGGCGCTCCTGTGTCAGCCCCGGGCTGCTCGACAGTTTGGTATCCGTGTGGGGATCGTCCGATCGGGCGACGGACTGCGCATGGGCCGTCTCGGGGCGCGCCTCGCTCACGGGGTGGCGGCTGCCAGGCCGCCCCGTTGCGAGCGTCGAGCCCTGGCCGGTCTCGGGCGGAGACGCGGCGTGCGCCGGCCGCGGCGGGGGAGCTCCGGCCGAGCGCGGCGCGAAGAGGTCCGCCCAGTCCGGCAGGTGCCGCTGGAGCCGCACGCGCTCGGCCTCGGGCAGCGCCTCGCCGATGACCTGGCACACGGCCTGGGCGTGCTCCATGCCAAAGCCGCGCGGCGCGCCCTCGCGGCGGGCGATGCGGTCGAAAAGCTCGTCGCGATCGAAGTCGCCCTGGTACGTGGCGCCGCGCACCGCGGCGGCGACCGGACCCGGCAGCCTACCGGCGACCGCGGCCGCCTCCTCCACGAGCAGCCGCTCGCCGAACGTCCGTGCTGTCACGGCGATCGCACGCTCGGCCTGGTCGCGGCCCTCGAAGCCGGCGCGGCGCTGCACCTCCTCGACGAAGCGGTCGTAATCCATGGGGGCCTCCTTCGGGAGAGGATCCTTGCGAGGCCCGTGCCAGGCGCGTGCCCAGAGGGTCCGGCCGGCAACCTCAACCTAGGCAACCTGGCAACCTCAACCTGGGTCGGGTCGTCCGACCTCAACCTGGGTCGGGTCGCCCGACCTCAACCTGGGTTGGTGACCTCAACTCCAACCTGGGTCGGCAACATCGACAACCTCAACCTGGGTCGGATCGTCCGCAACCTGGGTCGGGTCGTCCAACCCCAACCTGGGTCGGCAACCTCAACCCGGGTCGGGACGCCCGCCTCTGGTCGCCTCGCGCAGCGTGCGCCCGATACAATGCTTCAGGCCCGCCTGGAGGTCGGAAAGCGTCGTGATCTCGGCGAGATCGATCCCGAGCGAGACGATCGTCTGGGCGACGCTCGGCCGGATCCCGGTGATGATGCCCTCCGCGCCGAGGAGCCGGATCGCGCGGACGAGATCGACGAGGTAGCTCGCGGTCTTCGTGTCCACGGCCTCGACCCCGGTCAGGTCCAGCAGCGCATAGCGGGCCCCGGTGCGCACCACCGCCTGGAGCAGGCTGTCCATCACCTCCGCCGTCCTCGCGCTGTCGACCACGCCGATCATCGGGAGCGCCAGCACGCCCTTCCAGACCTGCAGGATGGGTGTCGAGAGCTGGCGGATGACCTGCTGCTGCCGCTCGATGATCGCCAGCCGCTCCCGGAGCTCCTTCTCCGCGCGCCGTGCCTCGGTGAGATCGAGAGTGATGCCGACCACCGAGTCCACCTCGCCCCCCTCCCCTCGGACCGGGACGAACCAGTTCTCGATGGGCTTTCCGTCCGCTTCCATGACGTTGTGCATCGGCTCCCCTCGAAGCGCCCTGCGCAACCCCCCGGTCTGGTGCTCCTTGTAGATGTCGAAATTGTTCAGCCCCACGAGCTGTCCTGGCTTCATGCCGGCCGCCGCGAGCGCCTTGCCGTCGTAGTAGGTGAACACGCCGCTGGCATCGCAGGCCCAGACGACGACATCGAGGTTCTCGACCAGGGCACGGAGGATGTGCTGGTGCTCCGCCTGACGCCTGGACGCCTCGAGCTCGGCCGTCACATCGCGGCCGATGCACACCACGCCCGCCGCCTCGCCCCGCGCATCGAGCACGCGGTGATGAACCCACACGACGGCGACGTCGCCGCCGTCCCTCCGCGTGTGACGCAGGCGCTGCTCCCCGCTGTCCTCGTCGAGCAGCCGCCGCCACAACCCCGCGCCCTCGGGGACAGGGAGCAGCTCGGCGATGGATCGACCCATCGCCTCCTGCCTCGAGAACCCGAGCTGCCGCGCGGCGCTCTCGTTCCACGCCGTGATCGCCAGATCCAGCCCGTATTCGACCACCGCGAGCGGCGATCGCGCGAGAGTGTCCACGTGTGCGCTCATGTTCAGGTGCCCCGCCCGCGATGCGCCGGCGGCCTCGGCTGTGCAGCCTAACCTCACGACCTGCCGGCAAATCAAGCCTTAAGGGGCGCCCGCGTGGAGGCGCGGATCACATCTCGTCGCAGCGCGGTCGTGGGTCCAACACGTGTGTAATGTTCGCGACAACCCGATGGGGCGCTAGCCCTCACCGGCGCGGCCCGCGCGCGCCTTGAGCTGCATCCGCAGCGCCTCGACCACGTGATCGCGCAGCGCGACGGTCTTCCTCGGCAAGTGCTGGCCGCTCGGGAACACGAGGAAGACGCCGCCCGTCGGCGCCGTCCAGCGCGGCAGCACGCGGACGAGCCCTCCAGCGAGCACGTCCTGCTGGACGAGGAAGGTCGGGAGCAGGCCGATCCCACCGCCGTTGCGCACCACCTCGCGCGCGAAGAACCCGTCGTTCACGAGCCACCGGATGCGGAGCCGCGCGCCGGCCCGCGACACCTCGTCTCGCCCGAACGGGCTCGTCTTGATGAGCGCCACGCCATCGTGCCCCGCGAGATCCTCCAGCGTCCTCGGCGTCCCCCGCGCGGCCAGGTACGCGGGCGAGGCGTAGAACTGGAGGTGCAGCTCGCCCACCTTGCGCGCCACCAGCGTCGAGTCTCGCGGCTGCTTCGTGAGGAACCGGAACGCAGCGTCGTACCCCTCTTTCACCAGATCCACGGGCTGCGTCGACAGGTGCATCTCGACCGTGATGCGCGGGTAGCGGCGGCAGAAGGCGGCGAGGATCTCCGCCAGCACCTCGGTGGCGAAGTCCGCCGTCGCGGTGAGGCGCAGCGTGCCCGACGGCTCGTCCTCGAGCTCCGGGAGCCCCTCGATGGCCTCCGTCAACGCCTTGAGCCGCGAGCCGAGCCGGTCGACCAGCGCGTGCCCGGCCGTCGTCAGCGCCACGCTGCGCGTCGTCCGCTGCAAGAGCCGCACGCCGAGCGACGCCTCCAGCGACGCGACGCCCCGGCTGACCGTCGACTTGGGCACACCCAGCCGGCGCGCCGCCTCCGTGAAGCTCGCCGTCTCGGCGACCGCCGCGAAGACGGAGAGGTGGTTCAGATCCATTGTTCCCATTTCGGCACACAGTAGCCAGTTTATGCGCATTGCACCACATTCGATACAGCGGCAAATATCCACCCAACCTCGTCACAAGGAGCTCTCACCATGTCTCAGCCTCTCCTCGTCACCGGCGCGAACGGCCAGCTCGGGCGGCGCGTCGTCGATCTCTTGCTCGCGCAGGGCGCAGGGCCGCTCCTCGTCACGACCCGGCACCCGGAGAAGCTCGACGAGCTCCGCGCCCGCGGCGTCGAGGTGCGGCGCGCGGACTTCGACGCTCCCGCCTCGCTCGCGGAGGCGTTCGCCGGCGCGGCGCGCCTGTTGCTCATCAGCACCGACGCGCTGGACCGCCCGGGCCGGCGCATCGCGCAGCACCGGAGCGCGCTCGAGGCCGCGGCGAAGGCGGGCGTGCGGCACGTGGTCTACACGTCGCTGACCAACCCCGGGCCGGGCTCGCCGATCACGATCGCGCCCGACCACCAGGCCACCGAGGACGCCCTCGCGGAGAGCGGGCTCGGCGCGACCGTCCTGCGCAACAACCTCTATACGGATTTCCTCGTGGCCTCGCTGCGGCGCGCGCTGGCGACGGGCCAGCTGGTCGCAGCGGCCGGAGACGGCAAGGCCGGGTATGTCACGCGCGAGGACTGCGCCCGCGCCGCGGCCGCGGCGCTGGCGTCCGATTTCGACGGCAAGCGCGTGCTCGATATCACCGGGCCGGCGGCCGTGTCCCAGCGCGAGCTCGCGCAGATCGCCTCGTCCGTCACAGGCAAGTCGATCGAGTACGTCCCCGTGCCGCGTGATGCGCTGGAGCAAGGCATGCAGAAGGCCGGGATGCCCGCGGCGATCGCCGGGCTGCTCGCCTCCTTCGACGAGGCGATCGCCCGCGGAACGCTGGATGTGGCGACGAGGGCGGTGGAGGAGCTCACCGGCACGCCCGCGGAGGACGTGCGGAGCTACCTTGCGCGCCACCGGGCAGCGCTGCTCGCACCGGTCGAGGCCTGATCAGGCGGGGACACCGATGGCGAGCGTGTAGACGACAGACTCGTTCACCCCATCCATGCCGAGGAGATCGTCGATGCCGCGGTCATAGTAGCCGCCCAGCGGAACGCCGCCGAGCTGAAGCGACTGGGAGGCCAGCAGCACGTTCTGCGCCAGATGCCCGGCCTCGATCAGCGCGAACCGGTACCCTCGGAGGCCGTACTTGAATCGGTTTCGCCTGAACATCGCCGCGATCAGCAGGACCACGCACGCGCCCATCACGATCCCGGGAGCGACCATGGAGCCGCCTATCTCCTCCCGGCAGTCGCCAGCCCGCACCTGCTCCAGGGCGTGCTGGAAGGGGTCGTAGTGGTACACGCCGGAGGCAACACCGTCGACCTCGAGGACGGCGCAGTAGAGATCCAGGGGGTAAAGCGCGCCTCCGGAGGGGACGGTCCGCATCGTCATCGGGCTCGCGGGGACCGTGTGGGTGATGCCGTACCCGGCGTACACGAGGCTCGAGAGCGCCTGCGCGTCGATTCGCGCGCCGCTGAACTGGCGGATCGATCTGCGCTCCCGCAGGAGCGCCGTCAGGCCCACATCGGGCAGCGCCGGGCCTGGCAGTCGAATCGCCTCGCCGAGCACATACCGCTTGGTCGACCTCGCCGTCGAGCGCTGGAGCTGCGCGCTCGTCTCCAGGAGCGTCCTGCCAGCGGCCCCCTCGCCGAGGATGCCAGGATGGAGCTTGGAAGCCTCATGGTATGTCTCCGCCGGATCATCGAGCTCCACCTGGTCTCCATAGACCAGCTCCGCGACATTGACCGTGGCCGCATCGGCTTGACTCGATTTCATCATGTCCCCCTGTTGCCCCGGTCAGCGCGCCACGGCGCCGCGCCGCCGTCCAGCGCGTTACGTCTCTTCAGCTCGTTCGACGACGGACGCCGTGGATGACGCCCGCTCGTCCCTCTCTCGCATGAGCTCACGGGAACGGGTGCGGATGGACGTTGATGTCCGCAAACGAGAGAGGCCGGGAGCGGAGCCCCGCCTCGTACGCCGCATGATAGAGCCGCTTGCCGCCGAGGAACCGCGCGGTGTGAGGGGCGTCGAGCCGGCAGAGCTCGGGGCAGATCACGCGCACCACCCACAGCCCGGCGTCGCGCACATCCGGCGAGGTGATGTCGACGAGGTACGCACCGACGCCTCGCCGCGCGAGCGCTCGCACGGCCGAAGCGGTCTGACCGAGCACGTCCGTGCCCTCCAGGGGGGGCACCTCGCCGAGGTGGCGCCGCTCTCTGCTTCCATCGAGGAACGCGGAAGACGCGGAGCTCTCTCGCAGCGCATGGTAGAGCGCATGATCGTCGAACGTGCGGACTTGATGCGCCTCCAGCGCGCGCCGTCCCCCGGGCAGAGCGCTCAAGAGCTGCTTCACCAGCACCCTGGTCTGGAAGGCCCCGCGCAGCGCCTTCCGTGCAGCCTCCTGACCGGTCGCCGCGCTGGCAGCGCCGACGGTCAGCGCGGGCTGCCCGGCCAGGGCGCATCGCGTCACGCCGATGGCGGTCGGCACGCGGAAGAAGACGCTCGCGTCGAGCGCGGCATAGTGAATGCCCGGTGGGGCCGGGACCACGCGCTCGTCATGACGAGGCGAGTCGTCTCCCTGCCAATCCAGGAGCGGCAGCTCCAATCGGTTGTTCCATGCGAGCATGAACGCGTCGCGCTCGATGACCTCCATCAGCGCGCTGAACGCAGCCTCTTCCAGCGTACCGCCCAGCGCGGTCCCGCTGCTCGTCGAGTAGGCGATCTGCGGCTCGCCGCGCGCGAGGTGTGAGCCCATGAACGTCAGCTGGGCCGGCAGCCACGCGGGCATCCCATCCTGGATGGACCAGCCACGCACCCACCGCACCCGGGTGCGGGAGGTGAAGGGCACATAGGGGAAGTCGCTCGACGCGTACTGCGATGGATGAAACAGGGCGAAGCTCTCCGGCTCCGGCGCCGCCCCGTCCAGCTCCTCATACGAAGAGAACACGAGTTCCCCCGCAGGCACATAAAACGACGAATACCGCTCGACAGCCTCGGCGACCGCCGCCACCCAGGCCGCCTCTCGATCGGGATGCACGGCGTTGGACGTGACCTCGGTCGGCGCGCCGACCAGATCCGAAAGGTCGCCCGTGTTGGCGCCAAAGTTGAAGAAGCGGCAGTCATCCGGAGCGCGGAGCAGCTCCACGGTGTCGCGCACGACGCCCGTATAGGGAGACACGAGGGTGCGCAGCCTGCGGGCGACCTCGGCGAGCGGCGTGCGTTGCGCGCGCTTCGGCGTGACGTGACCACGCGCCGGCTCGCCGCCCGGGGAGCGGAGCGGAGCAAACATGTTCATGGCTCCGTTCCTGCCTGCAGGGCGTACCAGGGGCTGGGGGCGCTCGCGGCGACGGCGGCGCTGCATGCCGAGCACCGGGGCACGCGGTACGCCATGTGCGTGTCGCTGCGGACGGTTGGACCTGGGTTGACCGCGTAAAACCGCCCTGGCAAGAGCGGGTCGCGCGAGACGATCCAGCGGGCCACGAGCAACGCGGCGAGGCCGCTCACGATCGCCAGCATCGCGCACGGCAGCGGGAAGCTGGGCGTGCTGCGCTCCAGGGCCCAGTATTGTCCGCGATGCGCGACGTTCGAAGCGAGGCGCAGCCGGTAACACGCGTAGCAGCAGGTTGCGTGCGGAAGGTAGAGCGGGCCTACCGCGGAGAACCTGCTGTCGTACGCGAGCACTTGCATCCAGGGGATACGTCGGCGCAGCGCTTCCGCGTTCCAGTGCGCCATCCAATCGAGCTCGCCTCGATCCGGAGCGACCACGACGAGGTCCGCCGAGGCCAGGTCGCCCGCCCCGGCATCGAACGACCTCCGCTGCACGCCCGTGACCCCGGAGAGGCTCACCTGGCGCGCGATCTCGTCGGCAAGAACGCCGGCACCGACCACCGCCACGCTGGCGTCGCTCAACCTTTGCTGCGTGAGGGACTCCGGCTCGTCATCGCGGTATGCCGCGTGGAAGCGGGCCGATTCCCGGACGGGCCGCGGCGCCGAGGCCCCGACGGGAGAGCCGCTCGTGAGCACCCCTTTCTCGGCCAGCAACCGCAAGGCGTTCGCGGTGGCGGGCGCGATGGATTTTCCCATGTACTCGATCACTTGCTCGACCGTACGCGTTCCATCGAGGATCGGAAGCAGCACCGGCAGCAGCTCGCTCGCTGCTTTGCCTTGAAAGCAGAGCGCCCTCTCTCCGTGCTGGAAGATCACCGCATCGTCCGTGATCGCGACCCGATACCATGTCTTGACACAGGGGAACTCGGGGACGTCGTCTAGCTTGTTCATACTCGCTCATCAGCTTCTTCGCGCTGCGGAGCTGGCGGCGAGGCCTCACCACGCCGCCAGCGCTGGCACGCAGAACGATGACTGGGGCAGAGCCCGTCAGGAATCAATGGATCGCCGGAGGAGGCTCCTCATCTGACGAGGAGCCCTCGTCCGGTCGGATAGCACCGCCCGCGTCAACCGATGCAGATGGTGCTGCTACCGCTGCTGCACGCGGCGATGCCGACAAAGACGACGGACTTCGCGGCGCCGTGCTCATCGACCGTGAGGTCCATCAGATCATCGACCAACCATTCAAACATTTTCGCTCGTCTCCTGCTTCGCCAGATTTCAGCCGCCGGCTGCCCGACACACCTTCGTCAACGACGGCTCGGCCGACAGCCTCGACATCGAGGGCGCCTGCGCCGAGCTGGATCTCGGCGAGGCCCTCTTCCAACGTGAGGTCCTGGAATCGTTCGACCAGGCGTCGGTCATGTTCGATTCCTTTCTGCCGTCGGTTACAGCTGGGCACCATCGCGAATCGCAAACGATGTGCCAGCCGCGAAGGTGTGCCCGGTCTCGCCTCGAGACCCATGAACCGCAGAGCAGAGCGGGCATTCTCGCTCGGGCACCGGGAGACCGGCCGAGCGAGCTGGAAGACACGCACGCGCAACCTCCTGCGCGATCGAGCAAAGCCCCACCGGCGCGCTGCGCGCCCGGTGGGAGACGCGCTTGCGTCAGCCAGGCTCGCCAGCCTGCGCCACGGCGCGAGCCGGACGAGTGAGCACCTCGCGCTCCTGCACCTGGCCCACGCAGACCGGCAGCGAGAGCGCGGCCTCGGCCTCGGCGTACCCGCCGCTGTAGAGCGGGCGAACGGCCCCCTGGGTGAGCACAGTGCAATCTGCTTCGCAGATTTCCTGAAATTGAACGCGAAACTCCCTTACGCTGGCCTCCCGGGATCTGCCTGGAGGAGGAATGTTCATGCGTCGATGGTCCGTTCTGCTGTGCGCTTCAGCTGTCGTTGCATGTGGTTCGGGGGACGACTCGCCGGGGTACGAGGAGTCGGGCGGCGGCGACATCAGCTCCGGGGGAGGTGGAAGCGCGGGAGGCGGGGGAAGCGGCGGGAACGGCGGGAGCGGCGGGCTCCCTCACGCGTTTCGCTATGGCGCCAACCTCGGCCACCGCAACGCGGACTGGGGCGACGACAAGGAGGCCACGCTCGCGGCGCGAGCGGGCGTCCGCAGCCTCCGCATCAAGCTGCCAGCGGCCCATTTCGCGAGGTGGGGATACGAGATCGAGGTCGGGGACATTCAATCGTACGCGTCCCTGGGCATGGCGGACCATATCGGGTTCCTCATCGGCTCCGAGTCGGTCGATCTGACGGTGGCGCCGGCCGACGCGGAGGACTGGCAGAACGAGTACTATATCCCGAAGAGCCTTTACGAGCCGATCTTCTCGGCCGATGGAACGGTGAATCCGGGCAATGCGTGGGCCTCTTACGTCTATCGGACCGTCGACACCTACAAGCCCTGGGTCAAGCTGTGGCACGTGTGGAACGAGCCCGATTGGGTGGCCGACTGGCGCGTCACGGAGACCTGGAGGACCGAACCGCCGAAGGCCGCCGATCTCCCCCGGTTCAATGGATCGATATTCGATTATATACGAATGCTGCGCGTCACGAAGGAGGCCGCCCGCAAGGCGGATCCAGACGCGCGGATCGCGACGGGGGGCATCGGATACCCCTCGTTCCTCTCGGCGATCCTGCGCTACACCGACAACCCCGATGGGGGGGCGGTCACGCCAGATTACCCGGAGAAGGGCGGCGCCTACATCGACGTGCTCGATTTTCACTATTACCCGATCTTCAGCCCGAAGAGCTCGGATGCGTCCGTCGACGATTTCCTCGCGTCGAAGGACGCCTTCGCCGCGACGCTCGCCGACGCCGGGGTGGAGGTGCAGGGGTGGAATGTCTCGGAGAACGGCGCGCCGCTCGCGCGGACGCCGGAGTACCCGGAGGTGGGGAGCCCGGAGTACGCGCGGAACTACCTCATCAAGATGATGACCATGGCACAGGCGCACGGCGTCGGCGGCGTCGACTGGTTCATCCTATCGAACGGCGAGGACGGGAGCGACGACGTGTTCGCTCACATGGGTCTCTACAACGACGTCGGCGCCCTCGCCAGCGTGGACGAGGCGACGAAGACCGACCTCGGCAAGGCGTATACGACGCTCAACGAGGTGCTCTTCGGCACGTCCTACGATGACAGCGCAACCAGGGAGCTCGCGCTGCCGGGGGGCGCTCGGGGCGCCGTGTTCACGAAGGACGCGAAGGACGGCAAGCGCCGGATCGCCCTCTGGGCCGTGACGGCGAGCAGCACGGAGGACGCGTCCGCGAGCGTCGAGCTCGCGACGGCAACGGGGTTCGAGGTCCACGCGTGGGACGGCGCGAAGACCTCCGCCGACGCGAGCGGCGGCAAGGCGACGGTCGCCCTCTCGGGCAGCCCAGTGCTGCTGATCGAACGGTGACAGCTGCGGCGACCTGATCCAGGTTGCCGGCGACCTGACCCAGGTTGCGGCACGGGCGACCCGACCCAGGTTGCAGCAGCCCAGCCCCGACCCAGGTTGCGAGCCTACCCGCCGGCCCCGGGTTGATCTGCGGCCGGCAACGCAGCAATTTCAGTCGAGCTAAATTCTACTCGTGGCACGATCGAACCCCCCTAGATGAGCTTAAAGCCAAGCCGGGCTAATAGCTATGTTCGTCTTCCGGTACGAAGCTCCTTGTTCGATCACGCAGAGCCGACCGCAACCCCTCCGGTCCCACTCATACGCATTCGGAGCGGCATCGTCTCAGCACATCCTATTGCGCACAACGCCGCACAACGATCTGCCGCCCACACCACCGCCCCCAGACGGACGCGCCCCACGACAAGGCACCGATGCCCTCGCCCGTCCCGCCCGCCTCCCTGCCACGGCGCCGCTAGGGCTCTACACCGTGAGCACGACGTCGGCCACGCTGGCGCCGTGAAACGTGCGCATCCACCACGTCCCCGCGGGGAATACAGCGCTGCGTACGCCGGCACGCCATCGCTCCAGTGCCGCACGGTACGACGCTCGAAACGCACGCACAGCGGCACCAGCGATTCGCCACGCATCTCCCTGCTCGCGACCCACCGCAAACGTCGGATTGCCGTCGCGCAGCGGCTCGAAGCTCGTCACGCGCTCGTAAGGGGACACCTTGCCGGCTCCCTCGGCGCCCAAGAAGCGAAGCCCTCGCCGCTGCACCTCCGCGCGGGCCCGCGCTTCGAGTCGCTCGAGCTCGGCAGAGACGTCCTGGCGAAAGCCCTCCGCGCTGTCCTGCTCGATGGCCGGCGGCAGCGCGAGCGAGACCGTCGCTTCCTCGGGCCACTGGGGGTTTTCCGGGTCGAGATACACCGAAGGCCGTGCCGCGCGCAGCACGCCGCGACCGAGCTCGTCCACATCCACCTTGGCGCCCGGCCACTCGCGCGCATGCTGCACCAGGCCAGCGGCGACAGGATTGGCCATGACATAAGCAATCTTCTCCACCACCGCTGCGCGCGTCAGCAGCCGCACCACGCTCGTGGCCTCGTGGTCCCATACCGGGCCTTCCCACCCGCGAAGCACCTTCGTGCCGAGCGCGACGATGCGATGGAAGAATTGCAAGAACCGCGGCAGGACGCCCCTCGAGTCGGTCACGACCAGGTGCAGATGCGTTGACATGGCGCAGAGCGCATGGACCTCGATGTCGAAACGGCGGGTCGACACCGCGAGGACGTAGACCAAGAGCCGGGTGATTGCCGCATCCGGGCGGAAGAGCAGGTGCCGGCGCAGGACGCGACGGGTGATGAGGTAGGTGGCTCCGGCAACGATCTCGCGGGGCTGGCTCATGGCAGGCGCACTAAGACAAGCGCCGTGCCAGGGATTTCCATCAATCATTTCGCGGCTCGACCAAGCTTCGCGGGTGGCGGCCGCCTGGCGGGCCGCCACCCGCGCTGGAGTCGTTGCGACTATTCCTAGCCCGACCTGGGTTGCGGTTAGTCCAGATCGGGACGCCAACCTCGGTCTGCCAACCTGGCCCATGGTTCACCGCCATCCTGGGTCGGACCCGGCGCGTCACCAACCTGGGTCGGCCCCGGTACCCCAACCTGGGTCGGATCCGGATCGGTCGGTCGCCCCCAACCTGGGTCGGGTCGTCATGGTAGCGTCCTCGCATGGAGCTCCGCCTACGCGGCCTCACCCACCTCGATCCGCTCGCCGTCCCTCTGCCCCACGGCACCGAGGTGACCACCCGGGTCGACCGCGTCCTCGGGGAGCGCCGCGTCCCGCAGGGCGCCATCGGGCGCGTCGTCGGCTCGGCGGGCGCCGAGCTCGACGTGATGCTCGTCGGCGTGGGCGTCGTCCGCTACCGCCGGGACGAGCTCGTCCCGCGCAAGACCGGCCAGGTGCGGCACGCGGAGCGGCGCAGCGCCGCCTGGGACGCGCTCCTTCCCGCCGTCGTCCTCGAGGCCGTCGTGGGGTCGCGCGCATGGGGGCTCGCGAACGAGGGGTCCGACACCGACCGGCGCGGCGTCTTCGCCCTCCCCTTCCCCTGGACCACAGGCCTCGCCGAGCCGCCGCGGGACCTCGTGAGCGCCGACGGCAGCGCCTCGTACTGGGAGGTCGAGAAGGCCATCCGGCAGGCCCTGCGCGCCGACCCGAACACCCTCGAGCTGCTCTTCGTCCGCACCGCCGAGGCGCGCGACGAGATCGGCGCCTGGATCCTCGAGGCGCGTGACGCGTTCGTCTCCTCGGCCATCTACGGCAGCTTCGGCCGCTACGCGCTCTCGCAGCTCAAGAGGCTCTCGCAGGCGCACCGGCTGGCCGAGCACCGGGAGCGCGTGCTCGACTGGCTCGCGAACGACCCCGCGATGTCGCTCGACGACGTCGCCCGGAAGCTCGCCACCATCAGCCCGCGCGCCGCGCCGACCCAGGTTGACCGCGAGTTCCAGGCGAAGGAGTACATCAAGCAGCTCTACCGCTCGCTCCACGACCAAGGCCTGCTGCCCGCGCGCGACTTCGCCTCGCTCGCGGCCTTCGCCCGGGCGGACAGGACGTCGCTCGACTTCTCCCGCGACCTCCGCCCCAAGAACGCCTACAACCTGGTTCGCCTGATCGCGACCGCCATCCGCTGGCTGCGCGACGGCGAGGTCGACCTGGTCGTGCAGGGCGATCTCCGCGAGACGCTCCTCGCCATCAAGAAAGGCGCCTGGCCGCTCGATCGCACCATCGAGCTCGCCGAGGCGATGACGCCCGAGCTGGAGGCCGCGCGGCTCGCAACCAGGTTGCCGCCGCACCCCGACGTGCCCCGCGCCGACGTGCTCCTCCGGCGGGTCCGCCAGGAGATCGCTCGCCGGCACCTCGCGGCGGAGCCCGGCCCCCTCGGCAAGGACGCTCCCCCCGCGCCGGTCGCAACCTGGGACGACGGAGACGCGGCGCCCACGCCCGGCAACGACCCCACGCCCGGCAACGAGGAGAGAAAGGACGGCGGATGAACCCCCAGGTGCTCGAAGCAAAGCAGCAGGAGGTCGCGGCGCGCGTCATCGCCGAGGAGGAGGCCAAGCGCTCGCACCTCGTCATCGCCCTCAGCGGCGCGCACGCGTACGGGTTCCCCTCGCCGGACAGCGACCTCGACCTCAAGGCGGTTCACGTCGAGCCGACCGAGAAGCTGCTCGGCCTCCACCGCAGCAACGCGAGCCCCGAGCGGATGCAGGTCATCGACGGCGTCGAGATCGACTACACGTCGAACGAGCTCCACCCCGTCCTCATCGGCGTCCTCCAGGGCAACGGCAACTACATCGAGCGGATCCTCGGCCCCCTCCAGCTCCACGTCGATCCCGACCTCGCCTCCCTTCGCCCGCTCGTCGCCGCCGCGCTCTCGCGCCGGATCTTCCGCCACTACGTCGGCTTCGCCACGAGCCAGCTCCGCGCCTGGGAGGCGGGAGGCCGCTCGTCGGCGAAGAAGCTCCTCTACGTCCTCAGGACCACGTTGACCGGCGCCCACGCCCTCCGGACGGGCGAGATCGCAACCGACGTCACATCGCTCCTCGATCTCTATGGCTTCAGCGCCGCGCGCGAGCTGGTCGAGGCCAAGCGCGCCGGGGAGCAGGCGCCGCTCGCTCCCGACGTCGCCGAGCGCTGGGCCGAGCAGATCGCCCGCGCCTTCACGACCCTCGAGGCGGCCCGCGACCACGCCGTGCTGCCGGAAGAGCCGCCCAACCAGGGAGAGCTCAACGACTGGCTGCTCGCGCTGCGCAAGGCGCGGCTCTGACGCGCGGCGAGGGCTCGCAGGCACGCCAGCCCGGTCTCACCGCGGCAGCGAGCAACCGTCCCCGCACGCCTTGCGGCCGTCGCCGCACTTCACCGCGGGCCCCTGCCCCACGCACGTCACCGGGCATCCTCCCCCGGCGTTGGAGCACGCCACCGCGCACGAGCCCATGCACATCACCTGGCACCCTCCGACCCGATTGCACCTCACGACGCTCCCGTCGCCCACGACGTGGGCGCACTTGTTCACGTCCTCGCAGGTGATCGAGCACCCTGCGCCGCAGGTCACCTGGCACGTCTCCGCGTTGCGGCAGTCGGTCGAGCAGCCGTCGGCGCACGTCGTGTTGCACCCCTTGCTCCTCGCGCAGGAAGACTGGCAGTCACCGGCGCAGTGGCTCGCGCAGCTCTCTCGATCGGAGCAGCTCGGCTTGCAGCCGGGCGCGTCGCCGCACGTCAGCAGGCAGCTCGCCGGCACGTTCCCAGGACTGCCGCCCGGGCAGGTGCAAGGCACGCCCGGCGGGCAGCCGGCGGGGTCGACCGCGAGCGCCGCAGCGCTCCGGGCCCGCGCGGCATCCGGGAGGGACACCGGCGCGCCGCTCTCGCCGGCGTCGCCGGCGCCCTGGTCGCGGGAGGGCCAGAGCAGCAGCACCATGCCGACTCCCACGCAGAAGAGGAGCACCCCCACCCCGCCGACGACGGCGATCTGCGTCGCTCCCGGCGCGCGCGGCCCCCGTCCCCGAAGCGCGGCCCCCGCCCCCGGATAAGGCCGGCCCGGAGGAGCCCCCGTCGACGCGGCCACCGCCGCCGGCATCACCCCCCCCGGCGGGCTCGCGCTCGGGAACTGCGCCCCCACCGGCGGCCCGTCGGGGATGGCCCGGCCGTACGCGCGCGTGCGCTCGTCCATCTTGGCCAGCTCCCCCGTCGCGAAGGGCGGCTCCTCGCCCCGTCGCAGCGCGCGTATGTCGGCGAGCATCGTTTGCGCGTCCGGGTAGCGACGCTCGACCTGAAAGGCGAGCGCGCGGTCCACGACGCGCGCGACCCGCGGATCCACGCCCGGCGCCACCGTCGACAGCGGAGGAGCCGGCGTCGTGCCCCTCTTCACGAGGAGCTCTCCCTCGGTGAGCCCGTCGTCGTCGTGGACTCGACGGTTCGCGAGGACGGTGAACATCGTCGCGCCCACCGCGTAGAGGTCGGCCCGCCCGTCCACGTTCCTCCCCAGGATCTGCTCGGGCGCCATGTAGCTCGTCGTGCCCAGCACCGCGCCCGTCCGCGTCTTCAGCCCAGAGCCGCCCTGCTTCATGCGCGCGATCCCGAAATCGAGCACCTTGAGCCGCCCATCGCGGGTCACGAAGAGGTTGTCGGGCTTGATGTCCCGATGGACGATCCCGGCGTCGTGCGCCGCCTTGATGACCTCGAGGAGCGTGTCCATGTGGGCGAGGAGCTCGATCGAATCGATCGCACCGAGCCGCAACACCCGCTCGCGGAGGCTCTCTCCGTCGAGCAGCTCCATGACCAGGAACGGCTCTCCTCGCTCCGTCACGTCGATGTCGTGGACCTGCACCGCGGCCGGGTGCCCGAGCCGCGCGGCGGCGAGCGCCTCCTGCTCGAAGCGGGCGCGGAGCTCCCGGGATACGGCGCCCTCCGGGTGCAGGATCTTGATGGCCACGCGGTGCCCCACGTGGTGAGTGGCCGCGTAGACGGCCGCCATCCCCCCCGCCCCGATCAGCGCGTCAATCCGCCATTTTCCGTGGAGGATCGTCCCGACGCGGGCTCTCAGCCGCTGGATCTCGTCCTCTTCCGCTTCCGACATCGGCGCGGAGGCTAGCACGGGCTGCCGCGCGGCCGGCTCGCGCGGAGGCCGCGCCGCGCGCGCGGCGCCCTGTCACGCCCCCCGGCCGCGTCCGCGGCCCGCCGTCTCCCACGCCGTCGCCACCGCCTCTTCCGCGCTCGCGACCGACACGATCCGATCCGAGCGCCGGTCGTCCACGCGCCCCCCGGCGAGCTGCCTCGCCCAGCCCCCGCTCGTCGCGAGCGCGAGCACCGGCTTGCCGAGCTGCCAGGCAACGGCGATCTCGCTCAGCGTGCCCGCGCCGCCGCCGACGACCACGACCACGTCGGCCATGGCGACGACCAGGATGTTGCGCCCGATCTGCATGCCGGTCGGGACCACGATGTCCACGTACGGGTTGGCCGTGGACGCCTCGTACCCTGGCAGGATCCCCAGGATATCGCCGTCGCGCCACGTCGTCGCCTCGCGCCCGCCGCGCGACACGGCGGCCATGACGCCCCCCAGCCCCCCGGTGACCAGCCGGAACCCCGCCTCCACGGCGCGCCGCCCGAGCTCGACGCACACAACCTCGGTCGCCGCGTCCACCGCGAGGCCGTTGCCGATCACCGCCATCACGGGGCGGCGCGGCACGTAGGGAGCGATGTCCCGCTTCGTGTCCTCCTCTTCTCGCTCGTCCCGATCGTCGTCCATCACGGCTCCGCTCCGGCGCCCGCTGTTTCTTCAGCCGGCCGATGAGCTGATCGCCCAGCTTGGGCGGATCGATCTTCCCGCACCAGAGGCTCCACCCTGGAGGGCGCGGGCCGGCCGAGCCCACCCGAGGGCGCTGTTCCCCAGGCCGCCGTTCGTCCGCCCGATCGAGCTAGCCCCCGCGGCCGCGTGGAGTCAAGGCTCGCGCCGGCGCCGCGGGCGCGCTCGGTCGCGTGTCGTCCGGCCTCTGGTCGCGCTTACCGCTGCGCCGGGTAGAGGCCGTCCACGGCGTCGGCCCAGAGCTTGTTCATGGCCACCCGCCCGGCGGGATCCGGGTGCACCTTGTCGGTGAACCGGTCGGGGTGGTCCTTGAACCACGTATACAGATCCGGCCCAGGAGGGAGGCCGTTCTCCCGCGTCAGGGCGTCGATCGCCTCGTTGAACGCCGGGACCGCGTCGTGGTTGCCGTCCGGCGAGAACGGGATGTGCGCGAGCACCGGGACGCGGCCCGCTGCCTCGATCTTGTCGATGATCTGCTGCAGGTTCGCCTTGAAGGTGCTCGGGTCGGTCTGGCCCCAGGAGTCGTTGGTGCCATAGCCGATGGCGAAGTAGTGGAAGTCGGGGTTCAGCTCCAGGACGTCATCGATGCGATCGAGCGCGCTGGGCTTGTCGCTGCTCTTCGTGAGCTCGCTCCCGATGCCGCCGTTGATCATCGCCGGATAGTGGGCCGGGTGCGCCGCGTGCACGTTCTCGGCGAAGCTCGGCTGCGTGGCCGGGGTGTCGCGGTCGTAGGCGTACGCCGTGATGCTGTCGCCGAGGAAGAACCACGTGTCCTCCGCGCCCTTCGAGATGTCGTGCACGTCGATCTCGTCGAGCTGCACGCCGGTCTCGTCGCTCGTCGCGGGGGCCGCGGTCACGACGAGCCGGACCCAGCTCTTGCCGCCGAAATCGAAGCTGTGGGCGCGCGTGCGGACCGGGTTGTCGGTCACCTCCGCAACCTGGGTCCAGGTGCCGTCCGAGCCGTTCGTGGAGTCGCTCGACGTCTCCACGCGGTAGGCGCCCGGCGCCCCGTATTGCACGTCCGTGTAGTTGTAGTTGTACGAGGCCGTCCAGCTCAGGAGCAGCCGCTCGTACCCGGTGCCGACCTGGATGGCGACCCAGGCGGGCGCGGCCGAGGTGGGCTTGCCCGCGATCCAGGTCCCTGCCGACCTGTACTTGCCGTCGTTGATCACCGACGCCGTCCCCGCCGAGGCGAAGGCCGGCTTGCCGCGGGAGATGATGGGATTGGGCACGATCCCCTGCGCGTCCGCACCGCCGCCGGTGCCGCCACCGCCACCGCCGGTGCCGCCGCCGCCCGTGCCGCCGCCCCCCGTGTCCCCGGCGCCGCCCGTACCACCGCCCGCGCCGCCCATGCCGCCCCCGCTGCCGCCCGTGCCCTGCGAGGCGCTCCCGGTGTTCGCAGACGAGCCGCCTCCCGCGCCGCCGGAGCCGTCAGCGGGATCGCTGTCGTCCGAGCAGGCGGGCAAGAGAGCGAGCATCCCGACCGCAAGAGCGAGTGAACCGGATCCAAGGACTGAACCAAAAGCCATCTCGATCTACCTCCAGGGGCAGGCACTCTCGCATCATCGAACCGGCTTCGACAAGATGAACCGGTAAAGTTTGAGCATACCGCCCGTGGGTCGTGGAGCGAGCAGGACGCTACGCTGGTTCACGGTGCACCATTCGAACGAAGCGGCAATTTTGCAGCGACGATGCGGGTACGGTGTGCCTGGCGTCGCGGCGCAGAGCCGATCATCGCGAGGACGCGCGCCTGGTGACCGGCAACCCGGCAGTTTCGTGGGGGCGGATCCGCACCGCTTCGCCAGGGAGCAAACGCCATGGCCGCGCGAGCCAAGCGCCCCGGAGGCCCGGACGTCAGCCCGACCAGGCGCCGCGAGTCCCCCATGACGTCTGCGAGTGGTTTGCCATTCCTTCTCCTCCTCGTACCGCACTCTTGGTAACCTCGTCTCTGCCCGCACCGTGGGCCGCCTCTCGCGAAAGGTTTCCCGAGGGGCGGTGTGCATCCGGAGGTGACAGATGTACGAGTATCGATATGGCGGCCAGCAAGCCAAGGCGCGCAAGCTTGAACCTGCCAGCGAATACGTGGCGGTTCGGATCCCTCACACCGAGCTCGAGTCCCTCGAGGCGCTCGAAGGGACGCTCGAGCAGCTCCCGGAGGCGAAGCGGGTGATCCTCTTCGAGGGTGAGGGGCTGCTCGTGGTCAAACCCTCCGACCAGGCAGCGGGGGGCGCGCTCAGGGAGAAGGTGCTGGAGTCGCTGGACGACACGACCCGCGTCCTCGCCGAAGATCGCGTGCTCAAGGACACCACCGGCGAGCCGGTGGTGTACACGGACAAAGTGTACGTCCGCTTCGCGCCGGACGCCGCCGAGTCCGAAGTCGACGCCATCCTCGCGGGGCAGCCGATCGCCGAACGCGCCTCGGCAGGCCTCCACGGCAATTCGTTCATCCTGACCGTCGGACCGGACGTGGGCGCGGGGGTCTTCCGGATCGCGAACGAGCTCCTCGACGATCCGCGCGTGGAGGCCGCTCATCCCGAGCTCCTCCGAGAGAGCAAGCGCCGAGAAGCGACGGCCAATCAATGGCACCTGCGCAAGATCACGGTCGGCGGCGTAGGCATCGATCAGCACTGCAACGCCATGGAGGCCTGGGTGATGACGCGCGGAAAGGGGATCACCATCGCGCTCATCGATGACGGCGTGGATACCGACCATCCGGAGTTCGCGGTGGAGGGCAAGGTGGTCCACCCGTTCGACGCGACCCTGCAGCTCGATGATGCCAGGCCGAAGCGGCGCTCGGATATGCACGGAACGGCCTGCGCGGGGGTCGCGTGCGCCGCCGGCATCGACCGCGCGTCCGGGGTCGCGCCCGATGCGAACCTGATGCCCATTCGACTGGCGTCCGGCCTCGGCTCGATGGCCGAGCTCAAGGCGTTCAGATGGGCGGTCGACCACCACGCAGACGTGATCTCGTGCAGCTGGGGACCGACCGACGGCGAGTGGTGGAACGCCGCCGACCCGCTGCACGACGAGGAGTACCCCATCCCCGACTCGTTCCGCGAGGCGATGGAGTACGCCCTCACGAAGGGCCGTGGAGGCAAGGGATGCGTCGTGGTTTGGGCAGCGGGCAACGGCAACGAATCGGTGGACAACGACGGATACGCCTCCCACCCGCAGG
Organism: Sorangium cellulosum So ce56; assembly: GCF_000067165.1. Taxonomy (GTDB): domain Bacteria; phylum Myxococcota_A; class Polyangia; order Polyangiales; family Polyangiaceae; genus Sorangium; species Sorangium cellulosum_B. The sequence continues at coordinate 9,968,260 of NC_010162.1, forward strand.
TCGTCGCGGTCGCGGCGTGCAACGATCGCGGCAAGAGGAGCGTCTACAGCGATTACGGCGCCGCCGTGTGGTGCGCGTTCCCGAGCGGTGACTTCGAGCACCCGGAAGTCGACCACCCCGCTCCGCTGACCCCCGGCATCTGGACCACGGACCGGCGCGGCGCGCAGGGCTACAACAAGGGGCACCTCCGCGCCGGGGACAACGCCTTGGGGGACGCGGACGGCAACTACACTGCCACGTTCGGCGGAACGTCGAGCGCCTGTCCCGGCATCGCTGGGATGGCGGCGCTCATGCTCTCGGTCAATCCCAGGCTCCGCGGCGCCGACGTCAGAGAGCTCATCAAGCTAGCCTGTGTGCGCATCGACGCCGGGGGAGGCGCCTACGACGCCACGGGTCACAGCAAGTTCTACGGATTCGGCCGACCGGACGCGGCCGTCGCCGTGCAGCTCGCTCGCGACTTCAATCCCGGCGGCTGAGCGCCCCGGTAGCGGTGGGTGGGGCATCAGGACGCGAACGCCGTCGTTTCTCCCCTCGCTCGCAAGGATCTCATTATCGCCCGCATCGGGACACCTTCGTTCCCGATCGTGGACGCCGCCCCCGCGGCCGCGCGCAGGTTCCCGGAGTGGTGCAGTCCCACGATCTGGAATCGGCCGTTGAAGCAGGGCGATCCGGACGACCCGGGGCTCGTGTTGTTGCGGTACTTCATCCGGGTGCCCTTGCTGTTCACGGAGAGCACGCCGGGGGCGTTCCATGCGAGGGAGAGGGGCCCACCCTCCGGGTGTTGCAAGATGATGAGCGTCTGATTCTCCGCGGCGGCCGACGGCGGGTCGCTCGCCTGGATCCATCCGCGAGTCGATGCCTGGAACCCCGACGCCCCCGCCCCCACGACGTCGATGGTCGCATTCCCCGGCGCGCCGCTCGCGGCGAGCAGCGCGAAATCCAGGTGGCGCTCGCAGGGCTCGTCCGCGCTCTCCTTGCCGGCGAGCTCGTCGACCGTGGGCGGACTGTGGTGCGGGATCGCTTCGGCAACGGTGGTGCCGGCGAGCGAAAAGAGCACACCGGAGCGCTGCGCGCCGAGCAGCTGCTCATGCCAGTAATCGAAGCGGAGCTTCACATCCGCAGGACCGAAGCGCCCATCGAGGACGCTCGACACCACGTGATGGTTGGTGAGAACGCGATCCGGTCCGACGAGGAACCCGGTGCCCTTCGGCTGCCCGTTGATCTCGACGACACAGACCTGTCGGAGGCGCTGGGAGAACACCTCGATCACCTCGGCGAGGTTCAGGAACCCCTCGGCCGGATCCACGAGGCTCTGCAGCCACAAGCCCGGCGCCGCCTGATTCGCCCCATCCCCCGGCCCTCCCGCGGAGTCTACAGTGACCTTCGGGCTGACCCCGACCCTCGCGGCCACATCGGCCAGCGCCACGTCCTTCGCGCGCGATGCCATGGCCTGGAGCAACAGCGCCGACGTCCAGCCTTCCATCTGCGCGCGCTGGAGCGTCTTGAAGACGATCTGATCGAAGGGCAGCAGGGGGTTCGCGATGACGTCCAGCCGGTACCCCAGCCGGAAGAGCAGCAGTTGCTCGAACGACGGAGTATCGAAGGCATCCACGAGAGCCTGGTGGAGCCGCTGGTGGTTGGCGGGCGTGAGGGACAGTCGCATCGGGATCTCCGGCCTTCTTCCGGGGCCTCACGGACTGGCGACGAGCACCCCGGAGTGCTCGTCGCCCATGCGCCTCAATCATCGGATAGCCATGCTTGAATCGCAGGGCGAAACCCCGCCGCGGCTGGATCGGCGAGCACGGCGGAGAGCAGCTTGTCGAGCATCCCCAAGTTAACGACGTCCCTGAGGGCAAGGTACCACGCCTCCTCGAGGCTGGTGTCCAGGACCATCCGGCTCGTGGGCACTCCGATCTGTTCCATCAATTGGCGGAGCATACCTGTCTCATAATAGACCTGAACGAGGATGCCTCTGAGCTGCGCGAGCCTCGCCTCTCCGAGCTCACCGCGTTCTGGGCGCGTCTCCCTGCGCTTCCCGAAGCTGGCATAGATGCGTTGGAGAGGGATCAGGACCAGAGGAGGGGGTTCTTTCTTGAGGGTGAGATCGAACAGCGCATGTCCGGCGCCGTCCCCCTGCGCGCGCAGGTAGTTGAGCCACAGCTCTTCGGGCGGCCCTGCCACGTCGGCCCGGAACCGTTGGAGCGCGACGGCTCGCCCGAGCTCGCCAGGCGCCGCGGCGGTGGCCCCGAGCACCTCGTCCCAGGCCGCGAGCCCTCGCGCGAGCGACCGCAGCTGCGTATCGGTCGGGAAGCCAAGTCCGATCCGCGAGAGCGCCTCCCGGACAAGCTCCACCCTCTCGAGAGCGAGCGTCGCTGCCAGCTCCGCCACAAGCGCTGGCGTCCTCGCCCGGTCGCGGGGGCTCACCTGCGAGAGGAGCGCGTCGAGCCGCTCCCGGATCTCCTTCTCCGCCGGGTCATCCTCCGTTTCGACCCCTTTGGCCCCATGACTCGACCGATGTGCAAAAAACGCGGACACCTCCGCGGAAGCCCCGGCGCGCTGGTCCTCGCGAACGAGGCTCAGCTCCCGCAGAACGAGGTGGAGGCGCGCCGCCGAGTCCAGCCCGTCCGCGGAGAGGGCGGCCCGGACGCCATCGAGCCGTTCGGCCGCCGTGATGGACGAGAGTGCGCTGCTCGTCAGCGCAGCTTCGCAGGCCAAGCGTCCGTCCCCCAGCTCCAGCGCTCGCCGCAGCGCGATCGTCGCTCGCTCCAGGGCCTCTCCCTCCTTCCCGAGCGCGGCGAGCGCCTTCGCCTCCAGCAACGCGAGGCCCGGCGTGAGCGGAATATCGGGCCGTTCGCGGAGGACGGCCAGCGCGCCGGCAGGGTCAGAGTCCGCCAGCAGCTTCGAGGCGCGCAGCTGTGCCGCCGCGGGGTCCCACGGCGGCTTTTCCCTATCAGCGACGGCGCCGGGGGACGATTTCGACGCTGGCGCGGATGATGCCAATGGCGCCTTCCGGCCGAGATTTTCGAATAGAAACGTCTGCGCGCTCGGCGGAAGTTCGTCCGCGCTCGACAGCAGCGCTCGACGGTTGGCCTCGTTGAGGTACGGCTTCAGTTCCTCCGACGTGTCGCCCGCCGCGAGGCGATGGTAGATCATCTCCGTAACGGCCTCCGAGTCCTGGCCGCTACGCTCGTAGAAGGTCGCCGCGGCCTCATGGATCGCCTGGAGCTGCTCCGCGCCAAGACTCCGAGGCAGAGCAGACACCACCATGGCGCGGAGATCCGGGAGGTGCCTGAGCCTCGGCTCGTCGCCGTCCGGGGAGGCGGCCGGCACGCTCTCGACGAAGGCGATCTCCTTCGCGAGCTGCTCCAGCAGGGACCTCGCCGTATCGATGGAGTCGAGGCCGAGCCCGCAGACCGGATTCAGCACCTCCAGCACGACGCGGGGCGTGAACACCCGGAGCGCCAGGCTCGCGTGGGCGAGCTTCGACAGCCGCTCCCGATCCTCCAGGCGCCCGTGCAGATGACCGAGGATGCGCGTGTAGAGGAGCCCCTGCACCTGAACCGCGTGCAGCTCGTCAACGAGCACCTGCTCCGCGACGATCGAGCGCACTGCGTCCATCCCCTGCTTACGCACCACGTCGGCCGCCAGGAGGAGCGACAGCGGCGCAGTCCCGACGACCTCGATGACCTCGTCGATTTGGTCGGCGCTGAGCTGGGATGAGCCAACGGGCCCGTCGCGCAGCAAACCCGTCAGGAATGCACGCGCGTGCGGGAGCTCGAATCCCCCGAGCTCCATGTTGTCGATCCCGCGCTCGGGGACGCGCCCCGCGATCACCACACGGGCGCCAGACCTGGTGAACATCAGGTCTTCGATGAACCGCAGCATCCGTTGAACCGCCGCGGGTCCCCGGAACTGCACCTCTTCGAACGTATCGAGCACCAGGACGAGCGGCCTGCCGTCCCCGCCGGCGCTCAGAAGGTACGAAAGCTCGTCGATGCTCGATCTCGGCACCTCCCGCGCCTCCGAGACCTCGGCGTTCGCCGCGAGAGAACGGCGCTTGAGTGCTCGGATCCGGAAGCTCCGCGAGGTCCGCTGGAACGCCGGGCTCTGCGCGCCGAGCTGCTCGAGGATCTCCATGAACACCGTGTTCGGGTCGTCCACGGACACCGTCGGCGAGTCGAAGTCGACATAGGCCCATGGACGCGGCGGCGCCGCCCTGGCGATGTCCAGGGTGAAGCGCTCGATCAGGGCTGATTTGCCCATTCCCCCGGGGCCGTGCACGAGCAGCGGCGCGGCGGGCCCAGGCGCGTCGGCGCGCGCCATCAGCTTCCGCAGCTCGTCCTCGCGGTTGAAGAACGTCTGCATCGACTTCGTCATCGGCTCGAGGAGCTGTGCAAGGACGAGCCGGCTCCGCAGCTCCTCCTTCGATGGCACGGCGGGGAGCCCGAGCTCCCGCACCCACCTCTGAACCTGGAGCCCGGCGCGAAGCTGCTCGGCGCTCATCCGGTCCACCGGCGTCGACTTCCCGTGCAGCCACGCGTCGAGCAGCCCCTGCGCGTCCGACGTCGACCCGGGATTGGCCGCGCGCGCTCGCAGGATCGCGTCGACTCCACCCTCGCGTCGAAGGTTGTGGAGAACCTGGATCCGTATCTCTTCATCAAGCGCCCACCCCGCGCCCGACACCGGAGTGCACTCCTGCAGCAGCGCCTGCACCGTCCCAGGCAAGGTCCCCTCCGCGGGGCGCAGGCCGCTCGGCTCGAACGTCGCCAGCGTGGCCGCCGCCCGGTGATAACCCGAGTCGGCCGTACCTCCCTCTCCCCCTTTGGTGAAATCGATGTCCGCGCGCAGGGAGCGGGCGTCCTTCGCAGCGATGCGGCTCATGACGCGATCCCCGGAAAGAGCCTCAGCGCCTCCTCGCCGATGCGCCTCGTCAGCTCCCTCGCTGGGACGGGTTTGTCGCCCGGCGCGACCGGCGCGTAGATCTTGACGATCGCCGCCTCCACCGCGGCATCATCGATCTTCGCCCCGACGAACTCCCCCACGGCATGGAAGAACCGGGCCACGTCGTCCCTCTGAACGCCCTTTGCGATGTCGACCAAAGGCGCGAAGTCGCTCACGTCGTCGTCCTCCCTCAGCCCCACGATGACGAGCCGGATGTCCGCGAGGTCGCTGTCCGCGATGCTCATGAGCTCCCTGACCAACCCCATCACCTCCGGCGGGGGCTCCACCTTGTCCAGGTGATCGAAGAACACCCAGCAGCGAACTCCGCGCTTCTTCACCGCACCGGCGAACCACTCGGCGAGCTGGAGAGTCTGCCGCGGCTTCCGCGCAAATTCGTCGAACTTCGGCTGCAGATCGGCATCGAGCTGCTCGGCCATGCTGCCCATGACCTCTTTGGCCCGCGCGTTCTGCCATTTGACGAAGTCGATGTAGATGGCTGGAAACGACTTCTCCTTCGCCACCGTGTTCAGGAAGTGCCACGTGTGCGTCTTTCCCGCCCCGGCTCCGCCGCGGAGGAGCACGATCCGATTCCCGGTGCTGGCGTGCATGCCCTTCAGGATCGCCCGAGTCGACTCGCGGTTGACGAACCCGCCACGCGTCGTCAAGAAGAGGTTATACGGGTCGCCCGGCACCCTCGCGCCGGCCGCACTCCAGTCTTTCAAGATCGCGTCGATCACGGCGTGGAGACCGACCGCGCCGGGCTTGCCCTCCTTGAGCGCCGTCAGGAGGGCGCTCAGCCAGCTCTGCTCTTCCGCCTTCTGCACGACCTTCGTCAGCAGCTGCGGCAACGCGGCCGGCGGGCTCAAGTCATCGAGCCTCTTTCCCAGGTGCAGGGAGAGAAAGGTTTCGAAACTCGCGATATCGAAGGCCTTCTCCAGCTCGTCAAAGAATGCCTTCCGCTGCGCTCCAAGAGTCCCCATGGCTCGCGGTTCTCGATCTGGCGGTCCGCCTTCCGGTGCTTCCACCCGGGCGCGCGCCGCCGCCCGCGCCCGACTGGGACCAGGCCTGCGCCCGGCCACTTCACGGAAGCATGAAGCGCATAGCGGCGTCAAGGTCCAGGCGCGCGAGGCGGGGCTCGGGGAGTGCGTTACTTGGGAGCCGCCGAGGCGCCATAAGACGCCAGGAAATATCAACGATTTTGCGGTTTTGGCCTCTTGGCGGTTGGGGCCTCTGCGGCGCGCACCGCACCGCCGGGGCGCGCTGTCTGTCCATTCGATAGACAGCTCGGGCAGGCGAGTTCGCGGAGCACCGGCCGCGGCTCAACCTCTGCGATCACACGGGAAAATCGCCCGATGGACCGGCTGCAGCGCTGGTGCCTTGGTCGCCATTCCCGGACGACTCGGCGGCTGGATTCGCGCCTGCCTTGCTCGCCTCTTCCCTGGAACGCTCTATCTCGCGGAGCTCCGCCCGGCTGATGCCGACGCGCCACGCCTCCGCATGGCGTTCCTCGACCTCGTCGCTCGGCGTGAGGATCTCGCTCCGGGGAGCGAACATGCTCACCTCACCCATGCCCCCCAGGCCGGCGTCACGGCTGCGCGGCGCGCGCGGCGCGCGCGGCGCCCTCGCGTCTGCCGTGGCGGCCGCTTCCTCCCGCACCCCTGTGACGAAGTCGACGATCTTCTCCTGGGATCGCCCATCGAGCGCTCGCACTTCGTCGGTGATCGCGCCCCACGCGTCCGGTCCCGCGAGCTCAGCCTTCACCGCCGCTGCCGCCAGAACGAACGGTCCGGCGGATGCGCCGAGCAGCGTGGGGTCGCCTGCCATCTCGGGGATGGCTCTCTGAAACGAGCGAGAGACCAGCTCCGGCGGCCACGCCGGGTCCGGCAACCTCTTCGGCGTGTCGCGCCGCGCGGAGTCCAAGGAGAAGAGGTGCTCCAGCGAGTTGGCGCTCGCGTCCCGCTTCGTCAGGGGCGGAAGATCGAAGCGCTGCGCGACGGTCCTCAAGATGGACGTGTGATCGTAGACCCTACTATCGACGAGATTCCTGGGGATGAGCGGAGAGATGATCAGGGCCGGCACCCGCGGCCCCAGCCGCTCGAAATCGAACGCGCTGTTCGAGGAGCCGTCCCCCGGTGCCGGCGCCTTGGGCGGCCGAACATGATCGAAGAACCCGCCGTGCTCGTCGAAGACGACGATGAGCGCGCTGCGCTCCCAGACGCGCGGTACCGCCCGGATCGTCTCATAGACATCCTTCACGAGGAGCTCGGCTTTCACCATATCGCCGATGGGGTGCATCGAGTTTCCTCGGGAATAGTGCCCGACGATGGCGTCGTACCGCGGCTCGATGAAGATGTACTGCGGCCGGAACGGATCCTGATTCAGCTCCCAGGTGAACTGCGAGAACTCCTTCACCCCCGCCGCGGAGATGCCATCCAGGAGTACGCTCATGTTCTCGATGCGATCATGCACGAAGATCTCCCACGGGATCCCCTTCTGACGAAGCCGACCGAAGATGTGGCCATTCCTGAAGTCGTAGCCGTCGACGGTGTGCCGCACGATCTGCCAAGTGGTCGGGCTGCCGGCGATCCCGCCCGATGTGGCCGCATGCGCGAACATTCGGTTCGGAAACGTCGGCCCAGGCACGGAGCTGAACCAGTGGTCGCAGATGACGAACTCGCTGGCAAGCGCGTTGAACACCCGAAGGTGACCTGGCCCGACGCAACGAACGGCATCCTCCATGTCCGGGTCTTCGCCGCCTCGGTCCGCGATGAAGCCGCCCATCGTGATGCTCTCATCCGAATAGGGCCCATCATGCCTGGGACCACAGAGCTGGCGCTTCACGTCCTCGAACTCATGGGGGACATCGCGCCTCAGACGGTTCCTGGCGAGGAGGCTATTCTTGTCGATCTGAACCGACTCGCCCGAGCTGTTCTTGAGAAAGAGCGTCTTGTCGCTGAGCCCCTCGATGCCGACCTTCTCCCCGGTCGTCGCGCTGGTGCCTGCGATGTCCGACAGACCGAAGAGGTGGTCGAACGATCGATTTTCGAGCATGAGCACGAAGAAATGCTGCACGTTCTTTAGCGCCACTGGAATCTCCTAGCTGGCGTCGCGAGACGCCGCCCTCCGGTCAGGGAGAAACGTTCGCGCGTCGGATCGGCATGGTAGGCAGGCTCAGCATTGGCAGCAAGCGTCGCTTCGCGCGCGTGGCCGCATCCTCCTGCGCTGGGTGACCGCAGGACGGTAGAGGCACCGTCAGTGGGCCATGAGGCTGTAACCCGACACCCTGTTCGGCAGTCCAGCGCTGCATGCGGCGGCGGCTCGGCAGCCTCCTTCCTTGGCTAACCGGCCCCCGCCACCTCGCTCCAGTCGATGTCGAACCGCGCCAGGTACTTCCGCAGCCGGTCCGCGTCGTTGACGCTCTTCTTCTTCGCCCGCGACGCCGCAAACAGCACCCGTCCCGCCTCCGACAGCGACCGCGCGCCTTTCAGCACCCGCAGCACCTCGGCCAGCTGCACCCGGTCGAACGGGTCGAGCGCCGCCGCCCGGCGCGCGCCGAGCGCCGCGACCACGAGATCGTCCCCGTCGCTCCCCTCCCCCGCCGCGCCGCCCCCGGCGAACGTTCGCCCGCCCGCCGCCGGCGCTCGCCGCCAGGCCTCCACCAGCCGCTCGATCTCCTCCTCCACGATCGGCACCCCGATCCTCCCCCCGGGCGCGAGCGTCGCCATCCGCGTCACGGCCGCGTTGAAGTCCCGGAAGTTGCCCGGCCACACCGCCTCTCGCGACGTCGCGAACTCGAGGAACCGCGCGCGCGCGTCGCGGCTCATCGTGATCCGCACGCCGAGCAGCCGCGCCGAGGCGTCGAGCTCGTAATCGAGGTTCGGCTCGATGTCCTCGACCCGCTCCCTGAGACCCGGGAGCCGGAAGGTCCACAGGTTGATCCTCGCCAGGAGATCCTCCCGGAAGCGCCCCGCCAGAACCTCCAGCGCGAGATCCCGGTTCGTGCCGGCGAGCAGCTGGAACTCGCTCCTCACCTCCCTGTCCGAGCCGACCGGCAAGAACGCCTTCTCCTCGATCGCCCGCAGCAGCATCGCCTGCTCGTCCGCGCCGAGCTCGCCGATCTCGTCGAGGAACAGCACCCCCTCGTGCGCCTTGCGCAGGAGCCCCGGGCGGTCCTGGAGCGCCCCCGTGAACGACCCCTTCGTGTGCCCGAACAGCGCCGACATCGCCCCGTCGCCGCGGATCGTCGCGCAGTTCAGATCCACGAAGTCGCCGCCCACCTGCCGGCGCCCCTTCTTGAGGTCGTAGATCTTCCGCGCGAGCTGCGATTTGCCCGCCCCCGTCGGGCCCATCAGCAGGATGGGCGCGCGCGACGCGATCGCCACGTGCTCGATCCGCTCGATCAGCCGGTTGTACGCCGCGTTCCGCGTGTCGATGCCGCTCTTCAGGAACGACACCCCCTCGCGCTGCTCCTTCTGGAAGCGCGACGCGATGCGGTCGTACTTCGAGAGGTCGAGATCGATGATCGTGAACGACCCGGCCGCGAGCTCCTCACGGTCGCGCTTCGGCGGCGACGTCTGGATGAGGCGACCCGGGAAGTACCGCGACTCCGTGAGCAAGAACAGGCAGATCTGCGCGACGTGCGTGCCCGTCGTGATGTGGACGAGGTAGTCCTCCCGGTCCGGCGCGAACGGGTACGCCCGCGCGAAGTCGTGGAGCGCGCCGTACACCGCCTCGAAGTCCCACGGATCGTCCACCTCGACCACGTGACCGCGGATGTCCGTCTCCGGCGAGGCGCGCCGCACGTCGCCCATCACCGTCTCGGCCAGGCCCTCGAAGCGGCGCTGGTAGAGCAGCTCGAACCGGTCGACGATCAGGTCCTCGTGCTGGCACAGCGCCACGCTCGGGCGCCAGCGCGACCAGCGCTCCGCCGTCTTCCCGGTGTCCAGCGTCGGGCCCAGCATGCCGAGGACCACGGTCGTCTTGCGCGTCATAGAATGTTCTCTAACCGATTTATACACAGGTCTAATCCGCACTGCCAGCTGCCCCGCGATCGCCTGGATTTCGAGTGGCACGCGCCGTGCGATACGCAGACGCAGGAACGACGAACCGACGGAAACGACGGAGACCGACGGACCCCGCCGCGAACGCGCGCCGCGGCGCGCGCCGGACGGCTCGGCCCCTCACCGGAGATCTTGCCATGGAGCGAAGCTACAACGTCATCCCCACGGACTCGGGCGTGCCCATCAAGGCGTGGACGGTCGGCGTGCCGTTCGAGACCGCCGCGGAGGCGCAGCTCAAGAACCTCGCCGCGCTGCCGTTCATCCACAAGTGGATCGCCGTGATGCCCGACGCGCACCAGGGCATCGGCGCGACCGTGGGGAGCGTGGTCGCGACGAGCGGCGCGGTCATCCCGGCGGCGGTGGGCGTCGACATCGGCTGCGGGATGATGGCGGCGCGCACGAGCCTCTCCGCGTCGCAGCTGCCGGACGCGCTGCGCGGGCTCCGGGCGGCCATCGAGGGCGCCGTGCCGCACGGCCGCACCGACAACGGCGGGAAGAACGACCGCGGCGCGTGGCGCTCGCCGCCCCCGGCCCAGGTCGCGGCATGGGCCGAGCTCGAGCCGCGGTACCGGCAGATCGTCGAGAAGCACCCGCGCATCGGGCGCGGCTACGCCATCGAGCACCTCGGCACGCTCGGGACCGGCAACCACTTCATCGAGCTCTGCCTCGACGAGGAGGACCGCGTCTGGGTCATGCTGCACAGCGGGTCGCGCGGCGTCGGCAACCGGGTCGGGAGCTACTTCATCGAGCTCGCCAAGCAGGAGATGAGGCGCTTCTTCATCAACCTGCCCGACGCCGACCTCGCCTACCTGCCGGACGGGACGAGGCACTTCCACGACTACATGCAGGCGGTGTCGTGGGCGCAGGACTTCGCGGCGGTGAACCGCGAGCTGATGATGGCGCAGGTGGTCGAGGCGCTCCGCGGCTCGGGCGAGCTGCCGCCCTTCGACGCGACCGTGGAGGCGGTGAACTGCCACCACAACTACGTGGCGCGCGAGCACCACTACGGGAAGGACGTGCTCGTGACCCGCAAGGGCGCCGTCCGCGCGCAGGCGGGTGATCTCGGGATCATCCCGGGCAGCATGGGCGCGCGCTCGTTCATCGTCCGCGGGCTCGGCAACCCGGAGAGCTTCTGCAGCTCGAGCCACGGCGCGGGCCGCGTCATGTCGCGGGGCGAGGCGCGCCGCCGCTTCTCCGTCGCGGACCACGAGGCCGCGACCGCGGGCGTCGAGTGCCGCAAGGACGAGGACGTGATCGACGAGACGCCGGCGGCCTACAAGCCGATCGACGACGTGATGCGGGCGCAGAAGGATCTCGTCGAGATCGTCCACACCCTGCGGCAGGTCGTCTGCGTGAAGGGGTGAGCCCCGCGCCCCGGCGCCGTGATATCGCTGATCCAGGGGAGAGCCGATCGCCATGCTGACCATCGATGGATCCATCGGAGAGGGAGGGGGCCAGATCCTCCGCACGACGCTCGGCCTCTCGCTGATCACGCAGACGCCCGTCCGCATCACCTCGATCCGCAAGGGCCGCGCGCGCCCGGGCCTGATGCGGCAACACCTGACCTCGGTCCGGGCCGCGGCCCAGATCGGCCGCGCCGAGGTGTCGGGCGCCGCGCTCGGATCGCAGGAGATCGTGTTTCGACCGACCGCGATCGTCCCCGGCGAGCACACGTTCCAGGTCGGGAGCGCGGGGAGCACGACGCTCGTGCTGCAGACCGTCCTGCCAGCGCTGCTCCGCGCGCCCGCGCCGTCGGCGCTCACGCTCGAGGGCGGCACGCACAACCCGCTGGCGCCGCCGTTCGACTTCCTGGACCTCGCCTACCTGCCGCTCGTGCGGCGGATGGGGCCGGACGTCACCGCGACGCTCGTGACGCCCGGCTTCTACCCGGCCGGCGGCGGGCTGGCCCGCGTCTCGATCGCGCCGGCGCCGGCGCTCGCGCCGCTCGAGCTCCTCGAGCGCGGGGAGATCCGCGGCCGGCGGGCGGTCGCGACGGTGTCGAACCTCCCGGGCGCCATCGCCATGCGCGAGCTCGACGCGGCGGCGGCGGTGCTCGGCTGGGAGCCGGACTGCTTCAAGCCCAGCGTGCTGAGGGGCGGGAACGGCCCGGGCAACGTGCTCACCATCGCCGTCGAGAGCGAGCACGTGACCGAGGTCTTCACCGGGTTCGGCGCGAAGGGCATGCGCGCGGAGTCCGTCGCCACGAAGGCGGCCGAGGAGGCGCGCGACTACCTCGCGGCGGGCGTCCCCGTGGGCGAGCACCTGGCCGATCAGCTGCTCTTGCCGATCGCCCTCGCGGGCCGCGGCGCCTTCCGGACCGTACGCCCGTCATCCCACACGACGACCCACCTCGGGCTGCTCCGAGATCTCCTCGGGATCCGCGCGTCCGTCGAGAAGATCTCGGACGCCGCGTGGCAGATCGAGATCTGGCGCTGAGCGCGGTCCACGGCGGATCCACGGCCGATTGACGGCGGCGTCCCGGTTGTGCCACATCACGACGGGCGTACGGCGCGCCCCGCGTCGCGGGCTGCCCGCGGCACGACGGCGCGCCCGGACGGCGGCGACGCGGAAGGCGGGACAATGGCGAAGCGCGATTACCTCAAGATCACGGACACGACCCTGGCCGAAGCGCACCGCGTGCTCAGGCTCGCCGCTCGCCTGAAGGAGGAGCCGAAAGGGCGGCGCACGACGATGCTCGCCGGCCGGGCCATCGCGGTCGTCCTGGAGAAGGCGAGCACGCGCACGCGCGTGTCGTTCGAGGTCGGCATCGCGCAGCTCGGCGCCCAGCCGGTCGTGCTGAGCACCCAGGGCAGCCAGCTCGCCCGCGGCGAGCCGATCCGCGACACGGCGCGCGTGCTCGCCCGGTACTGCGACGCGATCGCGTTCCGCACGTCGTCGACCGCGCGCCTGCTCGAGATGGCGGAGGCGAGCGTGCCGGTGATCAACGCGCTCTCGGACGACGGCCACCCGGTGCAGGTGCTCAGCGACATCTTCACGATCCAGGAGGCGCTCGCGGCGAGCGGGGACAGGACCGGCATCGCCGGCCGGCGCGTCGCGTTCCTCGGCGACTGCGCGAGCAACATGGCGCGCTCGTGGCTCGAGGCGGCGCAGCTCTTCGATTTCCACCTCGTGCTCGCGGGGCCCGAGGGGTACATGCCGCCCGCGGACGAGGTCGAGCGCGCGCGGAAGACGGGCCACGTCACGATCACCCACGACCCGCGCGAGGGCGCGGCGGGCGCGGACGTGGTGAACACGGACGTGTGGGCGAGCATGGGACACGAGGCCGAGGCGGAGAAGCGCCGCGCCGCGTTCGCCGGCTGGACCGTGGACGCCAAGGTGATGGCGAGGGCCGCGCAGCACTCCATCGTGCTGCACTGCCTGCCGGCGCACCGCGGCGAGGAGATCGACGACGAGACGCTCGAAGGGCCGCGCTCGCGCGTGTGGGATCAGGCCGAGAACCGGCTGCACGTGCAGAAGGCGCTCATGCTGTGGCTGCTCGGCGTCGAGCTGGCCTAGAGCGGGCGCGCGCCGCGCGGGGTCAACCGAGGAGGGCGCCGCGCCGGGAGCGGGCGGGGGCGCCGTCGCCGCCCGAGCGGCCCGTGAGATCCGCGACGACCTGCACCAGGTCGGCAGGGTCGATCGGCTTGGCGACGTGCTTCTGGAAGCCGGCCGCCAGCGCCCTCCTCCGGTCCTCGATCCGGGCATAGGCGGTCAGGGCCACGGCGGGGATGCGCCGGATCTCGTCCCGGCCCGCCGCGCGGAGCTGGTGGATCAGCGCATAGCCGCTCTCCCCCGGCATACCGATGTCGCTGAGCAGGACATCGGGCCTCAGCCGCTCCAGGACGCTCATGGCCTCGCTCGCAGAGCCGGCCGTGGTGACCCGCGCGCCCGCTCCCTCCAGCAAGAACGCGAGCATCTCCCGGGCGTCCGGCTCATCCTCGACGACGAGGACGTGAACGCCGAAGAGCGGCGGCGGCTCCCCGCTCCACGGCGGAGCGCGCCCCGGCGCGGACGGCGGCCCCTCGTGCCCGGCGGAGGGCGCCGCGGGCAGGGGGAGCGTCACCGTGAACGTCGATCCTGCCCCCTCGCCCGGGCTCTCCGCCTCCACCGTGCCGCCGTGCAGCTCGACGAGGTGGCGGACGATCGCGAGCCCCAGGCCGAGCCCGCCGTGAGCCCTCGTCGGCGAGGAGTCGCCCTGGCGGAAGCGGTCGAACACATACGGCAGGAACGACGTGGCGATGCCCTTGCCGTTGTCCGTGACCGAGATCGCGACCTGGGAGTCGCTCCTCCCCACCCGGACGGTGACCAGCCCTCGCTTCGGGGTGAATTTCACCGCGTTGGAGAGCAGGTTCCACATGACCTGCTGGAGGCGATCCGGGTCGCCGCACACGTGGCTGAGCCCCTCGCCCGGCTCGACGCGGATCTCGATCTCCTTCGCCTTCGCCGTCGGCGTGATGGTGTCCACGGCGGCCTCGATGACCGCGGCGAGATCCACGGCGATCGTGCGGAGCCGCAGCTTGCCCGTGATGATCCGGGAGACCGTCAGGATATCGTCGACGATCTGCGCCTGCGCGTGGGCGTTGCGCTCGATCGACGCCATGCCCTGCTTGACGCGCTCCGGGGCGAGGGCCTTGTCCTTGATCAGCCGCGCCCAGCCCAGGATCGCCGTGAGCGGCGTCCGCAGCTCGTGGGAGACCGTCGCGAGGAACTCGTCCTTCATGCGGTTCGCGTCCTCGGCCCGGATGCGGTCCTTCTCCGACTGGGCGAGCGCCTGCTGCTCGCGGCGGAGCAGCTCCGTGCGCTCGTGCTCGAGCTGCTTCAGCTCGGTGATGTCGACGACGGCGCCCGTCAGGAACAGCGGGGAACCGTCCCGATCGGCGACGATGCGCCCGCGATCGTGGACCCACCGGATCGACCCGTCGGCGCGGACGACGCGGTGGATGATGTCGTAGATGCACCGCTCGCGGACGCTCCGCTCGTGCATGGCGATCACGGCGTCGAGATCTTCCGGGTGGACGCGGGTCAACCAGTCGCCCACGGGCTGCGTCGTCTCGCGCTCGTCCAGGCCCAGGATGCGGTTCAGGCTCGCGTCCCTCGTGTCGTACCGCGTCTCCAGGTCGACTCGCCACGTGCCCACGTCCGCCGCCCACGTGGCCAGCCGGAGCCGATCCTCCCGGTCCTGGAGCGCGCTCTCGATCCGGAACCGCTCGGTCAGGTCCACCGTCGCGCCGACCATGCGGATCGCCCTGCCTCCCGCGTCGCGGAGCACCGCGCCGCGATCGAACACGCGGGCGACGGAGCCGTCGCCGCGGTAGACGCGGTACTGCGCCGACCAGGTGTCGGCGTCCCCGTGGATGAGCTCCTCGAGCGCGCGCGCAATGCGGTCGCGATCCTCGGGCAGCATGCGGTCCACCCACCATGCGCCGGTCGGGGCCGTCTGCTCGGGCGTGTAGCGGAAGACCTCGTGAAATGTCGCGTTGCGCTCGACCCGGTCCGTCCGGATATCCCAGTCCCAGATCGGGTCCTTGATCGCTCGACCGAGGAGGCGATAGCGCTCGTCCTGTACGTCCGCCTCCAGGCGCGCGGGCGGCTCCCTGGCGCCTGCGTGCGCGGCGCCCTCGGCAGGGCCCGCGAGCGCGACCGCGGCCTGATCGGCGAGCGCCTCGATCAGCCAGGCATCCTCGCCGGAGGCCGGGGCGGCGCGCTCGACCGCGAGCACGCCAGAGACACGGCCGCTGACGATCAGCGGCGCGGCGGCGACGTGGGCCGCGCCGTCCAGCGCTCGCGCTATCCCGTCGTCGGCGCTCGGGAGCGGGCGGCCAGAGAGCTCGGCGAGCAGCGCCGGATCGAGCCCCAGCGCCGCTCGCACGACCGGGCGCTCGTCCTCGTCGTTCAGGATCAGGACGGCCCTGCCGGAGCCGCTCAGGCGCGCCGCCGCGGAGAGGACGATCTCTTGAATCGCGGGCGCCGAACACGCCGACGCGAGCGCGTGGCTGGCCTCGGTCAGCGCGCGGATCTGCGAACGGTGCCTCTCCTCGTGTTCGATCACAGGCAGACGATTCTCGGATGCCGCATGAGGGTGCTCTCGCGGACGATGGGTGTACATCCCTGACCCGATCAGCCGGGCACGCTCTTGGAACACGGCGCCACCACACCAGAGCACGAGCAGGCGGTATGCCTCTTGCGGCCCAGTCATAGGAGCGCGTGGACATGCGCGCCAGCCGAGCCGCAGGAGATCCGGCGCAGAAAACTTGGCCCGGTATCCCGATTCCTGAGCAAACCCGCGCAGCGTGGATTTCCGCGACATGCCGCCCGAGCTCCTCCTGGCCGTGGCCGGCGCGGCGCTCTCCTTCGGGCTGGTCCAGACGCTCCGGCTCGCGTGGAGGCGCGCATGGCAGCGGCGCCGGCTCTCGCGGTGCCGGGCGCAGGGCGCCGCGGGAGAGGCCCGCGCCGAGGCGCTCCTCCGCGAGCTCGGCTACACCATCGTCGGCCGGCAGGTCGCGGTCTCGTACGGAGTCCAGATCGACGGCGAGCCGGTCAGCGTCGGGCTCCGCGCCGACTACCTCGTGGCGCACGGTCCCAGGCGGTATGTCGCCGAGGTGAAGACGGGCCGGCTCGCGCCGCGCATCGACACGCCCGCGACGCGGCGGCAGCTGCTCGAGTACCGCGTCGCGTTCGACGTCGACGGCGTGCTCCTCGTCGACGCGGAGTCCCGGCGGGTGCGGTCGGTGGTGTTCCCGCTGCCCGCCGGCGCCGCGGCCGCGTCACCGTACGGCGCGCGCCTCGCGTGGGTCCTGGCGGCCGTCGTGGGGGGCCTCGTCGCGGCGATGGCCGCGCGCTCCGCGGGGTGACGCGGGCGCGCGGCGGGCCAGAGCGCGGCTTGCGGAGGGCGAACGGCGCGGCGCGGGAGGCGCGGGAGGCGCGGAAGGCCAACTGACGGCCCCCGCGGCGCGCGCCGGAGCGAGGCTTACGCGCGGCTCGCGGCGCGGCGCGCGCGGCGCCTGCGGCCGGCGAGCAGCAGGAGACCGAGCCCGAGCAGGCCGACCCTGGCCGGCGAGGCCTCCGAGGTCGCGCCCGCGCGGCAAGCGCAGGACGTGTCGGGCTTGTTGCCGCCCGTGCCGCCGCCGCTCGCGCCGCCGGAGCCGGAGCCAGAGCCGGAGCCGGAGCCGGTGGTCAGATCCACCGGATCGTCGAGCCCCACGTCGGGTCCGATCGGCCCTCCGCTCGCGGCGGAGGCGGCGCCGCCGTGGACCACCGGCTCGCCGCAGGCCCCGTTGACGCACGGCGCGTTGCCGGGGCAGACGGCGCCCGCGCACGCATCGACGCAGCTCCCGGCGACGCAGACCTGCCCGTCAGCGCACGTCTTGCCGTCGCAGCCGGTGTCGACGCAACGGCCGTCCTCCCCGCACACCTTGCCGGTCGGGCAGGTGCGGCAGCCGCAGTTGGACTGGCAGATGCCGCGCTCGCAGACCGCGCCGTCCTCGCACTCGATGTGGGCGCAGAGATCCACGCACCGCCCGAGCTGGCACTCCTGGTTCGCGGGGCAGACGACGCCGTCGCACCCGCCCACGCAGTTGCCGCCGACGCAGATCTGGCCGCCGGTGCACTCCTTGTCGACGCACGCCGGCTCCACGCAGAAGCCGTCGTCGTTGCAGACGAGGCCGAGGTCGCAGACCACCTCGCCGCGCCCGCAGTACGGCACGCACGACCCGCGGTTGCACACGAAGCCCTCGTTGCAGAGCCCCTCGCCGTTGTCGACCTTGCCGTCGCAGTCGTTGTCGATGTTGTCGCAGGTCTCTTTCTGCTCGCCGGGCTCGAGCACGGGCAGGCACTGGACCTCGCCCTCGGTCGCGCAGCCCGTCCTGCCCACGGCGCACGCGCCCTGCAGGCCCGTGTCGCAGACCTCGCCGCCGCCTTTGCAGGTCACGCCCGTGATGTAGTAGACGAAGTCGTTGAAATCGCCGTCGTTCTCGTACCCGCCCTGGTTCCCCTTCCAGCTCGTCGCGGTCACGGGCAGGTCCTCGAAGGCGACATAGAACGCGTCGGGCTCGGCGGTCGACGTGTAGATCAGCGTGGTCACCCACGGCTCGTTCGGCGTGCAGCTCGTGCAGACGGTGTTCAGCTCGCGCTGCGAGAACTTCGTCTGGGTGCAGTAGGTGCCCGCCTTGCCGATCAGCGCGAAGCCGACCAGACCGCCCTGGTACCGCCGATCGTTCCGGATGTCCGCCGCCGAGAACTGCCGCGGCGTCCAGCCGTGCTGCCCCGTCTGGGTGGTCTCCATCGTGGCCAGCGGGCAGAAATCGTCGTCGTCGCAGTCGAACGCCGTCGAGGTGTCCGCGGGGATCAGCTCGTAGATCTGGTTGTCCGGCGGGCGCACGCCGCTCGCGGTCGCGTTGTACCAGCCGAACGCGACCTTGCACCCGCCCCCACGCAGCACCAGCTCTCCCGAGAACCCGCAGAGCGGCGAGAAGACACCTGGCTCCGTGCTCGCGTCGGCCACCGGATCGATGTCTTCGTCCCGGTGCATGAAGAGCCCTTCAAGCGTGACAGCGTCGTCCTCGAAGCCCCGGCTCCTCACGAGGCCAAGCTCGTTGTCCTTGACCGGCGTGGGCAGGCGCGTGCCGTCCAGCTGCTCCACAGCAGCGCTCGCGGGCACGGCCCCCGCGAGCGGGGCAAGCGACAGGAACAAGGAAAAGGCGGCTCGAGCCGCGCGGCGGCGAGGCGTCATGAAATAAGGCGTTTGCGGCATGAACACCACTCTACACCTCCCGAGGAGACCAGGGTGGATGAGATTACACATCTCCACACCGCGAGAATTATGCAGCACGGTTGTTCCTGCGTCGCGGCGCGCGGCCGCTTTGACGCACGCCGTCACCACGACGCATGGAGTAGATCTGACGTTGAGTCGACCGCCAGCGTATTCCGGCGCCGCTCCGCCTCGCGCCGGGACAGGCCTCCTCGGGGCGCTGCGCGGACGACTGCGGCGGAATCGGCACAATGGCGCAATGAAAGAGGGGAGCAATGAAACGACGGCGCGCGCAACGAAACAACCAACCGCGCGGCCGATCAACGCAGCGGCGCTCCCGGCGCGGGGTGTTGCCCGGGTGTGGTAGGCTCGCGCGGTCAGGCTGCGCGTTTCCACCGCCACCGTATGACCAAGAAATCGCTCCGCGTCTATTTCATCGCCCACCACGACGGCCGCTTCACCGGCATCCTCCTGCGCACGTGGGCATTCCTCTTCGATCGGCCGGCGCCGTCCGCCTATGGCGCCTCCGAGGACGAGGTGCTGCGCGCGATCGAGGTCGAGCTCCACGCGAGGCTCGCCACGGACGAGGACGATCTCGATCGCTACCTGTGGGACGAGTCGTTCGAGGTCCGCTCGCTGGACGTCGACGTCCACCCGCAGACCACGGTCAAGCGGACCGCCGTCGTCGGCCGGCGCCAGATCCCGCTGCGGCTCACGTACCTCGCGAGCAAGCTCGCCGAGGGCGGCGTCCGCGTGATGCTCCCCCGCTTCGGCTGGTCCGTGGTCCTCGAGGATCTCTCGATCGCGCCCGACGTGCTCCGCCAGCTCGTCACGAGCGCGCTGCTCGGCGAATCCCCGCGGTCGCTCTTCGATTTTCGCCGGGAGGGAGACGAGTACGTGCGCCCCTGGTCGCCGCGCCGGATGGAGCGCGCCGGCCGGAGCGCTCGGCGCCCGGAGGACGAGCGCCCCACGCTGCACGCCGTCTCCGAGGATCTCGTCGAGAAGGCCGCGCGCCAGCGGCTGCCGCTCGCGGTGGGCGAGTCCGAGGAGCTGGAGCGGGCGCTGCCGCTGTTCGACGCGGCGCGCGCCACGTCGATGCCGTCCATCCTGCTGGTGGGCGGCCCGGGCGTCGGCAAGACGACCTGGGTCCACCGGCTGGCGCGGCGGTTCGCGGCGTGGCGAAGGGACAAGGCGCGCGCGAGCTCGCCGGGCCTGTTCAGCACGTCGGCCGATCGGCTGCTCGCCGGGATGAAGTACCTCGGCATGTGGCAGGCGAGGTGCCTGAGGCTCGTGAGCGAGCTGTCGCACGAGGGGGATCTGCTCCACGTCGGCGCGCTCCTGCCGCTGCTGCGGCCGCAGCCGGACGGCGCGTCGATCGGCGACGTGTTCCTGCCGGCGCTCCGGACGGGCGAGGTGAGCCTCATCGCGGAGTGCACCGAGCCGGAGCTCGAGGCGTGCCAGCGCCGCGCGGCCTCGCTCGTGGCGTGCTTCCAGATCGTCCGGCTGCGCGAGCCGGATGCGGCCGCGGTGCCTGCGCTGCTCGCGGAGTACGAGGCGCGGAAGGAGACGCGCGTCCGGCTGCACCCGGCGGGCAAGAAGCGGCTGGTGCAGCACCTCGCGATGTTCCGGCGCGACGTGCTCTTCCCCGGCAAGGCGTTCCGCTTCTTCGACTGGCTCGCGCAGGAGGCCGGTACGCGGGCCGGCGCGGAGGCAGAGGCGGCCGGCGCGGCGCCGGCGCGCGTGCTGTACCCGCGGGACGTGTCCGAGGCCTACGCGCGCCACTCGGGGCTGCCGATCGAGCTCATCGCCGACGAGATCCCCGCGAGCGCCGAGACGATCGCGCGCGGGCTGAAGCGGCGCGTGATCGGGCAGGACGAGGCGTGCGACACGGCGGCGCGGGTGCTGGCGCGCTTCAAGGCCGGGATGAACGACCCCGAGCGCCCGTGCGGCACGCTGCTGTTCGTCGGCCCGACCGGCGTGGGCAAGACGGAGCTCGCGAAGGAGCTCACGCGGTCGATGTTCGGCGACGAGGGGCGGATGATCCGGCTCGACATGAGCGAGTACAGGCTCCCGGGCTCGTCGGCGCGCCTGCTCGCGGCGGGGCCGGACGCGACGACGCTGGCGCAGCGCGTGCGGCAGGAGCCGCTGTCGCTCGTGCTCCTCGACGAGATCGAGAAGGCGCACCGCGAGGTGTTCGACCTCTTGCTCGGGATCCTCGGCGAGGGGCGGCTGACGGACGAGGACGGGCGCCACGTGGATTTCCGGATGGTGCTCATCGTGATGACGTCGAACCTCGGCGTCGCCGACCGGGCGCCGGTCGGCTTCGGCGGCGACGACGGGCGCGCCCTGCCCCCGGGCGCGCGGCGCGGGGCGCCGGCGGGCGTGCGCGAGCACTTCCGGCCGGAGTTCGTGAACCGCATCGACCACGTCGTGCAGTTCCGGGGCCTCGGGCGGGACAGCGTGCTCAGGATCGTCGATCTCGAGCTCGCCAAGGCCGAGGCGCGCACAGGGCTCGTGCGGCGCAACCTGAGGCTCCGCGTGCTGCCCGAGGCGCGATCCTTCCTGGCCGAGGCGGGGTTCGATCCGAGGCGCGGGGCGCGGCCGCTGAAGCGGGTGATCGAGGAGCGGGTGATCACGCCGATCGCGGCGCGCATGGCGGAGGATCCGGGGTGCAGGGATCGGGAGGTCGTGGTGGCGGGCGGGGGCGCGGGGCTCGAGGTGCGGTTCGGGTAGCCGGCCGAGAGGGGGCGGGCGCAGCCCTCGCCGAGCGGCCTTGCGCCCCTCAGCCCGCGCCGGCGGGCTGTTCGACCCCGGGGCCGGGCTCACCGTGCACGACGGCCCACACGAACTCCGGAATGAGCGCGAGCGAGTGCTGGTCCTGCGTGACGCCGATGAGGCCGCTGACGAACTCCAGGGGGTGCTCCCGGCGTTGCGCGTCGATGAACCGCAAGGGCACGCTGGTCAGCCCCGGCGGGAGCTGCGCGAACCCGGGCCCCTCCGGATCCGCCAGCGCGGAGAGCGGGTTGCGCCGGGCCTCCGCGGCCTTCCAGCGATCGAGCCAGCCGTCGAGGTACGCATTCCAGACGAAGTGGTCGGCCGGCCAGGCGCGCAGGTACGGAAAGAGCACGTGGATCCACCCGGTGAGCTCGTCCGCGGCGTTCTCGTACCGGAAGAAGGCGCGCCAGAACGCTGGATCCTGACGCCCCTCCGCCGCAGCGACGATCTGGTCGAGCACCGGCAGGAGCACGTCAGTCCAGCGCTCCGCCCCGAAGGGGACGAACGCCGCCGCGCGGTGGCGCACCCAGCGCCAGTCGTCCGCCGTGCCGAGCAGGTAGATGCGCGGGATCCCACGATCCGGAAAGCTCATGTCCGCGGGGAAGGGCGGCTGCCACTCGAAGTGCGGCGCGAACGGCGTCATCACCGTGAGCTCCGACGCCACGCGCTCCACCGGTCCCGTGGTGGAGAAACTGGCTGTCACGAGCTCCCGCAGCTTGCCGAGCCGCGCGGTGATCAGGGTGGAGAAATCCGAGAACGCGACGGGCCACGGGTTCACCTCGCCCAGCGTGAAATCCGGCCGATCGATCCTCAGCTCGAAGTCGCTGTCGTCGAGGAGCACCTGACGCCGCTGCGCCTCGTTCGCGGCGACGTGGAGCGTGAACCCCCGGGCAAGGCAGAACCAGACCACGTCGGGTGACAGCACGAGGGGATAACGCTGGGTATAGGCCATGTAGGCCGCCTGGACGAGCGGGTGCACGTCCGTGCGTCCGACGAGGGGCAGGCGATGGCGGTAGGCGGCCTCGACGGGCGAGACGAGCAGGCTCTGCACCGTCGCTTCCTCGTCGAACGCGGGCAGGGGCGCCGTCGAAGGCGCGACCTCGGCAACGTCGATCGTCGTGACGCTCATGGCTCCTCGTCCTCCTGGCCCTGCGCGACGGCTTCATGGGCCAGCGCTGCCGTAGATAGAACCTCGTACACAAGCGCGCCGCGCGAGACAACTCGCGCCGGCGGCGGCCGCGCAGCGAGCGGGCTCAACCCTGGAATCGCCTCGGCAGCACCTCGACCTCGTCGGGCGCGCCGACGCACGGCCGCGCGCCAGACGCGTGAGCGGAGAGGCAGCAAGCGCTCACCCACAACGTAATATTCCAGTAAAGCTGACACGTCCGTGGGTGCAATCGGAGCGCCAGGTTACCTGCTCGGCGGACCGACCGCAATCGCGATGCTTGTCGCCGCGCCGCCCTGGATGCATGCGCGGATTCGGTCCCGGCGGAGCGCCACAATGGCGCGAAGGCGCGGGGATCTCCGGTCCACAAGGCGGATCCGGAGAGATTCGCGGTTGGCCGAGCGGGGCGACATGGCACGGCATATCCCGCGTGAAGGCGAGGATCGAG
Source organism: Sorangium cellulosum So ce56 (assembly GCF_000067165.1). Taxonomy (GTDB): domain Bacteria; phylum Myxococcota_A; class Polyangia; order Polyangiales; family Polyangiaceae; genus Sorangium; species Sorangium cellulosum_B. Next base: position 9,991,395 of record NC_010162.1, read on the forward strand.
GCGCTTGGCAGCGCATGAATTTCGCGTCATTCATGGCGCATGGCCTCCTCGCGCACCTCCTCGCGTAGCCGTTCGCCTTCGCCGTCGAAAGCCACAGGTGTCCGCGGGGGGCTGCGCGCCCAGATGAAGAGCTCGGGCAATTACGCGCATTCCGTGACCGACGCCGGCGGCACGTCCAGCAGCACGGCCGCGCCCAGCGCCGTGAACCAGGCCGCGGCTCCCAGCCCGACCCCGAAGCCAGACCCCTTCTCCGGCTGGGATCCCGTCACGCGGAAGAGCACCAGCAAACCGAGCTCGCCCGGCCCGACGACCACGACGACGGCCGCGCCGCACAGTCCATCAGGGAGCCAGTTCGGGAGCACGACGACCGGCAACAACAGCCCCAATGTCGGCCGAGCACCCACCAGCGCGCCAAGCTCCCCGACCGCGACGCCGAGGCCGCCGCTCTCCAACGCCGGGAACCTGCAGGATCCGGTCAGGCCTCGCTCCGCCGATGGCGGCTTCCCCAAGGGCTCCTCACAGCCTCAGACCACCGAGCCCATCGTCAGGCCTCGCTCCGCCGATGGCGGCCTCCCCAAGGCCCCCACACAGCCTCAGACCACCGAGCCCACCGTCAGGCCTCGCTCCGCCGATGGCGGCCTCCCCAAGGCCCCCACACAGCCTCAGACCACCGAGCCCATCGTCAGGCCTCGCTCCGTCGATGGCGGCCTCCCCAAGGCCCCCACACAGCCTCAGACCACCGAGCCCATCGTCAGGCCTCGCTCCGCCGATGGCGGCCTCCCCAAGGCCCCCACACAGCCTCAGACCACCGAGCCCACCGTCAGGCCTCGCTCCGCCGATGGCGGCCTTCCCAAGGCCCCCACACAGCCTCAGACCACCGAGCCCATCGTCAGGCCTCGCTCCGCCGATGGCGGCCTCCCCAAGGGCTCCTCACAGCCTCAGACCACCGAGCCCACCGTCAGGCCTCGCTCCGCCGATGGCGGCCTCCCCAAGGGCTCCTCACAGCCTCAGACCACCGAGCCCATCGTCAGGCCTCGCTCCGCCGATGGCGGCCTCCCCAAGGGCTCCTCACAGCCTCAGACCACCGAGCCCACCGTCAGGCCTCGCTCCGCCGATGGCGGCCTCCCCAAGGGCTCCTCACAGCCTCAGACCACCGAGCCCACCGTCAGGCCTCGCTCCGCCGATGGCGGCCTCCCCAAGGGCTCCTCACAGCCTCAGACCACCGAGCCCATCGTCAGGCCTCGCTCCGCCGATGGCGGCCTCCCCAAGGGCTCCTCACAGCCTCAGACCACCGAGCCCACCGTCAGGCCTCGCTCCGCCGATGGCGGCCTCCCCAAGGCCCCCACACAGCCTCAGACCACCGAGCCCATCGTCAGGCCTCGCTCCGCCGATGGCGGCCTCCCCAAGGGCTCCACACAGCCTGCCGACCAGCCATCTCCGGGCCTCGGGAAGGGTCCCCAAGGGAACACCAAGGCGACGGAGCCAGGAAGCACGGGTCCCAAGGGGGGCGAGGTGCCCGGAGGGACGCCCCCGAAGGAGACCGTCGCAAAGGACAGCACGTCAGCTCAGACCTCCCCCAAGACGGGCGAGACCGGCGCGAAGAGCGCCCCCGCCGGTAAACCCGCTTCCACCGCGGAGCCCACGCGCGCCAGTCCCTCCGACTCGAAGTCACAGCCCGCGGGGCAGGGCTCCCGGCAGCCGGGGACCGGCGGCTCGGGACCATCGCCGGGAAGCTCGTCCACCACGGCCGACCCGGCGCAGGACGGCAAGGTGACATGGATCGCGGACAAGGTCGTCGAGAAGTCCGAATGGAGGACTCATACGGGTAGAGGCAGCCGCAAGAAGGCGAAGCGAGGCCTCCCGAGCATCGCCGAGCAGCTGACCAGCGGCGGCTTCCCCACCCATCCCGCGCAGGCGAAGAAGGATCTCGGGAGGCGCTTCCCCGGGGGACCGCTGTTCAACGAAGCCGAGTGGAACGCCTTCGAGCAGCTCTCCTCGACCCCTCAGGGACAGCGCTGGCTCAACGCCTCCGGCATGCTCACGCTCGACCAGGTCAAGCGGTACCTGTCGGACGACAAGAAAGAGAATCGCGAGAGGTTCCGCGGCTTCCACCAGCTCCACAAGCCGAGCAAGGTCGTCCTCGCGAGCTACGTCTCGCGACAGAGGAACAGCGGCGAGGGCGGGCAACGCTTCGATGGCACTCCTCCAGCCGCGGTGGCCCTGTCGATGGAGGCGAGGCACGCGACCGACCCGGCGAGGCGGGGCGAGCTCAAGCAGGAGATCGATCGGGGCATCGCGGCAGAATGGGCCAAGACGCTCGAGCACACGGCGCCGAACGACGACGCGACCACGGCGATCGCGCTAGGCGCCGTGCCGAACCCGACGGGAAGCGGCACCCTCTCGAACGACGACGTCCTCGCCAGGCACAACCAGTCGATCGAGGTGCTCACGAACGTCTTTCACCTGCTCCAGGAAGGCGCCGAGATCTACGACGACAGCGCAAAGAGCCATGTCCCGCTCCGCGACGTCCCCGTCGCCAAGCTCCTCTCCCACGGCGGCCGGGTCAACATCCAGATCCCCGCGGGCACCCCTCCGTACGCGGTGACCGAGCTGCTCGGCATCACCGACGGTCACGGCAACCCGAAGGCCGGCGTGTTCCCGCGCGCCTTCGGGACGCACCACATCGCGCTCGGCAAGGGCAAATTCAAGGAGGAAGGAGGACACGTCGCCGCCATCAAGTCCAAGCTCGACGACACCGAGCTCTACGGCATGAACCTCGCCATCGGCGGCCTCGGCCTCAAGGACTTCAACGGCGACGTCATCCTGCCAGACGGCGCTCACGGCCACATCTTCATCGGCCACCGGCCGCCCAGGTCGGACAGGCCGGGCGCCCTCCAGATCGGCATCGAGACGACAGGGCCCAACGCGCCCAGCACCGTCGGCTACATCCACAACTGGCGCTCCACCGAGAAGACCGCCAACCCCATCTCCAGCGTCGGGGGCCTCAAGCAGGACAAGATCGGTGACGACCAGATCAAGAATGCTCGCACCGTCGACCTGGGCAAGCTCGGCGACGACTGGGCCGGGGTGCTCAAGGACCGAGCGGACAGGTTCGAGCGTGACCTGGCGGAGAGGGGCAGAGAGGCGATCGACGAGCTCGTCGGCCCGCGCGCCCTGCCGCCGGAAGGCATCGAGGACACCGATCGGCGTGCCTCCGAGCACCGGTCGGGAGGGCCCGATCGGGAGCCGCGGGACGGCGAGCCCCGCGATCCGCCCGGGGATCGGGCGTCATCACCGAAGGAAGATGCCCAGGACACCGAGCCGCGCGCCCCCGAGCAGCCGACGCGAGGGGCAGAGCAAGCCCCCAAGGACAACGAGCCGCGGGAGCTGCGCGGTGATGCCCCGGAGCAGAGGACAGCCAAGGCGACGGAGGCCTCGAGTCCTCAGGCGGGCGCTTTGCCGGCGCAGGGCGCCCAGGAAAAGGCGCCGGAGAGACCCGGCCAGCCACGGCCAGAGACGGCCCCGCAGCTGCCCGCGCGGCCCCCCGGGAACCCGGCCACGGCCATCACCACCGGGATGATCGCGCCGGCCGGCTCGCCCGCGGCCAGCGCACAGGGCTCCTTCGCAGCCTCCGCGACCCCGAACCCGGGGACTCTGCCGTGGCTCGATGACAGCAGCGACGAGGAGGACATCGAGAGCACCTCCGATCTGGTCGTGAACGCGCTCCCCGACGAGTACCTGCATGACTCGATGGTGACGTTCGACCCGGAGAACGTGCCGCGCCCCCTCGTGAGCCCCAGGCCATCGCAAGCGGCCATCGACAGCATCCTCGACCGCTGGAAGTTCGACGATAACGTCTCCTTCAAGGACGATCTCCGCACCGATGGGCTCACGTTACCGGGCGAGGACCCGGACATCGGCCCAGGGCCCTTCGAGAGCACCGTCTTCCCGGCCGGCATTGGAGTGCCCGTCACCTTGCCGCCGGAGCTCGTTGAGCTGCGCGTCGTGCTCACCATCGCCCATGAGCTCTCTCATGCCTACCAGTACGACACCTTCAAGCTCATCAACCTCGAAGGCAAAGAGGCCGAGTTCGATCGCCTGCCACCGAACGAGCGAGATCGGCATGAGACCGCGTTCGCACAGCAGAAGGCGGCGCTCGAGGTGCTGGGCTACCAGTCGGAGCTCGTCAATCTGGAGCGCTTCAGGAAGACGCTCAATCAGGACGAAGCCCGTGCCTACCACGATGGGCTGCAGGCCATGGAGGACCAGGCGAGGACCCGGCGGGACGAGCACTTCGAGCAGCTCACTCCGGAGCAGCAAGCCCTGTTCATCCAGGATGGAATCGAGGCCGTCCTTGATGACATCCAGCGTGGCGTCGACGAGGAGTTCTTCGGTAGCGATGCGCAGGACGCAGACGCGCAGGACTCGGAGAACGAGGACCAGAGCAGTGACGACGACGAGGATCACAGCGATACGAACTCAGACCCCGACGACCTGGAGGACCAGACTGACGACGACGGCTCCGAGGACGAGGACGACGACGAGGACGACGACGAGGACGACGACGAGGACGACGACGAGGACGACGACGAGGACGAGGACGACGACGAGGACGAGGACGACGACGAGGACGGAGGTCGCTTCGCGCCATCGCAAGGGCCCGAGCCCGGCCGCGAGGCCCCGCCTCTAGCGCCGTTGACGCCTGCAGGCGGACAGCAGGCCGGCGCGCGCGGCGGGTCCTCCGCGACGAACACCAGAACCGACGGGGACGGCAGGGGTGTCGAACAGCGGTCCGGGGCCCCCAAGGAGCTCGGGGTCGACCCGAGCGCCACGAAGCAGGGTGCCACTGTCACCGGAAGCCCCGCTCCATGGGACACCGGCTCTTCCACCACCACCGACGGCCTCGCGACCCAGAGCACCTCCACGACCGATGGCAAGGCCTCGATCGATGCGACGCTCAAGGCGCTGAACGAGAAAAGCGCCCAATGGTCTCATCCGGCCACCGACGACAACAAGCAGGAGGCCGCGGCGCTGCTCGGCGAGCTCATGCGAGCTCAGGGCGTGGATGAGTCGCTCATCGAGCGGCTCGCGGAGCTCATCGAAAACCCCGACTCCCTCTCCCAGTCCCAGTTCGCCATCTGCGCGCTGAACGGCGTGCTCCACTCGTTGCTCACCTCCGACCTGGGCGGGTTCGCGCGCGTGGTCGCGGCCGAGTTCTCCGGCAAGCTCTTCGACCGCGAAGGCAAGCTGCTCGCCGACTTCTCGCTGCCCGCGCAGGGCGAAGACGGCGCTGCCACGAGCCCGAAGATCGCCGATCCCATCCAGCGTGCCATCCGCGGCGAGATCCCGCTGGACCAGGCACCCATCGGCAACAAGCTGCTCCAGAACGGCATGAAGAAGGCCGGGGCCAAGCGCGCCGACGTCGAGCGCAAGGGGGGCGCCCTCTCCGACAAGCACGTCCTCGATTACCTCCTCGCCCGGGGCATGGGCAAGATGCTCAGCAAGCTCGCCCCGGACCAATACAAGGCCGACGCCGAGAACACCGCCCAGGCCATCCCCGGCTACCTCGACAAGGCAGCCACGAGGCCCGAAGGCGCCGCCGGTCCGTCCAAGAAGCACGGCGATCTGCTGCTGTCGGCGAACTCGCTGGTGACGCTCTTCAACGACATCCTGGGCGGCGACGCCCGGACCATGGTCGCCGGTGACGGCTACGACGTCGACCGAATCAACGACGTGCTCTCGCGGCCCGACCAGGCCCCGTTCGCCCTGGCCACGGTCCTCGACGGCAAGGCGCTCGCCGAACGTGCGAAGGAGTTCGCGAAGGATCCAGCGAAGTCCAGGCCGTTCGACGACGCGGGCACGTTCGACGCGTCGAGCACGCACCAGGTCGTCATCAACGGCAAGATCACGGACAACGGCACGCACTACACCGTGCCCATCTATTCCTGGGGGCAGACCTTCTCCGTCGACGTGAAGAAGGAGGTCATGCCGAAGCTCTTCACCGTCGTTACCTACGGCTCGTTCGCCACGGCGCCAGGGCAGGCGCAGGCGCCCGCCACGTCCGGTTCAGCCCAGGACCAGGCCGCGAACGTCACCGGAATGCTGCCCGACGAGACCCCCGCGCCCTCCAGCGGGAGGAAGCGGACAGCCGCGCAGACGCACAGCGACGACGAGCATGACGCTCCGGCGAGCTCCAAGAGAGCCAAGAATTCGGAGCTGCCCTCCTCGTCGTCGCAGGCGGCGCAGCCGACGCCGAGGAGCGGCACCGGCCTCCTGGCGTTCCGGCACATCGACGCGCTCCAGGGCTTGATGCGCGACATGTCGAATACGACCCCGGAAGCGCAGACGATGCGGGGGATCCCGGGCGGAGGGGCGTTCACCAGCAAGCGCGGCGAAGACGGCGAGCTGCGCGCCGATCTGCGTCCGGACGAGCTTACCACCCTTCGCCAGAAGGTCGACGACTTCTCCCGCGTCGCTCAGGACCTGCTCACAAGGACCCAGGACCTGCCGCAACAGGATCTGACCCTCTACAGGGTCATCAACGATCTCGACACCCGCTCGCTGAGCCAGGGCGACACGATCGACGAGATCCTCCCGAGCTCGACCTCATGGACCTCCGATCTGGCCCTGGATCAATGGGTCAAGGACGGCGGGCTCGTCATGAAGATCAACACCACGAGCCATTACCCGACGGTCATGTTCTCCTACCCCGACCAGCAGCGGGGCGTGGACCCGATCGCCTACAATCAGGATCAGAAAGAGGTCCTCCTGGTGCCTTCGCGCATGACCATCACCAAGGTCACCCCGCGAGAGCACAACGGCAAGCATTTCCACGAGGTCGAGGTGACGCCCGCACAGCTCGAGTCCGACGAGCTCGACGCCGTGTTCGAGAGAGCCTCCGAGCGCATCAGGGAGAAGCAGAACGCCAAGCCGAAGGAGAAGCACTTCGAGTTCGAAGAACAATCGGCCATCGCCGCGCAATTCGGCGATACCGTGGCCGACGAGATCTTCGGCTACGTCGACAAGCTCCCCGACCGCAGCGAGCGGGAGATCGTGGTTCGCGACAAGGATGGTACCCCCTGGCGGATCGCCTCCGCGGACAGCATGTTCGGTATCGACCTGGAGGAGAAGAAGGCGACGCCCGCGGGGCGCCCCGTGGACCCCACGGCCATCACCACCGGCATGCAGGCGCCAGCGCCCGCCGCGTCCGGTTCAGCCCAGGACCAGGCCGCGAGCGCCACCGGAATGCCGCCCGATGAGACCCCCGCGCCCTCCAGCGCGAGGAAGCGGACAGCCGCGCAGGCGCAGAGCGAAGACGAGCAAGACGCCCCGGCGAGCTCCAAGAGAGCGAAGAATGCGGGGCAGCCCTCCTCTTCGTCTTCGTCGCAGACGGCTCAGCCCGCGCCGGGGAGGGCCCTGGCGTCCCGGCACATGGACGCGCTCCAGGGCTTGATGCGCGACATGTCCAACACCAGCCCTCAAGCGCAGACGATGCGCGGGATCCCCGGCGGAGGGGCGTTTACCAGCAAGCGCGGCACGGACGGCGAGCTCAGCACCGATCTGCGCCCGGACGAGCTGGACACCCTTCGCCAGAAGGTTGACGACTTCTCGAGCGTCGCTCGGGACCTGCTCGCACGCACCCAGGACCTGCCTCAAGAGGATCTGACCTTCTACCGGGTCATCAACGGTCTCGACACCAGCTCTCTGGTCGAGGGCGGCACGCTCGACGAGCTCCTCCCGAGCTCGACCTCATGGACTCCCGATCTGGCCCTGAATCAATGGGTCCAGGACGGCGGGCTCCTGATGAAGATCAACACCACGAGCAAATACCCGACCGTGATGTTCTCCTACCCCGACCAGCAGCGGGGCAAAGAGCCGATCGCCTACAACCAGGCGCAGAAGGAGGTCCTCCTGGTGCCCTCGCGCATGACCATCACCAAGGTCACCCCGCGGGAGCACAACGGCAAGAGCTTCCTCGAGGTCGAGGTGACGCCCAGAGAGCTCAAGCCGAGCGAGCTCGACGACGTGTTCCAGAGAGCGTCCCAGCGCATCGAGGAGAAGCTGAACGCGAAGCCGAAAGAGGTGTCCTTCGAGGTCGAACAACGACCGGAGATCGTCGCGCAGTTCGGCGAAATTGTAGCCGACGAGATCCTGGGTTACGTCGGCAAGCTTCCCGACCCCAGCGAGCGGGAGATCGTGGTTCGCGACAAGGACGACACCCGTTGGCGGATCGTCTCGGCGGACGAGCGGTTCGGTATCGACCTTCAGGAGAAGGCGACACCCGCTGACATCGCCGGGAGCAGCGCCGCTGCGATGACCGGGGCCCCGGCGCCCAGCCCGGCCCGACCGCCCGCCCAAGGCGACGGCGCCTCAACGGACCATGCAGGCGCGCTGGCGACCGTCACCGGAATGGCGCCCATCCAGGACCCCGCGCCCGCCAGCGCGAGGAAGCGGACAGCCGCGCAGGCGCAGAGCGACGACGAGCAAGACGCTCCAGCGAGCTCCAAGAGAGCGAAGAATGCGGGGGAGCCATCCTCTTCCTCTTCTTCGCCGCAGCAGGTGCCGCCCGCGCCGGGCAGGGCCCTGGCGTCCCGGCACATGGACGCGCTCCAGGGCTTGATGCGCGACATGTCCAACACCAGCCCTCAAGCGCAGACGATGCGGGGGATCCCCGGCGGAGGAGCGTTTACCAGCAAGCGCGGCACGGACGGCGAGCTGAGCACCGATCTGCGCCCGGACGAGCTGGACACCCTTCGCCAGAAGGTCGACGACTTCTCGAGCGTCGCTCGGGACCTGCTCGCACGCACCCAGGACCTGCCTCAAGAGGATCTGACCTTCTACAGGGTCATCAACGATCTCGACACCAGCTCGCTGGTCGAGGGCGGCACGCTCGACGAGATCCTCCCGAGCTCGACCTCATGGACCTCCGATCTGGCCCTGAATCAATGGGTCCAGGACGGTGGGCTCTTGATGAAGATCAACACCACGAGCCATTACCCGACCGTGATGTTCTCCTACCCCGACCAGCAGCGGGGCAAAGAGCCGATCGCCTACAACCAGGCGCAGAAGGAGGTCCTCCTGGTGCCCTCGCGCATGACCATCACCAAGGTCACCCCGCGGGAGCACAACGGCAAGAGCTTCCTCGAGGTCGAGGTGACGCCCAGAGAGCTCAAATCGAGCGAGCTCGACGACGTGTTCCAGAGAGCGTCCCAGCGCATCGAGGAGAAGCTGAACGCGAAGCCGAAAGAGGTGTCCTTCGAGGTCGAACAACGACCGGAGATCGTCCAGCAATTCGGCGAAACCGTGGCCGACGAGATCCTCGGTTACGTCGGCAAGCTCCCCGACCCAAGCGAGCGGGAGATCGTGGTTCGCGACGAGGAGGGTACCCTCTGGCGGATCGTCGACGCGGACAAGCGGTTCGGTATCGACCTTCAGGAGAAGAAGGCGACGCCCGCTGACGTCGCCGAGAGCAGCGCCGAGGCGATGACCGGGGCCCCGGCGCCCAGCGCGGTCCACGCGGACGCCCAGGGCGACGGCGCCTCCACGGACCATGCAGGCGCGCTGGCGAACGTCACCGGAATGGCGCCCATCCAGGACCCCGCGCCCGCCAGCGCGAGGAAGCGGACAGCCCAGCAGGCACACAGCGACGAGGAGCAGGACGCCCCGGCGAGCTCCAAGAGAGCGAAGAATGCGGGCGAGCAATCCTCCTCGTCTTCGTCGCAGCAGGCGCCGCCCACGCCGGGGAGAGCCCTGGCGTCCCGGCACATGGACGCGCTCCATGGCCTGATGCGCGACATGTCCAACACCAGCCCTCAAGCGCAGACGATGCGGGGGATCCCCGGAGGCGGTGCGTTCACCAGCAAGCGCGGCACCGACGGCGAGCTCAGCACCGATCTGCGCCCGGACGAGCTGGACACCCTTCGCCAGAAGGTCGACGACTTCTCGAGCGTCGCTCGGGACCTGCTCACACGTACCCGAGACCTGCCGCAACAGGATCTGACCTTCTACAGGGTCATCAACGATCTCGACACCAGCTCGCTGGTCGAGGGCGGCACGCTCGACGAGATCCTCCCGAGCTCGACCTCATGGACCTCCGATCTGGCCCTGGATCAATGGGTCAAGGACGGCGGGCTCGTCATGAAGATCAACACCACGAGCCATTACCCGACGGTCATGTTCTCCTACCCCGACCAGCAGCGGCCCGGGGACGCGATCGCCTACAACCAGGCGCAGAAAGAGGTCCTCCTGGTGCCCTCGCGCATGACCATCACCAAGGTCACCCCGCGGGAGCACAACGGCAAGAGCTTCCTCGAGGTCGAGGTGACGCCCAGAGAGCTCAAGCCGAGCGAGCTCGACGACGTGTTCCAGAGAGCGTCCCAGCGCATCGAGGAGAAGCTGAACGCGAAGCCGCAGGTGAAGAGCTTCGATGCCGATGATCGAGCGGCCATCGCCAGGCAATTCGGCGATACCGTGGCTGACGAGATCCTTGGTCACGTCGACAAGCTCCCCGACCGCAGCGAGCGGGAGATCGTGGTTCGCGACAAGGACGGTACCCCCTGGCGGATCGCCTCCGCGGACAGCATGTTCGGTATCGACCTGGAGGAGAAGAAGGCGACCCCCGCGGACGCCGCCGGGAGCAGCGCCGAGGCGGTGACCGGAGCCTCGCCCGGGCGCCCAGCGACAGCGCTCGGCAGGCAGGCGACAGGCCAGACGCCGAACGGTCCCGCTCCAGGCCAACCCCGCGCTTCCACCACCAAAGACGGCCTCGCCGCGACCCAGCGCCGGCCGGCGGCCGACGGTAACGCCTCGATCGATGCCGCGCTCAAGGCGTTGAACGAGAAGAGCGCCCAATGGTCTCATCCAGCCACGGGCGCAAACAAGCAGGAGGCCAAGAGGCTCCTTGGCGACCTCATGCGCTCTCAGGGCGTCGATGAGGCGCTCGTCGAGCGGCTCGCGGAGCTCATCGACAACCCCAGCTCCCTCTCCCAGTCCCAGTTCGCCATCTGCGCGCTGAACAGCGCCCTCCACACGCTGCTCACCTCCGACCTGGGCGGGTTCGCGCGCGTGGTCGCGGCCGAGTTCACGGGCAAGCTCTTCGATCGCCAGGGGGGCCTGCTCGCGGACTTCTCGCTGCCAGCGCAGGGCGAAAACGGCGCCGCCATCGGCGCGCAGGTCGCCGATCCCATCCGCCGTGTCCTCCGGGGCGAGCTCCCGGTGCAGAACGCCGGGCTCGGCAACAAGCTGCTCCTCAACGGAATCAAGAAGGCGAAGGCCGGATCCGCCGACCGCGAGCGCAAAGGCAGCGCCTTCTCCGACGAGCACGTCCTCGATTACCTCCTCGCCCGGGGCATGGGCAAGATGCTCAGCAAGCTCGCCCCGGAGCAATACAAGGACGATGCCGAGAATGCCGCCGGCGCCATCCCCAGCTACCTCGACAAGACGACGCCGAGGGCCAAGGACGCGACCGATCCGTCCAAGAAGCACGGCGATCTGCTGCTGTCACCCAAGTCGCTGGTGACGCTCTTCAACAAGATCCTCGGCGGCGACGCCAAGACCATGGTCGCCGGGGCCGGCTACGACGTGGGCCGCATCAATGACGTCCTCGCGAGGCCCGACCAGGCGCCGTTCGCCCTGGCGACCATCCTCGACGGCAAGGCGCTCGCCGAGCGTGCCAAGGAGTTCGCGAAGGACCCCACGAAGCTCAGGCCGTTCGAGGATGCGCGCGCGATCGACACGTCGAGCACGCACCAGGTCGTCATCAACGGCAAGATCACCGAGGAGGGCGATCATTATGTCGTGCCCCTCCACACCTGGCAGCAGAGCTTCTCCATCAAGGTGAAGAAGGACGTCTTGCCGTCGCTCTTGCCGGTCTTCACGTACGGGACCTATCTCCCATCGCAAGCGCCGGCCGCGAACGACCCCGCCCGGAGCCAGGCACCGGTGCCCGCCGCATCCGGTACAGCCCAGGACCTGGCCGCGAACGTCGCCGGAATGCTGCCCGATGAGACCCCCGCGCCTTCCAGCGCGAGGAAGCGGACAGCCGCGCAGGCGCAGAGCGAAGATGCGCAAGACGCCCCGGCGAGCTCCAAGAGAGCGAGGAATGCGGGGGAGCCCTCCTCTTCGTCTTCGTCGCAGCAGGCGCCGCCCGCGCCGGGCAGGGCCCTGGCGTCCCGGCACATGGACGCGCTCCAGGGCTTGATGCGCGACATGTCCAACACCAGCCCTCAAGCGCGGACGATGCGCGGGATCCCCGGAGGCGGCGCGTTCACCAGCAAGCGCGGCACGGACGGCGAGCTCAGCACCGATCTGCGCCCGGACGAGCTGGACACCCTTCGCCAGAAGGTCGACGATTTCTCGAGCGTCGCTCGGGACCTGCTCACACGCACCCAGGACCTGCCTCGAGAGGATCTGACCTTCTACAGGGTCATCAACGGTCTCGACACCAGCTCGCTGGTCGAGGGCGGCACGCTCGACGAGCTCCTTCCGAGCTCGACCTCATGGACTCCCGATCTGGCCCTGAATCAATGGGTCCAGGACGGCGGGCTCCTGATGAAGATCAACACCACGAGCCATTACCCTACCGTCATGTTCTCCTACCCCGACCAGCAGCGGGAGAGAGAGCCGATCGCCTACAATCAGGACCAGAAGGAGGTCCTCCTTGTGCCCTCGCGCATGACCATCACCAAGGTCACCCCGCGGGAGCACAACGGCAAGCGCTTCCTCGAGGTCGAGGTGACGCCCAGAGAGCTCAAATCGAGCGAGCTCGACGATGTGTTCCAGAGAGCGTCCCAGGGCATCGAGGAGAGGCTGAGCGCGAAGCCGCAGGTGAAGAGCTTCGACGCCGAGGATCGAGCGGCCATCGCCGAGCAATTCGGCGATACCGTGGCTGACGAGATCCTTCGTTACGTGGACGAGCTCCCCGACCGCAGCGAGCGGGAGATCGTGGTTCGCGACAAGGACGGCACCCCCTGGCGGATCGCCTCCGCGGACAGCATGTTCGGTATCAACCTGGAGGAGAAGAAGGCGACGCCCGCGGGGCGCCCGGTGGACCCCGCGGCCATCACCACGGGGATGCAGGCGCCAGCGCCCGCCGCGTCCGGTTCAGCCCAGGATCAGACCGCGAGCGCCACCGGAATGCCGCCCGACGAGACCCCCGCGCCCTCCAGCGCGAGGAAGCGGACAGCCGCGCAGGCGCAGAGCGAAGACGAGCAAGACGCCCCGGCGAGCTCCAAGAGAGCGAAGAATGCGGGGCAGCCCTCCTCTTCGTCGCAGGCGGCTCAGCCGGCGCCGAGGAGCGGCGCCGGCCTCCTGGCGTCCCGGCACATCGACGCGCTCCAGGGCTTGATGCGCGACATGTCCAACACCAGCCCTCAAGCGCAGACGATGCGCGGGATCCCCGGAGGCGGCGCGTTCACCAGCAAGCGCGGCGAAGACGGCGAGCTCAGCACCGATCTGCGCCCGGACGAGCTGGACACCCTTCGCCAGAAGGTCGACGACTTCTCGAGCGTCGCTCGGGACCTGCTCACAAGGACCCAGGACCTGCCCCGAGAGAATCTGACCCTCTACAGGGTTATCAACGATCTCGACACCAGCTCGCTGGTCGAGGGCGGCACGCTCGATGAGCTCCTCCCGAGCTCGACCTCGTGGACCCCCGATCTGGCCCTGGATCAATGGGTCAGGGACGGCGGGCTCCTGATGAAGATCAACACCACGAGCCATTACCCGACGGTCATGTTCTCCTACCCCGACCAGCAGCGGGACGGAGAGCCGATCGCCTACAACCAGGGCCAGAAAGAGGTCCTGCTGGTGCCTTCGCGCATGACGATCACCAGGGTCACCGACCGGGAGCACAACGGCAAGCGCTTCCGCGAGGTCGAGGTGACGCCCACACAGATCCCGCCGCGCGAGCTCGACGCCGTGTTCGAAAGGGCCTCCGAGCGCATCGAGGAGAAGCAGAACAGCAAGCCGAAGGAGAAGCACTTCGAGCTCGACGAACAATCGGACATCGCCGCGCAATTCGGCGATATCGTGACCGACGAGATCCTTCGTCACGTCGACAAGCTCCCCGACCCCAGCGAGCGGGAGATCGTGGTTCGCGACAAGGCGGGTACCCGCTGGCGGCTCGTCTCCGCGGACAGCATGTTCGGTATCGACCTCCAGGAGAAGAAGGCGACGCCGGCGGACGTGCCGACAGGGTACAATCCAGCTCTGGACGGCGAGGACGATGCGGGCGACCTGCAGCCCCCCGCGCCCTCCAGCGCGAGGAAGCGGACAGCCGCGCAGGCGCACAGCGACGACGAGCAAGACGCCCCTGCGAGCTCCAAGAGAGCGAAGAACTCGGGGCAGCCCTCCTCTTCGTCGCAGGCGGCTCAGTCCCCGCCCGAGAGGAGCGGCACCGGCCTCCTGGCGTCCCGGCACATCAAGGCGCTCCACGACTTGATGCAGATGTCGGACACGAGCCCTGAAGGGCTGACGATGCGCGGGATCACCGGCGGAGGGGCGTTCACGAGCAAGCGCGGCGAAGACGGCGAGCTGAGCGCCGACCTGCGCCGGGACGAGCTGGACACGCTTCGATCCAAGGTCGACGATTTCTCCCGCGTCGCTCAGGACCTGCTCACAAGGACCCAGGACCTGCCCCGAGAGGATCTGACCCTCTACAGGGTCATCAACGATCTCGACACCAGCTCGTTGAGCGAGGGCGGCACGCTCGACGAGATCCTCCCGAGCTCGACGTCATGGACCTCCGAGCTCGCCCTGGATCAATGGGTCAAGGACGGCGGGCTCGTCATGAAGATCAACACCACGAGCCATTACCCGACGGTCATGTTCTCCTACCCCGACGAGCAGCAGGACAAGGACCCGATCCCCTACAATCAGGCGCAGAAAGAGGTCCTTTTGGTGCCGTCGCGCATGACCATCACCAGGGTCACCGACCGGGAGCACAAGGGCAAGCGCTTCCGCGAGATCGAGGTGACGCCCACACGGCTCCCGAAGGACGAGCTCGACGCCGCGTTCGAGAGAGCCTCCGAGCGCATCAAGGAGAAGCAGCACACCAAGCCGAAAGAGGTGTCCTTCGAAGTCGACCAACGACCGAAAATCGTCGAGCAATTCGGCGAAACCGTGGCCGACGAGATCCTTGGTCACGTCGACAATCTCCCCTACTCCGAGGAGATCGTGGTTCGCGACAAGGCGGGTACCCCCTGGCGGATCGTCTCCGCGGACAGCGGGTTCGGTATCGACCTCCAGGAGAAGAAGGCGGCGCCGGCAGACGCCGCTGGCAGCGCCGATACGGTGACCGGGGCCCCGGGGCCCAGCTGGACTCACGCGCCCCCCCAGGTCGACGGCGCCGCCACCACCAAGCAGCTCGGAAGCGCTCCGAGCACCGCGAATCAGGGTGCCGCTCTCACCGGAGGCGTAGCTCCAGGCAAAACCGCCGCTTCCACGGCCACCGACGGCCTCGCTGCGACAGGCAGCTCCCCCACGACCGACGGCAAGACATCGATCGATGCGCTGCTCAAGGAGCTGAACGAGAAGAGCGCCCAATGGTCTCATCCGGCCACGGACGAGGACAAGCAGGAGGCCGCGGCGCTGCTCGGCGAGCTCATGCGAGCTCAGGGCGTGGATGAGTCGCTCATCGAGCGGCTCGCGGAGCTCATCGAAAACCCCGACTCCCTCTCCCAGTCCCAGTTCGCCATCTGCGCGCTGAACGGCGTGCTCCACGCGCTGCTCACCTCCGACCTGGGCGGGTTCGCGCGCGTGGTCGCGGCCGAGTTCTCCGGCAAGCTCTTCGACCGCGAAGGCAAGCTGCTCGCCGACTTCTCGCTGCCCGCGCAGGGCGAAGACGGCGCTGCCACGAGCCCGAAGATCGCCGATCCCATCCAGCGTGCCATCCGCGGCGAGATCCCGCTGGACCAGGCCCCCATCGGCAACAAGCTGCTCCAGAACGGCATCAAGAAGGCCGGGGCCAAGCGCGCTGACCTCAAGCGCAAGGGCGGCGCCCTCTCCGACAAGCACGTCCTCGATTACCTCCTCGCCCGGGGCATGGGCAAGATGCTCAGCAAGCTCGCCCCGGAGCAATACAAGGCCGACGCCGAGAACACCGCCAGCGCCATCCCCGGCTACCTCGACAAGGCAGCCACGAGGCCCAAGGACGCCACCGGTCCGTCCAAGAAGCGCGGCGATCTGCTGCTGTCGGCCAATTCGCTGGTGACGCTCTTCAACGGCATCCTGGGCGGCGACGCCCGGACCATGGTCGCCGGCGACGGCTACGACGTGAGCCGCATCAACGACGTGCTCTCGCGGGCCGACCAGGCCCCGTTCGCCCTGGCCACGGTCCTCGACGGCAAGGCGCTCGCCGAACGTGCGAAGGAGTTCGCGAAGGATCCGGCGAAGTCCAGGCCGTTCGACGACGCGGGCGCGTTCGACGCGTCGAGCACGCACCAGGTCGTCATCAACGGCAAGATCACGGACAACGGCACGCACTACACCGTACCCATCTATTCCTGGGGGCAGACCTTCTCCGTCGACGTGAAGAAGGAGGTCATGCCGAAGCTCTTCACCGTCGTTACCTACGGCTCGTTCGCCACGGCGCCAGGGCAGGCGCAGGCGCCCGCCACGTCCGGTTCAGCCCAGGACCAGGCCGCGAGCGTCACCGGAATGCTGCCCGACGAGACCCCCGCGCCCTCCAGCGGGAGGAAGCGGACAGCCGCGCAGACGCACAGCGACGACGAGCAAGACGCTCCGGCGAGCTCCAAGAGAGCCAAGAATTCGGAGCAGCCCTCCTCGTCGTCGCAGGCGGCGCAGCCGGCGCCGAGGAGCGGCACCGGCCTCCTGGCGTTCCGGCACATCGACGCGCTCCAGGGCTTGATGCGCGACATGTCGAATACGACCCCGGAAGCGCAGACGATGCGCGGGATCCCCGGCGGAGGGGCGTTCACCAGCAAGCGCGGCGAAGACGGCGAGCTGCGCGCCGATCTGCGTCCGGACGAGCTTACCACCCTTCGCCAGAAGGTCGACGACTTCTCCCGCGTCGCTCAGGACCTGCTCACAAGGACCCAGGACCTGCCGCAACAGGATCTGACCCTCTACAGGGTCATCAACGATCTCGACACCCGCTCGCTGAGCCAGGGCGACACGATCGACGAGATCCTCCCGAGCTCGACCTCATGGACCTCCGATCTGGCCCTGGATCAATGGGTCAAGGACGGCGGGCTCGTCATGAAGATCAACACCACGAGCCATTACCCGACGGTCATGTTCTCCTACCCCGACCAGCAGCGGAACGGAGAGACGATCGCCTACAACCAGGACCAGAAAGAGGTCCTCCTGGTGCCTTCGCGCATGACCATCACCAAGGTCACCCCGCGAGAGCACAACGGCAAGCATTTCCACGAGGTCGAGGTGACGCCCGCACAGCTCGAGTCCGACGAGCTCGACGCCGTGTTCGAGAGAGCCTCCGAGCGCATCAGGGAGAAGCAGAACGCCAAGCCGAAGGAGAAGCACTTCGAGTTCGAAGAACAATCGGCCATCGCCGCGCAATTCGGCGATACCGTGGCCGACGAGATCTTCGGCTACGTCGACAAGCTCCCCGACCGCAGCGAGCGGGAGATCGTGGTTCGCGACAAGGACGGTACCCCCTGGCGGATCGCCTCCGCGGACAGCATGTTCGGTATCGACCTGGAGGAGAAGAAGGCGGCGCCGGCAGACGCCGCTGGCAGCGGCGATACGGTGACCGCGGAGACCGGCACCCCGACAGCTGCGAGCGCAGCGAGCCCGAGCGCCATCACCACCGGCTTCACCCCCGCCGCGAGCGTCTCACGGAACGCCCCGGAGGACATGCTGGCAGGGTACAACGCCTCGAACAGCCGCGATCACGCAGCCGCCCCGACCACCGCCACGATGTCCGGCAGCCCTTCCGGCGCCGGGCAAGCCGCGCAGCCCCAGGGAAGCCCCGTCGAGGATCTGATCCGCACGATCGAGGAGCGGAGCAGCACATGGCCTCGCCCGGCAGACGGCGAGCACAGGGAGGAGGCCGCCCAGCTTTTGAGCCAGCTGCTCCAGGCGCAGGGCGTGAGGAGCTCGATCGTCGAACGGTTGAGCACCCTCATCAAGCACCCTGCCTCGCTGTCGCAATCGGCGTTCACCAACTGCGCGCTGCACAGCGTCCTTTACACGACGCTCAAGAACGACCTCGCCACGGCATCGCACCTGGTCGTCGCGCTCTTCACCGGCAGGCCGCTCGGCCGGCTCGCGGGCGCGCCCGGCGCTGGCGCCTTCGGACAGCAAGGCTCGCGCTCTCGGGCGCTCAGCCACGGCCTGGAGCTCCTCCTGAGCCAGATGAAGGGAGACGTCCTGCCAGCGCACGGGCCGACTCCGAACAGACCGCTCCTCAACGGCCTCAAGACCGCCAAGGCCAAGCGCGACCGCCTGAAGGGGCAAGGCGCAGCCACCCAGGAGCTCGACGGCCACCTCTTCGACCACCTGCTCGCCCGCGGCCTCGTCGAGCTGCTCGGGGGGACGGCCGTCGCGGCGCTCGAGAAGCAGACCGACGGCGCCAAGGAGCCCGGCGTCGCCGCGGCGCAAGGCGATCTGCTGGTCTCGGCGAGATCGACCGCGCCCCTCATGAACGATGCGCTCGGCGCGGACGCGAAGATCATGACCAGCGGCTCCCCCGGCGAGCAGACGATCCGCAAGACGACGAAGATCCGGGTCGAGGTCCTGTCGGCCGAGCAGATCCGGAGAGAGTTCGGCCGTGAAGAGCTCTTCTCGGGTCCGCCGTCCCCGGTGAGCCCCGGCGCGGAGGGGCCCACGGCTGCACGCACGAATCCGGCGGACGTGGGCGCTGGGTACCGGCCTCAGGACGCCGCGAGCGGCAGGAGCGACGGGGCACAGACCGCGACCACCGCTTCCACGACGAGCGTCGAGAGCTCGCGGGAAGACAGCGCAATCCGCGAGGCGCCGGCCCCGCAAGCGACCGGCGCGCCGGCTGCTCTCGACGCGGGGCCCATCCCCGCGCCGATCGACGCCCTGGTGAAGACGCTCGTCGCGAAGAGCGCCGAGTGGTCCTCTCCGCGCACGCAGGCGGACAAGCAGGAGGCCATCGCGCTCGTGACCGAGCTCCTGCAACAGCTCGGCATGGACGCCCGGGTCGTCGACAGGGCGGGCGAGCAGGGCAAGGACACGCCTGATTCCGAGCACTCCGCCTGCACGTGCGTCCGTTAGGCCAGCGCCCGCGTCAGCCGCGCTCCGCGGGCGCGCTCCGCCGGCCTCCTCGCCAGGGCGCGGCTCGGCCGCTTCAGGCGAGCGCGATCCTCATCGGATGAGCAGCGCTCCCGGCGCCGAGCGGCTAAGCTCGGGCCGCGCCTGCCCATGAAGTTCGTCCACGCCGCCGACCTCCACATCGACAGCCCCCTCCGCGGGCTCGACCGTTACCCGGGCGCCCCTGTCGAGCAGATCCGCGGGGCCACCCGCCGCGCGCTCGAGAACCTCGTGAACCTCTGCCTCGCCGAGGAGGTCGACCTCCTGCTCCTCGCGGGCGACATCTATGACGGCGACTGGAAGGACTACAGCACGGGCCTGTTCTTCGCCGCGCAGCTCTCCCGCCTGCGCGCCGCCCGGGTGGACGTCGTGCTCCTCTACGGCAATCACGACGCCGAGAGCAACATCACGCGTCACCTGGAGCTCCCCGAAAACGCCCGGCGGCTCGATCCCCGCCGCCCCGAGTCCATCGTCTTCGAGCGGCTCGGGGTCGCCGTCCACGGACAGAGCTTCGCGACCAAGGCCGTCACCGACGATCTCGCCGCGGGTTATCCGGACGCGCGGGCGGGCCTCTTCAACATCGGCATGCTCCACACCTGCCTGGGCGGACGCGAGGGCCACGACAACTACGCTCCTTGCAGCCTGAACACCCTCGTCGGGAAGCGATACGATTACTGGGCGCTCGGCCACGTGCACACCCGGGAGGTGCTCTCGCGCGATCCGTACATCGCGTTCCCCGGCAACCTCCAGGGCCGCCACGCCCGCGAGACCGGCGAGAAGGGCGCCCTCCTCGTCGCGGTGGACGACGGCCGAATCACCTCGGTCGAGCACCGCCCCCTCGACGTCGTGCGGTGGAGCGCGTGCGAGGTCGATCTCTCCGCGGCCGCGAGCGCCGACGACATCGTGGATCTGACGCGGGAGGAGCTCGAGCGGCGCCTCGCCGAGGCGGACGGGCGCACGCTGGCCGCGCGGGTCTTCCTGTGCGGCGCGACGAAGGCGCACGCCGCGCTCCGCGCCGATTTCGAGCGCTGGACGGGGCAGATCCGCGCGATCGCCAACGATCTGGGCGGCGCGCTCTGGATCGAGCGCGTGCTCTCCCGGACGATCTCGCCGCTCCAGGTGGGCGCGCTCGAGGAGCGGGACGACGCGATCGGCCAGCTCACGCGGTCGCTGCGCGCGCTGCGCGACGACGAGGCGGGCCTGTCCTCGCTGCTGCGTGAGTTCGCGAGCCTCAGGAACAAGCTGCCCGTCGAGGCGCGCGAGGGGGACGACGCGATCCGCCTCGACGACCCGGCGTTCCTGCGCGAGGCGCTCGACGACGTGGAGCACACGCTGATCTCGCGGCTGCTCGGCGCGAGCGACGCGCCCTGAAGGTCGAGCGCGGCCCGCTCGAGCTCCGACGCCGCGGCTCGACGGTCGGCGGCGCGCAGCCCTCCGACCGCGGCTTGACGGCGCGCGGTTCTCCACCATGCACACCTCGCGATCCGGCGTGACGCGAGCATCACCTCGAACGTCCGGACGCCATGAAACGGGGGAATCATGGTCGACCAGGACGCTTTTCCGGAGCTGTTCCATCCGAGCAGCCGCGCCGAGCCGCACGCGATCTACGCGCGCATGCGGGCCGCGGGGCGCCTGCATCGCCTCGTTCACCCCCGCCTCGATGTGCCCATCTGGGTGGCCGTGCGTTACGACGACTGCGTGGAGCTCCTCAAGGATCCGCGCCTGATCCGCGACTTCCGCAAGCTCCCCGACGAGGTGCGCCGGCGTTATTTCCCGCTCAGCGACCGCACGACCTTCATGGATCAGCACATGCTCGACGCCGATCCGCCGGATCACACGCGGCTCCGGGCCATCGTCCAGCGGGCCTTCTCGCCGCGGATGATGGAAGGGCTGCGCCCGCGCATCCAGGAGATCGCGGACGGGCTCATCGACGCGGTGATCGACCGGCGCCGGATGGAGCTCATTGCAGACTTCGCGTTTCCGCTCCCCACCGCGGTGATCGCCGAGCTGCTCGGCCTCCCCGTCGAGGATCGCGGCCGGTTCCGCCGGTGGACGAAGATCCTCCTCGCGCCCGCGAAAGATCGCGAGTTCGTGGAGCGCGCCCAGCCCGTGGTGGAGGAGTTCGCGGCGTACTTCCGGGCGCTCGCCGACGCGCGCCGCAAGGCCCCGCGCGACGACCTGATCAGCGGCCTCTTGCTCGCCGAGGAGCAGGAGCACAAGCTGAGCCCGGCGGAGCTCTCGAGCATGGTGTTCCTGCTGCTCGTCGCGGGCCACGAGACCACCGTGCACCTCATCGCGAGCGGCATGCTCCTCCTGCTCTCGCACCCCGCGGAGCGGCGCCGGCTGGACGAGGACCCCGGGCTCGTCGGCTCCGCGGTGGAAGAGGCGCTGCGCTGCGAGGGGCCGGCGGAGCTCTCGACGATCCGCTGGTCGCTCGAGGACATCGAGCTGTTCGGCGCCCGCGTGCCGGCGGGAGAAGGGGTCGCGGCGGGGCTCCTCGCCGCGAACCGGGATCCGCAGCACTTTCCGGATCCGGATCGCTTCGATATCGGCCGCTCGCCGAACCGGCACATCGGCTTCGGGGGCGGTATCCACTTCTGCCTGGGCGCGATGCTCGCGCGGATCGAGGCGGCGATCGCCTTCTCGACGCTCCTCCGGAGGCTGCCGCGCATCGAGCTCGCCACCTCGACCCGCGACATCGTATGGAGCGAATGGCCCACGATCCGCGGCCCGGCGGCGGTGCCTGTGGTGTTCTGAGGCGGACAAAACCCTCCTCTCGTTGGTATTTTTGGCAAGAAAAAATCGAAAAGGGAGTCGGGGAGACAGGCGCCCAGCGCCTGCCAGCGCTCGCCGCCGGCTCCATCATCGGGTATCCTCTGGCCCATGCAGTCTGCCCCGACGAACTCCGCCCCCGAGGCCGAGCGACCGCGGCCCCGTCACGAGGAGAGCGACCAGCGCGTCATCCTCTACGGGATGACGTGGAAGGACTACGAGATCCTCCTCGCCGTGCGAGGGGACCGGGCCGGCGTGCGCATGTACTACCTGAACGGAGCGATCGAGCTGATGAGCCCGTCCCGCAGTCACGAAGGGGTCAAGAAAACCATCGCGCGGCTCCTCGAAGCCTATTGCGATGGGTGCGGCATCGAGCTCAGCGGATACGGCGCGTGGACGCTCCGCAACGCGCCGAAGGAGCGCGGGGCCGAACCCGACGAGTGCTACATCGTCGGCGACACGAACAAAGAAGTGCCAGACCTGGCGATCGAGGTCGTCTGGACGCACGGAGGTCTCGACAAGCTGGAGATCTACCGTGGCCTCGGCGTCGCCGAGGTCTGGGTGTGGGACCGCGACGAGGGCCTCCGCATCTTCGCGCTCTCGGGTGAGCGGTACCAGCTCAGCGCGCGGAGCGCGTTCCTTCCCGAGCTCGATCCTGCGTGGCTCGCGGGGTTCCTCGATCAGCCGACGCAGACCCAAGCGGTCCACGCGCTGCGCGCAGCGCTGAAGTGAGGCCGAGGCGCTCCCTGCCGGCAGGACGCGCTCAGCCCCCCGAGGGGGCCGTCCTGGCGTAGGCGCGCAGCACCTCGGCCACGCTCCACGCCTGGGCGACGCACCCGCGGGGCGTGAACGGCGGCTCGGCGTCGAAGATCTCGCTGATCGAGCCGGCGCAGGCCTCATCGAGGTGCGGCGCGAAGCCCTCGAGAAGGCGCCGCGCCCCGGCGAGGTCAGTGGGATATACCTTCAGCCAGGCGTCGATGAACGGGCCCATGAGCCACCCCCACACGGTGCCCTGGTGATAGGCCATGTCCCGCGCGCGGAGGTCGCCGAAGTACTTCGGTTTGTAGTCCGGGTGCCCCGGCGCGAGCGACCTGAGGCCCACGGGCGTCCAGAGCCGCTCCTTCACCTGATCGACGATCCCCTTCCAGCGCGCGGGCTCGAGGACGGGGTGAGGCAGCGAGATCGCGAGGAGCTGGTTCGGACGGAAGGCGTCGTCGGCGCCCTGCTCGCCGTCGATCACGTCGTAGAGATAGCCGTGCTTCTCGGACCAGAAGCGCCGGTTGAAGGAGGCCTTGACCTGCTCGGCGGCCGCGCCGTAGCGCCTCGCCGCGCCGTCGCCGTCGGACTCGCGCGCCCAGCGCTCGATGAGGCGCAGGGCGTTGTACCAGAGCGCGTTGATCTCCACGGGCTTCCCCCGGCGTGGCGTGACCACGTAGTCGCCGACCTTCGCGTCCATCCAGGTCAGCTGAACTCCCTCTTCCCCCTGGCGGATCAGGCCGTCCTGCGGGTCGGCGCGGATGCCGAAGCGCGTCCCGCGGGTGTGGTGCTCGACGATATCGATCAGCGTGGGGAGGATGAGCCGGAGCGTCTCGCGATCCCCGGTGGTCGCCAGGTAGCGATCGAGCGCGTGGAAGAACCAGAGGGTGGCGTCGGCGGTGTGGTAGAGCCCGTCGTTCTTGCCCTCCGGGAACATGTTGGGGATGAGCCCGTCCTTCACGTAATGGGCGAACGTGCGGAGGATGTAGCCCGCCTCGGTGTGGCGCCCGGTGACGAGCGTCAGCCCCTCGAGGCTGATCATGGTGTCCCGGCCCCAGTCGGTGAACCAGTGATAGCCCGCGATGACGGTGCGCACCTCGTCGCCCGCGGCCCGGGCCCGGGCGGCGTCCTCGACGCGGCCCGCGGGGCTGATGAGGAACTGATCGGCGCCGAGGACGAGCTCCGCCGCCGGCCCGCTGCGGACCTCGGGCGCCGCGGCGAGCAGGAGCCGCGTCCGGCGCTTGCGCTCCGCGCGCTGCACCTCGTCCGTGGAGAGGGCGTTGAGCGTCTCCCAGGCCTCCGTGGACGCGATCAGGGTCGCGCTGCCGGAGACCGGGAGCTCGAGGCTGAAGAGGCCAGGGCTGTAGAACTCGCCGACGGCGTCGTATCCGCGGCTCTGCTCGATCCGGTAGCGGACGTTGCGCAGGCGGGCGCTCTCGATCCTGAACTCGGCCCGAGCGCCCTGGACCTTCAGCCGGAGCGGCGGCAGCTCGCCCGGAGACGCGAGCTCGTAGCGATCCTCGACCACGGTGAGCGCATAGGGGCCCGCGACCGGCCGATCGAGCGCGCCCTCGTGCGGCCGGAAATTCACCCACGGCTGGAGCTCGATCCGCACAGGGCCCGTCCCCTCGACGAGCGTGTACGTGACATGGACCGTGTTCTGCGCGTGAGGCATGAGGAGGCGCCGCTCGATCGCCATCCCCGCGCCCTCGTAGCGCCAGACGGGGAGCCCGGCCTCGAGGCGGAACTCGGCGAGATCGATGACCCGCGCGGCGCCGTCGTCGAGCCAGGGCTCCTGACCGCCCACCTGGTACACCCTGTCCTCCGCGGTGAAGATCCGGGTGGAGAGATCGCTGAGCATCATGGTGCGACCGAGGGGGGCCGGCAGCGCGGAGATCAGCAGTCCATGGAAGCGGCGGGTCACAGCGCCGGAGACGGTGCCCGACGCGTAACCGCCGAGGCCGTTCGTGACGAGCCATTCCCGCGTGAGCGGGTCCGAGCCGCGCTCGGCGTCGTCCTGCGAGGTGGGGGCGGCGCCCCGGGACCAGACCATCCTCCGGCAGATCTCGTCAGCGTACATGCTTCTTGGGCTCCTCCGGGCGCGGATTGGCGCTCGTCTTCTCGGGGACCGGCGTCCCGACCACGGGGTGGAGGAGGATCGCCGCCTCGCCCGGGATGTGGACGCCCTCCTCGGTGATGACAGGTGGACTGCCTTGGCCCCCGTAGCGGGGGGACTCGCTGGACCACGACGTCTCCCAGCGGCGCCCCGGCGGCGGGGCGAAGAGCGGCTCCGGCAACGACCCTCGATGGATGTCCCGCCCGAGGTTGACGAGGAGCAGCCGGTCGTCGCCGTCGTCGCCGAAGTAGCGCAGGAGGAAGGCGTGGGCCGAGAGGACGGCCCCGTCGACGCCGCGCGGGCGCTGGGCCCGGATCACCGGATCGCGCCGGCGGAGCGCGATGAGGTCCTCGTGGAGGGCGTAGAGGGCGGCGTTCCGCTCGCGCTCGGAGAAATCGAGCTTGCAGCGCTCGAACGTCCGCGGGTCGCTCGGATCGTCGAGCTGCGCGCGGACCTCCGGCGCCGAGCAGGACGGGAACTGCTCGAGGAACTCCGCCCTGCCCTTGCGCACGAGCGGTGCGAGCTCGGGGTTGTGGTCGGCGAAGAAGAGGAACGGCGCCGAGGACCCGAACTCCTGCCCTTGAAAGAGCATGGGTGTCCCCGGGGCGAGGAGCAGGGCCGCCGACATCGCCCGGAGCCTGCCCGGGCTCACGATGTGACAGAGCCGCTCGCCTCGCGCGGTGTTGGCGACCTGGTCGTGGTTCTCCAGGAAGAGGACGAAGCGCGCCGGATCGACGCCGAGCGCCGGCGTCCCTCGCCGCTGCTTCTGCCATTGATAGCGCTGCCCCTGGAAGAGGAACCCGTGCTTCAGGGCGGAGAGGAGCTCCTGGGGCGAGCCCTCGTGATCGCTGTAATAGGCCTCGCTCCGGCCGGTGAGCGCCACCTTGGCGCTGTGGTGGAAATCGTCGTTCCAGATCGCGTCGAGCCCGTAGCCGCCCCGCTCGGCGGCGCGGATCAGCCACTCTTCCTGCGACTCGTTCTCGGCCACGAGGAACGTCTCCTTGCCCTTCGCCGCCTCCCGCACGCGGCGCGCGATGGCGGCGAGGATGTGATCCTTCGAGCCATCGTAGATGTTCTGCGTCGCGTCGAGCCGGAGCCCGTCGAGGTGGAACTCGTCGATCCAGTAGCCGGCGTTGGCGATGAAGTACTCCCTCACCGCCTCGGATCGCGGGCCGTCGAAGTTGATCGCCGCTCCCCAGTCCGTCTTGTGACGATCGGTGAAGTAGTCCCCGGAGAACTGGCCGAGGTAGTTGCCGTCCGGGCCGAGGTGGTTGTAGACGACATCGAGGATCACCGCGATCCCGGCGCGGTGCGCCGCGTCCACGAAGCGGCGGAGATCGTCCGGGCTGCCGTAGAGGCGCGTCGGCGCGAAGAGGTTCACGCCGTCGTACCCCCAGTTGAAGCGGCCGGGGACCTCGGCGATGGGGAGCAGCTCGATCAGGGAGACGCCGATCCGCGCGAGCTCCGGCAGCTCGCGGGCGGCGGACTCCCATGTGCCCTCCCGGGTGAAGGTCCCGATGTGCATCTCGTAGATGACTTGCCCCTTCAGCGGGGCGCCCCGGAATGCCGCGTCGCTCCATGAGAACGCGCCGGGATCGATCACCTCGGAGGGCCCGTGCGGCCCCTCCGGCTGCGACCGCGAGGCGGGATCGGGAGTGAGCGCCTCACCGTCGTCGAGCCGGAACCGGTAGCGGGTGCCGCTCGCCGCAGACGCGACGAGCCCCGCGAAATAACCGCCCTCCTCGGGCCGCAGCGGGGCGGCCCCGCCGCTCCCCGGCCCGGCCTCCAGGACGACCTCGACCTTGCGCCTGGCCGGCGCCCAGACACGGAAGTGGACTCCTTTCCCGACGAGCACCTCTGCGCCGATGGGCAGCCGCCTCTCCGTCTTGAACTCCAGCATTGAAATGAATTCTAAGCGCAACACAGATGACGTCCAGCGCCGATATGCACCTGACGACGCTACCGCTGTCACTGCTCAGCTGTCGAGCGCAACGTGCCTTACGGAGCTGCCTGAGCGCGATCAGGAGCAAACCGACATCGAGGTCGGCGCTGTCTGTGTGGCGAAATTGCGCGACGTGAGCTCGCTCTGAAGCGCGCGCCTTGGGCTCCCTCCTTGCCCAAGGCGCGTGTTCGAGGACACGAAAGAGATAGAGCGAGACAGGAGTCGACCCATCGAGATGGGGAGAGGCGATGAAGTGGGCTTGACGACCTTGCGATGGAAGGCGATGAAGCGCGCTCTCCGCGGCTACGGGTGGGCGATGACGACGAGGGTGCGCGCGCGCCGGAGCACGCAGCGCAACGCTCGCTCCAGCGTCTCCGGGTCGAGCGCCGCGAAGCTCTCGTCGAGCACCACGACCTCGGCGTCCTGCAGCAGCGCGCGCGCCATGTAGAGCCGGCTCCGCTCGCCGTGCGAGAGCTGCCAGCCCGTCTCGCCCACCACCTGCTCCAGCCCCCCCGGCATCCGGCCGAGCAGCTCGCCGAGGCCGAGCTCGTGGCAGATCTCCTCGGCCTCCGCGAGGTCGTCGGGCCTCGGCGGCCAGCGCCTGCCCATCAGCAGATTGTACGCGAACGTCCCGGCGAGGACGTGGTTCTCGTGGAACTGCGGCGCCGCCGCCACGCGGCGCCTCCACGCGGCGGCGCCCAGCATGTGGCGGTCGAGCCCGTTCAGCAGCAGCAGCCCCACGTCGGGCGCGCGCAGCCCCGAGAGCAGCGCGCTCAGCGTCGACTTCCCGCCGCCCGAGGGCCCCTCGAGCAGGATGCGGTCGCCCGCCGCGATCCGCACCGACACGTCGGCAACCGCGGGGCGCGCCCGTCCCTTGTGCCGGAACGACAGCTCGTGCGCCTCCAGGACCACGGCGCGGGCCTCGGCGGCCTCCTGCCCGCGCGCGCGGGCCGGCGATCGCCCCGCGTCGGGGGGCAGCGGCGGCGGCGGCGGCCCGCCGCGGGCGGCCGCCTGGAACAGCGTGGAGACCTGCTCCCACGCGATCGCCGCGCTGGCGAGGCTCGACAGGCCGCCCGACAGGCCCTGGAGCGCGCGGCTCGCGAGCAGGACGCCCCCCAGCGCCACCGCGTACGCCCCGGCGGAGCCGGTGCCCGCGAGGAACGGCGGCAGGAGGCCGGCGATGCCGGCGATGAGCCAGCCGCGCGGCATCAGCGCGCCGATCTCGATCTGGCTCCGGTCGATGTCGCGCGACCGCAGCAGGTACTGGGCGAGCGCCTCGTCCTCGCCGTGGTGCCAGCGGCCGTGGCGCTCCTGGGCGAGGCGGGTCCGGTGGCCGACCAGGCGCTCGATGAGGTCGTGCGTCATCGCGAGCCGCGCGGCGGTCCAGCGCGCGCGCCGCCGGTAGAACCGCACGCAGAGCGCGAGGACCAGGGCCGCCCAGGCGGCGAGCAGCAGCGCGTGGATCGCGCCCGCCGCGCCCTGGGCGAGCACGGCCGCCGCCGCCGCGAGCTCGAACGCCGACGCGACCGCCGCGACGCCGCCGCCCATCGCGAGCCCCTCGATCGCCTCGGACTCGATCACGCGGCCGAGGAAGCGGCCCGCGCCCTCGCTGCGCACCTCCTCGGCGTCGAGCGCGAGCGCGCCAGAGAGCAGGCGCTGCTTGACCAGCGCGCTCGAGTCGATCGCGACGAGGCCGGACAGCCACGCCATGAGCTGGCGCAGCGGCACGACCGTCGCGAGCAGCAGCGCGCCGGCGACGAGCCACCCCTCGTCGAGGTGGTCGTCGAGGATGCTGCGCCCCACGGTCATCCACACCAGGATCCAGAGCGTGTAGGCCGCCGCGTGGGCCGCGAGCAGGCCGAGGAGGCGGCGCGGGATCCGCGCGGCCTGCGCCTGCCGCGCGAGCGCCGCGCCCGGCGGCAGGCGCAGGCTCCAGATGCCGTCGATGATCACGGGCCCGAGGCGCTCGTCGAGCAGGGCCCGCCGCGCGCGCGCGCGCCGCCGCGGACGCACGGCTGCGCGCGCGAGGACCCGCTCGATCTCCGGGAGCACCTGCGCCTCGATCGGGCGGCAGATGCGGCCGGCGATCGCCTCGACCGGGACGCGCGCCGTGGAGCGGTCGGCGCGGAGCGCGGCGAGGTCGCGCC
This sequence comes from Sorangium cellulosum So ce56, assembly GCF_000067165.1. Lineage (GTDB taxonomy): Bacteria > Myxococcota_A > Polyangia > Polyangiales > Polyangiaceae > Sorangium > Sorangium cellulosum_B. The sequence continues at coordinate 10,020,385 of NC_010162.1, forward strand.
CCCTGCGCCCCAGGACGGCGAGGAAGCGGGGCGCCCCGCCGTCGCGCAGCCACACGAGCGCGGGCGCGACGCGGAGGAGCGCCTCGCCGATCTCGTCGTAGCGCGCCGCGATCGGCTCCGCCTCGACGCCGAGGTACGCCGCGGCCTGATCGATCCACGCCCCGAGCGCGTCCGCGCTGCGGAGGTGCCCGGCGGCCGGGACGGGCGCCGCGACCGCGCGCGGGCCGAGGCCGCTCTGCGTCGCGAGCGCCTCGAGCGCGTCGCCGAGGCGCTCCGCCGGCCACTCGAGGGCGCCGAGCGGATCGACCGCCTGGTCCGGCCTCGCTCCCCACCCAGGTTGCGGCCTGGCCCCCCACCCAGGTTGCGGCCTGGCCCCCCACCCAGGTTGCGCCTCCTCCCCGTCCGGCCGGGCTTCCCACCCGGGTTGCGCCTCGGCGGTCACCTCCGCTGGCCCTCCCCTGCCGCTCCGGCGCCCTCCCCTGCCGCTCCGGCGCCCTCCCCTGCCGCTCCGGCGCCCTCCCCTGCCGCTCCGGAGCCCTCCCCTGCCGCTCCGGCGCCCTCTCCTGGCGCTCCGGCGCCCTCCCCCGCCGCCTCGGCGATGCGCCCGCGCGCGACCTTCAGCCGGCGCCACCCGCCGCTCGACCAGAGCCCTCGCTGCACCGCTGCCTCGGCCTCGAGCAGCGCGCGGTAGCGCGAGCCGGGGCGCGCCGCGAGCTCGGACGGCGCCCCGTCCTCGACAACGCGCCCGCCGTCCACGACGAGCACCCGCTCGAACGATCGCGTCTCGCCGACGTCGTGGGTGACGCACAGGAGCGTCGCGCGCCGGAAGCGCCGCCGCGCCCGGGCGAGCAGCGCCCGGCGGCGCTCCCGGTCGAGGCCGCGGAACGGCTCGTCGAGGATCGCGAGCCGCGCCTCGCTCCGCAGCATCGCCCGGCCCAGGCGCAACCGCTGCCCCTCGCCGCCGGAGACGAGCCCTCCGCCCTCGCCGAGCAGGGTCTTCTGCCCCTCCGGCAGCCGCTCCAGCACCTCGCGCAGCTCGGCCTCCTCGACGACGGCGCCGAAGTCGGCCGCGTCGTCGGGCGCGCCGTAGCGGAGGTTGTCGAGGAACGATCGGTTCCAGATCTGGACCGACGGGTCGACCCACGCGGTCTCCTCGCGCAGCGCGCGCATCCGCTCGCCGTCGAGGGGGCGGCCGTCGACGAGCACCCGGCCCTCGCTCGCCCGGTGCCAGCCGAGCAGGACCCCGACGAGGCTCGACTTCCCCGCGCCCGAGGAGCCCACGATCGCCACGTGGCTGCCCGCCGCGATCTTCAGATCCACCCCGTCGAGGATCACGTGACCGGCCGCCTGGATGCGCACGCGCTCGAAGGTGATCGCGCAGCCCGCGCCGCCGGCGGCCCCTTGCGCGAGCGGCGCCGCTGCCGCGGGCTCGCGCGCGGGGGCGCCGGCGCGCAGCTCCTCCGGCGCGCCGAGCGGCTCGAGCAAGCGCAGCGCCGTGTTGCGGTGCCCCGGGTACTGGAGCAGCGTGCTCGCGAGCGCCTGCCCGATGGCGGGCAGCGCGAGCGCCCAGTAAAAGAGCAGGAGCGCCCGCGAGAGGGCGCCCCCGCGGGCGAGGAAATCGCCGAGGATCCACGCGGCAAGCGCGAAGCCGATCAGCGCCTGCGCCCCGTCGACGGCGAGGGCGGCGCGGAGGAGCGCGCGGCCGGCGAGCGCCCACTCCCCGAGCAGCCCCGCGTGCTCGCGCCGCACGGCCCGCTCCGCCGCGTGCGCCCGGATCGGCACGAGGCCGAGGAGCGCGTCGAGGTAGAAGCTCGTGAGCGCGCCGGCGTGGGTGCGGACGCGCAGGTCTCGCTCGACGAGGACGCGGTTCCCCGCGAACGGCAGCGCGAGCGCGAGCGCGGCGCCCGGCACGGCGAGGCGCGCGCTCCCGGGATCGATCCAGACGATCGCGGCCGTGGTCACCGCGAGGTCGAGCGCCGAGCGCGCGATCTGGCCGCCGAACGCGGGCAGGCCGCGGAGCACGTGCAAGCTGTGGCCGCGCTGCGCCATGTCCGAGGCCGGGCGGCTCTGGAAGTAGCGATCGCCGATGCGCGGGATCTTCGCGAGGAAGGCCATCCGCAGCCGGACCTCGAGGTGGCGCCCGAGCCGGATCATCCCCGTGGTCAGCGAGAGATCGAGGGCGAGCTCCACCGCGAGGAACGCCGCGAGGGCGATGAGGGCGGCGAGGCGCTGCTCGAACAGCGCGAGATCGTTCGAGATCTGGAGCAGGCCTCGGAAGAGGAGGCTCTCCAGCACCACCGTCGCGACGCTGAGCAAGAGCGCGCCGGCGAGCACGGCGGGCGTCAGCAGGCCGTCCTCGCGGATCATCCGGAGGAGCGCGCGCGCAGGCGGGATCTCGCGCTCCGCGAGGGCGGCCGCGAGGTCGGGGGGGAGGCGCGCCTCACCGCGAGCAGCCGTCTCGCCGCCGGCGGTCACCTCACCGCGAGCAGCCACCTCACCGCGAGCGACCGCCTCGGCGTGCGCCGGGGGCTCGGGGGCGGAGGCGCCCGGCGCGCCGTCGCGGCCTGCCGGCGCGCGGGCGAAGCCGAGCGGCCGCCGCCCGCGGATCCGCACGAGCACGGCGCCCCGCGTGAGGACCATCGCCTCCCCGGACGGGTCGGCCGGCCCCGGACGCGCCGTCCAGAAGCCGGGCGGGATCATCTCCTCCCGGGCGGCCTCGGCGTCTCGGTCGAGCAGCGCGCCCAGCACGCGCGCTGCCTCGCGGCCGCGCCCGAGGCCGCCGGAGCGCACGAGCGACGTGACCAGGCGCGCGCCGGCGTCGAGCGCGGCGATCGCTCGCCAGTCCCGGTCCGACAGCGCCGCCTCGATCGGCCGCGTCCCAGCGCCGAGCCACGCGAGCCGGCGCCCGAGCGGCCGCGTGAACCCGTCGCTCGCGGCCCACCCACGGAAGTCCGCCGCGGACAGGGGCAGCTCGTGCTGGTAGAGCTCGGCTTCGAGCTGCCGTCGCGTGACCCAGCGCCGCCCCGTGCCCGGGTCCATGATCTGCGCGAGGCCGCCGTGCCGGCGCCAGATCACGACGATGTGGAGCGGCCCGGTCGACTGCCGCACGATCGCCAGGGCGGGCAGCGCCTGCGCCTCGTCGAGGAGCACGTGCTCCGGCGGCACGAGGATCTGCTGGGCCACGAGCCCGAGCTGCTCCGCGAGGTCTTCGAGGGTGTCGATGGAGGTGCCGTCGACGTCGGTCTGGCACGCCTCGCGCAGGCGCCCGTAGCTCACGCCGACGCCGAAGCCCTCGAGCACGCACTTGAGCGTGGCGGGCCCGCAATCCATCGCCGACGTCTGCACGACCTCCGGCGCGAGGAGCCTCCGCCGCGGGCTCGGCGGCCGGCGGCGGGGATCGGCGCTCGCTGCTCGCTCCGGCGCGGATCGTGGCGAAGATCGTCGCTCGGCGCCCGCCGTCCCCTGGCTCACCCGTCCGCTCCGCCGCGGACCCTCACGATCTGCCCTGCTGCCCGCAGCACGAGCGACGCCGGCGAGACGCGCTCCATCTCGATGACGACGTTGCCGGGGAGCCCGTGCTGCATGGGGATCGGCGACGCGGGATCGGGGCGCACGCCGAGCTCCACGCGGATGCGGCCCTCCTGCGCCTCGCTGGCGACGCGCTCGACGGTGGTGGCCAGCGTGCCGTATTCGGTCCAGGGGAACGCGTCGAGGCGCAGGCGCCCCGCCTGCCCCGCGCGGATCCGCCCGACGGAGGAGGGCGGGAACTCCGCGATCACCCTGAGCTCGCCGGGCGGGACGACGGCGGCCACGACGTCCCCTTCGCGCACGAAGGAGCCGGCCCGCAGCACCGTGATTTCACCGACGCGCCCGGCGATGGGCGAGCGGATCTTGCGCCGCTCGATCTCGGCGAGCAGCCCCGCGATCGTCGCCTCCAGCACGAGCCGCTCCCCCTCGAGCGAGGCCGCCTCGCGGTCGAGCCGCGCGAGCTCGGCCTGCTGCTCGCTCTGCCCGGTGCGTCGCTCGACGTCGGCCCGCGCGGCGGCGCGGTCGAGCGCCTCGGTCGCCGAGCGCCGCGACAGCGCCTCGGCCGCGAGCCGCGCCGCCTCGGCCTCGGAAACGAGCCCGTCCTGCCGCAGGCGCACGGCCCGCGCCGCCTCGAGCTCCTGGAAGCGCGCGCCCGCCTCCGCCTCCTTGAGCCGCGCCTTCGCCTCGTCGATGCGCGCGCGCGCCGCCTCGGCCCCGTCGCGCAGCGCCCGCGAGCGCGCCGCGATCTCGGCCCGGAGGGGCCCCATCTGCCCCGCGATGGCCGAGAGCCGGGCCTGCTTGTCGTCCATGTCGCGGCGGAGCGGCTCCACGTCGAGCTCGACGAGGACGTCGCCCGCGGCGACCTCGGCCCCGAGGAGGTCGAGGCGGACCGCGGCGACCCTCCCGCCGAGGGGCGTCTCGACGCGGTGGGCCGCCTGCCCCACCTCGAGGCGCGCGCTCACGCTCGCCTCGTACTGCCCGACGCGCGCGAGGAAGAACCACGCGAGCCAGCCTCCGAGCAGGAGCGCGCCGAGCGCGGCGCCGACGATCGAGCCGCGATGGCCGTCGGTCGCGATCGCGTGGATCGAGCGTGAGAACCCGGCGGGCATGAGGGGTCGCGCCAAGGTACACGAGCGAAGGATGCGCAGGAAGTCGCACCCATCGCCCGGGTAAAGGCGATGAGCCTGGCAAAACTTCACGTGCAGCGCGGGCCGATTGAATGAATGCTCTCCCCTGCGGCTCCGCCGCAAGGCAGTCATTCCATCTGGAGGTCTCCCATGGCTGATATCGATCGTGATCGCGAGCAGAACGAGCAGAACGAGCAAACGGAGCAGGCGGAGACGGTGCCCTTCTTCGCTCGCTACCTGGAAGATCAGAAGCGCATCCGGACCGGCGTCAAAGCCGGCGGCATCTACCAGACCCTCAAGTACCCCTCGGACCGGGACGAGAACGTCACCATGAAGTACCCCTCCGACGGCGACGACGACGTGAAATTCTGAATTGAGCCGAGGGCGCCGCGCGATGGCCAACAGGATCGCCGTGTCGAGACGGCGTGCAATCCCGCGCGACACCACGTGACCTCGCTCGTTCTTGCGTAATCTTACGTAGCTCACACGACCATGAGTGAGCTCACGTGGCCAAGCTCAACACAATTCAATACCAGGCGTCCCGCGACCGCGGCGACTGCCGTTCCTTTTGCGCTTTTCGTGCCTTTTGTGCCAGTTGTGCCAGTTGTAAAATATGGCCACAACAACGGAATCATGCCTCGACAATCTCGCCGCGAGACGTCCATGAGGGCTTGCCAACCCGTTCGGCTGCTCGTCAAAGTAGCCCTCTTATCCTCGGCAGCTTCGTTGCCGCGGCAAGGCAACCATCTGGAGGTATCCCATGGCCGATATCGACAACCGTGAACTCGAGCAGCAGGAGCAGAACGACGACGCCGAGGCGGTGCCGTTCTTCGCTCGCTTCCTGGAGGATCAGAAGCGCGTCCGTACCGGCGTCAAGGCCGGCAGGCCGCCCTTCCAGACGCTGAAGTACCCGTCGGACCAGGAGGACGGCGGGGGCGGCGGGAAGGACCCCATCTTCACCACGCTGAAGTACCCGTCGGACGGCGACGAGACCTGAGCACCGCATGGACCGCCCGCGCCCGTGCGAGAGAGGCATCCTGACGTGACGACGGCGAGCGCGAGCGTCCTCCTGGTCTCGCACTCCCAGGACGACTTCGGGATCGGGCGCGTGGCGGAGGCGCTGCGAAGGCGCGGCGCTCGCCCCGTCCGCCTGGACGTCGACCGGTTCCCTCGCGACATCAAGCTCTCGACGGCGCTCGGGCCGGGCGGCGTGCGCCGCCGCCTCGAGGACGCCGGGGCCGAGATCGGCGGAGACGAGATCTCCGCGGTCTGGCTCCGGCGCCTCTGGGCGCCGAACCTCGGCGAGGGCATCCCCGAGGAGTACCGCGGCGCCTGCGTGCGCGAGTCGATGGCGGCGCTGACCGGCTGGCTGCGCGGGCTCCCCGCGCGGCGCTGGATCAACGAGCCCGCGGCCGAGGAGCGCGCCCAGGACAAGCTGCGGCAGCTCGCGGCGGCCGCGTCGGTCGGCCTTCGCGTCCCCGAGACGGTGGTGACGAACGACCCGGCCGAGGTCCGCGGCCTCTTCGCGCGCCTCGGGGGGAACGTGGTCGCCAAGATGCTCACGCCCTTCTCGACGAGCCTCGCTGGCGGCGCGCCCTTCGTCTTCACGCACGCCGTCGCGGAGGCCGACCTCGACGCCCTCTCCGGGCTGCGCCAGAGCCCCATGGTCTTCCAGGAGCGCATCCCCAAGGCGCGCGAGCTCCGCGTCGCCTGCGTCGACGGCCGGTGCTTCCCGGGCGCGCTCGACGCGACCCGCTACGAGTCCATCGCCGTCGACTGGCGCCACCCGGACGTCAGCGAGGTCGGCATCGGGTGGGAGCCGGACGCCCTCCCGCGCGACGTCGAAGCGCGGCTCGGCGCGCTCCTCCGCGCCCTCGGGCTGGTCTTCGGGGCGGTCGACCTCATCCGGACGCCGGACGGGGAGCACGTCTTTCTCGAAGTGAACCCCGCCGGCGAGTGGGGCATGCTGGAGCGGGATCTCGGCCTGCCGATCGCCGACGCGCTGGCGGAGGCGCTGCTCGCTCCGACGGAGAACCGGTGACAGTCCTCATCATCACGCACAGCGAAGACAACGAGTGCATCGACCGCGTCGCCGCCGCGATCGCCAGGCTGGGCGGCCGGGCCTTCCGCTTCGACACCGACGCTTTCCCTGCGGGGGCGCGGCTCTCGCTCTCGTCGGGGGCCGGGGCGGGCCGCTCCACGTTGACCACCCGGGACGGCGCGCTCGACCTCGGCGACGTGACCGCCGTCTGGTATCGCCGGGTCGCCTACGGCGCCAGGCTGCCCTCGTCGATGGATCCGCAGCTCCGGAGCGCGTCGGTCCACGAGGCGAAGCAGACCGCGGAGGGCATGCTCGCGGCGTTCCGCGTCCCGCAGGTCGACCCGTTGCCGGCGGTGCGCTTCGCGTCGAACAAGCAGGTGCAGCTCGACATCGCGCGCGAGGTCGGCCTCGACACGCCGCGCACGCTCACGACCAACGACGAAGACGCGGCGCGGGCCTTCGCCGCGACCTGCCCGGGCGGGGTGATCGCCAAGATGCTCTCGTCGTTCGCCGTCTACCGCGACGGCGAGGAGCAGGTGGTCTTCACGAACGCCCTCGAGGCCAAGGACCTCGCGGACATGCGGGGGCTCTCGCTCTGCCCGATGACCTTCCAGGAGAACATCCCGAAGGCGCGCGAGCTGCGGGTCACGGTCGTGGGCGAGCGCGTCTTCACGGCCTCGGTCGACTCGCAAGCGGCGCCCGGCGCCGAGGTCGACTGGCGCAGGCAGGGGCTCGAGCTCATCGACGCCTGGCGCAAGGACACGCTCCCGCCCGACGTCGAGACGGGCGTGCTCCGGCTGATGGATCAGCTCGGCCTCAACTACGGCGCGATCGACATCCTCCGCACGCCGGACGGCCGGCACGTCTTCCTCGAGGTCAACCCGTCCGGCGAGTTCTTCTGGCTGGAGCGGAACCCCGGGCTCCCGATCAGCGAGGCGCTCGCCGAGGTGCTGCTCGGCAAGGCGCCGCGGCGCGGCTCGTGGAGCGCCTTCCTCCACACGCCGGCGACACATCCCCGCTGATCCGGCGGCGCAGCGCCGCGAGCGGACGCTCGGTGCCGTCCGCCCGCCCGCCTGTCGCTTCCAGCACGACACGACCTGCCGCTCCCTCACCGGACAGACGGTCGCCGCGCGACGCGCCCCGGCGCCGCGCGGTGCGCCTTGACAACGCGCCGAGGTTCCGCACTTGCTATCCGTTCAGGGGAGGGCACCGCCCCCTGCGCCCGGCAAGCGATCTCGTGAAGATCCTAGAGCTCCATCTCCTCGCGTTCGGCCCCTTCACGGATCTCCGGCTCGACTTCTCCTCGCCGTCGCCGGGCCTCCACGTCGTCTACGGCCCCAACGAGGCCGGGAAGAGCACCGCGCTCCGGGCGATCCGCGGCCTGCTCTACGGCATCCCGCACATCACGCCCGACGCCCACCTGCACCACAACACCGATCTCCGCGTCGGCGGCCGGCTCGCGGGCAGGGGCGACGCCGCGCTCGCGCTCGTCCGCCGCAAGGGGCGCGTGAAGACGCTCCGCGATCCGGACGACAACCCCCTCGACGACGCCGCGCTCGCGCCAGTGCTCGGCGGCGTGACGGAGGAGCTCTTCCGGACCTCCTTCGGGCTCACCCACGAGACGCTGCGCCAGGGCGCCGAGGCCCTGCTCCAGGGCAAGGGCGACGTCGGTCAGAGCCTGTTCGGCGCGGGGCTCGGCGGCCCGGGGCTGCAGCAGCTGCTCGCCACGCTGCGCCAGGAGGCGGACGAGATCTTCACGCCCCAGGCGAGGACCCGCCCCCTCAACGAGGCGATCAAGGCCTTCGAGGCGGCCCGCAACGGGGCCAGGAGCGCCGCTCACCCGCCCGCGGACTGGACGCGCAAGCGGCAGGAGATCGACGAGCAGCGGGCCGAGCAGGAGCGCGTCGACGCGGAGCTGCGCGCGCTCCGGTCGACCGACAAGCGGCTCCGGCGCGCGCTCCGGGTGCTCCCGCTGCTGGAGGCGCGGCGCGCGATCCTCGGCCGGCGCGCCGCCCTCGGCCACGTCGTCCTGCTGCCCGAGAGCGCGCAGCGCGACCGCGAGGACGCCCAGGATCGCGCCGCCGACGCGAGCGCCCAGGCCTCGCGGCTCCGCGCCGACATCGCGGAGCTCGAGGTCCGCCACGCCGCGCTGGAGGTCCCCGCGTCGCTCGCGGACCTCGACGCGGGCGCGATCGACGGCCTCGTGACCCGGCTCGGCAGCCACCGCAAGGCCGCCGTCGACCTGCCGCGCGTCCGGGCGGAGCTCCACGGCGTCGAGGAGGACGCGCGCGCGATCCTCCGCAGGCTCGGGCGGGACGCCTCGCTCGCCGGCGGCGACGACCCCGAGCGGCTGGAGGCGATGCGCGTCGACGTTGCGACCGAGGCGCGCATCAAGAAGCTCGCCCGCGAGCGCGGCGCCGCCGAGGCCAAGCCGCGCGAGGTGGAGCGGCTGCTCTCGGCGCACCGCGCGCGGCGCGACGCCTGCGCGCGCAGGCTGGCCGAGCTGCCGCAGGGCGAGGACCCCGCCCCGCTCCGCGGCGCGCTCTCTCGCGCGCAGAAGCAGGGCGACCTCGAGCACCGCCTCCGCGAGGCCGCCGCCGCGGCGGCGCAGCTCGCCCGCGAGGCCGACGCGCAGCGCGATCGGCTCGGCCTCGGCGCGGCCTCGAAGCGGACGCGCCTCGACGTCGACGACGCGCGGCGGGCGCGCCTCGACACGGGCGGCACGCCCGAAGGCCGGCCGCTCTCCGCGGCCGAGGCGAGCGCCCTGCCCGTCCCGCTCCCCGAGACGGTCGACCAGGCGGCCGCGCAGTGGAGCGCGCTCGCCCGGGAGCGCGAGCGGCTCGGCGAGCGCGCCGCCGAGATCGAGGCGCGCCTCCGCGAGAGCGCCCGCGAGATCGACGCGCTCCAGCGCGCCGGCGCCGTCCCCACGGAGGCCGACCTCGCGGAGGCGCGCGAGCGCCGGGACGCCGCCTTCAAGGCGCTGGTGCGCGCCCTCCAGGCGAAGGCGGGCGCCCGCGCGGCGGCCGCGTCGATCCACACCGCGTCGCTCTTCGACATCGGCGCGGACGCGCCCGCCTCGCCCGGGGCGCGGCGCAGGCCATCGCTCGCCGCGCGCGACGAGCCGCCGGCCGCCCGGGGGAAGCCCGACGAGTACGCCGACCTGGTCCGCGCCGCCGACGCCCTCGCCGATCGGCTGCGCCGCGAGGCGGACCGGGTCGCCCGCCTGGCGCGGCTGCTCGCGGACGAGGCGCGGGCCCAGGCGGACCAGGCGCAGCTCGCCGCGGAGCGCGCCGCGCTGGCGCGTCGGGCCGAGGAGGCCGAGGCCGCGTGGCTCGAGCTGTGGCGGCCCGCGGGCGTCGCCCCGCGCTCCCCCGAGGAGATGCGCGGCTGGCTCGGCCGCTACGCGGCCTTGACCGCCACGGTCGACCGGCTGCGCGCCGCGGAGGCCGAGGCCGAGGCGCTGCGGGCCCGGATGCAGGCGCACGCCACCGAGCTCCACGCGGCGCTCCAGGGCGCCCGCGCCGCGCCGGACGCCTCGCGCGGCGACGCGGCCGGCGCGGGCCCGCGCGGCGACGCGGCGAGCGTGGGCCCGCGCGGCGACGCGGCCGGAGCGCCGGAGGACGCGCCGGCGCGCCTCCCGGCGCTCGTCGAGGCCGCGGAGCAGGAGCTCGCGGCCATCGAGGGCGCGGCCCGGGAGCGCAAGGAGCTCCTGCGGGAGCGCAAGGAGCTCGAGCGCGAGATCGAGGACCTCGAGCGCGAGCAGGCGCAGCACGCGCGCGCGCTCGAGGCGTGGCGGGCCGAGTGGGCCGACGGCGTGCGGCCGCTCGGCCTGCCCGGCGACGCCTCCGCGGACGAGGCCACGGCGATCCTCGACGAGCTCGGCGCGCTGTTCCGCAAGGCGGACAGCGCCGCCCACGAGCGCCGCCGGGTGCGCGGCATGGAGCGCGACGCCCGGGCGTTCGCGGCCGACGTCGCGGAGCTCGCGTCCCGGCACGCGCCGGATCTCGCCCCGCTGCCGGCGGATCAGGCCGCCGATCAGCTGATCAAGCGCCACCACAAGGCGCGCGCCGACCTCCGCGAGCGCGGCGAGATCGCGCGGAGCCTGGCCGACAAGCGCCGCGAGCTGGATCAGCAGGACGCGCGCCGCGCGGCCGCCGAGGCGCGCCTCGCCAAGCTCTTCGAGGCGGCGGGCGTCCCGCGCGGCGGTGACGACGCCGACGACGTCGCCGCGCTCTCCCTGGCGGAGGAGCGCTCGCGCGAGGCGCGCCGGCTCGACCGCGAGCTCGTCGAGAACGAGGGCAAGCTCCTCGAGGCGGGCGAGGGCGCGGGCATCGCCGCGCTCGAGCAGGAGACCGCCGGGGTCGAGCGGGACGCGCTCGCGCTCGAGCTCGACCGGGCGGAGGAGCGCCTCGCGGCGCTCGAGGACGAGCGGCGCCGGATCGACAGGGCGCTCGGGAGCCTGGAGCAGGAGCGCGAGCACCTCCGGGCGACGGTGGGCGCCGCGGAGGCCGCCGCGGAGGCGCAGATCTGCCTCTCGCACCTGCGCGGCGAGGTGCGCCGCTACGTGCGGGCGCGCCTCGCCGCGGTGCTGCTCGATCGCGAGATCGAGCGCTACCGCGAGCGCAACCAGGGCCCGATCCTGGCGCGCGCGAGCGCGCTCTTCCACCGCCTGACGCTGGGCGCCTTCGCCGGCCTCCGGGTGGGCTACGACGAGAGCGAGCAGGCGATCCTCCGCTGCGTCCGTGCGGCGGCGTCCGGCGCGGCGGAGCCCGCGAAGGCGCCCGCAGACGCAGCGGCGGAGCCCGCGAAGGCGCCCGCGGACGCAGCGGCGGAGCCCGCGAGGGCGCCGGTGCAGCGCGAGGTGGACGTGACGGGCCTGAGCGACGGCACGCGCGACCAGCTCTACCTCGCGCTGCGCCTCGCGAGCCTCGAGCACCACGCGCGGACGGGCGAGCCGATGCCGCTCATCCTGGACGACATCCTGATCCACTTCGACGACGACCGCGCCCGGGCTGCCCTCGCGGTGCTCGGCGAGCTCGCGGGGACGACGCAGGTGCTGTTCTTCACGCACCACGCGCGGCTCTGCGAGCTCGCGCGCGAGGCGGTGCCGGCCGACGTGCTCCGCGAGCACCGCCTGCGGTAGCAAGGCCGGTCACCGCGATACGCTATCCTGGGCCGGATGACGGTCCAGGAGCTCCACGTCGCGGGATACCGCTCGATCCGCGAGCTGACCCTCCCCCTCGCGCAGGTCAACGTCATCGTCGGACCGAACGGCGTCGGCAAGACCAACCTCTATCGCACCATGGTGCTGCTCGGCTCCGCGGCGAGCGGGACCTTTGCGCGCACGCTGGCCGAGGAGGGGGGGATGCCCTCGGTGCTCTGGGCCGGCCAGCGCAGCAAAGGCCCGGTGCGGATGACGCTGCGCGTGCGGCTGGATCAGCTCGTCTACGAGCTTCAGTGCGGGCTGACGCCGCCGCCGGGAGGGCCGTTCCAGCTGGACCCGGACATCAAGGAAGAGAACCTCTGGCTGCTCGACAAGCGCCGCCGCCTGCCGATGCTGGAGCGGGCCGCGGGCTCGGCCTTCGCGCGCGACGCGGACGGCCACCGCGTGACCTTTCCCTTCTCGCTCTGGGGCTCGGAGTCGGTGCTGGCGCAGGTGGTGGAGCCGCACCGCTTTCCGTTGCTCTCGGTGGTGCGGCAACAGCTGATGAACTTCCGGTTCTATCACCACTTCCGCACCGACTCCGGCGCGCCGTTGCGGGTCGAGCAGGTCGGGGTGCGGACGCCTGTGCTCAGCACCGATGGCCACGATCTGGCCGCGGCGCTGGCGACGATCCTCGACATCGGCGACAGGGGCGCCTTGAAGGATGCCGTCTCCAGCGCGTTCCCTGGCGCGTCGCTCGAGGTCTCCTCGACGCAGGGGCGGTTCCGCGTCGAGCTCGGGTTGCCAGGGATGTCGCGGCCGCTCGACGCCCGCGAGTTCTCGGACGGCACGGCGCGCTATCTCTGCCTCCTGGCGGCGCTGCTGAGCCCGAGGCCTCCGCTGCTGATGGCGCTGAACGAACCGGAGACGAGCCTGCATCCGGATCTGCTCGGGCCGCTCGGGGATCTCCTTGTGCACGCGGCATCCCGGAGCCAGCTGTGGATCACGACGCACTCCCGCCCGCTGGCGGAGCGGATCCGCAAGGCGACGCCCTGCCGGCTCATCGAGCTTGGCAAGAATGGTGGAGAGACGGTGCTGGCGAGCGGCGCGACGGAGGATGAATAACGTCCGCCATCAACGACAGAGGTCTCCTCGTGTTCATTCGATGGTCCATCGAAGCACGGGACCAGCGACGACGACGAAGGCCGCGTGGCCCGGAAGCACAGGACTATCCCCGCCGAGCCACTGCACATGGGCGCTCGTCGACCAGCCCAGCGGCCCTGCGAAGTACGAGTTGACCTGCGCATGCCCGCCTATCGCCACCCCGGCGACGCGCCCGCACAAGGCAACGCCGCACGACGGCATGTCGTAGAGCGCGATCGATGGCCCCAGACTGAAATGGCCGTCCTCCCATGTAACTCCGACGTCGAGTGACGTCTGATTGTAGACACCGAGCCCGCCGTCCTGGGTCGCCAGGAGGACGGTGAACAGGTCGTGGACCATGAACAAGAAGTCTCGCTCGAAGGGCCACGATATCGCCGCTTGTGGACCCACCGCGGGGCGAGAATCGTCGCCGATCTGAATCCACCCGAAACTCCCACCAGCGCTGATTTCGGCCGCTCCTGCTCGCGCCGGTGCGGCGAGGAGCGGGAGGACGACCGCGACCGCCCATGGGATCTTCTGCCAGCCTCTTGTGCCCATGGTACCTCCCCTTTCCCCCGGCGGACGAGCGACGTGACGACGCGAGCCGTCCTACCGACGGTGAAATTGGACGTCAACCGGGATTCCCGCGGGTAAACGCTCACGGTTCAGGGAGTGATCCGGGGAGCCCCGGCGTCGCCGTCTCCGAGGTGGCCGCCGACGACACGCTCACTCCGGACACGGCCCGGCGCACCCCTCACCGCCGCAGTCGACGCCGGCCTCGTCGCCGTTCTTCACGCCGTCCGTGCAGGTAGGGGCCTCGCAGGCGCCACCCCAGCACACCCCGCTCTTGCAGTCCGCGCCGGTCTTGCAGCCCCCGCCCGGCTCGCAGCGCGGGCAATACTGCTTGCCGCAGTCGACGCCGGACTCGCGGCCGTTCTTCACACCGTCGCTGCAGGTCGGGATCATGCAGCTCTCGTTCGTGCACACGCCGCTCATGCAGTCCGTGGCCGCGCGGCAGCGGTCCCCCGCCTGGCAGGGCCGGCAGGGGCCACCGCAGTTGAAGCCGGTCTCTCCGCGATCGCCGTCCTGCACGTCGTTCACGCAGTGCTCCGGCACGCACCAGACGCCATCACACGCGAGCCCGCCGGGACAGCGCAGCGACGCGTCGGTGTCGACACACTGCACGCAGGCGCCCTCATGGCACCGCCCCTCGCCCGAAGCAGGGCACGTGACTTCGTTCAAGAGGAGGTGCTGCGGCTCATCGACCGCGCAGAAGTCGAGGGTGCACTGGTTGCCGTCATCGTAGACGTCCTGGGCCGCCGCGCTGACCACGCGGCCGTCGGCCGTACACTCCTCGATCTTGCAGTCGCCGCGGAGCTGCGACTCGAGCGGGCCCTTGTGGATCTCCACCGCGCACGCGCCGTCCACGCACCGCCCCGCGCCGCACCGCGGGTCCGGCGGGCCAGGGCACTCCGCGTCGCTCTCGCAGCCGCCGGGCGGCCCCCCGGGGCACTCCGCGCCGCTCTCACAGCCGCCGGGCGGCACGGGCACCCCGGAGCACTTCTCGGTGCCCTCCTCGGTGCCCTCCGCGCACTCGTCGCAGGTGAGGCACTCCTTGAAACACTCCGAGTCCTGCTCGCCGCGCGAGCCCTCCTCGCCGCGCGCGCAGCAGATGACCTTGCCCGGGTCGCCGCACACGCAGCGCTCATCGACGCAGACCGTGCCCGGCACGTACTGGTGGTCCGACTCGCAGTCATCCGTGACCGCGCAGTCTCCGCCCATATAGGGCACGTCACCACATGCAAAGAACGTCGCTGGGCCGATGAGAAGAATGGAACCAACCAACCAAGGCGCGATGGGCCTACCCATGCTCCAGTCCTCCGGCACGAGGCTGAGGCGCCGGCACCCTGGCGGCCCCAATCCGCCGGGGTGTCGTTTGCCTGTCATCCGAGGCGCGCACTATGCCGCGTCGGGCCCGCCGCCGTCACGCAAGTTTTCGCCAGAATGCGTTGCTGGGGAGGCGGCCTTCCAGCAGGGCAGGCGCGCCGTCGAAGGGAGGAAAAACGGTGCTCGTCAACGGAAAGCCGCGGACAGGCACCGTGTTCTCCGCCGGGCCGCGAGGAGGGACGTCCGCTGCCGTGCGCCCCTGCTCACCGGGTCGCGCCGCGTCGCACCGGGACGCTTCGCCTCCGGCTCACGAGGCGAACAGCCAGGCGATGCTCGCCGCGCCGGCCAGGAAGAGCGCCGCCGTGAAGATCAGGATCGCCGTCCGGTCAGGTCGGTACTCCCCACGATCGATGGCGCGAGCGACGCGCAGGTAACGCACCGCCGCCCACGCGATGAGCCCCATCCCGAGCACGACCATCCCCGCGCCGAGGCCCACGACCTCGCGCAGCAACGACCGCGGCCCTCCCGGCGCGGTTGGCGGCCCCGCCTCCAGGAAGTAGAGGCTGACCCGGTTGAGCGTGATGCCGAAGCCGAGCAGCGCGATCGCCGTGCGCACGTAGGCGAGGTGCGTCCGCTCGTTGGCCAGGTGCTCCCTCGCGTAGGCCTCCGTGCGCTTCACGCTCTCCTCGCCGGGCATGGTGGCTCGCCCTCCTCGTCGCGCGGCGCCCCGCCCTAGCGGCGGCCGTACCGATCGTCGAACCACGGGTACGCCGTGTTCGAGTAGCCGCGGACCTCCCAGAACCCCGGCTGATCCGCCGCGCTGAACGTGATCCGCCGGATCCACTTCGCGCCCTTCCAGGAGTAGAGCTGCGGCGTGATCATCCGCACCGGGCCCCCGTGCTCGCGCGGCAGCGGCTTGCCCTCCCAGGTGTGGACGAGCAGCACGTCGGGCAGCATGGCCTCCTCGAGCGGCAGGTTCGTCGTGTAGGGGGTCTGCGTGCCGGGCGCGATGTCGCTCGCCTCGATCAGCACGAAGCGCGCGTCCGCGAGCGGGCGCGCGCGCTCCGCGAGGGCGGCGAACCGGACGCCGATCCAGTGGTTGTCCAGGCGGCTCCAGGTGGTCACGCAGTGGAAGTCGGACACGTCCAGCGTCTGCGGCAGCGCCATGAACTCTTCCCAGGAGTAGGTCCGCGGCGCCTCGCAGAGCCCGTCGATCTCGAGCTGCCAGCGCTCGGTCGGGATGTCCGGCGTATCGCCGAGATCGAGCACCGGCCAGCTCTTCACCTCGCGCTGCCCGACCGGCAGCCTCGGCATCCCGTGCCGGTTCGGCGGCCCGCTGCCCATCGGCGCGAGCCCGTCGAAGGCGCCCTTGCCGCGCGCCGCCTGCCGCGCGGCGAACGCTTGCTTGCGCTCGATCAACGACCTCGCCCGCCGCCCCGCGTCGTCCCCCATGACGTGACCATGGCGAGAGCTCTAGACGCCTGCAAGAGCGAGCTCATCCGACCTTGCGGCCCGAGAGCTCCACGGATGCGGCATCCACCGACACCGACGTCGGCGGGCCGAACTTCTTGACCTGAACGGTCACGAGGAGGGCCGGCGTGTCGTCGAGCACGCGCTCGATGATGCGCTCGGCGAGCGTCTCGAGCAGCTTGTATGACGCGCTCGTGCCCGACTCGACGACGAGGCTCGCGAGCCTGTCGTAATCGAAGACGCGCGCGCGCGTGTCCGCTCGAGGCAACAGCGAGACCGGGAGCTCCACCTCCAGGCACACGACGAAATCCTGGGGCAGGTCGCGCTCGGCGCGAGACACGCCGTGCTTGGCGCGAAAGCGGATGCCGTCAAGGCGGATCCGGTACGTCTGGATCGCGGACTCCATCGGCGCCCCCTAGCACGCCTTCCGGCCGGCTTCCGCCGCAAGAATGCCAGGCGGCAGGCTCGCCCGCTCGCCGCGGCCTTCCCGGCGCGCGGCGGCCGTTCGGCGTGCCCCGGCGCGGGCGGCCTTCCCGGCGCAACCTCCCTCCAGGCGCGCGGCGGCTGCACGCCACGTGCGCCGCCTGCGCCGCGTGCGCCACGTCAGAGGAGAGGCCGCTTGAAGCACACGGCTTCGATCTTCGCGGTCATCTCGCTGCGCAGGAACTGCACCGGCTCCCAGCCTTCCTGCCCGAACCGCTTGAGGACCGGGTTCCATCCGGACGTGGTGGTCACCTCGATCACCTGACTGTCGCTGACGCGCGCGGTCTCCACGTCCACGCATCGAATCTCCCACCGGGGCGGATCGGTCCCCGCCTGCACCGGCGGCACCAGGAAGCGCGGCGCGACGTACGACGCGGAGCAACCGAAAAGAAATGCGACGGCGATGGCTGTCCCGGAGCTGAGCTTCGGCATGAGCGGTCCTTTCCTGCGGGGTCGACCCGCGAAGGCGTATCGACGCTTCGTGCGCCACGTCAACTGGGAACGGCGCGCGCCCCGCCGCGGGCTGACGCCGCACCTAGCGCTTGCGGGCGAGCGCCTCGCGGTCCTTCACGATGAGGCGCCGCCCCGCCGCGTCGAGCACCCCCTCCTTCCGGAACGCACCGAGCGTCAGCGTCACCGTCTCGCGCGTCGACCCGATCACCTGGGCGATCTCCGCGTGCGTGATCGGCGCCGAGATCAGCGTCCCACGCGGCGTCGGCACGCCCCACCGCTCCGCCGCGTGCAGGAGGAACTCGGCGAGGCGCCCTCCCACGTTCTTGAAGAGCATCGACTCGATCCGGTCCTCGGTCTCCCGCTGCCGCGCGACGAGCAGCGCGAACACCGCGCCCCCGAGCCCCGGGTGCTGGGCGCAGAGCTCGCGGACCAGCGCGAGCGGCACCCGGACCACCTCGGCCTCATCCATCGCGATCGCCCGCTCCGTCCGCGTCTCCAGCCCGCCGAGGCACGACTCGCCGAGCACGTCGCCCGTGCCGCGGTAGCTGAGCGGGAACGCGGCCCCCGCCTCGTTGACGCGCTCGACGCGCGCGCGCCCCCGGCCGAGCACCACCAGCGTGTCCGCGGGGGCCCCCTGCTCGAAGATCGCCGCGTCGGACGCCACCACCTCGAGCACCGCGGCGTCCGTGACCGCCTCCCGCACCTCGCGATCCACCTGCGCGAACAGCGAAGAGAGCCGGAAGGCGCGCGCCACCCGAGCCTTCACGGGATCCGTGGGCTGGCGGCCAGCATCCTGCGCGTACTGGGAATCCAGATCGCTCACGGTAGGGAACAAAAGAGTAATCCATACCGCGTGGGTTGACACACAGGAATCCCTGCGACCGAGGCCCGGGCGCGGGGCGAACGGAGCCCCGCGCTCAGCGTCCGTCGCGGTCGAGCTGCACGACGATGTCCCGGTCGAGCGCGCCGTCCGCCGCGCGGGCGAACTGCTGGAACTTCGTATAGGCATCGGGCTGCACGCGGCCCGCGGGCAGCTCGAGGAATCGATCGAGGACCAGCGCGCCGCCCTCCATGCGATCGTTCACCCGCACGGCGCGCCCCGCGTCGTCCGCCGTCGACGGAGCGAGCTTCGTGACCACGCGCGCGCCCGCGGGGAGCTTGACGCGGAGCCGCACCTCCGAGCGCGTCGCGATCTGCTCCGACAGGTAGAGCGGCGTCTCGCGGACCGGCAGGCTGGCGAGGCTGGCCACGCGCACGCCGAAGGGCGGCGTGATGACCAGCTCCCCTCCCTGCGCGCGCGCGAAGCTCGCGGCGGCGATCTTCATCTTCAGCGTGAGCGGCCGGTCGATCTCGCTCAGCTCCTTGATCTCGATCGCCTGGAGCCGCGCCCCCGGCACCATCTGCGGCAGGAGGCGCGACTCGACGGCGTCCCTGAGCTGGGCGTCCGGGAGCGACTCCAGCGCCGAGCGCAGCGCGATCGCGAGCTTGCCCTCGTAGCGCTGCTCGATCGCCAGCGAGGCCGAGCCGTCCCGCGCCACCTCGGCGACGCCCTCCGTGACCACGCCGTCGTGCGCGCCGGACGAGGGCGTCACCTCGCGCGGCGTCCCCGGCTTCAGCACGATCGCCGGCTGCCCGCGGAGGGAGCTCGGCAGGTAGCCGTACGGCGCGAACTTGTCGCGCACGAACATCCAGCGGACCCCGCCCGCGCCGGGCTTGTCCCCGGTGTCGAGGCGGACGGCGAGCGCGTTGAACGTCTCGGCCTCGCTCATGGGCCCGCGCGGCGGCGCGGTGAGCCGGTCGCTCACGACGCCGTAGCCGGCGTCGATGCCGACGAGGCGGCACAGGTAGAGGAACGCCTCGGTCCGGTTGCCGCTCTTGCCGATGACGACGCGGCGGCCGTCGTCCTCGCGCCCCGGCTCCACGTTGGCGAGCACCCACCGGTAGATCCGGCGCGCCTGCTCGTCCTTCGACGGCGCCGCTCCCCCGCCCTCGCCGCGCGCGCCCTGCGCGGCGCCGGCGGCCTTCCCCTGCTCGCCGCCGCCCGCGGCCGGCGAGCGCGGCGCGAGCGGCGTGCGCGTGATCGCCTGCGCGATGCGCACGAGCCGGGGATCGCGCGGCGTCTCGTCGGCGGCCGCGTCGACCATGCGCGCGATCGTGCTGTCCAGGCGGATGCCCCAGCCGATGCGGATGTTCGGAAGGAACTCCGAGATCGGCGCGCTCGCCGGCTCCTCCGGGAGCGCGGGGCTCTTGTCGACCCGGTAGCGGCGCGTGACGAGCGCTCCGGACTCGACGATCTCCGGCGCCGGGACGGCGCCGGAGGCCTCCACGTCGAGCGGCCTGCTCTTCGGCGACACGACGATGAACTCGCTCCGCCAGTAGGGGACCTTCTCCTCGCGGAAGAACCAGCGCGGGCCCTGGAACGTGAGGCCCCCCTGCCCGTCGCCGCGCAGCACGAACAGGTTCTCCACCTCGATGTAGTCGCCCACCTCGAGGTGGGGCATCGTCACGGTCGGCTTGTCCTCGATGAACTCCGGCTCGTGGATCGACCCGTCGCGCTTGACCGTGCGGAGCTTGAGCACGAGCCCCTCGGGCATGCGCTGCTCGGCGTGCTCCTGGATGGCCTCCCGCGACTGGATCCGGATGATCTCGTGCTGGAGCATCCGCGCCGAGCCGTCCTCGTGGACCCACATGGCCGCATAGTCGAGCACGCGCGCCGCCGTGCCCGGCATGACCTCGCCCGAGGCCTCGTGCTCGGCGATCACCTTCTTCGAGTCCAGCCGGTACGGGCTGAGCTCCGTCGTGCCGTCGAGCAGCTCGATCGCGTCGCGCAGGCCCGAGGTGTCGGCGCCGGTGCGGATCGCCTCGATGAGCGCCTTCTGGAGCGCGTCGCGCTCTCCCCGCGCGAAGCGCGCGTCCGCGAGGGCGAGGCGCGCGTCGGCGTCGTCCGGCGACTTCGCGAGCGCGCGCTCGAGCTGCTCGAACGACTCGGCGCGCTTGCCGGCGCGGGTCAGGAGGTCGGCGATGCGCGCGGCGATGTCCTTGCGGTCCTTGCGGGCGGAGCCGAGGCGCTGGAGCTCCTTGATCGCCGCCCCGTAGTCGCGGCGATCGATCGCCCTCTCCAGCTCGATCTCCGCGTCGGGATCGAGCTCCCGGATGCGCGCGGCGAGGGCGTCGGCCTGCGCGATGTGCCCGTCGCCGTCGTAGATCCGGAGGAGCGCGCCCAGCACCTCGATGTCGTCCGGGAAGCGCGCGGCGGCCTCCTTCACGGTGCGGACCTGCTCGACGCGCCAGCCGAGGCGCGAGTACATCCCGGCGAGCGTCTTCAGGAGGTCGGGCACCTCCCGGAAGCGATCGGCGAGGGCCTCGATCGTGCGGGTCATCTCGGACAGGCCGACCTTGTCGGCCTCCTCGAGCGCGAGCCAGAGGCGGGGGTACCAGAGCTCCGGGTCCTTCTCCGCGGCGCGCGCGCGCACGTCCTTCACGAGGTCTCGCCCGTCGGACGCCGGGAAGATCGGGTCCTTCTCGAGGAAGACCGCCTGGGCCGCGAGCGCGGGGCCGGTGGCGCGCGCAGGATCGGCCACGAGCGGCTCGATCAGCACGGCGCTCACGTCGTCCTGGCCCTCGAGGTGCGCGATGGTCGCGGCGAGGTACCGGGCGATCGGATCGGCCACGTCGCGCTCGGCGGGGGGCGCGCCGCGCAGGCCGAGCGCGCGCGCCACCTTCGGCGCGGGCTGCGGCGGCACGCCGAGCGCCGTGAGGAACGGCTCGATGGGGTTGGGATCCGGCAGGACCTCGGGCGGGACGAGCGAATAGGGCGGCGTCGGATCGGCGGACGTGGCCACGCCGAGGGGCGTGCCGTCGGGCGCGAGCAGGCGGATGGAGGTGTCGCGGCCCCCGACGCGGGCGAGGATGCGGTGCCGGCCGGGGCCGAGGCGCAGGCGGACGCCGAAGCGGGGCCAGATCCCCCACTGCTTCGTGTCGCGGGTCAGCACCTCGACGTCGTCGACGAGGATGGCGTAGGCCCCCTGGACGGCGATGAGCATCTCGCGCTCGGCGGGCAGGTCGACGAAGGTCTCGACGTAGAAGATGCCTCCCCTGGCCCCGCCCTCACCGGGCCCCTCCGGCGCGACGGCCGAGAGCTGGCAGCCGCGGCGCTCGGCG
Source organism: Sorangium cellulosum So ce56 (assembly GCF_000067165.1). Lineage (GTDB taxonomy): Bacteria > Myxococcota_A > Polyangia > Polyangiales > Polyangiaceae > Sorangium > Sorangium cellulosum_B. The sequence continues at coordinate 10,041,821 of NC_010162.1, forward strand.
CCGAGCACGCGCGGCGGGCCTCTGCGGTGGGGATCGCGCGGGAACACGGGCGGCCAGGGGCCGGCGCGCTCCGCCTCGTAGTGGACGCGGTGGTCGCTCGCCGCCAGGCGGCCGAACGGGCCGGCGAAGCGGGCGTTCTCGATGCACCCGTAGCGGCGCGCCGCGCGGTCGATGAGCGGCACGGCGGGCGCCGCGCGGTCGACGAGCGGCACGGCGGGCGCCATGCCGGCGGCGTCGTCGGCGGTCCCGGCGGCGCCGTCCGGGCGCGCCGCGGCGGCCTCGTCCGGCAGCCCGTCGAGGCTCCACCACTCGACGAGCTCCCCCCGCGCGCGCCAGCCCAGCTTGCCCGGGTGGTCGATGGCGCGCAGGACGACCTCGCGGGACTTCTTCCAGAGGCCCGCGACGCTGGAGCGCAGGCCGAGCAGGCGGTTCGCGGCGAACCAGCCCACGAGCGGGGCGTCGGGGTGCGCGCTCACCCGGGCGGCGTCCAGCGCATCGAGGTAGGCCGCCGCCGCGCGCGCGTTGCGGCCGTGCCCCTGGTCGTCGATCGCGCGCCCGAGCGACGCGAGCATCGATTTCGCGCCGATCCCCTCCAGGCGCTTGCGCGCCTCCCTGGCGCCGGCGGGCGTGCCGCCCGGGACCAGGAGCTCTCCGAGGAGCCAGCGGCCGACGACCTCGCCGTCGGCCGAATGCGCGCCGGCGTCGCGGAGCGAGGCGATGGGGTCTTTCGCGCCGGGCGCGGTGACCGCGCCGCAGGCGCCGAGCGCGAGGGCCAGGGCGGCGGCGCCGGCGAGCCGGGCGAGCGTGGAGAGGGGGCGAGGAGCGCGCATCGGCCCGGTCCTTAGCGCGAGCGACCGCGTGCGCACAGAGACGCCGCGCGGCGAGCGCTCCTGGCCCGCCCGGCCCGTGAGCGCCCCGCCCGGCCCGCCGTCGCCGCCCGACCCGCGGCATGCGGTCTCCGCGGCGTGTGGCCAGCGGCTCCAGGCATCGCCAAGGAGCGCCGTCGCCCCTAGAGGACGACGCGCCACGACGTCGTGCGCGACAGCGTGGACGGCCTTATGGGCCGATGGTGATCTTGATTATCATTTGCATCATTGCTATGTGAAGCGGCGAACTCATGGAAGACGACCTTGCGGTAGAGCTCGGCGCGCTCGCGCACCGCGGCGCCGCCCCGCTGTCCTGATCGGGGAGCGCGCTCTTTCGAACCACCTCGCCGCGATGCTTTCGCACCGACAAGGATGAACGACATGGTACCCGGTTACACAGAAGAGACGGTGCTTGAGGTCCACCACTGGACGGACAAGCTCTTTACGCTCAAGACCACCCGCTCGCCGAGCTTCCGCTTCGCGAACGGGCAGTTCTGCATGATGGGGCTCGTGGTCGCGGGCAAGCCGCTCGTCCGCGCGTACTCCCTCGCGAGCGCGAACCACGAGGAGACGCTCGAGTTCTTCTCGATCAAGGTGCCGAACGGCCCGCTGACCTCGCGCCTGCAGCACATCGCCGTCGGCGAGACGATCCTCGTCGGCAAGCGCGCGACGGGCACGCTCACGATCGGCAACCTGCGGCCGGGCCGGACCCTGTGGCTCCTGGCGACCGGGACCGGCCTCGCGCCGTTCCTCAGCGTCGTCAAGGACCCCGAGACGTACGAGCGCTTCGAGCGCGTGGTCATCACGCACACGTGCCGCCGCGTGCAGGACCTCGCCTATGCGCGCTACCTCGAGCACGAGCTCGCGGCGGACGAGCTGCTCGGCGAGATCGTGCGGCCCAAGCTCCGCTACTACCCGTCCGTCACCCGCGAGGCGTTCAAGACCGAGGGCCGGATCACCGCGCTCCTCGAGTCCGGCCGCATCTTCGCCGATCTGGCGCTGCCCGCGCTCGACCCCGCGCACGACCGGCTGATGCTCTGCGGCAGCTCGGAGATGCTCGCCGACACCGCCGCGCTCCTGGAGGCGCGCGGCTTCGAGGAGGGCAACAGCGGCGAGCCGGGCGACTACCTCGTGGAGAAGGCCTTCGCGGGCGAGAAGCGCTCCCCGCTCGCCAGCGCGTCGCCGGCCGAGAGCACGAACCTGTCCGGCCCGGCGTGACGTCGCGCGCCGCGCGTCGGGCTGCGCCCGGGACCCCGCGTCGGCGTCACGGCTGACGCGCGGGTCGATGCGGCGCGCAGGCCGCGGTTTCGGATCTGGACCGGGGTCGCCGCCCGCCCCGGGCCAGACCGCGGCTCACACGCTCGCTTCGACAGCGCTGGCGACCTGCTGGAGGAGCACCGTCTGTTCGATCACCTCGGGCGGCACGCCGACATCGTCGCGCACGACGGCCACGTCCTCGCGCGCCACCGCCACGTCCTCGCGCACGACGGCCACGTCCTCGCGCGCCACCGCCACGTCCTCGCGCACGACGGCCACGTCCTCGCGCGCCACCGCCACGTCCTCGCGCGCCGCCGCCACGTCCTCGCGCGCCACCGCCACGTCGTCCCGTTCCGCCGCCCGGCGCAGCGCCGCGATCTCCGCCTGCGCGGCGACGAGCGCCTGCTCGAGCTCCTCGTGGAGCGCCGGCGGAGAGCCGGCCGTGCCGCGCGCCTCGGTCAGCTCGCGCTCGAGCTGCGCGATCTTCCATCCCGCGGCGCGCAGGTCGGCCTCGCTCGAGGCGGCGCTCCGCGCCAGCGCGTCGAGCTGCTGCCGCAGCGCCTCCACCGCGCCGCCCGGCCCGCCCTGCCCCGCGAGCGCTCCGCCCTGCCCGCCGTCCGCCGCCTGGCCCGGCCCGCCGTCGCCGGCCGGCGCCGACGCGAAGACCGTCCCGAGCTCGTCGACGAGCTCCTTGCCCACCCGCTCGCTCTCGCGCAGCTGCGCCATGAGCGACGCGATGACGTGGCCCCGGTCGCGCAGCGCCTCCTCGAGGCCCGCGATCTCCGCGGCCGCCGCCTCGCCTGCGTCGCGCTTCTCGAGCTCCGACGCCCGCTGCTCCAGCGCGACGACGGTCTGCTCGAGCTCCACGATCCGCGCCTCGAGCAGCAGCCTGCGCGCGTCGAGGGCGCTCCGCTGGTCCTCCAGCGCGCGGCTCTCGCGCTCGTTCCGGTCCGCCCGCTCCTTCTGCCGGTCGCGGTCGCGCGCGAGCTCGGCGCGGGCGGCCTCCAGCTCCTCGACCCTCCCCGCCGCGCGCCGCGCCTCCTCCAGCGCGCGCTCGCTCTCCTGCGCGCGCCTGCGCGCCGTGTCCCGCTCGGACATGAGCTTCGAGAGCTCCCGCCGCGACCCCGCGGCGGCGGCCTCGAGCTCCTCCACGCGCGCCACGAGCGCCGGGTCGGGCGCCGCCACGGCGGGCCGCGCCTCGAGCTCGGCGATCCGGGCGCGCGCGGCCTCGAGGTCGGACGTCGCGGCGTCGAGGCGGTCACGGGCGCCGGCGATCTCCGGCTTGTTGCGGATCATGCCGAGCTCGAGCTCGACCTTGGTCCGCACCCGCTTCTCGTCGTCGAGCTGCTTGGCGAGCCGGGTCGCGCGATCGCGCTGGCTGCGGAGCTCCTCCTCCATGTCGCGGATCTGGTGCGACAGGCGCTCGGCCCGGACGTGGGCGTCGCCCGCCCTGGCCTCGACGTCGCGGAGTCGCGCCGCCCTGGCCTCGAGCTCCGCCTCCACCTCGGCGAGGCGCGCGGCCGTGGCGACCGCGCTCTCGGCGCGGACCCCGGCGTCCTCGCGGTCGCGCTGGTGCCGGGTGCGCAGCTCCGCGAGCTCGCCCCCGAGCCGCTGTGCGCGGCCCTCGGCCTCGATGAGCGCCTCGGGCGGCGGGCCGGCGCTCGCGCCCGGGAAGTCGGCGAACGGCAGCTCGATCACGGCAAACGCGTCGAGCCTGGGCAGGCGCTCGCCGGCCACGGCGATGAACCACTCGGGCTCCTCGGACGCGTCGAGGATCGACGTGTCCACGCTGACCTCGGGCTCGCCCTTCGGCGCGAACTCCGCGACCGTGTAGCCGACGAACGGCGCCTGGCCGACCATCCGCACCTGCTTGAACTGGAGCGCCACGAGGTCGTAGAGCGCGTAGTAGCCGGGCGCCGCGCCGCGGCGCGCGCCCGCGGGGAGCAGGCCCCGCGCGGCCTCCGGGTTCGGCGACGCGATGACGGCGACGCCGCTCGCGGCGGTGAGGCGTCGGGCGCGCCGGACGACCTCGGCGGGATCGGCGAAGAGGGAGAGATCGGGGATGACGAGGGTGTCGAAGGCGCCGTCGCGCACGCCGAGGTCGCCCTCGAACACGGCGACGTTCGGGTGCGGCTGCCGGGTGGGCGCCGTCCGCGCGAGCTTCTCGGCGACGCGCGCGGCGTCCGGGTCGTAGGCATGGACGAGGCGGGCTCCGCGCTGGAGCAGCCGGTCGGCGAGGCCGATGGTTGCGTCACCCACCACCGCGACCCGCCGGCCGCGCACGAGCGGCTCGAGGTAGGCGCTCAGCACCAGGGCGGGATGGAGCGCGGCGGGGGCGGCGTGCCGCGGCGAGCCTGCGGCGGCGAGGGAGGACTCCTTCGTCATGGTTCCGTCCTCTTACGGCTCTGGGGGCCCGGAGTCCACAAAGCGCAGTGCAGACTTGCAAGGCGGCGCTCACCGCGCTGGGCGCCGCCGGGCGCCGCCCGCGCGCGCCGGTCCGACGCCTTCGTGCCGGCCCCACGATCCGCGCCCCCACGCCGCCAGCGTGGTGAGCCGCCTCACCCATGACGCTTCGCGTCTACGTCGCAGGTTCCTGGGCCTCTCTGTCGCTCCCGATGTAATTTCCACGACACCGGCGGTCCGCCCTCTCTCCTTCGAGATCGCGCGGTCCTTCTGCTGCGCTCGGTCAGAGGATCACGGTCTCGCAGCCGAGGAGGATCTGGATCTTCGCGATGGAAGCGCCCCTGGCGGCCTCGCAGGTATCGGGGCACAGCACGAGGGCCGCGGGAGAGGCCGGGTCGTCGTAGCGCCAGCCTGGGCCGTCGCAGCCGGGGCGCTGCGGCAGGACCTCCTGCGATGCGCCGTCGAGCCCGAAGAGGACGTTGACGTCGTCGAACGCGACCTGTCCGCCGGCCACCTGGGAAGGGACCTCGACCTCGCACGGGAGCGCCTGCCCCGTGACCTTCGCGAGCGCGTTCTGGAACTCGACGGCGATGTTGGTCGCCCCGACGAGGACGGCGGCGTCGGTGCCTCCCGCGGCCGCGACCTGGTTGGCGAAGCGCTGGTTCACGCCCGGGAGCCCGATCACGAAGGTGCGCACGGGGGTGCCGTGGCGCGCGCCCGCCGCCGCGAGATCCGCGATGGCGTCCGGGTCTTCCGGGTTCACCCCGGCGCACTGGGCCGCCGGCCCCTGGGGCTGCCCATCGGTGACGAGCAGCACCGCCGAGGCCTCGCCGGGGTGGTTCTTCGCCACGTCGATGCCCTGGAGCAGCGCGCCGCCCAGCGCCGGATAGACGGGCGTGCTTGCTCCGTTCGGCGACTCGGCCTCGATGGCCGCGACGATGGCGCCCGCGTTGTCGGGGAGCGGACCGAACGGGACCAGCGGCTCCCTGTACGCCTCGTGGTCACAGGCCGGCACGGCGTCCGCGACCCGCGGAAAGAAGCGCAGCGCCACGCGCACGCCGGCGAACCTCGCGCTGTTGACGAACGCCGTCAGGCCGGCCTTCGCGCTGGTCCACTTGTCGCCCGCCATCGAGGACGACTTGTCCATCATGATGTAGAGATTGAGCGGGACCGCGATCGCCTCCTCGGTGACAAGGCCACACGCGGCGTCCGGATCGAGGGCTTCGACAGGCGCGTCGGTCGACAGCCCGCCATCCGGATCAAAGGTCCCGCCCAAGCCAGCTCCGTCCGAAGAGGAAGAGGAAGAGGACGAGACAAGGCCAGCTCCTGAGTCCGGCGCACACGCGCCATGGAGCCCCATGGCGACGGCGAGCCCAACCATGGAAGCGAGCGAGGTGAGGTGGAGCGATTCGAGGCGCATGGGATGAATCGAGGACAGCGAGGACAGCGAGGACAGCGAGGACGGCGCGGAAGCGGGAAGATACGCGGACACAGAGTACCGGAGACGGTGACAGGCGCGAGGGGCGAATCACGGAATCGTGAGCTGGCACGCGCCGGCGCAGCACATAACGACGTGGGCGGACGCGCTGTTGATGTCGGCAGCAATGTGGCGCACAGCCCCATGATGATTGGAAACGAGCGAGACAAATTCTTTTCGAGAAGCGCGCGAAGGTGCAGAATCAAGCATGCGCGCACAATTCTTCCTCGAGACGGCATCTCTGCTCGCATTGCTCTCGGCGATCGGCTGCGCGGAGAGCAACTCGATCGACGGCCCCATCGGGCCGGTCGCGGGCACGGGAGGCGGCCCGGGCGCGGGCGGCGACTCCTCCGCGAGCAGCAGCACCACGACAGCGTCATCGAGCAGCGCCGCCGCGAGCGGCTCGGGCGGGAGTGAGGGCAGCTCGGGCGGGGGTGAGGGCGGCTCGGGCGGAGGTGAAGGCGGCTCAGGTGGAGAGGGGGGCAGTGAAGAGGCGGGCGGCGGCGGTGGGGTCACGGATCGATGCGCGCTGGGATGCTTGCCGGGCACACACGACGTGGACGGCAATCCCCTCACGGGGGACGAGTGCGGCTGTGAATACGCGTGCACGCCGACCGCGGCGGGAGAGGCGGGCGAGGATCCGATCGACGCCGAGTTCATCGACGACAACTGCGACGGCGGCGACGGGCTCGTCGAGCAATGCATCTACGTCTCGGCGAGCACGGGGGACGACGCCAGCAGCGGGACGCGCGACGCGCCGGTGGAGACGATCACCAAGGCCATCCAGGTGGCGCAGGCGGGCGCGGTGCCGGCGATCTGCCTGTCGGGCGAGCTGTACCAGGAGGCGGTCACGGTCGTGTCCGGCATCAGCATCTACGGTGGGTTCGATCACGCCAACGCTGACTTCAAGTTCCGGAGGACGCCCTCGGTGACGACCACCGTGCGCGCGACAGGCACGGTGTTCCACGCGCCGTCGATCACGCAGCCGACGCACATCGAGGGCCTCTCGATAGAAGCGCTGAGCCCGTCGTCGGCCGGCGCGAGCACCTATGGAGTGCGCCTCGGCGGGGGGACGGCGGATCTCTTCGTGCGGTTCAACCAGATCAACGTGGAGGAGGGCCGGGCCGGCGCCGCGGGGACGAGCGGGGCGGCGTACACGGCGGGGACGGCGGCGGCGGGGAATGCGGGAGAGCAGGGCTGCCACAACTGCAGCGGTCTCGGCAATGCCGGCCCGGCGCCCACCTGCGACGAGCCTGGCGGGAGAGGTGGATATGGCGGACATGGTCCGAACACCGGAGCGGCGGGCCATCTGGGCAGCCAGGGCGCGGCGGGCGGCGCGGGGGGCATCGCGTCGAGAAGCTGCTCGACGCGCACCTCGCCAGAACAAAATGGCGCGCCGGGCATGGCGGGATCGCAAGGGACGCCGGGAACAGGGGGCGCGAATCTCGGGCGCATCGCCTCGGGCGTCTACCAGCCTGCGAACGGCACCAACGGGCAGCAGGGAAAGAACGGCGGCGGCGGCGGCGGCGCGGGCGGCGGCGGCGGCGGCTCGTGCTCGCCATTCCCTGATGATCGCGGCGGTGGCGGCGGCAGCGGCGGATGCGGCGGGCTCGGAGGCCGCGCCGGCCAGGCTGGCCTCGGTGGAGGCGGGAGCTTTGGTATCTTCGCGGCGGCCGGACGGGTGGTCGTCTCCCGCAACGAGATCACGACCGGAAAGGGCGGCAACGGCGGCCGCGGCGGCAACGGCGGAGCGCCGCAGTTCGGAGGGAACGGCGGCCCTGGCGGCCCCGGTCCTGATGACGCCGGCAACGGCGGCGTCGGCGGCAGGGGTGGCAATGGCGGCGACGGCGGCCCCGGCGCGGGCGGGGGCGGCGGCCCGAGCGCCTGCCTGGCGCGAGCCGCGAGCGTCGGCTTCACGTTCGGAGACAACAGCTGCTCGACCGGCGCCCCCGGGTACGGCGGCGCTGGCGGCACGACCCCGAGCGGCGGCGCCGCGGGCGCGGGACAGGACGGTGAGGCGGCCGCGAACCTGCAGATCAACTGATCAACGCTGCTGCGCTCGAGGAGCTATCTCCCGCACGTTCGTCCGCCCAGGGCGCCGGCGCCTCCAACGCCGTGGAGGCGCCTCCGCTAGACTGGAGCAAAGCGACAGGCGCCCGTGTTAACGCGTTGCGACGGCACGCCGACCGGCTAGAACGGCTCCCCGGAAGCAACGAGCGCTGACGACAGGAGCCGCCATGACCACTGCAATGCAGATGCCCATGATGCCGCAGACGATGTACCCCATGATGCCGACGCCGGAGATGGCCGCTGGCGCAGCCATGATGCCCGGCATGATGGGCATGGGCATGCCCATGATGGGCATGATGCCCGGCATGATGGGTATGCCCATGATGCCCACGATGGGCATGATGCCCGGCATGATGGGCATGAGCATGCCAATGATGCCCGGCATGATGGGCATGGGCATGCCCATGATGGGCATGATGCCCGGCATGATGGGCATGGGCATGCCCATGATGTGCAAGATGTCGTGTGAGATGACCAAGGACGGAATGGTCTGCAAGATGATGCCGCCCGAGGGCATGTCGATGGACGTGCTCAAGGAGCGCTGCGAGGCCATGACGAAGATGATGTCGGCCGGGATGCCCATGATGATGATGTGCGGCGGGATGCCCATGATGATGTGCACCCCCGCAACGACCAAGTAGCGCGGCCGCAACCCCTCCTCGGAGCAGCGGAGCGTCGGCGCTCACCGGCGTGCTCGCGCGGCTCCGCCCCTTCCCTCCCCCGCCTCTCGGCGAAGAACGCGCCCGCCTCAAGGCGCCGGCAACGAATACGTCATCACCAGGTACATCAGCGAGTCGACGTTTGCCGGGTTGCGGTAGACGTGCGGGACATCCGCCTGAAACACGAGCGCGTCGCCCGTCGCGAGCAGAAACCGCTGTCCGTCGACGCTGATTTCAACGGTCCCCTGACAGACCACGATGTTCTCGGTCGTCCCGGGCGGGTGGGGATCGGCATTCTCGACGCCGAGCGGGGCCAGGCAGAGCTCGTAAAACTCGACCGTTCGCGGCGCATCGAACGGGAAGAGCGCGCGCGAGGTGAACTTGCCGTCGTGCGATGTCAGCCGCTTCGCGCGATCCCCGCGCAGCAGCATGGGGCCGCTCGCCGAGCGGGCGCTGACGAGCGCCGAGAACGGCACGCCGAGCGCGCGGGCGATCTTCCAGACGACGTTGATCGTGGGCGCGCTGCGGCCGAGCTCGACCTGGCCGAGCATCGCGCGGCTCACGCCGGAGATCTTCGAGAGCCGCTCCAGCGAGAGGCCGCGCCGCGTCCTCAACCGCCGAAGGTTCTCCCCGACAACATGCGTGAGATCCGGCGGCGAGTCGTGGTGAGCGACCTCATAGGTCCACTCCTCCTCCAGCTCCTGCTCCTGCGCGCCGGGCCTGGCCGGCTGCACGTCGAGCGCGACCGGCAGCGCGCCGTTCACCCGGGGAAGGTCGCTGTTCTGTCGGACGGATCTCATAGGAGGATAGGCGCCACTCTACACGGGATCTCAGGTCGGCAAACCAACCAAATTCGTGGCTGCGTCATAATGAGTGTGATCGATCATCAGGCAATTTCCGTCACTCCTAGGATATGGCCTGAACCCGATCCGTGACGTCCCTGTCGCATTCGCTTTCCCCTCGGCGTGTTCGCCCTTCCGCGCAGGGTCGCGCTTCCTCCCAGCGCGCTTCGCCGCACGCTCGCTCGCCGCAGGCCTCTTCCCCCTGCAGGCGCCTTCCCGCGGGGCCACGTCCCCCGGACGCTCGCGCCCCCGCCCCGCTCCGCCTCCGGTCCGCCCCCCCGGCCGGCGAATGAGGTCGGCGCCCAACCGTCCCTACCGCCAGCGCGCCGAAGCGGCTACAACCTGGGCTCGCTGTGCGGCACGCTGACGCAGCGCGCTCGAGCACCGAGGGCTTGCCGATGGACCACGACATCGACGACGTGATCGACGGCCGGTACAAGCTGATCGAGGTGGTCGGTCAGGGAGGCCACGGCGTGGTCTACCGCGCCCTGGACCAGGAGACCGGCGCGCACGTGGCCGTCAAGTACCTGCGGCCCGAGTTCGCCAGCGATCCCGCCCTGAAGGCCCGCCTGCGGCGCGAGGCCCGCGCCATGGGCGAGCTGGCCGGCACCAGCGCGACGCACGTCTTCGCGTTCAGCGAGGCGCCCGACGGCACCCTCTACATCGTCATGGAGTTCCTGAAGGGCAGCGATCTCGAGACGGCGCTGCGCCAGCTGGAGTCGCGGAACCAGCGGCTCCCGCTCGACGAGATCCGCGAGCTGTTCCGCCCGATCGTCGACACCCTCGACGCCGCGCACGCGCGCGGCATCGTCCACCGCGATCTCAAGCCCGCGAACATCTTCGTCCTCGACCACGACACGGGCGTTCCTTCCTCCACCTCCCCTCACCGCGGGAGCGCGCCGGCCCGCGCCGGCACGGCGGCGCGGGGGCGCGTGCGCTTGCTCGATTTCGGCCTTGTCAAGGTCATGCAGGCCGACCCCCTCACCCGCGAGGGCGCGATCCCCGGCTCGCCCAGCTACATCGCGCCCGAGGTATGGAAGGGCCGGCCCCAGGAGATCGACCACCGGATCGACATCTATTCGCTCGGCGCGGTGCTCTTCCGCGCGCTCGCGGGGCGCGTGCCGTTCGCCGGCGCGAGCCGGGTCGACATCCTGCTCGCCGCCGCCCGCGGCCCGCGGCCGAGCTTGCACGCCTTCCGTCCCGATCTGCTCCCCGAGGTGGACGCGTGGGTCGCGCGGGCGCTCGCCGTGGCCCCCGAGGAGCGCTTCCAGGACGTCCGCTCGCTCTGGAGCGCGCTGGAGCCGCACCTCGACCACGCCGATCGATCCGGAGGTGAGCCTGCCGGCGGAGGCGCGATCCTGCGCTGAGCACGTTCCTCACCCGACCGCCTTGCGACGCGGGAAGCGGCGCTGGTAGCGTGGTGCAAACCATGCCTGAACCGAGGGCCGCAGGATGAGCTCCTCGCCCGGCCTGTTGCAGCCGAATACGCGGTTTCGCAACCGTTACCAGGTGCTGCGCGTCATCAAGGCGGGCGGCATGGGCGCCGTCTACGAGGTGATGGACGACGTCACGGCGACGCGCCGCGCGCTCAAGGTGATGCTGCCTAGCCTGCTCGACAGCGAGGAGCTGCGCGCCCGCTTCGCCCTCGAGGCCCGCATCACCGGCGTCATCGAGAGCGACCACATCGTCAGGACCTCGGACGCCGGGGTCGACGACGAGACCGGCACCCCGTTCCTCGTCATGGAGCTGCTCCGCGGCGAGGAGCTCGGCAGCCTCGTCAAGAAGCGCGGCGCCCTCCCCGCCGAGGACGTCGCGCTCTACCTGTTCCAGGCCGCGCTCGCGCTCGACAAGACGCATGCGGCGAGCATCGTCCACCGCGACCTCAAGCCGGACAACCTGTTCGTCACCGTCCGCGACGACGGCTCGCCGTGCGTGAAGATCCTCGACTTCGGGATCGCCAAGGTCATCGAGCAGCACCACGCCTCCACGCTGACGCGGCAGATGCTCGGCACGCCCGTGTACATGGCGCCGGAGCAGATCCGCGCCGAGCGCAACGTCGGCCCGCGCGCCGACATCTACGCGCTCGGGCACGTCGCGTACGCGCTCCTCGTCGGCGAGTCGTACTGGGCCCAGGAGGCCGAGGCGACCGCGTCCCCGTACATGCTCGCGGGGGAGCTCCTGCGCGGCGCGATGGAGGCGCCCAGCGCGCGCGCGGCGCGGCGGTCCTCGGCGGCGCTGCCGAAGGAGTTCGACGGCTGGTTCCTCAAGGCGACGGCGCTCAAGGCCGAGGACCGCTTCGAGCGCGCGTCCGTCGCGGTCAGCGCGCTCGCCGCCGCGCTCGACGTCGCCCTCCCGCGGGCCTCGCGCGTCATCCTCCTGCCGGAGCCGGCGGCGCCCGCGCCGAGCGAGAACCCGAGCCCGACCGACCCGACGCTGCCCTCGAAGCCGGGCACGGCGAAGGGCTTCGCCGAGGTGCCGACCGTCACCGTGCCGGAGCTGTCGTCGAAGACGCCTCCCTCACGCCCCGGTCCGGCCTCCTACCCCAGCCCGCCCTCGCGCTCCGTCACGCCGTCGGCGCCCAACCCGCCCTCGCGCTCCGTCCCTCCCTCGTTCTCTTCCGCGCCGCCCGCGCCGTCGGCCGCCTCGAAGTTCGCGGAGACCCGACCTCGGACGCCGCCCCCCCTGGACCCGCCGGGCCGGACGGGCCTCTCCGGGAGCGAGCCGTCGAGGAGGACGGATCTCACCTCGCGGCGCGAGCGCGCCCCGCAGCGGCGCTTCACCGTCAGGCCCGACACGTCGACGGGGGTCCTCCACGTGAAGGTGTGGGGGTTCTGGGACATCGACGAGGGCAAGGCGTACCTCGACGAGTTCCGTCAGAAGGCATCGACGCTGCTCAACCTCGGGAAGCCCTGGTACGTGCTCGCCGACATCGCGGACTTCCCCCCGCAGAAGCCCGAGGTGAGCCCGTACGTCGAGCAGACCATGGCCTACGCCGTCGAGCACGGCATGCGCAAGGCGGCGAACCTCGTGAACAGCGCGCTCTCGAAGATGCAGATCTCCCGCCTGTCGGCCGCCATGGGGCTGCCCGAGTACTCCTTCTTCACCGCGGAGGCCGACGCCGTCGCGTGGCTCCTGAAGGGCTGAGCGCGAGGCGGCCGAGCGACGCCGGCCGGCCGCGAAGGGCCGAGCGCGAGGCCGGCCACGAAGGGCCGCGCGCTCAGCCGAGGACGAACCGCCGGATGCGCCCGGCGAGGCTCCGCACCTTCTCCTCGGCCTCGAGGTAGCGCTCGGCCGCGTCGCGCAGGTGGGCCTGGCGCGACGCCATGAGCAAGCTCAGCTCGATCACGAGCTGCGGGCGCGCCTCGATGATCGGCTGCAGGGCCTCCTTCGTGATCTGGTAGAGCACCACCTCGTCGACGGCGCGCACCGTCGCGGTGCGCTCCTCGCCCGTGAGCAGCGCGAACTCCCCGAAGACGGCGCCCTTCTCGAGCGCGGCGACCGTCGAGTCCTGCCCGTCGGGGTGCCGCACCAGGACCTCGACGGCGCCGGACGCGACGACGAACATCGACGAATCCCGCTGCCCCTGCAGCACGATCCGATCGAGCGGCCCGTACTCGATCCGGCGCGCCTTCGTCGCGAGCTTACGGAGCTCGCGATCGAGCAGCGGCTTGAAGACCGGCGTCCGCCGGAGCAGCATCATGAGGTCCTCGGCGCTCGCCTCCCGCGCCGCCTTGCTCGGCTCCTCGAGCTCGATCGACGGCGCGGCCCCGTGGCCGTCGCGCCGCTGCAGCGCGGCGAGGTGCGACGGGTTCTTCTCCATGTACGCCTCGAGCAGGCTCGCGTTCCGCGGGATGCACTCGTCGCCCGTGTAATCCATGAGGTTCCGCTCGGCGGCCCACCGGGCGACGTCGTTCATCGACTTCCGGTACTGCCGGCACGCCGCGGGGAAGATGCCGTCCTGGTCGCCGAAGAGCCCCGTCAGCGCCTCGGGCATCAGGCTGAGCCCGAACAGCCGCATGTCCCCCCGCTGGTGCCAGAGCGCGAAGTCGCGCCACCGCGGATCGAGGTGCGCGAGCTCCGGGAACGCGAGCACGTTGTTCTTGAGCACGGCCCGCTCCGCGTCGCGGAACACCCGGTGCCACGTCTCCTGCGCGTTCCACAGGTTGGGGCCGGCGAGCTCGATCGCCTTCTGCAGGTCCGCGTGGTGGGCGTGCAGGAAGGCGAGCGTGGCCTTCTGCTTGCGCATCAGGTTCGTCAGGCTCACGGGCCCGGCCGAGAAGAAGCCGGCCGCGCGCGGCGCGATGTGCCGCATGTCCCAGACCTGCGCCCACGCCGCGACGTCGATCGACGCGCGGATCGGCGCGAACGCCGCGCCCTCCTCGAAGGCCTCGCGCTCCCCCGGCGAGAGCATGTCCGGATAGTCGTGCTTCACGGCCTCGAAGATGCCGAGGCACGTGAGCAGCTCGAGGTAGAGGCCCACCCGGAGCAGCCAGCGGGGGTCGGGGAGGTTGCGCCGGTGCTGCTCGAGGTCCTGATGGATGGCCCGGAGGTACAGGAGCGCCTTGTCCATGCCGATGGTCAGCACGGGGAACCACGGGTGATAGCCGACGTGGAGCTCGTCGATCCCGAGCGCCCGCTGCTGGATCTCCGTGTCCGCCTTGACGAGCCGGTCGAGCAGGCGCGCGTAGAGCGAGCCGAAGCGGCCGGTGTCGAAGATCTCGATGTCCGTCGACTCGGAGGCCACCGTCCTGCCCGCCTCGCTGAGCTTGAGCTCGACGCGGAGCTGCTGCCGGAACAGGCTCGCGAACGTGAACGGCTCGAAGCCGTCGGTGACGCGCCGCCGGAACGACTCGGGCAGCTCGCCCCAGAAATAGCCGCCGCCGGTCTCCTCGCCGGGGGGGTGCGGCACGAGCTGCCGCGCCGGCACGAGGGTGGCCACGTAGACCGTCTGGTGGAACGAGTTCCACGGGGCGGGCTCGAGCTTCGGGACGGGGTAGGACGAGGTCGAGACGATCTGCGGGCTGAGCGGCACGTCCATGAGGCCGGGCACCGGGCACGGCTCGCCGCCGTCGGGGCTCGCGGGGAGGAACCACGCGGACATGGTCACCTCGAACGGGCGCTCGAAGGGGGCGACGAACGCGTAGATATCGCGCAGCCGGTAGAGCAGCCACACCTCGTCGCCGAGCTCCGACGGGTCGCCGGAGGTGTTGATGCAGCCGACGCGCTCGCTGCACCCGTGCCCCGGATAGAGCGCCTCGTCGACAGGCCGCTTGCCGGGCTCGAACGGGATGAGCTCCAGCGACGGCGAGAGCTCGGCCGACTCCTCCTCCGGGCTCTGGCGCGCCTCGAGCTGGCGCAGGTACTGGCGGACCCGGGCGAGCTTGTCTTCCCAGTCCATGCCCTCCACACGGCTCATCAGCAGCCGCTTGAACTGCCTCTGGAACTCCTTCGGGGTCATCATGCTGCGTCCACCTGAGTTGCCGGGGGCCAGACAGGCCCTCCGCGAGAGCTTACCGGCTTCGCGCGCGCGGCGTCGTGCGATCAGCGCGGCGCGTGGCGTCCGGCGGTCAGCGCGGCGCGCGGCGCCGGGCGATCGGCGCGGCGCTCCGCGATCGGCGCGGGGCGCGGCGCTCCGCGATCGGGCCGAGACCACGTCGGTGCGAGCCCCTTGCAGCGCCGCGTCTCGGAAGGTACGGGCTCAAGCCCTATGGCTATCGAGATCCGCGAGCTCCGGAAGGGCGACAAGAAGGTCCTCAAGGACTTCCTGAACGTGGTCGACACCGTCTACGAGGGTGAGCCCAACTATATCCGCCCGCTCGACTTGGACATCTCCGATCGGCTCGACAAGAAGAAGAACCCGTTCTTCGAGCACGCCGAGGGGACGGCGTGGGTGGCGTACAAGGACGGCCGGCCAGCGGGCCGGATCACCGCGCAGGTCGATCACGAGCACCTCCGGGTCCACCGCGACGAGACCGGCTCGTTCGGGTTCATCGATACGATCGACGACGCCGAGACGGCCGCGGCGCTGCTCGCCGAGGCCGCGGGCTGGCTGCGCGCGCGCGGGATGAAGCGCATGCGGGGCCCCTACTCGCTCTCGACCAACGAGGAGATCGGCTGCCTCATCGAGGGCTTCGAGCTCCCGCCGGTGATGATGATGCCCTACCACCGGCCGCACCAGGGCCGGCTCATCGAGCAGGCGGGGCTCGAGAAGGTGAAGGACCTCTACGCGTGGGGCTACGAGGTCGGCAACGTCCCCGCCCGGGCGCAGAAGGCCCACGCCGAGGTCCTGGCGATGCCGGAGGTGCACACGCGCTGCGGCGATCCGAAGAACCTGCTCCGCGACATCCGGATCCTCATGGACGTCTACAACGACGCCTGGAGCGACAACTGGGGCTTCGTCCCGATGACCGAGAAGGAGCTCGTCAAGTGGGCGAAGGACGTGCGGCTCATCCTGATGCCCGAGCTCACCAAGATCACGTTCATCGACGGCGAGCCGGCCGCCGTGTCGCTCGGGCTGCCCGACCTCAACCAGCTGATCAAGGACTTCCACGGCAAGCTCCTCCCTGGCGGCATCTTCAAGCTGCTGTGGCGGCTGCGCGTGCGCGGCCCGAAGCGCGGGCGCCTCGTCGTGCTCGGCATTCGCAAGAAGTGGCGCCACGTGCGGCGCTACGCCGGGCTCAGCGCCTTCCTGTACGTCGAGATGAACCGCGCGGCGCATCTGCTCGGCATGGAGGGCGGCGAGCTGGGGTGGACGCTGGAGGACAACGCCGCCATCAACGCGGGCATCCGGCTGATGGGCGGCCGGATCCACAAGAAGTACCGCGTCTACGAGCGGGCGCTGTGATGGACACGGGCGCCGGCTGTGCGACGTGGGCGCCGGCGCCGCGTCGAGCCGCCGGCGCGCGCCGGGACCGGAAAGGAGGAGCGGATCGATGAGGGTGCTGGTCACGGGCGCGAGCGGGTTCCTCGGCTCGCACGTCGCCGAGCAGCTCGTGCAACAGGGGCACAGCGTCGTCGCCCTGGTGCGGCGCTCGTCGGACACGAGGTTCCTGTCGTCGCTGCGCGGGGTCGAGCTCGCGTACGGTGCCGTCGAGGACGCCGAGAGCGTCCGCCGCGCGGTCGTCGGCCCGCCGGGTGTCGACGCGATCGTGCACTCGGCCGGGCTGGTCAAGGCGCGCGACGAAGCGGAGTTCTTCCGGATCAACGTCGACGGCACGCGGAACCTGCTCGACGCGGCGAAGGCGGCGCCGGCGGGGGCGATACGGCGGTTCGTATTCGTCTCGAGCCTCGCCGCCATCGGCCCGAGCCAGGACGGGCGCCCCATCGCCGCCGACGCGCGCCCGGCCCCGGTGACGCGCTACGGGCGCTCGAAGCTCGAGGCCGAGCGGCTGGTCCTCGCCGAGAAGGGCGCGTTGCCCGTGGTCGTCATGCGCCCCCCGATGATCTACGGCCCGCGCGACCAGGAGTCGTTCGCGTTCTTCCAGAGCGTCGCGCGCCGCTTCCTCCCGATGCTCGGCGACGGCAGGAACACGCTCAGCGTCATCTACGCCTCCGACGCGGCCGCCGCGTGCATCCGGGCGATCGAGAGCGACGTGCCGAGCGGCCGCGCCTACTTCATCGACGACGGAAGCGTGTATGTGTGGCGCGACATGCTGGCGGACGTGGAGGCGGCGCTCGGCGCGCGGGCGCTCGTCCGTCTCGGCGTCCCGTTCTCGCTCGTGCGCGGCGCCGCGCTCGCGAGCGAGGGGCTCGGCCGCCTCACCGGCAAGGCCGTGATGCTCACGCGCGACAAGCTGAACGAGCTCTCCGCGTCGCACTGGGTCTGCGACTCGAGCGACGCCCGCAGGGAGCTCGGCTGGGCGCCCGAGGTGAGCTGGGCGGAGGGGACGCGCCGCGCGGTCGCCTGGTACCGCGAGCATGGCTGGCTGTGACGTGACGCCGCGCCGCGCGCCGTTTGACGCTCGCCCGCGGCCTCCGTACCGTAAATGCATGTCCCGCTGTCCGCCGGTTGCCCCGGGCCTCGTCGCGATGGCGCTCGGCCTGACGGCGGCGCCCGCGCAGGCCCAGGAGCCGCCTCGAGACGGCGCCGGCGCGGCGGCGCCCGACGCGGGCAGCGCGGCGGCTGCGCGCGGCGCGCCGGACGCGCCCGCCGCACGGTCGGCCCTGCGCGGCGCCGTCGTGGTGGCGGTGGACGACGCGAGCGCCGACGCGGCTCGCTCGCTCGCCCGCGCGATCTACGGCGACCCCGCGCTCCGCCCGCCGATCGACGAGGCGACAGCGCAGGTGCTCGCCGGCGATCCGCCGCGCCCGGACGCGCCGGCCGCCGTGAAGGAGCTCGCGGAGGTGCGCCGCTCCGCCGGGCGCGCCGAGTCCGAGCCGGTCGCGCGCGGGCTGCTCGCCTCGCTCGGCGCGGGCGCAGGCGCGGCGCTCGTCGTCGCGGTGAGCACGGCGCACGGCCACCCCGTGGCGCGCGTGCTCCGGGTCGCGGGCGCGAGCTACGCGCCGCTCGAGCTCGGCGCGACGGTCCAGCGGACCGCCGATGGCGCGGCCGCCCCCGCCGGGGCGATCTTCGGCTGGCCGGGCGCGGGCGCGGCCGTGCGCGCGCTGCTCGCTGGAGACGAGCGGAGCGGAGGCGCGGCGGGTCGCGCCGCGACGCCGCCCGCGCCCGCCTCATCGCGACAGGGCTCATTGGGACCTCGCGGACCTCGCGGACCTCGCGCCGACGTCGTCCAGGCGGCGCCGAGGTCCGCGGGCGGCGGCGCCAGCTCGTCGGAGCCGCCGGAGCGGCGCTCGACGTGGAGCTCCCCCTGGTTCTGGGGGCCGCTCGCTGGCGTCGTCGCGACCGGGATCGTCGTGCTGGTGCTGGCCCAGACGGGCGGCGATGACGGCGACACCGTGCACCTCCGGGGCCGGATCGCGCCATGACGCGCTCCTCCCGGCGCAACCCGGCGGGGTTGGGGCTGAGGCTCGCCGCGCTCCTCTGCGTCGCGATCATCGCCGCGCCCGCGCGGCTCGCCGGCGCCGCGCCCCGCGTCTACGACGCGCCCGCCGCGTCGCGCGACGGCAGCGCCGATCTCCCCGTGCCGCCGCCGCCGCCGGCGTACCACACCGAGGATCTCGGCTGGATCGAGCTCGCCTATCACCCGTCCACCCGCGACCGTGTCCGCCCGCTGATCGCCCGCGCCGGCGACCTGCGCGCCGAGCTCGGCGCCCTGCTCGGCCGCGACGTGCTGGCCGCCCCCGTGAAGGTCCGGATCGCGGATGTGCCCGCCGAGCTCGACGATCTCGTCCCCGGGGGCCTCGCCGGCCCCGTGACGGCGATCTCGTTCGGCGCGCTGCGGCTCGCGGTCCTGAGCGCCTCTCCTCGGCTCGGCGCCGAGGCGCCCGATCTCGAGGGCGCCTTCCGTCACGCGCTCGCGCACCTCGCCCTGGACGAGGTGACGGGCGGCGCCGTACTCCCGCGCTGGTTCCACGAGGGGTTCGCCGCCCACGTGGCCGGAGACCGCGGCGCTCGTCGCGCGCAGGCGCTCTCGGTCGCCGCGCTCCGGGGGAGCCTCCTCCCGCTCGACGAGCTCGAGGCGAACCTGACGGGCGCCGAGGACATGGCCGGCTCGCTGCCCTACGCGCAGGCGGCCGACGTCGTCCGCTTCCTCGTCGAGGACGAGCGGCGGCAGAGCTTCGTGCGCGCGCTGGCTCAGGTGCGCGGCGGCGTGCCGCTCGAGGCCGCGCTCGGGGCCGCCTATGTCTCGACGGGCCGCGAGATCGAGCTCGCGTGGCGCGCCAACGTCGCGCGCCGCTACGGCTTCGTCCCGGTGCTGGCCGGCTCGCTGCTGGCGATCGGGCTGCTGGTCTCCGGCCGGCTGGCCGTGCAGCGGCTCCGCAGCCGGAGATCGCCGCCGCCTCCCGCGCCGCGCCGCCGGCTCCGCGCGGCGTCGGAGGTACGCCACCGGCCCGCGCGCCCGTCCACGGTCCAGCTCGTCGCCACCCTGGGCGCGCGTCACCGCAACGAGGTCGACGGCGACGCGGACGTCCCGAAGGTGGAGCACAACGGCCAGTGGCACACGCTCCATTGAACGCCACGGAGGAGGCCCCTCCTCGGCCCGATCCCGCCGGACCGCAGCGCCGCCTGACGGAGCTCGCGCTCGGCGCGGCCTGGCTCATCGGCCTCGCCGCGGCCCTGCAGATCGTGTCCGTGGTCCTGTCGTCGAGCCCGCTCGCGGCGGCGCTCGCCGGCGCGGTCGTCGCCGACGTCGTCGCGGCGCGGGCCGGCGTGCAATGGACCGACCCTCTGGAGCCGGAGGGCCCAGGCCGCCGCGCGCCCCTCGCCCGTCGCGTCGGGCTCGGCGCTGCGCTGGGCGCGCTCGCCGTGTTGATCACGGTCGGCGTCTCCGCGGCGCTGGGGTGGGTGACCGTCGAGGCCGGGGCGCCCTCGGCGAGCCTCGGCTTCGCCCTGGCGCGCGCGATCGCCCTCGCTGTCCGCGACGAGCTCCTGCTCACCGGCATCCCGTTCGCCGCCGCGGCGCGCGCCGGCCTCTCGCCCCGCCCCGCGCTCGTCTTCTCCGCCCTCGCGCACGGCGCCGCGATCGGGCTCGCGCCGGGCGCGTCCCCGTCGAGCTTCGCCCTTGCGACCGCGCTCGGCGCGCTCGCCGCGGCGCTCTTCCTGCGCGGCCGCGGCGTGTTCGCGGCGGTCGCCGTCCACGCGAGCTTCACCGCGCTCGCGGGCGCAGGTCTGCGCGGCGCCCTGCTCGACGCCACGTGGATCGACGGCGCCCTCGCCGCGGGGACGCAGGCCTTCGGCCCGCCTGCCTGGCTCGGCGCGGCCGTGCTCGCGATCCTCGCCGCGCTCACCCTCCGCGCCGGCGCCCTGCAGCCTGACCGTCCAGCACGGTAAAGCGCCCCCGCCCCGCGCGGCCGCCACGGAGCTCTCGCCGCCGCGCCGGCATGAAGCGCGCCTCACCCGCGTTGTAGTTCCGGACAGCGGCGCTGGCGGCGCCGCGTCCATCGCAGCTGCGCACTCGGCCTCTCCCCCTCCACCGCCGGCGTCCGGTTTCCAGCGCCCGGCGCGTCACATCCACCGGACCGACACCGACATTTCACAGCGCCGTGAGAGCACGCGCCGCGCAAGCGGATCGCGGGCGAACACGCGCGATATCCCACAGCGCCTCACCCCTCGGACACGGCTATGTCATATTTCAGCGCACCGCGTCAAGCACACATTGACGCGCCGCCTTCGAGGAACCAACGATCAGGTATGCACTGCGAAAGGATCCTTCGGATTGCGCCGATGATGCTGCTCGCGCTCGTGTCGACGGGCTGCGGCATGGCGACGATGATCGACACGAACACGCGCTCCATCCAGGCAACGACGGAGGAGATGCGGCGGACCCGCGCGACGATCGAGGATTCGAATCAGACGCTGCGGAGCTCGCAGGAGAGCATCGATCGGCTTGCCGAGCTGCGTCAGCCGATGGAGAAGCTCGCCGAGATGCAGGCGGCGATGGAGCGGCTGGCCGAGCTCAAGGGATCGATGGACGCAATGCAGCAGAGCATGCGGGAGACCGCGCGCCTCAAGGAGTCGATGGATCGGCTGAGCGAGATGGAGGCCACCATCGCCGCGATGAACGAGAGCCTCGTGGGCATCCGCGGCCCGCTCACGGACGTCGCCGCCCTGAACGCGCCGATGCGCGACGTCGCCGCCCTGGACGCGCCGATGCGCGACGTCGCCGGGCTGAAGCAGCCGATGGAGCAGGTCGCGACGCTGCGCGAGCCGATGAAGGAGGTGAGCAAGCTGTCGGCGCCGATGGAGGAGATCAGCCAGCTCGGGGGCGATGCGTCGCGCCAGACCGGCCTCATCGCCATCGGCCTGCTCGGCTGGGGCGTCGTGACGTTCCTCGGCGTGTACTTCGGCGTACAGGCCGGCACCCGCCGCCAGCAGCGCCTGGCGCAGGGAGATAGGGACTCGAGCGCGGGGCCGGCGCCTGCCGAGCCCGCGCCGCGCGCCCTCACCGAGAGCCGGAGCTTCGAGCGCCGGGCCCAGATCAAGTCGATGTGATCGAGCCCTGCCGGACGCCTGTCCGGCCGGCGAGCGGCGGAGTCGCCCGCCGCCCGCCGTCACCTCACCCACCGATCAACGATACGTATTCCAGTGAGCCGACATGCGCTCGGCCTGCCCTGCAGTGAACCCATCCATGCAGGAGTCGTCGGTGTAATCCATGAAGTTCTGGACCGGGTCGAGCCCACCTCCCCGGCAGCTGTCCCTGTTCAGCGGGCAGCCATACGCGGCGCTGCGCTCGGACGCCGTGTCCGCGACGCCGTCACCGCTCTTGTTGCAGCCGCCTTCGAACGTGTGGAAGAGGCCGAGCCAGTGGCCGACCTCATGCGTACCCGTATCTCCCTCGTTGTACGGCGCCGCATTGCCGCCGGGTAACGTGGAATGGAGCAGGACGACGCCGTCGTCGGTCGGACGGGCCGCGTAGCTCGAGGGGAACGTCGCCCAGCCCAGCAGACCGCCGCCCGGATTGGCCGTGTAGATATTGAGGTGGTCTGACCCACCAATACGGAGCGCGGCCTTGGCCTGCCGCTCGGCCGAAGAGCCCGACGACATGGTGTACCAGGTCGCGTTCCTCGTCCGATCGACGGAGGCCAGCGTGAAGCTGAAGCGGGTGTTCGCGTACGCCTCGTTGAGCACCTCGATCTGCTCCGCGATCATCCCGTCCGTCACGTCGCCGTTCGACACGCCGATGCCCTTGTTGATGACGTGGACGTGCACGGGGATCTCGACCGCCGCGCCCACCGAGAACCCGAGCGCCATCCGGCTGCGGACGAACTGCTCGACGGCCTCCTTCTCAACGTCGCTCAGCTCGACGGTCGCGCAGCCGCGCCGCAGGGGCGCCGGCGTCGCCTCGACCTGCTCGGGCTCGACGTCAGCGACGGCCGGCGCATCCTCCGCGGGGGTCGACGGGTCGGCGCCGCACGCGACGCCCAAGGCAGCGATCAAGACTAAGGCAAATACTTCCGCGCACGTCCGAGCTCGCATGGACACTCTCCTTGGTTCATTTCCCCGCAAAGGAAGCATGAATATATATCCGCGATCACAATCGGTTCAATTCCAAAAGGGCCGATTCCACTCGCGACGACAAAGGAAGATTCCATGTCTTGGTCGTTCTGGCCGTTCTGGTCGTCTTACGAGTCTTGCGCTCTCTCGCCGAACGCCGACAGGACCCCGGACATGCAGAGCGGTGACGAGGCGCGGCGGCCCGTGTGGAACGGACACGCCGATTGCTCCAACGTGGATCGATCGCTCCATGATGGAGCACACATCGAGAGCGGCGCGGACCGAGAGAGCGCCCCTCGACTCGAGATCAGACGATGACGGGGACCTGGCTGTTCCACCGGTTCCATGTCCTCCGCGCCTTCGGGATCAGGGCCCGCGGAGCTCACCCCGATTTCGAGGCGCTTTCCCGAGGAGCGCCGCACCGCGTGCCCATCCGCCTGGTCTGTGCAGCTCGAGCGACGCTCGAAGCCGGGCGCACGACGTTATCCAAGCTCTCCGCCTGCCACATCCGCTCGGAGCCGGGTCGGCGCTCGCCGCCGCCGGCCCTGTCGTCGGGGCCGCGCCGGGCTCGCGCACACGCGGTCCGCACGAGGGCAGACGCTGCGTTCTCGCGGGCGGTGGCGCGGCGGGCTCGGCGGCGATCCTGCGATCTCGCTCACACTGGCACGCGGCCGACCCGGGCGCTGCGCGGCCGACGGGCGCGATGCATCGTGATTGCGGCACTCTCCTGGCGACGGTAGAGGTCTGGCATGGCGCGTAACAAAGCAGGTCAGTCCGCGGAGGAGCTCCGTGAGCAGATCCGGGCGGCCGGCCTGCGGGCGACCTCGCCGCGCATCGCGGTGCTGCATAGCCTCGGCCGCTCGCGGACGCCCGTCAGCCACGCGGAGCTCGCTGCTGAGCTCGCCCCGAAAGGGTGGGATCGCGCCACCATCTACCGGAACCTGATCGACTTGACCAACGCCGGGCTCGTGCGCCGCACCGACATGGGCGACCACCTCTGGCGGTTCGAGCTGCGGGAGTCCACCGGAGCCCACGCGGCGGACGAGCACCCGCACTTCATGTGCGACACATGCGGCGATGTGCTCTGCCTCCCTGACGAGAGCATCGAAATCAAGGCGGCGCGCGGCGCGCCGCGCGCGCTGCGGCGCAAGGGACTCCAGATCCAGATCAAGGGCCGCTGCGATCGGTGCGTGCAGGCCTGAGCGGCGGAGCAGCCTCCGGGCATCGGCGCCCCCCGGCCACCGGCAGCCCCGAGCCGCGCGGATGACGCGGCGCTCGGCGACGCTCACCGACGCTGAGCGACCACAGACGGCTGCCCGCATCTTGGTTGCAACACCAATTTGATATTGATTAGGCTACGGGGCTCGGGCATAGCCCACCGCGCCCATGCTCGCGCTCGTCGTCGTCCTGTCGATCGCCGGCCTCGCCGCGGGGCCGCTCCTCGTGGCGCTCGGCCGGCGCCAGGCGCTGCCGACGTCGGCGCTCGACGGGCTGACGCTCGGCCTCGTGCCCGCGCTCGTCCTCACGCGCCACCTGCCGCACGTCGTCGAGGAGATCGGGGCGCAGGCGCTCCTCTGGGCGGCGCTCGGGTACGCGGCGCTCGGGCTCGCGGAGCACCGGCGGCGTGACACCGGCGAAGTGCTGGGGCGGGAGATCGCGTTCTCGGCGCTCGCCGTGCACGGGCTGCTCGACGGCGCCGGGCTCGCGCTGGCCGTGGCCGCGGCCGGCAGCGGCGCGGACGGGGTGCTCTTCGCGAGCGCCGTCCTCGTGCACCGGCTGCCCGAGGGGCTGTCGCTCGCGACGCGCTTCCTGCCCGCCTGGGGCTGGCGGCAGCTCGCCGCGCGCCTCGGGCTCCTCGGGCTGCTCACCGTCCTCGGCGCCCTCCTCGGCCAGCGCGCCGTGGAGAGCCTCCCTCACGAGTCGTTCGAGGTGTTCATCGCGTTCGGCCTCGGCGTCCTCCTGCGGCTCGTGGTCCACACGCACGAGGCGCCGCCTCGCGGAGCGCGCGCGCGGACGGCGAGCGCGATCGCCTTCGCCTCGGGGCTCTGCGTCGCGCTCGCGCTCCCCAGCCCGGAGGGCTCCTTCACGAGCGCGCACGCGTCCGAGCTGTCGTTCGCCGAGTCGCTCGGCCCGCTGTTCATCGAGACGGCGCCCGCCGTGCTCGCCGGGCTCGCCATGGCGGGGCTCCTGCGCGCGCTCTCTTCGAGCGTCGTGCATCGCTCGACCGGCTCGCTGCGCGGCGGCGCGGCGCCGCCCCGGGCCGCCCGCAACCTGGCGTCCGGGCCGCCGCTGCCCCTCTGCGCCTGCGGCGTCGCGCCGCGCATGCAGCGGCTCCCGCGCGCGAGCGCGCCGGTCGCCTCGGCCGTCGCCGTCGTCCTCTGCGCGCCGGCGCTCGATCCCGCCGGCGCGCTGCTCTCGCTGCGGATGCTCGGCCTGCCGTTCACCGCGGCGCGCGTCGCGGGCGGCGCGCTCCTCGCCGTGCTGGTCGCGCTCCTCGTCGCCGGGGTGGCCAGGACGAACGGCTCGATCACCGCGCCCTCCGGCGGCGCGCCGCCCGTCGTCGCCGGGACCGTGGCATCGCCGGGCGCGCGGCTCCGCGCCGCCGTCGCCGAGGCCGTCGGTCCAGCGCTCGATCACATGGCCGCCTGGTACGTCGCAGGCCTTCTGCTCGCCGCCGTCCTCGCGGCGGCCATCGCGCCGGCCGCGGCGCGCGCGCTCGGCGCGCCGGACGACGTCCTCGTGAGCGCGCTCCTCGCGGTGCCCGCGCACGTGTGCGCGCAAGGCGCGACGCCGCTCGCCGCGGTGATGATCCACAAGGGGCTCCCGGTCGGCGCGGCGCTCGCGTTCCTCGTGGCGGGGCCCGCGACCCACATCGCGGCGCTCGGCGGCCTGCGTCGGGCGTTCGGAGCGCGCGCCGCCATCGCCTCCGCGCTCTTCAGCGTCGCCTTCGCCGTCGCGCTCGGCCTCGTCGCGAACGCCTTCGTCCCCCTCTCGGCGATCCCGGCCCCCCACGACCTCGCGCCGCAGGAGCACTCCACCATCGCGTGGGTCTGCGCGGCCGCGCTCGGCGCGCTCCTGCTCTCGAGCTTCATGAGGCTCGGCCCTCGCGCATGGTTCGGCGGTATGCGCGGCGTCGGCGGCACCGGTGCATCCGGGCCAGAGGAGCCGCATGCGCCCTGCACGCACGCACATCGCAGAAGCGCGAGCGGCGCACCGGGCGACCACGGCGCGCCGCCCGCGTGACGCCGGGCTCCCCGGAACGTCGTTCCAGGAGCTCACGCTCACCGGTCTCCCTCACGCCGCTCGCGGCGTCCTCGCGCGCCGCTCGCCGCTCTCCCTCGCGCGTCGTCCCGCGGCCTCCACCTCACGCGCCGGAGCTCCGGCGCGGGGCGGCGCGGCGATCACCCTAGCTGGACCGAGCCGTGGTGATCGCAGTGATCGCCGTGCGGATGGTGCAGGTGCGCCCCGACGAGGTAATCGGAATGATCGCCGTGGGGTACGGCCTGATGGCCGCAGCCTGCCCCGTGCGTGTGCGCCTCCTCGTGATCGGCGCATGCATGGCTCGGCGTGCACGCGTCAGGGTTCTCCTTGCCGACCGAGAGCACGTGCTCATCGAAGTGATCGCCGTGCGGGTGATGCAGGTGTCCGTCGTGCAGGTAATCGACGTGGCCCTCATGCCGCAACGCCTGATGTCCACATCCCTGCCCATGAACATGGGCGTGCGCTTCATGCGTCTGGTGGTCGTCCATCGACTTGCATCCTTTCCATCAATGCTCGCTTCGAGCTCGGGTAACGGCTCGACGTGGGGCCAACATGGGGCCCCGACGCGCACCGCCGCAAGGAGCAACCTGGCGCGCATGCCGTGGGCGAGCCGACCACGCTCGCTCGCCCCGCGGCGCCGCGGCGCTCAGCGGATCCAGTACCTGCCGATGAGCACGAGCGCCATTGCCCAGAGCACCACCCCGATGCCCGCCGCGACGAGCATGGCCTTTGGCAGGCGCCTGCCGTGCTGCACGAGCCGCCCCAGCGTCCCGGCGGCGCCGCCGCCCCGCGCCGCCGCGCTCTCGGGCGCGAGGCCGACGTCGCCGCCGAGGCCGACGTCCGAGGCGCGCCGCCCCTTCTGTCCCCGGAAGCGCTCGGCGCGCAGCTCGCGGAGAACGGCTTCGAGCTCCTTCGCGAGCGCGTCCGCCGAGGCGATCCGCTCGTCGCGCTCGCGGCGGAGGCACGCTTCGACGAGCTGGCAGAGGCGCGGCGGGAGCCCTGGCCTGCGCGCGGCGATCGGATCGCAGTCCTTGCTCAGGATCCGGACCATCAGCGCGTTGTAGTTCGGCGCCTGATGCGGGGTCGTCCCGGTCAACGCCTCGTACATGACGACGCCCAGCGACCAGATGTCGGCGCGGGCGTCCACGTCCTCGCGCCCCGCGGCCTGCTCGGGCGACATGT
This sequence comes from Sorangium cellulosum So ce56, assembly GCF_000067165.1. GTDB lineage: Bacteria > Myxococcota_A > Polyangia > Polyangiales > Polyangiaceae > Sorangium > Sorangium cellulosum_B. Next base: position 10,068,892 of record NC_010162.1, read on the forward strand.
ACGCCGGCGAGCCGACGACGCAGCCCGTGCGGGTCAACGAGAAGTTGTGCTCCTTCTCCAGGACCTTGCTGATCCCGAAGTCAAGGATCTTCCCCACGAGCTCGCCCAGGTGGTTGCGATGCACATAGATGTTCGCGGGCTTCAGATCGCGGTGGATGATCCCTTGCTGATGGGCCATGTCGAGCGCCCGCGCGAGGCCGAGGAAGAGCTCGACCAGCACCTCCGGCTCGATGGTGCGCTCGCGCCGCAGCCACTCGTCGAGCCCCTCGCCGACGAGCAGCTCGAACACGAGGAACGGAGAGCCGTCCTCGGCCTGGCCGAGGTCGAGGATCTCGACGATGCTCGGGCTCCGCAGGCGCCCGCTCGCCTTCGCCTCGTTGAAGAAGCGCTGGAGCGCGACGGCGTCCCCGGCCACCTCGGGGCTCATCACCTTGAGCGCCACGTCGCGGTCGATGAGCACGTTCTTCGCGGCCCACACCGACCCGCTGGCGCCTTGGCCCAGGAGCTTCACGAGGCGGTAGCGAGACTGGATGAGATCGCCGGGGTTCACTGCTGCGCCGAGGTGTCGCTGGGGAGCCGAGGGGACTGAAGGAACCGAGGGAACCGAGGAAGCCGAGGAAACGGGCGGACCGGAGGACCGCGGGACCAGGGAACCGAGGAGGAGCGGAGGAGCTGGCTTGACGCCGCCCCCATCGGAGCCGGACCGGAGGATAACCCGAGCCATGGACGAGCGGTACCGCGGTGCGGCGCGCTCCAGCAGGAAGCAAAAGTTCGCGGTGCGAGGGTGCGATAGCCCGCCTCGTCGCCTGCGCGGGCGCAGAGATCCGTCGATTTTGCGGTGCCGCGACGCTTCGACTCGGCGTCACCGGCGCTCGCCGGACACGACGGCGAGCGAGGAAGAGACCAGGCAGCGAGGGGCACAGCACAATTTTCTTGTGCGCCGGCCCCTGCGCTGCCCTCGGGGGCGGGGGCGATCAGACGTCGTAGTAGAGGAAGAACTCGTGCGGGACCGGGCGGAGCCGGACCGCGTCGACCTCGCGCTCGCGCTTGTAGTCGAGCCAGGTCTTGATGATGTCGCGGGTGAAGACGTCGCCGCGGAGCAGGAACTCGTGGTCGCGCTCGAGGGCGCCGAGGGCCTCGTCGAGCGAGCCCGGCATGTGCGGCACTTCCTTGAGCTCCTCGGGCGAGAGCGCGTAGATGTCCTTGTCGAGCGGGTCGCCCGGATCGATCCGGTTCTGGACGCCGTCGAGGCCGGCCATCATCATGGCGGCGAAGGCGAGGTACGGATTGCAGCTCGCGTCCGGGAAGCGGACCTCGATGCGGCGGCCCTTCGGGCTGTTGCCCGGGGCCAGCGGGATGCGGATCGACGCCGAGCGGTTGCGGCTCGAGTACGCGAGGTTCACGGGCGCCTCGTAGCCCGGGACGAGCCGGCGGTAGCTGTTCGTCGTCGGGTTGGTGAGCGCGGCGAGCGCCTTCGCGTGCTTCAGGATGCCGCCGATGTACCAGAGGCCCGTGTCGGACATCCCGGCATAGCCGTCGCCGGCGAAGAGCGGCTTGCCCTCCTTCCAGAGCGACTGGTGGCAGTGCATGCCGCTGCCGTTGTCGCCGAAGAGCGGCTTCGGCATGAACGTCACCGACTTGCCGTTCTTGCGGCCGACGTTCTTGATGACGTACTTGAACCACATGAGGTTGTCGGCCATCGACGTCAGCGTCGAGAACTTGATGCCGATCTCGCACTGGCCGGCCGACGCCACCTCGTGGTGGCCGACCTCGACCGCGATGCCGGTCTCGATCAGCGTCGACATCATCTGCCCGCGCAGATCGCCGAGCGTGTCGGTCGGCGCGACGGGGAAGTAGCCCTCCTTCGACCGGATCTTGTGCCCGAGGTTCGGGCCGGCCTTGCCGGAGTTCCAGACCGCTTCGTCGCTGTCGATCTCGTAGAAGGCGCCGCGCTGCGAGCTCTCGTAGCGGACCGAGTCGAAGACGAAGAACTCGGCCTCGGGCCCGAAGTAGGACGTGTCCGCGATGCCGCTCGCGCGGAGGTGGTTCTCGGCCTTCTGGGCGATGTAGCGCGGGTCGCGGCCGTAGGGCTGGCCGGTCACCGGATCGCTGATCTTACAGATCATGCTCAGCGTCTTCTGGGCATGGAACGGGTCGAGCTTCGCCGTCGACGGATCGGGCGTCATCAGCATGTCGCTCGCGTTGATCGGCTGCCATCCGCGCACCGACGAGCCGTCGAAGCCGATCCCCTCCTCGAAGAGATCCTCGTTCAGGCGGGACGCCGGGATGGTCGTGTGCTGCCAGATGCCGGGCAGATCGATGAACTTGAGATCGACAAATTTTACGTCGTTTTCCTTCGCAAACGCGACGACATCTTTCGCCTTCATGATCTTCTCTACCTCGCTGACTCGCTGCTCTCGCTGTATGTGACTCGACGGTGCGCGGGCTCGTGCTCGCTTCTCGGTTGTCGATCTGTCGACCTATCGACCTATCGATCTGTCGATCTATCGTTCTATCGATCCGCGAGCCTGTGACCCGCCGCGAATGCCCTGTGACGCTCTGCCGGCGGCGCGCCTCCTAGATGGCGTCCTCGCCGCGCTCCCCCGTGCGGATCCGCACGGCCTCCTCGACGGGGACGACGAAGATCTTGCCGTCGCCGATCCGACCCGTCTTGGCGCTCTTCTCGATGGCGTCGATCACGTCGCTGACCATGCTGTCCGGCACGACGATGTCGACCTTCACCTTCGGCACGAAGTCGACGACATACGCCGACCCTCGATAGACCTCTTTCTTGCCGCCGGTCCGACCGAAGCCCTTTACCTCGGTCACCGTCATGCCCTGAATCCCGACCTCGGCGAGGGCGTCCTTGACCTCGTCGAGCTTGAACGGCTTGATGATCGCCTCGACCTTTTTCATTGCGCACGCCTGTGGTGACCGGGTGCCCGCCAGGGGTGAAGACCCGGGCGCTCACCCGAAAGGCCCCGCCGGAGCAGAGCTGGTAAAGGGGGGACACCTCCGCCGGCGGCCTCCCATCGATGTGCCGGGCGCCGCCCGGCTTCCGATCCGTGACGGGGGCGGCCCGGTCCACCGAGCCTTGCCCGCCACTGTCAACGACTCAGGGACCCATCCAGCAGAGCCGGATCGGCGACCCTTCACCCCGGACGCTGGCGCGCGACCGAAGGTCCAGGCTGGTGTACCCAAGCTCATGTTTCCGGAATGTTTCGCGCACCGCGCGAGCGTGAGAAAAGTGCATCGGACGTCAGAAAATCGGAGCCCGCTTACTTTTTTCACAGCTCTACCTGTGCAAGGCAGAGCTCGCTTGCGCGGCGGCGGCGCCGGGGGTGAGAACCTGCCTACGCACCACGCCACCAGAGCGGTGGCCCCGCCCTGTTCCATGAGCGGCCCAGGGTGGAATCCACTTTCACGGTGGCGTCCTGGACCGCTGAGCCCGCTTGCGCGGCGCCCGGGAGAGGATCGGGCCCTTCCCTGACGGGTCACGCTGCGCTCGCCATTGTTCTTGTGACGCGGCTCGAATAGGCTGCGCTGGCGAATCCAGTCGCGGGATAGCCCTGCCTGATGGCTTTGCCGAACAAAGCGAAGATCCCGGTAGGCACGGTCCTCGCCGGAAAATACCGCATCACACGCGAGATCGGGCGCGGCGGCATGGCTGCCGTGTACGAGGCCGAGCACATCGACATCGGCAAACGCGTGGCGATCAAGGTGCTCGCCCAGGAGCTGACGACCTCAGCCGTCGTGGTCGAGCGCTTTCTCCGAGAGGCCCGGGCCGCCGCGTCGATCCGCAGCCCCTTCATCTGCGACGTCTACGACTCGGGCAAGCTCGACGACGGGCGGCCCTTCCTGGTGCTCGAGCTCCTCGAAGGCGAGTCGCTGTACGAGCGGATGACCGTCATCAGGTACCTCGACCCCGAGACCACCGTGACGGTGGTGTCCCAGGTGTGTCGAGGGCTCACCAAGGCGCACGCCGCCTCCATCGTCCACCGCGACCTCAAGCCGGAGAACATCTTCCTCACGAAGGATGAAGAGGGCCGGCTCTGCGCGAAGATCCTCGATTTCGGCCTCGCGAAGTTCTACGCGCCGGTCGACGGCGGCGACGCGCAGGCGCGCCTCACCCGCGAGGGCGCGGTCTTCGGAACGCCGGCGTACATGAGCCCGGAGCAGGTGCGCGGCCAGGGAGCGGTCGACCACCGCGCGGATCTCTGGGCGCTCGGCTGCATCACCTACGAGTGCCTCACCGGCCGCACCGTCTGGCAGACCGAGCAGGGCGTCGCGATGACGTTCGCACAGATCGCCAACGCGCCCCTGCCGCAGCCGGCGGCGCTCCGCCCCGACCTCCCGGCGAGCTTCACCACGTGGTTCGAGAAGGCGCTCGACCGCTCCATCGATCGCCGGTTCCAGACCGCGAAGGAGTTCGCCGACGAGCTGTCGGTCGCGCTCGGCGTCGCGCAACCGACGCCGCCGCGCGGCGCGGAGCCGTCCCAGGCGGGGCTCGTCATGCCGGGCGGCGACGCGCCGGCCGACCTGTCGTTCGATCCGCCGGGGGTCGTCCGTGTGACCCCCAACGAATCGCGGCGGACCGTCCCGTCGGGTCCGGCGGAGCGCGGGGGAGATCCGTTCGCCGGGCTGGACACCTCGGGCGCGCCCGGCGCCGCGATCGCCGGGCGCATGAGCCAGGGCGCGGGGCAGCAGATCACCTTCTCCGGGGGCTCGGGCGAGACCTCGGTCCCCGATCCGCTGGCGCACGCATCAACGCCGAAGCGAGGCGGCGCGGGGCGCGCGCTCGTCGTGTTCGGCGTGCTCGCGCTCGCCGCGGGCGGCGCCTACGCGGGTTACCGCCAGTTCCTCAAGCCGACGGCCCTGCCGCCCGTCTCGTCGAGCAGCGCGGCGCCGCCGGCCATCAGCGCCCCCTCGGCGTCGGCGTCCGCCGGGGCCAACGTGCCGGCGCGCACCGACGCCCGCGTCGAGCCGCCCGCCCTGGCGTGGCCGCCACTCGTCGCGCAGGCGCAGGAGGCGGTCGCCGCCGGCGATCTCAAGGCCGCGCTCCGGCTGCTGAAGGACGCTCAGGACAAGGGCAACCACCCCGTGCCGCGGACCCTGATCGAGCACGTGCAGGTCGCCCTGAAAGACGCGAGCGGCAAGGCGCCTTGCGCGCTCACCGGCCTCGCGAGGCCGCGCACGCACGATCTGGTGCGCGAGGGCGGCCGCGCCATCGGGGCCAGCCGGCCCTCGATCGCGCTCGGGCCGCGCGGCGCGGTGGTCACCTGGACGGACTCGCACGAGGGCACCGAGCACGCCTACACGACGACGCTGGACGGCGCGATGCGGCCGTCGTCGCCGGCGCTCGACGTGACGCCCGAGGGCCGCGCCATCGGGCGCCCCGAGCTGACCTCCGCAGGCGACCGGCTGGTGCTCACGTACTGGGACGGCAAGGGGCCGGAGGCCGGCGTGCACGTGCGCTGGCTCGACGCCAACGGGCGGATCGACGGCCCCGCCGTGATGGTCGCGCCCTTCCCTCGCGGAGGGAACTCGTGGCCCTCGCTCGCGCGCGCCGCCGAGGGGTTCCTGATCACGTGGTCGGACGACGGCGACAACGCCTCCGAGGACCTCTTCATGCGCCGCCTCTCGCCGAACCTCGATCCGGCGGGCGACATCATCCGGCTGACCGACGTCACCCCGACGGGCCCCTCGAAGCCGCGCGTCCGCTTCCCCTCGGTGGCGGTGGCGAACGACGTGATGCACCTCGCCTTCCGCTTCGATCGCGAGCCGACGCGGGTCATCCAGTACATGCGCCTCCCGCTCGCGAACGCCGGCAAGGGGCTCCCGCCGGCCAGCCCCGGCAAGCGCGCCGACCGCGCGCTCGGCGACCTGTCGCTCGTGAACAGCGATCGGGTCCGGAGCGACAGCCCCTCGCTCGCCTGCGGCGCGGGCGGCTGCTTCGTCGTCTGGCACGGCGAGGCGCCGCTCGGGGGCGCGTCGGCCGCCTACATCGATCCGGCCAAGGGCCAGCCGATCTGGCGCAAGCGGTTCTCGAAGTCGGGCGCGCGCCCGTCGATCGCGATCGCGCCGAGCGGGCAGGCCCAGCTCGTCTGGTTCGAGGGGGGCCGCATGCTCACCGCGTCGATCAACCGCGACGGCATCGGCGCGCCCACGAAATTCGCCCGCGTCAGCGGGGATCAGCCGGCGCCCTCGATCAGCCCCGGCGCGAAGCCCGGAGAGTGGTATGTCGCCTGGCTTGACTACGAGGCGGGTCATCTCGAGCCCTACGCCGCCCGCATCCAGTGCCGGTGACCCCATGCTCATCCTCCCACCTCGAAGCGAGGTCCGCGCCCGTCCCATCGAGACCGAGCGGCTGATCCTCGTGCCGATCGACCCGTCCGACGGGCCCGAGCTCTGGCTCGCGGTCAACGGCTCGCGAGCAACCCTCCAGCGCTGGCTTCCCTGGGTGCAGTTCCACACGGATCCGGCCGCGAGCGTGCGCTTCGCCGAGGCGTGCGCCGCCGACTGGGATCACGGCAGGGCGCTGCGCTTCGTCATCCGCGAGCGCGCGCACCGCTCGCTCGCCGGGGTGGTCGGGCTCGAGGCGTGCGTCCACCTGCACCGCTCTTGCGAGCTCGGCTACTGGCTCCGCAAGGAGGCGACCGGGCGCGGGCTCATGACCGAGGCCGCGAGGGCCGCGCTCGGGTTCGCGTTCGGCCACATGGGCGCGCACCGCGTTCGGGTTGCGGCCGCGACGGACAACCATCCTTCCCTCGCGGTCATCGGCCGGCTCGGCTTCCGCTTCGAGGGCATCGCCCGGCAGGCCGAGTGGTGCGACGGCCGCTGGCTCGACCACTCCGTCTTCGCGCTCCTGGCGACCGATCCCAGGTAAAGCCGCCCACGAGGGCGCTCGCTCGCTATTTCCCTCCGCGCGCCCGAGGTGGCCCGTGCGCCGCCCGAAGCGCGCTAGCATCCTGACTCCGCCGTGGCCCGCCGTCGTCGCCTCATCCGCTGGCCCCGCGGCACGACGCCGCTCGTGCCGCTCGCGCCCGCGATCGTGATCGTCGTGGGGATCGCCACGGCGGTGGCGATCGCGCTGATCGGCATCGGCCAGCTCGCGAAGATGAGCGATCAGGCCGCGAGCCTGCGCGCCGAGGTGCTGGCCGCGACGCTCTCGGCGCGGCTCCGCGGGACCATCGAGGGGGAGCGGGCGGCGTTCCTGCGGGAGGCGGCGCGGCGGGCTGGGTCGGAGATCCTGCTCGTCGATCAGGGCGGCCACGTGCTGATCAACGAGAGCTTCAGCGCGCCGGCCAGGGCCGGCATCGTCCAGATGCTCACCCTGGGCAAGGGCGAGACGACGACCTCGCTCGGGCGCGTCCGGTTCGCGGCGCGCCCGCTGCACCCGCCGCTCTCTCACCTCTCGGTGCTCACCTTCGTCTCGGCGCCGAGCCCGCCGCCCGACTCGATCGCGCTCGGCAACGCCGTCGCGGCGCTCACGGTGCTGCTGCTCGGCGTGGCTGTCGCGGTCGCGCTCTCGTTCACCAAGTCGGCGCGCGACGATGTCGACTACCTGCGCGAGCGCATCACGGTGATGGCGCGCGGACAGGGCCAGAGCGCGCTGCCCACGGACGTGATCCAGGCCGAGCCCGTTCCGATCAGGTCGCTCGACCAGGTCGGCCTCCTGACGGCGGCGTTCAACCTCCTGATCACCCGCTTCGCCGCGGCGGAGCGCACCTACCGGGCGGACCTCCAGCAGGCCTCCGCGATGGACCGCGAGCGCTCGGCGTTCCTCGCGGGGCTGAGCCACGAGCTGCGCACGCCGCTCAACGCCATCCTCGGGTTCGCGCACGTCCTGGAGAGCGAGGTCGACGGCCCGCTCAGCCAGGACGCGCGCGAGGCGCTGTCGGTCATCCGGCAGAGCGGCGAGCACCTGCGCACGCTCATCGACGACATCCTCGACCTCTCGGCGCTCGAGACGGGCAAGCTCCAGCTCTCCCGCCGCGCCGTCAACCTCCGCGCCCTCGTCGATCAGGTGATGCGGGAGGCGTCCGCGGCGGCGCGCGACAAGCCCCTCCAGCTCCGCGTCACCGGGGACCACGCCCTGGTCGCGCACGCCGATCCGCGGAGGGTGCGGCAGATCCTCACCAACCTCGTCTCGAACGCCGTCAAGTTCACGGCGCGCGGCTCGGTGACGGTCAACATCACGGGGCGCGGCCGCTACGCGGCGATCGTCGTCCAGGACACCGGCCCCGGCATCCCGCCGGAGGAGACGTCGGCGGTCTTCGAGGAGTACCGGCAGACCGGCGACGTGCGCTCGCGCCGGGCCGGGACGGGGCTCGGGCTCTCGATCGCGCGGCGCCTCGTGCTGATGCACGGCGGGACGATCCAGCTGGAGAGCGAGCTCGGGCGGGGCTCGACCTTCACGATCACCCTGCCGATGTGGATCGTGCAGCAGCCCCTGTTCGCGCCGACCCCGCCCACGCCCGACGTGGCGGCGCCGCCGGGGAACGACCCCGGCGCCGGCGGCCCGCAGGGGAGGATCGCATGACCGAGGAGCGCATGAGGGACGACGCGATCCACTTCGCGAGGCGCGTGCTCGTCCGCCAGGCGCTGGTCGGCGTCGCCGCGTTCGGGGCGATCGCGGCGCTCGCGCCGAAGCTGCTCATCCTCGAGCAGCGCGTCGCCGCCAGCGTGCTCTCGGTCGGCGCCAAGATCGCGCTCGCCGCGATCTGCGCGACCACGCTGCTGACGCTGCTCCGGCTGCGCACCCACGAGAACCTGCTGCGCTCGCTCGTGATCGGCTCGCGCGACGTCGATCACGAGGAGCTCGAGCGGTTCGCCGGGCTCCCGACCTCGCTGGCGCTGCGCTTCGTGCTGGCGAGCTCGACGATCTCGGGCCTCATGATGATCCCCGGGATCAGGCCGGAGAAGCTCGACGACGGCCGCGCGGTCAGCCTGCTCATCCTGGCGATCACGATCCTCAGCGCGTCCGCGATCCCGCACTACGTGCTGACGCGCGCCGCGGCGTTCAGCCTCTTCGAGATCAGCCCGGCCGAGGCGATCGGCGCCTTGCTCGAGACCGCCGAGCTTTACCAGACGCCGCGCCGGCGGGTCACCTCCAAGCTGCTCCTGGCCGTCGCCACGCCGGTGCTGCTCGTCGGCGTCGGGGCGGTGCTCATCGCGAACGCGCACCTCCAGACGTTCATCGAGCGCAGCCGGCGCTCGACCGCGGGGCTCATCGCGCGCACGGCGCTCGATCCGTCGCTCGGGGCCATCGACGCGGCCGGGCGCAACGACGTCGTGGCCTCGGCGGCGGAGTTCGGGTTCCTCGCGCGCGTGGAGCACGACTGCGTGGGCTCGGAGCCCTCCTTCGGCCGCGAGGCCGACGGGCAGATCGCCGTGATCACGCCGCTCGACTACGGCTGCGTCAACACCCGGTTCTCCGCCGACCTCGAGCCCTCTGCCGCGATCTGGGGCGCGCTCGTCGCGCTGCTCGCGGTGCTGGTCGCCGGCGCGCTCGGCAACCTGTTCGGCCGCGTCCTCGCGGCCGATCTCGTGCACGCCACGAAGCAGGTGCGCCTGCTCGGCACGGACAGCGTGCTGCGCGGCGCCACCCAGATCGCGCGCCCCGCCCGGTTCGCCGTCGTCGCCCGGCTCGGGCACGCCATCGAGGACCTCGCCGAGCGCTTCCGCGTCTTCGCCGCGGCGCAGGAGCGCGCGCTCGAGGCCCGCGAGGCGGCGCAGCGCATGCGCGGCCTCCTGTTCGCGAGCGTGAGCCACGACCTCAAGAGCCCGCTGAACGCCATCCTCGGGTTCGCCGAGCTCGTGGGCCAGGAGGATCTGACCCCCGCGCAGCGCGAGAGCCTGGAGCTCATCGCGACGCGCGGCCGGGAGCTCCTTGGCCTCATCGAGTCGATCCTCGACGCCGCCCGCGTCGAGGCCGGCCAGCTCACGCTCGAGCCTCAGCCGACGTCCGTCGGCTGGCTCATCGCGGGCGCGCTCCGCAAGGCGCGCGAGCTCGCGAGCGACGCCGGCGGCGAGGTCGTCATCGAGGTCGGCGACACGCTGCCGCTGATCCCCGTCGATCAAGCCTACGCGACGCGCGCGATCGCGGTCATCGTCGCGCACGCGCTCCGGACGGGCGCGGCCGACCCGTCGGCGCGCCTCGTGCGCCTCACGGCGACGATGGCCGGCGAGTTCAACAACGAGGTCCGCATCGACATCGAGTACGGCAGCCGCGACGTGCCGCCGGACGAGCTCGAGGCCCTGTTCAGCCGGCAGACCACGGCGCGCGGGCGCGGCCTGACGCTGGGCCTCAGCCACGCGCGATCGGTGATCGAGCTCCACGGAGGCTCTCTCGAGGTGGACGGCGCCCCCGACGGCCGGCCGCTCTGCCGCGCTCGTCTGCCGCGCATCCCGCCCCCCCGCCGTCCCCGCCTGTCCTCTGTCCCCGCGCTCGGCTGACCTCGACCAGCGCCCCGCGGCGACCCACGCCGCCGCGCGGATCGCTTCCCTTCGCTGCTTGCACGCGGTACGCCCGTGGCATGCCTGAACGGGCGCTCTCTCCTGCCGAGACAGGCGACGACGATCGCTTCGACCGCCTCTTCCGGCCTGCCTCGCTCGCCGAGTACGTCGGCCAAGCCAAGCACACGGAGAACCTCAAGGTCTTCGTCGAAGCCGCGCGCCGGCGGCGCGAGCCGCTCGACCACATGCTGTTCTGTGGCCCGCCCGGCCTGGGCAAGACCACGCTCGCCCACATCATCGCCCGCGAGATGGGCGTCGCGCTCCATGTCACGAGCGGACCGGCGATCGAGCACAAAGGCGCGCTGGCCGGCCTGCTGACGAAGCTGGAGCGCAACGACGTGCTGTTCATCGACGAGATCCACCGGCTCACGCCGGCGGTCGAGGAGAGCCTCTACCCCGCGATCGAGTCGTTCAACATCGACATCATGACCGGTGACGGCCCCTACGCGACGACGATCCAGCTCGCGCTGAAGCCCTTCACGCTCGTGGGCGCGACGACCCGCACCGGGCTGCTCACCGCGCCGCTGCTGTCGCGCTTCGGCCACGTCGTCCGCCTCGACTTCTACCCCGTCGAGGAGCTCCAGCGCATCGTGCAGCGCAGCGCCGGCCTGCTCGACGTGCCGATCGACGCCGGCGGAGCGCGCGAGATCGCGGCGCGCGCGCGGGGGACGCCGCGCGTCGCCAACCGCCTCCTGCGCCGCGTCCGCGACTTCGCCGAGGTGCTGGGCGACGGCGCGATCACGATGGAGATCGCGCGGAAGACCGCGGAGCGGCTCGAGATCGACGCGGCCGGCCTCGACGAGATGGATCGCCGCCTGCTGCGCGTCATCGTCGATCACTACGACGGCGGCCCTGTGGGCATCGACACCTTGGCCGCGGCGCTCAGTGAGCCGCGCGACACGATCGAGGACGTGTACGAGCCGTTCCTGCTCCAGCAGGGCTTCGTCGGCCGCACGCCGCGCGGCAGGGTCGCGACCCGCCGCGCCTACGAGCACCTGGGCCTCGCGGCTCCTGCGACGAAGCAGGGAGATCTCTTCTCCTGATCCCAGCGCCGCGCGGGCAGCGCAATGCGTTGCGCAACGCCGCGCAACGCCGCGCCGAGGCCCGGAATTCTCTCATCGCTCCAGCCTGGAGTCGCTAAGCTTGGCGTGTGCCTCGCCGTGATCCTGTGCTCGTCGTGGACGACGACGCCGTCAGCCGGCAGATGCTGCTGCACGCGCTGGCCGACGCGGGCATCGAGGCCGTCGCGGTCACCTCGGGCGCGGACGCGCTCGCCTGGCTCAAGGCGAGCGTGCCCGCGCTCGTGCTGCTCGACCTCGTGATGCCGCCCCCTGACGGCTACGTGGTCCTCAGCGCCGTGCGGGACGCCCCTCGGACGCAGGACGTCCCCGTCGTCGTGCTGACGGCGCTCGACGCGGACGAGGAGGTCGCCCGCGCCTTCGAGCTCGGCGCGGACGATTTCATCCGCAAGCCGTTCCGCCCTGCCGAGCTGATCGCGCGCATCCGCGGGCAGCTCCGGATCCGGGACTACGTCGACGCGCTCGCGCGCAAAGAGCACGACGCGAAGGTGGTCCTCGAGCTCACGCAGGCGCTCTCCTCGACGCTCGACTTCCGGAACATCCTCTTCACGGTCGTGCGGCGCATCGCCGAGGTGGCGCGCGTCGACCGCTGCAGCATCGTCCTCGTGCGCGACGCGGGCGACGTCGGCTACGTGGTCGCCGCGAGCGACGACAAGGAGCTGCGGGATCTGCCGATCGATCTCGGCAAGTACCCGGAGATCCAGCGCGTCATGCGCACGGGCGACGTGCTCGTGATCGACGACGCGAAGGCGCACCCGCTGTTCGACATCGTGCGCGCGGAGCTCCCGGAGAACGCGTTCCGCTCGCTGGCGCTCCTGCCGATCTTGTTCGAGGACAAGCCGCTCGGCGTGCTCTTCTTGCGCGGCCGGCAGCCGGTGGCGCCCCACGCGCACGAGCTCTCGCTGGCCCGCACGGTCGCGAGCGCCACCGCGATCGCCCTGCGCAACGCGCGCATCCTGCAGTCGCTCCGCGACCAGACGCAGCAGAGCACCTTCGCGCGGTTCGAGGCGGAGCGCCGGCTGAAGGCGCTCCAGCGCTACGCCGACTTCTTCTATTCGACGGCGGACGGCATCGTCGTCGTCGATCCCGACGGCCACATCCTCTTCTCCAACCCGCGCGCGCAGGCGATCACGGGGCGCACGGCGGAGGACCTCGAGAGGGCGAACCTGGCCGATCTCGTCGACGCGCGCGAGCACCCGCTCCTCGAGGAGATCCGGGCCGGCTTCGCCAAGGGATCGTTCCCGCACATGGTGGATTTCACCGTGCGGCGGGGCGAGCACGAGCGGCTCATCCTCAGCTTCAGCTTCAGCAGCGTCCTTCGCGAGGAGAGCGGCGCCGTCCTGGTCAGCTTCCGCGACGTCACCACGGAGCGCGCCACCGAGGCGGAGCTCACCAAGACGAAGGAGTTCCTGGAGCGCGTCATCGACAGCTCGGTCGACGCGATCGTCTCGGCCAACATGGAGGGCGTCGTCCTGCTCTTCAACCGCGCCGCCGAGCGGATCTACGGGTATGACGCGAAGGAGGTCGTCGGCGCGATGAACGCCCGCGCGCTCTACCCCGACCACAACGCCGAGCACATCATGAGGCTCATCCACGCGAAGGAGCACGGCGGTCCCGGCCGGCTCGAGGGCTACCGGACCGAGGTCCTGGCCAGGGACGGGTCGCGGATCCCGGTGCACCTCTCCGCGGCGCTGATCTTCGAGAACGGCGTCCCGGTCGGCTCGGTCGGCATCTTCACGGATCTACGGGAGCGGATGCGGATGGAGGCCCGCCTCACCGAGGCGCAGGAGGAGCTCCGCGCGCGCGAGAAGCAGGCCATCATCGCCGAGCTCGCGGGCGCGGCCGCGCACGAGCTGAACCAGCCGCTCACCAGCGTGCTCGGCTACGCCGAGCTGATCTGCCGCCGGATCGACGACGCATCCCCCATCAAGGGGGCCGCGACCACGATCCGCAGCGAAGCCGAGCGCATGGCGGAGATCGTCCGCAAGATCGGCAAGATCACCCGCTATGAGACGAAGTCCTATGTCGGCGCCGCGAAGATCATCGATCTCGACCGATCGAGCGGCGACGACCCGAACAGGGTGATCGGGTGAGCGGAAAGACCGCGGAGCGCCTGGGGGAGCAGCCATTGTCCGACGCTCCCGTCACGCTCCGGAAGCCCCTCACCCGGGACATCCCGCTCGAGTGGGTGGACAGCCTGCTGATCGCGTCGAGCGAGCTGGATCCGTCGGCCTCCATCGAGCAGCGCGCCTCGGCCCTGCTCGGCGCGGCCGCGAAGGTGCTCACGGCCTGCGGGCTCGGCATCTACATCCCCGGCGCGACGGGGGCGCAGGTGGCCGTCCGGGTCTCGCCGCGCGCTCGCCGCGACGACGGCCGCGATCCGGCGCGGCTCCTCCCGGAGTTCGCCTTCGAGCGCGTCGTGGCGATCGAGCCCGGAGGTCGCTCGACGATGCACATCGCGGCCGACGACGCCGCGTACCTCGACAGCGCGCCTGTGGAGGCGCTGGTCGACCGGCTCGTGCTCACCCTGGGCGCGTCGCTCCGCGAGGCGCGCGCGCACGAGTCGCTGCGCGCTCAGGTCATGCAGGCCGAGAAGCTGGCCTCGCTCGGGAAGATGGCCGCAGGCGTCGTGCACGAGCTCAACAACCCGCTCACCTCGATCCTCGCCTACTCCGAGTACCTGCGCCGCAAGGGCGAGCGCGGCGGCTTCGACCCCTCGGACATCGAGCGGCTCGCGAGGATCAACGACGCGGCGGATCGCATCCGCCGGTTCTCGCGCGACCTGATCGCCTACGCGCGGCCGTCCACGGAGAAGCCGGGCGCCGTCTCGCTCCACGACATCATCGAGCGCGCGCTCGTCTTCTGCGAGCACCTCCTCGACCAGACGGGCGTCACCGTCGAGCGGCGCTTCGACGAGATCCCTCCGGTTTGCGGCGTCATCGATCCGCTGACGCAGGTGTTCGTGAACCTGTTCACGAACGCCGCGCACGCGATGAACGAGCGCGGCGGCTGCCTCGGCATCTCCACCGCGATGTCGCCGGAGGACGGCTACATCACGGTGACGATCCGCGACGACGGGCACGGGATCGAGCCCGAGCACCTGACGAGGATCTTCGACCCCTTCTTCACGACGAAGACCGACGGGACCGGCACCGGGCTCGGCCTGAGCATCGTCAGGAACATCGTTGCCTCGCACGGCGGCCGCATCCGCGCGGATGCGCGCGCCCCGCGCGGGACGGTCTTCTCTCTGGATCTGCCGATCGCGCTGCCGTCCTCGGCCCGCCGCTGAGCAGGGGCGAGCTCCCCTCGACTCAGGGCGCGACCTTGATGCCGAGCACGAGCACACCGCCCATGTGCTGCTGACCCGCGACGAAGAAGCTCTCGCCGGCCTTGGCGTTCACCTCGAGCAGGGGCAGGAACGTGGTGCCACCTGGCTTCTGGATGCTTGCGCTGACGACGAAGCGCCTCGGCTCGTCCTTCTTCTTCGCGGCGACCACGTCCTTCAACGACACCATGAGGACGCTGCCGTTCGGCAGCTTCGTCGTGGTCGGCTTCCCCTTCTGCAGAGTGACCTTCAGCCGATCGAGGAGCTTGTAGCTGTTGTACGACGAGAACGGCGGCTTCCCGAGCTCGGGCATCTTGCCGATCTTCGGGTCGATGCCTTTCCCATCGTTCGTCGCGTGGAGGATCACGATCTCGGACGTGACCTCGGCGTCCGACGGCGCGGCCTGCGGGGGGGCCGGCGCCTGCTCTTGCGCGACGGCAAGGGAAGGGCTCACGCCGAGCGCCAGGACCATGGTCGCGGTGATCGCACTCGCAAGAAATCTCATCACTGTCCTCCCGGACCGTCATCGGAGAGCCAGACCACCGTGGTCGTCGGGCCTGAAGCCACGGCCTCCTGCGGGACGTAAAAGATGGTGCCCATGCGTGCCCCGAAGTCGACCGCGGCGATCTCGACGCCGGGCTCGGCCTCCCCCTCGAAGCTCGGCGCGGCGTCCGGCTCCTTCGCCGGCGCCGCGAGCGACGCGGAGGGCGCCGCGGGCGGCGGGGCGAGCAACGCGGAGGGCGCCGACGTCGTCAGCTCCGCGGTGGGCGTCTCCACGCCCATCTTGCCCCAGACCATCAAGGCGGCGGCCGCCGCCACGGCGAGCGCCGTCAGCGCGAAGATCCCGCGCGCGTTGTCGTTCGCCGGCGATCCCTGGAGCCGCGCCCGAGCGCGGGGCGGCTCGCCCGACGGCGGCGCCGCGAGCGGCCGCGCGGCGCCGCCCCCGTCGACCCGCGCGGCGCCCGCCTGCCCTTCGAGGATCTTCGCCATCACCGCGTCGGCGATGCCGTCGGCCGCGCTGGAGGCCAGCGCACTGTCCCGGACCATGTCGGCCGCGGTGACGAGCGCTGCGACCTTCGCCCGGCAGCGCGGGTCGTGAAGCACGTACTCCTCCACCTGCCGGTGGCGCGCCTCATCGAGCTCACCGTCGGCATAGAGCATCAGCTCCAGATCCGTCGGCGGGGCGCTCGCTTGCCCGTGATTCGCCTTGCTGCTGTTGGCGGTGCTCACGCGATCTCCTCCGGGTCCTCTGCTGGGGCCTTGCCCTCCTCCTCCGCGTAACAGTCGGCGAGGGCGCGCTGAAGCTTCTGACGGGCGTGGAACAGGCGGCTCATGATCGTCCCCTTCGAGACCCCCATGGCCTGAGCCATCTCCTCGTACGACATGCCCTCCACCTCCCGCATCAGGATCACGCCTCGGTGGTAGGGCGGCAGCGCGTCGAGCGCGGCCTGGATGCGCCCGGCGATCTCCCGGCGCCGGACGACGTTGAGGGGGTCCGCGCCGTCGATCCGAGCGACGAGCGGGAAGTCGGACTGCTCGTCCGCCGCCTGGTTCTCCTGGAGCTCGAGGTCGCGGCGTCCCGGCTTCCGCATGAGGTCGATCGCCAGGTTCGTGACGATCCTGTAGAGCCAGGTGAAGAACGAGGAGCCCCCCTGAAAGGAGCCGAGGCCCTTGTAGACCCGGAGGAAGGCGTCCTGCACGAGCTCGCGCGCGTCGTTCTCGTCGCGGACGAGCCCCATCGCGATCGCGAACGCCCTGCGCTGGTGCCGTTCCACGAGCGAGCGGAAAGCCGCCTGATCCCCCTTCTGCGCTCGCTCGATGAGCTCACGATCTTCCTCCGCTTCCCGCCGTCGCGCCTCGCGATTGGACGCACGGGCGGAAGCGCTATTCAGGCGCGGGTGGAGCTGCTTCGTTTCGGGGTGGTCGCCCTCCGCGGACAGGTCGTCGCCTTCCGCATCGCCCTCGCCGGGATCACCGGGAGGTGCGACCGGCTCGAGCTCGTCCGGGTGAGAAGGTGCAATGGCCACGGGGTCAGCTTACCTGAGGAGGCTGGGGGACGAGGGAGGTCACGGAGCAGGCGGCCGCGCACGGCGCGCGGTAGCCGGCGGACGTGCCGGGCGGCAGACAGCGGCCGTCCGGCTCACGGCTCATCGGCCTCGTCGCTGAGCTCGGGCAGCTCGCCCAGCGTGAGGCGGACATCGAAGACCCGCTCCAGCCGCGCGACGCGGAGCGTAACGACCTTGTTCACCCCGGCGATGCTCGCCATCCACCGGAGCTCGTTCGGGTCGGAAATCGTCTTTCCTTCGAAGCCGATGATCACATCGTCCGGCGCGATGCCTGCCCGGTCCGCGGGTCCCCCCGCCACCACGGTCTTCACCCACGCCCCCTTTCGATCGGGGCGCTTGAGCCGCCCCGCCTCGATCGAGTTGAGGACGTCGACGATCACCCCGACCTGGCTCCGCCGGATCTTGCCGTCGCGCAGCAGCATCGGAAGCAGCTGCCGGACCATGTTGATCGGGATCGCAAACCCGATGTTGTTCGCGTTGGCGCGCACGGCCGCGTTGATGCCGACCACCTCGCCCTTGAGGTTCAGGAGCGGGCCGCCGGAGTTGCCGGGGTTGATGCTCGCGTCCGTCTGGAGAAAGTTGAAGTAGCCGCTCGGGTCGAGCCCCTTCACGTCGTCCCGGGTGCGGCCCTTGGCGGAGAGGATGCCCGCCGAGACCGTGTGGGAAAGGCCGAAGGGGTTGCCGATCGCGACCACCCAGTCGCCGACCTCGGTGGTATCCGAGTCGCCCAGGGGGAGCGACGGGAGCCCCTTCTCGTCGACCTTCAGCACGGCGACGTCCGTGTGCTTGTCGCGGCCGATGACGGTCGCCTTGATGTCGCGGCCGTCGACGAAGCTCACGAGGATGTCGGTCGCCCCCTCGATCACGTGGTTGTTCGTCAGCAGGAAGCCCTCTGGATCATAGACGAAGGCGGTCCCGAGCCCCTCGGCGACCGTGCGACGGCGGCCGCCCGGCTGCTGTTGCCGCTCGACGCGCGCCTTGACCGTCGCGACCGCTGGATCGGCCCTGCGCGCGAGCGGCGCGAAGGAGCCGGGCATGCCCTCGGAGCGGACGATCGGAGGAGGAGGCGGCGCGGACGGAGGCGGCGCGATCGCCACCGGCACGGCGCCCGAGGGGACGGTGGAGCTGCTTGCGCTGGAAGAGTGGCCAGGAGAGGCCTTGCT
This sequence comes from Sorangium cellulosum So ce56, assembly GCF_000067165.1. Taxonomy (GTDB): domain Bacteria; phylum Myxococcota_A; class Polyangia; order Polyangiales; family Polyangiaceae; genus Sorangium; species Sorangium cellulosum_B. Next base: position 10,087,043 of record NC_010162.1, read on the forward strand.
GCACGAGGCGACCAGCGAGGCGAGGAGGACCCACAGGAGAGCCCTGGCGCCAACGGTCACGATCGTTTCGAGACCTCGAGGTAGCGCATCCGCAGATCGTAGAGCGCCTGCTCGAGCAACCTCTCCTCGTCGCCCGAGAGGTTCCCCTTCGTCTTCTCCTGGAGGAGCGACAGCAAATCGATGTCCTGATGCGCGAGGATCAGGTTCTGCTCTTCCCTGCCGTCGGGGCTGGGCGCGTCGCCGAGGTGCACGTACGCGGAGCCGATGATCGACAGCACGAAGGTCGAGAAGTCGAGCGTCGGCAGCTCCGGGGGGCTCCCTGGCGGAGGGAGCTCTTCCCGATTCTTCGCGTCGCTCACTCTGCCCCTTCGTCGTCGAGCTCGGGCTCGATCCGCGACCCCTGCGCTGACGCGCCGAGCGCCGGCTGATCGACGGCGATCCCCTCGGCGTGCTCCTCCAGGTCCGGCAAGCCCGCGAGGTGCGCCTCGATGGTCCCGGCGCTGAGCGTCCCGCTCGCCAGGAGGCGCTCGCGCACCCGGCGATCGAGCTGCAGCTCCGTCAGCTTGCCCTTCTCACCTACGGTCATGATGTGATCTCCTCGGACAACCCACCAGTTCGCGGTGGGCTTATGACGACTTCTTCGAGAGCGTCACGAGCACCCCCCCATCCCCGTGCTCGTGATGGTGGCTGTGATCGTGGTCATGGTCGTGGTCGTGACCGCAGCAGCCCTCGCCCTCGGAATCCTCGATGCGTTCCTCCAGCTCGGCCTGAGCCTGCGCGATCTCCTCCTCGCTGGCGGCGCGCACGTCCTTGACCTGAACCTGAAAGCGCACCTTCTGGCCTGCCAGAGGGTGATTCGTATCCACCCGAAAGCCCTCGGGGAGGATCTCGATGACCCGGAGCGCGATCGGCGAACCGTCCGGGCCCTGGGCGACGAACTCGTCGCCGACCTCGACAGCGCCCCCATCGGGGAAATCCGCCTTGTCCACCTCGAAGATGCCGGCGTCATCGCGCTCGCCGAACGCATCTTCCGCCTCGACGGTGATCTCGCGCTGCTCGCCGGCGCGCAGCCCTTCCAGCGCGCGCTCCAGCCCGGGCACGATCTGAGCATAGCCGTGCGTGTAGACGAGCGGCTCCGCGGTCGATGCCTCATCCACCGTCTCTCCGCTTTCGTTGAAGAGGACGTAGGACAGCGTGACGACCGTATCCGTTGCGATGGGCAGCGACTCCATGGGGCGGCGGTTGGTCTGCCACGGCGGTTCCGCGGTTTCAAGCGAGGCGCGCTCGCGCGGCAGCATGCTATGAGGACGTCCGATGGCCGACTCCATGGCTCGGGCGACCGGTCGCGACCCCCTCGACGCGTCGCCCCCTGCTGCGCAGGCCACCACGGAAACGGAGCGCCTCCGTCCCGGAGAGGCGGCGCCGGGCGAGACGCGACCGGCCTCGACCGCGCCGGCGCCCCCCGGCGGCGCGGCAGCCAGGGGCCTGCGCGAGGGCGGACCGCGTCCTCGGCGCGGAGGAGAGAGCCTGGAGCAGGAGCTCTCCCGGGTAGGCACGAAGCGCTGGCTCGCTCGCCTCGGCGTCCTCGCGACGATCGCGGCGCTCGTCGCGGGGATCGTCGTCTGGAGGATCCGGACGAGGCCCCCGCCGCCGCCGCGCTACGTCACGGGCGACATCACCACGGGCGACGTGCTCGAAGTGGTCCAGTCGACAGGGCAGGTCAAGCCGCTCACCGAGGTGCAGATCGGCGCCCAGGTCTCGGGGCGAATCACCAAGGTCTACGTGGACTTCAACAGCATCGTGAAGGCCGGCGACGTGCTGGCCGAGATCGATCCGACGCTCTTCGGGGCGCAGATCGACTCGAACCAGGCGCAGATCGCGGCGGCCAACGCGAGCGTCGTGCGCTCGGAGGCGTCGCTGGGGACCGCCAAGCAGCGGCTCGAGCGCGCGAGGAAGATGGTCGCGGAGGGGGTGGGCTCCCAGGCCGATCTGGACACGGCCCAGGGCGCCTACGACGTCGCGCTCGCCGACCTCGCGGCCTCGAAGGCGCAGGTGGCGCAGCTCAGGGCGGTGCTCCGCTCCTCCACGACGAACCTCCAGTACACGCGCATCTTCTCGCCCATCGACGGGGTCGTCATCAGCCGCGCGATCGACCCCGGGCAGACGGTGGCGGCGAGCTTCCAGGCGCCGACCCTCTTCGTGATCGCCCAGGATCTCCGCAAGATGCGCGTGCTCGCCGACATCGACGAGGCGGACGTCGGGCGGCTCCGCGAGGGCATGACGGCGGACGTGAGCGTCGATGCGTTCCCGGGCGAGACGTTCCGAGGGACGGTGAGCCAGGTGCGCTACAGCCCGTTGAGCCAGTCCGGCGTCGTGACGTACGCGGCGGTCGTCGAGGTCGACAACCCCGACGTCAAGCTCCGGCCGGGGATGACGGCGACGGTGAGCGTCCGGTCCGCCGAGGCCAGGGGGGTGCGGCGGCTGCCGAACGCGGCGCTCCGGTTCAAGCCCGCCCCGGCGCGGGACAAGGACGGCAAGGAGATCAAGGCGCCGCCCCTCGAGCCGCTCCCGCCGAAGAAGGGCCGGATCTACGTGCTGACCGACGCGACGCCCGGGGCGGAGAAGATCGAGCCGCGCATCGTCGACGTCGGGATCACCGACGGCATCTTCACCGCGCTCGGGTCCGATCTCGGGCCGCTCAAGGTCGTCACCGACGAGAACGACGATCCGTCAGCGAGCGGCAGGGGGCGCGGCCCTCGGCTGTTCTGAGGCGTGATGCTGCCCCAGAGCCAAGACGTCGCCGCGGCGCCCCGAGACGAACCGCTCATCGAGCTCTCGAGCGTCCGCAAGGACTACACGACCGAGGCCGTCATCGTGAGGGCGCTCCGGCACGTGGATCTGACCATCCAGCACGGCGATTTCGTCGCGATCGTCGGGCAGAGCGGCTCGGGCAAGAGCACCCTGATGAACATCATCGGGTGCCTGGACCGGCCGACGCACGGCACGTACCGGCTCGACGGCCTCGACGTCACCCGGCGCAGCAACGACGCGCGCGCGATCGTCAGGAACCGCCTTATCGGGTTCGTCTTCCAGGGCTTCAACCTGCTGCCGCGCACGACGGCGCTCGAGAACGTCGAGCTGCCGCTGGTCTACCGGGGCGTCGGCGCGGCGGAGCGGCGCAAGCGGGCGCTCGACGCGCTCGGCGCGGTGGGGCTGGCCGAGCGCCTGCACCACACGCCGAACCAGCTCTCGGGCGGGCAGCAGCAGCGCGTCGCCATCGCGCGGGCGCTCGTCACCTCACCGCCGCTGCTCCTCGCCGACGAGCCCACGGGCAACCTCGACACGCGCACGAGCTACGAGGTGCTCGGGCTGCTGCAGAGGCTCAACCGGGGCGGGATCACGATCGTCCTCGTGACGCACGAGCCGGACATCGCCGCCTGCGCGAGCCGCGTGATCACGATGCGCGACGGCGAGATCCGCAGCGATCTCAGGAACGATCGCCCCGTCGACGCGGCCGCGGCGCTCGCCGCGCTGCCGCTCTCCGCGGCGGAGCGCGACGAGCTCTCGCCATGAGCGGCTACCTCGCCGCCGTCCGGATCGCGCTGCGCGCCATCGTCCGCTCGAAGCTCCGCGCAGCCCTGACGGTGCTCGGCATCCTGATCGGGGTCTCGGCCGTGGTGATCGTCGTGGCGCTCGGGACGGGCGTGCGCAACCGCGTCCTGGGCGAGATCTCGGGCATGGGAGCGAGCTCGATCTACATCTTCCCGCAGTCGACGCAGGCGTCGGGGCTGAAGCGCCGCGAGAACGCGAGGATGTCGGAGGCCGACGGGATCGCGATCCTGAAGGAGTCGACGAGCGTCGCCGCGCTGAGCCCGTTCAGCTCGACGTCGACGCAGGTCGTGGCCGGAGAGGCCAACGTCGCGACCCAGGTCATGGGCGTGACCCGGAGCTACCTCTCGATCCTCTCGTACAGCGTCGGGGTGGGCGAGGGCTGGACCGAGGCCGACGAGCAACTCAAGGCGAAGGTCTGCCTGATCGGCGAGACCGTCCGGGAGAACCTGTTCGGCTCGGGCGAGGCCGTGGGCCGGTACATCCGGATCGGCAAGCACCCGTTCCGGGTGATCGGGGTGCTCGCGAAGAAGGGGCAATCGCCCTTCGGCGAGGACCAGGATGACCGGCTGCTCATGCCGATCGGCAGCTTCCGGTCGCGGATCTTGCCGAGCGCGCCGGGCAGGGTGCAGATGCTCGTCGCCGCCGCCACGAGCGAGCGGACCGTCGATCGCGCGGTGGAGCAGATCGACAGGATCCTCCGGCAGCGCCACGAGATCGCGCCGGACGACGAGCCGAACTTCGTGATCCGCACGCAGGCGGAGTTCCGCGCGTCCCAGGAGCGGATCCTGGACACCTTGACGATGCTCCTGTCCTCGATCGCCGCTGTGTCGCTCCTCGTCGGCGGGATCGGCGTGATGAACATCATGCTGGTCAGCGTCACCGAGCGGACGCGCGAGATCGGCATCCGCATGGCCATCGGCGCCTCCGAGGGAGACATCCTCGTCCAGTTCCTCGTCGAGGCCATCACCCTGTCGCTCATCGGAGGCGTCCTCGGGCTCGGCGCGGGGCTCGGCGTCATCAAGGCCCTCGCCGCGACGCTCGGCTGGAACATGACGTTGCCGGCCAGCGCGGTCATCGTCGCGGTGGGGACGAGCGCGACGATCGGGATCGTCTTCGGGTTCTTCCCGGCCCGCCGCGCGGCCCGTCAGGATCCCATCGCCGCGCTGAGGCACGAATGAGCGCCACGCTCACCCGGGTGTTCTCGGCGGTCGTGATCGCGCTGCGCGCCGTCCGCCGGAACAAGCTCCGCGCCGGGCTCACGATCCTGGGGATCACGATCGGCGTCGCGGCCGTCGTCACCGTCACCGCGCTGGCGAGCGGCGCGCGCGCCAACGTCAACGCGCAGATCTCGAACCTCGGCTCCAACTCGCTCATCGTCTTCGCCCGCTCCGCCCGCGCCTCGGGCGTCCGCAGCACCGCGGGCGCCAGGCTCTCGGAGCTCGACGGCCAGGCGCTCGCGCGCGAGTCGACGAGCATCCGGCTCGTGGCGCCGTTCCTCAGGTCGAGCGCCCAGGTCATCCACGAGGGCCAGAACGCGAGCCCGACGCTCGTCGGGACGCGCCTGAACTACTTCGAGATCCGGAGCTGGAAGGTCGCGCAGGGAGAGCCGTGGAGCCCCGCCTCGGAGAACCTCTCCGAGAAGGTCGTCGTGATCGGGGCCCAGACCGCGCGCGATCTGTTCGGATCGCTCGATCCGGTCGGCCGGATGGTGCGGATCGGCCGCCAGATGTACCGCGTGCTCGGCGTGCTGGAGGAGAAGGGGGCGTCGCCCTTCGGGCAGAGCCAGGACGAGATCGTGCTGATGCCCATCACCACGATGCGATCGCACGTCATGGCCACGCGACCCGGGGAGGTTCACGCCATCTTGCTGAGCTCGACGTCGGCCGAGACGTCGGAGCGCGCCAGGCAGCAGGCCGAGGCGATCCTCCGCCAGCGGCACCGCATCGGCGAGAACGACGAGGACGACTTCGCCGTCCGGAGCCAGGCGGAGTTCCAGGCCATGCAGGACGCGATCTTCGCGGCGCTCTCGGCGCTGCTCGTCAGCATCGCGGCGGTGTCGCTCGTCGTGGGCGGCATCGGCGTCATGAACATCATGCTGGTCAGCGTCACCGAGCGCACCCGGGAGATCGGCATCCGGATGGCCATCGGCGCCCGGGAGATCGACATCCTGCTGCAGTTCCTGCTCGAGGCGCTCGTGCTCGCCACGCTGGGCGGCGTCGTCGGCAGCGCGCTCGGGTACGGCGTCATCTTCGGCTTTTCGCGCGCGTTCGGCTGGCCGATGAGGCTGGAGCCGGCCGCGCTCGCGGTCGCGCTCGGGGTGAGCACGGCGATCGGGATCGTCTTCGGGTTCTTCCCGGCGCGGCGGGCCGCGCGCATGGATCCCGTGAACGCGCTGGGGCGCGAGTAGCGCGAAGCGCGCCGGACCGCGGGCGGTGGCTGGTGGAGGAGGGAGGCGGAGGCGCCGCCGCACGGGCGGCGCGCGCCTCCCGGGATCAGCTCTTCTTCATTAGGTCGGCGAACGTGCCGAACTTGGCCTCGCGCGCGACCCCCGCGCGGTACTGCTGGTACGCCTGCTTCTCGGCGTCCTCCTTGAGGGCGCGGATCGACAGCTTGGCCTCGCCCCGGCGCGGATCCACCTCGATGATCTTCGCGTCGAGCTGGGTCCCGATGGGGAACTCCTTCCGGAGGTCGGTGCCGCGCTGCGTACCGGTGTGGCCGGCCGGGATGAAGCCGCGAGCCGCTCGCCCCGTGGTGCCGAGCACCCGGACGACGAGCCCCCCTTCGGTCACCTGCGTGACAGCCACCTTCACCGCCTTGCCCTGCTGAACGCGCTGCCGCGGCTCGCTCTCCTCGCCCTCGGGCGGAGCAGGGTGGAGCCCGATGCGCCGGCCCGCGGCGTCGCAAGTCGCGACGACAACGTCGACATCGTCGCCGACCTTCACGACCTCGTTCGGGTGCTGGATCGGCTTCATCGAGAGGTCGGCCGTGTGGATGAGCCCATCGATGCCCGGCTCGAGCTCGATGAACGCGCCGAACGGCTGCAGGCGAGCGACCTTGCCCTTGTGGCGCGTGCCGACCGCGTACTTCTCCTTCACCGCGTCCCACGGGTCGACCGTGGCGGCCTTGCGGCTCAGCCAGAGCTTGCCCTTGTCGTCGACGCGGAGGACCTTCACGTCGATCTCCGCGCCCGGCTTGAACAGGTCGGCCAGCTTGGCGCCGCGGTCGTGGCTCGCCTCGCTCATGTGCACCAGCCCCTCGACGCCGCCGGCGTCGGGGAGCGCGACGAACACGCCCCACGCGACGACCTTGCGCACGATGCCCTTGTGCAGCGAGCCGGGCTCGATCGACGTGAGCGCCTCGGTGCGCGCCTTCCGGCTCTCCTCTTCGAGCATCTTGCGGCGGGACACGACGATGTCGCGCCCCTTCTTCGCGAACTGGGTCACGCCGAAGTCGAGCCGCTGGCCCACGAGGTAGTTGAGGTCGGCGCCGTGGCGCAGATCGACGTGCGACGCCGGCGCGAAGGCGCGGAGGCCGCCGAGATCGACCTCGAGCCCGCCCTTCACCGCCCCGGTCACGAACCCCTCGATCGACTCGCCGCTCTGGAGCGCAGCCTCGGCGCGCGCGCGCGCCTGATCGAGCTGCACCGGCGCCCTCGACAGGAGGAGCATGCCTCCGCGCACGCCGGTGCTCGCCACCGTCGCGATGAACTGATCCCCCTCGACGGGCGGCTCTTCCTCGAGGATCTCGCGACGGTCGAACAGCCCCGTCGCCTTCCCGGCGATGTCGATCCAGATGGCATGGTCGGTGATCTTGCTGACCTTGCCGAACACTTCCTCGCCGATGCTGAAGGCCGGGCGCTCGCGCGGCGGCGGCGCGCCCTGCCCCTTGCGCCGCTTGCGCTTCTCGCCACCAGGCTGCGGCTGCCCGCCCGCCTCGTCGGCCGCCTGCTCCTCCTCGCCCTCCTCTTCTTCTGCCGCGTCGGCCGCCTCCGCGCCGCTGGCCTCGGCCGCCTCAGCCGCCTCGCCCTCGGGCTGGCCGGCCTCCTCCGCGCCCTTGCGGCGACGGCGGCGGCGGCGCTTTTTTCCAGCGCCCCCCTCGGTCTGCGCGGCCGCACCGGCCTCTCCGGCCGGCGCGGGCTTCGCGGCCGGCGCGGGCTTCGCGGCCGGCGCGGGCTTCGCGGCCGCCGGAGAGGTCCGCCTGCCGGGCGAGAACCCCGGCTTGCGGTTGCCGATATCATCCCGCGGCAGGCCTGGAACGCGGTTGCCGATGTCATCGCCCGGCTGCTCTTCCCAGTCGTCGTCGGCGTCACTCGCCGGGGCGGCGCTCGCCGCCGCGGCCGGTGTCGCCTCGGACTGGGCCGAGCTCGCCTGCGACGACGCTTCTCCGCCGGGCTCGTGGCTCGCTTCGGTCGGGGGGGTGGACCCCCCTTCATGGGCTTGGGCTGCTTGCTCGGGCGCAGCGTTCGACGACTCGAGCGGGCCGCCCTGGTCGGCCGGAGCTCCCGGCGCGTCCGCCGGCGTGGTGGTATTTTCGTGGGTATTCATCCGCGCCTCGCGCGACAACGCATGCCGATGGGGGCGAAACGTGCTCGCGTTCTCTCCAGCGGCCCCCTCGGTTGAATGGGGGAAGGGGCCGGAACCATATCGTACCCGGGACGTTTACGCGAGAGCCTACCGCATGATGGGCAGGTGCTTGTTGGTCCCCCCGCTCCGATCGATGCGGAGGCCGCCCCCGCTCGCGAGGTTGTGGGCGCTGACCTGGCCGGCCAGCCGCTCCGCCACATCCACGAAAGCGCGCGCGATCGGGCTGCTCGGGGCAGCCTGCACGACCGGCGTGCCGGCGTCGCCCCACTCCCGGATGGCCGGATCCATCGGGATCTGGCCGAGCAGCGGCGCCTCGGCGAACTCGGCGATCTTCTGCCCGCCGCCGGCCCCGAAGAGCTCGTGCCGCTTGCTGCACCCGTCGCACACGAAGTAGCTCTCGTTCTCGACCACGCCGAGCAGGGCGATCCCGACTTTCTGGGCCATCGAGACCGATTTGTACACGTCCTGGAGGGCCACCTCCTGCGGCGTTGTCACGACGATCGCGCCCGTGGTCCTCATCTTCTGGGAAATCGTCAGCGCGATGTCGCCGGTACCGGGCGGAAGATCCAGCACGAGGTAGTCGAGCTCACCCCATTCCACGTCGCGCATGAACTGGATCAGGGCGTTCTGGAGCATCGGCCCGCGCCAGACGACCGCCGATCTCGGATCTTCCAGCAGGAAGCCGATCGACATGAGCTTCACGCCGAAGCGCTCGAGCGGCAGGAATTTCTGCCCATCGGCCGACGTCGGGCGGCCCATCACGCCGAGCATGGTCGGGACGCTCGGCCCGTACATGTCCGCGTCGAGGAGACCGACCTTGGCCCCCTCGCGGCTGAGCGCCAGGGTGAGGTTCGCGGCGACCGTGCTCTTGCCGACGCCGCCCTTGCCGCTCATCACGAGGATGATGTTCCGCACGCCCGGGGACGGGTCGTCCTGAAGGATGGTGCGCGCGGGGATGCCGACGTCCCACGCGATCCGGACGCCCTTCGCGCCGGCGCCCTTCAGAGCCGCCTCGATGTCCGCCGCGAGCCGCTGCTTGAAGTAGCTGGTCAGCTCGACGGTGAGCGAGACGGCCTCGCCCTCGACCGAGAGCTCCCGGACGCGACCGAGGTCGGTGATGGGGCGCTGGAGGTCCGGCGCGATGACCTTTGCCAGCGCGGCGAGCGCGGCGTCCTTCGTGATGGGCATGGGGCGAAGGAGTTAGGACTGCTCGGGATTCCCGTCAACCGGCGAGCGCGGCGTCGCCGCGGGCGCTCGCTCTGGCCTGGCCGGGCGCGGCGCGACACAGGCCGTTCCTGCGCCCGGCCGGCGCCGTTACCAGCAGGTGGCGACCTTGGAATCGGGGTCGCCTCGATCGAGCTGGCGCGACGGCAGGTAGCACCGCGAGTCCACGCAGTCCCCGCTCGAGTTCTGCTCGACGCACACGCACGCGCCGACGAGCCCGCTGGGCGACTTCGGGCAGACCTCAGCCGCGTTCTCCGCGGTGCACCGGATGGGGAGCGCCGCGTCCAGGCACGCCCGCTCGCCGCGCAGCGTGGTGGTGCACTCCATCGTGGAGTCCGCGTCGCCGCAATCGGTGTCGTTGCGGCACGGCTCGCAGAAGTTGCCCTTGCCGGTGCAGGCGCCGAACCGCGGGATGCACGCGCCCTCGTCGCACCGGTAGTCCAGGTCGCAGTCGGAGTCCGCGCTGCAGGACCTGGCGCACCGGCGCTCGCCGTCGATCGCGACGCAGCGCTGCTCTGCGGCGAACGAGCAGTCGAAATCGGTGCTGCACGGCGCGCACTGGGCGCGCTTGACGCAGGTGCTGCGCAGCAGGCACACCGGGCCCTCGACATAGGTGTTGCCGTCCCCGAACGTGGAAGGGTCGATGCACTCCTCGTCGGTCTCACCGCAGAAGCCGTCATCCCCCTTGTCCGTACCGCAGATCGCGTGAGGATCGCGGGACACGGCGCACTCGAAGCCGCCGGGGCAGTCCGCGTCGCTCATGCAGTGCGGCATCGTGCAGTAGGCCTCGGCGTCGCCCTGCCCCTTGCCAAGGCACTCCAGGCCGAGCGAGGTGCACTGGTCGGGAGAGCAGGCCGGGACGACGCAGGCGCTGCCGTCGCTGCTGCACTTGCCGGCGGAGCAGGCGGGGTCGTCGCCGCACCGCTCCGTGTCGCGCTCGCACTCGCCTGGGTTCCCGTTGCATTGGGTCGGGTCGCACGGCGTCTCGTCGGGGCAGCGCCCGAACTGGCCGCACTCGGTGCCGAATGGACAGGGCGCACCGAAGCCCACCATCTTCTCCTTCTGCGTGCAGACCAGGATCTCGGCCTTCGTGTCGTCCTCCGCGGCCGGCGCGCAGTCCTGGATGCCTGGAATACATTCGCGGTGGCTGCTGCACCTGAGCACGCAGCGGTTGCCGACGCAGGTGTTGCCCTCCAGGCAGAGCTCTGGCTTGCATTTGCCCTCGCAGACGCCGTCCACGATGACCCCCCCGAAGCATTTGTCCTGTGGCGTACCCGACGAGCATGCGCCGCTCGCGATGGCCGCCCCGCTCGCCAGGCAGCACAGCATCAGGAAGGCGTGGATACTACGGAGACGGGGCCGACGGGCGCTGTGAGAAGCGACAACCTGCTGCATAGGACCTCAGCGCGGGAAACACCCGCGGATCGGGGCAGGCACGGCGGGCCTGGCCGGAGATTGCGGAAACGCGCTCCCGAGCGAAGCGGCGACGCCAAGGTTGCCCTTGACGCCCCCCGTGCCGCCCAGAAGAATGAGCACTCCTACACCATACTTCAGGCGGTGGCATCATGCGAATCGACGCGGTTCTCGGTGGGATGGGCCTTTTCGTCGTGGCGGCTCTAGGGCTCGTCGGCTGCGCAGAGGATCCCATTCCTGCTCCTCCTTTTCCCGAGGGGACGGGTCAAGCTGCGAACGCGCGATATCCGGCTGGGCCGTATGGGGTGAGCCTCCACCGGGTGATCGCGAACTATCAGTTCGTCGGGTACGCCAACGCCGCCGAACACAACGACACGATGCAGCCGATTCAGCTCGCCGATTTCTACAACCCGACCGGGACGGAGGTCTTTCCGGAAGGCTCGCTTTACGGCGCGGGAGAGCCGAAGCCGAAGGTGCTGCTGATCGACGTCTCGTCCGTATGGTGCGGCCCCTGCAAAATCGAGGCAGAGTCCGTCCTGCCCGAGCTCTACAAGAAGTATCAACCCCAGGGCGGCGAGTTCCTTGTTCAGCTCGCAGACGGAAGGACCCCGGGCGAGGCGGCGGTCCCGAACGACCTGTACCGCTGGACGACCCGGTACGACGTGCAGTACCCGTCGGCGATCGACCCTTCGTACAAGCTCGGCGCGCTTTTCCAGGCCGACGCGTTCCCGGCAAACATGATCGTCAGGACGCAGGACATGACGATCATGGAGATCGTCGCTGGCGTGCCCGAGGCAAACAGCAATTTCTGGCGAACCTTTGAGAAGATCATGAACGGCGAGCTCTGAGCGAGCTTCGCCGTGGGCGCGTCGTCGAACCACCGGTCGGCGCGCGTGTAGGGAGAATTTGCCAGGGCGCCGCAGAGGGCGCCCGCGACGTTGAGCCCTCATGCCGGTCGGCCGCTCAGGCCGGCCCCTTCGCGACGGAAATTCAATGAACCGAAAAACCCGCTGCGCGCTCTCGCTGGCGTCCATTGTCCTCGGCCTCGCCGCCGCCTCGTGCGGAGCGGCCTCAGGCGGCTCATCGGCGAGCCCGGCCCCGGATTTCTCGCTCCCCGCCCTCGACGGCAAGACGGTCAGGCTCTCGGACTATGCCGGCAAGAGCGTGGTGCTCATCGACTTCTGGTCGACCACCTGCGATCCGTGCCTGGCGGAGATGCCCCACCTCGTCGAGCTCTACAAGAAGCACAGGGACAAGGGGTTCGTCGTGCTCGCCGTGTCGCTCGACGGACCGGAGTCGCGGGCGCAGGTGAGCAGCACGGTCCACGACAGGGAGATGATCTTCCCTGTGCTCCTCGACGAGGAGACGACCGTGGCCGCCAGGTACAATCCGAAGCGCGAGCTTCCGTTCTCCGTGCTCATCGGCCGAGACGGCTCGATTCTTCACAAGCGCGGCGGGTACCAGCCCGGCGACGAGGCGGCGCTCACCGAGCAGGTCGAGAAGGCGCTTGGCCTGTAGCGCCGGGGCGGCCGTCCGGCGCGCCTTCTCGGCGCGATCGACGGCTCGCCCGCTCCACGGCGGCGAGGTCCATGGTAGAGATCGGGCGGTGTGCAGCCCGCTCCGCCTCGTCCGTTCCTGCCTGACAGCGACGCTCCTCCTCGCGGCCTCGCCGGCGGCGGCGGTCGATCTCCCGAACGTCGGCGGCGAACCGATCTCGCTCGATGTCGTGAACACCGCGGCCGTCAGCTACCACTTCGATAATCGCAACGACGATCGCCGCTATCCCTCGACCCATCTCGACGACAACTACGGAGAGATCGTCGATCGGCTCGACGCCCAGCTCAACTGGTGGCGCCTGCAGCTGGGTATGCGGCTCAACGGCTCTTTCTACGTGCCCAGGCCCTCGGCGACCGACATCGATCTGCAGCGGAAGGTCCTGAACAATGAGGTCTCGTTCAAGCTGGACGACGCCGCGCGGGAGCTCCACTCCCGGTATTTGACGACGGTCTACCCGGCGAAGCTCTGGCTCACCTACACGCAACCGGGCATCGAGGCCACGGTCGGCGACTTCTACGCACAGCTCGGGCGCGGCCTCGTCTTCAGCGTGCGGAAGATGGACGAGCTGGCCATCGACACGACCGTGAGGGGCGGCAGGCTCGTGCTCGACAAGGATTTCCAGCTATTCAGGCTGGAGGCCACCGCCTTCGCCGGGCAGATGAACCCTCTGCGCGTCGACGACGCGAGCGGCAGGCGGCTGCACGGGGATGGGTCGCCGCTCTTCTTCGCCTTCCCTGGCGCGAGCGACCTGGCCACAATCGACTTCGACAAAAGCAACCGGCCTTACAACGCAATCGAGGGGGCCCGGGCGAACTACCTGGAGGACACCGTGCTCGGCGGACGCCTGGAGGCAAGCGTGAAGGGCGTCGAGCTCGCAGCGAACGGCGCGCTGTTGCTGCGCAAGTCAACCACCGAGGAGTTCAACCGATGCATGGCCGCGGCCCAGCTCATTGAGGACATCGATGTGCGCAGGGGGCAGGGACGCCTGTGCGCCGGTGAGTTCCCGGAGTTCGTCAACAACGCCCCCGAGCGGCAGCGCAACACGATCCGCACCTTCAGCGGCTCGGTGAGCATTCCGGCCATCGCGGAGCGCGGGGACGTCTACGTCGAGGTGGCCGGTCAGCAGCTCCGCAGCGGTCGCCCCGACCGGGATGGCGAGCCGGCAAAGGACCTATCCGGTTATGCGGTTTACCTGGCAGCGAACGGGCGCGGAGGTCCGCTCGCCGTCGCCCTCGAAGGGAAGCACTACCGTCGATTCTTCCCGCTCTCGGCCAACATCGACGTCTCTCCGCTGTCGAACCCGGGGTTCAATGCGCCGGAGTTCGCAGGCGTGGCGTACAACCAGCCTCCGACGGCGGAGCCCATCTACGTCGAGCCGATCGGGAGCCCCAATGTCTGCGTGACCGGCGGTCGCGCCCGCGTCGACTACCGCTTCAACCGGAGCGCGGCGATCTATGCCTGGCTCGGCCGCTATGTGAGCTTCTCCGAGCGCAAGGCCAATGAAGGATGCGAGACGGACGACTCCCTCAGGACCGACACCTGGGATACCGCGGCAGGCACCGAGGTCGACTTCGACGGCCGCCGCTCGCACGTGCGCGCCTGGGCTGGAGTTCGGCAATCCGATGCGGCCGACACCGGCGACGTGTTCTACAGCGAAGGCTACGTCCGGTACGACATCGTGAAGCACCTCGCTGGCGCGTTCTCCCTCCAGGCACAGGGCAACAGCCGCCGCCGTTACAGGCCAGAGAATTTCGAATCGTCCTGGGTCGAAGGGGACAACTACGTCGCGCTCCAGTGGTCACCCCATCTCGCTGCGATCTTCGGCTACGAGTACACGAATGCGCTTGGGTGTGCGCCGGGCAAGAGCGGCGAGCTCTGCCATTACTTCAACGGGGGACTTCAGTGGAAAGCCGGGTCGAGGGAGACAGTGCTCGACCAGGTCGTCGACACGGTGCAGCTCTTCGTCGGGCAGCGGCGCGCGGGCCTGCGCTGCGTTTCGGGCGTGTGCCGGAACTTCCCTCCGTTCGAGGGGGCGCGGCTCGAGCTCGTCTCCAGGTTCTGAGCGACCGGACCACCCCGGGCGCCGCCTCGGCAACGCTCAGAACGCCTCGAGGATGGCGCAGGCCACCGAGGTCCTGACCTGGGGCTCGGCGTCGGCGAGGAGCGATGCGGCGCGCGGGATCTCGCCGAGCGCGACCAGGCCCGCCCCCGCCGCCTCGCGCACCGGGATCTCGCGGGATCGGACGTCGCGCTCCAGCAGCGGCACGACCGCGCGGATCCCTGCACGTGCGAGGACTCCCCGCGCGAGCACCGCGCGCGTCGACGTCCCCGCGGCGAGCTTCATCAGCCAAGCGACGGCCGCGGAGCGCTCGCGCGCCGCGACGTCCCGCGGCACGGCGTCGACGTGGCGGCTATGGACGGCGAAGACCACGGCCTCATCCGGATCGCCCTGCGCCTCGATGAGCGCCGATCGCACCGCCGGGTCCTGGAGCGGCGCGGAGAGGATGGCGTAGACGCGATCCCGGCTCTGGCTGGAGCGGATGGAGCCGATGAGGACGGAGATCGCTTCGCCGGCGCCCTCGCCTCCCGCGCGGACCAGCGCGCGCGCGGCGGCGATCGCGGGCGCGCCGCGCTGGGTGGAGATCGCCCAGCGCAGCTGCACGCGTCCGCCGCCGTCCAGCGCGCGCGGCGTCGCCCACGCCTCGGCGATCGCCTCGCGCCCGGGTTCATCCGAGAGGGTCCAGACGTCGCGCAGCGCCAGCACGATGTCCTGACCGCCGAGCGCCCCGGCGGCGCGGATCGCGAGCGTCCGCGCGAGCGGGTAAGGATCGAGCCGCGCCGCCTCGAGCAGCGCTTCCCGATCGCTCGGGTCCGCGGCGGCGGCGGCGGCGCGAAGCGCCGAGACGCGGACCTCCTGATCTCCGTCGAGCATCCGCGAGCGGCGCACCGCGCCGTCCTCGGCTGTGACGAGCGCCCGCGCCTCCAGCGCGCGGAGCGCCGTGTCCTTGCCGGGGTATCGCCCCGCCGCCGCGTCGCTTGCGTACCGCTTCACGCTCTCCGGGTCAGTGAGCCCCGCCTCGAGGAGGATCATCGCCGCGGCGGTCGCGATCGCGTCCGAGCCCGCGGCGCGCTCGGAGAGCGTGTCCTCCAGCGCGCGCGCGCATGTCCGGAGCTCGCGCAGCCGATCGGCCCCCGATGGCGGCGTCGCGCGCGCGATCTCCCCCTGCGCGACCGCGCGGGCGATCGCTCGTGCGTCGTCGCTGTCCAGCGTGCCGCGGCGAAGCTCGTCGCTCAACGTGCGGCGCAGCTCGTCGAACCTGCCTGCCTCGGCTGCGCGTAGGGAGGCCGAGCTCGCGCAGCCGGTGACGGCTGCGAACGAGAGGAGGCCGGCGAGGATCGACCGTGAGAGCACGCGGCGCATGACGCGCCTCTTACCGCGCCGAAGTTCGCGTTCGAAGCCCCTTCGGCTCGACCACCCGGGGAATCCGTTTTATAGGGCGGTCACGCTCCGGCACCATGCGTATCGACGTCATCGTCAACACCACGGCGCGCCGGTACCGGGCGAGGCCGTCGCTCATCGACGCCATGGCGGCCGCGTGCGCTGGCGCGGCGGAGCTCCACCCGACCTCGAACATCGCGGAGCTCGCGGAGGTCTGCGAGCGGCTCGCCCAGCGAGGCACGGATCTCGTCG
Organism: Sorangium cellulosum So ce56; assembly: GCF_000067165.1. GTDB lineage: Bacteria > Myxococcota_A > Polyangia > Polyangiales > Polyangiaceae > Sorangium > Sorangium cellulosum_B. The sequence goes on from NC_010162.1 coordinate 10,103,123, forward strand.
CGCTCTCGGGCGGCGACGGCAGCTTCATGGCCGGCGTCACGGCCCTCGCGCGTGCCTTCGGCGAGCGCTCGCTGCCGCCGCTTGTCCTGCTGCCAGGCGGCACCGTGGCGACCGTCGCGCGGAACTGGGGCATGACCGGCGATCCGGCTGCGCTCCTCGCGCGGACGGTCAGCGAGGTTCGCGGCCTCCCGAGCGGCGCGGCCATCCCGAGCGCCGTCCGCCGGCCCACCTTGCGCGTCTGTGCGACGACCCGCAGCGGCGTCGAGGAGCGCATCGGCTTCATCTTCGGCACCGGGCTCGTGGCCAGCTTCTTCGATGTCTACTACGAGCGCGGAGGCGACGGCTACGGCGCCGCCGCACGCATCGTGGCGCGGGTGTTCGTCGAGTCCTTCTACGGCGGCGCCTACGCGCGCCGCGTCCTCGACCCGCTGCCCTGCACGATCGACGTCGAGGGGCGGCGGCTCGCCCCACGCGCCTGGTCGCTCATCTGCTCGTCTGCAGTGCGTGACCTCGGGATCCACATGCTGGTCACCTACCGGGCAGGGGAGGATCTCGATCGCCCTCACCTCGTCGCCAGCGCCCTGCCTCCTCGAGAGCTCGGGCCGCGCGCTCCGCTCGTCCTCGCGGGCCGCCGGATCGGCGGCACGGACCACTTCGACGACCTCGTCCAAGACTTCACGGTCCGGTTCGGCGCCGAGGCCAGCGCGACCTCGCTCGGGGACGGCCCCTACATCCTCGACGGCGATCCCCTTCGAGCCAGCGAGATCCGGGTCTCCGCCGGGCCAGCCATCGACGTCCTCTCCCTGCTCCCCTGAGATCGCGCGCTCGCCGACGCCCTGCGCCGATCGGTCGGCGAGCCGGCTGCTGCATCGCATGACGGAATCATGACCGGCGTCGTGAGCCCCAGTGACGGGCGTGCTCGATGCTCCATCCACCTTGGAACCCATGACGCAAGCGCCTGCATCGAGCCCTACACGGGTCGTCGTACCGAAACCTGGCCCCAGCCTCAGCCAGATCTTCAACGTGCTGGGGATCGCTGCGATCCACGTCGGCACCGTGGTCGCCATCGTCCGAGGTGCGACATGGAAGCTCGCGGCGCTCGCCGCGGCGACCTACCTCGTCCGGATGTTCGCGATCACGGCGGTCTACCACCGGTACTTCTCGCACCGTAGCTACAAGACCAGCCGCGGCCTGCAATTCCTGCTCGCGCTGCTCGGCACCACGGCGACGCAGAAGGGCCCGCTGTGGTGGGGGGGGACGCACCGCGTCCACCACAAGTACTCGGACACCGAGCGCGACGTCCACAGCCCGCTCCGCAAGGGGTTCTGGTACGCGCACATGGGTTGGTGGCTCGGCCGCGAGCACGAGGAGCTGGACCTGAAGCGCATCCCTGACTTCGCGGGTTTCCCTGAGCTCCGCTGGCTGGACCGCTACCACGCGGTCGGGCCGATCGGCATGATCGCGCTGCTCTTGGCGGTGGGCGGCTACGACGCGTTCCTGTGGGGCTATGTCGTGTCGACGTGCGCGCTCATGCACGGCACGTTCACGATCAACTCCCTCGCGCACGTGTTTGGCTCGCGGCGCTACGCGACGACCGACACGAGCCGCAACAACTTCTGGCTCGCGCTGATCACCCTCGGCGAGGGCTGGCACAACAACCACCACCACTACATGAGCAGCGCGAACCAGGGCTTCTTCTGGTGGGAGATCGACGTCAGCTTCTACATCCTGCGCGCGATGGAGAAGCTCGGCCTGATCTGGGAGCTCAGGACCGCGCCGGCGCACGTGCTGCAGCGGAACCTGATCAAGGAGGTCGGCGAGCGTTCGCCGCTCCTCGCCCCTCAGGCCACGAACGCCGAGCCCCTCGATGCCCCGCCGCTGGGCCGGCCGAGCCTCGGCGACGTCTGATCGCGCGCGGCGTTCGTCATCGATGATCTGCGGACGGAGGCTGCAGGGCCGCCTTCGCCCGCAAGAGCTCGCGACAAAACCCTCGACGACCATCGCAGCGCCGCCCGTCTCGCCGTCGATGCGGCGGCCAGAGCCCCTCGGGAGCTCTGGCATGGACCGCTAGAGCGCGGGCGCCTCTTCGGCGTGCTGCGCGCTCATCCGCGTCGTTCGGCTCGTTGCGGCGCAGCTTCGTACGCCTCACTCGCCTGCCTAGCGACTGAGCCCGTGGCGCACGAACCTGTGCACCCCGCTCTAGTTGACGGACGAGGCAGCTTGCTGGGTGTGGGCGGCGGCAGAATCGCCGGGCTTCGGCTTCTCGGCCTTGTTGCGCTCGCGTTGGCGCTCCAGACCGGCGCGCACGAAGCGCGCGAAGAGCGGGTGCGCGCCATGGGGGCGGCTCTTGAACTCGGGATGGAACTGACAGCCCACGAAGTACGGGTGCTCGCGCAGCTCGATCATCTCGACGAGGCGCTGGTCGGGCGACGTCCCGGAGAGCACGAGCCCCTTCTGCACCATCGCCTCGCGGTACTTGTTCGACACCTCGTACCGATGCCGGTGCCGCTCGCTGATGCTCGTCTGCCCGTACGCCTCCGCGGCGATCGAGCCCTTGTCCAGGACGCACGGGTACGCGCCGAGGCGCATCGTCCCGCCCTTCTCGACGACCCCCTTCTGGTCGGGCATCAGATCGATCACCGGGTCGGCCGCGTTGCGATCGAACTCCACGGAGTTGGCTCCCGTCATGCCGCAGACGTGGCGCGCGTACTCGACGACCGCGAGCTGCATGCCGAGACAGATCCCGAAGAACGGGATCTTCTCCTCGCGCGCGTAACGGATGGCTTCGATCTTCCCCTCGGTCCCGCGATCGCCGAAGCCGCCGGGCACGAGGATGGCGTCCAGGTTCGACAGCAGCTCGGCCGCGCCGCGCGCCTCGATCTGTTCGGAGTCGATGTACTCGAGCTCGACCCGCACGTCGTTGTGGAGCCCGCCGTGGACGAGCGCCTCGTGCAGCGACTTGTAGGAGTCGCGCAGGTGCACGTACTTGCCGACGACGCCGATCTTCACGATGCCGCGGGACGGCTTCTTGAATCGCTCGACGATGCGCTGCCACGGCGACAGGTCCGGCTGCCTCGCCCAGATGTTGAGCAGCTCCGTGATCTTCTCGTCGATCCCCTCGGCGTGGAGCACGAGGGGGAGCTCGTAGATGCAGTCGACGTCGACGGCCGCGATCACGCAGTCGACGGCGACGTTCGAGAAGAGGGAGATCTTCTCCTTCATGCTGCGCGGGAGCGGCCGATCGCAGCGGCAGAGGAGGATGTCCGGCTGAATGCCGATCTCGCGCATCTCCTTCACCGAGTGCTGGGTGGGCTTCGTCTTCAGCTCGCCCGCCGTCGCGATGAACGGCACCAGCGTGACGTGCACCGAGATCGCGTTCTGCGCGCCCGACTCCACCTTGAGCTGGCGGATCGCCTCGATGAACGGAAGCGACTCGATGTCACCCACGGTACCGCCGACCTCGACAATCGCGACGTCAGCCCCATCCGCAGCAGAACGGATGCGCAGCTTGATCTCGTCCGTGACGTGCGGGATCACCTGCACCGTCGCCCCGAGGTACTCGCCGCGGCGCTCCTTCGAGATGACCGCCTCGTAGACGCGGCCGGTGGTGAAGTTGTTCTGGCGGCTCATCCGGGCGAGCGTGAAGCGCTCGTAGTGCCCGAGATCGAGATCGGTCTCCGCTCCATCGTCTGTGACGAAGACCTCGCCGTGCTGGTAGGGGGACATCGTGCCGGGATCGACATTGATGTACGGGTCCAGCTTGAGGTGGGTGACCTTCAACCCACGGGACTCCATCAGCGCCCCGATCGAGGCCGCAGCCAGTCCCTTGCCGATCGACGATACGACTCCGCCTGTGACGAAGACGAATTTGGTCCGCTTGCTCATGACCCATCGCTCCGCTGCGCCGTGTGCGCGCCTGTAACCAGTCCCTCGAGCGGCGCTCCAAGGTGAGCGCCGCCAAGGGTCGGCTGTCCACGGCAAATACCTTGCCCGGCTTACAAGCCGCACGGCCCCGTCAGCAGGACCGAAGCCGGAGGAAACCCCGCGACGGGGAACCCCGTGCCGGCAACAGAACCTGACCTGCCGTACGAGCCCATCTGCAACCGGCAGGGACCCACGGCAAGCCTGCGCGACGTGATGCCGCTCTGAATCCGCCGGCATTCTAGGCCGCTCTCCCAGCGCGTCAATGCAAAGGACAATCCGATGTCCCAAGAAGGCTCGAGTCCCTCGGGATCGGACGCCGACCGCCGGCCGCAGGCGCAGGCGCTGGGGGCTCCGCCGGCCTGAGAGCGTCGGCGGACCGGGATGGTACGCTCCGCCGGCGCCCGGCGGGCCTGGTCACGCCATGAGAATCGCGCACGTGCTCCAGCTCGCGACGTCCACCCCGATCGTAGCGCTCGAACGGGACGGAGCGCTCTACGACGTCGCGGAGCTAGATCGCCACTTCGGGACGAAGCTCGCGGACATCCGCGGCGTGTCGGACTTTCACACGCGCGTGGTGGCGCTCCGTTGCGCTGGTCTTCACGCGCTGGATGATCGGCTGCTCAGCGGAGATCGTCCCGCGTCGGCGCACCTGCCCCCAGCCACGATCGTGTGGCTGCCTCCCTGCGCCACCGACCGCGCGGCGTACATCCAGCTCGGCCCCTACGCGCACGGCGCCGAGCGCCCCTGGTACCGGTTCGGCAACAGCCGCGCGCTGCTTGGACACGCTGCCGAGATCCCCTTCCCCCCGCTCGAGGACGAGCCCGACTACGAGCTGAACCTCGCGGTGGTCCTCGGCGAGGATCTGCGGCGCGCCACCCCGGAGGAGGTGGAGCGCGCGATCGCCGGCTACACCGTGCTGAACGACTGGACCGCGCGCAGCCTGGAGGCGCGGTCGCTGGAGCGCGGGCTCCCACCGTCGGAGGCGAAGGACTTTGCAACGCAGCTCGGCCCGGTGCTCGTCACGCCCGACGAGCTCGGCTCGGTCGAGGCGCTGCGGACCCAGGTCCGCGTCGACGCCGTGGCGCGTTCCTGTTCGCGCGTTGGCGAGTGGACCTTCTCGCTGGCGGAGTCCGTCGCGTACATCAGCAACCACGTCGAGCTGCGCGCGGGCGACGTGATCGGCGCGGGCCGCGTCCTCGGCGGGAGCGCTGCTCAGCGCGTACCGTACGGCGCCAGCGTCGAGCTGATGATCGAGCGCATCGGACGGATGACCGGCAAGCCCGTCTGCGGCCCCGCGCTGTTGCCATGGCGCCGCCGGTGAGCGGGCGTCGGCGCATCACCGCGCGGTTCTCGGTAGCTCAGAACGTGCCGACGACGCCGATGCCCATGCCGGTCGCGGTGATCACCGGGGTCGGCCGCACCGTCAGCGCCGCAGGGGTCGAAGGCTGCGCCGAGCGCGCCTCCGTGGTCATGAAGATCCCTTCGCCGACGAGACCCAGACCGGCGAGCTGCGCGAGCCCACCGATGGCGGTGAGCGCCCCGCGAACGTACAGCGTCGCTCCGCAGTCCGGATCGTCCACGGCGCAGCCGTTCTTGGCGAGCGCGAGCCATGGACCAGCGATCGGGATCTTCAGCTCGCTCGCCCCAGGGACCTCTGGCCATGACGATGCAGCGAGGAACGCCGCGCCGTAGGCGAGCGCCGTCACGGCCACCCCGCCGACGATGACCTTCACGCGCGCCGAGGACGGCGGGTACCGCGGAGGCGCCGCCGGCTCCTCCGCGCCGGCGGAGGCAGCGGCCAACCCCAGCGCGGCGACGACGGCGATCGAGGCGAACTTCATGGCGTCTTCGTTCCGGAAGCTCCCGCGCCCGACTTCTTGGACGGCAGCTTCACGGTGTACGGGACCTCGAGCGGATCACCCTCGAACGGCAGCACGATCTCTCCGACGAAGGCGCGCTTCACGCAGGATTCGGCGGGCGTCCCTGCGAAGGGCGGCCCGACCAACACGTCGGTCACGCGTCCCTTCTGGCCGTCGAACACGACCTTGACCTCTCCCTCGCCCGTCGGCGCGTTGGGCACGACCTCGGCGCAGTTCGCCGCCTTGTCCCCTCCGCGTCGCAGGGCGATCTCCATCTGCTTCTTCTGATCGGGGTTGAGCCCGCCCCCGCTGTCCGCCGACGCGCCCGCCTCGGAGCCGGAGCTCCCCGCCTCAGCGCCGGAGCTCCCCGTCTCGGCGGGCGCGGCAACATCGGACGGTGCCTGATCGAAGTTGTAGTCTTCCCCTGCCTGCTTGGGCTTGGCGCCGGAGCATGCTGCAGCCGCGAGGATGATGAGCGGCAAGAGCGCGCGGGTCGAATGCTGCTGGGACACGGTGTCCTCCCTTCGAACAGAGCGTGAAGGAGCGTCTGCGCGCACCCTAGCAAGCTCTCCTTTCCGAGGACAACCCCGAGCGCACACGCGCGCACCGATGAGCGAAGCCGGGCTGCGACGACCGGTCGACCGGAGGAGGCGTCCGCGGTGGAGGCGGTGTAGAGGCGGAGACGTCTCATGCCTCGACATCCCCGCCGTACAGTCTCCGCGGTCGCGCTCGTGCTCTCGTCGCTCCTCGCCCGCCCCGGCGGCTCCCAGCCGCTCGACAGCAGCGCCGCTCCCGCTGACCGCTCGACCCCCACGGCGAGGCCGACCCAGGGAGCCCCCGTCTCGCCGAGCGCGCCCCCAGCGCCCCTCGCGTCGCACGGACCTCGAAAAATCGACCCTGAGCGCGCTCGAGCGCAGATCGAGACGCTCGTTACCGACGTGCGCCGCCTGGGCGGACGGGTCGGCGTGCTCGCGCTCGACGTCGCCAGCGGCGCGACGCTCGCGGCCTTCGATCAGCGCGGCCTGTACAACCCTGCATCCAACGCGAAGCTCTTCACGGCGGCCGCCGCGCTTCGCCTGCTCGGGCCGAGCTACCGCTACCTGACCGGCCTCTACGGGGACGCGTCGAACGGGACCGTCGCCGAGCTCGTGCTCCGGGGTTCGGGCGATCCCTCCCTCAGGACGCGTGATCTCTGGGAGATGGCGCGCGCCCTGAGGGCGTCCGGCGTCCGGAAGGTCGCGGCGATCGCGATCGACCAGGGCTACTTTGACACGCGCTACGTTCCTCCGGCCTTCGAACAGCAGCCGGAGGAGTGGGCGGCCTTTCGCGCCCCGGTCGCGGCAGCCTCGCTGAACGCGAACGCCTTGCTCTTCACGGTGCGCCCGTCGAAGGCTGGGCAGGCTGCCTCCGTCGCGATCGATCCCCCGGGCTTCGCGGTGCTCCAGGGCACGGTGACCACCGCGAGGCGCGGCGCACCAGAGAAGCTCGGGGTCCGGCTCGAACCGAACGGCCAGCGCCTCGTCGCGCACCTCAGCGGGCACATCCCGGAGGGCGGCCGCGCGGTGAGCCTGGCGAGGCGCGTCGACGATCCCCGCCTGGTCGTAGCGTATGCGCTCAAGGAGATGCTGCTGGAGGTGGGCGTCGACGTCTCCGGCGAGGTGCGGCTCGGCGGTGAGCGCCAGAAGCGGCTCCTCGTGGCCCACCGCTCGGCGCCGCTCGGCGAGCTCCTCTCCGCCCTCGGGAAGGACAGCGACAACTTCTACGCGGAGACGATCTTCAAGACGCTCGCCGCAGAGAAGCGCGGGCGCCCCGGCACAGCCGAGGGTGCCGCGGAGGTGGTCGGCGAGACCCTCAGGGAGCTCGATGCGTTCGGACAAGACGTCGTCTTGAGGAACGGCTCGGGCTTGTTCGACGCCGCTCGCGCATCGCCGGAGGCCATCGTCCGGCTGCTGCGCGCCGCGCTTCTCGATCCGGCGCTCGGCGCAGATTTCACCGCGCAGCTCGCGATCGGCGGTGTCGACGGCACATTGCGCAGCCGCTTCCGCGGGTGGTCGAAGGAGCGCGCCATCCGCGCCAAGACGGGAACGCTCGCCTCGGTTGTGGCCTTGTCTGGCTACATCCTCGCGCCCCCTGGTCGTCCCCCGATCGCCTTCGCCGTGCTCGCCTCCGATGTCCCAGGGAAGATCGACCCGGCACGAAAAGCCATCGACCACTTCGTCGAGTCGCTCGCCGACGAGCTCTGGAAGGACGCACGCACGCCGTGAGAGCGCGGTCTGTCTCGTGTCGGCCCGCTGGGCCGCGGTGAGCTCCGGCCCCCGCTCGCCTCTGCGCGCCCCCACGCAGCTGCGTGTTCGGGCGGCTCACGCAAAGCGGCCGCGCAGCATGACGCCGCGCGGCCGCTTCACCAACTCGTGCTGAGCTCGTCGCTCAGTAGTCGCGCATCTGCTTGCGGATCTTCCCGAGCGCCTGCTCCTGGAGCTGACGGATGCGCTCGCGCGACAGGTTGTACTTGTCGCCGATCTCCTTGAGCGTGAGCTCGTCCTCGTCGTCGAGGCCGAAGCGCCAGCGGATGATCCGCGACTCGATCGGCGTGAGCGTGGTCAGGAGACGCCGGACCTCGTCGCTCCACTTCCTGTTGGCCAGGTGATCGAACGGCGACAGCGCGTTCTCCTCCTGGAGGAAGTCGATGAACTTGCGTCCATCCTCGTCACCGACCGGACGATCGAGCGAGAAGGGCGTCTCCGCGTAGAAGTCCTTCACCTTGTCGAGCTTCTCGCGCGGAACCCCCGTCTCCTTCTCGAGCTCCTCGATGGTCGGCTCATGCCCCGTGCGCGCGATGATCGCCTGCGTCGCCCGCGCCACGCGGTTGTACGTATCGAGCATGTGGACCGGGATGCGGACAGCGCGGCCCTTGTCGGCCAAGGCGCGGCTGATCGCATGCCTGATCCACCACGATGCGTACGTCGAGAAGCGGTAGCCACGGCTGTGGTCGAAGCGCTCCACCGCCTTCATCAGGCCGATGTTGCCTTCCTGGATCAGATCGATGAGCGGCAGGCGCCCGCGGTTGTAGCGCCGCGCGATCGACACGACGAGCCGCAGGTTGGCCTTCACGAAGCGGTTCTTCGCGTCGTGCTGCGCCTGGAAGGATCGCTCGACCCGATCGAGGTAACGGCGGTAGGAGCCAGACATCGGGAGCCTCGGCCGCGTGGGGCGGGTCTCCTCGGGATCGCTCACGTCGTCCTCGAAGTCGGGCTCGCGCACGAGATCGCGCGCGATGCCGAAGGCACGCGCCATCCAGAGGCGATCCGAGTCAGGCAGGCGGACAGCCGCAGCGAGCTCCTCGGAGAGCTGGGTCCACGGCTTCTCCTGCTCGGCGAGCAGCTTTCCCTTCTGCTTCTTCGCCAGGCGAACGAGCTTCTGCATCTCCGCGATCTGCGGAGCCTTCACCTCGTCCTCACCCGCCTTGGCGACATCCTCCTCGAGCGCGGTGAGGATGTACTCGGCCGCAGGCAGGTAGGAGAGCAGAGCCACCCAGTGCTCCACCTCCGTGCGCTCGACCGCCCGCGCGGTGTCGAGCTCCTCGTCCGGCCCCATGACGGGGTGGAGCGCCATGTCGCGGAAATAGCGGGCGAGCATCGAGTCACCGCCCCCGTCCTCGACATCCTTCAGCTCCCGATCCTGGTTCCTCGCGCGCTCGGGCTGAGGCAGCCGATCGAGCGGCCCGAGGTCCAAATCGATGAAGTCGGCCGTCCGCTCCTCATCGAGGATCTCGGCCGGGCGGGGTCGCACAACCGTCTCCTCCGTCTGGTCGTCTTCCAGAAGGCCGAGCGCTGCGATTTCCGGCGTGGCCGTCCCACCCTGAGCGAGCGGGTCGCCCTTCACTACAGTGGCGTTGCTCTTGGTCGACCTCATGGCGGCTCCCTCCACGGTGGTAGCTCCTTGAAAGTGCGAGCGCGGCGACTGGTTGTCCCCGAAATCTTCGACCTCGGAGACCTCCAACTCGGTGGTCTGCGATGCCCCCCGCCGGGGAGCCGATGCGGTCTCGGCCCCCTGCGAGCTCTTGGATGCCGCGAGCCGCGCAGAGGCACCTACAGCAGAGGACTTGGCGTTTCTCCGCGCAGTTTCTGGACGGCGGGCGGTCGACGTGCTCATCTTGGTCTTTGTGTCGGCGTTCACTTCTAAACGGCTGACCTTGCGAGATTGAAATGTCTCGCCACCTTTTGACGGCAGGCGAGACGATTTCGTGCCAAACAGAGGGGAGGAGCTGACCGAAGGAGCCCCTGTTGAAACTGGCAACCGCTGGTGCTTTCTTTTGATTCCGGTCGAACTCTTCTCACCTGAGGCAGGTCTGCTCTTGCAGAACGATGCTCCTGCGCCAGTCCCCGGTAGCAGCCCAGCTCCAGAAGCAAAAACAGTGCCTTTTTTAGCGTGCGTTCCCGCTTCTCCTGTTTGAGAGCTCGGCCGGGGTGCGCTATGTAGAGCGGAAGGCGCTATCCATGTCCTGTCGAGCGAGACGTTTCGCTGCGACCGAGCCGAGCTGCATGGCTGGGTACGCTTTCGGGGACGCAACAACATCGGCAACCTGTTCTCCTTGGGGACACCTCGAGCTCGCCAGCGTTCCGCGGTTCGGTGGGTCCGCCCTCGCAGCACAGGCAAGGGAATTTCGCTGTCTTTTCCAGCGTGTAGGAACCCGCGCCTAGCCGCTGAGGCCGTTCTCTCAGTGAGCTTCGATGTTTCCTGAACCTGGGCCTCCCGATGGCAATGTCGAGCCCTCACCCGACGGACGAAGGCGGAGAAGGTTATTTTTCGCGACAGACCGCCTGGAAAGTTAGAAATTCCGGCCAACTGTTCAGTTTCAGCGGAATTCGTCGCTAAGTCTGTCCCCCGGGAGGGGACCGGGAGCACGCCTTAGGCCGGTCAGCCCTCGGCTGGGGATGCAGAGCCCCTTGAGAAACAACGAACGGTCGGCCAGCCGCCAACGGACTGAGCTGGGTCGGACTTTACCCTGATCGCACGATCATAGGGTGCCATCGGCGGTGCATAGCAGGTGCGCACGAAATGCACGCTGCGCATTTGCTCGGTGCCTAATTGCCTCACACTGCTGACGCTGATCAGCGTCAGCGACGTCAGCCGCACGTCCCTGCCCGAGGGATGCACCCGAGCTCTACGTCTGCGATGCAACCCAAGGGAGCGTTCGCAGCGGAGACGCGTCAAATATACGAAATATTAGGATAATCGGGCACTTGCGACGAGAGGGAGGCGTCCTTGGCCAATTTCGACCGCTCCGCATCGGGGTGGTCGAGCGGCGGGCTCAAGACCACCCCGCGGGCCGTTACTTCGCCGCGGCGGGCGAAGCGAGCTTCGCCACAGCGCCGAACGACGCAGGATCGTGGATCGCGATCTCCGAGAGGATCTTCCGATCGAGGGCGATGCCTGCCTTCTTGAGCCCACTGACGAGGCGGGAGTAAGTCGTACCGTTGAGGCGCGCGGCAGCGTTGATCCTGGTGATCCAGAGGCGACGGAAATCCCGCTTCTTGAGCTTACGGCTGATGTAGCCGTACTCCCAGGCGTGGCGGAGAACCTCGACCGCCTGGCGGAAGCGGTTCTTTCGGCCGAGGAAGTAGCCCTCGGTCTGGTTGAGGACACGGTTGCGACGGCGACGGGCCTTGAAGCCTCTCTTTACACGCGGCATCGGTAATTTACCTCACTGCTCCAGGGTCAGCCGTAGGGAAGAAGCAGCTTGACGCGCTTCTCCATCGCCGAATCGACCATGTCGTTCTTGCGGAGACGACGCAGCCGCTTCTTGCTCTTCTCCTGCATGCAGTGGTTGAGCCCGCCCTTGCTGCGGCGAATGCGGCCGGAGCCGGTCACCTTGAAGCGCTTGGCCGCGGCGCGGTTGGTCTTCATCTTCGGCATGATGCCCTCGATCCGAATGCCTATCGCTCCCGGCGGCCACCGCTCCGAACCACCGGAGAGGCTGTTCTGCGCCGCAGGGATGCGTAGAGGGGGCGCTTTATGGCGATCCGGCGTGGGGTTGTCAAGTGTCCAGGCGGCGGCTAGGGGCCGGTCGGCGCGCCGGAGGGCCGGGGGGGTCAGGGCGTCGCTCCGTCGCTCCGTCGCTCACTTTCCGAACACCACCCGCTGACCGAAGACGCGGTCCGCCGTCTCGCAGAACGTTCGGAAGGCCATGTACTCGGACGGCTTGATCCGGGACTTCGTGAGGGAGATCTGACTGCGGACGACGATCTTCCCCGCGGACTGCTCGACCGAGAGCGAGAACTTGCCGAAGGGGGTGTCCACGTCCTGGGGCAGCGGCGCCCTCGTGACACGCCACCCGGCAGGGATCCGGATGGTCCATTCATCCCGGCGCGTGGTGAGCGCGGGGATGATCACGTCGCGGGTGCGCGTCGAGAGGGAGGCGAACTCGGTGGCGAGACGCTGCGTGGGGACAGCCGGGACCGACAGGCTGTCGCCCTCCCTTCGAGCGAGCGCGACGGCTCTTCCTCGAGCCCGCAGCTTCGCCGGCTGCTCGATGTCCTCGAGATCGTTGACCTCGACCCCAGCCTTCCCAGGGGCCAGCTCGACCGCGCCGAAATCCGTGGCGAGGTCACGAGCTGCTCGGTCGCGGCGCGTCCCCTCCGCCATGTAGCGGGTCCGCCACTCCGGCGCGGACGCACCGGCCACCTGGATGTCGACCCCGAGCTGAGCCGATCCGTCAGCGCTGACCGCGATGTCGACGGTCCGGTGCACGACCGAGGCCTCGGGAGCAGGCTCCGGGAGGCGAACGAGCTTCGGCTTGCCCTCGTTGATCTGAAGCGCCATCGCTCCGCGATCCATGATCGGAAGCTCCGTCGAGCCCGAGTGCTCCGCCGTTCCATCGAGGTAAAGGTCGAGCGACGGCACGTAGGCGATCGCGTGGTCGAACGGAGCAAGGCTCGCGGGCTCCGGCCCGATGTCGCCTCGCATGCGGGTGCGCACGAGCACGATCGTCGCTGGGATGCCGATCTCGCGGAGCATCGTGACGATCAGCGTCGCCTTGTCCTTGCAGTCGCCCCACCCACGAGCGAGCGTCTGCGCACACCTCCTCGGGCGAATCCCCTCGATGCCGAACTCGAGCGCCACGTAGCGCGTCTCGGTCGCGTACTTGTAAATCGCGCGGACCTTGCTCCGATCGTCGGCAAGGTTCTTGGTGATCTCGCGCACCCGCTTGCGCACCTCATCATCGACGTCGAACTGCTCACGCGCGAGGCCCCAGTACCAGGAGCCGACCTCGTCCCAGCTCTTGAAGGTCGAGACGTGGACGTGCGCGAGGATCTCGGACCACGCGGGCATCGCCGGCTCGGGCGCCACCGGCGGCACCGAGGCGGCCGAGAAGCGGAAGATGCGCCGCTCGGCGTCCTCCTTGGTCTCGCGCACGAGGCCAGGGAGGTCGGACGCGAAGAGGTGGAACTGCCTCGTCTTCGGGGTGATGAGCACGTACTCGCTGCTGGCGATCGGCTCATCCCCCTGGAGGAACTCGATCTCGCCGAAGTGATCGGCGATCTCGTTGCGAGGGCTGACGTCATCGACGCGGTAGCGCAGCTCTACGACGTCGCCGGCGTTGAGCCGCGGGAAGCTGACGTAGAACGTGCGCGCCGATGTGTACATCGCGAGCGCCGGGTTGTTCGCCCCCGATTCCCCGCTCTCGATCGCCCCGTCGACCTTGCCGTCTGCTCGGTAGACCTTCGCGGCACGGAGGCTCACGGTCTGGCGATCGGCCTGGTACTCGAACGCGTACTGCCGGGCGCTCGCCGCAGCCTCGTCCGTCAGCGGCTGGAAGACGACCTGGCGGAACCGGCTCGCCAGGCCGTTCGGGAAGACGGTGGTGACCGTCAGGTTGCGCAGGGTGCGCTTCGGATACTGGCGGTCAGCGTTGCGCCGCATCGGGAGGAAGCGGTCGGGCGCCCAGGCGTACGCCTCGTCAGCGCGCGGCTTCGGCGGCTCGATGTGCTCGATGTACTCGCGCACGTCCTTCGCCTGAGGGCTGATCGCCAGGATCTGCTGCAGCATCTCCAGCTGCGCTTCTCGGTTCCCCTCCTCGCCGTAGAGGTCCGAGAGCGCGCGCAGCGTTCCGATGTCTTCGGGCGCCATGGCGAGCGCGCGCTGATGGGCCGCGAGGGCGCGGTCGCCCTGGCCGAGCGCGCGGTACGTGCGCGCCGCGACCGTGCGAGCCCAGACGGAGTCAGGCTCGCTGCGGAGGAAGCGCTCGATCCAGCGCTCCGCGCCGGCAGGGTCGCGGCGCGCCACCGCGAGCTCGACCTGCTGGTGAAGGAAGCTCGAGTCGTCGAACCGCAGCGCGGCGTAGCGCGCCTCCATCTCGGCGGCCTCCGTGTCGCGCCCGAGCGCGCGCAGCTGCGCCGCCGAGGCGCGGAGGAGCGAGACGCTGCTCGGCTGGCGCGCGAGCGCCCGCTCCAGCGTGGCGAGCGCGGTGCGCTTCAGCCCAGCCTCCACGTAGAGGTCCACGAGTCCGAGGACGGCCGCGACATGATCGGGATCGGAGGCCAGGATGCGCTCGTAGATCGGAGCCGCCTCGCGCCAGTTCGGGCTCGTCTGCGCGAGCCGAGCCTGCGAGAGCAGGACGTCGGTGTCCTCACGACCGCCCGCGAGCGCGGCGGCGCGCTCGATCCACGCGCGCTGCTGGTTCCTGTCCTCGGAGAGCTGACCCGCGAGCAGGTAGCGACGCACGCTCGGCGCGGCCTCGGCGGAGCGCCGTGCGAGATCGCGCGCTCTGTGCTCCCCCTCGGCATCGCCGCCGGTGAGCATGAGGTACCGCGCGAACGCCTCCAGCACGGCGGGCGAAGGCCGAGCGGCGCCCGCGGCTCGCTCGAACGCCTGCATCGGCCCCTCGATGGCAGCCGCGCGCGCGGCGAGCTTCGCGCCGGAGGTTGGCCCTTCGGCCCGCGCCCCGCCCGCGCGCCTCGCCTCAGCGGCTTCCCCCTGAGGCGCCGTGACCTGGGTTCCGATGTCCGAGGTCACATCCAGATCGAGATCCGGCGCTCCCTTCTCGTTGCCGATGCGCAGCGCGAATTTGGGCGCCGACGCACCTCCGCAGACCTTGATCGTCAAGCGGTTGTAGCCGGGTCGCAGCGTCACCGGCGCGGCGAACCGATCGATGTCGAGCTCGCGGTACCCGGGATCGGCCAGGACCTTCGCGCCGTTCCAGAACAGCTTGAACGCCCCGTCTGCCCCGACCCAGATCGAGATCGGCCGAGGAGCGCGCGTCCCGGCCTTCGCGCGGACGAACGTCGTCGCGTAGCCGCAGACGCTCTCCACCGGACGAATGAAGTCGCCGAAATCAAACCACCCATACTGCGGCGCCTCGGGGGGCACGCGCCAGCGGACCGCGCGCGCCTTGCCGTCGTACGTCCTGCCCGCAGCCACCGGCTGCTCGAGATCTTCCTCGGGTCCGAACGCCCGCTCGAAGCCCCCCTTGTTCTCGTTGTCGAACGGTCCGATCGTCGCCCAGCGGCCGATGAACCCGAGCTTTTGGATCCTCGCGACCGCTCCGTCGAGATCACCTCGACGCCTGCGCGCGTACGCCGAGAGGAGCTCCGCATAGACCTGGGTGGGCGCGCTGGTCGCGCCGGCCTCAGCGATCGACGCGATCGCCTCCTCGACCTGGGTGGGATCAGCGCGGTCCCACGTGCGCCAGAGCTCACGTAACGCGCCGTAGACCTCGGGGCCCCTCGCCGCGCGGACAGCCGCGTGCGCGGAGAGCACCTCAGGGTGAACCGCGCCGAGCTCCGCGCGCGCGTCGGCGCCGAGCGACATGGCGCACGCCAAGGCCGCCGTCCCCACGGTGAGCGCGCAGAAGGAGCGCCCCCTCGTCGTCCCCGGGTTGAGCTCGATCTCACGGGGCTCGGCCCGGCTGAGCACGTCACGCATCCGAGGCGCTATCCCGTGGCCGAAGCCATCGGTCAAGCACAAGCCAGGGCTGCAGGCGCGTCGCGCCGGCCGAGGTCAAGGGGGTGCTGCCCACGAGCCGGCGGAACGCACGCCGGCAGGAGGTCGTCCCCCAGGCCGCGTTCATCGGGCCGCTTCATGAGCTCGCCGCGCCGCGCGCGCCGTTCCCGCGAATTTCGTCGATCTTCGGCCGGGTACAGCGCGATGACACGCAGCGCGCCCCACACCAGCGCCCTCGGAGGGTGGAGCGTCGTCCGACCGCATTCAACGAAGAAAATATAAGCAATTTTCGATATTTATCATGCATGCCTTCTGGGCGGCCGGGGCGGACAGGCGCCTGGAAAAGGTCCGGAACCAAGCCTCCCCTGGGGGCAGGGGGAGCGAGCTCCGTCGGGGTCCGGCAAGGCCCGGCGAGGTCCGGCCGTGCGATCCTCCAACTTCCAGAAAGGGCCGCCTTGCTCCGCCGCACCTGCTTCGGATAGAAACGTCCCAAGATGTACGGGTGCACGGTCGAGGAGCAGCCGCACTGCGCGCTGCGAACCAGCCATGCAAGTCCCAAGGCAGCGAGCGGCACGCCGCGAACGTGGTACCGGTGGTAAGGCAAGCCCGCGCAGCGGGAAGCCAGTTGGATGACGATGGTCGGGGACCGCACGTGCGGCGCCCGGTGATGACAAGGGCGACAGAGCCCGCAATGCCCAGGGCCCCATCGCGAGAGCGCTGGCGGAGGAACGATGGTCAACCCTCAGATGGTGATGTACGAGGAGGAATTCAATCAGATCCAGAGCGTGGTGGATCGCCTCGTCAAGGACGCCAATGCGAAGGTCGTCTTCATCGTTGACAAAAACGGGCAACTGATCGCCGCGAGCGGAGACGTCGACAACCTCGACACCACGTCGCTCGCCTCGCTGACGGCGGGGAACATCGCCGCCACGGGCGGGATGGCGAAGCTCCTCAAGGAGAACGAGTTCGCCACTCAGTTCCACGAGGGTGAAAAGGCGAACATCCACATCCAGCTGGTCGGGAACCGCGTCATCCTCGTGGTGATCTTCGACTCAAAGTCGAGCCTCGGGTTGGTGAGGCTCCGGGTGCGAAAGGCGAGCGAGGAGCTCAACCACATCTTCGAGGCGCTGCTCAAGAAGGTGCAGGAGCCGGGCGCCGACTCGCCGTTCGCCGAGATCACCGACGAGGACATCGACAACCTCTTCAACGACTAGGAGCGCGGTCGATGAGCTTCATCAATTACATGGCGCGCGAGATCAACTGCAAGATCGTCTATTACGGCCCGGGTCTCTGCGGCAAGACGACGAACCTGCAGTACATCTATGAGCGCACCAACCCGGACGCGAAGGGGAAGATGATCTCCCTCGCCACCGAGACCGACCGGACACTCTTCTTCGACTTCCTCCCGCTCGCGCTGGGCGAGATCCGCGGCTTCAAGACGCGGTTCCACCTGTACACGGTGCCGGGGCAGGTCTTCTACGACGCGAGCCGCAAGCTCATCCTGAAAGGCGTCGACGGCGTGGTCTTCGTGGCAGACTCGCAGCTCGGCCGCATCGAGGCGAACCAGGAGTCGGTGGAGAACCTCCGCACGAACCTGGCCGAGCAGGGCTACTCGCTGGACAAGATCCCGTACGTCATCCAGTACAACAAGCGGGATCTGCCGGAGATCGGCACCGTCGAGGAGCTCCGCTCGCTGCTCAACCCGACGAACGTCCCCGATTTCGAGGGGGTCGCGCGGACCGGCGTCGGGGTGTTCGATACGCTCAAGGCGGTCGCCAAGCTGGTGCTAACCGAGCTGAAGAAGGGCGGCCCCTAGGTTCCAGGGGCCGGCCCCAAAGTCGGATCGAAGAACGCGCAGCGAGCGAGGCCGTGGACTCGCTCGCGCTCGGTGCAATGATCAGGCGCGCTGGTAGATGCGGTTGCGCCGGTTGCGGTTCTTCGCCTTCAGCTTGGACCGGTGGCGCTTCGACTTGGAGCGCGTGGTCTTCCGAGGACCTTTCGACAGCATGAGGAACATGAACAGGCTCCGTTGAGGCGCCCGGCGCGGAGGCGTCGTGCCGCCGCCGCCGGTGCGAAGGGGCGGGAACGTACGGCATCACAGCCCAAAGTTCAACCGGAGAGCACCTCGACCGGGCGACCGGCAGGTTCCCGCGGCGGATAGGACGGGCCCTGGCACCGGGGCCGAGCTTTTCTGCTATCGGTGTTCTACGACGTGCGGTTCAGGACCCTCCTCTGCCTAGCCGCCGCCTCGGTGACCGCATGCGGCGCGAGCATCAACGCGGTCTACGAGGGGGACGTACGCTTCGAGCACTGCATGGCGCTTGACTCGCTGGCCGACGTCAAGCCGACCCTGCGGCGCGCGTGCTGGGACGAGTGGCTTCAGTTTTGTACGTTCGGCCAGACGCGCGACCGTGTGGAGTACGCCACGCTGCGGGCCAGGCAGCTCAGCCACGCCAGTGATTTTGACGAAGGCGAGTGGACTCCGCCGAGCAGCCGAGCCCCTGCCGTGCCTGAGCCGACCAGCGCGCTCGCTCCGCCGCCCAGGCTCCTGACCGCCGACGTGGCCGCGCCGGCGGCAACGGGAGAGGCCCACGCAGACCCAGCCGCGAACGACGGCGGCGCTGCGGCCTCGGCGTCGAACACCGCGGAGGAGGTTGCACCGCCGGGAGCGAAGTGCAGCGCGTCGTGCCAGACGGACTGGAAGGAATGCCAGGACGACTGCAAATCCGCCGCCTGCGAAAAAGGATGCTCCGGCAAGTACACGCGGTGCATGCGTCGCTGCTTCTGATCGACGTCGTCTGCTCCTCGCGCAGATGCCTCACCTTGTCACACCAAGATGGCCTGGAATCTTGACCCGCGATCGAGCGTAGAGCTATCGGCGTACACGATGTCCGCTTCGCACGCGCCCAAAGAGCTCAGCAGCACGACTCCTGATCGCAACGGCACGGCGTCGCCCCTCGAGGGGCTCGGTGCGAGCGCAGGCCCCATGCGGGTGCTGCGGCCGCGGCGAGCGGCGCCCGCGGACGCCGTGCGGCCGACCCGCGCCGAGGTGAACCTCGCGCACCTGCGGCACAACCTGCGCGTCCTCGAGCGAGGGCTGACCGGCGCGACGAAGCCGCAGATCTGGGGCGTGCTCAAGGCCGATGCGTACGGCCACGGCGCGCCAGCGGTCGCACGGACGCTCGAGCGCGCAGGGATCCCCGGCCTGTGCGTCGCGTTGCTCGAGGAGGCCATCGAGCTGCGAGACGCCGGCATCCGGCTGCCCATCCTCGTCATGGGGGGCTACTACGGCCCGCGGCGCGATGGGTTCGAGGAGATCATCGCGCGCGATCTCGTGCCCGTCGTCTACGACGCCGGCCAGATCGAGCGCCTCGCGAGCGTGGTGCGGCTCGAGCAGCGCGGTCGCGTGGGCGTCCATCTCAAGGTCGACACCGGCATGGGACGGCTCGGGGCCGCGAGCTCGGAGATCGAGGCGGTGCTCGCGACGCTCGCCAAGCACCCGGAGGTGAAGCTCGACGGGCTCATGACCCACCTCGCCTGCGCGGACGCCGACGATCTCGGCGTGACGATCGAGCAGATGCGCCTCTTCGGGGAGATCGAGCAGCGAGCGAAGAGCTTCGGCCTCACGCCGCGGGTGCGGCACGCCTCGAACAGCGCGGCGATGCTGCGACTCCCTGCGGCGCTGCTCGACATCGTCCGTCCGGGGGTCGCGCTGTTCGGAATATCGCCGTGCGCGGGGCTCGCGCCCGACCTCAAGCCGGTCATCCGGGTGCGCAGCGAGATCGTCGCGCTGCGCACGATCGCGAAGGGCGACAGGATCGGCTACGGCCACACCTGGCAAGCTTCCCGGGAGAGCGTCGTGGCCACCGTGCCGATGGGGTACGCCGACGGCCTGAGCCGCCAGCTCTCGAACCGTGGGGCCGCCCTCGTGCGCGGTCAACGCGCGCCGATCGCGGGCGCCGTGTCGATGGATCTCACGATGCTCGACGTGACGGATGTACCGGGAGCACGCCTGGGGGATGAGGTGGTGTTCCTCGGAACGCAGGACGGGCCGCTCGGGCGCGGCACGATCAGCGCTGAAGAGATCGCGGGGCTCACGGGGACGATCGCCTGGGAGGTGCTGACCAGCATCTCGCGCCGCGTGCCCAGGTTCTACCGCGAGCCCTGAGCGCGCGCGGCGGCGCCAGCGCTGGCGCTGCCGGCGCGAACGGGCGTGATACGCTGCTCGCCATGAAGACGGCCGTGAAGCAGCGAGCCGGCGCCTGCGGCATGCTCCTCAGCGTCGGAGCCGCGCTCGCGCTCGGCGGCGCGGCGATGACCGCATGCGAGGACGAGGTCACGAAGCAGCGCCCGCGCAGCGGCGCCGGTCAGGGAGCGCAAGAGCCGGGGGAGGAGTTCGATCCGGACACCGAAGACCCGAGCGGACCACCGGCCGCGGATGCGGGAGGGCTCTGCGGCAACCGGATCCACCAGGTCGAGATCGCCGAAGCGCCGAACATCTACTTCGTCCTCGATGCGTCGGGCAGCATGCTCAGCCCCGCCTCCTCGAGCTCGAACGCGACCCGATACGACCGGGTCCATGACGCCGCGGTGGATCTCGTGCGCAACCTGGGCCCGCTGATCAACGTCGGCGCCGCCGTGTTCCCCCTGGACGCGACCGACGAGGCGCCGTGCAGGCCGGGCGGCGAGGTGTTCGCTGTCACGCCGGGGGCTCCCTTCGCAGGGGGACAGGAGGGCTCGACGACGACATCGCGGTTCCGCGCGGCGACGCGGGCCGCGCCCCTCGGCGGCACGCCTACCGCGGCGACCCTCGCGGCGCTGACGCCGAAGCTCGTCGATCTCCCCGGCAAGACCATCGTCGTGCTCGCGACCGACGGCGGTCCGAACTGCAACAGCTCGGCGAGCTGCGAGGCCGACGGGTGCATCGCCAACATCGAACAGCAGTGCCCCGACCCCGAGGAGAACTGCTGCTCGCCCTTGGGCCCCTCGGGCCCCGAAGGGTGCCTCGATCGCGACGATACGGTCGCCGCGATCGAGCGGCTCGCGGCGAGCGGGATCGAGGTCTACGTCGTCGGCATCCCGGGGAGCGAGTTCTACGGCGATGTCCTCGACCAGATGGCGCTCGCCGGCGGCGCGGCGCAGTTCGTGAGCCCGTTCTACTTCAAGGTGGACGACCTCGACACGCTGGGGAACGTCCTCTCGAAGATCGCCAGCATCGTCGTCTCCTGCGAGTTCGACCTGGTCGACCCGCCTCCCGAGGCGGGACAGACGAACGTCTACCTGGACGACGAGCTGGTCGCCTACGACCCGGAGAACGGCTGGCGCTGGAAGTCGCCCGCGGTCGTCGAGCTCCTCGGGGAAGCCTGCACGAAGCTCAAGAGCGGGCGGGTGGGGCAAGTCCAGATCGTCTCCGGCTGTCCCACGGAGGTGGCGAGGTGAAACGCGACGCGACGAGGCCGTCGGTCTCGCTGAGCCAGCTGACGGCCGACGCTGCGGACGACGCTGCGCTCGACGAGATCGACGCCGTCGCGTCCGCGGCCTTCGACGTGCCGCAGTTCTCCGCGCGAGAAGAGCTGCGTCGCCCCTGGACGCGCTGCTGGGTCGCGCGCGAAGAGCGGCGCGCGCTCGCCTTCCTCATCGCGTGGCACGTCGCCGACGAGCTCCACGTGCTGAACGTGGCCACCTGCCCGGCCGCGCGGCGGCGCGGGCTCGCGACGGCGTTGATGAATCGATCGCTCGAGTACGCGCAGCAGCAGCAAGTGCGGCTGATCCTGCTCGAGGTGCGCCGCTCGAACCGGGCAGCGATCCGGCTCTACCGGAAGCTCGGCTTCACCGCGATGGGGGTGCGCCCTCGGTACTACAGCGACAACGGCGAGGATGCGGTCGAGATGGTGCTCACGCTCGATCCAGCGACCGGCGCGGTGCAGCCAGGCCGCGACGAGATCCGCATCGAGATCTGAACCGCGCCGCGCGGCTCAGCGCGGACCCGCAGCAGGCGCCGCGGGAAAGCGAGACACCGCGGCGAGCGGCGGCAGCCGCGCCGCCACCACCTGCATCGGGGTGAGCAACAGCGGCCGGAGCAGCGTCTTGGCCCGCTCGTCGAAGGGCTGGAGGAGCGCGTCGGCCTGTCGCGTCGCCTCGACCAACCGATCGGCCATGAGGCGCGCGTCGACGTTGGGGTTCAGATCCTCGAGGCGCTGGATCTCGTCTCGAAGAGCGCTGAGCAACGAGATGTACCTCGCCAGGGGCGTGTCCGTGATCGGCGCCGAGCCGCTCGGCGCGGACGGCACGCCGAACTCGACGGTCCGCTTGAACTCATCCGGCACCGAGCTCGGCCGGTTTCTTATGAGCTTCACGTTGACGGGGATCTTCAGCCTCGTCTTCTGCTCGATCTTTCGATCGAAGTACTCCTTCCCCCGCTTGGCCAGGGCCGAGTCCTCGATCGCGCTGCGATCCCGCTTCCACTGCGTGTTGTCCTCGAGAGCGCGGAGGACGCGGAGGTAGGGGTAATCCGCCTGGGTGAGCGCCTGGTACGTCTCCTTCGCCTCCTTCAGGTTGGCCGGGACCCGCACGGTGAGGTCCGCCATCCAGTCGGTCCACTGCGCGATGTAGCTGACGTCGTAGTCGGCCGCGAGGCCGTCCAGGTTCTTGTTGATCGAGGCTTCCTCGCCGGGCGCGAGGTCCACGACCCACCGCTCGGCCATCAAGCTGTCGGCGCCGCTCTCGAGCCTCTCGAGCACCGCGAAGTGCCCCCTCTCGGTGTACGGACCGTCCACCTCCTTCCAGCGCTTCTCCTTCGCGTACAGCTTGCTGCCGATGATCTTCAGCACGGCGGGACGGTCGGCGAACATGTCGCCGAGCGTGTGAGGAGGGTACTTGCGGTTGGCGCGGCTGTTGTCACCCGTCTCGTCGTACTTCTCCTCGATGATCGCGTTGACGAAGAAGTCGTAGTACCGCTTCCGCGGCGGCACGGCCTGGAGCGTCGCGCGCACGCTCGCGACCAGATCCTCCTTGCGCGCGATCGGCGTGACCCGCTTCTCCTTGATGAGCGTCAGGTAGTACTCGACGTGCCGCTCGAGCTGCTTCTTCAGCTCGGTCTCGGTGAGGTTCGAGGTCGCCCGCAGCACCTCGGCCCAGAGCGAGGTGAACCTGTCCTTCGCCCACGCGACGTCGAGGTGCTCGACGTCGCTCAGCATCAGGTACAGCTTGAGGTCGTTCCGCTCGCGGAGGTAGTGGTCGCCCTTCGCGAGCTTGAGGCGATCCTCGAGCCGCTGCTTGCACGGGATCACGAAGCCGTTCTGGAGGCTGGCGACGTAGACGTGCACGAGCGGCGGGTACACCGTCTCGCCCTGGAACATCGTCCACCCCATCCCGTCCGGCGGCCCCTCCTCGCGCGCCTTGTCGATCTCCTTCAGCCGATCCAGCGCAGGCCGCAGCGCGGCGAGCTTCTCCGAGAGCGGTCGCGTGTCCTCCCACCGGAGCGCGCTGACGGTGCGCGCGTCCGCCTCCACGTCGCGCAGGAACGCGCGGTTGTTGGCGAACGACACCACGCTGGGGATCGCGAGGATGACCCCGAGCGCCGCGGCCGCCGCGCTGATCGCCCCGCGAACGAGCCGCTGGCGCCGGATCTCGCTCGCGCTCCTCGCGGCGATGTCCCCGTCCGGGAAGACGACGTTCATGAAGACGTCGTGGAGGAAGTAGCTCTTCGACTCCACGTTCTGCTGCGCCGCGGCCTCGTGCGTGCGGATCCCCATCGCCTGGCCCATGCGCTGGAGGACCCGGTCGAGCGGCCTGCCCTCCTGCGTGCCGCTCGTGAAGTAGAAGCCGCGAAAGATGGGCGTCCCCTGGAACGCGTTGACCATGAAGACCGTCGAGACCAGATCGGAGAGGTTCCGCCGGATACCCGAGAACTCGAGCGGGAACTGGTAGACGCGCTCGCGCGCCTCGCGGCTGCGCTCCATCACGAGCCGCTTCAGCGAGCGGCCGTGGATCTGCTTCGCCAGGGCGTCGAACTCCGCGTCGAACAGCCTCCCTGGGTCGGCCTTGTCCGCGCTCAGCTTGAGCGTCGCTCCCCACGCCTGCGCGCGGTCGCTCTTGCGCATGTCGCCGAAGAACTCCGAGAAGCCCGCGATGAGGTCGCACTTCGTGAACAGGAGGTAGACGGGCAGCACCATGTGGAGCTGCGTCATCACCTCGTCGATGCGCGCCCGGAGCTTCTTCCCCATCAGCTCGACTTGCTGCTCGCTCGCGTCGATGAGATCCGCCACGCTCACGGCGACCAGGATGCCGTTGAGCGGGCGGCGAGCGCGGTGCTTGAGGAGCATCTGCAGGAACGCGATCCACTCCTCGTGGTCGTCCTGCTCCGTCGTGTAGCGCCCCGCGGTGTCGAGGAGGATCGCCTCGTTGGTGAACCACCAGTCGCAGTTGCGCGTGCCGCCGACGCCGCGCACGCCGCCGCCGTTGCTCGGGTGCGCGTACGGGAAGACGAGGCCGGAGTGCTTCAACGCCGTCGTCTTCCCCGCCCCGGGCGGGCCGATGATGACGTACCAGGGCAGCGAGTAGAGCGCGGCGTTGCCGTGCTCCTTCCCCTTGCCGAGCTTCGAGCTCTTCAGGGCGCTGATGCCGCCCTGGACCTGCCGCTGGAGCTCCTGGATCTCGGCGCGGCGCTCGGGCCGCGCGTTGAGCGCTTGCTGCGCTCCCTGCTGGACGATGGCCCGCTCAAGCGCAGACGCGGCGCGGCGCGCGTTGATCCGGCGGTACACGAAGAGCGCGATCGCGGCGAGCGCGATGACGACGCTCGTCGCGATCGGGATCGCGGTGGGCAGGTCGAACGTGAAGAACGCCGCCCACGAGATGAGGAACAACAGCCCGAAGAGGACCCACAACACGGAAGCGACGATACCACCGGTCGCCGCTTCCGGAGCACGTCCGCGCGGCCCCGCCGAGCGAGCGTGGGCCGACCGCGCGCCGCGATACGCGCGTCAGTCGCCGCCGCGCTCGTAGTCGCCCGGCTCGAGCGCGGCGTCGGTATCCTCGCCGGCCTCGAGCCGACGCGAACGGATCGCGTCCACGGCGATGTCGATCACCTCGAGCCGCGTCGAGGGGGCGTAGTACTCGTTTTCCGAGACCGACGGCAGCTCCGCGAGCCTGGCCGCGACCGCCTCGCGATCGTCTTCCTCCAGCTCCAGCGCCGCCGGATCGCCGCTCAGGGAGTCCTCTGCGAGGTCGAGCGAGGCGTCGGCCCGATGTCCGCGCGTGAGCGCCTCGCGCACGAAGAGGACGGGGCTGAACGCGAGGTAAACCGAGCCGAACTGCACCTGCCAGTAGGTCGGATCTTCGCCATCCAGGCGCCACCACGACGCGTGCCGGCGCCGGATCACCTCGCCGAAGTAAGCGCCTGCCATGTGCGCGATCATCGGCAACGCTTCGACCCGCTCCGACGTCGCGCCACGCGCCTGCTCGAGGTAGTGGTCGAGCACGGGCAAGGTCTCCGGCCGATAGTCAAGCCGTACGCCGAGGGCGCGCTCCACAAACCGCACGCACCCCTCGGCGAGATCCTCCACGGTGGACGGCGGCGGCGCGCAAGGCGCGACAGGTTCGACAGCTGCAGCGGACAGCGCAGACTCGGCCGGCCGCTCCGCAGAAATCGGAGACGTCCCTGCACCGTTCTGTTTGGTATTCATGGGCTCCACGCTATTCTTCTCCGGTGCGGGTGGCCGCTCGTCAACGTGGTCGTGCTTGGAGCGCCTCGGCAAGCTCCGCAAGGACCGTGTCCGGCCCTCGACCGTCCTCTGCAGATCCCCGGGCGCAGCGGAAGCACGCTCCGTCGGAGCCGACAAAGCTGACAAGAACGACGGAGCCGACGGAACCGACGGGCCCGATGGTTCCGCCGGAGCCAGCGGAACCGCCGGAGCGAGCGGAACCAACGGGCCAGCCGACACAACGCCAACGAGCCGACGAAGCTCGGTGCCGGTCCTACCGGCCCATCCGTGGATCCAGGTTTGAATTCCTAACGGAAGTCGAGGCCTTCGTGCTAAGCTCCGCCCTCGCGTCGAAATGAGACTCGGGATTTTCAGCGATACGCACGCCAACTACGAGGCGCTCAGCGCTGTGCTCGAGTCCTACCGCCACGAACGTATCGACGTTTACTACTGCCTCGGGGATACGGTCGGCTACGGCGGTTCGCCGAACGAGTGCGCCGATCTCGTCCGCAAGGTGGCCAAGAAGACGATCCTTGGCAACCACGACGCGGCCGTCGCGGGTCGGATGGATTACTCGTATTACTACGAGGCCGCCCGGCAGGCGCTGGACACCCACGCAGCGATGCTGTCCTCCGAGAACGCGGCCTGGCTCCGGAGCCTGACGTACCAGGAGAAGTTGACGGACATCAACGTCGACCTCTGCCATGGCTCGCCCGTCCGGCTCGAAGAGTTCGAGTACATCTTCGCCCCCGAGCAGGCGCGCGAGTGCCTCCCGATGTGGAACGAGCTCGGTCACATCACGCTGATCGGCCACTCCCACCTCTGCAAGGTGTTTGCGCTCACACCGAACAGCGTCGAGGAGCTCCCTGCGGTGGACTTCCAGCTGGAGCAGGGTCGCAAGTACATCGTGAGCGTCGGCTCGGTGGGGCAGCCGCGGGACTACGACAACCGCGCGAGCTACACGGTCTACGACAGCGACACGAAGCGCTTCGAGTTCAAGCGCGTCGAGTACGATATCGAGACAGCGGCGGAGAAGGTGCTGCGCGCCAAGCTCGAGCGCAACTTCGCCCACCGCCTCTACATCGGGGTCTGAGACTCCAGGCAACGGCGGCACCTGGCGCACGCCCGGCGCGGCAGGACCCAGGGGCATGCGCGCGCTCGTGCGCGGACACCTCGCGCATGGCCTGAGGCCTCAGGGCGGCGCGAGGCGCAGCCGGGCCAGGCGTTTGCGCGCCGGTGCCGCGCCCCTTCAGCGGCTCCCGTCATGTCCAGGGCGGCGAGCCCTGGCAGAACGGCGTGGCCGGCAATGATAGAGCAGCATGCTCGTCTGGTTGTCGGGCGGCTCCGCGGAAAAATCGCTGCGGAGCTCCGTGAGCTCGAAGCCGTTGTAGTGGAGCAAGGCTTCGAGCTCCTGCGGGTAGAACTGACGATGGGCGAGCGGCGTCATCCAGCGCTCGCCGCCGTCGACGGGCGAGAACTCCATGGAGACGAACAGGATCTGCCGGACCTTGTCGTAGTCGAACCGCTCCGTGTACCGGACGAACTCGCCAGGGCCATCCTTCGTGGGGTACCGGAACCGCGGCGTGGCATAGGCGCGATCCGGATCTCGCGCGAGCTCTGCCGGCTCGGGCATGGAAACGTCGAAGACGAGCTCGCCCTTCGGCGTCAGATGCTCGCGCGCTCGCGCGAGGAACCGCTCCACATCCACGCGCGTGTACAGGTGCAAGAAGGCGTTGAACGGGCAGATCACGAGCGGAAAGCGGCGCCCTAGCCGCAGCGCCCGCATGTCGCCCCGCCGGAGGCTCACGCGCGAGGAGACACCGCGCGGCTCGCGCCCCAGCTGCGCGCGCAGATCGCCGAGCATCGGCGCGGACAGGTCCACGCCGGTGATCTGGACCCCCGCCCTCGCGACAGGCAGCGTGATCCGCCCGTTACCGCAGCCGTACTCGAGCACCGGCCCCGCAGACGCGACGGCGAGGTCGACGTAGTAGCGGACGTCATCCTTCCGGCGC
Source organism: Sorangium cellulosum So ce56 (assembly GCF_000067165.1). Lineage (GTDB taxonomy): Bacteria > Myxococcota_A > Polyangia > Polyangiales > Polyangiaceae > Sorangium > Sorangium cellulosum_B. The sequence continues at coordinate 10,130,561 of NC_010162.1, forward strand.
GCGTACGTCTTCGCGTAGTACGCCGGATCCTCGTAGTGGGCCGACGTCCCTGCTTCGAGCTCCGGATCGCGACGCTGGCCGGAAGCCGAAACGCGCGCCGGCCGCCCTGTGGCCATCCCGCTCATGCGAGGCAACAGATCAAGCGCAGCGCTGGCACGGTGACGGGAGCGAGCTGCGGAACGGAGCCCCAACGGAGGCGCGCATCACCGGACGCGCGCCCTTCCGATGCGGCATCAGCGCTGGCCGCCAGCGTTCATCTGCTGGAGCCACTCGGATACGACCTCGTGGGAGCTCCGGTGGAAGTGCACCTTGCCCGCCGCGATCTCTCGGAGGCTGGTCACGGCAGGCTTGTTCTTCGTCTTCACGAGAGCGTCCGAGCCCTTCATGAGCTGCCGCGTCCGGTTGGCCGCGAGCACGACGAGAGCGAAACGGTTTTCCTCGCGCTCGAGGCAGTCTTCCACAGTCACACGCGCCATAGGGGAGCCGAGACTAGCTCCCCGCCCCGGCAAGCGCAAGGTACATGCCGCCCCGGCGGGTCTACCTGCTCTGCCGCGTCTGTTTCCTCTGCTTCCTCTGCTTCCTCTGCTTCCTCTGCGTCCTCTGCGTCCTCTGCGTCCTCAGCTTCCTCTGCGGCTTCTGGTTCTTCCTCCTTTTGCGGCGCGCGCTGCCGATTCGCCCGAGCGATGGTTCACGTTGTTCGTTGCCCTCCACGCAGGTCCCGGCTACGAGGTCGCACCGTGGCCGCTGACCAGGACTCTCTCCTTCCCCCTCCCCCTCGTCCGGCCCCCGGGCTGAAGTACCGCCGCATCGTCCTCAAGCTGAGCGGCGAAGCGCTCTGCGGCGAGGAAGGGGGGTTCGGCATCCGTCCCGAGACGCTCCACCACGTGGCCGGCGAGGTCGCCGAGCTCCAGCGGATGGGGGTGCAGATCGGGGTCGTCGTGGGCGGCGGCAACATCTTCCGCGGGCTGAAGGGCGCGAGCGCGGGGATGGACCGCTCCCAGAGCGACTACATGGGCATGCTCGCCACCGTCATCAACGCGCTCGCCCTCCAGGACGCGCTCGAGAAGACGGGCGTGCCGACGCGCGTGATGACCGCGATCGAGATCCGGCAGGTCGCCGAGCCGTACATCCGCCGCAGGGCGATGCGGCACCTGGAGAAGGGCAGCATCGTCATCTTCGCCGCGGGCACGGGCAACCCGTTCTTCTCGACCGACACCGCGGCAGCGCTGCGGGCCATGGAGATCCAGGCGCAGGCGCTGTTCAAGGCGACCAAGGTCGAAGGCATCTACGACCGCGATCCCGTGCGCCACGAAGGCGCGCAGATGTTCGCGCACCTGAGCTACGACCGTTTCCTCGCCGACAGGATCGGGGTCATGGACTCGACGGCGGTCACGCTCTGCCGCGAGAACAAGATGCCCATCCGGGTGTTCAAGCTCATGACCCGCGGCAACATCCTCCGCGTCTGCAGGGGCGAAGAGATCGGCACGATCGTCGACTGAGCGCGCGTTCGAGCGCTCAGCGCGCGCGACGATCCGAGGCGTCCGCCGACGCGCCAGCCCGAACGAGGCGCTGCGACCTCGAGCCACGCGGAAACCGTGCTAGACACCGAGCCAGCAATGACCCGAGCTCCGGTGCGCCGACCCCTGCTCGCCATCTCGCTCGTCGCGCTCGTCGCGGGCTGCGACGAGCCCGCCCTCCAGGTCCCCTCGGACGCGGGAGATCCGGTCTTCGGCCTCACCGCCGAGCAGTCGGCGCGCGTGCTCGCGAAGGTCGGGGACAGGGTGATCACGCTGGGCGACTTCGGCAGGACGCTGGAGCGAATGGACCAATTCGATCGGCTCCGGTACCAGACGAAGGAGCGGCGCCGCGAGCTGCTCAGCGAGCTCATCGACGCGGAGCTGCTCGCGCTGGAAGCCCGGCGCCGAGGCCTCGACAAGGACCCCGCGGTCGAGGACACGATCCGGCAGATCCTCCGCGAGGCGATGATCGCCCGGGCGCGAAAGGGCCTGCCCGCGCCGGCCGACATCCCGGCGTCCGAGGTGCGCGCGTACTATGAGGCGAACGCCGACAAGTTCAGCGAGCCCGAGCGCAGGCGCGTAGCCGCCATCGTCGTCGGCGACCGAGCGCTCGGGGAGAAGGTCCTCAAGGAGGCGCAGAAGGCCGGGAGCAGCAGCGCGTGGGGTGAGCTCTTTTTCAAGCACTCGCTCACGGCGCCGAAGGACAAGAGCGCGGCCCCCCCGCTCGATCTCGCCGGAGAGCTCGGCATCGTCAGCCCGCCCGGCGATCCGCGCGGCGCCCACCCCCGCGTCCCAGAGCCGGTCCGCGCGGCCGCCTTTCGCATCGGCGGCGTGGGCGCGGTCGGCGAGGAGCTCGTCGAGGCCGACGGACGGTTCTTCATCGTCCGCCTGAACGGGCTCACCGGCGGCCACCGGCGCGAGTTCGCGGAGGCCGAACGCTCGATCCGGGTCGCGCTCCTGCAGCAGAAGATGCAGGACCAGGAGCGCGCTCTCGAGGACGAGCTGCGGAAGAAGTTCCCCGTCGAGATCAACGAGGCGGCGCTCTCCTCGGTCAAGCTGCCGGCGCAGCTCATGGGGACCGGGAGCGCGGCGCAGCCCGATCCCGCGAAGCCCCTCACGCCACAGCCGGAGCGGTCCGGCGCTGCCGCGGCGCCGTCGAGCGATGCGGGCAAGTAGCGAGCTCGTCGCCGCCGCGCGGCTCGCCCGGCGACCCGGCGAGGAAGGCGCGAACACCCGCGCCGCCGCGCTGCCGGAGCGACCGGGGCCGCTCGCCGCGAGCGCGCAGCAGGGAGCGCAACCGGCCCGCGTGAAGACGCGGAAGAGCGACTGGACTTGGCAGCTGCGTCACGCGCTCTCGAGCGCCGATGAGCTCCACGGGGCCCTGTCGCTGACGCCGGAGGAGCTCGCTGGCGCCAGGCGCGCCGAAAAGGCGGGGCTGCCCATCCGCGTCACCCCCTATTACCTGAGCCTCTGCGACAACGCCGATCCGGCGTGCCCGATCCGCCGGCAGTGCGTGCCGCTCGCCGACGAGTCCGCCGAGGTGCCTGGCGATCTGGTCGACCCCCTCGGCGAGGTCGCGCACGAGGTCGCCCCCCACCTCGTGCAGCGGTACCCGGATCGCGCGCTGCTCCTCGCGACCGACCGCTGCGCCGTCTACTGCCGCTTCTGCACCCGATCACGCATGGTCGGCGACGGCGGCGGCGCGGTGGCGCTCGAGCGCCTCGCGCCGGCGATGGCGTACCTCGAGGCGCACCCGGAAGTGCGCGATGTCATCGTGAGCGGCGGCGATCCGCTCGCCGTCTCGACGGACCGCGTCGTGCGGCTCATCGCTCGGCTGCGGCAGATCCAGAGCGTGGAGACGATCCGACTCGCCACGCGCGTGCCGGTCACGCTGCCGCAGCGGATCACCGCGGAGCTCGTGCGCGCGCTCAAGCCGTATCACCCGCTCTGGGTGATGACGCACTTCAACCACCCGAAGGAGCTCACGCCCGCCGCCGAGCGCGCGTGCAAGCGCCTCGCGGATCACGGCTTCCCCGTCATGAACCAGACCGTGCTGCTGCGCGGCATCAACGACGACGCGACGACGCTGGCCACGCTCTTCCGGGGTCTCGTGCGCTGGCGGGTGCGCCCCTATTACCTGCTCCAGATGGACCCCGTGCGCGGCACGGCGCACCTGCGCACGCCGCTCGCGACCGGCGTCTCCCTCATGGAGCAGCTCCAGGGCCGGCTCACCGGCATCGCGCTGCCGAAGCTGATCGTGGATACACCCGGCGGGATGGGCAAGGTGCCCATCGGGCCCGAGTACGTCGTCGATCGTCGGCCGGGGCGCACCGTCCTCCGCACGCACCGCGGCGTCGAGGTCGAGTACGTCGACCCCCCGGCGGGGTCTGGCGGCTGAGCCGCCCGCTCAGCGACCCGGGCCCCGCGAGAGCGGCTTCGCGACCCGGAACGACAGGTTCAGCGCCCGCGCGATCCCGAAGAAGCGGGTGCGCGACGCGCTCCTGCACTGCTGCGAGTCCGCGGCCCAGCTCCCGGAGCGGGCGATGCGCCACGGCGGCGCGTCCCCGCCAGCGTCGGCGGCCGATTCGAGCTCGCCCGACGTCTCCGCCCACGATCTCTCGCCGTTCACGTCGGCGACCCACTCGCGCACGCCGCCCGCCATGTCGCGCACGCCGTAGGGCGAGGTGTCGATGGGAAAGGTCCCTACCGGCTCTGGCTGCGCCAGGAACGGCCGCGACGAGCGCATCAGGCAGAACGTCGGGTCGAAGTGATCTCCCCACGGGTAGAACCGGCCGTCGGTTCCGCGCGCCGCCTTCTCCCACTCCAGCTCGGTGGGCAGTCGGATCTCGATCCCGTCGCGCTCGCTCCGGAAACGGCAGTAGGCCACGGCGTCGAACCAGTCGATGAGGATGACCGGCAGGTTCCAGAGGTGCCCTTCCTCCGCCGGGAACCGCTTCTGCGCGTCGCCCTCGACCACGCTGGGCAACGGCTCCCAGCCGCCGCTGCTGGCGGGCCGCGCGACGTAGCCCTCGGAGCCGCGCGTCCCGTGCGGCGCGCGCTTGAGGGCGAGATCGAGATCACGCGTCTCGAGCTCGTTCAGGAACTCGCAATACTCGCGGAAGGTGACGGGGAACTTCGCGATCGCGACGTCGGGGACGTGGAGCTCGGCGCGGCGGAGCGGATCGTCGGCCTGCGCGTCGCCGCCGGCGATGAAGGTCCCCCCCGGGATGTACACGAACCCCTCGCCGATCTCCGCGTCGGTGTAGAGGTTCACCTCGACGCGGTGGTGGGTGCCGCGCTTGAGCAGCAGCGGGTAGCGCACGTCCCGGCAGCCGGCGCGCTTCAGGATGAAGAGGTAGCTGCCCGGCTTGAGGTGCACCTCGCGGAGCGGGGTGCGGCCGAGCGCGCGCTCGTCGCTCGCCACGAGGATGCGATCCTTCTCGACGTAACGGTACGCGACGACGCTCGCGCCGGGCGGCGACGAGTCGAACGAGAGGACCGAATCGGCGGTGAGCAGCGCGGCGTAGCGGCCCACGTCGAACTCCGCCACGAGCGCCTCGTGGTAGATGCGCGCCGCGTGCTGGTGCTCCTGGTCCGCCCGCACCGCGCGCGACCAGTAGAGGTCCGCGAGCCCTGCGCGCGCCTCGACCAGGTCCGGATCGTACGCCAGCGCCTTCGTGTAGAGATCGATCGCCTCCGCCGCGGCGCGCGCCTGCTCGCGCTCGACCCCGGCGGCCCTGTCCTCGAGCTGCCACCCCGCCCGCTTGCGCTCGATCGCCTCGTACTCCTTCACGTCCTTGAGCAGCCGCCGCGCCTCCTCGACGAGCCGCTCGCGCTCGCCGTCGAGCCGCCGGTCACGCTCGAGCGGGGCCTTGGCGAGCTCACAGAGCTTGATGGCCTCCTCGCGGCGGCGCATCCGCTCCTTGGCGCCCTCGAGGAACGCCTCCGCCTCCGCCGCGACGCGGTCGGCGGTCGGCGGGCGCTGATCGGGATCCTTCGCGAGCATCGCCAGGCAGAGGTCCTCGAGCAGCAGCGGGCAGCTCGGCGCGATCGAGCGCGGCGGCCTGGGGTCGCGCGTCTGCGTCGCGAGGATCACGGCGAGGACGGTCGGCGCGTCGAACGGGTGCTCGCCGGTGAGGATCTCGTAGAGCACCACGCCGAGCGCGAAGATGTCCGCGCGGTGATCGATCCGCGCGTGGTCCCCTCGGATCTGCTCGGGCGCGATGTAGCCGGGCGTGCCCGAGAGCGCGCTCGCGATCGCCTCGTGCCGCCTGCGGCCGAAGTCCTGCCCGCTCGGATCGACGGAGATCGGCTCGCTCACCTCCGCCCTCGCGAGCAGCTTCGCGTTGCCCCAGTCGCCCAGGTAAACCTCGCCGTAGTCGCCGAGCAGCACGTTCTCCGGCTTGATGTCGCGGTGGGCGACGCCTCGCCGGTGCGCGTAGGCCAGCGCCCGGGAGATCTGCACGAACGCGCCGATGAGCCGGACGAGCGGCCATTGCCTGCGGAGCTCGGGGTTCGTCAGCACGTTCTGCAGGCTCTGCCGCTTGACGACCCGCATGGAGTAGTACGGCTGACCGTTCGGCAGCGTGCCGAGGTCATAGACCGGGATGATGTTCGGGTGCTCGAGCTGGGCCGTGATCCGCGCCTCGGTCCGGAAGCGGTTGCCTACCGCGGAGTCCTCCTCGGCCCCCGGCTTCAAGGTCTTCAGCGCGACCACGCGCCCGATCTCCCGGTCGCGCGCCTTCACCACCTTCCCGGCGCCGCCGGCCCCGAGCGCCTCGCCCACCTCGTACCGGGTGCCGCCGGAGTTCACGGCGCGCGTGGCGGAGGTCGCGAGCGTCGGGAAATCGGCCCCGACGTCCTCTCCGGGCAGGTCGATCTCCCGCTGCGTGTCGAAGCGCAGCGCGTCCTGGTCCTCGCTCTGCGGCGAGGGGGCGCGCGCGGCGGGCGGGCTGCGGCCCTCCTGCGCGAGCAGCTCCGGCAGCGCCGCCAGCTGCTCGGGCGTGAGGATCCCCTCGAAGAGCTCCTGGGGCGTCGACGCGCCGCCGAGGGTCCATCGGCAAGCCATATCCCAAAGGGCGTTGGGCTCGATGAGCCCTCGCGCCACGGCGGCGACGGCCAGGGCACGAGCCTCACGAGTCTGAGCGAGCTTCACTCGAGCGACCTCTCGTCCGAAACGATCTCACCCCGCGACGCGAGGCGGAAGGCCACGCTGAGGCCGTCGAGCGCAAGGCGCCGCGAGCCAGGAGCGCGTGGCGCTCCCGCGAACGATCGAGGGCTGCCGGTGACGCTGTTCCGCGCGCATCTCACGAGGCGCCGCACGTCAGTTGCCGTGGCACGCGACCGCTCTGCTGCCACGCCGGCCCGAGCTGCCCCGTTCGAAGTCGCGGCGCGGCGGGTCCGCAGCGGCGATGGCGGCCCCCGCGTCCCGGTCTTCAGATGGTCTACGTATCGGGAATTCCTGCATTTACCATCGGCAGCTGAGCGCCGCTCAGCGTACGTGGTGTCCCCTCGCCCATGCAAGAGAGTAGGGCGGAGCCGCTCGAGGACCGCGGTCATTTTTCGTCGCAGGTCCCGCGCGCCTCGCACGTCCCCACGTCTCCAGGTCGCGCGCGTTTCGCATGTTTCGCATGTTTCGCACGGTTCGCATGTTTCGCGCGCCTCGCGCGCCTCGCACGGTTCGCACGGTTCGCACGTTTCCACCGGCCTCGCTCCCTTGTCGTACAGGCTGCAAGAGGTGGTCGCCCTGCCATGGCGTCGCGCGGTCGCGCGCGGCGGGATTTCGATCCCTCCGGGGGCCATGGTGGGGCGCCGTGGCCGACGACGGCCGCCGCCTCGAGATCCACGAGCGCTTTGCGCAGAACATCGTGGTCGGGTTCGCCCGGATCGGGGCGCGCCCATCGGGGTGGTCGCGAACCAGCCCCAGGTGCTCGCCGGCTGCCTCGACATCGAGGCGAGCATCAAGGCGGCGCGCTTCGTCCGCTCCTGCGACTGCTTCACTGTCCCGCTCGTCACGCTCGTCGACGTGCCCGGCGTCCTCCCGGGGCTCGACCAGGAATAGGGCGGGATTCATCGCTCACGGAGCGAAGCTCCTCTATGCGTTCGCCGGAGCCACCGTGCCCAAGGCGACGGTGATCACCCGCAAGGCCCACGGCGGCGCTTACGACGTCATCGCCTCCAAGCACATCGGGGTCGATTACAACCTCGCGTTCCCGACGGCCGAGCTCGCGGTCATGGTCCCGCAAGGCGCGGTGAGCATCGTGTATCGCAGCGAGATCCAGCGAGCGGACGACCCGGCCGCCGCCCGCGCACGCTTCGTCGGCGACGACAAGGCGAAATTCGCCACCCCGTGCAAGGCGGCCGAGCTCGGCTTCATAGACGAGGTGATCTACCCGCGCATGCTCCGCACTCGACTGGCTCGGCCCTCGACCTCCTGCGCGACAAGCGGGACAAGAACCCACCGAAGAAGCACGGAAACATCCCGCTTTAGCAGAATTTTGCGGCAGCTGGGAGCCCGCGAGAGCCGTGCTCCGGGAGAGATCAGCGAGCAAACCGCTTAGAGCGCCACGGCAGGTGGGTGCTGGGGCGAGCGACGCCGTTGCGCGGCCGATCCCGAGCGTGTAGAAACGACTTGCGTGGCTGTTTTTCTTTGAACTCCACGCGCGATGCTTCTCTCTGACCGACGATCTGCACAGGTGCACCCGGGGGCCGGTCGCAGGAAACGGGTGGTTTGGCAGGCATGCCGAGCGTTGGGGGGGCGCCGAGTACACGAATGAAGAGTCGGTTGGGTTCTGTGGAGGTATTGAGCATGAAATCTTGGGTATTCGCTGCGATTTTGATCTCCGGCTGCGCCCTCGTAGCTTGCGGTGACGACGGCAACACGTCGTCGAGCTCCAGCACCACCAGCAGCAGCAGCGGGAGCAGCAGCTCTGGCGGCGGCAACGGCGGCAACGGCGGCAACGGCGGCAACGGCGGCAATGGCGCCAGCGGCGGCGGCGGCGGCGCCGGCGGAGAAGGAGGCGCGAGCGCCACGAGCACTTCCTCGACGGGTACCCCGACCTGTGATGACACCGAGGACACGTGCGGCCGCGACACGAATACGGCCTGCTACAAGTGCGCCGCCGATGGGCCGTGCAAAGAGGTCCATCAGGGCTGCGTGGACAGCGAGGATTGTATTGACGTGGTGGTGTGTATCGCTGACTGCGCCGCGGAGGAAGACCCGGCCACGTGCATCGAGACGTGCCGCACGGACAACGCGGCCGGGGTCCAGGCCTACGACGCCCTCATCACGTGCACTGTTTGCGAGGAGTGCGCCGAGAGCTGCGATGCCGCCGGAGAGCCGGTATGTGGCCTGTGAGCTCCTGACAACAGCAGCGCATCTCCGAAGGGGGCGCCAGATGGCCGCCCCCTTCGGCCTTTATGCGGGCCGAACCGCGACGCACGGCTCGCCCGCGCCAGCCGTCGCGGCGCGGCAGCCGGCGCAGGGCGGCGCGGGGCACGACACCGGCGGCTCCGGAGCAGCACGGAAGCGGCGGCGTGCCAGCGGGGGCAAGGGAACGGGGCGGTTCGGGTCCCGAGCGAGGGCGGGGAGCGCCTCCTGAGGGAGGTCGCCCCAGCGCGCGCCCTCGCCGCCGTGCGGGCGCCTCGACCCGGCGCTCCCGGCCAGGGCCTTGGCCCAGCGGCAGGCGCCGCCGGTCCGCGGGCCAGGCCGCAGGCGCCGCCGGGCGCCGCCGAGGCAGAGCGGCGGAGACGCGAGGTAGCTCACGCGCTGGCGGCCGGCCTGCCTCGGCGACCTCCGGTCCCGGGCCCCCAATCGCGCAGCATACTCCGGGTTGCGCCTTCATGGGCCGGGCAACCCGTGGTAACGCTTGGCGGCGCCGCCGATGTGCGGCATCCGACATGGGAAAGAACCTTCTCGTCATCAATGTGGACATCCGCGAGACACGCGTCGCGCTGATCGAAAACGGGATCATCGCTGAGCTGCATCTCGAGCGGGAGAGCTCCAAGGGGACGCTCGGAAACATCTACCTCGGCAAAGTCAGCCGCGTTTTGCCCGGAATGCAGGCCGCGTTCATCGACGTGGGGCTCGAGCGAGCAGCCTTCCTGCACGTCGAGGACCTCATCCGGCCCGACGATTTCGAGGCGTACCTGGCCGGGCACCGCCGGACTGTCGAGGAAGAGCGCGCCTCCTCGCGAGGCCGCGCCGCGCGTGGCAGCGAGGCGCCTAGACCTGACGAAAGCGAGGTGCATGAGCTATCGGGCGCAGAAGCCGCGCCCGAGAGCCCCGACCTGACGCCCGGACGACACGAGCTCCGGGAAGGAGCGGACTTCGGGGCGGAAGAAGGGTTCGATGCCGGCGGCTCCGTCGATGCCGGCGGCTCGCTCGACGAAGGGAGCGACGTGCCGATCGAGCTGCCCACGGCGCTCGATGTGCTCGGAAGCCCCTCCGGCCAGGCGTTCGCCGGCGTGGGGACGATGGTGGCGCTCGACGAGGCCGACGACTCGGAGCCGGAGATCGACGACGGGCACGAGCACGACGGCGCGGACGACGACGACGAGGAGCTGGTCGCGCCAGGAGGAGGCAGCGACGCCGACGAGGCCAGCGACGAGGAATCCGGCCCCGACGAGGCGAGCATCGAGGACGACGACGAGCTCGACGCGCCCGGCTACGACGTCGAGCCTGCCTCCCCGCCTCCGGAGGATGCCGCGGACGCGTGGAGCGCGGCCGAGGAGCATCCGGAAGCGCTGAGCAACACCGCGGACAGCGGCGAGACGGGAGCGCAGGAGGCGAGCGCACCGGATGAGCCCGCCGCGCACGGCGCCGCCGGCGACTGGCCGGCCGGAGAGGAGGCGAGCGCGCCGCCGGTCCCGGAGGCCGCGGCAGCGGCCTCGGGCGATGACGTCCCGCCGGCAGCGCGGGCGCGCAGCGGGCGCGCGCGCGGACGGCGCGAGGCGCGCGTGCGCCGATCGGGACGGACGCGCGACCGGCGCGCCAACCTCGAGGGCGGCGCCGCGCTCGCGGAAGCTGCCCCCGCGGAAGCGCGCGAAGGCCGCGAGGCGCCGCGCGAAGGCCGCGAGGCGCCGCGCGAAGGCCGCGAGGCGCCGCGCGAGGGACGCCAGGCCCCGCGCGAAGGCCGCGAGGCGCCGCGCGAGGGGCGCCAGGCCCCGCGCGAAGGCCGCGAGGCGCCGCGCGAAGGGCGCGAGGGCCGCGAGGCGCCGCGCGAAGGGCGCGACCGGGGCGGCAAAGGACAGCAGGGCGGACGCGAGGGGCGCGATCGCGAGCAACGCGGGCGCGAGCAGCGGACGCGAGAGCGCGGGCGCGAGCAGTCGCGGGACGGCAAGGGCAAGAGCGCGGCGCGGGGCCAGCAGAGCTCACGCAGCTGGCAGAACGAGCCGCCGCGGATCTCGAAGTCGACGCCGATCCGCGAGGTCGTCCGCGAAGGGCAGGAGGTCATCGTCCAGGTCTCGAAGGAGCCGATCGGGACGAAGGGCGCCCGGGTCACGAGCCACATCTCGCTGCCCGGCCGCTATGTCGTGTACCTGCCGACGGTCGATCACATCGGGATCTCCAAGCGCATCGGCTCGGAGAAGGAGCGATCCCGGCTGCGGGACGCCATCGAGGCGATGAAGCCTCCGCAGGGCGGGCTCATCGTGCGCACGCTCGCCGAGGGCCTCACGAAGAAGCAGCTCAAGGCCGACGTCGGCTACCTCGTGCGCCTCTGGGGCGAGGTGGCGAAGAAGCGGGAGAGCGGCGTGAGGGCGCCCGCGGTGCTCTACACCGAGCTCGACCTCGTGCTGAAGACCGCACGCGACCTCTTCACCGACGACATCGAGAAGATCGTGATCGACGACCGCGAGGAGTACATCCGGCTGCGGCGCTTCGTCGAGATGTTCATGCCCGAGCGCGCCGACGCGGTGGAGCTCTACGAGGGGACTGAGCCGATCTTCGACGCGTACGGGATCGAGGACGAGATCCAGCGCGCGCTGTCGCGGAAGGTCCCGCTGCCCTCGGGCGGGCACCTGATCATCGACCAGGCCGAGGCGCTCACCGCGATCGACGTGAACACAGGGCGGTTCGTCGGCAAGGGGTCGAAGGATCTCGAGGAGACGATCCTGACGACGAACCTGGAGGCGGTCGAAGAGATCGCCTACCAGCTCCGGTTCCGCAACATCGGCGGGCTCATCATCCTCGACCTCATCGACATGGAGCGCGCCCAGAACCGGGAAAAGGTGCGGCGCCGCCTCGAGGAGCTGCTCTCCAGGGACAAGGCGAAGACCACGCTGAACCGGATCTCCGATCTGGGCCTCATCGAGATGACCCGGAAGCGGACGCGCGAGAGCCTCGGGCGGACGATCCTCGAGCCGTGCTTCTACTGCGACGGGACGGGCCAGCTGCAATCCAAGCAGACCGTCGCTTACGAGATCCTGCGGCAGATACGGCGCGAGCGGATGAACCTGCCCGGCTACTCGGTCGTGGTCAACGCGCACCCGGCCGTGATCGACCTGCTGAAGAACGACGAGCGCATCGCCGTGCAAGAGGCGGAGCGGCTGTTCCAGCGCCGGATCGATCTCGTGCCCCGGAAGGAGTACCACCTCGAGCAGTTCGATCTGCAAGGCAGGTAAGGCGTCATGGTGGACGATCAGGGTTCTCCGGAGAGCAGCGACGCGAAGACGGGGCGCAAGGAAGAGCGCGTCACCATCAACAAGGAGTTCGAGTCCTACGACGCGTTCATCAACGAGTACGTGACGAACATCTCGCGGACCGGCGTGTTCGTGCGCTCGAAGACGCCGCTCGCCGTCGGGACGAAGGTGAACCTGCGGTTCACCGTGATCATGGACGACATCGAGACGATCGAGGGCGTCGGCGAGGTCGTGCGCGTGCACGACGATCCGCAGGGGATGGGCGTCGTCTTCACCGAGCTGTCGGGCTACTCGCAGGGGCTCATCGACAAGCTCCTGACCAGCCAGGGGCACCGCACCTCGAAGGGCTAGGCAGAGGGGCGTCGGCGATGTTCACCGGGCTTGTCGAGACGATCGGGGTCCTCCGCCGCCGGAGCGGCGGCGCCGTGGCCCGCGCGCTCGTCGAGGCGAGCCTCGGGCCGCTGACGCTCGGCGAGTCGGTGAGCGTGAACGGCGCCTGCCTCACGGTCGATCGCATCGCGCCCGGCGGCTTCGAGTGCGACATGTCCGCCGAGACCCTCGGCCGCACCACGCTCGGCGCGCTGCCGGTGGGCGCGCGCGTCCACCTCGAGCGCGCGACGCCGCTCGGCGCGCGGATGGGGGGGCACGTGGTGCTGGGCCACGTCGACGGGCTCGGCCGCGTCGTCGAGCACGCGCGGGCCGGCGACGCGATCCGCCTCCGGGTGAGCGCCCCGCACGAGCTCGCGCCGTACCTCGCTCCCAAGGGCTCGATTGCTGTCGACGGCGCGAGCCTCACGCTCAACGCCGTGTCCACGCCGGGCGCCGCCGAGATCTGGTTCGAGGTGATGCTGGTGCCGCACACCATCGGCCGGACTCTCCTCGGAGAGCTCCGCCCCGGCGCGGCCGTCAACCTTGAAGTTGACGTGCTCGCGCGCTACGTGGCGCGGGCGCTCGAGGTCGCGTCGCTCGCCAGCGCGAAGGGCCGCACGAGCCAAGACGCGCTCGGCGGCGATACCTCCGCCGAGCGCGACGAAGAGCGTGGAAATACGGGAGAGCATGCGGATCACGACGAACGACTCCTCGCAAAGCTGCGCGCGGGGGGATTCTGGTGAGGCTGTGTCAGCCGCCTCGAGCGGCAGGCTCGACCAGGACATGACCTCCGGGGGCCCGATGCCTCATCGGCTGACCATCGACAAAGCGGTCCTCGACCGGGTGAACACCGCGCTCGATCACATCCGCGCGGGCAAGATGGTGATCCTCGTCGACGACGAGGATCGCGAGAACGAGGGGGATCTCTGCATGGCCGCGGAGGCGGTCACCCCCGAGGCGATCAACTTCATGGCGATGCACGGGCGCGGGCTCATCTGCCTCGCCCTCGACGAGGAGCAGGTCGCGCGCCTCGAGCTGCCGATGATGTCCGCGCCAGGGCGGAGCGGACCGCCGCTCGGCACCGCCTTCACCGTCAGCATCGAGGCGCGCGCCGGGGTGACGACGGGGATCAGCGCCGCCGATCGGGCGCACACGATCCGGGTCGCGATCGCGCGCGACGCCGCGCCCGAGGATCTCGTCACGCCGGGGCACGTGTTTCCGCTGAAGGCGCGCCGCGGGGGCGTGCTCGTGCGGACGGGGCAGACCGAGGGGTCCGTGGATCTCGCGCGCCTCGCCGGGCTCCGGCCGGCGGGCGTGATCTGCGAGATCATGAACGACGACGGCAGCATGGCCCGCATGCGGGATCTCGAGGTGTTCGCCGCGAAGCACGGCCTGCTGATCGTGACGGTGGCGGACCTCATCCAGTACCGGCTCCAGACCGAGCGTCTGGTCCGCTGCGTGGGCGAGCGGACGCTGCGGCTCGACCTGACGGGCACCGAGTGGACCGTGTACGTCTACGAGGTGATCAACGAGCAGCGGCAGTTCCTCGCGCTGACCAAGGGCGCGGTGGCGACGCCGGACCCCATCCTGTGCCGCGTGCACTCCGGGTCGACCATCGCGGACCTCTTCAGCTCGACGCCCCTCGACGGCGGCTCGAACCTGCGCGAGGCGCTCCTCGCGATCGAGAGCGCCGGCGTCGGGGTGGTCGTCTACATCCCGTCGCGCGGGGACCTGGGCCGCGAGCTGGAGCTGCTGAAGGGCTCGGGCTCCGACGAGGCGCTCCCCGTCGTGAAGACGCAGCAGCCGTGGACGCTGCGGGAGTTCGGCCTCGGCGCGCAGGTCCTCGCGGACCTCGGGGTGCACCAGATCCGGCTCCTCACGAACAGCCAGCCGAAGATCGCAGGGATCACCGGGTACGGGCTCACCGTGATCGAGCGGGTGCCGCTCGTCTCGATGAAGGGCGAAGCCTGACAGACGGGCGCGCTCGTTCGCTGGTAAAAGGACGCTCGGACAGGATCGCGATCGCGGCGATCGCGCATCCCGCGCTGCAGGAGAGAGGAACGGCGGATGGCAGAGCAAGCGGTCGGGCAGGCACAGGCGAGGGTGATCGAAGGGAACCTGGTGGTCCCGCCGGGGGCGCGCTTCGCGCTCGTGGCGAGCCGCTTCAACCACTTCATCGTCGACCGCCTGGTCGAGGGCGCGCTCGACGCCATCGCCCGGCACGGCGGCGCGCTCGGTCGGACGTCGATCGTGCGCGTCCCGGGCGCGTGGGAGATGCCCACCGTCGTGGGGAGGCTCGCGCACAAGAAGAGCGTCGACGCGATCATCACGCTGGGCGCGGTGATCCGGGGCTCGACGCCGCATTTCGACTACGTGGCGGCCGAGGTCACGAAGGGGATCGCGACCGTGTCGCTCCAGACCGGGGTGCCGGTCACGTTCGGGGTGCTCACGACCGACTCGATCGAGCAAGCGGTCGAGCGGGCAGGCACGAAGCATGGCAATAAGGGGTGGGAGGCCGCCGTCAGCGCGATCGAGATGCTCGCGCTCGGCGCCGCGCTGGACACCGCTGGCCTGTAAACGAAGGTTCTGAGAGATGGGTGCGCGCTCTACCGGCCGCGAAGCGGCCTTGCAGATGCTGTTCGCGGTGGAAGCCGGTGGGAGCTCGGCGCCCCGCGTCGTCGCGACCTTCTGGCGCGAGACGCCGGGCGATCCCGAGGGACGCGCCTACGCGGACGAGGTGGTGGTCGGGGTCGCCGAGGATCTCGCGGCCGTGGACGAGGCGATCCGGAAGGCGAGCACGAACTGGCGCCTCGAGCGGATGGCGCGCGTCGATCGGAACGTCCTCCGGCTCGGCGCGTGGGAGCTCATGAACCGCCCGGAGGTGCCGCGCGCGGTCATCCTCGACGAGGCGGTCGAGCTCGCCAAGCGCTACGGCAGCGAGGAGAGCGGCGCCTTCGTGAACGGCGTGCTCGACCGGATCGCCGAGAACCTCGGCCGCGTCGACCGGGATCGCTGAGCGTCACGGCGCGCCGTCGCTCGGGCGCGCGCCTCGCTCACCACTTCAGCCAGGCGACCGTCACGCCGTCGCCGCCCTCGCTCGGGCCGCCCGGGCGGAGGCGCGCCACGTAAGGGCTCCCGCGCAGCGCCTCGCGGACGGCGTCGCGCAGGGCGCCCGTGCCGTGCCCGTGGACGAAGAACGTGACCTTGCGGCCCGCGCCGAGCGAGCGGTCGAGGAACTGCTCGGCCATGGCGACCGCCTCGTGCGCGCGCAGGCCGCGGAGATCCACGGTGTTGTCCGCCGTCTGGATCGGGACGTCGGGGTCGGCGGCGGCGTCCAGATCGACGCGGCGCTGCGGGGGCGCCGCGGCGGCCGGCGGCGCGCCGGTGCCGCGCAGCTCGGCGATCGAGGTCGTGAGCTTGAGCGAGCCGGCGGTGACCCGCAGCTGGCCGCCCGAGAGGACCTCCACCACCTCGGCCTCGGCCCGCAAGCGAGGCACGTAGACGCGGGCGCCGACGCGGATGGCGGCCGGATCGATCGCCGGCCGCGCCTGCGGCTCGTCCTTCGGGCGCAGCTCGAGCTCGCCGCCGATCGACGTCTTCTGCCCCACCGCGTCCATGGCGCGAGCGGCCGCGCGCACGTCCTCCTCGGTGGGCTTGCCGCGCAGGCGCGCCTGCGCCGCCTTGAGGTCCTCGCGCGCGCGCCGCAGGCTGGCGAGCAGCGCCTCCCCCTCCCGCGTGATCACGCCGCGCTCCTTGTCCCGGAGCCGCTCGATCTCCGCCTCGAGCTCCCGCCGCTTCGCGCGGGAGGCGGCCGCCTCCCGCGCGGCGTCCTCGCGCGCGAGCTCGAGCGCGCGGCGCTCGGCGGAGAGCTTCTCGACCATCTGCTCGAAGGTGACCGCCTCCTTCGTGAGGAAGCGCTCGGCCCGCTCGAGCACGGCGCCCGGGATGCCGAACCGCCGCGCGACCGCGAGCGCGCTCGAGGCGCCGGGCACGCCGACGACGAGCCGGAAGGTCGGGCTCATGGTGGCGAGATCGAAGCCGACCGAGGCGTTCTCGAAGCGCTGGTCCCCGAGCGCGAGCGCCTTGAGGCCCTCGTAATGCGTGGTGCTGGCGACGGTGCCCCCGCGCGCGCACAGCGCGTCGAGCACGGCCGCGGCGAGCGCCTCGCCCTCGCGCGGATCGGTGCCGCCGGCGAGCTCGTCGAGCAGGACGAGCGCGCCGGGGCGCGTCTCGCCGAGGATCAGCCCCAGGTTCTTCACGTGGGCGCTGAAGGTCGACAGGTTCTTGTGGAGGTTCTGCTCGTCGCCGACGTCGGTCAGCACGACGTCGAAGAGCGCGACGCGAGAGCCCTCCCTGGCCGCGACCGGCAGGCCCGCGCGCACCATCAGCGCCGCGAGCCCGAGCGTCTTCAGGGCCACGGTCTTGCCGCCGGCGTTCGGTCCGGAGACGATCATCGCGCGCCCCGCGCTCATCGCGAGGTCGCTCGCGACGACCTTCACGCCGTCGAGCGCGAGGAGCGGATGGCGGCCGCCGTTGAGGGCGATGGAGGTCGGCCTCGATCCGCCCTCCGAGGCGCCCCGCCCGGCCCCGAAGGCGTCCTCCGGGACGTCCGGGAAGGTGAGGTCGAGGTCCTCCGCGAGCCGCGCCGCCGCGGCCCGCACGTCGGCGTGGGCCAGCGCGCGGGCGGCGGCCGCGACGCTCTCGACGTCCTCGGCCACGCGGGCGGTGAGCGCCGCGTAGATCGCCAGCTCCTCCCGCGCGACCTCGGCGTCGACCATCTTCATCCGGTTGCCCGTCTCGACGAGCACCCGGGGCTCCACGAACACGGTGGCGCCGCTCGCGCTCGTCGCGTGGACGATGCCGGGGAAGCGCTCGTGCGCGTCGGATCGCACCGGCAGCACGTAGCGCCCGTCGCGCTCCGTCCAGTAGCGGTCCTGGAGGATGTCCTCGTGCTTCTGGATGAGGTCCTCGAGGCGCCGGACGAGCCGCTCGCGCACCGCGCGCCGCTCCGCGCGCAGCGCCTCCAGGCGAGGCGACGCGCGATCGGCGAGCGTGCCGTCCGGATCGAACGCCGCCGCGAGCTCGCGCGCGACGGCGTCGAGCTCGGGGTTGGTCGCGCACGCGGCGTGGAGCGCGGGCGCGATCTGGCGCCGGCTCTGCAGGTACTGCCGCGACGTCCGCGCGGCCTCGAGGAGGCCGAGCACGGCGCGCAACTCCTCGTTCGCGAGCGCCGCGCCGATGCGGGCCCGATCGAGCGCGTCCTCGAGCTCCGCGACGTCGCGCGACGGCACCGGCTCCCCGGCCCGGGCGAGCTCCACCGCCTCGCGCACCTCCGCGAGCGCGGTCAGGGCCTCGGCGCGCGTCGACGCGAACGGCAGGGCCCGGGCCAGCCGCTTCCCGCCCCGGGACGCGCATCGCTCCGCGAGCGCCTCGAGGACGCGATCCCACTCCAGGTCGGCGCGGGTCTTGGTGGGACAGGGATCTGCGAAGGGCCCTTCGGGGTTGTAGTCCATCACGCTTCGGTCGGATCGCGGGCCACGCCGCCGGCCCCGCTCGGCATCGGGTTCTGCTCCTTCTCGAGGTAGCGGAAGATGGTGCGCGGGTCGACGCCGAGGTCGCGTGCCGTCTGCGTGCGGTTGCCGTTGTTGCGCTCGAGCGCCTCCAGCACGTACCGCCGCTGGAACTCCTCCTTGGCCTTCTCCAGCGGCATGATGGCCGTCTCGGCGCCCGGGCCGAGATCGAGGTCCTCCACGGCGAGGAGCGCCTGGTCGCAGAGGACGAGCGCCTTCTTGATGCGGTTCTCGAGCTGCCGGATGTTGCCCGGCCAGGGGTACTTCTTGATCGCGGAGAGCGCGGCCGGGCTGAAGCCTCGCACGGCGCTGCCGAGCTCGTCGGCGTACTTCGAGAGCAGGACCTTGGCGATGATGAGCACGTCGTCGCCGCGCTCGCGGAGCGGCGGGAGCCACAGGTTCACGACGTTGAGCCGGTAGTAGAGATCCTCCCGGAAATTGCCGGCGCGGATCTCCTCCTCGAGGTTCCTGTTCGTGGCGGCGACGATGCGGATGTCGACCTTCTCGGGCTTCGAGTCGCCGACGCGGAAGACGACCCGCTCCTGGAGCGCGCGGAGGAGCTTCACCTGGAGGTTCAGCGGCAGCTCGCCGATCTCGTCGAGGAACAGCGTGCCCTTGTCGGCGATCTGGAACTTGCCCGGGCGGCTGGCGATGGCGCCGGTGAAGGCGCCCTTCACGTGGCCGAAGAGCTCGCTCTCGATGAGGTTCTCGGGGATCGCGCCGCAGTTGATGGTGACGAAGGGGCCGCCGTCGCGCGGGCTGCGCCGGTGCAGCTCCCGCGCGATGAGCTCCTTCCCGGTGCCCGTCTCGCCCGTGATGAGCACGCTGATGTCCGTCGCCGCGACCTTCTGCAGCTTGCGGAACACCTCGAGCATCGACGGGCAGGCGCCGATGATCTCGCCGAACTTCTTGTCGTGCAGCTCGGCGACGAGCTTGGCCTTGTCGGCCCTGAGGGCGTTCAGGAGCATCGCGTTCTGGAGGATGAGCGAGGCCTGGGACGCGAAGATGCTGAGCAGGTCGAGCTGGGCGCGGTCGAAGAGGTGCTTGATCTTGTCGTTGCCGACGTAGAGCGCGCCGATGATCTGGCCCTGCGACAGGAGCGGCGCGCACATCACGCTGGAGAGCTTCATCGCGATGACGCTGTCGCTCCGGCCGAACTGCGTGTCGGCGAGCGCGTCGGAGACGATCACCGGGCGGCCCGAGACGATGACCTGACGCACGATGCTGTCCGAGATCCCCCCGGCCGCGTCGGTGATGGCCTCCTTGCGGATGTTGCGCGACGCGCGCACCGCCAGCTTGCGGTCGCCGCCAGCGGCCGGCGCGGCCGGAGCGCCGCCGTTGACCGCCGTGTCGGCCGCCGCCTCCGCCCCCTCGAGGAGCAGGAGGAAGCCCTTGTCGGCGTGCGTCAGCTCGATGACGTCGTCGAGCATCGCCTCGAGGAGCTCGTCGACGCTGCGCCGGTTGATGAGCTTCTCGCTGAAGGCGAACAGCTTGCGGACGCCGGCGAGCTCCGACGAGCCCTGCAGCGGCGCGGGCCGCTCGGCCCCGCCGTCGCACGCCGGGAGCCGCTCCTGGACGGTCGGCGCCTCGGCGAACATCGAGAAGCCGACCTCGACCGTGCCGAGCTGGAGGCGGTCGCCGTGCACCAGGCGGGCGCGCCGCTTCTTCTTGCCGTTGATCGCGATCTCCCCGTCGCGCTCGCACTCCTCCAGCACGAAATCGCGTCCGTCGAACACGATCTGCGCGTGATGGTCCAGCACCCCTGACCCCGCGACCGCGACGTCGTTTCCGAGCGCCTTGCCGATCGTCGTGACCGGCTTGTGGACGCTGTAGAGGCGTGGCGCGCCCTCGGAGGCGAAATACTTCAGGGTCGGCATCGAAGGCAGCATAGCAGGCGTGCCGCGGCCTCATGCAGCCGTGTTGGACGGCACACCGCGGCTTACCAGAGCTCTCCGACGACGACGGCGCCGAGCCCGCCTCGATAAGGCGTGAGGCTGCCGCCGAGCACGCGCGCGAACGGGGGACGGCCACGATCTTCCTGGTCGTCCAGGGCGACGGAGGCGCTCGAGTCCGGCCTCCCGAGGAACAAGGCGCCCGCGACGAGACCGAGGGTGCCCGCCGCGCCCTGGGCGATGAGGCCGCGGCGGGGGTCATGATCGCTCCCGATGTACGCGAGGTAGATGGGCAACGACACCACCGTGCCGATGCCGAGCCCGCCCCACATCCACGCGAGCTGGTTCCACGAGGGCGTCCACGCGACGGACAGGCCGACGGCGCCCGCGGTCGCGACGTTGAACCCGATGAGGCCCCCGAGCGAGATGCTGTCGTTCGACTCGCTCCAGTCGCCGTTGCTGGCGGCGGCCCCGAACGCGCTGCCGATGAGCGAGCCCCACACCGCGCCCGAGGCGACGAGCATGTTGGTCTGCGGCTTGGGCCGGAGGAGATAGTAGAAACCCCAGCCCGCCGCGCCGCCGACGGTGGAGCCGATCACCTCGGCGGTCGCGAGCCCGAGGAAGCCCCACTCCTTGCCCTTCGGCGCGCTGACGTACTGGTAGGACGCGATGCCGAGCCCCTCGCCCGCGCCGATCACCATGCCCGTGGCGATCGCGGACGGCATGCCGCGCGGCATCGGCGGCGAGTCGAGGAAGTAGACGCCGACCGGCGCCGCGACGCCGAGGAGCGCCGGCGCGATGAACTGCGCGCCGGGATCGTCGATTCCGGCGAGCGCGTCGATCCAGATGCCGGTCCCCACGCCGTAGGCCACGGAGGTGGCGTAGAGGTAGCCGACCTCGAGCGGCGTCGATTTGGGCTCGCTCTTCTTCTGCGGGGCGTACCCGTAGCCGCCGTACTGGCCTCCGTACCCGCCGCCGTACTGGCCTCCGTACTGACCGCCGTACTGACCGCCGTACCCGCCGCCCTGCTGACCACCGTAGGGCGGCGCGCCGTACTGGGCAGCGGCCGTCGAGCTGACGCTGGACAGGAGGAGCGCGGAGAGGAGACTCACGAGAGGTCGCGTGTGCATCGCGCCGCCACTTTACACGCTCGCGAGAGGCGAGGCGCGCGGCAGCGCGAGAAAGCGCCTTCCCGCGAGCCGGCCCCGCGTCTCACTCTCTCGTGAGAGCGCGGGTCATGAGGTCCACGACGGCCCGCTGCGGCGGCTTCCCCTCGTACAGCATCCGGTACACCTCGACCGTAATCGGCGCGCTCACGCCCAGCTTGTCCGCGAGGTCGTGCGCGCTCTTTGCGGTCTTCACGCCCTCGGCGACGTGGCCGAGGCCGGCGAGGATCTCGTCGAGCTTCCGTCCCCTGCCCATCTCGATCCCGACGGTGCGGTTGCGCGACAGCTCGCCCGTGCACGTGAGCACCAGGTCGCCCATCCCGGAGAGGCCGGCGAGCGTGAGCGGGTTCGCCCCCTTCGCCGCCGCCACGCGGCCGATCTCCGCGAGGCCGCGCGTGACGAGGCCGGCGCGCGCGTTGTGGCCGAAGCCGAGGCCGTCGCAGATGCCGGCGGCGATGGCGATGACGTTCTTGAGGGCGCCGCCGACCTCGACGCCCACGACGTCATCGGACGAGTAGACCCGGAACCTGTCGGTCGCGAACATGCGCTGCACCGCGTGCGTCTCCCGCTCGCTCCTGCCAGCGACCACGACCGTGGTCGGCTGGCCGGCCGCGACCTCGCGCGCGAAGCTCGGGCCCGACAGGTACGAGAGCCGCGGCTCGGCCTCGCGCCCGAGCTCGTCGACCAGCACCTCGCTCATCAGCATCAGCGAGTCGTTCTCGATGCCCTTCGTCGCGCTGCACACGAGCGCGTCGCGGGGGATGTGGCGCCCTGCCTCCCGGACGACCTCGCGCAGCGCGTGCGACGGGACGACCACGACGGCGAGCTCCGCGCCGCGGAGCGCGTCCTCGAGATCGCCCGTCGCCCGCAGGCTCGCGGGCAGCTCCACGCCCGGCAGGTACCGGTCGTTCTGGCGCTCGCGGCCGATGCGCTCGGCGAGCTCGCCGTGGTGCGCCCAGAGCGCGGTGGGGTTGCCCTTGTCCGCCAGCAACTTCGCCAGCGCCGTCCCCCACGCGCCGGCCCCGATGACTGCGACGTTCGCCATGGCAGTGACCCTACCACCACCCGCGCGCGGGGGCCGACGGCGACGCGCCTCACGGCGCGCGGGGGCCGACGGCGCGCCGCTCGACCCGCCGGTGTTTCGACTATGCTGCGCCCATGCTCTTCCGCACCGCCGCGCTGCGCGCGCTCGGCCTCGCGCTCTGTCTCTCGCTGCTCGGAACGGTGTGCGGCGCGTGCGGCCAAGGCGCGCTCGGCGTGATGCCCGGCGTCGTGAACGATCCGGGAAACCTGTCCCTCCGCAGGGCCATCCTCGCCTTCGCGACGAGCCAGCTCTGCACCGAGATGCGGAAGCGGAGCGTGCCGCTGCGCCTCCGCGACGAGGATCCGGTGACGGGCCGGTTCTACCCGGGCTCGTGCGTCGCCCAGGAGCTCGCGAACGGGCACCTGCTCCTCCAGTTCGGGGGGAGCGGCGTCGTCTGGACGAACCTGACGAAGCGCATGAGCTTCGATGCGAGCGCGGCCGTCGAGTACGACCACGACTTCCTGATGGATGGCGACACGATGTACGTGTACTTCCGCCAGCGCTCGACGACGGCGGCGAGCTTCACGACCAAGCTCATCGAGCAGCCCGCCGCGATCTCGCTCGGCGGCGTGTCGCTCGCCCAGGGCAGCGCGTACGCGAACGCGCTCGGCGCCCAGCTCCTGAAGACCGAGATCGCCCGGGGGTTCACCGTCATCCGCGACGACGACGGCGCCGTGCAGTTCGGGCTCGGCATCATCGAGAAGGGGAAGCGGCCCGACGCTCCGTACGAGCGCCGCAACAACGGCAAGCTGCTCCTGGCAAACGAGCGCACCGAGGTGCACCAGGAGCAGCGCGATATGATCGGCCCGCTGGAGATCGCGGGCAGCGGCGAGGCCCTGACGCTCACGATCGCCGTCGAGGGCGCGCCCGGCGTGGACGTCATCCTCGTGCCTCGAGGCACCGGGGAGCCGTGGCTCCAGGCGTACCTGACGCAGCCCGCGCCGGCGCCCCTGACAGCGGCGGCCCTGCTCGACGAGCCGGTGTACTCCGGCGCCCCCTGGCGGCGAACGGTGCCGCTGCCCAAGGGGCAATACTACCTGGTCATCGACAACACGAGCGCCGCGGGGCGGACGCAGCCAACGACGTACGCCCGCGACGACCGCGCGGCCCTCGTGAGCTACGCCGTCGAGGTCGGAGACGCGCCCTGACCGGGGCGAACGAGGGGCGAACGAGGGCAACGAGGGCGAACGAGGACACGCGGGCGACGACGCCGACGGACCACGCGTCGCCCGCCACGCCTGCGCACTTGCCGCGGCGAGGGCCGGCGTATACATAAGCTCTCTCTTGCCGCAGCGCCCCGATGATCAACCCCAGAGCGTCCCGTCGGTCGCGGCCAACCGGCCCGCAAGCTCGGAGTTCAGACCCTCGATGAGGGGAAGCGCGAGCTCGGAGCCCCGCGCCAGCGCGGCCAAGGCGACAGGCGGCGCAGACCCGCGCTCGACTGGCAGCTCTCCTCCGCCAGGGGGCAGGGACGGCCGGGCGCCGCTGCGCTTCCTGTTCCACCTCGTGTGGATCTGCATCGTTCCCTTCGCGCTGGCGGTCCTGAACGTCTGGCTGCTCACCCCGCCGGCCCAGGGAGGGAGCTCCCAGCCGCTCCGGGTCTTCGTCGGCGAGCAGCAGATCCCGGCGGGCATCGTGCTCTTCACGATCTTCGCGATGATCCTCTGGCGGTTCCGCCACGAGCTGCCGTTCGCGTCGGCGATCGGCGTCGGCGGCCGCCGGGACATCCCGCCGAAGGCGCGCGCTCGCTTCGAGGACGCCGCGGCGCTCCTCGAGGAGGCTCACCGGATCCTGCGCGGCCGCAAGCGCGACGTCGAGCGCGAGCTGACGAGCGGCGAGCGCGAGCAGGTGACGCAGGCGATCGCGGCGCTCGAGCGCGCGATGAGCGCCGAGACGTTCGACGCGGACGAGTTCGACGCCGCCCACAGCCGCGCCGATCGCGCGGTCGGCGAGCACCTCGGCCGCTGGCGCAAGGGCGAGATGCGCGAGTACGCGGAGTCGATCGGCATCGCCGTCGCCGTCGCGCTCCTCCTGCGCGCCTTCGTCGTCGAGGCGTTCAAGATCCCGAGCGGCTCGATGATCCCGACCCTGATGGTCGGCGACCACATCTTCGTCAACAAGTTCACCTACGGCCCGCTCATCCCCTGGACCGACCAGCGCCTCTTCCCTCGCCTGCCGCCGTCGCGCGGGGACGTGATGGTGTTCAAGTTCCCCGAGAACAAGGAGCAGGACTTCATCAAGCGGACGATCGCCATCCCCGGCGACACGCTGGAGGCGATCAACGGCCGCCCCGTCATCAACGGCTGGCTCGTCCCCCACTGTCACGTCGGCCCCTACCACTACGAGGGCCGGCAAGCGGAGCTGTTCGTCGAGTACCTCGGAGACAAGTCGTACTTCACGCTCTACGAGAAGAACCCCGACGGCATGATGTGCGTGGAGAGCGACGACTGCACGCCGGGCTCCACGTGCCGGGGCGGCGTCTGCGGCGATCTCCAGGGCCCCTTCAAGGTAGCCGCCGAAGAGGCGTGGGTGATGGGCGACAACCGCAACAACAGCCACGACTCGCGCAGCTGGCGCGGGGGGCTCGGCGCGGGCGTGCCCTTCGATCACATCAAGGGGCGCGCGATGTTCGTGTGGATGAGCTTCGGCCCCGGCGGCGGCATCGCGCAGGATCGCCTCTTCGTGAACGTCATGGGGCGCCCGAAGCTCCCCGGCGCCCACGAGGCGACCCTGCACGACGGCCTCGAGAAATGCCTCCGCGAGCGGCCCCCCGTCTCCGAGACGACCCCGCCGCCCCCGCCCGCGCGCCCTCAGTCGAAGCGCCGCTGAAGCCGCGCCGGCAGCGCGTGGGAGCGCAGTCTCCCCGACAGCGCGCAGGTGGTCTTTGTGCGCTCGCGCTCGACGCGGCGAGTCATCCGGTCCAGGGCGATGGAGCCGCCGGTGCGCCCGGGGCGCCGCGGGATCGAGCCGAAGAGGCCGAGGGGAGACGCCGGAGACGTGGGCAGCCCGAGCGCAATTTTCTGATGGGCGCTCGGTCGTTCGCGCGCCACGCTTCACCTGCCCGAGGCGCCCGTGCGCCAGCTGCGTGCGCCTCGAACCCCGAACAGGAGCCAGGTGCATGAGCGACGCGATGTGGGCGCTGACGTACAACCGCGAGAAGCAGCCGTGGGAGTCCACCGTCGGGCTGGCCAAGGATCAGGTCGAGCGCCCGGCGATCGACGAGGCCAGGGACTACCACGACCGCGCGAGCGTCCTCGTCAAGCCGATCATGACGGGCTTCTGCGGCTCGGATCGCGGCATCTGGTTCCGCAGCGCCTTCAAGGACATGATCCTCTCGTCGCTCGATCGCGATCGGAAGGCGACGCGCACGATCGGCCACGAGCTGCTCGGCCGCGTGGTCGACCTCGGGACCGACGCGCGCCGGTCCTTCGGGCTTCAGATCGGCGACATCGTGTCGACCGAGAGCCACATCGCCTGCGGCGCTTGCTACCAGTGCCGCGTCGGCGACACCCACGTGTGCGCGGATGACAAGATCATCGGGATCAGCGAGGATGGCTGCTTCGCCGAGCTCGTCAAGCTGCCCGCGAAGAACCTCTGGCGCACCGACATCGCGAGGATCCGGCCCGAGGTCGCCGCGGTGCAGGAGCCGTTCGGCAACGCCGTGCACGCGTGCACCAAGGTGAACCTCCGCGGCAAGCGCGTGGCCATCTTCGGCTGCGGCACCATCGGCCTGTTCGCGATCGCGATCGCCCGCGCGATGGGGGCGATCTACGTCATCGGCGTGGAGCCGGCGGAGCGGAACGCCGAGATGGCCCGCCGCCTGGGCGCCGACGCGATCCTGCGCCCGCACCGGGCGAGCCCCGAGCGGCCCCACGCGAGCGATCCCGAGCTGACGGAGCGGGTCCGGAAGCTCACGGACGGCGTCGGCGTCGACGTCGTGCTCGAGATGAGCGGCGTGAACAGCAGCGTCAACAACGCCATCCACGCGGCGAGGCGCGGGGGCGACGTGATCCTCTTCGGCCTGAAGAGCGGTGACGCGGTGATCGAGAACTTCGACCGCCTCATCGTGGACGGCATCAGCCTCCACAGCGTGATCGGCCGGCGCATCTTCGAGACGTGGCACATCACGCGCCACCTGCTCGAGTCGCGCGATCCGAACATCCACGACCTCATCTGGGAGGTCATCCTGAACCGGGGCGAGGGGACGGTGTTCGACTTCGAGGACTACGACGCGGCGGCCTTCCAGGAGGCGATCTCGAGCCACCCGAAGGTGATCCTCCGCTACTGAGCCGCTCAGGCGACGACGCCGAGGCGCCGGCCGACCCGCAGGAAGGCGTCGATCGCCTGATCGACGTGCTCGGGCTCGTGCGCGGCGGAGAGCTGCACCCGGATGCGGGCCTCGCCCTTCGGCACGACGGGGTACGAGAAGCCGATGACATAGATGCCCTCGGCGAGCAGCGCCCTCGCCATCTCGTTCGCGAGCCGCGCCTCGCCCAGCATGATGGGCACGATCGGGTGGGCGCCGGGCTTGATGGTGAAGCCGGCCTGCGTCATCCCCTGCCGGAACCGGCGCGCGTTCTCCATCACCCGAAGGCGCAGCGAGGGCTCCGCGTCGATGAGGTCGAACACGGCGATCGAGGCGCCGGCGATCGCCGGGGCGAGCGTGTTCGAGAACAGGTACGGGCGCGATCGCTGCCGCAGCAGGTCGACGATCGGCTGCCGGCCGGTCGTGAAGCCGCCGCTCGCCCCGCCGAGCGCCTTGCCCAGCGTGGAGGTGATCACGTCGACGCGGTGCATGACGCCGCAGAGCTCCGCTGTCCCGCGCCCCGTCGGCCCGATGAACCCGGTCGCGTGCGAGTCGTCGACCATCACCATCGCGCGGTACTTGTCGGCGAGATCGCAGATGGTATCGAGCTTCGCCAGGTACCCGTCCATCGAGAACACGCCGTCGGTGGCGATGAGCCGGAGCCGCTTGCCGGCCGTCGCGCGGAGGATGTCCTCGAGGGCGGCCATGTCCCCGTTCGGGTAGCGGTGCCGCTCGGCCTTGCAGAGGCGGATACCGTCGATGATCGACGCGTGGTTCAGCGCGTCCGAGATGACGGCGTCCTCCTCGCCGAGGAGCGTCTCGAAGAGGCCGCCGTTCGCGTCGAAGCACGACGAGTAGAGGATGGCGTCCTCGGTGCCGAAGAAGCGGGCGATCCTGGACTCGAGCCGCCGGTGGAGGTCCTGCGTGCCGCAGATGAAGCGCACGCTGGAGAGGCCGAAGCCGTGCGTGTCGATGGCCTCCTTCGCCGCCGCGATGACCGCCGGGTGCGACGACAGGCCAAGGTAGTTGTTCGCGCAGAAGTTGAGGACCCCGGCGCCGCCCTCGGTCCGGATCACCGGCCCCTGCGGCGTCGCGAGGATCCGCTCTTCCTTGTAGAGACCCGCCGCACGGATGTCCTCCAACGCCCGTACGTACAGTGACCGAGCGACATCGAACATGACGTCGTTATAAAACGGGGCTGTCAGCCGGTCGACGGGGGAACGCCGTCCGGACCCCCAGGGCGGCGCTGCTCATGGGCCTGAGCGCCAGCAGGCGACCCCGGACCCGAGAGGCAGGGTGCACGCGGCTTTGTCGCGCGCGGCGCGGCCGCGGCCTACTCGATCCGGGAGGCCCGTGGCAAGACGGGCGGCGTCCAGCGCCGCGCGATCGCCGTGCGGCTCGCGTCGCGTGCGCCAGCGCGCCGCGCGCGCCGAGCGCACGAACGGCGCCCTCGGGAGGAGCAGGCATGACGGAAGCCAGGGGGGACTTCCGGCGAAGCGCCGGTGTGCTGTGCGCTGTCGCGTCGCTCGCGGCCGCCGCGAGCAACCCGGGCTGCAGCCGCGCGGAGGATCCGCCCGGACGGACCAGCGCGGGCTCCACCGGCGGAGCGCCAGGCACGACCGCGGCGAGCGGAACGGGAGGCGGAGGCGGCGCGGGGGGGGGATGCTCCCTATGCGGCATTGCCGCTCGTCCCGGCGATCGCGTTCGACGCGACGCCGGACGTCGCCGGGGCTTACGTGTACTTCACCGCTCTTGGCGCGGACGGCAGGGCCGGTGTCTTCAGGATCGGCGCGCAAGGCGGCGGGGGCGCCGCCGAGATCGCGGCCGGTCCGCCGCTCGTCGCGCCGCTCGGGATCGCGACGAGCGCGGACGGCGGTCGCGTCTTCGTGGCCGACCCAGGCGCGGGCGACCCGGCGCTCGACGACGCGGGCGCCCTCTTCGCGATCGACCTGCCGGGCGGCGCCGTCGCCCCGATCGACGGCGGCGCGGGGCTGCGCGCGGGCGGCCTCGAGGTCGCCCGCGGCGCGGACAACGAGGAGCGGATCATCTTCTCGGGGCGCGATCGCGACGATGGCCAGCCCGGCGTGTTCTCGCTGCCGGCGCGCGGCGGCGAGGTGTCGGCGCTCGCCAAGGGGAGCCCGCTCGTCGACCCGAGCGGGATCGCGGTCGCCGGCCGGGGCGACGTCTTCGTGTGCGACGCCCTCGCGAGCCCCGACAAGACGGCGACCATCTTCAGGATCGAGGACGGCTTCGTGAGCCCGTTCGCGACCGGGCTCCACGTCGGTACTCCTTGCGGCATCGCGCTGACGCGCGACGACGCGGCGCTGCTCGTGCTCACGCGCGACCCGACCCGAGGCGCCGACGAGGTCGTGTGGATCGAGGTGGCGTCCGGAGCGCGCTCGGCGACGGCCGCTGGCGCGCCTGGTCACGACGAGCCCGGGGGGCTGCACCGGGCGAGGGGCGCCGACGTCTTCGCGTTCGTCGATCACAGGGCCCAGGAGCGAGGCTCGGTGTTCCTGCTCAGGCGATGAGCCGCAGAGGAGCGATGGAAGGACCCGCACGCATGATCCACCGACCGTCGCGCGCCGTCGCCGTCTTCGCGGCGTCCGTCGCGCTCAGCGCGCCCAGCCTCGCCGCGGCGTCGAGCCACCGCGAGGCGCCGGCCATCGCGAGGGATCCGGCCGCCGACAACACCGACCTGTACGCGTGGGTGGAAGGCGGCAACCTCGTGATCCTCGCGAGCTACATTCCGCTCGAGGAGCCCTCCAGCGGGCCGAACTTCCACGGCTTCTCGGACGACGTGCTCTACGAGGTGCACATCGCGCGCGGGCCGTCGAGCCTCGAGGACGCGCTGACCTATCAGTTCCGGTTCTCGACCAGGCCGTACGTGGCGGCGGATCCAGCGGGGCTCACGCCGGCGCCGAGCGGCGGCAACGAGTTCTTCTCGCAGCTCGCCGGCGGGGAGCAGACGTACACCGTGACGAAGATCGAGGGCGGCGCGTCGACCGTGCTCCTGAGGGACGCCCCGGTCGCGCCGCCGAACATCGGGAGGAGGACGAACCAGCTCGCCTACCGGATCACCGGCGGCGGTTACCCGGCCTTCGCGACGTCCTCGAAGTTCCTCAAGCAGATGGCGGGCGGCGCGGGGCGCGCCTGGGCCGGGCCGCGCGACGACGGGTTCTACGCGGATCTCGGCCGCGCATCCGATCTGGCGGGGCTGTGCCCGCTCCTCGCGGCGCCGAACCCGTCGTGCACCCCGCGCGACAACCTCGCCGGCTTCAACGTCCACACGCTCGCGCTCGAGATCCCGCTCGCGGCGGTCAACGGCGGCGCGGAGCCGACGCCGGGGCCGAGCGACCGGCAGACGCTCGGCGTCTGGGCCTCCGCGAGCCGCCGCAAGGTGCGGATCCTGCGCGCGAACGGTAAGGAAGATGGCCTCGGTCCCTGGGTCCAGGTGTCGCGCGTCGGCCTGCCGCTGATCAACACCTGGATCATCGGCCTGCAGGACAAGGACAAGTACAACCGCGCGCACCCGCGCGACGATCTCGCCAACTTCGGAGCCTACTTCCTGAACCCGATCCTGGTGCGGGACGCCGAGTTCGCCGGGCTCTACCAGGCAGGCCAGCCGCTCGCGGCGTTCGATCCCGAGGCGCTGAAGCAGAGCCGGACCGACCTCATCGACGCCTTCAACCTGAACCCCGCGAGCCTCGGAGGGCACAGCCTGGAGACCGTCGGCGACGTGCTCCGGATCGATCTGGGCATGCCGTCGGGCTTCCCGAACGGCCGCGCGCTGGTCCCCGGCGCGGATCACGAGCAGACCGACGTCACCGACGCGCTGCTCACGCTCGTCCTGACCGGCGCGCTCGGCGCGACGGCGGGCGACGGCGTGGGCGCGAACGACGCGCGGTTCCTCCCGGCCTTCCCTTACCTCGCGACGGCCTGGGAGGGCGCGACCCAGGGCCACTTCCGGCCCTGAGCCGCCCGGCGTGGCGCAGCGCGCGCAGCTCGCCCTGTCACGGAGCAGCGCACCGCATCCCGCACACGCCGCCCGCGGCGCCCCCGCGCGCTCGTCGAACACACGCGGCGCGGCACTCGCCGTCGCGCGCGCAGGCCTCGCCCTCGGCCTTCGGCGCCGCGCAGCGCCCGTCCACGCAGCGCGCGCCGGCCGCGCAGAGCCCGCCGAGGCAGGCGGCGCCGGCGGGGGGCAGCGCCGCCTCGCTGCAGCGCGCGTCGACGCAGCGGCGGCCCCTCCCGCAGGCCGCGTGGGCCTCGCAGCGGCCGCCGAGCGGGACGTCGTCCGTGCACGCGCGCCCGGCGCAGTGGCCGCGGCACTCGGGGTGCGCCTCGGCGTAGCGCGTCTGCCGGGTGACCGCGGCCAGCGCGTCGACCGAGAGGCCGCAGGGCCCCGCGGCGCGCGGGGCGCGGCAGGTGCCCGCGTCGGTGGGGCCGGCGCCGTCGCAGCGCAGCCCGCCCGCGCACTCGAGCGACGACCGGCACCGGGCCCCCTCGTCGAGCGCGCCCCGCACGATCCCCTCGCACGCGGGCGGGACCGGGGCGGCGAGCGGAGAGACCCAGTCGCATCCATCGAGCGACCGTTCCATCGCCTCGACGCAGCGGCCCACCTCGTCGGTCGATAGCGTCACCGCACGCGCGCGCACCGCGACGCTCAGCGCGCGCGCGCACTCGGCGGCGGCCTGGAAGCCCGCGGCGCCGCCGCAGCACGCCGCCTTGCGCCGTGCGGGCAACGCGTGAAGCGCGTCGCACAGCCGGGCCGCGAGCGGCTCCGGCGCGCCCTCGGCCTTCCCGTAGACGGGGGTGATCTCGTCGCCCGCCGGGTTCTCCGCGGGCCCTGCCAGCGAGGGCGCCGCGGCCGCATCGGCCTCCGGCGAGGGCGCCGCGGCCGCATCGGCCTCCGGCGAGGGCGCCGCGGTCGCGCCCGCCTCCGGCGAGGTGCGGCGAGCACACGCGGCGCAGAGGTGCACGATCAGCGCCGCGGCGCAGAGCCGCTGCAGGCGGCGGCCATCCGTCTGGACAGGCAATGCGATCTCCTCCGCGCTGCGCGCCGCTGGTCGATCGAACGATGCGCTGGAGCGGCGAGCTTGCCGGCGCAGGCCGGCAAGGCAAGCTCTTTCGCGATCGGCTCCAGCCTGTGACACCGCAGGTGAGCCGCGGCGCGCCCAGGGCGGAGCTCCAGCGCGAGGGGAGGTCAGCGCTCCGATGCTGCGACGAACGGGTTGCCTCTTCGCCTGCGCTGCCCTGAGCGGAAGCCTCGGTTGCACCGAGCGCCCGCGCGCAGAGGCCGTCCCGGCCGCGACGGTATCGACCGGGCGCGCCGCCGAGGCGCCGGCGCCCTCGAGCCTCGACGCGGCGCGCGCGCTCGCGCTCGCGGCCCCGGCGGGCGCGAGCGCCGTCGATCGCGAGATCGAGGCGCTGTCCCGACGTATCGCGAAGGCGCCCGGCGGCGCGGATCTCTGGAGCGCGCTCGGCCACGCGTGGCTCCGAAAGGCGCGCGCCTCGGGCGATCCGTCGCTCTACGGCCGAGCTCACGCGTGCGCGGAGGTCGGGCTCGCGCTGGCCGCAGAGGATCGCGCGTCGCTCAACCTGCTCGGCCTCGTGCTGATCCACGAGCGCAGGTTCACCGAGGCGCGCGACGCGGCGGAGCGGGTCCTCTCGCGGGACGAAGGCGACGCGCTCGCGCTCGGGACGCTCAGCGACGCCGCCCTCGCGCTCGGCGCCTTCCAGGTCGCGGCGCACGCGGCGCAGCGGATGGTCGACCAGCGGCCTGGCCTGCCGTCCTACGCGCGGGCCGCACACCTGCGGTGGCTCCAGGGCGACGCGGCGACGGCGAAGCGGATCATCCGCCTCGCGATCGACGCCGGCGACCCGGGCGAACCCGAGGCGCTCGCGTGGACCCTGACCCAGGCGGCCATGATGTTCTGGCACGAGGGCGACAACGAGGGCGCCGACCTGGGCTTCGAGCGGGCGCTCGCCGCGCAGGCCGGGTATCCGCCGGCGCTCGCCGGCAGGGCGCGCGTCGCGCTGGCCCGCGGCGCGTGGGGCCGCGCCGTCGAGCTCCTCGAGCAGGCCCACCAGCAGAGCCCGGACGCGGAGACCGCGTGGCTGCTCGGCGACGCCAGGATGGCTGCAGGCGACCACGCCGGCGCAGCGCGGGCTTACGCCGGCGCGGTCGACGCGGGGCAGCGGTCGGACCGCCGGACCCTCGCGCTGTACTACGCGACCAAGGGCCTGGAGCGCGACGAGGCGCTCCGCCTCGCCGCCGCGGAGCGCGCCGTCCGCGCGGACATCTACACCGAGGACACCCACGCCTGGGCGCTGTACCGCGCGGGCAAGCTGGCCGAAGCGCGCGCGGCCAGCGACAGGGCGCTGGCGCTCGGCACGAGGGACGCGCGCTTGCTCTACCACGCCGGGGCGATCCGGATCGCCCTGGGGGACGTGGCGCGAGGCGAGCGGCTCGTGCGGGACGCGCTCGATCTGAACCCCAGGTTCGACATGACAGGGGCCGCCGAGGCCGAGCAGCTCCTCGCGCGTCGCAAGGCCCCCCGGGGCCCGCCGCGCTGACGGCTCTGCGGAGGAGCAGCGCGCGAGGCGCGCTGAGGGCGAGCACGCGAGGCGTGCCCTTGGTGGTGAGAGCTCGCGAGTCCGGCCGAGCGGGGACTGGACCTCAGGTGTCGTATTTCACTGTCGACGGGACCACCATCGGTGGAGGAGCGATCGCGGGTTGTGACGGCGCAGGGGCGGGCTCATCGGTGGGGTGCGAGCCTGGCTGGCTCTTGGGTGGCTGGCCATGGAGCTCCCGCAGCCGAGCGGGCGCGGGCTCGATCGCCGTCGGGGCCTCATCTCCTCCTGTTTCGCCCTCCGCGACGGGGGGCACGCTCACCGCGGGCGGCGGCGGGACGAACATCCTCGGCACCTGGATCGAGCGGGCGATCGACGCGACCTCCGGAAAGCTCGTGGCCATCCGCTCGACAAACGCCGCACGGGCCGCATCATCGGGGGCGCTCGCCGAGGCCTTCGCGACCCGCAGCGCCGACCAGAGCTCGTAATACCAGGCGGAGAGGGAGGCATGCGCTTCCAGCAGGTCACGAATGGTATCCTCGGAAACGATGATGTTCTTGCCCATGGGCGAGAGGATACATGACCGAGCGACGCCTCCCACCTCGTTCGAGCGGCCCAACACCGGCGGAGCGGGTACCGGACCCGACGTCGACGCGCGCGGCGCCCGGCGCTCTCCTCGGCCCCGGGACACCGCGCGACGACGCCACGTCGCTCAGGATCGTCTCCTATAACGTCCGCTACTTCGGGCACGGGACGCGGGGCATCGCCTCGACCAGCGCCGCCATCACCCGGATCGCGACGACGCTCGCGCGGATGTCCCCGCTGCCCGATCTCGTGTGCCTCCAGGAGGTCGAGACCCAGTCGCTGAGATCCTCGACGATGAACCCGCGCTGGCACCCGGAGGAGACCCAGCTCGATCGCCTGATGACCGAGCTGCACGCGGCGCTGGCGCAGGCACAGCGGCGCGAGCGCTACGTCGCCTACTACTTCCCCGCGCACACCTACAGGCTTACCTCGCGGACGAACATCTACACGACCGGGCTCGCGGTGCTCGCGCGCGACACATTCCACATCGGACACCACAACGCGGAGCGCCCGCACGACATCACCCATCGGCGGGGGGTCAAGAGCCTGAAGCAGACGCGCATCTGCGCGCACGTGTCGTTCGAGCACGAGAGCGGGCAGAGCTTCGATGTGTTCAACACCCACCTCAGCCTGCCGAGCGTGTTCTCGCGGGAGTTCTGGACAGGCGAGGCGCGGATGGGGTTCGGGCCCAATCAGATCGAGGAGGCGAGGGTGCTCGCCGATTTCGTCCGCCGCGAGCGCCGGAGCGACAACTTCGTGGTGGTCGGCGACTTCAACTCGCTGCCAGGCTCGCCGGTCGATCGGTTCCTGCGCGAGGAGATCGGCTTCGTGGACGCGTTCGCCAAGGTCCGCTGCTTCTCCGAGACCGAGGCGCGCGCCTTCCCGACGGCCGGCTTCATGAACCTCCGCATGCACCTCGACCACGTCTACTCGTCCGAGCGCCTCCAGTGGCTGGACTTCACGGGCACGCACCCGTTCGGGCACAAGGGCGCGTTCGCAGGGCTGTCCGATCATGTCCCCCTGATCGCGCGCTGCCGCCTGCCGGGCTCCGCCGGCTGACCGCCGCCCTGGGCGCGGCGCGGCGGCCGCTCACCCCGGCAGCCAGAGCAGGTCGTCCATGATGGGCTCTAGGCACGCCGAGATCTGCGGGCCGAGATCGCCGCCGCACGCGAGCTTGCCGAAGCAGGCGCGGACCTCGTGCCGGCCGCGGCTGTTCATCGCGCCGATCGCTCGCTCGAGCTGCGGGCCGAGGCCGTCCTCCAGGCTCTGCCGGCAGGTGTCGTAGTCGAGGTCTCCGCACCCCGCGAGGCGGCCGCAGAGGACGGCCATGTACGGCGCCAGGTCGGCGCGCGGGAGCGTGGTGGCCGTCATGGCCTCGGAGCCGCAGCGGCTCACCTCCTCCGCATAGGCGGCGGTGAAGGGATCGCCCTCGAAGCGCCGCAGCGCTGCCAGCGAGCACTCCGAGGTCGCGCGGAGCATCTTCGGCGAGGCCATCGTCGTCATCTGTGTGCACTGCTCGAACTTCGGCCAGCCCTTCGCCTGCTCGGTGGCCCGCTGGTAGAGCGCCTCGAGGTACACGCACCAGGCGCGCTGGGCCTCGCGCTGCTCGCGTTGCTCGACGCTCGCCCCCTGCGCGCCCTGCCCGTCGGGCGATGCCTGCGCGGGCCGCGCGGGCACCTTCGCGGAGGCGGCGGGCGCCGGCGCGCCGCCGCATCCCGACGCGAGGGCCGCGGAGATCAGCGAGGCCGCGCCGAGCATGGAGACGGCG
This sequence comes from Sorangium cellulosum So ce56, assembly GCF_000067165.1. Taxonomy (GTDB): domain Bacteria; phylum Myxococcota_A; class Polyangia; order Polyangiales; family Polyangiaceae; genus Sorangium; species Sorangium cellulosum_B. Next base: position 10,166,035 of record NC_010162.1, read on the forward strand.
GCGCGGAAGCTGCGTTCATGGATTGTGCCTTTCACGGGAGCCCCCCTTCGTCGAACAGGCTGCGCAGCAGCTTTGCTGGCCCATCGAGGCCACGCGCGTGCAGAACCGGCCCAGCGACGTGCACGTGCACAGCCCAGGCCACACGCGCGCCGGCCGAGGCGGCGTCGGGCGAGCGGAGGCGCTCGGGGCGCGCGGCGGCGGAGCGGCGCGCGGTCTTTGCTCGATCAGCGGCCGGACCGAGAGCCGGGCCGCTGGCCGATGAGCAGCTTGAGCTTGAAGAGCGCGCCGATCTGCCCGCGGTCCATGGCGATGCGCGGGAAATTCAGGGGGTCGAAGGACGAGAGCATGCAAAGGCCGGAGTTGTTGGTGAAGCCGATCTCGAAGCCGGCCTCCTTCACGGCGCGATGGAAGGCGCCGCACAGGCTGTATCCGACGGGGTACGCGACCGCGTGCACGGCCTCGTTCAGGGCGTCGGAGAGCACGCGGCGGGAGCGCGCGAGATCGCGAGTCGCCTCTTCGGGCGAGAGCGTCTGGAGGACACGATGGCTGTGCGAGTGCGACTGCACGTCCATGCCCGCCCGGCGCAGCGCCCCGATGTGGTTCCAGTCCATGATCGTCCTGGTCGCGAGCGCGCGCTCCTCGCCGTGGTCGATCGACACCCCCGTGGCGCGCTCGATCTCGTCCCAGAGGCGCCCGATGTCGACCCCGGAGGTGTGCTTGATGGTCTGGCAGACGAGCGTCGCCGCGGCGATCGGGTCGCGCAGCGGCTCGAGCACGAGCGTCGCAGGGTAGGCGATCTCGACGCGCGCCCGCCGGCACCGGTGCATGAGGAGCGCGACGCGATCCCACCAGAAGAGGCGGCCCCTGTCGGGGTACCCGGTGGCGATGAAGAACGTGGCCGTGACCCCCGCGCGCTCGAGGAGGGGCAACGCGACGTCGTGGTTGTCACGGTAGCCGTCGTCGAACGCGACCATGACGGGGTTCGGCGGGAGCTTCCGCCCCTTCGCGAGCAGCCGCACGTCCCGGAGGGACACCACGGTGCCGTGCGTCTTGATGACCGCGAGCTGCTCCTCGAACTCGCGCGCGCTCACCTCGGCGACCCCCGGATCGAGCTCGTCCACCTCCGAGACGTCCGCAATGCGGTGGTAGGTGAACACGGAGAGCACGGGCAGCCGAAGCTTCGCGCGCAGCCAGAGGAAGCGATCCAGGAGCCCGAGGGTGTCGAGCACCCCGGCAGCCAGCACACGACGACCGCGCGGCAACCTCCTGCGGATCCACGTCAGTGGATGTGCGACGACGTACACGAATGTATTCCAGCACACATTCGACGTTCGTGCTTGCTCTCGAGACCGGCTCCGACGGCGAAGCTCCTGCGCTGCCGGCGGGTGGGCCGCCGACCGGGGAATCCGGCGCGACAGCGATCCCGCTAAAGTGGCGCCCGATGTTCTCGACGGACGCGGACGCTCCCTCGGACGGCCCCCAACCTGGGTCGGATGTACCTCAACCTGGGTCGACGGGCGTGGACGTACCTCAACCTGGGTCGGACGATGGCCCCCCGTCGAAGCCGCCCTCGCCCCAACCTGGTTCGGCTTCGCCTCAACCTGAGTCAGTTGCCGCGGCGCCTCTGTCGAAGCCGCTCTCGCCGCTCGGCACCGCCGGAGTTGCGCTGGCGACAGCAGCCATCCTGTTTGCGCTGGGGGTGTACACCGTCGAGACGAGCCTGCCCGAACTGGCGACGCGCAGCCGAGCGCCTCGACCGGCGATCGTGACCACCGGCGATCCTGTAAGCATCACCGCTGTGGCTTCAAAGCAAGCAGCCGCCCCCGTGCAGCTGGCGAGCGCGACCGACGCCACGGCACAGCCGACGCCGGCCGCATCCCCGACGCCACGTGCTGAGGTTGCACCACCGCCAGTACTGCCAAGCACCGAGGCCGCAGCACCTCCTGCACCACCAGCCACCGAGGCCGCGGCACCTCCTGCACCACCAGCCACCGAGGCCGCGGCACCTCCTGCACCACCAGCCACCGAGACGGCAGCCCTTCAACAACAGACATCCGTCGACGCTGCAGCGACGACTCTGCCGACGCCGCGAAAGGGCCACGGCCTGCTCAAGCTCAACTCCTCCCGGAATGCGACCGTCTACGTGACGGGCGTGCCGGTGGGGCCCAGCGAGCGACCCGTCGAGGTGCGTTGCGGGCGCTTTTTCGTTCGACTCGGCGAGCCGACGCGCGACGGCACGCGATGGCTCACCGAGGGCAGGACCGTCCGCGTCAAGTGCGGTGTGCTGACGGAGGTGAGCTTCTGAGCTCGTCCGCCCCGCTCTCGGCGGTCGCGACGACGAGGTAGGTCACCGAAGCTGCGCCCGCGCCGAGGAGCGCATCTCGACACGCCGCGAGCGTGGCCCCCGTGGTCGCCACGTCATCGATGAGCGCGACCCTCCGGCGCTGGACGCGCTCGGGCGCGTGCGCGCGAAACGCACCTGCCACGTTCTGCAGGCGGAGATCGCGCGGGAGCTGCGCCTGCTGCGCCGTGGGACGGACACGGCGGAGGGCCCGTGGCGCGAAGGACACCGCGAGTCCGTCTGCGACGTGCGCGGCCAGCAGGGCGGCCTGGTTGTACCCGCGCTCGGCGAGACGGCGCGGATGAAGCGGCACCGGGACAACGAGGTCGACGCGCAGCTCCGCATCGCGCGCCGCGCAGAGCATCAACCGGCCGAGCGGGCGCGCGAGATCCGGACGATCTCCGTACTTGAAGCGCCGGATACCCTCCGCAACCGCCCCTCCAAACGGAGCGAACGCGACGAGAGGTGCTCCCGCCGCGGCGCGCGTGCCCGCTCCTCCTCGCGGCGCCCCCTCTGCGTACGGCACGGAGGTCCGCGCGCAATCGGCGCAGAACACCGAGGCATCGGCGATCGGGGTGTCACAGCCCGCACAGGCCGGCGGGCTGAGCGTGCGCGCAGCGGCGGCGACCAACGAGCGGACTGCGGCGGCGAGGGCGCTGGAAAGGCTCATGAGCTACCAGCGCGATCTTCGTCGTGAGTGGACGTGCGGTTGCGTGGGCGCACGAAAGAAGATCTCTTTGCAAACGACGCGCGGTACGATCGCGATCGTCGTGGTTCACGTCCTGAAATTCCGGCGCTCTACCAGCTCGCGGAGGGGCCCCCGTTGAGCGCGTGGAGATGGACGGACGAGCGTGGCGTCCAGCGGAGCCTGAGCACCGCCGAGCTGCGCAGCGCGCTGGCTGCCGGGATCATTCCAGGCTCCACGCTCGTCTGGCGCAAGGGCATGGACGCCTGGGCGCCCGCGTCCAGGCAGCCGGAGCTCGCCGACGCCGCCCAGCTCCGGCGCAAGCCCGAGGCGCGCACCGCTGCGCCCGAGGGGCCGGCCGCCGGCGTTGAAGAGGCCGCTCGCGAGGACGGCGCGGCGCTGGAGATCGAGCTCATCGAGGATCTGGGTCCGGCGCCCGCCCGCAGCGGTCAGTCCACCGGCCCTGCGCCCGCGGGGAGGTCCTCGAACGGGCGGAGGCCCGCGGTGCCGAACGCGAGCCGGGCGACCGCGCGACCGCAGCCGCCTCCCCTGCCGCCGCGCAAGCGGGAGTCCATGAGGACGCTCACGGGCGTCGAAGCGCCGGCAGACGCGCCGGCCAGCGGACAGAACGCGCCGATCGTCGTACCAGCCGCGGGTGGAACGTTCGATGCGGGGGTCGCCCGCGCGATCACCCAGCTCCCCCGTTACGACGGCCCCTCGCCGGGCGACCAGGGGACGACCGAGATCCCGCGCGCGCCGAAGCTCCCCTCGGGGGCGGAGGAACCCGAGGAGACCTCCGCGGGTCAGCGCCCCGCCGCAGACACAGGCAGCGCCGCGGGCGGCGCCAGCGCGACGACGGACGGCGATGAGCCGGCGCCGCCGAGGCGCGCGGCGGGCGCGGCCGCGCCCAGCAGCCCGGGAACAGCGCCGAGAGCCGCGGGCGGCACGACGTCGCGCGCGGAGGCGAGGCCACCCCGGCCGCCGCCTCTCCCCGTCGGTCGCGACGCGGCGCCGGCGGGTGCCGCACCGCAGAACGATGGGCGCGGCGGAGCGACGACCGGCGCGGATCAGGGCGCCGGCACGCCGCTCGCGGCGACGCCGCCGGCGTCGTCGAGCCCCGGCCGCGCCACGAGGCGCCCCGCGTTCACGGGGAAGCGCTCCGTGCCGCCACCTCCAGTTCCAGTCCGGTTCCCCGCGGTCGCCGCGAAGCGGCCCGTAGGCCCGCGCGCGCCTGACGCGTCGGATCGGACGGCGGCCGGCGCAAAGGCCCTCGTCCGTCTCGGAGCGCTCCCCGCGCCGCCGCCGCGCCCCCCCGCGGACGCGCCCCGCGCCACGCCCTTGATGGCAGCGCCCCCCGCGCCGTCGGCCCCGCTGGCGGCGCCGACCTTGCCCCTCGCTGCGCCGGCCCCGCCGGCCGAAGCGGCGCCTGTCACGGGCGCCGCCCCCACGGCCACGGCGTCGCCTGGCTCTCGCCCTGCGAGCCCAGCGACGTCCACCGACGGTCCCTCGCCCCGCAGCGCCGAGGACACGCCGGCCGCCGACGGCCGCGATCCCGCGGCGAGCCGCGATCGCAGCGACGCCCCGGAGCCCTCCACCACGGTGATGCGCCGCGAGAGCCCGGAGCTCCCCACGCCGCCCGTGCCCAGCGAGACGAAGCGCTCTCCTCTTGCCGCCGAGGCGCCGATGGGGCGCCGCGAGTACGCGACGATCCCGTCGGTCGGCGTCGGATCGAGCGCGTCGCAGGGGCACCCGGCGATGCGCTCGTGGCCGGGGCTGCCGAACGCGCAGCGCGGCGCGACGGCTGCCGACGCGCTCCAGGCCCCGGGGCAGCGCTCGGATCGGGGCTCTGTCCCCGGATCGGGCAACGGCCCGCCAGCGCTCAACCCGCGCGCGCTCGCGGCGCGACGCGGCGACGGCAAGGGGCTCTCTGCAGCGGTGACCGTGCCGGTCTCGTCGCTCGTCGGCCTCTGCGGGGCGGCCTTGCTCATGAGCGTGGTCGCCTTCTTCGCGGGCCGCCGCTCCGTCACGACCGCGCGCCAGTCGCCGGTCGGGACGGCGCGCACGACGCTCGGCGCAGCGCAGGACGCCGCGCGCTCGGCGATCCCCGTCCCGCCGAAGCCTTGCTGGGTGGCGCGTCAGCCCCAGCCATGGGCGCCGCTCGTCGCGAAGAGCATCCCCTTCGAGGTCACGGCGACGAAGGGCGGCAAGCTCGTGGTGGGGTACGCGAAGAGCCCCATGGAGGCCGTCGGTCTCGAGATCGATCCCGCGACCGGGGAGCGGCGCGAGCGGTTCTCGAACCGAGAGGCCGCCGACATCGTGAGCATCTCGCCGGTCGAGGAGCGCTTCACCGTCCTCACGGCGGCGCAGCAGGCCATCCGCTCTCCCGTCAGCGTGCCGGGGCCGAGGTCGTTCGTCGTCGGTCTGGCGGACGGCGCCCTGGTGGCGGCCGATTCTCCCGACGCCGCCCCCTCCCCGCTCTGGCCGGTGCAGGGTGATGAGCCGCTCGAGGCGCCGCGCGCGCTCGCGGCCGGCGCCGGCGGCTACGCCGTCGCGTTCCGCCGCGAGAAGGCCGTGTGGGCAGGCTGGCTCGACGCCGAGCGCAAGCCCGTCGGCGAGCTCACCCGGGTGACCGGCTCCGGAGGCTCGATCGGCAAGCCATCGCTCGGATGGAACGAGCGCGCGCTCGCCGTCGTCTTTGCCGATCGGCCAACGGACGGGCGATGGGAGATCCGCGCCGGGCAGGCCGCTCCGGGGTCCATCCCCGGGTCGACCCAGGTGATCACGCTCCCTTCCGGCGGCCCCGGGGGAGACGCCTTCGCGCCGGACATCGCGGGGCTCGGCGATGGACGCTGGCTCCTCGTGTGGACCGAGGGCCCTCCGGGGAGCCGCGCCATGCGCGCGCAGACCCTGGCCGCCAACTTCTCCCCCATCGGGGATCCGATCGCGCTCTCGCCGCCCGCCGGGAACTTCGGGCAAGGCGTGCTCGGCGTATCGCGCTCGGGTTACGTGGGCGTGGTGTTCCTCTCGAAGCCTGCCGCGAGCTACGAGCTCTGGGGGGTCATCCTCCAATGTGGGTGACGAGGCCGCCGGACCGCGCGAGCCGGCTCCGGGTGGCGGCGCTCGCGCTGCTGCTGGTCGCGCCGCACGCACCCGTGCTCGCCGCGTGCACCGCGCAGGTCTCGCTGCTCGATCAGGGACAGGCCCTGCGCACGGGCAAGCAGCCCTACGACGAGTTCTTCGAGGCCACCCGGGCGCTCCGCGACGAGTCGCTGAGGGCCGAGGAGCTCTCGAGCGCGGCGCCGGCCGAGCTGTCGCGCGCGCTGGGGCTCGATCCGAGATCGGACGGCAAGGCGGCGCTCGAAGCGGCGCGCGCGCGCGCCGCGGAGCTCCGCGCGGCGGGCGTTTTGCTCCAGGTCGAGCTCGTGCCAGAGGCGCGGATCGTGAGCGCCCGAGGTGGACGCTCGCTGGACGCGGAGGACAGGAACACCATCGCGGCGTTCGAGGCGTCCTTGAAGAGCTCCCTCGCGACGTCGAAGCAGCTCGGCGAGCTGTCGAGCCGCGCCGCGGAGCTCGAGAAGAAGCGGGCGTCGCTTTCGGCCGCGTGGGCAGAGGCGCTCGCGGACGATCCGCAGCGTCGCGAGGTGAAGCACGAGCTCGAGGCGGCCGAGCGCGTGATCGCGGAGGCGGGCGCGGCCGCGGATCGACACGCCGGCAGGGCGTCGAAGCTCGCGCTCGATCTGGTGCTCGCCGTCGATTCGGGCGACGCTCCGGCGCGGCGGGGCGCGGCCAGCCGACCGCCGACGAGGCGACCCGCCCCGAGCGTGAAGTCGCCGCCGCGGCGCGGGAGCAGCACGGGGGCCGCCCCGAAGCCGCCAAAGCCACCGACGTCGCACGGCGAGGACGATTTCGATCCCTGACGTCGTCCACACGCCGCACGGCGCGCGGCGCGCGAGCTGGCCCCGCCGGACGCCGGGATCGCCGGGGAGGAGCGGAGCCGCTTCCCCACTTGTCCGACGCGCATCGGGACGCCTATCCTCGCGCGAGCGATCCAGGAGCGCGGCCCGCCTGAACGGCGCGGTCCTGGCCGTCCATCTGCAGTTCGACGCCCCCGCGCTCCGGCCTTCCTCGCTGATGATCCGATCCCTGCCGTTCGCCTCCATCGCTCTGGGATCGGCGCTCCTCGCGCTCACGTTTGCGCCCAGGAGGGCAGCGGCGCAGGCGTCGCCGCAGTCGGAGGGCCTGGCCATCGGCGGGTTCACGTTCCGCCCCTCGGTCGAGCTCCGGCTCCGCGGAGAGCTCCGCCGGTACCCGGTCGACACGGGCGGCGACGTCTACAGCTCGAACGCGGTGCTCGCCGAGGGCTTCGGAGGCGCGCTGCCGCCGCTCAGCGACACGGGCAACGTCGTCGAGACGCAGTGGTTCTTCGCCCAGCGCGCGCGCCTCGGGCTGACCGTCGAGCGCGGCCCCGTCACGGGCGTCGTCACGCTGCAGGACGCGCGGCTCTGGGGGAACGACGACGCGATCTTCGTCGGGCCGGGCGAGCCGGCCCTCCCGGAGACGGCGCCGTACGAGGCGTACATCGATCTGCGCACGCGCTCGGGACGCCGCGCCTTCATCCGGCTGGGCCGGCAGCGGATCGCGTGGGGGGATGGCCGCCTCGTCGGAGCGGACGACGAGACGCTCACCGGGCGCTCGCTCGATGCGGTGCGCGCAGGGCTGCAGCTCGGCAACGTCGACCTCGAGGCGATGGCCGTGCTCCTCGCCGCGCCGGGAGGCGCTCCGCCCGAGGTGGCGGGGACGCGCAAGCCCATCGCCGCCGGGACAGGGTCCCAGCTCTACGGCCTGAACGCGATCTGGCGGCTCGCCCCCCTGCTCCACCTCGAGGCCACGGCGCTCGCGCGCATCACCCGGGAGCCGCGCCCGACCTGGCTCACGCCCGGCGACACCGTCGTCCTCGACGCACGCATCTCCGGCGACCGCCGGGGCTTTCGCTACGCGATCGAGGGGGCGTACGAGCTCGGTCGTGTGGCCACGTTCGCGGCCGACCGCGCTCTCGGCGCGTTCGCGGCCGCAGCGCGGGCAGAGCTCGAGACAGCGCTCCCCGCCCACCTCACCTTCAGCGCCCGCGGCGCTTACGCGACGGGCGACGATGGCGCGCTCGCGGTGGGCGAGACGCAGCGCCGCTTCGATCCGATCCTGCCCGACGCGCAGAACAACCACGGCCCCATGGGGCTCTACGCGTGGTCCAACGTGATCGAGGGGGGCGGAAGCGTCCGCGCCTCACCCTTCGACCCGCTGACCGTCTCCGCCGGATACACGTTCGTCGGCCTCGCCTCTCCAACAGGCAGGTGGGTGACAGCGCGCCTCCTCCCTGTCGGCGCCGCCAGCGACAACGAGAGCCGGACGCTGGGCCACGAGATCGACGTCTCGCTCGCCTTGCAGCCGTGGGAGCCGCTGCGCCTCGCGCTCGGCTACGGCCTGTTCCTCTTCGGTGACGGCGCCCAGGCGATCTTCACGAAGGCGAACCGCGCGCACGACGACGGCCGCCCGGCGGATCTGCAGCAGTGGGCGTTCCTGCAGGCAACGCTGACCGCCCCCTGAGGCGATCCGGGGAGCGCGCCGGCTGCGCGCGCCGCTCTTCTGCTGGGGAAGGGAATCGAGGGGGCTCGGGGCGCCGCGCCGTCCCGCGTGGCGCCGCAGGTGCGCGGGGGGCCGCCCGAGGCATCGGGCGCCGCCCCGCGCTTCGGGATCAGGTGCTCGGGGCGGGCTTCGGGGTGCCGAAGATGCTGGCCGCGCGGCGCTTCTCCTTGGCGGCGCGATCGCGATCGCTGTAGCTCGGGATCACGACGCGCTGGCGCTGCGGCAGCTCGCGGCCCCCGACGATGGCGTCGACCTCCTCGGCGTCCAGCGTCTCGCGCTCGAGGAGCGCCGTGGCGAGCCGCTCGAGGATCTCGCGGTTGTCCGTGAGGAGCTGCCGCGCCTCGGCGTGGGCGTCGAGGATGAACCGCCGCACCTCGTCGTCGATCTGGTTGGCGATCGTCTCCGAGTAGTCGCGGCGCCGGCTCGTGAAATCGCGCCCGAGGAACACGCTCTCCTCGTCAGCGCCGTACGAGATCGGCCCGATCACGTCGCTCATGCCGAACTCGGTCACCATGCGCCGCGCGAGGTTCGACGCCTGCTTGATGTCGTTGCCCGCGCCCGTCGTGAACTGGCCGAACACGATCTCCTCCGCCACGCGGCCGCCCATCAGCACCGACAGCCGCGCCTTGGCGAAGTCGCGCGACATGCTGAGCCGGTCCTCCTTGGGCAGCTGCTGCGTGAGGCCGAGCGCCGGGCCGCGCGGGATGATCGTCACCTTGTGGACCGGATCCGAGAACTTCTCCAGGAGCTTGGCGACGAGCGCGTGCCCGGCCTCGTGGTAGGCCGTGGTCCGCTTCTCCTCGTCGCTGATGACCATGCTGCGGCGCTCGGCGCCCATCAGCACCTTGTCCTTGGCCATCTCGAAGTCGACCATCGAGACGACGTCCTTGTCCTGACGCGCCGCGAGGAGGGCCGCCTCGTTGACCAGGTTCTCGATGTCGGCGCCGACGAACCCGGGCGTGCCCCGCGCCAGGATCTCCATGTCGACGTCCGGACCGAGCGGGACCTTCTTCGTGTGGACCCGGAGGATGCCCTCGCGGCCGCGCACGTCGGGCCGGTTCACGACGATGCGCCGGTCGAAGCGGCCAGGCCGCAGGATCGCAGGGTCGAGGACGTCGGGGCGGTTCGTCGCGGCGACGATGATCACGCCCTCGTTCGACTCGAAGCCGTCCATCTCGACGAGCAGCTGGTTCAACGTCTGCTCGCGCTCGTCATGACCGCCGCCGAGCCCCGCGCCGCGGTGGCGGCCGACCGCGTCGATCTCATCGATGAAGATGATGCACGGCGCGTGCTTCTTGCCCTGCTCGAACAGGTCGCGCACCCGGCTCGCGCCGACGCCGACGAACATCTCGACGAAATCCGAGCCGGAGATCGAGAAGAACGGCACCCCCGCCTCGCCGGCGATCGCGCGTGCGAGCAGCGTCTTGCCCGTCCCGGGGGGGCCCATCATCAGGACGCCCTTCGGGATCCGGCCGCCGAGCTTCTGGAACTTCTTCGGGTCCTTGAGGAACGCGATGATCTCCTCGAGCTCGTCCTTCGCCTCGTCGATGCCCGCGACGTCGGCGAACGTCACCTTGTTCTGCGCCTCGCTGAGCAACCGGGCGCGCGACTTGCCGAAGCTCATCGCCTTGCCGCCGCCGGCCTGGAGCTGGCGCATGAACAGATAGAACATCACGAGCAGGAAGACCGTCGGCAGGAGGTACATGATCGCCCCCGGCCAGAACGGCGACGTGTCTTCCTTCTCGAAGAACACCGCGACCTTGTTGTCGACGATCGTCTTCGTGATCTCGTCGGCGTTGTCAGGCCCGATCGTGACCTTCTTCGTCTTCGTCCCGCTCTTCGGGTCCTTGACCCAGAAGGTGTACTCGCGGTCCTTGATCGTGACCGACTCGACGTGCGGATCCTTGTCCTTGGCCTCGACCTGGACCTGGGCCATGAACTCGCTGAACGCGACTTGTGTGGCGGGCCGGGAATCCGGGCTCAAGAACTGCCAGATCGCCAAGAACATCATGATCAGCAGAACCCAGAGCAGCAGCGTCTTGTGCGATTGCTTCACGAGGACCCTCTAAGCTCGCGCGGCGAGCCGGCGTGTACTGAAATTGTACGCGTGTTCCAGTCAGCATGCCACCCGTCAGCTCGGTCGTCGACCGCGGGTCTCCACCGTGGTGACACGGCGAAAAAAGGGGACTCGACAGGGGCCGCGGGTGGGGTGCATGCGGTCAGGTCCCGCGACGCGCAGACCCGTCCTCGATAAGCACGCTGGACTCCTCTGGAAAGCCCACGGCGATCTCTTCGCCGCCGCGAACCCGGACGCGCAGCGGCCGCCCCAGCTTGCGAGCCCGCTCGATCGCGAATCGCTGCGCCCGACCGAGCGGAATCGACAGCGGAATCGACAGCGGAATCGACAGCGGCTCGCTGCCGTCGAGGACGTCTGGATCGCCGCCAGGCGGCCGCTCTCGCCCGGCGACGAGCATGTCCGAGAGCGCGCAGAGGTGCTCGACGATCGCCGGCGACAGGTCCTCGAGGAGCGGCAGGAGCTCGCGGCGGACGCGGACGCGGGTGAAACGGGGATCGCGGTTGCTGGGATCCTCGGCGAACGCCAGTCGATGTCGGCCGAGGTGGGCCAGGACGTCGGCGCGGCGGGCCTGGAGCAAGGGGCGGATGAGCTCGATGCTCGCCGCCGAGCCCGGCTCCACGCCGCCACACGCCGCGCCGGCGACGCCGGACGGGAGCGGGGCGCGCGGCGGCAGCACGGCGAGCCCACGCGGCCCCGCGCCCCGCAGCAGGCGCAAGAGCACCGTCTCGGCCCGGTCGTCCGCGGTATGGCCGGTCGCGATCGCGCGGGCGCCGTGCGCCGCCGCCGCGGCCGCCAGCGCGGCAAACCGGGCGGCGCGCGCCCTGGCCTGGAGGTTCGCGCCGGGCGCCACGTCCACGCGGGTCTCGGCGTAAGGGACCCCGAGCTGCTCGGACAGGTCGCGCGCGATCGCGAGCTCGGCCGCGGCCGCGGCGCGGAGGCCGTGGTCGACGCCGTGCGCGACCACCTCGTGGCCGATCCGCCGCCGGAGCAGCGAAAGGACGTGCAGCAGGGCGGTCGAGTCGGGGCCTCCGGAGCAGGCGCAGAGCACGACGTCGCCGCGAGCGAGCAGCCGCTCGTCCCGGATCAGCCGCTCGGCGAGGCGGATCAGCGACGGGGGGTGCGACCGGCCCCGCCTGGGCGGCGGGGGAGGTCCAGCAGGAGGGCTCATCGCAGCTCGAACGCTTTGCAGAAGATGATCTCGTCGCGATCCTCGAGCGACGTGCTCAGGTGCGGCGCGACCGGGTAGCCAAGAGAGCAACGAGGCCCGCGGTCAGGCGGCCCGGCGCCCCCGTCGTCGGGATCGGGGGCAACCGGCTCGAACGAGGCGCAATCGGGGCAGGCGAACACGAGACGATAGCGCCGCGCCTCTTCGCGGAGGCGATCGTCGAGGTGGTGAATCATCCCTGGCAGCGTAGCGCAAGCCGCCGGGCGACGGCGCCACGCGGTCGCGCGCGGCCCTCCGGCCGAGCTCGGCGGAGCAACGCTCGGCGCGGCGAGCAAGCCGGCGTGCCCGCGCGGATCAGCGCGGGGATCTGCGGGCGCGGGAGAGCCGCACGATCGACTCGATATGGCTCGTCTGGGGAAAGAGCTCGACCGCCTCGATGTCCGTGATCTCGAAGCCGCCGCGGAGGATCTCGCCGAGATCGCGCGCGAGGGTGGCCGGATCGCAGGAGACGTAGACGACCACGCGCGCGCTCGAGGCGGCGATCGCGCGCGCCGCGCCGGGAGCCCCGCTGCGCGGCGGATCCAGCACCACGACGTCGGTGCGGGCCGGGATCGGGTACTGATCGGCGTCCGCCTCGATCGCCTTGCCGGCGAGGCCTCGAGCGGCGAGGTTCTGCCGCAGGCAAGCGACCGCTCCGGACGAGAGCTCGACGGCCGTGAAGGACGCGGGCCCCGGGGGGCCGGAGGCCACGGCTCCGCCGGGCTCGGCGCCCGGAGAGGGTCGCAGCGCGCCGCGCGCGAGCAGCACGGAGAGCGTCCCGCTCCCGGCGAACAGCTCCAGGACGTGCGGCGGGCGGGTGGAGTCGAGGTGGGCAAGCTCGGCGGCGCGGCGGGCGAGGACGGCTGCCCCCTCCTCGGACGGCTGCCCGAACCCGCCCGGCGCGAGGAGCAGCGGCAGGCCGTCCGCTCCCAGGATCGCGGGCCGCGGATCGCCGAACGACGCGGCCTCGCGCGCGCCGTCGAGCGTGACGCGGGCGCCGGCCCACCCGCCGCGCGCCGTGCGCTCGTCCAGCCGCTGCCACACGGCCGGCGGCAGCTGGCCACGCCACAGGACCTCGACCACCGGGCGGCTCGAGGCGCCCAGCGAGATCAGGACATCGCCCTCCCCCACGGCCCCATGGAGGACGCCGGGCAGCTCGCCGGCGAGCGGCGCGATCGCGTCGACAAGCACCACGCAGCGATCGACCGCCGCCACGGCGTGCGTCCTCGGCGCGCGATACCCCACGCGCACCTCGCCGCGCTCCGCGCGCGCGAACAACCTCGCCCGCGATCGGTAGCCGAGCGGAAGGGGGGCCGGATGGACGCGGATCGGCGGCAGATCGGCCTCGGCGAGCGACGTCGCCCGCGCGATGGCTTGCCGGACGATCCGCTCGTGCGCGGCCTGCTGCGCCTCGATACGGACGTGCATCCAGTCGCAGCCGCCGCAGGCGTCAGCGAAGCGGCACGGCGGAGCGACGCGGTCGGCGCTCGGCTCGACGACATCGAGGAGCCTGCCCCTCGCCGGGCGTGCGCTCCTGTCGAGCTCGACGTCGACAAGATCACCCGGCGCGGTCCCAGGGACGAAGACGACCTCGCCCGCGAGCCGACCGACCCCCGCGCCTCCGGCGGCCAGCGCCTCGATACGCAGCTGAGCTCGCTCGCCGGGGCGGTGCCGCGCCCTGGCACCGTTCGAGCGGCGGTGGACAGACTTCATCCCTTCATCGTAAGGCGCTGCTGGCGGATCGGGTCGGGGTGGATGACGGACGCTCGGCCGCGGACAGCGAGGCCGCGCCTGTGCCCGTCCCCCGCGGAGCCCCCGGGTACGCAGGAGCTCGACTGGCCCGTGGTGGTCGCGTCCGTCGAGGCGGGCGACGCAGGGACAGCGTCCACGCCCCTGGAAGGCGAGGACTGCGCGGCGCTCGTCTTCATGTAGATCAGCGCGCCGATACCGAGCACGCACAGCACGGTGAGGGTGATGACGGCGACGAGCACGAGCGTGTTCCTGCCGTTCCCCTTGGACGCCGCGTCCTGCGTGGCGGCCCAGATGGCCGCCGGATCCGGGCGCGGCAGGGAGAGCGCCGTCTCGATCTGCGACTGTGGAGGCTGCGCTGTCGCCGCGGACGCGAACAGCTGGGCCTGCCCCACGGTCATCGGCGGCGGTGCCGCCTGCACCGGCGAGCCGACAGCGGGCGCATGGGCCGGGGCATGACCCTGGCCATTGAACGGGAGCGCGTACGGGACCGCAGCGTGCGCCGGCGACGGCGCGGCGACGGCAGGGGTCCTGGTCATCCGGGCGTGACGCGCAGGCTCGCTCGCGCTCTGCAAAACCGGCGGTGGATCCTGCGACGGGAGCGCGAGCGTGGACGCGAGCGGGTTGCCCAGATCGCTGTCCAGGAGGCCTCCCTTGGGGAGGGGCGCGAGCTCGCCGGTGTCGAAGTCGCGCGGAGGGTACGGGCTCGAGGAGAGCGGAGGCGGAGCAGGATCGTGGCCGCCGGGCACGCGCGGTGGGCTCGGGTAGGACGGCGAAAAGCCGGGGCGCGCCGTCGACATGCCAGGGCGCACCGTGGCAATGCCGGACTGGACGCCGGCCTGGCGAGGCTGCGCTGGCGCCGGCTCGGGCACCATGCCTGCCGCCGGGCGCACCATCGGGCGCTCCCCATGAGGAAGGGAGCGCACCGGCTCGGCTTGCTCGCGCGTCGCGACCGTCGTCGGGACATCCTCATCGTCATCCATCAGCGATGAGGCGACCATCTGCCGGTCGTCCGCGTCCCTCGGCGGCGGGCGCCCGACCGGCGCGATCCCGCTCGCCGGCGGAGCGTTGTGCCGCAGGATCTGCGGCGGCGTGAGGCGCTGCTGCGGCTCAGGCTCTCGACCTCGGCTGCGCAGCCCGACGCTGTCCGTGGCCGTCGTCGAGCTGCGCGCGCGCACCTGCTCGACGTTGATGGTGGACGTCACCTCGGCGGCCCACGCGAGGTGCGCCTCACGCTTCTGGATGCGATCGACGAACACCTGCTGCACGAACTGCGCGACCTCTTCGGAGCCAACGAAGACCCCGCTCCTCATCAGGAAATTCTGCAGGGCTCGCGAGAACTCACGCGCGGTCTGGAAGCGGTCTTGCTTGTGCTTGGCGAGCGCCTTCATGACCACGCTCTCCAGCTCGATCGGATAGTCGGGCACGATCGTGGACGGCGGCGGGACCACGCAGGCCTGCACCTTCTCGAGCGTGTCGAGATCCGTATCCATCCGGAAGAGGCGCTGGTTCGTCGTGAGCTCCCAGAGGACGACCCCGAGCGCGAACACGTCGGTCGTGCGATCGATCTCGTTGCCGCGCACCTGCTCGGGAGACATGTAGGCCAACTTGCCTTTCAGCGTTCCCGCGCGGGTGGACGACAGCCGGTCGGCCACCTTGGCGATCCCGAAATCCACGACCTTGGTGTAGCCGTCGTAGGTGAGGAACAGGTTGTGCGGCGTGACGTCTCGGTGCACAAGGCCGAGCAGCTGGCCGTTCTTTCCGCGCAGCTCGTGAGCGGCGTGAAGCCCCTCTGCGGCATCGGAGCAGATGCGCGCAGCGAGCTCGGGTGAGATGCGCAACCGGCGCTCCTCCGCGCGGCGCATCACCTCCCGGAGCGGCTCGCCGTGGAGGTACTCCATGGCGATCCAGTAGGTGTTGTCGTCCTTCCCGAGATCGAAGACCTGCGCGACGTTGGCGTGGTTGATGCCAGCCGCGATGCGCGCCTCATCCAGGAACATGTCGACGAACTGATCGTCCTCGACCAGATGAGGGTGGATCCGCTTGATCGCGACCCACTTTTGGAAGCCGCCCGGGCCATCCATGCGAGCCAGGTGAACGCTCGCCATTCCGCCCACCCCGATCTCGTCGACCACACGGTAACGGCCCAGGAAGTAGGTCCCCTGCTGCTTCTCGGACTCCTTCGCGCGCGCTTCGAGCGATGAATTGGTCGACCCGGGGCTTGGAGGTCCGCCCATTCGCGATGCGGGTCGAGGCGGGGGTTGGGGCATGAGCGGTCACTACTTTACCGCGAGTTCGCGGCGCTTTGCCATGTCGTCTCGGCCAGGACACCTTCCAGATGGTCAGCTTCAATCCACCGGGACGCTGAAGGCGCCTGTCCCGACAGGTAGGACACCACCTGAAACCCAGGACGGAGTCGTGACGGGCTCAGGGGAACGGTTGCCCAGGTTGACCCCGCTCGAAGTAGAAGCGGAACCCCCCGGTGACCCGCGAGAGGAGCTCCCGAGGGATGGCGTCGGCCGGATTACCGAGCCCTGCGTCGCGCGGATCGCCGACCCAGACGTCGAACGTCGCGTCGGTGTACTTGTCGACCGCGTCCGTCTCGTTGGGATCGCCGCTGAACAGCGCCTGGAACTTGATGGTCCCATCGACGGCGTAGAGCACGATGTTCTGGTTGTGGCAGGACCGCTGGAGGTAAAGCGCCATGTGCACGAGCGGCGCGAGCCCCTCCGGCTTCGGGGTCGGTGGAGGCGAGCCCGGCAGCTGGACGCCGGGCGGGAGCCCGACGCTCAGGTCGACGTCGAGCTTGTTCACGGTCCCGTCCCCGCGGATGAGGTCGACGTCATCGATCAGGACCGCGAGCCCGTCCGAGATCTCCTGCAGGTCGCTCCCCCGCTGCACCCGGACCTGCAATGTGGAGCGGTAGGGGACCGCAGCGAAGAAGTCCGGGTTCATGTCGTAGCTGTCGTCCCAGCAGCCGGCCGCGCGCAGCCGTTCGCTGACGACCTCGCCTTCCCCCTGCCCGAGCGAGCACCCGAGCGAGAGCGCGCAGGCGAGGGGCGCGAGCGCACGGGCCCTCATGACGCCGCCTGCGAGCGAAGGGCCGCCTTGATGCGGCCTCCCCCGAGGACGCGATCGCCCCGGTAGACCACGGCCATCTGCCCGGGGGAGACCGACCGCACCGGGCTCGCGAACCGCGCCACGAAGCTCTCCGCGCCCGTCGCGGGGTCGCGGCGCCGCTCGATGATGCCAGGCGCCGCCTCGTGCCGCGCGCGCACCCGCACCTCGGCCTCCAGGGGGAAGACCGCGTCGTCGCACCACACCGCGTCGGCGATCTCGGCGCCCGCGGCGTACAGATCGCCCTCGTCGCCGAGGTGCACCGCGCCGGACGCGGCGTCGAGGCCCACGACGAACGCGGGCCGGCCGAGCGAGACGCCGATGCCCTTGCGCTGGCCCACCGTGAAGCCGTGCACCCCGCCGTGCGACCCGACAACGCGGCCGTCCCGATCGACGATGGGGCCGGGCCGGAGCCTGTCCGCGGCGCGGTCGGCCACGAACGGCGCGTAACGGCCGGACGGGATGAAGCAGAGCTCCTGGCTCTCCCCCTTCTCGGCGCCCGGGAGCCCGCGGGCGATCGCCTCGGCGCGCACCTCGTCCTTGGTCGAGTCGCCGAGCGGGAAGAGGAGCCGCGACAGCTCGTCCGACCGGAGCATGTGCAGGAAATAGCTCTGATCCTTGTGCCGATCGCGGCCGCGGTAGAGGCGAGCGCCGCCCTCCTCCAGGACGACCCGCGCATAGTGGCCCGTCGCGACCCACGAGACCCCGAGCCGCTCCGCCAGCGGGAACAGCTCCCGGAGCTTGACGGAACGGTTGCAGGCCACGCACGGGCTCGGCGTCTCACCCGCGAGGTAGGCCTCGACGAAGGGGTCGACGACGTGCTCGCGGAACAGGGCGCGGCGGTCGAACGTGTAGTGCGGGATCCCGAGGTGATCGGCGACCCGGCGGGCGTCGTGCTGATCCTCGGGCGCGCAGCAGCGGCTCTTGACGCTGCCGTCGTCGGGGTAGTCCCAGAGGTGCAGCGTCACGCCGACGACCTCGTATCCAGCGTCGCAGAGGCGCGCCGCCGCGACGGACGAGTCGACTCCGCCGCTCATCGCGATGAAGACGCGTGCCCCCGACGAGGGCCGCTCGCCGGGCCGCGCCGTACCGTCGGCCTCTCGGACCAGAGTTGCCATTTCCGTTCTTATAGCGTGGATTCCTCGCCGCGGCCGGACGCCGCGGGCGAACCCGCGCGGGATGCCGCGGCGAGCTCGCGCGAGGAGCCGGGACGGCGGCGCGCCGGCGAATGAACGATCAGGCTGGCTCTCCGCCATTCACCCTTGGCCACCCCCGCAGGGCGCGTGTACCGTCTGCCAGATGCCGAGCGGGGTCGTGCTCGTGATCGAGGACGAGGAGTACATCGCGGACCTGCTCGCCACCGCGATCCGGGA
Organism: Sorangium cellulosum So ce56; assembly: GCF_000067165.1. Classification (GTDB taxonomy): domain Bacteria; phylum Myxococcota_A; class Polyangia; order Polyangiales; family Polyangiaceae; genus Sorangium; species Sorangium cellulosum_B. Next base: position 10,184,221 of record NC_010162.1, read on the forward strand.
GGCAGGTTACGAGGTCATCTTCTGCGCCACCGCGGAGGCCGGGCTCTCCACCGCCTGCACCCTGGAGCCCGAGTGCATCGTCTGCGACATCGGCCTGCCCGACCACGACGGCTACTGGGTCGCGCGCAACGTGCGCACCCAGCCGTCCCGGGTATCGGTCACCCCGTTCCTGTTCCTCTCCGCGCTCGACGACCAGGAGGCCCGCCTCGAAGGGTTCCACGTGGGCGCCGACGTCTACATGACCAAGCCGTTCCGGGTCGGCGAGGTCGTCGCGCAGATCGGGGCGCTCGTGCAGATGGCGTCGCGCCTGCGCCAGCGGCGGGACAGCCTCATGTCCATCCCGACCTCCGTCGATCAGACCGCGATCGAGGGCGATCTCAGCCAGATGTCCATCGCGACCGTCCTCACGGTCCTCGAGATGGAGCGGCGGTCGGGCGTGTTCGAGGTGAGCAGCAAGAAACGTCGGGCTCAGCTGGACATCGCCGAAGGGTGCATCGTCGAGGGGACCGTGGGAGGCACGCGCGCCTCGGCGCTCGCCGCGCTCCGGACCATGCTCAGCTGGAAGGTCGGACGGTTCGCGTTCGTGCCCGGCGTCCGCCCCTTGCCCGCGCAGCGGACATCCATCGCTGCGTACCTGCTCGAGGCGACCCGGCTCGAGGACGAGAGCGCCCGCGTCGAGCTTCCGCTCCCGCCGTCGCGACGCCGTCCGGAGCCCCGGAGCGCGACGACGGCGCTCGGCGGGCCGTCGTCCATTCTGGACGACGTCGCGCCGCCGTCGTCGCGCGTCGTGTCCGAGGAGCGCCTGCGCCGCGGGCCCACCCCTGCGCCGCCGAAGGGCTCCGACCCCGGCGTGGCGATCTCCGATGGGCCGCCGTCGCTCGAGCTGAACTTCGAGTTCGAGCTGGCGACCCCGGCGGCGCCGCCGACGCTGCCCTCGCTGGCCCGCAGGACGGCGAGGCCGTCGAGCCAGCGCGGCGTGCGCGTGGAGGAGAGCGAGCCTCCGACGCTCCCGCGAGGCGGGAGCCGACCGCCCCCCTCGCGCCCGTCCTCGCCAGGGCGCGAGCGGCAGAGCGCCGTGGACACGGGCGAGCTCTCCCGCGGGACCCTCGCTCCCCCAGAGACCCAGCCGGCAAGCCACGAAGGCCCGCAGCGCGCGACCCCGATCCCCCCGAGACCGGCGCCGGCCAGGCCTCCCCGCCCCGACGCGAAGAAGCGCTGACGGCGGGCAACGGGTACAACAAGAAGAAGCGGAAGCGCCTATCTAGAGCGTCGGCTGCTGCTCCACCGCGCCCGGATCGTGATCGCGCAGGTAGCTCAGGTTGACCGCGTTCACGACGGCGTGCGCCAGGACCGGCCCGACGAGCGACCCGGTCGCCGCGAAGATGGCGCCGAGCCCCGCGCCCACGCCCACCGCCCAGCCGATCCACACCCAGCGGCTCGGACCGCGCATCTGGTGCATCAGACCGAAGAGGATCGCGCTCAGCAGCACGCCGAGGAGCGGCGTGAGGAGCCCGCGGAAGAGCAGCTCCTCCCCCAGGCTCGAGAGGCCCGCGAGGAGCAGGATCTGGCCGAGCGAGAAGTCGCGCGCGACCGGGCGGAGCTCCGCGTGCAGGCGCCGGGCCCAGCTGAACCGGGCCACGGCGACGCGCGTCGTCGCGATGACGCCGGCCGCCAGCGTGAGGCCGAGCAAGGCGCTCATCAGCAGCGCGGCCAGCGGCGGCAGCGCGAGCCACGGGCTCGGGTGGATCCACGGCCATCCATCCCGCAGCACCAGGCCCAGCGAGATCGCCAGCGCCGCGAGGACGAGATAGCCGGACGCCGCCTGCACCGTCGCGTCGGTTCGACCGGTCCGCGCCCATCGCGACGCCATGTCCCATCATGGCACGCCCAAAGAAGCCGGTGAAGCCGCGCGCGCCGTCAGGACCCCTGGCCGAGCGCCGGCAACCGGAGTACGTCGACGGCCATGCACGCGACCGTGGTCATCGCCCGCTCGGCCCCATCCGCGAGCGCGCCGTGAGCGACGCATCGCCCGGCGCCGCCCGCTGCCGCGTGTGCGACGCGGCGCTCGCGCCGGAGGGCGATCGCTGCCCGCAGTGCGGCGCGGCCGCGCGCGCCGAGGCCTGCCCGCACTGCGGCGGCGTGACCGGCGCCTCGGCGCACCCCGAGCTGCGCTTCGCGTGCGACGCCTGCGGAGGCCCGCGCGTCCCCGTCGCCGACGACCGCGTCGAGCGATCCGGCCGCGAGGTGCCGCTGCTCCAGAAGGCGCGCGCGGCGGCCTCGGCGCGCTCGGTCTGGCGCGCCGCGGGCGTCGCGGCCAGCGCGCTGCTCGGCTTCGAGCTGTTCCTGTTCGCCGTGCTGCTGCTCGTCCTCGGCGCGAGCGTCGGGCTCTTCACCGCCGGCCTCCTCACCATGGCGCCCGTCGGCGCCTTCGCCCTCTGGGCGCTCCGGCGGGCGAAGTCGCGGAGCCGGGACATCGCGCCCGCGCTCGACGCCGCCTGGGTCTCCGTCGCCTCCGACGTCGCCCGCCAGGCCGAGGGCCCGCTCACCGCCGGCGGACTCGCCTCGACCCTCCGCATCGCCGAGTCCCAAGCCGAGGAGCTCCTCGCCCTGCTGGAGGTCAACGACGTCGTGCGCGGCGCGGTGAGCCCCGCGGGCGAGTTCGGCTATGCGCCGAAGCTGCGCGTCGGCGCGGCGCGCGGCGAAGACCAGGGCGAGGCGGGGGCCGAGAGCGTGGCGCACGCCCTCGCCGCCGAAGAGGAAGCCTTCGCCGCCGAGCCCCTGACGCAACGGACCGCCCATGTCGACCCCGCGAAGCGCTGATCCCAAGCCGAAGCCAGGCCCGCAGCAGCAGAAGGCCCGCGCGAGCCGGCCCGCGCCCCAGGAGCGCCGCGCCCTGACCCACATCGGCGGCGCGACGGTGCTCGAGGGCGACCCCGAAAGCGCCGCGAAGCTCGCCCACGCGCTCGACGTGGCCAGCTCGAGCACGGCGGAGGAAGCGGCGCGCGCGCACGTGCACGGGTTCCACAGCTACCCGGCCCGGATGCACCCGGACACCGCCCGCCGGCTGATCGAGGGCCTCTCGAGGCCGGGCGAGCGGGTGCTCGACCCCTTCTGCGGCAGCGGCACCGTCCTCGTCGAGGCCCGGCTCGCGGGCCGGGCGGCGATCGGCGTCGACGCGAACCCGCTGGCCGTGCGCCTCGCCCGCCTCAAGGTGCAGGGAAGCACCCCCGGCGAGCGGGAGCGGCTCGTCGCCGCCGCCCGCGAGGTCGCGGCCGCGGCCGATGAGCGCCGCAAGGCGCGCGCCGGTCCGAGCCGCCGGTACGGCCCCGAGGACGTCGCCCTGTTCGAGCCGCACGTGCTCCTCGAGCTCGACGGGCTCCGCGTCGGCCTCGACCGCATCGCGGGCCACGGCGCCGACGCGCTCCGCGCCGATCTCGAGCTCGTCCTCTCCGCCATCCTGACGAAGCTCAGCCGCCGCACGTCCGACACGTCGGAGCACGAGCTGCCGCGGCGGATCGCCGCCGGCTATCCGGCGCGGCTCTTCATCCGCAAGGCGGAGGAGCTCGCCCAGCGCCTCGCCGAGGTCGCCGCGCCGCTCGAAGCGAGCCCCCCCGCGCTCGTCGAGGAGGGAGACGCGCGCGTGCTCCGCGGCGTCGAGGCCGGCTCCGTCCACCTCGCGATCACGTCGCCGCCCTACCCGGGCGTGTACGACTACCTCGCCCACCACGAGGCGAGGCTGCGCTGGCTCCGGCTCCGCAGCGCCCGCTTCGAGCAGGACGAGATCGGGGCCCGCCGGCACCTCGACCCGCTCGGCCCCGAGGCGGGCCGCGCGCGCTGGCGCGACGAGCTCGGCGGCGTGCTCGCCGCGCTCGCGCGCGTCCTCCGGAGCGGCGCGCCGCTCGTGCTGCTGATCGCCGACAGCGTGGTCGCCGGCGCGCCGGTCTACGCGGTCGACGTCGTCAAGGCCGCCGCGTCCGGCGCGCGCTTCGCGGTCCGCGCGGTCGCGTCGCAGCCGCGCCCCCACTTCCACCGCCCCACGGCGCGCGCCTTCCAGCGCCGCCCGCGCCACGAGCACGCCATCCTGCTGATCCGCGCCTGACCCGCCGAGCTCCCCCCGCGGCGCAGGCTCGAGCTCCCCCCGCGGCGCAGGCTCATGCCAGGGCGCGCCTGAGCCACCGAAAATTGCCCCGCGGCGCGAGCTCATGGCAGGGTGCGCCGGCGTGGGGCAGCGCGCGAGGCGGCCAGCACCGGCCTCCTGCGGCGCGCGGCGCTCCGGCGCGCGCGACGATGGCGAGAGCTCACCTGGCACTTCTCCTCTGCGGCACCTTCACCCTCGGCTGCGGCAAGGCAGGCGGCGATCCGGGGAAGGTCGAGCTCGACAGCACGGGTGTCGACGCATGCGACAGCTACCTGGCCACGATGACCACCTGCGCCAGCAAGCTGCCCGCGGAGACCAGGAAGAGCCACGAGGCCGCGATCCGGATCGCGCGCGACGTGCTCGAGGCCAGGGCGGAGGCCGACGACGACGCGCTGAAGGGCGCCGCGAGGGCGGAGGCGCGCGTCGCGCTCGCGGCCGCCTGCAAGCAGATGAGCGACGCGGTCCTCGACCGCGAAGCGTGCGGCCGCTGAGCGCCGGACGGCCGAGCGCCCGGGCGAGCGCGCGCGACGAGGCACACACTCGGCCGCCCGCCGCCCTTCACGCGAAGGCGGGCACCTCCGCCGGATAGTGCTGCCGGAGGAACGAGGCCCACTGCGGCCGCCGCTCGGCGTGGAACACGTCGCCCGCGAGCATGCTGGTGATGAGCTTGCGCATCGTGGTCCGCTGGTTCGGCTCGAACAGCGTCTCCCGGAACTGGCCTTTGTAAAAGCCCTGAACGACCCCCAGGAAGAGATCGACGGCGTAGCGGATCTCCGCCTCGTAGGCCGCGAACGCGGCGCGCGAGGTGTCCCGGGCGTCGAGCGCGCGGTCGATGGCCGTGGCGGCCAGATCGGCGCCCTTGATGGCGAGGTGCGCGCCCGTCGAGAAGAGCGGGTCGAGGAACCCGCCCGCGTCGCCCACGAAGAGCCATCCATCTCCGGCGAGCTGGTCGATCCGGTACGAGAAATCGGCGAGCGCCCCCACCGGCCTGACGCGCCGTGCGCTCGCGAGGAACTCCCGCGCCCAGCCGCTCTGCGCGACGGTGCGATCGAAGAGCTCGTCGAGCCGCTCCCCCTTCGCCCGGCTCCGGATCCAGCTCGACGACACCACCGCGCCCACGCTCGTCACCTCGCCGCGGAACGGGATGAACCAGAACCACCCGTGCTCGAAGAGGACAATCTGGATGTCGCCCTGGTGGATCCCCTCCTCGCGGGGCACGCCCTCGTAGTGGGTGAACAGCGCGGTCTTGTCGAGCTCGGCCAGCTGCGCCTTCCGCCGCATCCTCGACGCGAGCAGCGTGTCCCGCCCCGTCGCGTCCACGATCACCGGCGCCCGGAGCTCGACGGCGTCGCTCGATCCGGCGCGCGCGGCCGCGGCCTCCTCCGGCCCGGCGCCGTCGGGTCGAGCAGCGCGGGGGCGCGCGCGCACCCCGACGGCGCGGGGGCCCTCGAACACCACCTCGACGGCCTCCCACGACTCGCGCACCTCCGCCCCGAGCTCCGCGGCGTGGCGGAGCAGCAGCTGGTCGAACGCGTCGCGCTGCACCTGGTAGGCGAACTCGAACCTCGGATCGAACGCGTCGGCGAAGCTGTACGTCCGCGTCCGCCCCGTCGACGAGCACAGGAACCGGGCGCCGTATTTGCGGAGGAAGCGCGCGTCCAGCTCCTCGTCCAGCCCGAGCCGCTCGAAGACCTCGCGGGACAGCGGCAGCAGCGACTCGCCGATGTGAAAGCGAGGGAACCTCTCGCGCTCGAGGACGAGGGCCCGGCGGCCGAGGCGGGCCAGCGATGCGGCGAGCGTCGACCCACCCGGCCCTCCGCCGAGGATGATTGCGTCCCAGCGATCCGTCATCGCTCGTCGTATAGTGCGAGCCGACGCCCGCGAAAATGCGCTCTCGGCGTCGCGCGCCGGGCAGGTGAGGAGGAATCGGCGGTGCCCACAGTCGTGTTCGAGGACGGCGCGCTCGGCCCCGCCGTCACCGCGGAGGCGGGAGCCGGCAGGCTCATCGATGTCTGCGATGACGCGCGCGCTCCGATCGTGTTCTCGTGCCGCGACGCGCGCTGCGCCACGTGCCGCGTCGAGGTCGTCGAAGGGGAGCAGCTCCTCGAACCGCCCGCGCGCGGCGAGCGCGATCTGCTCGAGCGCCTCGGCGCCCCGCCGCGGCTCCGGCTCGCGTGCCAGGCGGTGCTCCGCGCGGGCCCCGGGCTGATCCGATTGCGCGGGGTCGTCGGCCGCGAGGGCTGAGCGGCAGGGGGCCCGCGGCGAGCATCGCGCGCGCCCGCCATCGGGCACCGCCGCAGCGCGCACGTCCCCACGCGGCGGAGCGCGCTCCGCCGCCCTCGCGATCGTCTGCTGCGGTCGTGCCCTGGCATTGGCGGCACAGGCGAACGGTGTTAAGGCAGGCCCCGTTCTGAGGCCCGGCTCCTCGGGGAGGAGAGCGAGATCAGGCGCACCCCGGAGCTGCCCGCGCGCGGTGACGACGGGACGCCGCTCGCCTGGGACGCGCACCGCGGCACCTAGAGCCGCGGTCGCCCGTCGGGCGGAGATGGCAACACCGCGCGGAGGAGTGGACGAGACGTGACCAAAGCCAGGAAGCTGCGCGAACTCATGGCCCGCCCCGGGCCGATCGTCATCATCGGCGCGCACAACGGGCTCTCTGCAAAGATCGGCGAAGAGGCAGGGTTCGACGGGCTCTGGGCTTCCGGCTTCGAGATCTCCGCGAGCTACGCGGTGCCGGACGCGAACATCCTCACGATGGCGGAGAACCTCCAGGCCGCCAAGATGATGAACAACACGTCGCTCCCGGTCGTCGCGGACTGCGACAACGGCTACGGCAACGCCGTCAACGTCGTCCGCTGCGTCGAGGAGTACGAGGCGGCGGGCATCGCGGCGATCTGCATGGAAGACAACATCTTCCCGAAGCGCTGCAGCTTCTACGCCGGCGTGAAGCGCGAGCTCGCGGACGTCGAGGAGCACGCGCTCAAGGTCCGCGCGGCGAAGGCGACGCAGAAGGATCGCGACTTCGTGGTCATCGCGCGGACCGAGGCGCTCATCGCCGGCTGGGGGATGGAGGAGGCGCTCCGCCGCGGCCGCGCGTACGCGGACGCGGGCGCCGACATGGTCCTCATCCACTCGAAGAGCAAGGACCCGGACGAGGTGCTCTCCTTCGCCCGCGCGTGGGACCGCCCGAACACGCCGCTCGTCTGCGTGCCGACCATCTACCGCACGACGAGCGTCGACACGCTGCACAAGGCCGGCTTCAAGCTGATCATCTTCGCGAACCACGCGATCCGCTCGTCGATCAAGGCGATGACGGAGACGCTCCAGACGCTGAAGCGCGAGATGTACACCGGCAGCGTCGACGACAAGGTCGTGCCGCTCGAGCGCGTCTACCAGCTCGTGGGCGTCGACAAGATGAAGCAGGAGGAGTCGAGCTTCCTGCCCTCCGGCAGCCCGGGCGTCACCGCCGTCATCCTCGCGGCCGGCCAGAGCCAGGGGCTCCTGCCGCTCACGGAGGAGCTGCCGAAGCCGATGCTCGACCTGAAGGGCAAGAGCATCCTCGAGCGGCAGATCGACGTGCTCAACGCGTGCGGCGTCAAGGACGTCGCCGTCGTGCGCGGGTACAAGAAGGAGGCGATCAAGGTCCCGAACGCCCGCTTCTACGACAACGACGAGTACGCGACGACGAACGAGGTGGTCTCGCTCTTCCGCGCCTCCAAGGAGCTGAGCGGGCCGTTCCTCTTCCTCTACGGCGACATCGTGTTCGAGCGCGGCCACCTCGAGAAGCTCCTCAAGAGCCCGGCGGACATCTCGATCGTCATCGACCGCGCGTACGCCGAGGGCCAGCGGCCCAAGGACGCGCGCGGCGTGCCCGACCTCGTGGCCCTGAAGGACGCGCAGGAGGCCGGCTACCGCTTCGTCGGCGCCGAGGCGCCGCACCGGGTGGCCCGCGTCGGCCGGGCGATCCCGGCGGGCGAGGCGCACGGCGAGTTCGTGGGCATGGCCATGTTCACCGCGAAGGGCGCGCGCCTGCTGACCGACTGCTACCACCAGCTGCAGGAGAGCCGCGCGAAGGGCGGCTTCCACGAGGCCGAGTCGCTCCGCAACGCGACCTTCACCGACCTGCTCCAGGAGCTCATCGACCGCGGCGCGGACGTGCAGGCGATCGACGTTTACAAGGGGTGGCTCGAGATCGACACGTTCGAGGACTACCGTCGCGCCTGGGCGCTCATCAAGGAGTGAGGCGATGTCCCACGGTTCAGGCAAATCGTATGCGCCCGAGTTCGTCGCCGCGCTCAAGGAGGCGGGGTTCGACTTCTTCGCGGGCGTGCCCTGCTCGCTGTTGAAGGGCCTGGTCTCGCTGCTCGACGCCGACGCGAGCGCCCGTTACATCTCCGCGACCCGCGAGGACAGCGCCATCGGGATGGCCTTCGGGGCCTGGCTCGGCGGCAGGCTGCCGATGGTCCTAATGCAGAACTCCGGGCTCGGCGTCTCCGTGAACGCGCTGGCCTCGCTCAGCACGATGTACGAGGTGCCCGCGCTGCTCGTCATCTCCTGGCGCGGCGAGGGCGGCAACGACGCCCCGGAGCACATCATGATGGGCGAGATCATGCTCCCCATCCTCGATCTGATGAAAATCCAGCACCGCGTCCTCCGCGCCGCCGAGCCGATGGGGCCCCAGGTGCAGTGGGCGAAGGACGTCATGCTCTCCACCAGGCAGCCGGCGGCGCTCATCGTGCCCGCGGGGGTGCTCGAATGAACAAGCTCGAAGCGCTGAAGGTGTTCACGGCGGCGGTCGGCAAGGACGACCTCGTGGTCTGCTGCAACGGCATGATCGGCCGCGAGCTCTACACGACGCAGGACCGGCCCTCGAACTTCTACATGATCGGCTCGATGGGGCTCGGCCTGTCGATCGGCCTGGGGCTCTCGCTCGCGCAGCCTCGCAAGCGGATCTTCGTGCTCGACGGCGACGGCAACGTCCTCATGGGCATGAACGCCCTCGCCAGCGTCGGCAGCGAGCGGCCGGCGAACCTCGTGCACGTCGTCCTCGACAACCGCTCCCACGCCTCGACGGGCGGGCAGCGGACGATCTCGGGCGACGTGAAGCTCGAGTCGGTCGCCAGCGCGGTCGGCTACCGCGCCACGCACCGTGCCGACTCCGTCGAGTCCTTCGAGGCGTCGCTGCGCGTCGCGCTCGTGCAGCCGGGCCCGGTCATGGTCCTCGCCCTCGTCGACGGCGGCACCGTGAAGGGCATCGGCCGCGTCGCGGAGACCCCGCAGGAGCTCGCCTCCCGCTTCGCGGCCGAGGCGCGCCGATGAGGGCGATCCTGCTCGCCGCCGGCCGCGGCCGGCGAATCGGCCGGGACGCGCCCAAGTGCCTCATCTCGATCGAGGGCAAGACGCTGCTCGAGCGCCACCTCGTGAACCTCACCGAGAGCGGCGTCACCGATCTGACGATCGTCGTCGGCTTCCGGCACGAGATGATCGAGGAGGCGCTGGCCTCGCTCCGCCCTTCGATGAAGGTCGAGCTCGTCAAGAACCCGCGGTTCATCCACGGCAGCATCGTCTCGCTCCACGTGGCGGCCGATCGGCTGTCAGGCGGCGGGCTGTGGATGGACGCCGACGTGCTGTACCCCGCCGCGCTGCTGCGGCGCCTCGTGAGCTCGCCCCACGAGAACTGCCTGCTGGTCGACGCGAGCTCGGAGGAGAGCGGCGAAGAGATGATGGTCGGCGTCCGCGCCGGCCGCGTGCTCAAGATCGCGCGCCGGGTCGGCAAGGACTGGGACATCGCCGGCGAGACCGTCGGCTTCGCCAAGGTCGGCCCGCAGGGCGGTCGCACGATGCAGCGCCTCCTCGAGGAGGAGGTCTCTGCCGGCCGCCTCGACCAGGAGTACGAGGCCGCGATGGACCGCGCTTTCCAGGAGGTACCGTTCGGAATCGAGCGCGTCGACGACCTGCCCTGGACCGAGATCGACTTCGAAGAAGACGTGGAGAAAGCCCGCCGCCTGGCAAACGCTCTCTAGGAGCGGGCCCTGAGGGGGACTACGCGGATCTGAGCTCGGCGGCGCAGGGCGCCGAGCTCAGGCGACGGCCAGCTTCGCGCGGCGGGATGCGCCGCGGAGGAACCAGCCGTTCAGCCAGATGACCGCGACGATCCAGACGACCCCGCCCGTCGCGAAGAAGACCTGACCCAGCCAGAGCTGGTTCACGAGGAGCGTCAGCACCACCATCGACAGGAACGCGTCGCCGTTCGATATCGCCCAGAGCGCGCCGATGAGGCGCGTGAGCGGCGACGCCTCCTCCCGGATCAGCTGCTTTACCTGATCCGCGCTGGTCGAGGACCGGCTCCGCCGCGGGTCGAACCACTCGTGCTCGAACGCGAGGTGCCCCATGCGCCCGATGAAGACATCGAAATGGGCAAAGAACGAGGAGGAAGGGCCGAGCGCCTGGATCTTCCGGCGCAGCACGTCCGCCGTCTCGTCGGTGCCCGTCTCGAAGATCGAGCAGTACTTGAGCTTGAAGTAGTCCGCGGAGAAAGAGCGCAGCGCCCCCTGGAGCAGCGCGATGAGCAGGAGCGCGTTCGTGGACACGGTCGCGCTCCACGGGCCCTCCGGCGGCGGGTGAAGGTGAAGGTGCCAGAAGATGCCGGTATAAAGAAAGACGACGCCCAGCCAGTCGGCCAGGCCGTCAATGGCGTGCCCGGCGGGGCTCACCATCCTCTTCGCCCGCGCCAGCGCGCCGTCCACGCAGTCCAGGATGGAGCGGAGCTCGAACACGAGCGCCCCGGCGATGAGGTGCCTCGGATCATCGAACGTCACCAGGTAACCGGCCAGCGCGGCGAAGAGCGGCTGAACCAGCGTCACCTGGTTCGGCGTGACCGGCGTCCTCATCAGCGCCCGCACGATCCAGCGGGCGATCGGGTACCGATAGTAGCGATTGAGCGGGTCCTCCATCCGCATCTTCCAGCCGCCGGGCACACCGCCGGACTGGGCGGCAGGTGTCGAGCTCTCGGCAGCAGCGCGCGGTTCAGGCATCGGCGATCCCGGCCCGGACTCTAGGGCAGCCGCCCCCGGGGACCAACTGGATTGCGACCTCTCGATGGACATGGCGTGACAGTTCGTTGCAAGCCCGCGTCCCGGCGCCACGCCGCGCTTTCCAGGGTGTATCCCGCGCCTCCGTCGACCAGCCGCGTAGTGTTGTTTGCGCTCCTGAAGCCCCACCGAGAACCGGGCTTCGCACCTCGCGTGCGGGCGCGACAGGCACACTCGGGCGCTCCCTTCCTGTAAAATCACGTTCTCTCGCCTGCGGGGCTGCGACGTTCGACGAGCGCGCGCGTCCGCTGGAGCCGGTCTGACGCGGCGGCCGCGCCCCGCCGCGCGCTCCGGGGGGGCGCCCTGCGAGAATGGCGGCGCGCCGGGGCTCCCCGGCGCTATGGTGCCGCGGTGGCAAACAGGTCCTGGAGCGCGGCGCTCCTGCTCGTGGCCGCAGGGTGCACCGCGAGCGTGGGATCCATCGGGGCTGTCCTGGGGCGAGATAACGAGTCGCTGGCGCTCTACGTGCGCGACGTGCCGCCGGGCCTCGCCGCCGAGCGAGCGGGGCTGATCCCGGGCGACGAGATCATGATGATTGATGGCGTGTATGTCCGGGATCTCTCCTCGGCAGCGGTGCGCGATCGGCTCCGCGGCGCCGTCGGGAGCGCCGTCGAGCTCACGGTCGTCCGCGGGCGCGACGTGCGGCGCGTCCGGGTCGTGCGCACCGAGCTAAGGGCGCACGAGGGGCTCAAGCCCAGAGAGGAGCAGATCCTGCCTTGAAGCGGGGCCGGTGACCGCTCATTGCGCGGCGAGCGCCACGAGCTCGGCATAGTGCTTGTTCGCGTAGAAGGAGAGCACATCGACGGCGTCGCGCACCTCGCTCGGATCGAGGTCCTGGAGGCGGTACTCGACGCTGAGAATCACGTCGCCCTCCTCGTCGGCCGAGAGCTTGGCCATGTTGATTTCGCGGTTCAGCTGGAGCAGGCGCCGCACGATCGCGTCGCCCTCCTCGAGCTCCATCGGGAGCCGCACGAACGGGATCACCGCGAAGACGACGAAGGGGGGCGAGAGCCGCACGAACAGCGGGAAGAGCCGCTCGGCCCCCTGGAAGTCGCTGCGCATGGTGTCGTTGGATACGACCTCCACGGCCCAGCCCTCGCGCTCGAGGCACGCCTTGATCTCGTCGAACGTCATGCACGGCATCATAACCTCTGGCGGCGCGGCGCACTCGGGGCGAGCGCGCCGGATCGACGGATCGACGGCCCGACGCCCCCCGCTCGTCCGGTCTCGCGGGCGATCCCGCCGGCGAGCTCCCCGCAGGCAGCGCAGCTCCTTCACCGGAGGCAGCTCGTCCGGCCGGCGCTTTTGTCCGCGGAAGGCCGCGGCTCGCGTTGACGGTGCCCCGCGCTCGAACTATGCGTAGAGGTCCGATTTCGAGTCCGCCGAAGGAGCGATTCATGCGCCGTTACCAGTTCACATCCGAGTCCGTCACCGAAGGACACCCCGACAAGGTGTGCGACCAGATCTCCGACGCCATTCTCGACGGGATCCTCGAGAAGGATCCGACGGCCCGCGTCGCGTGCGAGACCCTGGTGAAGACGGGGATGGCCGTCGTGGCCGGCGAGATCACCACCTCGGCGTGGGTCGACATGCCGGTCGTCGTGCGCAACACCATCAAGGACATCGGCTACACCGACGCCGCGATGGGCTTCGACTACGAGACGTGCGCGGTGCTCACGGCGATCGAGAAGCAGTCGCCCGACATCTCCCGCGGCGTCACCGAGGGCGAGGGCCTCTTCAAGGAGCAGGGGGCCGGCGACCAGGGGCTCATGTTCGGTTATGCGACGGACGAGACGTCGGAGCTGATGCCCTCCCCCATCAGCTACGCCCACCGCCTCGCCCGGAAGCTCGCCGATCTCCGCAAATCCAAGAAGCTCGACTGGCTGCGCCCCGACGGCAAGACCCAGGTCACGATCGAGTACGAAGATCAGACGCCCGTGCGCGTGAGCGCCGTCGTCGTGTCGACGCAGCACAGCCCCGAGGTCAAGCACAAGACGATCGTCGACGCGGTGCGGAGCCTGATCATCGAGAAGTGCATCCCGGCCAAGCTGATGGATAAGAGCACGAAGATCTACGTGAACCCCACCGGCCGCTTCGTGGTCGGCGGTCCCTTCGGCGACGCCGGCCTCACCGGCCGCAAGATCATCGTCGACACCTACGGCGGCATGGGCCGGCACGGCGGCGGCGCCTTCAGCGGCAAGGACCCGACGAAGGTCGACCGCTCCGCCTGCTACTACGCGCGCTACGTGGCGAAGAACGTCGTCGCGTCCAAGCTCGCGGCGCGCTGCGAGGTGCAGATCGCCTACGCCATCGGCGTCGCCCAGCCGGTCGGCGTCCACGTGAACACCTTCGGCACGGGCCGCGTAGGTGAGGACGTGCTCGAGAAGTACATCATGCAGAACTTCGACATGCGGCCGAAGGCGATCATCGAGCAGCTCGATCTGCTGAAGCCCATCTACCGAAAGACGGCCGCGTACGGCCACTTCGGGCGTGACGAGTTCACCTGGGAGAAGACGGACCGCGCGGCCAAGCTGGCCGAGGACCTGCTGCGCCCGACGCTCGCCGCGGTCCCCGCGACCACGAACGGCGCCGGGAGCAAGAACGGCTCCGGAAGCAAGAAGGAGCCGAAGCGCAAGGGCAAGAAGGAAACGGGCGCCCAGGCCTGATCGTTCAGAGCGCTCCGCCCGCTGCGCGGGAGCGGGGCGAACCGTGGACGGCCCCTCGGAGGGGCCGAGAGCGCCGGCGCTGTCGAAGCGCCGGCGCTCTGCGTTTTGTCGCCACGCCCCGGTCTCCTGGAACGCTCGTGGCCGTGGCGCCTGGGTCGGATGCGGGTGCCACGATGTGGGCACTCACCTCACAAAAAAGCACTGGCCTTTGCCGGGATGGGCTGACTGCTGCGGCCGCTTCTGCTGATAAAATCATCGACGACTCCCGTATCGCCGGATCGACCGAACCTCCCTGGTTCCATGCGACCTCGAGGAGCACCGATGAAACCTTGGTTGAATTTCTTGAGCTTCATCACCGCGGCAGGGTGTCTGGGCACGGCCTGCACCGGGAACATCGGACCGGTAGGCGGCCTCGATGTCGGAGAGGGCGGCGCCGCGAGCGCCTCCAGCACCGGCGGGATACAGACCACGACAGCCGAAACGACGGCCGACGCGACGACCGTCGCCACGTCCGCGGGGGTGGGCGCGGGGGACGTGGGCTGCAGCGGCTCGCCGGACGCCGACGACGACGGTGACGGCTTCACGGAGCTCGACGGCGACTGCGACGATTGCAACGCGCTGATCAACCCGCGAGCGCTCGAGCTCCCGACGGTCGGTGGAGAAGGGGGAGCCTCGCCGGAGCCCGTGGACGACGACTGCGACGGCATCGCCGACAACGTGCCCGAGCCGTGCGACGACGGGATCCCGCTCGACGACCTGGATCCGCTCAACGCCGCGAGGGCGGTCGAGCTGTGCAAGATGTCGTCCGGGCCCGACGACTGGGGCGTGGTCTCCGCCGCCTGGGTCATGGTCGACGGCGCGCCGCCGCCGCAGCAACCCGAGCTGCTCGCCAACTTCCACCTCGGGCACGGCATCCTCCCCAAGTTCGGGCCCAACGTCCCGCCGAGGGCGGGCACGCGGCTGCTCGCCCTCTCGAGCGGCACGGCGCGGACGGCGGACGACGAGGGGTTCGAGAGCCCGCAAGGCTTCGACAAGAAGTACGAAGGTGATTTCCCCGAGGGCTTTCCGAAGGCCCCTCGCAACTGTGAAGATCTGGTGCTCGCGAAGCCGTCCGACCCGACCGCCGTCGAGATCACCCTCCGGGTCCCGTCGAACGTCCGCGGCTTCGCGTTCAACGTCAATTACGTCACGTTCGACTGGCCAGTCGTTTGCGACAGCTTCAACGATTACTTCGTCGCGTTCCTCTCGCCGCGGCCGGCCAACCTCATCGACGGCCACATCCTGTTCGACAGCGAGCGGAACGCGATGAGCGTCAACAGCTCCTTCATCGACGTCTGCGCCTGCCCGAGCGGCCCGCCCTGCGATCTCGACGAGAGGGTGTACGCGTGCACCCGCGGGACCCGGGAGCTGCTCGGGACGGGGTTCGAGAGCCGCGCGGGGACGAGCTGGCTGGTCACCTCGGCGCCCGTGGAGCCGAACACGGAGATCAAGATCCGGTGGGGCGCGTACGACGCCGGAGACCACCAGCTCGATTCGACCGGGCTCGTCGACAACTGGCGGTGGCTCACCGACAAGGACGAGAGCGTGATCACGCTGCCCGACCCCCCTGCGCCGCAGCCGTAGGGCGCGTCGCGGCAGCGGCGGCGCGCCCGCGTGCGTGGGAGGCGATGGCCCGCGCGCCGGGCGATCAGGCCGCGATCGGCGCGTCCGAGGTCGCCGCGCCGATGCCGGCGAGCAGCTCCTTGTACCAGGCGGCCGCTCCCGCCGCGCGGCCCGGAAGCGCGCGGCTGCCCCAGAGGACCGAGAGCGTGCGCGTCGTCCCCGCGTGCGTCTTCGTCCGCTGCGCGTCCTTCACGGCGTTCGCGCACGGGCCGTCCGCGTCGAAGACGCAGAGGAGCCCCTCGAGGTCGATCTCCTGCCCCGAGGCGTTGAACACGTAGCGGGAGCCAGCGGGCGCGACCTCGATGCGGAGCGGCGGGCGGGCGCGATCGAGATCGATCACGCTGATGGGCAGGCCCGTGTGCAGCGACACCGCGTTGCACGCGTCCACGGCCGCGTTGATGGGCGCGAGCGATCCCCCCTCGGCGGCGCGGATGAGGTACTCGGAGGCCGGCTTGCCCCGGCCTGTCGGCTTGTAGCCGCCGTGCCGGAGCAGATCGCGGACCGCCGACCGCACGGCGTCGTCCGAGCGGAACGGGGCCGAGGCCTTGTCGGACAGGAGGCCGCGGAGCGCGTCGCTCCCCTGCAGCTCGCCGAGCGGCGCGGGGAACGTCGTGACGAAGGCGGCGACTTCGAGCAGAGGATGCGCCGAGAGCGTGAGCACGCGGCGCACTCTACACGAGCGGCGAGGCTGCGCGAGCGCCTCCTCGGAGCAGGTCGTCATCGGCGCGCTGCTCGCCAGAGGCGCGGTTGGGTGCGAGCTCGATCAGCGCGTTGGACGACCCCTTCGTGATCAACCGCTCGGCGTTGAACGCGAAGGAAGGCCCATTGATGCGCGACGGCGCGCGGCGCGCGACAGCGCTCCTGGATGGATGCTCGTCATCTCACACGCTCTCGGTCAATCCCGCGAATGCGCAGGTCGACTCGATGGTGCCGTGAGCGATCCCGTCCCTCTGCGGCGCAGATCGACTACCCTGGCCGGCCGTGACGACGGACTCCACACGCCCGAAGCTGAGGTCGCCCGCCGAGCTCCGGCGCTCGATGGGCGCCGCGGCGCGGAGCCGCCCAGGAGGCGCCGCACCACCGCTCGCCGAGCGCGTGATCCCGTGGCTGCTCGGGGCCATCGTCGCCGGGTCCGTGCTCGCCATCGGCGCTGTCCATACACCGACGCTGGCCCTCGTGTCCGCGGTCGTGGCGATCGCCGCCGCGCTCTCGCTCCGCGCCAGCGCGCTCGCCGGCGAGCCGTCTCCCGTGAAGGCGCTGCCGGCGCTCACGCTGCTCGGCTTGACCGCGTATACGCTGCTGCAGGCCGCGCCGCTGCCGCTCGCGTGGCTCGAGCGGCTCTCGCCGGCGAGCGCCGACATCTGGTCGCGCTCCCTGATGCCGCTCGGCGAAGCGGCGCCGCGGTACGCCAGCGTCTCGCTCGATCCCGGCGCCACGCTGGTGGAGGCCGTGAAATGGCTGACCTATACCGGCGTCTTCATCACGGCTGCGTTCGTCGGTGCGCGGCGCGGCGCGAAGCTCGGGATCACCCTGGTCTTCGGCAGCGCGTTCCTCGCCGCGCTCACGACGATCGCCCACGGGCTGCTCGGCGCGACGACCGTCTTCGGCCTGTATCAACCGCGGTTCTCGGTGGCGTCATGGCACGTCGGGCCGCTGCTCAACCCGAACAACCTCGCCGGTTACCTGAACCTCGGCATCCTCTCGGGGGTCGGGCTGCTGCTCACGAGCAGGCCGCTCCTGCCGCCCTGGGTCGCCGGCGTCGGGCTCACCACGATCGTCGGGGTCGGCATCATCGCGTCGTCTCGCGGAGGGCTGCTCGTGCTGCCGCTCGGCCTCGCCCTCTTCGCGTTGCTCTCGCGGCGGCGGCGCGGCAGGCACCGCTCCGGCCCCCGCGGCCGGGGCGCGGCGGCGTGGCTGTTGAGCGTGGCCATCGGCGGCGGCGCGCTGCTGGCCGCGCTCGCCGCGACGAACCGCACGCTCGCGGAGATGGCGGACGACAACCTCGACAAGCTGTCGCTCTTTCGCTCGACGCTCCCGCTGCTCGCGGATCACTGGCTCCTCGGCATCGGGCGCGGCGCGTTCGAGACGGTGTTCCCCGCGTACCGACAGTCGCCGGGGAACATCGTGTTCACACACGCCGAGAACGTCGTGATCCAGTGGGCCGCGGAGTGGGGTGCTCCGGTCGCGGCGGCCTCGCTCGTCGCGCTCGGCGTCGCGTTTCGCCCGGGCAAGATCGCCTTGCGCGCGAGCACGGCGGCGCTGGGCGCCTGGGTCGGCTGCGCGGTGCTCGTCCTCCAGAACCTGTTCGATCTCGGGCTCGAGGTGCCAGGCGTCAGCATCGCTCTCGCGGCGACCCTGGGCTCGCTCTGGGGTGAGGCCCATGGCGAGCGGCCACGGCACGAGGCTCCGGCAGGGGCGCCCGGCCCGGAGCGGCGGCGGCCGTGGCAGGCGGCGGCTTGCGCCGCGGCCTCCGCGCTCGCGCTCGTCTCCCTGATGGTGCGCTTCGGCTGGCGCGACGTCGACCACGACCGCCGATCGCTGCGCGCGCAGAGCGACGCCGGCGCGGCGAGCGGCGCCGGCTGGCCACGCTTCCGCGAAGAGCTCCGCGCGGCGATCCTCCGCCACCCCGCGGAGCCGTACTTCCCGCTGCTCGGCGCGGTCGCCGCGCTCCGGGGCAGCGGCGAGAGCCCCATCCCATGGCTCCAGCGCACGCTCGAGCGCTCACGCCGCCACGGGCGCGCCCACCTCCTGCTCGCGGAGGTGCTCGCGTCCCGCGGCGCCAAGGAGCAGGCGCTCCTGAGCCTGCGGCTCGCCGTGGAGGACGACCCCGGCGTGACCGACACGGCCGCGGTGCTCGCCCGGCAGTGGACCCACACGTGGGAGGAGCTGCTGCGGGCCGTGCCGGAAGGCAAGGCCGGGGTCGAGGTGCTCGAGCGCATGGCCACCGCGGGCGACCGCCGGCAAGAGGTCGACCTGCGCCTGCGCTGCGCGGAGGAGGCGATCGCGCGCGACCGCGCGCGGGTCGGCGCGCACTGGGCCGCCGGCGATGCGCTGCTCGCGATGCTGGAGGCCCCGGGCTCCGCCCGCTGCGGCGGTGACGACGGGCGGAGGGCCGCCTGCGAGCGGGAGATCGAGGCGCACGCGGCGGCGGTGCAGGGCCTCGACGACGACTCGTTCTTCGCGGTCCAGCTGAGGGCGCGGCTCCTCCTCCTGGGCAAGAAGAGCGCGGAGGCGGAGCAGCTGCTCTCGGGGAGCTGCGAGCGGCTGGACAACCGGGCCGGCTGTCTTCGCCTGCGGGTCGTCGCGGCGGCGCAGATGGCCTCGTCCGAGAAGCTCCTCCCCGCGCTCCGCGAGCTGCTCTCCGCGTCGTGCACGACGCTCGCGGCGTGCGCGGCGACGTCGACCTGGGCCGGCGACCTGCTCGCGGCGCGTGAAGATTATCCGTCGGCCGTGACCTACTACGCGCGGGCAGCGCAGGACGAGCCGACCGAGGAGCGCCTCCTCAAGCTGGCCGACGCCGCCAGCCGCGCGGGCGCGCACATCGAGGCGTCGAAGGCGCTGGAGCGCCTGCTGCAGCGGCGCGGGGGGCAGGACCCTGCGCTGCGCAAGCGGGTCCTCGAGGAGAAGGCGAAGGCGCTGGCGCCTTCGCTCAGCCCGTAGGTAGATTGCGCACGATCGTGGCCATCTTCGCCTTCCTCCCTCTCCTTCGAATCGCCCTGTGAAGCTGTCGTCGTTGCTGCGCGCTGGGATGCACGGCGGCGCGGGGGTCGCCTTCGCGGTCATCCTGCCTCGCGCCGTCTCGCTCGCGGCCCAGTGGGTGCTCGCGCTGTCCGCCGACCCCGCGGCGCTCGCCGCGCTCGCCAACTACACGTCGCGCGGGATGGTCGTCGTCGCCCTGGTCTCCGCCGGCCTCGCGCCGACCCTCGCGCGCCGGGCGCGCGCCTTCGCGACCAGGGGGGGCCGCGCGCTCGTGGGCGGCGCCCTCGCGCTCGTCGCCGTGTTCGCCTTCAGCTGCACGCTCGCCCATGAGCTGACCACCGGGCTGGGCGGGACGGCGGGTTTGGTCACCGCCCTCTTCAGCGCGTGCTCGCTGCTCGCCGCCGCCTCGCCGAGCATCTGGCCGAGCTGGCAGCTCCAGGGGCGGTATCTGCACGCGCTCGCGGTGCTCCTCGTTTTCTCCCCGGGCGCGTCCATGCTGGCCGCGCTTGCGGGGCGCCCCGATGCCGTCGCCGTCGCGATCGGGATCGCCGGCGCCTCGCCCGCGCTGCTCCTCCTGCGCCCGACCCGGCTCCGGCGCGCCGCGCGTTACGCGATGCTCGTCGTCCGGCGCGCGGTCCCGTACTCCATCGCGAACTTCGCGACCGTCATCGTTTACCCGATCTCGCTCAGCGCCAACCTGAAGCTCATCGGCGACCATCGCGTGGGGCAGCAGGTGCTCTACTGGTCGTTCGCCGCGGTGCTCTCCCAGGCGTCGCAGGCGTTCGCTGCGCGCGCGGTCGCGGGCGCGAGCAGGTCGGGAGACGAGGCGACCTGGCAGGCGCGCGCCGTGCGCGCCTGGCTGCCTCCGGCCGCCCTGCTCTCGCTCCTCGGCGCGGCCATCTATGTGATCTTCACGGTCCGGATCCCCGGCCTGCCGCACTCGGGCGCCGCGCGCGACGCCATGACGATGACGATGCTGGTCTCTGCGGTGGCCCCGCTCGTCACGGACGCCATGTGCATTTACTTCTCCGGCCCGGGTTCGCGCCGCGTGCTCGCGGCGGGCAGCGTGCTGAGCAGCGCGTGCGTGGCCGGATGGCTCCTGCTGGCGCCGGCGCCCCTGGTCCGCCATTTCGGTGTGTTCGGCCCCTCGGTGCTCGTCGGCGTGGCGCGCCTCGCCTTCGTGATCGACGCGCCTGTGCGGCGGTACACGCTCGGCGCGATGCTCCTGCTGATCGCAGCGTTCGCGCTCACGCTGGCGCTCGGCGGGGGCGTGAGCTTCTAGCGCGCCGGCCGCGCGTCGCGCGGCCAGCGCCCGCGAGGTGCCCTGATCGCGCGGCGGCTCGGCGGCGCGCTCGCCGTCCCGCGGGCCCTGCCGAGGGCGACGAGCGCCAGGGCGATAGCGCCGAGGCCGGCCGCCCACGAGGCCGGACGCTGCCCAGGCGCCTCGGTGCACACGCAACCACGGCCGTACAGGAGCGTGTCGTCCCATCCGGCCGCGCCGGCTCCGCCATAACCCGCGCTGCCGATGCCCCCTGCCCCGCCGTCGCCGCCCCCCCCTGCGCCGCCGCCGGCGCCTCCGGCTCCGCCGCCGGCGCCTCCGGCTCCACCGCCGCCAGCGCCTCCGGCTCCACCGCCGCCTCCCCCTTCGCCCTGCGGCATCCTCACGATCACGCCGTCCGACCCCCGGTCCGGCGAGAGCCCGGCGGCAGAGACCGCGCGCACGCCGACGTAGTACTTCGCCCCGTCGAGGAGCGGCAGCCCGCCGACCGAGGCTTCGACGACATCGCCCACGTCCTGCCAAGCGGGCGAGCTCAGGTAATCGCCTTGCCCGCCCACGACCGTCACCTGATACGACGTCGCGCCCTCGACCTTCGACCACCTCATGTGGAGCGTGTCCCTGGTCTCGATCTCGTCGATGTCCTCGCCCTGCTCGCCGCTGCCCGGATCGACATCCCAGACGAACTCGGGTGCCGGCAGGATCTCGTGTCGCATGTTGTAGAGGTAGCCATCTGCCACGCTCACGAGGATGTCGTCGTGGCCGTCACCGTCGGTGTCCGCGAGGCTCGGTGAGCCGACGGGGCTGCCGAAAGCATAAGACCACACGAGGCGCGCCGAACACGCGTCGACCGCATAAAGAAAGCCGTTCGTGGAGCCGACGAGGGCGGTCGGACCGGCGGACGCGCGCCCGGTCAGGTTCCGCGAGATCGCCACATCGCCGAGCTGGCCCATCGGGGCGCCCGCCTGTGCTGCGGCGCCCTCCGCGTCGAACGCGCCGTCGCCCGCGAGGACGATGAAGCTCGATTGCCCCCCGCTGGCGGCGTCCAGCACGGAGAACGTCAGCCGCGCCGGATTCATGAACGACCCCTCGACGAGGACGGTCTTGCCGTCACAGCTGGCGATCGCGCCGTGCGGGTAGGGACGGATGTCCTCCACGCCCCTCCACAGCGCGGCGCTCAGGTCGTGCGGCAGCGCCCGCGCGGGGGCATACCCCCCCTGCAGGGTCATCTCGAGCCGATGATCTCCCGACACATCGGCGAGGATGGGCATGAAATAGAGCAGCGTCTCCGGGTTCTCGCCGAGGGGGCTGCCGTTCCGACCCGAGAGCACCTTGGCCCTGTTGATCGCGACCGCCACGTCCTCCGCGCCGTCTCCGTTCCAGTCGGCGATCGCGACGGCCTGGGTGCCGGCGGAGGCGTCGATACGGTGTTTCCACCGCTCTCCGCCGCCCCCATCGATCGCGACGACCTCGGTGCGCAGGCTCGGATCCACCGTGACCGCCACGAGCTCGCGCGCGCCGTCTCCGTCGAGATCCCCGTGCAGCACGTCCCACGCGGGGGGCTTCTCGAGCGGAGTTTCGCTCGTTTGCCTGCCGTTCGCGTCGAGCGTCGCGACGGCGTACTTCACCGGGTCGGTGAGCGGGTGCAGCCGCCTGAAGCACGCGAGCGTCGCGGGCGAGCTCCCCTCGGCGGGGGCGATGGACGCGCCGAACGCGTCCCTCACGCGCCAGGCGGCCTTGGCCGGCGCCACATTGCTCGCGCCGTCGGACGCGACCCGGACGAGGTCGCCCCGGCTGTCGACGACCACGACGCTGGCGGCGGCGTCCTCCGGAGAGAACCTCGCGGCGAGCGGGGCGCGGCCGAAATTGACGAAGGCGCCCGGGCCTGTGTAGAAGCCGCCGACGCGCATCCCGGGCAGGACGTCGCGCCCCTCCCGCACGAGGTTCAAGGGCTCGAACGACGCGTCGAGCAGCGTGAGGAACCCATCGGCCCGGGAGACCACCAGCCGCGGCCACGACGGAGCGCTCGCGACGGGCAGCTCGAGCGCCGCGATGCCGCTTCCGGGCTCGACGGAGTAGACGGCCGCGACCGTCGTCCCGCCCCCCTGCATATCCACCGCGGTGAGCGCCACGGGCTCCGACGTCGACTCGAGCACGAGCTCGCCGCGTCCGTCGCCCGTGAGATCCGGAGTCACCAGCGAGAAGGCGAGGTTCGTGCTGCGGGATCTCGCCCAGTCGACCCGCGTGCGCACCCGCTCGCCGTCCAGCGACCAGAGCCGCTCCAGCGAGCCTCCGGCGGCGCGGCTGAACCGGTACGCCGACACGCGCTCTTCGCGCGATGTGACGATCCATTGCTCGGAGCCCGCGTCTCCCTGGACCGCGCCCTGCGCTATCGCGTCGGGAATGGTGGCGAGCACGGCGCCCGTGGCGGCATCGAGCACGAAAGACGTCCAGGTTTCGCCCACCTTGCCGCTCGCCAGCACCTCGAGCGCGCCGTCGCCGTCGAGATCCCACGCGAGGCGCGTCGGGGCGCGGGCGTCGCCGCCGTCATTGGGGCTGAGGGTCTTTCGCCAGACCACGGCGAGCGACGGGCTCTCGTCCGGCCTGTACGCGAGCAGGGTGACCTCGCGCGCGCCCTGGTTGCCGCGGACCCGATTCTGGAAGCAGAGCGCGTGCTGACCGGGGCTCGCCCGATCGCCCATGGTCACCGCCTCGCAGACGGCCGCACCGAGATGGACGCCGATGCTGGCCGACTCCGCGAAGACGTCCCCCGATCCCGAGACGAGGAATAGCTGGTCATAAGAGGACACGAGGAGATCGTCCGCGCCGTCTCCGTTCCAGTCGCCCACCGTGTCGATCGTCGCGTTGCAATGCACGCGCCGCGGAGGAGGAGGCAACCGCTCGACAGCGCCGAACCCCCTCGCGAAGCTGTAGATGACACCCGGGCTGTCCGTGCGCACGGTGCAACAGCCACACTCGTCCAGGAAGAGATCGAGATGACCGTCGCCATTGAAATCGGCGAGGCGCGCGGCCCCGAGCGTCCCGAGCTCCGAGGCGTCCTCGCGCCACAGGATGGCTCCGCTCGATCCATCGATGACCGCCGCGCCCGCGCCGCTCAGCGCGACGATCTCGAGCCGCCCGTCTCCGTCGAGATCGTCGACGGAGTGCAGCGTCTGCAATCCCAGCGATGGGGTGCTCCAGCGGACGAATCCCAGCGGATCGGAGAGGACGACGCGGCCGCCGGACACAAAGAGCAGGTCGATATCGCCGTCCTGGTTCGTATCCCCTGCGAGCACCCGGCCTGTCGCGAGGACACCGCCGAGGTACGCCCGCCAGTAGGGCGCCGGCTTCACGATATTGCTCGTGGACGACGTGGCGCCCGTGCGCTGCGCGTCGTGACGGGCAGATGGCCAGTCGGCGAAGGCCGAGGCTCCATCGAGGAGGAGCGCAGAGCAAACCGCGCTCGCGACCGCGCCGCGCGCCATGAAGGACGATCGTTCCATTCTGACTGCCCGAGCGCGTTTTTCGCTTCCAGACGCGCGGCCGAAGTGTACTCCATCGGCGCGAGCGTCGCACCGCGCGAGAATGTGCCGCACCTCGCCTCCCCGACGCCAGGCCGCCACGAGGCCGCGCATTTTCACGATGCGCACATTATACCACATCGTCCCCCTAGTGAGAACCCCGGCTTGAATTTTGGAGACGCCGCGGGCACCTTACCCCTCCGCGCGGACCTCTACCCTCCACGAAGGCGCTTCGAGCGCATGACTTATGGCCGACGAATCCAGAGCCCCCTCCACGACCGCTCTCCGCGACGACACCTCAGGCGAGCGCGCGTTCGACCTCGTCGTCACCTGGCGAACGGTCAGCAAGCACTGGGCCATCGCGCTGACCACCCTGCTCCTTGTCGCCCTCAGCGTCACGTTCTATACGCTCGGGCAGAAGAAGATCTATCAATCCGCGGCGACGGTGCAGTTCGATCCGAACCCTCCTCGGCCCCTCGGCCGCGGGGTCGACACCGTGGTCGACATGGGCGCCGGCTCGTACTGGAACAACCGCGAGTACTATGAAACCCAGTACAAGGTCATCCGGTCCATCCGCGTGGCGCTGGCGGTCGTCGCCCAGCTCAACCTGCAGAACGATGCCTATTTTCTGAAGGACCTCCCGAAGGACGCGGCCTCGCCCGGGCCGATGTCCGTGACCCCGGAGGAGGCCGCGGAGATCCTGCGCGAGCGGCTCGTCGTCGAGCCGGTGAAGGACAGCCGCCTCGCGGTGATCCGCTACAACGACGCGGATCGCGAGCGGGCTCAGCGCATCCTCACCACGTTGATGGACATCTACATCGAGCAGAACCTCGATGACGCGCTCGCCTCGACGAACTCAGCGGTCGATTGGCTCCGGGCGCAGCTCGACAAGCTGAAGTACGATCTCGAGACGAGCGAGACGTCGCTCCACGAATACAAGCTCAGCAAGAACATCCTCGACGTCGATTTCGAGGACAAGACGAACCTGCTGCGCGAGGAGATGAAGCAGATCAACGACGCTCTCACGTCCGTGCGCACGAAACGTGAAGAGTTCGCGGCCCGGAGCCACGAGCTGTCGAAGCTCGATCCGAACAACCCGCTCGACCTCCCCGCCTCCGAGCTCATCCAGAGCCCGGTCCTCCAGATGCTGCGCGCGCGCCAGGAGGAGTGCGTCCGTGAGCGCGACGCGCTCATCGGCTCCGGCAAGGGCGAGAACCACCCCGACGTCCGCGCCGCGACCGAGCGGGTCGCCGCCAACAGGAGCGCGCTGATCGCCGAGATCAAGAACGTTCAGGGCGCCGTCAACCGCGATCTCGCCATCGTGAAGCGCCAGGAGGGGGGCCTCGTGGGACTGCTCGAGGACGCGAAGAAGCAGGCGTTCGAGCTGAACTCCCTCAAGATCGAGTACGATCGACTCCGCAGGACGAAGGACAACACAGAGAAGCTGTACCAGCTCGTCCTGGAGCGCACGAAGGAGAGCGATCTCCAGCGAATGCTGCGGGTGAACAACATCCACGTCCTCGATCGGCCGAACTTCCCGCTCACCGCGCTGCGGCCGCGCGTCGGCGTCAACATCGGGATAGGCATCCTCGCCGGGCTGCTCCTCGGGATCGGCGCCGCGCTGGCGCGGGCGATGCTCGATCGCACGCTGCGGACGCCGGATGAGGTCGAGCGGGAGCTCGGGCTGCCCTTCCTCGGGCTCCTCCCGGAGTTCGACAAGCGGGACCAGAAGGAAGCCCAGCGCCGCAGGGCGCGCCACCGCGGCAAGGCCGCGCCGCAGCTGGGCCGGCGCGAGCTCGTCGTGCACGACCAGCCGACGAGCGGGATCGCCGAGGCGGCGCGCGCGATCCGGACCAACCTGCTCTTCATGTCGCCCGACCGGCCTTACAAGACGCTCCTCATCGCCAGCGCGGGCCCCAGCGAGGGCAAGACGACCGTGTGCTGCTGCATTGCGGTCGCCATGGCGCAGGCCGGACAGAAGGTCGTCCTCATCGATTGCGACCTCCGCAAGCCGCGCATCCACCAGATCTTCGGCAAGAGCCCGGAGCTCGGCGTCACCAGCGCGCTGCTCGACGACTCCGTGGTGGACGACGAGAGCGCGCTCAAGACCGAGGTCGAAAACCTCTACGTCATCCCGGCAGGCCCGATCCCGCCCAACCCGGCGGAGCTGTTGCACAGCGAGCGCTTCCAGGCGCTGCTCCAGAAGCTCCAGCGCCGCTTCGACCGGGTCATCATCGACAGCCCCCCCATCGTGGCGGTCACCGACGGCGCCGTGCTGTCGACGCTGGTCGACGGCACGGTGCTCGTCGTGCGCGCCTCCGCGACGAGGCACGACTTCGCGCGCCATGGGATCCGCGCGCTGCTCGACGTCGGCGGCAAGACCGTGGGCGTCGTGCTGAACGCCGTCGATCTGAAGCGCCAAGAGTACGGCGTGTACCACTACTATGGCGACAGGAAGGACGGCTATTACCACGCGCCCTCCGAGCCGGCGCCCCCGGGCCCGACGGACGCGCCTGCACCCCCCTCCCCGCCCCCCTCTCCACCCCCGTTGCCGAACTGAGGAGCGCCGCCGTTGCCCTCGCTGAGACTCCCCCGCGCGCGCGGCGCTGCGCGCGCCGCAGGCGCGGCGCCCGCGCGGCGGACGAAGACGCCCCTCGGCCGGGTCACCGCGACGCTCCTCGTCGGGACGCTGGCGGCCCTCGGCCCGATCCTCGAGGGAGCGCTCGGCGACGGCCGCGGATGGACGATCGGCCTCTTGATCTTGCTGGCCGCCCCGTCGCTCGCCCGCGCCAGCGGCCCCCGGTTCCATCCGCTGGATCCGGAGACCTACATACCAGCCGCCTATTTCCTCAGCGTCGCCTACTCACCTATCCTGCGCCTCCTCATCTCCCGCGAGTTCTCCCTGTCGAGCCATGAGACGGCAGCCATGCGGGTGGCCTATGCCGGCGCGGTCGGGTGCGCCCTCGCCTGCACCGCGCTGAGCCGCCGCCAGGAAACACCCGACCTGCAGCGCCTTGTCCCGGCGCACAGGCCCAAGGCGACGCTGGACCAGGACTGGGCCACGATCCTCGTCGGCATGGTGGGCCTGGGGCTCGTGGCCACGTGGATCGCCACGATCGGCGTGGGGCGGTTCTTCTCGATGAACTACGCCTCCAATCACCTCGAGGCGGATGGCAAAGGGCTGCTCACCGGCGGCTGGCATCTCATCGGGGTGGCCGTCGTTTACCTCTTTCTCCGGGTCGTATCGCTCCGCAAGGCGGGGCTGGCCGTGCCGAGGGTGGTCTCGCTCGCGGGGTTCTGCTTCTTCGTGAGCTTCCTGCTCAACACGATCATGGGCCGGCGGGGCCCCCTCGTCTGGACGGTCCTCTCCGTCGCGCTCGCCGCGCACGCCTTCGGCATCCAGATCCGACGCGTATGGCTGGCCATCGGAATGGTGGGCGTCCTCTTCTATGGCATCGTCGTGGAAGGCGCCCGCGCCGAGCAGGGCAGCGGGCTCGACGCGCAGATATCGTCGGCCAGCGCGTACCTCGATCGGATAGAGAACCCGCTGGAGATCGGAGAGCTCCAGCGCGTCTACGCCAACCTCGTCAGCGTCGTGAACGAGCAGCCGCCCATCATCAGCTACCCAGGCGAGAGCTGGGTGAACGCGGTCCTCATCCTGGTGCCCAAGCCGCTCTGGAGCGAGCGACCGCTCGGCCTCGCGCAGCGATATGCCATGTGGACGGCCCCCGACCTCGCGCGCCGCGGCGCCGGCTTCGCGATGGGCGCCGCCGCCGAAGGGTACCTGAACTTCGGGCTCGCCGGCACGGCCATCGAGATCGCGGTCTTCAGCGCGCTCTTCTTCATGATGCCGCTCCTCGTGGCCGGCGCGCGCGGCTCGCCCCTGCTCGCCCGCGCCGCGGCGGTGAACCTCGCCTCGTTCGCGTACAACCAGTTTCGCGGCGAGCTGACCGCGCTGCTCAAGATCGCGGTGTCGCTGGGGATCGCGCTGCTCGCGACCGTCGTGCTCACCTCGGTGGTCGCGCACCTGCGGCGCGGGCTGGCGGCGCTCGGCCCGACACGCCGGAGATCCGGGCGGCGCCTGCGCGATCCGCGCCTCGGGCCCTCGTCGGCGCTGGGCCGGTAGCCGCGCCGACCGGGGTTGGCCGGCGCGAGCACAACGCGGGACCGCGCGCCCGCAAGCCGCAGGATGGACCGCGCGGCGCGCGGCGTCGGAACATGAAGAGCGGAGAAGCCAGGTCCTTATCGTCATGAGATTTCCCTTTCGTTTGAACCGTTCAGGCTGGCCGGCGCGCATGCTGCCTCGCAGGGTCTGCTTCCCGGACCCTCGGGCCCTTCTCCGGCCCGAGGAGATCACGTCGCCCGAGGTGTTCTCGGAGCGGATCTCCGTCCTCTTGCTGGGCGGCACCTACAAGACGACGCGGCCGGGCAGGCACCGGCAGAGCGACGCTCTCCTCGTGGGAGCGCTCCGCCAGAAGAGCCCGGTCGTCCTCGATGTCGGTGCCTCCGACGGGAGCACGGCGCTCGATCTGATCACCGCGCTCGGCGACGCCTTCGAGGCGTACTACGTGACGGACAGGGCGCTCTCGCTCCGGGTGCGCGCAGACGACCGCGGGCGCGCGTTCTTCTACGATGCGGACGGCGCCTGCGTCCTCGCCGCCACCCCGCGCTTGCTGTTCTATCCCGCAGCGGCGGGCTCGCGCCGCTGGCCGCGCTGGGTGCTCCCCGGGTGGCGCGGCGCCATCCCGCCGTTCGACCCGGCCTATCCGGAGGTGTCGCTCGTCCAGCCGCGGCTCCGCGAGATCGCGCGCCGTGACGCGCGCGTGCGCCTCAGGCCCCACGACATCTTCCAGCCGTGGGACGGCCCCGCGCCGACGGTCGTCAAGGCAGCGAATATCCTGAACCGCGCCTATTTCTCCGACGATCAGATCCGCCGAGCCGCGCGCAATTTCTGGCGCGCGCTCGCGCCTGACGGGCTGCTCCTTGTGATCGACAACCGCGACGCCGAGAAGGCCTCGCTGTTCGCGCGAACGGAGGGCGGCTTCGGGCACATCGACAGCATCCATGGCGGAACCGAGATCAAGGAGCTCATCCTGAGCTGCTGAAGCCCCTCTCTCATCGGCAGCGAAGCTCGCTTCCCACGCACAGACCTCCCTGAAGCCCTCATGCGCATCCTCTACGTCTCTCCCTACTTTCCCCCCGAGCCCGGGGCCCCTGCCGCGCGTGTCTCCGAGCTCGCCCGGGCCTGGCGGCGTGCCGGACACGAGGTCACGGTCCTGACGGGCATGCCGAACCACCCGACAGGGGTGATCCCGGCTGCCTATCGAGGTCGGCTCCGCGTGGAAGAGGACTTCCACGGGGTCCGGGTCCTCCGCACCTGGATCTACGCCGCCGCCAACCGGGGCAAGGTGCGCCGCTCGCTCGCGTATGGGTCCTTCGCCCTGTCCGCGCTCTCGCTCGCGCAGCTCGGTTTACCGCAGGCCGACGTCCTCATCGCGACGAGCCCCCAGTTCCTCGCGGCCGTGGCCGGCTACGGGCTCTCGAGGCTCCGCGGGCTGCCGTTCGTGTTCGAGGTGCGCGACCTCTGGCCCGAGTCGATCGTGGCCGTAGGCGCGCTGTCGGCCGGGCACGCGGTCGTGCGCGGGCTCACGCGCGTCGAGGAGCACCTCTACGAGGCGGCCGACGGGATCGTGGTCGTCACGCAGAGCTTCCGGGAGCGGCTCATCCAGCGAGGCGTCCCCGCCGACAAGATCGACGTCATCAGGAACGGCGTGGACCTCGGGCGCTTCACCCCCGCCTCGCGCGACACGCCGCTCCGCGAGAAGCTCGGCTTCGGCGACCGCACCGTCGTGGCGTACGTCGGGACGCACGGCATGGCGCACGGCCTCTCCGCCGTGCTCGACGTGGCGAGCGGCCTGCGCGCGCGCGACGACGTTCGTTTCCTGTTCGTCGGCGAGGGGGCGGAGCGAGCCAGCCTGGAGGCGCGCGCCCGGGAGCTCGGGCTCTCCAACGTGACGTTCCTCGGCGCCCTCCCGCGCGATGCGGTCACCGAGGTGTACGCGACCGCCGACATCTGCCTCGTTCCCCTGCGCAAGACCGAGCTCTTTCAGACGGTCATCCCGTCCAAGATCTTCGAGATCCTCGCCATGGAGCGGCCCATCGTGATCTCGGTCGACGGCGAAGCGCGGTCCATCGTCGAGGAGGCGAGCGCCGGCGTCTTCGCTCCCCCGGAAGACGTGCCGGCCATGACCCGGGCGATCGTCGAGCTCGCCTCCGATCCCGAGCGGCGAAGGCGCATGGGGCCGGCAGGGCGGGCCTACGTGATGCGCTCGTTCGAGCGCGACATGCTCGCGCGCGAGTATGTCGATGTGCTGGAGCGCGTGCTCTGCCGCGCGCGCTCTCGTGAAGGCCAGAGCAGGAGCAAGCGATGAACCTCCCGCGGATCGCCCGCACCCTCGTCCAGCTCCATCCGCTGCAGGTCCTCGCCCGCCCGATCGCCCTCGGCCACCGCGCGCTCGGCGGGGGGCCGAGCGCGGCGCTGGCGCCTCGCCTCCGGCCGGGCTTTGCCCCGCCGAGCCCGCGGTTCGCGGCCTTCGCCGACGCGGAGAAGGAGCGCGGGCGCGCGCGGCTGGCCGCCATTCCCGAAGGGTCGCTCCTGCACGCCTACGAGCGCGCCTACGGCTATGAGCTCGGGGCCGAGCCGACCCTCCCCGCCCCGAGCGCGTGGGACGACCCGATCGCGTCCCACCCGTTTCCCGCGTCGGTGCGCGCCCGCCGGCTCGCGGCGGCGGCGCGCCTCGGCCGCCCCGGGCTCTCTGCCGAGCTGGCGCGCGCGTGTCGGGCCATCGCGCTCGGCCTCGAGCTTCACCTGCTCGCCAATCACCTCCTGGAGAACGCGATCGGGCTCGTGTGCGGCGGCGCGGTGGCCCGCGGGCCCGAGGCCGAGGCGTGGTGGCGGCTCGGCTCCGCGATCCTGGCGTGGCAGCTGCCGGAGCAGTTCCTCGCGGACGGCGGCCATTTCGAGCTCTCCGCGTCGTACCACCTCGCGCTGACGGCCGGGCTGCTCGAGGCCATCGAGCTCGCGCAGGCGGCCGGCCGCGAGGTGCCCGAGCGCTGGAGGACCACGGCGGAGAGGGCGCTCGAGTGGGCCGCCGCCGTGCGCGCGCCGGACGGCTCGTACCCGCTCTTCAACGATGCGTCGCTCGACGCCGCGCCGGAGCTCGACCACGTCCTCGCCCTCGGCGAGGACCTCGGCCTCTTCACGCCGGGCAGGGCCTCCAGTGGCGGGCGGGCAGCCCCCGGCACGCCGCCGGACGAGACGCCGTCGCTCGAGCACCTCGCGTCCACCGGCTGGGTGATCCTGCGGTTCGGCGACCGGGCCTGGCTCGCGCTCGACGCGGGGATGGATGGAGCCCCCTATCAGCCCGGGCACGTGCACGCGGACGCGCTCACCTTCGAGCTATGGCTCCACGGAGAGCGCGCTGTCGTCGACTACGGGGTCTCCAGCTACAAGGCCGACGGCGACCGGCAGACCACCCGCTCCACGCGCGCCCACAACACGGTGGAGCTCGGCGACGTGGATTCGAGCGAGGTGTGGAGCGCCTTCCGCGTCGGCCGCCGGGCGCGCGCCGGGGTGCGCAGGCTCGAGCGCGCCTCGGCGCACGTCGCCGTGGAGGCTGAACACGACGGGTATCGAGCGCTCCCCGGGGCCCCCCGGCATCGCCGGACGGTGGAGCTGTCCGCCCGGGAGCTCGTGGTCCTCGACGAGATCCTCGGCGGCAGGACGAGCGCCTGCTCCCGGCTCAGGCTCGACGAGGCCGCCTTGCGACGCCAGCCCATCGAGATCGAGGGTATCCAGCTCACGCCCGAGCGGAGCTCGGGCGTCTGGCACCCCTGCTTCCGGAAGCCCCAGGCGGCCACGGTGTTCTCCGTGCGAGGCGACGTGCGCGACGCCTGGCGCGGCGGCTTTCGCGTCCGCTTTTAGACCGGGCGCGTCTCCGTGCGCTACTCGCGCACGAGGCTGCCTGTGAGCGTGATGCGAAAAGGCGCGAGGGCCTCGACCTTGTCGAGCACGAGGTGCAGCGCCAGCGCGGCCTGGTGGAGCCCGGGGATCAACACCGTATAGCTCGGGTGGTCGACCCCGGTAGCGAGCTTGTCGACGCGGAAGCCCGCGGCCTTCGCGAGGCGCTTCACGGCCCAGACCGTGTTCATGCGGAAGTACGTCGGGTACGGCTTGGCATTGTCGCTGCCGCTCGTCCCGCGCAGCAGCCCGACGTAGAGCGTATGAAACCAGTGCGGCGTGAGGTGGGTCGCGAGGCCCGAATAGGAGAGGAGGTTCGGCGCTGTGAACACGAACCGCCCCCCCGGCCGCAGCAGGCGGTGCGCCTCGCGCAGCACCGCCTCGGGCCGCTCGAGGTGCTCGAGCAGGTGGTCCGCGGCGATCACGTCCGCGCAGCCGTCCGGCAGCGGGATCGACTCGCCGAACGCGCAGATATGCCGCTGCGCCGGGTTGCGCGCGAGCGCCTCCTCATCCGGATCGACCGCGTAGATGGTCTTGCCGTCGAGAGGCACCGTCGCGACCTTGCCGAACCACAGCGGCCCGCAGCCGAGGTGGATGATGTCCGTCGCCGGCGCGACCGCCTCGTCCACGATGCCCTGATAGACCTTCCAGTAATGCGCATGATCGCTGAAACGATAATAGAGCTCGTTCGTCTTGCTGTTGAGACCAACGATCTTGCGGGCAATATCCACGATATCTCCTCAGTCAGTCCGGCACGAACACATCAGCGCGGGACAGCGGCCCCTCACACCACCGAGAAGCGCCCATGCGGGCGCGAATCCCGCGTGCGCGGGGGCGGCCGGCGCAGCAGCAGGCGCTCCGCAGAGTCCACGACGAGCTGCAGCAGCATGTCGGCCTGCGGATTGACCGCGCACTCCTCGCTGTCCCAGCGGAAGCGCAGCTCGACGGTCTCGCCCTCGAGCTGGATCGGGAACACCGCGACCACCGCCTCGCGGAGCTGCTGCGCCGTCGCCGCGTCCTGCGCCCAGCTCCAGGGCTTCACGCGCGCGCTGCCGTTGGCCCCGGCGGAGCTCACCTCGAGCGCGACGAGCTTCGCCTCCTCGGCGAAGCGCTCGAGCACCGGGCGCAGCTTGTCCACGCCGCTCGCGGCCTCCATCTCCATCAGCGCCCACGGCACGGCGCGGCGCAGCGCCTCCACGGTGGCCTCGCGGGCGCGCCGGGGGTCCTGCGGCTGCGCCCCGAAGAGCGGGAGCGAGCCCGCCGTGCGCACCACGATGAAGAGCACCACGCTGCAGGCGACGAGGGCGAACCCGATCTCGAGCGAGCGGCCGACATACGCCACCAGCGCGACCACGGTGAACAGCAGGCTGAGCCCGTACAGGATCAGCACCGCGCTGCGATGCGAGTGGCCCTTGTCGAGCAGCTTGTGGTGGATGTGCGAACGATCGGGGGCGAAGATCGGCCGGCGAGCGACATAACGCCGCACCATCGCCGAGATCATGTCGAAGATCGGCAGGCCCAGCGCGAGCAGCGGCACCATGACGGCGAGCGCGGTGCCGCCCTTGTGCGTGCCCACGCCGAAGAGAGGGATCGCGGCCAGCATGAACCCGAGGAACATGCTCCCGGTGTCCCCCATGAAGATCGTCGCGGGGTGAAAGTTGTGAAACAGGAACCCCACGATCGCGCCCGCGAGCGTCGCCGCGAGCAGGCAGATCACCATGTTGCCGGGGTAGCCGCCGAGGTACGCGGTGATGAAGTTCGCGACGCAGGCGAAGAAGCCGACGCCCGCCGCGAGCCCGTCGAGCCCGTCGATCAGGTTGACCGCGTTGATGATGGCGACGAACCACGGAATCGTCACCAGGAACGAGAGCGGCCAGAACGATACATGCCCGAAGTACGGCAGCGTCACGCACTCGAGGCGGAGCCCGCAGGCCCAGGCGATCGACGCGACGAGGACCTGCGCGGCCAGCTTGTGCCGCGCGCGCATTCCCTTCGTATCGTCCCAGGCGCCGACCGCGGCGATCGCCAGCCCTCCAGCCAGCAGCCCCAAAACCAGCGAGCGCTGCGAGAACCACAGCAGCCCGATCTGCGTCCCCAGCGCGACCAGGATGAACAGCGGCAGCACGAAACCCGCAACGATCGCGAGCCCGCCCAGGCGCGGGACGCACCGCGTGTGTACGCGCCGCGCGGTCGGCTCATCCACGGCCCCCACCGTCACCGCCAAGCGGCGCGCGAGCGGCGTCGCTGCCCACGAGAGCACCAGCGCCAGAATGACCGCCGTGAGCGTACTTACCATCGCTCGCTCCTCTGAAAATCCCGCACCCCTAAGGTGCGGCGCGGCGGGCGACATTCATAGCTCATCACCATGGCGGACAGCCCGTTGTTGGTGCGCACTTCGTACCCCAAGTCAGCACACGGAACAACCCAGGAGCAGGCTTTGGAATGCGGCGAGCATCTGGAATTTTCTGCTGCCGCTTACATTTTACAGTCACATCGAACAATTTTACCTGTGAGTGTCTACCATGGTGCGTCGGCCTGGTGACAATGTCGTTATGCCGGACTCGTCCGTGCCGGGCTTGCCGTGAAAGCGGAAACGCCTTCACGTGACAGCGGAAACGCCTTCATCGGGACAGAGACGTCGCGGCGAGCCCTTCCTCGTCTCCGCTGGGCGTGGAGCCCCTCGCGGGGCGCGTGGCGCTCCATAGCAGCGATGGAGCCCGCGCCTTGTGTGCGTTTTCTGGCCCGAGACTCCATGGTGTGATGGAGTCGGGCCATCAGCTCTTTTCGGCGACGCAGAAGATGTACGGAGACGTGACGGCGTTCGGTCGGGGTGCCAGGCCGCGCGCGTCGAGCGCCCAGACGAGCTCAGCAACGGCGGAGGCAGCGCCGACCGCCGGCAGGCGGAGCCAGCGCGACCCGATGCTGCCCACGCCGAAGAGGCTGACGTCCAGCGGGAGGATGTAGTCGCTCCGCAGCACATGGAGGCCCGCGTCGCGATGCGCCTTCACCAGCGCCTCGCGGTCCAGCGGAACATGAACGTCGTAGGTGGGCCTGTCGGTGACCTTGGCTACCCACCCCACGAGCCCGCGCATGTTCGGGATCTCCGTGACGATGCGCCCGCCCGGGCGCAGGTAGCGCGCGCATGCGCGGAGGCAGCCCGCCGTGTCCTCGAAGTGCTCGACCACGCCGAGCGACACCACCGCGTCGAAGGCGCCCACGAAGCGCTCCGGCGGCTCGAACAGATCGGCGCACACGATCTCGCCAGGGATGCCGGCGCTCGCGAGGATGTCCCGCTCCTGCGCGCAGCCAATCTCGGTATAGTCGAGCCCGCTGACCTGAAAGCCAAACTCACGCGCGAGGTAGGGGAGCCAGGCGGAACGACCACAGCCGATCTCCAGCAGGCGTTGCCCCTTCGTGTCCATGCCCTCGAACGCGCGAACGAACTCCCGATGAAATGCCTGGCGCACGTATTGCCGAAACCCACGCGCGTGCGGATCCACCGGCTTTGGGAGCGACCGGTTCGACCACACTTGATTCCAATGCGCTTTTCCTGCCTTGTCTCCGGCCGACGACGCCGTGTTGCTCATCACGTCCTCGCTAGGGCAGGGCCGCCGGCGGGGCGGATGCCTCGCGAAAGAAATCACGGTTTCCCAGCTCGGTCCAGGACAATTCTGGACGAATTGTCGCAGCGCGGCACCCCGGGCGCTCCCCGGCCGGGCGAGGCCAGCGCGCCCTTGGCCATGCAGATCCGCGCGGGTCACCCGCGCCATGGAACAAGGCGCGCATGGAGATGCGCCCGGTCACGCGGTCGGGCCGACCCGATCCTGCGGATCAGGCGCTCGGGTTATCCAGCTCGTAGTACTTGAGCTTCCTGTCGGACGCGATGATCCTGAACGGATTCCCGGCGACGACGGAGTTGGACGGCACGTCCTTGTTCACGACGCTGTTGGCTCCGATGATCACGTTATCCCCGATGGTGATGTCGCCGAAGATCGCGCTTCCCGCCCCGACATAGACGTCGTTGCCCAGGCGCGGGACGCCCTGGCTGCCGAAGTTTCTCCCTATCGTGACGTTCTGGCAGATGAGGCAGTTGTCGCCGATGACCGTCCTCGTGTGGATCACGACCCCGAGCCCCCAGTAAGCGAGCCTGAAATTCGCCCCGATCGTGGCCGAGGAGGGGACGAAGACCGCGAACACGAACCTGTTCAACCACGTGATGAGCGTGGCGATGAAGGTCAGGTTGTTCCGATAAAAGAAGTTTCCCAGCCGGTACAGCAGCACAGAAGGGTTCTTCATAGCGTCGACAGCAGGTCTCTGAACTTGGTCACGGCATGACCCATCCTGTTGGTCTGCCTCACCCTCTCGAGCGAGCGCCGCGAGAACTCCTCCAGCAGCGCCGGCTCGCGGAGGACGGTCAGGACCGCCTCGGCGATCTGGCCCGGGCTCCCGACGTCCACCAGGAGCCCATTTCTCCCGGACACGACGAGATCGTTCACGGCGCCCACCCTGCTGGACACGACCGGGACCCCGAGGGCCATGACCTCCAGCAAGGCGTTCGGGAACCCTTCGCTGTGCGAGGTGAACACGCACAGATCGAAGGACGAGATGACCTCGTTCTTGTCCGTCGAGAGCCAGCCCATGTACTCGGTGTTCTCGAGCTGGTTCTCGGAGATGAACCTGCGTACGTCGTCCAGCTCGCTTCCGTCTCCGTAGATCTTGGCGCTGACCGAGGCGTTCGCCCGCTGCAAGAGGAGCATGGCCTCGAGGAAATCGTAAATCCCCTTCTGCCTCTCGATCCGGTTGAAATAGAGCAGCCTCAAGGGCCTGTCCATGGCCCGAGGGTATGCCTTGTGTCCCACGTCGCCGAAGCTGGAGTCGGGCAGCCAGTTCTCGATGACGACGAGTTTGTCCCCGTGCTCCTCGGGGACCAGGCTCTGGAAGAAGCTCCGCCAGGTTTCGCTCTGGCATATCACGACATCGCAGGATCTCACGACGGCGCTCAGGTACGACCTGTACAGCCTGCTCCTGGCGACGTTGTCGACGATCGGCCCCGAGCGAGGGAAGATGGCGACCTTCTTGCCGAGCAGCTTGCCGAGGAGCCCGATCGATCCCTTCTCGACGAAGCTCAGCCCCGAGCTCGAGAACAAGAGGACCGCATCCACCCTCGAGAAGAGCAGCGCCCTGACGCACGTCAGCACCCTCGGCGCGATTCTGTGCAGCCTGCGGAGCGCCGATTGCACCCGGATGCTGTCGAGGGTGGAGTCGACGAGGAGGAAATCGAAGTCATCTTTCAGATCGCTCTCGATCAGAGAGCGACAAGCAAAGTACTGCCCACCCATCTTCCCGTCAGCCGGGGGATTGAACGAGCCCACGAACAGGATTCGTTTCTTGTCTGCCATCGGGTCGCTATCGTCTCGGAGGTGATACCATACCTGTGCGGCGATGGATGGCGGGAACGCCCGCTCGCCGAGCGCCGCGCCGACAGCGCCGGATCGTCACCGAACGGCCCGCGGCCAGAGGAAAGCAGCCAGCCGGACTCGGCACAGGGCGGTGGGGCGGGCTCTCTGGGCGCGCCCTCCCGCCGCTTCGACCAGCCGCGGCGCGGCCGCCTCTCGCGGCCGCGTCCGGCGGCCCGTGACGTTGCTCCTCCGTCACCTCGAGCGGCCACCGATTCCGCCCCCTTCCGCTGTTTCACGCTGGCCCCGTACGACCCGGTTGACAGTCTTGGCGCTCCGACCTACAAGGTCCCCAACCCTCACGCGCACGTAAGGGTCATGGTTTCAACCGAGCACGGTTTCGAGCGCAATGAGCCGATGACCACCCGATGACCACCCGCCACCACCTTCCGCTAGCCCACGAGCAAAGCATCGGGGGGCCCGTCACGTCCAGCACGTCCCGAACGGACGACCTGATGGGGGCTCTCGGTGGTGCCGAGGAGGAGGAGCGCCTCCTTCAGGTGGGGGACATCGCCAAGGCGACCGGGAAAACCGTGCGGGCGATCCACCACTACGAAGAGGTGGGGTTGCTCACGCCGCACGCCCGCTCCAAGGGGCGCTACCGGCTCTACGATCACGCGGCCCTGACCCGCGTCCGGTGGATCGGCAAGCTCCACGACCTCGGCCTGTCGCTGAGCCAGATCCAGCAGATCGTCTCGACCTGGGAGTCGTCCCCCTCGGCCCCCGGGGCGATGGCGCAGATCCGCCACGTCTACCAGCAGAAGCTCGAAGAGGTGCGGGAGCAGGTCGCGCACCTCAAGACCCTCGAGCACGAGCTCGTGGCGAGCCTCGCCTACCTCGACACCTGCGAGACGTGCGACCCGGCAGAGCTCGTCGCCGCCTGTACGAACTGTAACCTCCACGACAAGAGCACGGCTGAGCCCGAGCTCGTCGCCGGCATCCGCGGCAATGGGCATTGCCGCCACGGCTCGAATCACCGCTGAGCGAGAAACACCATGGCTATCCAGCTTCCGATCTACATGGACTACCACGCGACGACGCCCGTCGATCAGCGTGTCCTCGACGCGATGTTGCCGTATTTCAACGGCAAATTCGGCAACGCCGCGAGCCGGAGCCACGTCTTCGGCTGGACGGCCGAGGAGGCGGTCGGCCACGCTCGCGAGACGCTCGCCAGGTTCATCGGCGCCTCGAACCCCAAGGAGATCGTCTTCACCTCCGGCGCGACCGAGAGCGACAACATCGCCATCAAGGGGGTCGCCGAGTTCTACAAGGACAAGGGCAACCACATCATCACGAGCGTCATCGAGCACAAGGCGGTGCTCGACACCTGCAAGCGGCTCGAGAAGCAGGGCTACGAGGTCACCTACCTCAAGGTCGACAAGTACGGGATGGTCGACCCGGACGACGTCGCCCGGGCGATCACCGACAAGACGATCCTCGTCTCGATCATGCTGGCCAACAACGAGGTCGGCACGGTCCAGCCCATCGCCGAGATCGGGAAGATCACGAAATCGAAGGGCATTCTCCTCCACTCCGACGCGGTGCAGGGGGTCGGGAAGGTCCCGTTCAACGTCGAGCAGATGGGGGTCGACCTCGCGTCGGTGACGGCCCACAAGATCTATGGCCCGAAGGGCATCGGCTTCCTGTACGTGCGCAGGTCGAAGCCGCGCGTCCGCATCACCGCGCAGATGGACGGCGGTGGCCACGAGTTCGGCATGCGGTCCGGCACGCTCAACGTGCCCGGCATCGTCGGGTTCGCCAGGGCAGCCGAGATCCTCATGGAGGAGGGCGAGGCGGAGTCGGCGCGCATCCTGTCGCTGCGCGAGCGGCTCAGGAGCCGGCTCTGGAAGGAGCTCGACGCCATCCAGCTGAACGGCTCGCCCGATCGGCGGCTGCCGGGCAACCTCAACGTGTCGTTCAGCTTCGTCGAGGGCGAGGCCATGATGATGGCGATCAAGGACGTGGCGGTCTCGAGCGGCTCGGCGTGCACGAGCGCCAGCCTGGAGCCCTCCTACGTCCTCCACGCGATGGGCATCGGCGACGACCTCGCCCACTCGTCCATCCGGTTCGGGCTCGGGCGCTTCACCACCGAGGAGGAGGTCGACTACGTGGCTGACCTCGTGATCCGGAAGGTGAACAAGCTGCGCGACATGTCGCCCCTCTACGAGATGCACAAAGAGGGGATCGACCTGAACACCGTGCAGTGGGCGGCCCACTGACGAGCGGCGCGGACGCCGCCGGCCCGACAGAGCGAGATTTCGAGACGAAAGGAAACGGTCGAGGAGAGAGCCATGGCATACAGCGATAAGGTCATCGAGCACTACGAGAACCCCCACAACGTCGGCACGCTCGACAAGAATGACGAGCGCGTCGGCACCGGGCTCGTCGGCGCTCCGGCCTGCGGCGACGTCATGCGCTTGCAGATCAAGGTCGGCGAGGGCGGCGTCATCGAGGACGCGAAGTTCAAGACGTTCGGCTGCGGGTCGGCCATCGCGTCGTCGTCGCTCGCCACCGAGTGGCTGAAGGGCAAGACGATCGACGAGGCCGAGACGATCAAGAACAGCATGATCGCCGAGGAGCTCCACCTGCCTCCGGTGAAGATCCATTGCTCGGTCCTCGCCGAGGACGCGATCAAGAGCGCCATCGCCGATTTCCGCGCCAAGCAGCAGGCGAAGAGGGAGCTCGCGGGCGCGGCGCCTTCGGTCCCCGCCGCGGCCGCCGCGACGGCGAGCGCGGAGTAACAGCGCCGGGCTTCGGGGCGGAGGCGGCCCACAGCACCGGAACCGGAACCGGAGAAGGAACGACGCATGCAGAGCAGTGAGCAGACCACGACCAAGCCGGCGGACACCGGGCCGCACGCCGCGCACACCGCAACGGCGGACGGCGCGCCCGCGCGCAGCGACGGGGCCTCGGGCGAGGCGGAGGCCAAGTCGAAGCGGACGCTCTCGGTGAGCGACGCCGCGGTGCAGGCCATCCGGGCGCAGCTCGCCAAGCGCGGCACGCCCGAGGGCGCCATCCGGGTCGGGATCCGCGGCGGCGGCTGCTCCGGGTTCTCCTACGTCATCGAGTTCGAGGACAAGCCGCCCCGGTCCGGCGACCTCGTCCTGGAGTTCGCCGAGCCGGACAAGGCGACCGTGCGCGTCTTCTGCGACAAGAAGAGCATCCTCTACCTGGGCGGCTCGGTGCTCGACTGGGAGAAGACGCTCATGTACCAGGGCTTCAAGTTCAAGAACCCGCACGAGGCGACGCGCTGCGGCTGCGGGCACTCGTTCACGGTGGCCTGAGCCGCCGCAGGGAGCGCCCGCCCGTCGCCGAGGCGCCTTCCCCAGAGCACGCCATGACCGATCCCTTCGATACCCTGGGCGTCGAGCCGCGGTTCGACCTCGACCTGGGCGCGCTGGAGCAGCGCCACCGCGATCTCTCCCGCGCGCTCCACCCCGATCGCTACGCGGGCGCCCCCGCGGCCGAGCGCCGGCTCGCGCTCGGCCGCGCGATCGAGGCGAACGACGCCATGCGCGTCCTCAGGGATCCGATCCGCCGGGCCGAGGCGCTGCTCCAGCGCGCCGGGGTCGCGCGGGGCGAGGAGGGCGAGAAGAAGGCCTCCCCCGCCCTGCTCATGGAGATGATGGAGTCGCGCGAAGAGCTCGCCGAGGCGGCGAAGGGGCGCGATCCCGCGCGGATCGCGCGGCTCGGCTCGGCGATGCTCGCGCGCGAGCAGGCGACCCTCACGGCGATCCAGGGCGCCTTCGCCGCCGCAAAGAATGATGCGGAGCAGCTGCAGGGCGTGCTCGCCTTGCTCAGCGAGCTCCGCTACATCCGGCGGTTCCTGGAAGAAGTGAGCGCCATCGAAGAAGAGCTCGCAGATTTGAAATGACCCTCCTCGAAATTTTCGACCCCAAGGCAAGGCCCAGCCCGATCGGCATCGATCTCGGGACGACGAACTCGCTCGTCGCCCGCGTGCGGGACGGCCGCCCGGTGGTCATCGACGACTGCAATGGAGAGCGGCTGCTGCCGTCGGTCGTGCACTACGACGAGCGCGGCCGCGCGGTCGTTGGCGACAGCGCGCGGCGGCTCGCGCAGAGCCACCCCCGCGAGACCATCGTCAGCGTGAAGCGCTTCATGGGCCGCGGCGCGAACGATCCGGAGACGCGGCGGCTCGGGCCGTACGAGTTCGCGGAGCCGAAGGGCCCCGAGGACGCGAAGAGCGTGCGCTTCAAGGTGCGGGACGCGGTCGTGACGCCCGTCGAGGTGTCGGCGGAGATCTTGAAGGAGCTCCGCACCTCGGCGGAGCGCGAGCTCCGCTCCGTGGGCGGCGCGGTGATCACGGTGCCGGCGTATTTCGACGACGCCCAGCGGCAGGCGACCAAGGACGCCGGCCGGCTGGCCGGGCTGGAGGTGCTGCGCCTGCTCAACGAGCCGACCGCCGCGGCGCTCGCGTACGGGCTCGACAAGCAGCAGAACGGCCTGTTCGCCGTGTACGACCTCGGCGGCGGGACGTTCGACGTGACCGTCCTCCTGCTCGACAACGGGGTCTTCCAGGTGAAGTCCACGGGGGGCGACAGCTCGCTCGGCGGCGACGACATGGACAGGGCGCTCGCGGAGCGGCTGCTCGAGGAGATGGGCGCGACGCGGCGCACGCCCGAGGTGGTGCGGCTCGCGCTCGACACCGCCCGCAGCATCAAGCACGCGCTGACCGACGCGATGCAGATCGAGATCGAGCTGCCCGTGCAGGCGGCCGAGGCGACGGGCGGCCCGGCGTCGAAGCTGGTCACCGTGACCCGCGACGAGCTGAACGCGCTCATCACGCCGCTCCTGGAGCGCACGGGCGTCGCGTGCCGCCGCGCGCTCCGCGACGCGGGCGTCCAGGCCGCGGACATCGACGGCGTGATCCTCGTGGGCGGCGCGACGCGCGTGCCCCACGTGCGCGACTACGTGGCGCGCCTCTTCGGCAAGGAGCCGCTCAAGGACATCGATCCGGAGGAGGTCGTCGCGCTGGGCGCGGCCATCCAGGCCGACATCCTGGCCGGCTCGATGGATCGCGCGGACGAGGTGCTCCTGCTCGACGTGCTGCCGCTGTCGCTCGGCATCGAGACGATGGGCGGCGTCGCCGAGAAGATCCTGCCGAGGAACACGACGATCCCGGCGGGGGCGCGGCAGGTCTTCACGACCTACGCGGACAACCAGACCGGGTTCGATCTGCACATCGTGCAGGGCGAGCGGGAGCTCGCCGCCGACTGCCGCTCGCTCGCGCGCTTCGTGCTGAAGGGGATCCCGCCGATGCCGGCGGGCATGGCGCGGCTCGAGGTGACGTTCCGCGTGGACGCCGACGGCCTGCTCGGCGTGACCGCGCGCGAGCAGACGACGGGGGTCGAGCAGAAGGTCGAGGTCAAGCCGAGCTACGGGCTGACGGACGAGGAGGTCGAGGACATGCTCCTCGCGGCGCTGGACCACGGCGAGGAGGACCTGCTCAAGCGCCGGCTTGTCGAGGCGCGGGTCGAGGGCGAGCGCGTGGCGATGGCGACGCGCAAGGCGCTCGCCGCGGACGCCGATCTGCTCGAGCCCGGCGAGCGCGAGGCGATCGAGGGCGCGCTGACGGGCCTCGACGCGGCGATCCGCGGCGACAAGCCAGGGCTGATCCTCGCGCGCACGGAGGCGCTCGACGAGGCGACGCACGGGTGGGCGGGGCGGCGGATGGACCGCGCCGTGGCCAGGGCGATCGCGGGCAAGCAGGTCGAGGACGTCGAGG
This sequence comes from Sorangium cellulosum So ce56, assembly GCF_000067165.1. Classification (GTDB taxonomy): domain Bacteria; phylum Myxococcota_A; class Polyangia; order Polyangiales; family Polyangiaceae; genus Sorangium; species Sorangium cellulosum_B. Next base: position 10,227,496 of record NC_010162.1, read on the forward strand.
CGAAGGTCGCCGCGGCGAAGGGCGTGGATGCGCACCTGGCCGAGCACGGCGGGGGCGACGCGAGCCACGCGCCGGTCGAGGCGAGCGGCGCTGGCCCGGCGAAGGCCGGCGTCGAGGCGAGGAGGAGCTGATGGCCAAGGTCCGATTTCTGGCGCACGGACGCGCGTGGGAGGTCGAGGCCCCGGTGGGCTCGTCCGTCCTTCAGGCGTCGAAGTCCGTGGGCGCGCCCGAGGGCGACGCGTGCGGCGGCGTCTGCGCGTGCTCCACCTGCCACGTCTACGTCACGAAGGGGCGCGAGCTCCTCAGCGAGGCCGAGGAGGACGAGGAGGACATCCTCGACAAGGCCTTCGACGTCCGGTCGACGAGCCGCCTCGGCTGTCAGGCGAGGATCTTGAAAGACGGCGATATCGAGGCGGAGATCTCCCGCGAGAGCCTCGACGCTTTCTACAACGAGCACCCGAACGTGAAGGATCCGCGCAAGGGCTGAGCCGGCAGCGCTGAGCCGGCGGCGCGGGCTGATCCGCGCGAGCAGCGCGCGCTGCCCGGCGCGATCAACGCGCAACGACGGCAGGGACGGCTACGGCGGCGGCCTCACCTTGGCGGTCGCCGGCTTCGGCTCGCGCTGCGAGGGCGGCGGGCGGCGGAGCTTGTCCAGCTCGGTGCGCGCCTCGGTGGCGATGCGCCGAGCGATGTGGGCGAAGGCCGAGGCGGCCTCCCTGGCCGGCGGCGTCGAGACGATCGCGACGAGGTGCTGCGCGGCCGTCTTCCTGCCGATGGGGACGAGGAAGAAGGTCAGGGCGGCGAGGAGGAACACGACGCCGTTCGTGAGGCGCTTGAAGAACTCGCCGACCACAGGCGCCAACCGTAGATGGAGCGATCGGCCGGGGCCCAGTTCTCGGGGGCCTTTTGCCCTTCCGCCGGGCGCGGCCTGCTGCGCCAAGCCGAGCGCGTGGACAGCGGACCGCCCCATGCTCGCTGCCCCTTGCCAGGGCGCCAGCGACTCACGACATACGGCGAGCGCATCGACCCGGGGGCGCCGAGCAGTGGAGTCCGGCCGTCCCGGGGCGATGGAGCGATCGGCACGGCCGCCGGAACGCGGCCGTGACAAGGAGGGGACTGAGATGCTCAAGCCTGTTCTATTCACCATCATGATGGCGGCAGCGTCCGTGCCGGCCTCTGCCGCTGCAGAGGGGCAGGGCTCGACAGGGCAGCAGGCCCAGGCCAATCAAACCAAGCTCAGCGAGTCAGATCGGGAGTTCGTCGAGAAGGCTGGTCAGGGAGGGCTCCTGGAGGTGCGGCTCGGGCAGCTCGCGAAGCAGCGCACCGCGAGCCCGGAGGTGAAGCGCTTCGCGCAGCGGATGGTCGACGATCACACGGCGATCAACAAGCGGCTCGCGGAGCTCGCGCACCGCAAGGACGCGCTCGTGCCGCAGGAGCTCACGCAGAAACACCGCGAGCACGTCGACAGGCTGTCCAAGAAGACAGGGGTCGAGTTCGACAGGGACTACATGAGCGCGATGGTCGATGACCACCAGCGCGACATCGAGGAATTCGAGAAGGCCTCGAAGGAGGCGAAGGACGCCGACGTGAAGCACTTCGCCGCCTCGACGCTGCCGCAGCTCCAGGAGCACCTCGCGATGGCGAAGCAGGTCCACGGCAAGGTGAAGGGGAAGTAGCGGCGCGAGCGCGCCGGCCCCGCGCGGCGCGGCCGGCGCACCGCCGCCGGCGCGCTCAGGCGACGACGCGCGCCGCGCGCTCGGGCCTCTCCGCCGGCGGCGGGGTCGTCCTCGACCTCGCCGCGCCGCGGACGGGCGCGAGCTTGCCCCGGAGCTTCTGATACGCGGCCGTGTCGACCGGCTCGCCCCGGACCCAGGTGCGGATGAACGGCGCCACCCCGGACTCCCAGGCGGCCCCGAGGCGGAGCGCGAGGAACTCGCCATAGAGCGCGGTGAAGAGCGTCTCGAGCTCCTCGATGAGGTACATGCGCTCGTAGAACTGCTCGTCCACGGCGTCCTTGACGACGCTCGGGATCTTCACGCCCGAGAGCGAGAACGCGTCGGCGTTGAACAGGAAGGCGTACTCGAGCTCTCCGCGCGTGACGCGGACGCGCGCGTGCGACGGGAGCTTGCCCTGGCGCAGCGCCTCGTGGGCCTCGGGGGCGCTGCTCGGCGCCGCGCCCTTGAGCCGGCTCTGCTCCTTCTCCTGGACGAGCGTGATCTGCCCCTCGAGCCAGAGCTCGCAGACGCCGAGGGCGTCCAGCGAGAAGCGGCCCTCGAAGAGCTCGCTCTCGAACCAGAGCCAGACGAGGAATTCGCGGCCGACGAACCGGCGCTGCTCGATCAGCTCAGCGAGGCTCACAGGGCACCTCCAAGGGTCGATTCTGCGTGGAAGACCGTGGGCTTGAGCAGCTCGAACGCGGCCAGCTGCTGGGCCGACAAGCCGAGCTCACGGGCGGCCGTGTACGGGCTCTCCGGCACGAGATCGAGCTCGAAGGTCTCTTCGAAGAGCTCCGAGAGCCCCTCGTGCGCGCGCGGCGACTGGTTCCAGAACCGGACGACGCCGGCCTCCAGGTTCCAGGACAGATCCACGACCTTCATCACCGGCATGAGCTGCGCGCGGAGCTTCCTCGACACGACGGCCCGGAGCTCCTCCTTCTCGCGCCGCCCGAGCTTCTCGCGCCCGCGCTTCGCGAGGTGCTCCCGCTCCGCCTCGGCGAAATGCGCCTTGAAGAGCGCCGAGGGCACCTGCCAGCGATCGGTCCTGAGCCCGAGGTTGATGTACGAGTTGAAGAAGATCTTGCCGTGATCGAGCTCGCAGTCGAGCGGATTCTCGATGGAGCACCACCCGGCGCGCTGCTCCGCGTCCTCTTCGACCGTGAGCGGCCGGAACGCGCGGAGCCGGATTCGCTCGACGAACTTGTCGCGGAAGCCCTCGGTGAGCTCGCCGCGGACATAGAACTTCGAGAATGAGATGGATCCTTTGAGTGCGCCCAAATGATCGTCCTTTCGTCTCGTGAAGGCGCAGGAGGTAGCCGAGCGGATCCAGGGGGTCAAAAAACCGGACGGGGCGCCGCGGCCATCGGGCGGAGAACGACGACGAACGGCGATGGACCCAGCCACCAGGCGGGCTGGGCAGGGGGACGCGGTCAGAGCGGCTGGACGAGCGGCGGGCGCAGCCAGCGGCCCGAGAACGGGCCAGTGAGGTAAAAGCGATAGTGAAGGAAATACGGCTGCTCGTCGGGCCCGCAGAAGACGACGGTGGCTCGCAGGAAGCGGCCGAAGACGTCGTCGCCGGGCTCCGCGGATGGCCTGTGGCCGATGGCCGGCGCGGGCACCGCAGGAAAGCGGGGCGGCGCGCCCTCCGAGAACCCGCGCGGCACATCGCACGGCGCGGGCGGAACAGGCGCCCGCGCCGCGCCGCCGCCCGGGTCCGGGGCGCCCGCCTCCTCGGGCGGGACGTCGGTGGCGGCCGCGACGCAGCCCGCCGCGGCGCTCCCCCACGAGGAGAGGAGAACCAGCACACGCCACGCGCCGACGCTCGCCCTGGGCACCGTCCTGCCTCCGTCCGAGAAGCGCGAGGTCCGCGGAGCGCCGGCGGTCGCGGCCGGCACACCGCGCCTGCGCGAACGCCGGAGGAGCAACGGCGGTGCCGCGCCGCCCGCGAAGCAGGGGCGCACCGGGCGCCCTCGGGGAGAGCGACGGCAGCGGGCGCGCTCGTGGGACGGACGGTCAGACGTTGAAGAGGAAGTGCGCGACGTCAGCGTCCTGGAAGACGTACGTCTTGCCCTCGACGCGCAGCTTGCCTGCCGCGCGGATGGCGGCCTCGGTCCTGTGCTCGACGAGGTCGTCCACCTTGTAGACCTCCGCCCGGATGAAGCCCTTCTCGAAATCGCTGTGGATGACCCCCGCGGCCTGCGGCGCCGTGCACCCGATCGGGATCGTCCAGGCGCGGATCTCCTTGGGACCGGCCGTGTAGTAGCTCTGGAGGCCGAGCAGCCGGTAGGCCTCGCGCGCGAGCGTCGAGAGCGCCGGCTCCTTCATGCCGAGGCTCTCGAGCATCTCCTTGCGCTCGTCGGGCGCGAGCTCGTTCAGCTCCGCCTCGAGCTTGCTGCAGACCGGCACGACGCCGCTGCCCTCGGAGGCGGCGCGCTCGCGCACCTTCGTCGCGAGCGGGCCCGTGCCGGAGACGTCGGACTCGTCGACGTTCGCCACGTAAAGGACCTTCTTCGCCGTGATCAGGCCGAACGTCTTCACGACCTTCCGCTGATCGTCGTCGAAGGAGAGCCCGCGGACGGGCTTGCCGGCCTGGAGCGCCTCGAGGCACTTCTCCATGAGCGCGATCTTCGGGAGGAGCTCCTTGTCGCCCTTGGCCTGCTTCCGCGTGCGCTCCAGCATCCCCTCGAGCGAGCCGAGGTCGGCCAGCATCAGCTCCGTCTCGATCGTGTCGATGTCGCGGAGCGGGTCGACCCCGCCGTCGACGTGCACGACGTCCGCGAGCGTGAAGCAGCGGACGACGTGGAGGATGGCATCTACCTCGCGGATATGACTCAGGAATTTGTTCCCGAGCCCCTCGCCCGTGCTCGCGCCGCGCACGAGCCCGGCGATGTCGACCACCTGCACCATGGCGGGGATGATCTTCTCGGACTTGATGAGCTTCGCGAGCGTCGTGAGCCGGTCGTCAGGGACAGGGACGGCGCCGACGTTGGGCTCGATCGTGCAGAAGGGGTAATTCTGCGCCTCGGCCTTGGCGGCCGTCAGCGCGTTGAACAGGGTGCTCTTGCCCACGTTGGGCAGTCCGACGATGCCAACCTCGACGCTCATGGCGCGCACGTCTAGCACAGGCAGGGTCGCGCGGCCCGGCCCCGTGGGCAGCGCCGCCCCAGCGAGATTCCCGGCTGGCCCGCGGGCCGTCGCCGCGGCGCCGCCGGGGCGTGATCAGCCGGCGAGCGCCCGGAGCCGCCGCGCCGCGATCGCCGCGATCGCCGGGTGCAGCACGAAATGCTGGCGCCCCGCATCGGCGGCCTGGGGGGCAGGCGTCAAGGTCCCGTCGCGCAGGCCGCGCACCGCGCGACACATGAGCTCAAGTCCGACGCGCTCGACGCGCCTCATCACGGCCGGGTGGTCGTCCCCGGGCTCGAGCGCGAACCGCTCGACCAGCAGGACGGGCCCGGTGTCGACACCCGTGTCGATGAGGTGCACGGTGACCCCGAGCTCGGGCGGGCCGTCCTCGAGGAAGGGCCACAGCGCGACGTCCATGCCACGGTACCTGGGCAAGACGCCCGCATGGGCGTTGAGGACGCCGATCCTGGGAATCGCCAGCAGCGGAGCGCGAAGCAGGCCGCCGCCCGCGAACACGATCAGGTCGGGCGCGGCGGCCCGGAGCACGGCGAGCGATCGGTCGTCGTTGTGGTTCTGGACCACGTGGAACCGCGCGCCGATCGCCGCGGCGACGTCTCGCAGGGACGCCCCGGGGAGCCCCTCCTCGGCGGCGATGTCCCGCACCGATCGCTCCCCCTCGCGGGGGGACGAGAGGCTGCCCACCAGGACCTTGCCGGTGACCTTGGCGAGCACGCGGCCGGGCGTGGTGAGGCGAAGCTCGTCGCGGAGCCGGTCGAGCTGGTAAGGCGCTCGCAGCAGGACGTCGGTCAGCTCGATGCCGTCGGTGCGACCGAGCCGCCACGCGAGCAGCCGCGCGTACATGCTCGTATGCACGGGCGCTAGGAGCGCGATGCGCATTGCGCCTCCAGCTCCGCGAGGGCGGATTCGACGTCGCGGAGCGCCGCGGCCCAGTCCGCGGCGACCTCGGGTCCGACCCGCCGCGACATCCCCGGCGCGAACCGATCCGCGAGCTTGAGGGCGGCGTTGAGCAGCCGCCAGTCGCGGCGCGCTGGCGCCTGCCGCGCGAGCAGCGAGCAGACCGCGGCGCGCTCACGCGCGACGCCTGCGCGATCCTGCGGCGGCTCGATCTCCGCCAGGGCGTCGCCGCGACGCAGCTCGACATGACGAAGCAGCCGCTCGAGCTCCTCGGCTCCCCGCGCGTCGCCCGCGGCGAGCGCCGCCTCGATGTCGGCGCACGCGCCGGCGCGCCACCGGCGCTGCTCCAGCGCCGGGCGGAGGGCGCCCTCGGCGCGCGCCGGCGCGGCGCGGGTCACCCCGGACGCCGCCCGTCGCAGCGCCGCCTCGAGGCGGCTCCGGCGCTCGCGCCCCCGGGCGGGATCATCGAGCCACACCGCGGCGGCGCGGACGCCCGCCAGCACGCGATCGCGCAGGGTCACGGCAAGCCCCCGTCGATCGCGATACGCACGCTGCTCCCGTCCAGGCCCACGAGCGCCTCTCCGCTCAACCAGAGATCGTCCTGACGCAGATGTCCAGACGGCAGCGTGAGGACACCGTTCTTGAACAACCAGTAAGGACTCCATCGATCCTTGCGGAAGCAGGCGAGCTCCCGCCAGGTGATCCCGTCGCGGCTCGCGAGGACGGCCGCCGTGTCGCGGTGAACCCCGGCGCCGCGCTCGACGACCGTGAGCGCGATGAGCACCGGACCTGGGAGCTGGGCCCCGTGCCACGCCGAGGCGGGGATCGCACAGCCCACCTCGAGGGCGAGCGTGCGTCGATCGGCGCGGCATGCATGGTTCTGCGTCACCTCGGAGTCGGTCAACCAGCACACGTGGTCCGCGGTGAAGAACAGCTGCACGGCGCGCCAGCGCTGCGTGCCGTCCCCGAACCTCTCGATCGTGCGGAACCAGTCGCGCGTTCGCCACAGGTAGCACTCGCCGTCGAGATCACCGGTGGTCACCCACGCCGCGCCGGCGTCGAACGGGTCGGCGAAGATGCCATGAACATGCCGCACCGACCTCGCGGAGAACTCGTGGGCTACATCGACGCGGTCGCCGTCAGGGGCGACCCGGTGAACGCGCACCGGGCCACGGCGCTCGTTCCTCGTGTACTCGCCGAGGTACGCGGCGCCGAGAGGGTCCTCCGCGATCCCGCGGTGCAAGACGCAATCGCCGGCGATCGTGCCCAGCGGCGCCGGATCGCGCCCCTCCTCGAGCCGGTAGATCGTCCCCGCGCGGACCCCGATGACGACGCCGCGCGACGTGCGGTACACATTGCACTTGTCGGCGCGCGCCGCCCGGACGAGCAGGCGCTGGAAGGCCATGGCGTCACGCGGCATCGCCGCGGGAAACCGGCAAAACGGCTCGAACGCGCCGACGCCGCGGGCGCGGCGCAGCACGACGCGCCCATGGCTCGCCCAGACCGTGCCGTCCGCGTCTATGTGGTGCACGGCCGAGACCGCTGGAGCCCGCTCCCGTACAGAGACCCCCAGCGCGAGGTGATCGCTGGAAGGAGTCGGGGTGATGGCGCGAACGGGCAACATCGTCAGCGCGGCGCACGCTAGCACCCGCTCGCGCGATCCGGCAAGCCGGAGCCCGGCGCCATGGCGCACGCGCGCCGCGCTCGACGCGAGGCGCGGCTCAGGTGCCTTGACGCCGCCGCGCCGAGGCGCCCGGCTCAAGCGAAGAACGAGGCGATAGCGGCCGCCACGCGGGCGACCTCCTCGCCTGTGAGCTCGGGAAAGATCGGGAGCGCGAGCGTGTCGCGCGCCGCCGCCTCGGCGACCGGAAGGGAGCCCTCCGGCGGGCCAAGGCGCGCGAAGCAGGGCTGGAGGTGGAGCGGCGCGGGATAATAGATCTCGGTGCCGATGCCCTGCTCCGCGAGCGAGCTCCGCAGCGGATCGCGCAGAGAGGCATCCTTCAGGCGAATCACATACTGATTGAACGTGCGCCCCGCGGCGCCGGCGTCCGGCAGCGCGAGGGGCAGATCTCGCCCGCCGAGCAGCGCGGCATACCGCGCGGCGTGCTCGCGCCGCCGCTCGAGGAGCGCGCCGAGCCGCGGGAGCTTGCGCCGGAGGAGCGCCGCCTGGAGCGCGTCGAGCCGGAAGTTGCCGCCGACGCGGGTGTGATGGTGCTTCTTCCGAGCGCCCTGCGCCCTGAGCGTCCGGACGCGCTCGGCGAGCTCGTCGTGATCGGTGGTCACGAGCCCGCCATCGCCGAAACCGCCGAGGTTCTTGGTCGGGAAGAACGAGAAGCACCCCATGAGCCCGAGCGCCCCGGCGCGGCGGCCGCCGCGCTCGGCGCCGAACGCCTGGGCCGCGTCCTCGATGACCGGCAGGCCGCGGCCGCCCGCGATCGCGAGGAGCTCGTCCATGGGCGCGCAGCCGCCGAAGAGGTGGACGGCGAGGATCGCCCGGGTGCGCTCGGTCAGGGCGCGCGCCGTGGAGGCGGGGTCGAGGTTCAACGAGCCAGGGAGCACGTCCGCGAAGACCGGCGTGGCGCCGGTGCGATGGATGGCGCCCGCGGTCGCGAAGAACGTGTAGGCGGGGCACACGACCTCGTCGCCCGCGCCGACGCCGAGCGCCATCAGCGCGACGAGCAGCGCGTCGGTGCCGGAAGAGACGCCGATCGCGTGCCGGACGCCGAGGTACGCGGCGCACTCCGACTCGAAGGCCTCGACCTCCGGACCGAGGATGTAGTGGCCGCTCCGGAGGACCGACTGGAACACGGCGGAGAGCTCGTCCTGCATGGCGAGATCGCCGCGGGCTCGATCGAAGAAGGGAACGGGCGCGGTCATCCGTCGGTGTCCTCCGGGGAGAGGGGATCGCGGTAATGGCGCGTGGCCGCGGCGCGGGGCCGGGCGAGCGGCGCGTCCTCGTCGAGGTCGAGGCAACGGACGATGTCGCCGCGGCGCTCGTAGCGAAAGCCGCTCTCGGGGCAGCGCAGGAGGCCGTCGCGCGAGGCGACGAGCTTGTGACCGTGGCGGCTCATCCAGCCGGTTCGCCGGGCCGGCACGCCGGTGACGAGCGCATAGTCGGGCACGTCGCGCGTGACGACCGCGCCGGCGCCGACGAACGCATGGCGCCCTATCGTGACGCCGCAGACGATGGTGGCATTGGCGCCCACGGTGGCGCCGCGACGGATGCGCGTCGTGTCGAGGAACGCGCGTCGGTCGATCGGGGCACGCGGGTTGACGACGTTGGTGAGCACCGCGGACGGGCCGAGGAACACGTCGTCCTCGACCAGCGTGCCGTCATAAAGAGACACGTTGTTCTGGATCCGGACGCCATCGCCGATGACGGCGGTGCCCGCGACGAAGACGTTCTGGCCAAGGACGCAGGCGCGGCCGATCCGCGCCCCCGCCGAGACATGGCAGAAGTGCCACACCTTCGTCCCCTCGCCGATGTCGCAAGGCTCGTCGATGCACGCGGACGGGTGCGCGAAGAAGGGCTTTGCGGGCTCGCTCATGGCTCCCTGTCCGCGGGGCCCCTGGAGCCCCCCTCCGGCAAGGCCCCCAGCGCGCCGCCTGCCGGAGGCACCGGCCAGATCCCCCAGGCGCCGCGCGTGGCGAGCGGCGGGCCGGCGAAATCGATGACGGGCGGCCTGACGCGCCCGATGAGGTAGGCGGCGCCCAGGCCGCCGGCGCGGCGCGCGAGCGAGGCGGGGTCCTCGAAGCTCGAGCGGACAGGCGGATCACGGGGATCGATCGAGCGATCGGGGTGCACCCCCTCGGGACGCCCCAGGGCGGCGAGCGCCGCGAGGTGGCCATAGTCGACGACCTCGAGGAGGAGGGGCGCGGAAGGAGGCGTGAGCTCCGCGGCGGCGCGGCCGATGGCGACCTCGTCCCTCCGCGGATTGAAGTGCTCGCGGCGCAGGTGCGGGCGGAAGAAGGCGCCGAGGGCGAGCACCACCAGCAGCGCGCCGCCGAGGGCGCGCCGCGCGCCGGCCGAGGCGCCCCGGAAGGCGCGCGCCGAGAGATCTCCGACGGCGAGGGCGAGCAAGAGCAACGCGAGGAGGGTCGCTCGCTCGGGGTGGTGGGTGGGCGCGCCGTCGCGCACGAGGGCGAGCGAGAGCGCCGCGATCTGGAAGGCGGCGACGGCGCCGGGGAGCGCGTACGGACGGGCCGCGCGAAGGAGCGGTGGAAGCGGTCGGGCCGCCCCCGGCGCAGCGCCGCGGCGGGCACGCCATGCGACGAGGGCGATGGCGATGGGCCACGCGAAGAGCTCCGGCTCCTCGCGGACCATCGCGGCAGGGTACGCGAAGAGCCGCAGCAGCGAGCCGTCGCTGCCCGGGCCGATCGCGTTGCGGTAGGAGGCGACGCGGGCCAGGAAGTGCAGCGCGTCGCCGTGAGCGACGCGGTTCCACGCGATCCACGCGGCGGGCCCGGCGAGCGCGACGAGCGCGGCGAGCGCGAGCTTCGCCTGCGCGCCGCGGCCCTGGCCGAGGCGGGCGGCAGCGAGCAGCGCCATCGCCGCGAAAGCGACGGCGACGGACCAGGGTTCGTAGCGGGAGAGCGTCGCGAGCACGAGCGCGAACGCGCCGAGGAGGGCGCGCCCGGCCGGGGGCGCAGGCCCGGCCGGCGGCGTGACGAGCGACGCCACCGCGAACAGCGAGAGGGCGGCGGTCGGCAGCTCGGGGACCGTCGCCACGCCGAGGCAAGCGCTCCAGGGGAAGGCGCCGGCGAGCAGCGCGCCGGCGAGCGCGGCGCGGCGGTCACCCGTGATCCAGCGGGCGGCGAGGTGGACGAGCGCGGCCGAAGCGAGGCCGAGGACGAACGCGATGGCCCGGGCGACCTCGAGGGTCGGCGCGAAGAAGCCCCCAAGAGCGCGGAAGAGCGCGCCGTTGAGCCAGAAAGGGACAGGCAGCCAGCTCGTCCCCGTCGGGTCGAGCCGGGGCGCGTGGGCCCACGCCTGCGCGAGGACCACGCGCGCGAAGTCGTCATCGCTCACCGCCCGGAAGCCGAGCGCGAGGACCAAGGCGGAGACGACCGCCTTGGCGAGGGCGACGAGGGCAAGGTCGCGCGCGAAAGGGACGGAGACGGTCGACGCCGCCTCCACGGACGACCTCGCCTCGAGCGCCCTACCCGCTTCCCTCCCCGACGCGGGGGCGGGCCCTAGCACGCGGGCCTACTTTTCCTGGGATTTCTCGAACTCGCGCAGCTCGCGGTCGCCCGCCGACGAGAGGTAGGCGAGCGACACGCTCGTCGCCATGAAGACGACGGCGCAGGCGGCCGTGAGGCGGGTCATGAAGTTGCCCGCGCCGCGGCCGCCGAACACCTGCGCCGTCGCGCCGCCCATGGCCGAGCCCATCCCGCCCCCGCGGCCCTGCTGGAGGAGCACGACGAGGATCAGGAACAGACAGACGAACACGTGCACGATGTTGAGGAACGTGTGAAGCATCGGCGTCTTTCAGCTAGGTGAGTCTGGACCGCGCGAGGGACCCAAGGGGCAAGTGGGCAGGCCGGCGCTCCCGTGGCGAGACGGGAGCGGCCTGCGATCTACCCCTGTTCCGCGCGCTCCGCCAGTCGGTGAGCGGCGTCGACGATCTTGGCGAAGCCAGCGGCGTCGAGCGAAGCCCCGCCGACCAGCGCGCCGTCGATATCGTCCTGGGCGAGCAGCGCCTCGGCGTTGTCGGCCTTGACGCTGCCGCCGTAGAGGATGCGCGTGACGCCCGCGAGGTCCTCCGAGGCCTTCGCGAGCAGGCCGCGGATGAACGCGTGCACCTCCTGGGCGTCCTCGGCGCGCGCGACCTTGCCCGTCCCGATGGCCCAGACCGGCTCGTAGGCGATGACGCCGAAGCCGGGCTGCTTCGCGAGCTCGTCGAGGACGGCGCGGACCTGCCGCTCGACCACGGCGAGCGTCTCACCCGCCTCGCGCTGCTCGAGCGTCTCGCCGACGCAGACGATGGGGCGCAGCTCGGCGGCCATCGCCGAGGCGACCTTCCGGGCGACCGACTCGTCGGTCTCGGCGAACAGCTGCCGCCGCTCGCTGTGCCCGAGGATCACCCAGGTCGCGCCCGCGTCCTTGAGCATGCCCGAGGAGACCTCGCCGGTGAACGCCCCGGAGACCTCGGCGCTCATGTTCTGCGCGGCGATGCCGACCTCGCTCTTCGCCTCCGCGAGCTCGTGGGCCACGGCGGCGATCGCCGTGAACGGCGGAGCGACCACCACCTCGGCCCGGGTGAGCTCGCGCGTCGCCTTGGCGACGGCCGCCGAGAGAGGACATGCGTCCTGGCCCCCGGCGTTCATCTTCCAGTTGCCGGCGATGAGCGGACGACGCGAGGCCGCCCGCGGGGCGGCGCCCGCCTCCGCGGACGTGCCCCCATCGTTCACGGGCTTCACTCGCTCACCTCGGCCGACCGGAGCGCCTCGACGCCCGGGAGACGCTTGCCCTCGATGAGCTCGAGCGAAGCGCCGCCGCCGGTCGAGATGTGATCGAAGCCCTTGGCGATCTGCTCGCCGGCCTGCTTGACCGCCGCCGCGCTGTCGCCGCCGCCGACCACCGTGAAGCCGGAGGCGCCGCTCATGATGCGCGCGACGTCGAACGTGCCCTTGGAGAAGGCCGGCGTCTCGAAGAGGCCCATCGGGCCGTTCCAGAACACCGTCTTCGCCCGCTCGATCGCCTGGCCGAACTGCTCGATCGAGCGGGGGCCGATGTCGAGCGCCATCGTGCCCTCGGGGATCGCGTCGACGGACGCGGGCTCGCCCTGCGTCGCGTCGATGCTCGAGGCGACGACGGCGTCGACGGGCAGGAGGAGCTGGATGCCCCGATCGCGCGCCTTGCTCATGATCGTGCGCGCCAGCGGGAGCTTGTCCTCCTCGATCCGGCTCTTCTGCAGGTTCTTGCCCTGCGCGGCGAGGAAGGTGTTCGCCATCGCGCCGCCGATGCACAGGGTGTCGACCACGTTGAGGAGCGCCTCGACGACGTCGATCTTGTCGGAGACCTTGGCGCCGCCGAGGACGGCGACGTAAGGCTTCTCCGGGCGATCGACGAGCCGGGTCAGCGCCTTGAGCTCCTTCTGGAGGAGGAGGCCGGCGGCGCGCTCGCGCATGAGGCGCGGCAGCGCGTGCACCGACGCGTGGGCGCGGTGCACGGCGCCGAAGGCGTCGTCGACGTAGACGTCGCAGAGCTCGGCGAGCTGGCGCGCGAACCCCTCGTCGTCCTTCTCCTCCTCCTCGTGGAAGCGGAGGTTCTCGAGGAGGCAGATCTGGCCCGCGCGGAGGTCGTAGATGACCTTCTTGGGCGAGTCGCCGACACAGTCGTCCGGCAGGTGGACCTCGTAGCCCGTGAGCTCACTGAGCCGCCCCCCGCACGGCTCCAGCGAGAGCCCCTCGGTCTTGCCCGGCTTCGGGCGGCCGAGGTGCGACGCGAGGATCACCTTCGCGCCCGCCTCCATGACGAGCTTGATCGTCGGGATCGCCTCGCGGATGCGCGAGTCGTCCGTGATCTTGCCCGTCTTCTTGTCGAGCGGGACGTTGAAGTCGACGCGGATGAAGACGCGCTTGCCGCTGAGGCCAGCGGCGCCCCCGGCGGCGGCGAGGTCTTCGACGGAGCGGATTCCGGTGAGCTTCACGGCGCTAGACGCCCTTCCTCGCCACGAGCTGCGCGAGGTCGATCATGCGGTTCGAGAAGCCCCACTCGTTGTCGTACCACGAGAAGATCTTCGCGAAGCGATCGCCGAGGACCGACGTCATGGTCGCGTCGAAGGTGCTGGACGCGGGCGAGCCGATGAAGTCGCCCGAGACGAGCTCCCGATCGGTGTAGTCGAGGACGTCCTTCATCGGCCCCTGCTCGGCGGCCTGCTTCATCGCGGCGTGGATGCTCTCCTTCGTGATCGGCTTCTCGGTCTCGAGGGTGAGGTCCACGAGCGAGACGTCGACCGTGGGGACGCGGATCGCGAGCCCGTCGAACTTGCCCTTGAGCGCCGGGATGACCTCGGACAGCGCCTTCGCGGCGCCGGTGCTCGAGGGGATCATGTTGACCGCGGCGGCGCGCGCGCGGCGCAGGTCGCCCTTGCGGTGCGGGACGTCGAGCAGGTGCTGGTCGTTCGTGTACGAGTGGACCGTCGTCATCAGGCCGCGGACGATGCCGAAGTTGTCGAGCATCACCTTGGCGATGGGGGCGAGGCAGTTCGTCGTGCAGGAGCCGCACGAGATGATCGTGTGCTTCTGCGCGTCGTAGAGCTCGTCGTTCACGCCCATCACGACGGTGAGGTCGTGGCCCTTGGCCGGCGCGCTGATGATCACGCGCTTGGCGCCCGCGTTGATGTGGCCGGCGGCCTTCGCCTTGTCCGTGAAGAGGCCCGTGCACTCGAGGACGATGTCGACGCCGAGGCTCTTCCACGGCAGCTCGGCCGGATCCTTCAGCGCGAGGACCTCGATCTTCTGGTCGCCGATGCTGATGTGCTTGTCGCCGGCGCCGACCTTCGCCGCCTTGAACTCGCGGTGGATCGAGTCGTACTGGAAGAGGTGGGCGAGGGTCTTCGGATCCGTCAGGTCGTTGATGGCGACCAGCTCGATATCCTTCACGCCGCGCTCGTAGAGCGCGCGGACAATGCAGCGTCCAATGCGCCCAAAACCGTTAATTGCGATCTTCGTCGCCATCACGAACTCCTGGGAAAGTGGCCGGCGCGAGTCGTAGTCACCTCGCGCGCGACGGTCAAGCAAAGCCTCAGCCACGGGGCGCCGGCGACGTGGAGCGCCGGCGGCGACGGGGCCGCGGCCGGCTGGCCGGAGCGGCGCCTCGCCGGGAGGGCTTTCGGTCGGTATTTGGGGTGGTTTCGGCCTGTGGGAAGGGGAGCGCTGGCGCGCTCGGGCGTTGCCGCGCCGGGATCTGTCACGCCGGCGTCAGGCGCAGCCGCGGATCAGACGCCGAGCTCCCGGAGGAGCTTCTCCTTGCTCGCGACGCCGGTGTACGAGCCCGCCTTCTCGCCGCCCCGGAACAGGATGCACGTCGGAACGGCGCGGACGTTGTATTTCTGGGCGAGCTTGGGCGCCGCGTCGATGTCGAGCTTGCCGACCTTCAGCGTGCCCTGGGACTCCTTGGCGATCGTCTCGACGATCGGCGCGAGCTGCTTGCAGGGTCCGCACCAGGTGGCCGTGAAGTCCACGAGCACCGGGATCGGGGAGTTGATGACCTCGGACTCGAAATTCTCGTTGGTGAAGGTGACGATGTGCTCGCCTGCCATGATTGTCTCCGTCGGTGCCGCGCTGTTCATGTTCGGGGCCGCGCCTGTGGTGCGCGGGGCGCGCCCCGTGAGTTGACCGAGGCCGCGCCGGCCTATCGGCCCGATGCAGAGCGGACCGCCCTGTCGGGAAAGGAAAGTACCCGGCGCGCACGCCTCCGGCAACCCACAAGGCGCTCGCGGCGCGCCCGCGGAACCTTCCGCCTGCGCCGTCGTTTTGGTAGATCGCCCGGCGCCGGAGCGCCCGTGCTGGCCGACGCAGCGGAGGCCTGAGCGCGAGCGGACGCCCGCGGACCTGGCGCGCGACGCCGCACGGCGCGCGCGACCCCGCGTGCGAGCGCCCGCTCGCGCGGCGCCGAGCCAGGATGGCCCCCCGAACCCTCATCATCACGCCGACGTACAACGAGCGCGACAACCTCGCCGAGTTCGTGAGCTCCGTCCTCGCGGCGGCCCCGGAGGCGCACGTGCTCGTCGTCGACGACGCGTCGCCCGACGGGACAGGCGCCCTCGGCGACGAGCTCGCCGCGCGCGACGGGCGCGTCCGCGTGCTCCACCGGGCGGCGAAGCGCGGGCTCGGCACGGCCTACCTGGAGGGCTTCCAGCGCGCCCTGGACGGCGGCTACGACGTCGCGTTCGAGATGGACGCCGACCTCTCGCACGACCCGCGCCACCTGCCGGCGTTCCTCGACGCGATCGCGCGAGGCGCCGACGTCGTGCTCGGCTCGCGCAACATGCCGGGCGGCGGCGTCGAGGGCTGGGGCCTCGGGCGGCACGTGCTCTCGAAGGGCGGCTCGCTCTATGCGCGGACGATCCTGGGCGTCGGCATCCGCGACCTCACGACCGGCTACAAGGCGTTTACGCGGCGCGCGCTCCTCTCGCTCGATCTCGGCAGCGTGCGCTCGAACGGCTACGCCTTCCAGATCGAGACGACCTACCGCGCGCTGCGCAAAGGGCTGCGCGTGGTCGAGGTGCCGATCGTGTTCGTCGACCGCCGCGCAGGCCGCTCGAAGATGAGCCGCCGGATCTTCGCCGAGGCGATCGTCGAGGTCTTCCGCCTGAAGCTCGACGCCGCGCGCGGTCGCCTCTGATCGCGCGGCCCCGCCGGAGCGCGAGCGCGCGCTGCGCTCAGCGCTCCCCCGCGCGAGGCGACCGCGAGGCGGCGCGCGTGCGGCCCGGCTCGTCGATCTCCAGCTCGTCGAGCTCCTCGTCCAGCGCGACGTCGCCGTCGTGGATGCGCGATCGACCGGGGGCCTCCTGCTCCTCGAAGCGCACGCGCGCCGCCGCGGCCTGGCCGCGCTGGGCCGTGTCCTCTGGCGCCGGGTGCCCGCGGACGACGCGTGTGGCGCGGCGCAGCGCGAGATCGGCCACCCGCCCGGCCCTGCGCACGTTCGGCGCGGCCTTCTCGCGCAGCACGCGGCCGAACACCAGGGACAGCAGCGTCAGCACCGTCGGGACGATCACCCCGAGCGCGAGGCCGACGGCGATGCGCGCGACGGTGAGGCCGAACAGCGCGGCGACGAGCGGCAGGCCCACAAGGCCGCGATCGAGCGACGGGCGCCCCTCGTGCCGGCGCGCGCGCCGCTCCTCCTTGCGCGCGCGCTTCTCTTCCTTGCGCTCGTCCTTGCGCGCGCGCTTCTCTTCCTTGCGCGTGCGCCTCTCTTCCTTGCGCGTCCCGCGCTCCGCGGAGCCCTCCGCGGGCTCGCCAGCGCGCGGCGTAGGGGGGGGCGCGCCGCCCGCCTCGAGCCCCGAAAGGAGCGGCGCGATGCGCGCGGCGCGGCGGTCCGGGTCGGGCTCCAGCATCGCGGAGAGCGCCCGGACGAGGCGCGGATCGGCTCGATCGCCGAGGGCAGCGGGCACGTCGATCGCGAGCCCTCGGTGCGGCAGGTTCTCCGGCTCCTCGCCGGTGAGCAGGCAGAGCGCGGTCGCGCCGACCGCATAGACGTCCGACGCGGGCAGCGCGCGGCCCTGGAACTGCTCTGGCGCCATGTACCCGAACGTGCCGACCACGGTGCTCCCGCCCTCGGGACGCATGCGATCGCGGACCGCGCCGAAGTCGACGATCGCAAAGGAGCCGTCGGGCCGGCGGATCACGTTGTTCGGCTTGATGTCGCGGTGGATGACCGGCGGCGCGCGGCCGTGCAGGTAGTCGAGCACGCCCGAGGCGTCCCGCAGAAAGCGGAGGACGTCGTCCCGCCCGAGCACCGCGCGGCGACGGCGCATCGCGCCCAGGCTCTCGCCCTCGATCTTCTCCATCACCAGGAAGAGCGCTCCGTCCTCCTCGAAATGATCGAGGTAGCCTGGCAGGCTCGGGTGCGAGAGCGACGCGAGCACCCGGGCCTCGCGCTCGGCGAGCTCCACGCTCTTCCAGCTCGAGGCGCCGCGGATCTGGAACCGCTTGATCGCGACGAGCTTGCCGAGCCGCTTGTCGACCGCCTCGAGCGTGTGCCCCTGAGCCCCTTCGCCGAGGGCGCGCGTGATCGCGTAGCGGCCGTCGCGCAACGCCTGGCTCGGCTCGGCACCCATCGAGGGAGCGAGAGTACACCGCCCGGGCAACGACACCAGGTCGAAGCCGCGCCTGGGCGCCCGCGAGCGGGCGCGAACGTCCGGACGTCCGGACGCCCGCCGACGCGCGGTCCGCGCCATCCGCTCTGCTAGAGTCGCGAGCGATGTCGCTGATCCTCACCGTGCTCGGGCTGTTCGCCGCGCTCTACCTCCTGTCGGGGCTGCGGCAGATCAACCAGTGGGAGGCCGCGCTGCGCTTCACGCTCGGGAAGCTGACCGGCCGCGTATCCCCCGGGGTGACGCTGTTCCTCCCGGGGATCCAGGAGCTGCGGCGCATCGACACGCGGATGAAGAACCGCGATCTCCTCCAGCAGATGGTGATCACCCGCGACAACGTGACCACGATGGTCGACGCGGTCGTCTATTACCGCGTCGTCGATCCGGAGAAGGCCACGCTGGCCGTCGAGAACTACGAGACGGCGATGAAGGATCGCGCGAAGGTCGTGCTGCGCGACGTGGTGGGCGAGACGCGGCTCGACGAGCTCCTCGCGCACCGCGAGGAGGTCGCCGCCAAGGTGCGCGCGCAGGTCGAGGCGGTGGCGGCCGCGTGGGGCCTGCATGTGGAGATGATCGGACTCCAGGACATCGCGCTGCCGCCCCAGATGCAGGAGGTGCTCGCGAAGGGGGCGATCGCCGAGCGCGATCGGCGCTACGTGGTCATCAAGAGCGAGGCCGACGTGGAGAGCGCGAAGAACTTCGCGGAGGCGGCGGGCATCCTCGCGCGCTCGCCCGGGGCGATGGAGCTGCGCCGCTTCGAGGCGCTGGCGAACCTGAGCCAGGGCAACACCAAGGTGATCTTCGACCTCGCGAAGCCGTACGACGACGTGCGGCACGCGGCGGTCGCGATGGCCGAGGCGGCGGCCACCGAGGCGAAGCCCGTGCGCGTCCAGCAGGGGCAACGCGCGGTCGACGCCGAGGCGCAGCGCGAGGCCGAGGCGGCCCTCGAAGAGGAGGCGGCGATCGAGGAGCAGCGGACGGCGCGGCGCGGGCGCATGGGCGGGGCGTGATCCCGGCGCTGACCGCGCTCAAGGCCGCGGCCGCGGCGCTGCTCGAGGCGCGCGGCGAGCGCGGGCTCTCCGCCCTCGTCGCCGGCGGGGAGCTCGCGCTCGCCGCCCCGCCCCAGCGGTGGACGCTGGGGTCGCGCGAGGTGAGCGCGTCGCGCCTCTCGCTGGCCGTCGACGCGCCCGAGTTCGCGGCGCTCACCGCGGATCCGAGCCGCCTCGCGGCGGTGAAGGAGGCGTTCGCGAGCGCGGTCCGCACGCCGGAGACGGAGCTCGCCGATCTGTCGCTGGTGCTGCGCCTGCCCGGCGTCGGGCGCGGGTGGAGCCAGATCTACCGGGAGGCCGCCCTCCCGGCGGCGCCGGAGCGGCCGGCTCCGGACGCGGTGCTCGGCGGCGCGGCGGCCCTGCTCGAGGCGTCGGGCGACGCGCGGGGCGCGGCGATGCTCCGCCGCGCGCGGCTCGAGGCGGCGCAGGTCGCTAGCGGGGGCGCCGCGCTGGTGCGCTGCGTGGTGCGGCTCGAGCCAGCGGATCGCGCGGCGCTCGACCGCGACGGCGAGCGCGCGGAGCGGCTGCGGCGGGCGGTGCGCGACGCGGGGACGCGCGCCTCCGAGGCGATCGCGTCCGTGGAGCTCGCCACGGCGCTCTACCCGCTCGGCGGCGCGGCGGCGCCGGAGGCCCGGCTCGCGCGGGCGCTCGCGGCGCGCGGCGCGGTGGCGGTGACCATCCGCCGCGGTGACGGGCCGGAGGGCGAGGGCGTGGAGCTCGCGGTCGTGGCGTCCGGCGAGCTCATGCGCGTCCGGATCACGGCGGCCCCGGAGCGCGAGCACGGCGGCTGGAGAGCCGAGGGGATCCGCGCGATCACCGTCACAGCCGGGGACCTCGCGACGCCGGAGCGGACGGAGGAGCTCGCCGCGCTGCTCTGCGGCGGCGGCGAGCTCCCGTGACGCGCCGCGGTCAGCCCCGCGCCAGCAGGCCGGGCGTCGCGGCGCCTGCGCCGGCGCCGGGCGTCGCAGCGCCGTTGCGCGGGGGGTTCTCCGGGCGGGTCATGCTCCGGATCGCATGCTGGAGCGCAGCGCGGAGGTTGCGCTGCGTGTTGAGCTGCGAGAGGTCGAGCCCGAGCGCGACCATCGTCTGCGCGACGTTCGGCTTGATGCCCGCGACGATCCCGTCCGCCCCGAGCAGCCGGATCGCCGTGACGAGCTCGATCAGGTGGCTCGCGACCTTCGTGTCGACCACCTCGACGCCCGTCAGGTCGAGGATCGCGAAGCGCGCCTGCTTCTCCACGATCTTCGAGAGCAGGCTGTCCATCACGTCGGCGGTGCGCATGCTGTCGACCGTCCCCACCATCGGCAGCGTGAGCACGCCGTCCCAGACCTCGATGATCGGCGTGGAGAGATCGCGAATGACCTTCTGCTGCGCCTCGATCTGCTGCAGCTGAGCGCGCAGCTCCTCCTCCGTGCGCTTGGACTCCGAGATGTCGAGCGCCAGCCCGAGCACGCCGCACACGGGCCCTCCGCGCTCGTCCTGGAGCGGGGTGATCCAGTTGTCCCAGTAAGCGCCGAACGCGTCGGTGCGGAAGCCGCGCACCTCCCCGTCGAACCATTGGCGCAGATCCGCGGCGGAGAGGTTGATGCCAGTCGTTTCCGGCTTGTCCGCATAGATGTCGAACCAGCTGGCCCCGACGAGCTGCCCGGGCTTGAGCCCGGCGGCCCCGAGCCCCTTGCCGCCGTGATAGAAACAGACTCCCTCCCTGTCGATCGCCCAGAGGACCAGGTTGTCCACGTGCTCGGCGATGCTGTCCAGCATGCGCGCCTTGTCACGGAGGGTCGCCAGCTCCTTGTCATCGCTCTCGGAGGTCGGCTGGAGCGATCCGAAGACCGCGCTGCGATCGGGCGATCGCCTCGCATTGCACAGCAGCGGCCGATACGCCCCGCGCGCGTCGCGGAGGCGGACGCGGAACGAGACGGGCTCGCGGGTCTGCTCGAGCTTCGCCCATGCTGCAAGGAGCGCTGCGCGATCGTCCGGGTGAGCGAGCTCTGCGAGCGAGGTGCCCCCCTCGCTCGCGGGACCGATGACCTCCCGCAAGGCATCGCTCTGGTGAAGCAGTCCGCCCGCCGCCGAGGCGACGAAGAGCAGCTCTGGACAGCTGGCGAAGAACTCCGCGAACAGGGCGTCTGAAGTAACATTCATCACACGAGCACTCCCCTGGAGCTCAGAAAGGCAGCAGGGTATCGCATGCGACGCTCTCGGGGGAAGACAGTCGGACGCAGCGGCTCATGGCGACGGGGCACGTACGACGACATCTACAACGACGTATGAGAGAGGACGACGTTACGCGCCGCACAGCCGGCTGGGAGCGTGAAAACACCCACTCTTTCCTGGATTATGGTCGCTGGTTCGTCGCCGTTCGCAACGTCGAGCTCAGGGATCGGCAGGCTGCCGCGGCGGCGAGCCCCTGCGCTCACCGCTCCGCCAGCCGCTCGGCGAGCCACGCCGGATACCCCTTCGATTCAATGGACGTGAGGCCGAGGTCGGGTACCTCCACGAACACCGCGCGGCCCACGGCGTAGAGCGCTTCCAGCAGGATCGCTGGCGGACCGAACGCCTCGAGGCCCAGCGACCAGGCCGCCGGAGCAGCCGCGCCCTCGCCTTCCGCCACGGCGACGCGCGTCAGCTCGACAGCGCACCCGGCTCCGGGGTGCGCGCCGTCCATCACCTCGACGGCGCGCCCGCCCACCAGCCCGAACACCCGCACGCGGCGCTCCTTCGTGAGAGTCGTCCACCCGCTGTCATCGTCGTCCGTCGACGAGACGGTGAGCTTCGTCCACCGCTCCAGCTCACCCAGCACCGTGGGAGAGAGGTGGATGGATCCGAAGGTGCAGACCCGAAACTTGACCTCCAGGCCCTTCGGCCGCCCGCCGCGCTTCTTGATCCCGAGATCGGCGCGCCGGAGGCGCCGGTAGCGGTCATGCCGGGGCGCCTCGGAGAACGCACGCGAGAACCACGACACGAGCCGCGCCGCCCGAGCGTCGTCCGCAGGCAGAAACCAGCGGACTTCGATGCTCTCCCGGATGTCCATGGCGTCCTCCCGGCCGCGCGCTGGCGGCGCGTCCGCGCCACCGCCTCCATGATGCCAGAAACGGGGGCACGTGCCGCCGGCGCGGCGAAGGTAGGATCTCAGGTCGGGCTGCCTTCCGCCGGAGCACGCACGGCTGCAGGCGGGCGAGCGCCCCTGCGCGTCTCTGGCTCAGGCCCTCGACGACGCCCGGTACGAGTCGGACACGACCTTCTTTGCGAAGTCGATGATCGGCTCCCTGGGGACGTTCTGGATCGCATACTTGACCGCGTAGCCGCCGGCGAGGACGGTGAGCTGGCGCAGGATCTTTGAGCTGGCGAGCACGCCAATCGCAAACGCCGCTCCGCCGATCGCGATCGGGACGATGTACGGGACGTCCTTGACCTTGGTCTGGATGTCCTTGGCGAACTTCAGCAGCATGTCGAGGCTCACCGCGCCCTCGCCCCCCTGCGTCTGCGGCGCGCCAGCCTCGTGAGAGCCGGACTCCTGCGAGCCGCCCTCGTAAATCCCGTTCTTGTACCCGCCTGAAGTGTACTGGTCGTTACCGATACTCATAGCGCTCTACCTCGTCCTGAGATGATGAGCCACGGAAGTGGCGATAGCTCCCGGCGCCATGCGAAGCACATACCAGCCGCAAGCGCCGGGGCGGCCGGCGCGCTGCCACGCGTACGCCCGCGCGGCTCGCGCGGCAGCGGGCGAGCCGCTTGCTCCAGCGGCGAGCGCGCTCGCAGGCGAGGGCGCCCGCCTGCGATGAGGCAACTTGGCCGGGCGTGGCAAATGATCCCACATCGATCGGCTCACACGATATCGGCTCGCATCGGAGGAGAGGCTGGCCCTGCAAACCTCGAATGCGGCGGGCTGCCGCCACGCTCATGCAGGCGACGCTCGTGCTCGAGCAGCACCGCTGACGAGCGCTCGGCGCGAGCGTGGAGCACCGGTTGCACGCTGCGGCTCCGACCGACGCGCGCGCGACGGAGCTCGCTCCCGGCACACGCCTTGCGTGAGCTGCCTTACCCATGTCGCTCATGACGGTGCTGTTCGGCCGGCGGCTGGCCTCGGATGAAGAGGAGAAGGAACAGATCGGCCCGCTCTCCGGGATCCCGGTCCTGGGCCTCGACGCGCTCGCTTCCGCGTCGTACGGCCCCGAGGCCGCGCTCACCGTGCTCCTCCCCCTCGGCGCGCTCGGCGTCCACTACATCGTGCCGCTCAGCGCCTTGGTCATCGGGTTGCTCGCGATCGTCTACGTATCGTACCGCCAGACGATCGCCGCGTACCCGAACGGCGGCGGCTCGTACATCGTCGCGAAGGAGAACCTCGGCACGCGCGCCGGCCTCGTCGCGGCGGCGGCGCTGCTCATCGACTACGTGCTCAACGTGGCGGTCGCCATCTCCGCGGGGGTGGGCGCGCTGGTCTCCGCGGTGCCCTCGCTCCTGCCCCACACCCTGGGCCTCTGCCTCGCCGTCCTCGTCGTGCTCACCGCGGCCAACCTGCGCGGGCTCCGCACCGCAGGCCTCGTGTTCCTGGTGCCGACGTACGCATTCCTCGGCTGTCTCTTCGCGGTGATCGGGATCGGGATCGGGAAGACGATCCTCCACGGAGGGCACCCGCCGCCCGTGGTCGCGCCGCCCTCGCTGCCGGTCGCGCTCGGGACCGCGAGCCTGGCGCTCCTCTGCCACTCTTTCGCGAGCGGGTGCACCGCGATGACCGGCGTGGAAGCGGTGAGCAACGGCGTTCCTGCCTTTCGCAAGCCGAGCAGCGAGCAGGCGCGCCGGACGCTCTCCTACATCGTCGCCTCGCTCGGCATCCTGCTCGCCGGGATCGCGATCCTCGCGCGGGCATACGGCATCACCGCCACCGAGCCCGGCAAGAGCGGCTATCAGAGCATCGTCTCGCAGATCGTCGGCGCGGTCGTGGGGCGCGGCCCGTTCTACTACGTGACCCTGGCCGCCGTGGTGGCGGTGCTCATGCTCTCGGCCAACACCAGCTTCGCCGACTTCCCGCGCCTCGGTCAGCTCCTCGCGCTCGATCGCTTCCTGCCCGAGCCCTTCATCCACCGCGGCAGGCGCCTCGCCTTCTCCTACGGAATCGGCGTCCTCGCCGGGCTCTCGGCCCTCCTGCTCGTCGTCTTCCAGGGCATCACCGACGCCCTCATCCCGCTCTTCGCGGTGGGCGCGTTCCTCGCCTTCACGATGTCGCAGGCGGGGATGACCGCGCACTGGCGCAGGGTCGGCGGCAAGCGCTCCCGGCTCCACCTCGCCGTCAACGCGACCGGCGCCACGGCCACGGCCGTCACGCTCGTCGTCATCATCATCTCGAAGTTCACCGAGGGGGCGTGGATCTCGACCCTGCTCGTGCTCGGGGCTTTTCTCATCTTCTGCAATGTGCGACGCCACTACAAGCGCATCGACGAGGCGGTTCGCGCCCGCGCGCCGCTCGACCTCACCCCGCCTCCGCCGCCGATCGTGGTGGTCCCGATCAGGCGCTGGGATCTCGTGGCGCAGAAGGGGCTCCGCTTCGCGCTCCGTCTCTCGCCCGAGGTCTACGCGCTCCAGGTGCTCCTCGACGATCCTCGCGTCGAGGACCTGAGCGGCGAATGGCACGATCTGGTGGAGGAGCCCGCGAAGGAGAAGGGGGTGCCGGCGCCGCGGCTCTCGGTGGTGCGGTCTCGCTACCGGCGGCTCTTCAGGCCGCTGCTCCGCTTCGTCACGACCCTCGCGCACGCCCACCCGGACCGGCAGGTGGCAGTCGTCGTGCCAGAGGTGATCGAGTCACGCTGGTACCATTACCTGCTCCACAACCACACGGCATCGGTCCTCAAATGGCTCCTTCTCTTCCGGGGCGGGAAGGGCATCGTGATCGTCAACACGCCTTTTTATATGCCCGATGCACCGGAGGCCGCCTGATCGTCGCGCGCGACCACGCCGGCCCGAGGCCTCACCACCACGAGCGCTGGCGGGCGAGCGAGACGATCGCGGCCGAGAGCTTGCGCGGGTCGTGGCGAATCAGCTTGCCGCCGAACAGCAGGTCGGCAGGGACGAGGAGGTCGGAGGCGAGCGGTTTGTCCGGCGAGGTCACGACCGGCTCAGAGCCGGCGGAGGCGTACTCCTCGAGGCCCTCGGAGGGCCAGACGTCGTTGACGAGCACCGCGTCGAGCCGGGCCTCGCCGAGGTACATGGCGATGGTCCCCACGAAGTCCTCGACCGTGTAGCCGGGGGTCTCGTTGGGCTTCGTCATCAGGTTGCACACGAACATCGCGCGGGCGCGGCTCGCCGCGATGGCCTCGCGCACCCCCTTGACCAGGAGGTTCGGCACGAGGCTCGTGTAAAGATCTCCCGGCCCGAGGATGATGAGATCGGCCTCCGCGATCGCGTCGAGCGCCGCTGGATACGCCTGGGCCTCGGGATCCAGATAGACCGAGAGCACCGGCGCATCGAGCATGTCGGAGAGGTTGTCAATCGACGCTTCGCCGCGGATGGTCCGGTCGTTCTCGAGGTGCATCACGAGATCGACGTGATCCATCGTGACCGGGAGAACGCGGTTCTTGACGGAGAAGATCTCGTGCAGGCGCTCGACCGTGAGGGGGAGCGAGCCGGTGAGCTCCTGCACCGCGGTGAATATCAGGTTGCGCAGGGTGTGCCCCCCGAGGCTCCCCGAGCGGAAGCGGTGGCCGAGCAGCTCCTTCAGCGCTTCCGGGTGCTCGGACAGGGCGACGAGGCAACGCGTGAAGTCGCCTGGCGGCAGGAGGCCGTACTCGTCCCGGAGCCTCCCGGAGCTCCCGCCCGAGTCCATCATGGTCACGATCGCGGTGATGCGGACGCTCAGGTCACGCAGGCCGGTGAGGAGCGTGTAATGGCCCGTCCCCCCTCCCACGGTCACGATCTTCGGCGTCGCCATGGGGGAGCAGGCTACCATGCGGACGAGCGGGGCCGATACCGACCGTCAGGCCGCCGAGATCTCGACGCGCGGCTGCGGCGCGCACTTCGCGAGGCGGCGCGACGCGACGGCGTGGTACGTGGGCGCGATCTCGGCGCTGTAGCAGCGCCTCCCTGCGTTGAAGGCCGCCACCGCGACGGAGCAGAGCCCCCCGAATGGCTCCCAGACGACATCGCCTGGATCGGACGATGCGCGGATGATGCGATCGAGCAGCTTGAGGGGCTTCTGGTTGCCGTGGATCGACCGGGTGTCCTCCTTGAAGCGTTCGGGGCCGCGGACCGCCGGCTCCTGCCAGACGTTGGTCACGCCGACCTCGCAATGGAACTTGGCTCTCAGGGTAGCCCACTCCTCGCCCGTCAACGGCCGCTTGCCATCGACCGAGAAGTAGGGTCGCCCCTCGGGGCGGCCGTGCGCGTTCGCGAAGGCGGCGATCTGCTCGAACGCCGAGGCCGGGGGGTAATACCAGAGGTGGCAGCGGGTGAAGTACTTCCTCGTGGCCGCGTTCTTCACGCCGCATGCCTCGTTCGTCTGGCGCAGGGGGAGGCCCGAGCGCTCCCATTCATGCCGCAGCCAGGTCTTGAGGGGCAGCCGCACGCCGGCGCTCTCCAGGAGGACCTTGCGCACGTACTGCACGCACACCTCGCTCACCACGGGGAACTTGCGCAGGGTCCGGGTGTTCGCGTTGCCCGCGATGTGGGCGATTCCCTTGTCCCAGACGTGGCAGGTCCGGTACTCCCAGCCGTGCTGCTCGAGCAGCGGGTGAACCGTCGCCCAGCCGATCTCCGTCCCCCAGAACCAGAGGGTGGCGGACGGCAAGGCGCGCTCCGACCAGACGGCGACGTGGGGCGCGTACCAGGCGGCGAGCCCGTCGTGCGTCGGGGGATCGCCGGGAAAACCGGAGACACCATAAGCACCGTCGGAGACAATCACGGTGGGTCTCGGCCAGGAGGCGTAGTGCTCCAGCGCGTCGCCGAGCGTCAGGGTGGGGTGGAGGTTGGTCGATGCGCGCTTCACGGGGGGCACGCGGCCATCCAATCGAACTGCGCGGATCTGTCAACAAAACGGCGGAGTTCGTCCCCGGCGAGCCGCCAGGACCCGCGCGCCACGCGGCGCGGGCGGGCGCGCTTCGCCAGCGAGCGCGAGCCCCGAGCGCCCGGGATGGGCCGATCCGTGCGACATCGCCGCCCTCCAGTCGACGTCGGGCGCAACGTCGGACGCAACGTCGGTCGCGTCGGGCGCAACCTCGGTCGCGACGGCCACGGCCACGCGTCGGGCGCAACCTCGGTCGCGTCGGGGGCCGTCGGGCGCAACGTCGGTCGCGTCGGGCGCAACCTCGGTCGCGACGGCCACGGCCACGCGTCGGGCGCAACGTCGGTCGCAACGTCGGTCGCGACGGCCGCGCCCTCTCCGTACCGGCCGTGATCCCGGCGCCACCGCAGCGCCGCCCCTGCGGTGGGCATCGACGCGCGGATCTGCGAAGACGTGCACGGAGGTCGCCGCGAGGAGACAGCCTGTGGAAATGAGGGGAATACTATCCACGCAGAATCGCGCACGGCCCGCGTGCCGCCTTCGTACCGGTGATTGAAGAGATCGCTCGTTCGGCGTATGTTCGGTGGCTTGGTGCGCAACTTCGCTTTGCCGGCGCTCCGCGGCGATGCCCGCGATGAGGCCGACACCGGTGTGACCAGCCTACGCGGGGCCATCGATTCCACACGGGAGGAAATCATGAATGCATTGAAGCGCATGAGCTCGAGAGCTGCTGTTCGCGCGCTCCCGGCCATCGTTCTGGCCGGGGTGAGCCTGCTCGCGCCGCGCCCGGCAAAGGGCCAGACGGCCGGAGAGCCGGACCATTTCTACTGGGCCGACACGCTCGTGACCCACATCGCACCGGCAAACAACGAATATGGAAACGGAACGACCTATGTTTATTGGGCCGGCGTCGGAGGATCCACGGATTACCGGAGCCGCAGCCTGTGCGCGTCGTTCGTCACGAACGTCCTCAAGCAGGCCTATCAGCTGTCCGCCTACGACATCAATACATGGTTCGGCAGCATGAGCCCGAACGCCGCGCTTTACCACGATAAGATCATCGAGGAGGTCGGCTTCGAGCAGATCGTGACGGTGAGCGAGATCGAGGCCGGCGATATCGTCGCGATCGAGTATCCGGCGGGGAGTACGGCGAGCGGGCACGTCGCCATCGCGGCAGGCGCTGCGGTGCCACGCGTGGCGACCTATCCGTTCGTCACGGGGACAATCCAGTACTCGCTCCTCGTCCTCGACTCGAGCACCACGGGCCACGGGACAACCGACACCCGGCGCAACGCGGACGGCTCCTGGCACGCCGGTGTTGGCAGGGGCGTCATGCGCCTCTATGCCAACAGCAACGGGACGATCGTGGGACACGCCTGGAGCACGCAATCGGGATCGACCTACTATGGGACGCAGATGCGCGATATCGTCGTCGGCCGGATCACCGAGCCGTACATCGAGCTCCCCCTACCATTATAGCGACACGCACGGACCGCCCGCGCCCCCTCGACCACCAAGCCGGCTCACGCAATCCCGGCGCCCTTGACGTGTAGTTTCCCACGAAAACCAGGTGCGCGTTCATGCACGCGAACGGAGGGCGTCTGCCGCTCACTCGCCCTCGTTCAGCAGCCCAGGTGCCGCGTCGGCATCACGATCGTTCCTTTTACGCCACGAGCGGATCATTGTTCACGGCCACGCCATGGAATACGCGCATCCACCACGTTTGTGCCGGAAACACCACGCTGCGCAGCCCTGCACGCCATCGTTGAAGCGCCTCGCGGTACGCTGCGCGAAATGCCCGGACAGCGGCAACCGCGGTCCTTCGTGCGTCTGCATGTCCTCTCCCCACCGCAAACGTCGGATTGAGGCCGCGAGGCGCCTCGAAGCTCGTCGCGCGAGCGTCGGGCGACACCGTGCATGCGCGCTCGGGGCCGAAGAAACCGCGGCCAGCTCGATGCATCGCGGCGTGCGCCTCGGCTTCCTTCCGCTCCAGCTCCGCCGCCACCTCGCGCCGGAAGGCGTCAGCGTCATCATCCGCCACGGCTGGCGGAAGCGAGATCGCAATGGCGGCGTCCTCGGGCCATACAGGATTGTTCGGAGCAAAGTAGACGTCAGGACGCCTCGCCCGCAGCTCACCGCGGCCGATTTCGTTGACGAGCACCTTCGCTCCCGGCCATTCGTTCGCACGTCGCACCAACCCCGCCTCGACCGGGTTCGCCAGTGAATATGAAATCTTTTCCACCACGGCCGCCCGCGTCAAGAGGCGAACAACGCTGGTTGCTTCGTGGCCCCACACCGGCCCCTCCCAGGTTCGGAGCGCCTTGGTCCCCAGCGCCACGAGGCGATGAAACAGCTGCAGGAATCGCGGAAGCACGCCTTCGACGTCAGTGACGACGATGTGCAGGTGCGTGGACATAGCACACAATGCATGCAGGCGAATGCCGTAGCGCCTGGCCGAAACCGCGAGTGCATAGATGATCAGCTGAGTAACCGCGGCATCCGGTCGGAAGAGGAGGTGTCGCCGCAACGCGCGTCGTGTGAGGAGATAGGTGGCACCTGCAACGATAGCGCGGGGCTGGCTCATCGCTGCCGACTATGCCAAATGCGTGCCGCGGATTGCGGCCAATGATTTCGCACACTTGAATCTTCGAGAACCTGGCGGTTGCTGTTTTCCGCCGGCGCCCGCCATGGCCTATGCCCGGGACCGCCTCATAGACAACACGTATCGGGTCTCACCACCAAGGCAACGTCGGTCAGACCGGCCGGGCCGGCAGACCGGCAACGTCGGTCAGGTCGACAGTCAACGGCAACGTCGGTCAGCCCGGCAGTCAGCTCGGCACGGGCCCAACAGCGGCCTCCGTTTCCGGTGGCACAGGCCAACAGCGGCCTCCGTTTCCGGTTGACATCTGGCACGGCGCATGGATCAACCACATTGCGCGCGTTCATGGTTGTCGACCTCGTGCGATGCTCTCGCCCGCCATGCTGCTGGAGAACTCCCATGCACCGACCCCTCCTCGCCCAAGGCCTCGTGCTGTCGCTCTCGCCGTTCGGGTGCTCTACTAGCCCGGAAATTCCTGAAGCGTACGGCATGGCGGTCATGACCGTGAACGGGGAGAGCTTGGTGCTTGACACGGGCGATAGCGGCAAGCTGCCTGTCGCCGGATTCGACGACAGCTGGGACGTTGACTGCTCCCACATCAATGGCGAAACCAATCTGGAGCTGGTGGATCACTCGAAGGACAGGAGGGGCTTCTACTACCTCGATCTCCATCTGCTCGGCAGCAAGCGCAAGGGCGGCGACGCTGCTGTCGTGAACATGCGAATGTACGTCGACGATGCGCTTTTTTATGGCTCTTGCCACGCGACGCTCCGGACATCGTCCGAGGACTCGCACGAATGCAAGTTCTCTTTCGCTGACTGTGGCCTGAACTTGCTCGGCGCTGCCCAGGACGTTGTCCCAGCGCGCCTCGAGTTCGCGTCATTCCGCTTGAAATGGTGCTTCGTCCCCTGAGGGGGCGGAGCGCGATATGTCCAAGGACAGCTCCTCCGCGGCGCGTCGTCGCGCAAGGACGACCGAAGCCGCTCCACAGGGCGTCCCGACAGCGCGCGAGGCGCTCGCACCGGGCTCGACGTCGGGCACGGCGTGCCGCAATGAGGCTTGGAGGAGCGCCCCGAAGCAGCTCTGGCCGGCGCGTCGGCCCGCAGGTACACCTCGATCCATGGTCGATGCGTCTCCCCGGCGGAGGTTCAGCGCCGCGTTCGTTCGGTGGTCTCGCCGCGTCCGGCGGCGGCTCGCGCTCGATCTGATCCTCACCGGCGCCGCCGCTGGGATGATGCTCGGCGCGGTAGGCGCGGCGGTCGCCTGGCACATGCGGCAAGGCGCGCTGCGCCCCTGGATGGCCGCGGGCGGCCTGCTCGGCGCCGTGGCTGGCGCAGCGGTGGCGCGCCGGCGCCGGTGGACTGACCCGAACGTCGCGTTGTTTCTCGACGGCAAGCTCGGCTCCGCCGAGTCGGTCTCCACGGCCGTCGAGCTCGCAGCAGCCGAGGACGCGGCGGACGGCGCGCCCCGTGGCAGCGCATCCGCGGCCCGCGAGGTGGTGTTCGCCCACGCGACCGCGGCCCTCGATGCCGCAACCGCCCGGCAGGTCCGCACGCCCCTTGGGCGACGCTGGCATGCCGGAGCGCCCCTCGCGGCAGCGGCCATTGGCTATCTCAGCTGGCTTCCTCTGCCACCAGCGCCCGCGGCAGCAGCGCCCCCACCCGGGGCCGAGCAGGTACGCCTCGCCGAGATCGCCGGCCTTGGGCGGGTGATCCAGCTTTCCGAGATCGACGCTCGGGACGCGGAGCAACACGATCGGCTGAAGAAGCTCTCGGACGACGCGAAGCGGCTCCGCGAAAAGCTGAAGAGCGGCGTCGAGCGCCGCGAAGCGCAGGCCGAGCTCGGCAGGCTCCGCGACGCGATCACGGCCGAGCGGCTATCGCTCGGCGAGGGCGAGCAGCGTCATGGGATGGAGTCGGCGCTCGGCAAGCTCGGAGAAGACCCTCAGCTGAAGCGGGCTGCGAAGGCGCTCGGCGATCGCGACCTCGTCGCGTTCGACGAGGAGATGGCGCGGCTCGCGAACAAGCTCGAACGGGACGACCGCGAACGGGCCAGGAAGGTGCTCGAGGAGGCCGCCGAAGCCGCCAAGCGGGCCGGCGCCCCCGGCGTGGCGAAGGCGCTCGAGGAACAGCGCAAGCTGCTGGATCAGCGCGGCAAGCAGGCCGACGCGTTGAGGGAGCTGGCGGAGGCGCTCGGCGACGGGCTCGGCGACGAGGGGCGCGACGCGCTCCGCGAGCTCGCCCGGACCGGCAGCGACCGCGACGCGCGGCGGCTTGCTGGCAGCCTCGAGAAGGCGCTCGAAAAATTGAGCCCCGAGGAGCGCAAGCGGCTCGCCGACCGCTTGAAGCAGCGAATGGCGCAGTCGCCCGAGAGCGCGCTCGGAGAGCCCATGTCAAAGGAGCAGATGCGCGAGCTCGCACGGCAGCTCGAGACGCTGGACGGACAGCAGCAGCTCGAGGAACAGCTGCGCCAGATGGCCCAGGAGGGGGGCCCGGGCAGCGAGGAATCGAAGCGCCAACGAGCGCTCGACGATGCACAGCGCGGGGCGGGCGAGGCCGAGGGGCAGCTCGGGGGGACGCCGCTCCCGATGCCGATCGCAGGCGGGTCAGGCCAACCGGGGTTGGGCGGCCAGGAGCGCGGACAGGGCGGGCAGCAGGGCTCGTCGGGGGGCGGGACGGGCAAGCAGGGGTCGGCGCAGCCAGGTCACTCGGAGGGCGGCGGCTCGGGCAGCCACGAAGGGCAGACCGGCGCGATCGCCGGGGGTGAGCTGCGCTCACGGGCCAGCGCGAGGCTCAACCCGGGTAGGCCGATGCCGGGGATCGTGACGGGCCGAGCAGCCGGGCGCGCCGGAGACACCGCCAATGTGCGCGGCGAGAGCGCGCTCGGTGTCGTGGGTCCCCAGGAGGTCGGCGGTGTCGAGCGCAGCGATGTCCCCGAGGAGTACCGCGAGCAGGTAGGCCGTTACTTCCAGCCGCGCTGAGCCCGGGGACGAGACGTGGAGCGCGCAGCGCCCACCGGCCTAGAAGCTCGCGCCCAGCAGCAGGCCGTTCGCCTCCGCGCTGACGAAGGGCGCGGCATACAGCCGGGGGAGCCCGGCCTTCGTGACCGGCGGGCGGCTCGACGTGGAGAACGCGTACAAGGCCGTCCCCGCGAGCACCACGCCGCCGCCGAGGAAGCTCCAGAACGAGACGTTGGCGAGCGTGGTCTGGGCGTCGCGCAGGTCGGTGCGCCTCTCGCTGCCGAACGGCTCCGTCGCTGCGGACTCGCCCTTTGCCGTGGAGAGGATCGCGAAGGTCACGCCCGACGCGAGCCCGAGCAGCCCGACGGCCCCGCCCGCGACCACCAGCGGAATGCTCGGGCCCGAATCGAGGCTGAGGGCGATGCTCTGGTCCGAGCCCCTCGCCACGAGCAGCGACGTCGACGTCCTGGCGCCAGCGCGGCGTGCCTCGATCGTGCGCTTGCCGGGATCGACGAACACCTGGGTGTCGAGGGGCGAATGCCCGACGACCTTGCCGTCGACGAGCACCTCGGCGTCGTCGACGTTCACGCTGATGCGAAGCGCACCGACCTGCGACCTGGCGACGGCGAGGCGCTTCTGCAGGAAGCTCTTCTTCTCGGCCTTCTCGCCGAGCGGAAAGGTGTTGAGCGCGTACAGGAGGTGCTCGGCCGCCTCGCGGGGCTGGTTCACCTCCAGCTCGACGTTCCCGAGGTTGCCGGCCACGTCAAAGCTCTGCTGGAGATCCCACGCCGCCTGATAACGCGCCTCGGCCTCGGCGAATCGCGCTTCATCGTAGAACCTGTTCCCCTCCCGGTAGAGCTGCGCGGCGCGCTCGCCCGCGCGCGACGTCGCGGGCGCGGCGTCGGTCGGAGAGTTGGGCATCAGCCGAGCCTCGCCGGTCGCGCTCGCGACGCTCGGCCTCAGAAGAACCGCCGCGCACGGGAGGAGTAGAGACAGGTATTTCAAGAATGGCTTTCGCATGGTGGCTGGCGGGAGGAATGCAATCCGGAGAGGCGACGCCTCAGGGGAACGGACGCGGGGGAGCGGTCGTCCCCGGGGGCGTTGTGGGCGACGCAGAGGGCGCGGACGGCGGGACCGAGGGCGGGATGGGGGGGCTCACAGCCGAGTCGTAGATGTCGTCCGCCGCCGTCGAAGGCTTGACGGGGCGCCGCACCTGCACAGCAGGGCGCGGTGATGACGGACGGGCGGCGACCGTGGGCGCGGAGTGAGCGGGCGGCGAACTCGGCTCCGCCGTGGGCGACGCCGTCGGAACCTCGAGCACGGCGGGAACGGGTCGCTCTGCGGTGGGCGGCGGCTCGATCGCCACCGGGGGCGGAGGTTCGGGCTGCGCGCTCGGGGTGGACGTCGCGAGGCCAGCGGGATCGGGCGAGGGAGCGCGGCCGCCCTCGGCCAGCGCCGGATCGTGCTCGCTCGTCGGGTTGGCGGCGCGCCACAGCACCCAGAAGCCAGCGACCGTCGCGCTCCCCAGAAACACGAGCAACGCGAAGAGCGCCAGCGGGGCCCGCCGGCGGCGCGCGGCGAGCACCGCCGCGGCGGCCGCTGCGGTCACCGCGGTGTCGTCGGACCGCGCCGCGGTCGGCTGCAGCCCCGCTCGAGGCGCGCCGGCTGAGGGCGGGGGAGCGGCCGCTGCGATCGGCCGCTGCTTCCGGGACGACTGCCCGCGCGAGCCGGACGACTCGTCTTCGGGCGGCGGCCAGACGCCGCTGCCCACACCGACGCGGGCCGTGCGGACGCCACCGGGACGCACGCCGCCCTGCCCATCGGGAGCCCCCGTCGGCGGACCCGACAACCCCTGCACAGGGATCCTGCGCATCGTCGGCCGGTTCCGTTCGTCGACGCCCTTCAACAGCGACGGCGCTACCTGGATCTTCTGCTGATCCATCGCCTGGTGCTCTCGGTTCGGAGGCAGCGTGACCGGAGGAACATACACCTGCTTGTCGCTCGGCCCCGCCTCGCGATCCTGGCGGCGCCGCGGCCTGGGCTCGCCCCACTGCACCATCCGCTCCGCGGGCGGCGCTGCGGGGCCGGTGTTCCCTTCTTCAGGTCTGCGGCGCGGCTCCTGCGTAAGCGCTCGCTGTTGCGCGGGTGAGGGGTGCTCTTGCGATGCAAAATTCGGTGTGTCGTACCCGCGCGGCGGCTGCTGCGGCAGCGTCGGTTGCTGCGGCGCGGCGTCGCCCGCAGCGCCCTGAGCCGCCGGCTGCCCTGGCGAGCTCTTGTTCGCGTTCCTGTTGGTCATGCCTGCCCCTCTCGCCACGCGCAAAAGGCGCGCTGCTGCCCCACGTGAGCAGCAGCGCATCGAGCCCCCGGTACAAGACGCCGCGCTGTCATGGGCGCACTCCCGAGGTGATCTGCCTCGACCGCTGCACCGCAGACGGCGTGGCGGGTGCCGCGGCAGCGCTCCGACGAGCCCGGGGGCGCCGGAGGCCAGCGTCGAACGCGCGCTGGTCCGCGCACGGTACCTCGGAGCTCGCTCGGGGACAGGGCCACGGCATGGACCCGAAGATACTCCACCCGGCCGCCTCCACCACGCACCCAAGCGTCACCACCCCCTCCGGAGCGATGCCAAGGTCGCTCCATGGCAGGGCGCGGGCATCGGGAGCCGCCGCGGTCACGTCCGTGACGGCGGCGGCTCCCGGTGCCCGGAGGCGCCGGTGTCGCGGACCATGACGTCGCGCGAGGCGCGGCTCCGCGGGTCGACAGCGTGCAAAGTTAACCCTGGCCACCTTTTTGCTTCCTCAGCGAACCACGCGCGTGTTGTCCGATACTGCGCTGCCAAAATTCCCGTGTGCCACGACATCGATTTTTTTGCACCCATCCAGCATCCACGGTCCACGACGGTCCGCACCCAGGTTGAGCTGCCGACGGTCCGCACCCAGGTTGAGCTGCCGACGGTCCGACGGTTCACACCCAGGTTGAGCTGCCGAGCTGCTTTCTGGCCCGCACCCAGGTTGAGCTGTCTAGGTTGAGCTGTCTCGGAGCTGTCTCGTGGCCCACACCCAGGTTGACCTCCACCGCGCGCCTAGGTTGACCCCTCCGAGGTTGACCCTTCCGACCCAGGTTGCCCTCTCAGCGCCGGCGCTCCCATTCCGCAGCCCGCATCGTAGCGGGTTCGTCACACCGGGTGACGTTCCTGGCATCCGCGGCAACGACGCCGTACCCGCCTGTCAGCCCAGGAAGCTCACCAGCAGCGCCAGGGTGAAGCCGAAGAGCACCACGCTCACCACCAGCAATCCCATGGCCGCCCAGCTGGCCTGAGCGCGCGCGGGCCGTCGCGCGCGCCGCGGCCTGCTTCTGTGCGCCTCCGAGGCCCGCTGCAGCGCAGCCCCTGGGGCGGGCCGCGCTGCCATGTCCGGCGCCGTGAGGCCGAACGCCTTCACGGTCGCGCTCAACGTCGGTGGGAGCGCCGGCGCCCGGACCGGCGGCAGCGTCAGCGGCGCCGTGCGCTGCCAGTACGACCCGGACGGGTTGACCGACCCGCCATCCACCCCTCCCGAAAGCCCCGCGGCGATGCGCGACAGCTCCGCCGCGAACGCCGCTGCGTCCGGAAAACGGAGCTCCGGGCTCTTCTCCAGCGCCCTCATGATCGCGCGGTCGAGCTCCGGCGGCACCGGTCGTGGCGCGTGGCTCGACGGCGGCGCGGGGACCTCGCTCGCATGGGCGCGCACGAGCTCGTGGACGCGCCTCACATGCTCGAACGGATCGCGACCGGCGACCAGCGTGTAGAGCACCACGCCGGCCGCATACACGTCGGTGCGCGCATCGACGGCGAGCCCGCAAGCCTGCTCGGGCGAGAGATAGCGCGGCGTACCGACGAGCACCCCCTCCTCCGTCTGATAGAGCGACGGCGCCGGCGCGCGCCCATCGCCGCGCGGAGCGACCACCTTGGCGATCCCGAAGTCGAGCACCTTCACCACGCGCCGACCCTGCGCATCCGCGTCGCACACGAAGAGGTTCTCGAGCTTCACGTCGCGGTGAACGATGCCCGCGCCGTGCGCCGCGGCGAGGCCCGCCAGCGTCTGCGTCACGAGATCGAGCGCCTCCATCGCCGGCAGCGCGCCGCGCGCCGCGAGCTCCTCGCGCATCGTCCGGCCGTAGAGCCGCTCCATCACGAGGAACGTCCTCCCCTCGGCGGTCCGCCCGAAATCGGTGACGGTCACCAGGTTCGGGTGGGCGAGCCGCGCCAGCGACTGCGCCTCGACGCGCATCCGCTCCACGAGCCGCGGCTCGCGGTTCAGGTCGCGGTGCAAGAGCTTCACCACCACCGGCTTGTCGAGGCCCACGTGCGCCGCCTCGATCACCTCGCCCATTCCCCCTCGCCCGAGCCGGCGCACGGGCCGGTACGGCGTTCCATCCAGCAAGGTATCGCTCAGCTCAGGCGCCGCGCATCGGCAGTCTTCGTGCGAAGGCAAGGCCATCCCCTGCGGGTCGAGGTGGTGCCGCCGTCGTCACACGACGCGAGGAATCGAGATCCCCTCTCGCTCCCGGACCTCGAGCGCGCGAGCGCTCTTCTCACACGCTCGCCACAGGACGCCCAAGATTTCGACAGATCCGCGCGCGGCGCATCCTGCTGCATTCCCCGGACGCGTTCCAAATTTCCACACAAAGAGACGTGCACGTACGATTTCGGAGCGCGCCGCGATCACGCCCCGTGATCAGGCGGCGGTGCCCGCTGCGCTCCCTGGCTCCGCGTGCTCGGGCGTGGCCGCGTGCGGCGGAGCTGCCTGCTCCGCCGCGAGCGCCGCCTCGTCTTCCCGGGCGAGGAGCGCGTCCGTCTCGGCGAAGGCTGCCTCGCGTTGCGCGACGACGGCGGCGCAGCGCGCGCGGGCCGCGGAGAGCAGGCCGAGCCCGACGGCGACCCAGCCAGCTGCGGCCGTGTACCCGGCCGCGATGACAGACCCCGCATCGCCCTGATCGGCCCTGGAGAGCATCACGAACGCATAGAACGGCGACGGGGCCGCGACGAGGAGAGCGCTCTCGCTCGTGTCGAGCTCCGCGACGAGGCCGGCGATGGCGGCGACGATCCATGGGCCGACCGCGATCGTGAAGAGCAGCGTCAGGAGCAGCGCCCGCGCGACCAGGGGCGAGGCGATCCGCGCGCGAAGGAACGCGCCGAGCCCGACGAGGAACACGTAGACGGCGAGCGCGTAGACGGCGACGTGCTGGACCTGCTGCGCCTGGATCTGCGGCGTCGGGACGGGCGCGCCGAGGCTCAGCCGGTGCCCGACGACCCAGAGCGCGGCGATGGCGGGGACCCCCACCGCGAGGAGGAGGTACGCCGAGCGCATCACGCCGGGGCCGAAGAAGCGACGCAGCCGGCTGGCGCGGCTCCGAGCCCAGTGAACCTCGACGCGGCGCGATGGGCCGATCGGCTCTCCGGCGAAGAGGAACACGCAGAAGATCAGAAACGAGAGCGCCGCGCACACGCCCGCGACGATCGCGGGCAGGCGATCGGAGGCGTCCACCGAGAACGCCGGCACCGCGACGGCGGCGGTCGTCACGGGCGCGCAGACAGCGAACCACGTCTTCAGCCCGGAGGAGCGATCGTCGCTCTCGCTCGTGAGGTTCGCGACGGTCACCTGGTACAGGAACCACGCGGGCATGCCGACCGCCGCGATCGGAAGGAGGATCAGGAAGAGCACGTAATCGAGGCCGAGCGGCGCGCGCTGGTAGGCGATCGGGAGCCAGATGGGCGGCCCCTCGGGGACCTCCGGCCAGGCCAGGTGGGCCGCGTACGAGAGCCCCGAGCCGCCCGCCGAGAACAGGCCGATCGACAGCGGGAACGCGAGCAGCAGCGTGACGAGGATCGCCGCGCGCAGGCTCCCCATCTTCGAGCTGATCGCCAGGCCGAAGGCCACGCTGAGCAGCGCGATCAAGAAGAGGAACAGGAAGGCGATCACCACCTCCATCGCGGTGATCCCGCCGAACAGGAACGGCAGCGCCCCGACCGGCGCGAGCATCACCACGTACATCGAGATCGCCGTGTAAGCCGCGAGGAACTTGCCTCGCGCGATCTCGCCGGGCGGGATGCCCGTCAGGAGCACCGCCTCCCAGGTGCGCCCCTCGCGCTCCGAAGCGATGCTGTTCGCGGCGACCGCCGGCCCGACCAGCGCCACCACGAAGTACGCGAGCGAGAAGAAGACCTGGAACAGGATCACGCCCGTCTTCGCAGGCGCGATTTCCTTCGCCGCGATGCCGCCGATGGCCGCCACGAGCAGCGCCATCAGCACGGCCAGCACCAGCAGGATGATCGGCGTGCGGGCGAGGCGCGCCGCCTGCTTGAGCTCCCGGATCCAGATCGGGTTCGGCTCGCGCAGGACGTGCCCCACGCGATGCCGCGCCCGATCGACGAGCCGCTGCGACGCCGGACCGGCGGGCGGCGATGTGCCAGTCTGCACGCTCACTGCACCTCTCCTTGCGTGACCTCCAGGAAGATCCTCTCGAGCTCGTTGCGCTCCGGCTCGACGCCGATCACACCGACGCCGCTGCGCACGAGGTGCTGCACGATCTCGGCGATCTTCACGTCGGTGCCCACGTAACCGACGTGCACGGCTCCGGCGACGATGTCGACGTCGGTGATCCCCGGCCCGCCCCTGACCAGGAAGGCCGCTGCCTCGGGATCGCCGAGGACCCGCACCTTGACCTTGCGCCGGGAGATCTGCGAGAGCGCCGGATAGGCCGCCTGCCCCGCGCTCGCCGGCGCAGCGGCGTGCGGCGGGTGCTGGCCGTATCCGGGCGGCGGAGCGCCGGCCTGCGCGCGATCGACGGCGGCCGGATCCACCGGCGCGCCGTCGGGCGTGGCCGCCTCGGGTCCGTGCCGCGGCGGCGCGTGCCCGTGCGCCTGCGGCCCGTACGCGCCCGGCGCGGCGCCATGGCGCGGCGGCGCGTGCCCGTGCGCCTGCGCCGCGCGCACCGCCTCGAGGCGCGCGGCGATCTCCCCGATCGGCCCAGCGACGACGAGACGGCCCTTCTCGAGGATGCCGATCGACGTGCACACGTCGGAGAGCTCCGTGAGGATGTGCGACGAGAGGAAGATCGTCTTCCCCAGGCTCCGGAGCTCGAGCAAGAGATCGCGGATCTCGATGCGCGCGCGCGGATCGAGATCGCTCGCCGGCTCGTCCAGGATGAGGACCTTGGGATCGTGCAGCAGGATCCTCCCGAGCTGGAGGCGCTGCTTCATCCCCTTCGACATCGTGGCGACGATCCGGTCCTGGATCTTGCCGAGGTCGGTCAGCTCCAGGACGGCGTCGACCACGTCGAGCGACGGAACCCGGAAGGCGTCCGCGAAGAACTCGAGGTACTCGCGCACCGTGATCCTGTCGTAGACGCCGGCGTGATCCGGCATGTACCCGATGCTTCGGCGGACAGCCGCGGGGTCGATCGTCACGTCGACGCCGTCGATCTCGACCCGCCCCGCCATGGGCTCGAGCAGGGTCGCCATGACCCGGATCGTCGTCGTCTTGCCCGCGCCGTTCGGCCCGATGAAGCCGAAGATCTCGCCGGGGCCCACGTCGAAGGTGACGTCCTTCAGCACGTCGAGCGCGCCGAAGCGGTGCGAGAGGTGCCGGACGCGGATCGTCGGCCGAGGCCGCTCGATCTGCGCCGCGGCCGGGGAGGGCGGAGCGCCGCCGAGCGCCGCGCTCACGGCCGGCCTCCGTAGCCAACGACCCGCACGAGCACGCGGTCGCTGTCGATCCGCAACCCGGAGTCGCTCGCGCGCCCCTCGCCGCCGTCGAGCTGGCCGAACAGCACGGGCACGCCGGCCGGGAACCAGTCGACCGATCCGCCGGCCGCCTCCTCGATGGCCAGCCACGCAGCGCCTAGCCCTGGCGCGTCGGGATCGAGGAGCGGAGCCAGCAGCCTCCCGCCGAGGTCGTGGACGTCCATGCCGCCGACCCGCCGCCCGAAGCCCGCGTGCGAGAGCCAGCCCTGCCCCTCGCTCCGCGCCGCGAGATCGACCCCCGCGCGCGACGAGACCCTCTCCCCGTCGCCGATGCGGGCGAAGTAGCGGGCCGCGCCCTCCGGTAGCCACAGGACGCCGCCCCGGAGGTCGCGGCCGCTCCGGTTGCTCACCACGACGTCGCCGCTCGGATCGGCGACGATCGCAATGCCGTCCCCGAGCGACGCGGCCCCGTCCTCACGCACGATCACCGTCTGCCAGGGGAGCGCCGCGACCTTCGTCAGCCGCGCCCCGTCGCGGTCCACGAGCAACCGGTCGCGCCGCTCCGAGAGCTCGGCGACCACGGCCGTGCTGATCACGCCGCTCGCGTCGGTCGTGCGGACCGTGAGCTCCTCCGCGCTGGCGACGAAGAAGCCCCGGAACCGGCGCACCGCCCCCTTCGTCATGCCGGCCCCCGCCTCGATCAGCGTGAGGTGGCGCGCCCGGCCGCGCACCCCCTTCGCGAGCAGGCCCACGCCGACGATCGCCGCGAACGTGACCGCAGAGAGCACCGGCAGGTGCCAGAGCGCGCGGAGCGGCCTCCCCTGCCGCGCGGCGCGCGAGAAATTGATCGGACCGGCGAGCACCGCGTAAATGCAGAGCAGCAGCGCGGAGACCCCGATCGCCCAGCGGGAGCTCTCGTTCGGATCGAGCTCCCGCCGCACCGGATCGAGGTCGACGCCCATCGCATCCTCCCCCGGGCGGAAGGCGACCGTGGAGCGACGGTCGTAGGCTCGGCGAGCGAGATCGGCCACCCGGATCTTCACCCACGGGTCGCTGGCCGCGGGCGAGCGCGTGGGGTCGAACGCGAGCAGGTGCACCTCGCCGAGGCCGTAGAACGCCGAGCTGCCATACGCGCTCCCGCGCAGGTTGCCGCCCGACCAGCCAGAGAGCGACTCGGCCACCGCGGGGGTCGCGCTCGGCGCGGGCAGGAGCACGTTGCCCTGCTTGCCAAAGCCGCCGGAGCCGCCGGGCGGCGCGATCTCCGCGAGGGTGGGCGGCGCGACGGCGGCCTTCGCGACCTCACCGCCGACGAAGGCCGCGAGCGTCGGGTGCCGCAGATCCTCGGGGCGGGCGACGGACAGCGCCAGCGTGCCGCCGGAGAGGACGAAGCCGGCGAGCGCCTCGAGCTCGGAGCCGCCCAGCCTGGACAGCGTGTCGGTGCGCATGAGCACGGCGTCCGCCGCGTTGTACAGGGCCGCCCGGTCGGGCAGCAGCGGGTCGCCGGTCGCGCTGTCGAAGCGAGGTTGCCCGACCCACAGGACAGGGCTCGGCGTCCCCCCGGGCGCGCGGCTGGTCGATATGTACAGCGGCGCGATCGGCGCGTCGTGGAGGCCCCCGCGGAGCAGCGACCTCTCGCTGACGTCGAAGAGCACCACCGCGTGCTGCGAGGTCGACGAGAGCCCCTGCGACGACACCTGCGCTCCGCCCTCATCGAGCGCCCGCACCTGCACGTCGCCGAAAGGCGACACGTGCACCGGCACGCGCACGTCGACCGACGCGCCAGCCCCGACCGCGTACGGCGCCGACGCGACGAAGACGCGGTCATCGGAGTAGCGCTTCGACTCGACCTCGACCTCGCCCCTGGCCGCCCGGCCGCCGTTGTTCTGGATGCGCACGACGACCTGGTTCCAGCCCCAGGGCATCCCGCCGCTCGTCCCGAGCACGGGCGCCACGTCGACGACGAGCGCCGTCGCGGTCGACGGGGGCGGCGCCTGCCCGGACGCGGGCCCCGCCGAGAAGAGCGCCGCGAGCGACGCCGCCCCCGCGAGGCCCTTCGCGCCTCTCCTCAGCGACCCGCTCCGGATCGCCTGCCCCCGCGGCTCCTGCACGCGCCTCATCGCCGGATCGCCTGCGCCACGGGCTCGGGCCGCGCCTCGATCGCGGAGAGGAGCGCCGCGATCACCTGATCCGTCGTGATCCCCTCCGCCTCGCCCTCGAAGGACCGGATCATCCGGTGGCGGAGCACCGGCCTCGCGACCCGCTGCACGTCGGCGAAGGCGACGTGCGCCCTTCCCTGGAGCAGCGCCACGGCCTTCGCGGCCAGCACGAGCGACTGCGCGCCGCGCACGCCGGCGCCGAACCGGAGCGACCTCCGCACGATCTCGGGCGCCCCCTCGGCGGCCGGATCGCTCGCCCGAGTGAGCCGCGACGCGTACCGCATGACGGGCTCGGCGACCGCGATGTCGCGGCAGAGCGACCGCAGCGAGAGCACGTCGTCGCGGGTGAGCACCCGCGGCGGCGGCCCGCGATCGTGGCCCGTGGTCCGGGCGAGGATCTCGGTCATTTCATCCTCGGTCGGGCCCGGCACGAGCACCTTGAGCAAGAACCGATCGAGCTGCGCCTCTGGCAGCGGGTAGGTCCCTTCCATCTCGATCGGGTTCTCGGTGGCCAGCACGAAGAACGGCTCCTCCATCGCGTACCGCGTGCCCGCGATGGTGCACGCGTGCTCCTGCATGGCCTCGAGCAGCGCGCTCTGCGTCTTCGGCGTCGCCCGGTTGATCTCGTCGGCCAGGATCACCTGCCCGAAGATCGGCCCCTTGTGCAGCGAGAAGTGGCGCGAGCCGTCCGCCGCCGCGACGAGCACGTTCGTGCCGGTCACGTCGCTCGGCATGAGATCCGGGGTGAACTGGATGCGCGAGAACGCGAGATCCAGGCAGCCGGCGATGGTCCTGACGAGGAGCGTCTTGCCCAGCCCGGGCGCCCCCTCGAGGAGGACGTGCCCTCCCGCGAGGATCCCCCAGAGCGTCTGCTCGATGACGTCGTCCTGCCCGACCACGGCCTGCCCGATCGCCTCTCGCAGCCGCGCGCTCGTCCGCTGGGCGAGCTCGAGCCTCGCCTCGAAGGACGCAGGGGCCGTGCCCTGCCCGCCGTCAATACCCGCGCCTGATTCCGCCGCCATCTGGTCGCCCTCGGCCGACGACGATAGCCGGCCACGCCCCGCGCGTCGATCGGACCTCGTCACATGCTATGTCTTGCGAATGAGGATGCTTATGTTGAGCTGTCGCCGTGGGCTCGCTTCGCTCTGCCTTGCCGCGCGCAGCGGCG
Source organism: Sorangium cellulosum So ce56 (assembly GCF_000067165.1). GTDB lineage: Bacteria > Myxococcota_A > Polyangia > Polyangiales > Polyangiaceae > Sorangium > Sorangium cellulosum_B. The sequence goes on from NC_010162.1 coordinate 10,270,715, forward strand.
CGGCGCTCACCGTGGTGCTGTCGCTCGGCGCGAGCGCCTGCGCATCGGTCGTCGGTGAGCATGAGGTGGAGACCAAGTTCCTCGTGAAGCCCACCTCGCAGTCGACCTTCTCCGGATGGAGCGAGCTGTCCGTCTCGGAGGACCCGAACTCCGTCGACAGGGCCGAGCTCATGTACATCCGGCTGGAAGCACGCGACGACAACGTGCCGGACCTCACCTTCCTCAAGAGCGTCTCCGCCTCGGCCGTCGTCGACGGCAAGTCGACCGTCGTCGCCAAGAAGGCGCCGATGCCGCGCGGGGAGCGCATCGTCCCGCTCGATCGGGTCTATCACGACGACATCCGGCCCTTCTTCTACAAGGACGACGAGAGCGGCGATTACACGGTGCACGTCGACTGGGAAGGCAAGGTCGATCTGACGAAGACGATCCCGCCCGAAGGGGTGTGGATGAAGGTCCTCGTCGCCGTCCGCATCGAGTGATCGAGGCCGCGAGGCCGGCGGCGCCGCAGGCGCCCAGGAAGACGGAGCGCTTCTGCAGGGAAGGCGACCCGATGTGCGGCTGCCTTCCCTGGCGGGTCAGCGGGGCACGGCCGCGCGAGCGCAGCCGACGAGCTCCTTGAAGAGCGGCGAGGTGACGTACCGCTCCCCGCCGTCGGGAAGGATCACCACGATCCTCTTTCCCTGCATCTCGTCGCGCGCCGCGATCGACAGCGCCGCGGCCATCGCCGCGCCGCCGGAGATGCCGACGAGGATGCCCTCGGTCTTGGCGAGCCGGCGCGCGGCGTCGAACGACTCGTCCTCGGACACGGGCACCACCTCGTCGATGAGCTCGCGCCGGAGGATCTTCGGGACGAAGCCCGCGCCGATGCCCTGGATCAGGTGCGCGCCCACGCGGCCGCCGCTCAGCACGGCCGCGTTCCTGGGCTCGACCGCGATCATCTTCACGCCCGGCTTCTTCTGCTTGAGCACCTCGCCCACGCCGGTGATCGTCCCGCCGGTCCCCACGCCGGCGATCACGACGTCGACCGTCCCGTCCGTGTCCTCCCAGATCTCGCGCGCGGTCGTCAGGCGGTGCGCGGCGGGGTTCGCCGGGTTCTCGAACTGCTGGAGCATCACCGCGCCGGGCGTCTCTTCCACGATCTGGCGCGCCCGCGCGACTGCCTGCACCATGAGCGACCCGGGCGTCAGCAGCACCTCGACCCCGAACGCCCGGAGCAGCGCGATCCTCTCCGGGCTCATCGACTCGGGCATCGTGAGGATCAGCCGGTAGCCCTTGGCCGCGGCGATCATCGCCAGCGCGAGGCCCGTGTTGCCGCTCGTCGGCTCGACGAGGACGCTCCCGGTCTTCAGCTTGCCCTGCCGCTCCGCGTCCTCGACCATCGCGAGGCCGATGCGATCCTTGACGCTGCCGCCGGGGTTCCGGCTCTCGACCTTGCCGATCAGCTCGGCGCGCAGCCCCTTGCCCGCAGAGCTCAGGCGGACGAGGGGGGTGCGCCCGATCGTCGCCGCGATGTCGTCGAAGATTGAAGCCACGTGCCGCCTCCCGTGATGGCCGTTGGCCAGACGGGAGCGCCGGCCAGCGGGCTAGATGGAGTAATCTTGCACGAAGATCTTGGCGTCTCGGAGATTTACCAGCACCCTGTCCCCCTCGGACAGGCCGAGCTCGGCGACGCGATCCTTGGTCAGCTCGACGGAGAGCGGCTGGCCATCGGAGAGGCGGAGCTCTGCCTTGACCATCCACCCGACCCGTGACAGCCGCTCGACGCGCGCGACGCTGGCGTCGTCGGCGGCGGGCGTCTTCGAGGAGTCGATCCGGGTGTGGACCTCGATGTCGTGCGGACGTACGAAGGCGTGCACGCTCGCGCCGTCGCCGGTCCCGGGGGGGGCGTGCACCGCGAGGGTACCGAGCGCCGCTTGGCCGTCGCGCACCTCCCCCTTGAGCACGTTGATCGACCCGACGAAGCTCGCGACGAACTCGGTCGCCGGCCGGTCGTAGATCTCCTCCGGGGTGCCGATCTGCTCGACCCGCCCCTTGTGCAGCACGATGACCCGATCGGCGAGGTCCATCGCCTCTTCCTGGTCGTGGGTCACGAAGACGCTCGTGATCCCTCGCTCCTTGTGGAGCCTCCGGATCCACTCGCGCAGCTCGAGGCGGACCTTGGCGTCGAGCGCCCCGAACGGCTCGTCGAGCAGGAGCAGCGACGAGCCTGGCGCGAGCGCGCGCGCCAGCGCGACGCGCTGCCGCTGGCCGCCGGACAGCTCGTGCGGGAACCTGCCGCCGAGCCCGTCGAGCTGCACGAGGCTGAGGAGCTCGTCGACGGTGGTCGCGATCTCCTTCCGTGGCCGCTTCCGGATGCTGAGGCCGAAGCCGATGTTGTCGCGCACGCTCATGTGCCTGAACAGCGCGTAGTTCTGGAAGACGAAGCCGATGTTCCGGTCCTGGACGCGGGTGGTGGTCGCGTTCTTGCCGTTCAGGATGACCTCGCCGGAGTCGGGGCTCTCGAGCCCGGCGATGATGCGCAGGACGGTGCTCTTGCCACCTCCGCTCGGCCCGAGGAGCGCGACCAGCGCGCCGCTCTCGATCTCGAACGAGACGTCATCGACCACCTTGTTCGGACCGAACCGCTTCGTGAGCCGCTCGACAACAATTCCCATAAGCAACAGCTAGCCTTCCGACCCCGTCTCGATCGCTCCTCGGGCAGAAAAAGCGAGGGGCCCGAGCGCGCACCAGCGTCGCCTGCCGGTCGGGTAGGCGCAACCAGATTCAGAAATACACATCGGAAAGGTGGGCGTATTTGCAAGAACGGGGGCGTGCTGATGCGAGAAGGCTGACAGAGGGCAGGGAGCGCGGAGCCGGTGCTCAGGCTGCCCCCCTCCCGGGTCGGTCGGTCCTCAACCTCGGTCGGTCTCAACCTCGGTCGGTCCGCTGGTCCCCAACCTCGGTCGGTCCGCTGGTCCCCAACCTCGGTCGGTCCACTATCTCCGCCGGCCAGTCCTCAACCTCGGTCAGTCCTCAACCTCGGTCCGCTGGTCCCCAACCTCGGTCGGTCCACTATTTCCAGGTCCCCAACCTCGGTCGGTCCACTATCTCCAACCTCGGTCGGTCTCCAGTCGAACCCCGGAGCGAGCTCAGCGGCGCGGCGGGCTTCGCGCGGCCGGCTGCTGCCCGACTCAACGGAGGGCCCGAGGTGCTAGCATCGCCGCGCCGCGACGCGGCAGGCCCGGGACCGGAGGCCGCGGCGCGGCTGGACGAGGACGCGAGGCCGCGACGCGGCAGGACCAGGACGGAAGGCGGATGCGTTGTCTGGTGACGGGGGTGGCCGGATTCATCGGCTCCCACCTGGCGGAGCGGTTGATCGAGCTCGGACACGAGGTGCTCGGGGTAGACCGCTTCACCGACTACTACGCCCGCGAGCTCAAGGAGGGGAACCTGGCACGGCTGCGCGGCGAACCGCGCTTTTCGCTCTCGACGGCCGACCTCGCGACAGACGATCTCCGCCCGCTGCTCTCGGGCCGCGAGGTCGTCTTCCACCAGGCGGCGCAGGCGGGCGTGCGCCCGAGCTGGGGACAGAGCTTCGAGGTCTACCTGCGCGACAACGTGCTCGCTACGCAGCGGCTGCTGGAGGCCGCCAGGGCGCACGGCCACGTGCGCAAGCTCGTCTATGCCTCGTCCTCCTCCGTCTACGGCGACCCCTCCGGCAACACGGGGGATGTGCCCATGCACGAATCCAGCCGGACCGTCCCCCACTCCCCCTACGGGGTGACGAAGCTCGCCGCCGAGCAGCTCTGCGAGCTGTACCGCCGCAACTTCGGCCTGCCCACGATCTCGCTCCGGTACTTCACGGTGTACGGCCCCAGGCAGCGCCCGGACATGGCGTTTCACCGGTTCATCGCCGCCGTGCTGAAGGGCGAGCCGGTCCGCGTGTACGGCGACGGCGAGCAAACGCGCGATTTCACGTACGTGAGCGACGCGGTGCAGGCCAACGTCGACGCCATGGAGAGCGGCGCGGTCGGCGTGTTCAACATCGGCGGCGGCTCTCGGGTGAGCCTCAACGACGCGCTCGGGCTGCTGGGAGAGCTCGCGGGACCCGTGCGCGTCGAGCGGGGAGAGCCGCAGCCCGGCGACGTCCGGCGCACCTGGGCGGACACCGCGGCGGCGCGGGCGGCGCTCCGGTACGTGCCCCGGGTGCCCCTGCGCGAGGGGCTCGCGGCGCAGGTCGCCTGGCAAACGAGGCGGCTCGGGCTCTGCCGGTGACGGGCGCTCCGCGCCCTCACGCGCCGGCATCACCTTCGCGGGGGACGAGCTCGACCACGCGCGCCGCCGGCACGCGCGCGCCCACGATCTCGTCCGCGAGGTTGACCCAGCGCCCGCAGCGATCGAGGACGACGCTGTCGGACGAGATCACGCCCGCCGCCCCCGCGAGCAGGCGGTCGGGATCGGGGACGAGCGTCGCCTCGATCGAGAGGGGCGCGCCCCCGAGCCGCTCCAGGATCCGCGCGCGCAGCCGCCCGGAGCTGGGGACGGCCGCGTCGAGGAGGAAGCGCGCGCGCGCCGCGCCGGCGCCGGACAGCGCGTCGCCGATCCGATCGAGGGCCGCGTCGGTCTCCGCGATCGGCGCGTAGCTGCCGCGCAGCCCCGCGAGATCGCGCAGCGCCCCCTCCGGCCCGCGCACGAGCAGCCCGCCCGCGAGCGCCACCTCCAGGGTGATGATCAGGTTGAAGCCGTCGATGTTCGCCTCCGCGCCCTGGAGCGACGAGCACGGGGCGCAGCGCGCGAGGCGCGACGCCCGCTGCGCGTCCGAGCAAGCGGCCCGCTGCAGCGCGAGGCGCTGGCGTGCGGCCAGCTGGTGATGGTCGCCGGCGGTCCGGATCGCGGTGCGCAGCGGATAGCCGCGGCCGAGGAGCCACGTCACCTCCTCGAAGGCCACGCGCAGCGTCCGGACGGCATCGGGGCCGAACAGCCGTTCGTCGTCCGGGTGTCCGCCACGCGGCGCGCCGCTGTGCTCGTCCGCCACGTCACCCGCCTCCGCGGCGCACCGGCGCGCACATCACATCTCCGCGCATCGGGTAGACCCGCGAGTCGCCCACGCAGGTGATGTACGCCATTCCGGACCCGAGCAAAACCCTGGTGACGGTGGCGCGCGGCGACCGCCCCGCCGCGGCCATCGACGGCAGCTGCCACGCCGCGATAGATCGACCTGCTGAAGGGCTGCTCGGAGCGACGGTCGGAGGATCTCCGCGCTCGCCGCTCGATACAGAAGGGGCCAACAGATCAGAGGCCCTTCTGCCCGAACCCAGGACAACCCCCCCCCCGGGGGCGGTTGATGCCGTTCATCCTGGTCGTGCGGCCTCGGCGTGCCGTGGGGCCATCGGCAGCGCCGCGATGTACAGGAGCGCGAGCCGTCATCTCCGCGCTTGCGTGCTCTTCTGGACGGGCGCCCTCGCAGCGGCGCCCGTCGATCATTCGTGCTGGTCGTCGTGCAGCGGGAGCTTGAGCCATGCTCCGGAGGGCGGCGCGAGGTCCTCCACCGGATCCCCTCGATCGGCTCGCTCTGCTCTGCAGTGCGGGCAACAGAGCTCCGGATCCCAGTCGACGTCCTCGAGCCCCAGCTTCCGCAGCCACGCGAGCTCCCACATGAGCCTTGGACTCACGTGAATCACGTTGCCCGAACGACGCATGCCGCTGCCGCTGAACCGCCGAGGCTTGGCCATGAGCGCTCCTCTTGGGATAAGGGCACCCATTCTGCCGCTGACGAAACCGCTCGCCAAGCGCGCTCTCGCCGAATCCGAGATATCGCCAAAGCTTACGTTGGGGTGCGTGAAATTCTCAAAAAGTTCGGCATCTCGCCGCACGCGCACACGCTCGGGTCTCGGTGCGCCCGTGACGAGAGGCAGCAGCGCGTCATCGCCGCGCAGGTCACCCGCCTCCCAGGCGTGCCAGCACGCACGTCACGTTGTCCGGTCCGCCGTGCTCGTTGGCGATGTCGACCAGCAGGCTCGCCGCCAGGCTCAGGTCCCGGTGCCTTGCCAGCACGCCCTCGATCCGCGCTCGTTACCTCAGCGCAGCCGCAGCGCTGCCAGCACCACGCCGCACAAGACCCCCAGCACGAAGAGCACCGTGCCGACGAGCGCCAGGCGCGACCTGCGCTGGTCGGCCTCGCCCTTCACAGACACCGCGCTCACCCACACGTCGTCGTTCGCCTGCGTTGCCTCGCGCTCCTCGGCGGCCCACTTTTCCACCCAACCGGCCAGCTGCACGAGCGTCGCCTCCAGCCGGGCGTCCTCGATCCCGTGCGCTGCCATCGCCTGTCGCGCCTCCACCTTCGCAATGCGCTTCTTCTCCGCCTCCGGCGTCATCGCGCACCACACCGGATCGGTCCACCGGCCGACGGAGGCTTCCGGGGTGTTGGACGAGACGCTCGTGTCCTTCGGCGTTCTCATCGCGCTCATCCTCACAGATCAGCCGCGACCACGCACGCAAGTACGCGAGCTCCGCGTCCTCCAAGCGACTCGCCACGTGCGCCTTCCGCCCGTCCTCGAAGTCGCGCACCGCGCGCTCACGCTCGCTCTCCGCGCTCGGCCCCGGCGTCGATCGCTCCTCTTCGCGGACGCTGCTCGTCGCTGCCGTGCTCCCGAGCAGCACCGACATCGCAAGCCACCCCGCCTGCAGCTCTCGCCTCACGGTCGCTCCCTCTTCCACGTAATGTCCGCCATCCACGTGCTCGCCCCTCGTTCGCTCGCCGCGCTCGGCCTCGCGCCGCGCGCACACGTCCGCCCTTCGTCGCTCCTGCCACGGCGCGCCGTCCCGTCCTTCGTTCCCTTCGTCATCACGCCGCTCCACGGCTGCGGCTCATGCTCCGCCGCAGCTGCAGAGCGCACCACTCACCTCAGAACGCCTGCACCTCGGCCTTCACGCCCGCAGCGCCCTCGCCCTCCGCGTTCGCGCCCACGCCGCCCGGGCCCGCTTCGCCCAGTTCCACCGTCGCTCCTTGCACCGGTGCCCTGCCCTTGTACGCGATCCCGATCGCGTGACCGCCTCGACCGCCGCCACCGGGACCGCCGGCGCCTCCCTTGCCACCCGCGCCGCCCGTGCACGCGTCGTGCAACGCCGTCGCTTCCTCGGACTTCGTCCCGCCGGGACCGCCCGCGCCTCCAGCGCCTCCCTCCTGGCCGGCGCCTCCCTTGCCTCCGGCTCCGCCGCGTCCTGTCTTCAGCGTCACCTCCTCGAACGAGAGCGTCGCGTTCAGGCTCACCAGCGCGATGCTCGCTCCGCCGGCGCCGCCGCCTCGGCAGCTGCGCGAGCATCGTCTCCGGCACGAGCCCGCGATACGGCGCGAGGCTCCGCTCGATCGTCTCCGCCACCACGCGCTCCGCGCGCAGCCGCTGCTCGTCGTTTCGATCGTCCTGTGACATTCCAGCCTCCTCTCCGCGCGCGCTCCAGCGCTCCGTCCTGCGCATCCCTAGAAAATCGGCGTGTCTCCGAAGGGCGGCGCGGCCCCCTGCCGCCCCGGCCTGGCCGTCGCCGCTGGCCGGCGCGCCGGCCCGACCGGGGTTGCCGGCCTGACCGAGGTTGCGCCCTCCGGCCTGACGGCCGGCCTGACCGAGGTTGCGCCCTCCGGCCTGACGGCCGGCCTGACCGAGGTTGCGCCCTCCGGCCTGACGGCCGGCCTGACCGAGGTTGCGCCCTCCGGCCTGACAGCCGGCCTGACCGAGGTTGCGCCCTCCGGCCTGACGGCCGGCCTGACCGAGGTTGCGCCCTCCGAGGTTGCGCCCTCCGAGGTTGCGCCCTCCGCTGCGCTGAGGGCGACGCGCGCTCCGCCACCTCCATGATCTCCGTCCCCCGCGCCGTCCTCCGTTGGCTGCCCGGCGCGCGCCCGTCCCCCTCGCGGCCCGCCGGCTACGGTCCAGGCCCGAACGCCGCCGCCCGGACGCTCTCCAGATCCATCGGCGCCGTCCCGCCGGGCCCCAGCGCGGGCACCGGCGACGCGACCACCACCCTGGCCGACGGCTCCCGCCGCGGCACCTCGAGCGTCGGCCCCGTCACCGGCGCCCGGTAGACCGCACGCCGCCCCGGCCGGCCCGGGATCGGCGGCTCGTCGGGCGGCGCCGCCAGCGAGATCCGGCCCTCCGCCTCGTCCTGCTCGAGGCGCCTGCGCAGCGCGATCATGCCCTGCGCCATCTCGGCCACCGACAGGTACCGCGCCGCCGGCTGCTTCGCCGTGGCGCGCCGGATCACCTCGTCCACGTACGCCGGCAGCCCCGCCCCCTCCGACAGCGGCGCGGGATCCGCGAAGAACTCTCAGTTCACGAGCTTCGTCCGGTCGTCGAACGCGTCGCGGAACGGGTGGCGGCCGGCGATCATCTCCCAGAGCACGAGCCCCAGCGCGTACACGTCGAAGCGCGCGTCCGCCTCGTTCCCGGCGAGGTTCTCGGGCGCCATGTACGCGGCCGTCCCGAGGCGCACGTTGCGCTGGGTCGTCCGCATCGCATAGGGGATGATCTTCGCGATCGAGAAATCGACGACCTTCACCATCCCGTCCGCGGTGAAGACGATGTTGTCCGGCTTCACGTCGCGGTGGATGATCTGGTTCTCGTGCGCCGCGTCGAGCCCCCACGCGGCCTCGAGCGCGACGTGCAGCGCGAACAGAGGCGACAACCTCCCCTGGCGCTCCAGGCGGGTGCCTCTCGGGCGAGCGCCCCTCCTCTGGAGGCGCTGCTATCCATGTCGATACGGCGCCGCTGGAGTGCTCACCCGATCGACGCCTCCCCCTTCCAAGACGACGCGACCGCCGGCCACCAGGCGCCCACGGCCCGGCGGCCCTCGCATGCCCGCTGGCCGCTGGCCTCCGGCCAATGGCCTCTGGCCAATGGCCGCGCAGAGCACGGTTCCGACAGGAGCCTTTGCGCAAAGCGGTTGTGAACGCGCGAGGCGCTCTCGCTAAGATGCACGGTTTCCTGGGGGAGGATCGGAGAGAGAACGATGGCAGCCTATGGATACAGCTTCGTCACGGACAAGGCGTTCAGCGCGTTCGCGCGGGATCTCGAGCAGGGAGCGTGGAAGGGCGTCTCGATAGACAAGTACGATGTCCCGAACCGCACCCCGGCGGCGTCGCTCTTCGAAGCGCCCAGGCCGGTGGTCTGGAAGCTGCGCGCGCGCTGGAGCATCGCGGCGCTCGATGAGGCGCTCGGCGTCGCGTCGGCTGCGGTGCTCGCCGAGCTCGACGTGGAGTGGGACACCGCCCAGCGGGCGCTGCACCTGTTCCTGGCCTCGGCTGCCGAGAGCAAGGATCCTGCGCAGCGCGACGCGGCGGTGCGGCTCCGCGGCGCCCTGCTTGCGGGGGCGGGTACCGAGCAGACCCGGTACACGTACGACGCCGAGGTCGACTACGGCTGGCACCAGGTCGCGATCGTGGGCAAGGCGCCGCTCGCCGCCGACGTGAAGAAGGTCGGCGCCGGCGCGTACCTGAAGCGCGTCGAGGAGGCGACCGAGGCGCTCGCCAGGGGGCTCGGCCGCACCTCCGGCCAGAAGCGCGCGGTCGCGCGCTCGAAGCGCATCCGGGAGGCGGTGGTCGCGTGCACGCAGGCGTTCAACGCCATCCACGGCGAGATCGGCTGGCTCCTCGAGCACACGCCGAGCGGCAAGCAGCGCGATCTGCTCCAGGCGCTCCACGCACCGTTCCTCGCCCTCCTCGAGCGCAGCCCGCAGCGCGCGCCGGCGGCCGCCGCGCCGGAGGAGGTGGTGGTGGAGGAGGACGCCGCAGAGGACGCCGCGGAGCCCGAAGCGGAAGAGAGCACGCCCGCCTGAGCCGGCGGCGGAGCGCAAAGGAACCGGCGAGCGTTCACCGTCCCGCCTCCGCCGCCGCCCGCAGCCCTTCCTCCAACCCCTGCCGGCTCTCCGCAGCCCTTGCCCGAACCCCTGCCGGCTCCCCGCAGCCCTTTCTCCAACCCCTGCCGGCTCTCCGCAGCCCTTCCCCGAACCCCTGCCGGCTCTCCGCAGCCCTTGCCCGAACCCCTGCCGGCTCTCCGCAGCCCTTGCCCTCTCCCCCTGCCGGCTCTCCGCAGCCCTTGCCCGAACCCCTGCCGGCTCTCCGCGGCCCTTCCCCGAACCCCTGCCGGCCCTCCGCAGCGCTTGCCCGAACCCCCGCCGGCTCTCCGCAGCCCTTGCCCTCTCCCCCTCCCGGTGACCGGCAGCACGTCCTGCCCTCGTTGCCGTCGCGCTTGCGGCGCGTTCTCGGACGGAACCGCGCCTTCTCGTGACGTTCTGCTATCCTCCGCCGCCGTGATTGTGGACCAGCCCCCCACACCTGCCCCTCACGAGGCTCCGGAGGACCGGGCCACGTTCGGGCTCTCCGCCTTCGATCCTCGCCCGAGCCTCATGGCGCCTTCCATCGCGCCGGCCACCTCGGCGGCGCCGCAGGTCTCGGTGGTCGTCCCGGGGCTGAACGAGGCGGAGAGCCTGACGGAGCTCGCGCAGCGGGTGGATCAGGCCTTGAAAGGGCGCTTCTCCTACGAGCTCATCTTCGTGGACGACGGCAGCACGGACGACAGCTGGGGCGTCATCTCCAGGATCCGCGCGGAGAACCCGGTCGTGAAGGGGATCCGGCTGCGGAAGAACTTCGGCAAGGCGACGGCGCTCACGGCCGGGTTCCGCAAGGCGAGGGGCGCCGTGGTCGTCACGATGGACGCCGATCTCCAGGACGACCCGGCCGATCTGCCGAGCTTCATCGCCAAGGTCGAGGAGGGCCTCGACGTCGTGGTGGGCTGGAAGGTCAACCGCCTCGACCCCGCCAATCGCCTCATCTTGTCCCGGATCTTCAACGGGACCGTCCGCGCGGTCACGGGCGTGAAGCTCCATGACATGAACTGTGGCTTCAAGGCCTACCGTCGCGAGGTGCTGCGCACCATCCCGATCTACGGCGATCTCTTCCGGTACATCCCGGCGCTCGCCGCCTGGCAAGGCTTCCGCGTCACGGAGATCCCGGTGCGCCACCACGCCCGCAAGTACGGCGCCTCGCGCTACGGACTGGAGCGCATCCTGCGCGGCTTCTTCGACCTGCTCAGCGTCATGTTCCTGACGCGCTACTCGAAGAAGCCGATGCACCTCTTCGGCCTCATCGGCCTGGTCTTCGCTGCGACCGGCGTGACCATCAACGCGTATTTGACGTTCCTCTGGCTGCTCGGTCACAAGATCGGAGACCGGCCGCTGCTCCTCCTCGGTGTGCTGATGATCCTCCTCGGCATCCAGTTCTTCTCGATGGGCTTCATCGGCGAGTTCCTCACCTTCCAGATGCAGCAGCGCCACCTGGCAGACGATCCGCCCGTCCGCGAGGAGTTCGAGTGATCTCCGAGCCTCGCCTCGATCGGTCCTGGGTCCCCGCGTCCGGGCGCCTCCCCTCGCTTCAGGCCCTCTGCTCCGCGGCGCCGCGCTGAGCGCGCGGCCGGGGTTCGCCGTCGTGCGCCGCACCGCCCTGCGCGCCCTCGCCCGCCTGATTGGCCCGCTCCTGCTCGTCCTCGTGGTCGTGCGCATGGACGACCGGGACGCGGTGCTCGGCGCGGTCGTCTCGGCCTCGGCTGGCCCGCTCGCGCTCGCGGCGGCGCTGAACGTCCTCAACATCCACCTCAAGGTGGTCCGCTGGGACGCGCTGCTGCGTGCCCGGGGCATCGTCTATCCGCTTCGGCGTGCGTGGAGCGCCTACGCGACGTCGCTCTACGTCGGCATGCTGACCCCCGGCCGGGTCGGCGACCTGCTCCGGATCCGCTACCTGCGCCACGACCTCGGCGTGCCTTACGCGGAGGGGCTGGCCACCGTCGTGATGGACAGGCTGTGTGATCTCTACGTGCTCGCCGCGTTCGTCGCGGTCGGCGTCGCCCGTTACAGCGCGGTGATCGCCGGCCGCCTGGCCTGGCTGACGTGGGGTGGGATCGCCCTCACGGTCCTGGCGCCCCTCGTGTTGCTCATCCCCGGGCTGGCCGAGCGGCTGCTGCTCGCCTTCTCGCGCAAGCTCGCGAAGGATCCGTCCGAGAGCGCGGAGCCCGGCGCGGCGAGCCGCTTCCTGGTCGCGCTGCGCGCGCATGTCGGGCGCGGGCTCCTCTTCACGCTCCCGGTCACGCTGGCGACGTTCGTCGTCAACTTCGCGCAGGGCTACCTCATCGCGCGCGCCCTCGGCGTACCGCTCTCGCTCTTCGACGTCACCTGCCTGCTCGCCATCGCGAACCTGCTCGGTCTCTTGCCGATCTCGATCGCCGGCGTAGGCGTCCGTGAGCTCTTCTTCTCCCTCGTGTTCCCTTCGCTCGGCTTCACCGCCGAGCACGGCGTCAGCTTCGGCCTGCTGGTCTTCGCCGTCGTCTACCTCAACGTCGTCGCCGTCGGCTTCGTGAGCTGGCAGCTGGCCCCCCCGCCCACCTCCCCCGCCCCATCCATCCCCCGATCCGGCTAGAGCGACAAACGGGTCGAAACCCCGAGAAAAGCAGGAATTTCACAGAGAGGCAGGCAGGCGGGAAGGCGGAGAGCGAAAGACGGCAAGAGGGAGAAATTCATTTTTTTCTTCCTCCCCGCCTCCCCGCCTCCCAGTGAAAATTCTCCGGGTTTCAACATGATGGGTGTTCTAGAGAGAAATAGGGGTCGTGAGCCGCAAAGGCTCCCCCTCGAAGGCCGGCACCCGCGCCGCGGCGGCTCGGAACGCGTCGACCACGCACGCGCCGACCTCGGTCCCGGCGAAGGGCGCCCCGTCCAGCGCCACCTGGGCCTCGCCGCTCGGCGCGAAGGTCACGGTCACGCTCCCCTCCCCGCTCGGCCCGTCCGGCTGCCAGCAGCGCTTCGCCCGGACACGGCCGTGCTCGAGCGCCGCGCCCGCGGCCTTGCCCACCCGGACGCGCGCCCCGTCGACCCGGCTCGACCAGGCGTCGTACCCCTCGTGAGAGCGCAGCGACACCTCGGCAGAGGGGGGGTACGCCCCGCCGCGCTGCAGGCAGTGCGAGGGGCGCACCATCGCATAGCCCGTCGCGGTGGCGAAGCTGCACACCGCGAGCGCCACCAGCAGGGCCCGCTGCCCGCCGCCCCGGCCGAGCGGCCCGTCGGGCGGCCCGTCATCGTCCGATCCGCCACGCAACCGCTCGACCTCCGCACGGATCTCCGCGATTTCCGCGTCCCGGGCGGCGAGCGCCGCATCCCGCTCCTTCAGCTTGGCTTCGAGGGTTTCGATGCGCGCGCGAGCCGCATCGAGATGATCCCGGTAGTGCGACATGGCGCCATTCTACCGCGGGCCGCGCGTGGCGCCCTGCCCTTCCCGCGCGCTCACGTCGTTCCACGTCGTTACACGTCCTTCCGCGTCCTTTCGCGATGTTCCCCCCGCTCCTTGACAGCGGGGGGTGGGGTCAAGTAGCCGAGGACCCGCCTCACCTATGCTAGAGAACCACCGCACCAGGCTGAACAGCGCGCTCGCCAAGCTCGACGGCGCCCTCGAGCGGCTCGCGCGCGCCGCCTTGACCCTGGCGCCGTGGCCGATCCTCTACGGCATGAGCATCGCCGTGACGGCCTGGGTCTTCACCCACCCGAGCCGGCACGCGCAGCTCGACACGAACAAGCTGACCGAGGTGGAGCGCCGCTGGATGGTCGGCGGCGCCGCCGCCGCCATCGTGGGGGTCGCGCTCGCCTACTTCCTCGTGATGCTGGCGCGGCGGGCCCGCACCCGCTCGTGGGACTTCATGGGCACCGTGGGCCGCCTCAACCGCGCCCTGATCCCCCTGCTCGCGCTCCCGTTCGTCGCCGCGCTCAAGCTCCCGAACATCGAGAAGGACAGCCCGAAGAGCACGATCTTCTTCGTCGCCCTCGCCGCCCTGGCCACGGGCGCCGGCGCCTACGCCTGGGGCCGCCGCGCGCGGCTCTCGCCCTGGCTCGACGATGCGTCCGAGCTCGATGGCGCGCCCTCCCGCGGAGGCCGCGCCGCGCGGTGGCTCCCGCCGCTGGCCCTGCTCGCGATGTGGACGGGCTACACGCTCTTCTTCTCCCGGCTCGCGATCACCAACCACCACGCGCTGCACACCCGGACGCCCGACCTCGGGTACTACGACAACATCTTCTACCAGACGATCCACGGACGGCCGCTCGGCTGCTCCTGGCTCAAGGCCGGTTACCACGGCTCCGCGCACTTCGACCCGATCCTCATCCTGCTCTCGCCGCTCTACCTGATCTACCCGAGGGCGGAGTTCCTCCTCATCCTCCAGTCCGCGTGGCTCGGCGCCGGCGTCGTGCCCGTGTACCTGCTCGCGCGCGACAAGCTCGCTCACCGCGGCAAGGCGCTCCTGCTCGCCGCCGTGTGGGCCATCTATCCGGCCCTGCACGGCGCGAACATGTACGAGTTCCACTCGCTCGCGCTGATCTCGCCGCTCGTCGTCTGGCTCCTCTACTTCTACGAGACCGGCAGGGACAGGCTGTACTGGGTCACCCTCGCCGTGCTGCTGCTCTGCCGGGAGGACGTCTCCCTGCTGATGTGCTTCATCGGGCTCTACGCCATCTTCGACCGGCGCCCGGGCAAGACGCGCCTCGGCTGGGTGACCATCGCGACGAGCCTCGTCTACTTCGTCATCGTGAAGCTGTTCTTCATGACGTCGTCGGGCATCATCATGTCCGGCAAGGACGCTTATTCGTTCGCCTATTACTACGAGGAGCTCATGCCGAACCGGAGCGGGCTCGGCGGCATGCTCGTCTCCCTCCTCACGAACCCTGTCTTCGCGCTCAAGGTCCTGCTGGAGGAGCCGAAGATCATCTTCCTGCTCCAGCTCTTCGTCCCCCTCTGCTTCCTGCCCTTCCTCGCCAAGCCCGGGCGCTGGATGCTCGCCTACGGGCTCCTGTTCTGCCTGCTCGCCTCGCGCGACGCAGTGTTCTCGATCCACTTCCAGTACTCGTCGATCCTCTTCCCCATCGCGTTCGTGCTGACGCCGATCGCGCTCAAGCGGATCGAGGGCTCCGGGCCGGCCGCGTACTACGGGCTCGACGGGCGGCGCCTGTCGCGCGCGCTGCTCGCCGCCATGGTCGTGGCGGCCGCGCTGATGTCGTGGAAGTTCGGCGGCCTCGTCGAGAACGCGTCGTTCAGGGGCGGCTTCTCCCGCGTGGCGCGCAAGCTGACGCCCGACCAGGAGGCGACCTACGCCTGGGTCCGGAAGCAGGTGGAGGCGATCCCGAAAGACGCCATCGTCGGCGCGACGAGCAAGATGGGACCGCACGTGTCGAACCGGAAGCAGGCCTATTTCTATCCGGGCGAGCGCGCCGCGACCGTCCAGTACGTGCTGCTCGACGAGGGGGAGCTCAAGGGCAAGGACCTGGAGCGCCACAACGCGGCGGTGAAGCGCGGCGAGCTCGAGGAGCTCAGCCGGCTGAAGAAGCTGGCGCTGTTCAAGCGGGTGAAGCCGCCGTCGAAGGCGCAGCCGCCGGCGCCGGCGGCCTCCGAGCCCCCTACCGGAGACCCGCCCCCGGAGCTACGAAAGCCGGACCGAAAGGGCGGCGGCGCGCCGCCTGCGCCCTCCAACACCGCGGAGCAAGATGAAGACCCTCCTCCTGGCCCATGACTTCAACGCGACCTCCGAGATCGCCCTCGACACGGCGATCGAGCTCGCCCGCAAGCTGTCCGCGAAGATCGTCGTCGCGCACGTGTACAGCGTGCCCGTCTACAGCTTCCCGGAAGGCTCGTCCCTGATCCCCTCGGCCGAGGACGCCGCCCGCATCGGCGATGCGGCGCAGCGGAGCCTCGATCAGGTGCTCGAGCGCCGGCGCGCCACGCCCGGCGTCGAGATCTCGGGCGTGCTGCGCGCCGGCGTCCCCGACGAGGAGATCTGCCGCCTCGCGGACGAGATCGGCGCCGACATGATCGTGATCGGGACGCACGCGCGCGGGGCGGTCGCGCGGGCGCTGCTCGGCAGCGTGGCGCAGCGGGTGGTGAGATCGGCAAAGGTCCCGGTCCTGTCGATACGGGCACCCCAACCGGCCTGATGTAGGTGACATCACGAAACGGTCGGATCCGGTGTCCGGCGCCGCCGGAACGGGCGTTAGAAATTTCCCGACTTCCTGTCAAATGCGTCCTGCCGCGGCCACGAAACCTCGTTGAAACATCGGGCACGTTACCCCGGTGCCATGAAGATCGACACTGGGGATACGGCCTGGCTCCTCGCATCGACAGCCCTCGTCCTTTTCATGACGCCGGGCCTCGCCCTGTTCTACGGCGGCATGGTGCGCCGCAAGAACGTGCTCGCGACGCTCATGCACTCGTTCGCCGCGCTCGCGGTGATCTCGGTGCAGTGGGTGGCCATCGGGTACTCGCTCGCGTTCGGGACCTCGCACGGTGGGCTCATCGGCGGGTTCGACTTTGTCGGTCTGCACGGGATCGCGACGGTGGAGCGCGGCACGGTGCCGCACATCGCGTT
The DNA here is from genome assembly GCF_000067165.1 of Sorangium cellulosum So ce56. Lineage (GTDB taxonomy): Bacteria > Myxococcota_A > Polyangia > Polyangiales > Polyangiaceae > Sorangium > Sorangium cellulosum_B. Next base: position 10,287,130 of record NC_010162.1, read on the forward strand.
CGCGGCGTTCCAGATGATGTTCGCGGTGATCACGCCCGCGCTCATCGCGGGGGCGTTCGCCGAGCGGATGCGGTTCTCGGCGTACCTGGTCTTCATCCTGCTCTGGTCCACGCTCGTCTATGACCCGGTGGCGCACTGGGTGTGGGCGGAGAAGGGCTGGCTCTTCGAGATGGGCGCGCTCGACTTCGCGGGCGGCACCGTGGTTCACCTCGCGGCGGGCATCTCGGCGCTGATCTGCGCGCTCGTGCTGGGCAAGCGCACGGGATATCCGCACGAGCGGCACGTGCCGCACAACCTGACGATGACCCTGACGGGCACGGGCATCCTGTGGTTCGGGTGGTTCGGCTTCAACGCCGGCAGCGCGCTGACGTCGGGCGGGCTCGCGGCGCTGGCGCTGCTCGACACGCACCTCGCGGCGGCGGCGGGCGGCGCGGCGTGGCTCCTCGTCGAGTGGGCGCAGCGAGGCAAGCCGACCGCGCTCGGCGTGGCGTCCGGCATCGTGGCCGGGCTCGTCGGGATCACGCCCGCGGCCGGGTTCGTGGCGCCGTGGGCCGCCGTCGTGATCGGCCTGCTCGCGGGCGTGGTGTGTTACGCGGCGGTCGTCTCGAAGGAGCGCCTGCGGTACGACGACTCGCTCGACGCGTTCGGCGTCCACGGCGTGGGCGGCCTCCTCGGCGCGGTCCTCACCGGCGTCTTCGCCGAGAAGGCCCTGAACGAGGCCGGCCGCGACGGCGTGATCGCCGGCAACCCGGGGCAGCTGGTCCCGCAGCTGGCGGGCATCGTGGCCGTCGGGCTGTACGCCGCCATCGTGACCTTCGTGCTCCTCAAGCTGGTCGACAAGCTGATCGGCCTGCGCGTGCCCGAGAGCGACGAGCGCGAGGGCCTCGACGCCACCGAGCACGGAGAAACTGGCTACGCGCTGTAGCGACACAGAGGGGGCAGCCACAGACCCAGGTCGACGAGGGCTCCCCGCCGCGCTCGCCCTCCCGGTGGAGAGGGCACGCGAGGGTGGTGGGGGAATTCCCCAGCCCTGCTGGCACGATGGACCGCCAAGGCGCCATAAGACGCCAAGATTTTTGTGTTTTTCTTGGCGTCCTTGGCGCCTTGGCGGTTCACAAGATCCCACCTTCCACGTGCGGCCGGGGTGCCGTCGCTGTTGCCTCCCCAGGGGCGCACCGCTATTGCGACGGACGGTTCGAACCGAAAGGCGCCGAGAGCGCCAGGAGAGCTCGACAATCTCCTGGCGCTCCCGGCGCCCTGACGGTTTCTACGCTCGAACCGAACGGTGCTCCATCTTGCGCCGAACCTTCCCCCTGGGCGCGCGCCGCGAGCGAGCGCCCCGTCATCACGGAGCAGACAGGCATGAGCGGCCATTCGAAGTGGGCCACCATCAAGCGCAAGAAGGGCGCGCTCGACGCGAAGCGCGGCAAGCTCTTCACGAAGCTCATCAAGGAGATCACCGTCGCCTCGCGCATGGGCGGCGGAGACCCGAACGGCAACCCGCGCCTCCGCAAGGCGATCAACGACGCCAAGGGCCAGGCGATGCCCGCCGACACGATCAAGCGCGCCATCCAGCGCGGCACCGGCGAGATCGAGGGCGCGAACTACGAGGAGATCCTCTACGAGGGGACAGGGCCCGGCGGGACGCTGTTCCTCTGCGAGGCGATGACCGACAACCGGAACCGCACCGTCGCCGAGATCCGGAAGATCTTCGAGAAGAACAACGGGCAGCTCGGCGCCGGCGGCTCCGCGCAGTGGGCCTTCGAGAGGAAGGGGATCATCCTCCTCGCGAAGGACGCGGCGACGGAGGACCAGCTGATGGACACCGCCGTGGGCGCGGGCGCCGACGACTACAGCGACCAGGGAGAGGAGTGGCAGGTGCTCTCCAGCGTCGACGTGATGGACACCGTCGTGAAGGCCCTCGAGGACGCGAAGATCGCGGTGAAGTCGAACTCCGCGGGCTACGTCCCCAAGAACAAGAAAGAGGTCGCGGGCCGCGACGCCGAGGTCTGCCTGAACCTCGTCGACTCGCTCGACGACCACGACGACGTGCAGAACGTCTACGCCGACTTCGACGTCCCCGAAGAGGAGCTCGCGAAGCTCGAGGGCTGATCCCGCGGCGGGCGCGAGCCCGTCACGGCCGCCAGATCGGGAAGCTCACGATCGCCCACGAGAAGAACGCGTGGGCGAAGACCGCCGGCGCCAGGCGCCCGGTCCGGTGCACCACGCGACCCCACACGATCGAGCAGCCGAAGCCCGCCGCGACGAGCAGCGGGTTCGGCCCGGCCACCGGATCGCCGAGCAGGAAGAGCGTGGGGGCGTGCGCGGCGGCGAACAGCGCGCTCGACAGCAGCCACGCGGCGCCCCGGTCGAGCGGCCCCTCCAGGGCGCGCAGGACGAGCCCGCGCCAGACGATCTCCTCCAGCGCGGCGATGACGAAGACGAGCGCGCCGACGAACACGCGCGCGTCGGCCGAGGGGTCGCCGAGCTGGAGGTACAGGCGAAGGACCCAGGCCTCGCGAGGCGAGCCCCGCGGGGCGAGCAGCAGCTGCACCGCCATGGCGAGCCCGTAGAGCCCCGCCGCGACAAGGGCGCCGCGCGCGAGATCGCCGGACAGGGGGCGGAGCGCGGCGCGGAGCTCGCCGCGCCGGCGGAGCCACATCACGGTGATCGCCGTGAGGACGGCGTAGGGCGCGCCGAGCGCCGCGAGCATGGCAGGCGCGCCCGCGTGACCGGGATCGAACGCGAACGAGATGGCGAGCGCGACACAGGCGGTGACGGACGCGGCGATGAGCGCGGCCTCGCGGCGCGATGAGCGCGGCGGCTCGCGCGGATCGATCGCCCGCGGATCGCGCGACGGGGCCGGGGCGGCCGAGCCAGAGGCAGCCGGAGGAGCCGCGGCGGAAGAGGCCGCGGCGCGGTCTTCGCCCGGGCTCATCGCGCGCTCGCCTGACCCGTCGGACTCGCCTGACTCGCCTGACTCGTCCGACTCGTCCGACTCGTCCGACTTAATTGCAAGACCCGGTCGAGGATGCGGTCCGCGAGCGCCGGCTTGGGCAACACGCCGAGCGCGTCGGCGGCGTCGCGGGTCACGATCGTGGCGCGGTTGTCGTCCCGGCCGAACGAGTCCGCCGCGTGGTTCGCGACGATCATGTCGACGCGCTTGCTGGCGAGCTTGTGCCGGGCATAGGCGATGACCCCCTCGTCCGTGGCGGTCTCGACCGCGAACCCGACGAGCACCGGCGAGCGCGCTCCGTCGGCGCCGGCAGCGTCCGCCAGCCCGCCGCGCGCCGCGCCGATCTCCGCGAGCAAATCAGGGTTCGGCACGAGCGGGAGCGACGCGAGGTCGGGCGTCCGCTTCAGCTTGGTCGCGTGCTGCTCGGCCGGGCGGTAGTCGGACACGGCGGCCGTCATGATGAGCGCGTCAGCGCCGCGCAGGTCCTCGCCGAGCGCCTGCCAGAGCGCGCCGCGCATCGAGAGCGCGCCGCGCACGTCGACCCGGCGCGCGCCCGGCGGCGTGGAGAGCGACACGGGGCCGGCGATGAGCGTGACCTGCGCGCCCCGCGCCGCGGCCCGCTCCGCCACGGCGAAGCCCATCTTGCCGGTCGACCGGTTGCCGAGGAAGCGCACGGGATCGAGGTCCTCGAGCGTGGGGCCCGCCGTGACGACGACGCGGAGGCCCTCGAGGTCGCGCGGGGCGAGCCGCGAGAACGCCGCGGCCGCGATCGCCGCCGGCTCGGCCATGCGCCCGAGGCCGCGCTCGCCCGAGGCGACCTCGCCGAAGACCGGGCCGACGAGCTGCACGCGCCCGTCGGCCTCGAGCGTGGCGACGTTCCGCGCCGTCGCGGGGTGCGCCCACATGCGGGGGTGCATCGCCGGCGCGGCGAGCACCGGCCCCCGCGCGCACAGGGCGAGCGCCGTCACGAGGTCGTCGGCGCGCCCCGCGGCGAGGCGGGCGATCACGTCGGCGGTCGCGGGCGCGAGCAGCACGAGATCGGCCTCGGCGGCGAGCGCGACGTGCAGCTCGCCCGCGAAGCCGGGATCCCACATGGTGTCGCGCACCGGCTCGCCGCAAAGCCCGCTCAGCGTCATGGGCCCGAGGAACTGCTGCGCGGCGCGCGTCATGATCGGGAGCACGCGCGCGCCGCCCTGGATCAACAGCCGGGCCACCTCGGCGGCCTTGTACGCGGCGATGCTGCCCGAGACGGCGAGCGCGACGGTCGGCCGCGCGCCTTCGGGGGCTTGGCCAGCGGGCGGCGGGGCGGAGACCTCGGGGCGAGGTGCGGGAGATGACGGCGTTCGGCCAGACATGGCGCAGGTGCCAGCGTGGGTCGTGGGGTCGGTCCGGCGTCCACCGTGGCACGAAAATCGCCAATCGTACACGGCCACGGCCACGGCCACGGCCACGGCCACGACACGGCCACGGCCACGGCCACGGCCACGACACGGCCACGGCCACGGCCACGACACGGTACACGCCGCGCCGCGGGCGGATGATCCGGGGCCGCGCTGCGGGCAGAGAGCTCGTGCTGGTGCGCACGCGCGTACCACCGCGCGCCGACGCGCCCGCGCAGCAAGAAACCCGGCTGATTTTTGGGGCGTGGCAGTGGCATCACCCGCCAGGAGCGCGTAATGGGATGAGCTCCCTCAGAGGAACACGACAACGATGGCAAGCACCGTCCTCACCGGCATCAAGCCCACCGGAACGCCGCACCTCGGCAACTTCGTAGGGGCGATCAAGCCGGCGCTCGCGCTCGCAGGGACCGCGTCGAACGCGCTCTACTTCGTCGCGGACTATCACGCGCTCAACGTCATCCACGACGCGCAGAAGCTCCGGAGCCTGGTCCACGAGGTCGCCGCGACCTGGCTCGCGCTCGGCCTCGATCCCGAGAAGGTCATCTTCTACAGGCAATCCGACGTTCCGGAGATCTTCGAGCTCAGCTGGATCCTCTCGTGCTTCACGGCGAAGGGGCTCATGAACCGCGCCCACGCCTACAAGGCCGCTGTCGCCAAGAACATGGAGTCCCGGGCCGGGGCGCCGAGCGCCTCGGGCGCCGAGGACAGCGACGACCTCGACGCCGGGATCAACATGGGCCTCTACGGCTATCCGGTGCTGATGGCGGCCGACATCCTCCTGTTCAAGACGAATGTCGTGCCGGTGGGCAAGGACCAGGTCCAGCACATCGAGATCGCCCGCGATATCGCGCAGCGCTTCAACGCGATCTACGGCCCGACCCTCGTCCTGCCCGAGGCGCGCATCAGCGCCGAGACGGCGGTGATCCCGGGCCTCGACGGCCGCAAGATGAGCAAGAGCTACGACAACACCATCGCGCTCTTCCTGCCGCCGGAGAAGCTGCGCAAGACGATCTTCAAGTACAAGACGGACTCGTCGCCCCCGAGCGAGCCGAAGGATCCGAACACCTCGCCGCTCTTCCACCTCTACCGGGAGTTCGCCACGCCTGAAGAGGCGGAGGCGCTCCGCGGCCGCTACCAGAGCGGCATCGGCTGGGGCGAGGCGAAAGAGGCCGTGTTCGAGGTGCTGAACCGCGCGCTCGAGGAGCCGCGGCGCCGCTACGCCGACCTCATGGCCAACCCGGCCCGCATCGACGCCCTGCTCTCGGAAGGCGCCCAGCGCGCGCGGGCGCTCGCGGGCCCGACGCTCCACGAGGTGCGCCGGGCGATCGGCGCTCGCTGAAGGCCGCGGCGGCGGAGGACGAGCGGAGCTCGCCGAGGCCAGCGCGCGGCGAGCGCCGCCGAGCAGCCGACGGCGGCTTCGCTCGAGGCCGCCCGCTCAGCCGCCGTCGCTCGTCGTCGTCGTCTTCTTCTGGTTCTGGCGTCGCTTCTTGCCCTTGCCGCCCTTCGCCTCGTCCCCCGCGGGGTCCCGCTGGCCACGGGCTTCCGGCGCCGCCGCGCCCGGGGCGTGCGCGACGGCGATCCCCTCTGCGGGCGGCGCGTCCTCGCCGCGCGCGCGGCCGCCTTCCCCTTCGGCGCGCTCCTCCCCCTTCGCGCGGAACGTGCCGAACCCAGCGCGCTCGGTCCAGCCGCGCTCGCCCGTGAGCCCGGGCTCGCGGCTCTCGACGGTGCCGCCGCCCGGCTCCGGGCCGGTCACGCCTGGCGTGCGGACGTCCGGCCCCTGCGTCACGACGAGGTACTCGTCCGCCACGTACTCGGGGTGATTGTCGTCGGCCGTCTTGGCCTCGGGGTCGCGCGGACCGCTCCCGACATGGACGATCTGCGCGGTCGGCGGGTAGCTGTCGCTCCACTTCTCCCGCACCGCGTAGGCGCCGTCGCGGACGACCCGCGAGCTCGTCGTCTTGAAGCCGGGGATGCCGCGCTGAGCGAGCGCCCGCTTCCCTTCGGGCAGCTTCGGCGTCGGGCGCTCCAGCTCCTCGAACGGGACGACCTCGTCGATGCGACGGAAGTACGTGACCGTGAGCTTGCGCGAGGGCCCGAGGATCTCGGCGCGCACGACGCCGCCGGCCACCGTCTCGTGGAGCACGATCGGGAAGTCGAACGGGTTCCTGAAGCGGTAGTTGATCGTCGGGTAGACGACGGTCGCGTCGAGGCCGAGCTTGATGTAGTAGCTCGGGCGGGAGTGCGGATAGCGCTCGACGATCTCGAGCCCCGCGAAGAACGCGGCGCCGTGGAGCGTGCCCGAGATCTGGCAGGTCCCGCCGCCGAGCCCGTCGACGAGCTCGCCCTGGGCGATGACAGGAGCGACGCGGTACCCGTGCGCCTCGTCGCGCGGGCCGACCGTCTCGTTGAAGTCGAAGATCTCGCCCGGCATGACGACCACGCCGTCGAGCTTGGACGCCGCGAGCCTGAGGTTGTACGTCCTCTCCTTGGATCTCGCGCCGGTCGCGTAGCGCGTCTCGAAGTAACCGAGCACCTGATCGAACTTGACGTTGCCGAGCTGGTCGGCGACGAGCTTCGGCGCGATCGTCTCGACGCTGGCCTGCGCGGTGTCCTCGCCCGCCCGGAGGGCGGCGTCGATGCGCGCGAGCGTGCCGTAGACGTCCAGCCGATACCCGATCTTCTCGGGCTTGAGCTGCTTCGCCTCGAGGTCGACATACGCGTCGACCGCGGGCGCGTCGAGCTCGACCTTCAGGTCGAGCAGCTTGCTGATCGCCCGCTCGGAGTCGAGGAGGAGCGGGATCGGGATGTCGAGCGGCGCGTCCTCCTGCGCGGCCCGCTCGTGCGCGCGGCGGAGTGCGCTCTCGGGGCGGAGCGCCTCGCGCACGAACTCGGCGAGGCGGACCCGGTTGATCTCGACGCCGAGATCGTTGCGGCGGAGCGCGCGCGCGGAGCCGTCGGGGAGCACGATCCGGATCTCCCCGGTGGCGTAGCGGCGCACGAGGTCGAGCGCGTTCGCCACCACGTCGCCGCCCGTCGGCACCGGCACCTGCGCCACGCGGAGGACCGGCGGGGGCTTGGGGCCGTCGTCCGGCGGGGGCGGCAGCACGAGGTAGGTGATGGCCAGACCGCTCGTGACGAAGATCGCCACCAGCGCGGCGAACCGCCAGAGCTCCGGCGAGCGGCGAAGATCCATGCGAGGGCGGCCATCTTGAAAAGCGTTGCCCGAACCGTCAAGCGAACGCGGGCGCGCGGCGCGGCTACGGTGCGGCCCGCGTCACATCGGGGCCACCGCGCGGCGCCTTCGATGCGGCGCGCGCGGCCCTGAGGAGCGGCTCCTTGATCGAGCCCGCCCCGGGCACGAGCAGAGAGCCCCGCTGCCGCGGCGGGCCGCCGTGCGGCGAGGAGCGCAGGAGGAGCGCGCCCGCGAGCACCACGAGGACCACGAGGCCGACGGTCGCGGGGACGAGCCAGCGCCGCGCGTGGCCCTCGTCGGGCGTCAGCGGCGCCGGCGGCGCCGGCCGAGCGCCCTGCGGTGGGCCGGCGCCGCGCTCTGCGCCCGCGCGCCCGGGCTGAGCGGCGGCTTGCGGCGAGCTCTGCTGTGACTGCGGATAGTCGGAGTCGATCGCGCGCTCGCGCGCGATCTGCATGGCCTCCTGGATCGCGGCGCGCCGCCGCTCGCCGCGCGGGCCGAGCATCTGCTGCATCAGCGCGGCAAGCTCATCCGAGGTGGCGATGGGCGTCGCTGGCGACAGCTGCTCGATGGACTGGCGCAGCTCGGCCATCGTGGCGAAGCGCTCGTCCCTCGGCTTCGCGAGCATCCTCATGACGATGCGCCCGACGTCCTCCGGGAGCGACGGGACGAGGGTCCGCGGCGGCTCGGCTGCCGCCTTGTCGCAGATGCGGCGCACCGTCGCAGGATCGTTCTCGGCGTGGAAGGGGTGCTTGCCCGTCACGAGCTGATAGAAGACGATCCCGAGCGTGAACACGTCGGTGCGCCGATCGATGGGCTCGCTGCCCGCCTGCTCCGGCGACATGTACGCGTACTTGCCCTTCACCTGGCCGACCTGGGTTCGCTGCAGGTTCGAGGCGGCCTTGGCGACGCCGAAGTCGAGGATCTTCACCGACCCGTCGTATCCGACCAGGATGTTTTGCGGCGAGACGTCGCGGTGGACGAGGCCGACGGGCTTGCCGTCGCGGCCGCGCAGCTCGTGCGCGGCGTGCAGGCCGAGGGCCGCCTCGGCCACGATGCGGAGCGCGAAGGGGAGCGGCAGGCCGCCGCGCGCCTTGCTCTCGCGGAGAACCAGGTTGAGCGGCTCGCCGTCGATGAGCTCCATCACCTGGTAGAGGACGCCGTCCTCCTCGCCCACATCGATGGTCTCCGCGACGTTCGGGTGATGGATCTGCGAGACCAGGGTGGCCTCGTCGAGGAACATCGCCTCGAAGTCGGGATCGTCGCTCAGCTCGGCGCGCAGCAGCTTGACGGCGACGATCCTGGGGAGCTGGCCGCCCGTTCGAGCGGCCCACACCGAGGCCATGCCCCCGAGCGCGATGGGGACGAGGAGCTCATAGCGACCGAGCGTGTGGCCAGCGCGTACTTCTCCCATGGTGCTCACGTGCCGCGTAACCCCGGAGCGAGGCGGCGCCCGCCGGGAATCGAGCCCGCCGAGCGCGGCCCGCCGCGGCCCGCCCACGACGTCGGGTCCGCAAGAAGCGCTCGGTGTGCCAGGTGGTGCTCTTGATCGAAAAATGACCGCGCGCGCCCGGAATGCGACCGGGCGCCTGGTGTTCGGATCGTCGCAGAGAACGCCTTGGCGCTCAACCCGGAACGCCGTTCGGGTCGCAGCGTGATCTTTCACCGATCCATCGCGGAACGGGCCGGTCGCGCTCAGCGCGTGAGCCCCCGTGCCTTGGAGAGATCGCCGGTGTCCTCGGCCGGCGCGTCGGGCTGCGAGGACTCGGGAGACGGGATGACCTTGCGCAGCGCTGACAGGTGTCGCTTGGTGACCCCTGTCACCCCCAGGATCTGAGCGTCGGTCGCGCGACGCACTCCTTCCATGGAGCCGAGCTCCCGGAGGAGCGCCGTCCTCACCGCGCTGCCAAGCCCAGGGATGTCCTCGATCTCGGACCGGAGGCGCCGCGCCTTGCCGAGCCGCTTGCGTGCGTGGTTTGCGAAGCGGTGCGCCTCGTCGCGCGCGCGCGCCAGGAAGAAGAGGGCGGAGCTCGTGGATCGGAGCGGGATACCGTTCTTCTGGCCAGGCAGGTAGACGCGGTCGACGAGCTTCTCTCCGGTCTGCGTCTCCCGCTCCTTCGCCAGACCGACGATCGGGAGGCCGTGCAGGCCGAGATCGCGCGCCGCCGACAGCGCCACCTGAAGCTGGCCGCGCCCACCATCGACGACGAACAGATCGGGAAGATCCCACTCGCCTCCGCCGGCCTCGGCGCGCCTCGACACATCACCCCCCGAGCCGGCGCTCTCTCGCTCCGCGGCGGCGGACACCGGCGTCCCTTCCGTCTCCGGCGGAGCGTCGCTCGCTGTTGCCGAGCCGATGTCCTCGTCAGCCAGGTCGCCCTCCGTCGCATCGCTCTCGAGCGCGTCGCTCTCCGCCGGATCGCTCTCCATCATGTCGCTCTCTGTGACGCCCTCCATCACGTCGCTCTCGGGCGCGCCTTCGGCGCCGGGGGCGGCCTCGCTGTCTGCGGTGGACGCGGGGCTCGCCTGCCGGGCGGCCTTTCCGCGGCGGAAGCGCCGTGAGAGCACCTCGTACATCGCGGCGTAGTCGTCGCCGTCGGCCACGCTCTTCACGTTGAAGCTGCGGTAGCGCTTCTTGTCCGGCTGACCATCGAGGAGCGCCACGATCGATCCCACCGTGTCGCCGCCGCCGAGATGCGAGATGTCGCAGCACTCGATGCGACGCGGGAGCGTCGGGAGACGAAGGCGCTCCCTGATCTCCTCGAGCCGGGCCTCGAGATCGTCGGAGCTCCGCTGCTTCTCCCGGAACGCGTGAGCCGCGTTCTCGTTCGCCATCTTGAGCAGATCGACGCGGGGCCCGCGCTGAGGCACGAAGAGCGCCACCTTGCGGCCGCGCCGATCGCCGAGCCACTCCGCGACGCCCTCCGCGCCGTCGGGCAACACCGGCACGAGGACCTCATCGGGGATCGTGGTGGACGCGACGCCATAGTACTCGTTCAAGAAGCCGCCGAGCACCTCGTCGTCCGGCAGCTCCATGTTGCGGAGCGAGAAGGACAGCGTGTCTGTCACGCGCCCCCTCCGCACCAAGATCACTTCGACCTCCACGAGCGTCCCCTCGCGGTAGATGCCCACCACGTCTTGATCGACGTCCTTCACGTAGACGACGCGCTGGGCCTCGCGCACGGCCTCGACCGCCCGGAGCTGATCGCGGTAGATGGCGGCGCGCTCGAACTCGAGCTCCCGCGACGCGTCCCGCATTCGCGTGGTGAGCTCCCCCGTGAGCTCGTCGTGGCGCCCTTCGAGGAAGAGCGCGACCGAGCGGACCATCTCCGTATAGAGCTCCCGGTCCACATCCATCACGCAGGGCGCGAGGCAACGCTTGATCTGGTACTGCAGGCAGGGGCGCCGGCGCGACGCCATCTCGGTATCGGAGCAGGTGCGGAGCTGGAAGTGCTTGTTGACCAGGTGGAGCGTCCGCCGCGCGCTCGTCGCCGAGTGGTAGGGCCCGAAATAGCGCGCCTTGTCCGGGGCGGGACGGCGGACCGTCTCGAGCATCGGCCACGCCTTCTGCGTGTCGAGCTTGAGGCAAAGGAAGTCCTTGTCGTCACGCAGCTTGACGTTGAACCGCGGCTTGTGCTGCTTGACGAGCTCGTTCTCCAGTACGGCCGCCTCCTTCTCGGTGGCGGTCACCACCGTCTCCAGATCGGCCACGATCTTCCGGAGTATCGGGATGAAGTACCTGGCGTCGCTCCCGCTCTCCTGAAAGTAGCTGCGGACGCGCGAGCGCAGGCTCTTCGCCTTGCCGACGTAGACGACGGCGCCGGCCTTGTCGATGAACAGATAGCAGCCCGGCGTCGTCGGGAGCGACGCGAGCTTGGCGGCGAGGAGGGCTTCGGGATCCTGCTTGGCGCTCGGGTTGACCACGGCCGGAACGATCTAGAAGTCGCGCGCGCCGGCAGCAAGCGCCGCGATCACGGCTGCTCCCGTGGAGAGCGGCCGAAGCGGCCGCGCCGGTTCTCCTTTACATCTAGAAAAACGCCGTCATGTGACGCGGCGCCGCTCGCCTCGGCGCGACGGGGCAGAACGCCCAGGTCGAGATGTCGGGCGGCGAGCGCCCTGATCACGAGAGCCGCGCAGCGCGCGCGAGCGCCCTGATCACGAGAGCCGCGTGCGCCGCGCGTCGACGCGCGGCTCTCGTGAGGCCACCCGATCACGGTGAGCCGCCGTCACGCGTCGCGCGATCGCCCGTGTGGGAGGCGGCGCTGGCGACTGCGGTGATGGCGCGCCGCGCCCACGTCGACGCGAGACGCGCCCTCGAGCAGGCAGTAGGCTCGACGGCAGGATCTTCGCGGGAGGAGGTCTCGGGTGTCGAGCGCTCCTGCTTCGTGGCCTGGCGGACGACGGCGTCTTCGCCTCGGTCGCAATCCGGCGCGACTCCCGGTCGCTCCATCGCGCCCAGTCCGTCTGGAGCTTCCTGGCCTTGAGAGAGGTCGCCCGCTGGAGAGCGAGGTTGCCCCTACCGGCCATCGGTGCCCGCTTGTCCCCGCCGTAGCTGCGCTTCGGGCTCTCCCCGCAAGCCACTTTCAGCCCGCCGGGCGCCACGGTGGCGAGCGTCTGGGAAGCATCTGGCAGGAATCAGGGAGGAACCTGGGAGGGGCGATGGGAGGACCGATGCCCGGTCGGAGCTCCATCGTTACCGCGCACCCTCTAATCAGGTTGCCTGAACCCGAAAGGACTTGTATGGTCGTAACACCACCAGCGACTGCCCGTTCGATACCCGGGTCCTGGGGCCAGAAGGCATCGGCGAACTGAGCCTGCGGCGCCACCGGCCCCGTGTCTGGTTCCCGTTCGCTGCCGTCCAGGTGCGCCGCCGCGCCTGGTGTCGGGCGGCCCCCGAGGTGGGAGTGCGCGTCGAACAGCCGAGGAGTGACGAACTGTCCACCAGCGTCCATCACCGCCGCCCCGCTCGGGGGATCGATGTCGCCCTCGGCGGCGACGGTGAGCTTTGCCCCCTCGCACGGGAGCGAGCCGCGGGCGAGCGTCACCCTGGTGCCCAGCACGAGTGTCACCCCCTGAATCAGGATGAGCGGCTGAGCAGGAGCGGCGGCCTCGTGGCCTCCCGCAGGGCGACTTCCGGCTTGCCGGGGCGGCCGTCGGAGCTCGGGCACGGCGAGCGGTTTGGGAGACTCGGCCGGAGGTTGGGCAGCTCCAGCACAGCCGCAAAAAGACGCAGCCAGGCCGGAGGCGACATGGCCTGGGGGCTGCAACGTGGGTGGGAGCAACCGCGTCGGGCCGCCGCGCCGATCAGCCAGGGGGATGTCCTGGCAGGTGGGTGGGGTAGCCCTCATGACGTCGACACCGCCCGAGGGCGGCTCGGCGGCCGACACGTTGCGGTCGATCCCGGAGAGCGGCTCGGTCGGGAGACGAGAGCTCGGGCATACGGTTACGCCGCCGGAGCAGGGTGGAGTGCAGAAGTGAAAGGCTGCCGCTCCAGCTCACCGGGGTCGCCTGGAACGGCGACCTCGGCCATGACACCTTTCCTCATCGCGGGCGCTCCACCCGGGGGGTCGGGCTCCTCCACGGTCCCTCGGTCAGGCGCCCGCTTCGGTCGCTGCGCGGTGGGGCGCGTGTGTCCGGAGCACAGGAAAGCAGATCTTCATGGGAATGTCGCTGGCTCCCCTCGGTTACGGGGCTGCCCACGGCACGCGCGCCGCGGCATCCAAAGCGGGAGCGCGGTGCAGAGAGGAGCACGGCGCTGTCCATCGCACCCTCTTGGGTTGGGGCGGAGCCTGGCTTCACGGCGCGACGTCGCGCGACGTCGCCAGGGAGACGAGGTGGCTGGAGTCCGGCTCGACCGGTCGCCCCCAGCACCCGATGACCGACGGGGAGGTGGCGAGCGCGGGTTCTTGACGCGCGTTGAGGGGAGAGGGGGACACCTCTCGAATTATTTTCAAGCAAGGTGCTGTTCAGCAGTTGACAACTCTAGCTATTCATGGGACGCGAGATCCAATGAACAACGTCGAAACCGAGATCAAAAGCCACGTTGATGCATTCGTCTCTCAGCTGAGCGGACTTGTCCGCAAAGCGGCTCTCGAGGCCGTCGCCAACGCCCTGCGAGGCGAGGGCCAGCCGGCCGCTGCGGCCGCCGCGCCGCGCAAGGCGGGTCGGGCCAAGGCCGCTCCCCAGCAGCCTGCGGAGGTCAAGAAGGCGGTCGGTCGCCCCGCTCGCGCCGCGAAGCCCACCCGCAAGAAGGGCGAGAAGCGCTCGAAGGAAGAGCTCGCCGCCATGACGCAGAAGGTCCTGGAGCACATCCGGAGCAACAGCGGCCAGGGCGTCGAGCAGATCGCCAAGGATCTGGGCACCACCACGAAGGAGCTGACCCTCCCGATTCGGAAGCTGCTCGTCGAGAAGAAGATCACGTCGAAAGGAGAGAAGCGGGCTACCAAGTACTTTTCCCGCTGAAGCCGGCATCGACGCTCTCCAGAGGGGTCCGGCCAAACCGACCGAGGTCGACGTCCCGCCTTCCCGCAAGCCCAGCAGGGGAAATCGCGGCGAGCCGGGAGCTGTCCCGGCAGGCGCGGAGACGTCGCACCTCGGAGCGGAGCAAGCTCCGCAGCCGTACACGCCGCTGGATGCCCCTCAGGAAGTCCCGCCAAGCCATGTCGTCTCGTCGTAGGACGACGGAGAAATCCGCGCATAAAGCGCGTCAACTGCCGCCCGACCGCTGCTGAGCGGATCCGCCTTGTGGCACGGCGCAGGCGGCGCCGCTCCGCGATCGCGTCTGTGCACACATGTCCGCTCTGGTGCCCAGGACGCTGGGTTACCGAGCCGCCATGCCCGTGCGCTTGTCGGCGTCGGATCGGGAAAGACCACCACGTCATGCCCCCTGAGCCCCAACATATCGTGGGGCATCATCGAAGGACCACCACATCTAGTTTCGTGCATCGGCGATCGCGTCGGGTCTCCTGTCACGCGGCGCTGACGCGGCCTCGAAACGGACGCTGGGGCGTGAGGCGGGGCCGAGCTCCAAGGACACGAAAGGGAGGGTCACCGGCGCGACGCGGCGCAGGAGTCCGGTCATCCGGGGCCGGACTCCCGCCGGGCAATGCTCGCTGCGTGGAGCCGTGAGCGTGGCCGGGACTGCCGACATGGCAGAGCACGATCGGCGCCGCGCAAGCGTCGTTGCTGTGAACGCCCGACCCGCTCCGCCCATCCGGCGCCCTTCTCGACGATGACGCGGCGCCCTCGGAGCCGCACCGGACCTGGCTGGCCCGGAGCTCAACGCACCTTCACGGACACCTGGACAGGACGCCCCAGGCGGATATCGCGGCCTTGCAACGTGGGCGAGGCTGACGCCTGGCTAAGGAGGAGCCGCCGGAGGCCTATCGACCTCTGGCGAACAGGAAGGGACATGGGCGGCGGGGCTCCTTCGCCAGGCCCGTGGGACAAGCATGGTCTGTGCCATCAGGGCAATCGCTCCACCCGATAGCGCGGCTCGTGTACCGAGAGGAGCCGCGAGAGCGACGCGTCAACCTACTGGACAGGTTCTAACCATCCGCGGTGTTCGAGCAACTGGGCGATGCACAAGAGGCCGCACGCCGGATCGGACACCCCGGCAACGACCGCTGACGCTCGGGGCGCGGTGACGGCGGTGGGAGGATGAGAGCTCGCGGGGAAGGGCGACTCGGGCTCAGCGCTGGGCTCGGCTCCCGACGATGAGGACATTCGAGAAGGGCGTTTTCCCCCAGGCGGGCACCGTCTCGCAGGAGAAGCCGAGCTGCTCGAGGAGCGCCGCGATCTCTCGGGCGGGACGGAAGCGCACACGCTCGCCCCGGTTGAATCGAAGCGCGGTGAAGACACGCTCCTCAAGGAGCGTGATCGAGCTCCTCAAGCCGCGCTCGGTGTCCGCCTCGCGGACGAGCAGGCGCCCGCCCGGGCGAACCGCGGCCGCCGCGCGCCGCAGGATCGCGTCCTGCTCTTCCACGCGGAAGTAGTGGAGCAGGTCGATGAGCAGCACGGTGTCTGCAGTTCCGAGCTCGGCCTCGCGCGCATCTGCGCACCAGAACTCGGCGTCGAGCGGAGGGCGGGCGTGGGCCGCGCGCTGCGGGCCGGACGACTCGGACGAGCGCGGGAGAGATGCGCCGGAGCCCTCGCCGGCCGCGCGCCGGGCGTCCTCTATCTTGGCTCGGTCCCAGTCGAACCCACGCGTGCGCTCGGCCCTCCCCAGCTCGAGCAGGAGAATCGGCAGCTGGCCAGCCCCGGTCCCGATATCGAGGACCTCCCCGAGCGCGCCGGGGCGGTCGCCTGCGATGTCGGCAATCAACCGGGCGATGGGGTCGCCGAGCAGCTTGAAGCGGACATAGTGAAAACGGGTACGCTGCGCCGGCGTGGCGCCCTCAGGCGGGCTGTACCTCCCGGCGACGCGCTCGACCGCGTGGACCCACGGCGGCGCATCGCCGGGGAGCCGATACGGCTCCATCCTGCTGCTCTGCTGCGAGGGAGCGCGGCGCCGCTTCAGCGTGACGAGGACGAAGATCAGGCCGCCGCCGAGCGCCGCGAGCGCGAGCCCGACCACGGGAGCGCCGAGGAACATGTACTCGGGGAAGTCCGAAAGCGCTTGCGCCCAGCTCATCTTTTCGTGGAGGCGCAGCCAGCGACCCGTGCGGATGTACGCTCCGACCTGGACCTCGGCCGTGAGGAGCGCTGGCGCAAACAAGGGGTTGGAGATGTTCGCAGCGACCCAGGCAATCGCTGCATCCAGACGGAACCACAGGCAGAGGAGGAGCACGAGCGGCGTGTGGCAGCCGAAGATCGGCTGCGACCCGATGAACAGGCCGATCGCGACCGCCACGGCGGTCCGGCCGGCGGACAGCTCGCTGCCACGGAGCTCACGCCACGCGCGGCGCGCCTCCTCTCGGAGGAGAGAGTATTTCGCCAACGTTCAGGGTTTGCTTTCCCGTGCAGCACGATCCGTCTCACCTGCTGCATCGGCCGTCGTCTTGGAGAGGATGTCGCTCACGGTCGTGGGTGTCGCCTCGTCGAGCGCGTCCCACGTACCGCCCGCCGCGGCGGCCGGCGCCGGCTCGCCTGACACAGCGCCCGCGGCGCGCCCGCTCCGCTGCGCCTCCAGCGAGCGAAGGTACATCTTCGCCGTCCTGTTGTCGGGATCGATGGCGAGCGCCTCGCGCCACTCGGCGCTCGCCTGATCGGGCGCGCCGAGGGAGAGCAGCGCGACCCCGAGCAGCACGCGCGCTGGTGCGTACTTCGGGTTCGCGTCGCGCGCGGCGGCGTAATGCTCGCGAGCGAGCGCCAGATTCCCGGCGTCGCGGTACATCGTCCCGAGGCGCAGCTGAAGATCGACGAACGTCGGACACAGCGCCACAGCCCGCGTGAGCTCGGCGATCGCTTCCTGCGCGCAACCGGCGTCGGCATAGGCCTGCGCGAGATCGGCGTGCATGTTGGCGATCTTGCCGCGCGCGAACGGGTCGAGGACGCCGCCTCCCCCTTCGCCGCGGCGGATGCGAGAGTAGACATGCCGCGCGGCCTCGTATTTGCCGAGGTCGTTGTAGGTGACGGCGAGGTTCAGCAGCGCTTCCGTGTAGTGCTCGTTGAGCTGCACCGCGCGCTCGAAGTGGGCTTCGGCCGCGAGGAAATCACCGCGTTCGTGGAGAATGACGCCGAGCATGTTGTAGACGTCCGCGAAGCGGTCGGTCTTCTCGATGATCTGCCGCAGGGCGTGCTCCGCGAGATCGTACTCGCGCCGCTCGTAGTGCTCCCTGCCGAGAACCAGGAGTTGCTTCAGCCGGTCGTCCATCAGGCCCGTCAGCTTACGCGACCGGCGTACGATGGGATCTGCCTTCCGCGCAACCCTTGCGTCGGCCAGGGAGTCGCGCGGTTGCAACCCCGTCGATGCCTTGGTACGCACGTCGGCGTGCCGAGTGCAGTACCCCAGAACCCGCTCGAGGCCTCCGGAGCGCCGGGCGCCGAGGACCGCGCCAGGGGGCGGAGCGGAGAGGCCGGCAGCGCGGCGGAGCCTGGCGCCGCTGTCCCGCAAGACGGGCCGCGCGCGGAGCCCGGCGCCGCTGTCCCGCAGGACGCGCCGCGCGCGGAGATCGTGCGCATCGGCGCGGCCGAGGACGTCGCGGACGACGCGCTCGACGCCCCCAGCAGACCGGCCACGCCGCCGCTGACCGCGCCGCTTCAGGGCGGTCGCCGGGGCGAGGGCGCTCCGGCCGCTCCCTGGTCGCGCAGCAGCGAGCTGCGCGCGCGCGCGGCGTCGACGTGGCCGCCGCAGCTCCCTCCTCCTTCTTCTCGCGGGCGCGCATCGGCGCCCTGGTCGCGCGGCAGCGATCCGCGCGCGCAGCCCCTGCGGTCGCCGTCGCTCATGGACGGCGGTCCCCACGCGGGCCCCGGCTCGACGGACGGCCCGCGGCTTCCTCCCGGCCTCAGCCGGCCCCCTCCAGGACCGCACCTGTCGCCGCGCATGACCGCGGTCTTCGGCGGCATCTTCGGCCTCGCGACGCTCACCTCGCTCATCGCGCTGCTGATCCAGGGCGTCCCGGTGCGCGACGAGCGCGCGCTGGTCGCGGCGAGCCCGGCGGCCTCGGCAGCAGGTACGGACGGGGCCGCCGGGCCGTCCTCCGTGCCCGAGGTGAAGACCAAGCAGCGCACCCCGCTGCCCGGCCCATGGCGGATCTCCGAGCTCGGGAAGGATCCTTCCGTGCTCCTGGTGAGCGACGTGATGGACCGCCGGTCGTTCATCACGGCCCTCGACGAGAAGGGCGTGCCGAAGGCGCAGATCTACCGGATCATGAAGGCCTTCGACGGGCTGCGGAAGTTCGACAAGTGCGGCCGCAAGGACCGGTTCACGGTCGCGATGGATCGCTCCACGCGCCGCGTCCGCGCCTTCGAGTACGAGGTCTCGGCGAGCGAGATCTACCAGGCGAGGGACGACGCGGCCGGGCTGCTCAAGGGCGCCGCGCTCGACATGAAGATCGCCGAGGAGGAGGTCGTCGCCTCCTTCTACGTGGGGAAGGATCTCGCCGACGCGATCCGGGCGGGGGGCCTGGAGTCCGGCGTGCTCGACGCGATCGACGACGCGCTGAACGGGCGCCTCTCGACGGAGAGCTTCGAGGAGGGGAGCACGGTCCGGCTGATCGCCGTCGAAGAGACGGCGCTCGGGATGTTCTCCCGGTACAAGAAGGTCATCGCGCTCGAGTACAGGCCCGCGGATCCCGCGGAGAAGCCGGTGCGCATCTACGATTTCAAGGGGCAAGAGGCCCGCGGCACGTTCGATGAGCGCGGCCGGCAGCCGCACGCCGGCGGCTGGCGCGCGCCGCTCCCGGGCGCGCCCGTGACGTCGAAGTTCAACCCGCAGCGGATGCACCCCGTGCTGAAGAAGAGGATGCCCCACAACGGGACGGACTTCGGCGCGCCGACGGGAACGCCGGTGTACTCGGCGTATCGCGGCGTGGTCGACTGGGTCGGTCCGGCGGGTCCGAGCGGCAACCTCGTCACGGTGGCGCACCCGAACGGGGTCACCACCGGCTATGCGCACCTGTCGAGGTATGCCCCCGGGATCAAGGCGGGCATGAAGGTGGGTACCCACCAGCTCGTCGGCTACGTCGGGTCGACGGGCCGCTCGACGGGCCCTCACCTTCACTTCACCGCGAAGAGGGACGGCAAGTACTTCGATGCCGAGACGCTCCAGCTCGATGGAGAGCGCGTGATGCCCGCCATCGATCGCGCGGCGTTCGCCGCGGCGAAGGAAGCGCTCGACAAGCGGCTCGACGCCATTCCGCTGCCCGAACCGCCGCCCGAACCGGCGAAGCCGGAGGCGGCAGAGCCTCCCTCGCCGCCGCTCGCGGCCACCGGCAGCGAGGCCTCGGCCGCCGCGGCGCCGGACGTCGGACCGAGCGGACCGAACGAGCACGAAGCGCAGCCGCCGGAAGGCGCCGGGGACGACGAGGGCGAGCTCATCGAAGGCGCCGATCTCAAGAGCCCGCCGGAAGCGATGTGACGCCGAGCGGACCGAGAGGTCTGCTCGATGAGAACTGACGCCGAGCGGGCCGAGAGGTCCGCTCGATGAGAACAGACGCCGAGGGACGAGCTGCCCCGTCCTCGGCGCCTTCGCGGCATCGGGCAGACAAAACGCACCGAGGACGCGGAGGGGGAAACCCTCGCGTCCTCGATGTCCTTGCCATGCCGTCCATCCCGATGGGCGGCGGCCCAGGCCTGCTACCGCTTCGAGTACTGGAAGCGCTTGCGGGCGCCGGGCTGGCCGTACTTCTTGCGCTCCTTCTTGCGCGCGTCGCGCGTGAGGAAGCCCGCGCGCTTGAGCGACGGCCTGCGCTCCGGATCGAGCTCGCAGAGGGCGCGCGCGATGCCGTGCCGCATCGCCTCGGCCTGCGCGCTGTGGCCGCCACCGACCACGGTCGCGCTCACGTCGAACTGATCGAGCAGCTCGAGCAGCTCCAGCGATTGACGCATCACCATGCGCGAGGTCTCGCGGACGAAGTAATCGTCAGCGGGCCTCTGGTTCACCTTGATGTTGCCGGTGCCCGGCGAGAGGAAGACGCGCGCAACGGCGGTCTTACGCTTACCAGTGGCGTACGTTCTCGTTTCCGTCATGGCTTTGCTCAGCTGTAGCTAAGGGGCTGCGGCTTCTGCGCCGCGTGGGGGTGATCGGGACCGGCGTAGACCTTGAGCTTGGTGAGGAGCTCGCGCCCGAGCACGTTCTTCGGGAGCATGCCCTTCACGGCCTTCTGGATCGGGAGCTCCGGCTTGCGCTCGAGCAGGTGACCGTACGACTCGGAACGGAAGCCGCCCGGCTCGCCGCTGTGCCGCACGTAGTTCTTCTGCTGGAGCTTGCGGCCCGTCAGAAGGACCTTCTTGGCGTTCACGACGATCACGAAGTCGCCGGTGTCGACGTGCGGCGTGAACGTGGGCTTGTTCTTGCCGCGGAGCACCGTGGCGATGCGGCTGGCAAGGCGGCCGAGGGGCTTGCCTTCCGCGTCGATCACCCACCACGTACGCTCGTTGCGGGCCTCCGCAGGCTTGGCGGAAAAGGACTTGGGCTGAGGATTCATTGGGCGAAAAACTCCGGAAGGGCGCCTGCCAAAAAGGGGCGCCACTTCTACAAGGCGGCCCTTCGCCTGTCAAGCGTCTCAGGCTTCTGCGGGGGCATCGTCGTCGTCCGGCGAGCGTTGGTCAAGCGGGGTTTGTCGACAAGCCGCCGGCGTCCGTCCGTCACGTCGCTCTCGTCCGTCCCGCCGCGCACCGCTGGCTTGTCTCGGGCTCCCATATTTCTCTTATTTGCCCGACCATCCAGCTCGCCAGGGCGTTGAACCAGGCAGCGCCTCAGCCGCATCGACGGCGAACGAGCCCAAAGCTCCCCCTCGAACGCCGCGCCAGGCAACACTGCGACGAGAAGACGCGGCGGTCGAGCGACCGGCCGATCCCGTCTCCTTGCTCATCGTTCACGTCACATCGCTCGCCGACGTCCTGCTGGCTCGCTTGAAGGAGCGCATCGCGGCAAGGAGTCGATCGACGGTTCAGCTCAGCGGAGAGGGCGGGATTCGAACCCGCGGTACGTTGCCGTACACACGATTTCCAGTCGTGCACCTTCGACCACTCGGTCACCTCTCCCGATACAACTTCAACGCGCCCCGCTTCTGCCGGACCGGCGCCGCTCGAGAGAGAGCGGGCGGTCAGAGCCCACCTGCTTCAACGGGGGCAAGCAGCCAAGCGTAGCGGAGAGAGCGGGATTCGAACCCGCGGTACCCTTGCGGGTACACCTGATTTCGAATCAGGCACCTTCGGCCTCTCGGTCACCTCTCCGCCGGCGAACATGGCAAAGCGGGGCCGGCTGGTCAAGCATCTCCTGACCACCGACCGGTCCGGAGGTGCGCTTTCGGCGCCGAGGCCCCCGCCAGCAGCCCGGAGCGCGCTCCCGGGCCGCGCTCGTCGTCGAGCCTGCGGCGCTCTGGCGCGGCAAGATCCGCGGCGCCGCACGGCGGGAGCGGCCCTACCCCGCCCCGCGCGGCGCCTGCCCTCCGCGAGCGGCTGGCCGCGCCGGAGCGGCGCCCTCGGACGCAGGCTCGCGATCGCCGTCGGAGAAGGCCTCGGCCCCGAGCGCGGCGCGCGCCGCGGGCGTGCCTGCGCGCGGGAGCCGGATGACGAAGCGCGCGCCGCCGAGCGGGGACTCGAGCACGTCGATGGTGCCGCCGTGATCGACAACGATCTTCTTCACGATGCTCAGGCCGAGCCCCGTGCCGTCGTACCGCGTCGTGACGTACGGATCGAACACCGAGTCCCGCACGGCGGGATCGATGCCCGGGCCGTCGTCGTCGATCGCGATGAGGTGGCTCTGCCCCTCGCTCCGCGCCGAGACGCGGACGCTGCCCCACACGGCGGCGCCCGGGCGCTCTCGGGCCCCTCCGCCGGGCGCCGCTCGCTGCGCGTCGCGCAGCGCCTGCGCCGCGTTGCGCACGATGTTGCCGAGGGCGCGCCGGAGCATCTCGCGATCGAGCGCGGCCGGCATCGGGACATCCGGCACGTCGAACTCGAGATCGACGCGCCCGAGCAGCGCCTCGTCCGAGGCGTGCTCGCGCCCCGCCTCCTCGACCGCGGCGAAGCGCTCGCCCTGCTCGCGCAGGAACTCCGCGAGATCCGAGGGCTCGAGCTCTGCCCGCGGGAGCCGCGCGAAATTGGAGAACTCACCGACGAGGCGGCGCAGGGTGCCGACCTCCTCCTCGACGACCTCCAGCGTCGTCTGGAGCAAGCGCTGGTACGCCGGGTCGCTGCCCGCATAGCGCCGGTGGCACTCCTCGACGGCGAGCTGGATCGGGGTCAGCGGGTTCTTGATCTCGTGCGCGAGGTGCCGCGCCATCTTCTGCCACTCGCCCATGCGCTTGAGGAACTCGATCCGCGCGCGGCTGCCCTCGAGCTCCTCGAGCATGCGGTCGAAGGCGCGGCCGAGATCGGCGACCTCGTCGTCGCCCTGCAGCCCCACGCGCACCGAGAGGTCGCCCTCCGCGACGGGCCGGGTCGCCGCGGCGAGCCGCGCGATGCGGTCGACCACGGGGCGCGCCACGAGCACGCCGGCGAGGATCGCGAGGAGGATCGTCGCGCCGAGCAGGGCGGCGAAGGCGTCGCCGTAGCTCTCGTCGAGGTACTCCTTCCGGTGCTCCCGCTCGAGGGCGTGGTACGCCTGCGCGAACGCCTGGGCCGCGTCGAGCTCGTCGAAGCGCGCGCTCGGCGCGGCGAACGTCGCGACGAGGGTCCGCGCGTCGCCGTCGCAGCCGCCGTCGTCGGGCGCGGGATCGCCGGGCTCGGCGGCGTGGCCGGGCGCGCGCGCGATCGCCTTCCGGACCGTGAGCGTCTTCTCGTGCGCCGGATCCACCGGGCGGCCGCGCTCGCGCGCTCCGACGAGGTCTCCGCCGCAGCGCTCGACGCGGAGGGAGACCAGCGCGGGGTGAGCCGCGATGATGCGCGCGAGCTCGGCGTCGAGGCGCTGGGCCTCGCCGGTGAAGGCGGCCTCGCGCAGCGGGTCCGCCGCGACGATCGCGTCGGCCTCGGAGCGCATGCCCTGCTTGATGGCGGCGGCCAGCTCGGCGTACACGCCGAGCGCCCTGTCCAGGTGGACGCCGAACTCGGGCTGGAACGCCGTCGCCGACACCCGCGCGATCACCGTCCGGGCGACCACGATGCTGGCGACGAGCGGGATCAGGGCGGTCACGAGGATGGCCGCGACGACCCGCCGCTCCGTCCTGCCGGGGATGCGCATGCGCGCAGCATAGCCGCGGCCCCGCGCGGGCGCGCAGGCGCGGGGCGAGGGCGCCCGCGCTGAAGAAGGAGGGGCGCGCACCGCAGAGGAGCGCTGCGCGCGGCAGAGGAGGCCGCTCGCCGCGGCGGGGATGCCGCGCCGCGAGAGCGACGTTGCTCGTTACTCGACGGTGACCGTCTTCGCGAGGTTGCGCGGCTGATCGACGTCGTTGCCCTTCAGGTTGGCGACGTAATAGGCGATGAGCTGGAGCGGGAGCACGGTAAGGAGCGGCCCGACCTCGTCCGGCACCTTGGGGATCCAGACGTGGTGCTGAGCGATCTCGAGGATCGACTCGTCGCCCTTCGTGGCGATCGCGACGACCTGCCCCTCGCGCGCCCGGACCTCCTGCAGGTTGGAGAACGTCTTGTCGTAGTGCGCGTCGCGCGGGCAGACGACGATGACGGGGAGCGCCTCGTCGATGAGGGCGATCGGCCCGTGCTTCATCTCGCCGGCCGCGTAGCCCTCGGCGTGCGCGTACGAGATCTCCTTCAGCTTGAGCGCGCCCTCGAGCGCGATGGGGAAGCCGAGGCCGCGCCCGAGGAACAGGACGTCCTTCGCGTGGACGAGGCGCTTCGCGATCGCGTGCACGTAGTCGGCGTCGCCGAGCACCTCGCGCATGTGGCTCGGGATCTCCCAGAGGGCCTGGAGGATCTCGCGCCCGCGCTCCGCCGGCAGCGAGTCGCGGCGGCGGCCGAGGTAGACGGCGAGCAGGAGGAGCGCGGCGAGCTGCGTGGTGAAGGCCTTGGTCGAGGCGACGCCGATCTCGGGGCCCGCGTGCGTGTAGAGCGCGCCGTCGGAGAGGCGCGGGATCGCGCTGTCGAGCACGTTGCAGAGCGCCAGCACCTTGGCGCCCTGCGCCTTCGCCGCCTTGAGCGCAGCGATCGTGTCGGCGGTCTCGCCCGACTGGCTGATGGCGATCACGAGATCGTCGGGGAAGAAGATCGGCTCGCGGTAGCGGACCTCGCTCGCGAGCTCGACGACCGTGGGGACCCTGGCGAGCTGCTCGATCCAGTAGCGCCCGGCGATGCCGGCGTGGTGGCTCGTGCCGCACGCGACGATGTAGACCCGGCGCAGCTCCTTCGCGAACTCGGGCGTGACCCCCATCTCGGTCGCGTGCACGTCGCCGGCGGCGAGATCGATCCTGCCGCGCAGCGTGGCCTCGACGACGTCGGGCTGCTCGTGGATCTCCTTCAGCATGAAGTGCTTGTAGCCGCCGCGCTCCGCCTGGACGGGGCTCCAGTCGATGCGCTTCACGCGCCGCTCGACCTTCTCGCCGCCGGCCACGGTCTCGATGCGGACGCCGCTCGCGCGCAGCTCGACGATGTCGCCGTCCTCGAGGAAGATCATGTCGCGGGTGTGGGCGAGCAGCGCGGGGATGTCGCTGCCGCACAGCATCTCGTCCTCGCCAGCGCCGACGACGAGCGGCGAGCCGTACCGGGCGGCGACGATGACGTCGGGCTCATCGCGCGAGAGGACCGCGATCGCGTAGGCGCCGTGGACCTGCCGGAGCGCGCCGCGCACGGCCTCGAAGAGCGACTTCGCGCCCTTCTGGAGCTCGCGGTGGACGAGGTGAGCGACGATCTCGGTGTCCGTGTCGGAGAGGAACTTGACCCCCTGGCTCTCCAGCTGCTGCCGGACGGCCACGTGGTTCTCGATGATGCCGTTGTGCACGACGGCCACCGGGCCCGCGGAGTGCGGGTGGGCGTTCACCTCGCTCGGGCGGCCGTGCGTCGCCCACCGCGTGTGGCCGATGCCGGTCGTGCCGTCGAGGGTCCGCTTCTCGAGCGCCTCGCTGAGCTTGATCAGCTTGCCGAGCGTCCGGACGATCTCGATGCCCTTGCCGTCATGAATGGCGATGCCGGCCGAGTCGTAGCCTCGATACTCGAGCTTCCGTAGCCCTTCGACGATGATCGGCGCCGCCTTTTTTGACCCAACGTATCCGACGATCCCGCACATGCTCGCCTCGTTCAGGTAGTGCCCGCGCGCGCCTACGCGTGCGGCGGAAAATGGAACGTTACTCCTGGCACCGGGAGCTGACAGAGAAAATCGAGCCCCCTGACGGTGAACGCCGCGTTGGTCGCGTTGGTCGCGTTGATCGCGCGAAGGTCACAGCCAGGACGAATGCTATCAACGCCGTAATCGAGGCGACCCCGAAAGTGAGGGTGCCGCCCCCGTGCTTGTAGAGCTCACCCCAGACGAGCATCCCGACGACGGATCCAGCGCCAGCGCTGGCAGTAAAGAGCCCTTGCGCCGTGGCGAGGATCTGAGGCGGGGAGCGATCCCGCGTGTAGGCGAGCGAGGCGACCCACATCATGCCGAACGAGACCGCGTGGAGCGGCTGGATCGCCAGCAGGGCGGGCCAGAAGCGCACATACGAGAGCAGCGCCCAGCGGAGCGAGGCGCCCGCGAAGGCGAACGCGAGCACCGTGGGCGGAGCGAACCGCTTGAGGAGGGGGCCGGAGAACGCCATGAGCGCGATCTCTCCGGCGACGCCGACGGCCCACGCGACCCCCACCAGCGACTCGGGGAAACCGATGTCGCGCAGGTGCAGCGTGTAACAGAGATCGTACGAAGAGGTGGCGCTCTGGGCCAGGAACGACGCCGCGAGGAACAGGCGGAAATCGTGGCTCTGGAGGAGGGCACGGGCGCGCTGCCGCACGGAGCCTCCGGCGGCCGGAGAGCTCGCAGCGCCGGCGGCGCCTTCGCCTTCGGCGGCCGGAGCGCGCGCAGCGCCGGCGGCGTCGGCCGCTCCGTCGCGCACGCCGGACCGACGGAAGGGCGCCTCGCCGCGCGCCGGGAGGGCCCACGAGATGGCGAACGCGATCAGCAGGGAGGCAGCGATCGTGGCGGGGAACGCGGCCGGCCGCGCCGGATCGACGAGGGCTCCGCTGGCGATCGCCATCAGCGCGAAGCTGATCGAGCCCCAGAGCCTGAGCCGGCCGTAGGCGATGCCGGAGCTCGCCGACGCTTCCACCGCGACGACGTCGGCCATCGTGAACATCGGCGATCGAAAGAACGCGAACGCGAGCGCCGCGACGAAGAGGCCGGCGAAGCCGAGCGGCACGCCGAGCGCCGACGACAGCGCGAGCAGCGCGAACACGACGAAGGCGCCGGCGCAGGCCGCCCGGATCAGCCACACCCGCACGCCGAGCGAGTCGGCGATCAAGCCGAACACCGGCGGCGCGACGAGGCCCATCGCCGGGAGCGTCGCCGCGATCGCCCCCATCGCGAGCCCCTGCATCCCCCGCGCCTCCAGCCAGCTCGGGAACAGCGGCAGGTACACGCCGAGGACGGCGAAGATACCGAAGTAGTAAAGCGAGATCGCCCGCGGCGACGGCCCGTGCTCTGAAGGGATGGAAGGAGGCATCGGCTGTGAGCGGCCCGCCCCGAGCGCGAGGGGCGTTCAGCGTGCCGCTCTCTGACGCCCGCCAGGCAAAGGAGCAAGCTCCGCGCCCCGGAAGCGCGGAGCTCGGGTCATTGCCGCTTCTCGATCGCCGTGGGGCGCCCTACCGTACGCGCGGGATGGGCACCTCGGACCTCCGCAACGCTCCGCCCGGAACCTGGTTGCCCGCGCGCCGCCTGGCGCGCTGGATCTTCCAGCCCCTCGAGCGGTTCCTCCACGTCCAGGCGGCGAGCGGCATCGTCCTGCTCATCGCCACCGCGGTGGCCCTCGCCTGGGCGAACTCTCCCTGGGCAGCTTCGTACGAGCGCCTCTGGCACACGCCGGTGAGGCTCGGCGTCGGCTCCTACCTCGTCGAGCGCGATCTCCATTTCTGGATCAACGACGGGCTGATGACGATCTTCTTCTTCGTCGTCGGGCTCGAGATCCGGCGCGAGATTCATCAAGGCGAGCTCTCCGTCCTGAAGCGGGCGGTGCTGCCCGTCGCGGCCGCGCTCGGGGGCATGCTCTTCCCGGCGCTCATCTACCTCGCGCTGAACCCGAGCCCGCCGGAGCGCAGCGGATGGGGCGTGCCGATGGCGACGGACATCGCGTTCGCGGTCGGCGCGCTGGCGCTGCTCGGCAACCGCGTCCCGGCGGCGCTGCGCGTGCTGCTCCTCGCGCTCGCGATCATCGACGACATCGGCGCGATCCTCGTCATCGCCGTCTTCTATTCGTCGAGCATCTCGGTCACGGGGTTCGGGCTCGTGGCCGTGGGCATCGCGGGCGTGCTCGCGCTGCAGCGCTTCGGCGTCCGCTCGCCGGTGGTCTACGCCGCGGCCGGCGTCGTCATCTGGGCCGGCCTGCTGAGCGCCGGCGTGCACCCCACGATCACGGGGGTCCTGCTCGGGCTGCTCACGCCGGTGCATCCCTGGTTCGGCGAGGAGGGCTTCCTCGCCGAGGCCCGGAGGGCGCTAGAGGACTTCCAGGAGCGCGCGACCGGCGGGCATGACGCGCGCGAGCTCACCGGGCCGCTCGCGCAGCTCTCGCAGGCGCGGCGCGAGGCGCTGCCGCCCGTCGTGCGCCTGGAGGCCGCGCTGCATCCGTGGGTCGCCTACGGGATCATGCCGCTCTTCGCGCTCGCCAACGCGGGCGTGAGCCTCGGCGACGTGCACCTCGGCGCGGCGGGATCGACGCGGCTGCTGCTCGGGGTCGTCTTCGGCCTGACGATGGGCAAGCCGCTCGGGATCATGGTCGCGTGCTCTCTGTCGGTGAAGCTCGGCCTCGCCGCCCTCCCGCGCGGCGTCCTCTGGCGAGGCGTGCTCGTCGTGGGATGCGTCGCGGGCATCGGCTTCACGATGGCGATCTTCGTCGCGGGGCTCGCGTTCGGAGCGGGGCAAAGGCTCGGGGTCGCGAAGCTCGCCGTCCTGCTCGGGTCGCTGATCTCGGCCCTCGTCGCGATGGCCGTCGGCAGGCTCGTGCTCCGCCCCGCGGAGGCAGGCCAGATCGCCGCGACGGCCGATGAGGCGGAGGCATCGACGGAGTACTGATCGATCGGGGCCTCGGCGCGCGTGAGGGCGGTCGCCGCACAGGGCAGCGCACAAACGAGAACGGCGGCGCCTCCGGGGAGAGGCACCGCCGTCAAAACGTCGGCCTAGCTCGGCTCAGTACCGATCGCCGCCGCGACCGCCACGGCCGCCGCGGCCGCCACCACCGCCGCCGCCGTAACCGCCGCCGCCACCGCCACGGCCGCCGCGGCCACCACCGCCGCCGCCGCCGCCGTAACCGCCGCCGCCGCCGCCGCCGTAACCGCCGCCGCCGCCACCACCACGCTGGACCCGCTCCTCCGCCTCGTTCACGCGAAGCGGACGGCCGTCCATCATGGCGCCGTTCATGTTTTCGATCGCCTGCTGGGCCTGCTCAGGCGTGCCCATCGTGACGAACCCGAAGCCACGCGACTGCCCACTCTCGCGGTCGGTCACGATGTGTACATCCGTCACCTCGCCGCTCTGGGCGAACGCGGCCTGCACGGAGGCCTTGGTGGCGGAGAAGGGGAGATTACCAACGTAGAGGCGAGTACCCATGACACTGATTCACTTCACGGCTCTGCGAGATGCGTCAGCTTCGGTGCCGAACAGTGCCCTGCCGCCCCGATGGAGCCGTGGGGGATCGAGGGGGGGCGGCGCTGGGGAGGAGCCCCCGGTGCGCCACACGTTGCGTCGTCCAGTCCGCGATCAATCCGCGATCCCCGAGAAGAGAAGCGTCGTGTCGAGTGCCAGTGACGTTCGTGACCAGCCGATAGTAACCAAATGTCCCCACCGCGCAAGCGCTCGAAGCGGCCCCCATCACCGTGACCCTCGCCCGGACGTCCCGAACAGCCGCCGCGCGGCCGCGCTCGCTTCCGCGCGGGGGTAGGCACACATCAGCGCCTGGCTGGGCGGCGGAAGGTGGCGCCGAGATCCCAGCCCTCGCCGCTGGCGGCGCGCGCGAGCGCGACGTCCGGCAGCACGCCGCCCGCGATCCGGACCTCGGCGATCACGCCGAGGCGGAGCGTGGCGGTGAGCGAGCGGGGGGCGGCGCCGGGCACGAGGCGGGGCGGGTGACGGGCGAGGTCGAGGGCGCGGCTGCGATCGTCGGCGGTCGCGAGGGCGAGTAGCGCGCCGAGGGGCCCGGGGCCGAGCGGGCGCACCAGCCCGATCGCGAGCGTCGCCTTCCCGCGGGCGCGGCGGCGCCCGAGCTCCGCCCGCGCCACCGGCTCCGCGGTGACCTCGTGCCCAGGCCGCGAGAGGATCGGCGCGACCGCCTCGGCGACCTCGACGAGGTGGGCGGCTGACTCGTCCACGAGCAGCGACGCCGGGGGCCCTCCCCACGCGGGATCGCCGTGCGCCCTCGGAAGGCCGACGAGGCCGAGGTGCGCGAGGCGCTCGGGCGGCAGCGCGTCGACCAGCCGCTGCGCGACGCCAGGCTGACCGAAGGGCCCGGCGTCGGGGCCCGTCGTGAGCACGATCCACCCGGCGACGCCCAGATCGAAGCGGACGGCGCCTCGGCGGTTCGTGTGGAGGCCGGCGCCGAGCCAGCCGAGGTCGTCGCGCTCGGTCTCGAACGCGCGCAGCGAGGTCGTCAGGTCGTCGGAGCGGATCACCTCGATCGCGTCGAGGAAGGCGGCGCCGCGCGCGGCGACGTCGTTGCGCGTCAGCGTGATCTGCCCCGGGCCGACGTCGGCCCGGAACGCGCCGGTGCCATCCGGCGCCGCGGGGTCGAAGCTGCGCGGCAGGAGCGCGACCATCGGCGACGCGAGCGCGCGGGCGACGCGGGCGGGATCCGCGCGCGGGAACACCGCGGCGAGCGGATCCCTCGGGTGCCGCTCGGGCCTCGGGATGTCGGCGAGCGCCGCGGCGGCGCCGCGAGCGCGGGCGCGCTCGACGGAGCTCACGATGTCGCGGCCGTCGAGCTTGAGCAGGCGCGCGGTGCGAAGCCCCTCGCGGAGGCGCACGACCGCGCCATCCGCCTCGCGCGACGGCAGCGCGGACGAGAGCGTCGGGTACGGGTTCCCGGACGCGTCGAGCCCGTAG
This sequence comes from Sorangium cellulosum So ce56, assembly GCF_000067165.1. Lineage (GTDB taxonomy): Bacteria > Myxococcota_A > Polyangia > Polyangiales > Polyangiaceae > Sorangium > Sorangium cellulosum_B. Next base: position 10,317,453 of record NC_010162.1, read on the forward strand.
AGGCTGTCGGCGATCGCCGGCGCGAACAGCGCCGCGGCGGGATCGCTCAGCTCGTGCGGATCGAGCGAGCTCGTCGGCCACGGGAGGTGCATCGAGAGGCGGCCGCCGAGCGGGGTGCGCCCCATCGCGCGCGCGGCCTCCGGGAGGGCGGCGGCGCCGAGCAGCGCGCCAACGCCGCCGAGGAAGGCGCGGCGCGGGAGGCTCACCGCACCACCCAGATCTCGTCCGCGGTCGCGACGGCGAACGGGGCGCGCCCGGCCCCGTCGGGCGGACAGACCGCGAGGGCGCGCACCCCCGCCGGCGCCGGCAAGCGCAGGATCTCCTCGGGCGCCGCGCGGGACGGGCCGCCCTCCCGGCGCCGCCACGACCAGACAACGACGGCATCCTCGAGCGGATCGAGGACGTCGAGGCTGGCGAGCAGCTCGGGCTCTCCATCCTGATCGAGATCGCCGACCGCGAGCTGCGCCCCGGCGCTGCCCACGACCTTGCGACGGCCCGCGCTGTCCCGGAGCTCGACCGCGCCGCGCTCGCGCGTCGCCCAGACCGCGAAGGGCTCGCCCTGCGTGGACAGGAGCTGCGCCGACGCGATCGCGTCGTACCGGCCGGAGAGCGACGCGGTCGCCGGCGGGGGATCGGCCGGGGCGCACGGCCCGAGCGGGCCCGTGAGGAGCGGCCCCCATGCCGTCGTGCAGGCCGAGCCGCCCGCGTCCGGGATCGCCAGCCCCGGCAGCTCGGCGAGCGCCTTCAGCTCGCCGTCGAAGCGGACGCTGCGCGCGCGGTCGGTGAGCCCGACGTCGGCGAACGGCGGCAGGCGCTCGCCGTCCCTCGCGCGCTCGACGAGCGTGGCGAACGCGAGCGGCTCGCGCAGCGGCGCCGGGTGCACGGCGACAACGTCCGGCCACGGGCGCGACGCGAGCGGCACGACCCGGCCGCCGCGGAGGCGGAGCGTCGTCACGCGCCGGCGGCTCACGCTCAGGAGCTCGAGCGCCCCGTCGGCGTCGAGATCGCCGCACGCGAGCGCGACCACGTCGCCCTCGAAGTTCTTCGCGCGGTCGACCCTGGCGGCGACGAGCGGGATCGGCGCGAGGAAGCTGCGGATCTCCGCGTCGATGGGCGCCTCGGCGTAGGCGTGGGCGATGGGCCCCGGCTCCGGGTCGCGGATGCGCGCCCAGACGGTGCGCGGCACCGGGTACACGTCCGCGGTGACGCGCAGCTTCCCCGCCGCGATCTCGACGACGAGGTGGACGAGCGCCGCGTCGTCGCGCGCCGCCTCGCGCGCGAGCGGCAGCGAAATCGGGTCCTTCTGCGCGCGCACGCCGGCGCCGAGCTTGCCCGCGACGTGGGCGGCGAGCGTGGCCACGAGCTGGGCGCCGCGCGGCGCGGGCGCGTCGGAGACCAGCGGCGCGGCGGCCACGAGCGCGCGGCCGTCCACGGCGTCGAGCGAGCGCACGAGCGCGTCGACGGCGCGCGCCACGGCCGAGCGCGGCGGCCTCGGCGCCGGCGCTGCAGGAGGCGGCGCAGCGGGCGGAGGAGACGGCTGCGCCGCGGCGGGACGCGCGAGCGCGAGGAGAGCGACAAGGAGGAGGCCTCGGGGCGACAACGGTGACATGTTATGCGCGTCCGTGGGCCCGGGGCCAGAGCCGCAGCCCCGCGGGCACCACGAGGAGCGCGACGACGAGGCCGACAGCGCTGCCGAGCGCGCCGACCCGGCCCAGGTCGCGGAGGCCGTCGAAGCCGCAGAACGCGAGCGCGGAGAAGCCCGCGGCCGTGGTCAGCGCCGTGGCGGCGATCGCCGGCCCCTCGCGGCGCAGCGTCTCGCGGATCACGGCGTCGCCGCCGCCCGCCGCCTCGATGTCGCGGGCGCGGTGGAGCAGGAACATGCCCTCGTCCACCGTGATCCCGAGCAGCACGGGGATGACGAGCGCGTCGTACGCGTGCAGGGGGATGCCGAGCACCCGGATCAGCAGGAGGACGAGGGAGATCTCCGAGGCGACGACGAGCGCGGCCAGCGCGATGTCGCGCGCGCTGCGGAGGGAAGCGGAGAGCGCCAGCAGCACGAGCGCGCCCGCGACGAGCCCGATCCTCGGCATGTCGTGCGCGAGCGTCTCGCGCAGCGACGCCTCGAGCCGGCTGTAGCCGGTGAGCATGGCGCCCGGATCCTCCTCGCGGATCGCGCGCTCGATCCGCGCGACCGAGCCGGTCTCGCGGGGCCGCACGTACAGGGCGACGAGCGCCTCGCCCCCGTCCGCCCCGAGGTAGCGCGAGAGCAGGATGGACGCGGGGCCGCGCTCGAGATCGGAGAGCGCCACCTCCTGCCGGGGCGGCGCGCGCATCCCGTCGAGCACCGCCGAGAAGCGCTCGGGCGCGAAGCCCGTGTCGCGGAGCGCGCGCGCGAGCTCGTCGGCCTTGGCGGGCAGGTCGAGCGCGTCGCGCGCGGCGAAGCGCTCGGCCTGCGTCGGGGCGGCGGGGGCGAGCGCGGTGAGCGCGTCGACAGCCTCCACGTCGGCCTTCATCGAGGCGAGGCGCTCCGCGATCCGGTCGCCGCGCGCGCGGGCGCGCTCCTGGTCGCCGTCCGCGAGGAGGACCACCCATTGCCCTCGCCGCCCGCCGAACGCCTCGAAGATCTCCTGCTGTACCTTGAGGGGCTCGAGCTCGGCCGGCCTGATCGCGACGATGGCCTCCGCGAGCGGCGGCGAGGCGCCGAGGGCGACCGCCGCGATGGGGAGCGCCGCGAGCCCCGTGAGCGCGAGCGCGCGGCCCCGGGTGCGGGTCAGCCGGTAGAGGCCGTCGGGCCAGCGCGCCGGCGCCTCGGTCGGCGGGGTCCCCCGCTCGAGCCACGCGCCCACGGCCGGCGTCACGAGCACGATGGCGATCGCCGTCAGGACCTCGCCCGCGGCGCACAGGAGCCCGAGCTGCCGGAGCGCGTTGATGTCCGACAGCGCGAGGGCCCCGAACGCCGCCCCCGCGGTGACGGCCGCGATGAGCACCGCGCGGGAGGTCCGCGCCCTCGCCGCGCGCGCGGCCGCCTCCGGATCGAGGCCCTCGCGCCGCGCCTCGAGCAGCGCGGCGTAGACGTGGACGCCGGTGTCGACGCCGACGCCGACGACCACCGACATGAAGGCGACGGCGATCGCGCTGAGCCCGCCCGGCAGCGCCGTGGCGAGCCCCGCGGTCCAGAGGGTCCCGAGCACGAGCGGCGGCATCACCGCGACGAGGGCGCGCAGGCGGCGGAAGAGCAGCGCGAAGACGACAGAGGCGAGCAGCATCGAGAGCGTCCCCGAGATCGCGAGATCGCGCGTGAGCATCGCCTCGGTCGCCGCGGCGATGGCGTGCCCGCCGGTGAGCCCGAGCGTGAGCCCCGGGTGCGCCGCGCGGATCGGGCCGAGGACGGCGTTCGCGTCCGCGACGAACGCCCGCGCGTCGGCGCCGCGGAGCGCCTGCCCCGCCGGCTGCACCAGGACGAGGTGCACCTTGCCGTCGTCCGTGGCGAAGGCGCCGTCCGCCTGCGTGCGCACCCCGGATCCGATGTCCGCGGACTCGAAGACGAGCTGCGAGAGGCGCAGCGGGTCGGCCGCGATCGTCTCGGCCGCGGCGCCGCCGCCCGGCGCGAGCAGCATGGCGCGCGTCTCGGCGAGGCGCTCCCGCATCCCCTCGGGCGAGAGCGCCGCGGCGAGCCGCTCTCGCACCCGCGCGTCCGCGTGCCGGAACGCGACCCACGGATCGAGCGAGCGCGAGACGTCGATCCGATCGGCGGCGCGCTGCACGGTCGGGCGCGCCGCGAGGGCCCGCGCGATCTCCGCGGCCACGGCCGCGTTCTCGTCGGGGTCGTCGCCCTTGACCATCACGACGCCGAGATCGCCGCCCCCGAACCCGCGCACGTACCGGCGCAGCGCCGCGGCGTCTCCGCGCTCCGGCAGGAGCGAGGCGACGTTCGGCTCGAGCTGTAGCCGCAGCGTCACGGCGGCGAAGGCGGCGAGCGTCAGCGCCGCGAGGGCGGCGACGACGACGAGGCGGAGCGGCCGGCGGGGGGCGTCCGCGCGAGCCGACGGAGGCGGAAGAGGTGCTGCCATGGAAAGTGCCCAGCGCCGCTCCTCTACCCTCACGCCCGCCTCGCCGCGAGGACATCCACCCTCACGCCCGCCTCGCCGCGAGGCCCTACACGGTCCGTGCTCCCGAGCTCACGACGCTTGCGCTCGCGAGGGCGCCGATTCATCCCGGCAGCATGGAGCTCCCCCCGATCGTCCTCGCAGGCAGAGCCGTCCTGCGGAAGCCCGCCGCGCCCGTCCCGCCCGAGGAGATCGGGACGAAGCGGCTCAAGCACCTCGTCTCGACGATGGTCTCCGTCATGCGCAAGGCGCCCGGCGTGGGGCTCGCGGCGCCGCAGATCGGCGTCGACCAGCAGGTGATCGTGCTCGAAGACAGCGAGGAGCTCATGTCCCGCCTCACCCCGGGCCAGCGCGCCGAGCGCGGACGCGTGCCCTTCCGGCTCAGGGTGATCATCAACCCGACGCTGAGGGTCCTCGCGCCGTCGCTCCCGGACGCGGCAGGCGCGGGGCGGGCGACGTTCTTCGAGGGCTGCCTGAGCGTCCCGGGTTACATGGCGCTGGTCGAGCGAGATCTGTCGGTCGAGGTGAGCGGCGTGGACGAGGACGGCAAGGAGGTCCGGTGGGAAGCGACGGGCTGGCCGGCGCGGATCCTCCAGCACGAGGTCGATCACCTCCGCGGCACGCTGTACGTCGATCGCATGGTCACGCGCTCCTTCTGCAGCAACGAGGAGGCGAAGCTCTTGCTCAGCCTGTCCGTCGCCGAGGCGCGGGCCGCGCTCGGCGCGTGACCACGGCCCGGCGCGCCGGGAAGCGAGCGCGCTCGGCTGGCGGACGCGCGCTCACGGTGAGGGCGACGAGCCGGCGCCGCGCCCGGCGCTGGCGACGAGGGCTTCCACGATCCGCTCCATCCTGATCCCGCGCGAGCCCTTCACGAGCACCAGATCGCCGCGCTCGACGATCTCCTGCGCTCGGGCCGCCGCGGCGTCCGCGTCTCCGGCGAACCACGCCCGCACGCCGGCCGCCTCGGCGGCGCGCGCGATCCGCGCCGCCTCGCCGCCGACGGCGACGAGCGCGGCGGGGCGCGCGGCGCCGACCTGCTCGCCGAGCGCGTCGTGCTCCGCCGCCGCGAGCGCGCCGAGCTCGCGCATCTCGCCGAGCAGCAGGACCAGCCGCTTCCCGAGCGCCTCGGCGACCTCGACGGCCGTCCTGAGGGACGATCGCATCGACAGCGGGTTGGCGTTGTAGCTGTCGTCGATGACCACGGTGCCGTCCGGCAGCTCGCGGACGGACAGGCGCCCGTCCCCCGGCGGCGCGAGCCCTGCGGCGGCGCGTGCCGCTCGCTCGGTCGAGAGCGGCTCACCGACCGCCTCTTCCACGACGGCGACGGCCGCGGCCGCCGCCAGCGCCCCCGCCTCGCCGAGCAGCGGGACGACGAGCTCCAGCGCCTCGCCTCCGCGCTCGATCCGCACCGAGGTGCCGCGCACCCCGACCGGCCGCCTCCCCGCGATCCGGATCCGCGCGCGCTCCCCGAAGCCGTAGGTGATCCGCCGCGCGGCGCCGGCGCGCTCGAGCTGCTCGACCACCTTCACGTCGTCGCCGTTGCCGAGAGCCACGCCCTCGGCCGGCAAGGCGGCGAGCAGATCACCTTCCTCGGCGGCGACGTCTTCCAGCGTGCCGAGCCCCTCGGTGTGCTCGACGCCGATGGACGTCAGCACGGCGAGGTCCGGCCCCGCGATCCGCGCGAGGGCCGCGACCTCGCCGCGCTGGTTCGTGCCGATCTCGACGACCGCGAAGCGATGGCGGTCCTCGAGCCCGAGCAGCGTCATCGGCAGCCCGATGGCGTTGTTCAGGTTGCCCGCCGTCGCGTGCACCTCGCCGCGGCCCACCGCCGCGAGCAGCGCCGCGATGGTCCGCGTCGTCGTCGTCTTGCCCGCCGAGCCGCCGATCGCGACGATCGCCCGCGGCCCGCCGGGGTGGGCGCCCGCCCGCCATCGCTCGCGGTGCGCTCTGGCCAGCGCCCCGAGCGCCGTGAGGCCGTCGTTCACGAGCACCGCGCCTCCTCCGGGCGGCAGGGCCACCTCCCGCGAGACGATGAACGCGGCCGCCCCGCGCTGCGCGGCGGCGTCGAGGAACCTGTGGCCATCGAAGCTCTCGCCGGCGAGCGCGACGAACGCCGCTCCTGGCGCGATTGTCCGGCTGTCGGTCGAGACGCCCCGCGCGTCCGGCCCGCTCCTCAGCACGCGCCCGCCGGTCGCGCGCGCCAGCTCGTCGAGGGAGAAGGGGGCAAGGTTGTGCGGGATCGGCGTCGCCATCGCGGGCGATCACCAGCACGGAACCGGGCGCGGGGCCAACGAATCGCCTGCGAGACGCCCCGTCCGTGCGGCGTCGCGCCGCCTCAGCGCCGGGTCTTTTCCTTCTCGACCTCGTCGTAGATGTCGTCGCTCTTCGGCCGTGGGCGCGCGGCTGGGCGGGGCGCGGCGGGCGCGCTGGGGGCCGCCGTCACGCTCACGGTGGGCTCTGGCGACGCCTCGGCGGCCGTGGGCGGCGGCTCCTTGTAGTCGATCGCGATCGGTCCTCCGCCGCCCATGCTCTGCCACAGCGTGATCCCGATGAGCGCCAGCAAGGCCACCGCCAGGATCACGCTGAGCACGATGATGAGCGTCCTGCCGCCCTCCCGCCGCCGCGGCGCGACGGCGGCGGGTGGCTTCTGCGGTTCCGGGCGCTCCTGGACGAAGGTCGACGGCAGCGCCGGCATCTCGAGGCGCGCCGACGTGGTGGCCCACGGGCTCTCGGCCGCTCCGTCCCACCCGCCGGCCGCCTGGGGCGCGCCGTGCGCCGCCGCGCCCGCGCCGGGAGCTGCGCTCATCGCCGGCGCGGGCGCGGCGGCCGGCGGCGGCCCGGCCTGAGCCGGCATCCCCGCATGCAGCGAGGGCATCGGCGTGCGCGCGGCCTCTGATACCGCGGGCGCGGCCGCGCCGAAGCCAGGGCTCCCGAACCCGGGCGGCGCCGCCGGCGCAGGCGGCTGGCCGGCGTGAGGCGATGGCATCGGCGCGCGCGCGGCCTCTGGCGCAGCGGGCGCGGCCGCACCGGGGCCGGGGCTCGCGAACCCGGGCGGCGCTGCCGGCGCAGGCGGCTGCGTCGCGCTCGCGCCCATCCGGTCCGTGATCGGCGCCGGCTGGAAGGCCGCCTGGCTCGGAGGCACCGGATCCGACTGCGGCGGCGCCGAGATGAACGGGAGCGCGCTCGGAGAAAAGACGCCGCTGGCCGAGAGCACGTCCTGCTGCGAGACGATCCCGGGCGGAAGGGTCCCTCCGCGCGCCGAGACGCTCGCCGTGGGCGGCTGGGTGTACCCGGCGGGAGCTGGCCCCGAGAACGCCGGCGCCGGCATGGCGCCCGAGAACGCGGGCGCCGATGCCACCGGCCCCGAGAACGCGGGCGCCGACGGCATCGGCCCTGAGAACGCGGGCGGGCTCTGCTGCTGAAGATGAGGGCTCAGCGCGTACTGTGCGGAGAGCGGGCGCAGCGCGCCGGGCGCCATCAGCGGCGGCACGGGCAGCGGCCGGAAAGGGATCCCCGAGCCGTGCGCCGGCGGGAGCGGCCGGCCTGGCTGCGCCGCCCTCTCACTCTCGGGGGCTCCCCATGGAACGTGTTTGTCGGTCATCCGCGCGCCTCGGAGGGACCGCCCACGCGACCCCTCCGCCTCACACTGAAGCGGAACAGCGCCCTCAATCTACCTCCAAGTCTCGGCGTGCGGCCATCCTTCTGACGCGTCGCCCCGCCCCGCGAGGCGCTGCCGCTCGTCGGCGCTGGCGCCGCGCAGCGCCGCGCCGTGACGACACCGCCCGTCGCGGACGCAGGATGGCGACGCCAGGGGTGCGCTTCTCGGGCCGGGTCGGCGTGATGAAGAGCGAGTCAGCCCTCTCGGGCGCGGGCGTCTCCGACGGCAGAGCTCGGACCGAGGCGCTGTGTCCACGCTTGTCGGGAACTCTCGACATGGCCGCGGCGCGCCGTGGACGGGCGGTGGCGCTCTCGCCGGGGCGCGGGCCTCTGCCGCCGCGGGGCGGCTGTCGACCGCGGCAGCACAGTGCTATGGCACGTCGCGATATGGCCGCCGAGACGATGGACCCCCGCGCCTCCACCGAACCTTCTCCCAACGAGCCGCGTGAGCCCGCGCGCTACGATCATGCCGCCGTCGAGCCGCGCTGGCAGCGCGCCTGGGAGGAAGGCGAGACCTTCCGCGCCGTCCGCAGCGCGGACCCCGCCCGCGGGAAGCGCTACGTGCTCGACATGTTCCCCTATCCGTCGGGGTCGGGGCTGCACGTCGGCCACCCCGAGGGGTACACGGCGACCGACATCATGTCCCGCTACTTCCGCATGCGCGGGATCGACGTGCTTCACGTCATGGGCTGGGACGCCTTCGGGCTGCCGGCGGAGCAGCACGCCCTCGAGACCGGCACGCACCCGGCCGACACGACGGCGCGGAACATCGCGACCTTCAAGCGCCAGCTCAAGATGCTGGGCTTCAGCTACGACTGGTCGCGGGAGCTCTCCACGACCGATCCGCGCTACGTGCGCTGGACGCAGTGGATCTTCCTCCAGCTCTTCAAGAAGGGGCTCGCGTACCAGGACGAGGTGAGCGTCAACTGGTGCCCGGCGCTCGGGACCGTCCTCGCGAACGAGGAGGTGATCGACGGCAAGAGCGAGCGCGGCTCGCACCCGGTCTACCGGACGCCGCTCAGGCAATGGATGCTCCGCATCACCGCCTACGCCGACCGCCTGGCGGAGGATCTGCGCCTCCTCGACTGGCCTGAAGGGACGGTGGCGATGCAGCGCTCCTGGATCGGCCGCTCGGAGGGGGCGCTCATCACGTTCGAGGTCAAGGGATGGGGCAAGGGCGCGCTGAGCGTGTTCACGACCCGCCCCGACACGCTGATGGGCGTCACCTACGTCGTGCTCGCGCCCGAGCACCCGCTCACGACATGGCTCACGAGCGCGGAGAGCGGCGCGTCCGAGCCGCGCCGCGAGGCGGTGCGCGCCTACGTCGCGGCCGCGGCGGGCAAGAGCGATCGCGAGCGGCTCGCCGCGGCGGCGAGGGAGAAGACCGGCGTCGACACCGGCCTCGTCGCCGTCCACCCCATCACGGGCGTGGAGGTGCCGATCTGGGTCGCCGACTACGTGCTCGGCGGCTACGGCACCGGCGCCGTGATGGCGGTGCCAGGGCACGACGAGCGCGACTTCTCCTTTGCCCGCACCTACGGGCTGCCCATCGTCGAGGTCGTGAGCCCCGACGGCTCCCTGCACGACCAGCTCGAGGCCGCCTACGTCGACCCGGGCGTCGCGGTCCGGAGCGGCGAGTTCGACGGGCTCGCGACGGAGGAGTGCAAGCGCGCGGTCATCGCGCGCCTCGAGGCGCTCGGGCGAGGCAAGCGCGAGGTGAACTACAAGCTGCGCGACTGGGTCTTCTCCCGCCAGCGCTACTGGGGCGAGCCGATCCCGATCTACTTCCCCGTCGAGCTCGCCGATCCGCAGGGCGATCCCAGGAAGGGCGCCGCGCACACGATCCGCTACGATCAGCCGATCGCGGTCGACGAGGCCAGCCTCCCGATCGAGCTGCCGCCGCTCGCCGACTTCCGCCCTGGCGACGACCCTGCGGGCCCGCTGGCGCGCGCCGTCGACTGGCGCTTCTTCCAGCGGGACGGCAAGTGGTACGCGCGCGAGACGAACACGATGCCGCAGTGGGCGGGCTCGTGCTGGTACTACCTCCGCTTCCTCGATCCGCAGAACGACGCGGAGCCGTTCTCGGAGGCCGCGTACGACGCGTGGATGCCCGTCGACCTCTACGTCGGCGGCGCGGAGCACGGCGTGCTGCACCTCCTCTACGCGCGCTTCTGGCACAAGGTGCTCTACGACCTCGGCCATGTGAAGCACCCCGAGCCCTTCGCGAAGCTCGTCCATCAGGGGATGATCCTGGGCGAGGACAACGAGAAGATGTCGAAGTCGCGGGGCAACGTGATCAACCCCGACGACATCGTGCGGGCCCACGGCGCCGACGTGCTGCGGATGTACGAGATGTTCATGGGCCCGCTCGAGGCGGTGAAGCCCTGGCAATCGGGGCAGATCCAGGGTGTGGTCCGGTTCCGGGACCGCGTGTTCGCGACGTGCACGCGGCCGCTCTCGGACGCGATGGACGACGCGACGAGCCGGCAGCTCCACAGGACGATCAAGAAGGTGACCGGCGACATCGAGGGGATGGCGTTCAACACCGCCATCTCCGCGATGATGGTCTTCGTGAATCACCTGAGCTCGCTGCCTTCGCCGCCGCGCGAGGCGGTCCTGCGGCTGATCCTCCTCGTCTCCCCCTTCGCGCCGCACCTCGCGGAGGAGCTGTGGCGGCTCACCGGCCACGAGCGTTCGCTCAGCTACGAGCCGTGGCCCACCTACGACGAGGCCTTCTGCGTCGACGACGTCCTTGAGATCCCGGTGCAGGTGAACGGCAAGGTCCGCGGTCGCGTGATGCTGGCGAAGGCGGCATCGGAGGAGGAGGCGCGAGCCGCCGCGCTCGGCCTGGAGACCGTGGCCGCCCTCGCCGCGGGCAAGCAGCTGAAGAAGTTCATCTACGTCGCGGGGAAGATCGTGAACATCGTGGTCGGCTGACGCTCCGGCGCCGCCCGGAGAGCTCCGGCGCCGCCCGGAGAGCTCCGGCGCCGCCGGGAGAAAACGAGCGCTCGCAGCGCGGCGACGTCGCGAACGGACGCGTGGGATCGCAGCGCGAGGGAGGCGCTCCCGGCGCGCGAGGCCCCGCGCCCACGCCTGCTCGCCGGAGCCTCGGGCTCCAGCGCCTTGCGCTCGGTGGACGACAGGGTCGGGCGCTCGGGTGTACATGAGCCCGGCCGGCGCGCTGACCGCATCCCACACCACAGCGCAGCGGGGTGGCTCCGCCGGCGCGTGAGCTTCCCCGGAAGCAATGCTCTCCTCCCTCGGGGAGCGCGGCGGTGCACAGCCCAGGCTGGCAGGTGCCGTGCAAAGGCGGCTGGCCGTGTGCCGGAACAGCACCGCATGGTGTACCCGAGCTGGCTGCCTCCTCGCCGTCGCGCTGGCCGGCTGCGCTGGAGACGCGGACGAAGCGGACCTGCACGAGGAGGACGCGGCCGAGGCCGCGCTGGAGATCAAGGGAGGGTATCTAGACGCTGGAGACCGCGCGGTCGCCGGGCTCCTCATCACCGATCGCAGAGGGCGCGTCGCGCGGACCTGCTCGAGCACCGTGATCGCGCCCAACCTCGTGCTCACCGCGCAGCACTGCATCGCGGAAGCTCCCAAGCTCATCGCCTGCAAGACGGCGACGTTCGGTGAGCCGGTCGACGCCTCGCAGGTCTACGCCACGCTCGGCGGGGCCCTGTGGGCCGCGGACACGCCGTGGATCGGCGCGCGCGCGCTGCTCAGCCCGCCCGACGGCAACGCCGTCTGCGGGCGCGACGTCGCGCTCGTCGTGCTGTCCTCCCCGCTCGGCGGCAGCGAGGTCACGCCGCTCGCGCCCCGCCTCGATCGGCCGCCCGAGGAGAGCGAGGTCTACTCCGCGGTGGGCTTCGGCGACACGGAGGGCAGATCGCGCGGCGGCGGCGTCCGCAGGCGCCGCGATGGGCTCCACGTCGAGTGCGTCGGGTACGGGTGCGGAACGCAGGAGCGCGTCACAGGGGGCGAGTGGCGCGGAGAGAACGGCATCTGCAGCGGCGACTCGGGCGGACCGGCGCTCGACGTCGCGGGGCAGATCATCGGCGTGACGTCGCGCGGGCCGGCCGGCTGCGCCGACCCCATCTATGGTGGGCTCATCGCCCATCGCGACTGGCTCGTCACCGAGGCGATGCGCGCCGCCGACGTCGGCGGCTACGACCCGCCCTGGTGGGCCACGGCGTCGGACCCCGCGGAGCGCTTGCCTTCGCGCCGGCCGCTCGACGAGCGCTGGCTCTCGTGCGCGCACGGCCCCTTCGTCGGCGACGACAGCGGGGCCGCGGCGGCGCTCGCGATGCTCGCGCTGCTCGCGCTGAAGCGAGCCAGGACGTCCGCGCTGCCGACATGCCGCGCTCACCGCGCACGCCGCGCGCGCGCCGCGTCGCAGAGCACGATTTCCGCCTGATCGAAGCGCCAGCGCACACCTCGCCTGCTAGGATGCCGGCGTCCTGCCCTGCGGAGTGTCCATGCCCATTTCGCCCAGCATCCGTCCGGCCGCGCTGCTCGCGGCGCTCGCGCTCGCCTCGCTCCCCATCGGCTGCGGCCCCACCTACGTGCGCGGCAATCAGGTCGAGGGGCTCGACGACGCGGCGATGAGCACGGGAATCGACAGGCGCGACATCGAGCAGCTCCTCCACGAGAACCTGACGTCGCTGATGGCCTCTCCGGTCGCCAAGGCGTGGGCGCACGACGGCTCGCGGCCCACGCTCGCCATCTATCCGCTGTCGAACCAGACGAGCGAGCACATCGACAGCCAGCTTCAGGCGCTCCTGTCCGATATCGAGACGTACCTGGCCCAGGCGAGCCTCGTCACCGTGGTGAGCGTCGAGCGCCAGCAGCAGATGGTCGCGGAGGTCGAGAAGCAGCGCGGCGGCGGGTTCGATCCGAACCACATCGCCGAGTACAACCGCCAGCTCGGCGCGAAGTACTACCTCACCGGCAAGGTCTTCACCGCCGATGAGCGCACCGAGGACGAGCGCCGCGTCCAGTACTTCATGTTCATGCAGCTCATCGAGGTCGCAACGAGCGCGGTGGCCTGGCAGAACAGGGCGGCCTTCACCAAGGCGCTCATCCAGGAGTGATGCGCCGGCGGCACGCGAGCCTCGCGGGGCGCAAGCGTGCGGCCCTGGCTCCTCTCGCGCTGCTCCTCGGCCTCTGGCAGGCCGCCTGCGGCGGACATGAAGATCGCGTGCGCACCGCGCTCCAGGCGCTCGATCGCGGCGCTCCCGCCGAGGCGGTGGCCGCGCTGAACGAGCAGCTCGAGGTCGAGACCGCGGCCGAGCTCCCGGCGCTCCGGGGCGACAACGCGCTCCTCCTGCTCGACCGCGGCAACGTCCTCCTCAGCATGGACAGCTACCGGCTGTCCGCGCGCGATCTCGGGGCCGCGGACAAGTCGATCGACCTGCTCGACATGTCCCGCGGGGCCGCCCACGATCTCGGCAAATACCTCTTCTCGGACGACGTGGGCCCGTACAAGGCGCCTGCCTACGAGAAGCTGCTCATCAACACCATCAACATGATGAACTACCTGGCCCAGCGCGACCTCAGCGGGGCCAGGGTCGAGGCTCGACGCCTCGCGATCATGCAGAGATACCTGCGCGATCACGAGGGCGAGACGGCGCTCCTCGGCCTCGGCAGCTACCTTGCGGGCCTCGCCTTCGAGAAGAGCGGCCAGGCTGACGAGGCGCTCCTCCACTACGACGACGCCCTCCGCCACGGGCCGTATCCGTCGCTCCGCCGCCCGCTCCGCGCGCTCACGCGCGGCGAGCCCAGGTCGCCCCGCATCGCCGCGTTGATCGAAGGGGAGGCCCCGCCGCCGCCCCTCGACGAGACCGGCGAGGCCGAGCTCATCGTCGTCGTCGGGTTCGGGCGCGTCCCGCAGAAGGTGCCGCAGCGCCTGCCGATCGGCCTCGCGCTCACGCTCGTGGCCAACGACATCAGCCCGACGGATCGCGCGCGGGCGAGCGAGCTCGCGGCGAAGGGGCTCGTGACCTGGGTCAACTACCCGACGCTCGCCCGGGGCAAGGGCGGCTATTCGATTCCCACGCTGAAGCTCGACGGGCGCTCCCAGCCGATGGAGCAGGCGCTCGACGTCGAGGCGCAGGTGCGCGCGGCCTGGAAGAAGAGCGAGGGCACCGTCATCCTGTCGGCCATCACGAGGACCGTCGCCCGCATCGCGGCCGGCGAGGCCGCGCAGGGCGCCACCGAGGCCGCCGCGGAGGACTCCGGGCCGCTGGGCCTGCTCGTCGGCCTGCTGACGAGCGCGACGCTGACCGCGCTCGACACGCCGGACACGCGCGGGTGGTCGACGCTCCCCGCGCGCATCGCGATCGCGCGGACCCGCGTCCGCGCGGGCACGCACGACGTGGTCGTCGGCGTCCGCGGCGAGTCGAGGCGCGCCCGGGTGAGCGTGGCCGCTGGCGGGTGGGCCTTCGTCCCGGTGATGGTCCTCCGCTGAGCGGCGCGCGCGGACGGGAGGGTTGCGGGCGCACTCCTCCCGCGGCAGTCTCCGCGCCGATGCGTAGCCCTCATCTCCGCGCCGTGCTGGTCCACGCGCTCTCGGCGTGCTCGCCCCTCGCGCTCCTCTGCGCGACCGCCTGCGGGACGCTCGCCACCTCGCCGTCGTGGGTCGGCGGCGGCCTCGCGGTCTCCGCGCCGATCCGGGCGGCCGAGGAGGACGCCGCGATCGAGCGGGAGCGCGCGGTGATCGCGAGTCAGCCCAAGCAGATCGGCGCGCGGCATCTCCTCGTCATGCACGAGGGCTCGAAGAGCAAGCCCGAGGGCCTCCGCCGCACGCGCGCCGAGGCCCGCGCGCGAGCGCAGGAAGCGCTCCTCAAGATCCGCGGCGGGGCGAGCTTCGAGGAGGCGGTCGCGGAGTACAGCGACGAGCCGGGCGCCGCCGAGCGCGGCGGGGATCTCGGCGTGTTCGAGCGCGGCATGATGGTGAAGGGCTTCTCCGACGCCGCGTTCGCCTTGAAGATCGGCGAGGTGAGCGAGATCATCGAGACGCCGTTCGGCTTCCACATCATCCAGCGCACCGAGTAGCGCCCGCCCCAGGTCGTCGCGCGCCGGCCGCGGGCTCGACGCCTCCGTCGGAGTCGCCTAGCGTGGCGCGCATGACGAGGAACGTCCGCGCTGCGCCGACCGCCGAGCACCGCCGCCTCGAGGAAGAGCGCGAGCGCCTCCTGCGCTGGAAGCACTGGGGCCCCTACCTCTCCGAGCGGGCCTGGGGGACGGTGCGCGAGGACTACAGCGCGAACGGGGACGCGTGGGCGCACTTCCCTCACGACCATGCCCGGAGCCGCGCCTATCGCTGGAACGAGGACGGGCTCGGCGGCATCTGCGACCGACACCAGATCTTGTGTCTCGCCGTCGCCGTCTGGAACGAGCGGGATCCGATCCTGAAGGAGCGGGCCTTCGGCCTGACCGGGCCGGAAGGCAACCACGGCGAGGACGTCAAGGAGATCTACTACTACGAAGACGCGACGCCGACCTCCAGCTACCTGCGCTATCTCTACCGGTACCCGCAGCGGCCGTTCCCTTACGAGGCGCTCGTCGCCGCCGCGCGCGACCGCGGCCTCTCCGAGGGCGAGGCCGATCTCCCCGATCTCGGCGCCTTCGACGGGGATCGTTACTTCGACGTCGTCGTCGAGTACGCGAAGCGGAGCCCGAGCGACATCCTGATGGTCATCACCGTGGTGAACCGCGGCCCGGAGGCCGCGCCGATCCACGTGCTCCCGCACCTCTGGTTCCGCAACACATGGTCCTGGACCGAGCCTCCGGGTCCGGTCCCGGAGATCCGGGCCATGGAGACCGACGCCGGTCATGTGATGCTGCGCGCGGCGCACCCCGAGCACGGCGCGCATCACCTGTACATCGAGGGCAGCCCGGAGCTGCTCTTCACCAACAACGAGACGAACCGCGAGCGGCTCTATGGCGTCCCTTCGCGGACACCGTACGTCAAGGACGCGTTCAATCACCGGGTCGTCCATGGCGACGAGGCGCGGGTGAACGCCGAGCGCCGCGGCACGAAGGCCGCGAGCTGGCATCGCTTCGAGGTGCCGGCCGGCGGGAGCCGGCGGATCCTGCTCCGGCTCGCGCCCGAGCCGGTGGAGTGCCCCTTCGACGGCGCGGACGAGCTCCTGGAGGCGCGGCGCAGGGAAGCGGACGAGTACTATCTCGCCGTCCAGGGCCCTGCCCTGTCCGACGATCGCCGCGCCATCCAGCGTCAGGCGGCGGCGGGCCTGTTCTGGACGATGCAGTTCTACCACTACGACGTCGACACCTGGCTCCGCGGCGACGCGCACGCCCCGCCGCCCGAGCGGCTGAGCGGCCGAAACGCCCACTGGCGGCACGTCTCCGTCGCCGATGTCGTCTCCATGCCCGACGCGTGGGAGTACCCCTGGTTCGCGGCGTGGGATCTCGCCTTCCACGCGGTCGCGCTGGCCTCGCTCGACATCGATCTCGCGAAGGCCCAGCTGAAGATGATGGTCAAGGAGTGGTACCAGCACCCGAACGGGCAGCTGCCTGCCTACGAGTGGGAGTTCTCGGATCTGAACCCCCCGGTGCACGCCTGGGCGACCTACCAGATCTACAAGATCGAGCGGAAGCAGCGGGGCGAGGGCGATCGGGTGTTCCTGGAGCGCGTGTTCCACAAGCTCCTCATCAACTTCGCCTGGTGGGTCAACAAGCGCGACGCCGAGGGGCACAACGTCTTCGAGGGCGGGTTCCTCGGCCTCGACAACATCTCGCTCTTCGATCGCAGCGAGCGGCTCGCGCCCGGGATGCGCCTGGAGCAGGCGGACGCCACGGCGTGGATGGCGATGTACTGCCTCGACCTCATGCGCATCGCGCTGGAGCTCGCGCTCGACAACTCCGCGTACGAGGATCTCGCCAGCAAGTTCTTCGAGCACTTCTTGCGGATCGCGCACGCGCTCCACCACACGGCGGACGGCCGGCTGCCGCTCTGGTCCGAGGAGGACGGCTTCTACTTCGACATCCTCATCGCCGGAGGGAAGCCGCGGCACGTGAAGATCCGATCGGCCGTCGGCCTCATCCCGCTCTGCGCGGTGCACGTGATCACCCCGGAGATCTACGGCAAGCTCGCGAATTTCCGGCGCCGGACCGAGTGGTTCCTCCGCAGGAACCCCGCGCTGGCCGAGTCGATCACCGTACGTCCAGACGGCCGCCAGGTGCTCTCCGCGGTGCCGCCGGGGCGCCTCGAGCGGGTGCTCGCGCACCTGTTCGACGAGGACAAGTTCCTCTCGCCGTTCGGCCCGCGCTCGCTCTCCAAGGAGCACGCGGCCGCGCCCGTCTCGCTCGGGCTCGAGCCCTGCGACGCGCAGTACACGGTCGGCTACGAGCCGGGCGAGTCGATCACGCGCATGAAGGGCGGCAACTCCAACTGGCGCGGCCCGATCTGGTTCCCGCTCGGCTACCTGCTCTACCGCTCGCTCCTCCGGCTCGACCACGGCTTCGGCGACGTGCTCACGATCCCGTCGCTCGGCGGCCACGGCCCTCGCACGCTCCGCGACGGAGCGCACGAGATCGCGCGCCGGCTGATCGCGATCTTCGAGCGCGACCGCGAGGGCCGCCGCCCTGTCTACGGCGAGCACCCCCTCTTCCAGCGTGATCCTGGGTTCCGAGATCGCCTGTTTTTCTTCGAGTACTTCCACGGCGACACCGGCGCTGGGCTCGGCGCCTCGCACCAGACCGGCTGGACTGCCCTCGTGGGCGACCTGATCCTCCGCACGGAACGGCACGACCACCCGCGTTCGTAGCGCACCCCACATAGCGTTCGGGTCATCACCGGTTCGTACCGGATCCGTGCTAGGAGGGCGCCTGTGTCGCTGGCGTTCGGCGTTTCGCTCCTCGCGTTGGCCGTCATGCTGGGCGGCATTGCGGCGGTGTTCCGTCACCGGAGCGAGGGCGCGATGTCTGCGTTGCGGACGTTCGCCCTCGTCGGTGCGGCGTCGATCGCGCTGCTTCACCTGCTCCCGGAGGCGATCGGCGAGATCGGCTGGCTCGCGCTGTTCGCGGCGGCGTCTGGCTTCGTGGCGCCGGCGGTGCTGGAGCGCCTCGTGCTCGGGGACGCTGGGGCTCACCGGACGCCGACGACGGCGCTCGCGATGGGGTACGCCGCGGTGCTCGCGCATCAGTTCGGCGAGGGCGCGGCGGTGGCGTCGCTCTCACGGGTTGGACAGCTCTCGCTCCCTGTCGTGCTCGTGATCGCTGCGCACACGGTGCCGCTCGCCATGGTGGTGGCCATTCAGGTCCTCGAGGTGAAAGCCGATACCGGCGGCAAGCGCGCCATGAGCGCTGCGCTCGCGGGCATCGCGCTCGCCACGGTGGTTGGCGCCTTCGCGACGCGGCTTGTCGACCTGGAGCACCTCGAGGTGATCGAGCCCTGGCTGCTCTCCGCGGTCGCGGGCCTCCTCTTGCACGCGCTCTCGCACGAGGCGGTCGCAAGCGGCCCAGCGACCTCTCTGAGCCGCGCCGGCGAAGCCATGGGCGGACTGCTCGGCATTTTCCTCGCGACGATCGGGATCGACGAGGAGGAATGGGTGCAAAAGATCCCGTTCGCTCTCCAGATCGCCGCCCTGTCCGTCCTTGCCGGGCTCATCCTCCTGCGCAGCTACGGCCCGAGGCGAGTTACCGAGCGCCCGCACTGAGCGTCGCCGCCCTGACGGCCCCTCCCGTCCCGACGCCGTAACGGCACGCACGCCCCCGGCCCCGTCCCGAGCGCTGCCTCGACGGCGCCGGTCTGACGGCGGCCAGCACGAGCTCGCTGCAAAGGCGAAGCCTTCAGCGGAGCCGTCGTGCCGAACCGAAGGCCCTCGGCGCATAGACGTTAACCGAGCTCGTTCGGTCACGCTCAGAGCACGGCGCCCGCCCCCTCCACCCCACCATCGGTCACCAACGTGAACGTGAACGTTTACGTGAACGTGGACGTTTACGTGGACGTGGACGTTTACGTGAACGTCGACGTTTACGTGAACGTCGACGTTTACGTGAACGTCGACGTGGACGTGGACGTTTACGCGGTCGTGGTCGTGGTCGTGGTCGTCAACGATAAGCCGTGAACGACCACGACCACGACCACGTCCACGTAAACGTTCCGGATGTAGGAGGACGCGGCGTGAAGCCTTTTTAACGCCTACGATGCCCCCTGGAGGCTGCTCCCCGGGGGCCGACCGGCCCGGAACGCGCTCCACGCAGCCGCCGACGTCCCCAAGCCGACCTGAAGGCCTAGCCGCAACGCGCGCCAGGACCTCGAAGCACGATGGACAAAAAAAAACCTGCGCACGGCTCTCACCGTGCGCAGGTTCGAAGAAAATCCCGGCGGCGTCCTACTCTCCCACCAGGTTGCCCTGGCAGTACCATCGGCTCCAAGAAGCTTAACTTCCGAGTTCGGTATGGGATCGGGTGTGACCTTCTCGATATCACCACCGGAAACTTGTGGGTGCGTCCAATCGGAACCCGGCGGAGCCCGCTCCTCGCGGTGCTCTGTTCCATGTTTACGCCAGGCCAGCTGTGTCACGCTGCTCGTCACCCGAACTCCGGGCGCGACGCTTCGATGTTTGCCTTAGAAGTATGGTCAAGCCGCACGACCTATTAGTACCGGTTAGCTCCGCCGATTGCTCGGCTTCCACACCCGGCCTATCAACCTCGTGGTCTACGAGGGGTCTTTAGGGGCCTTGCGGCCCGGGACACCTAGTCTTGAGGCCGGCTTCCCGCTTAGATGCTTTCAGCGGTTATCCGTTCCGTACATGGCTACCCGGCTATGCCCTTGGCAGGACAACCGGAGCACCAGAGGTACGTCCACCCAGGTCCTCTCGTACTATGGGCAGCTCCTCTCAAGTGTCCTACGCCCACGGCAGATAGGGACCAAACTGTCTCACGACGTTTTAAACCCAGCTCGCGTACCGCTTTAATCGGCGAACAGCCGAACCCTTGGGACCTGCTCCAGCCCCAGGATGCGATGGGCCGACATCGAGGTGCCAAACCGCGCCGCCGATATGAACTCTCAGGCGCGATCAGCCTGTTATCCCCAGAGTACCTTTTATCCGATGAGCGATGGCCCTTCCATACAGAACCACCGGATCACTAACGCCTGCTTTCGCACCTGTTCGACCTGTCGGTCTCACAGTTAAGCTCCCTTGTGCGTTTGCACTCTACGCCTGGTTTCCAATCAGGCTGAGGGAACCTTCGCACGCCTCCGTTACTTTTTAGGAGGCGACCGCCCCAGTCAAACTGCCCACCAGGCAGTGTCCCCGA